>NZ_JBBODB010000001.1:0-4800000 GCF_038002725.1 Paenibacillus sp. FSL H7-0323 | reverse complement strand
ATCGTTTACCGGGAGCTGTCGGGTTAAAGAACTTATTCAGCGTTCCTAAACCGCTCATTCGCAAGTTTTTTGGAACGACCTATCCGCTGCTACTGACTGAATTGATCTGGGTATTGGGTGAAACGGCATATGCGGTCATTTATAGCCGTATGGGGACGATGGAAATGACTGCAATGACCATTACCTTCCCACTTCAGGGTCTTTGCATCGGTTTATTATCGGGTCTGGCTAGTGCAGCAGGGGTAATGGTTGGCAACCGTTTGGGTGCGAATGAATCTGATATCGCACTCGATCATGCGAAAAGGTTCATTCGCCTAGGCATCATTATCTCTCTGATTGTCGGGATTATCATTGCGGCAGGCTCGAAGCTGTATGTCTCTGCGTTCAATATCTCCGAGGATGCTAAGCAAATGAGCATGTATATCGTTATCGTGTTTGCTGGATTTCTTTGGGTCAAAGTATCCAATATGATTATAGCCGGCGGTATTCTAAACAGCGGAGGAGACAGCAAGTTCGTATTCGGCATGGAGTCTACCGCAACGTGGCTGATAGGTGTCCCATCCGGGCTGTTGCTGTCATACATTTGGAAGCAACCTGTCTACCTTGTGTATCTCGTCATCTCGCTGGAGGAGGTTGTCCGCTTTGGCTTCGGCTACGCCCGGATTTACTCCCGTAAGTGGATGAGAAATTTAGTTAACGATCTGGCTGAAAAAGCTATGTAATGTACGACCTGATTGGGTCGATGTGGAGTATTCCCCCCCTAAATTGGATATCTCTTCACTTAACAATGCAAAAGGTACTGCCTCAAGGTAGTGCCTTTTGCATTGATTTTTAAATATCCAGTTGGGTGGTTTACGATCCATATAGTATTATTTCAATTCAATCTGTCCTTGTTCGGTTCCCCAGAACCCAGTTTGGACATTCAAAAGAAAGCCAGTCATATCTTCTGGGATTTCAAATACTACATTGCCTGTTTGAGCCAATCCAGGATTGATTTCTCATATAAAAAATAGTCTCCGGAAGTAGTAATCAACATGCCTTTTAGTAGTTTCTTGGTAAGTTTTTAATAGTATTAGAGTGCAGTGTTTGAATATTTCTCGGGAGCCGTAGATGAGAGAAAAATAGGCCGCACTCCATGAAAAGAGCGGCCTATTTCTTTTTACATTTACTTAGGTTGCTTACGTCTTCTGAGATAGGCCCAGATCATAAATACCGCTGCTAGAGCAATAATGGCGCTAATGGTAATAGACCTTGTTAGGTGATTATTATCGTCCGGATAATACGCGGAAGCAAGGGTTTCATAGATCTAAAATAGTCTATGGACTGTTTAACAAATTTTGTGAGTGCTGCGGAGATGATTTTATAGGATCAGCTCCGCAAGACGATGAATGCCCTGCTCAATCGCTGCCTCATTTACTTTTGCAAACCCCAATACCCATCCTTTTCTTTTGCTATCCAAACAATAGGGTCCAAGAGGGTACACACGTATTCCATGTTGTAGGGCTAACTTTGTCACAGCTTCTTCGTCGAATGTTTCCTCAGCTTCTAATAACATATGTAATCCAGTTTCTACTCCACTGAGCGTGAAGCGCTCCCCTAAACCGGTAGCCATAATAGCTTTTGCCATGACCTCGTGTCTTCGCCGGTATACGTTTCTGACTCTTCGCATATGGCGCATAAAATGACCATTTTTAATGAAGTGGGTTAGTGTTAGCTGATCCATAATCGGAAGATGACGGTAAGTCAGCTCCTGCACCTTCGCTAGTTGAGCAATTGCCTCGACTGATCCAACAATAGCCGAAATACGAATGCCTGGTGCAATCATTTTAGAGAAACTCATGAGATACAA
Source organism: Paenibacillus sp. FSL H7-0323 (assembly GCF_038002725.1). Classification (NCBI taxonomy): domain Bacteria; kingdom Bacillati; phylum Bacillota; class Bacilli; order Caryophanales; family Paenibacillaceae; genus Paenibacillus; species Paenibacillus sp. FSL H7-0323. Next base: position 4,798,151 of record NZ_JBBODB010000001.1, on the reverse strand, counting down.
AGTATTATTAGATGCCTGACTAAACAGCGTTGGCAGCGGCTCCCCGCGATATCGAAATTCACTATCATAATCGTCTTCAATGATCCAAAATCGTTCTTGAACGGCCTTATGCAGCAATTGTTGCCGGCGGGGCTCCGACATAACGACCCCTACTGCGCACTGGTGGGAAGGGGTGGCAAAGACCAGCTTGGATTGCGGGTGAATATGCTCAACCACTAGACCATACTCATCAACAGGAACGGGTACCACATTCATACGGCGGTATTTCATTGCCATCCAAGCAGCTGGGAAACCTGGATCTTCTACTGAGACAGTGTCCCCATCAGCTAAAAGTGACTGTGCGATTAAGTCAATACTATGCTGAGCTCCTGAGGTCAACAGAATCTGATTGGTTTGGACATGTATGCCCCGTTCAAGTGATAAATAACGCTGTATTTGCTCACGTAATGGTGTGTACCCGTAGCAGTTACCGTAAGCCCAGCTTGATAAATCCATTTCAGCGGATGCCTGGAGCAGCGATTGCCGCCAGTTTTTTTGGAATTGTTCGTCCAAATAGGGTTCATGGGGACTGAAATCAATATCCACTTCTAGCGGCTCTTTACCTCTGAACCAGTCATGTAATTGATCAACAGCTGAGTCTAGCAAGGAGAGTGAAGGAGGTGTGGGGCCCTCTGTTTCTATTTCCTTCGTTGATATAGCGACTTGCTTCCATGTACTAACTCGCGTCCCTCCCCGGCGGGAGGTAACTGTATAACCCCGACTTAACAATTCCTCATAGACGATCTGTATAGTTGAGCGGGAGACACCTACGATGTGCGCAAGTTCGCGGGTAGGAATCAGTAGTTCTCCTGGTGCCCAGACTCCACTAGTAATATTATGGATCGCTTGATCAAGCAATTGCTGCCAGATCGGTCTCTTATCATTACGAATTACTTTCATCATCGTACATACCTCCAAATAGAAACTCCAATCATAAAAAGCTGATTATGGATTGCTCTAAACAGCGAATTATGGATATTTTAATGCAATCCATTCATTGATATACTACCGTAACAACGCAGGTATCCGCAATTTAAATAAAAGGAGAGATTCGATATGAATTCGGTTCGTTACAAGACCAGGGAATGCCTAGATCAAGAGAAGATTGAAAGGTTCCTTCACCAAACGAGATTAGGTTATCTGGGGTTGGTTGATGGGAACCTCCCTTATGTTGTGCCACTTAATTATGTATGGACTGAAGGGAAACTGTATATTCATGGGGCTGGAGATGGAAGACGTAATCAGGTCATGCGTGATAATCCGGAGGTATGTTTTACGGTATGTGAGGAATACGGAACTATTACAGATCCGGTACCAGCCAAAACGGATACAGCTTATATGAGCGTAATGATTTTTGGACAAGCAGAACCGATTTCAGATTTGGATGAAGCCACACACATACTTCAGGAATTGATCAATAAATACGTACCGGGTTATTATAATCGCCCCTTGTCCAAGCAGCATGTGGAAAAGTATAGATCGGCTGTATTTGGCGGTCCGGTTCAAGTTTATCGGGTAATTCCGTATCATATCACGGCAAAAGAAAGTCCTATTGAAGCAGAAAAAATGTATAAAAGGGGCATGGGTACTGGACGAGATGTTTAGCCGCAAGATACCATTACAAATGGTGTTATGCTAACGAGGTCTTTGGCAGCCTTTATGTCCTAATCATATGGGGAGAGGGAGGCTTTTTAGAGGTACTATCTATCAAAGTAGGCCGCAATCCAATGAAGGAGGGCGGCCTACTTATTTTTACATTTATTTAGGTTGTGTACGTCTTCTGAGATAGGCCCAGAACACAAATACCGCTACTAGAGCAATAATGGCGCTAATGGTGATAGACCTTGTTAGATGATTATTATCGTCCGCATAATATGCGGAAGCAATGGTTCCCGACCCATCCTGCTCGTCATCGGAAGAATCGTTCTGCATCGTTTGTAACACATCAATTAAATGCCCGGGTGCTTGAGGCTCCGAAATATTGCTTAGTCCTTTTGTTTCTGCTGATGAGGCTTGTTGTGGGGCGATGATTAGTTCCTGATTGTCTTTCTTGAAGGCAGCTATATATTCGTCCCGCTCACGGATAAGTGTAGGCTCACTCACTTCACCCTCAGCTTCTAGTGAATGAATAGCATAGGCCAAAGTATTAGGATTTCCTCCAAACTCAGTAACTTGATAGGACCCGTTTGAATCCTTTTGAATGATCATTTTAGATTTGGGTATTCCGCCCGATAAAATAAGAAACTCCCAGTTGTCTTGGGGTGTGACCGTTTCAATCAGACTATCGGAAGCCGCCCTAAGCTTAGCGCCATCAATAAAATGAATCTGCATTCCTTGACCTACGGTAATTTCACTAATCTCTGCTTCATTGTTGTAACCATACCCTTCAGGATCTTTAGATAGCCCTTCTTTAATCAATGTTAATCCTTCTGTATTTGCAAAAGAAACAACATCTTCAGTTACGGTCTGAGCCCATACAGGTGAGAAAAAAGTCAGAAATAAAACGAATGAAGTTACAGTTAACAGCAGCGTTTTCTTAATGGGAAGCCCTCCTTAAATATATTTGTTGAAGCCATGAAGTCCCCATCTCCAGGTTCTATCGTAGCTGGAGCCACCTTTAACGTTGGTGTATAACATGGAGGTTTTTGTGCCCCCACTCGGGTTCATGTGTTGAATCCAATCATTTCCACTATATGTGTCGTACCCATAGATAACTACTGCGTGCCCGCCACCGGTAGCACTATTCCATTTCCAGCTTACATATATAGGACTGCCAACGTTATCAATCTGGTTTTTTACATCGCTGTAAGATAGTGCTCCTGTATGATTCCAACTGGAGACACCATAATCATGAATGCCTTCTTGAACAGTTCCATAAGATTCACTCTCGTCTGTTGTACAGCCGGAGGTTCCCTTCACATGATCATAAAAAGAACATTGGCTTACAGAGATTCCGTAATATTGAAGTATGGTAACGCTAGTCGCAGCCCAGCACCAATTATTCTTAGCTTGTGTAGCTGTAGGGTAGCCAATTAAATTAGTCGCATATGCTTGGGAAACAAAAGAAAAAAGAAAGACTGAAACAAAGGTTCCAACAAGCATCAATCTCTTTTTTAAAGATAATTTCATGAATGGAATCAGCTCCTTATTATGGATTAATATTCCTTTTAAAAACACTATTAAAATACCATATATTAACTTATGTGTAAAGTTTAAATATTTTTCCGTTTTTATAATAGAGTCTACACATTTGATACGGAGAGGGGGATACTGATATGGATAAGAAAATATTGATGCTCGTAGGAATACGTGCTCCAATGATCCAAAGCAAGCCATTCATAACAAAAGCCACTCCGCTAAGGAATGGCTTTTCTTCATTTACTCTGCAATTACTAGTTACAACTGAGGTTCTTCCTTGCTAACTAGGTTTGCTTTCTTTTCAATCATGAGCTTGTTTTTCGTGGGCATAAATAAGGTTATAACAAATGCGGCAATGGATAAAATCATCATGAAGTAGTAGGCGTCACTTGCCCCAAGAATTGATGTAAGGGATTTAAGAATGTCAGGAGTAGTGGAGGGATTGTTCAGCATCACTGTAGTTGCATGACTTGTTGCCTGCACTGTATAAATTGTAATTACGACAGCAGTACCAATGGCCCCGGCAATTTGGCGAACGGTATTGTTCACAGCTGTACCATGAGTGCCAAGTTGTTTGGGCAACGCATTTAGTCCGGCTGTATTGAGTGGCATAGTAATGAAGCTTAATCCAATTCGCAGGCCAATGGTACGAATCATTAGATACGTATACGTAGTTGATTCAGATAAATCTGTTACCGCCCACATAGATGGAATAATAAACAATAGACCAATGATGAACAGCGGCTTCGCACCGAAACGGTCGTATAGTTTACCGGTGACGGGTGACATGAACGCATTTACGAGTGCGCCCGGCAACAATAGTAGTCCTGCATCAAATGCTGTAAACCCGCGGCCATTCTGCAGATAAATAGGCAATAAGATCATATCTGCGTACATCATCATCGTGATTAATACGTTAATAAGAGACGTCATCGTAAACACTTTATTTTTGAAGACCGACAGGTTTAGCAGCGGATCATCCGATTTGATTTGTCGAAGACAGAATACGGCTGTTACCACGACCCCAATCCCTAAGGTCAGGATCACGATTACATCATCCCAGCCTTTACTGCCTGCACTACTGAAGCCGTATAAAATTAAGCCAAATCCGACGGTTGATAAAAGAACACTTATGACATCAAGCTTCGACTTAGACGTCTCAGATACATTCACTAAATACTTGAGTGCCAACGCTATAACAATGAGGACAAGTGGAATAAGCCCGATAAATAACCAGCGCCAAGAGTGGTATTCGACAACAAATCCCGCCAGCGTTGGCCCAATAGCAGGAGCGAATATCATCGCCAGTCCAAGCAGTCCCATAGCGCTGCCACGTTTTTCAACGGGGAAGATCGCCAGCACAACACTCATCATGAGCGGCATTATAATGCCAGCACCGGCAGCTTGGATCATTCGTCCGATTAAGAGTAGACTAAAGCTCGGCGCTGCTGCACAAATTATAGAACCGATTAATAAAAATGACATGGCACTTATAAATAATTGCCGTGTTGTAAAACGTTTCATTAAATAGGCCGTAATCGGAATCAAAATCCCGTTGATCAGCATAAATCCTGTTGAAATCCATTGTACGGTTGTTGCCGTGACATCAAATACATCCATCAGACTACTTAAGGCGACATTTAAAAGCGTCTGATTGAGTGTGGATAAGAAACAACCAAAGATTAAGATGGTTAGTAAGATCCCTTTATTTATTTTCTTAATGTCTTCTTGCATGTTGCAGTCCTCTCTTCATTGCTTTTTCGACATAGTGTCAATAAAATAAATCATATCAGGATTTAAATAGTATTCCTATTTGCAATTTTATTGAAAATGTCGACTAATCGACAGAATAGGCAAATTAGTTGATGAAAGGCCATTTAAACGATAATAGAGGGATGAAATGACTGAACATAAAAGAGTTGACCCACGAGCTATTCGCTCAAAAAAGATGCTTAAGAACGCCGTTTTTTCATTATTGGCCGACAATGTGGAGATTTCGCAATTGACCGTCCAAAAAATCGCCAACCGCGCGGAACTAAATCGTGCAACGTTTTATTTGCATTATGAGGATATTAACGATTTATTGCGCCAGATCGTACATGAAATCTTCGATGACCTGTCCATGAAGGTTGAACCGCTATTACAAATGAAGAGCAACAACGAACAGGAGCAGCTGGTCACCTTTTTAAATTATTTTTTTGAATACCGGAAAGTTTTTGCTGTATTGATTGAGCATAAAGGCTTCAAAAAACACTTGACCAACCTGTTAAAAAGTACTGTCGAAAAACGAAGAAACGCGAGGAACATTGACCTTACTAAGGAGGTAGTCTCCGTTGATATTATTGCAGCCTCACTACTGGGGATTATTATGTGGTGGATTAAGGATGGCAACCAATATAGCGCTGAATACATAGCGGGGCAAATTACCTTGATGTATAAAAGAAGGTATTTATAAGAGCTTTTATGATATATTCAAGTAAAGTTTGAGTCCCTAGCCAATAATCTAAAAAGGAAGTGCGAACAATGGATTTAGAAACGGTCATGCAAGAGCTTGAAGCTCTCGGCAAGGAACGCACCAAGAAAATATATCTATCCAATGGCGCGCACGAACCGCTTTTTGGTGTGGCCACAGGCCAGATGAAGCCTATCTTCAGAAAAATAAAACATAATCAACCCTTGGCCGAGCAGCTTTATGCTACGGGAAATTACGACGCTATGTATTTTGCCGGGGTGATCGCGGAGCCTAAAGCAATGACCGAGTCGGATTTTGAGCGGTGGATTGATGGCGCTTATTTCTATATGCTATCGGACTTTGTGGTGGCAGTAACGTTGGCGGAGACGGATATTGCGCAAGAGGTTTCTGATAAATGGATTGCCAGTGAGATAGAGCTGAAAATGTCGGCGGGCTGGAACTGTTACTGCTGGCTGCTCGGAAATCGCCCGGACAGTGAATTTTCCGCAGAAAAATTGGCCGCTATGTTGGAGCTTGCTAAAAATACGATTCATGATGCTCCTGAGCGAACGAAATACGCAATGAACAATTTCATCTACACTGTGGGCGTATCCTATCTGCCGCTTCATGATAAAGCGGTTGAGATTGCAAAGGAAGTTGGCCCGGTGGAAGTCCATACCGGTAGTGCAAAAAGCAAGATTTTGAATGCTTCAATTAATATTCAAAAGGCAGTTGATAAATCGCAGCTCGGCTTCAAACGAAAACATGTAAGGTGTTAGTCAATCATGGACATCAATGACCTTATTGCTGTATGGAATCACGCGAATTGCAAAGTAGTTGATATTCGTCGGATGACCCTTAGACCTGGCGAATCTATACCTTCCTATTACGTCCCCTCAAGGCTGTTTCTTATGTCGATTCACGGTAATGCTACAGTTAACCTGGGAAGCCAAGTTCACCGTTTACAGCGCTTTACAGTGCTTCATGTAGGCAAAGGAACTGTGCTCAACATTGACGCAGGCAGCGAGGGGCTGGATTACTATAGCATTTATTATAAAGTGAGTATGCATCCCTCACTACCCTTAGAGATTGCTACGCTATACGAGGGCGCTAAATCCTTTGATCATTCGTACAGCATGACGCCTGACAATTCGGTAGCGCTGTATCGCATAGTGAGCGAGATGTTTAAGGAGTGGGAGAAGCCGCAGCCGCTTGCGCGGTTGCATGTTCGCACTTTACTCCATCAGTTTGTGTATGAGCTATTTCATCAAATGTCGGTGCAAGGGGTTAATACGACTAAGCGTGATCTGGCCGCCCGGATTGCCGACATTATCCATGAACATTATACGGATAACATTACGCTGGAATCATTATCGGAAAGCCTGAACTATAGCGTAACCCATTTATCTTCCTACTTCAAAATCCGTACTGGACTTAGCCCGATTGATTACTTAATTAAGGTGCGCATCGAAAAAGCGGTGGCACTTCTGCTGGAAACAGATGCTACGCTGAAGGAAATTGCAGTGGGCGTCGGTTATCAAGACCCTAGTTATTTGGGCAGGCTGTTCAAAAAGTATAAGGGTGTTTCCCCGATTAGCTATAGAGAATTGCATTCCAGAAAGAACAAACTAGAAGATAGTCCTGCCACAAACATAGAATCCTCCATTGTTGCCCTTGAATCATTTGACTATACTGATTATATTGATAACGATTATCAGTATCATTTTGATCAAGAGGGAGATTCATTCATGTTTAAACATTCAAGGCCTACGCTGGCATCGGTATTGCTGTTAAGCTTCATTTTGGTACTGAGCGCATGTGGTACAAACGGTGCTACGGAGAATGCTGCCTCACAGCAGCCGAAGACCAAAATCGTTAAAACGGTTAACGGTGAGGTGGAGATCCCCCTTCATCCCAAAAGAATTGTTGCAGGTGAATATCTCGGCAGCTTAATTGCGCTTGGCATTACACCTATCGGAACCTCCGAACATCATATTAAAAATCCATATTTTCAGGAGTATTTGAAAGACGTTGAGAATATAGGGGACGGAAATGGAAATGTAGAGAAAATTCTGTCGCTTAATCCCGATTTGATTATTATGGATGATTTCTATCCTGAGCTAAATGAGCAGATGTCAAAAATCGCACCTACGGTCGTTATTCCATACGCTTCCTTAAAAACGGTACATGAGGAAGTGGGTTATTTCGGTGAGCTGCTTAGTGAAGAAGATAAGGCCAAAACCTGGCTTGCAGACTATGACAGCCGTATGGCCAATGCCAAGGAGAGCGTATTGAAGGTTGTGCCTGCAGATAGCACATTTTCCATTATTGAATGGTCTGAAAACAGCTTGATGGCCGTCGGAACAGACTTCGGCAAAGGTGGACAACCAATCTATAATGGATTGGGATTTAAGCCTCCTGCGGATATCGCCGCCGAAATGGCCGATCCGGGCTGGGCTTCATTCTCTGCTGAGGTCTTACCAAAGTATGCCGGTGACTATATTATTCTTACCTCCGACTCGAAAAAGCTGGATGAACTTAAAGCCGACCTGATCTGGGGCGCACTGCCAGCAGTCAAAAATGATCACGTATTTCTTTGGACAAGCGATCGCTCCGGCTACTGGGACCCAATAGCTATTCTGAGTCAGACAGAAGAGTTGGCGGCTTGGCTGACAAGCCACTAATACAACGTGTATTCCAAACCTAAAAGGCCCCCTTCGGGTGCCTTTTTAGGTTTTTTTGGAGATGGTTCGCCGCCATGTTCTATGTGTCATTCTCCAGCTGATTCTGCAGTAACATCAAGATAATTGATCCTGTATTGCGACGGTGACAGCCCATATTTCTTCTTAAAGGCAGCAGCAAAATAAGAACTACTATTAAAGCCAACTTCGCTGGCAATGTCGTTAATATTGAAATCTTTCTTCTCCACCAGTAGAGCTGCGGCTCTTTGCAGTCTTAATTGATTTATATAATCTGGAAAGGTCTTCTGCGTATAGCTGTTGAACAGTTTGCTAAAGTACGATGAGCTCATATTGTATTTTTCAGCAAGGGCATCAATGGATAGCGTATTATCGTTAATATGCTCATGGATATACTCGATCGCCTTCATAATGTTGTTTTGCACCGTTAATGAACGGGAAGTTCTTAACTCTAAACAAGCACTGTCGAGCATTGTTTTTAGCAGGGTACTAAGCTCATCAATATTATTGCAGCTTTGCAGCTTCACATAGACATCCAGATAGATGCTACGGTATTCCTTATTTTCTACTATGGAGTTATGCGCTAGCATAGCAGCATCAGCAAGCAAATTGGCTAAATAACTTAAACCTGCTTCATATTCAATATTTTTCACAAGCTCAAGTAAAGCTTCTATATTTTCAAGAGGGATCGTTTGCAATTGGTTGCTTTTAATTAGCTCCAAAATCTTCTGTGTCAACTCATTCGCTTGCCCTTTGGATAGACTACTTGGTGTAAAGGTGTCAAAGATAAAGTACGACTGCTTGTAGCAAAACAATTTATTTCTTATCAAATGTTGGACTTGTTCATAGGAATCCGGTAATTGCTGCAAGTTATATGCTATTTGTGAAATGCCTATAGTGATATGAACTTTATAGTTCTCGGCAAGCTTATGAATCATTTGTTCAGCGTATTGCGCCACAACTTGCAGATCGTTTAGTAAAATACCCGACCGTCCTTCGCTGACAATTAGAATGAACTGATTGCTGCTTATCGGATAGGCTTTATAATCTATTTCCCGGCTCCATATTTGTTGCCCGACATTTTGCAAAAGAAGTAAGAGATTATAATCGAGATCTAGAGCAGAAGGTGCAGTAACTTCTACACTGATAACGCGATAATGTCCTTGATCTCCTAGCTTTTCTTGCAGGCTTTTCAGTTCTCGCGGCAGTTGCGGGTCTGCATTTTGTTGACTATAGTTACGCTTTTGAAGAAAATCTATAAATTCATTGCTGCTGTGCCGTGATTCCAAGGCACTCATTTTAGAAAGCGCTTTCGATATTGTCAGTGATGCTGTTTGTATCTCATCATAATGATTTCCATGTTCTTGCTCCTCTTCATCATCCTGCTCCGAGTTTCTGAAGGCTGTATAAATATTGAGCAGCATATGATTAACTGGCTTGTAAACTTTATTAGTGAACACATAACTTAATAATAGCGCAATGAAAATAATGAAGATGGAAAAGATAATAATCGCATTTCTAGCCTTAAGTAATTGTTCAATACTGCTTTGATAATCCATGACGGAAACGATACTGTATCCTTCATGCCCATTATTTACATAGGAAATTACTATATCTTCATCTTTACCCTTATTTTTTGATGAATAGCTGTTATAGCCATCTGTGGCATGCGCTATTTCATTTAGTGTAGTTGGTGCTATGGGATAATTATTATTTTGTTCAGTTATAATTTGGCTTGTTTGATTATCTACGATTAATATACTGTCAGACTGATCTTCATAGCTGGAAAGAATGCTCTTACGTAATGTTTCCGTATTGGAGACTATGATAATACCACTTTGACTAGTGCCGTATAAGGCTGTGCGCGAGGTTTGAAAAAATACGAGTCGCTGGCTGCCATCTGCTAATGTAATCGGAATAGGATAACGATCCGTCTTAGATTGCAGTACTTGCTTTAAAATATTTTGTTTTTCATTTCGATTAAGATAGTAGTCATCCAGTTCATAAATAATGTCATCCTGATTAAAAAAGAAAATGGAGTTGACGGATTCGTTCGCATTCAAAATCGGGTGTAAGTTATTGCTTATCTCTATCGCGTCCAATACGCTGGTGTTTTCATAGTCATAAATGTAAGAAATAGATTTGGGCATTTTATTAATAAGCTCTGTCAGGCGACGGTATTGATCTAGTTTGCTGTTGTATACGGTACTGATATTTTCCAGCTTATTTCGCAACATGTCATTAATTTGATTTTTCATATAAACATTAAAATATTGGAAGGCCGCAACATTGATAATAATTACAGTAATAATAGAAATGGATAAAAAGTTCATATAGACTTTGAACTTAAAGCTTTTGCGCCATCTATTGGCATATTTACTTACAAATTGTTTGCCTGGATTCAACAGCTTCAATAGCTTCATTCCCTCCTTATATGAAATTATGAAGGAATAGCCTAATTGTGAGTTGATGAATCAGGCTATTCCGATAGTCATATAAGCTTAATTAGTTGCTTTTTTGCTGGAAATGAACTCACTAAATTGTTTTTGATATTCAGCAATAAATTTTTCTAAACCGGCATCACGCAGCTTTTTCAAGGCAGTGTCAATATTGGAGTCATAGTCTTTAAAACCTTGTGATATGGGTTGTATATATTCTTGTTCTACGGCTTGCATTTGAGCGTATTCCGTTTTTACGGGCTCCATGTTGAAGGAGAAGCCAATATCTTTTTGTAGTATCGAGCCTTCGTTCCAATTTTGATACGTACTGATTTGTTCTTCAGTAATATAATCTCTAAATCTTGTAAAATGAATGTTATCAGGCAACCAAGTGTCGAACAATGTATCTTGATTAATAAACTCAATCTGTCCATCAGCAGTTAGGTTATAATCTTTGCCTTCAACGCCATACAGAATAAAGTCTGTCCATTCTTGACTGCTTTGCAGTAAGTTAATTAACTTCACGTAACCCTCAAGTTCAGCACCCTTTACATTAGCCCCAACTGCAAACGCTGTAGAATATGTGCCGCGTGACATTAGTGGTTTTTTCGCAGGATCACCTAAATAGTAGTTTTTGAACACCGCATTAGGGTTAGCTTTGCGTATGGCATCCATATACTCAAATACGCGATAGCTTGCACCCATGCCGAATAAGGCTTTGCCTGCAAAAAACGATGAATCTGCTTGTGCAGGATTTGACAAGGCGTAGCTTGGGATAAGACCTTCTTTATTCCATCTGCGGGCGATATCCGCCATTTGTTTGTATTCATCCGATTCATAAAAGCTGTAGACAGTCGGATCTTCCGGCTTGTTGCCATCGGTCATAATAAAGCTATACGGCTGATAAATATTAATGTTTGAATTAATCGAGCCATTGAAGATATTCAAGCTCCAGCCGCGTCCTGAGCCAATCATATCAGGATATTTTTGCTTTGCCAATTTGTAAAATTGCTCAACATCCTCAACGGTTTTCAAATCGGTCATACCGACTTCTTGCAGCAGATCCTCTCGTGCAATAATCACATAATTTTCTCCAGCATTTGGTTTATTGCCGAAAGGTAATGCATATTGCTTTCCGTTGACCTTCCAGATGTCAAACGCTTCATCGCCGCCCGTATTCTTTTTTAAATCGCCAGCATATTTTTCAGCAGCTTCAGTCAAATCAGCATAATAGCCCTTGGCAACGGATTTTGCCATAAATGCAGTATCGGTATATGTGGCGAATTTTTCGCCGGATGATAGCATTAGCTCGGTTTTACCAGTTGCATACTCGGTCCACGGTAAATATTGAATACTTACATCGACGTTAATCGCTTGCAGAACCTTGTCATGAAACTCATTTTTCGCAAAATCAGCCATACGTTTTGACTGCTCCCCGTAAAGCACTAACGTTGCTTTGGTCGGCTGATCGCCACTGCCATTATTGCTATTGTTGCTACCAGCTTCGTCCCCTTGCGACTTGCCGCCGCATCCGCTTAAAAGTCCCGCCAGCAGTAAAGATGCAAGCAGTAAGGTGAACCCTTTTCTCGATTTGCCCATAAGTACACTCTCCCAAATTTATATTTAGCCTACTAAAATTCAAATAGGCCTAACTACTATTGTTTTTTCTTATTATCCTTTTACAGCGCCAACAGTAACGCCCTTAACAAAGTACTTTTGTACAAAGGGATACAGCAAGATAATCGGACCAATCGCAATACAGGTAATTGCCATCTTAATCGTTTGCGAGGGCAGAATAACATGGCCTGCCATGGTGCCACTTGGATTGGCTGCAAGGTATTGAATATTGGCCATCATTTTGTACAAGATGTATTGCATCGTATATAGCTCGGGATTATTATTGAGCATTAATGGTAAATAGAAGTCATTCCAATATTGCAGTGCATAAAATAATGAGATCGTAACAAGCCCCGGTTTGGCTAACGGCAGCATCATTTGCATAAAAATCCGCCCATGACCAGCGCCGTCAATTTGTGCACTTTCCAGCAATTCATGTGGGATGGACTTGAAGAAATTACGTAGCAGATACATATTGAATACATTTATTGAATAAGGCAAAATCAATGCTGCCAACGAATCCTTCAGGCCGAAAAATTGTGTGGTCACTAAATACCACGGCAACATACCGCTGTTAAACAGCAGAGTAAAGTAAGCGAAGAACGCCAGTTTATTACGGTGCTTAAAATCTTTTACGGAAATGACGTAGGCAAAGCATGCTGTTATCGACACCGATAGTAGTGTGCCAAATATTGTCGTAAACAATGTTATCTTGTAGGCTTTTAAGATCATAAAATCAAGATTGGAAAATACATAACGGTAAGTATCCAATGAGAAATGACGTGGAATAATCGAAAAACCTTGCATAGTGATCGCCATTTCATCAGACAGTGAACCGGAAATCGCTAAAACAATCGGGAACAAGCAGAATAGTGCAAATATTGCTGAGCAGACATAAAAGGCTATATTAGTTAACTTATCAGCATTTGATCGTTTCAAATAGACACCCCCTTAAAATAATGTGGAATCTTTGTCGTACCAGCTTGTAATCTTGTTAGCGATAATAACAAGGAAGAAGCCAAAAACAGATTGATATAACGAAATCGCCGACGCAAACGCCATCTCACCATTTCTTACGCCGCTGCGATAAACAAATACATCGATCAGATCCGTGAAGGGTAACAAAATCGGGTTCATATTCGTCAAGCCGATAATCATATTTAGGTTACCGCGCAGCATATTGCCGACCGATAATAGAAACAAAATAATGATGGTCGGTTTAAGCATAGGAATTGTAATTTTAAAAATTTGCTGAAGTTTACTGGCGCCATCTACCTCGGCGGCTTCATACATGGAGGAATCAAAGCCAGTCAACACACCAAAATAAATAATGGAGTTATAACCTGTACTTTGCCAAATCACCACAATGACCAGAATCGGAATCCAAATCCACGGCGTAGCATAAAAATCATAAGTTGAACCGGTGATGCTTTTAATAATCTGATTTAGAAAGCCTGTTTCATTATTCAAAATTGCATTTAGAATGGAGCCAATAACCATCCAAGACATAAAAAACGGAAAAAACATAATGCTTTGATTAACTTTGACGAATCGGCGACTAGAAATTTCATTGAGCATAATAGCAATCGCTACCGCGAAGATGGTGCCAAATACAAAAAATAAAATATTGAACATTATCGTATTAAATGTCGCCCGCATTGCAGTATCAAAATTGTTAAAGAAAAATTGAAAGTTTTTAAAGATGGGATCTGCCCATGGGCTGTTAAAAATACCTCCGTCAAAGCGATATTCCTTAAACACTAAAATCGACCCTGCCATTGGCAAGTAGGAAAAGGCCAACAGCGCTAATATGCCGGGCAGTGCCATCATATAAAGAAGCCCGTCTTTTTTGAGTGCGCTCATAAACCTATTGCTTGTTTTTTGTCTCAAATAAATTCCCCCTCACTTAGTTGCCATGCATAACAAGCTACCTGTACTCCTCTAATAAAACGCTTTCAAAAGCTAAATGAAATACGTACTCCAAATAGTAATCTTTTGGGTCTTAAAGTAAATCGCAATTAGAGGAGAAGCTTTTAAAAACGAGCATTTTACCCTCGTTTAGGCTATTAATTTCTCGCATTTTTATTAAAAATCCGTATTATGTGTTTAAATCCAGCGGTAATTAATGTTATTGACAAAATATTTGACAATGATTAGTATTGAAAAATATTAAAAATGAAGTTAGCGGCATAACAATTAAATAATTCGCAAGCTATGATTGCTATGGATCACACTATAGCAGGAGCAGCTTCTGGAGAGACCGTGGGGGATTCCCCCGGCGCCGAAGGGTTCACAATCTCAGGCAAAAGGACAGAAGAGTACTAGATAATTCATTTGTTATTCTGATCATCGTCAGAATAAAGGAATGTATTTTATTTATTATTCTTAGACCTAAGAGATTGGAGCGTATCCAATCTCTTTTTTGTTATCATTTTTACTTGTACATTTTTTCACATAAGGGGGAGTTTGAAATGGCAGCACAAGAATTAAAGAGAGATTTAGAGAATCGGCATGTTCAGCTCATTGCGATTGGTGGAACCATCGGTACCGGATTATTTTTAGGATCAGGTAAAGCTATACAGCTGGCAGGACCATCCATCATTTTTGCTTATTTAATCGTGGGTATCGCTATTTTTTTTGTGATGAGGGCATTAGGAGAACTTCTGTTGTCTAAAGCAGGTTATCAATCTTTTACAGACATTGCCGAAGACTATCTTGGACCGCGGGCGGCGTTTGTAACTGGATGGACCTATTGGTTTTGTTGGATCATGACGGCTATGGCCGATATTATAGCTGTTGGGGTCTATGTACAATATTGGTTTGATATCCCGCAATGGATACCCGCAGTCATTTGTTTGATTATTTTATTAGGGCTCAATTTATTAACGGTAAAAAGCTTTGGCGAATTGGAATTTTGGTTTGCTTTAATTAAGGTAATCACTATTCTCGCATTGATTGCTATCGGGGTAGTCTTACTGGTGATTGGATTCAAAACAACTACCGGAACGGTTGCGCTCAGTAATATTTGGGCACATGGGGGAGTATTTCCAAACGGGATTTCAGGGTTCCTGCTTTCATTTCAAATGGTTGTGTTTGCTTTTGTGGGTGTGGAATTGGTAGGCGTATCGGCAGCAGAGACCTCCAATCCAGAAAAAACTATCCCATCGGCGATTAATAAAATACCTTTACGAATTCTATTTTTCTACGTGGGTGCTATTATTGCCTTATTATGCATCAACGCTTGGACAGAACTAAACCCGGCAGAAAGTCCTTTTGTTAAAACATTTAGTTTAGTGGGGATTCCGATTGCCGCGGGGGTTATTAACTTCGTTGTATTAACTTCAGCTGCGTCCGCTTGTAATAGCGGGATGTTCTCAACAAGCCGGATTCTATACAATCTAAGCAGAAATGACCAGGCTCCAGCCAACTTTGCAAAGCTTAATAAAAATCATGTACCAAGTAATGCTTTATTCATATCCACGCTTGTCTTATCTGTAGGCGCTTTGTTGAGTAAGCTGATTCCGGAGACGGCTTTTGGCATCGTGACAACAATTAGTGCCATTTGTTTCATCTGGGTTTGGGGCGTCGTTCTAATTTGCCATTTGCGATATAAAAAGACGAAGCCGGAATTGCAGGCCAAATCAAAATTCAAAGCACCGTTTACACCCTTTGTGAATTATGTTGTTCTAGCTTTGTTTGCAATCATACTCATAATTATGCTATTTGCTGATGAAACTCGTCCGGCCTTATTGTTGACGCCTTTATGGTTTATATTATTATTTGTTTTGTATTCGATAAATAGAAGAAAGAGGGAAAGAATAACGCCTGATCCAAGAGCACGTCTCGAAGGTATTCGGACTAACACGGAGATCCGGCATGATTAGTCGATGAGGGTGCTTGCTGATATTACAGTTGGATAGGCAGACATAGAAATCCACCACCGCATACGGTGGTGGATTTTCTCATTAATGTGGTCGATGCTCTTTTTCGAACTTGTGTATGCTATCGGGATATTCTTCCATGTTTTTTAATCAGTCTAAAATTATCGTCTATTTAAAATCAACTTTGATTTGTGCTATCTCACTATTCGTGCCAATTCGTAATGGCGGTCCCCAAGTCCCTGCACCAGATGTAACGATGACGTGAGGGCTGTTAGGATTCTTCTGATAGTGGCCATAATCTACTGTAAACATAGCATTGGTGATCAGATTTGCAGGGAATACTTGTCCTTGATGCGTATGTCCGCTAAGTATCAAATCAACGTCATCTGCGTATTCAATCCTATTGGTTGGTTGATGATCCATTACGATAACGGGCATATTTGTATCAATGTCACTCATCACTTCTGAAGTAATTGCTCGAGGGTTCCCTTGATTACCAATCGGTGATGAATCCCTTCTGCCAACAACAACGAATTGATTATCAATAACGACATGCTCATCATTTAGAAGTTTGATATTACTCTTATCTATAAAGTTCACGATCTCATCGTATGAGCGTCCTGCATCATGGTTACCTAAACAAGCATAAACTCCATAGGTTGACTGAATAGTACTTAATAACTCTATTCCTTTGGAAGGGTTAGAGAGCGCATAGTAGTTACCATTAAATATATCTCCTGTCATCAACACTATATCCGGCTGTAGTCCATTAATACGATCAACAACGTCTTCAATAAACTTTACATCATTTACGTAGCCTAAATGTAAGTCGCTGATCAGGACGATATTTAACTGATCTAATGAAGTGTTTTTATGTATTTGGAGCGGATAGGTGACTTCTTTTAAATGATTTGCATTATAAATCCCATAGGACACCAATCCTATGACTAGAATTAATACTATGGACCTTGTATGAAAAATAACACGTGCTGGTATAGGAGAAGGGAGGACCTTGATCCATTTACTAATTAGTAAGATTACATCTGAAAGGATCAAAAGCAAGAACAAATAGAAGTAGATACCCATCCAATAGTCCCCGAATTGACCAATAAAATTAACAATATTTGAATTGGTCGTCATAGCTGAAGAAGACAATAGTAAATTAATAATGATTGATAACGCACATAAGCTGTAGATGACTCCATATATGATCCCGTTTATATGTGGAAATATATGTTGTAACCATTTAAAAATCTTTCTCGCAATGTAATAGTTAGTTGCCGCGTACATAGCGAATATAAATAAAAATGCAAATACCATAGGGTACACCATCCTAATGCTTTAGATATCAGAACTAAAGTGAATACATTAATTATAGCAATAATTACTAGTTTCAGAAATTAAATGGGGTATTGAGTTTACTGGTTTTTTCAGTTATTGTTTATTACTATTTCAGCTGATATAATTCTTATTTCGACAATCAATTTAAAAGTGGTGAATTCATGAGAGAGTTCTACAGTCGGGTGAATCGAAAAACCTATTACATATTAATGTTAATGATCATCGTTCTTATGATGTCTGGATTAATACTATCTACTCTAGAGTTAGATGGAATTGATTTTGGTTATATCATTCATTTTTTATGTGTGGCGTTTCTAACGGTTTGTTTATGGATTTACCCTAAGCATGAGACACATACTTTTAGAAAGATTATCATTCTATTTGGATTTGCGTATTTTTATACGCTATTCTTTTTATATCCTCAAACTTGGACTACCTATATCCTCATTTGTCTTATTCCTGCACTCTCTATTCTATTTTTTGATTTAAAATTGTTTTATTTTTCCTTCATTATAAATGGAATACTGATGGTAATTACATTTGGCTATATCCTCTTGATTGATAGAGGGGATCTATATACATATTTACATTATGATATTCTAGGGAATTTCATTAATATAATAGCGGTTCAAGTGTTATTATTTTTCATTTTTCAAATATCATTTAAACGGATGAAAAAACAGCAGCTTTATTATGAACAATTACAGCAATCTGAGCGTTTAAAGATGGTTGGACAATTGACAGCTGCCGTTGCGCATGAAATTAGAAATCCAGTGACAGTGGTTAGAGGTTTTTTGCAGTTTTTTGATGAGGATCCTTCATTTGATGATCCTATGAAAAGAAAATTTAAATTAATGATTGATGAATTGAACACAGTAGAACAGATTATCTCGCAATTTCTAACCCTTTCAAAGCCAAATGGAGAACAAAAACTAGAAAAAGTAGATGTGAAGGATGTTATTGAGAGTGTCACAGGATTGCTCCATTCCTACGCAATGTTATCTGATAATCAAATTGTTACCTATGTAGAAGAAGACTGCATGATCTCTATTAATAAAATTGAATTTAAGCAGCTGCTTATTAATATAATAAAAAATGCTTTAGAGGCTTCGGATGTTGGTAAATCTGTCTCTATTATGGCGAATAGGAACAATAATTTTATTGAGATAACAATCATCGATGAAGGAAGCGGGATGTCGGAAGCTGAGGTTAAGTCGCTAGGGACTCCTTTTTATTCATTAAAAAGTAATGGAACAGGCTTAGGATTAATGATTTGCTTTAATATCGTAGAAAAGTACGGCGGGGAAATTTATTATAGTAGTTCTGAAGGTAAGGGGACAACAGCTACTATCCGCTTTTTAGCTATAAATGACCAGTAAAACGGAACATTCTTTCCATTGAAAGAAGGGGATTACCTCAAGCCTTCGGCCGGAGAGGTAATCCCCTTTCCTAGTAAATATGTTTATATTTGCTGCGCTAAAAGTTACTTCAGAGGGATTTTGATCTCCAATTGCTTGTTGTAATTTTTAACTACATTGCCTTTGGCATCTACTTTATAAGCCCCGGTGTTGCCTTTTTCAAATACGGCTTGATACGGTCTGATAATCAGATATTCTGCCGCTGAGCTAGGTGCTTCGAACAATAAATCTTCAGAAACCGTATTTTGAGTTGCTGCAACAGAATCCCTTGCAATAAATTCTAATTCATTTCCCAGATTATCATAAATGTCATATCCTAAAGCCTGTGCTTGGGTGGCAACCCCTTTAACCGCTAAAGCGATACGCACAGAAGTCTCTCCCGCAGCAACACGGGTGGTTTTGATTTCAAATTGGTTGTCTTTCTTTATAGCAGGCAGCTGAATGTTATGCACTAATCCTGCTTGCTTGAGAGAAAATTTAAGTACATACGGTTCATCGATTCCGTTAAGCTTCACATGGATACTCAATTCAGAGGAAGCCAGGTTTGCCTTTTGTTGCTCAGTTAACCATCCGGTCTGCAATACAACAACCGCCTTGTTGGCATCACCGTCACTGATCCAGCGTGGTGTTTTTAAATCAATGCCTCCTGGTTGAGTGAGCTTAGCGTCTATTCCCACAATAGTACCTTCTGCAAGATAGGGCTCACCTTTATCATTTAAAGTTACTCCTGCGAGCATTCCTGAAAATAGCGATCCCTCACGGCTCAGGTCGATCTTAATATAGTTACCATCAAACTGCGCATTGCCCTTTAAAGTAAGCTGATCGTGTGAATCGGCCACTTTTGTTGTATTCAGGGAAGCTTCAACAGCGGGTTGGGCACTGGATGCTTGGGTTAAAGCTGGCATTCCCAACGCTCCTAGGCATACAGCAGCACTTAAAATTACAGACATCTTCTTAGTCATTTTTTTCATGATATTATCAAGCTCCTTAATTTTTATTTAACTAGCACGTTTATCTCTAGACCGTCAATATAATGCTTCACTGGGTTTCCAGAACTGTCTGTTTTAAATGCTCCATTCTTACTTTGTGGGTTCTCAAACTCATAAAGATAGCCACGGATTGTGAGCATATTAGGGTGTTTCTCAAATGGCTCAGTAAGCAAATCGACATTAAGTGACCTATTGGAAGTCGAGAGGACTTTCTGTGAAATATCTTTCAGCACCTGTCCTTGTTGATCCTTTACTTCAAAGCCCACTAAACTCAATGCTGTATGATCTTCGTCTGTATCCTGTTCCAGCATGAGCGACAGGCGTGTCGTTAATGGACTATATTCCAGCTTTTTCAGGATCAAACTCCATCCTCCAACTTGTGCGCGTATGTCAGGTGTGGAAATTTTATTAATCGTAGCCTTCCGCGCAGGAATTTGGAGAACAAACGGTTCATCCATACCGTTTAAGCCAAGAGTTACGGTCAATACAAATCGATCAGGAAAAGGTTTGTTGGAGATTCCGGAATTCGAGGAATCCACTAGTCTAAAAATAGCTGTGTTGCTTTCCGCACCTTCTATCCAGCTTAGAAACGGCATAGCTTTCCAGAGACCATCAGAAAATTGCTCCAGGGAAGCGCCGTCGATCAATACTTCTGCAGAGGTTATTGCACCTTTCGCTAAAAAAGGCTTCCCATCCGCTCCAATCGTTACTCCGGCTAGCTTACCTTCCAGTTTTTCTCCCTCACGCTTCACCGAGAATGCCAACCGGCTGCCATCAAATACAGCCTCTTCGGCAGACAAGGTGATCCCTTCATGGGTATCACTGCTGTTTAGACGGGAAGTCAGTCCCAGACGCTGGGCCGCTTGTAACCCTATATCATCTGCCCGTTCAAAAATACCGCCTATCAAGGGAAGCTGCTTGAGCGCATTGGCCAACGTAGGCGGATAGATAGCCGTTAGCATAACACTTAACAATATCGCCGCAGTCACAGCAGCTGTGATTTTTGGATATATCCGCTTTTTCTTTTCCTTTTCCACAGGATCCTGGACAATGGTGGCCAGCGATGCATAAATCGAATCCTGCCGTGATCGTAGTAAAGGAGGAAGCTCCTGTATATTAGCTTTCCCTAGCTCCCTGATCTGCTTTTCTAAATTGTTATTATTCATTAGCAAGACCCTCCTCCCGCACAGGATGTATCTGTTTGGACAACAATCTCCGTGCGCGATGAAGTCGTGCCCTGACCGCTCCCTCGGAGATGTCGAGCACATCTGCAATCTGCTTAATGGATAAATCGTCATAATAAAAAAGCACGATAGCAAGCCGCAGGGATTCGTCCAACTGATTAATGAAGCTTTGCAGGTCTACGTTGCCTGAATCTTCAAAATGCACATAGGAAACGACCGGTTCCTCGGGAATTTCCGCCACAGCTATAGTTCGTTCTCGCATACGAAGTAACTGATTGCATTCATTAATCAGGATGCGTATAACCCAGGTTTTAAAAAACTTAGGCTGTTTAAGGTTGGCCAACCCTTTATACACCTTCAGTGTTGTTTCCTGAAGAGCATCCGCGCAATCTTCATCTTTTAGCAGAATGGTTTTGGCTAATCTGTACAACTGGGATTCCAGTTGCCTGAAAAGACGGGTAAACGCCTCGTGGTCGCCTTTCTGCGCTTTTTTGATATCCAGTTCGTTTTCCAGCAAATGATTTTTCCTCCTTGAGGGCCCTCTGTATAATTAGATGGAGAAGACATCCAAAAAGTTATATTTAGGATAAAATTCATTCTCCTACACAAATCACTTACCTCGGTAGTAGTATAAAATCCATGCAATTCATTGTTTTTGGCAAAGATGGAGAGGTTAATAGAAAGGGGGGGACTTCAAGTGGATAAACTGAAATAAATTCAGGAATTACCACCTTATCAGAAGAGAAGTAGTGGGGTAATCCTGAATTAAAAAGTGTATACATATACCTTGGTACGCAGTGTGTCCGTGCATGTTATGGTACGGACAGGCTGCATGCCTGGAAGGGCAAAACAAATGCTAATGACCACTGCGCCCGGCAGTAGCTCACGCTTGAACTTGTCCCCCAGCCGTTTCATCGCTCCGGGAAATAAGTAACAAAGAACTATATCCGCATGCTCGTAAGAGCTGCTATAGATATCCCCACGTACATAACGAAGCCTTCCGTGGAGCAGATTCTGGCCTTCGTCTGCTCGCAGCATACGTGTGCCGAACCTAGCAAGCAGCTGGGATGTCCACAAGGGAATACTGGAATTTTCAATGCCTGTCAGCCTTTTGCCTGGACATTGGCGAATAACATCCATGCCAAGTGTTCCCCAACCCGATCCCGCCTCCACAATGCTGCTATATCCCGGAATCCGATTCACCTCAACGGCAACAGCCGAGCGTACAGATTTTGACGTAGGCATCGGCGATATCCCGTTCCTCCAGCTCACCAGCACAATCGACACCATGGATAACAAGGCTGCGAAGGCGATGAGCCAAGCGATGACTTGAATCACGATCAATACTATCATTCCTTCTTCATCTGCTAGAAGCAGGATTCAATTCTCTTACTTTCTCCCAGCATTTCGTTTATTAACTTCATATGGATAAAGATCCTGAATTTCCTTGCTTTCAATATCTTGACCTACATAAAAAATCAGAGTGGGATCATTTGCTGGATGGGCATAAGAAAGATAAGTGCGATGTATAAAATCAAAGTCCATCTTACCCAGCTGGAAATCGATTTGATATTTATCTTCTAAATAGACTTCAAATTGCTTTTTTAAAGCCAGAGACTTCCACGGAAGTCCAAAGAATAAAAAGTAGGTTCCTATAAGAAATATCAAAAAAATTAAGAGGAAAAGCGACTTTTTACTGAGAATGGTATGTTTTATAATTCATAACCCTCCCTAGCGTTTATTCTACATGAACTTTGCTGGACATATCAAAATCAACCTCTTCAAGAAATTCGATAACTTCTCCATTGGGACTATGAATGATCGCGTTTTTTATTAGAAGAGGCGGTTCACCCAGAGACAGAGAGTCCGGTGCTATAAAAGCCTTTGCCCCATGTGCAAGGGCTTTTTGATACATCTCCTCTACATTATCTACATAGAAGGCAAGGTGTAATAACGCTCCGTGCGCTATATCTTCATCAGACAAGGCTTTTTTTCCTTGAGCGGCGATGACTGCATCATTATCAAAAATCTCAATACAGGTTCTGCGGTCAGGCGAAATCAGCATGGAGGCTTCTTTGATCTGAAAGGATGGCAGACTCCAATGATGACCTAGCTTGAATCCTAAAACGTCAATATAGAAAGAAATAGTTGCTTTATAGTCTTTAGCTTGAATCGCTACATGTGCAAGGCCTTTTACACTCATTTATAATCGCTCCCAACTTTAATATATACTTATTATAGTTGTATTAAAATATGAGATATATATATAAGATAAGTGTTTTGTAGTAATATGGTTATTAAATTTAAGGTATTTTAGTGGAATAAGTTTATTTTATAAAATGAGTTTAGGAGGCGCTTGCTATGGAACAACTTGTGGATGACATTGATAAAAAGATTATGCAATTACTTCAGTACAATGCCCGAATGTCCATTTCACAAATCAGTAAAGAGGTTTCGATGTCACAACCCTCTGTTAAAGAACGAATGATCAAGCTGGAGGAAAGGAATATCATTTCTGGGTATCATACAGCTTTTAATCTACGAGATCTGGATCGGGGCACAACTACGTTTATTCTATTAAAAACAGAACATTGCCAAGAGATTACGGATTTTTGCAAATATGCTATGGAAGTTACCGATTTATATCGGATTAGCGGAGAATATAATTACCTCATAAAGGTGCAAACCGCGTCGATTGAGGAGTTAGCTGAATTCCAAGACAACCTTATAAAGTTTGGACCTTCAAAATCTCATATCAGTCTGAAAAATATATTGGAAAACAGGGTGTTGCTCTAAAGCCCATTTTCCAAACACAATATCTAGTAACCGCTTTCATTCCATTGTAGAATGGATGAAAACAACGTTAGCATTAACTCGGATACAAGGGAGCATGGGTATGGAGAGGTTTTTATTCAGTAAAAAGTATATTCCGTTCACCTATAAGATGATGATACCGTACCTCATTCTAGTATTGCTGACAGATGTATTGGTGGGTTATATAGCTTATACGATGCTAGTAGAGTCCAGAACGGAAATGGCGGAAACGAATGTCCGGACAGCTTTGAAGCAGACGAGGAACAATATCGAATATCAGACAGATGAAATCAAACGAATGACTAACTCGCTGTTTCTCAATACGAATTTTCAGAATGCTCTGCAGTTTAGGGGAGATGCATTGGAAAACATGCTCAAAATGAGGGATGATATCGTTCCTTATATGAAAGCCCCTCTGCAATTGTATGGGAACAATCTGAGACTTGTGCTCTATACCGCAAATGAGACGATGCTTGAAATCCCCGGTGATGATATGTCTGTACCTATCGGTAGAAGCGATTATTATATTCTTTCTGATCAGGTTATTGAAGATAAGGAATGGTTCAAGTCGATTGTTGCCAATAACAAAGACAGCTTGTGGCTTCAGGCGGACAGCGACAGTGAACTAAGCAATATTTCGTATTTCCGCAAGCTGGTTTCTTCTAAGGGAGGCCCATCGATTATTGGTTATATTCGCGTCACGGCGAGAATTGACGAGCTTTTTGGCAATTTCGATACCTTTCCGATTGAACAGGGCATAGACCTTCGTCTAGTGGATCGGGTTAGTGGATTAACGCTTTATGAACAAGGTATTGTCGATGAACATGCGAAGCAAGACGCTTATCTGATCATTAGTGAAGATATTCCGTTGTCTGACTATGCTATCGAGGTACGGGTGCCGCATGCCTATTTGAATAAAGATGCTAGCCGAATGCAGAAGGTGATCACCACGGTTTGTTTGATCAGCTTTTTAGTCATGGCGGTGATCGGCTTCCTCGTTGCCCGCATATCAGGCAAAAAAATTAAACGGATCGTATATTTGGTCCGGTCCTTTCAGGAAGGGAATTTTTATAAAAGAATTGGGTTTGCCGGGAATGATGAATTTGTCTACATTGCTAATAGTTTTAATCAGATGGCGACTAGTATCCAGGACCTGATCCAGAACGTCTATGAGCAAGGGATTCAGAAAAAGCAAGCAGAACTGGATGTGCTTCAAGCTCAGATCAGTCCGCATTTTTTGTACAATACATTGTCGACCATTGGCAGCTTGGCCAATTTGGGCGAAGTTGAGAAGGTTACACAGATGGTACAAGGTCTTTCTAAATTCTATCGCCTCACCTTGAATGAAGGACATGTCTATATCTCTCTTGAAAAAGAGCTGGAGCAGGTAAGGATGTACCTTGAAATTCAGAGGGTAAAGTATGCCGATGCGTTTGAGGTTTATTATGATATTGATCCTGATATTTTACAGGTTCCTATCATCAAGCTGATTTTGCAGCCATTTGTAGAAAATATATTCAAGCATGCTTGGTTTGGGGAGACGATTGCGATCCGGATTACCGGAAAACGGCTGGGTGAACGCATCGAGCTCAAGGTCATCGATAACGGAATTGGTATGCGGGCGGAGACACTGCGAAATATGCGTTCAAGCTCATTCCATTCGAGCAGCTATGGACTGAGAAACGTGGAGGAACGAATCAAGCTGAGATACGGCCATGATTTCGGCATTCATATCGGCAGTTACTTTGGGGCAGGAACGACCGTTCAAATTATCTTACCGGTGGATAATGCGGAAATCCGGGAAGTTATGGGGGAGTAAATAGTATGGCGATGGAGATCAACGTTCTGCTGGTGGATGATGAAGTGATCGATTTGGAATGGCTGAGACGGCGGGTGGCGGGCAGTGATCATTTGCCTTTGCATAGCGTGAGAACGGCAACTAGCGGTTTTTCCGCTTTAAAAATGATGGAGCAGCACCGCATTGACATCATTCTCTCCGATATCCGCATGCCGATTATGTCGGGCGTGGAATTTGCCCGGAAAGCGAAGGAGATTAACCCTGAGGTCCATCTGCTTTTTATTAGCGGACATCAGGATTTCAACTATGCCAAAGAGGCCATTCAATTAAATGCCTCTGGTTATTTGCTTAAACCCGTCGATGATGACGAGTTAAATAAGACGCTGACTGAACTCTGCGCCAAGATTGAGAAGGAGAGGAAGCAGCATATTTCCTTATCGGAAACACTGACGCTTGTGAATCAGGAGCTGCTGCTGCGCTGGTTTAATGAGACTGCCCCGGGGCAGGTAGAGACGCATATTCACAACGTTCTTACGTCTTACTTACAAGGCGCGTCGGCGGTTGCCATCGTCGAGATCGACGATATGGCACGGAAAATCCAAACTTGGACGGAAGAAGAGCGGAGTTTATGGAGCAGCACAGCCAATCAGTTTATCCGGAAGTTCGCGCAAGATCAAAATTTAGGCATGGTCATCACAACCTATGACTATCATTTTGTGATCCTTGCTGCGGTTCAGGAACAATATTTTACCACTTTGATGGAAGAGCTCATTCGGTCATTCTATCAGGAGTTTTCCTGTTCAATTACGATTGGAAGAGGGATGTACACAACAGAACTGGGTAAGCTGCATGATTCCTATCGGCAGGCTCAGGCTGCTTTAAGTATTAAATGGATTGTTGGGAAAAATAGAATCATCCAAGATGCCTCGGAATGGAGCCCGAAGGAAAAAATCGCCTCAGATTTAGAGGTTATTGTGGACCGGATGCTTAAAGCGATGCTTGATTACGACCTTACCACCATTGATGATTGTTTGCTGCAGCTGTTTGCCGGGGACAGTCCGCTCTCCCAGAAAAATGACATCTACGATATCATTATTCGAATTACCTCCAAGCTTCATGCCGATCTGCAGCAAATGAACGAGCATCTATACGAGATTTTGAATTGGGATTCACATCATCCCTTTGTGCTGTTTCAGTTTGAAACGGTGCATGATATTCTCTCTTGGCTGAGAAGAAGATTTTTTGAGTTGTCGGAGCTGCTTTATTTGAAACGGCAAAGACAAAAGCGGAAGTTAATTGATGAAATCACGGAATATGTGAAAGAAAGATTAGATCAAAAAATAACGCTGAACGAAGTGGCCGCCCATTTCGATTTTACGCCTAACTATCTCGGTCATTTATTCAAGGTTGAAACCAACAGTTTATTCAGCGATTTTTTAAGTGAATTACGGATGAAACGGGTATGTGAGCTGCTCGAAGATCCGACTAAGAAAGTGTATGAGATTGCGGAACAAGCCGGATATAAAAATATTATTTATTTCAACAGACAGTTCAAGCAATGCATGGGCATGTCGCCCGGAGAGTACCGGAAGAAAAATAAAATCTAACAAAAAAGCGGTGAAAATGAAAACCCGGCGATGATTTTTCGGTTATTGGAGAATCGCTGCCGGGTGTTTTTGGTCTGCCGGCTAACCTTTTTTTGTCGAATCGTTGAATTAGTATTATGTTTAGTTGTTTCGCTGAATTATCTAGGCGCCTTCGCCCTTTTATAATAAGAGATATAGAGAAGAGAGGGGTGCAAAGATGAAAGGGCATACATTTTGGAGCGATTTAAAGAATTATAGGGTTCTCTTGCTGATGCTGGCTCCGGCGGTTGCTTTTTTCCTTCTGTTTGCCTATGTCCCGATGGCGGGCATTATTATTGCCTTCAAGCATTACGATTATGCGGGCGGTATTTTTGGAAGTGCCTGGAACGGGCTCGACAACTTCCGCTTTTTCTTTGAATCAGGTGATGCTTGGCGGGTAACACGAAATACAGCACTATATAACATTGCGTTTATCGTCGTCAATAACAGTTTGCAAATTTTTGCAGCGATTATGTTGTTTGAGGTCGGTGGTAAATGGTTCCGCAAAATCACACAATCGGCGTTGTTCCTGCCTTACTTTATCTCATGGGTCGTTGTCGGAGCGATTGCTTATAACCTGCTCAATTATGATATTGGCACCGTGAATGCTTTGCTCAGAGGTATCGGACTCCAGCCTGTCGATATTTATAATACACCTTCCTATTGGCCGTATATTCTGGTTATAGTTTCTGCATGGAAAAGTCTCGGATACGGAACGGTGATGTACTTGGCCGCGATTACGGGGATAGATACAGAAATGTATGAAGCAGCCGAAATCGATGGGGCTAATATTTTTCAGCGAATTATGAAAGTAACCATTCCGAATTTGTATCCAACGATTATTATTCTGGTGCTGCTGGCAGTCGGGAACATTTTCCGTGGTGATTTCGGGATGTTCTATAACATGATCGGCAACAACGGCTTGTTGTTCTCCTCGACAGACGTTATCGACACTTTCGTATTTAGGTCACTGATTACTTCGAATGATATCGGCATGTCAGCTGCAGCTGGTGTTTTCCAGTCCGTTCTTGGCTTCGCGACGATCATGTCAGTGAACTATGCTGTCCGTAAATACGACAAAGACCGCGCTCTGTTCTAATCGTATCAGGAGTTAAGTCTTTCATAATGGAGGTAACGATATGAAGCAGCTTGATCGTAAAATATTTTCAGGTATTGGTTATGTATCCCTGATTTTTCTCTCAGTTTTATGTATTTTTCCTTTTATACTTGTCGTATCTTCATCCTTTACGGAAGAATCCAAAATCCTAACGGATGGTTATCAATTTATACCGACTGCCTTCTCAACTGAGGCCTACAGCATTTTGTTTAAGTATCCCGAACAGATGATTCAAGCCTATATAGTGACAATAGGAGTTACTATACTCGGCACGGTGCTTGGCTTGTTTCTGACTTCGATGACTGCTTATGCGCTATCCCGAAAAGATTTTAAGTGGCGCAATAAATTTTCATTCTTCTTTTTCTTTACGACTTTGTTCAGCGGCGGTTTGGTTCCGTGGTATCTGCTTATGGTCAACTACCTTCATATGAAGGATACGCTGATGGCCTTAGTGGTTCCGATGATGCTCAATGTCTTTTATATCATTGTTATGAAGTCTTTTATGGGCAGCATTCCGGAAGCAATTGTAGAATCAGCAAAAATTGACGGCGCAGGCGACTTTAAGATCTATGCTCGTCTAATCCTGCCGCTGTCCAAGCCGGCGTTAGCTACCATTGGATTGTTTCTAGCGCTGGCCTACTGGAATGACTGGTACAATGCATTGCTGTTTGTATCGAATGAAAACTTGATGCCGCTCCAATATTATTTGTATAAAATGCTAGGCAATATAGATGGCATGCGCAAAGCGATGATGGGTGCAGGGGCAGTCGTAACGACATCGATCCCAACCGAGAGCTTGAAAATGGCGATGACAGTTGTGGCCACTGGCCCGATTTTGCTGGCTTATCCATTCGTGCAGAGGTATTTTGTACAAGGTTTGACGATTGGTGCTGTGAAAGGATGAACCCGGGGAAACTCGGTTTATCAATATAATTAAACACAAGGGGGAAGGCTTGAGATGCTGAAGAGAAATAGATTGATGATGCTAGCGCTCGTTTTAACCTTCGTAATGATTCTAAGTGCATGTGGTGGTGGCAATAACAATGCTAATACGTCTGCACAGGCTACAAATAATGCGTCAGAGGGAGGAAGCGACACTACGAACACCTCAGAACCTGCAACTACCTCAGACACCCTTGATACCTCTAAAGAAGTGAAGCTGAAAATGATTTTTGTTGGCCCTAAACCGATAGACTATGATAGCGTTTTTGCTGAGATTAATAAAAAGCTGAAAGAAAAAATCAATGCTACTGTAGAGGGCGAGTTTCTGGATTGGTCGGACTGGGCACAAAAATATCCGCTGAAGCTGGCAGCTAATGAGGATTTTGACCTCATCTATTCGGCAAACTGGGCTGGTTACAATGACCAGGCGCTGAAAGGCGGATTTCTGGAATTGACCGATGAGCTGCTTACCCAATATATGCCGCAGACTTTAGCAGCTATGTCTGATGTGAGCTGGGATCAAGCTAAGGTAAACGGCAAACTGTATATGGTTCCGCAAAACAGAGGGGAATCCGTTGAAAAACTGATTTTGTACCGCGAGGATTTGCGTAAGAAATACAATCTTCCGGAGATCAACAGCCCAGAAGCGTATGCCACTTACTTGAAAACCATAGCACAAAACGAAAAAGGAATTACACCGTTCACCCCGGAAACAGGAGACTGGAAATATCATAATTTGGACCGTGTATTGCTGAAGCAACAAAACGAATGGAATATGTTTGATCTCGACCTTCCGTTTGCTTTCAAATTGACGGATGAAAAAGGGCAAGTATTTAACGTATATGAAACGCAAGAGTTTAAAGATCTACTCGTATATTACAAAGATCTCGCTGATAACAATGCATGGTCGAAAAACGTTCTAAACAGTAAAAATGATCATCAGGCCGATTTTAAAGCAGGCAAAACAGCATCAATTACGCACAACAACGGAACACTTGGAGCACTTATGGCTTTGATGCGCCAAGAGAATTCCCCTTATGAAGTAGCATTGGCTGACATCAACCAAGGCAAGAAGAAATCAGTGGCGATTTCCACCCAAAACGGTACTTCGATCCACGCTACTTCCAGAAATGTGGAACGTTCCTTGATGTTCCTCGATCTGATGCAAAATGATAAAGAACTGCACGACCTGATGATGTACGGCCTTAGCGGTGTACATTACGAAGCGGTTGGCGATGACAAATATAAAGCCCTTGAAAAGAATCCGAACTATACTGGCTTCTCTAACTGGAACTTCAACTCGCCACTTAACCGTGACAATGAAGCATTCCCGCAAGAAGCAAACGATCTGGCTAAAGGCTGGGAAGCAAATGTCTATCACTACGCGCTGGAAACCTTTGTATTTGATAACAGCAAAGTGAAAACGGAAATTGCCAATGTTGGTAACGTAATGCTCCGTTATGCGATTCCGCTCGAATACGGCGTAATCAAAGATATCGACAAAGGTCTTGAAGATCTGAACAAGCAACTGAAATCCGCGGGCATTGATAAAATCCAAACCGAACTACAAACTCAAATCGATGCTTTCTTGGCAAACAAATAAGCTACAGAATAAGGGAGACCTAACAGTCATCAAATGGCTGTTAGGTCTCCCTGTTTAATTGGGCTCATCCGCGGGTGAAGCCGCTATCGGACACAGTTGACCCTAATAGCAGCATTATCGCACTTTTGGAATACTAACGGACCTCATAGTCGCTATTAGCCTAAAACACGCCTAGAATGAAGTTCAGGATAAAGAATAGCTGCACTGGAGTCCGAAAGTCTGCTTTAAAGGCTGAAAATCAGTAAATAAAGTCACCTCGGTCCGTTAGGCAGACCAGAAACAAAAGGCAGCAACCCTTTTGCTAGGGAAATGGATACTTAGGGAGAACGGCTACTCTTTGCAGAAAGGAATAAAAAAGAAGAACCGGCATGAGCTGCCGGTTCTTCTTAATATATAATTTGCGCGCAATGAAATAACGTGATATTATGAGAAGACCACTGTTAATCTGCGTATTTCAGACAGATTTATTACATCTTATTTATACATTAATAATACCACGCGGATTGGCAGTTTGTCAAATTTGTATTTTTGCTTCTTGATAACAACCTTGAAAAGGAGCGTGTTAGTAAAAATGTTAAACGAAAAAGATTGGCAGGGAGAACAGAAACGGCTAGATTCGGTCACGGAAGAATTGCAATCAAAGATTGGCGAGCTGGAACCGGAAGTGACAGGATTACGTGAACAGGTGACGGACATCCGCAAGCAGTTTTGGGAGGAAGTTACGGTCAATACGAGCACACATGAGGATTTCGAGGAGACCTTTTACAGTATAAAACAGCAAGAAGCGTTGTTGTCTGAACGGGAACGTAGCCACCGCCAACGGCTGCTGCGTTATAAAAACATGAAACGGCTGCTGCCGTCACCCTATTTTGGACGAATGGACTTTCAAGAAGATGGGTTGAACTCCAGTGAGCAAATCTATATCGGGGTGGCGTCTTTCATCGATGCAGCAGGTGTGAACTTTCTGGTATATGACTGGCGGACACCTATTGCAAGTATGTATTATGACCATTCGCCAGGCCCCGCCACTTACGATACACCGGGAGGACAAATCTCAGGAACGATGATGCTGAAGCGGCAATACCAGATCCGTCAGGGTCAGCTTCAGAACGTGTTCGATACGAGCTTAACGATCGGTGATGAATTACTTCAGCAGGTGCTTGGTAAGGGTGCGGATTCACAAATGAAGAGCATCGTGGCGACTATTCAGAAGGAACAGAACGCTATTATCCGCAACGATAGTAGCCGTATGCTCATTGTGCAGGGGGCGGCGGGCAGCGGAAAAACATCCGCAGCGCTGCAACGGGTAGCCTATTTGCTATATAAACACCGCGATAGGCTCAAAGCGGATCAGATTGTTCTTTTTTCGCCTAATCCGATGTTTAACAGTTATGTATCTACGGTGCTTCCCGAGCTTGGCGAGGAGAATATGCAGCAAACAACCTTTCAGGAGTATATTGATTATTGGCTTGGATCTACGCTTCGTCTAGAGGACCCGTTCGAGCAGATTGAATATGTACTGACGTCCAAAGCTTCTCCAGAGTATGAAGCACGGCTAACTGGAATGCAGTATAAAGCTTCAGAAGCTTTTCTGCATGCTTTGCAAAACTATGCGTTGTGGTTAGGGCAGGAAGGGATGTTGTTTCATAGTATCCGTTTTCGGGACCGCGAGTTGATTACTGCGGAGCAGATGAAATCGCAATTTTACAGCTATGATAGCTCCATCCGTTTGGCTAACCGCATCGTTTTATTGCGTGAATGGCTACTGCGTCAGTTGGCTTCGCTGGAGCGTCAGGAACAGGAGGCATTCTGGGTTCAAGATGAACTCGATTACCTCGATACCGATCAGTATGCCGAAGCCTACAGTGAGATACTTAAGAAGTATCGGCGGGAGGAAGCCGTCTTTGATTTTACGACTCAGTATCTTGAGAACTATGGGGATTTTCCTAATCAGGACCAAGGGGAAGAGAATGTTTTTGACTTTGGTCTGCAGGAAGAAGAACTGCTGCGCCGCATGATTGTGAAGGAGCACTTTACACCGCTGAGACGCGATGTCAAACGGTTCAAGTTCATAGATACGATTGGGTTATACGATCAGTTGTTTAGTGCCGACGCCAGTTATCGGCATATGACGAACGAGACTGAGGTACCTGCTCAGTGGCAGGAAATTTGTAAGCAAACAAAGGAAAAACTGAGCCGCGATGAACTCTTTTGCGAGGATGCCACTCCATTCCTGTATTTAAAAGAACTTGTCGAGGGTACTCGTATGAACACAGAAGTTCGGCATCTGTTTATCGATGAAGGCCAGGATTATTCGCCGTTCCAATACGCGTTTCTCAAACAGCTGTTTCCCCGCGCGCGCATGACTGTGCTCGGCGATTTCGGCCAAGCAATTTTCCCTCAAGCAACGAATTTGCACGAGGTGGATTCACCTTTGATCCGGCTTTATGGTGAAGATGAAACGAGCCTGATCCGTCTAATTCGAAGTTATCGTTCAACTCGTCAGATTGTGGAGTTTACGAAGGCGTTGCTGCCTAATGAGGAGATCGTACCTTTTGAAAGAGAGGGTAAGAAGCCGTTCCTAGTGAAGGCAAGTAGCGACGTAGAGCGGGCAATAAGAATTAAAGAAGATCTCGCGGCGTTGATGGCTGAAGGGCTTGACTCTATTGCCGTGATTACCAAGACTGCAGCTGAAAGCCGTGCGGCCTATGAAGAATTAAAGTCACAAGGATGCGAAGCTCTGCGGCTTATTACGAAGGAGACGCTCACTTTTGAGAAGGGCATTTTAGTAATTCCCGCTTATCTCGCAAAAGGGGTTGAATTCGACGCCGTACTGATTTATGATGCTTCCACTCAGACGTATGATCGGGAAAGCGAACGCAAGCTTTTTTATACAGCCTGTACGCGTGCGATGCATCGGCTTCTGCTGTACACAACAGGTGATTGGTCACACTTTCTTCAGCCGTTAGAGGGATTTTTATATGAGGTCGTGCAATGAGATTGGAGAGATAAATGAAAAGCATATTGTATAAGTTTATGAGTAAATTTACATCTCTTAACGAAGTGGAACAGCAGGATATTGTTGAAGGTATTCCTATTGAGGAATACAAGAAGGGAACGGTACTCCTTAGACAAGGAGACGTTCCCTCAAAATGTTTTTTTGTGTTAAAGGGATGTGTGAGGCAGTCCTCGATAGATGAATCGGGCAAAGAAGTCACATCTAATTTTTATACGGAAGAGCAAGCGGTTTCGATTTTTAATCGGCATCAGGAGAGTAGACCCTCAGCGTACACCTTAACCTGCCTAGAAGACAGCATATTGGTGGTTGGTGATCTTATTGCGGAACAGGATATGCTCCATAAACACGCTCAGCTGGAAACCATGATACGCAAAATGGTAGAGGAAAACTTGGGTGAGGTTCAGGATGAGTTGACTTCCTTTATTGCTTCCAATCCTGAAGAACGTTACAAAGCCTTGTTACAAAAAAGACCTCATTTACTTACCCGTGTCCCCCAACATCAATTAGCCAGTTATTTGGGGATTACGCCAGAGTCATTAAGTAGAATTAAGAAGCGGGTTCATTCCGGTGATGAATAGCAAAATCGTTATACACTTTTGGGGATTTTTCCACCTCTAAGCAGTAGCCATATCCCAAAGCCTAGTTCTCCTACAATCATAGGAATAGTAAAAATAAAATTAAGTGTTGTAATGACTGCCTCATATTGTGGGAGAAACATTTTGCTTAGATGAATGATAATATAGCCTATTGAAGCAAGCAGCAGCAAGATGCTGATTACTTTAGGAATGACATCGGATTTTAAAGCCACATAGCCCACTATTAACAAATGCCCGCCAAAAACGACCAGCCCCATAGACCAAATGAATTGAAATGCATCCAGTAATAACATCATAAGTGCTTGAGTTTGTTCGATTGTTAATGAGGAAAAGCCATTTGTGTTTCCCGTGAGCAGCAGCACAAATATCAAAGTTAATATAGAGATTGCCAATATAGCGGAATAGGTTAGACGGAGCCATGCGCCAAGTAATGAAAGATTTTGGTTGATGGGTTCTAGAAACACATAAAACGCCCAGGCGACCAGAATGTCAGTAATCATAATGATGATCCAGCCCAAGATTTCCCCTTTGAAAAGATTGTTGGAAGATACGATGTTAATAAATGTGGCACTGGCATCGCCTTGCACAACAAGAGTCCCATGGACAAAGCCATATGAAAAAAATGAAGCGAGGGTCATGATGATCAGTGATATTCCAGCTGTTAAAGCGGACTTACGCTGGTTCGATAGGTCTTTTTCTGAGATAGCCATAAGATAGCCTCCTAAAGGACTTTTATTTCATTGTAATTAGGAGTACTATGTCGGGCATTGACTTAAATCAAGACTCTGAATCAATCAAGCGAAGTAAGTATCATTGTTATCGCGTTATCAACAAAGGATCGCTCCGGGCGAGATTTCAAGAGTACAGTAAGCCCAATTAGCGATACGATTAGTGCTTGTGCCAAGGCCTTCGCATTTACACCACCCTTAAGCTCACCTGATTGTATACCGCGTTCAATAGTTTCTTGAAATATAACCGATAGATACATTTGGTGTTCTCTTGTAAGAATCTCGAACTTCTCATCATGAGGTGCCAGCTCGACCATTGTATTGATGCAAAAACATCCTCGGTTCACACTGCCTGCATACTCCTCCGCCACCACATCTTCAAAAAAACTACGAAAGGCTTTTTTCGCGGATGGATTGCTTTGAAGTTGGGCTCGGACACGGGAAGCATGGGACATCGTGTATTTACGTAGCGCAGCTTCGAATAATTCTTTTTTGTCTCCAAAAGCTGAGTATATACTGGGGCGTTGAATGCCCATTCTGGAAGTTAAATCGCTTAATGAGGTAGCCTCATATCCCTTCTCCCAAAATAGCTCCATAGCTGATTCTAATACTTTTTCCTCGTCAAATTCGCGGGTTCGAGCCATTATTAACACCCCTCGTTATATTTGATTTCAATAATTTATTACCGAACAGTATTTTATAATACTAGAACTAGTCGTCTATATTGTCAAATCAA
Source organism: Paenibacillus sp. FSL H7-0323 (assembly GCF_038002725.1). Lineage (NCBI taxonomy): Bacteria > Bacillati > Bacillota > Bacilli > Caryophanales > Paenibacillaceae > Paenibacillus > Paenibacillus sp. FSL H7-0323. The sequence continues at coordinate 4,761,977 of NZ_JBBODB010000001.1, read as the reverse complement.
AGTCGGTAGAATCAAATATTTATGTTGACACACACCATTTTGTAAGATAAATTTACTGAGCATAATAACATACTGATCAGTATGAAATTTGTTTGCGATTTAAATTTAACAGAGAAAGGGTGTGTCCAAAATGCAGGGGACTAAAGAGAAGCTTTCGTCACAAGAGACGCATACGCCATCTGATTCTATTCATGCTTCCTCGATGCCTCGGTATATGACACTTTTGTTTGCCGTTGTCTGCGGGATGTCGGTTGCAAACATCTACTTTGCTCAACCGTTGCTTGATCATTTGTCGAAAGAATTTGGTATTGATTATTCAACCATTGGTATTCTTATTACTATCACGCAGATTTTTTATGCAGTGGGGCTGTTACTGCTCGTGCCACTAGGAGATTTACTGAATCAGCGCCGCCTGATTATCGGCCAGATGTTATTATCTGTGCTGGCTTTGATTATCGTGGGTACTGCCTCTTCCAGCGCGGTACTATTCGTAGGTATGGCCTCAGTGGGACTACTCGCTGTTGTAACGCAGACGCTTGTTGCGTTCGCGGCGACAATGGCTGCCCCTGCCGAACGCGGGCGAGTCGTAGGCATGGTCACAAGTGGAATTGTGATTGGAATACTTCTTGCGCGATCCATTTCAGGAATACTTACAGATCTTGCAGGTTGGCGTTCCGTATACCTTTTTTCTGCTGCTTTAATGCTTTGTATGGTGTGTACATTATTTAGGGTCTTGCCAAATGTGAAACGTGAGGTAAAAACACTGTCATACGCTCAGCTGCTTAGCTCAGTGTTTATGTTGTTTGTACAAGAGAGAGTATTGCGTATCCGCGCTATTCTGGCTTTGTTGATTTTTACTGCTTTCAGTATTCTGTGGACTTCTGTGGTCTTGCCTCTTAGTGCTCCGCCGTTATCACTTTCACATACTGCAATTGGGGCATTTGGTCTGGCGGGAATTGTGGGAGCATTAGCTGCTGCACGGGCGGGAAAGCTAGCGGATCAGGGTCATGGACAGAGAACGACAGGCATAGCTTTACTTCTATTGTTGATTTCATGGTGGTTTATCAGTTTTACGGAGCAGTCGCTGTTGGCATTGGTCATTGGTATTGTTCTGCTTGATTTGGCAGTGCAGGCGGTGCATGTCACCAATCAAAGTATAATACTTACCTTGCGCATGGAGGCACGTAGTCGGCTCACCGCAGGGTATATGGTTTTTTACTCCATTGGAAGTGCTACCGGATCGATTGCTTCCACTCAAATCTATTCTCACTATGGCTGGAACGGGGTATGTTGGCTTGGAGCTTCTGTTAGTGCTGTGGCTTTTTTATTTTGGGCTTTAACCTTGCGTGCTACGAATGCCGCGTTGCAACGACGCCCTGCTTGGAAATAATCGGGGCAAGTCCATAAGGGTGGAGGTTCCGTTTTCCGGGCATGTTATTTAAAACAGGTTTGGGAGGGGATAAGGATGTCTAGAAGAAACAGGAAATATGCAGTGCCGGGAGCCAGCCGCGGAATGCAAATTTTTAAAGCGGAAGTGATGCGGCGCGAGGGGTATGATGTAGATCCAGAGCGGCCTGATGATGTGAAATACGAAGTCGCAAAAGAACTGGGTGTCCCTTTGGAGCACGGTCAAAATGGTCATTTGAGCACAGAATCGGTGGGCCAGATCGGCGGTAAAATTGGTGGATCGATGGTCCGCGAAATGATTCGTCTCGCACAGCAACAATTAGTGGATCAGGAAAGGCAGTAGCATTTTTCTCATATATGTTGCAGAGATCGCGGGAGGCGGTTTTCGTCCTATATTGTATGGGACTGAGACCGTCCTTTCGGTGTTTGCGTTATTTTATATTTGTATAGTAAAAAAATTCCTGGAATTCCCTAAAACAACCTGATTCATGGTAGAATTTTACCGATGTTCCACGGTATAGTGGAGAAGGATATATCATCATTCAAGTCTGTAGTGGGAGAGGAATTATCAGATGAATCAGAGATATCGCAAACGCAACACGGCTGCTTTTACGGGGGCATCGTATTTTGCATTGGGGGCAGGACTTTTTCTATTCTGTTTGGGAGTGTACAACGACACTTGGGAGCTAAACGTAAAAGGGTATTATTTGCTTTGTATGGTGTTAATTACGATTTCCTGTATCGTTGTGCAAAAGGTGGTTAGGGACAATACAGAGGATAAAGAATTTCGTTTGGATAACCCTAAACACAGGATGAGAAACACAGGGGCCTTCACAATTATGGCTTTTGTGGGTTTGATTATCGGGTATGCGATGTTTTTTATTGGCCTTTACAATGCTCCATTTGAATTAAATGTAAAGGGGTATTACATAGCTGTTATTCTCTTGATTTCTTATAGCGCTATTGGCGTTCAGAAAGTGACGCGGGATAACGCGGAAGATAACGAGATTCTTGCCGAGCAAGAGGCGAGACGGGACATCCAAGGGTAAAGAGTAATATAGCCAGCTTTCTCGCTGGCAACAGCAGGCTGCTTCAACTTTACTTACCATCATAAATTGTAAACAGGAGCTTCGTGAATCTACGGAGCTTCTTTTTATTTTTTGAAATAGCAGCAATAATCTCACCGATCTGAACATTATGAGGACTATTTGTTAGAACAACATCCTTAGTTTGGATTGTTTTTTACTATACGGTTCTCTATACTCTTCATAATACTTGAAGTAGGAGTGGATAATAGATGATCCGTCTGAAGGATATAGGGAAGTTCGAGGAACTGCCGCAAATGGCCATGCATATTTACAAAGGAAATATTCCGGAATTAGAGGCTGCCATTAGAGCAGGCTGGGATATTGAAGAGAGCATCGTCCTTAGCAAATATACCACGTTAACCCCGTTAGATTTGGCGCTTATATCAGAGAGAATGGATGTCATAAAGCTGCTGGTACAGCACGGGGTAAATCTGAATGTGAAGAATAATCCGGCTTTTTTGCTCGCGGTTCGCTATTGCAAAGAAGATATCGTCCGCTATATTGCAGCACAAGGGGCCAAACTGGACAAGCTTAATCAGGTCAAGTCAGGTGCATATTCGCAGGCCTACTATGGCAACAAAAACAATATCCCGCTCATACATGAGCTAGGATTAGATATTAAGCAGCATGGTGGGGCTGTATTACGCAAAGCGGTGTCAGATCACGACCTTAAGACCGTTGCTTATTTATTGGATCATGGGGTGGACATTAATTACAACAATTCCGATATGGTCTATCCTTATCAAGCCACTCCGTTAACGGTTGCCACAAGAATGGGTAATCAAGCGATGATACAATATTTGATTGAACGTGGCGCAGACGTTACCTTGGCGGAAAAAGATGGCGATCGCCCTTACACCATTGCTGTGAGCAATAAGAATACAGCTTTGGCTGACTTTTTGAAATCGCTAGAGCCGGCTGAATTTCATGATATCGAGAATAAGAAGTTTGAGCTGAGAAAATATAAATTGTCTGATGAATTGGTTAGCTTTCTTACTGGAACAAAACTGCGTCTTGAGCTAACACAAAATGAATATGAAATTAGATATATCGACTTTTTCACATTAACTGATACCATTGAAATAAAAATCGGCCGGCAAAAGCTGCTCCGTCTGTCAGCCGATATAGATAATTACTCTGATCTGCTGCTTATGTGGAATCCGAAGAAAAAAGGCCTGATAGGCTGTTACGACGTGGAACATCAGACGTACGCGGATTTATGTAGTTTTGCAGATTTTCTCACACAACCGGAGATATACCTCATTAATTTTCTTGAAGGAACATAGTTGTTAATATCTCATGATCTGTCTATTTCTTTTGCAGGAATCATTCTATTCGTCGTTGAATATATCCCGGTAACCGTATTACGTATTCAAAATACGTAGCCACAGGAGGAGAACAACATTGAAATCGATTACCGTTCAAAGCCTTACGGAAACGTTTAAGCTGGAAGTGCTTGCGGGTGCTAGCTGCATGGACCGCGAGATCACTCGCTCTAAGACACATAGACCTGGCCTGGAGTTCGTGGGTTACTTCGACTTTTTCCCCATGAAGCGAGTACAAGTATTGGGCCGTAAAGAAATCAATTATCTGCTAAAGCTAAGCGTTGAGCAACGCAAGTTACATATTGGCAATATCGTTAAGTATCATCCCCCATGTTTTATTGTGACGACGGGTCAGCAGGAGATTCCCTATTTGACTTTATTCTGCGACCAAGAAGGTATACCACTACTTCGGACGGAAGAGACGACGTCAGAGTTCATCGCAAAGATTGATACTTATCTGGTGAAGGCGCTGGCGCCAGAACTTTCAATTCATGGAGTGTGTGTGAACGTGTCTGGCATAGGTGTCCTATTAAGAGGCAAGTCCGGGATCGGAAAAAGCGAAACCGCTCACACGCTCATTAGAAGAGGCCATCGGTTTGTGGCCGATGATGTAGTTGTGCTTAAGAAGCTGGGACCGGCGACGCTTCTAGGCACGCATAATGAAACGACCCGTGAATTCCTAGCGCTGCGCAGTATTGGTCTGATCAATGTTGTACGGCAGTACGGGCGTAGAGCTTTTCAGGAAGAGACACGAATTGTACTCGACATCGAGTTGTCACCATGGCGGGAGAATTCCTTGAATAATGAGCTCGAAATCGAACCCCAGTTCACAGAATATCTTGGCGTGCAAATTCCGCATATTGAAATTCAGCTTCAGCCTGGCCGCGACGTGGCTGGCCTGATCGAGGCGGCTGCGAACAATTGGTACCTTAAACAGCTTGGCTATAGTGCCGTTGAAGAGTTCCTGCAGAGGATCGAAAACGGGATGCAGTCGTAAAGGCAGGATAGAAAGCAGCAATTATAGTTACCATAATTAAAATGGTTTTCTGTATACGAAAAACAGACCGCAGATAAACGCTGCGGTCTGTTTTTCACAGCAAAAAGGGAAGTTGCTTTTTGATTGATAGGGCTAGGACATGCGTTATTGGCTGGGCATAGGTTAGAAATGGTATAATTTCTAATAGGTATTTTGAGTGATCGTTAATAGGAGGTATTAATGATGAGTGATGAGTTATTGGCAAAATTGGATGAATGGCATGAGGAAGATGAATTTCAAGAAATCGTGGATGCAATCACGGAAATTCCTGAAGAGGAAAGAGATTATGTTCTAACTAGTCATTTGGGCAGGGCGCTTAATAATCTCGGGCAATATGAAGAGGCTTTAGAGCAGTATTTGAGCATTGAAGATGAGGGTGAAGGTGACCCGCTCTGGCATTACCGTATCGGGGTTTCTTATTATTATCTGAAAAGATATGACGAAGCTTTAAAAGCGTTTACGATTGCCGATCAGCTGGAACCTGATGATGAAGACACATTGGAGTTTCTGGGCTGGATCAAACGTAAATTGGCTAAAAAAGCTGCGAAAAAGCCTGTAAACAAACCTGCTAAGAAGCCTGTAATAGCGTTGGATACCACTAATTTCTGGGATGACAGCGAGTATGCGTTCTCAGAATATATTTCTGACCCGCCTTCAGATGCATTGATTACTTCAGTACAAGAAGAGCTGGTCTTTAAGCTGCCTGCTTCCTATGTGGATATGATGAAGTTACATAATGGGGGAATTCCTCATAACAATCGTTATCCGATTCCGGGAACAGGAGAATTTATTACGATTTCTGGTATCCTCGGAATTGGACGAGATAAGAATAAGTCGCTGTGTGGGGCTTCAGGCAGCCGGACTGTGATTGAAAATGGACGTTATCCTGAAGTTGGTGTGGTGATTTGTGATTGTCCTTCTGAGAATGAAGTGGTGATGCTGGATTACCGTGAATTCGGGAATGATGGCGAACCTGAGGTTATTCATGTAGATCGGGATAACAAATACAAAATCACACGTTTGGCTGACAATTTTGAGACCTTTATCAGCGGACTGGTGAAATAGTCTATTTCGCAGGCTAAGAATACTTATAATCAAATCAAGGCATTCCTTAAGAGGAGTGCCTATTTCTATTAGGGGATTATTAGGGAAGCGTCTTTCGGAATCAGCTGACCTTAAATGCAGCTTTTTCGCATATTTGGAATGCCAACGGACCGTATAGCAGCTATTGGCATAAAAAACACCCAATATGAACTCGATTCATAGGATAGCGTCGCTGGAGTCCGAAACTACGCACAAAAGGCTAAAAACATGCCTATAACGTCATCTGGGTCCGAAAGCCTCAGTGGACGAATACGATTCGGCGATTTAGCTGAAGGTGAGGCTGATTCGATTTTGTTAGGTTTTAACTAGCCAATAATCGGTCTTGAGTCAGCTAACCAACGACCCAAAACACAGAGCAGCGGTGCTCCCATTAATGGGGGAACCGCTGCTGCTCTATTGTCTTTTTCTCGGATCATTGCTGGGTATTAAACACCTTAGATTGCAGGATATCGAGGGCATGGTTAATCTCGGCTAATTCCTTTGGGGGAACCTCTTTAATCCGGTTCAGAAAACGTTCACCGATCCGCTCAAAAGCCTCGTTCATCATCGCTTGTCCAGCATCAGACAACCGGATCATTTGCTTACGCCTGTCCTCGGCGACATCAAGCTTCTCACACAGGTTTTTTTCTGTTAATTTCTTGAGCTCACGGCTGGTATTCGGCATAGAGATATTCTTACAATCGCTGATTTGGCTGAGGGTAACAGGCTGGCTAACCGCAATATATTCCAGAATACTATATTGAACGGGCGTAATGCCTTCCGGTCTAACATCTTTGGTAAAGTCAAATGTTACTTCATGGACTGCTGTCGTAAAGGTAACAATTTTCTGAAAAAACGCTTGTTTGTCCATAAGGATCACCTCTTATTGTAAACCTTAACAAAATAATTATCATAATACAATTATCATTTGACAACTAAATAACGGTTGTGATACCATTTTGTTATCAAATGATAATTAAAGAGGTGGAGCAATGAACGTTTTAGTCATCTATACACATCCGAATCATAAAAGTTTAAGTTATGCTTTTTTCAATAAAGTCATTCAGGGAAGTAATGAGAATCAAAAGATCACGAAGATAGAGGTCCTTGATCTTTACGAAGAGCAATTTGATCCTGTGCTGGTATTTAATGAAAATAAACGTAGAAGAGACATGCATATCGATCCCAAGCTAGAGAAGTATCGGGAGCAGATTCGTCAGGCTGATAAAATTGTGTTTGTGTATCCAATCTGGTGGGGACGTCCTCCCGCGATGTTGCTCGGTTATATTGACCAAATGTTTGCTTCTAATTTCGCTTACAGAGAAAAGGGTGGTCTCATCCCCGAAGGGCTGCTGAAAGGAAAGTCTGTGGTTTGCATTTCCAGCATGAAGGGGCCGACCCTTTATCCTTTATATTGGCTGAATAATTCCCATAAAGTGCTGATGAGAAAAGCACTATTTCAATATTGTGGCATCAAGAAAGTGAAGTTTTTCGAATTTGGGAATATGGAGAGTCCAAAAGGGAAACATGATAAGAAGTTAAATCAGGTGTACCAATATTTTAAAGCTGTGGCTAATTAATACCTCGAAAATATCTGCTCTATGATTATTCGAGATAACCCCGGAAATGGATGTCTCAAGCGATCCCATAGTTGGATGGTCCAAAACAACGGTGGGATCCTTATCTATTTGACTAGCCAGAACGATTTTATTTTTGCTGGCTAGCTCATGATAGAGGACAGCCATTTCTTCAATATCTTTTGCGGCTAATAAGGGCACTAGTTGTGCTGCTGATGTTATAGCTTCGTTCCTCGTTCGTCCTGAAATCAAATCAAACCAAATGTTCTCCACGATATAAATACGCGCATACATTGTTGTCATACATTTCTTCCAAAGGATGCTTTTTCATTTTTTTATAATACCTAGATTAATCTAAAGGAGCTTGTGAGCTCAGATGAAGATGGGCAAATAGCTCTCACACCGGTGTAAGGTATGGTGTTGCTGGCTAATTTTTTTTGTTGGCTTTTGAAATAAGGGCTGTTATATTTGAAAATACTATGTAACTTAAGGTTCAGCAACTGGGTATCGACACAATGGAGAGGCGGATTTACATGCAACAAATGTTAGACAGTATGATTAGTGCAACAAATGACTTTCTTTGGTCGAAAATTTTGGTGGTTCTGCTTATTGTTTGTGGAATTTATTTCACCATTCGATCGAAGTTTGTTCAGTTTGGCATGTTTAAAGAAATGTTTAGGGTTCTTAAAGAGTCCAATGAAAGGTCAAAAGATTCCATTTCGTCATTTCAGGCTTTCTGTATCAGTATGGCAGCAAGGGTTGGGACAGGGAATATTACAGGGATCGCAATTGCTATCGCAATAGGTGGACCAGGGGCTGTTTTTTGGATGTGGGTCATAGCTATTATTGGATCAGCGTCCGGATTTATTGAAAGTACTCTGGCACAGGTGTATAAAGTGAAGGACAAGACTGGATTTCGTGGGGGTCCCGCCTATTATATGGAGCAAGGCCTGAAAAAACGTTGGATGGGCGCGGTATTTGCGGTTCTGATCACGTTATCTTTTGGTCTTGTATTTAATGCAGTTCAATCCAATACGATTACAGTGGCCTTTGAGAATTCATTTGGCACTAATCGGGTGATTCTTGGACTTGTAGTCGCTGCTGCTTTTGCGGCTGTTATCTTTGGTGGGGTTAAACGTATTGCTAGAATGTCCGAGTATATTGTAGTGGTTATGGCAGGGATCTATATTGGGGCTGCTGTTATTATTATGTTAATTAATATTACGGAAATACCGGCGATTCTGGCGCTTATTGTGAAAAGTGCTTTCGGATTTGAACAAATCGCGGGGGGATCTTTTGGGGCAGTTATTCTGCAAGGGGTGAAACGGGGACTATTCTCCAATGAAGCGGGAATGGGTAGTGCTCCGAATGCTGCGGCAACTGCAACAACTAGTCATCCGGTGAAACAAGGGCTGATGCAAGCGCTGGGTGTACTTACAGACACGTTACTTATTTGTTCGAGTACTGCTTTTATTATCTTGTTATCCGATGCGTATAAACAGCCAGGGCTGGATGGAATTAAGCTGACACAAGCGGCATTAAGCGAACATATTGGTTCGTGGGCTTCTGGATCTCTAGCGATCATGATTTTGTTGTTTGCTTTCAGTACGTTAATCGGAAATTATTATTATGGTGAGACCAATATAGAATTCTTGAACTCCAATAAAAAAGTATTACTATTCTATAGATACAGCGTCTTGGCGATGATTATTTTTGGCTCCGTAGCTAAGGTTCAATTGGTATGGGACTTGGCTGATTTATTTATGGGCTTCATGGTCATCGTGAATTTGATCGCTATCCTTTTGTTATCTAAAGTGGCCTTTGCCGCCCTGCAGGATTATAAGCGCCAGAAGCGCGCAGGGAAGGACCCTGTCTTTTATAAAGATAGCATAGAGGGTTTGGAGAACGTGGAATGTTGGGACAATTCTTCAGATATAAAAACATAGTAGGGTAAGTATTTGCGGGCTCAGGAAACTGAGCCCTTTTTGCTGTAGGCACTTAAATATCTATGCATTATTTGTTGAGAATTTCTTCTATGATTTGTTTTGACTCTGTTTTAAACTGCTCAATATTTTCGCTTATAAGCAGCACTTTTTTATTGTCCAATAGGATATATGAAGGGTAAGTGTTGATCTTCAAATCCTCTTTTAAGCGGTCGCCCTCTTTCGAATCTTTTTTGATAACACCTGCTTTGCTGATACAAGTCATATTTTCCTTGTAAATATCCTCAAGCTCTTTAGTTTGCTCAAAAAAACGATCGTTCTCCGATAAAATTAGGATTGAAAAAGATTTATTTTCTTGAGTAAGGTATGGCGTCAAAAAGTCATCTTTTTTCTGATTACCATTACAAGCTGCGATAAAGATTAAAGTAATCAAGCTTATCAGCATAATTACTAAGGCGTTTTTTTTCATATATACACCCTATTCTTTTGTATTCATAACGACAATTATGTTTTGAACTCCACATTAACTTCTAGACTTACTAGATCATATCCTGTTTTCAGTTATAAATGAAAATAATGAAATATTTTTTGAAAAAAAGCAAAAAAAGACTTACATTAATCATTTTTATATTGCTATAATAACAAACAGACCGGTTGGTATGTTAGGGGGAGTACGTTATTGTGGATACAAAATCGCTAATGATTGAGACGGCGACACATCTTTTTCAGCAAAAAGGATATAAAAATGTAGGCGTGAATGAAATTTTAAAAGCCTGTAATGTGACCAAAGGAGCGCTTTATCATCATTTTCCAAATGGAAAAGAAGAACTATTAATTGCTTGTTTAAAGGGCTTAAATGAAGCAATTACGATAGATATTGAGGATATTTTTAAAAAGCATCCATCGACGTTAGAAGCTATACAATCCATGATCGACAAGTTGATTCACAACTTAGAAACCGAGGGCACGATTACCGGATATACCTTTAGCAGTATTGTCAGTGAAATGGCTACGGTGAGTGAACCTGTTCGCCAGGCATGTAGCTTGCTCTATGAGAACATGGAACGAATTTACTGCGATAAGCTTGTAACTGAAGGTTATTCGCAGGAATCAGCCTCCGAGATGGCATTGTGGATGACGGCTTCGATCGAAGGCGCGATGATGTTGTGCCTAACGCAAAAATCTACAACTCCCTTAAAAACTATCGCCAAACTATTACCGACAATATTGAAAGGAAGAACATCATGAATCAAGAAGCAAGATTACCAAGAAACGCTAAGGAGGGGGCATTATATGGTGCAATCATTTCTACACTGACGGTACTGTTTATGTCCTCAATAAATATCATTTTAGGGGTTGGAGAATTTAATGGTGAGGTTGCCTTAACGATTCTTAAGGTGTTTCCGATCATTTGGGTAATTGTCATGATTATTGAGCCTGTTGTTATTGGCCGTATTGCCGAAAAGCTGACAGCTATATTCACACAACCTACAGATAGCTTCAACGCCAAAATCCTATTCCGTATCTTATTCACCGTACTAGGAATGTCATTTTGTATGACGTTTATTGGAGACATTATCGGAAACGGGTTGAGTTCTCAAACGTTTAATCACTTCTTAGCCAATTGGCCAAGAAATTTCCTAATTGCACTGTTCGCTGAAAGTATATTGATACAGCCGTTTGCAAGATTTGTGATGGTAAAGCTACATGCTTCTCAGGACAAAAAGAAATCCAGCGCTGTTGGCGTAACTATACATGGATTATCAGAACAAAATTCCTAACCTAAATAAGCTCTCAGGCGAAGCGATTCGTTTGAGAGCTTTTCTATTACCGTGTATAATGATGTTTTGGTTGAATAATTGAAACTCAAATCTTTGCCCGATATCTTTCGGGTAAGCCCTCCTATAAAAAAATGAAAGCATAACAATGAAAGGTGATTTTCTAACATGATGATCTATAGTCGTCTTGCCATAATGATGCCCCCATTTCCCTAGCTAGGCTCATATTCTTGTAGTTGTTCGAGGATATAAGCTTGTAGGAGGGCGAAAATAAGATGAAAAAATATGCAGCACCATCGTTACTTTTAATGATTGTTCTTGTGGCTTTTCCGCAAATTAGTGAGACGATTTACACTCCATCGTTACCGGATATCGCAGTAGCACTTGGGGCCACCAATAGTTCTGTACAGTTAACGTTAAGTATATATTTTATTGGATTTGCTTTAGGAGTTTTTAGCTGGGGTTGGTTGTCTGACTTCATCGGGCGGAGATCTTCCATGCTGGCTGGACTTCTTGTATACGGTATGGGAAGCTTGATGTGTTTTTACTCAGAATCCATTCATCTGCTGTTAGTCAGCCGGTTTATACAAGCGTTTGGAGCAGCAACAGGTTCGATTATTACCCAAACCATTCTTCGTGAGAGTGTCTCCGGGAATAAACGGCATGTTATGTTTGCCCAAATCTCGGCGGTCATTGCTTTTACTCCCGCAGTAGGTCCGTTAATTGGCGGATGGGTGGATCAAGCTTTTGGTTTTCGAGCGGTTTTCTTTACATTAGTAATGATGAGTGTGTTGTTATTTATGTATGCTTTTTGGAAGCTGCCAGAAACCACTGATGTTTCCATGAGAAAAAAGGTGGCTATTCTGCCTATAGTCAAAAAAATGCTCGCATTGCCACGTGTATTGGTGTTTGGATTACTAATTGGAGGCATTAACGGAATCTTGTTCAGCTATTATGCTGAAGCTCCTTTTATATTTATTGAACACTTTCAGATTTCACCAGGAGTCTATGGTTTTCTCGGCATTATTGTGGCTTTGGCGTCGATTGTAGGCGCAATGATCTCCAAAAGATTATTAACCCTCTATGCCCCAGAAAAAATAATCCATATCGGCTGTCTAGTAATGGCGAGCGGAGCCTTGCTATTAACAATCGCAAGCAGTCTTGACTCGCTGCCGGATATGATAGTGATCGTATGTATTCTAATAACGCTGTTTGTCCTATTAATGGGTGCAGGGATTGCTTTACCTAATTGTCTAAGTCTTGCTCTTGTTCAATTTCAGGATGTTGTAGGAACAGCAGGTGCGATATTCAGCTTGGGCTATTATTTGCTTGTTAGCTTGGCGACGTGGGGAATGAGCGCTCTTCATAATGGTTCATTACTGACGATGCCTATTTATTTCTTAGGGATTAGCGGCGGAATGTGGTTATTAGGCAAAAAATTTATTGTAGTGGAATAGAAATAACTTCTTAGTCATTGGATTAGTAGGAAGATATGGATCGGGGCATCCATAAATTAAGGGCAGTCTGGAACTTTTTGAGTTCCGGACTGCTTTTTGTTTGTTAGTCCACTTCTGGCACAATGACTTGGATATGACGAGGGAGAACACTTAGCGTAATAGGCAAAGTTGGACCTTCTTCGCCATCTACATTGGTTCTTACGGTTTCTGGAGAGCTTACACTTACATTGTGGGCTGTGAAATAGACAACGTCTTTATGATCCTTAAGGGTACCCAGCAGTAAAGATATACTGGCTGTAATGGTATTGAATATACTGAGGTCCAAAATAATAAAACAATGAAGCAGACCGTCGTCAACCGCAGCATCCGGTATTAGATTCTCGAACCCGCCGACTGAGTTGGTTAATACGGCGAGAAAGAGTAAGGAGTCTCCTTGCCATATTTGTTCATCATGGTGAATGACAAGGGGGTGGGCTGTAGGGCTTGTAAGTTGTTTAAGACCTTCTTTCAAGTATGCCAATGAGCCGAGTTTGGTTTTATCTTCGGAGGATACAGAGGATAATGCTCCGGCAATTGAACCTACAGCAACCACGTTGCCGAATAGGCGGTCATTTAAGCGACCGATATCTACTGTTTTTAAATTTGAGGAGGCAAGGGTTTGAATGGCTATTTCGGGATTCAGTGGAATTTGTAATGCACGGGCGAAATCATTAGCCGTTCCTAAAGGAACCACACCTAACTTTGGGTGGTGTTCCTGATCGATAAGACCATTAATGGTCTCGTGAAGCGTGCCATCCCCGCCGATGGAGATCACCAGATCATAACCTTCCTCACAAGCAGCGATGGAATAACGAGTGGCGTCTAGTTCTTTTGCCGTCTCCTTGATCGTAACGGAGTAGTCTTCATCACTTAGAACTCTTGTTGCATATCTGACATATTGGCTGGCTTCCTCTTTGCCGGAGGAGGGGTTAATAATAATCATAGCTTGCCGCATAAGGATAATCCTCTCTATTGTGATCTAGTAGGAGTTTATTCTTACCATTACCCCAAAGTAGACCGGCAGAACTCGTTCTCATAAAAAAAGATGAGCAAGATTGACCTAAGTCATCCTGCTCACCTGTTTGTTCAATTAATAGACTTTATCTCCATTAAAAATGGAGTTCTTAACGATAACGTAATCCACATTACGGATAGCCTCTAACTTATTGCCACCTGCATAAGAGATGGAGGATTGAAGATCCTGCTCCATTTCTCTTAGGGTTTCTGCTAAAGCCCCTTTATGCTCAACCGCAATTTTTTTACCTTCGACGTTCTTCTTTTCACCTTTTTGGTATTCTGAAGCGGAGCCAAAGTATTCTTTATAGAGCTTCCCAGCGATTTCAATGGTTTCACCCGGAGATTCCTCATGACCGGCAAATAGTGAACCAATCATGACCATAGAAGCGCCGAATCGTACGGATTTAGCAATATCACCGTGTGTGCGAATGCCTCCATCGGCAATAATTGGCTTGCTTGCAGCCTTGGCACACAAGCGTAGTGCAGCTAACTGCCAGCCGCCTGTACCGAATCCAGTTTTGATCTTAGTGATACATACTTTCCCTGGTCCAATCCCAACTTTAGTAGCATCAGCTCCAGCGTTTTCTAATTCTCTAACGCCTTCAGGTGTTCCTACATTTCCTGCAATAACAAAACTAGCAGGCAGGTATTGTTTAATATGTTTGATCATCCGAATAACTGCTTCGGAATGGCCGTGTGCAATATCAATTGTAATGAATTCCGGAACCAGCTGTTCTTTGGATAATTGTTCGACGAAATCATACTCTTCTTCTTTAACTCCGACGCTGATGGATGCGATTAATTCACGGGAGTGCATGTCTTTGATGAAAGACGTACGTTTCTCCGGTTCAAAACGATGCATAATGTAGAAATAGCCATTTTGCGCCAAGGAGATAGCGATCTTTTCATCAATGATGGTTTGCATGTTGGCAGGTACCACCGGCAATCTAAATTTATGCCCACCGAGGGTGACTGATGTATCACACTCCGAACGGCTGTTTACGATACATTTTGCAGGAATTAATTGAATATCTTCATAATCGAATACTTCTTTCATAATTTACACCTCTAAATGCGAACATTATAGTATTTTGGTTTGTTAATTGTTCGTCCAAATTGTAATGTACCTCATTCTGCGCCGTAAGTCAAAATTCTAGTACATTATGGTGTAAATTGGACATAATTATACGGCAAATTGGTGTACAGCATTCTTTTTCCTCCATTTAAAAAAGCTTGAAGGCAATATAAGCAGCAACGATCCAAATAATGATCGCGGAGATCTTATTAATAATCCGCATGATTTTGCCACTTGAGTCGATTTGTCCTACGGTTTTTCCGGCTACAGCCAGCCCAAAGAACCAAATCCATGACACTAGGATAGTCGCGCCAGCAAATACAACTTTGTCTACGCCTGTGTAACTAAGTGAGCTAGTGCCGATGACGCCAATAGTATCCAAAATCGCATGTGGATTTAATAAAGAAACGGACAGCGCGAACAGGATTTGTTTTTTGGAGGATAGAGGCGTTGCGTCTTGCGCTGACGATGTAGGTGTACTTTTCCAGATAGACCACCCCATATACAAAAGAAATAAAAGTCCTACAGCAAATAAAGCGGTCTGCAGAACGGGAATGGCAAACACAAGGACTGAAACACCTAATACGGCTAATAAAATAAGCAGGGTATCGCATAAAGCGGCTGTAACAATAACGGGAATGGCTTTTTTAAAATGTGGCTGCGAGGCCCCTTGGTTAAATACAAAGACATTTTGTGCGCCAAGTGGAAGAATTAATCCAAAGGCCAGTGCAATGCCATGAAGTAGTGCGGCTAACATAGTTTATTATTCCTCCGATAGTGTTCATACTTTATAGAATTGGCTGTCCTATTGGTTCAATTGGTTTACTACAATTTTATGGACAAATAATATGTACTATCATACAGTCTGTGTTTTGATTTAAAAAGCTGCTTATTCAGAGGGACATTGAATGATTAATTACACTAATTACACCATTAGTAAAAATGTCATCTCAACTCATGACTTTTTGTAACTAGTGAGCCCTTAAGGGGTTACACTATAATAAAGATTAAGTCAGCAGAGTATATAGGGGGAAATGCCTTGTTTAATCTGGTCAAACAGTGGTTCTGGTACGATTGGCTCGTCCTCCTGTTTCGGATTTGTTTTTCTACTTCCTTTTTGGTCACCATGTGTTATCTTTCGGAGGATTTTACGATTCCTTTCTGGATCGCGTTTGTTTGGGGCGTGGTCTCTTTTTCTGTGCCTTGGTTTTGTTTGCAGCTGCATTACAAGTATTATCTGATAGCGGAGATCCTTTTTTCGGGTGGGCTTTGTTTATATTTGGCTGCTTTGTTTCCTGAATCGTACGTAACTTTTCTGCCTATCGCTTTTATGATCGCCAGCAATAGTGCACAGAAGTCCTATCGTTGGACAGCTCCGATCACGGTCATTTTGATTCCAATTATGTTATCTAGATTGTCACAACAAATGGATGCTGTATCGATGATTGTTAACATGGGTTTGGTGTATACGCTTGGGTTCGCTTTTCATTTACTGGTGGTGAATCACAAGCAGGGCAGAATTATTAAGGAGCAAAATGCTGTTTTAGAGCAGTACATCTCGCAAGTTGAACGTATGACACTTCTGGAAGAACGAGATCGTTTATCCAAAGATCTGCATGATACGGTGGGGCATTCTTATACTTCAATTATTATGGGGCTAGAGACTTTACGTTCGGAGGTGAATACTTCTGAAGGGGAGCACAAAATAGATGCCTTGTTAAAGTTAACCCGCAATGGCTTGGATGATGTTCGGCGATATTTGCACCATGTGGGCGCTTCGGAGGATTCATTGACGCTAATGCAGTCCCTGCAGAAATTAGTGGATGATTTCCAGACCTTCTCCAAGGTTAAGATTCGCTTAAGAACATTCGGAGAGCCGTATACAGTATCTAAGCAGGCCCAAATGACATTATACAGATGTTTGCAGGAGTCGATAACCAACGCTGTACGTCATGGTCAGGCCAGTGAAATTGTCATCAGCTTACATTATGAAGAGAAGCTGATTCGGCTGGATGTGCAGGATAATGGATTAGGCACTGGAGATTTAAAAGCAGGATTTGGTGTGAATGCGATGAAGGAGCGTGCCTCCAACTTGCAAGGACAAGTGTATTTCTACTCTAAGCCAGGGGAAGGGACCTTAGTGACCTGCAGTTTACCAAGGCTTGAAGAGATACAGGAGGAAACGATTCGTTTATTGCTGGTAGATGATCAACCCTATATCCGGGATAGTCTGCGAATTATTCTAGAGCAGGAGCCGGATTTTGTGATCAATGGGTTAGCTGAGAATGGTGAACAAGCGATAAGCTTCTGCGAGCAGGAACAACCTCACGTGGTGCTGATGGACTTAAATATGCCGGGCATGGACGGTGCGGAAGCGACCAAGCTTATTAAGCAAAAGTGGCCAGGGGTACGAGTGTTGATCCTGACTACTTTTCAAGAAGCAGATATGGCAGTCGAAGCACTGCAAAACGGGGCAGATGGCTACTTGCTAAAGTCTACCGAGCCGCAGGAGCTGTTCGAAGGAATACGTCTTGTACATCGGGGCGTAAAGATGATTACACCCGATATTACGAATGTATTAATTGATCACTATGAGATGCATCCAGCTTCAGAGGCACCACCGACAGAGAAGAGTAATGAATATGGACTGACCCCGCGTGAGCTGGAGATTCTAGAATGCCTCTCGAAGGGAATGCGTTATAAATCTATTGCCGCTAAACTATATCTGTCCGATGGAACGGTGAGAAATTACGCGTCCACCATCTATGCCAAGCTCGGGGTACGAAACCGTGAGGAGGCAGTCGAGAAGGCTTTTGGCATTTCGGATTAATCCTGACCGAAGTATTTGAAATTGATGAGCACCTTATTGTTTGCTTTCCCTTGTGGGAGTGGGCAGTAGGGTGTTTTTTTTGTCATATGACATTATGGCACTGGTCGATTTTACACCAAAAGCACTAGCATAGGAGTTACTTAGAAATGAACAATTTTTATTGCAGAGAGGGAGAGAAAAGCATGAATCAAATAATCCGGAAACATGTGAGAAATTTTTGTTTCTTATTAATTACTTTTGCCACAGGGCTATTTTACTTTTGTTTTTATCTGGTGGGCATTACCTTTGGAGTTTCGATGTCCTTCACCTTAGTGGGGATCCCGATCCTTTATTATGTTTTGCGTTCTACCGAGACTTTTTTACAGCATGAGCGAATTCGAACTAAAGTCTATACGGATATCTCGGTTCGCACGCTCCCAACCCGATCTCAAGAAGAAGGCAGCTTGTGGGAAAGGGTTAAGGCAGAGTTTCTGGATGAACATAACTGGAGAGCGATTTTAGGGTTGATGTTGCAGTTTGGAATCGGCATGGTCAGTCTCATTTGTGCCACTCTTTTTTACTTGACCCCTATTATTCTCTTGTTGTCACCTGTCCTGTATTTATTAGATGTGCCCTCTATATCGCTATTTGGGATTGAAAATAAAACATTCAACATCTCACTTTTCTTCATGTTGTTAGGTGCAGTGTCTCTATGGATAGGTGCTTATCTCGGAAACAGTCTGGTAAAGATGATCGGCAGGTATACGCGGCGTTTAGTGAAGGATTTTGCTAGAAGATAAACTTAAACAGGAAGAAGGAAAAATGATGGTAACCTCAGTTCCATTTATAAAATTATTCTCACAATCCCTTTGGATGATGTGGGAGAACATATTTGCTGTCATCACCAAATTTCGTAGTCAGTCCGTGCGTAGATATGGGATATGTAAGTTGGTAGTGTTGAAATATCACGGAGAAACTTTGGTCTGCCAAGATGGGCAACGGATACTTCCGGGAGATTGGGTGGGTGAGCTTCATTTGGACAATCGCCAGATTGTGAAGCTGACACGTACGCTTGGCGCAGATCGGGCCGGAATTCGTACGGCACGCATGCTTCGCGAGGCTATGAAGGAGATCAGTCGTGATCTAGACAGCAATCCGGAACTAAGCAAAGTAAACGCGCTAACCGGGATTACACTGCTTCACCGGGGGATTATTCATGGAATAGGGTTTGAGCAGCGTCCTATCAAGTCCAAATGGCAGCGGCACTGGTTCGGGATATACCTTCGTTTTTTACTTCGCATGCTGCATCCGGAAGGGAAACATCGTGTAGAGGACAGCACAGAGAAGTTATCTCCCATGATGCTTGTGCTTAGCAAGCAGTCCTTGAAAGCGCGGTTTGCCCCGCGTAAGACAGAGGCGGCTTCCTAATGTGGGCCTTCATAATTTTAGCAGTGGATGTGATTGTTCTTTATATGATCGTTCCTTTTGCGCTTACCCGAATATTGGGATGGGGGGTTCACTCGGAGGTAGGTGCAGAGAAAGAAATTGCGTTTACGTTCGATGACGGTCCGGATCCTTGTTATACACCTGAACTTCTAGATCTATTAAAAGAGCATGGCATAAAAGCGACCTTCTTCGTATTGGGCAAAAAAGCGCAGCAATATCCGGAACTGATCGAGCGTATGCACAGAGAAGGGCACCAAATCGGCATTCATAATTATACTCATACACCCAACTGGATCCAGTTCCCCTGGACCAATAGACGGAAGCAAGTAGATCGCACAGCAGACATTGTTGAGCGAATTACAGGAGAGCGGCCTATCTTTTACCGCCCACCTTGGGGGCTTCTCAATCTAGGGGATTTCTTTTTGCTGAGAGAATCTTATCGAATCGTATTGTGGTCTGTTATGGTCGGAGATTGGAAAGCGTCACTGAGTGCAGAGCAATTAAAGGATGCCTTAATAAAAAAAATAAAACCAGGCTCAATCATTGTTCTACACGACAGCGGAGATACACCGTGGGCAGATGAAGAAGCGCCCTTGAATATGATCACTGGATTAGAAGAAGTCTTAAAAGAAATGGATAAAAAGGGTCTGAAGTGTCTGCGGATAGATGAACTGCTGAACAAGGAAGTTAGTTATAGTAGAGAAGCTAGATCAAGAGTCAAACATCGGGGTCAGATTGATCTGTAGCTATTGAAATTTCTCAATCATTTTTTATATGGCAAGGGCTATGGTAACATTTAGAGTAAAGCGGTCCGTACCTATATAAATTGTTGAGAAAAGGATGGGGTAGCATGTTGAATGCTTCTTACTGGTTAACCAATATAAGATTAGAACAAGGTTATGTTATTGAGGATGGGCAAGTAGCGGGTACGAATACGAAGGTTTGTCATCTCCGTATTGACGGGGATAAGATTTCAGAAGTTGTTGGAGCAGACATCGAGCTTCAGAGCCAGCTCCCGAAATATGACTGTAAAGAGTTGTTGATGCTGCCTTCTTTCGAAGAAGCACATATCCATTTAGATAAAACGTATTTCGATGGACCTTGGAGAGCGGTAAAGCCTGCGTCCAGTGTTTTCGAACGGATTGAGGAAGAGAAGGTATTATTGCCTAAGCTGCTGCCCATGGCGAGACAACAAGCAGAGAGTATCCTGACGCTTATTCAGGGGTTTGGTGCCACACATGTGCGCAGCCATTGCAATATTGAGCCTGTCAGTGGCTTGCAACGATTAGAAGCGACTGTACAAGCATTAAATGCATTCGCGGGTAAAATTTCATCTGAAATTGTGGCGTTTCCGCAACATGGCCTGCTGCGCTCGGATTCTGTACAGCTGGTAAAACAATCTCTGGCTGAGGGAGCAACCTTTGTAGGCGGAGTAGATCCTTATACGGTGGATGGAGATATCGAGAAGTCACTTCAGACGATGGTGGAATTAGCAGTGATGAGTAATGCCGGCATTGATATTCATTTACATGATGGAAAAGAAGCGGGAAAGAAAACACTGACGCGGTTAGCTGATCTGACGGAAGAAGCTGGCTTGCAAGGAAAGGTCACGGTCAGTCATGCGTTCTGGTTCGCAGGAGCTCAGCAGCAAGAGGCAGAAGAGGTAGCTAAACGGATGGCATCACTGGGTATGACTATTGCATCCACAGTGCCTATTGGAAGAATGATGATGCCACTTCCGATGCTGCACAGCCAAGGGGTAAAAGTGAAGCTGGCAACGGATAGCCTTACTGATCACTGGTCCCCTTTTGGAAATGGAGATCAACTGGAGAAGGCAGGGCGTTACGCGGAGTTGTACGGCTGCAATGATGAATTGGCATTATCTCAATCCCTCAGATTTATAACAGGAGGATTAACACCCCTTGATCCAAAAGGCGAGCAGGTATGGCCAAAGGTTGGCGACACTGCTAGCTTTGTGCTGCTGCATGCCAGCTGTTCGGCTGAAGCAGTAGCCCGAAGAGCGCAGCGCCAAGCCGTCTGGTACGAAGGCCGACTGGTGAGTGGTTCGATAACAAATAGAGACCTGTGAGGCAGATGATATGCTCCTCTCTACCTATCTGCAACAGTATAAATCGGCGATCCTCTCACTCCCGAAGGGTACAGTGCTAACTAAACAGGATCTGCAGGTGGAAAAGCTTCTAATGGAGCGTAATGGCAAGGTGGAAATGTATTATGCCCCCCATAATGAGTACATTAATCCTTCTGCTAAGGTGATCATTATAGGGTTAACGCCCGGGTTCACACAAATGGGCATAGCGATACAAGAAGCGATCATAGGTCTGGAGGCTGGTTTGTCAGATGAAGAGGTATGTAGGACAGCGAAGGAAGCGGCCAGATTCGCAGGCTCCATGCGGAACACGTTAATTCATATGTTAGATACACTTAAACTGCATCAACACTTGAACCTAACCTCTTGTGAAGAACTATTTCAGCAGCAGCAGACGATCCTGCACACCAGCTCTTTATTACATTTTCCCGTGTTCGTGGATAAGAAAAATTATAGTGGGGCCCAGCCCAAGCTACTTTCAAATTCATTCCTCAGGGCGCAGGCATTATCTTCCTTGCGTGAGGAGCTGAACATCCTGAGCCGGGCCTTAATTATTCCCTTAGGAAAAACAGTGGAAAGTATACTTCAACTCCTTGTGTCCGCAGGTGAGCTTGATAAACAACGCTGCTTATGGGGATTTCCCCACCCCTCGGGCGCCAACGGACATCGATATAAGCAGTTCGCCAGCCAGCAAGAACAAATGGTGAAGATACTGCATAATCATTCATGGAAGGGCTGATTCAAGCTCCCCATCAGATGATCTACATGAAGTCGAAAAAATAACGAATGACATGAAAAAAGACCGGTGAAGTGTAGGTTAAGCTATCGATCCGGCTTAAATGGCTTTGCTTCAATGCCACGAATTTATCGCCATCGCCGATTAGCAGATCCCGCTTTAACACGGAAACCGTTAAACTGCCAAAGAAGCCGCTCAAGCTGATCAACATGCCTGACAGTAACCCGAAGATTGGGTTGAGCGGCGTCAGGTAGGGATAGATTAGATAGGAAACTCCTGTCGTGATGACAAATGCGAAAGCGAAACCCTCCCAAGTTAAATACGGATTGGCGGTGGGAACTATTTTCCGCTTTCCTACATAAAGTGACGCCAGATAGTGGACCACATCATTGAGCTGCGTTAGCACTACTAGAAAAAGTACAAGCCCCGCTCCATACTCCGGTGTAGCAAATTGAAAGTAGGCCAAGTGACTAAGTCCGAATACCATCAGCATAAGCCCCCATTGGGTGGAGCTGACACTACGCATAAAACCAACCGTGCCTTTATTAATCATTCTGGGCAGCGGTAGGAGCAAGAATACATATACCGGGATGAAGACAATAAACATTCCGTACCACTCGATATAAATCCAGTAGAACTGCAACGGAATGGATAAGTACGCCCACAGAAATAGCCTGCGGTCGGATTTTCGTGATTTCATCATAGAGAAATACTCTTTCAGTGCAAAGAAGCAGAGCACCATGAGAGACAGCAGAGAGACGACGGGATTAAATAGGGTAGCTAGGCAAAAGATAAAAAGCATTCCCCACCACGTCTTGATACGAAAGCCAATGCCCGTATAATCCTTATTTGGCTGTAGCTTCCCTATAACTACATACATCAAGTGAATGGCCGATAAGGCCGCAAAGATAAGAATTATAGTTAATAAAGAGCGGTCGATAATTGATCACCAACTTGTCCTAGAGTAGATTCCATTAATGGGTTCATATGTTATTATGAAGGAAACGCTCAAACTTGATAAGGGGAAAATTGTAAATGGCAGCAGATCCATCGGTCTTTATATTACTGACGAATACCGGGACGCTTTTTACGAAGCTCATTCAAGGCTATACAAAAGCACCCTATAATCATGCCTCGATCTCCTTTAATCGGGAGCTTTCCGAGCTGTATAGCTTTGGCAGAAAGCATCCGAGCAACCCCCTGAATGGAGGGTTTGTGAAGGAGGATATTAAGACAGGTACGTTCAGCAAATACCCTAATACAACATGTGTCCTATATGAACTTCAAGTTACAGCCCGCGAAGTGGAGAAAATGGAGCGGGTCTTGCAAGTCTTTATCCGAAGCCGTCAAAAGTATCTCTATAATATTCTCGGCGTAATTGGCATTGCCCTGAAGGAGCCTGTCGAATTCAGCAACTCTTATTTTTGTTCGCAATTTGTAGCGGAAATTCTAGAGCGGTCGGGCATTAAGTTATGGGATAAGCTGCCCGCACTCGTTACTCCGGATGATTTTCGCCAAAGTGATCGGCTGCGTTTGGTTTACCAAGGTAAATTAAGTGATTATGAACCTGAGCGCTTAGGAGGAGACGAAGGATGAATAGCAAAGAAATATTTTCTAATCGGGTGGATTCGTATGTAAAATATCGGCCGAGCTATCCTGGAGAAGCCATTGATTATTTGTACAATACTATTGGGCTCCAACCCAATTGTGATATTGCTGATATTGGTGCAGGAACAGGAATCTTCTCAGCATTACTTCTGGAGCGCGGGAGTCGTGTGACTGCCGTTGAACCCAATCCGGAAATGCGTAGAGCTGCGGAAGAGAATTTCGCAAAGGATAACCATTTCTCTGTATCGCCGGGGTCTGCTGAACATACAGAATTATCCGATCAGTCCATGGACTTTATCGTATGCGCCCAAGCGTTTCATTGGTTTGATAGGGACGCAACGCAATTGGAATTCAAGCGGATTCTAAAACCGGGTGGAAAAGTTATTCTGATATGGAACTCCCGGCTTACTTACGGTACCCCATTTCTGGAGGAATATGAGCAGCTGCTGCAGACCTTCGGGACGAACTACACTCAAGTTAATCATAAGAACATTACCCCTGAGATCCTTAGTTCCTTTTTCAAGAAAGGACAGATGCAAGTAGCGCATTTTAGCAATCAGCAGGTATTTGATTTGGAGGGCTTAAGCGGGCGGCTTCGATCGTCTTCCTACACTCCGGTCCCCGGAGATCCAAGCTATGAGAATATGATGGCCGAGCTGCGGAATATTTTTGAACGAAATAACCAGGGTGGGCAAGTGTTTTTTGATTATAAGACCGAAATTTATTGGGGCGAAGTGTAAAGTAAATAAAAAGACTCAAACCTTAGAGATAACAGGGTTTGAGTCTTTTTTACTTGTAGTTATGAAAGATGTACGTAAAACGTGGTGGACTCGCCGACAAAACTTTTGGCATAAATTTTTCCCTTATGCTGTTCAATAATCGATTTGGCAATCGCCAGCCCTAGGCCATATCCCCCTTGTTTACGCGCCCGGGAAGCATTTGTACGATAGAATCGGTCAAAGATGCTCGCTAAGTGCTCCGGCGCAATGCCCTCCCCCGTATTGGTGACCGCTAACACCATGTCATTATGTTGTTTTTTAAGGGATAAGGTGACTGAACCTTTAGGGTTCGAATATTTTACAGCATTGTCCAAGAGGATCATAATCACTTGTTTGATCTGTTCACTATTGCCTAGCACTGTCAGATCAGGCTCGATGTCATATTCAAGGGAGATATGCTTCTCAAAGATTACAGCTTCCATCGTTAAAATGATATTTTCAACCACGTCGCTCAGATTGAATTTCGAATAAATCATTCTCGATCTGGAATCGTCCATCTCGGTCAGGTACAACAGATCATTGGTCAGGCTGGTCATTCTTTCTGTTTCCGACTTGATATAGTGCAGCCACTTGGACTGATTGTGAATGGTGTCATCACTGTTGGACAGGAGAACATCCGCATTGGTGTTAATAATAGTCAACGGCGTCTTTAACTCATGGGAAGCATCCGCAATAAATTGTTTCTGTTTCTCAAAAGCCTCCTTTACCGGCGCAATTGAACGATTAGCAAAAAAGCGGCTAGCGAAGTACAAGATAATCAGCATCACTGAGCCAACTACAGAGAAGGTATAGATTAGATTGGTGAGGATTTTTTGCTCTGCAGTGATGTCCAGAAATACAAGCATCGCCCCATCATTCGTATGCTGGATGTTGAAGATCCATTTGCTGCTATCCAAGGTGAACCTTCCGGTATCTTTACCGGCGCTTAGTGCTTCTTGCAGAGCCGTATTATAAAATTCATCGTCCATAGTAAATTTGGAATCTTTCCCCGTAAGGTTGGACGCTGTATCTATTTTCAGCATAAATGAGATTGAGCGTTCTGGAGGAGGTGTTCCGTTATCCGTACGTTTATTATCCACACGTGGTAACGTGGCTCCCCCTTTGGTATTGCCTAATCGTCCTGTGTCACCACCGGGAGACTTGTAGTTTTCCATGATTCTGTGAAGATCCATCTGAATATCGTTTTGGACATCCCGGTACGTAATTACATATATGGAGATGAAGGCCACAAGCATGATCACCGAGATGGTGACTAAGTTAACAATAAGAAACCGATTTCTGAGCTTTGTGAACATCAGGTCGTCACCTCTAATACATACCCTACGTTTCTGATCGTACTAATGCGTACGGTCGAATTTAAGAAGGTCAGTTTTTTTCTCAAAAAAGAAATATACACCTCTACATTATTGTGCTCAGCATCTGAATCAAAGCCCCACAGCTTCTCAATAATTTGTTCTTTGGAGGTTACAGCTTGTTTCCTCAAGATCAGAAGCTCCAATAGCTCGCATTCCTTTAGATTGAGCTTGATCTCTTTGCCACCCACGGTAAGTTTCAGATTGGATGTATTCAGTTCAATATCCCCGAACTTTAAAGCATCATCTGGTATCACCTCGCCTTTACGTCTTAGTACAGCCCTTATTCTTGCCAATAAGATCTCCGAGGAAAAAGGTTTGGCGATATAATCGTCAGCTCCATAGTCCAGCCCAGTGACCATATCTGTAATTTCACCCTTTGCGGTAAGCAGGATAACGGGAGTGGGTATCCCCTTTTTCCGCAGCGTCTTGAGGACGCTGACCCCATCCATCTCAGGCAGCATGATGTCGAGCAGCAGCAAATCATAGATTCCACTCAGTGCGTAATCCAGACCCGACCTGCCGTCATGGACTGCATCCACCGAATAATTATGTTTTTTTAATATTTGAGTTAAGGCTTCAGCGAGATGAAGCTCGTCTTCTACTATTAATATTCTCATGGTTTTGCCATCCCCTACATAGAACCAGTATTTGTTATTGAGGTCATTATATCAGGATTACCTTTATTGAACCTTAATGAAGGTTGAGATAGAAGTGACTGCGAACAGCAGTTTGAAATCAAGAAATCTGCAGACAACAGCGGCCGGAAGAACAACATTCACCGCAGTTACGATTTACACCTGTGTTAAGGGAATGTAAAAGATAATCAATAATTTGTAAAACCATTTAAGATTCATTAAAGGTTTGGGATCTAAGATACATTCATAAGCACACGAGACAACGATAAACAGAAAGGATTGATCACATATGGCGATTGAGGTATTCAACCGTTATGAGAACAAATATTTGTTGGACAACGAAGCCTACTATAAATTTTATAACCAATTGCTTGAATACATGGAACTAGACGATTTCAACAAGCAACATGAGTTTTACTCCATAACCAACTTATATTATGACACGGAGCACAACACCCTGATTCGTAACAGTCTTGCGAAGCCCAAGTACAAAGAGAAGCTTCGTTTAAGAGCATACGGTGTTCCAAATCAAGATACGAAGGTGTATCTGGAAATCAAAAAGAAGGTATTTGGTCTTGTTAATAAAAGAAGAACGTCGCTCAAATTAAACGAGGCTTATGATTTTGTCGCCACCGGTATGGAACCGGAATTCAAGGATTACATGAATAAACAGGTGATTGAAGAGATCAAATATTTTCTGACACGCTATGATTTGCAGCCCAAGGTGTATCTGTCTTATGACCGAAAAGCGTTGTTCTGTAAAAACAATCGCGATCTAAGAATTACATTCGATACAAATATTCGCAGCCGCCGGTACGATCTGAAGATGGAGCACGGTGTTCATGGCGAACCCTTGCTGGAGCCGGGGCAGTGGCTTATGGAAGTAAAGGCTGAGAACACGATTCCGGTCTGGCTGGCCAAAATGCTCTCAGAGCATCAAATGTACCGTACAAGCTTCTCCAAGTACGGCAACGAATATAAAAAAATGCTGAAGAACAGTAAAACAGAACGGGAGAGTGCCCTCTATGCTTGATTCATTATTTACCGTAGCAACTAGTACAGAGTTAACGTTTACCAACGCACTGCTTACTATTTTTATAGCTATTGCTCTTGGCGGGATCATTAGCTACACCTATATGAAGACCAATGCCAGCGGCTATTCGCAAAGCTTCACACTAACAATGGTACTGCTGCCCGTAATTGTGGCCATCATCATTTTGCTTATCGGAAGTAATGTTGCCAGAGCTTTCAGTCTTGCCGGGGCGTTCTCCATCATTCGGTTTAGAAGTGCGCCGGGCGATCCGAAGGATATCACATTTGTTCTGTTCACCATGGCTTCTGGACTTGCCTGTGGAGTGGGTTCCTTTGGATATGCAGTCTTTTTCACCCTTATCCTATGCGCTCTTATGTTTATCCTTAACCGGACTAACTTTGGCGTAAGAACAACGTCGCAAAAAACATTAAAGGTAACCATCCCGGAGAGTCTGGGATATGAGGAAGCCTTCGCTGAAGTGTTCAATAAATATAACGTTGGGTATGAGCTTAAAAAGATTAGAACGACTGAGCTTGGCAGTTTATATGAACTGGTCTACGCTGTAACGCTGGGTGAGGCTGTGAACCAGAAGGAATTTTTGGATGCGATTCGTACCCGGAACGGTAATTTAGACCTGTCTCTGACCATGACTCCAACTGCTAATGACTATTAAGATAACGAAAGGATGGATGAAAAATGGATAAATATATAACCGGAAGTAAAGTAGGAATCTTGCTATTGTGTGCATTACTTATGTCGGCTTGCAGCACCAATTCCACAACAACACAGTCTGAAGCGGCGGGTACAGCAGCAGCCTCGGCAACAACGATAACTCAGAACGGGGCTGTCACGGGAGTGCAACTGGCAAGCGCCAAACTATCCGATCTGGTGACGTTCGATGAAGAGGATTCTAATACAACTTGGACGGCTGACCAATCGACGGAAATTGCTTTGGCTGGAACAAGTGCGCTTGTTGACGGCACCGGGGCTGAGTCTAAGGATGGCTCAGTGACAATTACTGCAGCAGGAACTTATGTGCTGTCTGGTAAACTGAGTGATGGACAGATTGTAGTTAATAATCAGGATGAAGGTACTGTGCACTTGGTACTGAACGGTGTGAACATCACGAACAGCGATAGTGCTGCAATTGATATTAAAGAAGCGGGGAAAGTGATCATTACCTTGGAAGACGGGACGGAGAACTCCGTATCTGATGGAGCAACTTACGTGTATGCCGATGAAACTACAGATGAACCGAGTGCGGCTATCTTCAGTAAAGCGGATTTAACGATTAATGGGACCGGGAAGCTGTCTGTTTCCGCTAACTATAATGACGGAATTACGAGCAAGGACGATCTGAAAATTATGGGTGGCACTATTGAAATTAAGGCTGCCGATGACGGGATTGTAGGTAAAGATCTTGTCGCTGTACAAGACGGAAATATCAGCATAACGGCAGAAGGCGATGGAATGAAATCAACCAACGATACTGAGACGGACAAAGGCTTCATAGCAATAGCAGCAGGAACATTTGATATTACGGCTGGTAATGATGGAATTCAAGCTGAGACTTCACTTGTAATAGAGGGCGGAACATACACCTTAGTTACGGGTGGGGGCAACGAGAAGGGTGAAGTGAAAACAGGTGATCAAGGGCAAGGTATGGGCATGAGAGGTGGCCGAGGTCAGGGAACAGGGGATCAAGCACCAGGAACAACAGGAACACCAGGAACAACAGGAACAACAGGAACAACAGGAACCTCAACATCTGAAACCAAACCAGAGACGATGCCAGAAACAAAACCGGAGATACCAACAACGGAAGCATCAACAACGGCAACAACGGCAACAACTACAGAATCGGAAACACCAAGTACTAAAGGCTTGAAGGCTGGAGGAGATATTAGCTTAAATAACGGAACCTTTACCATCGATTCTGCTGATGATGCAGTGCACAGCAACAGTAACATTGCTATAGCTGATGGAGAATTCAACATCAAAACTGGCGACGATGGAATTCATGCGGATGCCTTGGTGGCGATATCTGGTGGTAAAATTGATATTACGAAGAGCTACGAAGGGATTGAAGGAGCAAACATCGAGATTTCCGGTGGCGAAGCTCATGTGGTTGCTTCTGATGATGGAGTGAATGTAGCAGGAGGTAACGATGAGGCGACTGTAGGCGGCGGCCCTCAGGAGCAGGATCAATTCAGCGATTCTGCTAGCAATATGCTAACGATTAGTGGAGGAACACTAACGGTCGATGCTTCAGGTGACGGGCTGGATTCGAACGGCTCCATCACAATGTCGGGTGGCACGGTTATTGTTAATGGACCTACCAATAGCGGTAACGGTGCACTTGATTTCGACGGTAGCTTTGAACAGAGTGGAGGAACTTTGGTGGCTGCGGGAAGTTCGGGCATGGCACAAGCACCGTCTGACACCTCTAGCCAACATGCAGTCAGCATGACTTTCCCTCAGACCCAGGAGGCTGGAACATTGGTTCATCTAGAGGACAGCGAAGGTAACTCGATCCTGACCTTTGCTCCTTCGAAGAGCTATCAAACGGTGGTGATTAGTTCACCGGATCTGAAGGACGGCGGTTCTTACACCCTCTACTCGGGAGGTACCTCGACTGGTAGTGAAGCGAACGGACTGTATACGGATGGTGAATATACAGGAGGAACAAAAGTAGTAGCGTTCGAAATTACAAGCAGCGTAACTTGGCTAAATGAATCCGGAGTAACAACCGCAAACACTAATCAAGGTCCAGGTGGCGGTGGAAACAGAAGACCTTAGGTTATAAATTGCATTCAAAAGCCACTCCAGCATTTTGGAGTGGCTTTTTTTAGTTTGAGATAAATTAGTCGCCGTTAACAGGGATGGAATTCTGTTTAATCGGTTGATTTGAAGTGTTGATGATCACATTATGTGAATTAAAAGACAGAATTTCAATCAGCTGCTCTGCCATATGGTTAGCTGTATATTTAAATCCGCCTTTTACCCACTCTATGATTAATCCAAATAGAGCATAGGCGGTATAACTGGAAAACAATTCGATATTTACATTGGTATTAGTGTTATTAACTGCGACTAAGTCCCGCTTGGTGAGCTCCTTTAAGAGGTCGCAAATCCTATTTTGGAACCCTGGCAGAACATTGGAATTTATAATGATGGTATAAAAATTAGAGTAAGAGACCACATGTTCAAAAATCTTGATGCTCGAGGTGGTCAGCTCACTAACTATAAATTTATCGGTATGAAGATAGGGTTCTTTATAAGCCTTAATTAAATCCTCCAACACATCATCAATTAGCTCATTTAGAAGTTCTTCTTTGGTTTGATAATGTTTATAGAAGGTTCCGCGGTTTAAATCGGCAAGAGTAACGATATCGGTTATCGTAATGGTGCGGAAATTCTTTTTTTCCATGAGTAATATCAATGCGTTTTTAAGCTCTTTACGCGATTTGCTAGTTCTCCGATTATTTTTAAGCAACAGAAGACCACCTAACTGTCTATTTTCTAATCCTATTTGAACAGAATCCCACGTTATATATATTTATGAACATTTGGTGTCCCATTTGTATATTGATAGTTAAATTTTAGAGGATTAAACTTGAGTAGTATAAATTTTAAGCGTTAAAGAGATTTTATATATTGATATTTACATTATAGATAAACGTAAAGGAGACTTCCAACATGAAACTTCAAGACAGAGTTGCAGTGGTTACTGGGGCGGCATCGGGTATGGGGAAATCTATCGCAGAGTTGTACGCTAAAGAAGGGGCAAAAGTGATTGTAGCCGATCTGAACCTAGAAGGTGCTGAACAAGTAGCCGCAGGGATCAATAGTAACGGTGGAGTAGCTAAGGCACTGAAAGTAAATGTTGCCCTGGTTGGAGATATTGATAGCATGATTGATACCGCTGTAAAAGAATATGGCACGTTAGATATTTTAGTGAATAACGCAGGGATTATGGATGGCTTTGAGCCAGTTGGTGATATTACAGATGAACGATGGGATCTTATCTTTGATATCAATACCAAAAGTGTAATGCGGTCCACTCGTAAAGCACTGCCTATTTTTTTGGAAAAAGGAAAAGGGGTTATCGTTAATACTGCTTCTACAGGTGGGGTAAGTGGTGCCCATGCGGGAGCAACTTATACTGCCTCTAAACATGCTGTAGTAGGCTTGACGAAAAACACAGCTTTTATGTATGCCAACAAAGGGATTCGTTGTAATGCTATCGCACCAGGAGCTACTGCCACAAACATCAGTGCTTCAATGAAAAATATAAATGAATTCGGCGTGAGCCGTACGCAATTAACACAGGCTGTGATCCCTCGTGTAGGTACACCTGAAGAAATCGCACAAGTTGCGTTATTCCTGGCTTCGGATGATTCCAGTTTTGTAAACGGAGCTATCATCGCTGCTGATGCGGGTTGGACTTCTGCATTCTAAATGTTGGTTGTCTACCTCTGCCTCAACAGTTTATCCACGGAGTCTTACGGACCCAGATGATGTTATTCGCAAATTTTCAGCCTTTTGAGAAGGAATTCGGACTCCAGAGACGCTATTTCATATAAATCGGCCCATATTTTGTGTTTTCGCGCCAATAGCTGCAGTGGAGTCCGATAGCAATTCAAATGTGGAATAATGGCGCATTTAAGGTCTTCTGGGTCCGCTAACCAATTTTTTGGGGCAAAATGTTATCGGATTGAACGCAGGGGTGCCCCAGCACGCTACCATTTTGCCAAATGATGACCCAAACGGGAGGCTACATAAAACTCCGCTAGAGATTAATCTAGCGGAGTTTTTTCTACGCTTGATATTTCCAGGGGAACCCTGCAAAATAGAGAGAATGCTAACTATAGAGGAGTTATATGAAATGAACGATGTTATGGTGCGGAATCATGTAAAAGTCATTGGAGCAGGAGAAAAAACTATCCTTTTTGCGCATGGATTTGGGTGTGATCAAAGCATGTGGCAGTTTATCACGCCATCATTTGAGAAAAAGTATCGAATCGTTCTATTTGATTATGTAGGCTCAGGCCATTCAGATTTAAGCGCATATACATCGGATAAATATCATACTCTCCATGGTTATGTACAGGATGTACTAGATGTTATCGAAACATTTGAACTCAAGGATCTTATTTTTATAGGTCATTCTATTAGCTCTATGATCGGTTTGCTTGCTTCAATCGAGCGGCCGGATTATTTTGATAAAATGATTATGATCGGACCTTCCCCACGTTATTTAAATGAGGGAGATGCTTATTTCGGGGGCTTTGAAAAAAGTGATATTACTGAGCTTCTGGATATGATGGAGATGAATTTCGCGGGCTGGGCTAGCTTTATGGCTCCACTTGCGATGAATAACCCTGACCCGATGTTGACTAAACAGCTGGAACGAAGCTTTATTTCGGCCGACCCTATTATCGCTAGAGAATTTGCGGAAGTTACATTTTTTTCGGATCATCGAGAAGATCTGCCTAAAGCGACAGTGCCTACACTCATATTGCAATGCTCGGATGATAGTATCGTTCCTATAGAAGTAGGAGAATATTTACATAGACATATGAATAATAGTACGCTCCGGTTAATGGAGGCCAAGGGCCATTATCCACATATTAGCCATCCCCAGGAGACCATTACTTTGATTAATGAGTACCTTGGGTGAGATGGAGAAGATTATGGTGTTGAAAGGATATTTAGACAATGGATGACCGGTTAAAATATGCGCCATGCGGATATGTTTCCATTACCCATGAAGGAATGATCCTCGATGTGAATCAAACCTTTTTGGATGGGATGGGATATCAGCAGGTTGATTTGGTAAATAAACATTTTGAATCTATCATGTCTACGGCCAACAAGCTTATTTTTCATTCATACTTCTATCCTTTTATCAATCTGAATGGACATGTAGAAGAGCTATTTATCAATTTGAAGGACAGCAAGGGGCAAGCCGTGCCTTACTTGTTAAATGGTAGACGCCTTGAATGTGAAGGTGTAGAGGTCATTGATTGTATTCTCGTACAGATGGGCAAACGTATTGATTATGAGCTAGAGTTACGATCTGCGAAGAAGCAAATAGAAGAGGCGTATTGGGAAAAAGATCAGGCGCTGGCAAAGCTCAAACAAATTCACCTGGAAATCGAGCAAAAGCAAGCTGAGTTGCTGGAGATGAATGCCGTTTTAGTAGAGCTATCTACTACAGACAAGCTTACTGGATTAAAGAATAGAAGGTTCCTGCAAGAAAAGCTGGAAGAGCAGATTGCAGCGTATCACCGTGATCAGGCGCCTTTTTCATTATGTATTCTAGATATTGATCACTTTAAAAATGTGAATGACACCTACGGTCATCAGATGGGTGATTATGTCCTGGAGAAATTAGCGAGTATCCTGAAGTCCCAATCACGTAAAGAAGATATCGTAGCTAGGTATGGTGGTGAGGAGTTTATCCTTCTGCTGCCTAATACAGATTCATCGGATGCCACGGCTATAGCTGAGAGTCTACGACAATTCATAGCCAGCTCCACTTGGGAGATTGGCAGCATTACGGTAAGCATTGGCATAGCTACCTTTGAAGCAACTGATACAGACATCACTCTTCTGGAAAAAGCTGATCAAGCGCTTTACGTTTCTAAAGAACAGGGGAGAAATGGCGTTACGCATATTATGGATTTGAGTGAAAAGCTTCTTTAATTGGAGGCTTTTTTTGTTATTTATAAACGATACATCCTCTTTGCTCTAATTGCTCTAAAATGTCTGTTCCCTTCAAGCTGTGATTCCATCTTAAATCCAGTTTCTCTAATCGTCCAAGTTGTAGAATCGAATCCGGGATTTTTTGCAGATTATTATCTCTTAAATCAAGCTCAACGAGGCTGTTTAATTGACCTATTTCCTCAGGGAGTTTATTCAGTTTATTTTTTCTAAGGTTCAGTCTTCTTAACTTGCTTAAATTACCGATAGATGAAGGCAGCTTAGTGATTCGATTATCACTTAAATCGATTATCCGAAGTTCTTCTATAGAATCCAAATGATCTGGTAACATGACCAGTTGATTACCATAGAGATGGATCTCTCTTAGGCCTTTTATTTGTGTGATCGAATCAGGTAAACGTTCCAGCTGATTATAATAAAGCCGCAATTCAATCAGACTGCTCATTTCGCCTATACGGGTAGGCAATTGCTTGAGATGATTATCTGTTACGTTCAGATACTTGAGCTTCTGGAGATTACAGAGCTGCTCCGGCAGCTGTTCGAACTGATTATTGCTTAGGTATAGAAAAGAATCCAACCCCTGCAATCCGCCAATGCTCTCCGGCAACACCTTCAGCCGATTATGGCCTAAATCCAGCATTCTTAGGTGAACTAAGCGACCGATGTTCTCGGATAAGCGTTCGATTTCATTGCCCGCATAATTTAGTACCTCTAATTCGTCATGAAGGAAGAGCTGATCGGGAATCTCTTTAATATGATTGTTGTACATGCTCAGTTCTAGTAGCGGATTGCTCTCAAACACGACATCTGGCGTTTCAATAAGTCCTTTTCCGTCAAAATTATATTTCATGAATGGATCTCCTTTGTAAATCGTATTGGCATCAAGCCTATGTGACAACGTTACGATAGAATATAACAGGATGATGATTTATTATCAGTATGTTGGCATACAAAACTATGGAATGTGTTAGAAAGGAATAATGAGATGGAAGCTTCTTTTTGGACTGGCACTCGCTTTTTTCAGGGTTTACCCTCGGAGAAAATCGAGGCGGTCTCAGGATTATTCACTTATAAGGCATATTCTAAGGGAACCCTGGTGTTTGCAGAATCAGATCCGGGGGATCATGCCTACATTATCTATTCGGGGATTATAAGGGTGTATGCTACCACGAAAGGGAAAGAGCATACCGTAGATCTTTTTGGAAAAGGCGATTTCTTTGGCGATCTGGAAGTGATCCATCCCTCCAATATAAGAGTGCTGTCTGCGGTGGCTATGAATGATACTGTATTATTTGAGATTAAACATGAGCCTTTTAAGCAGATGCTTGCCGATTACCCGTTGATTAAGGAGCAATTGATGCTGCTGCAAATGGAGCGTTTATTTTTATCGAATCGGTTATTACATGAAATGAAATTTCATGATGCGAGAGCGCGTGCGATCTTTACGCTGAGAAGACTATACCAAAGATTTGGAGTAGAGGAGCAAGGCAAACAGAGGATTGATCTTCGATTGACCCATCAGCAGTTCGCGGATATGATCGGAACGTTAAGGGAGACGGCTACCCTTGTGCTTAAAGATCTGCAAGAGCAAAAGATTATTGAGATTCAACATCAGCAGATCACCGTGTTAGACCCGGCGTATTTACTGGAGTATACGGATTTCGATTGAGAAGAGCCGTTCCGGGATTCAGAGAATCGATTATTAAAGGGGTTATGAATGTGGCTTGTAATCATTGTGTAGTAAGAGATCTGAATTTTGAAATCAAGGCTCATGGTGAGCTTAATCTTAGGGTTTTACCTGAGGTTATTCATCACTTGAGTAGAAGTAATACGATACATAAGGTGGAAGAAAATGTGATTACAGTTAAGGAGGCTGGGGTGCGGGATTTTCTGGATTTCTGTAATGACCATATGGAGTCGGAGCAGGTTGAATTCCGTATAGATGACCAAACATGGAGACCTCTATCCGAATTACCCACTGTACTTGATATGGAGTGGATTGATGAGGTTATCACTAAGGGTCTTGTTACTTGCTACTTCCAACCGATTGTGAACGTAAGGGAAGAGATTTTTGCATACGAGCTCCTATCCAGATTTAAAAAAGAAGACGGATCTCTTATCTATCCTAATGAGATTTTTGCGGCGGCACGGAATCGTGGGCGTTTATATGCTTTAGACCGGTTATGTAGAATGACGGCTGTAAAATATGCTGCACCCTTAAATAAAAAAACGTTTATTAATTTTATCCCAACGTCGATCTACGCTCCAGAGTTCTGCTTAAGATCAACCGTTGAACTGGCCAATCAATTAGGCGTCGATCCTTCTCTTTTTGTCTTTGAAGTTGTTGAGACGGAGAAAGTGGATGATCTCGCTCATTTGAAAGCTATTTTGACATATTACAAGGATCGGGGATTTGAATACGCTTTAGATGATGTTGGTGAGGGCTTCAGCACGATCGAGATGTTATTGGAGCTTAAACCCCATTACATGAAGCTGGATATGAAATATGTTCAGGGTGTGTCCAGCGATCTGAACAAACAGAAAATAGCAAAGCAATTTTTAGAAAAAGCTTTAGAAATCCAATCCGTTCCTTTAGCAGAAGGTGTGGAGTTTAGAGAGGACTTTGAATGGCTTAAGCAGAGTGGTTATCAGTTGTTTCAGGGTTATTTATTTGGAAAGCCTGATCCTATTCCCAAACAGTAATCCTAATGAGTATATATCCGTCCAGAGGATGAGATGAATTTCAGGTCAGAGTCTGAGTACAGCCAACCCCCGGGGTTGTATAATTTAGGTAATTTGAAAAGGGGGACGGGATGGATATGAAATGGCATCAATTTGTAACGCGCTGGGCAGATTCTAGGGGCTTTGATGGACGAGAGATTGATTATCAATGGCCTTCTCCCTCATTTCCGGTCATCAGTATTCGCAGTAATCTAGGGCGATACTCAGGTCAAGCGTATGGTCGTGGAGGTAAACCCCGTGTGAAGACAGCCGTTGGATTAATCGCTATTGGAGATGTAGCTGTCGGATTGATTTCCATAGGTGCGATAAGCGTGGGCGTATTATCCTTAGGAGCAATATCACTGGGAATGTGGTTAGCGATCGGAGCAATAGCACTTAGCTGGCTTGGCTTCGCAGTGGGAGCGATTGCGATTGCAGGCGTGGCTGTAGGAGCGATCGCAATCGCGGAAAAAGCGTTGGGGGCCATCGCCATAGGGGATACGGCGTTTGGTGCGATAGCGATAGGCAGGATCGCTGGGGGTGCCATAGCTATCGGACAATGGGCATATGGTGTAATCGCAGTTGGCGAACATGGTTTCGGATTAATTCCCGTCACGGGCGATGTGTGGAATTGGTTCCGGGGTTTGTTTGGATCGGAGAGTTAAGTAGACCTACAGTCCTAAAGGATGCCCTTCTCTTCCGGGATAGTCGATAAATAATATCTATCACATAAGAAAAACTAATTGCAATTACCTATACTCATTTCATACCAATTAATCATGCGATCCGATCTAGGCTTATGTTACTCTTTGAATGTATTCGAAACTTCATAGGCAAACCTATGGAAATGTAGGGACGCAAAGCTAAAGGGACTAAGGTTATCATAACTATTGTCAGCCAGCTGCCAAAGAGTGTGTAACGCTTTTTGTTAAAATATAAGAAAGTATAAGTTATACACCTATACTTAATATCTTATATTTCTCGCTTAAACGCTTACCGTCCTTATAGGACGCCGAAGGCGTTTATGCTTGTTAAGGTTTAATAAAAATTAAGTCTTAATTTTTAGGCGACTTTATACGCAATCAAGCTACTCTTTTGGGGTAGTTTTTTTTATGCCCATTTTTGGGCACTGGAGAGATTCATATAACATCTGGGGGTAAGAAGAGATGAAGAAAATGATTGCGATCGCTACATCGGCGGCCATGTTGGCCAGTTTTTCAAGTGAGGCAGGTTATGCTTTAGCAAGTGAGGTAAGCAAGGTAAATGTAACAAAAACAGTGGCGCAAAGTAAGGTTAACTTATTAAGCAACGCTTCGGTTATTCCGTTTGAGCTGTACGGCAAGGATGCTCTAAATGCCTATAATGAGGTTTTTAGAATGAATCCAGCAAATATTAAATCCATCACAAATAACGGTGGCAACTACTCAGGCTCGCCTATAGCTAAGGCTATGGATGGGGATATGAGCACGCATTGGGAGACTGGCAAACCGAATAGTTCAACGTTTACGAATGAGGTTGTGTTTGTTTTCAATGAGTCCACTGAATTAAATAGAATGGTATACGCGGCTAGGCAATCCGGTGCGAAAGGTAAAGGTTTTGCTCAAGAATTTGAGATCTACGGCTCCACTACCGATGCGGGTGATTTTACGCTCGTGTCTTCTGGAGAATATACAGGCTCAACCGGTGATGTAGTGGAGATTCAGTTCGCACCTACGGCTTTTAAGAGACTTAAATTTGTCTTCAAAAAAGCGAACCAAGATTGGGCGAGTGCGGCTGAGTTTTCTTTTTATAAAGAGGATAGTGTTTCTGCTAAAATGAAAAATTTATTTACAGATGATACCTTGAGCCAAGTTAGTGCTGCTTTTGATACGGCAGAGAAATTAACAGCTTTAGAGAATGAAGTGCAGGCACATCCACTGTATGCGCAGTTTAAAGAAGAGATAGAAAATGCAAAGATCCTTTTGGAGAACCATCAGGTAGAGGCAACGGCAGCCAAGGTTTCGAAGCTAAAAGGGTATGGAACAGCCTATGAAAATGCCTATAGCCAAGCTTATAGAATGCCGAATGCAAACGTATCAAAAGTAACGGTGAACGGTGGAAGCTACCCAGGTACGAAGCCTGAATATATGCTGGATGACCAGCCCACTACGCATTGGGAAACGAACAAAAACAATGATGCAAGCTTCACGAATGAAGTTGTGTTTGAACTAGCGCAAGCGGAAGTGCTGGACAGAGTAGCTTTTTTGGCTAGAGATAACCGCAAAGGATTCCCAGAGGCTTTTGAAATCTATGCATCAGAGACGAGTAAAGGAGAGACCTTCCAACTTGTATCTAGCGGAACCGCGATTAGTACCAATGACTTTCTGGAATTTAAATTCGAACCGACGAAGTTTAAAAGATTAAAATTTAAGTTCACAAAAGCTAATATCAACAGACCTTTTGCGGCTGAATTTAGATTTTATACAGAAGATAAAGTAAGCGAAGCTGTAAATGGTATTTTCACAGATGGAACGATGAGTGCAGTTGTGCCTGCTTATAATAGCGTCGAAGCAATCAACGAATTAGAAGAAGCGGCAAAAGTACATCCGCTCTATCCAATCCTGAAAGATTCTTTGGATTTAGCTAAGAAGCTAGTGAATGGTGAAGTTCAAACCGAAGGCACCATCATTGAGGCGGAACAACGTGGAGATATGAAAAAGCATGCGCAGGAAAACCTGAGAATTGGTTTTGGTACGAACAACCAGCCTACAGGTCTCGTTGCAATGCCTGGAGATACGATCAACGTTTATGTGGACGCAGCTTCTAACGATAAGCTACCTTCTTTAGTCTTTTCTCAACAAGAGGCCGCTTGGAATGTTTGGGCTAGAGGTGTGCAATTGCGTCCAGGTAAGAACATTATAACCGTTCCTGAATTTGCTACGAATAGTTATTATGCACATGAAGTGACTAAGGGCGGTACAGTGTATATCGTCAATCCATATACAGCTGAGGAACAAGGGAAAGCGCCATTGATTCGCTTCGAAGGTTTAGAAAAGATTCCTTTTATGACCAAGACCACGGATCCAGAACAATTCAAAACCTTCTTAATCACATACAAACAAAGACTGGACGAAGATAAAGCGGCTCATCCAAATGTTCAAGATCGTAAACTCATAGATGTGGTAGAAATGTCCAGCGATCATGTTATTTTCACAGGAACGGCGACGGAGGCGTACAACAAATATATTACGCAAGGAAATAACCCGCTGGACACCGTAACTGGGTATGACACCTGGATGAAGAGTATTTTTTCCTTCTATGGCTTGGATGGCAGTAGTGAGATTCATGATGCCAAGCTAATTCGTGAGAATATTCGCTTGATGCAGCCTTATGGTGCGATGTATGCAGCGGGAGATCATACAGGGATCCAACTTGGAACAGTAGGAACCATGTTAGGTGATTTTAACAAAGCCTATCCGGGCTGGGGACTGAATCACGAAATTGGGCATCGCTTGGCTATGGGTGAACGGGAATATGGCGAAGTAACTAATAATATGGTGTCTATGTTTATGTCTGTCGCAGCGAATTCGATAGATAATCGTATACCGTATGAATCAGATATCTATAAATATGTCCTCGAAGAAAATAAAGTGGTTATGAATCAGCAGGGCTTATTTGCACAACTCGGAGCCTATTGGCAGCTGGAGCTGGCACATCCGGGATACTGGACAGAGCTAACCAAGCTATATCGGGAGCGGAAGGTCACCCTTACCAACGGTGACAATTCCAAGCAGCAGTATTTGGTGGAGTTCTCCTCCGAAGTACTGGGATTAGATTTAAGCAGCTATTTTGCCAGACATGGCTTCACTGTGAATCCTGAGACAAAAGCGAAAGTAGCCAAGTATCCGGCACCGCAAAAGTTATGGTATTTAAATAACTCGGTGATTAATTATGAGGGAACTGGAATAGCGGATAAAAATCTGGCCATTAAGGTTAATATCACACCTAACACCACGGCTAGAACGAACACGTTAAGTTTCAGTATAGATAAAGAGCTTAAGCAAGACTTTTTAGGATATGAAGTGTATAGAAATGATGTGTTAGTTGGTTTTACAGGAACTGAGCAATTTGTGGATCAGAATGTAGATGTGAGTATCAACTATACGTACAAGATCGTCGGTTATGATAAAAAGCTGAACCCACTGAAGCCCGTACAGGTTAAAGCCTTTAAGCCAGCCTTGTCTGTTGAAGATCAGCTCACTTTAAAGCTTAATCAAACCTTTGATCCGATGAGCTATGTAAAAGCGGCTAACTATCTAGGAAATGATATTACTGCAGATGTCTCTCTGAAAGCCAATAACGTTGATGTAACGCAAAAAGGCAACTACGAAATTGTATATGAAGTGAAAAGCGAAGGGGTTACGGAAACGAAAACCACACAGGTTACGGTAACGAGCGACTACGCCTATATTTCCGATCTCAATGCCAAGTCAGTCGTTGTAGGCTGGGGTGAATTAAAGAAAGATAAAGCCGTTTCCGGAGGAATCATAACCCTTGTTCGCCAAGGGTTGGCTGCGACGTACGCGAAAGGGATTGGTGTTCATGCCAACTCTGAGGTAGTTTACGATATTGAAGGTAAGGGTTACGACTTCTTTGAAAGCTACATTGGGATTGATCAAGCCATGAAAGGGAAACCTTCCTCGGCTACTTTTGCAGTGTATGTGGATGGAGAACAGAAATTTGAGAGTGATGTTTTCCGGGCAGGAACAGAACATCAATTTGTGAAAATCCCTGTGACTGGCGCAAGAGAGGTGAAGCTGGTTACAACAGATGCTAAGGATGGCAATGCTTCAGACCATACGGTATGGGCGGATGCGAAGTTCTCGAATAATTCAAGCAAACCTACCATTACAGTACCGGAAGAGACAACCTTCGTTAAGCTGAACAGCGAATTTGATGTGTTGAGCGATGTAACAGCTTTTGATACGGAAGATGGTAACTTAATTGGAGCCGTTGAAGTGCATTCAAATGGATTCACATCAAGCAAAACAGGGACTTACAACGTCGAGTTTTCAGTTACAGACTCAGATGGGAACTCCGCTGTGCAGGCCAGAAAGATTGTTGTATACAGCGCTAGTAAATACCTGAGTGATATAGATTGGCAATCGGCAAAAACGGATTATAATGTGGTTCGAAAAGATAAGGCTAGCTCTAACAATCCGATTAAGCTGCTGGTAAATGGCGAGGTCAAAGAGTTCGCTAAGGGCTTAGGAACCCATGCCAGCTCTGAAATCGTGTATAATCTGGCAGGTGCAAACTATGAATATTTTGAAACGTATGTAGGGGTTGATAGAAATATCCCTGAGCAAAGCAACTCCAGTGTAATTTTCAAAATTTTTGCCGATGGGGCAGAGGTTTATAACAGCGGACTGATGAAATTTGGTACAGAAGCCAAGCTTGCGCGGATACCTGTTAAGGGTGTAAGTGAATTGAAGCTGGTGTTAGATAATGCAGGTAACGGAAATGCTTCAGATCACGGTGATTTTGCTGATGCGAAGTTTATGATCTTGAACAATACACCAGAGCTTACCATACCTAAATCTGTCTCAACCAAAGTGGGTCAAGCGATTGATATCAGTGAAAGCTATTCCGCAATGGATTCGGAAGACGGTGAATTGACGGCTCAAGTGAAGGTCACAGGTCAAGCGCAAGTTAAATTCAACCGGGCTGGAAAGTATCCAATCACTTACACAGTAACAGATAGTGATGGAAATACGACCACGAAGATTAGAACTATAGCCGTAGTAGACATGACGGACTTTACGTATCTGACGGATTACGACTGGAATTCTACTCAGAACAGCTATACTGCACCTTTGAAGGATAAATCTATTAGTGCAAATACGCTGAGATTAACAGATGAGAACAATCAGGTAGTGTCCTATGAAAGAGGAATTGGAGCGCACTCTAACTCG
The DNA here is from genome assembly GCF_038002725.1 of Paenibacillus sp. FSL H7-0323. Taxonomy (NCBI): domain Bacteria; kingdom Bacillati; phylum Bacillota; class Bacilli; order Caryophanales; family Paenibacillaceae; genus Paenibacillus; species Paenibacillus sp. FSL H7-0323. The sequence goes on along the minus strand of NZ_JBBODB010000001.1, from coordinate 4,719,240 downwards.
ACGATTGTATACAATCTAAGCGACAAAAACGCGGACTATTTCACTTCCTATGTAGGTGTAGATAGACAAATGTACGGTTCTGTTGGTTCGGTGAGCTTTGAGGTGTTTGTCGATGGAGAGAAGAAATTCGATAGTGGGGTCATGGGTTCGAGAGATCCGCAGAAATTCATCGAATTGGATATTAATGAAGCAAAAGAACTGAAATTAGTCGTCACAGACGGGGGAAATGGCAACGGATCTGACCATGCTACATGGGGTGGAGCCAAACTACATTTCGCGAATGGAGATCACTTATTCACTAGAGATCTCGAACAGGCGATTGCAGCGGCTAAAGCAATTTCTCTAGAAGGCTTCACACCTGAGAGCATCGCGGCATTTACGTCCAGCCTCTCGATAGCAGAGACAGTGTTGGCTAACTCTTCTGTTACGCAAAGTGAAGTAGACGAAGCTGTAGCAGCGTTGCAACAAGCAACCGAAGGTTTGGTCCAAATAGATCTTACGCAAGTGATTACTGTGGCGGACCCGTATTTAAGTGCTTCGATCAAGACTACATTGGGCGTAACTGGAGAATTAACATTAGGTGATATGAATAACCTTACAATGTTAACTAGCGAAACCAGAAGAGCCAGATCCTTGGAAGGTTTGCAGTACGCGAAGAACCTAGAGACACTTGATATTACTGGAAATGAAATTACAGATTTCTCCCCATTACAAGGATTAACTAAACTAACGAGCTTATTGGCCGACCCACAAATGGTAGAGGTAGGAGAATTTAAGGGACCTGTAGTTGAAGTGGCCAATCTGGTGAAAGGGCTCGATGGCAGCAAAGTGATCCCTAATTCGGCTGGGGTAAGAAACACTAGAACATCTAAAGAAATTGTGTTTGATATGAAGGAATGGGCTGCTAATCCGGATGTGTTCACTATTGACCTATCAAACGAGGAGAAAGGAACTTACATGCTGGGGTTAACTTACCAAGTCGCAGGTAATCTCGTGCAAATCATTTCTTTTATTGATAATAATTAAATTCCCAAGAAAGCAGGCGGATTGTGGTCTCTATAACCATGGTTCGCCAGTTTTTAAATGAGGGGTTTTTATGTAAAAATATCCATTTTGTCATATGACAAAAGAAATGACAACGCTCACTATAAGCGGTGTAGTCTTTTAACTATACTTAATCAGAAATGCGCCAAATTTAAATGAATACTCCAATTGAAGCTTTTTATACAAAGAAGTAAATAATGTATGCGGTTTAGAGGGAGCTGTTTCTGTGAAAATCATCATTGTAGATGATCATCCTTTAGTTAGAAGAGGGCTGGCATCTGTCATTGCAATGCAATCGGATATGCAATTTGCCGGTGAAGCTACGAATGGTCCGGAAGCACTTGATGTGATTGAAGAGACAAAGCCAGACATTGTCCTCATTGATCTTAAGCTTGCTGATGAATCAGGACTGGATGTCATTAAGATAGCACGTACCCGCGGCATTGTTAGTAAATTCATACTGTTGACTTCCTCTGCGAGCAGAGAGGATTTTTTGAGGGCTGAAGAAGTATTGGTAGACGGATATGTTCTGAAAGAGGCACTGCCGGAGGAATTACTGTTTGCTATCCAGTTGGTGTACAAAGGGAGAAAATACTATGATCCTGGTCTAATGGAAGAAAAGATGCGAATGAGCGCCAGCAGTCCAACAGATGAATTGACACCAAAAGAGAAGGAAGTCCTGATTCAGCTTGGACAAGGTGCTTGCAATAGAGTGATTGCCACACGTCTTTTTATCAGTGAATTTACGGTGAAGAAGCATGTCAGTCAGATTTTAGCGAAGCTGCAGGTTACTGACCGGACACAGGCGGCATTGTGCGCGAACGCGATAGGATTAACGAAATATGAAATGTCTTATGAGTAGAACGGCAAGATCAGATGTTATAATGGCTTTAACTACTTTGTGAGATTGAGTATTCTGTCTAATTGTAATTAGGGAGTGCTGTTGATGTTTGAATTGCCAGGATACCAAACCTTAGATCTGATAGATAATACCGCAGATATCAGGTTATACAGACTCCTACGTCAAGAGGACGGCCTAAGAGTTATCGCTAAGACAACAATAGGAGAATATCCGGGAGCTGCCATGGTCGATGCTTTTCGTCATGAGTATGACATGCTTAAGCGACTTTGCGGTCGTGGTGCAATAGAGCCGTACAGTTTGGAAATTATGGCGGACCGACCAGTCCTTCTCTTAAAAGATATAGAGGGGAGTACCCTTGGGCAGATCCTGCGTATACCTGTTAATTCACTGGGTCTTCCAGCGCTAATTCGAATCGCTACAGCTATTGCTGATTGTCTTATGCAAATTCATCGTGAAAAAATAACACTAAATGAACTAACCCCCGCTCATCTAATCGTCAATCCCATTACTTTTGAAGTGAAATTTATTGATATAAGAATGTGTTCTACCGAAAACACCACGAGTCCTTTGTCACCGTTAGGCGGCCGGCCCGATGTTCTGCTTCCTTATATCGCTCCAGAACAAACGGGACGAACCGGAGTCAAACCGGATTACCGTTCTGACTTTTATTCGCTGGGGATCATCCTGTATGAATGTCTCTCGGGCAGCCGCCCCTTTGAGCTGCATGATGTTGTTGATATTGTATATCGTCATCTTGCAGATACACCTGAGCCTCTGCACCGCAGGTTCCCCACTATCCCTCTATCGGTCTCTGATATTGTTGGTAAATGCATGGAGAAAATGCCTGAAGCGAGGTATGCCAGCGCGTTTGGCATTAAATCGGATCTTGAGGAATGTCTATCCTGTCTAGAAGAATCCGGGCATATTGAGCCTTTTCCACTAGGAAGCTGGGATATCCCAGAGCGCTGGATGGTATCAGGACGCTTCTATGGAAGACATCTTGAGCAACAAAGCTTAAGAGAAGCACTGCAACGAGCATCACAAGGTGCCGTAGAGACGGTTTGGATTAGCGGGGAGAGTGGTATCGGCAAAACAACCTTTCTGAAGGAGACCCTTAGCAATACAGTCTCTTTGGATGGTTTCTTCGCCAGAGGCAAGTTCGAATCCCGACATACCTCACTCCCTTATGGCATCTGGCATCAAGTCATAGAAGAGTTGGTTAGTCAGCTGCTGATGGAAACAAAGCTGCAGGTGGAGGTTTGGAGGCTGCGTATTCTACAAGCAGTGGACAATTACGGTCAGTTGCTGATCGATTTTGTTCCTAAGCTTGAACTCTTGATTGGCCCTCAACCCTCCGTGCCTCCACTGCCACCGCTGGAAGCTCAGCATCGCTTTCAATTAATCATGAGCCGATTTATTCAACTCTTTCCTCATGAGGATCATCCTTTGATCTTGGTATTGGATAATTTGCAATGGGCTGATGATACGTCGCTGCAATATCTCACTTCGCTTATAGAGGGTACAGCAACGACTCATCTGCTAATCGTGCTTTCCTATCGCAATCGGGAGATTACAAGGCTGCACCCGCTCAGTAGGCTGGAAAAACATCTGATTGACCGCAACGTAGCGATGAGCAGAATTTCTTTACAAGCGCTTGAACTCACCGATTTAAAACAACTGCTACTTGATGTTATGCGTTACGAGGCAGCTGACTTGGACGAGCTGGCGCGCGTGCTGCTTCATAAGACAGATGGAAACCCGTTATTTATTAAGCAATTCCTTCAAGATTTGATAGATGATCAGCGAGTGGAATTTGATGAGAATATTCGAAGCTGGAAATGGGATCTCCAGCGTATTACTGAATTGAATGTACCCGATAACGTAGCTTCATACCTTTCAAGTAAATTGCAGCAATTTCCTGAACAGACGGTATATGCACTTAGCAGAGCCGCATTTATAGGCAGCCTATTTGATTTACGTACACTTGCTGATATTACGGAGACACCGATAGAGACATTGAACGATGCGTTGGCGGTTGCTGTACATGGGCGCTTGTTGCAGCCCGTTAACGGGGAGGAATATCCGCATTATAAGTTCCAGCACAACCGCATTCATCAGGCAGCATATACTTTTATTTCCGAAGAGGAGCGTTCCGAGCTGCATTGGAGGATTGGTCTGTTATTGCTAGGCCGAGGCCCGCTTAGTGAAGGAACGACTCTATTCGAAGCTGTCCATCATTTGAATCAGGCACTTACATGGTTAGACCGCCCTGAAGAGAGGCTTCAACTAGTAGAGCTGAACTTACAGGCAGGGATAAAAGCGAAGCAAACAACCGCACATGAGACAGCCTTGCAATATATGCTTCAGGCAACGTCATTATTAGAGGAGCAGAGCTGGGAGGCGCATTATGGGCTGACCTTCCGGGTATTCCGTGAGAGGGCGGAGCTCGAATATTTATGTTCCCATTTTGATACGGCTAATGAATTATTCCATCTGTTAATTGATAAAGCTACGACAAATATGGATAAGGCTTACGTCTACGTAATGAAGGTGCAGTTGGAAGCAAGTAATGATAACCATGAAGAGGTGATCTCCTTAGGCCAGCATACCTTATCGTTACTGAAAGTGAAGCATCAATTTGATCCTGGTTATGCTCAATTGACGCTTCAATGGTTACGATTGCGGCATAGACTCAAGAAGGTCTCACTCGAATCGCTTACTCTTTTACCTCCAATGACTGATGAAGCACGTAGAATCGCAATGTCTACTTTAGATCATTCAAGCAATGCTTGCTTTTACGTCAATCGAGAAGGGTGGCTTGCTTCTTCCTTCACCATGATTGAATTAACGCTTGATTATGGGATGACTCCGGAGGCTTCCATTGGATTCATAGGTTATGCAATGTTTCAATATTATTACTTCCGTAATGATGAAGAGACATTCAAATGGGCCATGCTGGCGTTCAGCTTATCCGAACCCTATCCGAAACAGCACATGACAACCTTAGCCGCGTTCGCCATGTGCTACGATAGCTGGCGGCATTATGATCCTGCTATGCTCCATACGTTTACCGAGAAAGCTGGTAAAGTAGGACTGGAATCAGGTGACTTATGGAAGGGCAACCAGAATGTGTTGATCAACTGTGCCTCCCTTTTGCAATTTGGTCATCCTCTCGGCGATATCTATGAGCGATTAATTACTCATTCCGGTGATTTGCTGCGCCATAACAACAGTCTTCATTGTAAGCAGGCTATTGTAGCAGCGGCCATTCTTGTTCGCTTGACAGGTTATCGCTCTATAGATGATCCCTTTCCCATCGCGGAGATTAGCGAGCCTGCTTTTGCACAGTCGGTTCATGGGGACACCTTTGATTTTATACAAGAAATGGTCTGGATCTATCAATATTTGACGGGCTATGTATTTGGGGAATACCGAGAAGCCAGTGAGGCATTAGCCAAATCAGCGGCCATTATAAAATCACGCGAAGATGGCCTAGACAGTCCCATGCAGATCATGTATGAATGTTTAGTCTGGGCTCAGTTGTATGAGGAATATAACGCTGAAGAGCAACGTACATATCGGGCAAAAATGCGTAAATGCTTGAAGAAAATGAAAAAGCTTGCCAGGCGTTGTCCGGGGAATTATCAGCATAAATATCTGTTAATGAAGGCTGAGTTAACTCGTCTATCGCGAGATCCCCGCCAAGCTGAAGCATTGTATGAGCAATCCATTGAGAACGCTCGGATCCACGGTCATATTCACGATTTAGCGATGGCAGCGGAATGTTATGGTAAATACGGGCTTCGTCATGGCAAAATGCATCTGGCAAGAATCTATATGACTGAGGCCTATGAGGCTTATCTGCAATGGGGCGCAAAGGCTAAAGCGGCTGACCTGGAGCAGCAGCATCGCCATTTGCTGCATATTAAACGAGAGCCCGGGCTCGATCGTGTGGATTCCCTTTCTGTGGTAATGTCTGCCCAAGCATTATCCGGCGAAATGGAGATGAGCCGATTATTGGCCACGCTGATGCGAATCATGCTCCACAATGCTGGGGCAGAATATGGGGCTGTTATTTTTGATCATGACGGCAAATGGATGGTGGAAGCTTATGGGACCTCAGAAGCCCAGCATATCGAATCTGTTCCACTTGGGGAAGAATCGGGGTTGGTCCCGGCAGCGATTATAGCTTACGCGGCAAGAACACAAGAACAGGTTGTATTACATGATGCACTCAGTGAAGGAATATTTACACGTAATACTTACGTTAGGAATAATAGACTGAAATCGGTTCTATGTCTCCCCATCATGAATCAGAATAAATTGGTTTGCCTGCTCTATTTAGAGAATAATCTATCGCCGGGTGTATTTACTCCAAGCAGACTCGATGTGCTCAAGCTGCTTGGTTCACAATGCGCAATCTCAATCGCTAATGCCAAGCTGTATTCGGGAATCCAATATCTCAAAAAAAATCTGGAGGATCAGGTGGTAGAAAGAACTCGTAGCCTGGAGCGTTCGATGCGTGAAACATCTGCGGCGTTGGCCGAAGCTACTGTTTTTGAGGAACGCAATCGTATTGCCCAAGAGATTCATGATATTGTCGGGCATACCCTGACATCGACGATTCTGCAGATTGAAGCTGGCAAGCGGCTGCTTCAGAAGAAGGAGATAGACAGCGGCTTTCAGCGTCTGGCTGAGGCCCAGGATCTTGTGCGGCATAGCTTGAATGAAATCCGCGGCTCTGTCCATATGCTGAAAGAGGACAGGTATTCTGATCTAACCGTGATGCTGAAGCAGTTGATTCGAGATACAGAACGCAATGCAGGCGTTGTTGTTCATGCAGTTATTTATGATCTGCCGGAAGCCATGTCAACAGCCTATAAAAAGGCAATCTATCATGCTTTGCAGGAGGGCTTAACTAATGGGATCAGACATGGGAAGAGTGTGGAGTTCCATTTTAGTCTGGAGTCTGTTGGAGCGAACTTGCAGTTTAGACTCAAGGATTGTGGGCTAGGGATGAGTCCAATCGTGATGGGATTTGGACTTAGGACGATGAAGGAACGGGTTGAGCAGCTGGGAGGCAGCTTATCCATCGATTCAGAAATGGATGAAGGCTGTTTACTGGAGATTGATCTGCCCATGCGAAGGGTTGTGGATAGAACATGAGTAAAATAAAAATTGTAATTGCCGATGATCAATTGTTGACGCGGGAAGGACTTCGCACCATTTTGGATCTGGAAGATGATATGGAAGTGGTTGGTGCTGCCAAGAATGGAGAAGAAGCTTGCGAGATGGTTGAGGCATTCCAGCCTGATCTGGTGCTGCTCGATATTCAAATGCCAGTTATGGATGGCCTTAGCGCCTTGAAACGAATAAAGCAGATTCGCCCGAACATCTTCATTCTGATTCTGACTACTTTTATAGAGACTGATTATATTGTAGAGGGAATGGCCTACGGAGCAAGCGGTTATATGCTGAAGGACATGGATGCAGATAAAATGATCGCTTCGATTCATGATACGTTATCCGGGCAATTTATTCTGCCAGCTCCGGTAGCAGCCAAACTGGCATCGAGGATGAACAGGTTAACAGAGGACTATGAACACTGGCAAAGATCGGGTCTGGATCGTATCAGTCTGACAGAACGGGAAGAGGAGCTGGCACAGCTCATTATCCGGGGACTGAACAACCGTGAAATCGCCGATACATTACATATTGCGGAAGGTACGGCGCGCAATTATATTAGCAATCTTTACAGCAAATTAGAAGTGGTTGATCGGGCCCAAGCAATTGTGCGACTGCAGGCTATTTTGTAATAATTGTTGCTGTTAACGAATTACTGTCGGGGCCAAATATTCAAACAGCGGGAGATTCCTCAGTATTCCAAATGTAACGGTCAGAATCAACATTATAGCCATAATTGCCTGGCTAAGAGGCCGGATTTGCTTCTTATTAGTAATCCAATACAACATATACAGAGGTGCTAAAATAAACAGCAACGGGTTAAATCTAAACGCTTGAATAACGTCGAACTTCAGCAAGGAAAGAATAACTCTTGTGACTCCACATCCGGGGCAATACAATCCAGTCCATTCATGAAATGGACAAGGGATACTAATATTGGTTAAGGGTATCCATGCTTTGAGATATACTACGCCGACGAGACTTAAGGACACACCCCAAAATAGTTTAGGATGTGTCCTTTTATAAATCGTAAACTTATACCAGTTTATTAACATCGGATTGTACCAAGGCATACGTGACAATACCCAGGCCAAAGAGTGTCAGGATCACATAAAGCACTGAATTATCTGACGGGTATTGGCCGCGCTGTCTTTGAGCTTCAGCAATATGTTTACCTACCTGATAGGCCCAAATGAAGCTCCAGATCCCGCACGTAACCAACGTTAGAAGGAAATGTTTTCCTCCTGTAAATGTATAGTCTCCACTCAGTTCGCCTACCTCATTGGTTAGAACAATAAACCAATAGATTGTATAGAGCCCACATGTAATTAATGACAAAATAATGGCGAATGCAACACTTCTGCGACTTATCATTACTCACTCTCCTATGTATTTACATAAAAATTCGACATTTCCATCTTATTGAATTAGGAAAAAATATACAAGACAATATTTGAGAATTACTGTCCGCTGTCGAAATCTAGACAAACTTACTGCTGATATCTAGTGGAAACCTTACCAAATATGAAATATACTTTTGAGGCTATGCACTGGAACCACAACTAGATTTACATTAACGAATGGAGGACACTTTGATGTCAACTTTGCCAAATTGCCCGAAATGTAATTCAGAATACACTTATGAAGATGGTAGTTTGCTCGTCTGCCCGGAATGTGCGCATGAGTGGAGCCTCGACACAGAGGCTGAAAGCAGTGAAGAGAACAAGGTTGTCAGAGATGCCAACGGAAATATTTTAAATGATGGAGATGCTATAACTATTATTAAAGACCTTAAAGTAAAAGGAAGCTCATCCGTTCTGAAGATAGGAACAAAGGTGAAAAACATCCGTTTAGTGGACGGAGATCATGATATTGATTGCAAAATCGATGGTTTTGGAGCTATGAAATTAAAGTCCGAGTTAGTTAAAAAGATCTAAAAAATAAGAATCAGCTTAACTTCAACAGAAGTAGGCTGATTCTTTATTTTAAACGTTATCTATTAATCTCAACAATCTGATTTCGTCCGGCATTTTTTGCTTGATATAAGGCTTTGTCCACTGATTCGAATAAATCATTTAGTTGATTGGTCAGGCTTTCTGTATATTGTGCTGCAAAATTACTAATGGACAGCAGTCCCATACTAACAGTAATCGAGAGGGAATGAGCAACATCCTCTACATGTACTTTATTAGCTTCTATTATAGATTTGATATGTTTTGCTAAGTGGTTTGCTTGTGTTTGATCTGTATTTGGTAAGTAAATGATAAATTCTTCTCCGCCATAACGCGCCAGAACATCCGTCTCCCTCAACGTTTTCTTAATTACCTCTACCGTGCTGCAAATGACGACATCACCGATTAAATGGCCGTAATTATCATTCACTGTTTTGAAAAAGTCGATATCCAGAAGGATGATAGCAAAAGGCTGCTTGAGTTTCATATTTTCTATGATCTCATGCTCTAAGTGCAACGTTAAGTAATGACGATTATAACAACCGGTTAGGCTGTCCGTTATGGCCATCTGCTTAAGTTTTTGGTTAGTCTGCGATAATTCATCCTGGATTTCAGTTAATGCAGCATTACGCTCTTGCAGGGTCTCGTTCTGGTGATTGGTCTCGGCTATGAGGCGATGCAGCTCGCTTCTGTCCTGAAAAGTGAGAATGCGTCCAACCCTGATTCCACCTACCACAATCGGCGCCGCAGTAATGTTAATGTATGCATCGAGTGAGGTGTAGAATAGTTCAACCTCAGTCCTCTCCATGGGCTGGTTCAAGTATGTATGAAGGAATAAATCGAAAGCTCCGGAAGTTTGCTCTATGGGTGCGATGGTCGACACGTCAAAGTGAGCACCGATTTGCAGATGGATTTTTGGAAAAAGCGAGCGATTGATTTCTACTACAGTCTCACTATCATCCAGTACAAGAATTCCTTCTGTAATGGTGTCAATGATATCCTGATGGGCGATGGTTACGAGATCAAATATTTTATCCCGATGGATAGCAATTACGAAAAAGATTGCCGAGATTAAGATCCCCAGAGAGGTCAGCCCTGGAATAACTGGATCAGATTTAAGCAATACCACATTAAGAAAAACATCCAATAAAATAAATACCGTTAGCACCAGCACCCCTTTGAGCACATGAGCAACTTGTTTTTTGATCCGCTGTGTAGTGTTTGAGACTAGCGCTGAATAGATGATATACAGAGAAATCATTACGCTGGTGGTTAAGAAGATAATAAGCAGCCAAAAAATCGGACCATAATATCTTTCGATATATCCGCCGTTCATAGGGAGAACAAAACTTCCGTTTGGATTGGCGATCACCCCTACTAAGATCAAAGCTGCGAGAATGTATAGGATCAATGTGTTCTTTTTTCGAAGAAGATGTGAATTCCCGGTGAGTAGTACCGTGAACAGAAGCCAGCCAATCGTTAACAGAACCGAGTCGATAAAAGCGAGCTTTACATAAAACAATTGAAACTTGGGATCGTCGGTCGTTTTGATAGCGAATTGGCAGAAGGGCCATAACATCATAGTAAAATGAAAAACTAAGTATGCTTTATGTAGGTTAGTGATAGTTACAGACGCAAATATGTAGATGAACAAAGCGAACAAAACAAAAAATAATAACAAATCAATCCATGTCATGATATTCATTTCAGTGACACCTTCTCCCACCCGGTTAACAGTTCTTTCATGTTACCTTGAATTTTATTCGTTTGCCATATGATTATTTGTTCTACGACAACCGCTATTTGTTTAAGAGTCTTTCAACATATTCCTTCAAAATCCTCTATTTGTAAGCGTGGTTTTGCAAATTTTAAGGATGAGTTTCCCGGGAAACTAGGGTTGGACAGAATGACTAGCTTTTTTAACCTTAACTTGTGTTATAATCAAACAAACAATTTAAAGAGGAAATTATAGTTAAGGGGGATTTGTAAGTGGAAATAGGAATAAGCACGTTCGTAGAAACAACACCGGATGTTCAGACGGGTGAAGTGATAAGTCATGCGCAGCGATTGCGCGAGGTTGTAGAGGAGATTGTGCTTGCAGATCAGGTGGGTTTAGATATATTTGGCGTGGGCGAACATCATCGCAAAGATTATGCGGCGTCTTCTCCAGCAGTTTTACTGGCTGCGGCGGCCTCACAGACGACACGGATTCGGCTAACCAGTGCGGTTACAGTACTTTCCTCTGATGACCCCGTACGTGTGTTTCAGGATTTCGCTACCCTGGATGGAATCTCGAATGGACGCGCAGAGATCATGGCAGGCCGGGGTTCTTTTATTGAATCGTTCCCGCTGTTTGGGTATGATTTGAATCATTATGATGAGCTGTTCGATGAGAAGCTGGACTTGCTGCTCAAAATACGGGAATCCGAAAAAATAACCTGGAGCGGCGTGCACCGTCCTGCCATTAATAATCTGGGGATTTATCCGCGTCCCGTGCAGAATCCATTGCCAGTATGGATTGGCAGCGGAGGAAATACAGAATCCGTAATTCGTGCAGGTCTACTAGGGTTACCGCTTGTGCTGGCTATCATTGGCGGCAGTCCGCTACAGTTTGCTCCGCTCGTGAAGCTCTATAAGAAGGCTGCAGCGCAAGCGGGACATGATGTATCGAAGCTGCCCGTTGCTTCGCACTCGCACGGCTTCATTGCAGAGGACAATCAGCAGGCTGCCGATATGTTCTTCCCTTCTACACAAGCTAGTATGAATGTTATTGGCCGGGAACGCGGATGGGGTCAATACACCCGTGCAAGCTATGATGCGGCGCGTAGATTTGAAGGTGCCTTGTATGTAGGTGACCCAGAGACCGTTGCTGAGAAAATCATTCACCTGCGCAAGCAAGTAGGCATCACACGTTTTATGCTGCATGTGCCGCTTGGCACAATGCCTCATAAGGATGTAATGAGAGCCATTGAGCTATTGGGTACCCAAGTAGCACCCATTGTTCGCTCTGAGATATCGAGATGGGAAGCAGAGGTTGAAGCTAAGTAGTAACTATGATCTTACTTAATTATTGAAGCTGTTGATAATGGAGGGGGAGATGGATATGACAGAGCACACTATAGCGAGCAGACTCGAAGCATTAGGAGTTGTCCTGCCCGAGGCTAGTGAACCGGCGGCAAAATACGCTAACTACGTAATTGTTAATGGTTTATGTTTTGTGTCGGGAAAAGGACCAGCGGGCCATCCCAAAGGGAAGCTGGGACAAGATTACACTACCGAGGAAGGCTACCATTTTGCACGTTTAACGGGTATAGAAATCCTTGCCGTCCTGAAGACAGCTTTAGGTTCTTTGGACAAAGTGAAAAGAGTAGTCAAAATTCAAGGCTTCGTTAATGCAGATCCCCTTTTTGAAGAACATCATAAAGTGCTTAATGGTTGTTCAGATTTAATGCTTGAGGTGTTCGGAGACAAGGGTGTTCATGCTCGTTCTGTATTGGGTGCTGTTTCTGTAAGGGATAATCTTCCGATCATTATTGATTCCATTTTTGAAGTTGAGGAACCTGTCTAGCCGGCTCCATGAGGCATATTTAAAAAGAGGACTATGATACCGAAAGGTGATCGTAGTCCTCTTTTTTTTAGGTGCTTATGCCGTAGGTAGATGCTTACCCCAAAATTTGTAACAAAACTAATCACCCTTTTTTTAGTAACAATAGGTGTACATATCAATCAACGAGGTGATGACATCATGAAATTTCAAAAGAAAGCTATGTTACTTTTACTACTTACATCTATGCTCTATACTGCTCCGGCCTATGCGGCGACAACGCCTCAGACTCCGGTTACAGCCGTCTATCTGGATGATCAACAGCTACAATTGGGGGCTCAGCCCTTGTTAGTAAACGATACAGTACTAGTCCCTATGCGCAAGTTATTTGAAGCTCAGGGGGCAAAGATTACTTGGAATAATGATACCAAGACCGTTAAGGCAACCAAGGGAGACCTGGTGCTGACCTATCGTATTGGTGATCAGGCAGCGAATAAAAATGGCCAGTCCTTAAGTGTAACGGTTCCCGGCCAGATTGCCGGCGGTTATACGATGATGCCACTGCGTTTTGTCAGCGAAGCTTTGGGCAGCACTGTGAAGTGGGATACCACTACTCGTGCCGTTCGTATCTACTCGGCAGTGGATTACGATACGACAATTCTATATGGGGTTAACCTGCGAAGTTTGCCAGACTCGTCAGCCCAATCAACAGTGCAGCAAATGTTGTCAGCAGGAGATAAGGTACATGTGTTTAGAGAAGTAGATGCTTTATGGTTAGAAGTGCGAACACAAGATAACAAGAGTGGCTATATATCTGCTAAACCCAAATATAGCAATTATACTAGTACGGCTCTTGTAGAGCGGCAGGGAAGCGAGCTGCTTGCTTACGGAGAAAAATATCTGGGAACACCTTATGAATTTGGTGCTGCTACTGACCAGACATCTACCTTTGACTGTTCTTCTTTTGTAGGACATGTATTTAAGGATGTGTTGGCAATTGACCTGCCACGTGTCTCTTACAATCAGGCCAAAGAGGGCAAAGAGGTTGGAATTAACGAGCTGCGCAAAGGGGACCTGTTATTCTTCAGTGCACGAGGACTCGATATTGGGCATGTGGCGATTTACGCGGGAAATAATCAGATCCTACATACGTACTCCAAGGAGCTTGGCGTTCATTATGAAGCCTTAAGTGACAAGTGGAAGAAACGTTTGGTGACGGCTCGCAGATTGTTTTAGCTAGGTAATAATTAGGCTATAATTATCACGGTGAAGAAAAGTTGAAATCCCCTCTCCATTAAAAATTATTTGCAGGCATAAAGACGGTTTTTGAGTCTCTTTTCCGTCTATGTTATGAGCTTGATGTTAAGGAGGAAAATAGTGACTTGTACAGACGCAGAACTGGTAGATAAGGTGTGTAAAGGTGACATGGATGCATTCAGTGTACTTATCGGCAAATATTCCAATGCAGTATACGGGGTTGCTTATGGTAAATTGGGTGATTTTCATACCGCACAAGACATTGCCCAAGAGGTTTTTGTTAAAACCTATCGCAAATTACCTAACTTAAAGGAGCCTGAGAAACTCGCCAGTTGGTTATATGCGGTTACTGCACGGGAATGCATGGATTGGTTTAGGTCAAATAAAAAGAAAACTGCTTACGAATTCATGCAAAAAATGGAGGTTCCGCAGCCAGAATCTACCGAAGATCAGCTGCTCAGAAAAGAACTCCAGCAAGATGTGTGGAAAGCCTTAAACACCCTATCAGAAGCTAACCGTATAGTCACAATTCTCTACTATATCGACAGTTACAAGGTCAGGGAAATCGCCGATTTCCTTGATTTATCCAGCGAAGCTGTTGAGAGTAGACTCCGCAGATCAAGAGCGATCTTAAAAAGGGAGATGTTGAGTACAGTGAATAATAATCTTAGTGAAAACAAATTACAGGACGAATTTAAGAAGAGAGTCTTTCAGGATGAAAGAATGACTGAAACGAATTTTCGTCGTGTGGCTATGGGCCAGAGTGAATTTGATGATATTGATATGCATAAAACAAACTTCTCCAATGTAAATATGGAGGGGACCGGATTCGATAATATTAATATGAGCAGTACTACCTTTAATGACATCAATATGCATTCTGTTAAGTTTAATGAAGTGGGGCTGTGGGAAATAGAGGTTAGTAATAGTGAACTAGGGGAGGCTTATTTCCACGATATTCATTTGTACGGTAAAGGCAATAAGTTTGAGCGATGCCAGCTGAACGGGACATCCTTTGTAGATTGTGATCTTTCGAATGTAGATATAAGAGACTGCAATCTTTCAGGCGTCACAGTAAATGGGGTTTCATTAGAGCTATTGTTAGACAGCTATAATAAAAGGAAATAGACTATATAAATCATAGATTTAATCGGAAACCACTTCTTTCTAGGAGTGGTTTTTGAGTTTAGGGTATAATGGATGAAGAGTGTACAGCACAACCTATAGGAGTGAAAAATAGATGAAGCGCATCACCATTTTAATTGCGGATGATGAGGCGGAAATTGCCGACTTGGTGGCCTTGCATTTGCAAAAAGAGGGGTATCATATCCTCAAAGTGTCCGATGGAAGGGCAGCGGTACAAGCCATTGAGTCGCAAACGATAGATTTGGCGATTCTGGATATCATGATGCCGGGGCTGGATGGTTACGAGGTCACCCGCCATATTCGGGAGCATCATCATCTGCCGATTATTTTTCTGAGTGCTAAAACTTCCGATCTTGATAAAATCACCGGACTGGTTATGGGCGCAGATGATTATATGACCAAACCGTTTAACCCAATGGAGCTGGTCGCCCGGGTCAATTCCCAGTTGCGGCGCTCCATACAATTCAGTCAGCCCGCTGCCATACCTAAATCGGTGCTAGAGGTTCGGGGATTGATGATTTCACCGGATGAGCATACGGTTACTCTTTATGGTGAGGTTATTGAGCTAACTCCAAAAGAGTTTGATATTTTGCACTTATTGGTCAGCCATCCTAAGCAGGTGTTTAGTGCGGAGAACATTTTTCAACAGGTATGGGGCGATGCTTATTATGAGAGTGGGAACACGGTCATGGTGCATATCCGTACCTTGCGCAAAAAGCTCGGTGAAGACATCAATAAGAATAAATTCATTAAGACGATCTGGGGCGTTGGATATACTTTTAATGGGTAAAGCCAGTGAGATTTATTTATTTTAAGAAAAACTTTATATTTGTCCTGCTTTTTCTTTAAAGTGTCTTCGTTATTCTATTCCTATCAAGGAAATGGGAGGACATTGCTGATGAAGAAGTGGGGCTTTTTGGCGTTGGTTGTGTTGTTGCTTGGGTATGCAGCGGCTCGTTATTTACCGAATACGGGTAATTTAGGATACGATGATAAGATTCGCAAAGAATCTATTAGAAATAACAATAGCTTAGAGGTAGTAACACAAGATCAAGTGTATCAAGGGGATTTGTTGCTGGTGAACAAACAATACCCGGTACATGAGGATAGTGTGAAGTCTGATATCGTGACCTTATATGAGCAGGCGGATCTGGTGCAGGGTTATGGGCTGCTGGATACCTCGATTCGTTTGTCTGAAAGTGTAGCGCATAAATTCAATAAGATGGTCAAAGCTGCCGAAAAAGAGGGTGTGAATCATTTTTTAATTAGCAGCGGGTACAGGGACTTTGAAGAGCAAGAGAAATTATATCAGGAAAAAGGTTCGGACTATGCTTTACCGGCGCAATATAGTGAACATAATTTAGGATTATCTCTGGATATCGGGTCGTCCCAATCAGAAATGAGTAAAGCGCCTGAAGGGAAATGGCTGCAAAAAAATGCCTGGAAATACGGCTTTATTCTTCGCTATCCGAAAGACAAAACCGAGATTACGGGGATAAAATATGAACCCTGGCATTTCCGTTATGTAGGGTTGCCGCACAGCGCCATTATTCATGAGAAGGGGCTTGTGCTAGAACAATATTTGGATTTCTTGAAAGAGAACAAAGAGATTTCAACAACAGTAGACGGCAAAGCTTATACAGTAAGTTATTTTCCGGTATCCAAATACACTACGATCAAAATTCCACAGGAAGGGCAATATATGACGTCAGGCGATAACATGGATGGCATAATTGTTACTACATATTAATGACTAAAGAGCCGAAAAAAAAGTCTGCTATAAACCTTTTGCTGGCAGCGATATTTATCGTCTATATGTATTTTTTAATTCGAATTATTTTATTTAAAGGTGCACCAGTGAACTTATTATCGCTTTGGGAGCAAGCGGGACGTATGTTTGAACATCCAGACCGGATTTTTAATCGGCGAGGCAACTATATCCCTTTTAAGGAGATCTCCCGGGGGATGGACGATCTGTCGCTTTCAGATCCTTTTTCATCGATTAATTTAGTAGGGAATTTGTTGGCCTTTATTCCGTTTGGGATCTTGGTGCCCATGCTGTTATCGCAAAAAGTAAGGCTGTTTCGAAGAGTTTTCTTCCTCTCGCTGGCGCTGAGCTTCTGTTTTGAATTCACACAATTAGTATTGTATATCGGCACCTTTGATGTGGATGATCTTATTTTGAACACTGGCGGCGGGGTGGCTGGTTACTGTATCTATAGACTGTTGACTTCTTTCGGATGGATTGCATCTATATCAAAGCGGTGTTAGTATTTGTGGATATAGATCTAGGGTAGAAGGGGCATGGTATGAAAAAGCGTATTTCGGATATTGTTTCCATCATTGTAGGAGCTTTGTTATTCTCCTTGGCCGTTAATTTGTTTGTGATTCCGAACGAGTTCGGTGAAGGCGGGGTCACGGGACTGACTATGATTACTTACTATTTGTATCAGTGGTCACCCGGTATTGTTAGTTTGATTCTTAACGCTTTATTATTAATTGTGGGGTACAAATTTCTAGACAAAACTACGACGGTATACACGATTATTGCGGTGTTTTTCAATTCGTTATTCCTGATTCTTACGAAAAATTGGAATATTGGCAGCGATGAGTTGATAATTAATGCAATATTCGGGGGTATCTTCTCAGGTGTGGGTATCGGGCTAATTATACGAGTGGGTGGAACGACTGCAGGGTCAACCATCATCGCCAGAATTCTACATAAATATTTGGACTGGAATGTTAGTTACGCGCTACTGCTCGTTGATTTAATTGTGGTGTTCGCTTCGTATTTCATCATTGGAGTACAAAGTCTGATGTTTACGATCGTGATGCTCTATGTAGCCACTAAGATAATGGACTTCATTATTGAGGGAGTGAACCCTAAGAAGGCTGTTACGATTGTATCCCAAGAGCAGGACAAAATTGCTGAACAGGTTAATGGAATTATGGATAGAGGCGTCACAGTAATATATGGCCGTGGGTACTATACCAAGACACCTAAAGAGCTGCTGTATATTGTGATTAGCAAGCAGGAAGTGACTATGCTTAAGAAAATCGTCAAATCCATTGATAAAGAGGCGTTTATTACCATCCACGATGTACGAGATGTATTCGGAGAAGGTTTTGTGGAGCTGTCAAAATAATAAGATAAAAAGCTATCCCGGAAGCTATTATGGCTCTTGGATAGTTTTTTTGATTTCGGGTGCATTATTGTGATGGATATCATTGCAATTGTTGAATCGTTCACATTTTTTCAATTTCCCGTGTGATTGAACGCACACTCCGGCATGTGCAGCTTCTATATGCTTTTTATAGAGGAATTAATTTATTGCAGGAAAGAGGGTATTTAGATGTTAGATCAACAAACCATTGAAATCATAAAATCAACGGTGCCCGTATTGCAGGTTCATGGGAAGACCATCACAACTACTTTCTATGGCATGTTATTTGAAAATCATCCGGAGTTACTAAATATATTTAATCATGCCAACCAACGGGAAGGTAAACAGCAGACTGCACTTGCTAACGCCGTACTCGCGGCGGCAATGAATATTGATCAGCTGGGAAATATTTTGCCTGTGGTAAAACAGATTGCGGAGAAACATCGGGCATTGGGCGTATTACCTGAACATTATCCCATCGTAGGTGAGACTTTGTTAGCTGCTATTGGGCAAGTACTTGGCGATGCGGCGACGCCGGAAATTATTGATGCTTGGGCAAAGGCGTATGGCGTGATCGCAGATGCCTTTATTGGTGTCGAAGCAGAGAAGTATCGTGAAGCTGCCGAAATTCCCGGGGGTTGGAGTGGATTTAGAAACTTTGTGGTTACTAAGAAGGTTAAAGAAAGTGAACTTATTACTTCCTTCTACCTTTCTCCTGAGGATGGAGGGGCTATAGCTTCTTACTTGCCGGGTCAATACATCACGGTTCGTGTTCAGCCTGAGGGCGAGGAATACACCCATGTTCGCCACTATAGTTTGTCCAGTGCGCCGGGACAGACGTATTACCGCATCACAGTTAAACGGGAAGGTGAAGGGCCGGATAAACCGGCTGGAGTCGTATCTACTTTCCTTCATGATGTCGTACAAGTGGGAGCTATATTGGAAGTAAGCTCGCCAGCAGGTGATTTCGTACTAAATAAAGATAGTGATCGTCCAGTGGTTCTTATCAGTGGTGGGGTTGGACTAACCCCTATGGTAAGTATGCTGGAGACATTAATTGCTACGCAGCCAGAACGAGAGGTAACGTACATTCATGCAGCCATCAATGGAAGCTTGCATGCTATGAAAGAAATGGTGGCGGATTTGGAGCAGTCCCATCCTACCCTACGATCCTATGTATGTTATGAAACTCCAAGTAAAGGAGATACGTTCCATAAAACAGGTTATATTGATCTAGCTTGGTTGCAAGAAGTAACAGACGTAAACTCTGAATTCTATTTCTGCGGACCGACTCCTTTTATGAAGGCGATATATAAGGCTCTTAAGGAATGGAAGGTGGCTGAAGACAGAATTCATTATGAATTCTTCGGCCCGGCTGGAAGTTTGGAAGCCTAAGCTGTAAAACCAAAAGAGCGTCCCAGTCCTAATGACTGTGACGCTCTTTTTTACAATAGAAGTTTATTTGAAGGCAGCGAATGGGTTAGTTCCCTTTGGTAATATTGAACTGAAATTAAAGGTGTACGTAGGAATTCCAGCCGCATAAGGGGCAATTTCGTACTGTTGGTAGAAGATTGCAAGGCCACTCTCGGAAACGTAGAAGTTTGGTTTTTCTGTTAGTCCGCCAGGTGTATCTGGAAAAGCTAGCTCCTTGGTGCTTTCCTTCAACATTTTATCTAATTTTTGTTTGTAGTTTGGCTCTGCCTTCAGCAGGTCCTTAAGTTCAATTGGTTTGCCGTCTTTCAGCGAGAAGGTAAATCCTTCACGAAGGGCTCCACCATGTGCTCCACCAGTATAGCCATATTGATCAGTCACGATGCTCAGAACCCCTTCACGGTTAAAGGAGACAACAAAAGTTTGAGAGAAGTCATATTTATTCTCTATAGTACCATCTCTACGGCTAGCCTGTTCTTCACTCTCTGCGACGAATTGTTCAGCTTGCTTTTTGAAGATCGCATTAATCTTAGTCTGCACTTCATCCGTTAAGCCACTGATTTTGGGATACTGTACTTTGATACTAGCATTTTTATTGCTCTTATCTAAGGTTTCAGAGGTAATTTTGATGTCATTCATTACTTTTTTACTTAGATCAAGTGATTTCAATGAAGGATTATAAACGCCTTGCACTCCTAAATAGTCAGACAACAGTTTGAACGGAACATAAATCCGGTCGTTGATGACCTTCACATCATGACTGCCGGTCATGCTATAAATGTAATAGCCATTCAGGGTTGTACTAACACCGTAATCTGAGACCTCCATGTCCAGCTTCATGGAATCGCTGCCTACACTATAAGTTTTGGTGCTTGCATTATAGTTAATGGAGAGGCCAAAAGCATCCCGTAGTACAGTTAAAGGGATCATGGTGTTGCCGTTTACTATTTTCGCTTGCTGCGATAAGGTCTGGCCTTTATATTTAAGCACTACAGAGGGTTGCTGTGCGGCTTGTTTTACCGTACTTCCTCCGGTAGCTGCGGCTTGAACTGAGGTTCCTCCTACTAGTCCCGACCCTCCAAGCAATACTCCAGCAGCCAAGATGGCTGAGGTCCATTTCATACTTTTATTCATAACTTAATCTCTCCTTCCCAAGGATGGGCTTATGTAGTTGCAATATGATATTTTTTCCTCTATCACTCCTACAATTATACCTAGGTCCCAAATAGATTTGATTACAAAGGCGGTTACAGTGTTGTTGCATAGATATGCAAAAGGTATATACTTTTTAACCATTTTGTACGATTAAGACACTAGCATTAAGAATGTAAAGTAATTACGGTGAGTTCGGGGCGACAATTAAAGCGAACAGGCATACGAGTTACTCCTATCCCGCGAGTGGTATAGACCTGAAGTTGGCTGTTGGGCAGTTGATATAATCCACTTGAATATTTATTTCCGTGAGGCGGGGTATATAAAGCTCCGACAATTGGAAACCGCACTTGGCCTCCGTGACTATGACCAGACAATTGCAGATCTATAGGCAGCTTGCAAAAGTCATCGGCGAAATCAGGTTCATGGGCAAGGAGAATTGTGCAAGCCTCTTCCGGGATATGAAGCAGCGCTTGGGCGATGTCTGCTTTTCCGACCCAAGGATCATCTATTCCGGCAATATAGAGCTTGTCCGTACCTTGGGTTAAGACGATATGTTCATTATGGAGCACGTGGAAGCCCGATTGTGTTAGCCCTTTCGTTACAACCTTTCTGGTCCCAAAAGCATCATGATTGCCTAATACTGCAAATTGTCCAAAGGGAGCCCGCAACTGAGAGCACAAGGCTACGGCTTCTGAAATATAATCGGCTGAATGATCTAATAAATCGCCGGTGAAGCAGATCAGATCTGGCTTTACCTGTTGAATTTGCTGCGCTAGCTCCGTTAAAGCTTGCGGCTTGGAATATACCCCCTGATGTAAATCGCTAAAATGAACGATACGAAATTTATCGAAGGCTGGAGAAAGTCTAGGGAGTGTAATATCTACGTATTTGATTTCCAGCCAGTAGGGTTCGATCCAATGTGAATAGATGCCGGATGCACCAGCTGTTCCAAGAAGGCCTAGAGTTACTTGAGCGCTTTTCTGTAGAAATTGTCGTCTGCTAATAGTATTCATAAACAAATCCTACGCGGGGATTGTTACTCTACTATGACAATATTCATTTAATAACCCATTGTGACGATAAAACTACATATACATTTTTTTTATATGGGAGATGAAGAGATGAGTATTATCGATGCCTTAGTCCTCGCAGCACCTTATTTCAAAAAGATTCACTCGCAGGATATTATGATTGGAATCACGGACAGGGAGATCTTCCATTATTACGCACCGAGTAAAGTTATTGATCTCGGATTGGTTAAGGGTAACCCTATCCCGCCTGAAGATCTGTCGCTTTCAAATGGACTGAAAGGTATAGCAAGCTCTAACCGAATCCCAGCAGAAATTTATGGAGCTCCTGTAATCTCAACATGTGTACCTATCTACGGAACGGATGATGATGTAATCGGGGTTTTTGCCATTGCCTATACACTAGAGAACGAGAATAAGCTTGAAGGATTCACAGATGAGATTAATGAGATAAGCAGTCATCTAATGGAGATGGTGCAGAGCGTAGCTGCCCAATCTCAGGAATTATCAGCAACCTCGCAGCAAATATTAGATAATACGCGTAGAGCCGTAACAGAATCACAAGAAGTGAATAAGGTTGCCGGCTTCATTCGTGAGATTTCTGAGCAGACGAACCTGCTTGGGCTGAATGCGGCAATCGAAGCCGCGCGTGTAGGAGAGCAAGGGGCAGGTTTTGGGGTGGTTGCTACGGAAGTACGCAAACTGTCCGTTAACACTAAAGAAGCAACCCATAATATTGAAAAATCACTGAGTGATGTTCAAAAGTCCATTAAGCAAATGGAGCAAGAAATTGAAGCGATCTCTGCTTCTTCACACTCACAAGCAGAATTGGTCACTGAATTCAGCGGTGTCATTGAGCGCCTGAATAAAGCGAGTAATGAAATGACGTCCTTTATGCAATCCATTATCCAGTAGATAGTGAATGCATAAGATGACTTCACCCAAACCATGCTAGAAGAGAACAGGCGCATTTCAGAAGGGAGCGTATTTCATTTATGAAACAACCCGATTCCAGTCTGCAAGCGAATGACAATGTAACTCAAGCCAAAAATTCTTTGGGCAAGCTTCATTTCTCTGTCTCTCAGGCACTTAGTCATCCAACAGAACAGACTTTGGCACAGGCTGAGAACCGCCTGGCACATACTGAGCAGGCGATTCAGCAAGCTCAGGACTGGCTAGGTCCTCAAGGTGTGGAGTTGGCTGAAGAACTGTTGACCGAGGATAAGAGCAGACTTGCCTCATTGAATAAGCAAGGGAAACGTTCAGAGCGCTAAATGTTCCTGCCACAACCTGTGAAGCTCCAAGCTTCACGGGTTGTTCTTATGCGCTTTTCCCTGAAAGATGTGGCATAGGAAGAGGGATGTTATACTGGATTGAGAGTTTAAGCAAGGGTTTAGATGGGGGATAAGGGATATGAATGGCAAGCACATCGAAGAATTAACCCGGCAGGCGGAAGCTTTCATTCGACAATGTTACGCTGAACTAGACAAGTCTGAAGCCGAGACGGATCATCGCATCCTAGCCGTACATGAGGAAATTAACCAATCAGGCAGTTACACACATACAACGGAAGAATTAGCGCATGGTGCAAGAATGGCCTGGCGCCATAATAGCCGCTGCATTGGGCGTCTTTTTTGGCAATCCATTGAGCTAATCGATGAACGCCAAGCAGAGACTGAGGAACAAGTTGCTGAAGCGTTGCTGCGACATCTGGAAAAGGCGAACAACGGAGGACGTATTCGTTCACTCATCACGGTCTTCCGCAGCGGAGAAGATCCGAATCAGCGGATTCGGATCTGGAACCACCAATTGATTCGTTATGCCGGTTATCCTGGCGATGAAGAACACGGACGTGCAGGCGATCCGGCATCGGATGAATTCACAAAAATGTGCCAGCAACTAGGTTGGCAAGGAACGGGTGGCGATTATGATGTGTTGCCGTTAGTGATCAGTATTGGCAACGGGCATCCCTACGTTTTCCCTATTCCTGATCACTTCATTCAGGAGGTACCGTTAACACATCCTGAAATTGAACGTTTTGCTGAGCTTCAGCTTCGTTGGTATTCTGTACCCATTATCGCGGACATGCAGTTGGAAATTGGCGGTATTCTGTACACGGCTGCTCCTTTTAACGGTTGGTACATGGAGACTGAAATCGGCTCGCGTAACTTGGGGGATACCGGACGATACAACACTTTGCCAGCTATAGCTGATGTGATGGGACTGGATCGCTCCAGCAACACAACGCTTTGGAAGGATAGGGCGCTTCTTGAGCTGAATCGCGCAGTGCTGCATTCCTTCAAGCAAGCAGGTGTCAGCATCGTGGATCACCATACAGCAGCAGATCAATTTGTTCGATTCCAGCAACAGGAGAACGAGCAGGGGCGCCAAGTCTCAGGGCGCTGGTCCTGGTTGATTCCGCCTATGTCACCCTCGTCTACACCGATTTGGCATGATCGTACGTTAAAAGAATATGATTTCAGCCCTCGTTTTCTTTATCAACAATCACCCGTCGCAACCTGCCCATTTCACTAGCTAACGAAGGCAGTATATAGGTCGCAACTTGAATCTGGATAGAGGCAATTTCCTTGGAAATGTCTCTTTTTGTTTTGACTATAGAAAAAGCGCCAAGTTCCCCTCCTAAGGAAACTGGCGCTTTTTAGGCTTTTAAATGATCCAGAAAAATTTGTTTAAGCAGCTCAAGCTGATCGTCGGAGTCTAGATCCGATTCCAGCAGGAGAATGTTTTTTTTCATCGTTAGTTTTCTGGAAAAGAGGGCAAAGCTATTCATGAGCGTAATTAAGGTCTCTTTTACGGGGAGACCCGCACGAATAGAGCCGTCTTCTACCCCATTTTGAATGATCCTGGAGTATTCATGCCAAATTTTGCGGTTGAGTGCATTGAAGCTCAGAACATCCTCAACAGGTTCATTTGAGTGTGAGGCGTAGCTTTCGAAATTGACCATAAAAATAATACTTAGATGATTTTGATCCTGAATAAAGAAATCAAATAATTTCTCGATTTGTTCAAGACAAGTAAGGGGCAAGTCAGCTACGTATTTAAAATGATCGAGCATAGGCTCCAGCATTCGGGTGGCTACAGCCACTACGAGTTTTTCTTTTCTGGGAAAATAGCGAAATAACGTCGCAATCCCGATATTGGCTTCGCTTGCGACATCTTGCATCGTCGACTTTTCGATTCCTTTTTGTGATAATACTCGTTCTGCGGATTCGAGGATCGTAATTAATCGTTGCTGCTTACCATCGGATCTTTCTTTTTCGTATCGTGTTTTAGGATTCATGAGGGCTAGACCCTTCCATTTTTTGATTGGGGTTTTCAATTATTAGTATTATATCCACCGTTTATTGGATTAAGCAAGGAGTGGTTGTAGTTCTTTTGTAAAAATGATATGATGTATATCACAGTGATAGTGTGACTATCATCACTCAAATATTATATCACAATATGATTATAGAGGAGACCTAATTATGAATCGTCTAACTAATAAAGTAGCAATTATTACAGGTGCAGGCAGCGGCATGGGCCGTGAAGAAGCCCTTTTATTGTCCAAAGAAGGTGCTACAGTTGTAGCCACTGATATTAACGAGGCTGCCGTACAAGCAGTTGTGAAGGAAATTGAAGCAAATGGTGGTCAAGCAGCAGCTTATGCACATAATGTGGCTTCCGAAGAAGACTGGATCAAGGTTGTAGAAGATGTGATTAGCAAGTTCGGGAAAATCGACATTTTGGTAAACAATGCAGGGATCTCATTCCCGGTTCAATTGCTCGAATCCACTGTTGATCAATGGAACAAAGTAATGAACATCAACGTGAGCAGCGTATTCCTTGGCATGAAGCATGTTGTTCCTCAAATGAAGAACAATAAAGGTGGTTCCATCGTTAATATTTCATCCATCGCAGGTTTGACTGGCAGCAGCGGTGCTGGTGCTTATACAGCTTCAAAAGGTGCAGTTCGTATGCTTAGTAAAGCAGCAGCTGTAGACTTTGGTAAAGATAACATTCGTGTGAACTCTGTTCACCCAGGATTTATCGAAACCCCAATGAGTGCTGAATTTGTAAATAACGAAAAAATGCATAGCTTCTTTATGTCTCAGACTGCGCTGCCACGTGTTGGACGTGCTTCTGAAGTAGCTGAAGCTGTATTGTTCTTGGCTTCTGATGAAGCTTCTTACATTACAGGTGTTGAGCTGCCGGTTGATGGCGGAGTTGTAGCTAAATAATAATCTCTAATTAAGAAACATTAAGAAGCCGTCCCATACGTAGATTTTCTCTACGCGCGGGACGGCTTCTTTTGCTGTTTTAGGCCCATTTCTACTGAACATTAGCCTACACCCCTGCATACCATATAGCACTCGGATAGTAGGAGAAGGGTGTGGTGCAGAGATGGGCATCCAGTTAACAGCGCTCCATTATGTATATCTGGCATTTATCGTATTTATAATGGCACTTCTGATCAAGAGACGGGACACAACGATGATCTGTATTGCGGGCATCTTTGTACTTGGGTGGTTAGCCACAGAAACTGTCAGTGGTTCGGTCACAGGTGTATTCAACTCTTTTGTATATGCAACCAAGGAGCTAATGGGTACGATCATGATTATTTCGATCATAGTAGCCATGAGCCGGGTATTAACACGCACGGGGATTAACGAAATCATGGTTGCTCCACTTACCCGCTTTTTGCGCACACCGTTCATAGCCTTTTGGGGGATCGGTCTGATTATGATGGTCACCTCATGGTTCTTCTGGCCTTCACCCGCAGTGGCCTTGATCGGGGTTGTGCTGCTGCCGGTTGCCATTCGAGTGGGACTGCCGGCTCTTGGAGCGGCGATGGCAATGAATTTATTTGGCCACGGGATTGCGCTCTCAGGTGATTACATTATTCAAGGTGCACCTAAACTAACAGCAGATGCGGCCGGACTTCCGGTGACCAGTGTCATGGAGGCGAGTGTTCCGCTTGTAATTGTTATGGGCGTGGTGACTACGATAACGGCGTATTGGATGATGCGCAGAGATCAGAAGAAGGGAACTTGGCGAGACGGTCTTATTGCCGGGAAAAGTGCCGTGAGTGCGTTATCTGCAGAGAATGATACGGCAGAAGATCCAGCGGTGATTCATCCAGCATTGAAACAATGGCTGGCCATCGCCATTCCCATCCTGTTTTTAGCCGATGTAGCAGGCATGTTTCTGCTCGATTTGCAGGGTGGAGACGCAACTGCCTTAGTTGGTGGTACTGCGGTGTTCATTCTGGTTGTAGTAACCTTGTTGGCACATCGTAATAAAGGATTGGAGCAAGTAACTACTTATCTGATTGATGGACTTACGTTTGGCTTCAAAGTATTTGGTCCTGTGATACCGATTGCCGCTTTTTTCTATCTGGGGGATTCGGCGTTTGCTGAATTATTCGGCAAAGTGCTGCCCGCCGCATCTCAGGGGATTGTAAATGATCTAGGGGTCGCTCTAGCTCATAACGTTCCTCTGAACGGTGCAGTGGGTGCTGTGACCGCAACTATAACCGGAGCCATTACAGGCCTAGATGGTTCAGGGTTCTCGGGCATTTCACTTGCCGGGTCTATTGGGAAATTGTTTGCGGTGGCCACACATTCCGATGCGGCGACTTTAACTGCGCTGGGTCAGGTAGCTGCCATTTGGGTGGGTGGAGGCACGCTGATTCCGTGGGCATTGATTCCGGCGGCTGCTATTTGCGGAGTAAGCCCCTTTGAGCTGGCAAGACGGAATGTTAAGCCTGTATTGATTGGGCTGGTAGTCACGACGATTGTCGCCATGTTTCTGGTGTAGAGGTTGGATAACTATAGGAAACCAAAAAAAGGCTGCCGAGAAGATCTCGGACAGCCTTTGGGTGTCTTTAATGTATCCCTTTCATAAAATTCTGAATTTTGGAAGAGAATAGGAAGAGGATAAGCGCAAGGATAAGGGCCACTCCACCAATTACTCCAAAGTACATCATTTCGGTATCCGGGGTATAGAACTTCACAATTTGAGCATTAATTGCTTGAGCAGCGGCATTCGATAAGAACCACATACTCATCATTTGAGCGGTAAAAGCCGCCGGTGCCAGTTTGGTCGTTGCTGATAAGCCCACAGGGGACAAGCATAACTCCCCGATTACGATGATAAAATAGCTGAGTACCAGCCATAATGGATTCACAAGTGAATTAGCTCCACCGAAATAAGCAGGTACTAGAATCACCAAGAAGGATAAACCGGCAAACAATAAACCAAGCGAGAACTTTTGCGGAATCGAGGGTTGACGGTTACCGAGCTTTAACCACAACCAGGCAAATATAGGTGCAAGAGTGATAATAAACAGCGGGTTAAGCGATTGGAACCAAGCAGGAGAAATGTGTAAGCCTGCAAAATCCAATTGGGTCCGTTTATCAGCAAAACTAGCTAGAACTGTGGAAGTCTGCTCTTGAATCGCCCAGAACATAATCGATGCGATAAATAAAGGAATGTATGCGAGAATTCTTGACCGTTCAACGGCTGTTGTTTTGGGACTGCGGTACATCATAATGAAATACATCGTAGGAATAAGTAAGCCTAATACCCCTACTATTTTTATTAATGTTTCAAAGGTAAGCACTCCGGTAAGAATGCCGATCGTAATCAAAATCGCAAGTACAACTAATCCTACACCAATCCAAGTAAAGATCTTTTTCTTCTGATCTGCAGGAATAGGGTTGTGTACAATTGTACCGGCCAAACCCAGATTTTTTGTGCGAGTCATAATATAAACGACTAGTCCAACAAACATTCCGACTGCGGCAATCGAGAAACCTAGATGGAAATTATTCATGCCTACTGCGCCAACAATTAGTGGGGAGAGAAATCCTCCCAGGTTAATGCCCATATAAAAAATGCTGAAGGCAGCGTCACGGCGGTTATCCTGCTCGCTATAAATTTCGCCGACAATACTTGAAACATTGGGTTTCAGTAGACCCGTTCCGAGTACGATTAAAACCATCGAAGCAAAAAACAATGTGGTATTGCCTGGAATAGCCAGTAGTATATGCCCGAACATGATTAAAACGCCGCCGTAGAAAACAGCCCTCGAAGTCCCGAGAAGCCGATCCGCAAGCCAGCCTCCAATGATCCCTGACATATATACAAGCGATCCATAGATAGACATAATAGAAAGTGCCATATCTTCAGGTAATCCGAGACCGCCTTGGCTCACTTCATAATACATGTAGTAGACAAGGATAGCTCGCATGCCATAATAAGAGAAACGCTCCCAAAATTCTGTGAAGAAAAGGGTGAAAAGTCCCTTAGGATGTCCGAAGAAACCCTTTTGCGGGACGCTATCTACTATTTTTTGCCGGTCTGTTACTGCCATGAATCAAATCCTCCTAGATGACAAATATCTATATATCATGATGCAAACGCCTCTATTTTATTTATAATCCTCTCCTGTCTAAGACCGCAACCCTTGGGCAGGAAGGTTTTGAATAATGCTATATTTTTTAGTAATATTTCCATTAGATCAATCGAACTTGCTTTTATTGTATTTATTTGACTGCGCCAGATTGAATGGTCTTACTTAGCGATTTATGATACTATTTACTCCTATATAGAAAGAGGACGTGAGCTAATGATCAACATAACGATTCCAAAAGCGGATGTTAGTATTACTAAACAAATTAACCCGCAGTTAAGCAATATTTACGGATTTACGGACTTTCACCTGATTCCGAGAGATTACGGCGGTATCTTTATGTTCTACAATGATCAGGATGAGTTGTTGTTTGTAGGTAAAGCGAGAAAGCTAAGACCAAGAATTAAAAAACATTTTGAAGACACCGTATCTGACATCAAGCAACATCGGGACGAGGTCACCAGAATTGATGTGTGTTTGATCGAAAGTCCAGTTCATAGAGAGATCTATGAAACCTATATCATTAATGAACTGAAATCTAAATACAACGTAGATAAAGTGATGTTTAGATAAAAGTAAGACCCAGGCACCGTCCACGTGATGGTGCTTTTTTGTGTTCTGAGAATAGTTGCGAATGAAATGGAAGTAAAGGTGCACAATATACAAGATATTCAAATCCATCACTGTTCACAAGGAGATAGGTCATATTGAAAAATAAGTATTTGATGTTGAAGCTAACCTTATTGTGTATGTTTCTGGTTGTAAGTGTTACACCTACAATTGCCGATGCTGCAGCAGCTAAAGAGAAAAAGAGCTCCCACAAGCAATGCTTAACCCCCTCCGTAATTGAGCTTAAGGATAATCTTAGGAAGTTATGGATCGATCATGTGGTATGGACAAAGAACTACATTGTTAGCGCCTTTGCAGATTCTGAGGACAAGGATAAGGTACTGGCAAGGCTGTTACAGAATCAGCAGGACATAGGGGATGTCTTTAAACCGTATTACGGTGAGGCAGTTGGAGATAAGCTGGCTCAATTATTGC
This sequence comes from Paenibacillus sp. FSL H7-0323, assembly GCF_038002725.1. Lineage (NCBI taxonomy): Bacteria > Bacillati > Bacillota > Bacilli > Caryophanales > Paenibacillaceae > Paenibacillus > Paenibacillus sp. FSL H7-0323. Next base: position 4,689,012 of record NZ_JBBODB010000001.1, on the reverse strand, counting down.
GGGAGCATATTCTTATTGCCGGAAAAGTTCTAGGTGCTGTAAAGGCTGGAAATCAGGCCGATGTGGAAAAATACAATAAAGAGTGGTATGCCAACGCTGATGACATTGCCAAGTTTCTAAGTAGCCAGAACCCCAAATATTCTTATGAACAATTAAAGGAAATGCTTCATGAACATCTGGAATTGATTACTGATGACGTGACAGCTAGAGTTAAAAAGGATTGGGATGCCGAAATTGCCGCATTTGATAAAGGGCTGGAGCATATGATCATGTTCGCAGATATCTTAACCGAGGGATTGATCAAACAATTTCCCGATAAATTCAATTGAAATCAAAGCACCCGAAGGGGTGCTTTTTTTATTTTGCAGAAGAGAATAGGTCTTTAGGTGCATTTCAGAAAGTTAGATATAAAGGCTCACTTACATACAAGATAAGTAAACTATAATAGACTCGTGGGCACTCGACATTTTTTGACATTTTTTTATAATTGAGGTGATAAAATCGATGATTTCCCCCTTTTTTAAAAAGAAAGATTCAGTGGATAAGCAATCCAAGTCGGATATGGTTCAAAAGGTACAATTATTAGATGAACAGGTCGAAGAAATAGAAGAAAAGACCTCAGACGAGACTTTAGCTGGATTGGTTACTACAGGCAAAGCTCAGCTTGATAAAAAATCACTCGATTTGATCTTCTCCGTGGAGCAGATTATTCAGGCCAGACAACATGCGGAGACCAATATTAATGAGCTTCAGGATCGGTTAACCCATTCCAGCAGTCATGTGGAGCGCTTAAACCGGGATATGAAGAACCTCAATAAGGTTATTGAGGAAAGAGAAAAGAATGTCCGCGAGCTTGAGCATAAGTTGATTGAGAGAAATTTGAAGGTCGATCAAGTGCTGGAGGATTACCGGGAGCTTCAAACTACGCTCACAGCTGAGATTGAGGAATTGAAGAGTACCATTGAGCTGGAGCAGCAAAAATATGTAAATCTGATTCAAAAACATAACGAAGCCCATGCAGAGAAACTCAAAAAGATGAATGATCTGGAAGAGAAAATCGGACGGGTTGAGATTGAGAATGCACATCTAAAACAAAAGTACGATACGATTCGCCAAGAAAAGGCGTATCTCTCGGGTATGATCAGCGATTTCACCAATCGGATGACGGTTCCTTTTGGGAGTGGCAGTAGTCTGACGGATCGAAACGATGGAAACGGAGATACATAGGATTCATGGCATCTAAGGAACCGGACACCATTCTAATGATTGAGTTACTGTCGCTTGAGCATGAACAGGCCGGTTATCAGATTGAGGTAGGTCTAACCCGTAATGTTGGGTACGCAAGAAGCAAGCTCACCATAGATGAATTTACATACGAACAATTGAAGGCGCTAGGTCCCTTTTCCGGAGGGAGAATGAGATTGTCGCTGTATCCGAAGTGGGATCCGTTTCGGAATAGTTACTACAGCACGCTGATTATAATGAACAGAGCTTACAGCGAAACATTGTATTTTGCCTGTTCTGAAAATTATGTAACCCAACTTCTTCAATTAAAGCAGCAGGACTATCCTCAAGTAGAAGAGGAGAGGGTAGTTCAGACCATGCTTCCCTCTACAGAACCAGGGCATAGGATAAGCAGAAAGAAGACCAAACGAATTGGACTGGTTGCACTGCTGTGTCTCATGTTCGCTTGTTTGATATTTGTGTTACCTCTGCGAATGGATGGACAACTCGTAGATAGTGCTGAAGCGCTGGAGGAACCCGTATTAGGGGCCGACTCTGAGCCATTACTTTCGGTACCGTTCGTTACCCTAGCGCAGACGATATCGGTTCATAACCAGCAAGCTGAGCCTACACCAGAACCTTCAGTCCCTCTTCAAGAACAGACATTACCGTACGAAAAGTATGAATTACCCGAGAATGAATTTTTGTATAGTTTGCCGAAGGGTTATGTTGCCTTGTCATTTGATGATGGACCGTCAAAGTATACGAAAGAGATCGTAGATATTCTAGTAGAACATAAGGTGGCTGCCACCTTTTTATTCATTGGGAATAAGGTAGCTCATAATGCGGAAGCCGTTAGGTATGCTAATGAGCATAAGATGTCGGTTGGGAGTCATTCGTGGGATCATAGCAAAATGACTGCTAATGGCGTTGAGGAGAACCGGAATAACTTGGCGAAGACTAATCAGGCGCTGGAGGAAATTACACAATCACCGATTACTATTTTTCGGCCGCCATATGGGGCGATCAATGACAAGTTAACCGCCAAGGTGACGGAACAGCAGATGAAGGTATTATTGTGGAATCGTGATCCCGAGGATTGGAACGTCAAGAACCCAGAGGATATTCTTCAATATGTTCATCATGCCGATCCGTCCGGCGGAGTCTATCTATTTCACGAAAAGAAGATTACTGTAGAAGCTTTGCCCGCTATCATTAAGTATTTCCAAGAGAAAAACCTAAAATTTGTTGTTTTTAAATAGAATCAGAGAATCCATGTTATTGCAGAATAAAAGTGGCTGTTACAGGGTTGTGATCACTGTGTTCGAAGGATAACTCATGACCCTGTACGCCGCTTATGCTGACGTTTGGTGAGACTAGGAAGCCATCAATCACTGCGCGGAAATTCACACCTTCTGAATAGGCAACATCGAGCGTCCGGACGGAGGGTACCTTGGCATCTACAGCCCACTGAAAGCCCTGTTGAAAATGTTCAGGGAATTCCTGCAGCCATTGCGGCCAATCCTGCGTTGTCTCGAAAGCATCAGGAGCTGTACCCGGAAGGGAATGGTTCCAATCTCCCCCTAAGATGAGGTAATTCCCTTTGTCATTCTCCTTCTTGATATAAGCCGATAAATACTCCAATTGCTGTTTGCGAATCGTTCCGCCTTGGTCAAAGGCTGATAAATGAAGATTGACTAGAATCAGTTCTTTTCCATTATCAACGGGGAATCTGCTCTCCACAAAAGCACGGTCGAGATCAAATTGTTGGCGAGGCCAGGTTTCTTTGCCCGGGAGATCATATCTAATATTACTTGTGCTGTTAAAACGGGATAAAGTTAATAAACCGCTGTTCACCGAGCCCATCGGATCAAGAACAGGAAGCGGTACCCAAGGTACCTTGTAGTTGGTCGCGAAAACATTGCTGTAATCAGCGAATTTATTCGACAAGTAAGAGACTTCATCTATACCGTTGCTACGGGAAGAATCGATGTCGACCTCCTGCAGCATGAACAGGTCCGAGTCTGTAACTGTCATAAGGGACGCTACGGCCTCAAGGTTTATCTTCGTTTGTTCCCTACTGCTTGAGCGTGACTTTGTTCCGCCATCCATAAAGAAATCTTGGCCTTTATCCAACCCGGCGTAGCCAATATTAAAGGTAGTTACAGAAAAGGACTCTCCCTGCTTCATTACTTGCTGCGGATTATTGTTTACAGTAAGTGTAGTAATCTCCTGTGGTTTATAGTCAGTGAGAGTAATATACACTAAAAAACCGCCAAGGATTAGAACGGCAGCTAGAAGGGTGAGGCTGATTGCTTTTATTCTTGTTGAACCCATATGATTCCATCGCTCCTTAGATACATGTTCATAGAACAGACTTTAATGGTGTAAACTTCGACACAACCCAATAACTCCCCTTGTTTTAATAAAAAAAATTTGAGACAATGAGTAGTGATGGTCTGAACTTTAACGTTTTGAAAAGAGGATAACGAATGAATATAGAATCCATTTATGGATTAACTTTTGATCAACTGGCGGCATGGCTGTTAGAACGTGGACATAAAAAGTTTCGGGCTACGCAGGTCTGGGATTGGCTTTATCGGAAGCGGATTACAGACTTTTCGGAAATGCTCGATGTAAATAAAGATTGTGTAGAATTATTAGAGCAGAATTTTGTCATTCATACCTTGGAAGAACATGTGAAGCAGGAATCTGCGGATGGGACGATTAAGTTCCTGTTCCGCCTAAAGGATGGCAACCTGATCGAGACCGTGCTTATGAGACAGAAATACGGCTTGTCTGTATGTGTAACCACGCAAGTGGGCTGCAATATCGGCTGCAGCTTCTGTGCAAGTGGGCTATTGGCGAAGAGCCGGGATCTCTCCAGCGGAGAGATTGTGGAGCAGATTATGAAGGTCCAGCAGCATCTGGATACGGCGAACCTGGATCAAAAGGTCAGTCACGTCGTAGTGATGGGCATTGGCGAGCCATTCGATAACTTCAAGAACCTGCTCGATTTCCTGGCGATTGTCAAAGATCACAAGGGACTAGCAATTGCGGGTAGAGGGATTACCGTATCAACGAGCGGATTGGCTAACAAAATCGTTGAATTTGCGGATGCGAATACGCAAGTGAATCTGGCGGTTTCTTTGCATGCCCCTAATAATGAACTGCGGACGCAGATCATGAAGATTAACAAGGCCATTCCAATAGAGAAGCTAATGGAGTCTATAGATTATTATTTGGAGAAAACCAAGCGGAGAATTACGCTGGAATACATTCTGATGAAGGATGTAAACGACGGCAGAGAGCATGCGCTTGAACTGGCCGAGCTGATTGGCGATCGACGCCCGCTCGTCAATGTGAATTTGATTCCTTATAACCCGGTGGATGAACACAGCCAATATCAAAGAAGCGAGCGGGAGACGGTGCGGGCCTTTTTTGATACCTTGAAGAAGCAGGGTGTCAGCGTAAGCACTCGTCTGGAGCATGGTGTGGATATTGATGCTGCCTGCGGACAGCTGCGAAGCAAACAAATCAAGAAATCCAAAGCCATGGCTTGACGGACTACCTCGACAACAATATGTTACTTTTTGTGATACAATGACGTGGCAGGTATTAGGAAAAGAGGTTGATTGAGTTATGTTGACATTTACGGGCTACAATGTGGAGAATGTAAAAGATCCTTTCGGTATACTAACCGGTAAACGGTATGAATTTGTCGTTCAACTGGACGTTCCAGAGGATGATGAGCTGTATGTAGAGAACGGAGTATCCGCTAGAGCGATTATTAAGGTGGATGAAGATCAAGTCAGCATCGTAAGTTATGATCTACAGGAGACAACTTCAGGTCAACTGCTCGATTTCGATATGGAAGAGGACGAGGAAGAAGCGTTACTCCTTTTTTGTAAAGAGCATTTGCCAGAATAATTAAGCAGCATTGACCTCCTTGCCCAATGTTCAATTGTGGCAGGGATTTTTTTAAAATATAAGCATTTATATGTTTTGTACTTTAAAGTATCTTTATATTTCTACGAGAAATGGTTGTCGTCCTTTAAGGACGACAATGTTGTTTCTTCTTGTAAGATCTTTCGCAAGTTTGGGATATATCGGTTAAAATATTATAAAGCATCCAAAATAGGAGTTGTATACATGTCTAATGAAGAAGTGTTCTTGACCAAAGAAGGGTTGGCTCAATTAGAGGAAGAGCTGAAGGAATTGAAAGGCGCAGGGCGTAAGGAATTGGCCGCACGGCTTAAATTGGCGATCAGCTATGGAGACTTGAAGGAAAATAGTGAGTACCATTCGGCCAAGGACGATCAATCGTTCATGGAGACTCGTATTATGATTCTGGAGAAAATGTTGACCAAAGCCAAGATCGTGGATGAGAGCCAAATGGATCTGTCAAAGGTTAGTATGGGTTGTATTGTTATTCTGAATGACATCGAATATTCGGAGAAGATCGAATATAGAATTGTTGGAGCTGCTGAGGCAGATGTTCTTAATAACAAGATTTCCTATGAAAGCCCGCTAGGCAAGGAATTGCTGGGTAAAAAGGTCGGCGATATTGTTAGTGTAAATGCACCGATGGGCATCATTAAATATGAGTTGCTTGAGATCAAAATGATGTAACAATATACCGAAAAGCTCCCAACCCTTTGTAAGGGTTGGGAGCTTTTTTGCTGGTATGATAGGTTTTGGCTATGAGGTATATTGATTTCATATCTTAGACGTTCTGTGCTGTTGCGCTTATAGTTTGAAGTAACCTACAGCAGAGGAGTTCTATTCATGATCCAAAGTGTGTTATCGACGTTATACCAAGTCATCGTGCCTTTGTCCATTCCTGTGATCGTGGGTGCGCTACTTGGGCGGTTTAAGAATCTGGATACGAAGCCGTTATTGACGCTTTATCTATACTTTTTAACGCCGGCAATTATTTTAAATACATTGGCTACTGCAGAGATATCCATGGATGATATTTATAAGACGCTCGCCTTTTCGCTTCTAAATCTAATCTTCTTATGGGCGATTGCGAATATAGTCGGCAAATTATTGAAGCTAGATCCATCCGAAGTATCCGGTCTGACCTTGATTTCAACGTTTACGAATAGCGTGAATTATGGACTTCCGCTGGTGTTGCTAGCTTTCGGACAGCTTGGTCTCGATAAGGCCTCTGTATATGTGATCGGACAGATGATTATCGTGAATACGATAGGTGTTTATTTTGCAGCAAGATCTCAGTTCTCGGTAAAAAATGCAGTAAAATCGGTCTTTTCACTTCCTGCCATTTACGCAGCTCTGTTGGCCCTTTTTCTCCGTATCTTTGGCCTGCATTTGCCGGCAGAGGTGGCTACAGGGGTTGCCTTGGTAGCTGGAGGATATTCACCGGTGGTACTGGCGATCCTTGGCGCACAGATGGTTAAAGTGAGAAACATGCCATCCGCACGCAAGGGTCAGTCTACTTTTTGGACTGGGCTGTCGATTCGATTAATCTTAGCGCCGCTAGTGGCTTACCTCGGATTATCGATCCTGCAAATTACCGGAACCTTGTTCTCTGTGCTGCTGATTTTGGCTTCTATGCCAGTTGCCGTCAACGCCGTCGTGCTAGCCGAGCGTTTTAATGCCTCACCGGAGCTGGTATCCAAATGTATTTTGTGGACGACGCTTGCTTCGTTTCTCGTGTTGCCGGTGCTTATAGTGTTAGTGCAAGGTGCGTAATCCCTTAGAAATCAAAATGATCTGGGTCTGGACCTACCCGCTGATCTTGGTTGAGAGAGTTAATTAGAGTCATATCCTCGTCAGATAATTTGAAATCAAACACGTCTACATTTTCGATGATCCGGTGTTCTTTAGTAGACTTAGGAATGGTGATAATCCCCCGTTGCAGGTCCCAACGGACAATAACCTGAGCGACGGATTTGTCATGTTTGACGGCAATTTGTTTCAGTACAGGCTGATCGAACAATTGACCTTGCATTAACGGAGACCAAGCTTCTAATTGGATTCCTTGCTCTTTGCAGAAGTCGAGCAGCTCTTGCTGATTCAAATAAGGATGTAATTCAACTTGATTGACCATCGGCTTAATCTCAGCATCCTTCAGTACATCTTCAAGATGGTGAATCTGGAAGTTGCTGACCCCAATGGCTTTTACCCGGCCCTCTTTATACAACGTTTCAAGCGCTCTCCAAGACTCTTTATATTTTCCTTTTACAGGCCAGTGAATAAGGTACAGATCCAGGTATTCAAGTCCGAGTTTAGCTAAGCTAGTCTCGTAGGCGGCAATGGTTTCTTCGTAGCCCATATCTGCGGTCCAGACCTTTGAGGTTACGAAAAGCTCTTCTCTGGACAAGCTGTTCTCTTGCAGAGCCTCTTGGATGGCTTGTCCCACGCCTGTTTCATTCTCATAAATTGCGGCAGTGTCAATGCTGCGGTAACCGTGTCTAATAGCGGATTTGATCGCTTGTATCAGTTCTGCGCCTTCTTCCACTTTAAATACGCCAAGCCCTAGCCAAGGCATATTTACACCGTTGTGTAATGTAGTTGTATCCTGTAGATGTTGAGCCATAATAAAGTAACCTCCTAAGATATTTAAAAGTTTGTTTGGGTTGTTAATGGACTGCTCTTTAAGCAGCTTTAGTCTGGAGAGGAGCCTCATCTTTCTTCTCCAGAGCACGGCTCCATGCCGTCAGTATTACTGCGGACAGAACCATGATGGCACCTACCCAAGTGGTATGAATCAGTCCCATATGATCTGTGACGATGCCGCCAAGGTACGCACCAATGGCAATACCAGCGTTAAAAGCAGCAATATTTAATGCAGAAGCTACATCTCGTGCACTTGGCGCATATCGATCTGCAAGCGTAACAACATGTACTTGCAAGCCGGGCACGTTCATGAAAGCTAACAGTCCCATAAAGAAGATCGTAATCAGTGCGGCAACCTTGTAAGGTGCGGTAAAAGCTAAGACAAATAAGACGACAGCTTGGACTGCAAACATATAGAATAGAGCATTCATCGGTTGGCGGTTGGCGGCTTTACCTCCAATCACGTTCCCGATGGCAATCGCAATGCCGTATACAAGCAAGATTACGGCGACTGTATTCTCTTTGAAGCCGCTGATCTCATGCAGAAGGGGTGATAAATAAGTAAAGACTACAAATGTGCCCCCATAGCCCAAAGCCGTAATCGCGAAGGCAAGCAGTAAACGCCCATTGGTGACCAGCTTAACTTGCTCACGAAGGGGTGTATGGGTACCTTTGCGCAGCCCGGATGAAGGAACAAGGATCAGATTGCCGATGAGTGCTATAAGCCCGATAGCAATAATAGCAACAAATGCAGCACGCCAGCCGAGTTGTTGGCCAAGGAACGTACCTAGCGGAACGCCAGTAACAGTAGCTACTGTAAGTCCAGTGAACATGATGGCAATGGCACTGGCCTTACGATCCTCAGGCACGAGGTCGGCGGCAATAGTCGAAGCAATCGACATGAACAAGCCATGGGCCAGAGCGGAAATTACTCTCGCGATTAACAGCAATGTAATTCCGTCCGCAGCCGCCGCAAGACTATTGCCGATAATAAAGACGATCATAATGCTTAGCAGTAAGGTTTTGCGCGATATCGACGTGGTTAGCGACGTTAAGATGGGTGCGCCAAAAGTTACTCCTAAAGCGTATAAAGTAACGGTCAACCCGGCTGTGGTTACCGGTATATGCAGATCCGTGGCGATTAGAGGCAGCAGCCCCACACTTATAAACTCAGTGGTACCAATCGCAAAGGCACTAATGGCTAGAGCTAAGAGTGCCAAGGTGCTTCTTTTTTTATCTAAGGACATTTCTTTCACTCCTACGCTGTGTTAATCACCGGCCGGTAAGTGCTATTATGAAGAGATCTGTCCATTTAGTATAGTACGTACTTTAAAGTGCTATAGGTACTAAAAAGTACCTATAGCACAACTCGCCAAACCGCAAAAAGCATGGGCACCCTGATCTCGTCAGGTTTGCCCATGCTTTTTTGCTATGCTTGTTATATAGTCCCAATAGGGTTAACTAGACCGTTGTTTGAGGTGGCGCCGTTTAGTTGTGCCTTTGTTAGTGGCGTGCCCACCCGATCCTCCACCAACCGCCTGCTGTTGTCTTGTTCCTGGGCTTTCAATAGCGGAGTTTGTTCCACCGGTGCTGAACGTTCCGCCTCCGCTTGCTACCTGAGTTGCGGAGGCATTCTGGCTCCGTTTAGGCAGTTTAACCGTCTGGGTATTGATAACGACCACAACTTCTTTGCGATACGGATATAATAAGAGGGGCTTAGCTTTGCCGCGTTTGTAGCCCCCACTGCCTAGGTTAGTCGCATCACCGCCTGCGCCGACACTTTGTTGTTGGCGTGTATAGGGAGAAGCAATGGCGGCATTATTACCGCTTGCGCTGCTGCGCCCTGCACCGCTTGCAATTTGTGTAGTGTTGGGGGCGTTCGTATATTGATTGTTGATGACAAAGACTAATCTGTCCACTCCGTGGAGGGGGGTCCTTGTAATTATGCGCCGTTTTCCTTTTTGAATAATGACAACGATCCGGTCTCTTTTATAGGCCACCCATATTCACTCTCCCATACTTTGACTTCATTAACATTAATGCAGATGGGGGGAATAAGTGATGAATACGGGCGATCTACCTCGAAAAACAATCATTTGCCTAAGTTAGCTGCCTACTAAACGGTTTATTTATTCAAAGCTATATTTGATCCCCCATTGCTCCCGGACATTGCTCATAATGTCCATGACATCCAAGGAGAGGTTGAGGGTCTCTTTATGGCTTTTATCTGCAATATACCGCTGCATATCTTCAATCTCGTATTGCAAAGCTTTGGCTGTATCTCCAGCTTCAATCGTCTCTACTGTGCCATCCAAATATTGAATGGTGGCTTTGCTGGCCCGCGGGAAATTGTCTACGGTAATAAATCCGAGCTCTCCTGCAACCACCCCCCGTTTAGGCATTTTGGAGCGCATTGTAAGGGAGATTACCGCCATTTCATCTGCCGCATTGTTAAGAATAATACCGGATTGCTCGTCCACTCCTGTCTCGAATTGTTTTACCGTAGTAAGAATCTCATGGGGCTGTTTGGACAGGAAGAATCTTGTGAAGGACAGCGCATATGTCCCAATATCCAGCAGTGCTCCGCCCGCCAGATCTTTGCTGAAGAAACGGTTGTTCACATCATATTCTTTATGGCTGCCAAAGGAGACCTGCACCATTTTGAGGCGCCCGATGATGCCGTCATCAATGAGCTGCCGCAGTTTCTTATACAGTGGCATATGGTAGATGGTCATAGCTTCGGCCACAACCAGATCCTTTTCAGCGGCAAGTCGGGTGACTTCTTGAAGTTGTTTGCTGTTCACCGTGATTGCTTTTTCGCAGAGAACATGTTTGTTATTCTGTAAGCTTTCAATGATGTATTCATAATGATTGCTATGTGGCGTAGAGATGTACACTACATCAATTGCAGGATCTTGCAGCATTTCACTGTAACTGCCATAAGCTTTCGTGGCTCCATATTGATTAGCGAATTGTTGTGCTTTCTCCAAGCTTCGCGACCCAACCGCATACAACGTTCCTCCCGTTTCATTCAGCGCAGCCGCAAATTCGGCAGCTATACTTCCTGGACCGACAATTGCCCACTTTAAAGGGTTCATTTCCAGCACCTCACTTGTTTGATTTTTTGTTTTTATTTAGAGATACCTTGATTCCATCTGAACCATTCATCTTCATAAAAGTTTTAATATTAAGCACATTTGTGCATTATAATAATAAATGTGCAAAACAATCGTCTACAGTATAGCGGGGGGGGGGTCTAAATCCGTCAAACTGTTGAATACGCGGGGGCGTTGTAACATGGATCGAACAGAAGATAAGAAGCTGCTTATTAAAATAGCACAAATGTATTATGAACAGAATTTAACGCAGAGTGAAATCTCCAGCCAACTTGGTATATATCGTACCACTATCAGCAGGATGCTAAAGAGGGTACGTGAAGAAGGGATCGTTACAATAACTATTAATTACGATACTGGCGATCATTTTACATTGGAGCAGGAGTTGAAGGAGCGGTTCGGGCTACGGGAAGCCATTGTTGTGGAGGTAGATCCTGCACAGTCCAGCACGATTAAACGCAAAGCTATAGGACAAGCCTGTGCGAGATGGCTCGAGCAAGTGCTTCTCCCGAAAGATACGATTGGGTTTTCTTGGGGAAGCAGCTTAGCTAGCGTTGTAGAAAGCCTAACACAAGCCCAGAGACCTTTTGTAACCTGTGTACCTACGGTCGGCGGCCCATCAGGAAAGATGGAGAGCGGGTACCATGTAAATAACATCTGTTATCAAGCTGCTCTAAAATGGGGTGCGCGCTCGTTAATGATTGATGTTCCAGCGATCACGGAGCAAAAGGAAACTAGAGATCAACTGATGAATTCCCAGTATTATCAGACCATTGCCAAGGCGTGGGACCATCTGGATATCGCTGTGTTCGGCATCGGATCGCCGGAAATGAAAGGGGAAGAGGCGTGGCGCGGTTTTTATGGTGATGCAGTGATTGCTGAGCTGGAGAATGGAAAGGTCGCTGGTGATATCTGTTCACGATTCTATGATGGCAACGGGATTCCCGTGCATACCGGAATATCGGATCGAACACTGACCATTGAGCTGGAGCAAATTAAGCAAGCACGGTATTCGATTGGTGTAGCGGAGTCACTTGAGAAGGTAACGGGGATCCTTGGGGCACTAAATGGGGGTTATATGAATGTACTTGTAACGACCCAAGAAACAGCGCAGAAGATATTGGAGTAGTAACTACTAAATGTAAACAATTGAATTTCGTGAAAATAACCTGAAAATGGCATGCAAATTGCTTAAAATTTTGCTTGTAAGCACCAGACAGAGCGTGTAAGATATACAAGGTATTCATTTTGAACATTTATAAAAATATAAGTTTCACATTATACATTATCCTTATATTTGCTTGTCAACTCATATAATCTTGGGAATATGGCCCATAAGTTTCTACCGGATAACCACTGTAATTATCCGACTATGAGTGAAATAGCGCATCTAGGGTTCCGCTTCCTGACTATGGAAGGACTGGACCGAGCGATGCGGACACTATGCAGTGTTACACCACTAAGGGACAAAAACCCAGAAGGACAAATTCACTTGAGAGAAACGACTCAAGGGATTTGTCCTTTTTTTGTTTTTAATTCAGAAGGAGAGATCAAGTTTACTATGAAGGTACTTCAAGAGCGCATCAGACAAGAGGGTCTTATTTTATCAGATACGGTACTAAAGGTAGATTCATTTCTGAATCATCAGGTGGATACGGAGCTTGCCTTACAAATTGGACAGGAGTTCAAGCGGTTGTTCGGACATTTGCCTATCACTAAAATCATCACTATTGAAGCGAGTGGCATTCAATTTGCCATGGCTACGGCCATCGCCTTAGGCGTACCGTTTGTATATGCGAAGAAGAAGAAAGCAGTGACCTTATCTGAAGCGGTCTATTCCGCGCCGGTACATTCTTTTACACGCAAAGAGGATTATATGGTTAGTGTCTCGCAAAAATATATCGGACCAAGCGATAAGGTGCTTATTGTAGATGACTTTTTGGCTACTGGTGCTGCTCTTGTTGGACTGGTTGATATCGTGCAAGAGGCTGGCGCTGAGCTCCTTGGCGTTGGTTGTGTGATTGAAAAATGCTTCCAAGAAGGCCGGAGTCTACTCGAGGATAGAGGGATAGAAGTCCATGCTTTAGCCCGGATTACATCTATGTCACCAGGTGAAATTCACTTCATTGATAATGAAAGTTCAAAAGAGCCAATCAAGGAGAGTGCGAGATGTTAAGCAAGAAAAAAGTATTTGCGTTAGGATTTCAGCATGTACTGGCGATGTATGCCGGAGCAGTTGTTGTTCCGCTGATCGTAGGGAACGCGCTGAACCTGAATGCCACCCAAATGGCCTATCTTATCGCAGCTGATTTGTTTACTTGCGGGTTAGCTACTTTGCTGCAGATTATGGGCACTAAGTATTTTGGCAGCAGGCTGCCGGTTATTCTTGGATGTACCTTTACGGCAGTAGGGCCGATTATCGCTATCGGCAGTGCCAACAATTTGGCGACGGTGTACGGAGCAATTATTTTATCTGGTTTATTCGTGGTACTGGCGGCCCCCCTTTATGGGAAGCTACTGAGGTTTTTCCCAACGATAGTAACGGGCTCAGTCGTGACCATTATTGGGTTATCTCTTATTCCTGTAGCTATGAATAGCGTAGCTGGCGGAGAAGGCAGCGCTGATTTTGGGAATCCCCGCAATTTGTTGCTTGCACTGATCACGCTGCTGGTCATTTTAGCGGTTAACCGTTTTACTACAGGATTTCTTCGCTCGGTCTCTGTCTTGATAGGTCTTTTAGTGGGTACAATTATTGCTTATGGAATGGGCATTGTTAGTTTCTCTACAGTAGGTGAAGCCTCTTGGGTAAGTGTTGCACAGCCTTTCTACTTCGGATGGCCTCAGTTCAATCTTACGGCTATTTTCACTATGATCATTGTTAATATTGTTAGTATGGTAGAGTCCACAGGTGTTTACTTTGCGATTGGTAAAGTGACGGATCAGAAAGTGGAACAAAAGCAGATCGTAAACGGGCTGCGTTCGGAAGGTTTGGCGATTATGCTGGGCGGGATCTTTAATGCATTTCCGTACACAGCATTTTCGCAAAATGTAGGTCTGGTCTCGCTGACTCGGGTCAAAACTCGGAATGTTATTTTTGCAGCCGGCGGGATTATGGTTGTGCTTGGACTCCTGCCTAAATTGGCGGCTCTGACAACAGTTATTCCCAATGCCGTACTGGGTGGAGCGATGATCGTGATGTTCGGATCGGTTGCTGTTTCCGGGATGTCGATTCTGTCAGAGGTAGATCTGCGCAAGGATGGTAATCTGCTGATTGCCGCTTGTAGTATCGCTGTTGGATTGGGTTCGGCAACAGTACCTGCAATGTTCGATCAATTGCCTGAATTCGCTCGGATGCTGCTGCAAAACGGTATCGTATCCGGTTCCCTTACAGCGATTGTGCTGAATATCTTCCTCTCCAAGACAAAGGATAATGTTCTGGCAGAAGATCCTGCTGCCCCTGTTCTAACGAAAGAAACTCAAGTTTCTTAATACGTCTAATTCATGTTAAAAGACCAAGCTCTGGTGTGCTGAAACCTAAGCTTGGTCTTTTTCTCATGCTCAGAGCTTGTGCATATGCACAAAAAAATAGGTTGTCCCGTCAATATTATTGGGTTTGTAAGCGCAGTATACTCAGTTTAGAAAGCGTTATCAAATTACACACTGTATAGTGTCAAATTCTTATACTAGGGGGCAACTAGAGATGGAAGGCACAGTAATTAACTGGATGGGCGCGATTGCGGGATTGATTCTGGCCGTCGTATTGATTTTCAAAAAGGTTAACCCGGTCTACGCACTTTTTTTAGGCGCGATTGCCGGAGGAATATTAGGCGGGGCATCCATTGCAGAGACAGTACAATATGTCATCGACGGAACGAATAGTGTTATGGGTGCAGTTGTACGTGTTCTCGCAGCTGGTGTGCTGGCCGGGGTATTGATTGAATCAGGGGCAGCCGAACGAATGGCCGAGACCATAGTAGATAAGCTTGGCGAAAAGAAAGCGTTATTATCTATAGCGCTGGCAACTATGATTATTACAGCGGTAGGCGTATTCATCACAGTCGCTATCATTATTGTCGCTCCAATCGCTTTGTCCGTAGGTAAGAAGATCGGCATTTCCAAAACCGCTTTGCTGCTCGCACTGGTCGGTGGCGGTAAAGCCGGTAACATTATTTCACCGAACCCGAACACCATTGCCGTAGCTAAAGGCTTTGATGTAGATTTGGCTCAGGTCATGATTCATGGATTCATCCCAGCCATTGCGGGTCTGATTGTCACTGTTATTATTGCTAATCTGCTGGTCAACAAAGGTGTGAAAATTGCAGAGGGCGACGTTGTAACTAAAGAGGAAGACAGTACTAAGGTTAAACCTAGCTTTGGCCGTGCCATCGTCGCTCCAGTTGTCGCTATTTTACTTCTAGCCATTAACCCAATCGGAAATATTCTAAATATTGAATTGCTGAAATCATTTAAAGTCGATTCTATGATCATCTTGCCTCTTGCCGGCATTATTGGATTGATTGCTATGAAACAAACGAAGAACATCATTTCTTTTACAACCTCAGGGTTAAATAAAATGACAGGTACAGCCATTATCCTGATTGGTGCTGGTGCTATCGCTGGTATTATCTCGAAATCGGATTTGAGTGCTACTGTTGTAGATGCAATAACGGCTATGGGGATTTCCGGAACGTTCCTTGCGCCAATTGCAGGGATCCTGATGGCGGCTGCTACAGCATCAACCTCTACGGCTTCTATCGTGGCTGCCGGATCATTTGGTCCCGCTATTCTTTCGATGGGCACAGCGCCGCTAAATGCAGCAATTATGGTGCACACCGGGGCTACAGTTATTGACCATCTGCCACACGGTAACTTCTTCCACGTGACCGCTGATTCCGTTAAGATGAACATTAAGGACCGGATGTCACTGATTCCTTATGAAAGTCTCGTGGGTCTGACGATGGCTATCGTCGCCACTATATTATACGGCTTCATCCTATAATTTATATTTGCAACTAGAAGGGACGGATATTCTATGAATAAAGACTTTGTCATCGTATTGGCACCGGATTCTTTCAAGGAAAGCATGACAGCCAAAGAAGCTTGTGAAGCCATGGAAAAAGGCATTCACAAAGTAAATTCTAATATTACTTGTATTCATGTACCCATGGCAGATGGCGGCGAAGGAACGATGCAGTCCTTGGTCGATGCAACGGAAGGTACAGTATATATAACAAAAGTTAAAGGGCCACTGGGCAATGAAGTTAGCGCATCCTACGGAATCACAGGAGACGGGCTGACAGGGGTGCTGGAAATGGCTAGTGCGAGTGGTATTCAGCTGGTATCCCCTGAGACACGTAACCCGTTGATTACAACCACCTACGGGACAGGACAATTAATCAAAGCATGTCTGGATCGTGGGGTCAGCAAGCTGCTGATCGGTATCGGTGGCAGTGCCACCAATGACGGAGGCGCCGGGATGGTGCAGGCATTAGGCGGCAGGCTGCTGGATGCCGAAGGCAATGAGCTGTTGTTTGGTGGTGGTGAGCTCGGCAGATTAGCCCGTATTGATCTGAGTGGATTTGACCCTCGCCTTAAGGAAGTACAGGTTGAAGTGGCTTGCGACGTTACGAATCCATTATGTGGTCCGACCGGGGCTTCCAATGTATTTGGTCCGCAAAAAGGGGCTACTTCGGATATGATCAAACAGCTGGACAGCAATCTGCATCATTATGCGAGTGTCATCAAAGAGCAATTGGGTTTCGATATTATAGATATGCCTGGTGCTGGTGCAGCGGGTGGCCTTGGGGCAGGACTGGTGGTGTTCTTAAACGGAATATTAAAAAAAGGCATTGAGCTTGTGATCGACTATACTGGACTTGAAGAAAAAGTGCAGCAGGCGGACATGGTGTGGACCGGGGAAGGAAGCATCGATTTCCAGACCCAATATGGCAAGACTCCGCTTGGCGTTGCTGAGGTAGCTAAGAAATATAATAAACCTGTGCTGGCTTTTGCGGGACGGATCGGCGATCAGACGGAAGTGCTGTATGATAAAGGGATTGATGCTATTTTTGGGATCATGCCAGGTGCAGCTTCATTGGAGGATGCCTTGAATAAAGGGCAAGAGAATCTGGAAAGAACGGCTGAGAATGTGGCTAGGTTAGTCATGTTGAACCAAGGAAGCTGATTGAATTATACAAAGTGATAGAGGGGCTGACTGAACGGAGTCAGCCCCTTTTTTCTTTTTTAAGGTAGAAGCTTTCTGAGTAGAATATAAAGGGACAGGAGGTACAGACATGAAGATATCGAAATCACTCGCAGGACAAATAGCACAAGAAATGATGAGCGTAGTTCCTTATAACATTAATGTTATGGATGAGAGCGGCTTTATTGTAGGAAGCGGAGATCTGAAACGGGTCGGAACCTTACATGAGGGAGCGAGAATAGCCATTCAAAGTGGGCATGTCTTTGAAGTGTACGAGGATGGCAGCGGCATGAAGCCGGGGGTGAATGAACCCATTATTATAGATCATAAAGTTTTGGGTGTGGTAGGTATTACGGGACATCCAGATGAGGTTAGGCCGTTTAGTAAGCTGGTCAGAGTCACTACTATATTACTTATTGAGCAGGAAGCAAGGAACAAGCTGGAACAGGATGAGCGAGTAAAACGTGTGAAATTTTATCATGAATTGTCTTATCGTAAAGAAGCATATGATCTTGAGTTTCTGGAACGGGCGGGCAGCTATGGGCTTGATCTTAAGAAAAAATGCTGGGCGATCCTAGTGGAAGGCGATGTGAACGGAAAAGAATTCAAAAATGTATTTAGGTCCTATCCACATTACTGGAATTTGGAGAATGATAAGGCGGTTTTTTTTATAACGGATGTTTTTCTTTATAAAGAGCTCATAGGAAAACTAAATTCATGTGCGAATGTGGGGCGAATAGGTTCTGGCGAAGCAGAGGAGTTAGCTGCTTATTCACTTGAACAGGCCCAGGCGGCGATTAGTGTTGGTAGTAGAGTCGACCCGCTCAAGATACTGTACACTTATGAAGAACTAAGATTCTTAATTCATCTCTCCTATGACGGGGCAGAACGGCCCGGGACGATTTATGCTCTACTGGATCAGTCGGGCGATAAGACAGGCCTGATTGAAACACTGCAAGTATTTATTGCTGAGAATGGGGACCATAATCGTACTGTACAGAAGCTGAATATTCACCGAAATACACTGAACTACCGGCTTAATCGCATTCATACATTAACGGGCAAAAATCCACGCAACTACATGGAGTTGTTTGAATTGTTGTGCGGATTGATGTGGCGTAAGTAGTCTAAATCCCCCTATTCCAATTGCCATCCTGATTTTATAGGCATAAACTTAGATAAGCTTGTATAGATAAATTAGGACAGGGATGGATAGGAATGAATGAGAAAGTAGTAATGAATGATAAAGTAGTCATGCCATTATGGACCATGTGCCTTTTTATCGTAGTGATGAACACAACGATGTTTAATGTATCACTTCCAACCATTATTCAGGATCTCCAAATTTCTGCTGATCTAGGTTCATGGGTAATTTCGAGCTATTCGATTGGATATGCTTTATCGACGGTTATTTATAGCCGCTTATCAGACGTGGTGCCGATTCGGAGACTTTTGACCGTTGGCTTAATTACTCTCGGGTTGGCCTCAGTGTTTGGATTATTTGCGCATGACTTTAATACATTATTGATAACGAGAATAGTACAATCTGCTGGCGCGGGTGCGATGGCTGGATTGGGTCTCGTACTGGCTAGCCGTTATGTGCCTATTGAAAGACGTGGTGCGGCTATCGCCATGATCTCCGCAGGGAGTGCAATGGCCTTTGGTTTGGGCCCGATTTTTGGTGGTGTCATCAGTCAGTATTTTGGCTGGAACGGGTTATTCGGAATTACTTGCCTTGTGCTTGTTGTATTGCCAGTACTGCTGCGGTTATTACCTAAGGAACAGCCGAAGCCTGCAAGCTTTGACGTTATTGGGGCGGCGCTGACCGTTGTAAATGCAGCAAGTCTGCTGGTAGCCGTAACCACCCAATCTCTGGTATGGTTGGCAGTGGGCGTAGTGTCTATTATCGTGCACGCTTGGTATTTGAAGAAGGCGAAGGAATCCTTTATTAACCCGCAGCTGCTAAAAATGCCGGGATACTTGAAGCTAGTTACCATAGGCTTTTGTATTCTGGTGCTGAACTTGGGGAATTTGTTCCTGATGCCGCTTGTGCTCGCTAATCTGTTTGGTAAATCCGCGTTGATGATTGGTTTGTTTATCGCACCAGGTGCGTTATTATCCGCATTTCTTACCCGTTTTGTTGGACGTTTTATTGACCGGTATGGCAACTTGCGCTTCTTAATCATAGGGCATTGTATTCTTGCCGCTGTTATGGCTGCATTTGCGCTGAACCTTTCTGTATCTCCTGTAGTTCTTCTGCTTGGTTATCTTTGCTTCTCTCCGGCCTTCTCGGCGACAATGGCATCCTTAAATAATGAAGCTTCTCGGGTTCTTCCGCGAACTTGGATTGGTTCAGGTATGGGGCTTTTACAACTGATTCAGTTCTTTGGAGGTTCTGTATCTGTTGCGGTCTGTGGGCTGTTGCTGCATGCTCAGCGTGATCTTGCGCCGGCAAAAGCCTATGAGCATGTATACGGACTGTTGCTCCTTGTCAGCTTGTGTTCGTTAGGAGTTCTCCTTTTATATAGACGTTCTTATTCCAAAAGTAATGCTGGGCAATCTATACAAGCTTAGAACTGAAACGAAAAGGTGATAAAAACGTATCAGATGCTATAGCAGATATAAGGAAGGAATGGTAATAATGGATAACGGGATGAGTGTAGTTTTAATCGAAAAAATGCCAGAAGGTGATCTACGAGTGATTGAAGAGCGTACGTGGAGCATGAATATGATAACTGCACTTGAACATGTCAATTATATAGTGGTGGGCAGTAAGGAATATGAGGCGGTTGAAGGACGACTGAATGTGGATGAAGGCAAGCTGGAGCTTTTGCTTGTTCCGATGCACACTGAGGGATAGAAGATCATCAGGGAAGGAGAACCTTACGATGGCTAAAGAAGAAAGGGATAAGGAATTGCCTGCATCAAAATTATTTACCGCAGATGGCAAACCCATCCGTGTATTATCAACATCGCTAGGCATAGCCTTATTAGCGAATGCTATGTTTATTCCTGGCGGAGCGGGAGCTAGCGCGAATACTTCTGCGGGCGAACCACAGCTAGTCTCTTGGTCTAATGAAGAGGTTAAAGCTTATTTTGATAAAAATGTGGATTGGAATATTCCCTACCCCGAAGAAGGTACGAAAGAGGTAGAGGAGCAAGGCCAAGGCGTAGTAACTTCAAACGGAACAACGGTAGTGAATAACTATGGCGGTTATCATTCAGGTTTTGGCTGGACGGATTTGCTTCTGTATCACATGTTGTTTAACAGCGGTGCCAATTACTCCTCCAGAGGATGGGCTAAGGACCGTCCTACCTATTATGGAGGCACGAGAACCACTTATAAACCACCTACTTATAGCAGCGAAAAGTTCCAGAATAAAAAGGTGCCCGGTTCTGTAGTGAAACCTAAAACCTCAACCTCATCCACGGGTTCCATCACGAGAAGAGGTTCCTCTTCAAAGAACGGAATCGGTGGCACTTCCAGTGGCTTAAACTCTTCGAAGAACTCTAAATCAAGCTCAGGCTCGAAATCTTCATCGAGATCTGGTTCCAGCAAGAGTGGTTTCGGCGGATGAGTGATCAGCAGAGCGTGTTTGAGATTCTAGATTTGTCTGATCTGGAGCGGGGCCCACGGGTACAAGCGCTGCATGAGCTTGGGTTCACTTGGGCAGATCTAGAGGAAGAAGAGTACTGGATGGATGCAATAGCTGTGATGCGCAGCGACATTTATAAAGAGCTTGAGGAAGCCTCCGCAAAGCTATGGGCTATCCTCGATAAAGCGGTTCGGTATATACATCTAAAACGCGATTTGTATGAGCTGCTGGGCATTCCTCCTGTTCTTTGGGAGATGCTTGATGGGTTTCCTATTCCGGAAGAAGGTCTAATCAGTCGGTATGCAAGGTTCGATTTTGCGATAGCTAATGATGGAACCATCAAGCTTCTGGAACTGAATGCCGATACACCTACAGGTTATGTGGAGGCTTCCATAGCAACACCTTGGATCTGTGAACAGGCGGGTGTGACTAGTCCAAATCATGCGATGAAGGAACAACTTGCCGCAGCCTGGCAGATAGAACGACCAGATACCGCAGCTTGTGTTGCTTATGGCTCTCATCTTGAAGATTCGGGTACGATTGAAGCCTTGGCCAGACATAGCGGGCTTACTATTCAGTGTGTGGATTGTCTCGATCTGTGGGTCGATGAGGGCATTTTGAAGGACGGGGAGGACCTGGTGATAAAGCGGATGTTCGCCCTATATCCTAAAGAGTGGATGGCCGTCGATGAGGGTGGAGATGCACTTGCCTATGCTGTTGAACAGGGAAATCTTCAGCTTTTTAATGGACCACACAGTATCCTGTTGCAGTCTAAGGGATTGATTGCAGCTGTGTGGGGAATGTATGAGCTTGGCTTATTATTTGACAATGAAGAGCGTGAAGCGATCTCACGTTATATTTTGCCGACTTATAATAAGCCTGTGTTCTCTGGCAGCTTTGTGTCCAAATCTGTATTTGGCCGCGAAGGCGGTTCTGTACGTCTCTTTGACGATAGTGGAACTCTAGAAATTGAGGACGAAGAGGGTTATGATAGCAGTCAGCTTTTTCCCTCTGTATATCAAAAAAGAGCTGAACTAGCCCGAATACACACCGCCAAAGGTGAATTCCACCTACTGACAGGCATGTTCGTGATTAATGGGAAGCCGTGTGGGCTGCTCGGCCGGGCTGGCGGACTGATTACGGGCAATGCCAGTCATTTTATCGCGTTGGGAGTGAGATAGTTGGATAAAAGTAAGGCTATAAACAAGTCGTCTACTAGATTAGTAAAGGCCCGGATCGGGGCTTTATGTATGATGCTTCTAACGGTATTGCTGCTTAGTGCATGTTCCAGTAATCAGGGGAGTGTGTTTGATTCAGGCACTGCCGAAACTTCTGACAGTGTTGCACGGGTACCTTGGGATTACCGGGTTGTGGAGAGTACTGTAGGTGATCTAATTGGTAGCGATATGACGGTGTTGCCGGATAATGAGCTGCTGCCGAATGATGAGAATTATGCTACTGGCGATAAAATATGGACACTGCAGTTCATGGACGCTGAGCTGATCACAGATGCCGACCAACGCAATGAAGTCCGCCTCTCTTCCTGGACGACCATTAAATCGTATCCCGATGAAAAAACAGCAGTCGAGGATCTTACCAACCTTAAGGTATCGGTAACTACAGATGTTGATCTTGTAGGAGTATACAAGACAAAATATAATGAGAAGACAAGAAACTTTGCCGTCCTCGAGCTGCCTTCCGGCAACCGGATCAAGCAGCCGATAGACGATGAGCGTTATGCAGCATTAGAGAAAGAAAAGACCGCTTCCGTAGTCCTTGAGGAAGTACATGATTTCGCCGATTATGACTCGGCATATGCGAAATTTCGGGGGTGGGCAAAGTGACGATTGTTGTTAATTTAATAGTCAGTATATTTGTGATTATTCTTCTGCAATTGTTGGGTATGGTTATCTTTGGCTTGATGACCCCGTTCAAGGATATGGAAGAGCTGAAAAAAGGGAATGTGGCTGTAGCTCTAGCGCTTGGAGGCAAATTTCTCGCTACAGCAATTATCATTGGAGTAGCGGCGTATACGAATACCTCTATTCTGCATATGATCATTTGGTTTGCTGTCGGTTATGTGTGCCTCATCGCTGCTTATTGGATTTTTGAATTGGCAACCCCAAGCTTTAAAATTTCAGAACATCTGGAAAAAGGCAATGTGGCAGTAGGCACCATGCTCTGCTTGGTGTTTATCGGCACAGCATTTGCAGTCAGCAGTTTGATTGTTTAGTTCACAAATCGCAGATGGACATTAATAAGGCTGCCCTCAGTAATAACCTCGAGAGGCAGCTTTATTAATGTGAGGAAGGGATGGCAGATGCATTTTTTTCTGAGAATATCCACCAGGATGATGCGTTTACGCAAACGGTCGATCGGTCTGATTATTTTGATCTTTATAATTCTTAGCGCATCGATAGCTTACCTGCTTGAACCGAGTACATTCCACAACTGGTTTAATGCCTTCTATTGGGTTATGACAACGATGGCCACCGTTGGGTATGGGGATTA
This sequence comes from Paenibacillus sp. FSL H7-0323, assembly GCF_038002725.1. Lineage (NCBI taxonomy): Bacteria > Bacillati > Bacillota > Bacilli > Caryophanales > Paenibacillaceae > Paenibacillus > Paenibacillus sp. FSL H7-0323. The sequence goes on along the minus strand of NZ_JBBODB010000001.1, from coordinate 4,665,778 downwards.
TTTTGCCGAGACGGTAGTGGGTAAGCTATTCACCATGTTTCTATATATTTTTGGGATTGGTCTTCTCAGCTTGGTTATTGGCAAGGTCATTGACTCTATTGCAGAGGTGCAGAGAAGGAGAGGAGCAGGAACATTGAGCTTCCGGGGAAAGGATCATGTGATATTAATCAATTGGAGTAAGAAAGCGCAAGCTGCGGTAGATGAGGTGTTATGCTATTCACCTAAATGTCATATCGTCATCATTGATGAGATAGGACGGCATCCGCTGGAGCATATGGAACAGGTCCACTTTGTAAGCGGTGATGCTTCCAGCGATGAGATTCTCCTTAAAGCTAACATACACGAAGCCAGGGCAGCCATTGTGTTCGGAGACACACGGATTGATGAAGCATCGCTAATTGACGGGAAATCTCTGCTTATCGCCTCCAGCATTGAGCGCATAGCGCCACAAGTACATACTACCGTAGAAATTATGCAGGAGAAGAATATACAGAATTTCAGGCATGTTCAGGTCAATGAATTCGTTCTGTCGCATGATGCCATTTCTAGATTGGCTGTCCGATCCGCTCTGCAAGAGGGGAATTCAGAGGTGATTACGCAGCTGCTGAGCCGCCAGTATGGGGATGATATTTATGAGATTCCAGTGAATAGTGCATGGAAGACCTATGGGCAGGCGTTTCAGGAATTGCTCCTTCAAGGTGCAACTTTACTCTCGGATCGTAGTGACCTTAGCATCAATCGCAAGCTGGACCAGCCTATTCCTAAAGAGGCTAGATTATATATTGTTTCGGATGAAGAGACGTATCGGAGAATTAAAGGTTAGGTCAGTGATAAGCGAGTAAAGCGGATTTTCGGGAGAATGGCTTCTCGGAATTCCGCTTCTTTTTGTTTGCCGTTCCTTCCTTAAGGGTAAGAGATGAATATTATCGTTACTCTACCTTTCGGAAGGAGCCATTGTTAATGAGTGAACAGCAAAAAGTGAACGGAAATAGCAAAAATGAGCAACTGGAACAGTTTCGCAGTAAGGACGAAGGTCACGCTTTAACAACCAATCAGGGATTGAAAGTGTCCGAGGATGAGTTCTCCCTAAAAGCCGGTGACCGGGGGCCAACCTTGCTGGAGGATTTTCATTTTCGGGAAAAAATGACCCATTTCGATCACGAGCGGATTCCTGAGCGGATCGTGCATGCACGCGGATTTGCCGCCCACGGGGAGTTTGAAGTATATAAATCGTTGAAAGAATATACGAAGGCGAAATTCCTTCAAGATCCGTCCGTGAAGACCCCGGTGTTTGTCCGGTTCTCAACGGTAGCAGGATCACGGGGTTCAGCCGAAACTGTGCGGGATGCCCGGGGCTTCTCGACCAAATTTTATACCGAAGAAGGCAATTATGATTTGGTAGGCAATAATATGCCGGTCTTTTTTATACAGGATGCGATTAAATTCCCTGATCTAGTGCATGCGCTTAAGCCGGAGCCGCATAATGAAATGCCTCAGGCAGCATCAGCCCATGATACCTTCTGGGATTTCATCGCCAATAATCAGGAATCGGCCCATATGGCGATGTGGCTGATGTCTGACCGCGCCATTCCACGCAGCTTCCGGATGATGGAAGGGTTTGCAGTTCACACCTTCCGTCTGATCAATGAACAGGGGAAAGCGCATTTTGTTAAATTTCATTGGAAACCAGTACTTGGTGTACATTCTTTGGTGTGGGATGAAGCACAGAAAATATCCGGAGCGGATCCTGACTTTCACCGCCGTGATTTATGGGAATCGATTGAAGCCGGCAACTTTCCGGAATACGAGCTGGGCATTCAGCTTCTTAGTGAAGAAGACGAATTCAAGTTTGATTTCGATGTGCTGGACCCTACAAAGCTATGGCCAGAGGAAGACGTGCCCGTGCAGATCGTTGGGAAAATGACCTTGAACCGCAACGTGGATAATGTTTTTGCCGAAACGGAGCAGGTGGCTTTCCACCCCGGACATGTAGTGCCAGGGATTGATTTCACCAATGACCCCCTACTTCAGGGCAGATTGTTCTCTTATACGGATACCCAGCTGATTCGGCTTGGGGGTCCTAACTTTCATGAATTGCCGATTAATAGACCGGTGTGTCCTTTCCACAACAACCAGCGTGACGGATATGGGCGGCAGACGATTAATCAGGGCACTGTGAGTTATCATAATAATTCTCTGGCCCAAAATACGCCGAGACCTGTCCCAGAGGCTGAAGGCGGTTATGTGCATTATCAAGAAAAGGTTGAGGGCCGTAAGGTACGCAGCCGGAGTAAAAGCTTTGAGGATCATTTTTCACAAGCCAAGTTATTCTGGAATAGTATGAGCCCTCCGGAACAATTGCATATTATCGAAGCTTATTCTTTTGAGCTTGGAAAGGTTAAGAGTAAGTCGGTCCGACAGCAGGTCGTAAATATGCTTGCTAACATTACCTCCGAGCTTGCTGTACCTGTGGCAGAAGCCATTGGAGTAGCGGCTCCAGAAGTTGGCGGTTCCGAGGTCACTCAAGCTTCCCCTGCCTTAAGTCAGGCTAATACGAAAAAACATCCCAACACGCGGAAAGTAGGCGTGATTATCGGAGATGGTTTTGATGAAGCTGCGGTAATGCCTGTGTTGGACACGCTTATGGGAGCTGGGATACAACCGGAGCTAATCAGTGATAAGCTTGGATTTATTAAAGGCTCAAGCGGCACAGAGCTTGAAGTCATCCATACCTTGTCCACTACAGATTCGGTGCTCTTCGATGCGATTTATGCGGCTGGTGGAAATGCGGAACGCAAGAAATTCCATAAAGATGCAGCGTTATTCCTCAACCAAGCCTATGCACATTTTAAACCTATCGCGATGACGACAATACTTGCTGAGCTGCTTGCAACAGATGAACATAGAAGCAGTCCGGGAGTCATAATAGGCGATGGTGGGGAAGTTTTCGCGGCTAGCTTCGTTGCAGCCATTACTGCCCATCGTTTTTGGGAACGTATGGAATAAAGTAAGTAGATGACAGAAAAAGGAGGATCTGCTCGTCAGAAGGCGTGTGGATGCCTCTTTTTTTCATCTAATGGTTTCATAAATTTAACATTTGGATTAAGGATGTGATGTATATTACCGTTATAGATAATACTAGGCAATATAAGCAGATGCTTAGGGAGGTGATTTTTTGAGGAAAGAGATAGCTGTTGCTGTAGTGGTACTTACAGGTTTTACAGCATTAACAGCATGTGAGCAAACAGCAATACCGGCATCAACACCCTCGCCCTCCGCAAATGTTCATACAACAGAGCCACCGAATCCTACGGGTTCGGCTAATAATGATATGGGGGACCCTTCACAGGAATTGGATGCTTTAGAGCAATTTATTGTTACGAAGCTTACCGGCTCGTCCGGTGTTTATACGAATTTAATTGAAACAGAGCAATCCGGAGAAGCAGCAAGCGGCCATGAGATTCTAAGTGAGTCTGCCTCTCTGAGGATGCTGGCAGCCGTACGGAGTGGTGAGAAAGAGCGATTTACAGAAGAATGGGCGCTGGCTAAGCAAACCTTTGATATGAAGGGTGGTTTTAGCTACCGATATAGCCCTAAACAGCAGAAATTATATCCTGTGAATGCTGCCGTTGATGACTTACGTATCATTCGTGCGCTTTATGAAGCGGGGGATACGTTTAGAGATAAACAATATACAGAAGGAGCGGCTAAGTATGGTGAGAGGTTTTATAACTATAATGTAAAAAATGGATATATGTATGACTTCTATGATGAAAATTACAAAAAAACCAACACATTCGTTACTTTATGTTATATTGATTTAGGTACAATGCAAAAATTGTCGGTTTCTGGAGAATCTCGTGACTTTTTGTTGAATAATATGAGCGTTATTCTGAAAGATGGATATTTATCAGATGAGTTTCCCTTCTATGAAACAAGGTTTAATTATGAGAGTGGAACCTATAGTTCGGAGAATATCAATACAGTAGAATCGCTACTGTCTATTCTGGCTTTGGCAGAGGTAGACCAGCAGAAATCCTCCAGCATTAATTTTATCAAGCAGCAGGTCGAGGCTGGCACATTATATGGACAATATTCGCGTGAGGGAAAGCCGCTTAACGATATTCGCTCAACAGCCATTTACGCCATTACGGCTATGATTGGTGCCGAGATCGGAGACGATGCACTCTATCGCAAAAGCATTGAAAGAATGAACGAGTTCAGAATAACCGATGCCGGCAGCTCACTGTATGGAGGCTTCGGCGATGTAGCTAGTGGCCAAGCCTATTCCTTTGACAATCTGATGGCAGCATTGGCCTATGTCTATTAATTTAAACCTATAGTAACGAAGGTGAATCTGCATGATAAACAACACGGTGAAATCACCTCTGAGGCAGGGGATGACACTCGCTAACCTACCGTTGCCATTGTCCCCGGCTTTTATCACTGCTGTTGGAGTGTTGCTTATAACCATCATCGCCTTATTTACCGCCCCGTATGTCGGAATGGCGGATAATGGTGATTTTTTTCGCAGCATCTATAGTAACGGAATTTATTTCAATCTGCCGGATTATGACGAGCAATACTTTGGTTATTTTGTAAAGCAATATGGAATCTTTCAATATTTTAATGAGAATGGCGCGACATTATTTTCTTCACAGTCCCTATTTATTCAGCTGGCCATTGGACTTAATAAGCTGTTTTTTAGCAGCGAGGTTTTCGATATCCGGTTTCAAGCAGTCATTTACACGATTTTATATGCTGCGGCGATCTACTTATTAATAGAGGCTATTACATGGGGGATGACCCGCAAGCAGGGATGGGTCACTGCAGGTATTGCTATTTTTATATTTGGAGATACCGGGTATACCGCTTATTTCAACTCCTTTTACGGCGAGAGCGTCGTGATGATCACGATGATTACTATGTTCGCAGCTTGGTTGTTGTTATATCAAAAAAGATACAATGACTATGTGCTGCTGGCCCTGTTCTTGATCAGTACGATCATCCTGACTACTTCCAAACAGCAAAATGCGCCAGTGGGTATAATCATTGCGGTTCTGGGGTGTTCAATCCTTTGGATTCGCAGGGATAAGATCTTTCGTATTCTGACCCTGGTTTCCCTTGCCTTGATCCTGTTCGCAGGTGTGTTCACTTATTTGAATATCTCGGATGAATTCGTGAATATTAACCAGTTCCATGCCATGACCCGAGGGGTGCTGAAGGATTCCTCCGATCCGGAGAAGGCATTGAAGTCATTCGATATTGATGAACAATATGCCATCTTGAAAAATAGCATTTACTACGAGAAATACGGAACTATTGATGTGAATTCGCCGATCCTCCAAGAGAACTTTTACAGTCGTTACGGATTTGTTTCGATCCTTAAATACTATATATCGAATCCGGATCAGCTTAACTCGATTCTTAATGTAGCTGCTCAAAGTGCATTCTCGATTAAACCAGCGGCGATGGGCAATTACGAGCAATCTGTTGGGAAGGAATTTCGAGCACAGAGTCACTTTTTTACTGGATACAGTCAGCTGAAAAAAGCTTTAGCACCACGAACGATAGGTTTTATCTTCCTTTGGACAGTGCTTGTCATCGGTCTGTATATGCCTTCCTTTGTAACAGCCATTAAGGCACGCAATTTTAGAGGATTGCAGCGGATGGTATTGATTGTCGCTACGATAGGCATTGGTCTTTCAGGCATTTTTGTATCGATTATCGGTGCCGGTGATGCCGACATTTCCAAGCATGAATTCTTGTTCACTTTATCTTTTGATTTGGTGACCTTTCTGACAGTATCTAGTGTGATCGGACGCAGATTCTCCAAAAATCGCAAAAAGCCGGTTAACGAGAGCCCCACCATGTCTAGTCCATTTACAAAGCCTCAAAAGGATGTGAGTGTTTGAAGCGCAGAGGGATCTTATACTGTATATTGCTGCTGACGCTGAGTTTAACCATCCTATTGCTTCCCGCCACTCCTGTTCAATCTGCTGCATCGCCACAACAAGTCTTACTGCTCTATGATAGCCTTGCCAAGGGGACCTCTAAGGATGGAAATGTGACTGAACTTCAACGTCTGCTGGCAGCTTACTCGACAAAGGTTACACTTCGAAGCCTAGATCAATACGAGCAGGGGATGCTGAAAAATTACTCCAGAGTGATCATGGTCCGTAACGAAGCGGATATTTCGATCACGAATAAATCCTACATAGAGGATTGGGAGCATTATCAGGGGCAGTATTTGCATATCGGGTACAACCCACCCGCTAGTCTAACGAAGGCGTTACAGCTAACCACTGATGTGATCTATGACGGGAGTGCTGAGCTCGAAATTGGACAGTTCTCCGGAATTCAAGCTAAGGTGCAGGATATGCCTTATATTGTAGCGAGTCAGGCGGTCAAATCCTTTGGGAAACTCTCTTTTGCGGAGGAGGGTCTGCAAGCACCGTACGCTGTGAGTAAGGGGAATGATACATATGCCCCATATTTTGAACAAGGGAATATCAGTACGCTAGGAATGGCGTATGTTCTGAAGGATTGGCTACATATCACTGCTGCTGCTCCTAAAATGTACCTTGCGATCAAAGAAATCTATCCTTTCTCCGATCTGCGACTGCTGGCAGAAACGGGTGAGCGGCTGTATCAACTGGGGATTCCGTTTCTTGCAAGTGTGCGGCCTGTGTTCAGCAATACCGACTATCCGGCCATGCAGCGTTATTTAGTGGCTATGAAAAGTGTGCAATCCAGCAATGGAAGCATTCTGGTCAATGCCCCAGTGGTGATGCCAACGATAAGCTCCGGTGACCATACGCTTAAAGGAAAGATGAATGATTTCATCAATCTGTTGGCCGAAAACGGGCTTGGGCCGCTTGGAGTCGGAGCGGAAATGCATTGGTCGTATGACAAAGAGTATTCAGAAGCGGGGATGAGCTTTTTTGATTCTGTGGTGTTATATCCAGATGAACAGATTGATTATATGGAGCAGAGCGACACCTCTAAATCCTTTCCATCCTCTTTATATAGCGTTCCGCTGGAATTTCTTCAAGCTTTGCATACATCCAATAAAGTGATACCGCATTTGCCGATGGATACTGTAATCACCGTCGACATGCCCGAGGATGAGCGTCAGCTTGAAGAAATGCTGCAAAGTCTGGAACGGAATTGGGTTTCTTTTGCCGATTATAAGCAAGAAGAGCATCAGGTCGTTACTGATCAGAACACAATCTCCTCATTAGATGGAATGATTTCTATTAATGGACAACCTCTAAGCCTGGACTATACACCGGAAACAGTGGATAGCGATTATCGCTACACAGAGGAGCAGCAAAAGAGCTTCACCCGACTTTTTAATATTCAGAATCAATTTTTTATTGTTGTGATCATGATTTCTCTGCTGCTGTTTGGCGGATTGTTGATGATCGGATACCGGTTATATCGCAGAAAGTTTTTGAAATGAGACAACTAATCGTGATTTGGAGGACCCTATGACGATTTCAGACGTGCTGATGGTGATTGCGGTGATCTGTATTTGGTCTCTGCTGCTGGTGAATGTGACCCTCATTATCGCGGGCTATCTATATTACATTAAATCCGAAAATGAGGATATACCAGAGATAGAGGGCGAATATCCTTTTGTTTCAATTATGGTTCCCGCTCACAATGAGGGGGTAGTGATTTGTAAGACGGTTGAATCTCTGCTGGCGCTGGATTATCCGCAAGATCGGTATGAGATTATTGTGATTAATGATAACTCCTCTGATAACAGTGCCGAGCTGCTTGCGGGCATACAATCCCGAAATCCGGGGCGTCAGCTGGTAGTCATTAATACGGATGCAGTTACAGGAGGCAAAGGCAAATCCAATGCCTTGAATATAGGCTTTACCAGCTGTAAAGGGGAGCTAATCGCCATTTATGATGCCGACAATACTCCGGAGAAAACAGCTTTGCGTTATCTGGTTGCTGAGATCATGCATGATTCCAGCCTCGGTGCGGTGATTGGGAAGTTCCGGACCCGTAATCGTGATGCAAGTTTACTGACCCGGTTCATTAATATTGAGACCTTATCCTTTCAATGGATGGCTCAAGCGGGACGCTGGAAGCTGTTCAAGCTTTGCACTATTCCGGGAACCAATTTCATTATGCGCAGGTCAATTGTGGAAAGCATCGGTGGTTGGGATGTTAAAGCGATAGCCGAGGATACAGAAATCAGCTTCCGGATTTATATGATGGGTTACCAAATCAAGTTCCAGCCGAAATCCGTCACGTGGGAGCAGGAACCACAGACCCTGAAGGTCTGGTTCAAGCAGCGAACCCGCTGGGCGAAGGGCAATATTTATGTCATTGTCAAAAATATTCCGCTGCTGTTCAATAAATCGGCCGCAAAGGTGCGGTTCGATATTCTTTATTTTCTATCCATTTACTTCTTACTGCTGCTGTCGTTAATCACCTCGGATGTGCTGCTGATTCTGCATGCTTTGGGTTATGTGCATACTACTATTGCAGGTCTTAGTAATTTCTTATGGCTGCTCGCTATTATTCTTTTCGTTGTGGGGACCTTCATCACGCTAACGACAGAAAAGGGCGAGATGAGCTTGTCCAATCTAGGGATTGTAATGTTGATGTATGTGTCTTATTGCCAGCTGTGGATGGTTGTCGCGGCTAACGGATTATATCTATATCTGAAAGACCTCATCTTCAAAAGAGAAGCCAAATGGTATAAGACGGAGCGCTACTAACGAGGCACCAAAAAGTCATATGAGAAAAATGTAATCACAGGAGAAACAGAACATGAAGATAAAAAAACAGCTGGTTATACTGTTAACCTGCCTCTCCCTTTTGTTAATTCCAATCCATCCTGCTGCCGCAGAGACGTTGCCGCAGGATCATAAGTCCACTTACACAACCTCATTTACGGGAACGGACTCGTCCTTAACAGGTTCGAGTGCCCAGCAGCAATATTTTGAGGTTCTGGATTATTGGAATGTGGATCAAGTAAAGATCAAACTGCATTTTCAAATTTCACAAATTACCGAAGAGCAGATTTCTAGTGTTACCTTAACGCTAAACGGCAGCCCGTTCTATACGTTTCGTCCGTCACTACAAGACAACGGCGAACAGCTGTTGACCCTCGCGGCGCCCAAGGGGTTTCTGAAAAAAGGGACGAATACGCTGGGCATTCAGGGCTATTTGAAGACAGATCGTCAAGATGACCTCTTTTGTTCGGTCGATGAAACGTCGGATAATTGGCTACATCTGTTCAATACGTCCAGTGTTAACGTGATTTATACCGCAAAGCCCTTGAGTGGAGGGATCAGTGACTTCAGCGAGCGATTCGCCGGGATAGATACCTTAACAAAGAATCAGAGTATTCTGACTGTACCGGACAAAAGCACGGCGGCAGAAATGGAAGCAGCCACTTATGCTCTCTCCGGGTTTGTTAAGGGGATTACGTTAAATGATGAGACTATTCCCTTGCTTCCCTACCGGGCAGACACTGTGCAGAATAAGGCCGCAGTTGTACTGGTAGCTATGTATGACAGAGTACCAAGCGAACTGAAAGCTCAGCTAAGCTCCACTGAAGATTTGGGTACGCACGCGCTGCTCCAGCTAGTGAATAAGGATACCCAGCCCACCTTGGTTGTAACCTCGAAGGATGAGAACTTGCTGATTAAAGCAGGTCGCTTGATTGCTAATCCAGAGCTGATCGGGCAGATCACCAGTGATCTAAAAACAGTAACGGATGCTACAGAAGTATCAGCACCTGCGCTTTCGATTAGCTCTAACATCACGTTCACTGAGACAGGTGATAAACTGACCGGGGCACATCATCAGGAGCAGACGTATTTTATTTCATTGCCAGCGAACCGCTCGATTGCCGATTCCGGTAAAATCAGATTGGATTTCCGTTATGCACAGAATTTGGATTTTACTCGTTCATTGGTTACCGTGAGCATCAACAATACTCCGATTGGCAGTAAGAAGCTGACTAAGGAACTGGCGAATGGCGATATTCTTAATCTCTCGGTGCCTCAGAACTTGAATATCTCCGGAAATTTCTCGGTGACAGTGGCTTTTGATTTGGAGATCGAAGGAGCCAGATGTATTATCGATCGGGACCAAATGCCGTGGGCTTATATCAGTAAAGATTCTGTAATGCAGCTGAATACGAAGGATCGCACGGATCTCTTATTTAATAACTATCCATATCCGTTCATCCGCGATGGGATCTATAATCATGTGGCGGTTGTACTGCCCGAACAAATGGATGATTACGCCTATTTAAGTGTATCGAATATCTTTAATCTGCTTGGTAAATATGCCAGCGGAAATATAGGGAATATCCAGTTCTATACCGATACCGTCAACGCCGATCATTTGAAAAATAATAATATCATCGCTATTGGTGCTTATAAGAATAATAAGGTGATCCGTGATCAGAATGCTAAGCTTTATTTTCAATATAACGGAGATGGAACCACAATTCGCTCCAATGAGAAAATGAGTATTGAAGAGCAATACGGCGCACGAATCGGAACACTGCAGCTGATTGATTCGCCATTTGAGGCGGGACGTGCATTGCTCGCGGTTACGGGGGTCAGCTCGGAAGAGTATTACTTAGGATCTAAACTGCTCGCTACAGAACGGGACAAGTGGAAGGTGTTTGGCGATGGTGCAATCGTTGATAAAGACGGTAATGTCAGCGCACACCGCTTCAAAACAATCACTGGAGCAGCCGAGGACTCTGTGGCCCAGAAAATAATGGAACGGTCGGATGTACTCAGTTTTATCATCGTGATTTTACTGGTGCTGACGCTGGTGGTTCTATCGCTGATCCTGCTGCTTCGCAAACACATGAAGAAACGTGGTGATAAGCGTGAGACGTAATCGCAGCTTAGTGTCGGACATCGCTCTCTTATCATTCCTGGTGTTATCGTTCCTCTGTATCGTCTTCATTGCCGGGGCACCGGATGATTACCTCCAGAATATTATCATTTTAACGGTGGCTTTTATTCTGGCCATTGTTACGTATTTTACGACGGTCACTGCGGGTCTGGTCTTGAATCTGGTGTTTATCTTTGCTTACGGATTCTACACGATGTACCAGACGATAACGCTGGGGGAAACGATTAGCCTGAATACTTATTTCTGGCTAATTATGACTCCGCTATTAACGGTCGTTCTATGGGTATTCACTTTAAGCAGCCGTGATTTGCAGGTGGAGAATGAGCAGCTACGCAAAAAGACTGCCAATATGGCTATCGTAGATGAAAACACAAATTTGCGGAACAGTATTTCTTTTCAGACGGATGCTACATTATTTACAAGCATTTCGACCCGCTATCAGATTCCGCTCACCCTGCTAGTGGTGAAGGTGAAGTATTGGAAAGAGATCAGACGGATCATTCCTGAAGATCAGCTGGCAGAAGCTATCTATGACGTGTCTCAGCTTAGTCAGGCGAGTATTCGTACCAATGATGCACTCTATCTGCTAGATAAGGATGAAGCAACATGGGGCCTGCTGCTGTTCACGGACAGCGATGGGGCGAAGATTGTGATCGAGCGGATTAAGCTCAAGCTTCAGGAGTTGAATGACAATAATTTCTCCAGAAAATATAAGGTCAGCCTGGGTCTTAAGATTGGGGCGGTCGAATACCAAGCCGGCACGATTGAGAATCCGCTGGATTTCATTGTTCAGGCCAAAAAACAGCTGGAGTACGACGTGTAGACCAGCTTAAAAATCAACGGTTTCACTATCAGCCTCTGTATGGATGGCGATGAGCACGCTTGCCGGCTCATCGCCTTTATTTATGACCAGATGTGGCACACAGGCATTCCAGCTAAAGGAATCCCCCGCTTGGAACATCCCGAAATCTTCACCTTGCTCCGCATAAACCTCACCTTTTATTACTAAATGGACCTCTTTGCCTTCGTGCGCCTGCGGAGTTTCACCCGTAGAAGTGCCCGGAGGGAAATGGACAAGCACCATTCGTACACCACCTGCCGAGCTTAAATGCTCAACTTGCAGTTTATCACTTCCGCTACTGGTGATTTGCCGCTCCTTGGAGCGTACCACCTGCATCCGCTCTTCCTTTTTTAACAGCAAATAAGCCAATGGAACGTTCAGCGCATCCGCAATCAGGCTAAGGGTTGCAATCGAAGGAGAGGTCTTATTAGTCTCAACCTGGCTCATAAAACCTTGTGACAGGCCAGTAGTTTCACAGATTTGGGCAATCGTAATATGTTTTCTTTTACGGATTGTACGAATGTTTGAACCTATATTCATTAGTAAAGCCCCTTTTGATATTAGTAATAGCAAATATATTTTTATATTAACAAATTATTAATTGACATACTAGCTAGAGGTTTATAATATTATCTTTACAAATATTATTTTTGTATTACAAATATTTTGAAGGAGTGTTTAGTTATGAAGGCACCTTATATATATGATGTCAGTCTACCTTCCGGTTACGATGAGAATCGGGTTTATCCGGTTATCTTCACCTTGCATGGCAAAGGTTCCAATGAGAAGAATATGTTCGGGCTTGTTGAGTCCTTGTCTGAAGAGTTTATTATTATCGGGATTCGGGGAAATATGATTTTAGGGGCAGGATTTCAATATTATGATCTCAAAAGTCTAGGTCATCCCATCCGCGAGCAGTTTGATCAGGCTGTATCGCAATTGCAGCAGTTTATCGAATACGCCACCGACAAATACCCTATAGATGCTAAACACCGTTATCTGCTTGGCTTCAGTCAAGGAGCCATTTTGTCCATGACTCTCGCGCTTACAATGGGGAATTTGCTTCGGGGAATTGTAGCGCTGAACGGTTATGTTCCGGGGTTTGTGAAGACGGATTATGAGCTGAAGAGTGTGCAGGAGTTATCGGTCTTCATCTCGCATGGTGAATATGATTCTGTATTTCCAATTTCAGTGGGGACAGAAACAGCCGCTTATTTCGAAGGTCTAACCCCATTATTAACCTTTAAAACTTATCCTTCGGATCATGGGGTATTACCGCAGAATCAGCAGGACCTGATCGCTTGGTTACGGCAGAACTTAGGGAGTGATAAACTATGATACCTTCTTACTTTATTGCCCATGGTGCTCCTTCTCTGGTACTTGATAACAATGCATATACGAAATTTCTTGGGGAGCTCGCTGAGAGGAATGTCAAACCGAAAGCGATTGTTGTATTTTCTGCACATTTCGAAGAACACACACAATCGGTTGGAGTTATGGAGACTTTCGACACCATCTATGATTTCTATGGCTTCCCAGATGAGATGTATCGAATGACTTATCCTGCCAAAGGGGACAATGAGGTTGCACAGCAAATTATGTCTCTGTTCCACAAGAATGGGATTGTCAGCAAATTAAATACAGAGCGTGGACTAGATCACGGAGCTTGGGCTATTCTTAAATTAATCTATCCGAATGCAGATATTCCTGTCGTGTCTTTGTCAGTTAATCGAGAGCTGTCCAATGAACAGCAATATTTAATGGGTAAGGCTTTATCTGAGCTGCGTGAGCAGGATATTATGATTATTGGCAGCGGTGGAACCGTCCATAATTTGCGTAGCGTGAAGTGGGGAATGGAGAACGTCGAGAAATGGGCGGAGACATTCGATGACTGGCTGCAGCACAGGTTGGAAGCTTGGGATACAGAGTCGCTATTTAACTATCAGGAGCTTGCTCCTTATGGCGTTGATGCAGTGCCGACTAGTGAGCACTTTATCCCCTTGATAATAGCTATGGGAGCTGGCGATAAAGGGAAGGAAGCGAAGCTGCTGCACCGAAGTTATCAGTATGGCAATTTAAGTCTTAGCTGTTGGGAGTTTAATTAAGAAGGAGGCATTAATGATGGACTTGGGACTTCGTGGGAAATCAGTTTTTGTAGCCGCAGCAAGTAAAGGATTAGGACTCGCAACTGCGCTGGAGTACGCCCGTGAGGGAGCGAAGGTAATGATCGCCAGCAGGAGTATGGAGCAGCTTGTAGACGCACAGAAAGAGATTCAGGCAGCCACAGGACAGCAGGTGAACATGGTTCAGATGGATGTGACTGTCCCAGAGGATATCGTACATGCTATTCAAACGGCTGTAGCCCTAAACGGTGGGCTTGATATTGTAGTGACCAATGCGGGGGGGCCTCATGGCGGAGGTTTCGCTGATATGGAAGACGCGGATTGGAACCAGGGGTTTGAGCTCACACTGATGAGTACCATTCGTTTGATCCGTGAATCACTGCCGCATCTGCGCTCTTCTGGGGCAGGGCGAATCGTTAATATAAGCTCGATTTCTATCAAGCAGCCTATTGAGGGGTTAATTCTTTCCAATGTTTTTCGCGCTGGCGTGTATGCCTTGACCAAGAGCTTGGCTACTGAGCTGGCTGCGGATCGCATTTTAATTAATACGATCGCACCAGGGCGTATTGCAACCGACCGGATTCTTCAACTAGACGGCAAACGTGCACAAGCAGAGGGGATCCCTATGGAGCAGATTCAAGAGGAAGCGCTGCTGCAAATCCCGTTAGGAAGATTGGGCACGCCCGAAGAATTCGGCAAGGCTGCTGTTTTTCTAGGCTCTTTTGCGAATACTTATGTTACGGGACAATCTCTTTTAGTCGATGGAGGAATGGTGAAATCGCTCTAACCTCCGGCGTTATGGGTAGGCTTTGAAAGGTTATGGAAAAATTAGTAATTTGAATATTAGTTGCTTTGTGCTCTAAATAAGCGTATGATGGAGCGGTGGTCTAAATCGTAAGATTTACGAATTTTCCTACGTTTATTAGGTTATTCTATATATAAACCTACAGATCATTTGGATAATTTACCATAAAGGCTCCACGAATTTATTCAGAAGGAGGACGATCAGAATGAGAGAAGGCATACATCCTAAGTACAACCAAGTGATTTTCTTGGATGCAAGCGTAGGCTTCAAGTTCTTGAGTGCATCTACTAAATCATCCAATGAAACTATGGAATGGGAAGACGGCAACACTTACCCAGTGCTCCGTGTGGACGCAAGTTCCGCATCCCACCCATTTTACACTGGTAAACAAAGAGATACAGAACAAGGCGGCCGTGTTGATAAGTTCAAACAACGTCTTGCACAAAAGAAATAAGAATCCTTACGGATTGAAGAGGGACAACCCATGTAGAAGCAATCGCTTCGGGGATGTCCCTTTTTTGTGTTCAGGCATGTTAAAATGAGATGAATTTAAAAATATACATGGCGTCGAGGGAGCGATCAGTGATGGAAAATGTAATAAAAGTAGATACAGTCCTAAAGAGTGAAGACGTTCAGGAGTTTAACTTATGGTTCAGCTTGAATAGCCGGATTATACTCAACTCTTTTAGCGTAGTCGCTTACTTTATGATTTTGTTATTAATTACTAAGGATTACAGTACTCAAAGCATCTCAATCCTGGCTGTGACTGCTATAATTCTTGCCGCTGTCTTATGGTATATGACCAAGGCAAGCTTGATCAAAAAATCGAAAAAGGCGTTCAAAACAGATAACCTAATTCAGCAACCGCAAAATTATACGATTTCAGATGAAGGCATATCTTATCTTTCCGAAGCGGGCACTGGGCAAGTGAAGTGGGAAGAGATACATAAGATAGGTGAAACTACGAACTTGTTTGTGTTTTTTGTGTCCACACAGAGAGCGCTGATTATCCCTAAACGTTTCTTTGAATCGGCACAAGATAAAATAACATTTAAGGATTTAGCCAGAAAATATATGTTCTCCAATCGGGTGAAATTTAAAGCATAAGATGTGCTGTTATTGTTGATTCATTTGTACCAAGGATTAGGCTATAATGATAGGAGCGACTTGAAAAATAGGAGAAATATGGCATGCCATGGATTCAGGGATATCCGTATTACTTATTAATGGGCAGTGTTCTAAGTCTGTACATGGGCGTCAGCTCCTATCGGCACCGTAAGTTAGCAGGGAGACGCTATTTGTGGATCTTAATGCTGTTAGTCAGCCTTATATTTGTTGCAACGGCGGGAGAGATTATGTCACCCTCTTTTCAGTCTAAGCTGTGGTGGAAGAATGTACAGCAGGCTCCGCTTTTTTTTAGTGCGCTCTTTACTTATGCTGTGGTAAAAGAATACGTATCTCCTTCCACAGGGCGCCTGCCCGTGAAGCTTGCCATCTTCTCTATCCCTATTGTTATGGATGTACTTCTTATTTTTACGGATAGCTATCATCATCTGATGCGCAGTGAAGTGTCCGTCCTGACGGTCGCGGGTGTTAGTGGAATTGCTGTAAAGCCTACGCTCCTTAGTATGGCTTTTATTGCGTATGATCAGCTTTTTGGGCTATATGCGGTCTGCTTGCTGGCAGTTTCCCTACTGAATACCCCGAGAGTTTATTTGCGGACTAATATCCTGCTGTTGGCGGGTTTGCTGGTTCCGGTTATTTCCGTCTTTTTACTTCCCCTCTTGAAGATTACCATTACAGGTTTTACGGCGTTTACTTATTTGCCTGCGATTATAGCGGCTTATTTCGCACTTTTTGTTAGCTCCAAATTAACCATCTTCCCTCTAACCAAAAACAAAATTCTAGAGCACATGAAAGACGGCGTAGTTCTGACTGACCGTTATGATAATATCATTGGCATAAACGATGCGGCGACTGCTATTTTATACGACATTACCCGAATAGCGAACGATAACTGGATGGGAAAAAACATTGATCTTTTTATGAAATCTCACAAAGACATTGCAGCTCATTACAATCAGAGGACGGAAGGACAGTTTGAGGTAGTTTGTTCTGGCGCAGAGGAGCTCTGTTATGGGGTTTCTTTAATTGCTACGGAACATGCGGCAACAGAGAATAAGGGTATGCTTATTGTGTTTAGTGATCATAGTGAGAAAAAGCGATATGAGCGTGAACTGGTCTATCAGGCAACGGTTGACGATCTGACAGGGCTTTATAATCGCAGGCATTTCATGCAAAGGGTCCAGAATCAAACGATCCCGGATGGATTAGGGTTGGCTCTGCTGCTATTTGACATCGATGATTTTAAATTAATTAATGATACTTATGGTCATTTAGCGGGCGATCAGGCGTTAGTTGATTTCTCGAATAAAATCCTTCAGGTATACCAGAATAAAGGTATTGCTGGAAGAGTAGGTGGCGAGGAATTTGCTGTATGCTTTTTCGCTGAAGATAAACGTGCAGCCTTAAAAGAAGCAGAGGATTTTCGTACAATGATGAGTGATTACACGATAATCTTGAATGAACAGGATAGCATTCATCTTACCGCAAGTATCGGAATCTCTTTTACGGAGCGTAGAGAGGTGACTTTCGAAGATTTATATCGGGAAGCGGATGAAGCGTTATATCACTCTAAGAATACAGGGAAGAACAGAGTTACGTTAGGTCGTGAACCGATCATAAGAGAAACAGTAAAGGGATAAGAACATTGAAGATAAAGGAGTGTCCTAATGAATCTGACTGTTGATGAAGTGATGAGCAAGCTTGAGGAGATGGGTACAGAGCAGACGAAACATACCTTTTTACGACATGGCGCTGTGGAACCTTTATTTGGAGTAAAGGTAGGAGATATGAAGAAGCTGGTTAAGGATGTGAAAAAAGATCAGAGTCTGGCAAGGGCTTTGTATCAGACAGGCAATTACGATGCAATGTATTTGGCTGGGCTAACGGTCAATCCTAAGACTATGACGAAGGAAGAGCTTCAAAGCTGGGCTTCGGCGGCCAACTGGCATGCGGTAGTGGAATATATAGTATCCCCTCTCGCCGCAGAGAGTCCATATGGATTGGAACTTGCGAGAGAGTGGATTCGTTCCTCAGATGAACTAATAGCTATTTGCGGCTGGAGCACTTATGCCAATTACATTTCAATTACACCGGATGATAAGCTGGACATTGCTGAGATTAGGGAGTTGTTACAACAAGTGGGTGCTACTATTCATCAGGAGCGAAATCGTGTCCGTTATACGATGAATACTTTCGTAATTATGGTGGGCAGCAGTATCACAGAACTGCATGAGGAGACAGCAAAGATCGCAGCAGGTATAGGTAAGGTCCAGGTGAACATGGGACAAACCGCTTGTAAAGTTCCCATGGCTGTTGATTATATTGCTAAGGTTGAACAGTCTGGGAAGCTTGGTGTGAAGAAGAAAACTTGTATTTGCTAAGTTAGATATTTAGGTAACCCTTCAAGGTGAAAGGCACTTGTGGGTTTTTTTTTATTCCGGGAAAAACAAGTGTTTCAACCCTGCTGAAATTGTTTAAATTAGCCACAGCCAAAACTTACATAGAAGAATAAATAAAGCCGTAGTTCAAGTAATCCTTTGTAATGATGTAGAATAGGAAGGGGTTTATAGTTAGAAGACAGGACGGGGGCTAGTTGTGAACAAACGCCGATTTACATTGCAGTATAAAATACTGTCAATTACAGTTTTAATCGTGATCTGTCTATTAGGATTTGTTTTTGTCATGCATGGAAGAATTAATGAGCTGCAGCGGGAGACCAGCTTTATTTCTCATCAGGACCGAGAGATTACTAATTTGGCTAATCTGATCGAAAAGAATGTTTTAGATATGGAAACGGGCCAACGTGGATATGTCATCACTGGCGATAACAAGTATCTGGAGCCCTACAATTTGGGTAAGGCTGAATGGGAAGCTAATTATGATAAGCTTTACGTGCTGACTGCTAATGATTCCTTTCAGCTTCAGCGACTTGTGGGTATCGAAAGTGATATTAAACAGTGGATCAAGCAATCTGGTGATTATTTGATCCAGTTAAAAAAAGAGGGACAGGAAGCTGAGATCCTAAGATACTTCAATTCAGACGATGGCAAAGATCAAATGGACCGGATTCGTAATCAAATCAGCGCTTACCGCGAGACGATGAATGAGAACACTAACAGCCTGATAGCTAGACAAGCAGACAAGAATAAATTTCTGCTTGAGCTTCTTTATATTGCTTGGGCATTTATAGCTGTTACTTCCATAATTGCCTCATGGATCAATTCACGTGCCATCGTTAGTACGATTCATAAAGTTACCCATACGATTGTGGGTTTAGATTCTATCGAGGATAAGAAGACAAGGATAGAGATTACCACAAATGATGAAATTAGAGATCTGAGCATAGCAACGAATCATCTGATAGACATGCAACAAGAGCGGATATGGATTCAGGATAACGCAAACGATTTATTGGCTAGGTATCAGGGTATAACACAAATTCCGAAACTGGGGGACATTTTTCTTGGCAAAACAGCAGAAGTTATTGATTATCCATATGGTTCCTTATATGTGCGGACACAAGAACATGAGCAGGACTTTTTAAAAAGAGTCTCTACTTTTGCCGGAAACAGCAATTTCCCGGATTCGCAGACCTTCTATATCGGTGAAGGACTAGTTGGACAATGTGCTAAAGAGGCACGTCTGATGCATGTACAGGAGCTGCCGGAGTGTTATATCAGTATTGAGTCCGGGCTAGGCGCCTCTGTACCGAAGTCGCTGTTGCTGCTGCCAATTTCTTTTTCAGGTGAGGTAGTTGCTGTGGTGGAAATCGCCTCCTTTGCTCCACTTACGGAACTGCAGATCAGGTTCTTGAAATCTATTTCGAATGCGTTTGGCTCTGCCATTAACAGCACGATTAGCAGTATGAGAATCGATCAGCTGCTGGAGCAATCTCAACGTCTTAACGAAGAGCTTCAAGTATATACGGAAGAACTACAAACTCAGTCAGAGGAGCTGCAGATCCAGACAGAGACGCTGCATGCAACGAATAGAAAGCTGGAAGATAAGAATCTGCTTGCAGAACAAAAGTCAGTTGAGGCAGAAAAAGCACGAACGGAGCTTAGTCAATATGCAGAGTTATTGCAGCAAAGCTCACAATATAAGTCGGAGTTTCTGGCTAATATGTCTCATGAACTGCGAACTCCGCTTAACGGCATTTTGCTGCTCTCGGAATTTCTTATGGAGAACCAGTCGGGAGCCTTAAGTGAAGAGGATATTGAATTCTCAAAAGCTATTCATTCTTCGGGACAAGATCTGTTGGCGTTGATTAATGACATTCTGGATTTGTCCAAGGTTGAGGCGGGGAAGCTGAATATTGAAATTGAAGCGATAAATATATCGGAGATTCCGGAGGCGATGACTCAGAACTTCAGCCAGCTTGCTCATAAAAAAGAGATTCCTTTGCACATACAGCTAGGAGAGGACTTACCCCCGTTGTTTTATTCGGATGCTCAAAGGGTGCGGCAAATTATTATAAATCTGCTGTCCAATGCGTTTAAGTTTACAGCGGAAGGTGCAGTCACTCTGGAAATCCGTTTAGCAACTAAGGACGAGCTGCTGGATTTGGCAGATTTGGGTGTTGGGGTATTTATTGCCTTCGCCATCAAGGATACTGGAATTGGGATTGCAGAAGACAAACAGTCCATCATCTTCGAAGCATTTCAACAGGCGAATGGAAATACAGAACGTCAATATGGGGGAACTGGGCTTGGTTTATCCATATCCAGAGAGCTGGCAACCTTACTTGGTGGTAGAATTACGCTGGAGAGCCAAGAGGGTGTGGGCAGTGTCTTTACAGTGTATTTGCCTTTGCAGCTTGAGGCTCCAAGCCTTGAGGAAGTGGCTGATCAAGCGACTGTTATTCAAGAGATCGGGAGTGGAGTGGTACTTGCCGCTACAACGGCTGAGGATATACGTACTGACTTCACTTCTCTAAATCAAAAGCATGTACTTATCGTAGATGATGATGAACGGAATTTGTTCGCTTTATCAAATACCCTAAGAAAGCGCGGGCTGCATGTAACTACAGCTACTAACGGAGAGAGCGGCCTGTATGAACTGGAGCAAGCGGCTTCTATAGATATCGTTCTTATGGATATTATGATGCCAGTGATGAACGGGTATGAGGCAATCAATCGGATCAGACAAATGCCCGCAAAGAAGGATATTCCCATCATTGCACTGACTGCAAAAGCGATGAAGGAAGATAAGGCTAAAATCCTTCAGGCAGGGGCAACAGATTATCTCAGTAAGCCTGTTAACTTGGAGCGTTTATTAGCGTTGATGCAATTGATACTGGCTAGCGATTCATGAGCTAGACCTCCAACTTCGGACAACTCGAGTGAAGTTGCGCGAACGAAGTAACTATAATCTGCTCTGCTATCGGACACAGCTGACCGTTAACGCAGCTTTTTACCACATTTGTAATTCTAACGGACCCCACTGACGCTATTGGCATAAAAAACATCGAATATGCCCCTCTTTTTAATGAATAGTGGCGCTGGAGTCCGAAACGCTGCTCTGAAGGCAGAAAATTCGCAAATAACGTCAGCTGGGTCCGTAAGGCTCGCGATTATGATCATCCCAAACTCTGCAGCAAGGCAAGTAAAAGTGTGACCAAGCGTTCAGCCGGCTTTCGTTTACCTCACAAATCGGCTGAAGCGAGTCAGCCAACCTATAGTCTATAACGCAAAACAGCGATCCTCCCATAACGGAAGGATCGCTGTTTTAATGTCTCTTTGGAATCTTTTTAATAAGATTCCAGTCTCTCTCTTATTGTTGTGCAGAATCTACTACAACTTTGACAGCTGTGCCGATGGGTGGCAGGCTTCTGGTCAGCACTGGGCTGTAGAATCCGATAACTTTTGTGCCTTTAACAAGCTCGCTGCTTTTAACAGCTTCGCCGTCTTTGTTAATGAGCACTGTGTCTTCGCTAATGCGCAGTACTACTTCTTTTTGTGACAATTCGCTCAGGCCACTACCTTTAACAGTGATACTGATATTTCCCTTATCGTCTTTTTGAACTTCTTCAATAGTACCAGCAGTACCTAGAAGATCATCTTGTTTTTGCTTATCCAGAACGGTGATTTTGTAAGTTGGTGTTTGTGGCGGAAGACTCATAGTCATGACCATGGAGTGTTCTGCTTTTACTGTCATCCCGATATGGAGATCTTTGAGTGCAATTTTAGTGCCGTCAGCCATCTCAATAGCCGTATCTTCCCCTACATTTAATACGATTCCATCCGTACCTACACCTTGGATTTGAACGGATTGGTATTTACCACCATCATAGACTGCTGTAATCACACCAGTCTTAGTCATGTGCTGCTCGGCGGCATTTGTGTTGATCACAATGGAATCTCCCTTCACAGTCATGTTTTGATGAATTACTTCGCTTAAAAAGGAAGCTGGGACATACAAAGTGGAGTCAACCAATTGTGGTGCAGTTCCAAGTGTTGTATTCATTTTGTTGATACTATAACGGTCTTCTCCAGCTTTCACTGTAGTGAATACAGCGCCATTGATAAGTTCAACGGATTTATTCTGTGCATTCCAGGTTAATTCAAATCCAAGGGCTTCAGTAATTGAACGTAGTGGTACCATCGGCTCTTTACCGCTTGTGCTTTGGAAGCCTGTTTCTTTAATAGTCGATCCGTTGATTTCAATCGCAAACGTCTTTTGATTAACGCTAGCGGAGGTTTGTGTAGCCTCATTTTTAGCAGAAGTTGTGGTGGGTGCAGCATAAGCTGCTCCTGTAGAAAGTGCTAGGGACAAAGTTAAAAGAACTGTACTTGTTTTTAAAATGTTGTTCATGGTTGTGAGCTCCTTTTAAAATCTTTTGTTAGTGTTGTTATTATTCTGACGGGACACCCCTCCAAAATGTTGCAGTTTTTTTGCATCCCGATTGTAATCTTCATTCACTGCAAATATAAAAAAAGCATAAGACCCCCCAGCTATATGTAGTAATATGTAAGTATTAACAATCGCTCACATAAGGAGGCGCTATGGAGTCATTCAAAGATCGACTGAGATTCATGAAGGTACAGCAGGACGGGCTGATTAAGGAATATGAGGCTCTGATCGCGGAATATGAAAGTCACGATCTGGTCAACGAGAATGAATACTTGAAGAAGCAATATGAGAAGCATAAGCTCGCTTTGGTCGAGCTAAAGACTCAGGTAGGTAAGCTTCAAGAAGAGAATACTGAGCTAAGAGTTGCGCTAACGGAACAAATTTTAGATGAAAAGCTGGGCATTCTAAAAGTGTCGAGGCAGAAGCTGCAAACTTATTTTGCCTCTAGAAGCCACGCTCATACGGATCGGCTGACGGCTTTTGAAGTGGAGACGAAACGCCATATTCAGCAGCTGTACCACACAGCCTCCAGGCAGCTGGGTGAGGAACAAGCAGAGATATCCAGTCGACTCGGGGCGTTGGCGGCAGAATTAAATGAGCGTGTGCTGGCACAGCGGCAGAGACTGAGGGAAGCGGAGCTTCGCCTCAACTCGGGCATGGATAATGGATTACATGATTTTGCTTCGGAAGAGATCAGTGAAGAGGTGCTTAAGCGCCGAAGAAAACAAAATCAGATCGAAATGAAGATTGGACTAAGCTGGATTAACAAGCTGGGTATTCTACTGTTGATTTTGGCGGTGGGGGCAGGCTTCCGGTATACCTATTCCAACTGGTTCACAGGTTATATGAAGGGAAGCGCTTTTTTTCTACTGGGATTATTGATGCTGGGAGGCGGGGAGTGGTTATACCGCAAAGGAAAAGGCACCTTCGCTTTAGGGCTGCTTGGCGGCGGGATTTCGGTGCTGTATGGCTCTATTTTTTATAGCTATTTTCTGCTTGATATTATTAGTATATATGTAGGGTTATCCTTGTCTGTACTCGTTACTTTAACTGCGGTACTCCTGTCTTTAAGGTATGAATCACGGAGTATTTGTGCGCTGGGCTTAATCGGAGGATATCTGCCCTTATACTCTTATCTGGGGGCGTTTGGCCTTTCGGGCAACGCGGTTTATGTGGCTATGGGTTACTTGTTTTTATTGAATTTATTCATCTTATTGATTTCTTTCCGCAAACGCTGGAACGTTGTCAATTATATCAGCTACTTATTTAATACACCCTCCATGCTCATATTAATAGCTTTGTCGGATAGCAACGGAATTAATATGTGTTATGCTGTTTTGACTTTTGCGATGTATCTGGGAATTACCTTGTGGTACCCGTTCAAATATCGTTCCAAGCTGTCCTGGTGGGATTTCTCTCTCTTAGGATGTAATACGTTTATTAGCTGTCTCACCTTGTATATTTTATTTATGGATGCAGGACTGAAGGATTACAATGGAGCACTGGCGTTGCTTTTCTGCCTGCTGTATCTCGGTCTGGGTCGAGGGCTTGAGAAGCTGATGCCACAGGAAAAAGAAAGCATGCTGCTGTTCTATGCCACTTCACTGACCTTCGGCATATTGATGATTCCATTTCAATTTGGAGCGGCTTGGTGGTCCATCGGTTGGCTGATTGAGGGCGTCGTTCTTACGCTGTATGGCAATCTGAACCGCTTTAAGGGGATGGAAAGGGCGGGCTGGGGCATTATGATGCTCTGCCTTGTAGTATTCTTCTGTCTAAATGTACCGACGCAGTGGGTTGCAGACTATCAATGGACGAATTTTAGAGATGTCTACTTCCCGCTAAAATATGTCTTTATCACAGCAGGCATGCTGATTGTCGCGGTGTTGTATGCTGTTCAGCATAACCGTAAGGATGCTCTTCAGCGCAGCGAACCTTATGAAATCACCTTAGCGTTGTGGTTCAAATATGCGGCGTTATTAAATTTCTGGATCTACGGCTTGTATGAATCGGGAAGATTGTATCATCTGGTTGTACCGGAGGATTTTGCGCATAGAACCTTCTATAATTTGCTGCTGTCCGCTGTATGGACCTTGGTTCTGGCTTACGTGCTGCCAAAGGTGAAGGTGCTGTATGACACGATTGTTAAATATTTTGTGAGACTTCTGTTTGGGATTGGCTACGTCATTTGTATAGTGATTACAGTAGGACTGCCAAGTCTGCAAAATAATTTCGCGCAAAATACAGCAGCTGATTATATCGCACTGGCCGTACTGATTATCTTTAATATCTTTGTTTGGTTTAGCGGACGTGATCTGCTGATTGCAGCGCTGAATCGTCAGTTTAAGAGTATGGAGATCTATCCTGTTTTCATGGCGATTTATTTACTTGGCATTATCACCGCTTTCTTAGGAGTGCAATTGCAATTGAGTGATGCAGGGTTAATTTTTAGTCTCATTTATCTACTGTTAGCCGTTCTATTTATCATGTATGGCTTCCGCAAAAGGTATGTGTACATCCGGCGCTTCGGCCTTGGATTAACGCTGCTGGCCACGGGCAAGCTGCTGCTCTATGATTTGGGTCTGCTGAATACTGGCAGCAAAATCATAGCCTATGCCAGCTTTGGTATCTGCTTGCTCGGTATCTCCTATCTCTATCAAAAGGTGTCAAACCGGATGGAGGAGGGCCAGACAACCACCGACAATGGCAATGGTACTAAGGGATAAAACACAGAGAGAATAATAGGAAGGAAGACGGTGGATGTACGAGACTTATATTTTCGACCTGTATGGCACATTAATCGATATTCAGACAGATGAGGAGAAGCAGGAGGTATGGGATCGATTATCGCTCCATTTCGGATATCAGGGGATGTCCATAACAGGAAGTGAGCTACAGGCACAATTTCTGCGGGAGAGGGATTTACAGCTCGCCGAAGCCGCACGGAATTGTCAGTATCCAGATTTCGTAATGGAGGATGTGTTTCGTTCTGTGGCCCGTCAATTGGGTGGGGAACCGGATCAAGCGTGGTTACATGAAACGGTTAGATGGCTGCGGACATTATCGATGATCCATATCTCACTTTATGAGGGTGTGGTTGAAATTCTGCAAACATTAAGAGAACGTGGCAAAAAGGTGTTTTTGCTCTCCAATGGCCAGAAAACCTTTATAGAAGCAGAATTAATGATGCTGGGTATTCTTCCTTTATTCGATGGCATTGCCATTTCCTCCGAAGTAGGAGTGAGTAAGCCGGATCCGCTATTTTATCGTTATTTAGTTGAACATTATGGAGCGGATTTGCGTTCGGCCATCATGATCGGGAATGATCCCCGTACCGATATTGCAGGGGCGCTAACGATAGGAATAGATTCCTGTTACATTCGTACGGCTTCTTCACCCCACGATACGACTGTGGAGAGTACTCAATCGATTTGGGACGGGGATTTGCGGAAGATCCCCGGATGGAACGCTTAGACACACAAAAAGTCCCCGTAACCGGATTCTTGCTGACCGGTTACGGGGACTTTTGTATGTCGGGCGTTCGTGACTAGAGCGCCGGTAATTTATTTAGATTACACCTTCAGCCAGCATAGCGTCGGCCACTTTTTTGAATCCAGCGATGTTCGCTCCTGCAACAAGGTTGCCGGACTGTCCATATTGCTCGGATGCATTTACAGATTGTTCGTAGATGGAAACCATGATTTCATGCAGCTTCGTATCTACTTCTTCAAAGCTCCAGGACAACCGCATGCTGTTTTGTGCCATTTCAAGCGCAGAGACAGCTACGCCGCCAGCATTAGCAGCTTTAGCAGGTGCGAATAGTACGCCAGCTTGTTGGAACTGATGAATAGCTTCAAGGGTGGACGGCATATTGGCACCTTCGCCTACTGCTTTTACACCATTCTCAATCAGTTTCAATGCCATGGCTTCATCAATCTCATTCTGAGTAGCACTCGGAAGGGCGATATCACAAGGAATGGTCCAAATTTGCGTGGAATCTTCAGTATACACAGCGTTAGGATGTTCATTCACATATTCACTAATCCGTTTTCTTTCGACTTCTTTCAGGCGGCGGACAGTTTCGAGGTTAATCCCATTTTCGTCATAGATATATCCGGCGGAATCACTACAAGCTACGACTTTAGCGCCTAGCTGTACAGCTTTTTCGATCGCATAGATCGCTACGTTACCAGAACCGGAGACAACAACGCGGCTTCCTTCAAAAGAAAGGCCTTTTGCTTTCAGCATCTCGTTTACGAAATAAACTGTACCGTAACCAGTAGCCTCTGTCCGAGCCTGACTTCCGCCGTAACCAATACCTTTACCAGTCAATACGCCAGCCGGATATCCTCCGCGGATCCGCTTGTATTGTCCGTACATGTAGCCGATCTCACGACCACCTACACCGATATCTCCTGCAGGAACGTCTTGGTCAGGACCGATGTAATTTTGCAATTCAGTCATGAAGCTTTGTGCAAAACGCATGATTTCGCCTTCGGATTTACCTTTAGGATCAAAGTCGGATCCGCCTTTACCTCCGCCGATGTGTTGGCCGGTAAGAGCATTTTTGAAGATTTGCTCGAAACCAAGGAATTTGATAATACTAGCATTAACGGATGGGTGAAAACGAAGTCCACCTTTGTAAGGTCCAATTGCACTGCTGAACTGTACACGATATCCACGGTTAACTCTGACCTTACCTTGATCGTCTGTCCAAGGAACACGGAACATAATCAAACGTTCTGGCTCAACCAATCTTTCCAGAATGGCATTTTCCTGATACTTAGGTTCAGCAGCGAGGATTGGAAGCAAAGATTCAAGGATTTCCTTTACGGCCTGATGAAATTCGGGCTCAAAAGGATTACGCGCAACAACCTGTGCGTATACGTCTTCGATATAACGATGTGCCTTGTTGCTGTTTGTGTCTAATTGCTGGGTAGATACAGAGCTCATGAATTCAACCGCCTTTTCTAGTATTCATTTGGTCCAACACTTTTTTTATATTTTGGCACAAGTCAATGTTCCTCACAACTGTTTTTATTAAATAACTTACTTCAAGTGGAACGTTATAGACGTTGGGATGATAAGAAAAGTGTGAATAAACCGCGGTATACTTCGCGTAATGACGCGTTAAAGCGCGAAATATGCTACAATGATTGTGTAATAATTGTAAGGAGATGAAATTTAAAAAATGAGTGACAAAGTAAATGAGCAGGAGCTAGTAAATGTATTATCTGCCAAAACCAAAGTGGATCCGCAAATCATCCGCTTAGTATTGAAGCATGAACAGACCTTTATCAATAAGGCCAAGGCGAACGCCAAGGGTGAGGTAGACATCGACAGCGATGATCTGGTCGACTATGTCACTGCCCAACGTGATGTGAAGCTGGATGAAATCACAGTAGAGACCATTCTTGATGCAGAAATGGATTACTTGATGGATAAAGGATTGGCAGGTTATATCGACTAACATGGGTGTTCGTCCGGCTCGGCTGCTGCTGTTTATAGGCAATAAGAGCCGGAGTGAAAATTAAATAGGCATACGCATTGCTTTTAGTGATTTAGTGTGGTACAATGAAATCAATCATAAATTTAACCCTTAATTCACATATTGTAAAAGGTTATCATTTGTGCGTATGAGTCCTTTTCCAATGTGTGAATTTTTATTTGTTCGTACACTACGTAGGAATAAAAGGACATGTGTTAAATAAAATATTGGAGGTAATATCATGCAAACAGGTACAGTGAAATGGTTTAACGCAGACAAAGGATTCGGTTTTATCGAGGTTGAAGGTGGAAGCGACGTATTCGTACACTTCTCCGCAATCACAGGCGACGGATTTAAATCTTTGGACGAAGGCCAACGCGTTGAGTTCAACGTAACTCAAGGCGCTCGTGGACCACAAGCCGAAAACGTTGTAAAACTGTAGTTTAAAAATCAGGCTGCCCTTAACACAAGTTGAGGGCAGCTTTTTTTATTTTCATAGTATGAATCTGCCCCTAATAGGGTAGCGATATCGTCTCGATTCGATCCAAGGAGGGGTACTTATGTATTTTCGTAAAAAAGCACTGGAGGAACTTCCGCAAGAAGACACAGCTATTTGGTCCTGTACCAAGGAAGGTTGCACAGGTTGGATGCGCGATAATTTCGCCTTTCAATATGTACCTACCTGCTGGCAATGCAACTCTCCCATGACTAGAAGTATGAAGATACTGCCAACGCTTGTGAATACGAATGCAGACATGAAGGCCATGAAGAAGGGCATTTCGATTAAGTAATCGAAGAAGCTAATATACTCAAACAGCTGGACCCTTGGACGGGAGCAGCTGTTTTTTTGTTTGAGTATTTTATTTACTGTGCAGTAATTTCTCCCATTCCGTTAAGGTTATGTTCTCTGAGATATTCTTCAGATGTTCAGGAACCTCTACGTGGCACATAAATTCCAAGCTGTTGCCGTCAGGGTCGTTGAAGTAGACAGAAGCATTTCCTTGATAAGCCCGGATAAAAGGCTCAACAGAAGTCCGGTTGCGGAACGGAACAGCCTCTACACCAATCGATTCCAGCCATTGCAGTGATTGCTTCAAATCCTCGTAAGTGACACGGAAGGCAATATGCCGCAAGGACGGATGGTATGGGGTTTGGACCTCCTGGCCTTCCCAAAGACCAATCCAGCTTCGACCTTCCTCGATCCAGAAGAATACAGTTTCTTCATCCCGCCAAGCCATTCTCAGACCTAATTTTTCATAAAATTCGATGGATACTTCAAGATTGCTTACTGGTAAATGTGCTTCATATAGTCCTTTGATCATTGGATAGCACCTGCCGGTCTGCCAATTTTGCGGGCTAAGTTCAGGAATGCTTCTAATACTAGGTGGATGCGATCTTCGATTTCTTGCCCACCCTCGTATCCGTCGTACCCGACCTCGAAACGCTTGCGTTGCAGTCCACCGATGGAGATCCAGTCTGGTGTATTGATGCCGTGCAGGTTGCGTACGATGGCTTGCAATTGAAGTAAAGAGCTTATCCCTACCGCTCCCCCGGCTGAACTGGCGGATAACACAACTTTACCGTTGAAATGCGCCTGGCCTAGATGATCAATCGCATTTTTTAATACGCCACTTACCGAGCCGTGATATTCCGGAGTAACCAAGATTACTGCATCCGCTGCTAACATCTCTTGTTTAAGCTCGTTTAAATGTTCATGCTCTGTGTAAACCTCGTCTGGTGAATAAAAGGGAAGTGGGCGTTTGTAGAGATCAAACACGGTAACCTTTTCTCCTTGCTGACTAATGAAATGGGCAGCATGTTCTGCCAGCTTCGTGCTGGTTGCTTCTTTTCGATTACTGCCTGTCAGGATCATCACTTTCATCTGTATCCACTCCTATGTGAGGTCAGTTGCTATAAACCAATGATAGTTGAATCGGCCTCTGTTAACATCAGCACATGGAATGAACATACATAATAAAAACGCTCAGCCATTGTGCTGAGCGTCTAAGACTAAAGTTGTAGAGGAGTTTTGATTCTAGGCGTTATAGCCGCCTTTCAATGCGAAAATGGCAGCCTGAGTCCGATCCGCTAAGTTTAGCTTTCCGAGAACGTGGCTGACATGGGTCTTAACGGTTTTTTCGGTGATGACCAGCTTGCTGGCAATCTCTTTGTTGCTCATACCGAGCGCAATCAGGTCTAATACTTCTTGCTCGCGTGGGGTAAGAAGCTCTAATCCGGTGATCGCAGCAGGTGTTGTGTTTGGGCCGTTCGGATCGGAAGTATTAAGTTCCATTTGCTCTAGTGTAGAAGTCGCCATTAGATTCATCAGTTGGCTGGCAGCCTGTGAATGTAGCTCCACTTGCCCGTTATGTACCTTACGGATCGCAACTACCAGCGCTTCTGGTTCTATATCTTTAAGCAAATAGCCTTTGATTCCTACGCGGATAGCCGGGAGTACATGATCCTGATCCGAAAAGGAGGTCAATACAATGACCTTGACCTGCGGGTGGGAGATCCTCAGCGCTTGAGCGGTCTCAATGCCGTCCATAATGGGCATATGCAAATCCATTAATACGACATCCGGGTTCAATTCGGCTGTTCTTTCCAGTGCCTCGCGGCCGTTGGAGGCCTCCCCGATAACCTTGATATCGGGTTGTGTGGAGAGAAATACTTGCAGCCCACGGCGTACCATTGCATGGTCGTCTACTAATAATAAGTTTATCGTCATTTATGATCACCCGACTTCATGTAGATTGGATGGGCAGAGGTATGGTTGCCTCAACCGTTGTGCCCTGATTTTCCACACTGTGGATATGAATACGACCGGAGAGAGCTTCTGCTCTTTCCTTCATAATATGCAGACCAAGAGATTCATTAGTGTCTGTGTTAGAACGCCGTTTGGCTCCGCCTTTACCTTGGTCGGCAACGCTCAGTACCACCTCGGCTGCATTCAGATGCAGAGATACCTCCGCTTTAGAGGTTCCGGAATGCTTTCGTACATTATTGAGAGCTTCTTGGCCAATGCGCCACAGCCCTTCCTCCACGTTGCGGGGAAGTTCGTGAACACCACTCCGTTGCGTCTGTATCAGCAGCCCTAGCTGCTGGCCATGAGCCTGCAGCGCAGTCAATAAACCGGCTTCCAGTCCGGCAGGCCGAAGCTGCATAATTAATGCACGCATTTCTTTGAGTGCAGACTGGGATAAAGCTTGAATATCGCGGACAGCCTCAGTAGCAGGATGGGAGATATGCTCCTGCTTCAGCATACTTTCCACGCCTTTGGCGGTCATTGAGAGGGAGAAGAGGATCTGGTTCACGGAGTCGTGCAGGTCACGGGCCAGACGATTCCGCTCGTCAAGACGCGCAATTTCGCGGCGTTTCTCTCCAAGCTGAGCACTTTCCAATGTAGCGGAAATATGCTCAGCGACAGCCTCAAGCACCTCTCCATCCGCAGTTGCGGAAGCTAGTGCTTTGGGTGAGGTGATCAGTAGAATTCCTGCACCTTGTGCGGCAATCTGCCGAAAGGGCACAGCGAGCATCACGACACGCTCCGCGACAGGTTGTTCAGAACAGCAGGACTTCGTAATTTCCTGCTCTTCATCAGGGGTTAATGTCGCAAAGCGTTGTCCTTTTGTGATATCTCCTAGACGTACTTTAAAAGAATCCGAGAGCTCGAAGGGAGCTATTTCCGGCGTTATATTAGCCGCATAGGCAGCATGGACTTCGAATTGTCCCTCATGCTGCCCGATAATCGCTGCAAAGGGCCAATCGAAATAGTCGCCAATCAGGGCGGCGCTTTTCTCGATCAGAATACTGGGCGAGATACATTGGTTGGCGGTTAGATTTAAAGCTGCGCTGAATTCGCCTAATTTGGCGTACAGATTCGCGCGGCGCTGCTCGGTGCTATATAACTGCATCCGTTCTATAGCACTGCCAATTTGCAAAGCCACGGATTGCAGCAAAGCCAGCTCGCTGTCGGCGTAATGTGCTTTGCCTGGTGCGGCCACATTCATAAGTCCCAAGTAACGCTCACCTGAATGCAGCGGGACGGTGGCGTGGTGGGTGATGCCCAGCGTGTCGCCCCAGTTATACTGCCTGGCGTTACTCAGCCGCTTGCAGCTTAGAATGTTAACGGCATGCTCGAGCCGACCGTCCCATAGGCGGCTTAGGCACCAGCAGCTTCCGCACTGCATTGGTTGTTTATTGTCGCGCTGTAGTGCAGGTGGCAGGCCTCGATCAGCGGCACACTCATATTCCATGTATTCTTCGCTCAGGAAGATCCAGCCTGCAGTGTTTCCGGTTAACTCAAGCAGCTTGCCCATGACTGTGTCGAGCATGGGTCTGAGCTCATTGGAACTGTTTAAAGTCTCCGCAATCGTTTTGAGCGTCAGTAACTCATGGATTCCGGTTTCCTCCGGCATGAAGTTCTCTCCTTTAGCTTTGTGAATTATGTTCTATCTATTGTAACGTAGAATGGTTCCTTCATTCTCAAATTTTATGTAATGTTGGCGTAAATAAATAGAAGGTTCCTTAAGATCTGATATGACCTTAAAGAACCCTCTGTATATACATATTAATTTACAGCTGCAGGAGTAGCGGAAGGTGTACAGTGTTCTGGAGCTTCGTGTTCGATAAGTCCATGTTTCTCCCAAGCTCGGCTCTTCCAGCGGAAATACATAATGACGGCTCTTACCCACTCATCGACCGCAGTAGCAATCCACACGCCGGCTAACCCGAGATCAAGTTGGAACACCAGGAAATAACCAAGAGGTAAGCTCATGCAGACCATGGAGATCAGTCCCATATATACAGGGAATTTGGCATCGCCCGAGGCGCGTAAAGAGTTAATGATAACCAGATTGGTTGTGCGCCCGGTTTCCAGGAAGAAGCTAAGCAATATGACCTGCGCCCCCATCCTAATGATGTTCTCATTGTCTGTGAAAAGCCCGAATAGCGGTACCCGGAAGAAAATCACCACAGCATCTATTATTACGGTAACCAGCAACGCCCACTTTACACTGGTGAATACACGCTTATAGGCTTCATCAGGTCGTCTAGCTCCCACGAGATGTCCTACAACGATGGAAGTTCCCATAGAGACAGCTACACTGAATAAATAAATATAATTGGAAATATTAAGCGCGTACTGGCGGGTAGCCATAGCTTCAGCGCCTAAATAAGTAATATACAGTGTGAATACAAGCTGGCACGACTGATAAGTGATGGATTCAAAAGCGGACGGGATGCCGATTTTGAGAATTTGCAGCACGTATTTTTTAGAAAGATGAATGTAATAGGTTACTTTCACCCGTACCTCCATCACTCTGTAGAGCAGCAGGAAGAATAGGATCAGGCAGATAAAGCGACTCATCACTGTTGAGATAGCCGCACCCTCCACACCTAACGCCGGAAGTCCGAAATGACCATAAATGAGCAGGTAGTTGCCCACCACGTGAATGATATTCATCAGCAAGGATACGACCATCGTCTGTTTGGTGAAACCGTGAGTACGGATAGTAGTCGCCAGAGCATTAATTAATGCTTGCAGAAAAATACCGCCCCCAACAATATTCATATAGGCTTTGGCGTAAATGAGGATATCCCCTTTTACATTCAGCGCAGTCAGTAGCGACCCTCCGAATATCAGCAAAAACGTACTTAGGAGAATGCCGACTAACAGGTTTAGGGTAATGGCATTGCCGGTCACTTGAGCGGCTTCCAGAGGTTTTTTGGAACCGAGATATTGGGAGACCACAATAGCTGCGCCGTTACCAATTACACTGAGGACTAAAATTGCTATCGCAATGATCTGATTCGCTGCGCCGACACCAGACACGGCATCGTCCGACACTGAACTGATCATAAAAGTATCCACACTGCCCATGAGCATAAAGAGGAATAGCTCGAGGAAAATCGGCCAGGTCAGTTTGACCAGGTTGAATTCCTGGTGATTATTTTGCTTCATTGTGCACCTTCTTATATTATGATGTACTTCCTAAAATTTCATAAACAAACTGTAATATTAGCACAGCTTTCATGGAAATGCAGTATTTTTACAGAAAAATGACAAAACGTTTTTAATTTAAGTCGAAAAGAGCCCTTTAACCGCACATTAGTATCCTCCAGGTAACTACATCACAATAAAGTGCCTACTTCCCTAAAGGGATGTAAGGAACTACAATTTGTACATGACTTACTAAAATATATTAATAAGGAGTGCAAATAAATATGAAATTACAATTAGCGTTGGATTTAGTGGACATTGCGGGAGCGAAAGAGGTTGTCTCAAAAGTTGCCGAATTTATAGATATTGTTGAAATTGGAACACCTATCGTTATAAATGAAGGGTTACATGCAGTGAAGGCAATCAAAGAGGCTTTTCCAGCTTTGACTGTGTTGGCGGATTTGAAAATCATGGACGCAGGTGGATATGAAGTGATGAAGGCTGTGGAAGCGGGCGCGGATATCGTTACTGTACTTGGTGTTTCTGATGATTCTACCATTAGAGGTGCAGTGGAGGAAGCGAAGAAAACCAATAAAGAGATTCTAGTTGATCTGATTAATGTGAAGGATATCCAAACAAGAGCGGCTGAAGTAGACGCACTTGGCGTAGACTATATCTGTGTACACTCTGGATATGACCATCAAGCGGAAGGTAAAAATTCTTTTGCAGATTTAAATGCGATTAAGAGTGTGGTTAAGCAGGCTAAAACAGCTATCGCTGGAGGGATCAAGCTAAGCACACTTCCAGAAGTGATCGCCGCGAACCCTGATCTTGTCATCGTTGGCGGAGGCATCACAGGTGAAGCGGATCAAAAGGCTGCCGCAGCAGAAATGAAACGTCTAGTTAGTCAGGCTTAAGATTACAATGAAATATGCGCAGCAAATTATAGAGGAGCTCCAGCGCTCCATATCTCAGCTTGATGAAGAAGAGACTGAGCGAATGGCTGAGCTGCTGCTTCAGTCCAACAAGATCTTCGTGGCTGGAGCGGGCAGATCTGGATTGATGGGACGGGCCTTTGCTATGCGGTTAATGCATGTTGGTAAAGAGGCTTACGTTGTAGGCGAAACGGTGACTCCGGGGATTGAACAGGGGGATGTGTTAGTCCTCGGTTCCGGTTCCGGTGAGACAAAAGGGTTGATCTCTATGGCTGAGAAAGCCAAAGGGGTAGGCGCAGAAGTTGTTGCCGTTACCATTGCGCCGGATTCGACGGTTGGACGTTTAGCGGGCTACACAGTGAAGCTGCCGGGATCTCCAAAAGATCCGGCCAGTGGAAGCTACAGCACGATCCAGCCGATGGCTTCTTTATTCGAACAGACGATGTTGGTCTTTTATGATGCTATTATTCTGCGAATGATGGAGAAGACGGGGCAGACGAATCAGCAAATGTTCGGCAAGCATGCTAATTTAGAGTGAGCGTACAGAAACGAATGCCTTCCAATGAGGAGGTTATTCGTTTTTGTGTTAGTATGATAACAGGAGAGAGGAGGCGCTTTAGGTATGGCAACCGAGATTAAAGATCGCATAAACTTGAAGGAAATTAACTGTGAGAAGGAATTGACGCTTGCGGTGATTGGAGGGAAATGGAAGCTGATTATCCTCTGGCATCTAGGGCTTGAAGGGACAAAGCGATTCAGCGAGCTGAAGAAGCTAATTCCTCATATCACGCAAAAAATGTTGACCAATCAGCTTCGCGAGCTCGAAGAGGACCAGCTGGTTCTAAGAAAAGTGTACGCTGAGGTTCCGCCAAAAGTAGAGTATTCCCTGACATCATATGGCCAAAGTCTGCTTCCCGTCCTTCGATTGATGTATGATTGGGGTAAAAATTACGGAGAAAACGTGATCTGGAAGGACACGCCGCCGGAAGAAAGATGCTAATCGGATAGCCTATGAACATTAATAATCCCTGAGAGGTCTGGATCGGCCTCTACAGGGATTTTTTGGTGTTTTAAAGGAGTGATGCGGATAATGCTTTAGGCTTTCTGTTCGAATAGCTTAGCAATCTCCACGATAACATTTACCGCTTTTACCATATTGTCCGCAGACGCATATTCGAATTTGCCATGGAAATTCTCGCCTCCGGTGAAAATATTAGGTGTCGGCAAGCCCATGTAGGAAAGCTGCGAGCCATCTGTACCTCCGCGAATCGGGCGGATGATCGGTGTGATGTTAAGGTTCTCCATCGCCTCATGGGCAATATCGACGATATGACGCACTGGCTCGATTTTTTCACGCATATTGTAATATTGGTCCTTCATTTCAAGCACGATGTTCTCTTCACCATGGATGTTTTTGAATTCTTCTACGACAGCTGAGAGATATGCTTTACGTGCCTCGAATTTCTCACGGTCGAAGTCGCGGATGATATATTGTAGCTTGCTGAATTCAGGTGTGCCTTCTATAGAGCTTAGGTGATAAAAGCCTTCATAACCGTCTGTATATTCGGGCGCT
Source organism: Paenibacillus sp. FSL H7-0323 (assembly GCF_038002725.1). Taxonomy (NCBI): domain Bacteria; kingdom Bacillati; phylum Bacillota; class Bacilli; order Caryophanales; family Paenibacillaceae; genus Paenibacillus; species Paenibacillus sp. FSL H7-0323. The sequence goes on along the minus strand of NZ_JBBODB010000001.1, from coordinate 4,629,184 downwards.
TCCTCAGCAGGGAGTCTGAGATGAAGTGCCATGGCGATTTTGGCGGAATGAATCATCTTTCCTTTTGCAGTCCCAGGGTGAACATTAACGCCGTAGACTGAGATTTTGGCAGACGCAGCATTAAAGCTTTCATACTCTAATTCTCCGAGTGGACCTCCGTCTACAGTGTAAGCATAGGAAGCATTAAAAGCGGCTACGTCAAACTTATGAGGCCCGCGGCCGATTTCTTCGTCTGGTGTGAAGGCAACTCTAATCTTGCCGTGTTTGATTTCTGGATGTTGAATGAGGTAATGCATGGCGGTCATAATCTCAGCAATACCGGCTTTATTATCTGCGCCAAGCAGGGTCGTGCCGTCGGTTGTAATTAAGGTGTGGCCTTTGTATTCCGCCAGCTCCGGAAAGCTCGCTGTGGATAATACAACATTCAGCTCTTTATTCAAAAGAATATCTTGACCATCATAGTTCTCGATAATCTGTGGCTTCACATTCGTTCCGGTAAAATCAGTCGCCGTATCCAAATGGGCTAAAAAACCAATGGTCGGAACATCCTTGTCCGTATTCGCAGGGAGTGTCGCCATAACATAGCCATGCTCGTCCACCTGGACTTCCTCCATGCCGATTTCCTTAAGCTCTTCAACCAGCTTGTGGGCCAGAACCATCTGTCCCGGAGTGGATGGGCAAGTCTCATTATCTTCATTCGATTGGGTATCCATTTGTGCATACGAAATAAACCGTTCTACAACCTCTTTCTTCACCTTGGGTCATCTCCTCTTTACTATTGTATATATATAGTATCACTTTCCATATAAGGTCTCATCCCTGAGGAAGAAGATTGAGGTAATATTTAAGTTTAATGCGGCAATATTTCTTGTTTCACTAACTTCGCTGAAAGTAAATAACGGTCCGGTGCAGATCCCACATATGAAAAGGGATAACAGGTAATCAATGTGAGGATGGCCTTATCACTTGGCTTTATAGCACCACGTTCGTCCCCGTCAACAATTGTGCTGCCTGTTACTTCATAGGTAAAAGTCCCATCGGTACTTTCCAGCTCGATAAGATCTCCAGCGACGAGTTCTCCCAGATTACGGAACACTGTATCGCGGTGGCCTGCGAGCACACTGTTGCCGGTGGCACCGATAGCTGCGCTGCCTTTATAATGTCCGGCTCCCTTTTTTAGCTCGGGGCTTTCCGTGCCTTCTAGCACTGCGATCTTTTTGTTTAATTTGGGGAAACGAATCTCTCCTATGATTTCACCTTCTGAATAGGAATGAGCGGGGTGCGGCTGTTCCTTGGCTGAACTGATCATTCCCATGGGAAGAGGGATTTCTTCGGCAGAAAGGGGGCGGGCGACAGCTTCCTCCCTCTTTTTTGCCCAATCATTTAAAGCCTGTTTAGCTTCGAGCGGTGCTTTGACCACTTGTACAACCGAGTAAATCAACACAACTAAAGAGAGTATGAAGATTAGCTTCACGGCTAGCAAGACACCATTACGCTTCTTCATACTCTCTCACCTCCAGACTTATGCTGCAAAATGTGGTTATTTCTTCGATTTCAATCTGCGCATGATAATCACGCTGAGTACCGCAATGGCTAAGCTGGCAAGAATCAAGTTATACCAAGGCTCAGCGGTATTTGGAAGCTTGTTGCCAACCTCTGGTGCTCCCAGTGGAAGCTCATCATCAGGCAGGGCGATTTCATTGCTTGGCTGCGGTGTTGCACTGGTAGTTTGGCTGCCGGCACTTGGTGATGCTGTCGGCTCATTATCGCCTCCACCCAGTGGGATCGGCGCTTCAGTGACACTAATTTCATCTACTACTGGTGAAGCTGTAGGTATTGGCGATGGTGTTGGCGTCGTTGATTGCCCTGGTGTGGCAGCTGCTGTTGCCGTTGGCGAAGTAGCCGTCGTGGTTGGTGAAGCTGTTGCGGTCGGTGAAGCTTCAGGTGTAGCTGTAGCCGTGGCAGTAGGTGTCGTAGTTGGCGCTACAGTAGGTGTAGCAGTCGCTGTAGGTGATGGCTCCGGTGTAGGCTGAGCTGTGGCCGACGCTGTCGGTGAAGGACTAGGTTGAGCGGATGGCTCCGGTCCTCCAGAAGCGGAGAACTCAAAGGCTACAGTGGTGGTTTTCCCTTGATATTCGTTCCCTGCTTCCCACGGGAAAATTACATCCATTTGGATTACACTTTGTTCTCCCCCGGCAAGTGAACCGATGGCAACTCTTCCGGCAGCCTCACTCATCACCCCTGAATAGATGATTACTCCCTCTTTTTCGAGTGTCATTTGGAGAATATCGTATAATTCTGCGTCTCCAGAGATGAATTTGAAGTCCACATAGTAATTAAAGCCCTCACTACCTGCGTTAATAATTGTGTATTCTGAGTTCGTTTCATCACCAGGCTGCATATTGTTCATGGTGGCTGTGCTTGTCGTATGCGAATTCACCGTAAGCTTAATGGTATCTTGCGCACTAACTCCGCCAGCATGCCAGATGACTCCTGCTAGAATAGTCAGGATATAAGCAGCTATGAAAGCCGAGCGATATTTCTTCTTCACTTTACTCGCTCCTTTCTCCTGAACCCCATATTAAATTTTGTAGACATCATTTGCGGGCTTCCGGCAAATTCTTCTCTTCTAATCGGATTTTTCATCAAACATTGTCGAAATAAGTAGTATCTCACAGAACCACTTTTTTGTGCGTATACAGGAATCTCCGTGAAAGTGGAAGGAGAGGGTAGAGATATACCGCCAATTCGTTCGTTATAGCGAATAACTAAAGTATAATCAAAATAATATCTAAACAAAAATGGGATATTATAAGGAAATCCATCATATTTGATCAAATATCAATTCTATTAATGGGTTTACACCAGTTTTCTCTATTTAACTCTTTATTTTTATGTAATTCATTGTTTTTATTGTGTTTTATTGAGAACGATTATGAATGCAAAATAAAAAGGCAAGACATACATCTGGAATAGGGCTCAAACCCCGATACCAGACCTATCGTCTTGCCTTAATTATGATGATAAATTAGATTTCCTTCATAGCGTCGGCTACAATCTCATAAGAGCGTAGACGAGCGTTAGGATCATAAATTCCACCAGAAACAATCAATTCATCGGCCTGTGTCTCTTGCAGGATTTCTTGAAGCCGTTCTTTAATTGCTGCTTTATCACCAGCGAAAGAGTAACGCTGTTTCTCAAGCATGGCTGCTTTTTCTTGCATCGTCCATAGCCCCTCCATACTATCAACCGGTGGTTGTAACTTCCCCGTACGTCCGCGGATGATATTAAGGAATTGCTGCTGCTGCGAGGTAGCCAGTCGTCTTGCCTCATTCACGGTATCGGCTGCTGTAATGCCAACTCCGACCATCACATAAGGTTTGTCGAGTGCTGCTGAAGGACGGAAATTACTATGGTAGATGTGTAAAGCTTGTAGTAAATATTCTGGTGCGAAATGGCTGGCGAAAGCAAAAGGTAAACCTAGCTTCCCTGCCAGCTGAGCACTAAAACCGCTGGAGCCCAGCAGCCAGATGGGGATATTCAAGCCTTCACCAGGAACAGCACGAACCCCAGCCGGTCGTGATCCTGCACCTGCAGGATCGAAGTAGGCTCTGAGCTCACTTAACTGCTCGGGGAAGTCACTGCCGTCGCTTCCGAGACCACGGCGTAGCGCACGGGAAGCCGGTTGATCGGATCCTGGGGCTCTGCCCAGTCCTAAATCAATCCGTCCTGGATATAGGGATTCGAGGGTCCCGAATTGTTCCGCAATGACAAGTGGTGCGTGGTTGGACAACATGATGCCTCCGGAGCCTACGCGTATGCTTTTTGTGCCGCCAGCAATGTGGCCAATTAAGAGTGAGGTAGCAGAACTGGCAACACCAATCATGTTGTGATGCTCAGCAAACCAATACCGGTGATAGCCCCATGCCTCAGCATGTTGAGCTAAAGCTAAAGAGTTATGAAAAGAGTCTGCCGCTGTGCCACCCTCCACAATAGAGGCTAAGTCCAGTACGGAGAATCGAATATCGCGCTGTTGCTTCAATGTAATCCCTCCTATAATAAACGCTCAGATAGTCTAGAGCAGTATTTGTAGCTGCGAATAATGCTACTCGCCTAGTATACCATGTAATAAAACTATATACACACTTTAAGTAAGTTATACGCGCTTTGTAATGATTAGATAAGGAATAAGTATGTCTTTAAAATAAAATGTAAGCGCTTTAAAAAATCTGTTGTTATTTCTTAACGGGCTTGCTATAATCACATCGAAAAGTTACCTGAAAAAAAGGAAGTTATCGTTATGAAGCCAACCATAAGAGATGTTGCCAGAATGGCGGAGGTGTCGATCAGCACCGTATCGCGGGTTATGAATGCACCGAATACGGTCGTAGAGAGCAAACGGAATCGAGTGATGGAGGCTGTAGAACGTTTGCAATATCAACCAAATGCGTTTGCACGCGGCCTGATCTACAAGAAGTCTTTTACACTGGGCCTGCTGATTCCGGATATTGAGAACCTGTATTTCGCAGGGGTTATTCGGGGAATGCAGGATGCATGCATCAAGCTCGGATACAGTTTAATGATCTGCAATACGGACCGCGACAAAGAACGGATGTTGTCTTACATCGATAACTTTCATGAGAAGCAGGTGGATGGGATCGTGTTCGCCAGTGATGTCCTTTATCCTGAGACACATGACAAATTAGTCGGTTGTAGAATTCCTTTTGTGTTGGTATCCTCGCATTCTGATGAGTACGACATTCCATCTGTGGAGGTGGATGATGAACAGGCGGCTTACGATGCGGTAAAGTTTCTGATTGATTTAGGGCATAAGGACATTGGCATGATTGGTTTTAACCATGATAACTCCGTATCTGGCCCGCCTCGTTATGAGGGTTTTGTAAGAGCATTAACAGAGTTTGGACTACAGCAGAATATTGTGAAGAGCAAATATGCCAATCACAGGTTCGAACACGCTTATCAAGCTGCGCATGAGTTGTTTACTGATTATCCCGAGCTGACCGCTGTTTTCTGTGTTGCTGATGAATTTGCAATGGGGACGATTTCTTATCTGAAGGATCGTAATATTCTAGTTCCGGGGCAGGTATCTGTGATTGGATTTGATAATTTGCGGATGTCGAGTATGTTCATTCCAAAGCTGACCACGATTGCACAGCCGATTTATGAGTTAGGGTATCGTGCGGCGGAGATGCTGCATGAATTGCTCACAACAGGTGGTGTCCAGGTATTGAATGAAAAGATGGAGCATAAGCTGATTGTGCGGGAATCCACGCGGGAAAAATAAAGGCTCTTTATTTTTGTGACCTTCTTCTGAAAAGCTTTTCAGAGCCATGTATCGGTCTTAATTAAAATTTAAATGTTAGGATAGAAAATAGTATGAATTCTTATGAAAAACATCTCATTTTCCGATTGGAAACGGTTACTAATTATGATAATATAAAAAATGTAAGCGCTATTATTAAATTACATTTGTGATGGAGTTTGATTTTAGGATATTTACCTGTCTTCTGAAAAGCTTTGCAAGGAGGTGATCTGCTACAAGCTGCTAATACATGCCAGGGTGCCCGGATGATTGAATAAGATGTTATCTCTATAACCATTAAAGGGGATGTACAAAAGATGAAGAAGATCTCAGGACGTAAAAAGTCGTTGGCTTTAGTACTGTGTTTATCCTTCACAATGACGCTGAGCGCATGCGGCGGAGGCAACAATAATGCGGCGCCTACAGATCCACCGGCGGCAACAGTCAGCCCAACAGCAGATAACACCGAGAAAGCGACAAATGCACCAAGTGCTGAACCTTCGGGTTCCCCGTTAGATTTAGCGATGAAAGGTGAATATAAAGGGACTAAAGTAACCATGTTTGGACCCTTCGTAGATGCTGACCAAGTGAAATTTGAGAGCAGCATTAAAGAATTTGAAGAGAAGACAGGGATCGATATTCAATACGAGGGCTCCAAGGAGTTCGAAGCAACAATAAATATTCGGGTGGACGGCGGAAATGCTCCTGATATCGCTGACTTCCCGCAGCCGGGATTGCTGGCATCGATTGCTAAGACGGGCAAGGTTATCGATTTGACCAGTGTGCTGGATCAAGACAAATTGACGGCTAATTACAACAAGAGCTGGCTCGATATGTCTACGATGGACGGAAAAGACGGGAAGATCATGGCGGGGATTTGGAACCGCAGTAATGTAAAGAGCTTGGTATGGTATCCAAAGAAACAATTTGATGATGCAGGTTACAAGGTTCCTGAAACTTGGGATGAGCTGATGGCACTCACTGAACAAATTGCCAAGGATGGCGATCCTGCCTGGGCTATTGGCATTGAGAGTGGTGCTGCAACGGGTTGGCCAGCAACAGACTGGGTCGAAAATATAATGCTTCGTACGACTACGCCTGAGAACTACGATAAGTGGGTAAAAGGTGAACTGCCATTTACTTCACCAGAAGTAAAAAATGCTGTTGAAATCATGTCTAAAATTTGGCTTAACAAGGATTATGTTTACGGTGGTGCTAAGTCTATCGTGACGACATCCTTCGGGGATGCCCCAGCGCCAATGTTCACTGATCCGCCTAAAGCCTGGTTTAATATGCTCGGTAACTTTATTACAAGCTTCTTCCCTGAAACGGCAAAGGTTGATCAGGATTATGATTGGTTCTACTTGCCGCCAATTGATGCGCAATATGGTAAACCAGTGCTGGTTGCAGGTGATATTTACGCTATGTTCAACGATCGTCCAGAAGTTCGTGCAGTCATGGAATTCTTCACCACTGGAGAGTCGATTAAGAGCTGGGTACAATCTGGCGGCGTAATTGCTCCTATGAATGATGCTTCCCTTGATTGGTATACCTCTGAATCTGATCGCCGGATGGCGAAGTTGGTTCAAGATGCTTCCACACTGCGTTTTGATGGCTCTGATTTGATGCCAGGTAAAGTGGGTGCAGGCACCTTCTGGAAAGGGATGACCGACTATGTGAGCGGTACAGCGACACTGGATCAAGCCTTGGAACAAATCCAGTCCGGCTGGAACAACTAACCTAATATTTAAAGCGCACAGTAAAAAGAGGGGCAGTGAGAAAAGAGGATTGTCTGCCCCTCTTTTTGTTTTCTAACTAGTGAGTTCGATGCTTATGATAAGAGTTTTGCTCCGCAAAACTTATAGGAGGAGCTGGAGCTAATATGGGTACACAATCACAGCCACAGCCACAAATGCCAACACAACCACAAGCTAGGCCAACCGTCAGCCTGAAGGCGGTAATGCTGTCCCTAGTTGTGTTGTTAGCGAATATTGTTGTTAACGGCGCAATCTTTTTATTCTTCCGGGATTCCACATTAAATCCGCTGCTAACAGCGGTTCTGGCTGTCCTCTGGGGAGTTCTAGGTGTTTATCTGATTTACTATACGCTGACGTGGGCGGTTGAGCAGTACCCTGATCATATCCGGCGAAAGGTGCTGCCTTATATCTTTATTGGTCCGGCAGTGATTATTCTGGGCTGGTTACTGGTCCTGCCTGCACTGCGAACATTATATTTGAGCTTTTTTAATGCTTCTTCAGAAAAATTTGTGGGTCTGAGCAATTATGCAGCGATCTTTAGCGATCATCTGATGGCAACGGCATTGCGTAACAATTTACTTTGGGTATTCGTTGGCACGCTTGCTTGTGTAGCATTCGGGCTCTTAATTGCTATTCTTGCCGATCGCAGCAGCTATGAGAAAATCGCCAAATCGATCATCTTTATGCCGATGGCTATTTCCTTTGTAGCGGCAGGAGTCATTTGGAAATTCGTATATTACTATCAACCGGGTGACGAACAAATCGGGCTGTTGAACGCAATCGTTACTTATTTTGGGGGAGAACCCCAAGCCTGGACGAGTATGCTTCAGCCGTGGAATAACTTTTTCCTCATTATTATTTTGATCTGGATGCAGACGGGATTTGCAATGGTGATTTTCTCGGCAGCAATCAAAGGGGTTCCTGACGACATTTTGGAAGCTGCACGAGTGGATGGAGCAAATGAGGTGAAGATTTTCTTTGGAATCATGATTCCATATATTTCATCAACCATTCTGACAGTGACAACGACCATTATCGTCTTTACGTTGAAAATATTTGACGTCGTCATGGTGATGACAGGAGGTCAATACGATACAGAGGTTGTTGCTACACAGTTCTACCGGCAATTCTTTATGTACCGTAATTTCGGCTACGGCTCCACGCTGGCTATTGTTCTACTGATCGCGGTGCTGCCTGTAATCATAATCAATCTACGTCAGTTCCGTAAGCAGGGGGGATTCTAATGGCTGGTAAAAAGAAGAGAAAAGGCAGCAAAACGGTTGTAAATATCGTGTTGGGTGTGATCTGTTTTATTTGGCTGCTTCCGACTCTTGGGCTATTTATTTCCTCCTTCCGTCCGGCTGCTGACATTCTGCAGACTGGATGGTGGAAAGCTTTTCCTCATCAGGAGTGGAAGGCTGGAGAGACGATTCAGCTATCCAAGGATGTGGATCTTCGGGAGCCAATTGAGGTGAACGGTAAAACTTATACAGATGATGAGCTGAAGGCTGGCGTGAAGGCAGATGGCAGCCGGCTTATGTGGGAGAATCGTAGAGCACGTACCGTAAATGAACAGATACAAGGTTGGAAGATGACACCGGATCTCACGCTGGATAACTATAATAATGTGCTTTCCGGTAAGGAATACAAGCTGAAACAGGCTGATGGTAGTGAAACGGTGCAAAAAGGCTCCGGATTGTCACAGGCCTTCTGGAATACGCTAACGATTGCTGTTCCAGCAACAGTTATTCCGGTGCTGATCGCTTCTTTTGCTGCATATGCTTTTGCCTGGCTGCGGTTTCCTGGGCGCAGAATCCTTTTTGTAATCATTATTGCAATGCTCGTCATTCCGATACAGGTTGCGCTTATTCCAGTGCTTAAGGATTATACCGCACTTGGGCTAAACGGAAGTTATCTGGGAATTTGGCTGGCGCATACGGCTTTTGGATTACCGCTGGTTACGTACTTTATGTACAACTTTATCAGTCAATTGCCGAAGGATTTGTTCGAATCGGCTTTCATGGATGGGGCAAGTCATTTCACTATATTCAGTAGGCTAATTCTGCCTCTATCAGTGCCAGCACTGGCTTCTATCGGGATCTTCCAATTCCTATGGGTGTGGAATGACTATTTAGTCTCATTGATTTTTATCGGCAATCAACCGTCTGTGCAAGTCATGTCGATGAAAATTGCCGATTTAGTAGGCTCACGAGGCAACGATTGGCATTTACTTACTTCGGCTGCATTTATCTCTATGCTGATGCCGCTCGCTATTTTTTTCCTGCTGCAAAAGTATTTCGTCAGAGGGCTTATGGGTGGGTCGGTGAAAGGTTAATGATTTAGAACCCGAATGAAACTGTGATCAGGGGGAGCTTAGAGAGATGAAGATGAAACCATACGTACATCCGGCGGCGGTATATCCTTACCGGGAGTGGAGTCTTGATGAGGAAGCTTATAGTGAAGAGAACAATCAAAGAAGCGAGAGTATTTTTGCGCTTGGCAATGGATATATTGGCATGCGCGGTAATTTCGAAGAAGGTTACCACGGCAGCTCAGGCTCGTCTGTAACAGGCAATTATTTGAATGGTTTTTTTGATTCGGAGCCCATTGTATATCCAGAAGGAGCCTACGGATATCCATCCCGCAATCAAGCGATGCTGAACGTAACAGATGCCAAGATTATTGAACTGAGTATTGAAGGGCAGACCTTTCAGTTAAACAGTGGGCAAGTGCACCATTATGAACGAAAGCTGGATATGCGAAGCGGGGTTCTGCATCGGCAGGTAGATTGGGAATCTCCAGCTGGTCACCGGGTACAGCTTCATATCCGGCGGATGGTGACTTTGCAGCACAAACATCTGGCGGCGATAGATTATGAGGTTAAAGCGCTGAATTTCAGCGGAGTGCTTACCTTCACTTCATCCATCGACGGCAAGATCCAAAAACCTAAGGTAACGGATGATCCCAGATTGGGCTCGGGAGGCAAGGAGCCCAGTCTGCTCCTGGAGGATACCGGTCATGAACCGGGACACTCCTTCTTATGGATGAAGCAGCGGACGCGGCATACCCGGTTTGCCCTATTAACAGGGGTAAGTCATAAGCTCGATTCAAGATCTGAGGGTAAAAGGACCGTGCAGCATGAGGGGCAGAAATTATCCGTGCAGTTTGTCGTCCCGGTGGAGCGTGGGGAAAGCGTCTCGCTAACCAAATATATCTCTTACCATACCTCTAAAGATTATCCAGAAGACGAACTACTTAGTAGAAGTACTGAAATATTACACTTAGCAGACCATAGCGGGTTTGAAGCGCTTGCCCAGGAACAGCAGGCTTATCTGGATCGATACTGGGCACATACGGATGTGGAGATTCATGGTGATCTTGCGCTTCAGCAGGGCATTCGCTTTAATGCTTTTCAACTGCTTCAATCCGTAGGCCGTGATGGGGTTACGAATATTGGAGCCAAGGGATTAACGGGTGAAGGATACGAAGGGCACTATTTCTGGGATACCGAGATGTATATGCTGCCCTTCTTTACGTTCACACAGCCGGAGATTAGCCGAAAGCTGCTCGAATTTCGTTATGCCACGTTAGACAAAGCACGGGAGCGTGCAGCGGTAATGTCGCAGAAGGGAGCCTTGTTCCCTTGGCGGACTATAGACGGGGCAGAGAACTCTGCGTATTTCCCGGCAGGCACGGCGCAAATGCATATTAATGCGGATATTGCGTATGCCATCAAGCAGTATGTACTGGCTACCGGAGATTATGATTTTTTGGTTACGAAGGGAGCGGAAATTTTATTCGAAACTTCCCGCTTTTGGTTGGACTTGGGGTACTTTAATCCGGCTAGGGGCGGTGTCTTTTGTATTGATGCAGTAACCGGTCCTGATGAATATACAGCTATCGTCAACAATAATGCATACACCAACTTTATGGTACAGGATCAGCTTTATTATGCACACGAGATGGCAGGGATATTATCTAAGCAGTATCCTGAGCATTTTGAACGCCTGAAGCAAAAAATCGGTCTGACTGAGCATGAGACATTAGTGTGGCTGGAAGCGGCGGACAAAATGTTTATCCCCTTTGATGAGGGACTTGGTATTTATGCTCAAGACGACACGTTTCTCTCCAAGAAAAAATGGGATTTCGAGCATACACCAGCTGACAAATATCCGCTGCTGCTCAACTACCATCCGCTGGTAATTTACCGTCATCAGGTGTTGAAACAGGCGGACTTGGTAATGGCGATGTTTCTACTGGGTGACCAATTCAGCTTGGCGGATAAGATCCGGAATTATAATTATTATGAGCCGCTGACGACGCATGATTCTTCATTGTCACCGTGTATTCACAGTATAATCTCTGCTGAGATTGGTGATTTGACGGGAGCCTATTCCTATTTTGACCGCACGGTACGGATGGACTTGGATGATATCAACCGCAACGTAAAGGATGGACTGCACACTGCTGCTATGGCAGGCTCCTGGCTGTCGATTGTGAATGGTTTTGGTGGCATGCGCTTATGCGGCGGGATGTTATCATTTAATCCTAGTGTGCCAGCGCAGTGGGAGAGCTATCGGTTTAAAATAACATGCGCTGGACAGCTATTGGATATTTTTGTGAGTGATACAGAAGTGATCTATACACTGCTGGAGGGCGAAGAGCTTGAGATTATGCATAAGGGAAACCTTATACAGTTGTCTGCACAGAAGCCGCTGAGGCTTTCGAATGTGAAGCAGCTTGAAGCTGTTATTTTCGAGCTGGACGGGATAATTACTGACACTGGAGAGTATCATTATGAGGCTTGGAAGGATCTGGCGGATGAGCTTGCGCTTTCTTTTGATCGAGAGAAGCATAAGAGTCTTAAGGGCCTAAGTCGAATGGAATCTTTAGAAGTCATTCTGGAGAGTAGTGGACTGAATTTGCCGCAACCGGTAAAGGGAATGCTCTGCAACAAAAAGAACGAGAAGTATAGACAGCTGGTTCAGCAAATGACGCCTGCTGAGCTGTATCCGGGTATCCACAGCGTGTTGTCCGATTTGCAGCAAAGAGGGATTGCTATCGGACTGGCTTCAGTGAATGAGAATGCGCTGCTGATTCTCGAACGCTTGCAGATCGGGCATTGGTTTCAGGCGGTGGCTGACCCTGGCAACTTGCGTAGAAGCAAGCCAGATCCAGAGATTCACTTGCAGGTTGCGGAGATGCTGGGCATATCCCCAGACTGCTGTGTGGCGATTGAGGATACCGAGGAAGGAATAGCCGCAATTAATGCTGCTGGTATGAGGTCAGTGGGAGCTGGAGTGGCGCTCGTAACCGGGACCGCGGATCTATGTCTGGCTTCCACCGCAGAGATAAGTGTTGAGAAATTGTTAGAGCTGTTTGCGTAGTTACCCTGATAAGCAGCAAACCTCCCGATCATGGGAGGTTTGCTGCGTTGTTTATTTCATTACTTTTCGAACCAGCTTCACTTTATTGCCATAAGGAGGATACACGATTCCGAGGTCGATCCGTGTGCCTCGCTTGACGATGCTTTTATGATGGGAGAAGACCTCAAAGCTATACTTCCCGTGATAACCCCCGATTCCAGAGTTTCCTACTCCACCAAACGGAAGATAAGTGCTCGCCACATGTGAGATCGTATCATTGATACACCCTCCCCCGAATGAGACCCGGGACAGCACCTCTTGTTTTACACTCTTATCCTCCGTAAATAGGTATAGTGCCAGTGGCTTTGGATGTTCATTAATACTCTGAATGGCCTCATCCAATTGATGATATTCCAATATTGGGAGAATCGGACCGAAGATCTCATCTTCCATAGCAGCATCCGTCCAAGTGGCAGGATAGATTAAAGTAGGCTCAATATAACGTTCTTCTGGCACGATGGTGCCGCCCATAATCACCTTGCTCTGATCTCGCGCAATGAGGTCAGCAAGTCTTTGCAGCTGGCGATCATTCACGATCCGGCCATAATCTGTATTAGGCTGTGCATCCTGACCGTAGAACTCAGTGACGTGATGTTTGAGTTTGGTAATCAATTCTTTGGCAATATCCTTGTGGACTAACAGATAATCCGGTGCAATACAGGTTTGACCCGCGTTTAGCAGCTTGCCCCAGACAATCCGTTTCGCTGCAACATCAAGATTAGCGGTCTTATCAACAATAACCGGGCTTTTCCCGCCAAGCTCCAAGGTTACAGGCACTAAATTTTTGGCTGCTGCTTCCATAACGATTTTGCCGACAGGCACACTGCCTGTAAAAAATATATAATCAAACTTGGCGTGGATCAGTAAATTAGTGGTCTCTTTTTCCCCTTGAATTACGCGGATATACTGCGGCTCGAAGGTCTCTTGAATAAGCTGTTCAACCACGGACGAGATGGCAGGTGTGCTCTCAGATGGCTTGAGGACAGCGCAGTTACCAGCGGCAATGGCGCCGATCAGGGGCTCAATCAGCAACTGAAATGGATAATTAAACGGGCCAATAATGAGCGTTGTGCCGTAAGGCTCACTTAAAATATAACTTTTTGCAGGAAATAAGTGCAGCGGCGATCGAACCTTTACAGGCTTCGCCCAACGCTTAAGATGTTTCATCATGTAGCCGATACTGTCCAGCGTAAAGCCGATTTCTGTGGCATAGGCTTCGAACTCACCTTTTCCTAAATCCTGTTGTAGTGCGGTGATGATACGTCCTTCGTATTGTTTAATAATATTCTTAAGCTTGAGCAGCTGCTGGAGACGAAAAGAAACCTCCTTAGTTACGCCGCTATTAAAAAAATTCTTATGCTCTTCAAGCATTCCTTGAATGCTGTCAGCTGTATAGGTTGTCATTAATCTTTCCTCCATCCTTGTAAGAAGTTAGAGCATACGACTATGGGAGCCGGTAAAAAGCGAACGGCTCGCGATAACGGAAGGAATCACTGGCTTCATCCAGCTTGGCCGAAGTTTCTTCATTAAGTACAAGTGAGGTACTAAGCAAATTTTGTTCCAGCTGTTCCACACGTGTAGCCCCGACAATAACCGTCGAGACGGCAGGCCGATTCATAAGCCAAGCTAAGGAGAGCGCGGTAGATGAGGTTTCCATTTCCTCAGCAATTTGACTCACTTGGCTTCCGAGCTTGATCCGGTCAGCATCAAGGAATCTTTTGAAATTAGGATCGGTATCTGCTCTGGACCCCGATGGCGCTGAGTCGCTTGTATTATATTTGCCTGTGAGAATCCCGCCAGCTAGTGGAAAGTATGGAATGATCCCTACACCTTGATCCAGGCAGAGCGAAAGGAGCTCATTCTCCGGTGTCCGGTCTGCTAAGGAGTAGCTGCACTGAATTGAAGTGTACTTGGTGAAGTTGCGTGCTTCACTAATCCCAATCGCCTTCATTAATTGCCATGCTGTATAGTTGGAGGCCCCGATATAACGGACTTTCCCCGAGGATACCATATCGTCCAAGGTTCGTAAGGTTTCTTCAAGCGGCGTATAGGGATCAAAGGTATGAATCTGGTATAGATCGATATAGTCCGTCTTAAGGCGGCGAAGGCTATCTTCAAGCTCCTGCAGCAAATGGCGACGGGAGGAGCCGCTACCGTTAGGACCCTCATTTTTGACTAAACCTGCTTTAGTTGCGAGAACAGCCTCATGTCTCCTACCTTCCAAGGCCAGACCGATGATTCGCTCGGATTCTGAGCCAGCGTAAATATTAGCAGTATCTATGAAATTAATTCCATGATCGAGCGCAGCATGTACAATCTGAATGGAGGTCTCTTGATCCGCACGTTTGCCGAAAGCGTTCGTTCCCAGTCCTAATGCGGATACCTGTAATCCGCTATTTCCAAGTCTTTTAAAGTCCATCTTCAGCACTCCTTATCATCTATTAATTAATCCATTTTATTTTTGAGTGAAAAGATCCAGCGCTGTCTCAATGAAGAGCTTTACAGCAATTGAAGTGTCGGCAAGCGAGCTGACCGCAATTTGGATATCTCTATAAGCATCCGGTTGCAGCTCACGGGTAACCACATTTGGAGGCAGAGATAACAAGGACAGTTCAGACATCACGCCGATCGCCAGTCCCTCCTGAACCATATTAAGAGCTGTTGCAAAGTTATTAACCACATATTTTACATTCAGATGGCTATTACTTCTGCGGAATAGCTCTACAACAGGCGGTTCATATCCTGCTTTGCAAATCAACATGGGCTCGTTCGCTAATTCCTGCACACATACAATGGATCGCTTTTGCAGGGGATGGTCATCTCTAAAAACGGCAAACAATTTCTCTCTATATAATGGAATGGTTTCGAATTCTGCACTGGGAGCGAGCAATAAGCCAACATCAATTTCTTTTGAATCCAGCCATTCTCTGACTTCAGCGATAGAACCCTCCTGTAAGCTAATTGTAATATTTGGATATCTTTTAGTGATAGAGCTAATAATCTTCGGTAGAAAATGAGCCGATGCCACAGGGAAAGCTCCAATGCGGATACTTCCTTTTTCAAGACCTCTCTCCGCGTAAATCTCCTGATTGACCTTATCAAAGCCCATTAGAATTTCACGGAAAATAACAAGAATACGTTTGCCGATATCCGTAAGCATCAGGCCATTACGCCGGTCTCGAAGCAAGAGCTTCACGTCTAATTCGGCTTCGAGGGACGAGATCGCCCGGCTGACCGCAGGCTGTGTCATATTCAGTTCTACACCAGCTTTAGTAAAGCTGCCGCTTTCGGCGATTTTGACGAATAAACGAATTTGAGTATTGTTCATAACAAATATGATATGCCCCTTATGATTATTATTCATTTCATTTATGCTCTTGTTTATTGTATCATTTGTGATGAATCTACACCAAGGAAGTGAACAAATGAATCAGCAGAAGAAAAGTATGATCCTTCTTATTTTTTTGGTGATTGTATGGGGCATTAATTGGCCTATATCCAAAATCGCCTTAGACTATGCTCCACCTCTATTATTTGCAGGTATTCGAACCGTCGTAGGCGGTATTATTCTGATTCTAATTGCACTGCCCAAGGTGAAGGAGCTTCGCTTCAAGCAGCTCTGGCCGATCTATCTGATCTCGGCGGTACTTAGTATTGTGTTCTATTATGGATTTCAGACAATTGGCTTGCAGTATGTTCCGGCGGGATTGTTCTCATCGATTGTATTTTTGCAGCCTGTATTGTTAGGTATTTTTTCTTGGCTGTGGTTAGGTGAGAGCATGTACGGGCTTAAAATGGCTGGTTTGCTGCTTGGCTTTCTCGGGGTAGCCTCTCTTAGTATCGGCGGAATTAATGGGAGTATCTCCATATGGGGAATTGTGTTGGCTTTAGCCAGTGCCTTAAGCTGGGCATTAGGAACAATATATATGAAACGGAATGCTGTACGTGTGGATATGCTGTGGATGACGGCTATGCAAATCACGATCGGTGGCATCATTCTGCTACTTTCGGGATCAGCTACGGAGAAATGGTCGGATATCACCTGGAGTGGAACCTTTATTGTGGATACCTTGTTTATCGCAATCTTTGTTATTGCTCTGGGCTGGCTAATTTATTTCAAGCTGATTAACGAAGGAGAAGCAGGAAAAGTAGGTTCATTCACCTTCTTGATCCCCCTGATCTCGATAGCAACCAGCGTAGTTTTTTTGAAAGAGCAGATTACCATAAACCTTGTGATCGGATTATTGCTGATTGTCAGCAGTATTGTACTGGTAAATGTGAAGATAGGGCGTGCTGCCAAACAATCAGTCAGTTAAATTTGTTGGATGGTTGTAGTAACCAATCGTGCTAAAGGGCATTATGTCTAATAGGGATTGAACATAAAAAAAGGACACTCCCAAGCTTAGAGCTTCTGGGAGAGTCCTTTTTTAATTAAGCGTATAGCGCGTGTGATTTCAGCTGTTGAAGGCCGAGCTGCAACTACGTAAGTAGCAGAACTAGCGCGTTCCACTTCTTCGAGTACCCGGTTTAAGTGACTGAAGAGCGCTCCTAGATCACGAACTGATGACAGTGAGCACCGTCCTTGCAGTTCAGAGAAGCTGGCCGCCTGCAAGTCGCGGGCACGATGCAGACAATCTGTAAGTGAACGTTGGCATTCAGCCTTGGATAAGGTCTTGGTACCATAAACAGCTATACAATCGGCTGTTGCCTCCAGCACTTCCAGCATCCAGTCAGAATTGGCATGATGTGCTGGCAGCAAGCAAATATCGTCGGCAATTTCTTTAACATAGGAATGAATGGTCTTTAGATGTGCTGTGGCTTGTATAAGTCCCTTTAGATCACCACGACACTGATAGTGAGCAATGGTATAGAACATTTCCTTCTGTTGTTGATTGCTGGCAGACAGCAGTTTACCTGCTTGCTCCAGCATATTATTATCCTTTGATGAATCTCTTCTTATGCCTACGAGACCTTTTAAAGCATCCGAAAGTAGAAGGCTTCCATCGAGTGCCAATGCTTTTACCTTGACGAACCTGTTCGGTGGAACGATAATCATATTGATGATCAAGGCAATGAGCACACCAATAAAGGTTTCGGCGACTCTCCACAGCACGTAATCATTGTGATAAAAGGTAAGGGCCAGAACCGAGGTTACCCCCACCTGCGAAACCGCTTGGATATTCATCCGACAGGCTGTGGCAATTCCAATCCCGATGAGCAGAATTAGCAGAATGGAAAATGCACCTACATCGAAGAATTGGCCTACAATCAGGCTGACAATTCCGCCGATAATAATGCCGATCAGGCGGTAGATTCCTTTTTCAAGTGAAGCCTTCACACTGGCTTGAGTAATTAGAATGGCTGCAAGCGGTGCAAAGTATAAATATTGGTCACCATATAAACTGTGTACGGCTACCCAGGATAGTGATGCGGCAAGCGTAATTCGTATCATGTAAAGCGAGAATCCATATTTTTCAAGGCGGTCTAGTAACCCCTCGTTCATTATCATTCATCTTCTTTCGCAAAAATAAGAAAACCACACTGGCTTTTCAGTTCGTTTTCATTATAGCACCTCAAAAAGGGCAGGGAAGACTGGACTTTTTACAAACTTGTTAAGTTTATGCTTAGCATTTAACAATGTAAGCTATCGCATATAATGGTACAATCTAATATGCTATATCTATTGGAGCGTCGAAGGAGAGGGAAAATTGTCGCTTATTAGCGCTGAGCATACTCATTTCGATTGTTCTCCGCAAGATGCGGGTAAAATAGTATTGTATTACTAAGGTAAGGGAGGTTGTTAGCTATAGCTATTCAGGAAGGTACCATCATTTCATTTGAAGAAGTTACTAAGCAATATGACGACGAAGATCCGGTGTTAAAAGGAGTCAGCTTTGAGATAGAGCGCGGCAAATTCTATACACTACTTGGTCCATCTGGCTGTGGTAAAACGACTATTCTTCGATTGATCGCCGGGTTCGCTGAGCCAACGAGCGGTTCTATTTATTTAAATGGAAAAGTAATTAACCACATTCCCGCCAATGAGCGGCAGGTCAATACGGTATTTCAGGATTACGCATTGTTTCCACACCTGAACGTATTCGAGAATGTGGCTTTCGGACTGCGCATTAAGAAGCTTAAGAAGGATGTTATCACGAAGAAGGTGCAGGAAGCGCTAAGCTTCGTTAACCTTGTGGGTTATGAGCAGCGTGCGATTAACGAAATGTCCGGCGGTCAGCGCCAGCGGGTTGCCATTGCCCGGGCGATTGTGAATGAGCCACAGGTTCTACTGCTGGACGAGCCTCTATCGGCGCTAGATCTCAAGCTGCGCACTGAGATGCAGTACATACTGCGGGAAATGCAGCAGCGGTTAGGCATTACCTTTATTTTTGTAACGCATGACCAGGAAGAGGCACTCGCGATGTCCGACTGGATTTTTGTCATGAATAAGGGGAAAATCGAGCAAAGCGGCACCCCTAACGATATTTATGATGAGCCGATTAACCGTTTTGTGGCGGATTTTATTGGCGAATCGAACATTGTGCCGGGAGTTATGATCGAGGATTATCTGGTGGAGTTTAACGGCCGCCGCTTCGAATGTTTCGATGCCGGGCTTAAACCGAATGAATCCGTAGAGATTGTTATTCGTCCTGAGGATTTGGAAATTTCTACGCTGGAACAGGGTAAACTACGTGTGCGGGTTGATTCCCAGCTGTTCCGGGGCGTGCATTATGAAATCAGCTGTTATGATGAATCCGGGCATGAATGGCTTGTGCATTCTACACGTAAGGCGACTGTAGGCAGTGAAATTGGCCTTTATTTTGATCCGGAAGCGATTCATGTTATGCGTTTCGGTGAAACGGAGGAAGAATTCGACAGACGTCTGGAAGCTTATGGCGAGGTGGAGAGTCATGAAGAATAAGGGCAAATCGTACTATCTCATCCCTTATTACCTCTGGATCGCATTGTTTGTAATTGCACCGGTAGTGCTTGTCATCTATTATTCGTTATTTGATTTGGATGGTCATATTACTCTGGATAATTACGTCAGTTTCTTCACCCCTGTATATTTAAAAATGACGCTGACCTCGTTCTGGTACGCGTTTCTGATTACAGCATTCTCTTTGCTGGTTGCCTATCCGGCGGCTTATCTGTTGACGAGAACCAAACATAAGCAACTGTGGTTATTGCTGATTATTTTGCCGACATGGATTAATTTGCTGCTAAAAACCTACGCTTTTATAGGGATATTCGGGACATTTGGTCCGATCAATAATTTCTTTGATCTGCTTGGAATCGGAGAACAGCAAATTCTGTTTACGGGCTTCAGTTTTGTATTTGTATCTGTCTATATTTTTATTCCGTTTATGATCCTGCCGATATACAGCGCTTTGGAGGATTTGAATTTATCCTTGCTGGATGCGGCACGTGATTTGGGGGCTTCGGGCTGGACCACGTTTAGACGTGTTATTTTTCCGCTGACCATTTCGGGAGTACGCTCAGGCTGTATGGCAGTATTCATACCTGCGCTGTCCCTGTTTATGATCACCCGTCTGATTGCAGGCAACAGGGTCATTACGCTGGGCACCGCAATCGAGCAGCATTTCCTGGTCACTCAGGACTGGGGCATGGGTTCTACAGTTGCAGTGTTTCTGATTGCCATTATGGCGCTGTTTATGATTATCACAGGCGGATCGCGGAAAGGGGCGCGGAATGAGAAATAAAAATGGATTCTCTAACCTCTACCTAGTTCTGGTGTTCATTGTTCTGTATGCACCTATCTTCTATTTAATGTACTATTCGTTCAACAGTGGGGGGACGATGCATAAGTTCGAGGGCTTCACGCTGGATTACTACCGTGAGGTGGTCCAAGATAAGCGCCTGATCATCATCGTAATCAATACGCTTGTGATCGCGCTGCTATCCTCGGCTATTGCGACCCTTATCGCTATTATTGGTGCGCTGGCCATTAAAAGTGTGCAGAATCGCCGCGCCAAGAACACCTTGCTGTCTCTGAATAACGTGCTGATCGTCAGTCCAGATGTCATTATTGGTGCTTCGTTCCTTATCCTGTTCACCATAGCTGGCATCAAGCTGGGTTTCGCGTCTGTTCTGCTTTCACACGTTGCATTCAGCGTGCCGATTGCTGTATTGATGATTTTGCCGCATCTACAGGAAATGAGCCCTACATTGACGGATGCAGCCCGTGATCTTGGGGCAAGCCGTAAGGATGTGCTGACTAAAGTAATCTTGCCGATTATTAAACCAGGGATATTCAGCGGATTTTTTATGGCGCTTACGTATTCACTGGATGACTTTGCGGTTACGTTCTTCGTAACAGGCAACGGTTATTCGACGTTATCGGTTGAGATATACTCTAGAGCCCGGCAAGGGGTGTCGCTATCGATTAATGCGCTGTCGACGCTGATCTTCCTGTTCACCATTCTGCTCGTGGTGGGTTATTACTTCCTGACCCTTAAGAAAAATCGCCATAACACAGCAGAAGCTGTGGCGGAGCCTGTTGCAGAAGCGGGGGTGCCTAGATGAAACAGCTGATAAATGCTTTTCTGGCGATCCTTATCACGGCATTTGCGCTCATGTACTTGGGCTCTTGGATGAATTCGAGAGAGGGATATTCGGGTGGAAACACACTGACTATCTATAACTGGGGCGACTATGTTGATCCCGATCTATTGAAGGAATTTGAAAAAGAGACCGGCTTAACAGTCATTTATCAAACCTTCGATTCCAATGAAGCTATGTTGACCAAGGTTGAGCAGGGCGGAACTACCTTTGATGTTGTAATCCCTTCGGATTATGCCATTGCCAAGATGAAAGAAGAAGATCTGCTCATCCCGCTGGATCATAGCAAGATTTCGAATCTAAAGAATATTGATTCACGCTTTATGGACCTTTCGTTTGATCCGGGTAACAAATATTCTGTGCCTTATTTCTGGGGGACCGTCGGGATTATTTTCAATCCGGAAATGACTAAAGGCATGGACTTCACCAGCTGGGATTCTCTCTGGGACAGCAGACTGCATAATAACATCTTCCTGGTGGACGGAGCCCGTGAAGTGATGGGCATGGCTTTGAACAGCCTGCATTATTCCGTTAATGACAAGGAAGAGGCACATCTGCAAGAAGCACTGACTAAGCTCAACAAGTTGTCTCCTAACGTTAAGGCGATTGTCGGTGATGAGATCAAGATGCTGCTGGCAAATGAAGAAGCTGCGGTTGGGATTGTCTGGTCCGGCGATGCTTCCGAGATCATGGACGAGAATGATAAGCTGGATTATGTAGTGCCGGAAGAAGGCTCGAACAAGTGGTTTGATAACATGGTCATCCCTCGGACAGCGAAAAATGTGGATGGAGCGCATCAGTTCATCAACTTCATGCTCCGCCCAGACGTTGCTGCTAAGAATGCAGAATATGTAGGTTATTCCACGCCTAACATTCCTGCGCTGGAGCTGCTTCCTGAGGAAACTTCTGAGGATACCCGGTTCTATCCACCTGCTGAAATTACGGACCGGCTTGAAGTATACGATAACCTTGGCAAACGGATGCTCGCTCATTATAATGAGCTGTTCCTAATGTTTAAGATGAATAAGAAGTAAGCTGACTAAAGCTAAAGCGAAACGACATTAAGAGCGTCTATACGGGTAACCGTGTTAGACGCTCTTTTTCGGTTTGATCATCGTGTAGTCTCAAGACAACAGACAGTTTAGCCGAAAGTATAATATAGTATAATAGTAAGAATGGACAACAGGAAAAGAGGAAACGAATGCCTACTATACTGGTTGCTGACGACGATGCGAACATTCGCGAACTTGTCTGTTTATTTCTCCGCAACGACGGATTCGAAACAGTTGAAGCTGTGGATGGCAAGGAAGCGCTCGCCGTATATGCTGGAACACATGTCGATCTTGTCGTGCTGGATATTATGATGCCAAATATGGATGGTTGGATGCTTTGTAAGGAGCTCCGCAGAGCTAATCCTGATCTTCCATTACTTATATTGACTGCCAGAGGCGAAACCTGGGAGAAAGTGAAGGGCTTCGAATTAGGCACGGACGATTATTTAACTAAACCTTTCGATCCGTTAGAGCTGACGGTTCGTGTTAGGTCATTGCTGAAACGATATCGGATTGGCTCCACGCAGATGATCCAAATTGGCAATGTCATCCTTGATCGGCAGACCTATAAGGTGATGAAAGGTACGGAGTCATTTCCCTTACCCCTTAAGGAGTTCGAGTTGCTGTACAAGCTTGCTGGAACCCCTGGACAAGTCTATACGCGCGAGCAGTTGATCGATCAAATTTGGGGAATTGATTATGCTGGAGATGATCGGACGATTGACGTGCATATCAAACGCCTGCGTGAACGGTTTGCGACTACCCCTGATTTTCGTATTGAGACGGTGCGTGGACTTGGCTACAGGCTTGAGGTGCATGAATGATCAGATCTATATATACACGCGTTGTCCTGACCTTCCTAGCCTCCGTAATCGGGGGCACAATCATTGCTTTGTTTGTTGCAACTTGGGTATTCGAAGATAAACTGAACGAGAACACGCGAATTCCCTTATTGCATTTTGGGCAGGATATTGTCAGGGTTTACGAGACCTTCCCATTTCGTGAAGCCAACTCTTTCGTAAGTGGAATGAAGCAGCTTGATTCCTACCACATCCGAATTTTCGATGAAGCGGGTAAATTCCAATCTTACGGAACGCTTAATGGGCACAAGCCGGTCCCTGTAACTATGGAAGAAATAAAAAAAGTTCTCGCAGGAGAAGTATATCAACCTCATAACAGGAATATTTCTGCGCTTCTCCTAGGCTTACAACTGAGAACGGAAGACGGCACCAAAGCGATGTTTGTGGAGACGCTTAATCCCCCTTCCGTCACTGCCAGAAGGAACTTGGTATTAAATTTCTTGCTCTATTCATTGATAGCTGGAAGCCTCTTGATTCTGGTAGCTGCAATGTTCTTAGTCAGACCGATTAAGAAGCTAACCAAAGCGACCAGAAGAATAGCAGCTGGTGATTTTAACGTTGAGCTGAATATTAAGCAAACCGGTGAGCTAGGTACCTTGGCTCGCAGCTTTGAAGAAATGATGCACGATCTGCAGCAGCTTGAGCAAATGCGTAAGGAGTTTGTATCCAATGTGTCGCATGAGGTCCAGTCTCCGCTCACCTCAATATCTGGGTATGCGATTGCGCTCAAGCGAGTAGATCTTGCAGAACAAGAGCGAAATCGTTATCTGGATATTATTATCGCTGAAGCAGAACGGATGTCTAAAATGAGTGACAGCCTGCTGAAGCTGAGTTTATTAGAATCGCAGTCCCAGCAGCTACGGCTAACTACATTCAATCTGGACGAACAGATAAGAAGAGTAATCGTAGCGATTCAGCCGCAATGGTCAGCTCGTAACATCAGCTTCGACCTTGATCTGAAGCCTATTATCCTACTGGCTGATTATGACCTGTTAAGTCAGGTATGGACCAATCTCCTTGGCAACAGCATCAAGTTTTCTAAGGATAACAGTGTAATTAACGTCAGCCTCAAACAAGATATCAACAACGTGACCGTTCGGGTAACAGACACTGGCATCGGGATTTCACTTGAGGATCAGCAACGTATATTTGAACGGTTCTTTAAGGCTGATCGGTCCCACAGCCGTAAATATGGTGGGAGCGGGATGGGACTTGCCATTGTTAAACAGATCGTAACGCTTCATAAAGGGGATATCCGCGTGGAAAGCGAACCCGGCCAAGGAACGACCATCGTTGTCACCCTCCCAATTATAGCGCCGACAGAGTAATTAGCTTCCAGGCGGTGCCTTGCGAGGGCTTGAATGCATCCCGAATTTTTCATGCTACAGCAGTACAGGCAAGTTTTCTTGTCTTGTGCTGCCGTAGCATTTTTTTTACCTGTTCATTTTCAGTTCATATTGTCGTCATGAGGGGTACATCTTTGTTAGTTATGATCTCATTAGCGAAACGTTAAGGGAACTTAATAAACAGATTAAAGACAGGAGAAGATGAGGGTGACACAACAAGAGGACAAAAAAACGGGGAATGGACAGAAAAAACATAAACTGCGTAACCTGTTGCTCAAAATATTAGGAGCAATAGTGATCGTGGTCGTACTTTTTCTAGCCGTTGTCTATACAGTTAATGTGATCAGCAACAAAACAGATCAGAAAAAAATACAGCACTATGGTCAGTTAGTCCCTGTTGACGGGAAAAATATGAATGTTTTGATTCAAGGAGAAGGTAAACAGACGATCGTGCTCATACCAGGCTTTGGAACAGGAGCGCCAGCGCTTGATTTCAAGCCGTTGATTGATGAGTTATCACCATTCTACAAAGTGGTGGCGGTTGAACCGTTTGGGTATGGACTCAGTGATGAAACGAAAAAAGAACGAACTACAGAGAATATCGTTAGTGAAATTCATGAAGCCGTTCAGAATCTTAACATTGACCAATACATTCTAATGGGCCACTCGATTGGAGGTATTTACGGATTGGAATATGCGAAGAAATATCCAAACGAAGTGAGTGCTTTTGTGGGTATTGATAGTAGTGTTCCGGAACAAGGCGGTATGGATGTTAAATTTCCAATTAAAAAATTAAAGCTGCTTAAAGATTCAGGGATTATAAGATTGGGCTTGCAATTAAGCGGTGACCCTTATGATGGACTGCCATTTGATGATGAAACCAAAAAACAAATGAAATTGATTTCGCTTAAAAATATGAACAATTCCACTACCTTAAATGAAATGGAACATATTTATCCTAACTTTGTTGCCTCCAGAGGCTTAACATTCGACAAGAATCTTCCCATTATCTTCTTTATACAAGCGAATAATACTACCGTGAAAGACTGGATTCCTCTACATGAAGGGCAAGTCAAGGATTCTGTGCATGGAAAAGTAATGACATTTGAAGGCGGACATTACTTACATCATTCAAAATCCAAAGAAATCGTAGAGAACCTAAGGGTATTCATGGAGGAAGTTAAATAAAAAGAAGAAAACGCTCCGAACTCCTCATATGAGGGGGCGGGGCGTTTTTTTGGTTGTGATCGAAGATTATTTGATGCCGATTCTCATTCGGTAGCTGATCAGAACCTCTAATGTTCTGCCTTTAAAATGCTGTTCAACTGCGGCGGTGTAATCGGCGATGTCTTGCTCAAGCAAGGTAGCGTCTAGTTTCATTACGGTTTGCACTCCCCCTTGACTTAGGGTTAAACCAATATATCGCTGGGCATCGCAGGACTCTAGGTTGTGGAATACGATTTCTCTGGCAAAAGAGAAGGCTCCACTAGCTTTGATCCGTGACAAATGACCTTCTTTGTCCCATTTATGTGCTCTCTCCTCATTAGGTAAAAGCGAAGCCAGCAATTCTTCTGTTTTGGAGATCAGCTGGTTGTATCGTTCTTCTACATTTTGCTGAAGAGATAAAGGCCAATCGCAATCGTAGGCGGCAAAGACTCCGCCTTTTTTTAAGACCCGGGAGATTTCTTGCAGTGTACTTTCAGGATCCATCCAGTGGAATGATTGCGAGCAGGTAACTATGTCTACACTATCTGATGCAAGCGGAAGCTGGTTAGAGTAGCCTTGCACAAAAGTAATTGATTGGGGTGCTTCTAATCTGCTAAGTTTATCGATTGCTTTTCCCAACATATCTGGATTGGGTTCGATACCGATTACGCGTTCTGCGACATCGTTCCAGAGAAAAGTAGACAAACCCGTACCGCAGCCTATATCTGCGACGAGTGAAGGGGTGGTACCTAGGTAATCTGTTAGCAATTTGATAATCATCTCAGGGGCTTCGGGACGGTAGCGGTCATATTCATTTTGAAAGCCCAAAAAGCGGTCGATGTTTTGTTTGCTGTTTTTTTCAGGTATCATGTGATCCTCCCTCATAGATCATGTTTATAGGTCTATTGTATAATCACTGGTTCGATAAGCCAAATAATGTCTGGCTGGAAGGCTACGTAGAATAAATAAAATCCCCGGAGAACACCTTATAGGTGTGGCCGGGGATTGTTAAACTATCTGGTAAATGCTAACGAAGCAGTGCTGGATCGATTGCAGGCACAAGTCCTTCTGCCGCAGCACGATTAAGCAGGGCAGAGATTGCGGCATAGCCGTCATCACCCAGATTCATCGAGAAGTCATTCACGTAGAGATCGATGTGGGATTTAGCCACTTCAGGAGCCAACTCTTGAGCATGGCTAAGCACATAGTCTCTGGAATCCGTTGGATGATCCCACGCATACTGAAGAGAGCTGCGAATCCAGCCGGTGATAGCATCGGCATCTAAATCACGGCGGGCAATGATAGCGCCGAGAGGAATGGGCAGTCCGGTATCGCTTTCCCACCAGCTGCCTAGATCAGTCAGCATATTAAGACCATAAGAGGCGTAAGTGAAGCGGGCTTCGTGAATTACCAGCCCTGCATCGATATGGCCATCCCGCACGGCAGGCATAATCTCATCGAAAGGCATTACGACTATTTCGCCGATGCCTCCAGTTACATTTTGTGCTGCCCATAATCGGAAAAGCAAATAAGCCGTAGAGCGTTCGCTAGGTACAGCAATCCGGCGTCCGGATAGCTTTTCTGGGCGTTTGACCGCATGGGGTCCACTTGCTGTAAGCAGCAGCGGGCCGCAGCCGCGTCCTAAAGCACCGCCGCATGGCAGCAGTTTGTACCGCTCCAGAACCCAAGGCAGAGCAGCGTAGGAGATTTTGAGGACTTCTGGTCCTTCTCCGTCAGCAGCCAGCGTATTGGTAATATCAATGTCGGCATAGGTTACATTTAGCTTAGGTGCATTCGGGACAAGCCCGTGCGCCCAGGCATGAAATACAAAGGTATCGTTAGGGCAAGGGGAAAAAGCGATATTAAGCTCAGTTGTCATTACAGCACCTCCAGTAATATAGCGGCTGCCGCCGTTAATGCTTCCATTGCATCACCGATCTTCCAAGCGGCCCGGTCGCGGGGACCGACCGGGTTCGAGATGGCGCGGAGCTCCAGTACCGGGAGCCCCAGCGCCTGAGCGGCCACGGCAACTCCGTGGCCTTCCATCGCTTCCGCGACGGCATGGGGATGCCGCGCGAGATGGGCGGCGGCCGTCTCCGCGGTGCCGGTCGCCGTCGAGACCGTAAGCACGGTGCCCGTGCTTACGGGTAACCCGGCCGCAGCCAGCGCGGCCGAAACCGCTTGCACCGTGCCGCGGTCAGCCGGCACGGACACGCTGCCGAAGCCGAGCTCGGCAGCGCTGCGGAAGCCCTCCGGCGTCTCGGCCCCGAGGTCGGCGGCAATCATCTCGCTGGCTACAACCAGCGAGCCTAAAGGCGCCAGCCCCGGGAATCCGCCGCCGATCCCGACGCTCAATACGCAGCCGTAAGAACCGGCTGCGAGTGCCGCGGCGGTTCCCGCCGCCGCCGCTGCCGGCCCTGCGCCGGCAGCGATAACATGGAACCTGTCGCTGCCTTGCAGGCCGCGCAGGACCGCGTCACGCTCCGCGTCTACGGCTGTCACGATCAGCACGCGTCGTGCTCCAGCCTGCCCCTCCATAGCTTCTTCGGTAGGGGTTGGATTGAACGAACTCATCAGGTCGCCTCCTTTAGGGTATTGAAATCGCTTACTAAAGAGTCATTCGTAAAGACAAGAATACGCCCTTTTATAGGTCAGGTCAAACTTGGGGTGATTTTTATCACTCCCTGTAAAGTGTCAAAGAAAAACTTACCGGTCTCTAGACGGAAGTGACTTTTTTAGCGATGAGGTTGACAAGGAGGATGGGAAGTCGTATAGTTATCTTAAATTAAAGATACTTAACGTAAAGACAAATAAATGGATTGAATACAAGTTTGATTGAAGTGGAGGTGGAATTGATGAGTGATAAACAAATAAATCTGCGTAATACAGAGGGTGCACCTGACGAAGAACAAGCCGCCTCACTGAAATTGTTCGTAGTCTTATCTAAGGCTTATAAAAGCCTAATGGATCATGCGGTGAAGGATATGAAAAGTTATGGCTTGGCTTCGGCTGAATTCATGGTGCTTGAAGTACTTTACCATAGAACGCGGATTCCGCTGCAACAGATTGGGGAGAAAATTCTCGTTACGAGCGGAAGCATTACCTATAATATCGACAAGTTGGAGAAAAAGGGACTGCTGAAACGTGTACCCTGTAGCGAGGATCGCCGCGTTACTTATGCGGAGATTACGGATGCAGGCCGTGAACTGTTTGATGAGATTTTCCCTCGTCATGTAGCCTCAATTCATGATTTGATGGGTGGATTAGATAAGGAAGAGAAAGTCCAGGCTATCGAATTAATGAAAAAGCTTGGCAAAGGTGTATAGGCGCTGCGAACATGACGAATAACTAGGCGCTTCTATAAGGTTGGAAGTAGTTCGGCTCCATCCTCATTCTCCCAACTCCAGTAAGTATAAGTGAAACCCTGCTTTTTTGGGTATATCACTAATAAGATATTTAACTTAACGAAGCCAGGTAGCCATGTACTTAAGATTACCTGATATTTCGACTGGGGGCTTGGCCATGAAATGGCAGGGAAGAAGAGGGAGTTCGAACGTGGAGGACCGCAGAGGCATGAGCGGCGGCGGCAAGGTGATTGGTGGCGGGATCGGAGGAATTATCCTTGTCCTGGTCATCACGTTACTCAGTGGAGGCAATGCCGGGGATATCCTGGGAAGTTTGACTTCCACAGGCTCCAGTTCAACGGCCCCTTATGAACAGACCGCAGAGGAGCAAGAGCTTGCGGAGTTTGTATCGGTAGTTCTTGCCGACACAGAGGAGGTTTGGGGTGAGATTTTTCAGCAGCAGGGAATGACCTATACGGACCCCACCTTAGTGCTATACAGTGGGAGTGTAGACTCTGCTTGCGGAACAGCCACCTCGGCAGTTGGTCCCTTCTACTGTCCGGGTGACGCCAAACTGTATATTGATCTGAGCTTTTATGATGAGTTGCAGCAACGCTTCCACGCGCCGGGCGACTTCGCCATGGCTTATGTCATTGCCCATGAGGTTGGACATCATGTACAGACATTACTAGGCACCTCGAAACAGCTCGATTCCCTTCGCCAGACGTTGAGTGAGAAGGAGTACAACAAATATCAGGTTCGTTTTGAGCTGCAGGCTGATTATTTCGCCGGTGTCTGGGCCAATCATGCTCAGGGTATGAATCTGCTGGAGGAAGGCGACTTAGAGGAAGCTCTGGCAGCTGCAAGCGCCGTCGGCGATGATACGATTCAGAAGCAAGCTCAGGGCTATGCAGTGCCGGATAGTTTCACTCACGGTACCTCAGAGCAGAGAAAGCGCTGGTTCTACAAAGGTTTTAACTCGGGTACGATTAAGGGCGGCGATACGTTTAACGCCTCCGAGTTGTAGATAGAAGAGGGAAGAGGAGAGCAGCCCATAGGTTATTCCGGTTCGCCGGGCGCTCTTTTTTACCCAATATCTTAACATTAAGATAATTAAATCAAAGGAATAG
This sequence comes from Paenibacillus sp. FSL H7-0323, assembly GCF_038002725.1. NCBI lineage: Bacteria > Bacillati > Bacillota > Bacilli > Caryophanales > Paenibacillaceae > Paenibacillus > Paenibacillus sp. FSL H7-0323. Next base: position 4,599,157 of record NZ_JBBODB010000001.1, on the reverse strand, counting down.
GGGAAGGTAAAAATGATAAGTGTAGGACTGTTATTAATGAGATTGGTGATTGGGCTTGCTTTTATAGGACATGGCGCACAAAAGCTATTTGGATGGTTCGGAGGATACGGTCCGAAGGGTACGGGAGGCTGGATGGAGTCCATCGGAATCAAACCGGGTGTGACTATGGCGATTTTAGCAGGGATTATGGAGCTGGTGGGCGGATTTATGTTCGCGGCAGGACTGTTAACGCCTGTTGCAGCGGTGTTAATCGCTGCCACGATGCTGGGGGCAATCGTTAAGGTTCATGCTCCAAATGGTTTCTGGTCCACTTCGAACGGAATTGAGTTTCCACTCACGGTTTTGGTATTTGCGGTAGGTGTGGCGCTTACGGGACCAGGTTCGATTTCTCTAGATGCATTGTTTTTTAACTAAGAAGGGAGTTTATAATAATGACACTTCAAACTGCAGGAATACATCATATTACAGCTTTTGTCGGAGACGCTCAGCGCAATGTTGATTTCTACGCCGGGATTCTGGGCCTACGGCTCGTGAAAAAAACGATTAATTTTGATGCTCCAGAGGTCTATCATTTATACTTTGGGAATGAGCAGGGTTCGCCGGGAACGATTATTACATTTTTCCCTTCACCTGTAGGGCGTAGAGGCAGAATAGGCAGTGGTCAAGTTGGCGTAACGATCTACGCAGTGCCGGTCGGTGCTCTGCAATTCTGGGAACAACGCCTTGCTGAATACGGAATTTCGGTTACAAAAGGAAGTCGGATCTCGGAACCCTATTTATCTTTTGCCGATTACGACGGTCTGCGGATTGAACTGGTGGAACGTGAGGAAGGCCCGCTCAGTAAGTGGTCCTTTGGTGGGATTCCTACTAAATACGCGATCAAAGGTTTTGGCGGGGCTGTGCTGTATAGCAGCAATCCGTTGCAAACAGCTGAGACACTTGTTCATACGCTGGGTATGGAACATATTGCTGACGGAGATGGATATACTCGCTATAGAACCAATGGGGAGCTAGGTAATATTATTGATTTGAAGACATCACCCGTTCCGCTCGGAGCGGGAGGTGCAGGGACAGTTCATCACATCGCGTGGCGGGCAAAGGATGATGCAGAGCAACTGGAATGGTCGCGCCATGTACAGAGTCATGGGCATAGACCTACACCCGTTCAAGACCGTCAGTATTTTAATGCGATCTATTTCCGTGAAAGAGGAGGAATCCTGTTCGAAATCGCTACAGATCCTCCAGGTTTTGCCCGTGATGAAGCCCCAGATGCGTTGGGTGAAAAGTTGATGCTGCCGTCCTGGTTTGAGCCGCATCGCGCGGCCATCGAAGAAAACTTAACGCCTATTCAAGTAAGAGAAATTGAGGTGAAGCAGGGATGATTCATGTATTCCGTAAAGGTAAAGATATAACTAAACCTACATTAGTGTTGTTTCATGGCACAGGTGGTAATGAGCAGGATTTGCTGCCGCTGGCTGAGATGTTATCCCCAGATTCATCGGTGCTAGGTATACGGGGTAATGTGCTGGAGAATGGCATGCCACGATTCTTCCGTCGGCTGGCAGAAGGAGTGTTCGATGAAGCGGACTTAGTTTTCCGTACCCATGAGATTAAGCAGTTTCTGGATGAGGCGGCAGAGAAATACGGGTTTGATGCCAACAATCTGGTAGCGGTTGGTTACTCTAACGGTGCAAACATTGCTGGTAGCCTTCTGTTTCATTATAAGGACATTTTCCGCGCGGCAGTGCTGTTGCATCCGATGGTGCCATTACGCAATGTGGAGCTTCCTTCTCTAGAAGGGGTGTCTATCTTTATTGGGGCAGGTACGAATGATCCGCTAATAACATCTACGGAAACTCAGGAGCTAGAGGGGATTCTGCAGAAAGCAGGCGCTGAGGTTACAACCCATTGGGGCAATCAAGGTCACCGCTTGAGTATGGCGGAAGCCGAAGCCGCCAAAGATTGGCTACAGGGGTTTAGCACATCTCAAAGTGCATAAAACAATTAGGATAACCGCCTTTTGGCGGTTATTTTTAAGTTATTAGCCCCGAATGAGGCCTTATAAAAGGATTGATCATTTGAGTTCCTTTACGTTAGTATGAAGAATACAAAAAAGGCCCCCGGGTTGCTTTAGAAAGGTTGACGTAAGGATCATGATTGGAATGCAAAATGCTAATAAACTTGCTGTAGATGGACCCTCAAGGAAGCAGAGATTGCAACTTGCTGTTATTCTGGGCTCCATTACAACCATTGGGCCGTTGTCGATTGACATGTATTTGCCAGCACTGCCTGCACTTGTCGACGATTTCGGTACGACAGCTGCTTTGGTGCAGCTAAGTCTCACCTTCTTTTTATTGGGACTGGCCTCGGGTCAGTTAGTAGCTGGACCACTGAGTGATGTATATGGACGTCGCCGTCCACTGCTTATAGGGATGTTCATCTATGCCGTTTCCTCAGTGCTATGTGCTTTTAGTCCTTCGATTGGACTTTTAATTGTTTTGCGGTTTATTCAAGGTCTTGCTGGTTCAGTGGGTGTAGTTGTCTCTAGGGCGGCTGTGCGTGATCTGTACAGTGGCTCTGAACTAACGAAATTTTTCTCTTTATTGATGATTGTTAATGGTCTGGGTCCGATTTTGGCTCCAGTCATTGGAGGCCAGCTCTTAAGAGTGACTACATGGCAGGGGATATTCCTCGTATTATTTGCTGCCGGAATTATTTTTTGCTTGACGATTCTCCTGCGCTTGCCTGAGACATTGCCGAAGGAGCGGCGCTCCAAGAGTGGGTTGAAGGGTACTTTGCTTACCTTTAAGGTGTTACTTGGCAACCGCAAGTTTATGGGTTATGCCTTGTCCCAAGGTTTTGTTACAGCGTCTATGTTCGCTTATATCTCTGGGTCATCTTTTGTTTTGCAAAATATTTTTGCGGTTACTCCGCAGGTATATAGCTTGATCTTTGCTGTGAACGGGATTGGGATTATTATTACAGGTCAAATTGCCGGCAGACTTGCTGGTAAGGTGAGTGAGACGAAGCTACTGCTTAGCGGGTTGCTGCTCTGTACAATGGGGGGCGTCTTGCTGCTGCTTACGATCCTGATAGGGGGAGGGCTGATTCCTATTCTAATCTGTCTGTTCGCTGTTGTCTCCAGTGTGGGGATTGTCGGCGCAACCAGCTTCTCACTTGCAATGCAGGACCAAGGAGAAGCCGCAGGCAGCGCTTCGGCTTTGATAGGGCTGATCCCGTTGCTGCTTGGTAGCTGTGTAGCACCGCTTGTGGGTCTTGGAGGCGTAGATTCAGCCCTTCCAATGGCGATTGTGATTGCCTGTACGGGTGTTCTCTCTATTCTGTCTTATCTTCTATTGGTCAAACGGGGGAATTCCAATTGTTGACAGCTTATCCTTATAACCTTGAAAGAGAGCAATACTTTCAGCAAACTTTCAGCGGGTTTTAACGTTCCTTATCTGCAAAAGGATTATATTGGAGGTAAGGAAGGGAGGGATGATTATGAGTATATCCGCAGTCTCAGGTTCTACATCGTATACTACCTCGACGTCTAGTACTACAGATACCAGCGCGCTCGAGAAACAAAAAGCGAAGCTGGAAGCCGAATTGGACAAGATTGATGCCAGCTCGGATGACGCGAAGACCAAAGAAACGAAAACGAAACAAATTGAGCAGCAGATCAAGCAAATCGAGGCACAAATTTCCCAGAAGTCGCAGAGCAGTGCTTCCGCTGCAAGCAGTAGTGCAGAAGCACCTGCCAAACCTGCAAACAACGCGCTTGCTGCGGCAAGCCCGCAAGAAATCGCTACCGCAACAACGAATAGCCAAGGCAGATTTGATATTCGTGTATAAACCATACTAAGTCGTGTTACATAACAAAAAGGGCATCCTTTGCCGTGAGGGATGTCCTTTTTGTTATGTATTTTTAAGTTTAGACTACAATTTAAATGTTCTTTTATCACATTGTTGGCCAATACTAGAAAGATACCCCTAAAATAAAGTTCCGTCATATTGATCTGTCCAGCTTCGTAATATATTAACTATGCTTATCCTCATTTCCCAAAAAATCTTTAACTGTTGCAGGGGTTAGGGATTTGCTGGCAGTCTAATAGAGTAGGTGTTGATTATCACGGGTCTTCTATTCCAAGAATTGCTATAATGGACTAGTTGTAAAAATTGTCTAGCACAACGTGTGTCAGCGGTAAAGGCAGGTGGGCTCATGCATTCAAAGCAACAGACATTAGAAAGATTCAAAATTGTAAGACTGATCTTATCTATCTATCGGATCCGGGCGGTCAGAGCTCTTTTTCCAGTGGCTATCATAGCGTTCGTATACTGGGAGGGGCAACATGAGCTGAAGCAGGTTCATTTAGGACTTATAATGCGTGAACTAAGGCGAGTACCTACGTCTGCTATTTTGCAAATGATTGGTTTTTCACTTCTTTCCGTAGCTGTGATGAGTGCTTATGATTATTTGATTCGGGCACATTTTCGTTTAAAAGTAGGGCTGTGGAGTACCTTTCGGTATGCATGGATTGCTAATACATTTAATAACTTGATTGGGTTTGCAGGTCTGGCTGGAGTTGGTTTAAGGACGCTGCTGTATAAAAAAAGCGGAGTGCCGACCTCCGTGCTAACACCCGCCATTGTATTTCTTTCGCCGCTTATGATTACCGGGTTATCACTACTTTCATGGGCGAATATCTTTGGTTTACTCCCGGCAACGGCTTTGCTGGAAGAACATCGCTGGCTGGTATTTGCAGTATGGGGTATGGCGCTTTATTTGCCGGTTTTTGTGTTTGTGCAGCGCTCATCGCTTTATGCGAAATGGATTAACCGGGGAAAAGGCAGAACATCATGGCTTACAGTCGTTAACTCCGTCGGTGCTTCCTTTCTGGAATGGAGCTTTGCTGGCGTGACGTTTTGGACCATCAGCAGCCATCTCTTGGATGAGGTCCATTTTATAGCTATCTTTGGTATATTTACGATTGCTGCTATTGCCGGAATCTTGAGTATGGCACCCGGCGGTATCGGTGCATTTGACCTTATCGCCTTGCTCGGGCTGACACAGCTTGGCTATCAGACCGATAAGGCGATGGCGGTGCTTGTCATCTTTCGATTGTTTTATTATGTCATTCCTTGGTTGATTGGATTGGTGCTGGCTGCACTGGAAATTGGTCTGCAAGGAAAAAAGGATCAAGATCGTTCAGTTCCAGGGTTCGAACCCTCTCTTAACAAATGGCAGAAGATCTGGGGCTGGCCGGGTCAGTATACCTTTCTGAGCGATCTTGGGATGTGGGCTCTTGGCAAGCTGGTACTAGCTAGCGGGCTTATTCTCTTACTATCTGCAGCAGTACCCGGATTGCTGTATAGGTTGAAGATTACGGAGGAAATATTGCCGTTTCCGGTAATGCAGCTTTCTCATCATCTGTCTGTTCTTATTGGTTTTATGCTGATTTTATTGTCGCGGGGCATTACATTGCGGGTCCATAGTGCATATGTATGGACTAGCATACTTCTGTTTATTGGATCATTGTTTGCAGTCACTAAGGGTTTTGATTATGAAGAGGCGCTTTTGCTACTTATAGTAGCGCTTATTCTTTGGATATCCAGATCGCGGTTTTATCGGATTAGTGCGCCAATCAGCAGACAGAGCGCGATCCGGTGGTTTGCCCTCACTTCAGTAATTGCACTAAGCTACTATCTGATGGGCTGTTATGTACATCGTGGATTTCTGAAGCATCTGCCTCCGGGAGTACAGCCTGAATGGTTGCAGCGATATAGTCATGTTGCATTTACGGCAGTGGGAGGATTGGTCTTGTCTTGGGTACTGCTCATAATGTGGGTAAACCTCAGGCCCCATCATAAGGAGAACGAGCTGTTCGGGACCTTGGATGTAGCTAAGCTGAAACATTTTCTAGATGGAGTTCGAGGCAATACCTTAACTCATACGTTGTTTTTGGGTGATAAGGGCTTCTTCTGGGCTCAGAACGATAAAGTGCTGCTCGCTTTCGCCAGAGTTAGGGATAAACTCGTTGTGCTGGGTGATCCGCTGGGAGAGAGCAGCTTAATAAGTGAAGCCATCAGTGAATTTAGACAAGCTGCAGATCAGTATGGTCTGGTTGTAGTTTTCTATCAAGCTTCACCTGCTTTTTTATCGGTCTATCAGGAGCAGGGCTATCGCTTTTTTAAGCTGGGTGAAGAGGCAGTGATAAGCCTTGATAACTTTGCACTCAGTGATCTGAAGAATGGTGATCTGCAAAGGGTAAGCGATCGTTTTGAACGGGAAGGCATGATTGTTGAAATTACAGAAGCGCCGCATGCTGATAGTTTGCTGAGAGATCTGCGAACGATTTCGGACGAGTGGTTGAATGGCCGAGCGGAAAAGGGTTATTCGTTAGGGTGGTTTAAGGTCGAGTATCTGCAACGGGCTCCCATTGTGGTGCTGCGGAACACCAATGGTACAATACTGGCATTTGCTTCTATTGCCCCAGGGTATGATCAAGGATTGACCCTGTCCGTAGATTTGTTGCGCCAGCGGAAGAATGTGCCAAACGGGACGGTAGATTATTTATTGGTTTGTATGCTGGAATGGGCGAAGTCCAAGGGGTATCGGCGATTTAATCTAGGCCACACTCCTCTATCATCCAGTGGGGGTCAGGACCCCGGAGCTCTGAAGGAGGAGAAGCTGGCTCATCAAGTGTTTAATAGAGGTGGGCATGGGCATGGTTACGGTTTTGCCAGATTGCGTCGTTACAAGGAAAAGTTCAATCCAGAGTGGGAGCCGCGTTACTTAGCTTATCCAGCGTCCCTAACATTACCCGTCTTAACGCTGGATCTGGTGAGGCTTGTATCCCGCCATCCGGAGCATAAAACGAATAACTAAAAAAAGGTGCCCAACGCCAAACGGCGTTGGGCACCTTTTTAATCAGGTTTACTTCTTGTCAGCTTCTGCATCTGGCAAAGCCCAGACGGAGACGCTGCCGCCATTGACCGGGAAGGTCGCCCAACCATCTTTTTCAATGGTTATGGTGGCTTTATGGTTATGGGTGAAATCCACCCATGCTTCATCGGCGCGATGTTCTCCTACGAACATTCTCTTCTGGCCATTCTCACCATTACTGATCACAACCGCACAACCGGAGTGTTCAATATCCTCCACGCCGAGCCGTGTCCAGCCAATCGTGTTAGGATGATCGAAATAATCCTTCTGTTCACCATAAGCTTTGTGATAGCGGGTATACAGCAGAGGGTCAATCGCATCTTTTTTACCTGCTACAGGTGTTGGTCCTTCGATCCCATAATAATCCCCGTAAAAGACCACAGGATATCCATCCCGTCGTAGCAGGATAAGCGCGTAAGCACTTTGCTTGAACCAATCATCTACCCAGGATTCCAGGGCTTCGTGAGGCTGAGAATCATGATTGTCAACGAAGGTTACAGCATTGGTGGGATGGGTCTGCACCAGTGTGTCATCAAGAATTTTGGTCAGATCATAGTTTCTGCCCTCCAAAGAAGCTGAATGCAGCTTGTAGTGAAGGGATACATCGAAGAGGTCAATTTTATAATCGACGGTATTCAGAAATTGTCGACAGGACTCTAAGTCGGAATTCCAGAATTCACCGACGATATAGAAATCCTTCTCGCATTTATTAAACATCTCTACCGCGAATTCTTTAACAAACTCATGGTTGATATGTTTGATGGCGTCCAAGCGGAAGCCGCTGCAGTGGAGGGTATCCACCAGCCATTTTCCCCATTGGATCATTTCTTTTTTGACTTCCGGATGGCTGTAATCAATATTAGCGAACATTAGATAATCATAGTTTCCGAACTCGTCGTCAACATTCTGATTCCACGCTTTATTCTCGCCTACTATACGGAATACGCCGGTTCGCTCTTCTTTGGCGTCAAAGTCAGTGCCGTTAAAATGATTGTGATTCCACTTAAAGGCAGAGTGTTCATTCCCGCGGCCAGGGAAGGTGAATTTTGTCCAGCCCTCAATCTCGAAAGGTTTCGAAATTTCTTTCATCCGATCATTGGGGTCGACCTCGATGACTTGGAATACTTCCTTTTCATCCGCGCCAGCCTTATGATTCATCACCAAATCAACGTAAACGGCGATGCCATTCTTTTGACATTCCGAAATTGCGTTGATCAGTGCTTGTTTGGTGCCATATTTGGTGCGTACCGTACCTTTTTGGTCATATTCGCCCAGATCGTATAGATCATACACGCCATAGCCTGTATCGTCAGCGGAGACGGCCTTTGTCACAGGAGGTACCCAAACAGAATCAATGCCTACGGCTTTTAGCGCGGGTGCAGTTTCTTTTAAGCGATCCCAGTGTTTCCCGTCCGCAGCAACATGCCATTCAAAAAACTGCATCATTGTATGGTTCCTCATTATTTCTTACGCCTCCATATCCCATCAAGCAAATTTTACTCTCAACACTCTGATTAGTTTTTCAGATAACTCTTATTAAACTTAAAAACAGACTATGAAAAATAAGGCCAGTTGTTGAATGCGCAGGAAGGGACATGATTGTCATTAAACAGGCTTGAAAAGAATGATTTCTGACCTTTGGGAGAGATGCACAGCGTTGCGTCCATTCCGTTTGGAGCTATACAGAGCATGGTCGGCTTCAGATAGCAGTTCTTCTAGAGTGGCCTCTGGATTTAGGGCCTCCACAACTCCAAAGCTTGCGGTCACATTAATGGGCCCGATGACGGTATATAAGGTGCTTTGTTCAATATCCGCGCGGATAGTTTCGCAGAGCAATGCTGCTTGCTTCAGTGACGTCTCTGGCAGACAGATCACAAATTCCTCACCACCATAACGGCCAAAGAGATCTCCCTCCCGCAGATGTCTGCTGCACACCTGGACAATATGCTGTAGAGCTTGATCTCCATATTGATGCCCATAGCGGTCATTAATGCTCTTGAAGAAGTCCACATCCAGCAAAATCATAGATAATGAGCTTCGCAGGCTGGCAGCCCGGGCAAGCAATGCTTGACTCAGCTCCAAAAAATAGGAGCGGTTATAGATACCCGTTAGGCTGTCCATCGTAGCCAATTGACGCAGCTTCTCCTGAAGCAGTATTCGTTCAGTCACGTCAATCAGCATCATCATCTGTCCTGCTATGTGCCCTTCTTGTTTCTGTACCGGAGAGGAGCGGATTTGATAATAGCAGATCTCCTCTGCTTTGTTCCAAGCCACTTCCCGTTCTTCGCGCAACAGTGGCTCGGCATCCATCACATAGGACAAGGCATCTTTGCCTGCGTTAAGAAACAATTGTGCTAGCGGTTTGCCAATCGATGAGGAGTTGAGCCCCTCTATCATATCCGCGGCTGCACGATTGTAATCGACGAGCATGTCCGAGCGGTCGGTGACAAGCACTCCCTCCCGCATGCTCTCGAACAGATTCTCACGAGCAATAGGTGCAGCCGTTAACATGCCCCGGGATAAAATAGCCCAAATATATAGGGAGGAGGTTAGGCTCATAATGATCGGGACGGGATCCATTCCGTAAGGAGTCAAGCCTATCAGATACAAAAAAGCGCCGAGGGTTGGAAGGCTTAACCCGATTATTATTGTGATGATCTGCCTGCGGTATACCCTTTTCATCCGGTTCCACTGCCATATCATGAGGCAAATGGCTGCCAGCAGACAGCCGAAAGTAAAGCTGCCGTGAACGATATACCAAGGTCCCATCACAACATCAACGAGTGGGGTGGGCGTATTTTCCCGTAAATAAATGGATTTATAGAAGAGATGATGGTAATCATTGGTCCAGACCAGCAGCGTTGTAATGAATGGAATGATAAATAACGCCGCCCGTATGCCTTTTTTAAACAGCGTTTCCAGCCCAACGAAATGGATCACCATGATTAGACTAGCCGGCGCAATAAAGGGCATCCCCAGATATTCTAACTTAATCCAGAAGCTGATTTCCTCCAGAGTTTTCCCCGATAATTCTAATGCGAAACCGAAGGTGTAAATAGCAGAGGTAAAGGAGCTTATAACAAAAGCCCTGATTCCTAAGAAATCAGTTTTTTTATAATAGGCGAAAAGGGCTAGTAAGACACTCAGCACACCTGATATAGCAACAATTACAATATAATTCGAGATTATAGATCCCATGGGTCTATTGTCACCTACCGAGGAAAGATATGGATAAATATTACCACATATCTGCGGATATAAAAAAAATACTTCGGGTTTGTGGTCAAAAAAATGTCTCCTAGACAAAATGACGCAATTTAGCAGGAGCTATTTTACTAATTGTCTAGTGAGAGTCCAGTGAGCAGTGTGTAACATGTTAGTTAATACTACATGCAATAGAAGTTTTCTTTATTTTATCTAAATAGCGTCAGTTTATATAACATTATAAACATGGCTTATTTTGAAAAGGGGGGCTGAGGATGTCATCACTAGCGACAAATATTCCTGAGATTCAGCTGGAGAATGTTGAAATGCGTTATCGGACAGAAGCTGCGGAAGTGCTTGCCCTGCATCAGGTGAGTCTTGATATTGCAAAAGGGGAGTTCGTCTCCCTGCTCGGACCTTCCGGATGTGGCAAAACGACGCTGCTTAGACTGATGGCCGATCTCATAGCACCAACAGGCGGGAACATTGTGGTAGCTGGGAAAAGTGCCAGAGAAGCCAGGCTGGCGCAAAAATATGGCATTGTTTTTCAAAGTCCAGTGTTATACGACTGGCGAAAAGTGAAGCATAACATCACATTGCCACTGGAGCTGATGGGGGTAAAGAAGTCAATCCGTGAGGAAAAGGCGATGGAGCTTCTTGATCTGGTGGGGCTGCAGAGCTTTGCGGATAAATATCCGTGGCAGCTCAGCGGCGGGATGCAGCAGCGTGTAGCGATTGCCAGAGCACTATCGATGGAGCCGGAAATTCTGCTCATGGATGAGCCGTTCTCTGCACTGGATGAATTTACACGTGAGCGATTGAATGAAGAGTTATTGTCTGTCTGGAGTAAAGTGCAGAACACAATTGTTTTTGTAACTCATAGTATTCCTGAATCTATATTCCTCTCTGACCGGGTGTTTGTTCTTTCCCCGCATCCAGGTCGCTTGTCCGCTGTGGTCGAAATTCCTCTGCCACGTCCGCGAACGGCGGAAATGAGAAATAGCCCAGAGTTTTTCGAACTGATCGCACGTATTCGCGACAGCTTCGAAGGGGTGTAGTGATGAAAGGGGGCAGTATCTTTGTGCGAGGCCGTCTGCTGCCGTTGTTCGTCTGGATTTTTGGCCTGCTGCTAGTCTGGGAAGGGACTTCCTGGATGCTGCTCCATGTGGTGGAGACGCCGTTGGCACAGTCCAAGCTGCCATATGTTCATGAGGTGTTAGCTACCTTATGGCAGTATGGAGACACGCTCTTGAAGGAGGGGGCTGCGACCTTCGGTAATGCTGGTGTTGGCTTCCTGATTGGAGCGGTAGCTGGTGCCTCATTGGCGGTGCTGATGAGCTTGTCGAAGACAATAGAGCAATTAACTTTTCCTTATGCTATTGCCTCGCAGATGATTCCGATTCTGGGGTTGGCGCCCATCATCTACGGGATTGTGCGCGATGAGCAGACCTCGCGGATTATTATTTCGGGATATATCACCTTTTTCCCCGTGGCTCTGAACATGCTGCGCGGCTTGCGGAGTGTAGATCCATCAGCGCTCGAATTGATGCATTCTTACGCGGCGAAACCTTGGGCGGTCTATTGGAAACTCAGATTCCCGGCGGCTTTGCCGGGTTTGTTCGGTGGGCTTAAGATAGCTGCCCCACTTGCTGTGACTGGAGCTATTCTGGTGGAGCTTATGGGTGCCCAGCATGGCATTGGTGTAATTATGCTGCGCAATCTCTATTATGGAAGCTCTCACACCTATATGTTCTGGTCTACGGTGATTGTGGGTGCCTTGCTGGGAATCGTAAGCTACTGGTTAATCAGTCTGATAGAACGCCTGGTAACGCCTTGGCAGCCTGAATATCGTCCGAAAGGAGGCAGCCGCTAATGGAAACTAACTCCGTTCGGGAGACCACGTTTATAGGCTCTACTGGTAAAGAAATGGCTCAGCCGGCGCTAACGGCTACACCAAAGAATGCTGTAGCCGTTCCGAAACCTGCGGAAGCTACGGCGAGTCGCGGCGGCTCACGAATGCTGAAGAGGATATTTAGCGCAGGGGTACTGCTGCCTGTACTGGCAGGTCTGTTATTTCTTGCACTATGGGAATTTCAATTTTTTCATAAGATCTTTGATCTGAAAAAATATCAACTCCCGCTGCCTACAGCCATCGCCGAAACCATGCGAGATAATTTCAGCTTGTTGCTGTCCTATACCGGATACACTCTTGCTGAAGCTGTGCTGGGAATGTTGGTTGGTTCTGCTATCGGCTTCCTGATCGCTTTAGTCGCGACAGCTTGGCCGCGCTGGGGGAGTGGAAGCTTGACGCTGGTTGCCGCCCTAAATGCTGTGCCTATCGTCGCCCTCGCGCCCATCATGAATCTGTGGTTTGGAGATGGGATAGGCTCACGAATTGCCATAGTAACAGCAACTACAATGGCAGCGATGGCGATCAACGCCTATAAAGGTATGGCGGCGATTGATCCATTGGCGCTGGATCTGATGCATTCTTATGCGGCGGGTAAACCGGCGGTATTCCGTTATCTGCGGATTCAGAGCAGTCTGCCCTATGTATTTACAGCACTGAAGATTAATGCTACTGCCAGTATGATTGGTGCCATTGTTGGGGAATTCTTTTTCTCCTCAAAAGGGCTTGGATATCTGCTCTCCAATTCCATTAAAGTTGCCAAAATGCCACTGGGTTGGTCCTGTATTGTGTTGGCTGCAATTGCAGGCGTGCTCTTCTATTTAGTGGTTGAGCGGCTGGAGAAAGTATTCATTAAGTGGCATCCTTCGCAGCGTACTTAATATTACCCTCATTACATCCGGCCATAGTGGGAATGGAAAAGAGAAACCGCCCACGGCTGTATGCATAAACGCACCACGATGATTGTCCATACTGTGCTTGTTACAAACTTAAATTACGATAGGGGGAGTTCGATTGATGAACGGGAAAAAACGCAAATTTCGTGGTGGTTTGTTGGCAATCGTGATGATGTTGAGTGTTTCTTTAATGGCGGGTTGCGGTGGCAACAATAATAACTCGGCAGCTGAAGCTACGACTGCCCCTGAAGCTTCAGCAGCTCCTGACGCAAGTGCTGCTACTGAACCGGCTGCTGATCCAGTTACAGTGAAGCTACAGCTGAAATGGGTGCCGCAGGCACAATTCGCTGGGTATTTTGTGGCGCAGGATAAAGGATATTACAAGGAAGAAGGCTTGGATGTAGAAATTCTGCCGGGTGGGCCTGATATCGTTCCGGAACAGCAAGTGGCAGGTGGCTCCGCAGATATCGGTGTGGGTTGGGTAGCCAGCTTGCTGCCGAGTCTTGAAGAGGGAATGCCGCTGGTGCAGATCGCGCAAATCTATCAAAAGAGCGGGTTGGTCCTGGTCTCCAAAAAAACTGCTGGCATTAACTCAGCCGCTGATCTTAAGGGTAAAAAAGTCGGCAACTGGATGGGTGGCAACGAATTTGAACTATTAGCGTTATTCGATAAATATAAGTTCGATCCGAATAAGGACCTAAGCTTTACGAAGCAAGGGTTCACGATGGATCAGTTCTTGGGCGATCAGATCGATGCGGCCTCAGCGATGACTTATAACGAGTACCAAGTGGTTTTGGAGTCAGGTATTAAGGCTGAGGATCTGAACGTCATCGACATGAATACAGAAGGCGTTGCGATGCTTGAGGATAACTTGTTCGCGAATAAGGAATGGCTTGCGGAGAATAAAGAGACTGCAGCAAAGTTTGTACGTGCCTCCCTGAAGGGCTGGAAAGATGCAATTGCTGATCCTGCAACTGCCGTGGACAGTGTGATGAAGCAAGCGGAAGACGGCAGTACGACGAAGGAACATCAGCTGACAATGATGACTGAGGTTGCCAAGCTGATTCTGCCTGAAGGCTTTGACAGTGCCAAGATGGGATATACCGATGCGGCGGCGTTCCAGCAAACCGCTGATATTTCGCTTAAATTTGGTGTCATTAAAGAACCGGTTAAGGTAGATGAGGCTTATACGAACGAAATCGTAGAAATGGCGGCAAAATAACTAACTGAGCTTAATGTTATAGTGGATGGCCGCCTGATCTGGCGGTCATCTATTATAATCAGCAGTCCATCAGTGCATCTGAAACAGAGAAAGGGGTGCGAGCTATGTCTCTCCTAGTAACGCAGGCTGAAAGAGTTAAGAATTATGTGAATGGAGCTTGGGTAGAATCGTCGTCCGGGCGAGATGAAGAGGTTTATAATCCGGCGACAGGTGAAGTGATTGCTTATGTGCCCATTTCTAGTAAGGAAGAGCTGGGTGCGGCGGTAGAAGCGGCTGCGGCGGCATTTCAAGCGTGGAAAAGGGTCGCTGTGCCGCGTCGTGCCCGCTATTTTTTTCAATATCAACAGCTGCTGGTAAAGCATTGGCATGAGCTGGCCGAGCTGATTACGCTGGAGAATGGCAAAAGTCTGGAAGAGGCGCAAGGTGAGGTGCAGCGTGGAATTGAGTGTGTGGAATTTGCCGCAGGCATCCCCACGTTGATGATGGGCAGCCAGCTTCCGGACATTGCTACCGGAATTGAATCCGGGATGTACCGTTATCCATTGGGGGTTATCGGGGGGATTGCCCCGTTTAATTTTCCGATGATGGTTCCTTGTTGGATGTTTCCGCTTGCCATCGCTTGTGGAAATACCTTTGTGCTGAAGCCTTCTGAACGGACGCCGCTGCTGGTTAATCGACTGGCAGAGTTATTTGCCGAAGCGGGCTTTCCTCCAGGTGTACTGAATGTGATACATGGGGCGCACGAGGTTGTGAATGGGCTGCTGGAGCATGATGAAGTGAAGGCGATTTCGTTCGTGGGTTCGCAGCCAGTTGCGGAATATGTATATAAGACAGGGACAGCGCAGGGAAAACGGGTGCAGGCGCTAGCTGGAGCCAAGAATCACTCGATTGTGCTGCCTGATGCGGAGCTGGACAATGCGGTCAAAAATATCATTGCGGCTTCCTTTGGTTCGGCAGGTGAGCGGTGTATGGCTTGCTCGGTCGTAGTGGTTCATGAGGATATCGCTGACGAGCTAGTGAACCGTCTGGCTGCGGCTGCGGATGAGCTTAAAATTGGTAATGGCGCGGATGATGGGGTGTTTTTGGGTCCGGTAATTCGCCAGTCGAATAAGGAGCGGACGCTTTATTACATTGAGACTGGTGAAGCTGAGGCAGCCAAGCTTGTGAGAGATGGGCGGAAGGATGCGGCTACGGGTGGTGCGGGTTATTTTATCGGGCCGACGATATTTGATCATGTACAGCCGGGAATGACCCTCTGGAAGGATGAAATTTTTGCGCCGGTATTGTCTGTGATTCGTGTAAAAAGTCTGAGTGAAGCGATTGCGGTAACGAATCAATCCCCATTCGCGAATGGGGCGTGTATTTATACAGATAGCGCAAAGGCGATCCGTGAATTTCGGGAAGAAATTGATGCAGGGATGTTGGGTGTGAATCTGGGTGTGCCTGCCCCCATGGCATTTTTCCCCTTCTCGGGTTATAAGAAATCGTTCTACGGAGACCTGCATGCCAATGGGCGTGATGGGGTGGAGTTCTATACGCGTAAAAAGATGATCACTGCCCGTTATTAGAGAAAATGAGCTGCTGAGAGGAGAAAATGTTATGCAGAGTCTGGGGAACGATAGTGAGCTTGCGGTGAAGAAGGATCAGGAATTTTTATGGCACAACATTACGCCTTATAGTGAAAAGAACCCGCCTATGATTGCCGCCTCGGCAAGTGGGTCGTGGATTACGGATATACAGGGCAATCGATTTTTGGACGGGATGTCTGGCCTGTGGTGTGTAAATGTGGGATACGGGCGCAAGGAGCTGGCGGAAGCTGCTTACAATCAATTGCTGACCCTGCCATATTTTCCTCTGACACAAAGTCATCTCCCGGCGATTGCGCTGGCGGAGAAGCTGAATGAGTGGCTCGGAGACGATTATGTGATCTTTTTTTCCAATAGTGGATCGGAAGCCAATGAGGCTGCTTTCAAAATGGCCCGCCAGTACCAGCAGCAAATCGGCCAGCATTATCGCCATAAATTCATTGCCCGTTATCGTGGGTACCATGGCAGTTCACTTGGGGCATTATCTGCAACGGGCCAGGCCCAGCGCAAATATAAATATGAACCGTTGGCGGGTGGTTTTCTGCATGTAGCTCCCCCGGACAGCTATCGCCGCCCGGCCGGGATGACTGTGGAAGAATTCAACCTCCAGTGCGCACAGTCCATAGAGGATATGATCATCTGGGAAGGCGTGGAGACGGTAGCTGCGGTGATTATGGAGCCTGTAATTACGGGTGGTGGCGTCATTGTACCGCATCAGGTTTATTTGGATCGGGTGCAGGAAATCTGCCGTAAGCACGGTGTGTTGCTCATTATGGATGAGGTGATTTGTGGATTCGGACGTTCTGGACGTAAGTTTGGTCATCACAACTTTAATGTGAAGCCTGACATCGTAACGATGGCTAAGGGACTGACTAGCGCTTATCTTCCTCTATCTGCCACTGCTGTTCGTAAGGATATCTATGAGGTATTTAAGGACAATAGCGATGACTATGGGCATTTTCGCCATGTGAATACTTTTGGTGGTAACCCTGCTTCCTGTGCGCTGGCGCTGCGTAATCTGGAGATTATCGAGCAGGAGAAGCTGGTGGAACGTGCGGATCTTTTAGGTAAAAGAATAAATACAGAATTTACTGAGCTGCTTGATCACAAGCTTGTAGGTGATGTCCGCAGCTTTGGTTTGGTGACAGGGATTGAGCTGGTTGAAGACAAGGTCAGTAAGAAACCGGTTGATCTGAATATTGTGAAGGGGATTATTGCCGAATGTAAGTCCAAGGGGCTTATCATCGGTAAAAATGGCGATACCGTAGCTGGGTTCAACAACGTGCTTACCTTCGCCCCGCCGTTATCCTCCACGGATGAAGATATAGAATTTATTATCGATACCTTTAAATCTGTGCTGAACGGGGGCTAGGTAAAGTGATTTTGTCTGGATATAGAAATTGGTAAGCGCGCAGGGCGACTTGAATGGAGATCCGATTCTCTGGCTGCATGAAGTCTTCACCCAGTAGCTCTGTTATTTTGTCCAGGCGATAATAAAGGGACTGTCTGACAATGAATAGGTTTCGAGCGGCAATTTGTTTGGAACCATCATGATCCAGATAAACACGAAGGGTAAGCAGCAGCTCGCTGCCTTTGGTTTGGTCGTGGTCGATTAGCGGGCCGAGATAACTGCGAATGAAGTTCTGCAACGTTTTTCCGTCATTTAAGCTCAACAGCAGCTGGAATACACCCAGCTCTTCATAGAAGAGTAGTGACTTCTGGTAACAGGAGTATAACGACAATGCCTGTAGGGCTTCCTGATAACCGGAATAGGCTCGTTTTAGGCGCTTATGCGATTTGCTGACTCCAATGACGAGCTGCAAATCCTTGAGCTTCTCATCGGAGCGGATGTTCTGCAGGGCTTCAAGTGCTTGTTGAAGTCGCATTTTTCCAGGCATTTTCGATTGGATATCGAGGGCGATGACGGTGAGGCGATTGTTCTTAAGGGTGATCAGCGGACGTAAAGAATATTTCTCAAAGATGGAACGCAGGATGAGCGAAAGGTGGAAGGTAATGGACTCCCATTCGTTCTCTGAGCTGTTCCATTTTACATCTCTGGGGTTCTTGATCTCTATAAGGCATACACGGTAAGGGAGCTCGTTGACCACGTTGAAATTGGAGCCGATCAGGCCCTTTAAGCGGTTATCATCTTCGATGCGGCCATTGATCAGCTCGTCGACCCATAGATTTTCTGAAAAAAGCTTACGCTCCTCCATATACCGCGTCCGCAGCAGCTCTTGTGCAATGGACAAAGAGGCGGAATCCAGCAGCAGACAGTCGAACTCCTGTGGTTTGTGATTGCATACCATCAGAATGTAAGCCCAGGTCTGATCCAGCGCACCTACAGGCTTGAGCGCGATGGTCTTCTGTCCATATTCCCGGATATAGGGGGCAACGTCAGGTTGAATTCCTTCCAGCTCGTCGCCGAAGGCGGTGAAAAAATTCAGCAATGGAGCCTGCTCTTCCGGCGGAAGTGCCGGGAAAAATAAGGGTTTGCCTTGCAGCTGCATATAGACTATTTGTGTGCGGGTACTTTTGCACAATAATTGCAGCACTTTCAGCGTTCCTTGTGAAGTTAAGGTCAGGCGGTGGAATTCACGTGAGATTTTTTCAAGTTCTTGGAGCATCCGGTGATGCCGGTTAATGATAATCGAGTGAAGATCCAACGTGATATCTACGAAACGAACCGTGCGGGTGAAGATGATTAGCGGAAAGTCATGCCTGTCGGCTAAGTCGATCATCTCTTGCGGGATGGTGCTGAAATACGTACCTAACTCAATACATAGGCAAGCTGCATTTTTGTCGATCAGGTTCTGCATAAACTCCAAGGAGGAAGGGAGATCGACACTTGCACCAATCCCCGTAGTCAAAATCATTTCTTCGCCATGAATCAGAGTCTCGAAGTTGGCACTTTCCAGTACATGCACCCAGCGAATGGCACGGCTTAGGCCGCTTTTCCCGCCGATCACCTCGGTTTCTGCGAATAGTGGTCTTTTTAAAGCGTCACGAATGGTTAATACAAGCTCCCAGTCCATAGTTACTCCCCCTCGATCTTCTGCGCTCTGGCCTTCGGCTAACGCCCTGTTATTCTCAGCCTATTCTCACACGTAAAAAATACAGTTTTGAAATTAGACAAAGTGTCTAATGCAACGAAAATTCGAAATGACTATAGTTTGATTAACGGATGTCAGTATATATAACCTAATTAGGAAGGCCGTTGAGAGATAATTTCTGTTAATGCTTATATTACTACAATAAATTAAAGATGTAAGCAAAATATTCAGACAAAACTTGAAATAATGTTATATTATATAACACAAATATGAAAAATTACCCATAAGGAGGAACTAGTGATGGAGCATTCATCTCCGTTAACAGCATTTACACCTGATATGTTCATGCGCAATTTCGCCGAGGCTGAGCCGGCTCTGACCCATAAGGGTGCCCTGGATGAGTCCAATCGCTGTCTATATTGCTACGATGCCCCCTGTATAAAAGCATGTCCGACCAGCATTAATATTCCCTCCTTTATCAAACGGATCGCTACTGACAATTTGAAAGGCTCGGCACAGACGATTATGAATTCCAATCCTGTGGGTGCCAGTTGTGCTCGTGTTTGTCCTACAGATGAGCTGTGTGAAGGAGCCTGTGTGTTAAATGATGCCTCGGCGCCGATCCAAATCGGACTGCTGCAGCGTTATGCGACAGATTGGGCGATGAACAGCGGAGTTCAATTATTTAAGGCTGGCACCCCTAATGGGAAAAAGGTAGCCGTAATTGGTGGTGGTCCTGCGGGATTGTCTGCGGCTAGGGAGCTCGCCCGTGAAGGTTTTGCTGTTGTGATCTACGAAGCAAAGGCGTTAGCGGGTGGGCTGGATACACATGGGATTGTATCGTTTCGGCTCCCGCAGTCTGTATCTCTTTGGGAAGTAGAGCAGGTAGGGAAGCTGGGTGTGGAAATACGTACAGGTGTAAAAGTCGGAGTGGATGTTTCTGTAGATGAGCTGAAGTCGAATTATGATGCTATCGTTTTGGCAGCGGGTATGGGCTATGTGCCTCCAATAGGGATTGAAGGTGAAAAAATGGCTGGAGTTTATGACGCTATTGCGCTTGTAGAATCTACTAAGACGGGCATTCCTCTGCTAGAGCTGATGGGTCAGCGGGTCGCTGTCATTGGGGCAGGGAATACGGCTATTGATGCAGCGACTTGCTCAGTGCGGCTGGGAGCCACCAATGTGAAAATGGTCTACCGCCGTACCCGCGAAGAGATGACGGCATATGACTTTGAATATGAATTCGCGAAGCAGGAAGGCGTGGAGTTCAGCTGGCTTACCTTACCGAAACGTATCGTGGGTGATGAGCTTGGGAATGTAACCGCACTGGAATGTGTGCAGATGAAGCTGACGGAGGAGCTGGGCAAAGATGGGCGTCCAATACCTATGCCGATCGAGGGTTCTGAGTTCTTGATTCCTGTAGATGCGGTTGTAATAGCTATTGGTCAAAAGCGTCGTCTGGATCTAATAGATTCCTTAGGTCTTATGCATGACCGTGGGGTTGTTAAGGTGGATGAGGTCACCTGCCAAACCTCCGATCCACAGATTTATGCTGCTGGGGACATTATTTTTGGTTCAGGTAAGGGTGAGGCCATGGTTGTGTCAGCGGCACAGCAGGGAAAAGATGCAGCCCATGCGATTGTTAAACAATTCTCAGGCCACCAGGAGGTCGTTGTTAGATCAGCGGGCTGAGCGTAGAAATCAAATTGGATTTTACATGACAGGGAGGGAACATCATGGCAGATTTAAGTATTAATCTCGCAGGAATCAAATCACCGAATCCGTTCTGGCTGGCCTCCGCGCCGCCTACGAATACAGGTTATCAAGTGCAGCGGGCCTTTGAAGCAGGTTGGGGCGGGGCGGTGTGGAAGACGCTCGGCGATCCGATCATTAATACCTCATCGCGTTTTGCGGCAGTAAATTTCAATGGGCAACGGGTTGCGGGCTTTAACAATATTGAACTGATCACCGACCGTCCGCTTGAAGTTAATCTGAAGGAAATCTATGAAACGAAAAAAAGATTCCCGAATCATGCGATTATAGCCTCCCTGATGGTAGAACCAACGCAGCATAAATGGCATGAGATTGTTAAGCGGGTAGAGGATGTGGGTGTAGACGGCCTGGAGCTTAACTTTGGTTGTCCGCACGGGATGGCTGAGCGTGGAATGGGCGCTGCTTCGGGGCAGCAGCCTGATCTGGTGCAGGCACAGACCACCTGGGTAAAAGAAGTTGCGACGACCCCGGTGATTGTGAAGCTGACGCCTAATATTACGGATATCACCGTCGTTGCCCGCCATGCGGTTAAGGGTGGAGCAGACGCGATTAGTATGATCAACACGATCAACAGTCTTGCTGGTGTAGATATTCATAGCTGGAACACCATTCCGAATGTTGGGGGTCAGGGTGCACATGGCGGTTACTGCGGGCCGGCCGTGAAACCAATTGCGCTTAGTATGGTGGCTGAGTGTGCCCGTGACCGGGGAGTAGGCATTCCTATCTCCGGTATTGGAGGGATTTCCACCTGGCAGGATGTTGTTGAATTCATGCTGATGGGTGCTACGGGCATTCAAGTATGTACAGCGGTCATGCATCATGGCTTCCGGATTGTGGAGGAAATGATCGATGGCCTGAACAACTATTTGGATGACAAAGGCTTGGCTTCTGTAACAGAGTTAATCGGTAAATCGGTATCCCGGTACTCCAACTGGGGTGATCTGGATCTCAACTATAAGGTTGTTGCCCGTATTAATGAGAACAACTGCATCAACTGTAATAAATGCCATATTGCCTGCGAAGATGCTTCACATCAGTGTATTGATATGTTAACTAATGCAGATGGGAAAGCTATTCTACAGGTCCGCGAGGAAGATTGTGTAGGTTGTAATCTTTGTTCAATTGTCTGTCCAGCAGACGGCGCGATCGATATGGTTCCAGTGGATACCGGGGCAGCTCCACTGACCTGGAACCAGCGGCAGAAAGTGATCGGAAGTTTGAATGGCACCTATTCGGAAGTGGAGGTGGTGTAAGGATGAAAAAGATTATTAAAAATGGCATCATCGTTACCGCAGCAGATACTTATACAGGCGATGTGGCGATTGAAAACGGGGTTATTACGGAGATTGGCCTTCATTTGGATGTCCCTGGTGCGGAAATTATAGATGCCTCGGGGTGTTATGTTTTTCCTGGAGGCATTGATCCTCATACCCATCTGGATATGCCTTTTGGCGGCACGGTTACAGCTGATGATTTTGAGACGGGAACTATTGCGGCTGCATATGGCGGAACGACCACAGTCATTGATTTTTGCTTAACCACCAAAGGACAACCGCTACAGCAAGCCGTAGATACATGGCATCATAAGTCGCAGGATAAAGCGGTGATTGATTACAGCTTCCACCTTATGGTCTCAGAATTAAACGATAAAGTACTGGGTGAGCTTCCGGAGATAATTGAGAATGAAGGCATTACCTCGCTCAAAGTATTTATGGCTTATAAGAATACTTTTCAGGCGGATGACGGCACACTTTTTAAGACTCTTCAAGCTGCGAAAAAAGAAGGTGCACTCGTTATGGTGCATGCGGAAAATGGAGATGTCATTGAATATCTTGTTGAGCAGGCCTTGGCCGCAGGCAACACTGATCCGATCTTTCATGCGCTGACCCGCCCGCCGGAGCTGGAGGGTGAAGCTACGGGACGCGCAGCTTATCTAACCGAACTGACAGATTCTCAGCTTTATGTTGTACACGTGACCTGTGCGGAAGCCGCTTGGAAGATTGCTGAAGCGCGTAAAAAGGGACTGCGCGTTTACGGCGAGACTTGTCCACAGTATTTAGTACTGGATCAGACGGCGCTGGAAAAGCCTAATTTCGAAGGTGCTAAATACGTGTGGTCTCCGCCCCTGCGTGAGCAGTGGAATCAGGATGTTTTGTGGGATGCGTTATGGAGCGGCAGCTTGCAGACGATTGGCTCTGACCAGTGCTCGTTTGATTTCAAAGGACAAAAGGATCTGGGGCTGGGCGATTTCTCCAAAATCCCGAACGGTGGGCCGACTATTGAGGACCGGTTTACGATTCTATATTCGGAAGGTGTGCAGAAAGGCCGGATCTCATTGAACAAATTCGTAGACATTATTGCTACCTCTAGCGCCAAGCTGTTTGGCTTGTATCCGCAAAAAGGCACGGTCGCAGTAGGTAGTGACGCTGACCTGGTCATTTTTGATCCTTCTGTAGAAAGAACCCTTTCTGCGGACACGCACCATATGAACGTAGATTATAATGCGTTTGAGGGCTTTGAAGTGAAGGGAGAGCCTATTTCTGTTCTCAGTCGAGGCGAATTTGTTATTCGCGACAAACAATTTGTCGGCAAAGCAGGTTCGGGAAAATATTTGAAACGCAAACGTTTTGCAGCGGAGGCTCCTCTTCCTTCTAAGGCAGAAATCAGCGGAGGTGTTGTCTAGTGTCTGCTTTTGCGGAATATGCCAAAGAACAGCAGGAGATTGATGGGCTGCTTTTTAAAGGATATACGATTGCCAGCATCCAAGAGGATTTGGACGGTGCCCGAATAAAGTTTGTCAGAGGGGAGCCGGCTAAAAGCTCGGTAGAGCTGTTACTGCTGACAGCGGATGCCCGTAAGTACGTGACAACCCATGTGGTAGCGGGGCTGAGGGCGGAAGGTGAGCAGGCGGGTTGTTACAGTGGAGAGGTTTGAGGGAAATGGAATTGAAAGCTGAGTAGTGAGCCTGCGCAGGATAGGGGGCCTACTGCTCGGCTTTTTATTGTGCTCCTGAAAGGGGGCGAGGAAATAAATTCCCTGAAAATAGCCGATTATCATCGCGGCATACACTTTTTAGGGAAAACCTCCCTAAAAAGTGGCTGATTAGGGTCCCCAAATAGACGATTTAGGGAAAACCTCCCTAAAAATTACTGAAATACGCCGATTTTGCTCAAATTCGCTGAATATTAGGGAAGTTTTCCCTGATTTGCAGTTATAGGCACCTGAAAGACCAAAGATCAGGGAGGATTTCCCTAATCTATTTCTGTCGCTGCTGCTCACGCTCTATATACTCATACCGTAATATGGACATGATATGCAGAGATTCAAAATGTCCCTCAACCTTCATACAATCACGTAGAGTCCCTTCCAGTGTAAAGCCACAGCTTTCATAGACATGGCGAGCCCTGTGGTTGTGATCTCTAACATCCAACCATAGCCGATGCGTCTCGGTGTGCTGGAAGATCCAGTCGCTCACGAGACGAAGCGACAGTTTGCCATACCCAAAGCCCTTGGAATGGATGACGATTCGTTTAATACAAACGGTAAGATGAATATCTTGAAGTCCTGTTACGATGATATAGCCGACTCTTTTCCCGGACCTCTCCCAAATTGTAAGATGCAGGATATCTGGATCATGGATAGCCGTAATGTGCTCCTCTTTACTCCACTGTCCGATATAGGCACGATTAAGCTCACTTTGTTCAATGGCTAGAACGAACGCTAAATCCTGCTCAGTGGTAGTTTGCAGATCCAACGTTTCTGAATGAATGATCATAACCTTATGCCCCCGTCTAATATGTATTTTTGTCTATAGTAACGAAGAATTTTCTCCCTGTCATTTAATTAGTCCCTGTTGCTCACTCTATATTGGCGGCACTGTAGGAATGAACGTAACTTCGTGTATAATTGAGACCAAGTGTTAAGAATTCCAATCGGATGAGGAGATCAGCTGGTTATGTATTTTCTTGATATTATGTCTTGGCTGACAGAGGATAATCTGCGGCATCTGCTTGAACAATATCGTTCGTTTGGGCCCTTTCCGGGCATTGCGTTAACGTTTATGAAATCATTTATACCACCACTGCCAACTATTGCGATCGTAGGGTTAAATGGGGCCGTATATGGTTTATGGTTAGGTTTTTTGTATTCTTGGATCGGTCTGGTTGCAGGCTGTGTGACTACCTTTTGGATTATCCGCAAAGTAGCCTCCCATCGTTATTTACGAAAGTGGGCAGCGCGGCCCAAAGTAGCCAAAAGCATGACGTGGGTGCGGCAAAGCGGATTTAGCTATGTTTTTCTGCTTAGTATATTTCCGGTAGGACCTTTTGTTGTGATTAATATGGCAGCGGGGCTTGCCGGGATGAGGTTCCGTTCGTATCTTCTTGCGCTCACGGTAGGCAAAGCGATTATGGTATTTGCAGTTTCATACATTGGCAACGATCTGGAACGTTTCATTCGCCAGCCGTGGGAGATTATCTATGTTCTGTTGTTTATCGGGCTGTCGTTATGGGGAGTCAAAGCCATCGAAGCGCGTTTTGCTAGAACAGCACAGGATGGGAACAAGATAGCTTAGCATAGAGTCAGAATTAACTGGAATCCCTAAATTTAAATAGAATAAAGGAGGAAATGATGATGAAATATCGTAAGCTTGGCAGTACAGGAATGAATGTCTCGGTGATTGGCCTAGGGACTTGGCAGTTTGGCGGAGAGTGGGGCAAGGATTTCACTCAGGTTGAAGTCGATGCCATGCTGGATAAGGCTGGAGAGCTGGGTATTAATCTGATTGATACGGCAGAATGTTACGGAGATCACTTGTCGGAGAAGTTCATCGGGGATTATCTGGCGCGCCGCAAACGCGAGGACTGGGTTGTAGCTACGAAATTTGGCCATCATTTTCAGGGGCATTTGCAGCGGGAACAGCTATGGCGTGCTGAGGATGTGCTTAAGCAGCTGGACGACTCCCTCCGCGCACTCCAAACAGAGTATATTGACCTCTATCAATTCCATTCCGGAACGGATGAGCAATTCGATAATGATAAGCTGTGGAGTATGCTCGACAGACAGAAGCAAGCCGGCAAAATCCGTCATTTGGGCGTGTCGATCAGTGCATCGGGCTCGGGGGTGCACCAGACCTCTGCGGCAGCGGATGTGCAAGCAGAGGCCATACAAGTAGTATATAATCGGCTGGATCGTCAACCTGAAGAAGAGATTCTTCCGCTGTGCATCGAGCATCAATTAGGTGTGTTAGCTCGCGTTCCGTTAGCCAGTGGTTATTTGAGCGGCAAGTATAAGCCAGATGCGGTTTTTGCTCAGGGTGATGTGCGAGCTAACCATAAAGAGGATGTAAGACAAAAGCAGCTGCGCGCAGTAGCGGAAATTGCTGCTAATGAAGTGCCGTCAGGTCTGGATATGGCGCAGTGGGCTTTGGCTTGGTGTCTCCAGCATTCCGCAGTAACCAGTGTAATTCCGGGCTGCAAAAATGTAGAACAAGTCATCTCCAATGCCAGTGCTGCCGATTTGGACATGGTGAAGGGCAACGTGTGATAAGTTAGATTGTTACATGGTGAAGAGTTCTTGGAGCTTCATCTCGGGTGAATGCTGCGCGTAGATATGATTCCAGCTGTTCGTGGAAGTATCGTAAAGGTAGTCCTGCTTCCATTGCTGGACATGGGTCGCGATACTCCTTACAGCGGATACAATTCTCTCTACTTCCTGATTAGTCATAATGGGATGTAGGGAGATGCGAATCCACCCTGGTCTGAAGGATTGGTCGCCGCTCATGATCGCTCCGGCAATCTGAGCGGATTGCGTCCACCCTAATCCAAGCAGGTAATGTCCGTATGGACCTGCACAAGAGCAGCCGCCTCGAGCTTGTATGCCGAAACGGTCATTCAACAGCTGAACAGCGAGGTTGTAATGGATATCACGAAGTGTAAAAGAGACGATTCCATGACGTTCTGTATGATCTCCGGCCAGCAGCGCGCATTCCGGGATGCTGCGGAGCCCTGCCATTAATTCCTGACACAGCTCGTGTTCTCTAATCACCATATATTGACCGTTTCCATTCATCTGCTCCTTCAGCTTCACGCAAAGTGCCGTGCGAAAAGCCTGTAAAAACCCCGGTGTTCCCCCGTCTTCCCGCATCTCAATCGCATTAGTGTAGCGGCGTCCTCCCCAAGGGTTGACCCAGGCTACTGTACCTCCACCCGGTTCGTCAGGAATACGTCCATTGCTCAGCGCTTCATCAAAGATTAGAACGCCATTTGTGCCCGGCCCACCCAGAAATTTATGCGGAGAAAAAAAGATCGCATCAAGCTTCTCCAGTGGAGAAGGGGGGTGCATATTGATAGGCTCGTAGGGAGCACTGGCGGCAAAATCCACAAAGCATACGCCCCCATGACGATGCATAGTAGCCGCTAGCTTTGCGTAAGGCGTCTGAATTCCAGTCACATTAGAACAAGCTGTAAATGAACCAATCTTGAAACGGCGATTGGGGTACAGTCGCAGCTGGTCTTCAAGCTGTTGAGGGTCAATATTTCCGTCCTTTCCGGCGGGAATGGTAACGACGTCACCAAGTCCCTCCTGCCAAGGAAGAATATTGGAATGATGCTCCATATGGCTGGTGAAGATAACGGGGCGGTCTTCCAGTGCACGGTTATTATGTTCCTGTAGCCATTCCGGGAGCCTTAATCCCATGATACGCTGCAGCTTGTTCACGGCTCCTGTTGTTCCATTGCCGCAGAAGAGCAGTACATCCTGAGGGCCAGCATTTACATGGTTCTTAATGATTTGGCGAGCTTCATTATAAGCCTGCGTCATGATTAGTCCGGTGGTGTTGGAATCTGTATGTGGATTGCTGACGTAGGGACCGAAGGCTTCCTGCAACTTGCGTTCGATCGGTTCATATAAGCGCCCGCTTGCGGTCCAATCGGCATACAGAAGCGGCTGTCTGCCATAAGGGGTGTTGATTTGATGCCGAATGCCGATGGTGTGACCACGAAAAGTATCAAAATGGTCTTGTAATGAAGCGGGCGTCTCTGCAGAAGAGGCGTGGATGATGTTTAGCACGGATATTCCCTCCAGCCCGTACGCCGTCAGTGTTAAGTTAATGGGTGTATTTTCGGCGTGCCAGTAGTTTCTATGGCAACAGTATATGCCTGCATGGGGGATTGGGTTAAAGCCTAGTCAGACTTTAAATAAATAACTGTACATCACTTTCTAAAGCATCTTTTAAATATGCCGCAGCATCGATGATTTCGACCTCTGGCAGCAGTTCCTCGGGCTTAAAGCCCATGATCTCCACAGAGAGCTTGCAGGCATAGAATTTGATGTTTTTTTTACGAGCCCCTTTTAGAAAATGAATCAGCTTCGGTGCGCCTTGTTCCTCCATCATTTCCTCGAGCATCATTCGTCCCAGCCCGCTAAAGTTCAGATGAGAGAGCGGCAGCTGCCCAGGGCCCTTCGGTGTAATAACATCCATCAGCTTCTCGTAGATACTCTTGTCCTCAAGAGTCATCTTCTCCGGATCACGCACCAAAAATAGACCCCAGAATGAAAAAAACATAGTAACCTCGACATCGATATCTCTTGCAGCATTTGCTAGGATCAGTCCAGCCATCGCTTTGTCGTATTCCCCACTGAACATTAGCAGATTGATTTTTTTGCTCACCCTGATAATCCTCCCGTTACTTTATTAGAATGTCATTAGTATGGTTGTGGTGGGGAGAACTATGCGAAGAAGCTTTCTGAAATTATAAAAAAAAGCCCCCTTTCGGGAGCTTGAGATTTACTAATGTACTTCAGGATCTTTAGATTCTGGACCTGCATTGCGACTGATGTCGTAATAACGGGCGGACAGCCAAATAGCTCCGGTAAATAACACGATGAGTCCAAGGACGATAGAAAAGCGCCAATCGCCTGCTTTAAAATTCAACTGAAGCACCGTTAGTACTAGTGAAACTTGGGTCCAAACCAGTGTTCTTTTGCGAAAAGCCGCAATATCGCCAACCATCTTCGGGATATTCCGAATGATCAGATAGGCAATAACTGCGAGAATAAGGGCGAAAATAGCAGTTACCGCTAATTCAGAAGAGGACAGGACATGCATAGTCTCAGCATCCTTTCGGCTTGCAAAAGTATTAGTTTCAGATCAGAACAATTTCTATTTTTTGAAGATGCCCAGCGGAGCTCCAATCGGTAAGAAGCTGCGGCCGAAATGAGCGTTTAGCACGGATGCTCCACATCCGTAAAGGGACACGATACCAATACCAAGCTCAGCACAAGCAGCTAGCTTATGGAAGAATTCTGGAGCGATCCCAAAGGAATCAAAGGTTAGTCCGATAAAGAGAAAATCTATCAATACAAAAATGATAAGCAGAACTCTATTTGCCTCAACGGCACCAATCGTCATAAAGAGTGTGAAGATCAAGTAACCCAGAAATACAAATCCGAGCTGCTTAGGATCTACAGCCTCCGCAAGCGTTGGACCAAATACGCCAAGCTTGATTAGCCAGCTGCTAGCCATGCCGAACCAAAAGAAAGCGTAGGCGCCAAAGGCGGTCATACCAAAGGTATTGTTGTGCTTAGCATCCTGAATGGCGGCGAATAGCTGCGCGAATGCTCCCAGGAAGATAGCCCAAGGAATAACGTAGCTAAGTCCTGTTGTAAATTCAAGCTTCTGTGAAGAAGCGACCAATGTGACAATAGCCAGTCCGAATAGCCCGATGGCGCTAGGGTCGGCAGTGACGATTTTGACAGATTGGGTGTTAGGGGATTGCGCTGACATGACAGTAAAAGCCTCCATTATTATATATAGTTTTACGCTCTTAAAAACAGCCCGTAAGGGGTGCTGTTCATAGGCTTGCCTATCATATCATATCGGTATGTGCTTGCCTATAAAACAACACTCATTTTTTGTCGTAAAATAGGGGTCCTGCGTGAAATAAGGAATTGTTTACATTTTTATCTTCCATTATCAAGATACTTAACCAAACAAACGGAAGTATTATGTCAAGAATAGACATTATATGCAGTGATAATCTTCACAATCTATTGAAAATTGATGTATAATAGTCAGTGATAATTATTATCAAATCATATGAAAAAGGCGGTAAGCTTGAAGTGAACAAATGGACATTATTTACCAAGGCGACCCGGTTTTGGAGTTTTTCTGTTATGCTCATCCCGATTGTTTTGGGGACCGTTGGGGCATATGTATGGGAAGGGACATTCCATCCGGTTTTATTTATTCTTACCTTAATAGGGGCGATTTCGGCGCATTTGTTCTCCAATATGGTGAATGATCTGTGGGACTTCCGCAACGGAACCGATACAGAAGCAAAGAATTCCGCTGGTGAAATCAGCACAAACTCCGGGCTACTGACAGGTGGAATCCTCTCGGAGTCTTTTTATGCAAGGATGACCTGGAGTATGCTGGCGATTGCCCTTATCTGTGGTGGGATTCTTAGTATATATAGCGGTTGGAATATCCTTTGGTTTGTACTTGTTGGTGCTTTAATCGCTTATTTCTATGTGGCTCCGCCACTGCGTTATGGCTATCGCGGCAAAGGTTATAGTGAGATGGCCATTTTTATTGCTTTTGGGATTATGCCTGTATTAGGCTCCTATTTCGTACAAACCGGTCAGTTCAGCATGAAGCCTGTAATTCTCTCGCTGCCTGTCGGATTTTTAACTACATTATTGTTGTTTAATCACCATTTCCTACATTGGAAAGCGGATGAGCAGGCGGGTAAGCTTACGCTTGTTGTAGTATGGGGAGAACAAAAGGCGCTTGTATTCTCACGTGTACTTCTTTTTACTGGCTACGCTTCGGTGATAGTCTGTGTGCTGTTGGGTGTACTTCCTGTTTACGCACTGTTGGCGCTGGTTACAGCTTTCTGGCCGCTGCGCATTTACAGTAGTCTGAAGCAACATAATGCTTCGCCGGCTTATATCCCGCTGATGGGTGCTTCACAAAAAGCCTCCGTACGCTGCGGAGTAGTAATGGCAATAACTTTATTAATTCAAGGCTTGATCTGATACTAATAGATGGACTGCAGAAGGAGTGAGCTTTCATGGAAAAGAAGGACAAGGAATTGATGGCAGAAGAACAACAAGTTAAAGGCAATCGCATGGTTCTTGGGGATTTCCACTCCATTTTAGAAGAAGGAAAGGTCTGGAAGACGGGTGGATTTACACTGCCTGACGGATCATTTTGGGCTTACCGTGAGCCGGAAGCTGTAGTTATCGTTCGTAATGATACCTTGTATGTACGTGCGAAGTTATCTCGTGAGAACCATCAAGTGCAAATTCTGGACAATGCCAAGCACA
This sequence comes from Paenibacillus sp. FSL H7-0323, assembly GCF_038002725.1. Lineage (NCBI taxonomy): Bacteria > Bacillati > Bacillota > Bacilli > Caryophanales > Paenibacillaceae > Paenibacillus > Paenibacillus sp. FSL H7-0323. Next base: position 4,568,242 of record NZ_JBBODB010000001.1, on the reverse strand, counting down.
TGTATTATTCAGCCAAGCCAGTGGAGATTCCGGAAGCTGGAGAGATTAGCATTGAGCTGCAAATTCGTTGCCGTACACAAGGAACTGCACCTGGAGATCTGTATGATGGATATGTATCGCTGAACCTGCTGGATTTCACGACAGGCGCTGCGCTCGATTTCTTCGCGGGAAATGACAAATATGCTAGTGTATATGGTATTTTGCCGTTCCCGGGTGTACAAGTGCCAGAAAGCACTGGAACGAAATATTTCTGTATCTTTAAAGAAGATACGGATTTCAAACCACGGGAATTCAATACGTACCGTATTACCTATCACCGCGGCAATGATGAGGCTGTATTCTATTTGAACGGCAAGGAAGTACGCCGCGAGAAAAATATACCGCTTAAATTCAATAACTTCACTGTAGCGCTCGGAATTATGACAGAGAAGGATCTGAGTCCTGAAGGCAGTGTGTCTGTACATGGACAAACAGTTATTGCAGAATGGTCCCCGGTGACGGTTACAACAACTGAACAGTAATGCCTTGCAGGCTCATTTGACAGATAAGGGTGTATGGTGTGAATATTAAAAGCTTTCTAAGATTTGTGGAGCTGCCGACGAAGGTAGCCAGTATTATTCCGTTTCTAATGGGAACGTTGTATGCCCTGTACCGGTTTGAGGATTTTTACGTACTGCGTTTTGGATTGATGTTCGTGTCTTTGCTTAGCTTCGATATGGCGACGACGGCGATTAACAACTATTACGATTTCAAAAAAGCCTCCAAAACCCACGGCTACGGCTACGAAACGCATAATCCAATTGTTCATTTTAAGCTAAAAGAGCGTACCGTCGTGGCGACGATTGTTATTTTGCTGGCGCTGGCAGCAGGGGGCGGGATTGCGCTTGTCACTCAGACGGGTTTGCTGGTCTTTTTGCTGGGTGGACTGTCGTTCTTGATCGGTATACTTTATTCGTTCGGGCCGATTCCCATCTCGCGTATGCCGTTAGGTGAGCTGTTTTCGGGTTTGTTTATGGGCTTTGTTATTATTTTTATCTCTGCCTATATCCATACGGATGAGCATGTGGTTTCACTGCTGCTTCAGAACGGCTGGGTCAGCTTGAATATCAACATCGTGGAAGTGCTGTACCTTTTCTGGTTTTCCGTGCCCGCTATTTTGGGGATCGCAGGGATTATGCTCGCTAATAATATTTGTGATATTGATGAGGATGTGGAGAATCGCAGGTACACGCTTCCGGTGTACATTGGCCGCCGCAATGCGCTTGTGCTTTTTAAATATCTCTACTATGTCTCTTATCTGGATCTTGTAGTGCTGCTGATCTTAGGGATTAACCCTATTCTGGTTCTGTTGATTCTACTTACGCTGATCCCGCTTCGCCGAAATATTGCCTTGTTCACAGAGAAACAGGAGAAGGCGAGTACCTTTATTCTTGCCGTCAAAAACTTCGTATTGATGAACCTTGCGCGTATTGTTGTGCTGGGTGCGGCTGTGCTGTTAAATGCACTAATATAAACATTCATATTTTATAAAAAAGCAGTGTCTATCGGGGTTGGAGCTCCTTTTGGCACTGTTTTTTTGCAATTTTCAGGCTTCTTTCTGTTAGAGAAACGTTTCATTCTATGATAAGGTGGCTTTAAGTATAGTAAGTAATCTATAAGGAAGAAGGTTAGCAACGATGGTGCAAAAACTTCGCTGGGGAATCATGGGCTGTGCGCAGATTGCGACAGGTTCAGTGATGCCGGCTATAATGGATTCGGAGACGGGAATGATTACAGCGGTAGCCAGTCGCGGTTTAGAAAAAAGCAGCGCTGTAGCCGCAGAGTTCGGAATAGATAAAGCTTACGGCAGCTATGAGGAATTACTGGCGGATAAGGATATTGATGCGGTGTATATTCCACTGCCAAATCACCTCCATCGGGAATGGGTAATCCGTGCGGCGGAAGCTGGCAAACATATCTTATGTGAGAAACCGATCGCGCTGAACAGTGAAGAAGCGGCTGAGATGGTAAAAGCTTGTAATGATGCTGGAGTCCATTTGGCAGAAGCTTATATGTATCGGCATCATCCTCGGATTGCGGAATTGCAAGAGATTATCGCTAGCGGAGAAATTGGCGAATTACGCTCCATTCGAGGCACTTTTACTTATAATGACGCTACAGACACCTCTAATATTCGCTTTAAATCCGCTTGGGGCGGCGGCTCGCTTTATGATATCGGCTGTTATCCGCTAAGTGCAGCACGACTGCTGTTCGGAGCTGAGCCAGAAGCCGTAACAGTTCATGCTATGTTCTCTCCGGAGCATGACAACGTAGATATGATGGCTTCAGGACTGGTAGAGTTTCCGAAGGGGCTAAGCCTGATTTTTGATTGCGGGATGTGGGCATATAACCGCCAGCTGTTAGAGATTCTGGGGACCGATGGAATGATTGAAGTGCCTATGCCTTTTAATGCTAGAGATGAGGATGCTGAATTTTTTGTGCATACGGGAGAAGGGGTAAGGCGGGTTGATGCCACCGGGGCGAATCCCTATACACGGGAGGTCGATGATTTTGCCGCCGCAGTATTTACAGGAAAAAAATTATTTGCACCTGAGGATGCAGTGCTGGGCATGCAATTGATCGAGACTTGTCTAGCTTCTGCTAAAAAGCGGGAAAGAATTAGTATGCTATAAGAAGATGAATCCAATAGGAATCTATGCAAAAAAAACCTCCGGGCGCTCTGCTTTACGCAGATTCCGGAGGTTTTTACAGTTTCAGCTTTTACACGGTGCTCAAGAGAATATCATCGTCATCATTGCTATTAAACGCTTCGCGGTCAAATTCACCTTCGGAATTAGCTACTAACAGAGCTGTTACAGCTGTTCCAGTTGCGTTTACAGCAGTACGGCCCATATCGATGAGCGCTTCAACACCTGCAACGATAGCGATTCCTTCAAGCGGCAGGCCGAGAGCAGTTAAGACTACTGTGGTGGAGATTACGGCTGGTCCAGGTACGCCAGCTACACCAATGGAAGAAATAATACTTACTAATACCAGTGTAATATAGTCGGTCCAGTTCAGATCAATACCGAATACTTGGGCGGTAAATACAGCCACAATAGCTGGCCAAATCCCACCGCACGCATTAAAGTTCACAGATGCCCCTAACGGTGCGATAAAGCTCGCGATCCGCGGGGAGACATGAAGCCGCTTCGTAATCACTTCTAGATTGACCGGTAGGGTTGCGTAGCTGCTTCTGGTTGTGAAGGCGACGGTAATGGTTGGATACACTTTGCGGAAGAAACGAATTGGATTCACCTTTGCTACTAATAGAACCAATCCGCCAAAGATAAGTACAAAATGTATAATCATTGCTACGTACGAGGTTATAATTACACTGCCTAGCTCCTGCAACGTCTCCCAGCCATAACGTGCGGTGATTCCGGCAATCAGTGCGAATACGCCATAAGGCGTCAGGCGAATAATGAATTTCACAACCTGATGCAGTATCAGTGTCAGGGATTCAATAAGATCACGTACAGGCTTGACGGCTTCCGGTTTCTTGGAGCCAATCTTGATTATAGCCACTGCTAGGAAGATCGCGAAAATGAGTAGAGGCACAACCTTACCCGTAGCTGCTTCATTAACAGGGTTAGATGGAACAAGATCGAGGATAACCTGGGAGAAGGTCGGGATTTCCCGGGCTGCAAAATCTGCGGGGACATCTTGTTGTATACCTTGGCCGGGATTGAACAGCAGCGCAACGGATAGGCCGATAATAGAAGCGATGCCCGTTGTTCCGAGGAACCAGGCGAAGGTTTTGATCCCGATTTTGCGTAGATACTCCAGATTGGTTAAGGAAGAAATGCTGTTTAATACGAGTACGAATACTAAAGGAATGACGAGCATGCGGATCAAGCTGACATAAATGCTGCCGAATGTGCTAATAGCTTTGGTCTCTAAATCGAAGTACTGAAAGAATATACCGGCAATAAGTCCGATGCCAAGTCCGATGAGTACCCGGGTACCAAATCCAATTCGTTTACGTGCCAGTAGAAACAAAATTGCAAACACAAATATGGAGGCGACAAATCCATACCAGTTCGTTTCGATGGCGGATAATAAGTTGTTATCTATGTTCACTACCAATACCCCCTTAAACCTAGTTTTTTAATGTGATTAATCCTATTGAGATCAATCTATATAGAATTTATAGTAAAGTCAATGTAATTATATGTTAAAAATAATCAATTCCGATAAAAACCATGTGAAAAATAAAAATTGATTGACAAGGCACTATGGCATGAATAATATGGAACTTAATCACAAGCCAATTGGAATCGACTGGACAGCCGGAGATTCAACGAAAGACGCGTAAATTGCGTCCCGTTGAGTCTCTTTTTTTTTACTTTAGAGAAGGGAGAGTTACGGATTTAAGGTACAAGAATGTAGTGAAGGGGTTTCTTATTTTATTTGAAAAGGATGGTACACATATGAAAAAGCTTTCGATCTCTTTGGTTGCCGCCGCTATCGTCTTCTCCGCATTGACGTATGCCGCAGTATCCGCTAACAAAAAAACAGCAGAGGCAGCACCCATTCAAGAGAGTAGTAATACAGCAGTAACCGCAGCAGCTTTACCAGCAGCTACTTCTGCGGCAGCAGTTGTTGTTCAGGCAGAAGCTACTGCAGCTGCTGTAACAGAAGCTGTCCAGCCGGAAGCTTCGGCTCCAGCAGCTGAGACAGTCACGGCAGAAGTGACTACGGCCCCAGCCGCAGTTGTTGATTCTGCGGCGAAGGTTGTGGCTTCAGCAGCTCCAGAAGCGGTTGCAGCTCAGCCTAAAGCAGCTGCATCCCCGGCTGCGGACACCGCTAAGACGGCAACAGCTGCAACAACGGTATCTGCATCTGTTAAACCGCAAACCAGCGCAGCAACGCCTGCGCCAACTGCTGCGCCTACGACTGCTCCAAAAACAAACGTAACCGCTAAAGCCGTTCAGCCGACCACCGCTCCTGTTGTATCTGAACAGCCTAAGGAAACCGCAGCTCCCGTAGCAAAAGCAACGGAGACACCTTCCAAAAAGGCTATAACCTTCTCTACCACAGAGGTAGTTAAGGCGACCCCGGCTCCGGTAGTTGAGTCTTCTCAACCGAAAACATCGTCTTCTGCACCTGCATCCACGGTCAGCGCACCAGCTCCTGCTCCAGCGGAAACGGTTCAGGCACCCGCACCGGCACCAGCCGCTGAGGAAGAGGTTTGTCCTTGATGAGCAGCAGGCTCATTCAGGATTCCTTTCAGCCCATTCTTCCCATAAACCTATTTAAGGCGAGGTGCACATAATGATACGACCATTAACCTTCAAAAAAATTGTAACGCTGCTGCTGGCAGCCTCCCTGCTAATCCTGCCTACTCAGGCAGGAAGAGCTTATGCTAATCCGGATACCGCAGAGGCGATAACCTCTTCACAAGGCAGCGTTAACCAGTTTGACTATTTCAGTCATGTCTATGACCGTCTAAATGATGCTAACCATGTATTTAAAACAGCGACGTATGAAGATATCGTTCATCTTTTTGAGAGTGAAGGCACATACGCTGTTCTGGTTGGCGGTGCTTGGAGCGAGAATACACAGGCTGATATCGGCTTTATCAACGAGGCAGCTAAGGAATATGGCATCTCTACGATTTATAACTTTGATACTAAGCTGGACGGGGACACCCTTCAGATTGCAGACAGCAATAATAAATTTGCCTATAAATATGTTGATCTGGTCAACAAGTATTTGAAGAATTTAAATCTGTCTTCCAAAGATGATCCAGAACGCAATGTCAGCTATACCAATACAAACGGGGAAGTTGTGACTGCTAACAAGCTCGAGTCTCCATTCTTATTGGTATACAACAAGGATCACAAGGATGCACAGGGAAATAGTGCTCCTGTCGTATCCTATCTGGATAAGAGCTATTCGTGGAATGAGTTCCTGACGAACGGAACACTTGATGCGGCGAAGGTTAATGCGTATAAAACATCAGTAAGTGAGGTGCTGGGTGCCGCTACCCGATATGATACTATCGACGAGTCGGCTTATATCAAGGCGGCATTTAATAAGAACTATGAAGGGGAAAATGAGGGCAAACCTACGATCTTCAACGAAGCGGATGGCACGCTTGTTTATGAACATGTGACCTATCATCAGCTGAAGCAAATTTTAGCGAGTGAGGGAAACTATGCGATTTTGTTAGGCGGCTCGTGGTGCCCTAACACGCAAGCGGTGATTAAATATATCAACGAATATGCCAAAAAACATAATATCCATAAGATCTACTTCTTCGACACTAAGCTGGATGCTGGTGTGACCGTTGCTGAGCCTAATAACAACAGCGGCACTAAGGGCAGTGCGAATCCGCATAATAATAACGAGCTTCAGATTAGAACCACCAATCATCCGTATGCGCAGCTTTATGTTGATCTGGTTCGTACTTATCTGACCAATATCAAGACCGAAAACAATACAGCTGCTAAACCAACTGTAATTAGTTATGTAGACGGACTTGGAAACACTGTGAGCGGAGACAGACTTCAGGTTCCATATCTGTTCACTTATAACAAGGACAACAAGGATGCAGGAGGCAAAAACACACCGATTCTAGGGCATGTTGAACTTATGTACAGCTGGACGAATATCCAACCGGATTACGTGCAGGCTAATTACCCAATCGGAGCCAGATACAATAACACTACAACAGCGCTGGATAAAATATTCTCCAGGCTCGAAGCTGTGCCGGCAGGACTTACGGGTGTAGCACCAACTGCGGCCGACAATAAGGATGGGCAAATTGTAGGCACCAGTTCAGCATTGGAATTTAAGCTTGCTGGAGACGAGGCTTACACCCCAGTTTCGGGATCAGCCATCACAGGGCTTGCACCTGGTGTTTACAAGGTAAGATATGCCGCAACATCGGGCTATCAAGGGCCAACTTCCGCAGCTGGACCCACAATCATTCCTTATAATGCTGGCGAAGACGTAAGTGTGGAAGTTCCTGCTTACACCCATCAACAAGCAGCTCCGATAGGACTGGTAGGCGTAGCCCCTACTTCTGAAGCTAATGATGATGGGCAAATTACGGGTTCAGCGGAAGGACAGGAGTATAAAGGCGTTGGAGAAGCTGATTATAAGCCTGTAACAGGTGCGGCTATCACTGGTCTTACTCCGGGCTTCTATAATGTGCGATATGCGGCAAAAGAGGGATACAGCGTTGGTAAAGACGCTACAGTTGAAGTCCCGGCATATGGTGAGCAAGCGGCACCTACAGGATTAGTAGGTGTAGCACCAACCAGTGCAGCTAATGACGACGGTAAAATTATAGGAACTACGAAAGCGCTGGAATATAAGCTGTCTACCGTTACCGATTATGTCTACGCTTCAGATGTAGAGATCGTTGGACTTGTGCCGGGTATCTATCAGGTAAGATACGCAGCTAAAGAGGGATTTAACACGGGTAGAGCAGCAGATGTAATCGTTCCAGCATTCACTGCGGAACAAGCAGCTCCAACTGGGTTACAGGGAGTTGCTCCTACCTCAGCAGCGAACAACGATGGAAGAATTACGGGAACCACGACAGCCTTAGAATATAAGCTGTCGAGTGTAACTAATTATGTGTATGCACCAGATAAAGAAATCACAGGATTAATACCGGGCACGTATCAAGTGAGATACGCAGCCAAAGAAGGTTATAAGGCAAGTCCAGCGACTGACATTGTGGTTCCGGCCTATGTGCCTATTTCAGATCCTGGAACAGGTGGAACAAGTGGATCGGGTGGCAATTCTACACCGAGCACGACTACACCAACACCATCAGCAAGCCCGCAACTGGTTGCTACGGCAACAGCAGGGAATACCGTGAACCTGTCAGCAACAGCGGCAACTAAAACGGATAAAACCACAGGAGTTACTACTGCTACGATCACAAAAGAAACGGCTGCTGAATTTGTGAGTCTCGCTAAGAAGGCAGAAGCTGATGGGAAGAAAGCTGTTCTTGAAATTAAAGTTGCAGCTACTTCGGATACTCAAACAGCTGATCTTATACTTCCAAGAAGCATAATTAATGAGTTAGCCGCCGGAACGAAGGCGGAGATTACCATTGATTATGAGAATGTGGGTACGATTACGTTTGATGCCAAATCATTGGCGAGCATTAGTGCAGCTTCAGATGCCGGAGACATCATTGTTAGAATCGCGAAGGTGTCATTAACGGCAGAAGGCAAGGCTGTTCTCGGAGACAGACCGGTTTATGACTTGTCGGTTATAGCGGGTGAAAGTACGATTTCCACCTTCGGTGGGGGGAGTGTTCGTGTCAGCGTACCGTATGTGCTGCAAGCGGGAGAACGGTCAGATGCGGTTATTGTGTATCACATTAACAGCACTGGAAGCTTGGACAATGTACGTGGAAATTACAATGCCGCCAAGAGAACTGTAGATTTCGTAACCACACATTTCTCCCAATATATTATTGGATATAATCAGGTGAGCTTTGCAGATGTTCCAGAGGCATCATGGTATAGCCATGCAGTAGGTTTCTTAGCAGCACGCAGTATCACATCTGGTACGGATGCTGAACATTACAGTCCGAATGCTGCAATCACTAGAGGGCAGTTCATCGTCTTGTTGCTCAAGGCTTATGACATCACACCGGATGCCATTGCTGCTGATAATTTTGCAGATGCAGGCAATACGTATTATACGAATTATCTTGCTACAGCTAAACGTCTTGGGGTAGCAACGGGTTCGGGAGATAATCATTTCCAGCCAGATATTCAGATCACTAGGCAGGAGCTATTTACACTCTTGTACCGCTCGCTTGTAGCGCTAGGTGAACTGCCATCTGAGAAGACAACGGCCACGCTTGCCGGCTTTAGTGATGCTGGACAGATCGCTGGTTATGCACAAGAAGCCCTTCAAGCGCTGGTAGAGAGAGGCGTAGTGACCGGAGCGAACGGTAAACTCAATCCGAAAGAAGTCACTACAAGAGCAGAAGCAGCACAGGTTATTTACAATTTGCTATCCAAATAATTAGCCACTAAGACATAGCGGACGTCACACAAGTAGCGTCAACTATGAATGCGGCGACTTGGTTTGACTAAGGCAGCAGAGCAGCGATTCCTCCTTTATTGGAGTATCGCTGCTCTGCTTTTTTGTTTGTTAGCTGGCTGGCTGGTTGCCCTTGCCCTGTCCGCTTGCCCTCATGCCCTCATGCCCTCTTGCCCGCTTGATTCAGCAGTTCATTCATTATCGGTGCGGCTTTCGGACCCAGATGACGTTATTTTCCACTTTCCAGCCTTTGGGGCATAGTTTCGGACTCCAGCGACGCTATCGCTTTGAAAAAGGTGCGTTTATGGTGTTTTTCATGCTAATAGCGACTATGGGGTCCTTTAGCACTCCAAATGTGGTAAAAAGCCGCGTATAAGGTCAGCTGTGTCCGATAGCGTGCTCGCTCTCTTACTTATAAATGCTACCCGACCAAACGTACGCTGATCTTAGTCTGGTTTGCTCAAATAAAGGGGGTGCCAACAGCCATTTCGTGGCATCGGTGGTGCGGCCTTTCGCTATAAATCTCTAGTGGGTGGCCTAATGGCCACTCTTTTTTAACTAGACATAAGATTAGCAGACTAAATCATGGAAGAGGATTCTACTAAATGATACAATTATTGTAATTACATAAAGTAGTAATATTTCACATTATTGATTAGTTACTAGAAAGGGGACTGAGATATGGGTTTAGCTGACGATCCGGTCATAGCGATTTCAGGTTTATGGATGAACTATACAGACCGAATGGTGCTAAAGGGAATTGATCTTAAGGTATATAGAGGACAAATTATTGGTTATATCGGCCCTAACGGGGCAGGCAAGAGTACAACGGTGAAGATTATGCTCGGTCTGGTAGAAGGATATAACGGTAAAGTGGAGATTTTCGGTAAGGATATTGCCGATGGAGATGTTTCTTACAAGAAACGTATAGGTTATGTGCCGGAGGTAGCCGAATTATATGATAGCCTCACTGCAAGAGAGTATCTAACCTTTGTTGGCGAGCTGTATGGGTTAGGTCGTGCGGAGGCGGACTACAAGGCCAAAAAATTAACTACACTGTTAGGTTTGGAGAAGTCTTACGATATGCGGATTTCTTCGTTCTCAAAAGGGATGAAGCAAAAGGTGCTGCTTATCTCCAGCATGCTGCATGACCCTGATATTTTATTCCTGGATGAACCGCTGAGTGGTTTGGATGCTAATAGCGTGATGATAGTGAAGGAGATTTTTGCATCGCTGGCGGCACGGGGGAAGACCATTTTTTACTCCTCACATATCATGGATGTGGTTGAGAAAATCAGCAGCCGGATCATTTTGATTGATGGCGGGGATATTGTGGCGGACGGAAGTTTTGCAGAGCTGAAGGAGAAAGGCCGTGAAGGGACGCTTGAAGATATTTTCAATCAATTAACCGGATTTGATAAATACCGTGATATCGCTGGTGAATTTGTTGCGGTCATGCAGGAGCAAGAGGTATCCTCTTATGACTGATTTCTTCGTGCTGAGGCTGTTGGATAAGCTGCGGGGTGCCTTTATAAGATTTGGAGTCGATTACGACACCATGCGGAGTATTTTACAGATCAAACTGACCATGGACGGAAGAAGAACGCCTACAGCGCTTGCAGGTATGCAGAAAAAGGAGAACGCTAAAGAAGGTTCACCCTTGCGATTACAGTGGATTTATTTACTGTTTGGTTTAATATTAATTCCGCTAACGCTATCCAACGATCACTATATGCTGCAAATGAGCTTAACCTTTGGGATCATTATGTTTTTTGTCTCCACAACCCTGATCTCTGACTTTTCTTCAGTAATGCTTGATTTACGTGATAAAAATATTCTTTTTTCCAAACCCGTCAACCGTACCACCTTAAATATGGCCAAAACCATCCACGTTCTCCTCTACTTAGGGACAGTTACATTGTCGATCACTGGTCCATCTTTGGTATTTAGCCTATTTAAGCAGGGGATCGCTTTTTTTCTAATGTATGCGGTGACAATTGTCTTGTTAGACTGTTTTATCCTCGTAATAACTGCACTGCTCTACCTGATGATCATGCGGTTTTTTGATGGGGAGAAGCTCAAGGATATTATAAATTATACGCAAATCCTTCTGACGATCGGAATAATGGTGGGCTATCAATTCATCTCCCGGTTGTTCAACCTCACTGAGCTTGGCGCTGCTTATCATCCTGCTTGGTGGCAGTACTTTATTTTTCCGGTTTGGTTCGCGGCTCCGTTTGAACTGTTGCTTGGTGGAGCTAGAGAACCCTATTACTTCATTCTTTCAATGCTGGCTTTGATAACCCCACTTGTACTGATCGCAGCCTATATTAAGCTGATGCCGCAGTTTGAACGGAATTTGCAAAAGCTGGCGGAGCAAGGCTCCGGTGGAAAAGACAAGGGCCAGATCGCAGAGTGGCTCTCCCGCAGAGTATGCAAGGAACCGGCAGAGGGGATTTTCTTTCGGTTTACTTGGTCCATGATGAAGAATGAGCGCGATTTTAAGCTGAAGGTCTATCCTGCACTTGGCTTTTCTATCGCATTCCCGTTTATTTTTATATTTGGTATATTGCAGAATAGTTATGATGGTTCCCTTAAAGGTTCAAAAGTGTACTTGTTAATCTATTTCTGCACGATGTTAATGCAGACTGTAATACAGATGCTACGATACTCTACAAGTTATAAAGGAGCTTGGATTTATAGGCTGATTCCTTTACCCGATAGCACGCCTATTTACCGTGGGATGCTTAAGGCGGCACTGCTACGGCTAGTCTTGCCTTTATTTGCTGTAGATGCGGTATTGTTCATTCTGTTGTTCGGTGTGCACATTGTACCTGATTTAGTAGTGGTATTATTCGCCATGCTGATTTTCTCAGTCATCTGCTTTCGTGTTTATCCCCGGAGCTTACCTTTTTCAGAGCGTTATGAGGCAGCCAAACAAAAGGATTACACTGGAGTCGCCTTCATGCTTATGTTTTTGCTGATGGGGATGGCGGGTATTCATTATGTCTTCACTTTATTTACCGGAGGAATTTACATCTATCTGTTAGTTCTGGTAGTTTTGAATCAATGGTTATGGCGAAAGACCTTCCCCAAAAACCCATCAACCACAGGTCACATATCCAACTTTTCGGGGTGAGTGAATGCGTCAAATATGGACATTTTTTGCCGACATAAAAAAAGGGTATAAATTCCAGTATTTTCTTAGACAATCGGCTGAATACAAGGTAGAATACATCTAAAGTTGCTTTTCAGGGATAACCTATAATCTTTACGCACTCTTCCATTTATCTGATATTCGTGTACTGATTTTTTACTTGAGAAATACGCTGCAGCGATTACGGTATTCAAAACCGGTGAAGAGGTTAACTAATGGATAAAATGGGAATCCACTATAACGTTTGGATTGTTTTACTATCATTTGCGCTAGCGGCGACTGCAGCTTATTCCGCGCTGAATCTGATCTCGCAAGTCCCTCGTTCGTTTGGGAAAGTTCGTCGCTTATGGTTAATATCGGGGGCATGTGTACTCGGCAGTGGCATATGGTCGATACATTATGTAGGGATTATGGCGAGCCGTTTTCCTTTTAGCGTGAATTATTATCCAGGCAGGGCTGTATTATCGTTATTGGTTGGTGTGTTGTGCTGCTATTCGGCATTCCGGATTACGTTTGTGCCACGTTTAAGAAAAAGTTGTTTAATAGTTAGTGGTGTTCTTCTAGGCAGCGGAATTTCGGCTATGCATTATATCGGAATGTCCTCCATGAAGATCGCAGCGGAGATTCATTATGAGATATGGACTCAGACATGTGCTGTAATCCTCGTTATGCTCTCATCTTTTATCGGATTATTTCTATTTCACAAGTTTAAAGACTATGTGGGTTTTAACCGCTGGAAGTTATACTCTGCTCTCTTTATCGGATTTTCGGTGACTGGATTGCATTATACGAGTGTAAGGGCGACTCATTTTGAATATAACGGTCTACTAGGCAATACAACTTTTTTTATGGAGACTGATGTTATTCTTTTAATGGGAGTGTCCTTGGTAACGCTATTTATGCTTGCGATTTCTGGTGGTGCTGTATTTCTGGACCGGCATGTGCTGGAACGGATGGCTTATTATGATCCACTAACTGATCTTCCGAACAGGCATGGCCTGGTACGTTATTTTAAAGATGAATTTTTCGGGAGTAGATCTGGCGCCGTATTTTTTGTGGATCTGGATCGGTTTAAGTCGATTAATGATACGCTTGGACATGATATAGGGGACTTGTTACTGCGAGAGGTCGCTATAAGATTAAGACGCTCTGTAGGAAGTAAAGGCAAGGTCTTTCGTTTGGGCGGAGATGAATTCCTGATCGCTCTTCCAGATTGTACTGTGGAGGATGCGCAAGAGGAGGCAGAGCACATTTTATATGAGCTTAAGAAATATTACAGTATTCAAGGTAATGAGCTATATGTTACTGCAAGCGTGGGGATCAGTATGACCCCTATGCATGGAACTGACCGCTCAGCGTTAATGAAGGCAGCCGATACAGCTCTTTATACCTCTAAGGATTCGGGTAAGAATAAATTCAGTGTGTTCGATCAGGAGATGAACCGCCATCAGCTGCGACGGATGTCGCTGGAGAAGGATCTTCGTAAAGCGCTGGCACGCTCCGAGTTTATGGTTGTGTACCAGCCAAAATGGGATTCGTATATGAACGTTACCGTGGGTCTTGAAGCACTGCTGCGTTGGCGGCACCCTGAACATGGGATAATCTCCCCGGCTGAATTCATTCCCATTGCAGAGGAAACGGGACTGATTGTCCCGATTACCTATTGGATGCTGCATGATGTATGCAGCCAGAACATGCTTTGGCATAAGGAAGAGATAGCAAATGTCGCAGTCTCTATTAATATGTCAGCACGGATGTTTGAGGGCGGGGGCTTATACGATGTTGTAGAAGAAGCACTCACACGTTCAGGTCTAGAGCCGCATTTCCTTGAACTGGAGATTACAGAGTCCATTGCGATGAATAACATGGAAGAGACGGTTGCGCAGCTCTCCAGACTTCGGGCACTTGGGGTAAGGGTATCACTGGATGACTTTGGGACAGGCTTTTCATCCCTTGGTAATTTAGATGAGATTCCAGTTAACACACTCAAGATTGATCAAGTGTTTATTCGTAAGAGCAAGATGCATTCCAAGAAAGCCATTATCAGTAATATCATTGCGATTGCCACCAATCTTAATATGGAGGTCGTGGCGGAAGGTGTGGAGACGCCAGAGCAGATTGAGCTGCTGCAATCCTTAGGCTGCAGAGTGATGCAGGGTTATTATTATGGGCGGCCAATGCCGGTGCATGAGCTGGGCCAGTGGTTTATAGCGAATACAGCAGTATCGTAGCAGATGATCTCAATACATAGAATAAGGGGCTAGCGTCTAAGCAGAATATCTCTGCTTGGATGCTAGCCCCTTTGCTATTAAGAAACCTTAAATCGTTCAATCAGAATTTGCAGCTTCTCAGCTAGGGAGGACAGGAAAGCTGCTGCGGACTCAACTTCCTCCATTGCGGCAAGCTGTTCTTCTGAGGAAGCGGATAATGTCTCTGCACTGCTGGCCGTCTGATTAGCGACATTTACGATATTCTGAAGGGTTGTAACGAGACGGTCGGAGATCAGCGAAAGCTGGCGAACCGTTCCTGAGATCTGCTGGCTTTGTGAGGCCATTCCCGAGACAGACATTTCAATCTCCGAGAAGGACTGGCCTGCCGTGGCAATCATTTCTCTGCCGTGCTCCATCTCTTCTGTAGAGCGTTTCATAGTTTCTCCTGCCTGATCCATCTGGTTTACGATGATGTTGACCAGTTGGCCAATTTGCGCAGCGGAATGGGCTGAGCGCTCAGCAAGCTTACGTACGGAATGGGCAACGACCGCAAACCCTCTTCCCTCTTCTCCAGCTCTTGCGGCTTCAATCGCTGCATTCAGGGACAGGAGATTGGTTTCTTCTGCGATGCTGGCAATAGTACCCACGATATTTTCAATTTCTTTGGAATAACCACCCAAGGTTTCAATAATGAGTGCTAGGTCGGTAATACTGTCACTTACGACTCTCATCTGCTGTGTGGTGGAATCCATTGCCTCACGGCCTGTACGCGCTTTATTAGCGTTGCTGACCGCATTATTCATTGCGTTATCTGCATTGCCTGCAATCTCTGTGATGAAATGAGACAGGTCTTGTACAGACTTATATTCACCCTCCATATTCTGCAGCTGCGAATTCGCGCTATCGGCAAGCTCAATCGTAACATTGACGCTATACTCACCGGCCCGGTTGGTTTCCTGCGCACTGGCGGAGAGCTCTTCGGAAGAGGAGGCTACTTGCATGGAGGTCTCATTGACCTCGGTAATAAGTAAGCGCAGGCTTTGGGTCATGTCATTGAAATCACGGGCTAATGTACCAATCTCATCCTTGCTGTTGAATAAAATAGGATTATGAGTAAGGTCGCCCTGTGCAACAAGATTGACCCCTTTGGACAGCTTCGTTAACGGACTAATCATTCGGCGGATTAACAGATAAGCTGCCACAATAGCTATAACCAGAATGGAAGCACCGATAATAAAAGGCTGAACAATGATATCTTGAGTTCGTTCTTGAATTATGGAGCCATCGAAATTAATAGCCATCAGCGCAACTATAGGTTTAGATGGATCATGATCCTGATAGATGGGGCCGTAACCTGTCTTAAGTGAGGTACCTTCGTATGTATAAACCTTGGAGTAGGAGGAATGCTTGGACTCAGTGATATGTTGCTTAACTTCAGCTGGGAAATAAAAAGTATCGCCTGCTTTATAACCTCTAGCCTGGAAGCTTGAATCTGCGGCAAGTACTTTTCCGTCTAAGGATAAGATGAATGCCTCTTTAAAAATAGCCTTATGTGCTACAATCCAACCGATTCGATCCTCTACAGCCTCCAGTTTACTTTGATCGCCTGCCAACAATGCGGAAATGTCTGCGGGGTCAATCAGGCCGGTTGTAATATTAGCGCATCCTACCAATTCGATACCTGCGGCTTCGTCTACTTGCTTATAAGCTGTACGGTATCCGAAAAACCCGATGGATGATCCTACAAGAAGTAAGACGACGAACATCATCCAAGTTAATTTAGTTGCTAATTTCATTCTTCGCACCAACCTTGACAAATTATGTTCTCAGTGATAATAGCTCTCACCTCTACGATTATATCGTATTGATATGCTTATAACCTTACATGGAATATAGTATTTCTGTGTCGGAAATTGGAGAATGGTGGAAGTTTGCGCTTTCCATCATGCTTTCAATGGTTTAGTAGACAAAACCATTGAATCATAACCAGTTCTAATGGTACGCTTGAGTTATTAAAAACGGATTGGGGTTGAACAAATATGCCACATCAAATAGATCCGTTAATAGATCGTCTAGGACTATCCATGTGGAGAGTACAGCGTAAGATTATGTCTCAAATGTCTTTGCACAAAGAACTCGGACTTACGGTGCCACAGATGGGTCTGTTAAATATGATAGCGAAAGAAAAGAAGTCGCGGGTGGTACAGCTGGCAGAATGTATGGAGGTCAAATCCAGTGCGGTGACGGTGATGCTGGACCGTTTGGAGGTGCTGGGTTATATCAAACGTGAGCCGGATGGGAAGGATCGGAGAGCGGTTGTAGTGACGATCACCGAAAAAGGTCAGCAGGTGCTCGAAGAAGGACATTTCCGGTCCAAAGAACTGCTGGCGGAGCATTTATCCATACTGAAGCCCGAAGAACTACGCAACTTTGCAGAGTATTACCGTATGATCGAGGACCAGGAGCGTTAGTCAGCTAAGCTTCGGAATGGATATCTTTATAAAAACAGCAGAGCAGCGGTTCTCCTTATTGGAGAATCGCTGCTCTGCTGTTTTTGTTCGTTGGCTGCCTACGCCCTGTAATTTATTGTTTAGGTTGTTTGTCAGGCAACTGAGTGATATAGCTGTGGGAAAGCTGTAAAAGCCTCAAGGCACGGTTATATTCGTCTTCAGTGGCACTCGGCGTTGTTCCATTGTTATAAATAGAGTACTGAGTGTTGTCTTCAAAGCTGTTACCAGGAATAAGCAATCCTGAGCTGGCAATGAATGAACCAGAAGGTAAATAATATCGTTCTGGCAGCAAATTATAAGTCTGACTGAGTAGATCTTGACCAAAATATACGTTATTCTCTAATGAAATCCCAAGCAGACTGGCTGCGGTTGGCATGATATCTACTTCCCCGCCTACTTCGTCAATGGTCTGCGATGCTACGCCAGCACCTGCATGAATAAGCAGAGGGATGTTCATCATATCCGCATAACTGTATTCATGACCATAGATTTCAGTCATCAATTCTTTATCATCATGATCGAGGGAATAAATCGGCAATCCCATATGATCTCCATAAATCATGATTACACTATTGTCCCAGACACCATTTGCTTTTAGCTCTTCTACAAAATGTCCAAAAGCATCATCCGCATAGTTCTGGGAACGGATATAGTCACCAACAAAAGTACCTTCATAACGCTCCGGCAGCTTCATGCGGTATTTTTCTTCCGGAATAGTAAAAGGGTGATGCGCTGACATTGAAATGACTTGAGCGTAAAAAGGCTGCTCCTGTTGGTCCATTTCTTTTAGTTTATCGGCTGTCTTACTGTAGAGCGTATCATCAGAAGCTCCAAAGAAGAAGACATCATCTTCACCAAAAAATTTGCGGTCATAATAATGATCGAAGCCGAGGGAGTCATACAGCTCGCCGCGGTTCCAGAATTCTACGACATTGGTGTGGAAGGTTGCTGTCTGATATCCATTTTCTTTAAGCACGCGTGGCAGACTTGGAAGTACCTTATCCACATAAGACATCGTTGCCGCTCCACGTGGAGGGATGTAGAAGGAAGTGTTAACTACGAACTCTGCATCCGACGTATTCCCTTGGCCAACCATTTGATAGAAATTAGGGAAGTAAAGACTGTCCTTCATTACCTTGTTCAGGTTCGGTGTAATTTCTTGACCGTCTAATTTAAGTCCCAGCAAGAAATTCTGGAAAGATTCCATTTGAAGAATAATAAGGTTCTTGCCTTTAGCGATGCCTTGAAGTGGAGAACTAGCCGCAGTATTAATCCCCTTCAATTTGTTGATGGCATCCTGTGTAATGTCACTTGAATCGACTAGCTCAGGCTCTTCTTTAGCGAAGATCGTATAAGCTTCATAATTAAGAATTCCCATTTCTTGAGCTTTCTTAATTTCGTTCATACTGGCCTTATTAGGCAAGATGTTGAACAAACATAAAGCAAGTGAGACTGCAAACAGAACACTATACTTAAGTTTTCCGCCACGGCGGTGGTTGATATTCTCTTTCTTATAGACCCGGCCTTTTTTATTAAAGAAGAAGTAGACGCCAAGAATAATGATGTCTGTAAAAATCAGCAGGTAGTATGGATCCATTAGTGAGAATACGCTGTTGCTGACGGCGGTGACTTGATTCACCTGCTCCGCTGCATGGTAAGTCACAATAACACCGTAATATTTAAAATACATAATGGCTGCGAAGAAAATGGCTGTCACTAATAAATTTACGGTCATGTAATATCCGAGCTTGCGCTTGGAACCAAAACGTTCAATGATACAGAAGAGCGCCCAAGCAAAGGGGATTTCAGTTAATAATGATTTCCAGGGCAATATATCGTCAAAGATTACGCCCCATGCCAAGAAAGCTTTTAGAATAAAAATTATTGTGAAAAACACAAAAGGTTTAACGATCCACTGTTTAAAGTTAAAGGATGACACAGCTTCGCCTTCTTTCTACATGATAAAACGCCATTTCCCGGCTAGGAAGAAACAGCGCCCAGACAAAATAATTCCATAGTAATAAAATTTATTATGCAGGGCTAGCTATAGAATGTCAAAAATCGAGAACCTAAGTATAAGCTTAGTGGAGCGCGTAAAGTTGAACACAAAGGGTTGAAGCTGACGCTCCTGCTCTCATGCAGGGTTATACAACGAATTCAGGACTAAAATGGCAATTGGGAACAAAAAGGATATATGGATAATAAAAGGAGGTGATGCTGGATGAGCTCTACAGTAGCTTTATCAGTTAGAACTCTCGTTGAATATGTTTTTCGCAGCGGAAGCATTGAACCTGGCTTTCATGGAACGGGCGCTATGGTCGAAGGCACAAGAATTCATCAGAAGATCCAAAAGCAATATAAGGAAGGTGACCGCAAGGAGGTTTATTTGAAAACGGAGATTCCTTATGGAAACCTGCTTTATGTTGTAGATGGGCGTTGTGATGGATTGCTTGTCTCGGAGGATGGGAGCTTTACGGTCGAAGAAATCAAATCAACCTCCGGACTGCTGGATTTACTGGATGAAGGACATGAGGTTCATTGGGCACAGGCGCTGATGTACGCATATATGGTGGCTCTGGAGCAAGAGCTTTCTTCTATTCAGGTTAAGCTTACCTATGTCCACCGGGCTACTGATGAGCAAAAAAGCTTGTACCGAACGTTGTCTTTTGAAGAACTGATTTCATTTGTGAATGACACAGTGGCTAGATATGCTCCATACGCTGAGATGATGGTTCGTCATGATGCTAAGAAGGAGCAGAGTCTTCGGGAGTTGAGCTTTCCGTTCTCCTCTTATCGAAAGGGACAACGTCATTTTGCAGGAGCTGTATACAAGTCCGTCGTGGAAAAGGTCAGTCTGTTCGCTCAAGCCCCCACAGGTATCGGGAAAACAATGTCGACGTTGTTCCCTGTCCTTAAAGCGATGGGCGAAGGACAAGCTAAAGGATTGTTCTATTTAACGGCAAAGACGGTTACCCGTTTTGCCGCGCAGGAAGCCATCTCGCTGTTGCTAACGCAGGGTCTTCAGCTGCATGTCATCACACTTACCGCTAAAGAGAAGGCTTGTTTTCGCGAAGAGGGGATATGTGGTAAGGATTCCTGTCCTTATACGGATGGTTATTATGACCGGATCAACGAGGCATTAATGGATCTGTTAGAGCATGAGACGCTGATGAGCAGAGACACCCTTGCACTGTATGCTCACAAACACAAAGTGTGCCCATTTGAGTTCTCGTTGGATGCAGCCTATGCCTGTGATGCTGTGATCTGCGATTACAATTATATATATGATCCTCGCATCAGTCTGAAACGGCTAACAGAGGAAAGAAAGAGAGAAACGGTGCTTCTAGTAGATGAAGCACATAATCTGGTAGACCGGGGACGGGAGATGTTCTCCGCCTCTTTGCTGAAAGCCCCTTTCCTGGAAATCCAGCGCCAATATAAAGAAATGAACCGGAATTTGAGTACAGCCGCTAAATCGGTGAATGCTTTTTTCATCTCCCTTCGCAAAATTTGCAATGAAGAGGGGCAAGGGCAGTGGGACTCGTTCCCGGAGGAGCTGCCGGCTTTGCTTGAGATATTTTCTTTGGAGGCGGAACAGGAGCTTATTCACCCGAGCTCCAGTATTGTCTCACTGAATGGGGAAGGAGAAGGGGAAAATGTCCTCTTGGATACCTATTTTGCAGTTCAGGGCATGCTCCGCACCTTTAAGACCTATGATGAACGCTACATTACCTATGCGGAGGTTCGTAGAGGGGATGTCTATCTCAAGCTATTCAATTTGGATCCCTCGCATCTGCTACGGCAGATGTCCAAGAGCTTTCGCAGCCAGATCCTGTTCTCAGCTACACTTTCTCCATTATCTTACTACCGGGATATGATTGGTGCAGCGGAGGAAGATTACAGTTTAACCGTGTCTTCCCCTTTTCAGAAAGAGCAGTGGGAAGTAACCGTCTTACCTGTCTCCACACGTTATCATGACCGGGAAGCCTCCCTAGTTCCGTTGACTAAAGCACTGAGCCAAATGGTCTCTAAAAAGGGCAACTATCTGGTGTTTTTTCCTTCGTACCTCTATTTGCAAAACGTATATCAGGCCTTTACGGAGTATTACCCTGAAATCCGGACATTGATGCAGGATACTGGCATGAGCGAGCAAGCTAGAGAAAGTTTTTTAGCCGCATTTAGTCCAGATAATGACGAGACGTTATTGGGATTTGCTGTACTTGGAGGGATTTTTTCAGAAGGTGTGGATCTGCCAGGGGATCGCCTCAATGGGGTTATGGTTGTTGGCGTTGGCCTGCCACAGCTTGGTCTTGAACGCAATCTGCTGCGTCAATATTTTAATGCCAGAGGAAAAAATGGCTTTGATTATGCCTATGTCTATCCGGGAATGTGTAAGGTACTCCAAGCCGGAGGCAGGTTGATTCGCAGCGAGACGGATACGGGCATTATCGTGTTGGCGGATGACCGTTTTTTGCAGAGTCCATATATGCATTTGCTTCCCGAAGAATGGAGAGATTATCTTATACGCTCATAAGAGGTTATAATCTACGAAAGGGTATTCATAATAAATCGGCAGGAGGAAATAATATGACAATAAAAGTGGGTATTGTGGGTACAGGTTGGTTCTCTAAGGTACATGCTGATTTGCTGGCAGGGATGGCTGATGTCCAGTTGCAGGCAGTTTGTGGAAGCAGTAAAGCCAAAGGCGAAGATATGGCACGTCCATATGGAGCTGCTGGATATGGTGATATTACAGAGATGTTGGATGCGGAGAAGCTTGATGCTGTTTATATCTGTGTGCCTCCACAATCTCATGGTGCGATTGAACGTTCATTAATCAAGAGGGATATTCCCTTTTTTATAGAAAAGCCGCTTAGTATGACTACTGAAATTCCTGCCAGCTTGCTGCAAGATATTAAAGAACATAATTTATTGACCTCGGTAGGCTACCATTTCCGCTATCAAGAGAATGTTAATAGGCTCAAGGAAACACTACGTGGTGACAAGATCGGTATGGTCATGGGCCAGTGGATGGGCGGCATGCCGGGCGTAGCTTGGTGGCGTGATCAGGAGCAATCCGGAGGACAGTTCACCGAGCAGACCACTCATATCGTCGATTTGGTGCGTTATCTGGCAGGAGAGGTAAAAGAAGTATACGGCATGTTCGGAAATCGAATTATGCATGAGCAGCATGAAGGTGTGAGTGTAGCCGATGTAGGTACCGTATCTCTGAAGCTTGAGAATGGAATCATAGCTAATATTTCAAATACATGTGTGCTGCCTGATCCGGTAGGAAGTGTAGGTCTTAGTTTCTATAATGATCGGGGATTGCTGGACTGGAACCCGGATCGTCTCTTGGAAGTGCGAAGTGGCAATAGCACCGAATTTGAAAACACAGGAAATCCATATTTAGTGGAAAGTGAAGCTTTTCTGTATGCTGTACGGACAGGAGATCGTTCGCGTATTCTCAGTGACTATGAGGATGGATTCAAGACGCTTAAAGTAACTTGTGCGGCTTACGAGTCCGCACAAAGTGGACTTCCGGTTAAATTCTAAGTTCGGATTCTTAAAAAAAGGACATGCCGCCTTAGATGTGCTAAAGAGACATGTCCTTGGCTCAAGCTGGGTTAGCCTAGTGGAGGAATATTGCGAGTAAAGCTGGCGCCACACCTATGGATAACAGCGCGGACAGAATCATCGCAATACTGGAGATGGTTCCGGTCAGTGAACTAAGCTCGAAGGCCTTGGATGTTCCTGTACCATGCGCAGCGGTTCCCAGCGATACACCACGCGCGATTTCATTGTCAATGCGGAAGATGCGGAGTACTGTAGGGCCCATCATTGTACCGAGTATCCCGGTAATGATGACGAAGACTGCAGTAATACTCGGTACACCGCCGATACTTTGCGAGATGCTCATAGCGATCGGTGTAGTCACCGAACGTGGAACCAGACTGGCTGCCAGATCGCCGCTGACATGCAGCCATTTGGCGAGCAGAATGGAAGAGATCACCGCTGTTATCGTCCCTGACAGCACGCCTGCCGCAATTTCGGCGGCGTGCTTTTTGAGCACCTTGAAGTTTTTATGCAGAGGGATTGCAAAGGCCATAGTTGCCGGTTGCAGCAAATCCGTCAGCCATTTGCCTCCCGCATTGTAAGAATCATAAGTAATGCCTGTGATGAGTAAGAAGATAATCATAAGCACGGGTGTAATGATCAATGGAGAGGTGTACACTTTGCCACTAGAAGCATAAATGCGTTTCGCCAGTAGATATACAGCAACCGTAAGACCGAAGAATAATAGAGCGTTTAACATGATCCTTTCCGCTCCTTTGCTTTGTAAATTCTACTGGTAAGTAATCCGGAACTGGCCATTACAACAATCGTACCCAAAATGACCACCGCGAGGATACGTAAACCATCAGTTTCCAGAATATTGGCGTATTTCATTACGCCGATAGCAGATGGAATAAAGAACAGCAAGAGCTCAGCCAGTAGCCAAGAAGCACCAACTTCAACCCAATTCAGATGAATGACACCAAACTCAAGCAGAAGAAACAATATAATCATTCCGAGTATGCTTCCGGGAATAGGGATATGCAAAAATGGGGTTACAGCATTGATTAGTAATGAGAATAGGGTGAGTCCCGCTACCTGCAGCAAGCCTATAACAATCTTTTTCATAAGGCTTCGCTCCTTTCATGATAATGAAAGTTTACATCAATTGTTTTCATAGGTAAAATGAATAGATTGAATAAATGACATTCCTTTTGTCTATGGATCGGAGGTTGGAAAATGGATATCCGACAATTAGAATATTTCGTCCAAGCAGCACGAATGAAAAGCTTTACTCGGGCTGCCGAATCCTTATATATTTCACAACCTACGATCAGTAAAATGATCCGGAATATGGAGATCGAGCTGGAGGCTGATTTGTTTTACCGTGAAGGGAAAAGTGTCCGGCTTACAGATGCGGGGGAAATTCTGTTCACCAAAGCGCAAAATATCGTGGAGTCGTTCGCCAGCTTGTCTTCTGAGCTGGATAGCTTACGAAATTTGGAGCAGGGCCACATCCGCATCGGTCTGCCTCCAATGGTAGGAGCGAGCTTTTTTCCTTCGGTGATTGGTCAATTTCATAAACGTTATCCGCAGGTTACTATTCGTCTGCATGAGGATGGCGCGAAAAAAGTGGAGGAAGATGTAGAAACGGGCTTGTTGGATATCGGAATGGTTGTGCTGCCTGTAAATACAGCCAAACTTCATTGCTTCACCTTTGTTGAAGAGAAGCTGAATCTTATTTTACCTGTTGGACATAGATTGGCCGAGGCAGACCTTGTTCCGTTAAGTGAACTAGCCGAAGAGGAGTTTGTGCTGTTCCGGGAGGATTTTACGCTGCATGATCGGATTATTACGGAATGTGTGAAGGCGGGATTTCAGCCTAAGGTTATCTATGAGAGCTCCCAATGGGACTTAATTAGCCGTATGGTGGCTGCCGGAATGGGAATCGCATTGCTGCCAGAAACCATTTGCCGGGATATGGATCGTTCACGATTGGTCGTTGTGCCTTTGACGGATCCGGTAATTCCGTGGCAGCTTGCTATGGCGTGGCGTAGAGACCGTTATTTATCTTTTGCGGCACGCGAATGGATTGCTTTTGCAAAGGGACTTTTGCGAGAACAGTATCCAAATGAGCTCCCTGACGAACTTGCGGAGGACTCTGAATAAGTAGTAATTCCGTTTTTGTTAGAAGCTCTACAATTTTTCTTTTTTTTGAAAATATGTTTTTTGGTATCATGACTTATGATAGGAGAAGATGTTGATAGAGAGAAGGAGAGAGATGTGACACAAAATCCAAATTCCTCCAAGAATAATCATAGAAAAGATTATAAAGAAGATGAGCTACTTGTAACTATAGAGAGTCTTAGATGTGAATTGCTGGAGGTTGCAGAGCAACGCAGTCTTAGTGACCGTGCTGTTCTAGAGCTCAGTGAGCGATTAGACAGCTATATTTTGCTGGCACAAAATAAGATGATGGAAAATTTGCGCAACCGGAAAGCCGGCATTACATCCTATAGTAGAAGTTCCAAAACCGCCATCACTGTTAGCTAAACTACCAACAACATAGAATTATAATACTATGAAGATGTTACTGATCTAGAGGAGCGTATTAGGCTCCTCTATTTGTCGTACAATCTATTTGTTGTACAATCCATAACTTTCACCTATAATGTCAATTAATAGAATCTTTTCAAGTCAAACTTTGGGGGTGCCGAGTGGAGGGAAAGTTAACAACTATACGCTCAGAAATTGAGAAAAATTTGTCCCGCTCCGGCCATAATCTCGCCTCATTTTCAAAAATTTGTGGCCTGAATCGAGGCAGCCTCAGTGCAATTCTGCATGGAAATCCGCCGAAGCCTATGTCCTTGGGACAAGTAGATGCAATTATAAAAGCCTTTGGTTTTCCAGAAGGTTGGTTATATCCTCTATATGTTGATGAATGCTTCAATGATGAGAAGGTCTCACGCCGTAGAGTGGAGCCTTTTTTGATTCGTTGTGCTGAATTGGGCAAACAGCCTTGTATTGAGGACACTTTAAGCAGATTACTGGAATATCCGAAGTCTCTGGATATCGTTTATTCGGTAGCTGATAAATTGTTTAAAAAAGGTAAAATAGATGAATCGATATTTTTTTATAAAGTTGTAGCTGAGAATGAGTCCGATAGTTACTCGGAGCGGCTCGCAATAAGTCATTATCGTATTTTTAGAGCCATTTTATCCATCGTCGATTCAGACGAGAAGTTACATGCAGTTATTACTTTTGAACCTTTCAGGAATCGTCTACCAGAAAATATGCAATTGGATGGTCTCTTAACTTTGACACAGTTATGTTTCGATCTTCGTCGATGGAATAAAATGGAGTCTTTCGCTGATGAGCTAAGAACGCTGGCTAATGCTGTTTACCGCGAGCAACTGCGAAGTAATGTGGATAAACGTAAGGAAGTTCTTCATACGGAACGTCCATTAGTGGTTTATTACGGTCATGGGTATTTGCTTAAAGCGATTTCGCTGACCAAGCAAGGTAAATATGAAGAAGCCAAAAAGTATACTGCAGGCTACGCAGATCTTGGCTGGTTTGAAATGATGAACGAAGAAGGTCGTCAGGCGGTAGAACAATTTCGGTTATTCGCAATGGGCAATGGTTTCACAATTGAGTTGTTGATGGGTAATGTGGATGTTCTATCTTCCTACGCGGCCTTTTTAGCAGATCACCCAGGTGAAATCTTAGCTGGACTTATAACTATAATGGATGCTGCTAATCGTTACGGGTTCTCTGCTGACAGTGTACTTACACGATTCTCACGAGAAATGTTGAGGTTTGAAGGATTCCAGGAGCCTAATAATGTAGATCGCGTATTTCGTTTGTACTATCAAGTAGCAATCTATGAAATAAATAAGCAATGTTATAGCACAGGTGTAGATTATCTTCTGAAATCTTTGGAGTTATCTATAAAGCAAAACAACGGAAAAGATTTCATTAATTGTATAACCTTATTTGAGACGAGCAGGGATTACGCTACTGCTTCTCAACAGGATAAATATAGAGAACTAGTAAAGGGGGTGAGAAAAAATGAAAAAATCACTGTTGATGATGGTAAGCGTGTTAGCATTGTTTAGCTTCATTATCATTGGACCTGTGGGCTCTGGAAGTAATGGAGGCATTACAACCTATGAGCACGGAGCTTGGTTCTAAGGGTGAAAACATCTATTCAATCCTTAAAATACAGAGCAATACATAAACCGATAACTACTCCCTTGCACTCGTGCTGGGGAGTTTTCTTTTTCGTAATAATTGATAGCGTATTCATAATTTGACAAAGCAATCTGGCGAAAATATAATTAGGTAGCCTAAATAATATAGTGTTTAATAATTAGTTGACCTAACTAAAATAGAGGTGAAGGAAATTGGGATAAACGGAGGAAATACAGAAAATACTGAAAATTCAGTCGCACACGGGCTTTTTGCGGCGATGAAACGCCTGCACAAAGCTCAATGGCAAAAGGGCGTTGAGGGCCACAAGCCAAGTGAGATGACTTTAATGATATGCATTGAAAAATGGAATCATTCTGATGAAGAGGGTCTCAAGGTGTCTGAAATCAGCCGACTACTTGGATTCACTCCTCCTACCATCACGCAGCTGATTAACAGTCTTGAAGCGAAACAGATGGTGGAAAGACGCGCGGATCCTTCGGATCGAAGAGTTGTACGCGTGAAATTAACGGAAAGTGGAAAAGAACTCACACGAAAAGCAGAACATTATCGTGATGTGATGCTTGATAAGCTTGTGCAACACTTAGGCGAAAAAGACACTAAACAGCTCACAGAGCTATTGCTTAAGGTACATGAATACGTTGAGGATAATCCACCACCTGATTGGGATAGGCTACAAATGAACGGAGATGAGAAGCTTGATTAAATTATTTAAACAACTGAAGCCTTTTAGGGTAGCTATTGGTGCTGTATTAATCCTTGTATTTTTGCAGTCCATGGGCGATTTATACCTTCCTACTCTGATGTCCGACATCGTCGACAAAGGGATTGTTCAAGGAGATCGCGCTTATATTTGGAAAATAGGTAGTTTCATGCTCCTGGTTGCAGGTGGCGGTGCTTTATGTTCGGTAATTGCCAGTTACTTATCGGCAAAAGTGGCAGCCGGGTTTGGTAAACTCACCCGTGCACGAGTATTTAACCATGTAGAAAATTTTACGCTGCATGAATTCGATAAGCTGGGTACAGCTTCCTTGATTACACGTACAACAAATGATATTACACAAGTTCAAACGGTACTTACTATGATGTTGCGCATGATGATCGGAGCACCGATGATGATGATTGGTGGTATCATCATGGCAGTATCTGAAGATGCTAAATTATCATTGATTTTTGTAGTCGTTATTCCTGTACTTGTAGGGGCGATCTTCTTTATTGGGATGAAGGGTCTGCCACTGTTTAAAGCCATTCAGATTAAGCTTGATAAATTAAACCTGGTGCTGCGTGAGCATCTGACAGGTATTCGTGTTATTCGTTCTTTTAACCGGATTGATCATGAGAATAGACGTTTCACCGAAGCTAACCGTGATCTTACGGATACAGCTATCAAGGTCAATAAAATTATGGCCGGCCTGATGCCGCTGATGATGATTGTAATGAACTTTTCTATGATTGCTATTCTTTATTTTGGTGGAATACGAATTGGTGATGGCGACTTGCAAGTTGGGTCCCTGATGGCATTTATCCAATATGCAATGCAAATTATGTTCTCTCTGATTATGGTATCGATGATGTTCGTGTTAATTCCGCGTGCTTCAGCTTCAGCCGTGCGTATCAATGAGGTACTGGATATGCAGCCTGAATTTACAGATCCTACTGAGAGTGAACTGCATACAACAGCTCAAGCTACTAAAAAAGACGGACGCGATTCTTTGCGTGGTTTTGTTGAGTTTGAGAATGTATCTTTTTCCTATCCAGGGGCAGAACAGCCTGCACTTTCGAAAATTAGCTTTAGTGCTCGTCCGGGTGAAGTTACCGCAATTATCGGGGGTACCGGATCGGGTAAATCTACACTGCTTAGCCTGATTCCAAGATTCTATGATGTTAATGAAGGTGCTGTACGCGTAGACGGAGTGGATGTACGTGAGATGACACAGGAAGAGCTGCGGAGCAAAATCGGTTACATCCCACAAAAAGCAGTATTGTTCTCGGGTACGATTAATGAGAACATCCGCTACGGTAAAGAGGATGCTACGGATGAAGAAATCATTCATGCATCTAAGGTGGCTCAAGCCTACGATTTCGTATCCGCGATGAAGGATGGGTTTGACTCGGAAATTGCTCAGGGCGGGAATAACGTCTCAGGTGGTCAGAAACAGCGGTTGTCCATTGCTCGGGCGCTTGTGAGAAAACCTGAGGTTTATCTGTTTGACGATAGCTTCTCAGCTCTTGATTTCAAGACAGATGCCAAACTTCGCGCGGCTCTCAAATCTGAAACTACGGAATCCACCGTATTGATCGTAGCTCAACGGGTTAGCACCGTTATGGATGCGGACCGGATTATTGTAATTGATGAGGGTGAAATTGCTGGAATGGGCACTCACCGTGAACTGCTCGAGAGCAGTGATGTGTACCGCGAGATCGTATCCTCGCAGCTGTCAGAGGAGGAAATAGCATGAGTGAACAAAACAGAGAACATAAACCTGCAGCTCCCCGCGGCCATAAAGGCCCGGGTGGACCGGGTGGTCCTGGAATGAGGATGCCGGCAGAAAAAGCTAAAGATTTTAAAGGTACACTTCGTCGCCTAATCAAATACTTGCGCCCGCGTATGGTTCAATTGATTATTGTATTAATTATGGCGATTGCCAGTACGGTGTTCAGTATCTTCAGTCCAAAAGTTATGGGTAAAGCTACAACCAAACTGTTCGAAGGTGCTTACGGCAAACTGATGGGTGTAGAAGGTGCCTCCATTGATTTTGGATATATTAATGATATTCTGATCCTGCTCGCGGGATTGTATCTGCTTAGTGCTTTGTTTAGTTACATTCAGCAATATGTAATGGCGGGTGTAGCGCAGAAGGTAGTTTATGACATGCGTGAGCAGATCAACAGCAAGCTGGAGCGTTTACCTTTAAAATATTTTGACTCCCGTACACACGGGGAAATTCTCAGCCGTGCTACGAATGACGTAGATAACATCAGTACCACGTTGCAGCAAAGTTTAACGCAGCTGATTACCTCAATCGTCACTATTATTGGTGTTATTGTGATGATGCTTACCATCAGCCCATGGCTGACGTTAATCACGATTACTACGTTGCCACTCAGCTTTATTGTGATTATGGCGATCTCTAAACGTTCGCAGACTTATTTTGTGAGACAGCAGAAATCGCTTGGCCAGTTGAATGGTCATGTAGAGGAAATGTATACGGGGCACCGGATTATTAAAGCTTTCGGCCGCGAACCGCAGTCGCTTAAAGATTTTGATGAAATAAATGATAAGCTTTATGATTCTGGCTGGCGGTCTCAATTTATGTCAGGTATGATTATGCCGCTTATGATGTTTATCGGTAACTTGGGTTATGTGCTTATCTGTGTTGTGGGTGGTATTTTTGTTACTAAAAAAATGATTGATGTCGGGGATATTCAAGCCTTCATTCAATATTCACGTCAGTTCACCCAGCCGATTGCACAAACGGCTAATATTGCTAACATTATTCAATCCACCATTGCTTCCGCAGAACGTGTATTTGAACTTCTGGATGAAGAAGAGGAAGTTAAGGAAGTTAATACTACACTTGTGAAGCTTGATGAAGGTGCTCCGGAAGGTTCCGTTGAGTTCCGTCATGTGAAATTCGGCTATAAAGAGGATGCTATTCTGATTGAGGACATGAATATTGAGGTTAGTCCAGGTCAGACTATAGCGATTGTCGGTCCAACTGGTGCTGGTAAAACCACTTTGATTAACCTGCTGATGCGCTTCTACGAGCTTAACGACGGGGAAATTATCATTGATGGCGTCAACATTACCGACATGAAACGGAGTGACCTACGTAGCAAGTTTGGTATGGTGCTTCAGGATACCTGGCTCTTTAACGGTACGATTCGTGACAACATTGCTTACGGTCGTGAAGGTGCATCTGAAGCTGATGTGGTGCGGGCTGCCAAAGCTGCGCATGCCGATCACTTTATCCGCACACTTCCGCTTGGCTACAATACGGTGTTAAATGAAGAAGCTTCTAATATTTCACAAGGACAGAAGCAGTTGATTACTATTGCTCGCGCTATTCTGGCCGATCCATCGATCCTTATTCTTGATGAAGCCACGAGCAGTGTCGATACACGGACTGAATTGCTGATTCAAAAAGCGATGAATGCGCTCATGCAAAACAGAACCAGCTTCGTTATTGCCCACCGTCTCTCGACGATTCGTGATGCGGATCTCATCCTTGTCATGAATCAAGGTAGTGTAATCGAGAAAGGCAACCACGAAGAACTGCTGGCCCAAGGCGGATTCTATGCGGATCTCTATAACAGTCAGTTCTCTGAAAGAGATTTGGACGTAGGCTAAATTGAAGTGAAGAAAAAAGTATAGATAACCCATAAACCCCTCTTTTCACATGTTGCTGATTTTTTATGTGAAGAGAGGGGTATTTTATATGTGATGATGTGTTTTAATTTTTCTGAAAAATAAAAAAAGTTTGATTAAAAATTAAAGCATATATATGATAGAATAAAAAATGACCCGCGGCTCATTTTTAAGGCTGCAAGGTAAAGGAGAGGATGAAGGGAATGTCAGGCTACGGAAAATGGGTGGCAGGAAAAAAGACGAAGTGGATTACTCTTCTCGTATGGATAGTGCTTGTAGGTGCACTTACCCTGTTATGGCCTGCAGTGAATTCTCAGGTTGCTAATAATGCGCCTAACCTCCCAGATGATTCACAATCGGTACAGGCAGCAGCTATTGCAGAGCAAGAATTCCCTAGTGGAAGTGGAGTGCCGGCGCTGCTCGTATGGCATAGAGAAGGTGGGCTTTCACAAGATGATTTAGTACATATCACTGCTGTGTACAAGAAGTTGGAGCAGCAACCATTGCCCCATCAGAATTTTGTTCCCCCATTAGGACAACTGCCGCCACAGGCATTACAAGCCTCGTTATCTGAGGATCTTAGCACGCTGGTAACCCCGGTGCTTTTTGATAAAACGGCAGATAGTGATCAGCTCGGTGAAGCTGTGACAGAAATGAAGAAGATCATAAACACAGAGACGGGTGGAGACCCCTCCGCGGCTAAGGTAGATGGAAAAGACCTGAGTTTACGTGTTACGGGTCCAGTGGGCATCTCTATAGATGCTTCAGGCCTGTTTCAGAACGCAGACGTTTCCTTGTTAATTGCTACGGTTATGCTTGTGCTGGTGTTCTTATTGGTGATTTATCGTTCACCGATCTTGGCTTTTATTCCACTTATTGCGGTTGGATTCGCTTATGGTGTAACTAGTCCGATTCTTGGAAAAATGGCACAAGAAGGCTGGATCACAGTAGATTCACAGGCTGTCTCGATTATGACTGTTTTGCTATTCGGAGCTGGTACGGACTATTGCCTGTTCCTGATCTCACGGTTCCGGCAGCTGTTGAAGGTAGAAGAGAGTAAGAGTCGTGCGCTTCTTCGCTCCATTACCGAATCTTCAGGCGCCATTGCTATGAGTGGCTTCACCGTCGTGCTCGCGCTGTTCGCGTTATTGCTGGCTAAGTATGGAGCTTATCATCGATTTGCCGTTCCATTCAGCGTATCTATCTTCATCATGGGAATTGCCAGTCTAACTCTCGTACCAGCACTGCTGGCAATCTTCGGAAGGACCTCGTTCTTCCCATTCATTCCGCGCACACCGCAAATGGAGGTAGAACGGGCTAAGGCTAAAGGCAAACCTGTTCCTGAACTCAAGGTTTCCCGTAAAAAGGGTATTGGCG
Organism: Paenibacillus sp. FSL H7-0323; assembly: GCF_038002725.1. Lineage (NCBI taxonomy): Bacteria > Bacillati > Bacillota > Bacilli > Caryophanales > Paenibacillaceae > Paenibacillus > Paenibacillus sp. FSL H7-0323. Next base: position 4,535,788 of record NZ_JBBODB010000001.1, on the reverse strand, counting down.
GCTTGGTAGTAACCCGGCCATGGGCTATCGTGGGTGTGACCGTTATCGGACTGGGGATTCTGGCTTCATTCTCCAGTGGCATCAAATTTACCTATGATATCCTATCCTCTTTTCCTAAAAATATGGAGTCCCGCGAAGGTTTCGACCTTATTGGCAAACAGTTCTCTCCCGGAGAATTAGCTCCAGCGAAGCTGATTATTGATACCCAAGGAAAAGCGAGCGGAGAGGATCTAAAGGTCATTCTTGGCGGACTCACCTATGTGGACACGGTTTCCGATCCGCAGCAGGGGGCAGTAAACAAAGATATTGTTGGTTTTGATATTGAATTTAAAAGCAATCCTTACTCACTAGAAGCGATGGGGCATATTCCCACCCTTCTTGATACCGCAGAGCAGGCATTAATCGATGTAGACGTTGCGAACCCTGCGGATCACGTGTGGGTAAGCGGACAGACGGCGACACAGCACGACACTAAAGAGATTGGGGATCGGGACACCGATCTGATTATCCCCGTAGTCATCGGAATGATCACCGTACTGTTGTTGATATATCTGCGTTCAATAGTGGCCACCATCTATCTGGTCGGCACTGTTATTCTCTCCTTCTTCTCAGCGCTTGGCTTAGGCTGGATTATCATTCACTATGTGATGGGAGCAGATGCTATTCAGGGAGCGATCCCACTGTATTCCTTTGTTTTCTTGGTGGCACTTGGAGAAGACTACAACATCTTCATGATCTCGAATATCTGGAAAAAGCGTAAAACCATGCCGCTTAAGCAGGCTATCGCGGAAGGAGTGAATGAGACCAGCTCGGTAATTACCTCTGCCGGCCTCATTCTGGCAGGTACCTTTGCTGTATTGGCAAGCTTGCCGATTCAGGTGCTTGTGCAGTTCGGTATTATCACCGCTCTTGGTGTTCTGCTGGATACCTTCGTGGTTCGGCCGTTCCTTGTACCAGCTATTACAACGCTCTTTGGCCGTTGGTCGTTCTGGCCGGGTAAACATCAAGAGGTGGAGACCCCTCAGCCAGATGTAAGTAAATAATGAGTTTATAAACAAACAGGGATGTCTCAGAGCCATATTGGCTCCGGACATCCCTGTTTGTTTTAGGCTTGGGCACAGGACATCGCTGGATAATAGCGCTGCTTGTACCAACTAACTGAACAGTATCTATTAGGCTAATCAATCAGTCAGCTGGACGATAATTACTCTAAGTTTTTACTGTAGCAATTAGCATTTAGAAGCGATAACTGTGTTAATTAGCGGCTGATTGTCTTAGCCCAGTGGTAGAAGACAATTAGCGTGCTGCATTGGCTAGCCCAGTGGTAAAAGACAATTAGGTGGCTGCATCAATAATAGTTAATTAGCTCGTATCACCGGTTACCTAGCAGTAATAGTCAATTAGTTAACTGTACTTATCGGGCTACCATTCCGTACACACTGCTGGTTCAATCTAGCTACTGCTCTGTTTGGGTGGTCCAAATCCTTAGTTACTGGGCGTGCGGCTGATCATTAGTTCATATTTATCGATGGAAGCACCCAGGATTGCGTCATTACCACCAGCACCACGGTGCGACTGACGGAAGGACTCGCTGGAGGTCCAGCCTTTGAATGCATCCTCATTCTCCCATACGGTGCAGATTTTTAATTCCTCGACACCTTCTTTGGCATTTCCACGCCAAACCTCCATACGTACAAACCCTGGCATATCCTGCACACCATTATTTCCTCCGAAACGTTGAGCAATAGCTTCGCCATGGCCTTCTTTTACTTTAATAGTATTAGTTACTACCAGCATGATAGATAAACCTCCGATCAGAAAGTTAGTATATTTTTCAGGACATTGTGAATCGAAATAATATGACATGGGAACCTCGAAAATTAGCCAATATCTCAAGGTAACATCGTGATTTTCAACTTACAAAATAAAAGACCATCCCACAAGACACAAGAGTGCGGGCGTTTAATTGCACTTTGTACACTTAAATTATCCGTCACACCAGAAACGATCGAATAAGTGTATTCTCTGCAACTAATTTATGCGAATCTGGTGAATCGCCGAGATTAGCCTTCTTTTAACTGTATAGAGTGCAATTAAAGTATGATTTCTCCTCTAATTGCGCTGAATAGATGTACAAAGTGCAACTATTATCTATTTAAACGTTAAGTATTGTGCAAACTCAGGTACCTGCGAAAAATCAAAGTGTCTACTGCAAGTAAAGTGGCTATAGCAAGTTAAAGTAACTACTGCACGTTAAAGTAACTACCGCAAGTAAAGTGCCACCTTAACCGTAATGTTACTCTAAGCCAAAGTGCCAACCCAACTCCAAAGTTTTTACTCAAAACCACCATTACAGCTAGCACCTAATTCCAGTCCCAGTTCCCTAATAAAGCCCCCAAATGAAGTTACATTGCAGAATGTGCAACAGAATAGCCTGAATGTTATCTGAATAAGGCAGTCTGTTGCATTCTGTACAATAGAATCAAGCCCAAATCGCCTAAAAAGGAGGGGAGCCACTAAACTGATTGCACAACGTGCAATCACCCAAGGTTTCGCCCTTAACTAGAGGGATTCAATTGCACAAAGTGCAATTAGAAAACGCAGTAGAGCAATCCTGAAGCGTTATCCCGCACCACGTGCAATCACCCAAGGCTTCACCCTCGTCTAGAGCGATTCTATTGCACAAAGTGCAATCACCCCAGATCACCCGGCTCCCCCCGCGTCCAGCGCGATTTTATTGCGGATTGGTGGTCCATAGTCCTGCTGTTTTTAGGAAGACGCGATCCGGCAGCTTCAAAGCTGTCAGTGCCAATTCAGCAACATCTTCAGGTTGCATCATGCGGTCTTCGTCACCGATTTTAAGTCCAGCATTGGAAGCTAGGCCAGTGTTGACGGTGCTTGGAGTCAAGGCTACGACGCGAATATTGTGTTTGCGCACTTCTTGTGCGAGGGCTTCGGTCATGCCCATGAGAGCGAACTTGGACGCGCAATAAGCAGAGCCTGTCGCGAAGCCACGTTCTCCGGCTGTGGATGAAATATTGATGATATTTCCGCCATTTTTCTCAATCATCGCAGGCAGTGCAGCACGAGTTACGTAATAAGTACCGTAAAGATTAACTTGGATGTGGCGCTCCCAGTCTGCAGGGTCCATTTCTACTAAAGTGCCGAATTTTGCGATCCCGGCATTGTTGATTAATGCATCAAATGCTCCAAGCTCATTTTGCAGGGAAGCAACAGCACGTTCAGCTTCTTCGCGTACGGCGATATCGGCCACGGCAATGCTGACTTTAACGTCATATACTTCCGTTAAGGCTGATTTTAACGCTTCGAGATCACCTGAAGTTCTGGAGATCAGGCCTAAATTAGCACCTTCCTTAGCCAGTGCCATAGCCAAGGCTTTTCCGATCCCTTTGCCTGCACCAGTAATTACAACACTCTTTCCTCTCAAATCCATCTCTATCGTCACTCTCCTTCAAACTTTTTTGAAGCAGCTGCTTCATTCAAGTCTTATTATACCTGAATGCTGTAGGGCAATTACAATCGCCCCTTAGAAAATGGCCTGCAAATTTTCATGAAGCCGAACTGCCTTTTCATGAAAGGTATTATTCATGGAGTTTCGTCAGCGGTACCGAAGCTGGGCCCTCTAAAACCTCGCCATCGTAGGAGAAGCGGGAACCATGGCAAGGGCAATCCCAAGAACGATCCCCGTTGTTCCATTCACATTCACAGCCCATATGAGTACAGGTTCTATCCACCAGATGAAGTTTACCTTCTGGATCCTTATAAGCTCCCACACGTTTGCCATCATGGAACACAACGGCTCCTTCGTCAGCTTCCAAATCAGTTGTCTTTTTATGGACGATTTCCACTTTGCCCGCCACGAGCTCTTTTGCCACATTGGCATTTTGCACGATGAAGTTTTTTAGACTGGTGCCAGCTTTGAAGCGGGACGGATCGTACAATTCGGTATACGGATTATCTTTGCGCTGAATCTGATCCGAGATGATCTGTGCGGCCAGCGTACCGCTTGTCATGCCCCATTTTCCAAAACCTGTGGCGATATAAATCTCTTCGTTGTCAGAAATTTTACCGATGTAGGGCACTCTGTCTAGGGTGATTAAATCCTGTGCTGCCCAGCGGTAAGGGATTGTTTTGATGCCGAGCAGATTTCCTGCGAATAGCTCCAAATTCTCATAATGTCCTATCGTACAGATGCCCTGGCCTGTCTTATGGTTGTCTCCCCCGACAATGACCAGATTCCTGCCTTCCCACTCTACTGCACGAAGAGAACGGGTGGGTTCGCTTGCACTTAGATACATTCCACCCTCAAAATCCGTTTCAGGCTGGATCGCCAGACAGTAGGAACGTTCAGCATGCAGCCGCGAGAAATATAGTGCTCCTCCATCGTAGAATGGGAAATGAGAAGCTGAAACGGCGTAGCGGCAGGTGATCCGATGCTCGTCCTTTTCAGTAAAAAGCGTAAGCTTATCGTTCTTCTCCACCTTATCCGCCATCATCGTATGCTCATAGATTACGCCACCTTTATCCTGAATGACCTTCAGTAGCCCCTTCAGATATTGCAGCGGGTGAAAGCGGGCTTGTCCTGGTAATTTAATGGCACCACTCGCCATCAGAGGGATAGAGACGTTATCTAGCCATTCTCCGGGCAGACCCAATTGTTCATAGGCTTTATACTCTTCCTCCAGTTGTTTAAGCGTTTTATGATCTTCAGCATCCGCGTACAGAAAAGCCGCCTCATGTTTCATGCCGCAGGATACTTCAAGTTCCTCAGCCGTATTCTGGATCCAATTCATAGCCTCGCTGTTCGAGCGATAATAGAGCCGGGCTTGCTCCTGCCCAAAATGCTTTATCAAATGATGATAGATTAACCCGTGTTGTGCTGAGATTTTTGCACTGGTAAAACCCGTAGTGCCACTCAGAATTTCTCCGGCTTCTAAGAGTGTGACTTTGTAGCCTGCGTTGCTGAGGAGATAGGCTGTTGTAATGCCTGTAATTCCACCGCCTACCACTGCCACATCTGTAGAAATATCTTCAGCCAGCTTTGGATAAGCCGGTAAATCCGTGGTATCTCTCCATAATGATTCCGGAAATTGTGGAAGACTTTGCGTTATCTTACGGTTTGGGTCCATCTATTATCCCTCCATCTTTACAATCTTCATCTCATTTATTACCACAGTCCTGTGAAAAGAAACTTCCCATTCCATCGTGCTGTGCATGAATTCAGAGAAACAGTGCCAAAATAAGGTGGAAACTGGGACGTAAAGGATAAATAGGAGGGATGATGTTCCATGTCAGTTCAACAGGATAAGGACAATATTTCTCTGGAATGGATCAAAGATCAGCTGAACGGGTTCGCGGATTTAATCGATAAAACAAGCGTTGCCCCTTTTGGGCAAATCAACCTGCTCTATATCAAAAGTGTTACAGATGCGCAGACACTCAGCCGCCACGTGATTGCGCCGTTTTATGAAATGGAGAGTATTAGCGCTTATCAGGATTACATTATGACTTATCCGGGCACTGAAGAGGCGACTACGAGAGAGAAGGCGATCGACCTTTTGCTCAGTGGTTATGTGCTTCTGGGTATAAAAGATGTGATATATTTCTTCGATGCTATGAGTACGGAGAGCAGCGGTGTTAGTGAAACGTCTGCCGAAAGTATTTCACAGGGGCCGTCAGATGCACTGACAGAGGATATAGCGATTAATTTGAACATGATTCGGCGGCGTTATCAATCGACTAATCTCAAAATGGAGACCATGGTCATCGGCGATGTCTCTAAAACAAAGATAGCTATTTTATACGATGACAGTCGTGTTGACCATAACGTTTTAAAAGAATTAAGGGAGAAGATGGGAACGCTAAAGGTTGATATTTTGCAGGCTACAGGAGAGCTTGAGAAGTTTATAAGCAGTGACAAATTAAGAATACTCCCTAAGTCCATCATCACCGAAAGACCGGATAGAGTGGTGTTTAATTTGTCTGAAGGAAAAGTAGCGATAGTGCTGGATACAACCGGTTATGCGATAGTGCTGCCTTCTATTTTTAATGATTTCTTTACATCCATGGATGATAAAATACAATTTCCTATCGTGGGGCGATTCCTAAAGCTGCTTCGGATTATCGGTGTGTGCATGACGTTGTGGCTGCCTGCGCTCTATGTAACACTCACCTCGTATAACCCAGAGATTATTCGTGTGCAGATTGCCTTGCTTATTGCGGGCAGTCGTGCGACTGTGCCTTATCCTTCTTTTGTGGAAGTGCTTTTAATGCTCATGATGATGGAGTTTCTGACTGAGGCGAGCTTACGGCTCCCCAAGGCAATTGGTCCAACGGCCACGACGGTAGGGGGGCTTATCTTGGGGCAGGCAGCGACGGCAGCAGGACTTGTAGGAAATATCATGATCATATTGGTTTCTGCTGTTGCGATATCTAATTTTCTAATTCCGCTGAATATGATGAGCTTGTCCATACGAGTGCTGAAGTATATTTTTCTAATTGCTGCAGCTTTTTTAGGATTGGTTGGGGTAGTAGTCTGTGTCGTGGGATTCGCAATGTATTTATGCAAACAGCGTACCTTCGGACAACCTTATTTCAGATTGTTTTTTCTCGATAATCTCGGCAAGAAGAAGGGTGGAGAGCATTGATGGCCAAAAGCCGTTATTTCTACTGTCTTTTTCTGATGAACAGCCTGATCAACATCATTAATTTTGTTCCAAGGGAACTAATAGACAGACGTTTTGGTGGCGCTTTGATGTCCATACTAATCGGAACGATTTTGGGCACTTTGTTTGTCTATATATTTACTGTACTGATTGCTAAATTCCCCGGCAAGGGGTTCCCGGAAATATTTGACTCTTTGCTTCCTAAGAAGTTATCCAGAATCTTACTGGTCCTTTTTGCTGGCTTATGGTGTGTGGCCGGGGGAGTTACATTGCTTTCTTTTGTAGATATTACGCTGCGGTTTATCAGTCCGGATTCGAGTCCTTATACGGTTGTGATCAGTTTTTTAGTCTTGGTCTGCATCTGCTGTCGCTTCGATTCTCTATCACTCTTGTATGGGCTTGAAATCATTCTCAGCGTATCCTTACCTTTAATTATTTATGGCCTCGTAAAAGCATTGACCAATCCGGACTTTAATTGGGATTCTGTTCTGCAGGTCACTACATACTTCTGGCATAAGCCGGACCTAATGAGCCTTGCGGCGGCTACCTTTTCGTTTAGCGGTTACTTAAACCTGGCCATATTTAATCGGGTATTTCATGGGCTGAAGCTGAAGCATGTCTGGATTTTAGGGGTGGAGGGTCTTTTCGTATTACTCTTGACTTTTTTAGTTCCCATCGGCTATTTCGGAACCGTTGCTATTGATAGACATGTGTATACATGGTTCTCGACGGCCGACAGTATTCGGATGGAATCCTTTATTATTGAACGGATGCTGTTTATTTTTTATTTTGCCTATTTAAGTTTATCTCTGGTGAGTGTAATCGTTCATTGGCATGGAGGTTTAGAGCTTTTTAAAGGTGCTCTTTCATCTGCAAAAAAACAGTCCCCAAAAGCAGAGCGCTGGAAAGAGTGGGGGATCCTAGGCTTGTTTAGCGCGATGGTTCTTTCCTTAATGGGGCAGGATCAGTATCAACTTAATATGTTTGGTGCCTGGTTTCTGCAAATTCGCTGGTTTGGTGAGATGTTCATCATCGCTCTGTTGTTTTATTGTTATCGCAAAGCTAGGAGGGGGAAGCTATGAGAAGAGTACTTGCTGGAATTGGAATTACCTTGCTCCTTCTTCTTCCCGGTTGTGACTTCAAGGAGATTGATTTGCGGATTTTCGTGTTAGCGATCGGCGTTGACCAAGGTACAGAAGCAGGGAATTTTAAGATTAGCTTGAAGCTTGCCATCCCTCAGGGGGATGTTACTAAGATTGATGAGAAGATGCAAATCTTGACTGAGGAGTCTCCAAGCATTTCGGAAGCCCTTCGTAGAATGAAATCCAGAGTGGAAAAGGAGCTTGATTACTCCCATTGTAAATCAATTGTTTTGGGGGAAGGGGTTGCCCGTGAAGATATTCTCCATGTTATGGATTGGGCTGTGCGACGTAGAGATATCCAGCTTATTGTCAATTTTGCAATAGGGCGTCCGGAAGCACTTCAAGTGCTGAAGGTAAGACCCGAATCGGAGCGGATCCCATCGAATTCTCTTATTCTGGCTATGAGTGGACAAGGCACAGAGTCTCCATTTATTTCTAGTGTGTATTCCTTTCAGCTGATGAGAAATATCTTTGAGGAGGGGATTGATCCAATCCTGCCGATTATTGAGGCCAAAGGGGATAAGGAGTTTTTAATTGATAAAATTGCTCTGCTGAATAATGAGAAAATCAAAATGGTTCTTACGCCAAATGAGACCCGGCTATATAATCTGCTGTCACGCCCGAATCTGCGGACTAACTTACCCGCCCATTCCGAGGGAATTATGTTTCAATATTACACAGAGAGGTCATCCTCGCACTATAAAATCGTAACACCAGAGCAAGGGAAAGCTACTATTCGTTATCATATTAAGATAAAAGGTATTCTCGAAGAGAGTAGTAGCCCAGATCTGGTGACACATCACATGTTGAAGAAGATCCAGGAAGCCGGGGAAAAGGAATTGGAAGCGGATATCTTAGCATTGCTGACCAAAATACAAGCCAGTGGCCTAGATCCCTTGGGTTGGGGGCTGCATTATGGAGCAAGGCATTTTAATAACGATACGGAAATGAAAGTGTGGAAGGAGCTCTATTCTAAACTTGATTTCCAAGTGAAGGCTGATGTAAACATTAAATATTCAGGAATGATTAGGTAGCTTGTAAAGTAACATGTGGATAAAAATGGGATTGACGTTCCCATTCACAAGATTTATACTTGATCTAAAAATAAGTTAGAGGATGATAGGAATGAAAAGTCTAAATTTGACCTCCCAACGTCAAGCCGTTTACGATATCGTCCTTAATTCACATGACCATCCTACTGCTGCGGAAGTAATGAATCGGCTAGTAGAGCAGGGACATAGCTTAGCATACGGTACGGTATATAACTCTCTGCGTTATCTTTCAGATAAACAAATGATTCGTGAGCTTAAGCTTGGTGAAGCTGCCAGCAGATATGACGCACGTATGGATGATCACCAGCATATCATTTGTGAAGTTTGTGGAGCAGTGGATGAGGTTATGAATCAAGTTCCGCGTGAATGGATGAATACAGTGGCCAAGGATACCGGTTATACCATTGGTCATGCTCATGTAGTATTCGGGGGCGTCTGCCCAAACTGTAAGAACAAAAAGAATAATTAGGATAGAGGTGCCGGAGCCTGTGCTACGGTAATAATATGTATATCCGGAGAGACCGCTTTCATTGAGGCGGCCTTTTTTGTTGCATTTATATGACAATTCTCAAAAAAAATGAGAAAAACAAAGAAAGATAGGAGGAAAATCGGTTCCTAAAACAGATTTTAAATTATATATTAAGTCTGGTAAATGTATCCTTGCCTAAGACTGAGATGAGAGAGAGATGATGACGTCTATGAAAAAAAATGCGGGTATGACTATCCGTACCAAGTTAATTCTTACATACCTAATAATACTGCTGCTGCCCAGTATTATAATAGGCTGGCGAACCTATCAAGCTGCCAGCCAGGAAGTGGAAGATCAACTGGTGAACAATGCTACCGAAAGTGTGTTGGCCGTAAATGAAATCATTAACTCTAATATTCAATCCAAAATAGATGCGATTTCTTATTTTGCCGCGGAGTTTTCATCTGAGGGGATCAACAGTGAGGGATCTGGGGGGACTTCCTCTGCTGTAAAAGCCAGACTGAAGGAATATGTGGCGCTGCATCCGGATGTACTGGACATTTATGTGGGTACAAGCAATGGCAAGGCTATTCATGCTTTAGATGCTAAGCTGCCAGAGGGTTATGATCCAAGGCAGGAAAGCGCCTATATTAATTCTCTGAAGCAAGGAAAAGGGGCAGTGATTTCTCCGGCTTTTCAAACCGTAAATAAGGAAACCGCGATCGCGATATCAACGGTTCTTAAGGGCGGTGATGGGGTGATCACAATGAATCTTAACCTGTCTACTTTAGGGGAGCTGACCTCAATTAAGGTAGGCAAGGAAGGTTATATCCTCATCGTTGATAACAGCAAGAAGTTTCTAGTTCATCCTACAGAAGCTATCGGGCAGGAATCGTCTGATGATTTTGTTAAGAAAATGTTCGAGAAAGAACAAGGGGTCTTCGATTATGTCTTCAAGGATACGTCCAAAAAGATGACCTTTATGGTCAATGAACTGACGGGTTGGAGAATCGGAGGTACGATCAGCATTGATGAGGTTAACTCAGCAACTAGTGGAATTCGCGATACAGCTCTGCTTGTTATTGTAGTTTCCGTTCTGCTTGCGCTGGTTGTGATTTATTTTAATATTCAATCGATTTTGAGACCGCTTTTCCGGCTGCGGAAAGCAACTGCGGTGATAGCCAAAGGTGATCTGTCGGAAGACATGGGTGTTTTCCGTAAAGATGAAATAGGGCTGCTGGCAGAGAATTTTCAATTAATGGTGATCAGCTTGCGCGAGATGATCATTGGCGTGCAGGAGATGACAAGCAATGTATCCTCCTCAGCGGAAGAACTGACGGCTAGTGCGGATCAGACTGCCCAAACGATTGAGCAGGTGACCATAGCGATTCAGGACGTAGCGGCAGGGACGGAGCGACAGGTGGTTAGTGTACGAAAAGGAATGGAGAGCACTGCCGCTACAGCTAGTGAGGTCGAGCAGATTTCCACATATATGGAGCAAGTATCCACAATGATGGACAAGACTTCACTCTCAGCATCAGAAGGCAATGATTCGGTTATCAGCGTGGTGGACAAAATCAATGGTATCCATGAAACGGTCGGAGAGCTGGGCAGTGTAATTGACAAGCTGAATGAAAGAACCAGTCAAATTGAGGGCATTGTTGGTGTCATCACCGGGATTGCCCGCCAGACCAACCTGCTGGCTCTCAATGCTTCCATTGAGGCAGCCAGAGCCGGGGAACAAGGGCGTGGATTTGCGGTGGTTGCTGCCGAGGTGCGTAAGCTGGCAGAGGAATCAGAGAGATCCGCACATTTGATTGCCGAACAGATTACCGCTATTAATAGTGAAATGCTGCTGGTAACTCATACGATGGAAGACACCAGACAGCGCGTATCCGAAGGTATTGAGGCTGTGGATACTTCCGGACGTTCTTTCTCCCGTATCCGAAGAGCAGTAAAGAGTGCCGCGGAGAAGATTGAAGCCATGGGTGGGGTTGTGCAGACTTTATTGGTGGAATCTAATGATATGGAGAAGGCTATTGGGGAAATTCGCGGCATATCGGAAGAGGCGGCTGTGAATACGGAGACTATCGCAACTGCCGCACAAGAGCAGCTTGCTTCTGTAGAGGAGATGGCATCCTCGTCTACCGACCTTAGCCGTCTTGCAGAAGAACTGCAGAAGCTGGCGAGCCGCTTTAAGATAAACGCTTCTGGTAATAAGAATGATTTCTGATAGGAGAACCGTGCTTTTTATCTTCCCTTTTGAACTCCTTTGCAAGTATACTGATAAACAATAATGTTGGGTTAGGCAATGGAGAGAGGAGAGATAATAGGAAATGGCAGAGCAATTAAAAGGGATCACTGTCGCCTTGGCGGGTCCGCGCAAATCGGAAGAAATGGCCAAGCTGGTTCAGAATATGGGGGGGACGGCAGTATGCCGGCCTGCTCAAGGGACTGTATTTCTTGATGACGAGGCCTTGCAGGAAGGTTTGAATGCATGGATCAATCAGCCTCCCTACTTGGCGATCCTGACTACAGGGATGGGACTTGATGCTCTCTTCGATATGGCTGAGCGAATGGGGATCGAAGAACGTTTCTTAGAAGTACTTTCTGGTTCTATTATTGCCGCACGGGGTTATAAGACAGTGAATGCTTTGAAAAAAAGAGGACTTACGCCGGAGGTTCGTGACGACGACGGAAGTACAATCGGATTGATTCGTGGGCTTCAATCCCTGAATTTGCAGGGGAAAGAAGTCGTTCTTCAGCTGCACGGCGATCCAGCTCCTCATATGCTTGCATGGCTGCAGGAGGCTGGGGCTACTACCCGCCAAGTGCTGCCGTATCGCCATACCCCACCTGAGCCGGGCGAACTGGAAAGATTGCTTCTAGAAATCATATCAGGCAAAATTGATGCCGTGGCTTTTACGAGTGCACCACAGTTTCGTTTCCTCTGTCAATTTGCCCGGGAACAGGGAAAGCTGGAAGAAATGCTGAAGTCTTTCGAGGATAAAGTGCTTGCTGTTTCTGTAGGACGGATTACCTCTGAGGCGCTTAAAGAAGAGGGCGTACAGCGTATCATTATGCCTGAGCATGAACGGATGGGAAGCATGATTGTAGAGCTAGGCAAATATGTGGCGGCGAATCGCTAAGTCACAAGTTGCGTCAGCTTTACACGAATGACGTTATCGCACAGAAGCATTCCCGCCTGTTATCATGGCCGGGGATGCTTTTTTACCCGGAAAAATAAGCCCAAAGAGCAATATACCTGCCATCTGCATGGACATTCGCGGCAGTTTTCCTTAGAATATAGGCAACATGTGACGAATAATAACAACGAATAAGGAGGAGGATCCCATGGACAAGAGAAAATGTCTATTACTTGGTGATTACACCCATCCCCGGTTTCATCCACTTCAAGGAGTGGACCAACAAATTAGTGAGATCTTAAATGATTTATTAACCGTGCAATGTTCAGAAAATAAAAAATTAATGCGCATTGAGCATTTAGCAAGTTATGACCTATGTATTGCTTACAATGAATTGTGGAACGAAACAGTCTCCCCTCAACAAACGGCTGGTTTGCTCAGCTACGTAAGTGGAGGAGGCGGACTCATTGTTCTTCATACGGGAGCTTCGCTGACGAAACGTAACGAGCTTGCACAGCTAATCGGGGGTCGATTTAACGGACACACAGCTTACGAACCCCTGAACTTCAAAGTGCTAGAGCATGACATTACCGAAGGTGTGGAAGATTTCCAATTGGATGAGGAGCCCTATCATTTTGAATTTGACCCGTTCACAGAACGGACTATTCTACTTCAATATGAATCTGAGGGGCAATGGATTCCAGCTGCATGGTGCCATAGCTATGGTTTAGGACGAGTAGTATTCCTTATGCCTGGTCATCATGAACCCTCCTTCCGTCATCCGGCACTACGTAAACTAATTCTACAGGCGGCTACTTGGGCTGCCCGTATTCCGGTCACAAACTAAGCAATGTTGTGTTTTTTTTGAAATACGTACACAGTGGGGTATACTTTAATCATAAACTCCGTTATGTAATGAAACGGAATCTTTGGGAGGAAAGTGCCATGAGTGATTTGTTTAAAAAAGCGATCTCTTTAGGAGTGGGCCTCACCATTGTCAGTAAGGAAAAAGTAGAGAAGGTTGTTGAAGAACTAGTGAAACGCGGGGAGCTTGCTCCTTCGGAATCTAGGGCTCTCGTCGATCGGCTAATTGAACGTGGTGAGGAAGAACGAGGCATGTTCAAATCTGCTGTACAAGAGCAAGTACAACGCGTGCTGAAGGAAATGAATGTGCCTGTACAAAACGATATTGCCGAGCTGGAAGGGCGAATTGCAGTATTGGAGCGCCGGTTGGCCGAGCTAGAGGGAATTTCCCATCTAGAGGGAACATCGGCGGAAACGCGTTCGGACTAAATGGCAGTACGCATTAGACATGCCGGACGTTACCGGGCAATTGCCATGGCGCTTATGCGCCATGGTTTTGGCTATATGGTGGAAGAGCTGGGGCTCTATCACTTACTATCCCTTCCACGTCGTCTTGTAACGCAGGAAGCACACACAAGCCTTACGCTCGGGGAGCGGATTCGGCTGGTGCTGGAGGATTTGGGTCCAACCTTTATTAAGCTGGGACAACTCGCCAGTACCCGTTCAGATCTGCTGCCTGATTCTATTATTCAGGAATTGGTAAAACTACAGGATAATGTGCCTCCTTTTCCTGTCGACCGCGTGCGCGCGATCATTGAGCAGGAACTGGATCAGCATATGGATGAAATCTTTAATTCTTTTGAGGATACGCCACTTGCTGCGGCATCCATCGGTCAGGTGCATAGGGCTGTGCTTCACAGTGGACAAGTCGTAGCTGTTAAAGTTCAACGTCCGGGTATTCTGCGAACGATGAGCAGGGATTTGGAAATCCTCAAAGATTTAAGCACGCTTGCTGAAAAGCGGCTCGCTTGGGCGAGGCAATATCAGCTGTGCCGTATGGTAGAGGAGTTCTCGAAATCGCTGCTTGGCGAGCTGGATTACAGCCAAGAGGGGCGTAATGCAGAGAAAATCGATCAGCAGATGGATTATGAGGGAGTGTACATCCCGGATATCTATTGGGACTATACGTCAACACGAGTGCTGACGATGGAATATGTGGTAGGGACAACGCTGAGTCGTCGCGATGAGTTGCTGAGTAAAGGCGTTAAGCTTAAAGCCATTGCTCAGCAACTTGTGGAAATGATGCTTAGACAAATCTTCATTCATGGTTTTTTCCATGCTGATCCTCATCCGGGCAATGTTATACGGATGGGTGATGGAAAGCTGGCTTTGATTGATTTTGGCATGATGGGTCGGCTGAATGAGGAGATGAAGGAGCAGCTGTCTGCACTTATTATCGCTCTGATGCGCAAAAATACGGATGCAATGGTCCGGGCAATTTTGCGTCTTGGAGTCATTCCCGAGGATGCTGATCGAAGTGCGCTGCATGATGATATGGATCGGCTGCGGGATGAATATTATGATGTTCCATTTAGCAAAATGAGTATAGGCAAAGCCCTGAATGATCTGTTTGGCATAGCGCGAAAACACCGTCTAGTGCTGCCGCCGGATTTGACGATGTTAGGGAAGACAATGCTCACGCTGGAGGGAGTCATCAGCAACTTAGATCCAACCATCAGTATTTTGGAGATGGCGGAACCCTTTGGGCGGGAACTTGTGAAGCAGCGCTTTAGCGGCAGTCGATTGCAGCGTAAGTTCCTGGGAGGCGTAGCCGACTTAACAGAGAGTCTGCTGGAGCTTCCTGGGCAGGCAAAGCAGTTATCC
This sequence comes from Paenibacillus sp. FSL H7-0323, assembly GCF_038002725.1. Lineage (NCBI taxonomy): Bacteria > Bacillati > Bacillota > Bacilli > Caryophanales > Paenibacillaceae > Paenibacillus > Paenibacillus sp. FSL H7-0323. The sequence goes on along the minus strand of NZ_JBBODB010000001.1, from coordinate 4,520,605 downwards.
GCGCTGATCAGTAAGGGGAAGATAAAGGTGGAGATTGTGGCACCTGAGATGCAGAATCTGGAGCGTAAGCTGGACCGGGTAGGTAACCGTTTAGCTTTCAGTATTGTGATGCTCGCGTTTAGCATCATCATGACAGGACTCATTATTGGTACTGCGATGCGTGGACAGCCTTCAGTGTTATGGAATTTCCCTACAGTGGAGGTTGGCAGCGTAGTGGCACTTCTGATGTTCTTGTGGCTGATCTATGCGATTTTTAAATCGGGAAGGTTCTAGCTTAAGGGATTTGAATAATTATTCTTCAGCAGTTTCACACAAATGCCTTTCTATCAAGTACAATATAAAAGATAACTTTCTAAGCTTAACTTTACTTCTATTGTATAAAGTGGAATGGAACGCAAATGGAGTGCCGTCTTAACGTCCGGTGGATCGCTGCTGCCCAGAAACCGAACTTTGACCGCACTCTTTTAACGGGTCAAGGGATACATGGGACGGAAGGATGCCGGTGACGGTGTTCTTCCGCTTTTGTTTGAATATAGCTGAATCTGAAGCATATGCCCCAGAACAGGACAGCCTATGCAGGCTGCCTCATACAGGGCTTTTGAAGACGGAAGTTAAGAAAGAGATGTAATCAAATTAAACCGAGAAAATAGTGAGGTGGAGAATTTGCCGGGATTTAAAGATTTAGGAGTTTCAGAATTACTGTGTACATTGCTTCAAAGTCAAGGCATTGTTAAACCTACGCCAGTGCAACAGGAAGCCATTCCGCCATTGGTGCAGGGCTTGGACGTAATAGCTAGAGCGAAGACAGGTACAGGGAAGACCTTGGCCTTTTTGCTGCCAATTATGGACAAGATCCATACGGAGCGGGCTTATCCTCAGGCGCTGATTATGGCTCCAACACGTGAGCTGGCTTTGCAGATTACAGAAGAGGCACGCAAGCTGGCGCGTCATACGGATATCAAAATATTGGCGGTTTACGGGGGTCAGGATGTAGAGAAGCAACTGCGCAAGCTGGAAGGCGGCAGACATCTTATCATCGGTACACCGGGCAGACTTTTGGATCATATGCGCCGGGAAACGCTGGATCTTAGCGGTGTAAAAATGCTCGTTCTGGACGAAGCCGATCAAATGCTGCACATGGGCTTTTTGGAGGATGTTGAGACTATCATTACGGCTGTGCCTTATCGCCGTCAGACTATGTTGTTCTCCGCGACAATGCCTGATCCGATTAAACGTCTCGCTGCTAATTACATGAAAGAGCCACTGGATATCATCATTAAGAGTGGTTCGCCGATTCCGCTGGATAATATCAAACAGCAAGTAGTGGAATGCTCGGACCGTAATAAAGAAGAAGCGCTCAAATCCCTCATTGAACGGGATCGTCCTTACTTGGCTATTATTTTCTGCCGGACGAAACGACGGGTATCCAATTTGAACGAAGCGCTGCAAGCAGCCGGTTATGAATGTGACGAGCTGCACGGTGATTTGTCCCAAGGTAAACGTGAAGGCGTGATGAAAAGATTCCGTGATGCGAAGCTGCAGCTGCTTGTAGCGACAGACGTAGCAGCTCGGGGTCTGGATGTTGAAGGTATTACTCACATCTTTAACTATGATATGCCGCTTGATGTGGATAGCTATATTCACCGGATCGGCCGGACTGGCCGTGCTGGAGGCAAAGGGCTTGCAATAACTTTCGTATCTCCACGTGATCAAGAGGGTCTGGATTTGATCGAGCATGGCATCTCGCAGCGGCTGGATCGCCGCCGTTACGAGAAGGATGAATTCGGCGTTGGCGAATTCATCCCTGTGCAAGGCGGCGGACGCCACGGCGGTCGCCAAAGCGGCGGCGCTGAGGCAGCGCGCACGGGCCGCGGGCCGAAGACCGGCGGCTCTGGCCGCGGCGGAGCTCCGCGCGGCGAAGGCGGAGCGCGGCAAGGTGGCCGTGGCCGCGGTAAAGAAGCAGGCGGCTGGGGCGCGCCTGCAGAAGGTCGCCGCGGTCGTTCCGATGCGGCGGCGGGCAAGCGTGGCGGCAGCGGCTATGACGCTGCTGCTCCTAAGGGCGGCGGCAAGGCTGCCGGCGTAGTGCGAGTAGGCGGCGGCTATGGCGCCTTCGCCTCCAGAGGCGAAGCGTCTGCCAGCGGCAACGCGGCAACGCCTAGCGCTGGTTCGCGCGGTGCGAACCGGAAGGGCGGACCAAGCACTGGCTACAGTGAGAACGTAGCTAGAGGTGCGGACGGCGGTGCCTACACTGGAGGCACTCCACGTGGCGGCTTAGGCAGCGGCTACGGTGCAGGCCCGTCTAGAGGCGGCAAAGGTGGTAAAGGCAGCAAAGGTGGATACGCCGGTGCCAAGGGTGGCGCTGCTGGCAAAGGCGGCCGCAACAGCGGCGGCGGATCTTCACGCGGTGGCCGTAGCAATGGATCTGGTGGCTTTAAAAGCGGCGGTCGCGGCACTTCCAGATAAAGTTAGTAGAGTTTTATAGATGAAACTTGTTACCATAGGGTAGTTAGCGCTGAAGCTAATGACCTATGGTAACCTTTATTTTATAGCGTGGAACATATTGATTTTTATATTAAAAATAGGTTCTTAGTGAAACATTTATGAAGGAAAGCCTGTCTAATAGATAAATAGAATGTTCGGCTTCGAGGAGGAAGAACTTACAGATGTCAAAAAAATTTAAAATTATAATCTTGTTAATTGTCGTTATTGCTGTCGGTTGGGGAATAGGAAAGTACACGTCTCCTTCTGCTTCGGAGAGTAACGGTTCAAATATAAATGTGGGGGATAATCTTCAAGGTGAGCCTGGGGAGACGGGGGAAAGTGATGGAGGGGGATTACAGACCCGGCAGTAGCTGATCCATCGGATACAACAGATCCATCAGAACCCTCTAGTCCGCCTGAATCAGGCGGTGATAATGCAGGTAGTGTTCCAGATCCTATATCTGCAGAGCCTGATAGTATTACAGTGATGGTAAATAAGCAGTATGGTTTGCCTGATAATTATAAACCAACGGATCTTGTCTATCCTGATGTCCGGTTTACCTTCAAAGAGAAAATCGAAAAGCGTATGATGCGCAGCGAAGCCGCTAAAGCCTTGGAGAAGATGTTCGCAGGTGCAGAAGAAGACGGAATTTATTTAGCAGGCGTTTCTGCCTACCGCTCACAGGCAACTCAGACGACTTTGTATAACCGTTATGTGGAGAGAGATGGGGAAGAAAAAGCCCGTACTTACAGTGCAGTCCCTGGCTATAGCGAGCATCAGACCGGGCTGGCTATTGATGTCTCGGGAAGTGACGGCAAGTGTGCCGCTGAGAGCTGTTTTGGTGGGACGAAGGAAGCCGAGTGGTTGGCCAAGCATGTAGGGGAATATGGTTTTATCATCAGATATCCTGAAGGTAAGCAAGACATTACCGGATATAAGTACGAGCCTTGGCATATCCGTTATGTAGGTAAGGACATTGCTGCCTATATCAATGAGAAGGATATTACGTTGGAAGAATATTATGACGCAATTCCGGTATCGAAATAACACAGACGCAGAGAGCAGTCCTATGAAATTTGTAGGGCTGCTTTTTCTATGGCTATAAAAAGAGTTCAGAAGTTGCATTCCCTTACAGTTCGGGTAAGATACGTAGTGTAGTCTAAGTAAAAGGAAAGAAGGGGAATAAAGATGTCGATCTACAATTTTGCTTAAGCGTTACACCTTCGGGTAAAGAAGTGCCGTTTGCGGAGTATGAAGGTAAGGTGCTGCTGATTGCTAATACGGCTAGTAAGTGCGGACTTACGCCACAGTATGGAGATCTTCAGAAACTATACGAACAGTATAGCGATCAAGGACTTGTAGTATTAGGATTCCCCTGCAACCAGTTTGCGGGCCAGGAGCCAGGTACGAGTGAAGAGGCTGAGGAATTCTGTCAGATTAATTATGGAGTTACCTTTCCGGTATTCGCCAAAGTTGATGTTAATGGACCGGATGCCAGCCCGCTTTTCAATTATTTGAAGGAGCAGCAGCCTGGTGCTGGGGACAGCAGCGACATTAGCTGGAATTTCACGAAATTTCTAATTGATCGCAGCGGCAATGTAGTGGCTCGTGTGGAGCCCAAAGAATCGCCGGAAACGATGAAACAACATATTGAGTCACTACTGTAGATCCATTATGGGGTCAGTTGCAGAGTGATCCTCCAAGTATCCCCTCGACTCGGTTTCGACCGATGCTCGCGGGGATTTTCTTTTTTAAAGGATTAATGGAGATTGTCTTGAATTTTTATTGTGATAAATTATACTTGACGCTTTAAAAAGACGATGTATCCTTTGAAGAGAATATAGCAACTGTGCGAACATGCATAAAAAAGCGGAGTACAGCAGGATAATAACGGCAGGAGGGTTTTATACAAGCATGAAGTTAATTACAGAGGTAGCAGCACAAGCAGGAATCGACGAGCAGCATCTGGAACTATACGGCAAATATAAAAGCAAACTCTCACCTTCCTTGTGGGAGGATATGAAAAACAAGCCAGATGGCAAGCTGGTTCTGGTCACTGCGGTGAATCCGACCCCTGCTGGCGAGGGTAAGACCTTAACAACCATCGGGTTGGCGCAGGCAATGAATGCAGCAGGAGTGAAGACCGTGGCTGCTTTACGTGAGCCCTCGCTTGGGCCTTGTTTAGGGATGAAGGGCGGCGCAACAGGCGGCGGGAAGTCGCAGATTGTTCCGGCTGATGAGATTAATTTGCACTTTATAGGTGACATTCATGCGGTAACTTCTGCGCATAATTTATTGTCCGCAATGATTGACAATCATATCTTCCAAGGCAATGAGCTGGGACTGGATCCGCAGCGTATCGTTTGGAAACGTGTCATGGATATGAATGACCGAAGCCTGCGCAGTATTGTGACTGGGCTCGGGGATGGAAATGGAGCGGTACGGGAAAGTGGCTTTCAGATTACAACGGCTTCTGAGATTATGGCTGTGTTATGCTTATGCGATAACCTTATTGATCTCAAGAAGCGTTTAAACCGTATTCTGATTGGTTATGACCAAGAGGGACAATAGTAACAGCCGAGCAAATCGGGGCCGTTGAAGCGATGACAGCGCTGCTTAAGGAAGCAGTTAAGCCAAACTTGGTACAGACTCTGGAAGGTACGCCTGTTATTGTACACGGGGGGCCGTTTGCGAATATCGCTCATGGCTGCAGCAGTGTTATTGGCACTCGTTATGCCCTTAAGCTGGGAGATGTGGTAGTCACCGAAGCAGGCTTCGGAGCGGATCTTGGTGCAGAGAAATTCATGGATATCAAATGCCAACAGGCTGGGTTAACCCCTTCTGCTGCTGTTCTTGTCGTAACTGTTAAGTCCTTAAAATATAACGGTGGTGTGCCTAAAGGCGAGCTTCTAACCGAGAATCGGACGGCGCTGCGCGCGGGATTGGTGAACTTAGAACGTCATGTAGAGAATCTCGGTAAATTTGGAGTCCCTGTTTTAGTTGCCATAAATCATTTTGAAGGGGACAGTGAGGGCGAGATTAATGATGTACTGGAGGCCTGCCGCAATTTAAACGTCTTACTTGCGATCTCAAAAGTATGGGCGGAAGGTAGTGCAGGTGGACAGGAGCTGGCTTCTGAACTGAACAAGCTCTTGGACAATAGTGGCCCGAGCCAGTTTGCTCCTCTGTATGAGAAGGATCTCGACATTTCATCCAAAATCAACAAAATTGTCCGTGAGATCTACCGCGGGGCAGAAGTGAACTTTTCTCCGGCGGCTAAGCGGAGTCTGGCGGTTATCGAGCGGCTTGGGCTAAATGATCTTCAAGTATGTTTGGCGAAGACGCCTTATTCCTTCTCCGACCAGCCTAGACTCCTCGGAGCACCGGAAGGCTTTACGATTGGTGTCCGAGATATTACCCTTTCGCTTGGTGCAGGTTTTGCGGTAGTTATTACAGGCAATATCGTTACGATGCCAGGTCTGCCAGCTAAGCCAGCCGCTGAGGGACTATGGATGGATGAGGACGGAGAGATTCACGGTTTGGTGTAAAAGTGTTTTAATCAAAGGCTTCTCCTTGTTGGTATTAGAGGGGAGGCCTTTTTTTATGCTTCCTTTGGATTCCTGCAAATGCGGATCATAATGTACCTCCCACGTGGCAAAGCTAACGGAGTCGCATTCGGCAGCAGTGGCGGAAAAAACTTAAAATTGTGAACAATATGAGGATATAGGTAAAAAAGACTTGTAATGTGATAAATATCACAATATAATCAGTTTATAAAGTGAAATAAATCACAACTAACCCATTGTTGATCAGATTCCATCATTGATCGGTCATGCAAGTCAAATATATAACCCGATTGTCCATTTGAAGGAGGAAGAAATAATGAAAGTAGCTGTCATTGGATGTACCCATGCCGGAACCGCCGCAATTGTGAATACTGCTCAGCTTTACCCGGATGCCGAGATTACTGTATATGAGCGTAATGATAATATTTCCTTCTTATCCTGTGGGATTGCCTTGTATGTAGGTGGAGTGGTTAAAGACCCAGAGGGGCTATTCTATTCTTCACCAGAAAAGCTTGCAGAGCTTGGCGTAAAGACCAATATGCGTCATGAAGTAACTGCAGTGGATACGAAGTCCAAAACATTGCGTGTACGCAATCTGGAGACAGGCCACGAGTTCGCTGATACCTACGATAAGCTGATTATGACTACAGGTTCATGGCCGATTGTGCCGAAGCTTGAAGGATTTGAACTCGAGGGGATTTTACTTTCCAAGAACTATGATCATTCCAACACTATTATAGAAAAAGCTAAACAAGCAAATAAAATCACCGTCGTCGGCGCTGGATATATCGGCGTAGAACTGGTGGAAGCTTTTCAAATGAATGGCAAGCAAGTTACACTAATTGATGGTGAAGATCGCATTCTGAGTAAATATCTGGACCAGGAATTTACTGCACCGATCGAACAATCTTTTCAGGATCATGGGATTAAATTGGCACTGAATGAGAAGGTTAGCTCTTTTGCAGGCAAAGACGGTAAGGTAACAAAGGTTATTACAAGCAAAGGTGAGCATGAGACAGATCTGGTCATTCTCTGCATTGGTTTCCGTCCTAATACTGAACTCTTAAAAGGTCAAGTCGATATGCTGCCCAATGGTGCCATTGTAGTCAATAACTATATGCAGACTAGCTGCCCGGATGTATATGCCGCTGGCGACAGCTGTGCGATTCATTACAACCCTACAGGCAAACACGCCTATATCCCACTGGCAACCAATGCCGTACGGATGGGAACCTTAGTTGCGCGCAACTTGGTAACAGAGACCATTCCTTATATGGGTACACAAGGAACTTCGGGCATTAAGATTTATGAAGACAATATCGCTGCAACAGGGCTTACTGAAGAAGGAGCTAAGGCTGAAGGAATGGACGTAGAAACCGCCATGATTATTGATAACTACCGTCCAGAATTTATGCCCACCTTTGAGCAGGTTCAGTTAAAAGTAGTGTTTGATCGCGCCACACGCCGTATTCTCGGGGCTCAAATTATGTCCAAGATGGATCTGACGCAATCGATCAACACAGTGTCTGTATGTATTCAAAATCAAATGACAATCGACCAACTTGCCTTTATCGATTTCTTCTTCCAACCGCATTACAACAAACCTTGGAACTTCCTGAATACAGTAGGTCTTCAAGCGCTGCCGACAACAGTACCAAGCAAAGAGGCTGTAACGGTTTAAAAAGGGACGTTGTTCCTGAGTGATTTATCGAAGAATAAGACAGCCTTGTAAAGCTAGAGAAGCAGTGATCCTCCTGTTACGGGAGGATCACTGCTTTTTTTTGTTAGGTGCTGAATAGCTGCTTGGGTAGATGCAATCCAATGGCTTCGGTGATGGTAGCAAGCTAAATGTGCTCGAAAGTTACGACTAGGGTCAACTGAGTCCGATCGTGCTGAGTCATCACCTTCTGCAGAAGCTTTCGGACTCAGGAGCTCTGTATAAGGTCATCTGAGTCCGATCGTGCTGAGTCACCGCCCTCCGCAGAAGCTTTCGGACTCAGAAGGCGCTATTTAGCAATTAATCACCTTTTGAGCGTGATTTCGGACTCCAGTGCAGCTATTGCATAGAATGGGGGACAACTAGTGTGTTTTTCGTGCCAATAGCGACTATGGGGTCCGATAGCGAGTCAAATGTGCTCGAAAGTTGCGATTAGGGTCAACTGAGTCCGATCGTGCTGAGTTATCGCCCTCCGCAGAAGCTTTCGGACTCAGAAGGCGCTAATTAGCAATTAATCGCCGTTTGAGCGTGGTTTCGGACTCCAATGCAGCTATTACATAGAATGAGTTACAACTAGTGTGTGTTTCGTGCCAATAGCGACTATGGGGTCCGATAGCAAGCCAAATGTGCTCGAAAGTTACGATTAGGGTCATCTGAGTCCGATCGTGCTGAGTCACCGCCCTCCGCAGAAGCTTTCGGACTCAGGAGCCGCTAATTAGCAAATAATCGCCTTTTGAGTGTGATTTCGGACTCCAGTGCAGCTATTACATAGAACGAGGTACAACTAGTGTGTTTTTGGTGCCAATAGCGACTTTAGGGTCCGATAGCGAGCCAAATTTGCTCAAAAGCTCTGTATAAGATCACCTGAGTCCGATCATGCGGAGTCAACGCCCACCTCAGAATTTTCCGGACTCAGAAGCCGCTAATTAGCAAATAATCGCCGTGTGAGCGTGGTTTCGGACTCCAGTGCAGCTATTACATAGAATGGGGTACAAACAGTGTGTTTTTCGTGCTAATAGCGACTATGGGGTCCGATAGCGAGTCAAATGTGCTCGAAAGTTGCGATTAGGGTCAACTGAGTCCGATCATGCGGAGTCACCGCCCTCCGCAGAAGCTTTCGGACTCAGGAGCCGCTAATTAGCAAATAATCGCCTTTTGAGTGTGATTTCGGACTCCAGTGCAGCTATTACATAGAACGAGGTACAACTAGTGTGTTTTTGGTGCCAATAGCGACTATAGGGTCCGATAGCGAGTCAAATGTGCTCGAAAGTTACGAATAAGGTTATCTGAGTCCGATCGTGCTGAGTTACCGCCCTCCGCAGAAGATTTCGGACTCAGAAGCCGTTATTTAGCAAATAATCGCCGTTTGAGCGTGGTCTCGGACTCCAATGCAGCTATTACATAGAATGAGGTAAAACTAGTGTGTTTTTGGTGCCAATAGCGACTATGGGGTCCGATAGCGAGTCAAATGTGCTCAAAAGCTACGAATAAGGTCAACTGAGTCCGATCGTGCTGAGTCATCGCCCCCCGCAGAAGCTTTCGGACTCAGAAGCCGCTAATTAGCAAATAATCGCCGTTTGAGCGTGGTTTCGGACTCCAGTGCAGCTATTACATAGAACGAGATAAAACTAGTGTGTTTTTGGTGCCAATAGCGACTATAGGGTCCGATAGCGAGCCAAATGTGCTCGAAAGTTGCGATTAGGGTCAACTGAGTCCGATCATGCGGAGTCACCGCCCTCCGCAGAAGCTTTCGGACTCAGGAGCCGCTAATTAGCAAATAATCGCCTTTTGAGTGTGATTTCGGACTCCAGTGCAGCTATTACATAGAATGAGGTACAACTAGTGTGTTTTTGGTGCTAATAGCGACTATGGGGTCCGATAGCAAGCCAAATGTGCTCGAAAGCTACGAATAGGGTCAACTGAGTCCGATCATGCTGAGAAACCGCCCACCTCAGAATTTTCCGGACTCAGAAGCCTCTATTTAGCAATTAATCGCCGTTTGAGCGTGATTTCGGACTCCAGTGCAGCTATTACATAGAACGAGTTACAACTAGTGTGTTTTTGGTGCCAATGGCGACTATGGGGTCCGATAGCGAGCCAAATGTGCTCAAAAGCTGCATATAGGGTCAACGGTGTCCGATAGCTGCTGCGTACGCTCAAATGTAATCCAACGAAACAAGATATGCTGGCTTAGCCGGTCATACACAAACTTCTATTTGTGCACAGGTCGCAGTAAATTTGACATGTCAGTGAAAACTTTCACTTAGTTTTCTCAAAGTGATAATTATCACGTTAATGTGTTTTACGACACGCTACAATGGTCATAAAGGAACAAATTTGAAGTAAATAGATGAAGGGGATAGGAACCATGGCTTATAGCAAACCGCAGCAAATTGCCGAAGTAACTGTAGAGAACGGCATAAAAAAAGCTCATAATCCGCTAAGTACCGTACTTATTCTGGGCTTTTTGGGAGGAGCGTTTATTGCGCTCGGGTTTTTATTAGATATTCGCGTCATTGCTGGCGCACCACAGGAATGGGGTTCCATTGCTAACTTTATCGGAGCCGCAGTCTTCCCCGTTGGGCTGATCATGGTACTCCTTGCAGGTGGAGAACTGCTGACAGGGAATATGATGGCCGTGCCGCTCGCTTTTATGGCTAAGAAGATTTCTTTCTGGGAAGTTGTGAAGAATCTTTTGCTCATTACGATTAGTAATCTGGCAGGGGCATTATTTGTAGCTTATTTCTTCGGTCATGTGGTGGGTTTAACTTCAGAGGGTGTGTATTTAGAAAAATTGGTGGATATGGCTGGTCATAAAATCGATGCAGAATTCTTTCCGGCATTTGTTTCGGGTATCGGCTGTAACTGGCTCGTTGCGCTGGCCGTATGGCTCTCCTATGGAGCAGATAACTTCAGCGGCAAAATCCTTGGTATTTGGTTCCCGACGATGGCCTTTGTTGCGATCGGATTCCAGCACGTTGTAGCTAACATGTTCCTAATTCCAGCAGCTATTTTTGAAGGTTACTATTCATGGGGGCAATACTTCACTAACTTTGTTCCCGTCTGGCTCGGAAATCTAACGGGTGGGGCAATATTTGTCGCAGCTGCCTATTGGATGGCATACTTGCGTAAAGCACCTACGGCTATTCAATCCGTAGATAGCATGTCCGGCAGCAGTGTCAAAAAACACGCTTAAGCTCGTCTTATAGAGCACTCCATAAAACATTCAAGGTCTGCCTTATTGGTGGCGTTAATGTTTTAGGGGTGCTTTTTGTTATGTAGACACAAAAAAATCCGCCGTGATATATCCGCGCTCGGGGGAACGAAATCGGATCACGGCGAATTTTGAAGGGGGAGTGTTTCTAGGCTCTATTACCCCGTCTTTCTAAAAGCGAATCAGTTTCTTCTTGTTTGTTTGCTTTACGGACGACAGCCACGGCTTTAAAATAAGAATAGATATTAGAACTAGGGAGGACTGCGGACGTGAACCCCAAGGAAGACGGGATATTTCATGCGATATGTGCGTCTTATCCTCTAGATTTCATGCGTACTTTATCACGATAAAACGTCAATGTGTATGCTTGCTCATAGCCCTGTTTTGGGATGATACTGGATGAATTAATGACACATATATAACAGGGGATGTACACTACTTATGAAGTTTTTACAGGCATATCCAAAAGAAGTGAAAATATTTCTAATTGCCAGCCTAATTAACGCAACAGGTAGTGCGCTGATGTGGCCGCTCGTTACGATGTATGTATTTGATGAGCTTGGACGCAGCATGTCAGATGCTGGACTGGTGATTCTTATTCAATCGGTTGGTGGGATCGTGGGTCAACTACTCGGGGGCTCACTCTATCATAAGGTAGGCGTGAACCGGCTGATTGTCGGAGCGCTCGCCATGAATGCTTTGGCACTGTTCACCTTGCCGGCAGCTAGTAACAACTGGACGTTATTTATGGTAGCAATGGGACTGGTAGGATTATTTAATTCCTTATCATTACCTGCCATTCAGGCATTTATCGGCTTTCGTTTCACGAAGCAGCGTGGTGAGCTGTTTAATGTTATTTATGTCGCCAATAATATTGGTGTAGCACTGGGGACGGCATTAAGTGGTTTTTTGGCCGATATTTCCTATATGCTAAGCTTTGTAATGAATGGTGTAACCTCGGCGGTATTTGCGGGTTTCTTTTTTATATATCTGAAGAAAATCGGTGGAGAACCTGCGCATGAGGTAATGGGGCATCAGAAGAATGAACCAGAGAAACAATCCACGTGGAAGCTAATGGGGCATACTCGTATTTATCTTTATATGGGGATCGGTTCTTTGTTCCTGCTTCTCGGTAACTCTATCTGGAATACAGGGGTATCTCCGTTCATTATTTCAGAGGGCTGGCCTAAGAAAACTTATGGTTTTCTCTGGACACTGAACGGTATTTTGATTTTTGCAGCTCAGCCATTGGTAACAATGATTAAGCGCTGGTTCGCGTCTACCTCAACGGCGCAAATGACTGCAAGTGCCCTGTTTTATTTGGGTGGCTATGCGTTTCTTTTGTGGATGCCTAATTATCCTGGATTAGTGCTTGGAATGGTGCTTGCTACACTGGGAGAAATGCTGATTTCTCCAGCGATGCCATCCTTTATCTCGGATCATGCGGGGCGCAGCGCACCGTTTTATTTGGGACTAAGCGGAGGGATTGGTGCAGTCGGGAGAGTCATTGGCCCTTACTTCATGGGCAGACTGTATGATAGCGGTGGTTTGGCACCAACAGCCTGGCTGGCTTGTGCGATGGCGCTGCTGTCTGTAGGGTTTTTCGTCATCCATGCTTTAGTCAATCGTAAAGGCCATTCGTTAGAGCGGTCCGTAGGATAACTATACACAGTGGATTCCAACATCTGCTGTGAATTCTATAGAGGTGCAAGGCAAGGGGTGTACATCTTATGAAACAAATCAACAAGGCAAGGTTAACTATTAGACCCTCAGAGATTAAAGACGTGCGAGAACTGATTGATCTGGACCATCTGATTTGGACAGAGGACACTAGCCCCGGACCTATGTTGTGGCGCTCACAAGAGGATTTCTTGCTGAATGCTCCCCCGGGCTCTCAGCTCGTAGCGCTGCAAGATGACAAGCTATGTGGATATGTCGGGTTTGGCTGCCCTAGTAGAATGGAGAGCAACCGGCATGTGTGCGAGGTTAATATTGCTGTTCATCCGAACTATCAACGTTTAGGCATCGGCCGGCAGCTCATGGAAGCCATTAAGGAACACGCTGCGGCGCATGCTATTCGTAAGCTTCGCCTGCGTGTATTATCCTGCAATGAATCAGCGATTTCTTTTTATCGGAAATGCGGTTTTGTGGAAGAGGGACGTCTGCGGGAGGAGTTTTATCTTGGCGGTCGTTATGTGGATGAGATATTTATGAGCTGCATGCTGACAGGAGGAAATGGATATGGAGATCGTCTCGCTTAATGTCGGTCGGCCGGTGACGGTGGATTATCGGGGAAAACCTTTGGAGACCGGAATTTATAAAACGCCTGTAGATGGATCAGTTCAGCTACATACCAATGGATTTGTTGGAGATGGCCAGGCAGATCTTAAACATCATGGAGGTCCTGACAAGGCGGTATGCGCCTATCCCATTGAGCACTATCCGTATTGGGAACAGCAGCTGGGAAAGAAACTGGAGTACTCGGCTTTTGGAGAAAATATCACCACAACGGGTCTACTGGAGACAGAGGTGTGTATTGGCGATGTATATGAAATAGGCACCACTTTGCTTCAGGTTAGCCAACCACGATACCCTTGCTTCAAAATCTCACAAAAGCATGGACCCGCAGATCTACCGGCTCAAGTTCTGGATACAGGGTATAGCGGATTTTACTTACGTGTACTTCGTGAAGGAATGATTTCAACCGGCGATGCAATTGTCAAAAAAGAAAACGGAGACAGCCATGCTTCCGTGGCGCATGTACTGCATTTAATGCAGGTTGGGCTGCAAGAGGAAGCTGCTCTGGCAGAGCTTGTGGAGCTGGAAGCCCTCTCAGCCGTAGTACGGAACAAGTTTCGAAAACAGCTGGGTATGCCAGAGATCTAATCTTGATCTGCTCAATAAAATAAACCTGGGGGCGTATGCCAGCCAGGTTTATTTCTGCTTGCGTGTTTGTTTAACTTTGCTTTGCTTAAGTAACTTAGCCGAGCAGCTGCCACTCACTACGTAATAAACCATATACGGCGTGATTCACGTAGCCATCGGGCAGCTTTTCTGCCTGTCTGATCACACCTTCGAGCACAAAACCAAGCCGTTCAGGAATTGCCCGGCTAGTTACGTTGGCGGTTGCGCAGCGAATTTCTACCCGCTGCAGCTCCATTTCCAGCAGGGCGTAGTCTACTAGAACTCGGCAGGCACTGGTCATATAACCTTTGCCTTCATATCCATCACCAAGCCAATAACCAATCCCTACGGAACGGTTATGCCAGTCAATCTGGTGATACCCAATGACGCCAGCGAGCTCGCCGCGGACCCAAAGTCCAGCAGTGAAGGCGCCATTGTCGGTGCCTTGTTTTATAGCATTTTTAATGAAATTAAGGGTGTGATCCTGTTCCGTAACGGCATCAACCCAAGGAAGCCATTGCCTAAGTCGTTCCCGCGAGCGCTCCACTAACGCGAATATGTGCCTAGCATGCTCAGGCATGAGTGGCTTTAAGATAAGCTCTTCGTCGATGACATAATTAAACAAGCGGTTGCCTCCTTTTCGGCACAAGGCCTTATGTATGATTATGGATTTTTTCTTATGATTATCATGCTACTCTATCGCCCGCAGAGAAGTCAAAAGGTCTAAAGATGCTAAAAATTGATACAGGCCATGTGCCCCCTTTTATTGAACAATCTACAGTTAACGGGTATATTAGTAGGAAACATGTTTATACAAGAAGTAGTGTAACACTACAGAACGAAAGGTTGATAGCTGTGGAGAACCGTACTACCCCCTCCAATTTTATTAAAAATGTTATTACCGAAGACCTCCGTACGGGTAAAGTAAAAGAAGTTGTCACACGCTTTCCGCCGGAGCCGAACGGTTACTTACATATCGGACATGCCAAGGCGATTTGGATTAACTTTACACTGGCGGACGAGTTCGGTGGCAAGACTAACCTAAGATTTGACGACACGAATCCTGCCAAAGAAGATACGGAATATGTGAACTCCATTCAGGAAGATGTAAAGTGGCTGGGCTATGAATGGGAAGAGCTGCGTTTTGCATCGGATTATTTTGAGGAAATGTACAAACGTGCCGAATTATTAATTACTAAAGGTAAAGCTTATGTAGATGACCTCAGCGCGGATGAAATTCGCCAATTGCGGGGAACGCTGACGGAGCCAGGACAGAACAGCCCACATCGTGAGCGCAGCATCGAAGAGAATTTGGATCTGTTCCGCCGTATGCGGGCAGGGGAATTCAAAGATGGTGAGAAGGTTCTTCGTGCCAAGATCGATATGGCATCACCAAATATTAATCTGCGTGATCCTGTCATCTATCGGATTACTCATGCGCATCACCATAATACAGGGGATAAATGGTGCATCTACCCGATGTACACGTTCGCTCATCCACTTGAGGACGCTATTGAAGGAGTAACTCACTCCCTTTGTTCGCTTGAGTTTGAAGATCAACGCCCATTTTATGATTGGGTCGTAGCGGAATGTGAGATGCCTTCTGTTCCGCATCAATATGAATTCGGCCGTCTGAATCTCGCTCAAACCATGACTAGTAAACGTAAGCTGAAGCTGCTGGTAGACGAAAAACATGTGGATGGCTGGGACGATCCGCGGATGCCAACGATCTCCGGCCTGCGCCGCAGAGGATATACGCCGGAAGCGATTCGTAAATTCGTGTACGAAGCAGGGATCTCCAAGAGTCAGGGTCTAGTGGACCTGCAAATGCTGGAGCACTTTATCCGGGAAGACCTTAAGTTAACTGTGCCTCGCACCATGGCTATACTTCGTCCGCTTAAGGTTGTTATCACCAATTATCCGGAAGGCCAAACAGAATGGCTTGAAGCGGAGAATAATACAGAGAATGAAGAAATGGGTGTACGCCAAATTCCGTTCTCTCGTGAGATTTATGTTGAGCGCGACGACTTTATGGAGAATCCGCCCAATAAATATTTCCGCTTGTTCCCCGGCAATGAAGTACGCCTGAAGCATGCTTATTTCATCAAATGTAATGAAGTCATTAAAGATGAGAATGGCGAGGTTGTTGAACTGCATTGTACGTATGATCCGGAAACAAAGAGTGGCAGTGGATTTACAGGCCGTAAGGTAAAAGGTACTCTGCACTGGGTAGAAGCTAGTCAAGCTGTGCCTGCAGAATTCCGTTTATACGAGCCACTGATTTCTGCTGAAGAAGTAGATGAAGCTGCAGAAGTTGAAGGTCTGGATTCCACGGTAGAGAAAGCGGAGCCTAGCTTCTTGGATCAGCTTAATCCTAAATCCATTGAAATCTTACAAGGTTTTGTGGAACCCGCGCTTAAGGACAGTGTGGCTCAGGATAAATTCCAGTTCTTCCGTCATGGCTATTTTAATGTAGATAGCAAATATTCGGCGCCTGGGCATCTCGTATTCAATCTTATCGTTTCACTGAAGAGTTCATTTCAGCCTCCAAAACAAGGCTAACACTTGATTCGTTCAGGTTCTTTATAATAAAACAGGCTCAAACGTCCCGTTTAGGTACGTTTGAGCCTGTTTTTTATATTTTCGCTTATAATATTTCGATGTGAGAGAGTTCTTCCTCATCCTCTGTAGGGGGCCGGTAGCCTCCACGGTTTACAAAGAGCCACATGAAAGTAAAGCCTAGCGTTCCAAACAGTGTCAAGAAGACACCCGCTTGATACATGCTCTGTGCCCCTAGATTTTGATACATCCACCCGCCGAGAACTCCTCCAACAATACCGGCTATACCGCTCCAAGTCAGTGTGTAGAGCGCTTGTCCTGAAGCACGGTAAGGTCTTGGAATAAGAAGCATGGTCAGTTGAGTGCCTACATAGAAGAAACCACCAAATGTTATGCAGTGTAAAATTTGAATGAGCACTACTTGGAGGGCTGTAGTCGCGTCCGCCATGAACCACCATCGTAGTACGAATAAAGCGCTAACCAGCGCAAGCCAGCCGAGCAGAACAGATATTTTACGTTTAAGGAATCGGTCGCAGAGAACAAATACACCCACTTCCAAAATAGAGGAGAGGAATACTGCGAGACCAATCATTCCCTTGGAGCCGCCTAGGTCCGTAATATACAAAGACATGAATGTAGTGTTCATGGTGTTCGGTATGGAAACTAGGATACCAAACAATATGAAACACAAGAAAAAGGGATTATAAATTAGTTTGCTGAAGCCTCTATACGGCATAGGAGCCATGCCAATGGTATGGTTAAGTTTCGGTAATGCAAGAATGGATAACATTGATGCACATAGTAAGCCTGCAAACAGATAGGACAAGATAGATACACCAGCCCAATCAAGGACCAATCCGGCGGCAATTGCAATTAGTGCCCACCCCAATGAACCCCAAAGCCGAAAAGAACGGAAGCGATAGTTAGTTCCGTCAATATAGCTGAGAATCATCGTATTGCTCTGAGCAAATAACGGTCCTTGGAAGAAATAGAACAAAAGAATGGAGATGTAGATCATCTCATATGTATTTGCCCGAAACATAAGCTGGGATAACACTAACGTTCCGATTAACATAAGCAAAACGATTCTCCGGATATTCTGGTATCGGTCAGTCCAGATTGCCCAGAATGGATTTGCAAAGATGGATACTAGCGCACCCATAGAAAATACGGCACCGATCTCTAATTTGTTCATCCCTACATCCAGCAGGTATAGTTGAAAGAAGCTGGAGAAGAGGACCATGGTTCCGTATACAAAAAAATTGAACCATTTTAAAGACGTGAAAGAAGATGGATAGTTAACGCCTTTCCGCAAATGCGTCACTCCTTTCCCACTAGATGTCTTGCATGGATATACTGACCAATATTAGGCCCTTCTATCACTGTAACACGTGTTGAAAAGGGATACAAACTTCCTTTTTTACTTTTTTACATTTTTTTAACGTTTATTTAAATTTGATCCGCTAAGTGACAAAAAACGCATATAACAAGTTTGCAGGTGGCAGAAATGTTAGGCGTTTGCTCTTCCTTACTAGGAATATACCTGAGGATTACCCTATCTACGTTTGTATAAAAGAGAATCAATGGGTTTAACTTCAGTTTACAATTCAGGGCTAGGATGGGGTTAAGCGAAACAGAGAAGATACATTCTTCTCGCAGATTCACCAAGAAAAGGGGAGTTTTTGCATGAAAAAATCCGAAGCTAAGGGGAAAACGGCGCTGAAGCCATTCCTCACATTATTAAAAGAAACCAAGCCTTCATACGGCTTATTGGCAATAGCCATTGCACTAAGCATGATCTCGACATTGGTTAGTCTGGTGATCCCAATGTTTACCAAAAATCTGGTGGATGGCTTTTCTTTGGCTTCTGTCAGCAAGCTGCAAATTGCAGGCATAGCGGGTGCTTTTATCGCGCAGACGATCGCCGGGGGAATCTCTATCTATCTGCTGAATTATGTAGGCCAGAAGATGGTTGCAGGTCTTCGTGACCGGTTATGGCGTAAATTTTTAGTGTTGCCAGTAGCTTATTACAATGATAATCGGACAGGAGAAAGCGTCAGCCGGATGACGAATGATACAGGGATCATCAAAACGCTGATCTCTGAACATCTGGCCAGCTTATTTACCGGAGTGATTTCCATTGTGGGCTCCATTGCTGTGCTGTTATTTTTAAACTGGAAGATGACCCTTGTTCTGTTCACCGTTCTTCCACTATCTGCGTTGATTTTGGTGCCACTTGGACGGCAGATGTACAAAATCTCCAAAGGCATGCAGGACGAAACAGCTTCTTTTACCGCCACACTTAGTGGTGTATTGTCAGAGATCCGTCTGGTGAAATCCTCGGGTGCAGAGAAAAAAGAGTACGAAGCAGGCAAAACCGGAATTATGAACCTGCTCTCCTTTGGTATTCGTGAAGGCAAAATCAGCGCTATGATCAGCCCACTGGTCTCTTTTGTCTTTATGATGTTACTTGTGGTCATTATCGGTTATGGCGGAATGCAGGTATCTTCCGGGGCTTTGACAGCTGGAGAGCTGGTAGCCTTTATCCTGTATCTTATTCAGATTATTATGCCGCTTACTCAATTGACCACGTTCTTTACACAGATTCAGAAAGCTAAAGGGGCATCAGAGCGCATTATTGAAACCCTGGCAGCAGAAGAGGAGGTATATGAGGGCCAGGAAGAGGCGAACGGTGCAGAGGGTCCTATCTCGGTAGAAGATCTAAGCTTTGGATATAAAAATGGTGAGAATGTGCTAACCGATGTAAGCTTCCGGATGCTTCCGGGTCAGGTGACGGCTATTGTTGGACCGAGCGGGGGAGGCAAGACTACATTATTTTCACTGCTCGAACGATTCTATGAGCCTCAGAAAGGTATGGTTAAGCTAGGCGATAAACCAGTGTCAACCTTCTCATTACGCTCATGGCGGAAACTGATCGGGTACGTCTCACAGGAAAGCCCATTGTTGGCAGGTACGATTGCTGAGAATTTAACCTATGGATTGGATCGAGACGTTAGCATGGAGGAGATGCGCGCAGCAGCAGCAATGGCTTATGCAGATGGCTTTATCGATGAGCTTCCTGAAGGATATAATACGGATGTCGGTGAGAGAGGTGTGAAGCTCTCGGGTGGACAGCGGCAACGGATTGCTATTGCTAGAGCGCTGCTGCGGAATCCAAAGATTCTTATGCTTGATGAGGCGACCTCCAGTCTGGATAGCCAATCAGAGGCCGTAGTGCAGAAGGCACTGTCCAATTTGATGAAGGGCCGGACTACGATTGTAATTGCGCACCGTTTGGCTACTGTTGTAAATGCTGAGCAGATTATTTTTATGGAAAAGGGCCAGATTACCGGGATGGGAAGACATGAAGAACTGCTGGAAAACCATGAGCTATATCGTGAATTTGCCACCCAGCAGCTGCAGATGAATAACCTTGAGATTCAAGACAATAAAGAGGAGGCTCCAGTGATACATGACAAAAATACTAGTAGCGGACGACGATCCGCACATCCGCGAATTGGTAGAAGTGTTTCTGAGAGCTGAGGGGATGGATGACATCTATGGAGCTTCTGATGGACTGGAGGCTCTTCAGATTCTGGAGAGCCATAACATAGACTTAGCCATTATTGATGTGATGATGCCCAATTTGGATGGCTGGGAGCTGTGCCGGAAGATGCGCCAAACCTATGATTTTCCGATATTGATGCTGACGGCTAAGGGAGAGACCTCACAAATTGTGAAGGGCTTTGAGCTGGGAAGTGATGACTATCTCGTCAAACCCTTTGAGCCAGTGGTGCTTATTGCGCGAGTAAAGGCGCTGCTCAAACGTTACCAAATCTCTGCTGCACAAAGTGTGGGGATTGGCCGGCTGAGAATGAATCGTAAAACCTACGAGGTATCCTCAGCGTATGGAGAAGTCACCTTGCCGCTTAAGGAATTTGAACTGTTATTTAAGCTGGGCAGCTATCCGGGGCAGACATTGACTAGAGACAGGCTAATCGAAGAGATATGGGGTTATGATTTTGAAGGGAATGAGCGGACGCTCGATGTGCATATCAACCGTTTACGCGAACGGTTCGCTCCTGATAAATACGGGTTTGTTATTCGTACCATCCGCGGATTAGGCTATCGGCTGGAGGCAGAGGCATGAACCGGTTTAAGGAGCTTCTTAAGCGGATTGGGATGACTTTTATTTACTTCGGTGGTGTTGGGATTAGCTGGAGTGCAGCTTATTTCTTGATGAACTGGATATATGGCAGGGTTGGACGCCCCTCTTCGGAGTATTTGACCCAGTTAATCGGCGTGATGGTCGGAATTGTGATTTTGTTTTTGATGGCATTGGTAACCTCCAAGTTATTCCGGGGCTGGGAACGTGTTTTTTATAAATCGATTATCGAAGGTTTAGGGCGGATTGCTAAGGGCGATTTCAATGTGGTACTGGATAATACTAAGGACTACGGTGATTTCGGTGAGATTGTAGAGAGTATCAACGTAATGGCCAGCGAACTGAGCCAGATGGAGACCATGCGTCAGGATTTTATCTCTAATGTATCGCATGAAATTCAATCTCCGCTAACCTCTATTCGGGGGTTTGCTCTTGCACTGCAGGATGAAACTCTGAGTGTGAAGAGCAGGAGGCACTACCTTAATATTATAGTGGCTGAGAGTACCCGTGTATCTGGGCTTAGTGATAATTTATTGAAGCTGTCCGCGCTTGAATCGGGCAATTTTCCGTTTGAAAATCAGATTTACCGCCTGGATAAGCAGCTTAGAGATACGATTCTGGCTTCTGAACCACAGTGGTTGGAGAAAAAAATAGAGGTAGAGGCTGAACTGGAAGAAGTGAATGTATCTGCTGTAAAAGATTTAATGAGTCAGGTTTGGACTAATCTGCTGCATAACAGTATCAAGTTTACTCCGCAGAACGGTTGCATCCATATTAGCCTTCGCATGGTCGATGAGCAGGTAGAGGTGGAGATTCAAGATAGCGGGATTGGCATCTCGGAGGAAGATCTGCCTCGGATCTTCGAGCGTTTCTATAAGGCAGATAAAGCTAGAACCGCAAGTGGTGGCGGTAGTGGACTAGGTCTGTCATTGGTTAAAAAAATCGTTGAGCTGCATGAAGGTAAGGTAACTGCAAATAGTCGCCCGGGGGATGGGACAGCGTTCAAGGTGAGCTTGCCAGTACGAATGAAATAAACTTGCTGTATGTGAAAAACAGCTGAAGCCGGTATTCTGGGTGGATTCGAAGACAATACCTTCCGTCCTGAGAAAAAGGCTACAAGAGCCGAGGCGGCGGCGACTATTTCTAAGCTGCTCGAAGCTCTATCTCTCTAATAGTGATTGAATAGCTCATCGCTAAGCTTTAAGCACAACGCCGCTTTCCCAGATTGTTCAGTGGGAAAGCGGCGTTTTTGTATTTATGCAATCAAAAGAGGAACTATAATACCGGGATGGACGTTTATCCACCAATTTGAGACATGCGCCGAGCTGTCGGCGTGTGGCTCTGTGCTTTTTTCTCCAGAGCTAAGGCCATTTCATGATTATGGGGTTTGTTGCCCAGCGCTTTCCGGAATAAGGCCTGCACAGCAGCAGGATCGCTTATTAAAGGACGGACATTGTATTCATCTGCCCAATACAGGCAAGCTTTGATGTGCCCATCTGCGGTAAGTCTCAGGCGGTTGCAATTATCGCAGAAGTGCTCGCTCACCGGATGAATCAGGCCGAATGTACCAAGGGCTCCGACAACCCGCCGATTCTGGGAAGGGCCATTCCCGGAGGGCATTTCTGCCGCTTCCGTTTCCCAACCAGCCTCAGTACAAGCTTCTACAACCCTTTCCAGAGGCAGATAAGTTTGGCGCCAAGCATCAGTAGCACTGCCAATCGGCATGTATTCTATAAAGCGTACATTTAGAGGACTCTCCAGCGTAAGGGAGATGAAGTCTTTGATTTCGTCGTCATTAATTCCTTTCATCAATACAACGTTAAGCTTTATCGGTTGAAGTCCGGCGGCTTGTGCGGCCTCGATCCCCTTTAATACCTTGGCGACTTCGCCGCCACGAGTAATCATAGAAAATCGATCCTGCCGTAAGGAGTCTAGGCTGATGTTTACCCGTGACAGACCGGCTTCTTTTAGCTGTGCTGCTTTGGCTGGAAGCATTAAACCATTTGTAGTCAGCGAAATATCTTCTATACCTGGGATCGCAGATATCATAGCAACAAGCTTTTCCAGATCTTTGCGGACAAGAGGTTCTCCACCAGTTAGTCGTACTTTACGTAATCCAAGAGGGGCTAGCGACTTAACGACTGCGGTAATTTCCTCGTAACTCAGAATCTCGTCCTGCGGTTGGAATTGCATCCCTTCCGCTGGCATACAATAGATGCAACGCAGGTTGCAGCGGTCGGTAACCGAAATGCGGATGTAATCGTGTAAACGTCCAAAAGGGTCCGTCAGCGGCTCCATGGCGTTGCTCCCTTCCTTTAAATCTGGCTGATAAATTGCTCTTATACTTTCTCGTATACACGCATAACGTCCCTAATAGGACAGAACGCAAAGTTGTTTATACTTGTTTAGAATTTTAAAGATCGCTTGGATTCACGTCAATGAGCAAAGTTCTGGACGACAGGGTTTCATTACATAAAACTGGACAAACTAGATAAGAAGATAACGCATATTGAACAACGGAAAGTGTGACAAAAGTACGACAAATAAAGTTTTTAGACATAGAATGCTCACGGAAAGCGCTTTTAATATCCGATATAATCTAGGTGCGGATTAGTTTTAACGTTCACTTTTGCGAAAACAGATAGGATACCGGAAACCGCACGTCGGTAATGTGACGGAGAGTGACCGGGAAACCATTGAGGAGGATTTGCAAAATGAGTACACATACTGTTCCATCGCTCACCGTTCCGGAGGCTTTTAGCCGTTGGTTGGAAAGTCGGGGATTAATATATCAGCTTTTAGTGGATTTTTTGGGTAGAAAACCATCACTCTCTCTAGTGGCTCAATGGAGCCGCAATCGCCAGATGAGTGTAGCGGCTGAGATGACGGAAGGCGGTCGGGAGCTGAAGCGCTATTTGAGTCAGGAACCGAACAAGCTGCCAATGATATGCGAGAAAGAGAGCAAAGAATATAAACGGCTTATGCAAGAACAGTCCGTTAGTTCTTTTAAATTGCGCGAAGCAGCGATTTTAGGACGCTCGGAGGATTTCTGTAACGTGCTTGCGGATGTGTACACCTCCGCTGGAATTGTATTCAATAAGTGTAATGGTGAAGCCGATGATCATATTGCTATTGAGCTCGAATTTATGGCAGTCATGCATGAGCGTATGCTTTACAATAGCTTTTCAATAAGAAGTGCTATGGAGCTGCTTGATATTCAGGAGTCCTTTTTGGAAAAGCATCTACTGCAATGGACACCGCAGTTCTGTCAGAAACTGAATGCAGCAACGGATAGTCCGCTATATCTAGGCCTCTCACATATGCTTGAGGAATTTCTGCCACTTGATCTGCAAATGCTTCGTTCCTGGAGAGCTTCATTGGAGAGCAGTGCAGCTACAAGCATTTAATATTAGAAAGCCCGGCCTAATTGATAGGTCGGGCTTTTGCGTGCTGGTCAAGTAGATATGAAGCTTTAATAGAAGCTCTGTAGAAGCACAAATAGAAGTACCGTGGGAAGCATCCTAGTGATGATCTAATTAAACTCCGATAGAAGTAGAGGCTGAAGCACCAACTGAAGTAGTAATTGAAGTACCAACCGAAGCGCCTTATTGTTGCCTAACTCAAGCGCCGATAGAATAATTGGGCAATTTCTCCCTGAAATTCTAGAGTTTCTGGTCATTAGACTAATAATTAGGGAAAACCTCCCTAAAATATAGCTGATTCGGCGGTAATTAAAGAAATCCCCCTTATTATCAGGGAGGAATTCCCTAATTTCGTTCATTTAGAGCGAATATTGGCTTTTTTCAGGGATTTTCGCCCTAATTAGTTTAAGATCCACTCCGCACATCACCCACGGTACTTCGTCCACCGCATATCATACAGCACCCACAGTACATCAGCTATCACTCATCACGTATTTTTCACCGCTCAACTCTCCCTACTCACCACCCAACCTAATGGCGTTGAACAATTGGCACAGCACACAGTCTATTGGCTAAGGCAAGAATCCGCTGTGCAGCCTTTTACTAAAAAAAAGAAGCTGCCTCATAAGTAGAATTCACTACTTTGGAGACAGCCTCTCGTTTGAGCCTATTTACTTGTTCACATCATAGTTCTAATCAATTACCTTTTTGCTGCGGAATTTCATCAAGAATTCATACACGACTGGCACTACTACAAGTGTCAGCAGCGTGGAACTGACCAAACCACCGATTACGGTCACACCGAGCCCCTTAGAGATAATTCCAGCACTGTTTTCAAGTCCAGTAACCAATGGCAGCAATGCACCGATCGTTGCAAGTGCAGTCATCAGGATTGGACGTAAACGTGTGCCACCTGCTTCAAGCAAGGCTTGACGCGTAGTGAGTCCTTCTTTTTCCTTATGAATAACGCGGTCGATAAGGACAATCGCATTCGTTACTACGATACCAATCAACATCAGCGCACCCATGAGCGAGGACACGTTTAAGGTTTCCCCAGCGATCAGAAGGGCAACGAGTACCCCGATCACTGTGAAAGGAAGTGAGAACAGGATAGCGAATGGTGCTAATCCACCGCCAAATGTAACCACAAGCACGAAGTATACGATGGCAATAGCAGCCGCCATAGCAATTCCTAATTGACCAAACGTATCATTGATCTGCTCGGTTACACCGCCGAAGGTAACAGTTACACCATCAGGCAATTCCATAGCGTCTATTTTTTCTTTCACGCTGTTCGAAGCGCTATTCACGTCACTCGAAATAATTTCGGCAGTAACATCTACCTTCATTTTACCGTCCATACGAGTAATCGAGTCAGGGGAGGAGCCATTTTCAATTTTAGCGACTTGCCCGATTGGCACGGAGATGCCTAGTGGGGAAGTCAAAGTAGCCTCTTCCATTTCTTTAATGCTCTTATACGTTTCTTTATCTGTTTCGATATAGACTTTGTAGTTCTTGCCGTCCAATTCTACTTCTGTGAGCACTGGACGTGTGCCTGCTGGACTCAGCTTCATCGCAATTTGTCCGGCTGTAAGTCCAAGGGAGCTAAGCTTCTGTTGATCCGCTACAATCGTATATTGATCATAAGCTTCCTTGAGACTTGTTTCTGCGTCTTTGAAATTAGTGGTGTCAGCCTGTACGATTGAGGCAATCTCATCCGCGACCGGCTTCAGCTGATCCAGTTCATCTCCGAATACATTCACGGTCAGAGTGCTTCCACCCATGCCTCCACTCATCAGAGCGGACATGTCACCCCATACACCATCTGGCACTTCTGCGGTCAAACCTTCAATAAGCTTCTCTTTAACAGCTTCAAAATCAGGAGTGTCACTATCATAAACGATGAAAAATAGTCCTGAATTGCTGGATCCACCCATACCCATCGGGCTTCCGCCGCCAATGGAATATTGCATTTTGTCTATATGCTTCTGCGCTAAAATGTATTTTTCAGCTTTCAGACCTTGCTCTTGAACTTCCTCAATCCGTTGTCCAGCCTTTGGTGAATAAGTAAGCATTACGGTTTTATCCTCTTGGGATGGCATAAAGCTTACACCAATAGGTTTGATTAAGAACAAGCTGCCTGCAAGGAGAAGAACGGCAACTCCAAACGTAACGAGCTTATGAGAAAGGCACCAGTTCAGAATCTTTTGATAACCAGCAGAAAGTTTGTCTGGTTTCTCGCTGTGAGTTTTTTTACCTTTCAATCCATTACGGAACAACGAGTGAGCCATTGCAGGAACTAGGGTAATCGCAACTACTAATGAAGCGAGCAGGGCGAAGACCATGGTTAGAGCGAAAGGCAAGAACAGCTCACCAACCATACCACTAACCAAAGCAAGTGGTAAGAACACCGCGATGGTTACAATTGTAGAGGACATGATAGGCACGAACATTTCACGTGTGGCCGCACTGATTAATTCTCTGCCCTTCAGCTTCTCACCAGATAAGGAGAGTCGTCGATATATATTCTCTATGACTACAATCGAGTCATCGACTACCCGCCCGATCGCGACCGTCATCGCTCCTAGTGTCATCATATTAAGCGTAATGTCCATCTGCCGCAGACACAGCACTGCGATCAGCAGGGATAATGGAATAGAGATGATGGAAATAATCGTCGAACGAATATTCCTCAGGAACACCAAAATGATAATTACTGCGAATAAGGCACCAAATACCGCTTTGGACAACATCGTATTTACGGAGTCCTCAATGGGCTTCCCTTGGTCAAGTAGAACAGTAAGGTCAATGCCTTTATATTGTGCTTTTAATTCTTCAGTTTTGTCTTTAACGCCATTTACAACATCAACAGTGTTGGCATCATTGGCTTTGACAATCTGAATACCGATCGATTCTTTACCATTTGTACGGGAGATGGATTCGGAATTGCCCACAACCTCAATCGTGGCCAGCTCTCCGAGCTTCACGGTTGGAAGTCCCATACTTGCAGCTCCGCCAGGAGCAGCATTTCCAGCACCAGCACCAGCACCAGCAGCTCCGTTAGCAGCACCAGCATCAACGCCGGCAGCTCCAGTAGCTCCAGCACCAGCAGCGTTAGCGCCAGTTGGCATTACCGGAATGGTCACATTTTTAAGATCCTCAACGGTAGTGATGTTGCCATCCACGACAACTGCCTTTTGAGCCTTGTCCATCTCGAATAGTCCGAGTGGAACACGGAGGGAAGAGCCTTGAATGATACCTTTAACGGTATCTTCGGTCAGTCCATATTGATTGAGCTTATCTTGATTGAATTTGAGTGATACTTCTTTGACGTATTGACCAGAGATTTGGATAGAAGCGACACCCTCAACATCCTCCAGGGCCGGGCGAATATCGTTCTCAGCAATACGGGTCAGTTCCTCAAGATCCTGGGTATCCCCGTTAGAAAGACTGAGGGAGACAACAGGCATTGAGCTAAGACTAAAGCGGGAAATGGAAGGCTTCTGCACATTGTCTGGCAATGAGACTTCATTTAGTGATTCGCGCACTGCTGCTGTAGCATTATCCAGATTTGTTCCATAATCGAATTCAATTTGGATACTGGAGGCATTCTCCAAAGAAGTGGAGGTGATCGTCTTTACACCATCCACATTGCGGAGCTTTTGCTCCAACGGTTTGCTGACATCATTAACGACGCCTTCTGGTGCGGCCCCCGGATAAATGGTTGTTACGCTAAGATAGGGTATACTAATATTAGGCAAGGTTTCTTGCTTCATCGTCAGTCCGCTATATAAACCGGCAAACACAATAATTATCGTCAGAAGCCAAATGGCAAATTTGTTCCTGAGCGAGAAATTAATTAAGCTTTTCATAAGTTTCGTTTCTGCTCCTCTCGGCCCTCTTCTTTACGAAATAGGGCGCCATTATAAAAAATCATAATACTCACTATCCATGACTTTCTCTCTACCGAACTCTTCTTAGAGTCAATTAACGAAATACACATGAATTGTGCGGAATTGAGGCAATTAGCTTCCTCAGCTCTTCCAATTCTGCTGTGAGCTCAGAGCAGGATTGGAGGTTGGACAGCATCCCCTGAATGATTGCTTTTCGCGGGTGAGGGATAAGCACTTCACCTTCCAGAATGTTGAGCGATTCCAGCAGATCGGCTGCTTCTTCGGATGCTATACTATCTAGTTTACTGATCGCAGTCTTCATTTCTTTAATGAGCTGTAATGGATTTTTTCGTTTGTTCTCCTCATTCTCCGCCATCCAGTTTGCTAAAGTAGCAGAGTTGATTAGCGGAGCCTGTTTACTAGTAAGCAAGCCAGACACGATCATATCCATTAAATTCATTAGATGATCTGCCATATCGGCAATAGGTACCTGCGTATCCTTACGAAAAATAACCGCAATATAAGATTTGATGAGACCATGTCCGATCATACATAAATCTCCGGTATAGGGAACGACGTCTTTTCCGTAGAGCAACTCCATTTTTACCTGGAACCATCTTAAGAAGGAAGCGTTGTTTCTACGCAGCCAGTCTGGGACTTCAGTATCAAATCCTTTGCCCGCAACCTCCTGAATTTGACGCTGCAAGAACTCGCGTAATTCGTACACATGACTTAGCAGAATTTCTATCTGATTCCTAAGCTTCTCACGTGGTGTTCGTCGGGTTTCCTGTTCTTCACGTAACAAGGGATCCCGAATCATCCGATAACAATAAAGGAAGATACTGCGCTCCAGCTCTTCTTTTGATTTAAATACCAGATATAAACTGCCCTTCGAAATCCCGCATAATTCAGCTATCTCTTGCATGGATGTGGACGAGGAGCCTTTTACAGCGAATAACTGCATAGCAATCTTAATAATCTGCTCCTGCTTATCAACAGTTTTATCATTCATTAAAGGATTAACCTCCTTTCTGACTACCCGGTTCTATAATTGACTAGCTGGTCAGAATAATTATATTCTATACAACCAGGCATTACAAATATCGGAACAGAAGGGTTACAGTTTTGTCGTAAATAGACTTTAAACAGTAATTTGCTAGGAAGAAATGTGTTCTTCATGTAATATATAAAATGTGTCAATTTCGTGTTGCTTGTATGAATAAGAAGGTAGGTAGAGTATGAGAAGAGGACTTCAATCTATAATTATCATTGGGGCATTCATAGCATTTTATTATTTTGGTTTCGGCATTTTTGGGAGTACTGCGGGAACGATTATTAGTATCTTCTCCACTCTGACAGTCATTTCGATTAGCTTGGCTATTTTTATGGAGAACCGTAATCCTTCTACAACAATGTCATGGATCTTATTGCTTGCGTTGATCCCGGTGCTGGGACTGGTCTTCTATTTTCTATTTGGGCAAAATGTGTTCAAACGCCGTAAATATGATAAAAAGGCACAAAGAGACCTTATGGCCTACGAAAGAATTGAGAATGACGCTTTACGTACGCACCAAGATTGGTCAGTCTTTGATCCCTCGCGCCAAAAACTGCTGCTGTTATCCAAGACTTTAGCACGTACTCCTATTTCCTTTGCATCAGAAACACGTATCCTCACTAATGGTGAAGAGACGTTTGGTACGTTATTGTTGGAACTCCGTCAAGCTAAACATCACATTCATATGGAGTATTACATCTTCCGGGCGGACCACATTGGAACACGCATTAAACAAATTCTGATCGATAAAGCTCGCGCCGGTGTTGCAGTCAGATTTATGTATGATGCCGTTGGCAGTTTTCAGCTTTCCAAAGCTTTTTTGAAGGAAATGAGTGATGCCGGGGTTCAGGTGGCTTCGTACGGAAATTCAACATCCTTTTTTTCCAGTCGTGTGAATTACCGGAATCACCGTAAGATTGTTGTGATCGACGGCGATGTCGGATTCATGGGGGGTCTCAATGTAGGCGATGAATATTTAAGCCGCAGTAAGACTTATGGGTTTTGGCGTGACACACATATGTTGGTTAGAGGCGAAGCGGTACGGACGATGCAAATTATTTTTCTGCAAGATTGGATGCACACTACGGGTGAAAAAATACTGGAGCAAGACTATCTCACTCCGCAGCTTCGCTTTATGACAGGTGATGGTGCCGTACAGATTATTGCTAGTGGGCCGGATAACGAACGTCGTGCGCTCAAAAACATTTTCTTCTCCATGATCACTTCTGCCGAGAAATCGGTGTGGATTGCCAGTCCATATTTTATTCCTGATGAGGACATCTTAACTGCACTGCGTGTAGCTGCTGTTTCTGGTTTAGATGTGCGATTGTTATTCCCGGCTAAGCCGGATAAATGGATTCCGTTTCTGGCTTCACACTCTTATTTTCCGGCGTTGCTGGAAGCTGGCGTGAAGATTTATGAATATGAAAAGGGATTTATCCACTCGAAACTGCTTATCGTTGATGGTGAAATAGCGACCATTGGCACGGCCAATATGGATATGCGCAGCTTCCACCTTAACTTTGAAGTGAATGCACTACTGATTCAGACGGAGAGCGTTGCTCGTATTGTTGCTGATTTTGAACGGGATTTATTATCTACCAGCTTAATTGAGCATGAAGAATTTATGAATAAGCGTATGGTGATCCGTATACTGGAATCTGCTGCTCGACTTATGTCACCGTTACTATAACCCAAAAACCACCGCAGAGGGTGTGATCCCTCATCTGCGGTGGTTTTTGCTTTAAAAAGTGGTTAAACCCAAGGTGGTCTGCAACCGGAACAGAATGTACTTGAACCAAGTTACTTCCCCCTGATAAGCTTCAAGAGGCAGAGTATACTCATGGTCCTCGTTATTCCACAGTCGATTGAAGTAGGTTTCCATCTCGATATAAAGAGGCTGATCTTGTTTTACAGATACCCACAGATTATTCTCCAGGTTGTAGTCATCCAGATTGCGTGTCGTAAAATTGGTGGAACCGCCAAGAATGATGGAACTTCCAGTCTGTTTGGCAATGAAGAGCAACTTTGGATGATATTGCTCTTTGGTCGTATTGTACCAGCGAATAGAGATCTCTCCGTTTGTGCGCTTGTTCAAGTTCATGGCAACTGGACGGTTAGGAATGCCGATTTTATCACGGCCGAAGGCGTTCTGATTGGGGTCCAGTATCAATTTTACCGTAGCCCCTCGTTGGGTAGCCTCTACCAATTCATCGAGAATGGCATCATCGGCAAGGTAGAACATACCCATCCAAATGGTGTCACCCTTCTGCGCAGATTGGAGGGCTTGCCGTGCATATTTATATACCTTTCCTTCCGTTAAATAGCGGACCTCCATAGATTCTTCAGAGTGCTGATCCTTCTCTTTGGTGAAGTCTGGCTCATAAGTGAGTAGTGGCCCTGCATCCGAAAGATTGGCCGCGGCTTGTTCCGTCTGGAGAATATCAGCAATAATTGGGCCTTGTACTTCCAGAGCGATATTGGAATGATAGGCGCTGGCATCATGGATATTTCCTGAGGAGACTAGAGCGGTATTCTCACTAACAACTACCTTACGGTGGTTAGCCTTCACATTAAGTAGCTTCAAATAAGAACGTGCGGTAATATCCGGTCCTCCGCTGGCCATAAGATTGGGAATCCGGCCTTCGCCCGACTGGCCGAACCATTGAATAAAGGTACGCCAGACAGCGGAATAAGCAGGCGTAGAATCGCGTAGAGCATTTACATCGGTCAAAATCACTTTAATCCCCGCAGCCTTCAATTCTTCCAGAAGATGATTGGGTGCAGAGTTGTAATTGGTATTAACCTCATCTGTAATGAAGACGATCTCCATCTCAGGATAAGTTGTTTTTTGTAAAATAAGCTTGTCCGTCAACATTCGGCTGACCGGAGGAAAGGACTGATCTTTATGGGTATAATCATTGAAAAGAAAGAGGTCAATCACCAAAAATTCTTTGGACTCCTCGATAATTTGTAGAATCCTCGAAAGAATCTGACTCTCTTGAGTGCCCGTGGCTGTACCGTCCGAATAGGTCAGGTCGTGCCAGAAGGATACATGATTCGTTTTGTATATAGGGCTTTCATAGGAAATGCCGCGGGGTAAAGGTTTGTGCGTCTGGTAAGTCATTACGCCGATTAGCCAGAGGATTAGAATGACGAAAGCCCATAACACCCGTGTACGGTGGCGTGAACCGGAACGTTTCTTCGTAGTTAAACCGGGAGCGTAGTTTATTTCTTTAGGTTTATAGGGGTGAACGGGTTGCTGACGATCTGAATTCATGGAAGTTCCTCCTGAAATTATTGCAGAGCACTTCCTTGTGATTGTTATGCTCCGGTGTATTACCAACCTATTAACACCTAGTGGAGCGAAATGAAGCAGCCCAAATATCCTTAACAGTAATGAAATAACATTCGGCTAGCTATAATGAGTTTGAGCGATTAGTACGATGTTTATGAAATTAATGATTACGAAACCGGAGAATTGTAATCGCTAACCTCATATTGTAAATTCATCTGTAGGGATATGTTATAATAAATCGAGTTTGGAAATAGGAGGAACGCAGCATGAATCATACGCCAGAAGAGGCCGTGCCATATGATGCGACTAGGCAGTCTGGCGCAGATCATGGCAAGGACCTACCGGCTGCAGAGGCTTCTGACAAAAGATCTTTATTGCCTACATCGAAGACAGGCGAACGCAAAATTGAACATGTACGCCTTTGCCTAAATGAGGAAGTAGGTGGCGTCGGTGTGACTACAGGGTTTGAACATTACAGATTTCAGCATAATGCTCTGCCAGAGCTGAATTTCGACGATATATCATTGCAGACTACGTTTTTGGATCGTAAGCTGCGTACGCCGCTGCTCATCAGCTCGATGACAGGTGGCAGTGCAGCTACAGGAGCGATTAATGCCCGGTTAGCCGCAGCTGCGCAGCGTCGGGGTTGGGCGCTGGGTGTAGGTTCGGTTCGGGCGGCAGTGGAGCGTTCTGAGCTTACGGCAACCTTTTATGTGCGGGATCAAGCGCCTGATATTCCGGTTATCGCCAATATTGGTGCTGTACAGCTGTCCTATGGTTTTGGGATTGAGGAATGTCGCCGGGCTGTGGATATCGCAGGTGCTGATTTTCTTGTACTACATCTGAATGGCCTGCAAGAGGTCTTTCAACCGGAAGGGAACACTGGTTTTGCCTCTTTGCTATCGCAGATAGAGAAGGTATGCCGGGCACTTGAAGTCCCTGTAGGTGTGAAAGAAGTAGGCTGGGGCATTGATGGAGATGCAGCTGCACGTCTTTATAATGCAGGAGCGGCTTTTATTGATGTTGCGGGTGCAGGCGGGACATCCTGGAGTCAGGTGGAGAAGTTCCGCAGTGTAGATCCTATACGGCGGGCAGCGGCGGAGGCTTTCGCGGATTGGGGTACTCCAACAGCTGATTGTATCACAGAGGTGCGTGCAGTTTCTCCGCAGGGCGCTTTGATTGGCAGCGGCGGACTGAAACATGGCGTGGATGCAGCGAAAGCATTGGCACTTGGAGCTGATCTGGCAGGCTTTGGCCGCAATCTGTTAGGGCCGGCTGTCGATTCTGAAGAGGCGCTGGATGCTGCATTAGCACAGGTAGAACTGGAGCTGAAAATAGCAATGTTTGGTATTGGCGCTCCAGATTTAGCAACTTTACGTGGAACTTCCCGTTTAATACGTAAATAGGATGGTAAATATTGAAGCGAGGAAGTGAGTAAGATTATGATTAAACTGATCCATATGGATGAGTCGGCCTTTCAATTTTTCTTAGGTCAAGCTACCCGGGATTATGCGGAAGATAAGATCAGCGCCGGTGCTTGGGATCCAGAGATCGCGATGAAGCTGTCTGAGGAAGCTATAACACGCTCTTTGCCAAAAGGGCTGCACACAGATGGTGCTTATCTATATTCCATAGTAGAAATAAGCAGTGATGAACAGGTGGGTTATATCTGGTTTAACGTAAGTGAAGGTCGTGGTGGCCGCGAGGCTTTCATTTATGATTTTTATGTTTTTGAACCGTTCCAGAGTAAGGGTTATGGCAAGCAGGCTATGATCGCACTCGATGAAGAAGCCCGGGAGATGAATGTTACCAAAATCGGGTTGCACGTCTTCGGCCAGAACAATCGCGCATTTGAGCTATACAAAAAAATGGGGTATATCGTAACTGACATCACGATGTCTAAAGATCTATAGTCCATAAGTGTGAGGACCTCGAAAGAGGTCTTTTTTTTGTTGTTCTACTGAATTATTATGTAAATAATTGTGATAAATATATTTGATTTAGGATGATTAGGAAAATATGATTAAAAAATAACTTCCTGAAAATGGATTAAGTCATAAAGAGAGAAAAGGGGGGATTAAGGTGAGGCCAAGGACTGTATCGTGGGTGGTTGTTTCCGCAGTAGTATTACTATTACTGGTTAGCTGCAACAGTGGCGATTTACCAGGAAAGAAGAAATCTGAGTCTGAGCAAGTCCAGGCAAGTCCGGTTGCACCGCTAGCCTCTTCAGCTGTAGTTGAAGAACAATCGAAAGTAGCGTTGCCTTCATTGACAGTAGAAAAAAGGCTAGAGGATTTTGATTATATGTGGAAGATTATTGAGGAGAACTATCCTTTCCTAGAGGTGAATAAACGTCTCAATGGAGAGGATTGGCTTGCTAAAAAAGAGGAATACCGCAATAAAATAGCAGCCGTGAAATCGGATGATGAGTTTTTGAGACGAATGAGATTTGTCCTTAGCAGATTAAACAATGGGCATACGAATTTTATATCCAAGGAGGAATATCCTTGGTATCTACATACCTATGTTCAAGCAGGTTTTGGTTATGAACCTTGGATCGACGTGGTTCAACAGCCTAACGTATTGGCCCGTTACAACCAGAAACCTTTAGCGGAGCAGCAAAGCTCTAATGAACTCAATAATGATATGCATAATGGTGGAGATGGAGTAGGAGATGTAACAAAAAAGACTTCTGGGAATGTAAAAAAAGTCATTATAGAGCCCGATCGAATCGCTTATCTCGGCATGCAAAGCTTTGACGGGAGTCTCATGGAGATGGACAGCTCCGAGATCCATGATTTTTTAATAGAGGTAAAGGACTATAAGACCTTAATATTAGATATCCGCGGAAATGGCGGAGGAAACAGTAATTATTGGAGAATTCATATTGTTCCTCTGTTGATTAATAAAACTATCGAATATAATACTTACTTCCTTTATACAAGAGGCAAATATGCGGAGACTTTTATGCAGGCACGTCAGATCACAGCCGGGCAACAACCTATTTCCGGCATCAAAGATGAGCAACTGCCTAATCTGCCATCTGAGGCTTTAAAGATGTTCAAGACATATAGAAAAATAAATGATGTAGTAACTCCTAATAAATCTGTTGGATTTAAAGGGAAAATCTATTTGCTGGTAGATAGCTCTGTGTATTCATCAGCGGAAGGTCTTGCAGCCTTTGCAAAAGGCACCGGGTTTGCAACGGTTGTAGGCGGCAGGACAGGTGGGGATGGACTAGGGATAGATCCGCTTGTTGTTGCATTGCCAAATAGCGGTTATGTATTCAGGTTTTCCTTTGAAATGGGTCTGAATTCTGATGGAAGTTGTAATGAAGAGGTAAAGACTGTGCCTGATGTGGAGGTTGATCCAGATAAATCTAAGCCATTACTGGACCAGCCGGCGATAAAAAAGGTATTAGAGCTTGCGCGTTCGGACACATCTGCTTGACATCCGGTGTTGCTGGCGAATATGTTCTAATATATAATGGTTTAGATCGTATAGCTTATTCGGATGATCAATTTAGCTGAAAATAGGAGTTGTCATATAAATGGCTTTGAAAGCTGGAATCGTCGGACTTCCTAACGTAGGAAAATCCACATTGTTTAATGCGATAACGCAAGCGGGAGCAGAATCCGCTAACTACCCTTTTTGTACCATTGACCCTAACGTTGGTGTTGTTGAAGTTCCAGATGAACGTCTTGATAAACTGACTGAGCTGGTACAGCCGAACAAGACCGTACCTACTGCTTTTGAATTTGTTGATATTGCGGGTCTCGTGCGTGGTGCGAGTAAAGGAGAAGGACTAGGCAACAAGTTCCTGGCCCATATCCGTGAAGTAGATGCTATCGTGCATGTGGTTCGTTGTTTTGAAGATGAGAACGTTACCCACGTTGATGGAAAAGTAAATCCGATCAGCGACATCCAGACCATTAATCTGGAGCTGATTCTTGCTGATATTGAGAGCATTGAGAAGCGGATTGAGCGTTCCCGTAAGAATATCAAAGGCGGCGACAAGAAATACGCTCAAGAAGTTGAACTGCTAGAACGCGTCAAAGAAGTGCTCTACGAAGATAAACCTGCACGCAGTATAGAATTGTCTGATGACGAGAAGCTTATTATCCGCGATCTTCATCTGTTAACATTGAAGCCAGTGCTGTATGCGGCGAATGTAAGTGAAGATGAAGTGGCAAGTGCTGAGGACAATCCTTATGTACAGCAAGTTCGCGATTTTGCAGCTACTGAAGGTGCAGAAGTGGTTCCGATCAGTGCTAAGGTGGAAGCAGAAATTGCTGAGCTTGAAGGCGAAGATAAAGCTATGTTCCTGGAAGAGCTGGGACTGGAAGAATCCGGCCTTAACCGGTTGATTAAAGCGGCTTATAAACTGCTTGGCTTGTATACGTATTTCACAGCAGGCGTTCAGGAAGTTCGGGCGTGGACGATTCGCCGCGGCACCAAGGCACCTGGAGCTGCCGGTGTGATTCATACAGATTTCGAACGCGGATTTATCCGTGCTGAAGTAGTGGCTTACGCGGATCTTGTGGCAGCTGGTTCCATGAACGGTGCGAAGGAACGTGGTCAACTACGTCTTGAAGGTAAAGAATATTTGGTGCAAGACGGCGACGTAATGCATTTCCGTTTTAACGTTTAAGAAGTTTTAAGTGTACGAATGATAAAGGGGTCATCTCGAGCAGTGGGAGTTTCTATTGCTGGGATGATCCTTTTTAAAAATATAAGCTTTTTATTAAGGTATTGTGCGTACGGAACTGTAGCCATTTCACAATATCTTTGGTATAATATAAAGTCGTATATCTATTTTTATGACAGTACAAATTTGATGTTATATTTGCGAATTTGAAATTGAATCAGGAGAGGTGAATTCCCTTGTTGGACCGATTGCAATCCCTGGCGGACCGCTATGAGAAGCTCAGTGAACTGCTTTGTGATCCGGATGTTGCAAACGACAGTAAGAAACTGAGGGACTATTCCAAAGAACAATCAGACCTACAGCCCGCATTTGAGGCGTATACTGAATATAAGAGTGTAATGGAAGAGCTTGAAGCTGCTAAGCAGATGCAAGGCGAAAAGCTTGATGAT
Organism: Paenibacillus sp. FSL H7-0323; assembly: GCF_038002725.1. NCBI lineage: Bacteria > Bacillati > Bacillota > Bacilli > Caryophanales > Paenibacillaceae > Paenibacillus > Paenibacillus sp. FSL H7-0323. The sequence goes on along the minus strand of NZ_JBBODB010000001.1, from coordinate 4,483,234 downwards.
GAGATGAAAGAAATGGTCAAGATGGAAATTGATGACCTTTCCAAACGTCAAGTGGAGCTGGAAGAGAGAATCCGCGTATTGCTGCTGCCTAAAGACCCGAATGATGATAAGAACGTAATCGTTGAAATTCGTGGTGCAGCGGGTGGAGATGAAGCAGCATTGTTCGCTTCAGACCTTTACCGGATGTACACTCGTTATGCTGATGCACAAGGATGGCGCGTTGAGTTAATGGATGTTAACGCGAGTGATCTTGGTGGATTCAAAGAGGTAATCTTCCTTATTAACGGCCGTGGTGCATACAGTAAGCTGAAATACGAAAGTGGTGCGCATCGCGTACAACGTATCCCAGCGACCGAATCCGGAGGTCGTATTCATACCTCTACTTCTACGGTGTCTGTGATGCCGGAAGCTGAGGCTTTTGAGATCGAGATCCATGATAAAGATATTCGCGTGGATACCTTCTGTTCAAGTGGTGCAGGCGGACAGTCTGTAAATACGACCAAGTCTGCAGTACGTGTAACCCATGTACCTACAGGCATCGTTGCTACCTGTCAGGACGGTAAGTCACAGAACTCCAATAAAGAAAAAGCGCTGCAAGTGCTTCGTGCGCGTATCTCTGATATGAAACGGCAGGAAGAAGAAGCGAAGTATGCTGGGGAACGGAAGAGCAAAGTAGGTACGGGTGACCGTAGTGAGCGCATTCGGACGTATAACTTCCCGCAGAGCCGGGTTACAGACCATCGTATTGGCCTGACACTGCACCGTTTGGAGCAGGTTATGAACGGAGAAATCACTGAAATTATCTCAGCCCTTTCAATCGCTGAACAAGCTGACTTGATGGATAATATGGATAATGGAGAATAATGCTTTGAACGATGGCGTATATGTCATGTCGGAAGTCAAAAGCATCCGGGAAGCCTTTGCGGAGGCTTCTTCTTTTTTGAGCCGGAGCGGCTGCAATGAACCGCAGCGCAGTGTACAATTGCTGCTGGAGCATGTGCTTGGAGTGTCTGGCGCAGCTTATTACATGGCGCTGGCAGATCCTTTTCCAGCTGCGGTTAAGGAAGCATTTGAGGCGGGAGTTACCCGCCGGGGCGCTGGTGAGCCGGTGCAGTATATCATCGGCGAGCAAGAATTCTACGGGCGGCCTTTTGAGGTGACGCCTGACGTGCTTATTCCGCGGCCGGAGACGGAGCTGCTCGTCGAGGCGATTTTACGTTACGGCGCGGAGCTTTGGCCGGACGGCATCGTAACGCCGGGCGAAGCGGCGCTGGATAGCGCGGGCGGCGCGGGGGACGTGCGCGCCGCAAGACCGCTGACCGCCGTCGATATCGGCGCCGGCAGCGGTGCGATCTCCGTCACGTTGGCGGCGGAAGCGCCGGCGTGGCGGGTCTGCGCCGGCGATATTTCGCCGGCGGCTCTGGCTGTGGCCGAGCGCAACGCTTTGCGCAATGGCACAGCTGTGGACTTTCGGCTCGGCGATCTGCTCGAGCCGTTCGCGGGGATGGAGACGGATATTCTCGTCTCCAACCCGCCATACATCCCCGGCGAGGATATCGCCGGGCTGCAGCGTGAGGTGCGCGACCATGAGCCGCGCACTGCGCTGGATGGCGGAGCGGACGGGCTGGACCCGTACCGCCGCATGATGGAGCAGCTGACGCTGCTCCCGGCCCCGCCGCGCCTGATCGGCTTTGAGCTTGGCTTCGGTCAAGCTGAGCAAGTCGCTGCACTCCTTGCGGCAGCGGGCCATTGGACGGAGATTATCACCATTAATGATCTGGCTGGAATCCCGCGTCATGTGCTAGGCATAACGAAATAATATTGCCTGCTTTGCAGAGGGTTCCTTTGTCCGGGGTAGAGAAATTGTATTTTCAATCCGACTTCCTTTACAATAGAATTTAGCAGGATTTCTTAGGGGATCATAAAGAAAGCCCAGATATAGAGTAGGGAGGCAGAGCGTGCTTCAGAAGATTAAAAAGATTGATGGTGCTATTGTAGTCGTTCTGTTATTACTCATGGTGGTCAGCATCTTCGCCATATATAGCGTTACTCATGGAAGAGAGAAGCTGGACGGACATCATATTCGTATGATGATGTATTATGCTATTGGTTTTGTAGCTTTTATTGGAATGACCTTTTTGGATTACAGAATTTTAGTGAAATATGCGATATATATTTATTTGTTTGGGATAGGGATGCTGGTGCTCGTCAGCTTTTTGGGCGAGACTAAAAATAATGCACAAGGCTGGTTGACCCTGCCTGGAGGACTGAGTCTGCAGCCTGCTGAGCTGTTCAAGCTGATATTAATTCTTTTTCTGGCAGCCATGCTTGTCCGCAAGAATAAGAGTAAGCTTCTGTTCTGGCGGGATGTTGTGCCGCTCGGCCTTCTGACCTTGTTTCCGTTCCTTATTGTCCTTACCCAAAATGACCTTGGGAATGCCTTGTCTTACGTTGTGATTCTTGCGGGTCTGTTGTGGATTGGCAATATTAAATACACGCATGCATTAATCGGGCTGGTCATCGTGGCTAGTTCTGCGATTGCGGGAATTATGAGTTATATCCATTATCACGATGAAATTAAAACCTTTCTTACGGATATTGGACGATCTCACTGGATTGAACGTTTTGATCCTTGGCTTGTTCCAGACAAAGCGACAGCCAAAGCCCTTTATCATACTAAAAACGCCAAGCTGGCGATTGCCTCAGGTGGAATGAGCGGCGAAGGCTACATGAACGGCAGTTCCGTTCAGACGGATCGGGTGCCATATACGTATTCAGATTCTATCTTTGTGCAGATTGCTGAAGAGTTTGGGTTTGTAGGTTCTGCGTTTGTGTTGCTGCTGTACTTTATTTTGATTCACCGGATGATTCTGATTGCGCTGGAGTCTAGGGATAGAGCTGGCCCTTTCCTGATTGTCGGCGTTGTCGCGATGATGTTGTATCAGATTTTTGAGAATATCGGCGCATTTATCGGCTTGATGCCATTGACTGGTATTACGTTACCTTTCATCAGCTTCGGGGGTACATCCCTGCTTATCAACATGGCCAGCATCGGGCTGGTAATGAGTGTGCGCCTGCACGGGCAAGAAGTGGAAGAGGATTTTCCTAAACCTACTCCTTATGCAGCTGCCAAACAGGTGTAACCACGAAATAAAGTAGAACCGTCAGGTCCTTATTGTTTAATAGGGGTGCTGGCGGTTCTTTTTGATGGAGCACGGCTTCGTCGGATTGGTGTAATACGTAATACGGGCCGTTTCAGGTAAGCAAGCTGGAAGCAATTCGTATTTGTATTTGTATCGTATTCGTATTTGTATCCTGACTCGGACTCAGATGCCCTTATATTCGAATATTAACTACTTATTGGATAGTATCGGACCGCAAAGACGTTATTTGATCAAAAAGACTGGATTTACTGCAAAATGGCAAGTAATAACGACTCTGGAGTCCGCAAAAGTTCCCGTGAAGCAATAAATTCATAAATAAAGTCTACGGAGTCCGATAGGTTTGGATCATAGAGTAAAATTACGTCAGAGTGTAATTTTAATAGAAAGATATTTTATAGATTGGCTACATAAATTTGGAATTATATTCACGAATGTTCTACAATAGAAAGGAACGACTTTCCCTGAGAGAGGAGAGTTGAAACCTTAACAGAGTAAGGGGCTTGCAGATGCTTCAAAAGTTCAAAAGGATTGATAAGGTAATTGTTACTGTTCTGATTTTGCTGATGGTGATTAGTATTTTTTCAATATACAGTGTAACCAATGGAAGAATAACGCCTCCGATGAAATTGGATGGATTTCATTTACAAATGCTTAAATACTATATTTTAGGTTTTGTAGTTTTTATTGTGCTCGCTTTTGTGGACTTTAAGATATTTGTTAAACATGCACTTTATATTTATCTCTTGGGCTTAGTCTTGTTAGTGTCGGTTAGTTTTATTGGTAAAGTAGAGAACGGTGCTCAATTGGGACTTGAGATCGGTGGACTTAGGTTTCAGCCTGCCGAGCTGTTTAAATTGGTATTAATTCTTTTTTTATCATCGATCTTAATTCGAAAACAAGGGTCTACCTTAACCTTCTGGAAAGGGATTGTTCCTCTCACCATTCTTACGTTCATTCCATTTGGTATAGTCATTATGCAAAATGATTTGGGAAATGCCCTTAGCTACATCGTAATATTGATTGGGCTTCTATGGATCGGGAATATCAAATTGTCGCATGCACTCATCGGTTTGCTTATAGTGGGTGGGATCGGCCTTGCTGGGATTTTGAGCTACATAAACTATCATGATGAGGCAGTCAAATTTTTTGAAGGCATTGGTAAGGATCATTTAGTGGAGCGGTTTGACCCTTGGCTGGTACCTGATTTAGCGACAGATAAGGCAAGCTATCACACGAAAAATGCCAAAATAGCTATAGCCTCCGGGGGAATGAGTGGAGAGGGATATATGCAGGGCAGCTCTGTGCAGAATAATCGTGTCCCATATACCTATTCGGATGCGATATTCGTGCAGATTGCCGAGGAGTTTGGATTTGTGGGGTCTGCGCTGCTGCTCTTGCTCTTTTTTATTTTGCTGCATCGGATGATATTGATTGCTCTCGAGAGTAAGGAGCGTAGCGGACCATTTCTAATCATTGGAATTACGGCTATGCTGTTGTATCAAATTCTTGAGAATGTTGGAGCTTTTATCGGTCTGATGCCGTTGACAGGAATAACACTTCCGTTTATCAGTTATGGAGGCACGTCTCTTCTGATTAATATGGCCAGCATGGGGGTCGTGATGAGCGTGCATCTTTATGGGCAGGATGTAGAGGAAGATTTGCAGCTGCATAAGGAGCTGGCATTGAAGTTATAAATTTAATAGATTCATAGGTTTGCAGTCTCTTATCTCCGGGCATACTACTAGCATGAGAGTTAAGAGGAGAGGGGCTGCAACAAATGAACGATAATCATATGGATAAAAGAGATTCCTTACGTGTAACTTTTAAGTATACTGCCATTTTAATTTGTTTTTTTATGGTCCTCATGATGGCTTGGGAAGGTCAAAAAACCGATGCTGCAGTAGCTGAAGTATCTATTCCCCAAGAATCTATCCGGTTACGTATTCTAGCTAATTCTGACGGAGCGCAAGATCAGCTGGTGAAACGGCAAATTCGCGATAAAATTGTGGAGCAAATGAACCAGTGGGTATCCGCTCTTGAGGATCCACAGAGCTTGGAGCAGGCACGTGCTCTGATTAGAAATCATCTGCCGGAGCTTAACGCGTTGGTTGGATCAGAGCTGGAGAAACGGGGCATTGAATATTCCTATAAAGTGGAGCTGGGCGTAGTCCCTTTTCCAACCAAATTATACGGTGGCACCGTCTATCCTGCTGGGGAGTATGAAGCTGTTCGGGTCACACTTGGTGCGGGCAAGGGGCAAAATTGGTGGTGTGTACTGTTTCCTCCGCTTTGCTTTATCGATGCAGGCTCTGGAGATGCGGCAGCACCTGCTGCTGACAAAGGTACAAAAACAGTGTCCGCTGCTGGTGCGGATAACAGTGCTAAGGTGAAATCAGCAGCTGCAAAAACAGTGCAGGCTGATTCCTCGGCAGGAAGTGCTTCATCAGGAGAAACTGCTGCTGAGCCAGAGGTACGGTTCTTCGTCTGGGAGCTGCTGCAAAACCTTTGGAACTGGATCAGTGGATTATGGTCGTAAGACCCCAGATGTGTTACTATTTTATAAGCAGATCTATCACGGCTCCCTACAAGGGCCGTTTTTTTGCTAAGCTAAATTATATCTTCTAGAAAGCCTGTGATGAGAATGAATGAACACAATAATCCTTTATTCGCCGTTCAGCGGCGGAGTGGAAATAGAGATGAGACTGTATACTGGAAGTTGAATTCCGCTGAGGGAACGAACTCTGAGGTATTTCAGCCGAATGAAGCTGACAAGCTGGCGATAGCGGAGGCAGCAACAATGCTTCGTGAAGGCGGAACCGTGGCTTTTACAACCGAAACCGTCTACGGGCTAGGGGCGGATGCCCGAAATACGGCGGCAGTTGAGGCTGTTTTTGCGGCAAAAGGACGGCCCTCTGACAATCCGTTAATTGTGCATATTGCGGATACGGCAGCTTTGGACGAGCTTGTTGCAGAGGTGCATCCTAAGGCGGCCGCGTTGATGGCAGCTTATTGGCCTGGTCCGCTGACAGTTGTGCTTCCTGTTCGTGAAGGTGTACTGTCGCCCTGTGTGACGGCGGGTTTGGATACGGTTGGTGTGCGGATGCCGGATCATCCGGTAGCTCTAGCACTGATAAGTGCCGCAGGTTGTCCAGTTGCGGCGCCCAGTGCTAATCGTTCGGGTCGCCCGAGCCCGACATTAGCTTCGCATGTGATGGAAGATTTGGCTGGATACATTGATGGCGTCCTTGATGGTGGTGCTGCTGGAGTTGGACTAGAGTCAACAGTCGTGCAGGTACAGCCTGACGGAAAAGTTGCTGTGCTGCGCCCCGGCGGGATTACTTCGGAACAATTGGCTGCAGTGGTGGGAGCAGAAGCTGTAAGCTCAGAGCCCGGTAATGCTGAGACAACTGCTGCCGCTACCGCAACCGCTACTGTCTTGGCTGATTCGGGGACGACAAACTCTGTTATTGATTTCAGTACTGCTGAGCCAATCACAGCTAAAGCAACTACCGCGCAATCTTCAGCGGATTGCCTGAATGTTAACAATCGTGAGCCTTTCGAAAGGGCTTCCGCATCTATTGAGCAGCATGGTGCGGATGCTGCTGGCGATATTTCGGCGCCGCGCGCGCCGGGCATGAAGTACACGCACTACGCACCGCGCGGCTGGCTTGGTGTAGTGCGCGGCTCTTCCCCGCAGCGCGTGGCGGATGAAGCCGCTAGTCAACTTCAGGCGGCGCAGCTAAACGGCGAGGTCACGGGCTTGCTCCTCTTCGAGGAGCATAAGGCCCTTTATCCCGCCGACCCTGCCGCCTGTGTTCTTTCCCTCGGCTCGTTATCCTCGCCGGAGGAAGGGGCTCGCTCCCTATATGCCGCCTTGCGGCGCTTCGATGAAGCGGGAGCGACTTACATCTTAGCCGAGGCTTGCCCGTATACCGGCCTCGGCGCTGCAATCATGAACCGGCTTATGAAAGCCGCCGGCGGATCTGTCATCGACGCCGGATAACCACGGCATTGCTTTTTCGTATATGACTCCCATATGAAGTCATGAATACCCCCTTGTCCGCATATCGTTGTTGTACAAGATATTTCGGACTTGGGGGGTTAAGCATGGGCTTAGGAGATGTATATACCGAATGGGGGCAGATTGTTACCATTACTATAATGGCGGTTGCATTAGGGATGGATGCCTTTTCGCTCGGTGTAGGGATCGGGATGAAAGGTATTCGTCTGCTGCATGTTCTGCAAATGAGTCTGCTCATTGCTGTTTTTCATATGCTGATGCCTCTCCTGGGTTTATTGACAGGAAGTTATGTCGGACACCTGTTAGGTCAAGTAACGACTTATGCTGCTGGAGGTCTTCTAGTTCTTTTGGGCGGGCATATGGTGTACAACTCCTTTCGTCCGGATACAGGAAGCTCACGAGCTATGGATCATCGAACCTTGTGGGGAATGATACTTCTTTCGCTCAGTGTCAGTATTGACTCTTTCTCCGTGGGTGTATCACTGGGGATGTTTGTGAATGGAGTACTTTTGACCATCTTAGCCTTCGGTGCTTGCGGGGGAATAATGTCGATTCTAGGGTTGCTAATTGGACGGCATGTCAGTCGTGGTCTCGGGGATTATGGAGAAGCGCTAGGCGGTGCAATACTTCTGGGGTTTGGCTTGCTATTCATCTTTTGATACAATAACGGCATTAGAATATTTAATTTCATGGGGGTGCAAAACATGCTGCATATTTTATTCGTCTGCACCGGGAATACATGCCGAAGTCCTATGGCTGAGGGGCTTTTACGAAAGCTCGCGAAGGAACGTGGAATCGACCTGGAAGTGCGGTCTGCAGGTGTATCCGCCATTTCCGGTACTTCTATATCAAGACATGCTGCGGCTATACTGCAGGAAGAAGGAATTCATGATTCAATGGAGTCGTCACAATTGACAGGTCAAGCTGTCGCTTGGGCCGACCTTGTGCTGACCTTGACGGGTGGGCATAAGCAGCATTTATTGCAGTATTTTCCGGATGCTGTAACGAAAACCTATACATTGAAGGAATACGTGCATGATGAAGAGTCGGTGACGGAAGATATCAAGGAATTGGACAGCCTCTACGCAGATGCGGAGTTGAGCTTAGCTCTTGGTGGTGAACCGAATGCAACGGATCTGCAGCGGATGATTGAGATTCGCCAGCGTATTCCGAGCTTCGATATTTCTGATCCATTTGGTGGCACGCGTGAGGACTATGAGCTAACTGCTGCTGAGATTCGCACTGCGCTATTCAGTTTGCTGGATAAGCTGGAAACCTTCCGCCATTTGTAAATGGTTGATTTTCAGTTCACTTTGCTTTAAGATGAAGTTACAAATAATCGGTTCCGATGTAACTGGCGACAAATGTGGATCAAACCACGATGGAGCATCGGAATAAACGGCCGGTCGCCTGGGCAAAAGAGCAAATCCGCAGCTACCTGCGGACTGCTCTTTTTTGTTTAAAATAAGCTTGTTTGAAGTTTGAGGAGGTAGAGTGATGGACGAAGTTGTGGAGCTATCATTAACTGAAGCCACCGTCACTGTGTTAAGGGAGTTGGCGGAGGCTGGTAACCTTGGGTCAGGCAAAATTGTTGTCGTCGGAGTGAGCACAAGTGAGGTTGCTGGTGTCCGGATTGGAACTGGTGGTGCACTTGAAGTTGCAGAACAACTGCTTGAAGGTGTTCGTTTAGTAGCAGCGGAAAAAGGATTTCATCCGGTGTATCAGTGCTGCGAGCATTTAAATCGTGCACTTGTCATGGAACGCTCTCTGCTAGAGTCACTTGGTCTGAAGGAAGTATCAGCTGTACCTATACGAGGTGCTGGAGGTTCGATGGCTACGGCTGCTTATCACGCTATGAAAGATCCTGTTTTGGCGGAAACGATAGAAGCTCATGCTGGTTTAGATATTGGCGAGACACTGATAGGAATGCATTTACGGCGGGTAGCCGTTCCTTTCCGTCCGACTCTACGATACATTGGAGCAGCCAGAGTGAATGCGGCATGGACCAGACCCCCACTAATTGGTGGTGAACGTGCGGTATATCGTGCTCCAGAACAAAGTGGTTCACAGTTTTGTGATTAACGAACTTTAGTTTTTATATTTTTTGCAGAAACGTAGACCTAAGTCTCTTTATGGCGGGCAAATCGTTTCTACTTAAATACAACATATCTACACACACTAGGGAGGAAATAAGAACATGGAACAATTGCGTAAGAGTGACCCGGCAGTACTGGAAGCGATGGAACTGGAACTGAAACGTCAGCGTGCCAACATTGAGCTTATTGCCTCAGAGAATATCGTTAGCGAAGCCGTAATGGAAGCTATGGGCTCCGTGCTTACGAACAAATATGCAGAAGGTTATCCAGGCAAACGTTATTATGGTGGCTGTGAAGATGTAGATATCGTTGAGAACCTTGCTCGTGATCGCGCAAAAGAATTGTTTGGCGCGGATCATGTCAACGTACAACCACATTCCGGGGCTCAAGCAAATATGGCAGTTTATCTGGCTGCGCTTAAGCCTGGCGACACTGTTCTTGGAATGAATTTGGCGCACGGTGGTCATTTGACACATGGTAGCCCAGTTAATGCTTCAGGATTGCTTTATAACTTCGTTGCTTATGGAGTACAAGAAGATACTTTCCTAATTGATTATGATGAAGTACGTAAAGCAGCCTTCAAACACCGTCCGAAAATGATTGTAGCTGGTGCTAGTGCCTATCCGCGTATTATTGATTTCGAAAAACTTGGCGCTATCGCCAATGATGTGGGTGCGCTATTTATGGTAGATATGGCCCATATCGCAGGATTGGTTGCTGCTGGTCTTCATCCGAGCCCGGTTCCTCATGCTCATTTCGTTACAACTACTACGCATAAGACTTTGCGCGGTCCCCGCGGAGGTATGATTATGTGCAGACAGCCATGGGCAGCTGCTATTGATAAAGCGGTATTCCCTGGTTCCCAAGGTGGACCTCTGATGCATGTAATTGCTTCAAAAGCAGTCGCATTTGGTGAAGCATTGCAGCCATCCTTTAAGACTTATGCTCAAAATGTAGTGAAGAACGCTAATGTTCTTGCAGAAACGTTGATCAGCGAAGGGGTTAACATTGTATCCGGAGGTACAGATAACCACTTGATGCTGCTGGATACCCGTAATCTGAACATTACCGGAAAAGATGCGGAAAAAGTACTAGATTCCATCGGGATTACTGTGAATAAAAACGCAATTCCATTTGATCCTACAAGTCCTTTCGTAACAAGTGGTATTCGTATTGGTACACCTGCAGTCACATCCCGTGGTATGGACGAGCAGGCGATGGTCACTATTGGACGTATCATTGCTAATGTTCTAAAGAATCCGAAGGATGAGGCAAACTTGGCAGAATCTGCCCGTCAAGTGGCTGAGTTGACTGACCAATACCCTCTTTATCCAGAATTGAAATACTAAATCTTTGCTTCTAATAAGAAATGATTCTGCCTCCATCCATACCCTCTTCCGGGTTTGATGGAGGCTTTTTTGTTGCATATTGTTCACAAATATTACAGTAGGTATTAGATGAAATTGAATGAAATTAATCATGAAAGTTCATGGAACTTTCAATAAAATTAGTGAAAATAATGTGAATAGTATGAAAAAGCCAAAGTTGCACAACATAATCTAGGTTTTATAAGTGATTGGTTTCCTAATTAAGCCAATCATTACCTTTAAAAACAAGGAAATACAAAGGAATATGTTCAATGTGAGTTCAAGTACCATTCTGAGGTGAAATGCAGCGGCGGGAGTGCTATAATAGACAGGATTTAGCCACTGAGAAGCAAAGCGCTTTCTATGGCTATAGACAAGACTTACAATTACCGGAGGGACAGTAAATGGGAAAATTGGTGATTTGCGATCATCCTTTAATTCAACACAAACTAACATTTATTCGCGACGTTAGAACAAACACGAAGGATTTCAGAGAACATGTTGACGAAGTTGCCACATTGATGGCTTATGAGATTACACGTGATATTCCACTAGAGACCATTACGGTACAAACACCGGTCACTGAGACGGAAAGCAAAGTGATTTCGGGAAGAATGCTGGGGCTTATTCCTATTCTTCGTGCGGGTTTAGGTATGCTTGAAGGTGTACTGAAGCTTCTACCTGCGGCTAAAGTAGGACATGTAGGGCTTTTCCGTGATCCAGACACTCTTCAACCAGTGGAGTATTATATCAAGCTTCCAACGGATGTACAGGAACGTGAGTTGATAGTAATTGACCCGATGCTTGCTACAGGCGGATCCGCAATTGCTGCGATTACCTCACTGAAGAATCGTGGTTGTACACAGATCAAAATGATGAACTTGATTGCAGCGCCAGAAGGTGTTGCTGCAGTTCAGGAAGCTCATCCGGATGTTGATATTTATGTTGCAGCGCTTGATGATCATTTGAATGAACATGGTTACATCGTGCCAGGTCTTGGTGATGCTGGTGACCGTCTTTATGGAACCAAGTAATAAGTAATTAAGTATTAAGTATAGTAATGCGAGAATATTTGATGAGAGGGTAGGGGTTATGTCCAAAATCAAAGTAATGACTATTTTCGGAGTGCGCCCCGAGGCGATCAAGATGGCTCCTCTGGTTCTTGAACTGAAGAAGCATCCTGAGCATATCGAATCAATAGTATGTGTAACAGCACAGCATAGAGAACTGCTCGATCAAGTGTTGGAAGTGTTTAATATCACCCCTGATTACGATTTGGACGTGATGAAGGACCGTCAGACCTTGAATGAGATTACTATTCGTGTGCTTGAAGGTTTGGAACCTGTACTGAAAGAAGTTAAACCTGACCTCGTGCTGGTGCATGGAGACACCTTAACAACGTTTTTAGCTAGTTACGCTTCCTTCCTGCAGCAAATTCAGGTTGGGCACGTAGAAGCAGGACTTAGGACATGGAACAAATTGTCTCCGTATCCTGAAGAAATGAACCGTCAACTCACAGGTGTGTTAGCTGATCTGCATTTCGCTCCAACCGATTTGTCAGCTAACAATCTGAGACACGAGAACAAAAAAGAATCAAGTATTTATATCACAGGCAACACCGTAACTGATGTGTTTCAATATACCGTACAGCCGGATTACCGGCATCCTGTTTTGGATTTTGCTTCAGGAAAAAGACTTATTTTGATGACCGCTCACCGCAGAGAATCTCAAGGTGAACCGCATCGTAATATCTTCCGAGCTATTAAAAGAATCGCTGATGAATTCGAAGATGTCGCCATTGTTTACCCTGTGCATCCGAGTCCTGCCGTTAAGGAACCTGCGCATGAGATACTGGGAGGACATCCAAGAATTAAGCTGATTGATCCGCTGGATGTCGTGGACCTGCATAATTTTTATCCGCATACCCACTTGATATTGACCGATTCCGGCGGTCTGCAAGAGGAAGCTCCTTCTTATGGAGTGCCTGTTCTTGTGCTTCGTGATACAACGGAGCGTCCCGAAGGGATAGAGGCTGGAACGCTGGAACTTGTGGGCACGGACGAGGAGAAGGTGTATCAACGGACACATGCTCTTTTGACTGATAACGAGCTCTATCAGTCGATGAGTCGGGCCGCCAACCCGTATGGAGATGGCAAGGCTTCCCAACGGATTGTCAATGCGATTTTGCACCATTTTGGTGTTAATAAGGAACGTCCTGAAGAGTTTCACAGAATGTTCACAAAAAATAAATAATTTCAATTAAACTAATATCTGATCTGATTAAAATCAACATACAGTGAAACTGTACGGTTTATATGGTTTTGGAACGTTTTGCTGTGATTATTTTCATGTTTTCAAGGGTTTTTAGGCAATGTTCAATGAATTGACAAAGACTCAGGAAATTCAGTAAAATTAGTTGGGATTGTAGCCCATGAAAGAACAAAATAGCAAGGACAGCTTGTTACAGACCGCGCTTGTCATTGGAAGTGCAGGCACTTTGCTTGCCGCTTACATTCTTATTGGTTTTTTTGCGGCAAGATGGCTGAAAGACCTGATGGAGGGGCCGAAATATTGGCTCGCCATTGGCACTATAACTGGAATGATTCTGGGAATTGTGAATGTCGCCTTGTTAATTAAAAAATTTTTGGGGGAGCAGAATGGATAATATGACTCCCATGATCAATACCGTCACTAGAGTTACGCTCGTCCTTATGGCAGGACTCTTAATGGGCTGGGTGCTTCATCATGAGACCCGGGCAATTACACTGGGCATGACTCTGGGTCTGGTGGCGGGATTGGTAAACTTTCGTTATCTGGCCGTCAAGGTTCGACGGGTTACGCAGTCGATTGCGAGCAACGAAGGGAATGCCTTCAGCCTCGGTTTTGTTACACGGATTAGCTTCGCAATTTTGGTCACCATGTTCTCGGTCAAGATTGAGCATTTCTCCCTGGTAGCAACTGTTTCGGGCGTATTCATTCCTCAGCTTCTCGCCATTCCTGCGGGGATATATCTGAGTGTGAAGAATAAGCTTTAACCAGATTAAAGAGAAAGGGGGATGATACTATGCATGACATGCCGAAAATATTTGTCGGGGGAATACCGATAGATTTATCCGCCGTGTTGATGCTTCTGATCAGTTGTACAGTGGTGTTTGTTCTGGTTATGCTTTCGGTTCGTAAGCTTTCCGTTGAAAATCCATCCAAGCTTCAGAACTTCATGGAATGGGTTGTGGAATTTGTAGAGGGTGTCATAAGCAGTGCCATGGATCTGAAGAGAGGAAAACCTTACATATCTTTAGGGTTGACATTGATTCTGTTTATCTTTGTTTCCAATCTACTTGGATTGCCTTTCTCCGTTGTAACTGAGGCGCATGGACCTGTAACAGTGTTTGGCCACGTGATTGAAGCAACTAAGAACTTGGCGAATGGTGAGCATGCAGAAATTTTATGGTACAAGTCGCCAACTGCTGACATTAACGTCACTGCAGGATTGGCAATCATAGTATTTGTACTGATGAACTTTCTGGGCATTAAGCTCAACGGCAAACATTATTTCAAACACTACATCGAGCCGTTTCCAATCTTTTTGCCACTGAACATTATCGAAAACCTGGCAAAACCTGTAGCGTTGGCTATTCGTCTATTCGCTAACATTTTCGCCGGAGAAGTACTGATTACAGTCATTTTGAAGCTGGGGATTCTCAGTATTCCGTTCCTGGCTGTATGGCAGGGCTTCAGTATTTTCGTCGGGGCACTACAAGCGTTTATCTTTACGATTCTGACGATGGTTTATATCGCACAGATGACGATTCATGAAGAAGAAGCACATTAATGAACTGCTGCGAAGAGAACGGCTATCGTCTGATTTTCCTTCGTGGGAGATATCTTATATCATTAAACACAAATATGAACCGAAATTAAAGGAGGATATTTACAAATGGAATTTTTAGCAGCAGCAATAGCGGTTGGATTGGGTGCACTTGGCGCAGGTCTTGGTAACGGTATGATCGTTAGTAGAACAGTTGAGTCCATCGCTCGTCAACCAGAAGCGAAAAATGCTTTGCAAACAACAATGTTTATTGGTGTAGGTATCGTCGAAGTTATTCCGTTGGCAGCAACAGTTATCGCATTCCTGATTATGTTTACTTAATAAACCGTAGTTACGGTTTGGCGGGGACGGCCGATGCCATCCGCGCCTTACTTTTGTATACGTCCGCATGACGCGGTAACGGAAGGGAGTGACCTCAGTGGATATTGTTTGGACAAACATAGTATTTTCAATTGTCGCCTTTGGGATTTTATATTTCTTGCTTAGCAAGTATGCGTTCAGCAAACTTTTTGCAGTTATGGAGAAACGCCGTGAGCTGGTAATGCAGCAAATGGACGAAGCTGCGAAGACTAGAGAACAAGCGGTCGCGTATGTGGAAGAGCAGAAGCAAGCGCTGAACAGTGCACGCCAGGAAGCTCAACAGATTATTCAACAATCGCAAATCACAAGCAATCTACAGGTAGAACAAACTTTGGCACAAGCCAAAGCAGATGCAGCACGTGTCAAAGAAGAGGCCGTGCGCGATATCGAGAACGAAAAGAACAAAGCAGTGGAAGAGTTGCGCAGCGAAATTGGAACGGCATCTGTTCGTATTGCTTCTAAACTTCTTAAGAAAGAAGTTAGTGCTAACGGCGAGCAGGAGCAACTTGTGAACCAATACCTCAAAGAGGTAGGAGGCCAATCATGAGCCGCGATACGGTAGTTGCCAAGCGCTACGCTAGAGCATTGTACAGTGCAGCGGTAGAGAAAGGGATTACCCTTGAAGTAGAAGAAGAGCTCAAGGCAGTGGTTGGATTATTACATTCCGACCAAGAGATAAAGCGGTTTATTCTTGCACCGCGCATCTCGGAGTCCGACAAGCTGAAAGTGCTGCGCACAGCGCTTCAAGATAAGCTCTCTCCCATCGTGATGAACATTGTAGAATTGTTAGTAGAGCGAGGCAGAACCGATATTTTTGCCGATCTGCTGGATACGTATATCAAGATTGAAGGAGACGCTCTTGGCATTGGTGATGCTAAGGTATACTCTGTTTATTCTTTAAGTGAAGAAGAAAAAGCAGCTGTAGCTGCAGAATTCGGCCAACTCGTAAACCGTAAAATCCGGATTACGAATGTGGTGGACCCAAGCCTGTTGGGAGGACTGAAAGTTTATATCGGCGATACGCTGTATGACGGCAGTCTGTCTAACAAATTGGAGCGTCTCGAGAAATCCTTTAATGATAAGCATAGAAGATAGGGGTGAGGATATTGGGCATCAGACCTGAAGAGATCAGCACTTTGATCAAAAGTCAAATTGAGGAATATAAAGCCGATATCGAAGTTGCCGAAGTCGGCACCGTCATTCAAGTCGGCGACGGTATCGCCCGTGTCTACGGTCTGGAAAACGCAATGGCAGGCGAATTGCTAGAGTTCTCCAACGGAGTAGTGGGCATGGCGCTCAATCTGGAAGAAAGCAACGTCGGTGTTGTTATTCTGGGTGAGTACAAGGAAATTCGTGAAGGCGATCAAGTAAAACGTACAGGACAAATTATGCAAGTTCCTGTTGGTGAAGCTCTGCTCGGTCGTGTAGTTAACGCACTTGGTATGCCGCTTGACGGCAAAGGCCCAATTGCTACAACTGAATTCCGTCCTGTAGAAAATAATGCACCAGGTGTTATCGATCGTAAATCGGTACATGAACCGATGCAAACAGGTCTTAAAGCCATTGATGCGATGGTACCAATCGGTCGTGGACAACGCGAACTTATCATTGGTGACCGTCAAACAGGTAAGACTGCAATCGCAATTGATGCGATTATCAACCAAAAAGGCAACGGCATGAAATGTATTTATGTTGCCATTGGTCAAAAGCAATCCACAGTAGCACAGGTTGTAGAAACTCTTCGCCGTCATGGCGCTTTGGAATATACAATCGTTGTAACTGCATCGGCTTCCGAGCCGTCCCCATTGTTGTACATTGCTCCATACGCAGGTTGCGCAATGGGCGAATACTTCATGTACAAGGGCGAGCACGTACTGATCATTTACGATGACCTTTCGAAACAAGCTTCGGCTTATCGCGAATTGTCCTTGCTGCTTCGTCGTCCACCGGGTCGTGAAGCATTCCCGGGTGACGTATTCTACTTGCACTCCCGTCTTTTGGAGCGTGCAGCTAAGCTTAGTGATGAGCTCGGTGGTGGTTCATTAACCGCACTTCCATTTATCGAAACACAGGCATCTGACGTATCAGCTTACATTCCTACGAACGTAATCTCGATTACAGATGGTCAAATCTTCCTTGAATCCGATCTGTTCTACTCAGGTCAACGTCCGGCGATCAACGTCGGTATCTCCGTTTCCCGTGTAGGGGGCTCCGCTCAAATCAAAGCGATGAAGAAGGTAGCCGGCTCGCTCCGTCTGGATCTTGCCCAATATCGCGAACTTCAAGCCTTCTCACAGTTCGGCTCAGATCTTGATAAATCTACACTTGCCCGTCTGAATCGCGGGGCACGTATGATGGAAGTTCTGAAACAAGGTGTGAATCAGCCGTTGTCTGTTGAGCATCAAGTGCTTAGCTTGTACACAGCTGTAAAAGGATATTTGGATGATATTCCAGTTAAAGACGTAAAACGTTTTGAAAAGGAATTCCTTGCTTACATGGATAGCAGTGCTGCTGATGTAGCTCAATCCATCAGGGATACAAAAGATTTGACAGCTGATAACGAAGCCGCTCTTAAAGCAGCGATTGATACCTTTAAAAGAGGTTTCGCTACTAGCTAATATAGATAGACTTTAACGGATTTTACTAAGTGAGCTTTGGCTCTGCCGAAGCTCAGGCTGTGCTTATGAAGTAGCTTTGACTTCGTCAAAGTTAAGAGAATGCTTACGAAGTTAGCTTTGACTCCGTCAAAGCTCTAAGGTGGTGAAATCATGGCAAGAAGCATGCGTGATATTAAACGTCAAATTAAGAGTGTTCAAAACACAAGACAGATCACAAAAGCGATGGAAATGGTAGCCGCATCCAAGCTGAGAAAAGCTCAGGAGAAGGCAATTGCCGCCCGTCCTTATGCTGAGAAGCTAAAAGAGGTTGTATCGAGCATTGCTGCTGGCACAGAAGGTGTTCAACACCCTATGCTGGTTAGCCGCCCTGTGAAGAAGACTGGTTATCTAATCGTTACCTCTGATAGAGGGCTTGCAGGTGGTTACAACGCTAATATTTTGCGTAAGGTGACGATGCTCATCGCGGAGAAGCATAAGTCCAAAGATGAGTACGCATTGTTTGTTATTGGTCGTAAGGGCCGTGACTTTCTACGTCGCCGTGAATATCCGATTGTACAGGAAGTTACTGAGCTATCGGATGCGCCGAAGTTT
Organism: Paenibacillus sp. FSL H7-0323; assembly: GCF_038002725.1. Taxonomy (NCBI): domain Bacteria; kingdom Bacillati; phylum Bacillota; class Bacilli; order Caryophanales; family Paenibacillaceae; genus Paenibacillus; species Paenibacillus sp. FSL H7-0323. Next base: position 4,465,188 of record NZ_JBBODB010000001.1, on the reverse strand, counting down.
GCTGACATCAAGTCGATCGCGAATTCGGCAGTACAGCAGTTTGTAGATGGTACGTATGATGAGTTGTATGTTTGTTACAATCAATTCGTCAATGCTATCACCCAGATCCCAACCGTTGAGCGACTGTTGCCAATGGATGGAGTAGGGAATCAAGAGCATCATGAAGCTTCTGCAAACTACGAATATGAACCTTCACCGGAAGGCGTGCTAGAAGTATTGCTTCCAAAGTACGCTGAAACTTTGATTTATAGCGCTATTCTGGATGGCAAGGCCAGTGAGCTGGGTGCGAAAATGACAGCTATGGGCAGTGCAACGAAGAACGCGTCGAAAATGATCGGAGAACTTACCCTTACGTACAACCGTGCCCGTCAGGCGGCAATTACGCAGGAAATTACCGAGATCGTGGCCGGAGCGAACGCGCAGTCTTAAAATACAAGAAAAGTTAAACTAAGTGCTTAACTTGTCTTGTGTTTTACGAGAAACAGTGTCGCTTGCTTAGGGTGCATAGCTCCTTAAGAACGGCACTGTAGGTTCTTCTTAAAATATAAGATAGTATAGGTTTTACACTATACAAAATGCTTATATTTCTACGAGAAACGGTTGTCATCTTTATATGACGACAACGTCGTTTCTTCTTGATGTAACAGCTTTCGAGGAGGGAAAAGAAGATGAACAAAGGACGCGTTGTAAGCATTATGGGTCCGGTTGTCGATATTGAATTTGAACGCGGCCAGTTGCCCGAGATTTTCAACGCTATCAAAATTGAAACCGTCTTGGACAATGGTCGTCAGCTTAACCTAACACTTGAGGTTTCCAATCACTTGGGAGACAATCTGGTACGTTGTATCGCGATGTCTTCTACTGATGGTCTGGTTCGTGGACTGGATGCAATCGATCAAGGAGGTCCAATTTCGGTTCCTGTAGGGGAAGCGACATTAGGCCGTGTATTTAACGTACTTGGTAATCCAATTGATAACGCTGGTGAAGTTCTTGCTGAGAAAAAGAACCCGATTCACCGTCTCGCACCAACATTTGACGAATTGTCAACACAAGCGGAAATCTTGGAAACAGGTATTAAAGTTATCGACTTGCTCGCACCTTATGCTAAGGGTGGTAAAGTCGGCCTCTTCGGCGGTGCCGGCGTAGGTAAAACAGTAACAATCCAAGAATTGATTAATAACATTGCCCAAGAGCACGGTGGTATTTCCGTATTTGCAGGTGTCGGTGAACGTACTCGTGAAGGTAATGACCTTTATCACGAAATGACGGATTCCGGCGTTATTAAGAAGACAGCAATGGTCTTCGGACAAATGAACGAGCCTCCAGGTGCACGTCTTCGTGTAGCTTTGACCGGTTTGACCATGGCGGAATATTTCCGTGATGTGGAAGGCCGCGATACGCTGCTCTTTATCGATAATATATTCCGCTTTACCCAAGCGGGTTCCGAAGTGTCCGCTCTTCTCGGCCGTATGCCATCTGCGGTTGGTTATCAGCCGACTCTGGCTACTGAAATGGGCCAGCTGCAAGAGCGTATCACATCGACTAAAAAAGGTTCAGTTACATCGATTCAAGCAATCTACGTACCGGCGGATGACTACACTGACCCTGCTCCGGCTACAGCGTTTGCTCACTTGGATGCAACAACTAACCTTGAGCGTAAAATTTCCGAGAAGGGGATTTTCCCAGCGGTTGACCCACTGGCTTCCAGCTCGCGTTTGCTCGCTCCAGAAATTGTTGGTGAAGAACATTACAACGTGGCACAAGGTGTTAAACAATTGCTGCAACGTTATACCGAGCTTCAAGACATCATTGCCATCTTGGGTATGGATGAATTGAGTGAGGATGATAAGGTTATCGTAGCTCGTGCTCGTAAAGTTGAACGCTTCCTGTCGCAGCCATTCCACGTGGCTGAACAGTTCACTGGCTTTAAGGGTAAATATGTACCAATCAAAGAAACTGTACGCAGCTTTAAGGAAATCCTGGATGGTAAGCATGATGATCTTCCAGAAGCAGCTTTCCTATTTGTAGGTACGATTGAAGAAGCAGTAGAAAAAGCGAAATCGATGTAACCTGAGCTTAGCTAATGCTTTCGATGCAAGCTTTACTTCGTAAAGCTTAGTGCATGCTTTCGAAGCGAGCTTTACAATGTAAAGCTTTAAGGAGGAATGGAAGTGAATACCTTTTTGTTGGAAATTGTCACGCCGGAGCATCTCGTTTACTCCAAGCAAGTGAATAGCTTGATTGTAAGAGGGGTCGAAGGCGAGTTGGGTATTTTGCCGGGACACATTCCGCTTGTGACTCCACTTCAGGTTGCTCCGTTATCCGTCAAATCGGACGGTGTTACGATCTCCATCGCTGTTCATGGCGGGTTCGTAGAAGTGCATAAGGACAAAGTAACCGTGCTGGCTGAAAGTGCCGAGCTGCCAACAGATATCGATGTTGAGCGCGCCGAAGCGGCTAGAGAACGGGCTCAACGCCGTCTCCAGACTCGGAGCAAACAAGATGATATCGATCACCGCCGTGCGGAATTGGCGCTGCAACGCGCTGTTACACGGATTAAAGTGTCCACTGGAAAAGGACAACAGTAGGATAAAAGCAGTCAAGCCTTAGGGTTTGACTGCTTTTTATTATAGTAATCTATTGAAAAAAGGTTAAAATTTCTTCATTATTTTGGATAATGGCGTTGAATTGTTTAAAAATTTGTAAAAGTACTGGATTCTTTTGCCCTTCACAAGTATGATATAAGAGTCGATTTCCGAGTAATACGAACACGGAGGGTTAGCATGGAGGATATATTGTCGGGTGGGTTGTCTAGCGCAGTTGGAACCAGCAGTATGGTCTCAATGATTGTATCTTTGCTCAGTGTTGTATTATCTTGGTGGGCATTGCAGAACCTTAAGCTCGATTTGGTCATAAGATATCCCAAGAGTCCTCAGGGAAGGCTGCTGCACTTGCTGTTGGCCATTGTACTTGGTCGTTTTGTAGCGGGGTTCTTCCTGGATTACCTGAGCTGGAGTGGGATGATCCGATATATGTTTTAAGGGGATGTAGTTTGGTTATAAGTGTCTTAGGTCGCAGTGGTCAAAAGGTGTCGAATAATAAGGTTTTATTATGTCAACACTGAACTTTAAGGAACATGCCCGAGTAAATGGGCGTATTGATGGAGTAGAGAACTTTTTTGCAATTACTTTAATCTAAAAAAATAATTTAAGAAATAATGGACGCGGAGGGAAACCGAAAATGAGCAAATTTATCGTCCGCGGTGGCAACAGATTGACCGGGAGCGTGAAAGTTAGCGGCGCAAAAAATTCCGTATTACCGATCATAGCCGCCTCTCTATTGGCAGAAGAAGGAGTAAGCGTCATTGTAGACGCACCTCCGCTTGATGATGTGATGACGATATCAAAAATGCTGGAATCTCTGGGTGCAGGGGTTACATATCAGAACGATATTATCCAGGTGGATGCTACAAATATCACATCCTGTGAAGCACCTTATGAATGGGTTCGAAAAATGCGGGCGTCTTTTTTAGTCATGGGCCCACTGTTATCTAGACTTGGTCAGACAAGAATTTCCCTGCCAGGCGGCTGTGCCATTGGTACACGACCGATTGATCAGCATTTGAAAGGGTTTGAAGCACTGGGTGCGGAGATTAGTCTCGGCCAGGGCTACATTGAAGCGAAAAGCAACGGACGCCTGCGCGGTGCCAAAGTGTATTTGGATGTAGCAAGCGTAGGTGCGACCGAAAATATAATGATGGCAGCTACATTAGCCGAAGGCGTGACCGTTATCGAGAATGCGGCTAAGGAGCCTGAGATTGTCGACCTGGCCAATTACTTGAATGGTATGGGCGCAATCGTACGCGGTGCGGGAACAGGCGTTATCCGTATTGAAGGGGTAGAACGTCTGCATGGGGTCAAACATCATGTAATCCCTGACCGTATCGAAGCAGGTACGTACATGGCGGCTGCAGCAATTACCGGTGGCGATGTATATGTGGAAGGCGCAATTGCTGATCACTTAGGTCCTGTTATTGCTAAGATGGAAGAAATGGGTGTAACCATTATTCCCGACGAGAACGGTATTCGTGTAATCAGTGACAAGCCTCTCAAAGCTGTTGATTTGAAGACTTTGCCGTATCCAGGTTTTCCTACGGATATGCAGTCGCAAATGATGGCATTATTGCTGCGTTCTGAAGGTACTAGTGTCGTTACAGAAACTGTATTTGAGAACCGGTTTATGCATGTGGATGAATTCCACAACATGAACGCTGAGATTAAAATCGAAGGTCGCTCGGCGATCGTTACAGGTAATGCACAATTGGTCGGAGCTAAGGTTTGTGCTACGGATCTGCGTGCGGGAGCTGCGCTTATTTTGGCAGGTCTGGTTGCTGAGGGCACTACTGAAGTAAGCGGAACTCATCATATTGACCGCGGGTATGTTCATTTGGCTGAGAAACTGTCCGGATTGGGTGCGGAAATTTGGCGCATCTCCATGGAAGATACTTCAGCGCAAACCGTGAAGGATGAAGTTCTTAAACCGGAAGTATCCAAGAGTGAATCGACTAAAAACGAAGAGGTTAAACCACGCTTTCAGGTTCAACCAACTTGGGTATAATATCAATCATTAGGAGAGACCAGGCTGCAGTTTGCAGCTTGGTCTTTTTTTATGGAATCCTCATTTGATGGGGATTTTTTTGTATGCAATTTAATAGCCTGTGGTCTAGTAATAGATTGAGGACAGGAACTCTCTTTCTCTCAAATTGTGTTCTAGCAGTTGCTGCAAATTCATATCTATAAGAATCACCAGTGATTCACGGAAGGAGCCATAGAGATGAAAGATTTCCGCTACTTGCGAAGAAACAAGACAACGCGCTGGCACTCGCGTCCCCTTGCTCCCCGGCGCAGGCGACTCATCCCCGTTGCCTGGCTCGCAGCGCCTTTCCTGGCGGCGCTGCTGATTCCGCTGGCGGTTGTCCCGCTACACCGGGGACAACCGGCGCCTGTGGCCGTGCCGACGGTCACGGCCCCTCCGGCGGCGCCGGAGACGGCTGCGCAGGAAGCGCCGCAGCCGAACGTCTCTGTCTATTTGTCGCACAGCGGACAAATAGAGACATTGCCGCTGGAGGACTACGTCCGCGGCGTGCTTGCGGCCGAGATGCCGGCCGACTTTGAGCTTGAAGCGCTCAAAGCGCAGGCCGTAGCTGCCCGCACCTTTATCATGCGCCGCCTGGTGGCTGGCGACAGAAGCGGCGTACCCGTTCCGGAGGCGGATGTAACCGATACGGTAAGCCATCAGGCTTACATATCTAAGGACACGCTGGAACGGCAATGGAAGCTCGGCGGAAGAAGCGCCGACCTTGCAAAGCTGCAGCGCGCGGTCCTTGAGACGCGCGGAGTGATCATGACTTATAAAGGGCAGCCGATAACGGCCTCCTTTTTCGCCTCCAGTGGAGGATATACTGAGAACTCAGAAGAGTATTGGAATGCAGCGATTCCCTATCTGCGCAGCGTGACGAGTCCTTGGGAGAAAGAGATTACCCCAAACTATGCAGTGACTAACACCTTTACTGTTGCTGAAATACTTACTAGATTGGGTCTAAACGATAAAGTCATTCCAGCCTCCAAAGAAACTACCAATTCAGGAACTACAACGAAGATTTCATCATCTTCGAGATTACCTATGGAAGTGTTGTCTCTTACCACTGGACATCGGATTAAAGAAATCTCAATTGGAGGCTCTATATTTACTGGACGTGAAGTGAGAGAGAAGCTGGGCCTACGATCCAGCCAATTCAGTTGGATTCGTAAGGGGAATAAGATCTTAATCACGACCTTCGGAAATGGGCATGGAGTAGGGATGAGCCAGTGGGGGGCAAATGGGATGGCTAAAGAGGGTGGAACTGCTACCCAAATTCTCAAACACTATTATAGTGGTATCTCATTTACACAAATCTCAACTCTTCTGAAAAAATAACTTGAAAGATACGTATAAAAGAGAAAACCCCGGTAACACTGGTTACTGAGGTGATAACCATATGAATGAACAAGACAAAAACAAAACAAACCAAGATGAATCTCTCAAAAAAACTCAGGGAGATTTACCTGGTGCAAAACCTTCTTCATGGAACAGACTGGTATCTAAACGTTGGGTATTCCCAGCAGTCTACACGGCGGCAGCGGCAATTATACTAACCTTGGTGTGGGTCTATCAGGATGCCGGCCAGAAGCCGCTCAACCAGGACACCGCCGCCACTTCGCAGCAAGTAGGAACTTCCGCTAACGAAGCTGGTACAACAACCGGAGGTCCAGATGCACTTGAAGTTGTTGCTTCAACGGAAAGTATGGCTTGGCCAGTAGCTAATCCAGGTGAAGTAGAAGTAGTTAAGCCGTATTATGATGAGAATGGTACAGAGGACAATCACGTTGCCGCTATGGTGCAATATAACGACAAATTTATTCCTAATGTCGGAATCGATATTGCCCGTGAAGACAACAATACGTTCGATGTTAAAGCAGCGCTCAGCGGTGAAGTGACCAGAGTGGAAGATGTTGCGGTATTAGGTAAAGTGATTGAAATTACCCATCAAGGTAATTTGAAGACTGTATACCAAAGTCTTGGTGAAACAAAAGTTAAACAAGGCGATGTAGTGAAGCAAGGAGATACTCTTGCCACAGCTGGTCGCAGTGAGATCGAAAAGGACCTTGGAAATCATGTACACTTTGAAGTGTACGAAGATGGCAAAGTAGTCAATCCATCGGATTTACTGCCACAGCGATAAAAATTTCTATAGCAGGGGGCGAAAGCCCCCTATTTTTTTGTGTATATAAGGATTTTTAAGGTTGTGTTTGTGATGAGCCTTTTGTTTACGCGGGAAACGGTTGTTGACCTAAAGGGAGAACGACGGCTTTTCATCATGCTAATAACACGGGTTATTAGGTTGTCCATTAAATAAAATGAGCCCTCCATAGCTTGTCATGTCTTGAAAGCGCGAATATATAAGCCCGCCCCTCATATAATGTACCAAACTATCCACAGTTGGGAGGCGGGAGCGTGCACGATTACATCAAGGAACGTACGATCAAAATCGGACGCTGCATCGTGGAAACCAGGCATACGGTCCGGACCATAGCCAAGGAATTTGGCGTTTCAAAGAGCACGGTGCATAAAGATTTAACTGAGCGTCTGCCAGAGATCAACCCTGATCTGGCCGATCAGGTGAAGCACATTCTCGAATATCACAAGTCCATCCGACATCTTCGGGGGGGAGAAGCCACAAAAATCAAATATAAAAAATCGACGGGGAAAAAACGTGAGGTTGCTGTAGCATCAAAGCCATGAGATTTTCGGAAATTTAAGGAAATATTCAGCTTTAATACATTGTGTACTTCCCCTAAAGTATGGTATTTTTAAATTTAGTACTAACTGCTGTTTTTTCAATTAAAATAACACTTTGGGGGCTCTTTCATTATGTTTAGCAAGGATATCGGAATCGACCTCGGCACGGCCAATGTGCTCATACATGTTAAGGGAAGGGGAGTCGTTCTGGATGAACCTTCCGTGGTCACACTTGAAAGTGATACGAAGAGAGTCCTTGCGGTGGGAGAACAGGCACGTCGCATGGTTGGACGTACACCTGGAAATATTATAACAATCCGTCCTCTCCGGGATGGTGTCATTGCAGATTTTGAAATCACAGAAATGATGCTCAAGTATTTTATCGACCGCGTTGGCGGCCGGTCCTGGTACGCACGGCCCCGTATTCTGATTTGCGCCCCTACAAATATTACATCTGTGGAACAGAAGTCCATACGGGAAGCGGCAGAGCGGAGCGGGGCTAAGGAAGTTTTTATGGAGGAAGAGCCAAAAGCCGCTGCAATCGGAGCGGGAATGGATATTTATCAGCCTAGTGGGAACATGGTCGTCGATATCGGTGGCGGAACGACGGATGTAGCCGTACTTTCTATGGGCGACGTCGTTACCGCTTCTTCGATTAAAGTCGCAGGAGACAAGTTCGATGAGGCCATTTTAAGATATATTAAACAAAAGTATAAGCTGTTAATCGGTGAACGTACGGCAGAGGATATTAAGGTTACAATTGGCACCGTGCGTCCAGGCCTGATGCAGGCTGAAATGGATATTCGTGGTCGTGATATGGTAAGTGGACTCCCTCAGACGCTCACTATTACTTCAGGCGAGGTAAAAGAAGCACTATGGGATCCGGTTTCTTCTATTGTGGCAGCTGCTAAGTCCGTTCTGGAACGTACACCGCCTGAGCTATCAGCAGATATTATTGACCGGGGTGTTGTTCTAACTGGTGGTGGCGCTTTACTTAATGGATTGGACGAGCTCCTCTCAGAAGAATTACATGTTCCGGTGTGGATAGCGGAAGACCCGATGCATTGTGTAGTTAAGGGAACCGGAATAATGCTAGATAATTTGGACAAGGTCGTTAAGAAAAAGTTCTAAGCAGCCGATATAAAAGGTAGCAAAAGATTCGGAAGGGGACTACCTTCATGATAAGAGGATTATATACAGCCGCTGCAGGTATGGTTACACAGCAGCGTAGACATGATACGGCAACACAGAACATCGCTAACTTGAATACAACGGGGTACAAGCAGGTTGACAGTGTCAATCATGCTTTTCCGGATGTACTGATCTCTGCTATGAGTAATGGCAATACAAAGCCAGTGGGGCGCCTTAACACTGGGGTTTTTGCAGAACAATCGATATCCCAATATTTACAGGGTGATTTAAGGGAGAGCGGCAAGACCATGGATTTTGCTTTATCTACGGATTTGCAAGTAGCTGATCCTGTGACAGGTCAAAATATCTCCTTTGATGGTTCAGGCAAATATGTAAGCCCTGAGGGTGAGGTTGTTTATCGTCCACAGGCCTTCTTTACTGTACAGGATGCTGAAGGGAATAATCTGTATACGCGAAATGGGAGCTTCTCAATAAACGCGGCTACAGGAGAGGTACTGAGCAGTGGTGGCTTCAAGGTTCTTGATTCCACAGGCAAGCCCCTTGTCTTGACAGGAAATCAGGACACCCTTAAAGTGGACGGGCAGGGTAATTTGCTTAATCCAGTAACAGGACTTCCGACAGGGACCAAGCTTGGTGTGAGTGTAGTAACAAAGCCACAGGAGCTTGTACGTGACGGTAATGGTGTATTTCACGCTGATGATGTAGAGGCGGCAGATATTCGTTTCTCTAACGGAACAGATAACATGCAAGTACGCCAAGGTTACCTGGAAAGCTCCAATGTAGATCCTACTCAGGTTACTGTGGATTTGAATGCCGCCTATCGGGCTTATGAAGCGAACCAGAAGATTGTTCAATATTATGATGGCAGCTTGCAGAAGGCTGTAAGTGAAGTTGGCAGGGTATAGGCAGTGCTTAGGAATGAGCTTTACAGGTAGAGCTTATAGGAGGTTTGATCTATGAACAACTCAACGATTAGTGCAGCAGTCTCCATGTCGAGCCTTCAGCAGCGGCTTGATATTATAGCGGATAATCTAGCCAACATGGATACCAATGGTTATAAGAGCAAGCAGGGCTCTTTTGAGGACGTGCTGACTCGTGTACAACAGCAATCAGATGATTATGACCAACCGGGCCGTTCTACACCTCTAGGTTTTAATATGGGTTTTGGGACTTATGTGCCTTCGATCTCAACGAATTGGGAAGAGGGACCCCTTAAAGAAACAGGGAGTCCGACCGACTTAGCCATTCAGGGCAACGGGCTTTTTGGTGTTCAGGTCAATGGTACTACGGCGTACACTCGTCAGGGTGATTTTCACTTTATTCCTGACACGACTGATGCCAAAAAGATGGTATTGGTTGATAACACAGGAAACTCCGTTTTAAATACAGAGGGCAAACCTCTAACGGTTCCTGTAGGTGTGAATGCTGCTATCGATGAATCTGGTCGTGTGTTAACAAAAAAGACAGAGAATGGACCTGTTCAGGTAGCGGGTACTATAATGATAGTAGAACCTAAGACACAGAATGCCTTAAAGGCTGTCGACGGGAATTTCTATATGCTTGCAGATGGGGTTACAGCACAGCAGGCTTTTGTACAAAGAGCGGCAGGCGAGGCATCTGGAATTGGAGTGCGCTCAGGATGGCTGGAGCAGTCGAATGTCGATATGACCTCAGAAATGACAGAAATGATGCAGATTCAACGCACGTATCAACTCGTAGCTCGGGCACTTTCGTCCAGTGATCAGATGTTTGGTCTAGCCAATAACATGCGCGCGTAGAGGTGAAGGAATGGATCGACAGGAAAAAGTTAAATCGGAAGAGAAGAAAGAACCCTCTCCACGAGGGATCTCCAAATGGACCATGATACAATGGGTTCTTATTCCCTTGCTTCTCGTAGCTGCACTTGGAGGCGGCCTGGCCGTCGGTTACGTTGTCCTGGGTAAGAAAGAGTTAAGCGATGCTCTGCAGTGGAGCACGTGGAGACATGTATATGATTTGGTTTTTGCTCCATAAATGAAGATGATTTAACCACTCCCTTGTTATATAAGGGAGTTTTCTTTTTTATGCTGAAAAATGTATAATGGTGGGGGGCCTCGGGCAGCAAAAAGGGCCCTCTCCGCCATGCTGCCGCATCCGGTGGAGAAAGCCCCTTATCTCAACCTCCACTTCTGCAGTTGGTGAAGGATAAATATAGTTTTTACCGAACCTGCCTAATTTTATGCATTTCGGCAAAGAATAAAAGAAAATGTGCAACATCCGAAAGGAGTTTTGTCATAATGCTGGATATCAACCAAATTCAAGAAATCATCCCCCATCGGCCTCCATTTCTGCTGGTGGACAAAATTATCGAGATTGAAATGGGCAAAAAAGCTGTAGGAATCAAAAATGTAACGATCAATGAACCGTTCTTTGTAGGTCACTTTCCGGGCTATCCGGTAATGCCGGGTGTACTGATTACAGAAGCCCTTGCACAAGTGGGTGCGGTTGCTATCCTGGGTGTAGAAGCTAATCGCGGCCGAATCGGTTTTTTAGCTGGGCTGGACGGATTCCGTTTCCGTGGTCAAGTGGTACCGGGCGATACACTTACTCTTGAAGTAGAGATCACCCGCCTTAAGGGCAGTATCGGAAAAGGACAAGCTACTGCTTCCGTTGAAGGTAAGGTTGTAGCCTCTGGAGAAATTATGTTTGCTCTGAGCTAAATATTTTATTTTTCTATAAATATATCTAAAGGAGAGATTCATATGACTCAATTAAGTGCGAAAGCGGCAGACACATTATCCCGCTGGTTGCAGGACCCTTCTGTTGACGAGGCTACAAAGGCAGAGCTTCGCGCTCTGGAGAATGAGCCACAGGAGCTTGAAGAGCGTTTTTACAGAGACTTAGAGTTTGGTACAGGCGGCTTGCGTGGGGTTATTGGTGCGGGCAGCAATCGTATCAATCGTTATACTGTTGGCAGAGCTACACAAGGCTTCGCTAATTATATTCTAGAAAAGCATACTGGAGAAGGCAGACCTTCGGTTGTTATCGCGCATGACTCTCGTCGCTTCTCGCCTGAATTCACACTTGAGGCTGCTCTTGTACTGGCTGCTAATGGCATCGAGGCGCATTTGTTTACCTCCCTTCGATCAACACCACAGCTATCATTCAGCGTGCGTTATTTGAAAGCAACGGGTGGTATTGTAATCACCGCGAGCCATAACCCTCCTGAATACAATGGTTATAAGGTCTATAATTCGGAAGGCGGACAGCTTGTACCACACGAAGCCGAAAAGGTCATTTCTTACATACTAGAGGTTGACACTTTTGATGGTGTAAAGCGGATTTCGCAAGAAGAAGCTGAAGCTCAAGGGCTGTTGCACTGGCTAGGAGAGAAGGATGACGAAGCGTTTACCGATACTGTTGCTGCAGTCAGTCTTGCAAGTGAAGAGATTGCCTCTACGCTTGGGAAAGATTTTAAAATCGTATACACTCCGCTGCATGGTACAGGTAATTTGCCAGTCCGCCGTGTACTTGAGAAAATCGGCTTCACCCAGGTGCATGTTGTACCTGAGCAAGAGCAGCCGGATTCTGAATTCTCTACAGTGAAATCTCCGAACCCGGAGGAACGTGAAGCTTTTACGCTAGCTATGAAGCTGGGCGAAGAGTTGAATGCTGACCTTTTGATTGGTACAGATCCTGATGCAGACCGTATGGGTGCGGTAGTTCGCGACAATGAAGGTAAATTTGTTGTTCTGTCCGGCAATCAATCCGGAGCACTGATGATTCATTACTATTTGAGTCGTTTGCAGGAACAAGGAAAGCTGCCTAGCAATGGTGCGGTTGTAAAGACTATCGTTACTAGCGAAATGGGGGCTGCTGTAGCTTCTCATTATGGTGCAACTGTATTTAATACGCTGACTGGCTTCAAATATATTGGAGAAAAGATGACCCAGTTCGAACAATCCGGAGAATACACTTATCTTTTCGGATATGAAGAAAGCTATGGTTATCTTGCAGGCAATTATGCTCGCGATAAGGATGCTGTTCTTGCTGCTATGCTTATCGCTGAAGCAGGTGCTTATTATAAAGCTCAAGGCAAAACATTATATGATGTTCTTCAGGAATTGTACGAGCAGTTCGGATACTTCTTGGAAAGCTTGGAGTCCCGTACGCTGAAAGGCAAAGATGGCGTTGCGCAAATTCAAGGAATCATGAATGATTGGCGTTCTAATGCACCACAAGAAATTGCTGGATCTGCCGTAACAGAAATTCAGGATTATTCCCTGGGCTTAAATGGACTGCCGAAGGAAAATGTACTGAAGTATTTGCTGGCTGACGGATCTTGGTTCTGCCTGCGCCCTTCCGGCACAGAGCCTAAGATTAAAGTTTATTTTGCAGTAGTGGGTGACTCCCTGCAGAATGCTAAGGATAAGGTTGCTGCACTGTCGAAACAGGTTATGGCTCGCGTTGACGGGGGACAATAATAAATATAGAGTGCTTTCTATATTGTGAATTATATTTTACGTAGAAACGGGTACCGTCTCTAAAAGGATGACGATCCGTTTCTACTTTTGTTAAAAGAGTTTTTAAAGCGAAAGAGGAGGTACTTTTGGTGCGGCAAAAATGGCAACGTTGGAATATTACTTCCCGAAAGTGGCTGTGGATCATAGTTGTGGTTGGCGTTATAGCAGCCTTGCCTGTGGTCTATGATCGACTGCAGACGGAGAAGTCTTCCAAGACAGTAGAATTTGTATTTGATTATCGTGATCTGGTTGATGTAGCCAGCTATCGTGCAAATCCACAAGATTATATTTCCGAACAGTTAGATCGCCTTAAAGACGCTGGTGTACAGAGCATGGCGATTTACGAAAGCACATTGGAAGATTACCGTAAGGCGCGTCGTCTAATGATATGGGGTGCGGCTGATATAGCTAATCTTACGGACACGATCATTCCTGAAAATGAAAACTATACCTATATTCTTTTTACCAGTGCTGATTACAGCGATACTTTAGCGCCTGTAATTAAAGAAGCATTTAGTAATCTTGGGATTAATTCAAGAGACTGGAGTTTCCGCGGACAGCAGGGTCTTATCATCGAGACCCCGCTAGAAGACGCTACATTGAAGCCGCTGCAGCCCGATCCATTTACACTGGACATGCTGCATAACAAGGGATTCAGTATTGTACCTCGTCTTGTGGATTCTCTGACTTATAATGAAGCCACGGTAAAGAAGCTGTTGGATCGTTATGAGGAATTGGGTGTTAAACGGATTCTATTTGAAGGTGAGTCTGTTAAAGGGTTTAATGATGATGCCGATACTGGGAGTATCACTGACTTTGCTAATCTCCTTAAGGAACGTGGAATGGGGATTGCAGCAATTGAGAATATTAAAAAACAGCAAAAGGGCTTTAACAGGCTCGCTTATTTGCTGGATTATAATGTGACACGTTTATATTCCCTTAGTGAGGGAGATTCTGCCTTAGATCCAAAAGTAATTTCGGACCGTTTCGCTCTGGCAACAAAGGATCGGAATATCCGCATGATCTACTTAAACACGATTCCTGCAAGAAATACTGCTAAGGCACAGGTTACAGATACATTAGATAACCTTATTACCAGCCTAAGCGAACCAGGCGGAGCAGTTGAGCAGATTAAAGACAATGGATTTAAACTGGGACAAGCTACGGCATTTGAGGTTGTAGATTCCTCTTATCAACGTTACTTTAAGCTAGTTGCGGTGGTTGGAGCAGTGTCTTTAGTGGCTCTGCTGGTCTCTTACTTCATTCCACAGCTCACGCTTGCTGCCTGGGTGTTAGGTCTGATTGGAAGTGCAGGCATGATGCTAGTGAAGCCTGAAATGTTTGAACAAGCGCTCGCGCTTGCCGCTGCGATAAGTGCACCAACGCTTGCCGTTGTGCTTGCCATTCGTAAGGTTAATGAAATGGGACCACCTCTACGGAGCAATCCCCTTACCTATAAGGCTATGAGCCCGCAACGCCGGTTTACACATAGCTTAGTGCTTTATTTTAAGACTTCACTGATCTCTTTGAGCGCTGTGCCGTTTATGATAGCACTGCTTAATAATGTTACTTATAGCCTGGTTCTCAACCAGTTCCGTGGTGTCAGTCTGCTTCATATGGCGCCTATCGGTCTTGTGGCACTTTACGTGCTTTTGTATCGTGGGGATTTTGTCTTTAACAAGACAGGTAAGCTGCTGCGGACACCAATCACATTTGCGATGATTATCATTGCCTTTGTTTTGGCGGTTGTTGGCTATTATTACATGACCCGTACAGGTAACGGTGGCAGTGTGAGTCCGCTGGAAATGGTTTTACGTACATTCTTGGAAAATACGGTTGGTGTTCGACCGCGTAATAAAGAGTTCTTGCTAGCGCATCCGTTATTAATTCTTGGCGCATTCTTGGCCTTTAGATATCGGAATGCAGCGTTTATCATGATTATTGCTGTAATCGGTCAGCTCTCGATGGTAGATACCTTTGCTCATATTCACTCGCCAGTTCTGATCTCGCTCATTCGTGGCTTGCTCGGTCTTGGATTAGGACTGATCATTGGTGTGATTGCCGTAATCGTATGGCAAATTGCAGAAGGGTGTTGGAAACGATGGTCGCCACTCCTAAAAAGATAGTTATTTCCGGTTATTACGGTTTCCATAACAGCGGGGATGAGGCGGTACTGCAATCTATATTGATTGCACTGCAACAACATTCTCAAGCTGCAGGAATAGAGATAGAACCCATTGTCTTGTCCATCGATCCTGAGTGGACTAGCGCCACATATGGAGTGAAATCTGTGCACCGGATGAAGCTGGTTGAAGTCCGTCAAGCTATTTATGAGAGTTCTGGTCTGATTAGCGGTGGAGGCAGCTTGCTGCAAGATGTAACAGGAAGCAAGAGTATTCCTTACTATTTAGGTATTATTAAGCTTGCGCAGTGGATGGGTAAACCGACCTTTATTTATGCTCAAGGTATCGGACCTGTGCATCGTAAGCTTTTCCACCCATTAATCAAATCAGTGTTTCGCAAATGTACTTATATCTCTGTGCGGGATGAACAATCCCGCGAGCTTTTACTTTCTATGGGATTAGAACAGAAGAACATAGAGGTTGTTCCTGACCCGGTGATGGGCTTATCTTTACCTGAAGAGACTGATGCTGCTGAATTACCAGAGTCTTCAGATTCACTTCCGGTAGTAGGTATTTCGGTACGTTATTGGGAACAAGATCGCAAGGAGCTGGACGCTCTTGCTCAAGGCTTGATTAAGGCGAATCTTGAAAAACCATTGCATTTAAGATTCCTTCCGTTTCATCTTCCATCTGATATTGAAGCCTCACGTTATGTGATGGAGAAGCTGGAAGAAAATATAAGCCAGCATGGGGGGCAGGTCAGTATTTGTGAAGATGCCAGTCATCCGCAACACATGCTGCGGGAAGTAGGACAATGTGAAGTGCTGATCGGAATGCGTCTTCATAGCCTGATTTATGCCGCAGGGCGGCGAGTTCCGCTGATTGGTATCTCTTATGATCCGAAAATTGATCATTTTCTAGACAGAGTTCGGTGTCAGCCTGTGGGCACGACCCAATCATTAGATGCTGGACAAGTTGCTGCTGAGATAGGCCATCTTTTGGAAACAGCAGAGGGATGGAGAAATGAGAGGGAGACGATCCTCTCCTCGTTGATTCAAGAAGCAGGGGCTCCAGCACGGCAAATCGTAGAATATTTCCACCATAAAGGATGATCTAAAGTGAAAGCAGAAAGCGCGGTACCTACAGTTCCTATTTTTGGGATTAGAGTCTCCAAGGTTGATATGGCAGCAACTGTTGCATATTTGACAGAGGCGGTTCATACCCGTATCCCGCATCAAGTGATTACAGCTAATCCGATTATGGTTATGGCTGCTTTGGAAGATCCAGCTTATATGGAGATAATGAAGTCAGCTGAATTAGTTGTCCCAGATGGAACCGGTGTGGTATGGGCTGCTAATTATTGTAAGGAGCCTGTAACCGAACGGGTAGCTGGTTTTGACCTGTTACATGAATTGATGCAACAGGGTGAAAGATATGGATGGAAGGTATATCTCCTTGGTTCTACACCTGAGGTGATTCAGGAAACCGCTGAAAGGTTACAATTGCAATATCCGCGTGTTATTATTGCAGGATATCATGACGGTTATTTTGGTCCGGAATCGGATGATGAGATTATTGCTGGAATTGTTAAAACCAATCCTGACTTATTATTTGTGGCCAGAGGCGCGGATAGTCAGGAACCATGGATTGCAAAACACAAATCCAAGTTAGGTGTTCCGATCATGATGGGGGTCGGCGGCAGCTTTGATGTAATTTCTGGCAAGAGCAAGAGAGCACCAAAAGTTTTCCAAAAAATGAGAATTGAATGGTTGTACCGTTTATTAAAAGAGCCTACGCGGTACAAAAGAATGCTTGCGTTGCCGAAATTCGCATTAAAAGTGGTGCGTGAGAAAGATAAAGTAACAAAAGTCTAGTCAAATGCCGATATTCACCTAGAAAATCAGATGAATAGCCTAAAAAAGGGATTGGAATTTGTTTTTGTAACAGCGTATAATTCAATGCGGTAGAGAAATGGGGGTCGACTGATCAAATGTTAATCATATACATCGCTGGATTTATCGTATGCATGGGACTCGCACTTGGCCTCACACCTTTGGTGAAGAAATTCGCCATTAAGATTGGTGCGACAGATGTGCCGAATGCTCGTAAAGTGCACACGAAAATTATGCCCCGCCTTGGCGGATTAGCTATTTTTCTGGCGTTTGTGTTAGGCCTGCTTGCCGTATTGCCGATTATTCCATATGAGTTCACTCCGCGGGAGGCCAACTTCATCAAAGCGCTGCTGTGTGGCGGCGGACTGATTGTACTTATCGGAGGTTTGGATGACCGATTTGAATTATCAGCAAAGTTGAAGCTGCTGGGCCAAATTGTTGCAGCATGTATTGTAGTTTTCGGTTTTGGTATTACTGTAGATTTTGTGAATATTCCATTTAACAATACGTATTCTTCATTGGAAAGCTGGATTGCTATCCCGCTTACGATTTTCTGGATTGTTGGTGTCACCAATGCTGTTAACCTGATTGACGGGTTGGACGGGCTTGCTGCTGGGGTAT
The DNA here is from genome assembly GCF_038002725.1 of Paenibacillus sp. FSL H7-0323. Lineage (NCBI taxonomy): Bacteria > Bacillati > Bacillota > Bacilli > Caryophanales > Paenibacillaceae > Paenibacillus > Paenibacillus sp. FSL H7-0323. Next base: position 4,447,560 of record NZ_JBBODB010000001.1, on the reverse strand, counting down.
CAGGGATTGCGATTGCTACGATTGCGGTAATGGCTTTCTTGATGGGTAACACGATGGTTGCCATGTTATGCCTGTTGCTTCTGGGTAGCATAATCGGATTCTTGTTCTTTAACTTCCATCCCGCCAAGATTTTTATGGGGGATACGGGATCGCTGTTCTTAGGCTTCTGCTTAGCTTTACTTGCTTTGCTAGGGTTTAAACAGATTGCCGTGGTTTCGTTTATTACACCTTTGCTTATTATTGGTGTACCGTTGTCGGACACGTTCTTTGCGATCGTGCGCCGTAAGCTGCAGAAAAAACCAATCTTTGCACCAGATAAAGGTCACTTGCATCATTGCCTTCGCGAGCTAGGCTTTAGTCATCGTCAGACTGTGCTCATTATTTATGGTATTGCTGCATTTTTCGGAGTTTTAGCTGTTATTCAATCCTCTGCCGCTCTTTACGAGGCGAACTGGGTTACCTTTGTAGTCATCTGCATCATGCTCTTCTTCTTGCAGATCGGTGCGGAAGTTACAGGTTTGATCGGTAAGACTAAACGTCCGCTGATTGATTTCTTTTTAAGAATTCGTATGAAGGCTAATCCGGAAAGAGGTTCCAAATCTTAATTTATTAATGGTATTATTCTAATATTTTCTATAACTAACAAAACTCATCCCTTTTCGGATGAGTTTTTTGTTGTTTTCCCTAAAAATATCGCTTCCTATGACCGATAAAGAACAAAGTGAAGGTTTACGAGAATTTATACTCAAAGGAGAGATATAACACATGCAACGCTTTAAGAGACCGTTCGTTTGGCTGATGCTGGCGGCTTTGATCGTTTCTATGTTCCCAGGTAAATACACGCCCATAGCGGCAGCGGCTACCACGAGCTCCACGACTTTCTTCAGTCCGGATGATCTCACATTACGTAATACTGTTCTGTTGAAACAGGATGTTGTAGCAACAACAGCTAATCCTAATCCTGAGGGACTTATTGACCGTTCTAGTGTTTACAAAGTAAGTAGCCCTACCTTTTCAATTACAGGAACCTACTCTCAGGTAACATCTTCCACGATGAAGGTTACTGTAGAGCAGCTTACAAAAGATAGTCAATCTAATAAATGGGTAACAGATGCTACTCACCTGACTACGGGAGCGGTAACAACAGATACCAATAGCCCGGATAACCGTTTTGTAGCATCTGGTCTTGTTTTGTATACAGGGTTTAATAAGGTGACCTTTTCTGGTATGCAAGGGAATCTCCAACGTTCAGAATCATTTTATGTTCTTTATGATAAAGTTCCCTATGTAACAGAATTAAAAGTTTTGGGTGGTCCTTCTGCGCTTAATTTAAATGAAGGAACACAAGTTGTCGTACCAGTATCTACAGTTACTCTTCAAGGTAAAGTAACGAATGCCACTAAAGTCAGTGTCTCCGTGAATGGAGGAACTGCATTACAAACTTCCCTATTGGAAGACGGAACATTTTTCACCCCCGCGCTGAACTTGAGTCCGGGATTAAGTACGCTTAAGATTGTTATTCAAAATGCTTCGGATTCAATAACAATAGACAGATCCGTATATTTCTTTGATAAGGATCAACCGTACGCTTCTTTGAACATCAACCACGACAATGCGGACTATAATATCTTAAATGATAATGTGCCTACGTTGACTGCTGATTTGACTCCAAGTGTTGCAGGTTTTACTGGACAGATCTTAGTTCCATATAACGTGGCTCCGTTTGCAACAAATGCTGTGCTAACTCTTAATAAAGGTAATAGTTCCGAAAAAGTTGTAACGATTAGTGCTGTGACAGAAGAATTAACAATTCCTGGTCCTGATGGCGTTACGCCAACGTATAAATTGGTTAAATTTAAGACTGCAGCTGATTTAGAAATCTTGGCGGGTGTAAATGACTTTAAATTGTCTGTAGATTATGGCAGCCACAGCAGTTCTCATCTTTATTCATATAAATTTTTGAAAAATGAGACTGTTATAACAGAAATGTACTACCTTCCTGGATATACAGGCTCAGGTGATCTTACCAATATCTCTAAATTGCCTTTGAATGGCCAACAGTTAGAGACGGATAGTTTCTATATAATGGCGAAGACAAATAGATCAACAACCCCAGAAGATATAACTGCGAACTATTTGCCATTGAGTAATAAACCACTATCCATAGTTTATGTAACTGCAGGCACAGGAACAAATGAATATATTTATAAAATATCAGGGTTCTCTAATGGTCAACAAAAGGTACAATTCCGTTATAAAGGATCAGAATCCTTCTATAATGCTGATATTTCATATGTATCGAAAAACTATATATATGTAAGTAATCTGCAAGATGGTCAGACCTACGAATTCGATTCCAGTGTAGAAAGAAAACTTAATGTCGCTGGGGAATATATCGGGTTCGAAAATATAGAAAATGCACAAGTGCAAATTAACGGTACAGACAGTAACTCATTATCTAGCAATCCTTTTAAGCTTGAAGTAGAAAAAAACTCAACAGTAAATAAAACAACTTTTAATTTCACTGTGACAATCAGTCAGACGGGACCACTGGTATACGGTGAGAATAAAATCGTGTTTACTGGAGTCTCAAGAGATAATGCTGGTAACCAACGTATTATCAAAAAAGAACTTAAAATTTACATCATTGATACCAACATTTCTGGGGTAAAACAATTCCATCCTACTTTAGGGGATAATCGTTTACCTTTTACAACTACAACCCTTTCTAATGAAGTCGAGCGTAATGCCATGCTGGCATTGCCGGCTGAGATTGTATATAAGGATGAAAAATATACAACAAACAAAGATAAATTCGACTTGGTACTACAAGGTAGTGGTGCTACAACGCTGAATCTTTATCAGGGCTCTACTCTGGTGTTTACTTCGACGGGGCAGGATAAGCTGCTAATTGACGGTACGGAATCCGATGGACCTATTGGTCCTAAACGTTATCCTGATGAAGTGGCTGCAAATGGTCTGTATTATGACTACATTGGCAGTGCTAAAAACTTTATTTTAAGATTACGTGACATTAAATTTGATGCCCCAGGAAGTCAAGTCTATACCCTAGAGCTTATTAACAAAACAGGGGCAAGAACTACACAACGTCTTGAAGTAGTGCGGGAAGTTGCTCCATATCGTCTTCTGTCACCTGTAGCGACGGTAGGTGAGCAAATTGTTGTTAACAAAAACTTTGTTCGTTTTGATATTGAGGCTGAAGGTGCCACTAAAGTAATAATTGGCAAAGAAGAAGCAATTAAACGTACGGATTTGCCAAATCAAGATCGCTTCACCTATGATTATGTGGGCTTAAAAGCAGACAAATCGAATCCCATTAAGATACAAGTGGTTCGTGCTAACTCCACAATAAGCGATACTATAAATGTGTATTATGCTAGTGCAGTGCAGATTGATACACAATATATGGCGGAGAAGGTAGCTACGAAGTATAGTGTCTTTAATAAAACCTTGGAATTGAACTTCCCTAAAGGTACGATTATGAAGGGATATACTAGCTCTGGTGCTGCAAAATATTATCCTAATACAAAACTGTTGTTTGGTATCGCGGATCCCGCTGATGGCGTTGTTGAACGTAAGAATGATTACGGGAACATTATCAACGTAACGGGTAGTGACGACAGAACCGAAGGCGGGGGCGGGCAGCTTGTGATTCCACAGGATCTTGCTCTACGCTTTACATCAACCGTTTCTACTAATAACTTTTCGAGAGTATCGGATATCTATTGGCTTAGTGGTGGTCTAGGAAATGATGGCGTTAATCTTGAGACCAACGGGGTTACCCCGCATTTCGTGGATGCCAGTGGAAAGACTGGATACTTTACGCAGTATAGTCAAACAAGAAAAATCGTACCTTCCCAACGTGGTGAATTGACGCTTACTTTCAACTCCAGCATTGTGGATGAAGTGGGATCGACTATTACAGTATTCCGATATACAGATTCAGGTAAGTGGGAGAACTTGGGCGGGGTCGTAGATACGAAAAAACATACCATCACCGTTCCATTCGATGAATTTGGTTATTACACTGTTATGAAGCTGCGCCGTGGTTTTGTTGATATTACGAATCATCCTTGGGGCAGAAATATAATGAATGGATTGTATTCCAAAGGATTTATGACTAATCTTCGAGCAGATGCATTCGGGGCGGATGATTTGACCACTCGTGGTGAATTTGCTACATTGTTGGTGAAATCATTAAGTATTCCTTTGAACTATGATGCTAATAAACAAACCTTCTTTGATATTGTGCCAGAAGCCGTCGCGGCCACATGGGATTTCAAACACATTGAGACAGCTGCTAGGGCAGGTATTGTTACAGGCCTCAGTGATGGCTTCTTTGGGCCTGATCAAGCCTTAACACGTGAACAAGCCGCAGTAATGATAGCTAGGGCGTTGAAACTCAAGATGTCGTTGAATGACAGTAAACTGTTGGCAAGCTTAAGCAAATCATTTGTTGATACAAGCAACATGGATTTCTACTCACGTCCTGCAATTGAAGCTATATCTAAAGCTAAGATTATGGAAGGAAGTGCTGTGACCGTTACAGGCCAAAAGAAGCCCGTCTATAACTTTAACCCGAAGGGTAAGTTGACTAGAGCAGAGGCCGGTAAGATTACTGTGGCACTCTTACAGAAGAGTACAAGCATCTTCCCTAAGAACTTTAACTAAAGAATAAAAAAAAGTGCTCCGGCCTGCGAAAAGTATTCGTAGGTCGGAGTTTTGATGTAAAGATAACAATTACCAGCGACATAAATTTTGTAATCTGCACCGATTTACGATACAATAATGTAGAAAATATTATTTTCTGAAAGGTGAAAGCCATCGATGAAACCGATTTTATCAAAAGCACAGCTGGATTACATGAAAGCCAAGAATATGTTTGAGAATAGAGCAAAAGTGTTGGAAAAGGAAATTGCAGCTAAACGCGCATTACAGGAGATTACTCAGGAGGTCATGGAAGAGCTTGTACAAGCAACGGGATTCCACGATTCATACAACGAGCTTGTTGTTGCTGAGAACGCTCTGATCGAATGGTCTCATACTACAATCAAGCATGAGAAGAGCTACCGCGAGAACCGCGCAGCTATTGATGCAATGTATGACAATGTGAACTCGAGTCCTGAGAAACGTCAGGAATTGATCCAATTATCTATGAAGATTCGTTAGAAACAATGTAATAGAAGCAAGCGTCGGCAACGGCGCTTTTTTTGTTTTTTGTAGGAATGTTTAAATTAATAGTACAAGTGTTAATGATTCTTAGTAAATATTGCATAATGACGTTTAGAAAGCGACTATGATATACTATTTTCCGTAGGCACCCATGATTAACAATAGTTAGTAGATCATACATATGTATCTTCTAATGGGATCACACCGGAAAATATAAAAAGAAGATTTTTTTTTGAGAAACCGCAACTTTTTCAAATCTTCTGCGTTTAAGGTGTAGAGTCATTTACACAGGGGCTGAAATTAACCGCTGGTAAAGCCAATTTCAACAAATGGAAAAATTAGCTTTACGTGACTTGAGGCACATTGTATAATACTTAGGTATAATTAGGAATCTAGTATTGTCATGTCCTAAAATCGTTTACCAGTTTCTGTGATACCCGTCACAGACATTATTTATACTTAATTTGCTCAACTCTGGAAAGGGGGTGCATCGGCTAATGAGTGATATGAGCTACTCAACTAAAGAAAAATCCCAGTTTATGAACGTCCAAGGAGGAGAAAAAAAGGTTATGAAGAAAATTTTATCCGTAGCATTATCTACAGCAATGGCATTCTCGATGTTTGCCTCTGTAGCGTTTGGTGACGCAGCAACAACTCCGCAACAAAAATTTGATGCTTTGGCAGCGAAAGGTATTCTCAATGGATACCCAGATGGTCAAGCTCACCTTGAAAAAGATCTTACTCGCGCTGAATTCGCGAAGATCGTTACTAAATTGTTTGATCTTTCAGAAGTGACTAACAAATTGTCTTACAAAGACAAAGGTTACAATGCTTCTAACTGGGCAGTTCCTTACATCGAAGCTGTTACTGCAGCTAACTTGATGCAAGGTAAAGATACTGTTAAAGGTATCTTTGACTACAACGGTAAAGTGACTGTTGAAGAAGTATCGGCTGTATTGTTCCGTGCTTTGAAACTGGAACAACCAACTACAACTGATAACTCTGCATCCGCATGGGCTAAAGGTTACGCTCAAGCAGTAATCGACGCAGGTTTGGTTGCTAAAGACACTAACTTCAAAGCTAACGCTAGCCGTTCTTTGGTAGTTGAAACAGCTTATGCTGTTGATCAAAAGCTTACAGTTCCACAATTGACTGTAGCTTCTGCTGAAGCAGTAAGCCCAACTAAAGTAGTTGTTACTTTCTCTGATAAAACTACTACAACTGTAGAATTGACTACTGCTCTTGTAGCAGGTGTTGAAACTACAATCAACTTTAAACACCAAGAAAAAGATTTCACTGCAAAAGTAACTTTACAAGCTCCTAAAGTTGTTTCTGTAACTGCTCCAAACTCTAAACAATTGGTTGTTAAATTCAACCGTGCTGTTGATGGAGATACAGTTGCTGAAGATGGAAAATTGATTAAAGATGTAGTTCAAGTAACTGCACTTAGTGGTGCTCCAGTTGTAACTGCAGCGGGCGCAGAAGTATCTTTCAGCACTGATAACACTGAAGCTACTATCACTTTCCCAGGACTTGAGTATTTGAAAGGTCAATACACTGTTGTTGTTAACGATAAAATCAAAACAACAAGTGGTGAAGTAGTTCCAGCTTTCACTAACATTGTACCTGTTGCTGATACTGTGGCTCCTACAGTAGCTACTGTAAATGCTGTTGCTAAAGCAACTACTAACAAAGTATATGTTAAATTTAGCGAACCAGTTAAACCAGCAGGTATTATCGCTTATGTTAACGGTGCAGCTGCAACTGTTCAAAGAGATACTTATGACACATTTGTTTTGACTACTGGAAACTTGAATAGCGGTACTACTTATGATGTATCTCTGACTAACGTTTCTGACTTCGCAGGTAATGTTGCGAACCCTAACCCAATCAAAACTAGTGTTACTGTAGTATCCGATGTAGCAGCTCCTGTAATTAAGAGCGTGACTCCAGTCGGCGATCGTTATGTTGAAGTTAAATTCGACAAAAAGGTAAACAGAGATTCCCTAGTAGGTAATGTTCGTTTACTTGATGCTAACGGAGAAAGCAAAGGTGTGTTCTATGTGAGCACTTCTTCCGATAGCGACACAATCAAATTGAGATCCCCATTGAGTGCATTGCCTACATCTGGCACATTCACAGGATCCATCGTATTTGGTCAATCCGTACGTGACACTCTTGGTAACACTTTGAGTGCAGCTGCGACTCAAGCAATTACATTCACTAAGGATACTAGTGCTCCTGGTGTAACTTCTGCAACTTATTCCAACAAAGGTTTGGTAATTAAGTTCAATGAAGAAGTAATTCTTGATACTGCTGGAACTAACAACAGACAAATTCTTGTTATCAACAACAAGACTGGTCAACAAGCTGCAACACTGAATGTTAGAGCTGGATCCTTGTCTGCTGATAAGAAAACATTGACTTACGCTGTTTCCTTGTCTGGTGCAGACTACACTGTACGCCTACCACAAGGTTTGGTTACAGATGATTCATTCTCAACTAATCCATTTGCATCAACAACAGTTGCTCTAGCTATTGAAGCTGCAAATACTAGTGATGTAACAAGACCAGAAGTAGTTAGCATTACTCCGCATGACAAAGATGCGGCTGGTACTGTAATTGCTGATGTATACTACGACGTAGTTGTTAAAGATTCTGGTTCCGATGCAAGTGGTTTGAATGTAGCTACTTTAACTGATGTTAACAGCTATACTTTGAACAGCAAAGCATTGCCACTTGGTGCTTACCCAGTAATCACTTCAATTGGTACAGGTGATGATGCAGCTGCTCCTAAAACAGCAACTGTAAGAGTCTACATCCCTGGTAACACAATCACCAAAACAGAAGACTATACATTCCAAGTCTTCGGTATCGCGGATAAAGCTGGAAACGGAATTATTGCTGTTGAGAAGAAATCCGAACTTACAGACCGCGTTAAACCTACATTGACAACTGCTGCTGTTTCTAGTGGTGACAACACTGTATTGGTTATCGGATTCAGCGAAGATGTTAAGGCTTCTACAGTTCAACTTGCTGATTTCGAATTCTCGATTAACGGTGTTAGCCAAAACGCAGACAAATCCAACGTTAAACCTGCTAGCATCGCTCCTGGTGCTGGATCTGACGCTGGCAAGTTCTATGTAACATTCGACAAATTGGATGGAACTACTGGTAAACAAAACCTCAACGCTAACGATGTTAACTCCATCGAAGTTAAGGTTAATGCTAGTGCGAACATCACTGATGATGCTGGTAACAAGATCACAACTGGTACTGTAGTTACTGGTAAATAATCATTGCTTTAGAATTACCGAAGCACAGAATAGCCTCTTCGGAGGCTATTCTTTTTTTATAGGTTTTTATCCCCAATAATGAGGAGGAACTTCTTTGAAATCGGTATGGAAAGTAACAACCACCGCTGTATTGCTGGCTGGTAGTGTATGGGCTGGATCTCTGCTAAATATTACTGCTGAAGGTGCAGGTGTTGGTTCTCAGCCTGGCACAACGGATGATCCTGTAGTTACGAAAAGCTACGTAGATCAGCAAATTCAGAAAGCACTTTCAGGTGGTACAGTGACGACTCCGGTAGCGACTGCTACACCTGCGCCTAGTGCAACCACAGCGCCAGTAGCTACACCTGGTCAAAATAGCAGTAATGAATCTGTGATTGTTGATGTGAAGCCTGGCCAAACTTTAATTGCTTCTGCAGGCGCTGAATTTATCGTTCGCGCGGGTAAAGCAGTAATCGTTTCACAAGATGCGAATGGTGTGGCAGATTTAACAGATGGTAAAGATCTAACAAATGGACTAGCTGCACCATCTAACCACTTATTGTCCTTCCCTCGTGATGGTCGTGGAATAACTGTTCAAGAGGGTCAAACACTTGGTCTTGTTGTGATGGTTCGTGGTGGATATACCTTGAAATAATGTGTAATGATATATATTCATAATGCCCGTAAACAGACGTAATCATACCTTCAAACTGTTTTCCAAAGTTACAAATCATTGGCGCGATTGAAGATTAAGTGATGGACGCACAATATTCCTGTAATCTTACAAATTCACAGGAGGTGCTGTAACATGGCACGTAATAATCGTACAGTCGTACCTGAAAGTCGGACAATGCTGAAACAAATGCAATATGAAATTGCAGCTGAATTTGGATTATATGGGGCTCATTATGGAGGCGGGGCAGACACGGAGTTTGCTTCTGAGTTAGGAGCAGTCGGAGGTAGTGGTTCTGGCCGTAGTCAGTACCTTGGGCATCTAAGTTCAAGGGATAATGGGTCTGTTGGAGGAGAAATTACGAAGAGACTCATTAAGCAAGCTGAACAGTCTCTTTTTCAATAATATCAGGGGTTAGGATGCCCTTATTCCTTATCTGATATTGCTTTTTTATAGCGTGAAATCAATATTCATACTCTCACGGGGGGTTCTGTGTTTAATTGACACCACCCCCTAAATAAGATAATATGACTTTTGAGGAAAGCCTTAAACCTTTTCCATATGGAAAAGGTTCATTTTTTGAAGAGTTTAGTGAATGTAGGCATCAAATTTTGCAAAAATCCTTCATAAAAAGAAATCAGGCAAACCTGAATTATTTATATTATTTAGTTTTATTATTTGGCCTGTTATCATTAAGGAATCCCTTATACAGTGTCAGACTAACCATATGGGAGGTTGTTATACTTGTCTATTAAAGGGCGTCATTTGTTTACTTCTGAGTCCGTTACGGAAGGGCATCCGGATAAAATCTGTGACCAGATTTCCGACGCGGTATTGGATGCATTTTTAGTTAATGATCCTAATGCACGTGTAGCCTGCGAAGTAGCAGTAGCAACAGGTCTTGTACTGGTGATCGGGGAAATCAGTACCAAATCAGAGTATGTTGATATTCCTGCCATCGTACGCAATACCATCAAAGAAATTGGATACACACGTGCAAAATATGGTTTCGACTATAATACATGTGCTGTGTTGAGTTCTCTTAACGAGCAGTCCGCTGATATTGCCCAAGGTGTTAACTCTGCTTTAGAACACCGTGATCCTGCTCAAGTAGCTGAAGAAACAGCTAATATTGGTGCAGGCGATCAAGGGCTCATGTTTGGTTTTGCTACGAACGAGACACCTGAACTGATGCCACTGCCGATTGCTTTATCACATCGTATTGCACGTCGTTTATCTGAAGTTCGAAAGAACGGAACCTTGGACTATCTTCGTCCAGACGGCAAAACACAAGTTACGATTGAGTATCAAGATGAAAAACCTGTACGCGTAGACGCTATCGTAGTATCTACACAACATGCAGAGGAAATTTCTCTTGAACAAATTCAGGCGGATATTAAAGAACATGTTATTTTGCCTGTTGTTCCTGCGGAACTGCTTGATGCAGAAACCAAATACTTTATTAACCCAACCGGACGTTTTGTTATTGGGGGTCCTCAAGGGGATGCTGGTCTAACTGGCCGTAAGATTATCGTCGATACATACGGCGGTTATGCTCGTCATGGCGGCGGAGCATTCTCAGGTAAGGATCCAACTAAAGTGGACCGTTCTGCGGCTTACGCGGCTCGTTATGTAGCTAAGAATCTTGTAGCTGCTGGTTTGGCCGACAAATGTGAGATCCAACTTGCCTATGCCATCGGTGTAGCTACTCCTGTCTCGATAAATGTGGATACATACGGAACAGGTAAAATCAGTGAAGAGAAAATGGTTCAACTGATCAGCAACAACTTTGATCTTCGCCCTGCGGGCATCATTTCTATGCTTGATTTGCGTAAACCGATTTATAGACAAACTGCAGCTTACGGTCATTTCGGACGTACTGATGTTGATCTTCCATGGGAACGCGTAGATAAAGCAGAATTGCTAAGAGATCAAGCAGGGTTGTAATTTATCATACGGTCTTATAATATGTTAGCCCGCAAGTTGGCCATGGTGTCAACTCTGCGGGTTATTTTGCGTGCGAAAACGAGCAAGGCTAGTGAATCTAACCATAGAGAAGTAGACTACTAAACTTTGCCAGCCTTTTAGCCGAAATATAAGAATATACATAAAGACGATAGTATGGCTTGAGAGGAGTCTATCACGGAATGAAAAGAAAAATTTCAATATGGACGGCACTTATTCTAGCGGGAGAGTTAGTACTTGGTTCGGGTTATCCTGCTATTGGAATAGGGAATTCAGCAGTGTACGCTGCATCAGAGTTTGGTATAACAGTCTCACCAGCGCCTGGAGCAAGTTATGTAAATATCGGATCATCCCTTAGACTGAGCTTTGATCGTCAAGTAAACCCGCAGTCAGGTGAAATTACTATTACGGGTCAAGGTGATAGCTCACCTTTTTTAACGATTCCTATTGGTAGCTATGGTCTAATTGGTAGTTCAAAAGATTACGAGCTTAAGCTAAATCAACAGTTTACTTCAAACAAGACTTATACAGTGACAATCCCTAAGGGGTTGTTCAAGGATAATGATGGTAATGAGTCAGGTGTTACTTCATGGGCATTTACTACTGCGCCTGAGAGTAATACAGCGATTACGGCAGGCAACTTTTCACCTGCTAATAATACAAGAGTGGATGCAGGAGCCCTTAAGGAGCTAAGTCTAACCTTAAATAAAAACCTGATAAAAGGTGGAGGTTCCATTCGAATTTTGTCGTCTGCAGATAATGCAACCGTTCAAGAGTTCAAAATTAAGGATGATGATACTAGAGTCAACGTTCAGACTGATGCTAACTCTACTACAGTTAAACTAACATTGGATAAAACATTGGCCTCCGGAAGTAACTATTATGTTCTTATAGATTCTTATGCTTTTAAGGATGTTGATAATCGAACGTATTCCGGGATTTCAAGCGGTGATGTATGGAGCTTCTCTACTAAAGGTGTGGCAGAGATTCCAGTGACTCCTGCACCGGCAAACGGATCAGGTGGGGTATCTGCCACTGGAGCCCTACAACTTACATTTGATCGTCCTATGATGCCTGCAGCTGGAACCATAACAGTATCTCCAGGTGCAGCTAACGATGCTAGAACGAGATGGCTTAATGTAAACTCCCCAGCCGTTACAGGAGGAAGCAGCAGAACTATAACATTGCTTCCAGCATCAGCAGCATCACCCTTGCTAAACAGTACGCAGTATACGGTGACGATACCGCAGGGAGCTTTTTACGATCAAGACGGAAATGTATTTCCGGCTTCGGGTGCGTATACCTGGACATTTACAACGGCTTCTTTGACAGGACTTAACGTAAGCGCGCTAAATCCGGCTGACCGGAGTGAATCCATAGCTAACAACAGATCATTTTCTGTCACATTCAATCGTAATGTGAATTATAACAGTGCTGTGGAAAATGGCGTAGCACTTTATAAAAGTGGCGGCGCACAGGTTCCGGTTACTGTTAACCGGAGTACAACTGCTGCAAACGAATATGTAATTACACCTAAAACAGCTTTAGATAGCGACTCAACCTATTATATTGATATTGCTAAAGGAGCTTTTGTAGACGCTATTGATGCTAATGTTATCTATGATGGACTAAGCGGAAAAAATTCATGGAGCTTCCGGACCTTGTCTCAGGACAAAACAGCTCCACAGCTCACATCTGCATCACTCGAGAACAATCGGACCATTCGTTTAAAATACAATGAGAGCCTCAACTCTTCCATTGCACTGTTGATCTCCAGCTTTGGTGCTACGGTGAATGATGAGAATCGTACAATTGAAAGTGTCTATATCCAGGGAGACAGCGCCTATGTGGTACTCAGTACAGGGGTAGCGGTTGGACAGAACGTGAAGGTTAGCTATACAGGTGGCCTGCGGACCATTCAAGATCCAAGCGGAAATGCAGCCAGCACCTTTAGCTCAAAGCAGGTTACTAACACTATCGAGTCCTCCATGCCTACACCCAAAGATGGACGGATCACGGGTAGAACTGTAGCGTTGAATTTCAATGACTCCTTAAAGGCAGTTTCCTCTTACGCACATAGTCAGTTTCTAGTGACTTCAGATGGGGGATCCCTAGGGGTCAACTCCATAAGCTCCAGCGGGAACACTGTATATTTAGGGTTAAATAGCGATGCTTCTAATGGCCAGACCGTTCGTGTCTCCTATTATGCAGGCTCTTATCCTTTGCAGAATTCTTTTGGACAAAATATTGCGGATTTCACAGATTTCTACATTCGCAACAGCAACGATACAATTCCACCCGTGTTCCAAAGTGCAACCGGAGGTGGCAATAAAATCCTTCTGAATTACAATGAAGGCTTGTCAACGACAAACCTCCCGATGAACAGCCAGTTCTCTGTGCTTGTTGGCAGCACTCCTAACTATGTTACGAATGTATCAGTCAGTGGCTCACAGGTCACGCTAACGCTCCAGAGTGCTTTGACGGTGAATCAGAATGTTACTGTATCCTATGTTCCGGGGACTACCGGAATAAGCGATTTAAATGGAAACCGTGCAGCTTATATTAACCTGCAGCCTGTGTCCATCTCGGAAAATAGCGGCACTAGCATACCTGAGATTAGTTCTGCCACCATCAATGGCGACGAGCTTACGGTTACATTCAGTAAAAACATGCAGGCATCTGGTTCCCTCTATGCTAATCAGTTCGGAGTTAGAGCAGATGGAAGCAGTATGGGTGTGCAAAACTACACTTTGTCAGGGGATATTTTGAAAATAACAACATCCTCAGTAGTAAAGACCGGGCAAACTATCGATTTGTCCTATATGTCAGGTTCAGGTACGATCAAGGATCTGAACGGTAATGTACTGTCCTCATTCTCTTCTCTCTCTGTTAAGAACCTAACCGGCGTGAGCACCGGAACGGGAAATCGTCCATCCTATCTAGGGACGCTTGCAACAAGTGAGTTTGGAAAAGAATACGCGCTGCTGAAGAGTGACTCTTCACAAATCGTGGATGACCGTTCGTTATACAATCAATCTGTAAAAAGATATACCTTAAACACAGATCGCCTGACGGCCAGTTATGAATATCTGTATAAGGCAAGTAGTGATACATTAGCTTTTGAGGTGCCTGCTACAGAACAATCGGCCTATGTGACTGTTCCTTTAAAGCCTTTGCTTGATGCTGTAAATCGCAGTAAAACCACAAAATTTATGATACGTTATGGCGATCACTTATATAGCGTAGGACTAGACGATATCGATATGAACGGATTAGCGACTAGCTTGATTGCAGACAGTAAAAATATCTCGCTGGTGTTCCGCTTAGAAAAGGTTCCGGCAGGTACGTTCTCCCCATTTGAGCAAAAGCTAAAAACTATGGGGATGCAGAGCGTTACTAGTCTTATGGATGTCCGGGTGACTGCGATAGTAAGCAGCAATTATTCTAATGCTAAGGCATTATCGGTACCTGGAGAATACACTGTGCGTACAACTTCTTCATTGAACAATGCGCAGACATCTGCTGCTAGACTGGATCTTTCCTATTACGATGCAGCTTATCTGCCAACAAAAGTAAGTACGATAGGTAGCTATACGATTATTCGTGCTCGTACGGAGGGTAATCAGGTGTTAGGAACCTTTATATCAACCCGGGCCTTCTCAGATATGAGTAAGCATTGGAGTAATTCGATCGTAGCTGAGCTTAGTGCAAAGACTATCATCGATAGCAGTTACGGGACTACATTTAGTCCAGAAAAAAAGATTACCCGTGCAGAGTTTGCAGTAATGCTTAGCCGGGGACTTGGTTTGCTAGGCGATCGCGAGACCGCACAGCGCTTCCGGGATGTGCAGCCTTCCACACAAACTGGAGAATATATTGGTGCAGCAGCCAAGGCTGGTATTATTACAGGGAACACGGATGGCTCCTTCCGGCCTAACGATAATATCACTCGAGAGCAGATGGCAATCATGATGATTCGGGCAATGGAATACACCAAACATCCTATTACTTTAAGCGGCACTTCTGCCTCAACACTGGCTCGCTTTAAGGATAAGTCTAAAATTCAGAATCAAAGTGCAGAATTCGTAGCTAAAGCTGTGCAATCTGGGATTATTTTGGGAATGACCACAAGTGAGTTCCAACCTCAGGGTAATGCCACTCGTGCACAAGCTGCTGTGATGTTGCATCGGATGCTGAAGCAAACAGATTATTTGTAGAATAAATAGATTGGTAAAGCCTGGCATTCTGCTGGGCTTTTTTTTATGTTAATAGTTTGTGTTACGAGACTCTATAAAGCTTGAAATCTCTCAATTTCGCAACTTTTTCGCTTATTTTCAGTCTATTAAAAGAGTACTAGAAAAATAGGAACCAGTTTCCAGACTTTTGATAACGGACTTGAAGAGTAAAAAAGAGATGGGAGAGTTACGTCGAAATGAATGAAGTTTTCATGGAGAAGAAGAGTAGAGAAGTTGTTCGGGGAATAAAATTATCATCTACTAAAAAATGGGTTGCCGCTTCATTAGCAGGTGTGTTGTGGATTATGCCGGTAATTGGCAGTGAAGGCTTAGCTATGTTTGGTCATAGTTCCACACCAATTGCTGCCGCAGCCACATCTAATTTTAAAGTAAGCAAGCTGGGAGAAGAAGTAATTACTTCGGGCGCCATTATGATGAAATACAAATATACGGCTACACGTTCAGGAGCGAGTGCTTCTGGCTTGGCGGATGTTATTCGCGTTGACCTCAACAATCCATATGTTTCATTAGATGTTATGACAGGTAAAGGTGGAAACCTGACAACACGTCAAAGTACTGGCGGGATGGCTAAGGAAACTGGAGCCGTGGCTGCAGTAAACGGAGATTATTTTAATACAGGCGGGGAAGGCGCTCCGATTGGTGGACAAGTATCCAGTGGAGTCTTGGTTTCCACCCCTTCGCAATTGGATGGCATGTATGCCTTTGCAGTGACTAAGGATCGCAAGCCTCTTATTGATGAGTTCAGCTTTGAAGGAATGGTAACCGCACCTGACGGCGCACAGTTTGAGATATCCGGTATCAATAAAGGTGCTTATAGTCCTGAAGGTGGAAGCTCTACTTATAGCCATGCTAATGCAATGTATATCTATACGGATGTATGGACCGCACTCGATCGTCCCAAAAACAGCTCAACCACACCGACAGAGGTGCTCGTTGAGAACGGCGTAGTTACTCAAATATCTGAAAATGCTGCGCTTCCTACAGCGGTTCCAAAGGGAGCTTATATTTTGCGGGCCCATGGCTTAGCCGCACGGTATGTTACTGCCCATCTGACGGTAGGGCAACCGGTAACAAGTGTGTACTCCCTGAAATCCAAGACTACGCAGCAATCGCTAGATCCTGCTAATCTGCAAACAATGATTGGTGGACATACAATTCTTGTAAATAACGGAAAAGCTGCAACGTTCTCTCGCTCGACTAGCAGCATTGGCGGTTATCGTGCACGTACGGCTTTAGGATACTCTCAGGATGGACGTTATGTTTATATTATAGCTACTGAAAAAAATGGCAACAGCTCAGGAATGTCATTGACCGAGCTGCAATCTTTTATGACCAATATTGGAGTCTGGAAAGGGCTTAACTTAGACGGAGGCGGCTCTACAACGATGGTAGACCGGCCTCTCGGTGAAAGCTCAGCTACTCTAACCTTTAATACAGAGTATGGCACAGAGCAGCGCAGCATTGTTAACGCGCTTGGTGTGTATACTAACGCACCACAAGGTGAAGTAAAAGGAATTAAAATTAGCGGAAGCACTTCGCTATTAGTTGGACAAAAGGCTACTTATTCGTTAAAAGGTTATGACACTTACTATAACCCTATAGATGTAGCAGCAGGCAATCCTACTTGGACATCAAGCGGAGGAAGCGCAACTGTAAGTGCAGGAGAAGTAACGGCAGTGAAGCCAGGCACCGTTACCTTAACGGCTAAAAGCGGCGTAGCAAGCGCTTCTACAACCCTTACAGTCTTGGGTGGAGATGATCTATCCAGCATGAGTGTAGGCACTGCTACAGCGCCACTGACAGCTGGGACAACTGTATCTGTCCCTGTAAAGGCCTCTACGAAGAGTGGAGCAACCATAAGCGTTCCAGATTCAGCGCTGAAGTGGGAGTTTGTAGGCTTTAAGGGAGTCGTGCAAAATGGCAAGCTTACTGTAAACTCTGTGGATGCAGGGGTTACTACAGGTTACGCTATTGCTCGTTATGATGGATTTAGCACAGCGGTTGTATTATCGACAGCAGCAGCTACAACATGGGAAGATTTCGAGAAGGTAAGTTATCCAGTCAACTTTACTACCAATGTGCCAGCGGTACAGGGGACTGCAACGATAGTAGACGGATCGGCTGAAAGAGTAGGCTCCAAGGTGCTGTCACTCAGTTATGATATGACGGCTGGCAGCGGTAAAATGTACGCTTATGCTCAACTTAACGGCACAAGTGGAAAAGCCGTTCCAGCGCTTGCAACTTCGATGTCAGTTGATGTGATGGGCGATATGAGCTTAAACTGGCTGCGTGCTGAGTTTGTAGATAATAGTGGAGCTACAGCCTATGTAGATCTTGCGAAGATTATCGATTGGAACGGTTGGAAGAACATAAACATCGACTTGTCAGGATCAGGGATTAAATTCCCGGCTACGCTGAAGAGACTTTATGTAGTCAACGTAGAGGAAGGCCAAGATGAACGGGCGAAGACAGGTACCGTTGCTTTTGATAATATCACCTTCACAATGCCTTCACTTTCCAGTGATGCAGGGTTACCAAAGGGTACAGCTTCGATGAGCATCGGCTCCAAAGCAATGACCGTAAACGGAAATAAGAAGGCTATTGATGTAGCTCCAATTGTGAAAGACGGCAGTACTTATGTGCCGATCCGTTATGTGCTGGATGCTTTTGGAGGGAATGCTACCTGGGATCAGGTGAATAAGAAGATCATGGTGTTGCGCGGAGCCAAGGCACTGGATCTGACGGTAAATAAAAAGGAATACCTGTTAAATGGTAAGCGACAAAGTGCTGAAGTAGCACCTATTATTTTACAGGGTAGGACTTTAGTACCTCTGAGACTAGTTTCTGAACAGTTAGGATTAACTGTAAAATGGGAACAGAAAACGAAGACCGTAACTATCGAATCGTGATATGTTAATATATAAGGAAAACCTTAATACGATCCGATAGAAAAGGGGCAAGCATCCGTGGAATTTCAAGCCGATGCGATTGATCGCGTTATTAAAAATACCATCGACGTGATGGAGAGCAGCAAGTATCAGATTTTTGAAATATTGCAGGTTGCACGTGATGAACTTGCTGCACTCAACAAGGAACTGCAGCGGGTCATGGACGAAACGGATGAAACGTTGAAAAAGGTAGACAAGCTGGAGCTACAGTATCACCGCTCCAGAATCCGGCTGACAGAGGTCAGCCGGGACTTTGTCCGCTACTCAGAGAAGGATATCCGTATTGCTTATGAGAAGGCTACAGAGCTTCAGCTCGAACTCATGATGACGCGTGAGCGAGAGGTCTATCTTCGAAGCAGACGTGATGAATTACAAATGCGAGTGCGCAGTGTCGAAAATTCTGTAGAACGTGCAGAGTCAATTGGTTCGCAAATGAGCGTAGTGCTCGAATATTTGTCGGGAGAACTAGGCCAAGTGACGAGAATTGTCGAATCGGCGAAGAACAGACAGATGATCGGACTCAAAATTATCCTGGCTCAAGAAGAAGAACGGAAGAGAATTGCCCGGGAAATTCATGATGGTCCCGCTCAAATGCTGGCAAATCTAGTCCTTAGGACGGAAATTGTAGAAAGAATGCTGGTAAAGCAGGAATTTGGGCTGGTGCAGGACGAAGTAGTAGATTTAAAAGGGCAGGTTCGTAACAGCCTGGAAGAAATGCGTAAGGTTATTTTTAATTTACGACCGATGGCTCTCGATGATTTGGGCTTGATTCCGACTTTGCGGAAATATGTGCATGATTTTGAAGAGAAGACGAAACTGCGGACGACTCTGGAAACCCGGGGACAGGAACACCGACTATCTTCAGCGATGGAGGCGGCGGTATATCGTCTTGTTCAGGAAGCATTGTCTAATGCAGCAAAACATGCCTACCCAAGCTTCGTATTGGTGGAGATTACATACCAAGCGCAGTTAATTAAGATTGTGATTAAAGATAACGGATTAGGCTTTAATGTACAAAAGTTAAAAAATCAGCAAGGTAATCGGGAAAGCTTCGGGCTAGTAGGTATGCGGGAACGTGTAGAACTGCTTGAAGGAAGAATGGAAATTGTATCAGCCGAGAATCAGGGGACAACAATCGTGATCCATATTCCGACGAATGTGGAGAAGGGGAAGGAGTAGTGTGATGGAGAACTTAAACTCTAGTAAAACGCCCATTAAGGTTCTTTTGGCGGATGATCATCAGCTTTTTCGTGAAGGGCTGAAACGCATTTTGAATATGGAGGAGGATATCGAGGTCATAGGGGAGTGCGGCGACGGTATTCAGGTATTAGAGTTTTGTAACGGGACTAAACCGGACATCGTATTGATGGACATCAATATGCCTGTTGAGAACGGCGTAGAAGCCACTCAAAAACTTCGGGAAATGTTCCCGGAGGTTAAGGTAATTATTTTATCCATTCATGATGATGAGAGTTATGTATTTGAGACCCTTCGTAAGGGCGCCAATGGTTATTTATTGAAGGATATGGAGGCTGAATCCCTTATTAATGCCATTCGTTCGGTCTGTGAAGGACATGCCTTTATCCATCCAAAGGTTACTGGAAAGCTTATCAATCAATTGCGGCGTATGACTTACCTTAACGAGACTGGTGTAACTACAGATACAGTGGTGAAGGAAGCTGGTGTTAAATTTATTGCTGGCGACAACAATCCTCTGACCCGTCGTGAAGCAGAAGTGCTGCGTCTAATGGCTGAAGGTAAGAGCAACAAAATGATCGGTGAATATTTATTCATTAGTGAAAAAACAGTTAAAAACCATGTTAGCAGTATTTTGCAAAAAATGGAAGTGGATGATCGGACTCAAGCCGTTATTAATTCGATTAAATATGGCTGGGTAACCTTGTAGAAGCTTCACAGTAATACGTTACATATAGGAAAGAAATTAAATAGACACAGCTTGCTTCCCTGATGGGTGTTCTAGGCAGTCACCGACCTTTTAATGCCGGCATATAGTGTTGGTATACAGAGGAGGTGCATCTCCATGGTAGCCCAGTTGATATGGATTGCGGTTGTTTATGTATCCGCTGCAGTGATGATTCATATGTTGCATAACCGGCAGAAGGTGCGTAAAACACCGCAGTCCGGAAAATGGATTCATTATATTTTTATTACCCGCAATCATGAATCTGTTGTGGAATGGTACATTCGGGCACTGACATTTCAAGCTCTTCTAACCGGAAAACGATTGCGAGTAACGTTCATGGATGATGGTTCGAGCGATGGAACACTTGGGATAGTTTCCAAAATGGCCGCTAGCGGCTGCTCTATCGATCTTGCAACATCTATGTACTCTCTTCAGATGAGTGAAGAATTGCAGCATGAAGGAATTGTAGTAGACTTGCGGCTGTCAGGGCAGTCTGTATCGCTGCCTTTTATGGGGATGGCAGGAAGTAGGGGATGCGAATCAAAGCGCAACAGATCTTAAGTAAATATGTAAGTAACGGGTGAAGCACACTCTCCAAGAACTGGGGGAGTGTGCTTTTTGCATTTGGGGAGACGGAGTCGTGAATTTGGGATCAAATATGGAGTTGCTAAGTACAAGCGAAAGGTAGGAGGGATTTTATGCAAGTCGCTGTATATGCTGTGGAATGCAAGGGGAGCTGGAGGGTTGAAATTTCATTAGATCTTAGCGTGGATAGATGGTGGTGGTCTGTAGCTAGACCGGAGAAGAAAGCTGGGAGTTCCTTAGCGGCGAATAGTTTGGTTCTGCTTTCTTCTGCGTTGCCGCTAGGTTGGGCTGTGAAGCTCCGGGACAACTTTAAACAAAGAAGCGCAATGAGCACCTGGGGGATTAAGGAGTGGGGGCAATATATTAATAGTATGCTTGAGGCTGAGTTGAGAGAGGAGAAAGAGGCAGGGGGACTGTGGGAGGCTCAGTGGTTGAATGATGGAATATTCATATGGAAGCCTAATGAATCAAGTTTCGGAATAGATCAGGACAATAAGAAGAACGAAAGATACGATTGGTGTGAAAAAGAGGATTTTGAATCTGGATTACTAGAATCGGATTCAGAACAATTATTGCGGGCTGTGGCCGGGCGCTCTTTATTGGAGCCGGAAGTAGAAGCGCTGTTGGCAGAAGAATTGCCAGAGCTAGGGGGTTGCTGGCGCCAGGCGGTACAACTGGCGCATCTGCAGGGGCGGCTGTTGCTTACAGCCGCCGTAGGCAATGCGCCCCCGGCTGCGCACGGGGCGCGGGCCCGCCAGCTCCCTGCGGGTGCTGGCGTTATGATGCGTGCGGCGGCTAGGCTGCCGCACTTATTGTGGCGCGGCGCTGTCGCTCGCCGCGCGGTTTCGCGCTGCCTGCGTTGCGGCAGCGTGCCCGCCGGCCGCACGGCATGCGCCGCGTGCGGGCTTATGGGCTGCGCCTATTGCGAGGCCTGCCTCGCGCTTGGGCGCAGCCGGGCTTGTGCGCTGCTGCTGCGCAGCGCAGCACTTCCGGCCGTGCGGTGCACGGCCGCCCTTGACCCCGCCGCGGCCGCAGGCCGGATGGGGCTGAGCCCAGCGCAGGCGGGAGCCGCTGGCGCTGCGCTGGGTTTTCTGGCGGAGGCGCGCAAGCGCTCCGCCAGTACATGCCCAGAGCGGTTTCTGCTCTGGGCGGTAACGGGAGCGGGGAAAACGGAGATGATCTTCCCGCTCCTAGAGGCCGTGCTCGCCGCCGGAGGGCGGGCGCTGGTAGCGACGCCGCGCCGCGACGTCGTACTTGAGCTCGCGCCGCGGCTCGCCCGGGCTTTTCCGGCGGAGGTCATCGCCGTACTTTATGGCGGCAGCGCAGATCGCTGGGTGAGCGGTCGCTTAACGCTTTCGACCACCCATCAGCTCCTGCGCTTCCATCAAGGTTTTGATCTCGTAATCATCGACGAGCTGGATGCGTTTCCATACCATAATGATCCTATGTTGGCCTATGCCGCTGAACAAGCCTGTAAAGTGGACGGCTCTTTCATTTATTTATCAGCTACGCCACCACAAGAAATGCAGCGTTTGGTTCGGTTAGGCAAGCTTCCACATGCCAGAGTGCCTGTCCGCTTCCATGGTCATCCCTTGCCTATCCCGCAGCATTTGAGTATACCTTCGGTTCTAACCTGTCTAAAGCGTGGAAGTTTGCCAAGATCGCTTATACAAAATCTTCAAAAGTCACTGGAGCGAAAAGCACGAATTTTTCTATTTGTGTCTCGAATAGCTCATATCGAAGGATTGCTGATACTACTTCGTCGTAGCTTTCCTGGCGTGGTTATTGAAGGCACCTCGTCCAAGGATTCATTTCGGGCAGAAAAGGTGACTGCTTTTCGCAACCGTATCATCTCTTTGTTAGTGACTACTACGATCCTGGAACGGGGAGTTACCGTGCCACGCAGTGACGTATTTATTTTGGATGCAGACAGTGGTCTTTTTGACGAAGCCTCTTTGGTACAGATGGCAGGCCGTGCTGGTCGTTCTAAAGATGATCCTGATGGCCATGTTGTATTTGCCTCCCCTCAGTGGAGCCGATCCCAGCGTGGAGCGATTGCTCAGATTCGTACTATGAATATCATTGCTCGCCGCCAAGGATATATTCGTAAAGGTGGGGCTATATGAATACCAAGCATACAAGGTTCCGAAAATCTCTGTCTTTCCTCCTTACCCCCTCTGTGCCTCAATGTCTAACCTGCGGGAAGCACAGCCCACAGTTCTCACAGCTGCCTGGTATCTGTAAGAATTGTGCGGAATCCATTCCTTGGATACGCGCTCCACGTTGCTTGATATGTGGGCGTCATGTAGGCTGTCCAGACTGCACTCGCAGCGCTGAGCCCTCACCCATTGTATGTAACCGGAGTGCGGTAGCCTACACTAATGAGATGAGAGAATGGCTCGGTCAATATAAATATCGCGGGAATGAACGATATGCCCCTCTGCTTGGACTCATGCTGGATAGGGCATATTTAACCCTAAAGGAGGAAAAGCAGCAGGGGGCTCTTTTATCTCAGAAAGCATCTTTTTTTCATCTTATTCAACATAAAAGGTACATAAAAAACAGCCTTTGGTCAGCTGATTTATTAGTTCCGGTACCTGTCAGTGATATCAGGTTTCTAGAACGGGGCTTCAATCAAGCGGAAAGATTGGCCGATGTCCTATCTCGGCATAGAAAGATTCCACAGTTACCGCTACTAATTCGTACGCATCATACAGGTAAGCAGAGCTTTAAAGGACGTGCGGAGCGATTGGCAGATATGAAGAATGCTTTTGGAGCGAATCCGGCAGTCTCCACACCATTTAAGGATTGGCTGAAAGATAACTCACCTATAAGCCGTCCTATTCGAATTATTATTGTTGATGATATCTATACAACGGGAAGCACGATTCGTGCTTGTGCCGAAATTCTAAAACAAATGGTTTCTAACTATGATTATGTTGCAGAAATCTATAGCCTAACCTGGGCGCGTTCCTAAAACGCGAAAAATGCATGATTGTGAACAGCTATATTCATTCCATTAAGGATTAGTTGCGGTTGGTAGCGTTTCTTCTGTCCCATAGACGAATTCCTTGCAATCATGTAATCTAGGAGCATAAGAATATTATGCATTGCACAGAATGTACGGAGAGGAGCGGCTGCTTGTTATGAATCTAGACAATTGTCCAAGGTGCGGCCGGTTGTTTGTCAAGAATCTTATGGGGTTGTGCCAGTCCTGTATCAAAGAGCTGGAGCATGAATATGAGATCTGCGTGAATTATTTACGGGAAAACAAAGGAACCAACATTCAGGAGCTCTCCGATGCTACGGGGATCTCTATTAAAGAGATTACCCGCTTTATTCGAGAAGGCCGGATTTCTATAGCTAATGCACCCAATATGATGTACCCTTGCGAAGTGTGTGGTACACTGATTCGGGATGGCCATATGTGTGACAGCTGTCGTAGTCGGCTCAGGAAAGATCTCACGAATGCTGTCAAGGAAAATTCTGCTGAGGATACTACTAAAAAGACATCTGATGGTGCATATCGTGCCATAGATAAGCTGCGTGACCTATAAAATCTGCAAAAAAACGTTTGCAGCTATAAAGAATGTTTCAGTCTACGCCGATAAACTTAGTAAAGATTATCGGCTTTTTTATATTAGAAGGAAGGTGGAAGTTATGAAAATTAACGAGACCGGACGAATTAACGCGATTAATCCGTATCAACGCAGCGCGGAAGCGCAAAGGCAGGAACAAATGAAGAAAAGCACACGCAAGGATGAGGTTTCGATCTCTGATGAAGCGATTCAACTCTTGCAAGCACAAAACACTGGCAAGAATGATCCAGAACGCGCACTTAAGATCGACAATCTAAAGCAGCAGGTCTCCGCAGGTACCTATCAAGTTGATGCATCTAAGCTAGCAGAGAAACTCGCCCCTTACTTTAAGCAATCCTCCGAGAATTAGGTGAAAACATCCATGGCATTGACGACATTAATAGAACTATTGGAGCGGCTAGATGGAGTGCATGTTCAAATGCTGGATCTGGCCGCTGAGAAGAAACAGACAATTATGGATAACAAGGTGGATGCGTTAATCGACATCCTTAACCGTGAATCCAAGCTAATGAAGGTAATTGGGCAGCTCGAGGAAGAGCGAATATTAGCCGCATATACCGTTTTGCAAGGTGTGGGTATTCGTTCCAACCTGAACCTGAACCTAACGGAGCTGTCCAGGCTTATATTTGACCCTGAAGACAAGGCACGACTGCTGCATATTCAGCAGAAGCTTTCGGGCACTTTGCATCGCCTGAAAGAAGCCAATGACCTAAATCAGAAGCTGATAGAGCAGTCGCTTACATTTATAGATTATTCTTTGGATCTGTTGGTCGGAAGACCAAATCAGGATATCACTTATCATCGTCCGTCCGACAAAGGTAACAACGTAAATCGGTCGGGGATTTTTGATGCACGAGGTTAGAATTGTACTGATGAAGTGTTCTGCCGGAGCAGAACATAAGGAGGAGTAAGAAGCATGACATCCACATTTCACTCGATAGAGACGGCGAGACGCAGCCTTTTTACTCAGACCGCAGCTCTTAATACAACTGGACACAATATCGCTAATGCGAATACCGAAGGTTATACTCGTCAACGTGTTAATATGCAAGCCTCTTTACCTATTGAAGCGTACGGATTGTTAAAATCTACCGTTCCAGGTCAAATGGGTACAGGGGTGGAATTCTCATCTATCGATCGGATTCGAGAAATGTTTCTGGATGATCAGTACCGTGGTGAGAACGCTGCTTTCGGCAACTGGAGTCTTCAAGCAGATACGCTCTCTAAGCTGGAAGCTATCGTTAATGAGCCATCCGATACAGGCATTCGTACAGTTCTGGATAATTTCTGGAAATCTTGGTCGGATCTAAGTAAGAACCCTGAAGATCCAACGGCCCGTAAGATTGTAGTGCAAACTGCACAATCTTTGACGGATGCTATGAACTATATGAGCACGCAACTGAATAATCTGGAGCGGGATCTAACCACTAATATAGATGTTAAAGCAAAAGAAGCTCAGGGTTACCTGACCGCTATCGCAGATCTAAATAAATCGATCTATAAGATTGAGGGTATGGGGGATCATGCGAACGATCTACGTGATCAACGCGACCTGATGGCGGACAAGCTCTCCAAAATCGCTAATATTACTGTTGTAGAGACGGAAGCAGGTTATAACATTTCTTTAGGGGGACAACCTCTCGTAGAGGGTGGGGAAGTAACTGCAACCGTAGATGGCGCGTTTCTTAATAATGCTTATGCCTCCGGAACCTTGAAGGGCGGCGAGGCTTACGGAATGATTTTTTCCAATAATACCTATGTTGCCGATTACAAGAAACAGCTCAATGATTTGGCGAGCACTATTGCTACAGGTGACGTTGAAATTACAGTGCCAGCTGGCTCCAATCTTCCTGAGGGTACAGTGTTGACTAGTGATGCCAAGATTACACAAGCTGACGGTACCGTAGTTACTTTGACCGCTGGTCAGGCCATGCCTAAGGGCGCAACAATGTATGAGGACGCCAAGACCATTGTCAAAGGGTTAAACGGGCTTCACAAGTTAGGTTACGCGATGGATGGAAGCGTCGGACGCGATTTCTTTGTAACATCAGGTGAGGCTGGAACGATCAAGCTGAATCCGGAAATTGCAGCTGACGTAAACCTATTTGCAACTTCGTTACGTACAACTATTGATGCTGATGGTAAAACACAGGTTGTTAAAGGAAATAACACCTTGGCACTCTTATTGACTAACCTGAAGGATAGTAAATTTACTAAGCCGGACGGCAGTGTGAGCAACACTGTGGGTGGACTTCTGGGGTCTATGGTTGGCCAACTCGGTATTCAATCCCAAGAGGCTGCACGTCAGACGGATAACTCAGATTATCTGGTAGAGCAGGTTAACTCCCGCCGTCAATCAGTCAGCGGCGTTTCGCTGGATGAAGAGATGTCGAATATGCTAGTATTCCAGCATGCTTATAGTGCCGCAGCGCGTTTTATGACTACTTTTGATGAACTGCTCGACAAATTGATCAATTCCACCGGCACAGTCGGCAGATAAAAGGAGATATAGCGTATGTTGAGAGTAACCTCTAACATGATGAATTCACAGCTTCTGCTTAACTTAAACCGTAATGCACGTACGATGAACGATACACAGCTACAGCTTTCCAGCGGACGCAAGATCAACAAGCCTTCCGATGATCCGGTAGGGATCACGTATTCCCTGCGCTACCGTGCGGAGCTTTCCTCTAATGAACAATATACTAAGAATGTAGATAGCGCACTTTCATGGCTTGATTACAATGATACAGTTCTAGGACAGGCCGGAGATGTTGTTCAAAAGATTCGCGAACTGTCCGTACAGGCTGCGACAGGGACTAATCCACAGTCAGCATTGGATAGTATCAATGAGGAATTGATGCAGTTAAAAGAGCAACTTGTGGATATTTCTAATAGTACGCTGAACGGTAAATATATCTTTAATGGTGAGCAATACTCCACCAAACCTTATGATTTTGTTTTGGGCACGGACGGTACTTACGATGTATCTAAGCCGATTACAACGGATACTGGGCAGATTCAATTTATTGTAGGTGAAGGTGTGCGCATGCCTATCAGTAAGACAGGGAATGACGTATTCGGTAATACGGGAGATGCAGATAATTTGTTTGCAATCATTAATCAATTATCAAGTGCCTTGAAGTCCGGTGATTCCAAAGGAATATCGGCCCAGCTCACTTCAATTGATACAAGGACGGAAAAAATTCTGTCGGCTCGCTCTGAAATAGGAGCCAAAACCAATCGTGTTGAATTGATGCAGGATCGGCTTAGTGATTTGAATGTGAACTTAACGGATCTTCAAGCCAAGACTGAAGATGCTGACTACGAAGGTTTGATTATGAATTCAAAGATTCAAGAGAATATCTATAATGCCTCCTTATCCGTGGGTGCAAAGATTATATCTACTTCGCTTGTAGACTTTATCAGATAACTGAGGTGGTTCACGTTGCTGCAACCAATCTTACAAATTCGTCAGACTCCTGCTCTGTTAGGTATTGACGCTGATCCGGGCACATATTCAATCACTCAGCCTAAGGCGGAATTTAGTGTAACAACTACACCGGGTGAACTAACAGTTCAATCCACTAGGCCTGAGCTGACAATAGATCAGTCCCGTGCTTGGGAGGCTTATAACGGTGGAAAGATGCTGGATATGAACAAACGGATTTATTCTGGGATTCAGCAGTTATACCTTCAGGGCATTGCCAAAAAGGTCGAGCAAGGGAATCGGATGGCTGAGTTTTTTAGACCTGGTAATACGATTGCAGAAGTTTACGGTACAGATACCGAGCCCAATTCTTTTCCGGAGGTTCGCGGCCCGGCATCCTACGATAATGTGGATATTCACATTGAAACAAGAGCCCCACAAATTGATTATCGAGCCGCAAAAGTGGATATTCAGGTGGAGATACATAATCCGGAAATTGAATATACCCGTGGCAAGTTAAATATTTATATGCAGCAATACGCTTCGATTCAGTTTATTCCACCAGAATTGAATGTTCAATTGTAGCTTCATGAGCTATAGATGTGCCAAGCGCCTCTATAGCTTTTGTGCTATATATAATGTAGTAGGCTTTCGTAAGAAGTTAGTTTTGCGCAGCAAAACTTTTGAGGAGTGAATAACTTGATTATAGAAACATTATCTTGGGGTAAACTGGAAGTAGATGAGGAACAATTATATCATTTTCCCAAAGGACTACCTGGTTTTGATGAAGAAACAGATTTTGCTTTGATCGCGATGGCGGAGACGCCGTTTTGGTATTTGCAGTCAATAAGAAGCAAGGGACTATCCTTTCTTCTGGGTGATCCATTTGTTTTTTATCCGTCCTATGAGTTTGAGTTGCCGGATGACGAAGCAGAAGAACTAGGTATAGACAATGAGGTTATCGTTAGGTGCGTTATTACACTGAAGGAAGAAGCTGAGCAGTCCACGATTAATCTTCTTGCTCCTATTGTTTTGAATCCTGTAGGACATTCTGGTAAACAAATCGTGCTGCATAAAGCGCCTTATCATACGAAGCATAGCCTACTGCAAGAGCAACCAGTTATCGATGGAAAGGACGGTGGATGATATGCTCGTACTTTCCCGTAAAAAAGGGGAGTCCATTGTTATTCAAGATCAGATCGAGCTGACAATCTTAAGCGTGGAAGGTGACACAGTAAAGGTTGGCATTTCTGCACCAAAACATGTCGATATTTTTCGTAAAGAGGTATATCTCTCGATCCAAGAGGCTAACCGTGAGTCTGTCGCTCCTCAGCAGTCTGATCTGAATGCATTGATCCATCGACTTCGTGGTGTAAATAAGAATGAATAATTTACATGTAGCACACACATAATCCAGAACCTGGGACTGCTTAATCGCAGATTCAGGTTTTTTATTTTATTTTGGAGAATTTAACCAAGAAATTTCAAAAAAACTTCGATTTGCTCTAAACAGTTGGGTGCATACCGTCGATATATGTATTAGACGCTGAGCCGGCAGGGCGGCCGACCTTAATGGATCGGCGTTTACCACATGGATGTGGAACTAACTTAATTTCAGGGAGGAAATATCAAATGATTATCAACCACAATATCGCGGCGATGAACACTCACCGTCAACTGACTACTAACACAGCTAACACAAACAAAAATATCGAGAAATTGTCTTCCGGTCTTCGTATCAACCGTGCCGGTGACGATGCTGCCGGTCTGGCAATCTCCGAAAAAATGCGCGGTCAAATCCGCGGTTTGGATATGGCTTCCAAAAACTCACAAGATGCGATCTCTTTGATTCAAACTGCTGAAGGCGCTTTGAACGAATCTCACAGCATCCTGCAACGTATGCGCGAATTGGCTGTTCAATCTTCCAATGATACCAATACAGATGCTGACCGTAAAGAACTTCAATCCGAAGTTAAACAATTGGTTACTGAATTGGACCGTATCGGTAACACTACTGAGTTCAATACCAAGAAATTGTTGGATGGTTCTGCAAAAGGTGTAACTGAAGCAGTAGCAGGTACTGCTAAAGTTAACAATAACTCCGGTGTTACAATCAATGCGACTGCATTGGCTGGATTAAATACCGCTGCTGGTGTTACAGGAACGAAATCTAACGTTGACGGTGCTTACATGATCGTAAGAACTGGAACAAATGGAACAGCAGGAGCATTTGATGCTACTGATTACAAAATTATTGGACCAGACGGTAAAGCTTCTACTGACATCACAATAACTGATGAAAACACACTTACTTTTGGTGCTAATATTCTTACTGGTGGTGCAACTACACTAGCAGTTGGGGATTTGAATGCAAACATGAAGGTCGGAGAAAGTATGACTTTTGTATTTGGTAAAGATGTCGCTGCTAATAATAACCTTGATGATTCTATCATGACACAAATCGGTGCGAATGCTGGTCAGACTGCATTCATTTCAGTTGGAGATATGCGTGCATCCGCTCTTGGCGTGAAGTCCATTGATATTTCCTCTAAATTCGGTGCAGCTACTGCAATCGAAACGGTTCAAAACGCTATGCAAAAAGTTTCTTCCCAACGTAGTAACCTGGGTGCTATGCAAAACCGTTTGGAACACACCATCAACAACTTGGGTGCTGCTTCCGAGAACTTGAGTGCAGCTGAGTCCCGTATTCGTGACGTTGACATGGCTAAAGAAATGATGCAACAAACGAAAAACAACATTCTTGCTCAAGCTTCACAAGCTATGTTGGCACAAGCTAACCAACAACCACAAGGCGTTCTGCAATTGCTTCGTTAATTTCTTCTTGTTTGACCAAAGCTCCGGGGAAACCCGGGGCTTTTTTTTCTTTTTTTTCTTGACAGGCATCAAATCCTAAATTATCCCTAAATGAAACCGATATATACAATATAAATTAGCGTCGCTGGAGGTCAGGATAATGAATGTACAGTTTTCACTTACTGCCAGTTCTACGATAAGCAGACCTAGCGGTACAGAGCACAGCACAGAGTCGACATCACAGGTGAAACCACTCTCTCCGATTCAAGATACTAGGGAGATGAGTTTGAGGGAGAAGCAAGGCGTGAACGTGTCTGTTGCCGAAGAACAGCTTATCCGAACCATCGAGCGAGCAGTAAAATCTCTACAGGGCCCTCAGACCACTCTAGATATCAGTATCCACGAGAAGACGCATGATATTATGGTCAAGGTACTTAATAAAGATACCGGTGAGCTCATTCGTGAAGTTCCACCAGAGAAAACGCTGGATCTTGTTGCTAAAATGATGGAAATAGCCGGTATACTTGTGGACGAGAAAATCTAACATTTGGAGGTGCTGATTTGGTTACAAGAATCAATGGATTTTCAGGTATGGATATTGATAGTATGGTCAAAAGCATGATGGCAACTAAGCGTGTACCCCTTGATAAACTCAATCAGGATAAACAGGTATTACAGTGGACTAGAGAAGGTTACCGTGAGCTGAATAGTGTGTTATATGATTTCCGCACCAATAAATTGAACGATAAATATAAAAAATCGGACTCCTTGAATGTGAATAAAGCAGTGACCACAGGTAATACAACCGCTGTGAAAGCCGAAGCTACTGCAACGGCTAATGGGGTCGATATGAAGATAAGTGTAACTAAGCTAGCTACCAAAAACACTCTTCAGACCTCCGGTTTAGGTCAAGGTATACCTAGTTCAACTTCTTTAGCACAGCTAGACGGGGTAGATTTGTCAGAGCTTACTGAAGAAGAAGAGGCTGCATATCTGAGCAAAGGCTTTGACATCACCATTAATGGTGTGAGTTTTAAGGATAGTGCAGGTAATTCTCTGTTTAATGGTCTCACTTCTATATCTTCTCTGGTAGCAGCGATCAACTCTAATACAAAGGCTAATGCTGTTGCAAGTTATGATGAGATTACAGGGAAGTTATCAATCGCCTCTAAAAGTGGTGGTGCAGAAGGAACGGTTAAAGTTGAGACCCCTGCTGGTAGCAATTCATTACTGGCGCTTTTTTCAAAGAAAACAGTGGTGGAAACTAACGGGGCAGGCACAGGTGTCACAAGTGATAAAACACTCGCTGATTTGCAAAAAATGCTGGATGGGAAAGACCCTGATCCGGCTGCTCCGGCAAAATATTATAGTTTTAATATTAACGGGAAGAGCTTTTCATTTAATGCTTCCACTACAATAGCAGATGTCGTAACAGCGATAAATACCAAACCAGATGTCAATGTGACGGCAAATTTCGTAGATGGTAAACTAACGATTACTGGTAATTCCGCTGGAGAAGTGAAAATGAGTGGAGCCTCCTATGAATTTTTAGGTCTATTCAAAGGTGCAGTACCTTTTGCCGAGGGCACGGATGCAATCAAAGAGGTTATTAAGGGCGAGAATGCAGAAGTCACGATTAATGGTGAGGCTATCAAAAACGTTACTAGCAACGTGTTTACTATTAATGGGGTTCAACTAACATTATTGGATGTGACCAATAGCAGCGGTACAGACATTCCTACCAATGTTAAAACTCAAAGTGATCCAGATAAAGCGCTGGAAACCATCAAGGGTTTTATGGAGGACTATAACGCTTTAATAAAAGCACTTAATAGCAAAGTTAATGAAACTAGGTATCGTGACTTTAAACCGCTGTCAGATGAGCAGAAAAAGGAAATGAAAGAAGGAGAAATTGACAGCTGGACAGAAAAAGCTAAAAGTGGTTTGTTCAAAAACAACGATATTGTCACTAATCTTCTATCAAAAATGAGAGAAGCGATAACGGAGAAGCTTGGAAGCCTTAATGCAATTGGTATAACCACAGGGAACTATATGGAGAACGGCAAGTTGGTTATATCGGATGAGACGAAGCTTAAAAATGCTTTAAGTGCAAATCCACAGCTTGCTATTGATCTATTTCAAGGTACCGCAAATGCTCCACAATCAGGTATCTTTAATAAATTAGCAACTAACATTACGAGCACCTTAGATATGATCTCTGATCGCGCTGGTACTAACAAATTCTCTATGGATTTAAATAGTACCTTTAAAGAGGAAAGTGTTATTGGGAAACAACTTAGAAGTTATAATAGTCGAATAACTACTATGCAGAAAAATCTGCAAATGGTAGAAGATCGTTATTATAAGCAATTCTCAGCGATGGAAAGTGCAATGAACAAGCTGACAACACAGTCCTCCAGCCTGATGTCCAGCTTGGGACTATCTTAAAATAAAGGGTGAGACAATCTTGCTTACATCTCCTTATGAGAAATACCGACAATCATCTATCCAAACTTCCACGCCTGCACAGTTAGTTGTAATGTTGTATGACGGTGCAATTCGTTTCGTGAGAACAGCAATGGACGGGCTGAAAAAGCATGATTTGGAGAAGACTAATCTTAACCTTGGCAAAGCTCAGACTATTATCAGCGAGTTAATGAGTACCCTTGATTATACCTATGAAATATCCAAAAACTTATACTCAATGTATGAATATACGAATTTTCTGCTGGTTGAGGCTAATATTCGTAAAGATATAGTTAAGGCAGAAGAAGCTTTGGGCTACCTAACCGAATTGCGGGAAACTTGGCTACAAGCTTCGAAGCTCGCAACAACTCAGGGGTTAGAGCCGTTATCTACGGAAAGTGCTAATGGATAAAGATAAGCTTATTGTAGAATTGAAGCAATTGACGCAGAATATATTGGAGCGGTTATACGAAGTAGAATTTGAGGAGTTAGAGTCCTTCGTGAACGAGCGTCAGAAATTGATTGATGACATCATCCGACAGTTCTTGTCGGTTCCTGCAACGGAGGCGCAAAAGGTCGAAATTGAACGGATTTTGCATCACGATTCAGAAATCACTGCTCGCATGAACGCTCTTTGCCACGAGGCTCTGGACTGGCTCCACAAGCGGAATCAGGCCAAAACCCAACGCAACGCCTACGAGGCCGCCTACACCCCAGATAGTTTTCTTATGGATCGCAAAAAATAATTTTATCGGTGTTTCACTATAGGAGTAGACGGGTATTAAATACCGTCTGCTCCTTTTTTTGATCATTGTACCGAATCTATTTCTTGTTTATGGAAAATTTAATAGTTTATTTTACGTGGTAAATTATTGAATGTAAACATTTTCTTTTCCAATTGACAATAAAGAAGTTACGGTGGTATAGTCGAATTGTGAGCAAGACTCACGTTCATCTGATGACGAAGGGAATGTTTAATCAATGGAAGGTAAAGTAAAATGGTTTAACGCAGAAAAAGGTTATGGTTTTATCGAGACTGCAGACGGTGGCGACGTATTCGTACACTTTTCCGCGATTCAAACTGATGGTTTCAAGACATTGGATGAAGGTCAATCCGTAGAATTCGATATCGTTGAAGGTGCAC
This sequence comes from Paenibacillus sp. FSL H7-0323, assembly GCF_038002725.1. Taxonomy (NCBI): domain Bacteria; kingdom Bacillati; phylum Bacillota; class Bacilli; order Caryophanales; family Paenibacillaceae; genus Paenibacillus; species Paenibacillus sp. FSL H7-0323. The sequence continues at coordinate 4,413,288 of NZ_JBBODB010000001.1, read as the reverse complement.
GTGGACCACAAGCAGCTAACGTAATCAAATTATAATCATCCGGCGAAGCCGAACTACATATAAGTAGATGGTTAGCAATTTAGACAGCGCTAGCAGGGATCTTGGAATCTTCCAAGATCCTTTTTTTGTGCGTTCATATGTGTCTAGTATAGCCAATCCTAGTAAAGAAAATAGCCTATTTTGTAAATTCATTTTATGGAAAATGTTAGAACTATGCAAAAGGTGGGTAATAGATATACGTTGAGCTGTTTATCTTACCTCGACACACACTATGTTAGCCTAGGTTACTACATTCACGAAGAAATTCAATATAGCCTAAGCTATCAAAACAATTAGGAGGGTGATTAGCAGGATGAAGAAGATGTGGCGCGGTCTTATGACCGGAATATTAGGTACTAGTATGTTATTGGGGTCTCTCGGCAGCGTATCTGCTGCAACTGTACCTAAGGATATTCAAGGCCACTGGGCACAAGGTCAGCTGCAGGAATGGCTAGATAGAGGTTACCTTGGAGGCTACCCAGATGGAACGGTGAAACCAAACAAAGCAATTACGCGTGGTGAGTATGTGACTATGGTAAATCGCCTGTTAGGTTTTACAACTAAAGCAACAGTAACTTTCAAAGACATGAAGAGCACAAACTGGAATTACAGTGAAGTGGCTAAAGCCGTGGAAGCTGGATATATCGGAGGATACGAGGATAATACGTTCCGTCCTAATAATCCGCTTACAAGAGAAGAAGCAGCTGTAATTACTGCAAAATTACTTAAATTGAGCACCAATACAACTTCGAACAAATTTAAAGACAATGCACAAATTGCAGCATGGGCAAAAGGTGCTGTAGCAGCCGCAGTGGAAAAGAAGATTGTTAACGGTTATCCAGATGGAACCTTTGGTCCTAAGAGATCGTTAACACGTGCCGAGGCTGTAGGTATTATCAATACTTCAGCTATCTATTATCCTGGTAGTGGCACAGGTGGTGGTGTAACACCTACACCAACTCCAACGGCTACTCCGACACCAACAGCTACACCAACCCCAACTGCTACTCCAGGTGGCAGTACTGGCGGAGGTTCTGGTGGTGGTAACGGTGGCGGCGAAAGTAGCACAGCGCCAACAGTAAGTGGGGCAACCTACGGTAATGTTGGTTCGGTCACAGCGGATGTATACCTGACACCTTCCGTAACTGGTGCAGTATACTATGTTGTAGCTCCTTATAATGCTGATGTAACTGCTCCAACTGCATTGCAGGTGGAAAAAGGACAAATTAGTAACGGGACTGCAAGTGGTATCCATGGTAGTGTTGCGACTGTAGCTGAAACAACGGTTACATTCTCTGTTTACGGATTGAATCCTGGTACAGAATATGCAACATATATCACGCTGGCGGATGCAGCTGGTAACTTGTCTACTGTAACGACAGTTCGGTTGACTACTGCTCAAGCTACTGCTAGCTCGATCTCGCTTTTTGAGCCGGGACAAGTTAGTACAGTTACAGCAGATGTATATGTTAAATATGGTGTGACAGGTGGCACTACAACCCCAGTTAGATATGTAGTATTGCCAGCAAATGATAAGGCACCTACTGCAGCGCAGATTGCTTTAGGTCAAAATGGTAGCGGTACTGCATTGGCTGCTCCATGGACTGACACACTTACGTTTGCTCCTGGTGTAAAACGTACACAGACCCTAACTGGTTTAGCAGCAAATACTGCCTATAAGGTATATGTTATTGCAGGATCGGGTTCTCAATGGTCCCCTGTAGAAATCATTCAAATTCATACCAAATAGCCTGACCTTATGTGATTTCATTCGGAGAATATAAGAGTGGAATCCGTACTATAATAACGACAGGTTTACTTTTGGTCCGGTAGGGCGATTGGTTGCTCTCACCGGACTTGTTTTATTTGTGAACGCTATGACAACATTTGTTATCTAAATGTAAGGGCTGTAAGGAATTGCTTTTTACTTAGCGCTTACAATTTGGTATAATGAAGGTGTAACTAAAGGAGGAGTGGCCATGCAATTCACCATTCGAGGTCAACAAATTGACGTGACCGACGCTTTGAGAGAGTATGTTGATAAGAAGCTCAGCAAACTTGAGAAGTATTTCGAAGCACCCCCTACCTCTGAAGGGTCTGTGACGCTTGGCGTAGTTCGCGGCCTTCATACGGTGGAAGTAACCATTCCGCTTGCTGGCGTGACGCTTCGTGCGGAAGATCGCAGCGATGACATGTATGCTTCCATAGACGCCGTTGTGGACAAGCTGGAACGCCAAATTCGCAAACACAAAACGAAGCTGAACCGTAAGTTCCGTCAAGAGGGACTCAAGACGCTGTTTGTGGATGGAGCTAGTGCCGCTGTTGCTGTAGAAGAACAAGATTATGATGATTTAGAAGTGGTTAGGAACAAACGCTTTACGATGAAGCCGATGGATGTGGAAGAAGCGATTCTGCAAATGAACATGGTAGGACATAATTTCTTTGTGTTTTCCAATATCGACACCTCGGAAGTTAGCGTAGTTTACAAACGTGATGATGGTAAATATGGACTGATTGAACAGGGCTAAGATACAATGATGCCAGTTATGCTCTAAGTATAAAGGGCCTCGAGAGTTAGTCAGAACCTAGGAAATTTAAACCGAGCCCCTATTCGCTTATAGCGAATAGGGCTCTTGTGCGTATATATGAAAAATGTGGCTGTTACACCTTGTATTGCGGCATCTCTTACAAACTGTTACAATTTATGAAGCAGCGGAATCGAATTTATAAATGGCCCTTTCAATTTTGTGAGGATGGGCTCGGTTCCACCATCTGTGTTGCATGAAAGGGGTTAACCATGCTAGGACTTGTAAAGAAAATATTCGGAGACACAAACGATCGTGACGTTAAACGTCTCATGAAGACAGTCGATGTAATTAATGGATTGGAGCCGGAATTTGTAGCACTATCCGATGAAGCTTTAAAAGCTAAGACGGAAGAGTTCCGCGCCCGTATTGAGAAAGGCGAAACCTTGGAAGAAATTCTTCCTGAGGCGTTTGCAACCGTACGTGAAGCTTCCAAACGGACGCTTGGCATGCGGCATTTTGATGTACAGTTAATTGGTGGTATGGCCCTGCATGAAGGCCGAATCTCCGAGATGAAGACTGGTGAAGGTAAGACTCTAGTAGGAACATTGCCAGTGTACTTAAATGCTTTGCTTGGTAAAGGCGTACACGTAGTAACGGTCAATGACTATTTGGCTCAGCGCGACAGCGCACAAATGGCACAAATCTATAACTTCCTGGGCATGACGGTTGGGGTTAACCTAAGCGGTATGGACCATGCTGATAAACAAGATGCTTACGCCTGCGATATTACGTATGGCACGAACAACGAATTTGGTTTCGATTATTTGCGTGACAACATGGTGCTTTATAAAGAACAAATGGTTCAGCGCCCTCTTTATTTCTGTATTATTGATGAAGTGGACTCCATTCTTATTGATGAAGCACGTACACCTCTTATCATTTCCGGACAAGCTGAGAAGTCTACTGAATTGTACTTTGCAGCAGACCGTTTTGTGAAAAAGCTTAAAGCTGAAGAAGACTACACCGTTGATATCAAAGTGAAGTCTGTAGCCTTGACTGAAAAAGGTGTAGCTACTGCTGAACGTGCTTTTGGTATTGAGAACTTGTATGATCACAGTCATGTAACCTTGAATCACCATATCGTCCAAGCCCTGAAAGCAAACGTAATTATGCGTCGTGACGTAGATTACGTTGTTAACGAGGGTGAGGTCGTTATTGTTGATGAATTTACGGGACGTTTAATGTCAGGCCGTCGTTATAGTGACGGTTTGCACCAAGCGATTGAAGCGAAGGAAGAAATCGAAGTACAGAATGAGAGCATGACGCTTGCTACGATTACTTTCCAGAACTATTTCCGTATGTATCGCAAATTGGGCGGTATGACAGGTACAGCTAAAACTGAGGAAGAAGAGTTCAAGAAGATTTATGGTCTTGAAGTTCTTCAAGTCCCTACGAATAAACCGAATCAGCGCATAGATATGCCGGATGTCGTCTACAAGAGTGAGAACGGTAAGTTCAACGCTGTAGTGGCAGAAATTGTAGAGCGTCACAAAAAGAACCAACCTGTACTTGTGGGTACAGTGTCGATTGAGAATTCAGAGCTCGTATCTGAAATGCTGAAGCGCAAAGGCGTTAGACACCAAGTGCTTAACGCGAAACATCACGCTGCGGAAGCTGAAATCATTACACATGCAGGTCAGCCAGGTACAGTTACGATTGCTACCAACATGGCTGGTCGTGGTACGGACATCGTTCTGGGCGAAGGTGTGACAGATCTTGGTGGTCTGCATATCATTGGTACAGAGCGTCATGAATCGCGCCGGATTGATAACCAGCTGCGTGGTCGTGCGGGTCGTCAAGGAGACCCAGGTTCTACACAATTCTACTTGTCCCTTGGGGATGAGTTGATGAAGCGTTTCGGCGCTGACAACGTTTTGAGTATGATGGATCGCCTTGGGTTTGAGGAAGATCAGCCGATTGAGAGCCGCATGATTACGCGTGCTGTGGAATCTGCTCAGAAACGTGTTGAAGGTAATAACTTTGATATTCGTAAAGTCGTATTGCAATATGATGACGTGATGAATCAACAGCGTGAAATTATTTATAAACAACGCCGTGAGATTCTGGAGTCTGAAAATATTAAAGATATCGTACTTGAAATGATCAAGCCAGTTATTGAACGTATTGTTCACGCACACTGCAGTGATGATATTCCTGAGAACTGGGAGCTGCAAGAAGTTGCTGATTACGTAAACAGCAAGCTGCTTGAAGAAGGTGCTTTGACTCGTGATATTCTGTGGGGCAAGGAAGCAGAAGAGATCATTGAGTACATCTTTGAACGTGTACTTGAGAAATATGCTGCTCGTGAAGAACGTCTGGGTTCAGAATTGGTACGTGAATTCGAGAAGGTAATTGTGCTGCGCTCCGTGGACAGCAAGTGGATGGATCATATCGATGCGATGGATCAATTGCGTCAAGGGATTCACCTACGTGCTTACGGTGGTACAGATCCACTTCGCGAGTATCAATTCGAAGGTTTCGAAATGTTTAATACTATGACGGCTACGATTCAAGAAGAAGTAGCTACTTATATTATGAAGGCTCACATCGAGACAAATCAGGAGCGTCAATCCGTTGTAGAGGAAAATAAAATTTCCACTAACAGCGAACCTGCTGAGAAACGTCCGGTACATGTTGAGGCGGCAGCTGGTCGTAATGATCTTTGCCCTTGCGGAAGCGGCAAGAAGTACAAGAACTGCCACGGTCAAAACGCATAAGACAAACGTTTAGTAGCGCTCATATTCAGGTGTTGAAGATGTAAGTCTTTAACCCTGATCTCTATGGGTATACTAACCATAAAGAGCGGCTGGGCCCGGGGGTATCCCCGTTTACGGCCCAGTCGCTTTTTTTGGATATTTAGCACTTTGAGTGAATGTGGAATGGAGAGAAGGTTTGGAACTGGAGAAACGGAGTGTTCGCCTTTATTTCGGGATTCCAACCGCTATGCGGTTATCAATTCAAGGAATCTGGAAACAACAGCGATCGGAAGTCCAATCCTTCTCGGAATGGCTGAACATTCACTCATTACTAACTTTCCAATAGCGAAGACCGTAACAACCTATTTTGAAAGGTGAAGTGACCATATGATTGAAGCTAATGTAAAGCAGGATCTGCGTGAAATAGGCAAGAAACTAACTGACCTTAGGGGGTCTCTTTGACTTAGATCTTAAGCAAGAGATGATCTCGAACTTTGAAGAAAAAATGGCTGCTCCAGGCTTCTGGGATAATCCAGAGCAGGCACAGAGCGTGATCGGCGAGATGAATGCCGTGAAATCGTCCGTGGATCAATACGAGAAGCTGCAACAAGAATACGACGATGCTGCGATGATGGCAGAGCTTGCGGATGAAGAGGGCGATGAAGATCTTGCGGCAGAGATTGGGGAGACGATCAGCAGTTTAGGCAGCAAAGTGGATGAATTCGAGCTGCAATTGCTACTTAACCAGCCGTATGACAAGCTGAATGCTATTCTTGAGCTCCATCCGGGTGCGGGCGGTACGGAATCCCAAGACTGGGGCCAGATGCTGCTGCGGATGTATACCCGTTGGGCTGAAAAACGTGGATTCAAGGTTGAGGTGCTGGACTACTTACCGGGTGATGAAGCGGGAATCAAGAGTGTCACATTACTTATTAAAGGCTTCAACGCCTACGGATATCTGAAAGCTGAAAAAGGTGTACATCGGCTAGTACGGATTTCTCCGTTTGACTCTTCGGGCAGACGGCATACCTCTTTTGTATCCTGTGATGTCGTTCCGGAAATTGCCGATGATGTAGAAGTTGAAATTCGTACTGAGGATTTGAAGATCGATACGTATCGGGCGAGCGGCGCGGGTGGACAGCATATTAATACCACAGACTCTGCGGTGCGGATTACCCACTTACCTACGGGTGTGGTGGTAACCTGTCAGAACGAACGTTCACAGATCAAAAACCGCGAGCAAGCAATGAAGATGCTGCGTTCCAAGTTGTATGAGCGTAAACTGCAAGAACAGCAACAGCATTTGGATGAGATTCGCGGCGAGCAATCCGATATTGCTTGGGGCAGTCAGATCCGTTCCTATGTATTCCATCCGTATAACATGGTTAAGGATCACCGTACTTCCGTGGAAACGGGGAATGTGGGTTCTGTGATGGACGGAGATATTGATGTATTCATTGATGGTTACCTGCGTAGCCAGATCAAGATTGAGGCAGAATAAAAGAGAAAGTTTCGGGGGAAACGGATACCATTCATGGATTAGGATGGGATGGCCGTTTCTTCTTTCGTAGAGCAAGATGACACTTTAAGGAGAGCCTTTGAAATGCAAAAAGTCAATTCACGTAATAAACCCCCACTGATTCCTCTGAATGGGCCACTCCGACATGTGGTGGATACGATGTTAATTTTGCTCGGATCGCTAGTTACAGCGCTGGGGTTTAATCTTTTTTTTCTGCCTAATCATATTGCTTCTGGTGGTGTATCCGGTCTGTCGGTATTGGCTGAAGCTTGGTTTGGGGCTGAGCCGGCATTTACGCAATGGGCGCTTAATATTCCGTTGTTTGTACTCGGGGTAATCTTCTTGGGTAAACAATACGGAGTTCGCTCGCTCCTTGGGAGCTTTGTGTTGCCGCTCTTTATCTTGTTGACAAAAGATTTGCCTGCACCTACCACCAATCCACTCTTAGCCTCCATTTATGGCGGTATCTGTGTGGGGGTGGGGTTAGGTCTTGTGTTCCGCGGACGGGGCTCGACAGGTGGACTTACTATTTTGGCGCAGATTATTCAAAAGATATCCGGTCTCAGCTTCTCGATTTCTGTAGTGCTGCTGGACGGGACGGTCATTGTGCTGGCTGCTTTTATACTGGGTATGGAACAAGCACTGTATGCACTGATCGGTCTGTTTGTTACAGGTAAGGCCATTAATGCGATAGAGGTAGGCTTCCGTTATACAAAGGTGGCTTACATAATCTCGGACAAGACGGAAGAAATATCTGAGGCGATTTTGAATGATCTGGATCGGGGTCTGACGAAGCTGGATGCACATGGCGGTTATACTGGTGATGAGCGTACGGTGCTAATGGTTGTAGTAGGTCAGAATGAGGTTTCCAGATTAAAAGCGATTGTTCAATCGGTAGATACTAGTGCTTTTGTGATTATCACTGAGGCGCATGAGGTGCTGGGTGAAGGCTTTAAAAGAGAAGTGTAATTTCTCCTAAAGGAGAAGCTATGCTTCTCTTTTTTTGTAAATAGAATTATATTTAGGAATAAAGAAAGTTAACACTATGTGTTGTATTTATATTAATTGAGTCGTATAATAATACATATTTCTAAGACGGTATGCATTATATTATTTATTATAATTCATGATAAGCAGGAAGTGGGGATGACAGTGGAGGGCAAGCTGAGAGCGGCGATTGTTGGATCAACGGGTTATGGGGGCGTAGAGCTGATTCGGCTGCTACAAAGTCATCCTAAGGTAGAGATTACTTCGGTAATTTCCTCATCAAGCGCAGGGGATGCTATAGAGGAAGGTTTTCCGCATTTGACGGGCATCATTGATCGAAGGCTGGATGGCGTTGACCCGGCTCAAATGGCTGAGCGGGCGGATGTGGTATTTACGGCAACGCCGTCGGGTGTGAGCGCAAAGCTGGTGCCGCAGCTGCTGGAAGCTGGACTTAAGGTCGTGGATCTGTCCGGTGATTTCCGATTGAAGGATGGTGCAGAGTATGAGCACTGGTATAAACATCCCGCTCCGGCTGATGAATATCTAGAGCAGGCTGTATACGGACTTTGCGAGGTGTTTGGAGAGCGTGCGGCTGGGGTTGATTTTATATCTAATCCAGGCTGTTACCCTACAGCTACACTTCTTGGACTAATTCCTGCAATTCAGGCAGGTTGGATTAAGCACGACAGTATTATTATTGATGCGAAATCAGGAGTTACTGGAGCAGGACGCGGAACAAGCCTGATGGTACATTATGCAGAGATTAATGAGAACTTTAAAGCTTATAAAATCAATAAGCATCAACATATACCAGAAATTGAGCAGACACTCACAGAGGTTGCTGGAGAAAAGGTAACGGTAACGTTCACCACACATCTCGTGCCGATGAGCCGGGGAATTATGAGTACGATGTATGCAGGGATGACGGACAATTATACGGAGCAGGATTTTGTGAATTTGTACCGTGAATATTATGCGGGCCGGCCATATGTGCGGGTGCGTGATGTAGGTGTGATTCCGGCGACAAAAGAAGTTAGCGGCTCTAATTATTGTGATATCGGATTTGCAACAGATGCTCGTACAGGGCGGGTGACCATAGTCTCCGTCATTGATAATGTTGTAAAAGGTGCGGCAGGGCAGGCAATACAGAACCTTAATTTGATGATGGGATGGGAGGAAACCCTTGGCCTCGGCTACACACCAGTGTATCCATAAGGATCAGCGGTACAAATAATATGAGCGAGATTGAGTTATTTACCACCTTGGAGGGTGGAAGCATCACTTCACCTAAGGGTTTTAGGTCCGGAGGATTGCATTGTGGATTGAAAAAAACAGATCGCAACGATCTCGGAGTGATTCTGTGTGAAGTTCCGGCAACGGCTGCGGCCGTGTATACGACGAATGTTTTTCAGGCGGCTCCGCTGAAAGTGACTCGGGAAAGCCTTTCGAACGGAGTATTGCAGGCGGTTATCGTGAACAGCGGGAATGCCAATGCCTGCACAGGCGAACAAGGTGAAGCAGATGCTTATGAGATGCGCGCTGCTGCGGCTCAGCATTTAGGTGTGGCCGTTAATGATGTGGCTGTTGCTTCGACTGGAGTTATCGGTGAACTGTTAAAGATGGACTGCGTACGTAGCGGGATCACTGCAATACCAGAGAAGCTGGATGGAGGAGCTATTGGCGCGGAGGAATTCTGCCAAGCTATACTTACCACTGATTTAGTTAAAAAAGAGATTGCCGTGAAGGTGCTCGTTGGCGGTGTAGAAGTTACAATTGCCGGAGCTGCAAAGGGCTCAGGGATGATCCATCCTAACATGGCTACCATGCTTGGCTTTATGACCACAGATGCTGATATTGCAGCGGAGGATTTACTTAGTCTTCTGCGTTCAGCTACGAATGTTACTTTTAATATGATTACAGTCGATGGAGATACTAGCACCAATGATATGTTAGTGTCGATGGCGAGTGGGCTTGCCGGTAATGAGAAGCTGACACGGCTGCATCCGGATTGGGACGCTTTTGCTGCTGGATTCACTTATGTGTGCCAGACGCTTGCCAAAGCGATTGCTCGAGATGGCGAAGGTGCAACTCACCTGATTGAGGTTCAAGTGAATGGTGCTGTTCATGATGAGGCGGCGGCAGCGATTGCCAAGACAGTGGTTGGTTCTAGTCTAGTGAAATCTGCTATTTTTGGAGCGGATGCGAACTGGGGGCGGATTATTGCTGCGGTTGGACGCGCGGGTGTTCCGGTATCGCCGGAGCATGTGAACATTTCGTTAGGGGATATTGAGGTGCTTTTGCACTCGAAGCCAGTTGCTTTTGACGAGGAAAAGGCTTTGACCTATTTGCAAAAAAGTGAAACTGTGCTGATCACTGTAGATCTGCATGATGGAAGCGGGAAAGCAACGGCTTGGGGCTGTGACCTAACTTACGATTATGTGCGTATTAACGCCGCATATCGCACTTAATTTATGGCGTGTTAAGCCCATAAGGGAAGGATACCGATCATATGACGCTAAATAGCGAGCTTGAACTTATAGATGCTTTAGATGGTAGTGGATTGTTTGTAATGAAATGCGGCGGCAGTACGCTTGCGGCTCTACCTGAATCTTTTTTTGAGGATTTGCGAGATTTGCAGGAGGAGGGCATTCAGCCAGTGATTGTTCATGGTGGAGGGCCAGCCATTTCCGAGAATCTAGCGAAACTGGGCATTGAAAGCAGCTTTGTGAATGGCCTGCGAGTAACCACCGAGGAAGTACTAGATGTTGTAGAGATGACGCTGGCAGGAAGTATAAACAAGGAGATTGTCCGGCGAATTCAAGGGAGCGGCGGTCTAGCTCTGGGGCTTTCGGGCATCGATGGCAATATGATTATTGCTAAACCAGTGGCAAACAGCGCCGAAGTAGGTTTGGTAGGAGAAGTAACGGAAGTTAAGGCTGAGATCATAACTGGTATTGTTGGGATGGGTTATATTCCTGTCATTGCACCTATCGGAGTAGATGCAGCAGGTCAGCGCTACAATATTAACGCAGATACGGCAGCAGGGGCAGTTGCTTCCTATGTGGAGTCTCCCAAAATGATCGTCGTCACAGATGTGCCAGGCATCATGAGTACAGTGGAAGGTGAAAAGATTGTGCTTCCCTCCGTTACTGTACAGGAAATCGAAGCCTTGATCGAAAGTGGGGAAATCTACGGTGGCATGATCCCCAAAGTGCGGGCAGCTATCGATTGCATTCAGGGCAGCGTATCAGAGGTTATCATTGTGGATGGAAAAGAACCACGGGTGCTTAGTCGAGTCCTGCAAGGTGAAGCGATAGGTACACGTATTATTCGTTCGTAGAATCATAGATGAATACAAATTAGAGGCGCAGCCTGTTCACAGGAGCAGCCGATGGGAGAGTGACTTAGAATGAGCAAGCTTACACAAGCGGAGTTGGATTCGCAAGCAGGGGCACAGCAGACCGATACAGTAGGACCAGGTACACCGGATGTTGCAACAAGCAAGCTGAGTGCAGTGTTCCCTTCTTACGCCAGATATGATCTCAGCTTAGTTAAAGGCAAGGGCACCTGGGTATGGGATGATAAAGGCAATAAGTATCTGGATTTCACCAGTGGATTGGCTGTGACCAGTCTAGGTCATGCTCCTGAAAAAGTCGGCGCTAAGCTGAAGGATCAGATTGATACGCTCTGGCATGTCTCGAATCTGTTCCATATTCCGGGACAAGATAAAGTTGCCAACCTTCTGACAGAGAATAGCTGCGCTGATCAAGTGTTTTTCTGCAATAGCGGGGCAGAAGCGAATGAGGCTGCTATTAAGCTGGCCCGCCGTTACCATCAGAAGATTAAGGGTGTCGACCGTTATGAGGTTATCACATTCGAACAATCCTTCCATGGACGTACACTGGCCACACTAACAGCTACAGGCCAGCAAAAGGTGAAAGAAGGGTTCCTGCCGCTTCCAGCAGGTTTCAAGACCGTACCCTTGCATGATCTCCCAGCGTTAGAAGCTGCTATCGGAGATCATACAGCTGCTATCATGCTGGAGATGGTGCTTGCAGAGGGTGGCGTGCTTGAGGTAGAACCTGAGTTCTTGAACGCTGTAGTGGCCTTGTGTAAGAAACACGGATTGCTTCTGATTGTAGATGAGGTACAGACAGGTATGGGACGTACAGGCAAGCTGTTCGCTCATCAGCATTATGGAATTGAACCGGATATTTTCACCTTGGCTAAGGGGATAGCTAGCGGGTTCCCGGCAGGTTTAATGCTTGGCAAAGGGTATTTGCGTGAAGCCTTCTCAGCGGGCAGCCATGCGTCCACCTTCGGGGGAACACCGCTAGCAACAGCTGTTATGGCAGCGACGATTGAGACGATGCTGGAAGATGAGCTTCCACAGCGCGCCGAAGATATGGGTAAGTACCTGACAGATCTTTTGAAAGAGAAGCTGGCGGACTGTTCTTTTGTGAAGGATATCCGTGGTAAAGGGCTGTTGATCGGGATTGAATGTCAATCCCCAGTGGGCGATATTGTACTGGCTGGACAAAAGAAAGGCCTGTTGTTCGTGACAGCCGGTCCTAATGTCCTTCGTCTGCTGCCTAATCTATATGTAAGCAAAGAGGAGATCGACCAAGCGGTGGACATCCTATGCGAACTCATTCATACTTATGCTAAACAAGCAAACGGGGAGGTAAGCTCATGAGTCAGGGCGTACAGAGTAACAAGCACAACATTGCGCAGCAACTGAAAGGCCGTGATTTACTGGAGCTGAACGACTACAGCCCGGAGGAAATTACGTATCTGATTGATTCGGCGATTGAGCTGAAGAAGAAGCAGAAAAATGGCGAAGAATTTCAGCCGCTGAAGGGAAAGACGATTGGACTTATTTTTGAAAAATCCTCTACACGTACACGTGTGTCGTTTGAAGTTGGAATGTATCAGCTGGGAGGGCATGCCCTTTTCTTGAGCAAAAATGATATCCAGCTGGGACGCGGAGAAACTGTTGGAGATACAGCGCAAGTAATGTCGCGTTATCTCGACGGGATTATGATCCGTACCTTCGGTCATGACAAGGTTGAAGATCTCGCTCGTTATGCCTCTATTCCCGTAATCAACGGTCTTAGTGACCTGGCACATCCTTGCCAAGTGCTGGCGGATTATCAAACGATTTATGAGCACAAAGGAAAGCTCAAAGGCCTGAAGCTGGCTTACATGGGCGATGGCAACAATATGGCGCATTCCTTAATGATTGGCGGAGCTAAGCTGGGCGTGGACGTATCTATCGCCGGACCGGAAGGTTATGAGCCAGATGCAGCGGTTGTCGCAGAAGCTCGTGAGATCGCTAAAGAAACCGGAGCGAAGATTGTGGTCACTCGCAGCCCGCAAGAAGCTGTACAAGACGCTGACGTCATTTATACAGATGTATGGGCGAGTATGGGCTTCGAGGAGGAGCAAAAGGCACGTGAAGCGGCATTCAAGGACTATCAGGTTAATGAGGAGCTTGTAAAAGGCGCTAAGAGCGATTATCTCTTCCTGCACTGCCTGCCAGCCCACCGTGAGGAAGAGGTCAGCACAGGCGTGATTGACGGCCCTAACTCGGTGATCTTTGATCAGGCTGAGAACCGCCTGCATGCGCAAAAAGCTTTAATGGCTGCGTTGATGAGTTAAGGAATTTAAAAAATATAAAATATAAATCACTATATAAATTGAATTAATGTTGGGCGAAGTTAGACTTTGGACGATGGAGTAATGGAGCGGAATTTTTGGAACTGTAGGAGCGTAGCGTTCGCCTTTATCATCAGATTTTATCCGCACAATGCGGTCTGAAATAAAAGAAATCTGATGATAACAGCGACCGGAAGTCCAAATATTCAGTGTAATTGCGATTTATCGTCAGAGTGCTGGCAAAGGCACGTTTATTTTAATTTATATAGCCCACACGAAAGGAAGTTGCCACACCATGGCTAAAGAAAAAATTGTACTCGCCTATTCCGGCGGATTGGATACATCTGTTATTTTAAAATGGCTTAAAGAAACTTATGACGCGGAGATCATTGCCTTCACTGCTGATATCGGCCAAAAGGAAGAGCTCGACGGTTTGGAGGAAAAAGCACTCGCTACTGGCGCATCGAAAGTATACATTGACGACCTGCGCGATGAGTTCGCTAGCGATTTCATCTATCCAATGTTCCAATCTGGTGCCCTTTATGAAGGCCAATACTTGCTCGGAACTAGTATTGCTCGTCCATTGATCGCCAAGCGCATGGTAGATATCGCCATCGCTGAAGGCGCAACGGCTATCGCGCACGGCGCGACAGGCAAAGGGAACGACCAAGTCCGTTTCGAGCTTGGTGTAGCTGCATTGGCTCCGAACATTAAGGTGATTGCACCTTGGCGTCTAGAAGAGTTCCGCAATCAATTCCCAGGTCGTGCGGAAATGATCGCTTATGCGGAAGCTAATGATATTCCGGTACAAGCCTCTGCGGCGAAGCCGTATTCGATGGACCGTAACCTGCTGCACATCAGCTATGAGAGCGGCGTATTGGAAGATCCTTGGTTCGATCCAAGTGCACCAGAGAACAAAGGAATGTTCCTGCTGAGCAACGCTCCTGAGGATGCTCCGGATGAAGCGGAATATTTGGAGCTCGAATTCGTTAAGGGAGACTGTGTAGCCCTGAATGGTGAATCCTTATCCCCACTTCAAGTTATGGAGACACTGAATGAGCTAGGTGGTAAACACGGTATCGGGCGTGTGGATATGGTTGAGAACCGTTTTGTCGGCATGAAGAGCCGCGGCGTGTATGAGACTCCAGGTGGAACAATCCTGTTCGTCGCTCATCGCAAAATGGAATCCATCACGATGGACCGTGAAGTGATGAACCTGCGTGACAGCCTGATCACTCGTTACAGCACTTTGGTGTATAACGGTTTCTGGTTCGCTCCAGAGCGTATCGCACTGCAAGCTCTTGTAACACAGAGCCAACAAAATGTAACGGGTACTGTTCGTCTTAAACTGTACAAAGGCAACATCATCGGCGCTGGAGTGAAGAGCCCAGTCAGCCTGTACAATCCTGAGATTGCAACGATGGAAGCTGATCCTACACAAGCTTATGATCAAGGGGATGCCACTGGTTTTATTCACTTGAACGCATTGCGCCTTAAAGTTTCTACAGGTGTAAATGGAGCTTCTAAATAGTACGATAACATAAACTTAAACGGGCAACCCCGAAGGCCGTTCCTCCCGTCAGGATAGGAGCGGCCCTCTGGCGTCCAAGAGGAGGAACAATAGGTGAGCAAGCTTTGGGGCGGACGGTTTACTAAAGGAACGAACAAGCTGGTGGAGGAATATACGGCTTCCATTGGCTTTGATAAGGCTTTGGCCAAAGAGGATGTGCAAGGCAGTCTGGCACATGTCACGATGCTGGGCAAATGCGGAATCCTTCCACAAGAAGACGTGGAAACAATCAAACAAGGTCTGAACAAAGTGCTGGACAAGGTTAATGCTGGAGAGGTCGTTTTCTCAGTATCGGATGAAGACATCCATATGAATATTGAAAAACATCTGATCGAGGAAATCGGTCCAGTTGGTGGTAAGCTGCACACAGGACGTAGCCGTAACGATCAAGTGGCGACGGACATGCACCTTTATTTACGTGGCCGTGTAGTTGAGCTAGTTAGTTTGCTGCATGAGCTGCAGGAAGTTTTGATCGAACAAGCAAAAGACAATGTGGAGACCATCATCCCTGGTTATACGCATTTGCAACGGGCACAACCGATTCTGTTTGCTCATCACTTGCTGGCTTACGTATCGATGTTCCGCCGCGATGCAGAACGTCTGACGGACAGCTACAAACGGATCAACGTGCTGCCACTCGGAGCAGGAGCGCTTGCGGGAACGACCTTCCCGATTGACCGTCATTTTGTAGCGGAACAACTGGGTTTTGACAGTGTGTATGAGAACAGTCTGGATGCTGTCAGCGACCGCGATTTCATCGTGGAGTTCTTGGCGAATGCTTCCCTTATCATGACACATCTATCCAGACTCAGTGAGGAACTGGTCCTGTGGAGCAGCACAGAGTTCAGCTTTGTAGAACTGGATGATGCTTTCTGCACAGGCAGCAGCATTATGCCGCAGAAGAAGAACCCTGACGTACCAGAACTGGTACGGGGCAAAACAGGCCGCGTTTACGGCAACCTGATTGGCTTGCTGACCGTACTGAAATCATTGCCACTGGCGTACAACAAGGATATGCAGGAAGACAAAGAAGGCATGTTCGATACGGTTACTACGCTGACTGGTGCACTGCAATTGTTCGCGCCAATGATCTCCACTATGAAGGTGAACAAAGGTCGTATGCGTGAAGCTGTGAACACGGATTTCTCGAATGCAACGGATATCGCCGACTTCTTGGTAGGTAAGGGGCTTCCTTTCCGCCAAGCGCATGAGGTAATTGGGAAAACGGTACTCTACTGCATCAACGAAGGCAAATTCTTGTTGGATTTGACGCTGGAAGAGTTCAAGCAATTCTCACCGCTGTTCGACGAGAATATCTATGCTGTTCTTCAACCGGAAGCTGTAGTTAACGCTCGTAACGTTTATGGCGGCACAGCCACCGTTCAGGTGAAGGCTGCAATTGAACGGGCAGAGCTGACATTGCACGAAGCTAATGAATGGGTTGTACAACACGGAGACGCTATATTGTAAACCGTATCAATATCAAATCTCGCCTCAGACCTTTATAGGTATCAGGCGGGTTTTTTTTATTATCTAAACGAACTATGACTGGATTAGCAGTGTTCTTTACGGTTATCCTTAGGTTAGGGATAGGAGGGTTCGTAGGTATGAACAGAGAGCAAATCCTAGACGAGCTTAGATCGGAATTAAAAGTAGGCAATCATATTATTGGAGTAGCCACCGGTGCTGGTATAACGGCAAAGTATGCGAAGCAGGGTGGAGCTGATTTCATTCTGATGTTAAACTCGGGTAAATTTCGCCAGATGGGGAGGAGCTCTCTCGCTGGTATTTTACCATTTTGTAATAGCAATGATATGGTGATGGACTTTGCATCTAGAGAGATCATACCGTTGGTCAGAGATATCCCTATTATTTTTGGCCTCAATGCAACTGATCCGACCAAAGATATGGAATCCTATATAAGTGAAATAAAGAATAGAGGCTTTGCCGGCATTAATAATTACCCCACGGTGGGTTTAATAGATGGTCAATTTGGAGAAGCGCTCGAAGAAGAGGGGAATGGTTATCTACTTGAAGTAGAAGCCATAAGAATAGCCCATGAGAAGGGTTTGTTTACCATTGCTTTTGTATTTGACGAAATCCAGGCAGCACAGATGATTGAGGCTGGAGCGGATATTATTTGTGCACATCTAGGTCTAACAGAAGGCGGGTTATTAGGCGCTAAGAAAGTATTCTCTCTGGAAGCTGCCAAGGTTAAAGCGGACAAGATATTTAATACATGCAATGAGCTAAAGCCAGATTTAATTAAGCTGGTTTACGGTGGTCCGGTGAAAACGCCAATTGATGTGCAATATATGTACAGCAATAATCAAAACTTGATGGGATATATCGGAGGCTCTGCTTTTGAAAGAATTCCCTCGGAGAAGTCCATTACGAATATAACCAAAGCTTTTAAAGTGTCGGGGACGCTGGATGAAGATGATTTTATGGTCAAAATGTTAGACGGCATCACAAAGCACTATGATTATGTTGAATTTGTAAAAGAATACGTAGCTCAAAATTATAGGAATGAGATCTTGTTTGCAGATTTAGCTAAGGTGGCGCATGTATCCCGAAGTTACTTGAGCAGTTTGTTCACCAAAAAAGTAGGCTGCAGCTTCCAAACGTATCTCGTGCAATTTCGGATGGATAAGGCGGCGGAAATATTACATAGAGACCCTATCCAGTTATCTGAGCTAGCGCCATTAGTTGGATACCAGGATTATGCGCAGTTTAGCAAAATGTTCAAGAAGTATAAAGGGTTCTCTCCAAAACAATATAAATCTAACATAAACACAAAAACATAAGACATAAAAGCGTTTTCATCCATAAATCAAAGAAGTATGATTAACTCATAAGTTGATCATGCTTTTTTTAATATAAGAAAGTATAAGTTTCACATTATACATTATCCTTATATTTCTTGTTGTAGATATTTGAAGAGGAGGTTGAAGAAATGAAGACGATTGCTATTGCCGGAACTTTTGACACCAAAGGTGAAGAATATCTCTACATTAAAAATTTACTGGAAAGCTTGGAGCTGGGTACATTTACAATTCATACAGGTGTGTTTGAGCCCACTTTTACACCGGATATCTCTAATAGAGAAGTAGCAGCAGCCGCGGGTGTAAGTATAGATGAGCTCGTTGCCAAAAAAGATAGAGCACTAGCAACAGAATTATTAGCCAAAGGTATGGAAAAATTAGTACCTGAATTATATAAGCAAGGCAAATTTGATGGAATTATCTCTTTTGGGGGCACTGGAGGCACTTCACTTGTAACACCGGGTATGCGGGCATTACCTATTGGTGTACCTAAAGTGATGGTTTCGACCGTAGCTTCAGGGAATACTGCTCCATATGTAGGCACTAGTGATATTGTCATGATGCCATCCGTAGTGGATGTTGCTGGACTAAACTCTATTTCAACAAAGATTTTTACCAATGCAGCTTTCGCCATCGCCGGTATGCTTAAATTTGAGAATAAACAAGTGATAGAGAAAAAACCATTAATAGCTACAACAATGTTTGGGGTAACAACCCCCTGTGTGACGGCAGCCCGTAACTATCTTGAAGCTAGAGGCTATGAAGTGCTTGTATTCCATGCAACAGGTGTAGGTGGCCAGTCCATGGAAGCGTTAATCGAGGCTGGTTTTATTGAAGGTGTATTGGATCTGACCACAACAGAATGGGCGGACGAAATTATTGGCGGCGTGCTGAATGCTGGACCTCATCGGTTAGAAGCTGCTGGTAAACATCATATTCCACAGGTTGTCTCGGTAGGCGCGCTTGATATGTGCAACTTTGGTCCTTATGATACGGTACCAGCGAAATTTGCTGGGCATAAGTTTTATAAACACAATCCAACAGTTACTCTGATGAGAACAACAGTAGAAGAAAATGAAGCTATCGGCAAAAAGCTTGTCGAGAAATTAAATATGGCCAAAGAGAAAACGGTGTTAATGCTGCCGCTTAAAGGGATATCCGGCATTGATGTTGCAGGGGAAGCTTTTTATGGGGTAGAGGAAGATCAAATGTTATTTGATACCTTAAGAAATGGTGTAAACAGAAATGTTGTCGAGGTTATCGAAATGGATTGTGCCATTAATGATATGGAGTTTGCAGAAGCAGCAGCGCAGAAGCTAATAGATCTCATGAGCAAATAAGGCTTTTATAAGATAAATAAATATTTAAATGGAGGCGCTACACATGAACAAAAATACAAGAACTGAAATCATGGCGAAGTTTAGAGAAGAAGTGGCAAATGGAAAGATTCTTTTAGGCGTGGGAGCCGGCACTGGAATTACTGCAAAAAGCAGCGAAGCTGGCGGAGCGGATATGCTGATTGTTTATAATTCAGGAAGATACAGAATGGCAGGCCGGGGATCACTGGCAGGGTTATTATCTTATGGGGATGCCAACCAAATTGTAGTCGAAATGGGCTCGGAAGTATTGCCTGTTGTTAAAAACACCCCTGTATTGGCAGGCGTATGCGGAACGGACCCTTTTAGAGTAATGGAAGTTTATTTAAAACAACTTAAGGAACAAGGTTTTAGCGGCGTGCAAAACTTCCCAACCGTAGGTTTGATCGATGGCGTGTTCAGACAGAATCTAGAAGAGACCGGCATGGGATATGGTTTAGAAGTAGATATGATTAGAGCTGCGCATGAATTGGATATGCTCACCACTCCTTATGTATTTGATCCTGAGCAAGCAAAAGCCATGGCAGAAGCAGGCGCAGATATTTTGGTGGCACATATGGGCTTGACTACCAAAGGTACAATTGGAGCTAAGACCGCTCTGACATTGGATGATTGTGTAGAAAGAATCGAAGCGATTATTAAAGCAGGGAAAGCAGTAAATCCAGATATTATGGTGATTTGTCACGGTGGACCGATTGCAGAGCCGGAAGATGCGGCGTACGTAATTGAACGGACAGAAGGCATAGACGGATTCTTTGGTGCATCGAGTATTGAAAGATTTGCTGCTGAAAAAGGAATCACAGAACAGACTGGATTATTTAAAAATATCACCAAACAAGCATAATTGCCTTCGGCGTCCTTATAATTAAAAAGAACCCTCCGAAGAGGGTAATCTGAGTAGAACAGATATTAAGATGCAGCTTATGGCTGCATCTTTTTGTTGTCTATTAGGTACAGCTAGTTACTTTTTAAAGGTAGCCATGCCAGCACATCGCGGATTTTGGCATCCCAGTATCCCCATTCATGTGTCCCCGGACCTTCTTCATAGGTTAAAGAAAGTGAGGTTGCCTGGCAGGCATCGCGGAATCTCAAGTTATCGGTATATAGGAAATCTTCTGTGCCACAGCATTGATACAAAGCTGGTTTTGGTCCCGTGGAGCGGTTCACTTCCTCAAGCAGCCAAAGAAGGTCTTCCGGCGTTCCGGCGGTATCTTCTTTTCCGAAGATCATTTCGTATTCTTTACTTTTAGTGGTAGCACCTTCCCCGTTCAAGAAATTATGCGCCATATCAAGTGCTCCAGACAAACTCGCTGCCGCTGCAAAAGACTCGGGTTTACGCAGTCCCAGCTTAATTGCTCCATAACCACCCATCGACAACCCGGCTACAAAATTCTCCTCGCGTTTATCGGAAAGCGGGAAAAATGAGCGCGCCAGCATCGGCAACTCCTCACTAATGAAGGTCCAATAACGGCCTCCCATCGCCATATCTGTGTAGAAACTGCGGTGCACATTCGGCATTACCACAGCTATCCCCATCTCCGCTACATACCGTTCTATGGAAGTCCGGCGCAGCCAGATCGAATCATCGTCAGACAAGCCATGCAGTAAATACAAAGTAGGGTGAAGATCACCTCTTGTTACATTACTCATCCCGATTTGTGTAGTTGTTTTTTGCGGCAAAATTACAGTCATTGAGGTATTCAAACCTAGTACTTCAGAATAAAATTTGCACTCTATTAAAGCCATTTCATTCATCTCCTCTCTTTCCAAATCATAGCATAGACCTAAAGTGAGAGATATTGTAGAAATATCTGAATTATAAGGGTTTTGAGGATTGCTGTAGCTGGATATGAGAGAATATAATGGAAGTAGAAAATTTAGGAAAAACGTGCAAATACGAAAAGTATTTTCATAGGCGAGAGGCGGAAAGTAGGATGAAACCGGGCCTAAAGCAGGAAAAAGGATTTACGTTAATCGAAGTTCTGGCCGCTATTGTAATTTTATCGATAGTTTCTCTGGTGCTTACGTCTTACTTTACTAACGCCATGAGTTACTCTAAATCGAACCAGAACAAAACGATTATGGTCAATCTGGCGCGGAACGCGCTGTTTTATGTGGAGAAGCAGGATTTTAAGGCGATGAAGGAATTTTTTATAAAGCAGAATCATGATGCGATAGAGGCGGCGAAATGCCAAAAGGATACGGATGATTCTCTGAAATGTGAGGATTACAAGGGGCTTGTTCAGGATACAGAAATCTTGAACCAGGTTTTGAATCCTGCAATAAATGGTGTGAACTATCAAATAGATATTAAATATCAGCGTGATCTACATAACCAAAGCTTGGAATCTAGTGATCCGGAGAAACAAAATATGGCAGTATATTTGTTACCTGTGTTGGTCAAAGTCAGCAGAGCGGATTCTTCTGGCGGACCTGAAAGTGAATCTGTTGTGGAGGGATATATTACCGATGAGAAAATTCGTTAATCTTCTTCGCAGAGAAGGCGGCTTTACCTTAGTGGAGCTAATTGTGGCACTATTGTTGTTTACAGTTGCAGCGGGAATTATTTCGGGGATAACAATGCTGGGCTTACGAAGCTATCATAAAATATCGATTGAAAACTCATTACGAGACGAAGGTGATTTGTTAATGTCGGCGATTATAACGGAGTTGTATACATTTGCTCCTGAGAAGGTCACTCCAACTATTCTCAAAAATGATGCAGGGACTATTATTGATAGCTACATTACGTTAGAACGTCAGGATGGAACTAAGTCTCAGATTCGTATTGTTAATGGTGCTCTTACAATAGCAAATCCTGATGTAGTCGATCCACCAGTAGATGCAAGAACTGAGACGATATCTAAATTAGAACAGGGTTCTGCTATAACTTTAGAGTGTCAGAATAGCATCCCTTGTGGTAGCGGCTTGATATCTATAGATTTATCGCTAGTTCAGAGCTACGACGGAAGGGATTACCCATTGGAGTTGAAAAGTAAATTCGGATTCTAGGAGGAGCAGGAGGGATGAAGAATAATGAAAGAGGCTCAGCTCTAGTATTAGTTATGTTTGTTGCTCTTCTACTTACTATACTCGGAGTAGCTGTACTCGGGGCAACGATGGGTGGCGCACAACGAACGGAGACAAGGGAAAACGACGTGCAGAGCCTGCATCTGGCTCAAAAGGGGCTCGATGAAGCAGCGGCATACATACAGACCAAGTTGGACGGGCGTACGGATATTGATCCTGATCATATGGAAGATGAGATTAAAAGTATTGTTAATGAGGTGACCACCAAAGTTGTCGGCGTTAACAATGGCGTAAGTACGGGATTATCTGGAGCTGGCGGTACGATCAAAAGTATCACTTATGAGAAGCAGGATAAGCAAAAATATTATGTAGATATTGAAGCACAAGCCACAGTTAATGGCGTCATCAGACAGCTGAGACAAAAGATTGTCATTGATACCTATCCTGATTTTCTTAAATATGCTTTTGGATCGGAAAAAGTATTAACATTAAACGGAGCACCTGGTCTCCATGGCAATATATATGCGGGTGAAGAACTAAACGTCAGTGATACGGCTGTTTATACGTATAAGAAAGTGAAAGATCTTAAAGAAAAGACTCAATATCCTAAAGTAGAATTACTAAAAGACTCTGCCAGTCCAGCATCTACGGAACCTCTTCCTGAGGTGCATGTGCAATCACTTGAAAGTATTAAATATTCCGGAAATGGAATTATTAACGCAGCAGTAAATAAAAACAATGCCTCAATTATTCTTCCTAACATACTGGGAGTTAATAAAGAGCAGGTGTTTATCAAACCACAAAAAAAGTTCGTGCAGATTAATGTGCTGGAATCGTTTCTTGATAAAGTGGAGGAAGCGACAGGGTTGACCGGGAAAAGGTCTGAACTTGAGCAAGCTATTGTGGAAGGAAGATTGGGTAATTACTTAAGTGCAACAGCATTGGATAGACTACCCGATGAGAATCCACCCTACACTGAGCCAGTACTTGAAGATAATCCGACAAAAGAAGAAAAGGATAAGTATGAACTAGAGTGCAGCCAATACGAAGAACAATTGAGAATATATCAGAACTCCTTGTTGGATAAAGATTTGAATAATTCTACGATTTATAACGGTAATTTGCTTATCGATGGAATTGATTACAAACAGTTAAAGTTTAGTGATGAAGCCAAAACAGGTAATCCTTCTAATAAGCCCAAATGGGTTATTGTTAATGGTGATCTGGAGGTAAATAACTATAGTCCAGATATAACAAATTTTTTGGAGATTCAAGCTAATATTCTAGTTACAGGTAATGTTACTATTAAAGGACAGGTGAAATTCAACTCTACTATGTTTGTTTTAGGAGAAACGAAAGTAGAGGACGCCGTGATCCAAGGTTTAAGTAGTAAGGAGTTAGTCCTCATATCTCAAGGAGATGTGCTCATTAACCGAATTGATACTTTTACTAACCCACCTAAGAAAAAAGTTGAGCAGGATTCATTTTATATGAAAGCTTTTTTTTACACGGATAGTGACGCTGATTTGTACGGAGTGGGGTCAATCTTTTGGTTAAATGGTGGCTTCTTTGCCAAAGGGAATCTTACAGTAAACGCAGTACTAGGAGGAGTAACTGAGCCCTTAGATCCGGCTCTCGGCTTTAATTTTGAAAATCAGGATGCGGATCGATATAATTTGGGTCACCGTTTTCAGATTCAATATAATCAGGATGTTTTTACTCATCAGCAGTCTAGCCTCCCGCGTGTGCAGCAGGTGAATGTAACTGTAGGCTCTCTGGAGCTTGTGAGTCATTGAGACCAATTGAAAAAGGGTATCCTTAAGCGAGTGCTTAGGGATACCCTTTTTTTCGTTGGAAGTTTCTTATTTTTAAATGTAAAGATTAGTAACGATCGTCATTCTGGGGTGCTACAACCTTAACTGTAATATCTGCTTCTGCTGTTGTGCCTGTGCTTCCGGTATAAGTAACTGTAATGGTGGTTGATCCCTTTTTGACACCTGTAACAATTCCTCTGCTATCAATATTGGTTCCATTATCGACACTGGCGATTCCAGAATTGTCGCTTACCCAACTCAAGTTACCTTTGATTTGCTCGATCGAGATGGAGGTAGGGAATGCCCATAAAATATTGGTTAACGGGAAAGTATGGCCCACTTCAATAGTAATGGACTGTTCTTTAAATCGTAACCCTTTCAAAGCATCAACGATGTTAACCTCGTGTGTTGAAGTCATATCTTTGAATGAAACCTCAATCAGCAGTCCTTCTTTAGCGGTATCACCAGCCGTCAATTTAGCGGTCGATCCATCACTAGAAGGCGTAAGAGTAGCAATATGATCATTCGTAATAGTGTCATCCGTAATATTTTTATCCGTTGATTTCACGAATCTCCATCTTAGCGTTGCTGGATCAGCATCCGTAGGATTTCTACTTGCGCTTAGGTCGATTTGTCCTCCTATCAATACCGTTGTTGGACCTGTAATCGACAATGAGGTTAGTGGGTTAGTAACTGTTATGGTTTTATCTTGGGTAATTGGAACCGGGTTACTTGAATTTACAGTAAGACTTACTAGGTAAGTTCCTGACTGCGTTGCACTGAAAATCTTTTCGGTATCATCACCGGGATACTCTGGATTGGTATTAATTACAGCAGTGCTTGCCCCAGAGGTAATGTTTTTAACGGACCAGATATAGGTTATGTTGGTCTCAGGTTCTTTACTGTCTTGGACGTACGAGGCACTTAACGTAATGGATTCATAGATTCTCGCTGTTTCATATCCTTTAATTGATAGAGAACGAGAATTACGTTCTTCTACAGTTATGAATGCAGTACCAGTAACTTCGCTACCATCAATAGCCTTAACAGTGACTTGTGCTGTTCCTTTGGCCAACCCGATAATATCGCCACTGCTGGAGTCTATTTGTACAACTGAAGCATTACTAGTTGTCCAGAGGAATGCAGAATTACTTAAATCAGAAGGCGTAACTATTGGAATTAGTCGAATCTTATCTCCTACATAAATAGCTTTGTCATCCAATTGCAGGGTTTTAATTTTATATTCGGCTGTAAAAGTTAAAGTCTCAAACGAAACCGTAGTCCGCGCTAAATTAGTCGATGAAGGATCTGTTGGGATTGGAACAGGTAGCGGATAGATTTCCGCTGGTAGGCCACCGGTAAAAGGGAAATGGTATAAAGTGGCACTACTCATATTCATTGAAGCTCCAATGATTGTTCCATACACCTGTCCTCCATCAAAGTTTATAGTAGATCGTGGTGCCAGAATGGTTCCGTATACGTTGGCTTGGGAAATTAGCAAAGGCTTGGCGTTAGGGAAGTTGTATAGCACACGGCTACCGTCGCTCCCCAGTGGGAAATGTAAGAATGGTTCACTGTTACTGTCTTGTTGTACATTAACAATTACCGTTGATCCTTGCGGAACCTTAAGCTCGGAACTGTTAAGCGTATTTAACGCTGAACTAGAAATATTAACAATATTGATATCTGAGTTACCTGTGACCGTAAGTTTTCCGTATTCATGAGTCGCCGTGGCATTGGAAGGCAACTTGGCAATAGCATCAGAGAGTCCAAGGAGATAACTCTCTTGCTTGTTGAAATCGAGAAGTTCTCCGTAATTGATGGTACCATTTTGGATAGAACCAGGACGTTGGTCTTTAACGGTGCCTTTAACCATTAGGTTTCCGTAAACTGTTCCTTCAGGAAGGGAAACATCTCCGCCCGTGACAATACCATATGGCACTTGGTCTTTAAATTGTTCATTTACTGTAATACCAGCGTTGTTGAAGTTGACTGTTCCCCCGGAAGCCAGTGGTCCCTTGATAGTGCCTCCACGAAGTGAAGTGGTATGAAGGATAAATGCGTTGTATTTACCTAAGATTCCCAGAGGTGGCAATGTGGCATGAATATCGACATAACTAAGTTTGGAATCATTTAAAATATAGGTTTGGGTCTCGGTCGGTTTAACTGTGATTTGGAACGTTATAGGCTGTTCAGAGTCTGGTTTATAGATTTGGGCGCCGTTCACCGTTTTCAATGAATAGGTTATGTTATTTAGATTGCGTGTCAATCTAAACCCACTGGTTGCATTTCCAGTGACTATCGTACCGGCTGGTAATTCTCCTGAAATCTCCAGGTTAGGTGGGAGATTCTCGGTAAATACAATATCCGATATTAATTGTGTGTTAGAGGTCTGGTTGACCGTGCCGACTTTATCAAACGGTACAGATTTTGGGGTGATGGAATAACTAAGAGTGACCGGTTCTCCCTTTTCTATTTTGCCATTCACAACATTCTGAGAGAGAGATCGTGTTACACTCAAATTGGTGTTCGACGGCAGGACATTTACTCTGAGCGTTTTAATTGAGAGCGCCCCATTTTGATCCCAAGCTTTAATTTCGATGTCGAGTAGACCTCCGTTAGGAAGCGGATTGTCAACTGTTCTATATATATTTTGACCGGACTTGATGTCCATCTTGCTTATTTCATTCATAGGAAAGTATGTGTTCCCTGATTTGAAACGGACTTCAGTTGTTAGATCACGATCGTTAAAGTCCAGATCAGTTACTGTATAGTCGACAAGGAGTGTTTTTTGATAAGACGGAATCGATGAATCATTAGCCGGCGTATGCACGGTAATCTCTGGAGCATGATTGGCACCAATAAAAGCACGATACATAGTATTAACGAACAATTGTTGTTCCCAGACAGGGAATTTCTTTAGATTGGCTGGAATATCACTTACTCCAAAAAAGTGACCTGTACCTGAATAGGTAATATTTCCTTTGGAATATGTGTAATATTGATTCCAGCTATCCTCGGTATCACGTTGGTATTGATTATATTCTCCATTTGGTTTTATCCTCGTACCTGATGCTTCACTTTGAATGTTATACCAAGATACTACTTCAGGATCTTCCAGATTAAGTGTGAAGTACTGGTTATGTGTTGGTGCAATTTGTGGTGTGGAAATATCGATTTGCTGGTTGCTGTCGTCCCTCTTGCTTAGATAAAAAGGATATTGCATCAAAAGCCCGTCATTCACCGGCTTAACCTTGGTGGAAAGATTGATGGCATTATGGCCTAAGTTGGTCTCAGGATTCACCTGACCAGTAATCCCCATGAAATTATTGATCCAGTTCTTTTTATTTGCATCTAAATTAATGATGGTATCGTGAGTGAACAAGGCGCTTTGCTTGAAAGTACCAGTAAATTGTGTAATAGCGTTAATCGCATTAGTGTTTAAATTAGATTTTTTGTAGTATTCGTCTACAAATCCAAAGATGAGCATGTCATAGGTGCCATTTAATCCGTAACTATGTGTTGCAGCATAGCTGTCATCAACATATTTTTTAAATTCAGTCATCGTTTTGATTTTTATATCGAGCTTATAGTCAGATGTATCGAGAAAATTTGGATTCATATTACTAGTGTCTAGGAGGCTGCTTTCCGTTAGAGTGTCAGGCATAATCTGAAGAATATTTACTATGGTTTTCTCGCCACGGTAACGAATTACACCGCTGTCGAAGTCTTTTAATTGTCTACTGTGATAATCATTAACTTCTAGCTTCCAGTAGAGCAACCCAGAGTATGTTTTTGGCAGAGTGTATTCAATAGTTCCGCTGGACGTACTAATCTCAGTTTCAGCAACGACCTGTTCTTCTCCCATTTTGATGGATTTATCAAGACCAACGTACAGTTTGACTGAGAGTGGAGCACTATTTTGTGTAGAGGGTGTGGTGACATTGAAATTAAAAGAAAGCTTCTCCCCAGGAACATAGATTTTGCTGTTAGTTGCATTAGGGTCATAGTTGGGAATTCTATTCGTAATTTGTAGACGAGGGCGTTTCTTCAAGTCGCTTATGTATTTGGAGTCTTGTTTTTTTAAATCGGCAAAAATATCCGCCAGTTCACTGTCATCTACAAACTTAACATTTGGGTTGGAGGTGGAAAGACGATAACTGTTAAAAGAGCTGTACAGTATACCTTGCTCAGTTTGAGGTTTTGCATCTTTGTCTTTAAAGGGCTGGCTATGAAAAAAAACATATAATCCCTTGTTGATAAATTCCTTCGTAATTTGATCAGCCTTCAGATGAGTAATGTCATTCTTCATACTTTTGGTATTAAGGGCCTTAGCTCTATTTTCCTCCGAGGCGGGTTGTTGATTACTTACCTGTGCAGGATTGTAAGTCCCCTTCCCGATATATACTGCATCATATCTCCCGTCCAGATCATCCCGCAGCGCCACAAAGCGCTTCATACTCATCGTGTCGATGGTAAGGTTAGATATTCCCGTTTTTAGAGACGCAAGCTCACTAACCCCACTCTCTGTAACCTCCAGCATACGAATTTGGTATTCATTAGAACTGGCATCGACATTCATAAAGTGATTTTTGATTGGCAGAACAAGCAGAAGGAGAAGCAGGGTAGTTACTGTAAAAATAAAAACTTTTTTGTTACTGGCAAGTTTCATTGTCATCTCTCCCTGATTGTTAACTATTGGCAGATATGGTCGTATTCCGTCTCGTATATGCTAGATTCCGACAGCCTTTTTCATTCCGTGTCGTTGTAAAATTATCCAATCTATGTTATATACATTCTAGGACATTCAGCATTGATAGACAACATAAATCTATTGAAATATACCTATTAAATTATAACTAAAGTCCTAGTTAGATTGAAAAATACTCAAAATTGACAAATTTATGGAAGGTGTATTTATGGTAATTATATCTTTCGTTTTTGAGCGAATTTTGCTGGGAGTTTGATTTCTATTTCTATAAAAAATATCCATTATTTCAGCCGGCATAAATAACGGCATACGGAGATGAATAGACTTGGCTATCGCGAAAAAGAGACTGGGCGACTTGCTGGTAGAAAATAATATTATTTCGCAGGACCAGTTGCTTGAGGCTCTCGCGGAACAGCGTAAGAGCAAACGTAAGCTCGGCGATCTGCTAATCTCTCAAGGTTATATCACGGAGCAGCAGCTGATTGAAGTGCTTGAATTTCAACTCGGCATCCCGCATGTCAGTTTATTTAAATACCAGATAGATCCCGCAATCACGCAGATTATCCCTGAAAGTATGGCTAAGCGATATCAGGTGCTTCCCTTCTTAAAAGAGGGTGGTAAGCTGATGGTTGCGATGGCGGACCCGCTGGATTATTTTGCGATAGAAGATTTACGAATGAGTACTGGTTTTCGGATCGAACCCGCTATTTCTACGAGAGATGAGCTGCAGCGGGCGATTGCGCGTCACTATGGCATGCGCGATTCTATGAATCAGATGCTGGTAGAACTTCCGACACAGGAAGAAATAGAGGAGACCGAGATTACAGATGAGGACTCTCCAATCGTACGTTTGGTCAACCAGATGATTCAGCAGGCAGTTGCCCTGCGGGCGTCTGATATACATATGGATCCAGGTGAAAATAATTTAACCATCCGCTACCGCATTGACGGAACCTTACGGACAGAGCGGATTATTCCTAAGCAAATGCAGGGCTTTATCACCGCCCGTCTGAAAATAATGGCCCGCCTGAATATCGCAGAACGGCGTTTGCCGCAGGACGGGCGGATCAAAATGCAGTTCGATTACAAAATGGTAGATATTCGTGTGTCTTCATTACCAACGATGCACGGAGAGAAGATTGTGCTGCGGCTGCTAGATTTAAGCACAGGGGTCAAATCCGTAGATGCTTTGGGATTCAGTGAGGGGAATGCAGAAGCTTTTAAGGAGATGATAGCTCGTCCTTATGGGATTTTGCTGATCACGGGACCTACAGGCAGCGGAAAAACAACAACTTTATATTCAGCGTTAAATCAACTTAATGTAGAAAGCGCAAATATTATCACAGTCGAAGATCCAGTGGAATACCAG
Source organism: Paenibacillus sp. FSL H7-0323 (assembly GCF_038002725.1). NCBI lineage: Bacteria > Bacillati > Bacillota > Bacilli > Caryophanales > Paenibacillaceae > Paenibacillus > Paenibacillus sp. FSL H7-0323. The sequence continues at coordinate 4,383,106 of NZ_JBBODB010000001.1, read as the reverse complement.
CTTGAAGGAGTAAATCAAGTACACGTAAACTCGGCTATTGGACTAACCTTTGCAGCTGGGCTGCGTTCGATTCTTCGACAAGATCCGAATATCGTAATGGTCGGTGAAATACGGGATGCGGAAACTGCTGAAATTGCTGTTCGCGCCTCATTAACGGGTCATCTAGTGTTGTCTACTTTACATACAAACGATGCGATTAGCTCCGTTTCCCGATTGCGGGATATGGGGGTAGAACCTTATTTGATCGCTTCTTCGCTGATTGGTGTGGTAGCACAGCGGCTGGTGCGCAAAATCTGCACTGACTGCAAAGAAACCTACAAACCATCTGAACAGGAAGCAATTATGCTACGTAGCTTAGGACTACCTGTGGAAGCATTACAGCGTGGACGCGGCTGTGGTAGCTGTAACAATTCTGGCTATCGTGGACGAATAGCGATTCATGAAGTACTCAGTATTGATGATCACTTACGGCAGCTCATTACAAACACTGCCTCAGTAGAAGAACTGCGTGCAGCAGGTAAAGCGCGTGGGCTTGTTCAACTGATGGATGACGGACTGCTCAAGGTCAGTCAAGGAATTACAACGCTTCAAGAAGTCATGCGCGAGACGGTCTCACATTAGAGTTTAACAGGGATTTAGCATATTAACTTAGGGGGAGCGGCTAATGCCAACGTATACGCGGGATATTAGACAACTATTACAAACGGCTTACTCCTCCAAAGCTTCTGACTTACATATTTCTGTAGGATCACCGCCGGTTATTCGGATGGATGGAAAGCTGCACTCGCTTGAGGGTGAATCCGTGGTTGCTGAAGAAGCGGTAGATATGGCCAAAACGCTACTTGGTAATGAACGAATTGAAGCATTTCGGAATGCGGGCGAGTTGGATTTTTCATATCCGCTTGATGGTGGGGTAAGATTCCGGGTGAACGTTTATCGTCAGCGGGGCGAGGTTAGTATCGCCGCCCGGGCGATTCCTGCAGAGATTCCGAGTCTGGAACAGCTGTCGATGCCTTCGATTTTAACTACTTTGTCGCTTAAGCCACAAGGTCTAATTTTGGTTACAGGACCCACAGGCAGCGGCAAATCTTCTACGCTTGCAGCTATGCTGAATTATATTAACCAGACGGAGAGCAAGCATATAGTGACGTTGGAAGATCCGATAGAATTTCTACATAACCATGGAACCTGTCTAGTAGATCAACGTGAAGTGGGAAGTGATACGGCTAGTTTTGCTAATGGATTGCGTGCTGCCTTACGTCAGGATCCGGATGTCATTCTCGTTGGTGAGATGCGGGATTTGGAGACCATTTCAGCAGCGGTTACGGCCGCAGAGACAGGTCATCTTGTGATGGCAACTTTACACACAACAGACGCACCACAGACGATTGACCGAATTATCGACGCTTTTCCGGGCCATCAGCAGGGACAGATTCGTTCACAACTAGCATCAGTGCTGCTGGCAGTAGTCAGTCAGCGGTTGTTCCCAAGGGCTGGAGGTCGGGGGCGTTTATGCGCTACGGAAATTTTGATCAATACACCAGCCGTAGCCAATCTTATTCGTACCGAAAAAACACATCAGATCAAAAATGTGATGCAAACGGGACGCTCACAAGGCATGCACACCTTGGACATGAGCATCCGTGACTATTTATCGCAGGGGCTTATTGATCCAACAGCAGCTAAGGCGTTTATGGCGGAGGTGAGCAGCTGATGCCTCTTTTTGAATATCAGGTGAAGACATCCGCAGGCAAATCTATCAAAGGGAAACTAACGGCAACCGATAAACCTACGGCGATGGAGGAGCTACGCAAGCGGGGACTTACGGTATTTTCACTGATTGAACGCAAAACCACAATTTTATCGATGGACATTTATATTGGTAATCCCGTTAAGCCGCTTCATTTCATCATTTATTGCAGGCAGTTTGCCACGCTTATGCGGGCGGGGGTATCGATTGTGGATGCAACGCGTATTTTGGCAGAGCAGACCGAGAGTAAGCCACTGCGCAAAGCGTTAGTAGATGTTAATTCCAGCCTGATGCGCGGGATATCGTTCTCACAAGCCGTTCAGGATCATAAAAAAATCTTCCCGCAGCTATTTGTCAGCATGATCCGTGCCGGTGAGGAATCCGGTGATATTGAGGGGACGTTGGACAGGTTGGCTATGTTTTTTGAGAAACAGCACACCACGACAGAGAAGATAAAATCAGCGCTTACGTACCCGATTACCGTAGGGGTTATGGCGATTGCCGCGGTTATCTATCTACTTTGGGCGATTGTGCCACAGTTTGTAACGATGTTTGAATCGATGGATGCCGAGCTTCCGGCAATTACACAGATGGTCTTGGCACTTAGCAAAAGCATTCAAGGTCAATGGTATTTCTGGATACTCGGAGTACTTCTCCTAGTGATAGCTTTTCAGATTACAAAACGTACGGAAAAGGGTGCTTACGCTCTGGATTATGCCAAGCTTAAGATACCTGTGTTTGGTAAGCTGAATCAAAAAGGCTCGATTGCTCAGTTTACGCGCACTTTTTCTTCTCTTTATGCCAGCTCTGTACCGATTCTACAGTCCTTGGTGATTGTTGAGGAGGTAGCAGGAAATAAGGTCATCGGGAAATTCATCCGTAGCGCAGGGGATTCGCTGAGACAAGGAAATCCACTATCTGAGCCGCTAAAAAAAGCCTGGGTCTTCCCGCCACTAGTTACGCAGATGATAGCGATTGGCGAAGAGACAGGGGCGCTCGACACGATGTTGTCCAAGGTAGCTGATTTTTATGAGATGGACGTGGAGAATACCGTCGACCGTTTGAAGTCGCTGCTTGAACCATTATTGATTGCTTTTCTAGCTGCTGTTGTAGGTGTTATTGTGGCCGCCATTATGCTGCCAATGTTCAGTCTGTACGGTAATATGTGAACCTCTTGGTTCCTTGTATATATTGAGAGGGGTGACGCCCGGGAGGCGGGGCAAGATCCACGAACTTACGCTGGCGATTAGACGACGATGGACGAGCTGTTTCCGTAAGCACAAGAAAGATGATGTTGGATTCACTGAAATAAAGGATATAGGTCTTATCATCACACACCACTTAGAGGGGGAAATCAAATGTTAGCACAAGCGATTAAAAGAAGATTAAGCAAAGAGGAAAATCAAAAGGGGTTTACGCTGATTGAGTTGCTGGCGGTTATCGTTATTTTGGGGATTATTGCGGTTATTGCAATACCGATGATTGGTGGAATAATTAATAATACTAGAGAGGACTCGGATGCAGCTACTGCTCGTCAAATTTATGATGCGGCTCGACTTTATGTAGTTAGTGAGAAAAATGGAATCTATAGTTCGACTTCTACTGCGGCTGCTCCAGAAAAGATCGCTATTACTGATCTGATCTCTAAAAAATATCTTGAGTCGGGTATTGTGCTACCTAGTAATAAAGAGACTATAAATGGAGGATCTGTAAACTTTGTTGCAGGTGTTCTAGCTGCTGCCGATGCTGTTCAAATACAGACTGCTACCACATTTACTTCTACTACTCCTAAGTCTTTTACATCAAAAGAAGTATTGAACGCTCAGAAAGAATAAATTGGTTTTTATTCGAAAATCAAGTCTATATGAAACCCCCTAAGGAATCGGATTTCCCGATTCCTTTTTTAAAATCCAGAAGCTAACAGAGGACAGCCATGACGATATTTATCGCAAGTTACATCACATTACTGGGTCTGATTCTAGGCTCCTTCTATAACGTAGTGGCGCTGCGGGTGCCGGCCAAGGAATCCTTGCTTAATCCGCCGTCACATTGCCCGAACTGCAATATGCGGCTAAAAGCGCGGGATTTGTTTCCAGTGGTAAGCTACCTGCTGTCAGAAGGCAAATGCCGATACTGCGGCACAAGGGTATCGCCATTATACCCGCTTGGAGAAGCGGCAACGGGTTTGCTTTTTTTATGGGTGTATATGCAATTTGGCCTGACGGGTAAGGGAATCATCGGGTTCATTCTTGTGAGTTTAGTGGTTATCGTGACGGTTGCGGATTTGAAGTACATGCTGATTCCCAACAAGGTATTGTTGTTTTTTTTACCGCTGCTGCTGATTCTTGTACTGCTATTTCCAGAAGGACCGATATGGCATCATCTGCTAGGAGCAGTGCTTGGGGGAGGGGGCCTTATCCCTTTTGTTCTATTAGGTGGCATGGGGGCTGGAGATGTGAAGTTATTTGCGCTGCTGGGCTTGGTGATTGGCTTTCCAAATGTGATTTTAGCCTTTTTTGTGGCTTGTCTGCTTGGGAGCGTGGTGGGCGGACTGCTGATGCTGCTCGGTGTAATCAAACGTAAACAGCCGGTACCCTTCGGCCCATGGTTAGCTATAGGAGCTTTAATTAGTTTTGGATATGGTTCACACATCATCGGCGCGTATCTCTCGCTCATCGGATAGGAGGACATCGATCACATGCTTGGATTAGGCCCCAAAGTGGCCGGACTTTCAATTGAAGCTGCCGGAATCCGTTATATTAGTTTTAAGAATAAACAGTCATGGGAAGTCCGTAAAAAACGGTTTCTCCCGCTCCTTCCAGGCATGATCATTGAGAATCAGGTGGCGGATAGCGAGGCGCTTTATGATCGGGTAAGGCAGTGGGTGAAGAAGGAAGGGTTAAGGGGAAGTAAGGTTTCTTTGTCCATTCCACCTTCGCAGATCATTATCCGCAAAATGAGTATTCCTAGTACCAACGACAAACAGGTAGAACAACTGGTGAAGCTGGAAGTGGAGACGGGACTGCATCTACCTTTTGAAAATCCTGTCTACGACTATGTAACGCTCGAAGTGGATGAGGAGCAAAGCCACCTGCTCGTATTTGCTGCTCCGCGAAAATCGATTCAGGATTACGTAGAAATTCTGGAGCGGGCGGGTCTTCGGATAAGCAGTGTCGAAATTTCGGCAACCGCTTTGGCGCGTGCTATAACCACTGGGCACGGGGAGAGTTTTGCGGAGACGATGCTGATTAATATGGAGCCATCGGTAATGGACATTTATATGTTCAGAAACGGGAATCCGGTCTTCATTCGTACGATAAACTTACTTGATCTACATAAAGGAAGAAATTTAGCGGGAATGGATCTTTTGACAGACAGTGAAACCTTGGCAGAAACAGCTGTCGCTGTAGAAGAACATTTATCACCCGAGCAAATGGTTGAAATCACTGCGGAAATCTCCCGTATGCTCAGCTTTTATCAATACAGCTTGCATGACGGTTCCACTCGTATCAACAATTTAGTGATTACGGGCACTCCCTCGATTCGTAAACAACTGGACCTGGAGCTCCAGCAGTCCCTAGCTGAACTTGAAATAACTCCAATAAGTCTGGAACAGATGGCTAGTGCTGCTGTTTCTGACCCTGATCTAAATGATTACCGTGTAGCTGCCGGGACCGCTCTAAAAAATAGCATCAACACGGATACGATTGATCTATTGCCGAGAGAAGATCGGGAGACATTGCTATTTCCTTATGTCACGATGGGGCTTGTAGCGATTTGGCTGCTGGGGATGATCGGAACGGGGATTTATTTTTCGGCCAATAAGGGTCAAATCTCTAACGGTAAAGAACAGCTGCAAGGCCTGCAGGATCGCAGTTTAATGCTCCAAGTAGAGCTCGCGAAGCTTAAGAACAGCGGACCTAGACAGCTAGATCGGAAAGCAGCCATCATAGTGCTTCAGGACAATAAGGTGATTGCAGTCCCTATCTTGGACGAATTAGTGGGAGGATTGCCTAAGGAGGCACTAATCCGTGATATTAACTATACCTACCGGACATCTATAGATCTGACTGTAAATGTATCCACTATGGAGGATGCTTCCAACTATTTAAGACAACTTCGCCAAATGTCTTTTACGGCCGATGCCTCTATTCAAAAGCTTACTGAAGGAGCCGCAGATGCCATTTCATACAATACGTATACGGCTATTTATAAAGTGAACTTAGCAGCGGCTAAGCAGCAAAACAGTGATACGGATGCCAGCCAAGGGGAGGTGAGCAGCGATGGAACAGATCAATAAATATCGCTCTCCCATCGTACTAGGGGTGTTAATTCTATTCCTGATATTGTTTGCATTCTATATGCTGGGTGTTCAGCCGACTAATAAGGAAATTTCCGCACAGAGCAGCGAGATCAGTCAGTTGGAAAAGGAAGCAGAAGTCCTCCAAAACAAAATCAATGAGCTGAAGGGCAGCGGCAATGAGGGAGATCTAGAACAGAAGGAATTACTGGGGGAACTCCCAAAGGGCGATGACAGCGAAGGTCTGATTGTTGATTTACGGGAGGTTAGCACGTCCTCAAAAGCGCGGCTAAAGGATCTTAGTTTTGTTTTGGATGAGGCTAATCCGATTCAGCAAATGACAGGTTCAGCTGAGGTGTCATTCCCGACGGTCAAACAGATCAAAATGACTGCAGTGGTGGAGGGGACATATTCGGGGATACGGCAATGGATGGATGAACTACAAGCCTTACCTCGTATTGTGAATGTAGACTCTTTCAATTTTCAGCAATCCTACGAGGATCGTACTAAGAACAATACGGAGAGTATTTTGACTGCTAACGTAGCTTTTACAGCGTATTATGAGGCCACCGCAGCAGCATCCAATTAGGGTTCTAGTACTACTTTATTTAACTATATTACTCCGCTTTTCCTGTGAATCAGGAGGGTGGAGTTTTTTTATATTTTCAAAAGAGTTGTAATACGTTTTCATTCCTCTGTTTATTGGGTATTTTAGCTTGCGGGGTGCATAAGCTGAAACAGTGGCGATCGCCTGTATTTTTTAGATGAAAGAGGAGGAACTTCAGATGAACAAAAAATGGATGCTTGGTTCGTTGGCCCTATCCTTAGGCCTTTTATCAGCAGGTAGCGGAGTTATGGCAGCTTCATCATCAGTGGGAAGCTCGGCAATAAAAAATGTGGCTGTGATTGGTACAGGAAAAGAAGGTCCAGCTACCATAAACAATTTGACGGTAAAAAGTGTTGTACCGCTTGTTGTACATGCCAGAGCAATCTATTTCTATACTAGCCGCGGGGGCAACTTTTTCCCGATGGAAACCTTCATGTATAAAGCGCAAGAGTACCGTTACCTTTCCAATGATATTGGGACAAAGGCGAAGCTGATGAATTACATAAAAAAAGCCTACACGCATAATGCAGCAGCTTATTATGTGCAGACTCAATTTTTGGAGCATGAAGGTAGAATGTCACAGGTGAATGCGGATCTTGGAAACTCATTAATGTTTGAAAAAGCCACCGCCCGAATGCTCTCCAAAACTGCAACAACCGCTGAATTTGACTTAACAGTTCCTTATTCGAGCGGGCAGGAAGGCAGTGAGTCGGTGTATGTGAAGCTGAAAAAGGTGAATGGATACTGGAGAATTGATACGTCACCGGATATTCTTTTTTGAGGAAGGTTTAGGGTAGAAGAGGAAAGGTAAAGAGGTTCTACGCTTGGGCGCGGATAAGGTCAGAGGTATATGCAACACCAGCGAATTTACCTTTGCGAGTGATAATGACACAATCATTTTTCATAGGATCCGGGCGGTTCATAGCGAGGCTCAATACCATATCGAGTGGAGTGGAAATATCAAGAATGAGCGGGGTTTTGTTCATAAGCTTCATGGCAGGTTCTCTGTAGAATAGATCTACTCCGGATCTTCCGGTAGCTTTCAAAAAGAAACGTTCGCTCATCAACATTCCTAGGGGTTCATTCATAGCATTGCAGACGACGATACATTTGGATTCTGGATGCTGAAACATGACGCGAAGGGCTTCTCTGCAAGTGCGTGAGGCAAAAATAGCAGGAGCACTGCGGACAATACCAGTAAGATCATTTACAAGAGCTGTTGTCATAGGATGTTCATCCTTTCTGATTATGGGTCTACTTCTAATGTACCCCTGAATCGTAAATTTCAAAGCCGGGTAACGTAAGCTACAGGTAAAATAGATTGCTGGAAAAAATAACCGATCAGACCTTAGGGGCTCTGACCGGTTATTTGTTGTTAGCTATTCACTGCGGACGCCGTCCTCCACCAGCTGCTTTCGGGGGACATCCGGGATTATGGATTTGCTCACGCCTCCACGATTAATGGCGATTAATCGTTTTTGTGCGTAATATACGTCGCGGGACAGTTTATTCACCTCAGTGGATTTACCGTCAACATACTTTGTAATGTAGGTTTCAACAATATATCCGGTTTTCCCATTTTGAATAACGCGTGAGCTGCCACGAGGCAGTGAAGAATCGTTTACGTATTTATCGACTGGTGGGAGTACCTCTACTGTTTTTGAATGAACTTTGTAAGTGACATTTTGCGGAAACGTGCCGAACAGCTTTATGGTCAGTGATTTACCCTGCACAGCTGCTTTAATTATGAGATATTTGCCAGTCGTATTGCGAAAACGAAAGTTGATATAACCTTCAGCGAATGTTGCGTCCTGACCTTTGGGCAAGTAGTTGACGGGCAAGGAATGATTACGGCGTTCCACAATTTCTAGCCCTATACGCAGTGCGGCATTGTAAAGAGTGCTCGACACTTGGCAGATCCCTCCACCAACACCTGCTTGCAGCTTGCCGTTCACAATCACCGGCGCTTCACGGAAGCCGTAATTTACCTTTGCTTTTTCTATAGCTTTTCCATAATCAAAGACGGCTCCAGGCGGGAGAATGGTTCCATCCACAGCTTTGGCAGCAGCTTCCACGTTGTAGCTTCGTCCAGGTCCACTTGCACCTAGAGAGGTGCTGAACTGCATTACTTTTCGCTCGATACCTTGTTCCTTTAATTTCTTTAAAGTTATGTCAGGCTGCAGGATTAACAAAGGGACCTGCATCGTGATTCCCTTCTCCAGCAGGGCATTCAGATGATTAAAGCTGGTGGGGGCAGCTGCTCCTAAGGAAGTCTCCAGAGCTGCCCAATCAACCTCCAGGGAAGTTTTCTCAGAAGTATATACGATTCGGTCATCGCCTGTAATTCGTCGTGTAGCGTCCACTGGTTCACCAAAGGACTCCTTCTCCCAACTGGGACTTAGAATCTTTTGAAATTGTGCGATTTCCAGATGGGTTTCAAGCTTCCACAACTTAGGGAAGTTATAGCGTGCCTTTACCCGCTCCCAAAGCGTTCCTTCGGCAAGCTCTTTTAAGCCCTGCTGAAAAGCAAAGGCTTCATAGCTCAACCCAGTCTTATTAAGGGTTAGGGAGAGATCTGCATTGCCTTCCACTTTTAGCACTAGAGGGACGGTTTCGAGGGCATGCAGCCGTTTATCCAGCTGGGAGCGGACCTCGGTGAGAGTCATGCCTCCGACCTGCCAGCCGGCAAGGGTTGTACCCTTTGGAAGCGTGGTTTTGCTGCCATATAGATGAAGCCCTCCGTAAATACAGGAGCCGATAAGGACGATTGCGATGACCACTATGAGGGCAGCATGGATTTTTTTCATGATTAATCTCCTTTTGGGGATTTGGATTGCGCTAAGCAGGCGCGGCCCTGTAACAGAACTTAAAGAACACTTCGTGGGATACCGATAATAAATTAGTAAGAAATAAGTAGTCTCTAATAAAGGGAGTTACGACATCTGATAACAGGCACCGCTAGGTGCTTTTTTATATGTATATGTCCAGTCACTACAAAACTTTCGAATAGTCGTGCAGTTACGGGGTACTCAATCAGTTACAGATTTGTTACAATAGATACATTGCGGAAATATTGAAGTTTATGGAAACTTGAGGTGGACAATGTCGATTCGCACAAGTGGAAAATGTCATAATTGGGAAGTGAGAAAATGATTGAAATGCAAGATGTATGGAAAACGTACCCTAACGGAACTCACGCACTGCAAGGAGTTTCAGTGAAAATCGACCGCAATGAATTCGTGTACGTTGTCGGCCCTTCCGGCGCGGGTAAATCTACTTTTATGAAATTGATTTATAGAGAAGAAGTGCCTACCAAAGGACAGATTTCGGTGGGAGGTTTCAATATAGGAAAGCTAAAACCACGCAAAATCCCTTATGTCCGCCGTAATATTGGCGTTGTATTTCAAGATTTTCGGCTTTTGCCCAGAATGACGGCATACGAGAATGTAGCTTTTGCTATGGAAGTTATTGAAGCGCCGAAAAAAGTCATCAAGAAACGTGTGAATGAGGTTCTTGATTTGGTTGGACTGAGAAGTAAAGCGAATCGTGAGCCCTCACAGCTTTCTGGTGGTGAGCAGCAACGGATCGCTATTGCACGGGCTATCGTCAACAATCCTTCTGTTATTATTGCGGACGAGCCTACAGGTAACTTAGACCCCGAGACTTCATGGGGCATTATGCAGCTGCTTGACGAGATTAATTTTCGTGGAACAACGATTGTAATGGCTACCCATAACAGAGATATTGTGAACAAAATGCGCAAACGGGTGCTTGCGATTGAGAATGGAAACATTGTCAGAGACCAAGCGAGAGGGGAATATGGTTATGAGTTTTAAAACCTTCTTGCGACATGTGCGGGAAGGCTTCAAAAGCGTATTCCGTAATGGCTGGATGTCGATCGCCTCAATCACTTCGATTGTTGTTTCTCTTTTTGTTCTAGGTGTATTTATTCTTCTTGTTCTTAACGTAAATTCTGTAGCTGATGAGGCAGACAGTCAGGTACAGATCAAAGTGCATCTAGCTTTGAATACAGATCAGAAGATGCGCGAGACCCTGCAGACTGAAATTGGCAATATGCCGGAGGTCAGCAAGATTACGTTCATCTCCAAGGAACAGGGACTTAAAGATCTCCGCGCGGATATGGGCGAGGAGGCAGCAGAGCTTCTGGAAGGGTTCGATGAAGACAATAACCCGCTTCCAGATACCCTTCAGGTAGAGGTTATTGAACCTACTACCGTTGCTTTTGTGGCTGAGAAGATTCAAGCCCTTAACAAGACACATACCGAGCAGCCTATCTACAAAGTGAAATATGGCAAAGGCTCGATAGAAACATTGTTTAAAATCACGCGTGCCGTACGCAACATTGGCTTTATTTTTGTAGCGGGGCTGGCACTTATGTCTATGTTCCTCATCTCCAATACTATTCGGGTAACGATTCTTGCCCGGCGTAAAGAGATTGGGATTATGAAGCTGGTAGGCGCGACAAATTATTTTATTCGTTGGCCTTTCTTTATAGAAGGGGCATTAATTGGACTCATTGGATCATTGATTACTTCGGGTGTTTTATATGCCGGTTACAAGGGGTTGGAATCTTCGATACAGGGAGATCCAATGCTCGGATTGCAGCTGATCCCTTTCAGTGATATTTGGCTGCTGCTCGTAGGTCTGTTAGTTGGACTAGGCGTGCTGATCGGCGTCTGGGGAAGTACGGTTTCTATTCGTAAGTTTTTGAAAGTTTAATTTAAGAGTGAAGGATGGGGAGTGCGAGTTGAAGAAGATTGCCGCCGGACTAGCCGTAATGTTACTAGCTGTCACTATATTCCAACCCTCTGATGGATATGCCAAAAAAACAAGTGTTGCCGAAATCGATAAGCAATTAAAGCAGCTGCAACAAGAGGTGCAGGAAGCTAAAGCGCAGCAAGAGAAAGCGGAGTCCCAAACGCAGGAAGCGCAGCACTATAAGAATAAGACAAATATCAATTTACAATATGTATTGCAGCAAGTGGATCAAGTTAAAGGCAAAATGACCGAAATCTCTAACAAAATTTCCGATACAGAAGAATCTCTTAATGTTACAGCAACGGAATTGGATGAAGCAGAGGCACGAGTGGCCTCAAGAGAAGAACTCTTAGGATCCCGTGTCCGGTTGATGTACACGGATGGAGCGGTATCTTACCTAGATGTTTTGCTCTCATCGACAAGCTTCTCTGATTTTCTGGGCCGCACCGATTCGCTTAAGATGATTGTGGATCAGGATCAGGAGCTGTTAGTCCAACACAAGCTGGACAAGCAGACAGTTGTAGAGAAAAAGCAGGAGCTTGAGGGGCAATATGCTCAAGCCAAGCAGTTATACACCTCCTTGGAAAATCAGAGAAGCCTGCTGAAAGAGAAGGAAGCGGAGAAGCAGGAGCTTATCGCATTTTATGATAAGCAGATTCAAGAAAGCGATGATCTAAGTGAAGAGCAGAATGAGAAGCTGGTTAAGCTGGCAAGCGAACGTTCTGCTTTGGAAACCCAAAAGGATAAGATTAAAGCTGAGGAAGCAGCGCGCAAAGCAGCAGCCGCCAAAGCAGAAGCGGCACGCCGGGCAGCAGCAGCTGCCAAGAAAGCCGCAGCCAGCAAGGCAAGCAGCAGTTCAAGCTCCAGCTCCTCAACCGCGTATGCTGGTGGAGATGGACCCTTCCTGCTCCCTGTAGGCTCGGCAAGAATCTCCTCCTCCTACGGACCACGGACACACCCTATTACGGGGGAGAAGGGGAAAGTACACACCGGGGTAGACTTTGCAGTTCCACAAGGAACCAATATTCATGCGGCTGATTCGGGAACGGTAATCGTAGCTGAATGGTATAGCGGCTATGGATATTGTGTAATTATTGATCATGGCGGCGGAGTTTGGACCCTCTACGGACATATCCGTAAAGGTGGTATCAAGGTTAGTCCTGGGGATAGAGTCAATCGTGGGGATGTGATTGCTGAATCCGGTTCTACAGGTAATTCGACGGGCCCCCATCTCCATTTTGAAGTTCGGATCGACGGCAAGACAGTAAATCCGATGCCTTATCTCTAATTTTTAAGAACTTATAACTCATATTATTTGAGCGTACGGCATATACTGGAAGAGATACCGTACCTTTCAGGACGGACTTATGGAGTTGTTTGCGAGATGGACAAGAAGGGACGGTGGGAACATCATGTTAAAAAAAAGCACAGCGGCGTTTATGATTATCGCCGCCCTGCTATGCGGTAGTCTGGTGACCTTGGGCGTGACGGGTTATAGTCATGTTATCGGACAAGCTGCAGGAGAAGGACTGGCCTCAGCATTGCAGGTTACTGGCCTTCAGCAGAAGGAATCCCAGAAGCTTGGAACGGCTCTCAGTCTGATTGAGAGCAATTACTACGAGACAGTAGATCGGGAGAAGCTGATAGACGGTGCTGTCAACGGTATGATGGAAGCGCTGGGCGATCCTTATTCCAACTATATGGGCAAAGAAACAGCTGAGAAATTCGAAGAAAGCATTGAGGGTTCCTTTTCAGGTATCGGTGCGGAGGTCTCTTCGGATAATGGCAAGGTAGTCGTGGTCTCTCCGATCAAGGGCTCACCTGCTGAGAAAGCTGGGATTCAGGCCAAAGATGTTATTCTGTCCGTTAACGGTGAATCGCTGGAAGGCATGGAGCTGAATGCAGCTGTTGCCAAGATTCGCGGTCCTAAGGGCAGTGAGGCCACTTTGAAAATACAACGTTCCGGCTCTGTAGAGCCACTCGAATTTGTTCTTACCCGGGATGATGTGAAGCTTGAAACAGTCTACGCTACCATGGAAAAGGACAATGTGGGTGTAATCGAGGTTACGCAGTTCTCCCTGAATACCGCAGAACGATTCAAGGAAGAGCTGGAGAAGCTGGAGAAGCAAGGCATGAAGGGACTTGTTATTGACGTCCGTAATGATCCAGGTGGTGTTCTTCCGATTGTTATTGAAATGGCAGAGCAATTCGTTCCAGCTGGAAAATCTATAGTGCAAATAGAATATAAAGACAAAAAACGCGAAGTTAGTACCTCAAAAGGATCGAGTAAAGCTTATCCAGTGGTCGTGCTGATGAATAAAGGTAGCGCAAGTGCTTCGGAAATATTGGCGGGTGCTTTGCAGCAGTCGGCAGGAGCTAAGCTAATCGGTGACAATTCTTTCGGTAAAGGTACCGTGCAGACGAGCTTTGACAAACAGCTTGGAGACGGCAGCTTGCTGAAAGTTACCATTGCCAAATGGCTTACGCCAGACGGCACATGGATCCACGGTAAGGGCATTAAACCGGATATCGCGGTAGCGCAGCCGGATTACTTCTCGGTGGCTCCGATTAACAAGAGCGTGGCGCTGCAATATAATATGAACAACGCTGATGTGAAGAGTGCACAGACGATGCTGGACGGTTTGGGTTATAAGCCTGGACGTAAAGATGGCTATTTCGATGCTGGCACTAAGGACGCAGTGAAGAAGTTCCAAAGTACAGCAAAGCTCCAAGTCACAGGCATAATTGACGCCAAGACAGCCGAGGCGCTGGAAGCGGCGCTGATCAAGGTCATTCAAGACCCTGTTCACGACAACCAACGGAATAAAGGGATTGCTGAGATTCAGAAGGAAATTAAGGCGGCAGCGTCGAAAAAGTAAGAAGGCTGAATTCAGCCTTCTTTTTTTCTTTTAGATAAGAAAATGCCAACCGACGTAGAGGAATTAGAATATATACAAATCAGTCATCGGACGAAAAGGAGTGTGACGAACAGTTTGAATGTGATTCAGGAACTGTTAGGAAGCTTGGGCACTGCGTTCTTACACTTATTGATCCAGCCGTATTACTACATTGCTATTATATTTATTGCGTTATATTACCGCAGGCAGGTGGCATTAGAACGAAAGCTGATACATGTGAAATTACATAGCTGGGGTCAGGAAACGTGGCGGACGGTATGGAGTGGTCTAGTCATGGGTTTGGTCGTCTCTATAGCAGCCGTTCTGCTAGGAATATCATTATCAGGTACGGCTGTAGCCTGCATTTGGGTAGTTAGTCTCGTGTTGTCGCTATTGCGTGTACGGTATTTGTGCTTCGCGTATTCTATAGGCTTGTTAGGTATCATTCAATTTGTAATTTCTTTCTTTCCAGATGCTTTAGATAGTGGAACGGTAGGGAATATTACCATCGCCATACGGGAGATGGATATTCCTGCTTTGCTAGTGTTAGCTGCGCTGCTGCACATGGCGGAGGCGCTGCTGGCCCGCAGACAAGGGGCCAAGCTTGCAACGCCGCTCTTCCTGAAGGGGAAGCGCGGCATGGTCGTTGGCGGCTATCAGCTGCAGGCCTTCTGGCCGCTGCCGCTGTTCCTGCTGCTCCCTTCGGGTGCAGGAACGGATTTGCCATGGCACTCGCTGCTCGGCGGCAGCCTTGGCATCGTCTCTTTGCCCGTCATCATCGGCTTCAGCGAGATGACGCAGGGCATGCTGCCCGGGCGCAAGGCGGCCCGCACTGCAGGACGGCTGCTGATCTACAGCATCGTCCTGCTCGGCTTAAGCCTGCTTGCCGCTTGGTGGAGCCCGCTGACTCTGGTCGCGGCGCTCGCAGCTATTGTGCTGCACGAAGGGTTAAGCTGGTACAGCGCTCTGGAAGAGCGCAGCATCAGCCCCATCTTCGTGCATCCACCGCGCGGCCGCAAAGTGCTGGCCGTGCTGCCGGGCAGTCCCGGCCAGGAGCTGGGCATCCTGCCCGGCGAGATCTTACTGAAGGTCAACGGGGTCCTGTTGACCGATGCGGCGCAGCTACATGAGGCGCTGCGCATGAATCCAGCGTTCTGCAAGCTGGAGGTGCTGAACCGTGAAGGGGAGAGTAAATACCTTCAAAGCCCGATCTATGATGGGGATCACCATCAGCTCGGTATTATTTTGGTGCCGGAGACAGATGGGATGATTACCGCTGAGGCGAAGCCTTCCAGCATCTACAGCATCATCGGGATGAAGACAGGCATACGCAGTCGGAACCTTCCGGACGGCCAACTTAAACGAAAAAAAACCACTGAAGCCAAGCAGGAATCAGCGGAAGGATAACTAGAAGATGCCCCATAAGCCATGAAATGGTGAATGGGGTATCTTTGTTTTTGATTAGATGGTAATTTCGCGTGCGAGAAGTTGCTATCGGACCCAGTTGCCCCTAATCGCAGCATTTTCGCTTTTTTAGAATGGTAACGGACCCAAAAGGCGCTATTGGCATCAAAAACACCCCAAATGAGCCTCTTTCTGAGGAATAACGTCGCTGGGGTCCGAAACTCTGCTCAAACGCCGATAAAATTGTAAATAGCGTCGCTGGAGTCCGAACCCGCGCCAAGGAGCAGCATCACTGGAGTCCGTAAGAAAAACTAACTTTGGCAGTGGACTATTCATATGCTATATGTTACTAGTTCAACCTTGCCTATTCTTCAAATAAAAAATTGCAATTTGCGTACGATCGCGGAGCTCTAATTTGCTTAATATATCCGTTATGTAATTTTTGACGGTACCCTCGCTTAAAAAAAGCTGTCCGGCGATTTCTTTGTTGCTATGCCCCTCAGCGATAGAAGCCACTACAGCCAGCTCTGTTTTGGTCAATCCGAAGGATTCCAGTGGCTGTACCTGTGGCAATTCTTGCCGTGCCGTAGGCTGCAGAAAGGTTGCAAGCTTGCGGGCGATATCAGGGTGGATAAGCATGTTCCCTTCAAAAACCGTTTTAATGCCCTGGATGATCCGGTCTGGCGGTATGTTTTTGAGCAAATATCCACTAGCTCCGTTACGTAGTGCCTCAATGATATATTCATCGTCGTCGAAGGTGGTCAGCATCAATATCGCAATTTGCGGAAAAGCCTGCTTAATCTTCTCCGTTCCTTCAACGCCACCGCAGCCGGGCATGCGGATATCCATCAGAGCCACATCGGCCATTAATCCTTCTTGAAGTAATTCCAAGGCTTCGTTACCTTCACAAGCTGCTCCAACAACTTCAATATCTGGGTCCATCCCTAGCAATACTTGCAGACTTTGGCGAATAAAGGGGTCGTCATCAACAATTAACACTTTAATCATTAGCATGGCTCCTTTCGTTATACAATCTCATCTTGCTTATAAATGGGCAGCCGCGTAATGACTGTAAAATGTGGCTCCTGCCTTAGTTCGAGTGTTCCACCGATCAGATGAGTGCGCTCGTACATGCCTTTCATCCCGTCCCCACCACTCCCCAATAATTTGCGGAGCTTCTCTTCTTCTGGAAGTGATCCATTGTTGCTAACCTCCATAGTGATTCCTGCTTGCGCGTAGTCAATTTTGATCCGGATGGACGTTGCTTTTCCATGCCGCAAGGCGTTGGTTATAGCCTCACGGGCGTTTTTGTACAGGATCACTTGGATACTAGGATAGAGCGGATAAGGTATGCCCTGAACTTGGTATGAGGTCTCGATCCCCGTCTCACGCCCAATCTCTTCGAGCAGCCGGTCTAACGCATAAGCTCCCTCAAGCTTCGGGGTGTAGTTGATACGTTTAACTGCGGACCGCATATCGTCCATGCTGGCCGACAGCTGGTCACGAATCAGTTCCATCATTTGCATTCCACTCTCGGGAGAGGTGGGCAAGGTCTGGAGGGCGGCCTCCATCATCATTTTAATCCGGATTAGCCGGTGGCCGATATCGTCATGGAGCTGGCGTGAGATTCGGACGCGCTCTTTGGACTGGGCAGACTCTTCTACTTGCGCGCTGAACTCCAGCAGGCGGTTGCGAGCTTCATCAAGCTCGAAATGCTTTTTGCGCAACTCATCATATAGAAGAAGAGTGTCTTCGCGCCGCTGGCCAGCTTTCAATAATAGCTTATTTAGGTAGGCAGTGAGCAGAAATGAAAGGTTAATGTAAGTCACTACGAGCGATGGAGAATTCTGGAGTGCAACGTTCAAAGCTATCAGATGTACACCTGTGAACACGTAAGGCACTGCTTTAGGCTGGAGTCTGGAATAATAAAGCAGTGCTGATATAGCGGGGAAAATCATCATGCTGCCATATTGATAACATAACCAGGCCGTGAACAAGATTTCAATGATACTAATCAAAGCATGAATGGATCGAGGGAGCTTTGGCACCATGACCACAAGGAATAGAAGCATCAGGATATGCAGCGTGAAGATTCCATAATCGTTATATTGATAGACATAAATGGTAATAAACGCAGGGATTAAGATGAGTCCGTAACGCAATAAGTTTAGCTCTCTGGGCACGCCTTAGTCATCCTTTATGTTTTTTAATAATCTTAGCATATTATCCCACTACTTCAGGAGATGACTTTAGTCACCTTCAAAAAATGACCTTTCGTACATCCGCAAAAATTCAACCTAGAATAAAATTGAAAATATAGAAGCACACACGACAGGGGAGATAAGAGATGGCAATCGCGGTGTTGACCGATGTGGTGAAACGGTATGAGAACAAATTAACGGTAGATCATGTGAATGTTACGATTCAAGCAGGAGAGATCTTTGGCCTGCTAGGCCCGAACGGGGCAGGTAAAAGTACAACTATAAGTATGATTTGCGGCCTGCTAAAGATTGATAGTGGAGACATTGTTATTGATGGGTTATCAGTCTCTTCGTATGCACTGGAGGTTAAGAAAAAGATCGGCTTAGTTCCGCAGGATTTGGCTTTGTACAATACAATGACAGCAGCAGAAAATGTAACTTTTTTCGGAAGATTGTATGGTTTGCGGGGAAAATTGCTGAAAGAGCGGGTGGCGGAAGCTCTCGCTTTCACAGGACTTAGTGACCGGGCCAAAGAAAAACCAGCTACCTTTTCCGGAGGGATGAAGAGACGTTTGAATATCGCTTGTGCCATCATGCATCATCCAAAGCTGATTATTATGGATGAGCCGACCGTAGGGATTGATCCGCAGTCTCGTAATCATATCCTTGAGTCGGTCAAAGAGCTGAATCGGCTTGGCTCAACCGTCATCTACACTAGTCATTATATGGAAGAGGTTGCAGCCATTTGTGATCGGGTAGCGATTATGGATAAGGGACATATCATTGCTTGTGGCACGGAAAAGGAGCTGCGGGAACGGGTTTCTCAAGAAGAAAAAATAGTGGTCAAAGCAACGAACATCACCCCGGAGCTAATCAATGAGCTTAGTCTACACCCGCGGATCACGAGAGTGGAAAGTAAAGAGGGAACGGTAGAAATGTATCTCCCCTCCTCACAGGATGAGCTGCAGGATATCTTGTTTATTTTTGCTAAACATGAAGGCGTTATTGGTTCTTTAAATATTGAGGAGCCGGATCTGGAGACTTTATTCCTTAGTTTGACAGGACGGACATTGCGCGATTAAAGGAGGGAGAGAACGCTTTGAGAAATATTTGGACAATTATGATTTATGAGCTTCGCAGGCTGTTTATTTCACGCTCAATCATCATTAATATGTTTCTGCTACCGCTGCTTTTGATCTTTCTGCTGGGTGCTTCCCTCTCCAGTGTAATCGGTGATAAGGCAGCGTCTAAGATTGACCCTGTACGTGTTGGTGTAGTTAATCTTTCTGGAGAAGGGTATGAAAGCTCGGCGATGATAGACAGCTTTTTGAAGACGCCGGAGCTTAAGGATATCATTATTCCGGTCAAAGTAGGGAGCCGAGAGACAGCGGAAAGTGGCCTGCGCGCCGGGAAATATGGTTATGCGGTTATTATTCCCCTAGGCTTCGATAAGAAAGTACAAAGCGGCGAAACTGCAAAGCTAGAGTTTGTTCTGGGCAAAGATCGGACAGATAATATGGTTGCGGGGACGGTATTCGATAACTTTTTGAACAATATTAACTATAAGCAATCCGTAGCTATGACGTTGGGTCCAGAAGCTTTGACCGCTACTGCACCAAGTTTGGGAGAGCAGCCTTCTGTTAAGGTTGGGGCGCTCAGTGAAGGTGGCCGATCCTATACAGCCTCCCAATTCTATGCGGTATCCATGATGCTGATGTTTCTGCTATATAGCGGTTTGACCGTCAGCAGCTCTCTTTTTAATGAAAAAGAAAATCATACCCTCTTCCGAATAACTTCAATGCCGGTAAAAGGTTCTGAGCTGTTTATTGGTAAAATGCTAGGCGTAGGGGTTGTAAGTGTAGTGCAGTGCGCAGCGATTATTATCCTGACTCATTTGTTGTTTGGCGTAAATTGGGGCAATCGTCCGGGCTTGCTGCTGCTCTTCTGTCTTTTAATGATCATAGCTTCCATGACATTATCGATTGTTATTTCAATGTTTAGCAAAACTAAAGCAAGTGCAGGAAGTATTGTTAATGTTATCACTGTGGTCATGACCTTCATTAGTGGAGGGATGGCTCCACTTCCGGAATCATGGGTGAACTCGGTCGGGGCATTTACCCTGAATCACTGGGTACTACAAGCTGTTCTAAAAATGATGCTGCATGCAGAGGTCTCAGAGATTTTGCCGAATCTGCTGGTCTTGTCGATCATCTGTCTGGTTCTATTCAGTGCAGCGGTTATCTCGTACCGGAAGGTAGGTTACCATGGATAAGATCTTAACGATTGCTTGGAATATGGTGAAAAGAACGATTGGTTCTCGGAATGGGCTGCTTTCGTATATTCTTCTGCCATGTCTTGTCGTGGCCGGGGTAGTAGCAATTAGTGGAAGTATGGGTGAGAGACCGGCTACTATTTTATATTCGAATATGGACGATGGTGCAGCGGGCAAACATTTGCTTACCGAGCTGGAGAATACTGGTGATTATAAGCTGGTAGAGAAGACAGATGAGGCTGATTTGAGGGAGAGTATTATCGATCAGAACGGAGAAGCCGGTATTTTGATACCGCAAAACTTCACCTCCGCACTGCTTGCTGGAGAAGAGCCACAAATTAGTGTGTATGAGCTTAAGGCTACTGAAACATCCATTATGGTAAAAATGAAAATCAGTGTAATTGCTGATGGAATGCGAAACACTGCTGGACTAATTGGAGCAGCTCGGACTGAGGCTACGGACTCGGACTCACAGTTTGCTGCCGTAATGCAAAGAGCTGAGCAACATAGTGTAGGCAGTATAAGAACAGATTATGATTTATATCCAAAAGAGGGCTTAAGCATCGTCACAGGATTTACTTTGATGTTCTTAATGGGGCTGGTTACAAGTTCAGTGTCGCTTATTATGGATGATCGAAGAGAACGAACGATGAAACGTATGTTCAGTGCCCCGGTTCGTTCGTATGAGATTGCCCTCGGTAATTTTCTGGGAAGCTTCATTGTTGGGTTAATTCAAATTGTTGTAGTACTTGCTTTGGGCCGTTATGTACTGCAGTTTGACTTTGGATTACCGCTCTACTTGTATTTTTTGGTTCTTGCAGCATTTATGCTCGTTTCCATGGGCTTAGCCAGTACGGTAGCAGGTCTGATTCGCAATCCCAATAATACTGGCATGCTTAATTCGCTGATCCTGACCCCGACCTGTATGCTTGGAGGCTGTTTCTGGCCGTTATCCATTATGCCGGATTATATGCAGAAGGCAGCTAATTTTGTACCGCAAAAATGGGCGATCCAAGCGATCGATATCGCTGCTACAGGTGGAGGCTGGAATGAATTATGGCTGCCTTTTGCCATCTTGGGTCTTATGGCCGCGGTGCTGCTGGCGATTGGTTCTGCTATTCTACGTCCGAGTGAAGCCGGAATTAACGCTTAAAAAATTTACAGATCATATAGATATGCATAGCTTGGACTACTCTATTCAGGTACAATAATAGGTATCAAATGTCCTTAGTTCTTAATATGTGTAAAAGAGGGGATTTCTAGGAGGATGAGCAGATGAGCAGCAATAAATTGGCTTGGACATGGCGGGTGAAGGAAGAATGTTTAGAGGAGTATGTAGCTATGCATTTAAATCCTTGGCCAGAAATTTTGGAGGAGCACAGTAAGGCTGGTATTTCTAACTATTCCATCTTTCAGAATGGCAATCAATTTTTTTACTGTTATGAGTGTGAGGATAGTAAGGCGGCTTTTGATTACATTGCCAAAAGTGATGCTTGCAACCGCTGGAATGCGATTACCTCTAAGATGGTTGAAGGTTCATTTGATTTCAATGATGAGGTGCCTATGCAGCCCTTACGTGAAGTGTTCTATCTGAAATAAGCAATTCAATTCTAGAACAAATCAAATGTGCATAATTTATATTATCGGCGCATCTGGTTTACAGTTATTTTAAATATAGGTATAATATAATTTATAAAGTTAAATTGAATAATTATTTGTTTTTTGGAGGAGCCTGTCAACAAGGGCTCCTCTTTGTCTTTTTTTGGCTTGGAGAAGCTCCTGGTTGGCAGTTCTTATATACAACAAGGGAGTGGATTGAAAGATGGAGTTTGTTTTATATCTTATGCTGATCATATTGTTCACCAAAGTAGCTGGTGATCTATCTGTGCGGCTTGGGCAACCAGCTGTGCTAGGTAAGCTTATTGTGGGAATCATACTGGGGCCTGCGGTACTGGGCTGGGTTCAGGATGGAGAGTTTATTCATTATATCTCTGAGATCGGTGTTCTACTGTTAATGTTCATAGCGGGGCTTGAGACGGATCTGGATCAATTGCGCAAGAACTGGAAATCAGCTTTTGCAGTAGCCGTCGGTGGAATTATATTACCCTTTTTGGGTGGGTTCGCCTTAGGAGAAATGTTTGGTTTTGCTTATCATAATGCTTTGTTTATGGGCGTTATTCTTAGTGCAACATCGGTCAGCATATCGGTGCAGGTGTTAAAAGATATGAATAAGCTGAACACACGTGAAGGCTCTACAATTCTGGGGGCTGCCGTAGTAGATGATATTCTAGTTGTTATTTTGCTCGCTGTTCTGATGAGCTTTTTTGGTACAGGTACAGACGTTTCTATTGGTCTTTTAATTGGGAAAAAGGTGTTGTTCTTTGCCGTAGCGATTATTGCCGGCTGGTTCATTGTTCCTCGGGTCATGAAATGGATGGCTCCGTTGAAGGTGACAGAGGCGATTATTTCAGCAGCGTTAATGATTTGTTTCGCATTCGCCTATTTTGCTGAAATCATGGGGATGGCAGGAATCATTGGTGCCTTTGCGGCTGGGATTGCTATCTCGCAAACTTCCTTTAAGCACACGGTAGAATCCAAGCTCGAGCCGATTGCTTATTCGATTTTTGTGCCGGTCTTTTTTGTAAGTATCGGACTTAGTGTTTCCTTTGAAGGAGTAGGCAGTCAAATAGGCTTCGTGATCTTGCTTACGGTTGTTGCCATTCTGACCAAGCTGTTTGGTGGCGGTCTGGGTGCGCGTCTTACAGGCTTTGATAACCACTCGTCTGCCATTATTGGGTCTGGGATGATTTCACGGGGGGAAGTTGCGTTGATCATTGCCGCCACAGGGCTGCAAAGCGGCTTGTTACAGCAACAGTATTTTACTTCGGTCATTATTGTTGTCATTGTAACTACACTTGTAACGCCGCCACTATTGAAATTTATGTTCCGTGATCCAGTACGTGCGGAAGGGAAATAAACCATAACAAAAGGGAGTCCTGTTGGTCATTTATATGGCTAACGGGGCTCTTTTTTATGCTCACGTTCCAGTTGCCATCATCAAGAATAAGGACGGGGATCTGTCTACAGAAGGGGAAAGTTCCCCGTCTTAAGACTGAGTACGAAACCAGCCGTAGGGCTGTTTTGAGTTCAGCCAAAAATGACTAAACTAAATCTCGGGATGGAAATTAATACATAATCAAACAGACATAAGGGGAGTGCCAGAAATCATGTGGAGTGGAAGGGGAAAAAGAAAATGAAATGGTTAACAAAATGGTCGTTCGGTAACAAGGCTGCGGTGGGGCTTTTAGTAGTCATGGCTCTTGTGGTGGGAGGGATGAGCTACACTTCGCTACCGATGGAATTTATGCCAGAGGCGGATAATCCTCAAGTGACTGTAACTGTGCTGGGTCCTGGCCAGGATACACATGCTATGGAGACTAATGTAACGAAGCCGATAGAAGCTGGAGCAGCTTTTGTGAAAGGGAAGAAGGAAATACTGTCCACTTCCGGAGACGGATATGCGCAGGTAAATATTTTTTATGATTCGAAAACGAATATGAAGGATGCTGCGCAGGAGGTCCAGAAGGTCGTCGATTCATTGAAGTTCCCGGAAGGGGTAATGGCTCCTTTTGTACTTCAGTTGAATACCTCCATGATTCCTGTATCACAGGTTACTCTTGCTTTTGACGAAGGCCTGACTAAAGAGAATCTTAAGCTTGCGGAAGAAACTATCATTCCAGAGATGCAAAAAGCTGAAGGGGTAGCGAACGTTGCTTTATATGGTAAGGTAACTCCGCAGGTCAGCGTTAAGCTGGACCCGAAATTAATGGCTGAGAAGGGAGTCACGACTCCACAAGTATTAGGTTTACTTCAAGGACGTAATGTATCGGCATCCCTTGGGGAGCAAACGATTGGTGGGCAGACCGGCAATGTTAACGTAGTTTCTACGATAGATAGTATGGATACTTTGAAAAAGCTTCCTGTATCTGCGGGCGTTAAGCTACAGGATATCGCTGCTGTCGAATTGAAGCAGGATCAGGAAAGTGTCAGCCGTTCGAACGGGAAAGACGTTCTATTCGCCATAGTGACCAAAGAGGCTAATGCGAATGCAGTCAGTGTCGGAGATAACATTCAGGCTGCCGTAAATCATATTAATACAACCATTCCTAATGCAGAAGCAGCAGTGGTATTCAGTACATCGGATATGGTAGTTAGCTCGGTGAACAGTATGATGCGTGAGGTATTGCTAGGTGCATTATTTGCGACGATTGTGATTCTGTTGTTCCTGCGTAACCTGCGGGCTACTCTGATTACGGCAGTATCCATCCCACTTTCGTTAGCAGTCACCTTATATCTGCTGAATATTTCCGGCATAAGCTTGAATATCATTACACTCGGGGGAGTCGCGGTTGCGGTAGGCCGTTTGGTCGATGATAGTATCGTGGTGATTGAGAACATTTACCGTAGGCTGCAAAAAGAACCCTTTTCCCGAGAAATGATTATTAGTGCAACTGGGGAAGTGGCTAGAGCGATTACCTCATCAACCATTGCTACCGTAGCAGTATTTTTGCCGATGGGTCTCTTGCGTGGTAGTTTGCAAGCTTTCCTACTGCCGTTTGCTTTAACAGTGACCTATTCATTGCTTACTTCACTAGTAGTAGCTTTGACGGTTGTTCCTCTTTTAAGCTCATGGCTGCTGAGAAGAACATCAATGAAAGAACACGAACCTTCTAAATGGTTTATCCGCTTTCTGGACTGGAATCTTCGCCGTAAATGGGTTAGCTTATCGTTGGGTCTCCTGCTTCTGATTGGCTCCATTGCTGCTTATGTGACTATGCCCAAAGGGGCGCTCGATGCTTCGGATGCCAGCTATGTTTCTGTTCAGATGAATTATCCGAAGGATGTTCCTGTCAAAGATATTTTGGAAAAGGGAAAGCAGTTAGAACAAGATTTGATGAAGCAGCCACAAGCAGAAACGGTAATCATGCAATCAGGGAATAGTGCGGACGCCGCTAAGTGGGGGAGTGTTACCTCTGAAACCTTAGTGGACTATACCGTTGTTATGAAAAAAGGTGCAGATGCTCAGGCTTTTATTGATCATGTTCGTGAGGTAAAAGATTCATACACTGGAGCAACACTTGTTGCTAACCAAATGAGTATGATGGGATCCAGCTCTACCAGTGAATATATTGATATTGTCGGAGATAATCTTACAGATATTACTACTGTAGCAACAGAAGTCACCGCTAAGCTGAAGACCGTAGAGGGAATTCAAAAAGTCAGCAGCAATATGGAGGACACGAAACCTGTATTTTCCTTTAAGGTAGATCCGGCGCAAAGTAATGCGCAAGAGATTTCAATGCAGCTGTCAGCGATGCTTAATCCGATTCCAATGGGGCAAATTGAGCTCGATGGTGACGCAGCAGGTGTAGTGTTAGATCCTATGGTTCAGCCGCAAACGGAGCAGGATTTAAAAGCGCTGACGCTCATGACGGCTGAGGGGCCGAAGCCACTGTCTCAGCTCGCAACTTACGAGGTTCGGAATGAACCAGCAATGTTGTTCCATAAAGATGGGAAGCCGTATGTACGAATTACAGCAGAGGTTGATCCGAAGAAGGTATCTGAGATCGGTGCGAATATTAAAAAAGAAACCGATAGTCTTACACTTCCGAAAGGCGTGACCTTATTTGCAGGCGGAGCGTCAGTTGATCAGTCAGAGGATTTCAACGACTTGGGCATGACGGCATTGATCTCCATCGGGTTGGTCTATCTGATTATGGTACTCACCTTTAAAACCCTTCGGGCTCCACTGGCGATTATGTTCTCCTTGCCGCTCGCGGCGATTGGTGCGATTGTTGGACTTATCGTGTCCGGTGTAACGCCTGACTTCACTGCTCTGTTCGGGGCGTTGATGTTAATAGGTATTGTTGTTACGAATGCCATTGTGCTCATTGACCGGATTAAGCAAAATGAAGCCAATATGAGTATCCACGAGGCTATTCTAGAAGCTGCCGGAACACGGATGCGTCCGATTCTCATGACGGCGATTGCCACCATCTGCGCCATGACACCGTTGCTGTTCGGCCATGCCGAGATGGGCAGCATCGTCTCGCAAAGCTTGGCGATTGTAGTCATTGGCGGATTAACCGCAGCAACACTGCTTACGCTGATTGTAGTGCCGGCGATTTACGAGTTGTTCTACTTCCGTAAATCGGCAAAAGAGCGTAAAGGAGCAGAAAAGACTAATGCTCCGGCGCTTTAAATAAGCAAACGGCAAGCCTCCGGGTTAATGGGGCTTGCCGTTTTTTTGTTTTGTTACAAATCCCTATAAATATGGAGTTAACTTGTCTACACTAATAGCCAAAACTTTGTTTAGGAAAGGCTGAAAGGCGCTTTGCCAGATTGCAATATCCCCCCCTGAAATAAATATTTATTTTTTAATTTTAAATATTGCTATTTTCACAACAATGTACAGAGCATTTAACATAATTATTAAAAAAGATATTATTGGGAATATTCTATTTACCGCAGAAAACGCCAATATAAATAATGAAAACAAAAGTAAAAATGGAATAGACTTTGTATACTTTCTACTGAAAATCCCTACTAAACTCTTGATAAAATTCATTCCTTTCAGGGTAACAGATATAAATATGTTGAGCATGATTTCTCGCTAGTCTCAGACTCCATTGTGAAATTTTTTTCTAATCAACGAATATCCCTATTTTCATAGAAAAAATGGATTTCGTATATATTCTAGGTAGGATATAGACAAGTGGTAATTGTTATGCTCTATTCTTTTTTGACGAAATTTAAAGAATACAGGACAGGTGAAAAGTTCTTATCAAATAATCGGCCATAGAAAAATAATCTAAACAATGTTATTTCAATTCTTACTAATCTCCCACAACCCTAACTAATTATGTCATTGTTTTCCTTTGAAGGGAGTGATATGATATGCTCTGTTTCATTAATACCATAAGTTGGGAGAATGGATTGTTTGAATATTGTTGAATGCGAACGTGCCTGGTTTACGGTAGATGATGTAGATAAAGAATCTAATAATTCCGTGTGTGAATTTTGCCAACCCTGGAGTAACCTCAAAACAGAAAAATCCTTTTTTATAGAAGAGCTGGTTCCCTACGAGATTTTAGTTGAAGTATTACATTCAGAATTGGCGAAAGTAATGGAATTTCTCTTATTGCCCTTTGTCTTTTTCTTAACAGATCGAGCCGGCAATATTATTAATATTGTCAGTCCGTTCGAAACGTTTCAGGAGAAAGTAGATCATTATGGAATTAGGAGTGGAACTAATCTTTCGAAGCAAATCTCTGGAGTGAATGCAGTTTCTTTAGCGATGGAGGTTGAGTCAATTGCAGTAGTGCGTGGAGAAGAGCATAGTATGCCAATGTTTAAAGAGTGGAATTGTGTATGCGCTCCTATAATGATAAATGATTGTATATGTGGATATATAGACATCTCATTTGAAGCCGAGAGGCAACTTGGTTTTTCGATTCTCTTTATTAAACAATTATCCGAAAAGATTGTGTTGAAGTTGAAGGAACGAAGCCCGAAGTTAATTGAGTACATATTTCAGGAGAAGTGTGATTTGTATCGATTATCCCCTAGAGAGAGAGAGGTAGCGTATCACTGGGCACTAAGAAAAGGGGCGCTGCAAATTTCCAACGACCTTAATGTGAAAGAGGGAACTGTGCGGAATATCGTTAAGAGTATTTACAGTAAGATGAATATCAGCGAGAGATGGGAATTGATTGAAAGATTGGCCATTGTGGTCCCAACTATTTAGGAACTGTTCTATATCCGTATCAGCCAGAGAACGTAGGGGAAGCGGGTAAGATTGAGCTCCGGCGCTTTAAATAAGCAAACGGCAAGCCTCCGGGTTAATGGGGCTTGCCGTTTTTTTGTTTTGTTACAAATCCTTATAATTATGGAGTTAACTTGTCTACACTAATCGGATAGGTCTGATCCAGCATCCATTTGCCTGCTTTGGATTTCTTCAGCGTTGTGACAGAGGTGGAGCGGTTATCCTGAAACTCAGGACCCTTAAGCTTGATGCTCGTCTGAACCATATATACGGCTGCGGTATCCTGGGTATAATGAATGATTTTGGCAGATTCCAGAGTGAACTTTAGATCATAGACCGTGAAAATTTGGCTGAAGAGCTGTTTGGTTTGTTCGAGAGCAGGGGACTCAGGATCAATAGTAGATAGCACACCTTGAATATTCTCTGCATTGGTATAGTCCAAGTTGCTCTTAAGCACAGCAAATATATCCGTTTCATCCGACTTCGTCACAGCTGGCTTAGCGTTCAGCAGTTTATCTGGGAGTATATATTGTACGCCTTTAATCTGCAGGTTGTTGATTTTCCAGTCTTCAGTGCTGGCAGTACGCGTTAAGCTATAAATATATTCAGTGGTATTGTCTAAGGTGAATGGACCGCTGAGGTGTGTAGTCGTTTCAACGGTGTGAACCGTAGCCTCTGTGGGTTGAAGGCTGATAACCTCTAATTGATCAAGTGAAGTGGTCAGATCGTATTGTTCCATTTGGCTCTTAATCTGTGGCCCGATGATCACAAGAGGAGACTTGCTATCGATTAGGCTCATGAACCCTTCATAATTCTCATTGTTGGTATAGGTTACGTATTTTTCAAAAAAAGCATTGATTTCCTGCGGGTTTACCTGGTTAGTCTTGCCTGTAATGGTTACTGTCTTCGAGTGTGCATTCCAGGAGACTTCATTACCTGTAGCCTCCCCAACGAAGCGCAGCGGAATGTAAGTGGAATTATTGATGAGCTTAGGGGCAACAGAAAGTTGGGTTATTACACCATTGACGCTGGCCTGCTTGCTGCCTAGTTGCAGTGTAATCGTAAGCCCTTCCTTAGTACCCGTTATGGTACCTGTGGTTTGATTCCAATCGATTGAAAGTCCTAGTTTTTCAAAAACCGGGCGAAAAGGAACGACAATTGTACCATTATCATTGAAGGGAGCCTGTCCCTTCAGTGCGAGCTGTTGCTGATTGATCTGAATGGAGATTGGCTTCTCTGCGGCATGGACAGGCCAGGCGATAGCGGTAGAAAGAAGAGTTGCTGCGATTAGGCTAGATATGGTTTTCATCTTGTGATATCTCCTTTGGGTTATGAATGATAAATTAATGGTTATTAGAGGATAACTCCACTAAGAGCCAAAGTAACTTTTGCTTGGAATAAACCGTACTTTACTTTTTGCTTATCGAATTGCCGATTTAAGTTTAGTAAATCCAGCTTGTCCTGATCTGCCTGAGCCGCTGAGATTAACCCGCTATTTAGGAGAGTATCATTATCCTGGGAGACGCGTACGAGTTCCAATTGCTGCTCTTTTAGTTCTGAATATTCAAAATCAATTTCATTTGCTTCCGGGTTATAACTAGCCAGTTTTTCTTCGAGTTGTTGTTGTACTATATTTTTGTGTGCAATCTGGCTAGACCATAGGACTGAATAATAAGTGATGAGTTCAGCATCGGAAGCTTTAGCTGCGTCAAGATTATCTTTGGCGAGTGTGATACGTGCATCTTCTTCGCGTAAATCATAATTACTAGAGAGGCTAATTACTGTATTACAATTCACAGGCCCTGGTGTACTGGAAATGACATCATCTAGAAGGACTTCTGAATAGGATGATAATCCTAACTCAAGCTTAAATTGTTCTAACTGAGCTTCATAACTTCGAAGGTTACGTTCAAAAATAGATTTTTGTACTATGTTTTTACGATTAAAATCGTCCAAACTTCTCTTAGACAGAAGACCATGCTCATAGGACCGCAAGGTATCCTCAGACTGTTGAAACCAATATTGGCTTTCTTGTTTGTCATATTCAATCGTTTTTTTTAGAGAAGAGAGTTGATAATATTTCTGCACAGCATAGTAGCGGATGAGGGCTTCTGTTTTTTGAAGTCGTAACTGATTAATTACTTTATCTGTTTCTAATGTGCGTAACTGGTCACGAAATTCCTTAAGCTGCGCTGTTTTAGTCTCTTGATTGTAACTGTTTTGGCTTTCATTCTGAGCGCTAACCCATTGATTCAGAGATGTGTTAATCATAATTTGAATGAGAATGGATTGATTGACCCCTGCCTGTTCTTCTTCACTTAAATCAGCGTAACCAGGAATACTATTGATAAAAATATCAGGATTTACTGGCAGCAGCCCGCTGGTTGTGACTACATTTTTTTGCTCCAACTTTTTCTCTTCAGATGATACATATGAAAATTTGGAATCCGTTTCTGCAATATTCCATTGTGAGAGCTTGATATCTACATAGTTAGTTAATGCTAGCTGGATTGCTTCTTCCATGGAAAGCGATTTTATTGCGCTGGATACCTGCGTATCAGCATAAACTGTAATGGAATGCGGCAATAGGAGTAATAAGAAGGAGAGTATCAAGAGAGCTGATTTCTTTAACATTTAGCTGGCAACCTCACTATTCCTTTAAGTTGATTTTTTCAAGAACAAAATCAATGATCTTCTTGGAGTCGGTAATAACAGAGGCTTGCGCTATCATCCCTACACGAAGCTCTCCACGTTCACCTCTGCGATTAACAAGTGGGTCATTGGATATCGTTGCCTCCACCAGATAGTAGCTTAGACCGTCTTGCTGAATAATTGAATCTGTGCTGATAGATGTAATCGTACCTTTTTGGGAACCAAAATTTTGTTTAGGAAAGGCTGAAAAGCTGAAATCAACTTTATTGCCAATCGCTATTTTTCCTGCTTCAGCATTAGGTACAGCGATGCTCATTTTATATTTTGACTCGTTGCTAGGTATAATGGAGATCAAGGCTTCGCCGGATTGTACCATGTCCCCGATGCTGGTTTCTTTTAAAATATTAATGGTCCCGGAAATTGGTGCTATGAGCAGTCTTTTGTCTCGTTCAAGCTCAAGTCCCTTAACAGCCTCTTGCAGCGTAATTAAGGTTCTTCTATTTTCTTCTATTGCTGAATGAATCTGTACAATACGGTCAAGTTTCAGTTTTTTCAATGAGGTTGCTTCAGATGAACGGTTAAGTTTCTCTTGATTCAGTAGATCATTTTGCTGCTCAGCCAGCTGTTTCTTTTGCATTTCTAAAGTTTTTCGTTCTGAAACTGATGGATCGT
Source organism: Paenibacillus sp. FSL H7-0323 (assembly GCF_038002725.1). Lineage (NCBI taxonomy): Bacteria > Bacillati > Bacillota > Bacilli > Caryophanales > Paenibacillaceae > Paenibacillus > Paenibacillus sp. FSL H7-0323. Next base: position 4,351,747 of record NZ_JBBODB010000001.1, on the reverse strand, counting down.
GCCCATTTTTTAGCAAATCGAGGCTGACCTCTATCTCAACCAATTGCTGATTGTAATTGGTGATATTGCTTTCTGAGCTGAGCACGGCTTCGGTTTGGAATTGGTTGATTTGCAAATATGAACTTTCATATTGATGCTGTTCATCTGTAATCTGGGATTGAGGCACAAGGCGGTCCCCCAAGCTGAGCGAACGATTATAGATTTCTTTTTTCTCAGCAGATTGTTTAGACAGTTGGACATATTTAATTTGGTATGTATTATATTGTTCCGTCCGTTTGGTATCTTCAATTGGAAGAAGATTTTGATTCTCTTTGATGGATTGCACAAGCAATTTCTCGTTTGCAATTTCAACATTTAGCAGTTTCTTTTTTCGTTCCAATTCAATTTTATTCTGAAGAGATTTATCCGAACTAGATTCGGCACTAAAGGTAGCAGAATCTTGCAAGCCTATATTCTCGTGAATGGCAGCTGTAAGCTGATCCTGGGTTCCTTGAAAGGTCTGCTGCTGCTGGCTGTATTCAAGGAGAAATTGTTCTACCATGTCATAATAGTAACCCTCATCTGCACGTTCAGAAGAAAACTGATTATCTAAATTGCTAATGCTTTGTTTATACAGCCCGAGATAGTGCAGTTTCTTAGTGAGCTTATTGATTTCTGAATTACGATTGGATAATTCTATATCAAGTTCTTTATGCTCAAAGGAAATTAACTGCTCGCCCTGCTTAATTTGCATCCCTTCATGGACATATACCTGTTCCACTTTTCCCATAGATGAAGTCTGAATGGTACTGACTTTTTCATTGGGTCTAACTACAGCAGAGGCTTTGGCAACTTCATCGATCTGGCCAAAATAGGACCAGACTAACGCAGCCCCCAATAGAATGAATAAGATAAGTATGAAAATGGAAATCACAGGACTGGTCTTGGATTCCATGATTTCTCTGCTATCTGTCATTTCTGATAAGTTATGTATTTGTGCGCTCATACAAGAGACACCTCGCCTACTCCTGCGGCATATTGATGGTTATGTTCTTGTTTTTGTTCAACTCCAGGGAGTTGATCTTTCCACAATTCATAGTACTTTTCACGGTAATCCAGAAGCTCCTGATGAGTTCCATGCTCAATAATCCGTCCTTGATCCATGACATAAATCCGATCACAACGCATGATTGTACTCAACCGGTGAGCGATAATAATCGTAGTCATGTCTTCAAAAGCATTAATCGTCTCCGATACAGCCTTCTCCGTTGTAGAATCCAGATTACTAGTGGCTTCATCCATTATAAGAATATCGGGCTGTTTAAGAACTGCCCTGGCGATAGCTAGTCGCTGCTTCTGTCCCCCGGAAAGGTTAGTAGCATTTTCTTCTAACAAAGTGTTGTAGCGGAGTGGAAGCTGATTAATGAATTCGTGTGCCTGTGCGGTCTGGCAGGCCGAAACAATTTGTTCCAGATCCGTATCCTGATTGACACCCAGACATAAATTTTCCCGGATTGTTCCGCTAAAAAAGAAAGTATCCTGTGATATATATGCGATTCGCTGTCTCAAGCTATCTAAATGAATATCTTTAATATTGTAGTTGTTAATTAAGATATCGCCTTTTTCATGTTGGTAAAATTGCATGATCAATTTGATCAGGGTGGTTTTACCCGAGCCGCTCTCACCGACAAAGGCGACTTTCTCGCCCTGTCTAAGTCTCAAATCAATATCATGAAGTACAAGGGAACGTGTACCATATCTGAAGCTGACACGATCAAATCTAATATCACCTTTTAATGAAGCGGGTTGAATCTTCTTGTCCTCATCCTCAAGCTTCTCCGCTTCTAAGTCGAGTATTTCCCCCAATCGGTCCGCCGCTACAACAGCTGTTTGCAGGGTAGGCTGGAGATTGATGAGATTTTGAATAGGTTCAAGGAAGTAAGCAAGTAATGAGTTATAAGTGATAAGTTGACCCATGGTCATATTTCCTTTTATTACTTGATTACCACCTACCCAGAGGATTGCTACACCTCCAAGCAACTGAACCACACCTTTTAGCGAGCCTTGTATATTATTGAAAATACCAAAGCTGAACACGGATTTCAGAAACGTGATGAATTTCTGTTCCGTCTCAAAGCCAACTTTAGACTCCGCATGGTAGGCTTTGACCGTCTCGATACCGTCTATGGATTCAACGATGTAGGAGGTAAGTTGGGCGTTTTTCTCCATTTGTTCACGGTTTAACCGGTCGAATGGCTTGTGGAATCCCCACACTAACGCTAGATACAAAGGAACCAGCAGCACAGTTACACCAAATAAAAGGGCACTCTGCGAATAAAGAATGATTCCCCCCGCAATAACCATGATAATATCGATCATGATGGTTAGGGTTGCGCTGGAGATGGCATCCCGTACCTTAGAGGCATCCATAAGTCTTGAGATGATTTCCCCCGTCTTGCGAGTACCAAAAAAGTTCATGGGTAGCTTCAACACATGATGGTAATAGCCGAGAATTAGCGAAATATCAAGCTTTTGGCTCAATGTTAGTAGAATGTGACTACGAAAAGCGTTCAATAAAACTTTGAATAGATATAGAATGATTACTCCAATGGATACTATATTCAGAGTCTTCTTTAAGCCAAAAGGAAGAATCTCATCTAGCAGAAATTGAAAATAAAAGGCTGATAATATACCTAATATTGTATAGAGCATGGATGTCAAAAAAATTCCTAGTAGCATTCTTCTCTGAGGAATAAGTAAACCAAAAAAACGAGTGAATAAACCCTTGGACTCACCGCCCTTTTTGAACTGAGGGGTAGGAACCATTAATATGAGAACACCGGTCCAGATTTTAAAGAAGTCTTCTGGTGTATATTTAACAATGCCCTTCGCAGGATCCGAAACGACAACTGTTTTTTTTGTGATTTTATGAATAACAACGTAATGCAATAAAGTTTGGTCTATGACCACATGAGCAATAGCCGGAAGGGGGAAATCTTCGAAGAATGCCTCGTGAGTCCCTTTTACAGCCTTGGCAGTGAATCCTAATTTTTCAGCAGCTTTAACAAGGCCATAGGCGCTGGTACCCATTTTATCGGTTCCCGACATCTCGCGAATTTTAGTTATAGGATAGTTGAGACCATAGTTTTTACTTATAGTGGCGAGACAGGCAGCCCCGCAGTCTTTAATATCTTGTTGTTTGACACATTGGTATTTAGTGAATGCCATATAATCCTCCGAAAAGCAATTATTAAATGATGATTTTATATTGTGACCTGTGCTATACAATGAATCATTTATCTTTGTTGCTCATGTAAAATGCAATGAAAAATCCGATCAGGCCTAACGCCACTAATCCTACGCTTAATAAAATATCTCCAGATCTATTGTCACTTCGAATAATACCTTTTGAAGTTAACATATCTAATATGACTAAAGAAAAATAGATGAAAGCATAAATAAAAACTGCTATAAATGTCTTGTTTTTATTTTTCTTATATATATATATACCTGTTAGAAAAATTAAGAAATTCATTATAAACCATTGGGATGGGAGGATTATATTAGGTCTTACAATTAATAAGAATGATATTACTAGCCCTAAAGTAATGTCTATTCTAATTAGATACGATATTAATTTATCTATTTTCAAAAAAATCACTCGCAATCTATTTATGATTATTCTCTTCTTTTATAGAAGAAAAGATGGAGACATATCCATCTGAAGATGAATGTCTCCATCAAAATTTAGAATGAAGTACCCACTAAATATCCGGCAGCCACTGTACCACTTATGTAGACAACTGCGGCTGTGGCTGTTACTGGTGCGGCAGCAACAGCAGACATGATTGTAACCATACCTAACACTCCTGCACCTACCTTGGCCCAATCAACGCCACCATCAATATTGATACTATCTTCAAGTGTAAGTTCTGAAAAACTAGGGGCATATGAAAGCATTTAATTCCTCACTCCTTATAACAGATATTTAATGTTTTAGTCCGCTACCAGTAAGATATCCAGATACTATTGATCCACCCACTGCCATAATCGCAGTAGGAATCGTTACTGGTGCTGTGGTAACAGCGGCTACCACGGTTACCATTCCCAAGACTCCATAAGCAACATTATCCCAATTTATACCTCCGGAAATCTCCATCGTTTCAATGTTGGACAATGTTGAAAATTGACTATTAAGACTCAGTTCCATTCTATTCACCTCCTTTCGAGATAGACGAGTTTTGACTAGTTAAAGAAGACTAGGATTGATGCCAATACAAATATCTATTTTTATATTTTCACTAGTACCTTCAGATAAGTTTATATTATATGCGGATGTTATTTGATGTAGATTGTTTTGAGAGATATATTTGACTAAAAATTCATAAGCAGAATTGATGCCATTCATTTTACCTTCATACATCAAGCAAATTGCATTTATTAACTTGAATTCTTGCTTATATATAAAAGGGGGATTTTTTTTAATTTCTCCTTTTACTGGTACCATAATCTCAAAATCCACCATCTCTATGCCATTATTTCGGGATACAGAATGAGTAGAAGTGATTAAAGGACCATTCTTTTGGAGGTTATAGTTGTTTAGTGAAAGGATAAATTCGTTTAGTTTATGATGTAAACAACTGGAAGGAATAGTGTTGCGATATGAGACTAAATTAAAATACTGGAATGTTTGTTTTTCATTAATTTTATACAATTCCACTGTGTTATCTCCTTAGAGGTTTCTTTTTTCTATGACTTAAGGCACATTGAATAGAAGAGAGTGTAAGGATAATTATTAATAATAAATGGGGCATCTAGCGGTTATTTAAGTTCTACAAATGTAATTATGGTCCTTATAACAAAGTTTGAAAATATCCCCCATTGGATATTTACTAATATGAATAAATATGTTAATAGCTGGTTGAATCTTCAATGTTTAAGTATATAATGGTATCATTTTACATTATAAATGATGGAAATCAGGAGGAGTTGGAATTGACAGTAACATACGATCAGACAAAACTTTGGTGTTCAGCTGAAGATCTAAAAAAGGAACAAATGGATTCTATCTCTTCATTGGGTAAAGTCAAAAGTTCAAAGGCCCCACAAAGAACGAGTGCGCACTCTTTTGAGGAGATTGGCCAGGAATCTATTTATCACGAGGCAATGATTCTTTCCCTACATAACGAGATGATTAAAATTAGTAAGTATATATCGGTAGATTTTGCGGCTTTTCTAACAGATGATATGGGGGGAATTCTCGATCTGTATTTCTCTTCAGTACATATAAAAGAAGAATTTGATAAGGCAGGAATAAGAGTTGGGAAGAGTTTTGCCAAACAGGATTTCGGGCTAAATGGTGTTTCACTTTCTATGGAAATGAATTCTATTGGAGTAGTTAAAGGGAGCGAACATACGAATTCTATATTTTCTAATTGGAACTGTGTATGTTCTCCTCTCTACTCAGATGGTGTTATAAGAGGCTATGTAGATATTTCTTTCTACAAAGGACTGCAAATCGAATTTGCTATTCCATTTATGCAACAGATAGCTGAAAACGTTACCGAGAAATGGATGTGGAGTAACCCTGAGATGCAGTTACTTAGACTAGAGTTTAGTTTTGAACAATTCAACTTGACTGCCCGAGAAAAAGAGGTGGCTCAAATGTGGTTATGTGAAAAAAGTGCATTGCGTATTTCTAACGAGTTGGGAATTAGTGAAGGTACAGTTAGAAATGTAGTGAAGAGCATATATAACAAAATGAATGTAACTGACCGTTGGCAGTTCACTAAGAAACTTTCATTTAATCCCGTACATAATCCAGAACTTCTGTATGTAAAATAGCATTTTTTAATATGAGAAAAGGAGACCACGTGTTAAGTGGTCTCCTTTATTTAGTGCGCCCAGCCGATAGTTATGGATTTCGTCCGAAAAGACAAGGGCATGATGCGGTAAGGAAAGCCAGAGCATTCATGAAAGAGGGATATCGATTCGTAGTCGATCTAGACTTGGAGAAATTCTTTGATCGCGTCAACCATGACCGACTGATGATGAAGATTTCGGCTAAAGTGAAGGACAAGAAAGTTCTCCTGCTGATTCGTAAATATCCTCAGTCAGGTGTTATGGAGAACGGGCTAGTAAATACGACAACAGAAGGGACACCGCAAGGTGGTCCACTCAGTCCGTTGTTATCTAACATCGTTTTGGACAAGCTCGACAAGGAACTCGGGAAAAGTGGACACCGCTTCGTCCGTTATGCGGACGACTGTAACATCTATGTAAAAACACTAAGAGCAGGAGAGCGAGTGAAGGCATCCGTCACCAGATTCATTGAGACAAGACTAAAACTAAAGGTGAACCAAGCGAAGAGTGCGGTGGACCGCCCATGGAGACGGAAATTTCTTGGGTTTTGCTTTAGTAGCGATAAAGAGCCCAAGGTGAGGATAGCAAAACAGTCCTTGCAGAAAGCGAAGGCTCGAATTCGGGAGATAACGTCCCGGAAGAAAGCGATGCGAACGGAAGAGCGAATCCAGGAGCTCAATCGATACTTGATGGGATGGCACGGATATTTCTCGCTGGCGGATACGCCAAGTGCCTTTAAAGCGATGGATATGTGGATTCGAAGGAGATTGCGAATGTGTCTCTGGAAGCAATGGAAGAACCCGAGAACCAAAGTCAAAAGGCTTATATCCTTAGGCGTGCCTAAGGATATAAGCCTTTTGAGTGGGGAAATACTCGGAAAGGGTATTGGCGAATTGCAGGGAGTCCAAATCTGCAACGTGCATTGAATAACCAATATTGGGAATCCAATGGATTAAAGAGTGTATTGGACAGATACAACTCCTTACGGAATACCGCCGTATACCGAACGGTACGTACGGTGGTGTGAGAGGCCGGGGGCTCGCCGCCCCCTCCTACTCGATTTATTATTGAAATATTAACCGCAAGAACAATTCAAAACCGGCTTACGCGCAGCCTGTGTCTCATCCAAACGGCTAATCTCTGTAGTATGCGGTGCGTTGATTACGATTTCCGGTGTCTCCTGTGCTTCTTTAACGATCTGAATCATCGTATCGATGAAACCGTCTAGCGTTTCTTTACTTTCGGTTTCCGTCGGCTCGATCATCATGCATTCCTCAACAGTCAGAGGGAAGTACACGGTTGGCGGGTGGTAGCCGAAGTCGAGCAATCGTTTAGCAACGTCTAAGGTGCGCACGCCATATTGCTTGAGGTTTTTGCCGGACATAACGAATTCATGCTTACATACACCCGGATATGGGATTTCAAAATACGGCGCCAGACGGTGCATCATATAGTTCGCATTCAGCACAGCATTTTCGGATACCTCACGCAGTCCGTCTGGACCATAGGTGCGGATATAGGCATAGGCACGAACCAGAATACCAAAGTTTCCATAAAAAGCTTTCACGCGTCCAATAGATTCAGGACCACCGAAGTGAAGTGAGAAGCTGCTATCTTCATTCTTCACCACAGTAGGTTGTGGTAGGAATGGAATCAAGATGGATTTTACGCCGACTGGTCCGGCTCCAGGGCCGCCACCGCCATGTGGGGTGCTCATTGTCTTATGCAAGTTCAGATGCACAACGTCAAAGCCCATGTCGCCAGGTCGGGTAATGCCCATAATGGCATTGGAGTTGGCTCCATCGTAATAGAGTAAGCCCCCTGCTTCATGCACGATCTCAGCAATCTCGACGATTTGGGTCTCGAACAAGCCGAGTGTGCTTGGGTTAGTCAGCATTAGTGCGGCTGTGTCGCTACCGACGGCTGCCTTCAGTGCTTCAAGATCGACCATTCCTTTATCTGTGGAAGGGATCGTGATCGTTTCAAGTCCTGCTGCTGAGGCACTAGCAGGATTGGTTCCGTGCGAGGAATCCGGCACGATAACCTTAGTGCGGGTCTCGCCGCGACTTTCATGGTAGGCGCGGATCATCATGAGGCCGGTCCATTCACCATGCGCACCTGCGGCAGGCTGTAAGGATACAGCATCCATGCCCGTCAGCGCGGACAGATCATTTTGCAGGGTATACATTAATTCCAGTGCGCCTTGAATACTTTCTTCCGGTTGGTAGGGATGAATTTTGGCGAAGCCGGAGAAGCGGGCAACATCTTCGTTAATCTTCGGATTGTATTTCATCGTGCATGAACCGAGTGGATAGAAGCCATTGTCTACACCAAAGTTACGACGTGAAAGAGAAGTGTAGTGGCGAATGACATCCACTTCCGATACTTCTGGAAGTACGACGGGTTCGCTACGGAGTAAACCTGATGGAATCAGAGACTCCAAGGTTTCTTCCTGTGGTACATCGCATAGTGGCAAAGAATAGGCCGAACGGCCGGGACGGCTTAATTCAAAAATTAGACTTTGCTCCGGTTTCATAAACAGCCCTCCAGTGCGCTAGCGAATTGGTCGATTTCGGTTTTGCTTCTTTTTTCCGTTACGGCAACCAGCATATGTCCAGCAAGTTCAGGATAATCACGACCCAGATCATAACCGCCGAGATAACCGTCCTTCAGCAGCTTAGAATTAATAGCGGTCACGCTGCTGCCTTCAGGAAGCTTCACAACAAATTCGTTAAAGAATGGGGAGGAGAAGGCAAGTTCAGCACCTGTTAGTCCGCTAAGTTTATTAGCAGCGTAATGGCTTTTGCGAATATTTAGTTCGCCTACGTCACGCATGCCTTCTTTGCCCATAACGGACAAGTAGACGGATGCGCAGAGAGCCAGCAGTGCCTGATTGGAGCAGATATTCGATGTCGCTTTTTCACGACGAATATGCTGTTCACGCGCTTGAAGTGTAAGAACGAAGCCACGTTTACCGTTACGGTCTACCGTTTGGCCAACGATCCGGCCTGGCATGCGGCGCATCAGGTGATCAGCTACGGCAAAGAATCCGCAAGTTGGACCCCCGAGAGAAGCTGGAATACCGAGTGGCTGAGCATCACCGACTACGATGTCGGCTCCAAGTTTGCCCGGAGTTTCAAGTACACCAAGAGCTATTGGGTTGGCGCTGACTACAAGAAGACCTTTAACCGCGTGAATCAGCGGCTCAACCGAGCGAAGATCCTCAATGCTGCCGAAGAAGTTAGGCGATTGCACCAGTACTGCGGCAGTATCACCATCGATAGCTTCAGCAAGTTTAGCTTGATCGGTAACACCGTCTTTATAGTCAATCTCCACCACCTCCAGACCCCAAGCATTAGCCGAAGTACGTAGCACTTGGCGAGCCTCAGGATGAACGGTACGGGAGACGATTAATTTTTTGCGTTTGGTAGCACCAGCCGCGAGAACCGCTGCTTCGGATAAAGCTGTAGCGCCATCATACATACTGGCATTGGCAACTTTCATACCGGTTAGTTCGCAAATGTAGGATTGGAATTCGAAGATCGCTTGCAGCTCACCTTGGCTGATCTCCGGTTGATAAGGAGTGTAGGCAGTGTAGAATTCAGAACGGGAAATGACATGGTTGATGACCACAGGGATGTGATGATCGTATAATCCGGCGCCGAGGAAGCTGGCGTGAGAATCAAAGTCGGCATTTTGGTCAGCCAAACCTTTCATGTGGCGCAGCAGGGCGTATTCATCGAGTGGTTCAGACATCGGCATAGTGCCTTGGTAACGTACCGCTTCAGGAATATCGGAGAACAGCTCATCTATAGACTGAATCCCGACGGTCTCCATCATCTCTACGCGGTCCTGTTCTGTCATGGGCAGATAACGGTGCTTCATTAAGGTTTCACTCCTTGGCTTTTTTAAAATATAAGAAAGTACAATTTTCACGCTATACTTTATCCTTCTATTTCTCGCTTAAAAGCTCACCGTCCTTATATGGACGCTAAAGGCGTTTATACTTGTAAAAAGGGGCCTTAATCACTACAGCCTTAAGCTGCTTACCGCGTATCTCCACGTAAACCTCTGTGCCTATTTCACTGTAAGCAGCATCAATCAAAGCCAACCCCAGGTTACGTTTCAGCGTAGGGGACTGCGTTCCGGTTGTGACCTCACCAATCTTAACCCCATCTGCCCAAACAGGATAATGGGAGCGTGGAATGCCTCGATCAATCATTTCTAGGCCGACAAGGCGACGGGGAATGCCAGCTTCTTTTTGCTGTATTAGTGCATCGCGTCCGATAAAGTCTATTTTGTCCAGCTTCACGAAGAACTGTACTCCTGCTTCAAGCGGGGTGATGTCAGCAGATAGCTCCTGACCGTACAATGGTAATTTCGCCTCAAAACGCAGGGTATCCCGTGCACCCAGTCCAGCAGGTGTTAATCCGTGGGGCGCGCCTGCTGCAAGCAGTCCGTTCCATAACGTTTCTGCACCTTCCAGCGGAGCGTAAATCTCGAAGCCATCTTCACCGGTATAACCCGTACGGGAGATAAGTACCTCTACACCGCAAACGGTAGCGCGTTCGATGAAATGGAAAGACTTGAGTGCTGAAATAGGGGCATCAGTAACTTCCGCGAGAATGGTCTCTGCCAGAGGACCCTGCAAGGCGAGCAAAAGCGTCTCGTCAGAGACATTAGTGAGCGTGACTTCGCCGAATTCAGAGGTCAAATGCTCTTGCAGCCACTGGAAGTCCTTGTCGATGTTGGAGGCATTAACGACGAGCATATAACGCCCTTCGCTTAGGCGATACACGAGTAGATCGTCGACAACTCCGCCATTTGGATAACAGAGCAGCGTATATTGTGCCGCACCATCCGTGAGGCGGCTGACATCATTGGTTGTCATTTTTTGCAAAAAGGCTTCTGCACCGCTCCCAATCACCATGAATTCACCCATATGCGAGACATCGAACAGCCCAGCCTGCTGGCGAACGGCTTCGTGCTCTTTCACGATACCTGTAAACTGTACTGGCAGCTCCCAGCCACCGAAGTCAATGCACCTGGACTCCGCATAAGCGGAATAGAGATCATAAAAAGGTGTTCTTCTCAAAGCATCCATGTCGTCACTCCCCTTGATCTGATTACATACGAAAAAAGGACAGGCAGAAGCAATCATGCATAAATGCACAAATCGCTTTCTGCTCTGTCCGTTGTACCTGAGAGTTACCCTGCCGTAACTAGCTTGCAGGTTTCCCCGTTGGTGATCTGACGCATCTAGCCTTGCGTCTGATGCTCTCCAGAGATACGTCCGACAAAGGTCCTTTTGCCTGAGAGATTCACCCCTGTTAGGGCTTACTCCTTCGGCGCCGTCTTCAAGTGAGACAGTCTCTCCCTATGCCATCATCCGCAATTATATTTCTTCGAGAAACGGTTATTGTCTATAAAAAGACGACAACGTCATTTCTTCTTGTATGTCTCCATTAAACGGGTATAGTCGGGCGCTGTCAACAAGAAAACGTCGAAAAAATGACAAATTTAAATTTCCTGTTAGTAATATTGACATTGTGAGCCGGGATAACTTAGGCTATAACTAAATTTAGAACTCCAAATTGGAAATGAGGCGGCTTGAAATGAGTGAAGTATTAGACAACCTTCTTTACAGCGAAGAGCATGAATGGGCACAGCAAGTAGAAGGACGAGTAGTACGTGTTGGGATTACGGACCATGCTCAGCATTTATTAGGCGACATCGTATTTGTTGAGTTTCCTGAGGTAGGATCGACCATTTCGGCCGGTGACAGCGTAGGCAGTATCGAATCCGTTAAGACGGTATCGGAGTTGTATTCGCCCGTCTCTGGGACGGTTACCAAGGTGAATGATGGATTAGAAGCTAGTCCGGAGCTTATCAATGATCAGCCGTATGGCGGGGGTTGGATTTTTGAGATTGAAGTTGATGGAGAGTATGCTGATGCTGTAAAAGGTCTGTTAGATGCAGCTGGTTATAGCGCGTTAGTTGCTGAATAATTGGAAATCGGGGACGGAAAATAGTCTGATCAAGTGTGATATTTTTAGCAGCAAGTTTCTGTGATTCGGGGACTTGCTGTTTGTGTTTCTTATGTGGATTGTGCGAGTATTCGTAAACCCAATCGAGTGGTTTGAGGGTCTAGTGGAGTATGGAATTAGGGAAAACCTCCCTCATTTTAGACGATTATAGCGTGAGAGTTAGGGTTTTAGGGAATTCCTCCCTATCATCTCGGTAAAACCACTATTTCAGACTAAAAAGAGTAATAATCAGGGAGAAATTCCCTCATTCCGCGATTGGATACGATAATAGGTGAATAATCAGGGAGGTTTTCCCTAATTAAATTGGATGAAGTCCCTTGTAAGCTCAATGTGGTAATTGCAAAGGCCCCTGCCGCCGAACTTAGCTCTGAGCGCAAGCAACTATATTTTATTCCACCTCTTGAAGCTGTCGAAGTACAATGATCTCTACGCGTCGATTTTTCTGTTTGCCTGCTACCGTAGTATTATCTGCTGTTGGTCGGGTATCGGCATAACCTGCATATTGAAAAGTGTCCGGGTTCAGTCCTTCATTATCTAAGAAAAAGCGCAGCACAGAAAGCGCGCGAGCACCCGATAGCTCCCAATTGTCGTTATAACGTGAAGCTGATGACACTGGTGTATTATCCGTATGTCCTTCAATGCTGATCGTTGCTCCGATATCTTTGAATAAGCCAGACAACTGCTGAAGAGCAGGAAGGGCTGGTGACTTCACATCTGCTTTACCCACATCAAAAAGAAAACGGTCGCTGAGCGTGATTTCTATGCCCTGCGGTTTGTCGGCTACAAATATTTGTTCACCGAGTTTATTCTCCTCCACATAGTGGGTGATCACACCCATTAACTCAGCAAGCTTCGCCTCTTGTTCTCGAAAAGCCAACTCCCGTGCTGAAGGTGTTTCATTCTCCGTTTGTTCATCAGAACCGTCATTTGGTTTTGCAGTTGCGTTCGCATTCCCATCTGTACTCTCTGGTTTGTTGTCAGGGGTCTTTCCAGCATCTAAAATACCATCCCCGCCTTCAAGAACAGTGCTGCTCGACTTGAAAGTCTGGGATAAAGAGCCGGTCACGATATTATATTTGTCAGTGTCCAGGCTGCTCATCGCATACAATATAACGAAAAATATAAGTAAAAGTGTAATTAGATCAGCGTAAGTAATCATCCAACGATCACGGCTTTCTCGATTCTCTACCCGCCGTTTGCGCCGGTCTCTTTGTCTCATATAAAACCTCTTGCTTCTGCACGGTCATCTGTGGTGGTGTCTGAAATGAAGGAGTTCAGTTTTTTACGCACCAGCAGCGGATGATCCCCGTTCTGTAGAGAAAGAATGCCTACTAGCAGCATCTCCATGCTATGCAGCTCACTTTGGCTGCGGGATTTGATTTTGGAAGCAATGGGTAAAAATATTAGATTAGCGATGGCTACTCCGTACAGTGTTGCAGTGAACGCTACTGCGATAGAGGTACCTAGATTTGATGGGTCCGTAAGGTTGCCCAGTACCCTAATGAGTCCCATAACTGTACCGATGATCCCCATCGTTGGAGCATATCCGCCAGCGGCTTCAAAAATCTTGGCGTAGCTTTCATGCTTCAATTCTTTCGCATCCATTTCCAATTCCAAAATCTGTATTACCTGCTCAGGGTCAGTGCCATCGACGATAAGCAACAGTCCTTCGCGTGTAAAAGGATCAGGATGCAGTTCCGCTTGTTTTTCGAGCATTAAAACGCCGCCGCGGCGGGCCACTGTGGCCATTGCGATAAGCTCTTCTGCTTTCTCTTCATCACGTTCAGGATTGCGGCCAAAAGCCATGCGCAGAGCGGCGGGAATGGAGCGTAGCTTAGCTGCCGGGAAGCTGATCATTACGGCGGCAATCGTACCTCCAAATACAATCAAAGCTGCATTAAGCTGCAGCAGTCCGGAAAGGCTTCCGCCTTCCCAGAGGTAGCCGCCGATTAGCGCAGCCAGTCCGGCCACTAGGCCGATTATTGCGGTAATATCCATGCTTCAAGCTCCTAACATTTCTGTGTATTATGGTTTGCATCGATCTAAGCAACACTGTATAATGAACGGGAACACATATTCTTATCTTCCATATTTTTTACTGTCGTATGGAGAGAGAAGATTCAGACAACAATTATAATATATTAATCTAGTTTAGACGATAGAGGGGAGACGGGCAAATGAGTGATATTGTCGTCAGTACGAAGACTTTTGAATTGGAGTCCGAGTATACACCCCAGGGCGATCAGCCTCATGCCATAGATGAATTACTACAAGGCATCCGGCAGGGTAAGAAGCACCAGACGCTGCTGGGAGCGACAGGTACAGGGAAGACCTTTACTGTCGCGCAAGTTATTTCCAAATTAAATCGCCCCACGCTGGTTATTGCGCATAACAAGACACTGGCTGCCCAGCTGGCAAGTGAGTTTAAGGAGTTTTTCCCGAATAATTCGGTAGACTATTTCGTCAGCTACTACGACTATTACCAACCAGAGGCGTATATTCCCTCCTCCGATACTTATATTGAGAAAGATTCCAGTATTAACGAAGAGATTGATAAACTTCGCCACTCCGCGACAAGCTCCTTGTTCGAACGGCGTGACGTTATTATTGTAGCGAGTGTGTCTTGTATTTACGGTCTCGGTTCACCAATGGAATACGGAAGCTTGCTGTTGTCCTTGCGGGTTGGGATGGAGAAACCGCGCAATGAGATTCTGAGCAGACTGGTGGATATTCAATACCAGCGCAATGATATCAATTTTGTACGCGGAACATTCCGCGTACGTGGTGATGTGGTTGAGATCTTCCCAGCCTCTCAGGGTGAACATGCGATTCGTGTTGAATTGTTTGGGGATGAGATTGAGCGGATCACTGAAATAGATGTTTTAACGGGCGAATTGATCGGTGAACGCGATCATGTCGCCATTTTTCCGGCTTCTCACTTTGTTACCAAGGAAGAAACGATGCGTGTAGCAATAGTCAATATTGAACGGGAGCTAGAAGAGCGGCTGACCGTGCTTCGTGACGCAGGCAAGCTTCTGGAAGCGCAACGTTTGGAACAACGGACACGTTACGACATTGAAATGATGAAGGAAGTGGGTTTCTGTTCGGGGATCGAGAACTATTCCGGGCCACTAACCTTCAGGGAACCGGGAGCAACTCCATATACGTTAATGGATTATTTTCCTGATGATATGTTAATCGTCGTAGATGAATCCCATGTTACCCTTCCGCAAATTCGGGCGATGTATAACGGTGACCGGGCGCGTAAAACAGTGTTGGTAGAGCATGGTTTCCGTCTGCCTTCTGCACTGGATAACCGTCCGCTTCAGTTCGAAGAGTTCGAAGATAAAGTAAACCAGATCATTTACGTTTCCGCGACACCTGGACCTTATGAAATGGAACACTGCGAAACTATGGTGCAGCAGATTATCCGTCCGACTGGTCTATTGGATCCAATCATCGAGGTCCGTCCTACAGAAGGTCAGATTGATGATCTGATTAGCGAAATCCGTGACCGGGTTGAACGCGATGAACGTGTACTCGTTACCACTTTGACGAAGAAGATGTCGGAGGATCTGACAGACTACTTTAAGGAAATCGGGATTAAGGTTCGTTATATGCACTCTGACATCAAGACGCTGGAACGGATGGCGATCTTGCGGGATCTTCGTCTCGGTACGTTCCATGTACTGGTAGGGATTAACCTCCTGAGAGAAGGTCTCGACTTACCGGAGGTATCTTTAGTTGCAATTCTCGATGCCGATAAAGAAGGGTTCCTTCGTTCCGAACGTTCACTAATTCAGACGATTGGCCGTGCGGCTCGTAACTCTGAGGGTCGTGTAATCATGTATGGTGATCGGATCACTGATTCGATGGAGAAGGCGATGAGCGAAACATCGCGCCGTCGCGCCATTCAGATTGCCCATAATGAGAAACATGGCATCACCCCAACCACTATTAATAAAAAAGTGCGTGACATCATCGAGGCAACGAAGGTTGCTGAGTCTAAAGCTGATTATCTCACAGGTGTTGGTGGCAAGATGAATAAGAAAGAAAAACAAAGTCTGATCCAGCGTCTGGAAGCTGAAATGAAGGACGCTGCCAAGAACCTGCAATTCGAACG
This sequence comes from Paenibacillus sp. FSL H7-0323, assembly GCF_038002725.1. Lineage (NCBI taxonomy): Bacteria > Bacillati > Bacillota > Bacilli > Caryophanales > Paenibacillaceae > Paenibacillus > Paenibacillus sp. FSL H7-0323. The sequence goes on along the minus strand of NZ_JBBODB010000001.1, from coordinate 4,335,736 downwards.
CGCGGCAGAGCTACGCGACGCATTGCTGGAGCTTCGGGCTGAGTAATAAACTATTAATGTATCACCGATATTTAAAATAGGTATTGAACGGTGCTGTCCTAGACCGTTCTTTTTGAATCAATAGAGGGTCGCGTATCCCGCGATGTTTATGACACTTATGCGTATTCGCAGGGACAGCACCATGCAATGAACTTGGCACTTATGCGTATCCCGCAGGGACAGCACCATGCAACGTTTATGACAGTTGCATGTACCTGTCTTTAGTTAGTGCGCTAACGTCCAAGCGGTCCCGTAGGGATAAGCGCTCTGAGCATTGTAGTCACTAAGTTACGTCCCACCATACTCCTTCTCCAGAAAATGCGGGTGTCCAGAGGGTGCAACCCTTGGGGCCCTCCCTTGGAAGGGAGGGTTTGGGAGGGATCGAAAGGCTTTGAAAAGGCTTTGAGAATATTTTGAAATAAAGTTGAAATAGTTTTTTTAAAAGGAGAGGTTCCGTTGGCGAACGAAAATATTGTAATTAAAGGCGCGAGGGCGCACAATCTCAAAAACATCGATGTGACGATTCCACGTGACCGTTTCGTCGTGCTGACGGGACTTAGCGGCTCAGGTAAATCATCGCTTGCATTTGATACGATTTATGCTGAAGGACAACGGCGTTATGTTGAATCTTTGTCGGCTTATGCACGTCAGTTTTTGGGACAAATGGAGAAACCAGATGTGGATTCGATTGATGGTTTGTCCCCGGCGATATCTATAGATCAGAAGACAACAAGCCGGAACCCACGCTCCACGGTAGGTACAGTTACGGAGATTTATGACTATTTGCGGCTGCTCTTTGCACGTATTGGTCATCCCCATTGCCCAGAGCATGGCATTGAGATTACCTCCCAGACCGTTGAACAGATGGTAGACCGGATTATGCAGTATCCAGAGAAAACTCGGTTACAGATCCTGGCGCCAATCATTTCAGGACGTAAAGGTGAGCATAAAGGACTTTTCACAGATATCTCTAAGCAAGGCTTCGTACGTGTGCGTGTGGACGGGGAGCTAAGAGATCTGTCAGAGGATATTGAACTAGAAAAGAATAAAAAACATACAATAGAAGTTGTGGTAGACCGGATCGTTGTTAAAGACGATGTGGAGACCCGGCTGACGGATTCACTGGAGACGGCGCTTAAGCTTTCGGGCGGTAAAATCCTTGTGGATATCATCGGCCAGGAAGAGCTGCTTTTCAGCTCTAACTTTGCTTGTCCAATTTGTGGTTTTAGTATTGAAGAGTTGGCACCACGGATGTTCTCTTTCAACAGTCCGTTTGGAGCTTGTACAGAGTGCGATGGACTTGGCATGAAGATGGTGGTCGATCCAGACCTGCTTATTCCTGATGCTGAGAAATCCATTGAAGAAGGTGCTTTTTTAGCTTGGACTGGAAGTACTTCTAATTACTATCCGCAATTTCTGAAGTCGGTTTGTGAACACTTTAAAATCCCTCAGAACGTTCCGGTAAGCAGTCTGACACCTGATCATATGAATAAATTACTGAATGGTACAGGCAGTGAGAAGGTCCGCTTCCGTTATGAAAATGATTTCGGTCAAAAGAAAGATGCGATGGTTGCTTTTGAAGGGATTATACCTAACCTCGAGCGGCGTTACCGTGAAACTGCTTCGGATGGTATTCGTGAATTTATCGAAGGATTTATGAGTGCTAAGCCATGTCATGTATGTAAAGGTAAACGTCTGAAAAAGGAAATATTAGCTGTGACTATCAATGATCATAATATTTCTGATGTTACGGACCTTTCAATAGGAGACTGTCAGCATTGGTTTGAAGAGATAAAATTGAGCGAAAAAGAAACAGCCATCGCCAATCTCATTTTAAAAGAGATCTGCAATCGGCTTGGATTCCTTGTGAATGTAGGCTTGGATTATTTGACGCTTAGCCGTGCAGCGGGTTCGCTTTCCGGTGGTGAGGCGCAGCGTATTCGGTTGGCTACTCAGATCGGTTCAAGTCTCATGGGTGTATTGTACATTCTGGATGAGCCAAGTATTGGTTTGCATCAACGAGATAATGATCGCCTGATCTCTACGCTTGCGCATATGCGTGATTTAGGCAATACGCTGATTGTTGTAGAGCATGACGAAGACACGATGATGGCAGCGGATTACATTATTGATATTGGTCCGGGCGCAGGTATTCATGGTGGACAAGTTATGGCTCAAGGGACGCCAGAAGAGATTATGAAAGATCCGAATTCATTAACGGGTGAATATTTAAGCGGACGTAAATTTATTCCGGTTACCGCTAAACGCCGTCCTACCGATGATCGCTGGGTAGAAATACGTGGTGCTAAAGAAAATAACCTGAAAAATGTGAATGTGAAGATTCCATTAGGTGTATTTACAGCGGTGACAGGTGTATCGGGTTCCGGTAAATCCTCGCTTATCAACGAGATTCTTTACAAGAGTTTGGCACGGCAGTTGAATAAGGCTGTGAAGGTGCGTCCTGGTCAGCATAAAGAAATTCGTGGACTAGAAAATCTCGATAAGGTTATTGAAATCGATCAGTCGCCAATCGGCCGGACACCGCGTTCCAACCCAGCAACCTATACAGGTGTATTTGATGACATCCGTGACCTGTTCTCCAAGACAAATGAGGCTAAGGTACGTGGTTTCCAAAAGGGACGCTTCAGCTTTAACGTAAAAGGCGGACGTTGTGAAGCTTGCCGTGGAGACGGGATCATTAAGATTGAGATGCACTTCTTGCCGGATGTGTATGTCCCTTGCGAAGTATGTAAGGGCAAACGGTATAACCGGGAAACACTAGAAGTGAAATATAAAGGCAAAAACATTTCAGATGTGTTAGAGATGACGGTAGAGGACGCAACAGAGTTTTTTGTAAATATCCCGCGTATCCATCGTAAAATGCAAACATTGATGGATGTAGGACTTGGGTATATTAAGATTGGTCAACCGGGAACCACTTTATCCGGTGGTGAAGCACAGCGGGTAAAATTGGCTTCTGAGCTCTACCGTCGCAGCACGGGTAAAACACTTTATATTTTGGATGAGCCTACAACAGGCCTGCATGTAGATGACATTGGTCGTCTGCTTGAGGTATTGCATCGTTTGGTGGATTCCGGAGAATCGGTTCTTGTTATTGAACATAATCTGGATGTAATCAAGACAGCGGATTATATCATCGATATGGGACCGGAAGGTGGTAGCGGCGGTGGTACCGTCCTGGCAACAGGGACACCGGAGAAGATCATTACAGTCACAGAGTCTTACACAGGTAAGTATCTGAAGCCGGTTCTGATTCGTGATACAGAGCGGACCGAAGCGCTTATGCTTGAGACGGCGGAAACCCTCTAAATAAACGGTAAGTAATATAACCTATGTATAATAAGGCCTCGGTATCTTGCCGGGGCTTTTATTGTAGGTTGTAAGCAATAATTTTCACAGGGAAAATATCTAACAAATAACAACGAACAGCTAATCTCGTCCTCTAGAATGGAGTCAAGGCCATTTAAGGCGTGGTAGGATTATCCGGTAATTATACGAAAGACGGCTCATAGATATATGATGTGATATTTCTAGCAAAAGTTATACGAATTCTATAGAAAAAATGGATTTAATAATAGGCAAGATAGGCATATGTAGGACATGTTCGTAGTAAGATTCAATGAGGAGTATTCTGTTGATAGGGTTAACGGGTAAGTGATTAACATTAGGGTCAAAAGTTCCTTGAAAACCGAATAATTAATCCTTCATATCACTCTATCAAATAACTGTTTATTAGATTAGGGAAAACCTCCCTGAAAACCTGAGTTTTTAGATCATAAAAGGTGAAATCCGGGAAAACCTCCCTAATTATCGGGTGAATTTACTCATATAGCCGGTTTTCTAATGATTTTTAGGGAGGAATTCCCTGATAATCGATCAATTTTAGGGAATATTTCCCTAATTCATTAAAACCCTAACTTTCGAGCCTAGAATGTTAAGTTCTAAGTTCTAAGTTCTAAGTTCTAAGTTCTAAGTTCTGAATTCCAATTCCAATTCACTGCTCAATTTATCTCATCTCTAAAGCAGTTAACGGACTTTCTATTGTAAACGTTCACGACGAAAGAGTTGATTGGGCTCACAACGTTTCCCTAAGCACACCCAATTGTCAGTGATCAATCTCATCGTTATTACGGATTTTGCAGGGATAAAATATATTTTTTACGACAAATACATAATTTTTCTACAAAACCTATTGCATCGCCCAAATGGTAGCGATAACATAGAAGGTGATATGGGGATTACTGGATCTTGCTTGACAACATTTTTGAGGAGGTAAGGTTATGCTGCTTGCAGAAGTTGCCGCGCAAGGACCGTCTAAATTTCATACCTTTGATGTGTTTATGATTTTATTTACCATCTTGATTTTGGTCGGGGTTGTTCGACTATTGAAAGCTCCCCAGAAGAACAAATTTGCCATTGGTTTTGGAGCCGTTAGTTTGCTGGTTTTTGTGATCTCTGACTATGCCATGGTGATGCATTGGTTAAGTTAATGAAAGAACTAAATTGAACAGCTTTGCACCAAAAGACTCCTTTAACGCCATGGGCGCATTGAAGGCGTCTTTTTTCAAATAATATAATGTAAAATTTATCCATGAGCAAAGAGAGGGTCTGGTGAGGAATGAGGAGTGTTGGGGAGAAGCTGGTGAAGAAAGGATTAGGTCTATTACTGTGCGGCGTAGTGCTGTCGGGAGTATGGAGTCAGTCGGTGTTTGCTTTTGATAGTACTAGTAAGGTGGTTAGTAAAGCAGCGGCAGAAGATCCGATACCTGGAATTATTAAAAGTATCACTCCTTCTGTTGTGGGCATTATCGGCAAAGACGAGAGTGGCGGGAATAGTGGCCCGGATGATCGGTACAATCTGACGCATGGCTCCGGCATCATTGTGAAATCGAACGGATGGATTGTAACCAATGCTCATGTAATCAAGGATCTGCAAAATGCCATAGTAGTCACTTCGGACTCCAAAACCTACAGCGTTAAAGAAACCTATCTGGATGAAGTTAGTGATCTGGCGCTGATCAAAATTAATGCCACCCATTTAAAGCCCGCCAAGTTTATTCCAGCGAATAGCAAAACAGTGGTTGGGGAGAAGGTTATTGCTATCGGAACACCGATTAGCTTTTCTCTACGAAACTCAGCGACTGTAGGCGTTATAAGTGGTCTTAACCGTGAGGTAGATGCGGCTTATCGTCTTATCCAGAGTGACACTGCGATTAATCCCGGAAACAGCGGAGGGCCGCTTGTAAATATGAAAGGTGAGGTGCTGGGAATCAACAGCCTGAAATACTCAGCGGTGGGTGTGGAAAATATGGGGTTTTCGATTCCAGCGAATACTGTGCAGTATATTATCAACCAGCTTTTAAAATATGGTGAGGTACAGCATCCGAGTCTAGGGCTAGAGCTGGAGGCGAGCTGGTCTACGATTGTGGGATTGCCAACGCTGGACCCGCTGTCCGTCACTAAGGTGGTGTCTTCAGAAGCGCTCAAGTCAGGGGTTGTTGAAGGGGACGTCTTGTATAGCATCGACGGGCATCGTGTGGTCTCACTAGTTGATATTAATGAATTGTTCAAAAGCTACCTGCCGGGAGCAACTGTGCGGCTGGTTATGCAAAGCGATGGGGATATCGTCGTCCGTAAACTCGTGCTCACTCAAGGTGATCCGTTGTTAAGCGGAGATGATTATGAAACGGATGGGGACGAGCACGCGGATGAGTGATCAGCAAACAGGAGAGGGGGACGGTAAATGGGCTTTAAAATTTTAAAACAAGGATTTTGTGCGATGCTGGCCTTATTACTGCTATTTTCTATATTACCCATACAAACAGCATTAGCTTCACAAGGAGATAAGCTACAGCTGAGTCTAAAAGTTGGCAGTACTTCAGCTACGGTGAATGGTAAGAAGGTGGCTATCGAGCGGCCTTATACGGAGAATGGAACGGTTATGGTCCCGCTTGGGGTTTTTAAAAAGACGTTTGGCAGCACTGTTTCCTTAGAGCAGAACAATGTTGTAAAAGTAACCTATGGTGCTCATTCAGGGGTGATGACGATTGGGAGTGATATCGCTTGGAAGGATGGGATCAAAGTTAAACTGGGCTCAGCGCCCCGGATGGTTTCAGACGTGCTGATGGTACCGCTACGTTTTGTAGCTGATGTGTTAGGTGCGACTCTCTCTCAAGGGAGTGGGGGTGAGCTAATGGTTACCCTAGTTCCTGTAGACAATGAAGAAGATACGCCAAAGGATACTGGGATTGACAGCGATGTTGGTAAGACTCAAATTGGAAACAGTTATTTTCAATGGACACTGAATTATCCCTCTGGGCTGATTGCTGGAAATAGCGGTGGAGATGAAAGTGTGGCTACCTTTTCAAGTGCGGACAATCTATATTATGTGGAGATTCATGTAAGTGACCATGCGGTTGCGGTGGATGCGGATGGGCTGCTGGAACAGCTGGTTCGGGAGGTCGAGGCAGGTGGGGAGTTGATATTGGATCGGGAGTCGTTCCCCAAAGCCGCGGTACCTTATGCTAGATTGATCAGTAAAGATTCCAGTGGAGCGCTCTGGGAAAGCAGACTGTTATATGCTGAAGGTCGACTCTACGAGATTTATTTGACGGATAACAAAGCAGTTAATTATAAGGATTTTGCTAAATATACAGGATTACTTAACTCTTTCCAGCCTTCTTTTGATACTAAAAGCAAAAAAATCCGTGATCTTTCTACGGTGAAAAGTGGATTGCGAGACGCGTATAATGAGGACTATGGGATTTCACTACAGGTTCCCGCAGATTGGAGTAAGGACGACCAGCATCTCTATTACGAGAGTAAGCAGGGAAGTCATCTGAGTGTGGCAGTTACCTCGGCACCTGCTGGTTCTACACTAGAGAGCTGGGCTGAAGATCTGAAAATGAAAACTAAAGAAAACTTTGTAGCGGATGCTTATATTCTGAAAGACAGCAACAAGTCGGAGATCTCGGGCGTATCCGCACAAATTAATGAGCTACAGCTAAATTACGGCAACGGTGTTACTACAGAATATCAAGCTCTCATACTCAAAAATGGGTATCGTTATTATTTTGAATATGTAACAGCTGCTGGGCAAGATGACGATAAGGCAAAATTCAAAGCCATCATATCCTCTATTGATATTGATTTTGATCTGCTGAAGGAGAACTTCGGGCGGCTCGCTAGTGATGATTATAAGACGCTCAAAAATAAGACATTAACCAAAGTATCCAAAACCTACGGTTATGCCATTGATATTCCAAGTTTATGGACACCTTATCAGGATATTTTTGAGACGCAGTCGATTGAATATCGGTTCAGCGGAGGACGTCTACAGATCAACTCAAAACCCGAGGGTTCAGTGGAGTATACAGTTAATGTGCTCAAAGATGCTTATCAAAATAAAAATAATGATCCCAAAGGCCCTCGTATAGAAGGTGTAGTGGAGTCTACCATTGCGGATGTCCCTGCTACGATCATAACTGCACATCAAATCAAAAATGGTATCCCTCTTCGCAGTAAGCAGGTTGTGTTTGGTAAAAATGATGTGGTCTACACGATTACCGTTACGCTGAATGATGCCAATGCCACTGCAGAACAGCAGGCTCTATTAGACAAGACACTACAATCGTTTCGGTTTACAGGCAGCAAGTAGTTAAAAGAGTACCAATGTCGTAGTTGACACACGAATAGAAGCGTGTAATTCAATCAGACGAAGAACGTCCCGGATGCCGATTTGGCTTGGGGCGTTCTTTTTTTGTATAAAGGGGGAAAAGGGATATGAGGTGTACGATTGGAATCGTTTGTCACAATTTATTGATATCGCTAGGTTCGGAGCCAATGTTATCCAAGTTGGGCATAATGTGAATAGCTAAAGGGTGGATTGATGTATTTGATACAACATTCTATCGTATGTCCCGTATGTCACGGAATTCCTAGTGAATTGTTGTAAATGTTGCAACTTTTTGTGCCGGTTGTCGATACTAGAGTGTGAGAATGATGCTTTATGTACAACATTTAGTTGTCGAAGCGCTGGATTAGGCAATAAAGTTGCATGTTCTACAACATTCATGGAGTAAAGTGCAATAGGCAAGAAGTCAGCTTCCTGACAGCATTATGACTTTTATTCTATATAAATGTTGGTAAACGCATAGCGCTCAAGTGTGATATTTGATACAATTATCAAGTTAATCAACTAGAAATGACCCGTCAAATGGCGGTTTGGGAGGATATAAATGAAAGAGCAACAAATACGCAGAGAAGACGTGGAGCTATTGGCACCCGCAGGTGATTGGGACTGCATGCGTGCAGCGGTAGCAAACGGAGCGGATGCTATCTTTTTTGGCGTAGAGAAGTTTAATGCACGGGCCAGAGCGAACAACTTTCGCATGGACGAGCTGTCGGAAATTATGGCGTTTTTGCATAGCTATGGTGTGAAGGGATTTTTGACCTTTAATATACTGGTTTTTGAAAATGAATTGTCTGATGCAAAAGAACTGATTGATGCGTGCGTGGATGCTGGCGTAGACGCAGTAATTGTACAAGATTTAGGTTTGGTCAAAATGATCCGCGAAATCTCACCGGATTTCCCGATTCACGGATCGACACAGATGACCATTACTTCGCCGGAAGCGGTAGAGTTTACTAAACCTTTCAGTTTGGAACGTGTGGTATTAGGTCGTGAGAACAATCTGAAACAAATTCGTACGATCGGGGAGCAAGCCCGCTTACCGATGGAAGTATTCGTACACGGTGCTTTGTGTGTTTCCTACTCAGGTCAATGTCTGACCTCTGAAATGTGGGGCGGACGTTCTGCCAACCGCGGTGAATGTGCTCAGGCTTGCCGCCTGCCTTATGATCTGATGGTGGATGGTGAGGTAAAACCTATGGGAGACGTAACTTATTTGCTTTCTCCTAAGGACCTGGCAGCAATTGATCTAATGCCTGAACTGATCGAGGCGGGTGTGACTTCTTTTAAAATCGAAGGCCGCCTCAAAAGCCCGGAATATGTAGCGAATGTAGTTAGTAAGTATCGTAAAGCGATTGATCGGTATTTTGAAGGCGATCTGTCTAAACCTTCGAAGGAGGAGGTGCGCGAGCTGCAACAAAGCTTCTCCCGCGGGTTTACACATGGTTTCCTGGATGGAACGAACAATAAGAAACTGGTAGACGGGACTTTCCCAAAAAGCCGTGGTGTATATTTAGGGACGGTTGAGCAAATTCTGCGTGACGGAGTGGTCTGCCGTATTCATGCACCGCTTAAGCGTGGGGACGGAATTGTTTTTGACGCTGGGGATCCAACGAAAAAAGAAGAAGGCGGTCGTGTCTACGACCTCCGTCGTAAAGGTGTGAAGCTGGAAGGCGAAGCCGGAGAAGGCTGGATCATCGACATCGTAGCCGGTCGTAATGATGTGGATCTTCGTCGTCTAAATGTCGGTGACCGCATTTGGAAGACAAATGACCCAGCGTTAGATAAGGCGCTGCGCCAGACTTATGAAACTGAAAAGCCGTACCGGGTATTTCCGGTACATGTTAGAGTGCAAGGCTGCGTCGGCGAGAAGCTGACGACTTGGTGGACGGACGTTCAGAAGAACGTTACCGTCCGTGTGGACTCGGAGCTCGCGCTGGAAGCCGCGCAAAAGCGTCCGATGGATACCGCGCTGCTGGAAGAACAATTCGGCCGCCTGGGCGGGACCGTGTTCCAGCTTGACGCGTTGGAGTCGCATCTGCAAGGCGACGTCATCGTCCCTATGCGCGAGCTGAACAGCATCCGCCGCCAAGCGGTGGAGCTGCTTGCGGGCGAGCGCCCGAAACCGCCCGTCTACGTGAAACGGGCGATCGAGGTTTACGGCGACGCCACCCGCAGGGGCGTCGCTCCGCAGCGCGCTGGTGAAGCGGAGCTCACCGCGCTGTGCCGCAGCCTGCCGCAGGTGCAGGCTGCGCTCGAGGCCGGCGTGAGAAACATCTACGCCGACTTCGAGTTTATCAAGCAGTTCCCGGCAGCGGTAGATGCGGTACGGGCTGCAGGGGCCAGCATAGCGCTGGCCACGCCGCGCATTCATATGCCGGGCGAGAACGGCTACCACGCGAATATTCTTCGCTTGCAGCCGGATGCTGTGCTCGTGCGTAATACAGGCGCGTTATATTATTATCTGCGCCGCCGCCAGGAGCAGCCGGATGCTGTGCATCCACGCCTGATCGGTGATTTCTCACTGAATATCGCCAATCATAAAGCAGTGGATTTGTTCCTTGAGGCTGGCTGTGACATAGTAACGCCATCCTATGACTTGAACATTCAACAGATGGTTGATCTGCTTGAACACAGTGATACGTCCCGGATGGAGGTTGTTATTCATCAGCATTTGCCGATGTTCCATACTGAACACTGCGTGTACTGTACCTTTATGAGTGAAGGCACAGACTATACGAACTGTGGTCGTCCTTGTGAAGAGCACCGTGCTTCTTTGCAAGACCGTATTGGAATGTCACATCCAGTTCGTGTGGATGAAGGCTGCCGTAATACCGTCTATAACGCTGTTGAGCAGTCTGGTGCGGAGTATCTGAATAATTTCCGTGACCTAGGAGTATCTTCATACCGTGTGGAGTTCTTGGAAGAGACACCAGAGCAAGTGGCTGAGGTAATTAGCCTCTACAGCCGCGCTCTGCGTGGTGAAATCTCTGGTACACAGGTATGGAAGAGCCTAAAGGCTACTAACCAACTTGGTGTAACGCGTGGGCAATTGGTGAACGCGAAGTAATAAGAGTTAAGAGTTAAAGATAAGGGCTAAGTAACTACCAGGTAGATGCTGGTATTGCTTAGCCCTTTTTTCGGAATTGATCTCGTCCTCACCCTAATTTGCATATACTAAATAGTAGTATATTATAGGGTCAGCCAAGTATTTAAAATAGCAATAATTGATTATAATTCCTGCCCTCTTATTTCATTGGAATAGATATACAAATATAACAAACACTCTGACATAAATGTGCTGTAACTGCTATAATTGAAAGAAATATGCCATTTTAGGGTACTTACAGATATGTAATTGAAAAGAGTATACGATAGAAGGAGTTAATGTGATGAAGATCCGTAAAGCGATTATTCCCGCCGCAGGTCTCGGCACTCGTTTTTTACCTGCAACTAAAGCAATGCCTAAAGAAATGCTACCGATTGTAGATAAACCAACGATCCAATATATTGTTGAAGAAGCAGTCGCTTCCGGGATCGAGGATATTATTATTGTAACGGGGAAAGGCAAACGTGCGATTGAGGACCACTTTGATAACTCATTTGAACTGGAATTTAACTTGGCTGAGAAGCAGAAGTGGGAGTTGCTTGAATCCGTTCGCAAATCTTCTGAAATGGCTGATATCCATTATATCCGCCAAAAAGAGCCAAGAGGTCTCGGACATGCGATTTGGTGTGCACGTAAATTCATAGGAAACGAACCGTTTGCTGTCCTACTCGGCGATGATATTGTTGAAGCGGACAAACCGTGCCTCAAACAGATGATTGACATATATGACGAGTACAAATCTTCTATTGTCGGTGTCCAACCTGTCCCGTGGGAGGAAGTATCACGGTATGGTGTTGTAGATGGTTCTCCTTTGGCGGAACGTGTCTACAAGGCAAATCGTCTAGTAGAGAAGCCGAAGAGAGAAGAGGCTCCTTCTAATTTAGCGATTTTAGGACGATACATCTTAACCCCACGTATCTTCGATATGCTTGGAGAACAGCAGGTGGGTGTAGGTGGAGAGATCCAACTTACTGATGCGATAGCACGTCTAAGCGAGGTTGAACGAATTATTGCCTATGACTTTGAAGGTAAACGTCATGATGTGGGTGAGAAAATGGGCTTTATCCAGACTACCATTCATTATGCACTTCAACACGAGGAACTTAAAGATGACCTGCTTCGTTATATGAAAGAGCTTGTCGAGAGCGAAGCAGCTAAGGTCGGGCTATAAGTAAATCTCATATATCGAAAAAAGGCGCGCCACTGTAATTACAGTGGCGCGCTTTTATGGTTTCATTCTTTTTTAAAATTGTGAATTTGTAATGGCCTCAACTTGTGCTGCTTCCGCAGGATCAGCTGCGATCAGCGAATCGTATAGTGCCTGATCCTCGCCACCAGTTTTCGCCAGTGCAGCAAGGTACCAACGAGCAATCTCACGATTGGTTGCATCAGCGAAATCTTGGCTTAAGGCTGTTTTTAAGATGGAGGCTGCAATTTGTATCTTTCCAGACATATATTGCATTTTCCCTACCTTCAGTGTCACATCCGGAGTAAATATCTTCGAAGGATCATTATCCGCAAGTACATGATCGTAGGCCAAAAGCCCAATAACAAAGCCAGCTTTCATGTTTTCTATTCTATCTTCATCATCTTGTTGTGCGTAAGCTGCCTGCCCCAAATCAAATGAACGGCTGATGAGTGAACTGTACCAATTTATATCCCATGGAGTTTCACTGTTCATAATATCCGTGTAATTAGCATCTGAATTAAGCTTGAGAGTGGCTGTAGCCTCATCCTTTTGTCCAGCCAAGAGCTGCATCTTGCCAACATTTATCGCAATCGTTGGTGTTACGGAGAACGGACGCCCTTGTAATTGTTCAGGTGGAAGTGTCTTCAGATGTTCAATCCCAGCTAGAACGTGGTTATATGCTTCAAGCTCTTCTGCGAAGTACTTCTCTTTCTTAACTTCATCCTTTTGATTAAGTGCTTGCTGACCTAAGGTAAAGGAACGGCTGATGAGAGTATCATACCAATTAATATCCCAATTGAACTTATCAGCATTCTCGAGGTAAACATTGTATGCAAGGTCACTTTGACCCTTTAAATCATAGTAGCCCGCCATTTGAGCTAAAAGATATTTGTTGTAAGGTTCATCTTTTAGCGCTCGAGTTAATACGTTATTTGCTTCAACAAGAAATTGCTCATCTTGCGTTTGTTTGAATACCGTCATATCCATGGCAGATAAAGAGATAGCTGATTCAGGATGATTAGGGCGGGTTTTTAAAGCTTTAACCAACGGCGCTTTAATTTCTTCATATGAAGTGCTCACTCTAATTAGATTCTTACCCTTTAGAGCAGCATTACTGGATCCAATATAGCTGATCGAAAGGAATAACAAGAATACAGTACCGATTGTGAGAGCTGCGAAATACCCAAGCCGAATACCGGCTTTATTCCAATTTTTTCGTAACTTTTTGCTGTCCATCACAACTGCCATCCCAGCTAGTCCAAGGAAGACGAGTATCCCCATAAAGGCATAACTCATGTTGAAATCAAGTAAACTGTGCACAAGAATCGATAAAGCAATGATTAGATAGAAGAAGCCATTCTCAAAATCATTTTTATCCCGTTTTACATACCCGCGAATATACTTATAGAAAATATACAGAATGAAACCCATAAATACGATAAAACCAAGAATCCCAACCTCGATTAAAAATTGAAGAAAGAAGTTGTGCACCTGGCGGCTAGTATAAGGGTTATTCTGATAATGTTCATATAGTGAGGACCAGCCTCCACCACCAGCACCAAGGATTGGATAATCCTTCACTACCTTCATGGCATCTTTATAAAAAGTAATCCGTTCAAGTACACTATGTTGTTGGAAATTGATATTTTCAAGACGAGTCTCCATATTATCTGGCAAGATGCTTTTTGCACTTGTACCGATAAGTAAGAAAGCTACAATAGCTACTAGAGCAACAGATCCGAGTGGGATCCAAAGGCCTGTCCGTTTACGTGACGACCAATTCTCTAGTTTTGCATACAACCATGGAGCGACAAAACGCTGAATGACCCAAGATAGGCCAGCTACAACTAGTGAAGCTCCTAATAGATATGCCCAACCTTTTAAAGCGGAAGAAGAAGTGAAATTTGCGTTTAACTCTATTCCTAGATTAGTTACGGGTGTCGTAATGAGCAAAGATACAATTCCAGCAACTCCTAGATGCAGAATCCAAAGGATTTGCTGTGCAGGTTTTAGGAATAGAAGCAGAAGTATGAATACTACAGGTAGCAAGACTAAGCCACCGCGAGATAAAGTTAACAAGATCGACACAATGATGGGCACTAACATAAAGCCATGGGTCAAGGTTCCATACCATTTTTTAGAGCGAATAAGCGCGAATATTGCTACAAAGAGAAAAGCCATTAAGAATGCAGCGTATGTATTCGCATACTGAAAGATCGAAGTCAGACGAAGGCCATTAGAGTCAGTCATAACTGCATCTAAATAGATATCATTTCTTACGGTGTTTGAGAACCAGCCTACCAGAGCACCAGCTAATTTACTGCTGCCTAGCCAATTTAAGAGTCCAAAACCTACTATAAAATACGCAATCGCCATTATAGCATTTTGAATGACAACATTTACTTGCTTTTGCTTCAAGAGATAAAAGGCTATAATGAAGACTGCAACATACATGCTCTGAATAAACAGCATATTCATCGACGTATAATGCGAAACTGCGACAAACAATGATAAAGCGTAGGTCAGGGGCAGTAATATAGAAGCAGAAGCTACTAAGTCCCTCTGTTCATCAATTTTGAATTTTTTGTAGTATAAGCCAAGGCATACTAGCAGCAAAAGGCCGCTTAGTAATGAAGATACATAAATTGGCTTCTCGAAGTCTAATTGCTGTCCGTTAAATAATCCCACTTGAAATGGGGCCCAACACAAAAATAAAATGAAAGCAACAACCAATGCCCATATCGGACTAGCTATCTTTTCAACATTTCTCGACTGAGCGGCGTTTTTACCGTATACTGGTTTCGACACGTTATAATCTCCTTTTCCTGTAGGTACGACAATATTTTAGCATAATAGATAATCATTGAGCTACTTTAATCAGATTCTACGATGTTAATTACTATAAGTGAATGAATAACTTTATCTAGATACTATATGGGGGCTCTATTAAAAAAAGCGCCCCAGACTACAGCTATGTAGCCAGAACGCACTCCGAAAATTAGTATACAAAATTATGCGAAGAGTTTTTGAACAGTGGGGCACCTTCATCCTTTGCAGAAAGCACTGGTTGAATATGAATTGGCCATTTGATGCCAATCTCAGGATCATTCCATAGGATACCGCCATCGCATTCCGGTGCGTACAGCTCATCGCATTTGTACTGAACTTCCACGTCATCTGTGAGAGTCATAAATCCATGAGCAAAGCCCTTGGGAATCAGCAATTGTTTCTTGTTATCAGCGGTAAGCTCAATGCCGAACCATTTTCCATATGACGGGCTTCCGCGTCGAATATCCACCGCTACATCAAAAATCGCTCCCTTAGTACAACGGACAAGTTTAGTTTGCGCTTTGGGATTAACTTGGTAATGAAGTCCACGTAGTGTGCCATTGGTGGCAGAAAAGGAATGATTGTCCTGCACAAATTGCAGTTGTAGTCCTTGTTCCTGAAACTTGGCTTCACTGAAGGTTTCCATAAACCAACCTCGATGGTCCCCAAAGACAGCGGGTTCTATAATAAGCACTCCTTCTAGTTCTGTTGGTGTGAATTTCATGGTTCACTCTCCGCTCTTTAATATTGAATTTTACCGATGGCTACTTTGATCAGGTATTGACCGTAACCAGTTTTACTCAGTTTTTGCCCGCACTCTAGCAGATGCTCCTTGGTAATCCATCCGTTAATATATGCAATTTCTTCCGGAGCGGAAATCTTAATTCCTTGATGATCCTCAATCGTACGGACAAAATTGGTCGCGTCGACCAGACTCTGATGAGTTCCGGTATCAAGCCAGGTGAAGCCACGTCCCAGTAATGCGACATCAAGTTCGCCTATTTTCAAGTAAGCTTCATTAATTGAGGTAATTTCAAGCTCTCCTCGACTGGAAGGCATTACTTCCTTAGCCAGCGAAACTACCCGGTTATCGTAAAAATACAAGCCAGTAATGGCATAGTTCGATTTAGGATGTTCCGGCTTTTCTTCCACACTCAGCACTTTGCCGTTTCCATCAAACTCAACAACGCCAAAACGCTCTGGATCTTGCACATGATATCCGAATACTGTTGCACCATGTTCCTTAGTAGCGGCTTGCTTTAAAAGCTTGGTCATTCCATTTCCATAATAAATGTTATCGCCCAAGACCATGGCAACGGAGTCGTCACCAATGAATTCTTCGCCCAAAATAAAGGCTTGAGCCAATCCATCAGGGCTAGGTTGTACAATGTATTGTAGAGAAATACCAAACTGTGATCCATCGCCGAGCAGATTTTGAAAACGTGGCGTATCCTCAGGGGTTGAGATGATTAGGATGTCTTTAATGCCTGCTAGCATTAATGTGGATAGAGGATAATAGATCATTGGCTTATCATAAATTGGCAACAGTTGTTTACTGGTTACCATTGTAAGCGGATAGAGGCGCGTACCGCTTCCTCCAGCGAGAATAATACCTTTCATGACTCGTATCGACTCTCCTTAGTATATATAAAAATTGTAAAATATGAGATCTTTTTAGTATCTTGGACATTCCATTCTTATTGTACGCCGGAAATTCTTGATTTGTCTATTAAACAAGAAGTTATACATAATATCAAGCTTCAAAAGGAAGAAAGTGATTAAGTGGAATATGCTAATTGACAGGTGGATACTGTGATATTTGATAAAGTTAATCGGTTGAGCAAATGACAACGATCCGCCATCAAGCGGTTTAGGAGGATATAAATAACCAAACAAGGAATACGCAGGGTAGATGTAGAACTGCTGGCACCGGAAGGCGACTGGGATTGTTAGCGTACGGCGGTGGCCAATGGGGCGAATGAGATCTTTTTTTTGCGTAGAAAAATTTAATGCCCAGACGAGAGCAAACAATTTCCGCATGGACGAGTTGCCGGAGATTATGGCGTTCCTGCATAGCTATGTGTGAAAGGTTTTCTGACCTTTAATATAGCGGTGTTTGAAAAAAGAGCTTCCCGATGCCAAAGAACTGATCGACGCTGGTGTGGATGCGGTTATCGTGTAGGATTTGGGTTCGATGCGCATGATTCATAAGATTTCGATTGACTTGACAATTCATGGATCTACTCAGATGACAATTCCTTCGCAGGAAGCATTTGAGTTTACCAAACCGTTCGACATAGAGCGCATGGTGCTTGGGCGTGAGGACAATCTGAAGCAGATTCGCACGATTGCCTAGCAGGCTCGTATGCCGATGGAAGTGTTTGTACACGGTGCACTTTGTGACTCTTATTCTGGACAGTGTCTGACTTCGGAATCGTGGGGCGGCCGTTCTGTGAATCGCTGGAATGTGCGCAGGTCTACCGTTTGCCGTATGACCTGATGGTGGACGGTGAAGTGAAGCCGATGGGCGATATTACTTGTCTGCTCTGTCCCAAGGCTCTGGCAGCGATTGATCTGATGTCGGAGTTAATTGAAGCAGGTATGACCTCTTTTAAGATCGAAGGCCGATTCAAGAGTCCGGAATATGTAGCCAATGGGGTTAGCAAATATCGTAAGTAAAGTCATCGATCGCTATCTGGAGGGTCAATGGGCGACGCCTTCGAAGGAAGTGATGCGTGAGCTGCAGCAGAGTTTCTCGCGCGGATTTACACATAGTTTCCTGTAAGGGACTAATAACAAAGAGCTCGTGGACGGCAGTTTCCCAAAAAGCCGGGGTGTATACCTGGGCACAGTAGAGCGAATTTACGTGATGGCGTAGTTTGCCACATTCATGCCCCTTTGAAACGTGGGGATGGCATTTTGTTTGATGCTGGAGTATTAGAAAACCAGCCAACCAGACCAAAGGCAAATTACCAGCTACCAATCCAATTCAATAGTTCAAAGCCGACAATGACATATACGATCGTAAGTACATCTTTCTGAGTTACAAAATTTAGTTGCTTTTGCTTCATGAGGTATAACGCTATAATGAATACTGTGGTATACGCACATTGCACAAACATCAGATTCATCGCCATCTAGTGTGACGCCGCGTAGGTAAAAGTTAGCAGCAAGAAAAAGAAGGGTAGTAGGTCGCGTTTTTCCTCCTGCTTTATTTTATTTTAGTACAATCCCATACACACCAGTAGCATGACGCCGCTGAACAAGGTGGTGAGATAGATAGGTTTCTCATAGTCCACCTGCGTCCATTAAATAACCCTACCTGGAAGGGGTACCAGATTAAAATCCAAACTCAAACCCAGACGGAACTGGGGATTTTTTCAAACTTCCTCGACTGGGCAACGTTTTTACCGTATACTGGTTTCGACACGTTGATATCTCCTTTTCTTATAATTAACGACAATATATTAACACTTTGAAATGATTGACTCTATATTTAGGTTAGTTAACCTCAGATTATTGGGTTGTTAATATAATATAATATAAAATTTCAGAAAGGATGCAAATTCAGGTGTTCAATAGTAATTTTTCGATTGTATTTGCTAATAGTCACTTCATAAATATTAAATCGAAAAAATGTCGACACATAACACGGTATGCTTTTTAGTAATAATGTACTTTTAAATTGTCAGTATTATTATGTTGCTGATGGTAAAAACGGCTTTTTTGGCTGATTCTATTATTTAGGGATGGAATGAAACATGAAAATAAAAGCAATACATTCATTGAGTAAATATAATTTTCTTCTTGCGCAGTTAGTTCAAAGAGATTTCAAGACTAGATACAGGAGATCTATTTTAGGCATTTTGTGGAGTTTATTAAATCCGCTTTTAATTATGGTGGTACAGTACCTGGTGTTTTCGACGTTATTCCGGTTCGATATACCTAACTACTCTGTGTATTTGCTTAGTGGTATTGTAATATTTAATTACATGACAGAGGCAACCTCTCAATCTATGACATGCATAATTCAAAATGCATCATTGATTAACAAAGTATACGTACCGAAATTCATTTATCCATTTTCTCGGGTATTATCATCAGGTGTTAATTTTCTTTTTTCGTTATTAGCACTGTACCTAGTAATAATTTCAACTGGAATGAGTATAACATATTCGCATATTGCAATGCTCTTTGCTATCGCATGTCTATTTCTCTTTATCTGTGGAATATCTTTTATGTTGTCTTCAATTATGGTTTTCTTTCGAGATACGCAGTTCCTTTATAGTATTATAATTACTATTTGGTCATATCTAACTCCAATTTTTTATCCTGAGAGCATACTTCCAAATTACATGCTATATATTCTTAAATTTAACCCTATGTATCATTTTATAAGATTTATAAGATTTATTATTCTATATGGGGGGATTCCTGATCTTAAGGCCTGGGCATTCTGTTTATTATTTGCTTTGGTATCATTCGTTTTAGGAGTACTTGTATTCAATAAAACTCAAGAAAAATTTATTCTATATTTATAAGGAGAAATAAAGTGATCGATATAAAAAATGTTTCTATGAACTTTCGATTAGCTAACGATCGTATTCTTAGCTTGAAAGAATATGTCATTAAGAGAGTATCAAACAAATTAACATATAAGCATTTCCATGCACTAAGTGATGTGTCTTTTTCAATTCAAAAAGGCGAAGTTATAGGTATTATAGGTAATAATGGGGCGGGTAAAAGTACACTTTTGAAAATTATTTCAGGCATTCTAACGCCAACTAAAGGTAATGTGAAAGTTAGTGGTAATATAGCTCCTATGCTAGAACTTGGAGCTGGGTTTGATATGGACTTAACTGCAAGAGAAAATATTTTTCTGAATGGCGCAATACTTGGGTACTCAAAGCAATATTTGACTGAGAAGTTCAGTGAAATTGTCGATTTTTCAGAGCTTCATGATTTTTTAGATGTGCCAATTAGGAATTTTTCATCAGGTATGATAATGAGACTTGCTTTTTCAATTGCTACTCTTGTAGATCCAGATATTCTAATCGTTGATGAGATATTATCTGTTGGAGATGCAAAGTTTCAAAAAAAGAGCGCGAAAAGAATGTTCGAACTAATGAGTGGTGGTACTACGGTCATCATGGTCTCTCATAGTATAGAACAAATCCGCCAAATGTGTTCACGTGTTATTTGGTTAGATAAAGGCAGTATAAGAATGATTGGTAATTCGATTGAAGTTTGTAAAGCGTACTTAAGTGAGCAAACAGATACTCCCCCATCAAATATGTCTAATAATAGTTATACCGAAAACTTATATTCGCCTACACAGATAACAAAGATAGATAATCAATATTTTATTGTGGATTGTTGGCATCACAGGGTTATCTATAACCCCAATATATCAGATACTATTGCTGGATGGACTATGCTTTGTGATAACGTACACACCCCTCACTCCATTGCTAGTGACGGTGAACTGCTGATTTTAGATGATACTGGTAATAATGCTGTACAAGTGTACAAGAAAAAATTGCAAACATATGAGTTTTCACAAACAATAAGAAATATTGGATACCAGCCTAATAAGATTATTTATGATAAAGATAAAAAACTTTTTTACGGTATATCTGCATCATCACAACAATTGTTTGTATTAAAAAACAATAATGGTGAGGTAGAAATAGATAATGTAGTACGATTGGATTACTTGAAAAATTCTTATGTCAGATCAATATCTCTCATCGAAAGCAAACTTTATTTTGTTTCCGGTCCAGGGGAGATTCTTGTTGCTAATACAGAAGATATGTCATTTAATCTAATAAATAAATACCCAGTCCCTTTCGAACTTCAGGGAATGAATGACTTGATTAAAATTGATTCATATTACTATATAAGTGTGTATCAAGACGGATCTGGGAACATCGCCCCAAAATTAGTTAGAACAAAAGATTTAAATCTACTAGGCGTTAATTATGAGGACCTTTATGATAAATTACAAATGAAAGGGGTCCCTTATAATTTTTCTCAAATTGAAGATAGAGTCTATGTCACTGAAATAGATTCATACTCTTCAATAAGATCTTTCAAATTAGTTGAGGATGAAATATATGACATTCAGGTTCACTATAATATAGGTGCCGCTGATGATGCGTCGATCCATAGAAGAGGATATTCATGATAGTGATGTAGCTGTGCTACAGAAAGGAGTAACATGACTAAACTTAACTTTGATTATTATAATCCTAGTATGGACGAGGTATATTCAGATGGGTCGATTGAATTAGAATTACTTAGGAAGGTAAAAAATAAAGATTTTGATTGGTATAATTCGAAAGAATGGCCTATAATTTACCATCTATCTCACCTCCGACAAAATATTTTAAATTGGTACTCTTTTGAAAAAGGATGTACTATCTTAGAAATTGGTGCTGGATGTGGTGCTATAACTGGACTCCTTTGTGAAAAAGCAAGTAGGGTTGTAGCTGTTGAGTTAACGAAAACAAGAGCAGAAATAAATTACTACCGTCATCAAAATATTGAAAATCTAGAAATAGTGGTTTGCGATTTTCAGAGTCTACCCCCTGACTGGAAGTTTGATTACATTATAATAAACGGTGTTCTTGAATATGCAGCATATATGTTTACAGGCAATCAACCATATAATCAATTCCTTACAAAGGCTAAGCAACACTTAAGTTCATCCGGAAAGATGCTGCTTTCTATAGAAAATCGCATTGGTCTAAAATATATTTCAGGCTTTAGAGAAGACCATACTGGAGAGTTTTTTTCTGGAATAAATAACTACAATAATAATGAACGTGTTCGAACTTTTACAAAAGGCGAATTGACAAATTTACTAAATGAGACGAATCTTAGTGCAATTAAATTCTTTTATCCGTACCCTGATTATAAGTTCCCAACGGAAATATTTACGGATACGACTATAAATGGAATTGTGCCTTCTAGTTCTCATTTTCCGCTTGATATGCCAAGGGTGAAACTTTTTGATGAAAATAATCTTCACAAAACTTTAATGGATTCTAATTCTATGGATATCTTCGCGAATTCTTTTTTAGTGGAAATATCCGCTACACAACAAATACCTACTCAAATAGACTATGTAAAGATTAGTGCTAATAGATCTGAAGAGTTCAGAATATTCACCTACTTTGATTTAAACAACAATAAAGTCTATAAAAAAGGCCTTAATGCAAAAAGTCAGGATCACCTGAAGCGAATGTTGCATTATAGTGACTATTCGTACGATTCTAATCAAATTAAGAATGCAACCTGCTATAAAGAAGTGGATGGAATTAGTATGTTATTTTATACTATTGAAACTTTAGAGGATAGATTGGTTTCTAAATGTACCGATACTAACACTGGAGATTTTATTCATGAGATAGTAAAGTTGCGAAATGCGCTGTATGAAGGCATTCATCCTAGTGATTTTACATGCAATAATGATTTTGTGGAAATATTTAGTAGGGAAAAACCTGAACAAAAGTTACACTGGTCTTCAAACTCTAATCTCGACTTAATATCAGGAAATATCTTTTTAGAGGGAGATTTATATAAGGTTATTGATTATGAATGGCATATGCCATTTCAGATTCCTCTTGAGTTTACTCTTTGGAGGACTTTAAAGCAGTTTAAAGATAACCATAAAGATATCATTGATAGATCAATTGTTGATAATTTCATATACGATACTCTAAATATTACTCGTGCCACCGAGCAATGTTTTTTTTCATGGGAAGAAAATTTTATTAAAAACTTCGTGAAAATTCAAGATCTTTATATTTTTGCGAATGATGAGATACCCGTCGATCTAAATGCTGTTTCAACTCGTTACTTAAAAGATCATTCTATTGAAAGTACGCTATTTTATGATCATGGTGCCGGGTTTACTGATCATGATTTCGAACGCTGTGTAACTACGTCTACTGATACTGGATTTTCAGTTACGTTCAAAGATAAATCTATAAATAATGCGGAAGCACTACGCTGGGACCCACTAGAAGGAAATCCCGCATTAATATATATACACAGTATAGAAACAGATGGATCTATAAAAGAGATTACTGCTATCAATGCTGAGCGAGTTCTTAATAATTCTGAGTATGAATTCACAACATATGATCCTCAGTTTCTTTTGCAAGGTGATTTTACTAATGCAACATATATTAAGATCAATTTCACATGCGAAATACTGGATTGGACTATTGGCTATCAACTTCAAGAGAAAAAAATGTATGTAAATAATCAAAAAATAAATGAACTAGTGAATCACAAGGAAATCTCTAAGATAAATAAAAAAATACTAGAAGAAAAGTTGGAGGAAGTTTCAACACAACTTAATGTGACAGTTGATTCATTAACCAATTCTCAAAATGATTTGATTGAGACGCAAAAGAGTTTAGAAAGTGTACAAAAAACGTTAGAAATTAACCAAAATAAGTTAGCTAATACTCAAGAGGAGTTGAATATAAAAAGTAATAAGTTAAATGAAATACACTCACACTTGAAACATCATAGAATAAAATCCATAGTTAAAATATTGTTTTTCGGTGAGATTACTAGGGGGGAATAATTTGAGTAAAGTCAGTGTAATTATGCCTTGTTATAACGACGGTGAATATATTGAACAGGCAATAAATTCAGTACGTTCTCAGACTTATAACAATATTGAACTTATAATAATTGATGATGGTTCGACGGACCCTAATACAATTATTACACTGAATAAGTTCAATAATACTGATATTATTTTGTTGAGAACTGATAATACCAGACCTGCAGCTGCAAGAAATGCAGGTATAGCTCATGCTACTGGTAAATATATAATGCCAGTTGATGCTGATGATATCATCGAACCAACCTACATCGAGAAAGCTGTCAAAATTATAGAATCAAATAAGAAAATTGGTGTGGTTTACTGCTATGCTGATTTATTTGGTGATAGAACTGGGAGATGGAGTCTTCCAAACTACTCACTAGATGCAATGCTGCTTGATAATGTTGTGTTTGTAACATCGCTCTTTTACAAAGAAGATTGGGAAAAAGTTGGGGGTTTTAAAACCACCATGTATCATGGTATGGAAGATTATGATTTTTGGCTTTCCATTATAGAACTAGACAAAGAAATCTATCAAATCCCAGAGGTACTGTTTAACTACCGAATTAAACCTAAATCGCGGACCACAGAGTTTATGTCTAACGCGGAAATTGTTAAGCAGACCTATCGTTCAATTTATAACCAACATCCTAAACTTTATGAACAGTATACTAATGAGTACGCAGTTATACTAAGGGATGCTTTGATAGAGCAAATATTTCTTAATCGAGCTCTTCAAGAGGGCATAGCTATATTAGATAAATTAAAAAGCATACCATTATTAAAGTTAATAATAAAAAAATATATCATGAAGAGGTAAACGATGATCATATTCACTTCTATTTGTGCAAATTATTTGCATAAAGCCCGTACATTGGCAAAGTCAGTAAAGGATAATATACCAAATTGTAAGTTTATCATATGTCTAACTGAACAAGAGATGCTTCCTGAATTCAATTACGAGTATTTTGATGATATCGTACTATCGAAGGATGCTTGGGAAGGAAATTTCAATCGATTTATATTTAAACATACTATTGTTGAAGCTTCTACAGCTGTTAAAGGCCAATTTTTCAAATATCTTTATGCTAACTACGAGGATGAGACTCAATTTATTTATTTAGATCCAGATATATATGTGTATTCAGATTTTATTGAACTTAAGCAGCTATTGATAACTCGACCAATAGTACTTTGTCCGCATTTGCTTCAGCCAGGTAATATTGATATGGAACTCTCTAGCACATCTCATGGTGTTTATAACTTAGGATTTCTTGCTGTAAACAGAAGTGAAGAGGCCCAAAGCTTCATAAACTGGTGGGCAGAGAGATTATACTTATTTTGCTATGATGACATTGCGAGAGGAATTTTTACTGATCAAAAGTGGATTGATTTGGCACCGTGTTTTTTTGATGTGGAAATATTTAAACATCATGGATATGATTTTGCGCCGTGGTCACTATTGAATTGTGATATGACTGAACAAAGTGGACAATATTATGTAAAAGGGGACCCCCTAAGATTTATACACTACTCAGGATTTGGTAGTTCTGCTGAAAAATGCATGAATGATTGGCTTCCTAAAGGGCCTCACCCCTTCAAAGATTTGTATGATAAATATGCATATTATCACAATTTAAATAATTCTGATAATATCTCTAAAACAAAATGGACTTATGCATATTATAAGTCAGGCGAGAAAATAAATGATTTGGTAAGAATGGATTATCGTAAAGACTATGATTTGATGTTTAGTATTGAAAATCCTTTTGAAATGAGTAATGATTTTTTTAATAGTAAATTGAATTTAAATGTTAATTTTAAAAAATACAAATCATTATCATCGAAAGCAATAAGTATTATACGTTCAGAAGGCTTTGGTGCTTTCTTGAAAAAGTTGATTCGGAAAATTGCTAAATGATATTAGATCTTCAAAGTAGCTGAATGCATATTATAAGGAGTTTCTTCGGCGTAACGTAACAATTATAAAACCCGAGGTAACTCCTTATTCCATGTATTATGCCGGATATATTCACGTGGGTTGGGTTGGTTTAGTCTGCTTTTTTACGTAAATGGAAGGGTTCAGACGAACGAGAGTATGGGTAGAACAATCTACACATTGTAGCTCAAAGATACTAAAGGTTTTTTTACATGTGCTCATCCGAGGATGGCGACAATGGGTTGTGCTTATGATCAGCCGGAGACAGGGCAACAAACAACATTGTCATTCTGAGATGTGAACCAGGGAGCTCGATAGTTTTTTGAAATTACTCTTGCTATACTAAAGCGCGTTATCAAGAACGCAAACAATATATAACACAGGAGAATTTATGAAATATATAACTAAAACGCACAAAAAAGTTATTTTGTTTATTATATTAATAGTGCTAATGAATGTTGCTATATTCACATCCTTTAGACAATCAGTGAATTTATCCATTTACAGTGAAAATGATTCTAAAATTAGTTTTTTTTATGATAATGGTCACCCCGATTATCCCTTTGATGATTCCCATATGTCTCAAGAGTATTTTGTGAAAAGTAGCAAGGTGCAAAATGTGAAATTTCCATTAGATATAGTTAATTCTAATAAGCTGCGAATTGATTTTGGTGATACATCAGGAAATTTTAAGATATATTCTTTGTCTATTCAAAAATCTCCTCTATATGAATATGTTATTAGTGAAAAAGTTTTTTTGGATAAATTTAAATTTAAAAACGATATTTCTCAATATTCTTTTGAAGACGGAACCGTTAACATCGCTAGTTCTGGTCCTGATGGTCATATTTACTCTACAGACACATATTCAAATTTACCAATAAAGTTCAAAAATTCATTCTTAATCAAAGAGCTTTTTATAGCTTGTATAGCCTTATTCATATTGTTTATTAATAAATTGCTCTTGATATTTCGTAGTTTACCAAAATTGCCGATTTACTATAAAACAATTAAAGAGAAGTTTGTAATCAAAAATACTTTTTTAAAAAATGCATTTAATTTAATTATAATTATATGTATTTCGATCATATCAGCGGTTATATTGGATGTTGTTATATTACGAAGTATCGCAAAAGTATCAGGGTTCTTTAACTTCGACACTGCTCATCGTTATTTTCTAAATTCTTACGTTTTCTCATTTGATCGAATATACTTCTTTTCATCATTTATTTTCATTATAGGATTAATAGTTAGTTTAGGAAAATCTAAAGCACATAAGTATCGATATGTTTTGGCATTTATCTTGCTAATTCTTATGGTGTTAGGAAAATTCACCGGATCATCATTAGGGTTTTATGATGGAATGCTACAAGGCAATACTCCAAGCTATCAACAAAGCACATTACTAGGCAATCCCCAAGGAATCAGAGGTGATGAATGGGCCACAGAGAAACCCTATTACTTTGCCCAGAAAAATGCAAATCCCACACTACAGTACTTCAATAAAAACTTGAGTTTTACTGGTACTGACATGGTTATTTCTGCATTTGCACCAGTTAAAGACATAACTGTAATCGCTCGACCTGATCTTTGGGGATTTATGGTAATGCCTAATGATTATGCATTTTCTTTCTATTGGACATTGCGGTTAATTCTATTATTCATGGCATCATATGAAATGGGAGTTCTTCTCACAAAAAAACAACGGTTTGGAATCATTACTGCAATTGTTATTACATTTGCTCCGCCGGTCCAATGGTGGCTATCACAAGCACTAATGCTTATGCTTATGAGTGGGCAATTTGCAATAGTTTTATTTAATAAGTACTTAAATTCTAAAAAGTTATTTGGTAAATTTATCAGTTTATCCGGACTAGCTTTATTCGCTTTAGTTTATATATTGACTATGTATCCTGCAACTCAGGTTCCTTTGGGTTATGTGTTTTTGATGCTTTTCATATATGTATTAATTGAGAATAAAAAGAATAAACCGTTCGCCTTTTCTCGATTACTACAATATGCAGTGATGCTTATACCAATCGCACTGGTTTTATATCATTTTTATTCAAATTCAAAACCTGCTTTGCATGTTATTATGAATACGGTATACCCTGGTTCTGATAGACCATGGATTAAGCTTCCTTGGGACTTTGAATTATATCAGTTTGTAAATATTTTTACTGCAAGTATTAAACAACCGGATTTTTTAAATGCGAGTGAGATTAGCCAATTTTTCACTTTTACTCCATTCGTTATTATAGTTGCTACAACCCTAATATTCAAAAATAAAAAGAAGTCTCTATTAATGTCCCTGTTATTGAGTGTTTCTTTATTTTTAATGCTCGTCTCGTGGATTCCTGAAGTGCCATTCTTCAACAAGATAACTTTATTAAGTTTTACGTATCCTGTTAGGATCACATATGCTTATGGCTACAGTTTCACTTTATTAATTGTATGTCTTCTTGCTCATTTGGAGGACAAACGGGAAAATTTATTCACAGGGAGAATGCCACTTATTTTATCTAGCGTTATATGCTTTCTAACACTTTGCATAATGACAAATAGCATAAATATTTTTAGTTATTTCAAGTCATTTTCTATCGGTACTATATTTATGATTTTAGTAGTTGTCTTACTCTCATATATGGGATTTTTGCTAATGAAGGGGAATTATAACTCTGTACAATCTTTTATTGTTTTGTATTTACTTCTTTCAGTTTGTTCTACAATTATGGTAAATCCTATTACCAAAGGAACCGATTCTATGTTCGAGAAGACTACCATGGAGCAAATACGAAAAATCAATTCAGTGGATGCTGGCCGATGGATGGTTAGTGGTAGTCCCACTATATCGAATCTTGTAACGGCACAAGGAGTTGCAAGGACAACTGGAACATATTACTATCCGGATTGGGAAATGATGAGCATCATTGATAAAAAACATGAACATATCAATCTTTGGAATCAATTTGCCCATATTGATATGCGCTTAACTGATGGCGATTTAGAATTTTCACTTTTAGATCATGAAAGGAGTCTAAAGGTAAATGGTACTAATCGTATCATTTATACTCCAATTGAAACTGCTAGGGACTTAAAAATTAAATATATATTCACAATGATTCCTATCCCTCAAAGTATTATTGATAAAGGTGAAGTAACTTTATTATATAAAGACAGTGTAGATCCGTGGTCAATTTATCGCATCAATTACTGAGATATTATTAAATGAAGTGATGTCAAACTAAGTGCGATAGATCATCCAGAAACGATTCGTGAGGTGACTTCCAGCGGAGAAGCTTCGTACTCAGTGCTCCTGATGCGTTTCTTCGAGTGTGTAGGCCGTCGTGTACCCTTTAATAGGGGACGGCCAAAACTCAATTATCGTGTGTCGTAAAGGATGACGACCAGGTCCCAAACCGATGTGCTGGCAGACATGCCCAGAGAATATTTGCATGGACCTTATCTTTTTTAGTTGGCGCACTTCATTTTACTAATATCTGAAATGTTTGTCGGTACTTAAGAAAATATCGTGAGGTGAAAGATAGAAATGAAAGTGTTAGTGATAATTCCCGCTTTCAATGAAGAAGGTAATATAAGGAAGTTAGTGTTTGAGTTAAATAAACTTAATGTTGATGTCATTGTTATCAATGATAAGTCTACTGATAATACTCTGAAAATTCTCAGTGAACTAAAAGTTAATTATATCGATCTACCATGTAATCTAGGAATTGGTGGAGCTGTGCAAACTGGATACACGTATGGTGTTAGAAATGGATATGATGTTGCTGTACAGGTAGATGGGGATGGTCAACACGATCCAAATTATCTACTACAGATAATAACTCCTGTTTTAAATGGAGAAGCCGATATGATAATTGGATCAAGATATATTGAGAAAGAAGGGTTTCAATCAAGTGTCGTGAGGAGAATCGGAATTAAATACTTTAGTTCGCTGATTAGATTACTTACAGGAATGAAAATAACTGATCCAACCTCAGGGTTTAGGGCGTGTAACTTGAAGGTTATGAATTACTTTGCTAATTATTATCCAACAGATTATCCTGAACCAGAATCTATAGTTGCTCTATTGAGACAAAATTATAGAATACTTGAAGTGCCGGTGATTATGTCAGAAAGACAATTTGGCTCATCTTCTATAAACTTAATGAGGTCAATCTATTATGTTATAAAAGTATCATTAGCAATTCTTATTGATCGATTTAGAAAAAAGGAATTAGTAGAGAGCTTAGAATTACTAGGAGATGACATATGATTCCATTTAATTTGCAACTCATCCTAATTATACTTAGTAGTTTAATATTTGTTTCTTTTATAGTAAGAATCAAAGCTTATAAAATAGAGTTAAAGTACACAATTCTCTGGATTGTTATGACAATTATTAATATACTCATCGCCATATTTCCTAATATTGTTCTTTTCGTTTCGAAATTGCTTTCAATTGAAACTCCTGTGAATACACTATTTCTATTCGGAATAATGACTTGCTTAATGATACTTTATAATTTGACATCTGAAATATCTAAAAACTCCATAAAAATACGCCAACTTTCCCAAGAAGTAGGGCTCTTGAAAAATGAATTAAAACAATTTGAAAATGAAAGAAAAATGGAGTGATTCTGTGAGGATTGCAAAGATAGAAATCATGAGACAATTTATTAAATATGCAATGGTTGGTGCTATTGGAACAATACTGCATACCTCTGTATTGATATTTTTGGTTGAAAAGGAAGGGTTTCAACCTCTAATAGGTTCATCAGCAGGTTTTATTTTATCACTAATTGTTTCGTATTATATTAATTTAAAATGGACATTTCAGTTGGAGAAAAAGAAATCTTTTTTTTACAAATACGTAATTGTATCATTATCTGGTCTTGGCATTAACCTTTTAATTATGTTCCTGTTAGTTAACTTGTTGGGAGTTTGGTATATTTGGGCTCAGGTTATCGTTATTATTGTTGTACCTATCTCTAATTTCACTTTAAATCGTTACTGGGCTTTTGCTTGAAAATCATTCTGAGGGTTAGGATTGTGGCTAAGAGGCGATTCAATAGGTGATTATCTACCCGACATTGGATGGCTGTTACATTCAATGGGAATACCTTTTTAACGGGTGGATTGATGCTGGCTATGGAAAGGGTTAGTGTAATTGTGTCGATCGTTTACTGCTGCGTTTGTCCATCGGTATCGAATGGAACATAGATTGAACTTGAGAACTTCATACTCGAAACAGCAGTAGTTAATCGTTTCAAGAGGATAATGATTGATCAGTTATGTGAAGGCAGTGAAATGAGAGTAGATGATGTAAATAAGATTTTCAAGGTCTAGGTGTGTCTGAGTTCGAATCCAAGATTCCCACAGGTCCTTTCTTTGCAATCGTTACCTTGAGTCGTTCTTTTTGGTCGTCGGAACGTTTTGAATGTCTTCGGGATATTGGCCAAATTTTAGGACTGAAAGTACGTGCTTGCAATAATCATTTGAGTACCCACTAAATGTATGAGAAGAACTTTCAAAAATATCTGCAATTTAGATTAACTTCTGACCTTTTAAATGTAAACGGACTGCTAAATCTCTTTCGTACATGTTGGCGTTTTCTGTGTCTTTCGTTACCATTGTTAGTTGTTCAATCTCGTTTTCGTAATTCATTTCAATCCCCGTATTTGCTTCTTTACTATTTTTCACCTCATGAAGATGATTTTTATATTTTATTTTTGAGTTCAATATATATAACTATATGTTGCAAATCGATATCGAACATCATAAATAAATAATATGAAGAAATAAATACAGAACTACAATCATTTCTGAAATTATCTTATATATATCATTAATGCTAAAAGCTCAAATATTGATTCGGGCGTACCAATCCCTGAAGTACATCTAGTTTCGGTAGGCCGGCAGCGAAAGTACCGACTATGACTGCCATAACGGAGCCAAACTGTTTGGATCCTAAACTACGAGACTGGGCAAGTCCCTTACCGTAATGGCGAACGATATGAAGCCCCGGTACTCCTCCTATTTCTTGATGCAGTCCAACGGGCCTA
Source organism: Paenibacillus sp. FSL H7-0323 (assembly GCF_038002725.1). Taxonomy (NCBI): domain Bacteria; kingdom Bacillati; phylum Bacillota; class Bacilli; order Caryophanales; family Paenibacillaceae; genus Paenibacillus; species Paenibacillus sp. FSL H7-0323. The sequence goes on along the minus strand of NZ_JBBODB010000001.1, from coordinate 4,304,229 downwards.
TCCTGAGGGGGAATTGTGATGCTCCTAGATAATAGCCGAATTCAACATGCCACAAAAGAGCAAGCCTATTTGCAAAAGATACTCGGCTACAGTTTGTGCTCCTGCCGAAGTATTCTATGGAGCTCAACTTAGTTGAAGGGCTATGGAAATGGCTAAAAAGTGATATTGTCCACAACGTGTTTTACTAAAAAATTCTTCACACCCGCGTAAAAACGTGTCAACATCAATCCTATGCAGGTCATTGATCGTCTTTGGTGTACACATGTAATTCAAAATTTCGGTCTATATATAATAAATATTCTCTTGAAATAGTAATCGACATATCATGAATGGGCGACACGTGTGTTGGGGTGTAGAGTTTATTTTTAAATACTTTTACAATGAATTAATAATTAATCCTTTCTGCGTGTTAGAATAATCATACAAATTATTAAACAAATCTAAAAAGGTGGTAACCACATGAAACTCCTCATCACCGGCGGAGCCGGATTTATCGGCAGCAACTTTGTATTATACATGCTGCAACAACATCCTGATTACCAGATCGTCAACGTGGATGCATTGACTTACGCAGGTAATCTGGAGAACCTAAAATCGATCGAGAATCATCCGAACTATACGTTTGTGAAGGCCGACATTACAGATGTTACTGCGATGGATGAACTGATTAGCCAGGGTGTGGATGTCGTTGTCAATTTCGCGGCGGAGTCGCATGTGGATCGGAGTATTTTAGAGCCGGAAGTGTTTGTGAAGACGAATGTACTTGGAACACAAGTGCTTTTGGACGCGGCGAAAAAATACAGTATCACTAAGTTTGTTCAAGTATCTACGGATGAGGTATATGGATCACTGGGTGCAACTGGATTATTCACCGAAGAAACTCCTTTGGCTCCTAACAGTCCATATTCAGCAAGCAAAGCAGGCGGAGACTTGCTAGTACGTGCATATCACGAAACGTTTGGACTGCCAGTGAATATTACCCGCTGCTCAAACAATTATGGCCCGTACCAATTCCCGGAAAAGCTTATTCCGCTGATGATTTCCCGTGCACTTGCTGATCAAGCGTTGCCTGTTTATGGCGATGGAATGAATATCCGCGATTGGTTGTATGTTGAGGATCATTGCAGCGCGATTGATTTGGTTATTCATGAGGGTGTGAACGGCGAAGTCTACAACATTGGTGGCAATAATGAACGTACGAATGTGCATATTGTAAACACGGTATTGCAGGAACTAGGCAAGCCTGATTCTTTGATTACTTATGTTCAAGACCGTCCTGGTCATGATCGCCGTTATGGGATTGATCCAACTAAGATTATGAATGAACTGGGATGGAAGCCGAAACATACGTTTGAAACAGGTATTAAAGAAACTATCCAATGGTATCTCAATAACCGCGAGTGGTGGACCCGTATTCAATCTGGGGAATACCAAAAATATGCTGAACAGCAATATGGTGATCGTTTAGGTGACTCATTGTAATTTTGATACGGGGGTAAAATAGCTATGAAGGTACTTGTTACAGGTGCGGCCGGACAACTAGGTCAGGACGTAGTTTTACTGCTCCAGCATCAAGGTCACGAAGTGTTGGCTTGCGATCGTCAGGAGATGGATATTACTGATCTGGATCAGTGCATCCAAGTTATTGGCGGGTTTGGACCGGATGCGGTTATTCATTGTGCTGCTCATACGGCAGTAGATGCGGCAGAAAGTGATATTGATGCAGCTTATTTAATTAATGCTACTGGCAGCCGAAATGTAGCGCTTGCTTCTGAAAAAGCTGGAGCCAAGCTGGTGTATATTAGCACGGATTATGTATTTGATGGTATGGGTGCACAGCCTTACCATGAATATGATAATACAGACCCTAAGAGTATATACGGCAAATCGAAACGTGCGGGTGAGGTACTCGTTCAATCCCTCTCCTCTAAGTATTTCATCGTACGAACGTCATGGGTGTACGGCAAATACGGAAATAACTTTGTCAAAACAATGCTAAAGCTTGGTCAAGAAAAGCCAATGCTTCAAGTTGTCGATGACCAAAAAGGTTCGCCTACTTACACAGTCGATTTAGCTCGATTCTTGCTTGAGCTTGTTCAAACTGAGAAGTATGGTGTATACCATGCGTCAAATAGCGACTCTTGTACCTGGTTTGAATTTACACAGGCGATCTTTGTAGAGGCCGAGGATATTTTGGGTTTCAAATTCACTGCTACGCTTGAACCGTGTGCTACGGAACAGTTTCCGAGACCTGCACCACGTCCTCGGAATTCGGTGATGGAGCATCTGTCGATACGTACGAATGGTTTTGAGGACATTCGACCTTGGCGTGAAGGCTTGAGAGGTTTCCTCTTAGAGCTAAAAGAATAGAATAACACCAATTGAAACTCCCAAATCGTTTATAACGATGCGGGAGTTTTTTGTGTTCTTTCGTTATAATAAGAAGGAAGCAGGTAGTTAATTAGAAATTACAAAGTCGAGGATACTCATGAATAACAAAACAGTTAGTGTACATATCGTCACCTACAACAGTACGGATGACATTATAGATTGCTTAGAGGCAGTAATGGCACAGGATTATCCTATTGAGAAAATTGTAGTTGTGGACAATGCGTCTTCGGACGATTGTGCAGAGAAAGTGAATATATTCTTTAACGGGATCGATAAAGGGGCTTTTTCAAGTAATTCACTAGAGGATTTAGAACCGTTCAATTCACAAGCTAACAAAGAAGCGTCTACGAGCCTGCTACTCATCCAAAACCCAAAAAACACAGGCTTCGCCCCAGCTCATAACCAAGCTATAGCTACTACAGAAACAGATTATGTGCTCGTTCTCAATCCGGATTTGACGCTGGCACCAGACTATATCTCTAGACTAATCGCACTAATGGAAGCCAACCCGCAGATCGGCAGCGCCACAGGTAAGCTTTTGCTAAAGGCTGATCACGGATCAGTGGATAGCACTGGTCTTCAGATGAACAAGGCACGGCGTGCGTTTGACCGTGGTGCGGGGGATCCAGCAGAACTATGGACACAGTCGGGTACAGTATTTGGTGTATCTGGGGCGGCGGCGATGTATTCTCGACGGATGATTGAAGACGTTAGTGTTGATGGGGAGTTTTTTGATGCAGATTTTTTTGCCTATAAGGAAGATGTGGATGTGGCTTGGAGAGCTCAGCTATTTGGCTGGCAGGGGTATTATGATGCTGAGGCAATTGGGTATCATGAACGTGGGTGGAAAACGTCTGGCCGTAGTACCAAACCAATGTTCATCCGGCGAATATCTTACATTAATCGCTACAAAATGATCTACAAGAATGAATCGGCTCGAACTATGCTGAAGACAATCTTGGTTTCTCTTCCCTATGAAATTGCCGCGCATGGTTATATGCTTCTGAGAGAGCCAAAGTTAATCGTAGCGTGGAAATCCTTTTTCACTCAGCTCCCAGCGTTAAAAAAGAAACGAAAATATATACAGACCATCGTAAAAGAGCGAAAGAACACGTAAATCAAACAGTATCTGGAAAAACCTCCCTGAAAGGTCACCTCCTCTCAGGGAGGTTTTATGTTATAATAATTGTCGGTAGATTACTATATTTGTCAGGAGCGTTACGCAGTGAATGTAGATGTAAGCATACTTATTGTCAATTACAACACGTGTCGCCTGACGATGGACTGTATCAGGTCGGTATATGACTCAGAAACGAACTATTCCTATGAGATTATTTTGATAGACAACAATTCCCATGATGATTCGGTAGAGATGATTGGTAGAGAGTTTCCAAGTGTCATGTTGATCGCAAATAACGACAATGTCGGTTTTGCCCGTGCAAATAATCAGGGGATGGAAGCTTCATCCGGACGGTATGTACTATTGCTCAATTCAGATACGGTGGTAAGCAGGGATACGCTGGAGACGATGATCTCCTTTATGGATGGTCGGCCCGATGTTGGGGCGTCAGGATGTAAGATTATTTTGCCAGATGGGTCGCTGGATAAAGCGTGTAAGCGAGGATTTCCTACACCGTCAGCTTCCTTCTATTATGCTTTTGGTTTCAGTAAGTTGTTTCCGGATCGACCGAAGTTTAACGGTTATCAGTTAGGTTATCTGGACCCTGATCTTGATTACCCGATAGATTGTCTGGTGGGTGCGTTTATGCTGCTGCGGCGGGAGACGATTGATCAGGTCGGCGGATTAGATGAAGAGTTTTTTATGTACGGTGAGGATTTAGACTGGTGCTATCGTATTAAAGAGGCTGGTTGGGAGATTTATTATTATCCGAAGACCTCCATCGTCCATCTCAAAGGCGGCAGTGCCAGACGTAGACCGTTCAAGATCGTCTATGAATTTCACAGGGCAATGATTTTATTTCATCGTAAGCATTATAGTAGGAAGTACAACAGTATTATAAATGGAACAGTATATGCTGGTGTTGGTATGAAGTTTGCTCTGTCCCTTTTGCGGAATGCCCTAATCTTTCCTAAAGCAGTTCCATCACCTGCACAGAGTCTTAGCTCTGCCCCTGAAACAGGCACTCGTAACGATAAGAATACTGAGGTGAGATTATGATTCGGCGGAATCAGAAATTTTTGACACAGCTCTATATGGTTGCTGATTTCATTGTCATTCAGCTGTCTTTTTTGGCGGCTTGGTGGCTTAAGTTTAAGAGTGGATGGATGGAATTTTACAATCCTCTACCCGTAGAGTCGTACGCTTATTGGAGTATGATCTATGGCGGAGTAGCTGTCTTAATCGGTATCCTTTTATCGCTTTATTTGCCTAAGCGTAAGAAACGTTTTGTCGATGAATTTATTAAGATTTTCCAAGTGCATATCATGAGCATCTTCATCCTGCTCGGTCTAATGTTTTTCGTGAAAGAAATTGATATCTCCCGTACATATCTGGCTATTTATATGGGATTTAACGTTCTTTCCATTATGCTTTACCGTTATGTGTTGAAGAAGATGCTTAAATCTTTGCGCGAAAAAGGATTGAACCGCCAGTTCGTACTTATCATCGGCGCTGGTACACTCGGCAAAAGATTCTACAACAATTTGGAGCAATATCCAGAGCTCGGATATGAAGCTATTGGTTTCTTAGACGACTATCATACTTGGGATGGAATTGAAGAACAGCGCTATAAACCGATTCTAGGTACGGTTGATCAGTTATCCGGAATGCTGGAGATGCTGCCTGTGGACGAGGTTATTCTTGCTTTGCCGCTCGATGCGCATTCTAAATATCCTTCGATTATTGCGGCCTGTGAAAAAGCAGGGGTACGCACATTGATTATTCCGGATTTCTTTGATTATTTACCGGCGCGTCCTTACTTTGATAACTTTGCAGGTATGCCAATGATTAATGTTCGTGATATTCCACTGGATATGACGGGGAATAAGATGGCAAAACGTTTGTTTGATATCGTGTTCTCTCTATTCGCTATTATTATGATATCTCCCGTGATGCTGATCGTAGCTCTCGGCGTACGTCTTACCTCACCGGGACCGATCATATTCCGGCAGGAACGGGTGGGACTTAATCGGCGTAATTTTATGATGTATAAGTTTCGTTCAATGAAGCTGCAGCAGGACGGGGAAGAGGATACAGGTTGGAGTACGCGGGAAGATCCGCGTAGAACTCGATTTGGAACCTTTATCCGTAAGACAAGTCTGGATGAGCTTCCGCAATTTTTTAATGTATTACTCGGTCATATGAGTGTAGTTGGCCCACGGCCAGAACGACCATTTTATGTAGAACAATTCCGTGATGAAATTCCGAAGTATATGGTGAAGCACCATGTGCGTCCAGGAATTACGGGCTGGGCACAGAGCAATGGGCTGCGCGGGGACACTTCAATAGAGGAACGGATTAAGCACGATATTTTCTATATCGAAAACTGGTCCTTACTGTTCGATATTCGAATTATTTTCAAAACGATTCGCAACGGCTTCGTTAACAAAAACGCATATTGAGACCTGCACTTATTTAGATTTGTGAAATTTTAATAATACCCCGTTTTGCCACTGGCAGAGCGGGGTATTAATTTTCTAATCTAAACTTTGCAAAGGAAACTCACAACTATGAATAAGAAAAAGATTATTGCAACCGTAGTAATGATTGTCGCACTAATAATGATTCTTGTAATAACGTTGAACAAAGAGGAAGAGCAACCCACGAGCGGTTTTGAAGCGCACAGAATCGTTGCACATGCCATGGGGGGAATTAACGGATATACGTATACCAATGCTTGGGAGGCCTTTGTCGCTAACTATGAACGGGGAACTCGCGTATTTGAAGTTGATTTTTTGTTATCGAAGGATGATCAGTTGGTTGCTCGGCATGAATGGACAGGCAATATGAGCAAGCTTTTAGGTCAGTTGGAGGTTCTCCCTGCTAATAAACAGGGTGTGGCACTAGATTACGAGGAATTTATGGACAGCCCCATCCTGAATATATACTCTCCGCTTGATATTGAGAAGGTGCTTGATCTAATGCAGAATTATCCAGATGCTTATATCGTTACGGATACCAAAGAAATCCAACCGGAACTTATAGAGAAGCAATTTACATTGCTGACCGAAGCGGCGCAGCGTCGGGATCCAGCGTTGTTGGAGCGGATAGTTCCACAGATCTACAATCAGCCGATGCTTGATGAGATCAATAAGGTGTATTCTTTTCCAGAAGTGCTTTACACCCTGTACCAATCTAAGGATACGGATGAACAAGTTATTGAGTTTGTTAAAAAAACAGGTGTGGATATTACGATGCCAGTTAGCCGGGCCACCAAGAGTTTTGTCAAACAGTTAAAAAATATCGGAGCTCGTGTATACGTTCATACAGTGGATGAAGAGGATGAGATTAGAGAGCTATCTCGTATGGGAGTAGACGGATTTTATAGTGATTTTGTGCCTGAAAATGATTTGAATAACCTCAGAGGTATACGTTGAAATCTATATCCACTCATTACAACTAATATATCCCTGCAAAGTGCTGCTTTCCTCAGATGCGTATTCAGGTACTTTGCGGGGACCTCAAATTTACATACGAAAAAATGTTCGTATTTTTGTTCGCTTTAAATTGACACACCTCCTGTGCTGGCATAGACTAGATCTATATCTTTTGCGGCGGCAGGAGTGTTTTGTCTTGCCCAAATGACAATTAAGGATGATTCCCATGAAATCAGTACAGCAAATGATCAAACCTTGGCGGCATGTGTTTAAGTTGGACCCAGATCGTATGATTTCAGATGAGGATTTGGAGGCCGTTTGCTTGTCCGGCACGGATGCCATATTGATAGGAGGCTCTACAGGAGTTACTTATGAGAATACAGTAGATCTCTTATCAAGAGTAAGACGTTTTGAGCTGCCCTGTGCACTCGAGGTATCCGAACTGGAAGCTGCTGTACCCGGATTTGATCTTTATATGATTCCTATGGTGCTAAATACACCTGATCCAGCTTGGATTGTAGGCCATCATCGTCGAGCTATAGAGCGTTATGGATTTATGATCCCATGGGATCAGCTGCTAACGGAAGGTTACGTCGTTTTGAACAGTGATTCTTCAGTTGCGCGGATTACAGGGGCCGAGACAACCATTAATGCTGAAGAGGCGGCTGCGTATGCCCAGGTTGCGGACAAGCTGATGTCCCTGCCAATAGTCTATCTTGAATATAGCGGTAGATTTGGGGATATGGAGACAGTACGTATAGTGCGTGAGATGGTGGAGCAAGCCCAACTATTTTATGGAGGCGGCATTACTTGTGAGGCAGAGGCCGAGCAGGCAGCAGCTCTATGTGATACAGTAGTTGTCGGCAATATTATTTATCGGGATGTAGAGCAGGCAATTCGTACGGTATTTGCTGTTAAAAAGACGGTGCAAGAGCAGTTCGACTAGCGGTTAGCTTATGGACTACTTATGATTTGTAATTTCATTTTTAGAAAGGAGCATGTTACACATGCAACTTATTAACATACAAGACGCGGTCAGCCGATTGAATCCTCCACAAAGGCAGGCTGTCGAAACTACTGAAGGACCCCTTTTGATTATGGCTGGTGCGGGCAGTGGGAAGACGAGAGTGCTGACTCACAGAATTGCCTGGCTGATTGCTAATCGAAAGGCGCCGCCTTGGGCGATTTTGGCGATTACATTTACGAATAAAGCTGCGAGGGAAATGCAGGAACGTGTATCTAAGCTCGTTGGACCTGAGGGAAGAGATATTTGGGTATCCACCTTTCACTCCATGTGTGTTCGGATCTTGCGGAAGGATATTGAGCGCATTGGATTTACTTCCAACTTCTCGATTCTGGACTCTACAGACCAGTTATCAGTCATTCGTAATTGCATGAAGGAACTGAATATTGATACGAAAAAATTCGAACCGAAAGCTGTACAGGCCATAATTAGCGCATCTAAGAATGAACTGATTACTCCGGCGCAGTATGAGCAAAAAGTCGGTGATTATTTCGAAGGTTTAGTTACCAAGGTTTATAAAATGTACCAACGGCGTTTGAGAAGCAATAACTCGCTTGATTTTGATGATTTGATTATGAAGACTATCGAATTATTTAAGGAAGTTCCCGAGGTTCTGGATTTTTACCAAAAGAAGTTCAAATACATCCATGTGGATGAGTATCAGGATACGAACAGAGCACAATACATGTTGTGCCGCATGCTGGCAGACAGCCACCACCGCATTTGCGTGGTAGGGGATAGTGACCAGTCGATCTATCGCTGGCGTGGTGCGGATATTACGAATATTCTTAATTTTGAAGAGGATTATCCGGAAGCGAAGACGATTCTGCTAGAACAGAATTACCGTTCAACCGCTAATATCCTGAATGCAGCCAATGGGGTAATCGCGCTTAATAGTGGCCGTAAACCGAAAAAGCTGTGGACCGATTCCGAGGAAGGCGCCAAGATTAAGGTGTACCGGGCGGATTCCGAGCATGACGAAGGGTATTTTGTAACCGGAGAAATCAGCAAAAATGTGAAGCAAGGTCAAGCTTACCAGAATCACGCGATTCTGTATCGGACGAATGCTCAGTCACGGGTAATAGAAGAAATTTTGATCAAATCAGATATTCCATATCAAATCGTTGGCGGGATCAAGTTCTATGATCGTAAAGAAATCAAGGATCTGCTGGCGTATCTACGTTTACTGTCTAACCCTGATGATGATATCAGCCTGACGCGTATTATTAATGTTCCTAAGCGTGGATTAGGAGATACAACGGTTGGCAAGCTGGCAGCTGCTGCTGGTGAACGTGGTGTTTCTATTTTCCGAGTGCTGCAAACGGTCGATGATTTGGGCTTTGCCGGACGGACGCGGAATATGCTAGTAGAGTTCTACGATATGATTGAAGCTCTACACCGTATGGTGGAGTTCTTGTCTGTAACCGAATTGACGGAAAAAATACTGGAAATGTCGCAGTACCGTTTGGAGCTGCAAAATGAAAACACACTCGAATCACGCTCGCGGCTAGAGAATATCGATGAGTTCTTATCGGTGACGATGGAGTTTGAAAAGAACAACGAAGACAAGTCGCTGGTCTCCTTCCTCACGGATCTTGCACTTATCGCAGATATCGATAGTGTGAACGATGATGAAGAGGATCGTAGTGATGCGGTTGTGTTAATGACGATGCACAGCGCCAAAGGTCTGGAGTTCCCGACGGTATTTATCGTCGGAATGGAAGAAGGCGTGTTCCCACACAGCCGTGCCTTCCAGGACAACGACGAGCTGGAAGAGGAACGCCGGCTTGCGTATGTGGGGATCACCCGCGCGGAGAAACAACTGTTTCTCTCTTGTGCGCGGATGCGTACGCTCTTTGGCCGGACGACGGCGAACCAACCGTCCCGCTTCTTAGAGGAGATTCCGGAGGAACTGAAGGAAGATACCGTTAAGACTCAAGACCGCTTCCAGCGCGGAGGCGCGGAGGTAGGCGGTGCTTACGGCGGACGCGGCTTCGGCAGTGGTGGCCGTGGGAACTTTGGCGGCCGAGGCGGAGCCGCCGGAGCTACGCCGGCAGGCGGCGGAAGCACGGCGTCAGCGGCGGCAAGCAAGAGCAGCGTGACCGTGACCTCCGGAGGCGCACAGCGTGCTACCGGAGCAGGGGCTGCTGCAGCTGGCGATTACAAAGCCGGTGACAAGGTCTCCCACGGCAAATGGGGCACGGGCACCGTTGTATCTGTTAAAGGCAGCGGGAATGACACGGAGCTACAGATTGCTTTTCCGGCTCCCGTGGGTGTGAAACGCCTGCTTGCGGGGTTTGCGCCGATTACCAAAGTGGAATAATAACAGACAACGATTAACGAACGGATATTTAGACCACGCTAACTTTAGGAAACTTATTGACGGAGGGATGTACCTGCATGGATGCTATGCATGTGATGGAAGAGCTTGTTGCGGAATTAAATAACTATAATTACCACTACTACACGCTGGATGCACCGCTAGTCAGCGATAAGGAATACGATGTTTTATACGACAAGCTTGTAGCACTGGAGGCTGAGAGTGGCTTCGTACTACCGGATTCGCCTACACAACGTGTAGGTGGAGAGCTGCTTAAGGGCTTCACGCCGCATCGGCATCTGGCACCGCTTTGGAGTCTGGATAAAGCACAGAATATTGAACAGCTGCGCAGCTGGAATACCCGGGTGCTCCGGTTAGTGAATGAATACAATCTTAAGAATCCAGACACCCCTCTTCCTGATCCTTGTTATGCAGTAGAACTGAAGTTCGATGGCTTGACGCTGAATTTAACCTATCGTAATGGTGTTCTCGAACAGGCATCAACGCGTGGCAATGGTGTAGTTGGCGAAGGAATACTTGCACAGGTGAAGACCATCAAATCCGTTCCATTGACGATTCCCTTCAAGGATGGGGTCATTGAGGTTCAGGGTGAAGGGATTATGAATCTGTCTGTGCTGGCTGATTATAATACAAGGGCTGCAGAGCCGCTGAAGAATGCGCGTAATGCAGCAGCAGGTGCACTGCGTAATCTTAATCCGAAGACTACTGCGGACCGCCGTTTGAACGCTTTTTTCTATAATGTAGGCTTTGCAGAAGGCGCGGAGTTCGCTGACCATCAGGAAATGATGGATTTTCTGCGGAATAACAAATTTAAAGTGAACCCATACCTGACCTACTGCAATGATTTTGATGATGTAACTGAGCAGCTCGCTGGAATCGAGGAGAGTCGTTCGAGTCTTGATTACCTCATTGATGGGGCTGTAATTAAGGTCACGGATTTCCGGATCCGTGAGGTGCTTGGCTACACTGACAAGTTCCCGCGTTGGGCAGTTGCTTATAAATTTGAAGCCGAAGAAACGACGACCGTGCTGGAGTCTGTTAGCTGGAATGTAGGTCGTACAGGTAAAGTGACTCCGCTGGCTCGGGTTGAGGCTGTAGAGCTTGCCGGAGTTACCGTTCAGAACTGCACCCTGAATAATGTGGGTGATATTGAGCGCAAAAACTTGAAATTCGCCTTAGGTTCGCGGGTCTTTATTCGCCGTTCCAATGATGTTATCCCAGAAATTCTCGGCAAGGTAACAGAGGAGAATGACGGTGGAGAGATTATTTTCCCTGAGGACTGTCCAGCTTGTGGATATCCGTTAGAAATGCGCGGAGCACATCTTTTCTGTAACAATAAACTGAATTGTAGGCCGCAGATTATCAGTCGGATCACCCACTTTGCTTCGCGTGATGCGATGGATATCGAGACGTTTAGTGAGAAGACGGCGGGTCAGCTCTATGATGAGCTTAATGTACATGACTCTGCGGATCTGTATGAACTGAACTTTGAGCAGCTTGTACAGCTGAACCGTTTTGGTGAGAAAAAAGCACAGAATTTGCTGCAAGCTTTAGAAGATAGCAAAGGTAGAGATCTTGCTTCATTTCTCTTTGCGTTAGGGATCCCTAACACAGGTAAGGCAACGACGAAGATGTTGGCTGATCATTTCCGCGATCTGGATGCTGTGATGCAGGCCAAAGCCGAGGAGCTCGCTGAGTTACCAGACATTGGTGGGATTGTCGCCGAGAGCATTGTCAGCTTCTTCGCAGACCCAGTTGTAGTAGCTAATGTTTCCCGCTTGCGGACGTTGGGTGTGGAAGCAAAGGCTCCTGAGGCGCCACGTCCTGTTAGTACCGATTCCTTCTTTAGTGGCAAAACGGTCGTATTGACCGGTTCCTTGCAAAAGCTTACCCGAGATGAAGCAGCTGAACGTCTGGAAGCACTCGGAGCAAAGGTGTCGGGAAGTGTGTCCAAGAAGACGGATTTAGTTATCGCTGGTGAAAAAGCTGGCAGTAAGCTGGCCAAAGCCCAGCAGTTAGGCATTCAAGTCATTGAGGATGAAGATGAGCTAATTCGCTTGTTGGATATGTAAGTAACAAACTATATTCGATTCCAAAAGGTTCCCGGTTCCATTTCGTTTAAGTACGAGAGGAGCAGGGGCCTTTTTTGCGTGGATTACAACTAAACGTTTCTTTTTTAGAAAAAAATTCGGTTGATCTGCTAATATATAGGCTATAGATATTTATTACTATATTTGAAAGGAAACCCTTCCTGTGAAGAGAGAAACGATATTGTTAGTAGACGATGAGAAGGAAATTGTAGAACTGTTAACGATTTATCTCTGTAATGAAGGCTATAGACTGCTAAAGGCTTATGATGGAATGGAAGCGCTGGAATGTCTGCAGAAAGAGGAAGTTGATCTAATTATTCTTGATGTCATGATGCCTAAAATGGACGGGCTAGCTGCATGTATGAAGATCCGTGAAGAGCGGAAAATGCCAATTATCATACTATCAGCCAAAAATACAGATATGGACAAGATCTCCGGCCTGAGCCTCGGGGCAGATGACTACGTGGGCAAGCCGTTTAATCCTTTGGAGATTGTGGCACGAGTAAAATCACAGTTGCGCCGTTATCACGGATTTAATAAGGATAGTAATACGTTGGGAAACGACAGCAAACTAAGCTTTGAGGATCTGACTATAGATACGTCTAAGCATGAGGTGTATGTAGACCAGCAGAAGATTAAACTGACTCCGCGGGAATTCTCTATTCTAGAGCTTTTAGCGAGACACCAAGGTCAAGTGCTTAGCTTGGAGCAAATTTACAATAAGGTATGGAATGAACCCTTTTTAGATGGCGGTAACACAGTGATGGTACATATTCGTAATCTCCGAGACAAAATCGAAATCGATTCGAAACGCCCACGTTATATACAAACCGTCTGGGGAGTTGGCTATAAATTAGACGGACCTTCCTGAAAGGATTAGGTGAGGCTTCTTGAATTCTAAATATATAACGACGATTCGCTGGAAGTTTATGTTTGCTTTTTTGCTGAGTGTGCTTTCGGGCGCTTTGCTGCTCATGGCAGGGTACCAACTCGTCAACTTTATGATCTATCTAAATCCGGCTTCAGAGTCGGCTCCCTATTCACGCATACTGCGCTGGATTATTAATCATATTGGCTCTATGCCACTAATGACAGCAGCGGGTATTATCAGCTTTTTATTATTCTTTTTTATCTACACTCGTAAAGTTGTGCTGTATCTGGAAGAGATCACAAAAGGGATTCGAGAAATTACAAGCTCCGGGATGTCCCATAGAATTGAAGTCAGAACCACGGATGAGCTGGGCGTGCTGGCTGAGAATATTAATGAAATGGCTGAGCGTTTGCAGCACTCCATAGAGGAGGAACGTAAAGCTGTAAATGCGAAAAATGACTTGATCACAGGTGTTTCCCATGATTTACGCACCCCGCTTACCTCTGTCTTGGGCTTTCTGGAATACATCGAACAAGATCGATGTCAGGAAGAAGCGGAAATCCGGTATTACGTGGATATAGCCTACAACAAATCCCTGGTGCTGCGTAAACTGATCGATGATCTTTTTGAATACACACGTGTAAATAGTGGAGAGTACCCTTTGGTTATGCAGAGATTGGATTTGAAGGCCTTCATACGGCAGCTGGCGGAGGAGTCAGTTCCTGAACTAACAAAGGCGGATATGATCTATGAAATCGAGGACGTTGCTGATGAGTTATGGATAGAGGCTTCGCCTAAAGAATTAGTACGTGCTTATGAAAATTTGATTACTAACGCGATCCGTTACGGCAGAAGCGGCGGAAAATTGGAGATAGGTTTCAGTAAAAAGGAAAATGATGCTGTGGTCCGAATTAGCAACTTCGGAGAGAGAATTGCGGAAAGTGATATCCCTTTTATTTTTGAACGATTCTATCGGGCAGAAAAGTCGCGTTCACAGCATACAGGCGGCTCAGGGCTTGGACTTGCGATTGCCAAAAGTATCATCGAACGCCACAATGGCGTTATTTATGTAGAAAGTACATCTCTTCGCACGGATTTTATTACCCGTTTCCCATTCTTCATAGAATCTTAAGAAAACTATGGCGGGTTCTTAAGATTTGGAAGTTATCCTTGTGGCACAAGGAGGGAACTACCATGCCAAAACTTCGGACGGTTCGTATCAGCTATTTATATATTTTTATGGGTTGCGCTCTTTTGAGTGCTGCCTTTCTTTTTGTTGTCCAGCGGGCTGTCGATTTGCTGTATTCTCATTATTCGGGTCAACCAGGAGCCTTTTTTGTCCGGCTTATTCATTGGGTTATTAATCATATGGGTCAAACCCCTAGTGCCATCCTTCTATTTATTCTAGTCTTCGGTGGGCTGTATGTTCTTCGTTCACAGAAAATGGCTGATGATTTGCGCTCGCTAGTGGTGGGAACCTCGGAGCTGGCAGATAAAGGAGTCGCCCAGAACATCAAGGTTCTCTCTGGAGGAGAAATAGGTGAAATTGCTGCTAACCTCAATCGAATGCAAAGAATAGAAGTTCCAGATAGAGGTGCAAGCTCAAAGCGGATAGAGGACACACCAGCAGTAGCTTTATTAATAAGGACTAGGGCGATACTTCGCACTCTCCGTGAGGTTGAAGAGGATGGGGCGGAAGTACATGCACTTCTTGCAGCAGCGAATGATGAAGTGCGGAGTATGGAGCGGTTCCTGGAGAACCTGATTATCGAATCATGAGCAGATGGAATGCACGCACCCGGATATTGCGAGTAGGGTACCTATTATTTGATGTGAGTGTTATTAGTACGGTATTGGTGCTTTTGATTTTGTTTTATGTATACCAGTATGGGGGGATTGTACTTAACCGGCATGAGGATAGGCTGCAATTGCCAGAATCAAGCCTCATCACAGCTTCAGATGGAACAGTTATACGAATGACTCCGCTACCGAGCTCGGGTTATAGGCTTACAGCAGAGCTTGAGGAGATGCCGGCTTTATTAATAGATACCTTTTTAACAGTAGAAGACCGCCGTTTTTATAGCCATCAAGGGGTCGATTATAAAGGGATATCACGCGCTTTCTTAAAAAATATCTTGGACATGAGTTTATCAGAAGGTGGCAGTAGTATTACTCAACAGCTTGCTCGCAATCTTTATTTGAACAGAGATAAGAATATGCTGCGTAAGTTAAATGAAACCTCTATTGCTTTTGCCTTGGAGCAGCGACTGACGAAACGTGAGATTTTGCAGCTGTACCTCAATCAGATTTATATGGGGCGGGGACAATATGGAGTAAAAGCAGCAGCGAAGCGTTACTTCGGTGTGTCTGATCTGAAAAAATTGGAGATCTGGCAAATAGCCACTCTGGCGGGAATCCCTAAAGGACCCTCTATTTATAACCCAGTAGACAATAGTGCATTATCCAAAACGAGAAGAAATCTAGTGCTAAAGATGATGTTCAATCAGCGACTAATCACGTATGAGCAAATGCAGGAAGCTATGAATAAACAATATCAGCCTCCAGCTGCGGTCGAAAATGGGGTTGCCGGAGTGTACTATGTGGATGCCGCCCTTAAGGAAGCGGCTCAGATCACAGGGAAATCCGTAGAGGAGCTTCGTACAGGCGGCTACACTATAGTTACAGGTTTGAACATCAAAGCACAGCAGGCACTTGAGCAGGCCGTTCTCAAAGAGGCTTCATTTCCACCTGACGGAAAAGATCAGCAGGTAGAAGCAGCTATGACCATAATGGATCATCGTACAGGAGAAGTAGTGGCATTGATTGGTGGGCGAGATCAAAACGAGGGCAATTTGAACAGAGCTATTATTGATGCACGTCAGCCGGGTTCCAGCTTTAAGCCGATCATTGATTATGGACCTGCACTGGAGAGCGGGAAATTCAACCCGAATAGTATGCTGTCCGACCGTAAAGTTGCTTATGGCAGCTACAAGCCTGAGAACTTGAACGGTATATACCAAGGTCAGGTCACAATGAACACAGCTTTGCAAAAATCCATCAATGCACCAGCCGTATGGGTATTGAAGCAGGTTGGAATCTCTTCTGCGCGGCAATTTGCCGCCAAATTAGGAATTGTACTGACGGAGGAGGACAATCATTTATCAATAGCTTTGGGGGGGCTTCATAATGGGGTTTCTCCACTAAAAATGGCCCAGGCCTACAGTGTCTTTGCTAGTGGAGGGAAATTTAATGCGGCTCATATGGTGCGCTCCATAACGGATTCAAAAGGGAAGGTCTTGTATACTCATCCCTCTGAATCACGTCAGGTAATCTTGCCGCGTACCGCAGAAGCGATGACGGCTATGTTACGCAATGTTGTTAATGAAGGAACAGGGAAAAAAGCGCAGATGAACAGACCAGTAGCGGGAAAGACCGGTACGACCCAATTGGACTTGGCTGGCGTGAGCAAGAAAGCTAATCGGGATCTTTGGTTTGTAGGCTATACTTCGGAGTGGACAGCTGCGGTATGGATGGGTTTTGATCGTACGAATCAGGATAATTACATGACTGAAGGCAGCGGGAAGGCTGCCGCTCTATTTTCTACAGTAATGAGTAAAGCCTTAAGTGATCATTGAGAAGTTATTGCGCCGCCCATTCTTCTAATTTCTCATCTCTAGGAAGCAGCAAGGCAAGAAACCCAAGCAGCGGGAGGAAGCCGCAAGCGATGAACACTTTAGCAATCCCGATACTATCAATGAGGTTGCCGAGGACTAATGAGCCGATCCCGCCGAGTCCAAAAGCAAGTCCCGTGATCAGACCTGAAACTGTGCCAATGTTGCCCGGATATAGCATTTGAGCATAAATGACGGTAACAGAGAAGCTGGACAGAAGGATGAAACCGCCAATCAGCAGCAATACAGCCGCCCATAATGGACCTACAAAGGGTAGAGCAAGTGCAAAGGGAACGGTTCCTACCATTGATAGTAAGATGAGATTACGCCGTCCAAAACGGTCAGCCAGCGGACCTCCAAAAAATGTGCCCACTGCGCCAGCAGCCAAATACATAAAAATATAGATTTGGGCTTTATCCAGCGTCATTTGATATTTGTCCATTAGATAGAAGGCGTAGTAACTGCCGATAGAAGCGCCATACCAAGACCTAACAAAGACTAGGAATACAAGAATAATCGTTGCTGTTCGTATGCTTTTTCGGCGGGCGGGGTCGATTGCCCGTGCTGTTGATTTTTTATGAAAGGTATAACCGGCATCTAGCATTTCTCTATACCAGCGAGCTACATAGGTCTGAACAGCGATTCCGGCAGCCGCGACGATCGTGAAGCCTAGGGCACCAATCTGGCCAAAGGGGATGAACACCCATTTCGTAAGCATTGGACCCAGGGACTGTCCAGCATTGCCGCCCACTTGAAAAATAGATTGCGACAATCCCTTTCGCTGACCTGCGGCCATATGAGCAACACGCATACCCTCTGGGTGGAAGGTGGCTGAACCGAATCCGATCAGGATAACCGAGAATAAGACCAGAAAATAGCTATTGGCATAAGCCAATAGAAGTACACCTAAAAATGTGCTGCACATACCCAGTGGTAATAATATAGGACGGGGTTTACGGTCTGCAGCATATCCAATGACGGGTTGGATTACTGATGACGTCATATTTAAAGCGAATGAGATCCATCCAATCTGGGCGAAAGAGAGCAGTAGATTATCTTTGAGAATAGGGAAGATTGCTGGAATGACTGCCTGTATAGAATCATTAAATAAATGAACAAAACTGACAGCTAACAAAATTTTATAAATCGTTGCCTGCTGCAGATTACGCTGCTCCTTGTCCTTGCTGTCTACCTTGGACGCAGCGTCTGTAGGTTTGGTCTTCATTTTGACTCCTCTCTGTACTGATAGTTAAAAGGTAAGATTGGCGAATACGATAAATTCTATTTAGCCACAAATAATGGATGAATGGTATCAATTTGTGTTGTATCGAAGTTATTTATACGAATGATTTTTTTATTTCAAAAAAAGCTTGCAAACTCAATGACAGCATGGTATATTATCTCTTGTGCTTACGACGCATCGCACATACGAAACACAAGCGATGAAGAAATAAGTTGACAATATAGAAACAAACATGATATACTCTAATTCCTGTGCAAGAGACATTGAATGTCGAAATGCTAGGAGCAAGTTCTTTGAAAACTGAACAAATGGAACACGTTAATTTTTAAAAAGATTCAATTAATGAATCGTCAGTTTCAAAATGAGCATATCGCTCTTTTCAATACTAATTGGAGAGTTTGATCCTGGCTCAGGACGAACGCTGGCGGCGTGCCTAATACATGCAAGTCGAGCGGAGTTATTTTGGAAGCTTGCTTTCAAAATAACTTAGCGGCGGACGGGTGAGTAACACGTAGGCAACCTGCCCTTCAGACTGGGATAACTACCGGAAACGGTAGCTAATACCGGATAATTTCTTTTTTCTCCTGAGAGAAGAATGAAAGACGGAGCAATCTGTCACTGAGGGATGGGCCTGCGGCGCATTAGCTAGTTGGTGGGGTAACGGCCCACCAAGGCGACGATGCGTAGCCGACCTGAGAGGGTGAACGGCCACACTGGGACTGAGACACGGCCCAGACTCCTACGGGAGGCAGCAGTAGGGAATCTTCCGCAATGGGCGAAAGCCTGACGGAGCAACGCCGCGTGAGTGATGAAGGTTTTCGGATCGTAAAGCTCTGTTGCCAGGGAAGAACGTCCGGTAGAGTAACTGCTACCGGAGTGACGGTACCTGAGAAGAAAGCCCCGGCTAACTACGTGCCAGCAGCCGCGGTAATACGTAGGGGGCAAGCGTTGTCCGGAATTATTGGGCGTAAAGCGCGCGCAGGCGGCTATTTAAGTCTGGTGTTTAAACCTTGGGCTCAACCTGAGGTCGCACTGGAAACTGGGTGGCTTGAGTACAGAAGAGGAAAGTGGAATTCCACGTGTAGCGGTGAAATGCGTAGATATGTGGAGGAACACCAGTGGCGAAGGCGACTTTCTGGGCTGTAACTGACGCTGAGGCGCGAAAGCGTGGGGAGCAAACAGGATTAGATACCCTGGTAGTCCACGCCGTAAACGATGAGTGCTAGGTGTTAGGGGTTTCGATACCCTTGGTGCCGAAGTTAACACAGTAAGCACTCCGCCTGGGGAGTACGGTCGCAAGACTGAAACTCAAAGGAATTGACGGGGACCCGCACAAGCAGTGGAGTATGTGGTTTAATTCGAAGCAACGCGAAGAACCTTACCAGGTCTTGACATCCCTCTGAATCTGCTAGAGATAGCGGCGGCCTTCGGGACAGAGGAGACAGGTGGTGCATGGTTGTCGTCAGCTCGTGTCGTGAGATGTTGGGTTAAGTCCCGCAACGAGCGCAACCCTTAACTTTAGTTGCCAGCAGGTAATGCTGGGCACTCTAGAGTGACTGCCGGTGACAAACCGGAGGAAGGTGGGGATGACGTCAAATCATCATGCCCCTTATGACCTGGGCTACACACGTACTACAATGGCCGGTACAACGGGAAGCGAAGCCGCGAGGTGGAGCCAATCCCATCAAAGCCGGTCTCAGTTCGGATTGCAGGCTGCAACTCGCCTGCATGAAGTCGGAATTGCTAGTAATCGCGGATCAGCATGCCGCGGTGAATACGTTCCCGGGTCTTGTACACACCGCCCGTCACACCACGAGAGTTTACAACACCCGAAGTCGGTGGGGTAACCCGCAAGGGAGCCAGCCGCCGAAGGTGGGGTAGATGATTGGGGTGAAGTCGTAACAAGGTAGCCGTATCGGAAGGTGCGGCTGGATCACCTCCTTTCTATGGAGAATCGTTCTCTGCAATGAGAACATTCAAATCGGAAGTTTAACTTCCACAACCAATTAACGTGTATCCATTTGTTCGGTTTTGATGGAATTTGCGGGGCCATAGCTCAGCTGGGAGAGCGCCTGCCTTGCAAGCAGGAGGTCAGCGGTTCGATCCCGCTTGGCTCCACCAACAAACTTCATCTATTTGTTATGTCTATACACTTGATCCTTGAAAACTGGATACCGAAACGAATTTGCGTTTTAGAACATCTTTTAGCAACTTGTGCAAACAAGTAAATGTTATTAGTGAGATGATTCCAAAGAAAATGTCATCGTATGATATTTTCCTGCGGAAGAATCAAGGTTAAGCTAATAAGAGCACACGGAGGATGCCTAGGCGCCAGGAGCCGACGAAGGACGTGGCGAACAACGAAACTGCCTCGGGGAGCTGTAAGCAAGCTTTGATCCGGGGGTGTCCGAATGGGGAAACCCAGCTGTGGTAATTCGCAGTTACTCATTTCTGAATACATAGGAAATGTAGAGGCAGACCAGGGGAACTGAAACATCTAAGTACCCTGAGGAAGAGAAAACAATAGTGATTCCGTCAGTAGCGGCGAGCGAACGCGGAACAGCCTAAACCTAAGAGCTTGCTCTTAGGGGTTGTGGGACGTCTCACATGGAGTTACAAAGGAATATGGTAGGTGAAGAGGTCTGGAAAGGCCCGCGATAGAGGTAAAAGCCCTGTAACCTAAACTGTGTTCTCTCCGAGACGGATCCCGAGTAGTGCGGGGCACGTGAAACCCCGTATGAATCCAGCAGGACCATCTGCTAAGGCTAAATACTACCTGGCGACCGATAGTGAAACAGTACCGTGAGGGAAAGGTGAAAAGCACCCCGGAAGGGGAGTGAAATAGAACCTGAAACCGTGTGCTTACAAAAAGTCAGAGCCCGATCTATGGGTGATGGCGTGCCTTTTGTAGAATGAACCGGCGAGTTACGTTTAACATGCAAGGTTAAGCCGAGAAGGTGGAGCCGCAGCGAAAGCGAGTCTGAATAGGGCGAATTAGTATGTGGACGTAGACCCGAAACCGTGTGATCTACCCCTGTCCAGGGTGAAGGTGCGGTAACACGCACTGGAGGCCCGAACCCACGTACGTTGAAAAGTGCGGGGATGAGGTGGGGGTAGCGGAGAAATTCCAATCGAACTCGGAGATAGCTGGTTCTCCCCGAAATAGCTTTAGGGCTAGCCTCGGTATAAGAGTAGTGGAGGTAGAGCACTGATTGGGTGCGGGGTCCGCAAGGATTACCAAGCTCAGTCAAACTCCGAATGCCATATACTTATTGCCGGGAGTCAGACAGTGAGTGCTAAGATCCATTGTCAAAAGGGAAACAGCCCAGACCATCAGCTAAGGTCCCCAAGTGTGTGTTAAGTGGGAAAGGATGTGGAGTTGCACAGACAACCAGGATGTTGGCTTAGAAGCAGCCACCATTGAAAGAGTGCGTAATAGCTCACTGGTCGAGTGACTCTGCGCCGAAAATGTAACGGGGCTAAACACACCACCGAAGCTATGGCTAGATACTATGTATCTGGGGTAGGGGAGCGTTGTGTAGGGGTTGAAGGTGTACTGAAAAGAGCGCTGGACACTACACAAGTGAGAATGCCGGTATGAGTAACGAAAAGATCAGTGAGAATCTGATCCGCCGAAAGCCCAAGGTTTCCTGAGGAAGGCTCGTCCGCTCAGGGTAAGTCGGGACCTAAGGCGAGGCCGAAAGGCGTAGTCGAAGGACAACAGTTTGAAATTACTGTACCACCGTAATCCGCTATGAGCGATGGGGTGACGCAGGAGGGTAGTGACGCGGACTGATGGATGTCCGTCTAAGCAGTGAGGCTGATGTGTAGGCAAATCCGCACATCAATAAGGCTGGGCTGTGATGGGGAGCGAAAATTATAGTAGCGAAGGTCATGATCTCACACTGCCAAGAAAAGCCTCTAGCCAGGAGAAGGTGCCCGTACCGCAAACCGACACAGGTAGGCGAGAAGAGAATTCTAAGGCGCGCGGAAGAACTCTCGTTAAGGAACTCGGCAAAATGACCCCGTAACTTCGGGAGAAGGGGTGCCCCGGTAGTGTGAATAGCACGAGGGGGCCGCAGTGAAAAGGCCCAAGCGACTGTTTAGCAAAAACACAGGTCTGTGCGAAGCCGCAAGGCGAAGTATACGGGCTGACGCCTGCCCGGTGCTGGAAGGTTAAGGGGAGTGGTTAGGGGTAACCCGAAGCTATGAACCGAAGCCCCAGTAAACGGCGGCCGTAACTATAACGGTCCTAAGGTAGCGAAATTCCTTGTCAGGTAAATTCTGACCCGCACGAATGGCGTAACGACTTGGGCGCTGTCTCAACGAGAGATCCGGTGAAATTTTAATACCTGTGAAGATGCAGGTTACCCGCGACAAGACGGAAAGACCCCATGGAGCTTTACTGCAGCTTGATATTGAATTTGGGTACGATCTGTACAGGATAGGTGGGAGCCGTAGAAATCGGAGCGCAAGCTTCGGTGGAGGCGCCGTTGGGATACCACCCTGATCGTATCTAGGTTCTAACCTAGTACCCTTACCGGGTACGGGGACCGTGTCAGGCGGGCAGTTTGACTGGGGCGGTCGCCTCCTAAAGAGTAACGGAGGCGTTCCAAGGTTCCCTCAGAATGGTTGGAAATCATTCGCAGAGTGCAAAGGCATAAGGGAGCTTGACTGCGAGACCTACAAGTCGAGCAGGGACGAAAGTCGGACTTAGTGATCCGGTGGTACCGCATGGAAGGGCCATCGCTCAACGGATAAAAGCTACCCTGGGGATAACAGGCTTATCTCCCCCAAGAGTCCACATCGACGGGGAGGTTTGGCACCTCGATGTCGGCTCATCGCATCCTGGGGCTGAAGTAGGTCCCAAGGGTTGGGCTGTTCGCCCATTAAAGCGGTACGCGAGCTGGGTTCAGAACGTCGTGAGACAGTTCGGTCCCTATCTGTCGTGGGCGCAGGAAATTTGAGAGGAGCTGTCCTTAGTACGAGAGGACCGGGATGGACGTACCGCTGGTGCACCAGTTGTTCCGCCAGGAGCATGGCTGGGTAGCTACGTACGGACGGGATAAGCGCTGAAAGCATCTAAGCGTGAAGCCCCCCTCAAGATGAGATTTCCCAATTAGTAAGACCCCTTGAAGACGACGAGGTAGATAGGTTGGAGGTGGAAGTGCAGCAATGCATGGAGCTGACCAATACTAATCGGTCGAGGGCTTATCCTATACGTAGAATGCAGATTCGTTTCGGATTCAGTTTTCAGGCATCAAGCCTGTAACACGCTTAGAAATTCATTCTCACTTCTGGTGAAGAACCGAATTTCACGCGGCAGCGTCTGTTTCACAGACGCATGTTTGGTGGCGATAGCGGAGGGGTTCCACGCGTACCCATCCCGAACACGACCGTTAAGCCCTCCAGCGCCGATGGTACTTGGACCGAAGGGTCCTGGGAGAGTAGGACGTTGCCAAGCACAAATAGACCACTGTTGATAACTCGACAGTGGCTTTTTTGCGTCTATTATAGATTGTGGAAAACTTGTGGATAATTCATTGGAATTTGCAGAAAACTTACGCACATGTGGATAGATGATTAAAAGGCAAAAAATCACCAAATGGTGTGGATTAAGTACATATTTATGTAGATCTGTCAACAGAAAACCTAAGTAATACACGGGTTGCTGTGGATATAGTCATATTTATGTGGATAGAGGGATTAATAAGTGGATAATTATTTTAACTTGAATAGAACAAGATTACAAGACTATTTTTAAAACTGCCTAAGGCTGTGGATAACTGAAAAAAGTTCGAAAAATATCCTTATAATTCGCACACAATACACTCTCTTGTTATACTAACCATAAAAGTAAATTCATAAATGATGAGGTGAGTTTTGTGGATATCAGACAGTTGCACTCAGAAGAGTTTGATCTAAGCATGGATTTATCTGAATATGCTTTTCAATACAAGCTGCCTAGTGAGAAAAGGGCGAATGCTAAGGAAAGATTTAAAGCAGAACGCGTATGGGGTGCTTTTGAAGAAGGTACTTTGGAAGCTAAACTTACTCTTCTTCCGTTCGAAGTGTACATACAAGGTAGATTAGTACCTATGGGAGGGCTCGCAGGGGTAGCGACATGGCCAGAGAATCGCAGACAGGGGCATGTGGCAAAGCTCCTGGCGCATACGCTGCAAACGATGAATGAGGCGGGGCAGACATTATCTTTTCTGCATCCGTTCTTGATCCCCTTTTATCGCAAATTTGGTTGGGAAGTTTATTGTGAATATAAGAAATACTCCATTCCTGTTGCCAAGTTTCCCAAGAAGGTTGAAGTTGAGGGCAAGGTAAGACGTGGTGTTATAGATATCGAAGTATTGGACAACTTATACAATCGTTTTGCAGTTAGATATAACGGAACACTTAAGCGTGATTTGGACTGGTGGGAAAACTCTGTTCTGGATGATGAAGGTCAGACTGCGGTATTTTATTCACAGCTTGGGGAACCTGAAGGATACGTACTATATAAGATAGAAAATAGAGAGCTGGTCATTGATGAATTTGTGTTTTTGAACGAACAGGCCCGGCAGGGGCTGTGGACATTTCTTGCGAATCACGATTCGATGGTGACCGGTGCATCGCTAAAACTGGTGCCATCCGATGATATGTTACCCTTTTTGCTGCCTGATCCGCGTATAGAGCAGGAGAATTATCCTTATTTTATGGCGCGTATTGTTAATGCTAAAGCATTCGTGGAGAGTTATTCTTTTAAGCGTCACAACAGTCAGAAGAAACAGGTTATCTATATTGAAGATAAATATGCCCCATGGAATGACGGGTTGTGGGAATGGACTGTCTCCGAAAAGGGAGCAGCAGCTTTCTTGCGTATAGAGGGTGAACGGGATGCAGCTGACTTAAGCTGTGAGATTGGTACGCTGACGATTCTAATGTTTGGATATAAACGCCCGGCAGAGCTGGCTCGTTATGGACGTGTGACTGGTAATCCGAGGGCTCTGGAATGGCTCGAAGAAATCATACCGCAAGCTGAAACTGCACTTTTTGATCATTTTTAGAAAATAATTAGGCTCTCCCCTTCGAAAGATGCTGGGAGAGTTCTTTATTTCCGAATACATTCGCTGAAAAAAGTGAAAAATAAGAGAATCCTCTTGGAATTAGCACAGAATATGTTATAATATTAAAAAGTCAAAGAAAGTCAAAGTCAACGCACCTGATGACATACAGTGCGATCCTCTGAATTTGTGAAGTTTTCTTCAGACTTATATGAATGAAGTTCACTAATAAATGTCATTAAGGATGCGGGCCGTAAGCGATATTATGAAGCTTTAAAGAGCACTGGAGGATGAGTGATGCGCAATATCTCTGATATTATTGAACAATATCTGAAGAATATTTTGCATGAAAGTCCCGAAGGTACGGTGGAAATCCAGCGAAATGACCTGGCGGACCAGTTCTCATGCGTACCGTCACAGATCAATTATGTTATTAGTACACGCTTTACACTGGAAAAAGGCTATGTGGTGGAAAGTAAGCGTGGTGGCGGGGGATATATTCGTATTCAACGTTTTGAATTGCCGCCCAACGTGGCACTGCATGCCCATTTAAACCATACTATAGGTGGCGGGATAGATCAGAACGCTGCCGAAGGGTTGATTTATCAACTGGAGGAAGCTGGTTTTCTAAGCAAGCGTGAGGCGTGTCTTATGCGCGCTGCTGTTTCTCGGGATTGCCTAACGGTTAAGATTCCATATCGGGATGAGATTCGGGCCAAGATTATGAAGGCGATGTTAATCTCTTTGTTAGGCAAATAATTGTCAATCATAAGGGAGGGGCTTTCGCTTATGCAATGTCAGGAATGTGGCGTCAAGCCAGCAACACTCCATTTCACCAAGATCGTGAATGGAGAGAAGACAGAATTTCATATCTGCGAGAGCTGTGCGCGGGAGAAGGGTGAACTGATCCCGGGAACTGCTGGAGGATTCTCCATTCACAGCTTGCTGTCCGGTCTGCTTGATCTTGAAGGGGCCGGTAAGGAAAAGACGGCTGCTACGAAGACTACGCAGAGTCTGCAATGTGAGAATTGTGGAATGACGTACTCGCAGTTTAGCAAATTGGGTCGTTTTGGCTGCAGCTCCTGTTATAAATATTTTAACAGTGCACTGGACCCGCTCTTTAAACGGGTGCATGGCAGCACTTCGCATGTAGGCAAGATTCCTAAACGTGCTGGAGCACAAATTGTGTTCAAGCGGCAAATTGATGAATTGAAGCTGGAATTACAGCAAAGTATCGCACAGGAGGAATTCGAAACTGCGGCAGAGCTGCGGGATCAAATTCGCCAACTTGAAAAAGAAATGGCACAAGAGTAAAGTCTTTGATATATAGGGGGGATATGACATGTCAAGTCTCCGATTTACTGAACAAGCGCTTAGTGATTGGATGCGCTCGGGAGGCAGTCACTCCGAGATTGTAATTAGCAGCCGTATGCGTATTGCACGTAATTTAGAGCATCTTCCATTCCCTATGCTTGCTTCCTTAGAGCAATCGGAAGAAGTATTAGAGCTGCTGGCCCCTGTGTTTCATGGGGAAACTGCTGCCGAATTCGGATCTTTTCAACTAATAAAGCTTGCTGAAGTGAATGAACTGGATAAAAAGGTATTGGTCGAGAAACATCTCATCAGTCCTAATCTGGCTAATGATTCACGTGGCGCAGCTGTGAT
The DNA here is from genome assembly GCF_038002725.1 of Paenibacillus sp. FSL H7-0323. Taxonomy (NCBI): domain Bacteria; kingdom Bacillati; phylum Bacillota; class Bacilli; order Caryophanales; family Paenibacillaceae; genus Paenibacillus; species Paenibacillus sp. FSL H7-0323. The sequence continues at coordinate 4,277,321 of NZ_JBBODB010000001.1, read as the reverse complement.
ATTAAATGAAGATGAGTCGGTTAGCATCATGATTAACGAAGAAGACCATCTGCGGATCCAATGTCTGTTCCCGGGTCTTCAGGTAAGAGAAGCATGGGAACGTGCGACAGCCATCGATGATATCTTCGAATCGGCTGTGAATTACGCTTTTGATGATAAAAGAGGATACTTGACCAGTTGTCCCACCAATGTGGGTACAGGGCTGCGTGCCTCAGTAATGCTGCATTTGCCAGCACTAGTAATGACCCAACAGATCAATCGCATATTGTCAGCAGTGAACCAAGTGGGATTGACTGTAAGAGGAATTTATGGTGAGGGCAGCGAAGCAGTAGGGAACATCTTTCAAATTTCCAATCAGATTACTCTCGGTCAAACAGAAAGTGAAATCATCGAGAACCTTCACAGTGTAGTCACCCAGATTATAGAGCATGAACGAAATGCCCGTGAAAGGCTGCTTGTAGATTCCGCTTTAAGAATTACAGACCGAGTGAAAAGATCTTATGGGATTTTGTGTTATGCAGCTCTAATGGAGCTTAAAGAATCCGCACAACGGCTGTCTGATGTGAGACTTGGGGTTGACCTTGGCATACTGGAAGGCCCTTCGATTTCCGTGCTTAATGAGCTTAACGTTAAGACACAGCCAGGATTTCTGCAAAAAATGTTCGGTGACGAGATGAACGCCACTGAACGGGATATGTATCGGGCGAAACTGCTCCGAGAAACACTGGGAACACAACATTAATATAGATATTTATTATTCATGGAGGTGCAGGAGATATGATGTTTGGAAGATTTACGGAACGCGCACAAAAAGTGCTAGCGCTAGCGCAGGAAGAAGCTGTTCGTTTAGGACACAACAATATTGGCACAGAACATATTTTGCTAGGACTTATTCGTGAAGGAGACGGCATTGCTGCTAAAGCATTAATCGCTTTGGGTCTGGGTCTTGAAAAAATCCAGGACGAAGTGGAGACACTGATTGGCAGAGGCCAAGAACAACCTACGAACATTGCTTATACTCCTCGCGCCAAAAAAGTAATCGAGTTGTCGATGGACGAAGCCCGCAAGCTGGGACATACGTATGTCGGCACTGAGCATATTCTGCTAGGACTTATTCGTGAAGGAGAAGGTGTCGCGGCTCGTGTGCTTAATAACCTCGGCATCAGCTTGAACAAAGCTCGTCAGCAAGTGCTTCAGCTTCTGGGAAGCAGCGAGGCTGCATCCAGTCATAGCGGAACACCTGCTAATGTCAGCACACCTACTCTAGACGGTCTAGCACGCGATTTGACGGCTTATGCCAAGGATGGCAACCTGGATCCAGTTATCGGTCGCAGCAAGGAAATTGAACGTGTTATTCAGGTACTGAGCCGCCGGACGAAGAACAACCCGGTGTTGATAGGTGAACCTGGGGTTGGTAAAACAGCTATTGCTGAAGGCTTGGCCCAAAAGATCATTAATAATGAAATTCCAGAAACACTGCGCGACAAACGCGTAATGACGCTCGATATGGGCTCTGTAGTGGCTGGTACTAAATATCGCGGTGAGTTTGAAGACCGCCTCAAGAAAATCATGGATGAGATTCGCCAAGCGGGGAATATCGTACTCTTTATCGATGAGCTTCATACGCTGATCGGTGCTGGTGGCGCAGAAGGTGCTATTGATGCTTCCAACATTCTTAAGCCGGCTTTAGCCCGCGGAGAACTTCAGTGCATCGGTGCGACTACGCTGGATGAATATCGTAAATATATTGAAAAAGATGCAGCTTTGGAGCGTCGTTTCCAACCGATTACGGTGGATCAGCCATCTCCAGAAGAAGCGGTACAAATTTTATTTGGACTTCGCGATCGTTATGAAGCACATCACCGTGTGAAAATTACGGATGAAGCTATCGTGGAAGCTGTAAAGCTGTCTGATCGTTACATTCCGGATCGTTTCCTGCCGGATAAAGCCATTGACCTTATCGATGAAGCAGGGTCTAAAGTAAGGCTTCACTCTTACACTATCCCGCCAAATCTGAAGGAACTAGAAATGCGCTTGGATGATATCCGCAAGGAGAAGGATTCTGCTGTTCAGAGCCAAGAGTTTGAGAAAGCGGCTGCCCTGCGTGATACGGAGCAAAAAATCCGTGAAGAGCTTGATACGACTAAGAACCAGTGGAAAGAAAAACAAGGACGTACCGATTCTGAAGTTACACCTGAAGATATCGCACAGGTTGTTGCAAGCTGGACGGGAATCCCTGTAAGCAAGCTGAAGGAAGAAGAGACCGACCGTCTGCTTAACATGGAAGCTCTGCTGCATGAACGAGTGATTGGTCAGGACGAAGCTGTTAAGGCTGTCAGCCGGGCATTGCGCCGGGCGCGTGCGGGTCTTAAAGATCCGAAACGTCCAATGGGCTCCTTTATCTTCCTCGGTCCTACGGGTGTAGGTAAAACTGAGTTGGCACGTGCGCTTGCTGAAGCTATGTTCGGCGATGAAAATGCGGTCATCCGTATTGATATGTCGGAATACATGGAGAAGCACTCCACGTCCCGTTTAGTTGGTGCTCCTCCTGGATATGTCGGCTATGAAGAAGGCGGCCAATTAACAGAGAAGGTACGTCGTAAACCATACTCTGTAGTACTGCTTGATGAAATTGAAAAAGCACATCCGGAAGTATTCAACATTTTGCTGCAAGTGCTTGAAGATGGTCGCCTTACCGACTCCAAAGGCCGGGTAGTTGACTTCCGCAATACACTTATCATTCTGACCTCTAACGTAGGCGCACAGGCAATCAAGAAGAATTCAACGCTTGGATTCACGGCTGTGCAAGATGCAGGAGCAGAATACGGCAATATGAAGGGCAAGGTTATGGAAGAGCTCAAGAAGAGCTTCCGTCCAGAGTTCTTGAACCGGATCGACGAAATCATCGTCTTCCACTCACTCGATGAGAAACATATCGCTGAGATCGTTACGTTGATGTCTGATGAGCTGCGCAAGCGCCTGCGTGAATATGATGTTGATTTTGTACTCACGGATGCAGCGAAGGCCTTCTTGGCTAAAGAAGGTTATGACCCAGCCTTTGGTGCACGTCCATTGCGCCGGGCAATTCAGAAGCATATTGAGGACCGTCTTTCTGAGGAATTGTTGAGAGGAAATATCCAAAAGGGTGATTCCCTCAATATTGATGAGGTCGGCGGAGAACTTGTGGTGACTAAAGTGGACGCTCCAGTAGCGCCAGCGCTTGAAAAAGAAGTAGAATCCGAATAAAATAAACAAGGCTTTCGCTCCTTATTTATAGAGGAGCGGAAGCTTTTTTTATTGGAAATAGATCAATTTAAAATATACATTTAATGCAAATACCGAATGACCTTTCGTTAAAGGGGTAGAAATGGTAAACTTTCATTAGAAGAAAATGATCCGAATTGTAAACAGTTCGGACCGTAAGGAGAACAAATGGCTAAAGCAAAAACAAAATTTTTTTGCACCGACTGTGGATACGAATCGCCAAAATGGTTCGGGAAATGCCCAGGGTGCCAGGCTTGGAACTCCATGGTGGAGGAAACGGAAAGCGTAGTCAAAACACAGGGAATGAATGCCCCTATTTTTCATAGTAAAGAAAAGGCACAGTCGATCATAAGTATAGAAAGTGACAAGGAACCGCGCATACTGACAGGTATAGGTGAGCTTAACCGTGTTCTCGGTGGGGGGATCGTACCAGGATCGCTGGTACTAGTAGGGGGAGACCCAGGAATCGGTAAATCTACGCTCTTATTACAGACCTCGCACGCCCTTACAACACAGGGATTGCGAGTATTGTATATCTCGGGCGAAGAATCGGTAAGGCAAACTAAGCTGCGCGCGGATCGCCTCGATGCGTTGTCAACGGAGCTTTATGTACTATGTGAGACAAATATGGAAAGCATAGAAGAAGCGATCGAACAAATCCAGCCACAATTTCTTGTCATCGATTCTATTCAGACCGTATTTATGCCAGAAGTAACGAGTGCGCCAGGCAGCGTGACCCAGGTTCGGGAGTGTACGACAAGATTTATGCGTATCGCTAAGATTCGTGGAATTGCAACAGTTCTCGTTGGTCATGTTACCAAGGAAGGGGCTATTGCTGGACCACGGATGCTTGAACATATGGTGGACTGCGTGCTGTATTTTGAGGGTGAGCGGCATCATACGTATAGACTTTTGCGGGCTGTAAAAAACCGCTTTGGCTCTACGAATGAAATCGGCATTTTCGAAATGGGTGAAGCGGGGCTTACCGAAGTAGAGAATCCATCGGAGCTCTTTTTATCGGAACGTCCGCTTGGCGTGGCTGGTTCTACTGTGGTGGCAAGTATGGAGGGAACTAGACCTGTGCTTGTAGAAATTCAGGCACTTGTTGCTGCCACCCACTTCCCTTCCCCACGGCGAATGTGCACAGGCATGGATCACCAGCGGATGGCACTTATTATCGCTGTACTCGAGAAACGGATGGGCATGTTCCTGCAGAATCAGGATGCATACCTTAATGTTGCCGGGGGAGTAAAGCTGGATGAACCGGCGATTGATCTAGCTGTAGCTATTAGTATCGCCTCCAGTTTTCGTGATATTTCAACAAAACCTTACGACGTTTTCTTCGGAGAAGTAGGACTTACCGGTGAGGTAAGAGGCGTTTCGCGCGCGGAAATGCGCGTTAAGGAGGCCGCAAAGCTTGGCTTCCGGCGGGTGATTATGCCTGAAAAGAGCATGAAGGGATGGAAGCACCCGCAAGATATCCAGATTATTGGCGTCAGTACCGTAGCAGATGCACTATCGGTCGCGTTAGATTAGGGGGCACAGGGATATGAAAGAATATAACCAATTAGAGAATATGAATGATCTGCTCAGACTGGCGGCACCGGGTACACCTTTTCGGGAAGGTTTGGAGAATGTGCTGCGCGCTAAGACAGGGGCACTTATTGTCGTAGGGTACAGTCCTGAGGTGATGGACGTAGTGGATGGCGGATTCTCCATTAACTGCGATTTTTCGCCCAATTATTTATATGAGCTAGCTAAAATGGACGGAGCTATTATTCTAAGTGAGGATTTAAAGCGTATATTGTATGCTAATACACAACTTATACCGGATTCTTCTATCTCATCCATCGAGACGGGGATCCGTCACCGGACCGCGGAGCGGGTAGCGAAGCAAACGGGTAAGCTGGTGGTTTCCATTTCACAACGCCGCAATATCATCACGCTTTATCAAGGCTCGATACGTTATGCACTCAAAGAGATCGGGGCTATTTTGGCAAAGGCTAACCAAGCGATTCAGACACTTGAGAAGTATAAAGCAGTGCTCACGCAAGGACTGACGAATTTGTCAGCTTCAGAATATGAGGGCATTGTTACCGTTGCTGAAGTAGTGGGTGTTATCCAGCGTGTAGAGATGGTTTTGCGCATAAAAATGGAGATCAAACGCTATATCAACGAATTGGGCAACGAAGGACGCCTGATCAGCATGCAGATGGAAGAACTGGTTGGAAATACAGAGGAAGAAGCATGGCTTCTATACAGAGACTATGCTAAGGAAGAGCAGGAAGATAAAATCCGTGAAATTATCGCCGGTCTCAAACGGATAAGCGATGATGATCTGATGGATGATAACCATATTGCCCGTATACTGGGTTATTCCTCTACGGCAATTACCTCTGAAGAAGTGGTGACTCCACGTGGTTATCGCCTGCTTAACAAAATTCCGCGGCTTCCGAATGTGATCATTCACAATCTGGTGGAGCGGTTTGAAATGCTGCCTAATTTGATGTCCGCAAGCATAGCTGAATTGGATGAAGTGGACGGAATTGGGGAGGTGCGGGCCCGTAATATTCAGGATGGGCTCAAACGTTTACAGAAGCAAGTTCTTATTGACAGGCAAATGTAAATAACATACAATCACGTAATATTGGGGACGTTAAAGGCCAAAGTTAGAAAATTGAGGTGAAGAAATGATACAAAAATCAATTCCGAGTCTTTTTACGATAGGTAATTTGATGCTCGGAATGTTTGGTATCATGATGGCGTTTGACGGTAAGATTAGCATGGCCGCTATCATGGTTATTATTGCTATGCTGTTAGACGGCTTAGATGGTCGAGTAGCTCGCGCTCTAAAATGCGAAAGCGAATTTGGCAAGGAGTTGGACTCCTTATCTGATGTCGTTTCTTTCGGAGTCGCACCGGCCGTTATTTTGTACGTCTCAAGCCTGCAGGATTTAAACTCTGCATTAGGCTGGACAGTAACTGCAATTTTTCCGGTGTTTGGTGCTTTGCGCTTAGCCCGTTTTAATGTTCGTCCGGGGGTTCCGGGTTATTTTATCGGTTTGCCAATTCCTGCTGCAGGTGGTGTACTGGCCACATTAGCTCTTTTTAATAAAGATGTTTCGGCTCCGTTTATGATCGTTGCTACACTGCTCTTATCCTATTTGATGGTCAGCACTGTTAAATATCCTAATTTTAAAAAGATTGGATTGCCGAAAAAAGCGGTGGTTGGAGCGCCAGTGGTTATTGTTGTTGCAGTGGCTGTAGCTGTTGTGTTCCCAGAGCAAATCGCTAAGCTGATCTTTGTCTTACTTGGAATTTATGCATTATACGGCTTTAAGCAAAATATTGATCGGTTGACAGCCAGACGCCGTCATCGTCGTCGTAGCCGTTCAGAGGATAAAGTGTATCACTCCAAGAACGGTTAATCGGTCCATAAGGTAAGGTAACTGAATAAATTATGACCAAAGGTTTTGTCTTCCCTAGGGGATGGCAAAGCCTTTTTGCATTTCCAGCGCTACCCCAAGTTTATCGTCTTGAAAATTGGAACATACTGGTGAGGAATAGATCCATTTAGGATGAATAAAAAGGAGGTGCGTTAGGTTATGTGGAAAAAAGTGATTTTGTCTTTTGCCTTAATATGTGGTGCTTGGTCAGGTTTTTCGCTATACCATGCGCTCGAAAGAGGATTCCCCAAGGGGATGGAAAAGCTGGGTGAAAGCTTACCTGTAGAAGGAAGCATTTTATTTACGGTGCTGGGTGCCATTATTTTTTTGTTTGCGGGGTCTTTATGCGCGGAATGGGGAGGTTCAAAACTGCGGGAGGCGGTTCACTACTGTTCGCGTATTCCAATGAATGAATTAGCTGCAAGTGCAGCTGGGCTTACAGGGGGGCTTCTGTTATCTCTCCTGTTATACCCTGCAATGATCTGGCTTGGGAAAGCTGGGCAGCTGCTGCAAGTGCCAGCTACGTTGGCTTTTGGATATCTGGGGCTGCGGATCGGTTTGGAGAAAAAAGAGGAGCTTGCTGCGCTGTGGACATCTGGACGCTGGGGCCAAGCGGCTGAGCCGGAAGGCCGCGGGCTTGAGGAACATAAAATTCTCGACACAAGTGTTATTATCGATGGAAGAATCGCTGACATTTGTAAGACGGGATTTATTGAGGGAACCATTGTCATACCTGAATTCGTGCTTGAAGAGCTCCAGCATATTGCTGATTCTTCGGATCTGTTGAAGCGGAACCGGGGACGGCGTGGGCTTGATATTCTCAATAAAATTCAAAAAGAGCTTGATGTGAAGGTATTGATCTATGAGGGAGATTTTGAAGAAATCTCTGAGGTTGACAGTAAGTTAGTGAAGTTAGCGAAGGTACTCCAAGGTAAAGTAGTCACTAATGATTTCAACTTAAATAAGGTTTGCGAATTGCAGGGTGTTTCCGTTCTGAATATTAACGATCTGGCGAATGCTGTGAAGCCTGTAGTGCTGCCTGGTGAGGAAATCGTAGTTCAGGTCATTAAGGATGGCAAAGAACATGGGCAAGGGGTAGCCTACTTAGACGATGGAACGATGATTGTTGTAGAAGGCGGACGTGAATATATCGGGACTACGATGGAGGTTCTGGTCACTAGCGTGCTGCAAACTTCGGCTGGCCGAATGATATTTGCTAAGCCAAAACTTTTGGAAAAAGCGCAATAAGTGAAGATAAAGTGTATGGGGACTGTCCTATGGGTTGGAAATGCCCGCCAAACACGTTATGATGGGATTATACGTGAAAGACAGGAGCCAGATTAATGTCAAACAGTGTGGGCGTCGTCATTGTGGCGGCAGGCAGAGGAACGCGAATGGGAACTGCGGAGAGCAAGCAATATTTGTTACTGCAGGGGAAGCCGATTATCGTTCATACGCTGGAGGTATTCCAGCAGCACGAATTGATCTCTGAAATCGTGCTCGTAACCGGTGAAGAGGATATTGAACGCTGCCGGGAATGGATACAGCTCTATAAGCTGGACAAGGTTAAGGCTATAGTAACTGGTGGATCTGAGCGTCAGCATTCCGTACATAAAGGGTTGTTGAAACTTACGACACAGTGGGTAATGGTACATGATGGTGTTCGTCCGTTTGTACAGCCGAATGAAATTGAGGCTTGCTACGAACGAGCGAAGCAGATGGGTGCTTCGGTTCTTGCTGTACCCGTCAAGGATACGATCAAACAGGTGGATAATGAAGGACAGGTACTGTCTACGCCGGATCGGCGAAGTCTGTGGGCGATTCAAACCCCGCAGACTTTTCGTCTTTCTGATTTGCTGGAGGCTTATGCAGCGGCGGAGCGGGATGGCTTTCTGGGCACCGATGACTCCAGCTTGGCGGAGCGTGCGGGGATTCCGGTTTCTGTGGTAGAGGGAAGCTACAGAAATATTAAGATTACGACACCTGATGATTTGGATTATGCAGAATTCACAGAAAGAAACAGGGGAGAGGGACAATCATGATCGCTGTAGGACAAGGATTTGATGTGCATCAGCTGGTAGAGGGCAGGCCTTGTATTATTGGGGGAGTTACGATTCCTTACGAAAAAGGATTGCTTGGGCATTCCGATGCAGATGTGCTGCTGCATGCAGTTAGTGACGCGATTCTAGGCGCACTTGGACTTGGTGATATTGGCAGACATTTTCCGGATACAGATCCAGCCTTTAAGGACGCAGATAGCTTGAAGTTATTAGAAGAGGTATGGGCACTTGCTCGTGAGCGAGGATATAAGCTGGGAAATATCGATTCAACGATTATCGCCCAAAAGCCTAAGATGGCTCCGTACATTCCACAAATGACCGAGATTATCGCACGTGCGCTTAATGCCGACCCGTCCAAGGTGAATGTTAAAGCTACTACAACTGAGCAGCTTGGTTTTGCCGGACGCGGCGAAGGAATTGCCGCACAATCTATTGTCTGTCTACTCCAAGATGTGATATCATCTTGAGATGGTCTAAGTAGTAAATTAAGTTCAACCATATGAAGCGGAGGGAATACAATGACGGATGAAGTCCGGGTGCGTTACGCACCGAGCCCTACGGGACATTTACATATAGGTAACGCCAGAACGGCGCTGTTTAACTATCTGTTCGCCCGTAATAAAGGCGGTAAATTCATTATCAGAATTGAAGATACAGACGTAAAGCGCAATGTCGCTGGTGGTGAAGAGAGCCAGCTTAAGTATTTGAAATGGCTGGGTATGGATTGGGATGAGAGCGTTGATGTTGGCGGAGAGTACGGACCTTACCGTCAGACAGAACGTCTTGACTTATATCGTGTACATTGGCAGGATTTGCTGGACAGAGGTTTGGCTTACCGCTGCTATTGCACAGAGGAAGAGCTGGAAGCGGAACGTGAAGAACAGACTGCTCGCGGAGAAACGCCTCGTTATTCTGGCAAACACCGTGATCTGACTGAAGAGCAACGTTTAGCTTTTGAAGCTGAGGGACGAGTGGCTAGCATTCGCTTCCGTGTGCCAGAAGATCGTACGTATGCGTTTGATGATCTCGTAAAAGGCAGTATTTCTTTTGACACAAAAGAAATGGGTGACTTTGTTATTGTGAAGAAGGACGGAATTCCGACCTATAACTTCGCGGTAGCTGTTGACGATCATCTGATGGCTATTACTCACGTATTGCGTGGAGAAGACCATATTTCCAACACACCCCGCCAGCTTATGATCTATGAAGCGCTTGGCTGGGAGCCACCTTTATTTGGTCACATGACGCTTATTGTTGGCGACAACCACAAGAAGCTCAGCAAACGGGATGAATCCGTTATTCAGTTTATCGAGCAATATGATGAATTGGGTTACTTGCCTGAGGCTCTGGTTAACTTCATTTCTCTGCTTGGCTGGTCTCCAGAGGGAGAAGAAGAGATCTTCAGTAAAGAAGAACTTATTTCTATTTTTGATGCGGACCGTTTGTCCAAAAGCCCGGCTGTATTCGATAAAAACAAGCTGGCGCATCTGAATAATCATTATATTAAGCATGCTGATCCTAAACGGATCTCTGCGCTAGCTATTCCACATCTGCAAAAAGCGGGTAAAATACCTGCTGAGCTGAACGAAGAGCAACAAGCATGGGCGGAAAGCCTTGTCGCGTTGTATCAAGAGCAGATGACTGCAGCTTCTGACATCGTGGCGCTATCGGAACTGTTCTTCCGCAGTCACCTAGAGTTAGAGACGGAAGCAGCGCAGGTTCTGGCTGAAAGCCAAGTTCCTGAGGTATTGTCTGCTTTTCTGGCTAAGGTTGAAGCCTGTCAGGATTTCAGTGCAAGCAACATGGCTGTTCTGATTAAGGAAGTACAGAAAGAAACAGGTCATAAGGGCAAAGCACTCTTTATGCCAATTCGTGTGGCTCTGACCGGACAAACGCACGGACGTGATCTTAATATAACCATTGCTTTGCTCGGCAAAAACCGGGTCATCGAACGTTTGAAATCACAAATTAAGGGCGCTTAAGGTCGTATTTCATACGACTAAACCCCCTTGTCAGTATCTTGTCTTTTGCGCTAAGATAGAATTATATGATAATAGCTGTGATCAGGAAAAGTACGTCCATTGAAGACAATTGCCAGAGAGAATAACCGAGAAAGGGACACCCTTTCGGGCTGGGAGTTATTCATTTGTCCGGGGCAGAACATGCGCCTGTGAGCTGCACGGTTGAATGACCTTTTTAAGGCTCATTAGATCGCGCCGGGAACGTCGCCGTTAATGATGCCAAGTGGAACGAAGAAATTCTGCCGTTTGTTACAATAGCGGCTCATTTGATTCGTTCAAGCAGAGTGGAACCGCGGTTAAACGTCTCTGCAGCATTATGCTGCAGGGGCGTTTTTTGTCTAAATATAAGCAAAAATAATTTTCATACAATACTCTTTGTCTTATATTTCTACGAGATAACAAACCAAGCGAACACTCACCGCATATGTATGATAAGGATGATGGGCCTGGAGACAATACCTTTCTTGTGTACCTGTAAACAGGAGATAAGGAAGTTAAGAAGAGAGGAACCGTGATGTTTAAGCATATTAAGTCGGACATTCGGGCGGTATTTGATAACGATCCTGCTGCCCGCAGCTGGTTCGAGGTTGTCTTCACATATGCCGGCTTGCACGCCATTTGGGGTCACCGGATCGCCCACTCTTTTTTCAAACGCCGCTGGTATACAATGGCTCGTATGGTTTCGCAGTTTAGCAGATTTATGACTGGTGTTGAGATCCATCCTGGAGCTGTCATCGGAAATAGGCTGTTTATCGACCATGGTATGGGGATTGTTATTGGAGAAACCTGCGAAATCGGTGATGATGTTATAATCTATCAAGGGGTTACGCTTGGAGGAACAGGAAAAGAAAAAGGTAAGCGACATCCCACGGTCGGCAACAATGTAGTTATTGGTTCCGGTGCGAAGGTTTTAGGATCTTTTCGTATTGGTGACAATTCAAATATAGGTTCGAATGCAGTTGTGTTGCGTGAAGTGCCTAACAACAGTACAGTAGTAGGGAATCCAGGTCGTGTGGTAAAACGTAATGGAGAACGGGTATCCGATCGGCTCGATCATACGAAGATGCCTGACCCGCTTGTCGATTCACTGCGGTTTTTGCAGAAAGAAATCGAAGAAATTAGGGAAAAGCTTGGCGCAGAAGATAAACAAAAAACCGCACAGCGGATAGCAGAAGCTCAGCAGTATATTGGTGACTACGAAATTTAAGCATCCCGGTATGAAGGAATCCGGAAGAACAGAAAGGGCTGGAATAAGGATGGCTTTACAAATATATAACACAATGACACGCAGCAAGGAGCAGTTTGTGCCCCAGGAGCCGGGCAAAGTTAAGATGTATGTGTGTGGTCCAACCGTTTATGGATATATGCATATCGGAAATGCTAGACCTATAATTGTTTTTGATATGGTCCGGAATTACTTGGAGCAGTTAGGTAATGAGGTGCGGTATGTTACGAATTTCACGGATGTCGATGATAAACTGATTCGCAAAGCCGAAGAAATGAACACTACTGTAGCAGAGGTAGCGGAAACTTTTATTGCTGCTTACCGTGACGACCTGGAAGGGCTTGGTGTTAAACCGGCAACCTTGAATCCCCGTGTAACGGAAAGCATGGAGCTGATCATTGGATTTATTAAAGAGCTTGAGGAAAAAGGATACGCATACGAAAGCGGCGGCGATGTATATTACCGCACTTCAAAATTTGAAGACTACGGTAAATTATCTCGTCAGAATCTGGATGAGCTGCAGTTTGGTATCCGTGTTGAGGTGGACTCACGTAAGGAAAAACCGGAGGATTTTGTGCTTTGGAAAGCAGCCAAACCTGGTGAAGTGCACTGGAGTAGCCCTTGGGGAGACGGACGTCCCGGCTGGCATATTGAATGCTCGGCTATGGCGCGAGAGTTCTTGGGAGATACGATTGATATCCATGGTGGTGGACAAGATTTGCAGTTCCCGCATCATGAATGTGAATGCGCTCAGACCGAAGCTCTGACTGGTAAACCACTCTCTAATTACTGGATGCATAATGGATTCATCAACATCGGGGACGAGAAAATGTCGAAATCGCTCGGTAATGGCTGGCTTGTAAAAGACATCCGTGAGCGTTTTAAAGCAGGAGCTATCCGCTATTTCATGCTATCGACCCATTACCGTAACCCGCTGAATTTCTCAGAGGAATCTATGACTTCCGCCGAAAAGAGCGTTGAACGGATCACGCTTGCAGAGAGTAACGTTAAACATCGGCTTGAACTCGCTGCTGATGGTGCTCAAGGTGAGGTCAACTCAGAGATTAATGATAAGCTGTCAGCTATAGTGGCCAATTTCCATGCTAGAATGCAGGATGACTTTAATACGCCTGATGCGATCACGGCTATGTTCGATTGGGTGAGCCTGGCAAACCATACGCTTGCGAATAACGAGGCTGCTCCTGCTGATTTTGCTGCATTACTGCAAGCTTTTGGCGAAATGAATGCTGTGCTGCGATTGACGCCTGAACTGGAAGAGGAAATTGCAAGTGAAGAAGTTGAACGGTTGATCGCCGAGCGGGTTGAAGCTCGTAAGAATAAGAATTGGAGCCGGTCTGACGAGATCCGTGATGAATTAGGCCGCTTGGGCATATTGCTTGAGGATACTCCACAAGGAATGCGGTGGCGTCGTAAATGAGTGAGGAACGCAAGTTTGATAACGGATGGTTTCCTTATGAGCCTTCCAAACCTGCGCGACTACTTTCGCCTATTGTTCTAGCTTATGTAGGAGATGCTATTTATGAGGTGGCTGTTCGCCAGTATTTAGTATCTCTTCCGAATTTGCGTCCGAACCATTTGCATCGTTCTGCTACAGGGCTGGTATCCGCTAAAGCACAGTGTGCAATTCTGAACTTTTTGGAGCCTAGTCTCACGGAAGAGGAGAAGGATGTCGCCCGTCAGGGAAGAAATGCGAAATCGGGAAGTGTTCCTAAGAATGCGGATGTGCTTGAATACCGTCATGCTACAGCTTTTGAGTGCTTGATTGGTCACTTGTACTACACAGGACAACAGGAGAGAATAGAAGAAATTGTGCACAAGGGTATACAGTTTATGTTGAAACAGCCGTGATAGGCTTTGGTGAAATAGAAAATAGGAGAAGTGAACATGGAAGAAGAATTGAAGACTGAAGAGGAAATATTGGCAGGGAAGCATTCTGTGCTTGAAGCGCTTCGTGCTGGTCGTACATTAAATAAAATTTGGATTGCAGAGACAGCCCAGAAGCATCTGACAGCACCCATCGTTGCCGAAGCCCGGAAAGCGGGAATTGTCATTCAGCATGTGGACAAGCGTAAGCTGGATCAACTGGCACCAGGCGTGCAGCATCAAGGGGTGGTTGCACAAGCAGCACCATTTGCCTATGTTGAAGTGGATGATCTGTTAGCTATAGCAGAAGCCAAAGGGGAACCGGCATTCCTTATTTTGCTTGATGAAATTGAAGATCCTCATAACCTGGGCTCGATTCTGCGGACGGCGGATTGTACTGGAGTACATGGGGTAATCGTACCTAAACGCCGTTCGGCTCAGATAACTGCGACCGTGTCCAAAACATCCGCGGGTGCTGTGGAGTATGTTCCGGTTGCCCGGGTTACAAACCTGGGTCAGACCATTGACCGTCTAAAAGAGCAGGGAGTCTGGGTAGTAGGAACAGACGTGGATACCGATCAGAATCTATACCAATCCGATATTTTCACGGGTCCGGTAGCTGTTGTAATTGGCAATGAGAATAAAGGAATGGGACGCCTGATTCGTGAAAAATGTGATGTACTTCTTAAGCTGCCGATGGCCGGAAAGATCAATTCATTAAATGCCTCTGTCGCCGCAGGAGTCATTATGTATGAAGTGATACGCCGCCGGCAACAGCAGGGATAGCTATGGCCGACTGGCGCGATGTGCTGCTTGTGGATGGATATAACATGATCGGTGGCTGGCCGGAACTTGTGGCACTGTCCCAGATTGGTATGCAGGAAGCACGCGACCGCTTGATGGATTTGCTGGCAGATTACCAGGCTTTCTCTGGACGAAGAGTTATTGCTGTTTTTGATGCATACCGTGTTCCGGGGTTGGGAAGGTCTTTTGTCCAGGGTAAGGTCCAGGTGTACTTCACCAAGGAAAAAGAAACCGCAGATGAATGCATTGAGCGACTGGTTGGGGAATATAGCAATCGGCGCCGGCAGATCTATGTGGCTACGAGTGATTTTATAGAGCAGCATATTATTTTTGCACAAGGTGCATTGCGAATTTCGGCAAGGGAATTGCATCTGGAAATTGAAGAGAATCAGAAACAAGTAAAAAAAGCTATTGAACCTGGCGGTGTCAGTTCTACTCGTCATTCTTTGGAAGACAAACTGCCTCCCGATGTGCGCAGTAAGTTGGAAAAATGGCGCAGACAGTGAGATCGAGGAAGAATCAGGAAATATTTTATTCCAATTTATGCTATTCTAGATTGATTTTGGACAAACTCCGGTTGACGGTGGAAGGTAACATAATATATACTGATCCTATATTTCGCGAAGTAACGATGTGTCTTGCGTTGCAGCCGGGGGGATTCTTGGTGAGTGTCGACCTCAAGGAAATAATGCTGTCTGAGTATGATTTCATAAGTGATGAAGATATTGTCGAGGCTTTCCGTGGTGGCGACAGTGGCGCATTAGAACACTTGATTAATAAATACCGTAACTTTGTACGTGCTAAAGCCCGCTCTTATTTCTTGATCGGGGCAGACCGTGAAGATATTGTACAAGAAGGAATGATTGGTCTATACAAGGCTATTCGTGACTTTAAAGGTGACAAGCTCTCTTCATTCAAGGCTTTTGCTGAGCTCTGCATTACACGACAGATTATAACGGCTATTAAGACGGCCACTCGTCAGAAACATATTCCGCTGAACTCTTATGTTTCCTTGGACAAGCCCATTTATGACGAAGATTCTGATAGAACACTTATGGATGTCATTTGTGGAACACAGGTTCTAGATCCAGAAGAGCTAATTATTAATCAAGAAGAATTCATTGGTCTTGAAGATAAGATGGCGGAGATTCTAAGTGACTTGGAGCGCAAGGTTCTGATGTTGTATTTAGACGGAAGATCCTATCAAGAGATTGCTGAAGATCTTAAGCGGCATGTAAAGTCTATTGATAACGCTCTACAACGAGTAAAAAGGAAATTAGAAAGATATCTAGAAGTACGTGACAATTGATGATATAATGAACAAGAGAGGGCTCGGACATCGAGTTCTTTTTTTTAGTCTTTTTGAAATCACTCGGATAGAATTAGGTGCTTGCACCATAAATTACTATTTGAGCCGATTTTAGTCGTTGCCGTTGAAGGTAGGTTTATACACAGACGGAATACCCCATAATGGTAAGGAAGACAGCGAAGTGTGAGGAAGAGATAGACCCAAAGACAGGGTACGGCCATATGACTACTAAACCCGGAATTACCCAGTGCAGAACGGAATTCTTTCGTTGACACAGACCTTGACATTATGCTAAAGTGTTTTAGGTAGGCCTAAATTCGCGGCTTTTTTTTAGGATCAATATTTGCGTCTTCTAATGTGAATTAGAAGGACGTCTCGGGAGGTGCACATCATGCGGGTAATTATCACTTTGGCTTGTACAAGTTGCAAACAAAGAAACTATGCGACTACCAAAAACAAGCGAAATCACCCCGACCGCATGGAGATGAAGAAATTTTGCAAGTATTGTAACTCGCAAACTCCTCATCGCGAAACCAGATAGTCTGTGGAGGTGTAGTCGGCATGAAACGTAGTTTCAAGTCTATGTTTTCCTTTTTCACTGAGAGCTGGAGTGAACTCAAAAAGGTTCGCTGGCCAAGTCGTAAAGAATTGACCAACTATACATTGATCGTTCTCGGTACGATTGTAGTTGTCGCTATTTACTTCTGGGTTCTGGACATCGGTATTTCCGCTGTGATTGAAGCGATTATTTAGAGAGGTCCCAGGTGGCTTGATATGGAAAAAAGATGGTATGTCGTTCATACCTATTCTGGGTATGAGAATAAGGTCAAAGCCAATTTGGAAAAGCGCGTTGAGTCCATGGGCATGGAAGACAAAATATTCCGCGTTCTTGTTCCTATGGAAGAAGAAATCGTAAACAAAGACGGTAAGAAAAAAACCGTTATGCGTAAAGTTTACCCCGGATATGTTTTGGTGGAAATGGTTCAGACTGATGATTCCTGGTATGTTGTCCGCAATACTCCGGGCGTTACTGGATTTGTTGGTTCGACAGGCTCAGGGTCTAAACCAACAGCTTTGCTTCCGGAAGAGGTAGAACAAATTCTGAAGCATATGGGCATGGTTGAACCTAAAGCGAAGATTGATTTCGAAATCAAGGAATCCGTGCGTATTATGGTTGGTCCGTTTGCGAATTTTGTGGGCTCCGTGGAAGAAATTTTGGCTGACAAGAGCAAGATCAAAGTGCATGTTAACATGTTTGGACGGGAAACCCCGCTAGAGTTGGATTTCACTCAAGTGGAGAAAATATAACATAAGCTAGGGTTTCTTGTGGGAGAGCGCTATTGGCGTTCGAAGACCACTATTTTTGCAAGGAGGTGTCACTCATGGCTAAAAAAGTTATTAAAATGGTGAAACTGCAGATTCCTGCAGGGAAAGCGAATCCAGCGCCTCCAGTAGGTCCGGCGTTAGGTCAAGCAGGTGTCAACATCATGGCATTCTGTAAGGAATTTAATGCTCGTACTGCCGACCAGGCTGGCTTGATCATTCCGGTTGAAATTACAGTATTTGAAGACCGTTCCTTTACTTTCATCACTAAAACTCCTCCGGCTGCTGTTCTGCTTCGCATCGCTGCTAAAGTAGAAAAAGGATCCGGCGAACCAAACAAGAAAAAAGTAGCAAAAATCGGCCGCGCTGCGGTACGTGAAATTGCTGAAACAAAAATGCCTGACCTTAACGCTGCAACTGTTGAAGCTGCAATGCGTATGGTTGAAGGTACTGCACGCAGTATGGGTATCACAATCGAAGACTAGTAGTTTTCGAAGAATCGGTCATTCGTGACCCGCAAGTATGTGGGAGGAATTTCCGCTAACACCACAAAGGAGGAACATTTTCATGGCTAAACATGGTAAGAAATACCAAGAAGCTGCTAAGCTGATCAACAGCGAAGCAACTTACGAGCCTTCAGAAGCTGTAGAGCTTGTGAAAAAGGCAGCGACTGCTAAGTTCGACGAAACCGTTGAAGCAGCAGTTCGTCTGGGTGTAGACCCACGTAAACAAGACCAAGCAGTTCGTGGTGTTGTTGTCCTGCCTCACGGCACTGGTAAAACACAACGCGTGCTTGTATTTGCAAAAGGTGAAAAAGCGAAAGAGGCAGAAACTGCTGGCGCTGATTTTGTTGGTGATCAAGACATGATCAACAAAATTCAACAAGGCTGGTTTGAATTTGATGTCTGCGTAGCTACACCTGATATGATGAGTGAAGTCGGTAAACTGGGTCGTCTGCTTGGTGGTAAAGGTCTTATGCCTAACCCTAAAGCTGGCACAGTTACATTCGATGTTTCCAAGGCTGTGCAAGAAATCAAAGCCGGTAAAATCGAATACCGTCTCGACAAAGCAGGTCAAATTCACGCGCCAATCGGCAAAGTGTCCTTTGATGCTGCACAATTGAACGATAACCTTAAAGCTCTTATCGACGCTTTGAACCGTGCGAAACCAGCTGCTGCTAAAGGTGTATACCTTAAAGGCATCTCGATTTCTTCCACAATGGGACCTAGCGCTCGTGTGAACACAACCGTCTTCAGATAATTAAGGGTTGACTCTTTGAGTCGATTTTGATAATCTATAACAGTTGTGAAACTTAAGGTATCAATCTTAACCTTGAATATGCTTACCGTAGACAGTAGGTGCCTTAGTGCTTAATTTCCTACCGAGGTGTTGTGATAGAAACAAGAAGTAACGAGCTCGCTCGTATAACTTTCGTTTTATCAAGCCTTCGTGATTCTGCGGAGGCTTTTCTACTGCCTGCGTAGGAGCGGTGAAGCTTTCCTTGGAAAGAACGCCGACACATAAATTTTCAGGAGGTGTATACATTGGCAAATGCAAAAGTAATTCAAGCAAAACAAGACGCGGTTGACGTCGTTACTGCAAAACTGCAAAACAGTCTTTCGACTGTTGTAGCTGACTACCGTGGATTGAACGTTTCCCAAGTGACTGAACTGCGTAAGCAACTTCGTGAAGCTGGCGTTGAGTTTCAAGTCCTGAAGAACACATTGCTGCGTCGCGCAACTGCTGCGGCTGAGTTGAGTGAATTGGATGAAGTTTTGACTGGTCCAACAGCTATCGCATTCAGCACAACTGATGCAGTAGCACCAGCTAAAATTTTGAACGATTTCGCCAAGAAAAACGACGCTTTGAAATTGAAAGGCGGCGTAGTTGAAGGTCGTGTCATTGACGCGGAACAACTGAAAGCACTGGCTGAGCTTCCATCCCGCGATGGTTTGCTGTCCATGCTGCTTAGCGTACTTCAAGCTCCAATGCGCAACTTCGCGCTTGCAGTTAAAGCTGTTGCTGAAAAAGAAGAACAAAGCGCGTAAGCCTTTGACTCTTGCAGCATAATCAATACCACAAATAAATTTAAATATAAAATGGAGGTTCAATCATGAGTAAAGAAGCAATCTTGGAAGCAATTAAAGGCATGAGCGTATTGGAACTGAACGACCTGGTTAAAGCAATTGAAGAAGAATTCGGCGTAACTGCAGCAGCTCCAGTAGCAGCTGGCGGTGCAGTAGCAGCAGTAGCTGAAGAGCAATCCGAATTTGACGTAATTTTGACAGGCGCTGGCGCTTCCAAAATCAACGTTATCAAAATCGTTCGCGAAATCACTGGTCTTGGCTTGAAAGAAGCTAAAGATCTTGTAGACAACGCACCAAAAGCAATCAAAGAAAAAGTAAGCAAAGACGAAGCCGAAGCTACTAAAGCAAAATTGGAAGAAGCAGGCGCAGCTGTAGAAGTGAAGTAATTCCTTCTATTACTGAAAACCCCTTGAACTTGTTCAAGGGGTTTGTTTTATAAATAGAGTTAGTAGGGCGTATATACCAACTGCTAACATAATAGGAAAGGGAGGAAAGAGATGTCGCAACATTATTATTCGCAGCAGCCGGAAGTACGTCATGACAGACGTAGCATTGATACCGTACTAAGAGGCAAAAGCTTTCGTTTTACGAGCGATGCCGGTGTATTCTCTAAAGGAGACATCGATTACGGTAGCCGAGTTCTTATTGAAGCTATGATAATTCCGGACGGTTCAGCGGTGCTTGATGTAGGTTGTGGTTATGGGCCGATTGGATTAAGTGCAGCATACCTAGCTCCCAAAGGACATGTAACCATGATTGATATTAACAGTCGTGCGGTAGAACTGGCGCGTGAGAATGCTCAGCACAATGGAATCCGGAATGTTACGATAATGGAAAGCGATGTGCTCGGCGCATTGAATGAGCAGCAGAAGTTCGATGTGATTCTAACTAATCCTCCGATTCGTGCAGGAAAAGCTGTAGTGCATAAGATTTTTGAAGATGCGTATGAACATTTAAATGAGGGTGGCTATCTGTGGATTGTGATTCAGAAGAAGCAGGGCGCTCCATCCGCAGTGGCAAAACTAGAAAGCTTGTTCTCAATGGTGGAAGAAGTGGGGAAAGACAAAGGCTATCGTATTATTAAAGCGCAAAAATAAAATACAATAGGTTATTGACATGTGATAGTGATAATGGTATTATTATAAAATGTCAGTATTAAGATAGGCTCCATGTCTTTAGTTTGCTGAAATGTCAAGCAATATATTGTCGCCCGGCTAGCGCATGCCGCACGGCAAGTTTTTGCGAGTTGGTTGTCTATGCTCTAACGCAGCGAATGCTACGTGGTAATAGATAATAGCGCATAAACTATTGCTTGGTAACGTATAATATGTACGTTTTGGGCAAATCTACTTGATAAGGAGTATTTTGGTCATGGATAAATGCGCTCTTTTTTCGAAGATTTCGATAAGGGCTTTTCTTTTATTTATGACTGAATCCTTGTAGTATGGTTCCATTATACGGTTCCAAACAAGGGTTCGCAATCAATTTTTAAGTGAGTAGACATGAGGGGTGAGTAAAGTTGGCAGGACATCTTGTTCAGTATGGTCGACGCACTCGGCGGAGCTATGCGAGAATTAACGAGGTACTCGAGGTCCCGAACCTGATCGAGATCCAACAAAAATCTTATGATTGGTTTTTGGAGGAAGGATTGCGGGAAATGTTTCAGGACATCTCGCCGATCCAGGATTTCACAGGTAATTTGGTACTAGAGTTCATTGATTACAGCCTGGGTGAACCGAAATATACGGTTGACGACGCTAAAGAGCGGGACGTAACGTATGCGGCTCCTCTGCGTGTAAAGGTGCGGCTCATTAATAAAGAGACCGGTGAGGTTAAAGAGCAGGAAGTGTTCATGGGAGATTTCCCGCTGATGACGGAGACCGGCACTTTTATTATTAATGGTGCGGAACGGGTTATTGTCAGCCAGTTGGTTCGCTCTCCAAGCGTCTATTTCAGCACAAAAGTGGATAAGAACGGCAAAAAAACCTACACCGCCACAGTAATCCCGAACCGCGGAGCCTGGTTGGAACTTGAAACCGATGCTAAGGACATTATGTATGTTCGTATCGATCGGACTCGTAAAATTCCTGTTACCGTACTTTTGCGTGCTCTCGGTTTCGGTAGTGATGCCGAAATTCTGGAATTGCTTGGCAATGATGAATATATTCGCAATACGCTGGATAAAGACAACACGGACTCCACGGAGAAGGCGCTTATTGAAATTTATGAGCGTTTGCGTCCGGGCGAACCGCCGACACTAGACAATGCCAAAAGTTTGCTGGTTGCGCGTTTCTTTGATCCAAAACGCTACGACCTAGCTAATGTAGGCCGTTACAAAATCAATAAAAAGCTACACATTAAGAACCGTCTTTTCAATCAACGTCTTGCTCAGCCTTTGGTTGACGACTCTACTGGAGAAATCCTGGCAGAATCCGGCCAAATGGTCGATCGTAGACTGCTTGATGAATTGATTCCATATTTCGAAAAGAATGTTGCCTTTAAAAACTACCGTGTTACTGGTGGAGTTATGGACAGCGAAGATATTCCTCTTCAAACAATTGACGTATTCTCGCCAATTGAAGAAGGCCGGGTTATTAAGCTGATCGCTAACGGCAATATCGACAAATCTGTTAAGCATATTACTCAAGCTGATATTATATCCTCAATCAGCTACTTTATTAATTTGCTTCACGGAATTGGCAATACCGATGATATTGACCACTTGGGTAACCGTCGTCTGCGTTCTGTAGGTGAACTCTTGCAGAATCAGTTCCGTATCGGTTTGTCCCGGATGGAACGTGTTGTACGTGAAAGAATGTCGATTCAGGATGCTAATGCGATTACGCCTCAGGCTCTGATCAATATTCGTCCGGTCATCGCGTCTATTAAAGAGTTCTTCGGTAGCTCCCAGCTGTCTCAATTTATGGATCAGACGAACCCGCTTGCGGAACTTACGCATAAACGTCGTCTGTCCGCCCTCGGACCTGGTGGTTTGACACGTGAACGCGCGGGCTTTGAAGTTCGTGACGTCCATCACAGTCACTACGGTCGGATGTGTCCAATTGAAACGCCGGAAGGTCCAAACATCGGGTTGATCAACTCCTTGTCTACCTTTGCCCGCATCAATGAATACGGCTTTATTGAAGCTCCGTATCGTTGGGTGGATCCGAAGACTGGTAAGGTGACGGAGCAAATTGACTATCTGACTGCTGATGAGGAAGATAATTATGTAGTTGCTCAGGCTAACGTGTTGATCGAAGAAGATGGCACCTTTAAAGAAGACATGGTAATCGTTCGTTACAACAAAGACTCAGACAACATTACAACGATGCCAAGTAATCGTGTCGATTACATGGACGTTTCGCCTAAACAGGTTGTATCTGTCGCTACGGCGCTCATTCCGTTCCTTGAGAACGATGACTCCAACCGCGCACTGATGGGATCTAACATGCAACGTCAAGCTGTTCCGCTTCTAATTCCAAAAGCTCCGCTGGTCGGAACAGGGATGGAACATAAATCCGCTAAGGATTCTGGCGTATGTATCGTTTCCAAGTATGACGGTATTATCGAACGTTCTTCAGCTAATGAAATTTGGCTGCGTCGCGTTGAGACTGTCGAAGGCAAGGAAGTTAAAGGCGATATCGTTAAATATAAATTACACAAATTTATGCGTTCTAACCAAGGTACCTGTATTAACCAACGTCCTCTAGCTAAAAGAGGGGACATTGTTAAGAAGGGTGATATCCTGGCAGACGGTCCTTCCACAGAAATGGGCGAACTTGCTCTTGGCCGTAACGTAGTCGTTGCGTTCATGACTTGGGAAGGTTACAACTACGAGGATGCGATCCTGTTAAGTGAAAAGCTGGTTAAGGAAGATGTATATACTTCGATTCATATCGAAGAATACGAATCTGAAGCTCGCGACACTAAATTGGGACCTGAAGAAATTACGCGCGATATTCCGAACGTCGGCGAAGAAGCTCTGCGCAATCTTGATGAGCGCGGAATCATCCGCATCGGTGCGGAAATCAGCGCTGGTGACATTCTGGTGGGTAAGGTTACTCCTAAGGGTGTAACTGAACTGACAGCAGAAGAACGCCTCCTGCACGCTATCTTTGGTGAGAAAGCTCGTGAAGTACGGGATACCTCTTTACGCGTTCCTCATGGTAGTGATGGTATTATCGTGGACGTTAAAGTCTTTACACGTGAGAACGGCGATGAGCTGCCTCCTGGTGTAAATCAATTGGTTCGTGTCTACATCGCTCAGAAACGTAAGATCTCTGAGGGTGACAAGATGGCCGGACGTCACGGTAACAAGGGTGTCGTTGCCCGTATCCTGCCAGAAGAAGATATGCCGTTCCTTCCGGACGGTACGCCAGTACAGGTTGTTCTTAACCCTCTGGGCGTTCCTTCTCGTATGAACATCGGACAGGTGCTTGAGGTCCATATTGGTATGGCCGCATTGCGTCTGGGAATTCACATTGCAACGCCGGTATTCGACGGAGCGCGTGAGTACGACGTGTTTGATACGATGGAAGAAGCAGGTATGCAGCGTAATGGTAAAACCGTGCTGTATGATGGCCGTACAGGTGAACGCTTCGAACGTGAAGTTACTGTTGGTGTCATGCACATGATCAAACTGGCGCACATGGTTGATGATAAGATTCACGCCCGTTCAACAGGACCTTACTCACTAGTTACGCAGCAACCATTGGGTGGTAAAGCTCAATTTGGTGGACAGCGTTTCGGGGAGATGGAAGTGTGGGCGCTTGAAGCTTACGGTGCTGCATATACATTGCAAGAAATTTTGACCGTGAAATCCGATGACGTGGTTGGTCGCGTGAAGACGTACGAATCTATTGTCAAAGGTGAAAATGTACCGGAACCAGGTGTTCCTGAGTCGTTCAAGGTATTGATCAAAGAACTGCAGTCCCTGGGTATGGATGTTAAGATTCTTAGCGGTGACGAGCAGGAAATTGAAATGAGAGAATTGGACGATGAGGACGAGACGTCAGGCGACAAACTAAGCCTCAATTTAGAAGGTTCAGAAGTCGGAGTAGAATAATCAAGCTGGAGCTTAAAAGTTCCATTTTATAAAGGACCGCACGCCCTCTTTTGATGTAACAGTCAGAAGAGGGCAAAGCGGTACTAAATCAGGATTAGGTTAAGGAGGGTTGCTCCTTGTTGGACGTTAACAATTTTGAATTTATGAAAATCGGACTCGCTTCTCCGGAGAAGATTCGTTCATGGTCCCGCGGAGAAGTTAAGAAACCGGAAACCATTAACTATCGTACATTGAAACCGGAAAAAGAGGGTCTTTTCTGTGAGCGTATCTTTGGACCACAAAAAGACTGGGAATGTCATTGCGGTAAATACAAACGTGTCCGTTATAAGGGCGTAGTCTGCGACCGTTGTGGCGTTGAGGTTACCCGTGCTAAAGTTCGTCGTGAACGTATGGGTCACATTGAATTGGCTGCTCCGGTATCTCATATCTGGTATTTCAAAGGTATCCCAAGCCGCATGGGGCTTGCACTAGATATGTCTCCAAGATCACTTGAAGAAATTATCTATTTCGCATCTTATGTTGTAACGGATCCAGGTGAAACTCCACTGGAAAAGAAACAACTTCTGTCCGAGAAAGAATATCGTAGCTACCGTGAAAAATACGGTTATGGTTTCCAAGCCGGCATGGGTGCTGAAGCTGTTAAAAAGCTTCTTCAAGATATCGACATTGATAAAGAGCTGGAATTCCTCAAAGAAGAACTGCGTACGGCCCAAGGCCAACGCCGTAACCGGGCGATCAAACGTCTGGAAGTCATTGAAGCATTCCGTAACTCCGGCAACAAGCCTGATTGGATGATCATGGATGTTCTTCCGGTTATTCCTCCGGAGCTTCGTCCGATGGTTCAGTTGGATGGTGGCCGTTTTGCTACGTCTGATTTGAATGATCTCTATCGCCGTGTTATTAACCGGAACAACCGTCTGAAAAGACTGCTTGATCTCGGTGCTCCTGACATTATCGTGCAGAACGAAAAACGGATGCTCCAGGAAGCTGTCGATGCTCTCATCGATAACGGCCGTCGGGGACGTCCGGTAACCGGTCCTGGTAACCGTCCGCTTAAATCGCTCAGCCATATGCTGAAAGGTAAACAAGGACGTTTCCGCCAGAACTTGCTCGGTAAACGGGTTGACTACTCTGGACGTTCCGTTATCGTAGTAGGACCGTACCTCAAGATGTATCAGTGCGGACTTCCTAAGAAAATGGCGTTAGAATTGTTCAAGCCTTTTGTTATGAAAGAATTGGTTAATAAGGGCCTTGCCCACAACATAAAGAGCGCGAAACGTAAAGTTGAACGCGTAAGTCCTGAAGTTTGGGATGTACTCGAAGAAGTAATTAGAGAACACCCAGTACTTCTAAACCGCGCACCAACACTTCACCGTCTCGGTATTCAAGCATTTGAACCGATTTTGGTGGAAGGTCACGCTATTCGTCTTCACCCACTCGTATGTACGGCGTACAATGCCGACTTTGACGGTGACCAAATGGCGGTGCACGTTCCTCTGTCTGCAGAAGCTCAAGCGGAAGCACGCATTCTTATGCTTGCATCTGGTAATATCTTGAACCCTAAAGACGGTAAGCCAGTTGTAACACCTTCCCAGGATATGGTCCTTGGTACTTTCTACTTGACCATGGATAACAAGGAAGAAAAGGGTAGTGGTATGATTCTGCGTACCGTTAACGAAGCTGTATCAGCTTACCAACGCGGAACTGCAGGACTTCATGCTCGTGTTGCTATTCCGGCTAAAGCACTTGGCAAAACATGCTTTACGGAAGAACAACAAAATGCAATGTTGATTACTACGGTCGGTAAGATCATTTTTAATGAAATCTACCCAAGTAGTTTCCCTTATATCAACGAAGCAACCAAAACTAACTTGCTGCACGGCACACCAGAGAAATACTTTATCTACGAAAAAGGCGCGAACATTCGTGAGCTGATTGAATCCGCTCCAGAAGCCAGTGCTGTAGGTAAAGAATATCTGGGTCTGATTATTGCTCGTTGTTTTGAAACTTATCACACAACCAAAACTTCTATGATTTTGGATAAAATTAAACAACTCGGATTCACTTACTCCACACGTTCTGGTGTTACAGTTGCCGTGTCGGACGTTATTGTCCCTGAGGAGAAAGTTACCATCCTGAAAGAGTCTGAAGCTAAGGTTGATGTGGTTGCTAACCAATATCGCCGTGGTTTGATCACCAATGACGAACGGTATGACCGTGTTATTGAGATCTGGTCGAAGACTAAGGATGATCTTACGAACATCCTGCTTAAGTCGATGGACCGTTTCAACTCTATCATGCTCATGGTTGACTCTAAAGCGCGTGGTAACAAATCGCAGATCACTCAGCTGGGTGGGATGCGTGGTCTGATGGCAACACCTTCAGGTCGGATTTTCGAATTGCCAATCAAGGCGAACTTCCGTGAAGGTCTTACCGTCTTGGAGTACTTTATCTCCACTCACGGAGCGCGTAAAGGTCTTGCCGATACCGCACTTCGTACCGCTGACTCAGGGTATCTGACTCGTCGTCTTGTTGACGTTGCCCAGGACGTTATTGTCCGTGAAGAAGATTGTGGAACCGATAAAGGCTTCACAGTTAGTCGTATTCAGGATGGTAAAGAAGTTATCGAAGATCTGTATGACCGTATTGAAGGTCGTTACTGCTTCGAAACTGTTCGTCACCCAGAAACAGGCGAAATCATTGTTCACCGCAATGATTTGATTGACTCCGATAAAGCGGAGGCAATTGTAAACGCAGGTGTAACTAAGCTGCAAATTCGTTCTGTACTGAGCTGCCGTGCCCGTCATGGTGTTTGTAAGAAATGTTACGGACGTAACTTGGCAACTGGTAAACACGTTGAGATTGGTGAAGCAGTTGGTATTATTGCCGCACAATCTATCGGTGAACCAGGAACCCAGCTTACAATGCGTACGTTCCATACCGGCGGTGTTGCTGGTGATGACATCACTCAAGGTTTGCCGCGTATTCAGGAGTTGTTTGAAGCTCGTAACCCTAAAGGTCAAGCTACAATCAGTGAGATCGATGGCGTAATTAAGGAAATCCGTGAAACCAAAGACCGTCGCGAAATCGAGGTTCAAGGTGAAGCAGAATCCAAGACTTATTCCATTACTTATGGTTCACGTCTACGTGTTAGCGAAGGCCAAGAAATAGAAGCCGGCGATGAGCTGACAGACGGTTCGATTGACCCTAAAGAAATGCTGCGTATCAAAGGGATCCGTGGGGTACAAAACTACATTCTGCAAGAAGTACAGCGTGTATACCGTAACCAAGGCGTTGAGATCAATGATAAGCACATTGAAGTTATGATCAAGCAAATGCTTCGGAAGATCCGTATCATTGACGCAGGTGACACAAGTCTGTTGCCAGGTGCATTTGCGGATATTCATGAGTACGAAGGTGCTAACAAGGAAGCTATCTTGTCTGGTAAAGAGCCTGCTGTTGCTAAACCAGTCTTGCTCGGTATTACCAAGGCGTCTCTTGAAACTGATTCCTTCTTGTCAGCTGCATCATTCCAAGAAACTACTCGTGTCCTAACAGACGCTGCTATCAAAGGTAAAGTAGATAAGTTGCTTGGACTTAAAGAAAATGTTATTATCGGTAAGTTGATTCCTGCAGGTACTGGGATGAACCGTTACCGTAACGTTAAGCTAAGTGATCCAAATGCAGAAAGCGAACTTGAATCTTTAGAGACGGTTCCTGCTGAATAAATTAGCAATCATGGTAGTGTGCTCATGTCATACCTACTCATAGGTGTGGCATGAGTGTTCTGCTGTGTATAATTTCTATAAAAATTGTTGCTGAATTTCTTGACACCATCTATTGATAATGCTAAAATGTCTAAGGTGCGTGAGTAGCCATGTTATCCTTGTTCATTGGAGGTAAAGAGAATGACTGATGATAGAGGACTACAGGATGCTCAGGTCAAGATCGGTACCAAACAAACCGTCAAGGCGGTAGAGTTGGGCCTAGCCGCAGAAGTCTATGTGGCAGAGGACGGAGATCAAAGGCTTACTTCCAGGATAGTTTTGCTTTGTAACAAACAAGGTGTTAAGATCACATATGTGGATACGATGCTGAATTTGGGCAAGGCCTGCGGAATAGAAGTTGGCGCTGCGATGGCAGCCGTCTTAAAACAATAGCTACAGAAATGTTTTTGTACTGGGGTGAACACCAGCGGCAAGAACTTTTCATTTGTCTTTTTATGAACCGCCTGGGTCTGTGGGCTTAGAGTTCTTAAATCGACTATCATTTCAGGAAGGGGGTGGCAACAACATGCCAACAATTAACCAATTGGTTCGTAAAGGCCGTCAAGCCAAAATCGAAAAATCTAAATCTCCCGCTCTTCAAAAAGGGTATAACGCCCTCAAGCGTGAGGCTACAAATTTGAGCGCTCCGCAAAAACGCGGTGTGTGCACTCGTGTAGGCACAATGACTCCACGTAAACCAAACTCAGCGCTTCGTAAATATGCCCGTGTTCGTTTGACGAACCGTCTCGAGGTAACAGCTTATATCCCGGGTATCGGACATAACTTACAAGAGCACAGTGTTGTATTGCTTCGCGGAGGTAAAGTAAAGGACCTTGCAGGGGTTCGTTACCATATCGTTCGTGGTGCTTTGGATACAGCAGGTGTAGCTAACCGGATGCAAGCTCGTTCTAAATACGGTGCAAAACGTCCTAAAGCTAAGAAGTAAGATAACAATATCTGAATAATAAACATTTAAGAAAGGGGGATATCCATGCCACGCAAAGGTCCAGTTACAAAGAGAGACGTATTGCCAGATCCGTTGTATAATAGCAAGTTGGTTACTCGTTTGATTAACCGCATTATGCTGGGTGGTAAAAGAGGTGTCGCTCAAAGCATTCTGTACAATTCATTCAAATTGATTGAAGAACGTACGGGTAAAGATCCGATGGAAGTTTTCGAAGCTGCCATCAAGAATATCATGCCGGTTTTGGAAGTCAAAGCTCGTCGTGTCGGTGGTGCTAACTATCAAGTACCTATCGAGGTTAAACCAGAGAGACGTACTGCTCTGGGATTACGTTGGCTCGTAAACTACTCTCGCAACCGCGGTGAGAAGACTATGGAAGAGCGTTTGGCGGCTGAGATCATCGACGCTTCCAACAACACAGGCGCTTCTGTTAAGAAACGTGAAGATACACACAAAATGGCTGAAGCAAACAAAGCGTTCGCTCACTACCGTTGGTAGGATAAAGGTCATTCAAATAACTTATATTTTGAAGGGAGATCCATTTCATGGCTAGAGAGTTCTCCTTAAAAAATACACGTAACATCGGGATCATGGCGCATATTGATGCTGGTAAAACAACTACCACAGAGCGGATTCTTTTCTATACAGGCCGTACGCACAAAATCGGTGAAGTTCACGAGGGTGCTGCTACAATGGACTGGATGGAGCAAGAACAAGAGCGCGGAATCACGATTACGTCCGCTGCTACGACTGCTGCGTGGAAAGGTCACCGCATCAATATCATTGATACCCCAGGACACGTTGACTTCACTGTTGAAGTTGAACGTTCCCTGCGTGTATTGGATGGGGCAGTTGGTGTATTTAGTGCAAAAGAGGGCGTTGAGCCTCAGTCTGAAACCGTATGGAGACAAGCTGACCGTTATAACGTTCCCCGGATTGCATATGTAAACAAAATGGACATTATCGGTGCGGATTTCCTTAACGTAATCGAAACTATGCGTGATCGCCTTCAAGCCAATGCAGTTGCTATTCAATTGCCAATTGGTGCAGAAAGTGATTTCACTGGTATTATCGACCTAGTTGAGCAAAAAGCACACATGTTCAGAGATGATCTGGGCCAAAACATCGAAGTAACGGATATTCCGGAAGAATATTTGGCCAAAGTTGAGGAGCTGCGTCTCGAGTTGATCGAGAAAGTTGCTGAACTTGATGAGGATCTGACTATGAAGTATTTGGAAGGCGAAGAAATTACAATTCCGGAAATTAAAGCTGCAATTCGCAAAGGCGTAGTTGAAGTTAAATTGTTCCCTGTAATTGCTGGATCTTCCTACCGAAACAAAGGGATTCAGCTTATGCTGGATGCTGTTGTTGATTACTTGCCATCTCCTCTTGACGTTCCAGCTATTACTGGACATCTTGATGACGGTACAGAAGCTGTTCGTCACTCTTCGGATGAAGAGCCGTTTGCAGCTTTGGCATTTAAAATCATGACAGACCCTTATGTTGGTAAACTTACGTTCTTCCGTGTTTACTCAGGCGTACTTGAGTCCGGATCATACGTAGTTAATGCTACTAAGAACAAGCGTGAACGTATTGGTCGTATCCTTCAAATGCATGCGAACAGCCGTCAAGAAATTTCCATCGTGTATTCTGGCGACATCGCAGCTGCTGTTGGTTTGAAAGATACCAGTACAGGTGATACACTGTGTGATGAGAAGAATCCAGTAATTCTGGAATCAATGAACTTCCCTGATCCAGTTATCGAGATCGCTGTTGAACCAAAAACTAAAGCTGACCAAGATAAAATGGGCGTTGCTCTCGGAAAGTTGACTGAAGAGGATCCAACTCTTCGTGCTCACACTGATGAAGAAACAGGCCAAACAATCCTGGCTGGTATGGGTGAACTTCACTTGGACATCATCATCGACCGTATGCGTCGTGAGTTCAAAGTAGAAACCAATGTGGGTAAACCACAGGTAGCTTACCGCGAAACGTTCAAGGCACCTGCTCGAGTCGAAGGTAAATTTGTACGCCAATCTGGTGGTCGTGGTCAATACGGTCACGTATGGGTTGAATTTGAACCCCTCGAACCAGGTACTGGTAGCAAATTCGAAAGTAAAGTTGTTGGTGGCTCGGTTCCTAGAGAGTACATCGCTCCTGCACTTGCGGGTATTGAAGAACAAATGAAAAACGGCGTACTTGCTGGCTTCCCGCTAGTAGACGTTAAAGCTACCATCGTAGATGGTTCTTATCATGATGTCGATTCCAACGAAATGGCATTTAAAATTGCCGGTTCGATGGCACTCAAAGCAGCTAAAGACAAGTGTAAGCCTGTCCTGCTTGAGCCAATCATGAAAGTAGAAGTAACTGTTCCTGAGGAATATATGGGTGATGTAATGGGTATGCTGAACTCCCGCCGTGGCCGTATCGAAGGTATGGATTCCCGTGGTGGAGCGCAAATTATCCGTGCTAAGGTGCCTCTTTCCGAAATGTTCGGATACTCTACAACACTTCGTTCTGGTACACAAGGACGTGGCGTATTCTCAATGGAGCTTTCTCACTATGAAGAAGTTCCTAAATCCATTGCGGAAGAGATCGCTGCAAAGAACAAAGGCGCTGAATAATTACCAGTTTTAACTTGCCGTCCCGGGTATAAACACTCAGTCATCTAAGATTACAGGTATGCGGGCGGCTCAAATATAAGGAACCCCACATTAAGGAGGAACTGTTCAAATGGCAAAGGCAAAGTTTGAACGTAACAAACCGCACGTTAACATCGGTACTATTGGTCACGTCGACCATGGTAAAACGACTCTGACTGCTGCAATCACTACTGTATTGTCCAAAACTTACGGTGGCGCAGCTATCGCATTCGATCAAATCGACAAAGCTCCTGAAGAGCGCGAACGTGGTATCACAATCTCCACTTCCCACGTTGAATATGAAACTCCTAACCGTCACTACGCTCACGTAGACTGCCCTGGTCACGCCGACTATGTTAAAAACATGATCACTGGCGCAGCGCAAATGGACGGAGCTATCCTGGTTGTATCCGCAGCTGATGGCCCAATGCCACAAACTCGCGAGCACATCCTGTTGTCCCGTCAAGTAGGCGTTCCTTACATCGTTGTCTTCTTGAACAAATGCGACATGGTTGAAGACGAAGAGTTGTTGGAATTGGTTGAAATGGAAGTTCGCGACTTGCTTAGCGAGTATGACTTCCCAGGCGACGATACTCCAATCATCCGTGGTTCTGCTCGTGAAGCTCTGCAAAACCCAGATGGCGATTACGCTAAAAAAATCATCGAAATGTTTGAAACAATCGATGAGTACATTCCACTTCCTGAGCGTCAAACTGACAAGCCTTTCTTGATGCCTGTCGAAGACGTATTCTCCATCACTGGCCGTGGTACTGTGGCAACTGGTCGCGTAGAACGCGGAACAGTTAAAGTCGGAGAAGAAATCGAAATCGTTGGTATTCACGAAGATACTAAGAAATCCGTAGTTACGGGCGTAGAAATGTTCCGTAAATTGCTGGATTCCGCTCAAGCTGGGGACAACATCGGAGCATTGCTTCGTGGTGTTGACCGTAACATGATCGAGCGTGGCCAAGTATTGGCTAAGCCGAACTCCGTTAAACCACACACTGAGTTCACTGCTCAAATTTACGTTCTGACAAAAGAAGAAGGTGGCCGTCACAAGCCTTTCTTCACTGGATACCGTCCACAGTTCTACTTCCGTACAACTGACGTAACTGGTATCATCAACTTGCCAGAAGGTACTGAAATGGTTATGCCTGGTGATAACATCTCCGTAACCGTACAACTGATCTCCCCAATCGCTATTGAAGAAGGTACTAAATTCTCCATTCGCGAAGGTGGCCGTACAGTTGGTGCTGGTAGCGTAGCTTCTATCCAAAAATAATAATTCGACTTCTATCTGCGGGTAGATTCCGAATTACAAACACCCCTGATTCTTCTTGCGGAGAATCAGGGGCTTTTTTGTTTTTTCTGAGAATAATGTATTATTCGACACCAATTGATAATAAAGTATAACAATATGATCTTTTTCTACATAATTCGTCAAATTACAACAATCAATTGTTTACAATTATACTAATGATAGAGTAAAATGAAGGAGGAATAATAATGTAAAATAATAGGAATTGTGGGAGAGTGGTAATATGGGGAAATGTCCTTTTTCCTTCATGCATGCGTTAACTGCACGTAATAATAATGTGGATTCTCCTGCCTCTCATTCCTTAGACTTCAAGGATCAGAATCATTCTGTGGCAGGGTCTTTTCATAAGCTGGAGGGACATGGTGAGCTTAACGAGCAGATGAGAATGATTGATCTAACTGAAGCAGATTTGAACTTAC
The DNA here is from genome assembly GCF_038002725.1 of Paenibacillus sp. FSL H7-0323. NCBI lineage: Bacteria > Bacillati > Bacillota > Bacilli > Caryophanales > Paenibacillaceae > Paenibacillus > Paenibacillus sp. FSL H7-0323. The sequence continues at coordinate 4,243,723 of NZ_JBBODB010000001.1, read as the reverse complement.
TACGCAGGGTGAAACCTGTTGTTGAGCAGAATATAGACTATATCATTGATCAATTTTACAATTCGGTATTAGGCGTAAATAAACTTGAAGCTATTATTTTAGAGCATAGCAGTATAGACAGGTTAAAAACTACTCTTCGTGGGCATATTCTAGAGATTTTTAATGGAAAGGTTGATGATGAGTATATAGCAAAGCGTCTAATGATCGCTAATATTCATAAAAAAGTAGGGCTTGAGCCCAAATGGTACTTATCTGCTTTTCAGAATCTTCAGAACGTATTTATACGCGTTATATATAATGAAACAAACGATGATAATACACGCCTTCGAGTGGTTCAGACCGTGACCAAACTCCTTAACCTTGAGCAGCAGCTGGTTCTAGAAGAATATGAGAAGGAGAACATAAAAGAGAAGGAAGAGCAATATCTATTGGTGAAAAATGAATTAAAACAAAAAATTTCAGAGTTTAGCGTTGAATTGATAGATTATAGCATCGATACTAATGCTGCTGTAAAGCAGCTAGTGGCAAGCAGCAATGAAGTAAGTAGAACATTCCAACGTACGGCTGCATCCGCCCTGGAGTCACAGGGATTAGCTACAGATGGGCATGAACACTTGGGTGATTTGACTGAGCAAATTAATCTTATATATCAGACCACCAGTGAGATGGAAGACTCGATCATTGAGTTAAGCGATTCCTCTAAGCAAATTCAAAAAATTGTGAACTCAGTAAGGGAAATTGCCGATCAGACTAAAATCCTCTCACTTAATGCAACGATTGAAGCCGCTAGAGCCGGTGAGCATGGTAGAGGTTTTAGTGTGGTTGCTCAAGAAGTTAGCCGACTTGCAGAGGATACTAAGAGTACTGTAATTCAGATCGTAGAGCTAACAAATAAATCAGGTCTACTCACTCAGCAGGTTGTAGAAGAGATTCGTAAGGTGCAGGAGTTAACTAAGAATGGGAAGCACCAATCGGTCGAGACTAGTCTTTTGTTCTCTGATATTGTAGACGCTATGCGTAGCAGTACACAGGAGATTGTAATAGTGGAAGAAGAAATAAGAACCTTAATCCAAACCATTGAGGGGATCGGAACAGCAACGGCTCAGACTGCTTCCTCCGCAGAGTTTTTTAAGTCTGCCACAGAGAATCTTTAACATATATATAGTAGAAGAACAGCGCATGAAAAAAATATGCGTTGTTTTTCTATTTTCGCTTGCAATACTGCTGCCTATTATATATAATAATAAATGTTGTTCTGAGACGTTGCGATGATGTGAGAGGTTACTGACACACCCGGCCCCTTTGCCATGGGGACGAGGTCAGAAAATTTTCACGGAGTATGTCCGATACCAAATTGGGCGATAGAAGGAGGGACTAAAATGGCAAAGCAAAAAATTCGTATTCGCTTGAAAGCATACGACCACAGAATTCTTGATCAATCCGCTGAGAAGATTGTTGAAACAGCAAAACGTTCGGGTGCAGGTGTGTCCGGGCCGATTCCGTTACCAACTGAGAAGCAAATCATTACTATTCTCCGTGCGGTACACAAGTACAAGGATTCCCGTGAACAGTTTGAACAACGGACTCACAAACGTTTGATCGATATTGTGAACCCAACACCACAAACTGTGGATGCCTTGATGCGCTTGGATCTACCGTCCGGTGTAGATATCGAAATCAAATTGTAATTCTATTTTAAGTAACTTAGGAAAAGAAAAGAGGTGTCAACATTGAAAGGTATCTTAGGAAAAAAACTCGGTATGACTCAAGTGTTTACTCCAGAAGGTAACGTAATTCCTGTTACTGTTATCGAAGCAGGACCTTGTGTAGTACTGCAAAAGAAAGACCTGAATATCGACGGATATGAAGCAGTGCAATTGGGCTTTTCTGATAAAAAAGAAAAACGCTCCAATAAGCCTGAACAGGGTCACGCCAAAAAGGCAAATGCAACACCTAAGCGCTACGTTCGTGAAATTCGCGGTGTTGATCTCGGGTCTCTCGAGGTTGGACAAGAGCTGAAGGCTGATATCTTTGCTGAGGGCGAATTTGTTGACGTAACTGGTACATCTAAAGGTAAAGGTTTCCAAGGTAACATCAAACGTTGGGGACAAAGCCGCGGACCAATGGCACACGGATCGCGTTACCACAGAAGACCGGGTTCCATGGGTTCTATCCAAGCTAACCGTGTTCCTAAGGGCAAACGCCTTCCAGGACATATGGGTCACACGACTATTACGGTTCAAAAGCTTGAAATTATCAAGGTTGATGTTGAACGTAACGTATTGCTGGTTAAAGGCGCTATCCCAGGTCCTAAAAACAGCTTCGTGAAAGTTAAACAAACCGTTAAGAAATAATTATTGAAGAAAGGAGGAACATGAAATGCCAAAAGTAACACTTTTTAATATTAGTGGCAACGAAGTTGGTGAAGTGGAACTGAGCGATACAGTATTCGGTATTGAACCGAATGAGCACGTTCTACATGAAGCTGCGCTTATGCAAAGAGCTTCCCTACGTCGTGGTACACACAAAGTAAAAGGACGTTCTGAAGTTCGTGGCGGTGGACGTAAACCTTGGAAACAAAAAGGTACAGGTCGCGCTCGTCAAGGCTCCATTCGTTCTCCACAATGGAAAGGCGGCGGCGTTGTCTTCGGACCAACACCACGTAGCTATTCCTGGAAACTGCCTAAGAAGGTTCGTCGTTTGGCGATCAAATCGGCTTTGTCCTCGAAAGTACTCGAGAATGACATTATCGTATTGGATAGCTTGACAATGAATGCTCCGAAGACGAAAGAATTCGCAGCAATCTTGAACAACCTGAAAGTAGATCGTAAAGCGTTGATCGTAGCTACTAGCTATGATGATAACGTAGCACTTTCCGCTCGTAACATCCCTGGGGTGAAATTCGTAGCGGCTGACGGCATTAATGTTCTTGACGTACTGACGTACGACAAACTGATCATCACTAAAGAAGCAGTTCTGAAGGTAGAGGAGGTGTTCGCGTAATGAAAGATCCTCGTGATATTATCAAACGTCCGGTGATTACGGAACGTACTTCCGACTACATGAGCGAAATGAAATACGCTTTTGAAGTGGATATCCGTGCTAACAAAACCGAAATCAAAAAAGCTGTCGAGGCTATTTTCAAAGTAAAAGTAACTAATGTGAACACAATGCGCGTACCTGGCAAACTGAAACGTTATGGTAAATATTCTGGTTACACTCCAGAGTGGAAAAAAGCCATCGTTAAGCTTAGCCCGGACAGCAAACCGCTTGAATTTTTTGAAGCGGTAGAATAATACTCTGTTGAAGTAAGGAGGGAACTACAGTGCCAATCAAAAAGTACAAACCGACCTCTCCGGCAAGACGCGCTATGTCCGTGTCTACGTTTGAAGAAATTACAACAAACCAGCCAGAGAAATCGTTGCTTTCTCCGCTGTTCAAACATGCGGGACGCAACAACCAAGGTAAAATTACGGTTCGTCACCATGGCGGCGGACATAAACGTAAATACCGTATTATCGACTTCAAGCGGACTAAAGACGGCATACCAGGTAGCGTTGCTACAATCGAGTATGACCCGAACCGCACATCTAATATTGCTTTGATCCACTATGCTGATGGAGAGAAACGTTATATCATCGCTCCTAAAGGTCTAAGAGTTGGGGATAAAGTAGAGTCCGGTCCTGCGGCTGACATCAAAATTGGTAACAGTCTTCCACTGGAGAACATTCCAGTAGGTACAGTTATCCACAACATTGAGTTGAAACCAGGTAAAGGCGGACAATTGGTTCGTGCAGCTGGTACAGAAGCTCAATTGCTTGGTAAAGAAGAAAAATACTGTTCCGTTCGTTTGTCATCCGGTGAGGTTCGTAAGATCCTTAGCGTATGCCGTGCAACTATCGGTTCCGTAGGTAACGAAGATCACGAATTGATCAAAATCGGTAAAGCTGGACGTAGTCGCTGGCTCGGCCGTCGTCCTGAAGTTCGCGGGGTAGTAATGAACCCTAACGATCACCCACACGGTGGTGGTGAAGGTCGCGCTCCAATCGGACGTAAATCGCCAATGTCTCCATGGGGCAAACCAACCCTTGGTTACAAAACGCGTAAGAAAAACAAGGCATCTGATAAATATATCGTTCGCCGCCGCACTAAATAAGACGCTTCTGGCAAGTTAATAAAGCGCGAAGCGTCGATTCGCGGTTTGAAGAACCGGATGAAGGGAGGATTCACACATGGGTCGCAGTTTAAAGAAGGGGCCGTTTATCGATGGCTACCTGCTTAAAAAAGTTGAGGAACTGAACGAGGCTGAGAAAAAGGTTGTTGTTAAAACTTGGTCCCGTCGCTCAACCATTTTCCCTCAGTTTATCGGACATACGTTTGGTGTATATGACGGCCGTAAACACGTGCCTGTATACGTAACAGAAGATATGGTAGGTCACAAGTTGGGCGAGTTCGCGCCAACACGTACTTACAAAGGCCACGCGGGTGACGATAAGAAAACAAGAAGATAATAATAAGGTCTCTGTTTGAAAGGAGGTTAAACAATGGAAGCAAAAGCACATGCAAGATCGGTGCGAATTTCCGCTCGTAAAGCGAAACTGGTTGTTGACTTGATTCGCGGTAAGCAAGTGGGGGAAGCAATTGCTATTCTTCGCCACACTCCGAAATCCGCTTCTCCGGTCGTTGAAAAGTTGCTTAATTCGGCAATTGCGAATGCTGAGCATAACTATTCTTTGGACGTGAACAGTTTGTTCGTTAGCGAGGTTTTCGTTAACCAAGGACCTACTATGAAACGTTTCCGTCCGCGCGCCATGGGCCGCGCAAGTCGGATTAATAAACGCACGAGCCACATTACACTGGTGGTATCTGAGAAATAAGGAGGGATAACACGTGGGTCAAAAGGTAAATCCAATCGGACTCCGAATCGGTATTATTCGCGATTGGGAATCTAAATGGTATGCAGGAAAAGATTTCGGTACTCTTCTGATGGAAGACGTCAAAATCCGGGAATACCTTAAAGGCAAATTGAAGGATTCCGCTGTTTCCCATATCGAGATCGAAAGAGCGGCTAGCCGCGTGAACGTTACAATTCATACAGCTAAACCAGGTATGGTTATTGGTAAAGGCGGAGCAGAAGTAGAAGTACTTCGCAGCGCAGTTACAGCAATCGCTGGTGGCAAAAAAGTACACATCAACATCAATGAAATCAAGCACCCTGAATTGGATGCAATTCTTGTAGCTGAGAGCATTGCTCAACAATTGGAACGTCGTGTATCGTTCCGTCGTGCCCTCAAACAAGCGATTCAAAGAACTATGCGTTCTGGCGCAAAAGGGATTAAAACTCAAGTGGGCGGACGTCTTGGCGGAGCTGAGATTGCTCGTTCAGAAGGTTATAGCGAAGGAACAGTTCCACTTCATACGCTTCGTGCCGATATCGATTACGGAACGGCTGAAGCACATACAACTTACGGTCTTATCGGCGTAAAAGTATGGATCTACCGTGGAGAAGTTCTTCCCCCAGCTAAGAAACAAGCTGCTCAGGAAGGAGGCAACTAATCATGTTGGTACCAAAACGCGTAAAACACCGCAAGCAACAACGCGGACACATGAAGGGTATGGCAAAAGGCGGTACTGAATTGAACTTCGGCGAATTCGGCCTGGTTGCACTTGAACCGTCTTGGATCACTAACCGTCAGATCGAAGCTGCTCGTATCGCGATGACACGTTATATCAAACGTGGCGGTCAAGTTTGGATCAAGATTTTCCCAGATAAACCTATTACTCAAAAGCCTCTCGAGGTTCGTATGGGTAGTGGTAAAGGTAACGTTGAGAAATGGGTAGCCGTAGTTAAACCGGGCAAGATTATGTTCGAACTCGGAGGCGTGTCGGAAGAAATCGCTCGTGAAGCGATGCGTCTTGCCGCTCACAAGCTGCCTGTAAAGACTAAGTTTGTGAAACGTGAAGAATTGGGTGGTGAAGCAAATGAAAGCTAATGAACTTCGCAACTTAACCACTGCTGAGATTGAACAAAAGATCGCTGGATTCAAAGAGGAACTTTTTAATCTCCGTTTTCAATTGGCAACTGGCCAATTGGACAACCCAACTCGGATTCGTGACGTGCGTAAGGAAATAGCTCGTGCTAAAACCGTGATCCATCAAAGAGTGCTTGGGATTAGTTAAGTGAGACGGATCGCAGATCCGTATTCAGGAAGGAGGCTAACTAATGAGTGAAGAACGTAATGCACGTAAAGTGCTAATCGGTAAAGTGGTCAGTGATAAAATGGATAAAACCATCGTAGTTGCTGTTGAAACCTATAAGAAACACAATTTGTACCACAAACGCATCAAGTCTACGAAGAAATTCAAAGCACATGATGAGGGAAATGTTGCAAAGATTGGCGATACCGTAAAACTCATGGAAACTCGTCCGTTGTCTAAGGACAAACGTTGGAGACTAGTTGAAGTGGTAGAAGCAGCGGTTATCATCTAAGATAATCAAGAGAGTTTTTCCGGAAGGAGGAAATTATAATGATTCAACCATTTACACGTTTGCATGTGGCTGACAACTCTGGTGCGAAGGAACTGATGTGTATCCGCGTACTGGGTGGTACTGGACGCCGTACAGCAGCAATCGGTGATTTGATCGTTTGTTCCGTTAAACAAGCAACACCAGGCGGCGTTGTCAAAAAAGGTGATGTTGTTAGAGCGGTAGTTGTTCGTACGAAACGTTCCGTTCGTCGTAAAGATGGATCTTACATCGCATTCGACGAAAATGCAGCTGTTGTTGTTAAAGACGACAGAAGCCCTCGTGGAACACGTATCTTTGGACCAGTTGCTCGCGAACTTCGCGATAAAGACTACATGAAGATCGTTTCCTTGGCACCGGAAGTTATCTAATAAACACGGCACCAATAAGTTGAAGGTTAGTTATAGGAGGTGTAATAAATGCCTAGAGTGAAAAAAGTTCTGGAATCCCATAACAATAAACTGCACGTGAAGAAAGATGACGTGGTGCTTGTGATCAGTGGTAAAGACAAAGGCAAAAAAGGCCGTGTCATCGCTGCTTATCCTCGTGAAAACCGCGTTCTGGTAGAAGGCGTCAATATGGTGAAAAAACACCAAAAGCCGAACCAGCTGAATCCACAGGGTGGAATTATTGAGCAGGAAGCTTCGATTCATGTGTCCAACGTAATGCACATCGATCCGAAGACCGGCAAAGTAACCCGTATCGGTTACAAAGTTTTGGACAATGGTAAAAAAGTTCGGATTGCTAAAAGATCCGGAGAGATTATCGACTAATCTAGCCCTTAAGAAAGGAGGTTAAATCTTCATGGCAGCAAGAATGAAAGAACGTTTTCTTAACGAAATTACACCTGCTTTGATGCAGAAGTTTAACTATACAACTGTTATGCAAGTGCCTAAGATCGAGAAGGTTGTCATCAACATGGGTGTGGGTGACGCTGTTCAAAACTCCAAAGTACTTGATGCTGCAGTTAATGACATGCAGTTGATCGCTGGTCAAAAACCAGTAATCACTAAAGCTAAAAAATCCATCGCTGGTTTCAAACTACGCGAAAATATGCCGATTGGGGTTAAAGTAACACTGCGCGGAGAGCGTATGTATTACTTCTTGGACAAATTGTTCAACGTAACACTTCCACGTGTACGTGACTTCCGTGGTGTTTCCACTAAAGCCTTTGACGGCCGTGGTAACTACACACTTGGTCTTAAAGAACAATTGATCTTCCCCGAGATCGAATATGACAAAGTGGATAAAGTCCGCGGTATGGACATCGTTATTGTAACGACTGCTAAGACGGACGAGGAATCCCGCGAGCTGCTGGGTCAGCTGGGAATGCCTTTCGCAAAATAAAGTCGGTTAATCCATTTTCTCCGAAAATGTTTAGGAGGTGTCAGGCTAAGTGGCAAAAACTTCGATGAAAGTTAAACAACAACGTACGCCTAAGTTTAAAGTACGTGCATATACACGTTGCGAACGTTGTGGTCGTCCACATTCGGTACTGCAAAAGTTCAAAATTTGCAGAATTTGTTTCCGTGAATTAGCTTATAAAGGCCAGATCCCTGGCGTGAAAAAAGCAAGTTGGTAAGAAGTTTATAAACGGGAAGGAGGTTTACACACATGACTATGTCTGATCCTATTGCAGATATGCTTACTCGTATTCGTAACGCTAACATTGTGCGTCACGAGACGGTAGAAATGCCTGCTTCTACTATGAAGAAACAAATCGCTGACATTTTGAAGCGTGAAGGTTTCATCCGCGATGCGGAATTCGTTGAAGATAGCAAACAAGGGATTATCCGTATCTTCTTGAAATACGGCCCTAACCAAGAGCGTGTTATTTCTGGTTTGAAAAGAATCAGTAAACCAGGCCTTCGCGTATACACGAAGAGCAATGAAGTGCCTCGTGTACTCGGTGGTCTAGGAATCGCGATTATCTCCACATCTAAGGGAGTTATGACCGACAAAGAAGCTCGTCAATCAAAATCTGGCGGAGAAGTTGTCTGCTACATTTGGTAATAAACGTCACAAGATAAGGAGGTGCAACACATGTCTCGTATTGGTCGCAAACCAATCGCAGTACCTAGCGGTGTAGATGTCACTTTGGACAACGCCGTTATTACAGTAAAAGGTCCAAAAGGTTCTTTGACTCGTGAGCTTCATAAAGACATGAAGGTTACAGTTGAAAATAACGAAATTACCGTTGTTCGCCCGTCGGATAACAAATTGCATCGTTCACTTCACGGCACAACCCGCTCCGTTGTCAACAACATGGTAGCAGGTGTGACTGAAGGTTTCTCGAAATCTCTGGAACTGGTTGGGGTCGGATATCGTGCAAGCAAATCCGGAGATAAAATCGTTCTGAACGTTGGTTATTCCCACCCGGTTGAAATTACACCGGAAGCTGGTATCGAGTTCGAAGTTCCTGCGAACACGAAGATCATCGTTAAAGGTATCGATAAAGAACGCGTTGGCGCATACGCTGCTAAAATCCGTTCCGTTCGTGAACCAGAACCGTATAAAGGTAAAGGTATCAAATATGAAGGCGAGCGTATCATCCGCAAAGAAGGTAAAGCTGGTAAGAAGAAATAACCAGTTTAAACTTAATTGTAAGATACCCCGTGCATCTTAAAGTGAAGCTGTTTACGGCAAACTGAAGGGAGTGAAAGGGAAGTCATGATTACAAAAGAAGATAAAAACAAGGCTCGTCTCAAAAGACACCTGCGTGTTCGTAAGAAGATCCAGGGAACTACTGAGCGTCCACGTTTGAACGTATTCCGTTCTTCGAAACACATCTACGCTCAACTGATCGATGATGTTAAAGGGGTTACTATCGTATCCGCTTCTACACTTGATAAAGATCTGAGCGCTAATATCGGTAATGGCGGTAGCGTTGAAGCTGCAGCGAAAGTTGGCCAATTGGTCGCTGAGCGTGCCAAAGAAAAAGGATATGCAGTGGTCGTATTCGACCGCGGAGGTTACTTGTACCATGGACGGATTCAAGCATTGGCTGATGCAGCTCGTGAAGCTGGTCTTGAATTCTAGAATAATTCTTAAAAGGAGGTTAACGACTTGCGTGTAGATCCGAACAGTTTAGAACTGACAGAAAGAGTTGTACACATTAACCGTGTTGCAAAAGTTGTAAAAGGCGGACGCCGTTTCAGCTTTAGTGCACTTGTTGTTGTGGGCGACGGCAACGGCTACGTCGGTGCTGGTATCGGTAAAGCCGGCGAAGTTCCGGATGCCATCCGTAAAGGCATTGAAGACGCCAAGAAAAACCTGATTCACATCCCAATCGTAGGAACTTCGATTCCCCATCTCGTTACTGGACACTTCGGCGCAGGACGCGTGTTGCTGAAACCAGCATCAGAGGGTACTGGCGTTATCGCTGGCGGTCCAGTTCGTGCGGTATTGGAATTGGCAGGCGTTGGCGACATTTTGACAAAATCACTGGGTTCTTCGAATTCCATGAACATGGTCAATGCAACTTTGGAGGGACTTTCCCGTCTGAAACGCATTGAAGAGGTCGCGAAACTTCGCGGCAAATCTGTCGAAGAATTGCGCGGTTAAGGAGGGGAACGTCAATGGCAAAATTGCAAATTACCCTCGTACGTAGTGTAATCGGACGTCCAGAAACACAACGTGTTACTGTTAAGACGCTCGGCCTGCGTAAACTCAACACGACAGTGGTTCACAATGACAGTCCTGCAATTCGCGGAATGATCAATAAAGTGAGTCACTTGCTATCTGTAACTGAAATTGAAGGCTAAACGCCTCGCATAAATTAACAAACATAAGGAGGTGCAAACGATGAAGTTACATGAACTTGCTCCAGCTCCTGGTTCCCGCAAAGAACGCAATCGCGTTGGTCGTGGTCCTAGTAGCGGAAATGGTAAAACTTCCGGTCGCGGTCACAAAGGTCAAAACTCACGTTCTGGCGGTGGTGTTCGTCCGGGCTTCGAGGGTGGACAAAATCCGCTCTATCGTCGTCTGCCTAAACGTGGTTTCGTCAATCCTACCCGTAAAGAGTATGCGATTGTGAACCTGGAAGATCTGAATAGCTTTGCAGAAGGAACTGAAGTGACTCCGCAGTTGTTGCTTGAAACTGGTGTTGTCAAGAATTCCAAAAGCGGCATCAAGATTCTCGGCAACGGTGAGTTGACCGTAAAATTGACTGTACAAGCAAATAAGTTCTCTCAATCTGCGGTAGAGAAAATCGAGGCTGCCGGCGGTAAAACCGAGGTGATCTAATGTTCAAGACGCTTAAGAATATCTGGCATGTTGAAGATTTGCGCAAAAAGATCCTGTTTACCTTGTTCATTCTGTTTATCTACCGTATCGGTTCGTTTGTTCCGGTTCCTGGTGTAAACAAAGATGTACTGGCAACAGCAAATCAGAGCGGTGACGCTTTGATGGGACTATTGAACACCTTCTCGGGCGGAGCGCTCAAAAACTTCTCGATATTTGCGATCAGTATTTATCCGTACATTACAGCATCCATCATCGTGCAATTGCTGTCGATGGATGTTGTTCCTAAGTTTGCTGAATGGGCTAAACAAGGGGAGCACGGAAAAAAACAATTGGCGCAAATCACTCGTTACGGTACAGTGATATTAGCCCTGATCCAAGGTTTTGCTACGTCGATAGGGTTTAACCGGATATACAATACTCAAATGATGCCGAATGCGACATTTGCTGATTACTTGCTGGTTGCCATTATCTTGACGGCAGGTACTTCTTTCTTGATGTGGCTTGGTGAACAGATTACCGAAAAGGGAATCGGGAACGGGATTTCGATCCTGATTTTTGCGGGAATCGTCGCCGCCATACCGGGATATATCACAAGTACGGCTAACTCAAGTTTTATTCAGCCGGATCAGGTGTTCCTGAATATTCTTAAAGTCGTTATTGTGCTGATTGTGATTGTAGCGATTATTACAGCAGTTATCTTCGTGCAGCAAGGTATTCGGAAGATTCCTGTTCAATATGCTAAACGCGTAGTTGGCAACAAAATGTACGGTGGACAGAATACACATATTCCGCTGAAAATTAATGCGGCTGGTGTAATTCCGGTAATTTTCGCCGTATCATTGCTTCAGTTCCCAGTTGTTCTCTCCAGTTTCTGGTCAACACATGCCTGGGCACAATGGATTACCAAATATTTGGCAACCGATGCTCCGCTTGGTATGCTTCTGTATGTAGTGATGATCATCGGGTTTACGTTCTTCTATACGTTCGTGCAGATGAATCCTCAGCAGATGGCCGATAACATGAAGAAGAATGGTGGTTACATCCCAGGTATCCGTCCTGGTAAAGCTACAGAGAAATATCTGACTAGAGTAATGTCTCGTTTGACTATGTCAGGCGCGTTGTTCCTAGCTTTGATCTCTGTACTACCGATGTTCTTCGGTGCTTTATCCGGATTGCCCAAAGAAGTTCGAATTGGTGGTACTGCGCTCCTTATCGTAATCGGCGTGGCATTGGATACTATGAAGCAGATCGAGAGCCATTTGATCAAACGCCATTACAAAGGCTTCATCAATAAATAGGTGATAGGTTCCGGTGAAGCTTAAGTTTTTATTCTTCCCGGCACCTATTATGCTGTTTCTTGCTTGGTGGCGAACTTTTGGGGGGAGAGAGAAATCGTGAACATTTTATTCATGGGCCCTCCTGGGGCAGGCAAGGGAACACAAGCGGCAGAAATCGTTAAAGAATTTGGTATTCCTCATATTTCGACAGGAGATGCTTTCCGTTTGGCAATCAAACAGGAAACTCCGGTTGGATTGAAGGCCAAATCATTTATAGATCAAGGTTTGCTTGTACCAGATGATGTGACCATTGGGATAGTCGAAGAACGGCTGCAGCAGTCCGATTGCGAAAAAGGATTTCTATTGGATGGTTTTCCAAGAACTCTTTCGCAAGCGGAAGCGCTGGATGATATTCTTAGCCGTTTGAACACTTCTTTGGATCATGTCATCAACTTGAATGTTGACCGTGGATTGCTAATGGCGCGTCTTACTGGACGTCGTATCTGCAGCGTTTGCGGAGCATCCTACCATTTAATCTTCAACCCGCCGAAGCAAGATGGCATTTGCGACATTGATGGCGGTGAATTATATCAACGTCCGGATGACAACGAAGAAAGTGTAGGCAAGCGCCTGGATGAGTATGATAATAAAACAGCGCCGCTGCTTGCGTTTTATGATAATAAAGGTCTTTTGCGTCAGGTAAACGGGGAAAACGAAATTAATGTCGTTACTTCTGAAATCGTGTCTTTAATGCGGGGTTAATGTAATGATCATTTGTAAATCCGAACAGGAACTTGCCTTTATGAGGGAAGCTGGTCGAATTGTTGCCGAGAGTCACCGTCTTATTGCTCAGGCCATTGAGCCTGGCATTACAACGGGCGAGCTCGACAGAATCGCCGATCAATACATTCGCAGTCAAGATGCTGTGCCGTCTTTCAAAGGCTACAACGGTTTTCCTGCCAGCATTTGCGCTTCAGTCAACGAACAATTGGTGCATGGATTTCCAGGTAAACGTAAACTGATCGAAGGCGATATTGTTACGCTGGATATCGGTGCAGAGTACCGCGGTTATCACGGTGATTCCGCCTGGACCTACGGTGTGGGCAGCATTTCCGAAGAGGCTCAGCGTTTGCTGGACGTTACGGAAGGCTCCTTGTACGCGGGACTGGCGTTAGTTAAGCCGGATGTGCGCTTGTTTACAATCTCCCATGCTATTCAGCAATACATCGAAGAGGCTGGTTTCTCAGTCGTACGTGAGTATGTTGGTCATGGTATTGGGGCAAAACTGCATGAAGAACCGCAAATTCCGAATTATGGCATAGCGGACCGCGGACCACGTCTGAAACCGGGTATGGTGCTCGCGATTGAGCCGATGGTAAACGCAGGAAAGAGACATGTCAGAACACTGGAAGATAACTGGACTGTCGTTACGGTTGATGGCTCACTATGTGCTCACTTCGAGCATACAGTAGCAGTTACTCCGGACGGCATGGAAATTTTCACAAAACTGAATGCGTAGGTGATCTCCACTTGAATACTGTGAGCAGCCCGCAGGTTGGTCAATTAGTGAGAATTCTCAAAGGCAAAGATGCCGGAGAGGCAGCCGTTGTTATCGCAGTTGTTGATAGCAGATTTGTATACATTGCAGATGGAGACAAACGTAAGTTTGATGGGCCAAAGAAGAAGAATATTCTTCATCTTGAGCTCATACCCTTCATCAGCAGTGAGGTTGTGGACAGTTTGAAGGAAACTGGGCGGGTAACAAACGGAAAGCTGCGATTCGCAGTCATGAAGTATGCTGGACCCACCGGAATAAGTGCTGATGAGAAAGGAGACTAACTGTGGCTAAGGAAGATGTCATTGAAGTAGAAGGTACTGTCCTTGAACCGTTGCCAAATGCAACGTTTAAGGTTGAGCTTGAGAACGGTCATCAAATACTTGCCCATGTATCCGGTAAATTGCGGATGCACTTTATCCGTATTTTGACCGGAGACAAAGTGGTCGTGCAGTTATCGCCTTATGATTTATCAAAAGGTCGTATAACTTACCGTAAATAGATGGGAACTACGAAAAAAGTTTTGCTTCGCAAAACTTTGAGGAGGTAATTAACATGAAGGTAAGACCTTCTGTAAAGCCCATTTGCGAGAAATGTAAAGTAATCCGCCGCAAAGGGACTGTTATGGTGATTTGCGAAAATCCGAAACACAAACAAAAACAAGGTTAAGAAGGGGGTGTAGCGTAAAATGGCTCGTATAGCTGGAGTGGATTTGCCACGTGACAAACGCGTTGAGATCGCCTTGACTTATATTTTCGGAATCGGTAAAACGACTTCTCAGAAAATTCTTAATGAAACAGGCATTAGCGCTAATACACGTGTCCGTGATTTGACGGAAGATGAAGTCAGCAAACTGCGTGAAACGATCGACAAAACGGTTAAGGTTGAAGGTGACCTGCGTCGTGAAATTTCCTTAAATATTAAACGTCTTACTGAGATCGGCTGTTACCGCGGTGTTCGCCACCGTCGTGGATTGCCTGTTCGCGGTCAACGTACTAAAACGAATGCCCGTACCCGGAAAGGCCCGCGTCGTACGGTAGCAAACAAAAAGAAATAATAAGGGGGGATAAGAGACAATGGCTAAACCGAAAAAAGTCGTACGTACCAAACGTCGCGACCGTAAAAATATCGAATCCGGCGTGGCACATATTCGTTCCACGTTCAACAACACCATCGTTACCATCACGGATCCTCACGGAAATGCAATTTCCTGGGCAAGCTCCGGCGGCCAAGGATTTAAAGGTTCCCGTAAGTCCACTCCATTCGCAGCGCAAATGGCAGCTGAATCAGCAGCTAAAGCAGCTATGGAGCACGGCATGAAGTCGGTTGAGGTTATGGTTAAAGGACCGGGCGCGGGCCGCGAAGCAGCCATCCGTTCCCTTCAAGCTGCAGGGCTTGAAGTTAACCTTATTAAAGACGTAACTCCGGTTCCTCACAATGGATGCCGTCCGCCTAAGCGTCGTCGCGTATAGTGAAATCAGTATTGTGAATGTGGTATAATTCTGACGCATCTGCTAATAATAGGTGTTTAGGCATACTACATGATGCACCTGATGGGGTGACAGTTTCATATAGGAGCGACGTTGAAGGAGGGGTAAACTCGTGATAGAAATCGAAAAGCCGAAGATTGAGACCGTAGAAGCTAATGATGAAGGTACCTATGGGAAATTCGTAGTTGAACCGCTGGAACGTGGGTATGGCACGACTCTGGGGAACTCGCTTCGCCGGATATTGCTTTCTTCGCTTCCAGGAGCCGCAGTGACTTCGGTCCAAATTGACGGCGTTCTGCATGAGTTCTCGACCGTTCCAGGCGTAATGGAAGATGTGACGGAAATCATTCTGAACCTTAAAGCCTTGTCTCTGAAGATTCATTCAGACGAGGAAAAAGTGTTCGAGATTGATGCTGAAGGGGAAGGCATCGTTACCGCAGGTGATATCCGTGCGGACAGCGATGTTGAGATCCTCAATCCGGATCTTCACATTGCAACGCTGGGACCTGGTGCGAGACTTCATATGCGTATTTTTGCAGGCCGTGGTCGCGGCTATGTCCAAGCGGACCGGAACAAACGTGACGATCAGCCAATTGGTGTTATTCCAGTTGACTCCATCTACACTCCAATTTCACGCGTTAACTACGGCATAGACAATACACGTGTTGGTCAAGTGACTAACTACGACAAATTGACGCTTGAAATTTGGACGGATGGAAGTATCAGACCGGAAGAGGCTGTAAGCCTCGGAGCCAAAATTTTGAACGAGCACCTCGTTCTGTTCGTAGGTCTTACGGACGAAGCGAAAGACGCCGAAATTATGGTTGAAAAAGAAGAAGACAAAAAAGAAAAAGTACTTGAGATGACAATCGAAGAGCTTGATCTTTCTGTTCGTTCCTACAACTGCCTCAAACGTGCTGGTATTAATACCGTACAAGAGCTTACCACGAAGACTGAAGAAGATATGATGAAGGTGCGTAACCTTGGTCGCAAATCTTTGGAAGAAGTTCAGGAAAAGCTTGAGGAACTTGGTTTGGGTCTCCGCACAGAAGAATAGCTGCAGATTGCTTTAGTAAAGGAGGGAAAACACAATGGCATACCAAAAATTGGGCCGTGATTCCAGTGCGCGTAAAGCGTTATTTCGCGACATGGTAACGGATCTGTTTTTATACGAGCGCATCCAAACAACGGAAGCTAAAGCGAAAGAAGTTCGTTCTATCGCTGAAAAGCTGATCACTAAAGCTAAAAAAGGTGATCTTCATGCTCGTCGTCAAGTAGCTGCATTTGTTCGCCGCGAGACTGTTGATGGTGAACAAGATGCAATTCAAAAATTGTTCTCTGACATTGCTCCTCGTTACACTGAGCGTCCAGGTGGATACACTCGTATCCTTAAACTAGGACCTCGTCGTGGCGACGCTGCGCCTATGGTTTATCTTGAATTGGTAGACCGCGCGTAGTATCACAAGTATTGATTTCCGATGCTTCCCTTTCATCCAGCCCTCTTTGGAGTAAAGATGGGGGAAATATCAGCGTTATTGTGCTGCAGAGGCGCAAGACTCTGCTGTACTAATAACCGTGGGAATCACCTTGGTTCAATTGAAGGAGCTCCCGCAGGGGCTCTTTTTTTTGAAATTAAGGATCCTATAGGACTTGTAGTTCTATATATGAAAAATGGATGCCGTCCTTCTAGGGACGGCGAAGCCATTTCTTCAAATAGAAGATCAGACAGTGCTTCGATCGACGTTCTGCTGACCGGTTTAAAAAGGAGAACGGAATGCGTAATCTATTGATGAAGGTCAATTATGACGGAACGAATTATGATGGCTTTCAGACCCAGCCTCAGGGCAATACGATTCAGGATCGGCTGGAGCAAGCCATACTCCATCTGACAGGTGAGAAGCTTAAGATTACTGCTTCAGGCCGCACAGATGCCGGAGTACATGCCTATGGCCAGCCTTTTAACTTTACAACCTCCTCTCGAATCCCAACTGAACGTTGGTGTCTAGCGCTTAATGCCCGGCTGCCACAAGACATCGTGGTTACAGAGGCTAGGGAAGTTCCGCTAACGTTTCACTCTCGTAGAGGGGCTAAGCGTAAAACTTACCGATACACGATCAATGGCAACAGGTTTCCAGATCCGTTTCAGCGGCGCTGGCAGCTTCACCATCCAGTGAAGTTGGATATTCCTGCGATGCAGCAAGGCTTAACGCAAATTATAGGGACACATGACTTCACTTCGTTTGCATCACGACGGTCTACGAAGACTTCTCATGTACGAACGATCTTTGAAGCTCATATGGAAGTAGACCGCAGTATGTGCCGACCCTCTTCATCAGATCAAGGAGTTATCCATACTTATATAACGGGTAGTGGATTTCTTCAGCACATGGTTCGCATTATTATGGGGACTTTGATCCATGTGGGGGAAGGTAAAATACCTGCTGATAAGGTTGCTGAAATATTGGCAGCATGTGATCGATCACATGCCGGTCCAACAGCTGTGGCCATGGGGTTAGCTTTGTGGAGTGTTGAATATGACGAGATTGAAAGTGAATAGTTTTTTCTATAAATTTCTTCCTGATTAAAAGGTTAAATGTTTAAAAATCACTTGCACTTGTTATGTTTATACTGTAATATAAAAGTTGTGTTTTCTTGATGGCTATCCCACAGCCCCGATCGAGAAAATGCCAAAAAAATGCTTTGCTTAACTCACATAATCGTAATTCAATGAGAAACAAGATATACGAAACAGAAGATTTTCGTACGAGAACAAGGAGGAAACATTCATGCGTACCACCTATATGGCGAAGCCGAACGAAGTTGAACGCAATTGGCACATTATTGATGCCGAAGGCAAAACACTCGGTCGTTTGGCCAGCGAAGCCGCTGCTTTGATCCGTGGCAAACACAAACCGCAATTCACTCCACACGTTGATACAGGAGATTTCGTTATCGTAATCAACGCTGAGAAAATTCACTTGACCGGTAAGAAATTGCAAAACAAAAAATACTACCGTCACTCGATGCACCCAGGTGGTTTGAAAGTTACTAATGCTGAAACTCTGCTGAATACTAAACCAGAACGCGTAATTGAATTCGCGGTTCATGGTATGATTCCTAAGACTCGTCAAGGGGACCACATGAAGCTGAGATTGAAAGTATATGCAGGCGCCGAGCATCCACATGCAGCACAAAAACCTGAAGTTTACGAACTTCGCGGATAAGAATAGAGGAGGACAGTTTCATGGCACAAGTACAATACTATGGGACAGGTCGTCGTAAACATTCGGTAGCACGTGTTCGCCTTGTACCGGGTGAAGGACGCATTGTCATTAACAAACGTGAGATGGACGAATATTTCGGTGTGGAAACACTGAAAATGATCGTAAAACAACCTTTGAACCTGACTGAAACACTGGGCAACTACGATGTAATCGTTCTTGCACATGGTGGCGGCATTTCCGGTCAAGCTGGAGCAATTCGTCACGGTATCTCCCGTGCATTGCTTAAAGTTGACCCTGAATATCGCGGTGCATTGAAGAAAGCCGGCTTCCTGACTCGTGACCCACGTATGAAGGAACGTAAGAAATACGGCTTGAAGGCTGCACGTCGTGCGCCTCAGTTCTCGAAACGTTAATATCTACAGAATTCAACCCTTGGCCATATGGCCAAGGGTTTTATTTTTTTATATCAGAACAGAATTATATTTAGAACTGTGTTCCAAAAAAACCTAATTCTTTCGGGAATAGGTTTTTTTTATTAATTTTTTTATTTAATCATAGAAACTTTTTCCAATTATAGGCGTTTAAGGTTATAAAGGAGGAGTTGAATTTATGGAAATTGAGAGTTCTTTGAGTAAGAGGAAATTTATTTTGTCTTCAATCGTTCTAATGGTTGTTGCTTCGATTTTTATCTCACAGGTAGATGCTTATGTACTTCGCGGAAACAGAGTGGATAGACCTAACCAAGTTAAATATTGGCTTGATGCCTCTATATCATCAATTGGCTACAATGCCGCTGCCATACATGGAAGTACAGCGTGGAATGGTCTTACTGCTGGTAGACTGTCTATTAACGTTACTTCAACAACTTCAGCCTCTGCTGCTGACGTAAAGTGGTACGCTTCGTCAGAAACAAATGATCTTGGACAATTTTATGCGCAAACCTCTACTTCAGGTACACTAACCTCTACATCAATCGTTAGAATTAACACGGTAAGATTCAAGACAGTAGATGGAAATAGACAAAAAGAAACCACTGCTCATGAAATGGGACATGTACTAGGCTTAACTCATGAAGATACAGTTCCGTCCATTATGCTTTCTGGACCAGCTTGGTTATATGGAACTTACCCAGTACAAGATGATAAAGATGGTATAGCGCATATTTACCAATTTGATTAAGGGGGTCAATATATGAAAAAACAAAATAAGTTTCTTTCAATAGGTGTGTTGGCTTTCGTATTGGTTGTCGGTGCTGCAGGATTCATTAACAATAACAAAGCTGTAAAGGGAGATAATTCTCCTGCATTTATCAGTTCTGAAGCAAAAGTTATTGGTTATCGTGATTTTAATGAGCTAGACAACACGGCTGAATTGATACTGAAAGGCACAAAAGCTAAAGTCATAAGTACATTTATCGATAAAAATGAATTTGGTGAAACGATTGATTATCATACGCAATCTGCAATAAAGATTAATCAGATTTTCAAATCCGATAATCAAGATATTGTAGAGGGCTCTGAAGTTACAGTGCAAGAAAATGGAGCTATCGAAACAACAGAAGATGGAACATTGATCTATGGAATTGAAGGTTATCAGTTAATGAATGAAAATGAAGAGTATCTATTATTCTTAGATAAAAGTTTAACCGATCCTAATGTTTATTTTGTTAAAGGAGTTTACTACGGTAAAATTCCTTTGAGTGAACCAAAAGTGAATAAGATATTGGAACAGTCTGAGGAAGAGTCTTCTCAAGATTTAGAAATCTATGGTGAGTATCCTGAAGCGTTAAATACTATATTTAAAGAAGCCTTAGAAAAATACGGGGGATAAAAAGCACATAAGAAACCTTTAACCTTTCTGGTTAAGGGTTTTTCTTGTTTAGCCCCTTTCCACAAGAAATGGGCTTTTTTTGCATCTATTTACTAATTCTAACGGTTGAAACGCATTGACTTCCTCAGTAAAAGTTATATACTATTTCATATAGAATTAGTTGGTTTTATTACTTCTTTTACCTCATTTATTCATACGATTAATATTTTGGATGGAGGAATATCTTAATGAACCTGCTCGAGAAAGAGGATTTAATCAAAGTTAAGGCCGAAGAATTAGAAACTGCTTCACCCGAGGAAATTATCCGCTGGGCTGTAGAAACATTTCCTAACATTACTTTTGCCTGCAGCTTTGGTGCCGAAGATGTAGTGCTAGTTGATATGCTTCACAAAGTTAGTCCGTCTACAGACGTCTTTTATCTCGATACAGATTATCATTTTAAGGAAACCTATGAGACCCGAGATTTGATGGCAGATAAATACGGGCTGGAGTTCGTACGAGTGTCTCCACAAATCACTCCGCAGGAGCAAGCACTTCAACACGGTGATGCGTTATGGACAGTAGACCCTAACCAATGCTGTGGGATTCGTAAAGTAGAGCCGCTGACTCGTATCCTATCTCAATATGAAGCTTGGATTACAGGGATTCGTCGTGACCAAGCGCCTACCCGTGCTAATGCCAAAAAGGTTGAGTATGATTATAAATTTGGTTTGGTTAAGTTTAATCCAATTGCGGATTGGACAACCGAGGATGTATGGAACTATATTCGTGAAAATGATGTAATTTATAACCCTCTACATGACCGTAACTATCCAAGTATCGGCTGTGAGCAATGTACACGTCAGGTTATGCCTGGTGAAGATCCGCGTGCTGGACGTTGGGCTGGATCAGAGAAGACTGAGTGCGGATTACACAAGTAAGACCTATCCCCGTGAGAACACAGAAGGAGAGACGATAATGACTTCAATACGTCCGCATGGCGGAACATTAGTTAACCGTGTAGTAGAGGGTACAGAAAGAGAAGAATTGCTGGAGCTTGCACGTGAATATAAGGCGCTTGCCGTGAACACTTGGACTTTATCTGATTTGGATCTAATAGCGGTAGGTGCATTTTCTCCACTGACTGGATTTTTGAATGAACAAGATTATCACTCCGTAGTCAAAAACATGCGTTTAGCAGATGGCACAGTGTGGAGCATTCCAATAACACTTGCTGTAGAAGAGGATGTGGCCTCTGGTTTAGCTATTGGAGACAAGGTATCTCTAATCGGTGAAGAGGATGGCGAGATCTACGGTTTATTGGATATTGAGAGTATTTATACGGTTGATCAAAACCTTGAAGCGCAAAATGTATTCAAAACAACAGACCCTGAACATCCAGGAGTAAGTAAGCTGTTGGCCCGCCCGGCTATCTATGTAGGAGGACCAATTACAGTGCTGAATAGACCACAGCCAGAAAAGTTCGGAGAATTTTATTTTGACCCTTCAGCTACACGTAAGATATTTGCAGACAAGGGCTGGAGAACAGTTGTAGGCTTCCAGACGCGTAACCCAGTTCATCGTGCACATGAATATATTCAAAAATGCGCTATGGAGGTTGTAGACGCTCTGTTCTTAAACCCGCTAGTGGGTGAGACGAAGTCTGATGATGTACCGGCAAATGTACGAATGAAGAGCTACCTGGCGCTTTTGGAGAATTATTATCCTGAGGATCGTACCTTTCTAGGTGTTTTCCCGGCGGCCATGCGTTATGCTGGTCCGAGAGAAGCGATTTTTCATGCTATGGTTCGCAAAAATTACGGCTGCACCCATTTTATTGTCGGACGTGACCATGCGGGCGTAGGTGATTACTACGGAACTTATGAAGCGCAAGAAATTTTCGCGAATTTCACCGCTGAGGAACTTGATATTACTCCATTATTTTTTGAACACAGCTTCTTCTGTAAAAAATGCGGAAATATGGCTTCCAGTAAAACCTGCCCACATCCTGGTGATGATCATATGACTTTGTCGGGTACAAAGGTACGGGCTTTGCTTCGGGAGGGTCAATGTCCGCCTCCTGAATTTACGCGACCTGAGGTTGCGCAGATTCTAATTGAAGGCATGACTCAAGAAGTAACAGCTTAATCATCGTTAGCTAGTACTATTTGGCCTTCTTGTCCCATATAAATGAGTATTATCTATCGGGACGAGGGGGTCTTTGTTATGTCTGGCCGAAAACACAGTAAAGTCTCGGTCTGGATCTCATGGAGCAGTATCAAAAAATGTATGCTGGGCGCGACACTGCTGGCTATAATGATCGGCATTATAGCGTATGACATGCCTACTGCCAAAACGTTAAATTATTGGAGTCTGCCTTTGTCTGGTAAAGTGATCGCTATCGACGCTGGACATGGGGGAGCAGATGGAGGGGCAGTTAGCCGGGAAGGGCTAATTGAGAAAGACATTAATCTTGCAGTCTCTCTTTATTTACGTGATTACCTGCAACAGGCAGGGGCTATTGTTGTGATGACCCGTGAGGGGGATTATGATTTGGCTCAGGAGGGCACTAAGGGCTATTCTAAGCGCAAGACTGAAGATCTTAAGCAAAGAGTAAGAAGCATTGAAGAGAAGGGCGCAGATCTTTTTATAAGCGTTCACATGAACAGTGTGCCTTCAAACCGATGGAGCGGGGCGCAGACCTTTTACTATCCCAATCACAAGGATAATAAAGCTATCGCAGAGTTTGTACAGAGTGAGCTGAAGACTACACTGGAGAATACTGATCGTGTAGCTAAGACTGTAAATACTGTTTATCTACTAAAAGCATTAAAAATACCTGCGATCCTTGTAGAGGTCGGTTTTTTGTCGCACCCTCAGGAATCAGTTCTGCTCGGAGATGATGTTTATCAACGCAAGGTAGCGACTAGCATATATCGTGGCATTCTTCGTTATGCTTCCGAGTAGCCGGGACTACTCATCAGGAGATGGGTAATGCTATAATAGACAAAAACTCCGGAAGAATTCTCCTCCGGAAAGGAAACAGAGGTGCTTTCCATGCTGACTAGGGAACATATCCAGGAAATACTGCAGTCAATAACAGACCCGGAAACCGGAAAAAGCCTTGTGGAACTACAGCTGATCCGTGACATTATGATTAAAGAAGATCGTATATCTTTATCAATCGTATGTCTGGATCCTGAAGAGCAAAGTCGCATGGACCTAGAACAACGGGTTCGTGAGTTACTTGAAGCGGGTGGAGTCACTAATGTGCATATCCGGCTGCGTGATGCAACCGATTATGAACGTGCTCTACTACGCGGAGAGAGTGCTGGGGAAGAGCCGTTGGTTGATGAACCGGGGAAACTTAAGGGACATGCAGCTGGCCTTGACGATCATGAATTAATCAATGAGAACTCTGGTGTTAACTTTATCGCCATTGCCAGTGGTAAAGGCGGTGTTGGAAAGTCTACAGTTACTGTGAATTTGGCAGTAGCTTTGGCTAGAAAAGGTAAAAAGGTTGGATTGATTGATGCGGACATTTATGGGTTTAGCATCCCTGATATGATGGGAATCGAAGAGGGACCCGTTGTAGAAGAGGGAATCATTATTCCTGTGGAACGTTTCGGAGTGAAGGTCATGTCTATGGGCTTCTTTATCCGTGAGAATAGTCCGGTAATTTGGCGGGGACCTATGCTTGGCAAAATGCTGCGCCAATTCTTCGGTGATGTGGGCTGGGGAGAACTTGATTATATGCTGCTTGATCTTCCTCCAGGTACAGGTGATGTGGCGCTTGACGTACATCAGATGCTCCCTCACAGCAAAGAGATTATTGTTACTACCCCTCATGCTACCGCAGCGTTTGTGGCGGCTAGAGCGGGCTCTATGGCTCTGCAGACAGAACATGAGATTATTGGGGTCATTGAGAACATGGCTTATTATGAGTGTAAAGACTGCGGTAAAAAAGATTATATTTTTGGCAGAGGCGGAGGCGCTCGGCTTGCGGAGACACTCCATACCGAGCTGCTTGCACAAGTTCCATTGGGCGCACCGGACAACCATATTTCTGAACCGGATTTCTCACCTTCCGTATACAAGGAAGACACAGCTACTGCGTTGTTGTTTGCTGATATCGCTGATAAGCTGATTGCGAAATATGAGCACTAATTATTGTGCATAAAAAGAGGCCGTCCCACTTTGTTAGGTGGGATAAGGCCTCTTTTTTGTTATGTGCTTGAATCATCGCCGCTACCGCTGCCACTTTCACCACCGCTGCCGCTGCCTTCCTGTTTATCGCCGCTTTCGCCGCCCTTTTTCTGTTCCTTCGGTTCGAGCTCGTCCTGAACGACCTTTTTAAGTAAATTCAATACCTCCATCCGGAATAATGGAGTCTGCATAGATTCCTGGATGGTCTTCATGGATTGCTTTCGGTAGTCAGGTGTTTTGGTGAGATTAAGAAACATGGTCATCATTTCTGGAGACTTCATGATTTCCTCGACGGATTTTTGATAGGTGGGATCTTTAATTAGTTGCAGGTGCAATTCTTTGCTTTGTGATTGAATGGCTTTAGCAAAATCGCCTGCGAACTTGGGATCAGTCATAATTTTCTCGATTTCCTTTTGATATTCCGGTGCAGTGAGGGTATCTTTAACAGCGGTTTTTATATCCTCTGTTGTTTGAAGTGGCATCATTTTCATACTCATTCCGCTGGTGCCTCCAGAACTGGAATTTGATAATGATTCCTCAACTGCTTTTTTTCCATCTTCACTTTTTAATATATCAATAACCATGGTCTTCATTTCTTTATAACTGCCCTGACCAGAAGAAGAACTGCTCTGCTCACTTCCGCAAGCCGTTAAGGCCATAACAAAGCTTAAAGCCAAACCCACAGATCCGATAAATCTCCATTTCATTGGCGCTGCCCTCCTTTATTAGGATTCTCCAGTTGTATTATGCCGCATTAACACACATTTATGTTGCTGATGTAATGGTGTTTTGTCGGTATCCTTGGTAAAATAAATCTGACATAGGGGGAGGTGAAGTGGCTGAGTATAAAAAAATGGTTTTATTTATTTTGGACAACCCTTCTAATAGGAGCGGGCGGAGCAGTAATCGCAGGTCTGGCACTGCAATTCGTGAACGGTCGAATTGATTTCAAAAGTGTCGCTGATTTCTTTTTATACCCGCTGATACTATTCGGCTACGGTATGCTTGTCAGTGTTTATGCGCAACTTGGTTTTTTTGCTTATCTAATTTTAAATTACATGGGCAATGGTGTTTTCCCGCCAAAAATTTGGAAATACATACAACTGGTGCTTTCTGTACTCGCATTGCTTGAACTGATTTTTTTGCGTACCGTCGTTGGCGGGGAAAGAAGTGTCTTGTCTGATCTAATATTAGGAATCTTTATTTTGTTAGCTGCCGTTATTGTGTCTTATTTCAAAGTGAAAAGTACAAACATCTCAGCTTGGATTCCAACCCTCTTTTTTATGACAGCTATTTCAATTGTGGAAATTATCGGCGTGCTCCGTATAGGTGTTGATAGTGCGACAGTGTTTATTGTTGTTCCGCTCATCGCCTGTAATGCATTCCAAATTTTGATGCTTCACCGTATTCTCAAGCCGGCAGCCGGATAAAGGCTGGGGCGAATTCAGCAAATCATGAACCCCGTGCTCTGGCCTTCAGAAAACGGGGTTTTTTGCTCTAGAATGTATCCTAACGATTAAAATCCGCTGGAGGAGGTTAATCTTAAAGAACAATAGAGCGGATTCTTTGTGTGTAGCAACGCTCACAAAACTAAGTAGATGCTTCCTAAGTGAGTTTTGTACGAAGTTTTTCAATGATGCATATGCTTCACAAAACTAAGCGTATGCTTCCGAAGCAGTTTTGTACGAAGTAATACAAGCGTAGCAACGCTCACAAAACTTTTAGGAGGGGAATATATGGACATCAAGCGTTATATGATAAAAGACACAAATGAAATCCAGCTTAACAAGCTGGACCCGGACGATACAGGTAACTTTAAATCAAAAAAAGAAGCAGAAGCCAAAACAGAGCAGTTAAAGGAACGGTTGGCAGAGCTTCAAGATATTCTTTTTGCACAGAAAAAGCATTCACTGCTCGTAATTCTGCAAGGGATGGATTCCAGCGGTAAGGATGGAACGGTTAAACATATTTTTTCAGGGATTAATCCACAAGGCTTTATAGTGACCAGCTTCAAGAAACCTTCTCTGGAGGAAGAAGCTCACGATTTCTTATGGAGAGTGCATCAAAAGACACCCCCTAAAGGCTACATCTCTGCATTTAACCGCTCACACTATGAAGATGTATTGGTACCGCGGGTACATGGGGGACTGAAAAAGGATGACTTGAAGCGCCGCTTTCGTTACATACGGCAGTTTGAGGAGATGCTGGTGGAAGAGGGAACGACAATTATCAAGCTTTTTCTGCATATTTCAAAAGAGAAGCAGCTTAAGAAAATAAAAGAACGGCTTGAAGATCCCAAAAAACACTGGAAATTCGACGCAAGTGATCTACAGGAGCGGGAGTTTTGGGATGATTACCAAGAGGCATATGTAGATGTTTTTAAGGAGTCAAGTATTGATAAAGCACCCTGGTACTGGATACCAGCCAATCATCAATGGTACCGCAACTATTTGGCCTTATCCATCGTTGTAAAGACACTGGAGAGTCTGGATCTGAGCTATCCGAAGCTGAATACCCCCACACCCGACATATCGGAGCTCATTTCCCCGCGTCATTAATATTTGGATAAGACCAACATCTATTGCGGTACCTAAGATTGGGAGGAGCGTTACAGCCCGGCAGCATCCTCTAAGGCACTATTTAGTGAGGCCGAGTCGCGAACCTCTTTACCCTCTGCATTGCTTTGGCTGATCAGCTCAGAGACGGTAACGAATTCATAACCTTGTCTGCGGAGCTCATCGATAATTTGCGGAAGAGCTTCGTGAGTTTGTTTGCAGGAATCACTGGCATGTAGTAGAACGATATCACCAGGATGTGCTTTAGTCGTTACACGCTTCACGATATTGTCTACACCTATGTTCTTCCAGTCTAGAGAGTCTGTGTCCCACTGGATGACTTTGTAACCAAGATCATTGGCCACTTGCAGAACTCTTTTGTCAAAATCACCATTAGGCATACGAATTAAGTTTGGTTCTTTACCGGTTAATTCTGTAAGCACAGTGTGAGCCGTTGTGATCTGAGTGCGAATCTCTTCGTTACTTAGAGTGCTGTAATTGACGTGTTTATGGCCATGGCTGCCAATTTCGAATCCTGCGTTTTTAATGCTTGTTACAATATCCGGGTGAGTCTTACTCCATGGTGACGATAGGAAGAAGGTGGCTTTGTCCACTTTCTTGTCTTCAAGTACCTTCAAAATTGGTTCGGGTCTCTTTTCTCCCCAGCTAATATCGAAGGTTAGGGCAATCAGCTTCTTCTCTGTTGGCACACTGTAAATGGCAGAAGGTCCAGCCTCAGAAAAAACGGTGATATTACCCCTCTCGACATAGACAACTCCAGCAGCAAGAAGCACAGCGGCGAAGATATAGATGAACCTTTTGATCTTTTTGCCGCTGAATACATAAAAAGAATTCATTAATGACAGCGCTCCTCTCCCATGCGAAATGCTTGTTTGTTCTAAATGTATGCTCGTACCGCACGGTTATGACCTAAGAAACAGAGATCACAATTTCAGGAGGTATTTATGTTGTCGTTCTTCACGTTTGTTAAAGATATTAAATCGATCCGCAAGGCTTTGCTGCTGTCCTGTCTGCTCTTCGTAATAGGAGCGGTTGTTGGCTGGGTAGCGACAAGTAGTCTGGAAAAGCTATTGGTTCAGCAATTGGAAGGGCTAAGTGAGATCAGTGGGAACTTAAGAGATACCTCTAATCCGCAATGGAACTTCTTTGTATTTATATTTCTGAATAACGCCATCAAGGGCGTGGTTATTATTTTCCTGGGAGCGTTGTTCGGCATATTGCCAGCTATATTCTTATTTATAAACGGAGCGGTAATTGGCTACTTGATACATTTATCCGCACTGCAAGGACAGGATTTATTCGATTTAATCGTAAAAGGATTGCTGCCACACGGGATTATAGAGATTCCGGCAATCATTATCGCGTGTGCCTTTGGACTGCATTTTGGCGGGAAAGTGATTTCAAGTTTATTTCGATCTGCAGATAGAAAAGAGGAGAGAAGCGCAGACTGGTCTGCTTTCATGCGTCAAACACTTACGGCTTCCATATGGACTGTAATCCTGTTATTTGTTGCAGCCATTATTGAAAGTACAATTACTTTTTCACTTTTATCATAAAACTTCCGGGAATAGAGCATAACATTAAGGGCGTTCATCCAAGGATTGCCTAAAGGTAAGGAGTATATAATCTAGACGAAACCATAAAGGGAATTTTTAATAATTATGGTTATAAAAAGAGGACTCCGGTTAATCTAGTGTAAGAGGATCTTAAGGCAGCTTTCTCCATGTGATGTACTTACTGATTATGCAAAAAAGGTTTTGGGGGTTTAGAGAAGGTGTTAATTGCAACTTCATGAAGGAGGCCAAGCATATGTTGGGAATGTTGTTTAACGAAAAGGAATGCAAGGAACTGGATTATGTTTTGAGAAAAGAACTAGATGAGATGCTGTTAGATTTGAGTGATCAGCGCTTGGACCAAAATATCAGGCACGCCATCGCTAATAGATATAAGACTGTATTCCGGATGTATGCTCGCTTCGCTCCTCAGAAAGAGCTTTCCAAGTATGCATGGGGTGGGCGTTCTTCTCAGTATAAACACTGAAGATATACGAGAATTGCTACAGTTTTATAAAGTTTTCAGATTATTTAATAAAATAGCTTGACTAAAAAGGAGTGCTCATGATAAATTATATCTCGCGCTCCTTTTGCTTGTGTAAAAGGAAAGCGGAAGGCAAGAAAAATTGAAAAAAAGATTTTTCAAAAAAAAGACTTGCCAAACAGCTTAACACTGTGATATATTATAAAGGTCGCCGCTGATAAACAACGACGACGAAATGAGAGATATTGATCTTTGAAAACTGAACAACGAGTGAGTGGGAAATCACGCAAGTGAAATCCAAAATTAGAGAATTAATTTTCTCGTCAGATGTTTCAAAATGAGCATATCGCTCTTTTCAATACTAATTGGAGAGTTTGATCCTGGCTCAGGACGAACGCTGGCGGCGTGCCTAATACATGCAAGTCGAGCGGAGTTACTTTGAAAGCTTGCTTTCAAAGTAACTTAGCGGCGGACGGGTGAGTAACACGTAGGCAACCTGCCCTTCAGACTGGGATAACTACCGGAAACGGTAGCTAATACCGGATAATTTCTTTTTTCTCCTGAGAGAAGAATGAAAGACGGAGCAATCTGTCACTGAGGGATGGGCCTGCGGCGCATTAGCTAGTTGGTGGGGTAACGGCCCACCAAGGCGACGATGCGTAGCCGACCTGAGAGGGTGAACGGCCACACTGGGACTGAGACACGGCCCAGACTCCTACGGGAGGCAGCAGTAGGGAATCTTCCGCAATGGGCGAAAGCCTGACGGAGCAACGCCGCGTGAGTGATGAAGGTTTTCGGATCGTAAAGCTCTGTTGCCAGGGAAGAACGTCCGGTAGAGTAACTGCTACCGGAGTGACGGTACCTGAGAAGAAAGCCCCGGCTAACTACGTGCCAGCAGCCGCGGTAATACGTAGGGGGCAAGCGTTGTCCGGAATTATTGGGCGTAAAGCGCGCGCAGGCGGCTATTTAAGTCTGGTGTTTAAACCTTGGGCTCAACCTGAGGTCGCACTGGAAACTGGGTGGCTTGAGTACAGAAGAGGAAAGTGGAATTCCACGTGTAGCGGTGAAATGCGTAGATATGTGGAGGAACACCAGTGGCGAAGGCGACTTTCTGGGCTGTAACTGACGCTGAGGCGCGAAAGCGTGGGGAGCAAACAGGATTAGATACCCTGGTAGTCCACGCCGTAAACGATGAGTGCTAGGTGTTAGGGGTTTCGATACCCTTGGTGCCGAAGTTAACACAGTAAGCACTCCGCCTGGGGAGTACGGTCGCAAGACTGAAACTCAAAGGAATTGACGGGGACCCGCACAAGCAGTGGAGTATGTGGTTTAATTCGAAGCAACGCGAAGAACCTTACCAGGTCTTGACATCCCTCTGAATCTGCTAGAGATAGCAGCGGCCTTCGGGACAGAGGAGACAGGTGGTGCATGGTTGTCGTCAGCTCGTGTCGTGAGATGTTGGGTTAAGTCCCGCAACGAGCGCAACCCTTAACTTTAGTTGCCAGCAGGTAATGCTGGGCACTCTAGAGTGACTGCCGGTGACAAACCGGAGGAAGGTGGGGATGACGTCAAATCATCATGCCCCTTATGACCTGGGCTACACACGTACTACAATGGCCGGTACAACGGGAAGCGAAGCCGCGAGGTGGAGCCAATCCCATCAAAGCCGGTCTCAGTTCGGATTGCAGGCTGCAACTCGCCTGCATGAAGTCGGAATTGCTAGTAATCGCGGATCAGCATGCCGCGGTGAATACGTTCCCGGGTCTTGTACACACCGCCCGTCACACCACGAGAGTTTACAACACCCGAAGTCGGTGGGGTAACCCGCAAGGGAGCCAGCCGCCGAAGGTGGGGTAGATGATTGGGGTGAAGTCGTAACAAGGTAGCCGTATCGGAAGGTGCGGCTGGATCACCTCCTTTCTATGGAGAATCGTTCTCTGCAATGAGGACATTCAAATCGGAAGCTCAGCTTCCACAATAGAACCTTCGGGTTCGAACACTCACTCGTGTTCAGTTTTGAAAGAGCAAGTCTCTTTCGTATGCGTTTGGTGGCGATAGCGGAGGGGTTCCACACGTACCCATCCCGAACACGACCGTTAAGCCCTCCAGCGCCGATGGTACTTGGACCGAAGGGTCCTGGGAGAGTAGGACGTTGCCAAGCGGACAACCAATTCATTGGTTGATTCACAATGTTATATATGTTATATGGGCTTTTAGCTCAGTTGGTTAGAGCGCACCTCTGATAAGGGTGAGGTCGGTGGTTCGAGTCCACCAAGGCCCACCATATAACATTATAGAGTAATTTTATGGGGCCATAGCTCAGCTGGGAGAGCGCCTGCCTTGCAAGCAGGAGGTCAGCGGTTCGATCCCGCTTGGCTCCACCATAAATTTTTAAATGAATAACTTTTTAACTTGATCCTTGAAAACTGGATACCGAAACGAATTTGCGTTTTAGAACATCTTTTAGCAACTTGTGTAAACAAGTAAATGTTATTAGTGAGATGATTCCAAAGAGAATGTCATCGTATGATATTTTCCTGCGGAAAAATCAAGGTTAAGCTAATAAGAGCACACGGAGGATGCCTAGGCGCCAGGAGCCGACGAAGGACGTGGCGAACAACGAAACTGCCTCGGGGAGCTGTAAGCAAGCTTTGATCCGGGGGTGTCCGAATGGGGAAACCCAGCTGTGGTAATTCGCAGTTACTCATTTCTGAATACATAGGAAATGTAGAGGCAGACCAGGGGAACTGAAACATCTAAGTACCCTGAGGAAGAGAAAACAATAGTGATTCCGTCAGTAGCGGCGAGCGAACGCGGAACAGCCTAAACCTAAGAGCTTGCTCTTAGGGGTTGTGGGACGTCTCACATGGAGTTACAAAGGAATATGGTAGGTGAAGAGGTCTGGAAAGGCCCGCGATAGAGGTAAAAGCCCTGTAGCCTAAACTGTATTCTCTCCGAGACGGATCCCGAGTAGTGCGGGGCACGTGAAACCCCGTATGAATCCAGCAGGACCATCTGCTAAGGCTAAATACTACCTGGCGACCGATAGTGAAACAGTACCGTGAGGGAAAGGTGAAAAGCACCCCGGAAGGGGAGTGAAATAGAACCTGAAACCGTGTGCTTACAAAAAGTCAGAGCCCTATTAATGGGTGATGGCGTGCCTTTTGTAGAATGAACCGGCGAGT
Organism: Paenibacillus sp. FSL H7-0323; assembly: GCF_038002725.1. NCBI lineage: Bacteria > Bacillati > Bacillota > Bacilli > Caryophanales > Paenibacillaceae > Paenibacillus > Paenibacillus sp. FSL H7-0323. Next base: position 4,211,593 of record NZ_JBBODB010000001.1, on the reverse strand, counting down.
TACGTTTAACATGCAAGGTTAAGCCGAGAAGGTGGAGCCGCAGCGAAAGCGAGTCTGAATAGGGCGATTGAGTATGTGGACGTAGACCCGAAACCGTGTGATCTACCCCTGTCCAGGGTGAAGGTGCGGTAACACGCACTGGAGGCCCGAACCCACGTACGTTGAAAAGTGCGGGGATGAGGTGGGGGTAGCGGAGAAATTCCAATCGAACTCGGAGATAGCTGGTTCTCCCCGAAATAGCTTTAGGGCTAGCCTCGGTATAAGAGTAGTGGAGGTAGAGCACTGATTGGGTGCGGGGTCCGCAAGGATTACCAAGCTCAGTCAAACTCCGAATGCCATATACTTATTGCCGGGAGTCAGACAGTGAGTGCTAAGATCCATTGTCAAAAGGGAAACAGCCCAGACCATCAGCTAAGGTCCCCAAGTGTGTGTTAAGTGGGAAAGGATGTGGAGTTGCACAGACAACCAGGATGTTGGCTTAGAAGCAGCCACCATTGAAAGAGTGCGTAATAGCTCACTGGTCGAGTGACTCTGCGCCGAAAATGTAACGGGGCTAAACACACCACCGAAGCTATGGCTAGATACTATGTATCTGGGGTAGGGGAGCGTTGTGTAGGGGTTGAAGGTGTACTGAAAAGAGCGCTGGACACTACACAAGTGAGAATGCCGGTATGAGTAACGAAAAGATCAGTGAGAATCTGATCCGCCGAAAGCCCAAGGTTTCCTGAGGAAGGCTCGTCCGCTCAGGGTAAGTCGGGACCTAAGGCGAGGCCGAAAGGCGTAGTCGAAGGACAACAGTTTGAAATTACTGTACCACCGTAATCCGCTATGAGCGATGGGGTGACGCAGGAGGGTAGTGACGCGGACTGATGGATGTCCGTCTAAGCAGTGAGGCTGATGTGTAGGCAAATCCGCACATCGATAAGGCTGAGCTGTGATGGGGAGCGAAAATTGTAGTAGCGAAGGTCATGATCTCACACTGCCAAGAAAAGCCTCTAGCCAGGAGAAGGTGCCCGTACCGCAAACCGACACAGGTAGGCGAGAAGAGAATTCTAAGGCGCGCGGAAGAACTCTCGTTAAGGAACTCGGCAAAATGACCCCGTAACTTCGGGAGAAGGGGTGCCCCGGTAGTGTGAATAGCACGAGGGGGCCGCAGTGAAAAGGCCCAAGCGACTGTTTAGCAAAAACACAGGTCTGTGCGAAGCCGCAAGGCGAAGTATACGGGCTGACGCCTGCCCGGTGCTGGAAGGTTAAGGGGAGTGGTTAGGGGTAACCCGAAGCTATGAACCGAAGCCCCAGTAAACGGCGGCCGTAACTATAACGGTCCTAAGGTAGCGAAATTCCTTGTCAGGTAAATTCTGACCCGCACGAATGGCGTAACGACTTGGGCGCTGTCTCAACGAGAGATCCGGTGAAATTTTAATACCTGTGAAGATGCAGGTTACCCGCGACAAGACGGAAAGACCCCATGGAGCTTTACTGCAGCTTGATATTGAATTTGGGTACGATCTGTACAGGATAGGTGGGAGCCGTAGAAATCGGAGCGCAAGCTTCGGTGGAGGCGCCGTTGGGATACCACCCTGATCGTATCTAGGTTCTAACCTAGTACCCTTACCGGGTACGGGGACCGTGTCAGGCGGGCAGTTTGACTGGGGCGGTCGCCTCCTAAAGAGTAACGGAGGCGTTCCAAGGTTCCCTCAGAATGGTTGGAAATCATTCGCAGAGTGCAAAGGCATAAGGGAGCTTGACTGCGAGACCTACAAGTCGAGCAGGGACGAAAGTCGGACTTAGTGATCCGGTGGTACCGCATGGAAGGGCCATCGCTCAACGGATAAAAGCTACCCTGGGGATAACAGGCTTATCTCCCCCAAGAGTCCACATCGACGGGGAGGTTTGGCACCTCGATGTCGGCTCATCGCATCCTGGGGCTGAAGTAGGTCCCAAGGGTTGGGCTGTTCGCCCATTAAAGCGGTACGCGAGCTGGGTTCAGAACGTCGTGAGACAGTTCGGTCCCTATCTGTCGTGGGCGCAGGAAATTTGAGAGGAGCTGTCCTTAGTACGAGAGGACCGGGATGGACGTACCGCTGGTGCACCAGTTGTTCCGCCAGGAGCATGGCTGGGTAGCTACGTACGGACGGGATAAGCGCTGAAAGCATCTAAGCGTGAAGCCCCCCTCAAGATGAGATTTCCCAATTAGTAAGACCCCTTGAAGACGACGAGGTAGATAGGTTGGAGGTGGAAGTGCAGCAATGCATGGAGCTGACCAATACTAATCGGTCGAGGGCTTATCCTATACGTAGAATGCAGATTCGTTTCGGATTCAGTTTTCAGGCATCAAGCCTGAGCATTTACGCTGTAAATGCCCGTTTGGTGGCGATAGCGGAGGGGTTCCACACGTACCCATCCCGAACACGACCGTTAAGCCCTCCAGCGCCGATGGTACTTGGACCGAAGGGTCCTGGGAGAGTAGGACGTTGCCAAGCGGATATTCCCTGATAGCTCAGTTGGTAGAGCACTCGACTGTTAATCGAGTTGTCACAGGTTCGAGTCCTGTTCGGGGAGCCATGCTCTCATAGCTCAGCAGGTAGAGTGCTTCCATGGTAAGGAAGAGGTCACCGGTTCGAATCCGGTTGAGAGCTCCACAGATTTGCAAGGCCCGTTGGTCAAGGGGTTAAGACACCTCCCTTTCACGGAGGTAACATGGGTTCGAATCCCATACGGGTCACCAACTTTTACTTGTACTTACCCTTAGAGGGTCCCATAGATATGGAGGCTTAGCTCAGCTGGGAGAGCATCTGCCTTACAAGCAGAGGGTCGGGGGTTCGATCCCCTCAGCCTCCACCATAATCTTCCTAAGAGATTATGGGCAACATAGAGGTACCATCAATGGGGATTAGCCAAGCGGTAAGGCAACGGACTTTGACTCCGTCACTCATAGGTTCGAATCCTATATCCCCAGCCAAGTGCGAGCCATTAGCTCAGTTGGTAGAGCACCTGACTTTTAATCAGGGTGTCGAAGGTTCGAGTCCTTCATGGCTCACTTTTATTATTATCATGCGCGTGTGGCGGAATGGCAGACGCACCAGACTTAGGATCTGGCGTTTCACGACGTGGGGGTTCAAGTCCCTTCACGCGCACCACTTATTGCGGACGTGGCTCAGCGGTAGAGCATCGCCTTGCCAAGGCGAGGGTCGCGGGTTCGATTCCCGTCGTCCGCTCCATAATTTTGCGCCCTTAGCTCAGCTGGATAGAGCGTTTGACTACGAATCAAAAGGCCGGGAGTTCGAATCTCTCAGGGCGCGCCATTTTATTATTAAGCAATTATAGTATTTATAACGGGATGTAGCTCAGCTTGGTAGAGCACCTGGTTTGGGACCAGGGGGTCGCATGTTCAAATCGTGTCATCCCGATTTTCACCTTTGCGGGTGTAGTTCAATGGTAGAACTTCAGCCTTCCAAGCTGATAGCGTGGGTTCGATTCCCATCACCCGCTCCATAATTTTATAGTAACGGGATGTAGCTCAGCTTGGTAGAGCACCTGGTTTGGGACCAGGGGGTCGCATGTTCAAATCGTGTCATCCCGATACTCAGCTTAATCGCTGCTCAAAAGCTCTTACTTCGGTAAGGGCTTTTTTGTTATGTATTGAATATACATATAAATACATCATAAGAACGTATGTTCTATTATTCCTCCAAAAAAAATCGGACTTCCGGTGGAATTCCAATCCGTAGATAATAGTTTCTCCATGATTCCTCTTGTTCGGGGCTTCTGCCTGAAGATAATAATTTTACAGCAAATACATTAGCTTGACGCTCAAGCTTCCCAGGAGAGAAATAGGAGCTTTCCTCCAGAAAAAAGCGATTGATCCCCTTGTGAAGCCGATCATGTCCTAATTCATGCGCACAAACGAAGCGCTGCCATTCTACAGGCAACTCATTATGAATGACGATAAACCTTCTTCTTAATTTTCGATAATATAATCCCTTTGTGCCAGTCCCCAGATTCATGAAACGAATTTGAATGCCTAGTGCTGCGGCAAGCTCGAACGGGCAGTTGGTTTTATATTTTTTAATCAGACTATTGATCAGTTCATCCATGTTCTTCACCTGCAGCATGTTAGTATAGTTATTTAGTGTCTTTGGATTTTTTTCTCTTATTCATCTGTTTGGCTTCCCAGAACAATCCGGTTAGTACATCTTTTATCCTCTGTTTATCTTCTTTGTCTAATGGAATTCCGTCAAACATCAGCTCTCCATCATCCTCTAGCATTTTTCGAAAGTCTCTTTTATCTTTGCTTGTGGCCCAATCTGGGACAGCCTCATCGCTTGAAAGAGTCTGGTCCTGCAAATACCCTGCTTGATCCATTAGCTCCTCGTAGGGGACGCCAGTGGCCTCAGCAATTTTGCGTAACGTGGTTGGTTTAGGAACCCCTCTTAATCCATTCTCAATCCGGGAAATTTGCGAACCGCTGATTCCGGCAGCTACTGCTAATTGATTAATGGTGAGTCCCTTTGTTTCCCGAAGATGCTTCATATAATCCCCGAATTCCTGTTTCATCTCAACTCACTCCTTATTGGCTGTAACCTTATGCTAATAATATAAGCCATTTTTGCCAATAGGTAAACAACAAAGCGTATATTATTGCCAAAAGGCAAGATAATGGAGGGATATACGCTCTTTTTCGATAAAAACAGCCTAAAACGGGGTTTTACGAGATTGGTAAAGAAGTGGTATATTATAGAAAAATACGAACAAAATACGAACAAGATTTATTTTATCACATTGGGCTGGAAAATTCCGCAAATTAAATCTCATTCAGTTAAACCCAAAAGGAGTGCATAAATGATGAACATATCAACTTTACCAGAGTTGGACCGTCGCCGAACCCAGGTCGCTATAGAGAGCATGTTGGAGAAATACCGTATTTTTAAGACCGTTACATTTGAAGCTAAGGAAGCAAGCACAACTTATTCATACACAGAAAGATTTCATGGTCCTACTAACACTGTAACTGATCAGACTGCTGCGATAGCTTCTTATAATGTGGACATCCCCGCCGCAAGGAGAGCTTATTGTTCCGCAATAGACTCTGTGGTAGAGAGACTCGATACGAGAGAACAGCAGCTGGTACGGGAAAGGTATATGAGAAGAGACGAGATGTACGATTATACGATTTACAATCATGTGTTTGATCCACCGGTAAGTAAGGACACTTACGTGAAGATACGCTCGAAGGCTTTTTACAAGATGGCATTAGCGTTAACGGATCTCGGCTTACTGTCTCTGCAAACTTTAGTAACAACAGCGCCTAGGGTAAAGAAAGAGAAAATGAGTATTACTTAATAGAAGTAGAATAGTTTGATTAGTAAAGAAGACTGTATCGTCCGAGCGGATGATGCGGTCTTTTTTTGAATTATAAGAAAGTATAAGTTTCAGGGTGTACTTTATCCTTATAATCCTCGCACAAATGCTTGCCGTCCATAAAAGGAGGTCGAAGGCTCTTTAGCTTGTCTTCAATTGTGTACCTCCAAAAAACCGCTCTATACCATCCCAAAGCTAGCCAAAACCTCGTCCGTTTACCCTCTCCGCAAGGATAATATGGGGGTATGATTATAACATGGCAAATGAAGCAAAAGAACACCGCAAGAGCATGAATGCTCTGCTAATAGTTCCGCCCTAAGGGTCATGAGAACAAACCTAGCGGTGAAAGATTCTTCTCGCATTTACCTAATGAAGAAGGGATATTATCCAACCTCGGATAGTATCCTTTTTTCTTAAATCTAGTTGAGGGGGTGTCTGCTTAATGTTCATGCAGTTGAAGGTTAACACCATCAAGGATCGACGAACGGTCGCAGATCAGAAAGGAATGGAGTGATGTCGGTACAACAATTGCGAGAACACATTACAAGTACACTTGAACGGTATTTTCCTGATGTGCCTGTATATGTAGAAGGAGAAAAACCTCAAACCGCTTATTTTCATCCCGGATTGATCTCAGCAACACTGGATCGGCAGCGGGAGGGCAGATATTTAGCGGTCTACCGTTTTGGCATCCGTTATGAGCAAGGCAATTTGCTGGAAGCTGAGAGAATGGCAGATAAGCTGAGTGAGGCGATGGCAGGAATGGAGCAGGAAGGTGGAGCTTTTCGTGTAGTTAGGCAAGCTTGGGAAGCTGGAACTGAAGGGCATGGGCCGCTGTTTACAGTTGACTATATGTTGTATTTGCAAAACGACAAGCCTGACAGCATTAAGATGGGACAAATGATTGGAGGAGAACGATTGAAATGAGTACTAAAGGAAGTAACGGGAATGGGTTCAGTAAGGAACAGATTGTGAATTCCCCACTTTTTACGCCGAGGGAAAAGGATATATTGAACGTTATTTTGCAGGATGGCAAGAACTATACGCTAGAAGAAGCAAAGCAATCTATGGGATTGTTCAAAAATAAGGAGGTAATGAACTAATGGCAGGCGGAACATGGACAACGCAAAATAAGGTGCGCCCCGGGGTGTACGTAAATGTAGCATCAAATCAAGGTGCCATCGGCAAAATGGGAGAACGCGGGATTACGGCATTGGCGCTTGCCCTATCTTGGGGAGAGCCGGGAGTAATCATGAGGATTACCCCGCAGGATGATGTGAATAAGCTGCTAGGAGTGGATTTGGAACATCCAACTCTACTGCCAGTGCGTGAAGCGCTGAAACGGGCGGGAACCTTGCTGCTCTATCGATTGAATGAAGGTGTTAAAGCGGCAGTCACAAATAACGGCCTTCAGGTAACAGCTAAATATGGCGGTGTACGCGGAAATGATCTTTTGATTGTGATTGAGAAAAATATAGAGAATGCTGCTCTTTTTGATGTAAAGACGTTGCTTAATGGAACCGAACTGAACAAGCAAACGGTCGGAACGGCTGAAGAGTTGGTCGCGAACGATTATGTTCAATTCCAGAAAAATGGTGCAGAAGGCTTGAAGCTAATTGCAGGCATGCCGCTTACAGGGGGGGCTAACGGAACCGTGACGAATGGAGCACATAGTGACTTCCTGTCTGCTCTTGAGGTGCAGGAATTCCAAACAGTGGGTCTAGTATCGCAGGATAGTGCTCTGAAGGCACTCTACAGTTCTTTTGTGAGACGGCTTCGGGATACAGAAGGGAAAAAGGTACAGGCTGTACTATCCGATTATGCGGCTGCAGGTCATGAAGGTGTGATTAGCGTGAATAATGGGGTAGTACTGAGCGACGGAACTACGATTGATAACGTCAATGCCGTTGCTTGGGTAGCTGGTGCTACAGCAGCAGCTGCTGTTAATGAATCGCTTACTTATCAGGGTTATGATGATTCGGTGGATGCTGATGTAAGACTTAGCCATTCTGAGACTACAGCTGCGTTGCTAAAAGGAGAGCTTATCTTTACTTACAGTGGCGGACGGGCTGTGGTGGAACAGGATATCAATACATTTACCGCGTTTTCACCGGACAAAGGCAAAGCATTCTCCAAAAATCGTGTACTGCGCGTGCTGGATGGAATTGCAAATGATATGAAGCGTATTTTTGAGAACTACTATATCGGTAAGGTCACGAATAATGAAGATGGCCGTGCTCTTTTCTGGTCACAGTGTGCGACTTATATGAATGATTTGCAGGATATGGGTGCGATTGAGGGCTTTAACGCGCAGACAGATGTTGTAGTTGTGGCTGGTGCAGATAGTGATAGTATCGTGCTGGATGTGGCTGTGAAACCGGTAGATTCGGTAGAAAAAGTATATATGAAAGTGAAGGTGGTTTAAGATGGCATTTTTAAAAGCTAGTGATACGATTTCCGGCCAGGAGGGCCGTGCTTATGCTGTGATTGGTACGCAAACCGAAGAGATGTTCTATGTGAAAACTCTTGAAGCTACAGTAGAAAAAACAAAGGCAGAGGTGAAAACACTGGGCCGCCGGGGTGTTCAGCATAAAGCGACTGGATGGTCGGGCAGCGGTTCGATGACGATTTTTTATATGACTAGTCGTTTCCGCCAGATGATGCTCGATTATATGAATACGGGTGTTGATCAGTACTTCGATATTGAGGTTACGAACGAAGATCCATCGTCCAGCGTGGGAGCACAACGTATTATTTTAAAAGGCGTGAACCTTGATAGTGTCATCATGGCCTCACTCGATACAGAGTCAGACGCTCTGGAAGAAGAAGTTAGCTTTACCTTTGAAGATGTGCAGATTGTGCAAGCTTTTGGTGCTCCGGCAGGTTCCGGGCTTTAATTAAGACAACTAGATAGATTGGAGCAAGCAAGACCCGAACGTAGAATGAGCGGCGGGTCTCTTCTCTGTCTATTGGCAGCTAGTAGCAGGAGAAGTATCTAAATAAATAATTCTAGGAGGAAGACAATGAGCGAATTAAGTTTATTTTTTGCCCAAAATGTAGCATGTGACACGACCGAGGAGTTTGTAGTATCCCAGCGTTTTAAGGATAAGGAAGGAAATGCGGTAGCTTGGAAGCTGCGCAGTATGACTGAGGATGAGAATCAGGAATGCCGCAAGGCCGCAACCCGTAAAGTCAAAGGTAAAAACGGAGTGTATACCTCCGAAATTGAGCCTAACGATTATATGGCGAAGCTGATGACCTCAAGTGTAGTGCATCCGGATCTGAAAAATGCTGAATTGCAGCGTTCTTATGGCGTACTTGGCGCTGAGACACTGCTGCGTAAAATGCTGCTACCAGGTGAATTCGCGGCGTTGGGTGAGCGGGTGCAGGCCTTAAATGGTTTTGGCACGGACATGAACGAGCTGGTGGATGAAGTAAAAAACTAATCAACGAGGGCGATAGTGAAGCCAATTTTGCTTATTACGCCCTCCATGAGCTGCACATTTTACCCCATGAGCTGATGAAGCTGTCTTCCCGCGAACGCGCCGCAATATATGCGATGATTGCTGTTCGTGTGGAGAAGGAGAAGCGGGATCAGGCACGGAGTAAGGCGAGGAAGAGATAGTTAGGGGGTGAGAGAATGAAGATAGACGCATCTAAAGCCGTAATGCTACCGATGAAATCTCTGGGAATTTGGAAGAGTGTTAATAAACAATGTGTTCGTGTGAACAGCAATCTGGATATCGTTAATCGATTGGTCAAGGGAGTGCAGGTAGTTGTTAAGCGGTCAAGCGATGAGATGAGCCGTTCTCTGAATCTAGTGAACCAATCTTTGCAGGATATCAATGATACGCTGCTTGAAGGCTTTAAGAGACTTCCTCCTAAGGTCATAGTTACCAGAGATATAGTTATCGAGCAAAGCCAACAAGCAGGGCAATCACAACAGTTAGCGCTTCGAACATTAAATAGCTCCCCAAGTGTGCAAAAAGGTAAGGCTGAAGAAGAAGAGGCGAAAAAGGTAGAGTGGTGGAAAGGGCTAAAAGCGAAGGAGAAAAAGAAAGAAGAGGAGAAAAAGCCGGAGGTTAAGGCTGATCCGGTCCCCAAGCCCAAAATTAATCTGAAAAAGGAACCTCCGGTTCCACCATCCCCACCAACTCCTGACTCGAGAATTATGAAGTTTCTCAAGACAGTTGATGTGGTAAAGCCATTTAATGCCGTGAAGTCTTTTGGGGAGAAAGCTGTAAAAGCTGCGGCACAACCAGGAGATATCGCTGACTGGAATAAGCTGAATGACAATACAGATGCTGCACTTGGGAAAATCGGTGAGAAAGCAATGGGAGCCTTGAGGCCAGTGATGGATACTTTGAACGAGGCGCTGACTTCAAACCAATTTATGCCGATTATAGATGCTATGGCTAACGGCTTTCTGATCATTGCTAATGTGATTGGCATGGTAGTGGATGGCTTATTATGGTTGGTTGGAGTGGTGCAGGAGAACTGGTCTTGGATTAAACCGATTCTTGAAGCGATAGCCATTGTCTATCTCGTAGCTATGATCGTACAAGTGGCTCTACTTGTTGCAGCCGCTTATCAGCTTGCAGCAGCATGGTTGGTAGTAAACTGGCCTATTTTAGTGGTTATCGCTGTTATAGCTGTTCTTATTTATATTTTTCAAATGTTAGGTATTTCTGCGGGGGATGTCGTTGGAGCTATAGTGGGAGCATTTGGATGGTTAAGCGCAGTGATGGATAACATTTGGATTTTTATACAGAATGCAGCTATCTCTGCATGGGATTATATAGTGAATAAATTTCATGAAGCGGTCAATTTTATGAAGCAGCTGCTATATGATTTGGGTATGGGTGCCCTTAATGTTCTTTACAATATGACAGTTGGAGCAGAGGGCTTTGCCGGGGGATTCATGAAGGTAATGGCAAAAGCAATCAATTGGGTACTAGACAAATTCAATTCCATGATTGAGGCTTTAAGTCATATTCCATTCTTCGACGAATTGGGGATAAGTGAACTAAAAGTTGAGAGGAAGGAGCCGGAAATTCCTCATGCGGCAAGCGATATGATCGATAAATACCGGCAAAATTTTAAGGCGTTTGCTCCTACCGCTGATAATTTTCCAGAGCAAAAGACTGCTAAGATCGAGTACGTTAATCTTGAAGATAGTTTTAATAGCGCCAGTCAAAAAGGAAAGAATGCCACGAACAAGTTGATGGACAAAGGGCGCGATGCTACTGAAAAAGTGAAGGATATGTTGAATCCGATCAGCAGTACAAAAGCACTGGATTCAACAGGTCTACTAGCTACTCAGGGCAATAATCTGAACACCGTCAACCGTGTGAACGAGCTCGGCTCCATCAACGACACCGTAGACATCTCCAGTGATGATCTGAAAATGCTGCGCGAGCTGGCCGAGATTCAGGCGATCCAGAATTTTGTGGAGCTTACGCCGACGGTGCAGGTGACGACCGGGAATATTAACAATGCCGGAGACATTGATACGATTATCAACAAGATCGGGCAAAAGCTGAACGAGGAGTTTGTCTCTACGGCGCAGGGGGTGTATACGTAACGTGGAAGAGTACGGGATTTTTTTGGGTTTTAATAATCAGGAGGATGCAATTCGGCTGCCAGTCAATCCAGAGACCTTGGAAATCAAGGAGAGTGGGGATGGAAAAAGCTATACCATTATCGATCTGGGTGAGATCAATACGATTGCTTATCCAAAGCTTACGGAGATCACAATTGAAAGTATTTTCCCGGCACAAAGGTATCCGTTCGTATTGGTGCAAGAGGATGGACTGAAAAGGCCTTTTGAATATGTGGAGCTTATTAAGAAATGGATGACGAGTCGTCGGCCCATTCGGTTTGTGTTCTCCGGTGTGAGGTATCCCGATGATACGAAAAAGGATGAAAAGAAGTTAAACAAACCGCAGAAATGGCTAGAGGAATCTTCAATTAGTGAGGATAGATCTTTAGAAATTGATTTTGCTGTGAATATGGCTATGAGCATTGAAGGTTTCACTTGGAAGCTTAGTGCGGGTACGTCAGGGGATATTGAATATTCGTTATCTCTCAAAAAATACGTATTCTATCAGGCGGTAGCTGTGAAGGTTGTCAAAGGTGAAGTGAAGGCGGAACAGAAGCGGGCCAATGAAAAAGCAAAGCCTACTACCTATACCTTAAAAGCTGGAGACAGTCTATGGAGTATCGCTCAAAAAAAACTAGGAGATGGCTCGAAGTACAAAGCCATTCAAAAGCTTAATGGCATTCCGGATAGTGAGCTGAAAAAGCTGCCCATCGGTAAAGTCATCAAGCTGCCGTAGGAGGGTGTTATGGAACTGCTAGTGAAGAATAAAGAAGGGAATCTATGGGATATTTCTGGCATCGTCTCAGATATTTCTTGGAAAACCGCACGGTCAGGTAAACCGTCAACGCTAGAGTTAACGCTTGTGGATAGCGGAATCTATCAGCTCCCCAAGTTCGGGATCAGCAACGGTGATATTATTCAGTTCAGTAAAGATAATGTAGATGTATTTTACGGATTTGTGTTCAGCATTGATACGGGCTCGGATCAGGAGATTAAGCTGACTGCCTATGATCAGATTCGTTATTTGCTGGGCAATGGTAGTTATGTTTTGCAGGATGTTACGGCTAGTGATGTGATCAAGAAAATAACAACGGACTACGGATTAAAGACAGGTGTGCTGGAGGAGACAGAGTACCGGATTCCTTCTTTAATTGAAGATGACAAAAAGCTGTTGGACATCATTATGGGAGCCATCGGCAGTGAGCTTCAGTATAAGGGGCGGTTGATGGCTTTCTACGATGATTTTGGGAAGCTGACGCTGCGTAAACCGGATTCTATGCTGCTTAACCTGGTGCTCGGAGCGGGTCATTATCTGTACGATTATTCGCTCAAAAAAAGTATTGATGACGATACGTACAACACGATTTTTCTGTACAAGGATAACGAGGCATCGGGCAAACGCGATTTCTATCCGGTTAGTGACAAGGACAATGTGAAACGCTGGGGTATCCTGCACTTGTATCAGAAGGCTGATGACAAAGCGAATGCTGCCCAAATTCAGGAGAAGGCAAACAATTTACTGAAAATGCACAACCGCGAAAAGCTCAGTCTCTCCGTACAGGCGATTGGTGATATGCGTGTAAGAGCAGGCAATTTCATTTATGTCCTATTGGATGAATTCGAGACTCAATTGTTTCTGGTAGACCAATGCAGCCATAAGATTTCTGGAGGGGAGCATACCATGTCCCTCGATATTAAGGTGGTGTAGAAATGATGTTAGATATTATTAAAAAAGCAAGTCTAGGAGCCGTGGGGAGTACAAATCCCGTGGCTTTTTCTTATGGAACGGTAACGGAGGCAGCTCCTTTGCAGATCCAGGTGGATCAGCGGTTTATTTTATCGGGGAATGCGTTAGTGCTGCCTGAATCGGTAATGGAAAGCAAGATCGACATCGAGGGCAAAGAAGTAATACTTCGGCGAGGACTAGCGAGTGGGGACCGCGTATTAATGGTTCGAATGCAGGGCGGACAAAGCTACATTGTTCTGGATCGGCTGGTGAGCCCGATATGATCCCTGCGATTGGAAAAGCTGGACCGATAACGGCCCTGCTTGAGGGGGAGGTCAACCTTGAGCGTGGGGAAAGTCCTAGTCTTACGTACCGGATGGATTGGGAGAGAAAAAGAATTACAGGCCAAACGGATGGACTAGAAGCTGTACAACAGGCGGCGGCTAAAATATTGCGAACCGATCGGTTTGAACATCTGATTTACAGTTCTGATTACGGAACAGAGTGGCGGTTGGTGCTTGGTAGGGACCGGCTGCTGGTTAGAGCTGAAATCAGACGTATCGTTAGTGAGGCACTACTTCAGGATGAACGAATCCTTAGTTTAGAGAATATTGTTGTTTCGTTTACCGGAGATAATCTAACTTTTGACTGTAAGGTCGTCACACGTTACGGAAATTTTCAGCTGAGAAAGGAGTGGAATGAGGATGTATGAGGATCAGACGTATGAGGCTCTTTTGGAGCGGATGTTGGACCGGATTCCATCAGGATTGGATAAACGCGAGGGCAGCATCATTTATGACGCGTTGGCTCCAGCAGCTGCTGAGTTGGCACAGATGTATATTGAGCTGGATGTGAATAATAATCTGTATTTTGCAGATACGGCTACCGGAGAGTACTTAGAGCGAAGTATCTCCTGGTCAGGCATTGTAAGGCGTGAAGCTAGCAAGGCGCAGCTGAAAGGGATTTTTTATAAGGCGGATGGAGGATTGTTAGATGTTCCACTCGGCAGCCGCTTCTCACTCGAAATGCTGAATTATACGGCTGTGGAGAAGTTATCTCCTGGAGTGTATCGCTTGGAAAGTGAAACCGCTGGAGAAGAAGGAAATCGATATTTTGGCTCTTTACTGCCAGTGGATTATATTTCAGACCTAGCGCGCGGAGAAATAGCTTCTCTTCTGATCCCTGGGGAGGACATTGAAACGGATGATGCACTACGCCAGCGTTATTTGGATTCAGCCAGACGCCCAGCTACTAGCGGAAATAAATATCACTATATGGAGTGGGCACTGCAAGTTCCGGGTGTGGGAGGCGCACGTGTTTTTCCATTATGGAAAGGTCCTAAAACTGTGAAGGTGATTATTGTGGACGCCGAAAAAAAACCAGCATCCGAGCTGTTGGCGGCTCAGGTGCAGCAATACATTGATCCGGTCTCAGGAGAGGGTGAGGGACAAGCACCGGTAGGGGCTGTTGTGACCGTGGCGCCGGCTGCGGGCAAAAACATCAGTATAAGCGCCAAGGTAACCCTTGCTTCTGGCTATGCTCTGCAAGCTGTAAACCAAGGCTTTCAGGTGATGCTTGAGAAATATCGCAAGGAGAAGGCTTTTTCAGCAACCTATATCAGTCAGTCTGTCATCGGGGCATTATTGCTTGCTACTGAAGGAGTTGCGGATTACACAGAGCTGAAGTTGAACAGAGGAGCGGGCAATGTGATGTTGAACGAAGAAGAAGTACCGTTGTTCGGCAACGTTCTACTGGAGGTGTAGCATGAGTTATCCAGAGCAAATTGATATTTTTCAAGAAAAACTTAATAAAAAAGCAAACGGTAGCAGTTATGTTATCGAAGAGAGATTACCGCTTGTAAATGGTGTTTATAGTGGTCTTCTAGCGCATGACAATATTAATAATCAGACCATTGCGGTGTACACAGGGTCACAGTATTCCGGGATCGAGCTACGCAATTTCACTGTGTCTTTTCCGGATGAGGTGCCCTGGCGGCGGTTGATTAAGATTTTTGCCGATGTGCCTGAGGTATATGTGACTTACGAAACTCCCGGCGATACGGTTGAAGCAGAGGATATTAACGGTTTGCAGGTGAGTCTTACTGCTGTCCAGACTGAAATAGAGCGTTATAAGAACAAGGGCCAGATTGACGGAGGATCATTTAGAAGAGAGGTGTAAAATGGCACAGACCATACAAATAAAGCGGGGTACAAAGGCTGAGCTAACGAGTTATGGCGTGTTGAAGGCAGGCGAGCTTGGTTTTTGCAGTGATACTAAGGAAGTTTATATTGGTGACGGCACGTCCAATTCCATGGTCGGCAGGGCGCTGTCAGGGCCAGAAGCTTCGCGTCCGGTTGCAGGATCCGTTGGTCGTTTGTATTACGTGACTACGGGTTCGAATAGCGGATATTTATATTTTGATGATGGGGCAGCTTGGCGGCGGGTGAATGCGCAGAAGCTTACCGATCTGACAGGTACAATTGATGATATCGCTGATGGAGCAACCTATGCGAAGGTGCTTAAAGCGGATATTAGTGCGGGACATATCAATAAAGTATCGGATGGCACAAGCGTAAAGACTGCCGCTGAGATCAAGACTCACATTGATGATGTGGCCAAGCACCGGACAATCAATGATACAGGGACTACGATTACAGACTTGTGGTCTGCACAAAAGATTAAAAATGAAATTGAGCTGGCTAAGCATAACATCGAACCGCAAGCGTCGGTAAAAGACCAGAACCTGCTGGCTCCACCTGCCAGTCCGGTTGAGGGGGATCGATATATTATTCCAGCAGGGGCAACCGGGGCATGGGCGGGCAAAACGAATCAAATTGTTGAATACCAATCTGCCGCTTGGGTATTTTATGTTCCTGCCGTCGGTTGGACCGCTTACGTCGATGATGAGCAGAAGATTTATAGCTGGAACGGCAGCGCATGGGTACGTACCGGTGGTGCACTACAGACCATTACAGCCGGGAGCGGGCTGATTGGTGGTGGTCAAGCCGATGCTGTGACGCTGAACATTGGTGCGGGTATTGGTATCACGGTCACTACAGACGCGATTGCGGTTACCGCTGGAAAAGGAATCACCGTAGATGCAGCCGGTGTAGCTGTAAGTGTGGATGGAAGCAGTATCGTTTATGATGCTGCGAATGGCAATAGACTTACCGTAGCCAGTATTGATGGCGGAACATTCTAGGGGGCGGGACAATGGCTCTAAAAACATTGATTCAAATACGCCGCGGCTTGGAAAGCGCCATTGGAACGCTGGCTATTGGTGAGCTTGGGTATTGTACAGACAGTGGCAAGCTGTACATTGGTTCTGCCGCTGGTAATGTCTTGCTGGTAGCCGCGCAGAGTACCGGGGATATGCTGAAAAGCATTTACGATACGAATAACAATGGCAAGGTGGATTTTGCGCAACAAGCGGATAGTGTAGCTTGGGCGGGGGTAGCAGGTAAACCAGTGGTATTTCCTCCGGCGGCGCATACACATGATTATTTGCCCAAAGGCCCCCTAACCTGGAATCAACTGAAGGGGGTGTAGAGGATGAGTTACGGCAGCTCTTTATACAGCGAATTGCAATATTCCGCAGATAAAGATTCGAGCCATCCGGGTGAAGTCGAGGCGCCTGATCTAATGCAGTATTTGCCGGACTATTATAAGGATGTCCGCGAAATGGAGAAGCTTCAGGAGACCATCGGGCTAGAAATTGGTGGACTGAAGCTGGGCACTATAGACGTACTGGATCAGGCTTTTGTTGAAACGGCAACGGTGAGCCTTGAACGATGGGAAGCTGAGCTTGGACTAAATATCGATTCATCTAAGTCATATGCCACACGCCGAGAGATGATTAAGGCAAAGCTGCGTGGAAATGGGACGACCACACCTGAGATGATTCAGCGGACGGCGTCAGCTTTTTCAGGTGGAGTGGTTGAAGTAAAGGAAGTGCCTGAGGAGTACCGTTTTGAGATTCATTTTGTGAGTACACTGGGGATTCCTCCAAATATGGCAGGGTTGATTCAAATCATCGAAGAGATTAAACCTGCGCATTTAGCTTATGAATTTGTGTTCAGCTATACCTGGTGGGACTCTGTTAAGGCTTTGACTTGGGAGAGTGCTCACAGTAAAACATGGAACGAATTAAGAACTTATAGATAGGAGAGTGACATATGCAAACCACAGGAAATTTGGGCTTAAAGAAGCCAGAGGGAACAGATATCGTTGATATTGCCGATCTGAACGGGAATATGGACATTTTGGACAATGCCGTTAATGGCAAGGTCGATAAAGTAACAGGCAAACAGCTATCTACGAACGACTACACCGCAGCTGAGAAAACGAAGCTGGCGGGGATTGCGACGGGAGCGAATAATTATGTGCATCCTAATCACACGGGGGATGTTATAAGTACTGGTGACGGGGGGACCGCAATTGCGGCTGGGGTGATTGTAAACGCCGATGTTAATGCTTCAGCCGGAATTGAGGCTTCGAAGATTGGAACGGGAGTGGTCTCTAATGCAGAGTTTGGGTACTTGGATGGGGTGACTAGTGGGATTCAGGGGCAGCTGAATGGTAAGGCGCCGTTGGTTACTACGCCTCAGCAGACGACAGCGGATATTACGTACTACGTACGGACGGACGGGAATGATAATAATACGGGATTGGTGAATACGGCGGGTGGGGCATTTAGGACTATACAAAAGGCGATTAACAGTATTTCTAAACATGTTCTTCATAGTGTCACTATCAATGTCGCTGCCGGTACGTACGCCGAAGATATCTCTTTTGCAGATATGAGTGGTGGCACCGAAGTATGGCTTAACGGCGGAACAAGCTACGAGACGGCCGCAAACTTCAAGGTTAAGAGTATGACCTTTTATGGTGTTAGTAATCAAGTAGTTGTAACTGGATTCATTGCAACTTCTACAACGAGAGTCGGATTTCTTATTAATAACTCGATATTTATTCAGATGCTATATTGCCGTATATCAGCAGATGGCAAGACAAACTCCGTTGGAGGATTCGAGGCCAGTAACCATTCTGGTTTGCGACTTTACGGCTGTGAAGCTTCTAATCGTACTGCAGGCATCGTCAGTAACCAAGGATCAACGGTAATATCCAGAAATAGTTTTGGGACCTCAAATAATATTGGACTTTCAGCATACGACGGTGGCACAATAACAAAAAAAGACGGTCAGCCCGCAGGCACAACAAATGAACAGATTGACGCAGGTATCATAACTTGGGGTGTACTTAACCCGTGGGGAGATAACACGATTGATACACGCCCCTTTGCAGCAATGTATATGGATGCCGGTGGCGATGTACCTTTAACTGCCGGTGTAGATAAAAAACTTATTTTTAACGGTGTGCACATGAGTCAGAAGGGAGTAGCTGAACCTTCACAAGGCGGTTTCTATGCGCCCGAGAGAGGGATTTATGAATTATCTGTTCGGGTTGGATTTGGGATTACGACGAGTGTTACAAGCGGTGTTGCAACTAAGATCTATATAAACGGAGTTCTAAACTGTACATTGAGCGAGGGGGCTATCACAACTGCACTTATGGGCTGTACCCTTAATGGTAATACTACCTTGGTTTTAAATCCAGGAGACCGTGTTCATATCTATGCCGTTGCTCTTCACAATTCAAATGTTTCATGGGCTTCTCAGTACACATATGCCACTCTTGCGAGAGTTGCATAACTAATGGAGGTGACTAAAATATGGATTTAATGAAGAACTTGCTATTTCTATTTCCGGATAGTCAGTTGGGAGTCGATTTCACTTTGAGAGACGACGGCCCAATAGTAAATTATCTTAAAGAACCTTTGCTTACGAAGCATATACAGACGCCTGGTGAGACTACGGAAGAGGCAGATTGGATAGAAGGCGTACATTATATACTTCGTCCAGCACACCTCGCAGAGTTAGAAGAGGGCGTAGATTATGAAATAGAGGAACGTGGCCCATACATCGCAGCTTGGAACCTAGATGTCCCACAACCAACGGAAGAAGAACTCGAAGCCGCGTGGGAAGCATATCTAGAAGCAGAAGCTAACAAACCACCAGAATTAAGCGAATTCGAGCAACTCCGTGCTGAAAATACTACTTTGCAAGACAGGCTTCAAGATGTCGAAGTCATTATGGCTGAATTACTCAGCATATAAACCCAAAAGGAGGTGAGTTGTAATCATGACAATGGATTCATTGACAGCCGCCAAACTCCGCTTGATGGCCAATGCCTGCATCACTCGTTTTGATCGTGAGGAGGGTCCGATAGAGAATATCATTTCTTCCTATAACATGCAGCCGGATAATGAGATTTTGGTTAAGGATCAGATTATCGAGAAACGATCAGATATTCATTTTGCTGAAAACGATTCGACTGAGCAAGCTTCATCAGCCAAATAATTAGCACGCATCCACACAGGAGCGTGTTTTTTTGTGCCCTCGGTGGTGCCGGGGGCTATTACGCATCAACATCATTACAGAAAGGAGCAGACGAATGGGCGAAGGGGATATTGCGCAATTGGAGAAGCTGCTGCCGCTGGCAGATAAGTATGGGCTGGCTTATATTGTTGCTTTCATTTTGATGATCGTACTGATGGTGTTATTGCGTGCGATTGTCAAAGGGAACCTTGTACCGCGAGAAATGCTGGACCGGGCAGAGGAGGATCGGGATCGTCTGCAAGCGATTTTGGATAAGGAGCGCTCGGAGTTTATGCAGCCCACACTGGACGTCTTA
The DNA here is from genome assembly GCF_038002725.1 of Paenibacillus sp. FSL H7-0323. Lineage (NCBI taxonomy): Bacteria > Bacillati > Bacillota > Bacilli > Caryophanales > Paenibacillaceae > Paenibacillus > Paenibacillus sp. FSL H7-0323. Next base: position 4,192,151 of record NZ_JBBODB010000001.1, on the reverse strand, counting down.
AAGAAACTGAAGATTGACCATACGGAAGACAGGGGGAGTTAGGAATGCTGTCACAATGGATTCGGCGGCTGCTTCTCCCCCGGCATGTCGATAAAGAGATGGAGCTCCGCAGAGCCTCTACCAGCGTTACACTGACCATAAGTCATTATAAAAATGTCTCGCAGGAAATTCAGGAGGAGATTGATCGTAACCGGTTCGCCAAATATTTAGTTTATGATCGAGGGGATCATGATGCACATGATTGAATTTTTATTATTGGTGCTATATGGCACTACTACGGCCTGCGGAATATACATTATTCATCGCCACAGGCAATATTTTTACGAAAGATTCCAAAAAGGTGTGGTCAGCGTTTTTATGCTGGCTATGCTTTTTTTCTTATTGGCTTATACATTCAATATGCTTATCGTTCTACTATTCCGTTTGGCAGAATTACTAGGAGTGGACATGGCAACATGGCTGACTTGGCTTCATTATAGCTGGGCTATTGCCCAATTCGGTACAACTGGTGGAATTATCATATTAGCGATACTGACACGTTCCGGGAAATACGACCAATTTATTTATCTGAAAAAGATAGACAGAAAAGAGGAACATCATGCTGACATTAACTCAGGTGAAAAATAAATCAGCCCAACGCCTAACAGGCCTACATCCCGTAGTTCGTTCCGCTGCTACTGCGCTTATCGAGCGGTGTTACAAACTCAATATCTCCATTCTCATTACGCAGGGACTGCGCACGATAGCTGAACAGGATGCTTTATATGCACAAGGCCGCACCAAGCCCGGAGCAATTGTTACCAATGCACGTGGCGGATATAGCTATCACAATTTTGGATTGGCTGTAGATTTTGCTCTTTTGCTGCCGAATGGATCTAGTGTGTCTTGGGATATGTGCCGGGATGGTAATAACAACCAAATCGCAGATTGGCAGGAGGTTGTGAAGGAGGCAAAAGGGCTGGGCTTCGAGTGGGGAGGCGACTGGACAAGCTTCAAGGATTACCCCCATTTTCAAATGGCGTTTGGGTTAACACTCACACAGTTACGAGCAGGGACAAAGCCCTCAACATCTGCGGTGGAGTCAGCGTATAAGGTCATCAATCGGAAGGAGGAGGAAGAATTGAAGAGTGATGTTATTGCTGTCGTAAAGGTTAACGGGGTTAAGGTTGCAGATGGAGTGCTTGAAAAAGGCATCACCTACGTCCCTGTACGTGTTATTGCAGAAGCGCTGGGTGCTCAGGTAGGTTATGATTCTGCGACTCGAACGGTTGAGATTATAAGTACCCGCTAAGGAGGGAAAAGGATGGAAACTGGAACAATTTTAGATAATGTTGTGGCATTCGCCTCTATATTAGCAGTATTCGTACTGGCACTGGTTCAGTTGGTCAAAAATAGTATCAACATCCCGCGTAATGCAGTCCCGATTATCGGACTATTGATAGGATTGTTCATCGGCGTAGTAGCGTATCCTTTTACCGAACTAGATTTAGTGCTTCGCCTTTGGGCTGGGGGCCTTGCAGGTTTATCTGCGACGGGGTTGTTTGAGCTAGCTTTTAAGGATCGCCCGGGCACGACGAAAGGGTAAGTGGATAATAGGTACGAATTATAAAAAGGGCTGTTCCAAAAAGTCTGAAAAAGACCTAAGGAAGAGCCCCATTGTTTTTCTCATGATATTACATAAATAAGTTTCAGAATGAAAGCGTGCTGCCGGGTTGTAAAGAATATAGTCCTGTGAAACCTTCTCCTTTTAATATAGAAGCTACTTGGTCGATATGTGGTTTGGGAGCATGGACGAGCACTGTCCGGTGGCTGGGAATCGTTTGGAGCATTTTGCGAATGTCCGGCAAGCCTTGATGGACTTTATAGCGGATAAGTGAGACTGTACAGCGTACGCTGCTAGATTCTCCGATCATAGCTTGCTTAACAAGACGATGTCCAAAGCTTCCCGCCGCTAAATGTCCCGTAAAAATCACATGGTTGTCAGGAGAAACAGAGAGCTGGTGAAAGTATTCTTGCGCTTTTGCCGACTGCATCATCCCGTCATTGGTGAATACGATAGCTCCCTTAAGATTCAACATTGCCTTCGCGCGTTCGTCCGAATTAGATACAACACACAAGTTTTTTCTGTTAAAAAGCGCATTTACGCGCTGAATAGCGTCCTCTTTCAGCCATTCCACCTTGTCGCTTAATGCTCGTAAAGGAGCGACGAGTGCTTCTTCAACGATCAATTGATGATCTGGAAAACATTCATTTGCCCATACGATCAATTCCTGGCTTCTGCCATGGATAGGCACGGGAAGGAGAACAGAACCCCCTTTTTGCAAGGTGTTGTGGATGGCTATCTCTAATTGCTGTAATTTTACAAGCTGCTCATCAGGATCTGCCCCATAAGCGGCATCGATAATGGACAGATCAGCCACATTTTTAGCTTCGGCTTCCATAATTGCTGGTGTGTCTGCCGTGAGCAGCTGCGATTCCTCCGAATAATCCCCCGAGAAAAATACAGTCTTGCCCTCCCATTCTAGGGCCAACCAAACCGAACCTGCTAAATGCCCGCTACGTCCCCATTGAACTCGAAGGTTAGGCGCAAGCGTCAGCCAAGTGTGAGGGGAGACATACTCCTCTAAATACATGAATTGAATAGCTTTTTTATCCGTTTCCTCATAGGGGAGCGGGGCGGATTGAGCCGCCACATATTTATCCCAGGCCTCGAAATAATCAGGAAGCTGTAATGAGGTAGATCTAGTAGTCCATACCTTACCTCTGTATCCGTGTTTATAAAGTAAGGGCAGCGCTATGGAATGATCCTCATGCGCATGAGACAGAAATACTGCCTGCAAATGTGGAATAATATCCGTATCAAGTAGGGGGTATTCACCGGGGCCTTCTTTTTTTACGCCACAATCGAGCAGGATGCCATTTCGTGAATCCTTGCCCTGCAAAAGATAGGAGGAACGGCCATGCTCTCCGGCCCCTCCCCAAATCGTTAGTGTGCTCATTGTTGTCTCCGCTTTCTATCTGGGCTTAAATATTCTAAGACTAATAGTAATAAGGTAGTGATGCCTACAGAGATTACAGCCATGGCCATCCCCATGGCTACCGCACCTTGTTCAAACTGGGCAAAAATATAGGTTGCCGAGGTCTGCATTGAAGGTGGCAGAATGAGTAATGAGGCTACCAGTTCCCGATTAGAAATGGTGAAAGTCATCATCCAGCCAGCCACCATCCCCGGAAGGATGAGGGGAAGCAGGATACGGCGGAACACATACAGCTTACTACCTCCGAATACTTGTCCCGCTTGCATCAGAGAGGAATCGATTTGCCCATAGCTTGCTTTTACATACTGAACAGTATAAGGAAGGAAAAGTACGACATAAGTCAGTACAACCATCCAGTAGGTATTATAGAGCGGGATAGGCATCCAGCGGGCATTCCACAGCAGAATTAGCCCTACTACAATTACAATTCCAGGGACTGTATTTGGAAGCAAGCTGAATAAATCTGTAATTTTCTGCTTGAATGTAGCCCCTTTTCCTACCGTTAAGGCAAACCAAGTCCCGAGAATAACAGCGATACTGGAAGCAACGATAGCTAATGTAAAGCTATTTAATAAGGCCTCTAGTCCTTGCGAACCCGGGGATAACAGCTCTGCATAATGTTTTAAGGTTAGATTGCTCCAGGATACACCTTCTCCCCGAAGCTTCAATAATGAGGCTGTTATGATAGAGAAATAAGGAATGCCGATGGATGCCAGAAGCAATAGAAGAACATAACCCCAGCTAAGAAACCCTACGATTCCTGTACTCTTATAACGTTTAGTACGAGTTCCTTTTCCACCGATCAGACGGTAAGAGTAGCGGCTGCTAATTATAGTTTGGATGTACCACATGACAAGACAAACTCCGAGCAGCAAGGAGGCTAGTGAAGTAGCCTTACCAAAATCAATCGGCCAACTGGAGATATATTTATGGATCTCAGAGGTCAGCACGTAAAAGCCGATCCTGCGGCCAAAGGTCGCAGGGGTACCGAATTCAGCAATTGTTTTGACGAAGATGAGCAGTGCTCCAAGCCCATAGCTAGAGAGCAGTAAAGGAATAATCACTCTTTTAAATCTGTAAAAGAAGGGGGCGCCGTGAACAGAGGCTGCTTCCTCCAGATTGCCCCCGATCTGCAAAAGCGCATTGCGCAGCAGCAGGTACAGGAAGGGAAACAGGTGAAGGCTCATGATCAGCACCATACCCCCATAGCTAAAGAAATATGGTGTCAACACGGAGGAGGAGGGCAGAAACTGCTCCATATACCCACCCGTCTGCATAAACAACATCCAGCCCATAGAACCAATGTAAGGCGGCGTCATAAATGGAATTAACAGCACGACATCCAGCCAGTTGTGGCGCCCTAAGTCGGTTTTTGCCATAATCCAGGCTAGAGGCAGCGCAAACAAAGTAGTTAGCAGAATGACGCTTACCCCAAGCCCGATAGAATTCAGCAGCACCTCTACTAGGTCATTGCTCCCCATAATGGTGCGTAGCGGTGCGGCTATGTCGAGATGCTCCTCTGGATAAATACTGGTCCAGAATATGAGCAGGAGTGGCAGCAGCACGAGCACGGTTAGTATAAATAAAGCCAGTCCACCGCTCACCCATTTAAATGAGCGCAAAGAGTTAGTATTCATTACGCTTATTTAAAAATTTGTGTGAAGGTCGAGGAAACTTCATCGCCGTGCTCATTCATCCATTCCCAATTCACATCAAATGTTTTGATTTCTTCAAGATTGGCACGATTTTCTGCCTTCACGTCAGTTCTGCCTGGCAGCAAATAGGCTTTGGCAACAAGGGCTTGCGCTTCATCGGAGAGCAGGTAGTCGATAAAAGCCTTAGCGTTATCTACATTTGGGCTTGTCTTAATGATCGCAGCCGGACGAGGGCTGATTACAGTTCCTTCAGCAGGGTAGACGATATCCACAGGTTCTCCGTCAGCTTTTGCTTTATAAGCCATGTAATCTACGCCAGCAGCAACGACGGATTTAGCACCGGTAATCACCGGATCAAGTGCCTCTTGATTGGCGCCTGCCATAGCTACTTCATTGCTTTTATATTGTTTGAAAAGATCCCAGCCACTGTCCCCCTTAGCACTTAAATACCCAGTCATGAAATCAAGAGCCGAGCCGGAAAGTGAAGGATCAGGGATATTGACTGCACCCTTCCATTCCGCTTTGCTGAGGTCATCCCAGGAGGTCGGCGGTGAGCTTACTTTTTTGGTATTGTAGACAATACCGAGTGCGGATGCACTGTAACTGAAATAGTTACCTTCATCTATATCTGACCAATCGCTAACCAGCTTGTCTGCATTAATCGCTTCTTTATATGGAAGTAATAATCCGTCGTTTTTCATTCCTTGCATGGACGGAAGAGAGGCGAGGACAACAACATCAACGACCGGGTTGGATTTTTCTGCTTCCATGCGGGCAAGTATTTTTCCTGTAGTGCCTTGGAACATTTCAACCTTAACGCCAGTTTTGGCTTCAAATCCGTCTTTGATTTTATTGGCTAAACCTTCAGGGCCTGCACTGTAAACGACAAGATTGCCGCTTAGTGTCTTTTCTGTTGGTTGTGGGGCTTCGGTTTGCGTCGCCGCCGCAGTATCGGTTTGGTTGTTGCTTGCGTTAGCCGCAGGGGTGTTCGAGGAGCCGCAGCCCACTAAAGTAATACCAAGTGCAGTTGTTAGAAGAAGTGAACTTAACCCTTTTGTCTTTTTCATTTGATTCAATGTTATTGCCTCCCTAATATTGTTGTGTGCATCTTGCTGCATGGAACAGCATCATATAGAGCCATTCCATGCAGTGGACGCTTAATTCAGATGATGGATTTGGTGCTCTGAAGCGTACAGCTGAATCTTTTCCCCTACAGGTAGGCGCCGCTCATGATAAGCGGTCCAAGTCCCATTGTGCTCCATGTCCAGAATGATCTCATAGCGATCCCCCATATAACTCACATGCTGAATAGTCCCTGTAAAAGGAAGAGAGGAAGCATTCTCCTGAGACCAGCGTAAATGTTCTGGACGCAGCATCTGTTTATCCGGAACGATCCAGTTGGATTTACCAATAAAGTGGGCTACAAAAGGATGACTCGGTTTACGATAAATGTCCTCAGGAGATCCACTTTGTAAAATAGTACCACCTTGCATTACAACTACTTCATCTGACATAGACATCGCTTCGGTTTGATCATGCGTCACATACAGGGCTGTAATGCCCATGTTTTTCACCAAGGAGATTAACTCCAGCCTCATTTCATCTCGCAAGACCGCATCCAGCGCACTTAATGGTTCATCGAATAATACAAGCTGAGGGCGCATGACTACGGCTCTGGCAAAAGCAACCCGCTGCTGTTGTCCACCGGACAGCTGATGTGGAAAACGCAGCTCCAGCCCCTCCAGCTTGACCGATCGAAGCGCCTCCTGTACCCGAACCCGTAAATTCTTTTTTTGTTTGGAAGCTCGAAGTCCGAAGGCTACATTCTCGAACACAGTCAGATGCGGCCAGAGGGCGAAATCTTGAAAAACCATGCCAAAGTTACGGCGATGAATGGGGTGGCTAATTCTTTTGCTGCCTGAAAAAATAAACTCATCATCGATCAGAATTTCTCCTGCATCCGGTGTTTCCAGCCCAGCAATCAGACGGAGTAGTGTCGTCTTTCCACAACCTGAAGGACCGAGTAATGTCGTAAAGCTTCCAGCGGGAATCTTCAGATCTGCAGCTTTCAAGGCATGCACATCTCCGAATTTCTTTTCCAATCTGTGGATTGTAATTTCCTTCATTCTATCTACCTGCCTGTTCTTAAGCTTGTTCTTAGTGTAAAGGTAAAGAATTCCCGCTATATTTGCTGAATGTAACTGTGATATTAACTTTTTTGCCGATTTATTTTAACATTCATAGAATTCTTCTATGTTACCGTTTAGGAAAAGGCGAGGGAGTGGAAGAGAATGAACCTTAATCTAATGAAGCTGGAAATTGTAGAACTGCTGAATAAACATAAAAAAATTACCACGGTAGCAGATAAACTCGGACTAAAGCAGCCCACCGTTACGTATCATTTGAAGAATTTAGAGCAGCAATTGGGGGAGAAGTTATTTGAATCCAGAATGGATAAAATGATTCTTACGGAGAGTGGCAAAGCTTTTCTTCATTATGCGATCAAAATCAATGCGCTTGCTGCGGAAGCGGAGCGGGTGGTAAAAGAGTTCAGTCAGGCAGGTCGGGGGACGCTGAAAATTGGCGCCAGTTATGTTCCAGCTACTTATATTCTTCCACAAATATTGGGGCAGTTTGGCGAACAGCATCCGGGGATTACCATTTCTTTATCGGTTAAGCCTTCACCGGTGATCAAAGAAATGCTTGCCAGCCATGAGATTGATCTTGGTATTTTGTCTACGGAATCTTTTTATCTGCCTGATCTGCATACTCAAGCCTTATGTGAGGATGAGCTTGTCCTTGTTTTTGCACCTACACATGATTTTGCCGGATTTTCTAATTTAAACTCGGCGATGATTGCTTCAGCCAGCTTTATTTTACATGACAAGGAATCAAGCACACGCCAGTTGACGGATAAATGGTTTGAACGAGAGGGAAAAGAATCAAAACCGCATATTTTACTCGATTCACTGGAGGCAATTAAGCAATCGCTCATGAGTGGACAACATGTTTCATTTATTTCACGCCTTGCTGTGGAGGACGAGGTAGCCAGAGGAAGATTGCTAATGCGAGCCATTCCGGATTATAATTTTGAAAGACATATTTATTATTCATATAACCGTGATCGCCATTATTCTCCTTTAATTGGGCTGTTCATTGACCAGCTCCGCACAATCCGAATATAAGCATACATAGAGAATATACGATAGAGCCATTATATATATGAAAGAATACATAAAATATAAGGACTGTATAAATTCAGAAATTGGTGTATAATCTTAGGTGCTGTGTCGCTTTACAGCACAAAAAAGTTGCAGATTTTCAAACGGTTTTATTGTATGATATGAGGAAGCTTTAATAGACGATATTTAGACAGACAAACTTAACACATTGATCCGGAAGAGAATGGGGGGAGCAGCATGACCGAACTTACGACTACCGTCAGCAAAAGCAACTCTAACAATCTGCTGCGACGGGACGTACGGTTCTTGGGGAACATTTTAGGAGAGGTCTTGGTTCACCAAGGCGGTAACGAACTGCTGGAGATCGTGGAGAAGATCCGCGAGACCAGTAAATCGCTACGCTCACTATTTTTACCTGAACTGCATAGTGAATTTAAGGAGTTAATCAATTCTTTGGATCCGGAGAACCGTCATCAGGTAATAAGAGCGTTCGCCATTTATTTTCAATTGGTGAATATTGCCGAACAGAACCACCGGATTCGCCGTAAACGTGACTATGAACGTTCAGCTGGGGAGACAGTACAACCCGGTTCTATAGAAAGCGCTATTCAAGAGCTTCGTGAACGTGATTTCTCTCATGAGGAAGTCAACGAGATTATTGAAGGATTGTCTCTGGAACTTGTAATGACGGCACATCCAACGGAAGCTATGCGCCGTGCGATTCTCGATATTCATAAACGGATATCCGATGATGTTATGGGTCTTGATAACCCTACCTTAACTTTCCGTGAACGTGAACAGCTTCGCGAGAAGTTATTGAATGAAGTGATTACGCTTTGGCAAACGGATGAGCTGCGTGACCGCAAGCCTACAGTACTCGATGAAGTGCGTAATGGAATGTATTATTTCCATGAGACGATTTTCCATGTATTGCCCGACGTGTATCAAGAGCTTGAACGCTGTCTGAGCAAATATTATCCAGGACAGAATTGGCATGTGCCAACCTACTTGCGTTTTGGATCATGGATTGGCGGAGACCGTGATGGTAACCCATCGGTAACCTCAACAGTCACTGCGCAGACTTTACGCATGCAGCGTAAGCTGGCCATTCGTGAATATCAGCGTATTATGCGTGAACTCATGAAATATCTAAGCTTTAGCACAAGTATTGTTAAAGTGACGCCTGAGCTCGTAGAATCCATCGAAGCTGATCGTCAGATCATTAACCTAGGCAAGATGGAAGAATGGCGCAATGACAATGAACCTTACCGTATTAAACTTAGCTACATGATCTCTAAGACACAAAATGTTTTGGATGATGAGAAAAAAGATACTCCTGAGCGTTATGCTACACCTGAGGAGTTCATAGATGATTTAAATGTCATTGACCGCAGTCTACGGCATCACTACGCCGACTATGTGGCCGATACTTATATTAAAAAGCTAATCCGCCAAGTGGAGCTGTTCGGATTCCATACGGCAACTCTTGACGTGCGTCAACACAGTCAAGAACATGAGAATGCCATGACAGAAATTTTGGCGAAGATGAACATTTCGCCGGATTACTCTAAGTTGACGGAGATCGAGAAGATTGATCTGCTGGAGAAATTGCTGAATGATCCGCGTCCGTTGACCTCTTCTTACCAGACGTATACTGAAAGTACAGAGGAGTGTCTGGCTGTTTACCGGACGATCTTCGCATCGCAGGAAGAGTACGGCAAACAATGTATCACCAGTTATCTGATCAGTATGGCTGAAGCTGCGAGTGACATTCTGGAGGTTATGGTCTTCGCCAAAGAGGTAGGACTATTCCGCAAGGATAACGACGGTACAGTTGTATGTACCCTGCAAGCTGTGCCACTTTTTGAAACGATTGATGACTTGCATGAAGCACCGCAAATTATGAACACACTGCTCAATATGCCGATCTACCGTGATGCGGTAAGAGCAATGAATGATTTGCAGGAAATCATGCTTGGATATTCAGATAGTAATAAAGATGGCGGCGTGGTTACTGCTAACTGGGAACTGCGTGTTGCCCTAAAAGAAATTACAGCGACAGCGGATAAGTTCGGAATCAAGCTGAAGTTCTTCCATGGTCGTGGTGGAGCGCTCGGCCGCGGGGGTATGCCACTTAACCGCAGTATTCTTGCTCAGCCTGCTTCGACAATTGGCGGCGGGATTAAGATTACCGAGCAGGGAGAAGTAATCTCCTCCCGTTACTCCATGCAAGGGATTGCTTACCGCAGTCTGGAGCAAGCGACATCTGCGCTTGTAACAGCAGCAATTAGTGCGAGAGTGCCACAAGCGGATCTTTATGAAGAGAAATGGGAAGAGATTGTTGCCCGTATTTCTGAGGTCTCGCTGAACAAGTATCAGGATTTGATCTTCCGTGATCCGGATTTCCTGACTTATTTCAAAGAATCAACACCTCTGCCTGAGGTTGGAGAGCTTAATATCGGTTCCCGTCCTTCCAAACGGAAGAATAGCGATCGTTTTGAAGATCTGCGTGCAATTCCTTGGGTATTTGCATGGACACAAAGCCGTTATTTGCTCCCAGCCTGGTACGCTGCTGGAACCGGACTGCAGAGTTTCTATGAGGGTAAGGAAGAGAATCTGAAGATAATGCAACATATGTATGAGAACTTCTCATTCTTTACTACACTGATAGATACGCTGCAAATGGCTATTTCAAAAGCGGACTTGATCATTGCTAAGGAATATGCCAGCATGGGCAAGAACGAGGAAGCACGTCAACGGATCTTTGGCCAGATTGAAGATGAATTTAATCTGACTTCTGAGCTAATCCTGAAGATTACAGGCCAGCAGGATATTCTGGATAACGTTCCTGTGATTCAAGAGTCGATCAGACTCCGCAATCCATACGTTGATCCGCTTAGCTACCTGCAGGTTCAATTGCTATCTGAGCTTAGAGCGCTCCGTGAAATTGATGGAGATGATAGCGAGCTGCTTCGCGAAGTATTGCTTACCATCAACGGCATTGCCGCCGGTCTTCGGAATACCGGCTGATATAGTCTTAACAACAAAAAGTCCGCCCTATTTGGGGCGGACTTTTTTTGCCTAATACAAGTTGTTGTGATCATAAACTGTATATTGCTGCTGTGAACATTACTTGTTCCTAAATATTGGAGAGTCAAACCCGATATTTCTCTATTACCCTACCCAAGTAACCGAGATGTAATCGGAGGTAAATTAGGAGGAATATAAAAATTAGGGGAAAGAGTGCATGGAGAAGAATTTTGGAACTGTAGGAGCGCCAGCGTTCGCCTTTATCCTCAGATTTCGACCGCTATATGCGGTTTCTAATCAGGAAATCAGAGGATAACAGCGACCGAAAGTCCAACATTCTTTGGAATGCTATCGTATTCACACCGTGTTTTATTCCTAAAAATTAACTCAGTTTACATAGAAGGTTACAATACAATCCTTGATTTTTACACAAACTTGAATTACGATTTAATTGCTTGTACCGTGGATATTTGCGAAGAAATACCAAGGGCGGCAAGTCTGGGGGAGTTAACAGGTGGAGAATTTGGAAGGCAGATTGACAAAGCTCGCCTTGAAGGGCGACCAAAGGGCATTTGCCGAGCTTGTGGAACTATATAAAGACAAAATATATCATTTAGCTTACAGGATGTTGAACAATCGCCATGAGGCGGAGGATATTGTTCAGGAGACCTTTTTGCGTGTGTATAGGAATTTGGATCGTTATGATGATAAACAGAAGTTCTCCACATGGATTTACCGGATTGGAACGAACCTCTGTATTGATAGATTGCGTAAACGAAAACCAACCTATTCGCTGGATGCTGAAATGAACGATCAGGAGGGCCTTGATGGCTATTCGTTGATTCCGAGCGACAATGTGACACCTGAGACCGAACTATTGCTCTCTGAGACGCAGGGGCTAATCTATGAAGCGATTGACAGTCTGCCTGTGAAATACAGGTCGGTGATGATTCTGAGATACCTGCAGGATCTGTCCCTTCAGGAGATTAGTGATGTCCTGGATATGCCCGTGACCACGATTAAGACGCGTGTACACCGAGGCCGTGAATTTTTGCGTAAAAAATTAGGCCCAAAAATGTAAAAATAGATTTTATTTATGAAACATCTTTTCGAGAGCGACGTATGTAAGTTAAGCAAGTCTTATGTGTCCTGACCCTTTGTCTTAGGATAATTAAATAGCACTCATGAAAGGATTGGCTCCTATGGAATGCAAACTGGCCGTCTCTATGATGCATGACTACTTGGATGACGACTTGCCCGAACAGCAGCAGAGGGAATTGAAGGAGCATCTTCTATCCTGTCCAGATTGCCGTGCAAAGTTTAAAGAATTGGAACAGACAGATATGTTGATGTTCTCCCTAATGCATCAGAATCCTGTAGCTTCAGATGATCTTGTGAGCCGGATAATGAGTTCATTGCCAAAGACTAAGAAAGAAAAAGCCTTTATTACCTGGATCAAGAGGCACCCTGCACTTACAGCGGCATCTCTATTCCTTGTCGTTATGCTGATGAGCACCGTAACTTTTTGGAGTCCAGACAGACAACTTGTAGTTAGAGGTGTTGATTTGGATCAAGTGGTCATCAAAGGGGATACTGTAATTGTACCTTCCGGCAAAATAATTACCGGGGACCTTACCATAGAGAACGGTAAAGCACAGGTATATGGAGAAGTGAACGGCAACGTGACAGTCATTGACGGATCTCTATATCAGGCTTCAACAGCTCATATTTCTGGGCAAGTCAAAAGCATAGACCAGGCAGTAAGCTGGTTCTGGTATAAAGTGACGAACATGTTCTCTGAAGTTGCCTACCGTTAATGCGGGCAGTGGTTACCTTGAGCAGGAATATTAATTAGCGCCTCTTTTTCCGGAAAGATGGCGCTTTTTTGTTTCCTTAAATTGGGTGGTTTCGGAAAGGATTGAGGGACTAAACTTGCAACTGAAGCCCGAACGTTATAACCTAGATATGATACAGAGCTAACAGACATTTTACATAAACCCAGCTAATTTGAAATGACGGGGGTTTTAGGCAATGAGTTATTTTACTGAGCTAACATGGAAAGATTCCATTAAAGATATAATTGATATCCTAATCGTCAGTTACATTATTTATAAAGTGCTTAATATGGTACGCGGGACGCGGGCGATTCAGCTTTTAAAAGGGATACTGGTTCTGGTCTTGATTTGGGCGGTAAGCACAATCTTGGACTTGTATACACTTAAATGGCTAATGAATCAAATGTTTACTTTCGGGGTCCTAGCTGTCTTTATCATTTTTCAGCCGGAACTACGAAGGGGACTGGAGCAGCTTGGACGGGGCAGATTTTTCGGACGGGCTGGAGAAAGTGACGAAGAGATCAGTAAGTTAATCGGCGAAGTGATTAAAGCCGTGAATTATTTATCTCGCAGAAAAATAGGGGCGTTAATCGTTTTTGAGCGGGAGACGGGGCTAAACGAATATACAGAGTCAGGTATACCCATGCGTTCCCTGGTCAGCTCCGAATTGCTTATTAACATCTTCATTCCCAATACACCTTTGCATGACGGAGCCCTTATTATGCAGGGAAATCAGATTGCTGCGGCTGCTTGTTACTTGCCTTTGTCCGAGAATCCTTTTATCAGCAAAGAACTGGGAACCCGGCATCGGGCTGCTATAGGAATAAGTGAGGTTGCGGACTCGGTGTCTGTCATTGTCTCGGAGGAGACAGGGCAGATTTCCCTTGCCATCAATGGCCAGATCGTTAGAGACATTAAGGAAGAATCCATGATATCGAAGCTCCATCAAGAGCTTAGTGTAAGTTCATCGCTGAAGGAGAAGGGTTCAACTTTCTGGAAACGGAAGGGGGACAAGAATCATGGATAAGTGGATGAATAATAACAATTTCAATAAGATTCTGGCCCTTGTGTTTGGGATCATTTTGTTTACGATGGTTCATGTCGATACTGCGCCTTCTGGACAGACAACAGTGGATATTAAAACAAAAACTATTGAGAATGTGAAGATTGAAGTGACCGGCCTTGACGAGGACAAATATGTCCTTGAACCCTTGGCTGTCGATAGTGTCAGTCTGGAGGTAGCGGGTAAAAATTCCGATATCTCCTTTCAGTTCTCGGATGACTATAAAGTGATGCTTGATCTGAGTAAGGTTGAACCTGGGGACACCACGTTGCCACTTTACTATAAACTACCCAAAGGTGTATCTCTAGTAAGAATGAATCCTAAAGAGGTTACTGTACATGTAGAACCGAGAAACACGAAGTCTTTTCCCATAACATTGGTTACAAAGGGAAAACCTGCAGCGGGCTATCAAATAGGCACGCCTGTCTTGCAGCCTACAGATACTGTAAAAGTGACACTTGCGGATAATGAACTAAGCAAGGTAGCCAAGATACAAGGGACTATTGAGCTTAACGGTGAGAACGAAACCTTTGTAGAAAAAAAACTGAAGCTACACGCTTATGATAATAATGGAAATGAAATTAAAAATGCTGTAATTGAGCCTTCTACTGTATCTGTGGAATTGCCGATTACCTTACCTTTTAAGAGTGTGCCGCTGGAGATTGGCTTTACTGGGCAACTTCCAGATTCACTCGTATTATCCAAAGTGACTCCTGAGCAGGAAACGGTCGTAGTGTATGGACAAGCAGAGGCTTTAAAAGCTTTATCTGCTTATGAAGCTACAGTCGACCTTAGTGCAATAGATTCTGCGGGGACGAAACAAGTAAAGGTGGATCTGAAGGCACCGGCTGGAACGGAGAAAGTTATGCCAGAAGCTGTGAATGTTTCATTAACCATCTCAGAAATTGCTGAGCGGACGATTGAGGCGGTACCCATCAAGCTCCAAGGCGTGGGGGATGATTTGGAAGGAAGTATTGTTAATCCTTCAAGCAAGGAAATTGCGCTTACCTTAAAGGGTGCACCTGCTTTACTTGATCAACTTGATAAGAAAAATATAGGGGTTGTGGCTGATGTTAGCGGACTTTCAGCTGGAACTCACGAGGTTTCTTTGCGGGTATCATTACCCAAGTTCATCGCATTAGCCAATGCAGGGGTGCCACTTACTGTGACCGTGCAGCTGCTATCGCCTGCAGCACCAGTCCCTACGCCTCATCCAGATACGGGGGGTGTAACTACTCCTGAACCGAGTTCTGAACCTGTTATAGGCGATGTGGAACCTACGGAGAAGCCCACGCATAGTGGAGAGGCTGGTGGAGCAACACCAACGCCTGTCCCGACGGATAGCAATCCGGAGAATAACGGCACAGCTAACACAAGTACGAATTCCGAGAATCCTGTAGGTACAGGCGGGACGTAATCTTTTGAGCCCAGAGGTACACCAAAATAGTATGCAATTCATATGATAGTACATTAAGCTAACGTAGCGTATTCAAAGGAGAAAAATAATGGGGAAGTATTTTGGAACTGACGGTGTGCGGGGAGTAGCAAACCGTGAATTGACTGCAGAAATGGCTTATAGTATTGGCCGTTGTGGAGGATATGTACTAGCGGGTAACTTGGATAAACCGAAGGTTGTTATCGGAATGGATACACGTATTTCCGGTCCTTTATTGGAATCCGCACTGATAGCGGGCTTATTGTCTATTGGAGCCGATGTAATCCGTATAGGCGTAGTGAGTACCCCTGCTGTTGCTTATATTACGAGATTGTTAAAAGCAGACGCAGGCGTCATGATTTCAGCTTCTCACAATCCTGTAGAGGATAACGGCATTAAGTTCTTTGGTGGGGATGGCTTCAAGCTTACAGATGAAACTGAACTGCGCATTGAAGAGCTTATGGATGCTGAGGTAGATGAATTGCCACGTCCTATCGGTTCGGGTTTAGGTATGGTTACCGTAGATAATGATGCTAAGTATCTTTATCTGGAGTATTTGAAAACTACCATTTCTCAGGACTTTAAGGGAATCAAGGTTGTACTGGACTGTGCGCATGGCGCAGCGTATGAGCTTGCTCCAAGACTGTTCAGAGAGCTTGGCGCTGAGGTTATTTCTATCGGGGCTGAGCCAGATGGATTGAATATTAATGATGGATTTGGTTCGACACATCCAGAGACTTTGCGTGAAGAAGTCTTGCGTCATGGAGCCGATCTGGGACTTGCTTTTGACGGAGATGCTGACCGCCTGATCGCTATTGATAATAACGGTGATGAAGTCGATGGCGACTTTATCCTTTGTATTTGTGGTGATGCCATGAACCGTGCAGGTAAGCTGAAGGATAGCACGATTGTATCAACTGTTATGAGTAACATCGGATTCTATAAAGCTACCGAGAAATTATCCCTGAATACTGCTAAGACAGCTGTAGGGGATCGTTATGTTATGGAAGAAATGCGTCGTGGGGGCTTTAATCTAGGCGGAGAACAGTCTGGACATGTTATTTTCCTGGATTACAATACAACTGGTGATGGTATTCTTACAGCTATTCAGCTGGTAGATACGCTTAAGGCTACAGGCAAACAGCTTAGCGAAGTTAAGAGTATGATGACTAAATACCCGCAGGTGCTGGTTAATGTTCGTGTACAGGATAAGACTAATTACCCTAATAACCCGGCTATAGAAGCGGCTATCGCTGAAGTTGAAGGTAAGCTAGGTGACAATGGCCGTGTGCTTGTACGTCCGTCAGGTACGGAATCTCTAATCCGCGTTATGGCAGAGGGACCAGATAAGTCAGATCTAGATCTTTATGTGAATCAAATTGTGGAAGTAGTTCAACGCGAATTGGTATAATCCATTACCTTAACTATAAGGCTGGTGCAGTGAGCGAGAGCGATTCGGACTCGTTGCACCAGTGTTATTTTATTTTAGGATTGGATCGTTTGAACTGCTTTTGTAAAATTTAGGTTGATGCGCCATTGCCAAAGTACAACAAGGTGCATATAATAGATTAAGTGTCATTCTAGAAGGAAAGCGGGGATTGTGAGGTTAGCAATAGCAAGCGCCAGAGCTTGGTCTAGCGCGGGGGAGAAGGGAAAGCTGCTTACTTGTTATGTAGGCTATGGCTTGAACGGATCACGGCAGACGTAAGCTGACGAGGTGGAGGTGTTCGAAATGTTCGGCGGGGACCTCCCGGTGATACACCAGAGCCGTAAATGGATACGGAAAATGAAAGGGCGACCTTTCACACAACGTTTTCATGGGTGCAACAAATTATATTATTCATGTGTGCGCGCATCAGAAGGAAACACGTTATTTCTGCCACGGCAGAGGAGAAGGCTGTGCATTTCATGAACATTAGAATGTAAGTGACAGTTTATTTTGTTGATCCTAAAATACAACAGAATATTTGCTTTTTCTCAAAAACATGCCGCACGGCACGTTTCTTTCCTTATGCCGCCACATTACGATAACTCGGACGGGGGAAATTATAATGTGTGGTATTGTAGGATATATTGGTAATCAGAATTCGCAGGGGATCTTGGTTGAGGGTTTGAAGAAATTGGAATATCGTGGATATGATTCCGCTGGTATTGCTGTATTCACCCAAGAAGGACTGCAAGTAGTGAAAGCTCAAGGCCGTTTGGCGAATCTGCAGTCGAAGCTCGAAGACAGCCCGCTGGCAGGTAGCGCAGGTATCGGACACACACGCTGGGCGACTCACGGTAAACCATCCGATGAGAATTCACATCCACATACGGATAACAGCATGAAGTTCTCGGTAGTTCACAACGGTATTGTCGAAAACTATCTGGATCTGAAAGAAGAGCTGATCGCTGGCGGATGCCACTTTGTCTCTGAAACCGATACAGAAGTTATTTCACATCTGATTGCTCGCGAATATGACGGAGATATCGTGAAGGCTGTACAAAAAGCGATTACGTTCATGCGCGGTGCGTTTGCATTAGGCGTCCTGACTGAATATGAACCAGATAAACTGGTGGCTGTGCGTCAAGCTAGCCCGCTCATTATCGGTCTTGGCGAAGGAGAAAACTTTATCGGGTCAGATATTCCGGCACTGCTTGAATATACCCGTAACGTATATATTTTGAACGACGGCGAAATGGCTGTGCTGACAAGAGATGCTGTCGAATTGATGACGATTGAAGGCAATTTTATTTCTCGGGAAATGATTACTGTCGATTGGGATGCAGTTACCGCAGAAAAAGGCGGCTACGAGCATTTCATGCTGAAAGAAATACACGAGCAACCTAAGGCTTACCGCGACACCATGCGTGGTCGTATCAATGCCGAAGGTAACAAGGTTGTATTGCCTGAACTGAACATGACTGAAGAACAAATCAAGAACATTCGTAACATTCAAGTCGTTGCTTGCGGAACGGCATACAACGCTGGTGTGGTAGGACGTACTATGATCGAATCTTTGGTTCGTATTCCGGTTGAGAATGATATCGCTTCGGAATATCGTTACCGTTCACCAATCGTGACTCCAGAAACTTTGGTTATCGTAGTCAGCCAATCCGGTGAGACTGCAGATACTTTGGCAGCTCTGCGTGAAGCACAAGCTAACGGGGCACATGTATTGGCGATCACTAACGTTGTGGGCAGTTCTATCGCTCGCGAAGCAAATGATGTGTTGGTAACCTTGGCAGGTCCAGAAATTGCAGTAGCTTCGACCAAAGCTTACACTTCACAATTGATCGCATTTGGATTGTTTGCTCTTTACTTGGCTGAAGTTCGTGGTACACAAACCGAAGCACAAGTTACTAAGATTCTTGCAGCTATGCAATCTCTGCCAGAGCAAGTGGAAGAGATCCTAGCTCAAAAAGAAGCGATCAAAGGTTATGCTGAACAAATTTCTGAGCACAAAAACTTGTTCTTCATCGGCCGCGGCGTAGACTACGCTGTTGCTCAAGAAGGATCCTTGAAGCTGAAAGAAATTTCTTATATTCACTCCGAAGCTTATGCTGCAGGGGAATTGAAACACGGTACATTGGCTCTGATCGAAGAAGGCGTTCCAGTTATTGCCCTGGCAACTCAGGAAGCTGTACTTGAGAAGACCGTCAGCAACATCAAAGAAGTGAAAGCTCGCGGCGCAGACGTGCTGGCAATCACTCACCAAGAGCATTTAACTGACCTGCTTAGATCAGTTGATCAAGTGTTCGTGATTCCTAAAACACTTCCAATGCTGACAGCAGCTTTGTCCGTAGTGCCTCTGCAATTATTGTCCTATTATGCTTCTCTTGCGCTGGGTCATGATGTAGATAAACCACGTAACTTGGCGAAGAGTGTTACTGTGGAGTAGAATTGGTGATGTGAAAGTACAGTTGTTTGACTAATTACATTAATGTGTTGTTCTGAACATTAAAGTATTGTTTTGAGTAACAAAATTGCAATAAAGTTGTGTTTTGAAAAGCTTAAGAAAAAAATGAGTATGGAACAGCAACACTGACATCTAGAGCCGTCCTGAAAATACAGGGCGGCTTTATCTTTTTTTTTATATGGGGGAAGATGATCTCACAAGGCCGACTTAGTGAAATTGAGCAGGGAAAGACTAAACCCTCTGCCGAAACTCTAAAAGAATTAAGGAAAGAAATTAATGTTGATTTAAACTGGTTATTCGACGAGGATATTTAATTTTGTTAATATGTTGATGGTGTGCTACCCGCGTACGTTCTTTAATAGGTAATTGGAAATGGAATATAATGAGGAGGACGCAGCCCAAGCGAAGGCGCGGGAGCGTTCTTTTTATTAAACTAACGGGAGGATATCCCTCAATTCAATGTTTTAAGTACGGCAGCATAACGAAACAGTAGTTCATTAGCGTTCGAACCAAAACAGTGAGATACAGACAACTGAAGCACGGATGAGTCGGAACGAAACTATCATACGGACGAAGATCCTGTCAGGCAGCATATCTGACCTCCACCTCATGGACAGGTTGAATGAAGGAATGTGGGAGCTAGGCTGTGAGACTTGGGAGGGTTGACCTCCATGAGGAATGTGGAGGTCCATAAGTGCAACCATACTTTTCCTAGATAACCACTTTCTTCAGGGTGTGGTTAAGAAAATGTTCTTTTGCGCTTTTCCTCATCCCAACATTTTCTTCGATTTCAACTTGATTCCACTATGAAGTCGTCTGCACTGAACGAATAAAATCAGAAACCTAAGATATTACGAGCATTCAAGAGAAAAGTGATTCCTCATAGAGGGAGAATAGTTTAACAAAGGACAGGATACCGAAGCACCTGTTCTTCAATAATTTCACCATACTTCGGCTACTCTTTGTAAGTGGTAGTGGATTGATCTGTGTCCATGTAGACTACACATTAAAAGACTTATTAGAACATAATATTACGTAGAGGAGAATTGGAGATTATTGCGTAAGGAAATTAATATTATAGTAAACTGATGTTCACATGCACTTTAAAAGGTAGTATAATAAAATAAGGAAAATAATACATTTTATAGTTTAATATTTTCCTTTACGGACCTTATCCATTCGTTCAACATTTAAGTGAATATAATGTTTTAAAGTAGGAAATAATTTATTGGTATAGAAAGGGCGGGATAATATGTTTAAAAAAATATATTTAATAGCCTTTGCAGTGACTATTATTTCAGGAGTGGCATTAATATCAAATTCAAAAGCAGACACCTATCCAGAAATGGAAACCGTAAATAAGACGGTTGAAAATCCTGTTAACACTAATTTTTCAACAAATAACGTAAAATCCGTAGAATCCGTAGAATCAGTAAAAAACGTAGAATCCGTAGAATCAAAAATCGCAAAAGGGTATTATAGTCAACTATATACACCTCATGGCATGTTCTTGCGAGCAGATAAACAAAGTATCTTTAAGGAATCGGAGATAGCAAGAAATTTAGATCAAATCGGGCCTAATACGAATCAACTAATTTTTGAAGGCGAGTTTTTTTTAAAAGTAGATGAATCAACATTTCTTAAATCGTATCCCAATTCGTTGATCTTAAATGAAACCTTAAATGAAACAGATGAAAACCCGATTAGACTGACGAGGCTTCATTAAGCTAACTGGCAGGATAGTTTGAATATCCAATATACGGTATTATATTATTTATATCGATAGTAGTACTTTTTATATGCATCGGATACATTGAGTTCCAAAGGATGGTTCAAAACAGTCAAACAAAATCATGAAGGTATAAGCCGCTGTAATGCGGCTTATACCTTATTTTGATGGAATTCACTATCAAGCTTATATATTTTGGCCTTCGGGTACATCATTAGATAATCGATTTACGGGTCGGATCAACAACTTTATCAAGGTGATTTTCCATTACAAGACGGATATTTTATCGGTTATAGGCCGGTGGAATAGTCGAAGAGGTAGGACCAGAAGTTTCAAAAGTGAAACAGGGGTTATCCCTTTCAATATTGTATCGGACTTCATACGAGCTAATATTTAACTACTGGCTACTCAGAAAATTGTAAGTTAATATCGCCGTTATTTGTATAAGCAGATAATTTTTTTGAGCCATTCTCTTTATTGGCAGGCAAATTGCTATCTCCTTTCTTTACCTTGCTTAAGATCGCGAAATCATCATATGACCCTAGAATAGAACCGCTAATATTTCCGTTTTTTGTTTCAAGGGTTATAGCCGTCCCTGCATTCAATTTGTCCAGTTGGATATTTCCGTTATTTATGTTTACTTCCACTGTCCCTAAAAACGCGATTGTTGGTAATACAATATTTTCATTTGATGTTTTTAAAGTCAAATTTTTTAAAGTTACATCAGGTATCGATACCTGAATAGTTCTGGTTACTTGCGAACCTTTTCCTCCGATATAGTCGTTCCATTCCTTATTACTGTCACTTACCATTGACAGTTCTTTATCGTCAGATAGATCAATCTTGTAAAAATCTTTCTCACTTTCATAGTAAACAATATGAATTTGTTCATCTTTAGATTGGAGGATAGTTATTTTTTTGTCCTTTACATCAATTGTTAAGGTATCAATCTTTTGGGCAGGGATGATGTAATTTTTTTCTTCCATGGAAGTGGAGTGGGAGGAGCATCCTGCCAATGCTATCAATAGTGTCACCAATATGCCTATAGTAGTTAGTAATTTTTTTGCAGTACTTTTCATTATAAAATGCTCCTTTGTTAAATCATTTTTCTTTTTAATATAGACAGTCCTACGAATACCAATCCTAAGCTGCTCTGCAAAAAAAATTGCGATATGCAATTAAACGTTAGAGTTGAACATAATGATCTTGAAAAGTCTACCCAGATATGTTGCAAGAGTTGGATCGGATCATTTTTGTATTTCGTTGCGTTTATCAGTCGCATATGTTTTAATCATCATAAACTTTTGTGTTACAAAAAGGTCAAGAGGGTAGATATGAACAACTATTTTACAATTAAGCAAGCAGCAGAAATCGTAGAGACGACCAGTGAGACCTTGCGGCACTATGATCGTATTGGATTAGTCAAGCCATGCCATAAAGATGAATTGTCGGGATATCGATACTATTCCGAGCAGGAGCTCGTAAAGCTGCAAACCATTGAACTGCTCAAAGCAATGGATCTTACTTTAATGGATATTAAAGATATATTGCAGCAGAATGATCTCTCTAAAGTAATTGAATTTCTAAAACAGGCAGAAAAAAGAGCAGACGATAAAATTGCTCGTCTGCAGTATGCAAAATCGAAAATTAAACGTGCCTATCTACATTATGAAAATAAGTTCCACAACGGTTATAGTCAAAGTGAAAATTACTTTGTCAGAAACATAGAGGCAAGGGTAATTATGCTTTCGAATAAAATGGAAAGCCCCACACTTAAGAATTTATGGGACTATCACAGACATTTCTATCAACAAATTGAGACTTCTCTGCATTCACAATTTCTGTTTGAAGATATGGCGGGAATGTTCACGACTGAAGGAATAACACGGTTATTTGCTGTTTGCTTGAAATATCCGTCTTTAGAGGGGTTAACTGTGCTACCAGAAGGGGACTATCTGTGTGCAAACTGTACCGAAGAGAATAAGAATGCTGTATTACAAAATTTACTTGAAAGGGCAAAGACGGAATACGATGTGTGTCCAGATTTTGTTCTTCATAACATTATTGTGACTGGAATATTGCAGTGGGATTATCAGATACAACTGTTCATTAAAAAACGCACATGTTAGATTAAATACAAAGGAAAGGGTTTAGGAAAAGAAAATTGTTTGATTAAAAGTCGCTAATTTAGCGGCTTTTTTTGATTAAGGAAGCACGTTTCTTGCCCCAGGCTGAGGACAAGAACGTTATACTTCGCCAATTAGCTAAATATTTACCTATAGTTCAATGTAATCTATTTAGCTAACTGGCAGATTAACGCTATAAGTCTTAGGAATAGTATGCTTAAGTGAAAAAAGTATTCTCATGAATTCTCTAATGTGAATAAATACAAATTCCACTGCAGTTAATCCATTTTCTATACATATTTTTATAGTATATTGAGGTAAATAAAGTGATTATTCACTTTGATAAATCCGAAATTGCTTTGTCGGTATTATTTTATGGCTTCGTAAGGATTGCAAAACCATCGAAATATGGGAGTTTAAAACAGATGTGTGCCGTAGTTAGTTTTATGAAAGGAAGGTGTAGGGGTGAGTATTTATTACGCTTCAAGCAAAGAGGATATCACTAAGGATGCACTCCAAGAGTTATTTCTTTCGGTAGAATGGGAGTCTGGCAAGTATCCAAACGAGCTTTTACAAGCAATCGGAGGGTCTCATTCAATTGTTACCGCTTGGGAAGGAGGAAAGCTTGTCGGTTTAATAAATGCTTTGTCAGATGGTGTTTTAACGGTATATTTTCATTATATGCTTATTAATCCGAGTTATCAGAGTATAGGTATAGGTAAGGAAATGATGAATATAATGCTTGATAGATATAAAGGGTGTAAAACAAAGGTATTAATTTCTTATCCGCATGCAGTGGATTTTTATAATAAGTTTGGCTTTAATACAGAGGATGGAGCTACACCAATGTTTATCTCAGAGTTGATAGGATTAAAATAACGGATCACGATAGTTTAATCGCAACAAGAAGGCAGCCGATCAGAGGATCAGCTGCCGTTTTTATTGAAGTAAAGGGGCAGGATAACTCAGTAATTTCGCGAATACTCAAAAGATGTAATTATCACAAAGTTCCCGAATAAGACGTTATAAGAAATCGGCGAGAAACTATAAGGAGCAGAAAACATGAAATGCCCTCACTGTAACAACGAATTAAGTGAACTTCCTTTATGTTACGGAAGTGAAGCACCATATTATTTTTACACTGTACCAGAAGAGAAAAGAACAGAATTAATTAGAGATTTTTGTGTAATTGATGAACAGCATTTCTTTATTAGAGGCCATATTGAAATACCAATAATCGATAGCAAAGAGAAATTTATATGGAGTGTGTGGGTTTCTCTTAGTGAAGAAAACTTTCTGAAGTCTAATGAATTATTGCACGTAGAAGGAAGGGAGACGGAAGAACCTTATTTTGGTTGGTTATCGACTGAACTTTCAATATATCCAATAACTACATTATCGTTAAAGACAATGGTGCATACACAAGAGGTTGGTGCTGTTCCGTTAATAGAATTAGAACAAACGAATCATCCACTTGCAGTTGAACAAAGAGAAGGAATTACAATGGAGAGAGTTAAAGAAATTGCTCATTTAATAAACCATAGTCAGTAAGAGAAAAATTTGAATCTATAGTCGAAGAAGCTGCCGACAGCTTTCTAAATCATATCTACGCCAGCAGACACCCCTGCAAGGCTAAACTCGGTGCGTAATGTCGTTTAAGCTAACAGGAGACTTTTGTTCAATGAAACAGAGACAGTCTAATATTTTATTTTCTGCTGACAATGACACGTTAGTCCCGATGATGTGAATAATCATCGGGACTTTTTATTCAAAGGGCAAATTTTCGGAGGTATATTCTTGAGGCAGGCTAAGCTAACTGAACTTTTCTTTCATAAGTTGTCGCCCGTGAAACACTCAACGTCACCCCGTACTCCTATAAGGGAGTTAACGGGTGGCGTTTTTTCATGCCCGATTCTACAGATGTAGTATCAACAAGGCTTGCCCTAAATCATTACACCTATAAAGATCACGGGTTAAATTGCAATCAACTTCAGCTGATGGAAAGTTAGCTTTACATGTATAATCCAATGTGTTATTCTTACGGAAAGTTAACTTTCCATAATTGCTTCAGGAGGTAAGATATTGAAAAACAGGCTTGAAGAGATTAGAAAAGAAAAAGGTATTAAACAAGAAGAACTAGCGGATAAATTGGAAGTATCCAGGCAAACGATTGGTTCACTTGAAAATGGCCGGTATAATCCATCCATTATTCTAGCATTTAAGATTGCGCGGTTTTTTGAAATGAGTATTGAAGATATTTTCATTTACGAGGAGGAGCTGGGTAATGAAAACGGCAAGTAAATGGGTGCTCTTAACAATTGCAGGTGCTATTATGGTTTATATGGGTGGATTTATTTTAATCGACGAGAAGCTAAAAGGAATTTCCGGTTTGCTCATTGGTGTGGGTTCAGTCCTTGCAGTGCTTGGAGTAGGAAATATGGTGTATTCGTTATGGCTTAATAAGCCCCAGAACAAAATAAAGAATGATGAGAAAGTTAGAATGAGTAAAATTGAGGCTAATGATGAACGGAAAATAAGAATAAGAGAAAAAGCAGGTTGGAAAACTAATATTGTTAACTTTTACATCCTAATGGCTCTAACTGTTGTATTTAGTTTAATGGGAGTAGATCAAACTGTAGTCACTGTGTTATGTGGTGTTTTTGTTTTTCAAATCTCCTTAGGAATCTTCCTGTTTAATTATTATGCTAAGAGAATGTAATTGGAATGACGTAACATCAATTAGACCATTCGAAAATATTTTATTAGGAGAGAATGACATGGAAGTATTTGCAGAATATTTAGCGCAGATTGATAACCCGCAACATCGGGAAAGAATGGAAGAGGTTTTAGCTTGGGTAGCTGGAAAATTTACTGATTTAAAGCCAAAAGTTGCGTGGAATCAGCCTATGTTTACCGATCACGATACTTTTATTATTGGTTTTAGTGTATCCAAACATCATTTGGCGGTTGCCCCTGAAATTGCAGGAATTAATCGTTTTTCTGATGAAATTGTGCAGGCAGGTTATGATCACACCAAGCAGTTGTTACGCATCCGGTGGGAAAGTCCCGTTGATTTCTCATTACTTGAAAAAATGATCGAGTTTAATATTTTGGATAAGGCAGACTGTTCAACTTTTTGGCGGAAATAAAATGTATTATTTAGCGTTCAATTCATTTTAAGCAAATTTATATGTGGAAGCACCGGAAGACAAGTCACTTTTTATATGTGATTTGTCTTTTTATTTGAATTCTCAGCACGAAATATTCAATATTTTGGAAGGTGGATGGAATGTTGGAAGCGAATTTATACACGTTAGTTCAACCTGATGAATGATGAAAAATGGAAGTGAGACAAATGGCTGCTGTAGGCGAGAGCTAATTCAGATTGGAGGATGAAAATGCCACTAAACGATGATCAACTATTAGAGCTATTAAGAGGTCAGGGTATTCCTGAGATTCTTGAGATTAAAAGAACAAAACAAGAAATACGCAATCGAGCAGCGCTCAATAAAATAGAAGTGTATACGAAAGACAATAAGGTTTTGTCGTTATTAGAGAAAATTACGAAGTCAGATCATACCCCATTTGAAAATACTATTTACAATCATTACTCTACCAAGGATGTATCTATTCCGAGAGTCTTTTTTAATAAATATGATACAGTTGGACAAGAAGGTATATTGTTGATGAAAGATCTGACCCCGACACATAACAATTTAGCAGACTGGGAAGTGCCTATTGATTCTGATAAATTAGCAAACATTATTGATGTGATCGCACAGTTTCATTCTGCTTCTTGGGAGACAAGCGAGTTAGCTCATCCCGAGCATTTGAAAAGTATAGGGCATTATTTAAAGCATATTTCGTATTTGGAGAGAGATTATCTGGCTTTTAGAAAGCACCAGACTTATAACCTTGGGGAAGAACAGTTTAGTATTTACGAGAAGAGTTTACTTAGCTTGCGTGAAAATGCCCAGAAACATATTAGTCGTATCTCCAGATATCAAAATACAACATGCATCCATGGTGATCTAAATGTTGGCAATTTATTATATCCGATGTTCAGCAGTTCAAGGCCGTGCATCATTGATCTTGAAGCAGTGAAGGTTGGGCTTTGTACGGAGGATCTCGTTATGCTAATTATCCACGATTTGTTTCATGGAAGTGCCGAGACTACACGTATTTTTGATCTGTATTTTCATTCAATTAACAATAAAATCAGGAGCACACGTACACACAATTTGTGGAGGACGTTAGATTATCGATTATGGAAGGAATCTTTTTTCCAATAAAGTTATTTGTCCATGAAGGAATTAAGGATGAGGAGCTTATATGGAAATCGATAAATGCTTATAAGAATCTCGTCGAAATATAGCCTGAACTTAAAAGATAGTTGGAATTCTGTTGTTAGAATAGAGGTGAATATAATAAAACATATAAAGATATCTTTAGTTATTCTATTCGTTCTATGTATAACTTTAGTCACCGGGTGCAATAGCCATTGGGTTCAGAAGTACGGAAAAGGTGATTATTGGGAAACAATTATTGAGCATAATGAATCAACAGGTGAGATAAATTACGAAATCAATTATATAGGGACTGAACCTACCATAAAGATTTTTATATTTGAGTATTCAAGTGAGTATTTTAATACTAAGGGAGGTTTCGGTAAGAGTGAGACAGAGGGTGGTTTGAAAATGAAAATGACTGAATTTTCAAATGAATTGGATTTAAATAAACAGACAATAAAGTTAATGCTAACATGGAACAATAAAGCAGAAGAGATAATACTCGAATAGATTTTCGAAGAAGAATACATATCAGCTGACATAGAATTCAAGCTATGAGCTCATTAGAGTCTGTGGAAGACCTGAGATTATGCTGAAAGGAAGTAGCCCTCGTTGTTTTTTCTTCAGATGTCTGGATACCCCGGATCAGGGAAGTCTTCATTAGCCAGATTGAAAGAGTGCCTTCTGAAGAGACATTGCTAAAAACTATTGAAAATGCTAAAAAGCCATCTAATGTCAGAATACATATTGTTAATACAAAGGAACCGATTGAATCCTATATTAAAAGTGTCATTGAATACTTAAATACTTAGCCTAAATTTTGAGGAGGGGAACAGATGGATTTTGAGAAAGCAGCCCATTTCATTTGGACACATGGCAGATTATTAGAAAGAAGGGTTTTTGAATATATTTTCCACGGTGGATCAATGAGCAATGTTATGACTTCACTAACAGCCTACCAAAACGAAGATGGTGGGTTTGGAAATGCAATAGAGCCGGATTTACGGGTACCCGGTAGTCAGCCACTTTTCATGGAATTTGCACTACGTTTTTTATATGACTGTAACATAAAAGACGAAGAACTTTCTCAAAAAGCATGTGATTATATTTCAAAGCATGCTGATTTTAAAAAAGGGATTCCAACAATATTTCCTTCATCAGCAAACTATCCAAGAGCAGAACATTGGAGTAACCCTCTTTCTACAGAGCCATCATTTAGCAGACTTACTAGTCTTGTCGGGCTTCTTAAGTGGCAAGGGATAGAACATTCCTGGCTTGATAAGGCGACAGAAATTTGTTTGGAAGATATTCACGCACAAGCATATGACGATGCGCATACAATTTTGACTGCATTTTATTTATTGGAAAGCCTACCTCAATCGGATTATATCAAAGGATTATTTCAAAAATTATCTAAGGAGCTTATTACTGCCAACTTCTTTTGTATGGATGCCGCATCCCACAGTTATGGACTCTCTCCTCTAGAATTTTCGCCATCACCCACTTCTTACTGTAGCAGCATATTTTCTGATGAAACCATTCTTGATCATTTAAAAGTATTAGAATACCAACAGGATGATGATGGAGGATGGCAGATAAAATGGGAGCCTCCCGGTGAAACAGCAAGGTTGGAATGGAGAGCCTATAAGACGCTAAAGAGTTTGATGATACTAAATTCATACAATAAGATTAATCTATGAGACTATTAAGGAGATAATAAACACTCCAAGGAGAGGAACCTATGAACAAATTAAGGGCAATCATAGTTCCGTTATTCTTAATCTTTTTATTTGGATGTAGTAAGGAGCAAATTAGCGATAATTCAAAAAAAGAATATAGCAAAGCTGAACAATTTATTACCGATATGGGCTATCTGATCATTAGTAATGAAGGAATTGTTTCTGAATATTTATTAGATAAAAAACTGCTGACGGAAATGCCATACATACAATATTGGAGTGTTCAAAGTGTTGATCCAATCGATTATATAGGCAAGGAAATAACTACAAGTAAGTTCATCGTTAAAAACCACCCCTTAGATAATGAGAAGGATAATACAAAAAAACAAACCCTGATTTTTCTGCAAGAAGCAGACGATGAAGTGATAGGAGGCTATAGTTTTCCTGATTTCGCTGAATTACATATGGGCTGGGTTTATACCATTGATGGGAATACACTCGAAGAATTGACCGGAGAAGCTTTCCCGAAATGGTCTAAGGAGTGGAATTTAAGATATAAATAATGGCTGGGGAGTATTTATAAAGGAGCAGATATGAAAAAACTAATCCTAGTACTTGTAGCTGTGGTTATTATTTCGAATGCGATATGGAGTTATTTATATTTCAATAAAGAGGTCGAAACAAATTTAAACACTGGTGTTCAAGTATATACACTTAAGGGTACAGGGGATACATGGGATGTTTTAGATTACAAAATAATAATTTCATCTAATAAAATTTTACGGGGACATGGGAAGTTAGTATTCAAGGGAGACCCAAGCGCTTTAGTGAATAGTAGCTATTATAAGTATGAAGTCAATGAAAAAAACAATAATAATAAGGATGAAACAGTTCTTGTAAATGAAGCTAGGTCAACGGATGGACCCGTTTCAATATTAAGTAACACTGATATCGCGTCTATAACAGGTCCGTATTCGTATGACGAATTAAATAAAAATAGACAAAATTATGAAAACACCACTTTATCTATTACATGGAATGATAATGAAGGGGAGCTTCATTCCGAAACAATAAGTTTAGATATTGAGAGTGAAATTTCTCTTAAGGATGATCTTTAAGGGTGATAAATCCAAGAGACTAAGATTGAATCTCTACGGACTGAAGGAAGATCCTCTACGCCCCAAAAGCCTGCCGGTACTTCACAGGAGACATGCCTTCAAACCTTCTGAACACTTTAATGAAATAGCTGGACTGGGCAAAACCGGACTGAGTCGCAACCTGAGCAATGGAGAGTCCTGTGGAAACCAGTAAAAGCTTGGCTTTAGCCAGCCGACAATCGGTTAAATAACGGTTTGGAGTTTTACCCATAACCACCCGGAACAGCCTTAGAAAATGATAGCTGCTGTAACCGGTCAATCTTGCCATCGATTCAAGAGACCAAGGGCTGGCACATTCGACATGAATGATATCTGCAGCACTGCGGATGGACTGCCTAACCTCGTGCGGTACTGAGCCGTGAAGCGGCTCGGAGTTCTGCAGCAAGTTTACTAGAAGCTCATACAGCAGAGCAGATAGTCTTGGCTCGCTACGGGTCACGTAGGAAGCACTCAGTAGGTACATTTCCTCGAATAGCTCGTCCAGCTTAGCATCCAAATCAAAAGTGAACAGGTATGCACGAGACTGGTCCACTTCTTCTAATAAGGGAAGGACAATTTCAGTGTTAAAATGAACCCAGCGGACATCCCAAGGCTCGCCTGGGTCAGAGCCGTATTGCTGATAAGCCCCTTTGGGGTACAGAAAACCTCGTCCTCTACTCATCGGAATACGTTCGCCCTCATGGAATACATAACCCTCCCCACCAAAGATCAAATGCAGGTTATAACTCCCCAGAAACCCTTCGCTTCTTCTCTCTGTATGTTGTGGAAAGTGAGTGTAATGTCCCAAAAATTCAGGATAACAGACATATTTTGAAAAAGCCGGTGTCGGCAAATACCATTGTTTCTTCATGTTTGGCAGCACCCATTTCTGTAGCGCAACAGAGCGCAAGTTGGATTAAGGCAATGAACGCAAGATTGTTATATGATAGCAATATTTTGTTATATAAGACCTCTTATCATTGATACTACAATAGAATTATATAATATTGAAAGCATATTTTTAATACTTTGGAGGTAATGATGAAGAAACCTGTCGCAACTGAAAAATTCGAGCTTGGCGTCTGTTATTATCCGGAGCACTGGCCAGAAAACATGTGGGAGGACGATTATCGCCGGATGCGTGAACTCGGCTTTACGATCATTCGGATGGGGGAGTTTGCTTGGTCTATTTTTGAACCGGCAGAAGGGCAGTTTCAGTTCGGGCTCTTTGATCGGGCGATTGATCTAGCACATAAATATGGTCTTCAGGTTGTACTTGGTACTCCGACGGCGACGCCTCCAGCTTGGTTGACTGATAAGTATCCCGAAGTTTTAAATGTAACCTACGAAGGTGTTACACTTCAGCATGGCATGCGCCGTCATTATAATTACAGCAGTCCTAAATACCGGGAACTGTGTGCGCGTATTGCAGAACAAATGGCTGAACATTACGGCAATCATCCGGGTGTAGTTGGCTGGCAAATTGATAATGAGCTCAACTGTGAGATCAGTGAATTTTATTCGGAGAGTGACCATAAGGCTTTCCGGGAATGGCTACAGCAGAAATATGTTACACTTGAGCATTTGAACGAGGCTTGGGGAGCTGTTTTTTGGAATCAAAGCTATAGTGACTGGTCTCAGGTCTATCTTCCACGTCCGACTCCAGTACCGAAGCAACCCAATCCTCATCAGGCATTGGATGAAAAACGGTTTATTTCGGACAATACAAATTCTTTTGCCAAAAACCAAGCGGATATCATCCGTAAACTTGCCCCTAAGCAGTGGGTAACCACGAACGGTCTGTTCGGGCATCTCGATAGCCATGAAATGACGGATGAACTGTTGGATTTCTTCAGCTATGATTCCTATCCTCAGTTCTCTACTATTTTTTATGACCCGAATGAGCGGAATCCGCTGAATGATAGAGGCTGGGGACTGTCGTTATCTGTTGTTCGTTCGATATCCCCGAATTTCTGCATTATGGAGCAGCAGTCGGGCCCGGGTGGCTGGGTGAACCGGATGGATATGCCTTCTCCAAAGCCCGGGCAGATGCGGTTATGGACCTATCAGTCGATCGCTCATGGAGCAGATATGGTGTTATATTTCCGCTGGCGGACAGCTACGATGGGCAATGAAATTTATTGGCATGGAATCAATGACTATCATAATCAGCCTAACCGGAGAGTGCGGGAAGCGGGGCAGATCGGTCAGGAGCTGGCAGCAGCAGGTCATGCGTTTGTCGGTACTCGTAATCAGGCTAACATTGCTATTGTTCGTGATTATGACAATGAGTGGGATGGAGAATACGATGTTTGGCATGGCCCGTTTATGTGGAAGAGCAATAAGGAGTGGTACAAGGCGCTTCAGCGGAAGCATATCCCGAATGACGTACTCTATTTACGCAAAAAAACAACGCTGGAGGAGCTTGCAAGGTACGACGTGCTTATCTATCCTCACCCAGCGATTATGACAGATGAGACAGCAGCACTGCTGGATGAATATGTTCAGCAAGGCGGCAAACTGATCTTCGGCTGTAGAACCGGCTATAAGGATGAGCGCGGACAATGTTATATGCGTCCTTTCCCAGGTGCTGCTAAGGATCTATGCGGGATCACAGTTGAAGAATTCACAATGGTTAAGGGCAGTCGTCAGCCAACAACAATTAGCTGGTCGGGCGTGACCGAAGTCGTTACAGGAGCAGATGACTTTAATGATATTCTCAAAATAGAGGAAGCTTCGGTTGAAGTGATGGCGGTCTACGCCTCTGATTATTATGCGGGAAAACCGGCGGTAACTAGAAATCGTCGCGGCAAGGGTGAGGTTTGGTATTACGGAGCCGTATTTAATGAACAGGCAGCGGCTGAGATCATAAATTTAATTGATCTACAATCACCAGCAGATTGGCTGGAGCTCCCAGAAGAGGTAGAACTGCAAGTCCGTACCGGAGCTTCTTCCAGTTATGCTTTTTTGCTTAATTATAGTGAGACTCCTGTCACGATCCATCTTCATGAGACCAAAACAGATTTACTGAGCGGCACAACATTGTCGGGCGAGGTGCTTCTGGAAGGATTTGGGGTATTGGTGTTAAACTAACGTATACATTGATCTCACATTTGAGTAGATTTGGATAATTTTCTCTTTTCGGTTATACTTTGAAGTAGCAATTATATAGTCACGGGAGCTTGGTGGGACCAGGCTGAGAGGATAGTTATAACTATCGACCGTCAAACCTGATCTGGATAATGCCAGCGGAGGAAATGGAGTTCTATTTCTATTTGTCTACTCTAAGGCCGCATCTTATACAGATGTGGCCTTTTCTATTTGTGGGGGAGTAGACCGTCTCCGCTTGATCAAATCACCTTATAGGAGGAATTGAGATGACAAGCGAATTGAACAACGATCCAATCAATCTATCAGCTTTTCCAGCAAGTCAAAAAGTGTATGTAAAGGGTTCACGGCCTGATATTCAGGTGCCTATGCGGGAGATCTCACTTAGTCCAACTGCGGGCATAGACGGCGAAGAGGAGAATGCCCCAATTCATGTCTATGACACAAGCGGGGCTTACACGGATGCTAATATTCATACTGATATTCGTCAGGGGTTAGAGCCCAATCGTCTAAGCTGGATTGAGGAACGAGGGGATGCGGAAGCGTACGAAGGAAGAACCATGAAGCCTGAAGATAACGGGAATGCAACGGGAAAAGCTGTGGCGGAAGTGTTTCCAGCGCTCCATAGAAAACCTTTGCGAGCGAAAAAGGGGCGTAATGTCTCTCAAATGCATTATGCACGCAAAGGGATTATTACTTCGGAAATGGAATACGTTGCGATTCGTGAGAATGTGGCACCGGAATTTGTAAGAGATGAAGTAGCCCGCGGCCGCGCCATCATTCCAGCGAATATCAATCATCCAGAGAGTGAACCAATGATTATTGGACGCAATTTTTTAGTGAAGATCAATGCCAATATAGGAAATTCCGCAGTATCCTCATCCATAGAGGAAGAGGTAGAGAAGATGAGATGGGCCACCCGCTGGGGTGCAGATAATATAATGGATCTCTCAACAGGTAAAAACATTCATACGACACGCGAGTGGATCATCCGTAATTCTCCTGTTCCTATTGGAACGGTGCCTATCTATCAAGCGTTGGAAAAAGTGAATGGGAAAGCGGAAGATTTAACGTGGGAAGTATACCGTGATACGCTCATTGAGCAAGCGGAGCAAGGGGTTGATTATTTTACCATTCATGCGGGGGTTCTGCTTCGTTATATCCCGTTGACTGCACAACGTATGACAGGCATTGTTTCAAGAGGTGGCTCCATCATGGCGGCATGGTGTCTTGCGCATCATCAAGAGAACTTTTTATATACACATTTTGAAGAGATATGTGAAATCATGAAGCTGTACGATGTTTCTTTTTCCCTAGGCGATGGATTACGTCCGGGTTCGATTGCTGATGCGAATGATGAAGCACAATTTGCCGAGTTAGAGACGTTAGGTGAATTAACAGCTATAGCTTGGAGTCATGATGTACAGGTGATGGTAGAGGGTCCAGGACATGTGCCGATGCACTTGATTAAAGAGAATATGGATAAGCAACTTGAAACTTGTAACGAAGCCCCTTTTTATACATTAGGTCCACTGACTACAGATATTGCGCCTGGTTATGATCATATTACCTCTGCTATAGGTGCAGCGATGATTGGTTGGTTCGGTACAGCTATGTTATGTTACGTAACTCCGAAGGAACATCTTGGCCTGCCTAATAAGGAAGATGTACGTATAGGGGTCATTACTTATAAAATAGCGGCTCATGCCGCAGATTTGGCGAAAGGGCATAAAGGAGCACAAGACCGGGATAATGCTCTTTCGAAAGCCCGTTTTGAATTTCGTTGGCGTGATCAATTTCATTTATCGTTAGATCCTGAGCGAGCGCTCGAATATCATGATGAGACATTGCCTGCGGAAGGCGCTAAAACAGCTCATTTCTGTTCCATGTGCGGGCCGAAATTTTGCAGTATGAAGATCTCTCATAATATCCGGAATACGACGAGAATTGAATCAGGAATGCAAGAGAAGGCGCAAGAGTTTCTCCAAGGCGGGAGCCTCATTTATAGATAACTTTTTCTGCTAAAAAGAAATATCTAAAAGAAGTCGTCATTGGCGGCTTCTTCTTTTATACTTTGAATAGATAGGAGTTGATGAATTGGAAGCGATTCGTTCAGAGGAAGCCATTTTAGAGGATTTAAGTAATAGTTTCTATCATTTTTTTGGATTGAAAGTCCTTCATGCTACCCCAATAAAACGTGGCTGGTTAAATCTTAAATGGAAAATCATAACGGATTCAGGACCATTTCTACTTAAACAATACAACAAAAAAAGATATAAATTGTATAACCCAGAAGAGCTGAGCTTCGCCTTTTCTCAACAGAAAAGATTGTATCTACAGGGACTCCCATGTCCCGAATTGTTGGCTTATAACCATAAAGTTTTACTGGAATCAGATATGGGAGAGACGTTTATGGTTATGGAATATTGTGAAGGGCGTGTCATAGAGCCGGGCAAAATTAACATCCTTCAAATGTTTGATTTGGGTCGTGCCACAGGTAAAATGCATCGTTTATTAAATGATGGGACCCTTAGTTTGAAAAGAACCCCACAATTTATTCCCCAAAGCCCTGAGGAACGTTTAGAACATTGGAATGTACTCCTACAACAATCAAAGGAAATGGGCAAAACTTCACTCATCACTGACCTAGAGATACAACTGAGAGCGACTGAAGAAATAGATCCGGAAATATTCGAAGGACTTGTAGCTGGATGGGCACATCGTGATTTATGGGTTGATAATCTTTTATTTCAAGATAGCCAATTGTCTGCAATTCTAGATTTTGATCGGTTCAAATATGATTATCCGCAGCTTGATGTAGCGCGAGCAGTGATGTCATGTGCTTTAGATGAAGATTTAGATGGAGCACTAGCTTCAGCATTTATTGACGGATATCGTGAGGAACGAACGGTGGAGCAGGGGTATTTAACAAAATCATTGCAGTTGTTGTGGTATATGGAAAGCCCGTGGTGGATTAATGCCGCGATGGACAAACATAGTGTACCTCCAAAACGTTTTGCAAAAGAAATGAATTGGCTGGCTAAGAACCTGAACAATTTACCTGCTATCTTAGGGAACTTATAGTGAAAACGATTGAATTATAGCCTAAAAGATGCATTGACCAGCAAAAGTTTGGCGCCTATAATCTTAACAAGGAAAATTCATCAGATATTGAACCGTTTGTAAACGCATACAATGAGTTTTTTCCTTATTAATCATTGAAGGAGGAGATTAAAACTATTAAGTATTTCTTTTTTTCTCATTTTTGCAAACGTTTGCACATCACGATGGGCTTAAAATCGTAAGCTGCACTTAAAATTATGAGGAGGTTATTTACTTGGTATCCAAACAATCCAGGCGTTATATTTCGTGGTTAATTATTTTTTCACTCATTTTTAGTTTATTTGGTTTATCGGGTGGAGCATCGGCCAGCAATACGGATCATACAGTCACCTATACCAATCCTACAGCGGCAGCTGTGACCTTACATTGGACTACGAATAACTGGGCTAATACTACGGACACGGTGATGACCAAAAATGGAACCACGTTCATCGCCAACCTCAATGTTCAGGAAGGTGCCACCCTAATTTATTGTTATCACATCACGGCTCCAACGGATAGTTGGGACAATAACGGCGGGAAGAACTGGACGGTTGTTATTCCGGTCGCCGGAAAATACGAAGCAGAGAGTGCATCCCTATCTGGTGGTGCAAAAGTAAATACGAATCACACTGGATATTCGGGCACTGGTTTTGTTGATGGATATACAACTACAGGAGCAGCCACCACTTTTAACGTCCAGGCTTCCGCAGCAGGGTCCTATAATGCCACGCTTCACTATGCTAATGCATCCGGCAGTGCTAAAAAAGTGTCCATTTATGTCAATGGAATAAAGGTTACACAGACAACATTAGCCAACCTGACCAACTGGGATACATGGGCAGACCAAACAGAAACACTCTCTTTACAGGCAGGAAATAACACGCTTGCTTATAAATATGACTCGGATGATAGCGGGAATATTAATATCGACTATGTGACCCTTTCGGCCGGAGCTACACCAACACCAACGATAACTCCTACCCCAACAGTGACACCAACACCTACGGTAACTCCTACCCCAACAGTGACGCCAACACCTACGGTAACTCCTACACCTACGGTAACTCCTACACCTACGGTAACTCCTACACCTACGGTAACTCCTACACCAACAGTGACGCCAACACCTACCATAACACCCACACCAACGCCAACAGTGACGCCAACACCTACACCTACTTCAGCGGGGCTAACCGTTCACTTTAAGAAACCAGCAAGCTGGAATGCAGCGATCCGCATCCATTACTGGAATCTGAATCCGGCAACCGTTCCGACTAGTGGAGCATGGCCGGGAATACTGATGAAATCGGACGGGAACGATTGGTATAGCTATACTGTTCCAAATGCTACAGGGGCAAGCCTGATCTTTAATGACGGCAATGGCAAACAGACGGCTGACTTATCTCGCAGCGTAAAAGAGGGCTGGTATAACTCAGATAACGTATGGTATGACGCCAATCCAGACGTTCCTAAGGTTCCGGTGATATCCGTCTCGCCTGTACCCAAAACCTATGATTCTGCCCAAACGGTGACCCTATCCAGTACAAATAGCGGCGATAAAATTTATTATACGACCGACGGATCAACACCTACGACAACCTCAACGTTGTATACGACTCCAATCCAAGTACCTTCTTCTTTGACTATCAAAGCATTCGGCGTTAACTCTATAGGGCAAGCGGGTAATGTAGGCTCTTTTGCTTATGTGATTGATCTGAATGCCGATTTGCAAGCTCCGATTATCACTGCGAATCTGCCTGTTGGGAATTCGAGCTCAGCGGTTTCCGTATCTTTTAATATAAAAGACAACAAGGCGGCAACGACCACAGCATATTACACAGATAATGGTACGGAACCAACAACGAGTTCAAAAGTCTATATTTCAGGCAATGCACTGACATCTCTTACCGGACCGTCTATCTTGATTAACAAGACGACAACCTTAAAATTCCTTGTGATCGATGGTGCCGGAAATGAAACTAAACAGAGTTTTGTTTATAACATTGGTAATAAGGGCGATTTTCGTGAAGATACGATTTATTTTGTAATCACTTCCCGGTTCTATGACGGTGATCCGAGTAACAACGAGCATGCATGGGAGGATGCCAAGGCAGGAAATCCGGACTCGGATCCAGCTTGGCGAGGGGATTTCAAAGGACTGATTCAAAAGCTCGATTACATTAAAGCCTTAGGATTCAGTGCCATCTGGATTACACCTGTGGTGCAGAATGCCAGCGGTTATGATTATCATGGGTACCATGCAATAAATTTTGCAAAAGTAGATCCAAGATATGAATCCGCAGGGGCATCTTATCAGGATTTGATCAATGCAGCACACGCTAGAGGGATAAAGGTTATTCAAGATATTGTCGTCAATCATACCGGTAATTTTGGAGAAGAAAATCTGTTCCCGATGTTCAAAAAAGATCCAACGGCGGCGGACACCGTGAGTAACATGCTCAAAATTACGGATAAGCTGCCAGCTAACTATGATTCCATGACCCCGGATCAGCAATATCAGGCAAGACTTGCCTTAATGAAGACTGCGGAGACTAACAATAATATTTACCATACGGAAAAAAGTCTTTCTTGGGAGTCTTACACCGTCCAGACAGGACAGATTGCGGGAGACTGTGTGGACTTAAACACAGAGAATCCTCTAGTGAATCAGTATCTAATCGACAGCTATAATCAATATATTGATATGGGTGTGGATGCTTTCCGGGTCGATACTGTAAAGCATGTAAGCCGGTATATTTTTAACAAATATTTTGTGCCGGCATGGAAAACAAGAGGGGGCTCAGACTTCTTTGTCTTTGGGGAAGTGGCTACTCGGTACAGAGATGTGTGGAACAGTGGAATTCCGGCGATATCAACACCATTTTATACTTGGAAAAGCTCAAAACCCTATCCAGGTGACGGTCAAAATGACTACGCTTCCAATAAGCTATCGGTGGAACAAGAGTGGGCAGATAACTCTACTACAGCAGGACAACCTACCTCGAACAATGCTTTTTTAACAGGAAATACTTATCATACGCCTGATTATTCGAAGAAATCGGGTATGGATGTTATTGATTTTCCAATGCACTGGGCCTTCAAGACTGCTCAGGAAGCATTTAGTATGAGAAGCGGTGATCAATTCTATAATGATGCTACCTGGAATGTAACTTATATTGACTCTCATGACTATGCACCTGACCAAGCACCAGAAAATCAAAGATTTGCTGGCACACAGGACACTTGGGCTGAGAATCTCGCGCTGATGTTCACCTTCCGAGGAATACCTGCGATCTATTATGGTTCTGAAATTGAGTTCAAAAAAGGATCAGTCATCGATGTAGGTCCAAATGCCCCGTTAAGTACAACAGGCCGTGCTTACTTTGGCGATCATATTGAGGGTAGTGTTACTGTTCAAGATTACGGTAAATATACCAATGCTACTGGCACACTTGCAGACTCGTTAAATTATCCTCTGGCGAAACATATCAGACAACTTAATTTAATTAGAAGAGCTGTTCCTGCTTTGCAAAAAGGCCAATATTCTACAGAAAATGTATCAGGTGATTTGGCATTTAAAAGAAGATACACTGATAGTAGCAAAGGAATCGATAGCTTTGCTTTGGTTACAATCTCAGGAAATGCAACATTCACTGGAATTCCTAACGGAACTTATGTGGATGCAGTGACTGGTGATACCAAAACCGTTACCAACGGTGTGATCACAATCAACTGCTCCGGTAAAGGAAATGCACGGGTGTATGTATTGAACGGTAGTGGTGGAATCGGAGAGTCAGGAACCTATTTGAAGTAGGACCTTGTATCCATTTCATAGTTAAAAAGAAGCAACATCAGCTCGGATTCCGCAACTGATGTTGCTTCAATTTCATATATGTGGAGAGATATTATGCATACTATAGACGTCGATTTAGTAGCAAGATTAATAAATGAACAATTTCCTGAATGGTCCGATTTAGAGATCAGACCTGTGAAATTCAGTGGGCATGATAATCGGACTTTTCATTTAGGTGAACAGATGAGTGTGCGATTACCAAGTGCAGTCGCTTATGTTCCTCAAGTGGAGAAAGAACAACAATGGTTACCTTTTTTAAAGAAAGGACTGACGTTACCTATTTCAACACCATTAGCGAAAGGGACACCTACCAAAGAATATCCCTGGCCTTGGTCTATTAATAATTGGCTAAAGGGAGAGACTTTATCCCATGAGAACATTAATGATCTCAATCAATTTGCGAGAGACTTGGGAAGCTTTTTAATTGAATTACAGTCTATTGATGCTAGTGGGGGACCTTTAGCCGGAGAGCATAATTTTTATAGATGTGGGTCCTTAGCTGTATATGATGAGGAATCTAGAAATGCGATTGAGCATAATAAAGATATTTTTAATGAAGGTCTATTGAAAAAGATCTGGGAACTGGCATTAGACTCTGAATGGGAGTCAGAACCAGTTTGGGTTCATGGTGATGTCGCACCTGGAAATATATTAGTCAAAGACGGACAGCTTTGTGCAGTCATTGATTTTGGCATATTAGGGGTGGGTGATCCTGCTTGTGATGCTGCAATGGCGTGGACTTTTTTTGATCAGGCTAGTAGAAGGATCTTTAAAAAGGTATTAAACATGGATGCACAAACGTGGAATAGAGCAAGAGGGTGGGCTTTATGGAAAGCACTGATCACCTATAATGGAAATCGATATTATTCTAACCCAACAGTAGCGGAAGAATCCTTGAATATTATCAATCTAATAGTAGAAGACATCGAATTGTAGAAATTGAACTACATAAAACATGTAAACTAAACCATAATAGTCAATAAGCACGAATGAGCATCAGTCAGATGATAAAGTGTTGTATTTAAATCCGAAAGAAAGGAATTTGTATGAACATTTAGCGACTGACAACGATTATCATATTAGAATTATTATAAATAACTTGACAGGCCTTAATTTGGTTAATTATAATAATTATAAATAGTATCCACTCTATTCATAAATTAAACCCAAAGGAGATTAAACAATATGTCATTAATCGGAACAGAAGTACTACCATTCAAAGCAAGCGCATTTCAAGATGGGAAATTTATCGATGTTACAGAAGAAAACTTCAAAGGTAAATGGAGTGTAGTTTGCTTTTACCCAGCTGACTTCACATTCGTATGCCCAACTGAACTAGAAGATTTGCAGAACCAATATGAAACCCTCAAACAACTAGGTGTTGAAGTATATTCCGTTTCTACTGACACACACTTTACACATAAAGCATGGCATGAAAGCTCCGCAGCAATTGGCAAGGTGAAATACATTATGATCGGCGATCCTTCCCATGTGGTTTCCCGCAACTTTGATGTATTGATCGAAGCTGACGGTCTTGCTGATCGTGGTACATTCATCATTGATCCAGACGGTGTTATTCAAACTGTTGAGATTAATGCTGGTGGTATCGGCCGTGATGCTAGCGCTCTTGTTAACAAAATTAAAGCAGCGCAATATGTACGCAATCATCCAGGTGAAGTTTGCCCAGCGAAATGGTCGGAAGGTGCAGAAACTCTTAAACCAAGTCTCGATCTTGTAGGTAAGATTTAAGGAGCGAAAGCTAAATGAAACTAGATCAAGAAATAAAAGCTCAACTAGCGCAATACCTAGAACTCTTGGAAGGCGATGTAGTACTGAAACTCAGTGCAGGCGCTGACGAGGCATCACAAGAGATGACCGAACTAGTTGATGAAATTGCCAAAATGTCACCTAGGATTACGGTGGAAAGAACCGAACTGTCTAGAACCCCAAGCTTTAGTGTAAATCGTGTGGGTGAAGATACAGGCGTAACCTTTGCCGGAACTCCGCTTGGACACGAATTTACTTCATTAGTATTGGCTCTGTTGCAGGTTAGCGGAAGAGCTCCTAAGGTTGAGCAAAGTGTAATTGATCAGATCAAAGGCATTAGTGGTGAATATAAGTTTGAAACTTATGTTAGCCTGAGCTGTCATAATTGCCCTGATGTTGTACAAGCACTGAATCTTATGAGTATCTTTAATCCGGGCATTACCCATACGATGATTGACGGTGGAGTATTCAAAGAAGAGGTAGAAAGCAAAGAAATTATGTCTGTTCCAAGCGTCTACCTTAATGGTGAATTTTTCGAAAGTGGTCGTATGACGGTTGAAGAAATTTTAGCTAAAATGGGCAGCAGTGTGGACGCATCTGAGTTTGACAATAAAGCTCCATATGATGTGCTTGTTGTCGGCAGCGGCCCAGCTGGTGCAAGTGCAGCCATTTATGCGGCACGTAAAGGTATTCGTACAGGTATTGTTGCTGAACGCTTTGGCGGACAGGTTAACGACACGCTTGGTATCGAGAACTTTATTAGTGTGAAGTACACTGAAGGTCCTCAACTCGTAGCTAAACTTGAAGAGCAAGTAAAAGAGTATGGCATTGATGTGATGAAATTGCAGCGTGTCAGACGTCTAGACAAAAATGACTTAATTGAAGTTGAACTTGAGAACGGTGCTGTTCTAAAGAGTAAGACGGTCATTCTGTCTACAGGTGCTCGTTGGCGGAATATGGGCGTGCCTGGTGAAGCTGAATTCAAGAACAAAGGTGTAGCCTACTGCCCACACTGTGATGGTCCTTTGTTTGCAGGCAAAGATGTTGCAGTTGTTGGCGGCGGTAACTCAGGTATTGAGGCAGCTATTGACCTTGCAGGTATAGTGAAGCATGTAACGGTTCTGGAATTTGCTCCAGAGCTCAAAGCTGATGCTGTACTGCAAGATCGTCTCTATAGCCTTCCTAACGTTACTGTTCTTAAAAACGTGCAAACTAAAGAGATTACCGGAACTGATAAGGTAAATGGTATTTCTTATGTTGATCGTGCGACAGAAGAAACTCACCATGTTGAATTGCAGGGTGTATTTGTACAGATTGGTCTGGTTCCAAATACAGAATGGCTAGGTGACACAGTTGAACGTACTCGCGTAGGTGAGATTGTTGTAGATAGCCATGGTGCTACTAGCTTACCAGGAGTATTTGCTGCTGGTGACTGCACTAATAGTGCTTATAAACAAATCATTATCTCGATGGGATCCGGTGCAACTGCAGCGCTAGGAGCATTTGATTATCTGATCCGTAACTAATCGATATTGTTAGTAACAGCAAGAGAACGAAAGCCCTCACTTTTCACAAAGTGGGGGCTTTTTTTATCTTTTGTGAGAGAGAAATGGGTGTTTGTAAACTTTTTTGGAGGATTTTATGAAGATTTTCGCGAATACATATCTAAAATATGAATTAAGCAAAATTAAGGGTTTAGATTAAATGCATGTATGTAAGGCATGATCTGGTTAGACTTGGTGCGCTATAAATAACGTTTTGCTGGAATGGAGACTATATTTCTGTGATTAACAACATTGAATCGTTAGACAAATTTATCTCACTTATACCAATTATAAAATTATCTATCCCCGCTGATTTATCAATAGCGATATGTGATTTGGAACGGTTCGTTGCTTATTTTCCTGGCGACACCATAAATTTAAACATTAACGAAGGACAACCTTTACACAAAGAAGAACCACTTTACTTAGCGATACAAGAGAATCGTACCTTGAAGTCCGATGTTCCAGCCCACTTTTATGGATTTGAGTTTACAGGTACAGCAACACCTCTTCACGATCAAACGGGACAAGTCATTGGCGGGATTGCAGTTCAGATTCGAAGACAAAGTGAATTAAAAGCCATTGTAGAACAAATCTCGGAATCATTATCCCAAGCCAATGAGCAAATTAATAATATTTCCTATGGCGTAAGTTCACTTTCCGATCACTCTCAGGAACTACTCATTCAATCTCAGCAGGCTGGAAAAGATGTGGAGAATACAACAGAAGTCCTATCCATTATAAACAGGGTTGCTGATCAAACGAATTTACTTGGGCTGAATGCTGCAATAGAAGCAGCGCATGCAGGTGAGAAAGGTAGAAGTTTTGAAGTCGTAGCCAAGGAAATCCGGAAATTTTCAAGGGAAACCGTCGCCTCGACGCAAAACATAAATAAAACCATGTTACAGATTAAGGGAATTACGAATCAAATGGCTA
The DNA here is from genome assembly GCF_038002725.1 of Paenibacillus sp. FSL H7-0323. NCBI lineage: Bacteria > Bacillati > Bacillota > Bacilli > Caryophanales > Paenibacillaceae > Paenibacillus > Paenibacillus sp. FSL H7-0323. The sequence continues at coordinate 4,147,739 of NZ_JBBODB010000001.1, read as the reverse complement.
ATTCGATAGAGAAGATAGCAGCTATCGGCCAAGAACAGGCGGCATCTGTTCAGCATACTTCTACATTTATTGAGGAAATAAAGATAATGTCCCAAAAACTTAACGAGTTTGCTAATAAATTATAAAAAGAGATTCAGTAGCAGTATTTTTGTCGCAATAAAAGAAAATTTTAAACGTATATTTAAAATCATGAATGGTATAGTAAGATAGTAATGAGTAATCAACATAGGAGGAATAAATTATGTCAACGCCGCACAATGCAGCACAAAATGGTGAAATCGCCAAAACAGTATTAATGCCAGGAGATCCTTTGAGAGCGAAGTATATTGCAGAAACCTATTTGGAGAACCCAACCCAATTTAATACGGTACGTAATATGTTTGGATATACAGGAACTTATAAAGGCAAAGAGGTTTCGGTAATGGGTTCGGGAATGGGAATGCCAAGTATCGGTATTTATTCTTATGAACTATACAAAAACTATGGTGTGGAAAACATCATTCGTATCGGTAGTGCTGGAGCATATACTGATAAATTGAATTTATTTGACGTGGTGTTGGCGGATAGCGCGTGGAGTGAATCTACATATGCCTATGTGCAAAGCGGTGTAGAAGGAGATATCCAGCTGCCAAGTAAAGAATTGAACGAAGTCATTGAAGCAGCGGCTACACGTATTAACAAGCCAGTTCTGACGGCGAGAATTCATTCCAGCGATGTATTCTATCATGAAGACAATGTGCCTGGAGTTAATGAATTTTACAATGAACATGGCTGTGTTTGTGTAGAAATGGAGAGTTATGCGTTGTTCCATAATGCGAAAGTGTTAGGTAAACAAGCTGCATGTATTCTTACCATTTCCGATTCGTTAGTTACTCATGCTGTAACCACGGCAGAAGAAAGACAAAATTCTTTCAACGGCATGATGGAAGTAGCTTTAGAAGCAGCGATTTCTATTTAATAAAAAAGATTAAGCAGCTTAAAAAGTTCTACGAGAAAAAGCTTGAAAGCCTATTAAATTCAGGATTAAGTCCTGATATTTAATAGGTTTTTTTCTCATTTGTAAGGTTGTGGAAATGGATAGGTGAAGCGTGTAAATTATTGTTGTTTTTAATCAAAATTTAATGTTAAATTCGTAATAATTCTCTCGGATTATACCGATATAAAAATCAAACCAAATGGCTACAAATCTTAGAAAAGACATCTAATCTCCATATGGTGGAAGTATTTATATTTTGGTGTAATGCCAAAGGGGGAAAATTGTGATTAAGCGGAGTGGCAATCTTTTATTAGCAATAAGTTTAGTATTCTCTATCGTCAGTTCTCTGTTTATGCCTGCAGTAATTTATGCAGCACCCAGCAATAGCAATAGCAATAGCAATATCATAGATCAAAGCTCCACATCAGCTGGAAATTTGAGCAGTGTTGCTTTTGGTAACAATGTTTTTGTAGCGGTGGGCCAAGGAGGGATATCTACATCATCAAATGGCGTAGATTGGTCTATCTCAAAAAAGGCGGGGAACCCCAAACTAACTTCTATTGTGTTCGCTAATGGGCTGTTCTTAGCTATTGATGGTAGCGAAAAGGCAGTTTACAATTCACTCGATGGTGAAAATTGGACAAAAAAAACGTTAGCTATCACACCGGAAAGGTTGAAAGCGGTCAATGAAAAGTTCTTTGTATGGCAGTCAGTATATAAACCTGGCACCAATCCACCTTCTTATGATGTAACTCTACTACAATCCTCGGATGGCATTAACTGGACAGACACAGGAATCACTTCTACCAATGCAATATTCGGAATGCAAAGCTTAACGGATATTGCTTATGGCAACAACAAATATGTGGTCTCTGCTAACAATGCTGTCTATTATACCTCAACGAATCTGATCAATTGGACAACGGTCACCTTAACCGATCTTGTGATCAACCACTATAACTCTAGTTGGCCTTATGTTACGAATGTAATCTATTTAAATAATCGTTTCTTTAGTTATATCGTGACTCCGTATGCTAAAAAAGTATTCACCTCTACAGACGGTGCTAATTGGACCGTTGATGCCTCATGGGATAACAAGCAATTTTATGGGGGAGGTTCTTTAAATGGGAGCTATTTGTTGTTTGGGCAGGGTGTAATTTATAAATCTTCTGCGGCTCCGCTGGACAGCACCCAGTGGACATCTTCGGATACCCATACAACAATGATGATGAACAATATGGTTTACGGAAATGGAAAATATGTTGCTTCAGGGGGCAACGGCTTACTGGTTTCTTCTGACCTATCGGCGTGGAGTAATGTCAGCGGTAATCTGAAAAGTATTGCTAAGGATGGTAATGGCAATTATGTTGCCGTCTCATCCGGGGAATATGGCTCTATTTACAAATCTAATAGCTCCGCAGTATGGAACGATGTCACACCCTCCAAGCTGCCGGGAATGAATGCGGTCACTTATGGAGCAGGGAAGTTTATTGCGGTTACAGATAAAGAAAACTACAATCTTAACGCCAAAGTGGTGACCTCGACCAACGGTGATACTTGGACTATGACAGATACCGGAGTGCAGGACAATCTGACTGGCGTTGCTTTTGGCACAAATCAGTACGTTGCTGTTTCCGATTATGGCGGAATTTATTCTTCAGTTAACGGAACCTCATGGACAGAGAGATTTAAAAATGGGGATTTTGCATTTAATACAGTAGCTTACTTGAATAATCAATTTGTAGCTCTTGGGATGAAATACAATAGTACTACTTATGAGCAAGAGAGCGTTGTTATCGCAAAATCATCAGATGGAATACAGTGGAATGTGCCCTTAGAGATTGGGTTCCCCAATACTTCTTTAAAGGGAATTGCCTATGATGGTAGAGCTTATATTCTGGTTGGAGAAGATACACTTAGCCAGCAGGCAGTAATTCTAACCACAGAAGATTTGGTAACTTTTACGAAGGTTACAATGTCAGCTAGCGCACTAAATAATATCAGCTTTGGTAATGGGAGTTTTCTGGCTGTTGGATTGAAGGGGGAGTTATTCTCTTCGGCAGACGGATCCACGTGGACTCAGGAAACATCTGATCTTACCTCTAATCTTAATGGCATTATTTACGATGGTACTAATTTTAAGGTCGTGGGGGATTATTTCACTAAAATGACCCTGAACCTAGGACCTACTCTTGCATATAGCATCACCGCCTCAGCGGCGACTTTAACACCTGTCGTAGGTGTAGATAATGGGATTACGCTGACCGTGAAAAATTCGCTGGGCGATACGGATACAACGTTCACCGGAACGAAAGAAGTGACGGTAACCGGTTATGATGTTGCGCCGGACGGAACGTACGGAAGCTTAGGAAGCACCGCTTTAGCGGCTTCACCGAGCAAGATCAACGTTAATTTCGTTGAGGGTGTAGCACAGGTGAACCTGAAGCTGAACAAAGCTGGCGCGCAAGCGGTTGTGTTCAGCCAAGCAGGCGTAGCCACGCCAGCAGCAACAGCGCTGAACATTGCACCTGTCGCAGGTAGCACAGCGATAATGAAGCTGACCACGGGCGTAAGTGCGCCGCAGGCTAACGGCGGCAGCTTCGCGCAGCAACCAGTAATTACTTTGCTGGATCAGTTTGGGAATGTGAATATTGGCGACAACAGTACGATTGTTACTGTTTCGAAGAAGGATGCAGGAAGCTGGATGTTGACGGGGAATACGACGTTGAGGGCAGTAGCGGGTGTCATTTCCTTTACGGATCTGGGAGCTACGAATGCCACTGGAATCACCGGAGCCCAACTGGCATTTGCTGCGACAGGACTTCCACAGATCACTAGTGTAGCGTTGAATCTTCCAGAGCCACAGGGAGCGCAAAGCATCACTGCCTCAGCGGCGACGTTAACGCCTGTCGTAGGTGTAGATAATGGCATTACGCTGACTGTGAAGAACTCGCTGGGCAATATGGATACAACGTTTACCGGAACAAAAGAAGTGACGGTAGCGGGTTATGATGTTGCGCCGGACGGAACGTACGGAAGCTTAGGAATCAACGCTTTGGCAGCTTCACCGAGCAAGATCAACGTTGATTTCGTTGAGGGTGTAGCACAGGTGAACCTGAAGCTGAACACAGCTGGCGCGCAAGCGGTTGTGTTCAGCCAAGCAGGCGTAGCCACGCCAGCGGCAACAGCGCTGAACATTGCACCTGTCGCAGGTAGCACAGCGATAATGAAGCTGACCACGGGCGTAAGTGCCCCGCAAGCCAATGGCGGTAGCTTCGCGCAGCAGCCAGTGATAACGCTGCTGGATCAGTTTGGGAATGTAAACATTGGCGACAACAGTACGATTGTTACTGTTTCGAAGAAGGATGCAGGAAGCTGGATGTTGACGGGGAATACGACGTTGACGGCAGTAGCGGGTGTCATTTCCTTTACGGATCTGGGAGCTACGAATGCAGCTGGAATCACCGGAGCCCAACTGGCATTTGATGCGACAGGACTTCCACAGATCACTAGTGTAGCGTTGAATCTTCCAGAGCCACAGGGAGCGCAAAGCATCACCGCCTCAGCGGCGACGTTGACACCTGTCGTAGGTGTAGATAATGGCATTACGCTGACCGTGAAAAATTCGCTGGGCGATACGGATGCAACGTTCACCGGAACGAAAGAAGTGACGGTAGCGGGTTATGATGTTGCGCCGGACGGAACGTACGGAAGCTTAGGAAGTACCGCTTTGGCAGCTTCACCGAGCAAGATCAACGTTGATTTCGTTGAGGGTGTAGCACAGGTGAACCTGAAGCTGAACAAAGCTGGCGCGCAAGCGGTTGTGTTCAGCCAAGCAGGCATAGCCACGCCAGCGGCAACGGCGCTGAACGTTACACCTGTCGCAGGTAGCACAGCGATAATGAAGCTGACCACGGGCGTAAGTGCCCCGCAAGCCAATGGCGGTAGCTTCGCGCAGCAGCCAGTAATTACTTTGCTGGATCAGTTTGGGAATGTAAACCTTGGCGACAACAGTACGGTTGTTACTGTGTCGAAGAAGGACACTGGAAGCTGGACGTTGACGGGGAATACGATGTTGATGGCAGTAGCGGGTGTCATTTCCTTTACGGATCTGGGAGCTACGAATGCAGCTGGAATCACCGGAGCGCAACTGGTATTTGATGCGACAGGTCTTCCACAGATCACTAGCGCTACCGTGAATCTTCCACAACCACAGGGAGCGCAAAGCATCACTGCCTCAGCGGCGACTTTGACACCAGTTGTAGGTGTAGATAATGGCATTACGCTGACTGTGAAGAACTCGCTGGGCAATACGGATACAACGTTTACCGGAACAAAAGAAGTGACGGTAACGGGTTATGATGTTGCGCCGGACGGAACGTACGGAAGCTTAGGAAGTACCGCTTTGGCAGCTTCACCGAGCAAGATCAACGTTGATTTCGTTGAGGGTGTAGCTCAGGTGAACCTGAAGCTGAATAAAGCGGGAGCACAGGCTGTTGTGTTCAGCCAAGCAGGCGTAGCCACGCCAGCGGCAACAGCGCTGAACATTACACCTGTCGCAGGTAGCACGGCGACAATGAAGCTGACCACAGGCGTAAGTGCCCCGCAGACCAATGGCGGTAGCTTCGCGCAGCAGCCAGTGATAACGCTGCTGGATCAGTTTGGGAATGTAAACCTTGGCGACAACAGTACGGTTGTTACTGTGTCGAAGAAGGACACAGGAAGCTGGACGTTGACGGGGAATACGACGTTGACAGCAGTAGCGGGCCTCATTTCCTTTACGGATCTGGGAGCTACGAATGCAGCTGGAGTTACCGGAGCGCAACTGGCATTTGATGCGACAGGACTTACAGAGATCACTAGTGCAGTTATTGACCTTACCTGGCCTGAACTTGCTGCGCCAAGTATTGAGTCTGTAACAGCAGGAAACGGACATATTCGTATTACTTGGAGTCCCGTATATGGTACCGATAGTTACGCTGTATATCAGTCTACAGCTTCAGGTGTTTATGGAGCTGAGGTAGCTACTATAAGTGGCTCTGAGAACAGTTACGATGCTGTAGGATTAATTAATGGAACTGCTTATTATTTTATTGTTAAAGCTGTTAATCCTGATGGTATCAGTGCGGCTTCCAATGAAGTAACTAGAACGCCTCAGGTTCCAGCGCCGGGCGCGCCAATACTTCATTCACCTGTGGCAAGTAATGGCCTCATCGGCTTAACATGGGATCCGGTGAAGGGTGCGATTGGATACACTATATATCAAGGTATCACTTCTGGAATCTATGAGACCCAAGTGGCTACAGTAAGCGAATCTGTCTACAACTATGATGTGACAGGGTTAACTAATGGCCAATCTTATTATTTCGTAGTTAAGGCATCTAATCCGGGCGGGGAGAGTGCAGCTTCTAACGAAGTCAGCACGAAACCAAGAACATCACCATCTGCACCTACGGACTTAATAGCGGTAGCGGGAGATGGCGAGGCGACTGTGACATTTGCAGTTCCTGATTCGAACGGGGGAACTCCAATTACGAATTATGAGGTTACTGCTTCTCCGGGTAATATCGTAACGGTTGGGGCAACAAGTCCAATAACGGTAACAGGTCTAGCGAATGGAACCACTTATTCGTTTACAGTTAAAGCGATTAATAGCGCTGGTAGTAGTGTAGCTTCTGAAGTTTCGAACTCCGTGACACCGAAGTCATCAACGGAGGTTGAGGTTACACCTACACCGCCAACACCAACGCCAACGCCAACGCCAACAGAATCACCGACATCAACACCGACTGCACCACCTTCAACAACTGCACCAACTGCAACAGCAGGATCCACTGCTACAGCTACAGCTACACCATCTAGCAGCATGGTTGAGGTATTGGTGAACGGTAAGGTTGAAAATGCCGGAACAGCAACGATATCTGAGCATAACGGGCAGACGGTTACCACGATTGTTGTAGATCAGGCAAAAATAGAGCAACGTATCGAAAAGGAAGACCAGAATGCAATTATAACTATCCCTGTGACTGCGACTTCAGATGTGATTATTGGCGAGCTTAATGGCCAAATCATCAAAGATATGGAGCAGAAGCAGGCGCTGCTAATCATTCGTACTCCAAAAGGTACTTATACAATATCAGCAGCACAGATTGATATCAGTGCAATTTCAAAACAGTTTGGCACAGACATTGCTCTACAAGATGTGAAGGTGCAAATTTCAATTTCTGTTCCGACTGCGGATGCACTGAAAAGAATAGAAATGTTGGCAGCCAATGAAAAGCTAACGTTAGTAGCTCAGCCATTAGATTTCACGGTGAAGGTTACTTACGCTGGGAAAACTGTTGAACTCACTAAGTTTAATACCTATGTGGAAAGAACTATTCCTCTAGCGGATGGTGTAGACCTTAAGAAGATCACGACTGGGCTAGTGCTTGAAGCGGGGGGGACATTCCGCCATGTACCCACACAGATTGTTGCCATTGATGGCAAACACTTTGCGAAAATACACAGTTTAACGAACAGTACGTATTTTGTAGTTCAAGATCCACAGAACTTCAAGGATGTCGCCACCCACTGGGCTAAGGAAATTGTCAATGAGATGGCTTCCCGTAAGGTTATTAATGGAGTCGGCGACGATTTGTTTAACCCTAATCTGGAGATTACACGTGCAGAATTTGCGGCGATTATCGTACGTGGATTGGGATTGAAGTTGGAAAGCGGGACAACATCCTTTGCGGATGTAAAGGTCTCAGATTGGTATAATGATGCGGTGCAGACAGCTTACTCCTATAAGCTAATCAACGGTTTTGAAGATGGAGCGTTCCATCCAACAGACAAGATTACTCGGGAACAGGCGATGAGTATTATTGCTAAAGCTATGGTGATTACCGATCTGAAGACAAAACTTCCGGCCAAAGAAGCAAGCGAGCTGCTGAGCATTTACACGGATGCGAATGAAGCATCAGACTGGGCGAAGAGTGGCATCGCAGACAGCCTGCAAGCAGGAATCATCACGGGCAGAAGCGGAAATGTACTTGCCCCACAAGCCTTCATTACGAGAGCAGAAGTTGCGGCTATCATCCAAAGATTGCTGCAACAATCAGATTTGATTTAATACACGGTTCTGATTCGAGAGGATCCTTCATGCAGGAAGAGCTGCGGAGGGTCCTCTTTATTTTATTAGGTCAGAGACAATCATTTGTTGCTTTTTTATTGACAAGAAGAAAAATCCAGTTAATAATAACACATGAACACATGCTCATATGTTATTATTAACTGGAGCTTTTGAATGTAACTGCGCAGGGCTACGAATACTATCTAGCTGAAGGTAATAGGAGGTTAAGCATGATGAACAAGAAGAACAAACGCAATCATCAGGTCGAGAATGTACACGGGCAACAGTCCAATCACGATCACAGTAACCACGACCACGCTCATGAAGGACACAGTCACGCTCATGAAGGACACAGTCACTCCCATGGTTCTCACGGGCATCAACATTTTGATCCTAGTGGAAATAAAAAAGGGCTTTTGATTGCGTTGATCATTACGGTTGGAATTATGTTTTTGGAGTTTTTTGGTGGGTTGATTACTAACAGCTTAGCCCTGTTATCGGACAGTGGGCATATGCTAAACGATGCAAGCTCTCTAGCATTAAGCCTAGTAGCGGTCTGGTTTGCAACTAAACCTGCTTCTCCGAACAAAACGTATGGTTTTCATCGATTTGAAATTTTGGCGGCACTCTTAAACGGAGTTACTTTATTTGTAGTTGCTGGATTTATCATTGTAGAAGCTTATGGGCGGTTTTTTGAGCCGCCGACAGTTGCCAGCGGATCTATGATGCTGATCGCAAGTATTGGTCTTTTAGCCAATGTGGCTAGTGCATGGTCGCTTATGAGAAAAGGGGATGTGAAAAATAACATTAATCTCCGTAGTGCTTATCTCCATGTGCTTGGTGATGCTTTAGGTTCAGTAGGGGCAATTATTGCCGGTTTAATCATGATGATTTTTGGCTGGTATGTTGCTGATCCAATCATAAGCGTACTGGTTGCTCTATTGATTCTTAGAGGGGCATGGGGAATTATCAAACATACCGTTCACGTCCTTATGGAAGGCACCCCGATTACAATTAATCCAGCTGAAGTAAAGGAAATCCTCGAAAGCATTGAGGGGGTTAAAAATGTCCATGACCTGCATATCTGGACCATAACTTCGGGATTAGATTCACTCAGCTGTCATATCTTAATTGAAGAGGAAGCAGATGACCAACGCATTTTGCAGCAAGCGATTCGGTTAATTGCCGATCATTTCAAAATTCAACATACAACCATTCAGGTTGAAACTTCAGCTATAGTTCATGAAGAATTGAAAATCTAATCAATGATTTATTTTTTGAATAGAATAGGGGGGCTATAGTATAATAAAAATACGAGGAAAGGGGTGATCGGTGCATGGATAATCTGACTCACGAGCATGAATCATGCAGTACGGATGAGCGGAAAAGTCATCACTCAGATAAAACTAAAAAGAATTTGATTAGCCGGCTCAATAGAATTGAAGGTCAAGTTAGAGGGCTAAAAGGGTTAATTGAAAAAGACACCTATTGTGATGATGTGTTGCATCAAATCTCCTCGGTCCAATCTGCATTGAACGGCGTGGGCAAGCTTTTGCTGGAGCATCATATGAAAAGTTGTGTAGTGGAACGTATCCAGGAAGGTGAGAACGAGGTACTGGATGAACTATTAGTTACCATCAATAAATTAATTAGATAATTGATCAATCGGAAGGATTCCCCGGAATCCTTTTTTATTTGCTCAAATTGGGTATATATAGAGTAGGGGACTATCCTAATTAATGAATTGAGAGGAGAATGTGTTATGGCACATCAAAACTACAAAGAGTGTATCGATGAGTGTTTAAAATGTATGATAGCTTGCAATCACTGTTACTCAGCTTGTTTGGATGAGGATCATGTGGGGATGATGAAGGAGTGCATTCGCCTGGATCGTGAATGTGCAGATATATGCGAGTTTGCAGCTCATGCCATGTCGATGAACAGTAAATATGCAAAAGAGATTTGTTTAGCTTGTGCAGAAGCTTGTGAAGCCTGCGGCAACGAATGCCAAAAGCATGATCATGAACATTGCCAGCAATGTGCAGAAGCTTGCTTAGCTTGTGCAAAAGTTTGCCGTGAAATGGCGGCGTAATTTAAAGCTTGAAACTGAAAGGGCTGCTGCGGCAGCCCTTTATTCATGAATAGGAAGCCAAATCTAAGGGCAACTAGTGAGGTTTTGTAAAATTATTAAGCAATATAGGTAAATATAGTGTTAAAATTTATTGAAATAATACCTTTATAATCAAGAGATATAGATGCCATAGGGGATGGCTGAGAAAAATAAACAGTTATGAGAGGGATGTTAACGACGGTATGATCAATCTTAGTCCAGAACGACTCCAGCAAGTTAGCTATATAGGGATTACTGAGGCTGATTTAGAATTATTAAAAAGCAAGGAGAAAGAATTCAACTTAATCGTTAGCTCATTGGTTGAGGAGCTGTATAAACAGATGACGATGGAGCCAGAGCTGCTCCACATCATTGAGCAGCACAGTACACTGGATCGATTGAAAGAAACACAGCAGTGGTATTTTTTATCTATGGCCGCTGGTGTGATCGATGAAGCATTTATTGAAAGACGTTTGCTTATCGGGAAAATCCATTCCCGTATTGGATTAACAACGAATTGGTATTTGGGGACGTACATATTATATCTGGATCTGGCTACTGCTTATTTTGAACGGATATTACCAAACGAATGGAAGCCTGTTATCCATGCCTTAACCAAGATGTTTAATCTCGATTCACAGCTCGTTCTTGAAGCCTATGAAGTGGATGAAAAAGCAAAAATAGAAAACTTGCTGGAGAAGCAAAATCACCTGCTTACAGGAGTGAGTTCAGCCGTTCAGGAGCTGGTATCTTTGATGGTTCAATTAAAGGATAGCAGTGAATCGATAGAAAGTTTAGCTAGTAAAAATGCTGATTATCAAGAGAAAACGCATCAAACGGTATTATATTTGGACAAAGAGGTGGAGTCTATTCATCAAGTGGGTACGATGATTAGAGAAGTGGCTGATCATACGCATCTTTTAGGCCTGAATGCGGCTATTGAAGCAGCCAGAGCTGGGGAGTTTGGAAGAGGTTTTGAAGTTGTGGCTAATGAAGTTCGTAAGCTAGCCCGTCGCTCAAAGGATTCACTGGTAACCATTGACCAGAAACTCGACAATATCAATGCCACCCTTTCCAAGGTGAAAAAAGAATCGGAACATAACTCCATGTATTCCAAGGATCAGGTCAAAAGCTCTCAAGAGCTGGCTTCCTTCGTGAACTTAATTGAAAAAGTGACTGCTGAGTTAGAGAACTTGAAATGAAGCTGCCACGGATTGAAACACTCCTTCAGAAAATTCTGAGGAGTGTTTTTTGATTGAAGAAGTTATTAGCGGTATAGCTTAAACATCAGTTTTGGAGACACCGTTTAAGCTGGGCACATAATCAGCAGCCTTATCGATGTTCACCATCTGAGCGGCTTCATTGAAATTGTTGTTATTCTCCGCATTGTTTTTCTTACTTGGTTGATGTTTTCCTGGAGCTTCTTTGGGATTGGCACTATTTTTGGGCATGACATTCACCTCCATATTCTTCACCTAGTATGAGAAGGTAGTTTGAATTTTATGCCAGCAGTTGACAAGTGTATCATTAAAAGATATAGTTCATTTAATGATATATCTTTTAATGATACATATGAGGAGGTGATTAAGTGTCAAGAACGGACTCATTGGAAATGGGAGAGCTCACAGACACTGCATTTTATATTCTCTTGTCTTTAGTCGAAGCCAAACACGGATATCTGATTATGAAATCAATCGAAACGATGACGAACAATCAATTTTCAATTGGGCCTGCTTCCATGTATACAACCATTAAGAAGCTGTTAGCGGCTGAATTTATTGAGCTGTATAAAGAAGAAGAGGACGACAAACGAAAAACGTATATTGCAACGGAAAAAGGAATTGGATTGCTAAGAAAAGAAGTAGAGCGCCGAAAAGAAATGATTAGACATGCAGAACAAATTCTCAAATAAAAGGTGGGGAATAGGCATGAAGAATACAAAATATGTGACCAGCGGGGGCTTAGCTTTTACTGAAAAAGGAGATATGCAGAAATTGAGTAAGTATGCCAAAAGGGGCTGGCTCCTGGAGAGCTTTGCACCTTTGGGTTATAAGTTAAGAAAGGGAGATCCCCAGAATCTTGAGTACAGTGTAGATTATCACACGAATGTCGATGAGGAGTATTATTTGATTTTTGAAGATGCCGGATGGACTTATGTCTGTTCTGCCGGAAATGGGTTTCATATCTTTCGGGCAGCTGCAGGTACGGCGCCTATCTACTCGGACACAGGGACCCTCATTGACAAATATGAACGTGAAAAGAAAACGATGGGCAAAGTAGCCTTGCCATTGCTTATAGCTTTGATTGCTTTTATCTTCTTAGCGATCTTGGGCGTTAATGGATGGTTACCTGAGATCGTGAGGAATATCAGCCTGGTGTTAGTAGTGGTCACACTTTGTATGTTGGTCTTTCCGGGTCTTCCATACATTGCGTATCGATTCAAATTGAATAAATTACGAGAATAGCGAATGGATTTTTATCTAAAGGATGTTTGCACAGCCATGAATGAAGTTGGTTGTGGAACCATCCTTTTTTTAGTTGAGGAGTGAGAACAAATCTAAGTCTCAGGTATATAGTACTAATGATCTATTAATGGAATTGCTTATATATTAATTCCATATTCTGTATTACAATGATAGCGAATACGAATTAGCTTGCTGTTTTCTTTCAAATTTATTACCACAATTGAAGAGGAGGCAATGAATGATGAAGAAGGATGCAAAGCTTAGGTTGAGTTGGAAAAGCCTTATTGTCGTATGCTTGGTAATTAGTATTCTTCCTGCCGGTTCCGCGTTTGCAGCAGTGAACAAACCTTTTCCGCAACATTCCACCTACACGAGTGGATCTATCAAGCCAAACAATGTAACCCAGACCAGTATGGATAATTCAGTGAAGACCAAATGGGATGCGTGGAAAACGGCCTATCTCAAACCAGCTGGCACTGGCAAATATTACGTTAAGTATAATTCAGATGGAGAAACGGTATCTGAAGCACATGGTTACGGGATGTTGTTCACAGTTTTGATGGCTGGTTATGACAGCAATGCTCAGACTTATTTTGACGGCTTATATAATTATTACAAGGCTCACCCAAGTGCAATTAACCCTTATTTGATGTCCTGGAAGCAAAACAGCAGCTTTCAAAATATTGAAGGCGAGGACTCTGCTACAGATGGAGATATGGATATAGCGTTCTCATTGCTGCTTGCGGACAAGCAGTGGGGAAGTAGTGGTACGATCAATTATTTACAAGCTGCAAAAGATATCATTAATGCGATTATGGACAATGAGATTAACCAGACACAGTGGACGATCCGTCTAGGTGACTGGGCGAATAGCGGCTCGTATAATACGGCAACTAGACCTTCTGATTTCATGCTAAATCATTTAAAAGCATTCCAACAGGCTACAGGAGATACCCGCTGGACGAATGTTATCGATAAAACGTACACGATTATAAATAGCCTTTATACGGGTTATAGCTCTAGCACTGGGCTGTTGCCTGATTTCGTAGTTTACTCTGGGGGTGTGTATAAACCTGCTGCGGCGAATTTCCTTGAGGATGCCAATGACGGGAATTACAATTACAATTCTTGTCGTACCCCATGGCGGATCGCAACAGATTATTTGATTACTGGAGACAGCAGGGCGCTTACGCAGCTCAATAAGATGAATAGCTGGATTAAGACTAAAGTAAGCAGTACACCTGGTAGTATAAAAGATGGGTATAAGCTAAACGGAACCGTATTTGGAAGTTACAATAGCGGTGCCTTCTATGCTCCATTTGGAGTCAGTGCGATGACCTCATCAACTTACCAAAGCTGGTTGAATTCTCTCTGGAGCCACACAGCAAGCAGTGCTGCAGAAGATTACTATGAAGACAGCATCAAGCTGTTTTCGATGATCGTTATGTCTGGTAACTGGTGGACCTATTAAGATAACGTATAGTTAGAAAAAGGCTGTCTCCAAAACGTTCATGCCCAAAACCATAAAAGTCAAACAGAACAGCGATTCTCCTAATATTGGAGAATCGCTGTTTTGCATTTTTGGTCAACTACTGTTTGTTTCAGTAGATTAGGGGCAAAAGTAAAGCCACCTGATCTCTAATGTTACGGTGGAGCATCCTTTATTTGATAACCAATTGAATCAAGGGGCGTACCTATTGATGCTCCAAAGGATGCAATAAGTGAAGCACTTATACAGCAATTGGGGAATTTCTCCCTAAAATTCAGAGATTTCTGTTCATCAGACTTATAATTAGGGAAAACTTCCCTGAATTTTGGCCGATTCAGTAACTAATAAAGAAATCCCCCTGATTATTTAGGGAGGAATTCCCTGATTCCGTCCTTTTAGAGCCAAAATCGGCTATTTTCAGGGAGTATTTCCCTAATTAGTTTACACTTACGCTGCACATCGCACATCGCACATCGCACATCGCACATCGCACATCGCACATCGCACATCGCACATCGCTCACCATTTCACTATTTTTAGGACAACCTTACTGAAGACTTTGCGGCATACAGATATGCAGTACCGCAAAAGAATTGTGGTTTTAACGAACGTTGTTTTCGGTGAAACGTCCTGCCTGGTTATATACAATTGGATTAAATAGGAAGATATAGTTCCTTATATCTAAAAAGGGTAGGTGATAATATTGCTCTCAGACAAGAAACAATCTCTTCTATTTATTATTTTCGTATGGGCAATGGCGTTAGGGATGTTGCTGCTTCCGGAATCGGCGCAAGGTCTGTATGGATTTACTCCTTTTTTCACAGTATGTATCATGATGTTTCTGATTGTGAGAGATGGATACAGTGCTGAGGGATGGAGAAGGTTGGGCTTCAAATTTAGGGGAGGCAAAGAATACATATTGGCTTTAGTTATTCCCTTAGGTTCACTGGGAGCGGGATATGCTGTCTATTGGATGGGATGGAACTCAAGCTTAATTTCTCCAGATTCATGGATCAAGACTGCTATATATTTGCTCGTTTACATTGTTCTTGGTTCATTATCTGCTTTGGGGGAAGAGATCGGTTGGAGGGGTTGGCTGCTCCCGCGTTTTCAATGGATGGGAAGAGTAAGTTCTAGTGTAACAATGGGCTTAATCTGGGCTATATGGCATTATCCGGCGATTCTTGGGCCGCGTGCTTATCATTCCTCTGGAAGCCGCTGGCTCGTGGTGGTGCTCTTTACCTTATCTGTTATGTTTGCGGGCATCATTATAAATGAACTGCGTCTGACCTCCGGTAGTATTTGGCCGGCAGTGCTTTTACACGGAACTAATAATGCTGTAGATAGTGTTTTGCACAATATTACTTTCAGTTCTTCACCTATGTTGGAGTATGTAGCCGGGGAGAGTGGTTGGGTTCCAGTGATTTTATATGGCTGCGCAGCGATATGGATTCTGGATCGAAACCACAGAGTGAAGCAGCAAAAAGCCAGGATAGAGCTATAATTCAATGCGGATATTTAGAGGAGAAGGAATATCATGCATAAAAGTATATAATTTCCTTTGTGATTCATATAAAATGGTAGGGGAATACCAAATAAGAATAGAGATATGTATAATTTTGTTCGTTCGGGGGATTTGAAATGACAGTAAAACTCCGCCAGTTATTCATATCAGGGTTACTTTGCCTTTTTGTTTTTCTTATTATTCATTTTGTGTGGGTCATTCACTCTAACATCTTGCTTGGCGTTGGTCTGGAGCAGAATGAAGAAGGGCAATATTATATTGCTGAGGCAGACGTTTCAAGCGAAGGGTATAAACAGAATCTAAGGGAAGGGGATATCTTATTACGGGTTAATGGGAAGCCGATTGATAAAGTGGATGAAGCTGTGAGATATGGAAGCTTAACTCAGGTTCAATCCGTTGACCTTCTTCGTAACTCCAAAGGGGGGGCTCCACTTGCTTTGCATTATGATATTGAGAATAAGTCCTCCATCTATCATACGTTTACCCAGCTTGTAGTCCCTGGAGCGACATTTGTTTTTTTGGCAGTGTTAAGCCTTCTATTATACCGCAGGAAAAGCGGGGATCGCTCAGCAGAGCTGCTGATTTTATTCTTTTTATTAGTCGGAATAACTTACTTTGCGGGATATGCCTCAAGTAGATCTGATCTTATAGGTAGAATCGCGATGGGTAGCGTGTTGCCTTTAATTCCACTGGTTTTTATTCACTTTCTCCAAGTATATCTGAAACGATTTGATGTATTAGTTCTATCTACTACTGTAATCAAAATATACTATGGCCTGGTCATTTTACTAAGCCTATTTTCCACCTCCAGTCTAATGGTTTACTCCTGGGATAGATCCTTGTATTCCTTTGTAAGGTTAATTATTATTGGGTTCTTTGTTTTTGGGATTTTTTACAGCATATTTAAGCTGCTATATTTATACATTACTTATCGAAGCACAGCGCTTAAATCGATGTTTAAAATTATGCTTACCGGACAAATCCTTGCGTTTACACCGTTTGTTCTCTTCTCAGCTGCACCCATTGCTGTTGGGGTCAACCTGATTCCTTACGAAATTACTACGATCTTTTTGTTTTTGATGCCAGTTACTTATTTTTATCTGCTGACGGCTAGGCAACTATTTGATATTGATTTCGCTTTTAATCGGTTTAAATATTATTTATTAATTGCTTTTTTTCCGGCGCTAATGATTGTAGCCGTACTTGCGATCATTCAGAGCAGGCAAGAGTATGATTGGATCAAATGGATTCAGATGTTTTTGGTTGTATATTTATCTATTACAATCTTTTTATTCTTTAAGGAGAAAATAGATTATTATTTCCGGCCTAAACTGTTCCGTGAGCTTTATCATTATCAAGGTAGTCTGGAGCGATTCTCGAAGCAAATCTCCAAGGTTATGAAGCGGTCTGATTTGGAGGCTGCAATTCACAAGGAAATCAATGAGATTTTACCGGTTAATCGGTCTGCTTTTTTTGAGAGAGATGAGGATATGAGTAACCTCGAACAAATAGTCGACAATTCGGGCCAAGAGATCAACATAGAATTTGTATCGAAATCTCCAGTTTTTAAGGTAGGAGAAGTAGTTCAACTCAAACAGGGGATCTTACTCGTAATCGGACGTCACCAAAAAAAATTTCATCTCCTCTGGATTGATCATAAGAAGAACCATACAAAGCTTAATTCGGATGAGCTTAACTGGTTAAATACCCTCGCAAATTATGCGAGTATTGTCTATGAGAATTTATATCTTATTGAAGGCTTGATTGAAGACCTTGAAGCAGAGATGAAAAAAGAGCTACATGCAGCACCATGGGTTCTACGCCTGATCTTTAACTTATCAGAGAAAGAACGCAGAAAGCTGGCGGCGGATTTACATGATTCTGCTCTTCAGGATCAGCTCATTTGGCTTCGCAGGCTGGAAACACTGATCTCCGATCATGATATTGAGGCGGATATTTTGCCAGAGCTGCTTCAGATTAAAGAGGGACTTCTGGATGTGATATATCAGATTAGGGAGACCTGCAATGAACTGCGTCCGCCGCTGCTAAGAGAGACCGGAATTGTGAAGGCACTGGAACTATTGTTTGAGTATGCCCAGCTGCAGTCCAACTACATTATCACCTTTACATCCAGTCCGATTGGTGAGCTAAGTGAAGACCTGGTGATTGCGTTGTATCGAATAGTACAGGAGCTCCTGCGGAATGCCGGGAAACATGCCAAGGCGAATCAGATTGAAATTGAGCTGGACCAGCAAGAGCACCTCTATTTTCGATATAAGGATGATGGGATTGGCATGAATATAGTTGATATCAGGGAATCTTTTCAGCATATGGGCCTGTCTGGAATCAAAGAACGTGTTGCTAGCTTAGAGGGGGAGTGCACTTTTACCTCGGAGAAAGGGAAGGGACTGGAGGTTATTATTTATTTACCGACAATGGCTTTTGTAGAAGAAAAGCACAGAGGAGGCGATGACGATGATACGTATCTTGTTGGTTGATGATCATCCTTCAGTCGGAGAAGGAACCAAAACTATGATTGAGCAGGACGCGGATATGGAGGTTACTTTTGTTTTGTCAGCGATGGAAGCTTTGGATAGGCTGGAGCAACAAGAATTTGATGTGATCTTATGCGACCTCAACATGCCTACGATCAGCGGACTTGAATTCGCCAAAAAAGCCGTTCAACGTGATCCTGAATCTAAAGTGGTGATTTATACCGGATATGAGATCAGTGCTCATTATAATCTTTTGATGGAGTCAGGGGTCACAGGATTTATCTCTAAAACAGCTTCCCGGGAACAGTTGTTAAATACCATTCGTTGTGCACTAAGGAATGAGGCGGTCATTCCGGTGTCTTTACTTAAACAGCTACGAAGAAATGATATCAAGATTTCTAATCACCGGGATAATCGGCTGCTTGAAGAAGTGTCCATTAATCAAAGAGAACAGGAAATACTCCAAGAAGTAGCTAGTGGAAAAAGCAATAAAGACATAGCCAGCAAGCTTTTAATGTCACAAAGGACTGTAGAGTATAACCTGACGAGAATCTTTGAGAAGCTTAGTGTACATTCCAGATCCGAAGCTATAGTGGAAGGGAAGCGACTAGGTCTTGTTAGGATGGAGACTTTCTAAGTTGAAGCCCATACAACCCAATACATAGTTTTGTTAGTTTTATTCATGGTGTTAAGCACCTCACTTTTGCATCTTGATCGTCATTACCTGTAATTCATAATTCTGAACCATTCAGGTATTTAGAGTATTATTCTGAAGAAATCAAGGAGGAACATCCATATGATTGACATGAACCAAATATTTTTGATTACAGATATCCCAGGTTACTCCCCGCAAATCAGCCGACTTTTATCCATGATGAACTATGCAAGATATACAACATTAGAAGCCGTTAAGGGTCTAACTGTGGAACAACTGGATTATTTATTGGATGCTCAGAGTAACTCTATTGGAGCGTTATTATTGCACTACGCTGCTGTAGAATATGCATATCAAGTAGCAACGTTTGAGCAAAGAGATTTGTCTGAAGAAGAGCTAACGAGATGGGGGCCAGCATTAAATTTAGGAGACGAAGGACGAGCCAATATTAAGGGGAATGACCTGAGCTATTATTTAGATCGCCTAAATGAAGTTAGACAAAAGACTTATGAATTATTCGCAACCGTCGATGATAATTGGTTATATACTGAAGAGGAATTCTGGCATAACAAACCTGCGAACTACTATTTTATGTGGTTTCACGTTTTTGAGGATGAAATCAATCATAGAGGCCAGATTAGGCTGATCCGAAAAAGAGCACTAGCTTAAGAAAGGAGGCGCGCGAATGGAGTACATAGAGAAAAATATAAAGCCTTTATTTAAGAAATATCCGCTGCTCTCGAAATTTGTATTAACAGTGGTGATTATAGACATCGTTTATTACGCCGGAAAACAAGTTGGAGGATTAGCTTATTACCTCATGCACTAATTTCTTTTGAAAATAAGCCGAATAGAAAAGGCGAGTTCCACTCATTTTGAGTGTGAATTCGCCTTTTTATATTGCTTAACCTAAATATCTGCTGTAGCTCTGACTCTTCCATGTGGCTATCCAGTTCATTATCAGTTCACACAAATTTGTTAGGATATGAAACATCAAAAGAGATATAGAGCATGACCAGGAGAGGAAGAGAAATAAATGAAAATATTAGAAGTTAAACATGTAAAGAAATCATATACTTTGTACGGTAAAGAAAAGGTGCCAGTACTCCATGATGTGAATCTAAGCTTTGAGACAGGTGAATTTGTCTCTATTCTAGGTGAGTCTGGCTGCGGAAAGTCCACACTGATGAACATCATTGGGGGAATGGACTCCGATTATGAAGGCGAGGTCCTTGTCCGCGGAAAGAATTTAAGCACGATGACCGAAAAGGAAATGGATGATTATCGCAAGAACAATATTGGCTTCGTTTTTCAAAATTTCAATCTGATCCCGCATCTGTCAGTTTTGGAGAATGTTACAGTGGCGATGCAGATGACGGATACCAGTGAGAAGGACCGTAATAAACGTGCTATAGATATTTTGACTGAGGTAGGCTTGAAAGAGCACCTGAAAAAACGTCCCAATCAGCTGTCCGGTGGACAGAAGCAAAGAGTGTCCATCGCCCGCGCGCTAGCGAATAATCCTGATATTATTTTGGCAGATGAACCTACAGGGGCATTGGACAAGGATACCGGCGATCAAATTTTAGCCTTATTGGACAGCATAGCCAAAAGAGGGATATTGGTCATTACCGTGACCCACTCACAGAAAGTAGCCGACTCTGGTACCCGTATCGTAAAGGTGGAAGAAGGACGGATTAAAGATGATATTCAGTTAAAGGACCGCTCTTTGATTAGTTACGATGGAGGAGAGGGGTCATCCCGGAATCTCAGTTTATTTGCATCTTTTAAAATGGCTCTGCAGAACATGAAACTCAACGCCAAACGTAATGTATTGGTAGCTTTGGGTGGGTCTATTGGTATTTTAAGCGTACTGTTGATGCTTTCCTTAGGGAATGGAATTACGAACTATATGAATGACGAAATTAATTCAAGTATGGATCCTTTACTCGTGGATATAACTAAACCCAGTGAAGAAGCTAAAGGCATGCAAGGTCCAGAGGCAATGATGTTGCCCGGCGAAACGTTTACGGCTGCCGATATTGAAACCATCCGAAATATTCCAAATGTTGATTATGTAGAAACCATCACTTCCATTTCGGGCAAATCTACTATGGTTTATGCAGATCAGACGGTTAGTCTTACACAATTAACAACCTTAACGGATGCTTTTGCTAAAGAGACGATTACCGCAGGAGCTTTTCCAGAGGGCAAAGAGATATTATTACCCGTGAAAACGGCAAGTAAATTAAGCGGAAATGACAGTCCAGAGTCTTTAGTAGGGAAATCGATTTATCTATATATTAATGAAATGGATGCTAAGCATAAACCGATCACATTGGAACAAGAAGTCACTATCTCTGGTATTTATGAAAGCACTGATCCAAGAGCGCAAATGCAACCCACGGGTTATCTTCCAGCGCAGACTCTGGAGCAAATGTATGTTGACAAGGGGATTACAATAGGTCCAATTCAAGTTAATGCTTTTGCAACCGATATGAAATATGTGAATGATATTAATGCAGCCGCTGTTGATGCTGGATTCTCAGGTTCTCAATCGGCAAAAATCATGGAGCGAATCACAACTTATGTGAATATGGCTACTATAGTTCTCTCTGGTATTGCCGGGATTTCACTTCTCGTATCAGGGATCATGATATTGGTTGTGCTATATATCAGTGTAGTGGAACGGACTAAGGAAATTGGGATTCTTCGGGCAATTGGCGCAAGGAAAAAAGATATCAAACGTATATTCTTTTCTGAATCAGCTTTATTAGGTGTATTCAGCGGTATCTTTGCGGTACTCTTTGCCATTGTCATTAGTTATGTGTTAAATATTCTCTTGGACAATGCTTTTGGAGTGAAACTTATTAATCTATCCGGTTATTATGTGTTATTTGGGATCGTTGTGAGTACCCTGATTAGTATTATCGCCGGTTTGATGCCATCCTCTAAGGCTGCCAAACTGGATCCAATGGAATCTCTACGATATGAATAAATAGGTTAGCGGAGAGGAAAATTGAGAGATGAACACGATTCTAGTGGCGGATGATGATTCTCATATCCGTAGATTAATACGATTATATCTTGAAAAAAACCAATTTTCCGTAGTGGAAGCAGCAGACGGTCAAGAGGCATTAGACATTCTAGCGCATACAAAGATCGATTTGGTGATTGTAGATGTGATGATGCCAAATGTAGATGGTATTGAATTGACCGAAGATATCCGATCTTATATCGATATTCCAATTCTGATGGTTACAGCTAGAGGAGAATCTAAGGACAAAGTCAGAGGATTTAATGCCGGATCAGATGATTATTTAGTCAAACCGTTTGATCCCATTGAATTGGTCCTGAGGGTAAAATCACTATTAAAAAGATATCATTTAACCTCCTCGAGTGTGATTCAACTAGGCGCAGTGATGATTGATCTGGGGAATTTGAACGTTGTTACGGCTCAGAGAACGGTGGAGTTGAAGAAAAAGGAATGTGAGTTGTTATTTGCTCTGGCGGGTTCGCCAGGGCAAATATTCACGCGTTCTCAGCTCATAGAAAATATTTGGGGTGTCGATTATGAAGGCGACGAGCGTACGGTAGATGTGCATATCAAACGTCTGAGAGAAAGACTTGAATCGATTCCCGAGCTAATTATTTCTACGGTAAGAGGACTTGGATACCGTCTGGAGTTGGCCTAAATGTTAAAAAAAAGCCTGCGTCTGCGTATTGTCATTACGTTCATTGGGATTGTGATCGTCAGCTTAATGATCTCTTTTTTGCTAAATGTACGGTTTTCCGAAAATAATGTGACCCCAAACCATATCTTCATTAGAGTAGCTGGGGACGTAGCCAAAGTGCTTACCCTAATCGATGATCCGGAAAAAGCACAGGCATTTACTAAACTGCTCAATAAATATGGGGTCGATATTGCGAAAGTGAGAGTGAATGAGTGGAGTGATGCTGTTTTTTCAGTGGATAAGGAGAAGGTTGCCGCTCTATTTAAGCCAGATTCCACAGACGCAGTGATGCTTAATGATAAGTCTGGTGTTGCTATTGTTGGCATTCCCATCGTAGATAAGGAGAAAGCTGCGCTCATCATTAAAATTGATTTTTCGTCGAGCTTGATCACATTCAGACGCAACGTGTTTTTTACACTTCTAACGGTTTTAGTCATTGGAAGTTTACTGATTCTCTTGATGTCCGGATTCATTGTTAAGCCTATCAAACGTCTGACGGAAGCAGCTAAAAAAATGGCATCAGGCGATTTATCTGTGCGCTTGACGCATAAAAATCAAGATGAGTTCGGGGAACTGATGGAAAGCTTTAATCATATGGCTAGTGAGCTGCAAAAGATAGACTCTGTTCGTGATGATTTTGTCAGCAATGTCTCTCATGAAATGCAGTCTCCGCTTACGTCCATTAGAGGGTTTACTAGAGCGCTGCAAGATGGTGTCGTTCCAGTAGAAGAGCAAAAAGAACATCTGGATATTATTTATCAGGAAACGCTGCGCTTATCCCGCCTAAGTGACAATCTGCTTAGATTAGCCTCGCTTGATTCAGAACATCATCCGGTTAATCTCACCACTTTTCAGCTGGATGAACAGTTAAGAAGAGCGATCGTTCTGGCGGAGCCACAATGGGCACAGAAAAACATTCAGATAGAATTGGATTTATTACCCTGCCAAATTACGGTGGATAAAGATTTGTTTGATCAAGTCTGGCAAAACCTAATCAATAATGCTATAAAATATACAAGCCAAGAGGGTATCATTCATGTCGAAATCGAGCGTTCTATAGCGTTTGTGAAGGTTTCTATTAAAGATTCTGGTCAAGGCATACCAGAGGCAGCATTGCCCCGCATTTTTGATCGTTTTTATATGGTGGATAAAGCGCGGAGCAGCGTTCATAAAGGGAATGGACTTGGATTATCCATTGTTTTAAAAATTCTAAAAATGCATGATTGTAAAATAGAAGTGGAGAGCAAGGTTGGGGAAGGAACTCAGTTTATTGTCTCGATCCCTGTCTCTCAACCCTATGAATAGTTAACGGGCTGAAGCTTAAGGCAAACGCAGACCCTTTCATTTGTGAACCAAGCAATAGAAGACTCTCAAAAAGTTCCCAGAACTCGGTTCGCGCAAGCCATAGTTGCAGTAGGAACTGAACATTTGATCGGCATGATTGAATTAAATATTAGAAGCCATACGGACAGAAGCGGCGAAATCGGCTATATTGTCCATCCTGATGCCTGGGGACAGGGAGTCGCTACAGCAGCGGCCAGACGAATGTTGAAATTTGGCTTTGAAGAACTGCAACTACATCGAATATATGCGACCTGTGACCCTAGAAATAGCGGATCATCCAAGGTACTCACCAAGATAGGTATGACTTATGAGGGAAGATTAAGAGATGCTTTGCTTATTAAAGATGGATGGCGGGATTCTTTGATGTTCAGTATGTTGGAGCATGAGTGGACGGTAGCCCGCTAAAAATTAACTCTTGCTTCCCAATGGTAAGTTCACTAGAATATAAGTATTAGCTTATATACTTTCAAGAGGAGGAGAGAAGGAATGCAGACACTAACGGAAATTGCTGAAGACTTGAAGCTGTTCGGAGATAAGACACGATTGGCAATGCTTTCTCTTCTGAAAGAGCGGGAATGGTGCGTGTGTGAATTCGTTGATATCTTTGACATTTCCCAGCCGGCGATTAGCCAGCATTTACGGAAATTGAAAAGTAGAGGAATCGTTCGGGAAAGCAAGCGGGGACAGTGGGTACATTATTCGTTAAATGTCGAGGATAAACCACATCTTAAAGCTGTTCTTCAACAGATGCCTAGTTCCAAATCGATATTGGCTGAACTGAATAAAGAGGCTAAAGAGCCATGCTGCGACTAAATTTCAGGTAAGGATTTTTTTGATTTATATATAATCATATAGTTATATAATGATATTGGATTGAAGTCACATGCTTATATAGGGGTGTTGAAAAAGATGTGGATTTGCAGTAAAAGGGGGATGGCACTTTGGCTATTGTAGCTATCCTTATATTTTTAGTAACTTTAATCCTTGTAATCTGGCAGCCCCGTAATTTATCGATTGGATGGTCAGCCTGCGGTGGCGCGATCATAGCTTTGCTAGCTGGGGTAGTCAGCTTTAATGATGTTCTGGATGTAACGCAGATCGTGTGGAATGCTACTTTAGCGTTTGTGGCTATTATTCTGATTTCTTTAATTCTGGATCGAATCGGATTTTTTGAATGGGCTGCTTTACATATGGCGCGGGCTGCCCGCGGGAATGGCAGACGAATGTTTGTGTATGTCATCGTTCTTGGTGCGTTAGTGTCTGCATTTTTTGCGAATGATGGAGCGGCTCTGATTCTTACGCCTATTGTGCTTGCGATGGTAAGGGCATTGCATTTTGATGAGAAAAAAGTCTTTCCGTTTATTATCGCCAGCGGTTTTATTGCCGATACCACCTCACTGCCGCTCGTGGTCAGCAATCTGGTCAATATCGTATCAGCGGATTTTTTCGGAATTACGTTTATGGAGTATGCAGGCAAGATGATTATACCTACGTTGTTCTCCCTTGTTGCGAGCATCGTGGTGCTCTATTTCTTTTTTCGCAAAAGTATTCCCAAGCATTTTAACGATTCACAGCTAAAAGATCCGCATGAGGCGATTAAAGACAAAAAAATGTTCCGGCTGTCATGGATTGTATTGGCTGTTCTTTTGGTAGGGTATTTTGTCAGCGAATTTTTGGGTATTCCGGTATCTGTGGTTGCGGGGATCATAGCTATTTTGTTCCTGCTTCTCGCGAGAAGAAGCCCTTACGTCAAGGTGAAAGAAGTGATTACAGGAGCGCCTTGGGCGATTGTGTTCTTTTCCATTGGAATGTATGTCGTAGTATATGGACTTCGAAATGTTGGGCTGACGGATTTACTTGCTAAGATGATTGGGTCTATTGCTGATCAGGGCTTATTTGCCGCAACGATGGGTATGGGCTTCATAGCTGCATTGATCTCATCGCTGATGAATAATCTGCCTACCGTTCTGATTGACGCGCTTGCCATTGATGCTACGCATACCACTGGAATCATTAGAGAGGCTTTAATATATGCGAATGTTATAGGCTCGGACTTAGGACCGAAGATCACTCCGATTGGCTCACTCGCCACACTGCTGTGGCTACATGTACTTTCGGCTAAAGGCGTGAAGATTTCTTGGGGAACGTATTTTAAGACAGGTATTATTTTAACCATTCCAACGTTATTTATTACGCTTTTAGGTCTTTATATGTGGTTGTTGATTAACTAATTTGGACAGGGGAAGATCAAGATGAACAAGAGAACGATTTATTTTTTATGTACAGGGAATTCCTGCAGAAGTCAGATGGCTGAAGGCTGGGCTAAGCAATATCTAGGAAAAGAATGGAGCGTGTACAGTGCAGGTATTGAAGCTCACGGTCTAAATCCAAAAGCTGTACAAGCGATGAGCGAAGTAGGCATAGATATTTCCGGCCAGACTTCGGATATTATTGATGCTAATCTGCTGAATAATGCGAATCTGGTCATTACCTTATGCGGAGATGCTGCGGATAAATGTCCAATGACCCCTCCGAAGGTCAAACGGGAACACTGGGGCTTCGATGATCCGGCAAAAGCGCAAGGGAGTGATGAAGAGAAGTGGGCAGTGTTCCAGCATGTGCGTGACCAGATTGGTGAAAGAATCAAACAATTTGCGGAGACGGGTGAATAAGCAAAAGGGAGGAAGTAACCTATTCTTTTAACTTTGGGTATTTCACCACTGGCCATTTCACTTTCCGTAAGGCATTGATCATTTCGGGCCCAACGTTCAAATTACTTTGAACCAATTCATGGGGAGTGAGAGCCATCCATTGGTTCAGAGAGACGTCGGCAAAACGGTCACTTTTGAACATTTCGAGGAACCACAACGATTCTTCTCCTGTATTCTGAATATAATGTCCAAATGCAAAAGGAACATACCCAACATCGCCAGCCCTGTAATTAAAGGTACGTGCTGCACCGTTTCCGGCAAACACAGTCATCCGTCCTTTTCCGGTAAGATAATATTGCCACTCATCGTTGTTGGGGTGCCAGTGGAGCTCTCTCATTCCTCCAGGTTCAATCTCTACCAGTGCAGCAGCCACGGTCTTGGAGACCGGAAAGTTGCTGGAGTCAACGATTCTGACGCTCCCGCCAGGAGTCTTTAATGGAGGCTGTGCCAACAGCGAATGTTTGAAGCTCTGTGGAATTTCTCCATATGGCGATTGCACCTTTTGGCTTTGTAATGAGCCGGGAACTTGATCCTGATAAATATAGACTTGTTCAGTGGGGATGGAGTCAAAGGCCTCGGCAGGTATTCCAAAGTTAGCTGAAAGTACCTCTTTAGGCGTATGGGCGAACCAATCGGAAATAGACAAGGTATTCAGATCAGAGAAGCTTCCGTCGTCGAAGACAAGGAGAAATTCACAGCCTTCTTCAAGACCTTGTATAGAGTGAGGAATACCCGGCGGAAAATACCATAGATCACCAGGTCCTACATCTGCTATAAAGTTCCGTCCATTCTGATCCACAGCAGTAATCCGAGCGCGGCCTAACAGCATATAAGACCATTCCGCTTGCTGATGCCAGTGAAGCTCTCGTACTCCACCGGGGGTCAGGCTCATATTCACACCTGCCAGTGTAGTTGCGATAGGGAGTTCTCTGACGGTTACTTCTCTGGACCAGCCACCATGATTAAGCTGCATATGCGCATCAGAGAAAGAAAATTTCAAATTGGGAACCAGGCCCGCATCAGTCACCGGAGGAACGAACATATCCGGATTCTCAAGATCCCGCATAACATCGCGGGGTCCTTTATCTAATCCCCCTGTGCCATCGCTTCGGATGGGCTGGGGGATGTTTGTTTTGTTTGCCGAATCCTGTCCAGCAGAAGTCATAAGATGTTCTCCTTTCTTGTTCCTAAAGCGTTCAATGAAAATATATGCGGAATGCTGTCTTTTATGATGGATAGCAGAAGTGGTACAAGTTGACATGTGTAGGGTCATCATTGATTATTACTAATAGAGGCTAAGGTTCTAGATGAACTGGAGAGGGGTTTGTGATGATTCACATCAAGGAGTCCTTACAACGATTAGGGAAAATAAAAGCTTGCGTAATAGGTCTATTAGTGATTATGTTCGCCGCGGGATCTGCGGTTACACCTACATCGGTGTCGGCAGCTGTCCAGTTAGGGACACAGGTAATGCCACTGTCATACGGGGGATATTACGTGCTTTTTCCAGGTAAACTCGCCCCTTATTTCAAAGCAGGTAAATTAATGGTGCCGATTCGAGCCTTCTCCAATGCGATTGGCGCAGATTTGCTCTATGACGCTCTGAGCAAGAGTATTACTGTTTCACTGCTGGACCGATCGGTAGGAAATATTAAAGCAGGGCAGCTAGAGGCAGATTTTAATGGGGAGACCGTAGATTCATTAGGCGTTGCTCCAGAGATAAAGGATGGCACTCTGTTTGTTCCGGCGTCTCCCATTTTAGAAGGGCTTAAGTCTTTTCGCTGGGAAGTGCAATTTAATAATGTGAATAAATTAACCCTTGGTATTGGAGCCAGAAAAGGGGAGGAATGGGTGAAGCCTGAGGCAGATCGTGCGCTTGCTCCTTATCCACTCGAAACGACAGCACATCCGTATCCGTTATATCCTACTATGCTAACGCAGGCTCAATCCGGGAAAGAATATAGATTGACCTTAGGCGTGCAAAATACCTCCGGATTCATCATCCCTAAAGGAAACGCGGAATTAGAGCTGGTGAGTGTGGACAGTAAAGGGAATTCTTTTTATCAAACGTTGAAAGGACCTGATTCCTCAACCTCCAAGACGGCATTATTATCATTTTCCGTTAACATACCAACAGAGGCTGAATACGTCATTTTCAGGTCACGCACCTTGAGAGCGCAATAAGGCAATTGCTATAGATTATTCAAACAAGCTAGACAGAGAGCGGGTAAAGAAACAGATGACAGGTAACAAAGAGCAGCAATATCGCTTCAGCGAAGCACCGATTTGGGAATTGCAACGAACATATTATGAAGAGCAGGGATTAAAGGCTTGGAATAATGATCAGGTCCCGCAGTACATCACGAGTAACCCTATGATTGCGACAGCATACGCAGAGATGATCTTTGGATTTCTGCAAGACCGGGCTGGACAAGGGCATCTCTCAGAGACCGTTACGATTCTAGAACTTGGAGCGGGAGCTGGCCGGTTAGCCTTCCATGTGCTTAAAAAGTTATGTGAAATCGTAGACTACGCAGATATTCCTCTTCCTCCTTTTCGTTATGTGATGAGTGATTTGCCTTCCAAAAATATATCCAGCTGGCAGCAGCACCCGAGCCTACTTCCTTACGTAGAGCAGGGTATTTTGGACTTCGCTCGTTTTGATGCTGTGCAGGATGTAGAACTACATTTAGTACACGCTAAGCTCAGCATTCGGCCGGGTGATTTACAGCAGCCATTGGTGATTGTGGCAAATTACTTTTTTGACAGCATTCCGCAAGAATTAATTTATGTGGATGAAGGAAAAATATATGAATGTGAGGTTTCGATCCAGTATTCGGCGGAAGTTGATCCGGATAACCCCTCCGATGCGCTCGGCAAAATCATCCCGCAGTACCATTATAGGCGTGTGGCTAGTTATGAAGAGGAGACTTATCCCTATCATGACGTTATAGCGCTTTATCAGCAGAAGCTGGAGGATTCACATATACTCTTTCCGGTGGTGGGGCTTACTTGTCTGGAGCGGCTTGCGCGGCTCTCTACAGAGGGATTCGTGCTGCTTACAGCGGATAAGGGAGACCATCGCTTAGAGAACTGGGAATTTGCAGAACCTCCATTGCTGATTCATCACGGAAGCTTCTCTTTGACCGCGAATTATCATGCGATAGAGCATGTGCTGAAACAAAAAGGGGCGCATTCAATATTCACCAGTCATCACTATAAAAACCTGAACATCGGCTGTATTCTTATGCTACCAACACCGCTGAGCTATACAAACACTCGGCTGGGTTACAAGCGGTTTATAGAACGTTTTGGCCCGGATGATTTCTTTAGTATGAAGGAATGGATGGATCAGCAATTAGATACGATGGGGCTGCAGCAAATTTTGGCCTTTTGGCGTTTGGGTGGGTATGATGCTGAATGGTTTATCCATAGCGCTGAACAGATTTCGGAGCTGCTGCCGGGTGCCAGTGATGAAGAAATGCTGGATCTACAGCGAGGTATACAGTTGATGTGGACGGGCTATTATCCGATGGAACAGAGTTATGATCTGTCGCTAGATGCGGGGTTGCTGCTGTATGAAATGGATAAATTCGCGGAAGCATTGGATTACTTAGAACGCTCCATGCATGCGAGTACGGAAGAACCATTGGCATCAGTGCTGTATAGCATGGCAATCTGTAACTATGAGCTAGGAGCTGAAGCTGCTGCATTGGAATACGCGCGTAGAGCTTTGGCTGCAGAGCCTGACAATGAAGTAGTATTGGAGCTCCTAACGGCGCTTAGCGGGGAATAAGCACATTTACATAGGGTTATCTTTTTGGTATCCTATACAAAATAATCAAACGCGATGACGAGAAGAGTACATGAAATCATTCCTTCACAGAGAGCCCTGGATGATGAGAACAGGGTAAGGGGGATTTTATCGAAACAAGCCTCTGAGCGGCATATCGGAACCGGACTAAGGGGATGGTATGACGGGAGCTCCTGTTATAGAGCTAGAGTATAAGCACTGCGCAAGATGTTTTGCCGTACTTGATGAGATTAATATGGCGACATATTAATGAACCTGGGGTGGTACCGCGAGAATTTCGTCCCCAAGACCATAAGTCTTGGAGGTGAGGTTCTTTTTATTTTGCAGATTAAGCAGGCGGATATCACTTATAAACAGGAGGTAACACCAATGAACGAGGAACCGGAAGTATTAGCAGAGAGTTACATCGACAGATTGATTCAAGAAGAGCTGGAAGCAGGGACTTACAGTAGAGATATTTGCACGAGATTTCCACCGGAGCCTAACGGGTATCTGCACATTGGCAGTGCGTATGCTATTCATACGAACTATACGACTGCGAAAAAGTATGGCGGGAAGTTCCATTTGCGCTTTGATGACACCAATCCTTTAAAAGAGGATCTGGAGTATGTAAATGCCATCATCGAAGATATTCAATGGATGGGCTATCCACCGGACTATATTTTTTATGGATCAGACTATTCTGAGAAAATATACAATAGCGCAGTTACGTTAATCCGAAAAGGAAAGGCGTATGTCTGTGATTTATCACCTGAAGAGGTGACAGCCTATAGAGGGACGCTTACGGAGCCGGGAAAAAACAGCCCGTTCCGGGAGCGTTCTGTGGAAGAGAATTTGCGGTTATTTACGGAGATGAAAGCTGGAGATTATCCAACGGGAGCCAGAGTGTTGCGGGCTAAAATAGATATGAGCTCACCTAATATCAACTTACGTGATCCGGTGATTTACAGAATCATTCATGCGGAGCATTATAGAACGGGTAACGAATGGTGTATCTATCCGATGTATGATTTTGCCCATCCTATACAAGATGCTATCGAAGGGATTACGTATTCCTTATGCTCGATTGAATTTAAGGATCATCGGCCGCTCTATGAGTGGGTATTGAAGGAGCTGGATATCCCTGAGGCTCCTAAGCAAAGAGAGTTTGGACGGGTGAACATCACCGGAGTTGTGACGAGTAAACGGTATATCAGACAGCTGGTTACAGGCCATTATGTGGATGGCTGGGATGACCCGAGACTTCCTACGCTTCGCGGTTTACGCAGAAGAGGTTTTACGCCGGAGAGTATCCGGAATTTTGTGAAGGAAATTGGCTTTGTCAGAAATAGCACCATTGTGGATATTGCCATGTTAGAGCATGCGCTTAGACAAGATTTGAAGGCAAAGGTTCCAAGTGTGATGGCTGTTCTTAAGCCTTTAAAAGTGGTCATTACTAATTATCCTGAAGATCATAATGAATGGCTGACGATTGAGAATAACAGTGAAGATAAGTCACTTGGAGAAAGAGAGGTTCCTTTTTCACGAACCCTTTATATTGAACAAGAAGATTTCATGGAGGAGCCGCCAAAAGGGTATCACAGGCTGACTATGGGGAACGAAGTAAGGCTGAAGGGTGCTTATTTCATAAAGTGCAATGAAGTAATCAAGGATGAAGTTACCGGAGAAATCCTAGAGCTTCGCTGCACCTATGATCCGAGAACGAAGAGCGGAAGCGGGTTTAATGAACGGAAGGTTAAGGCAACCATTCACTGGGTATCGGCAGACCAGGCTATCAAGGCTGATGTTCATCTATATGAGCGGCTGCTGAAAGATAACGACGGTCCTAAAGAAGACGGTGAGCGCTGGGACGCGTATCTTAATCCAGATTCCTTAACGATCCTGAAGGATTGTTTGCTGGAGCCATCAATGGGCAACGCAAGGCCAGAAGATAAATTTCAATTGATCCGGCACGGATTTTTCTGCGTGGATAAGAAGTATACCACGGCAGATAAGCTGGTGCTGAACCGGATAGTACCGCTGAAGGACACATGGAAGAAAAATTCATAAGCAGCTTAAGCTGGGCGAAGATCGGGTAATTCCTGATCATCGTCCAGCTTTTTTTGTGCCTAGTCGTTGGTGAACAAGCAAATGAAAATTCCATATGAAACATGTTTACATTTTTCAGAAATAAGCATATACTTTATATATAAGTTGCACAGGGGAAACTTTCGTGTATATAGACAACTTTTTCAGGGCAAGAGGAGGAATTGAAATGCTCGAACAAACTTTAGTAGAACAACCACATATAAAACAACATAAGAACTCGATTTCAGCACAAGCCGTACTTAACGGGGAGATCAAAGGGATTAAACGATTACTTCCTTTTCTAGGCCCAGCTTTTATCGCTGCTGTTGCTTATCTGGATCCAGGTAATTTTGCCACCAATATTACGGCGGGCTCCAAATATGGATATCTCTTATTGTGGGTGATCGTGGCCTCTAATCTAATGGCTGTGCTAATCCAAGCGTTATCCGCCAAGCTGGGGATTGCGACAGGCAAGAACTTGCCTGAGATCGCCCATGATCGTTTTCCGAAGAGTGTATCGATCTTCTTATGGATTCAAAGTGAGCTAGTGATTATAGCTACGGATCTGGCAGAGTTTATCGGGGCGGCATTAGGACTATATCTCTTATTTGATATTCCGATGCTGCCAGCAGCACTGATTACTGCGGTGGGCTCATTTGCTATCTTAGAGCTGCAACGCCGGGGATATCGCTCCTTAGAGGCAGGGATTGCCGCGATGATCCTTATAGTCGTATTAGCCTTCGCTTTTCAAGTTATTGTAGCTAAACCGGATATGGGAGCAGTTGCCGTAGGCATGTTTACACCTAAGTTTGAAGGGGTGGACAGCATCCTATTGGCCGCAGGAATTCTAGGCGCAACCGTGATGCCACATGCGATTTACCTGCATTCATCACTTACACAGAACCGTATCGTCGGGGTGAATGAATCGGAGAAAAAACAGATTTTCAAATTGGAATTTATAGATATTATTATTGCGATGATTATCGCAGGTGCAGTAAATCTGGCTATGGTTATTGTCTCCGCGGCATTGTTTTTCAAAAATGGTCTCGTGGTTGAGGATCTGGATGTCGCGTTTCAACAATTTGGTCACTTAGCTGGGCCAGTAACGGCGATCTCGTTTGGGTTGGGACTACTCATTGCGGGACTGTCGAGTTCCTCCGTAGGGACTATGGCTGGCGATGTGGTTATGCAAGGCTTCATCAACAAAAGAATTAACCTGTACTTGCGCCGTGCGATTACCATCATTCCGCCACTAGCGATCATTGGTTTTGGTGTGAATCCAACCAAAGCACTCGTGATCAGTCAGGTGATCCTGTCCTTTGGGATTGCGTTCGCGTTGATTCCGCTGGTTGTGTTTACAAGCAATCGCCAGATTATGGGCGGGTTAGTGAATCGCAAAATGACAGCCACTCTGGGCTGGATTATCTCCGGTCTGGTTGTATCGTTGAACTTGTTCTTGGTCTATCAAATGCTCGTATAAGGAAGCAGTCAAAAGAGCCCGACCCACAGATCTCCT
The DNA here is from genome assembly GCF_038002725.1 of Paenibacillus sp. FSL H7-0323. NCBI lineage: Bacteria > Bacillati > Bacillota > Bacilli > Caryophanales > Paenibacillaceae > Paenibacillus > Paenibacillus sp. FSL H7-0323. Next base: position 4,113,724 of record NZ_JBBODB010000001.1, on the reverse strand, counting down.
CAGATCATACCTGAGAGATACATGGGTCGGGCTTTTTTTGGAGTGTTGTTCCAGCCAGTTATTTAAAATAATCCGCAACGCCTTCAGCGATGGCTTTAGCCGCTTTTTTCTGATAGGAGGCCTTGCGGACAATGGACTCGTCTGTAGGATTGGTAAGGAATCCAAGCTCAACCAAGGTAGCTGGAATCCGATTCTCCCTTAGGATGTGATAATCGCCAAAGGACAACCCGTTGCTTTTCAGACCGATGCCTTGCCCCAGCCGGGTTTCAATCGCCCGCGCCAGCTTCAAATCATCCGCTTCTGAATAAAAGAAGGTCAACGTTCCGGACACATTTTTAGGTGAAGAATTATAATGAACGCTTACAAAAGCATCAGCACGCAGGGCTTGGCTCATCTGAACACGACGAGCTAACGTCGGCTTCTGATCGTCTCGGGTGCGCGTCATCTCTACCCGTGCTCCTTTAGTAACAAGAGCATCGCGGACATAAAGTGCAGTATGCAGATTCAAATCTTTTTCCATGGTGTTATATGTAGTGCCAAGCATGCCCGGATCACTCCCGCCATGACCAGGATCGATGACGATCAGCTTTCCTCGTAGTCCGCCTTTATGCTGGACGGTGCTTACGCTGCTTGTACTGCTTGATGTGCTTCCACTTCGGATATACTGCTCTGCCACCCAACCGGTTTCACCGCTGACTGTGCGAATTCGAGCCCAGCCGTTCTGATGAAGAAGGAGAGTGACTGTATCCTTGGCTTTTAAAGAACCGAGCACCTTATAGTGAGTTCCTGGGCCACTTCGGATGCGCAGAGAATCAGCCGTGACTGTAGCCTTTGAAGTTCTACTAGAAGTATTGGCTGATGTTGACGAGGCAGTATTGGTTTTAGTAGCAATAGACGTTCCAGAAGCGCTGGATTGCAGGGAGTTGCTGTTCACCTTTTTTAGGTAATAACCCGCTACCCAGCCAGAGGTGCTCCCCGCCTTAACCATTAACCATCCGTGCTGCTCATCAGTCACAGTAACCCGAGCCCCATTCTTAATTGATCCTACAACAGTTGCATTCTTAGCCGGTTCATCGCGTACATTTAAAGAACTCGCATATACCTGTGCGGTATAACTTCCCGCTGCTGTCTTTGCTTCAGCAGACTGTGGCGCTGCTATACCCAAAAGGCAAGCTGTGAGCAGGGTGACACCTATCATTTTGTTCATAGTATCCTCGCTTTTTGAGAGTAGTCGTAATTCCTTACCCAATTTACGAGGTTTAGAATAATATTTTTTGAGAATATGGCCTCTTTTCTGGTGGTCTAAAGACTTGTATAATTATTACATATCGGGAAAGAGGATGAAGGAGCATTGCCGTGACTAAACCAAAGCTATTCATTGGATCTTCCAGGGAGTCTATACGTTATGCAAGAGCGATTCATGAGCAGCTGAAGAGGGATGCTGAAGTGCATCCTTGGTATGCCAACGCTTTTCGGGCGAATGAATACACTATGGAGGCGTTGGAGCGAAATTTGGATGAGAGCGATTTTGCCGTATTTGTGTTCTCGCCAGATGATGTCGCCAAAATCCGTGGTAAATATTATTATGTGACCCGCGATAATACGGGGTTTGAAATGGGTTTGTTTTGGGCTAGATTACGGCGCAGCCGTGTTTTTTGTCTAGTGCCTGATCAGGTAACTGCGCGTGATGATCTCATCCCTGGAGAAAATGTAGAAGAATATCATCTGCTATCTGATTTAGCGGGAATTACATCTTTAGAGTATGAAGTGCATCACGATAATCCTACGGCTGCTGTGGATGTGAGCTGTGGTAAGATTATTGATAGTATTCAAGAACGTGGAAGATTCCGTGACCCGCTTAAAGATTTAGAGCAGCTAAAGATGGATTTAAGGCGCAAGGAAAGTATCCTTCATTTTTTTTGGCAATATAATAGTAATGTGACCATCTCCGAGAATGGAGATAAATATCACGCACTTAGTGAGGCGATACGCAATTCCTTTTTACCTCCGAAGCATTGTCGTGTAATCGGTGCAGCCATCTGGCAGGCACAAGAGAAGGAACAACTTGTTCAGGTGGGGGGGAATGTCGGACGTGGTCACTCCTATCCCTTGTCTGTAACGAAAGGGAATGAGAAGCAGCCTAGTGTGGTAGATGCATTTTTATCGAGTAAATGGACTTTTTTTCAACGCACGGAAGTTGCAGAGGTATATATCCTATGCTATCCTCTAGGTAAGAAGTATGTTCTTTCCGTTCATTTCTCAGGAAGTGATGGATTATCTGCAGATGATCTTAAGGCGGTAGTTGGGAATAATCAGGATTTATTCCGTACCATCAATCATTTAGTAGGAGAGGATTCAGCATGAAGAGAATAAAAGGTATTAACAGCTTATCCGATGCTGTTCTCCGATCTGCGAGTGGTGGGAGCAGGAGTGCAGGCGGCGATGACAAAAGCACCAAAAGAAAAGCAGGCTCGAGTCATTCTGCTCAGCAGCCAGCTTCAGCTCAGATTTATACTGCACCTTCTTTGGACGGCGGAGACGACGAATATAAGAAGCTTATCAGCGGGAAAGTAGATAATAATAAACCATCCTTTGCGTGATTTTTTTTTATAAAAAGGGGGCCTCAGCCGTTGGCTTGAGGGCCCCTTTTTGGTATTCCATTCTAACGGCTGTTCTTCTTGGCGATCTCGCGCCGTACGACAGGTGCAACCTCTGTTGCCAAAAGTTCAATGGCTTTGGCTACCTGAGCGTAAGGAAGGCCGCCGATATCGAGCTGAGTCATAAAGCGGCTATGACCGAACAGCTCATGCTGATAGAGAATTTTTTCGATAATTTGCTGCGGGCTGCCTACAGCCATCGTGTTATCAGCAGATACATATTGCCCAAAGTCATCACGAGACACCTTGTACTCTTGACCCGGTTTTGGACTGATAGAGTTACGGTAACTATAGTAGTAAGGGTAATATTCATCCAACGCCTGCTGTGAGGTTTCAGCAATGTAGCCGTGGCTAGTGATCGCAATCTTTAGATCTTCAGGTGAATGTCCTGCTTGAATTCCGGCACGCCGATAGGTTGCGGCAAGCTCTTGAAAAGGCTCTGGACTGCCGCTTAGGATGGCGATAGCCATTCCGGTCCCGAGCATCCCGGCCTTCTCCGCACTTTCTGGAGAACCGCCTACACCAATCCAGAGCGGAAGATTCTCTTGCAATGGACGTGGAGCAATCTCCGAATCCTTCAGCGATGAACGGAAGGAGCCCTCCCAGTTCATAACTTCATGTTTGTTAAGCTCCAAGAGTAAATTGATGTTCTCGGAGAATAGACGGTGATAATCTTCAAGCTCATACCCGAAGAGCGGAAAAGACTCCACAAAAGCACCACGCCCCGCAATAATCTCTGCACGTCCATTCGACAGCAAATCAAGTGTGGCGAAATCCTCGAACACCCGTACAGGATCAATGGTGCTTAATACGGTTGTTGCGCTCGTTAGTTTAATTCTGTTAGTAACCTGAGAAATGGCAGCCAGCACCACTGGCACCGAAGAAATTACAAAATCAAGACGATGATGCTCACCTACACCAAATACATCAAGTCCCGCCTCATCTGCCAGCTTAGCTGCAGCTACAACTTCGTCGAGACGTTGTTTTGGACTGATCTTCTTCCCTGTATGACAATCCGCTACGATGTCTCCTAAGGTATAGATACCAAATTCAAAATCGGATGCTGGTGCTGCCGTTGCTTCGTTACTCATGCTCACAAACCCCTTGTTATTCATATATTTGCTAAAGCCTGTCCGTGTATGGAGGAATGTGATTATTATAACACAATGACTTACAAAATGTAAGTTTGTGAGTAAATGTTTTGAATTCTTCTGTTGTTTTTGACAAAATGGAATAATAATCCATAAGGATTATGTCCTGCTCGTCCAATATTATTATATTTGATTTTAAGAAGCTATCCAAATGAGGCAGTTACTTATATGAGGAGGAGTTTGGTGGTGAGAGGAACAATATTGAAATCTTATCTTCGTACTGCAGTTATTGGTTTAGGGGTATTGCTTATGGTAAATCCGGTACAAGCAGCTGCGGTTGATCCACACACCTCTTTTATAGGCTCGAATGGTGATGATTACTATGCAAACCTGCCTGCTGCGAAGGTTGAATGGTCAACAACAATGGATTTGCCAGCTTTGAAAGATGTGCCGTCGGATTATATCATGGGTAAGGGTGTTGTTGCAGTCGGAGCGGGCAAAGCTTTTATCCTTCAAAAGGGTCAGCTTTTAGCGATTAACGTCCAGACTGGAAAAGTAATGTGGAAATACGGCTCCAAATTAACAACGCCGCTGCTCTATCAGGATGGCGTGGCTTACGTCACTTCGGAGGCAGGTACGATCTATGCAGTTAACGCGGCTACGGGCAAAAATAAATGGAGCTCATCGGCAACCAGTAAAGGTGTCAGTAAATTGTTAATTGATAAAGAGCAGCTATTCGCTGCTAATGGCGATATTCAAGCCTACAATCTGAAAGATGGCAAGTTGCAGTGGCGCGATAATTTCAGCGAAATGCTGTTTGAACCATTTATGGTTGAGGGGAATCTGGTGCTAGCTCAAAACTCAGAGTCCGGAGCGTATACGTATGACATTTTACATGCGTTTGATCGAACAACAGGTAAAGAGCTTTGGAATAGTGGTAATCATAGTCTTCCGATTGCAGCAGAGGGGACTACGCTTATCTCACAACGGGAAGCTACATTGGTAGACCCTCTTCCTTTGACGACACTCGATCATTTGGATGTGAAGACAGGTAAGCTTGTAAAGGCTGTAGAGTATAACCCCGCTCATATAGATCCTAATCATCCGAAACCAGAAGAAGAATATATGACTAGCGGAGGCAGAGCCTGGATCATTGGGGACAGGATATATATTGGGGGACAAAAAGGAGTCTATGGCTACCTAGTAAATGTTGATCCAGCTGCCGTAACACGAGATAATTATTCGTATGAATCCATCGGAGCTAAGTTATCCTACGCGGCGGGTCCTTATGATGGAAGAATTCTTTTTAGTAACGAACAGAGCATCTATGGTGTTAAAATGTCTAATAAATCTGTGTTCCAGTACGGAGGAATCAGCAATCCGATTGCCCGCTTCGATCTGCTCGGACATGGCATGTATGTTGCCCAGACCGATGGGAAATTGGTTGCTATTGATCTAATTACCGCCAAACCTATCGTGCAGCTCAAAACATCAGGTAGAGTATTCGGCCCAACCTTGCTGGAGGATGGGATGATTATTGTGCAGAGTAAAGGGAAGTTAACTGCTTTCAAGGAGCCTCAGGCTCTGAAAATGAAATAATCGAATCTACAACGGCTCTCCGATAAACATCCGGCAGAGTCGTTTTTTAGTGGAATGATTCCACAATCCCAGTGCGAAAAATACAAATCTATTTTATGATAATAAGGTTATAGTATGAGTAGACTGTAAGTTAACGAAATTACATAGAAGGACCGAGGGATATTATGGAACAGCAAGCGGTTTGGGCGATAGGCATTTTTCTGCTGATTTATGGACTTATTATTTCCGAAAAGATTCACCGTACCATTCTGGCGATGTTAGGAGCTATCGTCATGATAGCGATGGGCATTGTGGATCAGGAGACGGCATTGCAGCACATCGATTTTAATACTATAGGACTGCTTGTAGGGATGATGATGATTGTAGGGATTACCGCAGAGACGGGGCTCTTTAAATACGCAGCTGTGAAATCAGCTAAGTTGGCGAAGGGGAAGCCGAAGAGAATACTGATTGCTTTGTTTGTGATTACCGCAGTGGCTTCAGCCTTTTTGGATAATGTGACGACAGTGCTGCTTATGGTGCCAGTCACCTTCAGTATTACAAGACAACTGCGCATACATCCGCTGCCTTTTTTGATGTCACAAATTATCGCATCTAATGTAGGCGGAACGGCAACCTTGATCGGAGATCCACCTAATATCATGATTGGCAGTGCGGTTAAGGAGCTGACCTTCATGGCTTTTATTAGCAATCTGACACCCGTGATTATCATCATTGTTTTGGCGTATATCCCGCTGCTGTTATTGATGTTCGGTAAACAAATTAAAACTACACCTGAACTGCAGCAGAGCATCATGGACATGGATGAGAAGGTTATGATTACAGATCATAAGTTGCTGCGAAAATGTTTGATCGTACTGGCAATTACGATTGCCGGGTTCTTTTTACATCAGGCGTTACATTTGGAGTCCGCTACGGTTGCACTGGCTGGTGCATTTTTACTGCTGCTGCTGACCGGAGGGGAACATATGCTGGAAAAAGCTTTTCACAGCGTGGAATGGATTACGATCTTCTTTTTTATCGGACTGTTCGTGTTGGTGTCAGGGCTTGTAGAGACAGGTGTGATTGCAGAGCTGGCAGCAAAAGCGATTGAAATAACGAATGGTGATGTGCTGATGAGCTCAATGATGATTTTATGGGTCAGCGCCATTACCTCGGCATTTCTGGATAACATCCCTTTTGTAGCAACTATGATCCCGCTGATTCAGGAGATGGGCAATATGGGGATCAGCAATTTGGAGCCGTTATGGTGGAGTTTGGCCTTAGGCGCTTGTCTGGGTGGCAATGGCACATTGATTGGTGCGAGTGCTAATTTGATCGTGGCGGGTTTGGCAGGAAAAGAGGGGTACCCGATTACATTCATGAAGTATTTGAAGGTCGGATTTCCTTTAATGCTGTTGTCCATTGTGATCTCCAGCGTGTATTTATATTTAAGATATCTGATGTAAGCAGCGTTGCTAAGAGCCGGGGGAGCGATATGCTTGAAGTGATATTTTGAAACGGTAGAAGTTGTGGAGGAAGTAGAAGGAGTAGGAGTAGTGGAAGTAGTGGAAGTGGTGGAAGTAGAGGAAGTAGTGGGAGTAGAGGGAGTAGAGGAAGTAGTGGGAGTAGAGGGAGTAGATGCAGAAGTATAAGTAACAAGTGGAGGCAAAATGCAGATTTTGAAGCGGTAGACATAGGTTGGAGTGACGGTGGGAGCATATAAGTGTATTTTGTACAGTTATAACTCATCGAATAAATTGTCCCCAAAAAATAGCTGTATTCAGTACACTTATTTTCATGATTTCCTCAGCTAAAGGTGGTTTTTCTGGATTTTAATTGTATAGAATACAGTTATATTCAGGACAACCCCTTTTTTATACGAAATAAGTGTACAGAATGCAACTAAATCAAAGATTGGGTTTAGATTCGGCGATTAAAATATACGGGGAATCCGGAGGAGTTATTCCGAGGTTTACCCAAAGTCGACTTAACCCTACGCAATGCAGATAAACAAGCAGGCAGTGTTTCTCCAATATCTGGAGGCTCACTGCCTGCTTGTTTTTTACATTAGAAAGGGCTGCTTAAGGAGTATGGCTTCCAAAATACTGGTAAGTTCCTTTGGGATATTGATTCCACTCGCCCTCAAGTGAATACTGCTGTGATCCAGTGTATATACCAGATTTACGGACAATAGTTCCACCTGTGGAGAGGAATTGCTGAGTAGAGGTAGGGTCACCGAGAACATCCACGATTTGGCCGTTTTTCTTCAGTACTAATGCTGTAATATTATATGTTTTTGGATTATATAGACTCAGTTCATCATTGTAATAGGAGATATTCATTAAATCAAATGCGTCCCCAAAAGTAGAATCTATAAACATATACGGCATTGCTACAGGTACAGGAAATAATGGCCGGGAATAAACCTGTTTGGTTTGGGTGGCTTTCATAAATTGGTGAACTTCAAGGGTGTAACCTTCTGCTTTTCCTGCGGGATTACCATTTCCTTTATAGTACAGCTCAACTGCGATTCTGCCGTCACCGCCGTCCAGATACTCTGAGAAGAATAGCTCAGAGGTACCCTGTGAAGCCACGCTTATAGATAATACAACCGCTTTGCCATCAGAACCTACTATCCATACCGTTCCTGGACTTGTAGGACCATTCCATATAGCTCCATTCAGAGTTGCAGGTCCGCTCAATGAACCTGTGCTGCTTTCTGTATACACTTTAAATTGACTCTCATTAGGAATCAGCTTGGAAATATCGAAGGAAATATTGGATACACCTTGCTTGGTGGTTATTGGCACAAAGCCGTTGTTTACAAGCTGGGCTGTAATCAAGGTGAAAGTTGAGGTAGCTGAACCTCCTTTATCATCCGTTGCTGTGAGGGTCACTAAACCACTAGCTGAACTATTAGCTGCCGGAGTTACCGTCAGAGTGTTGCCATTAAGGCTAAGTGTACCAGCATTTAAGTTATCTATAGAAGCTGAATAAGTAAGCATGTCATTGTCGGGATCTTGAAAAAGCTGGGCCAGATCAAATGTACGTGGTGCAGTGATACCTGGTGTTAAGAGTTGAGTAGTGATTCCAGATATCGCAATTGGTGGCTGATTAGACGTTACAGTGAATGCAAAAGTAGCAGTGTTAACGCCACCTTGGCCGTCCATTGCTGTTATTGTAATCATGGCTGTGCCTGAATCGACCGGCACAAGGTTGAGATGATTCCCATTTACAGATACAGTGGCAACGCTAGCGTCAGAGGATGCAGCTGCGAATGTAAGCGGGTCGCCGTCCGGATCAATGAACACATTACTGATGTCGACGTTTTGGACACCACTTGTGATCAGAGCAGATATTGGATCAATATTATTTTGCACGACTGGTGCATGGTTCACCGGAGTAGGACTAGGAGTCACTACGGGAGTAGGCTCAGGAGTCGTCACCGGAGTAGGACTAGGAGTCGTCGCCGGAGTAGGACTAGGAGTCACTACGGGAGTAGGCTCAGGAGTCGCGACCGGAGTAGGACTAGGAGTCATCACCGGAGTAGGACTAGGAGTCGCGACCGGAGTAGGTTCAGGAGTCGTCGCCGGAGTAGGACTAGGAGTCGCGACCGGAGAAGGACTAGGAGTCGCGACCGGAGTAGGGCTAGGAGTCGCTACGGGAGTAGGGCTCGGAGTCGTCACCGGAGTAGGACTAGGAGTCGCTACGGGAGTAGGCTCAGGAGTAGGCTCAGGAGTAGGCTCAGGAGTCGCTACGGGAGTAGGGCTCGGAGTCGTCACCGGAGTAGGGCTCGGAGTCGCGACCGGAGAAGGACTAGGAGTCGCTACGGGAGTAGGCTCAGGAGTCGTCGCCGGAGAAGGACTAGGAGTCGTCACCGGAGAAGGACTAGGAGTCGTCACCGGAGAAGGACTAGGAGTCGTCACCGGAGAAGGACTAGGAGTCGCCACTGGAGTAGGGCTCGGAGTCGCGACCGGAGTAGGCTCAGGAGTCGCTACGGGAGTAGGCGTCGGAGTAGGACTCGGAGTCGGATCGCTCACGGAGTTAGCAGACGTGGACGAAGTATATGCAGGAGCAACGGCTCCTGATGCATTTTGAACCTTTTGGATATTATCTTGAATGGCTGTGTAATTTGTTATGAAATGTGAAGGCAGACTGTTGCCAGGCAACTGCAGATTTTGAATAGACAAGGAGGGATCGATGGTGATCCTAGCGCCGCCTTCGACTATTTTTAAGGTTTGCAGGGGACCGCTGCCATGAATAGTAACTGGAGTTATAGAGTCCACAATGATCTGCCCAATTTGGCCCTGAAAAGTTATACTCGAAACGCCATTTTTAATCTTTAGATCACCGGTAACATTACCTTTAATAACAACATCATTTCCAGAAATATTGAGCAAAGAACCGGAGGGAAAGCCGGAGGTATTTAGTTGAACCCCTTTTTGTACAATTTCAAGCTCTTGCAAACCATCTACATGACGATTCAAGGAATTGAACTTAAGGACAGCTCCTCTTAAAGCATCATGGTTGCTATCACCCATTAATTCTTTGAGTGTACCTTCAATGAGGTAAGGCGTGCCATTGATCGTTACGAAATCTCCATCTATATTGTCGATCGTTGCAGTTTGTTGTTCTTCTTTAAAAATATTCAGCAGAAAAGAAGCCATATCCTGCCGCTGAACAGTACCTTTGGGGCTGAACATATCTTCGGGAGAGTCTATAAGTTTAAGACGTAGTGCGACATCAGTATACTCTTTTGCCCAATTGCTGATTGTGGATTCGTCATTAACCTTGTTGGCTTGTCCGCCTTGTGCTCCAGTTCCGCGGATGGCACGTACAAATATAACTGCAAGCTCTTCCCTAGTTACAGGTCTGGATGGATTAAAATTACCTGTAAGATCACCCTCCATAAATCCTGCCTTTTTAACAGCCTCAATAGCGGAGACACTCCAACTGGAATCAGATACGTCTCTAAAGGAAGAAGCGGAATTCACTGAGGAATCTAGCTTTAAGGTCTTCGCTAAAATGGCTGCCAGCTCTTGGCGAGTCATAGCTGCAGTGGGTCTGAATTGTCCATTGGGATCGCCTTTAAGCAATCCTAGACGAGCAGCCTCGAGGATTGCGGCACTTTTCGTCTGTTGTATTTCGGTTAAATCGGAGAACGGTGGAGTGATTTCAGCTGCAGATGCATAGAGAGTACCACCGAACAAGGTGTTAAGGGCAACAAGTGTTGCTCCCCATTTTAATGATATGCTTTTCAAGCAAAAGCCCCTTCCTTAGAACCAATTTGTCATAAGCTTACTTCATTATATCGACGCAAAAGCAAAGTTTTTTAATACTTTCATCCTACTAAAAGTGATTAAATTCATTGCTTTTCTAACTTATGAACTAGAAATAACTCCACTTCTATTCCATAAAAGGGCTTGTTTTTTGTTGACAGCTTATAAAATCGATGATATTTTAAATATTATAATTCCAATTGATTTACTTTGAATAATGATTGCCGACTGTTCCTACAGAGGTATTGCGAATGTAAAAACGCAATGCCTCTGTTTTTTTTGTCCATACAGATTAAAGGAGGGGTCAAGGTGGGAGAAGCGTTGCTGTCTATTTCGAACCTAAATAAACGTTTTGAGTCTGCCGGTGGTCATGTTCAAGCACTCCATAATGTAGATCTCCATGTACAGGAGGGCGAATTTATTACAGTCATCGGCCCCAGCGGCTGTGGAAAAAGTACACTATTACGCATCGTAGCCGGTCTGGATAGCGGGTACACTGGCAGTGTCACCCTGGAAGGGGCGGAGATTGGGGGTCCTGGGATCGATAAGGGTTTTATTTTTCAGGAGCATCGCCTCTTTCCCTGGCTTACCGTTGAGAAGAATATTGCCTCTGATTTACCGCTAGGGAACAAGGAGGTTAGGCGGAAGGTCGATGAATTGATTGATCTGGTGAAGTTAAATGGATTTGAGAAATCTTATCCCCGCGAGTTGTCGGGAGGGATGGCCCAGCGGGTGGCAATAGCTCGTGCACTTCTGCGCAATCCGAAAATACTGCTGCTGGACGAACCGTTTGGTGCACTGGATGCATTCACTCGGGCTCATATGCAGACGGTATTGCTGGACATTTGGCGGGCTAACCAAACAACCATGATTTTTGTGACACATGATATTGATGAGGCTGTGTTCTTGGGGAATCGGGTAGTGATTCTAGAGCCGCGTCCCGGGAAAATACGTAAAATTGTACCGATAGATTTACCGTATCCACGGAAAAAAACAACGACATCCTTTCAAGAGCTGCGTTTGAAGGTGTTGAATTATTTTGAAAAGGTAGATGAGCTAGAGCTTACAGACGGAGCCGGAATATAAAATAGGTCGACCATACCCATGGAGACTTTCGAAGGCATTAACATTCGAGGGTCTCTTTCTGTTTATTTAAAGTGATTGTAAAGCTGAAAAAAGGTGGGTTCAAAGTATGACAAATCGGGCTGTAGTCATAAGAACTTCCGGAAGACCCGGAAAGGTGGCAACACTAGGACTTGGTCTTTTGCTGCCGGGCAGTGTGCTAATTCTGTGGCAGACGCTCGGGCATTATGGAATGATCTCGGAGATGCTGTTCCCTACGCCGTATACGATTGCGGAATCTTTTGTAACTTTAGCGGCTTCAGGCGATCTGTGGCCGAACTTTAGAATCAGCTTGGTCAGAGCCTTTTCTGGATTCCTGCTAGGTGGTGGACTGGGTCTGCTGTTAGGACTTCTCGTAGGCCTGTTCCGCAGATCGGAGAAGCTGTTAGATCCTTCCCTGCAAATGATCCGCATGATTCCCAGTCTGGCGGTAGTACCGCTGTTCATTTTATGGTTCGGGATCGGTGAGGAGTCGAAGGTGCTATTGATTGCTAAGGGAGCTTTTTTCCCGCTTTATATCAATACGTTCATGGGAATTCGCGGCGTGGATAACAAGCTGTTCGAAGTTTCCCGGGTACTTGGCTTCAGCCGATTGAAGCAGATTGGCAGGTTAGTACTTCCAGCAGCGCTGCCGAACATTATTCTTGGAGTGCGTCTCTCTCTAGGGCTTTCTTGGCTGGGGTTAGTAGTGGCAGAGCTTATTGCATCTACCTCAGGCATTGGATACATGATGTCCGACGCGCGTCAATTCGCGGACACACCAGTGGTGTTCGTGGGAATTATTATTTTTGCCGTAGCTGGATTGTTGAGTGATTCCATTGTTCGTTACATTGAACGACGGTTGTTGAGATGGCAAGACAGTTATCGCGGATAACCTTGAACGCTCATTAAACAAAAGGGGGATGCACCATGAGCGATGGAGTAGAAGCTATTATCAAAAATACTAAAAGAGCCAGAGAAACGCTGGATAGCAGCGGCACAGCTCCTTTATCCAAGAAGACACCGAAGAAACCTGCAATACAAGTTGCATGGAAAACCCTGCTCTCTGATTGGGGAATGGGTGCAATTATCCCGGTGGTGACGTTAGTCCTTTGGCAGCTGGCAGGGAGTACGGGGCTGGTCTCCGCAACCTTTTTGCCGACTCCGCTTTCGATTGCAAGAGCTTTTACCGACTTGTTGGTTACTGGAGAGTTAACTCATCATCTGGGTGTCAGCATGGGTAGGGCGGGCATCGGATTTCTTATTGGAGGTGTGTTGGGTCTTCTATTCGGCGTACTGACTGGCTTGTTTCGCAGTGTAGAATATGTGCTCGATCCTAGCGTACAAGTGCTTAGGCTTGTTCCCCATTTAGCTATAGCGCCGCTCATTATTCTCTGGTTCGGGTTTGGAGAGATGTCAAAAGTTGTGATCATTATGACAGGCTCATTTTTTCCGCTCTATATTAATACGTTTATGGGCATCCGCAATGTGGACAATAAATTGTTCGAAGTAGCTCGTGTATTGGGATTCAGTCCATATCAGAAGCTGCGCAGGCTTATACTCCCGGCGGCGCTGCCTGGAATTTTGTTAGGGCTAAGGTTGTCGCTGGCTGTAGCTTGGATTGGTTTGGTTGTAGCAGAGCTTATTGGATCACAGTCAGGTATTGGGTTTCTTATCAATGAAGCGAAGCAGAACTCTAATACAGAGGTTGTATTCGTAGGCATTATTATTTTCGCAATTGTCGGTAAGCTGATCGATTCCTTGTTCCGGATTATTGAACGAAAGTTCCTGTTCTGGCGCGATAGTTACGAAGGCTAAACAAACTGAGGAGGTCTTAAACATATGAGTGGATCGGTGAAAAAAGGATCGGTGAATTTGGTGGCAGACGTGCTCGTTATCGGAGGAGGTCCGGCAGGAACGTGGGCAGCCCTTACTGCATCAGCGAAGGGGGCCAAAGTAATCCTTGCAGATAAAGGGTACTGCGGTTCAAGTGGGGCAACGGCACCGTCGGGAACGGGAGTCTGGTATGTGAAGCCGGATGAGAAGCTCCGGAAAGAGGCAAAAGCAAGTCGTTATGCGCTTGGCGGGCAGCTGGCTGAATCTCGCTGGATGGACCGGGTGCTGGATCAAACCTATGCCAATATGAACAAGCTGGGTGTTTCCGGTTATCCATTCCCCGTAGATGAGCAGGGCAATCAATTCCGAAGAAGTCTGCAAGGACCGGAATATATGAAATTAATGCGTAGGCTGGTGAAAAAGGCAGGCGTTAAAATTCTAGATCACAGCCCAGCCTTGGAACTCCTGGCAGATGAGCATGGCGTAGCTGGAGCGGCTGGAGTTCATACCCAGAGTGGAGAAACCTGGACTGTTCAGGCAGGAGCAGTCGTTATTGCTACCGGAGGCTGCGCCTTCCTAAGCAAGGCACTTGGCTGCAACGTGTTGACCGGAGATGGTTATCTCTTCGCTGCTGAGGCTGGGGCGAATCTGTCCGGCATGGAATTCTCCAATGCCTATGCGATCTGCCCTACGTTCTCTTCGGTGACCAAGACGGCGTATTACAGCTATGCCAGCTTTTATTATGAGGATGGAAGCATTGTGGAGGGAGCCGGTTCCAAGAAAGGCCGTTCTGTAATTGCCCGGAATCTGTTGGCAGGTAATCAGGTGTACGCCAAGCTGGATGGGGCACCAGAGGATTTAAGACCGCTGCTGCGGGTGGCGCAGACGAACTTTTTCCTTCCATTTGACCGCCAGGGAATTGATCCGTTCAAGGATGCGTTTCCGGTTACTTTGCGGCTCGAAGGCACGGTTCGGGGGACGGGTGGCATTCATATTACAGATGAAAGCTGCGGCACAGGTGTTCCCGGACTTTACGCGGCAGGAGATGCTGCTACCCGCGAGCTGATTTGCGGAGGTTTTACTGGCGGTGGCAGCCATAATGCGGCGTGGGCGATGTCTTCAGGTTCTTTTGCTGGTGAAGGAGCTGCTGTCTATGCACAGAGTCTGGGGTCGCACGCTGCGCAGCGTAGTCCAGTCGGCTTATCATCATCACCACTGGTGCATCAGGAAGTGAAGCCGGGAGTGGCAGCCCAAACAGCAGAGTATGTGTCTGCTGTACAGGCTGAGGTGAAGCCGTATGATATCAATTTGTTCCGGACAGAACAAGGGCTGACGTCTGCACTAGATCGTCTGGATGGATTGTGGAAAGAGCAACGAAGCCGCGAAATTCAGCGTACGCCAGAAGGGGTCAAGGCACGGGAAGCCGAAGCCATGACCGCAACAGCCCGCTGGATGTACAATTCTGCACTTGCTCGTACAGAGACGAGAGGCATGCATAAGCGTGAGGATTTCAAGGCTACAGATCATGGCCAGCATCACCGCTTGATCAGTGGCGGATTAGATCAGGTATGGGTGAAGACGGAAGCCGTGGCTAAGGAGGGTGTTCTATCGTGATTGAGGTGATCAGCGCTGCCAGATGTGTAGAGTGCAACCAATGTGTATCTGTCTGCCCGACTAATGTTTTCGAACGGGTAGAGGATGGCATTCCTGTTATTGCCCGGCAGAGTGATTGCCAGACTTGCTTTATGTGTGAGCTGTATTGTCCTGTCGATGCTCTCTACGTTGCACCAGACTCTGAGAATATTATTGGTGTGACAGAAGCGGAACTTCAGGAGCAGAAACTACTTGGCGGTTATCGTGAAAAAGTAGGCTGGGGTAAGGGCAGGCAGCCGGTGGCAAGCCATGACTTTATGTATAAATTGGCGTCGAGGGCAGGGTTCTGAGCTGGATCAAGATTTAAATAAATAGCATAAACCTAGGGGGAGAAACAATGAAACAAGCGTACAGAGAGATTCAAGGGAAACGTTCTAGGAAGATTCGGTTTGCACTTTTAACTACAATTATGATGGCCATGCTGGTGCTTCAGGCTTGCGGAAATAATACGGGCGGCAATGGAGCATCTGCCTCCGGGGGATCAAATACGGAGAAGGCGGGAGAAGGGGCCACGAGCACGAGCAATGTTCCAGCGGTATTGAACTTTGGGTTTATCGGTTCCAACAAATTGAATGTGCCCGGCGGTGCAGAGGGTTGGGGCTTTTATAAAGGGATTATTCAAGAAGAGTTGAAGAAATACGGCATTACTGAAGTGAAGCTTACTGGCTTTCCAAACGGTCCGGATCAGACAGAATCCTTGATTAGTGGTCGGCTGGATATCGGCAGCCTTGGAGATACACCTGCTATTATTGCCTACGCTTCTGGAGCCAAGACCCGTCTGATTTCACAATCTTCCGCGAACACGATTGGTTATTTGATCGGCAAGAAGGATGGGCCCAAGACGGTGAAAGATCTGCAAGGTAAAACTATCGCGATTCAAAAAGGCTCCTTCATGCACCGTTATGTAGTTGGATTACTACAGGAAGAAGGCGTGACCGACTACAAACTCGTGCATATGCTCATTCCTGATGCTACTGCAGCTTTAGCCCGTGGAGATGTAGATGCTACAACAAATCTAGGTGTTCCTGCGCTGAAGCTGATTGACCAAGGTTACACTCACTTGGATGATGCCTCGAAGCACCCGAACCTGCTTGGTTCTAGCGCAACAGTTGTGTCTGAGGATTATCTGGCGAAATTCCCTGATTTTCCGAAGGTATGGAACGAAGCTAGAGAGAAAGCCTTGGCAGACTTGAAGCAGCATGAAGATGAGTATTATCAATTTCTGGCTGAAATCGGAGATACAACGCCTGAGCTGGCGAAGCAAGTGAATCCGATTAGTGATATCAAGGATACTGCGTTCACTGATGAAGGAACAAAGCTGCTGGACGGTACCAAAAACTTCCTCGTCGAAGAGAAGTTAGCGAAAAAAGACTTCAATATTAGCGATTGGCAGCTGAAATAAGTTGCTTAAAGGTTGCTTTAATTGAACTTAAGATTCTTCTGTAAAGGTAATTGAGTGACTGCGGTGAATGTTTGGACTTTCGGCCGCCTCTCCGCCACTCCTCCCTTTAGTGATTTTTAAGTTCAACTAACTCAGCTAATGGTGTAGGAGGAAAAAATATGTCGCAGCTTAAGAAGGAAATGACAGTGGATGTCCTCGTGCTTGGCGGAGGTCCTGCTGGGGCGTGGTCGGCATGGAGTGCAGCCTCGCAAGGTGCAAAGGTAGTCCTGGCGGATAAGGGCTACTTGGGCACTAGTGGCGCGACTGCACCGGGAGGAACAACGTTGCTAGTTATTCCTCCCATTGCCGAGCTGCGGGAGCAGGCAGTGCAGGCCAGACTTAAGGCAGGCGGATATTTATCGGAGAATGCTTGGATTCACCGGGTGCTGGATCAGGTAGAGCAGAACCTGGCTCAAGTGGAGCAGTGGGGGTATCCGTTTCCGAAGGATGAAGAAGGAAACTCACTGCGTACCCATCTCCATGGACCAGAATATATGCGGATTATGCGAAAAGTTGTGCGCAAAGCAGGGGTCACAATTCTTGATCAGTCACCAGCGCTGGAACTTCTTCACGATGAACACGGTGTTGGTGGAGCGCGTGGGATCAACCGCCTGACAGGAGAGTCCTGGGAAGTGAAGGCAAATGCCGTTGTGATGGCTACCGGCGGCTGTGCTTTTCTCAGCAAAGGTCTTGGTTGCAACGTGCTGACAGGGGAAGGATTGTTGATGTCCGCAGAGGTGGGAGCTGATCTTTCGGGTATGGAATTCAGCCGCCAATATGCGCCAAGCTTTGCGGACGGAACCGTAACACGTGGACGCATGCTGGCTTGGGCCACTCTCTATGACGCGGACGGTCATCCGTTGCATAGAGGGGATCGGACCTTTGGCAGCATTCCTGAGCTGATGCTGAAGGGTCCGGTTTACGCTTCGCTGGATCTGGCAGACACCGCGGAGAAACAGGATTTCCTGCGCAAAGCGCATCCGATTTTCTTTATGCCGCTGGAGCGGGCGGGAATTGATGCGTTTAAGCAGAAATTCCCGCTTACCCTGCGCTATGAGGGCACGATGCGCGGCACTGGGGGTCTGCGCTTGAGCGGCACGGATTGCCAGACGACCGTGCCCGGACTCTATGCGGCCGGAGATGCCGCATCTCGCGAGAAAGTGACCGGCGCCATCTCCGGCGGCGGGGCTTATAACGCTTCCTGGGCCATGTGCAGCGGAAGCTGGGCTGGACAGGGAGCCGCGCAGCATGCGCTGTCCTGCCGAGGACAGGCGAACAGCCGCAAGCTGACCGCAGCGGGACGCTACGGGCTGGCGGCTGGCGCCGATGCCTCGGAAACGCTGGAGGTGAAGCCGCTAATCGCGGCAATCCAGCGTGAAATCTTGCCGCTGCAGATCAATTATTTCCGCAGCGAGCCGGGCATTTCTTCAGCCTTGAAGCGGCTGAATGCCTTGATGCCCTATTTGAACGGGCAGGCTCCTGCCA
This sequence comes from Paenibacillus sp. FSL H7-0323, assembly GCF_038002725.1. Classification (NCBI taxonomy): domain Bacteria; kingdom Bacillati; phylum Bacillota; class Bacilli; order Caryophanales; family Paenibacillaceae; genus Paenibacillus; species Paenibacillus sp. FSL H7-0323. The sequence continues at coordinate 4,095,600 of NZ_JBBODB010000001.1, read as the reverse complement.
GCGTTCAGGGCATCGTGCAATCACGTGAAGCCGCGGCTATGCTCGCGGTCGGCAGGTGGATGTACACCGCGGCACTCGCCCGGAAAGAGACCCGCGGACTGCAAAAGCTAGCGGAATATCCGGAGCTTGATCCGCGCCAGACTCACCGGCTGAGCTTATCCGGTATTCAACATATAAGCGTCAGTACAGAGGCTGTACCCCATGCTCATGAACTGAATGCGCTGAAGGAGGGGCAAACGATATGATCGAATTAATCAGCTTGGAGCGTTGTGTTGGTTGTAAGCTGTGTACGAAAGTGTGTCCGACGAACGTATTCGAAATGCAGGGGAAGATTCCGGTCATTGCCCGTCAGGAAGATTGCCAGACCTGTTTCATGTGTGAAGCTTATTGTCCTGTAGATGCTTTATACGTGGCACCACAGGCGGATCAGCTGATCGGTGTAAATGAGGAGGCGCTGATTCAGTCAGGTGTGTTGGGAAGCTGGCGTGCTGAAATCGGCTGGGGACCTGGTGCGAATGGTTCGATGGCGGAGAGGGACACGACTCCTTATTTTGAAGTGTTTACCGAGCAGTACCGAACATGATTAAGCAGATGCTTAAACCCAAAAAATCCGCCCGAAAGCTGGGCGGATATTTCATATATTAGAAACTTATAGCAGGGCTTCGATAGCTGGTTCAATATCCAGCGGGTCCACCGTAGATTCGAATCTAGTGACCACATTGCCTTCGCGATCAATCAGGAATTTAGTGAAGTTCCACTTGATTTCGTCATTGTTCAGAGCCTCTGGATCTTTGTCTTCAAGCATGCTTTGCAGCAGCTTTCCTGAAGAATGGTTGATGTCGAACCCTTCAAATCCAGCCTGTTCTGTCAGGTAGGTGAAAAGAGGGTGTTTAGCTTCGCCTTTTACGTCAACCTTTTCAAAGAGTGGGAAGGTTACCCCGTAATTGATTTGGCAAAATACATTAACCTCTTCATTGCTGCCGGGTTCTTGCTCTCCAAATTGATTGGAAGGAAAGCCGAGAATTTGGAGGCCGCGTTCCTCGTACCGCTCATAAAGCTTTTGCAGATCTGAATATTGGTGGGTAAATCCGCACTTACTTGCTGTATTCACTATCAGTAGCACTTTACCTTTGTATTGCTCTAGCTCGATATCTTTTCCCCGAATACTGCGTGCTGAATATTGATAAATGCTCATGGCTGCTACATCCCTTCAGTTATCTATGCTTTTTGAAAAAGAACAGGAAATATTTATAATAATTAAATTGTAAACAATTCAATTATCGCTGTCAAACAATACAGCTTGAAGGAATTGGAACCGTAATTGCCAGGTTGGAATAGGATAGATAATGGGTATGGATCAGTCAAAAAAATTTATTGCGTTAAAGCTACTCTGCGTTCCATTATTATCTTGCATCGGGGACGTTTTTTGATTAAGATAGCAGAAACCAGCGCAAAAGCCGCGCTGACATAGATAAAGACTATGACGAAGAGAGTAAGCATTATAGCGGATCTTAACAGGGAAGGCGTGCCGGAGACTGAGAGCACCCTCATGAGACGATTAATGCCGAAGTTCACTTCCGAGTTGGCCCCTGAAGTAGTTTGTCACAGGTTGTGGCAGGTATGAGTAGGGAGGCCCGCGCCCCGCGTTACCGGGTGAAAGACAGAATTAATTCTTAGTCAGGGGAACATGAGATTCTATTCCTTTGTGCTAGTATTCGGGTTAATTCTAAATAAGGGTGGTACCACGGCTCCTCGTCCCTTGCGACGGGGGGCCTTTTTGCGTTCCAAATTATAATAAAAAGAGGGAGTGGAAGGGTAATGAGTAACGTGGAATTGGATGTTCTTAGAGGTCGTCTGGATGAAATTAATGGGCAATTGCTGGAGCTGATCTCCGAGCGGGCTAAGATTGTTCAGGAGATTGGAGGAGTAAAAGAAAAACAAGGTGTCCCTAAATTTGATCCAGAACGGGAAAAACAGATGCTGGATAAGCTCGTAGCGAGCAACAATGGCCCTTTCACTAACGGGACGATCCGTAGCCTCTTCAAACAAATTTTCTCAGCTTCTCTGGACTTACAAACAGATGATCATAAAAAAACTTTACTGGTAGCCCGCAAGAGCCACAAAGAGGATACAGTGATTGTTCTGCCGGGAGATGTAACGGTTGGCGGTCCTTCTTCACTGATGGTAGCCGGACCTTGCTCTGTGGAAAGTGAACTGCAGACTCGCACCGTAGCTGCCGCCCTGCAAAAAGCCGGAGTACGTGTAATGCGTGGCGGTGCCTTCAAGCCTCGGACTTCACCTTATGATTTCCAAGGGCTGGGAATGGACGGTTTAAGAATATTACGAGAAGCAGCAAATGAATATGGACTGCTGACCATCAGCGAAATTGTAGATCCAAGACATATTGAAGAGTCACTTGATTATGTGGATATCATCCAGATTGGTGCACGTAATATGCATAATTTCGAGCTGCTAAAAGCGGTCGGAGAAGTCGACAAGCCGGTACTGCTGAAACGTGGATTGGCTGCCACACTCGATGAATTCATCCATGCAGCGGAATATATCATGTCTCGTGGAAACACACAGATCATGCTGATTGAACGTGGAATTCGTACCTATGAAAAAGCGACCCGTAACACGCTTGATATCTCAGCAGTGCCAATTCTCAAACAGGAATGTCATTTGCCAGTATTGGTTGATGTAACTCACTCGACAGGCCGCAAAGACATCCTTATTCCATGTGCGAAAGCCGCACTCGCAGCTGGAGCTGACGGTATTATGGTGGAAGTGCATCCTGATCCTGCAACGGCATTGTCTGATGCCGCTCAGCAGCTGAACATTGATGAATTCAACACCTTCTTTAATGAAGTGAAGGCTTCCGGATTGTACCGGTAATCTAGAAATATAGAATTTGCTTGATATTTTAAGGATTCGCTAGAAAATGAGGTGTATAAGCGCTTACAAGTCTAACTAATCTTTTTGTGAAGGTGAAGGTGGGTCGAGTACAATAAGCAACATTAGCGTTGCACCGGCCCCGGGTCTTTTCTGACAAAAGATCCACACATTTTAATAGTCACAGGAGGAAAATAGATTTTGAAGCAGCTTACCTTAAATAATGGGTGGTTTTCTAACACTCGAACCGATATTTTATCGGGGATGACCGTAGCCGTTGCGCTGATTCCTGAAGCGATCGCTTTTTCGATCCTGGCGGGAGTAAGTCCGATGGTTGGTTTATATGCCTCTTTTTGCATTGCGATTGTAACAGCACTTGCCGGAGGCAGACCCGGAATGATCTCGGCGGCTACGGGAGCTATGGCTCTGTTAGTCGGAAGTCTCGTACTGGAACACGGAATAGAGTATCTGTTCGCGGCAACTGTATTGGCTGGCGTGTTTCAGATATTGATGGGGATGCTAAAGCTGGGGCGGTTTATCACGTTTTTGCCACAGCCGGTTATGACGGGTTTTGTCAACGCGCTGGCGATACTGATTTTTATGGCACAGCTTACCCATTTTAAAGGACAAGGCTGGGTGATGTACGGACTGGTAGCTCTGACCTTGCTTATTATCTACACGGTTCCTCGGTTTACCAAAGCCGTACCTTCAGCACTTGTAGCGATTGTTATTGTTTCTATTCTTAGCATCGCTCTTCATCTGGACGTAAGAACCGTAGGCGATATGGGGAATATTACAGCAACTTTGCCACTATTCCATCTCCCGCAAATCCCATTTACGCTGGATACGCTGCTTATTATTTTGCCATATTCACTTTCGCTGGCTGTAGTTGGGCTATTGGAATCCCTGATGACTGCCACCTTAATAGATGATATTACGGGCACAGGTAGTGATAAGAACAGAGAGGCGAAGGGACAGGGGCTTGCGAATGTAGTCACTGGTTTTTTCGGAGGGATGGCAGGCTGTGCGATGATTGGCCAATCGATGGTTAACATGAAGTCAGGAGGACGCACGCGTCTGTCCACGTTTGTATCAGGGATCTTTTTATTATTCTTAATTATCGTACTTGGCGATGTGGTGAAGCAGATCCCGATGGGTGCGCTCGTCGGCGTAATGATAATGGTCTGTATCAGCACCTTTGAATGGGGCTCACTCAAAACTTTAACCCGTGTTCCGCTAAGCGATGCGCTGGTTATGATTGTGACGGTGGTCACTGTGGTGGTTACGGACAACCTTTCTATTGGGGTTTTGTTTGGAGTTCTGCTAAGTGCTTTAACGTTTGCTTGGAAAATAGCTTCGATCCGCCTAACTGTTCAGGAAGCAACCTCTTCCAAAACATATGCGGTATCCGGCCAGTTGTTCTTCGGCACGACAAGCCACTTCATTCATGAATTCGCCTACGATAGCGATCCGGATCATATTATTATCGATTTTTCACACTCCCATGTGTGGGACCAATCCGCTGTCCATGCCATAGCGAAGACGATGAGCAAATACGCCGAGCATGGTAAAAAAGTCACCATTACCGGACTTAATGACCAGAGCTCACAGCTGGTTCAGCGGGTGGGATTATCCATATGAAAAAAGATTGCGCTATATGCGCGATCTTTTTTTTATAGCAGATATTAACTGAAAGAAAGGCCAGCAAGGTTTTACTTTGGGTTTAAAATAATATAAAATATAAAGTGGATAATGTTTATCCGTTTTATACGCGGATGGTATTATCTCAGTTTGAATCAAACTATTTACGTAAATAGAGGTGCTGTACATGCATATGAAAACAGGGGTAGAGCAGTCGGTATATGCACTGGTTCTACTCAACATGCTGCCGGATAAGGCGGTGTTGTCTGGGGAAGCGATTAGCCAGCAGCTCGGAGCATCGGCGACCTATTTTCAGAAACTGTTAAGAAAGCTGGTAACCGCAGACATCATCACGTCTGTTCCCGGCATTAAAGGCGGTTTTAAATTAAAGAAAAGCCCTGAAGATATTCGTGTATATGACGTTTACCTCGCGGTGGAAGGCCAGCAGTCGCTGTATTCATCGAATGGTATTCTGGTAGATATGTTGGATTTAGAAAAAGAAGACAGCTGCTGCCTGTTATCGAATCTGATGGAAGAAGCTGAATCCTCTTGGAAAGCCGTATTAAAGCGGGAGACTATTGCTTCGTTGTCGGAGGAAATGCGTGGTGAACGCTTTAAAGATAAGATTGCAGCCCTAGAGGAATGGGTCAGTAATAAAATGGTCATCTAACCAAAGAAGGGATGTATTCGCATGAGATTAAGCATATTGGATCAGGCACCCGTGACAAGCGGCAACACTGCGGAAGGTGCCCTGAATAAAGCAGAAGAACTCGCTATTCTAGCAGATGAGCTGGGATATAGCAGAATGTGGATGGCAGAGCACCATGGCGGAAATACATTTGCTAGCTCAGCTCCGGAAGTAACGGCTGCCCGTTTAGCCGCCAAGACCAACCGTATTCGAATCGGCACCGGCGGTGTAATGATGATGCATTATTCTCCGCTTAAGCTGGCTGAAGTATTTAAAACGTTAAGTGCTTTTTCCCCGGGGAGAATTGATTTTGGTGTGGGACGAGCTCCTGGTGGCGATACAAGCGCCATGTACGCTTTATCTGAAGGCCGTGAGTTAATGCTGCATAATATGTATGACAAGCTTGGCATTACCATGCAGCTGCTTAGTGATCAGATTCCGGAAGATGAGCTATATGCCAAAAATCTCGCTGCTCCAACGAAGGTGGCGCTCCCTGAAGTATGGTTGTTAGGCTCGAGCGGCAATAGTGCGCGAAAAGCTGCACAAATGGGAGTCGGATACTCCTTCGCACAATTTTTTAATGGTGCGATGAATAATGAGATCTTGGACCATTACCGGAATAACTACCAGCCTTCTATCTTTATGGACAAACCAGAGATCAGTGTATCCTATATGGTGACCACAGCAGAAACGAAGGAAGAAGCTGAGTATGAAGCATTACCGCAGGATATTTTTCGGTTGATGATGAGTAAGGGCCGGATTACTCAGGTGCTGACACCAGAAGAAGCTCAGAACATTTCGCTATCGGAAATTGACCGGATGTCAATCAAGGAAGGGCGCAAGATTCATTTAGTTGGTGCGGTTAAAGACATCGCCGTACGTTTGCAAGAAGAACAAGCACAATATGGATTCCAAGAAGCAATGATATGCAGCATCCCACATTCGCAGGAGAAACGGCTAGAGGTTTACCGGCTACTGGCGCGTGAACTGCTAGGCTCTTGATTCTGGATAGCTAACCTTAACCCGCATTTGATGCGGGTTTTTTGTATGCCAATTTAATTTTTTTTGATCGAAGTAGGTCCTCAAAAGACAATAAATTAACCCTCCCGCCTCCTAAAAGTAACATTTGAATGTCTAACTTCATCTATGATTAATGAAAGATTTAATTTTAAAAGAGGTTAGGAAGTGATCAAGGATGTTTCCTTTACATAAATCCGTTACGCTGACAGCCTTGCTTCTAATGAATCTGCTGGCAGGTTGCCAACATCAGGTGGACCCATCCCCCGCTCAATCGGATAACGACTACCACACCTCAAGACCGAAGCCAACAAACACCGCTGCTAACCTCATTAAGCTGGAGTGGAAGCTGGTGGATACAATACCCATAGTCTCTCAACTAAGTGCTCCACCCACAGGCGCTACTTTGATTACAGAGAAGAAGCTGGAGGATTTTGGAGGAGTCAAAGTGAGTGTGTATACGATGGCTAGTGACGAAGACTATGTGTATGCCAGAACTTCTACTTCCAAAGGACAATACAGTCTAGGGGCGATAGGAACTTATAATTATCGTCAACCGGAGGATATCAAGGTAGAAGTAGTGCGGCTATTTAGCGAAAAGGTGTTGAAAATCACCGGGGGACTAGGAGCAAATAACTCGCTCAGTAACTATTATTTAATCGACGAGAGCGGTAACCCCTCGGGTTTGCTGCAAATTGATACCGGACATTCCAAAGAGCTGGATGTTGATCAGGATGGATCTTTTGAGGGTGTAGCCGCACATGGAAATCCGATGAGTGCCTATATTTACCGCTGGAATGTTGATCACGCTGAGATAACTTTTGTTAATGATGCTTTAAAGGCGGACTCCGTGGTGCTAACGGATGAAGGAATATATGAAGCTTCTAATATCGGGGACAAGCAGAGCAAGAAATTCCGGTTGACCGTAGAAGGACTGATCCCAGAGCGGTAACGCCATGACCACTGCTGTTGAAATATTTCCTGCGACCATTTACCCTAAACCTCCGTATAGACGGTTAAGCTTGAATGATTATCCATAATCTAGGAGGGGTATTGGATGAATATGCAAATGAATCCGAAATTGAAACAGCTGCGTCCGGGAAAAATAGTCACCGGTATTGCAGCGGTGCTTATTGTATTGTTGATCGGCGCGAACTCTTTTGTATCTGTGGAATATGGGCATGTAGGTTTATACAAAACCTTTGGTAAATTAAATGACAATACATTGTCACCCGGCATTCATTTTAAAATTCCATTTATTCAGACGGTGATTCAGGTCAATACACAGGTAACGAAGGCGGAGACCGATACTTCAGCCTCTTCAAAAGATCTTCAGCCCGTGTCCACACATGTGGCGGTGAACTATTCCGTAAATAAGGCTTCCGCCTTTAATCTGATGAACAATATCGGAGGTAATTTTGATAGTGTAATTATCAATCCGGCCATTCAAGAAATCGTTAAAGAAGTGACAGCCAAATATCCAGCAGAGGATTTGATTACGCGTCGTGATGTAGTGTCGAGTGAGATCAGTGAGCACTTAACCGCTAGGCTGGCAAAATATGACCTGATCGTCAACGATATTAACATCGTTAACTTTAAATTCTCGGAGGCATTTAACCAGTCGATTGAAGCAAAGCAGGTCGCCCAGCAGCAGGCGCTGAAGGCCGAAAATGATCTCCGGCGGATTGAGATTGAAGCGAAGCAAAAAATCGCCCAGGCGCAAGCAGAGGCTGAATCTTTAAGACTTAAGAAGCAAGAGGTTACACCTGAGCTGGTGCAGCTGAAGCAAATTGAGGTTCAGGAGAAAGCGCTGGAAAAATGGAACGGCGTGCTGCCATCTGTAACAGGGGGAGCTACACCTTTTGTGGATGTTCAATCCCTGACTAAATAATTCATTATTGGATTTCTGATTTATTTCACAATTTGCTGTTCTGTGATTGAGATCGTAGCTGTCTGCTTCAACAGAGTATTTATTATCCCGTTACGCTTACGGACTCAGAAGATGTTATTTGTAAGTTTTAAGGCTTAGGAGCATGGCTTCGGACTCCAGTGGCGCTATCCCTTAGGTAGAGGTTCGGATTTGGTGTTTTTTATGCCAATAGCGGCTATGGGGTCCGATAGTTTCCCAAATGTGCAATTATGCTGCCTATAAGGTCAGCTGTGTCCGATAGTGGCTCGTACGCAAAAAAGCTACCTATTTTACCTTATATAATTCCGGGTTTGGCAATAAGGACAGCCCATAGTGTATCAACAACTGATCCTCTGATAGGAAAGCCCTACTTCTATAGAAGTAGGGCTTTTTATGCTATTAATATTGATAAAGCATCGTAGGAATTTGCCAGCCAGCGCCAACTGACCAAAAGAAGACATAATCGCCACGTTTAATTCGTCCGTCCTCGACTCCGCGTTGAAAGGCGATAAAAGGACTGCTTGTGGCTGTGTAGCCGAACTCGTCGCCTACATAAATGAACTTTTCTGCGGTTAGCCCAAGTCCGATTTGGATGAGCTCGATATTTTTCAGTGAGAATTGTGAAAGGCAGAATGCAGAGATATCATCCGTAGTCAGACCGTTGCGTGAGAGAAGCTCCTTCATATCCGCTATAGCCGCATCCACACACACTGTACCGTCAAAAGGGGTCCACCGTATCCGAATCTGCTCTGGGGTCATACCCTCTTGATAAATATTCGACAGGCCGCAGGCCGGGAACATAATATTTTCGGAGCCTTCAGAATCGGTGTAATAAAGGGAATCTATGAAGCCTGCATGCTCACTGCTGCGCTCTAGAATCACTGCTGCTGCGGCGTCCCCAAAGTTAGGGTAAGTAATTTCATCATCTGTATTGCAGTTTACTGAGCTGTAGTCGCTTCCTACAACGAGTGCGTACCTGATGCTGGGATTGGCTTGCATATAACGACTTGTCTGCTCCACGGCGGAGACCATTCCTGCGCAGTTAGCATTGGAATCCTGCGTAATGGTCCGGTGTTTACCTTGAAGCATACGGTGTAGGAGAAGTGCATTGGTAGGATAGGTGTACTCTGGCGTCTGTGAAGCGAACATGATCATGTCCATATCCTCACCTTGCAAATTCGCTTCGCTAAGCACTTTTTGGGCAGCCTTTAATCCCATCGTCAGAGCATTTTCACCCTGTTCTTTTACGATGTATCTCCGGTCGCGACCCATGACTTCTAGGAATCGTTTGATGTCCTTGCCCATACTCTGAAAATGCTTCAGATAATATTCGTTATCTACGATATGCTCTGGGTGGTAATAAGCAGCTTGGCGAATCGCTATATGTCCCAAGTGGCGCCTCCTATGCTTCAATAATTTCGTAATTTTCTAATTTCGTTGCCCGTGCCACTCGGCTTAACTGCATTTTTAGGACAGGGCTTTTGGCAATAATAAAGGTTACTTTTTTAAATCCGGATTGTTTGTACAGTATGTAGCATTGCTCAAGCATGGGAAGTGTGTCCTTTGAGGATACATTCAATGTCTTGCAATCTAGGATGATCTCATATTGTTTCGGGTCGAATGCACTTATGATTTGGTTGTACTCATTAATGAAACGTCCTGCATCTTCTGGCGACATAGTTCCTTCCACTTGTACATTCAGTTTTTGATCGGCAGCATTTGTGGCGAAATTGAAGTTTCCCATTTTTGATTAATCTCCTCCTAAGTTTTATCTAAGAAAAATTTTGATGAATAGGATAAAAAAACCTATTTATCTAAGACTATTATCGTATTTTTAATTGGGAAAGTTTAGGGGATTAAACCTTTATTTTTTTAAAAAGATAATTTAGGGAATGATAAACTACTTAAAATCCATAAAATCTGCACAAATTAAGGTTTGAGGTAGGCATGCCCACCCTGTTTGCTTTGCAAAGCACAGTTCTATTGGTATGATTACAGAGATGAAAAAAACTACTATCCAAATCATGGAGGAATAATAAAAATGAGCGAAATTACACTATCGGGGATCATTGATCATACACTGCTTAAAGCAGATGCACGGAAAGAAGACATTATTAAATTGGCGGAGGAAGCTAAAACTTATAAGTTTGCTTCTGTTTGCGTAAACCCTGCTTGGGTAGCTACTGCCCATGAAGTGCTGAAAGATACGCCTGAGGTTAAAGTATGTACAGTAATCGGCTTTCCGCTGGGGTCATCGACAACAGAGAGCAAAGCATTCGAGACTACCGATGCTATCGCTAAAGGTGCAGGCGAGGTGGATATGGTCATCAATATCGGAGCATTAAAAGATGGCAACGATGAGCTGGTTAAACGTGATATTGCAGCTGTTGTAGATGCAGCGCGTGGCAAAGCCCTGACAAAAGTCATCATTGAGGCTTGTCTGTTAACGGAAGAAGAAAAAGTTCGTGCCTGCAAGCTATCTGTTGAGGCCGGAGCAGATTACGTAAAAACATCCACTGGATTCTCTACAGGCGGGGCAACGAAAGAAGATATCGCGCTTATGCGTGCTACAGTTGGACCTAATATCGGTGTAAAAGCTTCCGGTGGTGTACGTAGTGCAGAAGATGCACATGTAATGGTACAAGCAGGTGCAAGCCGTATTGGAACTAGTGGTGGTGTAGCGATTGCTAAAGGCGAAACAAGCCAAAGCAATTACTAAGCCGAAGGGCTGAATCGGAAGCGGCGAGTGAGGAGGACAAGCTCATTCGCCGCTGTCCTGATTCAAACTATTAACCGATCAGCTTGATTAGCGATTGTGTTTTATACATAAGGTTGAGGTTTTTATTAATTTATATTGAAAGCGTTATCCAGTAGGTAGAGGACACTAGCAGAAGCATTTGACCAAAGTACAATAATTCACACCGGAATAATGAGATTTTTTTCTTTTCAAATGACGTGGTTTGTGAGAGAATGGGTACAATTCAAAATTGTTAATCATTTCTATACTTAATTATAGGGGAGGAAATACCTATGTCAGAAGATCGCAAGCTGTCGTTTGAAACTTTGGCTGTCCATGCAGGCCAGGAAATTGATCCAACTACTTTCTCACGTGCTGTACCGCTTTATCAGACCACTTCCTACGGGTTCCGTGATGCTGATCATGCAGCGGATCTGTTCGCGCTTAAAGAATTCGGTAATATTTATACTCGGCTGATGAACCCAACTACGGATGTATTTGAACAGCGTGTGGCAGCACTTGAGGGCGGGGCAGGTGCGCTTGCTACAGCTTCCGGGGCAGCGGCTATTTCCTTTTCCATTCTAAATATTGCGGGCGCTGGGGATGAAATTGTATCTGCAGCAAGCCTATATGGCGGGACTTATAATCTATTTTCGACAACACTGCCTAAGCTTGGTATTAAGGTACATTTCGTAGATTCGGATAATCCTGAGAACTTCCGTGCTGCGATTACAGATAAGACCAAAGCCTTGTATGCAGAAACAATCGGCAACCCACAGGGAAATGTTCTGGATATTGCGGCAGTTGCAGCGATCGCCCATGAACATGGGATTCCTCTCATCGTAGACAATACGTTCCCAAGTCCATATTTATTGCGTCCGATTGAGCATGGCGCGGACATTGTTGTCCATTCGGCAACCAAATTCATCGGTGGACATGGTACATCCATTGGCGGGATTATTGTTGACGGCGGTAAATTTGATTGGAAGGCAAGCGGTAAATTCCCAGGTCTTACGGAGCCAGATCCAAGCTATCATGGAGTGGTTTATACGGAAGCGGTGGGCCCGATTGCTTATATTATTAAAGCCCGCGTTCAATTGCTTCGCGATTTAGGGGCGGCGATTTCTCCGTTCAACTCTTGGATGCTGCTGCAAGGTCTGGAGACTCTTCATTTGCGGATGGAACGTCATAGCCAGAATGCGCTAAAGGTAGCGCAATATTTGGAGGCACATTCAGATGTGGAATGGGTAAGTTATTCGGGACTTCCTACGCATCCATCTCATGAATTAGCGCAAAAGTATTTGCCTAAAGGCCAAGGTGCGATCCTTACTTTTGGTATTAAAGGTGGAAGTGCTGCGGGACGTAAGCTGATTGAGAATGTGAAGCTGTTCTCTCATTTAGCGAATGTTGGGGATTCCAAGTCATTGATCATCCACCCAGCTAGCACAACTCATGCACAGCTGTCGGATGAAGAGCAAATCACAGCCGGAGTAACGCCGGAATTGCTGCGTTTGTCGATCGGGACGGAGTCCATTGATGATATTATCTATGATCTGGAGCAAGCAATTGCTGCCAGTCAACAATAGAAGTTTATATTTCGAAAAGCATTACCGCTCTGTGGTAATGCTTTTTTTGTTGCCTAAAAAAGTTGGAATATTCATCAGATTTGGCAACGCTTGCATATTTCAGGTGTGGCTCCCGTATTTATAAGTGAGGTAGGTAAATGAAATGTCGGTCGCTTATGTTATATAGCTTGGCATACCGGCAGCAATCCAAAGATAAAGGGTGGGTGCGAGGATGAAGGGTGAACGTCAGCAGGATGGTTTGCGGAGTAGTGAAGAGCGCCCGTTCAAGTTCATGTATAAGGCTGGTGATCGGACTGTGGGAATGGAAATGAGCCAAGCTGGATCCGTAGCCTCCGCTGCCGCAGAATTTATCGCTGGAGTAGAGCAGAGGGATGTCATTGAGCCTTTGAAGCGGTCTTATTTTAAGCGGCCGGGGGAACCATCGACATTCCTAGTGCTGCGTGAAGGAAGAGAAGAACGTCTTGCTGGACGGGAAGGAACAAGGACTGTTCAAGCGGGCCCGTGTTTGATACGGAGTGAGGAATGGCTGCTGGAACCAGAGCTGTTCTGTCTTTATGAGAACTGGTTATCTAGCGAAGATGAACTCCAAACAGCGCGTATTCTGCAGCGAATCTCTTATCGTCTGCGTGCAGCTGTTGCCGAGCTGCTCGAATCGCCGGATGGCGAATGGGCAGCGGTCACCCTGCTGCATCCAGAGTCGCTTGCGGTGGCGCAGCCCGCCAAGCTTGCCGCGCTTCAGGACGCGCAGCTCGAAGCGCTGTTCGCTGCGGTGGCGGAGAGCCAGCGGCAAGGCGGCGATTGCCGCCTTGACCTGCTGGTCGCCTACACCGCAAGTGCAGCCGAATTCGCTGCAAAGCGCGAATTCATCGAAGACGTGGCCGATCAGACACTCGGCCACGCTTATGCGGCGGCATGCCGCATCGGGGCGCTGATCGCGCCCGATGTGGAGCCTGCCGCCGCTGCGGAAATCGCGCGTATCGCCGATTTCCTAGTGCTGGACGGCGCGGCGGGTGAACACGCGCCGGAAGAGACCGCCGCGGAGGAATTCGCCCTGGCGGCGGGGAAGATCTTTGCCGCCGTGACGAGCGTGAAGCCGGCGGCGGTGGTGCTCGCCGCGGGGACACCGGCGGCGTCGGCTTTGGCCGATCTGTATCAGATCGGGCTCAGCGGGATCTTTTGCAGCGCCGGTCAGCGGACCGAAGCGCTGCTGAGAGCGGCCTGCCTGATCTGGATCGCCAGGCAGCGTGAAACGCTGGATACTGCCGCCGGGGGAAGGCAGTAAGCTTTTTCTGATGAACGATACGGTGCAGTTTATATAAGAATCGAAAAAAGACTTCAGAGCAGCGATTATCCGGTTATCGGAGAATCGTTGCTTTGTTTTTTTGGTCGTTAGCTGCCTGCTTCAACAGCGTACATATATCCCTTTACTCAATCACTATACTCAACCTCCGTACTTAAACTAATCTGCACTCATGCTTTGGATGCAACCTCCGTACTCCCACCCTGTGCCCAAACACCGCACTTAAACTAATTTGCACTCATGCTTTGCATTCAAACTCTGAACTCAACCTCCGCACTCCTCCGCCCCCCGATGCTTAAGGACCCAGATGACGCTATTTGCCTGATTTTAGCTTTTTAAGCATGGTTTCGGACACCAGAGACACTATTCGTTAGGAAAAGGTACATATTTAGTTCTTTTCAGGTCAATAGCTGCAATGGAGTCCGTTAGAATACCAAATGTGTTTAAAATCAGCGATTAGGGTCAGCTGAGTCCGATAGTAGCAACATACGCGAGCAACTTGCATCATACGTTCATCACTCGTGTCGTATTCATACTTTGCGCTCAACCTCCGTACTCAACCCCGCACTCAAACTAATCTGCACCGATCCTCTGTACTATCACCAATAGCTACAGACAACATTAGTTTTGGAACCTCCGCATTTGTTTCCAGCTTCTCCTTACATTTTACATAAACAGGATAATGAGAGTGGAGGCTCGAATTTTATTAGCATCTTGCTGAATAGGGGTGCTGTAGATGTCTACAAATTTTAGAGTTGGCCTGCAAAAGGTCGTAGATCATTCTTACGATATTGAGATTGGGGAAGGTCTTTTTGGCGCTCTGATCGAGGATTTGAAACATGGAATTGTCGAGAATGTAAGCAAATTCGCGATTATTACAGATTCAAAAGTTGAAGCCCTGTATGGACAAGCCTTGCTGGAACAACTGCATCAGAATGATTTTCAAGCGGAGTTATTTTCTTTCCCTGCTGGAGAGAAGTCTAAAACCCGAGAAACGAAGGCACAGCTGGAGGACCGGCTATTAAGCCGTTCTTACGGACGAGATTGCTGTATCCTTGCCATCGGAGGTGGAGCGGTAACGGATTTGGCAGGTTTTTTGGCTGGAACATTTGGTCGGGGAGTGCCAAGTTTGAACTATGCAACTACCCTTTTAGCAGCAGCGGATGCTTCTATTGGTGGTAAAACGGGCGTGAATACACCGGTTGCAACCAATCTAATTGGTGTTTTTCATCAGCCTAAAAAGGTCTACATTGACCTAGCCACTTGGAGAACGCTTCCGGTACGTGAGCTTCGTAGTGGGTTGGCTGAAACAATCAAACATGCCTGCATCGCGGATGCTGATTTTTTTGAGTTTCTTGAACAGAATATGGAGCGAGTGGTTTCCTCAGAAGGCGATCTTGTATTAGATCGAGAGGTTTGCGAACGGATTGCTTTTCATAATTGTGAGATCAAGTACAGCGTGGTGGAAAAGGATGAACTGGAGAGCAACCTGCGCCAAATTCTAAATCTGGGGCATACTGCTGGCCGGGCGTTAGAGGCATTAAGTGGTTATGAATTATTACATGGTGAGGCTATTGCGATTGGACTCGCGGTTCAGGTGCAGCTGGCAGAGCAGTTGGGGTATGTAACGGCTGACCAAACTCAGCGTGTGATTGCTTTGTTGAAGAAGGCGGGACTTCCGACTGAAATACCAGCAACCATTACAAATAGAATGCTGATTGATAAGATGTATACGGATAAAAAGGTTCGCAAAGGGCGTATACGGTTTGTGTTCCAAGCTGGAATTGGAGCGATGAAGTCTTTTGAAGGTGGAGCTTATTCGACGCCAGTCGAAGAGCAAGTCCTATCCGAGCTTTTAAATAAAATACGCAGCTAAGAGAGGAAAACGTTAGTTTAAATTTATGACAAATAGCCTAGAAGGTAGGGTTTACTTTTTCGTTCAAGGTGGTATTATTAAAATATAAGTTGCACTAAGGAAATATAGTTGTACTGTTGCAACAATGATTATCATTCTCACTACTCATAGTTATCATTCATGCTGTCCCGGCTAAGCCGGGGCAGCATGTGTCATTTTAGGGGTCTTAAGAATGGCTCTCATTATCATTTAGACAAAACAAAACGTATGCTCCCGAAGCAAGTTTTGTTGCAAAGAGAAGTCAATGAAGTAATCCTACACAAAACTTTCAGGATGGTGATTATTATGCAAGCAACATCAAAACATTTACCCCAGCAAACCTCAATCTCCGGCAGCATGAAGAAACCAGGCGCTCCAAAACGCCGGTTCGATCTGAGAGCCATGCTCAGCAACTCCGAGATGCAGGCTGCGCTTGGCAGCGGAGTACTTATGCTTTTTGCTTGGGCTATGGGCAGCTGGTCAGAAGTTTTCTCTATAGTACTTTATGTTATTTCGTATACCATTGGTGGCTGGAACAAAGCCAAAGAAGGCGTTGAGACGCTCGTCAAAGAACGTGATCTCGATGTGAACCTGCTGATGATTGCGGCCGCACTAGGCGCAGCTACCATTGGGTACTGGAATGAAGGTGCTATGCTCATCTTTATTTTTGCGCTTAGTGGAGCACTAGAGAGCTATACGATGGAACGGAGTAAGAAGGATATTTCCTCACTTATGGCCTTGAAACCTGCCACAGCCATGCGGATTGAAAAAGGAAGCATGAACGAGGTAGCTATCGATCAGTTAGTAATTGGAGATCTGTTGCTTGTACGTCCAGGGGATCTTATTCCTGCAGATGGTAAGGTGTACAGAGGAGAATCGGCAGTAGATCAGGCTTCCATTACAGGAGAGTCAGTGCCTGTTGAAAAATGTGCTGGCAGCGAGGTATTCGCAGGTACGGTCAATGGAGAAGGCCCACTTTATATTGAAGTAACGAAATCAGCAGAGAACACACTTTTTTCCAAGATCATTAAGATGGTAGAAGAAGCAGAGACGGATGTTCCAAACTCACAGCGATTCATTAAAAGACTGGAAGCCATCTATGCACGGGTAGTCGTTGCCTCGACTGTGGCTCTTATTTTCCTTCCACCCTTTTTGCTGGACTGGAGCTGGAGCGCAACCTTTTATAAAGCGATGGTTTTTCTTGTAGTAGCCTCGCCTTGTGCGTTGGTCTCATCGATTATGCCTGCGATGCTGTCGGCCATTTCCAAAAGTGCGCGAAAAGGGATTTTATTTAAAGGCGGGGTCCACCTCGAAAATATGGCTCGGACCTCTGTTGTAGCTTTTGATAAGACAGGGACCCTTACAGAGGGAACTCCGCAGGTGACAGACTTTATTGCAGCTGAAGGCTACAACCGGGAAGAATTACTGGCGATTAGCGCATCCATTGAGCATATGTCACGCCATCCATTGGCGGAAGCCATTGTGCGTAAAGCTGAGGAAGAATATCTGGAGCTGCGGGGAGTGCAGGAAAGTAAAACCATCACTGGCTGGGGAATTGAAGGTCAAGTTGACGGGCATCTCTGGAAAATTGGAAAGTCCAATTTTCTGGATGAGCTGATTTCATCTGCGATGAACTCTGAGCTTGCATTCTGGAGAACTAAACGGCAGCAGTTGGCGGAAGAGGGGAAGACTGTCTCCATTATTTTGGACGGTGAGCATATTGCAGGTATGATTGCATTGCAGGATACAGTTCGCCCACAAGCAGAAGCCGCAGTGCGGAAGCTGCAGGAGCTGGGGATTAAAGTGGCTATGCTTACGGGTGACCGGGAAGCTACAGCAAAAGTTATTGCGGCTTCAACCGGAGTAGATTTAGTATTTGCCGACCTTTTACCAGAGGATAAAGTAAAGCATATTAAGGCGCTTCGTGAAGAGCACGGTAATGTTGTGATGGTGGGTGACGGTGTGAATGATGCGCCTGCTCTGGCTACAGCGACTGTTGGTATGGGAATGGGCATGAAAGGCAGTGGTGCAGCGCTTGAGATCGCCGATGTAGTGCTTATGAATGATAATATTGAAGAGATCGCCTCGACCATTTCATTGGCACGGCGCTCACAGCGTATTGTGAAGCAAAATATGATTTTTGCTGTAACAGTAATCGCGGTTCTGATGATCAGTAACTTTGTGCAGGGCATCGCCCTTCCTTTTGGCGTGATCGGTCATGAAGGCAGTACGATATTGGTTATTCTTAATGGGCTGCGATTGTTGCGGTAAGAGGTCAGTGATGTTACTGTGTATTATTTATTGCCAAAAATTAAATTGTTCACAAATGATTTTTCCCTGAGGGAGTCTGGCTTATTGACATTTTTGCTTTCAGTTAGCATAATTAAGACTACATTATAATTATTTTAAATAAGAAGCGACGTCACTGCCGTCTAACTCAAGGAGGATATAGATATGTATAAATCAATAATTGTTGGAACCGGACCGGCGGGGTTGACTGCTGCTATCTACTTGGCTCGTGCCAATTTGAACCCACTAGTAATCGAAGGACCTCAACCTGGCGGACAATTGACCACCACTACAGAAGTGGAGAATTTCCCGGGATTTCCTGATGGAATTATGGGTCCAGACTTAATGGATAATATGCGTAAACAAGCTGAACGTTTTGGTGCGGAATTCCGTACGGGTTGGGTGAACAGTGTAGAACTTGGAGAGCGTCCTTTTAAGCTTAATGTTGAAGGATTGGGTGTTCTTACGACGGATACCCTGATCATTTCGACTGGCGCTACGGCAAAATACCTCGGTATCCCAGGCGAGCAGGATAATGTGGGACGCGGTGTAAGCACCTGTGCTACCTGTGATGGATTCTTCTTCCGTAATAAAGAGATCGTGGTTGTTGGCGGTGGAGATTCTGCGCTTGAGGAAGCGGGTTTCTTGACTCGTTTTGCCTCCAAAGTAACGCTGGTACACCGTCGTGAAGAGCTACGTGCTTCCAAGATCATGCAGGATCGCGTTCGCGATAATGTTAAAGTAGCTTGGAGCCTGAATCGTACTCCTCTGGAAGTAACTTCTGGAGACAAAGGCGTGAGTGGACTAAAAGTGCTGAACAATGAGACCGGACAAGAAGAAATCATTGAAGCAAGCGGAGTGTTTGTGGCGATTGGCCACCATCCTAACACTGCATTTTTGGGTGGACAAATCACAACTAATACTGAAGGTTATATCATGACTAACCCAGGTACTTCTGAAACTAATATCCCAGGCGTATTCGCTTGTGGTGATGTGCAGGATACCCGTTATAGACAAGCAATTACAGCAGCAGGCAGTGGATGTATGGCAGCTATGGATGCTGAGAAATACATTGAAAGTCTGGAACATAGCGCGGTTATTCTGTAACATAACTGTAATCTTCCATAGGAGGTCTAATGATGGAAAATGTAATTGTATATACATCAACAAATTGTCCACATTGCCGTCAGGTGAAGAGCTTTTTGAGTGAAAAAGGCGTAGCCTATGAAGAGCGTAATATTGAGCAGAATGATGATTACGCGCAGCAGGTTTGGGATATGGGAATGAGAGCTGTTCCTGTAACTGTAATTGGTGAGCACAAAATCGTGGGGATGAATAAAACTCAGTTCGACAAAGCATTGGCGACTGTTTAATTAAATATATTTCTGTGAGGAAATTGCAAAAGGTCGCTTCCATTTTGGAGGTGATCTTTTTGTGGTCTAAGTATACAAAAATAGCCTGACGCTAATATGCGGAGGCTATTTTTTATGATGTAAATCGCAAAGTTCAATTTAAGCTTGAGTGAAAGAGGTAATGATCTGAAATAGGACGTATACAGCAACACCGCTGCCGATCAGAATGAATCCTGATTTCTTTTTGGCTTGAAAAAAACGGAGCACACCGAGACTGATCAAAGGGGCAATAATGAGCAGAAAAAGCAACACAGTGATGAACATCTGTGCCGAGATATCAGACGTATCAACATAGGTCATGGACTCGCTCTCCATTTCAAAAAAGGGGTTGTAGTGATAAATGTCACACTAACTTATCCTTTATTATATAGGATTTAAGTTGCTTTTACTGCACTTTTGATCCACCTAAATGCGGCAATTTTACGTCAATTCTATCCGCTCTTGAATTTCACCCGTGAAACTGTCCCGCAAAACGTTGTCCATTAGACTACATTAAACGGTCACCCGAATATCGCCTAGAAAATGCATAACTGCAGAGAACCCCGCGCCTATCATCGTGCCTCGGCTGCCCAGCTTGGAGAAGGTAATCTCGAGCTGCTGCTTATGATAAGGAAGTGTACGCTCGGCTACAACCCGGCGAAGGGGCTCCCCTAACCAGGCTTCTGCTTCGGATAAGGCTCCACCGATGACAATCAGCTCTGGATTAAAGCTATTGATTAGATTCGTTACTCCGATGCCGAGATATTCACCCATAGATGAGAAGTGGCGCAAGGCGTCTTCTTGTCCAGCGGCTGCATAACGGACCAGTTCTTGTGTGGTATGAGCAGGGAGGGAGAACTCGGAATGGTCATAGGTTTTCTCCGAGGCATATAGCTCCCAACAGCCACGGCTCCCACAACTGCACGGCTTGCCTTGTGCTTCAATCGTCATATGTCCGGTCTCGCCGGCATATCCTCTTGCACCTTTGTACAGCTCTCCGCCAATAATAATACCGGATCCGATCCCTGAACCCGCACTGATATAGAGCAGATGTCTAACATCTTTTGCCGCCCCAAAGTTCAGTTCACCTTGTGCACCTGCGTTAGCTTCGTTATCAATAGTGACTGGAACCGCGAATTCCGCCTCCAAAATACCCCGCAGGTCGACCATTTCCCAGCCAAGGTTGGGAGCAAAAAGAACAACCCCGTTCTCATCCACCATCCCGGGGACACCTACTCCGATGCCGACGATACCGTATGGGGATTCAGGTGCTTTATCAATCAAGTCTGAAATTGTTTTTTTCATCCGTTCCAGTACATAAGGCAGAGCATGATTGTCCAGGGAGAAATCGCTTTCGAAAAGAATGCCACCACTTAAATCACATAAGACGGCTGTCAGTTGCTTCACCCGTAGCTCTATACCGATTACACTGCCGGCCATGCTGTTAAAATGCAGCATTAGCGGCTTACGTCCGCCACTGGATTGACCTGGTCCAACTTCAGTCACTAATTCTTGAGCGCATAGCTCAGCCACCAGATTGGATACGGTAGCTTTATTCAGTCCGGTCATCTCTGAAACCTTGGCGCGCGAGAGCGGAGAGTTCCTTCGAATAGTATGTAGTACGATCGATTTATTGATTTTTTTGACCAGCGCCTGATCTCCGGTAACCTTCACGAATCACACATCCTTTTTAGCATAGTTCCCTTTTGTTGTATGCCACTTAGTCTAGAGTGATGTGCTGGAAATTGCAATACATCGGCAGAAAAGAGGAAATCTATGTTTGTTGGATTTTTTGAATATTAAACGGATAGGCAAGGGAGACTTAAAGAGGCGGAAATTTTATAAAAAAACTTTGTTTAACCAATATACAAAGTCAAAAAGATGTGTTAAGATGATGCTGTAAACGCTTGCTAGCGTAGCACAATATGAGGAGGATTACACAATGGCTTATTTTGAGACAGTGAACAAAATCTCTTACGAGGGAAGCCGTTCCACCAACCCTTATGCATTTAAATTCTACAATCCTAAAGAAGTCGTAGCCGGCAAAACTATGGAGGAACATCTGAAATTTGCAATGGCTTATTGGCATACATTAACTGCTGGCGGTTCTGATCCGTTTGGCGCTGAAACTGCAATTCGCAGCTGGGACAAATTGAGTGGTCTTGATAAAGCTAAAGCTCGCGCTGAAGCAGCATTCGAATTTATGGACAAGATGGATCTGCCTTACTTCTGCTTCCATGATGTAGATATCGCACCAGAAGGCGCATCTTTGCGTGAGTTCTACAGCAACATCGACACTATTGTTGATATCCTTGAACAAGGCATGAAGACTTCCGGCAAGAAATTGCTGTGGAATACAGCTAATATGTTCACTAACCCGCGTTATATGCACGGTGCAGGTTCTACACCTAACGCTGATGTTTTCGCACATGCAGCAGCACAAGTGAAGAAAGGTCTGGAAGTTGGTAAACGTCTGGGCGCAAGCAACTATGTATTCTGGGGCGGCCGTGAAGGTTACGAAGAATTGCTGAATACAGATATGGGTCTTGAACAAGATAACATTGCACGTCTGTTCAGCATGGCTGTAGATTACGCTAAGGAAATTGGTTTTGATGGTCAATTCCTGATCGAACCTAAACCAAAAGAGCCTACTAAACATCAATATGATTTCGATGCAGCAACAACAATTTCGTTCTTGCAAAAATACAACCTCGACAAGCACTTCAAGCTGAACCTTGAAGCTAACCACGCTACGCTTGCAGGTCATACTTTTGAACATGAACTTCGTGTAGCTCGTATTAATGGCATGCTTGGATCACTTGACGCTAACCAAGGGGATACACTGCTTGGTTGGGATACTGATGAATTCCCAGTAAACATCTACGATGCAACACTTACTCTTTATGAAGTATTGAAGAATGACGGTCTTGGCAAAGGCGGAATTAACTTCGACGCTAAAGTACGTCGTCCTTCCTTCGAGCCACAAGATCTGTTCTTGGCACACATCGCTGGTATGGATACTTACGCAAAAGGCTTGAAAGTTGCTGCTAAATTGATCGAAGATCGCGTATTCGAAGATTTCATTGACAAACGCTACAGCAGCTTCACAGAAGGCGTTGGTGCAGACATCGTTTCCGGTAAAGCAACATTGGCTTCTTTGGCTGAATATGCTTTGAACAATGAGAACCCACGTCCTAACCAATCCGGACGTCAAGAATACCTGAGAGCTACCCTTAACCAATACATCTTGGCTGAGTAGTCCTTATAGGGAGCTTGAAGCTTAGGCTTTGAGTCGAGTTTGAACAAATGCAACGGGGGTTGCTGAAGAGAGCATTCTTCGGCAGCCCCCTTTTTGTAGTAAAAACTAAGCAAGATGCTTACGAAGTAAGTTTTGCTCGAAGTAATTCAATGAAGTCTATGCTAACAAAACTTTTAGGAGGTCAAAAATGAAATACGTTATAGGTGTTGATTTGGGGACTAGTGCAGTGAAGACTGTTCTAGTGGACCCGCAGGGGAAGGTGGCTTTTGAGCATTCCGAGTCCTACCCGCTAAGCAGACCCCAACCGAACTGGAGTGAGCAAAATCCTGAGGATTGGGTAAAAGGCACGCTGGTCAGCCTGCGCCGTCTGATTGAAGTATCAGGCATAGACCCGTCTCAAGTAGACGGTCTAAGTTTCTCCGGACAAATGCACGGATTGGTACTAGTAGATAAAGAAGGGCAAGTGCTGCGTCCAGCTATTCTTTGGAATGATACCCGTACTACTGCACAATGCCGTAAGATTGAGAAGACGCTTGGAACGAAGTTGATCGATATCGCCAGAAACAAAGCATTGGAAGGTTTTACACTGCCTAAGATTCTGTGGGTTCAAGAGAATGAACCAGAAGTATTATCACAGGCGCATCAGTTCCTGCTGCCAAAAGATTATGTTCGTTATCGGTTGACGGGTGATTATGCAATGGATTACTCCGATGCTGCCGGAACGTTGTTATTGGATGTAGGTTCTAAAGAATGGAGTGCAGAAATCGCAGAGGCTTTTGAACTTCCGCTTTCTCTTTGTCCTAGATTGGTAGAATCCTTTGAACAGACTGGAACTTTATTGCCGGACATTGCTGAAGCGTCAGGTCTTTTATCTTCAACGAAGGTATTTGCTGGTGGTGCAGATAATGCTTGTGGCGCGCTCGGAGCGGGTGTATTGGGAGAAGGCCGGACCATGTGCAGTATTGGTACATCTGGTGTAGTTCTTTCTTATGAGAGCAATAAAGATTTGAATCTCGAAGGCAAAGTCCATTTCTTTAACCATGGTGAAAAAGATGCCTACTATATTATGGGGGTTACACTAGCTGCTGGTTATAGCCTTACGTGGTTCAAAGAAACCTTTGCGGCGGACAAAAGCTTTGATGAGCTGTTAAGCGGAGTTTCCTCTATTCCAGCTGGCAGCGGCGGCCTGTTATTCACACCTTATATTGTAGGAGAACGTACACCACATCCAGATGCAAATATTCGCGGAAGCTTTATTGGTATGGATTCAGGGCATACGTTGACGCATTTTACACGTGCAGTATTAGAAGGCATTACCTTCTCACTGCGTGAATCCATTGAGATTGTACGTGAGTCAGGCAAAGAGATTACAGAGATCATTGCAATTGGTGGTGGAGCTAAAAATGAGGCTTGGCTGCAAATGCAGGCTGATATTTTCAATGCATCCATCGTGAAGCTGGAAAGTGAACAGGGTCCGGCAATGGGAGCAGCTATGCTGGCGGCTTATGGAAGCGGATGGTTCACATCCCTTGCGGAATGTGCAGAAGCGTTTATCCGTCCTGCTGATGTTTATAAACCAGATCCGAAACAAACGGCAATCTATGACGGTCTATTCAACCTCTATCAGGAAGTTTACGGCCAGACCCGCGAATTGAATAACAAGCTGGCTGCATATCGCCAATAAAACGCCATTTATCAATCTGTCTGATATAAAAGAGGTCTTTCGCATCTGGCGGAAGGCCTTTTTAAAGACCATCTTCTTTATAGAGGTGATGAACGGCAATATTCAAAAATGTTGCCGTTTTCATTTTTCTTCTGTAAAGTATGGAATATCTCCAAGGTAGTGGCAGCCTGTACATGAGATAGTGAAGGTTTCGGGGGGCGAAAGGCCATGTTTCAATGGTTTGTTAAGGTGCTGAATGACATCAAAATCCGCAATAAGCTGCTGCTTGCTTTTTTACTGACTACACTTTTACCGGTATTACTGGTAGGTGGTTATCTTACGATTGAGATGAGGACCATGGCGTTTGAGAACGCACTGGAGCAAGCTTCAATTAACGTAGATCGGGTAAAAAAAAGAACAGAAGAAGTCATCGGTGTATCGCAAGATATAGCGTATCGATTGTCCAATGATGCCCGGCTGAAAAAACTCGCCATACGCCAGTATGTAAGCACTTATGATGTGGTTGAGGCTTATCGGGATTACACTGATATGCGTGAATACCTAAGATTATATAAAGACATATCCAACATACGTTTATACACTGATAATGCTACGCTGCTTAACAACTGGGAGCTGATCAATCCTTCGTCTGCCATTAAGGAGAGCCAGTGGTATCAAAGAGCACAGCGGTACGATAGCCTCGTCGGTTGGGAATATATAGAGGATGAGCGTGATCAGCGGAATTATTTAAGTCTTGTCCGCAAAATCGAGCTGGAGGGCTCCAGTAAAATTGGCGTGCTCGTTATTAATGTAAACAGTCACCAGCTAACCTCAATTCTGAGCCAGGAATCATTTGATACCATGATCGTGGATGATCAGGATAATATCATTGCTGCGAACCGGAGCGATCGGACAGGAAAGAAACTGGCAGATGTTTCTTTTGATACAAAGCTTTTGGGGCAAGGAAGCGGGAGCTATGAGGCAGAAGTAGATGGTGAAGCCTCCAAAATAGTGATAGAAGAACTTAAACCACAAGCCAGCCGTAACGCCCTGCGAATTATTTCTGTTTTTTCTATTGATAGTATAGTCAAAGAACCTAATCGGGTGATTAAGCTTTCGATTACCGTGATTGCCGTAAGCGTTTTATTGGCCTTTTTAATCATATATAGTTTCTCTTCATTATTTTCACGTCGATTATTGCAGTTAAGCAGACATATTAACCGCGTTAGTACGGGTGATTTTGACACTTCATTAAAAATTGATGGCAAAGATGAAATTGCTCTGTTAGCTCGTCAGTTCAATTCTATGGTACGGAGTATTAACGATTTGATGTACGAGGTACAGGAATCTAATGACCAGAACAGTCTGCTGGAACAGAAACAGAATGATATCCGTTTTAAAATGCTGGCAAGCCAGATCAATCCTCATTTCTTGTTCAATGCGCTGGAATCTATTCGTATGGAGGCCCATATGAAAGGGCAAGTGGAGATTGCACGGGTAGTGCGTCTTCTTGGCAAAATGATGCGCAGTAATCTGGAGGTAGGCCGAAGTAAAATTTTGCTTAGCCAGGAGCTTGAAGTGGTTCGTTGTTATTTGGATATTCAGCAATTCCGTTATGAGGATCGTTTGAAATATCAATTTATTGTAGACCCTGCCGTCGAATCACTCTACATCCCGCCGCTGATTGTGCAGCCGCTTGTGGAAAATGCGGTGATTCATGGGTTAGACAACACGATGGATGGAGCAATGGTTACGGTGAATATCAAGCGTGAGCAGAATCATGCGGTCTTTACCATTACCGATAATGGAGCCGGGATCACTCCGGACAAGCTGGAGCAGATCCGTTATACCCTTGAGGTTCGTGATGAGCAGGAAGAGGCACGCATCGGGCTGCGCAATGTACACGACCGTTTGAAGTTATCCTACGGTGTTGAATATGGACTGAATATCGAAAGCCGGATGAATGAAGGAACATCTATTACGTTTCGTATTCCAATGGAGGACATAAATCTATGATCAAAGTATTGATTGTTGATGATGAGCCAAAGCTGCGGGAAGGCCTTCGGGCTCTAATCCCTTGGGAAGAGCTAGGGTATACGGTGGTGGCTACGGCCGCCAACGGCTTGCAAGCTCAGGAGAAATATCATATTTTTTATCCGGAACTGATTGTGGTGGATATCCGCATGCCTGGTATGGACGGGCTGGAGTTAATCGGTGAGCTGCGCGAGGAAGGCTCGACCAGCCATGTGCTAATTTTAAGTGGTCATGCGGATTTTGAGTATGCCAAACGAGCCATTTCTTACCGCATTGACGGCTATTTACTGAAGCCGGTGGATGAGGAAGAGCTAATCAACTATTTGGAGGAACTCAGAGTCACGATCGCTCAGGAAGATCGCTTTAGCCGCTGGAATGAAGAGGAGCCTGCCCGTAATCGCGAAAGCCTGCTGCGTACATTGCTGCAGCCTTCAACTGCGGAGGAGGGGGAGAATGATCCTGCTAAGCAGGCGGCAGCACTGGGTCTTAAATCAGACCGTGTCGAAGTGATCCTACTCGAATTACTCGCGCCTGCGGGCGGCAGTGAGGAAGGGGAGCGGGCCGTTAAGGCCGCGGTAGAACAGTATTTTGCCAGCAGTGAAGAGCGGATGTTTTTCACGATGCCGCCATATATTGGATTTCTGCTGCAAGAGCCGCTGCCAGGAAAGCAGGAACAGGAGCGGCTGATGGAAGAGCTTGCTTCCTTAATTTGCCGCGAGGGATACGACTTCAGCGCAGCAACGGGAGGCCCTGTAGCTGGACCAGAAGAGGCGGCACAGTCTTTTCAAGTGGCGCGTGAACTGCTGCGCCGGGCATTCTTTTACCGCAAAGGGATTCTGATCAGCGCCGATCTCTCCGGTATGTTGTTTCCTGGAGTGGCGGAGGCGTACACCGAAGAAGGGCAGGATGCGGAGAGCCGCCTAATGCTTGCTGTTGAAACTGGAAGCCGCGCGGCCATTGAACCGCTGGTGGATACGATCTGTGCAGAGCTACTGGCTGCGGGCAGTGAGGAGCAGCAGATCAAAGATACATTTGTGCGGATTCTCAGTACGGTGTTGGCCCGTCTCGAACCGGTCTATCCAGAGATTCGCAGCAATGCCGCTAAGCATTCCCCGCCGATCGGTGAGCTCTACCATAGTCATTATCTGGCAGACCTGCAAGAGCAGGCCGTTAATTTCATGGCGGAGATCGCCGATCAAATGTCCAGTGGCAGCAAAGGGAATGAGATCAAAAAAATTACGGAGCTAATCAACCGCCGTTACAATGAGAACCTTAAGCTTGAGACCTTATCTGAGTTATTTAATTACAACAGCGCATATCTAGGTAAAATGTTCAAGAACACTACCGGGGAATACTTCAATACGTATGTGGACAAAGTGCGGATTGAGAAGGCGAAGCAATTCCTAGCGCAAGGCATGAAAGTATATGAGGTGGCCGAGAAAGTTGGGTACATGAACCCCGATTACTTCAACGCCAAGTTCCGTAAATATGTAGGACTCTCCCCAAGTTCTTTTCGCAAAAACATCTAAAATAGAAGCCCAAAAAGCCACAGTTGCAGTTCAGGTATAACCTGAGCTTTAGCTGTGGCTTTTTTTCTTACATTAAAGCTACTTCACTAATAATAAATCTAATCTTTGTTGCAATTCTTGATTTGCAGGGTCCTTTTGAAGGGCCAGAAGTAACTCTTGAATTTGATCCATCTCTTTAAAAGGTTCATTTTGTACATATTTGTCATGTATTCTGGTTTCCAAGGTATATCCATAATCGAACCCTAATGTTGAATACGTCGAAAGGGCAGCAATTTTACTCGCTTGCTCTACAGCAAGAATGCTTGGTGTTGAGGATCGTTCTAATTCCACTCTTAGACCGTCGAGTTCTGATGTCAGATTCAGGTCCAGCCTATTCATTAATCTGTTATGGCTTACGTTGTTATTGAATTGAAATAAATTTAGTGTCAATAATACTGCGGCGATAATCAATAATAATATCTTGATGTTTTTGTTTTTCATTGCTCTCCTATTACCCTCCTTTAGGAAAAGAAATTGCAGGTACAACAGATAATGTCGACTCGGCATGTGCGTATAAGGAATATGTATCTGAAATAGTTAAACTACTGACGTATCAGGTAATATTTTCTAGAAAAGATGATATTAAAGTAATTAATTTTAATTGAACCATACGGAGGTTTTCGTTGAGGAGCAGGGCAGGGGTTACGGGTATACTTGTTACGCCTCATCTGAGAGCACATTATAGTCTTCATTCGCGGGTTTGACGGACTCCAGAGTCGTTATTTGGGCTATTTCGAGTCCAAATTCGATTTATCGGACTCCATGTACGTTATTAGCTGCAAATGTTCTCCAAAAGGTGGTTTTTTAAGTGAATAAGGTCTATATAATCCGCCTAACCCAATAAGATGTGCAATTTGCTTAAATAAGTCATTTCAGTCCGCGCCTTCGCTTCCGGCCACGTTCACTTATAGAACGTTAGCTCGGGGCGTTTTTTAATTATGGGATGAAGTATTAATTGTGTGAAATAGACAGGGGATTAAGTATCGTATCGATTTATGAAATCAAATAATTTCACTTGATTATATTTTCAGTAAATTCATGTTTGTTTTCAGTGTTTTCAACGATGTATCCGCTTTATTTGGGCTCTAAATCTCTAATTTTCACCTGATTTTAGGTCGAATTTATAGGGTACTGCAATCGCTTACAGAGATTTAGAATATAGACATAGAGAGGAGGGGCTTTATGAAAGCGGACACAGTAACTTCTCAAATCCCGCCGGATACCCGAACACGCAACAAAAAGCCTGCTTCAGGAGGACGGTTTTGGAGAAGCTTTAAGAATCAAAAGTACTTATGGATGATGTCGATACCTTTTGTGATCTGGGCATTCGTCTTCAGTTATCTCCCGTTATGGGGCTGGACGATGGCTTTTCAAAAGTACAAGCCTGCACGTGGCTTTTTTGAACAAGAATGGGTAGGTTTTGAACACTTTAAGACACTGTTCAGTGACTCGCAATTCCTTCTGGCGCTGCGTAATACGCTGGCGATGAGTGGAATGGGCTTAGTCGCAGGATTTATCTTTCCAATAACGTTTGCAATATTGCTCAATGAAGTGCGTCTTGGCTTCTTTAAAAGATTTGCTCAAACAGTCTCGTATTTGCCCCACTTTGTATCATGGGTGGTTGCAGCGGGGATTGTAACTAAAATGTTATCTGGTGAAAATGGTCTTGTAAACGATATCTTGTTAGGAATAGGATTCATAGACGCACCTATCCAGTTTATGGCCCAGGGCCATCTCTTCTGGGGAATCGTTACCTTATCGGATGTCTGGAAAGAGACCGGATGGAACGCCATCATCTACCTTGCAGCTATCGCAGGTATTGGGCCTGAATTGTACGAAGCGGCCCGGGTAGACGGTGCCAGCAGGCTTCGTCAGGTATGGCATATTACACTTCCGGGTATTCGCCCAACAATTACTGTACTACTCATTATGTCGGTGGGTAATTTGCTCAATATCGGCTTTGAGAAGCAATTCTTGCTCGGAAACAACCTCGTTACCGACTATTCTCAAGTGCTAGACTTGTATTCACTGAAATACGGACTGGGCATGGCGAGATATTCCTACGGTACTGCGATCAATATATTCAACTCAGTGATCAGTGTAATTCTACTGTTTACGATTAATGGAATCTTCAAACGTACAACAAAAGAGAGCCTTCTGTAGCACAGAAGGCCCTTCTACCCAATCGTGGCAGTAAATTGCCCTTTTCATGAAAGGAGAGCGTTACAGTGGGAAATTCAGCTATCACCGGAAAGTCATGGTCAGACCGGATCTTTGATTTCTTTGTATATTTTGTAGTACTGTTCGTGGTTGTAATCACGATTTATCCGTTTTTGAACGTGCTTGCCATCTCACTGAATGATTCAGTGGACAGTGTGCGCGGTGGAGTGACCATCTATCCCCGGGATTTTACCTGGGACAATTACCTAAAGATCTTCACTTTCTCCGGATTAATCACCGGGTTTAAAATATCCGCTTTGCGGACAATTATCGGTACTTTGTTCGGACTGATCAGTGCCTCGATGCTGGCGTTTACGATCAGCCGCCCTGACTTTGCAGGTCGCAAGTTTGTCTCCACATTCTTGGCAATGACCATGTATATCTCAGGAGGAATGATTCCAATCTATATGCTGATCAAGGATCTGCATATGATGAACAGCTTTGCAGTCTATGTATTGCCTGGACTGGTTAGTGCCTTTAACGTCTTCGTTATCCGCTCCTTCATCGACGGCCTGCCGTATGCGCTGCAGGAATCGGCGAAGCTGGATGGAGCCAATGACTTTACTATCTACTTCCGCGTTATTCTGCCATTGATGAAGCCAGCGCTAGCAACGATCGCGCTGTTCCTAGCAGTAGGTCAATGGAATGCTTGGTTTGATACTTATCTGTACAATGGTTCAAGCCCTAACTTGACCACATTGCAATATGAATTGATGAAGGTTCTACAGACCACAACCAGTGGTAACGGAGGCGACTACCGCTCCAACATTGCTTCGCTGGCTTCCAATCAGGTCTCGCCGGAGTCGCTCAAAATGGCGATTACGATTGTCGTAACCGTACCGATCCTGTTGGTTTATCCGTTCATTCAGAAGTATTTTGTTAAAGGTATGACACTTGGTGCTGTGAAGAGCTAATCACAGTTTAACGGGGGAGCATAGTCTCCCCTATGCTTAAAACCTATTGTGTATCCGTTTTCTTTTGGCAAGCTGGGTAAAGTATTAACAGGTCTTCACCTGTGATACGATAGATAAACAATTTTAAGGAGGGTTTATTTAATGGGAAGTAATAGAAAGATAAAAGCCAAAGCTACGGCATTAACGCTCACTTCTATTATGCTGCTCGGTGTGCTTGCAGGCTGCGGCGGTAACAATGGCAACAATGGTAATGCTGCAGCTGGAAATACAGGCGGCAATGCAACTAATGCTGGAAATGCGACCAATGCGGCTGAGGATATTTCCCCGCTCACGATGACCTTCTTCAGTGCAGACCCTAACCCGAACTGGACAGGTATGCAAGATGAAGTTGGTAAAGTGATTACGGAAAAAACGGGAGTAACCCTAAATGCTGAATATGCAGTTGGTGATCCTCAACAAAAAGTAGCCTTGATCGCAGCGAGCGGCGAATATCCGGATTTGATCAGTGCTAAGACTGATGTCAGTAAGCTGGTGGATGCAGGCGCAATGCTTGATCTAACAGACCTGATTGAAAAATATGCTCCGAATATCAAAAAAGTATTGGGCGAAGAAGGCATGAAACGTTCACGTTACAGTGACGATGATCATGCGATTTATGCCATCCCTACCTATGCAGGTGTGGACAACAAATATTTTGATGCTGGTGGCGGATTTGAACTACAGCACCGTGCTGTTAAAGAAGCTGGATATCCTGCAATCAAAACTGTTCAAGATTATGAGAACGTAATCAAGGCTTACCTGGAAAAACATCCTACCGATGAAAATGGTAACAAAAACATCGGCCTGACTTTGAATGCAGATGATTGGTACATGTACATTACAGTAACTAACCCAGCATTTATTACTACTGGTTCTCCTGACGATGGTGAATATGCGATTGATATCGACACCCAAGAAGTAACTTATCACTTCCGTCGTCCGGCTGAAAAAGAATATTTCCGCTGGCTCAACCACATGAACGATATCGGATTGCTTGATCCAGAAAGTTTCGTTCAAAAGTATGATCAGTACAAAGCTAAAATCGCTACCGGCCGCGTTATTGGTTTGATTGACCAAGACTGGGGTTATGGCGATGGAGAAAGAGCATTGAAAGCTGAGGGCAAGCTGGATCAAGGCTATGGACACTATCCTGTAACCTTGTCTGAGGAGTACAAAGAAACCTCCTTCTGGCCTACAGGCTTCATGGGTGGTAACGGAATTGGGATCAGCGTAGATGCTAAAGATCCAGTTCGTGCGATTAAATTCCTGGACTACCTAGCTTCCGACGAAGGTCAAGTATTGGTTAACTGGGGTATTGAAGGCAAACACTACAATGTTGTTGATGGCAAACGTGTCATTCCTGAAGATGTGAACGACCGTAAATATAATGACACTACCAACTTCCAAAAAGAAACTGGTTTGGGTAATGTCGGATCAAACTATGCATTGCTGAGCGCTCACTATGGCGACGGTGTATTGGATCCATCTGGTAACTACTACACAACTCGTTTCCCTGAGCAAGTAACTGTAGGTTACAATGCGGTTGAAAAAGAAACACTTGCTGCTTACAAAGCAACAACTTGGAAAGACCTCTTCCCAAGTGAAGATGAGTTCAAAGTTAAACCTTGGGGCGCAGCATGGAACATCACGATTCCTGGGGATAGCGAAATTGTCGTTCTTGACAACAAGCTGAAGGATATCAGTTGGAAACGGATCCCAGAAGCAATCTTGTCTAAACCAGCTGATTTCGATAAAGTTTGGGATGCTTACATGGCTGAGCTTGATAAAGCTGGTGTAACGAAAGCTGAAGATTTGCGTGAAGAGCTGGTTAAACAACGCGTGAAACTTTGGAATGATTAATTATTAATTTTCGTCTAATCCAATAAAAGCATGAAGATGGCGGGAAGTCCGAACGAAAGTCCGGGCCTCCCGCTGATTGCTTTTCACCGGTAATAACAGGACAGGAGGAATATACATGGGAGAGAGCAAGAACTCCGGACGGCATGAGTTATGGTACAAGCAGCCGGCGGCTGTATGGGAAGAGGCGCTGCCCGTAGGTAACGGCAGGCTGGGCGGCATGGTCTTTGGTGGAATCGAAGAAGAACGGATTCAATTAAATGAAGACACTCTATGGTCAGGTTTCCCGCGGGATAAAGCCAACTATGAGGCACTGCGGCATTTGGCTCCAGCTAAACAGCTAGTTGCAGAGGGGAAATACAAGGAAGCAGAAGCACTGGTGGACGCCAAAATGTTAGGCAGCCGGACGGAATCCTATCAACCGCTTGGAGATTTGCGAATGAAGTTTAATTTTGCAGGTCCTGTAGAGGATTACCGGAGAGAGCTTGATCTGGATCAGGCGTTGGCTACGGTAGCCTATACTGCCGGTGGTGTAAGGATCGTACGTGAAGTATTGGCCAGCAGACCGGATGACATTATAGCTCTTCATATCCGTGCTGAGGGGGGGGAGGGCCAAGCTACTCTGCCAGATTTCTGGGCGGATCTGGCATCACCACATCCTTTCAACTCGGAGATTACTCCGGATGGCATGCTGATTATGACTGGCCGTGCCCCGTCGCATGTGGCTGATAACTACGTAGGGGATCACCCGCGTGCCGTATTATATGAAGAGGGGCTTGGCATAAGTTTTGCTGCGGTTATGGAGATCCAGACGGAAGGTGGGACTTGTGTAGCGGAGAACGGCTCGCTGTTGATTTCTGGCGCGCACTCCATTACCCTTCGTCTGGCTGCGGCAACCGATTATGCCGGGTATGACCGGATGCCGGGAAGCGGTGGCAAGCTGCCAGCGGAGTTGTGCCTAGTGCAGTTAGCTTCAGCCTCTAAAGGATACGCAGAGCTTAAGCAGCGCCACTTAGAGGATCATCAATCCTTGTTCCACCGTGTGGAGTTGACGCTTGCATCTGCTGCTTCCCGAGGAGAGCTTCCGACTGATGAGCGCCTGGTACAATACCGCGAAGGACAGGCAGATCCTGAACTGGAAGCGTTGCTGTTCCAGTATGGCCGCTACCTGATGATTGCTGGCTCACGGCCGGGGACGCAAGCTCTGAATCTGCAGGGCATTTGGAATCCCTATATTCAGCCACCATGGAACAGCAATTATACGACAAATATAAACACCGAAATGAATTATTGGCCAGCCGAGTTATGCGGATTGGGTGAATGCCATGAACCTTTAATAGATTTTATCACGGAGCTTAGCGTGGCTGGCAGCCGTACAGCGAGTATTCATTATGCCGCACGTGGCTGGACAGTACACCATAATACCGATTTGTGGCGGATGACTTCTCCATCAGACGGTAAGGCGATGTGGGCTTTTTGGCCGATGGGCGGGGTATGGCTCTCTCGCCATCTATGGGAGCGTTACGCTTTTCGTCCAGATGAGGACTATTTGCGCACAGCTTATCCCATATTAAAGGGAGCCGCATTGTTTTGTCTGGATTGGCTAGTAGAGCTGCCTGATGGAAGATGGACCACAGGTCTGTCTACCTCGCCAGAGAATGTATTTCTGACTGCTGACGGCACACCATGCAGTGTCTCGGCTGGCTCAGCTATGGATTTATCGCTTATCGCTGAGTTGTTCAAGCACTGCATTCAGGCTGCTGATATTTTAAATACCGATGTAGAGCTGCGTCAGGAGCTTATGCAGAAACAGAAACAGCTTGCCCACCAAGGGATCGCACCGGACGGAACTGTCCGCGAATGGAATGAGGATTTTGCTGAACAAGAGCCTGGGCATCGTCATGTTTCTCATTTGTATGACCTGTACCCTGGGAACGTAATTAGCCCTTCCTCCACACCAGAGCTAGCGGAGGCGGCAGCCTTAACACTGAAGAAACGCATAGAACACGGAGGTGGCCATACAGGCTGGAGCGCAGCATGGTTGCTTAATCTTTATGCGCGTCTGAAGGATGGCGAGAGTGCGGTTAGCTGTCTACGTCGCATTTTGCAAGATTCCAGTTTGCCGAACCTGTTCGGAAATCATCCTCCGTTTCAGATTGATGGAAACTTCGGCACTACAGCCGGAATAGCAGAAATGCTTTTGCAGAGTCATCAGGAGGGTCTGGAACTATTACCTGCTCTTCCAGAGGAATGGTCTGAAGGCAGCGTGAAAGGGTTGGTGGCACGTGGTGGCTTTGTCATGACTATAGAATGGAGCGGGGGCTGTTTAACTAGGGCAGAGGTTACCTCGACTCATGGCCGATCCTGCAGAATTGTTCAACACCAGCCTTTGCTCATTCAAAAACCGGATGGTACACAGATTGAAGGAGCGGGGCTGGAATTTGAAACAGTAATAGGAGAGACCTATATCATTACACCCCTAAAGAAATAATTCATATTGATCTGGCTTAGAGGCTGTTCTCAGAGTAGAATTATTCTACAGAGAACAGTCTTTTTTTGCCCAAGTCTTCATTATCTATTAAATGGAGGGTTTTGAATAAGTCTGTAGGAGCCGGAGGATCAGAATAATTATGTGGAAAAAACGCTTCACGTTGGCAAAAGTCATTCTTGGAGGAGTGATTATTTGCGCAGCCATTCCCCCGACATTGTATTGGACCTGGGGGCATGCTTATGCGGCCACGACTTCACCGACCGTTCGTTCTGTGAGTGAAATTGCCCAGAAGCTAACCGGTGCGATGAATAATCGTAGAGAGACTATCACTTTTACTTATGAGGGGAAAACCTCGAATTTAAAAACACAGATACAAACGGGTCTAGATCAAGCGATGAATAGCGATCCCTATTTGTATTACATCATAGATAGCTACGGATACACTTATCGAGGGAGCAAAAGTTCTGTAAAGGTTACGGTAGAAGTGAAATACTTGGAAACGCTGGAGCAGACCGCTTTTGTGAACAAAGAAGTAAAGGCAACGCTCAAGAAGATCATTACACCGGGCATGAATAATCATCAGAAGGTTAAGGCTATCCACGACTGGGTGGTGCTGCGTCTGAAGTATGATACCTCTTATCGTAAATATACGGCTTATGAAGGCCTGAAGAGTGGCAGTGCCGTTTGCCAAGGGTATTCGCTGTTGACCTATAAGCTGCTCAAGGAAGCGGGATTCAGTAATAAAATCGTCGAGGGCACTGCAAAACAGCCGGGAGGACGCAGCCAGTCTCATGCTTGGAATCTAGTGCTGCTCGAAGGGAGATGGTATCATCTCGACACAACTTGGGATGACCCGACACCTGATAAAGCCGGCGTGGTAAGCACCGCGTATTACTTGAAGACGGATGCACAAATGCGTCAGGACCATAGCTGGACGAAGTCTTATCCGGCAGCTTCGGTTGCCTATTATAAGACCTTGTCAGCACTTGTAGAGCGTGGAGGACAGAACGCCGGGGTGTATAAGCAGCTTCAGAAGGACCTTAATTATGAGCTGTATGCCGAGGAACGGATTGTACGTTCAGCAGCAGATTTAATTCAGCTGGCGAATAAGGCTGTCGCTTCAGGAGAGGGATCTTTATTATTCCGTTATCACGGTAGTGGAACCCAGCTGAAGAATGATCTACAGGAGTTATATAAACTTGGACTAGAGGAAGTGTCTTATTCTAGCACTTCTTTTGATAATACGGGTGATCTAAAAGTGTATGTGACTTGGGAATAGGCAAAGGGCTAAGTAAAATGAGGAGTTGAATATACTAGATTGATTTATATAAAAAGGGATATCCCGCAGCCTTTCAGGCTTCTGGATATCCCTTTTTTGCGGAGTCTATTTATTCTGGGTGAGTACTAAGATCGCATTTTTCCAAAGGAATAATATTACTCTTGCGGAAGAAGCGATAGCTGGCCCAAATCAAGACGAATAATGGCAGGCTGATATAGGAAACGGCAATACCGTACCAGTCGATGTTTCCACCTGAGAAGGCACCCATATTCTGGCCAAGGATGGCTACCGTACAAAGTACTAAGGCAAATATAGGCCCAAACGGGAACCATCTAGCCCGGTAAGGCAGCTCATCAAGGGAATGACCTTGAGCTATAAAGGCGCGTCTGAAACGATAATGGCAGACAGCGATGCCGAGCCAGTTAATAAATCCACACATACCGGAAGCATTAAGCAACCAGTTGTATACAGCACCATCACCAAAGAATGATGCTAAAAAGGCTAACATACCAACGGCTGTGGTCACGAGCAAAGCACCAACAGGAACACCGCGGCGATTAAGCTTGCCTAGAGCACGTGGAGCCATTCCATCCTTAGCCATAGCGTACAGGACGCGGGTGGAGGCGTACATTCCCGAGTTCCCGGCTGACAATACGGAGCTGAGAATGACAGCATTCATGACGGATGCGGCAACAGCAAGTCCTGCTTTATTAAATACGATCGTAAACGGACTGACTCCGATATCATCAATACCACCGCGCAGCAGATCTGGATTCGTGTAAGGAATCAGCATTCCGATTACTAGTATAGCGAGGATATAAAAGATTAATATACGCCAGAAGACTTGGCGAATAGCAATAGGTACGTTACGGCGAGGGTTCTCACTCTCACCTGCTGCAACACCGATTAGCTCGGTGCCTTGGAAGGAGAATCCCGCAGCCATAAAGACACCGACGAAAGCGAAGAAGCCACCGTGGAACGAGCTGCCCCCGATCTGGAAATTGCTGAAGCCTACGGCTTTTCCGCCCATGATTCCGAAAATCATCAAA
Organism: Paenibacillus sp. FSL H7-0323; assembly: GCF_038002725.1. Taxonomy (NCBI): domain Bacteria; kingdom Bacillati; phylum Bacillota; class Bacilli; order Caryophanales; family Paenibacillaceae; genus Paenibacillus; species Paenibacillus sp. FSL H7-0323. The sequence continues at coordinate 4,057,883 of NZ_JBBODB010000001.1, read as the reverse complement.
ACTCCGACAATAAGGAAGGCGATAACAGTAATAATTTTGATAATGGCAAACCAATATTCTGATTCTCCGTATCCACGAGCAGATAGGAAATTAAGACCGAACATCAGCAGCAGGAACACGAGACTCCAGAGAAAGGAGGGACTGTCCGGGAACCAATATTTAATAATGACGGTGGCGGCAGACAATTCTGCTGCAATCGTAACCGCCCAGTTATACCAGAAGTTCCAGCCGATGGCGAACCCAAAAGCGGGGCTGACGAAACGCGTGCCGTAAGTGCTGAATGAGCCCGAATCCGGCAAATAGGTAGCGAGCTCTCCCAGACTGGTCATGAGGAAATAAACCATAACACCAACAGCCGTATAGGCTAGAAGTGCTCCACCGGGTCCGGCTGAAGCGATAGCGCCACCACTGGCCAGGAAGAGTCCAGTACCAATAGATCCTCCAAGCGCAATCATGGTCAAATGCCTTGCTTTAAATGATTTTTTTAGCTCAGGCGGGTTACCTACGTTGCCTTGTGCTAGATTTTGCTGCTTGCCCTGCATGATTTGACACTCCTTATGATCTAATCTTTCAATTCATGAACGGGGAGTGCTGAGCTGCTTCCTCCCGCAGAGCGGGAGAGTGTATTTGGTGGTCTCCATAAGGTTATGGACAAACACTAAATATACAAATTCTGTAAACGCAAAGAAACCGCAGACTATATCTGCGGTTTCCATCTATACAGCTCCGCATCATACTCCCTGTGAAGATAGCGCAACACATTATGACCTGCTGCTATGCAGGTTATACAATGTGACAGTTCCGTGCCTTTCGGCAACGGCCCCAGCCTGCACCGCTGTAAGAGCGACAGTGCAGACTTCGGCAGATATTCCTTTCGACGCGATTCATAGACGGCTCTAACGTCTCCACGCGCGTACTCTTTATATCCGCGACCTCTACCTCATCTTAGTATGACGAGGCTATCTTTACTTCATTCATTTATAAACAACAGGAATTAGTATAAAGCAAGTTCGCAAGTCAAGCAATGACAAAATCCGGTAGGGAATGTTAGCTGCGACGACGCTCTGACATTTGCTGCCAAACGGTACCCGCCGCTGCTTCACCGGAAGCGATACGTTCCAAAGCCATTTTGGCCTGAAGTCCAACCTCGAATTCCGGATCTTCCGCCGCAACTGACAGCGCTTCTTGGGCATCGGATGTGCCCACCTCATAGAGGAAACGAGCTGCGCGCCAGCGGACAAGCTTGCTCTTATCTGTCAGTGCCGCCGTCATCACTGGCGTGGCGGCAGGATCGCCGATGTCGGACAGCGTATCGCCTGCCGTACGTCTCACGGCTGGCGCGCTGTCTGCCATCGCCTCATAGAGCAGCTCCATCGCTTCAGGCGTGCGAAGGTCGCCTAGATACACGACCGCAAGCCTGCGAATATGCAGCTTGGGATCGTGCAGCGCCGCCTTAAGCTCCGGCAGGAGCTCCGCCGTCGGCGTAAGATCCTCCAGCGCGGCGTAGCGCACGCGCCAATCCTCATGCTTCAGGTCTCGCAGCAGCTCATCCTGACTGCGGGTTCGTCTCTGCTCGACGAACTCGCCTTCGGCGCCGTGCGCAATGGCTTGCTGCACGAGAGAGTCGAGGCGTTCCTGCGGATACGCCGCTTCGACCTCTTGCTCCACCTCGCGTGCAATCTCCGCGGGCTCGCCATAACGCACGCCGTAATCAGTGAGCTTACGCTCTTTAATCATCACGGCGCTAGCCACATCCATAACCGCCTTCGTGAAGCGGTTTGCTAAGGAGATGCGCTCTTCATTCGCGCCGGTCTTAACGCGGATTTGCAGCGGAATTCCGCGGAACATCTGGACGAAGACTTGAGCTTCGCCGAAATGAGCGCCAGCGTTCTCATCGGCAAGATTCCAATCGTCATTTAAGCCTTCGCTGTTGCCGAAGCGGTTCTGAACTTCTCTTAGAATCGCTGCCCAATCCGCATTGCCCTTGCGTTCGAGCGCTGCAAAGTCAGCAGCGTGATAGATGCTAATAACGCCCGGTATCGTTAACATTTCGCGTGCCCAGGCAGGTGCGGAACGTTCACTTTCTGGTGTATAGGTTCTGCGGATTCCAGGTTCCAGACTTTCGTCCAAATGAAGCTTCATCGTATTTGGACTTGGAGTCGGTTCAATAAAAGTAATCTTCATACGTAGCTCCCCCTTGAACGGTATATGCACCGCCATACTTTATACACATATTATCTCATTTCTGGCGTGAAACACAAAAGGGTACTTAGATATTTTGCGGAAAAAGGGCGCACCATTACCAAGTAACTTGTATATTTTGCAAAATACTCTGCCGTTCAATATAGTTGTATTATATTCGCTAAAGTAAAGCATGCTCGGCAAACTTCTAAAGATGAGGTGCTCTATGGCTAAATTTCGCTACAATAACCTCGACAATGTGAGTACCGATAAAACACTTAAAGAGTTTCGTAAGTGGCGGGAGGAACGTCGACGGAAGAAAAAAGATTATTCATATGTAGTGCCAAGTACGCCGCCGAGGTTAGCTTATCTGGCGGAGAATCGCCTGGAGACCACCATTACGTGGATTGGGCATTCAACGTTTTTCCTTCAATATGAAGGGATGAATATCATTACTGATCCAATCTGGGCGAGAAGACTAGGCTTTGAGAAAAGATTGGGGCAACCCGGGATTCCGCTCAGCGAAGTGCCTCCCATTGACCTGATTCTGATCTCGCACTCTCATTATGACCACTTGCATATGGCTTCTATCCGTAAATTATATAGAGCAGGGACAACCCTTGTTGTTCCTGTAGGCTTGAAACGAAAGATGCTCCGCAAAGGATTTCGCAACTGCATAGAAATGGAATGGTGGCAGGAAAATACGCTAGGTAAAATTAAGCTTACCTTTGTGCCGACTCAGCACTGGACGCGGAGAACACCTTGGGACACGAATACTTCTCATTGGGGAGGATACATTCTGCAGCCGATCGAATCGGATAGCGACAAGCTGTCCCCTAACCTGTATTTCGCAGGAGATAGCGGTTATTTTCCGGGTTTTAAGGAGATTGGGAGCCGCTATAAGCTTCATGTTGCACTCATGCCGATTGGAGCTTATGAACCGGAGTGGTTCATGACCTCGCAGCATGTAACCCCTGAAGAGGCTATACAAGCATTTGTAGATGTTGGAGCGGAGACCATGATTCCGATGCATTACGGCACCTATAGACTTGCTGATGATACGGCCCGGGAAGCGCTGGATCGGATGGAAAGTGCCCGGCTTAAACAGGGTATTTCTGAAGAAAGAATCCGTACGCTCAGCTATGGCGAAACGCTTATTATACAACCCGAGAATCGCATAACTGGACAATAATTGAAAAAATTCCTCCTAACTGGCGACCTCTGTACAGCAGCTGGAATAACTTTAGTATTGGAGAGAACAGCTGAAAAGGCTATTTTACGGGCTTTTTGCTCTCTATTTATGCTATAATGAGCCGAAACCCTAAGTGAAAAGGATGGTAATGCGTAATGATTAGCACAAGCGGCGTAACACTCCGCTACGGAAAACGCGCTCTCTTTGAAGATGTAAACATAAAATTCACCCCTGGTAACTGCTACGGTTTGATTGGTGCCAATGGTGCCGGTAAATCAACCTTTCTGAAAATTCTGTCTGGTGAGATCGAAGCAAATACCGGTGAGGTACATGTTACACCGGGCGAACGTCTCGCAGTACTCAAACAGAACCATTTTGAGTATGATGAATTCCCAGTACTTGAGACCGTAATTATGGGTCATACACGTCTTTATGAAATTATGAAAGAAAAGGATGCGCTTTATGCGAAGTCCGATTTCACAGAAGCGGATGGCCTGCGTGCAGGGGAGCTTGAAGGTGAGTTCGCTGAGCTTAACGGCTGGGATGCTGAGCCAGATGCAGCTGCCATGCTGATTGGTCTCGGAATTATGCGTGAACTGCATGACAAAAAAATGGCCGAACTGAGCGGCAATGAAAAGGTACGGGTACTCTTGGCGCAAGCCTTGTTTGGCCGTCCAAATAACCTGCTGCTAGATGAGCCTACCAACCACTTGGATCTCGAATCTATTGGCTGGTTAGAGAACTTCCTCATGGACTATGAAGGTACTGTTATCGTCGTATCCCATGACCGTCACTTCCTGAATAAAGTATGTACGCATATTGCGGATATTGATTTTGGCAAAATCCAGATGTACGTCGGCAACTACGACTTCTGGTATGAGTCCAGTCAGCTTGCGCAAGCTTTGCAGCGTGATTCGAACAAGAAAAAGGAAGATAAAATCAAGGAATTGCAGGCATTTATCCAGCGTTTCTCGGCCAATGCTTCCAAGTCTAAACAAGCGACATCACGTAAGAAGCAACTTGAGAAAATTACACTGGACGACATTCGTCCGTCCAACCGTAAATATCCGTTCCTTAACTTCAAACCAGAACGTGAAGCGGGTAAACAATTGCTGACAGTCAGCGGATTGTCCAAAGCGGTTGAAGGTGAAAAGCTTCTTGATGAAATTAGCTTTGTAGTAAATAAAGGGGATAAGATTGCGTTTGTAGGCCCTTACTCCCAGCCTAAATCACTGCTGTTTGATGTGATCATGGGTGAGCAAGAAGCGGATGCGGGCGAATATACATGGGGAGTAACTACAACTCAAGCGTATTTCCCGAAAGACAACTCCAGCTATTTCGATGGTGTGGAAATGAATCTTGTAGAATGGCTACGCCAGTATTCTAAAGATCAGGACGAAACTTTCCTGCGTGGATTCTTGGGCCGTATGTTGTTCGCCGGAGAAGAAGCACTGAAGAAAGCAAGTGTGCTGTCCGGGGGCGAGAAGGTTCGCTGTATGCTGGCCAAAATGATGCTCAACGGCGCGAACGTGCTTGTGTTCGATGAACCAACCAATCACTTGGATCTGGAATCCATCACGGCACTGAATAACGGGCTGATCGATTTCGATGGCACGATTCTATTCACTTCCCATGACCATCAGTTCATCCAAACCATTGCTAACCGCATCATCGAGATTACACCTACAGGTGTAATTGATCGCTCCATGAGCTACGATGAATATTTGGAGAATCCAGAAATTAAGGAAATGCGCCAGCGCATGTATCCTGTAGAAGTATAATATTTAATTTCCGCTATGCGGAAGGAATCCATGAAGCAGCTACACTAATCCTTTTAGGATCAGGGTAGCTGTCTTTATAATTTCAATTTTGAAAAGTTATTAACAAGTAGAATGCTACGGGGTGTATGCGGGGTTTCCAAGACAGGAGTCTTTAGCCCTTGAGGTTTCCCAAAGCGCATGTTTTCAGCTGGCTAATCGTACATTAAAGAAAAGCAGTTATGAATTTGAAGAGTTCTAATCCATCCTATCAGGCAGGACGAACGTATAAACGGCTGCGTTTCCCCGAGGGATTCGCAGCCGTTTATGTTTAAGTATAAGTAAATACTAAGATCCGCCAGTACGACGGCGTTGGTTGTTAGGCTTTTTGTTATTTTGGCTTTTTAGCGGTTTGGCGGAACCGGCCTGAAATGTGGATCCAGGCTTGGAGGAAGATTGTTGCTTCTTCTGTTCCAGTTTTTTACGGATAGCTTCCGCTAAGTTGATTTTTCCTTTATCGTTGCTTTCGCTCATTATGATAACCTCCTTCGAAGCAAGTCCTTACACTTTATTCTAATTGTTTTTAAATGCTGCCACAAGGGCAAGAATAATTGAAAGAATTCTTTTCCGTATTTTAAATAATCGGGGAAAAGAGGGGGAGCCAAGAATGACTGATATTTACGAAGATATACGTAAAGGTGAACGAGGAGCTTGGGTGAGCATAGCGGCTTACCTCATCCTATCATCATTCAAGCTGGTTTGTGGTTATTTATTTGCATCTAGCGCACTCGTTGCGGACGGGGTCAACAATTTAACAGATATCGTAGCATCCATAGCTGTACTGGTGGGGTTACGGATTTCGCGGAAGCCACCTGACTCTGACCACGCTTATGGGCACTTCCGGGCAGAGACCGTAGCGGCGTTGTTGGCTTCTTTTATCATGGCGGTAGTGGGCCTTCAAGTGATTGTGGAGGCGGTGCGTTCCTTTTTCGATCGTACAAAAGAAACGCCGCAGCTCTGGTCGGCAGGGGTGGCTATTGTATGTGCAGTAGCTATGATGGGGGTATACATATATAACAAAAGACTGGCCAAACAAATTAACAGTGGGGCACTTATGGCAGCGGCTAAGGATAATTTTTCTGATGCAATGGTCAGTGTTGGAGCCGCAGTTGGGATTGTGGGTGCACAGTTTGGTTTGCCATGGATTGATTCCGCAGCAGCTGTTCTTGTCGGACTCATTATCTCCAAGACCGCTTGGGATATTTTTCGTGATTCGACCTATCGGCTTACCGATGGCTTTGATCAAGATAAATTGATGGATCTACGCAGTACGATTGCTCGAACGCCGGGAGTAGAAGAGATTAAAGATGTGAAGGCACGGGTTCATGGTAATCATGTGCATGTGGATGTTGTAGTGGAAGTGGATGCGAATATTTCTGTGACGGAAGGTCATGAAATAAGTGATTCCATCGAAGAAAGAATGAGCAAAATGCATAATATTATGAATGTGCAGGTGCACGTGGAACCTAAAAAATAAATCGCGAAATGCTATATTAAGGAAAAATAACACATATTCAAGGAGAAATCGAGACTTTAGACCTGTGTGTTACCATAAAGTGGCATGATTATATGTGAAATTTGGAGCATGTTCCAAATCCCGGGCAAGCCTATAATGAGGGCATAAAGGAATAATGTAGTACAATCCTTTATTGAAATCTCATCATGGAATTTGGGGGAACGTATGATCAAATCACATAAGCAAATTACAGCATCTTTGTTAGTATCTGCTGCAATTGTTGCAGGTTTAGGAGTATCTGCTCCTGGACAAGCAGCGGCAGCCTCAAGTTCATCTAATTCAGTTACAGCAGCTTCAGCCGTTCAAACAGGTGTGATCGAGGCTAGTGTTCGCCTTCGCAGCACCCCTTCTACTGACGGAGAAATAGTGAAGTACTTGCAAAAGGGAGATCAAGTGCAGATCCTTTCGCAGCCTAACAGCTATTGGTATCAAGTAAAAACGGCTGATGGTTCAGTGGGTTATACAAGTGCAGGAGATAAATATATCAGTGTATCCTCTGCTTCAGTAACGACACCATCGGCACAAACTGGCACCATTAAGTATGGTGTGAATCTTCGAGTTTCACCTTCAACAAGCGGGAAAATAATGAAGCTTTTGAATAAGGGAGAAAAAGTAGAAGTTCTGGCGCAGCCTAACAGTTACTGGTATCAAGTTAAAGCGGCGGATGGTAGCATCGGATATATAAGTTCAAGTGAACAATATAGTACACTTTCAGGAAACGGTGGGGGATCTGGAACGGTAACACCAACACCAACACCAACGCCTACACCCAATCCACCTGTAACCACACCGGGGGCTTCAGCCCAAATCGAACGGGTGATTGCTGCAGGTATGGGATATCTAGGAACGCCTTATGAGTATGGCTCCAGCAGAAATGATACAAGCACCTTTGATTGCTCGGACTTCATCCGGCAAATTTTTATGGATGCAGCCAATCTCAAACTGCCGGCGGATTCCCGTCAACAGGGAGATTGGGTGAAGTCGAATAGTACGGTGGTTACGTCTATTTCCAATTTGAAGCGCGGCGACTTAATGTTCTTTATGGATTATAAGGGGAATTCTGCTTCTGCTTATGAGGGAATCGACAAATCTACAGCTAGAATATCGCATGTTGCAATGTATCTAGGAGATGGACAAGTTCTACAAACTTATTCCGTAGCTTCAGGCGGGGTAAGAGTAGATAAACTAAGCGCTTCTTGGATGAATCGTTTTCTCTACGGAGGTTCGGTCATTCGCTAAATATATGAAAATGCAGGAAGCGACAGCATCGCATGTTTGTGACGGGTGAACGATGGCGGGCGTACGCGCAAGAGGGCTATCCTTTTAGTAGAATTCTCTACTGAAGGGGTAGCTCTTCCTGTTTATCTGTTCAGAATATGTACTCTCCACATAAAAAAAGGGCAGTACCATCGGCCATTTTCTTGGCTCTTGGGACACCCCTTCTTCGCTTATTGATTAATTATGGCAAAATCACATTGGCTGATACAGGAACCTTAACCCATGCTTTTCCTAGCCAAGTGTAAATTTCTCTCCATTCATTACCCCAAGTATCCGAAATGACTTCACCTGTTGTATCAAGAGTCTGAACGCCAAGCCAGCCTGCTGGAATTATACCTCCGACTGAAAAGTAGAAAGGTGTTTTCTCAGTCAGCACTATTTGCGGTGTAGCTGGACTCATATCCGCTGGAGTAATAATGGTTTCAAAAGAATTGCTGTAAGTGCTTCCAGTTACGGTTGCAGGAGCCGTAGTAGTTCCTGTTACTTCAGCTGCTGAAGCTGTAGCTGCAATGGAAGCCATAAGTCCTAAGGCTACTGTAAGGCTGGCGATTTTTTTCATGTTTGGTTCCTCCTGTGGGGGTTGGATGTATTTTTTTCCAAAAGCGCTGTTTGTTAATAAGCTAGTAAACGTAATTGATGCGTGATGAACCACCCATTCAACATTTCTTATTTTCTCAAGTGACATCTGTGCAGGAATGACCTATACTTTCTGCATGATGAATAAGATATATGGATAGATATGGGAGGGATACAACAGTCACACCATTAATAAGAGGGGCTACATAGATCTGCCTCTGCGTCCCGTGAAGAGAGAAATTACAAACAGAACCAGGAAGACGAAGAACAGGATCTTAGCAAGACCAGCAGCGGCAGCTACTAGGTTGAAGAAACCAAAGATACCGGCGATTACTGCGACTACAAGTAGTATTGCGGACCATTTTAACATTACATATCACCTATCCTTTTTTGATTAATGTAGTCATTGTATAAACGGGGACTTTGATTTTGAAACAAAAGGGAAGAGGGACTCTTGACAACGCTCGACAAGATGTTTCGGCTTATGGGACCAGGGGTAACTATGCAGTATACAAGGCTGATTAGCCGATATTTATGAGATATGGAAGGGGTTATGAATATGATCATTGAACTTAGTGTAGCACTCGTCGCAATTGCATTCGCAGTACTTGTTTTCTTTTTAATTAAAACTTTAAAGTCGGCAAAGGATTCACTCGACAAAGTCAGCCAAACCTTGGTGGAAGTACAGAAGACGATGGATGAGCTTACTTATGAAGTGAAAACGACGGTCAGACACGCAAATGAAATCACTGCCGATGTACAGCATAAGATTCAGAAGATTGACCCAGTCATCGATTCTGTCAAGAATCTGGGTGATGTTATGAATGAGCTAACCTTAACAGTCAAACAAGTGTCAGTCACAGTGATCGAGAAATATCGTAAATCGCGTGAGCTGAAGGAGAAAAGTAAGGAAGTCTCTATAAAAGAAGCTCCGCTAACTCCTGCTGAAGAACGTACTGTTAACTCCTATGATGCCATTTATGCTGAGAAGTCACCGGGAAAAATAGCTACAGTGCTAAAAGGTGTAGACGTAGCTGCAACTCTTTGGAAGAAATTTCGTCATTAAGCATAAGATAGTAAGGCTTCTGTAATCGGTGGCTGCAGATAAGAAAGGTGGGACACAACATGAACATGATGATCCTTTTATTTGGTCTTCTTTTCCCATACTTTGATGCGTCTCCACAGTTGGTGCCTATCTCTACTTTTATTGAACAACCTAAGTCGGTTCTCGCATTTGAACATGCTTCAGAATCCAGCCCATATATAAATCGCTTTGATTCTCTGCAAGGTGTCGCTTTATACACCACAAAGGAAGAACTGCTTCTGACCAAAGGCAATCCGCTTGCGGTGACAAATGATCCATTGCTAGAGACAGTGGAGTACCATTACGCAGATGTGACAGTGGGTGTGGGCGAGGGTGTTGTACTTTATGTACATGTTGCACCTCCGCAAGCACAGCAGTTCGGTTTACATGTAGATGGCGTAGAAATCGATCCTTTAACAGATAATCTGCAAGATACTCTGGGCAAACCGTATTTTATAGCCGAAGATGGGGATGTATACCTGAGAGGGAATAACGCACTCAAAATATATCGAAATTTGGCGGGTGAATTTGAAGGAATTGATTTATTTGATAGTATTTCTTCCTAATCTGTTTCATATTTGAGCAAATTGGTTAATAAACATAGGCTGTCTTTAGAATAGAGTAACCTCCAGCCCCACTAGGTATAGTGGGGCTGGAGGTTACTTTGCTGAATACGTAAATTGATCCTATGACTATATTTACATATTATGAAAATAGAAATAACACTGTGAAATAGCGTATGATATAGTTAGTAGGTTTGCAGAATTTTACGGTCGTAATACTAATCGTGTGAGGTGAAGATGATGAGAATCTTAATCGTGGATGACAATCCGACTAATGTTATCATTATCCGTGAAATCCTGAAAAAAGAAGATTACCGAAATTTCGTAACCGCATCCTCTGCCAAAGAGATGCTGGAACGGCTTGGAATCGGTTCGGGGAGTGAAGATGGACGTCCCCGGATGTCAGATATTGATCTGATTTTACTGGATATGATGATGCCAGAAATGGATGGGATCGAAGCATGTCGTGTTGTGCAGCAATACGAACATCTTAAGGATATTCCAATAATAATGGTTACAGCTGTAGGCGATTCTAAGAAATTGGCCGAAGCGCTGGATGCAGGTGCAGTAGATTATGTTACGAAACCTATTAATAAAGTGGAGCTAATGGCCCGGATTCGGCTTGCTCTGCGGTTAAAACGTGAGAAAGATTGGCATAAGGAACGGGATCAGCGGATTCAGGAGGAATTGAGACTGGCTGCACTCGTGCAGAATGCTGTACTCAGCCTACCCCTGCAGGAAGAGAATTTCGAGGTGCATGCTATCTATCAGCCTTCCTCTGAATTGGCGGGTGATTTATATGCCTGGTATCCCCTTGGAGATGGCCGATATGGCGTAATCCTCCTGGACATTATGGGACACGGTATATCGTCCTCTCTTTTTTGCATGTTCCTTGCGTCAGTATTAAAGGATACGGTAACTACCTATGTAGAGCCGGAAAAGGTAATTCAGGAACTCAATCGAAGGTTTAACCAACTTTATATTGAGAAAAAGCTGATTCAATATTATTTTACGACGATTTATCTTGTGATCGACACTCGTATAAAGCGTATTGACTACGTTAACGCCGGGCATCCACCTGCGCTATTTTTTGAAGGCGCAGCTAAGACTCCGGTCTTGCTGGAAAGTAATTGTCACCCTGTAGGCCTGTTTGAACGGATTGATATTCAGCCTCAGAGCTTGACCTACGAAGATGAAGGGCATTTGGTTCTCTATACAGATGGTCTGCTGGAGCTGGTTGAGGGTGAACAGGAAGAGCAGCTGAAGTTTATGATTAAGCATTTAAATGTTGAGCATGAATGGAAGGAAGAAACTATACGGGCTGCTTTTTTCAATGCTGATGTTCCTAAAGAGCGTGACGATGACAAATGTATAGTGTGGATCTCACTGAAGAAGGGAACAGAATGAGGATGAAAATAAAGGCTAAACTCTTAATTGGTTTTAGTGCGATGCTGGCGATTATGCTGGCACTTACTATGATTGGATACGATCGTTTGGATTATATGAATGGTCAGCTTGAGGGTTACCAGGATAGATATATGAAGGGGCGCTCTTCTTCAGGTATGCGTGGAGAAGTGAATGATATGGCGCGCATATTAACGACGACCATGTTAAGCGCGGATACATCAACGGTAGAATCACAAAAAAAAGAGATTGATAAAAAAATAGCTAAGGCGAATGAGCACTACGACAAAATAAAAGAATCAATGACTAGCGCTGAAGAGATGCAGATCGTTAATCAAATTGATGATTCTTATACGATCTATCTAAATTATCAGGAAAAAATATTGAAGCTGCTATCAGCTGGTTATTTCCAGAATGCCAGCACGTATTCTAACACAGAGGGACAAGCGATTCAGAATGCCGTGTTAAATGCTCTGAACAGTCTCTCTGATTATAATGCCTTTATTATGAATGAAGAGAGCGCAAAAGCTAAAGATGCCTATCAAAGCTCTACTCAGATGGTCATCTTGATGATGATTGTGGGCCTGCTACTTGGACTTGGAGTTGTTTTATGGATCATTCCAAGCATTACGCGGGGGCTTAATGTCGTTTCGATGATGATTACCAGCTTTGGCAACGGCAGAATTCGGGCCATAAGGCGCATAAAGGTTACTTCGAAAGATGAGATTGGTGAGGTTGCCCTTGTCTTTAAGAAAATGGCGTTAGATCTTGAAGAGAAACAGCAAATGGAACAGGCTTATGCACAGGCACAGAATGATCAATCCTGGCTGAATGCAAATGTTGCTCAGGTGACAGAACTTCTCCGGGGGGTTAGCTCATTGGATCAGGTCTCACAGACCTTTATCAACGAGTTCACCCCTGTGCTCGGAGCCCAGTTTGGAGCTGTGTATTTGAAGGATGCTAATCGTCCCGATTTTTTACGAAGCAGTGGTTATTATGCAGTAGATAACGATAAGAAACCAAAGGAAGGTTTTTTGATTGGAGAAGGGCTTGTAGGACAAAGTGCGCTTGATATGCACCCAATCAGATTGGAGCGGGCTCCTGAAGATTATATCTCCGTGAAATCCGGCTTTGTGGATTCACAGCCAGGATATATTTCCATTCATCCGCTTATTTTTGAAGACGAGCTGCTCGGTGTAGTAGAATTCGCTTCATTCCAGCCATTTAGCAGTCTGAAAAATGATTTGCTGCAACAACTTGCGAATAATTTAAGCATTATTTTCAATAATATTAGTCGTCGTCTGATTGTAGAGAAATTACTGCGTGAGTCACAAGCACTTACGGAAGAACTGCAATGTCAGTCAGAGGAGCTGCAGACTCAGCAAGAAGAACTGCGCCGTTCTAATGAGAACTTGGAAGAGCAGACAGATGCGCTTAAGCGTTCAGAAGAACTGCTGCAACGTCAGCAGGAGGAACTGGAGCATTACAATACGGAACTCGTCGCCAAGACTCGTGCACTAGAGGAGCAAGTGCAGGAGGTTGAGGAGAAAAAAGATGAAATTGAGCATGCTAAGGTTCAGCTAGAGAAACAGGCTATGCAATTATCCGTGACTAGTAAATATAAATCGGAATTTATGGCGAACATGTCCCATGAATTGCGGACGCCGCTCAACAGTCTGCTGATCTTGTCTCAGCTGCTTACTGAGAACAAGGATGGTAATCTAACGGAGAAACAGGTTGAATTTGCCCATACGATTTACATGTCAGGTGCTGATCTGCTTAAAATGATTGATGAAATTCTTGATCTATCCAAGGTTGATGCAGGAAAAATGGAACTGAATCATGAAGAAATTAAACTGACTGAGCTGAAAAGCTTTGTGAAGCAGAATTTTGCTCCGCAGGCGATCAAAAAAGGACTCTCCTTACGGATAGCCTTTAACGAGCCGCTGCCAGATAGCGTAATTGCCGATAGTCACCGGTTGAAGCAGGTTTTAAGAAACCTGCTTTCCAATGCCTTTAAATTTACAACCGAAGGTTTTATCGAGTTTTCAGTTAGCCCGGCAGATAATAATCTCTTGCCACTAAATCTGCCGAGTGATAATGAATATATTGCTATTGCTGTGAAGGACAGTGGCATTGGTATTCCGGCTGACAAAACAGATATTGTATTCGAAGCCTTCCAGCAGGTAGACGGAACAACCAGCCGTAAATATGGAGGCACGGGGTTGGGATTGTCGATCAGCCGTGAATTGGTTCGTATAATGGGTGGCGCTATCGTGCTCGAATCCCGTGAGGGACAAGGCAGTACCTTCACTTTATATTTGCCGGTGAAGGCAAATTACAGTAAACAACGTGCAGAAATAGAAGCTGCGGTGTCCAAAGAGGATTCCACATATGATGAATATATTGGAGACATGCTTCCAACCTTAGTGCCAGCAGCCGTTAACGTACCCCTTCCACAACTGACAATTGAGGATGACCGTGACAATTTGACGGCGAATGACAAAGTCCTGCTTATTATTGAAGATGATGAAAGCTTTGCGAAAATCTTGTTAGACATGGCTCGTGGGCGCAGATTTAAAGGTTTAGTAGCGCTTCAAGGCGATATAGGACTGCAGATGGCAAAAACTTATTTGCCAGATGCGATCATTCTCGATATACAGCTGCCTGTAATGGACGGCTGGACCATTCTTAGAGAGCTGAAAAGTGCATCTCAGACCCGTCACATTCCTGTTCATGTTATCTCAGTGAACGATGAAGTGAAGCAAGGATTAATGATGGGAGCTATGGCGTATCTTAGAAAACCATCTTCAAGAGAAGCATTGGAGCGGGCTTTCTCACAAATTGAGAACTATACGTCCAGCACAGTGAAGTACCTTCTGATTGTTGAAGATGATGAGATTCAACGTCGTTCCATTATGGAATTGATTGGTCACGATGATGTAGCTATCACCGCGGTATCAACCGGCAATGAGGCACTGATGGAGCTGCGCAAGCAGAGATATGATTGTATGGTTCTGGATCTTATGCTTGGGGATATGAACGGCTTTGAATTGCTGGATCAGATTCGTGATGATGAAGAATTAAATGATCTTCCTATTATTATTTATACAGGTAAGGATTTAGATAGCAAAGAAGAGACACAGCTCCGCAAGTATGCTGAATCCATAATTATTAAGGATGTTCGTTCTCCGGAACGACTACTGGATGAGACAACGTTGTTCTTGCACCGGGTAGAAGCCAATCTTCCGGAAGATAAACGTAAAATTTTGCAGAAGCTGCATAACAAAGAAGAGTTATTCGAAGGGAAGAAAATACTGCTCGTCGATGATGATATTCGTAATGTTTTTGCACTCTCTAGTGTACTGGAAGAATACCACATGGAAGTGAAGTTTGCGGAGAATGGACGTGAAGCGCTGGAAATGCTGGTAGAGCAAGAAGATTTTGATCTCGTGCTTATGGATATGATGATGCCGGAAATGGACGGATATGAAGCTATGCGCCGAATCCGTGAAATGCCGCAATATCAGAAACTGCCTATTATTGCGCTTACCGCCAAAGCAATGAAAGAGGATCGCGCCAAATGTATTGAAGCGGGAGCTTCTGATTATATGAAGAAACCGATCGCAACAGGTCAACTTCTTTCGTTAATGCGTGTCTGGTTGTATTCGTAAACTCAAATTTGGGGTAATACCTTTTTAAGAACTAACATGACTAGAATTACGGTGTGTTAATAAGGGAGTCGGGATAACAATGAAAGCGATAGAACACGGATATGAGGAGCAGCCCGTTATGGTAGGAAGTGACGAGTTGGAGCAAATTGAGATCGAGCTGCTCCTTGATGGAGTACACCGTTTATATGGATATGATTTCCGGAATTATGCGTTGCCTTCTTTGAAGCGACGTATCTGGCATCATGTGCATGCGGAGAATGTACACAGCATATCCGCGCTGCAAGAAAAGGTGCTGCATGATCGTGCCTGTTTTGAACGATTTGTCTATAGTCTCTCCATTCCGGTTACCGAAATGTTTAGGGACCCGGGGTTATTTTTAACGTTTCGCCAGAAGGTAGTTCCGTTGTTGAGGACTTATCCCTATATTCGTATCTGGCATGCTGGATGCTCCACTGGTGAAGAAGTATACTCTATGGCCATCCTGCTTCATGAAGAAGGGCTTTACGATAAGGCTCGGATTTATGCCACAGATATGAATGAGCGTTCTTTACAGCAGGCTAAGGAAGGCGTCTATGATATTAGCAGAATGAAGCAATACACTAAGAATTATTTGGAGGCGGGAGGTACCCGGGCATTCTCTGAATACTATACAGCGAAGTATAACTCGGTTATTTTACAGCCATATTTACGCAAAAACATTATATTCGCTGAGCATAACTTGGCTACAGATACTTCTTTTAATGAGTTTAATGTTATTTTCTGCCGCAATGTGATGATCTATTTCAATGATGAGCTGCGGGATCATGTTCACGGCTTGTTTCATGAAAGTTTAAGTCGTTTTGGAATACTTGTTCTAGGCTCTAAAGAATCCATTCACTTTACGAAGTACAGCGATTGTTATGAGTCTTTGGACAGAGTAGAAAAAATATACCGTAACATAAAATAACGCATGAAGGAGGGTGGTCCTATGGGGTTTCAAGAACCAATTCATATACTACTAGTAGATGACCGTCCTGAAAATCTGCTGGCGCTGGAGGCGGTACTTGAAAGCCAGCATTATGAGCTAGTCAAAGCCACCTCCGGCGAAGAAGCGCTGCGGTGTTTGTTAAGGTATGATTTTGCTGTCATCGTACTGGACGTGCAGATGCCAGGTATGGATGGGATCGAGACCGCAAAGTTGATTAAAGCCAGAGAAAAAACAAAGGAAATTCCGATTATCTTTATCTCTGCGAATAGTAAGGAAGCGGAGCATTTATTCGCGGGCTATTCTGCAGGGGCTATTGATTATATGGTCAAGCCCTTCATTCCACAAATTCTGAAGTCTAAGATACAAGGTTTTGTCGAGATGTATATTACGAGCAAGAAGCATCAGACTCAGACCATGCTGCTGCAGCAAAAGACGAAAGAACTGGAAATCATAAATAGTGAGCTCGTAAAGGCTAAGGAAGAGGCGGAGATCGCCTCCAAAGCGAAGTCGGAATTTCTGGCTATGATGAGTCATGAGATTCGTACACCAATGAATGGCGTAGTGGGTATGATTGATTTATTAATGGAGACTGACCTTGCTCCTGAGCAGAAGGAGTATTCCGAGATCATTCGGAAAAGTGCAGACACGTTGATTACGGTGATAAACGATATTCTTGATTTCACCAAAATGGAATCCGGTAAAATGGAAATCGAAGAGCAGCTGTTCGAACTTCGCACATGTATTCAAGAGGTGTTCAGCCTCTTTTCGGTGGAAGCGGGAAAAAAGAACCTGGAGCTTGCTTATTTTATCGATCAGAAGTTGCCTAGACTTTTATATGGAGATATGGCCCGTTTACGCCAAGTATTAATTAATCTGATTGCTAACGCAGTTAAATTTACGAATCAAGGCGGTGTCTATTTAGTCGCTTCCATCAAAGAAACATCTGGGAACAAGGTAGAAGTCGAGTTCACGATCATGGATACAGGGATTGGTATTTCTCCAGAGAAATGCGACCGATTGTTCCAACCGTTCTCACAGCTGGATTCTTCAATGACACGGAAATACGGGGGAACAGGGCTTGGTTTAGCCATATGTAAATCCCTTGTAGGCATGATGGGCGGAGAAATACGGGTAGAATCCATGGAGCAAAAAGGAGCTACCTTTATTTTTACGATACAAGCATCCGTACCTGGAGAAGATTTGACAGGAGGTTATCAAGAAGAGGAATCGCCTCATCTTCTTCTTAATCAGGAGAGCAGAAGCCGAATCCTTGTTGTAGATGACCATCCTATCAATCAGCGTCTGATGGTTAGCATGCTAGATAAGCTCGGCTATGAAGCTGATATGGCTGAGGACGGGAAACAGGCTGTGCAAATGGCGCTTAAGCAGCCCTATGATTTTATCTTTATGGATCTCCAAATGCCAGTAATGGATGGCCTGGAGGCAACCGCTCAAATCCGTCGAGAAGGCGGTCCGGCGGCTGAGAAGACTATTATTATTGCAATGACTGCGAATGTCATGGATGGCATCCAGAATCGCTGTAAAGCCTCAGGAATGGATGACTATATCAGCAAGCCACTTAAGATGAGTAGTATTAAGCAGATTATCTCTCGGTATTCTAGCAGCGATAATCGGATGGTTGAAACAGATACATCTATTTTTCAGGCGTAACCCAAGATTTACTAGTTTATATTTTAATGTTATTTGTTTCAAAGGTAGGACTATGAGGTTATTAATATAGAAAATATTTATCAGGAGAGATCGTCTATGAACACGCATAAAAGTAATAAGTTTCACGCTAAGACAGAGACAAAAGAAAGTGTATGTACGGTTTTCCTGAATGGTGAACTTGATCTATCCGTGGCTTCCGATTTCCGTTTGGTAATGGAGCCGCTTGTAGGTGATACGAAGCATGATTTAGTAATAAATCTTAAAGAATTAAAATACATCGATAGCACGGGTATTGGTATTCTACTTTCGATCCTGAAATCAAGACAAGGTATGGACGTTAAGTTTATGGTTGAGGATGTTCCTCCCCAAATTCAGAAGCTGTTTGACATGACTGGTATTACCAAGTTTTTTGCCTCCCAAGAGAATTCCCACTAGGAAAGGATAGAACAAAGAATGAGTGATGATGTGCAAAAAGTAATTCTTCAGCTGCCGGCTAGCGCAGAGTATGTGGATATTGTTAGGTTGAATTTATATGGTATTGCTTCAAAAATGGGCTTCACCTACGAAGATATTGAAGATATGAAGGTAGCTGTATCAGAGGCGTGTAACAACTCAGTATTGTACGCCTATGGACAACAAGACGGAATGGTTGATGTAATCTTTGAGGTGGGTGAAAGTGCCCTATCCATTACAGTCAAAGACGAGGGGGAGAGCTTTGACGGTTTGGAAGACTCGTCCAGTGAGCGTATAACACTGCATGATAAAGAGTTAAGTGACGTTCAGGTCGGCGGTTTAGGGTTCTACTTAATGCAAGCGTTGATGGATGACGTGAGCGTCGTAAGTGAGGCCGGAAGAGGGACGGTAGTAACTTTGAAGAAGCACCTTAACTTTAGCGAGGAAAAGGTATGAGTGATAAGGTGACTCCCCCCGAGTCCATGAATGAAGCAGTCACCCAAATTTGGGAATATCAGCAGACTAAGGATAATGAACGCGCAACAGTGCTGATTAAGAAATATGAGCCTATGGTAAAAATGGCTGCTGGAAAAATTTCTCGCAACCGCCCCGACTTGTATGAGGATTTATATCAGGTCGGGCAAATGGCGCTCATCCGGTTATTACAGCAATATGATATTAGCCTTGGAATCCCTTTTGAGCCCTATGCGATGAAAAGCATGATTGGACATATGAAGAATTTCCTACGTGATAAATCTTGGTACATACAGGTACCTAGACGGATAAAAGAAAAGGGAGCACTTGTTCAACACGCGATTGACGAACTAACAGTAAAGCTGGAACGTTCGCCTGCGGTGGATGAGATTGCTCATTATCTTGATTTGTCTGTTGAAGAAACTGTAGAAGTACTGGCGGGCAGAGAATGTTATCATTACGTCTCCCTAGACTCGCCCCTTTCTCAAGAGGAGACAGGAGCCACACTAGGCGAGCTGATCAGCTCTGACGCAAATGATTACGAGACCGTAGAGAAACGTATGGATTTGCAGCAAGCACTAGGTCAATTGAAGGAACAGGAGCAGCAGGTGCTGCTGTTAGCGTTCCAAGATGGACAATCCCAGCGGGCGATCGCCCAGAAGCTGGGGGTATCACAGATGAGCGTTTCACGCATACAGAAGCGGGCCACTGAGAAGTTAAAGCAGATTATGGCCAACTCTTCCTATTGAGTTCCTGTATGGGTAATATACATTTTCGACGATAAGGACATGCCTCTCTCCGCTGACTGGAGACCCGCATGTCCTTTATTTGTATACTGTTGTAGACTTATTCCCCCGCTTGTCCGTCCAACCTAGAGGATTAGACGGACAAGCGGGGGAAGCGGTCGATAGTTGGGGAATAGATTGATAGTCTTGCGGTTAGCTATTAGCATCAATGTATTTTTTAATTTCGCCAAGATACTCTCCGATTACTGGAACATTAAGAAAAAGACTAAGAATGTAGCCTAATAAACCAAGGACTACAAATGTTCCGAGAGATAGTCCAAGTCCCCGAGATATACCGGCCATCAGGTTTGTGATGATTCTTTTTTTCGGATCTGAATAGTTGTCGAGAATGTCTTTGAATTCTGATTTTTCCAGTGAGTGAGCGATCTTATCAAGACGACTGTTTAAGCGTTTCACTTCATGTCGCAACTCGAAAGGATGTTCATCAATTTCATAAGGTTTTGTTTGGTTATTTGAATCTGCCATGCGCCATCCCTGCTTTCTATAGCCCGAACGGGCATTAATTAAATGTCTAGTTGTATCTGCTGATGTGAATAAAGGTGTAACTAAACAACAGCCAGCTGCGGTCAGCTGGCTGTTGTTTGTTAAAGTGATAGCTGTATGATGCCGCAGATTAGTAATTGGATTTATAGGAGGATTTTACATCCTCTTTCGCATCCTTAGCCTGATTGGCAACCTCTTTAGAGGATGCTTTAGCTTCATCAGCTACGTCTTTAGAGGCGTCTTTAACATCCGAGCTTACATTGCTTGAGGCTTCACTTACAGTGTCACCAATTTTACTTCCAGCCTCTTGAAGAGTGGCGGCAATTTGTTGTTTGCTGTCACTGACAGTGGTATAGATATCAGAAGCTTTATCTGACACCGTACTAGCCAAATCGGTTGCTTTTTCGCCAACGGTTGTCGCAATAGCTTTGGTTTTGTCAGTTACGGCACCAGCAACTTCTTTGGTCTTGTCTGTAGCTTGAGAAAGTTTATCTGACAGATCACTGCGCATTTCACGACCAGGCTTTGGTGCAAATAGCAGGGCTGCTGCGGCACCAATTAAGCTACCAATAAAGATACCTTTTAATAAGCTGCTTCCGTTCTCTACTTCATGTTCTACGTTACTCATCACCAATCACTCCTTATAATTTATCTTACTTCGTATATAAACTTTGGCGTATGGGCTGAAACAGTTGAAGAGCAAGGGGGAGATTACGGGAGTTTAAGGGAGGATACGGTAACCTAGAGGGCTTTAGGTCATATAAACCGCCTTTTTAGGGCTTTATCAAGATTTGTTTATGCGCAAAAAGAAGGGCGAAGACAGGCTGTGATATGCAGCATATGTCTCCATCCTTCCACGATTGAATTTATAATGTTACGGATTAATCATTAACGGCTTGGAGTACCGCATAGCCGAATTCAGGCAGATTCAGATGCAGCTGGGATGTGGAGGTTTCAGTCCGCTTCTGCGTCTTTAGATTTACCCATATCGTGTCTGCTCCGGTTACAGGAATGATGACTTCGGCCATAACATCTTCATTGTTCAATACGATTATGAACCGGCTTTGTTTGTCCCACCGCTCATATACAAGCAGCTTTGGATAACCCGGAATCTCCAGCGCTTTAAATCCACTGCTCCGGAATGCGGGATGAGATTTACGAAGGCTGATCGTCCAGCGATAGTATTCGAACAATTCTTGATTCTGTTTCTGGGAGTCCCACTCCATACATTTTCGGTTGTCCGGATCGTATCCGCCATCCATTCCGATTTCATCGCCATAATAAATACAGGGTGCTCCCTGAAAGGTCATCTGGAACAAAACGGCCAGCTTTAACTTCCTGATGTCACCGCCGCAAAGTGTCAGGAAACGAACTGTATCATGGCTGTCTAGCAGATTAAAGGCGGCTTCCGTAATTTGTTGCGGATAATTCGCTAGCATTGTAGCAACCGACTGAGAGAATTGTGCAGCATTGATCTGTCCGTGAGCGAAAAAATTAATTTGAATATTCGTTAGCGGGTAATTCATAACGGCGTCAAATTGATCGCCAAGCAGCCACGGCAAGGAATCATGCATGATTTCTCCTACGAGATAGGCTTTTGGATTAATGCTTTTGATCGCACTGCAGAATTGCCGCCAGAACGAATGGGAGACTTCATTTGCGACATCAAGCCGCCAGCCGTCTATACCGATTTCCTCGATCCAATAGCGACCTGCATTCAGTAGATATTCTATGACTTCAGGATTCTCAGTGTTGAACTTAGGCATGATAGGCTCAAATGCAAAGGTGTCATAGGTGGGAATTCCGTCGATGACCTGTGGCGGCCACTCGCGTACATGGAACCAATCCGCATAACGTGAAGATTGCCCGTTCGCGAGCAGATCAACAAATGGCGGGAAGGTATGTCCGCAATGATTAAAGACACCGTCCAGGATGACACGGATGCCTTTGGAGTGACAGGAGTCCACAAGCTCTTTCAGCAATGTATTGGTGCCAAAATGAGGATCGACCAAATAATAATCTTTTGTATCGTATTTATGATTGGTGGTTGCCGCAAATAAAGGATTAAAATATATAGCATTGATGCCCAATTCACAGAGATAATCCAAATGATCTAGTACACCCTGTAAGTCCCCTCCGAAGAAATTCCGAGGACTCGGCGTGCCGCCCCATTCCAGTACATCTGTCGGATCATTGGTGGGATCCCCATTCGCGAAACGCTCCGGGAATATTTGATAAAATACTGCATCTTTCACCCACGATGGAGGGGAGTGGACATCTTCACGATTCAAAAATGGAAAGTCGAACAAGCCCTCATATACCACAGCAGGTGGCTCTGGATAAAAACCTTTTTCCAAAAAATAAAGAACTTCGTCTTTGTCATAAAGCGCAAAGTAATACGCGAGTCTGCGGTAAACGGGACGGACGGAGGCTTGCCAGTAATCGAACAAGCCGTCAGAAGCGAGGCGCTGCATTGGAATGACCTCATGCGTTTTGTCCCAGCCAAATTTATCTCCACAGAAAAGATCGATCTGTGATACGTTGTCCCGCTTAGTTCTTATGCGAATATGAAGTGTAGACTCATCGTAGGCATATGACCAATTTTGTCCCATACGGTGATAAACGGCTTCCGGTTGAATCATACTCATTTTCCATCCCTTCAGGCATGTAAACGCAAAAAAGGGCCAACCTCATGATTTTCAGAGGTTGAACCCTTGGCGGTTTCATTGCCTTTAAATTTGTCTGCATCTTACCATAACCCTCAAGAGCAAAGCAAGAGGTTATTTCACAAGAATTTACAATATGGAATTTTTAGTATGTGGTAGGGATAAAGAGAAAATAAAAGAAAAGAAAAGATAAACTTTGTTAAACCGTCTTTTTTGGACTTATACTCTGATTGCAATCAAAATTATGGATATTATAGAATGAGGGCGAACGAACTTGATTTTTCATAACACGCATTCAAATTAAAGGCACTGTTACCTGGAAAGGTACAACCTCGGCACTTTGTGCAAATGAGGTTGTACCTTTTTTATATGCTTTTTTTCAATGCGGGTTAGGTTTAATCACTCATGAACGAAGGGGAGATGAGCAAATGAAGAAGAGTAAACGTTCCAAAATGCAAGCGGTAACATTTAGTTTAGTCCTATGCCTGCTGTTAACTTTGACGGTCACCGCATGCGGTTCAGGCAATGGGAACTCCGCATCAAAGCCGAATTCGAGTCCGAATTCCGCAGTGAACGAGCCGGGGGGAACCACAAATGAGACAAATACTTCCGGAGAGAATACCACCGATGAGGAAATGAAACCAGAAGCAGGGGCCAAACTGATGGTCTGGGAAGCCAAGGAGCAGCTTGAGTACATGAAGCAGATTGCTGCTGATTTCGAAAAAGAATATGATGTTCCCGTCACAGTTGAGGAAATGGCAGGTGGTGATCAAGGCGCAAGACTGGCGACGGATGGTCCGTCTAAACTTGCTGCAGATGTGTTGACTCTGCCCCATGACCAGATCGGGCAAGCCGTAAAAGCAGGGCTGCTTTTGCCAAATGATGTTTTTGAGGAAGAAACCAAATCAACGATGGTGGCAACAGCCGTTCAGGCATCGTCTTATGATGGCATTCTTTACGGTTATCCTAAATCGGTAGAAACCTATGCGCTGTTCTACAACAAGGACCTGATTCCTGACGCTCCTAAAACGTGGGATGATGTGATTGCTTTTGCAGATACGTACAACAATCCGAAGGAAAACAAATTCGCAATCATGTGGGAATTCGTCGGATATTACAGCTATCCGTTTATTGGCAGCTTCGGCGGATATATTTACGGAGACAACAATACGAATTTCAAGGATATTGGATTGAACAATGAAGGCACTATCAAAGGGTTTACGTTTCTGCAGAGCCTCAAAAAAATTCTGCCTTTGAATGCAGGAGATATCACTTATGACGTGAAAACACAGTTGTTCCAAGAAGGTAAGCTGGCGATGAATATCGACGGGCCGTGGTCCATAGCGGCGTTTAAGGAAAATGTTAACCTGGGTGTGGCGCCTCTTCCAAAGGGACCTGACGGTCAAGACAGTCTTTCTTTCTCCGGGGTCAAATCGTATTATGTCAACTCATATACGGAATATCCGGTCGCAGGCCGTTTGTTCGCACATTTTGCAAGCAATAAGGAGAATCAGCTTAAGAATTTTGAGATGACGGGAGCGATTCCTGCGAGTATAGAGGCTGGAGAAGCGCCGGAAATCAAAGATGACCCTATTATTGGCGGATTCTTCGAGCAATTCCAAAATTCCGTTCCAATGCCTTCCGTTTCAGAAATTAAATCGGTCTGGGAACCCCTAAAAGCAGCGTTTGTGTCCCTGTGGAACGACTCAAATCTTGATGTTAAACAGACGCTAGATCAGACTGTAACCACGATTCAGGCCGATCTGGAGTCGAAGTAAAGGGCAGGTGATTTAACCATGAGGAAGAAAACAGGCGCAGCGCTACTCTCGGCTATTATTCCGGGACTGGGCCAGTTCTACAACCGGCAGTGGCTGAAAGGATTGGTATTCCTGCTGGTGGGGTCTGCTGGAATCTACTATATTGCTCATGATCTGATGGGACATTTGCATGGCTTAATTACGCTTGGTGAATTTCCAAGCCGTATGGTCAAGGTAGGCAAATTAACCCGGATGGTGGAAGGCGACCACTCCATTTTTATGATGATCAATGGTCTAATGGCATTGCTGGCTCTGCTCTTTTATACAGCTTTTCATTTACTGAACATCAGAGATGCATTCCTAGTTGGAGCTGCACGGGACCGGAAAGAGCCCATTCATTCATTCGCTGAATCGCTCAGAGCTATGGGGCGGAGGAATTTTGCCTATCTTGTCCTCGCGATTCCCTTTGTGGCCGTGGTTTTTCTGACGATATTACCACTTGTTTTTTCGGTGCTACTGGCGTTTACGAACTATGCCGACCCGATTTTACCGCCAGCACATCTGGTAGACTGGGTGGGCTTCGGTAATTTTAATAAAATGCTTAGTCTGGATGTCTGGAGTTCCACCTTTGGTGGAGTGCTGACTTGGACCTTGATCTGGGCGGTTATTGCTACTGCGACGACTTACATTGGAGGTGTGCTTATTGCAGTACTTATTCACCAGCCCCGTGTCCGCTGCAAAAAGCTTTGGCGCACACTTCTGATCGTTCCTTTCGCTATTCCCAATATGATTTCTCTGCTCGTCATGCGCAATATGTTCAATAATCAATTCGGACCGATCAATAGTTATTTAAGAGCCTTGGGACTGGAGGGTGTGGCCTGGCTAACCAATCCTTTCTGGGCTAAGGTCACTGTAATTCTGGCTAATATGTGGATCGGCATTCCGGTGACCATGATTCTGGCCTTTGGGGTGCTGACAACAATTCCGAAGGATATGTATGAAGCGGCAGAAGTAGACGGTGCTGGGTCATTTTATAAATTCCGCATGATTACGCTGCCCATGGTATTGTTCGCAACCGCACCTATCCTGATTATGCAGTTTGCCGGCAACATTAACAGCTTTAATGTCATTTATCTAATGACTAACGGAGAACCGGTTAATCCTAACTACCAGTACGCGGGCCACACTGACCTGCTGGTGACTTGGCTTTATAAACTGGCGCTGAACCAGTCACAGTACAGCTTTGCTTCTGTCATCGGGATTGTCATCTTCCTGATGGTCGCGACATTCTCCATCTGGAGCTACCGGCGGACGCGATCCTTTAAAGAGGAGGATATGATTGCATGAAGCTAAGACTGACGGAAGCGTTAAAAACGTTTGGAAGCCATTTATTGCTGATTGTGCTCAGTTTTATTAGTCTTTTCCCAGCTTTCTGGATTATTATGTCTTCGTTCAAAACAGGAAACAGTTTGTTCAGTGACTCATTGATTCCTAAGAATTTCACCTTTGTTCATTACAAGGAACTGTTTGAGCAAACTAAATATTTGCTATGGTTCATGAATACGCTAAAGATTGCGGCGTTGTCTACGCTGCTCGGCACCTTTTTGCTGCTGCTGACTTCGTACGCCATTTCTCGTTATCGATTTACGGGCAGAAAAACTACACTAACCACGCTCCTAGTTCTGCAGATGTTTCCGGGATTTATGGCTATGATTGCAGTTTACGTGCTGCTGAACACACTTGGGCTACTGAATTCTCATTGGGCACTTGTGCTCGTGTACAGCAGCGGTGCTATTATCACGAATGTTTTTGTGGCTAAAGGTTTTTTTGATACGATTCCTAAAAGCTTGGAAGATGCTGCGCGAATGGATGGGGCGAGTCATATGAAAGTATTTCTTTCTATCATGATCCCGTTATCTAAGCCGATGCTCACCTATGCCAGCCTTATGATTTTCAACGGCTGCTTTGTGGATTTTATATTCGCCGACCTTGTATTGCGTACGGAGGATACAAGAACGCTCGCCGTTGGGCTTTACCGGATGGTAAACCAAAGTAACTCAACCGAGTTTACGTTGTTCGCTGCCGGAGCGGTATTGGTCGCTCTCCCAGTCACGCTGCTGTTCATTTTCCTACAGCGTTTCTTGGTGGATGGCCTGACCGCAGGTGCAAGCAAAGGATAAGACGAACTGCGCTACCCTTGTGAGGCTACGCTGAATTCCATAAAAACCGCTTTCTACTCAGAGATCAAGGTTCTGAGAAGGAAGCGGTTTTTTATATTTTATCCGGTTTCTAAAATCTTCTTGGTGGGGACAGGATTGAAGAATAATGAAAATAGGAGTAGAATTCCTCATGGAACCAACACTTAAGGGAGTTTGTAGAGTACTCAAAAATCCCGGAGCACGGGGTTATTTTCTAGCATTTATTAAATGTGAATACTAATAAGTCCTTGTGAGTTATAGAGCATCTAGTTAAAGAGGAGAGAAATCATGGAAACCGTATTAGTACGAGAGTATCGGGCGGATTTGCTGGAATGTGTCCATAGTGGGCATATTGCCATCGTAGGAGAGAACGGAAATTTAAAGGGGTATGCAGGTGATCCGGAATTTGTATCGTTCACCCGTTCAGCTGCTAAACCCCTTCAGGCTATTCCAGGCGTACGTGGGGGGATTGTGGAGCATTACGGCTTTACACCCGCAGAGGTTGCCCTGATGACCGCCTCTCATCGGGGAGAGAGCTACCATGTAGCTGCGCTAGAGAGCATATCCTCCAAGATTGGCATCGATGAGCAACAAATGATCTGTGCAACGAGTTACCCGCTGGATTATTCCAGTAGGGAGAACGCCATTCGTGGTGCGGGCAAAAGAAAGTTCTATCATAACTGTGCGGGCAAGCACATGGGTATCTTATCTTACAGTAAGCTCAAAGGTTTGCCGCTTGAAGAATACTCACAGCCGGAGCAAACGGTGCAGCGTGAGATTATCGACACCATTGCTTATATGGCCGGTGTGGCCCCAGACAGTATCGGTTTAGGTACGGACGGATGCGGGCTGCCGGTATTTGCTCTGCCTCTGACCGCCTTGGCGACGGCCTATTTGAAATTAGCCAATCCGGATTTGATTGCAGATGAAGCTACTCGCAAAGCGGTTACTACTATTACAACGGCAATGAATGCTTATCCGGAGATGGTTTCTGGATCTGGTCGCCTTGATTCTATTCTTTTGGAAGATGATAATATTATTGCTAAGGGTGGATTTAAGGGTGTCTATTGCTTCGGCTTACGCCGTGAGCGACTGGGGATTGCCTTCAAGATTCTGGACGGATCGGAAGAAGAGTGGGGACTTATTGTACAGGGAATTTTAAATCAAATTGGTTATAGTCAGAAAAATACCTTGGAAAAGCTGCGCAATGCATTTTCAGGCGTGATTTACAATGACGGGGGTACACGAGTAGGCCATGCGGATACTGAGTTCAAGCTTAATTTCATAAAGTAGGATCATTTTAAAAGAGCCCTTCGACTACGAATCCATCTTCTGGATACACAGCGAAGGGCTTTTTTCTACGAGAAGCGGTGGTCATCTTTAAAGGACGGCAACATCGGTTCTTCTTGTAATAGGGAGAACTATTATTTATGACGTAGACGGCCGAGTTCGGAGACGAGTGCTTCCACCTGAGAAATACTCAGTCTGTCGCTGCCCATGGCTACCTCATAAACATCATAGATATCTTCATAATGATCTACTGAAAAAGCGGAGGCTTGCATAGCCGCGGCACTGGCCATTTTTAATTTGTTTTTGATAGCCTCGATCATATACTCAACATTTTCCTGACTAGGCTTTGTTAAATCCATTAGGTTAAAACATCCTCTCTGTATACTGATTCATGTATTTTACCATGTTTGGCAGCTTGACCACCATTTTTTTGTCGGGTTCCCTGAAATCATGTTAAATTAAAGGCATGAGATCAAAAATATCATCGAAGGGAGGAAATGTATTGGCAATCAGAGAACAGGGAAGCGGAAAACGCATTAAAATGGACGATGCTGGATTAGTGTCCTTTTTCATGGAAATAGCTGCTCTGCATTCCTCCGAGGAAGTCACGTTCCTGTGCATTGGAACAGATCGGTCTACAGGAGATGCACTCGGTCCGCTGACGGGCAGCAAACTTGTGGAACATGGCTTCCGACATGTAATCGGTACGTTGCCGTCTCCTTGCGATGCAGATAATTTGGTGGCCAGAGTGGCTGAGATTCCCTCCGGACATATTGTAATTGCGGTAGATGCTTGTCTGGGCCCTCCGATCGCGCTTGGATATTACTTCGTTTCGAGTGAGCCACTGCAGCCTGCACAATCGGTGGGGGCAAATCTTCCAGCCGTTGGTCACTATAGTTTGGCGGCCGTTGTAGATATGAATGGCCCGAAACCCTATAGAACGTTGCAGACCACTCCACTGCATAGAGTGATGGTTATGGCAGAACATATCGCTATAGCGGCAGCAAAAGGATTCGGACTCCAGTAGTACCCATTGGGCACTTAAAAATAAGTTGTCCGTTTCAAGGCGGGCTGTTTTGCTTAATAATAGATATTAGACACATTATCTTAGTATTCTAGAAAGAGGGAAGCAGCCATGGAAAGAGTTCGTTGTGACGGAAGCAATATATGCTACAGTGATCAGGGGAAAGGCGAAGTTATTGTATTGCTGCATGGCTTTTGTGGAAGCGCTGAATATTGGGAACAAGTCATTCCTGTCTTAAGCAGCGGCTACCGAGTGATTGCTCCCGATTTACGTGGTCACGGAGCTTCGGAAGCTCCATTAGGACCTTATAGTATTGAACAAATGGCAGATGATGTTCTGGGTCTGTTAGATTCGCTGGAGATTGCTGAATGCATCATGCTTGGTCATTCGCTTGGCGGATATATTACGCTATCGTTTGCTCAGCGTTATGCCTCTCGATTGAAAGGCTTTGGATTAATTCATTCTACTGCTTATCCAGATAGTGAAGAAGCTAAGGAAAAACGACTGAAGAGTGTCAGCGCGATTCAAAATGAAGGGATTACTCCTTTCGTAGACAGCTTCGTACCAGGATTGTTTGCTGAAGCAACCGCTTCTGTATCCCCACAGCTGCTGGAGCGCGCTAAAGAAATCGGCTACAAAACGCCTCCACAAGGAGCGGCAGGAGCTGCACTGGCGATGCGTGAGCGTCCAGATCGACGGGATGTAATTACGGCCACTACGTTGCCGGTATTGCTTGTTGCTGGCGAGCAGGATGGATTGATTCCTGCTGAACGAACCTTTACTGCGGATAAACCGAATATAACGCAAGCAACGATATCGGGTGCAGGCCACATGAGTCTTTTTGAAGCTCCTGAACGGTTAGCCGAGATCATAAAGGATTTTGTTCAGGCTTCCGTTTTAGACAATAGCCGCGTATAAAAAATCATCTACAAAGAGGCAGCACGGAGCCATTATGGCGTGTGCTGCCTCTTTTTTTAAGGGCTAACTAATGATCTGGTATTCTCCTTAACTGGCATAGAATTCGGCAATGGTTTAAGATAAATCAATAGAATAACTTAAGTGGTCTGAGTCCTGAATTTTTTGCTACCACAGTACGGAAAAGGAGGAATTGCATGTTTCGAAGAGACTATATTGTCCGGATGATCGAAGATATGACGGCGATGGTTGCCAAGGTATTTTCTCTGAAGCAGGAACGGAAGACGACAGAAGCTTTATGGGAAATCGATGAGCTGTTGAACCGGCATTTTCCGCTGAATTCACGTCTTTTAAATTCACTATCTGTAGAAGATATCATAGATATGTTTCGTTTTGGCGGTGTGGTTGAGTCCGATAAGCTTCAAGGTCTGGCCAAACTGCTGAAGGAAGAAGGCAGCATTTATGCGGCAAATGGCGATAAGGATGCAGCATTATTTAGAAGTATGAGAGCTTTACACTTATATTTGTACGCGGATCTTCATGGAGCAGACAGGGAGCTGCTGCATATGACTCAGGAAATTGATGAACTCTTGCAGGATGTGCAGGCCTATCGTCTCCCGTCTAAAACGGAGCGGCTACTGTTGGAGTATATGGAGTCGGTAGGACGATATAGTAAAGCGGAGGACAGCCTCTACCGGCTGTGGGAGCAAGGAGAAGATGTTGTAATAGAAGGGGATAAGCTGTACAATCGGCTGCTGCTCAAATCATCTGCAGAATTGGAACAAGGTGCCCTTCCTCTGGAGGAAGTAGAGCAGGGGTTAAAAGAGTGGGGCAGGGTAACAGGGATACGAAAGGAAGCAGGAACCTGATGAATACGATGAATATCCCTTTATATATTATCGATGCTTTTGCAGAACAGGCTTATTCAGGCAATCCTGCGGCGGTATGTTTACTGGAGCATCCCGTCGATGAAGGTTATATGCAGAAGACAGCAGCGGAAATGAACTTGTCAGAGACAGCTTTTCTCTGGCCAGAGGAAGATGGATATCGCTTGCGATGGTTTACACCTAAAGTTGAGGTCAAGCTGTGTGGGCATGGGACTCTAGCAAGTGCGCATGTACTATGGGAGAGCGGATTGCTAGCGCCTGACATGGAAGCAAGGTTCTATACACGCAGTGGGTTGCTCAGAGCTTCTCGTTCAGGAGATTTGATCTCACTGTACTTCCCGCCTTATCAGCTTCAACCCTCTCCTGTAATTTCAGGTCTCGCAGCAGCGCTTGGTATTGCAGAAGCCAATGTGGTGGAAACTATGCGATATGCTGACAATGTACTTGTACGACTGGATCAGGAAGCCCGGGTTCGCGAACTCAGCCCTGACTTCGGAGCTTTATCCGGACTTGAAGGGAGAGGTTTCGCGGTTACCGCAGAAAGCTCTATCGAAGGTATAGATTGTATATCACGTTTTTTTGCGCCGAAGGTAGGAGTGAATGAGGATCCGGTAACAGGCTCAGCGCATACTGCATTGGCACCTTTTTGGGCGGATAGACTCAATCGTACGCAGTTGACCGCTTATCAAGCTTCGAAACGTGGAGGTTTGCTTCAGTTAGAGGTAAGTAAAGACGAGATTAAGATGTCTGGGCGAGCATTAACTATAGTTAGTGGAGAGCTGCATGTTAAGCCCTGCTAGAACAAGGAACGCCCTTGTTAACACGTGATATAATGAACGATGATGGTTAGGAGACATAGATTCTCCATTTTTAATCCCGAAAGTGAGATGTGCGTTGTGGAATCTTTAACAGCTCTAATTGAACAACTAATTAATGACCGTACTTTGATTACGGCTACCCTAAGTCAAGTACGTTATAAAGGCGAAAATTGTACCAAAGTGCAGGTTAAACCTGTTGAACTAAAGGGGAAGCTGCATTATCAGTTTGCGTCCTATATTGGTACAAAGGTAGAACATCGCAACGTACCCGCTGAGTTAGCGGCGGAAGAAATATCTCTTTTATTTAGAGAAACGTATCGGCAAGGTTTGTTGTGTACAGTAGAAGCCGATTATCAGGTGCTTATTAGTAAGAAATTCAAAGTATCAATCCTAACCAAGTCTCCAAGTAAAAAGGAAGAGCCGGATCTAGCTCACAACCGTCGCAAACGTTATGTGCTGGAGGATGGAGAGCCTGTGCCATTTCTGGTGGAGCTTGGAATCATGAATAAAGAAGGTAAAGTGCTGGCCAAAAGATATGATAAGTTTCGGCAGATCAATCGTTTTCTGGAGATGGTAGAGGACGTGCTTGCCGATCTGCCAACAGGCCGACCGTTGACGATTGTGGATTTTGGCTGTGGAAAATCATATTTGACCTTTGCGCTGTATCACTATCTGACCGTTCGTAAGAAGCGGGAGCTTAATATCATTGGGTTAGATTTAAAAGCAGATGTGATTGAGCATTGTAACGAACTTGCTGCCAAAATCGGTTATGATCACTTGAAGTTCTTCGTGGGTGACATTGCCGAGTATAATGAGCTGGAGCAAGTGGACATGGTGATCACACTCCATGCTTGCGACACAGCTACCGATGCTGCCCTTGAAAAAGCAGTACGTTGGGGAGCGTCTGTTATTTTGTCCGTGCCTTGCTGCCAGCATGAATTATTCGCACAAATCGAAAATGAAGTAATGAGCCCTATGCTTTCGCATGGCATATTGAAAGAGCGTTTTTCCGCCTTGGCTACAGACGCCATTCGCGCCAAATTGCTCGATATGATGGGCTATAGCAGCCAGCTGCTGGAATTCATCGATCTGGAGAATACACCGAAGAACATTTTGATTCGTGCCGTTAAGAGCTCAGCCGGGGACAACTCCGTCAAATGGCGCGAATACACCGCATTCCGCGATTTTCTGGGAGCAAAACCCTACCTCGAACGCGTATGCGCCGATCTGCTTCCTACTGAGAGTTCGGTAGAAGGGTAGAGAATATTAAGGTAGAAAGCGTAGGATGTTGCAGTGAGTGCGATCTAATGGCGAGTTGGTTTAGTTGTACTTTGTGCAATTAAATATGCTCTGAAGCTGCGTTTTAGTGATTTAGTTGCACTTTGTACACTTAAAAACGAACAATACTCCGCATATGGCGGGATTCTCGAAAAACAGTTGCACAAAGTACAATTAAAGTGGAAGTCAGTAGCGAAAGCACGGGAATAGCTGCACTTTTTACAACTATATAGCTTTTTTGATGAGAATTCGGATAGTGCAGCAAGTGTGATCTAATGGTTAGGATGTTGCAGTGAGTGCGATCTAATGGTTAGGACGGTACGGCTAGTGCGGTCTAATGGTGAGTTGATTTAGTTGTACTTTGTGCAACTGGATATGCTCAGAAGCTGCGTTTTAGTAATTTAGTTGCACTTTGTACACTTAAAAACGAACAATACCCCGCATATGGCGCGATTCTTGAAAAACAGTTGCACAAAGTACAATTAAAGTGGAAGTAAGCAGCGAGAGCACGGGAATAGCTGCACTTTTTACAATTATATAGCTTTTTTGATGAGAATTCGGATAGTGCAGCTAGTGTGACCTAATGATTAGGATGTTGCAGTGAGTGCGATCTAATGGTTAGGACGGTACGGCTAGTGCGGTCTAATGGTGAGTTGATTTAGTTGTACTTTGTGCAACTGGATATGCTCTGAAGCTGCGTTTTAGTGATTTAGTTGCACTTTGTACACTTAAAAACGAACAATACTCCACATATGGCGGGATTCTTGAAAAACAGTTGCACAAAGTACAATTAAAGTGAAAGTAAGCAGCGAGAGCCCGGGAATAGCTGCACTTTATACAACTATATAGCTTTTTAATGGGAATTAGGGCGGTACGGCTCCTTTGTGGAGAGGTATCGTCTTTTTGCGTTCTAGTCTTGTATAAGGGAAATGTGGAAAGGATAGAGATAAATTAACGAATACAGGGGTATCTAAATGTGGCGTTTTAAAAAAGACCGGATTCTGGAATCATCAATTGCATATATTTGTGGAGCCTTAGTGATAACGGCTGGAGTGGGTGCTTGTTTGTTGCGGGGATTGTTTTTTACTGAGGAGATGTATCCCTTTCTAACTTTATGGTTTGTGTTGTGTTGTACGTGCTCGCTTTATTATCTTGTTGGGGTTGGCGCATGGAGAAAAAGTGGGGGAGGTGCAGTAAGTGGTATTACGGGAGTCAATGGAGTTAGTGAAGGTAGTGAAGGTAGTGTAGTTAGCGGAGAAAATAAAGCGTTAAGAATATTATTAAGCGTCCCTTTAATTATTCTATCGCTTTATGTGATTCATTGGTTGCGCGGGCCACTTTCTTCCCAGGGAACTATGAATGAAATGCTGCGGTGGGGCTTGTATGCTAGCTTTGCAATATTGGTTTGTTTTTGTGCGGTGAACCGGGTGGGGCGGCGGATTGTAAATGTAACTTGGTCTATGGCGGGTATGTTTTTGAGCATGAGCGCTTTGTTGGCTGTTTGCGGAGTGGTAAAGTTGCCTTTCGCTGTGGCCTACAGCAATTCATCGGAAGTGAGTGCCACAGGGGTTAGGTTAGCAGGATTGATGGAATATCCGAATGCTTTTGGTGCTGTTATGGCTGTTTTTCTGCTGGAACGGCTATTTGCTGTTGCTGTTTATTACGGGGAGCCAAAAAAGAGCGTGAATATGTTGGGAGCAAGAAGTGTTGGGCTGGGGATGGAGTGCGCAGAAGCAGAACGGAGGAGCAAAGGGGAAGGAGGCGTGGAAGCGGAGCAGGGAAAAGCGGGAAGCACGACCGCCGCGCTGCTGCGCTTGCTGCCGCTGTTCCCGTACACCGCCGCGCTGCTCCTCAGCGAGTCGCGCGGCGCATGGCTGACGGCGGCTTGCGCCTGCGCCGCCGTCTTGCTCTGGAAGCGGCAGCTAATCGCGCCGCTTCTTGCTGCTGGCGCCGCGCCCGTGGCCGTCGCGGCGCTACTCTACCGCCAACTGGCCCGTGCCGGGTTGGCGATAGAGCCTGCGCCCGGCCTGCTGTTGCTGGCCGGGCTTTGGGCTACGGCGCGCTGCCAGCCGGCCTGTGGCTGTGCCGCCGCCAGCGCAGCGCGGCCGGCACTGCCCGAGCCGCCATGCTGGCATTGGCGGCGGCAGGTTGGACGGCGGCCGGGATCGCCGTCCTCCTGCACGTGCGCGAGCGGATTACCGGACCGTCATCGACGGTATCCGCGCGCGGGCTGTTCTACCGCGACGCCTGGCGGCTAGCGGCAGAGGCACCTTGGCTGGGACGTGGGGGTGAGACTTGGCGGCATGCCTACCTTGCCGCCCAATCTCGCCCTTATGTAGGCAGCCAGGTGCATAATGGATACCTTGACATCCTGTTGAACTTAGGATTCGTTGGTCTTGCAGCCATACTCCTTATGCTGTTGGCAACAGGCTGGCTGCTGGCTACTAAATCGCCGCGGTTGCTACCGCCGTTTCTGGTCATCGTCTTACACAGCGTCGTCGATTTTGACTGGAGCTACGGATTATTTTGGCTGCTGCTATTCTGGCTGCCAGCGCTTGCTCTGGCTGAGGATAAGCAGAAACATCAATCTGCGCCAACCCACCCTCAGTCTGAGACCAAGCTGCCAATTCAATCCACATCTACGAACCCGCTCACCAATGTCACTACACAAGCGAATCCACTAATTGCTCAATCCACATCTACGAACCCGCTCACCAATGTCACTACACCTACGAATCCGCTAATCGCTTACCCCACACCCAAGAAATCGCCCCAAATCCGCCTTCGCCAACTAATCGGAACTGCGGCATGTTGTTTTTTGCTTCTGCTGGGGGTGCTATCTTTTCACGCCGCTCAAGGAGAGAAGTTCTATCGACAAGCGATTATGTCGGTGGATCCTTCGGTGAAGGTAGAGTTGCTACAGCAATCGCTGGGTTGGAATCCCCGGTCACCTCGAACGGTTATAGCATTATCTAGGCTGCTCTCGGGTGAACAGAGCGTGAGTCTGCTTCGGCAGAGTTTGTTGTATTCTCCCGAGAATGCCAGCTTAAGCTGGGAGCTGGCTGAACGATGGATGAGCAGTGACCATCCGGGGGCAGCGTTATATTGGATAGACCAGAGCTTTAGGCTGGATAAGTACAACAATGCCAAGTGGGTGAAGGCGATTGAAGGGATGCTTCTTATGGGGCAAAAAAAGCTTGCAGAAGGAAATCGAAAGGAAGGCCTAGTCTGCGTCGCCTCTGGGAATGAACTTCTT
This sequence comes from Paenibacillus sp. FSL H7-0323, assembly GCF_038002725.1. Classification (NCBI taxonomy): domain Bacteria; kingdom Bacillati; phylum Bacillota; class Bacilli; order Caryophanales; family Paenibacillaceae; genus Paenibacillus; species Paenibacillus sp. FSL H7-0323. The sequence continues at coordinate 4,021,655 of NZ_JBBODB010000001.1, read as the reverse complement.
CTGGAATATAGAAGGTTGGCAGAAGAGGAGGCTAATAAAGGAGGGCAACATAATGACCGTGAGTTCCAAATGACAGAACAAGCCGACGACTTGAGTCGACGGCTTAGTATGCTGGCTTTACGATTTTAGCGGACGTGAAATCATCCAGGAGTAGAGAATGGGCACGATAATTGCAAGTACGAGTGCCGTAATAATAAGAAGCTGAGACAAGGCTCCGCTCAAAAAGGCTCCTGCAAAAATAAGTAGGCCACCGATCATCCACATTATCCCGGATAGACGATGTGTTTTTCGCCATACCTCGGGGTTGGCGAGCGTCCAGGCTGTACGAACCCCAAACAAGTAATTATCTTTTACCTGTGGCATGTAGTTGCCAAGAGCAATAAACATTATTCCAACAGCGCCTATGGCGATCTTCCCAACATTTATATCTTTACCTAGACCGTAAGCAATCGACAGCACCAGCATTAGATTAAATAGCATCCCAATAGCAAGTCTGCTCATGGCATAGGCATTTTCGAATTTTTTGTAATTGTCCCGCTTAGGGTCGATGCTGCGTGTGAACTGCATGATCAGCGGGAGCACAATGCCTAAGATTCCGAACACAAAAATAGCTATATTTTTGTCCCAGTATCTGTTGACCTTACCCGTAATTCCAAATTGTGCCGGTAACTCCTGCGGAAGCTTGCTGTAATTGATCAGAGCGTAGGCTAATGTAGCTAAACCTAATATTACGATGAGGGTATCCTGCCATCTCCATTTGAAATCTTTCATCATTAATCCGCCTCCTTTTTGGAATCGATATCCTGATGTTGCTGCTTTCCGTCCAGTGATTTACTCTCCGTCTCCGTTTGCTTACCTGTCCCAGTGAGCTCCAATAACCAACCGAGAACCTCTTCGAGGACTGTTGTGTTTAGCGAGTACATAATAAATTGTCCTTTTCGCTCATCCTGTACAAGATCGGCATGCTTCAGCGCATTCAGATGGTGAGAAATGCTTGGCTTAGACATGTTGAAAAAATCTGCGATTTCACCTGCGGTTCGATCTTTCTCCCTTAGTAACCGAATGATTTGGCGACGGGTAGGGTCAGCTAGTGCTTTGAAGGATTCATTCATATTCCACCCTGCCTTTCGATATTTAAATAATTATCTAAATATATAATAACTCTTTGTTTTAATAGCTGTCAATGCAGTATTCACTTAGCAATAGCGTGTGTAAAAGTGTCACCGAATCTTTAAAATTAAGGACCGTTCAAAGCCTCCTCCTGTTCATACTAACGAAGGGCATGCATTCCTTGATGCACCGAACATACGATGCAGAGGAGCGGATATATGATACTAACCAATAAAGTCGCAGTTGTTACGGGTGCAGGATCGGGGATTGGAGAAGCGATTGCTCTGCTTTTTGCCCGACAGGGTGCTAAAGTGATTGCTGCGGACATCCATCTGGCGAATGTAGAAGCGGTAGCCAAAAAGGCGGAAAAGGGTGAGGGACACGGAGTCGTCTACCCCGTAAAGGCTGATGTCTCGAAGGAAGAGGACACACAGCGAATGATTGATGCCGCAACCACACAGTTCGGAGGCCTTCATATCCTTGTTAACAATGCCGGAATTATGGATAAAATGACGCCAGCGCACGAGATCACTGATGACTTGTGGGAGCAGGTGCTTGCGGTCAACGTAACCGGTCCGATGAGAGCCATTCGTAAGGTTTTGCCGATTTTTATGGCGCAGGAAAGCGGATGTATCATCAATGTAGCCTCTATTGGCGGCTTAGCGGGCTCGCGTGCGGGAGTGGCTTATACTTCCTCTAAGCATGCTGTAATCGGGATGACCAAAAATATAGGATTTCAATACACTAAGCTTGGAATTCGCTGTAATGCGATAGCGCCGGGCGGGGTAAAGACAAATATTGATCTGTCTGATCCAAGTCCTTTTGGGAGTCAAAAAGCGGGCGAAGGTATGGCGTCGATGCCACGGACAGGAGAGAGCAGTGAGATTGCTTCAGTAGCTTTATTTTTAGCTTCAGATGCTGCAAGCTTTTTGAATGGATCGGTGATAACGGCGGATGCCGGCTGGATGGCTTATTGATTGAGCGCAGATAAAAAGGTGTTCATTTTCCCTTTATTGGTGGAATTTGTTCACCTTTTTTGTTTATGTCTATTACTCAAACTCTTTTTAAGTATGGATTGGAAGATGGAAGCTGCTTGCCGCGTAAGTAGAAGTGATAAGGTTGCTTGTGCTAGAATAGGCTAAGAGAAACTGGAAAATATAGCAGAGCGGCAAAGCTTTTAAAAATATAAGAAAGTATAAGATTAGTATCTATGCTTTTATGTTCTTATATTTCACTCGCTTAAACGCTTAGTGTCTTATAAAGATGCCAAAGGCGATTAGCTTGATACATGTAGCCATATTCTGCGGAAAAGGGAGGAGGAGCACGTTTGCATTTTATTTCTGATCTGATCTCGACATTATTTGAATGGATTCAGAGTCTTGGTTATTTTGGGATTATGATCGGACTGATGATTGAAGTTATTCCTAGTGAAATTGTATTGGCTTTCGGTGGTTTCTTGGTATGGAGTGGAGATATTAATTTTTTCGGCGCAGTATTGTTTGGTACGATAGGCGGAGTGATTGCCCAGATCTTTGTATATTGGATTGGCCGTTATGGGGGCAGGCCTGTACTGGAGAAATACGGGAAATATATTCTTATCCAAAAAAAGCATATTGATCATTCGGAAGAGTGGTTCAATAAATATGGGACAGGCGTAATCTTTACGGCACGCTTTATTCCCGTTGTTCGCCATGCCATTTCCGTTCCAGCGGGGATTTCTCGTATGCCTTTAGGTAAGTTCACTTTATTGACTACACTTGCTGTTATTCCATGGAGTGCTTTGTTCGTATATCTCGGTATGACATTGGGGAATAAGTGGGAAGATATTGACGAGGTAGCAGCTAAGTATACCAACGAAATTATTCTCGTAGCGTTAGCACTAATCATCATTTATTTTGTGTATAAGTGGTTTAAATCCAAGAAGAGGGGGACTGCAAAATGAAACCGAATGTAGCTCATAAATTTGGAAAAGGTCTTACACCGCGCCAATTTGTAGAAAGCATGACGAAGAACCAGCAGGCTTTTGAATCCTGGTATGAGAAGTTTTCTTGGGAAGATGAGAGTGACAAGGAATTTTTTGAAAGCCTGAACCATCGTGATGATTTGCGAGTACTTATCCTTGCCGCTGATTGGTGTGGAGATGTAGTTCGTAATGTCCCTGCGGTATTCCGTATTTTGGAGACTGCCGGAATGAAGACAGAGGTATTCATTTTGGAGGAGAACCAGGAGCTTATGGATGAATTCTTGACCATGGGCGGAAGATCTGTTCCGATTGTGATCTTTGCAGATACCGGCGGATATGTGCTTGGACATTGGGGTCCTCGTCCAGAGCATGTGCAGAGCCTAATGAGAGAGTTCAAACGTGAGAATCCTGATCGCGAGGCCGCTGATTACGACAGCAAAATCGCAGAAGTACGTAAGGCTATGGGGCAAGCTTATGGGGAAGGAACGGAATCACAAGCAGTTATCGCAAAAGAGCTGCGTAGTCTGATTTCCGGATTCTAGACCAATGCTAAATATACGTTCGTTTAATTTAGGTCCTCTTCAGACCAATGCCTACTTGCTGACAGGTGCAGATCCAACGAAGGGTATCATTATTGATCCCGGTATGAATCCTGCGGCATTAGTGCGGAGTATTGAAGGGATGGAGATCGAGGCTATTTTGCTGACGCATGCGCACTTTGACCATATGGGCGGCGTAGACGAAATTCGTAAAGCTAAGAAATGCCCTGTTTATTTACATCCACTAGAGAGTGAATGGCTCAGCAGCCCTAAGCTAAATGGTTCATTGATGTGGCCTGATGTTTCATCTCCTTTAACTACAGATCCTGCAGAATATGATCTGGCAGAAGGACAAGTTCTGCAATTCATCGGACATACCTTCCGCGTGTACCATACACCTGGGCACTCTCCGGGCAGTGTCAGCTTCCTATGCGGGAATGATTTATTCTCTGGAGATGTGCTGTTTAAGATGGGAGTTGGGCGCACCGATTTGCCTGGTGGCAGGGAACGTGATTTGTTCGATTCTATTCGTGGCAAGCTGTACAAAATGGATGATGAAGTGAAGGTTTATCCAGGTCATGGCTCCCGAACAACCATCGGTTTTGAAAAAGTTCGTAACCCTTATATCCCTCAATAAACAATCATTCTAGTAGAACTGACAAGAATCGAGGAATTTTTGATAGACAAAGGGATACAAAAGGACTACAATATTGTTAATTAAATGTAACATTAACCTCGCGAAGCACGCAGACTGCGGAATTAATCCCGGTTTGCGTTCTTTTTTTGTCTACATATAGGTTTAAAAGCATGGGGGGAAATAGATTGGAGAAGAATATATATTACCCGTTGGATTACGGATGGTATGACTCCAAGGAGAAATGGACTAGTTTTTGCAGCAGTAAATGCCGATGTTTTTCAGAATGTTCTGGAAAGGGCGGTTTTTGTACTTCCATAGAACGCAGGGACATACAATCTGAGAATAAGGATGGGAGAATACCAGTGAATTCAGGAGGCGAGCCTAGAAGAACGCCTCTTTTTTGGCATTTCCCTGCTGAAGCAGGATTGCTTCAGCCATGGCGGCGTAAGCTCTGGGAGCTCAAAAAATAAAATTAAAGCGCATTGAACGAATCACTATACTTAATCGTATTACAAATAAGAACGAAATCCTGAATGGAGGGGCAGATGAGCGATCAGGCGCTGGAGAAAATCAGACGGGCACAGCAGGGAGATACTTCAGCACTGTCTTCACTGCTGCGAGAACATTATACTTTTCTGTTCAAATATCTACTCAAAGTGACTATGGATCCGTTGCTGGCAGAGGATCTTGTACAGGACACGATGGTCAGATGTATGGAAAAAATCAATACCTATAACGGTTCTTCTTCGTTCTCCTCTTGGTTAATTACGATAGCCACCAGAATATTTATCGATCGAAAGCGGCGCTGGAAACGTGAGGCAGAATGGAAGAAACGGGAACAGCAGGCGCAGGGCACCCGTTCGATTCGTTGGCGGTTTGAGAGCAGGGGGGAAGAATGGAGTGAAGTACTTGATTCCATTTCCAAGCTACCCTCTGCTCAGAGGGTAGCTGTGCTGCTGAAGCATTATTATGGCTATAGCTATGAAGAAATCGGTGTGATCATGCAAATTCCTTCTGGCACGGTCAAATCGCGTGTGTCCCTTGGTCTTAACCAATTGCGAAAGGAGCTGAATGAGGATGGAGAAGGATAAGGAGCCAGAACTGTATTTGCACAAGCTTACTGAAGAGCTTGAACGTTTGGATGCGCAATATGATGACCTCACCCCACCTTCGTTACAGGAACTGGAGTGGTTAATGGCTGATGCAGCTGTGCAGAGAAAGAGAAGGGAACGCAAAGAACTACTGTTATTCTGGGGGGTCTCATTGATCCTGATCTGCGCATTTTTATCCATTCTCACTTCTGCACCCATGATCTATTGGATTATTCAGGCGATCATTCCTATTGTAGGACTGGGTGGCTTAGGGATCGCCAGGATCAGAAGAAATAGAGAAGGTGTACAAGAATGAATGAGCTGCAGGATGTGCCTCTTTGGTTGTGGTTTGGCATAGCAGTAGCGTTAATGCTGCAGGGGACCTTACTGTTCCGGGATGCAAGACGGCGCGGGAAAAAAGCTTGGTTCTGGGGATTGTGGGCGATTACTACAGTTCCGTCACCCGCATTAGTCTACTTACTTGTTGTTATTCTTCCTGAGCGACGTAGACGGAATAAGCAGTTGTGAAGCTTTAGTAAGAAGCTCGTTCCTTTCATCCTATTACAAGGAGTGGTACTTCATGGAAGAGGTAAAATGGGGTTTAATCATGCCGTTAATTATTCTGCAGGCTTTGCTTGCTATTATTGGTCTGATATCTCTGGCCAAAGCGGATAACGTTCGTGGTCCAAAATGGATGTGGATTATTATCATTATTTGCGGAAATATATTAGGCAGCGTAGCTTATTTCACAATAGGAAGGAAAGATGTCTGATGTCACTCCTTCAAGTTAAGAATTTGCGCAAAAGCTATGGGGCGCATATTTCCGTAAATGATATAAGCTTTGAAATTGAGAAAGAACGGTGCGTCGCTTTACTGGGGCCTAACGGTGCTGGGAAAACGACCACACTTCGTATGCTGGCAGGGCTGCTAGAACCCACCTCTGGAATGATTTCATTTGAGGGGAGCCGTCCTGGAGCCGAATATCGCAGAGGATTAGGATATGTGCCACAGTCCCCAGCTTTTTATGGGTGGATGACTGGACATGAATATGTTGTTTTCGCTGCAAAGCTTAGTGGAATGGGAACTAAAGACGCAACCAGCAGGGCATTGGAATCGCTTGAGCGTGTAGGGCTTAAAGGTGATGCTCGTCGCCGGATTGGTGGATACTCCGGTGGGATGAAGCAGCGGCTGGGTCTGGCTCAGGCGCTTGTGCACCGGCCTCGTCTGCTGTTGCTTGATGAGCCTGTATCTGCACTTGATCCGATTGGCCGCAGAGAAGTAATGGGACTGCTGCGGGAGATACGTGAAGAGACAACTGTAGTTTTTTCTACACATGTGCTGCATGATGCAGAAGAAATTTGCGATGATATTATTTTAATGAATCAGGGCTTGATTGCTGAGAAGGGGTCTTTATCACAGCTGCGTACACAATACAGCCTTCCTGTTATTCGTTTACGTACAGAGAAGCAAGAAAAAGCTATTCAGTGGCTGGAGTCTCTTGCTGCCAAACCGTTTGTACTAGAGACTCAGTTGTTCGGAGATCAGGCAATTTTTAATGTGAACGATGTAGACATGGCCCGATGGACGATTCTGCAAGAAGCGGCGCAGCTCGAAATTCCATTACTGCAATTTGAAGCGGGTTCTTCCACGTTAGAGGATTTATTTATGAAGGTGGTGGGAGTATGAGAAGCGCCTGGGTCCTTTATCGCAAAGAAATGCTCGAAATGGCTCGCAGTTATAAGTTAATCTGGATACCTGTCGTTTTTATCCTATTAGGTATTATGCAGCCGTTAACTACTTATTATTTGCCGGAAATATTAAAAGCTTCAGGTGATGTTCCCCCAGGTCTGCTAGAGGGGTATGAAATACCGAGTGCCGCAGCTGTGATGGCGCAATCTCTGGGACAGTACGGAACGATCGGAATGTTAGTATTGGCGCTTGGCGCGATGAATGTTTTAGCCGGTGAGCGCTATAGCGGAACTATGGAATTAATTCTGGTAAGGCCGGTTTCTCCAGCCGCAATAGTGTTCGCTAAATGGGCAGCGCAGCTGACCCTGTTGATCGTTGCTCTAGGATTAGGTGCAGCGGGGGCGGCTTACTACACGGAGCAGTTGATTGGTTCACTATCTTGGGGAGATGTCATCGCAGCTTCTGGAGTATATGGATTGTGGCTGTTATGTGCTGTCTCAGCTACGTTGTTGTTTAGTGGATTTTTAAAATCTCCAGTTGCCGCCTTTTTAGCATTGGCGCTAATGGCAGGATTATCATTAGGCCAAAGCTTATTGCCTTCATGGTTTGAATGGGCACCTGCGGGTCTTTCCGGGTTATCGGCTGGAATTCTTATGGCTGGAGAAGGCTTCAGGGTTGGACCCTATCTTTCAGCAGCTATTTTGATCTTGATTTGTTTAGTGGGTGCTGCACTTTTGACAAGGAAGAATAACTTACCCGCTTGAACCATAAGTTATATTTTTATTAAATATAGTATATTTTCATAGAATTTGTAGGATCGGCCAGCCTTCAACTAGACAGTTCTATCTTTTTTTAGTAGACTGTTGAAACAAGCAAAATCTTGAAAGATTTTGGGGTTAGGAGGTAGGGCGATGCTGCGTTTAGGAGAGAAGATTGTCATTGTTGCGGACGCTTTCGAGCAGAGTCTTCCTATCGGGGAATACGGCTACCTAATTGCTTACGACCGCAATCCCGATAATGCGTTTGACTATGTTATTCGTGTACCAGAGGCTAATAGGAACTTTTATGTTCCGGCTGAGGACATTGAGGCGGAAGAACATTTATTAGTAGCTGAGGCTGAGAGAGCAACGCATGAAGCGTTGATTGATTATGCTTTGTCCACGTACAATGAGAAGCTGTTCCATCATTTGATGAACGGTGAAGATATGGATATAGAAGAGACGGAATCAACGTCAAGCGAAAGCATGTCCCAAGCGGATTTCATCAAACAAGTGAATCTTCGAGCTTGGATTTAAGGAAGGCCGGCGCAAGCCGGCTTTTTTGTTTTGTCATACCGCTGCTAAATGCTGTGAAATCACTGACTGTCAAAACCCTTCTCTATGAATATACTAACGATACGCTCCTTTAAAATGTGTAGGAATCCCCTTCACTTTGATAAAGGAGCGTTTGTTTTACAGCCCATCATTGAATTGTCCAAGCTTCTACAATATAATTAAAAACGTTATCCGGGCGCTTTAGCCCTTTAAACAGGAGGGATTTTTCTTATGAGCATTACCGTTAAAGATGTGCAGCATGTGGCCAAGCTGGCTCGTCTGCAGCTGAGCCCGGAAGAAGAGGCAACCTTTACAGAACAAATGAATGCTATTTTACAATATGCCGAGAAATTAAATGAGCTAGATACGGAGAATGTAAAGCCGACCACGCATGTGCTGCAAGTCAGCAATGTAATGCGGGAGGATGTTGTGAAGGATAGCCTTACGCAAGAGGAAGCACTTCTTAACGCTCCAGATGATGAAGACGGACATTTCAAGGTTCCAGCTGTTTTGGAATAACTACATAATTAGAAAGGGGGAAGAATCTTGAGCCTGTTTCAAAATCGATTGCCTGAAGTACACCGCATGTTAACTGCTAAAGAGGTATCGGTCAGTGAACTGACTGAAGAATCGCTGGCGATTATCGCTGAGCGGGATAAGAACGTAAATGCATTTTTGACCTTGAATGAGGAGGGCGCTCGTAGCACTGCACGCGCTTTGGACGACAAACTGGCATCCGGAGCAGCACGTGGGTTGCTGTTTGGTCTTCCTGCTGGAATCAAGGATAATATTGTAACTAAAGGCCTGCGCACAACTTGTGCCAGCCAATTTTTGAGCGACTTCCAGCCGATTTATAACGCTACTGTAGCTTCTAAACTGCAGCAAGCAGATGCCGTAACGATCGGTAAATTAAATATGGATGAATTCGCAATGGGCGGATCTAATGAGAACTCAAGCTTTGGTCCTGTACGCAATCCTTGGGATTTAGAGCGTGTGCCCGGCGGTTCCAGTGGCGGATCTGCAGCAGCAGTAGCTGCGGGCGAAGTGTTCTTCTCACTAGGTTCGGATACTGGGGGTTCCATCCGCCAGCCAGCTTCCTATTGTGGTGTTGTAGGTCTCAAACCTACTTACGGTCTTGTATCACGTTACGGGCTGGTAGCCTTTGCCTCCTCACTAGATCAGATTGGACCATTAACACGTAATGTAGAGGATTCTGCCTATGTGCTTCAAGCAATTGCTGGTTATGATGCCCAAGACTCTACTTCGGCTAAAGTAGAAATTCCTGATTATTTGAGTTCACTTACTGGTGATGTTTCCGGACTTCGCATTGCTGTTCCTAAGGAATACCTGGGAGCAGGTGTCGATGCTTCTGTGCGTGAGACAGTTTTGTCTGCACTTAAAGTGCTGGAAGGAATGGGTGCTGTCTGGGAGGAAGTTTCATTACCACATACGGAATACGCAGTAGCAGCTTATTATTTGCTGTCCTCTTCGGAAGCTTCATCTAACCTCGCGCGTTTTGACGGTGTGCGTTATGGCGCACGTGTAGATGAAGGCGGAGGATTGCTTGATCTATATCTTAATTCCCGCAGCCGCGGCTTTGGCCCTGAGGTTAAACGTCGTATTATGTTGGGTACTTATGCACTCAGCTCCGGGTATTACGATGCTTACTATTTAAAAGCACAAAAGGTGCGTACTTTGATTAAACAGGACTTTGATGACATCTTTAAAAAATATGATGTGGTCATCGGCCCAACAGCACCAACGACAGCATTCAAATTGGGTTCACAGACTGAAGATCCGCTGACCATGTATCTGAACGATATTCTCACGATTCCTGTAAGCTTGGCGGGTATTCCGGCCGTGAGTGTTCCTTGTGGTTTTGCGGAAGGCATGCCTGTAGGTCTGCAAATTATCGGTAAGGAATTTGACGAGAGCACGATTTTGCGTGTCGCTCATGCTTTTGAACAAAATACAGATCATCACAAGCAGCGTCCACAGCTGTAGTAAAGGAGGGAATGGGATTACTTATGTCTAAATACGAAACGGTCATCGGCTTGGAAGTTCACGTAGAGCTTCATACCAACTCCAAAATCTTTTGCGGATGCTCCACTGAATTTGGAGCCCCACCTAACACTCATACCTGTCCTGTCTGCTTGGGTCACCCCGGCGTATTGCCAGTGCTCAACAAACAAGCGGTAGAATACGCTATGAAAGCAGCGATGGCGCTGAATTGCACCATTGGTGATGTTAGCAAATTCGACCGCAAGAACTATTTTTACCCGGATTCACCAAAAGCTTATCAGATTTCACAATTTGATCAGCCTATCGGCCTGAACGGTTGGATCGACATTGAAGTTAACGGAGAGACCAAACGGATCGGCATTACTCGTCTTCATTTGGAAGAGGATGCAGGTAAGCTTACGCACGTAGATGGCGGTTTTGCCTCGCTAGTCGATTTTAACCGGGTGGGAACACCGCTTATCGAAATCGTATCCGAACCTGATCTGCGCTCCCCTGAGGAAGCTCGTGCTTATCTGGAGAAAATCCGTGCGATTATGCAGTATTGTGACGTATCCGATGTCAAGATGGAAGAAGGATCGATGCGCTGTGACGCGAACATCAGTCTACGCCCAGAAGGACAAGAGGAATTCGGCATTAGAGCAGAGCTTAAGAACATGAACTCCTTCCGCGGTGTATTGCGTGGACTGGAGTATGAACAATATCGTCAGGCTGAGATCCTGGATGATGGTGGAGTTGTTGTGCAGGAGACTCGCCGCTGGGATGAAGCACAAGGGAAAACATTATCGATGCGCGGGAAAGAAGAAGCGCATGATTATCGTTACTTCCCGGACCCGGACTTGATCGTTCTGCATATTGATGATGCTTGGAAAGAATCCATTCGTTCAACGATTCCAGAACTTCCGGATGCTCGGAAAGCACGTTATAGCGAGGAACTGGGCCTGACAGCTTATGATGCAGGCGTCATTACATCCTCTAAACTGTTAGCGGACTTTTTCGAAGGGTGTCTTGCCTATACGCAGGATGCCAAGGCTGTAGCTAACTGGATTATGGGTGACTTGCTTGCCTATTTGAATGGTAATAATCTGGAGTTGTCGCAGGTACAAATTACACCACAAGGGCTAGGCGAGATGATCGGGCTGATTGCAGCCGGAACCATCAGCAGCAAAATCGCTAAAACAGTATTTAAAGAAATGCTAGAGAGCGGTAAACTGCCAGCTGTTATCGTTGAGGAAAAAGGTCTAGTGCAGATCAGCGATGAAGGTGCCATTAAAGGGATAGTGGAAGCAGTCGTAGCCGCCAATCCGCAATCAGTGGAAGATTATAAAGCGGGTAAACAGAAAGCAATCGGCTTCCTGGTCGGACAAGTCATGAAAGAAAGTAAAGGTAAGGCGAATCCGGGTCTTGCTAATAAACTTCTCATCGAGGTATTGAGCAGCTAAACGCTTGTCGTCTGTAAAAGGACGCCAGAGGCGTTTATAATTGGGGTAATATACTTATGTAATAAGCTAAGGGCTTGTCGGCAACGGCAGGCCCTTAGCGGCATATAAGGGGACTGGTTAGGATGAATACAATTAACAAGCTAAATCTGCAGGATGAAAGCACCGTTAATGAATTATGGAGTCTTCAGCATAAGGCCTATAGACTGGAAGCTGAACTTATAGGCTTTCGTGAAATACCACCTCTGATGGAGACGAGAGAAATGCTCAGCAGCTCTAAAGAGGGTTTTTATGGCTGCTTCGATAAAGATGAGGAACTAATGGGTGCTGTTGCTGTAGAGGAAGAATCTCCTGGAAAATTGACGATTACACGAATGATGGTGGGGCCGGACTTTTTTCGTAGAGGTATCGCTAGCCATCTTTTGGAATATGTATTTGAGCATTTTGCAGGGATGGAGCAATTCATTGTGTCGACAGGCAAAAAGAATACACCTGCCGTTTCGTTGTACAGTAAACATGGTTTTCTGCCTACCGGTGTGGAGGAAGTCGCTCCAGGAGTTGAATTGATTGAATTTCATCGGAGTGGTTCGCTTTGAAAAAAGATATTCATAGACAACTATTTACGAAAGGAGGAGTCCAAAATGAAACATGACTCTGCAATGCTCCCAGAGCAGGAAGAACTGCAAGGTTCTGTTGATATAGAGACTAAGGAAAATGAGATACAGAAGAGGATTATTCCTCCGCGTCCGAAGCGGCGCCACCGCAAACGTAAATTTATTGCTGGACTGCTGGCAGCACTCATCCCTGGGACGGGGCATTTGTATTTTGGACTTCTCCGAAAAGGGATCACCTTCATCTTTCTAATTCTTTTGGATATCTCAGCTTTATTGTATTTCTCATCCATCGGGATGCAGATCAATGTTCCACTGCTTATTTTACTTGCGCTCATTATTCCAGTGATCTATTTTTATAACGTGTATGACGTATTGCAATCAGCGGACAGGCTTCTTCGCTTCCCAGAGGATCATGATCTTGCTATTTCTGTGACCAAAGCAAACGAGGCTCCTAAACGTCGTAGTATCGTCAGCGAGCCTGGGATATCCTTTGGACTCTTATTGCTCTTAGGGGGCGCCCTGCTTATTCTGTTCCGGCAGAAACCAACATGGCTCCAGTTCTTTATTGAACATTATGCCGAAATGGCCGTGTCTGTCATTTTAGTATGCGGTGGCTTATTTATAGGAGCTAGAGAAATTGCCAGAGCAGTTGTGCAGCGTAAAGACAATGAACCTCGCAAGCGGCGCGTGGGAAGATATACGGCTTCTGTATTACTGATAGCTATTTCTGTTCCTTTGTTTTTGGATTGGAGAGAGGGAACTGACTATATGCTTCTGCTCTTGAAGTGGTGGCCAGTCATCCCGGTGTTATGGGGGATTGAGTTCCTGCTGATGTTTATCTTCTCTAACCGTTCAGCCAAGGGAACCAGAATCAGATTGGATTTACGTGGGCTTTTATCTGCTATATTGCTAGCTGCGAGTGTATTTATTGTTGCAGAGCAAGAACATTATTTATATCTATGGAAAAATGTCAGTCTAAACCTGACGGCAGCAGCAGTGGACTATGGTGAGGCTAAAGGCAGCAAATATCAGAAAGCCCCGCTAATTGTTCCGGTGGAATTAAATACAGCAAAAATATCTATTGATAGTATTAATGGTGATATTTTATTACACCGTGCTCCGGTGGATGATATTCAAATTACAACGACAGTTTGGGTAGATCAGTTGGATGGGCCGATGGCTGAAGCTATATCAGAACAGTCCTTTGTGGACGTTGTTGAAGGGCCCAACATAAAAATCACCTCGAATAGCAAGGCCTATGGAGAATCCGGTAAACGCCAGCCACGCATGGATTTAGATATTTACTTGCCGGAGGATCGCCGCTTTAATCTCGATGTTCGCACTATGAATGGCGGGATCACGTTGCAGAATGTAGAAGCCATTGAAGACATTTCTCTGGAAACGGGGAATGGAGAGCTGATCCTTCATCGTATCTTTGGTAATGTTAAGGGAAAAACACTGAATGGAGCTGTCCGTGCCAGATCTGTTCAAGGCAGCGTTGATTTAACAACGAGCGGAGGCAATATGAATGCTTGGGATGTTACCGGTGCTTTGAAATTATCGACGGCTGTCGGCAATATTAGTGCGATCGGAAATAGCAATGATATCGATATTACTACCAAAAACGGTAATTTAGAGGTGGATGGAGCCAGATCCAAGCTACATGCCGAATCTCTAAATGGTACCATTGATGTTCGCTCTTCTGATGTCGCTGGAGATTGGGACATTTATAGCGCAGTTGGTGACATTCAATTGTATTTACCGATGTTAAGCAACTATACAGTGAATGGATCCAGTGGATATGGTGATATTACTTCAGATTTGCCTGAACTTACAATTGATAAGAAAAAAGTATCAGGTGAAGTGGGGACCGGCGAGTTCAAGCTTCATGTTGAAGGAAATAGCAATCTAAATGTTAGGAAATATTGAAAAAAGTAATTTTTCTTATATAATAATAAATATAATGTATAGACTTCGTTGACAATATTGAAAAATCGGTCTTACAATCTTAAGAAGTATTTCTTTTATTTTTAAATTCAAAAGGCGGTGACAGTAATGGGGAGTGGAGTACAACATGCACTGGAACAATTAAAGACAACAGGTGTCCGTATAACGCCCCAGCGTCATGCGATTCTTACGTATTTGATGGAAGCAATGAATCATCCTACAGCTGACGATATATACCGGGCGCTAGAGCCGAAATTTCCGAGCATGAGCGTAGCAACTGTATATAATAATCTCAAGATGTTTATGGAAGCCGGCATGGTTCGCGAGTTGACCTACGGGGATAGTTCCAGTCGTTTTGATGCCAATGTATCTGATCATTATCATGTCATCTGTCAGCTATGCGGTAAGATTGAAGATTTTAGTTATCCTTCGCTTCATGATGTAGAGATACATGCAGAGCAGGAAACGGGCTTCAAAATTACGGGTTTGCGTATGGAATTGCATGGAGTTTGCAAATGTTGCAGAGAGAAGCAACAATAAGACAGAATACTACTGTACTTAAGGGCGTATAGCCAAGCTACACAATAAACGTGTGAAATCCGAAAGCGGAGGACTCACGTTTTTATTTTTTTTCAAAATAACAAAATATAGTGAAAATGACTAACTTATACTGGTTATCCGGAACCAAGTGGATGTTATAATCGTATTGTTAGACTTAACTTAAAATCATCTAATATTTGGAGGATATATTTTGGACAGAAGATATAGACAGAAACGCGTCAAAAAGCGCGGAGGTCTTTTCCGACGCTTTTTTGGACTTTTGCTCATTGCGGCAGCAGCTTATTGGGTTGTGTTTTTTGTATTGCCAAATCGCCAGCACATCGATCCAGACTGGAAAGGCCTAGAACATCCTATCTTCGTAAAAGGAGAGCTAACAGGATATTCCACCTCAGGGACCGGTGATAGCATGCTTTTACCTCTACCATTACTGCAGGAACATGTGGACTCATCTATTCGTTATGAAGAAAAGACTAAATCGGTCATCCTATCAACGGAAAGTGAACTTCTATATATGCAAGAGGATAAAACCGATGCTAGTCTGAACAATCGTCCGCTGCAGCTGCGGCTGGCACCTGAAGTTAAGGAAAAGATAACTTATCTTCCTGCGGATGTTTTAGAAGACCTGTATGGGTTTGAGATTCAAGAGGATACGACTACCGGGGCTGTGCTGTTAATGACAGCAGGGGAGACTGTACCGCTGGGGAAAGTGAAAGGTGAAGCAGGTGATAAGACAGTCGCTCTTCGCAGCGAAGCGTCGATTCACGCACCCATCGTGGCCGATATGTCCCCAGGTGCCATCGTGAGTATTTGGAATAAGGAAAATGAGGACTGGCTGTATGTGCAGTTAAGCAGCGGTTATGCGGGTTATACCAAGGCCAGTGATATTATCTCAGACGGTCAAAAGACAGTGGAACCCAAAAGCACCACTCCCTCACGGGCAGAACGAAGCTGGAAAGGGAAGTCAGTGAATTTGTATTGGGAAGCTGTTTATCAACGCAAACCTGACCCAAGTACATTCGGTGAGCTTCCGGGCGTTAACGTGGCTAGCCCGACTTGGTTCAGTATCATAGATGGTGACGGGAATGTGCGCAGTCAGGCTGATAGTGCGTATGTGCAGTGGGCCCATGAGCGCGGTTTGGAAGTATGGGGGCTGCTCAGCAATAGCTTTGAACCAGACATAACCACTGAGGCATTGTCGAGCTATGAGAAGCGGATGAACGCGATCGTACAGATCCTCGAGTATTCAGATTTATATAAGCTGGATGGAATTAATATTGACTTTGAGAATGTATATACGAAAGACGGGGAGAATGTTACACAATTTATGCGAGAGCTAAAACCTATGGCTCAAGCCAAAAACTTAATCGTCTCCATAGACGTAACCCCTAAATCTAACAGTGAGATGTGGTCAGCATTCCTTGATCGTAGAGCTCTTAATTCAGTAGTTGATTATCTTATTGTTATGGCTTATGACGAGCATTGGGCTGCTAGTCCTGTAGCGGGCTCTGTTGCGTCTCTGCCGTGGGTAGAAAGCTCGTTAAGCCGGATCATAGAGGAAGACGATGTGCCGCCTGAGAAGCTGATTCTAGGGATTCCACTGTATACTAGAATCTGGACTGAGACCCAGGTGGATGGCAAGACCAAAGTAAGCTCTAAATCGGTTAGTATGAATGCCGTTGAAAAAATTATTAAAGAGAAGAAGCTGACCCCAACCTTTGATAAGACAGCAGGGCAGAATTACGTTGAGTATAAGGAGGATGGCGCTCTTAAAAAAATATGGATCGAAGACAAAGTTTCTTTAAAAGCTAGAGTTGAGCTTGCTAAGTCTTTAGGGCTTGGTGGCATCGGTTCATGGAATCGCAGCTTTAGTAATCCGTCTGCGTGGGAGGCATTACAAGGGATTCATAAGTAATTATTATTTCATTCATAATAAACAAAGGGGCTCCCAATATAGGGGCCCCTTTGTTGTATTAAGCAAATGTTTGATTGCATTATAAATCGCTAGTAATAAGCTTCTGTAAGATGTGTTTTATTGATTAAGCTGCTGACTCTTAAGTTGTTCCGCAGTAATATTGGCCTCAGCTGGATCCATAGTAAGGATGGTATGGCAGAACATACAGCGGTCTGTTTTGCCCAGCATTTTGGTCAGCTTGTGACATTCAGGGCATTCCAGTTGGACTGCGCTAGTTGACAGCATCCCAGCCCAGAAATAGATTGCAAGACTTGCCATCATTGAGATTAAACCGATTACAAGACCGATTCCAGCGAATACTTTTCCGGTTGAGCCCCAAAACACGATGCCCGCTGTACCCAAAACCATAAGTCCCATTCCGAGCATTGTGAGCAGTAATCCCCATGTGCGAAAAGCGTTGATCTTAGCCGTTTTAAACTTCATGAGTGTTTGCTCCTAACTAAATATAGTTGGGTTGTCCAGAAGGAACTGTCTTTCATATGTAGAATAATAATTATAACTGAATTATAACTGACTGGACGCAAAATCGCCAAATTTAATGGAGGGAAGCATGGAATTGTCCAATGTAACTTTGTTGAGTGGAGAAACGTTTGATGAGAATGTTTTAGGAGCGGTCGTTTTGCGGCAGAATGGGGATATTCCGTTTCAAAGCGCACTTCTTCAAGATTTTGATATGGTAGTGTTAGTATTGCATGAAGAACAGGATAGAGAGCATATTGTTCGCCATACCATTGCCGGTGACCAACGGACCCAGTCAGTCCATATCGGCCTTTTTGCTTTGGAGCAGGCTGTTATGGCAGGGGATAATAACGAACTTCTTATCAGTTTGATGAGGGGGGAAGTGATCTGGGACCCCAAGGGAATACTCGAGGAAATGCGCCGCGAGATATTACAATTTGAAGGACCGATTAAGGAACGGGTCGCATTTATGGAGTTTGCTCGCTTTTTGCATATGTATGTGAAATCCAAGCGCTATATAGAGGCTGGCTTTATTATGGATGCTTACAACTGTGTATTGATAGCCTTATATCATTGGGCAAGAATAGAAGTGAGTGAAGTGGGTGCTTTCCCCGAGCCAGCTATTTGGGAGCAGGTTAAAAGCATGAATACCTCCGTTCATAAACTTTATGAGGAGTTAACGGTCAGTACTGAGACCTTAGAGCAACGTGTGGAGCTTGTGCTTCTTGCATGTGAATTTGGGATTATGTCCAAAATGACGGACTGTTGTCTATTGCTCTTTAATATTTTGAATAGCCGTAAGGAAGCATGGAGCATTAAAGAATTACTGCAGCATTCAGGTCTGAGTCAATTAGAGTCTGAACTACCCCTTGTTTTACGAAAGCTGGTTTCTCGTTCGCTAATCCGAGAGATTACATCTTGGGCTGATGTTCACGAGGGAGAAGGGCATGCGATCCGCTATACATTATAGAGATGAATTAGATACAGCAGAAGATGTTTAATTATAGAGAGATGAGCAAGGATAGGGAGAGGCTGAGCACTCTCTTTTTGTTTGTTTACTAATATGAAACGCTCATATTTATTCAGAAAAATTAATGGTTGACTCTTTCCTTGTTCATGTGTTAAATTATAACTCGTCCCTCTGACACAGAGATGTGCTTTCGAAAACATTCGAAAGACAACCAAAAAAAGAAATTAAAAAAAAGGTTGACTAAAACGAGGACGCTGTGATATATTATAAAGGTCGCTGCTGAACAACGCATCGACGAAATGAACAGCTTGATCTTTGAAAACTGAACAACGAGTGAGTAGGAAATCACGTAAGTGAAATCCAAAATTAGAGAATTAATTTTCTCGTCAGATGTTTCAAAATGAGCATATCGCTCTTTTCAATACTAATTGGAGAGTTTGATCCTGGCTCAGGACGAACGCTGGCGGCGTGCCTAATACATGCAAGTCGAGCGGAGTTACTTTGAAAGCTTGCTTTCAAAGTAACTTAGCGGCGGACGGGTGAGTAACACGTAGGCAACCTGCCCTTCAGACTGGGATAACTACCGGAAACGGTAGCTAATACCGGATAATTTCTTTTTTCTCCTGAGAGAAGAATGAAAGACGGAGCAATCTGTCACTGAGGGATGGGCCTGCGGCGCATTAGCTAGTTGGTGGGGTAACGGCCCACCAAGGCGACGATGCGTAGCCGACCTGAGAGGGTGAACGGCCACACTGGGACTGAGACACGGCCCAGACTCCTACGGGAGGCAGCAGTAGGGAATCTTCCGCAATGGGCGAAAGCCTGACGGAGCAACGCCGCGTGAGTGATGAAGGTTTTCGGATCGTAAAGCTCTGTTGCCAGGGAAGAACGTCCGGTAGAGTAACTGCTACCGGAGTGACGGTACCTGAGAAGAAAGCCCCGGCTAACTACGTGCCAGCAGCCGCGGTAATACGTAGGGGGCAAGCGTTGTCCGGAATTATTGGGCGTAAAGCGCGCGCAGGCGGCTATTTAAGTCTGGTGTTTAAACCTTGGGCTCAACCTGAGGTCGCACTGGAAACTGGGTGGCTTGAGTACAGAAGAGGAAAGTGGAATTCCACGTGTAGCGGTGAAATGCGTAGATATGTGGAGGAACACCAGTGGCGAAGGCGACTTTCTGGGCTGTAACTGACGCTGAGGCGCGAAAGCGTGGGGAGCAAACAGGATTAGATACCCTGGTAGTCCACGCCGTAAACGATGAGTGCTAGGTGTTAGGGGTTTCGATACCCTTGGTGCCGAAGTTAACACAGTAAGCACTCCGCCTGGGGAGTACGGTCGCAAGACTGAAACTCAAAGGAATTGACGGGGACCCGCACAAGCAGTGGAGTATGTGGTTTAATTCGAAGCAACGCGAAGAACCTTACCAGGTCTTGACATCCCTCTGAATCTGCTAGAGATAGCAGCGGCCTTCGGGACAGAGGAGACAGGTGGTGCATGGTTGTCGTCAGCTCGTGTCGTGAGATGTTGGGTTAAGTCCCGCAACGAGCGCAACCCTTAACTTTAGTTGCCAGCAGGTAATGCTGGGCACTCTAGAGTGACTGCCGGTGACAAACCGGAGGAAGGTGGGGATGACGTCAAATCATCATGCCCCTTATGACCTGGGCTACACACGTACTACAATGGCCGGTACAACGGGAAGCGAAGCCGCGAGGTGGAGCCAATCCCATCAAAGCCGGTCTCAGTTCGGATTGCAGGCTGCAACTCGCCTGCATGAAGTCGGAATTGCTAGTAATCGCGGATCAGCATGCCGCGGTGAATACGTTCCCGGGTCTTGTACACACCGCCCGTCACACCACGAGAGTTTACAACACCCGAAGTCGGTGGGGTAACCCGCAAGGGAGCCAGCCGCCGAAGGTGGGGTAGATGATTGGGGTGAAGTCGTAACAAGGTAGCCGTATCGGAAGGTGCGGCTGGATCACCTCCTTTCTATGGAGAATCGTTCTCTGCAATGAGAACATTCAAATCGGAAGCTCAGCTTCCAAAACTCAGGTTTAGGCCTGTTACTCACTCGTTGCTCAGTTTTGAGAGTTTAAGCTCTCAAGTAAGACTTGATCCTTGAAAACTGGATACCGAAACGAATTTGCGTTTTAGAACATCTTTTAGCAACTTGTGTAAACAAGTAAATGTTATTAGTGAGATTTTTCTTCGGAAGAATCAAGGTTAAGCTAATAAGAGCACACGGAGGATGCCTAGGCGCCAGGAGCCGACGAAGGACGTGGCGAACAACGAAACTGCCTCGGGGAGCTGTAAGCAAGCTTTGATCCGGGGGTGTCCGAATGGGGAAACCCAGCTGTGGTAATTCGCAGTTACTCATACCTGAATACATAGGGTGTGTAGAGGCAGACCAGGGGAACTGAAACATCTAAGTACCCTGAGGAAGAGAAAACAATAGTGATTCCGTCAGTAGCGGCGAGCGAACGCGGAACAGCCTAAACCTAAGAGCTTGCTCTTAGGGGTTGTGGGACGTCTCACATGGAGTTACAAAGGAATATGGTAGGTGAAGAGGTCTGGAAAGGCCCGCGATAGAGGTAAAAGCCCTGTAACCTAAACTGTGTTCTCTCCGAGACGGATCCCGAGTAGTGCGGGGCACGTGAAACCCCGTATGAATCCAGCAGGACCATCTGCTAAGGCTAAATACTACCTGGCGACCGATAGTGAAACAGTACCGTGAGGGAAAGGTGAAAAGCACCCCGGAAGGGGAGTGAAATAGAACCTGAAACCGTGTGCTTACAAAAAGTCAGAGCCCTATTAATGGGTGATGGCGTGCCTTTTGTAGAATGAACCGGCGAGTTACGTTTAACATGCAAGGTTAAGCCGAGAAGGTGGAGCCGCAGCGAAAGCGAGTCTGAATAGGGCGAATTAGTATGTGGACGTAGACCCGAAACCGTGTGATCTACCCCTGTCCAGGGTGAAGGTGCGGTAACACGCACTGGAGGCCCGAACCCACGTACGTTGAAAAGTGCGGGGATGAGGTGGGGGTAGCGGAGAAATTCCAATCGAACTCGGAGATAGCTGGTTCTCCCCGAAATAGCTTTAGGGCTAGCCTCGGTATAAGAGTAGTGGAGGTAGAGCACTGATTGGGTGCGGGGTCCGCAAGGATTACCAAGCTCAGTCAAACTCCGAATGCCATATACTTATTGCCGGGAGTCAGACAGTGAGTGCTAAGATCCATTGTCAAAAGGGAAACAGCCCAGACCATCAGCTAAGGTCCCCAAGTGTGTGTTAAGTGGGAAAGGATGTGGAGTTGCACAGACAACCAGGATGTTGGCTTAGAAGCAGCCACCATTGAAAGAGTGCGTAATAGCTCACTGGTCGAGTGACTCTGCGCCGAAAATGTAACGGGGCTAAACACACCACCGAAGCTATGGCTAGATACTATGTATCTGGGGTAGGGGAGCGTTGTGTAGGGGTTGAAGGTGTACTGAAAAGAGCGCTGGACACTACACAAGTGAGAATGCCGGTATGAGTAACGAAAAGATCAGTGAGAATCTGATCCGCCGAAAGCCCAAGGTTTCCTGAGGAAGGCTCGTCCGCTCAGGGTAAGTCGGGACCTAAGGCGAGGCCGAAAGGCGTAGTCGAAGGACAACAGTTTGAAATTACTGTACCACCGTAATCCGCTATGAGCGATGGGGTGACGCAGGAGGGTAGTGACGCGGACTGATGGATGTCCGTCTAAGCAGTGAGGCTGATGTGTAGGCAAATCCGCACATCGTTAAGGCTAGGCTGTGATGGGGAGCGAAAATTATAGTAGCGAAGGTCATGATCTCACACTGCCAAGAAAAGCCTCTAGCCAGGAGAAGGTGCCCGTACCGCAAACCGACACAGGTAGGCGAGAAGAGAATTCTAAGGCGCGCGGAAGAACTCTCGTTAAGGAACTCGGCAAAATGACCCCGTAACTTCGGGAGAAGGGGTGCCCCGGTAGTGTGAATAGCACGAGGGGGCCGCAGTGAAAAGGCCCAAGCGACTGTTTAGCAAAAACACAGGTCTGTGCGAAGCCGCAAGGCGAAGTATACGGGCTGACGCCTGCCCGGTGCTGGAAGGTTAAGGGGAGTGGTTAGGGGTAACCCGAAGCTATGAACCGAAGCCCCAGTAAACGGCGGCCGTAACTATAACGGTCCTAAGGTAGCGAAATTCCTTGTCAGGTAAATTCTGACCCGCACGAATGGCGTAACGACTTGGGCGCTGTCTCAACGAGAGATCCGGTGAAATTTTAATACCTGTGAAGATGCAGGTTACCCGCGACAAGACGGAAAGACCCCATGGAGCTTTACTGCAGCTTGATATTGAATTTGGGTACGATCTGTACAGGATAGGTGGGAGCCGTAGAAATCGGAGCGCAAGCTTCGGTGGAGGCGCCGTTGGGATACCACCCTGATCGTATCTAGGTTCTAACCTAGTACCCTTACCGGGTACGGGGACCGTGTCAGGCGGGCAGTTTGACTGGGGCGGTCGCCTCCTAAAGAGTAACGGAGGCGTTCCAAGGTTCCCTCAGAATGGTTGGAAATCATTCGCAGAGTGCAAAGGCATAAGGGAGCTTGACTGCGAGACCTACAAGTCGAGCAGGGACGAAAGTCGGACTTAGTGATCCGGTGGTACCGCATGGAAGGGCCATCGCTCAACGGATAAAAGCTACCCTGGGGATAACAGGCTTATCTCCCCCAAGAGTCCACATCGACGGGGAGGTTTGGCACCTCGATGTCGGCTCATCGCATCCTGGGGCTGAAGTAGGTCCCAAGGGTTGGGCTGTTCGCCCATTAAAGCGGTACGCGAGCTGGGTTCAGAACGTCGTGAGACAGTTCGGTCCCTATCTGTCGTGGGCGCAGGAAATTTGAGAGGAGCTGTCCTTAGTACGAGAGGACCGGGATGGACGTACCGCTGGTGCACCAGTTGTTCCGCCAGGAGCATGGCTGGGTAGCTACGTACGGACGGGATAAGCGCTGAAAGCATCTAAGCGTGAAGCCCCCCTCAAGATGAGATTTCCCAATTAGTAAGACCCCTTGAAGACGACGAGGTAGATAGGTTGGAGGTGGAAGTGCAGCAATGCATGGAGCTGACCAATACTAATCGGTCGAGGGCTTATCCTATACTTAGAATGCAAATTCGTTTCGGATTCAGTTTTCAGGCATCAAGCCTGGTATGAATATTCCCTGATAGCTCAGTTGGTAGAGCACTCGACTGTTAATCGAGTTGTCACAGGTTCGAGTCCTGTTCGGGGAGCCATATGGAGAGGTGTCCGAGTTTGGCCGAAGGAGCACGATTGGAAATCGTGTAGGCGCCACAAGCGTCTCGAGGGTTCGAATCCCTCTCTCTCCGCCACAAATTTTTAATTAGTATGGCCCGTTGGTCAAGGGGTTAAGACACCTCCCTTTCACGGAGGTAACATGGGTTCGAATCCCATACGGGTCACCAAATTTTCACTTGATTTATCCTAGTGGACTTTGGTACAATAACAATTGTTGTTTATGGAGGCTTAGCTCAGCTGGGAGAGCATCTGCCTTACAAGCAGAGGGTCGGGGGTTCGATCCCCTCAGCCTCCACCATAACACTTTCTTACTGACGCGGGGTGGAGCAGCCCGGTAGCTCGTCGGGCTCATAACCCGAAGGCCGCAGGTTCAAATCCTGCCCCCGCAACCAATTAACTTAAGCAATTATATCTTTTGGAACCGTGGTGTAGTTGGCCTAACATGCCTGCCTGTCACGCAGGAGATCGCGGGTTCGAATCCCGTCGGTTCCGCCATTTTCATCATGGCTCGGTAGCTCAGTCGGTAGAGCAGAGGACTGAAAATCCTCGTGTCGGCGGTTCGATTCCGTCCCGAGCCACCATTTATCATCACAAAAGAATGAGTGCCATGCCGGTGTAGCTCAATTGGTAGAGCAACTGACTTGTAATCAGTAGGTTGGGGGTTCAAGTCCTCTCGCCGGCACCATCCTTGGAGGATTAGCGAAGTGGCCAAACGCATCAGACTGTAAATCTGCTCACGTGAGTGTTCGGTGGTTCGAATCCATCATCCTCCACCAGTTTTTAGGGGCATAGTTTAAAGGTAGAACAACGGTCTCCAAAACCGTTGGTGTGGGTTCAATTCCTGCTGCCCCTGCCAAGTTCTTTCTAAAGTTTAATATGGCGGCCGTGGCGAAGGGGTTAACGCACCGGATTGTGGTTCCGGCATTCGTGGGTTCGAGACCCATCGGCCGCCCCATTTACTTTAAAATGAATAATGGCAACAATATCAACTTAATATGGCGACTGTGGCGAAGGGGTTAACGCACCGGATTGTGGTTCCGGCATTCGTGGGTTCGAGACCCATCAGTCGCCCCATTTTACTTTAAAATGTTATTGGGGATTAGCCAAGCGGTAAGGCAACGGACTTTGACTCCGTCACTCATAGGTTCGAATCCTATATCCCCAGCCATTTTATGCGGACGTGGCTCAGCGGTAGAGCATCGCCTTGCCAAGGCGAGGGTCGCGGGTTCGATTCCCGTCGTCCGCTCCAAGTTTTCATGGCGCCATAGCCAAGTGGTAAGGCAAAGCTCTGCAAAAGCTTTATCCCCAGTTCAAATCTGGGTGGCGCCTCCATTTAGTTCATATGTGCCGGCGTGGCGGAATGGCAGACGCGCTCGACTCAAAATCGAGTGGGAAACCGTGGAGGTTCGAGTCCTCTCGCCGGTATCTTAAAAAGGTTTGTAAGAATGCTTTTATAAGCAGTCTTACAAACCTTTTTTCTTTATGTCCTTGGGTTTACAGCAGTAAGCCGTTGAATAGAGAGTCTCTCTATTTCAACGGCTTTTTTTAATCTGATTAGTGATTAACCTGATTGATTATTAATGCGGAATGCTCGCGGAGTAAGACCTATTTCTCGTTTAAACATATTGCAGAATTGGGCATCGTTCACAAAACCTGCAGCAGCGGATACTTCAGAGATTTGCATCTGAGTATGACGTAATAGAGATTTTGCATAATCCAGGCGTTTTAACAGCAAATACCGCAGGGGTGAAGACCCGAAACGTTCTTTAAATAGATGGCGAAAACGATCGTAACTATATCCGGACATTTCTGATAGTGTTTCGACGGACAATTTATGGCGATAATGCTCATTCATATAATTAAGGACATATTGTACTCGATCTTCTGTTGGGGATTGATATCCAGAGGCACTAAGAAGCCTCATAAGATGGACGGTAATCTCGCTCATTTGTAGGTTTAGAAGCTCAGAGAATCCGTCTTGCTTGCGTGTAAACTCTGCTTTCATTCGCAGCAGGATTTGAAGAACGGTCTGATCTTTATCATCTTCATATACGCCGAGCAGATTACTCATATTAGGGTGTTCCGAGTGGAAGCCTACAAATAATACATTTGCATCCTCACGGTGGTGCTCGTCATGTTTATGATTGGGTGGCACAAGCGCGAAAGAAGAGGAGCGAAAATGGTAACTTCGTGGGCCAACATTGGTTGTCCCTACCCCCTGTAAATAATAGACTAGTTCGTAGCATTCATGCTGGTGTGGAGGGATATAAGTATTTAGCTCATGTGTGGCACTTACAATATATAGAACACGATCCATGATGATCCTCCAATACTTATGTTTTAGCCGAATCGTACAAAACAATGACCGAAATCATATAATTATTTTTAATAATATTTGTTATGATCGTATCAATAAATCCGAAAGTTCGCAACCTGACTGGCCATCTCGTTCGGAAATAAAGCGGATTATTAATAATAATGGTATTTTTATTGCTATTTTTGAGCCTAAACGTTAAATTTATTACTTTTAATAATACTTTATTTGGAAAAAAGAGAATTTCCATTTGAACCGTGAATTATACAATGGGTGAAGATGGGATTCTGCGGATTACTAACCAACTAAAATTAGGGGTGGAATAGAGTAATGAATAAAAAAGTTCTTTCTTTGTTGTTATTAATGGTGATGGTTCTGGTCACAGCATGTGGGAATAACACGTCCAATAACGGTTCTTCTGCGAATACTGGATCAAACGCTGCTGAGGGTGGAGAAACAGGTGCAGGGGATAAACTCAAGGTTGTATTGCTGATTCCGGGGACACTTGGGGATAAATCATTTTTTGATTCCGCTAATAACGGCTTGCAAAAGGTTAAGGATGAACTTGGTGCAGAAACAAAGGTTGTTGAAATGGGCGTTGATAAAACGAAATGGGAGCCTACATTTAACGATATCGCTTCCGAGGATTGGGATGTAATTATTTCTGGCGGTTCTGAAATTACAGAGATGTTTAATGCAACGGCAGAATTGTATCCAGACAAAAAATTCATTAATTATGATACCGACATCGATGAAGCACCAGATAACATGTACAACATGTCTTATGCGACAAATGAAGTATCTTTCTTGGCAGGTGCCGTAGCAGCATTAGCTACACAATCGGATATGCCGAATGCTACCCCTGAGAATGTGATTGGGTTTGTCGGCGGTATGGATATTCCGGGGATTAATGCTTTCTTGGTCGGTTACATTCAAGGTGCTCAGTACGTTGATCCTGATGTAAAAGTGGCTGTGTCGTACGCTGGTGATTTTGTTAACCCGGCAAAAGGTAAGGAGCTGTCTCTAATTCAATATAACTCCGGTGTGGATGTTATTTTTAACGTGGCTGGGGGTACAGGTCTTGGGATCTTTGACGCAGCTAAAGAGAAGAAAAAATATGCAATTGGTGTAGACTCCGATCAGGCAATGTTGATTAACGATACGGATAGTGAAAAAGCAAATCTAATCGTTACTTCATCTATTAAAAAGATTGATACGGCTATTCTAGGTGCAGTGAAGAGATTGCAAGAGGGTACGCTAGAAATGGGCAAACGTGATGTATTGAGCTTTGTAGATGATGGTGTAGGTATTGCTGAGAATGATATTTATAAAAATGTATTCCCGGCTGATCTTCAGGCCAAGGTTGAAGAAGTGAAGCAAAAGCTGATCAATAAAGAAATTAAAGTGGATAATGCGATGGGGATGGAAACCGCAGAGGTAGAAGCTATTCGTAACGCAGTTAAGCCTTAAGCTTTAAATCTTAAGATCAGCTCTATAGAGATAAACCTACAGTTGGAGATTCTTCTAGTCAGGGGAATTCCAGCTGTATATTTTTGCAGACCTCCAAGTTGAAAGGCGTTGAGACCTATGTACACAGCTCTGCTGGAAATGCGGGGAATTACCAAGGTATATCCCAATGGCGTCGTTGCAAATAAAGACGTGCATTTTTCTTTACGTGAGGGAGAAATACATGCGATTGCAGGTGAGAACGGTGCAGGTAAATCGACTTTAATGAAGATTATGTTCGGCATGGAAGAGCCAAGTGAAGGCGAGATCTATATCAAGGGTGAAAAAGTAAAGCTGCAATCCGCTCAGGACGCCATTGATAGAGGCATCGGCATGGTCCACCAGCATTTCATGTTGGTACCTTCTTTTACGGTGGCAGAGAATATGGTGCTGGGTATGGAGCCGCGCAGAGGAGTTGGCATTAATTATGCCGAGGCAGTGCGCATGACGGAAGAGACCGCAAGGAAATACAATCTGGCCGTGGATCCAAAGGCAAAAGTAGAGGATCTTACAGTTGGGATGAAACAAAAGGTTGAGATTCTTAAGGCGCTGCTGCGTGGTGCTAAAATTCTGGTGCTTGATGAGCCAACTGCGGTGTTGACTCCACAGGAAACAGAGGAATTGTTCCGCGAGCTTAAGCAATTAAGGGAACAGGGCCATACGATAGTTTTTATTTCGCACAAATTAAAGGAAGTCAAAGCGATTTGCGACAGAATTACGATTATGCGCAGCGGCCGTAGTGAAGGTGTTTTTCAAACACAGGATGTGACAGAACAGGAAATCTCGCGGTTAATGGTCGGCAGAGATGTCGTGCTGAAATATGACAAAGAGATTCTGGCTGTTAGTGAGCCAGTACTAACGGTGCAGGGACTCGGTGTGAATGATGCAGATGGCAAAGCATTATTGTCGGATATCAATTTTGCGGTACGTGGTGGGCAGATCGTTGGGATTGCTGGTGTAGAAGGCAACGGGCAGACACAGCTCATTGAAGCTCTTACAGGTAGCTTGAGAGGTGTCTCAAGTCAGGGTTCTGTACTAGTGAAGGGAAAGGATATCCGTGAATCGGATATTTTGGATATTCGTAAGCTAGGCGTTTCCTATATACCGGAGGATCGGATGCGGCAAGGGATCGCTAGTGAGGCAAGCATAGCTGATAATCTGCTATCTACTCAGTATCGTACAAAAGCAATGAATAAAGGTCTTTTTTTGAATGGCTCACGAATTGCCAAGCTAGCAGTATCCCTTGTAGAGGAATTTAAAGTCCGCTGTTCAGGACCTTCTCAGCCCATAGGAATGTTGTCAGGTGGTAACATGCAGAAGGTAGTCGTAGCTAGAGAGTGTTCGACTGAACCGCAGCTGCTTATTGCAGAACAGCCGACACGGGGTGTGGATATAGGCGCAGCCCAGTTCATACATCAAAAGTTGTTGGAATTACGTTCAGACGATTGCGCGATTTTGCTAGTGTCGGCAGATTTGAATGAGATCTTGGAGATCAGCGATAGTCTGTTAGTAATGTACGAGGGTAAGATTGTTGCCTTTTTCGAGGAGCCATCTAAGGTTAGTGAGGAAGAATTAGGTCTTTATATGCTGGGGATTCATCGACAGGACGAGGAGCACATCGGGAGGGCCGTAAATCATGTTTAAAGTTAAATATTTTGAGTACATTCGGACATCGGCGGTAATCGTTATTGCACTCGCTATTGCCTTTCTGATCATCTCTTTGGTCAGTAATCAGCCTGTGAAGACGATTGGTATATTCCTATTAGAGCCGTTATCCAGTAAAGGTCATATTGGTAATGTGATTGAGATGGCAATTCCGCTCATGTTCACTGGGTTGGCAGTATCCTTGTTGTTTCGAGCCAATATGTTCAACCTGGGAGCTGAAGGGATTTTCTATTTCTCCGGTGTTGTAACTTCCGTATTGGCTATTCATTTAACGCTGGACGGCTGGCTGCATCCGATGGTAGCTATTGCTGCAGGTTCAATTGTAGGAGCGTTGCTCTCGGCAATACCTGGTATTCTGAAGGCAAAATGGAATGCTAATGAGTTGGTTACATCCTTAATGTTCAATAATATTTTGTTCGGAGTAGGGCTATACCTACTGAACTATCATCTGCGTGATGCTAAAGCTTTTGCCAATGTATCCTACAAATTCGAGAAAACGGCACTGCTGAGTAAAATGGTCTCGGGCACCCGTATTCATACCGGTCTTATTATCGTTATCGTGCTTATTATTGCAGCTCATCTATTCCTATACAAAACGAAATGGGGATATGAGCTGCGCATGACAGGCATCAACCGGGACTTTGCCCGTTATTCCGGTATGAAGACAGCCAAGGTTATTATTCTCGTCCACTTGATTGCAGGTTTTATCGCAGGTATGGGGGGCTCCGTAGAAGTGCTGGGGATGTATAACCGTTTCCAATGGACGTCACTGCCTGGTTATGGTTTGGATGGTGCCCTTGTAGCGATGTTAGCCAAAAATAATCCGCTGTCCGTAATCGGCTCTGCATTATTCCTAGCGTACATTCGAATTGGGGCTGACATGATGGCGCGTCTGTCTGATGTACCTTCAGAGATGATCTCAATTATACAGGCAATTATCATTCTTCTGATTTCGGCTGAGCAATTTCTGAAGTTCTGGAAAAATCGGATGCTCTTGAAGGAGGCGAAGGAAGCGTGAATAGTTTGTTTGATGTGATTTTTACAACTGACTTTGCGTTCTCTGTCCTTCGCGTGACGACTCCGATTCTGTTCGCCGCGCTCGGCGCACTCATCTCCAACCGTGCAGGGATCATTAACATTGGGATGGAGGGCATCATGCTTGTTGCCGCTTTAGCGGGTGTCATCATAAGCAGCTATACACATAGCGCATGGGTAGGTCTGCTTGGGGCGGTGCTGTCTGGAACATTGATCGCTGGAATATTAGCTTTTTTCACCCTGAAATTCAAAACACATATCATTCTCGGGGGTGTGGCCATTAATATGTTCGCTTCGGGAGGCACTGTGTTTATCCTCTATCTGCTTAGTGGCGACAAGGGTTCTTCCACTTCGCTGGCGAGTAAAGTTCTACCTAGTGTCCAGATTCCTTTGTTGAAGGATATCCCGGTGCTTGGACCTATTTTATCGGGGCATCACATTCTGACGTATGTTTCTATATTGGCTGTGTTTGTTGTCTACTATCTATTAAACCGTACACCGCTTGGACTGCGCATTCGTTCAGTGGGTGAAAATCCACATGCGGCTCAATCCGTGGGTGTAAGTGTTGTAAAAATACAGTATATGGCTTTGCTGCTTAGCGGATTTTTTGCCGGTTTAGGCGGTGCTTATATGTCGATGGGGTATTTGTCACTGTTTACCCGCGATATGATCGCTGGCCGGGGCTGGATTGCCATTGCCGCTGAGTCGATGGGAAGAAGTACGACCGTAGGCACGGCGCTGACCTCTTTATTATTTGGTACTGCAGATGCATTGTCGAATGCGCTACAGGTGTTAAAGATTCCTGCGGAGCTAATCGCCACTCTTCCTTATGTAGCCACAGTAATTGGACTTGTGATCTACGCAGTATCTGAGACACGAAAAAAGAATAAAAAACTTAAAAGCCCGCTAGTTAAATAGCGATTGAAATGATTGATACACAGACAAGGAGTGAGTAACTATGCCAACACCTATTATTATTGACTGCGATCCAGGGCATGATGACGCAATAGCGATACTGCTTGCCATAGCAAATTCGGAGAAGTTAGATCTGCGCGGGATTACAACGGTTGGTGGAAACCAAATTTTAGATAAAATCACGGAAAACGCTCTGAAGGTGATCAGTTTCGTGAATGCTGACATTCCTGTAGCTAAAGGGGCTGCTGGCCCACTGTTCGGCAAGCTTGTTACAGGTGAGGAAGCGCATGGTGAATCGGGCATGGATGGCCCGCTTTTGCCCCCAAGTAAATTTCGCCCTGTAGAGCAGGGTGCTGTGGAGTTTATGCTGAATATCATCCGTTCTTCAGAGGAGAAGATTACGCTTGTGCCGATGGCTCCTTTAACAAATATTGCACTGCTAATCACGGCTTATCCAGAGATTAAAGACAGAATTGAAAAAATCTCACTGATGGGCGGAGGTATCTCGTATGGGAATGTCACCTCTACTGCGGAGTTTAATATCTATGTAGATCCTGAAGCAGCCCGTATTGTGTTTGAGTCGGGGATTCCGATCACAATGAGTGGTCTGGATGTGACCGATAAGGCTGCTATTTTTGAAGATGAGATCCTAGCATTGAAAGAGCGGGGACCAGTGTCTACAATGGTCGGAGAATTGCTGGATTTCTATTCGATTTACGGTAAAAAAATGGGCTATGTCGGCAGTGCGCTGCATGATCCATGTGCTGTTGCCTGGCTGCTGCATCCGGAACTATTTGAATCTGAGCATCTATATGTAACGGTGGAGACAGAAGGCAAGCTGACGCGGGGAATGACAGTTGCAGACAGACGGAAGAAGACGGATCGTCCAGCGAATGTGCAAGTATTGGTGGGCGTTGACCGGGAAGCATTTATGAAGCTGATCTTTGATTCACTGGAAAAGCTTGATCAAGAGCTGCTGCTAGCGGCTGAAGGGAAGTAGCCTATGGCAGGATGGGAGAGACTTCAAGAGACCGTGCAGTTTGAAATTGCTCAGCGTGGAGAAGAAGGTTGTCTGATTGAGGGTTTTGCGGATAAGCTAGCGACTGCTGGTGCCGATGAGCTCAAGCTGATGCAGGTATACAATGAGCTAATGGAGCTTACGATCAGTGAGGATTTTCCGTATCAAGAGCCATCCTCTCTGGAGGAGATTCGTCATCTACGTCCAGAAGGCCCACGTAAGCTTGAGGCGGACTGGAGCGAAGCGGAATGGAGAGATAAGTTCTATGGAGCCTGGCTCGGTAGAAGTGTCGGCTGCGCACTCGGGAAACCGCTGGAGTATTGGGACTATCTCTATGGGAAAGATGGCCGTCCGGGCTGGGAGAATATTGAGCTATGGTTTCAGGGTGCGGACGCCTGGCCAATTACTGGCTATACGCCTGGGCATTCACGGGCAGAGGCTGAATATGGTCTTGGCTTAAGTGAATGGACACATGCGAGTACCCGCGAGACGATCAAGTATATGGAAAGCGATGACGATATTCGCTACACTGTCCTGGGTCTTATGCTGCTGGAGCAGAAGGGTCTGAACTGGGATTCTTGGGATATCGGAAAGCTGTGGCATACACATTTAACATATAGTCAGGTGTGCACGGCGGAGACACAGTCATATATGAATTTTGCGCAGGAGACCTCTCATCTGCATGGCGAGAAGCCTGCGGATTGGCTGGTGCGGCAGGAAAGAGTGCGGATGCACTTAAACCCTTACCGCGAGTGGATTGGTGCCGCTATACGCGCAGATGGACTGGCTTATGGCGCAGCAGGTTATCCTGAGCTTGCGGCAGAACTAGGCTGGCGCGACGCTTCATTTTCACATGTGAAAAATGGCATCTACGGTGAGATGTTTAACGCGGCGATGATATCGGCAGCTTTTGCAGAGAAGGATAATGAACGGATCCTAGAGATAGGCCTTAGTGAGATTCCGCGTACCAGTCGTTTGGCCAGTGATGTTTTGCGGGGGATAGATATTGCGCAGAAGGCCAAAAGTGAGCGGGAGTTGGTTCGTAACATTTGGGATACTTTTAGCCACTATGATGCAGTCCATACAAATAATAATGCTGCTCTTGTAGCTGCGTCGCTTGTTTATGGCGGGAATGACTTTGAAAAAACAGTTGTCACTTCCGTATATGGTGGAATGGATACAGACTGTAACGGGGCTACTGTGGGCTCAATTATGGGAGCGAAGCTTGGAGCAAGTAAGTTGCCGGCTTCATGGATCGAACCGCTTCACGATACGTTATATGCCGATCTGCCCGGATTTCATCCGATAGCGATTTCGGAATGTGCGGAACGCAGCTACCAAGTGTTCTTGAAGATTCGCAGAGAGCTTGGCGAAAAGGCATAAAAGATTTAGCGAGTATGGGACTCGATAGATCAGGGATTCAGGGATTACTATATGAATTATGGGATGTCTTAAGCTATTGGCTTAGACATCCTTTTTTGCGTAACAGCAGGTCTTTAATCACACTCCAAGCAACCAAATGTAGCTTTAACTGCATTTCATACACTTAAAAAAACCAAATATGGCTATATTAACAGTGGAGCGTTTAGTGGTGGGGCAATAGGAGAATCATGATTTCAAGAGGGCAGGATTATCTTTGCTAACCCTTTTTATTTTATTAATAAATGTGTAAAAAGAGCCCGGTATAAAGGGTTTTTAGGTTTTCATCAACCTTCCTGGTATATCATTTAAAGAAAAATGATGACACAGCAGAAGAAATGTCTTATTATTTAAGGAGATTTTTAATAAAACAGATTTTAGAAAATTGTAATACAATGTCTCACTTGATGGAGGTTCATTATATAAGGGAAAGGAAGGGGGAGCTTCTAATACTGTCGCTGAGTCGGGTAAGTAAAGGGTTCAAGCTGAAGGAAGGCATCTATCAGGCTGTAGATGAGGTATCGCTGGAGGTAAAGCAGGGATCCATTCATGGGATCATTGGTGAGAGTGGTGCGGGGAAATCTACGCTGCTGCGACTGATGAATCTTCTGGAACAGCCGGATGAGGGAACGGTTACCGTAGATGGCCACAACCTGACCGAAATGCCTAGTAAAGCACTGCGTAAAGCAAGGCAAAAGATTGGAATGATCTTTCAACAATTTAATCTTGTTTATAACGTCACTGTAGAGCGGAATGTTTCGATCCCGCTGGAGCTGGCAGATGTCCCAAAGCATGAACGAATGAAGCGTGTGAAGGAGTGTCTGGATTTTGTTGGACTGGCAGATAAGGCAAAACAATATCCGGCACAGCTCAGCGGAGGACAACGTCAGCGTGTTGCGATTGCCCGCGCACTAGCGAACAGTCCGGGAATATTACTGTGTGACGAGCCAACGTCCTCCCTGGACCCAGGAACCACTACAGATATCTTGAACGTGCTGAAGCATGTGAATTCAAGTCTTGGAGTAACGGTTGTCATTGTTACGCATGAGATGGATGTTGTTAAAAGCATATGTACTCATGTATCGGTGATGGAAAAAGGGCGCATTGTAGATTCGTTCTCTCGTGAAGACGGTGAATTCCGTCCAGCGGCAGCCAGTACCGGGACATACCGCGATCAGATTCTTGGTAAAGCGGGGGAAGATCATGTTTGATAGTGTACTTCAATATCAGGCACAGATGTGGGATTCGATTGGTGAAACCTTTGTGATGGTTGGTATTTCTGTTGGAGCGGCCGTGCTGCTGGGGCTTCCACTGGGTACCTTGTTGTTTTTTTTCCGAAAAGGGCAGCTTTATGAGAATACAACGTTGTCTCTGGTGCTCAACAGTATCGTTAATATTATCCGCTCTTTTCCGTTCCTGCTGCTGGTCGTTGCGCTAATTCCAGTCACTCGTTTCCTGGTCGGGACCGCCATTGGTACGATTGCAGCAGCGGTTCCATTATCTATAATCGCTATTGCCTATTACGCTCGGTTAGTGGAGCAGTCGTTGCTGGAGGTTCCTAAAGGGGTCATTGAAGCAGCATTATCGATGGGAGCCTCGAAGCTGGGCTTGATCTTTAAATTTCTGTATGTGGAAGCTCGTTCGGGTCTAGTCCTTGGACTTACTACTTCTACAATTAGCTTTATCTCCTTCTCGACCGTGATGGGAGTTGTTGGTGGGGGAGGGGTTGGTGATTTCGCTATCCGTTATGGTTATCAGCGTTTTGAGACGGAAGTGATGATCTATGCCATTCTAGTGATGATTGTATTAGTCCAATTGGTTCAGTTCACCGGGGGGACTATCGCAAGGCTGTTGGATAAGCGGTAATACAAAATAGTTCAATATATAAACTGGGGGTTAGTAGTACTAATGAAAAAATCAATGATACTTGTGCTTACATTAATGGTATTGGTCGTAGCGGGTTGTGGCTCTAATAAAGCAGCCGAGAACAATGCTGCAAAAGGTAGTAATGATGAGTTAACCAAATTAAAGATCGCTACACTGATCCCACCTATGACAGAAATTCTGGATATTGTGAAGCCGCTCCTGAAGGAAGATGGCATTGATCTGGAGATCGTTGTTCTCTCTGATAATGTGCAGCCTAATGAGGCGTTGGCTAATAAAGAAGTAGACGCTAACTTTTTCCAGCACGTTCCTTATATGAAGCAATATAATGAAAGCAAAGGTTCTAATCTGGTAGAGGTACAGCCTGTTTATGACGCTATTTATGGCGGATACTCCAAACGTTACAAGACTATAGCTGATCTTCCTGAAGGGGCTACGCTTGTAATGGCTAATGATCCATCTAACATCGGCCGTTCATTGCAAATGTTCGCTGCAGCTGATCTTATTAAGCTAAAAGAAGGCGTAGGCATTCAAGCCACACAAGCAGACATTACTGAAAATCCAAAGAAATTCAAGTTTGAAGAAGTCGATCTCCTAATGCTGGCCCGTATGCTTGATGATGGCGATCTGGTAGCCATGACTCCGGCTTATGCGAGCCCACTAGGATTGACACCGAAGAAAGATGCACTGATTACGGAAGGCGAAGATTCCGAATTCACAATTACTTTGGTGGCACGTGAAGATAACAAGGACTCTGACGCCATTCAAAAGCTGGCTAAACGGATCAGCGGTCCTGAAGTGAAGAAGTTCCTTGAGGATAATTACGCGGATATTGCGTTGCCTGCGTTTAAATAAGCTGAATATGGATCTATAAAAAAGGGCAGCCCGGCGATATTTACCGGGCTGCCCTTTTTGTAATAGGAGTATTTAGGTGTGTCTTACATTACTCGGCTTCTCTCAGCCGTTCCACAATGGATGCTTGGGATAACGTTTTATAGGCTCTCAGTGTCACTGTGTAAGCGAGAATTAACAAAATAGGAACGGTGAGGATAAACGGCAGCCAACTCATCTGAAATACCATAAAGGCCATATTATCCGTGATGCTTTTGGAAAGGTTATAGGTCAGCAATACACCTAATGTTGAGGTTATGAGGACGGTTAGCAAAACGGTGTAGAATCCTTCAAGGATCAGCATACGTTTTAGCTGCTTTTTAGTCATGCCAATACTCTCCAGCATGGCAAGTTCATTCCGGCGGGAGACTACCCCGGTGAGTACAGTGTTGATATAATTCAGCACCCCGATTAGAGCAATGACCAGGCTAAGCCCATACCCGACGGTTTGAAAAATGCGAATGAATCCACCGAGCTCATCCTTGTAATCCTCCCTTGATTTTAAAGTTAATTCATCAGTTGAATCTGTTAAAGCTTTGACCACTTGTTCTACCTGGTCCAGCTTAGTCGGATCGACATGTAGTGTGGCTGAAACGATATTGGCTGGATCTGTACCCTTCGGCATTTCCTTCTGCAGCTCCGAAGCAGGGAGGAAGATGTTGTAACCTAACATAGAGTAAGATTTTGTTGTGGCAGCATATACTGCATCATGTTTTACTACTGCCATCACTTCATAAGATTTACCCGACTTCTCGAAAGTGACTGTATCTCCAGGATGATAATAGGTGCGGTAGCTATCTTCTTCTATAAACATGGCCTCAGATATGACCGCATATTTTCCTGAAGCAAACTTCTGCCTGTTAAACTCCCCTTCAATAATATCCTTGTCCACAAGATCATACCAGCCCGGATCTAATCCATATAAATGATTGTAGACCATCCCCACCTTTTCTAAAGTGGAGAGAAGATAAGGATGTGGGTCAGCAGCTGCCATTGGCTCCAAAATAGCCCGGACAGCATCATCGATAGGAGATGGAACATATCTGTGGTAAACCTTATCAACAGTTTCTACACCGTCAATTTTACTTAGATTGTTGGCGAATTCCTCTGAAAGCTTATATGGATCACCGTCTCGAGGCCCTGTAATACTGACTAGCACTTCATTCTGAACCACAAAATCACCGGAGATAAAGGCACGCAGATATTTATTCACATCCAGTGAGGAAATTACTGTAAAAATGGTACTGAACAAGATGATACTCAAGGAGAGTGAAGAGAGCATCAGGATCAGCTTCTTTTTGCTTCTGAACAGGTTGGAGAACGCCATGTTGTGAAGTTTTGCGCCATGTTTTGATTTTTTGGCATTCCGTTTTCCACCGCTGCTGACTCCGGAAAATTTTACAGCCTCTACCGGCGAGGTTCGCGAAGCCATTCGGCCCGGTTTGCTTGCGGCGATCCATACTGTCATAAACGAGAATGCTGCTGCACCAATAAATATCCACGGGCTAGCAGAATAGACATTATCAGTAGAACCGTTTAAAAATGAGGAGGCCATAGGGAGAATCAGCAGACCTAGCAGATACCCGAACCCCAATCCAAAAGGCAATGCGACGAGATAAAGTGAGCGGGCCTGAATGGAGATGATCTTTTTCAGTTGTCGGGGTGTGGTACCGATGGTCTTTAGCAGCCCGTAAAATTTGACATCCCGCACGACGGAAATAAAAAAGATATTGTAGATTAGTAAATAGCCGCTCAGCATGGTGATAAGAATGACAACTGCATAAGGAATGATATTCAGTAGATTATCGGAGAGAGAAACACTTGTATAAGCCGGATTGACACCATAAGGTACATCCAGGCCGGTGTCCGTCAAAATCTTTTGTACCTTCTGTTCAATATTATAAGAATTATTAAACATCACCCCTAGACCTGCGGTGTTCACATAAGAACCCGTTGCTTCAGAGATGTCCGGGTCAATATGGGAAATGTTCTTCTGTGTAAATGCTTCGGATACAAAAGCCAATCCTGACATCGCCAAATTTTGATCGGTTTCGTAATATCCGGAGAGCTTAAAGTCTTGGCTTATGACTTTTTCACCAATGTCTATATCCAGCTTCACAGTCTGGCCTAACTCATGTTTTGCTCCTAGCAAGTCAAGCGCCCAAGTATTTAGGACGATTTCATTCTCTTGGGAGGGCAGTCCGCCGGCTATAAAGTTGATAAAACCGTGGTTGGCATAATTCTCGTCAATTCGAAGGACCTCTACCCGGTGATTCTTGAACAGACTGGTGCTTATATCGCCAACCTTAAGGAAGACGCCATATTCTTTGATGGATGGTTGATTCTTCAGCTTCTCCAACTCGGCAGGATTCAGATATTTGAAGCTTCCATGATAATCGCTGCCGGTAGTCTGCATTTGTGCGCGTTGCATCGATTTGTTAATACTGAGCGCCAAGGTAAACACGCTGGTGATCAAAAGCGTAGTCAGTACGATGGCACAGATGATAGTGAAATTGCGAGCACGGTTGGCTTTGAGGCTTTTTTTGGCTAAAGTAGCAATGGTCTTATGGTTATTCGTGCTGATCATGGCTGGCTCACTCCGGAGCTACGGAGTTGTCCAGTGAAAATGACGCCATCTTCAATACGGATAATACGGTCAGCAGTTTGAGCAATTTGTTCATTGTGTGTGATCATCACAATGGTTTGGTTGAATTTTTCACTCATCTGTTTAAGTAAAATCAGCACTTCTTGGCTTGTTTTGCTGTCCAGATTACCTGTAGGTTCATCTGCTAAGATGATTGAAGGTTTGGTCGCCAATGCTCTGGCTATTGCCACCCGTTGCTGCTGTCCGCCAGACAGATTAGAAGGTAGAGTATTCATCTTTTCCTGCAAGCCTAAAGTGCGGATGATCAGATCAAGATAAGTTTCGTCAATTTTGCCACCGTCCAGTTCAATGGGCAGCACAATATTCTCCCGCACATTTAGTATGGGTACCAAATTGTAGTTCTGAAAAACAAACCCCACCGATCTGCGCCGAAAAATGGTCAGCTTCTCATCACTCATCGCAAAAATATCATTCCCGTCCACGTAAACCTTGCCCTCTGTTGCCCGATCTAATCCGCCAAGCATATGAAGAAGGGTGCTTTTGCCGCTGCCGCTAGTGCCGACAATGGCGACAAACTCCCCTTTATCCACTGACAGTGATATACCGTCCAAAGCCTTAACGCTTGCGCCAACCTTTCCATAGTGTTTTTTTAAATTTTCAGTCTGTAGAATCGGCATAACTCTTCCCCTCCAATGAGATCTGTTTGTCCATGATTTAAGGGTAGCAAATCAATCTGACAGGAGAGTGTCTGAATTCTGACCATAATGACACATTCTATTTCAGCGCTGGGGCAGGTAAACAGAGAAGGTTGTACCTTTTCCAGTTTCAGAAATGACGTTGATATGGCCGCCTTGCGCCGTGATAATCTCTCTGGACAAAAACAACCCGATGCCGACCCCCTCGAATTCACGCGCTTGCTTTCCTCGGTAAAACCGCTTAAAGATGTGAGGGATTTCTTCGCTGGGGATTCCAAGTCCAGTATCGGTAAGGTGGAGACAGGTGAACATCTCGTTGCTTTCAGCGAGAACGGAAATTTGTCCGTTATGTGGTGTGTACTTCACAGCATTCTCGAGCAGGTTGAATAGTGCTTCACTTGTCCATTTGACATCGTGGCAGGCTAAGATGTGTATCCCGCAGTCAATATTGATCGTAATTTGTTTGTTTTCCGCTTGTGCATAAATCTGGGATAAAGCCTGCGTCAGAGTTTGTATGAGCGGTTTCGCCTCAATCTGCTGTAGGGAGATCATTCCTGTTTCCAAACGTGATAATTTGATTAGAGACTGGATCAGCCAATCCAACTTATCTGACTGCGCTTTAATATGCTGTATGTAGTGCCGGACATTCTCATTTAGTCCGGGCATCTCTTCGAGCAACTGACTGAATACCATGATATTAGAGAGGGGGGTCTTGGTTTGATGGGAGATATCCGAGATCAGCTCTTTTATTTTGTTTTTCTCTGTTTGAATATTTCGTTCATTCGCCTTAGACATCCCTATATACCGCTTTAGTTTATGTTCCATCGAAGACAGAGCAGTTTCTTCATAGTTAGTGAGTGGCGGCAGGTCATGTATAGCCCGTTCAATCGCTGTATCCAAGGTCTGTATATAGATTGCGATCTGGCGGTTCCATAACCAGACCCATACGGCTCCTGTCGCTAATATACAGATGATAAATAGAGAAGTCAGTTGGAGCAGAGTGGGGTCGAACCCGTACAGAAACATTATACTGACGATAAAACAGGCCACTAGTATAAGGATGATCAGTAAAAAGAGCCTATGAATTTGCTTGAAATTAGCAGGTGGACTATTGGTTTTCATGGTTTTTGCCCTTCAGTCCACATGTATCCAAGTCCGTAAATGGTCTTGATATATTTGGGTGCTGCCGGGTCATCCTCAAGTTTAGCACGCAGCCGTTTGATGGCTACTGTCAATGCGTTTTCATCCACAAATTCGGCATCCTTGCTCCAGATCTTGTCTATCAGCTGTTCTCGGGTCAAAATATTGCCCGTATTCGTCACCAGCAGCCGCAGCAGTTTTTGCTCAGTTTTGCTCAGCTGGAGCGATTGTTTATTTTTGCTGTACTCCAGTTTCTCAAAATCGAGTTCTAAGGGACCCAATGTTATTTTTCCAGTCCCTAGTGATTCCGTTCTTCTGAGCACTGCCATTACTCTGGCGCGAAGCACCATTAGGCTGAATGGTTTAGTGATATAGTCATCGCCCCCCAATGCAAAACCGGTGATAATGTCGGACTCCATATCATTGGCGGTTAGGAAAATAATGGGTACGCGTGAGGTCTTGCGAAGTTGCTCGCAATAGTCCAGCCCACTGCCGTCTGGCAGATTGATGTCCAGAATGATGAGATCAATAGGGTTAACTGCGAAAATATGCTCCGCCGCGGCAATATCGTAGGCTTGATGGATCATGACATTGTTTTGAGAAAGAGTGAGAGCGATCCCTTTATTTAAACTACGGTCGTCCTCAACGATCAGTATGTTCATAGTAATTCTCCTTTGTTTCTTATTTGATCATTATACATTCTCGGGATTTATTCGAAAGCGAGATTTTTATTTAGTAGACAGTTGAAAGTGGACTTTTCTTTATAATCTTTAAAAATGTTTTATTGTATATTAAATGTAATTTTCTAGAACAAATAGTTAGTATAGTCCTCAAAAAAAACATTGTAAACGAATTTTTTTATATAAAATAGTAAATTAATGGAATAAAGTGGATCTTGGAAAAAAATGTCGAAGCACACACTATTTATTCTAGTTATTGGTATTGCAAGAAATTTCACGACGGTATGACACATGAAGAATCAGATATTCTAAAGAAATAGAGGGGTTGTGCATGAGTATATTAAAAGCTAACGACTTGAGAAAGTATTACGGTAGTGAACCAAACCTTGTCAAAGCGTTGGATGGCATAACAATGAGTGTGGAGCAAGGTGAATTTGTGGCTATCGTTGGGACTTCCGGCAGCGGTAAGTCTACGCTACTGCATATGCTCGGGGGCCTTGATAATCCTACCTCTGGCACCGTAGAAGTGAATGGGAAAGAACTGTCAAAGATGAACAGTGATCAGCTTACGATTTTTAGACGTAAAAATATCGGGTTCATTTTTCAAAATTATAATCTAATGCCGATACTTAATGTCTACGAGAATATCGTTCTGCCGATTGAACTTGATGGAAACAAGGTGGATAAGGAGTATGTGAACATCATTGTAAGGATGTTAGGACTGAAGGAGAAGCTGAATAATTTACCCAACAATTTGTCTGGGGGCCAACAACAGCGTGTAGCAATTGCAAGGGCTTTAGCGATGAAGCCCGCTATTATCCTTGCCGATGAGCCCACTGGAAATTTGGATAGTCAAACAAGTGAAGAGGTAATCAAGCTGCTGGAAATGACTAGTCACCAACTAAATCAAACAATCATTATGATTACACATAACAACGAAATTTCCTTGCGTGCTGATCGGATTCTCCGTATGGAGGATGGGAAAATCGTGGATTAGAGAGGGAAAAAATGTATAGAAATCATTCTTCATCCGTCATCCGAAAATTATTTCAGAGATACTATAAGGCAAACAAAACCAGAAATATTATATTGGCATGCGCCATCATTCTTACGACCATTCTGATTACAGCAGCTTGCAGCACATTTTACAGTTACTTGAAATTATCTAAACATCAAGAAATGAAAGAAACCGGGACAAGTGCTAATGTTATTTTGAGTCGTCCAACACAGAATCAATTAGATCTATTAAGTAAATTTGATATTTTAAAGCCTGAAATGAATATTCAAACCAAAATGGGATCACTTGTCAATAATAAGGGACAGGCTGGGATTGATATACAGATGATCAGTTCTACAAATTGGGAGGAATATAGCGGATCACTTGTAGATAATATGCAGGGTACCTATCCTGCTAAAGGCAATGAAATCATGATGTCAA
The DNA here is from genome assembly GCF_038002725.1 of Paenibacillus sp. FSL H7-0323. Taxonomy (NCBI): domain Bacteria; kingdom Bacillati; phylum Bacillota; class Bacilli; order Caryophanales; family Paenibacillaceae; genus Paenibacillus; species Paenibacillus sp. FSL H7-0323. The sequence continues at coordinate 3,978,828 of NZ_JBBODB010000001.1, read as the reverse complement.
CATGGCTGTTGAATAGGTTGGGATACTCAAAGCCGCGGACTGGAATGGAGGTTTCATTGTCTGTTGCTATCAGTGATATTTCAAAAAACGGCGACGCAGAGGTTCAGAGCCTTCCCTTTACTCTGTCTGGATTCTATGAGGACACGGCAAATATCAATTCTGAAAACAATCGAATTGTCTTTTTTTCAGAAACATTTTTAAGAGAACATCCGCAGGAAGTGCCGAATCTTGTAGGGTTATTATTTAAAGATACCAGACATTATCACGATAAAATCGAGCAGATTCGAGCCTCCATTGATTTAGATGGAAATCAGCAGTTGATTCCTTCATATGACGGTAAATTGAATATGAATGTCAAGGATTCACTGGTTGCAGTAATAATGGTTTTGTTTTTTATGTTTGATGGATACCTTATTATTTTCAACGTTGCGTATATCTCTATTACTCGAGACGTACGATTTTATGGGCTGCTGAAAATGCTGGGAATGACTAGTGCGCAAATCAAGCAAATTGTCTATTACAGTGTTGCTAAAGTAGCCTTTTTTGCCCTGCCTGTGGGGATGCTGTTGGGATGGGGGCTTTCATTTTACGTAGTGCCACTTGCCTTATCTTCGTATGAGGGTTTCTCATCCATAGATAGGCAAGTCAACTTATGGGTGTTGCTCTTGGCCCTATTTTTCTCAGCGTTAACTCTATTTTTAAGCTATAGAGCACCTGCAAAGAAGGCAGGGAGAATTTCTCCGATTGAAGCGTCGAAACATACTGATACACAATCCGGAAAACAAAAATCAAGAGGTAGACATGGCGCGAAAATACCGTATATGTCGTTAAAAAATATACTCCGTAGTAAAAAAAGATTGCTTTTTGTTGTGTTAACGCTCTTCTTAGGCAGCACTGCACTTGTGGTGCTTTCCACATTTCTAAAATCCTTCAGTGCGGAGGAATACATCAATGCAGAGGTTAAATACGACATTGCTATGTATAACCAAATGACCAGAGCCAGTTTTAATCCAACAGAGGAGCAGCACTTTACTCCTGAGTTGTTGTCGCAAATTTCCGCAGTAAACGGGATCCGTGAACTCGAACGAACGACGGTAGTATCTATTTTCCAGCATTATTCAGATAGTACTCATGGTGAGTGGCTGCGAAATTACAATGAATTTCGTGCAGGTGTGAATGAGGAACTCAGAGATAAAAAACATTATGAGGAAGATCCTAAAACTAACTTTTGGGGTTTATTGATCGGCATTGATGATAAAAAACTGGAGGAGTATAACCGTACTGCTAAGAACCCGATTAATTTAAGCGACTTTTCCAAAGGGAAGATAGCATTGGTAACTGATATTAATGGGAATGGCATTCCAATAGGTGTACAGATACCCTTTACGGTAATTGACAACAACAAGAGCTATAAGGTGAAAATTGGCGGTCAAATGACGTTTGAACGTGATGCTATGAATAGTGGTGCTGCTCCATGGCTAATTGTGTCAAATAATGTTATCAACAAATATCATTCTGATGCTGTGATTTACTCTATTAAGATTAATGCGCAAAAAGGGAAAGAACAGGATGTGTTGAATGAGGTCAAACTCCTTACAAGCGGAGACAGCAGCATTTCACGCACCTCAAAAATTGAACAGGCAAAAGCGTTTGCTGACTTAAAGCAGTCTTTTTCCAATCTTTCTATTGTTATCATTATCATTTTAAGCAGCATCGGTGTTTTGAATTTTATTAACACTATATTAGTAAGCATTGTATCCAGAAAACAGGAGTTTGCTGTTCTAGCATCTATTGGCGCGACGAAGAAGCAGATTAAATGGCTGATCACCTTTGAAGGAATCTGGTTTGCTCTAATTGCTTTTGTTCTTACATTAATAGTGGGTAGTGGCATTAGTTATCTGGTCTTTAATATATTGCATGAATATATAGGCTATGGAGTGTTTAGATATCCGGTTACCTCTTTAATCATATATTCGGGGGTTGTCTTGTTGATCTGTTCAATAATTCCTGGTTTGTTGTACAAATCTATTTCCCGTTCAAGTGTTATTGAACAGCTAAGACAAGCAGAATAATAATGCAAGGGAGGTGGGAACTTTGAAACACAATAGTGGAAAAACTATGAAAAAGTTGGCAAAGCGCTCTCTTAAATCTAGCAAAAATTATTTTGCTATTCTGGCAATAGCCTTGGCTGCGATTATGTTCACCAGTGTATTTACTATTGCAGGGAGTTTGTTAGAGTCAATGAAAGATAACAAGATGAGAATCGCAGGGAGCAATGCTCATGGTGGATTTCATCAAATGTCTATGCCTGAGTATAAAAGAGTCTCTTCAGATTTAATGATTAAGGACATCTCCTATTCGGTTCTTATCGGTGATGCACAGGGGGCTGCCTTTTCTAAGTTACCTACAGAAGTGAGGTATGGTGAGGAAAAGTATGCAAAATGGGCGTATAGCTTACCACAGCTTGGAAACATGCCACAGCAAAAGAAAGACATAAGTGTAAGCACCTTGGTATTGGATGCGCTGGGTCTTCCCCATACATTAGGTCAATCTATTTCGTTAACCTTCAAAACAGATGAAAAAACAATAACAGATACCTTTACCGTTTGTGGAATTTGGGATGGAAATCCGCTCTCTTGGCGTCAAAATATTTGGCTTTCTCGTGAATATGCAGATTTAATAGCTCCTGTGGCAACTGAACCATGGAACAACCGTCCCAATGTGTACTCAGGCTATATCAACAGTCAATTTTGGTTTTCGAATACGTGGGATATTGAAACGAAATCTGAACAACTTGCCAGCAGAAGTGATTTTGATGGTCAAATAACTGTTAACGCTTCTTATGATATTCTAGGATCTGAACCTCAAAATATACTTCTAGGTTTCCTTGTAATCACAGTGATTTTCTTAGCTGGATATTTGTTAATCTACAATATATTCTATATTTCAATTGCACAAGAAATTAAATCTTATGGTTTATTAAAAGTCATTGGGACAACCTCAAAACAAATCAAAAGAATGGTTCGTTATAAGGCAATATATCTTGCTTGTATCGGTATTCCTTTTGGACTAGTGATAGGTTGGACGATCGGTCGTTTTCTTGTTCCGGCTATTATCGATATTTTTGGTGAAGATATGCGCGTCGTAACAAGTGTACACCCGCTTATTTTTGCTATTGCCGCTATATTCAGCCTCTGCACAGTGTTATTAAGTTGCTTAGGGCCAGCAAAGGTTGCATCAAGGGTTTCTCCAATAGAAGCTCTAAGTTATGTTGAAGGAAAACAGGCGGGAGAACTAAGAAGAAAAAAGAAAAAAGCTCAACCAATAACATCCGTTCGTCTAGCAATGGCTAATTTAAAGAGGAACCCCCGAAAAGTGATCATCGTCACGCTTTCTTTTACACTTAGTTTGGTTATTCTTAATAGTACTTATGGTCTTGTGCATTCTTTTGATTTTAATAAGTTCATTGAGTTTCAGTCTGTTTCGGACTTTACGGTTGCTGATACTTCGATCATAAATAATTCGCCTCCATTTGATACTTCCGGTGTAAGCAATGAGTTCATAAAACAAGTAGAGTCATTGGACGGGCTTGAAAATAGCGGTAATGTTTATGTACTCCCTTTAACACAAAATTTAAGTGATCAGGCAATGTCTGCGCTGAAAAGAGAAGTCGGATTGATGAATGAAAAGGACCAAGAGGAATTTCTGAGTTCTCAGGAAATGGTGAAACGGAGATCAATAGTGAATACATTTGGTTTCAGTGAGTGGCCGGCACAGATGATTCAAGTAAAGGAAGGAGCTTTGGATCAAAAACGCTGGGAGAACGGAGAGGGAATCTATGTTACTAACTGTAAGAAATTCCTAGATGGTACAAGCAGCATTTATCATCCGGGAGATAAAGTTAAAGTGAGTTTTGGAAACGGAAAGGAAAAGGAATATGAAGTGCTTGCCATTGTTGATTTTCCGGGAGCTATTCACTCAGTGGCATATTATGATATAGGATTAGAGTATTTGTTGCCTTCGGATGAACTGCTTGCCCATGCAGATTCTATGCTGCCAATGTATACAATCTTTAACGTAGATGATGAACATTTAACTCAGACAGAAAAATGGCTGGAGGACTATTGCTTACATACGGATACCGGATTGGATTTCTATTCGAAGAATACTTCTAGAGAAACCTTTCGTAGTTTAATCTTTATGTATGAGGTGGTAGGAGGTGCATTTTGTATTCTGCTAGGTGTTATTGGGATTCTGAATTTCATAAATTCCATGCAAACTTCTATTTTAACCAGAAAACGAGAAATTGCCATGCTGCAATCAATAGCCATGACGGATAAGCAGGTAAAAGAAATGCTTATCTTTGAGGGCGGCGGGTATGCCTTCCTAGGGCTGATGTTTTCGATTGTGCTAGGAAGCTTGGCAAATACTACCCTAGTACCCGCAATGGGAGCAGAACTTGATTATTTTACTTGGACTTTTACATTAACCCCTATTTTTCTTAGTATAATCCCCTTCATGCTGATCTCTATTGTGGTACCCGTTTTGTGTTACCACAGCATATCTAAGAAGACTATTATTGAAAGATTACGGAGCGAGGTTTTTTGATAAAGAGCCGCATAGTTAACCCTAAAGGAAAGTTCAAAAGGGCATCACCTATATAGGGTGGTGTCCTTTTAATTTTTGATGGGTAGCATTCCCATTTATATGTGCAAAGGTTGGTTATGACCTACAACTAGCCCAACAGTGGTCTGTAGTCGTACAGCTACCTCGACTAAGGTCCAGTACGAAAAACCGTCGTTGGTCTGTTTTGAAAGTCTGCGATTTACCCTAGAATAAGGCTATAAGGTTAAGGACAACGAAAGGCGGTGAGAAAAAATGCAAAGAAGACAAGGAAACGGATTAGCGGTTGTACTGATTGTGATTGGTGCGGTTATGCTGCTCGGCATTGCGCTTCCTCTGATCCACGGAATGTTCAGATTACTTTTCCCGGTATTGCTGGTTGTTCTCGGGTACTACGGGATTAAGAGCGGACGCAAGATTATCGGTTGGGTGCTGATGTTCATTGGTGTGATGTCCCTGATCGCGAAGCTTTCCTGGATCATTGGACCACTTCTAGGAGTGGCGTTGATCGTCTGGGGCGTATCAGCATTAAAGGGCAGAAGTAACAAGGGTACTTATTAAGAAGCAATGTACTTAAACAAGAAGCAGGGAGGGAGCAGGAGATCATGAGTGTTTTTCGTCGCATGAGGGATATTACTGTAGCTAATCTAAACGAACGTCTGGAGCAAAGCCAAGATCCCGTGAAACTAATTGATCAATTTCTACATTCAACCCGTGAGGAAATCAGTGAAGCTGAAAGGCTGTACCAGCAATATGCTTCCCACACGAAGCAATTGCAGCAGCAAGTGAACCAAGCAACTGCCATGAGAAACAAACGTGAAGAGCAGGCGTTGTTGGCACTTAAAGCAGGCGAGGATCATCTCGCGAAGCTGGCTTTACAAGAAAAGATCATTCACGAGGAAAAACTGGAGCAATATAGCGGGCTGCTAGAACAGAGCAAGCAATCCTTGTTTGAACTTGAAGCACAGCTGAATGAGCTGAAAATAGAGTATCAAACGGTGTACAGCAAACGTCAGTATTATTCGGCACGAATGGAGTCGCTGCGATTGCAGCAACGGATGAATCAAAGAGCCAGTGCTTATGGCAACGGTGGTGATGTTCCCAAAATGTTCGGTCGTCTGGAAGATCAGATGTCGGATTGGGAATTAGAAGCAAAGAGCTTGCGTGATTTGCGGCGCATGGGACAGGAATATGCGGTGCAAGCGGGTGAGACCGTAGCGACCGTACTCGAAAGAGAAATGGCTCGCCTAAAGGAGAAACTGAACAATGGTGGAAAGGAGTAGCGCTATGAGTCGATTGTATCGTTCAACAAGAGATAAAGTGATGACGGGTCTTGCAGGTGGATTATCTGAGACACTCGGTATTGATTCCACGTTATTCCGGATTCTATTACTGGTCAGCATTCCGTTTACAGGTGGTGCGGTGATTCCGGTATACTTCATTGCAGCAATGGTCATTCCTAAGGAACCGACGCATTATAATCCATTTGGACCAGGGCCTGGGGCACCGGGTGGCCCATACGGTGGACCCTACTCAGGCAGACCGGAACATGGACACGGACCACAAGCTACTGGCGGATATGGACCTTATGGACGCCAGCCAAATTACAATCCTAATTTTGAGAAGAACAACGCTTATTCCGCACCGGACTCCGGTTTGGATGCGATGATGAAGGATATTGAGAAGAAGGCTTTGCAAAAAGAAGTAGAAGAACTCAAACAAAAACTGTCTAAATATGAGAAAGGGGAATTGTAAATCATGGGAGTATTTCAAAGAATTAAAGATATGACAAAAGCGTCGGTAAATGACTTGTTGGATAAGGTAGAGGACCCAATCGTAATGCTTAACCAATATCTGCGCGATATGGAGGCTGAAATTCACGAAGCAGAAGTAACAGTTGCTAAACAAATGGCGAACGAACGCCGTATGAAGCAACGTGTGGAAGAAGCAGCAAAAATGTCTGCACAACGTGGATCACAAGCTGAACTGGCACTGAAAAATGGCCAAGAAGAAGTAACTCGCAAGCTGTTGGAAGAAAAAATCTACTTTGACCAAAAGCAAGTGGAATACAGTGATCTTCACGCACAAGCTGAAGTACACGCTAAGGAATTAGTGCAACAACTGCATGACATGAAGGATGAGTTCTACAAGCTGCGCAACAAACGTAATGAGCTTGTATCCCGTGCTCAAATGGCTAAAGCTAAAAAACAAATGTCGCAAATCAGCAGCGTACATTCCATTGAAAGTGGCAGTGCATCACTCGGATTCCACCGGATGGAAGAGAAAATTATGCAGCTTGAGGCTGAAGCAGATGTAATGCGTGCACCTTACAGCCCATCCGCTGCTTATAGCAAACCCGTTGATGTTGAGAAGCAACTGAAAGTGGATGAGCAATTGGCGCTACTGAAAAACAAGCTGAATGATACACCCGCGGCTCCTTCTCTAAACAAAAAAGAACAATAAATCCTGTTCCTAAAACTTGGACGGATATGATATGCTGGACAAGAAGAAGCCATACGGTATGGATCTCCATACCGATATGGCTTTTATAGCGGCTAGCTATAATATTTAACGGTGATAATATTCCTCATCATAGTGACGGATATCTAACCGATAGTATAAAATGAGTTTTGCTTCGCAAAACTTTTAGGAGGTGCGAAATGGATAAACGAAACCGTTTGATTGCCATCGGACTGATTGCTGTTGGCTGCATGATGATTTTTGGTAGATGGCTCGGCTTTTTCTCCATTGTCGCGCTTCTGTTCCTGCTGCTGGGAGTCTACCGTACGACATCAGGCAAAGTAAAGCAGGGCTATAAACTGCTCGGGATAGGTGCTGTATTGCTTTTGCTGGACCATTTGGTGCTCGTGCTGGGGATTTGTTTAATCTCACTTGGGATGTTTTTTACCAAATCCAAAAGAGTACAGCGTAAGGAAGGGTTTATGCAGAAGCAGAACTTTTCATCCAGATTTGACTGGGACCGCTCACCTTGGGTGATGCACAGCCTTAGCTCTTGGCATGTACTGGGTGAGGCCGATGTGGATCTTTCATTAGCTATGGCGGATCATAAGGAAACGGTCATGCTGTTTCAAGGGATTTTTGGCGATATGGACATTAACCTGTCCGATGATTACGGCGTGGAAATTGAAGCTTTTGTGCTCTTTGGGTCCATTGAATTCGGCAACCAGCGAGATACAGGGATGTTGAACCGTCTGAATTGGAAATCAGCTAATTATGACAGCAGTGAATACAAAGTGAAATTTAGTGTTTCTTATTTAATGGGAGATCTAGATGTACGATTATCCTGAAAAGCTTGATAGAGAAGGGAGAGTCCCCCGCATGGAAAAAAAGAACAAAAACATGATATCACGCAGCATGGGTGAGGGGGCTCTGTTCTCTTTGGTCATGCTGCTTGTGATAATGTATGTCATGTATACATATGGCTATTTGAAGCCTTTTGAAAGCTGGAAATTTGGCGTGCGGACAGCCGTCACTCTAATTCTTCTGCCTATGGGCTTTGGGATTGGTTATGGCTTTTATCAGAGCTTTCGTGTGAAGCGGCAGTTGGAACGTCTTAGGCAGACCCTCGTATTATGGGAAAAGGGGAATTTGACGCTGTCCATGCCGGATCTAGGTGATGATGAGCTGGGAAGGCTCGGAGAACAGCTTGGCCGGATTAGCGGCAAATGGGAGAATCAAGTGACGACGCTGCAGCGGTTGTCCACGAATAACGCGAAGCTTGCGGAGCAGGCGCGGGTATCTGCTATTATGGAGGAACGGCAGCGGCTTGCGCGTGAACTGCACGACGCTGTTTCCCAGCAGCTATTTGCAATCTCCATGACTGCCACGGCGGTGGGCCGGACCTTGGAGAAAGATTTCGATAAAGCCCAGCGGCAAATTGCGCTTATAGAAGAAATGTCTGCCGTTGCCCAATCGGAGATGAGGGCATTGCTGCTGCATTTGAGACCTGTTTATTTGGAAGGAAAGGGCCTCGAACAAGGTCTGCAGGAATTGATCAAGGAGCTTAAGATCAAGGTTCCAATCGAAATTGTATTTGAAATGGACCCTGATGTGCAGCTGTTAAAAGGGGTAGAGAATCACTTGTTCCGTATCGTCCAAGAGGCGATTTCTAATACACTTCGTCATGCGAAGGCAGAAAAAATGGAAATCCGGCTGCATAGACGGGGAGATACAGTTCGCTTGACGTTGCGTGATGATGGGATCGGCTTTGAGATGGACGACACCAAACAAGCTTCCTATGGTTTGTCGAACATGCAGGAGCGGATTAATGAAATCGGAGGCTCCATTCAGTTCATTACCGCTCCGGGTAAAGGGATGCGTATTGAGATTACCGTTCCGTTAGTCAATGAATAATAGGAGGAAAGAGTAACCATGGAGATGGAGGAAGCGATTAAAGTACTACTCGTAGATGATCATGAAATGGTACGGATCGGACTAGCAGCGGTTTTAGGTACCGAGGATGGAATTGAGGTCGTAGGTGAAGCTGGAAGTGGAGAAGAAGGCATTCGGCTGGCTCAGGAGTACAATCCCGATGTGGTCTTAATGGATCTCGTAATGGATGGGATGGATGGCATAGAAACGACTAAACAGCTGATGAAGCAGTACCCAGAGATCAAAGTTATTGTTCTTACAAGCTATTTGGACGATGAAAAGATGTATCCTGTTATTGAAGCGGGCGCTTTTAGTTACCTGCTGAAGACTTCGCGGGCTAGTGAAGTGGCGGATGCGATCCGCGCTGCGGCAAGAGGACAGTCCGTGCTTGAGTCACAGGTGGCCTCTAAAATGATGAACCGTTTTAGAAACAATGCAAAAGGAGAATCACCTGCTTATAAAGAGCTTACGGAGCGCGAGATGGAAGTATTACGTCTGTTGGCGCAAGGTAAATCCAATCAGGATATTGCCGATCAACTAATTATTGGAATCAAAACTGTGAAATTTCATGTGACGAATATTCTCGCGAAGCTGGGCGTGGAAGACCGGACCCAAGCAGCAATTTATGCATATAAAAATGGACTAGCTGAATAACAATAAAGGACTGAAGCCTCTGCTTCAGTCCTTTTTATTGTACAAGAAAGTGTGTTTTGGGGCTCCCGCAAAGTACTTGAGTACGCATCGAAGTATAAACCCTCACTTGGTGGGGATATTTCAGGTATAGAATCTCCTAATTCGAACATACTGTCTAGTAGATTGCTAGAGAGGTTCGAAGGGAGAATGACATATGCGGAAGATGAAGCTGAACAACGGAACAAAAAAAAGGACTTTTTTTATAATGATAATCGTGTGCTGCGCTGCGGCTCTGCTAGTTAATCTGCAAAGTGTTAAAGCGAATTCAACCGTTCTTGATGAGGGCGTTAACCAAGCTTCAACAGGAGCCGAACTGAATCATGCTCTTGTGAGCTTAATTGATCTCGGAAAAGAAACAACCGTTTCTGATTCACCGCTGCGTTTAGTGTTAAAGTGGCAGGGAGAAAGCAGCAATTACGCGGATCTGTCTGCCGAAGTTGCTAAGCTAAGCACAAGTCTCGGATTGAATGTACCGTCAGGTACTGAGGAAGATGGACATATGACGTATCGTACAGAAGCTGTAAAACCATATGAATCGCGGCTCTCCTTATTTTGGAGTGAGCTTAGCGAAGGCAACAGTTATGTGATTGTAACGTTAGAAGCGGCTGATCTGCAAAATGAAGCCAGCTTTCAAGCGGCTGCTCGTGAAGTAAGTATGATTCTTGAACAGAATAAAATTAAGGCGGAATGGAATGTATCCCTTCAAGGAAGCGCGCAAGAACAGGGAGCACCTGAAAAAGTTCTAGCACAGACGGAGTCATTGATGCATGACCGGTTTGAAGCTGTGACCGGAGGAGAAAGCTACAAGGATATCTCAACGGTTAGCCGTACGTATTCGATTCCTAATTTGAATCGCTTCGTGATGAGTGGAAATCAGTCAGTTTCTGCCCAAATCGCAGTGCATCATGAAGATCAGAAGGGGACAAACCGCGTAACTATAGGCTTTCCTTTAATAACCATCGAATATTGACATTTTTCTCTTATATAAGCGCAGATATAGTTAATAATAAGAAATATTAATTGAAATTTGCGAAATCCCGAGAGTATTTGTCAGGAATGTGATAGCATCCTTTTTAGGAATATGCTAAAATGACATAACGTCGTTATTCACCTTATGTTAGTACCGACGCTGAGCATGTCAATAAACTATATTACATACAGAAAGATGAGGAGCCATGGCTGAAAATCAAACCCTTGATGCACTGCACACACCCGGTGCTGTCTTTTTTATCTTTGGGGCAACCGGAGACTTAGCCCGGCGTAAGCTTTTCCCGGCGATTTACAGCTTGTACCGTGAAGGTAAGCTGGCACAAGATTTTGCGGTAATTGGCGTGGCGCGGCGCCCGCGTACTCAGGAAGAATTTAGAAGTGATGTGAAGGAATCCATCCTTGAATTCTGCCGTTACAAAGCGGGAGAAGAAAGCGAATGGAATGAGTTTGTTCAGCATTTCGAATACAAATCTCTGGACATTAACAATATTGATGGTTTCCGCGAGTTAAGAGCACAAACTGAAGTTCTTGAAGAGAAATTCAGTATTCCGGGCAATCGGATGTTCTATCTTGCGCTGGCGCCTGAATTGTTCGGCAGTGTCTCCTTCAATCTTAAAGCTGGCGGGATGCTGGATAGTACGGGTTGGAATCGCCTCGTAATTGAGAAGCCTTTTGGTTATAATCTGGAGTCGGCTGAACAGCTGAACGAACAGATTCGTCAGGTCTTCAAAGAAGAGGAAATTTACCGGATTGACCACTATCTTGGTAAAGAAATGGTACAGAATATCGAAGTGATTCGTTTTGCTAATGCTTTTTTCGAACCGCTCTGGAATAATAAACATATTGCCAATATTCAAATTACACTTGGCGAAACCGTAGGTGTAGAAGAACGCGGTGGTTACTATGACCATGCGGGAGCCTTACGGGACATGGGCCAGAATCATATACTGCAACTGCTGACTATGATTGCTATGGAACCACCAAGCCGTCTGCTCGCAGAAGATATTCGGGATGAGAAAGTGAAGGTACTTCGTTCCCTTCGTCCTTATGCGACATCTGATGAGGTGCGTGAGAATGTCGTAAGAGCACAATATATTCAAGGCTTACACCAAGGCAAAACCCTTCCTGCTTACCGTCAGGAAGATAAGGTTGACCCTGAGTCGAATACAGAGACGTATTTTGCTGCCCGTGTATTTGTAGATAACTTCCGCTGGGCTGGAGTTCCTTTCTACATCCGTACAGGTAAACGTCTCCCAGTGAAGACGACGGAAGTGGTAGTTGAGTTCAAAGGTATGCCAACCAACGTTTATTTGGGACAAAAGCATAAACTTGAGCCTAACCTCCTTGTAATCCGTGTGAACCCAATGGAAGGCATTTATGTAAAGATTAATGCCAAGAAACCAGGTTCAGAGTCTGAGATTCAACCGCTGGCTATGGACTTCTGTCAGAGCTGCCTGGTTGGAATCAATTCTCCGGAAGCATATGAGCGCTTGTTACATGATGCCGCACGCGGCGATTCCACTTATTTCACTCGTTGGGATGAGGTATCCTCGGCATGGTCATTCGTGGATCGTATTGCGAAAGCATGGAGCGAAGAGTCTAGCGACTTATCTTCTTATCCTGCTGGCTCTTGGGGTCCAGTGGAAGCAGATGAACTGCTTGCTAAAGAAGGTTTCCATTGGTGGCCTGTAAACGGCCAAGATGAAGATAATGTGGTTTGGCTGAAGAATAACTAAACCTTGAGTTAATGCTATCTCCCTGCAGAGGATGCAGGGAGATTTTTTGTAATGCTAAGATCTAAAAGATCGGACTTCAGGCGGTATTTAGGGGATCTGGGCACTGTTCTAATAACTGCACTTTGTACAATTAAAATCGCTTATCTCGTTGTGATTAGTTTTTTAGATGTATTTTCTGCAACTATAATCACCGGATAAGGCGGAAAAGCGTGCACAACTTATTTTTAATTGCATCAAATGCAACTAAAGGCTAATGAAAATGCTAATACTTCAAGTAAGTGTAGGAAATACATCTATTTTCTTGAGCGATGATATGTGGGGATCATAATCCAGACCATTTGGGAGATATTTTGCGGCACGCGCTTTTTAGTAGATAATGTCTGCCGGATTTTGATATACTTTAGAGGATGCTTTCACTTGAAGCGGACTGGAGCTAGACCTAAGAGCTATTCATTCAGAAATGAAGGGGTATGAACAATGAGCAGAGCACCGATTTGATGAACCCCAGTGTAATTGAAGCAGAAGCAGGAATTTTATATATGAAGGGATATGCGTAATGAACAAAGCAATAGATCAGAAGCTGCAAAAGGAAGTGGATAGACGCAGAACCTTTGCGATCATTTCCCACCCGGATGCGGGTAAAACAACTTTAACGGAGAAACTGCTGTTATTCGGTGGCGCGATCCGTCTGGCGGGAACGGTTAAGGCCCGTAAAGCGAATAAACATGCGACGAGTGACTGGATGGAAATTGAGAAGCAGCGGGGGATTTCTGTAACGTCTTCCGTGATGCAGTTTGATTATTTGAATCATCGCGTGAACATTTTGGATACACCGGGTCACCAAGACTTCAGTGAGGACACCTACCGTACCCTAACTGCAGCGGATAGTGCGGTCATGCTTATTGACGTGGCAAAAGGTGTGGAAGCCCAAACCACTAAACTGTTTCAAGTATGTGCTAAACGGGGCATTCCGATCTTTACCTTTATTAACAAGCTGGACCGTGAAGGACGTAGCCCGTTTGATCTGATGGAAGAGCTGGAGCAGGTTCTTGGTATTCGTTCTGTGCCAATGAACTGGCCGATCGGTAGCGGACGTGAGCTATGCGGCGTGTATGACCGGATGAAAAATCAGGTAGAGCTGTTCCAAGGTGACGATCATTCCGTAATCAAGGTTCAAAAGGTTGACGGATACCGTGATCCAATCATTCGTGAAATGGCTGGAGAGTATCTGCATGATCAACTGTGTCAGGATCTGGAGCTGCTGGATGTAGCAGGCGATGCTTTTGACTATGAAAAAGTATTAAGTGGTGAACTCACACCTGTGTTCTTTGGCAGTGCGATCAACAATTTTGGCGTACAGACTTTCCTCGATAATTTCTTGGATCTGGCACCGAAGCCTGAACCACGCCGCAGTACTATAGGGGTAGTAGAACCAACGAATGAGAAATTCACTGGTTATGTGTTCAAAATTCAAGCGAACATGAACCCGGCTCACCGTGACCGGATTGCTTTCCTGCGTATTGTGTCCGGGAAATTCGAACGGGGTATGAGCGTGAAGCATGTACGTGCCGGTAAAGATATCAAGCTGGCGCAACCACAGCAATTTTTGGCGCAAGACCGCGATATCGTAGAGGAAGCTTATCCGGGAGATATCATCGGTCTGTTTGATCCAGGTATTTTTAGAATTGGTGATACCTTGAGCCAAGCAGGAGATATGGAATTCGATGAGCTGCCAACGTTCTCACCAGAGATTTTTGCTAAAGTGAGTATAAAAAATGCATTGAAATCAAAGCAGTTCCAGAAGGGTGTCGATCAGCTGACTGAAGAGGGCATGATCCAGGTGTTCCGCACGGTCAACTTTGACGATATTTTGCTTGGTGTAGTTGGACAACTGCAGTTTGAAGTGTTTGAGTACCGCATGAAGGGTGAATATGGTGTGGATGTTCAGTTGCAGAGAATGCCATACCAGTTTGCACGTTGGATTGTAGATGATACTAAGCCGGATGCGAGCAAATTCAGAATCAACTCAACGTTGGTGACGGATAAGAAGGGCAATTTTGTCGTGTTGTTCGAGAACGAATATGCTATGCGGACAGCGATGGATAAGAACCCGACAGCTAAATTCCTGGAAATGGCTCCAAAAGCATTACTATAATTAGGACGCTATAACTTTCTGAATGTAATAATAAAACCTCCGCCTCCATAGGTGAAGTTACACCATGGTGAGCGGAGGTTTTTGACTAGTTGCGGTCAGTTTACGATGTGATATCCCCAGGGGTAATAGTCTCCAGGTGATCATGTAGCATGGTAACCAACCTATCTTGCTTAGCGGGATCTAAATCCTTCCAGATCATTTCGAACACGGCGCCAAGTCCCGGGAGTGCTGCCTCCGGACCATCCACAGAGCCTTCAATCATATGACGTAAATCCTCTTCAGATTGACCGTGCACTTTATGAATAATCGCCTGGCGCAAGTCAATGGTAACGGGCATAATGTACCTCCTTTTTTGAAAATATAGTGATATTGACCTCGTTATAATGTGCCCTGCAAAGGTGCTGGAAATTCAAGTTTTTGTCCAAATATAAGATAGTATAAGTTTGACACATATATATCATCCTTATATTCCTACGAGAAACGGTTGTCATCCATAAGGACGGCAATGACGTTTCTTCTTGGCTTATGCTATACTGTTTGAGATATAGAATGCTACGGGAGGTACATAGACATGGCCAAAAAACAATATGCCGTCATCGGTATGGGGCGTTTCGGATCTAGTGTTGCTAAGGCGCTCAGCGGCATGGGGTTTGATGTACTTGCGATTGATGCTGACGAGCAGCGAACACAGGAAATTTCAAGTATTGTAACTCATGCCGTATCTGCAGATTCCACGGATGAGGAGGCGCTGCGTGCCCTTGGTATTCGCAATTTTGATGTGGTGGTTGTAGCCATTGGCGAGGACATACAAGCTAGCATCCTGACAACACTTATCCTAAAAGACCTGGGTGTGCCTGCAATTCTGGCAAAAGCCAAAGGTGAACTGCACGGCAAAGTATTAAGCAAAATTGGTGCGGACAAGGTGATTTATCCTGAACGGGATATGGGAATGCGGGTTGCGCATCATCTTGCTTCGCCTAATATATTGGATTATATTGAGCTGTCGCCGGACTACAGTATTCTGGATATGAAGGTATCCGGACCGATGCTCGGAAAAAATCTACAGGAGCTCGACATCCGCGCAAGATTTGGCTGCAACGTAATGGCCATTCGCCAAGGTGAAGAAATGAACATCTCTCCCCGTGCAGAGGATCGCCTGATCGATGGCGATATCCTTGTTATTGTTGGGCATAAGGATAATTTGACGAAGCTGGAGATGGCGTATCAGTAGGAACAAAGAATAAATGGCAAGGCAGAAGAAAGGAAGACTTTATGGAAATCATGTCTCCGCAAAATACGCGGGTTAAAGAGTGGGCCGGGTTACAGGAGAAAAAGCATCGTGACAAGGCTCGTAAATATATCGTAGAGGGCGTTCATCTGGTTCAAGAAGCACTGCTGGCTGAAGCAGATGTGGAATGCCTAGCTTATGACCTCGACAAAGGAATGCCTGCTGAACTTAAGGGGCTGCTTCAGGCCGTTCAGGGAATGGAAGTGATTGGCGTTTCGGCGGCGATCATCTCAAAATGCAGCAGCACCAATACGCCGCAGCCGGTGTTCGCCATCGTGCGGAAGGAACAGCAGGCTGTAGAAGCTATCCTAGCGAAGAAGGATAGCCTTGTGGTTGTGCTGGACGGCGTGCAGGATCCCGGCAATGTTGGCACCATCATCCGCAGTGCGGATGCAGCGGGAGCAGACGGAGTGATCCTCGGACAAGGCTGTGCCGACCTCTATAATCCGAAGACCATCCGGTCCACGATGGGCTCGATGTTCCATCTTCCGGTGGTGGAGGGAGAGTTAAGTGAGATTTTGCCACAGGCCCGGGAAAATGGGGCGCTGCTGGTGAGCACTTCGCTGCAGGGCGAAGAATCGTGCTATGAGCACAATTTCCACGGCAGCCAGTGGCTGCTGATCGGCAGCGAAGGCAAAGGCATCTCGCCGGAAACGGCGCGACTCGTGGACAAGAGTATCATCATCCCGATGGCAGGCCGCGCGGAATCGCTGAACGCCGCAATGGCGGCGACGATTTTGCTGTTTGAGGGAATGAGACAGCGGGGATAAATTATCACCGTTTGTAACGTAGTTTTCTCACACTAAATCCAGTCCTGATGATCAAGATAATCTTGATCATCAGGACTTTTTTATAATCCTGCAACAGTATTGGCTGCATATTGGCCTGGTCATTTCCATTCTCAATACTTATACATTCTTTAGAAATTACTGTTTTCCGAATATTCATCTGTCATTCTTTTTTACGACAAATATATACGAATGTTGGAGGGAAAGTGTAAGGCACAAATTCAATTTTCTCAATAAGTAGTTGTTTAGCCCATCTTTTTTTCATGTGCAGCGAGTGCTGATATGCAACTAAAATTCCGCCTGGTTTAAGTGACTTAACAATCTGATGTAGGATTTTGTCACGCATTTCAATTGAAAAATTAAAAAATGGTAATCCGCAAATTATGCAATCTAACTCACGGATGCCTTCCTGGTTCAATTTCTTGAGTAAGTAGCTGGCGTTGGAATGGAAAATGCATTCCGGATAAATTGCTTTTAAGTGTTCTCTCATTTTTTTATTCCGCTCAAACAAAAGCACTTTTGTAGAATTCGTTAATTGTGATGTCATGAGATGTGTAATAGCACCTGTACCAGCTCCAAGTTCTGCAACGGCATTTACATTATGCCATTGTACAGACTGGACTATTTTATTGGCTAATAATTGCGAACTGGGTAGAATATTTCCTACCCGCTTTGGATCTTTGAGGAAGCCTTGTAAGAAAAGTAAGTATTCAGACATAATCAATTAGCAATCCTCTCCGAAAGGCAATCTCAGTTGGAATGTGAAGACGTCATGAGTGTGTTTAAGCGTTAAAGTACCCTTGTGCAACTCAGCAATATTCCTAGCTATCGAAAGACCAAGTCCTGCTCCGGTTTGAATTCCCTGGCTTTTTCTTGAGTGGTCAACCTTATAAAATCGGTCAAATAGACGGTTTTCTTGATCCTGTGAGAGGGGAGTTCCTTTATTTTCAATCTCAATGGTACAGTGTACAGAATCAGTTGTAATTCGTATGCTAATGCTTCCCGGGCTGATGGAATATTTTAAGGCGTTCATAAGTAGATTATCTATGGCTCTGGCTATTTTCTCACTGTCGATTAAGGTGATGATTGGACTCTTATCTATATCTTTTATAAGATGCACATTGTTTTCTTGAGCGATTGGTTCGAATTCGAACAATAATTGATTCAAAAGCTGTGACAAATCGATTCTCTCCAGATTTAAACGGGAGTCCACCGAATTAAGTCGGGTATATTCAAACAAATCATCGAGGAGTTTCTTCAAATGAAGCGCCTTGTTATAGGTGTTTTGAATAAAACGTGTGTATTCTTTTTTATCTTGGTACGATTCTGTACGTAAAAGCTCAATATACCCGATAATACTTGTAAGAGGGGTACGTAAGTCGTGTGAAATCCCCGTGATCATCTCCATCTTGGATTTTTCTATTTCGCGTTCCTTGATGATCTGTTGCTCTAAGCGCTCTGCCATCCGGTTGATGTTCAAAGCCACCAGTCCTAGTTCATCTTGGCGCACAACATTTACCCGATAACTCAAATTACCTTCGGATATAATCTGAAGTCCTTGTTCCAGCGCAATTAAATCTTTGACGATTCGCCGGGTCAATGTAAAAAAAGTAATAACGAAAATAATGAAAAACATCGGAGTAAGAAGGTAGGCAAGAAAATTGAACACCCAATCCAATTTTGTTGCATTTCCAAAATGAAAGAACAAGATGCTAAGTGAGGTATTTATCGCAATGGTAATTATGAAACTCAACACCATCCTGATTAAGATATTGGATTGAATGCGTTTATTTATTTGTAGATTTCGTATGATTTTAATCAACTTTGTAACCAACTCCCCAGACTGTCTTAATATACAGAGGTTCTCTTGGATTTTCCTCTAATTTTTCTCTTAAGTTACGAATATGAACCATTACGGTATTGTCAGAATATCCGTAAGGCTCTTTCCATACACTCTCGTAAATTTGCTCCGAACTATAAACTTGCCCAGGCCGGCTTGCAAGCAGGGTTAAAATCGCAAACTCTAGTGGAGTTAATGAAACTTCAATTCCATTTAACTTTACGGAATGTTTATTTTTATCTATGATCAGGTTTTTAATTATAAGCAGAGAGTTGAATTCTTCCTTTCCAATTAAGGACTGACGCCGTAACTGAGCTTTTACACGGGCCAGTAGTTCCAGTGGATTAAACGGTTTGATCATGTAATCGTCTGCCCCGGTAGTTAGACCCGTGATTTTATCAATGTCCTCTTGCTTGGCTGAGAGCATAATAATTGGGATATTTGATATTTCCCTAATTTTGAGACAGGCTGTGATACCGTCCATTTGAGGCATCATGACATCCAGGATAACCAGTTGAATGGATGTTGTTTGTATTGTACTCAACGCCTCTTGACCATCTGCAGCTTCAAGCACTTGGTAACCTTCATTTCTTAAGTAAACATGAATCACATCTCGAATTTCAGAATCATCATCTGCAACAAGAATTGTATTCAATGGAAGCTGCCCCTCTTCTATAGTTATTTTATTATGTTTCCCTTTTACGACAGACGTAGACGAAAGCGGGAGGGAAATTAAATGGCACATATTTTATTGTATCAATATTAAAATATTCGGAGAGTTGCTTCTTCATTTGAAGTGAATACTGAAAGGCAATAAATAATCCCTCAGGTTTAAGGGATTGGTAGATCTGTTCAACCAATGTATTTCTTAATTCGGGCTCAAAATTGAAAAAGGGCAGCCCACTAAAAATACAATCCAACTGATGAATATGTGAACTTTTAATTGTTTCTACTAAACTAGCAGCATTATGATAACAGGAAAAGTCCGGATAGCTTGTCTTCAGGTTATGCCTCATGGTTTTATCCATCTCAAATAGTAACACTTTCGTTGTACTAGTTACCTTAGTATTGATTACACGGGTGATTGCACCTGTACCTGATCCAAGTTCAGCGACTGCTTTAACTTCATGCCAAGGGGCTTGGTTAACCATGCTGTGTGCCAGAAACCGGGAACTCGGGGTAACACTGCCTACCTGTTTTGGATCATGAATAAAACTTCTTAAAAATAAGAGTTTTTCATTGAAGCTCATTCGGAATTCCTCCATAATTTTAGAATTGATTTAGATGTTTATTAATTTTGATAGGATGTGATCTCCAAAGTACGTTCCTACAAAAAAGAACAGTAAGGTCCAACTTAAAGCACTGGGATATGAAATAAGGGCAAATCGTTTATAGCTTGTACCGCTGAGCCCGATCAACATGGGAATGATGTAACGTACAACTGGAATAAACATGCCGATATACATAGCTGTACACCCACGTTTTTTTAGAATCTGCTCTGCTTTTTTAAAATGTCTGTTAGCTTCAAATTTGCACTTCAGCTTTTGCCCAAAGAATTTACCTGCAAAGTAGGCAACCGTAAAGGCCGTTAATAGCCCTGATAAAATGCAGAAATAAGTCATCCAGGAATTGATAATCCCCATGTGGCTTAGGGTAGCTCCAGTGAGGATTGTAATTTCATTAGGGATTGGAATTCCAAAAGGGCCTAACGTGAAAGCAAGATAAAAAATCAGATATCCATACTGATTGATTAGCTCTAAGACGGTATTACTGGCCAATATGCCACCTCCTTCGCTTACTTCAATACAGAAATCTTAACTAAAAAAACTGAGGAATTAGGTGGGGGAATTCTAAAGAAATCCTGAAGAGACTTAAAATTCGATAGGATTGGCCAAGTCGCTTATTTATAGGGGGCTAAATTATGATAGAAGAAGGGATCCGTTTCTGCCTTGCAATTTGAAATGTCGTTGATATCAAGGAATCAGTCCCACAGTCACAATAAAAAAGTCCTGAGGATCAAGAAACTCTTGATCCATCAGGACTTTTTACATAATGACCTACCCTTTCATCATCAAACGAAGCGAAACGATGATGAGAAAAACGGCTAATAGCTTTAAAAGCAGCTTGGCAGGAAGGCGTTTTGCCAGGCGTGCGCCAATTTGACCGCCGATAATTGCGCCAGGTGCTAGGGCTAACACCATAAACCATTCAACATTCAATAAAAAGGCATGTGTTGTGGTGCTTACGATAGCTGACAGGAAAATTTGAAGCATAGAAGTTGCAACAGCGATATGGGGGGCAAAGCCGAGAAGTAAGGTCATTGTCGGAACCATAAGACTCCCGCCGCCAATCCCAAATAGGCTTGCTACAAAGCCAACAAGAAAACTGATGATTATGCCGGTAGGCATATGATAAGCATATTCGAAATGAGCACCGCTATTATCGGAAAAGCTTCGCTTCACGGTTGGTTTGAAAGGCCAATGGATGGGTTTATTCGGCTTGAACAAGAGCAATAAAGCGACAAGGATTAAGAAAATACCGAAGCTTACGAAAAACATTCTCCCGCCCATTTGCTTGGTAAAGAGTGCACCTATTACTGAACCCGGAATCGAAACGGCGGCAAAGGTGAGCGCTGCTTGATAATCGATTCTCTTCTGCTTTGCGTACACATACGTACTTGAGATGGAGTTGAAAAGCAGCATCGCCATTGATGTTCCAGCCAGATGTGAAGGCTCCATATCAGGAAAAAGGAAAGCCAACGCAGGCACAACGATGAACCCGCCGCCAAGTCCGACCAATGAACCGGAAATGCCAGCTGCTAGCCCGATGACTAAGAGCAGTAAGTAAGTTAGCACAACAGCATGTTCCTTCCTTTACGTGAATTCTACAATCATTTATCTTACCAGAAAAAACGTCCCGCAAATAAATTGTTTTTTAGCCAATTGCGCTGTTCTGCTGCTAAACGGGGATCATTGTCCATTTGGGACAGGATATCTTTTTTTACAAGTTTGCAGACGGATTGAACAATAGTTTGATCCTGGCTAGCATCTAACCAGAGAATTTCCGCAGACCGGGGATTAGGGGTGTATCGTTGCCAAGCAGGTTGTCCCTCAGCATTAGGATTACCGGTATATAGGAAATGCCGTAAATAGTCCCTCATTAGGGAAGAGAGCATGTTACGCCCAGGCTCGTTATGCTCGGAAATTACATCCGCAGGAAATCTTTCCTGGACACCGGAAAAGTCACCTGTATAGAAGGGGATGTCTGCACCATGCGGGGCACCCATAAGAAAACGGATATAAGGATCGATCACTCCGTCTCTTAACCCCCAGGCGAAGCGGTAAGCATAGATGGGCATCTCCGGAATTGCACTTAATAATATCTCTGTAGTCTGCTCTACATTAAATTCTGCATACAGATCGCTCCCATATTGGACTGCAGCTTCATAGAGCTTCTTTTCTTCCAGATTTCCGGCTAACTCTTCCTTTTGCACTAGGGAGAAGAAATGAGTATCCCATAAAGTGAACTCGGAGAATTCGCTGGCAGTGCTGCCAAGGATGATCGGCAGGGAAGGGTGATCGCGGTTATTTAGATTGTCGAAGCCACCAATAGGAATGACCGTGCCATCTTCGATCAAATGGGGAAAAGCAGCCATCTGAAGCCCCGTCTCACGAATGATTTCGACAAAGTGAAAGGCATTCTGACGATATAGGAAGGCGGAAATCTTATCCGCAGATTGTGTGGAAATCCATACTCTTGCCTCATCTTGAGTGCTGACCATTCCTGTTTTTATTAATAACTCTGTTAAAATGTCATCTGCTTTTTCTTCGCTTTGCTCCGTAACAGCCGTTGTTAAACCTCCGCTCATAATAAAAAGCTTATGAAAGAGCCCTCTGCCCAGCGGTGAAAGGTAAGCAGCTAATGCATTTCTTGCACCTGCAGACTGGCCCCCTAATGTTATGTTCCCTGGATTTCCCCCAAAGCAAATAATGTTATTGTGCAGCCACTTTAGCGCATGAAGAACATCGAGGAGACCGTAATTTCCTGAGTCATCCAAGGGGTCCCCGGTTCGGAGTGAGGGATGCCGGAAAAATCCCATTGCTCCTAAACGGTAGTTCACTGTAACCACTATACTATTTGTCTTACACGCCAATTCTCCACCTTGAAAATCCCGTCCCGAACCCCCAATATTTCCGCCGCCGTGGAGGAAGACGAATACGGGTAAGCTTGCCTCGGCATGATCCGGTCGCCAAATATTCAAAAAGAGGCAATCTTCACTGCCGCCAGGTTCCCCTTGAATGAATTGGACACTGCTATTATTAAAATGGCATGCAGGCAATACACCTGTCCAAGGTTCTATCTCACGCGGTGCTTTCCATCTGAGCTTATCTATGGGAGGTTCCGCATAAGGAATCCCTAACCATGCGATCGCC
The DNA here is from genome assembly GCF_038002725.1 of Paenibacillus sp. FSL H7-0323. Classification (NCBI taxonomy): domain Bacteria; kingdom Bacillati; phylum Bacillota; class Bacilli; order Caryophanales; family Paenibacillaceae; genus Paenibacillus; species Paenibacillus sp. FSL H7-0323. Next base: position 3,955,890 of record NZ_JBBODB010000001.1, on the reverse strand, counting down.
CCAAGTGCTGGCAGACGTATGCCCTTAAGCTGACCACTAGAGACTGTAATAATTTCTTCCATGGGTTCTCGTGTGCTCATTTATAGTTCCCCTTTCTCCTGCAGATTCTTATGTATTTTTAATTCTCTTTATTATAGTGTTCTGCTATGATGATGAAAAATATATTATTATATATAAAATACATAACTCTAAGGTTATAGAAGAGGGTGGTTTCGTTGGATTTACTTTCGCTTCGGTACTTTCAAACGGTTGCAAAGCTTGAGAATATGACCCTGGCAGCCGAAATACTCCAAATCTCACAGCCTGCTATTAGTAAAATGATCAAAAATCTTGAGGGCGAATTAAACGTCAAATTGTTTGATCGCACAGGAAAATACATTCGATTAAATGAATATGGAAAGCGGTTTCTTGTGAAAGTTGATTTAGCCCTACAAACGTTAGAGGAGGGGAAAACAGAGCTATTGGACTTGTCTGAGCGACCGACAGGAACTGTGGTGATTTTTATCCAAGCGGGTTCCTATTTGCTTCCGGATATGATCACATTATTTCGTCAGAAGTACCCGGAAGCTCAATTCAAGCTATTGCAGCAGGATCAGGAGATCTCACGTTATCCGGCTTTTGATTTGTGTATTTCTTCTACTCCGCTCAAGATTCCAGGAACAGTGTCCACACCGGTATTAACGGAAGAAATCCTGCTGGCGGTTCCTAATGAGCACAGGCTCGCAACCCGTAAAAGTGTACGTCTGAATGAACTCGCGAAAGACGGTTTTATCAGTTTGAAAATAGGCAAGCAGCTGCGCGAAACGACGGATTCTCTCTGTCACGCCGCCGGATTTGCTCCGCGTATCATTTATGAATGCGATGAGCCTTCGATGGTACGCAGTCTAGTCCGTTCGGGACTAGGGGTTTCTTTTATCCCCGCTGTAACTTGGGGGGGTTCTCAAGGATCCTCTGTTGTGCTTCTTCCCATTGAAGAACCCATAAGTACCCGCACCATTGAAATCTCATGGTATACCAACCGGTACATGACTAATGTCGCTAAAAAGTTCAAGGCCTTTGTTGAGGATTATTACAAGCAGTTAAAAGAAGACAATTTAAAAAAAGAGCCAATAAACCCTAAGGCTTAATTGACTCATTGTCAGCAACGCTAATCATTTAATCCCTTACCCTCAAGGATTTGCGGGATGAATTTTTCAATTCGGGATACGCGGGTTTTGGATTGTTTCGCTTGAGAAAAATGATAAATATATGCGTTTTGCCGTCCAGGCGTTAAGGCTTCAAAAGCAGTTTTCAAGCCAGGAAGTTCAGCGAATTTGGTCTGAAGCTCTTCAGGAATGAGGTAATCCTCTTTCTTTTTTAATTCGACTTCCAAACCCGCTTTTTCAACTTCTATGGCATTTTGAATGTAGGCTTTCAGAACAGCTTCCATTTCAACGATTTGTTGCACATTCGTAAACCGAATTTGGCGCGCTGCCTGCACATTTTCTGTTTGTTGAATTAGAATCCCATTGGGATCCTGTAACAAGGCACCTTTGTGAAAGAGAAGCGCACAATATTCTTTAAATCCATGAATTAATACTATGTTTTTATCATCAAATGTGTAACATGGATGCATCCACTTATAATCTTCGGTCAGCCCGCAATCAAGCACGATCGTTCTCAACTGCTCATATTCTTCCCGCCATTGTTTCGCTTTACTTAAGAATTTATCAACCCTAGGATTCAATACATTATTTGTCATAAAAAACACCTATCTTCATCAAAATTTTCAATACAATTTTACTGTTTTTTTATGGAATGTACAGTCGGAATCTTCTGAGAATGGGCAACCTATGTTGTCTCCCGTTCGATCAGTTGGAACGATAGGGGCTGCAGCTCCATATCCAGTCCAAGCAGGGTTGGAGCCAGCAGAAGAAAGGCGTTCTCCGCCTGTCCCGCAATCGGATTCCGAACAGTGGTAATTCCGAGCGTCTGCGACAGCTCCGAATTATCAAAACCAACGATGGCTAGATCACGGGGCACATCCAGCTGCTGTCTACGTGCTTCGCTCAGAACGCCCACCGCCACCAAATCATTGGAGCACAGAATAGCATCCGGCTGATCGGGTTGTCCAATTAGGGTTCGCACCAATTGCTCTCCGTCACGGATTCCATAAATCGTGGAGTAATACCATTTCTCAACGATGGGAAGATTATATTTGGTCATGATTTGCTCATAAGCTAGTCGTCTACTCTGGGTATTTATGCTGCTTGGGCGGCCAAAAGCATTAGCGATACGCGTATAACCCCGCTCTATCAAATGCTCTAGAGCGAGTGCATATCCGTCATATTGGTTCATGGCAACTGACGGTATTTCAGGATGGTCCATACGTTGCCAAGACACAATCGGGCCGTATTTGCAGTAGGAAGTTATGACATTTTTATCGTTAACAGCGGTCAGAATAAGCAGAGCGTCGACTCTTTTTTGTTTGAGATCCTCGAAGGCCTGAAGTTCCTTTTGTTTATCTCCACCAGTGGTATAAATAATCGTCTGATATCCGTAATGGCCGGAAATTTCGACGAAGCTGTTCATGAAGCACAAAATAAGCTCGTTGAGGTCTAAGGTAATCATGCCGATTTGCTGGGTTTGGCCTTTGGATAAAGATATGGCATTCCGATTGGGAACATAGTCCGTCTCTTTCATAATGGCGAGAATTTTCTCCCTAGTTTCCTTGCTGACATGGGGAGAATCGTTCAGGACTCGGGATACCGTAGCTTTGGAAAAGCCCGACAGCTTAGCAATTTCGTCAAGTGTGGACATCGGCTTATCTCCTTTGCAAGATTAATCCTTGACATGTAACGCGTTCCAAGGTTTAGGATTCGGATTAGAGCAGTAAACCTATACTATCACAATAGCAAAGGCGGGAAGAAATATGAACTTACAATTTCCAGAAGGATTCCTATGGGGTGGGGCTGTAGCCGCTAACCAGCTTGAAGGAGCATATCAGGATGATGGCAAAGGCTGGTCTACCCAAGATGTCATGCCGCATGGCATTAAGTCTGCGCCTACAGAAGTTCCTACCGACGATAACATGAAGTTAATTGGTATCGATTTCTATCACCGATATAAAGAAGATATTAAGCTGTTTGCGGAAATGGGCTTTAAAGTATTCCGGACGTCTATTGCCTGGTCCCGGATTTTCCCGAAAGGGGACGAGCTGGAGCCGAATGAACAGGGCTTGCAGTTCTACGACGACCTGTTCGACGAGTGTCATAAATACGGCATCGAACCGCTAGTTACGATCTCCCATTATGAGACCCCGCTGCATTTGGCACGAGAGTATGATGGATGGGTTAACCGTAAGATGGTGGAATTTTACGAGCGTTATGTGAGAACGATCTTTAATCGTTACAAGAACAAGGTCAAATACTGGCTGACCTTTAACGAGATCAATTCTATCCTAGAGTTCCCATTTATGAGTGGCGGAATCAATACTCCATTGGAAAAATTGAGTAAGCAGGATCTGTATCAGGCCATTCACCATGAGTTCATTGCAAGTGCTTTGGCGGTAAAAATCGGTCATGAGATCAATCCTGATTTCAAAATAGGCTGCATGGTGCTGAGCATGCCAATTTATCCGCTCACTCCGCATCCGGACGACTTGATCAAGGCGATGCAAAGTGATCACAAAAATATGTTTTTTGCGGATGTTCATAGCAGAGGTTATTATCCAGGCTATATGAAACGGTTCTTTAAGGAAAATGGAATTCACATTCATTTCGAGCCAGGGGACGAGGAAATTCTGAAGCATACCGTGGATTTCATATCGTTCAGTTACTATATGAGCACATGTGAAACGGCCGATCCGGAGAAACAGATCAGAGGAGAAGGAAACCTGCTGGGCGGGGTACCGAATCCATATCTGGAAGCGAGCGAATGGGGTTGGCAGATCGATCCGCAGGGCTTGCGTTATGTGATGAATATGTTCTATGACCGATACCAAAAACCGCTGTTTATCGTGGAAAATGGCCTTGGCGCCGTCGATCAGCTGGTTGTAGACGGGAACGGTGAGAAGATCGTAAACGATGATTACCGGATCAATTATTTGCAAGATCATTTGGTTCAAGTAGCGGAAGCTATTGCTGATGGCGTGGAAGTTATGGGATACACAAGCTGGGGCTGCATCGACTTGGTTAGCGCAACAAGCGCCGAGCTGAAGAAACGTTATGGTTTCATTTATGTAGATCGTCATGATGATGGTTCAGGTACACTGGAGAGATACCGTAAGAAGTCCTTCCACTGGTACAAAGAAGTAATTGAATCCAACGGACAAAGCCTGTTCTAAAAAAAAGTCCTGATAATCAAGATATTCTTGATCTATCAGGGCTTTTTTTGTTATCCAATATTATACAGGACCTGGTTTATTGTTGACATCATCAATTGAACATGTTAATTTGTAAATATTAAATTAATCGGATATCAGGATTGCTACTGCATAGCAGGCAAAACCTAAGTTTCATTTATGATTACGGGGATAATCTCACTCGTACATAGATGTGATTTAGGTTTTTTTGTGTTCCCTGATATCCGTGATTAATTGATCTGTTACAGAGGGGTGTATAAAAATGAGTTATGAACAGCTAAGTAAAGACATTATCCAATCTGTCGGTGGGGAGAAAAATATTAACAATGTGATTCATTGTGCCACGCGACTAAGATTCACACTTAACGATGAGCAAAAAGCTGATAAAGAAAATTTGGGGAAAATGGAAGGGATTATTGGGGTAGTTAGCAAAGGGGGACAGTTTCAAGTTATAGTGGGTACCCATGTTGCTGATGTGTATAAAGAAATTGCCAAATCCATATCCCCTAACAGTGACTCTGGCGAGAACAAGGTAAAGAAACCTATAGGGACTCTGATTTTTGATGTTATTTCTAGAAGCTTTTCGCCTCTGATTGGTGCTTTAGCAGGTGCGGGTATGTTGAAAGCGCTATTAACCGTACTTGCTTCGTTACATGTTCTAAGTGCGGATAGTGAAACTTACAAAGTATTAGCCGGCGCTAGTAATGCTGTGTTTTATTTTCTACCCATTTTCTTAGGAATTACGTTATCGATTAGGCTGGGTGTGAATGCTTATGTGGGTGGCAGTATCGGTGCGGCTTTACTTGAACCTAATATTACGGGATTAGCAAGTGTTGAATCTCCGCATTTTTTAGGTATTCCTTTAGTAATTTCGGACTATTCATCAAGCGTGTTTCCGATTTTTATCGCCATCTGTATATACGCTTTATTGGATAAGCAGCTAAGAAAGTTTATACACAAGGATTTGCAGATGTTCTTGGTCCCTATGCTATGTTTGATTGTCATTGTTCCGTTAACTATTTTGGCTTTCGGACCGTTTGGCGTGAATGTAGGGAATTTAATTGGAGACGCTATTTTGTTCCTCAGTACGAAAAGCGGTATTGTTACAGGGGCAATTGTGGGAATAGCTTGGACGTATTTGACTGTACTCGGATTGCACTGGGGACTTGTGCCAATTATTCTTGAGAACATTGCTAAGGGTGGAGATCCAATATATGCAATGGCCGGCATGGCCATCTTCGCGCAGCTGGGTGTAGCGTTGGGTATCTTCCTGAAAACAAAGGACAAACAGTTGAAAACATTGGCCGGCAGTACATTTATACCAGGCGCGCTTTCCGGTGTAACTGAACCTATTATTTACGGTTTGCTGACTCGTTACAAACGAACTTTCATTTATGTAACCATTGCCGGCGGTGTAGGTGGAGCACTTAGTGGTCTTTTCAAAGTGAAGATGGAAGTCTTCGCATTTGTGAGCGTATTAAGTCTTCCCGCATTCTCTCCGCTGGTCGTTCAAGCGATTATAGCAGGTGTGACCATTGTATTGGCTATGGTAATTACCATGGTATTTGGTTATGAAGATAAAAAGAAAGTGAATATTGTAGAAGAAAAAACGAATACTGAAAAAAGCGGGGTTATCCTCCCTCACGCCGTTAAAAGTTCAACCGTTGTAAGCCCTCTGGCTGGTAACGTAATCCCGTTAACCTCAGTAGATGATGCTGCCTTTGCTTCTGAAGCAATGGGCAAGGGGATTGCAATTGAACCCACAGAAGGTAAGCTTTATTCACCGGTAAGTGGAGTTGTATCCACTATTTTCAGAACAGGTCATTGTATTGCGGTAGTATCGGATGAGGGTGTTGAGGTCTTGATTCATATCGGTATAGAAACCGTGAAGCTAAAAGGTAAATACTTTGATGTGAAGGTGCAAGAAGGAGCAACCGTTAAACAGGGTGATCTATTGATTGAGTTTGATTTTGAACAAATAAAAAATGAAGGTTATCAATGCACAACACCGATAATTATTACCAATACGGCTAATTATAGTGATGTGATTGGTAACAATAAAACAGTTATTACACCGGGTGAAGATTTGCTGACTGTTGTAGTGTGATCTATTGAAGAGTCATAAGGTATGAATGGAATCGATCTCTTAGTACTGCTACTTAGAGATCGATTTTTTATTATAGAATACTATAAAAAAGTGCTAGCTTCGTAAAATGAAAAGGTAAGGAGCTGTAATATGCGGATCGAAAAAGTGTTAAACAACAATGTTGTTACTGTCATAGATGACCAAAATTTTGAACTAGTAGTTATGGGAAGAGGACTGGCCTTTAAGAAAAAACGTGGAGACTTTTTAGAAAAAGATAAAATTGAAAAGATATTCACTTTAAGTAATCAAAAACTTTCAGATAAGCTAAAAACGCTGCTTTCCGAGATTCCAATCGAGCACATGGAGCTCTCAGAAGAGATTATTAACTTCGCCAAACTGCAGCTCGGTAAAATGCTGGATGACAGTATTTATGTTAGTCTGACAGATCATATCAGTTTTGCGCTGGAGAGATTCTCAAAAGGGATGAAGATTAAAAACGCCATGCTTTGGGAAATCAAAAAATTCTATAAAGAAGAATATGAGGTTGGGAAAGCTGCGCTTCAAATTATACATTCCAAGCTCGGAGTCAGACTTCCCGAAGATGAGGCCGGACATATTGCGCTCCATCTGGTGAATGCAGAACTAAATGAAGAGATGCCTAACATGGTGAATATCACCAAGATCATGAACGACATCCTAAATATCGTGAAGCGCCATTTCAGGCTAGAGTACGATGAGGAGTCCCTTGCTTATTACCGTTTTATCACTCATTTGAAATTTTTTGCACAACGTCTCATCAACGGTACTCCACCTCCTGATAATGAGAATGGCTTATTTATTTTGGTAAAGCAGCAGTATAAGGAAGCTTTCGCAAGCGTCGAGAAAATTAAAATCTATATTGATAAAACATATAATCGGGAGTTAACAAATGATGAAATGCTGTATCTGACCATACACATTGAAAGAATTACAAACCAGATCATGGAGTAGGGACGGTTAAGCCTTAAATTTTAACTTTGACTTTCGGGAGAATCGCGTATAAGATTACTAATATGTTTTCTGTGATAATCATTATCAATAGATTGATAACGGTTATCATGGAATCAACTTCGAACGTTGAATCCAGGGGGATAAAGCAAATGCACAAAAGGTTAATTAGTTTATTTATGGTTATTGCTATTATATTGGTCGTATCAGGCTGTGGTACTAACCAAAAGAACAATTCAACATCGAACGCGGGAGCAACTGATAAACCAGCTGCTGAAAACGCGGGCAGTGAATCTACAAGCGGTCCTATTGTTTTAAAGGATTCTAAAGGTGAGATTACGCTGGACAAACCTGCGCAAAGAGTTGTGGTATTGGAATGGACCTTTACGGAGGATGTTATTGCACTGGGAGTGCAGCCAGTAGGTAACGCAGATAACGAAAACTATAAGCTGTATGTGACTTCTGAAGCACCACTTGATGCAAACGTGACTGATGTTGGTTCCCGTGACGAGCCAGATCTGGAGACAATTGCTTCATTAAAGCCTGATCTGATTATTGCCAATACGGGTGGGCATGAAGGAATCTATGATCAACTTAAAAGTATCGCTCCAACATTGATTTTCGGCTTGTATCCGAATGAAGGAGAAGGTAATCAGTACACACTGATGGAAGATACTTTCAAAACAATTGCAGCGGCAGTAGGTAAAACAGCAGAAGCCGATAAGGTTCTTGCTGATTTGGATGCACATTATGCAGATGCAAAAGCAAAGCTGGCTGATGCAGGCAAAGAAGGCTTGAACTATGTACTGACACAAGCATACAGCTACCAGAATGCAGCAACGATGCGTCTTTTTACAGATAATTCACTTGCGGTACAAACTTTGGATCGGATCGGTCTGAAAAACGACTGGAAACCTGAAAATTTCGAAGTTTACGGATTCAGCACCTCTACAGTTGAAGCATTGCCTGCGGTTCAGGATACAAATCTGATCTATATCGTCCAAGAGGATGATAATATTTTCACGAAAGAACTGAAGGATAATTCCGTTTGGAATGGCCTTAACTTTGTGAAAGAGAATCGCACCTTCGGATTGAGCAGTACTACTTGGGTGTTCGGCGGTCCGATCTCCTCCAAAGTTATCGTGGATGAAGTTGTAAATACATTAACGAAATGAGTGCGGTTATGAACGAAAAGAGTAGCAAAGAAGCCTCTATCGGCATGAACTGGCGGATCATTGGAATATTTGGGGGCGGCTTTGCCGTCCTCTTCATTCTGTTCGTTTTAAGTTTGGGCTTTGGGGAAGCCAAGATCCCTGCAGCTACTGTAATAGATGGCTTGCTGAATCGCCAAGATATAATGGAACATAATCTGCTCTGGGATATCCGCATGCCACGTACAGTTATTGGTCTGCTGGCCGGGGCTGCTCTGGCTGTGGCTGGGGCATTATTGCAAACTATAACGAAGAACCCGCTTGCTTCCTCAGATACACTTGGGATTAATGCCGGGGCATACTTTATGGTCGTGCTTGGTATGGTAGCTTTTCCTGCTTTGCAGCATGAGTTTCCATTTTTGTTGGCAGTTGCAGGGGGACTGCTTGCTGCTTTAGCCGCTTATTTATTGAGTGGAGGCAAGGCGGCCACACCTGTTCGGCTGGCTTTGTCAGGTATGATCGTCTCCATGGTGCTCGGAGCGTTTACATCGGCCATACATATTTTTAAAAGAACAGAAACACAAAATCTGTTTTTATGGGGTTCAGGTTCCCTAATCCAGTTGGATTGGGACGGTGTTATATATGCCTGGCCTTTTGTCGTAGTGCTGCTATTGGCAGCGATATTTGCCGGCAGACAATTTGATGCGCTGGAGCTCGATGAGTCAACGGCCCGTTCACTTGGACAGCGAGTAGGGTTAATTCGGGCGACGGGGCTTGGCCTATCGGTATTAATGGCTGCGGTTGTAGTCAGCGTGGTCGGCCCGATTGGCTTCGTCGGCTTAGTGGCTCCCCATCTTGTCCGGCTTAGTGGAATTCGCAAGCATCGCCTGCTCATTCCTGCAAGCGCGTTGTGGGGAGCCTTGCTCATCACGGCAGCGGATACGCTAGCGCGTGTAGTGCGAAGCAGTGTGGGTGAAATGCCTGTTGGTGCAGTTATGGCGATTATTGGAGCCCCGTGGCTCATTTGGCTGGTACTCACCAAGATGAAAAATATATCGGGCTCAGGCGCTGGCCAATCATCGATGAGTATCGGTGGGGCGGGACTGCGTCTGCGCTTTGTGCCGACGGCTATAGTTATGACTGTGCTGCTGATTGCTATTATCCTCGTAAGCTTATCGTTTGGGGGAACAAAAATACCGATCAGCGAATTGCTGAGCAGTCTGTTCCATAGGGGGGATCAATCCTATTCCGTCCTGCTGAATTTACGGCTTCCCCGTACACTCGTAGCGGCTGCAGGAGGGATCGCACTTGCAATCAGTGGTGTACTGATTCAAAGTGCTGTTCGAAATCCACTGGCAGATGCTTCTATTATTGGTGTGACCTCAGGGGCTGGCTTTGGTGCTTTGGCCGTAATGACCGTTTGGCCAGCATTGACGGTATTTGCAGTTCCGCTTGCCGCAATCGTGGGTGGGGCACTGGCTGCAGCTTTTGTCTTTTTTATGGCCTGGCGCAGGTCCTTGAATCCATCGGTTCTGATCTTGCTTGGAATCGCAGTCTCTGCAATTGCCTCTGCCGGAATCCAGGTCATGATCGTCAAAGGAAGTTTATGGAGCAGTAGCTCCTTAATTTGGTTAACGGGTTCGACTTATGGACGAAGCTGGAATCAATTTTACATCCTATTTGTATTCCTGCTTGTACTTGTTCCGATTGCATACTATTTGGGCCGAAAATGCGATTTGTTGGCATTTGGTGACGAGAGTTCAACAGGATTGGGCTTGCCGGTTCGAGGAACGCGGCTTTGGGCTATGATTATCGGCGTTTTGCTTGCAGCGGGAGCCGTTGCAAGTGTGGGAACAATTGGCTTTCTCGGACTCATGGCGCCGCATGCGGTGCGGATGATGATTGGTCATCATACGAGACGCTCGATTGTTTTGTCAGGATTACTTGGCGGCTTGATGCTCGTCATTGCCGATACGCTCGGAAGAACCATAATGGCGCCGAAAGAAATCCCTTCAGGCCTTATTATTATGCTGATTGGGGCTCCGTATTTCTTGTTTCTAATGTACCGGTCACAGGTTAGAAAAGTGTAGATTTTGTTATAAGAAAAAATCAGGGGGTGCCCCATCAGCCGTAAAATGGCTGCTGGGCACCCCCTGATTAATTAGAGCTTGCTCCATCAAGAACGCCTCAAACATCGTTTCATCTGTTTAAAATTCCCCTTCCTTACGCTACAGCTATCGGACACAGATGACCTTAAACGCAGCTTTATTTCGCATTTGAAGTGACAACGGACCGCATAGTCGCTATTGGCATGAAAAGCACCCGATTTGCCCTTCTTCCTATGAAATAACGTCATTGGAGTCCGAAACCAAGCTCCAAAGGCTAAAAATGGGCATATAACGTCATCTGAGTCCGTAGGCCTCAACGAATGATGACAATTTATTGGTGCAGGCCACCAACGCCCATAAACAAAAAGCAGCGATTCTCCCATACCGGGGAAAGCTGCTTTTTTAATTGGATATTATCGATTTGTGAACAATTATTTAACTATTATTCTTAATTTTGTATATTTCCATTTGCTAGTTTATACTTTAATCTTATGCTGTAGAATTTTGGAAATAAGGAGTGGGATTATGTGAGGCTCTTCGACAGAAAAGGTGTACAAGACGACAGCAAAACTATTAACAACTCTGGCGAATTAAGAATCAACATTTTTTTCTTTAGCACTTTTATTATTTTTTGTGTGATTATCCTACGCCTTGCGGTCTTGCAATTTGTCGAAGGACCTACGTTATCTGAAGCTGAGGCTAATCGGGATACGAAAATAGTGGCATTATCGGCATTGAGAGGGAATATCCTCGCTGCTGATGGTGAGAAATTGGCATACTCAACGCCCGTTCAATCTTTGTACCTTACTTTGGATAAGGAATATACCGCAACAAAAACAGATAAAACTACGAAAAAAGTTACCTTAACTGCTGAGGCAAATAATAAATCAAAGGCGCTCGCCAGCAAGTTAGCAGAAGCCTTCGAAACTTATGGTGATTCTAATGAGAAAAAACTAACCACAGAAGAGATCCTTGAGTCTATGGATTTATATTCAAAAAAACTCTCTGGTTATGTAGCGCGAAGAATTAAATCAGGTTTAACTAAGAAAGAAATCGCTTATTTTTTAGAACACAAAAACGAATATCCAAACCTTGAAGTGATAGAGGAAAGCAGCAGGCATTATGATACCGATACGGTGGCTGTACAAGCTGTTGGCTACGTGAAATTTTTCAAATCCTCTACTAGTTTAGATCTTTATAAGGATGTACTTCAGGCGATGAAAAATAATCAGCACCCTGGACTTAACTATAAAGAGGATGAGCTAGTAGGCTTTGATGGCTTGGAGCTGCAATACCAGAAGGAGCTTCGGGGACAGAATGGTTATAAGGAAGTTTCTGTAGATCCGCAGAATATGGCAGAAAAAATTGTGAGTATTGAACCCCCGGTCAAAGGAAGCACTATCTGGACGAACCTTAATAAAAAAATTCAGCTGAAGACCGAAGAAGCCATTAAAGATCAGATTCAGTGGTTGCATTCACACACCGTTCAGGGAGAAACACATCCTGATGCTTTAACAGGTTACGCTGTAGCCATGGAAGTGGATACAGGTAATATTATTGCAATGGCAAGTATGCCTGACTATGATACCAACAGCTGGGCTACGGGTTCGATCTCTCCAGAGGTGTATAAAAAAATTGAAAAGCATTACCAAAATGGAACGATAACTCCATACTCATCGGGAAGATCAGGGCATAATTTTGAATCCACCGTGCTACTTGGTTCGACCATAAAACCATTGAGTGTGTTAATTGGCTTAAAAGAGGGCTTTATAAGTACTTCTTCTACTTACCAAGATAAGGGGATCACCTCATTTGGTAGGGAAGGACATGAGACTAATGTAAGGAACTCATCCAATCATGTTTACGGCTCTTTGTATCCTTATACAGCCATTGAAAAATCTTCAAACGTATATATGGTTGATATGATCGGGAAAAAATTGTATGACAAATACAAGTCTAAGGGCATTGGGGTATGGGACACATATATGAAAGAATTCGGTCTAGGTGTTCCAACAGGGATAGGTTTACCAAGGGAATACTTGGGTGATCTGAATTATAAAGCTGAAGCTAAAGCGGGTTCAGTTCAGTCGGCACTTGTTTATGCTTCTTTTGGGCAGCAGGGACGTTATACCGTTCTTCAGTTGGCGCAATATGCGGCTACACTAGCCAATGAAGGGCAACGAATCAAACCACAGCTAGTAAGCAAGATCACGGACTCCAAAGGTAAAGTTATCAAAGAATTCAAACGGGAAGTGCTTGATGAAGTGACTACTTTCGATAAATCCTATTGGCGGGAGATAAAGAAAGGGATGAACAGTGACGTTAAAAGTGCCTTCGGAGATTTCCCCTATGATTTTGCGCGTAAAACAGGAACTTCACAACAGACGGATAGTAAAAACATAAACCGTGATAACGGAGTATTTATAGCTTTTGCACCACGTGAAAATCCAAAACTTGCTGTAGCTGTAGTTATTCCTGAAGGCGGATTTGGATCTAGCAGTGCAGCACCTGTAGCGAGAAAAATTTTTGATGCTTATGATTGGGAGTACGGATTGGATGGAATTCCGAAGAAAAATGTGGATAAAAGTATCAGCGAATAACACAAAGGAGAGAGCGCACACTGCGCTTTCTTTTTCTTTTTACAGAGCGGTTTGTGGCGGATCGAAGGAACGGGTTCCAGATTAAAATATTGTAACCATAAAGCGTGAAACTTTTATCCTAGTGGGAGCGTCAAAAGGTTAGGAAAAAAATGTATTCGTCATTCCAGGAGGGTGAATCTGTGAAGAAGTTATGGATTTCTATTTTAGTGGGCTTATTAGTTTTGCCGATGATGTTTCAATCTTCAGTGAAAGCTGCTACTGCGCCCATCAGTATTTTTATTGACGGGGTTCGATTGTCCACAGATCAAGCACCGGTGATGGTAAATGGACGGACGATGGTACCCCTACGGGCAATCTTTGAAGCCTTTAATGCCACCATCAAGTGGAATCAGAAAACACAAACTGTAACTGCAACTAAAGATGATACAACGATTATGTTAAAGATTGGCTCAAAGACAGCCACGATTAACAATAAAGCTGTAACTCTAGATGTGCCGGGACAGAATTTGAAAGGAAGAACGATGGTTCCTACACGGTTTGTAAGTGAGTCATTGGGTCATGATGTGGGTTGGAATCCGAGCACCAAAGTAGTGACCATAACGACTTCCGGCGGTAAAACTGGAACTGTAAATCCGGCATCGAATGTGCAGTTAAAGGATGTAAGTGATAACGGTGACGGCCGTGATCTCCAGGTCAGCTTCACCCAATCTTCTAATGAAGCTCTTGTGGATCATTACCGGGTAATGATTGTAAAGGCTTGGAGCACTTTTAATATCTCATCTGCACAAAAGGTTACATCCGCCAATTATTCTACTGTTTTAGCTACAGGCACTAATCCTACGATTAGAATGACCGCAAATTCAAGGGATGTGGATGGTGACCTCATTAAAGGTAATCAAACCTATGTAGCTTATGTTTTCGCAGTGGGCAAAGGCAATAATACCAGCGCTCTCTCGTATAGTTCTTCGACTATATCGCTTAATACTAATACTGTAGTCGTTGCTCCAAGTAATGTACAAGTAAGTGATGTGAGCGATTATAGTGATGGCCGCGATTTAGCCGTAAGTTTTAATAAGGTATCGGATGAATCCAAGGTGAGTTCTTACCGGATATTTGTAGTCAAAGCTACTAATTATTCTTCTTTTAATTTGGCGGCAGCAAATGCTGTTAGCAGTTCAAATTACACACAGGTCAACAAAACAGGCTCCAATATCACTCAGATCCTATCGTCAGGAGCGAGGGATGTGGATGGAGCCCTCATTAAGACGGGAGTTGGTTACCGTGTGTTTGTTATGGGTGTAGATAGTGGCAGTAATACAGCCAATAATTTATTGTCTGCTGCTTCATCTGCGATTACGCTGTCCTCGGTCAATGTCTCTAATTTAAGTGTAAGCGACGTTAGTGACTTTGGAGATGGCCGTGATTTAAAAGTATCCTTTAACCACGCTACAGATGAAACGTATATTAGCCAGTACCGAATTCTAGTTGTGCCTACAGCTTATTCCAACAACTTTAGTTTATCTGAGGCGAATAATGTCTCCAGCTCTTATTACACAACGGTGAGCACAACAGGATCTAGCACCAGTCAAGTGTTAGCCTCGTCAGCAAGAGACGTGCGTGGTAATTTGATTAAGAATGGAACACCTTACAGAGTGTATGTGTTAACGATTGGAAGCGGGAAGAATTTGGGCACCAACATTCTCTCAACGGAGTCAACATTAATTACGTTGGCTGTTGACTACAATGTGAGTGCTGTCTACAATTTGGATGTAAGCGACGTAAATGACTATGATGATGGCCGTGATTTAAGAGTATCCTTTGACCACGCTACGAATGAAACGTATATTAGCCAGTATCGCATCCTGGTTGTACCTACTTCCTATTACAGCAGCTTCAGTTTATCTGACGCCAATAATGTGTACAGTTCCAACTACACAGCAGTGAGCACAACAGGATCCAGCACCAATCAAGTGTTAACCTCGTCATCAAGGGACGTGCGCGGTAACCTGATAAAGAGTGGAATCAATTACAGAGTATATGTTTTAACCGTCGGAAGCGGGAATTACTCGGGCAGCAATGTTCTTTCTTCTGGTTCACCTTTAATTACGTTGAATGTAGATTACAAATTGGCTCCTATTTCGAGCTTGGATGTAAGGGACGTTAATGATTACGAAGACGGCAGGGATTTAAAAGTATCCTTTAACCATGCCACAGATGAAACGTACATTAGCCAGTATCGAATCCTGATTGTACCTACTTCCTATTACAGCAGCTTTAGTTTAACCCAGGCAAATGCGGTTTCTAGCTCCAATTACACAGCGGTAGGCACTTCAGGAAATAACACCAGTCAAGTCTTGGATTCTTCAGCCAGAGACGTAAACGGAAATTTAATAAAGAGTGGAATCAGTTACAGAGTGTATGTGTTAACGATTGGCAGCGGCAAGTACTCAGGCACTAATGTGTTGTCCTCAGAGTCGAATGCCATAACTTTATCCACTAAGCTGCCGGTAACCTCTGTCACCAATGTAACGTACAGTGTGGATGAGGGTAAAATACTAGTAAGTTTCAACCGTTCCTCTAACGAGTCTAACATTTCGGAATATCGAATTCTGGTGGTTCCGTCCAAACAAGGTTTTGGTTCAGCGGAAGCAATTGAGGTGAAATCCTCGTATTATACGTCGATAACGCCTAACGGAACGAATCCTACAATTGTAGCCTCGAGAAGAGATGTTAATGGTGCATTAATTGTTAAGGGTGTTAAATATAAAGTATATGTTCTTGCGGTAGCCAATAATAATGGCGTGCAGAGTGGTGGTCTTTCGGATTCAACGGAAGAGATTGAAATATAAGGATAGGGAATAAAATCATTATAATATAAGGCAAAAAACCTTCATTGAGCACTGGGCTTGATGAAGCGCTTTTTGCCTTGTTTTTTTGTTTTCTATTTTTTATAAAAATAGGGTTGCGATTATACACATTTAAAACATTTGGTTTAACCTATTGGAAGCGCTATAATTGAAAATAATTACATGCTTAAGGAGTCTATCATGAAAAGAGGCAGGATATTCTACAAGATTTTTGTTCCTATTCTGGTGCTGGGAATTGGCCTGGTTATTAGCTTCGGTGGCTATATTTATCTGACGACGATTAATTCGGTAAATGAAAGAGTAGCGGATGATAAACAGAGTTTAATTACTCAAATTAAAAACACCCTGGAACAGAAAATTCAGACCATTGAATACGCTTTTAATACTTACAGTACCACCAGTTCCTTCAGGGAGGTCGTGCAAAATCCGATCACAGAGCAGGATTTTGAGAAGTATCGCGAGATTAATTCCCAGCTTAACTACATTGCCAGCATGGGGATGGATTTTGTTAATTATTCTCTAATCAGTTTGGAGCAGAAATGGCAGATTTCCAATGGTAAGCTTTCACATTTAACGGAAGAAGAGAGCAGGACACTTTATGAGAGCTATATTAATAACCGTAGCCGGGGGTTGTTTTGGGTTAAGACGGATAAGGGTATCCGCTTTGTAAATACCCTGCCGGTATTCTCACAGACCAAACAGGCGATTGCCTTATCTGATATATCCCTTCAGACCTTGCAGAGCACCCTTCAGACCGAAGGAAACACACCGGTGTTTATTCTTAACCGGGAGGGTGAGCTTTTATATGAGTCGGAAACTGGAAAGTCCCTGCTGACTAATAATCAACTTAGCCATATCACTAATGTTGCCGGAGGCGGGGGGCAATTGGGGACGATTGCCATGGAGCGGGCTGATCACCAATCGATAAAAGCTATTTATGCTAAATCTTCTTATAATAATTGGATTTACGTAACTATTTTGGATAAATCAGAAATTTCTGATGCACTAAAGACAACCCGATTCGGGATTGTGATGATGGTACTGCTTATTACGTTGTTGATTGCGGTAGTCGCTTATGTGATCTCTTTGTATTTCACCAAGCCATTCCGGCAGATTCAGCGCCGATTATTGCCTGCCAATGCGGAGCTAGAGCCTAAGAATGAGGTAGACTGGATTATTAATTCGATTGATACCATCTTATCGGAGAAAGAAAGTCTAGAGGGTCTGATTGAGTCTGAGATGCCTAAGTTGGAAACTCAGTTTATTCTAAATCTGTTTCGTAGCCGGATATCCCAAGAAGAGCTTAATCTGGGTTTGCCTCGTTTCGGTTATGAGCTGTCACAGAATTCGGTGTACGCAACGCTGCTAATACAGCTGGATAACTATGGGGAACGGCAGGCTAGTGATAAGGATCTTCTGCTCGTAGCGGTTAACAAACTGGTGGAAGAGCTGATTCCGCAGGAGAGGCGGATGATTCCTATCTTATTAAATGACCGTACACAAGCGACTATCCTGATCTTTGAGGGAGCGAATGAACAGGAGAACCGGAGAATAGCACTGGACTATGCCAAGACAATTATTCGAACAGCTAGAGAAATCTTGAAACTATCCATTAGCGTTGGAATCAGCAATTTTTATGATAATTTATTGTTTAGTAGGGAAGCTTGCGAGATGAGTAAGCAGGCGCTGCATCATCGTTTAAATCTGGGCAAAGAGTCTATCATCTTCTATGAGGATATATCGAAGGTGATCTCGGGTCCAGTTCTACTGCATTATCCGTCTGAGTTTGAGTCCCAGTTATTTGACGCGATTCGGATTGGAGATGAAGAACAAGTCTCCTGTTCTCTGTATCCATTACTCGGGGAAATGATGAAGCACAGTAAGAACCCTTTGAATTTCGAAGTCACATTAATACGTTTCGTCAACAATCTGATTCAGCTGGAGCAGCTGCTGGGTGTAGAGGTTCTGCTGACAGAGGACAATTCTACGTTGTATCACCGATTGTTAGACATCCGTAATCCGGAAGAGATCGAACGCATTTTGGTCAAAGAAGTTATCCATCCGATGGTGACCAGCGTTAAGGAGAAGACAGACCGTCAGTTCCGCCTCTTATCCGATAAAATTGCGGTGATTGTCCGCTCGGAATTTGATCAGGACTTAACGCTAGAATTAATTGGTGATCGCCTCCATTACAGTCCGAACTATTTAAGCAGTATTTTCAAAAAAGAGTACGGGATGACGTTTAGCGAGTATCTAATGAACTATCGTCTGGAAATGGCTAAGAAGTGGCTGGTGGAAACGGATATGACCATTAAAGAGATTGCTGAAAGGCTGCAGTACCATAATCCGCAGAACTTTATTCGATCCTTCCGTAAAAAAGAACATGTAACACCAGGTGCATACCGAACCCAGAAACAGGAGAAGTAAGGCGCTGAACACAAACAGCCAGCCCCGGGAGACCGGGGCTGGCTGTTTGTGCAGCTGCAATGTTTTAGCCTTTTACAGAACCCAGCAGGGCTCCTTTGGTGAAGTGTTTTTGTACGAAAGGATAGGCGAGCAGCATTGGAACGGTTGCGACTACGATAACCGCCATTTTGATGGTTTGAGCAGGTGGGATAATATCAACAGAAGCATTATCTCCCTGCATCCCGCTGGCGACGATAACAATTTGGCGCAGCAGGACTTGAATAGGCCACTTAGTGGAGTCTGTCATATATAAAATTGCACTCATATAAGTGTTCCAGTAAGCTACCCCGTAGAACAAGGAGAGGGTCGCGATAGATGGCATCGCCAGCGGAAGCATGATTTTGAAAAATACACCAAAATCATTAGAGCCGTCAATCTTGGCTGATTCCTCTAGCCCTTCCGGCAGCGCCTGGAAGAAGTTACGCATAATGATCAGGTTAAAAGCATTGATCGCAACAGGCATGATCATGGACCAGTAGGAATCGATTAATCCGAAATATTTAACTACCAGGAAAGTAGGGATCATTCCCCCGCTGAAGAGCATGGAGAACACGATTACGAAATTGATGAAATCTCTTCCGTATAGATATTTTCTAGATAATCCATAAGCCATTAAAGAGGTAAGAACCATACTGACAACTGTACCCACTAAGGTTACACCGATGGATACGCCAAGCCCTTTAAAGATAGTAGGCGTTGACAGTATATAACGGTAAGCATCCAAAGAGAATGTCGTCGGGAACAGGATGAAGCTTTTTTCTACTACCTCCTGTGTTGAAGCAAAGGAACTGGCAAACACATTGACAAAGGGTAAAAGACAGGCTAGGGCAATGAGTGTAAGCAGTGTGGTATTTACAATAGTAAACAGCCGGCTACCCATATTTTCTTTTTTAAAAGATGATTGCGACATGCAGATATCCTCCTTGTAATCGTTTCATTGAAACTTTAACAGGGGTCTGTTATTCCGTATATAATCATTAGCTTGGGCTTTGTTTTGGGAGGAAAAAGCGTGATAAGGCATAGATGATCTTTATGTATTGTAGTAATCACTATAAGATGCACGGGCCTGGAAAACCTTATAGCTGTAGGGTTCTTGGAGTATCAGTATCTGATGATTATATACGTAATGGACGAATGATCGTAATCTGGGAATCGTAAAGAAACGCGATCAAGGAGGCCGATCAGGTGAAAGAGGCAAACGTCACCATGCTGAACACGAAAGTTAATCCAGTAAGAAAAAAGCGAACGGGGCCTAGCTGGCTGAGTTTAAAAAGAAACAAGTTATTGTATCTGATGATACTCCCGGGATTTTTGTATTTTGTTATTTTTAAGTACCTGCCTATGGGCGGTCTTATCATTGCATTTCAGGACTATCAGCCGTTTCTGGGTATAGCGGATAGCCCGTGGGTAGGGTTTAAGCATTTCGTCCGATTGTTTACAGAACCTACCTTCTTTATGCTATTGAGTAATACACTTATCTTGTTTGCATTAAACATTGTTATTTTCTTCCCGCTACCTATTATAGTGGCGCTGATGCTTAACGAAGTTCAGCACAAGTTATTTAAGAGCACCATTCAAACGATTATTTATATCCCCCATTTCATGTCATGGGTTATCATCGTCTCCATTTCCTATGTATTTATGAATGTGGATGGAGGGGTGCTGAATGAGATGTTGGCGGCCCTTGGGATGCAGAAGATCAGCTTTTTGACTTCTCCTGAGTGGTTGCGTACCGTGTATATCGGACAGATCATTTGGAAAGAAATTGGTTGGTCAACCATTATTTATTTGGCAGCCATTACCGTAGTGGATACGCAGTTATATGAAGCAGCTGAGATGGATGGAGCGGCAAGATTGCGCAAAACATGGCATATCACCCTGCCGGCAATTCGCCCAATCATTATTACCTTGCTTATTCTGAAGATTGGCCACACGCTGGATCTGGGCTTTGAGCATATGTACTTGCTGATCAATTCCTTGAACCGCGAAGTTGGAGAAATTTTCGATACCTATATCTATACAGCTGGTTTAAAGAACGGACAATTGAGTTTCAGTACCACAGTAGGTCTGTTCAAGGGTGTGGTTGGCTTGATTCTCGTTATGCTGTCGAACAAGTTAGCCAAAAAAATCGGCGAAGATGGTGTTTACTAGGCTTCACAGTATGCTGAATTCTTACCTCTGCCTTAAGGGCAGAGGTGGAAGATACAACACAAATACATTAGTAAAAGGGGTAATGTTGATGAATCGCAATTACAAAAAAATTGCAGCCTTAATGTTGTGTAGCGGGTTAGTACTCACTGCATGCGGAGGAGGCAATAACGCGAAGGAGTCAAATTCTTCAAATGAGGGAACGAATTCAACGGCTAAAACAACTGCTGCACCTGCAGATGTGCTAGATGCTAAAGCAAAGATTAGCTGGCTGAACATTTTACAAACGTCTACAACACCAACGGGTCCTATTCTGGACAAAATTGAAGAATTGACGAATACAGAGATTGAATTCTCATGGATTCCGGATCCTTCCAAAGAAGAACGTATTAATACTTCATTAGCATCGAATTCCCTAGCAGACATCGTTACCCTGACTATTCTTGATAACTCTTCTGTACGTAATGCACTGAAGGCCGGCATGTTCTGGGAAGTAAGTCCTTATCTTGATGAGTTCCCGAATTTGGCTAAAATTTCACAGGATACACGTACATCGGCATCGATTGCAGGTAAGCTGTACGGGGTTCCTTTCCAGAAGTCCTTGGCTAGAAACGGCGTTGTTCTCCGTAAAGATTGGCTGGATAAGCTTGGACTGCAGGTTCCAAAAACAACAGATGAGTTGATGGAAGTTGCGAAAGCGTTTACCGAAAAAGACCCTGATGGTAATGGCAAAAAGGATACCACAGGCTTCATGGACCGCAGCGATCTTGTATATGGAGCATTTAAGACATTGGGCTCATACTTTGGAACACCGAACTATTGGAGTGTAGATGATGCGGGTAAAATGACACCGGAGTTCGATACAGAGGCTTATGTCAAGACCATGGATTATATGAAGACTCTTTATGATGGTGGTTATATCAATCAGGATTTCGCTGTGACGGCTAAAACAGATCAGCAGCAGAATTTTGCGCAAGGAAAGGCTGGAATTTATGTGGGTGCCTTGTTTGACAGCAAGAACCTGCTGAATCTGTCTAAAGGCATACAGGATGGTATGGATTTGGTTATGGTTAACGATATCACTTCCACCGGTAATGAAGCGGATCGCGCCATCTGGGCTGGTAATAACGGAATTGGGGGACTGTTGTCTTTCCCGAAATCCGAAGTCAAGGATGAAAATGAGTTAAGACGGATCTTGAAATTTGTTAATGATCTTATGAATGAAGATGTCTATGGCTTGATGACTTATGGTATTAAGGATGTCCACTATACAATCGATGGAGAACAAGCGGTTACGATTAAGGATACAGATCTCTGGAAGCAAGAAGTTCAGCCATTTTCGGCATCTCGTCCATTAGAGAATGGATTCATTATCCATGATGCTGATCCACTCAAAGTTGAAGCTGATAAGCTGATCGTTGAGAATGCTAAATATGCTGTACTGAATCCTGCTTACTCTCTGGAATCTGAGACCTATTCTACTCAAGGATCTGAGTTGCAGAAGATTATGACAGATGCCACTTATAAATATATCCTAGGCAAAATTGATTTGAACGGATTTAAAGCTGAGGTTGAAAAGTGGAAGAAATCCGGCGGCAGCAAAATCATTACTGAATATGAAGCAGCTTATAAAGCTGTAAATCCTTAAGACGTACTACAGACTATATTCTAAGAAAATAGTAGAGGGGTCCTAAATGGGGAGGCTGCGTTTAGGACCATATCTATTCAAACAGGAGGAAAAAATGAAAGACAACAATGCACTTAGGAGTATGGGCTGGGGTGTTCGAATGGCAGATTCGATTATGGAGCGAACGCCAAGATTATATGAGGATAACGGATATCATGGAAAATGGTCTTATGATTATGGAGTCATCTTGAAGGGTTTTGAGCTGCTGTGGAGACAGACCGGGCAGGTTAAATATTATCAATTCATCAAAGATAATATGGATTATTTTATTGAGGAAGACGGCTCTGTGAAGGGATATCGCCTGAGCGAACATAATATTGATCACTTAAATAACGGAAAGATCCTATTTGTGCTCCATAAAGAAACTGGGTTAGCGAAATATAAAATGGCTGCAGATTTATTAAGAAAGCAGATAACAACGCATCCTCGAACCTCAGAAGGTGCGTTTTGGCATAAGAATGTATATCCTTATCAGATTTGGCTGGATGGCTTGTATATGGGCTCTCCTTTCTATCTGGAGTATTTACTTGAGTATGAAGGCGGCAAGGGTTTGGACGATGTGACCCGGCAATTTATTCTGTGCGAGCGTCATACCAAGGATGCTGAGACGGGTCTCCTGTTTCACGCATGGGATGAAAAGCGGGTACAGCCGTGGTGCGATCCTGAAACGGGGTTGTCTCCGAACTTTTGGGGGCGTTCGCTGGGGTGGTATGTGATGGCGCTAGTGGATGTACTCGGCATGCTCCCTAAGGAACACGCGGATTACGAGATCGTGGCACGTATACTGACAGATACGCTGACAGCGCTTCGTCAGGTTCAGGATGCGGATGCTGGAGTCTGGTATCAGGTTGTAAATATGGGCGGCCGTAAAGGCAATTATTTGGAGGCTTCCGCCTCTAGCATGATCACCTATGCAATGGCTAAGGGCATTCGGATTGGTGTACTCGATGATAGTTGGTTCGAGACTCTTAACCGTGCTTATCAAGGCCTTATTGCTGAATTTGTGCTGGAAACCAAAAATGGCTGGGTTAACCTGAATAAAAACTGCCAGGTCGCTGGACTCGGTGGTGAGGACCGGAGAGATGGTACTTACGCCTATTATATCAGTGAACCGATCGTAACCAATGATCAGAAGGGGCTTGGCGCATTCCTCCTGGCTTGTGGAGAATATGAATATTTGCAGCGTCCCGTCGTGACGAAAGGAAGCGAGTGAAGCACATGTCTATCTACAATATAAATGACTACGGAGCACATCCTAATAGTGTAGAGCCTTCAACGGAAGCGATAGCCCGTGCCATTCATGCGGCAAGCGAGGCAGGGGGAGGAACAGTTTATGTTCCTTCCGGGCACTATCAGACGGGTGCTATCTTCATGAAAAGCAATATTGAGCTGAAGCTCAGTCCTGGAGCTGTGCTTAGCTTCAGCTCTGATCCTAACGATTATCCGGTGGTGGATTCCCGTTGGGAGGGTGTGAAGCAGAACGTCCATGCTTCATGTATTTTTGGAATAAATCTAGAGAATGTATCGGTTACAGGTGCAGGCAAGCTGGATGGAAGGGGCGCACCTTGGTGGGATAAACATCGGAATTCTCCTGATTCACTGCTGTATCCCCGCCCGAAGCTTATCAGCTTCGACAACTGCCGTAGAGTCACGCTCAGAGATCTGACACTCGTGAACTCCCCAAGCTGGACTGTGAATCCTATCTGTTGCCATGATGTTACGATTGATAATCTGTCGATCTATAATCCGGCGGATTCGCCTAATACAGACGGTATTGACCCAGAATCCTGTGTGAATGTCCGCATCAGCAACTGCAATATCGATGTGGGTGATGACTGCATCGCCATTAAAGCAGGGACGGAGGATACGAAGGAGCGGGTTGCCTGCGAGAATATCACGATAACTAACTGCACGATGATTCATGGTCATGGCGGTGTGGTGCTGGGAAGCGAAATGAGCGGAGATATCCGTAATATCGTGATCAGCAATTGCGTGTTCAAGCAGACGGACCGCGGCATTCGGCTGAAGTCCAGACGCGGGCGCGGAGGTGTTGTCGAAGATATTCGTGTCAGCAATATCGTGATGGAGGACGTGATCTGTCCGTTTATTCTTAATCTTTATTATTTCTGCGGACCACGTGGTAAGGACAAATATGTATGGGATAAGAATCCTTATCCGGTGACGGAGGAGACCCCCTGCTTCCGACGGATTCATTTTGCTAATATTACTGCTCGGAATGTTCACGCGGCTGCAGGTTTTCTTTACGGCCTTGCGGAGCAATACATTTCAGAAATTACCTTTTCCGATATTGATATTTCCATGGCAGAGAATGCAATCCCTGGTCGTCCAGCCATGATGTCAGGAATCCAGGATATGAACAACCGTGGGTTCTATCTGGGCAACGTAAGAGATATTCGCTTCCGCCAAGTGACGATCGAGAATCATGAAGGACCGGCTTTTTATATTGAAAATGGAGAAACGGTAGATATCACCGGCTGCCAATCGAGAAACACCCGTAAAGTGGAAGAATTAGTGCAGCAAGTAACCGTTATCCCGTCACAGGAAGATCTAAGTGAGCAGACAGACTGATAATTGACAGGATAGACTGCAGATTTGCTTTGGGTGAAGGGTGCGGATGTATGGAAATAGGAAGGAGTATGAAGATGATTACAGATAACATTCAGACAGGAGTTATTCACAATCCCATATTAAAAGGCTTCAATCCTGACCCTTGTATTGTAAGAGCGGGGGAGATGTACTATATTGCTGTTTCTTCTTTTGAATGGCTGCCCGGTGTGAGGGTGTATCAATCAGCGGACTTAGCAGACTGGGAGCATTGCACAGATATTCTGACTCATCAGGTGGATCTGCGGGGAAATCCGAAAAATTGCAGTATCTGGGCTCCACAGCTTAGTTATTATGACGGTTTGTTTTATCTGATTTATACCGATGTTAAGAGCACCAAACGGCCTTTTAAAGACTGTCATAACTATCTGATCACTGCGGAGGGTATTGAGGGACCTTGGTCTGAACCGGTATACCTAAACAGCAGCGGGTTCGATCCATCTCTGTACCATGATGAGGATGGGCGCAAATGGCTGCTGAATGAGCTGTGGGATTACCGGATTACGGAAGGCAATAAGTCCTGCGGGATTGTAATTCAGGAGTACGATCCAGAGCAGTGCCAATTAATAGGTGAACCTGTGAAAATCTTTGATTGCACGCCGCTGAAGAAGACGGAAGCGCCGCATATTTACAAGCGGGGAGGTTATTACTACTTAATTACGGCAGAAGGCGGCACTGGATCAGGGCATGCGGTAACCGTAGCGCGCTCCAAGGCGCTGCTTGGTCCGTATGAGGTGGATCCGCTCAATCCAATGTTGACCTCACGGGATAATCCCGAGCTGCCGCTTCAATGTGCAGGCCATGGAAGTCTGGTAGAGACACCAGAAGGTGAATGGTATATGGCCCATTTGTGTACGCGACCCCTGGAAGGCGAATACGCCATACTGGGGAGAGAGACTGCCGTTCAGCAGGTACACTGGAATGAGGAGGGCTGGTTAAGACTAACCTCAGGCGGAAATACACCACAGCTCAAGGTACCAGCACCTAAAGGAACACAGTTCCTGAACCAAGTGCGGACGCTTGAATTTGAGGATGATTTTAACGGCCCAGAATTGAAAAAGAACTGGAATACATTGCGGATTCCTAGGAATGAAAGCTGGTGTTCCCTTGCTGAAAGACCGGGCTGGTTAAGAATCAGGGCCGGGGAGTCCGTGCAGAGTCTGTTTGAGCATCATATTCTGGCTATTCGCCAGACGGATATAAGCTTCCGCGCTGAAACAGCGCTTGAATATGAACCGAATACTTATCTGCAGATGGCAGGACTACTGTTATACCTGAATGAGGATAACTATCTTTATGCGTATATCAGCCAGGAAGAAGGACGTGGCAAGGTGCTGCGGTTAATGCGCTGTCAGCGCGATGAATTCACTGCGGAGCCTGTAATGATTGAACTAAATGCAAGGGAGACAGTGCGGATCGCGGTTGAGGTGCAGGAAGTGACTGGGCAATTTGTTTATCTTAAGGGTGACGATACGGAGTGGAAGCCACTTGGCGATCCGCAGAATATCAGCTTTTTGTCGGGAGGCTTCACTGGGAACTTTGTTGGCATTGCGGCGCATGATATGCAGCAGTTCGGTGGCAGCAGTGCTGATTTCGCATATTTCCGTTATCAGGGCAAGGAATAATACACACGGCTTTACTAAGGAAGGGGTTGCTCTGAGGACAGGGCCCCCTTCTTATTCCAATAGATATTAGGAGGTCTTGTATGAAGAGAAAATGGTTATCCGGGGCGCTGGTTGCGAGTCTTCTTGCAACATGTATGCCATTTGGTGGTGTCGAGGCCGCTTCTTTGGAAGCGCTTCCTGCTTTTCCGGGCGCGGAAGGCGGCGGCAAATATGTAACCGGCGGAAGAGCTCAACCTGTGTATGAAGTAACGACGTTGGCTGATTATGGTATCAAGGAAACTCCGATCCCCGGCTCCTTCCGCGATGCGGTAAGCCAAAGTAATCGGACCATTGTTTTTCGAGTGGGGGGAACCATCCATCTGAAGGAATCCCTCAAGATTACCGGATCAAATCTGACGATTGCCGGGCAAACGGCTCCAGGTGACGGAATTACAATTGCCGACTACACAACCTCTGTTGAAGCTGACAATATTATTATGCGCTATATGCGTTTCCGGTTAGGCGACCGGGTAGCTAGTGAAGATGATGCTTTTGGATCAAGGTACCATAAGGATCTCATTATCGATCATAGCTCATTCAGCTGGTCGGTGGATGAAGTGGTCAGTCTGTATGATAACGAGAATACTACTGTGCAATGGTCGATATCCGCTGAAAGTATGCTGATGACGACACACCAGAAGGGACGTCACGGCTACGGAGGAATCTGGGGTGGCAAAAATGCCAGTTTCCTTCACAATCTGATTGCTCATAGCACCAGCCGCAACCCCCGTTTGCCGACGGTGACCAAATTGGTGGACCTGACGGAAATGTCTAATAACGTTATCTATAACTGGGGATTCGCTTCGACCTATGGTGGGGGAGCAGAAGATTATCGATATAATATCACAAACAATTATTATAAAAATGGTCCAAACACCTACACCAGTGTAAAAAATCAATTGTTTGGGGAAGTGTCACCAGAAACCCGGTTGTTTATAGATGGGAACATCATGGATGGTAATCCGAAGGTTACTGAAGACAACTGGAAGGGTGTGCAAAAGTATTCGGATATCTCTAAGCTTACGGAGCCGGCAAAGATGCCTAACCCATATACGGCAGTGTCGGCGGAAGAAGCCTACGCAAATGTAATGGCGGATGCTGGTGCCACTTTGCCAAGGCGTGATGCTTACGATGCGCGGGTCATTAATGATGTGAAGAATCGCACTGGACAGCATATTAATTCACCTATTGAAATAGGCGGTTACCCAGACTATACAGAGACAGCTTCCAATGTAATCGACATGGATCATGACGGTATGGATGACAGCTGGGAGATTGCTAATGGACTAGACCCTACCGATTCTGAGGATGGTAAGAAGACGACGTTATCTACGGAGGGCTATACGAATCTAGAAGTGTATCTGAATGATCTGATTGTTTTGGGAAAAGCAGGGAATGAGCATACAGACAATCCTGTAACCGCTATCAATTATCCTGTGAATAACCGAATCATAGAGTCAGGCAACAATGTGAAGGTTACAGCCTCTGCCAGTGATAGTGATGGTATTGCTAAGGTGGAATTTATCGTTAATGGTGTGAAGCAAGCCGAAGCTACCACAGCACCTTATAGTTTCGATTGGAACAATGTGCAGGATGGTACCTATTATCTCGTTGTTCAGGCTATAGACAATAAGGGTCTCAAGACACAATCTGATAACGTGGCTATTCATGTCAACACGTCTGGATCCGTTCTTCCTTGGACTTCGGTGGATATTGGCCATCCAGGGATAGCGGGAGTGACTACGCTTCATCCGGATAGCGGGAAGATTACGCTCAAATCGGCTGGACTTATCGGAGCAACATCAGAGAGCGAAACGGCTGTTGATAACTTTCAGTTTGCTTATCAAACCCTGACAGGCAATGGTGAAATTATTGCTAGAATCGATTCTGTAACGGGAACTGACGATTATGCCAAAGCAGGTGTCATGATTCGTGATAATCTCAATGAGAACTCTAAAATGACAATGCTGGCAATCCCTTATGTCAAATATGGCAAGAAGGGAGTTATGATTACCCGCTCCACCACAGGAGCCAAGGTGGTAAAAACAGAACCGGACAGCTTCATCAATACACCTTATTGGGTGAAGCTGGTTCGTCTTGGTAACGAAGTGACAGGCCTGGTATCGCCGGATAAAGTAACATGGAGCAAGGTAGGCACGGTGAAGCTTGACCTGAATGATACGGTTTATTTTGGTCTGGCAGCCGATGCCGCTAAGGTAGATAACGAGGTTAATCGTTATAATGCATCTGTCTTCAGTGAGGTGGAGCTGAAACCGCTTAGTGATCAGTTTCCTACTGCGCCCCGTGGTCTTACAGCGACAGCAGGTGAGGAAAAAGTGAAGCTGAACTGGGAGGATGTTGGTTCTGCCAAGTCGTATAGTGTTAAACGTAGTGAGGTTTCAGGCGGTCCATACAAGACGATCAATACTGAAATTAAAGATAGCCTATATACTGATTCCGGACTCAGCTCCGGAAAAACTTATTACTACGTGGTCAGTGCAGTGAATGAGCTTGGTGAAAGCTTTGATTCCGATGAGGCCAGCGCTACGGCTGAAGGTGAAGCAGGTAATGTGTATTATGTGGATGAAGACTTTGAACAGGTTGCTGTGGGTGTGACACCAGAGTATTATGATGTGACTCCAAATCCACAGAGTGAAATTCAAAAGGTTATTGTATCTCCCACACCGTCTGACAGTAAGGGGAATACGTCAGATCAAGTGTTGAATGTGTTCGATGGTGCGAACGGCAGCGTGCAGTTTATCCGCAAATTCGCGCCAATTACGGGTGCACTCGTTATTGACACTGACTTTATGTTTGCGACAGAATCGGGAACCTCGGTGTTCCTGCAGGCCCAGAGTACAGATGGAAGCAAAACGGCATTCTCCATTGAGAGCAGAAAGCCAACGCTTCCTGAAGCTACAGGTAAATATACGCTAACCATGAGTAGGGGAAGCAGTCAGTATCATCAACTGATGAACTCTTATTCCCTAAAACAATGGTATAACCTGAAGCTAAAGGTGGATGTGAACAACGATAAAGTGGATGTATATATCGATGATCAGCCTGCGGGCTCTTTTCCGTTCACAACCACGAATTTCGCCAGCTATGGCATTGGGCGTATTTTGTCCAAGACACCGGGCGGCGGCTCAGGAAATTATTACTTAGATAATTTAAAGATCTATGTTGAGCCGATTGAAACACCGCTTGGACTGACTGGACTTCCAGGAAACCAAGCAGCCCAGCTATCCTGGCCTGCTCTTGAAGGGGCAACTTCCTACAATATTAAGAGAAGTCTTAAGAGCGGGGGGCCTTATGAGACTATTGCCAACGCTATTACAGAGACATCATATATTGATACTGAAGTTACCAACGAAACTACCTATTATTATGTTATCTCGGCGATGGCGCCCACTGGTGAATCGGGAAATTCCAATGAAATTAGTATTACCCCATCCGCTTTGGCGGTGAAATTGCCTGCGCCAGAATCGTTCGCGGCTATAAGCCGGAATGCTCAGCTGGATCTCAGCTGGAATGCTGTGGAGAATGCAGCCAGCTACAGCATCAAGAAGTGGAATGAGACTTCAGGCAGCTATGAACTCGTGGCAAAAGAAATCGCCGGCACAACTTACCGCGTCGGAGGTCTGGCCAACGGGCAAACCTACCGTTACGTCGTATCTGCAACCAATGTGGCCGGAGAGGGAAAAGAATCAGCGCCTGTTGAAGCTACTCCGCAATCTCCTTTGGGAACGCCTGTGGTTTCCATTGAAGCTGGTGACAGTGTAGTGAAACTAAGCTGGCCAGCGATTGAGGAGGCGAACCAGTATATTGTCAAACGTGCCTCATCGGCGAAAGGTCCTTATGAAGTGCTCGGGTCTGATTTATCAGACACAAGCTTTACTGATAGTGGGCTCGTAAACGGAACACCGTATTATTACAAAGTCAAAGCAATAAATGGTACCCGTAGTAGTCTAGATTCAGCTGTTGCCTCAGCGGTTCCATACCAGAATTCCGGCCAGCCGCAGGCTCCACAAGGAGTTAGTGCTGAGCCTGGCAACACTGATATCCATCTGACTTGGAATGTAGCTGATGGAGCTAGCAGCTATCAAATTCTACGCTCGGAGAGCGGTGGCAGTTATGCGGTCGTGGCCGACGGCATCGAAGCAACCGATTATACCGATAAAGGCTTGAGCAACGGGACTGCCTATCAATATGCGGTAATCGCCATCGGTGATAAGGGTGCCAGTCTTCCATCCGAGGTGGTCAAGGGAATTCCAGCTCCTGTCATTATTGTTGCTCAGAATGGGACAGGAGATTATAAAACGATTAATGACGCTATTCAAGCAGCACCTGATAATAGTGCCCTAACCACGATTATTAAAGTGAAGAACGGCACGTATAAGGAGAAGGTGCTTGTACCTTCTAGTAAGATGAATATTAGTATCATCGGTGAGAGCCGGGAAGGTACCGTACTTATTAACGGTGACTCCGCGAAAACCATTGGCTCAGATGGTAAAGAAATGGGCACCAGCGGCAGTTATACACTAAAGGCTGCTGCAACTGATTTCACACTGGAGAACATGACGGTTGAGAACAGTGCTGGGCGGGATGCCGGTCAGGCAGTCGCTTTATATGCTGAAGGAGACCGGGGAGTGTACAGAAATGTTAAGCTTCTAGGATATCAGGATACCCTGTTCGCAGATAAGGGAAGAGCCTATTTCGTCGACAGCCATATTGAAGGTACAGTAGACTTTATCTTCGGTAATTCCGCTGCCGTATTCGAGAATAATGTGATTCAAAGTGCGGGTGCTGGCTATGTTACTGCGCCTTCCACGGCAACGGGTAAGCCTGGTTATGTGTTCATCAATAATCGACTAACTGCCAGTGAGGGCGTTGCTGCTGGAACCGTTTATTTGGGCCGGCCATGGAGAGAATATGGCAGCTCTACCTTCATTAACACGGAGCTGGGAGCTCATATTCGTGCTACTGGCTGGCATGAATGGTATGAAGGTCGTTCCAAAACTGCACGGTTCTCTGAGTTTTTAAGTTACGGAGAGGGTGCTAATGCAGCTTCACGTTACAGCTGGTCCAAACAATTAACAGCAGAAGAGGCGGCTGCCTATACGATTGAAGCAATGCTTGGTGGAAGTGATGGCTGGAATCCACAGCAATCCAAGATCTTAGTGGGACAAGAGCAGATACCTGCGGTACATGTCTCTTCAATTACTTTAGCGGGTAAAGATGGAATTAGCAGCATTGAGTCGAAGGGCAGTGCCTTGCAGCTGCAAGCCTCTGTGCTTCCAGAAAATGCGACGAATCCTAAAGTTATCTGGACGGTAACTGAAGCAGATGGGGTAACCTCAACGGATAAAGCGGTTATTGATGAGAAGGGCTTGCTGACAGCTAGAAAGAACGGTAGCGTTCAAGTAACGGCGCGAGCTCTAGATGGAAGTGGAGTATCCGGAAGCCTAGAGATTAAGATCAGCGGACAAGATGAGATTGCCCGTAATCTGCCCGCTGCAACGCTTAACGGACCCGTCAAAGTGGCGGCAGGACAGGATTTCACTTACCGTGTAGGGCTTACAAATGTTACTACCTCCGTCTACAAGGAAGTGTATGCTGTAGACTTTACCATGGCATATGACGTATCTGGTGTGGAATTCGTATCCGCTCAGACCTTGCCAGACGGATTCAGCATCACTCATATTAATGAGGACAGTCCAGGTCTAATAACAGTTAGTGTAGCTGGAACGGAGGCAGGAAATATCCTGACCGATGATGCGGAATTCTTAGAAATGATCTTCAAAGCGAAGAAGACAACCCGTGAAATCGCCGTGCCGCTTGGATTTATTTCTTTCCGGGGATCCAACACAGATGTTGAATTTGACATCCTGCATGAGGCACAGTCGGTTGTTCATGTCATGCCTATATCCGTCATGGAGATAAAAGTCTCCTCCAAAGATAATGTGAGCGAAATCAAGTCAGGGCAAACCCTGCAAATGGCAGCTGTAATCCTGCCGGACCATGCATCCGATCCAGCAGTGAGCTGGTCAGTAGTGAATGAGGATGGATCAGCTACTGAGCGAGCAACTATTACGGATACCGGCTTGCTCACTGCAATTGCAGCAGGCACGGTAACCGTGAGAGCGACAGCTAAAGATGGCTCCGGTGTTGTAGGTACGATGTCCATTGAGATTAAGGCAAAATCGCAGGTTTCAGAATCGGGCGGTACTTCATCTTCAACGACAGTCAAACCAGTGAAACAACCGGAACCAACTGTGAACGCAGATGGAGTTACTCTTTCCGTGACAGCGGATGTGAATGGTAAAGCTATTGCAGAGGTATCCTCAGCGATTCTGCAACAAGCAATTGGCTCAATGCAGAATGGAGTATTGAGAATCACAATGAAGCCATCCTCTGCCAGCTCGGTGGTTGAACTGACCTTGCCAGCTCGTGAGTTGGCTGGAGCGGGAGCAAAAGCAATTCAACTTTTAGATATAGACATGGGATTGTCTACGTTCCGAATAAATGCTGACCTGCTTCTTGCGATGGCAGGATCTGACGCCGCAAGCGTGAAGCTTGTAGTTGGCAAAGTTGACGCGAAGACACTGTCGCTTCAGACAGATGTCGGGGATATTTATGAGTTTAAGTTCTTTGTTGATGGCAAACAGTTTGACAGCTTTGGGCGTGGACTGAAGGTTGAACGGGATTACAAACCAAAGACAACTTCAGGTGTAGAACAAATAGTAGTCTACCAAATCCGTGAAGACGGGACTGTGGAGGTGGTTAGAAACTCTCAGTTTAATCTGACAACTGGCAAAATCATCTTTAGACCAGACAATTCCAGCAGATTCGCAGTAGCATATGCGGAAAATTCCTTTAAGGATATCGCTGGACTAGGCTGGGCACAAAATAGCATTCAAGCCCTCGCCGCCAGAGACATCCTGAATGGCACCGGAGATCATAACTTCGGGCCACAGCTGAATGTAACTCGGGCACAGTTCCTAAAGATGCTGATGCTTGCATTAGAGCTAGAGGAAAGTAATGCGGCAAGTACATTTAAGGATGTTTCGCTGGATGCTTGGTACTACAGCTCCGTTGCTGCTGCTCAGCAGCTAGGAATTATTCAGGGCAGATCTGATGGAACCTTCGGTGCTAATGAAACAATTAGCCGTGAGGAAATGGCGTTGATGGCTTATCGTGCAGCACAGCTCGCTAAGCTTACGGTCGTGGAAGTGGACCAGCCAGTGAATTTCAATGATGCCGCTGATGTTTCAGCCTACGCTCGTGAGGCTGTACAATTCATGAGCGGAGCAAAGATTATTCAAGGTGTAGGAAAAGATAACTTTGCACCTAAAGCCAATACAACTCGTGCTCAGGCAGCTGTTATTGTCTATCGATTGTTCCAGCTAAATCCTTAAATTTCAAGTTGACACCCTGTGTGATTTATCATATTATGATTGGAGTTGTTATAAGTAAATAAACCAAACTCTATCCAGTGGATGGAGTGGCGGAATTTTGTCAAAGATGTATTCTTTGGTTTCAATCGCCCCTTGTCATTTCGATGACAAGGGGCTTTATTATGTTAATGAGCTTGCTCAAGAGAAAGGGAAGAGGTTTACGATGAATATGAAGTTATTTAAATATGCTTTACTAGTTTTTTTAGGCGCTTGTAGTTATGGCTCACTCTCTACGATCGTCAAGCTTGGAATGAACGATGGCTTTAGAATGAAACAATTGGTAGGATCACAATACTTTTTTGGATGGTGTATGCTGCTCTTGCTGGTCTTATTATTTTCTCGAAAGAAATTAGGGTTAAAAACAGGCGGGAAATTATTAGCCGCTGGGATCACCATCAGTTTAACTGGCATATTTTATGGCTTCGCCGTTGAACAATTACCTGCTTCGATTGCGATTGTACTGTTATTCCAATTTACTTGGATCGGTGTAATTCTGGAGGCAGTTGTAGATCGAAAACTTCCTAGTCGGGAAAAAGTGATTTCGATGGTTATCCTTCTAATTGGTACAGTATTAGCGGGGGGCATCCTTGAGCCGAGTATAGGTGGAATTACGACCACTGGTGTGATTTTTGGCTTAATGTCAGCCGTGTCGTTTGCTTTCTATATTTTTGTGAGTGGACGAGTAGCTACGCAGGTGCCTGCCGTTAATAAAAGCTTGTATATGACCACTAGTGCAATGGTTATTATTATGACTGTTTTTTCGCCTTCGTTTTTATATGACGGTGCGATTACCGATGGGCTTTGGAAATACGGCCTACCTCTAGGTTTGTTGGGCATCGTAATTCCAGTTCTGTTCTTTTCGATCGGGGTTCCGAAGCTAGGTTCAGGTCTAGGCGCGATTTTAGGGGCAGCGGAGTTACCGGCAGCTGTAGTAGCCTCCGTGTTAGTTCTGCAAGAAGAGGTATCATTACTTCGCTGGATCGGGATTATCGTAGTTCTGATCGGGATCGCAGCTCCACAAATCCTACCGATGGGGACAGGGAAAAAGTCATCCAAACCATCACCGAAGCAATCACTCCGTAAGGTAGAACTTTAATCGGCAAACTGGCATCGATGGTATGATCTGATCCTGAGAGGATTAGATTATCTATCGGTGTTTTTTTTGTGAAAAAAAAGATTGGTGTTAATTTTTCTGGTATCGATAATGGATGTCTATTATATAGTGGTTCTATTCTTAACTAAATGGAGATGACCACTTATGAACACTAAAAACTATGACTATTTTAAAACGCTGCATGATCAAAAAAATCCACTGATCCTGTACAACTGCTGGGATGTAGCCTCGGCTAAAGCAATAGAGCAAGCTGGATCAAAGGCGCTAGCAACCAGCAGCTATTCCATGGCGGAAGCGTGGGGATATTCGGACGGTGAACAGCTTACATTTGAGCTTATGCTTTGGATGATATCAAAGATTGCCGAACGAGTAGCAGTTCCATTGACCGTAGACATCGAAGGTGGATATGCTATAGATGAGGATATTTTAGCGCATAACATGGAGCAGTTATTTCAATTAGATATCTGTGGTATCAATTTTGAAGATCAGATCGTAAATCATCCTAACAATGAACTATGGGAGACCAGCGAACAAAGCCGGAGGATCAAAACCATACAACAAGTAGCCTCCAAACTGCAAAAGCGCGTGTTTATTAACGCTAGAGCGGATATCTTTTTCAAGGCTAAGGAACATTCGATGGATCTAGTGAATCAAGCTATAGAACGTACCTATGCTTATGCAGACGCTGGAGCGGATGGGATTTTTATACCGGGGCTCGCTGATCCAAGCTTGATTGAACAATTTGTTGAAAAATCGCCACTGCCTGTGAATATTATGGTTATGGACGGTATGCTTTCAAATCATGAATTGCAAAATATTGGCGTGAAACGGATTAGCTATGGACCGCGTAGTTTCTTTCAGGCACAACATAACCTCCAAGAAAATGCCCGGCAAATGCTTGATGCCTCAGGACTTTATTTAGAAATGAGCTAACCACACTATGATAACTAATGAGCAGGATATCGATAAATATTATAAGATGCTGGTCGAGAAAAACTCGAATTATGAGGGCGTATTTTTTGTAGGAGTGAAAACAACGGGCATCATGTGTAGGCCAACTTGTCCCGCTAAAAAGCCATTAAAAGAAAATTGTGAGTTTTTTGCTACAGCCAAGGAAGCCTTATTAGCTTCATATAGACCTTGTAAAAGGTGTCAGCCGCTATCCAATCCAACAAAAATGTCTCCTGAAGTAAAGCTGCTTGTAGAAGCTATTGAGAGCAACCCGGAACGAAAATGGACAGATAAAGATTTTGATGAGCTGTCTATTAGTGCAAACACGGCACGCCGCCAATTTAAGAAACAATTTGGAATGACCTTTATCGAATATGCACGTTCTAGACGTTTAGGACTGGCATTCAAACATATTAGGAATGGGGATTCAATCATTAACGCACAACTGGAAAGCGGGTACGATTCGAGCAATGGGTTTAGGGATGCTTTTTCACGAACGATGGGGACTGTCCCAAATCATTCCAAGCAGATTAAAGTGCTGTACTGTACTTGGATAGAAACGATATTGGGTTCTATGCTGGCCATCTCCGATGAAGAGAGTCTTTTACTGCTGGAATTTGTGGATCGCAAGGGACTTGAAAATGAAATCAAGAGATTACGCATTCGCTTAAATGCAACTATATTACCTGAAAAGGTAGCCGTCCTTCACCAAATTGAGGAGGAATTGAAGCTGTATTTCACCGGTGAACTTACGGAATTTACAACGCCGGTTCGTTATCTGGGCTCAGACTTTCAGCAAAAGGTGTGGAATGAACTCCGGAAAATACCTCTGGGACAGACAGCTTCTTATAAGGAGCTTGCAGAGAAAATCAACAATCCTTCTGCTTGCCGCGCTGTAGCAAGGGCGAATGGCACCAATCAACTCTCAATCTTGGTTCCATGTCATCGAGTGATAAATAGCAATGGTGAATTGGGGGGCTATGGAGGCGGGCTTGCCAGAAAAGAATGGTTAATCAAACATGAGTCTAACCGCTCCTTAAAGCAGAATAATTTCATTTAACTACTTCTCTCTATTACGGAGAAAGTGATGTGTCCCCTTACTTCAAGGCAGGAGATTCATCACTTTCTGTACTTAAATATTGAACTAACATGTCCACAAATCGGTTAGCAATTTGAATATCCTGAAGTTCGTTGTTGAAATCGTCTTTGGAAATCAGGCTCATTTTCTGCAATAAACCCATCATAGACGTGAAGATGAAATGAGCAGTGGATAAGGGTTCTGTATCAAATTTTAATGATCCATCTTTAACTCCGGCCTCCAGAGCATCCATTAAGAAATGTCGTTCTTTACCCCGCATCACAAAATTTCTGTAATTTTCTTTGAGTTCTTTACTGTAATCATAGGCTTCAAAATGCAAATCGAATAGAAGAATGAATTTGATGTAACCTGGGTGTTGCCGGGCATAATCAATCCAAGCATTAAGCATCGAAGCAAGCATTTGCTTACCATTCATTTCAATTGAAGAAGGTGCGCTTCTAACAAATTGCGTCATGCTCTCCAGGATTTCCATCTGGACCTCAAAAATCAGTTCGTTCATGGACTGGAAATGCTTATAAAAGGTAACCCGGCTTACACCAGCCACGTCGCAGACATCCTTAATATTAACTTTGAGAAAGCTTTGCTTCATAAAAAGATCCTTCGCCGCAGCAATCAATTCTTCCCGGTTTCTGTTTTTTAAATTCTGGTGCCAGTTCTCAGTCATGGGTTACACTCCTTTCTTGTTCTTTTTTTGGTTTTTGTAAGGTGATGAAAAAGGCAGATGCCAGGATAATTGCCCCAAAAATATAGGGGATATTCATGTGTTTGTCAAACATCAATCCCGCTAAAATGGGTCCAAGTATGTTTCCAATGCTGGTATACGTTGTATTTAATCCGGCAGCATATCCTTGCCGATCACCAGCTGAGTTGGCAATCAATGTACTTACTGTGGGTCGTAAAAAAGCATTAAAAGCAAAAAATAAACCGGATACAACTAATAAATAACCTAAATTGATTTTGAATATCATCAACAATAAGGTTATAGCGGTCATCACCAATGATATACGTATAAGCTTTATCTCGCCAAGTCTCTTAATCAGATGATCAAGCAGCCAGATCTGTACAACAATGCCTATAACAGCACCAACCGTAATAATGATTGAGATTTTCGTTGCATCAAAACCGTATTTTTGTTCCACAAAAAGGGCGTACACCGTTTCATAATTCATCAGACCAAATGTCATGATCAGAATGAGCAAAAGATAGCGGAAATAGGACGTCCGGAATGAATTTACGATTTGATTACGAATGGATTCCCGAGGGGCCTGTTTGTTAACAGATTTCCGTTTTTCCTTTGGGAGTGTCTCTGGCATATAAAAACAAAGTATCGTAGCGATAAGCCCAAGTCCACCCGCAAAAAAATAAGGCATGCGTATGCCAAACCCAGCGATAATGCCGCCTAACCCTGGACCAAGCACCATACCCAAATTCATGGAAGCCCCCAAGTACCCCATACCTTTAGCGCGGGTTTCATGGGTAGTGATATCAGCGACGTAGGCCATATTGGAAGGAACCATGATTCCAATACCTATACCCCCAATAAATCTAGCGACATAGAGTAGGGGCAATGTCGTAGAGACAGCAAATATCAGATCTGAAAGTACGGTTAAAAACATTCCGGAAATGATCATTGATTTTCTTCCCCATTTATCCGAAAGCTGTCCCCCTATAGGTGAAAAAATAAACTGTGCTGCTCCAAAAGCTGCAATAAGATATCCGGCAGCAGCTCCTGACGCATTAAACAGCTTCAGATACTCAGGTAGAATGGGAATAACCATACCTTGCCCTAATAAAGCGATAAATAGATTCAACATCAGAATGAAAAGTGGAAATCTAGCAGACTTAGATAAGCTGCTCATATCTTAGCCCTCCCATATGGTTTACACTATGTAATTCTTTACTCGATGTAAACCATGATAATGGAATGATGGGCCCTTGTAAAGGTGTATCTGAAATTTAGGATACGTCGTTTTTTGTACGTTTTTTCAAGTAAAAAAAGTACTGTTTTAAACAAAAGAAGGAAAATTTATGAATTCACATCATTATCCAAGTATGATAGCATGATCTATATATTTTGGTGTAAAGCGCGGGCTTATCTTAATAAGATTGGAGCGAACATCATGCTTAAGGTTCTGATCGTGGACGATGAACCCTGGGTTCTTGAGGGGCTAAGGACGATGATCGACTGGGAAAAATTCGGTTATGAAGTTTGTGGTGAAGCTCAAAACGGCACGGATGCGATGAGGCTTATCCAGGAGAATAAACCGGAACTGGTTCTTACGGATATTAATATGCCTGTAATTAACGGACTTGAGCTTATTACAAAGTTGAATGAGGTCATGGAGAAACCTCCTAAATTTGTGATTCTGTCTGGATATGATGACTTCAAGTATGCACGTACGGCATTGCGCCAGCGGGTAAATGAATATTTATTAAAACCCATTGATGATGAAGAAATAGAGGCTTTATTAAGCAGGATCACTCCAATAATCCAAAATGAAATCGCTTCCAATGAGGAGTTTGATAAAAAGCAATTTTTTATCGTAAATAATATCATCAACCGCCTGATCCAAGGGGAGTATAACGAAAATTTAGAGCTTCTAACCCGAAACACCTTGAAGCTTCAAGCGGATGCAGAGTTAATGTGTATTCTTATCGAACCGGCCTCCTCTATGAATCCATTCCAACCGCAGATAAGTGATTATTTTTCCGAGGAACACTTCTGCTTCTTTCAAGACGGATCGGGAAGAGCGGGGATCATTCTTCAGTCTGTTTCTATCGGCAATGAGAGCCTGGAGACTATCGTCAACCAGATGCATTCAGATCTTACTGAACAATCACAGGAGCTGGTCTTTCTAGCACTTAGCAGCAGAATGGTCGGGGTGAGCTCGATTCGAGAGATTTATAGGCAGGCACTTGAGGTATGGAAACGAAAAACGCATCAGCAGAAAAGAGGGGTCTTTTATTATAGTGAGCTTAGGAACCTGAAAAAGGAAGAACCTCATGAGGACCATTTCAGACAGCTGCTGCATAAGGTCCAAACGAATGATACGGAACAGATCCAGCCTTGTGTAAAAGAAGCGTTCACTGCTTTCGTTGAGAATCTGTTGACCCTTGAAGTTGTAAAAGCAAAAGTGGCCCATTTAGAGCTTACGATCTGTAGAATTATAGCTCAAATGAATGGAGACCCGGATACGATTATGATTAAGCTTCAGCAAGAATACGGAAATCTAGGTGAGCTTAGTGATTATTTTATATTAAGCCGTTATGTACAAAGTCTGTGTGAACGGGCTGCCGTCTATCTGTCTGAACTAGAGCAGCAGAATGAACAAAATACGATTTACAAGGTTATTCAGTATGTGGATCGGGAATTTCGGAATAAATTAAAGCTTCAGGATTTGGCACAACAATTTCATATTAATTCTACCTATTTGGGACAACTGTTCAGAAAGCAAACGGGTCAGGGTTTTAGTGAATACCTAAATGCCAAACGGATTGAAGAGGCAAAAAGTCTGCTGAAACGAACACAGCTAAAGATATCGGATATAGCGGTGCAGGTGGGATTCTCTAACACTGATTATTTTATAGATAAATTTAAGCTGCTTGTAGGGGTAGTACCATCCGTGTATAAAAATGAGAATAAGAACCAACAGCTCTAGGGGAAGCAAGGTGTTTCATATGGAGAGAAAAAAATTCAGATTTAGAAAAGTAGTGAATGATATTCCCTTGAATTATAAATTTTCCCTTATTTATATCATAGGTGTTCTTCTCCCTATCATTATTATTAACCTTGTTTTTTTGGATCGGATTTCCGATCTGATCAAATCCAGAGAGCAGCAGAATCTGGAGATATCCTTAGAAAGAGCCCGAAAGGATATTCATGATTTCATTGAAGGTGGGGTAGCTGTCAGCTATACGCTTTCTGCTGATAAGAACCTGTATGAATTACTTGAGCGGACGTATGGAAACTCTATTGAATTCTATGACACTTTTGATGAACAGCTAAGAGGCCGCATGAACAGCTATATGCCGGTGAACAATCAGATTGAACGGATTACTGTATTCACGAACAATGATTCCATTGTTTCTGGCAGCAACTATCAGGTCATCAATGAAAAGGTAATGAACAGTGAATGGTATAAGCAGTCGAAGGCTGCGAATAAACATCTGTTTCTTGCCGCTTATCATATGAGTGATATCTCTAGTGTGATTTCTACAGCGCCTTATTTGAGTGTTATTGAGCGAATGGACGCTTACAGCTCATACAATAAATTTGAAAAGCTGCTTAGAATTGATTTGGATCTCAGTAAAATATATGACGTGATTATCAGAGAAAAAGATTACTTGAGTCTTTATCTGGTTAACGAGCAGGACGAGATTATTATGTCTGCACAAAGCGGGTATCAAAGAGGCACCACGGAACCTTATCCCGTGTTCAAGCTGCAGGATGATGAGCGCAAGGAGGATGTGCATATTGTACCCGTCGGCGGAGCTAGTTATATAAAAGGCTGGCGGATAATAGGAATTACACAAGGTGAGCGTATTACCCAAGCGATAATGGAGATTCGGATTTATGCAGGGATTCTGGCGTCTATTGTCACGCTAATCACAACCGCTTTTTTATATGTGATGTTAAGATCCTATAATTATCGGGTGAAACGGTTATCCAGACATATGCAGAAAGTATCCAATGAGAAATTTGAGCTGATTCGGATTGATGAAGGCCAGGATGAGATCGGGGGCCTGATCCGTAATTTTAACAGGATGACCACTACCATTAATTCCTTGATCAATGATGTATATAAACTGGAGATTCAAAAAAATAATCTGGAGATGGAAAGAGTAAGGGCTGA
The DNA here is from genome assembly GCF_038002725.1 of Paenibacillus sp. FSL H7-0323. NCBI lineage: Bacteria > Bacillati > Bacillota > Bacilli > Caryophanales > Paenibacillaceae > Paenibacillus > Paenibacillus sp. FSL H7-0323. The sequence continues at coordinate 3,913,685 of NZ_JBBODB010000001.1, read as the reverse complement.
GCTGAATTTCCTGCAAAGCCAGATGAATCCGCATTTTCTGTTTAATACGTTAAATGCCATTTTGGTGGTCTGTACTAAAAATAATTACTCAGATGTTACGGATATCATTAAGAGTTTATCGAAATTACTTAGACGGCTGCTGAGCTGGAAAGAGGATCTCGTTACCTTGGAAGAAGAAATGACCTTCATTGAGATGTATTTGAAAATTGAAAAATTCCGGTTCAGGGATAAATTCGACTATCAATTTGAGATCGATGAGCAGTCGCTTCAATATAAGATTCCCAAGCTAAGCATGCAGCCGCTCGTTGAGAATTCCTGCAAACATGGTCTACAGGCCATAGAGGGACTAGGTGTGATAAAAGTGAAGACGTTAGTGGAGGAGGGACGATTAAAAGTTACCGTCTCTGATAACGGTAAAGGGATAGAGCCAGAGAAGCTGCAAGAATTATTAGGTAATGTTCAAAATGAAGCGTCATCAGGAACGAACATCGGAATCCGCAATGTGTACCGCCGATTAGAATTGTACTATGAAGATCAGGTCCGTTTTGATATCAGCAGCGTTCCGGATGAAGGGACCATTGTCACTTTTGACATTCCACTAAAACTCCTGGAACGGAAGAATAGCTAGAAAGTGAGGGACCTCCTATGAAATACAAAGTATTATTGATCGATGATGAGCCTAGTGCGCTTGAAGCGATGCAACTGTGGATTAATTGGCAGGAGCTTGGCTTTGAGGTATGTGGAACCTCCAGCAATGGCAAAGAGGGGCTGGAGCTAATGAAACAGCTAGAGCCAGATCTTGTAATTACGGATGTTAATATGCCGCTAATGAATGGGCTGGAGATGGTCGCAGCTTGGCAACAAGCTGAGATTAAGGAGATCAAATTTGCCATACTAAGTGGTTATAGTGAGTTTGAATATGCCAAGACAGCTATACACTATGGAATTAATCATTATCTGATGAAGCCAGTGTTTCCCGAAGAGGCGGCAGAAGAATTGCTGGAGATATATCAGGAGCTGGAGCAGGAAGCTCAGAAGCGCAGTTTAAATCAAATAGCCTCCGCGGAGGAGGCTGTTTCTCTCCTGAAAGGAATGCTGCATGAGAAAGCTGAGCAGTCGAATCAGGAGGTACTTAACCGACTATCGAAAGGTAAAAGCCATTGGAATATTTGTTTGATACAGACAGAGCCGGTTTTATATACGGAGATCAGAGAGCAAGCCTCAGTCCTCCTAACCGATAAAGATTCTATGTTTCTGATGGATCTGGAGAGTCATTGTTTTGGAATCGTATATGGATACAATTCATTGTCCACTGAGGGAGCTGTGATCGATCAGATTGCAACTCCTTTGCTGAATGAACACCCCAAACAAGCTTTATATATTGCAACAGGTGCTGGTGTAGGCTCCTTGCTTCAGATCGGGAACAGTTTCCGAATGGCGAAAGAAGCATTAATGTATTATTTTTATTATTCTGAAAATGTAGAGATCCTGACTTATCAGGAGATTAAGGATAGTCCCTTTAGTTATCATTATGATCAAATTCAACTGATGGATGACTTGATAAGACCGATTAACACCCTGGACTCCGCAGGCTTTAGCCAAGCTGTGAACTCGGCAGCCCGCAGTTTCCGGGAACAGCGCATCGCTCCAGAGGTTGTGAAGAAAATTGTTATTCATATGATGTATAAGATTATTGAGTTTACCTCGGAAGCCAGTGAAGTTCATGAGTCCTCCTTATCTAATCAAATTAGAATCCCCGCGATGTTAGACTCAATGATCACCTTGACGGACTTAATGCGTAATTTGCTATTCTGCGGCGAGGCCAGTATCGATATCCTTCTTAAGGAACAAAACCTAAGATCACAGGGGATTGTTCAGGAGATTAACAATTATATTGAAGAGCATTTTCGCGAATGTCTTACCATTAAGAGACTATCAGAGGTGTTTTTCCTGCACCCGGTATATCTGGGCCAATTATTGATCAAGAAGAACGGTATTAATTTCAATGAACAGCTGCATAACCTCCGAATAAAAGAGGCAGTACATTTACTTCAACAAAATAAGTTAAAAAATAGTGAAATCGCTGAGAAAGTGGGTTATGGCAATTATAGCCAGTTCCTCAAGCAATTTGAAAAAAAGCTGCATATGAGCCCTAACGAATTTAAAAACACTAATACCTAAACTTTTTGGGGGTACATCTTTAATTCTGGCGTATTTTCAGAAGATTATCACCTCTATAATTTAAGTTGTAAGGGCTTACAACATTGTTACACCAACAAATATATGGAGGTGCTTTATGGGGGGCAAGTTAATATCCAAATGGAAACTTAGTCTGATTGCTGTGTTATCCCTAAGCTTTACCTTAGCAGGGTGTGGAGGAAATAACAGCAACAATACGACGGCTAAGGGAGAAGACAAACCAGCAGAAACAGCCACTTCAACTGCTGCAGGAACAGATTCTGATAAGATTGAACCTTTTGAAATTAGTATCTTTCTTGGAGAAGCAGGCCAGCAACCAACACCAGATAATAAAATCTACAAAATGATTAAAGAAAAAACAGGCGCATCCTTCAATTTCGAATTCTTAGCTGGGGATCTTAACCAGAAGCTAGGCGTAATGATTGCCGGTCAGGATTATCCGGATTTGATGACTGCCAATACCAAGCTGACAGGAGCGGAAGCTTTTATCCCGCTTGAAGATTTGATTGAACAATATGCTCCAAACTTGAAAGCGCATTACGCAGATTACTGGAACATGATGAAAGACCCGAATGATGGACATATTTATACGCTTCCGAATTATGGTGCGTATAACGGTAAAGTGAATACAACCTATTATGCAGGTCCTGCTTTCTGGATTCAGAAGGACATCCTGAAAGATGCTGGTTATCCAAAGGTGAAGACCTTGGACGAGTATTTTGACCTCATTGTCAAATATAAAGAAAAAAATCCAACCATCGATGGAACGCCAACCATCGGATTCGAAATTCTTAACAACGACTGGAGAAACTGGGGATTGTTTAACGCTCCTCAGCATCTGATCGGGCACCCGAATGATGGCGGAGTGGTTGTTAATGATAACGTTGCAGAAATCTTCGCAGATAAAGACTATGCTAAGCAATACTATCAAAAGCTTAATGAAATGAACCAATTGGGCGTTATCGACCAAGAAACATTTGTGCAAAACTACGATCAATATTTGGCAAAACTGTCCAGTGGAGCCGTTCTGGGAATGTTTGATCAGCACTGGAACTTTGGTTCAGCAGAAGATTCACTCCGGACACAAGGTAAAGATGAAAGAACTTATGTAGGACTTCCACTTGTGTTTGATACCAGCACTAAAGATTATTATCTGGATCGCCCAGCGCTGAACTTGAATAATGGCTTCGGGATCAGTATCAATGCCAAAAATCCTGAAAAAATTATTAAACTAATGGATACATTGATTCAAGAAGATTGGCAAAAAATCTTCACTTGGGGTATCGAAGGTGAAGATTATCAAGTGGAAAATGGCCGCTTTATAAGAAATGAAGAACAACGGAAGAACGCAGTTGATGCTACATGGAAGCTCAGCAACAAAGCAGATGCTTGGTATGCTACAGCTCCGAAATTGCAAGGATTCTTTGAGGATGGAAACTCAACAGATGCTGCGGCTCAACCAGAAGAATACCGGGCTGCACTCAAGCCGTATGACAAGGAAATCCTTGATGCTTATGGCTACAACAGTTATGTGGATTTCTTCAGCGAGCCTGAGCCGAACCCAGTAGCTTATCCAGCTTGGTCCATAGATCTTGTTGAAGGCTCAGATGCCAAAATTGCCGAAACGAAGCTGAATGAATTACGAACCAAGTACCTGCCAAAAGCAATCTTGGCCAGTCCATCAGAATTCGATAAGGTTTGGAATGACTTTGTTGGAGAAATTGGTAAAGCGAATGTCAAAGCCTATGAAGACAAAATCAATGAACAGCTTAAATGGAGATTTGATACTTGGAGTGTTAAATAGTTAGAGCTTGCTTAAAAATCAGAAAGTGGTGGCTTATTAGGCCAACCACTTTCTGAAATATATGGATGATGTGGGGAGAAAACATATATGGATGAGATATTAACGGGGAAAAAAGTTAACCGGCATCCTAAAAGAAAAAAGAAGCAACCGATTACTATGACCTTGATTAAGAATCAGAAACAGCTGATTTGGATGTCGGTTCCATTAATGCTTTATATTATACTATTTGCTTATGTTCCCATCTGGGGATGGACGATGGCTTTCCAAGATTATAAACCAGCTAGAGCATTTAGTGAACAAACATGGGTGGGTTTAAAACACTTCAAGTTTCTTTTTACGGACGATAGCTTTTTGAGAGTACTGCGCAATACGTTGGCCATGGGCCTAATTAATCTAGTTCTAGGATTTGTGACTGCGATAATACTGGCATTGCTGCTTAATGAGATCAAAAATGTATTTTGGAAAAGAACCGTTCAGACCATATCCTACTTGCCTCACTTCCTCTCTTGGATTATTGTAACAGGCATTGTAGCTACTTCTCTTTCGGTTAATGACGGGATTATCAACATCGTGCTCATGAAATTGCATCTCATTGATTCACCGATCCTTTGGTTGAGTGAAGGGAAGTATTTCTGGGGTATTGTAGGTGCTTCACACGTCTGGAAAGAAGTCGGATGGAGTACTATCATCTACTTGGCGGCTATCGCCTCTATTGATCCGGCTTTATATGAAGCTGCTGAGATTGATGGAGCGAACCGGTATAAGAAAATGCGTCATGTAACTTTGCCGGGCATGAAAGCAACCATTGTAATCCTGTTAATAATGTCCGTAGGACATGTACTGGAAGCTGGATTTGAGGTTCAGTACTTGTTAGGAAACGGGCTTGTCGTAGATTGGTCGGAAACGATTGATATATTTGTATTGAAATATGGTATAGCGCAAGGGAATTATTCCTTAGCTACCGCGGGTGGTATTTTCAAAACAGTCGTAAGTGTAACGTTGCTGCTATTAGCTAACTGGACTGCGAAGCGGCTAGGGGAAGAGAGGCTGTTATAATCATGGAAAAAACTCAATTGATTCCTCAAAAATCTCCAAAAAGTAATGCTGGAAACCGGATGAAAAATCTGAGGTTCGAACCCGTAGTGTTCAGCACCTTCAATACTATATTTATGGTTTGTCTAGTTATTGTTACCTTGTATCCATTCCTGAATACTATAGCAGTCTCCTTTAATGCGGGGAATGATACCATCCGCGGCGGCATTTATTTATGGCCTAGAGAGTGGACCATACAGAACTACAAAGCGGTTTTTGCCTCAGGTACAATTTATAATGCTTTTTGGATTTCGGTAGCACGAACAGTGATATCTACGATCCTGAATCTATTCTTAACCACGATGCTTGCGTATACGTTAAGCCGGAAAGAATATGTTTTCCGCAAACATATTACCTTTATATTCGTCCTTACCATGTATTTTAGTGCGGGTCTGATTCCAAACTATTTCCTTATGAAGGATCTTCATTTGCTCAATTCGTTCTGGGTATATGTAATCCCGTCCATGGTAAGTGCATTTAATATGATCGTTATCCGTACTTATATTGGTACCTTACATGAAAGTCTTATGGAATCTGCAAGAATCGACGGTGCCGGGGAATTCAAGATATTCATGAAAGTAGTTTTCCCTTTGTGTAAACCTGTTCTTGCTACCATCGCCCTTTTTGTTGCAGTAGGTGCGTGGAACCAATGGTTTGATGCGTTTATCTACACCTCTTCCCGCCAGAACTTGAGTACATTGCAATATGAATTAATGAAGCTGCTATCCTCTACTATGAATTCGAACAGTAACCCTAGTGTAAATAACGGGACAGGGATGACTCAGGAGTCGGTACATGCCATGGTTACACCAATCTCCATACGGGCAGCCGTTACGATCGTTGCTTCGGTTCCAATTTTGCTAGTTTATCCATTCATGCAGAAATATTTTGTGGTCGGTCTAAATGTAGGAAGCGTGAAGGAATAAGGAGCTTGCAATCACTATTAAGTAATAGGAAGGTTGTCTGTTAAATTATGACCCCATCTTCAATCACATACACGAATCCGATACTTCCAGGCTTCTATCCTGATCCAAGTATCACTCGGGCAGAGGATGACTACTATTTAGTTTGCAGCTCCTTTGAGTATTTCCCTGGCGTACCTATTTTTCATAGTCAGGATTTGATTCACTGGACACAAATAGGTCATGTGCTCAATCGTGTAAGTCAGCTGGATACTCGTAAAAGCAAGAGCTCTGGAGGAATATTTGCCCCAACGATCCGGTATCATGAAGGAACGTTTTACATGATAACGACCGAAGTACACGGGAAAGGGAATTTCTATGTTACGGCTACGGACCCTACGGGTCCGTGGTCAGATCCGATTAGTATTCCTTATGGAGGAATTGATCCTTCTCTAATGTTTGATGAGGATGGAAAAGTATATGTAACCACCCAGCAGGGGGCAGATTATGACTCCCATGTCATCCAATATGAGATAGATATCGCTACGGGAGCAGCATTAACAGAACCAGTTGTCATCTGGACTGGGGATGGCGGACCTTGGACGGAAGGCCCTCATTTGTACAAAATAAATGGAATGTACTATATCATGACGGCTTCAGGAGGAACGGCTAAGGAACATCGGGAGATCATTGGCCGCAGCTCCTCTCCTTATGGACCGTTTGAACGATTGCCGCATCCGATATTGACGCACAGCGGTACTGACAATCCCATTCAGTATTTAGGGCATGCCGATTTGATTGAGGATCGTAACGGGGATTGGTGGGCCGTATTCCTTGGGGTAAGACTAGTAGATACAAAATTCACTGTGCTTGGAAGAGAGACTTTCCTTGCTCCGGTAAGCTGGACTGAAGACGGATGGCCGATGATCGATAATAATGAAGACACAGTTGGACTGGAAATGAAGGTTTCACGTGTACCTGGTCAATCGCCAAAACCTGAGACTAGTGGAAGATATGATTTTGATGATCAAGTATTGCCGCTGGGATTAGCCTTTCTGCGGAATCCGGCTGAGGGAAGCTGGTCCTTAAACGAAAGACAGGGATGGTTATCTCTTCGAGGACAATCTTCAGGTCTCAGTGAAGTAGGCCAAGTGGCTTTTGTAGGCAGAAGACAGCAGCATACTTCGGCAGAATGGAGCACGCTGCTAGAAATGCCTTCATCTATTGCTGATGTGGAAGCTGGACTTTGCGCCAGATTAGATGAGAACGCTCATTATGAAATTGGACTTGTTCAAAAAAACGGGCAAAAAGTGATTACAGCTCATGTGACTATGGATGGAGTAACCCATACAGCGGCAGAGGTTTCGACTACTGCCGAGCGAATTTATTTGAAAGTTAAGGCTGAGCTTTCCGAATACAGCCTCCTTTACTCTTTAGATGGGCAGGAGTGGAATAAGCTATCAACAGCAGCAGCGTACCCATTATCTCCTCAAGCCGTAAAAGGAAATGGATTTACGGGTGTTCTTATTGGATTATATGCAACAGGTCATGGCAAGGTGGCTGAGGTGCCTGCCTACTTCGATTGGTTCGATTATCAGTCTTAATTATTCGAATACTGATATAAATGCTTTTGTCAGGAGGGAACTTGTTGAGACAAGCTAGTGATTACACAGAACTTGCACTAAAAACAATATTTGCTGAGGATTTCAAAATTGGCGCAGCCGTTAACCCGATGACGATACAATCACAGGAGCACTTGCTCGCCTATCATTTCAATAGCATTACCGCTGAGAATGAGATGAAGTTTGAAAGTCTGCATCCGCTTGAAGACAGTTATAACTTTAAACTAGCAGATCAGTTGGTTGCGTTCGCCCGAAAACATCATATGGCTATGCGTGGGCATACTTTAGTCTGGCATAACCAGACTACGGACTGGTTGTTTGAGGATAAGAAGGGCGGGTGTGTAAGCAAAGAGACATTGCTTGCACGGCTCAAATCACATATTCAGACCGTGGTTGGGCGTTACAAGGAAGATATCTATGCTTGGGATGTTGTAAATGAAGTTATTGCAGATGAAGGAGAAGAACTTCTTCGCCAGTCAAAGTGGCTGGACATTGTCGGACCGGAGTTTATCGGCAAAGCGTTTGAATTCGCTCATGAAGCCGATCCTAAGGCTTTATTATTCTACAACGACTATAACGAGTCTAATCCTCTTAAGCGTGACAAAATCTATAAAATGGTGAAGTCGCTGCTGGAACAAGGAGTGCCGATCCATGGCGTCGGATTGCAAGCCCACTGGAATCTATACGATCCGGACTTAGATGAAATACGTGCTGCTATTGAGAAGTATGCATCTTTAGGGCTTCAGCTCCAATTGACAGAGCTGGATGTGTCCATGTTCCGTTTCGATGACAAACGAATGGATTTAAAGGTTGCACCTGCCGAACTGCTCGAGCTACAGGCAGAGCGCTATGAAGCGATGTTTGCTCTGTTGAAAGAATACCGCGACGTGATTAGCTCAGTCACTTTCTGGGGAGCAGCGGATGACTATACATGGCTGGACGGCTTCCCTGTTCGGGGACGGAAAAATTGGCCATTTCTATTCGATGAGCAGCATAATCCTAAGCCAGCGTATCACCAATTGCTTAACGCTGTCACCAAATCATAGAGCGGGTAACCTGCTCAAGCTTGCGAATCATGAACCCGTCCTTTTCAATCCAGGGCGGGTTATTTATACGGGAGGAATAAACATGACAAATACCGCTTATGAGGCTTGGCTCAATTATGGTCAGCTGAAATCAGGATCTCTATACAATCAATATATAGATTGGTGTGTTGAGTTGGTAGTAACGGAGGACAACGAGACGATTCAGGCGGCAGCCGCGGAATTCATACAGGGGATGACCTCTATGCTGGGCAAAGCGCCACTGCTCACAGCGAAACCTGAAGGACCGTGTATCGTTATAGGAACCTTCCAAGGGGGGAATCCATTAATTAGTAGAGTATTCGCAGGAGAACGAACCGATTCACTGGGTCCTGAAGGTTTCCTTATACGTACAAATGCTACTGAGCAATGTATCGCTGTCGGTGCTTCAACGCCTGTTGGAATATTATATGGCGTATTCCATCTGTTACGGCTGATAGGAACAGAAAGCGAGATAGACGCTCTGAATTTGTCTATGAATCCGGGGAACGGCCTGCGAATGATTAATCACTGGGATAATTTTGATGGCAGTATTGAACGTGGCTATGCTGGACGGTCCTTTTTTTACGAGTCCAATCAATTTCTTAACGATACAAAGCGGCTGCGTGATTATGCCAGATTGATGTCCTCTGTGGGGATCAACGCGATTTCGATTAACAATGTGAATGTTCATGAGCTTGAATCTCTATTTATAACGGAGCAATATTTGCCTGATATCGCGTTAATTGCAGGAATATTCCGCGTATACGGAATTAAGCTATTCCTCAGTGCTAACTTTGCCAGTCCGATACAGATCGGAGCATTGGAGACAGCTGATCCACTGGACCCAGCGGTGCGGCAATGGTGGAAAGATAAGGCGGGTGAGGTTTATCGAGTGATCCCTGATTTTGGCGGGTTTGTGGTCAAAGCAGATTCAGAAAATCGACCTGGGCCATTCACTTACGGGCGTGACCATGCCGATGGCGCTAATATGCTTGGAGAAGCACTGGAGCCGTTTGGCGGAATCGTGATTTGGCGTTGTTTCGTATATAACTGCAAGCAGGATTGGCGTGACCGTAAGACCGATCGGGCCAGAGCAGCGTATGATCATTTCAAACCATTGGATGGCCGATTTAATGATAATGTAGTGCTGCAAATCAAGAATGGACCGATGGATTTTCAAGTCAGAGAACCGGTATCTCCGCTGTTTGGCGCACTGGAACATACCAATCATCTGATGGAGTTTCAGATTGCTCAAGAATATACGGGGCAGCAGCGGCATCTCTGTTATCTTGTTCCACAGTGGAAAGAAGTCCTTGATTTCAATACTTATGCCAAAGGGCAAACTACGCTTGTGAAACATATTGTGGACGGATCGGTGTGGGGAAATAAGTATAATGGTGTGGCTGCTGTAACTAATGTTGGGGATGACATGAACTGGACGGGGCATGGGTTAGCTCAAGCTAATCTGTATGGATATGGGAGATTAATTTGGAATCCGGAGCTGACGGCAAAGGAAATCGCTGAGGAATGGATTCGCCTTACCTTTGGCACTGATAAAGGTCTAGTGGTTGCTATTCGCGGGATGTTAATGGACTCATGGAGGATTTACGAATCTTACACAGCTCCATTAGGTGTGGGCTGGATGGTTAATCCGGATCATCATTATGGGCCGAATGTGGATGGATATGAATACGCCAAGTGGGGAACGTACCATTATGCGGATCATAAGGGCATTGGTGTGGATCGTTCAGTCAAATTGGGAACGGGGTATAGCGGACAGTATATGGGTCTTAATGCATCAAATTATGAGAATCTAGCGTCTTGTCCAGAAGAGCTGCTGCTGTTCTTCCATCATGTTCCATACACGCATGTTCTGCAATCGGGGCAAACGGTTATACAACATATCTACGATACTCATTTCGAAGGGGCAGAGCAGGCTGCACAGCTTCTAGCAACATGGGAATCACTTGAAGGCAGCATGGATAGTGGATTGTATGTGCAAGTGAAGCAACGTCTTGAAGAGCAAGCAGAGCATGCGCAGGAATGGAGAGATCGGATCAATACGTATTTTTACCGCAAGAGTGGAATTGAGGATCTTAAAGGCAGAAAGATTTATTAGATTTCGATTCGAGGGATGATGATAGTGGGCCTCACGATTAGAGCGATTTTGGAAGATTTAATGGGAACTGTGGAACAGGTAGAAGGGACTGTGGATATTCTGAACCCAGGGGAACCGGAAACTGAAGTCACAGGGATTATTACGGCCTTTTCTGCCACACAAAATATTGTGGAGCAAGCAATAGCGTTAGGAACCAATTTGCTGATCACGCATGAAGGTGTATTTTATAGCCATCATGCGGCGAGCGAGTGGTTAGAAGGTGATCCGGTTTATCATGCGAAAAAAAGTCTGATCGAACGATCCCCAATAGCTATTTTTCGTTATCATGATTATTGGCATCGGCAAGAGCCGGATGGGATTATGATGGGTTTGCTGCGAGAGCTGGATTGGTCAGACTATGTGGAAGAGCAGCAAGCGGCTGCTACGATTCTCACTATTCCTGCCATGACTGTACTGGAAGCTGCTCAGTATATTAAAAGTAAGCTAGGGATCTCTTATGTACGCGCTGCTGGTGACCTGTCTCTGTCCTGCAAACGCATAGGGATATTAGTAGGTTACAGAGGGGGCGGGACGATGGCTATTCCACTTTTTAATGATCACAATCTTGATTTAATTATTGCTGGAGAAGGACCAGAGTGGGAGACTCCGGAATATGTGCGGGATGCAGGGCACCAAGGCAGATCTAAAGCGCTCATCATGTTAGGTCATGCGGAGAGTGAAGCGCCGGGGATGAAATATTTAGCTGAAATCTTAGCAGACAAATATCCCATGCTTCCTACCCGGTTCATTGCTGAACAACCCATCTATCAGATGGTTTAATCTGGGGAAATTAAGAGTACGGAATAAATAAACATATTATGGAGAAAATGAAGGGAAACAGGTCACTGAGAAAGGAGTGTTTCAATGGAAATTCCTTTGGAGGCTGATGAAGTATTAAGTCGGATCAAAAAGCTGCAAAGCGACGGAAGCTCAATCAGTAAAAAACAAGTAAAGCAAAGCGACCCAGAGCTTATGAGAAGTGCGCTGTTCTTTTTTCCAAGCTGGGAGCATGCATTGAAAAACGCCGATCTTTTGTAGCCATAGTATTGTAAAAGGAAGCTAAGTGGACAGGGGGAGATCTCTGATTCTGCTTAGCTTTTTTCTTTTTTATGAAATCATTCGTGCTGTTCATGTGAAATAATATTAACAAGCTTGCCAAACGGATCGGGGACATAGAAACGACGAACACCCCAAGGTACAGAAACTGGCCCAATAGTGGTATTGAAGATTGTCGTTTCTTATTAAATAGGAAAGTACTGGTGAATCACCCCCTTTTTCGCTTGCTTCAGAGCTGTTTTTCTAAAGAAAACGAGTAAACAAGAGCAAAAGAAAGAGAAAATGAAGAGTATGCTTAATATGAAATGAAAAGCATTGCTTTCAACATTATTTTGACCAGAGCCCTCCTTTACAAGAAAACCTTACAAGAGTATGATTCATCTCAGAACTGAGAATTATCTTAAATTTACAATTACATAAGCAATCCGCTTAATTTCCGTTTCTGGAAAGCGGGGGAACCAACAACTGGCAGCCGATGTGAGAGTCGGCACTGGTTATGGGGTGAATCCTGTTCCGGGTGCATAATATGCATCCCTGCAGGTAGGGCAACTCTCACTGCCCGAATCCGACAGCTAACCTCGTAAGCGTATGGAGAGAGGATGAATGGCGTGTTTAGTGATGAATAGCCACAGAGAATCCCTCTGTGGTTTTTTGCTGCGTTTTTAAGCAGATATAGTCGTAGAATTTATTATGAAAGAGGTGTTACCTTTGCCTATCGCTAAACTGAACGGAACTTCGCTCTATTATGAAATCAATGGAACTGGCACTCCGGTTGTGTTTATCCATGGACATGGATTAACACACAGTATGTTCAAACCACAGCTGGAGTATTTTTCCGATAAATATAAAGTGATTTTGTGCGATTTACGGGGGAATGGCAAGTCTGGTAAACTGCTGGAGGCCCCACATGAGATTATTGAGACGCAATGTCTGGATCTGATTATGCTGTTGAATGACCTAGGTATCCGTGAAGCAGTTTTTGTAGGAATCGCCTATGGTGGCTTAGTCGTTCAGCATATTGCCAAACAATATCCTGAGCGTGTAAAAGCAATTGTGGTCGCGGATAGCTTTTGTAGGACTCACGGATCAACAATAGTAGGGAAAATACAAACTATGGCAGCATATTGCAGTTTACTAATGTATTATCTCCCAAGCGAGCTGGTGTTGCCTTCGATTCGGATGATGTACCGAGAGCGCTGGAGTCTGGCCTACAATGAGATTAGAAGAGGACTGCTGGACAAACGCCCCCGGGAGTTATATCGGCAAAGGCTGGCTACGAGCCATGTTGATTACACCAGATGTTTAAAGGCTTTTAAACGTCCTGCATTATGTATTGTGGGGGACTTTAATGAATTTGGAGTGAATTGTATGAAGGAAATGGTGTCTCAGCTGCCGCAGGCGCAGTTGGCGATTATTCCGAACGCATTAGATCCAAGTAATCTGTGCCAGCCGGAGCAATTCAATGCGATTCTTCAGCGTTTCTTAGAGAAGCAGCAGGGCAGTCAGCAGATTAGCTGATCTATAGGGAGACCTTCACAAGCGAAGCGTTTAAGTGAGAAAATAGGCGTCCCATAGCCAGGGCGGAATGAGCTGGCTATGGGTCGTCTTTCTGGGAAGAACTTTAGGGGAATTCTCCCTAAAATGAAGGAGATTATGGCTCCTAGAACGTAGATTAGGGAAATCCTCCCTAATAATAGGATGTTTTTAGCCATAAATGGGTATTTGCATGAATTTTTAGGGAGGAATTTCCTAAAAACCTCATTTTAAAGCGATTATCGATGAACATTAGGGAGGATTTCCCTAATATAATGGACATCCAATTAAAGGCTGGCTTATCCGTAGTGAAATCTACGAATGAGCCAGCCTTTGGTTATTTTACTAACCGATGGATGTTGAACATTTACAAGCATATTGTACCTAGAACGCCACTTAATGTCCCTACCCTACCACAGCACCAAATATAGCTCACCAGACGTGGGAAAGAACAATAGACTCTAAATAGTTATAGAAGGAGGCGTAGTAAGCAACGCATCTGCTACTCTTGCATTTTGTACAATGCGATCTACTCGTGTAAGATTAAGATAATTCATACTAAAGGAGCTGAGTCATGATGTCTCAAGCTGAAACTATAAAACTGACTTCATTATCTTCAAAAGGGGGCTGCGGCTGCAAAATCGGTCCCGCCGATCTCATGCAGGTTATTCGTAGTCTGCCACCAACTGTTCCTAACCCGGATCTACTTGTAGGTCTTGATACTAGTGATGATGCAGGGGTGTATCGTTTAAGTGATGAATTAGCGTTAGTGCAAACTGTTGATTTTTTCACGCCGATCGTGGATGATCCCTATTCATTTGGTCAAATTGCAGCAGCCAATGCATTAAGCGATATTTATGCGATGGGTGGAAAGCCGCTTACGGTGCTTAATATTGTGGCCTTTCCTATTTCTGTTTTAGATAAAAGCATTCTCGGTGACATTTTGCGCGGTGCAGCGGATAAAGTACAGGAAGCAGGAGCTACTCTTGTGGGCGGACATTCCATCGACGATAAAGAGCCCAAATTCGGATTGGCCGTTACGGGCCTTGTGCATCCTGACAAAGTAAGAACGAATGCGGGCGCCAAGGTGGGAGACAAGCTGATTCTAACGAAGCCTATCGGTGTGGGGATCTTAACAACTTCCATTAAAAAGGATCAGCTATCTCCTGAAGAAACCACACGCCTTACGACAGTAATGTCTACTTTGAATAAAAAAGCGGCTGAAATCATGGAGCCTTATGATGTACATGCTTGTACAGATGTTACCGGATTTGGGCTACTGGGACATGCCTCGGAAATGGCTAAAGGGAGCGGCACGGGCCTGATCATTCGTCAAGGCGATGTACCGATGCTGCCAAGAGTAAGAGAGCTTGCGGAGCAGGGATTTGTTCCAGGAGGCACTAAGAATAACTTTGCCCATCTGGAAGGCAGCATTCTTTATCCGGAAGAGATGGACCAACTAAGCCGCTATATTCTATGTGACGCTGTGACTTCTGGCGGACTGCTGATCTCTGTGGCCCCTCAACAAAGTGAAGATTTGCTAAAAGAGTTAGTAGATGCAGGGGTAGAAGCGGCATTGATCGGAGAGGTAACGGAAGAGCATCCGGGTCAGATTACGGTTATAGCTGCTGTGGAATAACTGTTGTATATCAGCTTAGAGCAAATTATGAAGGTTAGCCACCAGAGGAGAGAGCATATTGTTTCAGGACATTACACTGGAAGAACTTAGAGTGTTAAAAAACAAGAAGCAGATCACCATTATTGATGTTAGATCTCCTTCTGAATATAAAGATGCAACGCTGCCGGATAGTTTGAATATTCCCTTTTTTGATGATCAGGAACGGGCTGAAGTAGGGACGTTGTATAAACAGACAAGTGTGCAGGCCGCGAAAGAACGTGGTTTGGAGATTGCTGCGGCAAAACTGCCTTCTTTTGTCAAAGAATTTGCAGCGATTCAAGGAGACAAAGCTGTATTCTGCTGGAGGGGAGGTATGCGCAGCCGTACAACTGCGACCGTACTCTCTTTAATGGATATTCATGCTTACCGGCTGATAGGCGGCTATAAGGCTTATCGTAAATGGGTGCTCGACGAATTGGAGTCCTATGAATGTAAGGCGAAGTCTTATGTGATTCACGGAAATACAGGCACAGGTAAAACCAATCTGTTACACCGCCTGAAAGCGCAAGGCTACCCCGTTCTGGATTTGGAAGGGATGGCAGGTCATCGTGGTTCTATTTTTGGTGAGATTGGCCTTCGTGCGAACAATCAAAAAACGTTCGATAGTCTTCTTTTAGAGGAGTTAATTAAGATCGGGGATTCTCCTTATGTACTATTTGAAGCGGAGAGCAAAAAGATTGGTAAGGTAGTAATGCCCCCATTTATGGCCGAGCAAAAAGAGAGCGGAACGCAGATCTGGATTGAGATGCCTTTGCATGCCAGAGTGGAGCAAATCCTTGAGGATTATCGGCCAGAAGAATACAAGGAGCAATGTATTTCTGCATTTCGGAGTATTAAATCCCGAATTCATATCCCTATTGCGGCAGAAATCGAGCGATGCTTGCAGGCAGATTTGTTCGGCGAAGCTGTGGCGCTGCTGCTAGAGTATTACTACGACCCTAGATACGATTATACGTCCACTCAGTATGAAGGCATTGAGAGAGTTACTTTTAAAGTGAATAATCTGGATGAAGCTGAGACTGCTGTGCGTTCTTTTTTAAAACATCAAGAAGTATAAGTTTCGCGTTATGGTTAAAGGGGGCTTTACTTAATATGATCTATTTAGATTACAACGCTACAACACCAGTAGATAAGGAAGTAGCAGAGGTTATGATCCCTTATCTTTACGGTCATTTTGGGAATCCTTCAAGCAGTCATTCTTTGGGGCGGGAAGCTAAACTCGGAATAGAGCAGGCAAGAACACAGGTGGCTGATTTCCTGAATTGTGCGCCGGGTGAGGTGCTTTTTACCAGTGGGGGTAGTGAGTCTAATAATACTGTCATTAAAGGAGTAGCCCAAACGTATCGCCATAAAGGTAATCACATTATCCTGTCTGCTATTGAGCATCCGGCGGTAATTAAACCTTGTAAGTACCTGGAGCAGATGGGATACAACCTGACTTATGTACCTGTTGACTCGTATGGAATGGTGCAGGTTGACGATGTGAAAAAGCAGCTCACGGACCAAACCATTCTGGTCTCCATCATGCACTCTAATAACGAAACGGGTACGATCCAGCCGATCAAGGAAATAGCTGAGGTCTGCCACGAACGGGGTGTTCTTATTCATACAGATGCTTCACAGTCTGCGGGAAAAGTAGACCTCGATGTAGCGGATTTAGGGGTGGATTTTCTAACGCTTGCAGGCCATAAATTATATGCGCCCAAAGGCATTGGAGCACTGTACATTCGGGACGGCATTCACATTGAGCCTTTGATACACGGTGCGGGCCATGAACAGGGGCGAAGAGCGGGGACAGAAAATACACCCTACATTATTGGCTTAGGAAAAGCCTGTGAGCTTGCTGCTGACTCTGATTCTAGAAAAAGAGTTAAGCAAGTTACGGAGTATTTCTATGGAAGACTGCAGGAGTTTTTTGGCGAAAAAATTCATTTGAATGGTCATAAACACAAGCGCTTGCCTAACACCCTTAACGTTAGTTTTCTTGGAGCAGTGGGTCATGAAATTATCGATTCCCTGGAAGCTGTGGCGGCTTCAACTGGCTCAGCGTGCCATTCCGGTGAAACGTTGATTTCGCCTGTTTTAAAGGCTATGCATGTGTCGGAGAATATTGGACGGGGAGCGGTTCGTTTTAGTGTGGGACGATATACGACTACAGCGGAAATCGATGAGGTCATCGATAAGCTGAAGGTGTATTTGTTATAAGCTGAAATCGTATTAGTTGTGAGGTTCGTTTTTGCAAACAGTGGCAAAGTGTGAATTCTAGTGAACGGACTATGATTCTCAGTGAACGGATTATGGCTCCCAGTGAATGGACTATGATTCTCAGTGAACGGATTATGATTCTCAGTGAATGGACTATGGTTCCCAGTGAACGGAGTAGCTATCGGACTCAGGCGCTCTTATTTGCAATATTTTCCTATTTTTGAGTTGCTATAGGACTCCATAGGCGTTATTAGTACAAAATAGACACTACTGAGCACCATTTCTGCCCAATAGCGCCTCTCAGGTCCGATAATCTCTCTAAACAGTGATAAATTAACGAATAGCGGCATCTGAGTCCGAAAGATCAAGAGTTGAATCCGCATATTACAAAAAAAGCATCTGCCACCTCCTTCAAAAGGAATCGCAGATGCTTTTTCTAACTTTTTTTAGTGATTATACAATCGTAAAGCCAGCACTTGCATAACCAGTGACTGTATTTACAAGGGTAAGACCTGTAGCGGTGGCTGAGAATACCATAAGCAAACGTGTCTGTGGTGTTACAGTAAAATTGATACCATTCGTAATTCCGCTGACAAAAGTTCCAAGATTAATAGTACCGGTGATAGGTGGAAGTGGGACTGTTGCGCCTGGAATAGGAGTAAATGTGTTATTTGGTGTGGCAGATTGGTACAATTGCGCTGTTACATTTATCGTAGTACCAAGCAGCGATAAAGCTATGGTATTACTGAAGTAAGCGGCAATGGAAGTTATTACTCCTGCTCGGGGAGTTGAGAATGCAAAATTGATAAGCGGTCCAAGGAGAGTACCTGTCAAATCAATATTACCGCCAACAAGCGAAATACCTGTGGCTGAACTTCCAAAGCCTACAAGGCTTGTTGTTCCAACCAAACCACCTAAAACCGTGGTCATAATAATAGGTCCTCCGGATGCCAGCGGAATAATTGCACCGTTACCGGTTGCACCAGTGACTCCGGTAATGCCAGTAGCTCCGACCGCGCCGGGATCACCGGTGGCACCCGTAGCTCCGGCAACGCCGACCGCCCCCGGATCACCCGTGGCACCCGTTACACCGGTAGCTCCGGCAACGCCGACCGCCCCCGGATCACCCGTTGCCCCCGTAGCTCCGGCAACGCCGACCGCGCCCGGGTCGCCCGTCGCGCCCGTTGTACCAGCAGGGCCCGCCAAGCCGGCAGCACCCGTCGAGCCCGTCGCTCCAGTTGCTCCTACGCCTGGACCCGCTGGTCCTTGCGCACCTGTTGGTCCTTGAATCCCTTGCACACCCTGTGGTCCTTGAGGTCCCATCGCACCACCAGCGATTAACAAGTAATCTGGTGAACTGCCAGGTATTCCAGTAGGTCCAGAAACAGTAGCAATATAGGTGCTGCCATTGAAGGTTACTACTTGACCTGCTGGATAAGTAGGACTTTGTGCAGGATTAAAGATTACAATTCCTTGCAGCCCTACCCCTTGCGGACCCTGAGGTCCTTGAAGTCCAGGCGTTCCTTGAGGGCCTTGTGGTCCTTGCGGTCCTTGGGGGCCTGTGGAGCCACCAGCAATTAATAAATAGTCTGGTGAACTTCCAGGTGTTCCCGTTGGTCCAGCAACAATAGCAATATAGGTACTGCCATTAAAGGTTACTACTTGACCTGCTGGATAAGTAGGGCTTAGTGCAGGATTAAAAGCAACAATTCCTTGCAGCCCTGCCCCTGTGGTTCCCTTTGCACCCGGAACCCCTTGCGCTCCTTGCAGACCCTGGGGTCCCTGTGGCCCTTGAGGTCCAGTCACACCTTTAATAGGTAATCCAATTGCTTGTGTAATAGAAGCTTGAATATGTCTGATCTGAATAATCAACTGATCTTTACAATTAGAGTCAATCTTCGTGGCGAGAATAAAAGATAATAACTCAGCTAACAACAGTTGAAGATTAGTGCCCACGCTTACGACAGAGAAGGGACTGACTTCGGTCGATACAATGGTTATCTCTACTACAGAAAGTAGCTCAGTTCTAAAAGGGCTGCATAACTTAGAGGTATGCAAGAATTCCAATAGTTCTCTTAACACTCTTTGGAGATTGGCAATATGAAGTGTTGTGGGATTCGTAAGTACGGGGGGCACCACTGCAGAGAGATCAGTGACTATTTTTAATAGTGCGTTACACTCCCTCTTTCTAATAGGACTGCTGATCCTTCCATGCTTGTTTAGGATAGCATCGCCTTTAAATGGTCTGTAATCAGGCATATTTCTATATCTCCTCCTTGAACTTCTCCTGTTCATTCCTTTAAAAAATGGGAACCTGCCCAATCAGCATATTCTGAGAAGCGGAAGTGGTTACAAAAATTGCCCTAAAAGCCGTTATTCCTGAAAGTCGTTATTAATGAAGTAATACAAAAAAGGCAGGCCACCGCTAATTACGGTAGTCTACCTTTTTAATAGATACGTTAAGTAGTCTCTCCCTTAATAAGAGTTACGTCTACAGTAGTGTTGTTGATTAGCTCTCCGTCAGCACTTTCGATCATTTGCAGGAGAGTATTGGTCAGCATGACCCCGATCCGATCACTAGGTTGCATAATGGTAGTCAATTTAGGACTCTGAAGCATGCGGGTAAAGCTGTGGTAATCATAACCGATGATTTTCAGTTGCTCGGGCACTCGAATGCCTTGCTGTTCAGCATAAATGTATAAAGCATAAGCCACAATATCATTACTGCAGAATACTCCATCATATTCTCGAAGTTGGGCCGGAGAGATATTTTCGGTGACAAAGGACCAAAAATAATCAAAGGTAAGCTTGTTGTGCGCGCCTTCGATAATATCGTAAGTTACACCATGTTTCATACTTGTGATGACAAAAGCATCCCGACGGCGATTCGCTAGAATATCCAGATCTAGCGGGCCGGAGATATGTAGCAGCCGTTTACAGCCCAGCTGTATCAAATGTTCGGTAGCTAGCTCACCACCGCGGTAATTATCCGATCCCACACAAGGGATATTGGAAGAAATAAAACGGTCAAAAGAGACAATAGGGAAAGGGACTTTTTTATAGCTTTCAATATTCATAGTGTGGCTGCACATGATAATGCCATCTACTTGATTCTGGCGAAGCATGCTAATATAGTTGGCTTCCTTCTCAGGATCGTCAAGAGAATTACATATTAGCAATTTATAGTTTTTTTCATTAGCACTCATTTCAACATACTTGATGAGATCGGAAAAGAAAGGGTGGTTTGAATCTGGAACAATAATCCCAATAAAAAAGGATTGATTCTTCTGTAAGGCTCTGGCGATTTGATTAGGATGATAATCTAAGGCGTCCATCGCTTTTTCAACTTTTTTACGCGTCTCTTTGCTGATATATCCCCGGTTGTTCATTACTCTGGACACGGTAGCTACAGCAACGCCCGCCTCCTTGGCAACATCTTTAATACTTGCCATACCCTCATCCCCGTTTCATAAAATGCTCTAATCTATATTCTACAACTTTCTTGGATTGTTGACACTAATCGAGACTAACAATTGTAAAAGCATAGATAGTTTTTGATAGTTATAATAGGTATGTTATACGTTACCACAAATATTTAGATATAATATTAAAAATCAATAATTATACCCATATTTTATTGATTTAATTATATGAAAACGTTTGACATATTATTTGCGCATCTATAAAATTGGTTTTGAATAAACCTTCATCTAGGGAGGAACAAGATCGTTAGGAGAACGCTTTCATAAGTTGCATTAGTTTGATGATTTCTCAGACCTTATGAAGCAAGAGTGTATAAATTGAAATAGAAGGAGAACGCCAATATGCAGATTAAAAATGAAGCTATGCTTATCACTTACGCAGATAGCATGGGAAACAATTTAAAAGAACTAAACGAAGTACTGGATACACACTTGCAAGGAGTCGTGGGTGGGGTTCATTTATTGCCGTTTTACCCCTCTTCGGGCGACCGGGGATTTGCTCCGATGGATTATACGAAGGTTGATTCGGCTTTTGGCGACTGGGCGGAAATCGAAGAGATGAGCGAGAAGTTCTACATGATGTATGATTTCATGATCAATCACATTTCACAGCAGTCTCCATACTTTCAAGATTTCCTTGAGAAGAAGGATGCATCGCAGTACAAGGATTTATTTATTCGTTACAAGGATTTCTGGCCTAACGGTGAACCAACTGAGGTTGATGTGGATTTAATTTATAAACGTAAACCGCGGGCGCCATACGTAGAGGTTACCTTTAAAGATGGGACGAAGGAAAAGGTTTGGTGTACGTTTGATGAGCAGCAGATCGATCTGGACGTGACTACGGAAACTACGAAGAAATTTGTAAAAGACAATCTGACCTTCCTTGCTGATAAAGGAGCATCGATTATCCGACTGGACGCTTTTGCCTATGCCAACAAAAAGATGGGTACCAACTGCTTTTTCGTAGAACCGGATATTTGGGAAATGTTGAATTTGTCTAAAGAAGTAGTGGAGCCTTATGGCGTAACTGTTCTTCCGGAAATCCATGAGCATTACAGCATTCAATTGAAGATTGCAGACAAGGATTATTATGTCTATGATTTCGCCCTGCCAATGTTGGTATTACATGCTCTATACAGTGGAAAAGTAAATCGGCTTGCGCATTGGCTGGAAATCTGTCCGAGAAAACAATTCACTACCCTGGATACACATGACGGCATTGGCGTGGTGGATGTTAAGGATCTGATGACCGACGAAGAAGCTGAGATGACCAGAGAAAGCCTATATAGTCAAGGAGCAAATGTTAAGAAAAAATATAGCTCCGCCGCTTATAATAATCTGGATATTTATCAAATTAACTGCACTTATTATTCTGCACTTGGCAATGATGATCAGGCATATCTTTTGGCCAGAGCTATTCAGTGCTTCGCCCCTGGTATTCCACAGATTTATTATGTAGGTCTATTCGCTGGCGAGAATGATATTGAGCTGCTCGAAAGCACAAAAGAAGGACGCAATATTAACCGCCATTATTATGCTAAAGATGAAATTGCTGCTGAGGTACAACGTCCTGTTGTTCAAAAGCTGTTCGCATTGTTGAAATTCAGAAATAGCTGTCCAGCTTTTAATGGTGAGATCAAGATTGAACAAGGTAGTGAGAATGAGCTGAACATCACTTGGAAAAATGAAAACAGTGTGGCGAAGCTTGAAGCTAATCTGTTGACCAAAGAATACACCATTCTTGCAGGTGAGAATGAAGCAAATATTGCGAAGGTATTTTAATATTTCCTTTGATATCGAAAGGTGTTCCAAAGGCCAATGTAATGGCTGCTGGAGCACCTTTCTTTTTGGGGGATAGGTGATTCATGTTATGAACTGTTTTTGGTCCGTCTGAATTCTATTGGTGTAAGGCTGAAGTTGCGTTTGAACATCCGGTGGAGATAAGAACTGCTGGTGAAGCCAGTTACTTCAGCAATATCCGATACCGATAAATCACTCTCTACAAGCAGGCGGCATACTTCCTTCATCCGTACCTCCATGATGACATCCACAATAGTGGTTAGGGTCTGCTGCTTATAAAGTCTGCTGACATAGATTGGAGACATATTAAGTTCATCGGCAATTTGGTTCAGACTTAAGCAAGGGTCCATGTAAGATTGCTGAATGGTTTGGTTAATTTGCCGGATTAGATCGCTTTGCTTGGAGCTGCGCTTATCCGCTTGGAATTCCTGAATATGATCAAAAAGCTGGTAAAAAGCTGCCTCAAATTCTTCTATTGTTTCATAATGTTCAAGCGAAGGCATCACCATCATCCCTTCGGTGGGGGTAGGACTAAGCTTCTTGATGTTATCGACAATTCGTTTAATCGTTAGCGTCACCCTTGAAACAGTAAGTTCCAGCACATGATAGGGATATTGCTCCATTTCACGTACCATTTCGGAGAAGTGACTGCGGGCTTCGTCTGTTCTGCCACTTGTGAGCGCATCGACCAGCTTTTTTTCGCTGTCAGCCGGGTAGGAGTAAAGATTGTTCTGAAGCTCGCTAATGCGCTCAGCATTGATCAGGCTGCCATGACCATAAAACAGTCTATGTTTGGAAGCTTCTCTGGCCTGACTGTACAGCCGGTTTAGTACATCTGGATTATCACTGATAGGGCTGTACACTAACGACAGTCCGATTTTTAAATAATCACAACAGGCCACACGGATCTGCCGCAGCAGCACTTCAATCAGCTCGGTATCCAGATGCTCAGTGGAGGTCATGCTGCTAAGCAACATGACCACACTATCGTCATTCATATCTACAGTTTCCACCTGATAAGTCTGTCCACAGATCTCTGAGGCAATATTCATGATGGCAAACTTGTACGGAAGGAGATAAGAGCCTCGTTCCTTTCGCAGAGCTTCGTACTCATCAATGCGTAGTAATACTAGCCGGTAGCCCTCGTTTAAATTAAAAGAAATACCCAGCTGTTGAACATCATTTTGCCGGCTGTTATGAGGAGATTTAATGCCAAGCACCAGATTGCGTAATGAGTTCTGCCTGATCGTGAACATACTGTTGCGTTTATCTGCCTCAAGGGTGTTCATTCGGCTTACGATCGAATCAATCGGCAGATAAAGCCGTTTGGACAGTACCCTAGAAATAACAAGACCGAACAATAAAATAATTAAAGAAATCAGAAGCGTAGTATTGCGGATATGATTGGTCTGTTCAGTAATTACCTCATAAGGAGTAATGCGCACATATTGCCAGCCAAGCGAATCGGGCGAAGTATAGGACACCAGTGATTTATTCCCTCTAAAAGGGGCAGTAAAATAGCCGGCAGAACGTGCTTTTACTTGATGCTCCAGCCAACTGTTTTCATCCCCGGAGAGCTTCTCCAATGTCAGCTTATTCCCCGACAGAAAACGGCCTTGGTCATCCAAAATGTAGGTACTGCCACTACCGGGTGTATTGCCGTTAGCCAGTTCTTTATTGATCCAAGCCGCGGATATGTTAACAATAACCGCAGAGTTAATAGAGCGGTCCCAATTGATCGCATCATAGCAAAGGTAAGTATAGACTGAGATGTTTTTTTTCTCAGGTTCATCTATGGAATAGGTTCGCGGAATCGGCGTAAATGTTTTGTAATCCTGATAATGATTCAGCATCTGAATAATTTCAGTGTCCACCAGTTCGCGGGTGGTGAATACGCCATTCTGGCCCTGTGCTGCCGAAATATAAACCGTGTCATTATTCGGATTATATACATAGATGGATTCAATATAAGGCATGGAATTTAAGTAGTTTCCGAGATCGGACATCGCCGCGGTTACCTCATAAATAGAGGGCTTGTTGTAGAACAACAGATGAGAAATCGTGCTGGTTCGATACAGTTGAAATGAAAGCGTTTGCGCGACTTCAGCCATGTTGACCACTTTTTTGCCAGTCTGGGTCAGATCCCTTAGATCGGAGCGAAAGGTTTGCGTCTTCTCGACGCCGATGTAGTACGTATAGTAAACAAAAGTAGAGATAAGAAGGGTTAACGATATGCACAGGGTTATGGTGGTGAGCAGCTTGCCATACAGTAGTCTTTTTCTCCGTAGATCATTATTCTTCATACCGTCCCCCCTGATCATCATATGACTTACTCGGACAAGACTCTGGATGAATTCATATTATGAAGTTCCTTTATTATAAGTCCCCAAGAGTGAACAGAACAGTGGAGCAACCTTAGAATCCTGCATTTTTCCAATCTGAAGGGAGTGAACAAATTAAATATTCGTGTACAAAACAGTCTTTTCTACAAGGATTATAAGGAGTTAGCGAAGCTTGAGAAGCTCTGGGGGTCTCCGAAGACTTTTACATAAACATCCTGATTGTTCAGCTCCTGTTTCGCCAGTTTGTGCAGTAAGGCTTGTAAGCTTCACTTCTGTGTTCAGAAGAATCCCCCTATAGTGGAATTATGCAGTTTCTATATTAAGGGGGAGTGAGAGATCTTGAGCCAAACCTCATCCAAAGGAATTTCAAACGTCGAACTTGGCATCCAGGCTGATGGTAGAGCACGCTTACGAACGACAAGAAAGAAGAAAGGATTGTTGTATGAGCTGGTGCACAATCGGGTAATGTTTCTGATGCTGCTGCCCACCTTGATCTTTTTTCTGGTGAATTCCTATTTTCCAATGGTAGGCATCTATTATGCGTTCACTCAATTCGACTTCAACAGCAGCATGTTCAACTCCAAGTTTGTGGGATTACAGAATTTCGAGTTCCTCTGGAGATCCGGTACGCTGGTGAAGCTCACGATGAACACGATAGGATACAATATTGCTTTTATTGTACTGGGAAATGTGCTGGCAATTGTCTGTGCGATCCTGCTGAGTGAGCTCAATGGAAAATGGTTTAAAAAGATTAGCCAATCGGTAATGTTTCTGCCTTACTTTGTATCCTTTGTAATTCTCAGCGTAATTGTCTACAACTTGTTTAATTATGACAGCGGTTTCTTAAATACAATGCTTACCCAATTTGGCCTTGATCCGGTCGACGTTTACAGTAAACCTTGGGCATGGATCTTTCTGATCATTATCTTTTATCTATGGAAAAATCTTGGTTACAGTATGGTGATTTATCTGGCGGCGATTACGGGGATTAGTGACGAATATTATGAAGCGGCCAAAATTGATGGCGCTAATATTTTCCAACGGATTTGGTATATAACGGTGCCGATGCTGAAATCAACCTTTGTGGTGCTGCTGCTCTTTGCGCTCGGGAGTATTATGAAGGGCCAATTCGATCTTTTCTATCAATTAATAGGCAATAACGGGCTGCTCTACAATACGACGGATATCCTTGATACCTATGTATACCGTTCGCTTAAAGTAACCTTTGATGTGGGCATGGCAACGGCTGCCGGGGTCTATCAATCCTTGTTCGGCTTCGTCCTCATTATGACGGTCAACTACATTATCCGCAAAATAAACGATGACTACGCCCTGTTCTAGGAGGATAAGAAATGAAAATTCAAAAGGATAAATATACGCGAATGCTTCATTGGATTGCCTATGTGGTCATTATTGGCTTATCGATCGCTTGCCTGCTGCCCTTTTTGCTAATTATCTCTGCATCTTTGACCAGCAATGAGTCCATTATTCGCGATGGCTATCATCTGATTCCGGCACAGTTCTCACTGGAGGGCTACAAGACGGTATTCATCTTCCCGGATGAGGTGCTGCGGGCATATGCGGTCACAGTCAGCACAACTGCGATTGGAACGGTAATGGGACTTTTTTTCATGACTATGGCGGGTTATGTACTGGCGCGTAAAGATTTTAAATATCGAAATAGCTTTTCCTTCTATATATACTTTACGACTTTGTTTGGGGGAGGACTTGTCCCGTGGTACATCATGATTACGAAATACCTCGGTCTGCTGGATTCCTATGCGGTACTGGTGCTTCCAGGTCTGATGACGCCATTTTTGATCATTTTAATGAAAAACTTCATCAAATCAGCAGTTCCTGAGGAATTGTTCGATTCTGGCAAAATAGACGGGGCCGGTGATTTCCGGATTTACTGGCAGATTGTACTCAAGCTTTCCATGCCGGGCATCGCTACAGTCGGTTTGTTTCTGGCTTTGTATTACTGGAATGACTGGTTCACCTCTTCACTGTTCATCAATGATACGCATAAATATCAGCTGCAATTCTATCTGTACAATGTTATTAATTCAGCACAGTTTATCGCACAGATGGGGGCGGGAACCGGGGTGTCACTGGCTACGGAGGTCCCTGCTGAGTCTACCAAAATGGCGATGGCAATTGTCGTGACGGGACCTATTCTTTTTCTGTACCCGTTCGTTCAGCGTTATTTTGTCAAAGGCCTAACCATCGGCGCTGTAAAAGGTTAGAACCGCAACCTGCCCACTACCGGGTTAAGGTACAGTCGGCTAACATAGAAGCATAGTGAAAAGGGAGGATTCAGATGAATAAACAACGGGGCAAACGCATGTCTATTCTGCTTACGTCAGTACTGGGCTTGACGCTGCTGGCAGGCTGCGGGGGGAATTCTAATTCTGCAAACGGAGACAATGCGGCGGTAAAAGAGAGTAATAGCGGAGGAAACACAGCACAAAGTACGAACGCAGGGACGGAGGAGAAGACCGGACTGGACACTTCCAAAAAGGTCGAGCTGCAATTCTATATGCTAGGCGATGCGCCGAAGGACCTCTCAAGCATTGAAGCGGAAATTAACAAAATGGCCGAAGAGGATCTGAATGCAACCGTTAAATTCAACTATACAACCTGGACAGATTGGGATCAGAAATATAAGCTGCTGCTGTCGTCGGGTCAATCAATCGATCTGATCTTCACTGCGGACTGGACACAATATCAGGCTTATGCGAAAAAGGGAGCTTTTTTAGCTATTGATGATCTGCTGCCTAAAGCTGCCCCAGAACTCCAGCAATTCGTACCACAGGAAATGTGGGATGCTGTGAAGATTGATGGCAAGATTTACACCGTTCCAGCGACTTATAAGGAGTATGTAACGAACGGCTTCGTATGGCGTGAGGATCTGCGCAAGAAATACAATCTGCCTCAGCCGACAGATCTGGCTAGCTATGAAGAATACATGGAAGGAATCAAGAAAAATGAACCGCAGATGTCACCTGCTTCTTTTAACAGTGATGTAAGAGGTAACATTCATGATGTATATTCAACACTTACCGCACAGGTCGGCAGTCCGCTGCCTTATGGTATTGGTATTAAGTACGATGATCCTTCAAAAGCTTATCTGTATTGGGGCTCGGAGGAACATAAAGAAGAGCTGCTGACGATGAGACGCTGGCAGGAAAACGGATTGATTTCCAAAAACGTCCTGAACTTGAAGGATACCATCCAGGCTCCGATTATCGCGGGCAAGGCAGCAAGCATCTTCGGAGATAATCCGACTCGCTTCAACGATACGTTGATGAAGGTGAAAGCAGCACATCCGGATTGGGATCTAGGTTACTATCCTTATGGCAATACCATTGGTTATGCAACACCAGTTCATCCTATTCATAATGGTTTCGCCATTCCGAAGAGCAGCAAGAACCCTGAACGTGCACTGGCCTTCTATGAAAAAATGGTCATGGATAAACGTTATAATCAGCTGACACAATACGGTGTGGAAGGAAAGAACTATAAAATTGATGCGAACGGCTACTATGAACTTATTGGAGATGCTTCAACGAACGGTTTTACACGCGAGGGAATGAATGGCTGGGCCTGGCGGAATCCGGAGTTCATGCTATTTGATAAATCCTATGATGGCGTGAAGGAAATTTTCGCTGAGCTCGACAAAATTCAGAAGCCGGATATTTTCACCGGTTTTGCTGAGGATTATACCTCTTATCAGGCGGAAAAAGCAGCACTAGAGCAGGTGGAAAAGCAATACCTGTATCCATTGCAAGCTGGATTAGTAGAGGATGTTGATGCGGGTTTAGCCACCTTTATGGAAAAGGCTAAGCAAGCCGGTCTTGAGAAAATCCAGACCGAATATATCAAGCAATGGGATGCTTATGTGCAGGAGAAAGGTTTGAAATAATAAAAGTAGCAAGGGATGTTCCTTAAGCCTAATGGCAGGGAGCATCCCTTTTTTTGTGTTCTTTAACGTACTCAGATTTACGAGAAACGTTGACGGAATTCCCGTGGAGTGGTTCCTTCTATTCGAATAAAGCTGGAGCTGAAGTAAGGCGCCTGATTGAAGCCAACTTCCTCGGCTATACGGGCAATCGTGTAGCTAGTCTGCATCAGCAAAAGTTTACTTTGCTGAATCCGATAATGCAGCAGATATTCCATCGGCGCACAGCCGTATTCCTTCTTCATGCAACGAGCGATATATACAGGGTGAAAGCTTAGACTTTCCCCGAGCTGCTGCGCAGTGATATGCTCACGAAAATGGCTGCGTAAATAGGAGGCCGCTTGCTCTGCACATATTTTGGAGGGCGAGGGGCGCTCATGGCTGAGGGAGGCGGATAACTGCTGAATAACCTCCTGAAACAACAGCTGCTGCTGAAATGGAGTATCGCTTAAATGGGAATTAGGCACAAGCTGATTCAGCTGCGAGAGCAGCTCTTCCATCTTGGACGGCTGCAGCAGAGTTGTATATTGAGGCAAGCGTAAGCTAAACGGCCGGATATCAAATTCGTCAGATTGCAGGGGGTTCTCTATTTTGACGTTGTCTTTCTCAAGCGCAGCGGCCGTATCCTCGGTTATATTCCAGTCGCCCACCGTTTGAAAATGCAGCCAATAATAAGAGGTGGATTCCTTGCAGCTGTCCGTACTGAAATGATGGCTGTCTGGACGAAGCAAGAGCGCCTGACCCGCTTTTACTTGAAAAGGGAGACCGCCTTCACTCATATATAAACAGCCTTGTTTAACTACAAGCAAATCGAACACCCGGGTATTATGGCGGCTCATATGATAATGGCCGGGGGAGAAAGTATGGAATCCGCTTACAATGTAGTACAGCAACGGAGGAACGGTGAAGTTCAAGATGTTCATGTCAGAAGCTCCTTTTAGTGAGGTTGGAATAATGTAATAATTGGTTTGAAATCTGTACCATCATCCAAAGTATATCATCTATAATTTAGTCTGACCTAATGAATAAAGATGTTATTTTTTAGGCTAAGTCTGTAGGTATGGTTTACGAGGAGGGTTTGTATAGTGAAAAAAGAAAGACAGGGTTTTGGGCTCTGGGTATTGGCTTGGCCTATATTTATAGAGGTATTTCTACAGACTCTGCTGGGTACGGTAGATACATTAATGGTCAGCCGTATCTCTGATGATGCAGTCGCCGTAGTCGGCATTTCCAATCAATTGTTCGGTGCATTGACCACACTTTTTACAACATTTGCGGGTGGAGCGGGGATTCTGATCGCACAGAGAATGGGCTCCAAACGTTTTGGTGAAGCGCGCACGATTGCTATTATGGGGGTAACGGTTAGCCTCGTGTTGGGGATTGTCGTGAGTATTGTATTGTTTTTCTATGCGGGCCCTATTGGTGGGGTTCTAAATATAGCACCTGAGCTATTGTCACTTTCCAATGTCTATATCTCCTACGTCGGCGGTGGACTTTTTATGGTAGGGATGATCGCTTCCCTCGGTACCGCTATCCGGAACACAGGGAATACCAAAGGGCCGATGTACACAGGGATTATAATCAATGTCATCCATATAATTCTGAACTATATTTTTATATTTGGTGTATTCGGTCTGCCACAGCTAGGCCTTGCGGGCATCGCGATCTCCAGTATTGTCAGTAGACTGGTCGGAGTGATTATTCTCTACTCCTTATTCCGGCGTTCTTTCGAGATCAAGGTTAGACTTAGAGATTTCCGGATATTCAATGGCAAGCTGTTCAAGCAAATTCTGAAGATTGCCTGGCCGCTCGGGATCAATTCTTCCTGTTGGGTATTCTCCCAGCTTATTGTGTATTCCTTTCTGGCTGCACTTGGAGCCGAAGCGTTAGCAGCACGCACGTATCTTAACACCCTGGAGTCCTTTTGCTTCACGCTTGGTTATGCTTTTGCGCTGGCGGGGCAGATACAGATTGCTCATTTATTCGGAGCAGGCAAACTGAAAGAAGCTTACCGCAGTGCATATCGTACACTCTTCATTGGTTTGAGCATTGTGTCAGCTAACATGCTGTTACTATTCCTGTTCGGAAAACAACTGCTCGCTTATTTCACATCTGATCCGAAAATTATTGCGATCGGGGTTTCTTTGTTAGCTCTAAATCTATTGCTCCAGCCCTCCAAAATGCTGAATATGGCCCTCGGCAACGCGCTGAATGCCATCGGGGATACGCGTTATACGATGTATACTTCCATCGTGTCTATGTCCCTCATTGGCGTGGGCTGCTCCTATTGGTTAGGAATCAGCTTCGGCTGGGGACTCATAGGAATCTATTGTTGTATGATAGCCGACGAATTGGTGAGAGGTTTGCTTGTTTTGGCGCGCTGGAGGGGGCGAAAGGTTCTCCGACAAGCGGACACCGGCTTGAGTGAAGAGAATGCTTCACTACATGGAGCGGGGAAAAGAAGCGCCTCGTTAACCACATAAGCGGGACTCTATAAGCCCAGCTTGATGGGCAATGGAGTGGTTTTAGAGTAGGACGTTGTTTGTGGAGTAGTGTTTTTGTTTCGGCAGTAGGGTGGTAGTAGTGCTGCAGTAGTGCGATAGTAGGGCGGTTGCGGGAGGCGGTAGTAAGGCGGTTGCGGGAGGCGGTAGGGCGGTTGCGGTAGGGATGACGTTGTGCTTTCGGACTCAGATGCCGCTATTTGCTAATTTAGAGCCTTTTCCGGTTAGTTTCGGACTGGAGGGGCGCTATTCCTCGTGAAATGGCTCATGTAGGGGTAATTTTGCGGCAATAGTGACACTGGAGTCCGATAGCTTATGAAAAGAGACGTTTGTGCGGAAATAACGGCTCTGGAGTCCGAAAGCGACTTTGAAAGTCCAAGTAACACCGTGCACCCAAGCGACAACGAGCACTTCAAGTAACATTAAGCATCCCGAGTAGCGTCGAGCACTTCAAGTAACTTTGATCATCCCGAGTAGCGTCGAGCACTTCAAGTAACTTTGATCATCCCGAGTAACGTGGAGCACTTCAAGTAACTTTGATCATCCCGAGTAACGTCGAGCACTCCAAGTAACATTAAGCATCCCGAGTAACGTGGAGCACTCCAAGTAACTTTGATCATCCCGAGTAACATCGAGCACTTCAAGTAACATAGAGCAACTCTGTGGCTTAAAAATTGATTAGTTTAGGGGCAGTAGGGCGGTTGCGGGAGGTCTGGCGTTGTGCTTTCGGACTCAACTGCCGCTATTTGCTAATTTAGAGCCTTTTCCGGTTAGTTTCGGACTGGAGGGGCGCTATTCCTCGTGAAATGGCTCATAATGGGGTCGTTTTTCACCAATAGTGACTCTGGTGTCCGATAGCTCATGAAAAGAGGCGTTTGTGCGGAAATAACGGCTCTGAGGTCCGAAAGCAACTTTGAAAGTCCAAGTAACATCGTGCACCCAAGCGACAACGAGCACTTCGAGTAACATTAAGCATCCCGAGTAACGTCGAGCACTTCAAGTAACTTTGATCATCCCGAGTAACGTCGAGCAGTTCAAGTAACTTTGATCATCCCGAGTAACGTCGAGCACTCCAAGTAACATTAAGCATCCCGAGTAACATCGAGCACTTCAAGTAACATAGATCAACTCTGTGGCTTAAAAATTGATTAGTTTAGGGGCAGTAGGGCGGTTGCGGGAGGTCTGGCGTTGTGCTTTCGGACTCAACTGCCGCTATTTGCTAATTTAGAGCCTTTTCCGGTTAGTTTCGGACTGGAGGGGCGCTATTCCTCGTGAAATGGCTCATAATGGGGTGATTTTGCGGCAATAGTGACTCTGGAGTCCGATAGCTTATGAAAAGAGACGTTTGTGCGGAAATAACGGCTCTGGAGTCCGAAAGCGACTTTGAAAGCCCAAGTAACACCGTGCACCCAAGCGACAACTAGCACTTCGAGTAACATTAAGCATCCAGAGTAACGTCGAGCACTTCAAGTAACACCGTGCACCCAAGCGACAACGAGCACTCCAAGTAACATCAAATTTGCTGATGCTTTTTTGAAAGAGGTTACCTCATGAGTAATTACTTCTGTGAGGGCCTCTTTTTTATGCGCGTATAAAGTTTAAGTTTGACGGTCCTCAAATTTGATTATTCATTCATATAGAGTTTGATTCTATGATATAAATGAGGTAGCCTTTATAGAATGGGTAGCCGTTATATAAATACATGTCAGTGAAGGGTTTGAGGGAAATGTTGTTGTCAAAATGGAGAGGGTTTTCGTTACTAGGGCTGCTCTTAATGCTTGTACTATTATCAGGCTGTTCTAAAGGAACAGCGCATGTCACAGTGAATAAGAATGGAAGCGTAGATTTTGCAGTGAATATGAAAGTGAATTCGCGGGCAGAAGCGTTGATTAGCGGAAAAATGGAAGATGCTCTGGTAAACAAACTTAAAGATCAGGGGATTGAGCTAGAGAAAAAGCCAAGATGGAAAATCTACAGTCTATGAATTCATGAAATCTTATGCCTCTTTTGAGGAAATGAAAGCACTCTCTGGTGACTTGGATATTGTGGACCTGAAATTAGATACCAAAGATTATTGGTTTTATACCAAATATGATGTTGAGGCGAAGCCTAAATTAAATAGTTACATAGACACCATAATGGATAATATGGGATCGCTCAGCTTATCGAAGCCGATTATTCGGGCGTTTTTGCAAAACATGGCTTTTGACTTTAAATTAACGTTACCTGTGGATTTATATGGAGACAATAATGCAAATGTGGAGGACGGCAGAACCCTTACTTGGAATGTTACACTAGCGGATACAGAGCCAATTCAAATGCAGGTTTATGTGCCTAATGTATGGAATATCGTGATTGTGCTTATCATTTTAGTGGTGGTTATTGTAACTGCGATTATATTGTTTATCAGAAAAAGAAAGCAGCGTAATAGAAAACGGTTCTAAGTGGGTTCGTAAGGTTTCGGAAGTGCCGGGAAGCTAGGATGCTTTACCCTTTCTTTACTTTTTAGCAGGCACAGAGTTATAATTAGTACCAAGTACTAATATCAGATACTAATTGAAGAGGTGATTGGAATGACAGGTGCAAAAATTACCGCTATCGGAACCTATGTCCCAGCTAAAAGACTGACTAATGCCGATCTGGAACAGATCGTAGATACAAATAATGAATGGATTGTGCAACGGACCGGAATCCGTGAGCGTCGAATTAGTCGGCAGGATGAGTATACAAGTGATTTATGTGCAGCAGCTGTGCAGGATCTTATGACTCGTTATGGAAAAAGCGTTCAGGATGTCGATATGGTCCTGGTAGCTACGAGCACACCTGACTTTTCCTTTCCCTCAGTAGCTTCTTTGATTCAAAATCGTTTTAACATTCCACAGACTGCGGGTGCTATGGATTTGAGCGCAGCATGCGCGGGTTTTGTCTATGCACTGCATACTGCTCACAGTTATGTGGCTTCAGGAATGCATCGCAAGGTACTGGTTATTGGTGCGGATACGATCTCCAAGATTACGGATTATACTGACCGCAGTACATGTATTCTTTTTGGGGACGGAGCGGGAGCTGTACTTGTGGAAAGTGATGAGCAGTCGACGGGATTTTTGGGCTTCCAGCTGGCAAGTGATGGCGGTGGGGCACATCATGTGTACCGTACGGGGCTTGCCCATACTGTAAACAATATTGAGCTGGTAGATACACAAATGCTGGTACAGAACGGACGTGAAGTGTTTCGCTGGGCGGTCAGAACGGTTCCTTTAGGTGTGCAACAGCTGCTTGAAAAAGCGGAGGTAACTCTGGAGGAAGTAGACTGGTTTATTCCACACAGCGCTAATATGCGCATGATTGAGCCAATTTGTGAGCGATTAAATTATCCGCTGGAGCAGGTGCTGCACAGTCTTGTGAATTTCGGCAATACTTCTGCTGCCACGATTCCTTTAGCACTCGATTTGGGCATCCGCGAGGGTAAAGTACAAAATGGACAAAAGATCCTGATGTATGGTTTTGGTGCCGGATTGACCCAGGCGGGGCAATTGATTGAGTTGAATTTGGATCATCAGGTAGGGATACCTACTCCATATTAAGAGGTGGAATTTGGCGAGTTGATGTCCAATGAATGTTTATAACGAAACGTTTCGGTTAATCAAAAAAAGACAACGCCGTTTGCGGAAACCCGCTTACCTTGGCTGTTGTCTTTTTTTTGATTACTGAGTATTTAATTGACTGCCACAGGATTCACGTACAATAAGCACAGGCTCCACTACAAACGATCCACCGCCAGACTGATTGTTAATCAAGTCATAGAGCATATGAGCAGCGAGGATGCCAAGCCGTTCTTTGTTCTGGCGGATGGTCGACAGTTTTGGACTGGTATATTTACAGGCTTCAATGTCGTCACAACCGATAATTGCAATATCTTCAGGAACGCTGAGGCCGTGTTCTTTCAAAGCCCGGATGGCTCCCAGAGCCAGCAAGTCAGAAGCCGCAAAAATGGCTTTTGGTAAATTTCCGGCTTGAATTAATTGCTGCATAGCCGTATAACCGCTGGGCTCAAAGAAATCGTCGCCATGAACAAACCATTGACGGTTCAAAGTGAGGCCGAAGCTTTCAATAGCTTTGACATATCCAGATTCCCGCAAGTTAGAAATATCTGAATCCGCTGCACTTCCGATAAATCCAAGCTCTCTATAGCCAAGTAGATAAAAATGCTCCACGACCTTGGAAGAAACCTGAAAGTTATCTGACATCACAAAGCCAGATTTTTTGCCCTTTAGCTCAAGGTCGACCCCGATACAAGGAATACTGCTCATATCCAGATCGCGGATGGTAGGCTCCATCTTTTGCCCGGAAATAATGACACATCCATCCACATTAAAATGAACAGATCGAGCGAAATAATCGCCGCTGCTGATGAATTTCTCGTTGGAAAAGAAAATGAGATCGTAGCCCAGAACGCCCATCTGCTTTTTAAAGGAATTTGCACTTCTACGAAAAAGGGATGGGTAAATTCGACATTAAGCTCGCCAGCAAAAATAACCCCGATCAGATTCGACTTCTTAGTTGCGAGTGTCTTGGCGGAGTTGGAAGGTGAATATCCGGTTTGTTCGATGATCTCCAAAACTCTTTGCTTGGTTTTTTCGGAAACATCGTTGTAATTGTTCATAATTTTCGAAACAGTCGAGACAGACACGCTTACCATTTCGGCAATCATTTTGATATTCATAGTTAATAAAGCCACCCTCCGCTAAATAGTTGAAATTTGAGAAAAAGACTGTTCTAGAGCGGTTATTTGCAAGTTATTATGAATAGGGTGAATGAAAATTCAATTATTTTCAGTCTATTATTATTGCCGAAACAAGTCAAATATATATTTCACTATGCAGATTTATTCCAAAATAATCTATGTAAAAAAATTCAAAATTACATCTTTACAAAAATAGAAAACTAAGCAACAATAGCATTGTCGAAACCGATTTCGATTTTTCGCTTGAATTACGAATATTACGAAATTCGAGGAGTGATGTTTAGGATGAAAAGGAATTTCACAGCAGCGCTTGCTGCTATGCTCCTTGTCACCGGGCTGCTATCACTCTATTGGGAGCATGAATGCTTCAGCGGCAGAGGCGTTAAAGGAAAACTCACCTGATTCAGCGGCAACGAAAGTGGAAAATGAACCAATCAATGGATTGAAAGCGTTTACCGATGTATCTCCAAGTCATTGGGCCGCAGGCCCATTACAGCGTTGGAGCGCAAATGGGATCATAAGCGGATATGACGACGGGTCGTTTCGTCCGGGTAAGGAAGTCACGAAGGCAGAATTCGCAGCTATTATGAATCGTATATTTAATTATCAGGAGCAATCGGATAAGGTTCCCGCTGATGTCCAGGCTACAGACTGGTATAAAAATGATATAGCCAAAGGGATTGCAGCTGGATATTTAAGCAGTGATCAGAAGAACAATATTTATCCTTCAAAAGCACTTTCGCGCGCTGAGGCGGCGTTAGCATTGGAGAAAGTGTTTCGTTTCAATGCAGACAAAAGCAGTACAGCAGCATTCACCGATCTGAACGGAGTCAGCGATGAAACCGCAAAAGCAATAGCTGTTCTATCGAGTGCAGGTTATGTAAAAGGATATCCTGGAGGTTTGTTTAAGCCAGATGGTGGGATCACCCGTGCAGAGTTAGCTCAGTTGGCTGATCGAATGGTTTCGGGACTCCTCCTGAAATCAGGAGAGACTTCACTAGGAACAGTAAAGGGCAATGTAGTCATTAATCGGGCTGATGTGATTCTTAAAGACACGGTCATCCAAGGTAATCTTTATCTAACCGAGGGGATAGCTGACGGGAATGCAAAGCTTGAAGGTGTAAAGGTAACTGGGACTACTTTTGTACGGGGAGGCGGCGAGCAAAGTATCGGCTTACACCATACTTCTCTTGGACTGCTTCAAGTAGCCAAGCCTAATGGTAAGGTTCGGATTTATGCCAGCGGGTCAACAGCTGTGGGTACAGTGCGGCTGCTATCTGGGGCAATCTTGGAAGAAACCAGCGATCTTACCGGGGCAGGGTTTGGGGATGTTGAGATGGATGTCGTTCCTCACAATATTTCGCTTCGCGGAAAATTTGGAGCGGTTCGTTCGGCAGACTCAGCAGTCAGCGGTTCTTTGTTAAGAATCCTTGGAACTGTCGGCAGCCTTACTCTGGGAAGTCCGACCCAATTAACATTGGAGAACAATTCACAAGTGGCGGCACTAATCCTATCTGCGAGCGCTGGAGGTACAGCAATTCAAGGCAGCGGAAGCGTAACCACAATAGATAACAAAGCCGATGGAGTAACGATTGGCGGTGTAGCATTAAAAAAGGAAACACTGGCAAAACAACATTGCCAATAGCAAGCTCAGCGCCAAGCAGTTCGGGGAATGTAGGTCCAATATCGACACCAAACTCCACACCTGAAGCAACGGCGACACCTACGGCAACTGCTACGCCAATCGAAACACCAACACCAACCGAAACACCAACACCAACAGCCACACCGACACCAACAGCCACACCAACACCAACACCAACCGAAACACCGACACCAACAGCCACACCGACACCAACAGCCACACCAACACCAACACCAACCGAAACACCGACCACTGATCCGTGGACACTGGTGTGGGGGGATGAGTTTGATGATGGAGAGATTGATGCTACAAAGTGGACCTATGACCTTGGAGATGGTTCGCAATACAACAATCCAGGTTGGGGAAACAATGAGAAGCAGTGGTATACCAACGATGAGAAGAATGTAAAGGAACAGGACGGTAACCTGATCATTACGGCCCACAAAGAAGAAAAAGCTGGCAAACAATATACTTCTACACGGATTAAGACTAAAGGGTTGTTTAGTAAGAAATATGGGAAATTTGAAATTCGGGCCAAAGCACCTACTGGAAAAGGGTACTGGCCGGCGATCTGGATGCTGCCGGAGAACGATGTGTACGGGACTTGGGCTGCTTCCGGTGAGCTTGATATTATGGAAGGCTGGGGCAGTCGTCCAGACACGGTAGCGGGGACGATTCATTACGGCGGTATGGCGCCGAACAATGTATACTCCGGCAAAGAGTATGTATTTCCGGACAACGCTACGATTGAGCAGTTCCATACGTACTCTATTGAGTGGGAGCCGGGCGAAATTCGCTGGTATGTGGATGGTGAATTATATTCGACCAAAAATGACTGGTACAGCATCAGCAATGGGCAGCCTGCCAATAATGTGTATCCAGCGCCGTTTAATCAGAAGTTCCATTTGCTGATGAATCTGGCCGTAGGCGGTAACTTTGATGGTGATCCGACTAGCGAAACCGTATTTCCAAAATCGATGGAGATTGATTACGTTAGAGTCTACGAGCTGACAGGTCGTGAGTACCGCGAGCCTATTCCAGTTACACTGGAGAAGGAAGCCTATCCGGAAGGCTCCAAGCTTGCATTGGCAGACGGCAACATGGTCTATAACAACAATTATTCGGAGCAGGCGCCGGGGGATGACGGTATGGGAATCCCGAATACCGCACATTGGGCACTTTATAAAGAAGCAGGGGCTGAAGCTACGGTTTCTACCGTTCCTATTGGGGAGCGCAATTATGTGAAGGTAGATATCAGCAGTGGCGGCGGCAATTTTTATTCGATTCAACCCCAAGCTATCGTATCTATAGCTAAAGGCAGGTTCTATAAACTCAGCTTCGATGCCAAAACCGATATGTCCCGCAGTATGAGCGTCCGGTTAACAGGTGGAGAATCTCGTGGATTTGCAGCGTATTCTCCATCGCTTAAGGTAGATCTAACTTCAGCGATGACGCATTACGAGACGATGTTTCAAATGAAGGAAAACTCAGATATTGCTGCACGCGTCGAGTTCAACGTGGGTACCAATACTTCACCGGTATGGTTTGGTAATGTCAGATTAGAAGAGATTGAGAATATTCAATTCCCTCATGATAGTGTGAAGGAACCGCTGGCCAACGGTAATCATCTGTACAATGGTACTTTCGATATTGGGGAACCCAATCGGATGAGTTATTGGCATACGGAAGCAGCTGGTGGTGCAACGGTAGAATCAAGCGTTAATGACAATGGCCAGTTAAAGCTACAGATTGGCGGCAGTGAAAATGGTGAGGTTCGGTTACTTCAGAAGGGAATTCAGCTCATTCAAGGGCAGGACTACGAGGTTACCTTCAATGCTTCAGTCTCCTCTGCACGCACAGGAACGGTCCAACTACTAGGAAAAGACGGCAGTGTACAGGCAGAACAACCGGTTAGCTTAAGCGAAGGTGAGCAAAAAATTAAAGCCACCTTTATTAATCTTAGAGGTGCAACCGATCATGAAGGACAATTCGTATTACTGTTAAACGGAGCTGTGGATACAGTCGTTCTGGATAACTTCCAGATGATACGTACTAGCTTCTATTTTGATCCATCGCTAATATATTACCCGCTCCTGAATGGTGAATTTAACTTTGGGTTTAGCGCCTGGGATCGCCTGTTGACAGAGCAGGGTGGTCAGAGCAGCGCTACGGTTGCAGATGGAGCAGCAAAATTTAGCATTACGAATACCGGCAGTCAGGCGTATTCTGTAATGTTGTTTCAGAACAACTTGAAAGCTGCTGCTGGAATGGATTATGTGGTTGAATTTGATGCCAGTTCAACCGTAATCCGCAAAATCGGGGTGAACGTAGAAAATGGTACGTATCAGGCCTCATTCAGCAATATTGTGGAGGTAACGCCGGAGACGAATCATTACAGATTCGAATTCCGGCAAGGCAGCAAGGATACATTGTCTCTTAAATTCCTGCTTGGGAAGGTTGAGGGGATTAGTATTCCTCAAAACCATGATATTATCATTGACAATGTGAAATTTGAGATCAAAAATGCACCGGCCAAACCGCAGGAGCTGCTAAGCGACAGCAGCAATAACAGAGTTTCGCAGCCGATTGAGCTTACTTTTATCGATAATGAAAATTGGCGGAATCAAATCATGGCGGTAAAGGTTAACGGTACAACACTTAATGCAGAGCAGTACACTATTGAACCGGGGAAAATCACAATTGAAGCAGCAGTATTTCCGGCAGAAGGAAGTTATACCATTACTGTTGAGGCTGAACATTATGTTACTGCAACTGTCGCGCAGACTATTCTAGCTAATGATAACAATCTAGTTATCAATGGTTCGTTTGGCAGCGATAAGACGGGCTGGACTACATGGTCCGGAGAAGGTGGCGTCTCCGCGTTTAATGTGAAGGATGGCGTAGCTGAAATTCTGATTACGTCGGCCGGATGGGAGGTGTGGCATACACAATTTTTCCAAGAGGGTATTCCACTGGAGGGCGGAAAAACGTATGAGGTGAGCTTCAAAGCGAAATCAACGGTTCCGCGCCAAATTGTGTTAGAATACTCCAATACTTCAGCTGCTTCCGCGCAAGCTAAGTTTGATATTCATGCGGATTGGGCTACTTATACAGCACAATTTACGGTGTCGAACAGCAACCCGCTGAAGCTTAATTATCTGATCGGCAAAACGCTGGGCGCTGATCTTGCGGCTAATAGTACGCCGCATACGATTTCTTTTGACGATATTGTGGTCAGGGAGGTACAAGGGGGTCCACCAGTAATACCGCCAAGCGGTACGCTGGATAATGGAACCTTCGATGTAGATGCAACGGGCTGGAGCCAGTATTTTGACGGAATCGGATCTGCTTCTGTTCAAGAGGGGGAATTTGCTATCAACTTAACAGGTACCGGGCAAGCCCCTTATAGCGCACAGGTGGATTACGAAAATCTCAAGCTCGTTCAGGGAAAAACGTACACCTTGAAGTTTAAAGCTCGTTCTACAGTAAACCGCAATATTCAGGTAGCTGTGGAGCATAAAGGCGGGGACTACACCAAATATATGGAAGCTGAGCTTGTAGCCTTGACCCAGAATATGGACGAATACAGCTACACTTTTACAATGAATGGGGCAACAGACGCTGGTGTTCATCTGGTGTTTTTGCTAGGGCTTATAGATGGGAATAGTACGGAGACGAATAGTGAAATTAGCGCGGGCAGTACA
Source organism: Paenibacillus sp. FSL H7-0323 (assembly GCF_038002725.1). Lineage (NCBI taxonomy): Bacteria > Bacillati > Bacillota > Bacilli > Caryophanales > Paenibacillaceae > Paenibacillus > Paenibacillus sp. FSL H7-0323. The sequence continues at coordinate 3,872,190 of NZ_JBBODB010000001.1, read as the reverse complement.
ATTTATTTGGATGATGTAAGCTTGATCGAAGGGTAAACGAAAAAAACGGCAGTGTTTTCCTTTTACAGGAGCACTGTCGTTTTTTTGTGTGTTTTTTGTGGGTTTGATTTAAGTTTCTTTAGGGATAAATTCAAAAATTTTGCCACTCTCAAAAGATTCTATTAGTTTCAGCAACCAGCGGTAGTAGTTAATGGATTCAGTTATTTTTTCTTCATCTGTATTTAAGAGCTGCATAAGTTTACTATCGTCACTATACTCTTTTTTCATATCGTTAATTTCTGCAAGTGATTTCGCTAGTGAGATCATATTACCTTCGACGGCTTTTCTCCATTTAATAGAGAAGTAATCACTGAAGTTCTGATGCCAGTCAGGCACAGTGGTGAACAAGTCTTTGCGCGTCCCTCTCCCCCATACTTTGTCGATCATTTTCAGATCTAGAAGGGTACGGACTCCCGTACTCATGGACGTTTTACTCATTCCCATTGTTTTGCTGAGCTCATCCAGTGTCACTGGACCTTGATTGAAGTACATATAACCGTATAAATGTCCAATAGACAAGGTAATGCCATACAGATCCATGTTTTTGCCGATAGAATCGATCACACGTTCACGGGCTTTACTAATCTTCTCTATTTGTTCGGGCGTAAGCCCTTCTAAATCGTTCATGATGTCCCTCCTGAGGAATAGGTCGATAGACTGCAACCTTATACAATGTATTGTAATCAAATCCCCCTCCATAAGTAAAGAATTCATGAATAAAGGAATTTGGCGTAAAACAGAGTATTCCATACATAAAGTTCGTAAAGTTAAAACTGTACACTAATTTTTATCCGTATATGGTGTTTGCATGAATTTTCAATAGTCCGGTAAACTACTATAAGTGAACTAAACCCGGATAACATTTCGGGAGAAGGAGGACGGCATGGCTATTATAGAGGTGAAACAACTAACCAAAGTATTCGGTCATGATGCGGGACGCGCGATTCCTTTATTAGAGCAAGGGATGTCGAAGGAAAAAATTGCTCAGGAATTGAAGTTGACAGTCGGAGTCAACAAAGCCGAATTCAGCATTGAAGAAGGAGAAATATTCGTCATTATGGGTTTGTCCGGCAGCGGTAAGTCGACGCTGGTTCGTTTGTTGAACCGCTTGATTGAGCCTACAGGGGGGCAAGTTCTTTTTAAAGGGAAAGATGTTGTGAAAATGAATCCGGAGCAGCTGCGCCAATTCAGACGGAAGAACATCGGCATGGTGTTTCAGAAGTTCGCATTATTTCCACATCGAAGCGTACTGGAGAATGCAGCATACGGGCTTGAAGTTCAGGGCGTAGATAAAAAGAAAAGAACTGAACTGGCAACGGAAGCCTTGCATCTGGTAGGTCTGAAAGGTTGGGAGAATCATCGTCCTGATCAACTCAGTGGAGGGATGCAGCAGCGTGTTGGACTGGCACGGGGCCTTGCTAACGACCCGGATATCCTGCTTATGGATGAGGCATTTAGTGCACTGGATCCGCTTATTCGTAAAGACATGCAGCAAGAGCTGCTGGAATTACAGGCCAGAGTGAAGAAGACCATCGTGTTTATCACTCATGATCTAGACGAAGCTTTGCGGATTGGAGATCGGATCGCACTGATGAAGGACGGAGTCATTGTGCAAATTGGTACACCGGAAGAAATCCTCATCCAACCTGCCAATAAATATGTAGAGCGATTCGTGGAGGATGTGGACTTGTCCAAGGTGTTGACTGCAGCTCATGTAATGCGTCAGCCGGAAACAGTCAGACCTGAACGCGGGCCTCGGGTAGCGCTTCAATTAATGCGTGACAGTGGTATATTCAGTCTGTATGTAGTGGACAAGGAAAATAAGCTTCTGGGTGTTATTACAGCTGAGGATGCCCTTAAGGCACTGAATGATAATAAATCTATTCTGGAAGTAACGCGGAGAGAAATCCCACGTGTACAACCGGAAACGCTACTCAATGATTTCTTTGAATTAATATCTGAGACACATTTGCCTGTAGCCGTCGTAGATGAAGCGGATAAATTGAAGGGTATTGTGATTAAAGGAGCCGTTCTTTCCGCACTCGCCGGCAACGCGGTACCGGAAGGAGGATTATAATGGACATTCCTAAACTGCCTTTGGGAAAGGCACTCGAGTGGTTGGAAAATTGGCTGACGACTTATTGTGGGCCCCTGTTTGACTTCATCCATTCGATTATCGGTGGTATGGTGGCTGGCATTGAAAATGCACTTACCTTCCTGCCAGCACTAGTACTTATCGTGCTTATTGCAGCTTTGTCTTATTGGATCGGTAAATGGCGCATGGCACTATTTGCAGTCATTGGGCTGCTTCTGATCGATAATCTTGGATTATGGGGACCTTCTATGCAGTCCTTGGCCCTTGTTCTAACCGCCTCGATATTGGCTGTAGTAATTGGTGTACCGATTGGTATTTTATGTGCGCAGAGAAATACCGTTAGAAATATAGTTACGCCTATTTTGGACTTTATGCAGACGATGCCGGCTTTTGTATATTTATTGCCAGCGGTATCCTTTTTCTCACTGGGCGTAGTTCCAGGGGTTATTGCTTCGATTATTTTTGCGATTCCGCCAACGATTCGCTTGACCAATCTCGGAATTCGTCAGGTTTCGGAGGAACTGGTGGAGGCAGCAGATGCTTTCGGATCGACACCTACTCAGAAATTGGTTAAATTGCAGCTTCCAATCGCTTTACCAACAATTATGGCAGGTGTGAACCAGACCATTATGTTGTCACTGTCAATGGTTGTTATCTCATCGATGATTGGTGCACAGGGCGTGGGTGCCTATGTATACCGTGCGGTATCACAGGCTAAGACAGGAGACGGATTCGAAGCAGGGATTGCGATCGTTATTATCGCCATTCTGCTGGACCGTTTGACACAGAACGCACTAAAACCAAAACAAAGATAGGAGTTTTAAATAAATGAAGAAGAAAAATATAGGGGTATTCCTGTTAGTTATTATGATGATTGCTGTTATTGCTGGATGTTCCTCATCAAGTAAAGAGAAGGTAAAATTAGCATATGTAGCATGGGATTCGGAAATTGCGAGTACTTATGTAGTAAAGGAAGTACTTGAAACTAAGCTTGGAGCTACCGTTGAAATGCTGCAGGTAGATGCTGGTCCAATGTGGGCTGGGGTTGCAGACGGTAGTGCGGATGGAATGGTTGCAGCTTGGCTGCCAAGCACCCATGCGGCTTATTTAGAGAAGTACGGTGCAAAAATTGAAGATTTGGGTGCAAATCTAAACGGGACTAAGGTTGGCTTGGCTGTTCCGGCCTATATGGATATTAACTCTATTGAAGACTTGAAGAACAGTGATATGGCAGCAAAGCTGAACAATCGCATTATCGGCATTGAGCCAGGTGCCGGCATTATGACAACCACAGAAAAAGCTATCGCTGAATATGATCTTAGCGATTACACACTTCTTGAAAGCTCATCCGCAGCGATGGCTCAGGAACTGCAAAAGGCTTATGACAACAACGAGCCAATCGTTGTTACAGGCTGGACACCACACTGGATGTTCGCCAATATGGATCTGAAATATCTGGAAGATCCAAAAGGGGTTTACGGTGCGGATGAACAGATCCACACGATGGTTCGCCAAGGTCTGAAAGATGACATGCCGAATGTCTACAAATTCCTGGATCAATTCGAATGGACAGCAGAAGATATGGCCAAAGTAATGATCGAGGTTCAGGGTGGGAAGTCACCAGAAGAAGCCGCTAAAACTTGGGTGGAGAGCAATCCGGATAAAGTGAATGCTTGGGTTGCAGGTATAGAATTGTAAGTAGATTAAAAACTGTGTTATGATGTGAAGAATAAATGGAAACAAAAATGTAACTTGTACGCTAACTACTGTTCTTTACACATTACACTTCATAAGCAAGCTCATTCAATAAAACACCCCGTAAGGGGTGTTTTTCTTGGGAATATAAGCAAAGTATTACAAGCTCTTAGTGTACCCTGCTTATATTTCAATAAGAATGGATACCTAGTTTACACACTTAGACTTATGCTTTGTCAAAGTAAATCAGGAGGCAGCTGCTGCAAGGAGTCAAGAGAGGAGACTGCTTCATGACAGAGACCATAAATACCTGGATTGATTGGCTGCTGCAAACGCTGGGCCTTAGCGGGCCATCTATTTTATTCGTGACCATCCCGCTCGCACTTTTGCAGAGTATATTAGGATTTTTTCCATTCGTAATTTTGATCGTGCTGCATGTCTCTGTTTTTAACGTAATTGGAGGTATGCTGATCAGTTGGCTGGCCTGCAATCTGGGCGGAATACTGATGTATTTTCTCATTCGGCGATATCTGTATAACTGGTTTGACCGAAAATGGAGAAGCAAACTGAAGCGCTATGATAAATGGCAACGTTACTTGGATCGATATGGGATTTGGACACTGGTGCTATTGCGTACGATCCCGATTATTCCGAATAATGTAATCAATTTCATGTCTGCTGTTTCACCGATTAAAGCCTCATCTTTTATATGGGGAACCGTACTTGGTAATTTGTCTTATATATGGTTATTCGGTACGATCGGATCCACCTTAATTGTTCCGCGTGAAGAATGGAATGGTTATCTTACTTGGTATGCGGTGTTTATAGCTATTCTCATTGGCATCTTTATTCGGCGTCATTGGGACCATTTGCAGGAGGATAAGCGGAGCAGAATGCACTAATATCATATTCCCAGTTCATGATCTAAAGGATGAAGAACGTTACTTCAGGCGCAGTTTGCCGGAGGGAACGTTCTTCTTTTTTGTCCTCTTAGCGAATACCTTAAATTAAGTGGAGGTGGCTTGACCTCTGCGTAAGGCGGGAGGGACTATTGCAATGGGCAGATTGAAAAAATGGGGGAACCGAAGGCTGAGAATACCTGATCTAGGCCATTTTCGGCTGCCAAAAATAAATGGGGACACGAATCGGAGATTCTCAGCGAGAAGCTCTGCATTCAAGTCAAAACCCAGCCGGGCAGCGGTTAGGCCGCAGCGTACGCGCTTTGAAGCCAAACGTAGCAAAGGCCGCTTTAGGTTATCCAGCCGGCCAGAGAGTAAGGTAACGGTTGCAGGCGGAAGAACACATAAGCCAAGAAGCCGACGCAAATTTTGGCTGATAGCCTCCTTAGTAATACTTGTGCTGGTGCTGCAATCCTTGCGCTATGTGGAGCTGCATATGAAGCCGCCCATCCTGCATTTAGCACAAATACGTGTGAAGCAAATCGCTACGGAATCGATTAACAAGGCGATTACCTCTCAGGTTGCGAATGGAGGGAATGCGGAAGAGTTAATTGATTGGAAGACGGATAAGAACGGGAAAATATCAGGGTTCATGCTCAACTACGCGGAGCATATGCGTATTACTTCGCAAGCGGCACAGGTCATTCAGTCTACGCTGCAGGAATTGCATAATCGAACAGAATATATTCCGCTGGGGCAAGCGCTGGGCAGTCCCCTTATTGCTTCTTATGGACCCGATATTCCGATCAAGATTGAACCACAAGGTGCGGTTAAGGTTGAACTCAGCACCCGCCAGCAAAACGCTGGGATCAATATGATTCTGGTCGAGGTATACATTCATATTGTGACAGAGGTTGCAGTCGTCATTCCTTTTGATATGGAGCCGCAGGTAGTGGATACAGAAATTCCTGTGTCTTATCTGATGGTTGTTGGAGATGTACCTATGTATTATTACGATAATCAAGGTCAACCTGTGGGGGCTAACGGCAGCAGTGCTCCGGGAATTGCCATTCCTGCTCCAGCTGTAGGCGGGGATAAGAGTGGAGTAGTGGATCAGGGCAAGGATACCTCCAGTAACAGTCAGAAAGATAACAGCTCGTCTCCAGCGGCAACCGATCCCGCGAGTACGGGTGCAGAGCATACGGAAGAAGACAAAGGCGCGGGCGGAGGAAATTAAGGGGATATCATGCTTCAGTGCTCATAGACTATAGGTAGAACAGCTTTAATAAATGGAGCGTGAATCCTAATGTCGCAAGAATCTCTGAATGTGGAACGCTTGGCGGGAAGGTATGGGTTCTTGGAGCGCACGGGACTACTTCCACTGCCGAGTAAAGATGGGCTTACCCTTGTAGTTGAGCTAAGCCGCCTGGAATGTGCCGCAGCTTGCTTACCCTTGCTGCTGCTCCATTCTGGAGAGTCTGTGCGCATTATTGCTGTGGCGATGACTCCTGATTTTCCTATGGAAACTTTAGCGGGACAGTTCTCACCGGAGCAGTCGATTCTCTTTCTTCCTTATGAAAAGGAGGAGTACATGCCTAACCAGGCTTTGGCACAGATCGAAACCAGTTTCGCGGTTTTGCTTGAAGATTCGATCATGGTATCGCCTGGCTGGCTAAGTGAGCTATTGTGGGTTCCTTTTGATGACGCTGCAGTTAAGGTGGTGGCCCCTCGCTCTTCAACCGAAAGAGGGGAAGGGAAGAAACGTCTTCACTTCGGCACCTATGATGAGTTTGCTGCTCATGTAAGCTACAGTCTTGGCCGGCATCAAGGAGAATGGCGAGAGATGGATGTACTAACGGGTTCTTGCCTCCTGTTCTCTAAAGAGCTGCTTCAGCGTATTGGAGGGTTGGACACCTCGCTTCAAGCGCGGCCTCTTATGATTGCCGATTGGTGTCTTCGAGCCCGGCAGTCTGGAGCCAAGCTGGCGCTAAGTGATGCTGTGTATGTTCATGCTATACATTCACTTGATAGGGGCCAGAGAAGGCTGAACGGACCAACACTTGCGGATGGCTGGCAGGCGTACAGTACAAAATGGGCGCTGGAAGATGTCTTAGAAGCCGAAGAACATCTTGTACCGAAGAATGGATTCTTACAATCAACACAACCTGTTATTCCACTCGGTAAGGCATCCTTGACAACGCCATTAGTGACGGCGATTGTTTATTGTGAAGAGGATGGGAATGGGGACCCTCTTCCGCAGGAATGGGCAGCTACACAGGAGCAGCAGAGCTACAAGAATATTCGCTGGATCTGGATCAAGGACAGCTGGATGAACACAGCTCCCGGCTTGCCAGTAAATGAACAGGATGTAGTGATTACAGTTCGTGGTCAAGAGGCTTGGCTGCGGGCTTTGAGGAATGCATCTGCATTATTTGAGAGTGAGATAACTGTGTATTTATCAGACTCTATCAGATATGAGAAATATTACGTTGAACGGGTAGTGAAGGCGATCACCCAAGGTTCCGCAGATCTGATCGTTAGTTTATCTACGGATATGGACGAAGAGGTGGGGCGGTTGCTTAGGGGGGACCCTTCGGGAATTGTTTTTCCATTAGAGCGAGTTGCTCATAAAGGCGGGAATGTGCCTGGAGTGATTACCTGTAAGGCGTCTACTTCGCACCAATTGCAGCTTCACCCTGAAGCTTCACTAACTATAGGTTATGTGGGGGATTTGTCCGAACCGCAGGGGAAAAAGGCAGATAGGAGCAGGGGCAAGGAGGCGCAATCATGAAATATTTAATTCTGAGCAGAGGCTCCTGGGAGGAATACGAATATAAAAGACTGTTGGATCTTCTGCCCGAGCGGGAAGAGGTCTGTTTTGCCGGAAGAATGACTCTTGAGCAGCAGACTAACAGCCAGATCAAGCCAGTAATGATCGCGGATATTCATACTCTCAAGGCGAGGGAGTACACACTTCTGGTCTCTTCTCCCTATTGGCTGCCCGAGGTTCTTTCTTTGCAAGCGGGATATATAGTGGCTTTGTTAGAGCGCTGTCCGGAAGAAGAAAATAAGGTCTTATGGGATAAATACAGCGGCTTGCTTGGAGCAAAGGCCGATCTAGTAGGAACCCGATCAGAACGGATCTATTTGGAGCAGAGCTTGTGCAGGGAGAATATTATTTATCTCGACGGGGATCAGCAGGAATCCTATGGAGTTGTATGTCAGCGCGAGCGGATTTATTTTCTGACAGATTATGAAGTGTTATGGAGTAAGGCGATTGGGAGCTTATGGCAGGAGGAGCCCCTCCTTGCTAAGGACTGGTTTAGGATTCAACTCCAGCTTAGGGCGGATTATTATACTTCGATGTGCGCCAAGCTGCCCAGCCAGCCTGTTGTACATTATTTGGCAGCATCTTATTTGTATTTGCTTGGGGACTCCACAGCGAATCGATATCTGGCGCAATCCTTTGAGTTAATGGTTCTGTATGAATATTTGGATTGCCTTATTTCACACTTCCGGTTTTTTTCTGCAATAGAAGCCAAGACAGGGAATCTGGAAACGGCGGTCCGCCAATTTGCGATTACAGCATTTACCGCAGAGGAGAAGCAAGCAGTAGAAAGGATGGAGGGCTGGCTCCATTCCGGGCAGGATGAACTGGTTCGTGCGGAGTTGTTCCACCGGAATGAGGATGAGGCAGCGGCGGTAAGAATTTTAAGTCCGCTAACTTCTCCCGAGGCAAAAGCGTTGCTGGTGCAAAATTATGTTCGGACTTTTCAATGGGAAAAGGCAATAGTGCTGCAACATGAGCAGGAAGAAAATGTGGATGAAGCCATGGAAGGCACCATACACTTGCTGTATGGCAGGCGGCACGAGGCCATTCGCAGCTTTTTAAATGCAGGAGGGCAAGACAATCAGGCATGGCCACTTTTGTCAGAGATGGCAGATCTCGAAGAGGCTGTAAGACGATTGAGAAGGAGAGTGGAGGATGAGTAGTCATAGAGGGCCACTCCGCAAAACATCAGGCAACCGTCTGACCGCTATTATGCAGGTTAGGAACGAAGCCGGAAGGTATTTAGAGCAGGTGCTGGAGGAATTAAGTGAGTTCGTGGATGATATTGTGATCGTGGATGATGGAAGTACAGATCATACGGCTCAGTTATGTCTCTCTTTTGCCAAAGTTAAGAAGCTCGTAACCCTGCAAAGCTCTTTGTTTAACCGTGAATGGGAGCTACGGCAAACATTGTGGGAGCTGGCGGTATCTACGAATCCGGATTGGCTGCTGTCTGTGGATGCCGATGAATTCTATGAAGAGTCTGCTAAACGGGAGATGAGGCGACTCATCAATCAGGATGTGTATGACTGGGTATCCTTCCGATTATTTGATTTTTGGGGTGGCACCACACATTACCGTGAAGATGAGCATTGGAATATCCACACGAAGCATACCCGTACACTAGTCCGGTATTTGCCGAACTTTCATTATTTTTTTCCGAAAATGGATCATCATGTGCCAAGACTTCCGCTCTCTTATTCGGTATTGCCGGGGTTTCTTACCGAGCTGCGTGTGAAACATTATGGTTGGGCGATATCCCCTGAGGAGCTTCGGCGAAAATACTCGCGTTACCTGGAGCTTGATCCAGAGGGGCGCTGGGGTAGTCTGGAGCAGTACGAATCTATCCTTGATGAGCAGCCCCATCTGGTGGAATGGCAAGAGGAGCTTTGAAATCCGCATCTGATCTGCCAACCGGCTAAGTCCGGCTGGCAGATCTCAGAAGCAGCGCAGATGGGATATGAGCTGATGGTATCCCTTGCGGATATACTTCTGCTGCGAGCTGCAGCTTGTAATAAGCGAGGCTCACGGCTGCGGTAGCCCCCCCGACTCTACGCAAAGCGGCTTCATCCTCTACATGAAGGATGGGCATCTCTCCGCAGGAGTAGGATATCGCAGCGTATAAATGCCACTCGGTACAGTCCGCAGGCGTATGATATTGAGGGTGCTTGCTGACATAAATAGAGCACCATTGTTTTTTTATGGAGGTAGGGGCTTCGAGTAATCCGTAGAGTAAGGGCTGCGGCAGACTGGACCATTGTAAGGAAGATCCTTCCGAATGGCGATAAAGTGTCAATAAACTATTCCAAGCACCAGTCTGAAGCAGCAATTGTGCTGCATAGTTGAGATCCGAAAGATCAGCTTTAAGTCTATAATTCCCCGCTAAAATATGATGGATCGATAAAATCCCCGGTCTGTAAGGCAATAGACAGACAAGCCAGCGCATGGCAGACTCAGTATCTCCAATACGGCAAGAGAAAGCCCACAGGTAGCCAAGTACAAAGGATCGGTTGGAAAGATGGGAAGGATCATGAAGCAGCTGTTCAAGCGGTGCGAGTGTCTGAAAATGTTCCGGTTGATTGTTTATTTCCAGAATCGCCTGCAATGCAGCCTGAACAGATGAGGGTAACTGGCTGGCTGTAGAAAGCTCAGCTTGCCATTCCGGATCGCGGGCATTGAGCGCTGCGGGCAGAAGATAACTCAAAGTATCAGGAGATAAAGAGTGAAGATAGTTGTGGGTCAATGCTCGTAGTTGTGCCTTCTCTCCAGATAGAAGGCTTAGTGGGACGAGTTCTTTCCACGCTTCGCTATAATCAGGCTTATGTTGTATAGCAGCCTCGTAATGTCTCCACGCATCCGGATATTGGTATAACTTCTCACAGACTCTTCCGGCTAGTAGTTCTGTCCGATACGTTCCACTGCCTGAGGAAGAAGGGTATTTATGTGCTGTATTCCCGCTCTGAAGTGCGTTCTCCAAGAAGTGCTTGGCTGAGCTGAGCTTCCCTTGTTCCAGTAACAGGAGGGCATAGCTTTCTAATAAATCCGTGAAATCAGGAAAAAGACCGCTCCCCGTACGAAAAACTTCCTCGGATTCCTGCTTTCGGCCACATAGTTGTAAGGCGTACGCCGTCTTAAGGTAAATATCTGAGACATAACCGGAAGGGGCTGGAGCATCGGTGAGCAGCGGAAGGAGGATCTCTGCCGCTTCTTTATATTGTCCATGCTGATAATACTCTGCCCCTAACGCGTAACGAAGAAAAAGATGGTTCGGTTGAAGCCGCAGACCCCTGTTGATAAGTGCTAAATTGCGGTTATATTTATTTTTACGCATCAGTTCATCTTCTAAATATCCGTAGTGGAAAATACGCAAATCTGCATAAGCGATCTCCCCAGCTGGAAGCTCCCAAATGCTGCTGGCAATCTCCTCATGAATACTTCCACGAAAAATAATTCTTTTATCATTTTTGAATAATCGACAGACATGATCTGTAACAAAATCCGCTTCAGGTATTTCACCGACATAGTGGATAATGGGCAGCCAATACCCATGAATATACTCGGCACCAAGCAAGGGCTGGAGCAGCTCCTCACTCCAATGATCCACAGCCTCATCAGCATCCAGTACCAGAACCCAAGCGGAAGTTGCATACTCTAGGCTTATATTCCGCGCTTTGGAAAAATCATTTTCCCAAGGAATGTCGATAATCTTTGCACCGAACCTCTGAGCGATTTCTTTACTGTTATCCTCTGAGCCTGTATCCGCAATGATAATCTCAGACACTAGCCCGCACACAGAGGATAAGCATTTCTCCAGATGGTTTGCCTCGTTCTTAATAATCATGCAAAGTGTGATATCCGGTGTGGTCATAGGAATACGTCCTTCCTAATCTGAAACTCTGGGCAGTGGAAGTGCGAGTCGCACTCTTTTAGCCGCTGGAGAATAGGGGGTTGAAGAAGTGAGGGAGGCAAGCAGACGATCCGCCAACAAAAGCTCCGAACGCCCTGGGTGATAGGCTGGGTTGAATAACGAGTCATTAGATGAGGACTGCCCTGTGGTCTTCATCAGCTGTTTTGCTGCGTCTTCACATCCCTCAATCCGCAATAAATCTAAGAGAAGTCCGCTTTTAGCAGCTGTGTATTCGGGTAGATGAGCGTGAAGCCAGCCCAAAATTTCATTTTCGGGCTCAGCACATTTTAAGGCTCGGATCAGTCGGGTTATGATGGGCGTTGGCTCGGGATGAAGCTGAGCAGCTTTGGTATAACAGGCACAGGCTTCGGTCTCATCGCCTATTTCTTCGCATAACTGTCCCAGCAAATAAAATGTCAAATAAGATCCGAATCCGGACTCGGTATGGTAACCGGAAGGAGCTTCTCCAATGACTAAGGCTTGCAGCAATGCTGTTTTGGCCTCAGCTAGGGCCCCCATTTGAAACAGCAGCACACCTTTGATATGAGCCAAGTCAGGATAATCCGGATGTAAGGTTATCCCTGAGTCGCAAGCTTCCAGCGCCGCGTTGAAATCTTTTAATTCTGCCAGGCAGCGGATTTGATATTTGTGCAGCAGATGAACGTAACTTGTGTCGGGTGGAGCTTCGTTAAGTGATCTTTTGATATGCTCTAGAGCCGGTTGATATTCACTAAGCCGCATATATTCAACAGCCATATTGAAATGGTGAAAGGGGTCATTGGGATTTAACTTTAGCTGTTCCTTGAGCAGCTCTACATTTCGTTTGATCTTATCTTTCTTTGCTACTACGCCGTCTGCATAACCGTAATGATGGATGACTACGTTGCTTAAATGCATAGCTGCTTTGGGTGTAGCTCTTACGATCGTTTCTGCAATCTGTTCGTGGATGATGCCGCTGAAACGGTACTGCGGGCGGTTACGGAATAGCCGGATAATCGGATTAACAGTAATGGTCTGGGAAGCTGCGGTTAAACCTTTATGATTATGAATGCGCAGAAAAAAAGCTTCATACTCCAAATGCTCCGCACACAGCAACAGCTCCCCCTTACTTTTCGCATCCAGTTCCTCGTCTCCATCCAGAATGAGAATCCATTGTCCGTGGGCTTGCTGAAGACCCGCGTTGCGGGCAGCGGCAAAATCGCCATTCCAAGGATGGTGAACAACTTTAGCTCCAAAGCTTAGAGCAATTTGTAGCGTGGAGTCAGTAGAGCCAGTATCGACTACAATAATCTCATCGGCGACACCACGTACACTTTTTAAACATTGGTTTAGGTTATCTGCTTCGTTCTTAACGATCATGCATAGAGAAATCAGAGGTTTTTGGCTTGGCATGCTCATTTGGCTGTCCTCCCCTCACTCTGGCGGAAGCTCCATTGTGTGTGCCACGGTGTACGATTTAGTAAAAAGATGGATTTATGGATGGCACCAATATCCGTTTGCAGTGGACCATGAACGTTAGCTGCATCCAAGCTGTTCAGTGCCTCCTCCATGCTAAGCTTCGCTTGCTGAAGGTAACAGAGTGCTAAACCCACTCGGGCAGCCTCATGCTCAGGCATCTGCTCCAGCGCTTGTTGAAACCATTCACTGGCTTCCGTGTAATGCCCCTTGTCAAAGACCATCTCACCTATATAAAAAAGAACCTTCGCATCAGCCGCTTGATCGCTAACTAACCTGATAAAATGCTCACCGGCTGCATTCCTATTCCCTTCTTTATATAATGCTGCGGCTAATTCAGACCGAAAGGTAGGGAACAGCTTTATCAAAGCTTCGCTTAACGCGGGCTGGTGTAGTTTTACTGATTGTTCGATCAAATCTGAAATGAATGAGGAATGTAATGTTAATGAATCTACCTCTGCTTCAGCGGGATCTACCTTTTGTTGCTGGTGGCACTTCTGAATGTATTGCAGTCCGAAACGGAGTTCGTCTGGTGCATAGGTTAGCAGGTCATTGTGGAATTCTCCAAAAAGCGCCCAAGAGCAAATAGCCCAGAGGGTAGCCCACTTTTTCAGATATTCTAAATCATGGTTATCTTGCGTAGCTAAGGAGGTCATTTGTCTTATGGTTGCATAGGCGTCCTCTAGCTTGCCGGTGATCAGGAGTGAAGAGATCATCCAATTTGCCGTATCTAATTCCAAGGGAAAAGTGTCTCGGGATAAGTTAGTGATGGTCTCATTAGCATTTATCGCAAATAAGCTGTCAATGATTGCAGCTCGTTGGGCAGCATTAGTTGGGGGGACGAGTTGTATCAGCAAGCTGGCAATCTCCTCGTCGGGTACAGCTAAGCGTTGAAAAGCAGAAGCTATTCCCTGCAAGGCAGGCCTATATAAAGAGTGGTGTTGAAGCGCACGGTGGTAGAATCTCGCAGCGTCCTCCTGAAGCTCAAGCCGCTCTGAGATTAAGCCTAGTCGATAAAGTGGGCGGAAGGTGTTCATCCCTTGCTCAGATACATATTTTTGACTAACCTGATCTCCAGAAATGGATGCTGCACGCTGATAAGCTTGAAAAGCACGTTCTAACAAGCCTTGACTCTCCAAAGATTGGCCTAATAAAAAATGCAGGTCAGGGTAATCCTCATAACGCTCCAATTCAGGCAACAGCAAGGGATCTATGATATTGGTTTTTCCTTGAGTCAGATAAATTTTACAGAGATCTCTAATCATCGTAGGACGGTAAGAAGCTTCAAGTGGCACATGGTGAAGGGTCTGGCGAAGTAATGTCTCTGCTTCCTGAAGACGACCGTCCTGACAGCAGGTGACTGCTAAATTATACGAGTGAAAAGGATCTTCCGGTTGTTCGGCTAAAGCGAGTCGCAGCAGATGCTCATTGCGTTTGATTTTATTTTTTCGTGCCATGATTTCCGGCAAATATCCGAAGTGTTCAATCTCAATATCACTATGCACAATCGCCGAGATGTTATGTGATTTAAGAATTGCAGCGTCAATTCCTTCATGAATTCTTCCGCTATATCGATAACCCTGTCCATTTCGGAATATACGAACCGCACTGTGCTTTACCTTATCCTCAGGCCGAACGCCAAGCCAATTATCAATGTGTACTGTAAAAGCCTGAGCTTGCGTGTTTTGCAGGAGGCTGCGGAGTTCCGGAAGTGGAGTTTGCAGGCGTTCATCGGCATCAAGGACTAGAATCCAATCGGTATCCGCCTGATCGAGACCTTCGTTACGTGCTGCAGCAAAGTTTTCTGTCCATTCCCGTTGGAATACTCTAGCCCCGTGCGCTTGGGAAATAGCTATGGATTCGTCAGTAGAGCCTGTATCTATGATCACAATCTCGTCAACACCTGCTACGCTTGTGAGACAGTGGGGCAGAAGATCAGCTTCATTGTTAACGATGAGGTGGACGCCAAGCGTAATATTGTTCACGTTGTTTCCTCCTTGTTACATATGTAGAAGTAGAAATCAGCTTTTGCTATCAAAAGAAAAAGCACATGGATATCCATGCACTCTTTCGTTACAACATATGATGGGCATCTGCATTACGTTCCCTGTGCGTTGAAACTTACATTGATTGTTGAGGCGGCCCCTGCATTCGTTGATTGATAGGATAAGCGTGTATATTTCAGGAATCTGGCTGGAACTATGACATCGATAGAACCTGCTGCTAAAGGATTATCTCCTGTGGTATCGACGAAATAGTTCGTTCCGTCAGCACTGATTTCTACTCGTGTGTTGACCGGGTTAGCTCCAGTGTTATTGATGAAAAAGGAATAGGTCCCCAATACGCTCGTAGTCACTGCTGGCAGTGGAGTATAGGCATTAGCAGTTGCTATACCCGTCGTTGTCTGTTCGATAAAGCTGCGTTGTGAAATAGAGGTCACACTACTGAGCGTACCAGCCGTAATGGTGGCTCCGAGCACGCTGGTAATGGTCCCGTTTAAGAGATTGGTGACCGTACCTGCGGAGGACAGAGTACCCGCAGTGATCGTGGCTCCGAGCACGCTGGTAATGGTCCCGTTTAAGAGATTGGTTACTGTACCAGCCGAAGACAGAGTACCCGCAGTGATCGTAGCTCCAAGTACGCTGGTAATGGTCCCGTTTAAGAGGTTGGTGACCGTACCTGCTGAGGACAGAGTACCGGCTGTGATAGTAGCTCCAAGTACGTTAGTAATCGTGCCTTCGAGAATGTTAGTAATGGTGCCTGCTGAGGATAGGGTACCCGCAGTGATCGTAGCTCCTAGCACACTAGTAATGGTCCCGTTAAGGATATTGGTGACCGTACCTGCTGAGGACAAAGTACCCGCGGTAATAGTTGCGCCTAGTACACTTGTAATGGTACCAGCCGTAATCGTAGCTCCGAGCACGCTAGTAATCGTGCCTTCGAGAATGTTAGTAATGGTACCTGCGGAAGACAAAGTACCAGCTGTGATGGTAGCTCCAAGTACGCTAGTAATAGTCCCGTTAAGGATATTGGTGACCGTACCTGCTGAGGACAGAGTACCGGCTGTGATAGTAGCTCCAAGTACGTTAGTAATCGTGCCTTCGAGAATGTTAGTAATGGTGCCTGCTGAGGATAGGGTACCCGCAGTGATCGTAGCTCCTAGCACACTAGTAATGGTCCCGTTAAGGATATTGGTGACCGTACCTGCTGAGGACAAAGTACCCGCGGTAATAGTTGCGCCTAGTACACTTGTAATGGTACCAGCCGTAATCGTAGCTCCGAGCACGCTAGTAATCGTGCCTTCGAGAATGTTAGTAATGGTACCTGCGGAAGACAAAGTACCAGCTGTGATGGTAGCTCCAAGTACGCTAGTAATAGTCCCGTTAAGAATGTTGGTAACCGTACCTGCGGAGGACAAAGTACCCGCAGTGATGGTAGCTCCGAGTACGCTAGTGATCGTCCCGTTAAGAATGTTGGTAACTGTTCCTGCTGAGGACAAAGTACCCGCAGTGATGGTAGCTCCGAGTACGCTAGTGATGGTCCCGTTAAGAATGTTGGTAACTGTTCCTGCTGAGGACAAAGTACCCGCAGTGATGGTAGCTCCGAGCACGTTAGTAATGGTACCTTCGAGAATGTTAGTAATGGTACCTGCGGAGGACAAAGTACCCGCAGTGATGGTAGCCCCGAGCACGTTAGTAATGGTACCTTCGAGAATGTTAGTAATGGTACCTGCGGAAGACAAAGTACCAGCTGTGATGGTAGCTCCGAGTACGCTAGTGATCGTCCCGTTAAGAATGTTGGTAACCGTACCTGCGGAGGACAAAGTACCCGCAGTGATGGTAGCTCCGAGTACGCTAGTAATGGTCCCGTTAAGAATGTTGGTAACCGTACCTGCGGAGGACAAAGTACCCGCAGTGATGGTAGCTCCGAGTATATTGGAAATCGTACCATCTAGGATAATTGTCGTTAGATTTCCGCCTGGATCTGTAGTGAGCGGATGATCAATCAGCGAGGCATCCCGGCCAAAAATAAGCGTTCGTAGATTATCGGGATTAGCTTGAAAAGAGCTGTAGTTAGGCAAAGTTCCTCGTCCCTCTCTTATAAAATTGTTAACTCATACCTATAGACTGGGCTTGGACGTATACATCAATTTTGCCTAAACCCGTTGACTGTTGCGTGGAGGCGGATATCCGAGTCCACTTTAAAAATCTGCTTGGCACTAGCACCTTCATTTCTTTTGCAGCCACGATCTCTTCTGAATCTATAAAAGAATCAAAACTGTTCGGACTAATCTCCAAGCGGACGCTAACAGGGTGGTCTCCTTGGTTCATAACTGCGTAAGAGATCATCGTTTTAGTTCCGCTTTTTTGCCAAGGCAGAGGTGAAATGGAGCTGGACACGGGGAATCCGATAAATTGATGCTCGGAAAATAAAGGACTGATCGTCACCTTACGGCGGTTTCTTCGACCCTTTGGAGGTGGAAATGATTGCGGATTTCTAGAACAATTCCCCTGTTTTTTTGAGTGTTTTATTTTGCTGCGCTTTTTTAGTTCCAGACCGTTATGGATTTCATTCACCTCCTACGGGTTTTCTGGAACCCTGTCCATAAAAGGACCCTAACCGTCGTTTGAGCCCTGAGCATCAATAAACCGCGAACCGTTAGGGACAATCCTTAGCCATTCGAATGGTGATAATAATATATGGTGAAAAATAAGAGGTGATTGGGCTGGAAAAGCAAAAATACGCACATTCCCAAACAACCTGTTACTTAGAGCGGCATAAAATAAGATAAGCTCAAGTACGGGGAGGATAGCGCATGCCAAACGATTCAGTCTTTAATCAGAGTAGCCAGCCACTCTTTACAGAACAAGTCAACACGTATGTTGCACCTGGTATAGATTCAGCTCCGGAGGGAGGAGCGGCTAAGGCGGGGCTATTGTTTGGAATCCCTTTTACTTCTACGGTAACGACTGCTGCACCGTTAGTTGTTCAGATTAGTAATCCGGCAGGCAGCGGACGTACATTGTATGTATCCCGGGTTGCAGCTAGCTCGGCAACAGCTGCTGTTACTTTATCTCTGCTTCGGAACGCTACGGTCACCGGGACTACCGTTACACCGATAAATTTTAATTTTGGAAGTGCGTTAACCAGTGTGATGACGGCCAGAACCTCGACTGCTGCCCCTACGGGAGGTCCGGCCACTCTAGTATCTTTATTACTGGCAGCGGGGCCCGTCATTGTTGATTTTACTGGACAAATCGTTGTTCCTCCCGGAAATTCTATAACCACGTCCATCACGATTGCATCGGGAACTTCAGCAGCGACAACATCTATTAGTTGGTGGGAATATTAGAAATGGGAGGGGATAATCATGCCTAATCAATATGTGTTTAACGACAATGATCAACCTCTTTTTGTGGATATGGTCAATACCTTCCAATCTCCGGATATCAGCGCGCCACCTGAAATAAGTGCTTCGAAGGCTGCGGTCTTGTATTCTACCAACACATCCGCGTCTAGTTTGGTCGTACTTAGTCTTATTTCTGCAATTACTTCTATTCGGATTAGTAATGCTGCTGGTAGCGGGAAAACCGTATATATCTCTCGTATTAGCGGCAGTATCGGCGGATCTTCTCTGCTATCGGCTATGTCTGGAAGCTTTACAATTGTAAAAGGAGGGACGTTAACCTCTCCTGCAACCTTGACACCAACCAATAATAATCTCGGAAGCGCGGCTACAAGTGCGATGACCGTTCAATCTTCAACAGCGGCAATTAGCGGGGGGACGACGCTTTACAATTATCAATTAGCTCCAGGCGCTTTCTCACAGAACTTTACGGGCAGCATCATCGTTCCGCCGGGGACTGCTATTTGTGCTAACGTAACTTCATCTAGCTCGGCTGTAGGCTTAACGATTACTTCTGCACTTGGTCTTCTTTGGTGGGAGCAATAGAGTTTATATTTTTTTTTGAACCTATAACGGTGGTAAACCTTGACATCATTTGGTTAAGGTTTTACATAGAAGGTTGGAATGAATAGAAAATAAAGGGGATTGGCATTATACAATAAAGTTGGAATTCAGTATGGAATGTGAAAAGAGGGACAATTATGGAAAGTTGTTTATTTATTCATGGCTTTACCGGAGGTGAGCATGAAATCTCTCCCTTGTCCCAGTTTATGGAGCAGCATAATTATCGTTCCAGAACATTTACCCTGAAGGGGCACGGGGGCAGCAGGAATGATCTACTGCATTCGGATCGACATGATTGGCAGCAAAGTGCTGAGGATGAATTAACAGAGCTGTTAAAGACAAATGACGGCGTTCATCTGATCGGTTTTTCAACC
Source organism: Paenibacillus sp. FSL H7-0323 (assembly GCF_038002725.1). Lineage (NCBI taxonomy): Bacteria > Bacillati > Bacillota > Bacilli > Caryophanales > Paenibacillaceae > Paenibacillus > Paenibacillus sp. FSL H7-0323. Next base: position 3,852,925 of record NZ_JBBODB010000001.1, on the reverse strand, counting down.
GGTGCTCTTATTGCTTCACATCTTTCCGTGCGCTATAAACCTTGGATTAAATCTCTCACTTTGTTGTCTACCCCTGTGTTTCCGCTGAATCCTGTAGAAATTATTAAGACCCTTGGGAGCTTTTCCATGCTAAAAACTTATATTAGTAAATTCAGTTCAACGCCTCCAAAAGCAACTCGAGAGTTCCAGCGATTGGTTCGTGAGAGCTTTTCTGTCTATCCGCATATTGAGACTCCAACCCTGATCGTGCAAGGAAAAAGAGATCATCTAGTGAAGACTAGAAGCGCCGATTACCTACGACATCATATGATCAAGGCGACCCAAAAACAGGTGCTGATGGTCGACAACAGTGGTCATATGGTGTGCCATTGTGAAGAGAAGGACCGAATTATGAATGAGGTCTTGCAGTTTATTCAGACGGCGGGACGCTGAACTCAAACAGTAAATATTCAACCCCAAGAGCTTCCTAAATAGGAGCTCTTTTTTTGTTGTGCATTTCAATTTTAAGGCTTGACAATGCGTCTTGTGTCATGGTAATTTTTAGTAGGAAAACCGGTTTCCCTAAAATTCGTTTGTTTCTATGCCAAAAACATCGCTGGAAAGGTCGTTTTTAATCCAAGAAGTAGGTTTTAGTGTGTTATGAATACGCTTTAATAAGAGAGGGAGATGCGCGCGATGAAACGTAAGTTATGGTACGTGCCCGTTCTGATTACATCTATTCTTCTTTCTACTGTGATTAATTTATTCGTCTTAGCGCCACAACAGGCAGATGCAGCCAGCATCGGTACGATTAACGAGAATGATACCATTTATCAGATTATGGTTGACCGGTTTAATGACGGGGACTCTTCCAACAATGCTACGGGAGCGGCAATTCGCTATGGCGAGAACTCTGAAGAAGATTTCCGTTATATGAAAGGCGGAGATTGGCAAGGGGTGATCGACAAGCTGTCTTATATTAAAAATATGGGCTACACCGCGATCTGGATTTCCCCAGTGGCGGAGCCGCAAATGACGAATCGGGAGAACAACGGCAGTGGTAAAAACACGGCGTATCACGGGTACAACGTTAAGGACCCTAACGCAGCCAATCCCTACTTCGGTACAAAGGAGAAGCTGAAGGAGTTAGTGGATTCCGCACATGCGGTTGGCATCAAGGTGGTTATAGACGTTGTGCCAAACCATATCGGGGATTATATGCTGGGTACCCAAGCCTACTATGATATCCCTAGTCTGCAGCCAGCAGCTCCTTTCAATAACCCGGCTTGGTATCACCATAACGGAGATATCAACTGGTCTTTGGCAGACGGAAGATATGATCAATGGGCACAGGATTACTTAGAAAATCATGATCTAGGCGGACTGGATGACATTGACTTCGATGTCCCTGCTGCTAAAAAGGCCATATTTGATTCGATTAAAGGCTGGTTTGACTATACAGGGGCAGATGGTGCGCGTGTAGACGCAGCCAAGCTGATGAAGCCGACTGATATTGGTGAATTGCAAAATTATCTGGGGGTTAATACCTTTGGCGAGAATTTTGACGGTAATGCTGAATTTGTCTCGCGCTGGGTCGGCAACAACAAGGAGTGGGGCATGCTTGATTTCCCAATGTTCTTCTCCGTTCTAAATAGCTTCGCATATGGGCAGTCTTTTGACTCCAATATTAAAAGCACCTTGGCACAGGATTCCTACTATAACGGAAATGCAAATCACATGGTTACCTTTATCGACAATCATGACCGCAATCGTTTTCTCACAGAAGCTGGAGGAAGCGTAGATAAGCTGCAGAACGCTTTGAGTTTTATTTTTACAGTGCGTGGAACACCCGTTGTCTTCCAAGGTACGGAACAGAACAAAGGCAATGGTAATGGGCAGATTATGACGGGAGGCATCGCCGATACCTGGAACCGCTGGTCAATGGTGAAACGGGATGCAAACGGCAATGTAATAGAGAATTATTTTAATGAGAATGCCAGCACCTACAAGCACGTAGCCAAACTTAATGAGATTCGGAAAAATAATCCGGCACTCCGTACAGGCACTCAACGTGAAATGTGGTCTGCACAGAACTTATATGCTTTTTCACGTCGTATTGACACTGGAACTAATCTGGGGCAGGAAGTTATCTCCGTATTCAGTAATAAATCCAGCGGCTCGCAGACCGTTACCATTCCACTGCGTGCAGAGAGCAGCTTGGCAGTCGGGACGGTTCTTTATAACCAGTTGAACACTTCGGATACGGTAACCGTACAATCGGGTGGAGCAACTGGCAAGCAGATCACTGTAACCGTGGGTGCAAATGCAGCCAAAATCTATGCCAAACAACAGCTTCCTACAGATACAGTTGCTCCAACTGTACCCACTAACGTGACCGCAACCGTTCAAAATGCATCCAGTGCTTTAGTAAGCTGGACCGCTTCCACCGACAATGTAGGTGTGACCGGATATGAAATTTATCGCAACGGCGTAAAAGTGGGTACATCCGCAACTACTTCATATACGGATAACGGATTATCTGCCAGTACTACGTATGACTATACGGTAAAAGCAATGGATGCAGCAGGCAATCTATCCCTCCTTAGCGCGATTGCTTCAGTGACAACACCAGCGGGGAACAGTGTCACTATTTACTATAAGCAGGGCTATACCTCGCCTTATATTCATTATCGTCCTGCAGGAGGAACTTGGACGATATCACCGGGTGTGGCGATACCTGTCTCTGATGTAGCAGGCTACAACAAAATAACGATTAATATTGGCTCAGCCAGCCAGCTTGAAGCTTGCTTTAACAATGGCAGCGGCACTTGGGACAGTAACGGGGGCAGCAACTATTTATTTAGTGCCGGCACCTGGACCTATACACCAACTGGCAATATTCAATCGGGTGGACCCGTGACGCCGACACCAACGGTAACGCCGACACCAACGGTAACGCCGACACCAACGGTAACGCCGACACCGACACCAACCGTAACACCAACAGCAACACCAACACCGACGCCAACGGTAACGCCGACACCAACTCCGACGGTAACGCCGACACCGACACCAACCGTAACGCCAACACCAACACCAACGGCAACACCAACGGCAACACCTGTCGGCAGCACGGCAACGATCTATTATAAGAATGCGGCTTATAGCAGCTCTTATATCCATTATAAGCTCGATGGTTCAACGGTCTGGACGACGTCTCCAGGCGAGCAGCTTCAAGCTTCTGCTTTTACAGGATATAAGGCGGTTACGATTCAGTTGGACACGGCAGCTGGGCTGACCGCAGCCTTTAATAATGGCAGTGGCACATGGGATAACAATGGAGGCAATAACTATCATTTTGCTGCGGGCACCTGGAGTATGGTGAATGGCAACATCACCGCAGGAGAACCACAAGCAGATAGTGTTACATTCCGAGTAACTGTTCCTGCGTCTACTCCTGTGAGTGGACCCGTTTATCTCTCCGGTTCCTTCAATAGCTGGAATGCGGCAGATCCGAACTACCAACTGACGAAGGGCAGTGATGGTATTTACTCCATCACACTAAGTCTACCGGCGGGAACAGCAATTCAATACAAAGTTACACGAGGCGCTTGGACTAATGTGGAGGTGAATTCGAATGGATCGGATCTTTCCAATCGAACCCTTACGCCATCAGGCGGTGCACAAACCGTAAATCTGACGGTTCAGCGCTGGAAGGATCTATAAGCTTCATAATATCTACAGCTTAAACACACCAAGGAGCGGCTCCCGTATGGGGCCGCTCCTTGGTAAGCAGTATGAAGCTTTTTAATTGCAGAAAGTACAATTAGACTTTCTGTTTGAAGCTGGTAGAAAGATTTAACTGTATTTTGTGCAGTAGAATTCAGGAAAAAGGCTGTTTCTTGCCGATTTCACGAGTTTTGACTGCACAAAGTGCAATTAAATCGAATGTTACCCATCCTATAAGGATTTCTATTGCACAAAATGCAATTAAATCCGATGTAGCCATGTTAGCTACTCAAATTCTATCAAGCTAAAGCAGTTACTCCAGACAATCAAGCCAAAACAGCACGCAGCGCAATAAAGTTCAGTCAGCTACACAAGCTCAATCAAGCTCAGTTAGTTACTCCAGACAATCAAGCCGAAACAGCATGCAGCGCAATAAAGTTCAGTCAGCTATACAAGCGCAACCAAGCTTCCTGCCTCTTCACTACGTTCCCGCCGGGAACTGGGATCTCATAGTTGACTCACGAGGAATGAGTTCTGGCTCGAGAAGCAAATGCCTAGAGGGTATGTTGTTATTACGAATGCGTTGCATCAGCAGCTCGCCTGAAGATACCCCCAGCTGGAAGGTGTCGATATTTAGCGAGGTTAGAGGAGGCGTAGTGTAACGGGACAGAGGATATTCATCAAATGCGGCAATGCCGAGCTGTGAGGGAACATGAATATCCAGTGATTTTGCAGCTTGAAGCACCCCGAAGGCAACATAGCTGTTCATGCATACTACGGAGTCTGGTCGATCTTCGCTCTGTAGAAGCTCAAGTGCAGCATGATAGCTCAAATGTTCATCAGCCTTACAATTGATAATCCATTGCTGCTGATCGGTAAGATCTGCTTGCTGCAATGCTTGCAAATATCCACTCAGACGATGGGTATAAATCTTTTCCTGCTGCTGCCCGCCTATGAAGGCTATTTTGGAGTACCCCTGCTTTATTAAATGTGAGGTCAGCATGCTGCCGCCTGCTTCATTATCGAAATCAACCCAGCTTCCGGGAGTCATAATTTCGCCGATGGAGATGTAGGGAAACTCCAAGCGGTTCAGTTCTTCGCAAAGCTCTTCCGTGAGTACGGAGTTATTCGCTATGATTCCGTCGACACGTTTGCTGAATACAAGTCTATTTAGAAAATGTCCTTCCGGACTACTATGCTGTACATTGGAAATAGTCAGCTCGTATTTTAAAGGCGCAATTACACTTTCTATTCCACCGATGATGTTGTAGAAAAACTGGTTTAGAAATTCACTTTCCTTGGACATATCGACCAGGAGACCAATATTACAGCTGCTTTGTCTGGCTAATCCGGTAGCGATACTACTTGGTGTATAGTTCATCTGCTTCATAATTTCGCGAACTTTGTGTTTCGTTTCCTGTGATATTTTGGGGGAATCGTTTAATACTTTGGATACGGTAGATTTAGCCACATTGGCTGCTTTGGCAATATCAGAAATGGTTACTTTCATTGTCTTCCCCTCATAATCCGGAACGGTATTTGTAACCATAATAACACAAATTTAGCAGTCTCTCTAATTACAAAGAGTCTTATAGATTTAACGATAAAAGCATAAAAAGGAGTTTAGAAGTTATGCCTCATACATGGTTTTTATATCATACAAGTGAAGATCCGTTTGCCTATCCTATGGGTACGGGCATCTTGAAGCTCAGACTGTTCACGCAAGCTGGACAGCAATTATCCTGTACCGTCATCTACTCAGACCGTTATGATTCTCCGGGGCATGAAGTTCCTTTGCAGATGGAGCGGATTGGGTCGGCAGGTGTTTATGAGATACATGAAGCGGTCATTGAGACCCCTACTAAAAAATGCAGATATCTATTCCATGTAACTAATCCTGCTGGTGAATATGTCTGGTATGGAGAGAGAGGGGCGTCGGAGAACCGGGAACGTGCGGGTTCTTTTCAATATGCATATCTCCATCATTCTGAGGCGTTGAAGTTACCTTCATGGAGCATGGATGCAGTAACCTATCAAATCTATCCCAGCAGTTATAACGAAGGAACCTTACAAGGCATCTCTGACAAAATGCCCTACCTGCAACAGTTAGGAGTAAACGTTGTTTATATGACGCCTGTATTTGAGTCTCCTTCAGAACATAAATATAATACCTCCGATTACTATAAGGTTGATCCAGTATTTGGGGATACGGAAGGATTGAAGGCACTGGTCAGCCAGGCGCACAGACATGGAATCAAAGTGATTTTAGATGCTGTGTTTAATCATTCGGGAGATCGCTTTTTCGCGTTTAAGGATGTGTTGGCAAAAGGAGAGCAATCTCCGTATAAAGATTGGTTCTTCATTCATTCCTTTCCGGTTACGCAGACCCCTGTACCCAATTATGAAACGTTTGCCAAAGCTGAAGCGCATATGCCAAAGCTGAACATGGACAATCCGGATACGGCGAATTACATGATTGAGGTTGCGAAGTATTGGGTGCGCGAGACAGGGATTGACGGCTGGCGTCTGGATGTGGCCAATGAAGTTAATCCGCGTTTTTGGTCCCGGTTTCGGCAAGAACTCAAATCTGAATATCCTGAAATCCTGCTGATCGGTGAGATTATGCATGCTTCTGGGCCATGGCTTAGAGGGGATCAGTTCGATGGAGGAATGAATTATGTGCTTCGTGATGCAGTGTTAGAATTTTTTGCGGAACAATCGACGGGGCCAGTTCGCTTTATGGAGCAATTGCTCCATCAGGAGGCGTTGTATAATGACCAGGCGAATTCAGCTATGTTTCAGTTGCTTGGCAGCCATGATACCCTGCGGTTTCTTACAGCGTGTAAAGAAGGTGGGCGTGGTTGGGACCGCTTGGGTACCGCTGTTGAACGTATGATGCTGGCTGTTTTTTTCCAGATGACCTATATCGGCATTCCAATGATCTATTACGGGGATGAGGTTGGGATGGAAGGGGCGACGGACCCCCACTGTAGAAAAGCTATGATATGGCAAGAACAAGCTCAGAATGCAGTGCTGCATAAGTGGTATCAACAGTTGATTTCTCTGAGAAAAAGTCATGAGGTTCTGCGCAAAGGCTCCTTCCGTCCTTGGTTTACTGATGAAGTTCGTAATGTGCTTGGTTACATACGAGGTGTGGAGCACGAAAAGATAGGGCTGATTATCAATAATTCTCCAAACCCTTACCAACTAGAGCTTAGCCCATATCGAGCTGATAAGAACGAATTAACTGATTTATTGTCTGGAGTAATTTTTAAAAATAATAATAAGCTTACGGTCAGCATTGAACCATTCGGCTGTTTGATGTTGTATTAAAAAAGAAAAGGCCCCTCTCTAAGGAAAGGGACCTTATTCTAATTTACGGCACTTTTTTTGCTTCTTTTGTTCTTTAAGTCTCTATATTCCTGATTCTCCCATTGTTTCAGCAACGGAAACGGATCAAAAGCCCATTCGGTAATTCCGCGATCGCGGTAAATGCCAAAATGTAGATGCGGAGGAAATTTCCCTTGAGTTCCGGGATTGCCGTAACCCGAGCTGCCTACCCAGCCAATAATTTCACCGGGGGTGACTATATCTCCGCGAGAAATGGTTTTGTTATATCCAGATAGATGAGCGTAATAATGGTAACGGTTCTCAATATCGCGAATCCCGATTCTCCAGCCGCCGTACCGGTTCCAGCCTTTTGTCTCCACTAAGCCAAAGCAGGTGCTTCGGACTGGCACTCCTTGAGGTGCAAATAAATCTGTTCCTTCATGGATACGTGCTCCACCCCAGCTTCTTCCAGTGCCCCAAGTGCTACGATAAGAATAAAGGTTACTTAAGGGAAGCGGGAAGGCATTGCCGGATAGGTCCAGCCGTCCAAAATGTTCATATAACTTCGCGAACTGGGTAATGCGCTGCGAGGCGCGGCCATTGTGATAATACTCCCAGACCCCGATACTGAAATCACTAGCGGATTGTCCATACTTCAATAAGTGTCTAGCCATACTATACAGAACGTCCGCATCATTCTCTGGATCAGCAATGCCGTCTCCTGAGCCATCACTGCCAAAACCATCAAAGAAGCTAATGGAGTTCGGGGAAGTATCCCCTTGATCCGGATTGAGTGGACCAGCCCATACCGGTGCCGGGATCTTTATGGCTGTAAGGCGCGTGGAGACAGGCTGCCCTGAGGCTCCCTTTTTGGCGAGCGTGCGTTCATATTGATCAATGGCTGCGAACCTAAACCACGGGATACCAGTAGCTGCGCTCATTTGCTCATAAAGCTGTCTTCGGCCAGACCATTGCGCTTCTTTGCTAGCACTAGCGGGATCCCCGCTGCTCATCACCGGTTGGATTGTAGGCCGCGCTACAGCTGCTGAAACGGGAAGGTTTAAACCACCCCAGAGGATAGCGGCCGCGGACAGGCATAACAGGGTTCTCCGGTCTTTAATATTCTTAAATAGGGCCAGCAAGATAACAGCCTCCTTTTGTCCGGGCATTAAATTGAGTGTAGTCACTTCGGATGAAGCTTTTTTATAGATTGGTGCAAAATGCTACTTTTTATCCGTTCTTGTCTAAAGGTACCAGAAAAATCTCGCTGGAAACTCCAGATGATACACCCTGCATATTTCACAAAAACAGGCAATTGTAAATCGCACATGTTATAATATGAGGCAGCAACTTTCATCTGCAGCATCACATTCAGGAGGAAGCGGGGTTTATCATTTTGTCTAATAAAACAGCAAAGCAACCTAAACCGGATTGGATTAAGATTAAGCTAACTACCGGTGACAACTATCAGGAAATCAAAAGCATGATGCGTTCCAAAACTTTACATACCGTATGTGAAGAAGCTAGGTGTCCGAATATTTATGAATGCTGGGCAAACCGTACGGCTACCTTCATGATTTTAGGTGATATTTGTACACGCGCATGCCGTTTTTGTGCAGTGAATACAGGGATGCCTACAGAACTGGACCTGCAGGAGCCTGAACGTGTAGCTGAAGCTGCAGAGAAAATGAATCTTCGTCACTGTGTGGTGACTAGTGTGGCCCGCGATGATCTTGCGGATGGTGGCGCTCAGATTTTTGCTGAGACGGTAGCGGCGATTCGTAAACGCCTTCCGTTATGTAGTGTTGAAGTGCTTATTCCAGACTTTTTAGGAGACCGGAATAGTCTTGAGATTGTCATGAACAGTAATCCAGACATTCTTAATCATAATATTGAGACCGTGGAACGGATGTCAGATCGTGTACGGGCTAAAGCGAAGTACCCTCGTTCCTTGGAATTGCTGCGCAGAGCCAAGGAAATGAAACCCAATATTCCAACCAAATCGAGCATCATGCTTGGTGTCGGTGAAGAGTGGAATGAGATTTTACAAGCAATGGATGATTTGCGAGCCGTAAATTGTGATATATTGACTTTAGGACAATATTTGCAACCCACTCCAAAACACTTAAATGTGGAGAAATATTATCCACCGGAGGAATTTGCACTGTTGAAGGAAGAGGGAATGAAGCGTGGCTTCAGCCACGTGGAATCAGGCCCGCTAGTTCGCAGCTCTTATCATGCGCATGAGCAGGTGAAGTCTGCAGCTCAAGCTCGCGAGGAGCGTGCGGTTTCTTCTAGCTAATTATTGCTTTTCTGTGGTTTAATTCACGGAGAATGTTAGTAAGAGGAGGAAGAAGCGACAGCGTTCTGATATCTCTGCTCTTAGGTTACCCATAAAAATCGTTGATTTGCGTCATCGGAGGGGAATATTGGTGCTGTAGGAGCGGTTCTAGAACAGCGACCGAAAGCCCAATATTCCACATAGATGGCGGCATAATCAACGCCACGATACCCAAAGAAAGGCAGGCGACAAAAGGTTTGATCGTAATAGGCGGAAAAGGCTATGAACTTATGTTGGATCATAAGGATGGTTGGAATCCGGAGGCGTTTCGCGGGAGATATAGCGAGGTGCTGGAAAGATACGACTATATTATCGGTGACTGGGGTTACAGTCAGTTGCGTTTGAAAGGTTTTTACCGGGACAACCATCCTAAGGTGAATCGGGATACAGCGATTTCGGGTATGGTTGATTATATTAATGAATATTGCAATTTTGGCTGCGCTTATTTTGTGCTGCATAAATTGAAAGAGGTACCACAGGAAGGCATGTTCAAGGATATTTTAATCAAAGAAATACCAGAGCCGAGTGATGAAGAGGCCTTGGAGCAAGAAGGGGAAGCTAGTGATGAAGCGGCTGCAGATAAAGAGTTCTCTGTTAAAGAAACATCCTCTAAGCAAGGCTCGAATCACTCATTGGCATTTAAAGAGATGACTTCTTCTAAGGACAATATGGCGAAGGATAGACCTGTGAGAGAACATCAGAGCCGAAATCACCGGGGCAAGGATTCACAGGGCAAGAAATCCAAAAAGGATTTCCAAGGCAGACCGCCACAAGGTCAGTCTCAGAAGCCCCAAAACACACCAAAACCTCAAAGCGCTCAAAACAACCAAAACAACCAGAACAATCAAAACAACCAGAATAACCAGAACAACCAAAACATAGAAAATTCACAACCTTAATGATGAAAGCTGAACCATAAGTAGAGTCCTTCTACGAATGAGCCAGCTTTTTTTCTTATAAAAAATAGCAGAGCAGCGTTTCTCCCGTTACTTGGAGATCGCTGCTCTGCTGTTGCTGTGCCGCTCGGTGTTGCTCAGTGCTGCTCTGTGCTGTGGGCTGGGTGTTGCTGTGCTGTTCAGTGTTGCTGTGTTGCTCGGTGTTGCTGTGCCGCTCGGTGTTGCTCTGCTACTGTGTGTTGCTCTGCTGCTCTTTGCTGTTAGTCGTTGGCTGCTTGACCCAGCAGTTTCATCATCCCCTAAGGCTTAAGGACCCAGATGCCGTTATTTGCGAATTTTCAGCTTTTTGAGCAGGGTTTCGGACTCCAATGAAGCTATTCGTTAGAAAGAGGCGTAATTATGGTGTTTTTCATACCAATAGCGACTATGGAGTCCGATAGCATAACAAATATGGATTAATATTGCGTTTAGGGTCATCCATGTCCGATAGGTGCTACAGATGTTTCGTAGGTGCAAATATTATCAAACTAAACAAAGAACAGGAGTTGTCTCAATGGCCATTTCATGGCTTATGTGACAACTCCTGTTTTTACTCATTGGTGCTTGATTCAGCAGCTTAATGATTAGTGAGATTAAGGATCTATTTTACAGATAATTTCAATTGTTTCTGTGTTGCATTGTAACTCCATACAAGCGCAGGGAACTTCTTCTTAAAGGCATTTAATTCAATGAAGGTCTCGCCGTTCTGAGAAAGCGCCTCTTTGGAGGACAATGTAAAGCCGGTCGCTTTACCTGCCCCGTTCGTTACGATGACTTTTTTGTTCTTGGCATCCCATGTGATGTCGCCTTCGATCAGTGCACCTAATACGAGCGAAGAAGCATAAGTCTTATCTCCTTGCTTTATTAGACCCACATTACCAGCAAAGGCAACCCCGTTGACGTTCAAGATATGATGATCACCGGAAACCTCAATGCTTTTCATTCCTGCAATCTGAAGAGCGGTAATCAGCTGTGCAGTTTTGCCTTTAACCTCAATATCCGGTGCAAGGCCGATGTGATTAAAGTCTTCTTTATTTGGAGTTAGGTATTTCTGCGTAGTCAGCTTCAGCATGTCTCCATTAGACATTGGAAGCAGGCTCTGAATACGTGCTTTGCCGAAAGAACGAGTGCCTACGACGGTAGCGAGCTTATTGTCACGTAATGCGCCAGTAAGCGCCTCAGAAGCGCTGGCAGTGTACTCATTCGTTAGAATAACGACGGGTACGCCTATTTTGCTGCCGCTGGTAATCGTTACTGGAGTAAGTGCTCCGGTTTGATCAGAGGTATACATCATAATGCCTTTATCCATAAAATTGGAGGTAATGTTGTATGCCGAATCCATATAGCCGCCTAAGTTGTCACGCAAATCAAGCACCATCGATTTCATACCTGCTGCGCGCATCTTTTTCAGCATGGCGGCGAATTCTTCATCGGAATTCTGTGTGAAACCGCTTAGTGTGATGTAGGCTATCTTCTGTCCAACAATGGTTCCGGTAACGGAAGTTGAGCTGATTTCATTCCGGGTTACACGAAATGATTTAGACACTCCATTCCGGAGCACCTGCAGAGTGACCTTGGTGCCTGCGGCTCCGCTTAACTCGTCACCTTCAGTCTCTTCAACGGGGATTCCGTTAATTTTGACTATCGTATCGCCGCGTTTCAGACCTGCTTGTTCTGCAGGCGAACCGGGTGTTATGTCTTCGATGTAGAGTTCTGTTGCGGTATATTGCAATCTAACACCAATACCAACGTATTTCAGATCAACATCATGTTCAAATTGTGCCGCTTCCTCGGTATTGAAGTATTGGCTATAGGGATCATCCAGGGTGTTCACCATGCCGTCAATGGCTCCACGAATCAAGGTATCCTTATCTACACCGGAGAGGTTATAGTTCTCCAGAATATTCATGACTTCATTGATAAGATCACGGTTATCTGTAGATGCCTGAGCGGCATCGGCAGCAGACACCACTGGAGCAAAAGTTAGGGATAAAGCCAGACAGCTGCCTAGAAGTGCACTTATTACTTTATTGGATTTCATGGAATCATACGCCCTTTTTATATAATTTATAAGATAAGAAAGTATACACTGCACGAATTAACTTTCTGTGACGTATGGTTGTTAGGATTTCACAAGTTTATAGTAAACGCTGTAGGTGTTATCAGTAGTCCATACCCCGTTATCCGACTTGGATAAAATGAAGATCGTGCCTTGCTCAAAAGTTTCCTCTTCACTGGCATCCTTCTCTTTGCTTTCTACATAAATAGCTGCTTCTTTGGCGCTAAAATAGTAGATACTCGAAACGCTTGGAGTATAAATGACGTCATATGAAGTAAAGAAATCTTCCAGATCTTCCTTAAGGGAAGTATCATATTCTTCTCCGTATGAAGTCATGGTGGAAAGAACAGCGGCCGAATTTTGTTCATTCATAGCTTGATAATATTTGGTGATATTACCTTTGATGGCATCCGCATCATTTTGAGGAATGTTAGCTGCTGTTTTTAGAGCTTGTTCACGAGTCAGCAGTATCACGGAGCTTTGGGATTCCACAGATGATATTTTCCAGCTTCCATTCTTGCGGACAAGTGTATACATGTATTCGTCCTCTGTATCTGGCGTATAGGCCCCACCTGTCCGGCGAGAGCTTTCCAGTGTATAGACAGTAGCGTCATTGCCTGAAATATCAATGATTTCCAAACTCTCAATAGTATTTTTTATGTCGAAAATCTCAAAGGATGCATTAAGATCCGCTACTGACTCCGCATTTGAGGATTCTGAATCCATAAGGGAATAGAAGCTAATCGCTTTTTCTTCATTGAAATACTTATTAGACAAACGGATTAATGCTGTAATCGCTGCTTCGTCCTTATCTTTGGATACTGGGGTGGTAATTTGCACGCTTCTGCTGGTTGAATTCCAGACGGCTGTGCCTCCGGTTGCCTCTGCGATAAAACGTAAAGGAATGTATGTAGTGCCAGCTGAGGAGACTGGTGCGGTGGTCAGTTTTTTCACGGTTCCGTTAACGGTTGCGCGGTTGCTGCCAATTTTTAGGCTGATCGCCAGATTTGAACTTTTACCTGTTACTGTTCCAGTCTTGGCATCCCAAAGCACCTGCAGTCCAAGCTTTTCGAAGATGACCCGGAAAGGGACAAGTACAGAATTGTTCGCTAAGTATGGGGTTCCTGCGGTAAAGGAAACCTTACTGCCGTTGATATAAACATCAATCGGTTTTGAAGCAGCAAAAGCCGGGACCGCCAGTATCAGGGCCAGAAGACTTATGCTCAAGAGGGATAATAATTTTTTCAACAGTACTCTCTCCTTTTATGTAACTCTTTGTAAAATAGCCTCATTATACCATTTGATTTCTCTCTATGTCTATCAATTGGTGTTAGTTTTGTCACACCAAAAATAGCCGGAGATATTGAAATCTCCAGCTTTTTGATCCCCTGATCTCAGACTAAGAAAGCTTCACGGACACGGTTCCAGAACGGAAACGGACGATACCTTGCGAAGCTGACTTTTTTGTCTGAAACTTGACAGCGTACTGAAATCAGGTCATCAACAGGAATGTTGTTATGATCTACGGTGAGCAGCAAACGCTGGTCTTTACATGAAAAAATGTCACAATGATGATGCTTCGGCAGTAGTAGCGGCGAGCCCATTGTCCGGAATACACGGTTGTTAATAGACGCGATTTCGGCAATCTGCAGCGCTTCTATTGAAGGGTGAACCATAGCGCCCCCAAGGCTTTTGTTATAAGCGGTGCTGCCAGAGGGAGTTGAAATACAAAGTCCATCGCCCCGGAACATTTCGAAGGTGACATCATTGATGTCGATTTGGATCATTATAGTTCCATCCACCCCTTTAAGGGTAAATTCGTTGAGGGCAATGTGAGACGAAGATCCCGATTTTTTGTGAATCTCCAGCTCTATTAATGGATATTTCACAATGCGCGGTTTCTGCGGCTCAGTATCACCGGTTCCGCACATATAATCGATTAAGGTGGGCAGCTCTTCTGCTTGCCAGTCCGCATAGAAGCCGAGGTGTCCTGTGTGCACACCTACAAAGGCTAAGTTGGGAATCTGATCGATAAAGGTATGAAAAGCGTGCAGCATTGTGCCGTCTCCACCTATCGAGATGACGATTTCCGGAGACTCGGCATCCAGTTGCAAATCCCGCTCCGCCGCCAGCTTGTGAAATTGCTCGGCAAGTTTGATTGACAGCTCATCACCGCGGTCCAGAACATAATATCTCAAGATGTACAAGCTCCTTTATATAATTCCGTCATACACCGATCATAATCAATCTTGCCCCGGAACACAATATGTAATCAACTTCGGCGCATCAATCGGAGCATTGCCATAAAGACAGGAATAAGCAGTGACACTAGAAGAGCAGCGGCAAGTATAAGACTCAGTAGAGCTAGGCTGGCAGTGACACCAGAGGCTGAAGGTGTGAAGGCGGTGGAGGCTGGCAGAGAGACCCAGGCAGAAGACAATCCTGATCCCATCACAGGCTTCCATAGCAGCACCACGAGACCTGCTGCGAGTACGGCATGTATTAGTCTCGCAGTTAAGAACGGCAGATAACGCAGCCCGGTACCGTTCAAAATACTGGCGACTTGGGCATGTACAGATAATCCGCCCCAAGAGAGAATAAAGGCAGCTGCTGCGACCTTGAATTGAAGCGGGATGGAAGAAGCGGCTTCACCAGCAGAACGGGCACCTATGGTGACCTCGAATAATCCGCTGATCAAGGCCTGAGCTAATTCGGGAGGCCCTCCAACAAGGGAGACGAGAGATCCGGCCAGGCTAAATAGTGAGGGCAGGATTCCGGCACGGGCAAGCAGCTCCATTAGCACGTTGAAGAATACAACCAGACCCCCTACGACAATAATAAGCTGTACCGAGGATTGGATCGCTCCTTTTAACAGTTCCCCGAAGCTACGTCCATCCTTGCGCCGGGCTTCGGACATCGCAAGGAGTGCGGCATGTATTCTGCCGAATCCTTGTTTTGCTGGAGCAGAGGGGACGTCAGAACTACTTTTTGTTGGGTCTTGGGTGGGGGTCTTTTGTTCCTTACGTCCATGAAATGACATTAGAAGACCAACCATTAAGCCACTTCCGTAGTGGGCTAGTGCCAATATTAGCCCCAAAGAAGCATCGCGAAAGAACCCAACGGATACCGCCCCTAATAGAAAAATAGGATCGGAGGAGGTTGTAAATGCTACAAGGCGTTCACCTTCAATTCTGCTGATCAGCTTCTGCTCCCGCAGCTTAGCGGTTAATTTGGCTCCAACGGGATATCCTGATACATATCCCATGGCCGCGACAAAACCACCGCTGCCTGGTATACCGAAGAGGGGACGCATCAGTGGATCAAGTAAAGCGCCGAAGAGATGGACAATGCCTAAGCCTAGCATGATTTCAGAAATGACGAAGAAGGGAAACAGTGAAGGGAAGAGCACGTCCCACCAGATGGCCAGGCCACGTAAGGCTGCGGCAAGAGATGCTTCAGGATGAAGTAACATAAGCAGCATACAACCTGCCAATATGAATCCCAGCAGCGGGCCGCCAATCTTTTTAAAAGTCATAATTAACGCCTCCTGGTCTATGGTTAGATGTATGCAAAAAGAGGGACAAACAGCACAAAAAAATGGAGAAAGCGGTTACAATTATCTGTGCTTTTTCGCAGGAATTATGATATTATGTAATAAATAAATGCACCCTCTGTTACACGATTAAATGGGATGGAGTGATGGCGATGAGCGTTATAGCCGGAGTTCTCGTTTGTGCTTTTGTATATGTAATCCGGGTCTCTCTCGTCCCTCCTGGTGATGAGGAATTTAGGACCTACTAACCTTACTCTTCAGGCGCTGAACTATAGTTTAGCGCCTTTTTTCTGTAGTTTAGAGAGCACTTTCGACGGATATCCGTGTTATGCTTATCTTTGGTATAATAAAATAAGTAACGTTTCATTAATATGGAAGAAGGCTGGTAACCTCAATGAATCCAAATGAGAGTATATATGACAATCTAGGGGGGGCTGAAGCACTACATCGGTTGGTGGAAGTGTTCTATGCCAAGGTACAGCTTCATCCGCAGCTGGGACCCTTGTTCCCTGAAGATATTACTCCAGTTCTGGAGAAGCAATATCAATTCCTGACACAGTTTTTTGGCGGGGGTCCACTTTATTCGGAATTACATGGACATCCCATGATGAGAGCAAGGCATATGCATATTCCTATTACTCCAGAACGTGCTGAGGAGTGGCTACAATGTATGAAAGAGGCACTGGTGGAGACTGGAGTCGAAGAACCACTGCGTTCATTCGTGCTTAGCCGCCTTGCAGGTCCTGCACATCATTTTGTTAACATGCCCCAGGAATAATAAGGGACAGGTTGATCCTGAAAGGAATGAGAGTACTTGACAGAGTTAATACCCCTATATTCTATTAAGGTCAAGTGTTGCAACTGTGAAAATGAATTTTCAACCTCGCGGGTACGTCCTAGTCTAAAAAAGGCTATTCGACGTGATGCTGATTTCTGCGCGTATTATAAAAATGAGAATCCGGATTATTATGTTGTACGGGTCTGCCCCAATTGCGGGTTTGCCTCCACAGAAAATTCGGCTGACAAGCTGACGGAACGCCAGCGTAAGGCATTTAATGAACAGGTAGGAAAACGCTGGAAGAGCCGTGACTTTGGAGAGAAACGAGACTGGGAAACTGCGCTCGAGACCTATAAGCTGGCGCTTTTATGTGCTCAGAGTATTAACGATAAAGATCGGATTATCGCAAGTCTGCTGCATCATATTGCTTGGCTCTATCGCTATCAAGGGGAGACTGAGCAGGAGAAGCGTTTTTTACGCTATTCTTTGGACGAGTATGTTAAGGTCTATGAAATAGATGGCATTGCCGGCAATGATGCCCGGCTCATGTACCTGATCGGCGAACTTAATCGGCGGATCGGAGAATACTCAGTGGCTGTAATGTGGTTCTCCCGTCTGATCAATGATCAGAAGATCATGGATGCGGCGATGATTCGAGCGGCACGTGAGCAGTGGGTTATTTTACGGGAGCAAATGCGTGCTGAGGCTCTAGATGTTGAAGTTGATATCGAAGGCTTGTCTTCAAGTTCATAATGTTTGCGAACAACAAAAAGCGCAGAAGAGAATTAAATTCTCCTCTGCGCTTTGTAGAAAGAAAATGTTAGGATTTGCTTATCTGACAGCTCGATCGAACAAAAGGTAATCGCCGTCATTATCTATAACTGTAGGACTGGCGCTGCAGCAGGGGAAGACGAGCAGTTTTTTCTTGCCGTCACGAACGATTTGTAATTCTTTTGGCTTCATAGGCAGAAGCACATTCTCTGAGTTGCAGAATGGACAGTATTGCACATACATATCGCCTAGAATGATGTCATAAGGCCAGGTATGACTAAATGGAATCATTGTGAGTCCTTCCCAGAAGGAGTCTCTTCATTTTCGCCCTCAGTTTGTGGGGGATTTTCTTTTTTGGATAGCTCCGCTATTTTTTGTAGTAAAATATGTTGGGGCATATGCATCAAGTGTTCCAAAGGAACGCCTAGTTGCTTGGATAACGTAATGGCTGTTTCCGGTGAAATTTGTAGTGGCTTCATATGGATGCCCTCCTAAAGTTTATCGGCTATAAATGTTCAGATATCGTTATTCACTTTACCATGGTGTTAAGACAATTACAAAGAAAGTCAAATGAAAGCAAAGGAATGGTGAGTACACATGAAACAACCGTTATCACTGACTTGGGAACTTGATACTATTTTTCCGGGGGGTTCTTCGTCTGCAGAGTTAGAAGGGTTCTTGAGCAAGCTTGAAAAAGATATTTTATCCTTGCAAGGCTTTGTGAAGGATGCTGTGACACCAACGGATGTTGCGTCTACAAAAGCATTGGATGAGGTTATAGCATTGCTTCAGAGCTGTTCAGGAAGACTTGTGGAGGTCACTTCCTTCGCAGACTGTCTAGGCGCTCAGAATCAGATGGACAAGGGTGCGGTAAGGCTGGCGGCCAAAGTGACAAGCATGCGCGCCGGATTCGAAGGGATCAGCTCGCAATTTAGCAATGTACTTCGTCAGACTACGGACAAGGTATGGGCTGAGTGGATGGCTCGTCCAGAGATTGCTCCTTTAACGTTCGTACTGAGCGAGAGCCGTGATTTGGCCCGTGAGAAGATGAGCCCTGAGCTGGAAAGCTTAGCGTTGGAATTAGCTGTTGACGGATATCATGGATGGAGCGGGCACTATGATACGATTGTGAGCTCGATCAAGATCCCATTTGAGGATGAAGAAGGAACAAAGCTGCTATCTGCTGGCCAAGCTTTTAATAAGCTGGATGATCCAGATCCAAAAGTGCGTCAAACGATGTTCCATAAATGGGAAGAGGCTTGGACTGAAGCGGCAGATAATTGCGCGGATACCTTAAATCACTTAGCAGGCTTCCGCCTGAAGCTCTATAAGGGCAGAGGCTGGGACGATGTTCTGAAAGATCCGCTCAGCATCAATCGTATGACACAGGACACCTTAAATACGATGTGGGACGTGATTACGAATAGCAAACCTGTACTTGTGTCCTACCTTCAGCGTAAAGCCAAGCTGCTGGGGCTGGATTCTCTCTCATGGGTCGATGTCGAAGCTCCTGTAGGCAAATCCTCCGGCAAGATCCCTTATGATCAAGCTGCGAAGGATATCGTCACACAGTTCCGTAAATTTAGTCCTAAGATGGCTGAGTTTGCAGAGCGTGCCTTTGATAATAACTGGATCGAGGTTGAGGATCGTAATGGCAAACGCCCTGGTGGATTCTGTACTTCCTTCCCTGAGAGTAAAGAATCACGGATATTCATGACTTACAGCGGCACACCTTCCAATGTTTCAACATTGGCCCATGAGCTGGGACATGCTTATCATTCCTACCTGCTTGATGATCAACCTGTATTTAATCAGAATTATGCAATGAACGTTGCAGAGACCGCTTCAACCTTTGCAGAAGTGATTGTATCTGATGCTCAGGTTAAAGCTGCGGGCAATGCAGAGGAGAAGCTGGCTCTGCTTGAAACGAAGATACAGAACAGTGTGGCATTCTTTATGAACATTCACGCTCGATTCTTGTTCGAGACTCGCTTTTATGAGAAACGTAAGGAAGGTCTTGTAAATGCTGAGGAACTGTCCGCTCTGATGGTGGAAGCACAGAAAGAAGCTTTCTGTGGTGTGCTTTCTGAATACCATCCTCACTTCTGGGCGTCGAAGCTGCATTTCTATATCACAGATGTACCTTTCTATAATTTCCCGTACACCGTTGGTTATATGTTCAGTACAGGCTTATATCGTCTGGCATTACAAGAGGGAGCTTCCTTTGCAGACAAATACGATAGCTTGTTGCAGGATACCGGCGTGATGACATTGGAGGATTTGGTGCTCAAACATTTGGGTGTGGATCTGACAAAACCGGATTTCTGGCAAGGAGCTACAGATCTGATCGTGGCTGATATTAACGAGTTCTTGGAGATGACAGAGCATTTAGCGTGAAATGTCTAAAATAAGACAAATTTCAGGACACAAAAAATAACGGAATTTCAGTGTGAACACGCAAAGACCCCGGTTAAGGGGTCTTTTTTTAATGCTTAAATGTCGAAAACCCCCGGTTTATAAAAATTAATATACGAATGATCCATGAATTTTGCGCATTACTAGGGATAATAACCCAATTTTGTAGAATAATGTTGTTTGACGTATTTAAGGGGTCTATAATGAGCCTTGAGCCTTATAAAAGGCTTGCATGGAAGACAAATGAGCTCAGCTCAAAAAGCTTAAGTAAGCGCTTACTAAGCCGATTTGTACGAAGTAAACTCGAAGTAGCTAAGCTCACAAAACGATATAAATCGAACCAGAAACTTGGGAAAAGGGGAAGGAGTGGCGGAGGGGAATTTTGGAACTGTAAGAGCGGGAGCGACTGCCTTTGTCTCCGAATTTCACCCGCTATACGCGTAAGAATTCAAGAAATTTGGAGACAACAGCGGCTGGAAGTCCAAACATTCCCCGCAGTAGCGACGGACCCTTAGCCCAAATATTTAGGGTTCGATTTATAAGACGAAGTAAACTCGAAGTAGCTAAGCTCACAAAACTTTTAGGAGGAAAGATATGCTTAAGACAGAACAGCTATCATTAGCAAGACAGATGGATTTGGTGTTTAGGGAACTGCAAGAGGAATTGTCAGGACTATCTTCCGGTACGGTATTTGTGCAAATACGAAATAATACCATTGGCAAATTCGGCATACGTCATCATCCTTTAGCCGGTCGGGGGGGTGGATTCACAGAAGTGAAGGAAGGAATAACGGAGAGCCAGCTGTCTTCTTTTCGTCTAATGGCACTGGAGAGTCTGAAATACAAACGCCGTTGGACTCATGGTGAGATCAGCTATGAATTCGCTATAAGACAGGGCAAGCTAATCGTAGATGCTACGCTGGAGTCTAATTATAATATGGCGAATCTGATGATTCGATCTCCCCGTAATGCTTACGCCGAGAGTGCTGATCAATTTTTAAGTTAAACGTTTTACATAAAAATTGTTTGCAGCTGGGACTATAGGCTATAAATTAGAAAAACCCCCCACAGCTTCTAGAAGAAGTGTGAGAGGTTTGAAAGCTAGTCGGCAATAGGCTTTTTAAGACCTCTGCCGGATAAAACACTTAAGATAACGATGTTACTGACGACCGGACAGTTGTTGTTCTGCCAGTTGTACTAGACGTTTAGTGATGTAACCTCCCAAAGAACCAGTTTCGCGGGAAGTGTAGTTCCCGTAATAACCGTCAGCTGGGATCGTTACTCCAAGCTCTTGTGCTGCTTCATATTTCAATTGTTGCAACGCTGCATTTGCTTGAGGAACTACAAGGTTATTGGAACGGCTGCTACGACCTTGACCTGCTTGACCCATGTGTGTCACCTCCTTCGCCCGTTGTGAAGATAGTATGAGCGCTAAGAGGCTAATTCATGCATGCTATCGAAAGGTTTTAAGGATGGTAATTATTAGTCGATTAAAAGTAAGGGTAGAAAGCCCAAATAACTAAGCTCGCACAAAAAATCGGCCTTCTCTTACGTAAACGCAAGGGAAGACCGATATAATGTATATCTGCTTTAATTCTCGGGATAGATCATTTCCAGCATAGTGGACAGCTCAAGACTTTGACCTGGTTCTACCTTCAGCAAGCCCGTGAAGGAAGGGTCATCGGAAACGTTAGGAGCATCCGGGAGCCAGGTGTAAGGTTCGATGCACAGAAATTGATCGGCCGGCCCTTTGGTATACAGGACCCAGTGGCGGAAATGATTCTCGTCAGCTGTATAACGAAGACCATAACCATCATCGCGTAATAGCAAGGCTTCTACGGGCTGCTTGTCACCAATACGTAGAGCAGTATCAAAATTAGTTCCCTGGAGGTTGATTCCAGAGTTTAGTGAATCTAGATCACCAAGTGGAATTAGATTGCCGCTAGGGAGCAATTCATCGTTTAGTTCATAAATGCTGTTTACGGGCAGCTTGAGATTCCAGCGTTCAGGTTCTCCATCGATCATAAACCAGGTGTGATAACCGATCCCAAAGGGAATACGATGATCGCCGAGATTTGTAACCTTTAAAGTCTGGCTGAGCCGGGAATCCTGAAGCCTGAATGTCATTTCGAATTTGAGTGGAATGGGAAATTGCTCCATCCAGTGCGGATCATCTTCAGTAAGGAATTCAGTAGTGACTGCACAACCGTCCTCGTCTTCTTCAATATCGCTGACACACCAGGATTGAGTCCGGTGTAGACCATGGATATGATTGTCACCAGCGGTATTCTGGTCAAATTGATAACTTGTACCCTCGAATTGAAATTTTCCTTTACGAATTCTTCCGGGTGGAATTAAGAGCGGGATGCCAAAATGGTAAGGTTTTTGCATAAAGAAAGCTTGATCGCTTTCATCAGGCCGCCGCAGAATTTCCCGTTGTTCTTTTACATCAAACAATGAAATCACGTTGTTTCCTAGTCGCGGCAAAAGCGTGACTTCCAGTTCGCGGCTGTGCAAAATATAAGTATCATAACCGCCCCACTGCCCTTTGGTCACCTGTTTCATGAGATATGCTCCTTTATCGTAACTGTAATCGAATAGAACATGGATAACCTTATCATAACAGATTTATGCGGAAGTGGTTAAGTGATTTGACAACTTCTCTTTATGGTTCTATGATGAAGGCATTAAATTATGATGAGAATGTGATGACGGGGACAAGTAGACAGGAAATGCACCTTCAGAAAGCCGGTGGTTGATGCGAACCGGTAGGACACTCCTGATGAATGGACCCCTGAGCGCCGCGCTTGAACGGGAGCAAGATGCCCTAGTAGACCGGCCGGATCTTCCCCGTTAACGGAAGACTAAGGCTGTTTCCCTTTGACTATACAAAGGTTAAGCAGCGAATAAGGGTGGCACCACGGTCTCACGTCCCTTGCGGATGAGGCTTTTTTTGCGTTCTCGGAAATCGGAAATTACATCTAACGGAGGTCTATATTATGTTGAAAAAAGTAATGTCAGGCATACAACCGAGCGGTTCTCTAACTTTGGGTAACTATATCGGAGCGCTGAAAAATTTTGTGAAGCTGCAAGACGATCATCAATGTTTCTTTATGGTTGTCGATATGCATGCGATCACCGTTGCTCAAGATCCTGCGGCACTGCGTGAGCAGTCTGAAGCTGTAGCTGCACTCTTTATCGCGGCAGGAATTGATCCTGTGCGTTCGAATGTATATATGCAGTCTCATGTGCCTCAGCATGCGGAATTGGGCTGGATCATGACTACGCTGACGGCAATGGGCGAGCTTGAGCGTATGACACAGTTCAAAGATAAATCATCAGGTAAGGATTCGGTTGGCGCGGGCCTATTCGTATATCCTTCTTTAATGGCAGCAGATATTCTTGTTTATAATGCGGATCTTGTGCCAGTAGGTGAAGATCAGAAGCAGCACTTGGAGTTGACCCGTGATTTAGCTGGCCGATTCAATAACCGTTTTGGCGAATTCTTTACGATTCCTGAACCGTATATCCCTGAAGTGGGCGCACGCATTATGTCTCTGGATGATGGCACTAAAAAAATGAGCAAGAGCAGCCCGAATGCAGGCAGCTATATTGCCCTGTTGGATTCGCCGGATGTGATCCGTAAAAAAATCAGCCGCGCAACGACTGATTCTGGACGTGAAGTGATCTTTGATCCGGCTAACAAGCCAGAGATCAGTAACTTGATGAGTATTTACTCGGAATGTTCTGGAATGTCCCTTCAGCAAATTGCCGATCGTTATGAGGGACAAATGTATGGTGGCTTTAAGAAGGATCTTGGGGAAGTGGTTGTATCCACACTTGAGCCTTTGCAACAAAGATATCATGAAATTCGCAGTTCAGGTGCGATCACTGATATTCTTGCCGAAGGTGCTGAACGCGCACGTATTGTTGCAGCTGAGACGTTGAATGGCGTAAAAGAGCGGATGGGCTTTCTGCCAGCTCGTTAATCTTAGTCAGAGCTTAAGCTTTCCTGTTTGCGTCTAATTCTGGCTTTGAGGATAAATCCCCAGCCAATATTCATTACGCAAAGAAAACCAAGCAGAAGTGCCAGCCAGAAGCTATAGCTGATCGCGATTGAAGCGGCAGTGAGAATAAGAATAGAAGAACAAGCGAACCAAAGTGAGAGTCCTTTACCCATTAAGAGCCTTCCTTTCCGTGTCTGCTAAAATGAATCCCGGAGTATTATAAAATACTCCGGGATTTTTTGTGATTATAGAATAGATCTCTCAGTAAGTCTACAGTTTCATCGTAAAGAACCAGGGTCGATGGAGAATCGTTTGTCGAGCTTATCACTGCTAAGCCAGCCTACATAAGTATTTAAAGGTTTATATTGGTTATCCATAACTAATACAGCCACAAAAGGGTATTGTTTGCGGTGTAAATAACGAACGTCTCCCCAACGCACCATATATCCTGAAGGAAGCTCCTCCACTTCGGCAACCGCATAAGAGGTGAAATATAGAAAGGACTGAATATCTGGATGCGACTTGGATATTTCCACAGCGGGATGATTCGAGCAGACCGCATGTTTGAACCATTCCAGGCGGTTGTTCAGTAGCTGTCCAACGTCATAGCTGCCGTCTTTTTTCACTTTAACTACGTTCCAGCGTTTAAGTGAAATTGTAGGGATTACAATATAACGTTCACCAGCATTATGGTGTATATCTTTAAGCTTGATGTTTCGTGTAAGGCGGGCATGAACAACCGTTCTCCAAATATAATAAAGAATGGTACAGGCATAAAGCGTAATAAATAAAGGTTTGGGCGGCACAATCCCAGTGATCCAGAGTAGAATAGCTGCGATATGGCTGCCAAAAATAAATGGATCGAAAATGTGGATGATATTCCAGGCAATCCATTTCTCAGTAAATGGACGGGCGGCCTGGGTTCCATAGGTGTTAAACAGATCAGAGAAGACGTGCACGCCTACGCCTATGAAACCCCAGAGTGCAACATGGCTTAAAGCTGCCAAATCAGTAAATCCAAACAGAGGCCCTAAGACTAGGGCAATCAGAGCGGGCCACAAAATTAGAAAAGGCAAGGAGTGTGTGATTCCCCGGTGATTACGAATATATATTGCATTGTCCTTTAGTCTTAATGCGGTATCGGCATCAGGAGCTTGTGAGCCTAAAATCGTAGCCAGCATAACGGCTCCGGCCAGTTTAGGGTCAGAAGCAACGACAGGATCTACGAATGAAAGTCCGGCTAACCCTATGCCCATAACTAAATGTGTAGCGGTGTCCATTGGTCAGTTCTCCTTTGTTGTTCGGAAGTACATTATTAATAATTACCCAAATACAGCTTAGGTTATTAACGGGCTGGAAATAAATATTGTCACGTAATTGTCAAATTCATGAACATACTGTGCCATGACTGTCAAAGTCTCCTCGGGTTTGATATGATAAAGTTAACAGCGAAGTCTATTTAGTGCTTCGGCTAGAACGTTAGAAGTTCGTTTAGAAGGAGGATCATTTGGTGTGGATAATCATATAACATTTCAAGCTTCTTCCGATTCTGCAGCTATGTCTGCAAAATCTCCACCGGAAGGTGCAAGTTGGCGTGATTTCATTACCGTAACAAAACCCGGTATTATCCGATCTAACCTCATCGCTGCCTTTGCAGGATATTGGCTGGCTTCAGGTTGGGATGTTCAATACGGCAGATTAGTTCTGACTCTGCTCGGTACAATGCTGGTTATGGCTTCGGCCTGTGTTTTTAATAACTATTTCGACCGTGACCTGGACATGAAGATGGAAAGAACGCGCGATCGGGGGCTTCCTACAGGACGACTGAAACCCAAAACCGTATTGCTGTATGCTATTGGGCTAGGGATTGCGGGCTTGATTGTACTATTTGCTTTTTCCGGAGTTTTAGCCGGTCTGTTCGGGATTGTAGGGATGTTCGTTTACGTTGTAGTATACACCCTTTGGTTGAAACGGACATCAACATGGAGCACTTCAGTAGGTGCGATCTCTGGAGCTATGCCACCTGTAATTGGCTACGTTGCAGTTACGGGAACAGTTGATCTAGGGGCTTGGCTGATGTTTGCGATGTTGTTTCTGTGGCAACCTCCCCATTTCTGGGCACTCGGGATTAGACGTAAAGAAGAATATAGAGCCGCTGGATTTCCGCTGCTGCCTGTAGTCAAAGGAACACGTCGTACGAAGTTTCAAATGATTCCTTATGTAGCACTGTTGCTGCCTATTCCAGTGTTAATGTACGCCTACGATTATGCAGGCATTTTTTATCTGGTGATTTCAACAGCGCTGTCCCTGGCTTGGTTAATCATAACCTTGATGGGCTTTGCAGCAAAAGATGACGAAGTCTGGGCGAAGAAGAACTTCCTCTTCTCCATTAACTACCTAACGGTAAGTTTGATCGTACTTGTATTGAATACGATTCACGGTTAAGAAGAGGGAGGGTATTATTGTCCGTGCAGACCTTTAAGCGTTATAAATGGACCTGGATTCTACTATTGCTTGCTTTGGTAATGGCTGGTTATCTGGCAGTTAATTCTTTGAATTTAGGAAAAGAAAAACTGCCGGTAATCGGAGAAGTGCAGGACTTTTCACTTGAAAATGTGGATGGAGACCAGATTACTCTGGCTGATACACAAGGTAAAGCGCGGCTGGTATACTTTTTTTTCACACAATGTCCGGATGTATGTCCTATAACTACGTTTCTGTTATCTCAGACGCAGAAAATTCTGGTCGACGATGGCAGCTTTGGAAAAGATACGGCGTTCGTCTCCATTTCTTTTGATCCAGAGAATGATACGCGTGAAGCCATTAAAAGCTTTGCGGACCGTTTCCAGGCAGATTATAAGGGTTGGTACTTCTTACGGGGGGATCAGGAAGTCATTCGTAAGCTGGCAACTGATTCTTTTAAAGTACTAATTGCAGGGAATAGTAAAGAAAATTTCGTACATGCCAATCGCATAGCATTGGTTGATCGGGACAATCGTCTCCGTGCATTGTATGACGCAGGGGATACGGATAACATAACGCCTGAATTTCTTGCCGATAGGCTGAATGAATTGGCTCGTGAATAGAACCTAACCGCATAACAGAAACGCCTTTTTCGAATCCCATTTATTGAAGGATAACGAAAAAGGCGTTTTTAATTTCTTAGGCAATATATCGCGAATCAAAAAGGAATGGGTTCAGGGTAAATGATGAACTCTTCCAGACCCGCTTTTTCAAGCTGATTAATATTGTATTCATCTGGAGTGCCTTCCACTCCGGCATAACCCCGGCGTGTATAGATGTGACCAGCATCGGGAAAGGCATCGCGGAGAATCCCGCGTATTTTTTTGCCTGAACTGTCGTTATCCATATAAAGATATACTTCTCCATCTCCTACTTTTTGTCGCAGGGACTCGAGTTTGAGCGTATTTAATGTACCAAAGGTACAGAGGATTTCGACTTCCGGTACCAGCACGCGTCGTAATCTGCTGCGATCGTTTTTGCCTTCGACAATAATCGTAATGGACATTTGCTGACAATCACCTCCGGAAATGAAGTCTGAACTTACAGACTCATTATAGTTTACCGAAGGAGGAGCAGTTTTAACAACTGTTTCTACAGGAAAATCTTCATTCCCCGGGAAATGTCGTAAAAACAATAAATCATGCGGCCCGCCCATTCCATTTGGAAGAGTAGGTAGACAGCTTGGTTGAATTTTTTGGCGGAAGCAGTAATAGTGCAACCATCAGCAATAGAAAGGCAATGAAATAAGGCGAAACAACGGCTCTTAATTGTCCTGCGGCCACAGGGCCTGCGAATGCGCCTAGTGACATGGCTATCGACTGCATGGAGAAGGTGCGTCCCATACGTCCTGGTCCACCTAGACTAATAAAGAGCGATGCCATTGCAGGAAATAATATTCCTTTGGCTGCACCCAGCATAAAGAGAATAACGGAAGCGGGAATGCTGTGAAGTGAGGCGAGCGCAAAAAAACAAAGGGCCATACCTAGCAAGGCCACGGCTATTCTTCCTCCTGGGGAAAAGCGGTTCAGGAAGAACAAACTGAGTGTTACCAAAGCCCCTAAGCTAAGGAGCGATAAAAGAATTCCTGTGGAAACAATGCTATTACTTCCGGTCTGAGATAGAGGAAGTTCAAAGAACAGAACCCCTTGTGAACAAGAAACGAAAAAAGGCAGCAGATAATAACGTTTGGAAACTGGATTGGCATCGGATATAGGGACCGAAGGAAGATCCTGTTTTTTTAAAGGAGGTGCTGCAGAGTTTACAGGGCGTACTAAACGCCGGGCAGGCGCCGGTACACTGAAAAAAGCCATGATGCCTGTAGCGATAAGCAGCCATCCCAATGTGGTGAAGGTGCCGGAATAGCCAGCTTTAGCTACGATAAAGGCCCCCGCTGCCGGGGATACCACTGAAGCTAAGGTATGAACGATACCATGTCCGGACATATATTTCCCCTGCTCAGTAGCATCAGATGATAATGAAGCCAGCAAGGTCATGCACGCTGGAGAGAGGAAGGCGAGCGCGAACCCGCTTGCTGCTCGTAGCATCAGCAAATGCCACGGAAGCTGAGCATGAGCCTGCAGCAGTAGAATGGCTCCCGCAGTAACAAGGCTAAAGACGATGTAGCGGCGGCTGCCATTACGATCGACGAGTACGCCTGCGAGCAAATTGCCAGGAAGATGGGTTAACGAATACATACCCATCATCCAGCCAATAAAGGCGGGTCCCGCACCAAGAGAGATGGCAAAGGGCGTTAGAATAGGATACTGTGCATGTAAATCAAAAAACGCCAGAAAAAGAAACAGGTACAGCCACAGCGCAGTTTTCACAGGGAAACACCTCCGAGAGCCACCTACAATAAAGATTAATGCAGGAAGGCGGATTTTAAGAAGATCAAATTTAAGCAACTACTTGTACTTTACGTGGGACAGAGAGGGCTTATACCGCTTTTTTAATTCCTATAAGCAGGTATACCTTTCTCTGGCTGTGGAACCATGAATTATGATGGGCATTCATGTATAATAATTAATATTGGCGTCATGTCTATAGAGGAGATAATCCTTAGGACGAAACTAGGTGATAGGGGTGTTGTGAGGTTGATGGATCCAGAGGTGTGGTCGCAGTTTATTAGAGAGAATTGGTTAGTTATTGTTATTGCGCTCATTCTGTTGTTCGCGGTTGTTAATTTGGTCAAAACGATGTTGAAATGGGCGATTGTCATTATTATCGTTGTAGGTCTATTCATCTATAGTGGTGTGACAATGGACCAAATTGGTAACGCTGTGAATAAGGTGGCAGATGGAACGGTAAGTACGGTGAAGAAGGAAGCACAAGAGGTTATGCTTAAAGAGGCGCAGGATGCGAAGTACACTTCAAATGGTGACGGAACATTTACGATTATAACTCCGAATATTGAAGTGAAAGGTACTACTGGCGAAGATAAGGTAGAGGTTACTTTCCGCGGAGTTAGTCTTGGGAAGTGGAGTATTACTGATACCACACAAACATTTATCGAGGAAGCTAGGAAACATCAATAAACGGCTTCAGTTTAAATCATTATCAAAACAAGCAAGCGGGCGACTGAAAGGGGAGATTGGATATGATAAACGGTTGGTTGACTAGTCTGAGTGATGCAAATATCATCTCCATCGCCCTCCTGCTGGTAGTAGTCTTTTCACTATTGCAAGGCTGGAGCAGAGGGTTCTCAAGTGCTACCGGAAGATTATTCGGTCTGCTGGGAACAGGACTGTATACAATAGCTTCTTTGGTGCTGGCCATTCCTGCTGCGGCTTATCTCAATCCTCATGTACAGACTTGGGCAGCAGGAATAAGTCTGCCTGATAAACAGCTGACCCAGTGGCAGCAAATTTATTATACGGCTGTGTCTGTGCTGGCGGAATCGCCGCTGGTGCGGTTTCTATTGTTGTTATTGCTCTCTTATATCTTAATTCGCATGCTTCTGGGATTGTTGTCTATGCTGCTCCCATTCCATCAGCTACGGCGCACCAAGACATTTAAGGACAGAAAGATTACGCAAGTAAGCCGTATGGGCGGAGCTATCATAGGATTAATTATAGGTTTGACTCGTGGTTTAATTATTGTGTTTGCTCTCTTCATTTGTGTTGGCCTAAATCCAGAAAGTCAATTTAGCCGTTATGTTGAATCTTCTCCGATCTACAGTCAAAGCGCTGCCGCTGTATTTGAGCCCTTTGTTGGGGAGACAGTGCAGAAAAAGCTGCCTATTCTGACGAAGACCGTTGCAGCTGAGATGAATGATATCCTGCGCAGAAAATATGAAGTTATTGATCATGACATTCCACAAGATATTGTGGGTGCGGCTGAAGATATTATTGGACAAGCGCAAGGAGACGAGAAGAAAGCCAGACTACTGTATGATTGGGTAGGAACACGAGTAACTTATGATTACACCAAAGCGGAAAATTATGAAAAAAATAGAATTTGGCATGAACAGACCCCGCAGGATACCTTCGACACACGCATAGGGGTATGTATTGATTATGCACGTCTTTACGCTGTAATGGCCCGCTCCCAAGGATTGCAGGTGCGCGTTGTAACGGGTCAAGGCTATGATGGTCGAGGCGGGTATGGCGCACATGCCTGGAATGAAGTTTATATAAGTGACCGGCAAGCTTGGATTCCATTGGATCCCACTTGGGCGAGCAGTGGGGATTGGTTTAATCCGAAGGATTTTGACAATACGCATATTAGGGAGAACGCACTCTGAGTGAGGGCGCCGCACTCCTTCCGTGTGGTACAATAAACTCATACCAACCTCTAACACAAATGCGAGTGCAATGCTCACAATCAGCTTCTTAGAAATCACCTTCATTATAAGAGCAATGTCGCTGGCTAAGGCAATTCAGACATTATTTTTATATAGAAGGGAAGAAAGCTGGTGAGCTTTGGGAAGCAGCTCCCGCCTGCGGACGGGAAATCTTCGAAACATTCTGTAGGTCTGAGATTGAATCTGTTTTTCTTTGGCACTTTTTTTATTTTTTGTATCATTATTGTGCGTCTTGCAGGTTTGCAGTTTACTGAGGGAGCTTTGCTGACAGAAGAAGAGATCAAACGGGATACGAAGTTTGTTCCGCTGGCAGCTATGCGAGGGATTATTTTTGCTGCGGGGGGTGAGCAGATAGCCTATTCTACACCTGTTGAGTCGCTCTATCTTACCCTAAATAAGGAATATACAGCTAAAACTACCGATAAAGTAACGGGTGAAACCTCACTAACGGAAAAAGCGAAAAATAAGTCTAATGACCTTGCAGCAAGATTAGTAGCGGAGTTTGAGAAATATGGAAGTGCAGATGCCCCTAAGTTAACGCAGCAGGACGTGCTGGATTTACTTGATCTGGACTTTAAAAAGTATCTGGGTTATGTACCGCGTCGTATAAAAGCAGGGCTAACTTCAGAAGAAATAGCTTATTTCATGGAACATAAGGATGAATATCCAGGCATTACCATTGTGGAAGAAAGTGTACGCCACTACGATAAAGATACGGTAGCTGTGCAGACGGTGGGTTTTGGTAAACCTTTTAAATCAACCGAAGACATAGCGATGTACAAAAATATTCGTAGTGCAATGAAAGACAATTCTTCACCGGGACTTATGTATAAAACGGAAGAATATGTAGGATTTGACGGTCTGGAAATGCAGTATCAACGCGAACTGCGCGGAGAAAATGGTTATCAGGTCATTTCGGTCACTCCTCAAAATATGGCGGAGAAGGTAGAACAGACCGTTCCCCCTGTAAAAGGCAATAACATTTGGATGACCATTAATAAGAATGTTCAGATGAAGACTGAACAGGCCATATTGGATCAGATTAAATGGCTGCACACCAATGCTGTTCAAGGCGAAACTCATCCTGATGCTTTAACAGGTTATGCAGTAGCAATGGAAGTAGAGACTGGGAATATTGTCGCTATGGCGAGTATGCCTGATTACGATTCGAATGTATGGACAAAGGACTCACTGCCTACATCTGTCTGGAATAAAATTATGAATAATCATCTGAATGGTACAATTACCTCGAATTCTTCCGGGAGATCGGGTCATGATTTTAGCTCACTTGTATTCTTGGGATCGACCATTAAACCGTTAAGTGTATTAATTGGTTTAAATGAAGGATTTTTTAACACCTCGAGCACCTATCCCGATGTGGGGATTACCTATTTCGGTAAGGATGATAAATCATCGGTTAGAAATTCATCAGGTCACGTCTATGGAAAACTGTATCCGGCTGATGCTATCAAGCAATCCTCTAACGTATTTATGGTAGATATGGTCGGAAAGCAACTATACAAGAAATACCTGGGGGATAAAGGTGTAGAGGTCTGGGACGAATATATGAAAAAGTTCGGACTGGGTGTGTCAACACAAAGTGGTCTTCCCGGTGAATCACCAGGTCAGATTAACTATACAGATTTCAAGGCTGCAGGGAGCTCACAGGCCGCGCTCATCTACGCATCTTTTGGCCAGCAAGGCAGTTATACTACATTACAGCTTGCCCAGTATGCTACTACACTTGCAAATGAAGGTGTGCGAATTAAACCGCAGCTTGTAAGTAAGATTACTGATGCGCAAGGTAAGGTGGTTAAGGAATTTAAAAAAGAAGTGCTTAATAGCGTAACCTTTGATAAATCGTTCTGGAGAGAAATCAAACAGGGAATGAGCAGTAAAGTTAGTGCTTTTGACGATTTTCCTTATGATTTTGCCCGTAAGACAGGAACCTCTGAAAAAACGGATAGAAAAAATATAAACCGTGATAACGGGGTCTTTATTGCCTTTGCTCCACGTGAGAATCCGAAGCTGGCTGTAGCGGTTGTGATTCCGGAAGGCGGCTTTGGCTCCAATAGTGCAGCTCCGGTTGCCCGTAAGATTTTTGATGCTTATGATTGGGAATATGGGCTGGATGGGGTTCCGAAGAAGAATATTCCACCTGTGGCAGATCCCGTTCAAGAACAATAAGCTTAAATTAGAGAAAAAGGAGAGAAAAACTGTGAGTTTTTTCCGTAAGCAGGCCTCACCTCCTGACGAGACCAGCAGCAAAAGTTCCATTGGCCTGCGACTCAACGTGTTTTTCTTTAGCACGTTCGTTATATTTTGCGTAATCATCATCCGACTAGCTGTTCTGCAGTTTGTGGAAGGTCCAACTTTAACTGAGGTAGAGACGAGTAGAGATACTAAAAATGTACCGTTAGCTTCCATGAGAGGGGTTATATACGCTGCAGGTGGTGAGAAGCTAGCTTATTCCACACCTGTTCAATCGCTGTATATCACACTCAATAAAGAGTATACGGCTAAGGAAACAGATAAAGTCACCGGTAAAACAACGCTGACCCCAGAGGCTAAGGCCAAGTCTGATGCATTGGCAGCCAAGCTGGTAGCTGATTTCAATAAATATGGGGATCCAAATGCAGAGAAGATGACGGAGAAAGATGTAATTGATGTGTTGGATTTATATTTTCGTAAATCACTTGGCTTTATGGCACGGCGAATTAAGGCTGATCTGACTACTGAAGAAGTTGCTTATTTCATGGAACATAAAGGAGAATATCCGGGGCTTGAGATTGTCGAGGAGAGCATTCGTCATTACGATAAAGATACGGTTGCTGTACAGACGATTGGTTATATCAAACCCTTCAAATCGGCGAACAGTCTTAATATTTATAAAAACATTCTAAGTGCTATGAAAAACAATCCGGAGCCAGGGCTAACGTATAAGGATGATGAATTTGTTGGATTCGATGGGCTGGAGCTGAAATATCAGCGTGAGCTTCGCGGGCAAAACGGCTATCAGGAAATTTCCGTCAATCCACAGAATATGGCGGAGAAAATTGAGCGTGTCGTTCCGCCTGTCAAAGGAAATGACATCTGGACAACGATTAATAAGAACGTTCAGATGAAGACAGAACAGGCGATAACAGATCAGCTCAAATGGTTGCACTCTAATACCGTACAAGGCAGAACGCATCCGAATGCTTTAACGGGATATGCAGTAGCGATGGAAGTAGATACTGGCAATATTGTTGCTATGGCGAGTATGCCTGACTATGATACGAATGTTTGGACAACGGGTTCTTTATCTGCAGATGTCTGGAACAGTATTATGGATAACTATCAGAACGGCACGATAACTCCTATTTCTTCAGGAACCTCAGGGAATGGACTAAGATCTGTATTGCTTCTAGGTTCAACGATTAAACCTTTGAGTGTACTCGTGGGCCTGAATGAAGGGTTGTTTTCAACTTCATCGTATTATCAGGATAAAGGTTTTGCGACTTTTGGTAAGTCTGGGCATGAAACGAAGGTAAGAAACTCTTCTAACCACGTATATGGTTCTTTGGATCCTGCTAGAGCCATTGAGAAATCCTCGAATGCATTTATGGTCGATATGGTCGGTAAAAGATTGTATGACAAATATAAAAGCAAGGGGATAGACATCTGGGATGTCTATATGAAAGAGTTCGGCCTTGGTGTATCTACGGGAATTGACCTGCCAAATGAATTCTTGGGTCAAAGAAACTATACCAATATAGAAGCTGCTGGTAGTGCGCAGTCCGCACTGGTCTATGCCTCTTTCGGACAACAAGGAAGTTATACAGTAATGCAGCTTGCGCAGTATGTTACAACACTTGCTAATGAAGGACAGCGGATTAAACCTCAATTGGTTAGCAAGATTACTGATGCAGATGGAAATATAGTCAAAGAGTTTAAACGTGAGGTGCTCGATGAAGTAACAAACTTCGATAAGTCCTACTGGAATGAAATTAAGCAGGGGATGCGAAGTGAAGTTAGTGCTTTTTCTGATTTCCCTTATGACTTTGCCCGTAAGACGGGAACCTCTCAGCAAGTAGCTAAGGGTGAAATTCGCGATAATGGGGTATTTATTGCATATGCTCCACGTAATAATCCTAAGTTGGCTGTGGCGGTTGTAATCCCTGAAGGTGGTTTTGGTTCACAAAGTGCGGCACCAGTCGCACGTAAAATATTTGATGCCTATGATTGGGAATATGGCCTTGATGGAGTTCCAAAGAAAAGTCTCCAGTCTGGCAATAATACTAATGATAATGCGAAGGAGGGAGAGACTACAGGTACCGAGTAACTCTGACCCTATGGCTAAGATTTAAAAAATAAACAGCTTCTCAATAGAGAGCATACAAGAATGGAGGGGTGGCAAATGATTGCCAAATACCGCCTGCTTGCATTGGATATGGATGGAACCCTACTGAATGATGAACAGATAATTACACCCACAACGGTGGAATGGATTCAAAAGGCGGTCAACGCAGGCGTTCATGTCTGTCTGTCGACAGGCCGGGCATTTGTAAGTGCATTACCCTATGCAGAGCAGCTAGGTTTAGAGACACCGATGATCACTGTGAACGGCAGTGAGGTGTGGAGAGCGCCACATGAAATATACCGGAGATCGCTAATGGATCCCAAGCTGGTACAAGAAATGTATGATCTTGCAAAAGCAGATGACATCTGGTTCTGGGCTTATTCTCTGGACGAAGTTCTTAAACAGGATAACTGGGATGGGGATGTAACGGGTAGAGAATGGCTTAAATTCGGTTATCACACTGAAGATGATGAGCTTCGTCATAAGCTGTTGCTTCGTCTTCAGGATATGGGTGGACTGGAGATTACGAACTCTTCTCCGCACAATCTGGAGATTAATCCTCTAGGCGTGAATAAGGCAGCAGGAATAAAGGAAGTCTGCAAGCTGCTGGGAATAGAAATGTCGCAAGTTGTAGCTGTGGGCGACAGCCTTAACGATCTGGCGGCGATCCAGCAGGCTGGGCTTGGGGTTGCCATGGGCAACGCGCAAAAGACGGTTAAACAAGAGGCTGATGTTGTGGTGGCGACCAATAATCAAGACGGGATTGCCGAGGTCATCCAAAAGTATATCTTTACCGAAGCTGCAGCCTCTGTAGGCAGCAAATAATAAAAGCAGTACTGCGAAGTGAATCCATGGAGCATTATGCTAGTAGGAGGTTAAGGAATTGACGATCCTGGGTTGGATTCTTATCATTGTTTTGTTTGCTGTAGGATTGGCAGGGGCTGTGTATCCCATACTGCCGGGTGCGTTAGCGATCTATCTTGCCTTTTTTGTATACGGCTGGTTCTTTTCTTTTGAGCCCTTTGGGGTTTGGTTCTGGATTATTCAAACACTGATCGTTGTAGTTCTTTTTGTTGCTGATTATGTTGTAGGAGCGTGGGGTGTCAAAAAATTTGGCGGTTCACGTTCATCGATTATCGGGAGCACGATCGGGCTGATCTTGGGACCTTTCGTTATTCCAGCTTTTGGTCTTATTATTGGACCATTTCTAGGGGCTTTTATTGGAGAACTGATCGTGGGATCTTCCCCGTCTAAAGCTGCTAAGGTAAGTGTTGGCTCCATACTCGGCTTATTTAGCAGCACCTTGGTCAAAATCGTGTTGCAGGTAATTATGGTCGTCCTCTTTTTTATATGGGTCGCCCGGTTTTAATTTAACAGTGAAGAAGGGGAAAGAGTTTGTCCAAGAAAGAGTCTTTTGTTAAAGGCACGCTTATCCTTGCTGCTGCAGCTTTGGTGGCAAGGGTACTCGGGCTTGTCCAGCGGGTGCCGCTGGAGCATTTATTTAATGATGTTGGTAATGCTTCATTTACACAGGCAAACACAGTTTATTTAATGTTATTACCGCTGGCTACAGCAGGGATTCCAAGTACATTAAGTAAAATGGTATCTGAGCGTTATGCACTGAATAGACCAAATGAAGCTCAGCAGGTGTATCGGGCGGCATTAATCTTTGGTGTTGTAGTTGGCGTAATTATGAGCGCATTGTTATACATAGGTGCTCCTTATTATGCAGAATATGCAAAAGTTCCTGAAAGTACTTTGGCGATCCGGGCCATAGCTCCGGCACTCCTACTCTTCCCTTCTATTGCAATGATGCGTGGTTACTTTCAAGGGCGGAATAATATGATGGCTGGTGGCATCTCTCAAATTGTGGAGCAGATCGCGAGGGTATCTACAGCTGTTCTTCTGGCATTTGTATTGTTACAAAAAGGGTACGACAACACTTGGATGGCTGCTGGAGCATCATTCGGTAGTGTATTTGGTAGTGTTGGTGCTTTTGGTGTAATGCTCTATTACGCTATGAAATTACGGCGTAGTGAGGGGCAAACTGCGTTATACGAAACGAATGAAGCGAAGCTTCCTCTATTTGGAATTTATAAGGATATATTTAAATTATCCATTCCTATCGTTCTATCTTCAGTTACGGTTCCAGTAGTGAACTTTATTGATACATCTTTAATTGTACCGTTACTGAGTGGACAAGTTGGTGTAGCTGATGCCACACGTGCTTTGGGTATTTTCGGGAGTCGGGCACAGAGTGTCGCCGGGATTCCGCCGGTTCTTTCTATAGCACTGAGCACTTCACTAATACCAATTATTTCAGCTGCATATGCCCGTCGGGATGAAAAACATCTAAAAGGGCAAGTGACGTTAGCGCTTCGTATCTCTATTTTAACAGGAGCACCGATTGTTCTATCACTCGTAGTTGCTGCATATTCAGTTAATGGTCTCTTATTCAGTAGTTTAGATGGCAGTGGTATCGTAGCCATGCTTACTTTAGGAACGATCTTTCAGATTACGATGATGACAACGAACTCTATTTTGTTAGGTATGGGCAAATCGCGAATTTCCATGTATTATGTGTTAGCGGGTATTATTGTAAAATTAGTGGCAAGCTTATTACTTAGTAAGGTATTTGGCATCTACGGAATTATCGGTGCAACAGCACTTTGTTTCGTGGTCATTACTTTGCTTAACTTACGGATGCTGAAATCGATTGTGCCATTTGAAATTATGGGCAAACGTTGGGGCGGTTTCGCGATTGCGGTACTTGTGTCCGGCGGGATTGGTTATGGCTTGAATGAAGCTGGGATTCTGTTAACGGATCTGATGCCTGCACGTTTGGCGTTTCTGATCACTTGTCTTGTTGTAGGAGCAGCCGTTGTTGTTATTTATCTAGTACTGCTTATTGTGCTGGGTGTGCTGACTAAACAGGAAATCTCCAGTTATCCGCGGGCGTTGCAAAAATTATTGAATCCGCTGATGAAGTTACAGCCTGCACGTGTTCGTATGAGAGAATAGGTTTGACTTCTACACTGCATTTTGCTTCACTTAAAGAGTAGAAAATAGACAGATATTGAAGAAGGGACTGAGTAAATCATGGACAAAATTAGTTCTCCTGCTGAATTTCAGGTAGCCATTCAATCACCTCGATTAACAGTGGCCATCTTCAAGGCTGACTGGTGCTCGGATTGTAAATTTATCGATCCTTTTATCCCAGAGGTAGAGCAGGCTTATGCAGACCGCCTTACACTGGTTGAGGTAGATGTTGATGCCGTGGGCGATGTTAGCCAAGAACAAAATATTATGGGTATTCCAAGCTTCGTCGCATATTCGGATGGACGGGAATTGGTTAGATTCGTTAATAAATTGCGCAAATCCCGTGAAGAGATTGAGAATTTCCTTGATAAAGCGGTCCAAGTGCATCAAAGCCTTCAAAAGTAATTCCTAAGGAACCACCGCTTTCGCCTGTTTGTGCAAAAGCGGTGGTTTTTTGAAATATAAGTCTGGCTGCTTCTCCATTACTAAAAACTGCGGGTGATATTTTTGACGACAAATCAGTTGAAATGGCTTAGTTATCTTACTTGCCTTATCATGTTCCTCGCTGTACTCGGAGGAGCGGTAGTGACGAAGACTGGATCGGGCTTGGAATGCGGAAATGAATGGCCGCTCTGTCATGGAAAATTAATTCCGGCTTATACTATAGGCTCGATGATTGAATACACCCATCGCTTGTTTAGCGGTTTGGCAGGGTTATTCTCACTTGCCTCGATGTTTGCTTTTTGGCGTTATGCCCGTACTCGGCGCGATTTGCTGGGATATGCATTTATGACCTTAGTATTCGTCATCGTTCAAGGTGGTATGGGAGCGCTTGCAGTAATTAAATCCCAATCCGCTGCTGTAATGGCGTTGCATATGGGTTTTTCTTTGATCGCCTTTTCGAGCGCTATGATGTTGGCTCTTGGAACCAAGAGATGGCATGAAGCACGTGAATATGATCATAAGCTGGAGGCTCAAAAGAAGCCCGTAAGTAAGGCTTTTCGCAATTTAACCTGTTTTACTGCCATCTATTCTTATATTGTCGTGTATATTGGAGCCTTTGTAAGTCATACGGATTCACAAGGCGGGTGTTCGGGTTGGCCGCTTTGTAATGGAGAATGGGTTCCGGAGCTTTCCGGAGGAGTAGGTGTTGTTTTTACGCATCGGATTGCGGCTTTAATCTTATTCATGCTTACTGCGCTGCTCGGGCATTTAGCATTTTGGAAACATAAGGATTATCCAGAGCTTAGAGCGCTAGGTATAGCTGCAGTGCTGTTATGCTTGATGCAGGTATTTAGTGGGGCGGCTGTGGTTTACACCTTAGATAATGAAAGATTGTACATATTTGCCGCTTTGGCTCATATTTTGCTGATTGCCAGTTTGTTTGGTGTCTTATGTTATATGAGTGTAAGAGTCTGGCAGCTAAATCGCTCGAGTAGTGTCGTATCTGGAAAAAATGTAACGAACCCAATGATTCCACCGCCTTGGTAGAACATTCCCTCCGTGGATAGAGGTGCTTCACCCGCGGAATAATAAAGTGGAAATCGGTATATCGTGGAGCTGATTGGCCGATGCTTACGTCGCGAGTTTTGTACGAAGCAGTCCATGGAAGCAGACGCTGAACAAAACTTTAGGAGGACTGGGATATGCTGCGGGTATTACTTGGAGAGCCGCCTCGAAAGAACAGCGGTGTGTTGGCTGATGCGATGGAGAATATGGCCACTTTTGCAGCATTGCTGCGCAAGGAAATGAGTGCCCATGAGGATAATGACCATGAATACCGCAAGCTGGAGATTTGGACACGTGGGCTGATTTCCTCTCTGGATGAACTGGAGCAAAGTTGGTTCGCGGCCGCTTTTTACCGGAAATTAGTGATTGCGGGTTATATGGATGATATGACACCGGTGGAACAGGGCGATTATGCACGTTATGTTTATTTTTATAAAGATGGCTTTATCCGGGTTTTCTCTCTTCTGGACAAGCTTGGGACGGTACTGAATCATTTTTATGATCTCAAAACATCCAAATTAAAAACGCACTTTTCTTACTTTACAGTGCTGCGTCAGCTTCAATTATTGAATGTGCATCCTGCATTAGCGGATCAACTGGAAGAGATTAAGAACTCCTACCGCGATCCATTGGAGAATTTACGCAAGCGCAGAAATGCTGAAATTCATTATATGAATTCCGAAATGCAGGATGATTTGTGGCAGCGGCACCAAGGTCTGCATGACAAAATTCAGCTCGAGGATCTGGATAGCCATCTTGAGGATTTAAAACAATCGCTCGAAATGAACTGTAAGACATTAATCGCGGCATTCAGCTACAGCAATGAACAGCTGCGTAAGGAAATAAGCAAGGCAAAGAGCATAAAATCGTAAACGTTCAATATATTTCCTTTTGACAAAAATAGATAAACTCACTATACTTATGCTTGCATTAAAGTATGTACGATTTCAGAAAAAATATAATTTCATAACTTTATCTTATCGAGAGCGGCGGAGGGATAGGCCCGATGAAGCCCGGCAACCGATTTGTATCCAGCGCGGGAAGCGTTGTACAAATGTCATGGTGCTAATTCCTACAATGGCGCAGGTTGCGGTCGTTGGCAGATGAGAAGGCATTGTCTTAATAAACCCACAGAGCCTCTTGCGATCTGCATCGATCGTTGGAGGTTTTTTTGTATAGAATAAGTGAAGTATAAAGGGGGGGCGACGAGAGTTGATTAATCTAAAAGGGATAACAAAGGTTTATGGAAAAGGGAGTAATGCGGCAACAGCACTTTCTGGATTGAATCTGTACATCGAGAAAGGTGAAATATTCGGAGTCATCGGCCACTCTGGAGCCGGGAAAAGTACATTGATCCGTTGCATTAATCTGTTGGAACGTCCGACAGAAGGAGAGGTCTGGGTAGACGGTGTTGAGCTAACCAGTCTTAACCAAGGTCAGCTGCAGGAACAGCGGCGCAAGATTGGGATGATTTTTCAACATTTCAATTTGCTGTCTTCGGCGACCGTATACGATAATATTGCCTTTCCACTGCGCCTTGCAGGTACATCTAGAACAGCTATTGATACAAAAGTGAAAGACTTGCTCGCTTTAGTTGGGCTCGAAGAACATAAAGGTAAGTATCCTTCTCAGTTATCTGGAGGACAAAAGCAGCGGGTCGGCATCGCCCGGGCACTAGCCAGTGACCCTGATGTACTGCTGTGTGACGAGGCCACTTCTGCGCTTGATCCCCAGACAACGGACTCCATTCTTAAGCTGCTGCTCGATATTAATAAAAGATTCCATTTGACCATTGTGCTGATCACACATGAAATGCATGTAATCCAGAGCATCTGCGACCGTGTCGCGGTCATTCATGGTGGTGGGATTGTTGAGCAAGGCAAAGTTACAGAGGTATTTCTCAAGCCGCAGCATGAGGTTACACGCGATTTCATCCGCAGTGAG
Source organism: Paenibacillus sp. FSL H7-0323 (assembly GCF_038002725.1). Taxonomy (NCBI): domain Bacteria; kingdom Bacillati; phylum Bacillota; class Bacilli; order Caryophanales; family Paenibacillaceae; genus Paenibacillus; species Paenibacillus sp. FSL H7-0323. Next base: position 3,811,369 of record NZ_JBBODB010000001.1, on the reverse strand, counting down.
ACACAGAATGAAGGACCTCTTCGAGTGGCGCTTGATGCTGCTGCCGGGGATAACTCTCAAGCTGTCAAAATTACTTTTTTCGGAGAAAAAACTTACGGCTCGGCACTATCCGATGTCGTGCGTGATACGGGTGTAAGCTTTGCAATCTTACATGGTACCATTTCAACGATTAAAGATGTGCCTTATGGACAGATGATTGTGCGGTTCGAAGGGCCAGCTGAGGCGATTGCTGTAACGATCTCCAGGCTAATTGCGCAAGGCCTTGATGTGGAGGTGATTTCGTAATGAATTTTGCAGATCTAAATTGGCAAGAAATGATGGATGCTACGGTTGCTACTATAAAAATGATATTTTTTTCCGGATTGTTCACAATTATTCTTGGTTTGCCACTCGGAATTCTATTGTATTTATGGGGGAAATCGAATAGTATAGTAATCAGAGTAACTTACTCGGTCTTATCATTACTTGTAAATATTCTACGTTCCGTACCCTTTATCATTTTGATGGTGGCTCTAATTCCTTTCAGCAAAGCCGTTGTTGGAACCTCCATTGGTGTACTCGGTACGATTCCACCTCTGGTGATTGGTGCAGCTCCGTTTTTTGCCCGCTTGGTAGAGACGTCGTTAAGAGAGGTAGACCGCGGAGTCATCGAAGCCGCACAAGGTATGGGAGCATCGACGAACCAAATCGTTATGCGTGTTCTTTTGCCAGAAGCTCGTCCAGGTCTGCTCGCTGGAGTTACGATCACACTGGTTACACTGGTCTCCTATACAGCAATGGCTGGTATGGTTGGGGGCGGCGGATTAGGTGACTTGGCGATTCGTTACGGCTACCACCGCTATGAGACGGAGATTATGATTGTTTCTATAATATTTATTGTCGTACTGGTGCAATTGCTACAAATGGCCGGTGACCGACTCGTAAAACATTACACACGGAAATAAGGTACATCCATATATATCCTTATTCAATACAAAATATAGATTAGAGGGGGATTTACAATGAAAAAAGTACTACTTACATTTTTTAGCCTGACACTGGTTGCGGTGCTTGCGGCTTGCGGTAACAACAATGCATCTAATAATGCTGGGAGCTCGGCTGCTACAACAGCACCAAACGCTGAAGCAACAAGTGAACCTACTAAAGATCCAGTGAAATTGGTGATTGGTGCCTCACCTGTTCCTCATGCTGAAATTTTGAAGGCTATTGCTCCATTGCTTGAAAAAGATGGAATTACACTTGAAATCAAAGAATTCACTGACTATATTCAACCTAACGTACAGCTTGATGAGAAGGAGTTAGACGCTAACTTTTTCCAACACCAACCGTATCTGGATGACCAAAACAAAAATAATAAAACCGACCTGGTCTCTGTTGCATCCGTTCACGTTGAACCTTTTGGAGCTTATTCCAAAAAAATCAAATCGATCGATGAGTTGGCTGATGGTGCAAAAGTTGCCATCCCGAACGATGCTACTAACGGTGGCCGTGCACTAATCCTACTTGCAAAAAATGGTCTGATTACCTTGAAAGATGATACAAACATTGCTGCAACAAAAGCAGATATCACTGAAAACAAGAAAAATCTCGACATCATTGAGTTGGAAGCTGCTATGCTCCCACGTCAACTGGATGAGGTAGACCTTGCTTTGATCAACACGAACTTTGCACTAGACGCTGGTCTTGTGCCAACTAAAGATGCATTGTTCATCGAGGGTGTAGATTCCCCTTATGCTAACATTTTGGTAACCCGTCAAGACAATAAAGATTCCGAAGCCATCAAAAAGCTGGTTGCTGCCCTGAATTCTCCAGAAGCTAAAGCTTTCATTGAAGAAAAGTACGAAGGTGCGATCATTCCAGCGTTTTAAGGAATGAAGTTAAATTCATCTATAGTCATAACAAGAACCCGCAGCCAAGTTGGCTTGCGGGTTTTATGTTCTAAGGTTGTGAGAGAATGTTAAATCCTCTATAATAAGAAAATCCCGATCTCCTTTACAGGAGAATCGGGAGGGTTATTGAACGGGATTTAGAATACTTGAACTACTTCTTCAACGCCTTCTACTTCTTCAAGGAGGGCGCGTTCAATCCCGGCTTTCAAGGTGATCGTGGAGCTTGGGCAGCTGCCGCAGGCACCCATAAGTTTCAACTTAACGATGCCGTCTTCCACATCGACCAGTTCTACGTCACCGCCATCGCGCTGCAGGAACGGACGAAGCTTATCCAGCACTTCTAGTACTTCATCATACATTTCGGTGCTTTGTGCATTCTCACTCATTTCTCAATCACTCCTTTCGTAAGTTCATTATAGTACAAAAAGTTAAAAAATAAAATGGTTAGGCGGAATAGGGAGATCATCATGAGACCAATTATTGAATTTTGTTCCAGCAACATGGGTCACGGAACAGACAAGCTAATGCATAAGCTGGAGGAAAATCCAGATTATGATGTTATTGAATACGGATGTCTGAACAATTGTGGAGAGTGTTATTTAATGCCTTTCGCCATGGTTGAAGGTGACATTATTGCAGCAGACACTGTTGCAGAGCTAGAAGAGAAAATTGAGGCCAAGATCAAAGAGCTTGAGGCTTGGTTTAATATAGATCTTGACTAAATTTCTCGAGAAAAAAAGAGGGAGCACTCGATAATCTAAATTATGGAGTGCTCCCTCTTTTTGGAACCTTACTTGAACAAAATCCACCAATTTGATGATCGATTAGGCAACATATTGGAGAGTGCAGGGGCTACCGTGAAGGTGCCACCGGACTCAGGCGACCTTATATTGAGTGTTTTCCTACATTTGGATTGCTATCGGACCCCATAGTCACTATTCACCTGAAAAACAGCATAAATGAACCTCATTATAAGCAATAACTTCACTGGAGTCCGAAACTCTCCTTCAAAGGCTGAAAATTTGCGAATAAGGTCATCTGAGTCCGAAGGGTATACGCACCAATAACGTAAGGAAGCTACTCTCGTGTTTATCTGAGAGTAGCTTCCTTTAATACTTATGAACCAATCATAGGCTTATCCTAAAGTGCGTTTCGACATCCAGAGCACTCCGCTCTTGAGGATGCGGGGAACCCGTCCTTTGACGGAGCGTTGTCCCATAAGTCCGAATCCTGCTTTTTTGCCTAGTGACCCTAAAGTACCCTTCAGGCGAATAGGATGAAGCTTAGGAGTCTCACCGCGCCAAGTGGATTGAATAACCTGAGCTACCTGCTCACCCTGTGCTCCAGCGGCTTGTGCGCTTGGTGCGAATGGCAGACTGGCACAGTCACCAATCACATATACCTCCGGATAATCCGGTATACGATAATACTCATCCAGCATAATCCGTCCACCGCGGTCCTTCGACACATTCAAATCTTGAACTACTTTTACAGGTTGAATCCCTGCGGTCCATACTGTCACATCTGAAAGGATTTCCTCGGTACCGTTAAAAATCGAATCCTTCTCTACATGAGATACAGAGATTCGTCCCAGCGTTTGCACCTGATGGTGATGAAACCATTCCTCTACGTACTGTGACAGCTTTGCCGGAAAGGCAGACAAAACACGTTCACCGCGATCCAGAATAGCAATGTTAAGGTCTGGACGGCTCTCCCGAAGCTCTGCAGCTAATTCAACACCGCTTAATCCTCCACCTACGATGTTTATCGTTCCGTAAGGCTTCACATCATTTAAACGGCGGTAGGTTTCCCGAGTACCAGCAAAGGTCTGGATGCTGCAGGTATATTGATCAGCACCAGGGATGTTGTGGTAATTGTCGGTACAGCCAAGAGCAATGGCTAGGAGATCATAAGATACAATCTCACCGGACTCCATACTGACTATTTTGCTCTCCAAATCAATGGAACTCACTTCACCGTACCGGACAGTAAGCCGGGGGTGAACCGGAAAATGAATGCGCAGGTGATAATCAGTTACGGTACCTGCGGCGAGCGCATAATATTCCGTTTTGATTCCTTGATAAGGCATTCGGTCAATTAAGATAATTTCAACATCATGAGGAAGATGATTATTGAGTAATTCTTGAATTAAGGCTAGGCCGCCGTAGCCACCGCCAAGAACGAGTATTGTTCTCATGCTGACCGAACTTCCTTTCCAATATGGGATAACAAATCTCAGGTAGTCTTCTTATTCGTATACCTTAACTTCATTATAGAAAGTGTCACGTTCGACAGGAATTCGTCCAGCACCTTTCACTAGCCAGATCAATTCGTCGCGAGTCAGACCTTCCGGTGTTAAGGCGCCAGCCGCGTGGCTGATACGTTCTTTTAGAATTGTGCCATGCACATCTGATGCACCGAAGTTCAGCGCAACTTGAGTAAGCTGGGGGCCAATGTTAATGAAGTACGCTTTGATGTGATCGAAATTGTCCAACATCAATCTGCTGATCGCAATGGTCTTCAGATCCTCATAAGCAGAGTTGCGGCGCATGATGCCAGCGTTTTTATTCTTAGGCTGCATGGACAATGGAATGAATACCATAAAGCCATTGGTTTCGTCCTGCAAATCACGGATTTGCATCATATGGCGGATACGGTCTTCATGAGATTCAATGGAGCCGTACAGCATAGTGGTATGGGTCTTCATCCCAAGCTGATGTGCTGTCCGATGGACTTCCAGATATTCTTCCACATTAGCTTTGTCTACACGCATTTTTTTACGATATTGGTCGGATAATATCTCTGCGCCACCACCGGTGAGTGTTTTAAGTCCAGCAGCACGCAATTGTTCCAGTACCTCACGAATACTCAAACCGCTAATACGGGTGAAAAAATCAATTTCAGCGGCAGTGTAGGCTTTTAAGGTAACCTCAGGGAAACGTTCGTTCAAAGCTTTTAAAGAATCCACATAATATTGGAAGGGAACCTTGTCGTTATGGCCACCAACAATATGGAATTCGCGTACGCCTGGGTGGATATGCTGTTCGACATATTGCACCATTTCCTGACCGGAAAGGGTATAGGCTCCCTCTTCTCCATCATCTTTGCGGAAATTGCAGAATGCACAGTGCGATTCGCAAACATTGGTGAAATATAGACTCATGTTTTCGATAAAATATACCCGGTTGTGATTCTTGGCGATATTGACTTCATTCGCTAGCTGGCCAATGGTAAGTAAATCGTTGCTTTGATATAAATAAACGCCATCTTCCAAATTCAATCTTTCGCCGCTGCGAACCTTATCAATAATGTTCGCCATTCGGGCATCCGTGTGGGGGGTAAAAAGAGTAGACATATTATGATTTCCTCCTGAAAGTTTACGAGCAGATTGCTCGAAGATAAATTCCAGACGTACCCAAGTGGTAGCTGTTCATTCTAAAAAAGAAAGAGGCGAGCTTGCCTCCGTGACAAATTTCCGAATTTTTACTTAGAGTGCCTTCCCTATTATAAACCTACTCTCCTAAGGGTATCAACAGCTTGATATTGATGGTGTTTTTTGCTGTGAAGGGTCATGCCTAAGGCAGTTGTGACTTGAGGGTAACGGAATAGTCGGTTATACTGAATTTATCAAGCATAAACGTCATTGGCATCCTTATAAAGTTGATAAGCGTTTAAGCGAGAAATATAAGACATACAGAATAGGTGCAACACTTATACTTTCTTATATTTTTAAGAAATAACTTTTGGCCGGAAGGTCCCTTAAACATAAGTTTCCGCTTATGAAGGGAGACGAATTTGTAGGAGGATGAGATCATGATTAATATTAGTGAAAAGGCAGCAGAACAATTAAAGGCGATGCTTGCTGAACAAGAAGTACCGAACATGTTCCTCCGTATTGGAGTAACGCCCGGCGGTTGCAGTGGATTCTCGTACGCTATGGGCTTTGATGATAATGAAACCGATCAGGACGTATATATGGACATTCAAGACATGAAAGTGGTTGTGGAGAAGGAGAACCTTCGTTACCTGGACGGTCTCGAAATCGACTTTGAAGAATCCGGCATGACGGGTGGTTTCACCATCAACAACCCTAACGCTACTGCAACTTGCGGCTGCGGTTCAAGCTTCCGTACAGCTACGGATGCAGGGAAACCTAACGAAGAGCCTTGCTAATCACAGCAATCACGGCTCCAAGCCCCGTGTTGGATTCTAACAACACAGGCTTGGAGTTTTTTTTATTCTCAATGACAAAAATCATCACAAGGAGTTCGGAAATGGAAATGGAAATCAGAAAATTAAAAGCTGGTGAACAGCCTCCATTAGAATTACTTCTATTAGCAGATCCTTCGGAGAGCTTAGTTAACGGATATTTACAAAGAGGGTTATGTTGTGTGGCTGAGGTGGATAACAGCATCATCGGAGTCTACGTTGTGCTGCAGACAAGACCGGAGACTGTAGAAATCGTAAATATCGCCGTCGACGAAAATAAACACGGGCAAGGAATAGGTAAGCAGCTGCTGAACCATGCGATTCAGAATGCCAAGCTGCTTGGGGTAAAAACCATTGAAATTGGCACAGGAAATTCGAGCGTTGGACAATTGGCACTTTATCAGAAATGTGGATTCAGAATCACCGGCATTGATAGAGATTTTTTTATTAGGCATTACAGTGAAGAAATCTTTGAAAATGGGATTCAAGTCATAGATATGATACGCCTGTCGCTGGATTTATGAGTAATAGGGGAGTTTCTCAGAAGCCATTTAATGGGCGCTGGGGTAGCTCTTTATTCTTTTACATAGGAAGCAAACGATATATCGCTAACCATGTATCACGAACGATATATCGCTAACCATGTATCGCAAGCCAGGTATCGGACATAGAGGACCCTAAACGCCGCATTTTTCCATATTTGTGGTGCCAACGGATCGAATTGCTGCTATTGCTATGAAAATCAGTAAATATGAAGCTCTTTCTAAGCGATAGTGTCACTGGTCCGAAACCACGCCTCAAAGGTTGAAAATCTGCAAATAACGTCATCTGGGTCCGAAATGCTCATGGGTTAACGACACTGTTGAAGCAGATAGCTATTGTTTAAAAACACAGAGCAGCGATTCTCCACATAACTGGAGAATCGCTGCTCTGTTGTTTTTTGCGATGGTCGGACCGTCTGTGCATAGAAATAAGCTGTTTATAGGCAGTCCCTGCGTACATTAGGCTGGAATAATAAACTTGTAATTAATCATAAATACGATGAGTGCTGCAGCTCCAAGGGAGAAGGCGATACAGCCCGTACCCAGTGCTCTGCGTTTGTCTTTAATAAATTTAAAGCCAATGGCGCAGATCAGTATAGTCGTTCCAGCCAATACAATGGACATCCCAAGCATAGCCACCCAATATAAAACCTCAAAAAACTGTGCCATTCTGAGCCCTCCCCGCGCTGTGCTTTTTAGTGATTCTGTTAGTACTCACTATAATAGTAGAAATTGAAAATGTAACCGCTATTAATAATACAACGATTTTGAAGATTATTCTAGTTATAGTGAACTCATCCATTAAGATATTGATGTCGAATTTCTTGAGAACTGAATCTACAAAATCCGCGGTTGTACCCTGTCGCTGTCGACTGATGCTGTGCTAAACACTAAGCCCTTTTTGCTAAGAGCGGCATCTTACACGGACAATCATACAAGAGGGCGAGACCTTCTCTGAGTAATGTATAGGGTAGGCTGGATTGTGAAGGGAGGGAAAGGACGATGGCAGGAAGACAATTGGCCAGTAAGTGGCTGAAGACAGAGGCGTTGCTGACCGACGCTCGGGTTGCACCCTATATCCCAATGACGAGGGGGTACAGGGCAGAAACGCTCCTGGCAATGCTTCGTAGATATGGAAATGTTGTCATTAAACCTATTGTGGGTGGCGGAGGTTACGGTGTAATCAAAGTTTTTCGGGATAGTCGCGGTTATGGATTCACCTATATGGACAGAACTCGAATTTACAAGGATTTTGGATCCATGAGACGTGCGCTTAATACTGTGAAGGCAAGACGCAGATATTTGATTCAACAAGGGATTTCCCTGGCGAGAATCGGTGGACGGCCTATTGATTATCGGGTCAAAGTAGTTAAGAATGGTGAGGTTTGGGAATTTCGCTCCATGGTAGGGAGATTGGCTCGGCCAGGTCTGTTCGTAACCAATCTTTGTAAAGGGGGAACGATGCTATCATGTCGTGAAGGACTTCGTAGATCGTTGCCGCGGATTAAAGCTTCAGCGAAGAAAGCAGAAATGCGGAGACTAACCCATGTATGTATCGGAATTATGGAACGGCATTTTCCGGGAATAGGTGAGCTGGGCTTTGATTATGCTGTGGATTATTCGGGGAAAATATGGATTTTGGAGGTTAATACAAGACCTCAATAAATTAACAATTATTTTAAGAATTGACGATAATAGAGTAGTAAGATAAAATTGCGTTTAGTTGCGTTCTTTTGGGGTAAATAACATTGTAATTTATTTACAATAAAAATATATTTTTTGCTTTATACAAGTGGTTCAATCCTGTGTATAACTATTATCCCCATAGTCCACTGTGTAGCTAGTACCTTTATAACGCTTACACACATTTTATACACAGGATTTCCACATGTACTTGTGGATAACGCGAACGCTTGTTCGAAAAATGATAGTTTGATATGATAGATTCAGATCCAAATAAAGGAAAGGTAGATGAAGTTTATGGTTGAATTGTCGGATGAGATGCTGCTTGACTCTTACCATAGAGCAATAGAGCTGCAACTAGAGCATGATTTCATCGCTCTTCTACTCGTTGAAATTCGCAAACGAAACTTACACTCTCCAGTACATGCGGTTCTTCATTAAAAAGCGCAAAGGATAACTTTGTAGCAGGCTACATATATAAAACCGCGAGGCACAAACAAACATAAAAGGGTATCCTCACAGGCTGTTATTAACAGGTCTGTAAGAATACCCTTTTTTATTGTGTTAATAGATTTAGAGTTTCATATTACTGCTGTGACCCGGTGATAGCTTCGCTTCTGGATCAATGTACACCTTAGCATTATTCACAGCCGTTGGAGCTTCGCCAAATCCTACAGCAATCAGCTTCAGCTTACCAGGATAAGTTGTGATATCGCCGGCAGCAAAAATGCCTGGAATGCTTGTTTCCATACGGGAGTCAACAACAATGGAGTTCCCCTCAATATCAATACCCCATTCGGCAATAGGACCTAGGGAAGAGATGAATCCGAAGTTAACAATAACGCTGTCCACTTCAATTTCTTGAGTTTCTTTGGTCTTGATATTTGACAATGTAACCTTGGTAATGAACTCATCACCATGCAGCTCTGTAATTTCAGTAGGGGTAACTACGTTAACCTTGGAAGCCATCAGGTTCTCAACGCTATGTTCATGCGCACGGAATTTATCCCGGCGGTGAATCAGGGTTACCTGTTCAGCGATGGGTTCCAGCATGAGCGCCCAGTCAACTGCAGAGTCACCGCCACCGCTGATCAGAACTTTTTTATCTTTAAAGGCATTTAAATCATTTACAAAATAATGGAGGTTTGCTTTTTCAAAACGTCCAGCGTTGGGTAATTCCAAACGACGAGGTTCAAATGCACCTACACCAGCTGTAATGATGATCGCCTTACTGTGGTATTCGGCTACATCGGTTGTAACCACAAAATGACGTTCGTCCCGTTTTTGAACAGAAATCACTTTCTCCTCCAGCCGGATATTGGATTGGAACATATCCATTTGCCGAGACAGGTTGTCGACCAATTCTTGTGCTGTTACTTTTGGAAAACCTGCCACATCATAAATGTATTTTTCTGGATAAAGGGCAGCAAGTTGTCCCCCCAATTGGGGCATACTTTCAATAAGGGTTACTGATGCCTGACGCATTCCGCCGTAAAATGCGGCAAACATGCCAGCTGGCCCGCCACCTATGATTAAAAGGTCGCTCATAGGAACGCTGGATTGCTCTTGGGTCACGGGATATTACACCTCCGAGTTGATATATTCATTTTGCCATACTTGTGTACCTACTTATTATAATCATTGTGACACATACCTGCAAAGAAAGACTTTAGAAGTCAATAAAAGTGTGACGTTTTTTAGTATTTTAATGTTTGATTAATGCTACACTAAGGTTTACAATGGATATGGTCAATTTAGAAATGCTTCAAGTTTGATTGGAATTTCTTCTAAATATAAGTGTATAAATTCACAAAAAGGACCGTACATTGTTTTAATAAAAAATACAAAGACAGATTTACCTCTTGGAAGGAGCCGGAACATGAGTAGTATTCCCAAAATCGTTATCTTAGGCGCGGGCTATGGGGGTATTTTGACCGCACAGCGCTTGCAGAAGGCTTTGAATTATAATGAAGCGGATGTCACGCTTGTAAACCGTCACGAGTACCACTATTTTACTACCCATCTACATATGCCTGCGGCGGGTACGGACAGTATTGAACACACTCGGGTGTCCATTTCGAAACTAATCGATGAATTCAAGATCGACCTCGTGAAGTCATCTGTTCAGGAAATTCGTACTCAGCAGAAAAAGATTATTTTGGAGGATGGTACCCTATCGTACGATTATCTTGTCATTGCTTTAGGTGGAGAGCCTGAAACATTTGGTATTCCTGGACTTGATAAATACGCACTGACAATCCGGAGCATCAATTCCGTTCGTTTAATCCGCGAGCATATTGAATATCAATTCGCTAAGTACAAGAACGAGAACAATGCTCAGGAGCATATTAATTTTGTTGTCGGTGGTGCCGGCTTTAGCGGTATCGAATTTGTAGCTGAATTAGCTGACCGTATCCCTGGACTGTGTAAAGAATATGACGTTGATCCAAGTATGGTTAATATATATAACATAGAGGCTGCTCCGACAGCACTGCCTGGTTTTGCTCCTGAGCTTGTTGAGTATGCGATGGACTTGCTCACCAAAAAGGGAGTTACCTTCAAGATGGGTGTTGCGATCAAGGAGTGTCTGCCAAACGGGGTAATTCTGGCATCAGGCGAAGAAATCAAAGCCTCCACAATTATTTGGACAGGCGGAATCCGTGGCAATCGTCTTATTGAGGCTGCCGGATTTGAAGCTATGCGTGGGCGCGTGAAGGTAGATGAATATCTACGTGCACCGGGCCAAGAGAATATCTTCATTATTGGTGATGGCTCCCTTATGATTAATCCGGAAGGACGCCCTTACCCGCCAACCGCTCAGATTGCTATGCAGCAGGGTGAATGCTGTGCGCATAATTTGGTGGCGGCAATCCGCAATCAACAGCCGAAGAAATTCGCATTCAGCAATAAAGGAACCGTAGCTTCCCTAGGCAAAGGCCAAGGAATCGCTGTAGTAGGCAGCAAAACTTACAAGGGCTGGACTGCAGCTCAGTTGAAAAAAGTTGTAGATATGCGCTACTTGTTCATTATCGGCGGAATTCCGCTGGTTCTGAAAAAAGGAAGATTCTTATAAGATGCGCCATTGCAGCGTACAGGTACGCGGACTGCTGACTCGTGAAGAATTGGACCGTTATAACGGACTGATAGAGGTTGGATCTTATCTGGAGGATCAGAACCAGTATGATCTGGCTTATATCGTTCAGAAGGAAATTGATCTGCTCATTCTCCCTGGTATCGAACGCCTGAAGGATAAAGGGCGCGCTCGGGATCGGGCCACGGCTGAATATCTGGAAAGTTTACGTGAAGATGATGAGGATAACGAAGATGAGGATTCAGGAACTTCGGTGTCTTAATCTAATCATATGGCAGTTAAAAAGGGTGTGTCTCCATGCGAACTGGAGACACACCCTTTTTTTGTTGTTACAGCTTGAGCATTTCTTCAAAAGATTCTTCAGTCAGCAGATTGCCGACATAAAAAGGTCCGAATTCGCCGTAGCGAGCACTTACTTCGTCAAAACGCATTTCGTATACCAGCTTTTTGAATTGCAGTGCATCTTCAGCGAACAGAGTCACGCCCCATTCCCAGTCATCAAAACCGACGGAGCCGGTGATAATTTGCTTCACTTTACCTGCATATGAACGTCCAATTAACCCGTGTGAAGCCATGAGCTCCCGGCGTTTGTCCATATCAAGCATGTACCAGTTATCGGCAAGCTCGCGTTTTTTGTTCATAGGGTAGAAACAGATGTGTTTCGCTTGCGGTAAAATAGGCTTTAGACGTGCGGCAACATGCGGATTCTGCATAGGGTCGCTACCGTCGCTGCCACTGCCGCCAGCAGCGTAGTTGCTTAATTCAACAATACTTACATATGAATAAGCTTTGGTTGTATATTGAGCAAAAGCGATTTTGTTAAAGGCGGTCTCAAGCTGGTTCAAAGCTTCTAGGCTTTCGCGCAAAAACATCATTACAAAATCGGCCTTTTGGCCCACTATGGAGTATACTGCGGTGCTGCCTTCTTTAGCTTCCTCAACAGGGCTCCATTCCTGCATAAAAGCATGTAGTTCTTCCAGGGCAACGGCACGTTCTTCATCATCTGCTGCCGTCCAAGCGGTCCAGTTCAGAGAGCGGAAGTCATGCAGTGCATACCAGCCTTCCAGTGTCAAAGCGGCTTCGATCATGATCTCACTCCTTAAAAGTTTTACGAAGCATAAGCCTCGCCCAAAATAACATCGCGTAAAACTTGCTTCGAAAGCATACGCTTAGTTTTACGAAGCATAAGCCTCGCCCAAAATAACATCGCGTAAAACTCGCAATTGAAGCATAAACTTAGTCTTACGAAGCATCTGCTTCATAGGCTATGTATGATCTGATTAATCTACTTGCATTGTATCGCAATCAAGCCGCCAAGAGCAAACGGAGGCATCCTCTAAGTGTGCGAATTAGTGCGTGAATTTGAATAAAGTTCATTGCTTCGTGACATTTTTTCTAGTAAACTTACTACTAGCTTGTAAAAGATGTGCGCTTCTTTATAGAAAGGGGTGGAGACGGTAAGATGGGATTTATTCCAGTGTTTATCCTAGCCGTTTTATTCTTTGTGATGATGTTTGGTATCGGCTTTATTCTTAACATGTTAATGAAGACAACCTGGTTTCCCGCTTATCTATTCGTACTTATTATTCTACCCGTCGTAATCTATTCTATTTGGGATAGAAACGCGATGTCGCTCTGGGAGCATCTCTCCAGTTTCCACTTTGTTGATTATCTTACAGGTGTCGCTGGTCTTGCAGGTGCTATACTTAGTGGATGGACCATTCAAAAGCTGCGCTTTGGCGGTTACAAGATGTTTTAAAGATTTGAAAGAGCCTATGTTATGAATCAGTCTTATATTTCTGCGAGAAACGGGATACCTTCCTCTTTAGAGGACGGCGAAGCCGTTTCTTCTTGTTTAATAGAGGTAGTTATTCGTAAGAAGAAGTTGATTATATTGCGAAAAGAGTCGAAATTGGGATTTTATTTACATTTTCGCTATGTTAATTTGTGATAGAATAGAATCCTGTATGAATTCGTGTAAACAAGGGGGTATCCGTAGATGCGGATGAGTAACTTACATCATTTCACCGAACATCATCGGTACTGCGTTTCCCGCGAATTTGGTCTTAGTGTTATAGATGGACGTATGCTTAGCTCTGTATATCAACCTATGGTAGGAGCCTTTGCAATCAGTTTCTATCGCTTGCTGGTTGAACATGTGCCAGCAGATAGCATTGGCTATTCTGGAGTGGAGCAACAGCGCAGGCTATTTATGACTTTGGGTGTTGAACCCAATGAGAAAGGCCGCAAATATTTAATTGATCAGGCTTCCCGGTTAGAAGCAGTGGGTCTGTTGCAGACCTGTCGAATCTATGTGCCGGAAACAGATGATTATTTATATGAATATGAGCTAATGCCGCCGCTATCGCCAGCCGACTTTTTTGCCACTCAGCATTTAACCTTGCTGTTACGTGATAAGATTGGCAAATTTGCTGTGCTGTCCTTACGGGAACAGTTCTGGAATCGCGAGCCGGAAGAGTGGAGTCGCAGATCTATAGGCAAAGAGAATATTTCCGTGCCTTTTTATGATATTTTTCAACTTAATACACATGTCATTGATTATGAGCTGGAGCAAGCTTTGGCAGAGGTAGCCTCTGTTCGACAGCCCGGCACGCTTGAATCCGGAGAGCAGGCAATCGGATATAGTGACATTATTTTGCGTTTTCCACGGGAGTCTGTGAATCGGGCTCATGTAGAAAAACTGCGCTTTGACCATACTCAAATGGGTGTAATTAACTATGTTGCTCATAAATACGAACTGAGTCCGCAGGATTTATGTCGTTTGCTGGATGAGGATGGAGTGTTCTCACCGGAGGGCGAGGTCATGCTGGATGCGTTGCAATATAAAGCGAGCCAACATTTCAGGCAAGATATGAAACGACAGGAAAAACGTGAAATTGCAGCTGCGAAAGTTGTTTCTATCCGGTCCAGTGCGACCGAAGAGAATGATGATTCTATAGCACCACCAGAGCAATCAGTAGAGATGGAGTTTTATGTAGAAGTACCGCCACAATTTTTGTCCAAGTGTGACATTCACCAATATAATATGATGCTGCGAAACGAACCTTATACAAGACTGCTACAAACCTTTTTCCCGGGTGCAGTACCCAGCCATCTGATGGATATGTTCGAGAAAATAGATCTGAACTATAAGCTGAGCGGTGAAGTAATTAATGTACTCATTCATTATTTAATGACTATGGTAGCCTCGGGTGGAGAACAGCGGATGAACCGCAATTTTGTAGAGGCTATCGCCTCCAATATGCTGGTTAAACAAGTGAACACCTACGAGAAGGCTGTAAGATATATTAGAGATCAGTCCAAAGTGAAGGGCAAGGGGACAACGGCTAATACGGCTGGAGGAACACGATCACGTTCTTATGCCAAAAATACAGGTCGATCCAATAAACCGGAAATTCCGATTGTGCTGGATGATGGAAGTGCCGGAACAGTATCGGAAGAGGAATTCGCGGCGATGATGAAGAAAGCGGCAGAAATTAAGGCTAGTAAGAAAAAAGGCGTATCGCAAACGCCTTAATGAAAGAGAGGTGGAACAATGGAGTCTATGGGCGATGTACTTCGTTCGATCAACAATCCAACTCTACGGCAGCGTCAACGCGATCTTGAACAGGGGTTATTCAATCATCCACTTGTGAAGGCATTACAGTCCGAACATCCTGAACTGGACGAATCACGACTGCGGCTTCATATGAGTCGCCTGTATCAATATGTAGAGGAAAGCCGAAACTGTGCGAACTGCCCAGGACTAGAGAAGTGTCCAAATGATTTTCCTGGCCATTATAGTAAACTAACGGTAGAAACTGTGAATGGTTCAGTGGATCTATATGAACGCAAGACGGCATGCCGGCTTAAAGTGGCACAAGATAATCAGGATAACATCCGCAAACGTATTCGTAGCTTTTATGTGGACGAGCGTGTACTTAACGGCGGTTATGATGAGATAGATATTATGGGCAAAGACCCGCGCCGGGTCTCGGCTGTGAATAAAATATTTGATTATATCACGAATGTTAAAGAGGAAGGCCTGACTTCACGCGGCATTTATTTACATGGCTCTTTCGGAACAGGCAAAACTTTTTTGATGTGTTATTTGCTGCATGAGCTTGCTGTTGCTGGATATACCGGAGTGATCGTATACATGCCAGACTTTATAGAGGACTTGAAATCGATCATGATGGATGGCCAGAAGATGAAGGAAACTGTCGATACAATGAAAAACTGCGATTTACTTATTTTTGATGACATTGGTGCGGAAAATTTGAATCCTTGGGCTCGTGATCATGTACTTGGGGCGATCTTGAATTATCGGATGAACCGCAAACCAACCTTCTACACCTCGAATTATCCGTTGGATGGCTTGGAGAAACATCTTAGCTTTACGAGCAAAGATGGTGAAGAGGTCTATAAAGGCCAACGACTAATGGATCGCATTGCTCCTTTTGTGGATGTTCTTCCACTGCATGGGGAGAATCAAAGAGGGGCCAATAGATAAGCCTGGAATATTCATAATGTAAAATTCAAAAGAGCAGTGATTCCTCTTTTATTGGAGGATCGCTGCTCTTCGTTTTTTTAGTTATTCGAACTCAAACGCCGCTTTTTCCCTGCTACGAAGCAGGATCGTCTTAAGTCCTGATTGTTTTTCACTTGTTCAAACACACTTTCGGGTTGCAGCATCTGGCGGGCATACTGAATCTGATCGATAATTAGGGAAAGTCTCCCTAAAAATGAACTGATTCGTCAGCGAAAACAGATATTCTCCCGATTATTAGGGAGGAATTCCCTGATTCCGTTCATTTATAGCAAATATCAGCTATAATCAGGGAGGTTTTCCCTCATTATTCCAAAAAAAGAAGCCGCCCCATAAGTAGCATTCACTACTTTTGAGACAGCTTCTTTTTATTGTGCGATGATTCCTTTACTCCGAGAGAATAAACTTAAGGATGACCATTCCGAAAAAGACAACCGTCATAAACGTGGTCATTCCGAAAAATCCGGTCATTAAATCCCCAAGATCATTGCGGGGTTCTTCGTTGATATGTTCTCGTGGGTCCCGTACTTGCGCGTTAACATCCATAGTTTCTGCCTCCTTACAGGGACAAGCCCTGTATTATTAGATGCAAATTGACATTAGTTTATGAAATAAGTCATTGACAATTAATGCGCTTTCTTTAAGTATACCGAAATGCTGGGGAGGTTGTAAAGAAAAGAGTACGCAAAAAAAATACATTGAAGGCAATATAATTGCGAGTGATATTTCACATATCCCATAAAGATATGTTATACTTGTAATGTGTCGGTAAGTGGTAATTTGGTTATCATATTACATGAAACAATTTATTAACTCATATTTCGGAGCAGCTTCCATGAACTAAGCTTTGGCTTAAGATGTGCGTAATGCTTCGCAAAACTTAAAGGAGGAACAATATCATGGCTATCGTGAACGTGTCTGACCAATCCTTCAGTAACGAAGTGGAAGGTCAAGGTACTGTAGTAGTAGACTTCTGGGCTCCTTGGTGTGGTCCTTGTAAAATGCTCGCTCCAATCTTGGATGAATTGTCCACAGAGCTCGGAGACGACGTGAAAATTGCAAAATTGAATGTGGATGAGAATCCGGAAACGGCTTCCCGTTTTGGTGTTATGAGTATCCCAACTCTGATCTTCTTCAAAGATGGTCAACCGGTAGATAAAGTTGTGGGACTGAACTCCAAAGAATCCCTGAAAAATATCGTAGCAAAACATCAATAATTGATAGATGCTACTGTTCGGGCCTCGGCCCTGCCACTCAGCGCCTTCGGTTCATTCCGGAGGCGTTTTGTGTGCTGAATGCCAACTAATCATGGGTCCAATTTAGCTGGAGGGGATCATTTTGGACAATATCCGCAATAAACTGGCACTACTACCCGATCTGCCTGGCTGCTATCTGATGAAGAATCAGGAAGGCACTATTATTTATGTGGGCAAAGCGAAGGTACTTAAGAATCGGGTACGCTCTTATTTTACAGGCAGTCATAATGGTAAAACGCAGCGGCTTGTCGCTAATATTGCTGATTTTGAATACATCGTTACGTCCAGTAACATGGAAGCGCTCATTCTAGAGTGTAATCTGATTAAGAAACATATGCCGCGTTATAATGTGCTTTTGAAAGACGACAAGACGTTTCCTTATATAAAAATAACGAATGAAACTCACCCGCGCCTTGAGGTTACACGCCGGGTGATTAAAGATAAAGCAAAATATTTTGGCCCTTATCCTAATGCTTATGCTGCTCAGCAGACAAAAAAGCTCCTAGATCGTATGTACCCGCTTCGTAAATGTGGCGTGATGCCAAAGGAGGTCTGTCTTTACTATCACATGGGCCAGTGTTTGGCACCGTGTGAGAAGGAGGTTCAGAAATCCGAGTATGAGCAGATTACGCAGGACATCGCTGCTTTTCTAGGCGGAGGTCATGAGGCGGTTAAAAAGGATTTACAGCAAAAAATGCAGGAAGCTGCTGAGGAATTATATTTTGAGCGGGCGAAGGAACTGCGGGATCAGATTATCCATATCGATGCATTGATGGAGAAGCAGAAGATCAACACTACAGATACTAAGGACCGGGATGTATTTGGTTATGCTGTAGACAAGGGATGGATGTGTGTACAGATTCTGTACATGAGACAAGGGAAGATGATTCAGCGCCATTCCTCCGTGTTCCCGTTCTATGGTGAAGCCTACAGTGACTTTATGTCTTATGTGACGCAGTATTATAGTGATAATCCCGCTTTGCCGCAGGAGATCCTGCTGCCGGATGTGCTCGATGAGGAATCTCTGGCTAATAAAGAGACTAAACCCGAGATCGCCATAGCTGCTCCAGCAGAAGCGGATTTACAACAGGGTGAAGATACCCCTGAATCGGCTGAAGAGGCTGAGGCACGTGCGACGGCGGCGGAGGAAGCTGCGGCAGCTGGGATCGTGGATGCCGCTGGCGGCGCCTCCATTCTGCAGGAGTGGCTGGGCATTAAGGTGCTTGTGCCACAACGCGGTCTTAAGAAGCAGATGGTTGGCATGGCTTGCCAAAATGCAAGAGTGGCTATCGACGAGAAATTCCGGCTGATTGAACGGGATGAAGAGCGTACCTCTGGAGCAGCGATCAGCTTAGGCGAGAGCTTGGGGCTTGAACGCTTGAGCCGTATTGAGGCGTTCGATAACTCGAACATTCAGGGGACTAATCCGGTCTCAGCGATGGTTGTCTTCATTGATGGCAAGCCTGCACGAAAAGAGTACCGTAAATATAAGGTTCGTACGGTGGTGGGTGCGGATGATTATGGAACGATGCGCGAGGTCATTCGGCGGCGATATGAGCGGGTATTGAAGGAGAATCTTCCGATACCGGATCTTATCGTGGTCGATGGAGGGAAAGGGCAAATCTCCTCTGCTATTGATATTCTGGAGAATGAGCTGGGATTATTCATTCCGGTCTGCGGCCTTGTTAAGGATGATAAGCATAAGACGGCTCAGCTTTTGGTTGGAGATCCGCCAGAGCCTGTCGCGCTAGCCCGGGACAGTCAGGAATTTTACCTTTTGCAGCGGATTCAGGATGAGGTCCATAGGTTCGCGATCACCTTCCACCGTGAACAGCGCGGGAAGTCCATGGTTACCTCCAAGCTGGACTCTATACCTGGTATAGGTGAGAAGCGCCGTAAAGCGCTGCTAAAGCATTTCGGATCGCTTAAGAAAATTAAAGAAGCCTCCGTGGATGATTTCCGTACACTTTCTATTGGAGAAAAGCTGGCAAAACAAATTCTTGATGCGCTCAAGGATGAAGAGCCAACCTCATAGCAATGGTGACAAAAGAAAAAGGGTATCAAAGCAGCGACTAAAGCGGCTTTGATGCCCTTTTTTAATTTCATTACGTCTTCACATTAGTTTAAATCAAAGAAGAAGGCTCCACCGGCTTAGGCTTCTGTGGTGGATTAAATCGATAGACGATGTAAGCGACTATGAACGGCATAATAATCGCGAAGATACCCGCGCCTACATTTACGCTCTCCTTCATAAAGATCAGCGTAGCGCCCATCAGGATGCTGTCAAACACGACGTGGCTGAACATGACAGCAATAAACCCGTAACGAAGGAAAATATAGCTGAACAGCAGCCCGATTACAGTCAGCTCAATGGGACGGGAGCTGATGGGATAGATCGGATATAACGTATGGCCAAACGCCCAAACCAGCGTGGTGATCAAGCAAGCGATAAAAGTGTTCCGGAACACCTTTTTCAGCATAGGAATTCCGAAAAAGCGATAAATGGCTTCCTCAGATAAACCAGCGAGCCATGCGACGATAGGCAGAAGCCAAGCATATCTCATGTTATAAGGAGATTGGGTGGCGTCTGTAGTAGACCAATTGTGCAAGGTAAACGATAATATGATGAACATAACCGTCTGCACCCCTAGCAGAACGAAAGCCCAGATGTATCCAGCCCGGATACTGTCCAACACATATTGTCCATAGCCGGGCTCTTTGGCGCGGGGCCAAGGGTTCATGCCTTCCTCTTTTCGCCATAGGCCATTACCGCCCACTAAAGAGAAGTAGAGCAAGGAGGACATCAGCAGGCTGTACAAAGCATAAATGATAAACATAATGACAGAGGTAATCTGTGCTTCTAGCCCTTCGCCCGTTGATTCAGGAAGCATATTATAGGTGCTGATCATCATGATTACAAAATAGGCTGAGCTTAGGAATACTCCACGTTTAAAGGAAGTATGCTCTCTTCTAAGAATACTGTAGACGAGTGCCAGAATTCCTAAAATCAGTGTGGGTATACCGTAACCGAATAATGTTAGCTTTTCCGCTAAAGAGGTCTGTCCTTGTACGTAGGAGGTATGCCAAGCCGGTGCAGTGAATCCGGCATTAAAGCTGGATACCTGCTCTCCACTGAAATCAAAATAATAGTGCAATAAGGATTCGCCGACCTGAACAGTACTATCCGTATACACTAGCCCATGGCTTCCTGTATTGGATTCAATTTGTAGCTTGGCAGGATTTACTTCCCATTCTTGAAGCCAAGGACGAGCAAGATTCTCCTTCTGTGCTAGAGTGAGGTCAGCTCCCTTGTCCTCTTTTGCACCAACGGAAGCAATGCCTGGCCCCTCTTCGGAGACAACTTTTGCAGCCTTTGAGAAAGCGACAATCTTACCGGTATACATATTGAGGTCAACGATGATTTGCGGCTCTTGCTCCGCTGAAGGAGTAAGCGTTGCCCGAAAGACATCAAAAGGATATTTTTGATCCAATTTTTTCTTGGTGTAGTCCTCCACAAGCTTCTCGCGAGACATATAACCATAAAAGGAAGAGTCCGTCTGGTAAAGTACATTCCATTGATCGTTTGGTGCTTCGGTGTAGTTGAGCTTTTGTTCTGCGAATAATATGGCTTGGTCACGGGCTTCTGCCTTGCTAATGACGGTGGTATCTTCACCTGTAGGGCTACTAAGCAGTGAAGGGGAAATCTGAAACATAATAAATAGAATAAGACCGATAATGCCCGAGATGATGAGCCTCTTGGAGAGGGCACGTTGCTGTAAGGGCTGGCCGACGGGATTCATGTAACGCCTCCTTGTTATGTACTGTGACAATGTTATGTTCCATTATAGTATTAGTGCCTGGTTGGTTACAAAAAACATTATATGTTCTTTTTATGGGTAATAGAGATAGTATAGAATAGTCATGTGAATTTATACCATGAATTTTATCGTGTTCATTTCTGCACGAATGATGAGAATCGGTGTAATTGCAGGGAAAACACGGAAAAGTGATGAGAAAAGGCACTCCTTTTGATGCAGTCTCTTTAAACCGCATTTTTTCATGTGAATGAGCATTAATTGTGTCTTTGTGAATTCACTAAATAACGTATATAATTTGTATGCAATTGTATAGTAGCCGAATTTCTGGTGAAAACGGGGGAACCATAAGAAGTGATGAAAAGTGGAGTGTACACGATAAATGGCACTTTCATCAGGGGTGAATTTCGTTCTGGGAACGAATAGGGCAGCCTGCACAGTCCGAATCCGACAGCTAACCTCGTAGGCTAATTTACTGCAGGAACCAAGTCAGCATTGGTTTTCCAGTGCTTTTTTTGTTGGAATTTTTGATAAGAAGGTGAGCAAAGTGGCTTCACAGTTTCGCAGGATTTCTGAATTTAAGTTTCTGAAGCTCTCGCCGCCGCAGATACTGGTGCTTGGTTTTGCATCGATCATTCTGATAGGGGCCCTGCTGCTTATGCTGCCCATCTCAAGCACAAGCGGGAATTCCGTGGAATTTATTGATGCATTATTTACTTCAACGTCGGCAACCTGTGTTACAGGGCTTGTTGTGCTGGATACCGGAACTTCGTTCACCATTTTTGGGAAAACCGTAATTATGATCCTGATCCAGATCGGCGGCTTAGGTTTTATGACCATGGCCACTCTATTTTCACTGGTGTTAAAGCGTAAAATATCTTTGCGGGACAGGCTAATCCTACAGGAAGCCATGAATCAAGGCTCTATGGAAGGAATTGTGCGACTGATCCGGAGAGTCCTCATATATTCTCTTGTCATAGAAGGCTGTGCCGCTGTGCTGCTGTCTATTCGCTGGGCTTTTGATATGCCGTTGGGAAAAGCGATTTATTATGGCATATTTCATGCGGTGTCTATGTTTAATAATGCGGGGTTCGATATTTTTGGGGATTTTCGCAGTTTAACTGATTATGTATATGATCCGCTTGTGAATATTATTGTAATGTTTCTGATTGTCTCCGGGGGGATTGGTTTTATTGTAATGTCAGATCTGGTGGAGTTTCGGGTAACCCGCAGGCTGTCTCTACATAGTAAAGTTGTCCTGTCCACCAGCACAGGGCTGATTCTGATCGGAGCTTTGGTTATTTTTATATTTGAGTTTACTAACACTCGTACCCTGGGTTCACTGAATTTCGGCGGTAAAATATTATCGGCCTTCTTTCAATCCGTGTCTCCCCGTACGGCTGGCGCGAACACAGTAGATATTGCTGGACTTCGGCAGGCTACACAATTTTTTATAGTGATTCTTATGTTTATTGGTGCTTCTCCGGGCTCAACGGGCGGCGGGATCAAGACAACAACCTTTACAATGATGATTGGTGCTGTAATTGCTATGCTGCGTGGACGGGAAGATGTTGTGTTGTTCCGTTATCGGCTGGCTCAAGAGCGCATCTACAAGGCATTAACGATCACGCTGCTGGCTTTGTTGTTAATCGCCTCTGTGTCGATGATACTCTCCACAACTGAAGACAGTAATTTCTTGGCAATCTTGTTTGAGACGACCTCCGCCTTTGCTACGGTAGGACTGACTATGGGGCTAACTCCGGAACTGTCAGCGATCGGTAAGGTTCTACTCTGTCTGACGATGTTTGCAGGTCGGCTAGGTCCACTAACCTTAGCGTATGCACTCGGTCCCAAACAGGGTAAACCACTGTATAAGTATCCGGAAGGTAAAATAATTATTGGATAGGAGTTAATTAGAAATGAAAGCACAGCAATTTGTAGTAATCGGCTTAGGTCGCTTCGGTTCAAGCCTGGCGCTTGAGCTGATGGAAATGGGCTACGAGGTGCTCGGCATTGACCACCATGAAGAACGCGTGGAGGAAATGAGCGATCAGCTGACGCATACGGTAGTAGCAGATGCTACAGATGAGGGAATTATGCGCTCGCTTGGTGTACGGAACTTTGATTGTGGGATTGTTGCGATTGGTGACAATATGGAGAGAAGCATTCTGGCGGCCATTTTGTTGAAGGAGATTGGAGTCAAGCAAGTGGTGGCTAAGGCAATCTCTATCCTTCATGGCCGCGCACTGTCGCGGCTGGGGGTTGATCGGGTTATTTTTCCGGAGCGGGATATGGGGATTCGTGTGGCACATCAGCTGGTGACGCCCAATTTGCTGGATTATATTGAACTGTCCAAGGATTATAAAATTGTCGAGCTGACCGTACCGTCCTGCATGAACGGCAGAAGCTTGTCTGATTTAAATACAAGAGCTAAATATGGCTGCAGTATTGTTGCCCTAAATAGGGAAAGCGGAATAATCGTCGCTCCAACTGCCCATGATTATTTAAGTGAAGGCGATGTTATGGTACTCATTGGTCCTAATGAAAGTATTGACCGTTTTGAGAGTGAAGTTGTGAACCAAGAATCATAGGAAAAGAAGCTGACTCAAAAGTAGTGAATTCTACTTGGGGGCAGCTTCTTTTTTATGGAGTAAAGAGTAGGAAACGTATTGGATTTTAATATGCCATATGACTATGGACCATGCGTAGTGTTCTATAATGTTGGTTTGGTCGGTGCGCGACTTGCTAGGTGTGGTTATCGTACGGCTTGCAATTAGATGATTTGTGGTATCTGTGACGGTGAAATATGTGTGGCGAAAAGCGATATGTGTTCTTTGTTTGTGCGATGTACAGAGTGGGTTTTAAACTAGTTGGGGAAAAACTCCCTGAAAATAGCCGCTATTCGCTCTAAATGAACGACATTAGGGAATTCCTCCCTAATAAACAGAGGGATTCCTTAATTAGTTACTGAATCGGCCGAAAATTAGGGAAGTTTTCCCTAATTTTAAGTCTGCTGAACAGAAATCTCTGAACTTCAGGGAGAAATTCCCTAATTACGCTATAAGTACTTCACTTATTGCCTCATTTGGAGATCACTAGGTGCGCCCCTTGATTCATTTGGTCCGGCTTTACTGCTCGCGTTCTGTCAGAAACATCTCTTCGGTAACTTGCACCAGACTGCGAGCCGCCGTGCTCATGCTTCCATCGTCACGGTAGATCAGGCAGGTGGTCCGTTGAGTTTGCTCCAGCTCCTTGATATGTAAGGACACCAGCCCGCCGCCGTTCAGCAGTTCTGGACGCAGATAAGACTTTGGCAGTAACGCAGCCGCTTTGACGGTCGGAAGCAGCCGTACGATGGCTTCGAAGGAGTCAATCTCCATGCGCACATCGGGATCAATCCCGCAGCGCTGGAATAGATCGTCCGTCAGACGCCGGTACCAGGTCCCCTTTGAGAAGAGAATCATAGGCAGCCGGGATAGATTATCCATGGTTAGCTTGGAAGATAAATTTAAAGGATGCTGCTCTGAGACGACTAGTCGCAGTTGATCCTCAAATAGAGAAATGCAGCGCAACCCGGGTTCTTGAATAGAGGAAGCGATCAGACCTACATCTGATTTTCCCTCACTAACTGAGGATACGATCTCATGCGTTCGGCCAGTGATCAGCTTCAGCTCTGCGGTCGGATATTTGTCCATATAAGCGTTTACCAGCGGCGGAAGCGTGGTCTGCAGGGAGGTAAGACTAGCCCCCAAGGTGACAAGCCTTGGCTCCCCCTCTTTGAATTTGGAAAGAGCCTCCAGAAACTTCGAACGCTGCTGCCGTTGTTCAAGCGCATAGGAATAAGTGAGACGCCCAACCTCGGTTAACTCCAGTCGTTTGCCATAACGATTAAACAGTGCGACCCCCAGACGTTCCTCGAGTTTAGAAATTTTGCGAGACAAGGCGGGCTGGGATAGATTGAGCTGGCGTGAGGCCCGGTTTAAGCTGGAATGTTCCACAACTGCTGCAAAAACATCTAAATCGTCAAACATAATTGAGTTCCTCTCCTAATGCGATGTACGATCAGTAGTGATGAAATTCATAGCCGTAAGAGTAACTGTTCTTATTACATAAGGAAAATCAGGTTATGTCGGAAAATGTTGTTTTGCTAAATGAGAATTATTATCATATAAAATCTATTCTTATGCGTTTATTGTATAACGTTTAATAATTAGATTGCAATTCCCTTATAAGCGAAAAAAGAGTAACATGAAAAGTGACACAAGATATTCACATTTTGTGAAAAATAAAACTAAGTCCGGTAAACTCTAGGATAACGGTAAATTAAGGAATTATTGTCATTGGATTGTCAACGTTATCCTGTGTCAAATGTAGTTCCGGCGGTGAATACCCATTAATGAAAACGCTGTTTTAATCGGAAAGGGGTTACTTTGTATGAAAGGATTTTATTCCAGAAAGATTCATTCCTTGCTAGGCGTTATCCCACTTGGAGCCTTCTTCATTGAGCACATGATGACGAATTTTGCGGCTGTAGAGGGTGGCGCTTCCGGTTTCACTGACAGCGTGTTATGGCTGAACAGCCTGCCGCTCGTCTTCTTCCTGGAATTGTTCGGTATATGGCTTCCTCTGCTGTACCATGGGGTATACGGACTTTATATTGCGTATCAATCCAAGCCGAACTTGAACCGTTTCAACATTGAAAGAAACTGGCGTTATACCCTGCAACGGATTACAGGTATTGTTACCTTCATCTTTATCGTCTGGCACTTGTTCCAAACACGGGTTCAGGTGGCGGTGGGTAATGTGGAGCACGAAGAATTAGGCGGTCTGATGCATGATATCGTGACTCAGCCACTTCTGCTGACACTGTATATTATCGGTATCGTTGCTGCATGCTTCCACTTCTCGAACGGTCTCTGGTCTTTCTTGATCAGCTGGGGAATTACCGTTGGTCCACGTGCACAGCGGGTATCTTCTTACCTCTGTCTTGGCATATTTGTATTAGTAACTTTCATGTTCCTGATTTCGCTGGTTACTTTCCGTGACAGTGAATTTCAAACTGCAGCAACCATTGCCCAGTCCATAAAGACCTTCATTTAATTTAAGAATCCTTTCTGATATTTTCGATAAAAGGAGTGAACTATCATGGCAACATCCGATATCATTATCGTGGGCGGCGGCCTGGCCGGCCTGATGGCTACCATCAAGGCAGCGGAAGCCGGTGCGCATGTCCATTTATTCTCATTAGTTCCTGTAAAAAGATCACACTCCGTATGTGCGCAAGGCGGCATCAATGGCGCTGTAAATACCAAAGGTGAGGGCGACTCCCCTTGGGAGCATTTTGACGACACCGTCTATGGCGGTGACTTTTTGGCGAATCAGCCGCCGGTTAAGGCGATGTGTGAAGCTGCGCCAGGTATTATTCACCTTATGGACCGGATGGGCGTTATGTTCAACCGCACACCGGAAGGTCTGCTCGACTTCCGTCGTTTCGGCGGAACGAAGCGGCACCGTACAGCTTTTGCCGGCGCGACTACAGGCCAACAGCTGCTGTACGCGTTGGATGAGCAGGTGCGCCGCTGGGAAGCTGAAGGTCTCGTAACTAAACGCGAGAACTGGGAGTTCCTTTCAGCTATCATCGACGACGAAGGTGTATGCCGCGGCATCAGTGCCCAGAATCTTAAGACGATGGAGATTGAGACTTTTCCTGCGGATGCTGTTATTTTAGCAAGCGGCGGGCCGGGTATTATTTTTGGCAAAACAACGAACTCCGTTATTAATACAGGGACAGCCGCAAGTGCGGTGTACCAACAGGGCGTACATTATGCCAATGGAGAATTTATCCAGATTCACCCAACGGCTATTCCGGGAGATGACAAGCTCCGCCTGATGTCGGAATCGGCACGTGGCGAGGGCGGCCGTATCTGGACTTATAAAGACGGGAAACCGTGGTATTTCCTCGAAGAAAAATATCCGTCCTACGGTAACTTGGTGCCGCGCGATATTGCTACACGTGAAATTTTTAATGTGTGTGTGGATCAAGGGCTGGGCATTAATGGCGAGAACATGGTGTATTTGGACCTCTCTCACAAGGATCCGAAAGAGCTGGACGTGAAGCTTGGCGGGATTATTGAAATTTACGAAAAATTCATGGGGGATGATCCCCGTAAAATACCAATGAAGATCTTCCCGGCTGTGCACTATTCTATGGGCGGCATGTGGGTTGATTACAATCAAATGACGAACGTTCCGGGTCTTTTTGCAGCCGGAGAATGTGAATATCAATATCACGGAGCGAACCGTCTAGGCGCCAACTCTCTGGTATCTGCTATTTACGGCGGTATGGTCGCAGGACCAAAGGCTGTTGAATACATTAAAGGCCTGAAGAAATCATCGCAGGATATCTCTTCTTCCGTATTCGATAGCTTCCACAAAAAGCAAACGGACAAATATGAGTCTCTATTGGCAATGTCAGGGACAGAGAATGCTTATGTGATCCACAAGGAACTGGGCGAATGGATGACCGCTAATATGACCGTGGTGCGGCACAATCCGAAGCTGGAAGCGACTATTGGCAAAATCAAAGAGCTTAAGGAGCGTTATCGCAAGATCAATATGAATGATGCATCGCGCTGGAATAACCAAGGTGTGGCCTTCACTCGCCAGCTCTGGAATATGCTGGAGCTGTCCGAAGCGATGACACTTGGGGCGCTTATGCGGAATGAGAGCCGTGGTGCACATTACAAACCGGAATTCCCGAATCGTAATGATGAGGAGTTCTTGAAGACCACAAAAGCAGCCTGGACTGCAGAGGGTCCACAAATCTCCTACGACGAAGTGGATGTCTCGCTGATTCCTCCACGGGTACGCGATTATTCGAAGGATTAACGCTTTCCAGAAACAGAATAGCTTGCGAGGCAAGCTTCATGAAATAAAATCAGGCAATTTTAGGAGGGAACCATTATGGCGGAAACAGCTGCAGCTCCCAAAAACGTAAAGTTTATCATCACCCGCCAGGACGATCCACAAAGTTCATCGTATGTCGAGGAATTTGAACTTCCTTATCGTCCAGGTATGAATGTGATCAGTGCTTTGATGGAAATTCAGCGTAACCCTGTGAATGCCAAAGGTGACAGCACAGTTCCCGTATGCTGGGATTCCAACTGTTTAGAAGAAGTGTGCGGAGCTTGCTCCATGGTGATTAATGGCAAACCCCGCCAAGCCTGCGCTGCACTTATAGACAATCTGGAGCAGCCTGTACGAATTGAGCCTATGAAGACATTTCCGGTGGTGCGTGACTTAGTCATTGACCGTACCCGGATGTTCAATGCACTAAAAAGGGTGAAAGCATGGATTCCGATTGACGGTACGTACGATCTTGGACCGGGACCGCGGATGCCGGAGAAAAAACGGCAGTGGGCCTATGAATTATCCAAATGTATGACCTGTGGCGTATGTTTGGAGGCTTGCCCGAATGTCAACGAAAAGACGGATTTCATCGGACCGGCAGCCATTTCTCAAGTACGTCTGTTCAATGCTCATCCTACAGGTGAAATGAACGCTGACGAAAGATTGGATGCTCTGATGGAGGATGGCGGGATCGATGGCTGTGGTAACTCACAGAACTGTGTACGCGCTTGTCCAAAGGGAATACCTCTTACGACATCCATTGCAGAAATTAACAAGCAAACAACGAAGCATATGTTCAAACGTTGGTTAGGTGTGTAATTAATAGTACCGCCAAATGTTTATCTATTGAGCTATCCTCAAAGTGGATTCCATTCGCTGGGGGGTAGCTTTTTTTATGTTGTTATGACTCTCTTATCTGCTTGTGGCGGGAAAGTCTTGCAGGGCTGGAGCAGGTTCAGAACATTGACCAATTTATGCTATAATATCCATTGTTAACGTAATGTTAGCTGTGGAACAAGGAGGAATAATCGTGATTTGTCGGGAGCAAGATGGAGCAATTGTAATGGTTAAGCAGCATGATCACGGGAAACTTGCCGGAGAGCTGGCCATTGGGTTCAAAGAGCAGCATGTGCCAACTGAAGGACGCCGGGAAGAGGTACTGTGGGCAGTAGCACAGCATGATAGGGGCTGGATTGATCTGGATGAGACCCCTTTCTGGAATGATGCGGAGCAAGCACCCTACACCTTTATTGATTTTCCTGTAGTGCCTAAGTTGACCTTTTATAAGCGTGGATTAGATGAGATCGAGGAACACACACCGTACGGAGCGTTGCTGTGCAGCTTGCATTTTGAACGGCTTATTAAGATAGCGGGACTCGATTATCCAGAACTTACTTTATATCAAGAAAATGAAGAGGAACGCAGAGCACGTATCCATCGGGAACTTGAAGCTTCTAAGCCTATTGGGGAAGATGAGCTGTATTATGATGCCCGCCTTTTAGAATTCTGCGATGATCTGTCCTTGTATTTGGCCTTAAATGAGCCGGGGTGTCCGAAATCAGAGGAGCATCCATGGTGGCGTGAAGGGTTCTCAGGTACTGAAGATTTCAGTTTTACGTCAGGTCGTGTTATCACAGCGGAGTGGCAGGATAAGTCAACGTTAATGCTTGAACCGTTTCCTTTTGAAAAAACGCTGGAAGTAGCATTTATGCTGAGACGAGTTGAAAAATCAGAAATCGCAAAAAAAGGGATTGCACGCGCTTACAGCGAAACTCCGGAAGAAGAATGCCGGATTGTTCTAACTGCCCGGAATAATATATAAGTTATTATTTGGACCATCTGTTTTTCGGGGAAAAGGTAAAGAAAGGAGAATCTCCCTATGAAGATACAATCGTCTGGGGCTTCTCCCAATAAGAATGGCGATAAGATCCACAAGGACACCTCTAAGGGGCATTCTGGTGGTGAGTCTACAATTACCCGCCGGCAGTTCCTGACTCGGGGTGCGGCTGCTGTAATCGGCGCAGGATTGCTTACAAGCGGATATGCATGGCAGGGGGAGCCAAACTGGATTGAGGTCACTAAGCTGGACTTGCGCTTCAAGGAGCTTCCTTCCGCTTTTTCAGGGATGAAGCTTGTTCATTTCAGTGATACGCATCTCGGATTTAATAAGGATGCCAGGGATCTCGCCCGGCTCGCTAAACATATAAGTAAAGCTGAACCGGATCTTATTTGCTTCACGGGTGACATTGTGGACAGCGATCCTGAGGATCTTGTTGAAGCCGTACCGGTGCTGGCAGCGTTAAGTGCGCCATTGGGTAAATTTGCGATATTAGGCAATCATGATTACAAGAATACCCAGCTGGTTACCGAGCTGCTGGAGTCTGCGGGCTTCCGGGTGCTAAGGAATAGATCCTACCTTCTAAAAAGAGGCGGGGCAGTCATGGCGGTTACGGGTCTGGATGATCTGTTACACGGTAAACCCGACCCAGCGAAAGCAATTACTGGTGTTCCTGAAGGAACCTTTAACGTTCTTTTGATGCATGAGCCGGATTATGCGGATACCGCACAGGCCTATTCATTTGATCTACAGCTTTCCGGGCACAGTCATGGCGGACAAATTCGCCTGCCCTTTATAGGTGCGCCATTTACACCTTATGGATCGCTTAAATACATAAATGGATTGTATTATACAGAAGACAAAGCCATGCCTGTGTATGTGAATAGAGGGTTTGGAGAGACATACATGCCTTTTCGGTTATTGTGTAGGCCAGAATTAACGGTTCTGACGCTGCATCGGTCCATGAGCTGATTAGGCTGGAATTTTAGCTGCACGGAAGGGGAGAGAAGATGAGCACCTATGGAGCAGTGTTGTTAGAGACACAACATGGTTTAGCGGTAGATCTGAGGCTGATCATGCCTGAGGATGTTTTAGCTTTGCGGCAGCTGCTCTCCCATCCAGATGTGCAGCGCCATATTCTAGTACGCTCCGGCCCTGGATCAGCATCTGCCCAGGTGGAGAAGCTGGTAAACCGGATGTTATTTGCCTTCGATCCTTGTGCGCTGCATGCCGGGATCTATTTAAAGGGGCAGCAGCGGTTGATCGGTATAGTGGCTTTGCAGAATTGGAACCGCCGTGAGGGCACAGCTACCTTAGGATATATGCTGGACCCGGCATGGTGGGGATGCGGGCTGGCGACGGAGGCCGTGGGTTTGTTTTTGAACTATAGTGTTCATACCCTTGGGATAACAAGGATCGAAGGACGCTGCACAGGAGATAATATTAGATCGGAACGTGTGATGCTCAAGAACGGTATGAAGCTGGAGCGGGTGATGCCCAAAGTCGGCTCCTTGGACGATGTAATGAAAGTATTCACATTGTTACACAAATGAAATAATGCCGTTATCAAACTCTAACAGTGTGCGGTTAAACTAAGTACATGACCCCCTTTTAAAAATATACTGCTTTGGGACCCGATGATTCGGGTCCATTTTTTTTGTTTGAAAAGAGTAGCGTAAGTGATTGGCAGTACCGAATCCGATCGTTTATGATTAACATACTATGGAGTGGAATGACCAAGGAGGCGTAACATTTTGAATGAAGTGGTACAAACATTAAAAAATCATCGTTCTTTCCGGCAATATTCAGACCAGCCTGTGGAGCCAGAGAAGCTACAATCAATGATTGAATCGGCTCAAGCCGCACCGTCATGGGTTCATGGACAGCAGGTATCGATAATCGCCATCAAAGATCCTGCGCGTAAGCAGCAGCTTTCAGTTTTGTGCGGAAATCAGAAGCATGTAGCGGCAGCACCGGTTTTTTTGGTGTTTTGCATGGATTTTTATAGAGCTAAAGTAGCTAGTGAGCTGGAAGGCAAGTCTTTTGAAGCCGTAAAAGATGTGGATGCGCTTTTGGTTGGAGCTACAGATGTGGGAATCTCATTGTCTAACGCGATTGCAGCGGCGGAATCCATGGGACTGGGCATCATTCCTATTGGGGGTGTGCGCCGCAACACAGCGGGTGTGATTGAACTGCTGAAGCTGCCGGAGTACGTATTCCCTGTCGTCGGTCTCTGCGTGGGATACCCAGCGGAGGAGGTTTCTCAGAAGCCGCGGCTGCCGCTGGAAGCTATATTTCATGAGGAGCAATACAATCCGGATGTACAAGGCCTCCTGGAGGCATATAATCAAACCCACCGTGAATACTTGCAGC
This sequence comes from Paenibacillus sp. FSL H7-0323, assembly GCF_038002725.1. Lineage (NCBI taxonomy): Bacteria > Bacillati > Bacillota > Bacilli > Caryophanales > Paenibacillaceae > Paenibacillus > Paenibacillus sp. FSL H7-0323. The sequence continues at coordinate 3,779,216 of NZ_JBBODB010000001.1, read as the reverse complement.
AGCAGGGGATGACGGAGAGAGACTGGACCAGTACGATTGCTCATTTTTATGAGATTAACCCGGAATATGGAGATGCGAAACGTACGCTGAAACAACAAGGTTTTAGCTGTGATAATCTGTAAATAAACAAAATAATGCACCAAGCTGAGATTGGTTTAACGGAGGGTGAACCCTGCCCCTAAACCAATAACGCTTGGTGCATTATTTAATTTCTCGCTTTAACGCTTACCGTCCTTATAGGGACGTTGAAGGCGTTTAGGCTAGATTACAGAGAAACTTTGACTTTTTGGCGCTGCTTGTAATAAACCCAGTGTGTAAAGCCTATTGCTTTGAGCTGTGCAGCTACCGCATCACGATCCTCAGCGACCCGGGACGGCTTATGTGCATCCGAACCGAAACTAACCTCTACGCCAAAATGTAGTGCCCGCTCCAGAATATCTTCAGAGGGATACCAGCCGCCGACCAGCTTAGTTCCGCCTGAGGTATTGATTTCGATGGCCACGTCACATTCACTAATTACACGCAGACAATCGTCAATCGGCTGAGGTGCAGGAATTTCGGAAAAAGCAGGATAATTCCCCTTCATCGCATCAATATGCCCGAGTATTTGGAACATACCACTGCGTGCGGAATCAGCAATCAACCGGTAATATTCAGACTTCACGCGGATCTTCTCATTTTTGCTAAGGTTTTTCCAGCGCCCTTTGTTAAAAATGCTGACTCCACCAACACTATGTACCGAGCCAATCACATAATCAAAAGGGTAGGCGGATAATGTCTTGCGGTATATCTCAGCATGTTCGGGGAAGTAATCTGATTCGATGCCTAACAGGACGTCGATAACGCCTTCGTACTCTTTTTTGAGGGAGAGAACATCATCTACATAATTAGCAAATTCGGATTTAGCCATTGCGATTTTGGGAAAAGCCTGATCGGATGGATCTCCGAAATAGGGAGTATGATCGGAAATACCTATAACGCCCAATCCAGCGGCAATCCCAGCTTCGATATAATCTCTAATCGTTCCGTCAGCATGGCCACAGCGGAAATGATGGGTGTGTAAATCAAATTTCATCAAGAACATCTCCTTTAAACAAGGTTATGCAATCAGCTCAGAAGTAATCGGTTCCACTTTGTGGGTGGGATTTATTCAGACCCGATAAATTGGGTTTCTGGCATGCCTTTAAGATCGCTTAGGAACTGCCTCATAGCAGAGTTTACGTATTTTCCTGATTTCGTGATCACACCAACAGGATGCGTGACCTCCAGCTCAATAATTGGCACAATTTTGAGAGTGCCGGCTCGAACCTCAGCGGTAACTGACTGCTTGGAAATAATGGCGGCGCCCAAATCGAGCTCGACCATCCGTTTCACTTCCTCGCTGCTGGTCAGCTCCATAATGACCTGAGGTTGAATGCCATGTTTGTTCAGAACCTCATCCGCAAATTTACGGCCCACTGTGTCTGGTGAGAGCAGAATCAGCGGGGTTTTGCTTAAGGCTTCTATCCCAGCGGTCTTCACTTGAGCGAGAGGGTGTCTGGGAGAGACCACCAGTTCGAAGGTATCATAATACAAAATGGAAGTAGACATGCCCGGGCTACGTCCAATTAAATAACCGATGCCGACATCAACAATGCCGTTTTCGACATGCTGATAAATTTGTGATGAGGACATAGAGGAAATTGATGTTTTGATATGGGGGAACTGGTCTTTAAAATAAGATAGAATACGCGGTAAAATTTGAATAGCGATTGAGGTAGTTGTGCCTAAAACTATATGACCTTGGGGATTTTCATCAAGATCTGCAAGCCGTTCCTTAAGTTCCTCGACAATCCTCACTATTTGTTCCGCATGCTCCAGAAAGACAGTCCCTCTATCCGTTAATGTAACAGGCTGGTTTCGGTCAACCAGCTGAGTCTTGAACTCTTCTTCAAGGCTCTTAATCTGTGCTGATACCGCTGGTTGGGTCAGATTAAGCAGTTCTCCGGCCTTGCGAAAGCTCATCGTTTTGGAAATTGTTATTAGTGTCTCCAGCTGGCTGATGTTCATGGAATACCTCCTTTGGACCATCGAATTGGATGTGTAATTGCGTTAATATCTTACGTTCCACGTTGGCATTTGTTTAAATTATAGGAGATAATACCCGGCAGAGCAATGTTGCTGCGTAAACTATCTTGGGTTTGAATTCGACATATGCATTAATTTTTGCTGAATTGTGCCGATATATAAAGTATAATATATCCATATTGCTTGGGACTTTTGGTATATGACCAAAGCACGATAAAGGGGGAGACTAGACATTCATGAAAGCAGAAGTAATTAATCCGTTTCTAGAGTCTGCACGGACTGTTATAGAACAAGTAATTCAGGTCTCGCCTTCTACGGGGAGTTTAGGCATTAAAGAAATTGAACTGATCGATAATCATATATGGATTCAAGTAGGGATGACAGGCCAACTGAGCGGAAATATTATATTTGGTATCGCGGAGCAGGTAGCCTTGCGAATGGTATCGATTATGATGGGTGGCTTTGTGATCACCGAGATGGATGAGATGGGTCAAAGTGCAATTTCAGAGCTGAGCAATATGATCAGTGGGAATGCCAGTACCATTCTATATAATCAAGGTGTTTCGGTGGATATAAGTCCTCCTCAGATTATGAAGATGGAAAGCATGTCTTTTATGCCTCGTAAAGCGCTTAGTATTCCGTTGTTGATGGATGGGGTTGGAGAGATGGATATTCAGGTGATGATCTCTTAGGCAAGAGTTAGGAGCTGAAATACTTTTCATGGTACTCAAAGATAAGGTTGTTGTGATTACAGGAGCGTCCAGCGGCATTGGTGCATTAACGGCACAGATGCTTAGTAAAAAGGGGGCAATCCCTGTCCTGGTAGCACGTTCCGAAGCGAAGCTGAAAGAAACAGCGGCCGGTATCCCGGGCGTTTTTGGACTGTACACCTGTGACGTAACAGATGCTGAGGGTGTTCAGAAGACCTTCGCACAAATTTTGGAGGCATATGGCAGAATTGATATTTTGCTAAATAACGCAGGGTACGGCAAATTTGCTGCTTTTACGGAGATGGAGCCTCATGAATTTGACGATATGATGGATGTTAACTACATGGGGATTGTCCGGTGCACGAAGGCTGTTATTCCACATATGCTGGAGCGGGGAAGCGGCCAGATTGTAAATGTGGCTTCCATGGCAGGGAAGATAGGCACGGCCAAGTCCGTAGCCTATACGGCTACCAAACATGCTGTACTCGGATTCACAAATGCGCTCCGTCAGGAGCTGCGGAAGAGTGGAATTATCGTCTCGGCTGTGAACCCGGGGCCGATTGCCACCGATTTTTTCAAAACGGCTGACCCGTCTGGCAATTATGAGAAGAGTGTAGCCCGGATGATGATGACCCCAGAGCATGTATCTTCTAAGATCGTTAAGGTTATGGAGACCGGCAAAGAAGAGCTCGATCTTCCGGGTCTGGCAGGGTTTGGCATACGGCTTTACGGGCTGTTTCCTCGCCTGGCGGACAAGCTTACTTATAATGCGATGAACAGAAAATAGACCCTGTTGTCAGCTTTATTGGCCTTCCATTTGGTGGAGAGGCCTTTTTGGCATATAATGAAGATATTATCTCAAGCGAAAAGGATGAATTACACTTATGAATAAAGCTTCTTTTGCGGCTATCGGCATTCAGGAAGACCTCATTGCCCGGTTGTCGGAATTCGGCATTAACGCTCCATCCCCGGTACAAGAGCAGACAATACCGCTTCTACTAGAGGGAAGAGATGTTATTGCAGCTTCCCAGACTGGAACGGGTAAGACGCTGGCCTATCTATTGCCGCTGCTTCAAACGATTAATCCGGAGCAGAAGGTGGTCCAAAAGCTGGTGCTCGCCCCTACACAGGAGCTGGCGATGCAAATCTTACGCGAGGCGGAACGTTATGGTGAACAGCGCGGAATCCGAGTTATGGGTCTTATTGGCGGGGCCGCAATCAAACGCCAGATTGACAAGCTGCGTGAGCATCCACAGCTAGTTGTGGGAACACCTGGGCGGATCCGTGAGCTGATTGGACTTCGTAAATTGAAGATGCATGAAGTCAGTACTATTGTTCTGGATGAGGCGGACCAAATGTTCCAGCTTAGCGGAGCCGGCGAAGTCACAAAGATTGTCAGCAGTGCGCTGCGTTCACGCCAGCTTGTTATGCTGTCGGCAACGATCGGACCAGAGACGAAAGCGCTGGCTAATCGTGAAATGAAGAATCCGGCAGAGGTTGGGATTGCTCCAGGTGTAATGACTGCTGAAAGCTTGGAGCATCATTATGTTGTTGCTGAAGAGCGTAACAAAATGGACATGCTGCGCCGGGTGATTCGCCATTACAATCCCGATAAAGCGATTGTGTTCGTGAATGCTACAGATGATATTGCCGAGGTTGAGGCTAAGCTGAATCATCTTGGGCTTACTGCGGCAGCACTTTACGGAGATGCCGATAAGGTAACGCGCAGCAATGTATTAAAAGGTTTCCGGGAAGGCAAATTTCGTGTGCTTGTTGCCAGTGACGTAGCTGCCAGAGGACTGGATATTGAGAATCTTTCTTTGGTAGTTAGCTACGATCCGGCTTTTGATTCTGAACATTATGTACACCGTGCAGGCCGTACCGGACGGATGGGACGCCGCGGCTTATCTGTAACAATTGTTACAGAGCAACAGACCTTTATCATGCGGAAGTTCGCCCGCGAATTGGATATTGCGCTTGAGGAGCGGGAGATGGTCGGTGGTAAGGTGCTTGCAGCAGATGAAGCACGCAGCGCTTTGCACAATGGACGGGGACGGAGTAATGAAGGCAGTGGGCAACGCCGTGATGGATCCGCTCCACGCAGCGGCAAGCCGCCTGTTAGCACATCTGGAGCCTCCAATGTTCAGTCGCCATCCGTTGGAGCAGGTACACCGCCTGCCAAAAGAATGGCTACGATTAACACAAGTGAAACAACAAGCGGAGAACAACAGCGCGATTCACAGCGCAGCGCGAATCCTTCTGCGGGAGCACGCGGAGATGCGACTCCTGCACGGAGCAAACGCAGCAGCAATGCGGAACGTGAGAAGAACCGTAAAAATAAAGGAGCTCCAAAGTGGTTGAAAGACAAAACTCCGAGAGGTGACGGTCAATGAATAATGCTCCCGTATTGCAAATTACGGGTCTCAGTGGTGGGTACAGCCTGAATAAGCCAGTGCTGCATGATATTGCACTTCAGGTGCAGCCTGGCGAAATGGTTGGATTGATTGGTTTAAACGGAGCAGGAAAAAGTACGACGATGAAGCATATTCTAGGATTGATGTCGCCCCATAAGGGCGATATCACCGTACAGGGCAAGACGCGTGCTGAAGATCCCGTTGGATACAATAATGCGTTGTCTTTTGTACCGGAATCGCCGCTGCTGTATGACGAAATGACGGTTCGTGAGCATGTTGAATTTACTGCCAGAGCTTATGGGGTAGATCAAAAGGATTATGAATCCCGCACCTCGCATCTTGCCAAGCTGTTCCATATGGAGGATAAGATGGACACCCTGTCGACCCATCTATCCAAAGGGATGAAACAGAAGGTTATGATCATGTGCGCTTTCGTTGCACGACCTGCTTTATATGTCATCGACGAGCCCTTTTTAGGATTGGATCCGCTAGGGATCCGCTCCTTGCTTGATTTCATGATGGATCTGAAGAACTCTGGATCGTCGATTCTGTTAAGCTCTCATATTCTTTCCACAATAGAGAATTATTGCGACCGTTTTATTGTATTGCATAAAGGTAAGGTGATTGCACAGGGCACGCTGGCGGAAATAGCGGCAACTGCCGGGCATCAGGGGCTGACTTTGGAGCAGCTGTTCTACGAGCTGGTTCAGGGAGGGAGATAATATGGATTTGAAAGAGCTGCGGCGCACGCGGCGCGGTAGATTCATGGGAAGTATGCTTCCTTATGTGGGATATATCATTCAAAGCGGCGTAGCCATGGTCTTCCTGTTCGTGTTGATTGTCTTCTCTGCTTGGTATACATCGCTGCTACAAAATGTACCTGAAGGCATTCCCATTCGCTGGATTATGTTAGCATTACTGTTGCCTGCGACAGTGCATAGCGGCTTCCGAACCTATTTGCAGACCCCGGATACGATCTTTCTGCTGCCTCAGGGTCACCGCATGAAGGAATATTTTGCACCATCCTGGGTCAGTGGAAACGTGTGGAAGATCATTCGCTTGTTATTTGTACTGATCACCCTTTGGCCGTTGTACATACGTACAGATGATTCTCCCAAGCGACTTTTATTTACAGTGTTGATCCTGATTGCTGTGAAGCTGATCGCGAGTTATGGATTATGGAAAGAGATAGCTATGCTGTCACGTCCGATGGCAGGTGTGTATGCTTTCTTGCGCTGGGCAGTTGGAGGTTTGATTATTGCCGCTTGGTTGTGGCAGCCTGCCGGCCCGAGCCTGATATTTATGGTGTTATTGGCAGCAGCCTATCTTGCTGCACTGTCTGTGCCCGGACGTCACGCTGTGCCATGGGAAAGACTGATCGCCATGGAAAACAATCAAGGTGCACGTGCGCTGATGGTTCTGGGCTGGTTCGTGGATGTGCCGGGCCGTGAGCAACGGGTGTATTCCCGCCGTTATCTTTCCAAATGGGGCGCTAAGCTGCCTTGGCGCAAGGATACTGCTTATCGGTATCTGCTGACCAAAAGCTTTGCCCGGGGCGATATCTTTGGAATCATTATGCGGATATCGGTGCTGGCTCTGCTGCTGAATTGGTGGAACCGTGATAGTTACTTTGGCACCGGAATTTATTTGTTCTTCCTGTTCATCATTGGTGTTCAATTGTCGGCACTCCGCAAATTGCATAGCGAGTCTTTTTGGCTGACAGTGTATCCTTTTCCTGAAGGCAGTAAGGCGGACAACACAACACAATTTGTATTCCGTGCGCATCTGGTTGTGGCATTGGTTCTTGGATTACCTTTCTTAGCTTCCATAGGTGACCGTCTGATGCCAGTGATCTTTACCTTAGCGGCAGGTATTGTGGTAGTCTTTCTGTTTAAAGGATACTTGTCCCGCAAAGCGGCACGATTGGATGACGACGATCTGTAAGGCAATTTCATATTCACAATAAAAAGGCTGTCTCACAGTAGAGAAATTCTACGAATGAGAGAGCCTTTTTTTGCTGGAAGCATAATTTGAGCCGGGCAAGTCCTTAAATTTGCAAAAACGGAACAGAGTATTTAAAAAATGCTGTATGTCTTTTACCAGATGGCTCCAGCATAATAAGCCTGTATCTTACATCATGTATACGCTTCCATTCATAGGCGTAGTCATCCGTACCAACAAAACAGTATTGGGGGAGGATTCAGGCGTGAAAAGAAGATTATCAATATTCATGGTGGCGCTTTTACTATCATCCTTATTCTTGAATGTGCTTGAGGCGGGTATACCTCGGGCCGCAGCGGATGCCTCAGGAGTTCCAGTGTACTATGATCCCACAAAAAGTGTGGAGGAGCGCACTGCGGATCTATTATCCCGAATGACGCTGGAAGAGAAGATTGGGCAGATGGTTCAAGCAGAAAGAGCTGCCGTCACACCTGAGGAGGTACAGAAATATGCTCTTGGCTCTGTACTCAGCGGGGGAGGCTCATTCCCTAACGGAAAAGAAAGTGACAGCACTCGCGATAACTGGAGAAGTTTGATTGATAGCTATCAGGATGGTGCATTGTCTACCAGATTAGGCATTCCGCTGCTCTATGGGGTGGATGCGGTGCATGGACATAACAATGTCAAAGGCGCGACGCTTTTTCCGCATAATATTGGCCTAGGGGCTGCTAATGATCCCGCATTGACTGAGCTTATTGGTGCAGCTGCTGCTAAGGAAGTAGCCGCAACAGGAGCGAACTGGACGTTTGCCCCAACGATAGCCTCCCCTCATAATGCAAGATGGGGTAGAACCTATGAAGGTTTTAGTGATAATCAGGATATTTCAGCAGAACTAGGTGCGGCTTATGTGTTTGGTCTGCAAGGACGGACTGCTGCTGCATTGGCAGGGACAGATACAATCACGGCAACTGCAAAACATTATCTAGGTGAAGGTTATACGGATAATGGTGTAAATCAAGGCAACATCACTAAATATACCGAGCAAGAGATCATGGATAAGGATTTGAAAATTTATAAAGCAGCTGTAGACGCAGGGGTGCAGACGGTTATGGCCTCCTATCACAGCATCCAAGGTCTTAAAATGCATGCCCATAAACATTTGCTGACCGATGTTTTGAAGGGTGACAAGAAAAATGGCGGACTTGGCTTTACCGGTTTCGTTATTTCGGATTATAACGCTGTGCAGCAAATCACAGTGGATAGTGAAGGCAAAGCTGTTAGCGGGTTGAAGAACCAGCTAAATGTGTCCGTAAACGCCGGAGTCGATATGTTCATGATGCCGACCGTTTGGAAGGATACGATTAAGTACATCACAGAACTTGTAGGCGAAGGTAAAATCTCTACTGAGCGCATAGATGATGCGGCAGAACGTATCCTGCAGGTCAAAATCGCTTCAGGATTGTTCGAGCATCCCAAAAGCGAACCGGAGCTGTTGAGTGCTTTTGGCTCAGCAGAAAGCCGCAAATTAGCCCGCCAAGCTGTGGCGGAGTCGCTTGTTCTTTTGAAGAACGATGAGGTAAATGGAAGTCCAATTCTATCGCAATTAAGCGGGATGGATAAAATATTCGTAGCGGGTAAAAACGCTAATAATATCGGTAACCAAGCCGGCGGCTGGTCGATCACTTGGCAAGGGAAGTCGGGCAATATAACTGAAGGCACGACGATCCTCGAAGGGATAAAGGAGGCTGTTCCTGCTTCTACAACGGTCACATATAACCTTAATGGGCGTGGGGCTGCGGGTTATGATGCGGCGATCGCTGTTATCGGTGAGACACCTTACGCCGAGACCGATGGCGACCGGACCAGCTTGAATCTGGATGAGCAGGATCTGGCGACACTTGCGAATATACGTGCTGCTGATCCTAATATTCCGCTTATCGTTGTACTGGTGTCTGGACGTCCAATGACGATAGCCAGCCAATTGGAAGATTGGGATGGGCTTGTGGCAGCTTGGCTACCAGGCACAGAGGGTGCTGGAGTAGCTGATGTGTTATTTGGTACTAAGGATTTTGTAGGCAAAAATCCGATTCGTTGGCCATTCACTTTGAACAATTATCCGGCAGACAATAACAGTACAAATGTGTTATTCAAAACGGGATATGGCTTGACCAAAAATGAGAAAACACCAAAGCTTCCAACCGCTCCTGTCGATCCGGAAGCTCCAGAGATTCCTTCCCTGCCGATTCCCGGCAAAATTGAAGCAGAGGATTTTTTGAACAAAAGCGCAGGACTGCAAACTGAAAATACGCAGGATATAGGTGGCGGTCTCAATGTCGGCTATACCTCGGCTGGACAGTGGCTCGAATATAACGTGAATGTGGCGCAAGCAGGTACGTATCAAGCCGATTTCCGCTATTCCGTTAATAGTGGCACTACAGGCGTCAACATCAAATCAGCAGAGGGAACTAAGCTAGGAACATTAAGCGTGACCTCAACAGGTGGCTGGCAGAATTGGCAGACGAAAGCTGTAGAAAATGTTGTGTTTAAGAAGGCAGGGTTGCAAAAGATCCGTCTGGAATTTACCGGTGGGGATATCAACCTGAACTGGGTAAGCTTCACTCGAACAGGTGATGTGCCTGTAGATCCATCGAATCCCGGAGATGGCGGGGAAAGCACTAAACATGTTATTAAGTCAGATGTAGTTAGCTCTTGGGTATCGAGTGAGCGAGATCCTTCCGATCGGAAGTGGTATTATGCTGACCGTTATCAAGAGGGTGATTTGAAGCTGGAAGAGCAGGCGAAGCTGGATATTGTGGTTCCCGACGTGAAGGCAGGTACAGAGCTCCATATTGATCCTGACCGGAAATATCAATCTATTCTAGGGATCGGTACCTCCATGGAGGAATCGACGGTCAATAATCTGGCGAAGATGTCTGCGGCGAAGCAGGAGGAATTGCTGCGGAAAATGATTGATCCTGTATCGGGGATCGGAATGAGTATGCTCCGGTTGACGATTGGGACGGCTGACTTTACAGATAAACAATTTTATACCTACGATGATATGCCTCCAGGACAAACCGACATTAATTTGGAGAATTTCTCCATCCAAAAGGACATTGACTACCATATCATCAGCACGGTTAAAAAAATTCAAAACATCAATCCGGATATTAAGTTTTTCGCCTCACCTTGGAGCCCGCCCGGTTGGATGAAGACTACAGACAGTATGATCAAAGGCCAAGTGAAGGATGAATATCTGCCTGTACTGGCCAAATATTATCTTAAATTCGTACAGGAGTACGAGAAGCTGGGAATTACCTTTGAAGGTCTGACCTTGCAGAATGAACCTTTGCTGGAAATTGAATATCCAAGCACCAAAATGCCGTGGGAGCAAGAAGCCCAGCTGGCTAAACTGCTGCGGAAGGAATTAGATGAACATGGTTTCAAAGACGTGAAGCTGTGGACATTTGATCATAATCCTGGTGACACGATGGCCTATCCAGCACAAATCCTAGGCAATCCTGAATTAGGTGCCTACGATGCGGTGGACGGAACTGCTTTTCATGATTATGGCGGTGACCTTGGTCTGATGACCCAACTCCATAATCTCTATCCTGACAAAAATGTATATTTGACCGAACGCGCAGTCTGGGGTACCTCAGGCGCAGACCGCATTGCACAATATTTCCGTAATTGGGCCCGCAGCTATAACTCCTGGGTAGCGATGCTGGACAGTGATATTGCCTCCCATCAGTGGACCGGAACGCCAGACCCAACCCCGATTGTGCAGGATTCGGGAGACCGTAACCATTACTGGCTGCTGCCAGAATATTATCTGATGGGCCAATATACAAAATTCGTTAAACCGGGGTACGTGCGGATTGATAGTGACTACGGCTCAAGCGGTACTGTAACGAACGTAGCTTTTGCTAGTCCAGATGGAAAAGAGATTGTGACGGTAGTAATCAACCAGACGTCGGATCCACAGCCGTTTAAATTGCTAGTGGACGGTGCGCAAATTAGTGCTGTGCTGCCGGCGAAATCAGTGGGCACTTATAGCTGGGAACGTCTGAATGGTATACAGGCGGTGCCGGGTGTAGTGAATGCTGTTGATTTTGAAGAAGCGCAAGGGGTTTACACTGTGAATGAGCAGGGTTATATTGGCGGGTTCTCGCCAGACGCATCGTCCACCTTCGACTATGTGATTGATGTTAAAGAGAGCGGTGAATATTCACTTCAATTTAAGCATGCCGCTCAATTCAGCGATGGCGCCGGAAAATCGGTGGAGATTAGTGAAGATGGTAAGGTCATTGCTACGCTTCCAATTGTGCAGCAGACGGAGAGTCTGACCGATTTTGCAGATTATCAATCCTTGATCTCTCTGAACAAGGGCATTCACAAGCTCACCTTGAAGACGAACGGGAACGGTTATAATATCCGTTCATTAGCTTTACGCCAAGCGCCTTCCGGATCACATGAGCTTCCTGCTGTGCTTCAAGGGCAAGACTACACGACAGCTTCAGGTGTATTAGTAACGGGTGGTGCAGTGGGTTATACTGACCCCGGCGATTGGGTGAAGTACAAGATTAATGTACCTGCCAGCGGTACCTACCCACTCCTGATCTCCTATGCTACTAATCAGGATGATGCAGAGCTGGAACTGCTGACGGGAGAGGATGGAGTAACGGTAACGGCAGCTACTTATGCTTTGACGAAGACGGGGGGATGGTCCAATTGGCAAATAGCTAATGGAACGGTAACCTTGCCTGCCGGGGAGCAGACGCTGACCATGAAAGTAAATGGAGCAGGATTTCATCTGCAGTCGCTTACGATCGGCCCCGCGCTTCAATCGGAGACTGCTCTGGTAGAAGGAAATGAGGAGGGTGCAGAAGTTATCGTCAAGCTAGTAAATGACAAATATGCACCTGAACTGGACACCGCTTATTGGTCTATTGAAGGTTACGAAGGTACAGTTGTCGATAGCGTATACCGGGTGGATGATTATACAGCGAAGGTCGTATTAGCGGGTACGCGAATTATTGATTTCGACACGGATCGTATTCTTACGGTTACCGCTGATGTGTATCAGACAGAATCAAATCAGTCTTTTGGCAGCGTACGTGTTCTGAAATTGCCTCTTATAGTTACAGCAATCAACGACGAAGAGAGCATCAGTCTTTCTCCGAGTACGCTGCCTTATCAAGTGAACGGGAATGAATTGGTAGTCAGCCTTTCAGGAGGGACATTTAATCCTGATGCCATTCAGAGCATTTCTGTCTCGGGCCCAGGTAAGGATCAGGGGCATGTAAGTATTGGGGCAGCTGCCTTACTTGACCCTACCCATGTGAAGCTGACGCTGGCATGGAATGATCATACCCCGTATTATAGTGATTTGCAGCTTACCGTAAATGTGCCAGCAAATGCTTATGCCGATTCAAGTGGTGGCGGCGTGCTGCGTGCGGAGGTTAAGCTCTTAGGAACAACTAGTGCTACAGCACCTATAGAAGTCACAAGCTTGAACGCACTGGATCAATTCTACCAGCTGCAAGGGATCACAGTCAGCGGTCAAGGCAGCGGAGCGAAGCTGACCGGCATTGATGCTGGAGACAGCATCGATTACTGGGTAAATGTGCCGCAGGATGGAAACTATGCTTTTACGCTTACCGCGACTTCCGCGAATGGTGCTCCTAAGGGCATTATTTATAAAACGGAGGATGGGAAGACATTAAGAACCGTTGATGTGCCGAATCTTTACTCGCAAACCGTTGGCATACGCACCGTTCTTCAATTGAAGGCGGGTGAACAGAAGCTGCGCCTGCAAGCTGGATCAGCAGGATACGAGCTCAGTGGTATTCAAATAGAACCTTATACTGAAGAAATCATGGATGGCGCTGGTTCTTTAAAGGTGGAAGCCGAGAATTATTACGATGCTACACCCAATGGAATTCAGAGTACCATGACTGGCGGTGTGCTGGACTTTAGAAATGTAGGGTTTACCGTTGCAGGGGGTTCCATGGATTATGTCCTTGATATTACTGAAGCCGGATTTTATAAAATCGTATATCGGTATGCTACAGCACAAGGCGGGGTAAGCACTACGTTATCTGTAAAGGGTACAAAACTCTCAACAGTGCCTATGCCTACTACAGGTGGATGGTCGAATTACACGCTGGCGAGTGGTGTCGTACAACTTGCGCAAGGAAAACAGGTAGTACGGATGAGCTTCAATAATGACGGTGCCAATCTAGATTGGTTTACGCTGGAACGGACGGAAGAAGGAGAGCAGCCGATTCATTCAAAGGTTTCCTTACCCGTTTCTTCTTTGAAACCGGGAGCTTACAGCGGATTACAAACGATCAGCCTTACTACAGCGACATCAGGAGCAGAGATTCATTACACAACCGATGGGTCATTGCCTACAGCAGACAGTCCACTTTATACCGGAACTATTGACGCAGCAGGAGTCACAGTTCTTCGTACGATAGCGGTAAAAGAGGGCATGGAGAACAGTTTTGTAGCTCCATTCACGTATGTGATCAGCGGAGTGGTTGATATGAAAACGGTGTCTGCACCGCAGGCTGATCCTGCCGGGGGAACTTATACAGGGCAGGTTGCCGTGAAGTTAACTACAGCTACAGCTGGAGCGTCTATTCACTACACGTTGGATGGCACTGTACCTACAGCAGCCAGCGAACTGTATAGTGGAGTGATTTATGTAGGCAAGAGCAAGACGATTAAGGCGATTGCTGTAAAAGAGGGCTGGAAGCCAAGTGATATTTCCAGTTTTGAATATATTGTTTCTGCGGATAAACCTGATCCAACACCAACACCAACAGCAACGCCTGAACCAACCCCAAGTCCAACCATTGAACCGACTACTCGGCCAACGACAGCACCAACTTCCGGAAGCGGGGGTACCACAGGTGGTGGCAACAGCGGAACAACAGGGGGGAATTCAAGCGGAAATGCAGGCAGTGTAACCGGCAGCACCCTCCTTACAGCAACACCAGTGCTGAACAGTAATACCGGTGCGGCGAGAGCAAGTGTAGACCTGGAGAGCTTGAAAAAGGCTGCTACAGCAGGCTTAAGTGGAGCAACTTCAGCGGTTACTGTTGATATACCGGCAGTAGCTACAGCTAAGGGTTATGAGCTGCAATTGCCAAACGGTATAATCTTTGCAGATGATAAGACTTCATTGGTCGTTCATACTGAATTTGGTGTGCTGGAGCTGCCAGGTAGTCTGCTGAAACAAGCGGCAAAAGAGGCAGGAACCCCTTGGGTAATTACGATAACCAAGGTGGATTCAGATTCTCGTCCAGAATTTAAACTGAGCGTAACTATCAATGGCAAGGAAGCCGTATGGAACAGTCCTGACATGCGGGTTAAGGTGTCCCTACCGTATATTCCACGATCAGAAGAACGTGGTAAAGAAGGACATATAACGATTCATAGTCTGAATCCGTTGGGGATTCTAACGGTTGTTCCAAGTGGCAGATATATCGCTGCTACAGGGATGGTTTCCTTTACAGGAATTCTCTCTGGTACGTACAGTATCACCTTTACGGAGAAGACATTCCGGGATATCGGTAAATTTGAGTGGGCCCGCAATGCGATTGAGGTGCTTGGCTCCAAAGGCATCATCAACGGAATGACAGAGGATCAATTTGTACCTCAAGCGGAAGTGAAGCGGGGAGATTTTGTGCTCCTGCTTATAAAAGCGCTTGGCTTGGAAGGCGTTAGTGCAGAAAGCTTCACAGATGTGCAGCCTGGCGATTACAGATATGAAGCGTTGGCTATAGCGAAGCAGTTGGGGATCGCCACTGGTCGTCCAGATGGAAGCTTTGATCCTAACGCTTCTGTTACGCGGCAGGAAATGATGACATTGGCTGCAAAAGCGATTGCAGCAGCCGGCAGACAGCTTCCAGCCGGCAACGGAGCTTCAATGACCCGTTTCACGGATAGCCAGCAAGTATCAGCGTTTGCACGTGACAGTGTGGCAGCACTAATACGTGCTGGCCTGATCAAGGGAGACGGCTTGCGGATTCATCCACAAGGTGTTACCACCCGTGCAGAGGCAGCGGTTTTGATCTACAACTTGTACAATCTGTAATACATCAGCTGTAAAGATACTTTTAGCTTTTGGGCTGTCGCAGCCGTAGATTTTCTACGTTTGCGACAGCCTTTTTTAGGTGTGGTTTGGATCTACATTAAGACTGCACCTCCGCCGCCGATCATAATTATCCCCTGAGGCTTACGGACCCAGTTGACGTTATTTGCAAATCTACAACCTTTATCGGGGAAGTTCGGACACCAGTGGCGTTATTCCCTATGAAGAGGTTCATATTTGGGGTTTGGCATGCCAATAACGGCTTTGGGGTCCGTAAGTGAGTAAAATATGGGATTATACTGCCTTTAGGGTCTGCGGTGTCCGATAGCTGCTTTTATGCGGGCAAATGTGATCTGAGGTAACAAAGGTTGGTGCGGTTGGTGCTAAGAACAAGGTGGAATTTTTAAAAAAAGACGCAGACGTCACAGCAGCCATTATCATGACCTACTGGACACCCACGTCTATTGTGAAAAAAAGGGATTGAAAATAGGAAAGAGCTTAGAGCTCTCTCCCGAGACTGTCATTAATGGTTAGACAAAAAGTGAACGGCTGATGATAACCAGCAAGATAAAGAGAACCAGGATGGCGCCAGTGCTAGTGAATGGGCCACCTCCACAACATCCATATCCGCCTCTAACTTCTTCGCTCATGTTCATTCCCCTTTCGGTGTGTGTGTTGTACTTGAGTACATCGTATTGTATGTGCGGAGAGTGGGGCGTGTATAGGCCAATGTCGGATTCGTGTACAAAAAAAATCAGCTCCGTGAAAACGGAGCTGATTGTAAGCTATATAAAGTTCAGTTAGGCTTTTTCTAAATCGCGAACACCTGCGTATACAAGATCGAAAAGATCTTCGAGCTGTTCCTCTTCGATACATGAGAAGGCAATACGTAGGTCAGTTTCACCCAAAGCAATAGTGCCTAGTCCGTAATTATGAATCAGATGAAGCCGGAGATCTTCAGCCGCAACTGTGTGCAGCTTCAGACACATAAAGTAACCGGAGTTAAAAGGATAATACGTCCACACATCCTCGCCGTATTTGCCGCTATCCAGCAGTGCTTTTACTTTATTCGCACGGCCTTTCATGATCTGGAACTTCTCTTCCTTCTGTGCTTCGAATTCCGGAGATTTCAAGGCGTCTAGTACGAAGGTCTGCGAAGGATGCGCACCGCTGGAAATGGTGGCACGGATGATGCCTAGTGTTTTTTGCTCCAATGCTGCCAGCAGGTCTTTGTCCTCCGAGGCATAAGTGATGAAACCCACACGGAAGCCCCAGACAAATTCTTCTTTGGTCGCACCGTCAATCTTAATTGGAAGCACACGAGGATGCAGATGAGCCAGTTTGCCAAACAGCGATTCTTTAAGTGAATCCTCAAAGAATAACCCGAAGTATGCATCATCACTTACAACAACAACGTTGATGCCTTCCTCAGCCGCACGAAGGATAGCTGCAACGATCTCATCGCCTTCCTTAATCCCTGGAGTATATCCGGTAGGATTGTTAGGGAAGTTCAGCAGCACAATCGCTTTGCCGCGTTCTTTTTGAGCAAGCAGCGCGTCTTCCAGACCTGCACTGTTAAACGTCATTTCTTCTGTGAACAGCGGATAGTTAACGGTCTCCCCATGGCGGCGGATTCCGAAGGTTAATTCGTAGTTCTCCCAGTTCTTGTCCGGGTAGATAATCGCGTCACCTGGCTCTGCGAAGAGGTCAGCGACAATGCTAAGCCCGTGAGTCAGGGCATTGGTTACAACGGGATTGCTGATGGTTTTACCTTCTAGCGATGGATTTTCGCGCAGCATCTTTTCACGCCATACAGTACGCAGCTCTGGTTTACCTGCCGGAGGGGCGTAACTATAAAGATCCTTAGGACTGTAAGCGGAGAGTTTATCCTGAATGACGCCGAGGTGCATAGGTACGCCACCTTCAGTAGCAATACCGATGGTTGCGTTGTATTTCTTGGCGTGAGCTCCTGCTTCAGCGGATTGGCTCAGGATGCCCTCTTTTGGGAAGTAAATCTCTTTGCCAAGCGTAGAGAGCATATCATACACATGTTCATTTCCTGCTTTGATACTTTCGTTTAATTGTCCAGCTAGTGGATTCATCAGTTTCATCCTTCCAGGGTTCTTTGGGGATAACATACTGTTAACATTGCCTAACATTATATCACCGCCAATTGCAACCGTCACTTGGAAAGATACGATTTTTAAAAAATATCATTCGGCGTGGAAAGGGCAGTATTTTTTCATCATTTCTATCGTTTCTTCATCACGCGGATTATTTCTTTCAGACAGGCCGGAAATGATGCCGGAGCGCTCTTCTTCTTTTAGGTTTTGCCCAAACTTAAACTTCGCAGTGATCTCCTCGGGGGTAATGCGCACAACGGCAACTCCCTTTAGACGGGGACGATATTTAGGGTCCTCTGCATCGATGGAATCATAACCCCCCTCGGGCTGGAGCTTTTTCATAAATAAGGAGAGTACACTGGCTTTTTCACTAATGTCTTCAACAGGTTCGGCTGTGCCGTAGGCGGTCACACTTTTAAAATAGGCGGTTGCAGGGCAGGCCAGCTCGGGATCGCTAAAATAAGACGGGATAAGGGCATACTCATCCGCTACCGTAAAGCAGACCTGCTGCTGATTGCGGATCGACTTCATTTTGCTACCAGCATGACTGCCGTGGAAATAGAAACAACCATCTGTATATACAAAATTCAACGGTGTCACCCGCGGTTGCCCCTGCTCATCGCTTGTTCCGAGAAAACCAAAACTCATTCCGTTTAGAAAAGAGACCAATTCTTCCTCCTGATCTACTTTAAATTCTTTTCTGCGCATAGGGATCACGTCCTCTTTCTTTTTAGTCTAGAGCGTCTGCTCCAATGTAAATGTTCTTTAAAGAATAGTAGAGTGGTTGACAATTAAAAAGGACCAATTAAGATAGTTTTTAATGGACCACTTGCTGGTCAAGGAGGATAACGATGAATATCACGCTGGCATACGATCAATATCTGGCGATACACCGCTACAAATATTTAGCGTTATATCACGCGCTCCGCGCAGGAATATTGGAAGGAACACTTCCGGGAGGCACTCCGCTGCCGTCTACACGAAGTCTTGCTAAGCACTATGAGCTGTCGCGCGGATCGGTCTCGCAGGTGTATGAAATGTTGCTCGCTGATGGTTATGTAAGGACTGAAACGGGGCGGGGGACATTCGTATCGGAAGATAGCTTTGCTTCAGCTGCCAGTCGCAGTGACGGTGAGAACCGGGCTTTGGGTGAAGACGCAGATGCTGCTGGAGGAGATTGTGCAAGCGAGACTACGATTCCAATCTCGGCATGGGGAAAGCGGCTGCTTGCGCGCCCGATACCCTTTTATGAAAAGAGTAACAAGAAAGTAGTGAGCTTCCAGAGTAGTGGTATGCGGATGGAACATTTTCCTTACTCCGAATGGCGTAGTGCGCTCTCTTATGCCGGAGGGAAGGAAGGTGGATTGCTGCAAAGCACTTGTCCACCTCAAGGCGACGAAGGACTTCGGAAAGCTATCGCTGCACATCTGCGGATTACCCGCGGGATTCGCGCGGATGCAGAGCATATCGTATTGTTCAGCGGCTCGATGCAAGGCATCGTTATTTTGACGCAGCTGCTGCTGGATGCAGAAGGCTCAGCGGTCGTTGAGAACCCGGGCTTTCACGGGATTCGCCGAGCCGTAGAGATCACCGGAGGCCGATTGCTGGCAGGGGAGCTGGATGGCAACGGTCTTATTCCGGAGGATTGGGATGCCCGGCTGTTGTTTGTTACGCCGAGCCGTCAATTTCCTACGGGTGTGGTACTGCCTTTAGAACGACGCCGAACCTTGTTGGGATGGGCGCAGCGGCATCATGCAGTAATCATTGAAGATGATTATGACAGTGAGTTCCGTTGGGCTGGGCGTCCTATCGAGCCCTTAAAGGCACTGGATCGTGAAGAGCGGGTCGTATATGTGGGCTCCTTTTCAAACACGATGTTTTCAGGCCTGCGGCTCGGTTTTGCAGTGCTTCCGCCCCCTTTAGTAAAGCCGACTATCGCCGCCAAGGCACTATATGAGCCCTTGCCGGTAGGGCTGCTGGAGCAGCGAGCCTTGGCGCGGTTCATGAATACAGGCGGCTATGGCCGTCATCTGCGCCGGATGACACGCATCTATGGTGAACGCGGACGCATCCTCAGGACGCTGCTGTCGGAACGGCTTAAGGAGCTCTTCGAGCTGCTGCCTGGTGATGCGGGCTTGCATGTATATGCCCGCTGGCTGCGCAGCAGCGAAGAGTTTGTTGCTTTCCGAGCGGCAGCGCTTAGGCGCGGCACGGATTTTAGAGATGCCGCGTTATATCAGCTATCACCGGGAGCGCCGGCCGCTTGTTTTTCTTTTGCCCATCTGAATGCCGCGGAGCTGGAGGAAGGGATAACAAGCCTGCATCTGGCGTGGGAAGATGTACAAAATGCAACATGACAAGGTATGATAAAGAAGATGAAATGCAAAACTAAGCGAATGCTTACGAATTTTGACGAAGAAACTCGGAGTAGATTAAGCTAAACAAAACTATATAGACACTGCGAAGTCAGAAAGAGCAGATTTGCTGAGAATACTAAGCGGATGCTTACGAAGCAAGTTTTGCGAAGTAGTTCAAAGTAGGTTATGCTAACAAAACTTTTAGGAGGGAACGTTATGCTGCATGCATCGCCGTCCTCTTTTGTTATTTTGCCGGCTCTGGCTAAGATTGTATGCGAGCCGGGCTGGAAATGGCAAAAAAGAGAGAAGTCGCTGCAAAATTATGATTTATTTTATGTATGGAGCGGGGAAGGGACGGTTGTGCGTAACGATGAACCCTTTCAAGTAGGTAAGGGAAGCTGCTTCCTTTTTCGTCCGGGTGACCATACAAGTGCTACACATAATCCGCAAAAGCCACTTGTACTTACATATATTCATTTTGATGTCTCCGAAGAGGTGACGGATATTCCGCTGCCCTATCGTGAGCTTACAGAAACCGTTGAATTTGAACATCTGCTTGCTAGGTACGTTCGACTATTTCTGGTGGATACTTACGCCGCTGAGGAAGAGGGGCAGCTTGTACTGAAGCAGCTGATGATTCATCTGCTGAGGGAGGACCGTGTGAAGCCAGTAGAACGTTATGTTAGCAACCATTTGACAGAAATCATTCACGAAATAGCGAACTATGTGAGCCAGCATCCGGGGATTGCACATCGTGTAGAGGATCTTGCTGCTCGTGCGGGGCTTTCACCGCGGTATTTTTCAATTAAGTTCAAGGAGCTTACGGGTTCTTCTGTGCAGTCTTATGTCATCCGAGCCCGGATTGAGCGTGCTCAGCATTTACTGCTGTACGCGGGAATGAATGTTACTGAGGTAGCAGATGCGCTTGGATATCGTGACATTTTCTTTTTCAGCCGCCAGTTCAAGCAATATACCGGAAAAAGTCCATCTGAGATCCGCTGATTCACTTTTTTTGTTTCAGTTTGTTCAACCAAGGGTAAATACTTTGCAGTTTAGTTTACAGAGAATTTACATAACTTCTTGGAAGGAGACTCTTGGCATGATCATCAGACGCAGAATTTGCAACACGGATTGTAAGAGTGGAGGCGGAGGTATTTTTAGAAACCGCTTAAAACGGTTAAAGCAGGCGAATGCTTTTGTCGTGGATAGCTGGTTCTAAACTGAACAAGCAAGCATAGAATCGCCTGATATGACTAAAAATATAAATAGCCGGGGCCGTGAGGCATCCGGTTTTTTTGTGTTGTTAGAAAATGATATATATAATGAACTTAAGTCGAAGATTAGAGTAACTGATGGGCATTTCATCGTGCCTCACGTTGTATTTTGTACAATAGATTGACTCTAATAGCAGTCGAATTTGAATTCTGTGACTCATCTTACATTCAAATTCAGCAGAAACAGCCTTTCTAGAGATTATCACGATAATCTATTGCACGAAGTACAATGTAATGTATCTTCAAGTGAAAGTTAAGATTTTCTGTTGCACATTCTGCAATGAAGCGTACGCTCATTTACCGCAATATCCACACACCGTTCACGCTCCATGCACGCCTCATTCACGTACCTTTAAGGATGTTTAATTGGCCTAACTATGAGGTAGCGGTAGATATTTATTTCTACGATTGGGTTATTACTAAGGTGAGAGCTTTCTGCATACGTTTCGCATAACGTTGTTCGTCGGTAGAATATATAAGGTCCATAGTTGGAAGGAGAGAGAGAGAAAATGTACGAAATCGTACTTATACGTCATGGTGAGAGCCAGTACAATGTACAGAATTTGTTCACAGGCTGGAGTGACCCGGATTTAACTGAGAAGGGTATCCAAGAGGCAAAGACTGCTGGCAAGCTGTTGAAGGACGCTGGGTACACATTTGATCTGGCTTTTGCTTCGGTACTCAGACGCTCGATTAAAACTCTTAACTATGTACTGGATGAGATGGATTTGCTGTGGATTCCCGTGCAAAAGTCTTGGAAATTGAATGAGCGCCATTACGGGGCATTGCAGGGATTAAGTAAAAGCGAGACAGCGCTAAAATATGGAGATGAGCAGCTGCATATCTGGCGGCGGAGTTTATCGGTGAGACCCCCGTTGCTGGAGCTTGATGATCCTAGGTATGCCAGAAACGATATTCGCTACAGCAGTGTTCGTCCGGGAGATATCCCGCGTGGAGAGAGCCTGGAGGACACTGTACATCGTGTAGGCGATTTCTGGGGAAACCGGATCGTACCTCTTTTGCGTAAAAAAGAACGGGTGCTTATCTCAGCCCACGGCAATACGCTGCGTGCATTGATTAAATTTATGGAGGATATTGATGAAGCGGCATTACTGGAGCTCAATATCCCTACCGGAGTACCGCTCGTGTACAAACTGGATGAGGACATGAATCCTATCAGTCGCTTTTATCTAGGCGATCCGGAACAGGTAGCGGCCAAGGCGCTTGATGTTGCTAAGCAGGGACATGTGTAATTGGCGTGTAATAAGCGTATAGGCGTAGCAGGTGTATTGAGTATGACGGGTGTAAAGTAATAAGCAAAACGGGGCGTAAAGGTTAAATAAGCGCATCAGGTGTAATAGGTGGGTTACATGAAAAGATAAAAGGACAGCCTTGGGGCTGTCCTTTTTGTTATTAGTGTGTTTGTGACCAATTAAATGTGCGAAAATGGCGCGTTTAAGGTCAGCTGGGTCCGATAGCGTTGAATGCTAACGTTCCACCAACTCTCCGTAGATCTTGACCAATGCTCCACCAGCCCTCCACTAACGCTCGACTAGTCCTTAACTAACGCTCGACTAGTCCTTAACTAACGCTCGACCAGCCCTTAACTAACTTTCGACCAACCTCCACCAACGCTCTGCAAATGCTTACGGACTCAGCCGCCGCTATTTGCTCATTTATTGCCATTTGAGCGGAGTTTCGGACTCCAGCGCCGCTATTGCCTAAGATCTAGCGCAAATAGGGTGTTTTTCATACCAATAGCTGCGGTGGAGTCCGATAGAATCGCAAATGTGTCAAAAATCCGCGTATAAGGTCAGCTGGGTCCGATAGCGCTGAGGCTAACCCTTCACCAACTTTCCGTTAATTCTCGACCAACGCTCGACCAGCCCTCCACTAACGCTCGACCAGCCCTCCACTAACGCTCGACCAGCCCTCCACTAACGCTCGACCAGCCCTCCACTAACGCTCGACCAGCCCTCCACTAACGCTCGACCAGCCCTCCACTAACGCTCGACCAGCCCTCCACTAACGCTCGACCAGCCCTCCACTAACGCTCGACCAGCCCTCCACTAACGCTCGACCAGCCCTCCACTAACGCTCGACCAGCCCTCCACTAACGCTCGACCAGCCCTCCACTAACGCTCGACCAGCCCTCCACTAACGCTCGACCAGCCCTTAACTAACTTTCGACCAACCTCCACCAACGCTCTGCAAATGCTTACGGACTCAGCCGCCGCTATCTGCCCATTTATCGCCATTTGGGCGGAGTTTCGGACTCCAGCGTCGCTATTGCCCGAGAATCGACTCTAATATGGCGTTTTTCATGCCAATAGCTGCGGTGGAGTCCGATAGAATTGCAAATGTGTGAAAAAGCCGCGTATAAGGTCAGCTGGGTCCGATAGCGGCGAGCGCACACCTTCCACCAGCTCTCAACCAGCCCTCAACCAGCCCTCAACCAGCCCTCAACCAACACTCGACTAGCCCTCAACTAACGCTCGAGCAACCTCCCCCAAAGCTCTGCAAATGCTTACGGACTCAGCCGCCGCTATCTGCCCATTTATCGCCATTTGGGCGGAGTTTCGGACTCCAGCGCCGCTATTGCCTAAGATCTCGCACAAATAGGGTGTTTTTCATGCCAATAGCTGCGGTGGAGTCCGATAGATTTGCAAATGTGCGAAAAAGCCGCGTATAAGGTCAGCTGGGTCCGATAGCTAGCGATAGGTGTACGATGGATAGACGATATGTATACGTTGGCTAGCGATAGGTAGATGATAGCTGGACGATAGCTAGAGCGTTCGCCTCCGCAACTGTGCTCCACACGAAGTCCCCAAAATTAGAGGGCACCTCAGCAGCCATTTCATGGCTTTTGAGGCACCCTCTAATTTTTCTGGGAATTCGCCTAAATCTCCCTACAAAGGTCGATGCAACGTTCCCAGTAGTTCGCCCATTTTTACCTTTGAGTTGACCTCAAGCTTGGGTCTCGGGGTAAAGGTACCGCTTTCCGTGAGCAGCACTACGGTGGAGCCAAACTCAAAATAAGCCAGATCATCGCCTATTTGCCACTCGGCAGCGGTATCATCCGTATAACGAATACTGCTGACGTTCATTGCGCCTACCTTTACTACCGCGGTTTCTCCGTGACTCCCGGCAATATACGTAATGAGACGTTCGTTGCGGTTCAGGACACCCTTCATATGTCGCATTCCGAAATCGTTGACAGGATAGGCCCGTCCGCGAATATAATCGCTCTCCACCTTTTGTCCGGTAAGGGGAGAGTGAATCCGGTGATAATCGGTAGGACTCAAATAAAGAACGAAGAAAAAACCCTTCTTGTACAGCTCCAGATGCGGGGAGTGATTAAGGAGATCCTCGATCTTATAATCCTGCCCTTTTACATTCATAATCGTACCGGCGTTAATGTCACCCATAGCAGTGATCGTTGCGTCTACGGGACTAACCAAAGCGTCAGCGTCGGTTGCAATAGGCCGCATGCCCGGCTTCAGCCGGCGGCTGAAAAACTCATTAAGAGTGAGATATTCTCCAGGATTTTTCTCCGCTTGAGCGGAGGGGATTTGATAAGTCTTAATAAATGCCGGGATAAGAAAACGGCTGATTCTACTATGAGAAAAAGATCCCATTAACCGTGAAAGCCACCGGTGTGAGGATAGCTCGGTCATCAGCCGTAGCAATTGTTTTACCATGCCCATCTCCCTTCCATAATGCAGCAGTACGGTTGTATACGGGTCGTCTCTGCTCTGCATTATATTGACATAGAATAGGAGACAAATCAATAACTGTTATATACCGTACTGTTCGTTTCTATTAAAAAACGCGCGTATCCCATAGGTCTGCGATAGCTGTCTTTCCAAATTTCCGTAAGGCCGGCTTTATGAAATCCGTAGCGTTGGTCACGACCGTTACACTCTATGAAGAAGAGTCGTCCGTCCTTAGTAATGCCTATATCCAGTCCGATATCAGCCAGTCCGGGAAGGTCTTGCTCCAGACACCGTGCGATTGCAAGGCTAAGTATTTCGACAGACATACGGATGTGGGCCGCTGTGGATCTTGAAAAGGCCTTTTCGAGCGCGAGGGAGGAGCTTAACGCTTCTCCTCCGCGGGCTATATTGGAGACAAAGCCTCCTGGGGCAGCCAGTTTGGCGAAGAGCCCAGTGACCTGCCAATCTCCTCCCCAGCCGCGCTGAACGGTGACGCGTAGATCAAAGGGACGTCCTCCAATCTCAGCAAGGGGAATACGTTCTTGTACAAGATAAGGCACGGAGGTTAGGCGTGCGCGGAGCGCTTGTGGCAACGCCGCCTGATTGACGGGAATACTTCTCCAGCGCTGCATCGAAGGGGAGAGGTAGCTCAAGGTCCAACGCTGAGCTCCCTTGCGGACCAGCCGCATGACCCCATTCCCTATACTTCCCCGGCAAGGTTTAAGAATGAGATCGGGATAAAGATTCATCATTTCTTTTAGGCCTGAGACTCTCGTTGTTACGGGTAAATATTCGCGAAGCTCCGTATTTTTTTCAAGCAGCTGATGGATCTCATCTTTGCCGTATCGATTACATGTATTGAAAATCAGGGGATAGTGCTTCAGCAGACGCTGCATTCCAGGGCTGTTTTTGCTGTATATTGCCCGGTTATGGATAACAGCAGGCGTAGGAACAACTACGCTTTTATATCCATTAACTCCCTTTATATAGGCGGCACTAAAGCCTGTGTCCGTATCGATGTCCGCGAGCTTCAGGAAGCAAGGGACTAAACCGTATGCCGCCGCGGCCTCTTCATAGTTGGATAGAGACTCCTGTCCTGTTTTTAGCCGGGGAACGCCCCGGTGCATATCGGCATTTAGTAATATTCCAACGAGCTTATGCCCCATGTTTGTTCCTCCTGTTTCATCGGTTACATGATCCCTGCTTTTTCTACTCTTGTCATAGTATGTTTGTACCCGCGTGTCAGGGTGGACGAATGCGCGAAGGCAGATGCCTTTTTTTATACATAATCTTATGAAGGCCTCATCGCAAAAGGGTGTCATAAGCCCATACCGCTGCATATGATGCCTAGGAGAAACATTAGATGGAAGGAGGAGACTGCTTGTGAGGGGTTCCAAAAAAAAGCAGCCGCGCAGTCCACAGAAACGACTCTATTTTGTAGATAATCCCAATAAAGAGGAACTGAGTATGCTGGATACCAAAAGCAGCTCTAGAAGCTCGGGGAATAACAGTGACGGAGTCAGTGAAGCAGAGATCGCGGAAGTTCAGGTAAGTGGGGGAGCAATAGCTGAAGTCGTTCTAGAGGAGCCAACTTCTGCTCCAGTTCTACAATTGGAGCCGGAGCTTATAGAGGAAGCGCAGCTTCAGAAACAGGCGGATAATCTTCCTGAAACCGTATGGTTCGCTCCTCCAGAGAAAGAACGTTTTCAGCCCGTTTATACAGATGATCTTTCGGATGCAGCGGTGACCGGAGCCAAAATCGCTCCACGTACCATTGACGGTTCTAAGCTAAAGTTCGGCATTATTGGTACACCTTGGCTGCAAGATTACGCTGTACAGAGTATCAATATCGCGGACAAGGCAGTCACTTCTGCAAAAATCGCACCAGAATCGATAGTGGGCGAGCATTTAGCAGAAGGAAGCGTTAGTGGTGGTAAGCTGCTGGATCATTCGATCAGTGGAGAGAAGCTGAAAAATGGCAGTATTAGTCCAGAGAAGCTGGCTGATCGGATTATAGGCGGCGGTCAAATTGCAGATAAAGCTATTGAGAGCCGCCATTTAAGCGATTTGATTATTACTGCGGATTTACTGGAAGATGGAGCCGTTACTAGTGACAAAATAGGAAGCAGCAGCATCACAAGCCGCCACCTGGCAAACGGCAGTGTTGACCGTTCCAAGCTGGCCGATGCAGCGGTATCTGGCGATAAAATAGCTGATGGTGAAATCAGCAGCTCAAAGCTAGCGGATGCTGTCATTGAAGGCCGCCATCTTAGCGACGCTTTGATAACCGCCAGAC
This sequence comes from Paenibacillus sp. FSL H7-0323, assembly GCF_038002725.1. NCBI lineage: Bacteria > Bacillati > Bacillota > Bacilli > Caryophanales > Paenibacillaceae > Paenibacillus > Paenibacillus sp. FSL H7-0323. The sequence continues at coordinate 3,752,211 of NZ_JBBODB010000001.1, read as the reverse complement.
ATCTGGCCCCGGGAGCGATTGGTTCTGATCAGCTTGCCAGCAAATTGATCGGTAAGGAACAGCTGCAGTCGGGTATTATCGAAGGCGGGCATTTAGCTGATGGAGCTATAGGTTCTAAGCAACTTGGTGCAGATGTCGTAAGAAGCGTACATTTAAGCCCAGAAAGTGTGAATGGTAATCATATCGGTGATGGCGAAATATCAAGTCGGCATTTGGCTGACCGCAGCATCTCTTTTTTAAAGCTGGCTGAGGGTGCAGTAGGGACTGCGCAGCTAGTGGAGCAAGCGGTAACCTCGTCCAAAATTGCTGACCAAAGCATTCTCCCACATAAGCTGGCAGACGAAGCAGTGACCACAAGACATATTGCTAAATCCGCCATTCGCGGACCGCAAATTGCTATGCAAGCCATAACTTCTATTCATCTGGAACGCGAAGCAGTGAATCATTCGCATATAGCTGCGGAAGCGGTCGGCTCGGAGCAGCTCAAGGAAGAAGCTATTCAGACTCAACATTTATCTTCCGGTGCTGTGACTGGAGAACAGCTGGCTTCAGAATCTGTGGGTGGGGAGCATCTTCGTGCACAGAGCGTTACTTCAGCCAAGTTGGCAGATGGAAGTGTAAATGCAGCTAAGCTGGCAGCGGGTGCAGTGATTGGCAGCACGATTGCGCGTGAAGTAGTCAGTGGTGAACATATCGCTTTTTGTACAGTGGAGGAAAAACATCTGGCGGATGCCAGTGTGAGCGGCCGTGTATTGCAGGATGCTGTGGTAAATAAGGATCATTTGGCCACGGGAGCCGTGGAACGAAGACATCTTGGTGAAAATAGTGTGACTTCCGCTGCGATTCAATCGGGCTCAGTTTCAGGAGATAAGCTGGCTTCCGCTGCGGTGAGAGAAATTCACCTGGCAGCAGGAGCCGTGCAGCCTCATCATCTGGCCGATCATGCAGTGACCTCGTTGAAGCTTTCACCGGAAAGTGTCTCAACGGATAAAATCAGTGATTTAGCAGTCACTTCGGCTAAGCTTGCAGACGGCAGCATAGAATCCAGTAAACTGGCGGCGTCAGCAGTTCAAGCTGAGCATTTGTCGGTAAATGCTGTAAGTTCGAAAACCATAAGCGAAAGTGCTGTTCAAAGTAGACATTTGAATCCCGGCAGTGTCAGTGGGGCGCATATCCGGCCGTTGTCTATCGGGAATGGTCATATCCTTCCGAATTCTATTTCTGCAGTTCAAATCCAAGAGGGCAGTATTAATAGCTCTAAGCTGGTAAAAGGTGCCGTGGATTCTCAGCATCTTTCACCTGGTAGTGTAGACGGCAGTCATCTGTGTATCGATACCATTGAAGGCCGTCATATCCTACCGGGTGAGATCACGCTGGCTCATCTGGCGGAAGAGGTACGTAGCTCTGAGTTGCTGCCAGACGGCTGCATAACTGGGGAGAAGCTGGCAGAAGGATCGGTAGATTCCAACCATCTCCTGCCTGGAAGTGTGAACGGAAGCCATTTGAACTCGGGTTCTGTAGAAGGTCGACATATCCTACCGGGTGAGGTCACGCTTGCTCATCTGGCTGCAGATGCATATACCTCCGACTTGCTGCCTGAAGGCAGTATTACCGGGAAGAAGCTGGCGGGAGCATCCGTAGATTCTATTCATTTAGTGTTTGGAAGTGTGGAAGGCGGACATCTGAGTTCAGGTTCCGTCGAAGGACGTCATATTGGAAAAGGTGAGATTACCTTAGCTCATCTCGCCGATGAAACCCGAAGCGCTGATCTGCTGCCAGACGGTAGCATTACTAGAGAGAAGCTGGCGGAAGAATCCGTAAGTTCTATACATCTAGTGCCTGGCAGTGTGGATGGCAGCCATTTAGGCCCAGACACAGTTGAAGGACGTCATATCCGATACGGTGAGATCACGCTGGCTCATTTGGCAAAAGAAACACGCAGCTCCAAATTGCTGCCAGACGGTAGTATTTCTGGAGTAAAGCTGGCACATGCTTCCGTAAATTCAAATCATCTAGTACCTGGCAGTGTGGAAGGCGTTCATCTAAGCTCAGGTTCTGTCGAAGGACGCCATATTGGAAAAGGTGAGATTACGTTAGCTCATCTGGCCGAAGAAACACGTAGCGCTGACTTGCTGCCAGACGGTAGCATCACTCGGGAGAAGTTGGCGGAAGAATCCGTAAATTCTAATCATCTGGTGCCTGGAAGCGTAGATGGCAGTCATTTGAGTCCGGACACAATAGAAGGACGTCATATCCGATATGGTGAGATCACGCTGGCTCATTTGGCCGAAGAAACACGCAGCTCCAATTTGCTGCCAGACGGTAGCATTACTGGGGAGAAACTGGCGGAAGCATCCATAAATTCAAATCACCTTGTACCTGAAAGCGTGGAGGGAACTCATCTGAGTCCGTCTGCAATAGAAGGACGCCATATTGGAAAAGGTGAGATCAAGCTAGCGCATCTGGCGGATGAGGTACGCAGCTCCGAACTGCTGCCAGACGGAAGCATTACTGGGGAGAAGCTGGCGGAAGCCTCCGTAGAAGCAATTCATCTAGTGCCTGGAAGTGTGGATAGAACTCATCTGAGTCCGTCTGCAGTAGAAGGTCTCCATATTGGAAAAGGTGAGATCAAGCTAGCACATCTAGCGGATGAGGTACGCAGCTCCGAGTTACTGCCGGATGGCAGCATTACCGGTAAAAAGTTGGAGGGTGGATCTATTACTGCCTACCACTTGGCTCCTGGCAGTGTCTATGGGGGACACTTAGGGGGGAATGCGGTAGATAGCCGCCATATCCGTGCTGGAAGCATTACTCTGAATCATTTGGCAGAAGAAGTGCGCAGCGCTGATTTATTGCCGGAAGGCAGTATTACAGGCGAGAAGATTGAAGTTGCGACGATTCAGTCTTTCCATTTAGCCCAAGGCAGCGTCTCTGGAGGTCATTTGGCCGGGGATGCGGTGGATGGCCGCCATATTCGATCGGACAGCATCACCCTAAAGCATTTGGCAGAAGAGGTACGCAGTGCGGATTTGTTGCCGGATGGCAGCATTACGGAAGAAAAACTCGCTGAAGGCTCCGTGAGTTCTTCACATTTACAACCATGGAGTGTTTACGGAGAGCATCTTGCTGACAAGATCGTGGCAGATCGGCATTTGCAGCCTGGCATCATCAAATTAGAGCATCTTGCGGATGAAACACGCAGCTCAGCCCTGCTCCCGGATGGCAGTATCAACGGAGCTAAGCTGAAGGAAGGCAGTATCGAGTCCGCTCATCTGACAGAAGGTGCAGTAGGGACAACAGAGCTTCAGGATGAAGCAGTAGTAGCATCCAAAATCTCTTCGTTTGCGATTCAAGCCCGCCATCTGGAAGAAGAAAGTGTTCAGGAATATCATATTTCCCCAGGTGCAGTAAACGGGACTCATCTGGCACCGAACTCTGTAAATACAGATCATCTGTCCTTCAGTCCGATTCAGACAGCTGGGAAGCGAGAAGCACTACAACAGTTTGGAATGACAGCATTTATGTTCAATGGGGATGCAGAGAGTGTAGAGGTGACCGTATCGTTTGATGAGAGCTTTGGGCATACGGGTTATGTGCTTGTTGCCATGACCAATCAGCCTTACTTCTATGCTTCCTTAAAGAGCAGAGCCAATGGAGAAGCAGTGATTCAAGTGGTGCGGTTGCGCGAAACTCCGCATTTCTATGGGGTTATCTCTTGGATTGCTATAGGTGCTCCCTTAGCTAAACCGGCAGCAGATGATCGTGTATTTGATTGAACCTTAAGCAATTCCTCTTAAAAACAGCAGAGCAGCGAATCTCCTTATTGGAGATCGCTGCTCTGTTTTTTTGGTGGGGAACGGTACTTGTCAGCATCGCCGGGTTTAATCAATCGCTGTGGCTGCGGTTCTGTCCGATAGCCTGGTACTCTAAACATCTGCTACTACTTACGGACCCAAATGGCGTTATTTGCAGGTTTGTTGTCTTTTGAGGCTGGTTTCGGACTCTAGTGACGCTATTGTATAGAAATAGAGCCTTATTGGGTTCTTTTGATGCCAATAGCTGCTATGGAGTCCGTTAATAATCTAAAAGTGTGATAATGCGGCGAATAGGAGCAACTGTGTCCGATAGCACCAAAGTATAATCATCCGCTGCAGATTCGGTTGTGTCCGATAGTGCAAAAGTATAATCATCCGCTGCAGATTCGGCTGTGTCCGATAGTGCAAAATTATAATCATCCGTTGCGGATTCGGCTGTGTCCGATAGTGCCAAAGTATAATCATCCGTTGTGGATTCGGTTGTGTCCGATAGCGTCCTAACCTAATCCCCCTGCTGCGTTACTGCGTTCGTTACCGCCGCAGGTTGTGTCCGCGGCAGCTGGCTATGCGCAATGTATCTAAGCCGAAGTTTGGTGGGGAGTACATTTGTCCTGTTTTCAGAACGACAGGAGACAATTGCCGTTACCCTGTGCGTTGTAGTACATAAACTGTGATGTAACCCTCAGCCTGAAGAATTGGCTCTGTAAGGAAGGTGGATGAGCATGAAGCCCAAACGAACTTCTGCCCGCCGCACAGGGCGGCGGGTCTCTCGGATGAAGCGGCGGACTTCACGCCCAGTGCGGCAAGTCGCTGTAGTCCCTATAGTTAACCATCCTAATCCCTATGTTTCGGTTATTATTCCAGCCATGAATGAAGCTCAGACCATTGCGGGAGTGATATCTGGAGCCAGAGGGGTCCATCCGCGCTGCGAGGTAATTGTGGTCGTGAATGGATCCACTGATCAAACGGCAGGGATTGCACAATCGCTAGGTGCGCGTGTTATTTCCTATGAGTTGCCGCTTGGACACGACGCTGGCCGTAGTGTGGGAGCTGAGGCAGCCAAGGGAGAAATCCTATTGTTTACAGATGGAGATTTGGTGATACCTGCTTCGGGGCTGCGTCCTTACGTCACTGCTGTTAGTGGTGGAGTGGACATAGCGCTTAATGATTATTCCGGTCCGGTCCGGAAGCTGTCCCCCCATCCGGTGGTGCTGTCTAAACATGCACTGAATATTCTGCTTGGCCGTCCAGATCTGAAGGGATGTTCGATGACGGCAGTTCCGCACGCAATCAGCCGCAGAGCACTTGATATTTTAGGGAGCGATTCATTATCACGTCCTCCACTGGCGCATGCCCAGGCAATTCTTAGTGGACTGCATGTGGTAGCCGCTCACAAAATACCTGTAGGGAAGTTAAATGCGGTGAGGCGCAAGGAAGACGGCATAGATCCATTGCAGCAGTTGATTACAGCGGATCATATGGAGGCTGTATCCCTCTTGCTGGAACATCGGGGGAACAGAGCGGGCTTTGGCGACGGAGCCCGGCGCAGAGAGATGGTGAGATGATGGTTGCAACTTTACGAGGCACAGCAGCTCGAATGGCAAAGAAACGCCCAATCCGTCACAGGTCAGCCAATCGCTCTGTAAAAGCCAACGCTGCTGCTCGCCCGCTTCTGTCTCGGCAATCGAAGGCAGGCAAGGAGACTCTGAAATTACCGAAGTTACGTGGGACTTTGTCAGTCATTATCTCCGCGCGTAATGAGGAGCAGACCTTGTCCCGTCTGCTGCATCAGGTTGCACGGCTTGAACCTGCAGAAATTATTATCGTACTTAATGGCTGCAGTGATAACTCTTTTCCTATTTCTAGACAACATCGTCAAGCCATTGTAGTACACTGCCCAGAGTCTGTCGGACATGATGTGGGCCGGGCTATCGGTGCAAAGCTGAGTCGCGGGGATATATTGCTTTTTCTGGATGGAGATATGGTCATTCCGGCCTCTCAGCTCGTTTCATTCACGGCGGCTGTAGATCGCGGAATTGATGTAGCTCTTAATGATTTAGACTCACTGATGCCTTCCTTTGGATTATGTGATGATGTCACCCGCAGCAAACTGTTTCTGAATTACGCTCTGGATAGGTACGATCTCGGGGTTAGCTCTATGACAGCTGTTCCTCATGCGCTTTCGCGGCATGCGCTTGAGACCATAGGCTACCGTGAATTAATGGTTCCACCTAAAGCCCAAGCTCGCTCTGTATTAGAAAAGTTACGGGTGGAGAAGGTAGGAACGGTAAATGTTATTAAACATAATCGGCTGCGCAAGGCAAATACAGGGGTTGGAAATGCTGTGGAAAAACTGATCATAGGAGATCATGCTGAGGCTCTACATGAGGTTCTTTCCCGGCGAAAAGCTGGCGGTCTGCTAAGTAGTGAAACACAGCGTGAGTACCGCAGACAGGTAGCCGCTTGGAGGAATCGGATATGACGCTGACGAGTATTATTATTCCAACCTACAATGCGCTGCCCTTGCTGCGGGCCTGTGTGGAATCTATTCGTGCCTACACTCCGCCGCCTTATGAGATTATCGTAGTGGACAATGCTTCAACGGACGGAACAGACACCTATTGCCGTGCGAATCATATAACGTTTATTTCATTGCCAGACAATCGCGGCTTTCCAACTGCATGCAATTTGGGGCTACAGCTAGCGTCAGGTGATGAAGTCCTGCTGCTGAATAACGATGTAGTGGTGTCTCAAGGATGGTTAACTAATCTGAAGAGGGCTCTATATAGTGCTCCTGATGTAGGTATTGTTGGACCAGTCACAAACTATGCCAGTGGACGTCAACAGGTGAAGACCGATTATGAAGGTCTGATAGGTTTTCATCAGGCTGCTGAGAGGGCGAACCTTCCAAATCCCCAGAAATGGCTGGAGACGAGACGGCTGGTAGGATTATGTTTTTTATTCAAAAGAGAGCTGCTAACTTCCGTAGGTCTACTGGATGAGAGATTCTCACCTGGACATTACGAAGATGATGATTATTGTTATCGCGCCAGGATAAAGGGATATCGGCTGCTTATCGCCGGGGATTGCTTGGTGCACCATGAAGGAAGTGCAAGTTTCAAGCAAGTTTACAATACCGGACTGCAAGAACTGGTGGAACGAAACCGCAAGATCTTTATAGATAAATGGAATGTAGATCCTATTAATTTTATATGAAGTGCAGATCCGAAGGCAAAGGACGTAGATAAAGAGGAGGAAAGTAAGTGAAAGGAGTCATACTGGCGGGCGGAACAGGATCTAGACTTCAACCGCTGACCCGGCTTATGAACAAACATTTGCTTCCGGTCGGCAAATATCCTATGGTCTGTTACGGCATAGACCGGCTTCGCCGGGGAGGAATTACCGACATTCTTCTGGTCATAAGCAAGCAGTCTGCTGGCCTGTACACGGATTTTTTAGGTAGCGGTGCTGCATTTGGTGTATCTCTGACCTATAAAATTCAGGAAGCTGCCGGAGGCATTGCCGAGGCGCTTGATTTAGCAGAAGGGTTCATTTTCCCAGGGGAACGATTTGTTGTATTGCTCGGGGATAATCTTTTTATGGATGATCTGAAGCCTTATGTGGAGAGTTATCTTCGTCAGCCAGCGGGCACTGCAAAGGTGTTGCTGAAGCCGGTGGAGGACGCGCGCAGATACGGTGTACCTGTGTTTGATAGTCAAGATGCGGCATGGATTGCTTATATCGAAGAAAAGCCTGAGCATCCGAAGACCAATTATTGTGTAACTGGTATTTATATGTACGATGAAGCTGTATTTGATATCATCCGGCGGGTATCGCCTTCCAAGAGGGGGGAGCTGGAGATTACCGATGTAAATAATATATACGCCGCTGATCGCAGACTTAGTTATGATGTGCTTAAGGATTGGTGGAGTGATGCGGGAACGTTTCAGTCTTTACACGAGGCGGGGGAAAAGTTAAAAGATGCACTGCCATAAGGCAGTGCATTTTTTTGTTGTAATCCTACTATAGATAGCTGCAAGGGCTTTGAAATCACACGTTACTCAGAGAGCTCGAGGGTTAGAAATCCTCCACCAGATTAAATCCTCAGTTTCTTTGTATCTCTCAGAGCCTAGACGCTCCAATACTTTGTGGGAGGCTGTATTATCTTTTTCAGTGTCAGCGATTACATAGACAGCTTGGGGATGGGAGAAAATCCATGCATTAATTGTGTGTAGTGCCTCTGTTGCATACCCTTTTCTTCTATATTTCTCATCAATCCCATACCCTAGAATAACCTCGCCTTTCTCATTCGGGTAACCTTTAAGGATAATGAATCCTATAATACATTGATCTTCCCGATGGATGATGGCCCAGTTCGTTAACCATAGGTAATGGTCGGGGTCCTGCTGCACCTTTTTTAGCCTGATCTGCATAGCATATTGCATTTCATCATCAAGCGCCGCACTGATGGCAGCTAAGCCTAATTGCTGCTGTAGCTCCGAATAGTTATTTATTGCTAGCGTGAGCTCTGGGGCAGTTAAAGGTATTAGATCGATACGCTTGCTTTCAAGCTTCATATATTCCCCACCAACCTTTGGTAAACTCAGGATTGTGCATTTCACATTTTAATCCTTTTAAATGTACTTAGCAATAACGTAATTTTTATGTCATTCCAGTCACGAATAGAGCCTTAACTTGTCGAGGATCCCGGCACCGTCCCGGCTCCTGCCGCATATGCTGTAGCAGGGCGTTTGAGCAAAGGAGACATGAAGGTGCAGAGTAAAATAACTAAAGTCCTGCAGCACATGGCCCATACGCACGAACAGATGGCGCGGATTCTAGATGCTGAGCGCCATGTGGCTGTCCGTATGTCGCAAATTGTCCACGATCTGCCAGATGCGGAGCCTGATTTTGATGGGATCAGCGGGATGATCGAAAGCTCAACTCAGGTAAACAAGAATATTATTGCTTACTTGAATGCACTTGCAGATCTGGAAGAAGCGATGGCTGATGGGGTAGGTAGAGTGATTAAGGAATTGAACGGTCAAGAAGAAGAGTAACGCTATAGGAGCAGGAGGCGGAAGATGAGCAGAGAAAAGGCTTATCTGCAAATGCTGGAGTCCACCGCCGCCATCCAGTGGAACGTTGCGTTGATTCTGGAAGCTAAGGCGGTTGAAGCTGAAAAGGTAAAGCAGTGGGCACAGCATCATATCCACGCTAGAGCCTTTGATTCCCACAGTGAGCAACTGAAGGAGTCCCTCTCTATACACGAGGTCATCGTGGAGATGGTCGAAGGGCTGACCAAACTGGAGAACGGACTCTACAGCAATTTAAAAGCAGTGCTGGGCAGTGGTGAAGACGATGGTGGCGGGGAAGGTTTTGGAGACATGTCAGGTGATGGCTTTAGTTTTGGAGAAGACAGCAAATGAGCGGGGACCGTCTCTCTGAACATGCCGTCAAGCTGGAGATGATTCGCTCCATTTCGCGCAGTCAGGCTGCTTTGGCGGCCATCTTGGAGAGCATCGCCGAATTGACGGAGCAATCTGAGTTGACGGCCCGCAAATTGAGCGACAATATCAGGATTTTAAGTGGGTATCAGAGTGCGATGTGCCGGATGATGTCCGGGATTTCACTACATCGTCCTAAACGGGGAATTCCTGCTGCGCCATGGCTGAGCAAGGCATACGCCGTAGGAACCTCCAGAGAACATGGAGCACAGGAGGAGTAGAAGCATGAAGAAAAAAAGCCGCAGAACGCTACGTTCAGGCAGAACCCGTAGACGCACATTGCTGCTCTCGCGGAAAGCAAAAGTTCGTAAAGGGCTAGCCCGTAAATCCCGCAGAGTTCTTGCCCGGAAAACTGCTCGTTATGGGAAGTCAAAGAAAGGCCTATTGCTACGCAAGAAAAGAAGACTTCGTCGCAAGCTTGTTCGTAAAGTAAGGGTTGCGCAGCCACCGGTGATTGTGGTACCCGTGAGCGAGGCTCCGCCTGCTCCACAGGTAATTCCGCTCCCCCCGGAGCTGGGCGTTTCGCCGGAAACGCCTCCGGCAGACGCCTTTCAACAGGGCTACACCGAAGCATACAACGTGGGGTTCGACGCCGGTTTCGCCAAGGGCTTCGAGGACGGGCATAAGCTGGAATTCAGCTAGGAGACACAGATGACAAGATCCGCTCCGTCCGTGAGCGGGTCTTGGGGTTTTCGTGCGGACTGGTTTGCTGCGCTGCCGATGTGATAAACTTCATAATGAAAGTGAAAATAATATGAGGTTAAGATGAAGGCAGGGATGATTCATGGGTACTGAGATTCGCAGAGCACGCAAAGATGAGATTGATAAAATTATGGAGCTGATTGCCAAATGCGTACAGGTGATGCAAGCAGGTGGCAGCGATCAGTGGGACGAGCATTATCCGAACCGGGAGATCATCTCCCTTGATATTGAACGTGGCAATCTATGGGTATGTGAGGAGAACAATGCGGTGGCCGGCATTCTAGTGTTGGACGAGCACCAATCTGAGCAGTATGGGAAGATTGACTGGACAGAAACGCAAGGGCCTCATTTAATTATGCATAGATTGGCTGTGCATCCCGAAGTGCAAGGGAAGGGAGTTGCGCGGCGTCTTAGCACTTATGCAGAAGAATATGCTCGCCAGAATGGTTATTCCAGTATCCGTCTGGATACATATGCTAAGAACACTGGGGCACTCGCCCTATATCCCAAGTTAGGTTATGATCGCAGGGGTGAAGTAACTTTTCCGGGGCGCACCGCTAATTTTCCGGTGTTCGAGAAGGTTCTAGAAAAGCACGGAAATTCGGAAGCTTAACATAGCAAGAGAACCAGAGGATATCTCAGAGCCATCAAATGGCTGCTGGGATATCCTCTTTTTTGTGGAAATAACACCTTTCTCTAAACAAAAACTTTGTTTGATTATGTAGCATTTGCGCTTACGGAAACCCTGCTCAAAAGGTGATGAATTTGCAAAAAAAAAAGCGTCATCTGGGTCCGAAAGCATCAGTGGCAGAGTATGACTCGACACTATCGGACCCAGATGACCTTAAACGTGGAATTTTCCCACATTTGGGATGCTATCGGACTCCAGCGCAGCTATTGGTATAAAACACACTACATATGGACCTGTAACGAGGGAATAGCGTCACTGGAGTCCGAAACCCTGCTCCAAAGGCGATAAATGTGCAAATAGTCTCATTGGAGTCCGAAACCCTGATCAATAAGCGAAAATATGCAAATAGCGTCATCTGGGTCCATAAGCATCAGCAGTTGAGTATGACTCGATAGTAACGGACCCAGATGACCTTAAACGTGGAATTTTCCCACATTTGGGATGCTATCGGACTCCAGCGCAGCTATTACTATAAAACACACTGCATATGGACCTGTTTCGAGGGAATAGCGTCACAGGAGTCCGAAACCCTGCTCCAAAGGCGATAAGTGTGCAAATAGCGTCATCTGGGTCCATAAGCATCAGCAGTTGAGTATGACTCGATAGTAACGGACCCAGATGACCTTAAACGTGGAATTTTCCCACATTTGGGATGCTATCGGACTCCAGCGCAGCTATTACTATAAAACACACTGCATATGGACCTGTTTCGAGGGAATAGCGTCACAGGAGTCCGAAACCCTGCTCAAAAGGTGATAAATATGCAAATAGCGTCATCTGGGTCCGAAAGTATGGAGGATTATGATTCACCTGTGGTGTAGACGTAGCGAGAGCAGTAGAAGCAGAAGTAGATGTAGCAGTGGAGTAGGCGCATGGGGAAAGTAGCGGTGAAGAAGAAGGAGTAGTGTAATAGGCGCAAGGAGAAAGTAGAAGTGCAGAAGTAGGAGTAGTGTAGTAGTAGCAGAAGTAGACGTAGCAGTGTAATAGGCGCAAGGGGAACGTAGAAGTGCAGAAATAAGAGTAGTGTAGGGGCAGTAGTAGAAGCAGAAGCAGTAGACGTAGCAGTGTAATAGGCGCAAGGAGAAAGTAGAAGTGCAGAAATAAGAGTAGCGTAGGGGCAGTAGTAGAAGCAGAAACAGTAGACGTAGCAGTGTAATAGGCGCAAGGAGAAAGTAGAAGTGCAGAAATAAGAGTAGCGTAGGGGCAGTAGTAGAAGCAGAAGCAGTAGACGTAGCAGTGTAATAGGCACAAGGGAAACGTAGAAGTGCAGAAATAAGAGTAGTGTAGGGGCAGTAGTAGAAGCAGAAGCAGTAGACGTAGCAGTGTAATAGGCGCAAGGAGAAAGTGGAAGTGCAGAAGTAGGAGTAGTGTAGTAGTAGCAGAAGTAGACGTAGCAGTGTAATAGGCGCAAGGGGAACGTAGAAGTGCGTGCAGAAGTAGAAGTAGTAGAAGTAGTGTAGGGACAGTAGTAGCAGAAGCAGTAGACGTAGCAGTGTAATAGGCGCAAGGGGAAAGTGGTGGTGCAGAAGAAGTAGGAGTAGTGTAGGAGCTGTAGTTGTAGTTGTAGTAGTAGCAGAAGTAGAAGCGCAGAAGTAGGAGTAGTGTAGAAGCCGAAGCAGTGCAGAAGTAGCAGTTGAGTAGCAGTAGGGTCGGCATAGGTCAGTTAGATGAATAGAGCTAGACGTACACTTTCGGGCTCTGACCAGTCCACCATACCGCGCTATATGCAGGCAGTGGTTTAGCACAACGCGTTAGAGTAAGCAGAGATACTGTCCGAAATGGTCGACCTAATCGTGCGAAATGGCCGACTTAATCGAACGAAACGGCTGTCTCTTAAGCCATGAAATAGCTCTCGGATAGCTTATTTTCTATGTTTTCCTGACAGTAAATCTGACGCAAAGTACAGGGTATCGTGATCAAAATTTTCTTCAAACAGAATAATCGTGATCATAAATCGAATTATGTTATTTAACATAACATAAAATACTAAATCACTTTTATAAAACAGTATTAATAAAACGAAATCAATTTTATATGTCATATATATTGACATATAACCTGTCTTTAGATTATTATTGGACTATTCAAATTACAAATGAATAGTCTTTTTTTCGTATATCCTTAATAATTGGTTTAAGGGTCTCTACCGGGAACCGTAAATTTCTGGCTACGAAAATATGCTCAGGCATATTTTTGTGGCCTTTTTGTGCTACATGTGTGAGGTTGTACTGGAATTAACTCAATGAGGGGGAGAAGGGCTATGGGAAATATTTTGATCAAAAATGCCGAAATCATTACGATGAACAAGCAAGAGGAAATTATACACGGGGATGTCCGGATTAAGGATGATCTCATTGTTGAAATCGGCACTGGCCTGATCCCGCAGGGCGACGAACAGATCATTGATGCTACGAACCGTACATTAATTCCGGGTTTTATTCAGACTCATATTCATTTATGCCAGACGTTATTCCGTGGTAAAGGGGACGATCTGGAGCTGATGGATTGGCTGCGCAAACGAATTTGGCCATTAGAGGCCGCGCATGATGAAGAATCCCTTTATTATTCGGCTATGCTTGGCATTGGCGAACTGATCACCAGCGGCACGACGACGATTGTGGATATGGAGACTGTCCATCATACGGATTTTGCGTTTCAGGCTATAGCTAAAAGTGGAATCCGGGCCTTGTCCGGCAAGGTGATGATGGATCAAAAAGGGGGAGATGTGCCTGAGGCGCTGCAGGAGGATACCGCATCTTCTTTGCAGGAAAGTGTCGATCTACTGGAAAAATGGAATGGTTATGGAAACGGCCGGATTCAGTATGCATTTTCTCCACGTTTTGTGATTTCCTGTACAGAGCCTTTATTAACCGAGGTGCGGGATCTGTCCGCAAGATACGATGTGAAGGTGCATACTCATGCGTCTGAGAATTTAGGGGAAATTGAGATTGTGCAGGCCATGACTGGCATGCGTAACATCGTCTATCTGGATCATCTAGGATTAGCCAATGAACGGCTTATACTGGCGCATTGCGTGTGGCTGGATGCTGAGGAGCGGCGGATTTTGCGGGATCGAGGGGTGCATGTAAGTCATTGCCCGGGTTCCAATCTGAAATTGGCCTCCGGAATTGCGGACACACCAGGGATGCTTCATGAGCATGTTTCTCTTAGTCTGGGAGCGGATGGCGCTCCATGCAATAACAATCTGGATATGTTTAATGAGATGCGATTGGCGGCGATTATTCAAAAGCCTCATCACGGACCCACAACCATGGATGCCCGCAGTGTATTCCGTATGGCTACTATTGGTGGGGCGAAGGCCGTAGGGATGGAGGATAAGATCGGGAGTATCGAGGTAGGCAAAAAAGCAGATCTAGTGCTCCTGAATCTCTACAATTTTCATACCTTCCCCTCTTACGACGTAGATCCCATCTCTAGAATTGTATATTCCGCTACGCGGGCAGATGTGGAGACAACGATAATCGACGGGGAGATCGTGATGGAAAGAGGTTTGCTAAAGACTGTGGATAAAGAAATTGTACTAAATGAAGCTAACCGTTCTATTAAAAGATTACTCACGCATACCTCGATCGTTTGAGGGGAAAGGTCGATTCGGATTCGGATATCTTATCATTCGCAGGGGATCATCACTGGACCCCCTGTTTTTTTATGAGAAAATATGAACATAAGGGAACTAAAGTGCCTTTTATGAGGTCGTATTAAGTGAGGTGAAGCTAATTGGAACTGGAAGGTCTTCAGCATAGCGAGACGATGAATGAACAGCAACTAAGAGAAATCATGAGCCGTTACGGAGAGGATATATGGAATTATATCTATTATCTTACCAAAAATTCTGAACAAGCCGATGATCTGGCTCAAGAAGTATTTATTAAATGTTATTACCGGATTGGAACGTACCGGGGGAATTCTTCATTTAAAGCATGGTTGCTTACGATTGCCAGGAATACTGTTTTTTCGCACCGGAAATCGCGCTTTTTTCGTTCGGGCTTATGGGGTGGTGTACAGCCATTGTCCACGGTTGATGTGGAGCAGCGGGAAAAAACTATCGAACCTATTGGCGTAGCCCGATCTGCGGAGATGGAGTATTTGGGTAATCAGTCCATTGGTGAGATATGGGATCTAATTATGGCATTGTCTCCAAAGCTGCGCGAAATATTGGTCCTGGATTTGAAATATGAACTCTCTATAAAAGAAATAGCTGAACTGATGAACTTGAGTCACGGAACGGTAAAATCAAGATTGCACCGAGCGCGGCAAAAAATTCAGAACAAATTAAAGGGGGTAGAATGATGGAGGATCATAAACCGGAATGGTATGCTCAGGCCCGAAAAGGACCTTTTGGAAATGAAAAGTTTACTATGAGGCATGCAGACAACGTCATTCGCCGAATTCAAGAAGATCAACAGGGAGCGAAATCTTACTCAGGAAAAAGACTGCCTGTGCAATTGTTGGCTGTGGCGAGTTTTATTGTATTGTTGGGCTTAGGTGTATTCTTTCTGAACGGAAGGTTCCTCGGTAATGAATCAAGCAACCCTGCGCAAACTGAGGTTTCGTCGCATTTCACGGAGGCTGAGCTACAGCGGAACGCAGATCAGGTGATGCAGAGTTTACTTGGAAAGACTTATCCGCTAGATCACCGGGAATGGCTTAAGGAGCAACAGCAGATATTTTACTCTTACCAGAAAGGTGAGGACTCCGCATATATCTGGATCAATTATGAGACAGGAGAACTGGTGCAAACGAAGATGAGTAGGATTCTGACAGCTGCGGAGATCGACGCTGAAATGAATACCCGTGCGGAAGAGATCAAGGGCAAACTGGGTTATGCGAATGATTCAGCTTATGAAGTGCTCAGATACGTTGAATATGATGTTACACAACATTCTGGCGTGAAAATTGAGAATAACTTTAGGGCGGAGAAATGGCGTATCGGATTTGTAAATGGTGAATTCGATTACGCATCAGCCACGCTTGAGGCCTCGGCGGTATCAGAAGAGATGCGTCAAGCTGGGGAACAGGCCTTGAAGGTGTTGAGAGGTAACGGAGGTGAAGAGCTTAGTTTAGTATTTCGGGCTATGGACAAGGATCAGGATACGCTTACGCTGCAATACGGATCAAAGGTTTCGGTTACGTTCGATACTGTTACTAGAAGGATTGAGCAGATTAGTGATACAAATCCTCGTGCTAGTGATAAAACAGATCCCAAACAACTAACGGTATTAGACCGGGAGCTGTCTCTAATTGATGGGGATCGCCTACGTGAGAAGGCAGCACCTCTGCTGACTAAGATATTTAGCGTTGCTGATGTGAGCGAATATAGCTTGCTTAAAAGAGATCAGGAGCCCGGGAATCTCACCTTTCATAAGCTTGGCAGTCCTGAGATCACTGTATATTATGATAGTGATTTAACGATCTGGAAGGTAAAAGAGGATTTGCCAGCAAGCCAGTCTTAGATTGAAAGGCATAACATAATAGGCTTAAATAGGGAGGTTCCACAGCCGAAAAGGCGTGGGATTTCCCTATTTGTAGTGGGAGCGAAAGGTGCACATTTTTGATAAAAAAAGTAAGTATTGTTATACTAGAACAATCTGATATTTTACAGAAAAGATGAATAGAGTTCATAATCAGAACAAATGAAAAGGTAAGAGGGGATTAAAACGTGAAAAAGCACGGGCCGAATCGAGCTCAGTTCTATATTGTTGTCCTGCTGCTATGGTTGAAGCTGCTCCTGCTGAGAGTGCTGTTCTTTGATAGAATTGCTTGGGAGTGGATTGCAGCAGATGTTGCTCCAGTCCTCTTCATCATGGGGATACTGACAGTCATTACTCCTTCGCGGGTGAGAACAGCTGTCTATTGGACATTTAACGGGATATTATCGCTGCTGCTGTTCGCAGCCAGTGTATATTTCAATCACTTTGGTTCTGTTCCTACGTATCTGGCTTTATATGAACTGAATCAGGTGTTTCAAGTGAAGGCAAGCGTAGAATCAACGATACAGACTATTGATTATTTATTTTTCGCTGATTTTGTGATCATGGCAATCTATGTCTTGATCCGCAGATGGAAGCATGGAAAAGCCTATCCGCGTGAGCGTGAGCGATTCAGCTCCCGGAACACACGATTGGCACATATGATGGTGATTCTGGTGGCTATTCTTGGAGGTTTTGCTTTATCGGCCAATTCTGTCAATTCTGCGCGGGGAATTACAAATGAGCTTGTGCAGGCAGAAAGTGCCGGATTCCTGAATTATGAGGTCGTTGCCGCAATTAAGGTCAAGGAAGATAACAATCTCATTGGAACCGGAGATATTAAGGATACCATCGCGAAGATTGATGAACTGCAAGCTTCCTATCCTTATAGTAGTAAGGCCGCGGGCACAGCACCTGATTATTTTGGCTCGCAAAAGGGCAAAAATGTAATTGTCATCCAAATGGAAGCTTTCCAAAACTTCCCGCTGCATCAATCCCTGAAGGGTCAAGAGCTGACTCCAGTGTTGAACAAGTTGGCAGATGAGGGATTTTACTTCCCCCATGTCTACCAGCAGATTGGTCCGGGCAATACTTCTGACGCTGAATTTATGAGCAACACGTCGATTTATCCAATCGGGACCTTGGCAATGTCCACTGGATTCGGGGACAGAGAACTGCCGAGCCTACCACGTCTGCTGAGAGATAAAGGATATGAGGCGTACACCTTTCACGTGAATCAAGTGGGCTTTTGGAATCGGAATGAGCTATATCCTGCACTTGGATTTAACGGCTATTATGATAAAGATTATTTTACCAATGATCATTTTAATGCGTTTGGTGCTTCCGATGAACAGCTTTATATTACGGGTGTCGAGAAATTGGCAGAGCTGCAGAAGAAAGGAACTCCTTTCTACGCACAAATGGTGACGGCGTCCAGCCATCATCCCTTCCAAATTCCGGACTCTTTTAAGAAGATTTCAGTGCCTGATGAGTTAAAAAACACGATGCTTGGCGATTATTTGACTGCTATTAACTATACTGATTATGCCATTGGAACTTTAATAGAGGGTTTGAAGAAAAATGGAATGTGGGATAACACTGTGCTGGTGATGTATGGCGATCATTTTGGCTTGCAGCCGCAGGATGTGCCACCGGAGCAAGTAGAAAGTGCGTTGGGGATTCCATACGATTCCCGGATCAGTCGCTTTAATATTCCATTGATTGTACATGTACCAGGAATGGAGCAAGGGAAGGTAGTAGAGAGAACAGGTGGACAGTTGGATATTCTTCCTACGATAGCTAACCTATTGGGGGTTTCTTTAAAAGAAGAAGGTTATACAGCATTTGGTCATGATCTCTTGAACATTGATCGTAATGTGTTAGGAATGCGGTATTATTTGCCTTCTGGTTCTTTCTTTAATGATGATATTCTCTATGTGCCTGGTAAAGATTTTGCTGATGGTAAAGCTGTGTCGCTGGATACGCTTAAGCCAGTATCGGATTTCACAAAATATCAGACTGATTATGAGTATATTTTGAAGCTAATGAATTTGTCCGACGAATATGTGAAGCTGTTACCACAGAGATAGGGGGAATCATGAAAAAGTTCTGGAAACCGGAGTATCTCGTAGGCCTTGCCGGCTGCGGTATCATTATTTATTTGCTATTCGTAGGGCCTTTTATTGGTGTTGCCGATAACGGAGATTTTTTGCGTATGATGAATACCATCGGTCTGAACTACTATGACACTGGAGCATCGTATGCCGACCAGTTTTTCAATTTTAGTCATTCCAGTTTTGCTTATGAAAATTTATTTAGAGGTTTTTATCCTTCCTCACAGATTTTAATAGTACTTGTGCCGAGATTGATCGGCGGGCTCATCCATGGCAGCTTTTTTGATGTTCGTTTGCTGGGTGCAGTTTATGGGCTTCTTTTACTGGCGGCAACTTGGCTGCTGGTGAAGTATAATGCTCGTGGCTCTTATGTTACAGGGCTGCTGTTGGGAGCAGCTATCTTATTTGTGTTTTACGATATCGGGTATGTGGCCTATTTCAACTCCTTGTTTGGAGAACCAGTGTCGATGGTGTTTATGCTGCTGACATTTGCATTAGGATTAAGATTAACCAGCCAAGAGAAGCCAACCACTAAAGGATTAACTTTGTTTTTTATCGCAATTCTGTTTCTGGTCACCTCCAAAATCCAGAATGCACCGATTGGGATTGCCTTTGCTCTGATTTTCTTGCGGTTTATGATGCTTGACGGAGAGGGCAAATGGAGGAAGCTGGCTTTACGTTTTTCGATTGCCATCTTTCTTGTATCCATCGTTTTGTATGTGGCAGCGCCAAAAGATCTGAAGCATATTAATCTGTATCAAACGGTGTTTTTTGGGATTTTAAACGAATCGCCGGATGTGAAGGGAGACTTGCAGGATCTCGGATTGCCGGAGCGGCTGGAGGTACTGGCGGGTACAAATTATTTTCAGACCGATACAGTGATTAAGCAGGATGATCCTTCGCTGGTTCCGGACTTCTATGACCGTGTATCTCATAAAGATGTATTGTTCTTCTATCTGAAGCATCCGGACCGGTTGATAGATAATATGAAATATGCTGCGAGTAACAGCATGGCGATTCGCCCGTATTATCTAGGAAACTACGAGAAAAGCGAGAATAAACCAGCAGGTGCATTATCCTATACTTACAGTGCATGGAGCCAATTCAAAAACAAACATATTCCGCACACGCTCGGATTTCTCTCCATATTCTATCTGGTGTATTTTGCGGGAGCTTTGTTCCAGTATTTCCGCAGCAGAGATATTCGTGGCAAAGTTGCCGGCGAGCTGCTGATGCTGCTAGGGCTAATAGGGATTTTCTCCTTCTTGGTTCCGATTCTTGGGGACGGAAGGGCTGACATCGGTAAGCATTTATTCTTGTTTAATGTGTGCTTCGATATGATGGTTGTAGTCATGTTTGGATGGATTATACACAAGCTGACGGGGATTGCGAGACGCTGATTTCAAGCACCTATCAAACACAAAATAACACAAAGCAAACAGCAAGTTTTCGATTTGGAGACCTGCTGTTTTTTTATAAATATGACTATGTTAAACTTTGTTGTTGATGTTTGATAATTACGAACAAGTGTTCTATAATAAGGGCAATATAACTGTTCGGAGATGATTTGCCCATGGATTTAAAGGAACTGAAAAAGCTTGCTGATACGTTGGACGATAATGGTAAGCGAGAACTTATCTACTTTTTGCAGTCCCGAACCAAGGGAGTGGCACTTCCAGTTCGAGCGATTGATGAAATTCAAGAGCAGAAGCATAAAGATGGACTTGTTTGCCCGCATTGCAAAAACCATTCTGTTGTTCGATTTGGAAAGTAGGCTGTAAGAACACGCACTGGAGAGGTTAAACGTCAACGTTACCGTTGTAAGTCCTGTCGCCAAACATTCAATGACCTTACGAACACCCCTCTGCAACGAATGAGGCGACCTCATATGTGGGTTCGTTTTATCGAATGCATGATTGAGGGCTTTTCTCTGAGAAAATGTGCAGAGCAGTTAAACGATGAAGTCACGCATGTCACCTTGTTTTACTAGCGGCATAAGATTCTTTCCGCTCTGAAGCAGATTCCAACCGAAGCATTTCAAGATATTGTTGAAATGGACGAGACCTACTTTCTTTACTCGGAAAGGGGCAAGCGGAATATTACCGAACGCAAGCCACGTAAACGTGGCGGCAAAGCGAAATATCGTGGTATAAGCCACGATCAAGTGTGCGTGCTGGTTGCCCGTGACCGTCAGAAAATGACTTACTCTGGCGTACTTGGGCGTGGACGTATTCGGATTACAAAATTAGACGAAGCGATTGGTGGTCATCTATCTGACTCAAACGTGTTATGCACTGATTCATGGAGGGCATTTAGCTCCTATGCGAATTCAAAAGGCATGACTCATTACCGATTCAAGTCCGACGGAAAACAACGTGTGAAAGGCGTGTACCATATCCAAAACGTAAACAGCTACCACAGCCGCTTGAAGAAATGGATGGATCGCTTCACTTTTAGGGAATGTAAACATCTAAATAACGTAAGGAACGAGGAGGCAGACAATTCATGGGAGGAACGAATGTATGGGATGCGGAGTGGGAGGTTAACGAAGAGCAGGCGCGGACGCTGATCGGCAGACAATTCCCTCAGCTGTCATCGAAGCAAGTGAAGCGATTGGGCTGGGGCTGGGACAATACGGTTTTTCTCATCGGTGACGAGTACGTGTTCCGGTTTCCAAGAAGAACGATTGCAGTTGGCTCGATTCGTATGGAAGGGAAGCTGCTGCCAAAGCTGGAGACATATATAACCATCCCCTATCCGAAACCGTTGTTTTATGGCGAAGCAAGTGACGAATACCCGGCACCATTTCTTGGCTATGACTACGTGCTAGGAGATTTCCCAATCGGTTTGACGGAAGAACGCCGGGCTTTATCGGCAGAGACGCTGGCGAAATTTTTGCGGAGATTGCATGAGTTTCCGGTGCAGGCGGCGCTGGAGTGCGGAGTTCAGCAAGATCATCGAAACTTGACGGACATAGCATCGCGCAAAGTGAAATTGGAGGGCTTTCTATCGAAGGTGGTTGAACACTTGTCGCCGGAGGAGTCCGGTGTGATCGAAGCGTATATTAGCAGGCTGCAAAAGGACCGTGTCGAGGCGGTGAATGCACTGCTACATGGCGATCTTCATTTCAAAAATATGCTTGTGAATGAGAACGGGATCGTTTCCGGCATCATTGATTGGGGCGATCTGAGCGTAGGCCATCCGGCTTGCGATTTGAGCGTTGCTTATAGCTTTTTACCACCTTACGCTCGCGGCGTGTTTTTCGAAACGTACGGAGGAGCGGACGAGGAAACGAAGCTACTGGCGCGGCTAATCGCGGTATACATCCCCATACTGATCTTAATGCAAGCGGTCGATGACGGGAATGAAGCAATTGCGGCAGAGGCGAAATCCAACATCATGCGGGCACTGTCGGATTAGGCTTATTATTTCGTTGCGGCTATGGGGCTATGGCTATCGGCACCATTTTGTCGTTTAAAGGCCGCGATAAGGTACGATCCGCCTTCTCTGATGCCGCTTTATGTTGAGGAACACGAAATTCAACAGAGTAAGTCGTTGCGCTAACGGGACACGATAGCAATAAACCGCCTTTTCAACGAAGGCGGTTTTCTTATGGTCAAATATCAACATTAGAATTTAACATAGCCTATAATATAAGAATTTATATGTTCCATGTTGTAAATTATCCTTATATTTCTCGCTTAAACGCTTACCGTCCTTAAAGGGACGTCGAAGTCGTGTATGCTTATTCATCTTCAAATAACTCACGCAACATCCCTTGACGATCGTTCATAAACGCTTTGGTCACGGTATAATGTTCGGTTTCCTCCAAGGCGACGGACCGTACTCCCTCCCCCTCCAAGAGAAAAATTTCAGCACCGGGATAGGACATCAGAATGGGGGAATGAGTTGCGATAATGAACTGTGAATCTTGCCCGACCAGCTCATGCATACGCACCAGCAGAGACATTTGACGTAAGGGGGAAAGCGCTGCTTCAGGCTCGTCGAGGATATAAAGGCCGCGGCCGCCGAAACGGTGAACGAATGTAGCTAAAAAAGACTCTCCGTGGGACTGCTCATGCAGAGATTTGCCTCCGTAGGAGTCTTTGATCGGTGGGCCACCGGGTTGTTCATCCAACTCATCAATATAAGAAGCCACATTATAGTAACTCTCCGCACGCAGAAAAAAGCCGTCCTTCGGCCGTCTAACCCCTCTAGCAATTCTAAAATACTCATAAAGATTCGAATGCGAGGAACGAGTGTTAAAAGAAAAGTTTAGCGTTCCACCCTCAGGGTTAAAGCCCCAAGCAGCAGCAATTCCCTCTAACAAGGTTGATTTGCCTGTGCCGTTCTCTCCAACAAGAAAGGTCACTGGTTTTTGAAAAGTCAGGCGATCCAGCGTTCGAACAGCAGGCAGATGAAATGGATAGGTTTGAAAGGATGGCACCAGATCACGCAGCAGCTCCGCGTGTCGCAAATACAACGTGGTGTTATTCATAGTTCCCCCCTTGTGAATTTCAAAAAGTAATCATCTTCGGACAGATTGGACAGAGATGACAAGTTTAGTGCCTCTAGCTAGACCTTTATAGTATAACAGCATCCAGCGAGTGGATGAAATCTGACGGGGTTCGGGCAAGCCGGGCAAAAGACAGGGTACATCTGCCAATTTAGTTTTAGTAATGACAGATGTCCATGAGGCGAGTGCTGACTCCGCATATAGTTATACTGTCTTGAGAATACAACGGGGCAGGGTGAAGGCCGTGAAAGCGAAAAGGAGAAAACACAAGCGTCCGCGAGATTATCGCGACGGTTATCACGAAGGATATCGTCTTGGCATGTGTGAGGCTGTGCAGCGTCGGAGTACTGTAGAGGTCGAAGCCTGTCGGCCATTTAAGCTAATGTATGTTCCTCAAGGGTTCCATGCAATCGATACTGGGGTAATTGAGGCGCTTCAGCAGCTTGTAAGTGAGCTTGTGATAAGCACTCCAGAAACTATGCTGGAGACCGCGGCTCGGGAGATGCCCGGGGCAGTGCTGGTTATGAATGGACTGCATGTTTTTCCGGAAAATCATTTAGAACAGATTACAGAAATCAGAAAGCTGGGCATTCGGACTGCGATCTGGTTTGTGGATGATCCTTATTTTACAGAGGATACTTCAGTGATTTGCCGGCATTATGATCACGTCTTTACGCATGAGCTCGGTTGTGTGGAGTTTTATCAATCCTTTGGAGTTCCATCCGTTCATTATTTACCGCTTTGCGTCAATCCAAAGATGTTCTATCCGCGCCGTACGGCACCGCAGTATAAGTACGACATTGTGTTTATAGGCAATGCATTTCATAATCGGACAGCGCTGTTTGATGAACTTGCCCCCTATCTAAAGGATAAGAAGGTGCTGATCGCTGGCGGCTTCTGGGAACGGCTTGCGACTTATGACCAGCTTGCCCCTTTTATTAGCAATGGCTTTATCCCACCTGAGGAAACTGCGAACTATTACAGTGGTGCAAAGCTAGTCATTAATATTCACCGTCCGTGGGAGGAGGGGCAGGATAACCGGAATAGCTTCCGTTTACCATCACGCTCTATCAACCCACGTACTTATGAGATCAGTGCCTGCGGTACTATGCAGCTTACGGATGTTCGTGAGGATCTGGGCAATTATTATCGGCCAGGTTATGACTTGGATACTTTTGGCTCTGCTAAGGAATTGCAGGAGAAGATTGAGTACTATCTGAAGCATGAAAAAGAGCGCCGAATTTACGCTTTACGGGGACTACAGACAACCATGCGGAACCATACATTCACTGCGCGTTTGCCTCATTTGCTGAATGTGATTGCTTCAAGTGTATGAAATCTATAACGGGATAAAGGAGCGAGGATGATGATGAACAACAATGAATTTATTATGCCTGCACCACCGCTACCACTGACACCTCCAGAGGAAGAAAAGCTTCGTGGTCGTCTGAGTGGTTTTAAGGGCGGATATGATGAGGGATATTTACGGGGACGGCTTGCGATTTTAGATGGTCGGCCAGAAGAAGTATTTCCTGTACGGAATATTCATGTAATGTATGTGGCTTCTGGTAAAGGATATCCCTACTCTCCATTAGACGATGCAGTCCTCTACGCGCTGCAAAAATTAACCACACAAGTCACGATAACAGATGTGCGTCAAAACTTAGTGGAGTTAGCCGCCGCTCAAAGACCGGATCTGGTACTTGTGCTGGATGGTATGGATTTACCGCTTGAGCAGATCTCCGTTCTTCGGGCTAGCGGAATTAAGACAGCCATTTGGCTTACAGATGATCCTTATTACACTGATTTTACAGTTAAAATTGTGGCGCATTACGATTTTGTGTTCACGCTTGAGCGTAATTGTATTGATTTTTATAAGGGACTTGGCTGCCCTGAAGTTCATTATCTTCCTTTTGCCGCTCACCGCGAGCATTACCGTCCAACTACAACACGTTCACCATTGAATCGCGAAGTTAGTTTTATTGGCTCTGCCTATTGGAACCGGGTTAATTTCTTCCGTGAGATTCTTCCGGATTTGATGAACTATAACACGGTGATTAACGGCATCTGGTGGGACCGTCTGCCTGAGGCGGCACTCTATGGAGATCGAATTGAGATTGGCAAGTGGATGTCACCACAGGAAACAGCGGTAGCTTACAGCGGATCCAAAATCGTCATTAACCTCCACCGCTCGCACATTGATGAAGTAGTGAACAACAATACGCTTTCGATTCCGGCGGTATCTCCTAATCCGCGTACTTTTGAAATCGCGGCTACGGGTACGCTGCAATTAGTGGATGCCAGAGATGATATGGGATCTTTCTACAAACCTGGTGAAGAAATTGAGACTTTTGCAAGCCCTCAAGAAATGATGGATAAAATCCGTTATTACCTGACTCATGAGGAAGAACGCCGTGCGATTGCCCTGCGCGCTTTTGAACGGACGCTTAAGGATCACACCTACACCAAACGTATACACCAGCTGTTAACAGTAATTTATGGCTAGGTCATATGCCCGGAAATGGAACGGAAATGTGCGCTTACCAGGGGACAGGTGTCGTGCCGGCATCTGTTTTTCCTCGATATACTGTAGAACCGAACCTCAGCTTATGCCTGTGGCCTGATGAAAAGAAGCAACGTCTGGAGCGGGCTTGTATAGCGGAGCGGAAGCGACTGGCTAGATTCGAGAGCAGAGTGGAAGTGAAGGGGCGAAGCTCGGGAGCGAATTGAAATTGACTGACGAGATTCTAGAGCGAAGCGGAAGCGATGTTGCGAGTCACAGGAGCGACCATTTTCAAAGAGAGTTTTACTGCGAAGGATAGAAATTAGCGCAAAGTTTGTAAATTTTTTAAGGAGGTGAATGGCTGCTCCAGGCCCCTCGTTAGGGAGCGCCGAAACGCCATGGCTGACAAAGCTACAATCGTCCTCTTTTCACATGTATCCAATACACGCAGTATTACGGGAGCGGAGAAGCTATTGTTGTTTTTCGCTCAGGAGCTTTCTCCGTACTTTAATTGTATTCTCGTTGCGCCTCAGGACGGCAAGCTGACTTCTCAGGCTCGAAGCTGTGGAATAAGTGTACAGTTGCTTTCGATTCCTCTTTTATATGGAATGTACACTCCTTATGCAGGGTTGGAGGCAGATGCTCAGAAATTCCAGGAAAGCAGGGAGTATCACGAATTAACAGACTGGCTGAATTCCCTGCGCCCGGCGTTTGTTATTACAAGTACCTGTGTGCATGCTCTGCCAGCAATGGCTGCAAAGTCACTGGGCATTCCGGTGATATGGAAAATATCAGAGACGATAACAGACAATGAATATACACCTATTAGTGTAGGGCTGATTCATCGGAATAGTGATGAGATACTAGCTATTTCACAAACAGCTGCAGCTTGCTTTCCAGAGGACGTGAGAGCGGAAAAAGTGATCCAGCTGCCTCCCTCTTGGAATGATAAAGAGATGATGATTGAGGCTTGGAGCAAGCTTCGGAGCGAACGGCGGCGGGAATTGCGGGTTAAACCGCATGAACAGCTGATCGGTTATATTTCTTCTTTTATCAACAAAGAAAAAGGTCTAGAACATTTTGTGAAAATGGCTGTGCTTGTGCACGCGGTTCATCCAAGCTCGAAATTTGTTGTCATTGGGTCAGCTGGCGATAAAAGCTATTATGAGCGTTGTGTCCGCAAGGTAAAGCTTGAGGGACTGTACACCCGGTTTAAATTTGTTGGTTATGCTGAATGTCTTCCATCTGCCTATTGCGCCATGGATGTGCTAGTGGTTCCTAGTCTGATCCGCGAAGGCTTCGGTATGACTGCTTTGGAAGGAATGGCTTTTGGAAAGCCCGTGATCGCTTACGACTCTGGGGGCTTGCGGGAAATTCTGCACGCAGCGGGCTGCGGCGAAAATCTCGTGCCAGCATCGGACATTTCCGCGCTGGCAGAAAGAGTCAACGTCATGCTGGCGCAGCCGGGATTGGCGTTAACTCTAGGCAGTCAAGCGCGGGAGCGCGTCGACGCCGTATATGGTCCGGCGGCTTATCGGAGCCGCCTGCAGGGTCTTGCGGAGATGTGGAACCTCCGCTATTGCAGCGCACCTGCGGTGCGCGAGGCTGACAGCGTGGTGGTGGTGGAACCACCTGCTGTCCAGCCTGATTTACCCGCAGCGTCGCCATTTGCCGCCGCGAAGCAAGGGCCTGCCGAGCCGCGTCGCCCGCAAGCGGCGCGGCAAAGCCCGCGCGCCGGCGAAGCGGGCGCCCGTTGGTTTTGCGCCGCGTTGCTCGCAAGCGGCGTAAAGGTTCTGCCCGGCGGCGCAGCACCGCCGGGGGCAAGCGCCGCCGGGCCCGCCGCGGTGGACGGCGGCGCGCGGCGTAAATGCCTCGATTGCAGCGAAGCGGCAAGCTAAGCGCAAAGAGAGGCATATATGCCCTCGAATGCGTCGAATTCGGCTAGCCGAGCGCAAAGAGAGGCATATTTGCCCTCGAATGCGTCGAGTTCGGCAAGCTGAGCGCAAAGAGAGGCATATTTGCCCTAGATTTCGTCGAATTCAGCTAGCTGAGTGCAAAGAGAGGCATATTTGCCCTAGATTTCGTCGAATTCAGCTAGCTGAGTGCAAAGAGGGGCATATATGCCCTAGAATGCGTCGAATTCGGCAAGATGAGCGCAAAGAGAGGCAGTTATGCCCTTGAATGCAGCGAATTTAGCTAGATGTGCCCAAAGAACGGTATAATTCCCGCTTATTGATCTCAATCCAGCAACCTGAGCCCAATGAGCGGTATAAATCCCGCTAAAAGAGCTCATTCCAGCAACTTGAGCCCAATGAGCGGTATAAATCCCGCTAAATGAGCTCATTCCAGCAACCGGAGCCCAATGAGCGGTATAAATCCCGCTAAATGAGCTCATTCCAGCAACCGGAGCCCAATGAGCGGTATAATTCCCGCTTATTGATCTCAATCCAGCAACCAGAGCCCAATGAGCGGTATAAATCCCGCAAAAAGAGCTCATTCCAGCAACCGGAGCCCAATGAGCGGTATAAATCCCGCTAAATGAGCTCATTCCAGCAACCGGAGCCCAATGAACGGTATAAATCCCGCTAAATGAGCTCATTCCAGCAACCTGAGCCCAATGAACGGTACATTTCCCGCTCAATGAGCTCAATCCAGCAACCAGAGCACAGTCCGCTGACTGAGCCAAGTCAGACCATAATTAAACAGGCAGGGGAGTGAACTCATGAAGATCATGACGATTTTAGGCACGAGGCCTGAAATCATTCGCCTCAGTGTAATCATTCCGCTTCTCGACGAACATGCTGAGCGGCACATCCTGGTGCATACAGGCCAGAACTTCACCGCCAGTCTCAGCGGCATTTTCTTTGCTGAGCTGGGTCTGCGGGCACCGGATTATGTGCTGCAGGATAAACAAGCAGGACTAGGCGGCCAGCTTGCCGCCATGTTCGGAGGGTTAGAAAGCATTTTACTAAAAGAACAGCCAGATCGCGTTTTGCTTCTGGGCGATACGAACAGCGCGTTATGCGCGATTTTGGCTGAACGTATGGGAATTCCGGTGGTGCATATGGAAGCGGGCAACCGCTGTTATGACCTCCAAGTACCAGAAGAGAAAAACCGCCGTGTCATCGACGCCGTTTCGACCATTAATATGCCTTATACGCAGCAGAGCAAAAGACATCTAATCAGCGAAGGTTTCCCCAGCAGGCGTATCGTGTTAACAGGAAATCCGATCCATGAGGTCATGACCCACTTTGAGCACAAAATCCAGACCAGTGACATTCTGGAACAGCTGAAGCTTACCTCAGGACAGTATTTCCTAGTCACGGCCCACCGTGCTGAGAATGTAGATGATCCAGAGTCCCTTGTACAAATTATGTCGGGTCTTAACGCAGTGGCTGAGCATTTTGGAATTCGTTTAATATGCAGCATTCATCCTCGCACTCGCTCCAAACTTACCGAGCAATTTTCCCTTCCAATGAACCCACTAGTTGAATTTCATGAACCTTTCGGATTTTTTGATTTTGTCTATTTGGAACAGCACGCCTTATGTGCCATCACCGACAGCGGGACTGTACAGGAGGAATGCTGCTTGATGAAAGTGCCAACAGTTACGATTCGCAGAACGACGGAACGTCCAGAAACAGTGGATTGTGGCAGCAATGTAGTCTCAGGTGTAGATCAGAAAAGTATTCTGCGCAGCGTCAAGCTGATGACGGCGCTCAATCGGGATTGGGAGGCACCGGAAGGATACATGACTCCGGATGTTTCGGTCAAGGTAGTTAAATTCTTGCTTGGAGGGAACCTGCATGTTCAATAATAAAAGGATTGTGGTCACAGGCGGAACTGGTTCCTGGGGGCATGAGCTGATTAGGCAACTTCTGCCACAAAATCCTAAGGAAATCATCGTATTCTCCCGCAGTGAATCCGCTCAAGTGGCGATGAGCCGGGAGTTTGAAGATCAACGTCTCAGCTTTATCATTGGCGATATCCGTGACAAGGATGCGCTGATTGCAGCCTGCCGTGGCGTTGATTATATCTTTCATCTGGCGGCGCTCAAACATGTTCCAGTCTGTGAAGATCAGCCTTATGAAGCACTCAAAACCAATGTAGTGGGAACTCAAAATGTGATCGAAGCTGCCATTGTAAATGGCGTTGAGAAAGCAATTTACATCTCTACCGATAAGGCTGCGAACCCATCCAACTTCTATGGAATGACCAAAGCGATCGGGGAAAAATTGTTCGTTTATGCCAATCTGATTGGCTCAAACACCCGGTTCGTTACTGTACGCGGAGGTAATGTGCTCGGAACGAACGGCAGCGTAGTGCATTTGTTCATGAAGCAGATTAAGGATAAGGGTCAGGTACGCATTACGGATATGAAAATGACCCGCTTCTTTTTTACCCTACGCGATGCTATTACGTTATTATTTAAAGCTTCTGAGGTTAGCTTGGGTGGAGAAATCTTCGTCATGACTATGCCTACCTGCCGAATTATCGATCTTGCTGAGGTGCTGATTGAGGCTTCCGGAGAGTCCAATGTGAGTATTGTTGAGACCGGGATTCGTCCGGGGGAGAAAATCCACGAGATTCTGATGAGCGATTTCGAAAGCTTAACTACCGTTGTCTACGATGAACAGTATCTAGTAATTCTCCCTACGCTGAACATGCCGGAATTAAAGGCACATTATAGCGCTTATCCTCATGTCTCTTTCAATAGCTTCAGTTCAGAGACGAATCTGATGGATCGGGAAGAGATCAAAAGCATCTTGATCCGGGGAGGGTTCCTGCAATGAAGCTGCTTATCCTAGGTGGAAACGGTATGGCGGGGCATATGCTGGCGGATTATTTTCGCCGCCAGGGCAAGCATCACGTCTTCCATACAACCCGGGATAAGAGCGATCTTGGCGGGCTGTATGTAGATGCGAACGATATAGCCGGAGTTGAGAAGCTGGTCGATATCGTTTCCCCTCATTGCATTATCAATGCAATGGGGGTTCTCAATCAATTCGCGGAGCGTGACAAAATTGGGGCTTACCACGTGAATGGCTTTCTCCCTCATCACTTGTGGCGAAAGGCGGAGGATGTTCAGGCAAGGCTCATTCATATCAGTACCGACTGCGTGTTCGAAGGAACACGCGGAGGGTACACCGAAGAGGATGCTCCTGATGGAACCTCTGTATATGCAATTTCGAAAAGTCTCGGTGAGGTGCAAAAACCCGGGCATCTTACGATTCGCACTTCCATTATTGGTCCCGAAATCCGCTCAGGCGGTATTGGTCTGATGGATTGGTTCCTGGCGCAGAGTGGTAAAGTTTCAGGATACCGGCGGGTGATGTGGAACGGGGTCACAACGCTCCAATTAGCCAAAGCAGTGGATGTAATGCTGGATTCCCCCGTATCGGGGCTAATCCATTTAGCGCATCCAGAGCCGGTAAGTAAATATGAGCTGCTTCAGCATATTCAGGCGGCTTTTCATAAAGAAAATGTGGAGATCATCCCTGAGGATGAACATATTCAGGATCGTACACTAGTGAATACAAGAGCGGATGTCCTCTTGCCGCTGCCTTCATATCCTTTAATGCTGCAGGAACTGGCTGACTGGATGAAACAGTCAGAGATGTATTTATGACAGGTCAAAGACTTCTGATTACCGGAGCCGGTGGATTTACCGGGCAACATGCCGTTCGATTATTTTCGGCAGGAGGGGCTGAGGTTATCGCTGTATTGCGGCCGCAATCGACAGCTGCCTCCACTCTTTTTCCAGAAGGAGTAAAGATTTATGTTTGTGATTTAAGTGACCGGAAAGCAGTAGCTGAGATGATCAAGCAAACTGCACCGGACGCTGTCCTTCATTTGGCTGGGAAGAACTCCGTACCCGAGTCATGGCTTAATCCCTTGCTTTATATGGAGACCAATGTGATGGCCACCTTATATTTACTGGAGGCTATGCGAAGCCTGCCGAGCAGTCGGATTCTAGTGGCTGGCTCCAGACTTAAGTTCAAACCGGGTGTGGTGGCTGGGCCACCACACCCGTACAGTCTTAGCAAAACAATAGAAGAGCTGGTGTCCCTCGCTTGGGGCACCTTATTTAAACAGCCGGTTCTGCTGGCTGAGCCCTGTAATCTGATTGGTCCCGGTCCTTCCACCGGCTTCTGCTCTTTATTAGCACAGCACATTGTCCGAAGTGAAGGCCAGCCAGAAGAGGAAATACCTCCATTTAAGCTCTCTTCTCGTTATGCGCTGCGTGATTTTTTAGATGTAAGAGATGCCGTTAGAGCTTATGATTACATTTTGCGTAAAGGTACAAATGGAACCATCTATCGCATCGATTCGGGGAAGCAGCGGGAACTCGGGGAGATCGCGGAGCAGTTGCTCAGTCATTCTGTAGGTCCAGTGCCAATGGACTGGGGACCTGCAGATGCTGAACGGGCTATTTCAGAGATCGCAGCCACAGCGGATAAGAAGGTTCATTCAGAAGCATCAACCCCTGAGGCTGATGTGACTTCACTGGGCTGGCTTCCGGAAATTGGGCTTAAGCAATCGTTAATGGATATTTTGAATTATTACCGAGTTAGCGGGGAGGGGAGGTTGTTATGAGACCGAAGGTTTCGGTAGTGATTCCTTTTTATAATTGTCCTTATATTGAGCACGCCCTGCAAAGTGCGTTCTCCCAGTCTTGGGAACCTTACGAAATCATTGTTGTCGATGACGGCTCGCATGCCCATAGCAATCTAATTACACCGTATCTTTCCCGAATTCATTATTTGGGCAAAGGCAATGGGGGAACCGCCTCCGCACTGAATCACGGCATATTGAATGCAACGGGTGACTATGTGGTCTGGCTTAGCTCGGATGATTTATTTTATCGGGATAAGATCAACAATCAGGTTCTGTTCATGGAGCAGAACCACTTGTTAATCTCCTATACCAACTTTAATTATATTAACGCTCAATCGCAGCTGGTTCAGCTGAATGCTGCGCCATTGTTTCCTAGTCACCTGGATTACTTACGTTGTTTTTTACACGGTAATCCCATTAATGGCTGTACGGTGATGTTTAAACGAGAGGTATTTGGAGCCATCGGGCTTTTTGATGAATCACTTCCTTACACCCATGATTATGACTTATGGTTCCGCGCCATTCTGAACGGATATCCACCGGTGATGTTGAATCAATCCCTCACAGCTTACCGGACGCATGAGGGCATGGGAACGATCAAATATTTTGATGTAATTATGGCAGAGGCAGCTGCGACCAATGCCCGCTACAAAAATTCGCTGCAGCACTTGATTTCTTCTATGGGGGGCTGAAGGTAATGTACCGGGAAATTGAAGTGAATGACTTTCTGCCAGTCTTACTGGAACAGTTGAAATTCTGCCAGAGTATTCTGGATATCGGCAGCGGCACCGGTACCCTACTTGAACGATATGAAGCCGCAGTAGTGCTTGGATTAGAAATTCACAGGCCGTACCTGCTGCATCGTCAATATAAGTCACCTCATATTATTCCGGTACATGCAGATGCCAGTCATATGGATAAATTATTCCTCCCCAAAACATTTTCAGCGGTTACCTTTATTGATTCAATAGAGCACTTTAATAAAAATGAAGCGAAGACTCTGCTCGGGATGGCCGAAAGAATCGCCAATAACCGAGTAGTTGTATTTACCCCTCGGGGCTTTTTTCCACAGGAGGGTATGGATCATTATCATTTGCAGGGAGAGTATTTTCAAAAGCATCGGAGCGGATGGGAGCCGGAGGATTTTATTGCACTTGGGTATGAGGTAACGGTACTTAAAGGTTTCCATCATGCCCAAAACCCATCGTTTCGTGAAGCATTCGGGGAGGGCCATGCACCAGTAGATGCCCTGCTTGCTTGTAAAACAGTATAAAAGTTGAGCTCCGGGTGAAGGAGGTGAGCGCGTATGAGTGAAGAACCTAAAGTATCGGTGATCATCCCATTTTATAACTGTTCGTATGTGGATCTCGCCATCCAAAGTGTCTTGGATCAAAGCTATCCGAATATAGAACTTATTGTAGTCGATGACGGTTCTACCCTATGGCTGGAGAAGTTGGCCCCCTTCCGTGACAGAATCATTTATATACAAAAGAGTAATGGAGGGACGGCTTCTGCTTTGAACAAAGGGATAGAAGTGGCTACCGGAACGTATTTTGCCTGGCTCAGTGCAGATGATCAATTTCACCCGGATAAAATCAAAAACCAAATAGAAAAGCTCAAAAGTACGGGTACTTTGTTTAACTATACAGCCTATTATTATATAAATGAGCAGGGAGAACGGATCTCAGATACGGTAAGTATGCTTTTTAGCAGCAGAGCCCATTTTATTGAGACTATGATGTTGGGTTGTCCGGTGAATGGGAGTACAGTTCTTCTTCATATGGATATATTTCGTGCTGTAGGAACGTTCGATGAAATGTTGTTATATACTCAAGACTATGATTTATGGCTGCGTATTTTACCGCATTTTAGCTGGTCTTATATTGAGTATCCGCAGCTTGATTATCGAGTGCATCAAGAGATGGGCTCAGTGATTTATAGTGAGGCGCAGAAAAGAGAGATAGAACAGGTACAAGCAAACCATCATGGGGTTCTATCGCATCTGCTGCTAAAGGAGAGAGGGGAATGAAATTAATATTTCCTGTTCTAACTCTATCTAGGGGCGGAGCACAACGGATGCTGGCAGAACTGGCTAATCGTCTGTCAGAGATCGGTCATGAAATTACGATCCTCTTGCCCAGCGATGGTGTCGTTGAATACGAGATAAATTGTGAATTGCGTTATGCGGCAGATGGTGATTTGTCGGCCAGCGATTTTCCAGTGGGGGACGTGATTGTCTCCAACTTTTATACCACAGTCGAGGTATCGCAGCACGCAAGTAATGAGGGGAAAGGGATTCATATTCGTTTAGCGCTTTGCTACGAGCCCACTTTTTTACCTGACAATAGCCGCTCTTTTGCATCCTATAGTTTAACCAGCAATCTGCTTGTACTATCCCGTTGGCAGCAAGAAATCGTCCAGATGAATCATGGGATTAAGGGGACAATCGTGCCCATTGGTGTGAATCCTGTTTTTAGAAATTTGAACATTCGTGAACCTGAAAATAAGCTTGTAGTTTCCGCGGTTATGCGAAAGCCAGAGGGTGGATTCTCAGGCCATCGTGAACAAGACTATTTGCTTGAACAGTTAAATCGGGTCAGAAGACTTCATCCAGAAGTTGAACTTTATTTGATCATTCCTCCTGGTGAATTTGCTGAGTCGACTACCCTGCAAACTTTATTAGCGGACGAACGATATCATATAAGGACTCCTGCAAATGATACTGAGCTTTGTTACCATTATAGTGAGAGCGATATTTTTGTAAGCTCAAGTACGTATGATACGGGATCGCTACCAGGCATCGAGGCTATGCGTTGTGGAGCAGCGCTCGTTACTGTTTACTCCGGTGGAAATATGGAATATGGCAGGCATGGCCATAACTGCTTAATGTCCTACCGGTTTGAGAATCGGCTCGCGGATGATATCATAACCTTAATTAAAGACCCGGATTTACGCCAGCGGCTGGCTCGTAAGGGGGAGCAGGATTCACAGCATTTCACTTGGGAAAAAAGCACACAATTGTTTCAGAATGCACTGTTTGAGATCGTAGCGAGGAACTCTTAATAATATGTCCTTAAAATATAAAAAACCTTCAATACCACGTAAGAAGTGGCTTGAAGGTTTTTTTGCATGATATCGGTTAGAAGATGGCATAGGAATTCATCATTTCACGAAAAGATTGCGCATACTTCTCGGTTCCGAAGCGTGAGACCATATATCCTCTTCCTTGCTGGCGGAGACCCTCTCGCAGAGGAATATTGTTCATAAGCTCCAGTCCTTCGTTGACGGCAGTTGGAATATTGCCAAGCGGGTAAAATTTACCCGTGACATTATGAACAATAAAGGATCTGACACCATCGGAATCTGTACTAAGTACTGGACAAGTGCAGCAAATCGCTTCGGCAACAGCATATCCAAATCCTTCTGTAATGGAGGTAGCTAACAGGAATCCACCCGAATTAGCGATCGAGGAATAATAAATGGGCATTACATGATTAGGAATATTGGTAAAAGTACTTAGACGATCATTCAGTCCTAGGGCGCGTAGCTCCTCCTGAAAGGATTGTTTCTGATCCTCTGCGGCTAAATTAGGATCATGGAACATCCACAAATGAATATCTGGTTTATAAAGGCGAATTTCATGGGCGATTCTCAAATATTCCCGCCAATTTTTATTGCTCTCTAGCCGGCCTACCCAAGCGATAACCGGATTAGCGGGAGGTTCAGCAGGGATATGCTGAAAGGACTGGACATCAACAATATTCGGAATTACATAACGATGCAGCCAGGGACAGATTTCAATAAACAGCTCCAATAAATGATCGGTTGGCGGGATTAGTACCGCATTACAATAAGAACGTAAATAAGGGACGGCATCTCTGATCAGAGTTTCCGCATGACTGCGTTTTCCAAGGCCTTGAGATTCGTATATCATAATACCGCGGTAACCAAGTTCACGCAGACGTTTCAGTAATAAATAATCAGATGTAACAATAATGGCATCGTAATTATGGGTCTCCAGCAAATTTTTAATTTCTTCATCTGAAGATGAGACAAATACCGGAAAATTGGTCGTATTCTGGCCTGAACCCGGCATTAGATATAAAACATGGCATTCGATCCCACTTCGCTGGAGACTTTCACATCGCAGCTTATTTAATGTCTCCACCCCGCCACTCGGTACATAAAACGTAAATAGAACTTTCATGCACAAGCCTCCTGACTTTTGCGGAGTAATACCGACTTGTTGAGATATGGCTTACTGTTTATAAGATACGCCGATCTGCACTCGCGGGTGACGGTCAAAGCGGCATAGTTCCAAATCCTTTCAGGATAGCTTGTTCTTCAGAAGGTCATCCTAACGATCGTACACTGCACACATACAACATTAGAGATGGAGGATGAATTCATGTTGCGATCCAAGATCAGTATGTCAGTCTCAGCTGCATTGCTTCTCGGCTTGGTGAGTATTACAGGGTGTGGAACCAATACGGCAGAAAAATCGAATGTGCAAACCAATAGTGTCCGGGGAGTAAATGATGGGCGTATTGGTGTGAATTCCGTACGCGGTGGCACGCATAACATCACTAAGATGGAAGTTAGTCAGGAGCTTGCAGACCGGATTGCTGCAATGCCTGAAGTCCGCTCAGCGAATGTAATGCTTGCAGGAAAAAGCGCGTATGTAGCAGTAACTTTAAATGATGCAACTGCTGGCCTGCGTGCCAAAGGGACTCCATCGTATCGGGCAAAATCCTCAACCACTCCTCACAATTACGGACCGACTGGCGTAATGTCTGGTACAGGAAGAGTGAAAATTGGCCGTGATGGAATGAATGATACTGGAGCCGTAACCAATGGTATGAACGGAGCCTTAAAAGGTACTGTAAATACAGTTCCTGGTACAACAAGTACTGGACCGGCAACCAGAAATGGAATCAATGGCATGGGTAATTTGGGAGCGGATATGTTGGGAACAGGAACAGGTACAGGTACTATGGGAACAGGTACGACAAGAAACCATACTTATAATAATGGTCCTCTTCTGAACAGCAATGGCTCGAAACATGATGTAGATATGGGGATGGGAAAAGGTATGGGAACTGGAATGGGCATGCGCAGTACCACTCCTAGTACCCATGATACGAATTACAGAAGTAATTCGACGCATATGTACAACACCAATAGCACGAGTAACACAAATAACACCATAAATACAAGAGAAACAGAAACAGTTACCAAAGCAATTAAAGATAAAATTGCTGCGGAAGTTAAAAAACATGATGCGAGAATTAAGGATGTATACGTATCAGCAAATCCTGACTTCGTGGAACGCGCCAATGTTTATGCTGAAGAGGCTCGTGCCGGTCATCCGATAAAAGGATTTGTGGATGAATTCCGCACCATGGTTGAACGAATTTTCCCAACTCGTAATTATTAATGATTTTTGTGATCTAAATAAAAAAGCAACAATCTCACCATCTGGAGAGAATTGTTGCTTTTTTGTTTGGAGCTAATTTTATTAAGTGGTGATTGGACGTCCGCCGATCCATACGCCGCGAATATTAAATTCAGCATCAAGGCGTAGGATATCGCCGCGTTTTCCAGCCTCCAAGGAGCCAATGCTTCGTTCCATTCCAATGGACGCCGCTGGCGTAAGGCTTGCAGCGCGGGAGGCCTCTTCCAAGGTGAGTCCTACCTCTTGGATCAGATAACGGAAGCCGCGAATCATCGTTAGTGTGCTTCCAGCTAGAGCAGCGGGATTATCTTTAAGGGTAGCGATGCCATCTTGAACGAGTACAGGTAAATCACCGATTGTATATTCACCATCACTAAGTCCAGTTGCAGACATGGCATCAGTAATCAGTAATAAATTGTTCTCTTTCTTGAGACGGGTCAATATAGAAATGGCTGCGGGATGAACATGAATCCCGTCGGCTATAATCTCTGCGCGAATGCGCTTATCGAACAAAATAGCTCCAGCCGCTCCAGGCTTACGGTGATGTAGGGGTGTCATCGCATTGAACATATGCACGGCTTGGTTAAGTCCAGCATCTGCTGCGGCAATAACCTCTTCAAAGGAGGCATCCGTATGCCCGAGCGCTGCAGTTATACCGTGCTTGCGCAGCCAGAGAATAGCTTCGAGGGCACCTTCACGTTCCGGAGCAAGCGTGACTTGCCGGATCATTCCTGGATAATCGTTCTCCCATTGTGCTAGCCACTCAATATTGGCAGGAACAATATGCTCTGGATTTTGTGCGCCGGACCATTTCGGGCTGATGAAGGGTCCTTCCAAATGCATGCCTGCGATTTGTGTGTAAGGCATTTCAGCAGCGCGATAAGCGCTGACTTCGGAGAATACTTGGTCAATAGCAGACTTGGAAGCGGTCATGGTTGTAGCCAGCATTGTTGTTGTTCCTTGGGAACTATGGAACTTAGTGATGGCATTCAGCGATTCAGTATCACTGTACATAAAGTCGTGGCCAGCTCCACCATGAACATGTACATCTACAAATCCGGGGATCAGAAGATCCGTTGCTTGACCACTGGCAGGCCAATGCGCGTAACGCTCTGGAAGCCAAGCCGCATCTCCAGCATAGTGGATCTGCTCTCCAGATACGGCAATCACACCGTGCTCAATTAAACCTTGGGGAGTCAGTACCTTACCGAACAGCAACTGTTCTAGTTCTTTATTTATTTCAGCCATTTGCCTGCTCCTTCATCTACGAGAACGATTACATTTGGATGGCTCTGCAGCAAAGATGCAGGGCATTGGGTTGTAATCGGGCCTTCAACAGCATTGCGGATGGCTTCAGCTTTGCCGGCACCACGAACTAATAAGAGGATTTGGCGTGCTTTTAGGATGCCTCCAATGCCCATTGTGATCGCTTGCCGAGGGACCTCATCCAAACTGTCAAAGAATCTAGCATTTGCTTCCCGGGTATCTTCAAGCAGGTCGACGACATGGGTTTTGCTGCTGAGGTTAGCATCGGGTTCGTTGAATCCAATGTGGCCGTTGCTGCCAATACCGAGAATCTGCAAGTCAACGGGTCCGTTTTCTTCCAGCATTTTATCGTATGCAAGGCATTCTGCTTCCATATCCGCTGCGTTTCCGTTAGGGATATGTGTCTGTCCTGGATCAATATCTATATGGTTAAATAATTGCTCGTTCATGAAACTGCGATAGCTCTGTGGATGGTCGACAGGCAAGCCGATATACTCATCCAGATTAAAGGAAGTTGCTTTAGAGAAACTCACAAGTCCTTTTTGGTGCATTTCAACCAATTTGGCATAAACCCCAACTGGGGAGCTTCCGGTCGCAAGACCGAGCACGGCTTTAGGATTGCTTTGCAGCAGGCTGGCAATAAGATTCGCACCTGTTTGTACGAAATCTTCATCACTATGGAACTTTAGAATATTCATTAGGATTGTCCTCCTCGTTTGTTTCGGTATTGTTGGACATTGAGATAAGATTGCTCCAGTCTAGGAATAAAATCCCCAAAACGGGTGCTGACCATTCCAGTGAACAAAATATCAATGATGTGAAGCTGAGCTATGCGTGAGGCCATGTCTCCCCGGCGCATGCCTTTCTCCAAAGATGAGGAGAATAGGGGGATATCCGCCAGAGTAGCCAAGGTGCTGCTGCCATAAGAGGTTAGCGCGATAGTGCTTGCTCCGCTAGCCTTCGCACACATCAAGGCATCAATGGTCTCGGGAGTCTCTCCCGAATAGGATACTGCGAACACGACATCACCTTCGGAGAGTGATGAAGCAGAGGTAATCTGCATATGGGAATCAGCAAAAGCAGTACAATTTACGCCTATGCGGATCAGCTTCTGATAGAAATCCTGAGCGACAATGGAAGAGGTCGCCATCCCGTATAGATCAACGCGGCGTGCTTGGCACAATAAATGAACTGCTGCCTGCAATCGCTCCAGATCTAACAGTGAGGTAGTATCCCGGATGGAGGTCAGATGGTTCGTCTGCATCGCTTCCACAATCACGGAGAGTGGGTTGCCGGCTACAATATCTTGATAAGAAGAGCCACCATCCTGCGGCGCGGCATCACTATGAGCAATTTCTGCTGCCAGCTTCACCTTGAAATCCGGAAAGCCTTTAAAATGAAGCACCTTACAGAAACGTGTGATCGTTGCCGGGCTTATTCCGCATTGTTCTGCTAATTCTGTAATGCCCATATGAACGATTTCGCCTGGTGAGGAGAGAATTCGTTCAGCCAGCTTTCGTTCCATTTGAGAGAGCTTGGCCTTCTCATGCTCGAGTGCATGCAGTATTGGGGACATCCATTCATCCACCTCGTTTCAAGGGGTATCGAAATTATTTTTATAATTATTAACTGAATTCAGAAAATTATTTTCATACTTAGGATAAAACAAATTCCATTCGGAAGCAAGGGATAAAAATGAATACTAGAGAGGAATATGCAAAAATAAAAAACGGCCTACTCGCAGAAGGCTGCAAAGTGGACCGTTAAATGATGTAATTACGGAGATATAAGATGAAAGGGATACTATACTGTATTGCGTTCTATAATACGATACTCAAGCTTGCGGTGGACGGGTTGTCCATCATTTCGCTGGATCTGATCATAGATAATCCGAAAAGCGGATATGCCCATTTCAGTTAACTGATTATCTACTGTGGTCAGACCTAACGTTCGGCCGATAGGCTGATCATCAAATCCAATGACGGCCAAATCTTCAGGAATGCGGATACCCTTTTTCCAAGCTTCGATGATTAAACCAGCCGCTATATGATCGCCTGCTGAAATAATCAGGGCATCAGGACGATTCTTCATCTGCAGCAGTTGGTGAAGTACGCGGGCACCGTCCTCTTCGGTCAGACAGTTATAGATCATCCATTCATCATTGTAAGGCTGATCTGTAGCTTCTAGAAAGTCTCTAAAGGCAATTTGGCGGATAGAGCTGCTGCTGCCGTGTGGTCTTCCTTCACAGTAGCCAATATGGCGGTAACCTTTATCATTCAAATATTGAAGGCCACTGCGAAAAGCAGAATAATGCTCAATATATACAGAAGAAAATTGGCGTTCTCCCCTATCCTGACACACCACAATAGGACCATAAGCTGTATATTCTTCAATAGCTTCTGAGCTCATTGTTGAAGAGACCATAACTACACCGTCAATTTCTTTGTTCCGCAGCATCTCAAGCACCTTAATTTCTTCTTCCGTACGATAATCGGTTTGGCAGAGAACGAGCCGGTATTGAGCCAGCAGTGCTTCTTGAGCCAAGCCTGCAATAATGACTGAGAAATAAAATAAGTTGGTATACGGAATAATAACAGCTATAGCTTGAGTCCGCCCAGTGATCAGATGCACGGCGTTCATATTACGCGTGTAGTTTAATTTTTCAATAGTTTTTAGGACTGCGGTTCGTTTGACTTCACTTACATAAGGGTGATTATTGAGCACACGCGAGACTGTTGTCACAGAAACACCAGCCATACGGGCAATTTCTTTAATATTAGCCATTAGAGTACAACAGCCTCCCTTTTGTGCTTGTGTATAGTCATTTTATTTTATCATATTGTCCGCAAATTACCTCCCAAATAAAAAGCTTGCTATGGAATCCATTTCATAAATTAGACTGTAAATGCAAGAGATTACCGGACTAAACCGGCGTAACCACAAGGGCGTGACGGACCGGTGTATCTATTGTATTAAAACTAAGCTGTTCGTGAAGCCTTTGGCGATCTGTTCCGAAACAGCTCCCACACAATAAACAACAAGACAAGCAGCTGTGGAAGCAAGGTTTCCCAAGTGGGATACATGCCAAGCCAGTTAATTGAAGGCAAGCCCTCTTGTACATGTGCAGGAAGTTTGCCGGCAACCTGAAGCGAGTGAATGCTCTCCCCAAGAAAGCGGAATACTAGGTAATAAATCAGAATTGTAGCTGTACGGAAGAAGGCGGCAATCGGTAATTTTGCACTCAAGGCAATAATTGCATAACCTACAATCCCAAGAATAATCAGAGCACATCCAATCCCAAGCAGTAATTGAGACAGCTTGATGGATGGAGCCATGCCCACATAAAAAATTGTAGTTTCTGCACCTTCACGTAAAATAGCAAGCGCTGCAACGGAGGACAGTGACCAAAGGTTTCCTTTGGCCAGCGCGCCATCAACTTGCCTACCCACGTAGTTGTTCCAATTTGCAGTGTTTGATTTGCTATGTAACCAGCGTCCGATTGTGAGCATCATAACTACTGCGACAAGACCAGTAATTCCTTCAATCATCTCCCGTGCTCCCCCGGAAGCTGCCCGAGAAATGGTATAAGTGAGCAAAACAGCCAATCCGATACTTGCGATGAGGCCGACAGCTGCACCGGACCAGATCCATTTTTGCGCTTTGGCGTTCCCATCACGTTTCAGGTAAGCAAGAAGAGCTGACAAGACGAGAATAGCCTCAAGCCCTTCGCGCAAGAGAATCAAAGCGGCATCCCAAGCATTATAAGTGGTTTCACCAGCCAAAGGCGTTAGTTCGCTAAGCATATTGTTCATGATGGTTAAAGCTTGATCCAGTTTAGGCGGATTTGAGAGCAGGTAACCTGTGACAGCCGCACTCTCATTTTCGATATTGTTGTAGACTGTTGGTGAGGCGATCTGGACTTGCCCTTCGGCAGAAGGCCAGGCTACGATGAATTGCTCCATGATGTTAGCCGCTTCTGTGCTGTTATTGTCTTTGGCAGCGGAGGATGCTTTGTTCAGGTAACTGATTAATCCCTCTATAGAAGCTGGTTCACTGAAAGTATCCCCAGCGTCAATGGTTTTGCCTTCACTGTAATCAGCCAGCAGTTGATACAGAGCTTCTGCTTCCGATTTCGCCGATGCCTCGCGAAGCGGTTCAGCCTGCAGCGCAATCCGCAGCAGGCTTATTCGCGTCTCCAGCAGGCTGTAGACGGTGGAATCGTCCGCCCGGATGTTGCGCTCCGCCGGCTTCCATCCGCTGACGATGTCGCGGTACGCTGCCGCTGCCGCGCTCCAGTCGGCGCTGCGCGCCGCATCCCGCGTGCGTTCCGCCGCGGGCAAAAGCTTCGCCGCCGTCTCGCGTCCGGCGGCTCCGGTGTCACCGCCGACCGTGCCGGAGGCGGCGGTGACGTACGCGTCCACGCTTCTCGCGAGCGTGGACAGTGCGGTTTTGGCGGGCTCGCCGCCGCCCGCCGCAAGGGCTTTCGCCGCGTCTGCAAGCGCGGCGTCAACGGCAGCAGCCGGATGGCGAGTGCCGGGTCCGGCGTGCCTGTGTTCGCGGTGCGCCACAGCGCAGCGAACACTTCTACATCGGCCGCGGCCGCGTCCCAGCGGCTCTGGCCGGCTTCGACGAGTGCGCTGCCGACCGGCGGCAGGAGCTCGTCGACCGTGCCATCGCCCTCCGCCCCCGCGGGGCTGGAGAGCAAAAGCATACACAAAAAGCCAAACAGAATCAGCAAGGCAACCTTTGGCATTTGCCGGTTAGGATGCGTAAGAGATAACATCGGGATAATCCCCCTTCAATAATGGACAGCCATAAATTTAGCTTAGTAGTGTTTCCCCGATAAAGCCGCCACTGCGGACACCGGGGAAGCAGGCAAATACAGCGCTGCCGGTGTGAGTCATATATTCGTTCAAAAGATCAGTCTTAGAGAGGCGCTGCTGAATGGCAACGAATTGTTTCATTAAATCACGTTGAAAGCTAATGAATAACAAACCTGCATCAAGCTGGCCCGTGGTGACGTCCAAACCGCTGGAAAAAGAATAGGAGCGGCGCAGCATTTTGACTGTACCGTCACCATGCGCCAATGCGGAATGTGAATTCACTGGAATGACAGGTTTCCCGGAAGCGTCCGCTGCTGAAAGATCCAGATCATCAAATTCATCCTTAGCTCCGAGTGGAGCTCCGGTGTGACGATAACGCCCGAAGGTAGCCTCCTGATCACTTAGCGAAGACCGATCCCAGACTTCAATACGCAGACGTACCCGGCGTACCGCCATATAAGTGCCGCCGCTCATCCAAGAAGGACCGTCACTGCTGCTGTTCCAGACCACTTTGTTCATTTCAGCGTTATCGGTTGTATCGGGATTGCCCGTGCCGTCTTTGAAACCCAAAAGATTGCGTGGCGTAGCCCCCTTGGGATCCGCTGCTCCAGTGCGTTGAAAA
Organism: Paenibacillus sp. FSL H7-0323; assembly: GCF_038002725.1. Taxonomy (NCBI): domain Bacteria; kingdom Bacillati; phylum Bacillota; class Bacilli; order Caryophanales; family Paenibacillaceae; genus Paenibacillus; species Paenibacillus sp. FSL H7-0323. Next base: position 3,708,090 of record NZ_JBBODB010000001.1, on the reverse strand, counting down.
CCTTCCTGTGTCCAGCGCAGTACAGCAGTCCCCCGGGCGATACGCGCCAGATTACGGATCGCATGGAATGCGACCTGCAGATCATCCGCACAGGCTTGCACGCAAATATCCCCGCCACACCATTTCGGATCAAGATTGTCACCCGCAAATGCCGGAAGATCGGCCAATAGGGCTGGGCGTTTCGAAGCTAAGCCGAATCTTTCATCAAAAAAGGAAGGACCAACACCAAAGGTCAGCGTACACCGTGCAGGGTTTAGCCCGTCCGCTTCCCCGGTGTCTGAGGGTGGAAGATTGGGGTTGTCATTTACGTCACCAATAAGCTCGCCAGTAGTAAGAGCGGCAGCGGCAGTGGTCCATGCTTGCATTATTTTTTTCACATCGGCCAGTTTGGTTGTGGTGAAATCAAAGGCAGCAAAATAAATAAAGTTCTGTGCAGGTGTCAAAATCCCCGCCTGATGGCTCCCATAAAAAGGAATGGAACTGGAATCACCTTCTGCGGTCTTCGTTGGCTCAGCTACAGCATTACGCGCAGCCATAATTCCACCGACACCTCCGCCCCCTAACAAAAGACCAAGGCCAGTGGCGCCAGTAAGCCGCAGCATATCGCGGCGGCTTAATTTTTTACCAAATATAGGCTCATTCTTCGATTGATCATTAAGAGGGGGACTTTCAGGATTACCTGGTACTCCAGTGAACTTGTTATGTTTATTCATGAGGGTCACACTCCTAGAATAGTTCCCATATTGGACAATGGCTCAGCCAAGGCGTCCAAATTCTGACTCAGTTTACGTACTTCATCTTCTTTCAGCTCTTCATAGGAAACATATCCATCTCCGGATTTGAAAGGGGCAAGCTCAGCTTGCAAGGCAGCGAATCGTTCACCAATGGTTTTTTCAAGATCGGCATCTTTTTTAGCTAGTTCTGGTTTTAACAGCTCGTATATCTTTTGCGCACCCTCAACGTTTGCGACGAAATCATACAGGTCTGTGTGCGAGTAACGTTCTTCCTCTCCGGTTACTTTGGAGGAGGAGACCTCGTTTAAAAGCTCAACAGCACCAGTTACGAGCAGATTCGCGTCGATCTCAACGGTCTCAACTTTCGCACGCAGCAGTTGTGCATCCTTCAGCAATTGGTCAGCAACTTCTGTCATGTCTTTAGTTGTATTGTCCTGCCAGAGTGCTTTCTCAAGCTTGTGGAAACCGCGCCATTCTGCCGCATCTACATCATTTTCCCGGGCATCGATATTTGGGTCCAAGTCACCAAGTGCTTCTGCAATAGGCTCAATCCGTTCGTAGTACATGCGGGCAGGAGCGTAGAGCGCCTTAGCCTCATCAATCTTGTCCTCTTTTATAGCGTTGGTGAAACTCTCTGTTTGCTTTACAAATTCATCACATTGCTGGATGACGTATGTGCGATATTGATCTATAGCTGACGTGAAGTCAGCGGTGGCAGTCTCCGGTGTGTTGGTAGCCGCATCAGTCGTCGGTGCGTTGGTGGCTGTAGTGCTGTTGGCAACAGTATTTGTAGAATTGTTGTTATTGGCACATCCAGTGAACAGTATGGAGGCCGCAAGTAGACTTGCAGGCACAGCATAAGTAAATTTCATTAAAAAAACACCCCTTTTTTTATTTCTAAATGATAATCGTTATCAATTATGCTGGACTTATCATAAGTCCGTATACAATTACTGTCAATATAAAAATGTGATGTATCTCATTGTAATAATGGCACGACAAAAAAACTCCCAGGGTCGGGAGTGTGTTTTGTAGTAATGTATCCGATTACAATTGAAAAAGCAGAATAGTAACCGTGCCAGCAAACTTTTGCGCATAAGCAGTAACTAAAGGACCCAGATGACACTAAATGCAGCATTATTCGATATTTGAGCCGCTATCGGACCGCATAGTCTCTATTGGCTTGAAAAGTACCGAATATGAGCCTGTTTCTAAGGAATAGCGTCACTGGAGTCCGAGACTTCGCTCAAAAGGCGATAAATTTGTTAATAACGCCATCTGGGTCCGAAAGCCTCAGTAGGGGCTGATGAATACACTATTGGAGCGGGCAGTCGACCCGGCGAACCATTGCGCGACGCAGCAGTAACCGCCCCAGCAAACTTTTGCGCATACGCAGTAACTAAAGGACTCAGATGACACTACATGCAGCATTATTCGATATTTGAGCCGCTATCGGACCGCATAGTCGCTATTGGTTTGAAAAGTACCCTATATGAGCCTGTTTCTAAGGAATAGCGTCACTGGAGTCCGAAACTTCGCTCAAAAGGCGATAAATTTGTTAATAACGCCATCTGGGTCCGAAAGCCTCAGTTGGGGCTGGTGAATACACTATTGGAGCGGGCAGCCAACAGCCTACAACATAAAGCAGCGATTCCCATTAATGGCGAATCGCTGTTCTAAGTCGTTTACGATGTTTAAATGAAGGGAACCGTCTCATTTATAGTTAATTAAGCTGTTAAAGTGACAGTTCCATTCTTTGAAGGTTTGATCTGCTTAAGAATAAGATCAAGGCGTCATCCGCTTTTTATCGTTCATTATGGGATTCATGATCTGCAGAGGGTTGGTTTTCGAACACTTCTGCAGCTTCCTCTGCAGAAAATTCGGGTTCGAATTTACCTACGAGTGGTAATTTGTTTAATTTCGTTGTTTGTACTTCTGCTTTGGTAGGTTGATTGTTTTTTGAATGGCTCATACATACACCTCCTTTAATAAGGAACAACAAACCGTAGTTTGCCCTGAAAAAAGATGTTCTTATTCATGAAAATTTCAGGATTTTGCATTTGAATGAACTAAGCCCATTTTATAATTGTGACAGCACCATTAACATCAACACTACATAATATGTTTTGACTGTATCCCTTTACCTTGTTATACCAAACAAACCCAGGGCAAGGAGGGGTGACACCATTGAAGGGGAACGAACACCACAGCAAATTTCTGTTGACTCATCGTGAGCGCGAAGTTTTTGAGCTTCTCGTGCAGGACAAAACGACTCGTGATATCGCTGGCTTATTATTTATCAGCGAAAAAACAGTTCGAAACCACATTTCCAATGTAATGCAAAAACTAAACGTTAAAGGCCGTTCACAAGCGGTTGTCGAGCTGATCAAGCTTGGGGAGCTGAAAATATAGCTGGCCATGTCTTCGGAAGTGACGCGTTTAAGCCTTCTTTTGCCCTTCGGGGCAAAGGGAGGTTTTTTGTTTACTCACCAAAATAACTGAAGAGTGAGTTAGATCACCGTATGATTTTTATGGCATGATAAATTAGAGCTATTAAGGTAGTTCAGGAGGATCTGTTATGACCAGATATGAACAACAAAGAAATTTTCTGAAATCCAATTTTCATGAATTCAAACATATCAAAACAGATAAGATCAAGGGAATTGCACAACCGCCAATTGTTAAGCCATTTGATTCAGATTCACTAATTATTGATTTGCCCAAGGTCAGCAAAGACGTTGTGAGTAAAGATAATATTTTTGATTGTATAGATCAAAGAAGAAGTACACGGTTCTATTCTGAGGATACTGTTAGTCTGGAGGAGTTATCCTATTTATTATGGGCTACCCAAGGGATTAGCGGCATGAATAAGAACGGACTTACGCTGCGGACTGTACCCTGCAGTGGGGCGACGCACACCTTTGAAACCTATTTAATGATTATGCGTGTAGAGGGTATTGGGCAAGGGATCTACAGATACCTGCCTGTGGAACATAAGCTCTTATTTATGTTTGAATTAGATCAACTTGAACAAAAGATTGATGCTATTACTTTGGATCAGCCCTTTGTCCCTAACTTTGCCAAAAAGGCTTCTGTATTGTTTGCCTGGAGTACCACACCCTACCGCTCCGAATGGAAGTATGATATTTCTGCTCACAAAAAAATCCTCATCGATGTTGGACATGTCTGCCAGAACCTTTATTTAGCCAGCGAATCCATCGGTGCAGGTGCTTGCGCAATTGGAATCTATGATCAAAAGTTGATAGATGAGATTTTAGAATTAGACGGCGATGAAGAGTTTGTTATCTATCTTGGGGCAGTTGGGAAGAAACGAGAGTAGCTATGAAGGCTAGATACGGCTTCGGAAGTGAGACATATAAGCCTTTTTCACCCTTCGGGGTGGGAAAGGTTTTTTTGATTATAATCCAGTGTATTTGCCCAACTGCTCAGTCTGAACGAAGAGGAAATCGTAATGTTTAATTGATAATCATTCTCATTGCATATATAATTAACCCAAAGTAAGAGGAAGCAGGGATGTGCATGGAGCGAAGCAATGGACTGAAAGAAGCAGAAACGATTGATGCCCATAAGACGCTTACATGTGAAGGGGTGGATTATAATTATCGTTTTGATGGGGCTCATTTTGAGATTAAACCTCCAGTCGAAATAGGGGAAGGCAGTTGCCGCAGCCTGCTTAGCCATGGGTATATCCAGATGACAGATTTTAATCTCTGTTTTAATCGGGATATCGAAGCGAAGGGCAATTTTAGCACTCCGCGTACAGAGCTGGCATTCTGCATGGGGCATGGCATTGAGTGGGGGACCTCGCTGAAATCGGACTATTTTGTTATAGATACAGGAGAAATTGCGCTGTTTCATGGCGGAGTAAGAAGTGAAAACTGCACATACCTGAGTGGAGCGGGGTACCGATTCATCAGCATAGATATGAGCCCTGCACAATTTGAGCGGATGACCAGTGGTCTGACTGAGGATACACGGCTTCGCATCGGAGCTGGTGCGGGTTTGTTTTTTGGAAAAAATAACATCACACCATCCATCCGCTTCATTCTATCGCAGATTGCGGATTGTTCCTATAGCCATGGCATGCGTGAACTTTATCTGGAGGGCAAAATGCTGGAGCTTATGGCGGTCTATCTCAATGAATCTTTATATGAAGCAGACCGGATTCCACGCTCGGTCAAGCTGTCCAGAGAGGATATGGAGAGCCTGCGGCTCGCTAAGGAGATTTTACAGCGTGATTATTTGCACCCGCCGACGCTTGCAGGCCTTTCTCGCATTATATGCCTCAATGAGTTCAAGCTGAAAAAGGGCTTTAAGGAAATGTTTGGTTATACCGTGCATGCCTACGTTATCGAACAACGGATGCAGAGAGCGCAGCAGCTGCTGGAACAAGGGAGTATGACTGTAAGTGAAGCAGCCTCCAGAGTTGGATACGGTAATGTGAGTCATTTCTCGGCAGCCTTCCGCAAAAAGTTCGGTGTGCGTCCAGGAGAATATCTGATCAGCGGCAGGCAGCGCCTCTTCGGTATTAAGTTGTAAGTCCGTATCCTGCACAGATGCTCCTGATTTGGTTAATTATAATCCCTTAAACGGTAGCAATCGTGAACAACGTTCCTATACACTAGTGCACAGAGAATCATTCTCAGTGCACTTTTTTTGCGCGTAATTACCAAGAGTGGGGGAACGGCTGTGAGTAAAACCAAAACCGGCATGCCAAGGCTGCTGGAGATCGCCGGAGAGAAGCGAGGTTTGCTGCTCTTGTCCGGAATATTGTCATCTGTCAGCGCCGTATTAATGTTGATTCCGTTTTTGTCTGTTTATTTCATTTTGGCAGAGCTGCTGCGCCATGCTTCATCGCCTGGACAGGTCGACGGTGCGTATATGATCCGCTGGGGGTGGATTGCACTTGGAGGGTTAATCGGAGGGCTGGTGACTTCGTATTGTGGTATTATGTGCTCGCATATTGCGGCTTTTCGTATTCAATATAATTTGCGTGTGCGAATGACCGAGCATTTGGGCAGATTGCCGCTCGGTTTCCTGAACGGGACTTCAACAGGCGTGGTCAAGAAGACGCTAGAGCAGAATGTCGACAAGGTGGAAAATTTCGTAGCGCATCAGCTTCCCGATTTAGTCAGCGTGCTGGCTTCTACAGTGCTGATGATCGTGGCGATGTTTTGGTTTAGTCCGCCGTTGGCGGTAGCTTGCCTGCTGCCGATAATTATAGGATTAGGTGTGCAGTCAGCGCTTATGATGAGCAGCAGAGGCAAGGCCAGTGTGAAGCAGTATCATGATTCGTTGGAGCAGATCAATACTTCGGCGGTGCAGTATGTACGGGGGATGCCCGCGGTTAAGGTGTTCGGGCAGACGGTGCATTCTTTCAGAAAGTTCTACAGTGATATGACCAGCTACCGCGATTATTGTCTGGAGTATACGGACCGTTATCAAACAGGTTATATCTTATTCAAAACATTGCTGGCGTCACCATTTACCTTTATTTTGCCGGTGGGCGTCTTCATGCTAAGCGGTCGGCCGGATTCCATGTCCTTTGCGCTTGTGCTGTTGTTCTTTCTGATTATGGCACCCGGTGTTTCATCTCCGCTCTACAAGCTACTTCTGCTGGCTTCAAGCACTCGGGATATTGGCGAAGGCGTGGAGCGGATGGACCGTCTCTTGGCACAGCAGCCTGTACCGGAAATAGCAGAACCGCTATCTCCGCATACTTTTGACGTTGAATTTGTCGATGTAACCTTCTCCTACAGTGAAGATGCAGGGACTGCAGCGGCGCTCAGCGAAGTCTCATTCCGTGCGGAACAAGGGAAGGTTACAGCACTGGTAGGCCCGTCAGGTTCGGGAAAATCGACGGTGGCCAGCTTGGTGCCGCGGTTCTGGGACCCGCAAGTGGGTGCAATCCGCATCGGTGGAGTCGATATTCGCCATATGGCGATCCATGAATTAATGAATACAGTTGCTTTTGTATTTCAAGAAACCTTCCTATTCTATGACACTTTGTATGAGAATATTGCTGTCGGCAAACCGGGAGCGACTTTGGAGGAAGTCCAGGCTGCAGCCAGAGCGGCACAATGCGACGAGTTCATTACTCGGCTGCCGCAGGGATACGATACGTTAATTGGTGAAGGCGGTGTCTATCTCTCGGGTGGTGAGGAGCAGCGCATTGCAGTAGCTCGGGCTATTCTCAAAAATGCACCAGTGCTCGTGCTCGACGAAGCGACTGCTTTTGCCGACCCGGAAAATGAGTTTCATATGCAGTTAGCACTTACGGAGCTTATGCGCGGCAAGACGGTTATTGTCATTGCTCACCGACTCTCCTCTATACGTGAAGCTGCACAAATTCTGGTGCTGCGGGATGGAGAAATCGTGGAACGTGGAGAGCACGCAGGTTTGATTGAGGCGGACGGGCTTTACGCAAAAATGTGGCATGCCTACACTGACGCCGGAGATTGGCATATGGAAAAAGGAGGGGATCAGCTATGAAGGTATTGCATAATATTACTGCCGGTAAACCGCAGCAGTTGCTGAAGCCTGTGCTTTTTTCCTTGTTGGCTAATCTAGTTAGTGTGCTTCCGTTCGCGCTTGTAATTGAGGCGGTGCGGTTGATTTTTGCTCCTTATATTACTGTAGGCGCAGAACTTCAGACAGAACGCCTTTGGTGGATCTGCGCAGGGCTTGTCGCCGTCATGGTGCTGATGTTCCTGAGTGAGATTCCCGCCTATCGCACCGCTTACCGCGGGGCATACAATGTTGCTGCACAGGGACGTGCGGAATTAGCAGAACATCTGCGGAAGCTTCCGCTGGGTTACCTGACTCGCCGGGACCCAGGTGATTTAGCCAATATGATGATGGGCGATTTCACGCTCGTTGAGACGGGCATATCACATCTGCTGCCACAGCTTGCGGGGGCTTTTGTCCTGCCGATATTTGCACTTGCTGGTTTACTGTTTTTGGACTGGCGGATGGCGATTTCCATGTTCGTAGCGCTGCCGGTTGCTCTTCTGATCATGTATATATCGGGCAAGCTGCGGCGGAGACTCGGAGCGGATCATATGAAGGCCAAGCTGAACGCTGCGAACCGCTTGCAAGAATACTTGAACGGTATACGGGTAATGAAGGCCTATAACCTGACGGGAGAACGATTTGTCCGTCTGGATAACTCTTTTAAAACTTTGATGAAGGAAAGTGTGAAGCTGGAAGGGATGTTCGGTCCGGTTATTCTAACCGCTATGGCTCTTCTTCGTGCGGGACTGACCTTAATGGTATACGTAGGTGTTCATCTATTATTAGGGGGGGAGCTCGGTATTTTGCAGTTGGCAGTATTCCTTATTGTCGGCACACGTATTTATGATCCATTGACCACGGCGCTAGCCAATTATGCCGAATTCCGCTACAACGAACAAGCGGGTGAACGTATAGTAGACCTGCTACGCCAGCCGGTAATGACAGGTAATACGAGTCCTCTTCCTAAAAGCAGCACCATTCGGTTTGACAATGTAACCTTTAGCTATGGAGGAGAGCCTGTTCTCAAAAATTTAAGTCTGGAAATGCCGCAAGGTTCACTGACTGCAATTGTGGGCCCGTCAGGCAGCGGCAAGAGTACAGTGCTGCGCCTGATCTCACGTTTCTATGATCCTGAAGAAGGGAGCGTTCTGCTAGGTGGGCGCAACATCAAGGATATTGATCCAGAACATCTGCTAGGATCTGTATCGGTGGTGTTTCAGGATGTGTATCTATTCCAAGATACCATCGGGAACAACATTGCTTTTGGGCGGCCGGGGGCGTCGCAGCGGGATATTCAGCAGGCAGCGCAAATGGCTCACTGCCATGATTTCATCATGAAATTACCGCTTGGTTATGACACGCCGGTAGGCGAAGGCGGCAGTACGCTGTCCGGAGGGGAGAAGCAGCGAATTTCCATTGCCCGTGCGATTCTCAAGAACGCTCCAATTGTGCTGTTGGATGAAGCTACTGCATCGCTTGACCCGCAGAATGAGGCCGAAATCCAGAAAGGAATTGATGCGTTGATTACGGGCAGAACCGTCATTGTTATCGCCCACCGGTTGAAAACCATACGCGGTGCGGACAACATTATCGTACTGGAAGACGGTCGGCTGGTCGAGCAGGGACGACATGAAGCCTTACTGTTGCGCGGCGGACTGTACGACCGGCTCTGGAAGCTGCAACAGCAAGCCGTTGGATTCCGCATCACATCTTAGGCAATGCTCGGCACATTTTAGGAGGGAAACGTATGGCTATAACAAAGGATGAATCCGCTTGGCCGATCATAAGCCTTAGTTTGGGGGAGGCGTTTGATCAGGAGACAGTAGAAGAATATATCGCATATTGGGAAGAACTGCTCGCGCGCCGATCTGCCTTCGGCCTGCTGATGGTGCATTCTGCTGAGAAAAACACACGTCCAGAGCGTGCGGTCACACAGCTGTATATGAACTGGTGCAAGATGAACAAGCGGGAAATCGCCCAATATTGTTCAGGCATCGCGGTCGTAATGCAGAATGCAAAGTTGCTTGCTGTCTACAAGCCAGTTACAGCGTTGTCCACTAAAAGAACCTACGGCTGCCCCGGAGGCGCCTTCTCTGGAGAGTCTGAGGCGATAAGGTGGCTGGAGGAGCAATTGACTAAGACATCCTCGGGTACGAAAACCTAATATAGCTGCCCATATTTTGGGGATACACATTTAAGCTTTCTTCACCCTTTTGGGTGGGGAAGGCTTTTTTTATCTAGAAAGATAAGAATCTGCCAACCCCTCACAACCAACGTGTCAGAGTAAGCTTTTTGAAATATAAATGGGGTGTGTTGGATGAAGATAAATAATAATTATTTGAAAGAACAATTAAACCAAGAAGTTTGTAGAGGAATTAGGTTTTCAAACATTAGAGGACGATCTCTAGCCAATGGTTATTTCAAGTGGTCAAAGAGATGATGGAATTCTTATTATTGACTTGCTGAAGTTACCTGATGACCAACCAATCCTAATAGATTTTGGAATAATGCCTGAATTTATATTACCGTTTATCCCGGAAGAGAGAATGCACTAAGCTGGGCATCAAAACCATAGAAAGAACACCAAACATGAGCGTAGAAGAACAATTTAGGTTAGTTCGTAAACATTTTAAAATGTAGGGATGACCGAAAGGTATACCAACTCAAAGAAACCGTTCCTTTGTCAGGGATGGTTTCTTCATAACTAGAAAAGTACACAGGTATGCCCGTATAATAAATAGGAGCAAGTAATTGGAAGTAGATTGATGATGAGGGGAGAGAAGACATGTTTTTCTTTAAAAAAAATAAAGGCATCACAAAAGAGGAGCTACAGGCCTTGGTTGAAGGCTTGGAGCAGGCTTATATGGATAAGGATGAAGAAGGTTTGAGCAAAAGATTTCATCCAGATAAAAGGGGAATGTCCTTTTTAAATCACTTTCAATTAATGATGACATTTCAAATCTATAATATAAAATCTGAAATTCTCGAATTTGAATTGCTGTCAATGAATGCCACTAAAGCAGTCTTTACATACACTCGGAAGCACATTCATACCTGTATCAACCCCGCCGATGAACGTGAGGAAAAAAGAAATCAAATTATCAGTTATTACGTTGAGGCTGTGAAGGAGAATGGTTCAATTTGGATTACGAGGTACAGCCCTTATAGCACGATTTTTGTAGATAAGAAGGGTGATTTCCTTAGTGGTGTGGATGCGGTCATTCCTCCTGGAGAAGAGATCAATTCAGGCATTGCGCGATTCATCCCGTATTTTCAGCTTGATAGCTATGTACCTGCAACCTTCCATATCTACAGTAACAGTCAATTTATCGGATATTACCCGTTAGGAGAATACCATCGGTACGAACCTTCGCATACGTTCACGATTAATTATTTTGATAAGATAGAGGCATCTTCTGTAGAGAAGCATACAGCGGATTATATCTCCCAAGAAACCTTGTTGACTGCTCAAGTACTGCATCAGACTGTTAATAGCTCTATAGTAGAGACACAGTTGATGAACAATAATGTATTAGAGCATGAACTTGTTACCAGCCTGCTTACGAAGGATGGGTTCTATATGATTAGATTTCTGTATGACAAAGGGGAGCCGATCCCGCCAGAGGAGCGAGAAAAGTGGAAGCGTGAGATGGTCACTTTAATAGAAAAAGAGCACAGCAGTTAACACAGAAACTTGCCGTTACAGACAATACGCGAACCGTATCCTAAGTAACGATAAGTTTTTTTGGTAATAATGAGAGAAAAGGAGAGATGAAAATGTCCTATATCGTTGATTTTAAAAATGTGTCTACGGTTGGGTTAGAATCTTCACCTGTAGTAGATGCACTTGCTGGTCTGCGTGCTAATGAGGCCCGTTACTTTATGAACAAATACAAACATGAGTTTACGGTTGTACGAGCCAGCGAAAGTCAGGAGACCCTTGATTATGTGAACCGAATTTTAAAAGAAGAACGCGATATTGAGTTTGCGGCCAAACCTTTAGAAACATCGCGTTTTCAAGTGGAAGATATTAAATTCGCTTATGTCTTTTATGAGGATGGTCTTGCGGTGAACGTTATGTATACGGTGGATGACCCTAAGAAGCGGGCTGTTGGTTTTAAGCTTTCTGAGGGGATGGAGATCCCAAAGGAGCTAGAAGAGAAGTTTAAGTTTGCTAGGCAGAAGTCCAAGCTAGCCGGAACAATTCGGGGTTCGTTTTTTGTAATTAAAGGAGAGTATTAAGGTTAGCAAAATTGCAACTTAATCAATGAGAGGGCCATCCTGTAAAAGGATGGCCCTAAATCTTGCCGATATAGATAATTTGCGTAGGTTATCTATGGGAATGGACTCTCATTCAAGAGGCCGAATTTATTATATAGGGCAACGAAAACTGGAGTTGCGAGCGTACTTCATAATTATTTTGCATGAATAGCTGGGACGGTAGAATGTACGGTATAAATCCCGTAGATAAGAGCTGGAGTAGCTGAAACGGTGGAATGTACGGTTCAACTGGTGGATATTCGCCAACATGTGATACGTAGACAGAGTAAACAGCAACATATACTCCATTGATGCAGGGTACTTTTTGGGATGTTAAGCTCTTCCGCCAAGTCGCCCACTGTCTTTGTTTGCTCTTGAATGAACTGCACTGTCTGTTTTTAAATTCTTCGTTATACCGTTGTCGATGTTCTCCCATGTGAACACACCTCCGTGGACTCATTATCGCCAGTCTGTTAACTACTGTCCACTTTTTATTCTAGCTTCAGTGACTACGTTATTGTCCTTACCGTAAAGGACAAAGAACCGCCTAAGTTGCCAGCAACATGGAAGATGTTGGATGCGGTCAAAAACAATCGAATGATTGAGATTGATATGGAAAAATATTTTGCAGCAGATTCATACTCCTCCTTGTTACAAGCTGAAGATATTGCCGACAAATTATCGAAGCTGGCTTCATCAAAATAACCTTATTGGATTGAACCTACCTGAAGCCATCTAAATATAAAGACGAAGCCTATTATGGCTTCGTCTTTTGTAGTTTTGCATACCCTTTTACAAATGAACTATTGGACCGAAAGTACAGTCTCCAGCTCAGGGATATATTCCTTGACCATATTGTTGTCTTCCCACAGTCCTGTAGTCCCAGCTGGGGCTTGACCTTCGGAAACGACTAAGTACGGTTTGATGGTTACGGTATTCGGTATAGTCTTGAAGGGTTCAAAACGAACATTATAAGATTCGCTTAAGGGGTGAGCACCGATGGGCTTCAGTTGAACGCCACGTTCATCCACAATGTCAAATTGAAGAGCGATGACGCCCCCGTTAGCACCCTTATATTTCGAAGGGATAGAAGCGAGCATTTCTTCTACGCTCTGGCCCGGTTTGGTTTTGTACTCAATGGATACCTGCGTTGTGATTGGGGTGATTTCTACCTTACTGATCTGCAAGTTAATGTTATCGTGATGCTTGGTCTCCTCTGAAGTTAGTGCGGTAACAGGCGTTGATTTGGTAACAGGCAGAACGAATTCGAACGGGACATCGTAACCCTTTAACGTTACATTTACAGTCAAGTCAAACTGATCAGGGAACTGGACAGTCTGTGTTGTTGTGCTCGGATCATAATAAGTGTTCAAAACCTGAACCATTATGCTGGAAGCAGTCTCACCATCCATGTGTTCGTAACTCCAGAGCAGAGGTTGACCTTTATAGAGAACCTCAAACTTATCCACCGCGCCTTTATTGGCATCTGAAGGCGGCGAATTGGGCTCCGAAGCCAAACGGTTTCCAGGAGTGGTTAGGTTCATAAGAATTCGGGTTCCGTCAAATAACAACGTTGGGATATTCATGGTCACCTCGCTATGGGTCACGCTTTGGTTTACGTTTGTGATGAAATCCCCGGCTTGTTGAACACCGGGATCTAAGTTTTTTTCGCCCCATAATGAATAGATTTGTCCCAAAACCGGAATTTGCTTGAGTGCACCAGCCATTGCGGGCGATACAAAGCCGGAAGCAAGGACTGTAACTCCAAGAATTGCAGCGGCTGCAGTGGAAATCAACCACTTATTAAAAGTTCTAGATGCATCCATCTTTCTCTGAACGGGGGAAATGGAATTATCGGTTTCCCTGATGATTTGGTAAGTCTCATTCAGCTTGGAGCGGGCAATATCCGATAACTGAGCGGGAAGTAGGCTTTGGCAGTTCTTTAATTGTTCTTCTAACTTAGTATTTACCATGTCGCAACTCCATTTCTTGATTGAATTGAGATGAATACTTTAGCTTTTTGCGGGCGCGATGCAGCCGGGTCTTCACAGCAACCGTAGAAATTTCGAGAATGTCGGAAATTTGACGGATCGGCATGTCCTGTAGGTAATGAAGGTGAATGACAATCCGGAGGTTCTCCTCAAGATGTTGAACGGCATCCCATAATTCGATTTTCTCATAATCCTTGGAAGTGGAAGGAACTTCGGGAAGCTCTCCATAAGGGAGGGCTCTTGAGTTGTTTTTGAGCATTTTATTGCATTCATTAATCAGAATCCGGAAGATCCACGTTTTGAAAAAAGCGGGCTCTCTGAGTGTATGGATGTTCTTAAAGGCTTTAAGCATCGTCTCCTGCAGGGCATCTGCACAATCTTCTTCTTTGTTGACGATGGACCTTGCAGTTCTGTATAAAGGTAACTCTATCTCCTGCATCAACTGCACGAATGCTTCAGGGTCCCCAGCTTTGGCTTTGACGACAATAGGATCTATATGCAAAGATTTACCTGCTTTCTTGACTAGAAGTCTTAGGATGTTCGTAACGTTACTTAAATATTAGATCGGGTAGGTAGCTAGAAGGTTACCACAAACATGATTCCATTCTCCGCATCTCGCAATGCTAGCAAGGGGAGAAATTGGTTTTTTTCACAAAAAAATCGCCGTTCAAATTCCCTGTCAGGAATCGGACGACGATTTTTCATAAGCTAGTCAGTTAGTCAATCAATCAATCAATCAATCAATGATATAAATGACCCATTCCCCTTGATCGTTTGGCCGAATAGCGTATAGCATTTTTACATTTTCAACTGTCTTTGCGGCCATATCCAAGCGTTGTCCGGTCACCGTTATATTCACCTGATGTTCGTTGGGTAACATGGAATCGATGCTTTCGATGTCTGTGAATTTGTACTGATATTGTTCGTCATAATAAGGTTCCATAGCATCTGCTAGTTTTTTGTTTACGAACCCGGATTGGAAAAGTGTGTGGTCATGCTCAACCAAAGCAGTTAGGTTTTTTTCCAGCACTTCAAGTGCGGGGAGATCATACTCTGTCAATTGATCTGAATATGATTTCAGATTTATCGACAATTCTGCTTTAAAGCTGGTTTCATTTGGCTGCTTGGGTTCTGTGTTTTGCGGCTTCTGCGTATTCATCGCTGGACTTTGGGTTGGCGTATTTGCTCCTGTGTTCGGCTCCTCGATGGGTTTAACATCCCCTGCACATGCTGCCAGAAAGATTAAAGACATCAACATGAGCATTCTTGCAATAGTTTTTAACATCTAACCCCACCTTTTTAAAGATATGTTAGTTAGTCGCGAGAAAATATGGAGAAGTTTCAAGGGCTGAATGAAGCCCGAAAAAGTGGATTAAATCGCTAGCTTTTGTGGATCATCTACAGAGTAACGTCCGCTTACCGCAAGCATGATTGTAGAAATAATGACGAGTATGAAACAGAGTACAAATGAATACCGGTACCCAACAACACTAGCTAATAACCCGCCAACAAGACTGCCAATCAGTCTGCCGATCGTGGATGAATTAGAGTAGAGTGTGGATGCATACCCAGGCATGTTTGGAAGCAGATCCTGAATGTAGCTAATGCCAATCGCTGAAATAACGGCAACAAAAAAGGCAAGCAAAATTTGGGCTGCAAGCATTTGCCACATCGCGCCTGAAGTAATGACAACGAGATAATAAGCTCCTCCGAAAATGGCTCCGCACATCATCAGGATTCGGTTACTGTATTTTGCACTAAGTAGTCCCAGCATGATCATAAAAGGAATTTCCAGCGCAGCACAAATACTGCTGACTAAACCAACATCGCTTGTTGTTCCCCCTAGATTGTTGGTAATAAAGAGGGCAGTATTGATGCTACTCGTCCAGTGGGCTACATACATGAGTATCATAATCAGAAAAGGAAGCAGAACATTACGGTTCTGACCCAACCGGAAACTTTTTACTTTTACTTCTGCAGTACTGCTTTTCACTTCTGTATTTGATTTCAGGAATAGCGAAATAAGTAAGGCAACCAGCAGGAATACTCCGATGGTGCCCGAGAAGATCCCCTTAAACCCAACAGCAGCAATTAGCAGAGTACCGATTAAAGGACCTGTAATAAAGCCGAGAGAGAAAGCAGAACGCAAGGTAGAATTTGCAAACGCAGTATCCGTAAAATCGCTCTTATTCACTGCTTCTCTAGCTATGGCGAACAATTGAGGCATCCCTGGTGCACCGAGGGCGGTGAACACAATCATGTAGATGAATAAGATCGTAAAATCCCCAATGAGCAAGTATCCGCTATAAGCCAGAGCATTACAGAGCGTGGAGACAAGGTAAATGTTTCTTCGATTTAAGCCGAGGTCAGAGCGTCTTCCGATTAGTGTACTGATCCATATCCCGGCAATTAACGTGGTGGCCAGAAAAACACCAAACAGCCCGACAGATACTCCAAGCTGCTCCGTAAAATAAATGGATAAAAAGGGTGCGCTGAGTGAAATCCCCATCCCCTGCAGTAACATACATAAAAAGAGTAAGCCATAAGAGGGAATCGAAAATAGTGCAGTTAGTCGTTTGAACATGTTGTGAAAGTACTCCTCTATATTTGTTTAGATATTTCATAAAAAAAAGCCGTTGAAATGAATTCCAACGGCTTTTTGTATGCTTGTTTTTTTCAAGACCTTATTCAACATCATAATTGATCAGAAAGAATAAGTCTATACTTTCGGCTGGATTTTATTTACTATTGTGAAGCCGGCAAAACCTAATAAATGGAGTGTTGTTAATGGACGTTACTTGTCATCTCGATAAGGCTGACTTACAGGATTATATTAGTAGGGTTTTTGGCAGCAGTTATTTCGTTGCTCGTGTTTCGCGCATGCATGGCGGCGCACAAAAGGTGGTCTACAAGATTGAGTGCAGTAATGGATTTTCCTGCGTTTTGTATGTGTGGGATCTTTCTATGAATTATTTTAAAGAAGAAAAAGAAAATGAAGATATAAACGAACAATCCTATGGAAGTCATTTATTCGAATTAAATAACAGGTACTTAACACAACATGGAATTCAGACCCCTGCTCTTTATGATCTGAATAAGGTAAGAGATCGTTACTCTTTCGATTATGCTCTGGTTGAATATATAGATGGAAGAATGGCAGAAACCTATTTTCATCATCCCGAGTTACGTGTTCAAGATAAAGTTTTTCAGCGTGTGGGGGAGATGCTTACTGCTATGCATACCCACGAGAGGCATGTTTTTGGGAAAGCAAATGCTAACGAGAGCAGCATGGGGCAATGTCATTTATTACAAATGGAAAATGCGAAAGTACAGCTAGCCTATGCCTCCCAACATATTGAGAAGATCAGGTCTAATCAAAGCAAACTGCTCGATAAGTTGTACGAGCTTGAATCAAAAATTCAACCCAGACAGCAATATGGGTTTATTCACGGGGAACTGGGTCCTGACCATGTTATGGTTAACGATAAACTGGAACCTTTCTTGATCGATATCGAAGGAGCAATGTTTTATGATATTGAGCATGAGCATAGTTTTTTGCAGATGAGATTTGGGGATTTCTACCGGTACTTAAAGAACGATGCTCTGGATCATGATAGGCTGTTATTTTATCAATTCCACCATCATGTCTCCTTAACTTCAGGTGGATTAAAGCTGCTGCATAGAGGATTTCCTGATCAACAATTCGCCCAAGGCCTAGCTGATTATCAATCGGAACGCGCGCTGAGGTTTATCGAAGGATGAACTAAACAAGGCCTTTGAATTGATAACCTACTGCCATGTCCTTGAAAGTAACCTATTAGCCTTCTTCACCCTTTAGGGTGGAGGAGGTTTTTTCGGTATA
Organism: Paenibacillus sp. FSL H7-0323; assembly: GCF_038002725.1. Taxonomy (NCBI): domain Bacteria; kingdom Bacillati; phylum Bacillota; class Bacilli; order Caryophanales; family Paenibacillaceae; genus Paenibacillus; species Paenibacillus sp. FSL H7-0323. The sequence continues at coordinate 3,690,709 of NZ_JBBODB010000001.1, read as the reverse complement.
CAACTACAAGGCATAATAAAAGACCGCATCCACTGAAATTGCTTCCAGAACTGGCGGTCTGATGTCTTCGTTATGAATCAATCTTTATCTGAAGGGTTAGTTAATGAAATTTAACGGTCTTGATGCGAGCCTCTTCTTCATAGCTAAGTGGTTTCGGAGATTGCGGAGTGTGCAGATGACGCTCCACGGAGTACTCCATTTTCCGGTAGTCCTCATTACCTGTATTCAATGTTGGATTCCAGTTTTCTGTCACCCAATTTTTAAGTTCTTTAAGTCCTGCTAGCATTTCCTCCAGCCTCCTTTGGCGAAGAAACAAAATAGATTTTGTAGTTCTTTGTTTACGCTTTCATTATAATCCTAAACTCCATTTTTTAAAAGGTGTGTCCGTCTGAAAAACACAGATTATTCAGTGAACATTGTGTGTTATTTAGGTTTTGTGCTTCATCTGGAGAGAAGTGTCTCCCTGTAGGAGACATTTTTAACGAAGCTGAAAGGATACTCATTAGTACCACTTTTTTTAATTATTTTACATCCGTATATCCAACAAATACTGCCCTGAAGAAATAAATTTAGGGTGGAGAATTTACAGGATTATTTTCTAATGAATATGGAAAAATAAATGATTATTAGCTGCGAGTTGCACTGAAAACCATTATTTTGCTAATCATAAATAAGATTGGTGGAAATAAATTTTATTTTTCTAAAAATAGAGAAAATAATTTACAAAAGCAAAATATAATGATATTTTGTTTATGTAGAAAAGAAACCGCTCACAACTTAAGGGGGATTAACAATGACACTCACAAAGTTCCACGGAATTATACCTGCCTTTTATGCCTGCTATGACGATCAAGGAAATATTTCGGAATCCCGGACGCATGCTTTATGTGATTACTTATTTGAAAAAGGAGTTCAAGGTGTATATGTGGGAGGCAGCTCAGGAGAATGTATTTACCAGAGTCTCGACGAACGCAAAGCGGTACTAAGCTACGTAGCTAGTAACCTGAAAGGTAAAATGACACTGATTGCCCACGTGGGTGCCCCTTCCACTAGAGATAGTATTGAGTTAGCGAAACATGCTGCAACCTTAGGATACGATGCATTATCCGCAATCCCGCCTATATATTTCAAGTTACCTGATAGTGCAGTCTATAAATATTGGAGCGAGATTATGGAGGCAACCCCTCTAAGCTTCATCATCTACAACATTCCTCAGACTACTGGATATACACTGACTCCGTCCCTATTTGAGAAGCTGCTTGCGAACAAAAAGGTGATTGGTGTGAAGAACTCCTCCATGCCGACTATGGATATTGAAAGATTCAAAAGAGTGGGTGGAAAAGATGTAGTGGTATTTAATGGACCGGATGAACAATATGTTGCGGGAAGAATCATGGGAGCGGATGCGGGAATCGGTGGAACCTATGCGGTTATGCCTGAGCTGTTCCTGCAAGCTAATGAATTTGTTAAGGCTGGTAAGTTCGAAGAAGCTGGACAAATTCAAAGCGATATCAACGATATTATCATCGCCCTTTGTTCGCTGAAAGGTGCCATGTATGCCGGAATAAAAGAGATTCTAAAATTAAGAGGCGTAAACATTGGTAGCGTAAGAGCACCGCTTGAGGCAGTAGCCGCTGAAGATGCTGGTCCGATCGCAGACATTATGAAATTGATTGATCAAGCTATTGAAAGATATTGCGGTTAAGACAAATGAAGAAATCCATCGTATGCTTTGGCGATTCTAATACTTGGGGCTACGACGCAGAGACAGACCGCAGATTTAAGGATGATATTCGTTGGACGGGAATTCTTCATACAGAATTGGGTGACGCCTACCGTATGATCGAAGAAGGGCTTCCGGGCAGAACAAGTGTCAGTGAGGACCCTCTATTTGAAGGACTTTCTGGAATTTCCTATATCTATCCCTGCCTGATGTCACATTCGCCATTAGACTTGGTTGTGATCATGCTTGGGACCAATGATACCAAAGAAAGGTTTGGATTAACTTCTTATAACATCGCACAAGGTATTGTTAGGCTGGCTCTTAAAGCTAAAGGTAGCGGTGCAGGACCTGAGGGGAAGGCTCCAGAGGTTCTAGTAATCGCGCCCCCTCCGATTGGAGCAGAGTATATTCATACCCCTATTGGCAAACCAATGGGTAGCGGATGTAGTGAGAAGTCTATGGAGCTCGCTGAGCATCTTGCAGCTTTGCTAACGGGAACTGGTATCCACTTTGTAGATTCCAGAGACCATGTATCGATGAATGAAATTGATTATATGCATCTTGATCCGCAAGGACATCGCAGCATGGCCGATTTAGTGCAATACCATGCCAAACGGATTTTAAATTAAAGGTTCTATGCTTTCGAAGCGAGTTTTGTACGTAGCGATTCAGAGAAGGTAATGCTCACAAAACTTTAAGCGTATGCTTTCGATGCGAGTTTTGTACGTAGCGATTCAGAGAAGGTAATGCTCACAAAACTTTTAGGGAGGTTTATAAATGAAGAAAAAACGTTTACTCTCGGCAATGCTTGCGCTAATGGTGATTATTTCTTTAATTTCAGGTTGCTCAGGTAACAATGCTGCGAGCTCTAATACATCCGATAATTCTTCTGCGTCTGGGAAGGAAAAAGTGGCGATCAGAGTATGGCTGACTCCACAGTGGAAGGGTGTTGTGGATGCCACGGAGGCAGGTGCGGACTATGATAGCTTCCTAAAGCACGCCGCTGAGAAATTCAAAGCACAATATGATAAATACGATGCAGATATTCAAATAGAGGTCATTGCTGGAGATCAGCGCGATCAATTGCTTAACGTTAACTTAAGCGGAGGAACACCTCCAGATGTGTTCTTTGAGAGTGTATTCCCGATGGGGGATTACGTTCACCGTGGAGCATTGGTTCCTTTGACCGACATCATTGATGAAGACGCGAAAAGCGATATTGCTCAAAACTACTGGGACGCTGTAACGTTCGGAGAAGATATTTATTTCTATCCATTCCAGCACAACCCAGGCACCTTGGTTTACAACGCGGACATGTTTAAAGCAGCAGGCTTGGAAAAGTTTGTGGGTGAAGAATCCGAAATCAAAACTTGGAACTTGGATGAATATCAACAAATTCTTGAGGGTCTCAAAAACAATCTGCCGAAGGATAAGTATTCCAATGCATATCCAATGGCATTATTCGCTGTAAATAATCAGGGCGATACATGGAACCTTGCCTATATGAGAATGTTCGGCAATAAGTTCTTTGATGATCAAGGCAACATTGTCCTGAATGATGAGAACGGAGTTAAAGCTGCAACTTGGCTGAAAAACCTATATGACGGCGGATATACAAATCCAGGCGCAGAATCTGTTTCTTCTAATGATGCCAATGCTATGTTCCAAAATCAGCAATTAGCGATCAGTTTCACTAACCCAATTCTGTTTAATGGTACGAAAGCAAATATGGCGGACGGTACGGCAGCGAAATTCGATATGAGACTTGCTAATATTCCGTCGGAAAGCGGAGATCCTCTATCCTTTACTTATGTAGTAGGCGCTAGTGTATTCAAGTCCAAAGATGCTAAGAAGACTGAAGTAGCTAAGGATTTCGTGAAGTTCTTCTCAAGCGATCCTGAGTTAGTTAAATCCTCTAAGAATGGTATTCCTGTAAGAAGTTCTGTAGCCGAAGCGCTTAAAGCGGAGAATCCACTGTTTGCAGCTTACGATGCCAACTCTAAATATTTGTTCAACTTCACAGGCAACGTTCCAGGATACAGCCAATTAAGAGAGGTCTTATATCCAGAGCTACAAGCACTTTACATGGGAGCTAAGACACCGGAACAGTTTGTGCAAGATTATCAGGCAAGTGGCAACAAGGTGATTGAGACCAATAAAGCTGGCTCTGTAATTTTCCAATAATCTAAGACCAGATAAACAATACACGATTGACAGCCTTTAGGGTCTGAAGAGACTTTAGGGCTGTTAATTAGAAAGGTAAACGATATGAAACTACGTAGTAATTACCTAAAAGAGAATATTACAGGTTATCTGTTTATTTTACCTCAGATGATAGTATTCTTAGCCTTTCTTGTCTATCCGATCTTAGAAGGGATGCGGCTGAGTCTATACCAGATTAATTATGACAGCGAGAAGTTTGTGGGTTTTGCCAATTACACCACATTGTTTAATGATCCGGTATTTTTTAAGGCTACCATCAACACCGTTGTGTTCGTAATATTTATCGTTCTACTTACAGTGGGGTTTGCATTGTTCGTAGCCTCTGCGGTATTTGATAAGAATGCTAAGTACGTTTCCTTTATTAGAGGAAGTTATTATATCCCGGTAATGGTGTCCATGGTGGTTATGAGTATGGTCTGGAGCTTTTTGCTGAATCCGGCTAACGGACTTATCTCTTATCTATATAAAGACATGGGACTAGGGACGATTAATCTGCTGGGAAATCCAAAGACGGTTCTGCCAGTCGTGATATTTGTAACCTTCGCAACTAACGTGGGCCAGGCAATTATTCTGTATATAGCTGCGATGATTGGTGTCTCGAAAGAGCTTTTTGAAGCAGCAGAAATCGATGGTGCTAGCAGATGGCAAGTGATTACAAAGATCCTGATTCCTTCGGTAGGACCTACAACAACTTATATTACGATTATCAATATTATTGCCGTATTAAAAATCTTTGTAGTTATTCAGTTATTGACCGGTGGCGGACCGAACAATTCCTCCGTAACGCTGATGTACTACCTTTATAATAATGCCTTTAAATATAACCAACTCGGTGTAGCTTCTGCGGTAGGGGTTATCATGTTCGTGATTACATTGATATTGTCTGTGCCACAGCTACGAAGCATGATTAAGGTGAAGTGAGGGGGAATACAACATGTCGAAGATTAAAAACAAGAAAAAGAGAGAGAAGTTTGATGTGATATCGAATGTGATCATTATCCTCTTCGCACTCCTTAATCTTTTTCCACTATATTGGTTATTCACAAGTTCACTTAAAAACAGCTCGGATGTTGTGAAGATGCCTCCAGACTGGTGGCCCAAATCGATTACATTCTCCAACTATGTGGATGTATTTCAGAACCAGCCGGCTTTAAGATGGACGTTTAATAGTATTTATGTATCTGGTATTTCTACTATTTTGGTTATTGTTGTAGGCTCTATGGCCGCCTATGCGTTCTCAAAGATTAATTTTAAAGGTAAAAATATAATCTTCATTATCTTTATATCAAGTTTGATGATTCCTAAAGAAATTATGATAGTACCCTTATTCCGGATCACCCAACAATTTGGAATGGTAAATAGTTATAACGGTATGATTTGGCCGAACGTGGCGGGTGCATTTGGAGTGTTCCTATTAAAGGGATTCTTCGATTTAACCCCTAATGCCTTAAGAGAAGCCGGGAGAATAGATGGTGCAAATGAATGGAGAATCTTCACGCGCATCATGTTGCCTATTGTCAAACCTGGTATTGGAGCCTTATTTATTCTGAATTTCGTGCAAGTCTGGAATGATTACTTGTGGCAGCTGGTTATAGGCCAAGAGAACAAAATGAAAACATTAATGGTTGGTACTGCGACCTTAATGCAGGATTTGAATCCTAATTTCGCTTATAAAATGGCCGGAGCTACCATCGCTGCAATTCCGATGTTGCTAGTGTTCATGTTATTCCAACGGTTCTTCACCAATGGGATTACGGCAGGAGCAGTTAAAGAATAAATAAAAATGTGGAGTGGGTTACTGATGAATACTGAAAATAATGTACTTAAAAAAATAAAACATAAACTAGTCGTCTCCAGTCAAGCCTTACCAGAAGAACCGCTGCATAGCCCGTTTATTATGGGTAGAATGGCTTATGCTGCTTATTTAGGCGGGGCTTCTGGAATTCGGGCAAACAGCGTAGCGGATATTCAAGAAATCAAAAAGCAAGTGAATCTGCCGATCATTGGGATAATCAAAAAGGTGTATGAAGGCTCTGAAGTCTTTATTACACCCACTCAAAAGGAAGTCGATGAGCTGTACCGCGAAGGGGTAGATATCATTGCTATGGATGCTACAGACCGGATTCGCCCGGACGGATCTACTATTTCTGAACTTTTTCCACTTTTAAAAGAGACCTATAAAGATCAACTGTTTATGGCGGATTGTTCTACATTTGCGGAAGCTGCGAAGGCTGTTGAGCTGGGATTTGATCTGATAGGAACTACCTTGAGCGGTTATACCGAGGCTACTAAAGGCCGCAACTTGCCAGATTTTGAATTGGTTCAACAAATCGTCAACAACTTCTCTGTTCCCGTTATAGCTGAAGGTGGGGTTTCCACTCCTGAAGAATTAAAGACCATGTTTGATTTAGGTGTGTATTCAGCAGTGGTTGGCTCTGCGATCACGAGACCGATGGAGATTACGAAACGGTTTGTGAACGCTATTCAGTAGAACGCCAGAGAGGGTAGATGGGAATGAGAATTGTAGCCGTAGATATTGGCGGTACCAATACCAAGATGTGTATATGCGATAAACAGGGGAATGTACATGACTTCAAGGAGTATGCAACAGAAAGCTACTTGGGGGGACCCCATGTAATCTCGAGAATGCTGGAAAAGATTGCAGAATACGATCATTTTGATGCCATTGCCATAAGCACCGCGGGCCAAGTTAATGCAGAAGAAGGATTTATTGTCTATGCTAACGAAAATATACCTAGATATACTGGAATGAAAATTAAGGATATTGTCACCCATCATTTTCATAAACCTGTTATGGTAGAGAACGATGTGAATTCAGCAGCATTAGGCGAGGCTTATTTTGGGGCTGCTCAGAGCTTTAACAATTTTTTATGTCTAACCTTTGGCACAGGCATTGGCGGTGCGATCGTCATTAATCGTCAAATCTATAAAGGGGCTAATGGGGTAGCGGCTGAATTTGGCCATATCTTTACTCACCCATTGTCGGCCCCATCCGGAGTAGAAGGACTGCCGTATTATGAAAAATACGCTTCAACTACAGCTTTAGTGAAGATGGCTCAGCTGGCAGATCCCGAATGCACGGACGGAAAAGCTTTATTTGATAAAATACAGAGCGGAAATGAGCAGCTTGAACGTATTTTAGATCTATGGATTACTGAAGTGGCTGTGGGTTTAGCCTCTATCACACATATCTTCAATCCATCCGCGATTATTATTGGTGGCGGCGTAATGGAACAAGAAGATTTGGTTCGAAGGGTAGAAGAGCGCACGAAGTCTTTGATTATGGAAAGCTTTGCGGGAGTGAGAATTGTTAAAGCCTCATTAGGGAATAAGGCAGGTCTGCTGGGAGCTTCCTCCTTATTCGTACATTAATTTATTGAAAAGGAGGGGCTTTTTTGCGGACAATCAGTATTTTTTCTTCAATTCATTCTAAATACAATAATTTGACGAATACGGAGAAGAAGGTAGCGGACTACGTACTGGAGAATACGAGAAGTGTAGTCTACATGTCGATTACTGATCTTGCAGATGCATGTGATGTTGGGGAATCAAGTATATTTCGATTTTGCAAATCTTTAAGTTATAAAGGGTATCAAGAGTTCAAGATCGCATTGGCACATAGCATCACTGTGGAGAATGAGATCCCGCAGCTTACCGATCAGATTCTGATGGATGATACGATTGAAGCTGTTGCTTCTAAAGTGCTGACCACGAATGTAAGTGCACTCAACGAGACCTATAATTTAATTGATATACAGAAGATCAGTGAGGCCATTGAGTATTTGATTAATGCAGAACGTGTATTGTTTTTCGGTGTGGGCTCTTCTCTAGTCACAGCTATGGAAGCCAAGATTAAATTTATGCGCATTACGAACAAAACGGAATGTTTAATGGATTCACATCTGCAGATGATGTCGGCAGCGTTGATGTCTAACCGGGATGTCGCTGTTGTGATTTCTTATTCCGGCTCGACCAAGGATAGCATTGAGGTTGCAAGAAAAGCAAAGGAACGAGGAGCCAAAGTAATATCCATTACCAGGTTTGAAAAGTCACCGTTAACCTCGTACTCCGATCTGACCCTGCTATGTGGTGCTAATGAAGGACCGCTGCAAGGGGGTTCATTATCTGCAAAGATATCGCAGCTCTATCTGCTTGATATTTTATATGTAGAATATTTCAAGAAGACTAGTGAGCAATCCATAATCAATAAAGAAACTACAGCTTCAGCAGTCAGTGAGAAACTGGTTTAGTACATTAAGATGTGAGGGGAATGGGAAGTTATGATCTTAGGTTCTTTGTCATCTTGGGAAGAGCATATCAAGTATGAGAATCCTGTCATTGTTGAGGCTATTGAGGAATTGAAAGTAATCTTACAACATGATCCTGATCTTGGGCGAATCGAAATCCGCGGGAACGAAATGTATGCTTCGATTATGGCTTTGGAGGCAAAATCGCTGGAGGAACAAGCCGCAGAGAAGCATGAGACTTATATTGATGTGCATTATCTGATCGAAGGTGAAGAAACGATTGGCTGGGCACCCCTGCAAGAAGGGATCGAGCCCATTAAGCCTTACGATGCCGAAGGAGAATATGCGCTTTATCCCCCATCAGCAGATGAAATATTGTTATCTTTGAAGCCTGGAATGTTCGCGGTCTTTTTCCCTCATGATGTTCACAGACCGGGTATGGGTCAACCGGGGCAGCAGATTAAAAAAGCTGTCATTAAAATCCACACAAATCTACTAACTCCATAACATAGAGATTGAGGCTGGTAGTGGAACCATTCCGCTGTCAGCTTTTTTTGCGTCGCTTCTATTTACTTATATCTAAATTTATAAATATACAAAATATAAAGATTGGTGGTAAACTTAACATGCCTAAAGCTTTTTTTGTAGAGCTTAAGGATTTTTTTGCATGCACATTTATGAGTGAGCAAAGAATATTACAGAGAATTACACTATAGAAAGAATAATGGAGGCAGGAGAGTTAAATGAAGAATAAAGGTCTAAAGAGAATGTTGTTGTTATCTATGATGGTTGTTGTCATCGCTGCACTTGCAGTCGGTTGTGGTTCGAAAAATAATACAAATACAGAATCGTCAGAGGGAGCTGCTCCAGAGGCTGCAAAAGAAGTTACCTCATTGTCGCTCGGTTTATTACCCTCGATTGATGCTATTCCTTTTATCATCGCACATGAACAAGGTTTCGATAAAAACCACGGTGTGGATCTGGACATCCAGACGTTTAAAAGCGCCAAAGATCGGGATGTAGCTTTTCAAGCAGGCAAGCTGGATGGTCTAAGTGCTGACCTGGTTGCGATCTCCATTTACAATGAGGCTGGACTGGATGTGAAGATCACCAGTACAACTTTTGGGGAATTTGATTTACTGACTGGAAATGAATCGATCCAGGATGTGAAGGATTTGAAGGGGGAAACCGTGATTTTGTCCAAAAATACCTCCACACAATATACAGTGGCAATGATGCTGAAACAAGCAGGTCTGACCGAAGCTGATATTACAGTGACAGAGGTTCCACAGATTCCGACCCGTTTAGAATTGCTTAAGAATAATAAGGCGGATGCGGCAATTTTGCCAGAACCTTTTGTAACGATGGGCAAAACCTCAGGCCTGCGTGTACTGAGCTCAACGCTAACTGCGGGAGTAAATCCGTTCGTATTAGCTTTCCCGCAAACTGCAATTGATGCCAAAGCAGAAGCTATCCGCAGTATGTATGCTGCATATGATGAAGCAGTAGCTTATATGAAATCCCATGAGCAATCTGAATATATCGATCTTGTAATCAAAGAAGTAGGATATCCAGAGACATTAAAAGATGAGATCAAAGTACCGGATTATGTACCAGCTTATCAAGTGGATGTGAAGGAAGTAGAGGCTGCATTTGCTTGGGCACGGGAAAAAGGTTTGCTCAGCAAAAATATCTCGGCTGAAGATGTGATTTCTGATGTCCAATTCAAGAAATAAAGGACTCGCCATAAAGGATCTGAAAGTAGAATATAAGAGCGGACAATTAGCCTTAGGTCAGGTGGATTTATCTTTGCCGGAACATGGGATCTACACCATTATCGGACCCTCCGGCAGCGGGAAATCTACTTTATTACGGGCGATTGCGGGCTTGCTGCCTAGTTATCAGGGACAAATTCTTTTTAATGAGAAATCTGTACATGAGAAAGAAACGTTAATTGGACTGGTGCCGCAGAACTATGGGCTTCTTCCTTGGAAGACTGTACATGATAATATTCAAATCGCAATGAAGATTACGCATACGGCAAGTTCATCCAAGCAAGAACGGGAGACGCAGATTAAGCAGTGGCTTTCGTCGATGGGGATCTCTGATTTAGCAGAACGTTATCCCTTATCCCTCAGTGGAGGCCAGCAGCAAAGAGTAGCGATTGCCAGAGCTTTTGCCATTTTGCCTACTATTCTGTTGCTGGACGAGCCATTCTCTGCACTCGATGCGATAACAAGGGAAACACTGCAGGTCCTCTTTTTAGAGAACTGGATGGCTAACCCGACGACTACATTATTTGTCACTCATGATGTGGAAGAAGCGATTCTGCTGGGGCAAAAGATTATCGTCATGCCGTCCAACAAAGAAACTACACCTGAAATTATTGATAATCATTTGGTGTTTCATATGAAGCATGAGGATAAGCGGGACAGTGTGGATTTCTTTGAGCAGACTAAGCGGATTAGAAAGGTAATGCAGGAGATATGGTAAACAAACGTCGACTTCATCATCTAGTAAGGCTGCTATTTGTATTTGTCTGTATGAATGTAGTCTGGTATATCGCATTTTTACTTATGAACCATTCGATTCTGCCAAGTCCCTTTGCTGTATATAAGGCGATGTTTCAGTTAGGGGCGCAGGATATTGCTATAAATGTAGGGTATAGCTTGTTCAGAATTTTTGCAGGTGTGGTACTGGCGTTAATTATTGGACTGCTTATAGGTCTTCTAATGGGACGTTCATTGACCTGGAACAAACTGCTGGACCCTGTGGTTTACTTGACGTATCCTGTTCCCAAAATTGCCCTGCTTCCAGTAGTGATGCTGTTCTTCGGGCTTGGGGAGACGTCCAAAATCCTAATGATCATGCTGATTTTATTGTTTCAGATCATCATTTCGGTAAGGGATGGGGTTAAGGCTATTCCGGACAATACCTATGATGTCTTAACTAGTATAGGTGCCAGCGCTGTGCAGAAGTTCTGGCATGTGACACTGCCGGGTGCATTGTCAGTAATTCTGAGTACGATTCGTATTTCGCTTGGAACGGCGATATCTGTACTGTTTTTTACGGAGATCTATGGAACAGAGCATGGTATGGGCTTTTTCATCATGGATGCGTGGTTAAGATTAGATTATCCGGAGATGTATGCTGGAATTATGTTGTTCAGCTTGGTCGGTTTTATTCTCTTCTTGCTTGTTGATTTTCTTGATTACAAGTTTATGAAGTGGCGGAACTAAATTTAGTTGGAGATTGAACAATAGCTTTCCTTTGCCTGAGTTTAGGCAAGGGGGAGCTTTTTTTATATGATTTTTTGGGGGCAATACAATTAATTTTAGTTTCATTATTATTTGAATGGAAAAATAAAACAGTAAAATAAATGAAGAAAAAAATGAAAATTAAACTTACTTAGGGCTGTAAACCCCCGTTTATTTTAGAAAAATATAAAGATGGTGAGATGAAAAGAGGGAATTTGTTTTAAAAAAACTAATAAATCTCTTAATTTCTTGCAAAACTATTGGAAATTATATTCATAAAAGTATAAAAAGGTTTAGTTTAATTTATTTACAACCCGATTTTAGTATGGTATTTTATCAATGGAAACGGATTCATTTAGGTTTTGTGAAATGATTTTAAGTTATTACGAATGGAAGGATCTGTTCACTTCATAAAAATGAAAACGCTAATAAAAAGTTGGAGGGAATTATCTTTGAATAAATATGGACGGAAGCTATGGCTTACGGTGCTGATTTTCGTGATTGTGATTGGCGGGCTGACGTATTATTGGGCTTCTAAGGGCGAAAACCCAGCAACACTGTCTCAGGAGTCTGCCAAAGAAGCAACGGGTGAAGCGGGAAAGGAAACTCTTCCAACGGCGACAGCAGCTAACACAAGTAGTGGAACCGCATATACGTTGACTGTGGATACGGGGAATCCGGGAGCTAAGATCAGCCCGATGTTGTACGGAGCCTTTTTCGAAGAGATTAATCATGCGGGAGATGGAGGGCTATATGCAGAGCTGATTTCCAATCGTTCCTTTGAGGATAGTTCGGTCACACTGTTCAATTGGTGGATGGATGAAAAAGGAGGGAGTAAAGGGAAGCTTGCTCTGACCAGCACTAAGCTTTTGAACGATGCTCAGACCCAGGCAATGGCTTTAACAGTATCATCAGCTGCCGAGGGTGGTTCGGTATCTGCTGTGAATAATGGTTACTGGGGGATTGCTTTGACGAAGGAGGCCAGTTACAAGTTGTCTTTCTATGCGCGGCCAGAGCCAGGGGACAATATGCCACTGCGTATAACGTTAGAGAGCCCAGATGGCAATGAGCTATATGCAGAACAGACCGTTGATAAGTTAAAAGAAGGATGGCATCCATATACATACACACTGACTTCTACAGGTACTGTAGCAAACGCACGAATTGTAATCTCTGCTGCCAATGTAGGGACTGTTTATCTCGATATGGTGTCTTTGTTTCCTGAGACTTGGAACAACAGGGAGAATGGGCTTCGCATCGATTTGGCTGAAAAGGTAGCTGCGATGAAACCCGCATTCGTTCGTTTTCCGGGGGGATGTTTTGTGGAAGGGAAAACGCCAACTGATGCTTATCAATGGAAGAACACCATTGGTCCGATTGAAACGCGTCCCGGTCATAAGGGATATTGGGATTACCGCTCCTCAGATGGGCTGGGCTTCCACGAATATCTGCAATGGGCCGAAGATCTGAAAGCGGAACCATTATATGTAGCTTATATCGGGATTTCACATAACGGAGATCCTATAGCCAAGCAGAATACCGTTCCAGTCAGTGAAATTCAGCCATGGATACAAGATGCGCTGGACGCCATTGAATATGCAAACGGACCGGTTACTAGCAAATGGGGGGCACAAAGAGCCGCTAATGGTCATCCGGAGCCTTTTAATATGAAATATGTAGAGATTGGTAACGAAAACAATTTCCAGATGAGTGAATATATTAAGCGTTATGGCTTGTTTTATAAAGCAATTAAAGAGAAGTATCCAGAGATTCATCTCATTGCCAATGCGGCAGTTGAAGGTGAGCCTATCGAGATGGTTGATGAGCATTACTATGAAACCACTGAATGGTTCCTCAGCAACTCGAACAGATACGATACTTATGACCGGAGTGGTCCTGAGATTTATGTTGGTGAGTATGCGGTAACCAAGGGTGCCGGAGAAGGCAATCTGAACGCTGCAATCGGCGAGGCCGCTTTTATGATGGGCATGGAACGGAATTCTGATATCGTAAAAATGTCCTCTTATGCCCCGTTGTTTGTGAATACGAAGGATCGTACTTGGAACCCGGACGCTATTGTGTTTGATTCATCGACTAGCTACGGAACACCTTCTTATCATGTGCAGCAGATGTTTGGAAGCAATAAGGGGGATGTAGTTCTTCCAACCTCACTTGTGGCTCTAGGTCAAGAAGAAACCTCCGGTAAGCAATCCATTCAAGGTGGAATTGGTTTGGGGACTTGGGCCACCCAGGTAGAGTACAGCGATGTACGAGTAGCGAAAGGTGATGACGTTCTTTTTGAAGATCATTTCAAGAAGGATTCCGGAGCCTGGACTCTAAACAATGGGGACTGGGAACAATCCAAGGGTACTTTTAAGCAGACTTCTAATGATATTGATATTCGTGCAGTTGCCGGTGAGACTTCATGGAGTGATTATACACTTTCTCTTAAGGCGAAAAAGACTGGCGGAGCAGAAGGCATGCTCATTATGTTCGGCTCTAAAGATGAAGGTAACTTCTATTGGTGGAATCTTGGCGGCTGGGGAAATACGCAGAGCGCGATTGAAAAATCAGTAGGTGGAACAAGAGCAGTCATCGGAAGAACGGTTCCTGTAAGGATTGAGACTGGGAAATTGTACGATATTCGCATTGAATTATCAGGTGCTAATATCCGGCTCTATCTCGACGATGAGCTTATACAAGAGGTGAACGATGAAAGTCCAGCAGGGCCGCTGTTCCAAACTGCGAGCCGTGATCTTGCCACAGGTGAGTTGATCGTTAAAGTCGTTAATGCGGGTGACACTGCTCAGCGCACGGATGTTTCTTTTGCCGGACTTGCCACATCAAGTCTGGAAGGAACAGCTACCGTACTTCAGTCGGACGATTTAAATGCTGAGAATAGCTTCGCTGAACCTGACAAGGTGGCACCTGTAACTCAAAAGGTAAGTGTAGACAAAGGTAGTCTGGAGTTTGAATTCCCGAAATATTCCGTGACCGTGTTAAGACTAAAGGAAGGGGGGAAATAGCCGGTCACGGAGGGAGGTTCACTCCTTCACTATAAACAAGCATTTATTTGTTCAATTTAAGAGGGAGGTTAGGTTATGATTTCGCAAAGAAAAACGAGCAGTTTAGTCGTATGTATGGTAATGGTTTTTGTGCTTATTCTGTCAGCCTGTAGCAGCGCTGGAAGCTCAACGACGAATCAAAATGCAGCTAACAACGGTAAAACGAACACTGAAAAAACTAATAATGCTAGTGAGCCAACCAATGCAACAGCTACTGAGGGCACGGAAGCAGCAGATCCTGCCAACGACCTGCCAAGCAAAGATATTCAAGGTGAGGTTACCGTTTGGGCCTTTAATGAAAAAGTGTTCGAGGAAGTCGGCGCTGCATTTATGGCTGAATATCCTGGAATCAAGCTGAAGACGGTAGTTATGCCCTTTGGCGACCTGCATGACAAGCTGCAAACGACAATCGCCGCAGGTAGCGGGGCACCGGACGTAGCAGAAGTCGAAATGTACCAGTTGAACCGTTATATGGCGGGCAATGTGCTGGAGAATCTTTTGGAAGAGCCTTATAACGCTGGAAAATATAAAGATCTGGTTGCTCCATATAACTGGGAACGTTGGATGACACCGGACAGCTCACAGCTGCTTGGTATGCCTTGGGATATGACACCGGGGGTTTATTACTACCGTGCAGACATTTTTGAAGAGCTTGGATTGCCAAGTGATCCTGCTGAGCTTGGTGAATACATGCAAGATGAAGAGAATCTCTTGAACCTGGCTCAAATTTTGAAAGCTAACGGTAAATATTTCATGGAGTGGAGCGATGGCCCGATCGTATGGGCAGGAGATGAAGTCGGCTACTTTGATAAGGATATGAACTGGACACGTAATACGGACAAAATGGTGAAAGTTCTTGATATTACAAAACGTGGACAACAGCTGGGCTGGGCACCTCATATCGGTTATGGCTCAGACGAAGGTAAACAGCTAGTTCTGAAAGGTGATTTAGTTGGTGTCGTATCGGGTTCATTTGGAGCGCGCGGACTTCAGGAAACATTCCCTGAGCTTGCCGGAAAATGGAAGGTAACCCGTTTGCCAATAGGAATTAACGTGGGAATGGGCGGCTCAAGCTTTGTTATTCCTTCGCAAAGCAAAAATAAAGAAGCGGCATGGGCTTACATTCAGTGGAGCATGAGAAGTGAAAATGCTTGGAAAATTTGGACAAAACATTCCATTCAGCCGGGTTACAAGGATATTTCCAGTCTTGATTGGTACGCAAACACTAAAAATGAATATCTGGGTGGGCAAGAGGAATTTAAACTATATGAGCAATTAAGCAACGATATTCCAGTCAAACACCTTACACCAGTAGATAACAAGGGCTGGGAAATCTTTATAGCGGCGATCGGTGATGCACTGGCTAAGAACACAGATTCCAAGACGGCTATTCAAAAAATTGGTGATGATGTCTTGAAGCAAGCTTCCAAAGAAATTGCTGCCTTTAAAAAGGCAATGGGAATGCAGCCGTAAGGAAATCTAATAACAGGAGGGGCAGCCTGCAATTGCCAGAGCTGCCCTGCTTGTATTCACTTAAGTCCGAGAGGCCCGTAAAGATGGGAGGAGACCGATGCGTGTTACGCATACTGCGAAAATATAAGATTAGTTTGTTGTTACTGGTACTTTTAGGAGTCTCCCTAGTGTGGTGGAATCAATCACGAGGGTTTGATAATTCAGCGATGGAGGGCATCCCCGTTTATGCGGATGTTGATGAAAGCTCTATTTTAGAAAGCGATAGTGTGAATTCAAAACTCGAAGCCTCTTACTTAAGCTATTACGAGGAAAAACAGCAGGATGGAGCAAAGGACTCATCGGATTTTACGCTTGCTATTCCTTCGGCGGATTATACGGCCATTAGTGCTGAAGGTACAGAGGTAATGACGGATCTTGGTGGAAAACCCGGCAAGGTACTAGCGCTTAAAGCAGAGGATAGCTGGGTGGAATATACATTTACGGTTCCGGCAGATGGGTTATATCAGATGGGGATGGAGTATTATGCCCTTCCTGGTAAACGATCCTCGATCATTCGAAGCGTAAAGATTGATGGGGAGTATTTATTCTCTCAAGTAAAAAAAATGGAATTCCAGCGGATGTGGAAGGAAAGTGCAGAGCCATGGCTGGACAATCAAGGGAATGAATTTAATCCCAAGCGGGAAGAGGTAACAGGCTGGCAATATCGGGAGTTTAGAGATGCCGAGGCCAGAACTGCGGATCCCTTTCGCTTTTATCTGACCAAAGGGGAGCATACGGTGAAGCTGGAAGCCATCCGGGAACCGGCTGCACTTAGTGAACTGAGAATATTTTCTCCAGAACCGCTCCCGACTTATGCGGAAGTGAAGCAGGAGTATGAGAATAAGGGTTACAAGCCTGTTCAGAATCAAGTGATCAAAATTCAGGCAGAAGAATCCTCCCTTCGTTCAGATCCAACGCTGAAGCGGATCGAGGACCGGGAGCCACTCACCGAACCTTTTAACAAAGATGCTATTGTGCTTAATAGTTTTGGGGGTGTCGGGTGGCGTACGGGTGGACAATGGGCGGAATGGAATTTCGAGATTCCAGAGTCAGGGCTCTACAATATCGCAATTCGTTACGGCCAGTGGTTCCTAAACGGGATACCGGTGGAACGCCGGATTATGATTGATGGCGAGGTACCGTTCCAAGAGCTGAATGCCTTGAAATTCCCTTACAAAGCGGAATGGCAAGTAAACAAGCTGGGGAATGAGGACGGAGAATACTTCTTTTATCTCGAACAGGGCAAGCATACGTTGCGGATGGAAGTTCAAGTATCGGGTGTAGGCGGAATGATTGAAGCTGTGCTGAACACTACACATAAAATGTCTCTTTTGGGACGTGAAATCACGCAGGTAACGGGAACGAACCCCGATCCAAACGGGGATTGGCAGCTGGAGCAGAACATTCCTAATCTTGTGCCACGTTTACATTTGATGGCGCGGACGTTGGATGATGCCGTGCAGGATATGTATGCTTTTGGCGTTGCTGATGGAAGCTCTGAGCTGAGTACGCTTTATGAAGCACGTGATCGGTTCCTGGAAATGGCGAAGGATACCTCAAGTATTCCAGGTCGTCTTCAGCAATTTACGGATCTGCAGTCATCGCTTGGCTTATGGGTCAACGGATTAATGAAGCAGAGTATTGTAATGGACTATATTGAAGTGAAGTCGGAAGATCAGCCATGGCCTAAAGACGCGGCTCCTTGGTATACCCGTGTAGGGACGATGACGTATGACTTCTTTAGTTCTTTTACAAAGGATTACAGCGGCATAGGAAATACGTACAAAAATGAAAAGGTGCTGGATGTCTGGATCTCTCGTGGACGTGATTGGGCGGAGATCATTAAGCAAATGGTGGATGAGGACTTTACACCAAACACGGGCATCAAGGTGAACGTCAATATTATTCCTACGCTTGCAGCGGATCAGAAGCAGATTCTGTTATTAGCCAATACTGCCGGACTTGCTCCCGATGTGGCACTGGGGGTTGAGGGTGAAGTGCCGATTGACTTCGCGGTGCGGAATTCACTCGTGAATCTGAATGAATTCTCAGATTATCAAGAGGTTGCTGAACGTTTCAGAGCGGGCGCACTGATTCCTTATAAGTATGATAACGGAGACTTCGCATTGCCGGAGAATCAGAACTTCACGATGCTCTTTTACCGGAAAGATATTATGGCACAGCTGGGCATTAGCGAGAAGGATATTCCGAATACGTGGCAAGAGGTTATGGAACTGATTCCTGTGCTGCAACAAAACGGGATGGACTTCTATTATCCACATGCCCCGAACAATCCGAGTCTAGCCATTAATGAGTTTGCGCCGTTCTTATTCCAGTATGGTGGAGATTTCTATAAGAATAATGGGATGTTGTCTGATCTGGATTCACCAGAAGCTCTGACAGCTATGAAAATGTGGACGGGACTCTTTACGAACTACAAGCTGCAGAAACAAGCGGATTTCTATAACCGTTTCCGTTCTGGAGAGATGCCAATCGGCGTTGCTGATTATTCCACATACATCCTGTTATCTACTGCCGCACCTGAATTGACAGGCTGGTGGGGCATGAAACCAATGCCGGGTATTGAACAAGCCGATGGACAGATTAACCGTTCTACAGGCGGGCTTGCACAGACAGGAATTATTTTTAAGGATACGGATATGAAAGAAGAGTCTTGGGAGTTCTTGAAATGGTGGACCAGTGCGGATGCACAGGAGAACTTCGGTTCAGAGCTTGAGTCTTTGCTGGGTGTTGAAGCTCGTTGGAATACAGCCAATGTTGAAGCGCTCAAACGTCTGCCGTGGCAGCAAGATGATATCGACGCCATTATGGAACAGTGGGAGTGGTTTAAAGAGCGCGAAGTGGTGCTTGGAGGATATTACACGACCCGGCATATCGCCAACATCTGGAATGAAATTGTGCTCAACGGTAAATTCCCGCGGGAGGCGATGGAGCAAGGTGTGCGTGAAATCAATAAAGAGCTTAGTAAGAAACGCGAAGAGTTCGGAATTGAAACTTCCCAGACTTCAAGCGCTAAAGAGGAAGGAGGTCAGAAATGAGTAGTGAAATAATTACACCGGCACAGAACGAAGCCGTACAGATGCAGCCGACGAAAACTCCCGGGAAATGGGCGCAGCTTTGGTTGGATATCAAGAAAAATAAAGTTTCCTATTATTTCTTGGCCCCTTTCCTGATTCTGTTCACCGTTTTTACTATTGTTCCTATTATCATGTCCGTCGTTCTAAGCTTCAGCTATTACAACATTATTGAGACACCGAGATTCATTGGCTTCTCTAACTATAAGCTGTTGTTTGTAGACGACGATATCTTTCTTAAAGCTGTTGGGATTACGCTGAAATTTGCTATTATTACAGGTCCGATAGGTTATATTATGGCCTTCTTGCTGGCCTGGCTGATTAGCCAGATTCCGCAGAAGTTCCGCTTTTTCTATACCCTATGCTACTATGTGCCATCGATTACAAGTGCAGTAGCAATGTCCGTGGTTTGGTTGTATTTGTTCGCCGGCGACCGCAAGGGGTTGCTCAATCACTGGCTCATTCAGCTGGGGATTATCAATGAACCTTATTTATTTCTACAAAATGTAGATTCGATCGTACCGGTGATCATCATAGTTTCCTTATGGATGAGTATGGGGGTAGGTTTCCTTGCTTTTCTGGCCGGACTTCAAAATGTACCGACAGATTTATATGAAGCTGGCTCAATTGATGGGGTCAAGTACCGCTGGCAGGAGCTTTGGTACATTACGATTCCATGCGTCAAACCGCAGCTATTATTCGGTGCGGTGATGCAGGTGGTCGGTTCGCTTACCGTTTTTGACGTCAGTATGCGGCTTGTTGGATTTCCGAGTCCCCTTTATGCAGGCCATACGATTATGGCGCATCTGTTCGACTACGCATTTATCCGCTTTGAGATGGGATATGCGTCAGCGATTGCTGTATTACTGTTCGCTTTGATGCTTGGGCTCAACCGTCTCATCTTCAAAGTGCTGGGGAGGGATTAGGATGCACAAAATAAATTTACGGCGTATTGACTATGGCGGCATCTTTTTATATCTGTTCTTAACGGTGTTTGGCCTAATTATGCTGCTGCCACTTGTCTATATGGCAGTGACTGCTTTAAAACCAACAAGCGAACTATTCCTGTTCCCACCGCGGTTTTTCGTAGTGAATCCGACGTTGGTGAACTTTCGTGATTTGCTGTTAATTACCGGAACTTCGGCGGTGCCGTTCTCACGGTTTATTTTCAATAGCGTGGTCGTTACATCGGGGATTGTGGTCGGGGGTGTCTTAATTTCAGCAATGGCGGCTTATCCGCTTGCCAAGCACAATATGCCATTTAAAAGCGCTATCTTTAGTATGATTGTGGCGGCGCTGATGTTTTCACCCTTAGTATTGCAAATACCGCAATATCTGCTGATTAGCCGCAGCGGATTAATGAATTCGTATTTTGCAATGATCTTACCTTATCTGGCTGCACCAATGGGAATGTTTCTTATGACCCAGTTCCTGCGGCAGCTTCCAGATGCTTTATTAGAGGCGGCCCGCATAGACGGGGCTTCAGAATGGAAGGTATTCTGGGTGGTTGTGATGCCAATGCTTAAGCCGGCGATTTCGACTTTTGCTTTATTTAGCTTCATTTCTGCTTGGAATGATCCGTATCCTTCAATGGTCTATACGACTGTTCAGGAAATGAAGACATTGCCGCTTGCCATCCAAACCATCAGTGGTGGAGCCGGAGTCGTTGCTAGGGTAGGCACTTTGGCAGCAGCAAGCTTCTTGATGATTCTCCCGACTATTCTTGTCTTTATATTAACGCAGCGGATGGTGCTTCAGACAATGGCCCATTCGGGGCTGAAGGAATAGGGGGAGTCATGATGATAGGACGTAATATGAAAAAAATGCTGCTAACAGGGCTACTGGTGACGCTGACACTGCCAGTGCTGCTGCTTCCAGGGCAGGCGCTAGCTGGCGAAGCCCCGTATGAGGGGTATACGTGGAATCAGTCCGGCAATGAGGTCCGCTCGATTAATGGTTATCTCTACGATTCTTCTATCGATCCAACAGGAACAGATACGGGGTCCTTCAAAAATCCGGAATCTCTCTTTATTAGTGATGACGATTCACTCTACGTAGTAGACACGGGCAATAGCCGGATTGTTCATATGGATAAGGACGGTCGTCTGCTAAATTTGATCGGTGATACGGAAGGCAGCGGCAAGCTGCAGGAGCCGAAGGGTGTATTCGTGAAAGAGGATGGAACGGTATATGTAGCAGATACAAAAAACGCGCGTATTGCTATTTTTGATAAAAATGGCAAGTTTGTAAAAGAGTTTCTAAAACCGGATAGCCCATTACTGGGTGCTAATTTCTCTTATTCTCCTTCTAAATTAGTTGTAGATAAGCGTGATTATATGTATGTGGTGAGCGATGGTAACACGCAGGGGTTGCTGCAAATTGACTCGGGCGGTAAGTTCAAGGGGTTCTATGGAGCGAACCATGTAGGCTTCTCCTGGACACGACTCTTAATTAAGCTGGTGGCCACCAAAGAGCAGCAGAACCAGCTGGCGACCGTTAAACCTTCTGAGTTCTCCAACGTGGATCTGGATGAAGAAGGATTTATCTACAGCACGACCCTGGGCGAAGAGTATAACCAGATCAAACGGTTATCTCCGGTAGGCGTAGATACGCTGAACATTGGTAAACACTGGTACGGCGATTATTACTCCGAGGGTCCATTCAGTATGGCTTCTTTTATGGGCATCAGTATTGATAAGAACGGGTTTATAACCGCGCTGGATTTGCAGTCCAGTAAAGTCTTCCAATATGACAAGCTGGGGAATTTGTTATTCAGCTTCGGCGGGATCGGGGATCAGAATGGACTATTCGTGACTCCTTCCGCCGTAGATCAAACCGCTGATGGTTTGATCTATGTAGTGGATAAAGGACGGGGCAGAATCGATCGCTTCCGGACCACGCCGTTTGCGGATTTGGTTCATCAGGCATCTTTGCTATATGTAGATGGCAGCTATGACGAAGCGCAATCCTTATGGCAAGAGGTGCTGCGATTGAACGCCAATTATGATATGGCTTATCAGGCTATCGGCAAAGCGCTTTATAAAGCAGAGCAATATAAGGAATCTATGAGCTATTTCAAGCTTTCAAATTCCAAAGCTGACTATTCATCCGCTTTCCGCGAATATCGTAAATTGTATATCCGGGAGCACTTTACTTATTTCTTTGCCGGCGGAATTGGACTGTTCTTAGTACTGTTCTGGAGTGCGCCGAGATTATACCGGAGATTCCATGCCTGGCTGTATAGAGGAAACAAGGCAGTTTTGGAACCGGCAAAGGGGGAGATTGGATGAACACTTTGCGAATGATTCATCAGGTTGTAGTTCATCCTTATCAGTTCTATAACGATATTCAAGGAAAGCAGCGTATCCGCTGGATACAGGGGATTGCCATCGTTCTACTGACCTTTGTGGCACGAATGATCTCGATTCTGATTACAGGGTATGCTTTTCAAACTAGAGAGCCGCATGAAATCTCTATGTTTCATGAGTTTATTTGGCTTATCGTTCCTTGGTTGACCTGGTGTGTCTCGAACTGGGGTGTCAGTACGATTATGGATGGTGAGGGGAAATTTAAAGAGATTTTTGTGGGCAGTGCCTTTGCGCTTGTTCCATACATGCTCTTTATCATCCCAGTCACACTGCTAACGTTGGTCCTTTCGCTGGATGAGGCTTCAACCTTCAATCTGCTGCACAAGTTTGTGATTCTTTGGGTGGCTTGGTTGATTTTAATGAAGGTGAAGATCCTGCATGATTTTGAGATTCGCAAGGTTATTTTTATCACCATAATCAGTGTAATAGGGATCGCCATTATCTGGTTTGTAGGCATTTTGCTATTTGGTATTTCCAATCAATTTGTTTCATTTATTGTCGATCTGCTCAAAGAATTGAGATTGCGCGCGTAAGGAGGGAAAGGTAACACGATGAGAAAAAAAGTTAAAGTGCGGGCCATTCTCTGTATTGTTGTGATGATGCTGTTCGCAGTGATAAATGTTCAACCCCTACACAGTTCCGCCGATCCGTCCACCGCTGCGCAGTCTGTTCAGACTGAAGAAAGCAAAGAGGTTGGGCAAGAGCAAACATCGGTGGTGACTGAACCAGCGGAAGGGCAGGCCACTGCTGTGCAAGAAAAGGAGACCACGGCTCCGGCAGAAGAGCAGGCTCCAACAGCTGTAGCAGCACTTGTTCAGAAGGTTGAGCTGCAGCCGGTCACGCCTGGAACAAAAGCACTGGAGAACGAACGCTATATTTTATATGTAGATGAGAAATCGGGAAATCTTCGCATCACAGATAAAATCACAAACAAGGAGTGGCTTGGATCTCCACAGCTGGAGCGAACAGCCATGCCAAATATTAAGAAATATACGACCGCGCCGATTTATGCCAGATACACACAGGGGGCTGACATTACACAGGTCTACCCACTTAAAGATGAAGACTCCACGGTTACCGTAACGATTGAGCAAGATGTCGTCCGCGCGGAGTTTGCTTTTATTAGCCTGAAGCTTTCTTTTGCTCTGGAGTACAGACTGACTGCTAATGGATTTGAGGCTTCCATTCCACAGGAGTATTTGAAGGAAGAGGGGAATGCGAAATTCACGAGTCTGGAGGTGCTGCCATTTTTTCATGCGGCTAGAGAAGATGCAGAGGGGGCAATGATGCTTCCAGATGGTTCAGGGGCATTGCTGGAGTTTCGGAAAGATCATCCCGCTTATTTGAAAGGTTATTCTGAATACATTTACGGCGGGGACGAAACCTTCGTGAAACAAAATCATGAAATTACGGATAACTCTTGGCAAAAGGCGGCACCTCTTAAAAAAGCTATCGCCTTGCCAGTGTTTGGGATCTATCAGGGAGACACAGGATATTTAGCAATTGTTACTAAGGGAGATACCGACGCTAAAATCATCGGTGTTCCATCAGGCATTCGCGCTATTTCGCTTTATAGAGCATCAAGTGAATTTACCCTGCGCAAGGATGATGTTATTTTTGTCGGCAATTCCGGCCAAATTCCTTATTATCAGGGTGAGATGATCAAAACCGATCGTAACGTACGTTATGTTCTGCTCCAAGGTGAGGAAGCCAACTACGTTGGGATGGCGAAGGAATACCGTAATTACTTAATGGAGGAGAAAAAGGTCAAGGAAGTAGTTCTTGAGAACACGCCATTGTATCTTCAAGTGCTCGGTGGGATTTCACGTGATGAAGTCATCGGTTCAACTTTTATAGAAGCAGCTACGTTTAAACAAATCAAGGACATGATTGATCAATATCAGGCAGAGGGTGTTACTCAGCTAGAGATTACGATCGAGGGATGGTCCAAAAATGGTTTATACGGAAACCAGCCAGAACAATTCCCTGTTGAGAAGAAGTTGGGAGGCAATAAGGGACTAAAAGAGCTTCAGGAATATGCCGCAGGCAAGGGCGTAAATCTTTATTTGAAAGCTAACTACGTGAAACCTTACCAAGATAGCAACGGCGTGAAGGCAAGCAGAGATGCTGTGCGCGGTATTAATCGTGAAGTCTTGAAGCAGTACGTCTATTATCTCTCTACCCGGTGGAATACGGATGACTATTTTTATTTAATGAAACCTAGTGTTATCGCAAAACGCAGTAATGCTGAGTTAAGCAAGTTTCAGGATCTGGGTGTGAAGGGTGTGCAGTTTGAACACTTTGGAAGCTTGCTATACTCCGATGAGGATAATAAATCCAATACGGACCGCCAGCTTACAGAAGATACTTATGTTAATGCATTGGATAACTTCCGTAAGGGTGAGCTTAACACGGCAGTAGATTATGGTTTTGCCTATACATTAGGACATGTGAACCGGATTGATCAGGTGCCGCTCGACTCCAGTCAATTTGTCTATACAGATCGGGCGATTCCTTTTTATCAACTAGTGTTACACGGCTTAGTGCCTTATACAGCAAGCCCGGTTAATCTGTACGATGATTCCCGTAACCAAACCTTACGGGCGCTGGAATATGGAGCCCTTCCAAGTTATGAATTAACTTATGCTCCGACTAGCGATCTTCAGAGAACCATGGCAGACCGGCTGTTCAGCTCTAGTCTTGAGAACTGGCTGGCACCTTCTGTGCAGAATTATCTCGCATTGAAAGAGGTCTATGACAGCATTAGCAACCAGCAAATGACGAATCATGAGCAGCTGCAAAGTAAGGTCTTTCGGACGACTTATGCAAACGGTGTGAGCATTATAGTCAACTATAATGAGCAGTCTGTTGACGTGTCTGGTCAGACCGTCGAGGCATTCAGCTATGCGGTAACAGGAGGATGATGAAGTGAAAAAATCAAAGCTATCGATGCGAGCGCGTTATTTCGTTGAAGGATATTCCTTCATCGGCCTGTGGCTGGTCGGATTTCTGGTGTTTATGGCTGTTCCGCTGGGCCGTTCCTTGTATTATTCCTTTCAGGATCTCCAAGTGAGCAAAGGCGGTTTACTGGCCACTTTTGTTGGGATGGAGCATTATCGCGCCGCTTTTACTACAGATGTTAATTTCTTGCCTCTGCTGAAATCGACGATGGTGTCGACGGTGACTCAGGTTCCGTTAATTCTTATCTTTTCGCTCTTTTGTGCGATTCTGCTAAATCGCGGACTCGTAGGAAAAACCTTTTTTCGTGGCGTGTTCTTTTTGCCGGTCATCATTGCTTCAGGGGCGATTCTGGGCAAATTGATGGATCAGGGTGCCGCAAATTTACCAATTTTTTATAATCAGGATTTATATGATAAGCTCCATAACTTTATCCCCGGCGACATTTTGAAGTCATTGCTGAAATATGCAGAATCTTTAACGCTGGTGATGTGGGATTCTGGCGTGCAAATTCTGATTTTTCTAGCGGGGTTACAGACGATTTCTGTTTCACTGTATGAAGCGGCCAAATGTGATGGAGCAACCGCGTGGGAGAGTTTTTGGAAAATCACCTTCCCGATGATTATGCCGATGATGCTCGTAAACACATTGTTTAGTATCGTCAGCTCATTCACGAAGGCAGATAATCAAATCATGAGTCATATTTTGAATGTCGTCTTTAAGAATAATGATTTTGGATATGGCTCAGCGATGGGCTGGATTTATTTTGTGTTTATTTTCTTGGTTCTGGGTTTGGTCTTCCTGTTATTCAGCAAGTCGCTCGGCGCCACCGAAGGGAGGAAGTAGAAGATGTTGAAGGAATCCGTAAAGCAGGTTCGGACAACGAACATGGAACATCTGACAACTCGTCTAAAAGCAAGCGGCAGGCTGGACAGGGTCGTGAAACGTTCGCTTCAGGTGCTGAATATCGCTTTTTATTACTTGGTTATTCTCAGCTTAACGTTCGTATTCCTATATCCCTTGTTATACATGGTATCCAAATCCATGATGCAAGTAACAGACGTGGCCGATGCCACAGTGCAATGGCTTCCGAAAAAGATAAGTTTTGGCAACTATTTTTTGGCATGGGATTCGCTTAAATTCTGGGCCGGGTTCGCAAATAGTGCGATTATTTCCTTCGGGAGTGCAGTTCTGCAAATCTTAAGCTGTTCCTTAATCGGTTATGGTTTTGCCAGATACCGTTTTCCAGGCTACGCAGTGTGTTTCGTTCTGCTGCTGTTTACTTTTCTAGTTCCACCGCAGACGATTGTTGTGCCACTGTATTTGTTCTTTAGTGACTTGGGGTGGATTAATACACATTTGCCGTTTGTGGTTCCTTCTATGTTTGGGCACGGGTTGAAGGGGGCATTATTCGTACTGATCTTTATTCAGTTCTATCGCGGCATGCCTAAAGTGTTGGAGGAAGCAGCACGTATCGACGGTGCAGGCGCATTCAGAACGTACTGGAAAATCATGTTTCCTATCGCCAAGCCGGCAATGCTGATCGTATTCTTATTCTCTGTGGTATGGCACTGGAATGACAGCTTTGAACCGAATACGTATTTAACAACACCGGAT
This sequence comes from Paenibacillus sp. FSL H7-0323, assembly GCF_038002725.1. Classification (NCBI taxonomy): domain Bacteria; kingdom Bacillati; phylum Bacillota; class Bacilli; order Caryophanales; family Paenibacillaceae; genus Paenibacillus; species Paenibacillus sp. FSL H7-0323. The sequence goes on along the minus strand of NZ_JBBODB010000001.1, from coordinate 3,663,623 downwards.
TTCTATAATCTGTCGCAGCGATTAGCGATGTTTTATGGTTCCAATAATCAGGCAGCGGAGACGATGTCGCAAATGACTTCGGGTTCTATTGGGATGGCCCCAACTGGACTGAATCAGGTTATGGCGGCGTGTATTCTAACCATTCTGCCAATTCTGATTCTGTATTTGTTCGTACAGCGTCATTTTGTAGAAAGTGTGGAACGCTCCGGTATTGCCGGGGAATAACTTTATTTACTAAAAACCAGCAAGCTCCCTGTGTGGAGGCTTGCTGGTTTTATTTTTAGGTAAAGGGTCTTCAAATTAGTATATCAATTCGGTTAAGATGGATAAGTATTCGATAAACTGTATTAGAAATACACATCCAAACCAAGGGAGTCAGACGATGAATAAACGCACATCGGGATTTGAGCACAGTACAGTATCCATTGCTGAGAAGAAAGTTACTTGGCTGGAGCTATTTTATGATCTGCTTTTTGTAGCAGCAGTTTCAAAAGCGAGCCATGTCCTATTGCATGTAGAGGCGGGTACAATTCCACTTGAATACTTATCCAAATTTATCTTAATATTTATTCCGATCTGGTGGGCTTGGGTAGGGCAATCGCTTTTTGTGAATCGGTTTGGGCAAGATATCTTTTCACATCGGATATTCTTGATTCTACAATTATTTTTTGTATTAATAATGACGGCGAGCCTATCGGTTAACTTTGATCAATATTATATGCCATTCTTAATAGGTTATGTTGGTTTAAGAGCTATGACAGCCATTCAATATCTTACGATAAATAAGAATGAAGCGGCTGATAGAAAGGGCACTGCCCGGTATTTGGGAAGCAGATTTTGGATTGGATTAGTGATCTCTTCTTTATCACTTTTCTTTGACTCTTGGATGCGTTATGTAGTTTTGTATGCGGGAATTACTGTAGACATTCTGCTTCCATTAGTAGGTCGGAAATACTTGGTAAAAAGTCCGATCAATACTCATCATTTATTGGAACGCTTTTCGTTGTTTACGCTTATTCTGCTTGGGGAATCAGTGGTCAGTATCCTTGCGGTTTTACAGTCTAGCCACTGGACGTGGCAATCTATTGTATTTGCATTATTAACTTTTCTATTAATTATAGCTATGTGGTGGCAATATTTTGATAATGTTGAAAAGAAAGTGGATAAGACTATAGAGACTGCCGGGCAAACCATAATTTACGGGCATTTATTTATTTATGTATCCTTGAGTATGATTGCAGCTTCGATCCAACTGTTATTTTTAGATCAATTAAATTATATATTTATGGTGTGTTTTGTTTTTGGATCGGTCCTGCTCTACTTCTGCTCTACCTCACTGGTCTTCCATAAATATAGACGTATACAGCAACGGTTAGGGATATTCCATTTGGCGTTGTTATTAGGTTTACTTGGTGTTTTTTTCGCAGTAGATTTGTTGTTCCTTATACCTAATTACCTGATCATTGGTGAAATGATGTTATTTTTTGTGGTATATGCAAAATTAACGACGTAAGCTTGTTGTGCCGAAGCTGAATAAGAAAACAAGAAGGAAGCTGATCCGTGTGATCGGCTTCCTTCTTGTTTTAGATCCCATGAAATATAATCTATCTAGTTACGATCGAACGGGGAGGCTTATTTCATAATATGTATAAGATTGTATTTTTTGATGTGGACGGTACTCTAGTGAGTGAAATTGATAGAAGTATCCCACTTAGCACGATAGAAGCAATTGAGAAGTTGATAGAGAAAGGAATTAAAGTCGTAGTTGCAACAGGGAGACCACATAACTTATGTGAAGAGTTCAAGTCTATGGGCATTGATACCTTTATTTCTGCTAACGGTGCGCTTGTCAAATGTAAGGATAACGTTATCTATAAATCAACGCTTTCAACAGAAACCGTGCGGGAACTCTCGGCTTTTGCTGAGTTGAACGGACATGGCATGTCCTATTTCACCAAACTTTTAACCATGAACGGAATGGGTTCCGAGGATGAGCGCGTTATGAAGGCATTAAAGGAGACTTTGAGTCTTACACAATATCCCGAAAAAATGAGCGCTCTGCCAGAGGAGGTTTACTGTATATGCTTGTATGCGGACGAAAATGAAGCGCAAAAATTCCAAGATAGATTTCCTGAATTATGGTTCGAACGTTTTCACGGATACGTTATGAATGTGCTTGAAGAAACAAAAGTTTCTAAATCAACGGCGATTAAACAGGTGCTGGATTATCTGAATATTTGCAAGTCAGAGGCTATCGCGTTTGGTGACGGTGGGAATGATATCGACATGTTGGAGTATGTGGGATTGGGCATTGCGATGGGAAACGGTGCGGAACAGTTAAAACAAAAAGCCGATTTTGTTACAAAAAAAGCAAGTGAAGGCGGGATAGCCTACGCATTAAAGAAATTTGGCGTCATTTAAGCTTGTAGCAAACGAGTTGAAGAAAAATTAATAGCGATCATTTGTACAAAACTAACAGCGACAGCCCAAGACTTTATCAGTCTATGGCTGCGGCTGCTTTATGGATTGTGTGGTATCCACACATAGAACTGCATGTGATTCCTGGTTCTTACTGCCCTAGAAGAGCTGGCACAATAAATCGGCCGAAAACATTTGCAGGAGAGCCTTTTTTGTACTTATCCGCGGTGATAACGGCAACCAGCTCGTAAGCAGGAACTACAATGATATGCTGCCCTTTAAAGCCGAGTGCAAAATAATAAGGGATCTCGTTCGGCTGTTGCTCTGAACCTGCATTGAATTGGGATACCCACCAATGCCAGCCGTAGAATCCTTTTTGCGGATGATTGGCTTCAACGTAAGGGCGAGTAGATTGCTGAATTGTATCTGAAAAAAGGATCTGCTGATCCTTCCAGCGTCCCTCTTGCAAATAAAGTAAGCCGAATTTCAGCATATCCTCCGGCTTCAGATGAAGTCCGAACCCACCGGTATGTATGCCTTGCGGATCACTCTCCCAGTGATAGCTTTGAATGCCAAGTGGTTGAAACAGCTGATCTTCGGCAAATTCTGCAACCGCCTGTCCAGCACAATTACGCAGGATTGCGGACAAGAGCTGAGAGGAGCCTGAGTTATAAGTCATCACGGTTCCTGGTGTATGAGCTAATGGCTGTGCAAGCACAAATTTTATCCAGTCTGCGGTTTTAGTCATGGCCGGAAAAGAATTCTGCCCACCAAACTCTGTCCAGTTAAAGCCTCCGGTCATCGTTAATAAGTGTTCGATAGTGATCTCTCTTTTACGTGGGTCACGATCTTCTTTTAATGAAGGAAAAAATAAAGAAATAGGTGTGTCTGGAGGTGGAATCATTTGTTTATCTATGGCTATGCAAACTAAGGCGGAGAGTACGCTTTTGGTGCACGAGTTGATTTTGCCAAGCTCTTCAGCGATTTGTGGATCGCGGTAATGCTCCAGTATGGGTTCTCCATGTTGAATGATCAAACAACTGCGAATGTCTAGGTTAGTAATACCGTCAATAAGCGGCTGAAGGTTCCAGTCAGTAATGTCGGTGACCCCCTTTCTAGATGAATTATAGCTGCAACTGTTTACCATTATAGCTCACATCACAAAAATGTCGTAATTTCCTGTCGTTAAATAATTATGGAAAATACAAGAAAATATCTGTATAATAATATGAATCACGTGTTAGAGGAGGATGAATTCTTTTGAAAAGCAATAGTACTCTTTTTGTTCATCAAACAGCTAAAACGGTATTAATCACTTCCGTTGCACTCGCGTTACTCTTACCCCCTGGCTTAGCCGCAGCCGATTCTATATCTGTTAGCAGCAACACTTCCGTAACGCAGGTTAGTACGCAATCAGCGGCTCCAGCTACGACTACGAAATCTGAGGCTGATCCTGCAAAAGTGAAATTCACGCAGGAGCAAGCCATTGCAAAGTTAAAAGAACTATTCCCATCTCTAAAAGATGCAACTGTAAACAATGTTCAACTGGGATCTAACCAAAGCTACCCAGCTCCAGCAAATCAAATGATCTGGCATATTCAGTGGCAGGTTCAAGAAGGGAATATAGGATATGGTTTTAGCAGTGAGGTAGACGCCATTAATGGTGATATCATCAACACCTATCTCTCATTCTCCCAGGAGAAGAACGAATCCTATTATCCACCGAAAGTATCGCAGACTCAGGCATTGGAGATCGCCAAGACTTTTGTGGCTAAGGCAGCCTCATCGGTTAAGAGCAGTGAGCTGCAATTAAATGAGAATGTTGGTTATAGTTATTTTTCGGAATCATTATTCGGTCCTGTTCAATATGGATATAACTTCAGTATTCTGAAAAATGGTATTCCTTCTGGATCGGACAGCATTAACATAGTTGTGGATGGTAACGGAACTGTAACGCAATTCTCTAAGTCTTCTCAAGGGCTTGAGTACCCGTCTGCACAGCCCAAGATTACCTTGGAGCAAGCACAGAAGCAATTTGCGGAACAGTTTGATGTGGGCCTATTTTACATTCCTATTTATAAGAACGGAAAACCTAACAACTGGATCCTAGGCTGGCGTCCAATAGATCAGTCTCTATATCCTATCGATGCATTAACGGGCAAGCGGATAGATTATGAAGGAAAAGAATCCGTATCCACCTCAGTCGTGTATTCAGAAGTAGCGAAGAGCAAGGATGTTTTTCAGGCAAGAAGTTCTAGTACAGAGCTTTCTGCAAAAGAAGCAGCACAGCTTGTAGAGAAGGTTGCTTATATCCCGGCAGATCGTAAATTGATCTCGCAAACCTTGAGAAATGACTATCAGGATTCAGATCGAAAAATCTGGCAGCTATACTGGGGCAGTAATGGAAATGATCGTTACATTGGTGCTGGCTTTCCAGAACAATCCTCTGCTGAGATCGATGCAAAGACCGGTGAAGTATTGCAGTACCAGGTTCAAGCTTATGGTGCTATTCAGGATAAGAAGAAGGAAGAGCCGGCACCTGCTGGAGGTAAGAAGCTTAGTGAGGCTGAAGCGAAGGTGAAAGCGCTTAGTATAATTAATAGTCTATATCCTCAGGCGAGCCAGAAGCTAAAGCTGGTAGAATACGGGGATAATTCGAGTTTGACTTCAGACGGATCAGGATATGGATACCAGTTTATTAGATATCATCAAGGAATTCCTGTGAGTGACAGCACCATTACGGTAAGTTTGGATCTTTACGGCAGACTGACTTCTTACATGGGGAATCGGATAAGCGGTATCGATGGAATCACATTATCGCCTGATGCAACAATTTCCAAGAAAGAAGCGCTCGAAAGTTATAAACCTAAATATCAGACTAAACTGAAGTATACTCAGGTTGGCGGATACAATACTTATAGTAACTATGTCGCACCGAAGGTGAAGCTGGTATATGATACAACCTTTGATGAATCTAACGGATTGAATCAGGTTTTGGATGCAGCTACTGGAAAATGGGTTGCGGTGTATGATTACCTCGGTCAGCAAGATGCTCAACTATCTGCAACGGATATCAAAGGTCATGCAGCAGAGCGGGAATTAACAGAATTGGTAAACCACCATGTGATTACACCGGATGCCGATGGTAAAGTGAACCCGGATCAAGAAATAACTGTCGGTGATTGGTTATCCTATCTTGCCAAAGCTTCTAGTCCAAATTTCACCAATTATTATAATAATAATGAACGAAAAACTGTGGCAGGCGTGAAGCCAGAGAATTCATATTATGATGCAGTTATTTTTGCAGCAGATCGTAAATGGATCAATAAGGATGAAAGCCTGCAAGTAGAGAGTAAGTTAACCCGGGAACAGCTTGCTGTTCATCTGGCTAATTTCTTGAAATACAATAAACTCACAGCTTATCTTGATAAAGATGTGACTGTAAGTCAGTTTAGTGATAGCTCAGCTATAAACAATAAGGGGGCCGTGGCTCTTGTTGTGAAATTGGGACTCTTAAAGGATGACAACGGCAAGTTTAATCCGCAGCAGAATGTAACAAAAGCGCTGGCGGCTTCGGTGATCATGAAGCTAGTGGAGCTGCAAGGAAAGACCGATCAGATCATAGGTCAATAAGTGTTAATAAGACAGCCAGGCAGCGATTCTCCGACGATTGGAGAATCGCTGCCTGGTTTTTTAGTTTGCAGCGCGGCGGATTGAATAAAGCATCTCTATCTGGCAGATGCAGTTTCCAGTATTCTCTCAGCATTTTTTGTGCGCCGATTCTTGCTGGAATCCGCAAAATAACTGCATTCTATACAGCTATTTCTTATGCAAAAGGTGAATGTGTATCTTTAATTGCATTCTCTGCAACTAAAAACTAGAGAATTCACCTATTGGCGAGAAAAGCAAGAATATAAGTGTACGAAATACACTTATATCCTTTGGCCGAGTGATTTGATGCATTATAAGTGTACTAAATACAATTAAACGCGTAATGCCGCGTAATCCTCAGCGTAATCCTCAACGCAATCCTCCGCGTAATCCTCAGCGCAATCCTCAGCGCAATCCTCCGCGTAATCCTCAGCGCAATCCTCCGCGCAATCCTCCGCGTAATCCTCCGCGCAATCCTCCGCGTAATCCTCAGCGCAATCCTCAGCGTAATCCTCAGCGCAATCCTCAGTCCATTCCGCCTACACTATGCACCGCCGGCTCACTATATAGGTAATCTTGATGGCTAAAATTCTTATGGGATAGCATAAGGATCAGCCTCTTTTTTGTGTAATTAATTACCAATACATAGACACTTACAAACTCACAGTATTATGATAATCAGAGTGACCCTAAAGCGGAGCTTTGTTAGGCGAACATGAATAGGTAAAGAAAAGATACCGAATGTAAACGGTTCACACTCGCTGTGTTAACGCTTTCTTCTTACAATTAGGATATAGAAAATAAGGGAGGTTCAATAGATGAAAAGAAAGATTAAAGGCTTGCCTTTAATGGCATCGGCCATTGTTTTATCATTAGTTTTCAGTGGTTGCTCCAGCAATAATAGTGGAAACAGTAGTGGAAACAGTAGTAGTTCCGCAGAGGGAAACACTAGTGTGCAAACGGAAATGGAAGGCGGCCCTTTAACCAAATATGATCCGCCGATCAAACTTCGCTCCACGATGAACGAAACAGGCAAAGAGACGTTGGCGCAGGGCGATACACATTCCAATAACATCTGGACCAGAGGATACGAGGAAGAGCTTGGGATTAAAGTGTCCTATGACTGGATTGTGGCTGATGCTAACTATAACGATAAAATGAATGTTACCTTGGCGAGCGGGGATTTGCCTGATTTGTTAAAGGTGTCCACGGTGCAATTCGAGCAGCTTTATGAAGCTGGCATGTTGGAGGATTTGACCGGGGTATTTGATAAATATGCTTCGGATCTTGTCAAAGAATATTACGCAGAAGAGGACGGAGCAGGGCTAAAGCCGGTTACGAAAGATGGAAAACTGATGGCGATGGTAAGCTTCCCGGGTTCGCTGGATTCCTCTGATATGATATGGATTCGAAAAGACTGGATGGACAAGCTGAATCTGGCAGAGCCAACATCCATGCAGGATATTATTAAGATTGCAGAAGACTTTACATTTAAAGATCCAGACGGAAATGGCAAACAGGATACTTACGGCATTTCGTTGAACAAGGACTTGCCAATCAATGCGTTTCTACTCGGGTACCATGCTTACCTGGAAACTTGGATCAAAAACGCCGATGGCGAGGTTGTGAATGGTACGATTCAACCGGAGGTAAAGGCTGGAATTGCGGAGCTGCAAAGATTGTATAAAGAAGGAGTCATTGATCCAGAGTTTGGGGTAAAAGACTTTGCCAAAGCGATGGAGGATGTGAATGCTGGTAAATCCGGTATGTTATTTTTGCCGCAATGGGCCCCTTTCCAAGTAAAGGACATGATTAAAAAGGATCAAAATGTTAACTGGGTGCCTTATCCAGTACAATCTATTGATGACCAACCTGCCAAAACTCAAAACCATCTTACGATTGGAGGCGTATTCGCGGTCCGTAAGGGCTACGAGCATCCGGAGGCATTGATCAAGCTGCTTAACTTCCAAGCAGAGAAAATGTTTGGGGAGTCCGCTAAAACGGAACGGGCAAAATATTTGAACGGGGACACAGGTCTGGGCTTCCAAAACGCGGTTGTATCCAACCTCCCACCGAACAAAAATGTAAAAGCACAGGATGAAGTGGAAAAAGCCCTTGAATCGGGAGATACCTCAAACATGGGCCTTGAAGCTAAATTATTCTATGATGATATTCAAAGCTACCGCGGTGGAGATCTTGATAAATGGCATATGGAACGGATCTTTGGGCCGCTTAGCTCACAATCGGTTATCAAACACTACCGCGACAATGACTTGGTGTTGATGAATGAGTTCATTTATGCCCCAACTAAAACGATGAACAGCAAAGCGGCTACCTTGGATAAACTGCGTGCAGAGACCTTTGTCAAAATCATTTACGGAAGTCTTCCTATCGATGAATTCGACAAATTCGTAGCCAACTGGAAAAAGCTCGGTGGAGATCAAATAACGAAAGAAGTAAATGATATCGTAAAAGCAAACTAGTAAAAACGACGCAGAAGAGGACTGCCCCTAGTCATGATAATGACAAACGGGCAGTTCTTTTTTTGGCTGAACAGCTATTCGGTTCGATAACCAGGTCAACAAAAGATACTTAAAGTCAATACGCTACACTATTAAGGCAATTTGGGGCTGCTCTATAATTGAGATACAAGGAGGAGAAAGCATATGCACTTTAATACTAAGCAATTTCTACGTAATATTCCGCTCCATTTAATGATTTTACCTGCCTTAATAGTGATCATTATTTTTAGTTATATTCCGATGGCTGGCCTTGTAATTGCCTTCCAGAATTTTTCCCCGATCTCAGGGTTTAAGAATATGAACTGGACAGGGCTCGAAAACTTTCGTTATTTGTTTGAGCTTCCCGGTTTTGGTCAGGTCGTATGGAATACTGTATTTATCTCCGTCATGAAAATTATTGCTGGCCTGACCGTGCCAGTTATAGCGGCTCTATTGCTTAATGAGGTTCGTGTAAACGGCTTCAAACGTTCGATTCAGACGATTATTTATATGCCGCACTTTTTCTCATGGGTTATCTTGGGCGGGATTATCGTAGATGTACTGTCTCCGAGCAGCGGGATTGTCAACATGCTTTTAAAAGCACTAGGCATGCAGCCTATTCAATTTCTAGCGGACAATAGCTGGTTCCCATACGTACTAGTGATCACAGATCAATGGAAGGAGTTTGGATTCGGGACGATTATTTATTTGGCGGCTTTAACCAGCATTGACTCCTCTCTTTATGAAGCTGCTGTAATCGATGGTGCCGGAAGATGGAAGCAGACCTGGCATATTACGCTTCCGGGCATTCGCCCGATTATGATCCTGATGCTTACACTCAGCCTTGGCAACGTCCTGAATGGGGGATTTGACCAAGTGTTCAACCTCTACAACCCGCTAGTGTATGAATCAGGCGATATTTTGGACACGATGATTTACCGAATTGGTCTACAGGATGCTCAGTACTCTGTATCGACCGCACTAGGATTGATAAAATCGGTAGTTTCCTTCGTATTTATCGGGCTGGGTTATTATCTGGCGTATCGTTTTGCTAAATATCGGATTTTTTAGAGAGAAAGGAGTGGACTAAATGCACCATACTTCAACTGCTTATCGTTGGTTTCTCCGCTGCAATTATGTATTTCTGACTTTGCTCGCAGTGCTTTGTCTTTTTCCGATCGTGAACATTCTGGCGATCTCCTTTAGCTCCAGCGCAGCTGTTAACGCGGGTAGCGTAACCTTCTGGCCTGTGGATTTCACTCTTTCTTCCTATAAATATATCCTTCAGAACAACCAGTTCATTCACTCCTTCGGAACTAGTCTGCTTCGGGTAGTGCTTGGGGTATCCGTTAACTTGTTGTTTACGATTCTAGTAGCTTATCCGCTGTCTAAAGAGGCAAAGTCCTTCCACTCACGGACCGTGTATGCCTGGATTTTTGTGTTCACGATGCTCTTCAGCGGGGGTCTGATTCCTGGCTATTTAATTGTAAAAGAAATGGGGCTGCTGGATAGCATCTGGTCGCTTGTTATACCGGGCGCGGTGCCGATCTTTAATGTTCTGCTCATGCTCAATTTCTTCAGAGGTTTGCCAAAAGAATTGGAGGAAGCCGCATGGATGGATGGCGCAGGACACTTACGTACGTTGTGGAGTGTGTATCTGCCGGTATCTATGCCAAGTATTGCGACCATTACGTTGTTCGCTTTGGTAGGTCACTGGAATGCATGGTTCGATGGCATGATTTATATGAGGAGCCCGGAACATTATCCGCTGGCCACCTATTTACAATCCATACTTCAGCAGGTATCGATCCAGACCGAAAATATTACTTTTGAACAAGCTGCGTTATTAAACCAAATCTCAGACCGTACAACGCAAGCCTCCCAGATCTTCTTGTCTATCATTCCGATCCTGGCGATTTATCCGTTCCTGCAAAGATATTTTGTGCATGGACTAGTCGTGGGTAGTGTAAAGGGTTAAACTGGACTGGACCTAAAAATAAGAAGGAGCCTGAACATGGCTCCTTCTTTATTATTATTCGATAGAAGAGGGAGAAAATTCCAATGAAATCATTCTCCATCGGGTGGAACCCCGATTCCATTGTGATCAAGCTGATCGGAGCTTTCCTATTGGTCATGCTTCCACTCTGTGCGCTGAGTATATCTATTACCTACTATAGCTCCAACCAAATGCAAGCTGAAGTGGAGAGGGCGAACGAATCGAAGGTTCATTTTTACTACAGCCATCTTGAATTTGAGCTGCAACGGATAACGGGCTTAGTCACGGAGTACTCTCAGGATGAAACGCTGGCTACCTTCAGTACCCGTATTCCAATTATGAGCCGGTACGAAGTGGATTCTAATCTGAACAATATATACACCAAGCTAAAACAAATCAAAGAAACCAGTCCTTATATTAGTGATGTTGTGTATTATGTCCCGGAAATTAATAAGCGGGTTAGCGCTGCGGTGGGGGTTAGGGATGTCACCAACGAGGAATGGCAAAGTCTGCTGGCCACTATGGGTAATCTGAAGGGTGCTTTATCTAAATACGAAGATGACTTATATTTACTGCGTAGTAATCCTTATAACCTGGATCGCAATCTTTCACCTAATTTTTTGCTGGGAGTGAAGCTTTCCTCACCTGAGCTTGAGTTGCGTTTGAAAGAATTTGCGGTATCAGGGGGGAGCGATATTACGTTAGCCTTCGGCAATAACGATTATGTGATATCAACTTCTGACCAGAAGCCCAGGTTGTTTCCCATAGAGAAACCTCTAAATAGTGAAGAGACTGTAAGTGTGCAGCGGTATCGTTTTGATAATTCTTTTTACTATTCGCTCTACGATCACAGCAATAACTTTAGGCTGACCGCAAATATTCCCAATACGGTGCTCATGAAGCCGATTCATGTCTACTCATTGCTGCTGTGGTTGTTGTTCGTTGTCTCGATAGTGATCATTATCTTGTTCTCTTTATGGACGTACAGGATGATTCATCGCCCGATGTCTATTCTTATCAGAGGGTTTAAGAAAGCGGAGCAGGGGCAGACGGGGATCTTTATTACTCACTCCCGCAGGGATGAGTTTGGGTATCTATATTCTCGTTTCAATGAGATGCTTAAGCATCTGAATACGTTAATCGATGAGAACTACGTGCAGCGTATCCGGACAGGGGAAGCGGAGCTTAAACATTTACAATCGCAGATCACGCCTCATTTTCTCTACAACAGTCTATTTAGCATAAAACAGATGGCTGAGGTGGAAAATGTAGAGCTGATCAAGGAGTTCTCTGATTATTTAGGGCAATATTTTCGGTACATGACCCGGGATTCCGCCCAGGAGGTTACTTTGCAGCAAGAGCAGGAGCATGCTTTGGTTTATCTGGCTATACAGCGGATTCGTTTTGGCGCGAGAATTAGAGCTGAGGTAGATGAGATTGCAGCGGATTGCCGGGACATCAAAGTCCCACGGGTTCTCCTGCAGCCCATTATTGAAAATGTATTCGAGCATGGGCTTAAGCAAAAAAGCAGCAATGGCCTATTAAAAATGAGTTATGAAAAAGTTGAGCATACGCTGACTATTATAATAGAAGATAACGGTGACTCACTTAGTGAGGACAAGTTAAATCTCTTGCAGCGCCAGTTCTCCGAGCAGAATGCCATTCAGGGGGAGATCACGGGTTTATTAAATGTAAATCAGAGATTGAGGATCAAATTTGGTTCCCCTTATGGCTTGCAGGCAGAGAGAAGCAGTTTGGGCGGACTTTGTGTAAGAGTCAATTTACCGCTTAAAGGGGACGTGCAGGATGCAACGAATGATGATAGTTGATGATGAGCCTAATATTTTGGATGGGCTGTACGAATTTTTTGTAAAGGCAGATTTTAAAGATTTGGAGATCATAAAGGTTCATTCAGCGGATCATGCCATAGACTGGCTTAATACCGTAAAAATAGATATTGTGCTTAGTGACATCTGTATGCCAGGTATGGATGGGATGGCGTTAATTCAGGAAATTGTCGACCGCTGGCCACGTTGTAAAGTAATTCTGCTGACAGGACATAATGAATTCGATTTTGCCCATCAGGCGATCCGAAATCCATGTGTAGTTGACTATTTATTGAAGACAGAGGGGATGGATAAAATTCGTGCCGCTGTGGAGCTGACTTTGGAGAAAATATCTTCAGAAGAGGATTATTTCTATAAAAGCCAGTGGCTTCGCGACAAGCTCCCGCGCGCGCTGCCCCAGTTACAGCAGCAGTTATTACACGATATTCTAAGACGCACCGAACGGATAGACCGGCAGAGCTTGCAGGTTGAATTCGATGCCATTCAGCTCCCGTTCAAAGCGGATGGATCCGTCCTGCCTATTATTCTGCGGATGGAGGCTTGGCGAAATTATGAAACGGCTTCAGACCGGAGTTTAATTCGTTATGCGGTAGCCAATATTGCGGAGGAGCTGCTCAGCGACAAGGTTGAAGTTAAGGCTGTGGATCTGGATCCGGGGACGATAGCTTGTTTTGTTCAGCCTAAAAGTGAAAGTGTATCCTCAATCAAGGAAGAAGAGCTCTGGTTAAAAACGCTGCGCTTCGTCCACGGAACAATGGAATCCGTTCAGCAAGCCTGTGGCAAATGTCTGCAACTATCTGTGTCTATCATCGCCAGTGATCAGGAAGTGGATTGGCATGAGCTGAACTATGCCTTGAACCGTTTACGATTAGCCATTTTTGATAGCCCCGGACTTGGGATGGAAAAGCTGCTGAGGATAAATACCAAGGAAGTGAGCCCAAGTCCAGGTTCTATGCATAATCGAAATGCAACAGCGGAACTACTGCTCGACTATTTAAAACAACGGCTGCTTGAAGGTGATCTCGATTGGGGCACATCTTTTCGCAAATGGGTGGAGCTCTCGGGGGAAGGTGGGCCGGAGGATCCTTTTTTGAGATTAAGATTAATGTCTGGGATCAGCAACACCCTGCTGCAGACTTTACAAGAATTAGGTTTAACGGAAAAAGCACATAGCGGTATGAATTTATCACGCATGTTATATTTTAATATCAATACACACTGGTCGGATGTCATCTCTTTTTATCACACGTTTTTTGAATGGATTATCTCGAACAGAAGCGCTACCTATAAACATGATGAATCGAATATCCTGTCCATGATCCACCAATATATTAAATCCCATCTGGCCGATGATTTGTCCTTAACCCGGATTGCGCAGGAAGTCTCACTTAATCCGTCCTATCTGTCACGCTGGTATAAAAGAACGACAGGGAAGGGGATTTCTGATTATATTCTGGAGAAAAAAGTGGAGCTGAGTAAGGAGCTGCTGCTTGGAACTGCTCTAAAAATGCACGAGATCTCCGGCCAGCTCGGGTTTAGTGATCAGCACTATTTTTTTCGATTCTTCAAAAAAACCGTTGGCTGTACGCCGCAGGAATATCGAGAGCAAAAACGAGGATAAATAGCAATACCCCGAAAGACGGGCACCTGTTCAGAAGGTGCATCTTTCGGGGTATGGTTTGTGGCTGTATTTTAACGATTATTTACCGAGTTGTTTGTCTACTTCTCGAACCGGATTCTCGCCAACATTCTCTTCAACCTTGTGGCTACTCATAAACCAGCCGATTACAGCGATGAGTACGAGCACAACGTAGAAGGTGGCTTTCCACCAGGTACTATGAGCGAAATCTTCGGACAGAACACCAAGTGAAGGGTGCGCCAATGTAATGACTGACAGCTTAACACCCACCCAACCTACGATAAAGAAGGCTGCAATTTCAAGTCCTGGACGGGAATGCAGCAGCTTAACGAAGAAGGAAGCTGCGAAACGCATAATGACCAGACCGATAAATCCACCGGCAAAGATGACGAGGAATTGTCCGCCATCGAGGCCTCCGATTTTTGGAAGACCACTTGCAGGAAGAGCAACCGCGAGTGCAACTGCGGCTAGGATGGAATCGACCGCGAAGGCGATGTCAGCAACTTCTACCTTCAGAACAGTAAACCAAAAGCTGGATTTCTTTTTATTGACCGCACCGTCAGTGCCGCTTTCAGCAGCTTCATCTGTGACGGGCTTCTTAAACAACAGTTTTCGGAAAATATGATTACCCGCGATAAATAATAAATAAATCGCGCCGATGGCTTGTACTTGCCAGATATCGACCAGATAGGAGATGACAAATAGCGAACCGAATCGGAACACGAAGGCCCCCGCTAATCCGTAAAACAACGCTTTTTTTCTTTCCTCATCAGGAAGGTGCTTAACCATAATTGCCAATACCAATGCGTTATCTGCGGCGAGTAGTCCCTCTAGTGCTACCAGAACAAGCAATACCCAACCGTACTCTAATAATAATCCCCAATCCATTACTGTTGTCCTCCCTTTTTGAATGCAAATATCTACCAAAAGATATCTACCCTACCATTTTAACCAAATTTATATAAAAAAGACCTTTACCAAACAGATTAGCCTTTGGAATAAAGGTCTAACCTGATTGGTAAAGGTCTCGCTAACAATGTGAATTGCCAATAAAGCCGGAGAATATCCTCATATTCTCGTATTGACGACTTTATTTAACAGCTACTCCCCTTTACGGGATATATTAAATTTTTAAGATTATTCAATGTGTTCTTGCCTAAAGAGATCATATACGAGATGAAAGTCATTGTCAATAAAAGTTGCAGAAATAAATGGATTCTATCTTTTAAGAATCCTTAAAATGGCCAGAAACATGACATGATGACGGAGAATCAACAGAGATTGGATAAAATGGAAACGGAAACATGATAGATATAGGTTATATAAACTCACATTTAATATGACGAAACTGCAAACATAAGGAAAAACAGGACTTAAAAAGGGAAAACTCGATTGACGATGTAGGTTGATGAAAATATGATGAAACTAATCAAAGCAATCAAGCGAGAAGTGTGTTAACTAAAATTACATCAGTTGTTCTATCGGAGTGAGTTTTACTGCGAAGAAGTACTAGTAGTTCATGCTGCATAAAATTTTTAGGAGGTGGGGAAATGCCGCAGGCGTCATCGAGGTTATCCATTGAAGCAGAGGAGGAGCTCAGCCGCCATCCCTGCTACAGTGAGGGAGCTCATCGTTTTTTTGCTAGGATGCACATCCCGGTTGCTCCCGCCTGTAACATCCAATGTAATTACTGCAACCGGAAATTCGATTGTGTGAATGAAAGCAGGCCTGGTGTAGTTAGTGAAGTGCTAACTCCAGAGCAAGCTGAACGCAAAGTGAAAGGTGTAGCCGCACAGCTGATGCAACTGTCGGTAGTTGGGATTGCAGGTCCGGGTGATCCGCTGGCGAATCCAGAACGAACCTTTGACACGTTCGAACGAGTCAAGCGGCAGGTCCCTGATGTTACCCTTTGCCTGAGTACTAATGGATTGACCCTTTACAGGCATGTAGACGCCATACTAGCGCTAGGTATCCGTCATGTCACGATCACCATCAATGCCATTGATCCCAATGTGGGCCGTGAAATTTATCCATGGGTTGTTGACGAAGGGATCCGGTACGAAGGACAAGAAGCAGCGGAGCTGCTGATCAGCCGCCAGCTTCAAGGTTTGGAGCTGCTGGCGCAGCAAGGTGTTCTTGTTAAAGTTAATTCCGTTATGATTCCAGGGGTCAATGATCATCATCTCCCTGAAGTATCGCGAACAGTTAAAGCGCTCGGGGCAACTCTGCATAATGTGACGCCTTTAATTATCGCACCGGGAAGTCAGTATGAACGGGATGGGCGCAAGGCGCCGCGTCCTAAAGAACTGCACAACCTGCAGGAAGTGCTTGGGCGCGAAGGGATGAAGGTCATGCGCCATTGTCGGCAATGCCGTGCTGATGCCATTGGGCTGCTAGGTCAGGATCGTAATCAGGATTTTATATTAGAAAAGATGGATGAAAATCCAGTTATTAATGAGCAAGCTAGAGCGCTCTTTCAACGTGAACTCGATGCCAAAATCCGTCAGCGTGTCAAAGCCAAAGAGCTAAGGCAGAACTCTTTCCAGCAAGGGCAGCACACCACCAAAGTCGCTGTTGCTACACGTGGTGGGGATAAGGTCAATCAACATTTTGGCCACGCGACAGAGTTCATGGTTTATGAAACGGATGGAATAAGCGTGAAACTGCTAGGTATCAGAAAGATTCAGGCCTATTGCCACGGTAAAGCGGATTGTAATGGGGATAAGAATGCCACGCTACAAGAAATTATTTCTATATTACAGGACTGTCAAATATTGCTCTGTTCTGGTATTGGCGATGTCCCTCGCGCCAGCTTAAATAAAGCCGGAGTATTGCCTCTGGTGCGTAAAGGTGAAATACAAGATGCGATTCTCGAAAGTGTGAAGATCAGCTCTTATTTTGAAAATATATCGATTTCGAAGGGATGATGAATGATGAGACAAATAGCTTTTTACGGTAAGGGCGGTATCGGTAAATCCACAACTTCGCAGAACACTTTGGCGCAGCTCGCCACTAAATTTGGTCAAAAAACAATGATCGTAGGCTGTGATCCTAAAGCGGACTCCACACGGCTGATTTTGAACACTAAAGCTCAGAATTCAGTGCTCCAATTGGCAGCAGAAAGAGGAACGGTTGAGGATTTGGAGCTCGAGGATGTAGTTCAGTTGGGATATGGCGACATTCTTAATGTGGAGTGTGGTGGACCTGAACCGGGTGTGGGTTGTGCCGGCCGCGGGATTATTACAGCTATTAATTTTTTGGAGCAGCAAGGGGCTTATGAAGGATTGGATTTTGTATCCTATGACGTACTTGGTGATGTGGTATGCGGTGGATTTGCAATGCCGATCCGTGAGAATAAAGCACAGGAAATTTATATCGTATGCTCCGGGGAAATGATGGCTATGTATGCGGCCAATAACATTGCGCGCGGAATTCTAAAGTATGCCAACAGCGGTGGCGTAAGATTGGGCGGTCTGATCTGCAACAGTCGTAATACGGACCGTGAGGATGAGCTCATTATGGAGCTGGCACGCCGTTTGAATACACAAATGATCCATTTTGTCCCGCGGAATAATGTGGTTCAGCATGCAGAGCTGAGAAGAATGACCGTGGCCCAATATAATCCTCATCATCAGCAAGCGAGAGAATATGAGATTTTGGCAGAAAAGATCCTGAATAACAATATGATGACAATCCCGACCCCGATTTCTATGGAAGAGCTGGAGGATTTACTCATGGAATTTGGTGTGATTGAGGATGAAGAGACGGCGCTGAAAAAGCTGCAGGCATCTGGCCAATAATTAGGTTCGTCCGGTGAACAGGAGTGGAGAGACGGCTGTTCACCGGATCACTCTAAGGGATGAGGAGGGTTCAGAATGGGGCTTAATATCGAAGATAACCAAAAGATGCTCGAAGAGATTCTTGAGGCTTACCCGGAAAAGGCACGGAAGGATCGTCAGAAGCATTTTGAAATCAATAATGAAGAGTTAATAAACTGTGGCAAATGCGCCATCAAATCGAATATGAAGTCCCGTCCGGGGGTTATGACCCAAAGAGGATGTGCTTATGCCGGTTCGAAGGGCGTGGTCTGGGGCCCGATCAAGGATATGGTGCATATCAGCCATGGTCCTGTAGGTTGTGGGCAATATAGCTGGGGAACAAGACGGAATTATGCCAACGGAACACTGGGCATTGATAATTTTACGGCTATGCAGGTGACGAGTGATTTTCAGGAGACAGATATTGTATTTGGCGGTGACAAGAAGCTTGAAGTCATTTGCCGTGAAATTAAAGAAATGTTCCCACTGGCTAAAGGAATTTCGATCCAATCAGAGTGTCCTGTGGGGCTAATCGGAGACGATATTGAAGCGGTGTCCAAAAAAATGTCTATCGAGCTAGGTATCCCGATCATTCCCGTTCGTTGTGAAGGGTTCCGTGGGGTTAGCCAATCCTTGGGTCATCATATTGCTAACGATGCGATCCGTGATTTTCTGATGGGGAAGAAGGAGCTTGCGGAATGTGGTCCTTATGATATTAATATTATCGGAGATTATAACATCGGTGGGGACGCTTGGGCTTCACGCATTTTACTGGAGGAAATGGGTCTGCGTGTTATTGCGCAGTGGTCTGGGGATGGAACCATCAATGAATTGGCGATCGCGCATAAGGCGAAGCTCAATTTGATTCACTGTCATCGCTCCATGAACTATATGGTAACGACGATGGAGAAAGTATATGGGATTCCTTGGCTGGAATACAACTTTTTCGGGCCGACCAAAACCGCTGAAAGCCTTCGAGCCATCGCCGCAAGATTTGATGAATATATTCAGGAAAACTGCGAGAAAGTCATCGCTAAGTACACGCCACAAATGGAGGCGATTATCTCTAAATTTAAACCCCGGCTGGAAGGTAAAAAGGTCATGCTGCTGGTAGGCGGATTACGTGCTCGCCATACACTGGGGGCTTATGAGGATCTGGGGATGGAGGTGGTGGGCACAGGTTATGAGTTCGCTCACAAGGATGATTACGAGAAGACATTTCCTGAACTTCCGGAAGGCACTATTATCTACGATGATCCAACCGCTTACGAGCTGGAAGAGCTTGCGCAAAGACTTGATATTGATCTGATGGGCTCGGGTGTGAAGGAGAAATATGTGTATCACAAGATGGGTATTCCTTTCCGGCAAATGCACTCTTGGGATTATAGTGGTCCTTACCATGGCTATGATGGGTTTAAGATTTTTGCTAAGGACATGGACATGACCATTAACAGCCCAGTGTGGAGCTTGATCAATTCAGGGAAAACAGGATCACTCCCTAAAAAGGAGGCGGGCGTATGAGGGACAAACTGGAGATCCCAGATTACAACACATTATTTCAAACTGAACCCTATGTGAAGCAACGTGAAGGGAAAAAAGCATTCGAGGCACCCTGCAGTGAGCAAGAGACAGCAGAAGCATTAGCCTACTCGAAGTCGTCTGAATATAAGGATAAGAATTTTGCCCGCACCTCACTGGTAGTTAATCCTCATAAAGCATGCCAGCCCCTAGGAGCCTTGATGGCTGCGCTGGGATTCGAAAAAACTCTGCCGTTTATACATGGCTCTCAAGGCTGCACTGCGTATTTTCGTAGTCATTTAAGCCGTCATTTCAAGGAGCCGACCCCCGCAGTTTCTTCCTCTATGACAGAAGATGGTGCGGTGTTTGGAGGGATGAACAATCTTATTGATGGTCTTGAAAATAGTGTGGCGCTCTATAAGCCAGAGATGATAGCTGTATCCACTACATGTATGGCTGAGGTTATAGGGGATGATCTGCAGGCTTTTATATCCAATGCCCGCCAGAAGGATGCAATTTCGAACGAAATTCCAGTGCCCTACGCCAACACGCCAAGTTTTTCCGGATCACATATTACAGGTTACGATTCCATGTTAAAGTCCATCCTCAGTACCTTGTTCATCCGCTCTGGGATTGAAGCTACCCCTGGCAGTGGAGAGGGAACTGGAGAGAAGCTGAATGTCATTTTAGGGTTTGAGCCTTATACGGGGAATTTTGCGGAAATTCGAAAAATCCTTGCCGCGTTTGATACAGGCTACACCTTCCTTGGTGACCACAGCGGAAATTTTGATTCCCCGGCTACGGGAGAATATTCCTATTATTATGGGGGAACGAAGCTGGCGGATGTGCCGAAGGCAGCTAATGCGTTGGGAACTCTTTCACTTCAGAAATATTCTGTCAAAAAAACATTGGAATACATCAGCGGCACATGGAAACAACAGACCGTTGCGATGTCGACTCCGCTGGGCATTCATGCCACAGATCGGCTAATAGAGTCTATCAGTGAATTAACGGGATTGCCCATTCCGCCTGAGCTTGTGGAAGAACGTGGCCGGGTAGTGGATGCTTTGCTCGATAGCCACCCTTATCTGCATGGCAAACGAGTGGCTTTAGTTGGCGATCCGGATTTGCTGATCGGCCTGATTGAATTCTGTCTGGAAGTGGGTATAGAGCCTATTCATATTGTGTGCTCCAATGGGGAAAACGGATTTAAAGAAGAAGCGAAAGCTCTGCTTGCTGCCAGCCCCTACGGGGCAGAAACGACGGTTCATATCGGAAATGATTTGTGGCATATGCGCTCTCTGCTGATTGATGATCCTGTGGATCTTGCCATTGGAAGCTCTCATCTTAAATTTGCTGCCAAAGATGCCGACGTTCCTTTGATCCGTGTAGGCTTCCCTGTCTTTGACCGCCATCATCTGCATCGTTATCCGATTATCGGTTATCAAGGTGCCTTGAACTTGTTAACTACTATAGTAAATACAATTCTGCAGGGGTTGGATGAGGATTCATCTGGCTTCAACCACGATCTTGTTCGTTAGTAGGAGAACGTTAAGCCGAATCGTATACTTCCGATTCATTCCCTCGTCCTCATACGGAGCCGAGCGTTGGGGAGCGGCCGGAAGTGCAATATTTATCGTAGTGACACTGAATAATTGAGCATTTTAAGCGTAAGGAGTATTCAGTTACGGGAGGTGGTACGATGGAGTCCATCAGAAACGATGTATTCGACGCGCAAGCTTGCGGGAGCTTAACTCCGAAATCGAAACCATGTCCACGCCCCAAGCCGGGCGAAGCGGCTGGGGGCTGCTCCTTTGACGGAGCCCAAATCACGCTGCTGCCGATCATGGATGCTGCGCATCTTGTCCATGGGCCGGCTGCTTGTGCCGGGAATAGCTGGGAAAGTAGAGGGGCTTTGTCAAGCGGGCCTTCGCTTTCACAATACGGATTCACTACAGATCTCAACGATAACGATATTATTTTTGGCGGAGAAAAGAAACTGAAAGATAGCATTGACTATATTGCCGGGCGCTTTATGCCTCCGGCAATATTTGTATATGCGACCTGTGTGACAGCATTGATTGGCGAGGATTTGGATGCGGTATGCAAGGAAGCGGCAGGCAGATTGGGGCTTCCTGTGATCCCCGTGAACAGCCCCGGATTCGTAGGCAGTAAGAATCTTGGAAATCGGCTGGCTGGTGAAGCGCTGCTACAATATGTAATTGGCACAGGTGAACCAGAGATTGAGATTCCTTTAGGTGTGAATTTGATTGGGGAGTACAATATCGCGGGTGAAATGTGGGATATCGAGAAATTAATGAAGAGTGTTGGAATTACGCTAATGTCCAGAATTACAGGGGATGCAAGATATAAGGAAATTACATGGGCACATCATGCAAAAGTGAATATGGTTGTGTGCAGCCGTGCATTGTTAGGTCTGGCAAAAGAAATGGAGGCAAGATACCACATTCCTTATTTCGAAGGCTCCTTCTATGGGGCCAAGGAGACAACTTATTCCTTACGTCAAATGGCTTATTTGCTGAATGACCGTGAGATGGAGCGGCGTGTGGATCGGTTGACGGAACGAGAGGAAAGCAGACTGATTCAGGAGCTGCGGCCCTACCGCAAGCTGCTTAAAGGAAAGAAAGCAGTTCTCTATACGGGTGGAGTAAAAAGCTGGTCGATTATTTCCGCACTGAAGGAGTTAGGCGTTCAGGTGGTAGGTGTAGGCACGAACAAAAGCACGGAAGATGATGTACGGCGTATAGCGGATCGTGTTGGTGATGACACCGAATATATCCCGGAGGGCGGGGCAAGCCGAATTATCAAAACCGTCCGGGATCGTAAGGCAGATATTATGATTGCTGGCGGACGGAATATGTATGTGGCAATGAAAGAGCAGATTCCGTTTATCGATATTAATCAAGAAAGACACAAGGCCTATGCTGGTTACGAAGGTTTACTAAGGCTGGCTAAGGAGCTGACGTATTCTCTTGCTAATCCAATCTGGAAGCTGGCTGCCAGTGCCGCTCCCTGGGATAAGGAGGAACCTTCCTATGACCGTTAACAAAAGGAGTAAACCTACTTCAGTTAATCCAATCAAAATCGGTCAATCCCTTGGTTCCGTACTGGCATTTCAGGGTTGCTACAAGGCATTGCCTATTGTGCATGGCGCGCAAGGTTGTTCCGCATTTCCGAAGGCGCTGCTTACCCGGCATTTTCGCGAGCCTATAGCCGTACAGACCTCTGCTTTGCAGGAGATGGATGTAATCTTTGATGCGAATCGTAATTTAGAGGAAGCTCTAAATACCATACTCAGTAAACACCGACCAGACATTATAGGCATTATTGGGACTGAGCTGACGGATGTGGCTGGAGTGGATTATCAATCCATGCTCAAGACCTATAAAAGGGAGCGGAACATGCGGGGTGGGCTTGCTTTTTCCGTCACCTTACCTGACTTTCGTGGTTCATTGGAATCGGGGTTCAGTTCTACCGTGGAGGCGATGCTTGATGAGATGATTCAGCAGGTAGGCCATCGGGGTTCAAGGAGTGTGAATTCACGTCAGATTACCCTCTTGCCGGGATCGTTTCTGACGCCGGGTGATGTGATGGAGCTGAAAGAAATGATATCCTCCTTCGGTTTTGAGGTAATCGCTGTACCTGATATATCGACCTCTTTGTCTGGGCATCTGCTGACAGGATTTTCACCGCTAACAAGAGGTGGGGTGCCTCTAGATTCGATGCTGCAAAGCTTGCATTCGGGTCTAACCCTTGCCATCGGCGGAAGTATGGAGCGTCCAGCTAGAAGACTGCATAATGCGCTGGGAACTCCCTACAAAGTATTCGAGAGTGCTATGGGGCTTAAAGCAACGGATGATATTTTGCAATTTCTGCATCAAATTAGCGGGCAGCCGGTACAGCTTCGTTATTGCTGGCAACGAGAGAATTTATTGGATAGCATGCTGGATGCTCATTTTCAATTTGCGGGAATGTCTGCACTTGTTGCGCTGGAGCCAGATCATTTGTATACCGTATCTTCTTGGCTCGAAGAGCTGGGGGTGGAGCAAAAGGCCCTGGTCACTTCCTATGAAACTCCTTTGGTGGTTGAGATGGAACGAGAGGTATGGGTCGGTGATCTGGATGATGTTGAGTTTTTGGGTAAAGGTGCAGATTTATGGATCGGTAACTCACATGGGATAAATGGAGCGGCGCGGTTAGATGCAGCATTTATGGCGGCTGGATTTCCCGTTTGGAATGAGCTTGGTGCTTATATGGCCACTTCTGTAGGGTATCGGGGAGCGATGGAGTGGACGAATAAAGCGGCGAATCTGTTAATGCGAAGGGAGGAGGAACATCGTGAAAGTAGCATTCGCTACAGAGGATGGAATTAGAGTGAATGCCCATTTTGGGCAGAGTCCGATGTTCGCAATTTATAAAGTTACCAAAAGTGGCGGGGAGCTTATAGGTCTTCGTAAACTGCCAACGATTCTCAATCAGGATGAAGCAGGCAAAATAGAGAGTCGTCTGGAGGTGGTAGAGGATTGCACGCTAATATTCATCATGCAGATTGGAGCCTCAGCAGCGGCAAGAGTCACACGTCATAAAATTATGCCAGTAAAGGTTCCACCAGGCAGTCCTATTGATGAGCAAGTGAAGCGGATTGTTGAAATGCTACAGGGCAAACCACCAATGTGGCTAGCCAAGGTATTACATGCTGAAAATGAAGCGGAAGGGGCGAGTGTAGATGGATCCCATAGCTAATGAGAGTGCTGCATTAATGGGCCGGGTTGCTCCGGAAGCGGCAGTATTAAACCGCCGTAGTCGAACCACGGAGAAAGAGCTGGATAAAGATATAGCAAAGATGTTCATACGGCGGTTGTGTCAATTGCTTGATACAGAAGACTTTTTTGGAAGACATGCTTCTCTTTCACCACAGAAGAAGATCGAACGATTGTTTCTCGCTTCCGCTGAAGATAAGAACAAATCTGATTTTAACTGCGCGGTTTCTCCAAAAGTCCGTTTGCAGGTTCCTCTCTTGTTTCAGGCGGTGGCGGGCGTGATCGAGGAGAAGAGTGGGGTTCTGGTTCAGAGTTCATCTGAAATAAACGGGGAAGGATTTGGGCGTGCTCTTTTATATAGTGATCGGATTATTCTTGTGTTAAAAAGCTTGAGAGCAGGTTTTCCGTTTCCTTTTACCTCTGAGGAGAAAGTAATTCGCTACGGCGTTGCTTGTGTAGAAGAAGGGTTAGCCTTTATGGATAAATTTAATGAAATGACAGCTCTTTATGGAACGGATGGTCTGGAGGGTTAGATTCCAATGATGCAGCTCAGCCACAGGGAGGGAGCAACATGGAGCAGCTTATAGGCGGCACCGAACTGGAACGATACGCTCGCCAATTGAAGCTGCTTGGAGAGGGCGGGCAGAAAGCGCTAAAAGAAGCTACAGTGATGATTGCTGGAATTGGAGGGCTTGGAGGCACTGCCGCACTTTATTTAGCTGCTGCCGGAATCGGCAAGCTGATCTTGGCGCATGAAGGAAACATTGTGCCTCCAGATTTAAATCGACAGATATTGATGGACAGTGATCATTTAGGTATGGAAAGGATGAGCACAGCCATTCAGCAGCTAAAACGTCTGAATCCAAATGTTGAAATGGAAGGATTTAATTCGAAGATTGAATATAATATGGCAAAACCTTGGGTAGAACAAGCCGATATAGTGATTGATGCACGGTATGATTTTCCGGAAAGATATACGTTGAACCGCCTATGTGTAGAAACCGGCACGCCAATGGTAGAGGCGGCGATGTATGGATTTGAGATTTCACTAACAACGGTTATACCTGGTGAAACCCCTTGCTTAGAGTGTCTTTATCCGGATGTGAATCCAGAATGGGAACCGTTTGGCTTTCCAGTATTGGGAGCAACCTCCGGAATTGCGGGTTGTCTGGCTGCGTTGGAAGCCGTAAAATGGGTTACAAGGGTAGGGACGACTTATGCGGGCGTAATGCATCGCTTCAATTCACTCGACTTCGCCTGTTACAGCGTCCATATTACCCGTAATCCGAATTGCACTTGCTGCGGAGAGGAAGGTAAACCGTGAAAAGTCTCAGGCTATGTGACACGACACTTAGGGATGGTGAACAGGCGGCTGGAGTTTCATTCACGAGGGAAGAAAAGCTGGAAATCGCAAGGTTGCTGTCGGAATGCGGAGTGGAGCAAGCAGAGGTAGGAATTCCTGCCATGGGCAAGCAAGAGCAAGAAGATATTGCGGCTATCGCTGATTTAGGTCTACCTATGAAGATGATGACTTGGAATCGGGCTTTGGAAAGTGATATCGACAAAGCTTGGGCGACGGGTGTGAACTGGAGTCATGTATCGATCCCTGTCTCGGAAATTCAATTACAAGGTAAGCTAGGTTTAACACCTGCCAAAGGTCTGACAAGATTACTGCATGCGACGGAATATGGTCAACGGCTAGGAATGACTGTGTCGGTGGGGATGGAGGACTCTTCAAGGGCAAGTATGGAGTACCTGGTTGAACTGGTAAATACATTATATAAAGAAGGCATTCGTTGGTTCCGTTATGCAGATACGGTATCTGCTCATCATCCGGGTCAAATGGCAGAGCGGGTAAGCACATTACTTAGTGCTGTTCCTGTAGATGTAGAGCTTGAGGTACACTGCCACAATGATTTTGGTCTTGCGGCTGCAAACACACTTAGCGGTATTGCCGCGGGTGCGGTCTGGGCAAGCACTACGGTAGCAGGGATTGGTGAACGTACCGGGAATGCAGCAATGGAAGAAGTAGTAATGGCTTGGCGTTATCTTTATGGCGGAGAGAGCAGCGTACGTCCGGAGTGTTTGAAGGGGCTGGCGGATAGGGTGATCACAGCCTCGGGCCGAAGTGTCGGCGATGCCAAACCAATCGTCGGATCACTCGCCTTCACACATGAATCTGGGATACATGTTGACGGTTTGTTGAAAGAAACAGCCACCTACCAGACCTTTGATCCCACAGAGGTGGGGAGAGCACATCATTTTGTGTTAGGTAAACATTCCGGAAGTGGTGGAATCATACATGTACTGAACGCACATGGTTTAGAGGTTAGTGCTGGAACCGCGGGACGTTTGCTTGAACGGGTGAGAGACTATGCCGAAGTTAATAAAGTGAATGTGCCAGAGCTCCTCTTGGTTGAATGGCTGAGGGAGGATTGGCAACGACCGTAAGAGATATTAGTAAGAATGAATAAAGGCTGACAAGACGGGTACGAAACCTGTCTTGTCAGCCTTTTAATGTTGTTAGGATTAAGTTTATTGTGTTAGCCCTTAACCGCTCCAGCGGTAATTCCCTTGGTCATCTGTTCTGTGAAGAGCAGGTAGATCAGGATGGTTGGGATAGCGATGATCGTCATAACCGCGAACTGTGCACCATAGTTGGATGAATACTCACCAGTGAATTTCATAATGGAGAAGGGAATTGTCTTAAGATCTTCCGAGGTGAGGAAGGTGTTCGCCATAATGAATTCATTCCACGTGCTGATGAAGTTGAGCACACAGATGGTTGCCAGCGCGGGTTTGGTGATGGGCAGGATGATACGGAAGATTAACCCGTAAATGCCACTGCCATCAATAACGGCGGACTCTTCAATAGCCCGTGGGATGGTCTCCAGGAACCCGGTCATAATCAGGACACTCATGGGGATGACAATGGCTGAGTAAGGCAAAATCAATGTGTACATATTGTTCAGCATCCCAAGCTTGTTAAACAGAATGAAGTTTGGCAGCAATGTGGCGTGAATCGGGATGATCATGCCTAACATGATTAGAGAGAGGACAATGCCACTTAGCTTCCATTTCATCCGGGTAAACGCATATCCCATCATCAGGGACACCAGCGCAGAGAGCATAACAGTTATCACTGTAATGATAAGACTGTTGGCGAAATAACGTGGCACACGCCCGTAGGTAAAAGCGTTTCGATAGTTCTCCCACTGGGGTGGAGAGGGCCATTTCAGAAATGAGCTTCCAAAGAACTCACCGCTCTTGAGCAGGGAATAATCGATCAACCAAATAAGCGGAAATAACTGAATCAACGCGATGATACATAGGAACACCATCATTAGGATTTTGCCCGTTGTAGGCTTTCTGCGTTCTTGTTTGTGAAGGTTTAGCTTAGGGGGTGAAGCGGCAGGCGATAAGGAATTATTCATAGGATTTCCTCCGGTTACAGGGTTTCTTTAAAATTCTCCGATATCTTTCTTTAAAATCTTGTTGAGGATAACGGTTAGGATCAGGCAGAACACAATAAACAGAATGGAAATGGCATTACCATAGCCGTATAGCGATGATGAGAAGGCGGTTTTGTACAGATAGTTCCCTAGGAACTGTGTGCTATTTGCAGGGCCACCGTTGGTCATTAAGAATACGGTTTCCATTTGCTTAAGACAGGTGGTGACGGCAATGATGATGGCAACCCGCATCATCGGCGAAAGCAGCGGAATGATGATACGCGTGTAGAGGGTAAAGTTGTTGGCGCCATCGATTCTTGCGGCTTCGCTTAAATCTTCCGGAATGCCTTGCAGACCTGAATAATACAGCAGCAGTGCATACCCAAAGCCTTGCCACATAACAACAATGATGATGCACCAGATGGCTGTCTTCGGATCACCGAGCCAATCATGCGTAAGTGCGTCCAATCCAACTCCGCTTAGCAGCTTGTTAAGCAGTCCGTAGTTCGGATGGAAAATTCCGGTCCACAGCTTGGCTGTAACGACGACGGAAATTACAGCGGGGATAAAAAAGATCGTCCGGAATATTTTTTCGTATTTGCCGGAGTTGGTTAGGAATATCCCCATGAGAATGGCAAAGGGATGTTGTAAAAATACTGTGGCGGCGGTCAGGAGCAGGGCGTTGACCAGCGATCTCCAGAACACTTTGTCATGAAATAGAATTTCGCGGTAGTTATCAAAGCCGATGAAATTGTATTTGCCGATCCCGCCCCAATCCGTAGAACCGTAATAAGCGCTCATGAAGATAGGGATGCAGATCATAAAAGCAAATAGGAACAGTCCAGGTGCGATGAGTAAGAAAATCGCTTTTTTGTCGCTTAACACTCTGTGCATGGAAATCTCCGTCCTTTTAAAGAGTAATCTATCTATTACCATCGTAACGGGAAGCCAGGCACCGGAACATGCCGTAAATTTCAGATCGGTGTATACATTTTTTCGAAAACAAAACCCCGGCCTCTGGGGGAAGCCGGGGTTTGCGCACTGCCATCTATAAGGTTACTTCAGGAGCGCTAAGGTTCATGTTTTTTTTAGTTCTCTGGTTTATTTACCAGCGAATTTATCGGATGCAGCATCCAGTGCTTTGGCGAATTCTTCAGGGGTAATCGCATCAGAAAGCAGGCTTTGATGCGCCTCCATTACCTTTTGCTTGAACTCATCGTCACCCACATCCTGCAGTGGAGTACCGCTGGAAGAGGTCATGGAGCTGAACACTTCAATCAATTCTTTTTGCAGCTGGGTTTCGTTACCCGTTAGGAATTGATCGAATTGCTGCGCAGGTGTACCCGCGCCAGCTTGCCATAGCATTTTAGACCAATGCTCTGGAGCGAAGAAATATTTCAAGAAATCAACAGCGGCTTCAGCATGTTTGGAGTTTTTGCTGACTGCATATCCACCACCATACCAAGCGGCATCATCGGTTGCTTTACCTTTAGCTGAAGCTGGGAATGCGAAAGCACCTACGTTATTGCGGAATTCTTCAGAGAAGTTCTCGTCTGTTGCCAGACCCGACTCCCAAGCGCCCATAAAGAACATGGCAGCTTGCCCTTGTCCGAACAAGTTGCGTGCAGCACCGTAATCGGCAGTCAGCCAGCCATCGGCAAAACCTTTAGCATCGGCGAATTGCTGCATTTCAGTTGCAGCTGCAACCAGACTAGGATCTGTAAAGGATATTTTACGTGCCACAGCTTCATCCATTGTATTGAAATCGCCAGTCTGACGTTGGGCTACAAATTCATACCAGATAGGCAGTGTCCAAGCGTCCATACCATTCATAGCGATCGGGTTAATTTTCTTGGCACGAAGTGTTTTGACGGCGGCAAGCAAATCATCTGTTGTTTTTGGCACCTCGATGCCGTTGTCAGCAAATATTTTTTTGTTATAGTACATCACCATGTAGTCGGCACCACGCGGCAAGCCGTAAAGCTTACCGTCTTTACTGAAGCCGTCCATGGATCCGGACACAAACTGATTACCTTCGAAGTCAGCACTGTTCAGTTCAAGCAGCAGATCGTTATCCAGCAGCGGACTCAGGAAGGAGGGCTGACCCCAGGCTTGAATGATATCGGGAAGCTGATTGCTGGAGGCATACACTTTGATTTTTGATTTGTAAGGCTCATCTTGAAGCGCTTCCACTTCAATCTTGACGTTAGGGTTCTCTTTCATGTAAGCATCGATAATGTCTTGCTCTACCTTACCTGAACCATTGGCCCGATCCGCGAGCGCGGTGAAGAACTTCAGTGTGATTTTTTCGGCGGGTGTGTTTTCCCCTGCACTAGCTGTTGCTTCGGCAGTAGCTTCGGCCTTGTCATTTGTAGGTGCATTGGTAGCTTTCGCATTGTTATTTCCGCCACCGCAGCCTGCCAGCAGAGCTGGTAGCATTAGACTCATAAGTGCTAGCTTTATTCCTTTACCTTTCATCAAAAACCCACCTTTTTTATGAGATATATTTCCACGAGAACGGCTGTCATCAAACGAGGATGACAATGTCGTTTCATCTTGCATCCCCATCTTAAGAGTTTATGACCGATAGAAACATGGTCCATATTTAAGAACTATGTAGGCATTTTTCAGTGATTGTAAAAAGCTGGTTCAGGGTTTAATGATTTCAGTTATACTTGGTTTACACATTTATTGATTATACATGAAGGTGGTTCTCATGAATCGAAACATCCGCTTATTAAGCCGTTATCGCCATCTTCCGCTCCAGTTTAAGCTGTTATTATGGTTTGTGCCGCTGCTTCTCGTGACTATATTTGCTATGGGGTGGAACTCCTATCAGATCTCTTCGCAGCAGGTGGTGGAGAAAATGAAACAGTCACAGGATCACCTGACCCGGAAAACAGCAGAGCAGATTGATGAGATGGTGAGGGGAATGATTTCTTTTTCCAATACACTCTTTCTGGATGAAAGTGTGCAGCGGCTCTTAGTGTCGTCAGAAGCACAAAAAGAACGTAATTCCGTATTTAAAACGGTCACCAACCTGATGGTCGCTGGCAATTCGATTCAATCCCTGATTCTATACTCTTTGGAAGACCAGAATAACGGGGCGGAGCCTTTTGCTGCGAACCAAGCCGGATTGACGACTGGCATGAAGTTCTCTAACTTTGTCCAAACCTCGTACTACAAGGAAGCCGTTGAAGCCGCAGGCAGTCCAACCTTTGGATTGTCCAGACCCACGGATGGCATATTTGTTGGTGATCATTATCATAAGATTGTACTTTCCAGAATTATCAAGAATGTATATACTTTAAAACCGGCAGGGCTAGCGGTGATCGGGGTCGATGCTGGTAAGATTGGAAGCCAATATCTAGACAACTCTGAAGATGATGTAGATATGTTTGTGGTAGATCGAGACGGGCTCATCATTACGGCTTCTAACCGGAGCTGGATCGGCAAAAGAGATCTTGATCTTCCGTATTTTGCGGACAGCGATCCTAAGTTGAACCTAGAGCAGAGACTGGAGTCTACAGCGGATCACAAACAGTGGATTGTCTCGCATCTGCAGTCAGAAACGACGGGTTGGTATGTAGTGGTGGTGCATTCCAAACGGCAGCTTGTCAAAGAGCTGGGGCAGATTTCACAGGTCACGGTGACGATCGCTTTTCTGTGCTTAGCAGTTAGCTTAATGGTTACCTGGCTCGCCGCCGCCTCAATAACGAAACCGCTGAAAAAGCTTTCCCGCTCCATGCGCAGATTCCAGACAGGGGATTTCACGCAGCGCGTATTTTTTGAAGGAAATGATGAGATTGGTCTCTTGGGCCATGGTTATAATCTAATGGTGCAGCGGATCAAATCGCTCATCAATGATGTATATGCCTCCAAACTGAAGCAGCAGGAAGCAGAATTGAAAACGCTTCAGGCACAGATCAGGCCGCACTTTTTATATAACACGCTGAATACGATTTGTTGGGAAGCTGAGAAGAAAGGCGACAAAGAAATAGCGGATATGGTCTATTCGCTTTCTCAAGTATTCCGGCTGAGCTTAAATGATGGGCGGGATACGTTTACATTGGAACAGGAAGTAGAGCTTGTAAAGAATTATTTGTTCCTGCAAAAAAATCGGTTTAGAGAACGTTTTGAGTTCGAAATTACCTTGGATGAGAGTATCAAGGATTTTACAGTTCCTAAGCTGCTGCTCCAGCCACTGGCGGAAAATGCAGTGATTCATGGGATCGAGCCACTGGCTGGAAGCGGACTAATCTCGATTCGCGCCTTCCGCAAAGATAGGACTATTGTGCTCGAAGTTCAAGATAACGGGGTGGGAATCACGCCGGAAAGACTTCAGGAGCTACATCAGCGTTTAGCGAGAGGAAGCTCTATCTCGGAGGAAGAGGAGAATGCTGGACGTTCGGGGTTTGCGCTCTCGAATGTACAGGAACGTTTAGCTTTGTTTTTTGCCGGAGCCTCATTGCAAGTAGAGAGTGTAGAAGGAGCAGGCACACGTATTATCATTCATATCACTGTGGAGGGTCCCTAAATGATGAAGCTGAAGCTGCTGATTGCTGAAGACGAAGACACCATCCGTGAGGGTATCGTCAATATGATTGACTGGAATTCGCATCAGATTGAGGTAATGGGCGAAGCGGGGAACGGAAGTGAAGCGCTGGCTCTGATGGAGTCTGAACAGCCGGATTTATTGTTAACGGATATCCGCATGCCGCAGATGAATGGTCTGGAGCTAATCGAAGCTGGACGGCGTCGCGGTTACGACTTTCGCTCGATTATTTTATCTGGCTATAATGAGTTCTCTTATGCGAAACAAGCGATTGCGCTGGGGGTTGTCGATTATGTGCTGAAGCCGTGCCGGCCGGAGGAAATTCTGAAGACGGTACTCAAGGCTAAGGAGCTAATTGAAAGGCAGCGTTGTCAGGAGAATGAGCAGCTAAAAAGAGATCGTTCCTGGCATAAAAATGCACCGCTTGTCAAAAGCCAAGTGCTGTCCCAATGGATTCATCATCCTCCGGTTCCGCTGGAGCGGCGGCAGGAGCTGATCGGTGAGTTAGCTATGGCTATTAGTCATGAAGGTCCGCAGATTGGGCTGGTCAGCTTTGATTTTGATCCTCCCTCTGCCGGTGGGTCTGGACAGGATTTTGTACTTTTACGTTACGCGGCCCTAAATATTATTAGTGAGACCTTGTCTCCTATCTATAAAGGAAAAATCGAGACCTTCCATGATGGCAATCTCCTGCTCTGGATCGGCAGTGGTTTAGCTGGAACGGATTCCCGCAAGTCTTACCGAACCCCCATCTATTTAAAAGAGCAGATTGGGATGCTGCAAAGCAATCTGGAGAAATACCTCAAGCTGTCAATCAGTATTGCTGTAGGCTCCTGTCGTGCGGATATTTCGGAAGCTCATCTGTCTTATAAAGAAGCGCTTCAGGCCATGGAATCCCGCTTTCTGAACGGGAAAGGCGGCGTTTATTTTTATACAGAAGGCTCAGGAGTTATTGGGGGTGGCGCACAGGAGATCGGGATTTTAGATGATCCTGAATTAAATGTGCTGGAGGATGAGATGCTTGTGGCAGTCGGTGCAGGAAGTAATGAGCTTGCCCTCGATCTGCTGGAGCAATGGCTGGAACGTTTTCGCGGAAACCCCGGATGCCTCAAGCAGGAGGTGAATATTCGGGCAACCGCTTTTGTCGTTCGCCTTAAGAGGCTTGCGCAGGAAAAACAAGTAGCTGGATTTGAATGGAAGCAGCATTTGGTCAATTGGATGGAGCAGGCACCACAGATCGAGACGCTGGAAGAATTATCTACGATCCTGAATAAGATCATGCAGAATGTGGTGGAGGCTTTTTCTAAACATCGCCCTCTGCATCGAACAGTAGTTACAGCGCTTGAGATCATCCGTAACAAATATAATACCAATCTGTCTCTGGAGTATGTTGCGAAGGAAGCTTATGTATCTAATACTTATTTAAGTTCACTGTTCCGCCAGGAGCTGGGTGTGAATTTTCTCGATTACTTGCATCAATACCGGGTAGAAGAGGCAAAAAAGCTGCTCCGCCAAAACTTAAAAATGTACGCCGTTGCAAAGTTAGTGGGCTATGGGGAAGAACGCCACTTCAGTGCTACTTTTAAGAAATGGACCGGACTTACGCCCTCACAATATCAAAAGGGACTAGGGAAGTAGGGGTAAATTGTTATCTACTAGGCTTTGTGTGGTTAAACTCTACATATAGCTAAATAGGAGGTAACCGAGAAATGAACCCGAAATGGTGGAAAGAGAGTGTCGTGTACCAAATTTATCCGATTAGCTTCATGGATAGTAACGGAGATGGGATTGGAGACTTGCAAGGAATCATATCCAGACTGGATTATCTGCAGGATTTAGGTGTAGACGTGATTTGGGTCTGCCCAATTTATAAATCACCAAACCATGATAACGGTTATGATATCAGTGATTACTGTGACATTATGAAGGAATTTGGCACGATGGATGATTTTGACCATTTGCTGAGGGAGATGCACGCACGTGGGATGAAGCTGATGATGGATTTGGTTCTGAACCATACGTCACATGAGCACCCATGGTTTGTTGAATCCAGATCGTCGAAGGACAATCCGAAACGGGACTACTATATTTGGCGAAAAGGAAAAAATGGAGGTCCCCCGAATAACTGGGAGTCTTATTTCAGTGGCTCGGTGTGGGAGCATGATCCGCGGACGGATGAATATTACCTTCACCTTTACTCCAAATATCAGCCTGATCTGAACTGGGAGAATCCGGTGGTCATTGATAAGCTGCATGAGATGGTGGAATGGTGGCTGAAGAAGGGTGTGGACGGATTCCGCTTTGATGCCATTGCACATATCGTGAAGACGAAAGGGTACCCGGATGCGGATAATCCAGGTGGAACACCTACCGTAAGGGCTTATGGAATGTTCTCCAATCTGGCAGATGTGCATACCCTGCTACAGAATTTATATGATAAAGTGCTTTATTTCTACGATATTATGACGGTAGGAGAGACTTCAGGACTTGGACCGGAGCAGGCGCTTGATTATGTAGGTGATGGTCGCCGGGAGCTGAATATGACTTTTCAGTTTGAGCATATGTTTCTGGATGCCGCTTCGGCAGGTAGTGGGAAATGGGATGTCGTCCCATGGAGTCTACTGGAGCTGAAAAAGATTATGAGTAATTGGCAGACGGTTCTGCATGACAAAGGTTGGAATGCGAATTATCTCTGCAACCATGACCAGCCGCGCGCAGTGTCCCGGTTTGGGAACGACCTTTTTTACCGGATTCCTTCGGCTAAAATGCTGGCGACCTTCATTCACATGCTTGAAGGCACACCTTATATTTATCAAGGCGAAGAAATTGGTATGACGAATGTCTGTTTCGAATCCATTGATGAGTACCGGGATGTAGAGACGCTTAATTATTATGAAGAAAAGCGAAAAAACGGCGTTCCAGAAGAGCAGATTATGTCTGCCATTCATCATAAAAGCCGGGATAATGCCCGCACCCCGATGCAGTGGGACGATGGTCACGCAGGTGGTTTTACGACGGGGACTCCTTGGATTGAAGTAAATTCCAACTATATGGAGATCAACGCTGGCAATGCGATTAAAGATCCCGATTCCATTTACAACTACTATAAACAGCTGATTGCCCTGAGAAAAAAACACAAAGTCATCGTTTATGGAGCCTACGGGCTGCTGCTCGCAGAGCATACAGAGATATATGCGTATACTCGGACATTAGAAGATCAGCGGCTGCTGGTTATTCTGAATTTTTATGATGGAGAGCCTGTATTCGAATGGCCAGCGGAGTTCCAACCAGACAATATTGAGCTGTTAATTTCTAATTATTCCGTGGAAAAAGATGAGCAGATCCAACCGCTTAAACTTCGTCCTTATGAAGCACGAGTATATTTGCAGCAGCTTGTGTAAGGGAAGCTACAGGAATGAGTTGTCATGAAGGGGCTGAGCGCTCCACTGTGACAACTCTTCTTTGAGTTTGTGAGTAAAAGACTGTACAATGGCGATACATTAACATACATAGAGTGGAGTTACAGGAAGACGCCTGTGGGAGGAGAGACAACATGACTGAATGGTATGAAAAGAGCTTCGGAGAGGATTATCTGGTCGTATACAAACATCGAGACTTTGGTGGAGCTCGTAAAGAAGTTGAACGAATGATCTCGTGGCTGGGACTACCGCCAGGCTCCAAAGTGCTGGATTTATGTTGTGGGATGGGACGTCATTCACTGGCGCTTGCGGAAGCAGGGTACGAGGTAACTGGAGTAGATTTATCAGAGGTATTGCTGCGTGAGGCAAGATCTCAAAAAGGAGCGGAGCAGGTAACTTGGCTGCGTTCTGACATGCGGGACCTACCGTTAATAGGAGGTTTCGATGCTGTGGTTAATCTGTTCACTTCCTTTGGTTATTTTGAAGAGGATGAGGAGCAGGTAAAGGTTTTGCGTGAAATCTATCGGATGTTGAAGCCGGGTGGCAAGTTTGTTATTGATTATCTGAACCCTGCGTATGTGATTCGTCATCTGGTGCCGCATTCTACCCGCGAGGATGGAAAGAATCTGATTGATGAGTCGCGGCGGATCGAGGATGGGTATGTGAAGAAGGACATCATTTTAACCTCTAAAAATGATTCTACATCTCGTCAATATCATGAACGTGTGAAGCTGTATTCCTTGGAGAAATTCAGCGGAATGATCGAGGAAGCGGGTTTACAGCTCGAAGCTGTGCATGGCAGCTATGAAGATGAGGTTTATAATGCAGAAAGCTCCACGCGGATGATTTTTAGTGGAATTCGATCGTAATGGTATCAGGAAAAAGATTCAAAGGCGGTGATCGCACCATGTCTAAGGCGGATATCACTTCATGGGACGAGAACATTCTTCAGGTCTCGGTACCCATGGACTCGCCGCTTCGTCAAGTGAACAGCTATATTCTTCCCGATGAGGATGGCAGAATTACTATTATCGATCCGGGTCCGCGTAGCCCGGAGACAGAAAAATGCTGGCAGGCGATCCTGCAGGAGCTGGGATTGTCGTGGAAGGACGTGCGGGATATCGTCGTAACGCATCATCATCCCGATCATTATGGATTGGCGGGATGGTTGCAGTCGCAGACCGGATGTAAAGTATGGATGACTGAACGTGCTCATGCCGAAGCGATGTTGATGTGGGGCGGTAACACGGATATCAATGAAGTTTTGCCGTTATATTTCATCAGACACGGAATGTCGGAGGAATGGTCGAGTGGAATTAAAGCGCATTTGGAGAGCTTTGACGCTCAAGTAGAGCCACAGCCGGTTGTAACTTATCTGAATGAGGTACAGCCTTTCGGGATGGGTGGCCGTGAATGGCAATTGATTGTAACTGGCGGACATGCACCGGGACATGTGAGTTTCTATCATGCGGGCAGCGGGCAAATGATCTGCGGCGATGCTGTGCTGCCGCAGATTTCGCCCAATGTCAGCCTGCTTCCAGGCAGCGATCCACAGCCGCTGCAGACGTTTCTTCAGGGGCTGCGGGAGCTGGGGAGCTACCCGGTCAGCATGGCGTTCCCGGGTCATCGGGAACCGTTCATGGGCTTCGCGCACCGGGTCAGCAGCCTGCTCGCTCATCATGAGGAGCGGCTGGATGCCGCGGCAGCCTTGCTCGCAAACGGCCCGCTGAGCGGCTTCGCCGTCTGCGAAATTCTGTTTCGCAGACGGGTAACCACCGTTCACCAGATGCGCTTTGCGATGAGTGAGACACTGGCGCATCTGGCGGAGCTGATGCGCCGGGAGCGGGCAGTGATGATAGAGGCGGACGGTGCTATATTGTTTGCAGCATCTGAAAGTGCTGGTGACCATGTTAGTTAGAGTTTCTAAAGGGATCGAAGAGTGATGAAATGAATGATGAAATGAATGATGAATGATGAATGATGAATGATGAATGATGAATGATGAATGATGAAATGAATTGAGATATGAATGTTATGATCGAGTAGAGGTACAGAGCAGTCTTGCGTTATTGGGACTGCTCTTTTTTGGGTTTTGGTTTTAGTGACTAAGTAGAGAGTATATTTCGGTGCTATTTATATGAATATTGAGCTCCTTAGTCCGATCGAATACCCAACTAACCTTTGATTACATACTCATGCGTCACGCTGATCATTTGGACTAACATTTGATTACTTTGATTATGTGTCACGCTGATCATTCGGGCTCAGATTTGATTACTTACTGATGCGTTACACAGATCATTCGGACTAACATTTGATTACTTTACTCATGCGTCACGCTGATCATTCTTGCTCAGATTTGATTACTTACTCATGCACACAGATCATTCGGACTCAGATGCCGCTATTCGTGGATTTTGGGACTTTTGAGGTGAGTATCGGACCGGAGAGGCGTTATTGCTAGTGCAGAGGGTAGTTATTGGTCATTTTTGAGTGAATAGTGACTCTGGAGTCCGAAAGTCACTAAATCAAGGGTGTTTTATGGAAATAGTGTCACCTGAGTCCGATCGCATTACCCAACTAACATTTGATTACTTTTCTCATGCGTCATGCTGATCATTCGGACTCAGATGCCGCTATTCGTGGGTTTTGGGACTTTTGAGGTGAGTATCGGACCGGAGAGGCGTTATTGCTAGTGCAGAGGGTAGTTATTGGTCATTTTTGAGTGAATAGCGACTCTGGAGTCCGAAAGTGTCCAAATCAAAGGGGATATGTGAGTATAGGGTCACCTGAGTCCGATCGCATTACCAACTACCAGTTGATTACTTTACTCATGCGTTACCTGAGCATTCGGATTCAGATTTGATTACTTTACTCATGCGTTACACAGGTTATTCGGACTCAGATGCCGCTATTCGTGGGTAGAAACACATCTTGCCGAGTAACTAAGTGTTGGTATTGACTAATTGGGGAATTTCTCCCTGTTTTTTGAGGTTTGTTAGGGTGTAGAGCGGATATTAGGGAATTTCTCCCTAATAATCTACGAATGTAGCTATAAATTAAGGTTTTCGTAGAGTTATTAGGGAAGAATTCCCTAATAACTTAGGTTTTGAACGATTTTCGGTATTTTTTAGGGAGTTTTTCCCTAAAACTGTCCCAACCCAACCTTAAAAAAAGCGATTGTCTCATAACCCGCAAGGGTTACGAAACAATCGCTTTTTAATTCTCAGAGTGTACCCAAAACACCGGTTACTCCGGTTGTTTTTCATGTTCTGCAAGTTTCCTTGCAGCTTCTTCGCGAGCCTCAGGCGAATGCGGAAGTTCGAGGTCTATCTCACGCTCCGCTTGCTTACGGTGTGCGATTCGGCTACTAGCTGCAGCGGCTACCGCGCCGACGATATCGTCGAGGAAGGTGTGGATCTGCCCGGTGTTTTTGTCGTTCAACCGTTCAAGAACGCCTGGCTTAAGCTTGTCCACATAACCATAGTTGGTGAAGCCAATGCTGCCATATACATTTACGATAGAGAAAGCCAGAATCTCATCCACTCCGTATAATCCCTCATCATTTTCGATCATATCCTGAAGCGGCGGAAACAACTTCCCCTCCTCCGCGAGCATGTCCAATTGAATGCCCGTAAGTACCGCATTTTGCACTTCTCGTTTGCTGAGTACCATCTCAACGTTATGGACACATTCTTCCATCGTTAAGTTTGGATAATATTTTTTTTGCAGAAACATAACGAGCTCTGCGATTTCCTGCAGGTTTACTCCACGCTTATTCAACCACATTTTGGTCGCATCTGCGACTGCCTTGCTGTTCAGACTGTAAGGTATTTTTGCGATTGGTTCATCAGCCATGATTAGTCACCTCGTAAGTTAAGTCTTTGCATTACAACGTTCGTTAGCATGATGTTAAGCGCTGGTGTTATCTCAGATTGTACGTTTAGAAAAAGTATTTGTCCAGAAAACGGAGTCTATGTGAATTAATATCTAGATCCAACCTAACCTGAAAATAAAGCGCACAGGCTTTTCCAACAATTTAGGATAAGCAGTTGTTATTTTTTGGACAAAGGTCTCGTATACATAGCAGTACAAATGCTATCTAACCTTGAAAGGGGTAATAAATGATGAAAACAATGCAACAAATCCGCGGGATTTCCGCAGTCTGCCTACTCGCAGTTCCACTGGCACTGTCCGGTTGTGGCTTGTTCGGTTCGGAATCAGCATCGATTGATGCTCCGCCACCTGAGGTTGAAGCGCAGATGTTACAGACAGAGGGAAATAATACTTTGGATTCAGGTGTATTTGGTCCAGTGGCTCAGGATGATGCACAAGCAGTTGTGAAGGACAGCACCAAAACCGCTAAAGCAACGGATAAAGCAACGGTTTCCGGTGACCGGACGACCGTATATTTGGAAGATGGAAACGGCTTACTCGCTCCAGTGTCGTTAAATCTGCCAAAAAGCAAAGATTCCAGCACGCTCAAGAACTCTTTAATGGCATTAGTGAATAAGGGAGAATATGCGTCCTCATTGCCAGAAGGCTTCCAAGGCATTCTACCAGCTGGAACTGAGGTGCAAAGCATTACGGTAGACAAGTCGAATCTGGCAGTTGTTGAGTTCAATTCGGAATTTAACAACTACGATGCTGCGGATGAACGCAAAATCCTTGAAGCGATCACTTGGACACTTACCGGTCAAGATGACATTAAAGGTGTGCAGTTCTGGGTAGATGGTAAAAAGCTTACGGAAATGCCGCTTCAAGGCACTCCGCTGGATCGCCCGCTGTCCCGTACAATGGGCATTAACCTGCCTAAACAAGGTCCATCTTTGATGAACTCTAGTGCGGTTACTGTTTATTTTTCCACAACATCTCCTGACGGTATCCAATATTATGTTCCGGTTACGCGCTTTGTACCCGCAGGGCAAGAGCAGCTGACTGCTGCTATCAATGAACTGATTGCGGGACCTGAATCCGGAGACGGTCTGGAAATGGTTATGACACAGGGCACATCACTTGATTCGGTTGAAGCCGGACAAAACGGTGTTGTTACTGTATCCTTGACTGACGATATGTTCGCAGATGGGAAGGAAGTTCCTGCCGAATTGCTGGAATCGGTTGTTCTGACTGTTGCGCAAAATACGGAAGATGCTCTGGTTCAAATTCGTTTGAACGGCAAACAATCGATTACTGACACTGACAATGTGGATTATAGCAAACCTGTTTCTGCACCTGAATTTTTGAACGAGCTCCCGTTATAGAATGACCTTCTAAGGTTTAAAAGATGCTTTTGTGCCTCCTCTTTGGTAGAATAAAAGTTGCTCAAAAAGACGTAACGTCCCGAACGGTGAACTGCCGCAATGAACAACAGGGAAACGGGACTCACACTAAACTATTAGCTATACGATGTAGGAGGCAGAAAAGATGAGATCAAACGGGCGAACTGACGACCAATTACGGCCGCTGACAATAACGACCCAAACGAATAAATATGCTGAGGGCTCCGTGATCATTGAGATGGGAGACACCAAAGTTATTTGTACGGCTACTGTAGAGGAAAAAGTGCCTCCGTTTCTTAAAGGACAAGGAAAAGGCTGGGTAACTGCCGAATATTCGATGCTTCCTCGGGCCACCCAGTCCCGTAATCAACGTGAAGCTGCACGCGGTAAACTTACCGGACGTACAATGGAGATCCAGCGGCTGATCGGCCGTGCGCTTCGCTCCGTGGTGAATTTACAAGCGTTAGGTGAACGCAGTATTACGCTGGATTGTGATGTGATTCAGGCGGATGGGGGAACTCGGACGGCTTCGATAACAGGCGCTTTTGTTGCCATGGCATTTGCTATTAATAAAATTGCACTACAGCACAAGCTGGCTGTTTTTCCTATAACAGACTTTTTGGGAGCAATTAGTGTAGGTGTTGTAGGAGATAAAACATTGCTCGATCTGAATTATGAAGAGGATTCTAAAGCCAAAGTGGATATGAATGTAGTCATGACCGGCGGCGGTGCTTTTGTTGAGGTACAAGGGACTGGCGAAGAAAGACCATTCTCGCGTCAAGAGCTGGACCTATTATTAGGTCTAGGTGAGAAGGGAATTTATGAACTGATTGCGGCGCAAAAAGAAGCGCTCGGAGCGATTGCTCTGAAAATCCCTTCCGGCCAGCCGGGCCAAGAGGTGTAACATGAATTCCAAGGGCAATATTCTCATTGTCGCAACGAAGAATAAGGGGAAGGTGCGCGAATTCGAGCACGCTTTTGCCCCGCTGGGCCTGACAGTTAAGAGTATGTATGACTATCCGCATCTGCCCGATGTGGTGGAAGACGGAGCTACTTTTGCAGAGAATGCGTTTAAAAAATCCAAAGCCGTAGGTGATGCACTTGGAATTCCGGTACTCGCTGATGATTCGGGTCTTTGTGTAGATGCTTTGGATGGCAGACCGGGTGTGTACTCTGCACGTTTTGCCGGTGAAGACGCTACGGATGGGGAAAATAACCTGAAGCTGCTTAGCGAGCTAGAGAGATTGAAACAGGGGGAAGACACAGATCAGCCTTTG
Organism: Paenibacillus sp. FSL H7-0323; assembly: GCF_038002725.1. NCBI lineage: Bacteria > Bacillati > Bacillota > Bacilli > Caryophanales > Paenibacillaceae > Paenibacillus > Paenibacillus sp. FSL H7-0323. The sequence continues at coordinate 3,621,472 of NZ_JBBODB010000001.1, read as the reverse complement.
CTGAGCACGGCTAGGTTCGTCTGTACTTTATCGCTGTACGATCCAGTTTCCAAGCAGGAGCTAACCGCAGAAGGTACGGTCGAAGGTTGGATTACTTCAGAACCATCAGGTGCTGGCGGTTTCGGTTACGACCCGCTATTTTATCTGTCGGAACATGAAAAAACTATGGCCGAGCTTACGCTGGAAGAGAAGCAGCAGATTAGCCATCGAGGAACTGCACTGCGACTGCTGACGGCAAAGCTGGAGAAAAAACTGGCAGCCGAAGGCGGCCTATCGCAGGAATAGATTTTTATATAAAAGTGGGGGTGTCCAAAAGCCGCGAAATGGCTGCTGGGCACCCCCGTTTTTTATTCCTTCCCCTTAAACAAAGCATCAAACTTCGTTCGATTCTAGCACATTCAACCGTATGAAGCGGCTACCTGGACACAGCTGACCTTAAACGCAGCTTTATCCGATATTTGAGATTCGAACGGACCCCAAAGTCGCTATGGGCACGAAAAACACCCCGAAAGAAGCATTTTATAGGGAATAGCAGCACTGGAGTCCGATACACAGCTCCAAAGGCTTGAAATTTGTAAATAACGTCAACTGGGTCCGTAACGTAAGCCCCAAAGGATGAGAATGCCTCTGCACTAATAATGGGATGTTCTCCTTGTTGGAATCAAGGAGAGTACCGGATTATATCAGCTTCCAAAGAGCAGGGGTGGAAGCTGGCTCCCACCCCTGAAGTGAAGTGTGAGGCTGCAAGCAGGAATACGTTTTTCCACTGTAGGCGACGACATCACCTACTTTATAAGCAACTCCTGTTACCCAGCTAGACCCTCCCGAAGTAGGAGTAGCAGTCGGTAATGGAGTTTGCGTCGGTGTTACGGTTGCGGTGGGCGTCGGTGCCACCGTAGGCGCTGGAGTAACGGTTGCAGTAGGCGTCGGTGCCACCGTTGGTGTCAAAGTCGGTGTTACTGTTGGAGCTACAGTTGCCGTTGGTGTAGAAGTTGCTGTTCCACACACGCTGATGTATTTCCAGACACCGTCCGGTCCGCTAAGATCGGGACGGTCTCCCTGTGTCCACCACTTGGCTTCATAGAGTGAGCCGCTGTAGGAAACGCGTTGTCCGCCAGTATATGCGGTTGCCGCATTCCAGGTCGCTGCCGAGCATTGTCCCGGCGTAGGAGTAGGTGTTGGCGCTACAGTTGGCGTAGGCGTCACGGTTGCCGTCGGAGTCGGAGTCGGTGTTGTTGTAGGTGTTGGTGTTGGTGTTGGTGTAGTCGTCGGAGTCGGTGTCGGTGATGCAGACGGTGTTGGTGTTGGCGTAGGTGTAATGCCTCCGTACAGTTTATCGTATTCCTGTTGGGACGAGTTTCCGTTCAGGGTGATTCGCTGTGGACCGCCTGAAAAGTTTAGCTTCATCATACCCGGAATTTCAAGTGAAGCTCCATTCGCAATAGTTTGAGTAGCTGTACCTGTAATACGGTAGCGGTTGAAATCCCAGGCCGTGGAGATTTGCTCAACGCTACCGGCTCCCCATGCCGAGGTTAGGGTTGTAGTTGTTGGCAGGTCGAACTCCAGCTTCCAGCCACCGGAAATATCTGTGCCGGTATTGTTCGTTATTTTTAATGAATAGGTATAGTTGGGATGATCATAGGCGCCGCTGAAGCTGAGGATGAAGTTTTTAGGTTCAGGCAACTGCGGCTTAGGAGCTCCACCCGGTGGCGTGGCTGTCTTCAGCTGATCATAGGCAAAATCGGTCAGAGAATTGCCATACGTATAAGTGCCATCGCTCTGCTCAGAGTAATCGCCCGTTAGTTCCCAGAACATCATACCTCCCAAGCCTTTTTGCTTGATGTAATCCAGCTTGTAGCCAAGAGATTCCTTATCTTCATACGTAAGAAAAATCTTCTTGTCTGCATTGAATAAGTACGGTGTTTTGGTAACAGGATCGAAGTAACGCTTATTCGCTGGATCTTTGAGCAGATTTAGCACATGCCAGATCGGATTTGCACCAGCAGGCTGCTCTGGTGCGGGATCATTCCAGATCCCGTATTGGCCATCTGCTCCCCCACCGGTTGTCGGAGCTGTGCCGTAAAGGCCGGTATTGTTGATGCCTCCATTCACATTTTTCCAGCCTCGTGAATAATAAGGAACTCCGATCACGATTTTTTCCGGAGGAAGCGTTCCAAGATAGTATCGGACCGCCCAGTCGGTATTCAGAACCGGAGTACCCAGCGCAGCAGTTTCAGTATCGCGGGAATCCGGGTACAGTGCAGAATGCGGCCCAACATATCCATTCCAAGCCCCATGGAAATCATAGGTCATAAGGTTCGCCCAGTCTAAATACTGATTGGCTTCCCCAAGCTTCATGCCCCCAAGAATCCAGGAAGAGGCGGTGGCCGCAATAGTCAGGTCATATTTCTGATTGTCTTGTGAACCTGCCAGATCGAGCTTTTCGCGGAGTTTTTTCATAAGAAGAACGTAGTTGTTGTAATTAACTGTACGCAGCGGTTCTGCCACGGCAAAATCGTTAGGATTACCGGACTGCCCAGTGCCAGAAGGGTACTCCCAATCGATGTCTACTCCGTTGAACTGATAGGTACGCAGAAAATCCACAACACTATTGGCAAAAGCTTCTCGCCCGGCTTCCGAATTCGCCATGTTGAAGAACCCTCCGGAACCCGACCAGCCGCCAACAGAAATCAGGGTGCGGACATCAGGATAGAGCTGTTTGTACTTAACCAGTTGGTTAAAATGCCCCTTAAAAGGCAAGGTGGTCAGCTGACCGGGATAGTCTTTTTCGATTGCAGCTGTACGGTCCATGAGATCAATCTTGTTCGTTTGAGGATTTACCTTGGCGAAGGCGTAGTTAATATGGGTAATTTTATCCCACGGAATCTTGTCTACGGTGTAAAATCCTTTGTTCTCCTGATCGCCCCACTCTGGGAAGTAAGCAACGATTTTACGAGGGTGATCAGCTGCTGGAGCGGGAGCGGAAGGTGTTGTTTCCGCGGCATGGGCCACTGGTAAGGATGCACCTGTCCCGGTGTAAAGTGGAACCAGAACGATTAGGCTCATTAGCGCAGCAAGGTAACTTATGGATATTTTGCGCTTAGCACGTGCTTTTGCAATCATATTTAATATACCTCCAAAGGGGGATGATGTTATTTCAGGAACGATGCTTCCTGCAAGTCTTTAATTGAGCTTCCATAGCGCAGGTGTGGTGGCTGGCTCCCAGCCCTGAAGTGAAGTGTGGGGCTGCAAGCAGGTATATGTTTTTCCGTTATAAGCGACGACATCACCTGTTTTGTACGCAACGCCTGTTCCCCAGCTAGACCCTTCCGAAGTAGGCGTAGCGGTAGGTAAAGGAGTTTGTGTAGGTGCAACGGTTGCAGTTGGCGTTGGCGCTAAAGTAGGCGTAGGTGCAACGGTTGCGGTAGGCGTTGGTGCTACCGTAGGTGTTAAAGTTGGGGCCACAGTTGCAGTTGGTGTTGGTGTCGCTGTTCCGCATACGCTGATGAATTTCCAGACCCCATCAGTTCCGCTAAGATCAGGACGATCCCCTTGCGTCCACCATTTGGCTTCATAGACTGAGCCATTGTAGGAGACACGCTGTCCGCCAGTGTATACGGTTGTTGCACCCCAGGTCGCTGCCGAACATTGTCCCGGTGTAGGCGTTGGGGTTGGCGTCACGGTTGCAGTTGGCGTTGGTGTTGGTGTTGCAGTTGGAGTTGCAGTAGGTGTAGCGGTTGCAGTTGGTGTTGGTGATGTGGATGGTGTCGGTGTCGGTGTCGGTGTCGGTGTCGGCTGCACCACTCCGCCACCAAGATCGGCGTTTAGTTTATTGGTTAGTGTTTTGTTCCGGTCACCACTTGTTTCCCAGAACATAGCACCTGCAAGACCTTTGGACTTCAGGTAGCTGATCTTGTGGCCAAAGGATTCTACGTCGTCATAGCTGATAAAGGTTTGATTTGTTGGATTATAGAGATAAGGCACTTTGGATGTATCATTCCAATAGCGGGTATAACCGTTTTTGTTGATATAATTGGCTTCGAGATCATAGAAATCATAGCTGCCTTTTTCCCATGTACCCGTTGGTGAGATGCCAGCGGACACCTGATATTGGCCGTTTCCTGAAGCAGGAGCTCCGCCCCAACCACGACCGTAAAAAGCCATGCCAAGTACAAGCTTGTTCGCAGGTACACCATTCGCAAGATAGGAGGTTACCGCTTTATCGATGTTAAAATTTTGCGGTTCGGTTAAGCCCGAAGCGGAAGCTGCGGGATCATAGTACAACGGAGCATTATGTCCAGTGGTGGTGTTCCAGCTCCCATTAAAGTCATAGGTCATAATATTGATCCAGTCGACAACGGAAGCAATGCCGGCCAGATTATTATTGTTGATATACGTTGGGCCTGCCCCGGAAGCAATGGTCAGCAGATAGGTTTTTCCATCCGCCGCGCCGGCTGTATTCAGCTTTTCGCGAACTTTTTGCAGCAGCAGTACATAGTTTTCTTTATCTTCAGGACGGTAGCTATTGCCTGCGAGTCCACCACTTACTGGATATTCCCAGTCGAGATCCACGCCGTCCATCTTGTATTTTCGAATAAAATCAACCGCGGAATTGGCAAAAACCTCACGGGTCGCAGCTGTCGCAGCTACATCCGAGAAACGGTTCGACCAGGTCCAGCCCCCAACGGAGATTAGGGTCTTCAGGTTCGGGTTCTTTTCCTTCAGCTTCCATAGCTGCTTCAGGTTACCTTTGATGGGATCATCCCATTTGTCATCCCCGAAGCTTTTTCCAGTGTCAATCCACGGGTCACCAAGAACAATCGTACCGTTCGGAACGCTGATGGCTTGGCCTTGCTCATTCTGGCAAGACCAGGTCACCGGATTAGGTCCGGTGGGGTCGGGATTGCCATGGATGCCATTCCAACAAATATCCGCAAAAGCGTAGTTAATGACATTCATTTTGGTAGGATCGATATCAGTTACATTGTAAGCACGCCCGTAAGCGGCCCATGAAGCGTAATAACCAACCAGTTTGTAATCCTGTGCGGCGTTGGCTGTTTTGGGACTGCCGCCCAGGGTGGAAAAGAGTGTCAGAACAAGCGCGGCGATCATCGCAATTGCAAAGGTTTTGCGTGAAGCTTTTTTCGTGAAGATCATTGAATTTCTACCTCCTAGATTCAAAGTGTAGTTCGAAATTCTTTTCGGCAAGATGTCCTGACCTTCACCTCCCGTCGGTTGTAGTGCACCATCACCCTTGGCGTCCCTATCATTCTATTGAAGTTCAATTCGTAGATTCAGCAGCAAAAAAGCAGCGGTCCAAATCAAGCCTTACCCAATCAGTAAGCGCTTTCTTTTATGCTTTTTGTGTGCTGCTGTTTCTTGGATTTTAAAAGATGTAACATGCTGTGTATGGTTTGAATGAATAGAGGAGGTTGTTTGGAAGTTGGATAATTAGGATGAATTAGATATAAATGGGTGATGGTAACTCTTATTCTCAAGCATAGCTTGCAATTGCGCTAGGGATAAAATCAGGTGATATAGGGGGACAATTTTCTAATTTATAGTGACTCTTCAAAAAGTGAACCCTTTTGGATTTGTATACTCGCTTTTATCAAGAAACTCATGAAGAAACACATAACCACCGATGTAATGAATATAAATCATATACATGCCTGAAATATTTTTTTATGGAACTATGCAACGCATCGATGTTTCTTTTCGTTATAGTAGTATCATACGGAAGGTGGTGGGCTCACCGATGGTTGTGTGGGTGTTTTGGCTGATCGCAGCCGGTGTCCTGTTTGTTGTTGAGATGATGACGCTTACTTTTTATTTATTGTGGCTTAGTATTGGTGCTTTGGCCGCAGGTTTGGTGTCGCTGATTGTTCCCGAAGCCATTTTGTTTCAGGTGGTCCTTGGATCACTGGTCGCACTTGGTCTGACTATATTCTCGAAACCACTGGTTTCAAGATTTCGCCATTCACGTGGGTTCAAGGATACAGGTACAGAAATCATCGGTAGGCAAGGAGTAGTTGTTGAGCCGATAGAGCAGGGACGTTACGGGCAAGTGAAGGTAGGCGGAGATACGTGGAGCGCGAGCTCTGATCAGAATCTGGGCAAGGATGAGGTTGTAAGAGTAGTGAAAAGAGGCACGACGATTATCGAAGTAGAACGATGGGGGGAAATGAACTAATGCAATGGGCAATTATCGCAATTATTATTGTAGTGGTCGTAGTTTTTGTGGCATTAACAGTCAAAATCGTACCACAGCAACGGGTAGGCGTAGTGGAAAGGCTCGGTAAATTTAATCGTCTGCTGACACCGGGGTTGAACATTCTGATTCCTGTAATTGATCAGGTGCGCACGTACCATGATTTACGGATTCAACAAGCGAATGTACCTCCACAAACGGTAATTACAAAGGATAACGTGCAGGTGCAGATTGATACGATTATTTTCTACCAGGTGGTTGGACCAGAGGAAGCTACTTATGGTATCTCTGATTATGTGTATGGGGTAAGAAACATTTCGACGGCAACAATGCGGCAAATCATCGGTAAGCTGGAATTGGATGAGACCTTGTCTGGACGGGAAAAGATTTCGACGGATATCCGTCTTGCTCTCGATGAAGCTACTGAGAAGTGGGGCGTACGGATCGAGCGTGTGGAAGTTATCGATATCAAACCACCATTGGATATTCAGGAAGCGATGGATAAGCAGATGAAAGCAGAGCGGAGCAAACGTGCCATTGTTTTGGAGGCGGAAGCTGCCAAGCAGGATATGATCCTACGCGCTGAAGGGGATAAACAAAGTAAGATTCTAAAAGCAGAAGGCGATAAAGAAGCGCGTATCCGGCAAGCAGAGGGTTCTCGCCAGGCGCAAGAGCTGGAAGCACACGGTGAGGCTAAAGCGATTCAAGCCGTGGCAGAAGCAGAAAAATCACGCATTGAGCTAATTCGTTCGGCAGGTCTGGATGAGCATGTTCTGGCTTATCGTTCCTTCGAGGCTCTGGCTGAGATTGCCAAAGGTCCTGCTAATAAAGTGTTCTTGCCAACAAGCGCTGTTGAAACGCTGGGAAGTCTTGGAGCGATTGCAGAAGTCTTCAAAGCGAGCAAGGACAGTAAATAGATTTTACAATTCGAGCTTATTCCGTTAAAGTAAAAAGCAAAAACAACCTTATGCATAAGAAGCTATTGTTGTTCATGCTAACTTTGAAGGAGAGAAGCTACTGTGACGCAAAAAGAAATTTCACCGCTAGTTGAACTGCTTGGATTACAGCCTCACGTTGAGGGTGGTTGGTACAAAAGACTTTGGAATTCGGAATTTGAAATTTCGCAGGAAGTGTTAGGCGATAGCTATTCTGGATCACGTCATTCGGCATCTTCAATTTATTTTTTACTTCACGAAGGCGAACAATCTGATTGGCATACTGTATTGTCCGATGAAGTTTGGTTGTGGCATTCCGGTAGTCCAATCGTGCTAAGTCTCGGAGGTAATGGAGATAAGCCTGAGGATGTGCAGGAAGTTATTCTGGGTCTCGATATTGCTGCAGGCCAGCAGCCACAAGTGGTTGTTCCAGCGGGAGTATGGCAGGCCGCGCGCTCGTTAGGCAAAGAGCCGACGCTGGTATCCTGTATTGTTTCTCCTGAATTCCATTTTGATGATTTCAAACTAATTGAGAAATAAAGAAGAGCGGGGGCGCTTACGCCTCCGTTTTTTTGTAAGGATTTGGGGAATGATGAAGCCATCTGCTATACTTTTTATGGTAGCGTTTGCTTCTTAAGTGGATAAATAGGTTAAGTATGTTTAACGAAATAACAATAAGCTTGGAGGGTTAAGCGATGAGTGAATTGAATGCACCGTTCTCGGGTGGTCCTACTTTAAATGACGGGGTGACCATGCCGTGGCTGGGTCTTGGCGTGTATAAGACTAAAGATGGCGAAGAGGTTATTCATGCGGTCAAAACCGCAGTGGAATTAGGATATCGCAGTATTGATACGGCAGCCGGATACAATAACGAAGAAGGCGTAGGACAAGCTATTCGTGATTGTGGAGTGGCTCGGGATGAGTTGTTTATTACAACGAAAGTACGGAATCCTGATCAAGGTTATGAATCTACGCTAAAAGCGTTCGAGGATAGCCGGCGCAAGCTGGGTCTGGACTATCTAGATCTGTATCTCATACACTGGCCGGTGGCAGGGAAATATCGTGAGACATGGAAGGCCTTAATTCATCTGCAAAAAGAAGGCCTCATCAAATCTATCGGCGTGAGCAATTTTCAGGTTCATCATCTGAAAGATATCATCGAGGATACCGGAGTGGTGCCTGTGGTGAATCAGGTGGAATTCCATCCGCTGTTGACTCAGCGCGAGCTGCTGAAATATGCCAATGAACAGGGTATTCAGCTTGAAGCATGGAGTCCATTAATGCAGGGGAATCTTGATCTACCGCTCTTAAAAGAGTTGGCTGAGAAGTATGGCAAGACCCCTGCTCAAATTGTACTTCGCTGGGATTTGCAGCAAGGTGTCATTACGATTCCTAAATCCGTACATGCGGATCGAATCAAGGAGAATGCCGGATTCTTTGACTTTACGCTTAGTGACGAGGATGTCAAAGCTATCGAGGGCTTGAACAAAGACCATCGATTTGGCCCGGACCCGGACAACTTTAACTTTTAAAGATCTTTCAGATAAGATCGTAGAGTAATCATTGCAAATACAAGCCAAACAGCAAGCCACCGGATACGGGGACTTGCTGTTTGGCTTGTCGATTACCTCAGTTCTCTACGCGCTTATTGGATGGAGACGTTATATTTACGCAGCCAGAGATCCACTTGGGCGAGGTAAGCAAACAGCTGAGGACCGGACATGAGCTGGCCGAACCAAGGCAGATTGGTTGAGGATTCCGGGGAAGCGGCGATCTCACGGATTTTGGCAGCATCAATTAGCGGAAGTAGGGGTGAAGTGGAGTCATCCAGAATGTTTAATACCTGAGTTCGTACCGCATTTAAATAGGCAGGATTATGAGTTTTGGGGTAAGGGCTTTTTTTGCGGTAGAGCACATCGTCTGGAAGAATGCCTTCAAGAGATTTACGCAAAATCCCTTTTTCACGGCCCCCCAGATTCTTGATTTCCCACGGAATATTAAATACATATTGAACGAGTCGGTGATCACAATAAGGAACACGTACCTCTAGCCCTGCGCCCATGCTCATTCGGTCTTTACGGTCTAGCAGAGTAGGCATGAAGCGGGTGATATTCAGATAGGACATTACGCGCATTTGTGCTTGTTTTCCTGTTTCTCCATCCAATTTCGGAACTTCAGCCACCGCATCACTATATCTGTCACCCAAATATTCCAGTGGACGAATCCACTCGTTAATTTCTGGGGAAAGTAGACTTGCACGCATTTTCGGAGCAACTGACCAAGGAAAAGTGCCTGAGGAGAGCATTTCCTCACGGTGGAACCAAGGGTATCCGCCAAAAATCTCATCCGCCGCTTCACCGGAAATAGCTACTGTCGCGTTCTTTTTAATCTCCCGGCAAAATAAGTACAAAGAAGAGTCCACATCGGTCATCCCTGGTAAATCCCTAGTGTACAAAGCATTATCCAGCGCTTCTACAAGCTCCGGGGTATCGAACGAGATGTAGTGGTGATTTGTATTTAATTCATCGACCATTCGTTTAATCCACGGCCCATCTGCTCCCGGCTGGAAAGTATGACTTTTGAAATGTTTGTCGTTATCTACATAGTCTACGGAATAAGTATCCACTTGTCCCTGACCATTCCGGTTGTAGTAATCCACTGCAAGTGCCGTCAGCGCACTGGAATCCAGCCCTCCCGACAAAAGAGAGCAAACAGGGACGTCTGAGACCAGTTGGCGTTCGAGTGTATCTTGGAGCAGTTCACGCACCTTAGCGGCCGTCTCTGCTTCATTGTCAGTATGCTTTGCGCTCTCCAGCTTCCAATAGGCATAACTGCGCAGACCTTCACGGCTATAGATCATAGCATGACCTGGACGAAGCTCTTGCATATCCTTATAAACACCATGACCCGGTGTACGCGCTGGACCGATGATGAAGATTTCTGCGAGACCTTCAGGACCCACGATTGGTTGTACCTTGGGATGCTGCAGCAACGCCTTAGGCTCTGAGCCAAAAACTAGGACGTCATCAACCTTGCTATAGAACAGGGGTTTCACACCTAAACGGTCACGTGCAAAAAAGACTTGGTCCCGAAGACCGTCCCATACTGCAAAAGCAAAGATTCCATTGAGCTTCTCTGCGCAATCCGGCCCCCATTCGATATAGGAATGCAGCAGCACTTCTGTATCGCACTGGGTGCGGAATTGATGCCCTCGCTGCTTAAGTTCCTGTTTGAGTTCGAGGGCGTTATATAATTCGCCGTTGTAAACAATCGCGTATACCTGTTCCTCATGGCGGGTGATCATGGGCTGGGCACCGTTCTCCGGATCGATAACGCTAAGTCTGCGGTGACCGAAAGCACAGGGGCCTGAGATCCAGGTTCCGGCTGCATCGGGGCCGCGGTTTGCTAAAGTTTCAGTCATTTTGACCAGCAGCTGCGAGTGCTGAGTGAGATCTCCGCGCCACTGGATAAATCCGGTTATTCCGCACATGATGGTTCATCCTCTCTTTTGTGCGATTGTTGTCCTTACTTTTTTGCCAAGTAATACAGATATATGCCGAAGGAAGGCATAAAATGTATGTCCTTATCCGAACACTAGGGGAGAGGGGAATTTGCCAGGAGGGAAGGATGACAGGTGTATTATATTAAAGACGCCAAAATTCGCAGAATGATGGAGTACGATGGTGCGCCTTGTGCAGAAGTGGGTGTTTTGCCGGGTGCTGTTAGTGATCCTGCGCTTTTGGTGTATATCGTTGAGGATCGGCGTGAAGAAGGATATGAGATTGTCCGTATTCTGACTAATGATGCTGATACCTCTACCGATTGGTTTGATAACAATATGCATGACGCTTTTCAAGATGTGACCTCGAGTGCATTTACAGGCAGTAACTTCATGTCGCCAGAAGATGAGCATTCCAAATTTCAACGAGAATTACTCACTTTTGGGGATTTAAAAAAGCAGCTGGAGAAGCGTTTTCGAAAGCTGGAGTAAATAGCGAAGGTTTGTAAAACGCACACTGGAATGGCTGAAAAGGACGGCAGAAATGCCGTTTTTTTCATTTCCTGTGGTTACGCTGATGTGTGAAAAAGCTGCACCGGAAACACTTTTATTATTTTTCTAAGTTGTTTTGACTTGAAAAATCCGCTGAATAAGGTATAATAAATATCGTTGCGTCAATACATAGTATTTATTTCTTATATGTCCCGGTAGCTCAGCTGGATAGAGCATGCGCCTTCTAAGCGCACGGTCAGGGGTTCGAATCCCTTCCGGGACGTCAATTAACAGCCTTCCTTCGGGAAGGCTGTTTTTGCGTGCGCGAGTTTTAGTTCGAGGTCACACACGGGGTGCTTTGTCTTCCTTCTTGATTTAAACGTCGAAATTCGAGTCATCGTTGAACATTAAACTTCCAGCATCTAGCCCGCATTTGTACATACGCAGCAACTATCGGACCCAGATGACCTTAAATGCTGAGAAATGCGGAATTTGCGATGTTATCAGACTCCATCGTCACTATTGATGCCAAACGTGCCCCAAATGAGCTACTTTCTCAAGAATAGCTGCTGTGGAGTCCGAAACGTTGCTCAAAAGGCGATAAATGAGTAAATAACGTCATCTGAGTCCGCGTGCCTCCTCGGTCTGAGTAATGCTGGTTACTTGGTGTGTTGAGCTGCTAACCATCATTGAACATCAAACTTCGAGCGACTAGATCACATTTGCACATATGCAGCAGCTATCGGACCCAGAGGACCTTAAATGCTGAAAAGTGCCACATTTGCGATGTCATCGGACTCCATCGTCGCTATTGATGCCAAACGTGCCCCAAATGAGCTACTTTCTCAGGAATAGCTGCACTGGAGTCCGAAACGTTGCTCAAAAGGCGATAAAAGAGTAAATAACGTTATCTGAGTCCGCGTGCCTCCTCAGCCTCAGAAAGTAATGGTTACTTGGTGTGATGAGTTACTTATTTTGCACATACGCAGCAGCTATCGGACCCAGATGACCTTAAATGCTGAAAAGTGCCACATTTGCGATGTTATCGGACTCCATCGTCACTATTGATGCCAAACGTGCCCCAAATGAGCTACTTTCTCAGGAATAGCTGCACTGGAGTCCGAAACGTTGCTCAAAAGGCGATAAAAGAGTAAATAACGTCATCTGAGTCCGCGTGCCTCCTCAGTCTAAGTAATGCTGGTTACTTGGTGTTGTGGATCTATTGGTGTTGACTGCATGGCGTGTTTGGCGTTGGGGACTTACGGTTTGAGCATTTATTGGTGTGAACGCTTGGGCGTGTTTAGTTACTTATCATCTGTTTAGTTACTTAAATTGTACACACGCAGCAGCTATCGGACCCAGAGGACCTTAAATGCTGAAAAGTGCGGGATTTGCGATGTCATCGGACTCCATCGTCGCTATTGGTGCCAAACGTGCCCCAAATGAGCTACTTTCTCAGGAATAGCTGCGCTGGAGTCCGAAACGTTGCTCAAAAGGTGATAAAAGAGTAAATAACGTCACCTGAGTCCGCGAGCCTCCTCGGTCTGAGAAAGAAAGTGCTGATTACTTGGTGTGATGAGTTACTTATTTTGCACATACGCAGCAACTATCGGACCCAGAGGACCTTAAATGCTGAAAAGTGCCACATTTGCGATGTTATCGGACTCCATCGTCACTATTGGTGCCAAACGTGCCCCAAATGAGCCACTTTCTCAGGAATAGCTGCGCTGGAGTCCGAAACGTTGCTCAAAAGGCGATAAAAGAGTAAATAACGTCATCTGAGTCCGCAAGCCTCCTCAGTCTAAGTAATGCTGGTTACTTGGTGTTGTGGATCTATTGGTGTTGACTGCATGGCGTGTTTGGCGTTGGGGACTTACGGTTTGAGCATTTATTGGTGTGAACGCTTGGGCGTGTTTAGTTACTTATCATCTGTTTAGTTACTTAAATTGTACATACGCAGCAGCTATCGGACCCAGAGGACCTTAAATGCTGAAAAGTGCCACATTTGCGATGTCATCGGACTCCATCGTCGCTATTGGTGCCAAAACGTGCCCCAAATGAGCCACTTTCTCAGGAATAGCTGCGCTGGAGTCCGAAACGTTGCTCAAAAGGCGATAAAAGAGTAAATAACGTCACCTGAGTCCGCAAGCCTTCTCAGCCTGAGACAGCGCTGGTTACTTGGCGGTGTTAAGTACTAATCGCCGAAGAATGTAAATTACCCATTATGCGCACGCTAACCTCAAGCCATAAAAAAAGACCGCTTCTAAAGAAGCGGCCAGATTTCCTCCCAGACGGTATCCAGGATTCCCTGCATGTTATCTTCCATGCTGTTAATTGCAATGACTGCTTGAGCGTCCGGCACCACAAGACAGAATTGTCCATGAGCGCCATCGGCACGGTAAGCGTCGTGGGAGCAGAGCCAGAATTGGCAGCCGTATCCTTCTCCCCAGTCGCCATTTCCATCATTGTCGATCTGTTTTTGTGTAACAAAATTGATCCATGCTGCGGGAATTAGTTGCTGGCCCTGCCACTTTCCTTGCTGTAAAAGCAGCTGTCCAAACCGGCTTAACTCTTCCGTGCTAATCTGAAGTCCGGCACAGCCAAGGGTTACCCCTTGAGGTGTTGTTTCCCAATCGACATTGTTTATGCCCAGAGGTGCAAACAAACGAGGTAACAGATAATCCTTTACGGTTTGCCCGACGCGGGCTTGCACCATTGCAGAGATCATAATGGTATCTCCGCTGCTGTATGTAAATTTCTCGCCGGGAGCTCTGTCTAAAGTCAGAGACAAATAATGCTGTACCCAATTCTTATCCTTCAAGGCTAATCTCTCCTCAGCCCAAAATGGAGGGGAGTCGTGCCCTGTACTCATTCGCAGCAAATCGAACAAAGTTATATCTCCGGGCTGCATGGAAGGAGGTGTTTGTTTAAGAGGAGAGGCATACTCCGGAAAAACATCTCTAAGCGTTGTTTCCAGTGTCAGCTTCCCTTCATCAATGGCAAGACCTACTGCCATACAAGTAAAAGACTTGCTGACGGAATGCTGCAAGCGCCGAATATCCTCCGTGAGATCCAGTTTTCCCACAAGGTTTCCGTTTTGAAGCACACGAACATTGAAAATATTCAGGTTTCGTTCACGAGCCTTAGCTGCGAATGGAGCCATGTTCAACATAAAAAGAGTCCTTCTTTCTCTTGATATTCTTAGCTAGGATAGCGAAGTGACAAAAAGAAAAACTAGAAAAATGAGTGGAAACGTTTTCTGTTATTGCGATGAAAATCACTAAATTGATGGTATTCCATTCTTATTTTAAAGTCAATAAAGCAAGTGGAACTATTATTTGATATATAAATTACAATTATTTCTAATTCATTGATTTAGTAACTATATACTTATTGTAATTTTAACCAAATAAAAAGTGATGAATCACAATTTTTTTTGTGTTTTTAGTTGACTTATAAAAATTACCTGTTCATAATGGACGGAGTAAGCGGAAAAAACGCGCAAAGGACTCAAAATGATGTCATGGGAAACGTTTCCCATCATTTCATGCGTTTCCACAACCTGATTTTCATCGGGTGAAGGGGGGACTCATCATAGGAGTGGAGCAAGGTAATTATGAATATCAAAGATATTGCAAGGCTATCAGGCGTGGGTATCGCCACAGTCTCCAGAGTAATCAATAATAGCGGTGTTGTAAGCGATACAACTAGAGCTAAAGTGATGGCGGTTGTTAGAGAACATAACTATATTCCAAACGGTAATGCGAGCAACTTGAAAAAAACGCGATCCAATACCATAGCGCTAATGGTAAAAGGGATCTCAAACCCGTTTTTTGCCGACATGATCAAAGAAGTTGAACGCCAGGTGAACCTGCGGGGATGTCCGCTAATGATCCAGCATGTAGAAGATGGAGTAGACGAGATCGATATCGCTCTACAGCTTGTAAAAGAAAAAAATCTATATGGCGTAATTTTTATGGGCGGAACGTATGATCACTCCGAAGATAAATTCAAACAATTAAAAATTCCATTTGTTCTGACTACCATCACGACTACAAAAGAAGTCGATCCTGCTGTTTTTTCAAGCGTGATCATTGATGATCTTCAGGAATCTTATAAGGCTGTCAGCTATTTAATCTCATTAGGACATCGCAATATCTGTTTTTTGGCCAGATTTCCTCTGGTGCAAAATACAACAGGTAACCGGCGGCTTATGGGTTATATCAAGGCGCTTGAGGAGCATGGAATTGAGTACGACCCTTCAATGGTAGAGGACTGTGAATATAGTCCAAGCTCAGGCTTTACAGCTACCAAACGTCTGCTCAATAAGAAAAAAGATATCACTGCTGTTTTTGCTGCATCAGATACGATTGCCATTGGGGCGGCTAAGGCGTTATTGTCCTTGGGCTTATCAATTCCAAATGATGTTTCGATTATCGGATTCGACGGGATTGAAATGGCAGAATATTATCATCCATCTCTGGATACGATCAGCCAACCCGGAGTGGATATGGCGAAGGCCAGTGTTGAAATTTTGTTTGACCTGATCACAGGTGATTCGCAAAACAAACATATGGTATTCGAATCTGTACTGGTTAAGCGGGGATCTTGCAAGAAAATAAACAAATGAATAAGAACGAAAAGGAGATAACTCATGGCATTATTAACAGTTGAGACAGGCTCTCCTACCTTGAGAATGACAACGACCATCAGTATTATCTCTCCCGTCGATTCAGGCAACATGTCTGGAGGAACGCTCTACCTGCTGCATGGTGCTGGTGATAACGCCAGTACATGGCACAGGATGACTACTATTGAGCAGTATGCAAGTCAATATGGTTGTACAGTCATAATGCCCCAAGTAAACAGGAGCTATTATACAGACATGGAGTACGGACTGGATTACTTCCACTATGTGACCCATGAGCTTCCCGAGCTTTGTGGCCGAATGATGAGGTTGGATGATAATCCGCAGAAGACGTATATCGCTGGTTTATCGATGGGCGGGTATGGCGCTCTGAAATGTGCACTTACCTATCCCGAGCGTTACAGCAAAGTGGTTTCGTTATCAGGAGTTACCGATCTCCAGAAACGATTAAACGATCCGCAAATGTCCAAGGACATGGCGAGGGAGATGGCGGGTACTTTTGGAAAACGCTTACAAATTAAGCCGGATCAGGATCTGTACGCTTTAGCCGCTAAATTGGTCGACGATAAACGTAATCTGCCTTCGATTCTGACTTGCTGTGGTTCGGAAGATCCGTTTGTGGAGATGAATCGGGAATTCGCAGCTTACCTGGAGACGACCCCTTATGAATTTCAGTATGTTGAGACCTCTGGAACTCATGAATGGCGATTCTGGGAGGAACATCTGAAGACAACCTTTGATTTCTTGTACAACTAAAAGACATAAGCAGAGTGAGGAGATGCAAATTGAAATCCGAAGTTGCAATACCGGCTAAAAAAATGAACGACAGCAGATTCCAACTGTTCCTAAGAGAAGTCTGGAAGAACAGAATGGTCTATACTCTGGTGCTTCCTGGACTAGTGTGGCTTTTCCTATTCGCTTATCTGCCGATGGGTGGTCTATCTCTGGCTTTTAAAGATTTTAAAGCGAATTTAGGAATTTGGGGCAGCCCATGGAGCGGATTCGAGAATTTCACCTATGTGTTCCGTGACCCGGCTTTTATTGACGCCGTATGGAGAACGTTAACCATTAACATCGGTAAGCTGATTATTCAGTTCCCTTTTCCAATCATATTGGCATTGCTGCTGAATGAACTGCGCATGAATCGTTACAAAAAAGCTTTACAGACGGTGTTTACATTTCCGAACTTCCTGTCATGGATCGTAGTATCCGGGGTTGTTATCAATGTGCTTTCCTATGATGGTCTGGTCAACAGCCTCATTCAAATGTTTGGCGGGACAGGCATTAACTTCCTGGGTTCTGAAAAAATGTTCGTTCCGATGTTGTATCTTACGGATATCTGGAAATCAGCAGGTTGGGGAGCCATTATCTTTATGGCCGCTATCTCTGGTATTGATACAGACCAATATGAATCCGCACAGATTGATGGTGCTACACGCTTGCAGCAAATGTTCCGCATTACTCTGCCTAACATTCTTCCGACGATTACGATTATGTTTATCCTTTCCGTCGGTGGCCTGATGTCATCTGGATTTGACCAAATCTTTAACTTGAGCAACGCTGCAACGAAAAACGTCTCGGAAGTACTAGATGTGTATATCTACCGAATCACGTTCCAGTCTTCAACAGACTTTTCATTCTCCACTGCAGTCAGTTTGTTCCGTTCACTTGTTAATATGATTCTGCTGATTCTGGCAGACAGAGCTGCCAAACTTATGGGCGGAGACGGTTTATTCCGGTAAGAAAGGAGTGCAAATGTATGAGTAAAAAAAAGCTGACAATTATGCAAGACCATAAAAAAATGACTGCTATGGATTATGTGATTTTCGTAATTCTGAGTGTAGGCGCTTTGGCCATTCTTATTCCATTCTGGAATGTCATTATGATTTCTTTTTCTACGCAAAAAGAATACGCTGATAACCCTATGATGTTATTTCCGAAGAACCCAACACTGGAATCCTATCGGGCACTCTTTGCTGATGGGCGGATCGGGACAGGGTATTGGAATACCTTTAAGATCTTAATCTTAGGACTACCGCTTAGCTTGTTCTTAACGACAAGTATGGCTTACGGCCTTAGCCGCAATAAATTCCCGGGCAAAAAGCTGATTTTTATGCTTGTCCTGTTCACAATGATTTTTAATGGCGGGATTGTACCTTTGTACCTGGTGATGAAGGATCTGCATCTGACAGGCAACCTTTGGTCAGTTATTCTGGCTGGAAGCTTCAGTGCGTTTAACCTGATTCTGATGTCGAACTATTTTAGCAGTCTGCCTGAGTCCCTGATGGAATCTGCGCGACTTGATGGTGCTGGGGAATGGAGAATCCTGTTCTCTGTAGTCCTGCCATTATCTGCTCCAATCGTAGCTACCATCACATTGTTCTACGGAGTAGCCTTCTGGAATGGATGGTATGACGCCATGATCTTCCTGCGGAAAGCGGATCAGATGCCACTGCAGAACGTGTTGCGATCTATCATTATGGAAGCCCAAGTGAATGCATCGAATGCCACAAGTGTTGACGCAGTGGGTAAGCAATCATTCTCTATGGGTATGAAAATGGCGGCAGTATTCGTTACCATGGTTCCTATTATGTGTTTCTTCCCAATGCTCCAAAAGCACTTTGCCAAAGGGGTACTTACAGGGGCTATCAAGACCTAGTGGTTTATGATTTATCCATATAAAAGAGGGTCAGTCACACAATTTAAGGAGGACAAAATGAATATTTTAAAAAGAAAATCTGTAAAGTCAATCCTTGCCGGTGTTTTATGTCTTACTCCAATCATGTTGGCAGCATGCTCAAGCTCAGACAACAATGCTAATAGCGGAAATTCAGGCAATCCAACAGATGGATATAAAGATGAGTTGAAGATTTCGTTAGCCAGTACCATTAAGACAACAGAATCTGATTTTGATAACGTGTATCATAAATATTTTACGGATAAGTTCAATATTAAATGGGATTACAACTATATTGAATGGGATTCATGGGCTGAGAAGCTTCGCCTATGGATTAACTCTGGTGATCTTCCTGACGTAGCAAGCTGGAACTATGTTCACGGTGATGCGCTTAATTACATTGATCAAGGGCTGCTGTACAAGCTGCCAGATGACTGGAAAGAACGCTGGCCGAATGTGGCAGCCGCTTATAAGCTGACAGGACTTGGCGATGAATTGGAGAAAGCGGTAGGTGGCACTTATGTTCTGCCAAGACCGGTATACTTTGAGAACAAGCCGGCAGATCCGCTTATTAACCAAATCGGAGTAATTGCTCTGCGTTCTGACTGGGCTAAAGCCGTTGGTTTTGAATTGAAGGATGCTTACACTACTACAGAACTGATGGAATTTGCTAGATTGCTTAAAGAGAAAGACCCTGGCAAGGTAGGAGATAAACTCATTCCTATTTCTTATGACATCAACGATGCTTTGACTAATATTGTAATGGCTAATAGCGTGCATTCCAGAGTAGAGTCAGCATTCTATAAAGATGCAGATGGCAAATACCAATGGGGTCCAGCCAACGATGAAACGTTAGCGGCACTGAAAGAACTTCAAACTACTTATAAAGAAGGATTACTGCACCCTGAGTTTTATACTTGGAAAAATGGTGAATCTGGCCAAAAGTTCACAGTTAACGGTGTTTCCGGTATTACGAGTCTAGGTGGTTTGGCTTCTTACAGAAAAGACATGGACGTTAAAATGAATGATAACCTAGGTGTAAATAGTGATGACCTAGTACACACAGCTATTGTACTTGGCGATGACGGTAAATATCGTAACCTTGATCAAGTTAACTTCTGGTCTGCTGTAATCTTCTCGCCAGATATTAGCAAAGAGAAATTTGAACGGATTATGGACTTCATGGAATATACAACAAGTAAAGAAGGTCAATTGACCGTTAACTTGGGCTTTGAAGGAACAGACT
Source organism: Paenibacillus sp. FSL H7-0323 (assembly GCF_038002725.1). NCBI lineage: Bacteria > Bacillati > Bacillota > Bacilli > Caryophanales > Paenibacillaceae > Paenibacillus > Paenibacillus sp. FSL H7-0323. Next base: position 3,601,764 of record NZ_JBBODB010000001.1, on the reverse strand, counting down.
GGAAAAAAGGCGAAAATGGCGAATTAATCAGCCTACTCCCTGAAGGAACAACATTGGATAAGAAATATCCGAACCGTTTTGAAGGACTGTATGTCTTGGCGGATGACTTTAGTGTCGTGAACCCTGCGATCAAAAAAGAATATCGCGATCGTTCTGTAGAACTGTTCAAGGAAAAAGCTGAGCTTGCGTTAAAAGACAAAGCAACGGCTGAATATGACTGGGACTACCAGTTGTATGATTCCAAGGCTAAAAATCAGGCTTCCTTTGACTATGCTACAGAATACACTAACCTGATTTTGAAACCAGGCGATCTAGAGGCGAACTGGAAAGAATGGGTTAAGAGCAAACAATCCCTCGTTCAGCCGGTTCTAGATGAACTAAACAATCTAAAAAAATAGCTTTCGCCCTATGCATGTAGGAATGAACCTACAGGACCCGCGTGCAATTCTTGCACACGGGTTTTTCCATTCATAGGCATCGGCAGAATTGAACAATGGAGGATTTGAAATGAATGAGCAGCAACTGACTACCTTGTTGAACCAGATGACGCTTGAAGAAAAGATTGCACAATTGCAGCAGCTAGCCGCTAATTTCTATGAAGGGGCAGAGGATGGAGGACAAATCACTGGCCCTATGGCATCCATGGGAATTACGGACCACATGATCGAGAGCAGCGGCTCTGTACTTGGTCTATCAGGTGCAGCGCAAGTCATTGCGGTTCAGGAAGCCCATTTACGCAAAAATAGATTGGGCATTCCCTTGCTGATGATGGCGGATATTGTGCATGGCTTCAAGACGATTTTTCCGGTCCCGCTGGCAATTGGCTGCTCTTGGGATATGGATCGCGCAGAGCTGAGCGCCGAGATTGCGGCTAAAGAAGCGGCGGTCTCCGGTGTGCACGTTACTTATGCGCCAATGGCGGATCTTGTACGGGACCCACGTTGGGGAAGAGTAATGGAATCTACAGGAGAAGATCCATATTTGAATGGTAGGTTTGCCCGTGCGTTTGTGCGCGGATTTCAAGGAAGCGACTTGACTGGTGATGTAGATCGTCTGGCGGCTTGTATTAAGCACTTTGCTGCCTATGGTCTATCCGAAGGCGGTCGTGATTATAATACGGTGGATTTATCGGAACGGCAGCTGCGTGAATATTATCTGCCGGCCTATCGTGCAGCACTGGATGAAGGTGCAGAGATGGTCATGACTTCATTTAATACGATTGATGGGATTCCGATAAGCGGCAACGTCAAGCTGCTTCGCCAGCTGCTTCGTGAGGAATGGGGATTTGATGGCGTATTGATTTCGGATTGGGGTGCAGTGAAGGAACTGATCCCACATGGTGTCGCCGAGGATGAGGCTGAGGCAGCACTTAAAGCCATCAAAGCTGGTGTAGACATCGAGATGATGACGGCTTGTTACGTTCATCAGCTTCCGGCGCTTGTTGCAGATGGACAAGTAGATGAGAAGATTATTGATGAAGCTGTGCTTCGTATTTTGAAATTGAAGCAAAGATTGGGCTTGTTCGAGCATCCGTTCCGCGGAGCTGACGTCGAGAAAGAGCGTGAGGTAATCTTCTGTGAAGATCATCGAAATGCGGCGCGTGAGTTGGCGGCTAAATCCTGCGTACTGCTCAAGAATGATCAGGTTCTGCCGCTTGCTGCAGAGCAACGGATTGCGCTAATTGGACCGTTTGCTACTAGCGGAGATATTCTTGGACCGTGGTCGTGGTTGGGTTCAACGGAAGAGGCAAGCCGTCTTGCACCAGCACTTCAAGCTCGCGCAGGTGCGGGTAAGATTACTGTTGCAGAAGGTTCTGGAGTCGATAGCTTTACAGAGGAACAGTGGCTGGAGGCGGAAGCGGCTGCTAAGCAAGCTGATGTGATTGTACTGGCGCTTGGTGAACATTCAGAGATGAGTGGAGAAGCGGGCAGCCGTTCAGATATCCGTTTGCCGGAAGCGCAGCTTGAGCTTTTACAACGTCTGAAACAGCTGAATAAGCCTATCGTGGTGGTGTTGTTTAATGGACGTCCACTAGACTTGGCCGGTGTGTACGAGCATGCAGATGCCATTCTGGAAGCTTGGTTCCCGGGCAGTGAAGGCGGAGCGGCAATTGCCAGTCTACTTTATGGAGATGAGAATCCTTCAGGAAGATTAACGATGTCTTTCCCGGTATCCGTTGGGCAGATTCCAGTCTATTACAATCATTTCAACACTGGACGCCCACTTCATGCTCCGGGTGCCGACAAACGTTATGTCTCGCAATATCTGGACATTCCTAATGAACCGCTTTTGCCATTTGGTTTTGGACTGAGCTATACGACATTTAGCTATAGTGAACCAATTCTGTCCGGTGATATCATGACTGAAAATCAGCCTATTGAAATAAAAGTTACGGTGACCAATACTGGAGAAGTGGATGGGGAAGAGGTAGTGCAGCTGTATATCCGAGACATTTCCGGAGAGGTCGTCAGACCAATGAAGGAACTGAAGGATTTTGCCAAAATCAACCTCTCACCAGGGGAAAGTCGTGAAGTGACCTTTACACTTACCGAACAGCAGCTTCGTTACTATCATAGCGATCTAAGCTTTAGCAGCGATCCGGGACGATTTAAATTATTCGTCGGTTCGAACAGCAATGAGGTTAAAGAACGGGATTTTTGCTTAACATTAGCATAAGTAGAATATATACGGCAGTAACGCCGTAATGGAGGAAGTGTATAATATGACTACTAATTTGAATACTAACATCCGTTTAAACGCCGGGGATCTATCCTTCACTTTTACAAACAGCGGGGACTTGTTCCAAGTCCTCTACGAACGGACAATGATCAATCAATTGCTGCCAAGCATTGTGGATGGTTCATTATCCAATCTATATTTGCGAGTGCACAATGATGGAAACATTCAAGCCATTCCTTTGCTGGGCATTCATTCTTCAAGCACTGTACGTAAGGCTGGAAACCGTTTGGTTTGGGAAGGTACTGCGGAAAATATTGAATATCAAGTTATTTTCACCCCTACTGCAGGAGGAGCTTGGTTCTGGGATGTGAAGCTTACTGGACAAAATGCAGAGGTAGATCTTGTGTACGGACAGGATGTAGGGATTGCTGATATCGCCGCTGTCCGCAGTAATGAAGCTTACCTGTCACAGTATATCGATCATGCGGTATTTGAGGATCAATCCAACGGGTACGTTGTTTGCTCTAGACAGAATCAGCCGCAGGGCGGGAAATTCCCATATCTGCAACAGGGTTCACTTACCAAGGCAACAAGCTTCTCAACAGACGGTTTTCAATTCTTTGGACTGTCCTATAAAGAAACCAACCAACCAGAGAGCTTGGGTCGTGAGCAATTAAGTAATGAGATCTATCAATATGAATTCGCATATACTGCGCTGCAATCGGAACGGGTGAAGCTGAGCGGGGAAACACGGTTTGTGTTCTACGGATTTTTTAAGCAAGATCATCCAGAAGCGATCACTGCGCTAGAATTTGCTAATGATATTGCTGCGGCTTGGGATGCTGTTAAAGATTTACCTTTAGAAGCTGAAGCAGCACTTGAACGTTCTTTCTTCTCGAAGGAGCTGGGAGCACCGCTGGCTGCAGATTCGCTGACAGAGAAAGAAATCGGGGTCTTGTTTCCGGTTCGTTATCAGGAGGAGAGAGAAGGAGACACACTACTTTCCTTTTTCACGGAGAATTATGAGCACGTAGTATTAAAAGAGAAAGAAATGCGCGTAGAACGGCCACACGGCCATATCCTGATGAGTGGGGATAACGCTCGACTTAATGATAAGGTCATCACAACAACTTCTTATATGTACGGGATCTTTAACTCCCAAGTGGTAATTGGAAATACCAATTTCAACAAGCTAATGTCCAATCCAAGAAATGCGCTTAACATTCCAAAAGCTTCAGGACAACGCATTTATGTAGAGTGGAACGGTGAATATCGTTTGCTGACCATGCCTTCTCTATTTGAGGTTGGTTTCAACTATGCTCGTTGGTATTACAGAACAGATGGTGAATGCTTCATTATTACGAACTACACCACCGAAGATTCGCCGGAGATATTCCTGAATGTGCGTTCGGAAAGCGGACGAGCTTATCGTTATTTAGTCACTAATCAAATCACCATGAACGTTAATGAATACGAGCTTCCATATCAATCTAAGCAAGAAGGTGGAGCAGTAATCTTCTCCGCTGACAGAAGCGCACTAAGTGCTGGTGAATATCCCGACTTACAGTATAAATTACAGGTACAGGGTGCGGAGTTAACTCTGCAGGATGAAGGTAGACTTGTCTCTCCTGTTCAACCAACTGAAGCGCCGTTAGCAGTTCTGGAGCTGTCTGCCAGCAGTGAATGGACCTTGAATATTCAAGGCCTTCTGGATGGTAAGTCACTTGCTCCAAGAAATCGTTCAGCTGAGGAAGAGATTTCTGCTTATCGCGCGTTTTATGCTGGTGTGATGAATGGCTTCCGCCTGACGCTTGGGGACGGAACAGAAGGTGAACTGTTTAAGGTTAACGCTCTGACTTGGTGGTACACACATAACATGCTGGTTCACTATTCGGTTCCACATGGTTTAGAGCAATATGGTGGCGCTGCTTGGGGAACCCGGGATGTATGTCAGGGACCTGTGGAATATTTCATGGCTACGCAAAAATACGAACAGGTTCGGGAAATTTTGCTGACGCTGTATAGTCATCAATATGAAGATGATGGCAACTGGCCACAGTGGTTCATGTTTGATAAATACACGAAGATACAACAAGAAGAAAGTCATGGAGATATTATTGTATGGCCGCTTAAGGTGCTTGGAGACTACTTGGCAGTAACTCAGGATTACAGCATCTTGGGAGCAACAGTACCGTATACCCGTAAGCACAGCTTTGACTTTACAGAAGAAAAAGCGACGTTGCTGGATCACGCACGGAAGGAAATTGCTTATATTAAGGATCATTTCCTGCATGACACACATCTGTCTTCTTACGGTGATGGAGACTGGGATGATACGCTCCAGCCTGCAAATCCACAGCTGAAGCAGTATATGGTTAGCAGCTGGACAGTGGCGCTTACCTATCAGACACTTAATCAGTTCTCAGAGGTACTTCGTTCAGTTGATCAAGCTGAGGCAGAGGAACTGAAGGCGATGGTGGAAGGAATCCGTAAGGATTTCCATACTCATATGCTTCAATCCGAAGTGATTCCTGGCTTCCTGTATATGGAGGACCCTGAGCAGATTAAGCTTATGGTGCACCCAAGTGACACAGAAACAGGTATTCAGTACCGTCTGCTGCCTATGACGCGCAGTATGATCAGTGAGCTGCTTACTCCGGAACAGGCCGAAGCACACTATGATGTCATTCAGGATAAACTATTCTGCCCTGACGGTGTGCGTCTGATGAATCGTCCAGCTCAATATGTTGGCGGGGTCAGCACTCATTTCAAACGTGCGGAGCAAGCGGCTAACTTTGGCCGGGAAATTGGACTTCAGTATGTGCATGCACATATCCGTTATGTAGAGGCTATGGCCAAGCTCGGTAAAACCGATCAGGTCTGGAAGGGTCTGGCAGCGATTAATCCGATCGGAATCCGCGATGTGGTGCCAAACGCTGAACTACGTCAAGCTAACTCCTATTTCAGTAGCTCGGATGGTAAATTTAACACCCGTTATGAGGCACAGGAGAATTTCGATAAACTGCGCAATGGTGACGTAGCTGTTAAAGGTGGCTGGAGAATCTATTCCAGCGGTCCTGGGATCTATATGAACCAGTTAATCTCGAATGCACTGGGGATCCGTACGGAAGGTGGAGACTTAATTGTTGACCCTATTCTGCCGGACTCGCTGGATGGAATGCACTTTAGTTTTGAATATGCAGGCACTAAGGTAGACTTTATCTATCACCTTACAGGTCGTGAGATTAGTCAAATTACTATCAACGGTACGGAAGTGCAAACAGAAGGTACACCTAACCGCTATCGTAGTGGTGGTGTTCGCATCAAACGTGCGGACTTTGATCGTCTCAGCACGGAAGCTGGAAATGTGATAGAGATTTATAAGTAACATATATATAGAAGGGCAATCTCCGCGTTAAGCGCGGAGATTGCCTTTTTTGTGTTTTTTACATTCGGCTCGGTGTCGGTAACCCAAGCACTTCGAGCACATCTCCCAAGATGTCTTTGAATCTTGAAGTGAGCCAGAGGCGGAATTCGATCGTAGCTGGATCGCCTTTTAGAATCGGACATGCAGAATAGAAGTTGTTGAACAGGGTAGCTAAGGTATGTGCGTAAGTGCAGAGCGTATTTGGCGTTAACTCTATACTTGCTGAATGTAATATCTCGGGCCAGAGGCTTAGCTGTCTTAGCAGCGCAAGCTCTGCTTTTTCCAATTCGGAAGGGAACTGAAGCTGTGCGGCAGCTGTAAGGATTGGGATCGTAGCTTTACTCAAAACGCTTGTCGCACGCGCAAAAGTATACATCAGATAAACTCCGGTATTGCCGGATATTTCGGTAGCCTGTTTGAAATCAAACACGATTTCCGTTCCTAAATTAAACCGCAGCAGATAGTAGCGAATCGCAGCAGTGGCAATCAATCGGCTGGAGAGGCCGTCTTTATCGGAACGTGAGTGCTCAATGTTCTGTTCCATAAGCTCCACCAGATCGCTTACCTTAATCCCGATTCCCTGACGTCCGGACATAGCATAAGAAGATTTGCCTTCTGAAATATCTATACCCAGCTCGGCCGCCGAAGCGGGACTAAGAGATACAACACCATAGCTCACATGATGGAGTTTGTCTGCTTGCTCGTTATAACCTAGTACCCCTAAGGCTTGCTTAACCATCTGTTGTGGATATTCCTGTCTGTAATCGATCACATTGATGACTCTGTCCGCCTGCCCATAAGATTCTTGGGTTCCAGTTAATCCAGTTGTCCATAAACCGGACGAGAATTCGCTATAGGAGAAATCTTTGGTCAAAAGACCAAATTTCCAGAGATGATAGGCAATATCTTTGGCTGTATACGTTAAAATCCCATTCGAACGCACCAGCACCTTATCGAGCTGATGCTCCTCTGAATCCGCTCCAATGTTAGCCTCTGTTCCTTGCTTTAGCACCCAGCAGCCTGCGAGTTTACCTTCAGTCTCTTGTACAAAAACGGCTGTCTGCTTCAGTAGCTCAGCTGCGGCTACCCAAAATCCCTCTTTTAAAATACTGCTCTCCCATACCAGCAAATCATAATAAATTCCAAAATGTTTCATTTCCTCTACATGCTCTCTAACGATGCGTTCAGCTACAAGGTTGCCCAGCCAGGCTTCGTTACCGCCCCCTTGTTCAAGGGAGTGCAGTATATCTGTGCGCTTATGTGTCATCTCAGGGTTCAGCGCATATTCTTTGTTCACTTTGGCATAAAGATCCCAGCAAAAATCACCGAAACGTTGGTGTTCCCCTTCTAAAGATATATTTAATAATCCAACAACTGTATCCGCCAGCTGATTGCCGAGATCATCAATGTAGTTATGGACCTCTACGTTATACCCAGTTCTTTTCATAATTCTGACTAGAGTATCGCCGATACAGGCGTTTCTTAGATGACCTACGTGGGCGGCTTTGTTGGGGTTGATAGAAGTGTGCTCGATGATGACTTTTTCCCCAGTGCTGGCAGGCAGTTCAAAGGAATGTTCAGCCCAGCTTTGCCAATTCATATACAAATTGATAAATCCGGGAGCAGCGACTTCAACTTTTTGTAAAAGACCGGCGAAGCGCCCTTGGAATTGAAGCTCTGCTTTCACTAATTCTGCTATGACCATTGGGGATTTACGTAGAGTTTTGGCTAGCTGCATAGCAATATTGCATGAATAATCACCATGCTCTAGATTTGCTGGCTGTTCGATCAGAATGGCAATGTCCTCTGGATAGTCAGCTCCTAAGGTATTGAATACACGTTGTACACTGTGCTCGATTCCGTCTTTGATGATTTGATTTAACATGGTATACCCTCCTTTGAAAATACAAAAAAGCCCTCGTCTCAAAAGAGACGAGGGCTTTAGCGCTCGCGGTACCACTCTCGTTGCTGAACAAGTTGTTCAGCCACCTTACGGGATAACGGCCTTCAGCCGGGACTTCCTACTAAGGTTCAGAAGTCCATCTCACGGGTGCGCTTCATTAAAGGGATCTGTACCGGCTTACACTCTCCCGGCTCGCTGAGGACTAGATCTCGTTAACTACTCTCCCGCTCATCGATGCTTAATTAATTTTTACCAGTATACCTAATATTTCATAAAAAGCAATAGTGGTTAGCTTCTTAACAATCTTGGTTGCTCTTTGTTGTTAGCTTATCAGATTAGTAGATTATAAATTTGGAAAAAGAAGGCTGTCTTGTTATAGGACCAGCTGTTCCTTTGCACAACAGTCCACACGCTAACTCAAGCCAAGGAATATTACTATACGGAGCCACTAATCTTTCAATTTGTAGTGGAAGGGAGGAGTGAATAAAACATGGCTATCTTTTCTACTGGACCTATAGATAACAGCCCAATCCTAGGGGTCAGACCGTCGCAACTGGTAACCGTAAAAGTAGTTAATCGGGATTCTCTTAATCCTTATAATCTAGTTATTCAAGGTTTCCTTCTTAACGGATCAAGAACGATGTATGTGAATGAAACAGTAAATCTAGCACCTAATCAAGTTTTAACTAAGAACTATTTTGCCGACTTGGACGCATTTGAATTTGTGTTTACAACAGTAGAAGCAGTTGAAGCAGAGGTTGGGATTTCAGTCTGGGGAAAACAGAACTCGGGGGCATTGGTAGATCCTCATCGCATAGTTGCGTGGGAGAAGCAGGCAGTATTAATTTAATAATTATTTTTGTGACACAGTTAACGTTAAAGGAGTGATGAGAAATTGAGTTATTTATCTACCGGACCGATAGACAATAGTATGGTAGGGGGTGTAAGACCTACTCAGCATGTTACTGTCAAAATTGATAACCGAAGTGACATTGATTCATCAATGGCTCTTGTTCAAGGATACTATATGGATGGGACAAGAACTTTATATGTCAGCGAGCTGATAAATGTAGCACCTAATGAAGTTATAACACGTGATTATTATGCCGATTTTGATGCGTTTGAATTTATTTTTACAACTACAAGTCTGGTAGATGATCCGATTCAAATCTCAGTATGGGGAAAAAATAGCGTTGGCCAGATTGTGACTGCCCATCGACTTGTACATGCAGAATTGCTTGGTGTAACGCAAGGAATAACTGGCGCGACCGGAGCGACTGGTGCAACGGGAGCGACCGGAGCCGATGGAGCAACGGGTGCTACCGGAGCAGGAGAGACTGGGGCGACAGGTGCAACAGGGGCAGATGGAGTGACTGGGGCGACTGGTGCAACGGGAGCAGACGGAGCAACTGGAGCGACCGGAGCAGGAGAGACTGGGGCAACAGGTGCCGATGGAGCTACAGGTGCAACTGGTGCAACCGGAGCGGATGGAGTAACGGGTGCTACCGGAGCAGGAGAGACTGGGGCGACAGGTACAACAGGGGCAGATGGTGCGACTGGTGCAACGGGAGCAGACGGAGCAACGGGTGCAACAGGAGCGACCGGAGCAGGAGAGACTGGGGCAACAGGAGCAGATGGAGTAACTGGGGCGACTGGTGCAACGGGAGCTGACGGAGCAACGGGTGCAACAGGAGCGACCGGAGCAGGAGAGACTGGAGCTACAGGAGCCGATGGAGCAACTGGCGCGACTGGTGCAACTGGAGCGGATGGAGCAACGGGTGCAACAGGAGCGACCGGAGCAGGAGAGACAGGGGCAACAGGGGCGACAGGAGCAGACGGAGTAACTGGGGCGACTGGTGCAACCGGAGCGGATGGAGCAACAGGAGCAACGGGAGCGACCGGAGCAGATGGAGTGACTGGTGCGACTGGTGCAACGGGAGCTGACGGAGCAACGGGTGCTACCGGAGCGACCGGAGCAGGAGAGACAGGGGCGACCGGAGCAGATGGAGTGACTGGTGCGACTGGTGCAACGGGAGCCGATGGAGCAACGGGTGCAACAGGAGTGACCGGAGCAGGAGAGACTGGGGCAACAGGAGCAGATGGAGCTACAGGTGCAACGGGAGCTGACGGAGCAACGGGTGCTACCGGAGCGACCGGAGCAGGAGAGACTGGGGCGACAGGAGCCGATGGAGCTACAGGTGCAACTGGAGCAACGGGAGCAGACGGAGCAACGGGTGCTACAGGAGCGACCGGAGCAGGAGAGACAGGGGCAACAGGGGCGACAGGAGCAGACGGAGTAACTGGGGCGACTGGTGCAACTGGAGCAACTGGAGCAGGAGAGACTGGTGCGACTGGTGCTACGGGAGCAACGGGAGTAGACGGAGCAACGGGTGAAACAGGAGTGACCGGAGCGACTGGAGTAGCAGGAGCAACTGGAGCAACAGGAGCAACAGGAGTAGCTGGTGTAACCGGAGCAACGGGTGAAACAGGAGTAACCGGAGCGACTGGAGTAGCAGGAGCAACTGGAGCAACAGGAGTAGCTGGTGTAACCGGAGCAACGGGTGAAGCTGGAGTGACCGGAGCGACTGGAGTAGCAGGAGCAACAGGAGTAGCTGGAGTAACAGGAGCGACTGGAATAGCTGGTGTAACCGGAGCAACAGGAGCTACCGGAGTAACTGGAGCAACAGGTCCGAATATTCAACAAGAAGGGTTTTCTGCTTTCAAACCCTCATTGGCAATTTCCACATCTACACAATTAACTGGCTGGACTGTGACAACACCTTTTTATGATAGCCCGTCTTTCGACGAAGTTGGGGGAAATTATACCATTCCGACAACTGGTAGATATTCGATTGAAGCGACTATCAATTATTCCACAACTGCCTCACTTTCTATCAGTCTTGGTGCTGGAGTTAATCCGGCTTTCGTAGTTCAGAGAACTTCTCCTACTGCAACAAATCTGGTAAGTGGGTTGTTCCCAGTACTTGATGTGAATGTAGCGCTAATATTAGATTTGAGAGCAATTTTGGGAAGTGGTACTGTGACGCTAGCTGGAGAATTTGCATTAACCGCAGGTGATGTGATTGGCTTGTTCTATGTGGCAAATGGTTTGACGGTTCCTTTGAATTTGGGTGGAGCGAACTCAGCAGGTATCGTCTGGTCTGTTCATGAATTAACTTAAGCTTATTTATCTTCAAGTTCAGTGTTTATAACAGGGGTAATTCGGTAGCCGTTAGTGTGGCTCTCGGGTTACCCTCTGTTTTGTTGGCATATGTTATAAGTCGACTGGAACGTTGCTTATTAGATTCTTATTCTATTAAACCATTACAGATTTTTAGCTTATTTTAATAAATCAAATATGTGTAATAGTAGTTTTTAAATGGATGTCCACACCTTAATTCAAAATAAGAATAATACTATAAAGAGCCAAAAAATATGAACTGATTTGTAGGCTCATAGATTATCAACTTAGAGCAGGGGGAGGAATGATTATAGATAAAACCCTAGTTTATACGTAACTCTTGAGGATAGTTTTGTTCAGGTGAGTTGATTTTCGAAATTCAAATAATACGAGTATTATAATTTCATGAAAAATGAGGTGTTGAAAATTGAGTCAACTATCTACTGGTCCCATAGAAAATAATCTGGTAGGCGGTGTAAGACCTACTCAGCTTGTTACTCTTAAAATTGTCAATCAGAGTGATGATACTCCGTCAACGGTTCAAGTCGAAGGCTATTATATGAATGGGACAAGAACTTTATATGTAAGTGAACAGGTTAATTTAGCTCCTAATCAAGTGGTTAATAGGGATTATTATGCAAACTTTGATTCATTTGAATTTCTATTCACAACACCTATTACGATTGATGATCCCATTCAAATTTCAGTTTGGGGGAAGAGTAGCACAGGTCAATTAGTGACTGCTCATCGCCTTGTCTACTCTGAATTATATGGAGAAAATATAGGAATTACAGGTGCTACTGGAGCTACAGGAGCTACAGGAAGCGTTGGTGCAACGGGAGCGACAGGAACTGCTGGAGCAACGGGAGCGACAGGAAGTGCTGGAGCAACGGGAGCGACAGGAAGTGCAGGGGCAACGGGGGCGACAGGAAGTACTGGCGAAACTGGAGCCACAGGTGCTGGAGCTACTGGAGCGACAGGAAGCGTCGGAGCAACGGGAGCAACAGGAAGCACTGGAGCAACGGGAGCGACAGGTGCTGGCGTAACCGGAGCAACAGGAACTGCTGGAGCCACGGGAGCGACAGGAACTGCTGGTGTAACGGGAGCGACAGGAACTGCTGGAGCAACGGGAGCGACAGGAACTGCTGGCGTAACGGGAGCAACGGGAACTGCTGGAGCAACGGGAGCGACAGGAACTGCTGGTGTAACGGGAGCGACAGGAACTGCTGGAGCCACGGGAGCGACAGGAACTGCTGGAGCAACGGGAGCGACAGGAACTGCTGGAGCAACGGGAGCGACAGGAACTGCTGGCGTAACGGGAGCAACAGGAACTGCTGGAGCAACGGGAGCAACAGGAACTGCAGGAGCAACGGGAGCAACAGGAATTGCTGGAGCAACGGGAGCGACAGGAACTGCTGGTGTAACTGGAGCAACAGGAACTGCTGGTGTAACTGGAGCAACAGGTGCTACTGGTTCAGGTGCAATTATTCCATATTCTTCTGGTCTTCCAGTAGCAATGACCACTGTATTAGGGGGGCTTTTGAATACTTCAAGTGCAGTTGGTTTTGGTAGCAGTGCAACCAATATCAGTATTACAGGCGGTACTATAGATCTCACCGGAGCGGCTGGAACCTTGCTGAACTTTGCGTTCTCGGTTCCTAGAACTGGAACGCTTACGTCTATGGCAGCCTATTTTAGTGCGACAGCTTCCGTTAGTTTAGTGGGGTCTACGGTAACAATCACGGCTCAATTATACAGATCTACTACACCTAACAATACCTTCACAGCAGTACCTGGGGCTTTAGTTACGTTAAGTCCTCCGCTTACAGGATTAATTGCTCTTGGAACTATTAGCAGTGGTAATACCACAGGTTTGAGCATCCCTGTAACTGTGGGAGAACGCTTGCTGTTGGTCTTCACTTCGACGGTCACGGCTGGCATTGACGTTGCAACAACTGTTGCTGGCTATGCTAGTGCAGGAGTTACAATCGCATAATCTGAAGAAAAAGGGATATCCCGATAGCCCTATGGGCTGCAGGATATCCTGATTTTTTCTCCAATATTGTTATTTAGATCATTAGAATCTCCCGGATATCTTGCTCTGTGAGGGTAGACAAGCTTTCTTGACCTGGCTGGATGACCTCATCAATCAAGTTCTTTTTCTTCTGCTGCAGCTCATACATCTTGTCCTCTACGGTGCCTTGGGTGACGAGACGAATTACTTGCACTACATTTTTCTGCCCAATCCGGTGAGCCCGATCCGCAGCTTGCTGCTCGACGGCAGGGTTCCACCAAAGATCGTAAAGGATTACAGTGTCTGCCCCAGTTAGGTTGAGCCCAGTCCCGCCGGCCTTTAAGGAGATTAAGAAAATATCCCGCTCCCCTTCATTAAATTTATTACATAAATCTACTCGTTGAGAAACAGGCGTTTGACCATCTAAATAAAAGTATGGAATGCCCTGATATCCTAGTTCACGTCCAATCAGGCCGAGCATCTCTGTGAATTGTGAGAATACTAACATACGTTTACCCGAACTGCGACATTCTTCTATGATTTCGAGCAGCTGCTCGAATTTAGCAGAGCTTCCTTCATATCCATCGACAAAAAGAGCAGGATGGCAGCACAACTGGCGCAGACGAGTTAGTCCCGCCAGAACTTTGATCCGATTATTATTGCCGAAGCTATCTTGGGTCAAATGCTTAAGCGCCTCTTTTTTCAAACGGGCGAGATAAGCTACATATAACTTTTTTTGCTCCGGCAGCAGTTCACATGCTTGTACGGATTCGATTTTGTCCGGAAGTTCCTTTAACACATCACTCTTTAAGCGCCGCAGCAAAAAGGGACGCGCCCGCTTCGCAACCGTTTCTCTTGGTAAATCATGAAAAGCTTTTTTGCCTGGAAACAACCCAGGGAACACGGTGCCGAAAATGGACCATAAATCTTCCAACGCATTCTCCACGGGAGTACCCGTAAGTGCAAAACGGTGCCGGGCTTGAAGCGCCATTACAGCTTGGGCTGTCTGTGTAGTATGGTTTTTTATAGTTTGTGCTTCATCGAGAATCAGGGTATGAAAAGACTTTTTAGCATACAGCTGAACATCTCTGCGAAGCAACGGATAAGAAGTGATGATTACATCAGCTTTTGCTGTATTTTTTAAAATCCGCCCGCGTTCAATTAGACTACCGTCTGCAATGACAGCTTTGATCTCTGGCGTGAATTTTTTAAGCTCATTAAGCCAGTTATAAGTGAGAGACGCAGGAGCGACAATTAGGGCAGGAAGTCCATTCTGACGGATCTCTGGAAGTTCTGACAGGAGAAAAGCGATACTTTGCAGCGTTTTGCCTAACCCCATATCATCCGCCAAAATACCACCAAAACGGTAATGGGCCAACGTCTTTAGCCACTGAAACCCATACTGTTGATAATCCCTTAGCACAGGAACCAGACTGTCAGGTATAGGAAAATCAAGATTCTCAGGATTCCGCATGTTCGCAAGTAACCTTTTAAAGGATCTGCCCAGCTTAATGGAGTCACTCTTAGCATCCGTAGAGGTCAAATGTAGCCCGCGAACAACGGGCAGAGAAAATTCCACCCCTTTGATCTCACCTTCCCGGATGCCTATATCATTCATAAAGGTAATGATTTCTTGAAGCTCCTCGCTCTCCAGCGGTAGTAGGGCCCCATCAGGCAAGCGGTAGTATTTGCGTTTTTCCTGCAGGGATTTCAGAACCATAACAATCTCAGCTTCTGGAATCCCGCCCATATCGAATTTAAAATCAAGCCAGTCCGTCTTTTCATTCCAACTAATGCTCACCTTTGGGGGTGTAGTGCTCGTGAACAGTCTTGCTTTGACTGCGGAGGTCGCATAGACCGAAAGCAGCGGTTCCAGCAGCGGAATGGTATGGTACAAAAAATCGTACTCGCCCTCTTCGTCTGTCATAATATATCCGCCCTCAGTTTTAGCGAAGGATTCGTGCTCCATCAGCTCCAGAATGCGGGCTTCTCCCTCCCCGTCTCGCAAAAGAATCAAATTCGTCCCGCGAACATGGGCTTTTTCATCTAAGGGATTGATCACAATGTCACCATATTGGAACTCTAGTCCGGCGAGCAGCCGATCTCTCACACGGTCCAGATAAAGTCTCGCGGTAAGCCTATGTTGGACAATCCGATCCGCGATGGAATCGGCGATATGGACGTTGCCTAGCTTTTTCAGACCAGGAATAACCTTGTCCATAAAAGACTCCATTTGCTCGGGGGCAATATCGATGCCATTTCGGCGGGAGGAATCCAGCATTTTTTTCATTTCAGCAAGGCGTATGCATTCTTGAGGGGATAGCTTCAGCAACTTACCTTCCGACAGTACTATCCCGTAATCTTCTAAGACCGAAATCTGCTCAAGTCCTTGAATATCCAGATGATATCCATCCTCTTCTGCCTGTTCAAATTCAAAGCTGAGTGGAGGCGCCTCATTAGACACAAGGATGCCTTCGTACAGCACCTCTTCTTGTTGCAAAAATACCGAAGAGACCTCTGAAAGCGCAGGCTGAAGCGACTCCCAGAAAAAAGGAGGGACGGCCAGCAAACGATCTCCCCCAATACTTCCCCCATAAGGTGAGTAAGGAGTTACGTTATCGCGGTACATTTTTTCATTTAATACAATATCAATCAGCTTCTGTAGAACAACATTGTCTTCCTTCCGAAAGCTGTAAATGGCAGGATCATAGATAAAATGTTTCGAGAACTCAAAGGATTCTCCGCGGTGTACGCTTTCTAGAAATCCCCTTATTTTCTGAACAATATATAGACGTTTTGGACCGACTTTCATTTCTATACCCAGCATGGTGTGGCTGTAACTATAAGTGAACGGCTTGCATGTAAACTCTATATTTAGAGGAAGTCTGTTATCTACAAAAGCCCCCGTACCGCTAGGACGCGGTGTATGGTTGCTGAACATCCCCAGTAGGCTGCTCACGAGCTGTTGATCTCTGGACTTTCCCCCGTTGTCTTGCGCAGTATCTGTAAAAATACGTGGGGTTAGAATCTCAGTATCTTCTATAGAGGACAGGTGCGAAGCTCCGGTAGGCTCTGAACGATCTCGGCCAGTTTTAAGGGCGTCAACGTTGATCAGCACAGCCGCGATATGTTTACAGAATGGCCCCCCATGGGAGTAGGCTGGACAATTACACTCTGCCTGGACATCCCCATCAATATCAATGACCACCATAACTTCATAGTCGATCGCCCCCTGAACAATGGCTTCATATCGAGAGCGGGGCAAATCTGGAATGGAGTCATTGTATTCTTCAACTTCAATTATATCGACACTTTCAGTTTGGTAATAAGCTAATCCTTTTTCAAAAATAGACTTGCCGCACAGCAGTTTGATTACCCGTTCTGATACACTAAAGCCCATAACATAATTCCTTCCTCATAACTTGATCTCGAAAAGTCCGAATTTAATATAGTACTTATGATAACAGAACGGGCGTGCGCATCAAATAGGGGGTGTTGCTTTACTTATTCCATGCATGATAAAAGCGATCGTCAGGTTGATTTCTTCCTCGTCGTTCCAGTCCTTATCTGGCTGCAGCAGCAAGCGATTCATCAAATAACCTACGACAGACGAGAGTGTGAAGCGTATAAGTGTGGGTGTAGGCACCTCGATGATTTCACCCTTTTCCTTAAAATGTTCAACAATATCAATCACGCGCTCCAGTATTTTGCTAAGAATATTCTCTACAAACTGCGCTCTAACTGTTGGCTGAAAAGGAATCTCCTGAATAAGAATCTTAAGAATTTTAAAATTCTTGCGGGCGAAATCCAGCCGATTGATCATAAATGCCCGCAGGAACTCCTCGAAGCTGTCGTAGGGCATATCGAGCACGCCGTTGAAATTCTGCAGCACAAAAGGCGCAAGCATGCGACTCATGGTAGGACCTACTATGGCAAGCAGCAGATCATTTTTAGTCTTGTAATAGCGAAAAATCGTTCCCTCCGCCACGCCCGCCTTCTGAGAAATTTCACTCGTGGATGTCGCAGAGTATCCTTTTTCGGAAAACACCTCAATCGCCGCTTGTAGAATAGAAATCTGCTTCGGTGTCAGTTTCTCGTCTTTGCCAAGGGTCAGCAGCTCTTCTATCCACTGCTCTTCTATATTTTGTTCCGTAGAAACTTCCTCTTTCATTACAATAACCCTCCATGCTTGATTCATTTTGTTTCAATGATAATAGCTTTTGTGAAGTTACATTTTGCGATGCTTGCGCAGTGCCAATACATTCAGCAGCATAAATAGCAGCGAAAATCCTATAAGTACATAGACATCCATTGCAATTGCGCTCCATCCTTTGCCACGGACCATAATGTTCATCAGAGCTTCTGATCCGTAATAGATCGGTGTAGCTAGGCCAACGCGCTGGAGCCACAGTGGGAGGGTATCAAGCGGGAATAATCCACTGAGGAAGATTTGTGGCACTATAATGAGTGGAATGAACTGAATCATCTGCAACTCATTGGCTGCAAAAGCCGACAGCAGTGTGCCCAACGTCAGCGCTGTCATCGATAGGAGTAATGTGATCAGCAATACGTAACCAAAGCTGCCTGTCATCATAATGCCAAGAATCTGTATGGAATACCATGAGATCAATAGCGCCTGAAAAACGGTAAATATGCCGAAACCACATACATACCCGAGCACAATCTCCCATCTTTTCAATGGAGTCGAAAGTAGGCGTTCAAGCGTGCCTGTGGTTCGTTCCCTTAAGAAGGATACACCTGCAATCAAGAATACGAAAAAGAAAACAAATACGCCAATCATAATGGGACCGAAACGGTCGATCGTCTTCATATTCTCAGAACCGTAAAGATAGCTGATCTGCGGCTGTAATTGTTCCTTTGTACTTGGAAGAAGTTTTTGGGAGATTTGTTGCAGCGTCATGATTACTGCCTTATTGGCTGTAGGGTTGCTACCTTCTAACAGCACTTGAGGCGTAACTTGCGAATCTCCGGCGGTTCCGTTCAAAGTGATCAAAGCGTCAATTTTTCCTTCTACTAAAGCGCCTTTTCCCAGCTCTGCGCTGGCATATTCTTTGATGGTGGCATTTTGTTCTTTTAACGCAGCTGACATATTTAGAGGTACACCGGACACACCGATTTTGGGTTCATAGGCGTCACCGTTGAAGACCAAGCTCATTAAGCTTAGAACGAGGAGTGGTGCAATGAACATTAATGCCATTGTTCTTTTATCATGAATGAATTGTCGCAAAATCCTTAAGGTGATCGCTCGGATTCTCATGAACGCACACCTCCATAATATAAAAAGGCTTCTTCAATAGAAGCTGAACCGGTGGCTTGCAGCAGTCCGGCAGGCGTGTCGGCAGCAAGCAGCTTGCCATCACGGATCATTCCGAGCCGGTCACATTTTTCAGCTTCATCCATGACATGCGTGGTCAGCACAATAGTGGTGCCTTTCTGGTTCAGCGCTTTTAGTTCCTTCCAGATGGATAGCCGCAATACCGGATCTATGCCAACTGTAGGCTCATCAAGAATAAGCAACGGCGGTTCATGCAGCAGCGCGATCGCCAATGATAAGCGGCGTTTCATCCCGCCGGAGTATTGGTCTACTCTTTTTCTTAAATGATCTTGTAAATTAACGATCTCCATTACGGCTGTGATGCGTTTGGAGCGTTGCTCCCCCTTTAGTCCATATAGCGCTGCAAAAAACTCCAGATTCTCCTTCGCGCTAAGCTCCGTGTACAAGGCATCAGACTGGGCCATATACCCAATCTGTTGCAGCATAGTCAGCTTCGGCATCGTCACGCCAAGTATTTTCACCTCGCCGGAGGTTACCTCATCGATACCTGTAAGCAGCTTCACTAATGTTGTTTTTCCTGAGCCCGATGGTCCTAGTATGCCAAAGGTTTCCGCACGTTCCACTTGAAGCGAAATATCCTCGAGCACCTGTTTCTCTCCAAACGCTTTCCCGACATGGCTCACTGAAATAACTGGAATCTCTGAACCCATGTTTATCTCCTCGATTCTGAATGTTCTGGGATACTTACTTAAGTTGAAGATGTTGCTGGTGTAGAAGGTGTAGAAGGTGTAGATGGTGTAGAAGGTGATGGTGATGGTGATGGTGATGGTGATGGTGATGGTGATGGTGATGGTGATGGTGATGGTGATGAACTGCATTGCGTTAAACACTCTAATTATATAATGAGTGAGTACTCACTCATTACTGTGCATCAAAAGTTAGGAATTGTAAACCATATATTTTATACAAAGGTATCCCACAGTATTAGCTTAATCCCGATTGACGTTTGTTAATTCAACATGTCCTTTTACTATGTATATAGAGATGATTTGAATAAAAGGCAAAAGTGCCACTAAATAGCGTCAGTCCGCCTAAACTAGGTAATAGAAAGGCATAAATGCCCTTAAATGGCGTCGATCCACTTAAATCAGCTAAAAGAGAGGCATAAATGCCTCAAAATAGCACGGACTTACCTAAACCAGACAAAAGAAGGGCATAAATGCCACTAAATAGGCATGATTTAGATAAATCAAGCTAAAGAACGGTATAAATCCCTCACAAAGAGCTCAATCCCGCTAAAGTTAGCAAAAGAACGGTATAAATCCCGTAGAAAGAACTCAATCCCGCTAAAGTCAGCAAAAGAACGGTATAAATCCCGTACAGTGAGCTCATTCTTGCTGAAGTCAGCTAAAGAACGGTATAAATCCTGCACAATGTACCAAATCCCGCTAAAGTTAGCAAAAGAACGGTATAAATCCCGCACAATGAGCCCAATCCTACTAAAGTCAGTAAAAGAACGGTATAAATCCCGTACAATCAGCCGAATCTCCTACGATGCCCCTTACGCAGAAACCGCCCCAACAGACCAGTTAGTTTTTAAATCGTAAGCAGCAGCCACATAATTGATAGCAGACTCTCGCCAGTAACAAGCTTCCCCCACCCGCCAAGCGATCTCCGTAATACGCTCCCCACCCGCCCAAGCGACCACCGCAATATACTCCAAGTGCCCAGCGACCTTAGCGACAAGCTTCCCCACACACCCAAGCGGTCTCTGCAATATACTCCACCCGCCCACCTCGGCAACAAGCTTCCCCCCACCCGCCTGCAATCTCAAACTAGTCCCTACGTCACACCAAATCCCAAACAATTCTCCAACTAATTAAGGTAACTGCACCAAGCACCTTTTTACGAAAAGAGGCTGTTTTTGCTCTTTAGTTCATTTGGTTTAGAGCAAGAAAATTGTTAAATGAGCTAATATACCTGATTTTTTTAAAAAAAGAATACTAGTTAATATTTCCATTACATTCCTCTGCAACAGAATTGACAATTGTAGACGAAAATGACATTAGCAGTTACCTATACGAAAAGGGTGAATCTAATTGAAAAACAGTAAATGGATTAGCGCAACGTTGGCTTCAGCACTTCTTGCAACAGTAGGCGTTGGAAGTGCATCTGCAGCTAGCACCGGCAGTAATGTAAAATCTGTAGCTACCAATCAAGTCGCTGCTGTTACAGCAGTTAAAGAAGGTACAACTACTTGGAATGTAAACGGAACGCCGATTGTGTTTAACACCATTAACAGCAGTGGTTACAAGCTTTACTCGCTGACTCAGGTAGCTGGTGAAATTGGGGCTAAGGTAGTACTGGGAACAAGCGGGTTTGAACTTAACGACAGCAAAGGACTACATAATGTGCAACTCAAAACAGGCTCAAAGAGCTATCAAGTAGATGGTAATTCCGAATCGTTCACAGTGGCTCCAGTGTTTTATAACGGTAAAACCTATGTAGAGCTGACTAAGTTAGTTATTGCATTAGGTGGAGAGCTGGACGCTGATGCTAGCACGATTTTGAGCTTTGCACGTCCGGAAGGATTGTTTGATACTTTGCACTGGACAGCAGCTGGTAACCTGATTGCGAACAAAAGTGATGCTGAAACTACTCAGCTTATCAAATTCAGTACAGAACCAGGTAACTATGAAGTGTTTTCGTCAAATGACAGTGCGGTGGACTTTGCAGTATCGCCGGATCAACAGTGGGGAGCTTTTAATGATGAGAAAGGTTTGCTGAATCTGATTAACTTGTCTAGCGGAGCTGTTAAAACACTAGGCACCGACAATAGCGTGAAGACAGATCTGGTTTGGTCCAAAGATGGGAAAAGCATTTATTTCATCCAAGGAGACAAGCAAGAAAAAATCGCTAAAATCTCAGTAGAGACTGGTGATGTTAAATCCGTATTGGCTGACAAGGTTGAGAATAAATCTGAACTGCGCATTTCTGCTGACGAAAAAAGCGCCGTTTATATCGTTAATTTGACGGGTGTTGCTAAAAATGATGCAGACAGCACAGAAGATTCTCTTACGGTAGACTTCAGCTCGGCAGGAGAGCAGCTTTATAAGCTTGATCTGGCTACAAAAGATGCTAAACCAGCTGCATTAACAACCACAGCAGATAACAAGCTTTATCCAGAGATTTTGGCTGATGGAAATGTGGCATACCTGAGCGCAGATGCAGACGGCAATGCGAAGAATACCCTAAAGCTTGTAAAAGCGGACGCAACCAGCACTAATATTGCACTTGATATCGAAGTGAATTGGTCCACTGGCGTTAGCAATGGTTTGGTAGTGGCAGGTACTACGGCAGACGGAAGCACAGTGATCTATTCTATCGATGGTAGTGGTGCAAAGACCGAACTGTTCCGTACGGCTGAAGATGTATCTGAAGTATCTGTATCTAAAGACGGAAGCAAGCTTGCGATTGTGAGCGGCGACAGCGTATGGGTTATCCAAGGCGGTAAAGGGCTGCAACTGACTAAATAATGATTATCCCAAACATATTTTAACGGCCTAGAGCCGAGAGGAGAAAATAGTACAATGAAAATCTTCAAGAAATTAACAGTAACGGCTTTAACAGCCGTAATCGCGGTAACCGCATCTTTTGCAGGGATTGCAGCAGCAGCAGATTCACTTAGTGGCAAAATCACCGTTAACGGTTCAACCGCACTTCTTCCATTGACCTTGCAAGCGGCAAAAGAATTCCAAAAGCTGCACCCTAAAGTAAAAATCGCAGCATCTGGTAAAGGTTCTGTAACTGGACCACAAGCTGTGAAAAAAGGCATCGCTGATATCGGCGCTTGCGACTGGGATGCTAGCATCGACGTACCAGGCTTCAAAGCTTTTGACGGACAGGTAGCGAACAAAGTAGCTGTCATTCCTTTTGCAACGATTGTAAACAAAAATGTGGGTGTAGATAACCTCACAACAGAACAACTTAAAGGCATTTTCGCTGGCAAAATCACCAACTGGAAAGAAGTAGGCGGCGCAGATGCAGATATCGTTGTCATCACTCGCTCTTTCGGTTCTGGTACCCGCGTTAACTATCAAGCTAAAGCCTTGGATGGCGGAGATATCGTTAAAAAAGCTAAGAACTACAAAGAAACAGGTTCATCCGGCGACATGAAAACAGCAGTAGGAACTACTCCTAACTCCATCGGTTATATCGACCTTGTTTATGTAAGTGGCGACGTAAAAGCAGTGAAACACAACGGTATCGCAGCTACTACAGACAACGTAATTAACGGTTCTTATAAGATTTGGGCTTATGGTTACTACATGACTAAAGGCCAACCTACTGGCGCAACTAAAGAATTTATCGAATACGTACAAAGCAAAAAGTTCCAACAAGGTTCTCTGAAAAAGCTTAAATTCATTCCGATCGCAGCAATGAAGGGTTAATAACATCTGAAGATCATATTGAACGGTAACAGCGGCCAGCCCCGATTTTGATACGGGGTTGGCCGCTTACAGGAGGGAAAGTATGGGGGCACCAGTCCACAACCTGGCAACTAAGGTTAAGGAGGGCGTTACAGAAGTTAGCGCCAACTCCAAACGTCACAGTAGACATATGTTTAGCAACCGATTATTCCGCTTTTATTTCTTATTCAGCATTCTTGCACTTTGCTTCGTGCTTGGACTTGTAATTCTATTTATCGGCAAAACGGCGCTGCTTCTGTTTGGTCATCTCTCGCCTGCGGACTTTTTCTTTTCTTTTAACTGGACGCCTGAAGAGGACTCCTTTGGGGCTGCTGCCTTCATTGTAAATACACTTTCACTGACGGCTTTGACCCTGCTGATCGCAGTACCTATTTCTGTGGGTATGGCCGTGCTCTGTGCGGAGATTGCTCCAAAGTGGATGAAGACCTTCATTCGCCCGGTGCTCGATTTGCTCGTTGGTATTCCTTCTATAGTATATGGTTATTTAGGCTTAACGGTATTACTTCCATTTCTTCGTAGAGTTAGTGGGGAGAGCTTGGGCGATGGATTACTGGCTGCGGCCCTCGTGCTCGCATTAATGGTCCTGCCAACAATTTGCCGAATCAGTGATGATGCAATTGTCGCTGTTCCACGCAAATATCGGGATGCTGCGTACGCTCTTGGATCTACCCGTCTGCAAGTTATTATGCGTGTTGTTTTGCCTGCGGCTAGCAGAGGAATTATCTCCGCGGTCATTCTCGGGATGACTCGTGCTGTGGGGGAGACAATGGCTGTAGTTATGGTTATAGGAAACACACCACAGTTGGCAAAAACCTTATTTACACCTGCTTCGGTCTTGACTAGTAACATCGTTATGCAAATCTCGAATGTAGAGTTTGAATCAACCTGGAATTATGCCCTACATATGATGGCTTTTCTTCTGCTGGTGATTTCCTTTGTACTGATTCTGATCATCCGCGTGCTGGGTAGAAAAAGGAGGGATGCAGCGTGAACGGATTCGCAAGTACAAAGCATACAGCGCGTGCTCAGAGACGCAATAAGATGGCGACTATAGGGTTTTATACGCTTGGGGCTTTAGTTATGCTGCTAATCTTCTGGCTGCTCTTCACGATTCTTAGTAAAGGTCTGCCAGCGCTGCGGCCTGACTTCCTGATTAAACAGCCTGAAGAGATTGACGTAGGTGGCGGGATCGGTCCTGTACTTTTCAACTCTTTTTATATTTTGTTCATCTCGCTGCTTATTTCCGTCCCTATCGGTTTAGGTGCGGGGATTTATATGGCGGAGTATGCTCCGGATAATGCTTTTACAGGCGGCCTGCGTATATGTGTAGAAGCTCTCTCTTCGGTTCCTTCAATTGTATTTGGTATGCTTGGACTTGCGATATTTGCTGAATATTTTGGAATCGGCCTGACGATTCTTGGCGGTGGGGTAAGCTTGGCGCTTTTGAATCTGCCTATGCTTGCACGTGTGACGGAGGAAGCGGTTCGTGCTGTTCCTGGGGAGATGCGTGAAGCTGGATATGCACTGGGCATGACTAAATTCCATGTGATCCGCACAGTAGTTCTACCCGTTGCAATGTCAGCCATTGTTACTGGGATTTGTCTCGTTGCTGGGCGCGCCTTCGGGGAGTCTGCGGTTATTATCCTTACCGCTGGCCTCAGTACCTCGGGCGAAATGTGGGACTTTAATCTGTTCTCGCCGGGAGAAACCCTGGCAGTGCATCTATGGTATGTACAATCTGAAGCAATTGTAGAAGATGCGCGGCAAATCGCTGACAAATCAGCAGCCGTACTCGTATTTGTAGTTCTGTTTATTAACTTTGCTTTCCGTTTTCCGCTCTGGCTCGGAAATCGCCGAAAAGGGCGCTGATTCGCTTATATAGGAAGAACATGCATAAAAAACTGTCTCTCGGCGAGAAATCGCCGTGAACAGTTTTTTTATTCCCGATTAAATAAGCAAAGGTACTCTCATCCTTCGATAAAATTGCTAATGCGCGTGTCTTTTGAGTAATTGGATTGGCCACGCTTATAGAGAGCTAAAAAAGTTCCCATATTTAAAAATCAGAAATGGGAATGTGAAAAGTAATAGTCGATGAGTAGTGAGCGGTTTTTAATTGCACTTTATGCACTTATTTTTAAGGGGGATAGGTTTGTTTGGGTTTAATTGTACTTTGTGCAGTTAAAAATGGTGAAAAGGCCATTCTAGGCGTAAATCTGAGAATATAAGTGTATGAAATGCAATTAAAGCGAGTTTTGGAGGTAAAAGGGTACTTTTAGTTGCAGAAAATGCAATTAGATAGCATGTAGCGGCGTTTCTCCGGAAAATTAACCGTAATGTTCTGACGCGGCGGGGGATGACCTGGCAGTGACTCATAGAAACTGATCATCGATTGCTAAGCTTCACAGAACCCTCAGCCCCAATGAGTTCTAAGTGTGACCAAGTCCGAGCGAGCATCAAAAGTTAAGCTCCATCGACTCATAGCCCGACGAGGCATGGGTTTTCACTGAATGCTAAGCTCTATCGGATCCTGAGCTCCGACGAGGCTAAGTTTTCATCAGGCTCTGAGCTTCGAATCCAAGCTCCATGAACCCCTGAGACTCGGCTAATCTAGAGCCTCGAATCTTTAAGCTCAGTCATTCAGCCGTCTATTCGTCCCAGTGACTCCCTGAGCGCCGCCCAACCCCTCCCCTGAACACAGAAACAGCCTTCCCGAAGGAAGGCTGTTTCTATATGACGTCCCGGAAGGGATTCGAACCCCCGACCGTGCGCTTAGAAGGCGCATGCTCTATCCAGCTGAGCTACCGGGACATGGTTGCTGGCAGAAAAGCAAGCAGGAATTATCATATCATATGGGGTGTTTTTTTTCAAGCTGTTTTTTAAAAAGAGTACGGGGTATGCTATAATCTACAATTATTAAGTTTCGGAAGAAGCTTAAGGTATTAATAACTTTTATAATGGTTAGGATTCCATTCACATAAGTAGACATAAGGAGGTGCCCTCATTAAACATTCGGATTCCCCCGCCACCAAAGAGAATATCGTCCTTTTCCCCAAGACACTGGACTATTATCAAATCCAGCTGACGGTGATGCTGGAAAGTGAACGCTACGGGGAAGCGATGGAGCTGCTTCGTTTTTTGCTGCAGTGTCAAGGACAGGAAGAGCGAAATTACGAGGAATGGCGGTCCCTGCTGGAATGGCTCGAAACGGCATTTCCTTACGCGTCCCAGAATGGAGATGCGGAGGGAGCTGTTCACCCCGAAGACGAAGATTTAAGGGAAGAGGATATGGCCCGCTTTTTGGCCAAATCCAAAATGAACGAGGATACGGGGTATCCCAAAAAGCTGCTGCAGCGGGTGATGAACGAGCCTCTGTCTGAGGCGACAATACTTGCACTAGAGCAGCTATCCTATCTGGAAGGTGGCGGCGTTGACGAGGAGCTGACCACTTGGCTACAGGGGGATAATGTTCATCCACTGCTGCAATTTCGGACCTTGCAGACGCTTAAGCGGCGTGGGATGCAGGGAACAGTGAAGCTGATTCGCGGCCATGAAAAGGTACTTGTAGAGATCGAGAGCGTGCCACTGCAGACGGAGGATTTTCCTCCGCAGGTGAGTCATGTGCTGGAGCGGGTAGCCGGGCAGGCTGAGGTGCATGAGCCTACGCTGTATTATTTTGCACAAGAGCTCTGGGGCCAGTTCATCATGTCGATTTATGGGTCGGATGAATATCGGAAATTGCTGGAAGGCGAAGACGTTTTGCTGGATATT
The DNA here is from genome assembly GCF_038002725.1 of Paenibacillus sp. FSL H7-0323. NCBI lineage: Bacteria > Bacillati > Bacillota > Bacilli > Caryophanales > Paenibacillaceae > Paenibacillus > Paenibacillus sp. FSL H7-0323. Next base: position 3,575,006 of record NZ_JBBODB010000001.1, on the reverse strand, counting down.
TGGGCAGGAGCGTTGCACCAATTTGTTTCGGAGAGTTTAAACGGCTCCCGACAAGAGGAAGAGACACGTGGAATGTATGGCATCACAGACGGCATGCGCTTTCAATTTGAGGGAGCTTATCGTGCTCTCAAGGGTTTTGTAAAGACTTCTCTACTTGATAAATAAAGTAATGTTGTATATAATATAATGGTTATTCTGTGCGTGGATTGTATCATTATTTGAAGTAAACTTGTGAACCTATATTTTGGAGGGAAAAGTATAATATGAAAGCAACATGGGAAAAAATAGAGAAGAACCTTGGAGTTCTTGAAGTAGAAGTAGACGCAGAACGCGTAACAGCAGCACTTGATAAAGCTTTTAACAAAGTCGTTAAAAAAGCTAACGTACCAGGCTTCCGTAAAGGTAAAGTACCTCGGCCGATCTTTGAATCCCGTTTTGGTGTAGAAAGCTTGTACCAAGATGCAATCGACATTCTTCTTCCTGAAGCTTACGGTGAAGCAGTTGAACAAACTGACATCTTCCCTGTAGACCGTCCTGAAGTTGATATTGAGCAATTTGCTAAAGGCCAATCCTTTATCTTCAAAGCGAAGATCACGGTTAAACCTGAAGTGAAGCTCGGCGATTACAAAGGTCTGGAAGTTCCAGTACAAAAAGCTGAAGTGACTGAAGAAGAGTTGAGTGCTGAACTTGCTCGTCTGCAAGAACGTCATGCTGAGCTTGTAGTAGTTGAAGAAGAAGCAGCAGCTAACGGCGACATCGCTGTAATCGATTTTGACGGATATGTTGATGATGTACCGTTTGAAGGCGGAAAAGCTGAACGTCACTCTCTTGAGCTTGGCAGCAACTCCTTCATTCCAGGATTCGAAGAGCAAGTGGTAGGAATGGCTACTGGAGATTTCAAAGATGTTGAAGTTACTTTCCCTGATGAATACCATGCAGAGAACCTTGCGGGTAAAAAAGCAGTATTCAAAGTGAAGCTGCACGAAATCAAACGCAAACAACTTCCTGCATTGGATGATGAGTTCGCTAAAGATGTAAGTGAATTCGAAACTTTGGATGAGTACAAAGCAGATTTGAAGGCTCAACTCGAATCCCGTAAAGAGGAAGAACTGAAAGGCCTTCGTGAGAATGCAGTTGTTGATAAAGCAGCAGCTAACGCTGAAGTTGAAATCCCTGAAGCTATGATCAACAGTGAAGTTGAGAATATGGTTCGTGACTTCGACACTCGTCTTCGTCAACAAGGTATGAACATGGATATGTTCCTTAGCTTCTCCGGCCAAACTCGTGAAGACTTGCAGAACCAAATGAAAGGCGATGCTGAAAAACGCGTTCGCAACAACCTGGTATTGGAAGTTATCGCAAAACAAGAGAACATTGAAGTTTCCGAAGAAGAAGTTAACGAAGAGTTGGCTACTATGGCTGAAGCTTACAAACGTACTCCAGAAGAAATCCGCAGCATCTTGGCAGCTAACGGTTCACTGGGCAGCTTGAGCGAAGAGCTTTCGTTGCGTAAAACCATTGATTTCCTTGTTAGCAATAGTGTAGAAGTTGAAGCAGTAGAAGAAGCACCAGCTGCTGAAGACACTAAAGCTGAGTAGGATATTTTAAAATTATAAGAAGGTATAAGTTTCACTTTATACTTTATTCTTATAATTCTCGCATAAACGCTTACCGTCCTTAAAAGGACGCCGAAGGCGTTTTAGCTTGACACTACCTAGAACGGCCAGTTACACGGCCTCCATACAGATATGATAAGGCACGTAAGTTTCGTTACGTGCCTTATTTTTATCCTCGGCCGCAAATATATGTGACTACATAGGTATCCGTATGAACGTATGGCAATAAGGTAATAGGGGCGGTAACGTCACAATTCACAAGCAGCGGACTGTCCACTGTAGTGAAAAAATGACATCGCGCCGTGAACGTGTTAAAATATTTCTGAAACGATAAGACTAATCTGTACAGAGAAAAGAGGTTGGTGGCATGAGTCTGGTACCAATGGTTGTGGAATCAACAAGTCGTGGAGAACGTTCGTACGATATCTATTCCAGATTGCTCAAGGATCGCATCATTTTCTTAAGCAGTGCGATTGACGATGATGTCGCCAATCTGGTTATTGCTCAATTGCTGTTTTTGGCAGCAGATGATCCCGAGAAGGACATTCACTTGTACCTCAACTCACCCGGTGGTTCAGTAACAGCCGGCATGGGTATATACGATACGATGCAATATATCAAACCGGATGTTTCAACCATTTGTGTAGGGATGGCAGCAAGCATGGGATCGCTCCTTCTAACAGCTGGGGCGCCGGGCAAAAGATATGCGCTGACCAACAGCGAAGTAATGATTCATCAACCGCTCGGCGGTGTTCAAGGTCAAGCGTCTGATATTTGGATTCACACTGACTGGATCCTCAAGACGAGACAGAAGCTGAATCAAATTTATGTAGATCGCACAGGTCAGCCCCTTGAAAAAATCGAACGGGACACAGACCGCGATAACTTCATGAGCGCGGAAGAAGCCAAGGAATATGGGCTTATTGACCAGGTTCTTTCTTCACCGATGAAATCTTAAAGGGGTGGTTAGATGTTTAAATTTAATGATGAAAAAGGGCAATTGAAATGTTCTTTTTGCGGTAAATCACAAGAGCAGGTTCGTAAGCTTGTAGCAGGACCGGGCGTTTATATATGTGACGAATGTATCGAGCTTTGCACGGAAATTGTGGAAGAAGAGCTCGGTCATGAGGAAGAGCTTGATCTGAAGGACATTCCAAAACCAAAGGAAATTCGTGATATTTTGGATCAATATGTAATCGGTCAAGAGCAAGCGAAGAAATCTCTTTCTGTAGCGGTTTATAACCACTACAAGCGCGTGAACAGCCAAAGCAAGATCGAAGATGTTGAGCTGACGAAGAGTAATATCCTTTTGCTCGGTCCAACAGGTTCTGGTAAAACCTTGTTAGCACAAACGATGGCGAAGATTATCAACGTTCCTTTTGCTATTGCAGACGCTACTTCCTTAACGGAAGCTGGTTATGTTGGCGAGGATGTTGAGAACATTCTGCTCAAACTCATTCAAGCTGCAGATTACGATGTGGAGAAAGCCGAACGCGGCATTATCTATATTGATGAAATTGATAAAGTAGCACGTAAATCCGAGAATCCGTCCATTACTCGTGACGTTTCCGGCGAAGGTGTGCAGCAAGCGCTTCTGAAGATTCTGGAAGGAACTGTTGCTTCTGTGCCTCCGCAGGGCGGACGTAAGCATCCTCACCAGGAGTTTATTCAGATCGACACGACGAACATCCTGTTCATCGTTGGCGGTGCCTTTGACGGCCTGGAGCAAATGATTAAACGCCGTATCGGTAAAAAAATCATTGGCTTCAACGCAGCAGTTGAAGGACAAAAGGATCTTAAGCCTGGCGAATATTTGTCGATGGTATTGCCTGAAGATTTGCTCAAATTCGGTCTTATTCCTGAATTTGTAGGCCGTCTGCCAGTCATCTCGACTTTGGAGCCGCTTGATGAGAATACGCTTGTACGTATCCTTTCCGAGCCTAAAAATGCACTCACTAAACAATATATCAAGCTGCTGGAAATGGACAACGTAGCGTTGAAGTTCGAACCATTGGCACTCGAAGCAATTGCCAAGGAAGCGATCAAACGTAATACGGGAGCCCGTGGACTGCGCGCGATTATTGAGAGCATCATGCTCGATGTGATGTATGAAGTTCCTTCACGCGATGATATTAAGGATTGTGTGATCACGGAACAGGTCGTTCAGGAGAAAGCTTTGCCTGAGCTCAACCTTAAGAAAGACAAGAAGAAAGAGGAAAGCGCGTAAGCCGCTTTTCCTTAACAATACATGTCACAGTCTCCACCTTTCTTCCGCTTATCCCGCTTCACATTAGCGGGAGCGAAGGGGTGGAGCTTTGGCGTTATGGGGGAGAAAAATCATGTTCTTGAGACACCAAACCCGTCCTGTCAATGTTGGCGGGCTCATTATTGGGGGAAACAACGAGGTTGCGATTCAAAGCATGTGTACAACCAAAACCGCTGATGTGGAGGCTACTGTAGCTGAAATATTGCGGCTTGAGGAAGCAGGCTGCCAGCTAGTACGCGTAACTGTCAACAATGAAGAGGCGGCTGCCGCAATCAAGGAGATCAAGAAACAGATTCATATCCCACTCGTAGCGGATATTCATTTCAACTATAAGCTAGCGTTGATGGCTATCGAGAACGGCATCGATAAGGTACGGATTAATCCGGGGAACATTGGTCGTCGCGAAAAGGTAGAAGCGGTAGTTAAAGCATGTAAAGAAAAAGGAATTCCGATTCGGATTGGTGTAAACGCCGGTTCTTTGGAGAATCACCTTTTGGAAAAATACGGATACCCAACCCCAGAAGCTATGGTAGAAAGTGCGTTATACCATATTGGGATTCTGGAGGAACTGGATTTCCACGACATTATCGTTTCTCTAAAAGCATCCGATGTGCCAATGGCCATCGAAGCTTACCGTCAGGCTGCGGAAGTCATCCCTTATCCACTGCACTTGGGGATTACAGAATCTGGCACATTGTTTGCTGGTACAGTGAAGAGCTCCGCAGGTATTGGTGCACTGCTCTCTATGGGCATCGGCAGCACACTGCGTATCTCGCTTAGTGCCGATCCGGTTGAAGAGGTTAAGGTGGCGCGTGAGCTGCTGAAGACGTTTGGTCTGATCTCTAACGCGGCGACGCTGATCTCTTGTCCGACTTGCGGACGACTGGATATCGATCTTTTTTCCATCGCTAATGAGGTGGAAGAATACATTTCGAAGCTTAAGGTGCCTATTAAAGTTTCCGTCCTTGGCTGTGCTGTTAACGGTCCTGGTGAAGCACGTGAAGCAGATATCGGTATTGCTGGCGCTCGTGGGGAAGGTTTGCTTTTCCGCTACGGACAAATGATCCGTAAAGTGCCTGAAGCTGAACTCGTAAACGAGCTGAAGAAGGAAATTGATGCGATTGTGGTGGCTTACGAGGCAACGGGCGAAATCCCAGGCCGCGCCCACGCTAACCTTGCACCTCCGGTGCAATCGAAGTAACTTGGTCTGAATGGTATTTATAAGAATTTTCAATCTCATAATATTATAAACACTTCTTAGCATCGTATAGTAATTTTGGGCGACGTTAGGTAAGTAGTGATCTAAGTGGCGAAGAACGTCCTGTGCAGTTCCGGTATATCCGGGGGCTCATGGGGCGTTTTTTTTTGCGTTTATTTCCATTTTGGAGGAAGGGATGAGTAAACATGAACTATGAACAAGCCCATGAAAAATTTATTGCGCATCATCTTGCAAGCAGAGCGGGCGAACGTCGGGGGAGGCTGGAGAGAGGGCATGGCCACGCCGAGAAATTATTTTTGCAGAATGTCTGGTGGCCGCTTTGTGGTGATTTCAATAATCTTCATCCGGAGTATGAGGTGCTGGATTTACAAAGACGAGCTTATTTTGCTGATTTTGCTTTTTTGCCGGGGCCGATCAAGCTTTTGTTTGAGATCAAAGGGTATGCAGCTCATGTAAGAGACATGGATAGGCTGAAGTATTGTAATGAGCTAAATCGTGAAACTTTTCTGTACGGAATGGGTTATCAAGTAATTTCATTTGCCTATGATGATGTTGAACAGCGCCCTGAGTTATGTGTTACACTGCTGCGTTTGGCGCTAAGCCGCTACCAAATTGTAGATGCACCGCGTGGCAGACTGCTAATCGCTGAGAAGGAAATCATGCGTTTAGTGGTGCGTCAAGCTGGGGTGATACGCCCTAAAGAAGTCGCTGATTATTTCACGCTAGATCCCAAAACAGTACGCATGATGCTAAAGAATCTCTGTGAAAAAGGCTGGCTTACCCCTGTGAAGAGGGGAATCGGCGTCAAAAATGTTGAGTATAACTCCTCACTCCTCCGCATTCCTTCCTCTCCAACCTCCTCAACAATCTCCTTTTTTAAAATTATCTAAGCTACATTCGTACTCCCCATACTCATTAATGCCCTTATAGTTAATTATCAGAGTCTATCCTACTGCAACAATTCAACAAATCCTCAAATTCGCGTTTACTAATTACCGAAACGGCTATACTACCTAATAGTAGCCAAGGGTGGAAAGGTAGACTGAACGAAACAGGAGGATGACCTATGGAATTAAGTATAGTTGTGATGATCGTGCAGCTCTTTTTCGCGCTGGTTATCGGCGTATACTTTTGGAATCTGCTGCGGGGTCAGAAGACAAATAAGACAGCGGTAGAACGAGAGTCGCGCAAGGAACTGGACAAGTTACGGAAAATGCGGATGATTACATTAACTAAACCATTGTCGGAGAAAACACGTCCGGCTTCTATTGGAGATATTGTCGGGCAAAAAGATGGGCTGCGCGCCCTGAAAGCCGCACTTTGCAGCGCTAATCCGCAGCATGTGATTATTTATGGTCCGCCGGGAGTGGGCAAGACTGCGGCAGCGCGTGTTGTCATGGAAGAGGCGAAAAAGAATGTGCTTTCTCCTTTTAAAAGTGACGCCAAATTCACAGAGATTGACGCCACTACCGCTCGTTTTGATGAGCGTGGTATTGCTGACCCGTTGATCGGCTCTGTGCATGATCCTATTTATCAAGGTGCAGGGGCCATGGGTGTGGCGGGTGTGCCACAGCCGAAACCGGGCGCGGTGACTAAGGCGCATGGCGGGATTCTTTTTCTGGATGAGATAGGAGAGCTTCACCCTATTCAGATGAATAAGCTGCTTAAAGTGCTTGAGGACCGGAAGGTCCTGCTAGAGAGCGCTTATTATAATTCGGAGGATAATAATACTCCGGCTTATATTCATGATATTTTTCAAAATGGATTGCCTGCCGATTTCCGTCTAGTTGGCGCTACTACGCGCTCTCCGGATGAGATTTCACCTGCGCTGCGATCGCGCTGCATGGAGATTTATTTCCGCCCGCTGCTGCCGGATGAGATTGCCGTGATCGCGCGTGACGCGATACAGAAAATTGGGCTTAAACCAAGTCCGGAAGCAGTCACTGTGGTGCAACAGTATGCAACCAACGGCCGGGAGGCAGTTAATATGATTCAGTTGGCTGCCGGATTAGCTTTAACTGAGCAGAGAGATACACTAAATGCTGCTGATGTGGAATGGGTGGCAGGCAGCAGCCAGCTTCCGCTGCGTACGGAACGCAAGATTCCTTCGGCACCGCAGATTGGATTAGTCAATGGTCTTGCTGTGTATGGACCGGGGATGGGGACTCTGCTCGAAATCGAAGTTTCCGCAGCGCCTGCTGTGAACGGCCAAGGCAGATTGAACGTGACAGGTGTGGTGGATGAAGAAGAGATCGGTGGAGGCTCCCGCACGATTCGGCGAAAAAGTATGGCAAAGGGCTCAGTTGAGAATGTATTGACCGTACTGCGTACGATGAATCTGGAGCCCGATCGTTATGATCTACATGTGAATTTCCCAGGGGGTACACCGATTGACGGACCTTCTGCTGGAGTAGCGATGGCAGTAGCAATTGTCTCCGCTATTCGTGGACTTCCCGTGGATAACACGGTAGCGATCACAGGTGAGATAGGCATCCATGGTCGAGTTAAGCCAGTGGGCGGTGTAATTGCCAAAGTAGAAGCTGCTTTTCAAGCTGGTGCCACTACAGTGCTTATTCCAAAAGAAAACTGGCAGTCTCTCTTCGCTGACCTCGCGCCATTACGCGTTATTCCAATGGAAACAGTAGAAGAGGTGTTCCGTCATCTGTTCGGTGCCGATACAGCTGATGTAAGGCTGCCTGCAGTTGCTGGAGAGCTGTTCTCCGCTGCACCTTCACTCCTAAAGGCCGATGCGGCTGGTGAATCTGCAAAGGGTTAAACTAAATTGATCCCTAATTCGAAGAATAAGGTGAGATTTGTCGCTGTAAAATAAAGGAGGCTGCAGGCAATTCTGCTGCTTCCTTTTTAAATGCTACAAGAAACGTTGTCTCTATTTAAGGAAAAGCAAGTCGGTTCTTCTTGAAATCTAAGGACTCTGTTGGTGTTTTGGGGCTGCTTTTGTTAGAATGAATGCATATGAGATTAATTGAGAGCCATGGGAGGTGCGAAAGCGATGATGACAAATAAAACAAAAGGTCGTCGTTTTCCTTTATTGCCGCTAAGAGGGCTTCTTGTGTACCCAAGCATGGTTCTTCACTTGGATGTGGGCCGTGAGAAGTCAGTTCGGGCGCTAGAGAAAGCTATGGTTGAAGATAATTTGATTCTTCTTTGTTCCCAGTCGGAAGTGAATATTGAAGAGCCAGGTCAGGACGATATTTTTCGGGTCGGTACTGTCGCCAATGTGCGGCAAATGCTGAAGCTTCCAAACGGTACGATACGTGTACTGGTTGAAGGTGTAGAACGGGCCGAAATTATTAATTATATCGATAATGATGAGTACTATGAGGTTATGGCGCGTGAGCTGCCGGAAGATGAAGATAGCGATCAAGAATGTGACGCGCTGATGCGTACAGTACTCAATCAGTTCGAACACTATATTACGTTATCCAAAAAAGTGACCCCAGAGACCCTCGCTGCTGTATCCGATATAGAAGAGCCTGGTCGACTTGCGGATGTCATTACGAGTCATTTATCGCTAAAGATTAAGGATAAGCAAGAAATTCTCGAGACGATTGATGTTAGTAAACGGCTGGAGAAGCTTCTTGATATTCTTAATAATGAGCGTGAAGTGCTGGAGCTTGAACGTAAGATCAATCAACGTGTCAAAAAGCAGATGGAAAAGACGCAGAAGGAATATTATTTGCGTGAGCAAATGAAAGCGATCCAGAAAGAACTAGGCGAGAAGGAAGGCCGGGTAGGAGAAGCGGAAGAGCTGCGGACGCTAATGGAAGAGAAAAATGTTCCGGAACGCGTGAAAGAAAAGATGGAGAAAGAAATCGATCGGCTGGAAAAAATGCCAGTCAGCTCTGCAGAAGGCGGCGTTATTCGCAACTATGTAGATTGGCTGCTCAGTCTCCCTTGGAGTGAACAGACAGAGGATGATCTTGACATCAAAAAGGCCGAGCAGGTACTTGATGAGGATCACTACGGTTTGGAAAAACCGAAGGAACGGGTATTGGAATATTTGGCCGTTCAGCAGTTGGTTAAGAAGCTTAAGGGTCCGATTTTATGTCTTGTAGGTCCTCCAGGGGTGGGGAAAACCTCACTGGCTCGTTCCATCGCCCGTTCGCTCAATCGCAAGTTCGTCCGTATCTCGTTAGGCGGTGTACGTGATGAGGCGGAGATTCGAGGTCATCGCCGGACTTATGTAGGTGCGATGCCGGGCCGGATTATCCAAGGCATGAAGACGGCGGGTACGATTAATCCGGTTATCCTATTGGATGAAATCGATAAGATGGCTGCGGATTTCCGTGGAGATCCATCTTCAGCGCTGCTTGAGGTATTGGATCCAGAACAAAACAACACGTTTAGTGATCATTTTGTAGAGCTGCCGTTCGACTTGTCGAACGTAATGTTTGTAACAACAGCGAACGTAGTGCATAATATTCCGCGTCCTTTGCTGGATCGGATGGAAATGCTGTTCATTCCGGGATATACGGAACTGGAGAAACTGCAAATCGGCAGCCGTTATCTATTGCCTAAGCAGAAGAAAAACCACGGTCTTGCAGAAGATCAACTGATTATCGAAGACGATAGTTTATTACGTATTGTCCGCGAATATACCCGTGAATCCGGTGTGCGTAATTTAGAGCAGCAGATTGCAGCATTATGCCGCAAAGCTGCGAAACAAATCGTGTCTGAGGAAAAAGAGAAAGTGGTCATTCTTCCTGATGACATCAAGGATTATCTTGGGGCTTCTAAATATCGTTACGGTATGGCCGAGCTTGAAGATCAGATCGGTACGGTCACTGGGCTGGCTTGGACTGAGGTTGGCGGTGATACATTGCTGATCGAAGTTACGGTTGTGCAGGGAACAGGTAAACTAACCCTCACCGGACAGCTTGGCGATGTAATGAAGGAGTCGGCACAGGCCGCATTCAGCTATACTCGTTCGAAGGCGGAGGAGCTGGGGCTCCAGCCCGATTTTTATGAGAAGATTGATATTCATATCCATATTCCGGAAGGTGCAATTCCGAAGGATGGTCCGTCTGCAGGGATTACGATTGCAACCGCATTGATCTCCGCGCTCACGAAACGTTATGTTTCGAAGGATGTGGCGATGACAGGTGAAATCACCTTGCGGGGACGTGTACTGCCCATTGGTGGATTGAAAGAGAAATCCCTTGCGGCTCACCGAGCTGGATATAAAAAGATCCTTCTTCCCAAAGACAATGAACGGGATTTGAAAGATATTCCTGAGAGCGTACGTAATGATGTTGAGTTCGTACCGGTATCTAATATGGATCAGGTCTTGCATCATGCGTTAGTTGAGCATCATAATGAAATTAGCAGTGAGCCACCGAGTAGTGTGCATTAGAAAGGAAGTCCTATGAAAGTTAATATTGCCGAATTTATTATCAGTGCCGTTGGCCCTGATCAGTACCCTGATGATTCCTTGCCAGAGGTTGCTCTGGCAGGGCGTTCCAATGTGGGGAAGTCTTCCCTCATTAACCGAATGATTAACCGTAAGAATCTGGCTCGGACAAGCTCCACGCCTGGTAAGACACAACACATGAACTATTACCGTATCAATGAAGACAACATGTATTTTGTTGACTTTCCAGGTTACGGGTATGCCAAGGTTTCCAAGACGCAACGCGCGGTATGGGGTAAAATGGTTGAAAAATACCTCTCTGAGCGCGATACGTTGAAGCTTGTTCTGCTTATTGTGGACCTGCGGCATTCGCCTACCAGCAATGATAAGATGATGTTCGACTGGTTGAAGCATTATGATCTTCCTATGTGCGTTGTAGCGACCAAAGCGGATAAAATTCCTAAGACACGCTGGCAAAAGCATATCAAGACCATGAAGCAGGAGCTGGGCGTGCTGCCAGGGGATAATTTTATTCCATTCTCCTCGGAAATTGGTCTCGGCAAAGACGAGCTTTGGGGCTTAATCGATGGGTATATTCGCCCTTCTGAGAATGAATCTCCGGATTCAGAGGATGCTGAAATGATAGCAAATGAATCTCAGCAAGAGGAGTCAACCGAAGCGTAAGATATGAACTCATTTACAATCAAGCAACCATTCCTGGTGGGAATGGTTGTATTTTTTTGTTGATAAAACTAAAATTTCTATGGAAAAGGACCGATAGATAACATATGATAGATATTCATTGCCACATCTTACCCTTTTTGGATGACGGATCCTCTGATTGGGAAGCTGCTCTTGCCATGGCGCAAGACGCCCACAGAGAAGGGATTACTTCAGTCATCGCCACGCCACATCATGCCAACGGTCAATATATGAATAATGCCCCCAAGATTAAAGAAGCTGTGGAGATGATGAATGAGAGACTTCGTCAGGCTGGTAATCCACTGCTTGTTCTTCCAGGTCAAGAGATCCGTATCTACGGTGAACTTCTGAATGATCTGGAGCGGGGGGAACTGCTGAGTCTTGCAGATTCGCGGTATATTTTACTGGAAATGCCTTCTTCACGAGTACCACGTAACATGGAAGAAATCTGCCACGAGCTGATCATTCAAGGGTTCGTTCCGGTCATCGCCCATCCGGAGCGCAATGCTGAAATAGCTGCTGATCCTTCTAAACTAGAGAGACTGATAGAGCTAGGATCACTTGGGCAGGTAACCGCACAGAGTCTTGCAGGTGTTTTCGGGAATAAGCTACAGAAATTGTCGCTGGAGCTATGCCGTAGAAATGCAGTACATGTGTTGGCCTCTGATGCACATGACAGTGTTCATCGTCCTTTTGGATTAAACGCTGCTTATGTGGTTATGGAGAAAGAATTAGGCCCTGAGATGCGTGACTATGTTCGCGGCAATGCTCAGCAAATTATGACCAATGGCGAGGTTATTCATGGAAAACACGTACAAACAAGGGGAAACCGACAAAAATTGTTTGGATTTTTTTTCCGAAAGGGCTGACTAATCTACCTAATAGTGGTAGAATGGGTTTTATTGGGTGATTTAATGCTATACGTAATAGCGTAGCATTTGGGCGAATTGTTCTAGGTCTATAGTAGTACAGTATTTTAATACATAAGAAGAGGTGGATATTTAGTGACTTTGAAAAAGAAACTAGTAGTATCAACATTAGCAGCAAGTATGGTAGCAGCATCCGTAGCGGGTCTTCCGTTGGGAAGCCTTGGAGCAGTAGGCACAGCATCTGCGGCTACAGTTAGTAGCAGTACAGCAGTTAAGGATAAGGTTCTTGCTGTTTACAAACAATTATCCGCAACAGATGCAGTTTATCTCTACAATTTGAAGACTGAGGTTGCAGCACTGAGTGAGGCAGAATTCGTAGAAATTTTTGCTCCAATTCTGAAAAATATTACACTGGATGAAGCGGAAACAAAAACATCACTTAAATTGTTCCAAAGTGTTACTAGTGTAGTCTATGATGTGTATGAAAATGACTTCTCCGGAATTCAAGTGATCCGTAACGACGACAAAAACATTGCTTTGCTGAGCAAAATTGCAAATAAAGCGGGTGTGTCTGGACTTACTGTTGATAGTGTTGCTGAATTCTTGAGCAGTATTGAAACAGAACTTCGTGATCTGGTAAGCAGCAAGTCAACTTCAGATTTGTTGGCAATTCTCACATCCGAATCCGGTTACGATACTTTGCTGAATGAAGCTATTGCGAAAGTATTGAGCCATACAACAGGAACAGGAGCACTCACAGTAAGTCAAGCGTTGGACAAGCTTGGAGTTACTGCTAGTGATGTGAAAGAAACACTGAAAAACCTGAACAATAATATTAAATCCGCAAAACCTGCGGCGAAATCACTTGCATTTGCTTATATTAAAGCCTACGGATTAGGCGATAATGGCAACGGTAATGGCAACGGTAATGGTAGTAGTGGAAGCGGAAATGGAAGTGTTACAACGCCTGTAGCTCCTGTTCAAACTCCAGGAATCTATGACGTATCTAAGCTCGTAAGCATTGTTGACGGTAAAGCAACCTTGAAATTGGTTGATGCTGATGTAATTAAGGAATTTGATAAGCTGGTTGCAGCGAACCCTGGTAAAACTGGTCTTACTTTGACCCTGAATCTGGGAACAGTAAACGCTACTACAGTTGAAGTTCCACTTTCCCAAGCCATTATTGAAGCTGCAAAAGCTAAAGGTATTGCGAATATCGCCGTTACTTTCAACGGTGTAACTGTAACGATTCCTGTAAGCCAATTCAGCACAGCGATTTCATTGACAGTAACTACAGCTAAACCAGAAGTTGTAACTTCCGTTACCAAGCTGAAATTGGCTTCGGATGTGTATGAATTCACACTTAGTGTGAACGGTGTGGCACAAAGCACATTTAAACAACCAATTACTATCAAACTGCCACTTAAGAATACTGATGGTCTTGATAAAGAATTGCTTTCCGTTGGTAAGCTTGTATACGGCGACCTGCAATTCCAAGGTGGAGTTCTTGATGGAGATTTCATCGTAGAACCACGTGATACATTCTCTTCTTACGCAGTACTTGAGAATAAAGTCTCCTTTAATGATATTGCTGCTGTACAAGCATGGGCTGGTAGACAAATTCAAGTCGTAGCTGCTAAAGGTGCGATTGAAGGAGTCGGAGCAGGTAAATTTGCACCGAAGAACAACGTAACTCGTGCTGAGTTCTCCAAAATGTTGATTCGTGCGCTTAACCTGGAAAACAACTCTGCTGTACAAAGCTTTAGCGATGTAAGTTCAACTGCTTGGTATGCACCATATGTAGCAGTAGCAGCAGAAAAAGGGATTATCACTGGACGCAGTGCAGCCAAATTTGATCCTAATGCAACTATTACACGTGCAGAAATGGCAACAATGATCTCCCGTGCGTTGAAATCTATCAATCCTGATGCAAAAACAGATTCTACTGCAATCAGTAAATTCTCTGATGCTGCTAAGATCAGCGCATCCCTAAGAGATGGTGTAGCATTTGCAGCAAGCCACAACCTGGTTATCGGAAATGCTGGCAAGTTCAACCCGAACGATACAGCTACCCGTGCTGAAGCAGCAGTAATTATCTACCGTACTATTAACTTCAAGTAAATAAAATTTATAGTATACAGCCTCCTCTCATGTAGGTGAGAGGAGGCGATTTTTTTGCAAATAGGGAAGATTTGAACAGGCATCGAAATATTTCAGAAATAGCTTGGGGGTAATTTCACTTGTCATCACAAGAATTGGATCTTCGCGATTATTTTCAGATCGTCAGGAAGAGACTATGGCTCATTTTCAGCATAGTTGTATTGGTGTGCGGTATTGCTGGTGTATATAGTCTGTATATTAAAAACCCGGTATATGAGGCATCCACGAAGATTATCGTTAACCAAACACCGACGCAGTCAGCGGTGGGGCAGCTTGATTTAAACCAGATTAATACCAATATTCAATTAATTAATACGTATAAGGAAATTATTAAGACTCCGGCCATCCTTGATATTGTTACAAAGGATTATCCGCAATTCAATATTACTGCGGAAGAGCTATTAAAAAAGGTTAATGTGAGTTCCGTAAATAATACGCAGGTGATGACACTTGTCGTTCGAGATAATTCTTATCAGCGGGCTGCTGAAATCGTGAATGCCATTTCACTTGTGTTCAAGGAAGAAATTCCAAGTCTATTTAATGTGGAAAATGTATCGATTCTGAATGAAGCTAAAGTGAATCCAACTGTTGAGCCACGGCCGGTAGAACCGAATGTTTTACTGAACATGGCTATTGCTTTTATCGTCTCTTTGATGATTGGATTAGGGATTGCCTTCCTGCTGGAATATATGGATGACACCCTGAAGACAGAAGCTGATATTGAGAAGTATCTTGGTTTGCCTACCATAGCTATGATTACAAGATTGGGTCAAGATGAAAGCAAACAAGGTGCCGCACAAACACAGAAACAATCATCCAGAAAGGCGGGGGACCTCGAACATGTCACAGCTTCCAAATAAACAACGCCATCTGATCACCGTTACGAACCCACGCTCTCCTGTCTCTGAAGCGTTTCGCGCATTGCGCACGAATATTGATTTTTCTTCTGTAGATCAGACTATTCAAGTGATTATGGTCACTTCCTCCGGGCCGGAAGAAGGTAAATCTACGGTATCTGCTAACCTGGCGGCAGCTTACGCACAAGCAGATAAAAGAGTATTGTTGATTGACGCCGATTTGCGGAAGCCAACGGCACATAAGACTTTTACACTAAGTAACCGTTTTGGTTTATCCTCTCTACTGTCTCAGCAGGCAGTTCTTGAGGACACTGTCCAAGATTCCGGTGTTAATAATCTTTCAATCATGACCTCTGGACCAATCCCGCCCAACCCGGCGGAAATGATGGCATCTAATCGGATGAGCACTCTTTTACAGGATTTGCGTCAGCGGTATGATGTCATTCTTATTGATACTCCACCATTATTAGCGGTTACGGATGCACAAATTGTGGCCTCGAAGAGTGATGGCGTTATTATGGTTGTCAGCTATGGTAAGGTGAAACGCGATATCGCAGTAAAAGCTAAAGCTAATCTTGATCGCGTTGGTGCAAAAATGCTTGGTGTTGTTCTCAATAATGTAAAACGTAAAGCTAGTGAAGGGTACTATTACTACTACTATGGAAATTGATTTATTCATAATTAAAAATGTTATTTTTGGAGGCACTGAAAATGACAGCGAAATCTAGAGTGGTTCTTTTATTCTTCATTGATCTTGCGATCATTTGGTTCAGTATTGTGACATCTTATTTGTTTCGGTACCCTAACCATGCTCTTCAGGAATACGTTGTACAGATGCTGCAATTTGGTTTGATTGCAACATTTGCATTCGGTGGAAGCCTTATATACTTCGGTCTTTACCGAAGAATGTGGCAATATGCCAGTATCGGTGAGATTATATCGGTTTCTAAAGCTATTGTAGTAGGGTCCTTATTTTCATTTGCACTGGCGTATCTAATTTTGCCGGATAGAGTACCTCTTGCCATAGAAGTTCGGTCGATGGAGACTATTCTTTTATTAGTAGGTGGAGTCCGATTTTTGTGGAGAGTACTTCATAATGATCGAATCAATTACAAAGACACTAAGACCCATACACTAATTGTAGGTGCTGGTGATTGTGGGATATTAATTGCTCGGGAAATGATGGGACCCTCTTTTGCGCATACCAAATTAGTCGGTTTCATTGATGATAATGCGAATAAATACCATATGTACATTATGGGTGTTCCTGTAATTGGAAATCGTTATGCAATCCCAGCTATTGTGAAAGAAAGAGAAATTCATGAGATAATCATCGCCATGCCCTCTGTTTCACGTACTGAGATTTCTGAAATTATTAATCTTGCCAAAAAGACTGGAGCAAAGCTGAAGATTATACCGGCTCTTAATGATCTGATCGCTGGAAAAATATCAGTTAAGAAACTTCGGGATGTTAGCGTAGAAGATTTATTAGGTCGTGAACCGATCGTAGCTGATTTGAACAGCATTTTAGGTTATGTACATCATAAGACGGTGTTAGTTACGGGGGCTGGGGGCTCTATTGGTTCAGAGTTATGCCGGCAGATTGCTCCTTTTGGTCCGGACAAGCTAATGTTACTTGGACACGGTGAGAACAGTATTTACACAATTGAAATGGAGCTTCGTAAGAGTTTTCCGGAGTTGAACATTGTAACCGTGATAGCAGATGTGCAGGATCGCAGTCGGATGATGGATGTATTCAGTGGCCATAGACCGCATGTGGTCTTTCACGCAGCAGCACATAAACACGTTCCTTTAATGGAGCGTAATCCTTCGGAAGCCATTAAAAATAATGTTTTTGGCACCAAAAATGTTGCGGATTGTGCAGATAAATATGGTGCCGAGAGATTCGTAATGATCTCTTCTGATAAGGCGGTTAACCCAACCAGTGTAATGGGTGCCACTAAACGGATTGCGGAAATGTATGTGCAGAGCCTGCACACCACAAGTCAAACAAAGTTCTCTGCTGTGCGTTTTGGGAATGTTCTTGGCAGTCGTGGTAGTGTAATTCCAGCCTTTAAGCAGCAAATCGCTGCCGGAGGGCCAGTGACTGTCACTCATCCAGAAATGGTGCGTTATTTCATGACGATTCCGGAAGCTGTTCAGCTTGTCATCCAATCTGGTTCTTTCGCCAAAGGCGGAGAAGTGTTCATTCTGGATATGGGAGAACCGGTTAAGATTCTAACGTTGGCGGAAGACTTAATTACGCTCTCTGGATATGAACCCTATAAGGACATTGATATTCATTTCTCCGGTATTCGTGAGGGTGAGAAGTTATATGAAGAGTTGCTTACAGATGAAGAAAATCTAGGTTCTACTGATCATGGAAGAATCTTTATCGGTAAACCTAATGTAATAAGTCTGAACCAGTTAGAACTGGAGTTTAAACGTTTGGAACGTGTTCTCACTGAGGAACCAGAAGTCATCCGCGAAATAATCAATCAGATTGTACCGATGCAGCCCGTTGCCCAAGTTGCTATTAGCTAACTAATTCATAAAGGGGGATATATAAGTGTTCAACAAACGATGGAAAAAGATCCTTTTATGGACGCTGTCAGTTATTGTAGTATTGGGTGTTGGTGGTTTGTTCGCCGCGAATTATGCTGTCGATAAGCTGATGAATTCAATGGCAGATGGTTTTGATCTGGAGTCTGAGGATAATGTTGGTGGTGGTCAGGACCAAGGAACAGCGACAACTGATACAGTTGATGTTAGTAATGTCGATCCTGTAGAGTCCGCGGTGCCTACTACTCCACCAGCAAATGATGAGGGAAGTAGTAATCAAAGTAGTGAAAATAACGATAAACCTAGTGGAGAAACAACAGCTTCTACTACTAGTGAACCGACCAAAGCTCCATCATCAGATTTAAAAAATGCGAATTCAGATGGTTACACAGCACAGGTCTCCACAGATAAAGCTAAGCAAATTCAAGAGAATGTAACGATTCAAGATAAAGCAGATGTTGCTTCTATTGTTCTCGGTCAACTTAGCGTATCAGATATTAATCGTCTTAAAGATTTGGCAAAGGGTGGCTTAACGACTGAGGAGAAGCGTGAAGCGCGCAGTATCATCCTAGGTAAAGTATCCACAGAGCAGTACAATGAGCTTTCTCAGATTGCTAAGAAGTACGGAGTCAGTCAAGGGAAAACACATGACCAAATCATTGCTGAAGAAGAACAATTAAAAGCGAAAGAAAAGGGAAGTGAATAAATATGTCTAAAGCAACATTATCAGTCGTAGCCTTATCGTTAATAGCTTCAATTGGTTTAGCACCCTTAACAGCATCCGCACCTATCTCAGTATCAGCAGCGTCAGTACCAAGTGCAACGACTAAGGCTGCAAATCCAACGATTAAAGCGCAAAGCATGAACGTGAATTTGATTTTTGACGGCGTGAGTATTCAGCCACCCGCAGGTCAGTATGTATTCATGTACAACAATACAACTTATGTTCCATTACGGTTTATGTCATATGCTTTACAGAAGAGTGTAGCTTGGGATGCTAAAAATGTTAAAGTTACCGTAGCAGAGCCTAGCAGCTCAGAGCTAGTTGTGATTAAAGAATACCTAATGAATGCAAAGAACGGGAATGGTTCTCTAGCAACAGCGAAGAATATTGTCCTCAATCAAGTAAAGGCAAGTTATGCATTTAACGGTGCAACCAAGGCTTTGCCTACAGGTCAATCTAGCTTCATCCTGAATGGTTCCTTATATGTACCCCTACGTTTTTTATCGGAATCTGTAGGTCATAACATTAGCTGGGATCAGAAGACGAAGACCATTACTGCAGCTTCCAAGGCTTATCAGGAACAAGCCACTAATGGATCGACAAACAATGACAATGTTAAGGACCCATCTCCAGTAGCGACACCAGCGCCAACGGATACAACAGGTGCAACAGGTGGTGGTTCTGCAGGAACTGGAAAGGTTTCATATGACACTATCACTAGTGACACAGAAGCTAAACTTACGGCGCTTAAAAATCAAAGTCAATCGACATTAATGAGTATTGCATTTGAGTATGTTGGAGCAACAGATGAGGCGAGTAAGAAAAGTATTAAAGCTAAAGGGGTACAACAACTAGCCTCATTCACAGCTAGCTTCAATAGTATAGTTGCTGATGCTGAACAAAAACTGAACAGCAATGGGTACAGTACAGAAATTATTAGTCAATATAAAAGTGAATTTGAATCACAGCTTCAGTTAGGGAAAGATCTGGCTGCGGGAATGGCGGATTAAATATCCGCTGTTTCTTTATCAATATATATGCAGAGGTTGAGTGATGGATGAAGCCTTACTTAGTTGTAAAAAAAACACTTGATTGGATCACTGCTTGTTTTTTAATCATTTTATCTTCACCTATCATGTTAGCAGCAACTATAGCTATCAAGATTGGTTCGAAAGGTCCTGTTTTATTTCGTCAGAAGCGACCTGGTAAGATGGGAAAGATATTTACAGTGTATAAGTTCAGAACAATGTCATTAGAGACTGACCAAGATGGAAATCTATTACCTGACATACTAAGAATGACTAGAGTAGGTTCCTTTTTGAGAAAATGTAGTATAGATGAATTGCCGCAATTATTCAATATTCTCAAAGGCGACATGAGCTTTATTGGTCCCCGTCCTTTACTAGTGCAATATCTTAAACATTATACTCCTGAACAAAATCGTAGACATGAAGTGGTCCCTGGCATTTCTGGATGGGCCCAGGTGAACGGTAGGAATACCATCAGTTGGGAAGAAAAATTTCAATATGACGTTTGGTATGTAGATCATATTAGCCTCAGTTTGGATACTAAAATTGTCTTTAAAACCATAAAGAACGTTCTAGTAAGAGAAGGAATAAATAATTCTCAGAACGATACAATGCCGATGTTCTCTGGAAGTACTCTAGATATCTAAGTAGAAAGAGCGAAAGCTGGGTGAATATGGGTGTCTAAGTTATTGATTTTGGGAGCAGGTGGGCATGGCAAGGTTGTTGCTGATGCGGCATTGAGTACTGGCAATTGGGATGAAATAGCCTTCCTAGATAATAATAAAGAGCTTAATGATGTATTGGGGAAAGCTGTATTGGGTGGATTTGAAAGTTATATGGATCATAGAGAAGATTATTCAGCAGCGTTTGTAGCCATAGGAAATAATGTGACAAGAATGATATGGCTGGAAAGACTTGAACGTGCAGGCTATGAAATTCCGAGTATCATTCATCCATCTAGTACAATAAGCAGATTCAGCCAGATAGAAAGAGGCAGTGTCATTATGGCTGGAGTAGTAGTAAATGCTAGTACTAAAGTTGGTAAAGGTTGTATTCTAAATACTTCTTCTTCCATAGACCATGATTGTATATTAGAAAATGGGGTACACATCTCTCCAGGTGTTAATGTTTGTGGAACTGTTCATGTAAAAAGCTGTAGTTGGTTGGGTGTAGGTTCTAAAGTGCTAAATAATGTAACTATCGGATTTAATGTAATTGTAGCTGCTGGAACCATAGTAATAAAGGATATACCGGACAATGTAATGGTGGCAGGAGTGCCTGCAAAAATAAAGAAAAACTTGGAGATGAAAAGCGATGTCGGAAAGGATTTTTTTATCCCCGCCTCATATGAGTGGGAACGAAATGAAGTACATACAAGAAGCGTTCGATACTAACTGGATAGCTCCCCTAGGTACAAATGTTGATAAATTTGAAGAAGAATTATGCGAGTACGTAGGCGTAGATCATGGATTGGCTTTATCTTCTGGCACAGCAGGTATTCATTTAGCACTGAAATATTTTGGTGTCGGTCCAGGAGATTATGTGTTTTGCTCAGACCTAACCTTTGCAGGAAGCTGTAACCCTATTCTATATCAATATGCTAATCCAGTTTTTATTGACTCTGAACCAGAAACTTGGAATATGTCCCCTATTGCTTTAGAGAAAGCGTTTGAGTGGGCTAAAAAAGAAAATAAAATGCCTAAGGCAGTTATTATAGTTGATTTATATGGTCAGAGTGCTGATTATGATTTGCTACTTCCGATATGTGAAAAGTATGATGTTCCAGTTATAGAGGACGCAGCTGAAGCGCTAGGGGCAACGTACAAAGGGAAAAAATGTGGTTCATTTGGTCATATTGGTATTTTTTCATTTAATGGTAACAAGATTATTACTACCTCAGGTGGTGGCATGGTTGTTTCCAATGACGAAGAGGCTATAAAGAAAATGCGTTTTTGGGCTACTCAATCAAGAGAGCCAGCAAAACATTATGAACATAAAGAAGTTGGATATAATTACCGAATGTCTAATATTTGTGCTGGGATTGGTCGTGGTCAGTTGGAAATATTAAATACACGGATAGAAAAGAAAAGAGAAATACAGAGTATATACATAAGTCATTTTAATAATACTCCTTTTGAATTTATGCCCATTAATAAAGAAGGTAATCCTAATTATTGGCTAACTGTCGTAACAATTAAAGAAGGTTATTTAGTAACACCAGAAATGATAATTTCCCAATTGGAAAAAGAAAATATAGAATCTAGATCCTTATGGAAACCCATGAATTTACAGCCTCTTTTCATATCAAGTCCTTTCTTCTCTCATTTTAATGAAGTGGGAAATTCTCTTGGGAAATCTTTATTTGAAAATGGAGTTTGTTTACCATCAGGTAGTAGTCTAAGTGGAGAGAATCAGGAACGAATTATAGAATTAATTAAGAGGTTGTTGTAAATGAATGAAGTAAAAAAGAAAATTGCTTTTTGCGCGACTGTTGATTATCATATCAAAGCATTTCATCTGCCCTATTTAAAATGGTTTAAAGATGAGGGATGGGAAGTGCATGTGATTGCTAATGGAGATTTAACACTACCTTATGTTGATGAGAAATTCAATGTATGTATTCAGAGATCACCTTTAAAGACGGATAATTTAAAAGCATATAGAGAATTAAAAAAAATTATGAATGAAAATGAATACAATCTAATACACTGCCATACGCCTATGGGGGGAGTTTTAACTAGATTAGCAGCTCGTAAGAATCGAAAAAAGGGCGCGAAAGTAATATATACAGCACATGGATTTCATTTTTATAAAGGGGCACCTTATAAGAATTGGTTTTTATATTATCCTATTGAAAAATGGTTATCCAAATATACCGATTGCTTAATTACAATTAATGAAGAAGATTATAATATAGCAAAATTAAAATTCTATGCAAAGGATATAAAACATGTTCATGGAGTAGGTGTAGATTTAAATAAATTTAGTTTGATTGATAAAAGTGAGAAGCAATTGTTGAGAAGTCAATATGGATATAGCGAGAAAAATTATATTTTAATTTATCCAGGTGAATTAAGTAATAGAAAAAATCAAGCAATGTTAATTGAGGTAGTTGAATTATTAAAGTATAAAATACCAAATCTTAAATTGCTATTACCTGGTAAGAAAACGTTAGGTAGATTCTTAGAAAACTCAGCGATAAATCGCGGAGTTACAGACCTTATAGAATTTATGGGGTTTAGAAATGATATAAAAGAATTAGTTTCTTTAAGTGATGTTGCTGTTTCATCTAGTTTACAAGAGGGATTAGCTGTTAATCTTATGGAGGCTATGGCAAGTGGTAAGGTTGTTATAACCACTAATTGTCGCGGTGGGGCTGATCTCGTTGAAAATAATGTTAATGGATTTGTAGTTGCTATTAATGATAGCAAAGCTATGGCTAACAAAATTTTAGAATTGTATGAAAACGATAAGTTAAGGTTTGAGATGGGACTGAAAGGAAGGGAGAAAATAAGTGTCTTCTCTCTAGATAAAGTTTTGTCTGAAATGGCTGAAATATACAAAAATATTGAAGGAGAAAAAAAATGAACTTGTTCGAAAAAATTGTCAATAAAAAAGAAAAAATTTGTGTGATGGGTCTCGGTTATGTAGGAATGCCTATTGCTGTTGCCTTTGCTGAAAAAACAAATGTATTAGGTTTCGATATTGATAGAGAAAAAATCTCTTTGTATAGAAATGGAATAGATCCCACTAAAGAAGTTGGTGATGATATTATTTCAAAAACGACTGTTGATTTTACATGGGATGAGAATCGAATCAGAGAATGTAAATTTCATATTGTAGCAGTTCCTACTCCAGTAACCGAAGATAAAACCCCTGATCTGCATCCCGTAGAAGCATCAAGTAAGATCTTAGGTAGAAATTTAACAAAAGGTTCAATTGTCGTTTATGAATCGACTGTTTATCCAGGTGTTACAGAAGATGTTTGTATCCCAATTCTGGAATCTGAATCGGGTCTTAAATGTGGTATAGATTTTAAGGTTGGCTATTCACCTGAAAGAATCAATCCTGGTGACAAAGTACATACTTTAGAAACTATTATTAAAATTGTTTCAGGTATGGATAAGCAAAGCCTAGATACTATTGCAAATATCTATGAGTTAGTTGTTAAAGCAGGAGTATATAGAGCTGAAAGTATTAAAGTAGCAGAAGCAGCTAAAGTAATTGAAAACGCGCAGCGTGATATAAACATAGCATTTATGAATGAATTATCAATGATTTTTAATAAAATGGGTATAGATACTAAATCAGTTTTGGCAGCTGCCGGAACCAAATGGAACTTTTTAAAGTTCACTCCTGGATTAGTGGGGGGGCACTGTATTGGAGTAGATCCCTACTATCTAACGTATAAAGCAGAAAATTTAGGATATCATTCACGAATCATTTCAGCGGGCAGAAGAATAAATGATGATATGGGTAAATATGTTGCTGAAGCATTAGTGAAAAATCTTATCAAAGCTGATATTTCTATAAAAAGAGCAAAAGTTGGATTATTGGGTTTTACATTCAAAGAAAATTGCCCAGATACTAGGAATAGCAAAATTATTGATATTGTTAATGAGTTAAATGGTTACGGAATTGATCCAATAATCTATGATCCAGTTGCTGATAAAGAAGAAGCTGAAATAGAATATAATGTTAGTTTAGTTAGTGTTAATGAAATCAACAATCTGGATGCCTTAATTATTGCTGTTTCTCATAGGGAATTTGAAGCAATGGAGATTGCTGATTTTGATAAGTTATTTGCAGTAAAGAATAATGAGGATAAGGTTATAGTTGATGTTAAAGGTATTATGAATAGAAGTGAAGTTGAGAAATTGGGATATAATTATTGGCGATTATAGCTATTGATAGGAGTTTTATGATGAATGAAAAGAAAAATACAGTATCTTTTTTTCATGATACAGTTTTGTTAGCTGATAAAAAAGGTGATCATCATTCCATTCATTTCCCATATCATTATTGGGATAGGTATCTATCAAGCTTCGAAAAGATAATCGTATCAACAAGATCAGAAAGTTACGAAGCGCGTGATTTAAAAAATAGGCAAGGCTATAAAAAATCTAATGGTGAAAAAGCTATCCATTTACCAATAAAAAACTATAAAAATATTCTTGATTTATTATTAAAAAATAAAAAAATAATTAATGAAATAAGAAATGTACTGGAGAATTCTGATTATGCAATAATTAGAATGCCCAGTGTTATAGGCATCTTAGCTTGTAAAGAAGCATTAAAGATAAAGATACCCTTTGGGGTGGAAGTTGTTTCCAATGCATTTGAAGGTTACTGGAATTATGGGAATATTGCAGGTAAATTACTAGCTCCTATTATACATGGTGCTACTAAATATTATATTGATAAAGCACCAGTTGTAGCATATATAACTAGCGAATATATGCAAAGTATATATCCGAGTAAGGGGATAGCTTTTTCAGATGTAGCAAATATAAGTTTGGAAATTCCTAGCGATAATGTAATTTCTGATAGAATGGAAAAATTAAGTGCAATTAATGAAAATTCTCTAATATTAATTGGTATGATTGGAGCTTTGAATTCGAAATTCAAAGGTCATCAAACTGCGATTAGAGCGTTAAAATTATTATTGGAAAGAGGAGTCCACTGTAAGCTTCAAATAGTCGGGGAAGGAGATTCTAGCGAATTGGTAAAATTGTGTTCTGAATTAGAGATAACAGATAATGTGGAGTTTTTAGGAACTATAGCGAGTGGCGAATCAATATTTGATTGGATGGATAAGTTAGATCTTTACGTACAACCGAGTGTTACAGAGGCACACGGAAGGGCTGTTATAGAAGCTATGAGCAGAGGTATAGTAGTTGTCGCCTCTGATGTTGGTGGTTTGAAGGAGTCCTTAAATAGGACAGAAAGATTCAAAGTAGGAGATTTTCATGAAATGAGTAACATTCTATATGATATTATAAAAAGTCCTGATAGGAAGCTTAACTTAAGTTATAGAAATTTTGAATACTCAAAGAAGTTTTATAAACATAAAATAGAAAAAAATAGAGAGTTATTTCTAAATGGTTTATTGAACTCTGGTAATACATAAAAAATTAGGAGAACTATAAGTTGAGAAATACATCGAAAATTTTAAAAGCTAGTTCTTTTTTTCTTGTGATATTCAGTATTTTTGTTACTTATTATTTATCGCAAGTTACCTTATTCAATGGGTATGGAAGGTTATATCTATTACCTCTATCGTTCTTAGTTTGTTTTTTATTGTTTTTAAAGCCCGTGTTATTGAATAGAAGGGGCATCTTTATAAATATTTTTATAGCAACCATTTTTGCTAGATATGTTTTGTTGCCATTATTGATTCCTATAACAAATTATTATTATTTTAGTAGATCGATGACACCGCCGGATAGCACAGCAGTTAATGAAGCTGTGCTATTAATGACGTATGAACTATTTGTTATCACATTTGTATTTTATTTAATATTTTATTTACTTCGTAACAAATCATTAAATAATATCAATAAATATAGATTAATAAATCCAGAAAATCTTAGTGATCAGGAACAAATCGAATTTAAATTTGCTGACAATAACATTGGATATTTAGGTTTTTTTGTTTTAACCGTTATCTTAATAGTATTATTTCCTTCGGCTCTTTTTAATTTTAATTTCTTACGTGCAAAAGAAAATTTAGTTTCTAGTTTTACGGAAGAGGGATTGCTTTATTCTATAACAATATATTGTATTATGACGTTGAAAAATTTTATGTTTATAGGTTTGATTTATAAGGCGAGTGTACTGTATAAAAAAAATGGTAATTATATATGGGTTTTGAGTTCAATTATACTAGTTTTTTTAAATACCTCTATATTCTATGGAATAAGTAGACTTGATATAATAGTGACCTTTATGACATCTACTATAGTTTTTTACAAGTTATTTAATTCTAAAAAAATTTTTATACCTCTGGGGATAATGGCCTTGGTGGTTCTGAGTATTTTTCAGTCTGTAACAATTGCTAGAGGGATTGTGGGAGTTAAAGAAAGTACATCATTTTTATGGGATATCGCAGATAATATAAGTATTTATTTAGGCGGACCTTATAATGTTGCGATGGCTATCGAGACAGCTAAATTTTTCCCTGAGTCTCGTAATATTTCTGTACTTCTTTTTGATATATTTCGCCCGATGATTGGAGTGAATATTTTCATAAAGGATATGCCAATTTATTATTCAAATATTTATTTTAATGAAAGAATTTCAGGTGGTATTAGAGTTACACAAATCATTCCTATGATAGGACAAGGATATTTGTTTTTTGGTTTTATAGGTGCTCCGATTATTGGGATTTTCTTTATTTGGTTAGCAAAAAAATTCACTGTACTTTCATTAAAACTTGAAAATAGTAGGATAGAAATTGTTTATATAGTGACCTTAAGTTGTATTCGATTAGGTTTTATGCTTGGTCAAAATACAATGAATCAAGTTAATGACATGTCTATGAACCTATTTTTATTTTTAATAGTTTACTGGATCAATAATAAATTAATCTATAAAAAATGATTAGAAGGAGGAATTTTTCTGAGAAATTTGTGTAGGCTATTTTATTTTCTGAGATATTATTTCCCTATCCATTTAATTCAAATATTCACTTCAATTCTTCCCAATAGTGTTTATTCTAACAAGTTAAGAGGATTGTTAATGCGTCCTTTTTTTAAAAAATGTGGCAGGAATTTTCAGATTGCATCAGGTGTCACGCTAAATGTGAGTAGAAATATGGAGATTGGCGACGATGTATATATTGCGCACAATTGTTGGATAAATGCTTCCGGTGGTCTTACGATTGGTAATGGGGTAATAATTTCACCGATGGTTGTTATTGCAACAACTAAACATATGTACCAAAATGGGAGGATTTCTGAAAAATCAGAAAATGCACCAATTAAAATTGGAGATTATTCTTGGATTTCTAGTAATTCGGTTATTACTTGTGGAACTACTATAGGAACAGGCTGTATAGTTGCAGCTTGTTCCTCAGTAGTGAAGGATGTAGGAGATTTTTGGTTAGTAGGAGGAGTTCCAGCTAAACCAATCCATAAATTATATACAAATGAAACTTTGATTTCAGAATAATTGTAGAAGGAGATAATTGTTGTGAAATTCAATAATTTGTATGCAATTTCTGCAATGAAAAAAATATGGTCAATAATATTTGGTTTTGGTTCTATTGTATTTATAACAAGATATTTAGGGCCTTCATTGAAAGGAGAATATTCATCTGTAATAAATATAGTAAGTATCACTTTTGTGATTTTTAATTTTGGAATAGCTAATATTTATCCTAACTATAAAAGAAAGCATGAGAGTTTCTATCTTTCGACTTTTTTATCATTAATAATGACTATGTTTATAGTATTTTTATTAGTTTCACTGGTTCTTTTTATATTTATAGATGACGTAGCTATTCGTTCAATCTTGATACTAACTCAAATCTGTATGCTATCTTTTCAATTAAATTATTTAAATTTAGTAGAGAATATAAGAATTAACGCAATTTCCTATATGTCATCCTCCACAATTAACTTCTTTTTATCTTTAATCGCATTTTTATTTTTAGATAAAAACTTAATAATCGCATTAATTATATTTGGTCTTAAGGAATTTATAATTATTCTTATCAATTTAATGAGCCTTCTTCGGAAATTTGATTTTAAAAAAGTTAAATATGATTTATGGATTACATTGGTGCTTAAAGGTATGGTTCCAATGTTAACCACTTTATTGGTGACTTTGAATTATAAGGTGGATTTGATAATATTAAACAATTTTAATATTGAATACTTTCTAATTGGGATATATGCAACTGGCTTAGCCATTGCTGAATATACCTGGATAGTGCCAGATATTTTTAAAGATGTACTGATTAACAAGACTGCGAAGTCAAATTCTGTGAATAGTCTTACTTTTTCTATCAGGGCATCTAATAGTATATTAACCATAGTTTTTATCGGTTTATTGTTTATAGGTAAATTTTTTATAACTTTAATGTTTGGTATAGATTTTATTTCTTCATATGCTATCACAATGATTATTTTTTTTGGAACATTTAGTATGAGTTACACTAAATTGATAGGAACTATATATACAGCAAATGGTAAATGGACGTTTTACTTTTTGATCTTATTTATTAGTGTGGTGATTAATTTAATCTGTAATTATATTACCATTCCTTACATGGGTATATATGGATCAGCTCTATCTTCTGTATGCTCGTATTTCTTTGCGGGAGCTGCATTTTTAGTTAGATTTAAAAGAGATTATAATATTAGTGCAAAAGAATTATTATTCTTAAATAAGAGTGATTTCATGAGGATTTTTAAACTAATCAAGAAAATGTAAATTAATAAAGTGATCAACTGAAATGTAAAGGGGGACGAGAGTGAAACGGAAAATTAATATTGTATTTTCAGTAGTCATAATTATAACAACATTACTCTTAATTAGTGGCAGGATTCTCACCTTCACTGAATCTCCCAAACAATCAGATGCCATCATTGTCCTAAGCGGAGGCCAAGGTCGTGTGGAAAAAGCAGCTGAGTTATATAAAGCAGGCTATGCTCCTTATATAATTCTTTCCAATGCTAAAGAGTCGACGAGTAAATCGGGTGACATGGTCCAAACCGCCCTAGCTTTAGGCATACCCCAGGACGTTATTTATACCGAGAACGCGGCGGATAGCACTTATCAGAATGCCGAGTACACTCTTCCTATAATGAAAGAATACGGTTTTAAATCTGCGATTGTTGTTTCCTCTGACTTTCACATGCGGAGGGTGAAATTTCTTTTTGGTCGTGTGTACAAAAAATCGGAGATTGAGCTGACATATGTGGGTTCTGCATCAGGATATAACGCTAAACGCTGGTGGAGTGACCGAAAAAGTAGAGAAACAACGTTCAACGAGTATGTGAAAATGATCGGCAACACCTTTGGTTACAATGGTCCGGAGGCAAAAAGTACTCTTGATCAGATTAAGAACTGGTTTCGCTAATCTGCTGTAGAATGTTCACTATAATCCGACAAAAATAGTTTTTTTCTTATCTTGGCTTAAGGCGCATTACGACAAACAATATTGTTTAATAGTTTTATACTTAGAACTATATCAATATTATTCTCGTGGGAGAGACGCCAAATGCCTAATTACTATTTTAAAGAAATATGGACGCCTTTAAAATTAGTGAATATTCGTTTTTATCTGGATGATGAAAATCGTGTTTGGGTTAAAGTTTGGTCTAAGCATCGGCGACTTCTAAAAAGAGTAGAGTCTACTATATAACTTCCGAGGTCTATCTCTTTTGGCTGAGAAGTTTTAAGTCACTGAGCAGTGACTTATTTTTTTTTTGAGAACGGAATTTTTGACGATTTTAAGAACTAGTAGGCCCTAATGTTTCCTTTTTGCTATCACAACCTTATAAATTAGCTAAAAATAACTCATCCTAACCGTAGCGAACCTACGGTTTTTTATTTATAATAATTATTATCTGGATTTCATAAAGCGTTCAAAAAATCTGTAAAAAGTCTTATTTTCGTGTGATATACTTAACACAGTGTTTTGAGATGTTGTGAAAGTGAACGGTATGTAAGATATTAATTTATATAATTGGATTTCAGCAACTTATAGAGACTAGGATGGTGAACTATCGATGCACATCGTCGTCGTTGGCCTGAATTATCGTACGGCTCCCGTGGAGGTTCGGGAACAGTTTGCTTTTGCGGAAAGTGATCTTCCGGCAGCGCTCCATCAACTGATGAAGACGAAGGGTGTGCTAGAAGGGGTCTTAGTAGCTACCTGCAACCGTACGGAAATTTATGTGGTGATGGACCGCCTTCATATGGCTGGTTATTTCATCCGCGGCTTTATGGAGCAATGGTTTGGTGTGAAAAGCGAGCAATTTGCTCAGCATATGTATATTTATGAAGACGAACAGGCGATTGCGCATTTGTTCCGCGTGACTTGCGGCCTGGATTCCATGGTGATTGGGGAGACGCAGATCCTGGGACAGGTGCGGAGTTCTTTTCTCACAGCTCAGGCTGAGGGTGTAACTGGAACTTGGTTCAATCGGTTGTTCAAGCAAGCGGTGACGCTCGGCAAAAGAGCACATAGTGAAACGTCAATCGGCGAGAGCGCAGTATCGGTCAGTTATGCGGCTGTGGAGCTGGGCAAGCGGATTTTTGGCATGTTCACTGGGAAAAAAGTGCTGATTCTCGGCGCCGGCAAAATGAGCGAGCTTACCGTGAAGCATCTATACAGTAGTGGTGCGGCAGAAGTGATTGTCGCTAACCGTACGCTGTCGCGTGCGATTGAATTGGCGGAGAAGTTCTCGGGTAAGCCGAGCACGATTGAAGATGCGTTAACAACTCTAAATGAAGTAGATATCGTGATCAGCTCAACAGGAGCAGACGGGTATGTGCTTACGGCTGATAAGGTAGCGCATGCTATGAAACGCCGCCCTTCGCGGCCGCTTTTTATGATTGATATTGCTGTACCACGTGATATTGATCCTGCGGCGGCAAGTGTGCCGGATGTTTTTTTGTATGATATTGACGATCTGGAGGGCATTGTGGAGAATAATCTGGAAATGCGCCGAAGTGAAGCTGCGAAGATTGAAGTGATGATCAGCGAGGAAATGGATGAGTTCCAACTGTGGCTCAAGACGCTTGGGGTAAGACCGGTGATCCGGGCGCTCCAGGATAAATCGAATACGATTCATGAAGAAACGATGGAGAGTCTGTTCAACAAGCTGCCCGAGCTGGACGAGCATCAGCGGAAAGTAATCCGCCGCCTGACTAAAAGTATCGTGAACCAGATGATGCATGATCCGATCAATGTAATTAAAGAGCTGTCCGGCGGTAAGCAAGGGAATGAAGCTCTTGATTATTTTTCCAAAATCTTTGCGTTGCAGGAACAGCTCAAATCCGATTCAGATGATGGAGACATTGCCCCGGTGAAGCAGTCTAATTCTGGAGAACGTACGGCTGGCAGCGCTGATTTCTCTGTGCCTAAAACGGCGCTTGCTCCGGCAGGCTTGCTGGGTGGGTGAATAATATGCAACTGCTGAACGGAATATATGATGCCGCTCTGCTGGTCTATGCCCTGAGCCTGCTGTTTGTTTTCTCGGATTGCCTTAAAAGGAGTCCGGGTGGGAAGCGGTTAGGCACGGGGCTTCTTGTTGTTGTGGGTCTTTTGCAAGTTGCAGGACTTGGAATTCGTTTCTCTCAGGAGAAAGGCCTGCCTATTTTTACACCTTATGATTTCTTGTTTTGGTTTGCTTTTAGTATTGTGCTGACTTCGCTTGCGGTGGCTTTTACACGTGGAGGCGAGTTTACGATTTTGCTGCTCAGTATGGCTGGTTTTAGTGTTTTTCTGCTTAATCGGGTCTGGCTGACGGCGGGTGGACATACACTTGAGACTTGGAGTGCGGTGTATGGCTGGCTGACGATGCATGTGATTTTGGCAAATTTGAGTTTTGCAGCACTGACGTTAGGAACGGTATTTGCAATATTGTACTTGTTCCTGCACACCAGACTCAAAAGCAAGAAATGGAGCGACCGGATCCGTCGTTTGCCGAACCTGGAGACTACAGATAAATACTCTTACACCGCTATTTTGGTGGGCACTCCTTTGCTGGGAATATCGCTGGTGGTGGCGGGTTTATCTATAGTATCTGAGGGACGGACGCTTTTATTGAAGGATTTAAAAGTATTAACGACTCTTATCGGTCTTGGGATTTACATATTTTATATTATCTTTAAGAAGTCCGGGCGGAAAAGTGGAGTAAGTATGGCTCGCTGGGCGATTTTAGGATATGCTTTTATTATCTTGAACTTTCTGTTGAATTCTTGGTCTGATTTTCACGGTTGGAGCGGGGAGTGAGGGGCATGGCGCGTTATTTACCCATAATGCTGGATTGTGAAGGGCAGCTCTGTGTGGTTATTGGCGGTGGTGTCGTGGCTGAACGTAAGGTGAGCGGGCTGTTGGAAGCTGGAGCGGCGGTTAAAGTGATTAGTCCTTCTTTGACAGATCCGCTTGATTCTCTAGCTGAAAAAGGTCTTCTGATCTGGATGGACCGTACTTATGCTCCCGGAGATCTCCGTGGGGCCTTTCTCGTATATGCAGCCACTAACGATAGGGCGGTTAATGAAGAGGTTGCGCGGGAGTCTAGACGGCTTGGAATTCATGTGAATGTGGCCAGCCATGCGGAAGCGGGAAACTTTATCACGCCCGGAGTGGTTCGGAGGGGACGTTTGACGGTAGCTGTATCTACTTCGGGTGCTGGCCCGCTTGCGGCAACGAAGATCAAAAATGTGCTTGAAAAAGCGCTGGATGCGGCGTATGAGCCATATTTGGATTTTGTGCATGCCATGCGAACCCGGATTAAGGAAAAAGAACCTTCTGCTGAAGTTCGTGGAAGGCTTTTGCGGAAGCTTGGCACGCTGGATGTGTTGAACGAGATGAGTATGGGTACCTTCATAGCGTGGAGCCCGGAGGATATGGACGCTTGGATTGCTCAGCAACGGGTGGAGTAAAAGTGCGCGTGGACACTGTAAAGATTAGAAAATTGGGTTAGATTAAGATATGAAGTGGATGAGCGGTTTTGAGTAACTATAATGAATGGCTGAGTTGGCTCGTAGTGGCTGGGATGGCGGAATGTACGGTAAAAATACTGTTGAATTGAGCTTAAGTAGCTTGGATGGCGGAATGTACGGTATAAATACTGTTGAATTGAGCTTAAGTAGCTTGGATGGCGGAATGTACGGTATAAATACTGTTGAATTGAGCTTAAGTAGCTTAGAGGGTGGAATGTACGGTATAAATGCTGTTGAATTGGGCTTAAGTAGCTGAGATGGCGGAATGTACGGTAAAAATACTGTTGAATCGAGCTTAAGTAGCTTGGATGGCGGAATGTACGGTAACAATGCCCTCTAAATAAGCAACAGTCGTCGAAGGAGCTAAAAGAAAGGCAAAAATGCCTTTAGATTGAGCAACAACAGCCAATTTAGCAAAAAGAGAGGCACAAATGCCCTCTAAATAAGTAACAGTCGTCGAAGGAGCTAAAAGAAAGGCAAAAATGCCTTTAAATTGAGCAACAACAGCCAAATTAGCAAAAAGAGAGGCAAAAATGCCCTATAAATGAGCAACAATCGCCGAAGGAGCTTATGAAAGGCAAAAATGCCTCAAATTTGGTGGGGATCATCCGAAGTAGCGAATTCAAAGGCAATAATGCCTTTTTTAGAGTGAGAGTAGTTAATTGGTTAGTTTGGGTTTGGATTTCTAGTGCAAGGTTCTGCGGTGAAGAGTAAGAGGCGAACGTTACCAGGAGGAATGGACAAATGCGTAAGGTTATAGTGGGGAGTAGACAAAGCGCGCTTGCGTTGACGCAAACGGGACATGTGATTGCTGATCTGGAGCGACTTAGCGAGGAGCATGGTTTTGGTTTTACTTTTGAAGTGAAAAAGATCGTCACCAAAGGTGACCGCATTCTTGACGTTACTTTATCCAAGGTAGGCGGCAAAGGGTTGTTCGTGAAAGAAATCGAGCAAGCGATGCTGGAAAAAGAAATCGACATGGCGGTGCACAGCATGAAGGATATGCCATCCGAGCTACCGGATGGGTTGATCAATGGTGCTGTGCCGAAGCGAGTCGATCCGCGTGATGTTTTGATCTCTAACGGAGGCGTCTCGCTAGACGAGCTGCCTCAGGGTGCACGCGTAGGCACAAGCAGCCTACGCCGATCCAGCCAGCTCGCTGCGCTGCGGCCTGATCTGGTCATTGAGCCCGTGCGCGGCAACATTGACTCGCGGCTGCGCAAGCTGGAGAGCGGCGAATACGACGCAATCCTGCTGGCAGCGGCGGGGCTGTCGCGCATGGGCTGGCAGGATCGCGTGAGCGCCTACCTGCCGCCGGAGGTTTGCCTGCCCGCTGTAGGGCAGGGCGCACTCGGCATCGAGTGCCGCGCAGATGACGCTGACCTGCGGAAGCTGCTGGCATTATACAACGATGCCGATACGGCATTGACGGTAGCGGCGGAGCGCACATTCCTTGGCGTGCTGAATGGCGGCTGCCAAGTGCCGATTGGTGCTCATGCGGTGCTTGACACAGCCGCCAAAGCTGCTACCGCTGAGCACAAAGTAATCTCGTTAACGGGGATGGTGGGAACACCGGACGGTTCAACGATTTTGAAAGAAACTTGCACGGGGATTGACCCGGTACAGCTCGGCGAAGAAGTCGCTAAAAAGCTGATTGCAAGAGGAGCGGAGAAGATTCTGTCAGACGTTAGGGGATGAGTGGATTGACGGGGAAGGTTTATTTGGTAGGTGCAGGTCCCGGGGACGCAAAGCTGATTACTGTGAAAGGCCTCGAGTGTATCCAAAAAAGCGACGTGCTGGTGTATGATCGCTTGGCAAGTCCTAGATTGCTGAAATGCATGAAACCCGGTGGGGAGAAGATTTATGTAGGCAAGCTGCCGGATCGCCACACGATGAAGCAGGAAGAGATTAATCAATTGTTAGTTGATTTGGCTTTACAGGGGAAAACAGTGGTGCGGCTTAAGGGTGGGGACCCTACGATTTTTGGCCGGGTGGGTGAAGAAGCGGAGCTGCTGCGCAAAAATGGGATCTATTACGAAATCGTACCGGGCATCACGTCAGCGATCAGTGTACCTGCCTATGCGGGTATACCTGTTACGCACCGCGATCATGCCTCTTCCCTGTCGATTATCACCGGGCATGAAAGTCCGGATAAACTGGATCATTCCATTCATTGGGATAAAGTAACGAACGCCACGGGAACGTTAGTGTTTCTAATGGGCGTAGCTAAAATAGGTTACATCAGCGCTCAGCTGATCAAGCACGGGCGGCTGCCAGAAACACCAGTGGCACTTGTGCGCTGGGGCACACGAGCGGATCAGGAGACGCTGACGGGAACCCTCGCCGATATTGAGGCGAAGGTGAAGGCGGCGGATTTTCAGCCGCCGGCAGTCATCGTCGTCGGCGACGTGGTGCTGCAGCGTGAGCAGCTGAAGTGGGTCGAGGCGATGCCGTTATTCGGCAAACGCATCGTGGTGACACGGGCTCGCAGCCAAGCAAGCGAGCTGGTGGATAGAATTGAAGAACTCGGCGGGGAACCCTATGAGTTCCCGGTGATCGAGACGATCATGCCGGAAGGGGCAGAGAAGAAGGCGAAGATTGCTGCGGCGTTTGGCGCGCTGGAATCGTACGACTGGGTATTCTTCACTAGCCCGAACGGCGTGGAGTTTTTTTGGCGCCACTTGGCGGAGCTGGGGGCGGACATTCGCGGGCTACACCGCGCGCGTATTGCAGCGGTGGGGCCAGGCACAGCCGCCGCGCTGGCGCAGCGCGGGGTGATTGCTGAAGAACTTCCGGCAAAGTTTCAGGCGGAAGGTCTGATTGAGACGTTCGGTCCCCAGCTGCTGCCGGGGCAGAACGTGCTATTGCCGCGCGGCGATCTGGCGCGGGACTGGCTGCCGGACAAGCTGAGAGAGCTTG
This sequence comes from Paenibacillus sp. FSL H7-0323, assembly GCF_038002725.1. Taxonomy (NCBI): domain Bacteria; kingdom Bacillati; phylum Bacillota; class Bacilli; order Caryophanales; family Paenibacillaceae; genus Paenibacillus; species Paenibacillus sp. FSL H7-0323. The sequence continues at coordinate 3,539,030 of NZ_JBBODB010000001.1, read as the reverse complement.
GCCTTCAGGTGACAGACGTGGATACTTATGAAACGGTTGTCACGGGTGAGGATGACGTCGAGCTGCTCAAGCTGCTAGAGGAAGGTCGCGTTCACGCGGTAACCTTCACCAGCTCGTCAACCGTGCGTAATTTCTTACACATCCTGAAACGGTTGGGGCTTGAAGATCCGCTCCCGCTGCTTGCAAATGTGAAAATCGCCTGCATCGGTCCGTTAACGGAGCAGACTGCGGTAGACGCGGGACTGACACCGGGTCTCTTGTCTGAAGAGGCAACCATAGATGGTTTGGTGCAGGAGCTCTGCCGCTGGAATGCGGAGACTCAGCTGCAGTAGCGCTCGGATCGAGGATAGAACGAAGCAATAGTTTACAGGTGTGCTTAGCTTACGCAGCTTACTTTCTGGTGGGAAGGTAGAAGCTGATTACTCTGCGGGGAGAGTAGTAGCTGTTCAACGGAGAAAGGCAGTGCCTGCTTAGAAATATAGCGCTCAGCTTATATTTAGTTAGATTATAGGCTAGAGTTTTGTTCGTAGTTACTAATAGTTGGGGTTACATGTGAGTTTAGAGTTTGTTCATAGTTACTAAATAGTTCGTAGTTACTAAATAGTTCGTAGATATTAAATAGTTCGTGGTTACATGTGAGTTTAGAGTTTGTTCGTAGTTACTAAATAGTTCGTGGTTACACGTGAGTTGGTAGTTATTAATGAGTTAGCGGTTACTTTTACTAACTAACATTTGTTGGTTTACGCGCCGTTGGTTTACTCGCCGTTATATCTACGCTCAAAAGTGCCACATCGCTACCTTCAAGTAACATATAAATTGAACTCCGAACGTAGTGACTTATGGAGTTCGGAGGATAATATTTGGTTGTAAACTAACTGGTATGTAGAGAATATGCAGTAGGTTAATGTCAGCAGATCTGCTTTAGGTTTAGTTGTACTTTATACAATTAAATTTCCTATATATCAGCTAAAGTTGAGTTTAGTTGCAGTATGTGCAATTAAATATCCGCTAAATGAGGAATCTTCGCACTTTTGTAATAAATAACTGTAGAGAATGCAACTAAAGCTTACAATTAGGACAAAACATCGAGATAGTTGCACAAACTACAACTATACGTAGTTAGCCAGTGGTCGGCGGTTTGGTTGCGGCTAATTTAGACTTGGCTGTGGCTAGTTGTAGTTTGCTGCCAGACACATAATTTGGTTTTATATTTGATTTTTCAGGAGGATGAACAAATGAGCTTTCCAATTACACGTCACCGCCGTTTGCGCGGTTCTGCTGGAATTCGTGGCATGGTGCGGGAGACGATACTGAATGTGCTGGATATGGTACAGCCTATTTTTGTGACTTATGGAACAGGTGTGAAGAATGAGATTAGCTCAATGCCGGGCGTGTATCATTTTTCGCTGGATACGTTAAAAGCAGAAGTGGACGAGATCGCCGCACTAGGCATCCCGGCTGTATTGTTGTTCGGGATTCCCGAGACGAAGGATGCTATCGGTTCTTCCGGTTTTGCAGAGGATGGAATTGTGCAAGAGGCTACTCGCTTGATCAAGCAGTGGTACCCAGAGCTGTTGGTCGTTGCAGATACCTGCCTTTGTGAATTTACGGATCACGGACATTGTGGAATGGTGCATACGCATACGGTGAATGGTGTGGTCCATGGCGATGTTATCAACGATGCCTCGCTGGAGCTTTTGACTCGTACGGCGGTATCCCAAGCAAAAGCTGGAGCAGATATTATCGCCCCTTCCAACATGATGGATGGATTTGTTCACGCAATTCGTGCGGGACTTGATGAGAACGGCTTTGAGCATGTGCCGATTATGTCGTATTCGGTCAAATATGCTTCGGCATTTTATGGCCCTTTCCGCGAAGCAGCGGATTCAGCACCACAGTTCGGGAATCGCAAAACGTATCAAATGGACCCTGCCAATCTGCGCGAAGCACTCCGTGAAGCAGAATCCGATGTGCTGGAAGGCGCGGATATGTTAATGGTGAAGCCAGCTCTGGCTTACCTAGATGTGATTCGTACGATTCGTGATCAGTTTGATCTTCCTTTGGTGGCTTACAATGTGAGTGGAGAATATTCCATGGTAAAAGCAGCGGCATTGCAAGGCTGGATCGACGAGCAAGCCGTTGTGCTGGAAATGCTGACGGGCATGAAACGTGCTGGTGCGGACATTATTATTACTTATTTTGCAAAAGATGCAGCCCGCTGGCTGCGCGGCTAATCTTCATCACACCGACATCGCGGCAGCTAATATATGTTTGTACAAGCTTGTGTAACCAAGAAGAGAATAGGAGTGAAGATACATGAGTAATGTGCCAATGGCGCGTAAAGAGGAAGCGTCCCGGAAGGCTTTTGATGAAGCAAAACAATATATTCCCGGCGGGGTGAACAGCCCTGTACGGGCGTTTAAATCCGTAGGTCTGACTCCGATTTATGTGGATCATGGGATAGGTTCGCGTATTTTTGATATCGACGGCAACAGCTTTATCGACTATGTGCTCTCATGGGGTCCGCTGATTATGGGTCATGCGCATCCCGAGGTTGTGAAGGCATTGCAGGAGACGGCGGTAAAAGGGACAAGCTTTGGCGCTCCAACGCTACTCGAAACGGAAATGGCAAAAAATGTTGTTGAACGAGTGGCATCTGTAGATATTGTACGCATGGTTAACTCTGGAACGGAAGCTACGATGAGTGCGATTCGTTTGGCACGTGGTTACACTGGGCGCAGCAAAATCTTGAAATTCGAAGGCTCCTACCACGGTCACGCGGATAGTCTGCTTATTAAGGCTGGCTCTGGTGTAGCTACATTGGGCTTGCCGGATAGCCCGGGTGTCCCAGAAGGTGTTGCAATGAATACCATTACGGTTCCTTACAATGATTTGGAGTCCACTCAGATTGCTTTCGAACGTTTTGGCAATGAGATTGCCGCAGTGATCGTAGAGCCGATTGCCGGCAACATGGGCGTGGTTCCACCGCTTCCAGGCTTCCTGGAAGGGCTTCGTAAATTAACTTCTGACAATGGTTCACTGCTTATTTTTGATGAGGTTATGACAGGCTTCCGTGTTAATCGTGGCTGTGCTCAAGGCTTGTTCGGGATTACTCCGGATATAACTTGTTTTGGCAAAGTTATCGGCGGCGGACTTCCAGTGGGTGCTTATGGCGGCAAAAGAGAGATCATGGAGCAAATCGCTCCTACTGGACCGATTTATCAGGCGGGCACACTTAGTGGTAATCCATTGGCGATGGCAGCCGGATATACTACGCTCAAGCTGTTGACCCCGGAAGTATATGATCGTCTGGAACAATTGGGTGCACGTCTGGAAGCGGGTTTGAAAAAGAATTCAATTGAGACTGGCATTCCGCTCACTATCAACCGGGTAGGATCAATGGTTTGCCCATTCTTTACTGAAGGACCTGTAATCAATTTTGAAACGGCTAAGTCCAGTGACACGGATCTTTTCCGTCGTTATTTTGGTCATATGGTAAACCAAGGCATCAGTGTGCCACCTTCACAGTTTGAGGGGATGTTCATATCGGCTGCACATAGTGAGCAAGATATTGATGATACCATTGAGGGCCATTATAATGCCCTGAAGGCCCTTTGAGCATCGGAGCCGGAGAAAGAACCGGTGGTGGCGCTTGGACCCGGCGTGGAGAGTGGCTGGAGGTAACACCCGGCAAAATCATTACTGGAGCCGAGGATACGCAAGCAACGATTGACAAGTGGCTGTTAGAAACTGTAGGCATGCCCGAGAAACTTCATCTGCGGTTACGCCGCGAGGGAGGCATTCAGTGGAAAGGCGACCGGCTTCGGCTGGCGCTTTTTCCCGATCGTGAAGCGGGGCTTGAACCGATATGGGAAGAGCTTGAGGTGCTGTATGAGGATGATTTTTGCCTGGTAGCTCATAAACCAGCTGGGCTGGCGGTACATCCCGATGGCAGTGGAACAGGTGTAACTCTGGATCACCTCGTAGCTGCGCATTATATCACTTCCGGCGAAAATGTGGCTGTGCGCCATATTCACCGCTTGGACAAAGATACAACGGGTCCGGTGATGTATGCGAAAAATGAGTTCGCACAGTTAGTCCTGGACGAGAATATGCGTGAAAAAAGCATCTCGCGGCACTACGCCGCGATCGTTGAAGGCATCGTGCCGCCTGCGCTTAAGGTGATCGATGCCCCGATTGGGCGCGATCGGCATCACGCTGCGCGCAGACGGGTCTCGCCCGGCGGACAATCTGCCGTGACGCGAATCATCGAGCGCGAGGCACTGCATGGCGGAAGCCTGGTGCATGTGCAGCTGGAGACTGGACGGACGCATCAGATTCGCGTTCATCTCAGCCATATGGGTCATCCCTTGTATGGGGATGAACTATATGGCGGTCCGGTTTGGGCTTCCAGCGCTGCCGGCCGCCATGCCCTGCATGGCGAGGCATTGTCCTTCCGCCATCCTTGGAGCGGAGAACAGCTGGAAGTCAGCGATCCGTGGCCGGAGGATATGCTGCAGCTGCGAGAGCTGCTGTCTGAAGCACCCTGACAGATACGTAAGTGGCTAAGGAACAGTAGAATCAGCAAAAGCTGGTTCTACTGTTCTTTTTCTATTTTTTCAGAAAAAAAACATCTATCCATGTCTTATTAATAAAAGCAGCATATAATACTTTGTTCTTACGAAGTAGTGCATCTATCAGCAGGCTGAAGGTTTGGTGAGCTCTTAAATTCATGAAATTTATTAGCATCCTGTCCGGTTAGTACTACCAAAGTTGTCATGCCTCTCTGTTTGAAGCATATACATGTGGGGAGTAACATTTTGGGCTTATGCTCTGGGCCTGTCTCAGGGTTAGATTATGCCAAGAAGGAGGACATATCCCGTGTTTGATCAGTCCCACGGCTTGCGGTTTGATATTTACGAACGCATTCACCTTTCGGAAGAGCTTCCGGGAATAGCTGAGCTGGAGGAGGTTGAACTACTTCCGGAAATTCAGGTGATTCAGCGGGAGGATCGTGCCGAGTTATATGGTCAGCTGTTGCTTACCGGGCTTTACCGGAGTGAAGATGACCGAACACAACGTCTGGAGCATGCCATTCCCGTGGAAATCACTGTTCCGCTTACACGCGTCAGCTCGATTGAAGATATTGGGGTAGAGATTGAGAATTTTGATATCGATCTGCTCACGATGCGCACTGTGAATATAACAGGCGTATTATCGCTGCGGGGGATCGGTGGTGCGGACCCTCAACCTCAACCAGCCTGGCAGCAAGAGGAGTATACAGTCGCCTATTCTCCTGTGAATGATGACAGGGTAGAAGCTACTACGGAGCTACAAGAACAGGAAAATGATGCACTTTATGAAAATTCTCAGTGGACCTTCGGTGAGGATGCCTCACAGGTTGCTGTAGAAGAACATGAGCATGCCGAAGCGAATGAACAGGAAACAGAAGAATCATTAGTCTCAAGTGGAGTCGCTCATACGTCCCCTGTAGTCAATTTCTCATCCGGTCAGGAGAAGGACAAGGGAGCTAAAGCACGGACACATAGTCTGGAGTCCCAAGTTGACGATGCTAAAGCGGGTTTATCCGATTACTGGTTTAAAGCCGAGGCCCAGAACAAAGAGGTTGAGGTGTCTCAGCTGAATCAAGCAAGCAATGTGAGCGAAGAGAACCAACAGTCGGCAGAGGAATATTTTACTCCTAGAGAGACCGCTGTTCCAGCCGTTAGTGCAGATGCAATTCAGGATATCCCTGTATTCGCTTCTGAAAATGAGGCTAATAATGCGCTTTCTAAGCAAGAAGAGAATACTGCGCCGATTAATGAGAATGCGAACGAAGTTTTTGTTTCACAAGAGAGTGTGGCTTCTCATGAGGAGAAACAAGATCTTAAGATCGCCTTGGGCAGTAAAAAAGAAGCAGAAATTCCGGAAAAAGAACATCTCACCTTCTCCTCTTTACTAAGCTCCAGTCGTGTCCGTAAAGAGCAGGAAGCTCTGCAGTCGGAAGGAAACACATCTGCAGCAGTGGACGTTCCAGAGGTTGGCAATAATACGGAATGGAAGAGCAGATTCATTGCCAGCGCGGATGGAGCTAACATGTTCCGCAAAGTTCGGCTGTGTATTGTGCAGCGTGAAGAAACACTGGATACCATAGCAGAGAAGTATCAGCTAAGTGCGCGGGAGCTGGTAATGTATAATCGCTTATCCGGGCAGAGTGTAGAGGAAGGTCAAGTGTTGTACATCCCGTAATCGAATCGTGATGCGTACACACATGAATAGGTGAATCCCGATCAGGTATTAGGATCGGGATTTTTGCTGTTTCATTGTTGGAAGGGATGCTTCAGAAGAAATAAGTCGAAATTCAGCCTAAAGTCCCGCTGCAAAGGCGTATCCAGGTTGACTAGGGGGGGCTCAAAATGTATTATGGAGTAAGCAATATCTAAGTAAAGACTGGGAACGGGAAGAGTAGGCGGTCAGCCCTTCAGAGAGCGGAATTGCAAGTGCTGTGACATTCCGTAGGAAACAGCCCCCGAAGTCGCCCCGGAGTCGCCCTTCTGAGCTTATCTTCATATTTGTGAAGGATAAGTTAGGTTGTGGCCGGTAGCAGCCGTTATCTGTACGAGTGTCGCGCTAAGCTTCTGAATCCGTAGGGTAAGAAGTGTAGTTTTATTTTTCATTGGCGCGAAACAAAGGTGGTACCGCGAAAGAATGACCTTTCGTCCTTTGAGACGAGGGGTCTTTTTGTTTTTTTCAGAGACCTGTGTGCTCTATACAGCAACTTTATTAACAACTATAAGCAACTACAAGTAAACTAGTGGAGGTATCAGAGAATGGCTGACCAAAACCATCTAACAGCGGCAGATGCTGCTGCTACGAATGAATCTAAAAACGAGATGCCAACAACGTATGATCCGAAGGCAGCAGAACAGAAATGGTATTCCTACTGGACAGAGGGCGGATATTTCCGCGCAGGCCAGCGTCCGGATGCTAAAGCCTATAGTATTGTGATCCCGCCGCCAAACGTAACGGGAATGCTGCACATCGGGCATGCGCTCGATTTCACATTACAGGATATCCTGATTCGTACTAAACGGATGCAGGGCTTCGATACGCTTTGGTTGCCAGGTACGGACCACGCAGGTATTGCAACACAAACGAAGGTAGAGCAGAAGCTGCGCGAGCAGGGGATTTCTAGACATGACCTCGGACGTGAGAAGTTCCTGGAGCAGGTGTGGGATTGGAAAGACAAATACGCGAACACCATTCATGAGCAGTGGGCAAAAATGGGACTTTCCCTTGACTACTCCCGCGAGCGTTTTACCCTCGATGAGGGTTTGTCGAAGGGAGTTCGCGAGGTATTTGTTAAGCTTTATAATAAAGGCTTGATCTATCGCGGTAAACGTATCATCAACTGGGACCCGGCGGCTCGTACGGCGTTGTCGGATATCGAGGTTGAATATAAGGAAGTTAACGGTCATCTGTACCACCTGCGTTACCCCCTTAAAGATGGCAGCGGACATATCACTGTAGCGACCACACGTCCGGAGACGATGCTGGGTGATACGGCAGTTGCTGTTCATCCTGAGGATGATCGTTATAAAGATCTGATTGGTAAAACCCTGATCCTGCCGATTATCGGCCGGGAGATTCCAATTATCGCTGACGAGTATGTAGATAAAGAGTTTGGTAGCGGTGCGGTTAAGATCACGCCAGCTCATGATCCAAATGACTTCGAGGTAGGTCAACGGCACAATTTGCCGCAGATCAACGTAATGGATGAGAGCGGTACGATGAACGAAGAAGCAGGACCTTACCAAGGTCAAGACCGGAGTGAATGCCGTAAGGCCATCACGGCGGATCTGAAGGAGCAAGGCGTTCTGATCTCTATTGAAGATCATGTGCATCAAGTTGGACACAGTGAACGTTCAGGAGCGGTTGTTGAGCCGTACCTGTCCACACAATGGTTCGTGAAGATGCAGCCGCTCGCCGAAGCTGCCATCAATGCACAGAAGGATGGTAATGGGGTTAACTTTGTACCTGAACGGTTCGAGAGAACCTACCTGAACTGGATTGAAAACGTACGCGACTGGTGTATTTCCCGTCAGCTTTGGTGGGGGCATCGTATTCCGGCTTGGTATTCTGAATCTACCGGTGAGCTGGTTGTGGCGAATGACGAGGAAGAAGCGCGCCGGATCAGCGGCTTAACCGACCTGAAACAGGACGAGGATGTTCTGGATACTTGGTTTAGCTCCAACCTCTGGCCGTTTGCAACCCTAGGCTGGCCGAATGAAGACAGTGCAGATTTCAAACGTTACTATCCGAACGATGTGCTCGTAACGGGCTACGATATTATTTATTTCTGGGTAGCGCGGATGATCTTCTCGGCACTGGAATTCACCGGAGAGAAACCATTCTCGGACGTATTGATGCATGGTTTGGTACGGGATGCTGAAGGACAAAAAATGTCCAAATCACTCGGCAACGGTGTAGATCCGCTTGAGGTTATCGAGAAGTATGGCGCAGATGCTATGCGTTATATGATTTCTACCGGCAGCACAGCGGGTCAGGATTTACGCTTCCGCTGGGAAAAGGTAGAGCAGGCGCGTAATTTCGCTAATAAGATCTGGAATGCGTCACGCTTCGCCCTCATGAATCTTGAAGGAGTTAGCTTCGAGAATATTGACATTACTGGGGAGCTAACTACGGCTGACCGTTGGATTTTACACCGTCTGAACGAAACTTCTCGTGAAATTACGCGTCTAATTGACTCGTACGAGTTCGGCGAGACCGGCCGCCAGCTGTACAACTTCATTTGGGACGATTTGTGTGACTGGTATATTGAGTTCGCGAAGCTGTCGCTTTACGGAACGGATGCCGCAGCCAAAGCGAAGACACAGTCCGTACTTGCTTATGTACTCGACCGCACGATGCGCTTGATCCATCCGTTTATGCCGTTTATTTCGGAGGAAATCTGGCAGCATCTGCCGCATGAAGGAGAGACAATCACTTTGGCTGCTTGGCCTGAGTATGATGCTGCTCTGGAGAACCCGCAAGCGGTAGCGGAAATGAACCTGCTGATGGATGTAATCCGGGCAGTTCGTAATATCCGTGCTGAAGTAAATGTACCGATGAGCAAAAAGGTTGATTTGATTATTAAAGCGAGCAATGAGGAAACACTGAGCATCATTACTCGTAACGACAACTACATCGGACGTTTCTGCAATACCTCTTCTTTCGAAGCTGGCCTGAATCCGGAAACGCCAGACAAGGTAATGTCCGCTGTAGTAACGGGAGCGGAACTGCTTCTGCCTTTGTCGGGGCTGATTGATATTGAACAAGAAATCGCTCGTCTGGAAAAAGAAGTGCAGACGCTGAACAGCGAAGTAGAACGCGTAGAGAAAAAGTTGAGCAATCAGGGCTTCGTGGCCAAAGCTCCCGCAAAAGTTATCGAAGAGGAGCAGGCGAAGCAGGCAGATTATTCTGCCAAACGTGAGAAAGTACTTGCCCGCATAGCAGAGCTGAGAGGATAAGAGACATGGATGACCTAAATCGGGGCGGGAGCACCGCCCCTCTTGCGACATATACCGAAGCGGTTAACTGGATCAAGGGCCTGATTCCTTTTGGAATCCGGCCAGGTTTAGACAGAATTGAGATGTTGATGGACAAGCTGGGAAACCCGCACCGTCGGCTGAAATTTATTCATGTGGCGGGTACCAACGGCAAAGGCTCCACCTGTGCTTTTTTGACAAGCGCACTTTTGCAAAGCGGCTATTCTGTCGGCACCTTCACGTCTCCGTATATTACGAAGTTCACGAACAGGTTCCAATATAATAATACGGACATTCCTGAAGAAACTCTTCTTGAGCTAGTGAATACCCTTCGTCCTTTGGTAGATGAGATTGCAGAAACGGAATTTGGCTCACCAACGATGTTTGAGGTAACTACAGCTGTGGCCATTCTATTTTTTGCGGGTGTTTCTTGTCCGGATGTTGTCGTATGGGAGACTGGGCTTGGGGGAAGGCTGGATGTAACGAACATCGTTACTCCGATCGTGTCGGTGATTACAAATGTCGGCCATGACCATATGGATATTCTGGGAGATACGCTTGAGAAGGTTGCAATGGAGAAAGCCGGGATTATCAAACCCGGTGTACCTGTTGTTAGCTGCGTAAATCAACCGGAAGTCGTGGCTGTACTCAAGGAGAAAGCGGCGGCTTGCCGCTCTACTCTTTATCTTGCCGGAGAAGATTTTAGCTATGAAGCTACTGGAATCCATGCGGATGTGCAGACCTTTAACTTTAAGGGTCCCTTCCGTTCGCTTGAACTTGGGATTGTGATGAAAGGCGAACACCAGATTAGCAATGCGGCAGGAGCCATGATGGTTCTTGAAGTTTTGCGCCAGTATATGGCGTTCATGCTAGAGGATGAAGATGTTCTGGAAGGATTGCGTCATGCATTTTGGGCTGGAAGGCTGGAAGAGGTAAGTAAATCTCCGAGGATCGTACTGGATGGAGCACATAATCCGGAAGGCGCGGAGAGCCTTGCCAAAAGCCTGCCACAGCTCTATAAATACGGTAAATTAAATTTACTTATGGGAATGATGGCAAATAAGCATCATGAATCCTACTTTAAGCATATACTGCCTATAGTGGATACGCTCATCCTGACCGAACCGGATTTCCAGAACAAAATGGACGCGGAGCATCTGCAGGTTATCGCAGAAAGTCTGCGGGATAAATATGCCAAGGTAAACTTGGTAATCATAGTAGAACATAATTGGGGAAAAGCGCTGCAACAACTGAAGTCGATTACAGCGGAGGATGACCTTGCCGTCGTATCTGGTACGCTGTATTTGATTTCTGACGTGCGCGGTACACTTTTGCAGCAACCCGATACTGAAAAAGGCTGGTGACGACTGTTGGATACTACTGAACGTGTGCATTTTATAGGGATCGGCGGCTACGGTATGAGCGCGATTGCCCGAGTAATGCTAGAAATGGGATATACGGTTACGGGCTCCGATGTGGCTGCCCAAGAATTGACGGATAAATTGATTGCTAAAGGTGCCAAGATTTATATTGGGCATACAGCAGAACAAGTAAAAGGTGCGGATCTCGTCGTGTACTCTACGGCTTTGTCCAGCGATAATGTGGAATGGGTGGAAGCAGAGCGTCTTAAGATTCCAATTCTGCACCGCTCACAAATGTTAGCCCGTTTATTGAACGAACGTAAAGGGGTAGCCGTTGCCGGAGCGCATGGTAAAACAACTACATCCTCTATGATCGCACTTGTAATGGAAGAGTGTGAAGTTGATCCTACGTATATTATCGGCGGAGAGATTATGAACGTCGGTACGAATGCAAAGGCAGGACAAGGCGATTATGTAGTGGCGGAAGCGGATGAGAGTGATGGCTCTTTCTTGCACTATCACCCTTGGCTTGGAATTGTCACGAATGTGGAAGCAGATCACTTGGAGAATTACGGCGGAGATTTTAACCGTCTCAAGGCTGCTTATGTACAGTTTATGAACCAGACCCGTGAAGACGGCACTGCGATTGTGTGTGCAGATGACGAGAACGTGATTTCTTTATTGCCTGAAGTGTCAGGTAAGGTGATTACTTACGGCATCAAGTCGAAGACTGCAGATTATATTGCCACAGACATCGTTCTTGGCGACCGTCAAGTTTCGTATACGATGAACCATAATGGCGTAGTATTGGGACAAATTGAACTATCCGTGCCAGGCCAGTACAATCTGTATAATTCAATGGCTGCGGTTATCGCTTGTTTGAAGTCAGGAATCTCTTTTGAAAAAATCGCTGAAGCGATCGTGAAATTCCATGGTGCGAAGCGCCGTTTTCAAGTGCTCGGAGAAGTCGATGACATTCTGGTCATCGATGATTATGCGCATCACCCAACTGAAATTCAGGCGACAATCAGTGCTGCTAAGGCAACGGGGAAACGGATTATTGCCGTATTCCAGCCTCAGCGGTATACACGTACGTTCTTCCTGCTAGATGCTTTCAGCCGCGCCTTTAGCGAAGCAGATGAGGTGATCATCACCGACATCTACTCTCCGGCAGGTGAGAAGCAGATTGAGGGGGTTACATCTGCGAAGCTGGTTGAGCTTATTGTGCAGAACAGTAACGCTGGTGCAAGACATCTGCCAACCAAAGAAGATGTGCTTGCTGATCTGAAACCTCGTATTGCCCCAGGTGACCTAGTGATTACGATGGGCGCAGGCGATATCTGGAAGGTTGGATACGCATTGGCGGACGGCTTGAAGAAGCGTTAATACAAACACAGGCCTACACGAGAATATTCATATTCTCTTGACCATAGCACTTCCCCCCGAGCTCCGTGCAGGGGGAAGTGCTTTTTTGTATACTTAAGCGGTGTATGTACATTCTAAAAAATGAAATAAATAGGGTATTTGCTGAACCAGCCATTGAGTGCTATAGTGCTGTCAGTAGAGGATCAATTTTTCCGTGTAGGTGGTGACTCATGGACTCCCAGCTTGATATCAAAACGTTAGTGTATTTATTTATTTTTGGAAATCTATTTATATTGCTGCTGATAACCAATTACCGGAGGAGCGCTCCTAAAGACAGGGCATCCACCTTATTCATACGCTCAAAGGCGGTGCAGCTGCTCTTCTGGTGTTCATTATTATTATGGGGTCATATCCCCCGCGCTTTATCCATTCCACTTAGCAACGCTTTGATTCTTTTAGGCTGCTGTCTGGAGATTATTGCTTTATTGCTGATGATGGGAATCCTTGGTCAGCGGATAAAGTTGTATTACATAACGCTTTCCATACTTAGTTCGATTACTTTTAGTATTGTTGCGATCTTCTTTCATCATTCCAGCTGGCGCATAGCCTGTACCTCATTATGGTCGATACTGTTTATTGTCTATCCAGCTTACCACCTCACGGTGAACCCAAAAGGCACCCCTCTTCAGAAGATACTCGGAATATTGTTTTACGCTTTTGCAGGGATTATGCTGCTCCGCGCGATTGTTGCATTGATCTGGGAGCCAGAGATGAACGTGTTCACAACTAATCTTTCGCAGTATTTATATTACCTGGGGATGTATTTATTGTTGATTGTGGGAGCCGCAGGCTTTATTCTACTTTCTAACGAGCACTCCTTTGTAAAACTGAAACGAATCGCTAGCTACGATGATCTGACTGGAATCCTTAACCGTGGAGCATTTCTTGAGGAAGCTGAGGTTCGGCTTGAGAAGGCAGTTGCTGAGCAAGAGTACTTTTCGTTTATGCTGCTGGATTTGGATCATTTCAAAGAAATCAATGATACATACGGCCATGATACCGGCGATGTTGTTCTGGAAGAATTCGCATTGACGATTAAGGACAACCTCGAAAACAGCGATTTATTTGGCAGGCTGGGCGGCGAGGAATTTGCAGTTATCCTTTGCGGGCTGGATGAAGCTAGCTGTGACCGGAAAGCTGAAGTGTTACGAAAGGCAGTAATGAAGACGCCTACACAAAAACTTTTACAAGGCTATACAGTTAGTATAGGTGTAATTACAATCATACCGGATCAGGAGATCTGGATAAATAAGCTGTACAAGCTGAGCGATAAAGCGTTATACCAAGCCAAACAAGAAGGAAGAAACCGAGTGGTCAGATACAATTATATTTATTGAGCTTGGAGAATACAGGGGGTGAAATTCACTAACATGCATCTGGATCTCAAGACACTGCTGGTCTGCCTCTTTATGTGGCAATCCTTTACGGTATTGCTTATTGTCGTCTATCGTTTGCGTTACGCGCAGGAACGGACTTCTACCTTGTTTGTCACGGCAAAATATTTGCAGCTGGCAGCTTTAATTCTCCTTTTGCTGAATGATTTCACAGACTCACGACTTCCCATTCCAATCAGTATGCTGCTTGCTTTAGCTGGAGGTACGCTGGAAAGCTTAGCGCTTCTGATGCTTCTCAGAGTTTTTGGGAGTAGGATTGAACGATATTATACGATCCTGTTCGGAGTATCCATTGTCATCGTAGTGCTACTGCATATAATTATGCCAGATGAGCGGTTGGTTATGGCTGCAACTTGTCTATTTGGGATTATGATCTTAGCGTTGCCAGCTTATATATTAGCTGTGAAGATTAGAGAGACCTCTCTCCAGCGAACCATAGGATTGTTGTACTTTGTTGTAATTTTAGCGCTGGTTAGCAAGGGACTTGAACCGTTTTATTCGATGTTAGGATGGAATGCACAGACCTCTCACTGGCTGCAGATATTTTTTTATCTGGGGATTTATTTGCTTATGTTCTTAGGAACTGCAGGAATCATGCTGCTTTATAGGGAGGATTCCTTTACAGAATTGGAACGGGTGGCCACTTATGATGTGTTGACAGGTATTTTGAATCGCAGATCCTTTGTACAGCGCGCCCGGCCTTTAATAGCTGCCTCAGCAATGAAGAAGCTGCCGTATTCTTTTTTACTGCTGGATGTGGATCACTTTAAACGCATAAACGATACCTACGGCCACAATACCGGCGACCACGTTCTAAAAGATCTGGCTCATAAAATAAAACAGCAGCTTGGCAATGGTGATCTGTTCGGAAGATTCGGTGGTGAGGAGTTCACTGTGCTGCTGCATAGAGCCGATGAACAAAACAGTGATATGATTGCAGAGCGGATGCGCACAGCGGTTACAGGGGCGGTCATTCATGGTGTGCCCTTGCATTACACGATAAGTGTTGGCATCATCACGGTGGATTCAGGTGAACGATACGCATTGAACACTCTTTACAAACTTAGTGACACTGCATTGTATCAGGCTAAGAAAAAGGGCCGGAACTGTGTAGTTAGAAGCTATGACAACTAAAGTGTCTTCCTTTCGACATTAAGCGAGGGAGATGCTTTTTTTGTATGCAAAGAGGCGTAGTACATATTACCTAAAGATTACGATTTCTATCCATAGAGCAATTCATGATTATGTATGGCGTAAAAAAAGGGGTTTTAGTCTATATTTTAGAAAATGTGGCGTTTTATAAGGGTAAATCGTGATAGAATTTTGGAAACTCAGAAAAAAACTTAAAAAATTTTAGACTTCTCCTATAAATCGACAAAACTTTTAATTGAAATGAGTTACTATTGAACTGCATCTAAAGTTTCAGTTAGTAGATGGGGGTTTTTATTACAAAATACAAGGAGCCAGAGTCATGCGAGAAAGAATGCTGTTCCTATCAGCCCAGAATCAAAGCGCAGAGGATCTAGAAGGAGAAATGAGAACAGGGAGTATTCTCGAGATTTTGCTTGGGAAATTTGATATAGATTTGCTGACGTACGGCAGTGCCAACCAAACCGTGTCTATAAATGAGCGGACGGCACTTACGGTTCATAACATTAATGAAGATTATACGACCTGGAGGCCAATGCTGCGCCCCTTACATAAACTGCGGAATTTCTCAAATTTAAGTCATATAGATAAAGATATGAAGAACACTATTTTGGAGCTTTGCCGTTCGAATAATTACAAGCATGTATTTATATCGCATGTCCTATTGGGTAAATGCATTGATATGGTGCGGAACTTGCTTCCAGAAGCCAGTGTGATCACAGATACCTATAGTTTTGCAAACGGAAGCGGAGGATCTGCCGGAGAGGCAGGAAAGTTAAGCAGGAAGAATCCATATAATAAACTCAATGCTGCATGGGATCGTAGGAATAAACGGCGATTAATGAATAAGACGGGACTACTTTTAGCAACCTCGGAATGGGATGCACTAGCGTTCAAATCTCTATCATTTGCCGATGCTCGTAAGGTTCATGTTGTGCCCCATTTCATCAAGATGAATGAGTATGAGACTTTTGCAGAGCCTGTGACTAAAGAAAATTCAATTGTGCTGCACTGGAATATGAATATGAGACTGGGAATAGATGCAGCCCGAGTATTCTTTAAAAAAACCTATCCCATGATTAAAGAACAAGTGCCTGATATCAAAAGTTACATTATCAGCTCAGAGGTTCACCCAGAGGTCATGACTTTGATTAAGGAAGATGAATCGGTCATAGTCACTGGACCAGTAAATTCCTCTACTGAATACATACGACGGTCTAAAGCTGTTCTGGTGCCTATCCTTGAAGGCTGCGAAGTTTCTAGAAATATACTGGAATCCTGGGCGCTAAAAACCCCGGTGGTTACTAGCTCAATCATGTGTGAGAAGCTGAATTGTGAGCATAACCGAAATATTTTGCTGGCTAATACCTCAGTTGAGGTTGTTGGAAGTGTACTGAATTTACTGAAAAATCCTGAGCTTGGCGCCATTATTGCGGATCGTGCGCATGAGACTTTGTTGAAGAATTACGAAATGAATCATGTTAAGAGTAAGATTCTTAGTCTTGTATAGAGGGTTGTCAGACATGATGCTTGCCGCTCTGGACAACAAATAACCCGCGAGGACCCTTAAAAGTCCTACGCGGGTTATTTGTTGACAGGATTTTAGAGCAAGTTGCGGCGCAGTTCTTCTGGTGATTTCGGAGACAACATCCCAAGTGGAATATCGAATACAGTACGCGCTCCGCTTTGACCTTCTTGACTCATACGCTGAGCAGCTCTGGCATAAGCCACAAGCACACTAGCTGTAAATTCAGGATTGCTCTCCAGCTTCAGGCCAAATTCAACAATTTGTTTCGTGCCTTCTCCTGTTACCCCACTGCGAATAACAAACCCGCCGTGCGGAATACCGCTATGCTGAGCTGCCAGTTCTTCTTCAGTGATGAAAGTAACCGTAGTATCATAATCTGCAAAATAGTTCGGCATATTCACAATTTCTTCGCGAATGCGCTCTTGATCTGCACCTGTCTCAGCTACTACAAAACACTCTCTAAGATGTTTTTCACGAGTAGTGAGTTCTGGTGTTTCACCCGCACGGATGGCCTCGATAACCTCTTGTACTGGAACAGTATACTGTACGCCACCTTTAACGCCTTCTACTCTGCGAATGGCATCAGAGTGACCTTGGCTGACGCCTTTACCCCAGAAAGTATATTCTTTACCTTGTGGAAGAATAGCTTCAGCTAGCAGACGGTTCATGGAGAACAGGCCTGGATCCCAGCCCGTAGAAATTACGCTGAGTGTTCCGCCTTGTTTAGCTGCGGCATCAACGGTCGCAAAGAACTCAGGGATTTTGGCATGAGTGTCAAAGCTGTCCACGGTATTAAACATCCGGGCAATAGCTGGTGTCTGTTCTGGCAGATCGGTAGCCGATCCTCCGCACAGAATCATAACATCTACTTTTCCCTTATATTGTTCGACGGCAGAGATATGCTCGAATTTCACACCGGTTTCACCGGCTTCCAGTTGTCCAGGCTCTCTGCGCGTAAAGATCGCAACCAGCTCGATATCTTCACTTTGGTTAATAGCCTTACGTACACCTTTTCCTAAATTACCGTAGCCCACAATTGCTGCTTGAATTTTTTGTTTCAGAAAAAGCCCTCCTAAACTGTAATGAACTAAAATCCTATTTCTAGCTTAACTAGTATAGTGCACACTTTTAGCTCTTTTTATATAGTATATAAAAGTTACATGTAATGTAAACTGAATCCGTATAACTTTCATTATTCATTTGGCTATAAAAATAGCATATCTCTCTATTGTCTATCATATATTTCCATATAGATTAGATGAGGTGAGGTGTTACTGTTGAATAACGGAAGAATGACATTCCGATTTGACGTGAATAAGGACGAGCCTAAGCCAAAACCGCAGGTAGTGGAGCGCTGGTCCAGTGGCGGACTGGGTACAGCTGAAGAATATGCAGAGGAGTTGCGCAAGGAGGTCGGTCCAGCACAGCAGCATACTTGGGTGCAAGAACCTGATCTACGCTCTACGCGTGAGGCACCGCCGGAGGATGCTTACGACTATTACTCAGGAACTGTAGATCCACGCCAGCAAGAATGGGACGAACAGGATAGAGATTTCAGAAATACGCAGCAATCGTATCTGCTCTCAGATTTGGTACTGGATGACAGAGATAAATCAGCAGAGGTTTACACGGGAGGTTATGGGGGCTCATATCATACTCGTCGCCCATCGTATTGGTGGAAATTATCCCTGTCTGTGGTGGGGGCCATCGGCACAGGTCTACTGCTTGGGTATGCGGCGCTTTCCTTTTTTTATGGAGGAAACATGGATAGTAGTTCAGGAACCGGGATAACAGATACATTGGCTACTTCAGGGCAGACTTCCGGAGCTAATGATCCAGCAGGTGTAGGAACCTCGGGATTGCCGGTTACGGGCACAGATGATGCCGGCAAAAACAGTATTCCTGTTCAAGTGGCTGCGCAAAGCTACTACCTGCTGCAGTATGGCGTATTCAGTACGCCGGCAGGCGCGGAACAAGCTAGACAAGAGCTGTTGGACGCTGGCTTGGCTGCGGGCTTGGACCCTGCTGACGGAAATCGTGTATATGCCGGAATGTCCTCTGACCGTGAACAAGCTAAGCTGCTCAGCAGTGGACTGAAGAATCAAGGGATTGAGCTTTATGTAAGAGAGGTGGATCTTCCCGGAGTGGAACGATTAGGATTTGCCGGAAATGCGGAGGCTGTGAATAGTTATTTTGCGGTGAGTGGACAGTTGCTCAGTGAACTAAGCAGTCAATCCGCTTCTTTACTCAGTGGCGGACAAACGGATGCGGCAGCTAATACCTCAGCTGTGAGTGATCTTCATCTCCAATGGAGTGAAGCTGTTAAAGCTCTGGAGCAAGGCATAACGCCTGAAGCCAAAAGCATTTGCGCAGCGCTAGAGAAATCTATGAGCCAAGGAATTTCAGCACTGAGTGAATATAACAAGAACAAGGCGCAAGCCCTGCTTTGGGAAGTGCAGGAATCCATGCTGAGCTTCTTGACCAGCCAAAAACAGCTGCTGTCTGCTATGAATTGAATGCTTGGATTGCGGATTCAAAATAACAACAAGTCTCCGGGGAATTGGGGGCTTGTTGTTTTTTTCGGAGAGGGGTATCGTTCCGCAACTTTTAGGGCAAAAGGTGGTAAACATTACCGTAGGGGATTTTACGTTTGTATTGATCACCGTTTCACCGTATAATAATTAGGGTGTCAAAAAATGGCGAGGGAAGACTGAGATGAAGAAGAAAAATGTAGGAACACTGCTGTTATTTCTAATTCTAGGCTGGCTGGCTGGAGCCTGGATCGCCAAGCTGCTGCAGCCCGTAAAGGCTCTGTCTTTTCTAACAACATCGACTGTGCTCAAATGGTCTCCGCGAGCCGATTTAGACATCATAACCTATGACATCACTATTCATTTGAAATTGTGCATGCTTAGTCTCGCCGGTATTATTACAGCTGTATGGCTGTACCGCAGACTGTAACTCTCGTTACTGAGCAAGAAGGGACGTTTACAACGTGGACAACTCACCACTCATTATTCTAGCCTCAGGTTCACCGCGTCGACGTGAGCTGTTATCCTTACTGGGTTTACCCTTTGAGGTCATTACCAGCGAAGCTGATGAGAGCACACCGCCGGATTGGACGCCGGAGAGAATCGTGCGCAGTCTAGCTTTGCGAAAAGCAGAAGCCGTAGTAGCTACAGCCGGAGAGCGTAACGCAGTCATTATAGGAAGCGACACAATTGTTGTACTAGATAATACTGTGCTAGGCAAACCGGTGGACAAGCTGGACAGCAAAGCGATGCTTACCAGACTTCAGGGCCGAACTCATAAGGTATACACGGGTGTAGCCTGCCTCGGACTCCCGAATGGGAAGACTATAGTGGAGCACCGTGTTACTTCCGTAACGATGAGGGCAATGACTGAAGAGGAAATTGCTGCTTATATAGCTACGGGAGAGCCCGCTGATAAGGCTGGCTCTTATGCGATACAAGGGCTTGGGTCCATTTTGGTGGAACGAATTGAAGGCTGTTATTTCAATGTAGTCGGATTGCCTTTGTCGCTTCTTGGCGAAATGCTATCCGAGTTCGGTATAACTGTATTGAGCCGGTAGGAAGCCTGGGGAAAGAGGGATAGGGATGGAGTCGCAACCAATTATGCTGCGGGACCTCCCCCATGAAGAACGACCTAGAGAGCGCATGATGCATTATGGGGCGGAATCATTAAGTCAAGCGGAGTTGTTAGCCATTCTGCTGCGTACGGGAACACGCCGCGAGTCGGCTATTCATATTGCACAGCAGATGCTGGGGAAGATCGGTGGCCTGCGTGGGCTAGTTGACCTTAGCATCGAAGAACTGACCAAAATCAACGGTATCGGTCCTGCCAAGGCCGTACAACTAAAAGCAGGCATCGAACTGGGAAGGCGCCTTGCGAATTCCAGGTTCAATATGCCGGTCATTATCCGCTGTCCTGGGGACGCTGCTGAGATTCTGACTGAGCAATTGCGTTATTTGCAAAAGGAGCATTTTGTCTGTCTGTTTCTGAACACGAAGAATCATGTGATTGGACAAGAAACATTGTCCATGGGCAGCCTGAATGCTTCGATCGTTCATCCTCGTGAGGTATTCAGAGCAGCTATAAAATGCAGTAGCGCCTCTATTATATGCGCGCATAATCATCCTAGTGGTGATCCAACACCTAGTCCAGAAGATATTTCCCTAACTGCTAGATTGCTTCAGGCAGGTGAGATTATCGGAATAGATGTGCTGGACCATCTAATTATCGGAGATAGCAGTTTCGTAAGCTTGAAAGAAAAAGGACATATGTAATATAAATGTAGATTTACTTAGGAAAAGGAGAAATTAGCATGTTGGGTGGTTTCACAAAAGATTTAGGAATTGACTTGGGGACAGCGAATACGCTTGTCTACGTACGCGGTAAGGGTGTTGTTGTAAGAGAGCCTTCCGTTGTAGCCATTAACACTGATACTAAGACGATTGAAGCTGTGGGTGAATCCGCCAAAAAAATGATCGGTCGTACACCTGGAAACATCCGTGCGATCCGTCCGATGAAAGATGGCGTTATCGCTGATTTTGATACAACGGCTACGATGATTAAATATTTTATTCGTCAAGCACAGAAACAGCGTTCTATGTTCCAGCGTCATCCTAATGTAATGGTCTGCGTGCCATCTGGCATTACTGCTGTAGAGCAACGTGCGGTAGAAGATGCTACCAAACAAGCTGGAGCTCGCGAAGCTTACATTATCGAAGAGCCTTTTGCTGCTGCTATCGGCGCGGATCTGCCAGTATGGGAGCCTACAGGTAGTATGGTTGTAGATATCGGTGGAGGTACAACTGAAGTTGCTGTAATTTCGCTCGGCGGTATTGTTACTAGCCGTTCAGTGCGTGTTGCAGGTGATGAGGCGGATGAGTCCATCATTCAATACATCAAACGTCAATACAATCTGATGATCGGTGAACGTACTTCGGAGCAGCTCAAAATGGATGTTGGCTCTGCCCTTCCTCTTGAAAAGGCTGAAACCATGGAAATTCGCGGCCGTGATCTCGTAACAGGTCTGCCAAAAACACTTACAATTACTTCTGATGAAATCTGTGAAGCTTTGTCTGACACAGTGAATGCTATTATTGAAGCTGTTAAAGTAACGTTGGAAAAATGTCCGCCAGAGCTTGCAGCAGATATTATGGATCGTGGAATTGTTTTGACAGGTGGGGGAGCTTTGCTTCGCAACTTGGATAAGCTGCTTGCACGTGAGACGGGAATGCCGGTTATTGTTGCTGAGAATCCACTGGACTGTGTAGCTATTGGAACCGGTAAGGCACTTGAGAACATTCATTTGTTCAAGAGCCGCAGCGGATCCAGTCTTCGTTCGAAGAGATAAGATGATGTTCTACCACTTGTGTAAGTCAACCCCTGTTATGGGAGAAATACTGTTGTTAGAGGGTGTTGAAACTGTTTAAACTCTTAAGCAATAAACGTCTGTTTATTCTGTTGATTACACTGGTGCTGTTCATTGTGGTAATGGGCTTCAGCTTGGCAACAAGGAAAGGCTTGTCCTGGCCGGAGAACTTTCTCAGAGATTCGACTGGTTTCGTGCAAAAAATGTTCTACAAGCCCGCTGGATATGTAGCGGGCTTGTTTGAAGATATTGGAAATCTGAGTGATCTTGCTAAAGAAAATGAACAGCTTAAAATTATGGCTGCCCAGTATGCACGTGATAAAGCCCAGTATAATTTTATTAAAGCACAGAATGAAGACTTGGAAAAAAAATGGCAATTCACTAAAGAACAGAAGAATTTGTATAAGTATGAATATCGTATTGCGCAAGTAATTAGCCAGACTACAGAACCAAGCAACAGCACCATTGTAATTGATTTAGGCTCCAAAGATGGTGTCAGACCTAATATGTCTGTTATTTCAACCGATGGTCTGGTAGGTGTTATCAGTCAAGTTAGCAATTTCACTTCTACTGTGAAACTGATGACCATGATGGACACTAATGATCCTAATTCCCAGCCGCCTATTGCGGCAACTGCCTTTAATAAAGAGGGTAAGTCCTTTGGGATGATTGAGAGTTATAATCCAGAGACGAACAGACTGCTGATGACCAAGATTCCACCGGGTGATCCTATTGCAGCGGAGGATACTATTCTGTCTTCCGGTATTGGAGGCTTGTATCCAAGGGGGTTGACAATAGGCACAGTTGAAAGCGTCGATGTTGGTGAATTTGGATTAACCTCCACAGCAGTGATAAAGCCTTCAGCAGAATTTCAGGACTGGAAGCATTTGATTGTTGTGTTTACGGAGGAGCGTGCTGAATAGTGAATATGCGCAGATCAGTTCTTATTCTGATACTGTTCCTCTTATTTATTGTGGAGGGAACCATCTTACCTTGGCTGATTCCAGATGTGTGGCAGATGCGAATCATTCCGAATTTGGTTTTTGTAGTGTTATTGTTCGTGACTATATATCATCATCGGCATACAGCACTTATATTGGGATTATGTTTTGGAATGCTGCATGATGTCGTTTTTTACGGCAGAATTCTTGGAGCACACTCTTTTGCGATGGGATTGTCGGCTTATTTAATCGGCCTTTTATTTCAGATTCCACGTGCTCCGCTGCCCCTTATGATGACTGTGGTTCTGCTTGGAAGTCTACTTGGGGATAGTATACTATTTGGTATCTATAGTGTATTTAATCTTAATCAAGAACCTTATAGCTGGGCGATTTTGAATCACATGCTGCCGACGATGCTTTTTCATTTTGCCATCGGGCTACTCTTCTACATACCGGTTCGGCGCCAGCTTGAGCTAATCAAGAAAGAAACGAATAAGGAAGAAGCGGCTTAAAGAGCTTCTATTTTCTTTCTATACAAAGCAGGAATTTAAGGGGCCCGGCACGAATGAATGAGGATAGGGGGCCAGGCATATGACAGTAAAATCCAAGCATGTAAGGATTAAGGGCATCAAGGATGGCCTGATATTCCTGCTAGACGACAAATGTCCCTTTGAAGATCTTCTGAGCGAGCTTCGCTATAAGCTGGAGCACAGCCATCAAAATATTTTAACTGGACCGATTGTACATGTGGACATAAAGCTGGGCAATCGTACCGTAACTGAGGAAGACAAGGAAGCTGTGCTGGAGATTCTTAAGGGACAGGGAAATCTGTTGATTCGATCTATAGAGGCGCTTCCAGCGCCCGGCAGTGAGGATAATGACGCATTGTTTCTGATGAGCGGAATTCTACGTTCCGGTCAGGTGCTGCACCATAACGGAAATCTTCTATATCTGGGGGATGTGAACCCTGGGGGGACCATAACCTGTTCAGGCGATATTTATATACTAGGTTCGCTAAGAGGGATGGCGCATGCTGGAGTAGACGGGAATGAGGAAGCGATTATAGCTGCTTCTTTAATGTCTCCAACGCAGCTGCGAATTGCCGATATTATTAGTCGTCCGCCCGATGAATGGGAAACCCGAGAAAGCAGTATGGAATTTGCATATTTAACAAACGGAGCTATGCAGATCGATAAGATTCATAATTTGGTCAAATTACGTCAGGATTTAAATGTGTTTAAAGGGGTGTAGCCTCCATGGGAGAAGCGATAGTCGTAACCTCGGGCAAAGGCGGAGTTGGCAAAACAACCACAACAGCCAACATTGGAACCGCACTTGCACTGCAGGGCAAAAAAGTATGTCTCGTCGATACCGACATTGGACTGCGTAATCTGGATGTAGTTATGGGGCTTGAGAATCGTATTATTTATGATCTTGTGGATGTAGCGGAAGGACGTTGCCGCCTTAATCAAGCGCTCGTTAAAGACAAGCGCTTTGATGAATTGTATATGCTGCCTGCAGCTCAAACAAAGGATAAAACGGCTGTCTCTCCTGAACAAGTAAGAGATATCATTCTTGAACTAAAGAAGGAATATGAGTATGTTCTGATCGATTGTCCGGCAGGAATCGAGCACGGCTTCCGCAATGCGATTGCCGGTGCGGATAAAGCGATTGTGGTTACCACACCAGAGCATGCCGCTGTACGGGATGCCGATCGTATAATCGGACTATTAGAACAGTCGAGTGTGGAATCGCCGAAATTGGTGGTAAACCGTATTCGCCCAGGTCTTGTGAAGTCTGGGGATATGCTTGATATTGAGGATATATTACAGGTGCTGAACATTGATCTTATCGGAATTGTTCCGGATGATGAATTAGTCATTAAAGCCGCAAATAACGGAGAACCTACAGTTATGAATCCCGATTCTTCAGCTGCTATTGCCTATCGCAATATTGCACGCCGAATTCTAGGTGATGCTGTACCCCTGATGCAGCTTGACCGGAAACCGGGAGCATTTAAGAAACTTAAGAAATTTTTCGGCATGGCTTAATTTTTACTAAGCAATCCTATGATAAGAAGCATACACGGGTCCCACCAGTAGAGAAATCTATGGTGGGGCTTATTTTTTTTGAATAAATATGAATGTATGGCATTTCCGGGATTTAAATGGTCTGTCTTGGAGGGGCTTGTTCTAAAGAGACTTCCGTGCTTCATAAAATGGAAGTAAAACAAGCCCGTCCGGAGGGATAAATATGGATCAGAAATCAGATATCAAGAATCGCCGCAAGGAGCGTATTCGTAGTTTATTGGAGGAACTCCCGGAAGTCTCAGCAGTCTCAGGAGTTTCGGAAGTCCCGGAACTAGAAATAGCGGAGGCTCCCCCTTTATTTATTATGCCGGATAAGAGTACGAGCTTTAAGGAATGGGGAACAGGATTTAAGAATGCCGATCAATCCTCTGTAGAGCCCGATCCAGAGGTGATGTGGAAAAAGAGTCGTGGAGGCTGGGAGGATAACGGCGGTGGAGGCTCAAATTTTACTGCCGGTTTTATTCGGCGCTTTGTTGCTAGTGTTCTTGTGTTTGGAGCAGTGTGGGGGATTTTTGCGATACATCAGCCATGGTCCTATAAGATGCAAGATTTTATTAGTGATGCGTTAAGCAATGACATGGATTTCACGGCTGTGAGAGTCTGGTATGAGGAGAACTTTAACGGAGCTCCAGCGTTCATTCCGATATTTGGGGATAAAGATGAGCCTGCTCAAAAAGTGGCCGCTCATCATCAACTTACTGCCCCGATAGCTGGGAGCATTGTCCAGCCTTTTGCATCTACGCTAAAAGGGGTGGAAATTATGCCTCAAATCGATTCAACCTTAAATGTGACGGTGAAAAGTATAGACATGGGACGTATTCTCTCCATCTCTAAGGAGCTGGAAGGGGGCATTCGAATTGCTGTTCAGCATTCAGGCGGTGTCACTGCAGAATACGGACATTTGAGCGGCACCAAGCTGGAGGTTGATGACTGGGTGCAGAGCGGGGATTCACTCGGTTGGATGATGGAGAAGGACGTATCCTCAGCTTCAACACTATTTTTCGCAGTGATAAAAGACAAGACTTATATTGATCCTACAGAAGTGGTATCGTTTGATTAGGATCTTTGGTATCGAACTGTCACTACATCCACTGTTCGTGATCATTATGTTATTCTCCGTGGTCACGGGACAATTTCTAGAGCTGCTCACCTTATTTACGATTGTCTTCATTCATGAAATGGGACATGTCGTTGCGGCTCTTTTGGCCGGTGTTACAGTTAAGTCGGTTCAGCTTCTTCCGTTTGGCGGAGTGGCTGTTATTGAAGATCATGGGCGGCTTACAGCCAGTCGTGAGATCGGAATAGCCCTTGCCGGTCCACTGCAAAATGGAATTATGATCGTTATTGCTTTTGGACTTCAACAAGCCGGTTATGGCAATCAGGAATTTCTGACCTATTTTATTCATGCCAATGCCATTATTGGGCTTTTTAATCTAGTGCCAGTGCTGCCGCTTGACGGAGGTAAAGTGCTTCAGGCCACTATTAGTTTAGTACTTCCTTATTACTACACTTTGTTATGGACTGGACGGGTGAGTGTAGCCGCAAGTGTCCTTGTGATTATATATGCGCTGCTGCCTCTTGGAGCGGGTGGAGGCCTTAGGCTGAATATGGTCATGATCGGAGCTTTTCTGCTGTATTCGAATTTCACCGACCATCGTAATTTACCGTACCGGTTTGTTGCTTTTTTGATGAATCGGGAGGCTGTTTATGAGTATCATTTGCGAACAGGAAGCGTAGCTCGTCCAATAGTTGCATTATCTGCGAAACCTTTAGATGATATATTGCGTCTATTTAAACGTAATCAATATCATTTTATCTATGTGTTAAACGGTAAAGGAAATGTTGTTGCTGTTGTGCCGGAACAGCGCTTAATATCAACCTACTTCGGAATATAGTGTATTTATGCAGAGAATGTGAAGGAATGAACGAACGAAACCAGAGGTGAAGCCATGAAACAGATGATCGTTCACTGCACGCAGCACATTACCCGAATGGCTCTTCTGGAAAACGGAAGGCTGGTGGAGTACGCGGCTGAACGCGATCAGCAGCAAGGGTTGGTCGGCAGTTATTACAAGGGCCGTGTGATTAACGTACTTCCAGGTATGCAGGCTGCTTTTGTTGATATCGGACAGAAGAAGAATGCTTTTTTATATGTTGATGATGTATTGCATCCTAATTTGGATAAACAGCCTGATGTGAAGCCCTCTATCGAGACGCTTTTGCAGCCGGGACAGGATATTGTTGTTCAAGTGCGGAAAGAGCCGAGCGGCGGAAAAGGCGCGCGTGTAACGACTCATTATACGTTGCCCGGGCGCTGGATGGTGTACATGCCCTTTGCAGAATACGTCGGTGTCTCCAAAAAAATAAGCCGGGATGCAGAGCGCAGTCGTCTCAAAGGAATCGGAGAACGTCTGCGAATGAAAGAAGAAGGGCTTATTATGCGGACGGTTTCTCAGGACGAGCCACATGAAGCTGTGGAGGGTGATCTTTCTTTTTTGCGTGCCCAATGGGAGAATATTACACGTAAGGCACAAACGGTAGAGGCTCCCGCTTTACTACATCGTGATCTTAGTATTGTCCAACGCTTTATAAGAGATGCCTTTAATCCGCAACGGGATCAGTTGATTATTGATTCATCTGCCGCAGCTAGAGAAGCAACAGCCTTTCTGGACGACATGGCTCCTGAAGGGTACAAGCCAGTCTGTCTTTATAATGGAGCGGAGTCTATTTTCGCTGCTTATGGTATTCAGGATCAATTGCTCAAGAGCTTCAGCCGCAAAATCACGCTGGAGGGCGGAGCAACAATGATCTGGGATGAGACAGAGGCGTTAACCGTAATTGATGTCAACACCGCTCAATACATTGGCGGAGCATCGCTTGAAGAAACGGTTACTAATACGAATTTGCTCGCAGCTGAGGAGATCGGTCGTTTGATCCGGTTACGCGATACTGGTGGAATCATTATTGTCGATTTTATTGATATGGAACAAGAGCTTCACCGCAAGATGGTCACAGAGCGATTAGAGAAAGTGATCTGCAAGGATCGCACCAAAACACATATTTTGGGGTGGACAAGACTCGGGCTGCTCGAGATGACCAGAAAGAAGGCAAGGCATGATTCAGCCAGCTTTGCGCCTGTGATTTGCCAGTGCTGCGGGGGAACCGGAAAAGTTGGAGAATGGCTGGAATGAGTTGACGATAAGTCATAAGTATGATACTATCTTCAAGTATGTGTTTGATGCAGTTGATCCTGCACATGCTGTAACCGCTCCGATCGGGTACATAAGCGCAGTTCCTACGGGAATTCTGCCACCTAGACTAGGCGAGTCTGAGACATGAGGAGGTGCAAGTAAAATGTATGCAATTATCGAAACTGGTGGTAAACAATACAAAGTCCAAGAGGGCGACGTTTTGTTCATTGAAAAGTTGGAAGCTGAAGACGGCGCAAGTGTAACTTTTGACCGTGTATTGGCTGTTTCTAATGATGGTGGTCTGACTGCAGGAACTCCGCTAGTAAGCGGCGCGTCTGTAACAGCTAAAGTCGAGAAACATGGTAAAGGCGCTAAGGTTGTAGTTTACAAATACAAACCTAAGAAGAACTACCACAAGAAACAAGGTCATCGTCAACCGTACACGAAAGTAACTATCGAGAAGATTCAAGCGTAAGAAGGTGCGTTAATGATTAGCGTGCGGATTACACGATTATCGGATCTAGGAACTATCGTTGGCTTTGAGGTTAAGGGGCATGCGGGTTATGCGAAGCGTGGCGAAGATATCGTATGTGCCGGGGTATCCGCTGTAACAGTTGGAACCGTCAATTCGATTGAGACCTTGACCGGAATCTCCATGGATACATCCATGAAGAACGGATTCTTAAGTGGAACATTAAGTTCTGTTGAAGATTTCGATACTTCCGCGAAGGTACAATTGCTGCTTGAATCCATGGTCGTGATGCTGAATGATATCGCAGAATCATACGGGAAGTATATTCAAATACAGCAAGTAAATATTTAAAGAAGGAGGTTGACAACATGTTGAAATTGAATCTTCAATTGTTCGCATCGAAAAAAGGTGTAGGTTCCACAAAAAACGGACGGGATTCCCATTCCAAACGTCTTGGCGTGAAACGTGCTGACGGTCAAGCAGTAACCGGCGGTAACATCTTGGTTCGTCAACGCGGAACAAAAATTCACCCAGGAACTAACGTAGGCATCGGTAAAGATGATACTTTGTTCGCAATGGTGGATGGCGTAGTGAAGTTCGAACGTTGGGGCCGCGATCGCAAAAAAGTGAGCGTGTACCCAGTTGATGTCGCTCCGGTAGCAGCGGCACTGGAAGCGTAAGCTTACGGACCATATGAGCAAGTAGAAGCCTCCGGCATGAGTGCCGGAGGCTTTTTTGTAGAATATTCATAATTATTTGTGTTGCAAAGTTGGAATGGTTAGATAGATGTGAAATTCTCGTTATTATCTCTGGTGAACTACAGTGAACGCGTGTGTTATACTAGGAAATGGTAAATGATACTAACAAAACAAATTATCTAAACGAAGTCATGAATTTTGCGAACTGAGGGACGGGGAGAAAGAATGAAATCCTGGAAAAGTGCAATCTGGGCAGTCATGTTATCCGTAATGCTTCCTTTAGGTCTTTTGTATTGGCATACTTCTCTTCTGACGTGTCTATTACTCGGAGTCTGGGTAGTGGCAATCGTTGCTTTCAGTTTTATCTGGAGCCAGCGTCATTATGAACGGGAGCTGCGTATACAAGAGAACACTCTGCAACAGGCGGCGATTCGGACACTGAATCATCATCGACATGATTGGATGAACGATTTGCAGATTCTATACGGATATATTCAGCTTGGAAAGCCTAATAAATCCGTGGAGTGTGTGGAAAGAATAAAGGAACGCATAGCACTTGATAGTCGTATCGCTAAGTTGGGCATTCCTTCATTGGTTTTCTATATCCAATCCTTCCGAACTAACAGGTCTAGTCTGGAATTGGAAGTTCAGGTGGAGGAAGGGTTGCAGCTAGAGGACAAGCTAAATCCAGAAGCAGGAGATGAGCTGACTTCAGTGATTATGCAGACCATACGGGCTTATCAGTACAACGGGCTGGCTCCTCAGGGGGAGACGCGCAAGCTGCGCCTTGGCTTTTTTCAGGATGGAGGAGACATTCTTATCTCCTTCGAAGGCGAGGGGGAGCATGGCAATCCCGAGCTGCTCAAAGGGCAAATTTATAATATAGTACAAGGAAAAATCATGAAAGCAGAGCAGTTTAAGCCTAGCAGGGCTTATGTAGAGCTGCGATTACCGCTTGAAATGTGAGGAAGGTGAACATTTATGTTCGTAGATAAAGCTAAGATTTATGTTAAAGGCGGTGACGGCGGGGATGGTCTCGTTGCGTTTCGCCGGGAGAAATATGTACCGGAGGGTGGTCCTGCCGGTGGTGACGGAGGCCGTGGAGGCGACGTTATTTTCCGTGTAGATGAGGGACTGCGCACGTTGATGGATTTCCGTTATCAGCGCCACTTCAAAGCTGACAAAGGGATTAAAGGACGGAACAAAAGCCAACATGGAGCGAATGCGGATCATATGATCGTTCGTATTCCGCCAGGAACCATTCTGATTGACGATGATACGCAAGAGATCATTGCCGATATGACGCGTCATGGACAACAGGTTGTAGTTGCACGTGGAGGCCGTGGAGGCCGGGGTAACACCCGTTTTGCCACAGCTAATAATACTGCACCAGAGCTTGCAGAGAACGGTGAAGAAGGCCAAGAGCGTTATGTTGTTATGGAACTTAAGGTAATGGCTGATGTAGGGCTTGTAGGCTTCCCGAGTGTGGGTAAATCTACGTTGCTGTCGGTTGTGTCCGCAGCTCAGCCCAAAATCGGAGCTTACCATTTCACAACAATTACACCGAATTTAGGGGTAGTGGATGTTGGGGATGGCCGAAGCTTTGTGATGGCGGATCTGCCTGGATTAATCGAGGGAGCTAGTGAAGGCATAGGTCTGGGTCACGAATTCCTGCGTCACGTTGAACGTACGCGTATCATCATTCATGTAGTTGATATGTCTGGCTCTGAGGGCCGTGATCCCTTCGAGGATTGGGTTCTAATTAATGATGAGCTGAAGCAGTACAATGCTAGTCTAATCGATCGTCCGCAGATTGTGGCGGCGAATAAAATGGATATGCCTGAATCAGAAGAGAATCTTATTTCTTTCCGCGAACGCGTAGCTGAGGTGCGGCCGGATTTAGAAATCATGCCAATTTCATCCCTTACCCGTCAGGGTGTTCAGGAGCTCCTATATCGTGCAACGGATATTCTCGACAGCATTCCGGTTGCGCCGGTGGTTGAGGAAGTTGCTGAAACTACTGAACGTAAGGTGTATAAGCTGGAAGCAGAAGAGGATAATTCCTTTACTATTACACGGGATAACGAGGCGTTTGTGGTCACAAGCCCACGTATCGAACGTATGCTGAAGCGCATGCAGCTTAGCACACATGATGCGATTCTCAAGCTGGCACGGACTTTGCGTCATATGGGTGTAGATGCAGAGCTTCGTAAACGCGGTGCTGTAGAAGGAACGATTGTCCGTATCGCTGATTTCGAATTCGAATTCGTTGAGAACAGCAGCTACTATTAATATTTAGCTGACTATGAAGCGCCAACTATGGTTTTCCTGTAAAGGGATAGCATAGTTGGCGCTTTTTTTGTGAGGAGATCAGTAATTTTTTTCAATAAAAGAACCCAAAACACGATATATATCGTATACAATAAATATCGAAATACACTAATTCCCATTTGGGAGCGTACACGTTATTTATATATAAGATAATGAAAGAAGGAATAGCAGATGGCAATTATAGAAGTGGTGAAGTATGACGGTCCTCCAGGTATATTTGCATGGAAATATCCTAACCAGGAGCTGGGGACATGGACACAACTAATCGTTAATGAATCCCAGGAAGCGATTCTATTCAAGGGCGGACAAGCGCTTGATTCTTTTACAGCTGGGCGGCACACGCTAAGCACCGCTAATATACCTATTTTATCCAATATCGTTAATCTTCCTTTTGGTGGAAAATCACCATTTACGGCTGAAGTATGGTATGTGAATAAGACGAATTCGATGAATGTCAAATGGGGAACGAGCTCACCTTTACAGCTTCAGGATCCCAAATACAAAATTATGATTTCTGTTCGTTCTTTTGGGCAGTTTGGTGTAAAAATCGATGATCCGCGAAAATTCTTGCTGAAGCTCGTAGGGACGCTCCCGCAGTTTGATCATGAAACGCTTATCAGTTATTTCCGCGGACTGCTGATGTCGAATATAAATGAACTTATTTCTTCTTACCTTGTGCACAAGCAAATCAGCATACTGGAGATTAATGCTTATGTTGCAGAGATCTCCAAACATATTCAGGGCCGGCTAGCCTCGGCTTTCTTGGATAATGGCATTGAACTGAATAATTTCTATATTGATTCGATCAATATTCCAGAGGATGATCCGGCAACGATTCGTTTGAAGGAAGCTTTGGCTAAAAAAGCGGAAATGGATATCATGGGCTTCACCTATCAGCAGGAGCGTGGTTTTGACACGATGGAAGAAGCGGCAGGTAATCCCGGCAATCTTGGAGTGGGCATGATGAACACCGGGATGGGGCTTGGACTTGGAATGGGATTTGCTGGACCCGCTATGGATATGGTGAACCGTATGACTAGAGGGATGAACTTGGATTCAGGGACTACAGTTATACGTCAAGAGCAGCGTTCCTGCTCTAAGTGTGGAGTTATGAATCCAGTAGAGGGACGGTTCTGCAGCGGTTGTGGGCAGGCGCTTGGAGGCAACCCGCAAGGTTCTCTCTCTGCGAACAAGATCAAATGTTTTGAATGCGGGCATGAACTAAATGCGGGAGCTAAGTTCTGTCCAGGTTGCGGGAATCCTTATCGTGCTTGCCCATCCTGTAAAGCAGATAATCCTGAGGGAGCGGCTTCTTGTGTCTCCTGTGGAAAAGAAATGCCTAAAGCTTGCGGTAAATGTGGGACTATGGTAGCGCCAGGGGTGAAATTCTGTCCTCATTGTGGAGACAGCATGGTGATTAAATGCAGCGGCTGTGGACATGAGCTGAAAGCTGGACAAAAATTCTGTGCAGAGTGCGGAACAAAAGCAGGCTAAGGAGGACCTAATGAACAAAAGTAGGAGATATATATACATTATTACCATCATTTATGCGGTAGCTATAGTACTGACAGTGTTCTCGTTTATTGGATTAGGTTTCTCTGACTCACTGTTTCGGTTCATAATTTCTTTATCCGCGGTTCTGCTAGCAGAAAGTGTAATCTATGGCTATTGTATTTTTTGGCTCCGAACGGCAAGTAGCATTCAGCAGACTCCGCCTGTTCTTATCAGCGGCGCAATCATTACGGGAATCTATGCAGCCATCGTATTTGTATCGGCCTTACTCTTCGATTGGCTGCTGGAGTTACCCGCCTTGTGGTACGCAGCCGAACAATTGCTGATTCTTGTGTTAGGAGCGATCACTTTGGCCGCGATAGGGCTTTACGGGTGGAATGCTGG
The DNA here is from genome assembly GCF_038002725.1 of Paenibacillus sp. FSL H7-0323. NCBI lineage: Bacteria > Bacillati > Bacillota > Bacilli > Caryophanales > Paenibacillaceae > Paenibacillus > Paenibacillus sp. FSL H7-0323. The sequence continues at coordinate 3,505,608 of NZ_JBBODB010000001.1, read as the reverse complement.
GGCAGGGGAACAGCAAGCCAAAAGGTCTTTACAAAAGTTTCGGCGGTATCAGAACGAATTAACTGAAATGAGTGAGCTGGCTAGTAGCTGGAAGAATTCCGAATCCGAGCAGCTAGTGAACGTGTTAGATATGTTGGAGGAAAAATTTAAGTACAGTGATCCGATATCAGAACCGTCTTTATATGCTACAGAGGATATTCTGCAGCAGCAGATTTCTCTGTTACATGATCACGTGAAGCTACTGCTGGCGACCCAAGAGCCACATGAGGGCTGGCAGGTAGAAGTAAATGAGATGTCAGAGAGTATAAAGTCTACACTTCAGCGGCGTAACCGTGAATTAGCGGCACTTAAATAGGAGGAGTTTACTACATGAACAGTTTGAACCTACAAGAGCCGTCACCGCTCCCGGGAGGAAATGCAACCGTTCCCCGGCTTAAATACGAACGTACCGGGTTTGATTATGTTATTCTCGCGGCTGCTTATCTACTGATGCCAGTTGGACTTGTGCTTGCCTTGTTACGTTTGATGACAACGCATTACAAAAATTACCGTAGACCGACTAACCTCAATCTGCTGATGCATGTATTTATTGGTGGGTTTGTTGAACTTTCTATTGCCATGTTTTCTAGTGCGCTCAATGGGGAATTTGGAACTTCTGAATTAGTATCAACGCTTATTTTAATTGCAATCATGTTTTTGACTCCAGCTTTTATACTGGCCAGTGTGACAGCGAAAGCTAAATATACCCTTTCTAAGCTTAACACTTCTTATATAGAGCTGATTCAAAATAAGAATATCCGGCATATTGGCAGTATATCTGAACGAATAGGCCAAAGTGAAAGTGATGTACGGAGAGATGTCCAGTATCTGAAGGATAAAGGACTGCTTGATATTGATGTCGCATTATCCGAAGGGCGCCAGACGCCAGAACCATCAGCAGCTAATCAAGGTTACCCTGAAAGTACTTCGGGCTTTGGAGGAACGGGGAGAACCCAAGCATCGGGGCAGCAAATACCTGCGCAGCCTCAGTCTCCGCCGCAACTGCCTAAGTCTATCCGTTGTCCGGGGTGCGGAGCCCAGAATACTGTGCTCCCAAGCCAATCTAAAAGCTGTGATTACTGTGGAACGAAGATCCCGTACAATTAATGCCGTCAACCAACAGATTAGCTGCATCGCATATAGGATTACATAAATAAGGGGATTAAAGACAAAATGAGTGGATTGGATATACGCAGACAGCCGCCGGCATCGGGAAAACCTGTGTACAAGCATGAATATGAGCGGACGGCGTTTGATTATACCACTATTGTGTTTGCGTATGTATTTGCTCCGGTTGGCTTTATATTGGCTGCCATTCGGTTATTATCTACACATTCCAAGAGACAGCGCAAAGCAAGCAATATTAACCTGTTTTATCATGCGTGTATGGGTGCCTTTGTAGAATTGGCGATCTATTTCATTATTAGCAAGCTACTCGGTCAAATCGATTATGTCGCACTCTTGATCAGGCTGGTGATTATCTACGCATTGTTTAGGATTCCCGCCATCAAATTATCCGTTAGGGCCGTAGGATGGAGAGAGGGATTCACCTATCTTTGCAATGACTATATCGCATTGGTTCTTGTGGACGGCATAAGGCATATCGGCAGCCTATCCGATATCCGCGGATTCAGTGAAGAGAATGTCCGCGAGGTTTTGGAATATTTAAAAGATCAGGGAGTGCTTTCTCCAGATATTGTTTATTATGAAGGACGTGTAGACAATTCATTTGTGAAATTGCCGCCGAAGCTTATTTATTCCAAACGGGCACAAGCACTGGTGCGTGCGCCTGAGAATAACCTTCGCTACCGTAACAAACGAGACCAGACAGTGTTTGATCGAATCATCATGGCGATTGCCTATTTGTTTGCTCCGCTTGGGTTTGTACTTGCGATGCTTCGTTTTGTAAGCACTCATTATAAGAATGAGCGGAAATCATTTAACTACAAATTGCTCTATCATGTATGTATGGGAGCTTTTATGGAACTTGCTGTCCTCTTCGCCGTGGGGACCTACAAAGGGGATTTTAAGTGGTACACTTTATTGATCATTCTGGTGGTCCTCTACGTGATCTTTATAATTCCGGCAGACAGCTTTGCAGGGAGGGCTACCTTCGCAACAGAAAACTTTGATTTTCTGTGCAAGAAGTATCTCATGCTGATCGTAGTGGATGATGTTAGGCATATTGGTAATTTAGCTGATATCACGAAACAAAGTGAAGATGATGTACGTAGAGACCTACGGTATTTGGTGAGATGGGGGTTACTTGCTTCTGATCTTGTCTATTATGAAGGACGTGTTAAGCTCTTAGATAAACAACCGCCCAATCTTGTACATCCTGACCGGGCACAGCCCTCCGCGGCAACAGAGAACCAGCCATCATCTGGACGGCAGTCATTGCCGGAGAATAGGCCTAAGCCACCTGTCCAACTGCCGAAATCCATCGTTTGTCCGAGTTGCGGTGCTAAGAGTAGAGTACTTCCTGGGCAGGATAAAATCTGTGACTATTGCGGGACGACGATTCCATACAGCTAGTGTACATACGATTGCCTTCTGCCCCCGGGAATCCGGGGGTTTTACTACACCTAACTACCCGGCCTTGGAGCATCCAGATAAAGTTATTGCATTTTACAAGCCTTTTCCGATATAATGTCCACTAAGAAAACACAAAAGTCTTTGAGGTGAGGACGTTCGTGAGAGAACGCTATTATTTGGTCCGGGAGGACATATTGCCTGATGCTGTACTTAAGACTATGCAGGTTAAACAATTGCTTGAGGCCGGGGATGCGAAGACCGTAAATGAAGGTGTAGAGCAGGTGGGATTAAGCCGAAGCGCTTTTTATAAATACAAGGATGGAATTCACTTGATCCATCAGCTCGAACGAGAGCGGATCGTTACGATTTCCATGGATTTGGAGCACGAATCTGGAATGCTTTCCAAGGTACTAGGCTCTGTAGCAGGACATGGGGCTAATGTGTTGACGATTCACCAGAGTATTCCGCTGCAAGGCCGGGCAAATGTGGTGATCTCCGTAGAAATTTCACACTTAAATGAGGAGCTCGGAGAGATGCTGGATAGTCTGAAAGAGATTCCAGGAGTGAAGCGTGCTTTAATCGTTGGACAGGGATAGGAACTATATTCGTAAACTTTTAGGAGGAGACAGATGAAGCCGGTTAAAGTGGGGTTGCTGGGCCTGGGAACAGTAGGCACAGGTGTAGTTCGTATCGTGGAAGGGAATCAAGAGGATTTAAGCAGCCAGGTAGGCTCTTCAATTGTCATTGAACGTATAGCTGTGAATAATTCTAATAAACCACGCGAAATCGAGGTTGATCCTGCTAAAATAACGACAGATCCATGGGATGTGATTCGTGATCCTGAAATTGATGTCATCGTTGAAGTTATGGGGGGAATCGCGGGAACCAAAGAATATATTCTTGAAGCTTTGGAACGCGGTAAACATGTCGTAACTGCGAACAAGGATTTGATGGCGCTGCACGGCTCGGAGATTCTTGCTAAGGCGCAGGAGAAGCAATGTGATGTCTTTTATGAGGCTAGCGTAGCAGGAGGCATTCCGATTATCCGCACACTTATCGAGGGCTTTTCCTCAGATAAGATTATGAAGATTATAGGTATCGTGAATGGAACGACTAATTACATACTAACCAAAATGAGCCAAGAAGGCGCATCCTATAATGATGTGTTAAAAGAAGCGCAGGATCTGGGATACGCAGAGTCTGATCCAACCTCGGATGTGGAAGGCCTGGACGCTGCCCGCAAAATGGCGATTCTCGGAACCTTAGGTTTCCGTACTAATGTGGAGCTGCATGATGTAAGTGTGAGTGGGATTTCTCAGGTGAGTAAGGCGGATATCGCCTTTGCGAAACGTCTCGGATATGAAATTAAGCTGTTAGGCATCGCTGAACGTCAGGATGAAGAATTCAGCATCAGTGTTCAGCCAACCTTGATTCGGGCTAGTCATCCCTTGGCTTCCGTCAATGGCGTGTTCAACGCAGTTTACGTATACGGGGAAGCAGTGGGAGAGACCATGTTCTACGGTGCGGGTGCGGGCGCAATGCCAACTGCAACCTCAGTGGTAGCTGATTTGGTAGCTGTCATTAAGAACCTTAAACTAGGTGTGAATGGATTGAAGCAAAAAGTACCTTACAAGCAGAAAAAGCTTAAGAGTGATGAAGCTATTTTTTATAAAAACTTTTTGCTTCTGCATGTTGATGATAAAGCAGGGGTATTGGCTAAGATTACTCAAGTGTTTGCCGAATATGATGTAAGTTTGGATTCAGTAGTTCAGCAAGCCAATCCCAATAATCCTGATGCGGAGATCATTATTGTCACTCATAACGCTAGTAAAGCAAGCATGAACAAAGTGCTGCGCCATTTCGAGGAGCTGAAAGTCATCCGCCGGATTAAGAGCCATTATCGTGTGGAAGGTTAACCAAGCCACTGAACTAATACTTTCATATTTCAAAACATAGTAAGGAGATTGTACCTGTTATGAGTATTTACGGAAGAGCTAGGGTTAAAGTGCCTGCTAGTACTGCCAATCTTGGTCCGGGCTTCGATACTCTGGGTATGGCTTTGCCGCTATATGCCTGGATTGAGATGGAGGAAGCAGAGGAGACTGTTTTTCATCTATATGGTGATGAGATGAATGGAGTGGCTCAGGATAAGAGCAATTTACTCTATAAGGTCGCTCAAATGGTATTTGCAGAGGCAGGCGTTACGGTGCCTGAATTATCGATAACCATGTACTCGGAGATTCCGCTTACGCGTGGACTCGGCAGCAGTGCCTCAGCTATTATTGGCGGAATGGCCGCAGCGAACACAATGATTGGCTCTCCGCTGGATAATGCTAAGCTGTTTGATATGGCTACCCAGCTTGAGAAACATCCCGATAATGTGGGTGCCTCCTTGTTTGGCGGCATTATTACTGCCGTGTGGGATGGTGAACATGCGGATTATGTTCGGCTAGAACCACCACAAAATCTTGAGGTGCTGGTGGTTATTCCTGAATTCGAACTGGAAACCACAAAAGCGCGGGGATTGCTTCCAACAGAAATCTCAGTTAGTGATGCTGTGTACAACATTAGCAGAACCTCTCTATTGACGGCTTCGCTGGCATCAGGTCGGCTTGACCTGCTTAGCAGAGCGATGCAGGATCGCCTGCATCAGCCGTATCGTGCACCGCTTATACCGGGCATGGAGAAGCTGCTCGCAGAAGCTCCTGAACACGGTGCTTTAGGGATCGCACTTAGCGGTGCTGGACCGACTCTGCTATGTTTAGTGGATCGCCAAGAGACCCGTAAGAGTGAGCTTGAGGCCTTCTTGAAGAATACGATGCAGGAACATGGCATTTCCGCTCGGACCTGCTGGTTAACACCTTGTGCTTCTGGAGTTACTACAGAGCTGCTTGAAATAAACGAGATGCAAAACGTATCATTTTTGGATATGATAAAAGGAGTACGGTCATGAAATCAATAGCGGTATTGCCGCAGGGCTCGGTATCCCACGAAGCGCTGCTGCATTTGTTTAACGGTGAACCTGTAAAGCTTGTGCATCACAAGTTAATTTCCGATGTATTTCTCTCTACGGCGAATGGTACCACCGATTACAGCGTGATTCCGATTGAAAATACCATTGAAGGCTCAGTTAGTCTTCACATCGATTGGCTCATCAATGAAGTGGATCTGCCAATGCAGACGGAATGGATTTTTCCATCGATACAGAATCTTATCGGTAACCCAAGGGAATTCACAGATACAGACGGCAACAAGGATTTCACCAAGATGGTAAAAATCCTTTCGCACCCCGTAGCAATGGCACAATGTATGCAATTTGTTCGTAAGCATGCCCCTTGGGCTGAACTGGAGTCGGTTGGAAGTACCTCTGAAGCTGTAGAAATCGTCAAAAACAATCCCGGCAAGGGCTGGGCTGCTATCGGTACCGCTCTTGGCGCCGCTACTCATGGGCTGGAGATTGTAGATCGGCAAATTACAGATCACAACAACAATTACACACGGTTTGTCCTGGTTGGTCCACAGAAGATAGATCTTCCGCGGAGCAGCACAGGAGTAAAGACGAGTGTTCTAGTAACGCTGCCAGAGGATTTTCCAGGTGCCTTGCATCAGGTGCTTGCTGCTTTTTCCTGGCGGAAACTGAATTTATCGCGTATTGAATCACGACCAACGAAGAAGAAGCTGGGTACTTATTATTTTTATATTGATGTGCTGGAACCGATAGAATCTGTTCTGCTGCCAGGGGCTATTGAAGAAATTAGTGCTTTAGGTTGTCAGGTAAGGATTCTGGGCTCGTATCCCACATACACCTATGAGGAAGAGAAAGCGGAGGTGCAGTAAATTCATGGCTGAGCAATGGATCTATTTGGATGGACAACACGTAACGAAGGAAAATGCAAAGGTATCCGTTTTTGATCACGGTTTTTTGTATGGAGACGGTATTTTTGAAGGTATCCGTATCTATAACGGCAATATTTTTAAATGTAAAGAGCATTTGGACAGACTGTATGATTCGGCAAAATCGATCATGCTGGACATTCCGCTAACGTATGATGAGATGCTGGAGGCTATGGCTGAAACGATTCGTCTAAATGACATGCGGAACGGTTATATTCGACTGATCGTCTCCCGGGGACCAGGGAACTTAGGTCTTGATCCACGCCGTTGTCCAAAAGCTAGTGTAATTATTATCGTTGAACAACTGGCTATTTACCCAGAACAAGCGTATTTGAACGGACTTCGTGCAGTTTCTGTGTCCCAACGCCGTAATATTCCGGATGCACTCAATCCAAAGATCAAATCGCTTAATTACCTAAACAATATCCTAGTAAAAATCCAATCCAACTTGGCAGAAGCCGACGAAGCCATCATGATGAACGCTCAAGGTTATGTTACTGAGGGATCGGGCGATAACATTTTCATCATCAAAAATGGTGTAGTTTTCACTCCTCCATGTTACTTGGGAGCCCTTGAAGGAATTACCCGTCTGGCGATCATTGAGCTCTGTGAGAAATTAGGTATTAAACTGAAAGAAGAACCGTTCACAATGCATGATGTTTATATAGCGGACGAGGTGTTCTTCACTGGCACAGCTGCTGAAGTTATTGCTGCACGTGAAATTGACGGCCGGATCATTGGTGAAGGACAAGCGGGTCCAATCACTTTGAAGCTGCTCGAAGAGTTCCGTAATGTGGTTGATAAAGATGGCTATAAGGTTTGGGAATAAAGACTAATTATACAACGTAAATAGCATTGAATACGCATCAGAAGTCCTTTTATGCATACATGCAGAAGAAAACGGGAGTCTCCGGTTAATCTTTTCATGGATCATGAAAGGATTTTTTTTATTTCGGGGATGTCATTCGCCCATGGGCTGCATAAGATGTAGTAACGAAGGAGGCGGCTGTACCGCATATAACTTTGTAAGAGAGCAATGTTCCATGAAAAGGGTGTTTGCTTTCGAAGTCAGTTTTGCTGTGTAGCTGTAAAGAAAGCAATACTCCACAAAACTTTTAGGAGGTTAATGCTACGTGAAAATACACATTGTCAAACAAGGCGATAGTTTGTATGCATTATCGCAAAAGTACGGAGTGCCGTTACAAAAAATTATTGAAGCAAACCCGCAGATCAGTAATCCGAATGTGTTAGCGGTTGGAGACAAAGTAAAAATACCTACGGCCCCTGTATCCGTACCGGAGAACAGTGAAGTTTACTACAAGCACACCGTTAAACAAGGAGATACCTTGTGGAAATTATCTAAAGCCTGGGGAATTCCTTTGAAGGATATGGTTGAGGCCAATCCCCAACTAAAGAATCCAAATGTACTTATGTTAGGGGAAGTAGTTAATATTCCTAAAAAAGTATCCAATACCTCACCGACACAGCCTGGGTATACACCGTCTAACGCGTCAGAGAAAACGCAGGTGGGTGGCAAGGAATATACAGGTCCCAAAGAACAGCCTGCTGCTGAAGTAGTGCCTGCACCTAAACCAGAAACTAAACCAGAAGTAAAACCAGAGACCAAGCCAGAAGCTAAACCTGCACCTAAACCAGTGACAAATATCTCACCTGAATCCAATTCTGCACCACACCCATCGCTAAACATCGCCCCTATTAATACACAAAATATTGCACCCAATCCTGCGCCTAATATGCAAATGGAAGTTGCTCCAGTGCAAGAAATTGAAATGCAGAGTTTATTTGTTCAGATTACGGTTCCAAATCAAGAACCGATTGCTCAACAAGAAGCACCTAAAGCTGAGAAGAAAGCAGACAATGATTGCACATGGGATAATTCCAACGGATACCCGGGCCTGGGAGGAAATCCTTATCTCTATGATTCATATCAAAATAGCCCTAATATGAACATGAACTGGGCACCAAGTTATGTTCAGCCAATGGCTTATGCACCAGAATGTATTTCACCATGTTATTTTTCGGGCAATATGTATTCTAATATGAGTCCAGAACAGTGGAATCCAAATGCCGCGCCAAACATAAGCCCGGAACAGTGGAATCCAAATGCCGCGCCAAACATAAGCCCGGAACAGTGGAATCCAAATGCAGCGCCAAACATAAGCCCAGAACAATGGAATCCCAATGCAGCGCCTAACGTGAGCCCAGAACAATGGAATCCCAATGCAGCGCCTAACGTGAGCCCAGAACAATGGAATCCCAATGCTGCCCCTAATATGAGTCCAGGACAGTGGAATCCGATGGAGGCTAATGTTGCTGGCATGAATGTTGGCGGGGATTTCTCCCCGTATGCTGTTCCTCAATATGGAGGACAGACGCCGAACCTTCCTTGGCCAACTTGTGGGTGCGGAGGCGTGCATATTCAACCAGTGCAAACTTATTCATATGACATGCCTGTATATAACACCTATCCTGAATATGGGAATCCAAACGCTTTTTCCGCATATGGAGCAGGAATGCCTAATCAGGGAATGGTACCTACTTCTACGCTTGGAGCATTTGGTGGACCGGATAACTCTAATATTCCATCCAATCCGCAGTATCCAGGGATAGGTAATTATTCGCAGCATAATCGGGTGCCGGAAATTCAAGAACCTGAAGCGTTCGTGCAGGAATCTCCTGAAGCGGCTAGAACAGAGACTGATGAGTCAACTTCTAACGCTTCTCTCAAGAATAAGGGGAGTGTAGCAAAGGAAACAGCAACAGGCAAAAAAGCAAAGACCTCAGGTCAACCTAGTAGCAAGAAAAGCAAAACTGCTACGAAATCTCAAGGTTCAGCAGCGAGTACTAAAAAACGTAGAAATCCTTGGATTTCAAACTAATAAATTTATATATTAAGCCGTTGTTTGACTTACGTGTAGATTCTGTATCCTTAGAATCTACACGTTTTTTTATAGGTAAATAGGGATAAAAGATGTTAAATAAAGTGGGGCAAAAGCACTTATTTATAAAATATAAATTTTTAAGTGTTGTTTTTATATAGGGATATATGGTACATTATAAATCCAGTCGCAAAGAGGAACTATAAAGCTTTCGGTTGGTGAATGTTAATCTGAATTAGATTGCAAAGAACTTTGAAAAAAAGAGTTGCAATAAATCAGAAAGCATGATATATTATAAGAGTTGCTGCTGAGACATTAAACGGCGCCAACGAGAACTTGATCTTTGAAAACTGAACAACGAGTGAGTAGGAAATCACGTAAGTGAAATCCAAAATTAGAGAATTAATTTTCTCGTCAGATGTTTCAAAATGAGCATATCGCTCTTTTCAATACTAATTGGAGAGTTTGATCCTGGCTCAGGACGAACGCTGGCGGCGTGCCTAATACATGCAAGTCGAGCGGAGTTACTTTGAAAGCTTGCTTTCAAAGTAACTTAGCGGCGGACGGGTGAGTAACACGTAGGCAACCTGCCCTTCAGACTGGGATAACTACCGGAAACGGTAGCTAATACCGGATAATTTCTTTTTTCTCCTGAGAGAAGAATGAAAGACGGAGCAATCTGTCACTGAGGGATGGGCCTGCGGCGCATTAGCTAGTTGGTGGGGTAACGGCCCACCAAGGCGACGATGCGTAGCCGACCTGAGAGGGTGAACGGCCACACTGGGACTGAGACACGGCCCAGACTCCTACGGGAGGCAGCAGTAGGGAATCTTCCGCAATGGGCGAAAGCCTGACGGAGCAACGCCGCGTGAGTGATGAAGGTTTTCGGATCGTAAAGCTCTGTTGCCAGGGAAGAACGTCCGGTAGAGTAACTGCTACCGGAGTGACGGTACCTGAGAAGAAAGCCCCGGCTAACTACGTGCCAGCAGCCGCGGTAATACGTAGGGGGCAAGCGTTGTCCGGAATTATTGGGCGTAAAGCGCGCGCAGGCGGCTATTTAAGTCTGGTGTTTAAACCTTGGGCTCAACCTGAGGTCGCACTGGAAACTGGGTGGCTTGAGTACAGAAGAGGAAAGTGGAATTCCACGTGTAGCGGTGAAATGCGTAGATATGTGGAGGAACACCAGTGGCGAAGGCGACTTTCTGGGCTGTAACTGACGCTGAGGCGCGAAAGCGTGGGGAGCAAACAGGATTAGATACCCTGGTAGTCCACGCCGTAAACGATGAGTGCTAGGTGTTAGGGGTTTCGATACCCTTGGTGCCGAAGTTAACACAGTAAGCACTCCGCCTGGGGAGTACGGTCGCAAGACTGAAACTCAAAGGAATTGACGGGGACCCGCACAAGCAGTGGAGTATGTGGTTTAATTCGAAGCAACGCGAAGAACCTTACCAGGTCTTGACATCCCTCTGAATCTGCTAGAGATAGCAGCGGCCTTCGGGACAGAGGAGACAGGTGGTGCATGGTTGTCGTCAGCTCGTGTCGTGAGATGTTGGGTTAAGTCCCGCAACGAGCGCAACCCTTAACTTTAGTTGCCAGCAAGTAATGTTGGGCACTCTAGAGTGACTGCCGGTGACAAACCGGAGGAAGGTGGGGATGACGTCAAATCATCATGCCCCTTATGACCTGGGCTACACACGTACTACAATGGCCGGTACAACGGGAAGCGAAGCCGCGAGGTGGAGCCAATCCCATCAAAGCCGGTCTCAGTTCGGATTGCAGGCTGCAACTCGCCTGCATGAAGTCGGAATTGCTAGTAATCGCGGATCAGCATGCCGCGGTGAATACGTTCCCGGGTCTTGTACACACCGCCCGTCACACCACGAGAGTTTACAACACCCGAAGTCGGTGGGGTAACCCGCAAGGGAGCCAGCCGCCGAAGGTGGGGTAGATGATTGGGGTGAAGTCGTAACAAGGTAGCCGTATCGGAAGGTGCGGCTGGATCACCTCCTTTCTATGGAGAATCGTTCTCTGCAATGAGGACATTCAAATCGGAAGCTCAGCTTCCAAAACTCAGGTTTAGGCCTGTTACTCACTCGTTGCTCAGTTTTGAGAGTTTAAGCTCTCAAGTAAGACTTGATCCTTGAAAACTGGATACCGAAACGAATTTGCGTTTTAGAACATCTTTTAGCAAATTGTGTAAACAAGTAAATGTTATTAGTGAGATGATTCCAAAGAGAATGTCATCGTATGATATTTTCCTGCGGAAGAATCAAGGTTAAGCTAATAAGAGCACACGGAGGATGCCTAGGCGCCAGGAGCCGACGAAGGACGTGGCGAACAACGAAACTGCCTCGGGGAGCTGTAAGCAAGCTTTGATCCGGGGGTGTCCGAATGGGGAAACCCAGCTGTGGTAATTCGCAGTTACTCATTTCTGAATACATAGGAAATGTAGAGGCAGACCAGGGGAACTGAAACATCTAAGTACCCTGAGGAAGAGAAAACAATAGTGATTCCGTCAGTAGCGGCGAGCGAACGCGGAACAGCCTAAACCTAAGAGCTTGCTCTTAGGGGTTGTGGGACGTCTCACATGGAGTTACAAAGGAATATGGTAGGTGAAGAGGTCTGGAAAGGCCCGCGATAGAGGTAAAAGCCCTGTAACCTAAACTGTATTCTCTCCGAGACGGATCCCGAGTAGTGCGGGGCACGTGAAACCCCGTATGAATCCAGCAGGACCATCTGCTAAGGCTAAATACTACCTGGCGACCGATAGTGAAACAGTACCGTGAGGGAAAGGTGAAAAGCACCCCGGAAGGGGAGTGAAATAGAACCTGAAACCGTGTGCTTACAAAAAGTCAGAGCCCTATTAATGGGTGATGGCGTGCCTTTTGTAGAATGAACCGGCGAGTTACGTTTAACATGCAAGGTTAAGCCGAGAAGGTGGAGCCGCAGCGAAAGCGAGTCTGAATAGGGCGAATTAGTATGTGGACGTAGACCCGAAACCGTGTGATCTACCCCTGTCCAGGGTGAAGGTGCGGTAACACGCACTGGAGGCCCGAACCCACGTACGTTGAAAAGTGCGGGGATGAGGTGGGGGTAGCGGAGAAATTCCAATCGAACTCGGAGATAGCTGGTTCTCCCCGAAATAGCTTTAGGGCTAGCCTCGGTATAAGAGTAGTGGAGGTAGAGCACTGATTGGGTGCGGGGTCCGCAAGGATTACCAAGCTCAGTCAAACTCCGAATGCCATATACTTATTGCCGGGAGTCAGACAGTGAGTGCTAAGATCCATTGTCAAAAGGGAAACAGCCCAGACCATCAGCTAAGGTCCCCAAGTGTGTGTTAAGTGGGAAAGGATGTGGAGTTGCACAGACAACCAGGATGTTGGCTTAGAAGCAGCCACCATTGAAAGAGTGCGTAATAGCTCACTGGTCGAGTGACTCTGCGCCGAAAATGTAACGGGGCTAAACACACCACCGAAGCTATGGCTAGATACTATGTATCTGGGGTAGGGGAGCGTTGTGTAGGGGTTGAAGGTGTACTGAAAAGAGCGCTGGACACTACACAAGTGAGAATGCCGGTATGAGTAACGAAAAGATCAGTGAGAATCTGATCCGCCGAAAGCCCAAGGTTTCCTGAGGAAGGCTCGTCCGCTCAGGGTAAGTCGGGACCTAAGGCGAGGCCGAAAGGCGTAGTCGAAGGACAACAGTTTGAAATTACTGTACCACCGTAATCCGCTATGAGCGATGGGGTGACGCAGGAGGGTAGTGACGCGGACTGATGGATGTCCGTCTAAGCAGTGAGGCTGATGTGTAGGCAAATCCGCACATCATTAAGGCTGGGCTGTGATGGGGAGCGAAAATTGTAGTAGCGAAGGTCATGATCTCACACTGCCAAGAAAAGCCTCTAGCCAGGAGAAGGTGCCCGTACCGCAAACCGACACAGGTAGGCGAGAAGAGAATTCTAAGGCGCGCGGAAGAACTCTCGTTAAGGAACTCGGCAAAATGACCCCGTAACTTCGGGAGAAGGGGTGCCCCGGTAGTGTGAATAGCACGAGGGGGCCGCAGTGAAAAGGCCCAAGCGACTGTTTAGCAAAAACACAGGTCTGTGCGAAGCCGCAAGGCGAAGTATACGGGCTGACGCCTGCCCGGTGCTGGAAGGTTAAGGGGAGTGGTTAGGGGTAACCCGAAGCTATGAACCGAAGCCCCAGTAAACGGCGGCCGTAACTATAACGGTCCTAAGGTAGCGAAATTCCTTGTCAGGTAAATTCTGACCCGCACGAATGGCGTAACGACTTGGGCGCTGTCTCAACGAGAGATCCGGTGAAATTTTAATACCTGTGAAGATGCAGGTTACCCGCGACAAGACGGAAAGACCCCATGGAGCTTTACTGCAGCTTGATATTGAATTTGGGTACGATCTGTACAGGATAGGTGGGAGCCGTAGAAATCGGAGCGCAAGCTTCGGTGGAGGCGCCGTTGGGATACCACCCTGATCGTATCTAGGTTCTAACCTAGTACCCTTACCGGGTACGGGGACCGTGTCAGGCGGGCAGTTTGACTGGGGCGGTCGCCTCCTAAAGAGTAACGGAGGCGTTCCAAGGTTCCCTCAGAATGGTTGGAAATCATTCGCAGAGTGCAAAGGCATAAGGGAGCTTGACTGCGAGACCTACAAGTCGAGCAGGGACGAAAGTCGGACTTAGTGATCCGGTGGTACCGCATGGAAGGGCCATCGCTCAACGGATAAAAGCTACCCTGGGGATAACAGGCTTATCTCCCCCAAGAGTCCACATCGACGGGGAGGTTTGGCACCTCGATGTCGGCTCATCGCATCCTGGGGCTGAAGTAGGTCCCAAGGGTTGGGCTGTTCGCCCATTAAAGCGGTACGCGAGCTGGGTTCAGAACGTCGTGAGACAGTTCGGTCCCTATCTGTCGTGGGCGCAGGAAATTTGAGAGGAGCTGTCCTTAGTACGAGAGGACCGGGATGGACGTACCGCTGGTGCACCAGTTGTTCCGCCAGGAGCATGGCTGGGTAGCTACGTACGGACGGGATAAGCGCTGAAAGCATCTAAGCGTGAAGCCCCCCTCAAGATGAGATTTCCCAATTAGTAAGACCCCTTGAAGACGACGAGGTAGATAGGTTGGAGGTGGAAGTGCAGCAATGCATGGAGCTGACCAATACTAATCGGTCGAGGGCTTATCCTAAAAATACCCCAAAAAGTGAAGAAGAAGCTGCGAAGCTAATTCCGAATACTTTCCGGGGGCCCCGTAAGAAGGGCAAACGCAGATTCGTTTCGGATTCAGTTTTCAGGAATCAAGCTCAGATTTATATAGTCCAAGTGACTGTATGATGATGAATTTGTTTTCAGCATTTGGCGATGCTGAGACCTGAATAATGCATTTGTACCGCAAATGCCCGTTTGGTGGCGATAGCGGAGGGGTTCCACGCGTACCCATCCCGAACACGACCGTTAAGCCCTCCAGCGCCGATGGTACTTGGACCGAAGGGTCCTGGGAGAGTAGGACGTTGCCAAGCACGCAAGACCACTGTTGAGTAATCGACAGTGGTCTTTTTGTTGTACGATGTTTAGCAGTTTATTATAAGGATAGGCAATCACTGTGAAGTGGTTTTTGAATGAAAATTAGTTCATGGAGGCAAATGATCATGATTATATGGATCAATGGTGCTTTATCATTTTAGTTTGTGTGCCTCCCGAGAGACCTTGCTTAAGAGATTAAGCGTTAGAGTGAAGGAAAAGACTCTTGGGCTGCTCAGCAGATCGACAGGTGCATCAGAGGGCTTGATCACGAGGTATTTAAGCAGCATCTAGACACGAATGATAGAACTATAGGTGAAATCGTTGAGATAATATCTCAAAAGCTTCATATCAATCTATTACCTAGGGAAGAGTAAAAAGAAAAATAATTAGTTTAGGTATTGCTATACTTAATAATACATGATATAATCTTTTTTGTTGTCAAAACAATTTGTTTTTAAAACGGCCCGTTGGTCAAGGGGTTAAGACACCTCCCTTTCACGGAGGTAACATGGGTTCGAATCCCATACGGGTCACCACTTCTTCTTGAAACAGCATCAGACTTCTAGAAAAAATGGTTGCATTACAGATTTGATTATGTTATGATAATTAAGTTGCTTCTTTACATGGAGGCTTAGCTCAGCTGGGAGAGCATCTGCCTTACAAGCAGAGGGTCGGGGGTTCGATCCCCTCAGCCTCCACCATAACACATCCCCAAAAGTGAAGTTAATGCTTCACTAAGGATTCCGGATACTTTCCGAGGAATCCAAGGGAATTAATACTTTTTTACTGACGCGGGGTGGAGCAGCCCGGTAGCTCGTCGGGCTCATAACCCGAAGGTCGCAGGTTCAAATCCTGCCCCCGCAACCAATTTTCATTAAGCAATTATTCTTCTGGAACCGTGGTGTAGTTGGCCTAACATGCCTGCCTGTCACGCAGGAGACCGCGGGTTCGAATCCCGTCGGTTCCGCCATTTTCTTGCTTTATGAGCCATTAGCTCAGTTGGTAGAGCACCTGACTTTTAATCAGGGTGTCGAAGGTTCGAGTCCTTCATGGCTCACTTCTTTAGTGAGTCGGACATCAATACATACCGTGTGCGGACGTGGCTCAGCGGTAGAGCATCGCCTTGCCAAGGCGAGGGTCGCGGGTTCGATTCCCGTCGTCCGCTCCATATAAATTTTGCGCCCTTAGCTCAGCTGGATAGAGCGTTTGACTACGAATCAAAAGGCCGGGAGTTCGAATCTCTCAGGGCGCGCCATATTTTAACTTAATACTTTGCCGGTGTGGCGGAATGGCAGACGCGCTCGACTCAAAATCGAGAGGGAAACCGTGGAGGTTCGAGTCCTCTCACCGGTACCAACTAAATCAACTCAAAGTTCATTAGATACTATATCTGATGAACTTTTTTGTTTGTTTTTTTACAATTCCGTTCATGCCTGTGCCGGAAAACTTTTGATACATCCTTCAAGTATGAATAAGAAATTGGACTTAGTTGTACCCAGAAAGATTAATGTAAGAGGATATGTGAATGAGATAGAGGCATTCCTGAGGAAGCTCCACTTCGAAAGCTATAAGCAATCATGATACTAAACAGCGATTGACAAAATAGAGGAACTACCTAATACTAATTGATAATCATTATCATTTATTGTGAAATATAATTAATTCAAATAGATTGTGGAGCAGATCGGAGTGTATTGCAAAGATGAGGCTGGAAGATCATATTTTCGCATGGAATTATGCCGCTGTTAAAGTACTTGATATTCGACATGCTGTGATGAAGCCTGGGGACAAGCTGCAAGGCTATGTATTACCAGCATGTGGATTTATCTACTGTGTGCGGGGTACGGCCAGCTTGAATCTCAACGGCATAGATTACGAGGCAGACCGTCACTTTATTGTACATGGTGGTAAGGGTATGAGACTAAGTATAGAGACAGGGAAGTTGTTTGAGTACTATTTATTATTCTATAGAGCCTCCTTGCCAGGAAGAAAGGATTTAGCAAGACTTTTAGAACGCAGCAATCCATTTCGGATGCAGTATAGCTTCGAGTCTTTGGAGCCATTACCACTGCACTATCAACTAATGGCAATGGAACAACTTTGGGCACAAGGAAGCCAATTGGAAAGAATTCAAGTTAAAGGCTTGTTCTATCAGTTTATACATGAATTATTAAAGCAGTTCACAAAGGATGGAATTAACCTCAGGCAACCGGATGTCATTGGGCAGGTTGTCCGTTATATTGAGGAGCATTATCGTCATAATTTATCACTAGAATCTATAGCGGAGCAATTTAATTATAGCCCTCGTCATTTATCAACCCGCTTTAAAGGGGAGACAGGGTTTAGCTTGATTGAATATTTGATACGATTCCGGCTTAAACATGCAGAAGAGCTATTACGATGTACCGATGCTCCACTTCGCGATATTGCAGAAGAAGTTGGATATAACGATGTATATTACTTCAGTCGCATGTTCAGTAAATACAATGGTCAATCTCCCATCCGGTTCCGCAAGGAAAGCAGGCAGGTGAGCTCATCGGACAATCGTCCATTTACCACCGCCAAATTCTCCATTGGCGAGCACATATCCTCCCGATATAATGTTATTGAGTATGATAATCATTATCATTACTATTACCATAATGAAATAACCGGAGGGTCTTCACCTATGAGATTAACAAAGACGTCAAGTTTTATTGTAGCGATGCTGCTTAGCTTTACCTTGCTATTAAGTGCATGTGGATCTGCAAGTGTTGGTTCTAATGCCACAAATTCTAATGGATCCAAAGCTTCTGAAGTTACATCATCACCAGCAAATAATTCAACTCCAGCTGACAATGCCAATAAGGAGGCTCAGACAAGAACTATCTCTACAATAAAGGGAGATATTGTTGTTCCAGCTAATCCAAAGAGGGTTGTCGTGTTATACCTTCAAGGGGATCTTGTGGCCCTCGGCATTAAGCCAGTAGGGACTTCGAGTGTCTTTGAAGGAGCGGCCTTTGCAGAAGAGCTTGGGGGGATTGAAGATCTAGGTTCATGGTATGAGCCTAATCCAGAGGCTATTATGGCAGTAAAGCCGGACTTGATCATAGCTGCTTCTGAAGAAACTTACGAAATCCTTAAGGATATTGCACCGACCGTTCCAATCCCTTATGAAAAAATGGCGACGGATGAACGTGTAATGAAGATTGGCGAGGTATTTGGCAAGGAGCAGGAGGCACAAGCTCTATTAGATAATTTCCACGAGAAGTTGGAGAAGAGCAAGCAGCAGCTTGATGAACTTGGAATTTTGGATAAGACAGTAACCATTATCGAAGGCGGCAAAAAAGAGATGGCGGTGATCGATAGCAAGCTTTATGGAAGGGGCTCTCAGATCATTTATGAATATTTAGGGCTAAAAGCACCAGAGATTCTTCAGAAAAAGATTGATGGCAGAGAGAAGGCTACTGGAGGGTTTGTTTCCTTAGAGGTGTTACCTGAGTATATAGGAGACTTCGTGTTCCGCTCTGTATGGGATGGGGCTGATGATTTGTCAGACAATCCAATTTGGAACAGCATTCCAGCAATTAAAGAAGGTAGATTGATCGAAATTGGGTTTGATTTTTCATATTATTCCGATATCTACTCTCTTGATAAGCAGCTAGATTTTGTAGTTGAGAAGCTAGTGTCAGCGTATGAAAAAAAATAGAAAGCTAGATGATAGAACAACCGTTATCCCTGATTTAAGAGGGAAATCGTATTTCGGTCTGTTTCTACTCCTAGGGATACTGCTGCTGCTGCTTTCAGTAGCAGCTTCTATCTCATTTGGCTCTGCTTCCATGAGCCTGAAAATGGCATGGACAGCGATTTTTAATTTTGATCCTGAACTGACCGAGCATCAGATTATTCATGCCCTTCGTATTCCGCGTACAGCAGCTGATATTATTGCAGGTATGTGTCTCGCGGTAGCAGGAGCGGTTATGCAGGGCTATACGCGAAATCCCTTAGCAGATTCCGGATTAATGGGAGTAAATGCAGGAGCAGCTCTTGCAATGGCCGTTACACTGGTTTTTCTTCCAGGACAACTGCAGACAACAACCTTGCTGGTTAGCTTTATTGGCGCAGGACTTGGAGCAGGATTAACGTATCTTGCCGCTTCATTGAATCGTTCAGGAATGACACCTCAACGACTGGTGCTAGCTGGAATATCAATTACAATGCTATTTGGAGCTGTGGGGTCATTTATCTCATTAAACTATGGAATTGGTCGTGCCCTTGCTTATTGGACTTCGGGTAGTGTGGCTGGAGCAACATGGGTGGAAATTAGGCTAGTTATACCTTGGTTCTTAGGTGGACTGGCTTTGTCACTATTCATTGCACGCTCTATCACTGTTTTAAACTTGGGGGAAGAGATTGCGAAAGGCTTCGGGCAACGGATCGTTCTCGTTAAGATGATAGCTACGCTTGCGGTCCTTTTACTAGCGGGTGTAGCTGTTGCACTTGTAGGGCCAATCGGCTTTGTAGGGTTGATTATTCCGCATATTATGCGTTTTTTTGTAGGTGTAGATTATCGTTATATTATTCCGGCATCAGCCATTTACGGCGGCGCACTTATGGTTGTAGCGGATATCGCAGGAAGGCTGATTAATCGTCCGGCAGAGACAGCACTGGGCATTATTTTTGCAATGATTGGTGTTCCTTTCTTCTTGCTAATTGCGAGCAAAGAGAGGAGAGCCTTCAAATGAAAGTTGTTAAATCGCATAAGGCTACAATATGGATTCTATCTCTTTTAATACTGCTTATTGCAGGAGCTATTCTTAGTCTTAATATGGGAAAGGTGTCCCTCAATCCACTTGAAGTATTTCAAGTATTGCTTGGACAAGGTCCAGAGGAGCATAATCTCGTTGTTTATAAGTTTCGTCTTCCTCGGATCGTATTAGCGATACTTGTTGGATTTGGGATGGCACTGGCAGGTGCAGTTATGCAGGCTTTGCTGCGCAATGATCTGGCTGATCCCGGCATGCTTGGTATTAGCTCAGGTTCAGGTCTTATGGTGTTGCTGATTATCTCAACGGTAAGCATTCAAGGCGCCGCTATAACATTATTACTGCCGTCTATGGCATTCTTAGGTGGTCTGCTGGCAGCAGCTCTGATCTATGTTCTAGCCTATAGAAAACGTCGTATGATTTCTTCTACACGACTTGTCTTGACTGGTGTTGCGATCAATATGGGGTTTAGTGCGCTATCGCTATTCCTGACTTTAAAGCTTGATGACCAGAAGTATGAGTTTGCGCAGCGTTGGCAAGCAGGATATTTATGGGGTGACAAGTGGTCTTATATCAGCTTGTTGGCACCTTGGGTATTGCTGCTATTCGCATATATTCTTTCTAATTTCAGGACATTGAACGTCTTGGTGCTAGGCAACGAAATTTCGATAGGATTAGGAGTCGCTGTAAAGAAGAAATTTTTGCGCTTGGCGATTGCGGCTGTAGGCATAGCTTCTGGCTGTGTAGCGCTCGGGGGCTCGATCTTCTTTATTGGATTGATTAGTCCGCATGTGGCTCGCAAGCTGGTAGGTCACGACTACAAAGTGCTTCTACCTACTTCAGCGCTTATTGGTGCGCTATTGCTGCTTGTAGCGGATACGATTGCTCGAACGGTCAGCTTTAAGTCAGATATTCCCGCAGGAATTATTGTAACAATGCTGAGTGTGCCTTATTTTCTATATCTATTAATGCGTTCAAAATAAATATCGATAGGTTCGAGCCTCTCACCGTATACTAAAAAGGTCTATAAGATTGCTTAATAAGCGATTTTATAGACCTTTTTCATTTTCAGAGCTTATTGAATTTCTAATAGGAGCATTAGATTTTCCTCTACTACTACTTCTGAATTACCCTATTTCCAAAGTTCTAGTATATACCGTTAGCTTCGCATTCGATGATATAGAGAAACAGAAGGACAGATCACTTGCATTTCATTTACACAGTTGTATAATAGCAACGGTTACCAACTGTCTGATCAGTCGATTGATTCATCAATAATGAAATTAAGAAGCTACCTGATGCAGATTTAGAAATATCTGATCTCTATGGTTAAGCAAAAACTATTCGCAAAATGGAAATATTAGATATGGAGGGGAATTTCCATGAAAGAGCGGTTTATATCTATTCTTAATACGAAGAAAAAACGAAACGGCATCACTCTATTTTATACCGTCCTGCTCTTGATCGGGGTAATCAGCGTGTTGGCGGCGTGCACTAATATAAAAGGCAGCGAATTCATCAAACCCGGCACGATTTATTCCATTGGCTTTGAGGGGGAGCAAGTTGTTGTTAATGATGCTGGCAACTCGTACTCCATAGATGCAGAGGGGAACGTTTCTGTTTTATATCGGAATGGAGCTGTTAAAGCAAATGTGCCATTAAAATTGGATACGACCGGAGGGGTTCTGGGAATGGGGCAAGAGAACACCGGTTATTTTATATCCGAGGATAAAACAGCTATTGTTTATGGTTTTGCAGATGGAAAATCATTGCCGCTGCATGTTTTAATCAGTAATGATAAGGGACAGACATGGAATGACTATCCTATTCCTGGAGCAATGGGATATGAAACAAAATTTATCGGTTTCACGAATAAAAATGATGGTTGGCTGGTCAGTGGTGCTTCACAAGGAGTTGGGAGTGCGCTGAATTACGTATATCAAACCTCTGACGGAGGTAAGACGTGGAAAGAGATAGGCAATCCAAATGATATTTATTCGGAACATTTGACCGGCGTGGGATTTTCTAGTTCGGATATCGGGTTTTTAGGGTACAGATATTATATGGATGAGAGTCCTGTAATTTATTGGACCAAAGATCAGGGGCAAACTTGGGAAAGGCTTGCTGTATCGCTTCCAGAAAAGTTTGATAAATATAAAAAAAATCCCCTTTCTCCTATCTTTAATAGAAAGGAAGGACTGTTCCCTATCTCGTTAATTGATCAAGATACCGGTGTGGCAGGAACTATATATCTTACCAGTAAAGATGAAGGAATCACTTGGGTTTATGATGAAGCTTATGATAAGCTTCTAAATCCTTTTTTTACAGGGGACCATAAAAAGAACAATTTCGACTTGAAATAGATTATTGTTATATGAAATATCTACTAAACCATTACTATCCTCTACGACCTTCTGGATACTTTTCAAGCCTATACCATGACCGGATTTATTAGTTTTTGTGGAGCAGATGTCGCCAAAACGATTCGTATGAATTTCATTCACATAAGGATTCTGAATCCGGATGAACAAGCTTTCATTAAGATAATGCATATGTATGGTTATATAGCACTCTTCATTTCTTTTATCGCAACAAGCTTCAATGGCATTGTCCAGTGCATTTCCTAAAATCACACTGATAACTGTGGTGTCGAGCGTCAGCTGTGCAGGGATGTTCAAGTCTAACTTGAAGGGGATCTGATGCTTCTCAGCGACCTGCTGCTTGTAGTTGATAATGGAATCAATAATCGTATTCCCGCTATTGCTGACGCCTATTGGATTGTCTATTTGCCCCAGTAAGTTGTCCAACTCATTTAGATTGGCAGCTTCACCGGATTGTACCTTTGCGCGTAAACCTATGAGAATATTTTTAATATCATGCTGGAACTTAAAAGATTCTTCCTGTACTTCTTTTGTCAAAAGATATTGATTTACATAGTAAGCATTTTGTTGCTCAAGTAAATAACTTTGGTTCTGCGCAGATTGGATAACTAACATACGGTCACATAAGATAAATATCAATAAATTTATAATGAGTAGTCCTGTGGATAGGATTGGAACAAGGGTAGGGAAGGACTGCATATAAAGGCTGGATGCGAAGCTGTAGATCCCTAGTGTGCTTATAGAAGGGCAAATAAATAATAGAACCCAATACCATTTAGATAACCCGCCATTTCCAAAGGCTTTAGCTACGCGCACGGATACAAAAGCTAATATAAACATCAGCAGCTTGGAAAGAAACTGGTTCAGAATATATCCCTTTGTCGAGTAAAATAGGGGCAGTGATAACTCACTAAGCGTAATAAGCGCAACCAGAAAAAGAGCGGCAACGATCCGCCATTTGATATTTCCATTGTAAAAAAAAGATAAGAGAGCAATCAGGCCAATATTGAGTGTGAGTAGGATTGAGCCTGGCAGTGAGCTATAGTGCAGAAAGACAATACAGAGGAAATATAGAGAGTACACGATAACAAGATTGGCTTTGGTGGTAAGTCGGCTAACGAAACAATGGCTGTAGAAGTAATGAATGATGATAGGTAAAAGTGGAAGCGTTACTAGATAGAATAACTCCTCCAGAAAGATATTATCCAACAAGACTCCCCCTGAATTTCAGATATTTTTTCTTAAAATCGGCACTGTATTTTGCACTAATGGGTAAGGCTTCGCCATTAAGGAGAATTACTCCCTGGTTACTGATTTCTTTAATAAAGTAAAAGTTAACGATGTAGGATTGATGGATTCGGACAAAATCGCTCACAGGAAGCTTCTGCTCTTCCTCGTTTAGTGTACTGTAGTAGTCGAGTTGATCCTTGCAGGAATAAAGAATAATTCTCCGCCGGTTGCTTTCCAGATAGATGATATTTCGATAGGGGATTAGAATTTCTTTTCCTTTTTGCTGTAGTGATAAGAAGTTTTTTTTGCCTTGCTGCAGCTTGCGAATTACTTTTTCAATCGTAGAAATCAGTTTTTGCTTAAATATCTCTGAATCGATAGGTTTCTTGATAAATCCCGAGGGCTGAACATCGAAGAGTTGCAGATGATATTCATCATGACTAGAGACATAGATAAGCTGCACTAGATCATTTTCATCATTTCCCCGCAGTACATACCCAGCTTTTATTCCATCCATATCCGCCATTTCAATGTCCATAAAAATAATATCAAACGCGCAGGCCTCTTGAATGGCCTTAGTGAAGCTTTCTCCGGAATAAAAGATCGACACCTCTATTTTCCTTGTGAAATTCCTTTGAGTCTCCAGAATAAGTCTCTCTATTAATTCAGTAGTGGGAAAGTCATCATCACAGACAGCAATACGTATCACTTTATCATTCCTTTCGACAAGAATTGTCCAAAATATCCGTGAATTTGTCGACCATATAAGTCACATTATACAAATCCTTCTTAATAATTACATTAACTAACTTGATTGTTACAGTTTGAATGTAGTGTCCATGGCAACATGTTAGGATATGGAAAAGTGAAAAGAGGAGTGTTTGATTTGACTCAAACGATCTTTGAGGCCAAAGGTTTAAGCAAACAATACGGAGAGTCTTTTGCACTTCAGGATGTCTATATGACGATTGGGGCAGGAGATATTTATGGGTTTGTTGGCGAAAATGGGGCAGGTAAAACTACATTAATGAAAATAATAGGCGGATTGGTACATCCGACACATGGCGAAATCTCTCTTTTTGAAAAAAAGGACACAAAAGCTGTTCACGAGGCGAGGCGAAAGGTTGGATTTCTAATTGAAAGGCCAGCGCTTTATCCTAATCTAAATGCAAAGCAAAATCTTACGTTTTATTGCCGTGCGTTTGGGATTAAGGATAAGAGCAGAATTGCGGAAGTATTGCAGGCAGTTTCTCTGGCAGATGCCGGTTCTAAGCTAACCTCAGAATACTCCCTTGGGATGAAACAACGTTTAGGTCTGGCTATTGCTCTACTTAACGATCCCAAATTTCTGGTATTGGACGAGCCTATTAATGGTCTTGATCCGTCAGGCATTGTAGAAGTGCGAAAGATCCTGGAGAAGCTATCTAAAGAACAAGGAGTGACTATACTAATCTCCAGTCATATTTTAAGTGAGTTGCAGCTACTAGCGACCCAATACGGTTTTATTCATAAAGGAAGGTTAATCAAAGAAGCTTCTGCGGAGGAACTCTTGCATACGGCGGAAACTAAGATCTGTATTCGAACGGCTGATCCCGCAGCGACGCTTCAGATTTTGAAAAGTGAACTCCAACTAGAAACCATTACGATCAGCGAAGCTGGAGAAATTCAAATTCCTAAAGTGAGTACAAATCTGGAAGAGCTGATGTCTTTTTTTCTACAGCGGGGCATCCATATTGAAGGGATTAACCTGTCGGCTCCAAATCTTGAGCACTATTATATGGATCTAATTGCTGGAGGTAACGAATGAGGAATTTTCTTAAGGCTGAAGCTTATTATGTAACCAAGGATCCCATGTTCAAGGGGATAAGTCTTCTTTTGCTGTTTGGAAGTGCCTTATTACTGGTTTGGATGGGGGTACAAGTAGGATTTGATATAGACGGTCCTTTAGAGCCTTTAATTACTAGCATTCAGTTATCTTTTTTTCTGTATTTTATCATCCCGATTTACGTTTGTTTTTTTGCTACCGAGGGATTTGAGTATGGGTCGGTTCAAACCATTATCGCTTCGGGTCAGAGCAGGTCATTATATTTACTGGGAAAATATCTGACCGAATTAAAAGTGGTATTATGGTGGGTAATTCAATTTTTTGGTCTTTTTTATGTATTGTATATGCTGGCAGCGCTTGTTACGGGTTCCCATATCGGAAATGAAAGCTTAGAGGGGAAGTTTATCGTTGCTATGGGGGCTATTGGATTCAATATTTTGTATCTCGCAGCTTATTCCGCTGTCGTGCTGTTGTTAGGAGTATTGATGAAAAAATCGGCTACCGCTGTTATTGCCACGTTTGTTTTTGTATTTGGCGATTTTCTGCTCAGTGGTTATCTGAAAGACTCTTCGTATGTATATCTGAGAGTGATTTCTGAAAATACGCTAACGACGCAAATTTTTAAATTCTCTGCTGTAAATTCACATGAAATATATACCCTAAACGAGGGTGTTCGTATGATCCTAATCCCTGTTGTAATCATAGGAGTTTGCTTGAGCGTTGCTTTAATTTCTTTTGAAAAGAGAGATGTGCATCTATAGAAAGGAAGGATGGATTATGAAAAAGGATAACAAAAGAACCACTATGATCTTAAGTATTTCGGTAGTAGTTATTATTTTTTGTGTTCTTTTTGTGAGTATACGAATATCTTGACGCTGTCTATCTAGTTTTACTAGAACGTGAGGATTGAATCGCTCTCTTGTAAAAAAGCCACGGCGTACGTTAATAACGTACCTCGTGGCTTTAGGTGTTTATGGAAGGACATTGCCGGCAGCACGGTAGATTTCATACCATTCTTGCCGAGTGAGAGTAATATCGGAAGCTTTGGCAATATCACGCAAGCGCTGCGTATTAGTTGTGCCAACGACAGGCTGCATATTTGCCGGATGTCTGAGAATCCATGCGATGGCAATCGCTGTATTGGTTACGTCTTTTTCAGCTGCTAAGCGGTTAATGACCTCGTTCAATTCAGGGAACTTATCGTTATCTAAGAATACGCCTTCAAAGAAGCCATATTGGAAAGGCGACCAAGGCTGAATGGTCATGTCATGCAGGCGACTGTACTCCAAAATCCCGCCATCATGAACAACTGAACCGGAGTTAGTCATATTCACATTGAAACCTGTATCAATCATGCCAGTGACCATAATGCTCAATTGCAGCTGGTTGAACAGCAGCGGTTGCTTTACACTTTTTTTAAGCAGCTCGATTTGCAACGGGTTCTGATTGCTGACACCAAAGTGTTTGACCATACCTTTGCTTTCCAGAATATCAAAAGCCTCAGCGACTTCTTCTGGCTCGAACAGCGTATCAGGACGGTGAAGCAGTAGGACGTCGATATAGTCTGTTTTCAAGCGCTTAAGGCTGCCTTCCACGGATTGCAGGATATGTTCCTTGGAGAAATCAAAAAAACCGTTGCGGATTCCGCATTTGGTTTGGATCATCATTTTATCACGCATACCCGGATTGTTCTCCAGTACACCTGCGAATACTTCCTCGGCTTTGCCAGCTGCGTAGATGTCGGCGTGGTCAAAAAAGTCTATTCCGAGCTCGAGGGCACTATGTACATGTGTATCTGCTTCTTTTGCAGATAAATCAGCAATCCGCATACAGCCAAGCGAAATTTGTGACACCTCAAGTGCGCCGTTTGCTACACTAATTTTTTTAACCAAAAGTGACTCACTCCTTCGAATGTTAGTAGAACATGCAGTATTCAATCAAACCATATCATAAAGAGGGGAGGTAAGCCAATGTCTATCTAAAAGAGAAAGAGGTTATCTCGTCAGTAGAATTCACTACTTCAGAGACAACCTCATTTGTCTATAGATCAGTTATTAATACATATTTGGAATGTCGACATTAGGATCAATGTCAGCTTCGTAGTCTACACCCTCTGTTCTAAAACCAAACAGGTTAAAGAAATCTTGGCGGTAACCTTCAAGATCAGCAAGCTCACCTGCATTGTCGGTTGTCAGCTCGTCCCAACGTTTCATAACCTCAGTCTGAACATCCTCACGCATTTCCCAGTCATCAATTCGGATCAAGCAGCCTCCGTCAGCAGTAGCTTCGCCCCCACTGTAAAGATGCTCAGAGAATAAACGGTACATTTGTTCAATACAGTTCTCGTGCAGCCCTTTTTCCTTCATTACTTCATACAATGCAGAGATATAAAGAGGGACTACAGGAATCGCGGAGCTGGATTGGGTTACCAGAGCTTTGTTCACGGAAACAAAAGCACGTCCACCTTGAGTGGACAGGCGATCATTCAGTTGGACCGCTGTTTGTTCCAGATCATGTTTGGCTTGACCAATCGTTCCGTCGCGATAGATAGGGTGAGTGATTTCAGGCCCGATATAGGAGTAAGCAACGGTTGTAGCTCCATCGGCAAGCACGCCAGCTGCTTGAAGCTGATCGATCCACATTCTCCAATCTTCGCCGCCCATAACTGCGATGGTCTGACGTACTTCCTCTTCTGAAGCAGGCTCAATAGTGGTCATGGAAACTTCACCTGTGTGGAAGTTCAAGGTTTTGTTTGAATAAGCGGTTCCCACCGGTTTAATGACGGAGGAGAAGGTTTCTCCTGTTACCGGATGAGTGCGGCGTGGTGAAGCGACACTATAGACAACTAAATCAACTGTGCCATATTCAGCTTTAATCAATTCAATGGTCTTCTCTTTGATAGCATCGGAGAAGGCATCGCCAACTATGCTGTGAGATTTAAGTCCAAGCTGCGCTGCTTGTTGTTCAAAAGCTGCGGAGTTGTACCAGCCAGCAGAAGCTGTACGTTGACCTTCAGCAGCTTTATCAAAGAAAACACCAATAGTGTTGGCGCCAGCACCGAAAGCGGCTGAAATTCTGGAAGCTAGTCCGTATCCGGTAGAAGCGCCAATGACTAGTACATTAGCAGGTCCCTCAATTTTCTTTTGTGCTTTTACATATTCAATTTGTTGTTGTATTTGTTTGGCGCATCCCTCTGGATGGGCTGTTGTACATATAAATCCGCGAGTTTTAGGTTGAATAATCATCAAGGAATTCCCCTTTTTATAAAAATTAAAGTCCAATGTTACTTCAGAGAAAGTATAGCAAACAATATTTACTAATACAAAGAATTTAGGATATTGGAGAAGAATGATTGCTCTCCACTACGATCGACTGCCATCCGCTGCCGCTTACGGACCCAGATGACGTTATATGCAAATTTATCGCCTTTTCAGCAGGGTTTCGGACCCCAGAGACGTTATTGCTTAGAAAAAGGTTCATATTAGGTGTATTTCGTGCCAATAGCGGCTATGAGGTCCGTTGGAATTCAAAATGTGCAATAATGCTGCGTTAAGGGTCAACTGTGTCCGATAGGGGCATTGTGCGGGGAGCTGTGATAGGTCGACCGAATGACGAATCTTACGAATCGTGGCAATCGAACTATCTAACCCGAATCATCCGATGAACCCAAGCAGAAAAGGGGCTGCCCCAGCAGCCATTTCGTGGCCATGGGACAACCCCTTAATCTAATGAGGCTAGATTACGCCTTAAATATGGAATCTATAGTTTTGATCTCTTCTGGTGTCAGCTGCACCTTCAGCGTCTCTAAGTTGGAAACGATCTGCTCAGGACGTTTGGCGCCCGGAATAAGCGCATCTATGGAAGGTACGGTCAAATACCAGGCAAGTACGACATGTGCGACTTCGACACCTTTAGCATTGGCAATCTGACGAACTTTGTCCACCTTCTCCAGATTCTTGGCAAAGGTCTCCCCTTGAAATAGCGGGTCATTTTTTCTAATGTCGCTGAATGTATCGCCTTGCTTATATTTGCCGCCCAGCAGGCCCGACGCAAGTGGGAAATAGGGCACGAAAGAAATGCCATGCTCCTGCGTATAAGGCAGCAAATCTTGTTCCGCATCACGATGCAGCAGATTGTAGTGGGATTGAAGAACATCCACATGACCGTCTTTGTTGGCTTGTTTCAGCTGTTCAATGGAGAAGTTAGACACCCCGATGGCTCTAATCTTTCCTTCATCCTTCAGCTTCTTAAGTTCACCTACAGCTTCGTCCTTAGGTGTGCTTTCATCAGGGAAATGAATATAGTAAAGATCAATATAATCGGTCTGGAGGCGTTTCAAGCTGTCTTCTACAGACTGTCTTAGAAAAGCTGGAGAGTTGTCGAGTGTAATCTTGTCACCGGTAATCACGTGAGCGCCTTTAGTAGCAATGACCACATTGTCGCGGCCGCCTCTTTCCTTCAGCACTTCGCCAATCAGTTCCTCGGATCTTCCTGGTCCATAAATAAAGGCGGAATCAATAAAATTAATCCCATGATCCAGAGCGCTGCGCACAATATTTCTGCCGGTTTCATCATTTAAACCCGGAAATAAATTATGCCCGCCAACAGCATTGGCACCCAGACCCAGCGGGAGAACCTGCAGATTGGTTTTTCCTAAAGTTATTTTATTAGCCATAATCAATAGTCAGCTCCTTAAAATATAATACGTACTATATTAAGTATAGAGAATAACTCGGGTCAGGACAAATTTTGCCTTCCAGCTTTATACATGAATATTTAAACCGGATAAGTTATGATAGTAAGAAAATTTTATATTCGCGTTCGTGCAATCATGATGAGGAGAAGGAGGTCCGTCTTATGCTAGTCATTAATCAAAATGAAGTGGCCGAACTGTTAGCTATGGAATCTTGCATCTCCGTTATGGAATCTGTTTTGAAGGCTCTTTCCGCTGGACAAGCGGTACAAAGCTTAAGACAAGTGCTTCCTTTAAAAAAGAGCAATCTGCTCGGCTTAATGCCGGGTTATTTGCAGCATGAAGAGGTAGCTGGTGCCAAAATCATCAGTGTATTTCCCAGCAATCATGGTTCAGGCCTGCCTTCTCATCAAGGTCTTGTTACCCTATTCGATTCATCTACGGGTGTTCTGAAGGCTATAGTGGATGGACAAAAGATTACAGCCATTCGTACGGCGGCAGTCAGTGCAGCAGCAACCCGATATCTGGCCAGAGAGGATGCCGAAATCCTTGCTCTTCTTGGAACTGGGGAACAAGCAAAAAGTCATCTGGAAGCGATGTTGCGGGTTCGACCCATCCGTGAGGTAAAAGTATGGAGCAGGACACTCGCAAAGGCACAGGATTTTCAAATGGAGATGAGCCAAAAATATGATGTGCAGATCATTGTTGCCGAGACAGTTCAAGCGGCAGTCAGCGCAGCGGATATCATTTGTACCGTGACAGCATCCACCGAACCTGTGCTCAAGGGAGAATGGCTGAAACCGGGTGTACATATCAATGCTGTCGGCGCATGCAGACCAAATGACCGTGAGCTGGATTCGGAGACCGTCCAATTAGCTAAGTTATATGTAGATCGGCTGGAATCCGCTCAGAATGAATCTGGGGATTATTTAATCCCGCTGAACGAAGGCAAAATTACAGCAGATCATATTGTCGGGGAGATTGGTGAGCTGATCAGTGGCACTATCGAGGGCAGAAGGTCCGCAGCTGACATTACTCTTTTTAAAGGATTAGGGCTGGCCATTGAGGATTTAGCAGCAGCTAATTTTATATATAATGAAGCTGTTAGATTACATAAAGGCACTGAAATTGCATTCTAAGGAGCGACTACACGATGAGCACTTATGAAGGTCTGTATGATTTCAAGTTGACGGAGCAAGAGGAGGAGCGGGCTAAACGCTTGCATGAGCAGAACATTATTATCGATTTGCTGTTTCAAGGTCCCTTATCTCCAAGCGCGATTCCAGACTCTATCTCTGACAGAATCAAAGAATTATGTGAGCCTTATAAAGATGAGCCAATGGTATACAGCAGTATGCCTGCAAAAATCATCACAAAGCTATCTGCGAGCGGAGAGATCCCTGAGTATAAGGAAGAGTGGTACAAGTCCGGAATTACAGCAGGGAACCGCGAACTTCATTTGGAATCCTTAGACAGCATCATTACAAGCATGGCAGAGGTGCAACTGCAATTCGATTCTGCAGATTGGTTAATCAAAGCCTTAACTGCCGAAGACATACGTGCTGCCAAGCGTAATGGTTATAAAGCGGGCATTATCACAGCACAAGAAACGGATGGTCTGGGCACGAATCTCGATCAATTAGATGTACTTTATAACTTCGGATTAAGAATTATACAATTGACCTACAACAATCAGAACCAGATTGGGGCGGGCTGCGCAGAACAATCGAACGCCGGGGTCACTAATTTTGGGAAAAGATTCATTGCACGCTTGAACAAGCTGGGGATCATTGTAGATACGGGGCATTGCGGGAAACAGACTACGTTAGATGCCTGCGCTTATTCCACAACTCCGGTGATTGCTTCACATACGGGTGTAGAGGCGATCTATCCGCATATGCGCTGTAAAAGTGATGAGGAGATTATCGCGATAGCCAAGACGGGTGGAGTTATTGGTATTTTTGCTATGCCTTGGTTTGTTCATGAAGATCCTAAACATACAACTATTGACCATGTGCTGGATCATATCGAATATGTAATCCGGCTTGTAGGCGTGGATCATGTCGGAATTGGAACGGATTGGCCGATGAGCGATGTGCTCTGGTCATTGGTTTATTTTAAAGAACATATCGCACCCAAGCTTGGATTCGCCAAAGGAGACGGACCTTCTACAGAAACCGTTGCTGGACTTAAGAAATATAGTTATTTTATTAACTTTACTAGAGGTTTGGTTGCCCGCGGTTATGCGGATGCAGATATTGCTAAGATCATGGGCGGCAACTGGCTGCGCGTATTTGAAGAAATTTGCGGATAGGGGATAAACAGATGACAACCTACTTACACACATCTACATTTAACGTCTACTTTTCTGGTGTTTATACAGGCAAAATTCATTTTACAGAGCAACAGATCATGCTAGCTAAGGTCGATCCGCGCAGAAGAACGCAAATGCAGGACAATGTGCTGGATGGACAGTTCAAGACCGTACTCCCGCTTCAAAAAATCCATAAACATTTGGATGCTTATGCTAATGCAGAATGGGCAGAAGACGAGGTAGTGCTGAGTAATGGCGATATCTATCAAAAGCATATCCAGTATCAGGCGCAGATTGAAGGCCGCGAACTGACCTCACAAGTATGGGCGCTGCGCAAAGAGACGGCTCTGGACATTGTGACTTTGGACGGGGAAATTATCGCTTTTTTAACGCCGAATCGGTATGGTATTGAGCTTATGGTTAAAGCAGGTTATGAGAAGCTGACTCCGTTAGTGGTCTACGACGATCCTCTTCTATCCAAGGCAGAATATGGTGTGAACGATTTGGGTACTGATCTGATTCCGATGCGCGATGGGGTGAAGTTGGCGACAGATGTTTTTTTACCAGAGGGCATTAAGCCGGGAACTAAGCTGCCGACAATTCTCGTAAGAACATGTTATGACCGCAACGGAAAAAAAGAGATTTTTATGAGATGGGCCAATAAAGGTTATGCAGTAGTATCGCAGGATGTTAGAGGTCGGGCAGATTCGGAAGGCGAACTGATTCCTTTTTATAATGAACGGGATGACGGTTATGATACGATTGATTGGATTATTGCTCAGGAATGGTCGGATGGCAACGTCGGCATGTGGGGCGCATCCTATCTAGGTTTTGTTGTTGTGGCGGCGGCCACCAGTGGGCACCCGAATCTGAAGGCGGTTGTGGATGAAGTGAACGTGGGCTCTCCATTTGTTGATACCGTTCGCAAAGGGGGAACCCTTTGTTCTTGGCCATTGCTCTCTTGGACTCTTGCTCAATCTGTGGGTACTCGGACGGATTTTGATATCTTTGGAGGCATTACGGTGAATCCGGAAGCAGCCGTTGATGCAAGACCGATTAAAGAGATCCCTCAGCAAATGATTGGCAAAACATCAGGTCCATGGGATCTGTGGAGCCAGCATCCGGAGTATGATGATTTCTGGAAAAACTGTACTTTTACCGAGCGCGGTGATCAGGTGCAGGTGCCTATGTATGTTATCTCAGGCTGGTATGACGGCGACAGCGCCGGCGTATCGGAAACATGGAGAATGCTAACAGAACATGATGTGCCAAATCGAAAAATCCGTCTGGGCGCTTGGGAGCACGGGCCGAACAGAGCTAGAGACTACGAAGGCGTGAGCTTCGGCAATGATGCCGTAGTCTATGATTACGATGTTTCTGTGCTGCGCTGGTTCGACCGCTTCCTCAAAGGCATTCCAAATGGAATAGAGCAGGAGCCTAGAGCCTCTTATTATGTTGTTGGTGAAAATCAGTGGAGAACGTCCGCGGATTGGACACCTGCTGAAGCCACCACTTCTTCCTTCTACCTTTCCAGCGGCGGGCGAGCGAATTCAGGACAAGGGGATGGGCAACTGCTTGCAGCGCCTGAGGAACATTCTCCTGAAGATACTTATATCTATAATCCTCATGATCCTATGAATGATCGCGGTGAACGAGAGCCTGAGAATTTGCGAAAATACGAGCTGCGCAATGATATCCTTGTCTACACTAGTGATATTCTGACGGATGAGCTGACTGTGGCCGGAGAATTGTCTGCGGTTATCTATGCTGCCAGCACTGGCAAAGATACGGATTGGGTTGTTACGCTTAGTGACGTGAATGAACAAGGGGACTCTATCCGGTTATCCAATTATATTGTCAGAGCTAAATACCGTCATGGATTGGAAGCGCCTGAGCTGCTGATTCCCGGGCAGGTGGAGAAATATGATATTTTCATGCCGAATATTGCCCATAGATTTGCTGTGGGACACCGAATTCGGTTCTCGATTACTTCGTCCAGTAAATTCGTTGCTTTCCCTAATACAAATACAGGCAGTAATCCGTATGAAGATTCAGAAGCGATTACTGTGCTGCAGACTGTTTACCATAATCGTGAGTATCCGAGCCATGTGAAGCTGCCGGTGGTTCCTAACGCTTAAATGTGACTTTAATACGAAGAAGGGGCTGAACAAAGGTAAAGGGAATTAACACTTGAAGCTGAAGCTGCATTTGATGACAAATGATGCTTCAAGTGACGTACCGAGAGAGTACTGAGTGAACACCGAGTGCGGCCTAGGTGAAACAAAAAGTGAAGAATGAGCTTATCCTTCAATTGAAGCGAAAAGTAAAACTCTTATAGAGCGATTAGGGAATTTCTCCCTGAAATTCTTAGGATTCTGGTCGTCAGGCATATAATTGAGGAAAAACTCCCTAATTTTATGTCTGATTCCCCGGAAATAAGGAAAACAGCCTATTTATTAGGGAGGAATTCCCTGGTTTCGTTCATTTAGAGCAAATTTCTCCTACTTTCAGGGAGTTTTTCCCTAATTAGTTTTAGATCCACTCCGCACAACGCGCAAACGCAGAACACATACTCCCAGCACCAGAACGCATTCCCCATCCCGCAAACGCAGAACGCCTACATCGCCACCATCCCAAACGCCCAATCCAATGGCATAGCACACTAAGAACTAAATAGTCTATTGGTTATACCATAAATCTTGAACTATACTGCAAGGTCAACCTTGTATTTTTGGAGAAATGTCGATTATTCACAGAAAAGCGCATAAATGCTCCCTTCTTAGGTCACAATAGGGAAAAACCAGAATGAAGGGATTAACGTGAACGCGTTTCGCTTAAAAAAACAACTTTGGCGGCGATGGAGACGTTGGAAAAAGGCGCTTTGGGTAGGAGCTGCTTGTATAGCTTTTGCTGTACTGGCTTGGCGCAGTATGCAGGTACCTGAGGAAATCAGTGGTCTGCTGACGAATTCTAGCTGGGCGGATAGTGCCGATAGTGAGCTGGCCGCAGCTGTCTTTAAAGTAGGCGAGGACAGTGATGAGGCAAAAGAGAAGGGCACTTTAAATAATGAACAACTGCTGCAAACCATCACCCAAAGTGGGCTCAGCAGAACCGTTCATTTAAAAACAACCTATGTGTCCGGAGAAGAGATTCAGACGTTGCCGGGCGTAAAGAACCCGCTTCAGCTGAAGACTATAATCAATGAACACCCTGAATGGAGCGGTTGGATTAGTTCAGAAGGGGATTTGTGGCTGGAACAAAAAGTGAATGATTTATCGACAATGATAAAAAATAAAGCTTACATTGGTGTAGATGCGTTTGGGAATTTGACCTTGTTTAAAGGTCCGCCAGTTCAGGAGAAGGTACTGAAGACTTTTTTTCAAATGGATATGGGTTCCCTGAAATCCTCATTGCCGGAAAATATTTGGAAAGAGCTTCATGAGGGGATTCGTGTTCAGGATATTGAAGAGTACAACAGTGTGCTGTCTACCTTCAGTGATTATGCCCGCGAAGCTGCTGAGCATGTCATGCAGAACAAGCAATAGCTTTGATAAAGCTGTCCTAAAGTCATTATTAATGGCTGAGGGCAGCTTTTTTGTGTGAAATGAAACGGGGAAGAGTCTTAACTGTAGGCCTAAAGTTGCCATTTCGCTGCAAACAGTAAACTTTTTTTCTCCCGCAAGGGGGATTTTTGCTATAATGGTTAGAAGGAATACATATGTTCGCTTCATGGCGGAGGAATGGATGAAAACGGTGGAATAATCTGCCTGTTATAGAGGAGAGATCGTGTTTGCGTATTTTGGGAATTGATCCGGGGCTGGCGATCGTCGGCTTTGGCTTTGTGGATAAGGAAGGACATAAACTGACCCCCGTCCAATATGGTTGTATTCAGACTGAGGCTCATACGCCTGAAGAAGAACGACTGCTGCATGTCTATGAAGGCATGGGTCAGCTCATTGATAAATATAAACCCGATGCTGTGGCGATAGAAAAGCTGTTTTTCGCTCGCAACGTTACTACAGCATTGCCAGTGGCGCAGGCCCGCGGTGTGACTATATTAGCTGCAGTACAGCGGGGTCTCCCCGTCTCGGAATATACACCTATGATGGTAAAGCAGGCTGTTGTGGGTTATGGTAAGGCTGAGAAACGGCAGGTCCAGGAAATGGTGAAGCTGCTGCTGAAGCTATCGGCGATTCCGAAACCCGATGATGTGGCGGATGCGCTGGCGGTAGCGGTATGCCATGCCCATTCGAGCAGTCTTAATTCTAAATTAAATGAGGTATTGCGAAAATGATAGATTTCTTAAGAGGACCCGTCGTTCATTTGGAGTCGGAATATGTGGTGCTGGATGTGCAGGGAGTAGGATACCGGGTATTCTGCCCGAATCCTTATGCTTTTGCTAAAGTAGAAGGACCTGTAACGATCTATATTCATTACCAAACACGTGAGGACGCTACGCTATTATTTGGGTTCCCGACTCGTGAGGAACAAAAATTGTTCCGCAAGCTGATAGAGGTATCTGGCATCGGTCCTAGGGTTGCGCTTGGAATCCTGACAGGTGGAACACCGGATCAGTTGATTTCAGCGATTTATCAAGAGAATATAACGTTCTTAACGAAATTACCGGGCATTGGCAAAAAGACGGCACAGCGTATGATCCTTGATTTGAAGGACAAGCTGGACGGACTCAGTATGGCTTCAATGCAAACGGGATTGTTTGCAGTGCCAACGGAAGAAGCAACGGATGGATTGGCCTGGCAAGAGGCGCGGGATGCGCTTAAGGGGCTGGGTTATACCGAAAGCGAATTGGACCGCGTGTGGCTCGCGTTGAAGAAAGAGGGAGCAGAGACAGGCACTGTAGATGTGCTGATGAAGAAAGCACTAGGGCTGCTATATATAGCTAAGTAAAGCCGTACACATCCTAAAGAAAGGGAGCGATAGGAAATGGATGACCGGATTATATCCGCGAATTTGATGATGGATGAGCAGGCGGTAGAACTAAGCTTGCGTCCTCGTTATCTGGGAGAATATATCGGCCAGACTCAGGTGAAAGAAAACCTGAAGGTATATATAGAAGCGGCCAAAATGAGAAGCGAAGCGCTGGATCATGTACTGCTGTACGGACCTCCGGGTCTGGGCAAAACAACGCTCGCTAATATTATCGCCAATGAGCTGGGTGTGAACCTGCGAACAACTTCCGGCCCTGCGATAGAGCGTCCAGGCGATCTTGCCGCTCTGCTGACGAATCTGCAGGAAGGCGACGTGCTTTTCATCGATGAGATTCACCGTTTACACCGCACGGTTGAGGAGGTTATGTATCCTGCGATGGAGGATTTCGCGCTGGATATCATGATCGGCAAAGGGCCAAGTGCCCGTTCGGTACGATTGGATTTGCCGCCGTTCACACTGATAGGTGCCACAACCCGGGCAGGACTACTGTCTGCACCACTGCGTGATCGTTTCGGAGTGGTCAGTCGCCTGGAATTCTATAACATAGATGAGCTGAGTTACATTGTTTCTCGAAATGCGGATCTTTTAGGCATTGAGATTGTTGGCGATGCAGCAGAAGAGATCGCGCTTCGTTCGCGGGGCACGCCGCGGATTGCTAACCGCTTATTGAAGCGGGTCCGTGATTTTGCTCAAGTGCGCGGAGATGGAATTATAACTCCTGAAATTTCTGGGGAAGCATTGAAGATGCTTCAGGTGGACCCACGTGGGCTGGACAGTATTGACCACAAGATGTTAAGTGCTATGATTTCAAGCTTTCGCGGCGGTCCTGTAGGACTGGATACGATTGCAGCTACGATTGGTGAGGAAAGTCAGACGATTGAGGACGTATATGAGCCGTACCTGCTGCAGAT
Organism: Paenibacillus sp. FSL H7-0323; assembly: GCF_038002725.1. Lineage (NCBI taxonomy): Bacteria > Bacillati > Bacillota > Bacilli > Caryophanales > Paenibacillaceae > Paenibacillus > Paenibacillus sp. FSL H7-0323. The sequence continues at coordinate 3,467,657 of NZ_JBBODB010000001.1, read as the reverse complement.
AGGTTTCTTGCAGCGGAGTCCGCGTGGAAGAATTGTAACCCCGGCCGCTTATCATCATTTAGGGCTTCCGCTCCCTCCGGAGCAGCACTAGTTCGTCACTACAATTATAAAGGAGGATGCTGGATGAAGCATACGAAGAGGAAATGGAGAGGGGTCGCCCCGCTAAGCAAAGGATTGCTTGCGGCTGCGCTTGCTGTAGGAAGTTTCCTGATCCCTGCGGGTGCCAGTCATGCCGATTCTAATAGCACGATACGAGTTGCTCTTTATGCTGATATTGGAAGTAAATATAAATCCACTGTGCCAGCAGTAACACTGCTATCAACGCAAAGCTTTACTTTGCTGTCGGATCAAGCAGGAAGTGCTCCTTTGGTGTCTGTCCCAGCACAGAAGCAAATTCGTGTAAGTCTGGACGGATATAGAGTTAAGGTGATGGAGGTTTCAAGCTGGCAGACAGCAGCGGATGCAGCTAAAAAGCTCCAATCCACCTCCGATAAACCGCAGATTTTTGCAATCTCCAGAAATGGAGCGACTGTGTATCAGTTGTACACGGGCGTCTATGCTAGTGAAGCAGCTGCCAAGGATGGGCTTACCCGTGTAGTCAAAGCAGGGTTGAGCATTCCTGCTGACCAAACCCCAGCAGTGAAAGGTAATAAACATTTATCAGCTGGCCGCTATTCTTCGGAGCAGGAAGCAGATGTGGCGCTTAATAGCCTCACTGCAGCTGGTTTGGATGCTTGGAAGGTGTTTCTGGCAGGAAACGATGGCAGTGCACAAGTAGAGGTATGGGTAGGCGAAGCTGCCAACGATAGTGATTTAACAGCTGTTCAGGCCGCTGTGTCTACGGCGGCACCACAATTTACGGTTTCGGTGGCGACCTCGCCCGGATTAATACTGCGTAAGGATGCCGGACTGGATTTTAGCAGTGAAACTCAAGCCGATCATTATCTGGTTTCTGGAAGCAATGCTAAATTTCTTGCTGCAGGCAGCGAGGCTGGGATTCAGTTAGTGGAAAGATCCAAGCGTACATATCGCGGAAATTTGGAACTGAGCAATTTGAGCGGATCGCTGGCTGTAATTAATGTAGTGCCGCTGGAGCAATATTTGTATGCCGTAGTTGGAGGAGAGGTTTCCTCCAGCTGGCCAGAAGAAGCGCTAAAAGCTCAGGCTGTCGCCGCCCGCAGCTATGCGCTGTCCCAAGGCAACCGTTTTGATGTAGCGAATGTAGTAGATACCACTCTTAGTCAGGTATATAACGGAATCGGGTCTGAAGCTCCCTCCATTATCAAAGCTGTAGATACTACTGCTGGTGAAGTGCTGATGAGTGGTGGTAAAGTTGTTGAGGCTGTATTTTCTTCCAATAGTGGAGGTATGACAGCTGACCCTTCAGAGGTTTGGGCGAATGGTGGCGATGTATTTGCTAGTGTTCCAAGCGTTGAAGATGTTTCGGCTGCTGCTGCTAAGAAGTGGTATTATGTTCTGCTTGCGAATGGTACCTCTGGTTATGCACGTGAAGATAATATTAAATTGACGGGTAGCAAAACCGCTGCCGGACTCGATATAGTTACCGCTACAACCAAAGATGTGAATATACGTCCTCTGCCAGTTATTGAGAGCAGTGTTAGTGCAGTCGGAAAGCTGAATCCGGGTGAGAACGCTGTGGCTCTGGATAAAGTATATGAGTCTGGCAGCTATAGCTGGATTAAAGGGCCGTATACCTCTGCTGAACTTCTAAAAAGCCTGCAGGGTAAAACAACAAGCACGCTCCCTTCCAGCATCTCTAACCTGCAGGTCACCCAGCGCGGTCCTTCTGGAAGAGTGATTCAGGTGAAAGCTAATGGTCAGGCTCTGAATGTGAAATATCCTGATATGTTCCGCTCCGCGTTTAATGGATTACCTAGTACATTGTTTGATATTGTGGCACCCGGAAGTTATACTGTATTAGGCGCTGACGGCGCTACCGCCACAATTAGCAGCTCGCAGAGTGCTGGCGTGCTTTCCGCATCGGGGAAGGTTAATGTGAATGGCAGTGGAACTGTAGTGATGGGCGGAGATTCTGCGGCCAGAGTGATCACTAACAGCTCGGGCTTTCTGTTCATTGGACAAGGCAACGGCCATGGTCTAGGCATGTCGCAGTGGGGCGTGAAAGGCATGGCGGACAGCGGGTATGATTACAAGCAAATATTGCAACACTATTATAAGAACGTTACTATAGTTAAGGAATGAAGACAGACCATGAATGTAGATGCTTATGATTTTCATTTGCCGGAAGAATTGATTGCCCAGACACCTCTCGCTGATCGCAGTGCTTCTAGACTGCTTCTAGTGAATAAGGAGGATGGAGAGCTGGCTCACCGGCATTTTACCGATATTATTGATTATTTTAATCCCGGAGACACGCTTGTTCTAAATGATACGAGAGTCATTCCAGCGAGATTGTTTGGAGTGAAAGAAGATACTGGTGCTAAGGCGGAAGTGCTTCTCCTAAAGAATCTTGGGGATGATCGCTGGGAAGCACTTGTAAAGCCAGGGAAAAAGCTCAAGACAGGCGCGGTGATTATCTTTAGTGATGAGCTTCGTGCCGTTATCGAGGACGAAGCTGATATGGGCGGCCGTACGCTTCGTTTCATATATCAGGGTATTTTTCAGGAGATTCTGGACAGGCTGGGAACGATGCCGTTGCCACCTTATATTAAGGAAACACTGGATGATCGTGAACGATATCAGACTGTGTATGCTCGGCATGAGGGATCGGCCGCTGCGCCTACCGCAGGGCTTCATTTTACCCAAGAATTGCTGAAACAGATTGAGGCTAAGGGTGTAAATATCGCTTATATCACCCTTCATGTAGGTCTCGGTACTTTTCGTCCGATGTCTGTAGAGAAGGTTGAAGAGCATGTTATGCATTCTGAGTATTTCGTAATGTCTCAAGAAACGGCAGATACCATAAATGCTACTAAGGCACGAGGCGGCCGTATTATTGCAGTTGGCACAACGTCTTGTCGGACACTTGAAACGGTCGGAAGACAATGTGAAGGTGGTCCGCTTGTGGAATGCAGCGGCTGGACGGATATTTTTATCTATCCAGGGTATACGTTCAGTGTAGTAAATGCGCTAATTACCAATTTCCACCTGCCAAAGTCTACTTTGGTTATGTTGGTTAGCGCTTTGGCAGGTCGGGAACATATTCTAGCTGCTTATGAAGAAGCGATAGAGCAGAAGTACCGATTCTTTAGCTTTGGAGATGCAATGTTTATTTATTAAGGTAAGAGGATGGGTTAACTTATGGCAGCAATTACTTATGAGCACATCAAAACGTGCAAACAATCCGGAGCCAGACTTGGAAGAGTCCACACTCCACATGGTGTGATTGAGACACCAGCATTTATGCCAGTCGGCACACAAGCTACAGTTAAGACCATGAGTCCTGAAGAGCTGAAAGAAATGGATGCCCATATTATTTTGAGCAATACTTACCATCTGTTTCTAAGACCAGGCCATGATATTGTTCGTGAAGCTGGTGGACTGCACAAGTTCATGAACTGGGATCGCCCGATTCTGACAGACAGCGGCGGGTTTCAAGTATTCTCGTTAAGCGACATGCGCAAGATTACGGAAGAAGGAGTTCATTTCCGTTCCCATTTAAATGGGGATAAGAAATTCCTGTCTCCGGAAGTAGCGATGGAGGTTCAGAACTCTCTGGGTTCAGATATAATGATGGCATTTGATGAATGTCCTCCATTCCCGGCTGAATATGATTATGTGAAAAAATCCCTAGAGCGCACCACGCGCTGGGCAGAACGTTGCCTGAAAAGTCATGCTCGTCCTAACGATCAGGGTCTTTTTGCTATCGTGCAAGGGGGCATGTATGAAGATCTGCGCCGTCAGAGCGCGGCTGATTTGACTTCCATGGATTTCCCGGGGTATGCTATTGGAGGGCTCAGCGTCGGAGAGTCCAAGCAGCTAATGTATGAAGTGCTGGATTATACAGTTCCCCTGCTGCCACAAGGCAAACCTCGCTATTTGATGGGCGTGGGTTCACCGGATGCGCTGCTGGAAGGATCAATCCGAGGAGTAGACATGTTCGATTGTGTCTTGCCTACTCGTATTGCCCGTAATGGAACAACGATGACCAGTCAGGGAAGACTCGTTGTACGCAACGCTAAGTATGCCCGTGATTTTGGGCCGCTTGATCCGGAGTGTAATTGCTATACATGCCGGAATTATTCCCGCGCTTATTTGCGCCATCTAATCAAAGCCGATGAAACCTTCGGACTTCGATTGACGACATACCACAATTTGCACTTCTTGTTGGATTTAATGCGTAAAGTGCGTGAAGCCATCAAAGAAGATCGGCTGCTTGATTTTCGCGATGAGTTTTTTGCCAAATACGGATTATATGATAATCTTAAAGGCTTTTAGGGTTTGATTTAAGAGTCATGTTTTAATGTACTTTGAAAGGGGGGAGAAATATGATTCAATCGTTTCAATATGCAGCTGGCGCAGGTGGTGGAGGTAGTATACTAGGCCTGGTAGGTCCCTTTGTCCTTATGTTTGTAGTATTCTACTTCTTGCTGATTCGTCCGCAACAAAAGAAGACCAAAACTCGTAACGCAATGTTGAAAGCTCTGAAAAAGGGCGATAAAATCGTTACTATTGGAGGACTTCACGGTACGATCATGGAGATTTCCGATGATATCGTGGTTCTGCGGGTCAACGATGTAACTAAGCTGACTTTTGATCGCGGTTCCATCAGCCACGCTGTGGCGACGGATGTCGAAGAGAAAGTATAGAGTTATTTAAGTACATAAAAAGCGGTGTCTTCTCATTGGAGAGGACACCGCTTTTTTGATCTTTAAGGTTATTAAGATTTAGCAGTTTAACTTTAACGTACATTTGTTACGCGGCTCGGAACGGTAAGCGACTCTTCACGTCCCCGCAAAGTTAATTTGGCGAGTTGAACGCCAACTGTAGAGGCTAGTACAGCTAGCAAGGTTCCACCAATCATATCTGTAAGCCAATGAATGCCCAGATAGAAAATTCCAAAGACGATTACAACTGCGGAAATACTAGTGATGGCCATCCAGCGGCGGTTCCCTGAACGGAAGGCCAGAAGTGCCATTGTAACAGATATGGACGTATGTAGACTCGGGAAGCAGTTATTGAGACCGGATAGCGGTCTATATTCCTGTTCGAATTTCGGAAATACATCCAGCATAGTAAATTTGACGCCCGCTGGCAGATAGGACCAAACCTCGTTTACCGGGAAGTAAAGATAGAATGGAATCGCCAAGGCATAGTTGATAATAATAGCATAGCAGGTGGCATATAACATCACCCGGTTTTTATCTAACAGATAGACTCCTAATGATGCTGCTAGAACAGACTGAAGCATGAAAATGTAGAAAAAGACGATGATCGGTGTTAACCATGGACTGTAGAATATATCCTGAACGGCTTGGACAAAATGACCCTCTAGACCAAATATAAACGGCGTATAATCAGAGGTAAGATGCATTTTTTGTTCAATTTGCAGTTCATATTTATTTATGGCTAATACGCCAAACATTCCTGCAATCAGCAACAAAAACTTATAGGATCGCAGCATCTCTTTCCCAATTTCAACCAATGCCATGAGTGGATTACGTTTAGCGCCAATCCATACTAATATCACTACTAATGCAACTGTGTACAAAACAATATGGTTCATTGATTGGTAAAACAAAGCAATCGAAGCCTCCTTGATCTCTTAATGAAGTCAGATGATCACAGTTTAACATATTTTCAAGGAATGTTTCGAATTTAATGGAATTATAATTTTAGCTTTTTTGTAAATTAACGCCAAACATTCCGCCGAGAGCGCCAATTGCAGCAGCTGCCAGAACCCATAGCAGATCCACACCAGAGGGTGCGCTGTCCAGTGCCAAAAAACCGATCAACAGAACGATAATTCCATAAAATGCGCCTGTAAGACTTCCTTGATACCAGCCTTTGCTCGTGGCTCTGCGACCGGCGGTTAGTCCTCCGAATGCTGCAGCTATGCCGTGTACAATGTATGTGTACATTGAGAGATCCTGCTCCTTCAGACTGCTGCCCCATAACAAAAGTGAGAGGACAAACGCACCCATCAGCATCCAAAGGAATGATCGACATAGGCCAGATAACACAGGATTGGCTATTCTCCACGAGAACATGCGCCGGATTAAATACATGGTACAACCTCCTAAAGTTTTTTTGAGGAAAAAGAATCAACATAGTTATTATTCATTGTATGGGATGGCTTGCCCCAATAGTACAAGAAAGGGCATTGCAGCCTTTTTACCATTAATTAATATGCCGGCTTCCGAATGTTCCCTGCACAGAGCGGTCAGAATAGGGTTACATTAATCCACCCGAGGAAACAAGTCTGCGGGTGAGAATGGAGGGGAGCGAAGCTATATGTTCCAGCATATCTCTACCCATATTTTCTTGACCGTGCTGATGTATTTCTTCATATTCCTGTGTATGCGCATCATGGGGAAGAGGGAAATAGGTAAGCTGTCTGTATTTGATCTAACGATCTCCATCATGATTGCTGAGATTGCTGTTTTTGTGCTTGAGGATATTAATCGGCCGATCTATGAAGGAGTCGTTCCGATGGCAACATTGGTGTTGATACAGGTAATTGTGGCTCAGCTCAGTCTTAAGAGCAGAAAGCTCAGACTTTTAATGGACGGCAAACCGAGCATACTCATTTCTGGCGGCAAGCTGCACCGGGGCGAAATGCGTAGGCAGAGATATAATATTGATGATCTGCTGCAGCAGTTGCGTGGACAGAACATCGCCAGTCCTGCTGACGTGGAATTTGCAATCCTGGAGCCTAGTGGACAGCTAACCGTATTCGAGAAAGAGAAGGGGAGTTCATCCTCTAACCCATCAGGCAATAGCAGTGCAGCTGCTGAGCATAAAAAGAGTGACGATAACAAAGGAAATAAGAACCGTAAGATAGAGCTGCCGAAGAATAAGATCAGATATGAAGGACTTCCAATCCCTCTGATTATGGATGGCAAGGTGCAGGATCAGAATTTAGAGATGATTGGAAAAACCAGATTTTGGTTAAGAACTCAAATTCGTCAAAAAGGAGTATCTGATTTCAAAAATGTATTTCTATGCTCCATAGATCATAAGGGCAGAATTTATGTCGACCGTTTGGACAACAGATAGCTTTTTAGAGCCTGCGTTTGATAAACGGCAGACGGTCCAAATCACGAATTGAGATAAGGCCAGCTAACAGACTGATTCCGAAATACAGGACCATTCCTATCGCAGAGGCAAATATAAATTGAATCCATTGTACATCTGCAATGGGAATGGAAGTGTATACATAATGCACGCCCGCTCCCATAATGACCATTGCACATAAGGTTTTTATGGTTTCGGTTACTCTTAAAGATAATGAAATAAGACTGACCACACTGTATCCGTGAAGCATCGTAACCAGAATGCTGTTCACAATAATGGCTATGATGGCGCCGTAAATTCCATATTCAGGTTGCGATGCCAGTATTACGATCAGAATGATTTTGACTACTGCTCCAATTAAGGTATTGATGAGTGCCCTGCCCGGTCGATCCATAGCTTGCAGCGCAGCTTGTAAAGGAGCTTGAACATAAATGAACAAGGCGAATGGAGCCATGAGCTTCAGCATAGGAGCTGTATCCGCGTTACCATATAACAAATTGCATAGCGGAACCGCCAGGATATACATAAGAACAGCAAAAGGAGCCCCTGTTACCAGCGCAAGCCGCAACGCTTGATGCATACGCTTGTGAATGGTGGGCAAGTCCTTTCTTGCCGCAGCTTCTGATATGGAAGGAACCAGAGACACGGCAAGTGAAGAGGTTAATGCCCCGGGCAGCAGCAATAAAGGAACAACCATCCCTTGTAAAGACCCGTACTGAGCTGTAGCGGCAGCAGCGGCTATACCTGCCAAGGCGAGACTGCGCACAGTAATAATAGATTCCAGCAGATAAGAAAAAGAGCCTACAAGCCGACTTGCCGTAACGGGAATGGATATGCCTAGTAACCGCCGTAATATGGGGGAGTTGGCTTTCACACCTTGTGTATCAGATGGGATAACCTCCGGCTCGAGAGCGGGTTGCTCTGGAGTCGGATTTGTCTGCTTTTTATCTTTTTTAGTAATGACATAATATTGCCACAGAATCGCTAACATTCCGCCAATTTCTCCAACCGTCACACCTAACATCGCTCCAGCCGCCGCCATAGCAATACCCTTAGGAAGCAACAACCAGGAGAACCAGAGCATAAAGAATATTCGAACTAAAGATTCGAAGATGGAGGAGAGCGCCGATGGAATCATGTTCTGCTTGCCTTGGAAATAACCGCGGTAAATTGCAGATACGGCGACAATCCCAATCATTGGGATCATGGCAATAAACGTATAATAAACCCGATGGTCTGTTAAGATAACATTGGAGACCCATGAGGCACTTACCAAAGCAACCAATGTAAAGAAGATTGCAAGTCCAATACTAAGAGCAAGTCCAGTACGTAAAATCAGCCGTGATTTTTCAGGCCGATTCTCTCCTTCTGCTTCCGCCACCATCTTGGCTATCGCCAGTGGAATCCCGCCTGTAATGACAGTAACCAGCACAAGAAAAAAAGGATACGCGAGCTGATACAGACCCACACCTTCTGCTCCGATAATACGGGGTAAAGCAATCCGGGGAATAAATCCAAGCATCCGATTAATGATGCCGGCGGCTAGCAAGATTAAAGTTCCTTGTATAAAGCTCTGTTTCTTCAAAGGTCACGCCTTCTTCCCAAAATGAAATAAAACGCTGGCGAACTTGTCTATTCTTATGGATATGCTGTACCCCTATCTCGGCATGCCTTGTTTTAGTGGCATTAACTTTTTGTGACGGAAGAAGGAAAGCGAAGAACAAGAGTCGAATATCTATGGTGAGCATACGAACATGAGCGATCTTTGGAGGTGTCAACACGTGGAATCGGAACAGTGGAATCATGATCAACATAGTGAAGAAATCGAAGCCATGTGCCGCAGCAAAGCTGAAGAATTCCGGCTCCTCGGCTATGAGTATGTAACCAGCAAGGATATTTGGGATTGCATCAGCCGTAATTATGATAAGGAAGGCTTGCCTCCCCTACATAAGCTGGTAAACGACATTTATTCCTTGAAAGCCAATAGTTACATGAATTATTTGACTATTGCGGCCTATCGGGGGTTGAACTGAACAATAAACCACATATTTCTTTTTGCGAACTGCCTGATAAAGCAGTAAAGTAAGAGAATAATAACTCCACATCTCCTATTAAAACGGATGTCTTGCTGATTTAGGCAGGGGCGGCCGTTTCTTTGTGTGAGTATAGCTCTATCAATGCTGTGAATTGACGGTCATTTCGCGTGTAGCTATAATAGGAATATTGAGTTAATGAAAGGGGAACTAGCTAGAGCATGAAGAGACTAATGGGCTTTTTTATTACCGTGCTCGTTTTGACAGGCGTTATGGCATTTACTACTCCTGGACTGCTGGACAAGGTTAGACTTGGTCTTGACCTGAAAGGCGGATTTGAGATTTTGTATCATGCTGAGCCTATGGAAGCGGGAGCAGCATTGTCCCGAGCTTCTCTGCTGAAGACAGCGGAAAGCTTAGAAAAACGGGCGAATGCGCTCGGAACAAGTGAACCAGAGGTAACTACTGAAGGTACGGACCGTATCCGTTTGAAAATTGCGGGCGTAACGGATGAAGCCGAGGTTCGTAAAAAAATGAAGGAACCTGCAGTTCTGACTTTCCGTAGTGCTGCTGAAGGTGACGCTGAGGGAACTTACAGCAAAATCGAACTGGTAGGTAGTGATTTTGTTGAAGGTGCTGCAGAAGTTGGACGGGATAACCTGAATCAGCCAATCATCAGCATCAAGATTAAGGACAAGGACAAATTTGCAGAGATTACTAAACGTCTCTTGGGAAAGAATCTCGCAATTTACTTGGATGAGAACAAACTATCTGACCCTACGGTACAAGCAGTACTTACCGATGGCAGTGCTTCTATTTCTGGTAACTATACAATTAAGGAAGCGCGCGAACTTGCAGACACGATTAACCTAGGTGCATTGCCACTGAAGCTGACGGAGAAATATTCCCAAAGTGTGGGTGCTACCCTGGGTAAGCAATCGCTTGATCAAACGATTCGAGCAGGTCTGCTGGCTTCTGTGATTATCCTTATTTTCATGATCGGAATGTATCGTTTGCCAGGTCTTTTGGCTAGTTTTGCCTTGCTCTTGCATACATGGGCGCTAATTGCGGTCTTCGTCTTCGCGGACTTCACCTTGACGCTGCCTGGTATAGCCGCATTTATTCTGGGTATAGGTATGGCGGTCGATGCCAATATCATTACCAACGAACGGATAAGGGAAGAAATGCGCAGTGGAAAAAGTATACTGTCCTCCGTTAAGGCAGGGAATAAATCCTCTTTCCGGACAGTAATGGACTCCAATGTGACTACTATTATTGTGGCAGCAGTTATGTTTGCCTTCGGTACAGGTGCGGTCAAAGGCTTTGCATTGGTGCTGATTGTAGAAATCGTGCTGAGTATCGCCACGAATCTTTATTTCTCCCACTGGTTGCTTAGCCAGCTTGTCAAAGCGGGTAAGCTGAACAAACCGAAGAGCTTCGGTGTTAAGGAGAGTGAAATCCGTGCGCTTTAAGAAAGAGCTTGATTTCGTACATTTGAGTAAATATTTCTATATTTTCTCTATCGCATTGACAGTAGCAGGATTGATTTTCCTGGCGACATTTGGCCTGAATTACAGCGTTGACTTTAAAGCTGGATCTAATGTGGACATCTCCCTATCCAAGAATTTGAACTTGGATCAGGTTAAGACTGCAACTAGTGCAATCGATGTCGATCATGAACCGACGATTTCGTTTGGTGATCAGCGTGTGAATATTCGTTATGACGAAGTTCTTGATGAGGCTCAAGATGAAGCCCTAAAAGCTGAAATCCTTAAGCTGGATGACAAAGCATCATTTGAAATTAACACCGTGGACACTGAAATGGCAAAAGAATTGGCACGTAATGCTATTTATGCAGTTCTGATTTCTTGTCTGGGGATTATTATTTATGTAAGTATTCGTTTTGAATGGCGTTTCGCCGTGGCATCGATTGTGGCCTTGCTCCATGATGCCTTTATCGTAGTCGCACTCTTCTCTATCTTCCGCTTGGAAGTGGATTTGACGTTCATTGTAGCGGTGCTTACGATCATCGGTTATTCCATCAATGATACGATCGTTATCTTTGACCGTATCCGTGAGAATTTACGTTTTGGTAAACAGAAAACTTATGAAGACTTGAAACACCTTGTGAACAAAAGTGTGGCTCAAACGCTCATGCGTTCTCTCTATACTGCATTTACCGTATTTATTGCGGCGTTCTTCCTGTTATTGTTCGGTGGCGAGTCGATTAAGATGTTCTCGCTTGCGATGGTAATCGGCTTGCTCTTCGGAGCTTACTCTTCCATCTTTATTGCAAGTCCACTCTGGTTAGTGCTTAAAAAGCGTGAGAAGGTTAAAGTGAAGAGCAGCCCGAATAAAGGTTAGAAGAAATTAGCATCGAAGTTCTACTTTTCTTATACGTTTAAGAAAGCCGCGTCAAATGCGACGCGGCTTTCGAAATCTTTAGGGTCATGTCATGTGTATTGAATCATCATGAGATTACTTGCTATTGGTAAGGAGGGCCTCGTATGAATAAAGAACGATCACCGCAAAGCGAGACGGTTGCTTGGACAGGGATCATTAGCGATGTTACTTTGGCAGTAGCTAAGGGGAGTTTTGGCTATATTTCAGGGAGCAAGGCATTAATGGGGGATGCTTTGTATTCCGGAGCAGATGCAGCAGCTAAACTGGCGGATATTCTTCCGTGGCGCTCTGAGCAAGGGAGAAAGAGTAAGCAACGGATCGAAGAACGGCGGGGCACTAAGGAGCCGCTGCTGGCTATACTTTTTTCGGTATTTATTCTTATGGGGGGACTGCAGATCGCATTCTCTGCAATCCGCGACTTAACAGATGGAAAATCATCTACACACGGACAGCTGGCGTTTGTAACTGTCTTAGTATCTATTGTGTTTAAAGAAGCTGTTTTTCAATATCAATATCGCTACTTTAAAAAAATAGGTGATGGCAGTCATGCTGCATATGTTAATAGTCATCGTTTCAGCTTATATACATCTATCACAGTATTAGTCGGAATTTCGTTATCCATGGGTGGTACCTATTGGCATCCTCTATCTTATATGGATCCTATTGCCGCACTCTTAACCGGAGTTTTAATTCTTCGTAAAGGCTATTCACTCATTGCTAGCTCTATTAACACTAAAAATGCGCAGGAGCTTCCTTCGGAGGAAGCCGCTAATTTTATTGAAACAGTGCAACGTGTTCATGGCGTCATTCGCGTAGAACATTTGAAGGCACTTGAGCAAGGGAATTATGTGAATCTTCAAGTGAAAATCAGTGTGAATCCGCGGATTACGGTGATGGAAGCACAGGATATTTCGGAATGCGCTAGGAAGCTGCTGCAGCACCGGTTTGTTCATGTCGGTGAGGTGCATATGGACGTTGTTCCTTATGATCCCGGCTATCCGTACAAAAGCAATTATGAATTGCCGGATAATGATATTCCTACGTTGCTTCAGTAGTTTGCAAGGTGAGAGAAAGGTGAGTTCTATTGCTTTATTCAAAAACAAGATGGCAATCTCCGGCAGCCAATCCCGACACAGTTAGGGATATGGCCCGGAGCCTTTCTATTTCTCCACTCTTATCCTCACTATTAGTAAATAGAGGAATGAACACGCCTCATGAAGCTCTAAGCTTTATGGATGGCAGTGAGGAAGAACAGCATGATCCGTTCCTACTCAAAGGAATGGCTGAAGCGGTTCCTAGAATTAGAAAGGCTTTAAAAGATGAAGAACATATTCTTATTTATGGCGATTATGATGCCGACGGGGTGTCCAGCACAGCACTTATGATTCATCTGCTGCGCTATTTAGGCGCTTCCTTTGATATTTATATCCCACACCGCTCTAACGAGGGTTATGGGCTGCATAATCATGCCCTGGATTGGGCTTTACAGCAAGGTGTCTCCTTAATCATTACAGTAGATACTGGCATTAGCGCTTATCATCAGGTTGCTTACGCTAATGAACTGGGGATCGATGTGATCGTTACGGATCACCATGAACCTCCTGAGCTTTTGCCAGAAGCCTATACGCTTATTAATCCCAAGCTGCCAGATTGCCCTTATCCGTTCAAAGGATTAGCGGGTGTAGGTGTGGCTTATAAGCTTGCTCAGGCTATTCTAGGGGAAGAGACTCCCACAGAATGGGCAGAGATTGCAGCGATAGGAACGGTTGCGGATTTAATGCCGCTGCTTGGCGAGAACCGTGAGATTGTTAGAAATGGCTTGGAAAGTATGCGCCATTCAAGTTTCCCGGGGATTCGTGCCTTACTCGCTGTCAGCGGTGTGAACATGAGCACTGTGAGTGCGGTCAATATCGCTTTTGGCATGGCGCCGCGCATCAATGCCAGTGGTCGTCTGGATCATGCTGGACGGGCTGTGTCCCTCCTCACTACCGAGCATGCGGCTGAGGCAGAGCAGCTAGCTGGAGAGCTTGACCTGCTTAACAAAGAACGCCAATTGGTGGTAGAAAGAATTGTTGTTGAGGCCACTGCCAAGCTGGAGCAGATGACACAGGGTGGCGAAATCCCAGACATCATTGTTCTTGCTGATCATGGCTGGAATGTAGGTGTGGTAGGTATAGTGGCTTCCAAACTACTGGAGCGTTATTATCGGCCTGTGATCATTCTGGATATACATCCAGAGACCGGAATGTGCAAAGGTTCTGCTCGCTCCATACCTGGACTTGATATCTACGCTGCACTTTCTTCTTGTTCTGATTTAATGGATCATTTTGGAGGTCATCCAGCCGCTGCGGGAATGAGCCTGCATCGGGATGGATTAGAAGCCTTTGCTGCAGCATTAAATGAATATGCGTCCGGGGTGTTAACGCCAGAGCATTTCGTTCCTGTTGCTTCCGCTGATGCAGAGGTGTCAATCTCGGATTTATCACTGCAGACCGCGCTAGAATTGGAAAGGCTTGCACCTTTCGGAATGTCTAATCCGTTGCCGAAGTTTATTATTCGTGGGGCTACCGTGAAAGAGACACGTACAATGGGTCAAGATGGAAAACACCTGAAGATTGTATTGCAGCAGGGGAAAAACAGCATTGAAGCCTTGGCGTTTGGTAAAGGCGCTTTATCCAGGCTGCTACCGGCGGGTACTACGATCAACGTGTTAGCTGAGCTGTCGATCAATGAATGGAATGGCTCACGCAAATCACAGCTGATGCTGCAGGATTTATCTGTGCAGGATGCCCAGTTATTCGATCTTCGTGGTGCTGCTGACGCCGTACGGCAAGCCGCACATATTAGAGAACTACTTCTTCCTTATAGTGGTGCGGGTCCGTATCGAGCTGCTGCAGTGTTTCAGAACGGACGTAGTACGCCTGCAAGTGAATTGATAGGAATGTCTTTATGGGTATATGATAAAGAAGCTGGCATTAGCGCTGCTGTTAAGGATGAGCCCCTTCAGGAGTCAGGGCATGTCTCTCTGTTATGCATACTGGATATGCCGGAGACTCCTGAACAACTGGATGCGCTGCTCCAAACCTTCCCTAATGCTGATAATATTGCGTTATTGCATTCTATCAAGGATGGCCGAGAACGACTTATTACTCCGACACGGGATCATTTCAAAATACTATATAAACTGTTGGCTTCGATCACCTCAGTTGCAACGCCTGAGAACGAAGTTTTGCTGCGGTTAAGCCGCCAGTCCTCGTTAAGTATCCGCATGCTTAACAACATGCTTGATGTGTTTGAGGAGCTTGATTTTATTAAAAGAAGTCAGGGAAGTGTGGCGTTTATTACTCAGCCAGTAGCTAAAAGTCTGACAGCATCGAGTCATTTTGTTAGACTGGGACAGATGGCGGAGATGGAGCAATACTTCATGGAGGGCAGCCTGTCAGAGTTACAGGACTGGATGTTATCGCGTCGTTTAGGCGTATCATAATCCATGCGAATATGAGATGCTGAGCGTACCCAATGGTGTATAAAAATGCAACGCTCATATAACAAAGCGAATGCTTACGAAGCAAGTTTTGCCGATCTGAAATCAAAGCAGCTATGCTAACAAAACTTATAGGAGATGATAAATTTGGATTTTAAAGATAGTATTCGTGTGATTCCTGATTTCCCTAAAGAAGGTATTAGTTTTAAAGATATCACCACATTGCTTAAAGACGGTGAGGCTTACCGCCAAGCGATTGACGCGTTGAAAGCTCTCGTAGCGCATTTGGAAATCGACGTTATCGCTGGACCAGAAGCACGTGGCTTCGTAGTTGGAGCACCTCTTGCTTATGCGATGGGGGTAGGTTTTGTGCCGATTCGTAAAAGTGGTAAGCTTCCATATGAGACTATAGAGGTAGGTTATGATCTTGAGTATGGCAAGGACACCCTTGCTGTTCACACAGATGCCATCAAGCCTGGTCAAAAAGTATTGATCGCTGATGATTTATTGGCTACTGGTGGAACCATTGCTACTTCGGTTAACCTTGTAGAACAGCTTGGCGGTAAAGTGGTAGGTGCTGCTTTTCTGATTGAGCTGGTTGAGCTTGCTGGGCGTAATAAGCTTTCTGGAGTTGAAGTTCTTTCCTTGGTGAATTACGAGGATTAATCTTGTGAAGTTTGTCTTTTCCCGGGAAATAAACGGGGATTCGGCGCTCGAATTATGCTGAAAAGTGCAAAGATTAGCGCGTGACGCAAAGGGTGGAAGTTAAACATTAATTGGAAAATGTAAGATAATAACAGCAGCTGTCTGCCTTGTGGCGGAGAGTTGCTGTTTTGTATCTGAGTTAATAAAAAAAGCTGCCCAAGTCCATAAATGGATGTTGGAGCAGCTTTTTTAAAATTCTATTTTTACAATCGATTAATGGGCAGTTTTATCACTTTCTCCGCCATCATTAGACAGTCCAAGCACTTCAATGAGTTTGAAGAACAATGCCAATACGATACCAACAATTGTAGCCAGCGCCATACCACTTAGTTTAACGTTGCCCATAGTAAGGGTTGTACCACTGATTCCGACAACGAGTACCAACGTAGCCATGATCATGTTCGTAGCTTTGGAAAAATCAACTTTTTGCTCAACGAAAATACGTAATCCGGAAGCCGCAATTACACCAAACAGCAACAGGGATACACCACCCATTACAGGGGTTGGAATATTAGCGATGACGGAGGAGAAAGTACCAGAGAATGAAAGCAGAATAGCAATCACCGCTGCGCCGCCGATTACATATACCGAATATACTTTAGTCAACGCCATTACCCCGATATTTTCACCGTAGGTTGTATTTGGAGTAGAACCGATAAAACCGGAGATAATTGTAGATATCCCGTTCCCCATCAGAGAGCGGTCAAGTCCAGGATCTTTTGCCAAGTCTCTGCCGACAATATTGCTTGTAACAAGTAAATGTCCAATATGCTCAACAATAACAACTAATGATACCGGGATAATAGTGAATATTACATTCCAATCAAATGAAGGAGTAACAATGGAAGGATGCGCTAAAAATTTTGCATTAGAGATAGCAGCGGTATCCACCATTTTCAAAATATATGCTAAACCATAACCAGTGACGATACCAATAAGGATGTGAATGATTTTTGGAAAACCGCGGAAGAGTACAGCTCCAATTACAGTTACACCAAGTGTCACCATAGAAAGTGCGATTGTTTTGCCATCTGGAGTCCAGTCTGCAACTGCAACGCCTTCAGGAGCAATAAGTCCTGCCATTCGTGCGGCAACAGGTACAAGTTCAAGTCCGATCGTAGCTACGATAGCTCCCATTACTGCCGGAGGGAAAACAACATCAATCCATTTGGTTCCTGCATAACGAATGATCAATGCCACGAGCACGAATATAATACCAGTGACGATAAAAGCACCCAAAGCAAGCGAGTATCCTTTCATGTGATCATTTGGGTAACGACTGAGTACTGACAATACCGGTGCAATAAAGGCAAAGCTGGAACCAAGGTACGCAGGGATTTTACCACGACAGATCCAAATGTACAGCAATGTACCGATACCATTCATAAGCAAAATCATTCCAGGGTCGACCCCGAACAAGTTAGGCACTAGCACTGTACTGCCAAACATGGCAAACAAATGCTGGAGACTTAATAGAAAGCCTGGGCCCCATGGAAGTTTTTCGTTAACTTGAATTTCGCGTTGCAATGGAGTTCACTCCTCTTTCTTATCTGATATTAGGTTGTCCGGCGAAAATCCGCCTTTACTAGATTAAATAGAACTTGGCTTTTTTACAACAACATTTTTACAAGTGTTATTAATTTGTCCGAATTTAATTACTTTTACTTCTGGAATACCATGAGATGGCAAGTGTTGACGTAATCCTCCTTAAGCCTCATAATTATAGACAACTTTGAATAAGGGCGTAAGTAAGCTTGGACAAATGAAATGATTGGAACCTGCAGATTTTTGAACAGTTGCGGGTTCATTTTATTATAGAAAGGAATCGGATACGACGAGAATGGGCATTGAGCGATTAATTGATAAGGCTGGCGCCTATATAAAAGATAAAGATCTTCTCCGCATCCGGGAAGCTTATGAATTTGCCGATCAGGCTCATCACGGGCAGATCCGCAAGTCGGGGGAGCCATACATTCTGCATCCGCTGGCGGTGGCAGATATTGTCGTCAATATGCAAATGGATGTTATATCTATTGTTGCAGCGCTTTTGCATGATGTGGTGGAAGATACGACGGTCTCACTGGAACAAATCCGCGCTAAATTTGGCGATACCTGCGCAATGCTTGTTGACGGCTTAACGAAGCTGGAACGCATTCGCTTTCGCTCAAAGGAAGAGCAGCAGAACGAGAATTACCGCAAAATGTTTATTGCTATGGCCCAGGATATCCGGGTCATTGTCATTAAACTGGCGGACCGTCTGCATAATATGCGAACGTTAAAATACCAATCTGAAGAGAGCCAGCGCCGTATTTCTTATGAGACGTTGGAGATCTTCTGTCCTGTAGCTGACCGGCTGGGGATTTCCGCGATTAAGTGGGAGATGGAGGATATTGCGCTTCGTTACTTGAACCCGCAGCAGTATTACCGGATTGCTAATCTGGTGCATAAGAAGCGGGCTGAACGTGAGCAATTTATCGACAGCGTAATTGGCCGTATTCGTGCCAAGCTGGATGAAATGGGCATTGAAGGTGATCTTTCCGGTCGCCCGAAGCATATTTACAGTGTTTATAACAAAATGAGCACAAAAAATAAGCAGTTTAATGAAATTTATGACCTGCTGGCCATTCGTATCATTGTGGATAATATCAAGGACTGTTATGCAACCCTTGGAATTATTCATACCTTATGGAAGCCAATGCCGGGGCGTTTTAAAGATTATATAGCTATGCCAAAAGCCAATATGTATCAATCTCTGCATACTACTGTGGTAGGACCAGGCGGAGAGCCTACTGAGGTGCAAATTCGCACCTGGGAAATGCACCGCACGGCAGAATACGGGATAGCCGCACACTGGGCATACAAAGAAGGCAGCAGTAATAATGCTAATCCGGAGAATCGGATGCCTTTCTTTCGCGAAATATTGGAGCTGCAGCATGAAGCTAAGGATGCCGAAGAGTTCGTAAAATCACTAAAAATGGATTTTTTCTCAGACCTCGTGTTTGTATTTACTCCTAAAGGTGAGGTTATTGAGCTTCCTGCTGGTTCTGTGCCTCTTGACTTCGCGTTCCGCATTCATACAGAAGTGGGCAATCGTACGATTGGTTCCAAGGTGAATGGGCGGATCGTGCCGCTTGATCACAAGCTGAAGACGGGCGATATTGTTGAGATTTTGACGTCTAAGCATTCTTACGGACCTAGCCGTGACTGGCTCAAAATTGCACAATCCTCTCACGCAAGAAGCAAAATTAAACAATGGTTCAAAAAAGAAAAACGTGAGGAAAATGTCGAAAAAGGTCGCGAAGCGATTGAACGTGAGCTGAAGCGCCTGAATGTTGAAGTTTCCGAGTGGATTTCTGATGAAAAACTGTTGGAAGCTGCGAAAAAATTTGCTTTTAATGATGTAGAGGATATGTTGTCTGCCGTTGGTTTTGGTGGGATTACCGCTTCGCAGATTGCCTCCCGTTTGACGGAGAAGCTGCGCAAGGAGCAGGAAGAAGCTGCTAACCACTTGGAGCTTACTTCAGAGATGAAGGAGATCAAGTCTTCCGGCGAGAGACGAAATCAACCCACCAATGGCGTTAGTGTAAAAGGAATTGAAAACTTACTTGTTCGTTTTGCACGATGTTGCAACCCGGTTCCGGGTGACGACATTGTAGGTTATGTTACACGGGGCCGGGGCGTATCTGTACACCGCCAGGATTGTCCTAACATTCCGGGTGAAGGTGACGGAGAAGAAGCAGCTAGAGTGATTGAAGTGGAATGGGAAGGCACGATGGAAGCAAACTATAGTGTGGATATTGAGATTACAGGCCATGATCGCAATGGACTGCTCAATGAAGTACTGCAGGCTGTGTCCGAGAGCAAAACGAACATTTCAGCGGTCACTGGGCGCTCTGACAAGAATAAGATGGCAATGATTCATATGACCATCCTTATTCGTAATACGGAGCATCTGCAATCCGTTGTAGATAAAGTGAAACGAGTCAAGGATGTATATACAGTGAATCGGATCATGCAATAAGGCAAGGAGCGAAGTAGTGCGATGAGAGTTGTAGTACAGCGTTGTAAGGACGCCAAAGTAACCGTGGATGAGACAGTGACCGGAGCGATTGGCAATGGCCTGATGCTGCTTGTCGGCGTTACCCATGAAGATACAGAGAAGGATGCCAAATATTTAGCGGATAAAATAGCTGGACTGCGTATTTTTGAAGATGATGCTGGCAAAATGAACTATAGTGTCACGGATACTAACGGGGCTATTCTTTCAGTGTCCCAGTTTACTTTATACGGAGATTGCCGTAAGGGAAGACGGCCGAATTTCATGGGAGCTGCAGCTCCTGCGGAGGCCGAGCGTCTTTATGATTATTTTAATCAAGAGCTTAGAGCTGGAGGTCTTCAGGTGGAGACGGGCATATTTGGAGCGATGATGGATGTGTCGCTGACCAATTGGGGCCCAGTTACTCTCATTCTGGATAGCCGCAGCTAACGAAATAGAGGATGTCGAAGATTGCTTCTGGCCGGAGCTAACTTTCGACATCTTTTTTTTATGCGGATAGAGCTTCTTTGGGCTGGATAAACTAAATGCAGGCAGATATCACGCATAAGGCAGGAGTTTAAGAATGAGACAATCACAGAAGGCATGGGTATGGAGAAGTCTCCCGGCACTACCGACTGGGAGTCCTATGGAAGCCTGTGCATTAGCCAAAAAGCTAGACGGCGAGACCGAACCACTAGTGATGAAGGGAAGAAGCCGCAATCTCTTGCCGCGTACCTGAAGCGGGTGGAAAATGCGGCTTTTTCGGTGTTGTGAAGGAAGCCTTTTTTCCGATTAAAGGTTAGAAAGCATCCTCATAAGGGTAATAGACCACAAGAAAGAATAATTAGAACATCATTAATTGCTAAAGACAGAGAGGAGAAACTATTACATGAGTAACGTTGCTTTCTTACTGGCTAATGATTTTGAAGATTCTGAAATGAAGGTTCCTTATGATGAAATTATAAAGGCAGGACATCAAGCTGACATTATTGGTTTGAAAAAAGGGGAGACCTTGCTAGGTAAAAAGAAAGAAGTCTCCTACGCAGCAGACAAGGCGATCGCCGATGTTCAAGCAAGTGATTATGACGCGATTGTCATCCCGGGTGGTTCTTCCCCCGAGAATTTACGGCAAAATGCTGATATTTTGAAGTTTGTAAAAGAAGCAAATGAAGCAGGCAAGCCTATCGCCTCTATTTGCCACGGACCGCAAATTCTGATCAGTGCAGACTTGCTTAAGGGACGCACCATTACCTCTTATCCTCCGCTGAAGGATGATGTTGTGAATGCCGGCGCGGAGTTTAAGGATGAGGAAGTTGTGGTTGATCGCAATTACATTACTTCGCGTACACCAAAAGATGAGCCTGCATTTGTTCGTGAAATATTGAAGGTCCTGAAATAAATAAGTATTTTTTATTTTAGAGTCTTATAATCCAAGGAGGTAATGGCAATGAGCAGAAAAATCCAAGCGTATTTCAGAACTGAAAATGAAGCAGAAGGCGCAAAAACAGCATTGATTAGCTATAAGGTGGATGGCTTGGAGGTTTGGCCACTCACAGACCCTATCGGCAATGATCGTAATATTCTGTTTCCAATCATTCCACTGGATAGTGCATCTGTAGTCGCAGGCACAACTGGAACGCTTGGAACGGCTAGCACACCTGCAGCTGGAGCTATGCTGGTCCCTGGCATTGCCGCTTCTGACACTCGGGCTGACCCTGAAACACATTATAGTGTGAATGAAGATCAGGTTAGTGCGAACGTGGCAGAAGGAGATCTCGAAGATGGGGATTTAAGTGAACTTCGTTATGTGATGGAGCTAAGTATAGCAGAAGAGAATTATAATGAAGTTGTGGAAATCCTTCGGGGCAAAGGGGCCTATGTTGAACAATTCGAATAGTATTCTATTAAAAATAAACCGCTTTCATGGAATGTAATATAATCGTAATATTACGTACATGATTCCTTAATATAGCGTGTTTATAATAAAGGCATGACCCCCTTTTTAATAATATATGATGATGGACCTGCAGCATTCGGCTGCAGGTCATTTTTTTTATTACAATATAATTGCTGAATAAAAAACTCGGAAGCTGTCAAAATTTATACCAGGCATCCTTTTTACTACCTTGACTTTAATGCAGTAGTTCAGTAGAATATTAACAATATACGATTTTATCATATGGTTTTGATGACGGGACCAAGTAATTCGAGAACCCACAACTCCAGAGAAGAATCCCTTGTCGATTCGGATGACATCTACTTAAGTGGATGATGAACCGGTATCGCTTGGCTGCAAGGATTCTGTTGATGAGCGAATGAATGACCTCCCCGAGAACGTACGGCGAAAGTGGGCAGTATTGATTGCCGCGATCAGTAGCCGTTTACGCGTAGGCGGGCGTTAACCGCTTTGAGCGGCTTCAGTATATTTTTACTGATCCGGAATGTGGGTGGTACCACGTGGTGTATTATTGGTTATGATAATCCCTCGTCCCTGTTTTTTTATAAAACAGGGCGAGGGATTTTTTGCTTTTTCTGCAATAGAAACAGATGAAGAGAACAGCTTTAGAGGGGTTATTTTTTAGGAGGGATAGACTGTGGCTAAAGAAAGATTCGAGAAACCAACAGGAACGCAGGACGTGCTTCCGGGTGCTGTGGAGAAATGGCAGTATATTGAGGGGAAGGCCAGAGATTTATGCCGCCGTTTTAACTACCGGGAAATTCGCACACCTATGTTTGAGCACACAGGGTTATTCGAACGTGGAGTAGGCGAAACAACGGATATTGTGGAAGGCGAAATGTATACGTTCAAGGACAAAGGCGACCGTGATTTGGCTCTTCGTCCAGAAGGAACGGCTGGTGTCGTGCGGGCTTACGTTCAGAACAAGCTATACGGTGAACCTGATGTAAGCAAGCTGTATTATATCGGTCCTATGTTCCGTTATGAGCGTCCGCAGGCCGGAAGATATCGCCAGTTCCATCAGTTTGGGATTGAGGCGTTTGGGGCCGTGGATCCGGCTATTGATGCAGAAGTAATCTCTATGGGCTATCAATTCTATAAGGATCTAGGTCTTAAGGATGTAAGAGTGGAGCTTAATTCCGTGGGTAATGCACCAAGCCGTGCGGCTTACCGGGAGAAGCTGCTGGGATTCCTTAGACCGATGAAGGATAACCTCTGCAGTGACTGTCAGCGTCGAATCGAGCGTAATCCGCTTCGTGTGCTCGATTGCAAGGTGGATCAGGATAAATTTACAGATGCGCCTTCCATTTTGGACAGTTTGGATGATGAATGCATAACTCATTTTGAGAAGGTTAAGATGCATCTCGACATCATGGGTGTGGAGTTCACGATTAATCCTCGTCTTGTACGTGGTTTGGATTATTACACGCATACTGCCTTTGAATATAAAGCAGCTGGCATTGGCTCTATTGATACCGTAGGCGGCGGAGGCCGTTACAACGGTTTGGTTGAAGAAATCGGTGGACCGGATCAACCGGGTATTGGTTTTGGGATCGGGCTGGAGCGTATTCTTCTTATTCTGGAAGATCAGAAGGTAGAGCTGGAGACTGCGAAGCCACTGGATGTGTATTTTGTAGCTCTTGGCGATGAGGCTGACATTGAAATCTCTAAGCAGCTATACTTTCTGCGTAGCCAAGGGTTCTCGGCAGAACGCGACTACCTCGGCCGGAAGATGAAGGCGCAGATGAAGTCAGCTGACCGTATGTCGGCACGTTATACTGCGATTCTTGGCGAAGACGAGCTGAAGAATGGTGTAATTGCGCTGAAGTCGATGAGCACAGGGGAACAGCAGACTGTGAAGCTCGAAGAGCTGGCTCAGGCGTTGGTATAGAAGAAGATTTTTTAAGTAGAAATGTATTTTTAAATAAAAAGGGGAATGGTGAATTATGCAAAGAAGTCATAACTGTGGGCAATTAACACCAGAACATATTGGACAAACGGTAACCTTGAACGGATGGGTCCAGACCCGCCGCGACCTTGGGGGTGTACTTTTTATTGACCTGCGTGACAGAAGCGGTATTGTGCAAGTTGTATTCAACCCGGACTACTCCGGCGAAGCACTGCAAATTGCGGATAAGGTTCGCAGTGAGTATGTTTTGGCTGTCAAAGGAAAAGTGGTTAAACGTGATGAAGAAACCATTAACCGCAATCTGCCAACAGGTGAGATTGAAGTTCAAATTACAGATATCGAAGTGCTGAACGCTGCTAAGACCCCTCCATTCTTCATCGAAGATGGAGTGGAAGTAGACGAATCTCTTCGCCTGAAATATCGTTACCTGGATCTGCGTCGTCCAGAAATGCAAAAAACATTGTTGCTACGCTCGAAAGCTTCTAAGATTTTCCGCGATTTCCTTGACAGTGAAGGATTTATTGATGTAGAAACACCAATCCTAACTAAGAGCTCACCGGAAGGTGCGCGTGATTATTTGGTGCCAAGCCGTGTGCATGAAGGCGAATTTTTCGCATTGCCACAATCTCCACAAATCTACAAGCAGCTATTGATGGTGGGTGGCGTTGAACGCTATTATCAAATTGCTCGTTGTTTCCGTGATGAAGATTTGCGTGCTGACCGTCAGCCGGAATTTACACAAGTGGACATCGAGACTTCATTCCTGTCTCAGGATGAGCTGCTTGGCATGATGGAGAACCTGATGCAACGTCTGTTTAAAGAAACTGTAGGAGCGGATATTCAACTTCCATTCCAACGTTTGACTTATGCTGAGGCTATGGGCAAATACGGTTCAGACAAACCTGACCTGCGTTTTGGATTAGAGCTTGTGGAAATGAACGATATTGTTGCCACAAGTGGCGTAAAGGTATTCGCTTCCGTGATCGAAAAAGGCGGAGAAGTGAAATGTCTAAATGCTAAAGGCTGTGGGACTTGGACTCGTAAAGAAATCGATGATCTCGGACCTTATGCTGCGCGTTATGGAGCGAAAGGTTTGGCTTGGATTCAAGTGAAAGACGGCGAGTTCAAAGGGCCGATTGTCAAATTCTTCACTGAAGAAGAAATTGCCGCTGTGAAGGAGCGTACAGGCGCTGAAGAAGGCGACCTACTGTTGTTCTCCGCTGATACCAAAAAGGTTGTAGCGGACGTTCTAGGTGCCCTTCGTGTCAAAATCGGACGTCAGCTGGGTCTGATCGACGATAACGTGTTCAAGTTCGCTTGGGTGACTGACTTCCCATTGCTTGGTTATGATGAAGATCAGAAACGTTATGTAGCAGAACACCATCCGTTCACTCGTCCACGTGAAGAGGATCTTCATCTGTTCGACACAGATCCAGGTGCAATTCGTGCACAAGCCTACGATATCGTTCTGAACGGTTATGAAGTAGGCGGCGGCTCCATGCGGATTTACAAACGTGAAGTACAGGAAAAAATGTTCCAAGCTCTCGGCTTCTCAGATGAGGTTGCTTACGAGAAATTTGGTTACCTGATGGATGCGTTCGAATATGGTACACCTCCACATGGTGGTATTGCCTTCGGTTTAGATCGTCTAATTATGCTGCTGGCGGGCCGTACAAATCTGCGCGAAACCATCGCATTCCCGAAAACAGCAAGTGCAACGGACCTGCTTATGGATGCACCTGCACCAGTAGACGGTTCACAATTGGAGCAACTGCATATTAAGCTGGCTCTTAAACCAAAGAAAGAAAAAGAAAAAGAATAATTAAATAAAGCGGGCGAGGCAGATTTCTGCTTCGCCATAGCTTTTGAAGGAGGCTGACCTCATGCTGCATCAGTTCTCACGTACGGAACTGGCGATCGGACCGGAAGGTCTGGAGATTATGAAGAACAGCACAGTAGCGGTACTTGGTATCGGCGGTGTTGGCGGTATGGCTGTTGAGGCATTGGCTCGTAGCGGGATCGGCAGACTGATCCTGATTGATAAGGATTCCGTCGACATTACCAATGTGAATCGGCAGATCCACGCACTTACTACTACGGTTGGGCAAAAGAAAGCCGAACTGATGGTAGACCGTGTGAGGCTGATTAATCCGGAATGTGAAGCAATTGCGCTGAACATGTTCTATACGGAAGAAACCTATGAGGAACTGTTCAAGCTGAAACCGGATTATGTGATCGATGCCTCGGATACGATTATCTACAAGGTCCATTTGATTAAAGAATGTCTGGCACGTGGAATTCCTATGATTTCAAGCATGGGTGCTGCCAACAAAATGGATCCTACAAGATTCCAGGTAGCGGACATTTCTAAAACAACGTATGATCCGATTGCCCGGGTCATTCGCCAGAAGCTGCGTAAGGATGGGATTAAGAAAGGCGTGAAGGTGGTTTTCTCAACGGAGCCGCCAATGAAGCCACGTCAGGATGTTACGGACAAGATTGTTCCGGAGAATGCGCCGGATCGACGTAAAGCGAAACAACCGCCAGCCAGCAATTCATTTGTTCCACCGGTAGCCGGCCTAATTATGGTCAGCGTTGCCGTGCGGGATTTGCTTGAGGCTGGAGGCGTCAGCTTGTAAGTGAATTGCTGAGCTGAGGCTGTTTCAATTATAGTTATAGGATTAGAGTAATGGACAAAAGGGCGAGTAGCTGGAATCCGGCTGCGTACGCCCTTTTGTTGTCGTTAAACAGGCGGGTTCTGCAAGAAGCAGGCCACAAATAGGCATAATAGCTGAACCGGGATGAACGGCTGATTATTAGATTTATAATCCGGGTAATATCCGCCTGCGGAACTTAATATCAGTGGAGGTTTTTGTACATGAAATCGAATTTTTGGCGAAATAGTGTGGGGCTTGCGCCTGAGAATGACTGGAAACGGGAATGGGCTGCAGGGATTCTCTCCTATTTTGCTTCAGTTTATATTGTTATGGTGAATGCGACGATTCTCCATGACGCGGGGATGCCGCTTAGACCGGCAATGGTGGCTACACTGTTGACTGCTATTACCGGCTGTCTGCTGATGGCTTTTGGCGGGAAGACGCCTATCATCGTGGTTCCCGGGATGGGGATTAACGCATTTTTCACTTATACGCTTGTTCATTCCATGAAACTGGACTGGAGAGAGGCGCTTACTGTAGTCGTTATAACAGGCGTGTTATTCGCTATCGTGGCCTTTACATCACTTTATCGTATTCTTAGTGAGGCAATTCCCCAAAACCTGCAGCATGCCATTACAGTCGGTATAGGGCTGTTTCTGACCTTTATAGGGCTGCAAAAGAGTGGGATAGTGATTGCCCATCAGACTACTTTTGTTGCCATAGGACATTTTAGTGATCCTGCAGTTATTACATCCTGTGTGACTTTATTGCTGGCTTTAGTGTTATTTATCCGGGGAACTAATGGTGGCCTGCTGATAAGTATGCTGGTTGGTACAGGACTAGCCTATCTGCTGGGAGCTGCACATGCACCGGAAAAACAGGCCTCAGGGCATGTATTCTCAGGTTATGGCGGCCTATTTTTCGGAATGGACTGGAGCGGCATTGTGAGCCTGGTGTTCTGGATTGCTGTATTCCTGTTATTGTTAATCGTTGTATTTGAAAATATCGGTCTTGTAGCCTCGCAGACGATGATGGCAGGCCGTCCAGAACGCTTCAAAAGCAGCCTGCGTGCGCTCTCGCTTGCTAATATCGCCGCAGGTCTTTTCGGAAGCAGTCCGGTCGTGGCCGCTGCAGAATCTAATGCAGGAATAGCTGCGGGCGGGCGTTCGGGTCTCACCTCGCTGGTAACAGGGCTTCTATTCGGGGCGACCTTCTTATTCCTACCGCTGTTATCCTATATTCCCGACAGTGCGATCGCACCGATCCTGATTGTGATCGGCGGGCTAATGGTACAGAATGTGCGTGAGATGGACTTGAGTGATTTGACCGAGCTGTTCCCGTCTTTTCTAATCATGGTTATGATTCCATTCACCTATAGCATCGTGGACGGTATGGCTTTTGGTTTTATTACCTACCCAATTGTGAAGCTGGCGCTGGGCAAAGGGAAGGAAGTGCCACCTGCGTTGTATGGAATTGCTGGTTTGTTTGTGGCTAACTTTATTTTGCAGGCTGTGCTATAGTGCGGCATCCAGTTTCTTTGATTGCGAGGGACCTGTTGCACACTAATTAGCTCTATCAGCCAGCGTTGAAATCAAAGAGGTAATTGCGTGTGCCGCTGATTGAGTCAAATGTGCGTAGACGTCGAAAAGAAAGGGATAAATACCGCTGATTGGAGCTAAATGCGTGTAGATGTCAGAATCAAAGGGAAAAATACCGTTGATTCGAGCCAAATGCGTGGAAGCGTCGAAAACAAAGGGATAAATACCGTTGATTGGAGCGAAATGCGAGCGAACGCCGAAAACAGAGGCGAAAATGCCTCTGATGCGAGCTAAATGTGCCTGGACGTCGAAATCAAAGGCAAAAATGCCTTTGATTGGAGCTAAATGTGTGCGAACGTCGAAAACAGAGGCAAAAATGCCGTTGATTCGAGCCGAACGTGTGCGAACGCCGAAACCAAAGGGATAAATACCGTTGATTGGGGCTAAATGTGCGTAGACGCCGAAATCAAAGGGATAAATACCGTAGATTGGAGCTAAATGCGCGTAGATGCCGAAATCAAAGGCAAAAATGCCTTTGATCGGAGCTAAATGTGTGCGAACGCTGAAAACAGAGGCGAAAATGCCTCTGATGCGAGCTAAATGTGCCTGGACGCCGCAATCAAAAGCAAAAATGCCTCTGATCGGAGCGAAATGTGTGGAAGCGCTCAAAAGCAAAGGCAAAAATGCCTTTGGTTTGTCCCAAACATTCGACGCTTGTGCGAGCTAAGGAGCACCAAAGTGCTTTAGGTTGGAGAACTTATAAGTTTAGTCAAATCATTTGAAAGATTTGGTATTTAAGTGCTGATTGTGCTACAATGGGTATCCTTTTGCGTGAGAAATGGGCGTAGGAGCATGAAAATTTAAGCTCGATAAACTTTTAGGAGGTAACTGAAATTGGAAGACAACTTTCAAAGTGCCTATCAAGAGGAAGAAGACAGGCTGAATCAAGCGCTTACTGAAATTGACACTTTGCTGGAGAAGCTCCAGCAGACACCAGTGTACACGGGACATGACTATACGGAACAGGTGCTGGAAGCGAACCGTGATCAGAAGCGCAAAGATCTTGCCAAGCTTAGGCAGGAGCCTTATTTCGGACGGCTTGATTTTCAAGGCAATGATGAGAATGAACGGAAGGCACTCTATATAGGCAAAATCGGCGTAGACCGCGAGCAGGTAAGCGACCGTCCGCTAGTCATCGACTGGCGCGCACCGGTAGCAAGCCTGTTTTATTCGTTTACCGGCGGTACCGAGCCAGCCTCCTATGAAGCTCCTGAGGGATTAATAGAGGGGCTGGTATACCTCAAACGCAACGTGGTGATTCGGAAGCAAATTCTGGAGCGGGTCGCGGATACGTACAATCGGGAAAGCGATGCACCGATTGTATCAGATGAGTTTCTCGTCTATCGACTTGGGGAGAACAAGGATAATCGTCTACGGGATATCGTATCGACCATTCAAGAGGAGCAGGACAAGATTATCCGTGCTGCCAAAAATACAGCGCTAATCATTCAGGGCGTGGCAGGAAGCGGTAAAACAACCGTTGCACTGCACAGGCTTGCTTTTCTGCTGTATCAATACAAGGATCAGGTTTCTGCGGAAAAAATGATCATTTTTGCACCAAACCGGATGTTTTTGGATTACATCTCGGACGTATTGCCTGAGCTCGGGGTAGGTAATATTGCTCAAAGTACATTTCCGGATTGGGCGGCTAATGTACTAGGACTGGAATTGCCGGAACAGGATGCGACAGAGACGATGAACCGCTGGTTCGAAACCCCTGGCGGCATGCCGGTAATTACAGAAGAGACACCAGGGCGCTTCAAGGGTTCCACGGTGCTGATGGGAATCATAGAGTCCAGTATCAAGCTATTGGAAAGCAGCTCTGTACCTGAGGGTGATTTTAGCCCGTGGGAGGGTGCGGTGCTACGACGTTCTATGATTTTGCGCTGGCATAATGAGGAGTATGCTCCCTATCCTCCAGCCAAGCGCAAGGAACGGGTA
Organism: Paenibacillus sp. FSL H7-0323; assembly: GCF_038002725.1. Lineage (NCBI taxonomy): Bacteria > Bacillati > Bacillota > Bacilli > Caryophanales > Paenibacillaceae > Paenibacillus > Paenibacillus sp. FSL H7-0323. Next base: position 3,437,716 of record NZ_JBBODB010000001.1, on the reverse strand, counting down.
ATGGCGCGGATTCATCGCTGGATTGAGATGGAACTGAAGAAGAGTCCTTCAGCTGCTGCTATGAAGGATCGCAAGAAAAAAGGCGCGCAGCGAGAGAAGGCTTATAGTGCCAAATGGCCTAAATATGATCCATTAACGATCTATAAGCAAATTTTCCGAGCAGCTAAACTTCCTGAGGATTGGCCGGTTGAACCGCCAGAGGAAATTCCGGCAGCTGTGTTGAAGGAAACGGCAAAAGAGCTGAAAAAAGGCATCATACGTGAAGAGGATTTACCTCCGCTGCTGTATATCCATTATCTTTTGAATGGTGATGAGGGCGTTACTCGCTTTGACCATGTAGTAATCGATGAGGCTCAGGATTTTTCACCTTTCCAAATTGCCGTTCTGGATTTATATGTGCGAGGCCATTCCTTTACGATCCTGGGTGATCTCTCGCAGGGCATACATGCCTATAAAGGCGTACACGCGTGGGAAGAGATGCAGACGTTGTTTGCCCCTGAGAACACGGCTTATCACGCGCTGACACGCAGCTATCGTTCTACTATGGAAATTATAGACTTCGCTAATGGAATTCTATCTTCAGGTGTGGAGAGCTCATTGCTGGCTGTTCCTGTGTTTCGTAGTGGAGATCCCGTGCGTATGATCGCCTATGGCGAGGATGCTGGGGAACTGGTGGCTGATGAGCAAGCTCGCTTGCGGACAATAACCTCTGCACTGAAGTCTCTGTCAGGAAGGGAATACCGTACGGTGGCTGTCCTAACAAGAAATCTTCATGAGGCTGCAGAACTATATGCGGAGCTGGCACAGCATTTTGAAGATATTCATCTGATTGATGGCAGTATGACGCAATATCAGGGCGGGTTATCGGTGCTGCCTGTCTATTTATCAAAAGGTTTGGAGTTCGATGCGGTGATCTTAGCAGATGCCGATCAAGACCATTATGGAGCGACGGCTTGGGACGCGAAGCTGATGTATGTCGGCTGTACACGTGCTCTCCATGAGCTGTGGCTGCTCCATAATGGGGAAGTTCCTTCCTATGTGCAAACGGCGGCTGGAAGCGATTCTGAGGGAGAGTAAGACTGGTGGAGAATGGTTATAACTGTTCTTGGTCTTGTAACTCCCCCATAGGTATGGCTTAATAATAAGTGTCCGGCCGGGCAAGAACACTTCTGGAAGGAGGCTGATTGAAATGATTTCAGTATACGAGGTGGTTTCCGTTTAAGACGGAAACCTGCTTAAAGCGAGGAGGCCTTACGGCCTCCTTATTACTAACATAAGAAGTACCACACTTATCCATAAGAACGAAATTTATGAAATCGAATGTAGACGCTACCAAAAGGTTTTTATATAATGAAATTACGGATTTTTCCAAATATGAGGAGAAGAAAGGAGGCAGGTGACGTGATTATAACTAAAAACTTAGTTGACCGACGCATAGGGACACACCTGTTGAAGGAGGAAATGCAAGTTGAGTTATGTAAATGGGAAGGATGTGCTCCCCCCTGGCTTACTCGAAGAGCTTCAGGGATACATCCAAGGTGAACTGCTCTACATCCCAAAGAAGACGGAAGAGCGGGTTCGATGGGGCGAGAACAGCGGTTCGAGGAAAGAAATAGCGAACCGGAACAAGGAAATTTTCAGTTGTCATCGAAGCGGTGATTCCGTAGCGGAACTTCAGAAGAAGTACCATCTATCGGAAGAAAGCATTCGTAAAATCATATCAAAAATGCGGCTGGCAGTAAATTGCTAGCTTGCAATTCAAGCATAAACGCCTCTGGTGTCCTTAGAAGGACGGTAAGCGTTATGCGAGAAATCATAAGGATAAAGTGTAGCGTGAAACCTATACTTTCTTATATTTTGAAAAAAGAGCATGGCTCCCGCCTTTCTAAGACGAGATCATGCTCTTTTTATTTTGGCGTAAAATAAGTCTATGCTGATACTGTTACCTTGACCCGGCAGGGCATCCTAATCCTTCCCTGTGATATGGTATGATAGAGAGGATTTACATTGAGCTTTTACAAGAATATAGCAAGGAAGTGGAGTTATGGATTTATTTTCTTTCGGAGAGGACACCGGGGGCGGACGGCTGCTTGCGGACCGGATGAGACCGGAGAATCTTGATGAATATATTGGTCAAGAGCATATCATAGGTCGGGGGAAGCTGCTGCGAAGAGCGATTGAGGCGGATCAAGTCTCTTCGATTTTGCTCTATGGCCCCCCGGGATGCGGCAAGACGACACTCGCGCATATTATTTCTCATCACACGCAAGGAGAGTTCGTACGTCTGAATGCGGTGGAAGCTACCGTGAAGGATGTACGGGAGGTTATTGAGCGAGCTCAGAACAATCAAACATTGTACGGCACTAAGACGATCCTGTTCCTGGACGAGGTGCATCGATTTAATAGCTCACGCCAGGATGCGCTTTTGCCAGCAGTAGAAAAAGGGACTATTACCTTCATTGGAGCGACTACAGAGAACCCGTTCCATTATGTTAATGGGGCGCTTATGAGCCGCTCCACCTTATTTCAGCTGGAGGCATTAACGAGTGAACACAGCTTGATCGCAATGCGCAGAGCCTTGGCGGACAAAGAGAAAGGTCTTGGATTTATGGAGCTTCAGGTCGATGAGGAGGCTTTGTTGCATATTGCAACAATGGCTAATGGAGACATCCGGCGGGCACTAAATGCACTGGAGCTGGCAGCCCTGACTACCGCACCACAAGTTGATGGAAGTGTTCATATCACGCTGGAGGTGGCAGAGGAATCCATTCGGCGCCCCATTGTGAAGGCTGATGAATCTACGCAGTATGATGTGCTATCCGCTTTTCATAAAAGTATTCGCGGTTCCAGCGACGCCGCGTTGTTTTGGTTTCTGTATGCGGTAGAAAAGCTTGGAATGGACCCTATGACTTTTATTCGGCGCCTGATTGCAGCCAGCAGTGAGGATATCGGCTTGGCTAATCCCCAAGCTATGGTTCAAGCGGTGAGTGCGCTGGATGCGTATCGAAACAATGGTTGGCCAGAGGCGAAGCTGAACATTGCCCAAGCTATTCTTTTTGCAGTGGAAAGTCCGAAGTCTAATGCTGTGGTTATGGCTATTTCCAATGCAATGGCAAGTATGGATGAGATCAAATCAGCGGAGGTACCGCTGCATCTGCGTGATACGCACTATAAAGGTGCAACTGCGTTAGGGCATGAAGGATATCAATATCCGCACAATTTTCCGGGGCATTATGTGAAGCAAGAGTATTTGCCTAAGGAGATTTCTCAGCGTGTTTTTTATCAAGCTACTGAGCAAGGCAATGAGATTAAGATTCGTCATAATCAAAAGCTTCGGCGGGAGCAGTGAGCAGCTAGCGACTGTAATACCTTCCAATTTCATGCTGGAAAGCCAAAGATTTTAACTTTCAGTCGAACTAAATAATTCCCAAAAAAAGGCGGCCTAGAGCCGTTTTTTTGTTGCCTACGTTACTTTTAATCACATCGATTGAAAATTTTTTATAGGAAAAGATTGATAATTTACCATAAGTTAATTAAAATGAACTACAAAGTTACGAGATGTTCATTTTTATTTCCGATTGAACTACTGGTAGTATTCTTAACAGTGTTAATTATCATCACATTGGTTATTTCAAAATGTTTCATGAAAATCAACACTATTTATATCAAAATTTACATAATATTTTCATTGTGTTAATTTTGAAATCCTTGTCGTTAGGGTGATGAATATGGGCGAAGAACTACTAGAAATCAAAAATTTGTCGACATCGTTCAGAATTGCAGACGACTATTATGCTGCGGTTGATGATGTTACCCTGTCTGTTCGCAAAAATGAAATTCTGGCTATCGTTGGAGAATCTGGTTCAGGAAAAAGTGCGCTCGCCTTTTCCATTATGGGGCTGCATACCAGAGCCAGAATTGACGGACAAATCAAATACAAGGGCCAGGACATCGTTACTATGTCTCCTGCTGCACTAAACAAGCTGCGCGGCCAAGAAATGTCTATGATTTTTCAAGATCCTTTATCCGCTTTAAACCCGCTAATGATCATCGGTTCACAGATTGAAGAAGTACTTATCCTACATGATTCCAAGCTTTCTAAGAAACAGCGAAAAGAGAAGGTCATTGATCTATTGACCAAGGTTGGAATTTCCCGTCCCGAGCATACATATCAGCAGTACCCCCACGAATTATCCGGTGGCATGAGGCAGCGGGTGGTTATCGCCATTGCGATAGCCAATGGACCCAAGCTTTTGATCGCCGACGAGCCTACCACAGCACTAGATGTGACTATCCAATTACAAATCCTTGAACTTATTAAAAAATTAAAAAACGATATGGAAGCGGGCATTATCTTAATCACTCATGACTTAGGGGTTGTAAGCGAAATGGCTGACCGTGTTGCGGTGATGTATGCCGGACAAATCGTCGAAATCGCAGATATTTTTACGTTGACGTCTAATCCGAAACATCCATATACGAGATCCTTATTAAACTCCATTCCAACGGCAAAAGAAGAAAAATCCAGGTTGCATGTGATTCAGGGGATTGTTCCACCACTGCAAAACCTTCCGCGTAAGGGCTGCCGTTTCTCGGCACGGACGCCTTGGATTCCTGAATCGGAGCATGAGGAGAACCCACAGCTGCATGAAGTCGCACCCGGACATTTCGTTCGCTGCACCTGTTATAACAATTTCCATTTCCCTGATACTAACGAGGAGGCAATCCACAATGGGACTTCTTGAGGTTAAAAATTTAGCAGTACATTTTCCGATCCACGGCGGTGTTTTTCGAAGGGAAGTTGGCGTAGTTAAGGCTGTCGATAATGTTAATTTTACCATTGAAGCTGGGCAAACCTATGGTCTGGTTGGTGAATCTGGTTCCGGAAAGACGACAACGGGTCGCGCGATTATAGGTCTTAATTCTATTACTAGCGGCAGCGTGATTTTTGAAGGGCAAGATTTGGCCTTGAGGGGTGTACGAAAGCAAAGAAATGTCCGCAAAGACATTCAGATGATCTTTCAGGATCCGTACTCTTCCTTAAATCCTAAGAAGCGTGTACTCGATATTATTGCAGAACCGTTGCGTAATTTCGAAAAAATGTCTCCAGGGGAAGAAAAACGCCGGGTGCAGGAATTGCTTTTACAAGTAGGCTTAAGTCCTGAGAACATCCTGAAATATCCGCATGAATTTTCTGGCGGCCAGCGGCAGCGGATCGGAATTGCCAGAGCAATTGCACTCAAGCCAAAACTTATTATTGCTGACGAGCCGGTATCTGCGCTAGATGTCTCAGTACAGGCACAGGTGCTTAACTTCATGCAGGACATTCAAAAAGAGCTGAATCTTACTTTTCTATTTATCAGTCATGATCTCGGGATCATCAGGCATATGTGCGATCACATAGGGATTATGTATAAAGGACGACATGTGGAGCAAGGGACTGCTAAAGATATTTTTGACAATCCTCAGCATATTTATACCAAACGACTCATTGCCGCCATTCCTGATATTGATCCGAAACAGAGAGAAAAGCAGACGGAATTCAGAAAATCAGTAAGCAAGGAATATGAACAAGCGCACCGGAATTATTTTGATGAAGAAGGCATGGCTTATCCATTAAAATCAATTTCCGAGACTCATCTGGTAGCCTTGCCTGAGAAAGGTTGAGAATATGTGGAAGATTATCGTTCGTAGAATTCTTATAATGATCCCTCAAGTAGTTCTATTAAGTATTCTTGTTTTTCTTATGGCGAAGGCGATGCCTGGTGACGCACTCTCAGGAATGCTCGATCCGAATATTGATCCGGCGGCCATTGATGCGATGAGAGAAAAGCTCGGTCTAAATGATCCATGGTACATCCAGTACTGGGATTGGATCACTAAAGCGATACAAGGGGATTTCGGCCAGTCCTTCCGTTTCAAAATGCCGGTCTCAGAACTAATCGGACAACGCCTGATGAACACACTTTGGCTGGCCATTGTTACGCTGATTCTTACATACCTTATTGCTATCCCGCTTGGTATTACCAGCGGACGTTATAACGATTCGTGGCTGGATCGCTTGATAACTGGCTATACCTATATTGGATTTGCTGCACCGTTGTTTATTTTTGCACTTTTAATGGTATGGGTTTTCGGATTTCATTTTCATTGGTTTCCTACCAGCGGCAGTGTCAGTCCCGGGGAAGTTCCAGGTACACTAAGTCACTTCTGGAGTAAATTCTACCATCTGCTTCTGCCTGCGTTATCTATGGCGCTAATTGCAACGGTTGGGACCGTCCAATATCTGAGAAATGAGATCATTGATACGAAGCAAAAAGATTTCATTCTCACTGCTAGAGCTAAAGGGGCTTCGGAGTCACGCGTATACAATCGTCATATTTTGAGAAACTCCTTGCTGCCGATCGCTGCATTTTTTGGATATGAGATCACTGGGTTAATCGGTGGTACGGTGTTCGTTGAAACGATCTTCAGCTATCCAGGAATGGGTTTGCTGTTTCTAAGTTCGATAACGATTCGGGATTTCAGCGTGGTAACAGCCCTCGTTCTTCTGTATGGGGTTGCTTCCATCGTCGGTGCGTTGTTATCAGACATTATTTTAAGTATCGTAGATCCTCGTATCCGGATTAAATAAGAAGATGAACACTTTGGGGTGAATGAAATGGCAAAGACGAGCGCAGAGATAGCTCTGCTGCAGGAAACTGATAAAAGTCCATCGGGCTTCAAAATTGTTTGGCGGGAGATGGTGCGGGATAAGCTGGCACTGGTCTCGTTGATTTTCCTATTTACGATTATTGCTGCTGTATATGGGATCTCCTTATTTTTAGATCAGAAAGAAATTGTCACGGTTGACTTGTTCGCCCTATATGAGAAGCCTTCGGCTGTGCATTGGCTGGGGACTGATTATGGAGGACGGGATGTATTCGGTCAATTAATTATAGGAACACGAAATTCCATGTCTATTGCCTTTATGGTTACATTTTTTACGGGAATTATCGGTATTCTGGTAGGTTTAGTCTCAGGTTACTTTGGGGGAACGGTAGATAATGTCGCGATGCGTATTGTAGATTTCTTCATGATTCTACCTTTTCTAATGATTGTTATAGCTTTTGTCAGCGCAGTTCCTAAATACAATACGTTGACCTTCTCCTTTATCATGACAGCATTTCTTTGGATGGGGATTGCCAGGCTCATTCGTTCCAAGACATTACAAGAGAAGGAATTGGATTATGTTCAGGCATCTAAGACCCTAGGCTCCTCCAATCTAAAAATTATGTTTACGCAAGTTCTGCCGAACTTAAGCTCAATCATTATCGTAACAATGACCTTGAATCTGGCAGCTAATATTGGATTGGAATCAGGCCTATCCTTTCTAGGTTTTGGTTTTCCAGAAAGTACACCCAGTCTGGGTACTCTAGTAAGCTATGCGAGAAATCCGCAGACTCTTGAGTTCAGATGGTGGATCTGGTTACCCGCATCATTGCTGATCCTGGTATTGATGTTGAGTATAAATAATGTGGGTCAAGCGCTAAAACGTGCGACCGACGCAAGACAAAGAAAAGGATAATAAGGGAGGAAATGATTAAATGAGAAAAGCCATTCGTTCAAAAGCTTTACTAGTTTCATTAATGTTTGTAATGTTGTTCGCTCTTGCGGCTTGCGGCTCCAAGAACAACAACGAAGCGGCTGAATCAACAGCAGCTCCTAACGCCAGCGCACCTGCGGCAACCGCAGAAGCAACGGCCGCGCCTGAGGCAGAAGACGGACTTTATAACATTAAAGATTTCAGTAACGTTAAGACTAACCAAGGTGAAGCTATTGACGGAGGGACAATTACATTTGGACTTGTTTCCGATAGTCCATTTGAAGGCACTTTGAACTGGAACTTCTATTCTGGAGATCCAGATGCTCAAGTTCTGAACTGGTTTGATGAAGGTTTGTTAACTTGGGATAAAGACTATGTTTATACTAATGATGGTGCGGCTACTTATGAAGTTGCAGAAGATGGACGTACCTTTACCTTTACGATTCGCGACAATGTAAACTGGCAGGATGGTAAGCCAGTAACGGCTGAAGACTGGTTGTTCGCCCATGAAGTTATTGGTAATCCTGCTTATGATGGTCCTCGTTACGGTTCTGACTTCACTAATATTGAAGGCATGGATGAGTACCATTCCGGTAAGGCCAAGACCATATCCGGGATTAAAGTGCTGGGTGATAAGAAACTGCAAATTACTTATAAGCAATCTACACCTTCCTTGTTAACGGGTAGCGTATGGATTTATCCATTAGCCAAACATATCTTTGGCGGCATGGATGTTGCCAAAATCTCCTCTTCCCCTGAAGTCCGCCAAAAGCCAATTGGCTTCGGAGCTTTTAAAGTAGAGAGTATCGTTCCTGGTGAGTCTGTAGTATTTGTTAAGAATGAAGATTACTGGCGTGGAGCCCCTAAACTGGATAAAGTAATTTTGAAGGTTATCAACCCAACAACGATTGTACAAGAACTGAAATCTGGTGGAGTTGACTTGGTGGATTCCTTCCCTATTGATCAATTCCCAGATAATGCGAAGCTATCAAATGTTGAGTATCTCGGGGCGGTTGACCGTGCGTATACGTATATTGGATTTAAGCTTGGCAAATGGGATGCAACGAAAAAAGAGGTTGTTACCGATCCTAAAGCTAAAATGGCGGATGTGAATCTTCGTAAAGCAATGTGGGCTGCGGTTGACAATGATACTGTTGGTAAAAAGTTCTATAATGGTCTGCGTTGGAATGCGACTACCTTGATTCCACCGTCCCATCCAGAATTCCATGATACTACCAATCCGGGCGTAGCTTTTGATCCAGAAGCAGCTAAAAAGATCCTGGATGACGCTGGTTACAAATTAAACGGTGAATTTAGAACGAATCCAGATGGCAGCGAGCTGAAGATTAATTTCATTTCGATGACTGGTGGAGACATTGCTGAGCCGCTGGCTCAATATTATGTACAATCCTGGAAAGCGATTGGTCTGAATGTAACTTTGGAAATGGTAGAGTTTAATACCTTCTATGATCGCATAGGTCAAAATGGTGAGGATGATCCTACTGTTGATGTGTACCAAGGTGCTTGGGGGGTAGGGATTGACGTTGACCCATCAGGCCTGTACGGTAAAGATGCAATCTATAACTTCCCACGTTACTCCAGTGCAGAGAACGATCGTTTGCTCGCCGAAGGGATCTCTGAGGCTGCATTTGATGTAGACAAACGTAAAGAAATCTATAAAGAGTGGCAACAATTTATGGTTGATGAGATTCCAGTATTCCCAACACTTTATCGTGCTGTGATTGTGCCGGTTAATAACCGTGTTCTAAACTTTGCAATTGGTGATGGAACCGGACTCTATTATAACGACATTGCGGTTTCTGCAGATAAAGCTGCGGTGGCTCAGTAAGAGGGGATTAATGAACAGCAGTTCAAGGAGAAATCCTGAGCTGCTGTTTTTTATTTTCCGTTAAATTAACAATTATTCCTATATTTTGTGCATTATTTCCTGTAAAAATATAGTGTTTTAATGAAAGATATGGTATATTTTGGGTGAGAGCGAAACTTTCGCTTAAATATAGCTCTTAGAGTGAGGTGAGTGGATGATCGCAATGACAGGTACCTGATTCAAGTGAGGGAGGTGTTACGGGACTGAGGTGTAATCTTTCTTGTGGCATTCACTGAAGAGAGGGGCAGTAGAAATGATCAAGAGGTATAGGAAACAAGGACTGGTGTTCAGTTTGTTGTTTACGCTTACATTTTGTTCAAATGCTGCATTTCAACCGGCGATAGCAGAGGCAGCGGCCGGAGACTACAACTATGCGGAGGTTCTACAAAAATCTATTTATTTCTACGAAACCCAGCGGTCTGGTGAATTGCCAGATAACAATCGGGTGGAATGGCGGGGCGATTCCGGTCTTTTGGACGGGGCGGATGTGGGACATGATCTGACTGGTGGTTGGTACGATGCCGGTGATCACGTTAAATTCGGTTTGCCTATGGCTTATTCTACAACGATGCTGGCATGGTCAGTTTATGAGTACAAGCAAGGATATGAGGGGTCTGGGCAGCTGGAGGAAATTTTAGACAATATTCGCTGGGCAACCGATTATTTTGTGAAAGCTCATACCGCTCCTAACGAGCTGTGGGGACAAGTTGGTAACGGAACAACCGATCATAATTGGTGGGGACCCGCAGAAGTCATGCAGATGCAGAGACCTTCCTACAAAATTGATGCCACTCATCCCGGATCAGATCTTGCCGCAGAAACAGCTGCAGCGTTAGCTTCAGCATCCATTATTTTCAGGGATACGGATGCCGTATACGCGGACAAGCTGCTGCTGCATGCTAAACAGCTTTACAATTTTGCAGACACTTATCGCGGCTCCTATTCCGACAGCATTACCGACGTCAAACAATATTATAATTCTTGGAGCGGTTACGCGGATGAATTGAGCTGGGGGGCTGTCTGGTTGTATTTGGCGACTAACGATCAGCAGTATCTCAATAAGGCTATTGCAGCAAGCGATCAATGGGGAACGAATCAGGCTGGAAACTGGGGGTATCAGTGGACACAGTCTTGGGACGACAAGCATTATGGCGCTCAATTACTGTTGGCACGAATCACCGGGCAGACCAAGTTCATTCAATCCACTGAACGGAATATGCAGTATTGGACGACTGGAGTGGGTGGAACAAGTGACCGTGTTGCCTATACACCTGGCGGACTAGCCCATCTGGATCAATGGGGCGCATTGCGTTATGCAGCCAATCAGGCTTTTATGGCCTTCGTTTACTCAGACTGGGTGAGCGATCCGGTGAAGAAAGATACGGCGCGCTCTTTCGCGGAGAGACAAATTACGTATATGCTTGGCGACAATCCACGAAACAGCAGTTATGTTATCGGTTTTGGTAATAATTCTCCTCAGCATCCCCATCATCGAACCTCACATGGATCATGGAATGATAGTCAGAGCGTTCCGGTAAATCATCGCCATGTCTTGTACGGAGCGCTAGTTGGAGGCCCGTCCAAAACAGACAGTTACACCGACTCCATTAACGATTATGTCTCGAATGAAGTTGCAACCGATTACAATGCAGCTTTTACAGGAGCTATTGCAAAAATGGTGCTGCTGCATGGACAAGGGCAACAGCCCCTTGCACAATTTCCACCTGCAGAGACACGTGAAGATGAGATGTTTGTCGAAGCCTCTGTGAATGCTAGTGGCAGCAACTTTGTAGAGATTCGAGCATTGCTGAATAACCGTACGGGCTGGCCGGCAAGGGCCAGTAAAGAGATGTCTTTTAACTATTATGTGGATCTTAGTGAAGCGATAGCGGCTGGTTATGGTCCTGAGGATATTACGGTTACAGCGGGAGGCTACAATCAGGGTGGAACGGTGTCTGCACTTCAGCCTTACGATGCAGCTAACCATATCTACTATACTAAGGTTGATTTTACAGGTACTTTGATTTATCCGGGTGGACAATCTGCTCATCGTAAGGAGATTCAATTCCGAATTGCAGCTCCGCTGAACACTAACTTCTGGAATAATGCTAATGATTTTTCATTCCAAGGGGTGGCAGCTCAAGGAGTAACTCCTGTAAAAACAGCGAACATTCCGGTGTTTGAAGCAGGTGTGCACATGTATGGAGAACTTCCAGCGGGTGGCGGACAACCTGGAGAACCTCAAGTCCCTGCACGTCCGACTAATGTTCAGGCTGTAGCAGGTAATGGGACTGTCCATTTGACTTGGAATGCGATTAGCGGGGTCAGTGAATATACCGTTAAACGCAGTGAAGTGAGTGGAGGCCCGTATACGGTGCTTGAGAATGTCACGGGAACGGATTACATGGATAGTGGACGGGTGAACGGAACCACTTATTATTATGTGATCACTGCCACGAATAGTGTAGGGGAGAGCTTGCCATCTATACAGGTTAGTGCTAATCCCCAAGAACCGACACAGCCCACAACGGGAAATTTGAAGGTGCAATATCGTACGAATGATACGAATGCCAGTGATGGACAGCTGCGCCCTCAGTTCCGAATTATGAATACAGGAACCGAGTCTGTGGCACTTAGCGGCTTGAAGCTGCGTTATTATTTCACTGTGGATGGGGATAAACCACAACAGTTTCATTGTGATTATGCTGTAGTGGGCAGTGGTAATTTAAGCGGCAGTTTTGTTAAGCTGAATCCCGCCAGTACGGGCGCGGATTATTATCTGGAGATTTCTTTTGGTGCAGGGGCTGGAAGTATAGCGCCTGGTGGAGATAGCGGCGAGATTCAGGCTCGCACCAATAAGACGGACTGGACGGCTTATAATGAAACGGATGATTATTCCTACAGCGCGGTTCAGCAGACATTTGCCGATTGGAATAAGGTTACACTTTATCAAGGTGAAACACTTGTATGGGGCTTAGAACCATAAATATATCCAAGAGAGGGAGCTTGCCTAAGATGATGAAATTGAGCTTAATAAAGAAGCCTGTTTCTGTAATAATGGCCACAGTCCTGTTTCTCTCACTCATGACCGGTCTATTTAATTTTAGACCTCAGACTGCTCACGCTTCAACTACGGAGCAGACGCGATTTCTGCAATTATATGCGCAGCTAAAAGACCCCGCAAATGGTTATTTCTCTGCCGAAGGAGTACCTTATCATGCGGTAGAGACCTTGATGAGTGAAGCCCCTGATTACGGACATATGACGACCTCAGAAGCTTACAGTTATTGGATGTGGCTTGAGGTACTCTATGGTTATCACACAGGGGACTGGACTAAGCTGGAATCCGCTTGGGACAACATGGAGAAATATATCATTCCTATTAACGAAGGTGATGGCAAGGAAGAGCAGCCAACCATGAGTTATTACAATCCGAACAGCCCGGCTACGTATGCAGCGGAGCATGCTCAGCCGGATCAGTATCCAAGTCAGCTAGGTGGCCAGTATACAGCAGGTAAAGATCCGCTAGATGCTGAATTGAAGGCGACGTATGGCAACAACCAGACCTACTTGATGCACTGGCTGGTAGACGTGGACAACTGGTACGGCTTCGGCAACTTGCTGAATCCTACGCATACAGCCGCTTATGTGAATACATTCCAACGGGGTGAACAAGAGTCCGTTTGGGAGGCGGTCCCTCACCCGTCTCAAGATGACAAAACGTTCGGAAAAGCAAACGAAGGCTTCATGAGTCTATTCACAAAAGAAGCTAACGTGCCTTCCGCTCAATGGCGTTACACAAATGCTACAGATGCCGATGCACGCGCAGTACAAGCAATGTACTGGGCTAAAGAGCTCGGCTACAACAATACAGTGTATTTGAATAAAGCTAAGAAAATGGGCGATTTCCTGCGTTACGGTATGTATGATAAATACTTCCAAAAAGTAGGAAGTGCTGCTACTGACGGCACCCCTGATGCCGGGACTGGCAAAGACTCTAATCAATATCTTCTGGCTTGGTATACCGCATGGGGCGGTGGACTTGGAGCTACAGGAAACTGGGCTTGGAGAATCGGTGCGAGCCATGCCCACCAAGGGTATCAGAATGTCGTAGCTGCCTACGCACTTTCTGATTCGGATGGTGGTCTGATTCCGTCATCAGCTACAGGTGGGCAGGATTGGGAAAATTCTCTGAAACGTCAATTGGAATTTTATACTTGGCTGCAGTCCTCTGAAGGGGCAATTGCCGGTGGAGCGACCAATAGTTATCAAGGCGCTTACAAGGCTTATCCAGCTGGAACCAGTACTTTTTATGGCATGGCCTATGACGAAGCTCCAGTCTACCACGATCCTCCATCCAATAACTGGTTCGGAATGCAGGCATGGAGTGTGGAGCGGGTAGCAGAGCTGTACTATATCCTTGCTTCTAACGGAGACACTACATCTGAAAACTTCCAAATGGCAAAACAAGTTATAGAAAATTGGGTAGATTGGTCTAAAGATTATGCTTTTGCCAACAAACGTCCAGTTACGGATGCTGAAGGTTACTATCTGAACAGCCAAGGAAATCGAATTCTTGGAGGCGCCAATCCGCAAGTGGCTACAGTCTCTGCACCAGGAGAATTCTGGATTCCAGGTAATGTGGAATGGACAGGACAACCTAATACGTGGAATGGCTTCAGTGGTTCTACTGCAAACAATAACCTGAAAGCCGTAACTAAGAGTCCAAGCCAAGATACAGGTGTACTGGGCAGCTATATTAAGGCACTTACCTTCTATGCGGCTGGCACCAAAGCTGAACATGGCAGCTACAGTACTCTGGGAGGAGAAGCTCAGGTACTGGCTAAATCTTTGTTAGACACGGCATGGGGTTATAACGATGGAATTGGTATTGCAACTACCGAAAGCCGTGCAGATTATTCTCGCTATTTCACTAAAGAAGTCTATTTCCCAAGCGGCTGGACAGGTACATTCGGCCAAGGAAATACAATCCCTGGTACATCAACAGTGCCTTCCGATCCTGCTAAAGGCGGAAATGGGGTATATGCAAGCTATACCGATATCCGTCCAAATATCGTAAATGACTCTAAGTGGCAATATCTGCTGGACAAATACAATACTTCTTTTAATAAAGTGACTAAAACATGGGACAATGGGGCCCCTGAATTTACCTACCATCGCTTCTGGTCGCAAGTAGATATGGCAACTGCTTATGCAGAATACGATCGACTGATCAACAGCAGCGTGCCTACGGAGCCAGTAGCTCCAAAAGCACCTTCTAAACCAAGTGCGGTCGCTGGTAACCAAGTTGTAGATCTTAGTTGGAACAACGTAACTGGAGCTACAAGCTATACTGTGAAAAGAGCTGCAACAACTGGTGGCCCTTACAGCGATGTGGCTGTTGTCACTCAAGCTACTTACAGTGACACTTCCGTGGTTAACGGTACGGATTATTACTATGTAGTTAGTGCTTCCAACGTGGTTGGAGAGAGCCCGAATTCGCCTGAGGTTCACGCCAAGCCTATGGATGTACCGATTCCGGCACAAGGAGATTTGGTGGTGAAGTACCGGACAAGTGATACCAATCCGGGAGATAATCAGTTCCGCCCGCAGCTGCAAATTGTTAACAATGGGGATACGGCTGTAGCGCTTAGCGATGTAAAGCTGCGGTATTATTACACGATTGATGGCGATAAACCTCAACAATTTAATGTTGACTATGCTAACATCGGTGGAAGTAATATACAGGGAACATTCGTGAAGGTAGACCCTGCCAAAACTGGAGCGGACTATTATTTAGAAATCTCCTTTGGCGCAGGTGCAGGCAGTCTTGCACCGGGAGCCAACACGGGTGATATCCAGATCCGGGTCAACAAAACGGACTGGAGCAATTACAACGAGGTTGGAGACTACTCGTATGATCCTACCAAAACATCGTACACGGAATGGAATCATGTGCCGTTGTACTTGAATGGTGCTCTAGCATGGGGACTTGAGCCTTAAAGTCTAAATGAGGGAAGCCCTAGCCATTTGGCTGGGGCTTTTTTTGTTATTGGCTGGTTAGCGACTGCACTGCGACTAATTGTGGCTTCATGTCCGTTTTAATTGTATTTCCTACAACTAGAATAGGCTCTAGCCGCGCCAACGTAATTTAATTGCACTTCATACAACTATTTATCAGTATATGGATACTTATTGAGATATAAGCTCAGTTTAACTGTACAATGTGCAACTAAAACCCAAAAAGAAATAAAAAAGCACGAAATAGCTGTATTAAATACAACTATTTCGTGCTTTGGTATGCTAGTTAGATATTGTGAGTTACTACGATTACTTGTAGATCAAGCTTTTATAGAAGTTTGGTTTACATTCACACTTGTGCTGAAGGAACAACCTTCTCCGCGTATTCTATCGTTCCGCCGCCGAGACATTGCTCACCGAGATAGAAGACAACGGCTTGACCAGGTGTGATCGCTTTTTGTGGAACATCAAAGGCTACATTAATCGTTCCATCTTCACGCGCTGTAAGGGTCACGCCTTGATCTGGCTGGCGATACCGGAATTTGGCGGTGCATTTCAGCGGCTCTTGCCCAAGCGCTTGACCGTCAATCCAGTTAACACCGGAAGCAATCAGGCTAGTGGAGTACAGGCTGTGGTGCTTGTCTCCTTGTACTACATAAAGAATGTTGCGGCTAAGATCTTTTTCAGCTACAAACCACGGTTCGCCGTTGCCAGAGCCACCAATACCAAGGCCTTGGCGTTGGCCTAACGTGTAATACATAAGTCCGTCGTGGCGGCCTTTGATCTCTCCAGTTACTATGTCAACCATATCGCCAGCTTGTGCCGGGAGATATTGGCTGAGGAATTCGCGGAAGTTGCGCTCGCCGATAAAGCAGACGCCTGTGCTATCTTTTTTCTTGGCAGTGTAAAGTCCTGCTTCTTCAGCAATTCTCCGCACTTCAGGTTTCGGCAGATGTCCAATAGGGAACATTGTTTTAGAGAGTTGATGTTGCCCCAGTGCATTCAGGAAATAGGTTTGATCCTTATTGTTGTCTACGCCGCGGAGCAGCTTGTACACACCATCTTCTTCTATAACACGTGCGTAATGTCCAGTTGCGACATAATCGGCACCAAGCTGAAGAGCTTTGTTCAAAAATTCTCCAAACTTAATCTCGCGGTTGCACATGACGTCAGGATTTGGCGTCCGGCCGGCCTTATATTCATCGAGAAAATAAGAAAATACCTTATCAAAGTATTCCTTCTCGAAATTAACGGTATAGTAAGGAATATCAATCTGCTCGCATACGCGGCGAACATCCTCTGCATCGCTTTCGGCCGTACATACTCCGAATTCGTCGGTATCGTCCCAGTTCTTCATGAAGATGCCGATGACGTCATAGCCCTGCTGCTTGAGCAGAAGCGCCGTGACGGAGGAATCGACCCCTCCGGACATGCCGACGACGACACGGGTGTCTTGTTTTGCTTTTGTCATCGTAATCACCATTTCTGTACCCAAAATACCGGTCATTCATGGAACACCCGGCTCAAAATGTATTATAACATACCTGTCTACTCTAAACCTCTGAAATAAGAGACTGGAAACAACAAAATGTCCACCTGGGGTGAACATTCTCGTAAAATGTTTTGTTTTCCATTTCATTTGTGACTTCGGATATGATAACATAAACTGAGAGTAATTATCGGAATACCTTGATATGACAATCCAAATGACTTGCCGAATCAATAGTATACAATAATCAGACATTAAACTGAAAGAGGTGCCCCTTTGAAAATATCAACTAAAGGTCGTTACGGACTAACAATTATGATGGAGCTTGCACTGAAATTTGGTGAAGGACCAACTTCACTTAAGAGTATCGCTGAGAAAAATGGTCTTTCCGAGCATTATCTGGAGCAACTAATTGCTCCTCTGCGCAATGCAGGACTTGTAAAAAGTATTCGTGGAGCATATGGCGGATACATTTTGTCGCGTGAGGCGAATGCTATCACTGCCGGTGATATCATCCGTGTGCTGGAGGGCCCTATCTCTCCTGTAGACTTCACGGAAGAGGACGATGCAGCGAAACGGGATTTATGGTTGCGTATTCGCGACAGTATTGCCGATGTGCTGGATTCCACAACACTTTATGATTTGATTAACTACAAAGAAGAGAGTTTGGCTGACAATTACATGTTTTATATTTAGATCTCCAATGAAAGATAACTCAACAGTATTATAAATCAACCTTTAGGCTCCCATTTGGGAGTCTTTTTTTATCTTTTATTATCTGTGATTCTATTTGTTCTTACGTTTATTAAGGAGCGCAATCCAGCAGCAAAAGGCTCCGATGAACGCTGCGAGAATCGGTATCCATTGATTAGTAGTCAAGTAAGCACCTCTACAGTACTTATAATTCTTTCGTCATAAAAACACTATAGGGATCTTCAATGTAATCTGCAAACGGACTACAGTATTCAAACCCATATTGTTCATATAGTTTTCTAGCCGCTTCGAACCCTTCAGTGGATCCGGTTTCCAAGCTCAGCCGCCGATAGCCTTGTTGCTTAGCTTCTTTAATAATATGGGCAAGCATTTTAGATGCAATGCCCTTCCTAAGATGCTTGGTAGAAGTACGCATGGATTTGATTTCACCATGATGGCTACCCATGTCTTTAAGAGCACCGCAACCTAAGAGTTCGCCCTGCTCCCAGGCACTCCAGAAGGTGATTTCAGGTGTTTTTAATTTATCTAAATTCAACGCATGTACACTCTCTGGGGGAGATTGCTCAAACATGCTCTGAAGATGTTCACTGATCAATGCTATGATTTCGGTTCCGGTTAAGTTATCGATTCTAATCTCCAAATTATTCACTCCCAATGATAAGATTATGGTTTGTTGTATAAATCAAGTTTCTTTAGCGGAGTTCGCTATTAATGTTGTAGCAATCGGTCCAAGACTTTCTGTGTAAGTGGCATAAAGTAATTAAGAATTAATCCGCCTAAACAAATGGTAAGTAGAGTGCCAATCCCAATAGGCCCATTGAAAATAATGGCGGCAAATAAGAAAACAAGATAAATGATTGTTCTAGTAAATAGTATACTAAGCCTAGTTATCGTTTGCAGTACTAATGTTAGCCGGTCCACTGGAATCGGTGCGAAATTTGCGTATAAATAAATGGATGTACCTAATCCAATTGCGATTAAGCCTAAACCATAAAAAGCAATTTTACTGATCCACAGATTAGGCTCGATCAGATGGTTAAACAAAAAAAGCCACATATCAATACCTAAGCCTGCTATGAATGCAGTTACCAGCCCTAATAATTCCGGTCTTTGCTTGGATAAACATGAATTACATCCAATCAATAGGCATGCGATCAGTACTTCCCAACTGCCTACTGTAAGACCGACATTTTTGGATAGACCCACTAAAAGTGCATCAAAAGGTGATGCTCCAAGGTCAGAGATTATTGTTAGTGAAACGCCTAGGGTTAAGATGAAAATCCCGCAAGTGAAAATGGAAAACGTAGTTACACTAAACTTCTTCATTCTTTTGAAGCAGAAAGATCTTTAGTCATTAAAAGATGAGGGATGCCATCCTCCATAAATTCAGTAGATGAAGCCCGATAACCAAGTTTCTTATAGAAGCCCTCCGCCTGAGTTTGCCCGTGCAATTTAACTTTTTGATGCCCCTTTTCCACCACGATCTCTTCTAATGCCGAAATGATTTTTTTCCCAATTCCAAATTTACGATAAGGTTCTAGGATGCAAATACGCTCTAACTTACCTATACCATCAAGAACGCGGATCCTTCCTGTGGCAACTGGTTGCCCATCATAATAGGCCAGGACATGTTCACATTCTCCATTCAGTGTATCGAATTCATCAAATTCATCATTAAGGGGAACGCCTTGTTCCTCAACAAATACTTTTTTTCTGATTGAAAATGCAGCTTCAAGTTCCTCGATTAGTGTAATTCTTTTAAGATTCATTCTTGCTTACTCCATTCTGTATTTGTTTTTTTTAGGAAAAACGTCATAATGAATTAACGACAATTATAAGTATATATACAATCAATATTGTTGTAAATACAACATTATTGGAACTGGTAGGTGATTGAATGAAAGAGATCCTTCGTGAAGTTGGAATGATAGCGAGGGCATTAGATTCCATAAGTAATATAGAGTTCAAGGAATTAGAGCTTACAAAGGGGCAGTATTTATATCTGGTCCGGATATATGAGAATCCGGGCATTATTCAAGAAAAGCTGTCGGAAATGATAAAGGTGGACCGAACAACAGCAGCACGTGCGATTCAGAAGCTTGAAATCCAAGGTTTTATTGAAAAGAAAGACGATGAAACGAACAAAAAAATAAAAAGGTTATTCACAACTGAAAAAGGCAAACAAGCCTACTCTTTTCTGAAGAGAGAAGGGGACCATACCGACTTGGTTGCGTTAGCAGGATTATCTGAAAAAGAAACGGAAGTCTTGTTTCAACTTTTGCAAAGAGTTAGGAAAAATGTTGAGGTTGAGTGGGAGTACGTAAAGAAGGGAAATAAAAGAGAGTACTAAAATCAGAAATTGTTATTGAACTAACCCAACACGATCGCAAGAAAAAATGCCTTGCTAGTGATTATACTGGCAGGGCATTTTAATGAGATGATTCATATATCAACGGAGCCGTGGAACGTGCGGAGCGGAGAATAAAAAAAGAACACCCTAAAGTGTTCATTAAGGTTAATTAATGTTAATTATTGTGCTGCGGGGGTATTTCCCATTGCAATAGAAATTCTGTTCCAACTGTTGATTTGATTAATAATCAGCACAAGATCAACATATTGTTTCTCATCGTAATGTTCACGTACTTGCTTATATAGCTCATCCGGAACTCTTTTGGAAGGGATTAGCGTAATATGCTCAGCTAGTTCTAGAGCAACCTTCTCTTCAGGTGTATAAAAAGTACATTCCTCCCAAACATTTAAACAATAAATTCGTTGTTCAGTTTCACCCATTTTACGAGCTTCGGATGTATGCATATCTATACAGAAAGCACATCCGTTAATTTGAGAAACTCTGATTTTGATAAGTTCTCTTGTAGTCCGATTAATCGTAGATTTTTTGGTGTACATCTCCATATCCATCATGATTTTCATACCCTCAGGTGCAACTTCATTGTAAGCAACTCTTTGACTCATTAGGCAAGACTCCTTAGGCTTTAGTTTAGGATTAGTATAACTTTATTTTAACACTATTATTCTTTATATGCGAACATTTGTACTTATTTTTGTTTATAAGAAGGCAGAAATCACCCGTCGACATATCCTCAAAGCGGAACGGAAATGATATCAATATAATCTTCTACCTGTCTAATTGGCTGTTATTCCACGAGTTTCCCCTTCCTCTTGCCTCACAACTATCGGCTTCCTGGTGAATAAGTTGATAGAAACCAAAAGGAGGAGTGAGGAAATGCCTTATACAACAGGTCTTATTACAAATACAAGAGCAACTGGTACTGCAGCAAGTAATGTAGTAGTCAGTGTTCGTAACACAAGTAATGCGAGTGCAATGATGATCGTCGAAGTTTTTGGTGTTCCATATTCGATGCCAGTTCTTACTCCGCTTTATGTCACAGGGTATTACGTTCCTGCAAAGAGTTCTGATATTAGAGAGTTTTTCATTGGGGGCAATTTGGCTTACGAGGTACAAATTAGTAGTCCTTTTCCTTTGGCAGAAGTAGTTACCTCCGTGTATGGGCTGGACGAGTTCGGAAATCTAGTTACTGATCAGCGAGTGCTTCAATCTGAATTGACGCAGATTACGGCATTATCTATCCCTATATAATAGTAACGTTTAGACCATTAAGCAGCAGTCGCTGACAGAAATAGGGCGATTGCTGCTTTTTTAGGCGCAATAAAGTATTTTAGGGGCATTCACACAATCATATGAGAGGAATCAAAATATACTGATTTTATACTCCAATGTAGAGAGAGGTAAAAATCATGGCGGATGTAGGAGTAGTTATGCCTGTGTATACCCAAAAGCCGGAGTTTCTGCGGCAAGCTCTGCAGTCTGTTCTACACCAATCTTTTACCAATTTTCGGCTGGTTGTTGTGATCGATGGAGCACCAGAAATGGAACCGCTCGTGAGATCCATTATTGTCGAAGATCCGAGGGTAACGGTTATCTCTTACGCACAGAACAGGGGTATAGCACATGCACTGAATACTGGCTTTGATCTTTTGTTTAGTGAGCCCAGTATTCAATATTTGAGTTGGGTTTCCAGCGACAATGTTTATGAACCCCGTTTCCTCGAAATCCTTCGGGGGGCGCTAGTTAGAGGTCCACAGGAGTTAGGCATCGTGTTCAGTTCTTTTCAAAGCATCGATAACGAGGGAAAGTTTCTTCACAACGAACATCAATTGGCTACGCAGCGTAATTATCAGTCACAGCCCAAAGAGAGATTGCTGGATTATTCGCTCATTGGCGTATCTTTTATGTACAAAACACAGATTGCGAAGCTTGTTGGAGCTTATGGAATGGAACCGGTGGAAGATTATGATTACTGGCTGAGACTGGCTGAACATTGTGAGATTCGCTTTATACCGGTGGAACTGGTGAATTATCGTGTGGATTCTACCTTTAGTGTATCTGCCCAGTTACATTCGGTTGAAAATCATCGTAGATGGAGATATGCCTATCATTTGACCCGCCATCAGGCGCGGTTTCGCAGAGGGATTCCGGCGATGATTACCGTTTTATATCCTGTAGTGAATGCTTGTGCGGATGAAATAACGAGGATAGAGAATCTGTACGAACAAACGTA
Source organism: Paenibacillus sp. FSL H7-0323 (assembly GCF_038002725.1). Taxonomy (NCBI): domain Bacteria; kingdom Bacillati; phylum Bacillota; class Bacilli; order Caryophanales; family Paenibacillaceae; genus Paenibacillus; species Paenibacillus sp. FSL H7-0323. The sequence continues at coordinate 3,415,418 of NZ_JBBODB010000001.1, read as the reverse complement.
TAGCAATTATGAATGCCGGGTGCTGGATTTATCAACTACACGTCAGCCATCAGCTCTATTGGAAACCATACCTCATCCTGCGACAGCGTTCGCTTGGCTGCCTGGGGCTGTGGAGTCACACGCGATTTGCAGTGCTATTGAGCAGCTATCCACCCCATTTACGATAGTTTTAGGTCCAAAGGTTTTTATAGGAGCGCTCGATATTGAGTACATGCTGGAAGCTTTGATTACTACGGGTGGGGATACGATTTCCAACTACTACACGGATGATCATAGCTTGATTGGATTTCGACACAGACATGTCCCCTCGACCAAAAGCCACTATTATAATGAGCTGTTTCGCAGCGCAGATTTGTATGATTTGTTGAAGACCTCTTTTACCTAAAATAATTTGCGAATGAGTGATCATGATGAAGATTTTGTTCACTTTTTATAACCCGAGTGGTGGTATGCAAACTCTGAACCGAGTTCGCTGCCAAGCGTTATATGCTCGCGGTGTAGAGTGCCATTTACTGTATACACACCATGGAAAAGGACAGCAGAATATCCGTAACATTCAAACGCATATTACCAATAGTGATGACGAGATCAGGGCAATGCTTGCTCGGGAAGCATTTGACTTAATTGTAGTGTGTACGGATATTAACTTAGCAGAGCGGATTCGAGGGTTTGGGTATAAAGGGCCGCTTGTTTTTGAAGTGCAGGGTTTAGGTACCTTAGATGAAGCTGAGCAGGTCGTTAATAATTTTACAGAGCGCATTTACAGGCTCACCGATGCACTGCTGTATCCGGAAACAACCCATTTGCAGGCGCTTTTCAAAGGCGGATTTCCAACCATTCCACAATATTGTTTTGATGATCCGATCGATTGCGATCAGTTTGGATATACCAATTATCCCGCCAAAAGTTTCCCTATCCTCGGTTGGGTAGGACGCATTCAAACGAATAAGAATTGGCGGGAATTTCTGCAAATCGGGCAAAGGCTGCTGACGATCCATCCCGAGCTTTATTTATGGATTTTTCAGGATGACACGTTGTTTGATCCAGAGCAAAAAGAAAGCTTTGATCAATTTGTAGCTGAGACAGGGATTTCTTCACGATTAATTTCGTATTCCAATATTCCTCATGAGCAAATGGCAGATTATATGAGCATTATTGGTGATTCGGGAGGTTTGCTCCTTTCCACCTCGATTCTGGAAGGATTTGGATATGCGGTTGCTGAGGCGATGTTGTGCCGTTGTCCTGTACTTACTACAGATTCAGACGGCGTTCGAAGACTCGTCATTAACAATCACACTGGAAAAATATACACGAGAGGGCAGCTGGATGAAGCTGTGAATGCTGCTCTATCCTTAATGGATGATCCGGCACTGCGGGCCAGAATCAGGATGAATGGAGAATGGCATATCCGGACTAACCTGTCCTCCGAGCTGTATGCAGACAGATTTCTACAGATGTATCATCAATTGATGGGACGTAGAATTCAAATTGAGCGGCGCTGGTCTTAACTCTGCGGTTAATCTGCAGGGTTAAGATGTTTTTTCATGGATTAACAACGAGGTCAGAATTAGTGTCAATAAAAGGGTGACAATCATTCCCACCATTTGAATAATATTGTTTTCTATATCTCATTGATTAATTCCTTCGTATTATTCCGGACATTTCCCACTGCAGTGGAAACCGGATAGGCTCTCATTTGATGCTGATCATAGGGTTTAAGAAGCTTTATTAACGAATTTGCGTCCTGATTGCTCCGGCTTAGCCATTCAGGCTCATCCTCAGGCTTCAAAATAACTGGCATACGGTTATGGATTTCAGCCATAAGTTCATTTGGGGTAGTCGTTATAATCGTGCAGGTACTTAATTTATTACCTTCAGGGTCCATCCAAATATCATACAATCCGGCCATTGAAAAAATACCCCCATCGCGCATCACGATTCGCATGGGCTGTTTACTGCTGCCCTGTGCCTTCCATTCATAGAAACCATCAGAAGGGATGATGCAGCGGCGGGAGCTTACTAATCGCTTGAAAGAAGGCTTCTCAAGGAGTGACTCTGCCCGGGCATTGATCATTTTACTGCCGATTTTATCATCTTTGGCCCAAGAAGGAACCAGACCCCAGCGCAGTTCCCCAAGTTTATTGCTGGACCCTGTGTTAATGACTGCCGGAATTTGCTGCATGGGTGCTGCGTTATATGTTGGAGCATAGTGGATAATGGTAGAATCATTGGCAAAATATCTGACCATCAGCTCTTCCATGGTGACTGTTATTGTATATCGTCCGCACATTTTATACACTTCCCATTCGGTCGTTTTTGAGGCTAGATTTGTTTACAGCTTGTAATCAGCATGTTATGCTCGAAATATTTCTTAGCTTGAACGGCTGTTGAGGGTTGTATCTTATTATAAACGAAGCACAATGAATGAAGAAAGCGGTGCATATAGGTGATTTTGGTAAGCTCTTGTTTAGCTGGCATGAAGGTAAGATATAATGGTACGGATTGTTTGGATGAGAAAATTCAGAAGCTTTTGAATGAGAATCAGGCTATTGCTGTGTGTCCGGAATTATTAGGGGGATTCTCTACGCCTAGAGAGCCAGCTGAAATTGTCGGCGGGGATGGTGAGGATGTGCTTGCAGGAACGGCAAAAGTAGTGGACCGGTCGGGAACAGATGTAACAGAACTATATTTAAAAGGGGCCTATATTACGCTTGAAAAAGCTCAAGAGGTTTCAGCCACGATGGTAGTCCTCAAGGAAAACAGTCCTTCTTGCGGCAGCACCATGATTTATAACGGAGAGTTCAAAGGGAAGAAGATCGCTGGCAACGGCGTGACTGCGGCTTTACTTAGAAAAAACGGCATAGAAGTTACCTCTGAAGAGAATTGGCTGTCATTATCCTAGCCTATGTAGGGAATTGATTACAATATTGTGTTCTTTAGTTTGTGGAAAACTAACTTCTCGCGCGGTATAATTTAATAGTTCTTAAAAACGAACTATTGTCCTATACCCTAGAAGTGGAGAAATGAATGATGAAAACCATCTATTTGGACCACGCCGCATCAACTCCGGTTCATCCCGAGGTGGCCAAGGTCATGCTGAATATAATGACAGAACAATATGGAAATGCGTCCAGTGTACATCAGTTCGGACGTTCAGCCAAGAAAATATTAAATGGGGCGCGCGATACTATCGCCGCCTTTTTAGGCTGCTCGCCGGAAGAGTGGGTGTTCACTGGCGGCGGAACCGAAAGCGACAATCTAGCCCTCTATGGAGCTGTCGCTGCTGTTGCCCAGAAAGGCAATCATATTATCACCTCTGCGATAGAACATCATGCGGTGCTACATACCTGCGAAGAGCTGGAGAAGGAAGGCTTTAAGGTTACTTATCTTCCTGTGGATTCTACAGGCCGAGTATCCGTTGCAGACGTAGAAGCAGCGGTGCAGGAAGACACGGTGCTAATCAGTGTAATGTATGCCAATAATGAGGTAGGAACCGTTCAGCCGATTCAGGAAATTGGCCAGCTTGCCAGAGAGCGGGGAATTCTGTTCCATGTTGATGCTGTACAAGCTCTTGGTGCCTTACCGATCACACTGCGGGAGCTTCCGGTAGATTACATGAGCTTTACAGCTCACAAAATCAATGGACCTGGGGGGATCGGTGGCCTTTATGTGCGGAGTGGAGCACCGCTGCATCCAAGACTCCACGGTGGCCTTCAAGAGCGCGGCAGACGAGCCGGAACAGAAAATCTAGCAGGTACTGCTGGATTTGCCAAGGCTGTTGAGATAGCAGTTACAGGTCTATCAGAACGTCGACAAAAAGTGCAGCTCCTGCGCAATAGACTACTTGAAGAGCTGGATACGCTGATTGGACGGGAAAGTTATTCGATTAACGGCAATACCGAGCATTTTTTGCCAAGTATACTGAATTTGAGCTTCCCGGGAGCTAGAACAGATGTTATGCTGATGAACCTGGATATGGACGGGATTGCGGCGGCAAGCGGTTCAGCCTGCACGTCAGGATCACTGGAAATATCCCATGTTCTGAGAGCAATGGAGCTTCCAGAAAATATTTTAGGGTCCGCGATTCGATTTAGCATGGGTTTGGGTAATACTACTGAAGAAATTGAGTACGTTGCTCGAAAAGTTGAAACCATTCTGAATCGGCTGCGTATCAGAGACTAGTTACTTCTAGGCTATGATAGGTATCCCGATCATTCGGGCTTTCACTTTTTGAGAACTCGTAATTACACTCAAAGTGAGGAGACCGAGCAGCCATGAAACTTCAAGATCTGATCGGCTTGGCTGTATATGAAGTTGAAGAGGGTAACGCAATCGGCAAAATTGTCGATATTTTGCTCGATTCAAACTGGAATATTACGGGTATTGAACTGGAAAGCAAATCTTTTTTTGGTGGCCATGTGAAATTTGTGGCATGGGAAGATATTGTGGCCTACGGCGAGGATGCTGTCATGATTCGTAGTAAAGAGTCGATTGATAAGATAGATGCCGATCATATACCTTGTACTTTTCTACTTGGAAAGAACAAACTTAAGGATTTAAAAGTGCTAACTACAACTGGAACTATACTCGGACGAATATCTGATGTTTATTTTGACCAAAAGTTGGGAAACACAATAGGAGCGCTGGAAATTAGTGACGGGCTTGTCACTGATTTGATCGAAGGCCGCAAATGGCTGCCTTGTTCTGACGAGATGTCCATTGGTGAGAATGCATTAATGGTTCCTGCGATGAGCGAAGAACGGCTACAAAAAGCCATTAATATTGTTAACGGATAGGTGGAATGTATTATATGAAGTGTCCAAACTGCAACTCCAAAGATATCGGAAAGATCGGTTCCCACCAGTTTTATTGCTGGGGCTGTTTCATCGAATTGACGGTAAATGGCGAGAAAATGTCGGTTTATCAAGTTGAAGAAGACGGCACACTAAGCTCACTGGACGACCTGTTCTCCGGGGATGATATGACTCAGGATTTCCCGCAAATTCATGCGTCGTCTTAACTATGAATCTTGCTTTGTAAGCAAGACTGCTCTATGTACTTAAGCGTCAATTTCCTTTCAGCTGAAATCAGTTGCAAGGTTATTGACGCTTTTTTGTGTGTTTGATGGTTATTTTGCTGCGGCCATACATATACTTATTTACGAAGCTAGTCCAGGCTCTACCGCAGGAGGGTACTCTCATGGAACAATGGTCCCAAAGTAAATGGTTCCGCTGGATGATCGGAGTGCTGCTATCCCTGATCATTTTGTATTTTGTTTGGTTGCTTCGTCCGATGCTGCAGGGGATTTTTGTATTCTTAAAGGCAATCCTCGCTCCATTTCTGGCAGCTATGATTATTTCCTATGTGCTGAATCCCGTGGTTAGTATGCTGGCCGGACGGAAGATGCCGCGTAGCGTAGCTGTTCTACTTATATATGCAGTGTTTCTAACGGCGATTACCGTGATCGCCATCAACCTTATCCCGATGTTTATTGAGCAGCTTGAAGAGTTAAATGAACATCTGCCTGAGATCACACTGCAAGCCCAAGGCCTGATGAGCCATATGAATACAAGGCTAATACCACCTGGGGTTGAAATGGGGATGAACAACTGGTTTTTTCAACTGGAGAATCGTCTGGCCGAAGGGATTTCTCATTTTCTCGATAACATAGGGACAACGATTAACTTGCTGTTCAATGCTTTTATCGTGCCGTTTCTGGTGTTCTATATTCTGAAGGATTTTGACGTATTTGAACGGACGGTGGTCTCTTGTCTGCCCCGCGCACGCCGCAAGTCTATTGTTACTTTGTTAAAAGATATTGATGCCGCGCTCGGCAATTACATTCGCGGACAATTTCTGGTCTGCATCATTATAGGTGTGCTCGCCTATATCGGCTATGCTATCGTCGGAATGCCTTATGCCTTACTGTTCGCCAGTGTGGTGGCAGTATTTAATATTGTTCCGTATATGGGTCCTTTTCTAGGGGCTGCACCTGCCATTGTGATGGCTTCGACCGTCTCTTTTCGATTAGTTCTACTGGTTGCTGTGGTAAACACTTTATGCCAAATTGTGGAGAGCAATATTATTTCTCCACAGGTAGTAGGCAGGACGCTACATTTGCATCCGCTGCTTATTATCTTTGCATTGCTGGTAGGTGGTGAGCTGGCAGGGATGATTGGACTGATCCTTGCTGTACCGTTCTTTGCAGCTGCAAAAGTCGTTATTCAACACTTTATGGCGTTTTTAATCAAACGAAAGCCTGTATAAAGGGATAATCATTGACTATTGATAACAGTTTTGTATATAATGTTGGGGAATATTACTGATGACTCAGTATATAGTTGTTCGATGATGAGGAGTATTAATTCTATACCGTTATTGCAGAGAGCCGGCACTAAGGTGCGAGTCGGTTAACGGAACAGAGTGAACTCACCTCGGAGTAACGGTGCAAGTTTACAGGATATCCATAAGAGATAATGGATGTCATGAATGAACCGCCGTCGCCTCACCCCCGCTAAAGGGTGCAAAGTGAGTGGCAGAATAAAGTATATTCAGCCGCTAACTAGGGTGGTACCACGGGAATTATAACCTCTCGTCCCTAGCGATAATACGCTAGGGATGGGAGGTTTTTTTGTAAATATAAGAGAGTATACGTTTCACGCAATACTTCATGTCTTATATTTCCCGCATAAATGCTTACCGTCCTTATATGGACACCGAGGGCGAATATGCTTGGTTAAGAAATAAGAAATCTAAGAAGTAACACTCCAAGGAGGAGCAGACAATGAGCGACAACCAAACAAATAGCATACCCGCTACTGGTTACCGGGCGCAGGCTATTGAGCCGAAATGGCAAAAGTTCTGGGATGAGAACAAAAGCTTTAAGACAGGAGAAGATCCTGAAAAACCCAATTTTTATGCACTGGATATGTTTCCGTATCCTTCAGGTGCAGGACTGCACGTAGGTCATCCAGAGGGTTACACAGCGACGGATATCGTTTCTCGCTACAAACGGATGCGCGGTTTCAACGTATTGCATCCGATGGGCTGGGATGCTTTTGGACTTCCGGCTGAGCAGTATGCGATGGATACCGGCCAGCATCCACGTGATTTTACCGATAAGAACATCGATAATTTCCGTCGTCAGATCAAATCGCTGGGTTTCTCCTACGATTGGGACCGCGAGATCAGTACGACTGATCCGGATTATTATAAATGGACACAATGGATATTTATCCAGTTGTATAACAAAGGCCTGGCTTATGTAGCAGAAGTACCTGTTAACTGGTGTGAGGCACTGGGTACGGTACTTGCCAACGAAGAGGTTATCGATGGTAAAAGTGAGCGCGGAGGTCACCCTGTCGTGCGCAAACCGATGCGTCAATGGATTCTGAGAATTACAGAGTACGCTGAGCGTTTGCTGGAGGATCTGGAAGAGCTGGATTGGTCCGAAAGCATCAAGGATATGCAGCGCAACTGGATCGGGAAATCAACAGGTGCAGAAGTGAACTTTAACATTGAAGGTCACGAAGCTAACCTGACCGTGTTTACTACACGACCAGATACACTGTTCGGAGCAAGTTACTGCGTATTGGCACCAGAGCATGAGCTTGTTGATGTGATTACAACTGAAGCACAGCGTGCTGCTGTGGCAGAATATCGTGAAAAAGCTTCTCGTAAGAGCGATCTGGAGCGTACGGATTTGGCGAAAGAGAAGAGTGGTGTCTTCACAGGCGCATATGCAATTAATCCTGTGAATGGTGCGAAGGCGCCAATCTGGATTGCAGATTATGTGCTTGCTGGTTACGGAACGGGAGCAATTATGGCAGTTCCGGGTCACGATACTCGCGACTGGGAATTTGCTAAACAATTCGGCCTGAATATCGTGGAAGTCGTTCAAGGCGGCAACGTTGAAGAAGAGGCTTATTCCGGAGATGGCCCGCATGTCAATTCTGATTTCCTGAATGGACTCAAGAATGAAGAAGCGATTGCGAAGATGATTGCTTGGTTGGAAGAGAAGGGCGTAGGTAAAGGCAAAGTAACTTATCGTCTGCGTGACTGGCTGTTCAGCCGTCAACGCTACTGGGGAGAGCCGATTCCAATTCTGCATTTGGAAGACGGCACAATGAAGACTGTTCCGGTGGATCAGCTGCCGCTGGTACTGCCAGATGTAGAGGCAATCAAACCTTCGGGTACAGGGGAATCTCCACTTGCGAATGTAACAGAGTGGGTGGAAACTATCGATCCTGAGACTGGCATGAAGGCTCGCCGCGAGACGAACACCATGCCGCAATGGGCGGGCAGCTGCTGGTATTACCTGCGTTATATTGATCCGAAAAACGATCAAGAGCTTTGCTCCCCTGAGAAGCAAAAAGCCTGGCTTCCAGTAGATCTGTATATTGGTGGAGCAGAACATGCCGTGCTTCACTTGCTCTATGCACGTTTCTGGCACAAGGTGCTTTATGATCTCGGCGTAGTTGAAACAAAAGAACCTTTCCATAAGCTGGTTAACCAAGGTATGATTCTTGGAAATAATAATGAAAAAATGAGTAAATCACGCGGAAATGTCATCAACCCTGATGAGATTGTAGAAGCATTTGGTGCAGATACGCTGCGTGTGTATGAAATGTTTATGGGCCCTCTGGAAGCAACCAAACCTTGGAATGAAAAGGGTGTAGAAGGAGTTCACCGTTTCTTGTCCCGTGTATGGCGCCTGTTCGTGAGTGAAGATGGTAAGCTGAGCACCAAAATCACAGCAGACGGTGGCACTGACGAGTTCAAACGCACTTGGCACAAGACCATTAAGAAGGTCACTGATGATTTCGAGCATCTGCGTTTCAATACCTCAATTAGCCAATTGATGATTTTTATTAACGATGCTTATAAGCAAGAAACTTTGTCCCAAGAAGCTGCTGAACACTTCGTACAAATGTTGTCACCACTGGCGCCTCACATCGCTGAAGAGCTGTGGCAGCTGCTCGGTCACGAAGGAAGTATCAGCTACGTGGCTTGGCCAACGTATGATGAAGCATGGACGGTGGATGCTGAGGTTGAAATCGTTATTCAGGTAAATGGTAAAATCGTACAACGCGCATTGATCCCGCAGGATATGGGTCAAGAAGAGATGCAAGCTCATGCGTTGTCACTCCCGAATGTGAGTGCAGCAGTAGAAGGTAAAACCGTACGCAAGATCATTGCGGTTCCTGGCAAGCTTGTAAATATCGTAGTGGGTTAAGCGAAGAACGCAATATTGCCCGCAGCAACGGAGAATTCCGTGCTGCGGGTTTTATTGTTTTCTAACGGTCTACGGGACTTTGAATAATACCGTCATGCCCAAATAACGCATCCAGCTTGGTAACATCCTCATCGTATTTATCATGGGTAGTCATGATGAGACGTTCGAATACGCCCTCAAGGCTAATGCGAAGATGGTTCAGTGCCTCTGCTGTAATCCCACCACGGACAGCTACACGTTCTTGAAGCTCTTGCGGGGTGAATTCTCCTTCTGTTAGCAGCTTGCCTGTTCCAAGCAGCATTTCACCTGCAAGCCGGCTGATTAACGTCTCTTCAATCCCGGTAACTTCCACCGCAGCTTCAATCCAGCGTTCAATGAAATAGCTCAAGAACGCAGGTCCGCAGCTGGAGAAATCAGAAGCGATTCGGGTATGGGCCTCTTGAATTTCCAAAGGAACACCTATGAAAGACAACAGCTGCAGCAGCACGAGCCTGTCTTCTTTATTAAGCCTGCTGCCAAATATGCACAGTGATGTCCCACTTTTGACACAGTGTGTAATGCTGGGGATGATCTTGGCTATTTTGGACGGCAAAGCGGATTCCAGATGTTGCAATTGAACGGGACTTGTAATGGATACGACGATTTGATCGCTACGGAGATAAGGGCCGATCTCATCTGTTAAGGTTTTGAATTCCAGCGGTTTTACACATAAAAAAACAATGTCACTTCCAGTCGCTGTTTCACTATTGCTTCCGCATAAGTTTATGCCGGGATGACGATCTTCTAGCTCCAGCAGTTTATTCAGACTGCGGTTGCTGGCGAGTACATCGCACGGATTCAGGGCTCCGGAAGAAAGAAAGGCGTCAATCAGCAGGCTGCCCATGCTGCCTGTTCCGATAAATCCAACTTTCACCTGTGGTTCCTCCTTTCTAGCGTTGCTTATTTACTAACTGACATGAATGCTCTTCGTTATATGTATGCAGGATAGACTTGGACAGATGACAGGTTTTGTATGAATTATTAAAGGAGTTTCCAGCCGCAGGAATGTATGAAGATTCACAAAAAGGCATAAGAAGAATTTTTGTGAGGAGGAAAGTAATATGAATAAAGGAAGTATCGTACTCGGAGTGGCTGCTGCTGTAATAGGAAGTGGGCTTTTATGGGCGGCAGGGAGCAAGGGCGATTCCGGGATTGCCGGGTGGGAGACTTTGAATGTTGGTATGGAGCAAGCGGTTGGAATCGCTGAGTCTGGTGCCGCTCCAGCTGCTGGGGGCAGTGAGGGAGGTCATCAGACGAAGGGAAATAAGCTACATTTAGAGAAAGATGCAGGGCAGGCTGAAGCTGCTGGGAATGCTGAAGAAGGTGAGAAGGTTAAGGAGGCAGCGCAAGCAGAACAAGCTGATCAAACTTCGGAAGCTGAAAAAGCTTCGACAGCAGTTGCGGGGGAGAGAGCAGAAGGAGCGGGCCAAACGCCAATGGCAGAAGGCCAAACACCAGCAGGGGCAGAAGTTCAAATGCCAAACATTGCAGGGAAGCAAACGCCGGCAGGGGATAAAGTTGTTGCGGCTAAGGAGACAACTGAGCTTTCCATATCAGCAGCTTCACAGGAAGGTAAAGTAAATGTGAATACTGCGGGTGTTAAGGAGCTGATGGATCTTCCGGGCATCGGAGAAAAGAAGGCTCAGGCAATTATGGATTACCGCAACCGTGCAGGGACCTTTCGCAGCCTGTCTGATCTGGGAAAGGTAAAGGGGATAGGACCTAAAATGCTGGAGAAGTTAAAAGCTTTAGTAATATTTTGAAGATAAATAAGAAATGAAGATCGTTGGAAGTGCCACAACCGTTGTCCTAGTGAAAACTTGCGGGGATGTGCTACAATAGTTAACAACTATTTAGAAGGATATGGAGATTGATTATGACTACTGCCTATCGTAAAGACTGGGATACTTATTTCATGGACATTGCCTGTATGGTCTCAACTCGTTCACGCTGCTCACGACGACATGTAGGTGCTGTACTGGTGCAAGGCAAGAAGCTGCTTGGTACCGCGTACAACGGGGCGCCAATGGGCGTACCTGATTGCTCAGAGGCAGGTTGTATGCTCTCGGAGCAATATGAGATGGAGATCGTGGATGGCGTAGAGACTATGGTGAAGAAACAGCGCTGCATTCGCACGATTCATGCCGAACAGAATCTTTTGCTATTCACAGACCGGATTGACCGGGAAGGCAGTACCGTCTACGTGACGGATGAGCCTTGCTGGACCTGTGCAAATATGCTGGCTAATAGCGGTATTGTGGAGATTGTGTATTATCGTCCTTACCGTAAGGATATGGAAAAGGTAGAAGCAATGATGGCTGCCAAAGGCATCGTATTTCGCCAATTGGAGAATTATGAGCCGCCAAGTGAAACGATGATTAAAGTAGCGGAGTAGCTGTATTGTACAACCCTAATTGAATAAGATGGCTTGAGGAAGAACCTCTCGTGCGCTTTTATGGCGTATGCAGAGGTTCTTTTTTTTATCTTGCGAAAGGAGGAGAATGGAGGCTTGAAGGAGAGACCCTTATTAAGTTTTACAGTGTGTTGGGTGGCTGGAAGTGCAGCAGCGTGTTTATTCTCAGGGATTAGCTTATGGTTGGCGTGGGCTGGATTACTATTTTTACTGGTTAGTATGAGGGTTTGGGTGAACATGAGCTGGAAACAGCTGGTGATATTTTGTTTGGCGATTAGTTTATCCGCTGGATATTGGGAATGGAATGAAGGCCGTAATTTAAGTCACCTGCCTGAAGCGCTAGGGAGATTATTGTCGGAGTTGAATGAGACTGCCGTGGAGGCTAAGGGGACGATAGTTTCCGTTGTGGAACGGGACGGGGACCGGGTTGATTTCACGATGAAGCTCTCAGAGTTATCGTTGATTACTGAGGAAGATGCCGCTTCACCTGATCCGCGGGACGAACAAGATAAAAGAGTGCATGGGGAGTTAATTATGGTGCAGATCAAACTACTTGCCGAGCAAGAAATCGCTATTGCTGCGGAGTGGCGCAGAGGGGATCAGGTGTCGCTAAACGGTGTACTTGAAGAGCCAGCAACAGCGCGGAATTACGGAGGGTTTGATTATCGGGCCTATTTGCATACGCAGAAGATTCACTGGCTTCTAAAGAGTCAAGGTGCAGAAAATGTGCAAGCAACTGCTCCAGATTCATGGAATCCGTTAATGATCTTACGCTGGAATGATAAAGCGCGGGCAGTTCTTGGAGCGGAGACGGATCGGCTGTTTCAAGCGCGCCACTCTGGATATATGAAGGGTTTGGTGATTGGGATGCAGGATGATCTCGATCCGGATACTTTTAAGCAGTTCTCACAACTTGGTTTGACACATATCCTCGCCATTTCAGGTATGCATGTTGCGGTGTATGTTGGTGTTCTTTTATTTATATTCAGGCGCTTACGGATGACAAAAGAAACCACGCTAACAGTCACCTTAGTGCTCGTTCCTGTATACGTCCTGTTGACAGGTGCGGGTCCGTCTATCGTGCGTGCGGGATTAATGAGTATGATTGCATTGCTCGCTGCACGAGTTGGCATGCTGAAGGATGGACTGAATATTTTGGCTGCAGCGGCACTGGTTATGCTGATTTGGAATCCTTACATGCTGCTCAGTGTCAGTTTCCAGTTGTCGTTTCTGGTGACCTTAGGATTAATGGTCTACGTTCCGCTTATGGACCCTCTGCTGAGCGCACTGCCACGCTGGCTTAAAAGCGCCGTCTCTGTGACTCTAGTTGCCCAGTTAGTCTCATTTCCATTGACGATTTATTATTTTAATCAATTTTCTCTGCTGTCTTTAGTGGCTAATCTGGTTTTTGTGCCCTTTATTACTTTTATCGTATTGCCGTTAGGAACGCTTGCGCTACTGCTTGGACGATTGTGGGGAGATGCCGCGATTTTTTTGGCACATATTACGGAGCTGCTGAATAACGTTACTTTTTATGCGGTTGAATGGATTAATGGTTTTGCTGGCGGAGTTCTGATTTGGCGCTCGCCTTCACTGCTTTGGATTGGAGTGTATTATGTCTTATTGTATGGGCTGTTGTATGCTGCCAAGCTAAGAGTAGAAGCCCGCGCAACACCTCAGTATATGGAGGATGAGACGAGGCCGTTAGCTGAGATTGGTTTATCTGTGAACAAGCACGGCGGGTTTGGGGGAACGGGGAGCGCACAGTATTTTTTGGATGAACCTAAGATTGTACGTTGGAGCGGAGCGATTGTTCTACTATCTGCGGTTGGACTGGGCCTAATGCTGTACAAGGGTTATCAGTCAGAACGTCAGGCGGGTAAAGGGACGATTAGTTACCTGGATATCGGGCAAGGCGACAGTATCCTCATCACTACACCAAAAGGAGCTCATATTCTTGTAGATGGTGGAGGAACGTTAAATTTTGGGCAAAAAGAAGAATGGCGCATTCGCCGCAGCCCGTTCGAGGTAGGGGCTAAAGTGTTGGTGCCTTTGCTTAAAAAACGTGGGATCCACCGTCTGGACGCGATTATTTTGACTCATGGGGATCAGGATCATGCCGGGGGACTCCAAGCCGTTATGGAGGCGATTCCGGTTTCGGCACTGCTTTTTAATGGCACACTCGCTGACCGTGAATCTTATATGGAGATGATGCGGACTGCGCTGGAGAACAATGTTCAACTGTATGCCGTACATCAGGGAATGAGGCTTTCCCCGGATGATAAGACGGAGCTGTCCTTTTTATGGCCGGAAGAACAAGATAGAGAGGGAGCAGCGTCAGGTTCTTCTATGCTGAATAGCATCCCACTGCTGGAGGATCAGAACCACGATTCTGTAGTTTTTCGTCTAGAGATGAACGGAAGAAATTTTCTGTTTACCGGAGATATGGATCTGGAAGCCGAGGAGGAGATTGTGCAGCAAGCCCTGCAAAAGCGCATTAACGCAGGACCTGTCATTGACGTTTTGAAAGTAGCTCACCATGGGAGCAAAACTTCAACAGGCGAGTCTTGGCTGCAGTTTTGGCACCCAGCCGCTGCGGTAATTTCTGCAGGAGTAAATAATCTATATGGTCATCCGAAAGCTGAGGTATTGGAACGTTTGAAAGCTAATCAAGCTGCTATTTATAGAACGGATCAGCAGGGAGAGATCCAGATGCGTGTGCGGGCCGAAGGGATTATTGTGCGTCATAAGTTGGCGGAGGGAGCGGATTAGGGAGGTAGTCGAGTAATGTGATTGAGTGCTGGGTTGGTGTATGTTAATTTTCGCAGGCTCTATAAAGTCCCTTTAAGGCCCCTTTAAAGCTCCTTTCGTGGTCTTTTACACCACTATAAAATCTAAAACCTTGTTTAGTTGCACTTTGTGCAATAGATCGCAATTTAAAGTAGCTGGTTCTTCATTTAGTTGCACTTTGTACACTTAAAATCTGGAAAAACGCCTATTTTCTAATTTTGAGCAGAAATAGTTGCATGAAGTGCAACTAAATCACTTTATGAGCTGGAAAGATCTTTTTTAGTTGCACAAAGTGCAACTAAACGCTCCATATGAACATATCAAAGCACCTCAGTTACATATTATCGTTGTAGCGATACTAACTTTCACATAAGTTCCTGTTACTTGCTGATGATCCCAGTTCATTTGTTCTAGCACCAGCTGTTCTAAGTATGTAACTGTTGTCCCTGTCTAGCACCAGCTGCTCTAATGCTAGTAACTGTTGTCCTTTCTAGCACCAGCTGCTCTAATCCAGTTGCCGCCGTCCTCCTCCAGTAATTATTACGCATGCACAATATATGTAAACGCTTTATAATAGAGATAGAAGATTCTGGTAAACTCTATGCCTACTTAAACTATGTTGCAAAGTGCGGTGGTGAGAAGCTTGTGTCCTCCGTGTTTTGTAGCGAATTAGGAGATGAAGCGATAGTGAATACATATGCAGAATTTAGAGTCACAGCGGAAAGTGTATATGATGTTCAAGTGGAACGCAGTAATCCAATTGGACATGCTTGGCGGATGATCGCCAGGGATCATGAGCAGGTGTTCGGAAAAGCTCCGGTACAAGGAGCAGCAGCTACTGTAATTATTCGTTATGCGACAGAGGATGATGGCTGCCCGGAATGGGCGGAGGGTTTTTGTTTGCGTTTTACAGGTAGTGAAGAGGATCGGATCTTGCATATTATCGGCCGCGATGAATTGGGCATTATTTATGGGATGCTTCATTATAGCCGCCACGTGCTTGGTGTCGATCCCTTCTGGTTCTGGGCGGAGCTTCCTCCTGTTAAGAAAGATGCGATCAATTTACCTGTTTCTGATTACAACAGCATTCAGCCAAAGGTACGCTACCGAGGTTGGTTCGTGAATGATGAAGTGTGTCTTATCGGCTGGAAGGAGGATTATCCTCCGACGGCGGAGGTATGGGAGCCTGTTTTTGAAGCGCTGCTGCGCTGTGGTGGAAATATGGTAATCCCCGGGACGGATTTGCCGAGAAACGGAATTCATCATCAGCTTGCGGTGGATATGGGACTGTGGATCACACATCATCATGCGGAGCCGCTTGGTGCGCAAATGTTCCTGCGTGCTTTTCCGGGCAAGCAGGCTAGCTATAAAGAATATCCAGAATTATTTGAACAGCTGTGGAGAGAAGCTATCGAGCGGCAAAAAGATGAAAAAACACTCTGGGTGCTCTCCTTTCGCGGACAGGGCGATAAACCTTTTTGGGAGAATGATCCCTCTTTTGATACTCCGGAGAAACGGGGCGATTTGATCTCATTTGTAGTTCGCAAGCAATACGATATGATCTGTGAATATGTGGACCAGCCTGTGTGCTGTATGGCGATGTACGGAGAAATTGCGGAGCTGTATAAACAAGGAAAGATCGAAGTGCCAGAAGGTGTTATTAAAATATGGGCGGATAACGGATACGGTAAAATGGTGTCGCGACGACATGGCCATCTGAATCTGCGCGTGCCTGCTCTACCCGAGGCAGGAGATCAAGGCAAAAACGGGGTATATTACCACGTCACCTTCCACGACTTGCAGGCCTCCAATCATCTAACACAATTCCCAACGGATCCGTCCTTTATAGTGGAGGAATTACAGGGGGCATTTGCGGCAGGGGCTAGTGAATATCTGCTAGTGAATTCAGGGAATATTTTGCCTCATCTCTATACATTAGATCTGACAGCAAAGTTGTGGATGGATGGAACAGCAGATGCTGATGAACAGCTTCAGACCTTCGTTAACCGTTTCTACACAGCGCAGCAGGGGCGAATTGCACAATTGTACAAAAGCTACTTCAAAAACACCATAGTATATGGTCCTAATGCTGACGACCGCGCAGGCGATGAATTCTATCATCATCCGGCAAGGCAGATTATAGGGCATTGGCTGCAAAATAAGACGGAGAGCGATGAGCGACTGCGCTGGGCCTCAGGGGATGTTCCTTTTGTAGAGCAGGTTCGATGGTTCAGGGATCGAGCTGAGCGAGTAATACTAGTCTGGTATCTGCTGCGAAAGCAGTGCCTAGAGGTGATGGAACTTTTACCCGAAAAAGAGCGAAACAGGCTGCATGTTCAACTGCTAGTTCAAATTGAGCTGCATTGGAGCGGGTGCAGAGGATTATCCTCTCTTTGCCAGGCGTATATGTGTTACCAAGAAGAGAGATTTCCAGAGGCGTTTATCGAAGCTTCTCATGCGGTTTGGGATTATAAGGAGGGCCAGCAGGCTCTTTTACGGGCAGAGATCGGCCAGTGGAAGCATTTTTATCGGGCTGATTGGTTGACCAATATTGCCAACACTATAGATCACGTAGAAACGGCCCGTAAATTTTTGCGGATTCAGGGGGATAGTCCGGATATGTTTTTATGGTATAAGGAATATTTGATGCCCGAGACCGAAAAGCATATCTATCTGGAAAATACGCATCGTAATCCGTTATCAGACGATGAGCTTGCACGGCGGCTACAGGAGAAATTCAGCTCTCTTTAAAAAATATCCACACACCACTAGTGAACGCTTAAACGTTCATCGGTGGTGTTTTTTAATAAATGACCTATTTTTTTATTTTAGAGGGAACTTTTTCAAGTTTGGAAAGTCTTATTAGGCAAGAGGTGAGGCGAAACATGCTAAGCGAAGATATACCATATACAGCAGCGTATGCGCCCGCAATGAGTTTGCGGGAAATGATGGAGGCGTATGGCTCGGATGTGTGGAATTATGCTTTTTTCTTAACTAGAAGTCGAGAGCAGGCAAATGATATCAGCCAAGAAGTGTTTTTGAAGGCGTACAAGAATGTTGGGAAATACCGGGGGCAATCTTCGATGAAAACCTGGCTGCTTACGATTACCAGAAATACGGCCTTCAGTTGGAGCAAAAATAGCTTTTGGCGCAGATTCATAGCTTTGGGTGATCAACCTGCTGCTGTTAATGCACCTTCTGCGGAAAAAGAAGCCCTTGGCAATCAGTATGCGAACCGGATCTGGGAAATTATTATGACCCTTCCAGAGAAGAACAGAGAGGTGCTTGTGCTAGATATTCAACATGGATTATCCATTGTCGAAATGTCAGATTTGCTGAATGTAGCACAAGGAACCGTGAAATCTCGGCTCGCGCGGGCGAGAGAGAAGGTTAAAGAGGCTATCCAGAAGGAGGAGAGGGAATGAAACGCAACGCCGATGATAGTAATCCAGTGATGATCGGGCAGACGGATTGGTATGCGCAAGCAGGCAAAAATCCTTTCATTGAAGATGGTTTTACGTCTGAGTTAATGATGCGGATCGAACAGGCTGCTGCGAATAAAAGTTCAGCTTACAAACGTTATTGGATAAATAAAAATGTGGTGTTGACCAGTCTGGCTACGATTTTGTTGATAGGTGCGCTTACCTTCCCTATGGGCATATGGAAAAACACAGGGCCAATCCATTCGTCATCCGTTCAGTCACAAGGCGCAGGCATACTGCCTTCTTCTAGTCCTGCAACTAATGATAAAGCGATAGAGCCTCCGACAAGTCCAGTAGAATTTGAGATTAGCGGTAAGAAATACTACATGCCTTTGCCAATGAACAGAGATAAGAGTAAAGCGTATGCCGTTGAGACAACAGCGGGAATCCTTTGGTCGCCGCCACCCCCGATGGTGGACTACAAGAAGCCAAAGTACACACATCCTACAGAACCGTTCACTCTTTACCTGAGCTCGAAGGACCAGACGGAATTATCGGCTTCTTCAGCTACTAGGATTTATACTTTACCTCTTTTTGCAGGAGGGGCAAGTACTTATCAATATTTGAGTGGATTTTTTGGAGCGGGCGATTACGCTCTGCTATTTACCTATACGAAGACTATAGGTTCAGGCATTATGGAGAATGGTAGATTTTTTATTCTAAATGTTAAAAAAGCAGCGACAGGAGAATCAGTGGTACCGAAAGAGCTTACGTCCTTTGATTGGGAGCTATTAGAATATAAGTCAATAATCGCAGTGGATAAGGAGCATGACCAGATCGTATTTAGTTACCTAGAATACCCGGTAGATAAGACATACCAAGACAAAACAGTGCTTTATGATATGGAGACCTTAAGCATTCAAACACCTGCATCGACCATTGGATTTAGAGACATTAATGGACAATCGTTAACCATGGAATATGAGATGAATGGAGAACTTTATAAAGCTGATATTCTTACGAAAGGTGGACCAGGGTGGTTAGATGAAGATTGGGCATTTTTATCAGAAGAGCGACAAAATGAGCTGTATCAGGAATTTTACAGTCAGACTCCCTAGTAGATAAATCACTAAATAAAAGCTATACTTTTTGATAAAGTATTTTCTTTTGAGAAGAGTGGAGCCGAAGCGATGAAGAAGTTAACGATTGATGATGTGGCTCAAAAAGCGGGAGTTTCGAAAAGTACGGTCTCCCAATTTTTGAACAAACGTTTTAAATATATGAGCGAAGCGACGAAAAACCGGATTGAGGCCGTAATTGAGGAGCTTAATTATCAGCCAAATGGTCTGGCGCGCAGTCTGAAGCAGAACCGGACGCATATGGTCGGGATCATCGTAGCTAATATTGACTACACGCTGTCAATCCAATGTATCCGGGCGATTGAGAATGAGCTGCAGCATCACGGAATCCAAGTGATCATATGCAACGCAGATGAGAATACGGAGAAAGAAAGCAAATATGTAGAAACCTTAATCGCTCGTCAGGTGGATGGGCTGATTATTTTTCCTACAGGGAATAACCCGTCTGCCTATAGCAAGCTGGTAGAGGCTGATTTCCCGCTAGTCTTTATGGATCGTCTAGTAGATGGAATCACCACGCAGAGTCTATTGCTGGATAATGAAATGGCGGCAAAGATAGGCGTAGGGCAGCTAATTCAGCAAGGCCATGAGCGGATTGCTCTGGTGTCCCTTCCAATTGGGGAGCATGCGATTACCCCTCGGAAAGAGCGGATTAGTGGCTACAAAAAAGCGATGGAAGAAGCGGGCATAACGCTGCGTGAGGAGTATATTTGCAGTGTATCCAAAGAGGAATTAGCTTCGGGGCTGGAACACTTATTAGCACTGCCGGAGCCGCCAACTGCACTGCTGGCTACGAACGACATCACACTAGCGGAAATTCTGAAATATGCGAATCGAAATGCCATCTCTATTCCAGAACAGTTGTCGGTCATCGGGATAGATGATGCGGAATTCGCGCAAATTTATAATCCGGTCATTACGACAATCCGTCAGCCTGCTTACGAGATGGGGATGCAGGCTGCCAAGATTATACTCTCTTGTATCGAGGATAAGGGAGCTTCTGTTCCAATTACATATCGTTTCCCGCCGACCTTGCAGCAAGGGCAGTCGGTGAAGTCTTACAAATAAGTTTGAACTATAAAAAGGGGAGTGCCCAGCAGCTATTTCTTAGCTTGCTGGGCACTTCCCCTTTTATTGGACCTAACTTTATCTAAACACTAAACTTGGGTTTGATTGGGTAATATTCTCGCGTAGGAAGTCACTATCGGACTCAGCTGACCTTATATGCAGTATAATCCCATATTTGGAGTACTATCGGACCCCATCGCAGCTATCGGCATGGAAAACATGCTAAATGCCCTTTTTCATAAGGAATAGTGTCACTGGAGTCCGAAACTACGCCGCAAAGGTAAAAAAATTGCAAATAGCGTCTTTTGGGTCCGAAAGCCCCAGAGCGAACTGATTACACTGCTGAAGCATAGCAATAGCAATAGCAATAGCAATAGCAATAGCAAAAGCAAAAGCAAAAGCAAAAGCAAAAGCAAAAGCAAAAGCAAAAGCAAAAGCAAAAGCAAAAGCAAAAGCAAAAGCAAAAGCAAAAGCTTAGCATAGCATAGCATAGCATAGCATAGCATAGCAAAGCCAAAGCCAAAGCCATAGCATAGCAATAGCAGCCAATCAGCAACCCAAAAAGCAGAGCAGCGCTCCTCCAATAACGGAGAATCGCTGCTCTGTGTCTTTTTGCAATTATTAGACTTCTTGTTGCATAAACTTCGCAAGTTCCTCACGGGTGGGAAGTCCGTCCATATCGCCTGGCGACATGACGGCTAACGCACCGATCGCATTGCCGCGTTTGACGGCCTCAGCAATCGGAAGCTTTTCCAGCATCGCACTGATTACGCCAACCGCAAATCCATCACCTGCACCCACCGTATCAACAACCTGCTCCACCTTGAATCCGTCCACGTAACCTTCCCCAGCAGAGGATTTATAGTAAGCGCCTTCAGGGCCAAGCTTGATGACGACTAAGCTTACGCCACGCTCCAGGTAATAGTCTGCAATCTCTTCGGGTGTGCTCAGTCCGGTAAGGATTTTACCTTCACCGAGTCCCGGCAGGAACCAGTCGCAGCGTGTAGCCAGATCATTGATGGTACTCACCATTGTTTCTGTATCCGGCCATAAGCTAGGACGCAGATTAGGATCCAGAGAGATCGTCTTTCCTTTACTCTTCATAAATTCCATAGCGTGAATAGAAAATTCATGACAGCTCTTGGACAAAGCGGCGGAGATACTTGTAACATGCAGATGTCCTGCGGAATTGAAGTAGGCCTCGTCGAAATCCTCCAGACTAAGCGTGGAGGCCGCGGAGTTTTTGCGGAAGTATTCGACCTTTGGATCGCCGGTAACCACTTTCGATTTGATAAGCATGCCTGTTGAATACTCTTTAGTAAAAGTAATATTGTCCGTATTAATGTTCTCATTCTTCATCGCCTGAGCAATGAATGTGCCAAAGTTATCTTCGCCAAGCTTCGTAACATAACCGGTAGGATGATTCAAACGCGACAAGCCTGTAGCCACGTTGCTTTCTGCACCTGCTAATGCTTTGGAGAACGAAAATACTTCATGCAGAGGACCGGCCTCATTCGCATAAAACATCGCCATCGGCTCCCCGAAAGTGACGGCATCCAGCTGTTTACTCATTTTTAGTTCCTCCTAGGGTAATGATTTTATCCCAGTATAATGATTTGTAATTTGAAATTATCACATAAATCGGTTTTGTACAATAAAAGAATAATTGTTAACCAAAAAACTTTTTTCGTAAAAAGAAAATAATGTTTCCATAAACCCTTGTTTTATAAAGGTTTTTCTTAAATTTTATTACTTATTTGCACCTGATGTAATAAAAATGTATTGACTGTTAATCGTATTGTTATTACTATTTCCTTATAGAACAAAACGAAATAATTAGTAAATTTAATAAAAAAGTTTATCTAAAAAAGTATTTCCTGTTTATCTATGATCGTACCAAGAGAAAGGGAGTCTACTGATGAAGAAAATGAAAGTATTGCAGAATGTGGCATCCGTCGGGGTTGTAGCGGTTATTCGAGCAGATAGTGCTGAGGAAGCTTTTAAGATGTCCGTTGCTTGTATAGAAGGCGGTCTAAATAATATTGAGGTAACTTTTACTACACCAGACGCGGATGTGGCGATTAAGAGATTGGTTGCTGAGTACGGAAGTCGTGCGGTGATTGGCGCCGGAACTGTCTTGGACCCGTTAACAGCTAGAATAGCCATTCTTGCAGGTTCAGAGTTTGTGGTTAGTCCCTCTTTTGAAGTGGAGACAGCTAAGATGTGTAATCTTTATGGCATTCCCTATATGCCTGGTTGCATGACATTAAATGAAATGAAGGAAGCGCTGAAGTACGGCGTGGATGTGCTTAAATTGTTCCCTGGCAGTGCTTTCGGGCCGGATTATGTAAAAGCGGTTAAAGGTCCTATGCCACATGTAAATATTATGCCGACCGGTGGCGTGGATTTGAACAATATGGAGAAGTGGATTGCAAACGGCTGCATGGCTGTGGGCATTGGGGGGAATTTGACTGCACCGGCGAAGAATGGCCGATATGATCAGATTACCGATCTTGCTGCCCAATATGTGGCGAAGTTTAAAGAGATAAAAGGGATTTAATGTATTCGAACGGAGATTGAAATCCAGATTCGCGTTTTTATTTATAGGCTGTGTGGCTGACAAACGTTGGCCATGCAGCCTTTTTATGTTGATTTTCTTTGAGCTGTCATTATTCCTTTTATTCTATGCTTTTTAGAAAGTATAGAATCGGGATAAAGATAATAAACTATATAATAGAAGAGTAGTGATACATGGACTGAACGTCAGGATTTATTATCCAGCCGGGAGTGAGTATATGCCTGCTTATAATGATAAAAAGCTGTATCAAGCAGCGGATGAAGATGATGCTGAGTACGTAGAAATTGAGTCGGCATTCCATGGTTGTAAGGTGACGGAAGGGCAGATCTACAGATTAGAGCGCAATTACAATAACCCTCAATTATTTGAGAATGGAGAAGCCTATGTGGTGGATGATGAGACTAGGGAAAACTACGCGGTCTTCATGCTCTGCAAAATTGCGCTCTATAAATAGAGTTTCTTGCTCGATACCGGAGGGTAATATTTAAGACAGACGGCTTCATTTCCGACAAGGGGATAGGCCGTTTCTTTTGATGTCATTTTTGTTACTAAGATAGTGAAAAAGAGTATTTGAATGATTGTTGTTTCCCCTGTATGCTTAGTAGGAATTATTGGCTGTGCAATGCGGGATAGCGCGTTGTAACGGCTGGCTTAACATGACGTTCTAAGAAAAGTTTGGTATTCTAAAAATATTAATTACACGGTTGCAACAAATTCGCAGTCTTGCGCGTCAGTAAGATTGCATAGAGAGGGGGAACCTTCGTGGTGGAGCAGGGACTCATCAGAGCCGCTCAAGCGGGCGATCGCGACGCTCTAATCACCCTATTGCGAGAAATTGAAGGACATGTATATAAAACGGCCTTCTACATTTTGCATAATGAACAAGATGCGTTAGATGCATCTCAGGAAGCCTTGATCCGGGTTTATACAAAAATCGGCTCATATGAGGAGAAGGCCCAGTTCAAAACGTGGGTTCAGCGAATCGTCACTAACATTTGCATTGATAAATTCAGAAGAACTAAACCTACAGTTTCTATTGATGAACATGAAATGGTGTTTCAGGATAAACACAATGTGGAACGTGAGGTTCTATCCTCTTATTTAGCTGAGGATATACGCGAAGCGATTGATCAATTGCCCGAGCATCATCGGACAGTCATCGTCCTGCGCTATTTACAGGATTTTTCTTACAACGAGATTGCAGATTGTCTGGATTTGCCCTTGAATACAGTGAAATCGTACTTATTTCGGGCTAGACAGCAACTGCAGAATAGACTTCAGGAGTACCAGAAAGGTGGTGTATCGGGATGAAATGCGCGGAGGTGATGGAATGGATGCACCGCTATTTAGACAAAGATTTGAGTCAAGATGAGATTGTTGAGATGTTCCGTCATATCGATAATTGTCCTTCCTGCGCGGAAGTCTTTGAGCGCCTGACACTTCTCTCCAATGAATTGGAGCAGTTGCCAGACGTGAAACCCCCGTTTAGTCTGGTTGACTCTATTTTACCTCAGCTTGCAGAATTGGATCGAAGCAGTCGTGAACAGAGTGCTGTGAGATCTGAGGAGCAGGTTGTTGTCCCATTTTCACGTGAAAGCTCCCGTGGTAAACCTTCCAAGGGAACCTCTATAGCAACACGGACAGGCATTGGAGCTATTGCAGCTGCCGTTCTATTAGGGATCGCAATATTTAATATGCCCGATAAAATGCCTGGGGCAGAAGTAGAACAAAGGATGCAGGATAGTGCTAAAACAGCCAGCGATGATACTAAGGATACAGCAATGGAATCACAAGCTTCTATTACTGCTAACTCTGATGGAGCTTCACCTGCCGCTGGTGGAGAGAACGAGGGCGCTGCGCAGTATAAGACGGATGCACCGGTAATGAACGAAGATAACGCCGCTTTAGATAGAGCGACAGGACCAGTGGACCCTACCTCGATGCCAAGTGCACCGGCGGATGCAGCTGATGCGGGAGCTGGAGCTGGAGGGCGGTCGATCACCGAACCGCCTCAAAGCGCAGATCCTAAGCCTACAGAGAAAATTGTTTCGCCAAAGCAGGATGTCGCCACGAAATCTCAAAATTCAGATTCTAGTAATGCCAGTAGCAATCAGCTAAAGGTGAATAATAAGGAGCAAACTGCTGATATGAATTCAGACAGCGCAGCTGATTCTGCTCCGCTGATGGAGGATTCTTTAAAGATTCCTTATGACTATGGACGGGAAGTTATGAGCTTAAGCAGTTCTGAAGATCCTAATGTGCAGACCTGGACTTCTCCTGATGGTCAGTATGCTATAGAATTTGTTGGGCTGCAGCTTGTGATTTATAAGAAGTCGCCAGCGGGCTCAACGGAAGAACGGTTAGCCGTAAACTCTTACCCGCTGGAAGGAAATTGGATTTCTGGTGAATGGTCTGCGGACAGCTCGAAGTTTACGTACGTGACTGAAAAAGATGGTGTGAATGTAACCAAGGTGTACACTGTACAGGAAGCAGCTTCTTCAAGTCCGGCTGTATCCCCTGGGGCGACACCAACGAACACTCCAACCTCATCTTCAACAAATTAAAGTGGGGTTGGAACTTTTTTCGAAGTTTCTGAATATACTATATCAACAGGACAGGAACTAGAAAGTATAGGTTTTGCAGAACATCGGTATGACCGCCGGATGCGGAGTTTCTAGAGCTTCGCACTCCGTCGTTTATATAGATGCGCCGCTTAAACGGAGAGGCTTTGGCCATGGCTGCCAGAGTTTCTCCGTTTTTGCATGCATTTTTGTAGTTTTTTTTGCTACAATAGAACTCTGGACAAAATGGGCTAGATGAATGGAAAAGGAAGTGGCGGGATGGATGCCAAAACGGCGATAAAAGAAATCAAACAAGGGAAGATCTCACCGTTATATGTTTTATATGGCAGTGAGAAATTTCGAATGAATGAATTCACGGCACTGCTGGAAGAACAGCTGATTGCTAAAGAGGATCGTGATTTCGCAGTTATTCCCTTTGATCTCTCTGAGACGCCGGTGCAGGCTGTGGTAGAAGAAGCGGAGACTGTGCCATTTATGGTAGAACGTAAATTATTGCTGGTGCGGGATGCCTCGTTATTTACAGCGGGCAAAGAAAATGCCAAACTGGAGCATCGTATAGATCTTTTAAGTGACTATTTGCAGCATCCTGTAGACTTCAGTGTAATCGTCTTTATGGTGAATAATGATAAGCTGGATGAGCGTAAAAAAATTGTGAAGACTGTCAAATCAGTGGGCACAGTATTAGCCTTTAATCCGCTGGGAGCAGAAGAGCTGCTGCGCTGGGTGGAAAAAGGAATTCGTGAGCGGGGTTGTGTAATGGCACCTGGCACGGCAGAAATTCTTATAACGAATGCAGGCACAGGCTTGCAAGGTTTATCTGCAGAGATGGACAAGCTTTGTTTATTCGCTGGTAAGGGCGGCACTGTGGATGCGGGGGCCGTAGAGAGTCTGGTACACCGTGGAACAGAACAAAATGTGTTTACGCTTGTTGAGGATATCGCTAATCTGCGTCTTGATAAGGCGCTTGATACCTTATATGAGCTGCTGAAGCAGCGTGAGGAACCGATCAAGATCGCAGCGTTGGTTGCGCGGCAGTTCCGCATTATTTTGCAGGTTAAGGATTTATCAGCACATAGTTATTCGCAGGGACAGATTGCGTCACAGATCGGATTGCATCCATATGCGGTTAAGCTTGCTGGGGAGCAGGCCCATAAGTTCTCCAGTGAACGATTACGGCAAATCTTAAGTGCATTGGCGGATCTGGATTATAAAATGAAAACAGGGGCTATAGACAAAGTTCTAGGGCTGGAGCTGTTCATGCTGCGTTTAGGTGTCTGAGCTAAGAAGGGGAAAAAGTATTGGAGATGATCTGACTATGAAAAGAATATTTCAATATTCGGCACTGCTGTTACTCGTTCTATTAATTAGTTCCTGTGGCAAAACGGATACTAATTCACCGTCAGGTTCAGCTTCTGAGTCGCCTGCGAATACGAATACCTCTGCAGATGCACCTTCTTATTTTGGGGAATGGAGTGTACAAGGTCTAGTAGGTTCTACACCTGTCTCGGCAGCGGAGGATGAAAAGCTTATTGGCATGCGGGTAACTTATTCGCAAGAAAAGGCATCTTTTGATAAAGATGAAATTATGAACCCTGAATATAAAGAAGAGAGCATTACAAAGGATGACTTTTTTAACGAATACAGAAATGAATTAAGTGACCTTGGCATCGAGACGGAATCGGTTAAGACGGTGTCTATAAATAATTGGACGAATCCCGGCAGCAGTTTTATTGTTAAAGACGATCAAACGATGATTTTTTTATGGGATGGTAACTATTATGAAATGAAAAAAGAGAATAAATAAATGAAAGAAGACCGCCTCTCTGAGGGGGTCTTCTTTCATTTAATAAACATCTCTTAAACACTACTTATTATTAATTAATAGACACAAAAAAAACCTAACCGTATGAAGCATAGCGGTCAGGTTCTTCAATTGCTCATTATGAATGTCGTCTTAGGCTTGAGCCGTAAGAGCGTTCAATTTCTTCGCCAAGCGGGATTTTTTGCGGGCAGCCGCATTTTTATGAACCAGACCTTTACTTACGGCCTTGTCCAGCTTTTTGGAAGCAGCTAGGAAAGCAGCTTGAGCAGTTTCTACTTCCGTACCAGTCAGAGCTACATCAGCAGTTTTCACAGCTGTACGAAGCGCGGATTTTTGGGAAGCATTCAGTGCACGGCGTTTTTCGTTCGTGTTTACGCGTTTAACCGCGGATTTAATATTTGGCATTGCATTCACCTCCTGTAAGACATTCGAAATCATTATCAAATGATTCACAACTTAAAATAGTTTAGCATGACCGGTAGCAAAAAGCAATACTTAAAGCTTTCAAATTAAACCTCCGTATCCTGCATAAACATTGGCTTTCTCTCGCACACTATCGACAAAAGAGCATAGGCAGAAGCTTGCCAAATGAGGATGAACTCATGGAAGTGTATGCTTACAAAACTAAGCAGCTGCTTTCGAAGTGAGTTTTGTTCGAAGTAATTCATGGAAGTGTATGCTTACAAAACTTTTAGGAGGCTGGTACACAATGGAACCGGATCTGCAGCTATATTCTGTGCGCACCGATTTGGCATTAGAGGCAAAGGAAATGGCTCAAGGCCCACAACGAACGCCGATCCCTGGTGTGAACGAAGAAGTGGAAGAGTCTGATGGGATTAAAGTGACCCGTCTTGGTGTAGCTAATGCTGCTGGATCACAGGCAATAGGACGCGCAATTGGTAACTATGTAACCCTTGAGGTACCCGCTCTGCGTGGCGGAGATACAGGCTTGCAGCAAAAGGTGGCAGAAGTTTTTGCCCGCGAATTTGAGGACTTTTTGATCAGAATTGGGATTGGCAAGGATGCATCTGTGTTGATTGTTGGTCTTGGTAACTGGAATGTTACACCGGATTCACTGGGTCCGTTGGTGGTGGAGAACTCACTCATTACGCGGCAGTTCTATGAGCTGGTTCCGGATCAGATCTCCCCTGGTTATCGTAAGGTGAGCGCTATTGCTCCTGGAGTGCTTGGGCTGACTGGGATTGAGTCGAGTGAAGTCGTGCAGGGAATCGTGGATCGGACGAAACCTGAGCTTATTATTGCCATAGATGCGTTGGCATCCCGGTCACTGGAGCGTATCAATACGACGATTCAAATTGCCGACATTGGGATCCATCCCGGTTCGGGGATTGGCAACAAGCGACGTGGATTAACCCAAGAAATTCTGGGTGTTCCTTGTATCGCAATCGGAGTGCCCACTGTCTGCTATGCCTCAACTATTGTAAATAATGTGCTGGAGATGATGAAAAATCACTTCGGGCAAGGAGCAAACCATACGAAGGAAATCATGGGGATGCTGGACGATATCTCTGAGCAGGAACGCTTGTCATTAGTGAAGGAAGTGCTTGAACCTCTGGGGCACGATTTGATTGTCACTCCCAAGGAAATCGATGAATTTATTGAAGGGATCGCGAATATTGTGGCCAGTGGTCTGAATGCGGCTTTACATGATGCGGTTGATCCTGAGAATGTTGGCGCGTATACCCACTAACTGAATTATGGTTTGTTTAGCCCGGCGGGATGCTGAATTAAGGTATCCTGTACGGGCTTTATGTCTATTCTCTCATTTTCGGTTCTAGTATTGCTCTTGCGCTCATAGATTTGGAGTATAAGAGATTACAGAGGGCTGGAGGAGGACATAACTACAATGAATAAAAAATGGTTTCAGCTTTGGAACATCGGCCGTTTAAGGGGAAAAATGCTGGATGTTTTA
The DNA here is from genome assembly GCF_038002725.1 of Paenibacillus sp. FSL H7-0323. Classification (NCBI taxonomy): domain Bacteria; kingdom Bacillati; phylum Bacillota; class Bacilli; order Caryophanales; family Paenibacillaceae; genus Paenibacillus; species Paenibacillus sp. FSL H7-0323. Next base: position 3,386,397 of record NZ_JBBODB010000001.1, on the reverse strand, counting down.
TCGCTGGGGAGAACGATGCTGCTGTTGGCCGGAGGTTCACTAGTATTTTTTATGCTGCTTGGAGCCGGTGGATTGGCCGGACAGAAGCTTAGCTCTTCACCCATTCCTTCAATGAAGGGGCTTGCCGCCTCCCTGTCCAGTGGTTTTTTCATGGAGCTGCTGGGGATGGAGGTGCCGCATTTACCGCAGGGTAAAGAGCCATCCGCTTTTTCAGGTGAAAAGGTAACTTCTTTCGTATTTCAGTTGCTGACCAGCGTGAATCCAGGCGACCCTAAGAGTCTAGTCTCTCGTGAAGTGCCGGGGATGGCGGCGGATGATCCATTTCTTTTGCGGAAAGGTTCAGGTGGATCTACAGGAGCACCAGTGGATTATCATCCTGGGACTGATGAACTGGCTGAGGGTGGTGAAGATGCAGAAACTTCTGTTCCGGACGAAGGGGACAAGCATGGAGATACTACAACACAGCAGCCTGAAGCGACGGTTGCACCATCTCCTGATCCATCAGCGGAGGAAGGGACGGATAAGAGTGATCCGCAAAGCGGCACAGACAGCACTAAGGATACCTCGATCAAACGGATTCTAATCTATCATTCACATCCTAGAGAGGCCTACAACCCTCTGTTAGGGGCAGCAAATGAAAATCCCAGCTCCGGAGTTTCAACTAAAAATGTAATGCTGGTAGGATCATATATTACGAAAAGACTGGAACAGCTCGGGATTGGTACGGTTCATGCCAAAGAAGATTTTCCAACCAAAATCACCGACTATAACTGGAACTTTTCCTATAAATATTCCCGGATCTTGGTTAAATCAGCACTCAGCGCAAATGAGGAAATGGATAGTTTTATCGACATTCACCGCGATTCGCAGCGTCATAGCAAAACAACAGCTGTTATTGACGGGAAAAGCTACGCACAGGTCTATTTTATCATTGGACATGCAAATAAAGACTGGAAGAAGAACGAAGAGTTTGCCAATAAGATTCATCAACAGCTTGAAAAGAATTACCCGGGAATATCTCGTGGGATATGGGGAAAAGCTGCGGGTAAAGGAAATAACGGGGAGTACAATCAGACCCTCTCTCCTAATAGTGTTTTGATTGAAGTGGGCGGAATTGATAATTCGGCTGAGGAATTAAAGCGTACGGCTGATATTTTGGCGGATGCTATCGCTGATGTTTACTGGAGCAGTCATGACGCTGAGAAGGTGAACGCACCTGAAAAAGTGGCGAATCCCACTACAACACCAAAGAAATCAAACGGAGCTTCTTAAAATAAATTACCAAGGATTAAAAAGGAGTGGTGTACATGTCGCGTTTCGGAAAAAAACTGGTTATGGTCGGGATTTGGGCAGGGATTGGCATCCTCTTAGGGATGCAGTTCGGCGGAAGTGGGGGGTCAACAGTCTCTAAGATTCTGCCCGGCTGGAATGCCAGCCCGACTACACCTACCAGTCAAGTAACAGGCATGCAGCCACAGCCACAACTGCAAAAGAATGGTGTGACACAGGGTGGGCAGACTTATGTATATGTGCCAATGGTGATCGATCCTGTCACAGGTGCATATACGGCCGTCTCTCCTTTGCCTCAAAATAGCAATATAACGCCAGCCGCAGATCCTCCTCAGCAAGTTGTGGATGATTATAGTACGAAATCTCCGGAGCAAATTCTAATTCCTGAGGAGCAAAAGCCTACAGTCGATGTTCTGGCAGATAAGACGGCAGGTCTCTTGCAGCAGGCTTCCCAGAAGGGAATCCGCTGGGTAGTTTCATTGTTCGCTTCGGCAGAAAATTAACAGCAAATTTAGAAGAAACGGTTATTTCACGGGATCGTGTATAGCTGTTTCTTTTGTTTTGGGCCAGCGCGGGATTGATGGAGTAAGCTTGTACTGTTATAATAAGTGGATTAATATCAGGCTGTCTGTGGGGGTAAGGAATGACTGACGTTCAGAAAAGACAACAACAAATTCGCAATTTCTCGATTATTGCACATATAGACCATGGTAAATCGACACTAGCTGACCGCATTTTGGAATACACGGGGGCACTAACCACGCGTGAAATGCAGGAACAGGTACTCGATCAGATGGATCTGGAGCGCGAACGTGGTATCACAATAAAGCTGCAAGCCGTGCGTTTAACCTATCGTGCAGACGATGGTGTAGAGTATTATCTCAACTTGATTGATACACCGGGGCACGTCGATTTCACCTATGAAGTTTCCCGCAGTCTTGCAGCATGTGAAGGCGCACTGCTGGTTGTGGATGCGGCTCAAGGAATTGAAGCACAGACGCTGGCCAATGTGTATTTAGCACTGGATAATAACCTGGAAATCCTACCTGTGCTCAACAAAATTGATTTGCCAAACGCTGACCCTGACCGGGTAAAGCAGGAGATTGAGGATGTTATCGGGCTGGATACCAGTGAAGCGGTTATGGCATCTGCCAAAGCCGGTATCGGAATCAAGGAAATTCTGGAGCAGGTGGTGAAGCAGGTTCCTGCGCCATCCGGTAATTCAGAAGAGCCGCTTAAAGCATTGATCTTTGACTCTCACTACGATCCTTACAAAGGCGTTATCGTCTATGTGCGCGTAATGGACGGGAAGATCCGTGCAGGTTCGAAGATTAAGATGATGGCAACTGAGAAGACCTTCGAGGTCATTGAAGTTGGCGCATTTATGCCACGTATGACCATTGTCGATGAATTGAACATCGGTGATGTTGGCTTTATCGTAGCTGGGATCAAGCATGTTGGAGATACCCGTGTCGGTGATACTGTCACTGACGCAAAGAATCCTACTGCTGAGCCGCTTCCGGGTTACCGTAAGATCAACCCGATGGTATATTGCGGGTTGTATCCGATTGAGACCTCCGATTATAACGATCTTCGTGAGGCACTGGAGAAGCTCCAGCTAAATGATGCTTCGCTAAGCTTTGAGCCGGAAAGCTCAAGCGCACTTGGATTTGGTTTCCGTTGCGGTTTCCTTGGACTCTTGCATATGGAGATTATTCAAGAGCGGATTGAGCGCGAGTTCAATTTGCCGCTAATCACAACAGCGCCGAGTGTTATTTACCGAATTATGCTGACCAATGGCGAAATGATCCAAATCGACAACCCGTCACATTATCCGGAGATCGGTACGATTGACTACATTGAAGAGCCGTATGTTAAAGCAGCGATCATTGTGCCTAACGACTTCGTGGGTACTGTAATGGAACTGTGCCAGAACAAACGCGGCGAGTTCGTAAATATGGAATATCTAGATACTAATCGTGTAACGATTACGTACGAGATTCCGCTGTCAGAGATCGTTTATGATTTCTTTGATCAGTTGAAATCCGGTACGAAAGGATATGCTTCTTACGACTATGAAATTTGCGGATACCGTCGTTCGAATCTGGTCAAGATGGATATCTTGCTTAACAATGAGCAGGTCGATGCCTTGTCCTTTATCGTTCACCGCGATCGTGCCTACAACCGCGGACGTATCATTTGTGAGAAGCTGCGGGGGATTATCCCGCGTCAAATGTTCGAAGTGCCGATTCAAGCCTCTGTGGGTACGAAGGTGGTTGCGCGTGAAACCGTTAAGGCGATGCGCAAAAACGTACTTGCTAAATGTTACGGCGGCGATATTTCCCGTAAACGGAAGCTGCTGGAGAAGCAAAAAGAAGGTAAGAAACGCATGAAGCAAGTGGGTAGTGTAGAAGTACCACAAGAAGCGTTTATGGCAGTACTGAAGATCGATGAGTAGAAAATAGGTAGAGCCGGGAGAATATCCCGGCTCTATTTTTTTAAGCAGGAGCAGATTACAATAGGGGGAAGGATTGTAAGCACATACAAAGTGAGGGGAGTCCTCGTGAAGCGATTATATTTGAAACTTACGCCAAGTACCTTTAAGAATCGGATTTTGTTAGCTTTCTTGCTGTTGGTACTAACACCCATTGCCATACTCGTTCTATATAACTTTAAAGAGACAGAACAAATGCTGCAGGATAATGCGGAAACGAAGAACATAGAGCAGCTTATTGGTATTAAGAATGGTTTTGTTGATCTCATGAGTCTCGTGATGAAAACAGGGTCATTACTCGAACAAGATACGACGATTTTATCGATAATGAAGAATCCCGAGCAATCTGATGAAATCACGAGAAAAAAACTCGTTGAAAACAAGTTTGGAGCGATTGAAAATACATTCTTTATGAGTGGAGCGACGGTGTATTATACATTAATCGATCTTCATGGAAACGCATACACTTCCTTTATGCCAAAGGAAACCTTGAGCTACGACGAAATCCAATCGGAGGATTGGGTTCAAGCCTTGAAGCGAGAAGGAACGAATCGATATATATGGAATCCGAATGACAAGAATAATGTGGTCCGGGAAAGTACAACAAGTAAGAAAATGCTTAGTCTCTATGAGGTTATGCGTGATAATGGTTTGAATATTTATGCCTATGCAAGATTAAGTATCGATTATGAGGAGTGGTTTACCAGATCAACGTTAGGGAGTAAACAGGAAGGGGCTTTATTTCTACTCGATGCCTTGGGGGGTGTGATGCTTAATCCGCTTAAGGATGAGACTTTTTCCCCTGATATTGCGCAGAGTATTGTGAAGAGCGCCAACCAGCGGCAGACGGGGCGTGCTGCATCCATTGTCGACCCGAAGGAGGAAAGTTTATACACATACAGCTACATCGAGGAGTTAAATGGCTATGTTGTTAAAAAGGTGCAGCTAGCACAGCTATTTCTTGAGGTAGACAAGCAGAAACGACGTTTTTTTGGTGGATTTGGAATCATTCTGCTGCTATTTGTTCTATTAACTTATTTCATATCATCGACGATTACAGTACCGCTTAAGAAGCTACAGAAGAAGATGGAAATGACCGCTAAGACGAATCTCAAAATGAAATTACCCGAGCAAGGGCGGGGAGAGATTCTTGCCCTGACTCAGAGTTTCAATATCATGATCCATGATTTAAATGAGCTGTTGCAGCGACTTCAGCTTGAAGAAAAACAGAAGCAATTCGTTCGATTTCAGGTATTACTTTCGCAGATGAACCCGCATTTTCTACTAAATACATTGAATACGATAAAGAGCATTGCCTTAGATAAAGATGATGATGAAATTTATGGAATTTGTGTTGCACTAGGAAAAATATTGGAGACAACCTTAAATACTGAAGTCGATTTGATCCTGTTAAAGGATGAAATCGTACTAATAGAATCTTACATGGAGATACAGCGGCAACGTTTTGGACATGGGATTGAAATTCAATATGATATCAACGAGGAACTGCAATACGCATTAATCCCTAAATTTTGTCTGCAGCCCTTAATTGAAAATAGCTTGATTCACGGCTTCGGTCAGTCTGTAAAACAAGGGAGAATTGATATCTCCGCTAAAGTGACTGAGCAACAGCTGTATCTGCAGGTTAGAGATAACGGCATGGGGATAGAAAGAGCACAGCTGAATAAGGCTACACGGAAACGTAAAGGAATCGGTGTTCAGAATATTAGGGAGAGCTTAGAGCTGTTGTTTAAGAATCAACGGACAGGTATGGACATTGTATCTTCGGATACAGGAACTGAAGTGATCATCCATTTTCCATTCCTTATTTCAAAACCTTACGATGGAGGTAAGCTCACATGTGGAGAACGTTAATTGTGGATGATGAACAACCTGCGGTTAAAAGTATACGGAAGCTATTCTTAAAGGCTGGGATTCCGTTTGAAATTATAGGTGAGGCGGAGAATGGAGAAGTAGGCTTGCAAATGATTCGTGAGCTTCAGCCTGATGTGGTAGTGACGGATATCAATATGCCGGTGATGGATGGAGTGAAGCTTCTTCAAATTGCGCGAGAGGAAGGCTTCGACTGCCGGTTTGTAATGTTGACCGCATTGAGTGAATTTGAATACGCCCGGCAGGCGCTCGTATTTGGGGCTTCGGACTACATTCTGAAGTTATCTTTAGATCTCCAAGGTTTGAAGCAGACGATGGGTAAGGTTCAGGCCGAGCTGGAGCGAATGGTGAAGATGAAGAAGGCCGATAAATGGTTTCCTGAGAAGCAACAAACGGGACCGACAGATCATGTGGAGATGAACAAAATTATAGCTTATATTGAAGAACATTATGCTGAGGACATCTCGCTCAAATCCATGTCAGAGTTGATCCGGATGGATGCCAGCTATATAAGTGACTTATTCAAGAAAAAGACAGGGAAAACGTTGACCAATTATATTCAAGAGCGTCGGATTCAGGCTGGGAAAATGCTGCTTGCAGAAACGAAGCTAACAATTAGCGAGATTGGGCAGCAAGTAGGCTTTGAGAACGATAATTATTTTATAAAAATCTTCAAAAAGTGGTGTGGTGTCACGCCAAATGAATTCCGTAAAGAACCAAAAAACGTTCTATAAGTTCCCAAATGTAGTTCATCCCCCAGAATCCGCTCTGATGATAAAGTTATAGATGTAGAGCACAACACATAATCCTTCCAAGGGGGAAGCTATCTATGAAGAAAAAGTGGTATCCTGCAGTGCTTTCTGTCTTATTAGCAGGTACGATGCTGGCTGGTTGTGGGAGTGGTGGAAGTAATGCATCGCAGGGCAGTGCAAATGGAGAACCAGCAAAGGAGAAAATAAAGCTTACGATGTGGGGGGCAGTTCCTGCAGAAGCCGGGCCTCAAGCTGTAGTTGATAACTGGAATAAAGATCATCCAGATATTCAGGTCGAGTATATCCGTAATGTAAATGACGATGCAGGCAACTTAAAGCTGGACACTGCTTTGATGACCAATCAAAACATAGACCTTTTCATGAACTACGATCTTGCTCATTTACAGAAACGTATGGATGCAGGCGTTGCCTTGGATCTAAGCACGAAAACAGATTATGATATCGACAGCCAGATCGGCGAGGACGCAGCGATGTGGAAAATCAATGATAAATACTATGGGATTCCTACAAAGAAAAACATGGCGTTTGTATGGTTGAACAAAGATATGCTGGATGCAGCAGGATTACCGATTCCTGCGGTGGACTGGACTTGGTCAGATCTTGAGGAGTATGCGAAGAAGCTAACGAAACCTGGTGTGTACGGATTATTGCAGGCAGATTCCTCCTTCGCAACAACGATGGACGGTACGCTTGCTGGAATGGGTGTGAAACAGGCGGATGGTACTTCAAACTTTGGAAATGATCTCTGGAAACAGCAACTGGAAATATTGCATAACATGATGTTCGTGGACAAATCCACACCGGAATATGGGGAGCAGCTGACCAGTAAAATGCCGGTTGACACCATGTTCCTGCAAGGCAAAGCGGCAATGCTGGCAGCAGGTGAGTTTATTTTCCGCAATGCGAACAACTTGAAGGACTATCCGCATGATTTCAAAACCGCGTTCGCCGCTATTCCAAAAGTGAATAAAGATCAAAAGGATTATAAATATTCGGGAGGTGTGGGCGACATGCTTGCTCTTAATGCAAAGTCCAAGAACCTGGATGCGGCTTGGGAGTTCGCAAAATGGTATGCGGATGGCGGTATGCTGCCAATGGCAAGCGGGGGGCGTATTCCAGCCTCTAAGAGTGTAGACAGTAAGGAAGCGATGAGCCTTCTCTTGAATGGTGTAGAAGACAAATATGATACAGATTCAATGAATAATATTGTATTCGGCAAATTCCCATCCTTCCAGCTAAATGTACCTCAACAAGCCATTGATGCACGTAAAGAAGAGTATGAAAAATACTTCTTAAATAAGCAAGATATTGATACCACGATGAAAAATATGCAAACCCGTTCGCAAGAGTTAATGAAATAAAGAAATAGCTGGCACAAAAGAGAAGGAGGAAGAATTCTTCGTTCTTCTCTTTCGTGTACCCATTTTTCAGCATACGAAAGGCGGCGATACCGTGAAGCGGAGAAGCTGGATGGACAGACAAGGCTGGATCGGCATGACTTTTATTCTCCCGAATATGATTGGTATTCTCTTATTCTTTGTGATTCCTGCAATCTTTTCCTTTGTCCTGATGTTTACGAATTATCAATTTTCAAATCCGAATTGGCAATTTACCGGGCTGGATAATCTCAAACGGTTGTTCCATGACGATAATTTCTATGCCTCGATCAAATATACGGTGATATTCCTGATATCGGTTCCAGTATCGATGGTGCTCGCTTTTATTGTGGCGCTATTTCTAAACCGCAGTGTGTATCTTAAAGGATTATTGCGTGGAATGTTTTTCCTGCCGTATATCTCTAGTGGAGTAGCCGTTGCATTTGTCTGGATGCTGCTATTTCAGCCTTCACAGGGACCCATCAATGAACTGCTTCGCTGGATTGGCATAACATCGCCGCCAGGGTGGTTTGCGGATACGGAAACCGCAATGTATGCCATTGATATCGTACAGATCTGGCTGATGCTTGGCTATAATATGATCATATATTTAGCAGCACTACAGGAAATTTCGACAGAGCAGCTAGAAGCTGCCCGGATCGATGGTGCAAGCACATTCAAAACAACATGGAAAATTGTATGGCCTCTTGTTAGTCCAACAACTTTTTTATTAATGATTACCGGATTAATTATGACGATGAAATCGTTCTCGATTATTCAAGCCATTACGGCTGGAGGACCTAGCGGAAGTACGACGGTCTTATCACTATTCGTTTATAAAACAGCATTCAGTTATTACGATATGGGATACGCTTCAGTCATTTCATGGTTCTTGTTCGCCGTCATTCTCGTCATTACAGTCATTCAGTGGATCGGCCAAAAGCGCTGGGTTCATTACTAAATAACCCTACAAAGTGGTGCTTTGCGGGACCCCGAAACCATAAATTAAAGGAGCAGGCGGTATGAATGAAAAAGCAGGAAACATGAAGGTGAAGCTGCCAGTAACGATCATCATGTTTGTTCTAGGACTATTTATGATTGTGCCTTTTCTATGGATGCTCAGCACATCTTTTCAGACACCTGCCGAGGTGTTTAACGAATGGCTGCCTTCATCTCTCAACTGGAGCAATCATATTCGGGTGTGGACAGGAAGTTATGATTTTGTTCCGTATTATTTAAATTCACTTAAGATATCGATTATTGGAACTGCGGGAGCTGTGTTTCTATCTGCCCTTGCCGCTTACGGATTTTCACGTACTTCGTTTAAAGGGCGGGATGGCCTATTTGTCATATATCTATCCATGATGATGGTTCCACCGCAGGTGCTTTTTGTTCCTAAGTTTATCATGTTTAACTGGGTTGGGATTTACAATACGCATTTGGCCCTAATCCTTCCAGCCATGTTCTCGATCTTCGGTGTATTTATGCTTCGGCAGTTCTTTATGGGCATTCCTAAGGAAATTACGGAATCTGCTTTTCTGGATGGAGCCGGTCATTACAAAATATTTTTCCGCTTAATTCTGCCATTAGCGAAGCCGGCAATCGCTACGTTTGCTATTCTTGATTTCTCCTGGCAATGGAATGATTATGAGAATGCGCTTGTATTTTTGCAGAGCCCTAAGTTATATACCATTCCGCTTGGATTGCAGAATTTTATTCTTGAGAACAATGTGGATTACAACGGGATGATGGCCGCTTCGTCGGCTGCGATCATTCCAATGATTGTTATCTTCTTCATAGGTCAGAAATATATTATTCAAGGAATTTCTAGCTCGGCTGTGAAAGGCTAACTATAGGAGGGATACTGACATGAGAACAGAAACGGTTAAATCCGATGTGACAGTGGTCGGGGGTGGACTTGCAGGGATGAACGCGGCGATTGCTGCAGCACGTCTTGGGTTAAAGGTAGCACTGGTACAGAATCGTCCTGTACTTGGTGGTAACTCGAGTTCAGAGGTTCGGGTATGGGTATGTGGTGCAACAGGACATGGTGTAAATCGCTATGCACGTGAGACAGGCATTATGGGTGAGCTGTTCATCGAGAATCAATACCGGAACCCGGAAGGGAATCCATATCTATGGGATCTAACCTTGCTCGAAGCGGTGAAGGCAGAATCGAATATCAGCTTGTTCCTAAATACCGATGTACGTGAAGTGGAAGCGGAAGGTGAGGCAGAGGAGCGTACGATTCAGAGTGTGACCGGCTGGATGATGGGATCTGAGCGTTTAATCACGTTCGAGAGCGATGCTTTCATCGATTGTACGGGTGATGGTTTAGTGGGCTTCCTAGCAGGAGCGGATTTCCGATTAGGACGTGAAGCCCGTCATGAATTTAATGAGGAATGGGCACCAGAAGTGCCTGATAATATTACATTAGGCAGTACATTATTGTTCTATACACAGGATACTGGAAAACCGGTACGTTATGTTGCACCCTCATTCGCGAAGGATATTACAACAACGTCTATCCCGATCCGCCGGGTCATTCGGAGTGGGGATTCAGGCTGTCACTACTGGTGGATTGAGTGGGGCGGCGAGCTTGATACGGTGGATGAGAATGAACGTATACGTGATGAACTATCCTCTGTTATTTATGGGATTTGGGATTACATTAAAAACTCAGGTCATTTTGATGCCGAAAATATGACGCTGGAGTGGGTTGGCTCAATTCCGGGTAAACGTGAATACAGACGGTTTGTTGGCGATACGATCTTAACGCAAAATGATATTCTTGCGCAGCGTGAATTTGCAGACCGGATTGGATTCGGAGGATGGTCGATTGATCTGCATCCACCGCAAGGGATGTACGCAGAAGAGAGTGGCTCCAAGCATCTGCATGCGGACGGGATCTACCATATTCCATTTGGTTCGCTATATTCGAAGAATGTGGGGAATCTATTCTTCGCGGGTCGTAATATCAGTGCATCTCATGTGGCTTTTGGAACAACACGTGTTATGGCAACCTGTGCGATCATGGGTGAAGCAGCTGGAGCAGGTGCAGCTTTATCCGTCATCAAAGGTGTGACCCCACGTGAAATTCGCCAGCAGCATATGCATGAATTGCAACAGGTGATGTTAAAGCAAGATGCTTCGATTATTGGATTACGTAACGAAGATCCACTGGACCTCGCCAGAAAAAGCGAGATTCATGCATCCAGCACGTTGAATGGTATCCTGCTGGATCGTCCAGCCGAAGCTTATGAGCTTTCTCATGATGTAGGGATTTTGTTTCCGGTTGAAGGAAGTATCCGTGGGTTAAGGCTGCTTGTGTCAGCAAGTATTCAGACGCAGCTGACCGTGGAGATCTGGATGACTGGACGTGCGGAAAATTACGTGCCGGCGGAGTGCAAACAGGTTGATGTTTTAACAGTACAGGCTGGAGAACAGCATTGGATTGAAGTTCCGATACAAGAGGAGAAATGTAGTCTTATCGGCGAATGTAATATCTTCGCTATTATTCGAGCTAATGAACACCTTCAATTGCATATTTCACAAACCCCAATCACAGGTGTCATTACATTTGAGCGAGGTGCTAAATCCGTTGTTGATTCAGCGCTGGAGGATCATCAGCCAGATCAGCCGGTGATAGAGTGGAGCATGAAACAACTTGTACGCAGGCATTTCTGCTTTGCAGTAGAAACATCGGCATATGCTGCATCTAAAGTCATTGATGGGTATGTTCGACCTTTCGCGGGACCACATAGCTGGGTTTCTGAGCCGATGACCGCGGGTAGATCGGAGTGGGTAGAGGCGCGTCTCCCGGATGCTGCTCCAGTCTCCGAAATCCATTTCACCTTTAATGATGATGTCAATGAAGATCTCATCAACTTACATCACCATGAAACGCCATTTCTAGTGATTCCTGAACTGGTAAAGAACTATGATGTAGAGCTGCTCATTGATGGCGCGTGGCAAGTCATGCTCCGTGTCAAAGATAACCATCGCCGGAAAAATGTTCATCGATTAGAGAAGCCTGTCCTTACAGATGCTGTCCGGATCGTTATTCATGAAACTAACGGTGGAGTACATGCCGAACTTGTGGAAATGCGGATTTATCAAGAAGCAACGGCTTTGCCGTCCTTATAGGGACGGTATCCGTTTCTGCGGGAAATACAAAATATATAGGATAACGTAAAACTTATACTTTCTTATATTATAAAATAGAGTTCATTTATAAATGAACGCCCTCGGAGGGAAGCCGTCAGGCTTCCCTTTTCTTGTTTTTTAGATTACACTATTCAAACGATATTTTTATATAAAGGAGACAGCTAATGACAACGAAGACTAATGGCCGTCCCCCTGAGGCTGTATACATTCATATCCCTTTTTGTACCAATAAGTGCTTTTATTGTGATTTCAATTCCTATGTACTCAAGGATCAGCCAGTTATGGATTATCTCGAAGCTTTGGATCGAGAGATGGAGCAGACCGTCAAGAACACCCCTCCGGGTGTTATCAAAACGATCTTCGTCGGCGGAGGCACACCCACTGTTTTAAAACCTGATGAAATGGCTTATTTCTTAAAGTCTGTTCGCACGCATTTCCCCAACTGGGATAAAGATATTGAGTTTTCTATGGAAGCTAACCCTGGAACAACGGATCTGGACAAGCTGACGGTTATGAAAGAAGGCGGCGTGAACCGGGTGAGCTTTGGTGTTCAAGCATTTCAGAACGAGCTGCTCACAGGCATCGGCCGGATTCATAATGTAGATGATGTATACCGGAGCCTAGAGAATGCACGTGCAGTTGGACTAAATAATCTTTCGGTTGACCTGATGTTTGGGCTGCCTAATCAAACTGTTGAGATGTTGGGCGAAAGTATCCGCAAGGCGTTGGAGCTGGATCTACCCCACTATTCTATTTACAGCTTGAAGGTGGAGGAGAATACTCTTTTTCACACGCTGTTTAATAAGAACAAGCTTCCTCTTCCTAATGAAGAAGATGAATTGCAAATGTACCTCCTGTTGATGTCCTCGATGAAGGAAGCAGGTTACAATCAATACGAGATCAGTAACTTCGCGAAACCAGGAATGGAGAGCCGCCATAATATCACCTACTGGCGTAATGAAGATTATTATGGTCTAGGAGCAGGAGCACATGGATATGTGGGGCGTCAGCGGCATATTAATGTTAAGGGCGTAAATCCATATGTAGAAGCCACACGTAAAGGGCTGCCACGACTGGATGCATACCCAATCTCAGAAGCAGAAGCGATGGAAGACTTTATGATGGTCGGCTTGCGTATGCATGAGGGCGTCTCTAATGAAGCTTTTCAGGCGCAATTCGGGCGTTCAATAGAGGAAGTATTCGAGAAATCCTTGCATAAAATGCTGCATGCAGGGCTGTTGGAACAAGAAGCAGGGGTTTACCGACTCAGCAAGCAAGGAATCTTGTTTGGGAACGATGTTTTTGCTGAATTTGTAGGCGCCCTGACAGAAGTTTAATTTTAAAATACCCCTTGAATTGTAATTCACTCTGTTGTATATTTATTCATATTATCAACAGAGGGGTGAACCAAAGTGCTTGCCAAGACGGAAATGATTCGCCATTCGTCTCCAGCGGGAGACGCACAGGTGATTTGTAGAAATGCTGTGGTAGAAGACGTTGAGCCATTGTATCTAATGATAGAAGAGTATGCCCAGCGCGGCATCATGTTGCCCCGTTCCCGGCAGGCGCTGACACGCCAGATCGATCAATTCGTAGTTGCCGAAATCGAAGGCAGATTCGTAGGCTGTGGTTCACTTTTCAAGCTCGGGAATGATCTCGTAGAGATTCGTTCAATTGGATTGAATGATGAAGGCAAGGGTAAAGGCGTAGGCTCCATGATATTGGCGAAGCTGGTCGAGGAAGCTAGGAACCAGAAAATCCCAAAGGTAATGGCACTAACCTATGCTGTTGATTTTTTTCTTAGAAATGGATTTGAAGTCGTCCAGAAAGAGATTTTCCCTGAAAAAGTATGGACAGATTGCGTGAATTGTAAAAAGCAGCATGCCTGCGATGAAATAGCAGTGCTTAAGATACTGAACTGACTTGACAATGTCAATGTCAGTTTGGTATTTTTGTATTAGTGGTTAGCACTCATCTGAGTCGAGTGCTAACGAATCGGAGCCACAGCCGATAGGAGGGAATAACATGTTAACTGATCGCCAGAGAATGATACTAAATGCAATTGTGGATGATTATATTTCATCGGCAGAGCCAGTAGGATCTCGCAGCATTTCTAAACGGGGAGATGTAGGATACAGTCCGGCTACGATTCGAAATGAAATGGCTGACCTAGAGGATTTAGGTTATCTCGAGCAGCCTCATACATCGGCGGGAAGAATTCCTTCCCATAAAGGATACCGATATTATGTGGATCATTTGGTACCGTGGAATTCCGCCGAAACGGCAGAAATGGGCACGATCCGCGCTTTTTTTGCCGAGAAGCTAAATGCAATGGAGCAGGTAATCCAACATGCGGCGATGATTCTTTCCAATATGACGAATTATACTTCCATCCTGCTGGGACCGGAGGTTTTTCATACTTCATTGCGTCATTTTCAGTTGTTACCATTAGATGATACAACCGCTGTGGCCATTATCGTCACAAGTACGGGGCAAGTTGAGAATCGTACGGTGAACATTCCGCCGGAGATTTCTGTTTCCGAGATGGAGAAAGTGGTTAACCTACTGAATAGTAAACTGGTCAATGTACCACTCTATAAGCTGAAGACTCGGCTCTATTCCGAGCTTGGCGAAGAAATGCAGCGTCACATCTCACATTATGAAGAATTAATGCAGGTGCTGGACACCGCGCTGGAAAGCGATCAAGAGCAGCGCATCTATCTCAGCGGAGCAACGAATATGCTGACACAGCCTGAGTTCAAAGACGTAGACAAGGTGAAGAGTATTCTTGATCTGCTGGAAGAGACACCGACACTGCTCAAAATGCTGGCCCCTACAGTGGGTGGCACAGGTATTCAAGTACGAATAGGAACAGAAAACAATCACGAAGCGTTCGCTAACTGTAGTCTGATCACCGCCACTTATTCACTTGATGGGCAGGCACTAGGAAGCATTGGGATCCTTGGGCCGACCCGTATGGAATATGCAAGAGTGATGGGGATCTTGGGCATTTTATCCCGAGATTTGACAGCGATGCTGGCGCACTGGTATAAGTGAACAGAGTCAACATGATTTCGTGAATGATTTTAAGGAGGTGAAGACAACTTGAAAAAGGAACAAGTTCAAGATTCTAATGAATTCAAAGAGGAATTGATCAATGAGGAGCCTGTGGCTGAAGTAGTCTCAGATGCCGACTCATTTACAGCTGAAAACGTTAGTGAAGGTGCTTCAGATACAGGTGCTGAGGTGAAACGCCTACAGGATCTTGCTGATGAATATCAAGGTCGTGCCTTGCGTGCACAAGCTGATTTTGATAACTTCCGTCGTCGTACCCAGAAGGAAAAAGAAGAGTTGGCTCAATATGCTACCTCCAAGCTCCTGACGGAATTGCTTTCCGTGCTGGACAATTTCGAGCGTGCGTTAGTCACTACTCCAGCTAATCCTGAATCCGAAGCTTTCGCGAAGGGCGTTAATATGATTTTCCGTCAGCTGGATGGGGTATTGAAGGCTGAGGGGCTTACAGCTATGGAAACAGTAGGACAGCCTTTTAATCCTGAATACCATCAGGCTATTATGCAGGTTGAGAGCGAGGAGTACGAAGAGGGTATCGTTACAGAAGAGGTTCAAAAGGGATATCTTCTGAAAGATAGAGTTCTTCGTCCGGCCATGGTCAAAGTCAGCATGTAGTCTGTCTATATAGGACGGGCAGTTTCTGCTCGCCATAAAGCAGCAGTGCTTTTGCCTACTATTTATCCGATTGCAGGCTGTTGCCCGGATAGTTTATTATCAATCGAATTTTTTTGATATTTTTATAAATTTATTGAGCTTAGGCTCCATATAACTTTAGAGGAGGCAAATTATTGTGAGTAAAGTTATCGGTATTGACTTAGGAACCACGAACTCTTGCGTTGCCGTTATGGAAGGCGGCGAAGCCGTAGTAATTCCAAACCCAGAAGGCGCGCGTACAACCCCTTCGGTTGTAGGCTTTAAGAAAGACGGCGAGCGTATCGTCGGTGAAACGGCTAAACGCCAAGCGATTACTAACCCTGATCGTACGATCAGCTCTGTTAAACGTCACATGGGTACTAACCATAAAGAAAGCATTGATGGTAAAGACTACTCCCCACAAGAAATTTCGGCAATGATTCTGCAAAAACTGAAATCCGATGCAGAGGCTTATCTTGGCCAAACTGTTACTCAAGCAGTTATTACTGTTCCTGCTTATTTTAATGACAGCCAACGTCAAGCTACCAAAGATGCAGGTAAAATTGCAGGTTTGGAAGTTCTGCGTATTGTGAACGAGCCAACAGCAGCAGCTTTGGCATATGGTCTGGAGAAATCCGAAGATCAAACCATTCTAGTCTATGACCTTGGTGGCGGTACTTTTGACGTATCCATCCTTGAACTTGGTGATGGCTTCTTCGAAGTAAAAGCTACAAGCGGCGACAACAAGCTGGGTGGCGACGACTTTGACCAAGTGGTTATGGATTACCTGGTATCCGAATTCAAAAAAGAGCAAGGCATTGATCTGAGCAAAGATAAATCTGCTGTACAACGTTTGAAAGATGCAGCTGAAAAAGCGAAAAAAGAATTGTCAGGCGTACTGACAACAACTGTATCGCTTCCGTTCATCACTGTGGTTGACGGCGTACCTCAGCACTTAGAGATCAACTTGACTCGTGCGAAATTTGATGAACTGACTGCTGGTCTGGTAGAACGTACTTTGGGACCAACTCGTCAAGCATTGTCTGATGCTGGCATGACCCCTGCAGACCTTACTAGAATCGTTCTGGTTGGTGGTTCTACACGTATCCCAGCTGTACAAGATGCTATCAAAAAGCTTACTGGCAAAGAACCACACAAAGGTGTGAATCCGGATGAAGTAGTAGCTCTTGGTGCTGCTGTTCAAGCGGGTGTATTGACTGGTGATGTTAAAGACGTTGTATTGCTTGACGTAACTCCGCTTTCCCTGGGTATTGAAACTGCAGGTGGCGTGTTCACGAAGATGATCGAGCGTAATACTACGATTCCTACAAGCAAATCCCAAGTATTCTCAACCTTTGCTGACAACCAACCTAGCGTAGAGATTCACGTGCTGCAAGGTGAGCGTCAAATGGCAAATGGCAACAAGACACTGGGACGCTTCATGCTGAACGAGATTCCACCAGCACCACGTGGCGTGCCACAAATCGAAGTTTCTTTCGATATTGATGCCAATGGTATCGTAAATGTATCTGCAACAGATAAAGGCACGAACAAGAGCCAAAAAATCACTATCACTTCTTCCAGCGGCCTGAGCGACGCAGAAGTAGAACAAATGATGAAGGATGCCGAGCTTCACGCTGAGGAAGACCGTAAGCGTAAAGAACTGGTGGAAGCGAAGAACGGTGCTGACCAACTCGTGTATTCTACTGAAAAAGTAATTAAAGACCTTGGCGATAAAGCTGATGCTTCTGATGTTGAAAAAGCAAATGAAGCTAAAGATAAAGTTAAAGCAGCACTTGAAACTGACAATCTTGAAGAAATCAATGCAGCTACAGAAGCATTGACTGAGATTGTACAACAGTTGTCCATGAAGCTGTACGAACAAGCTGCTCAAGCTGAGCAAGGTGCTGAAGGTGGCGCTGGAGCCTCTGAAGGCGCTCCTAAAAAAGATAATGTAGTTGACGCTGACTATGAGGTTGTTGACGAAGATAAGAATCAAGGGTAACCTTATACGATAAGTGTAATAGGAAACTGATAAATTCTTATATAGTTTAGAAGGGAAGGTCAAAACCGGGTCATCCCGTGTTTTGACTTTCCTTTTGTAATATCAGATTGCACACTCTTTGCGAATGCGCCTTCTGATATTGTAAGAATAAACATCGCTGAATCTGGATGGTCAGATCCTGAGGTTTTATCGTATAATGGTTTGTTTGACAGATAATAAGGAATTTGAGTATGTATGCACGGAGGTGAAAGCAGTGGCAGATAAACGCGATTATTATGAAGTGCTTGGCCTTAGTAGAGATGCTTCAGACGATGAGGTGAAAAAAGCGTACCGGAAATTGGCGCGCCAATATCACCCAGACGTGAATAAAGCAGATGACGCTGAAGCTAAGTTTAAGGAAGTAAAAGAAGCTTATGATGTTCTTAGTGATGGACAACAGCGAGCTAGATATGACCAATATGGCCATATTGACCCTAACCAAGGTATGGGCGGCTTCGGAGGCGGCGGTGGTGGCGACTTCGGAGGGCTTGGCGATATCTTTGATATGTTCTTTGGAGGCGGCGGACGCCGTGATCCTAACGCACCGCAGCGCGGTGGGGATTTGCAGTATACCATGACCATTGAATTCAAGGAAGCGGTATTCGGCAAAGAAACCGATATTACTATTCCACGTACAGAAACTTGCGATACCTGCTACGGCTCCGGGGCTAAACCGGGCACTAAACCAGAGACTTGTTCCGTATGTCATGGTAGTGGACAACAGGAATTCGTACAGAATACACCGCTTGGACAGATGCGTAATCGTCGTCCTTGTTCACATTGCAGTGGTACAGGTAAGATTATTAAGGAAAAATGTACGACTTGCGCCGGACAGGGTAAGGTTAAAAAGCAACGCAAGATCCATGTGCGCATCCCGGCCGGTGTTGATGACGGTGCACAGCTGCGCATGACTGGCGAAGGCGAAGGCGGCTTACGCGGCGGTCCTGCTGGAGACTTGTATATTGTTATCCGTGTTAAATCGCATGATTTCTTCGTGCGTGAGAACGATGATATTATGTGCGAGGTTCCGCTTACGTTTGCACAGGCAGCACTTGGTGATGAGATTGAAATTCCAACCTTAACCGAAAAAGTGAAGCTGAAGATTCCTGCCGGAACGCAAACAGGCACTTTCTTCCGCCTCAAAGGTAAAGGTGTTCCACGTCTGCGTGGATCTGGCCAAGGTGATCAGCATGTACGAGTAATTGTTGTGACACCTAGCAAGCTCAATGAAGAGCAAAAAGAATTGCTACGCCAGTTCGCTTCTCTGAACGGAGAAAACACACATGAGCACGAGCAGTCCTTCTTTGATCGTGTGAAACGTGCGTTTCGCGGGGACTGATATCCTAACTCATTCATTCAGTAAATGAATAGAAAAAGACAGCAGAGCAGCGATCCTCCCGTTCTTGGGGGATCGCTGCTCTGCGTTTTTGTTTAGCATGAGATTAGGGCAGGGCCAGTTAACTAACCTCATGCAAATCTTTGGAGGAGCTGTGATGCTTGAACCTGCGAAATTCTGCGTGTTTGGCTAACTCGGCCAATCCCGTAACCTCGGTAAACCTGGTAACCCCGGTAAATTCGGTAACCCCGGTGACCCCGGTGACCCCGGTGACCCCGACCCCGACAAGCCCGGCAACCGCGAACCGCGAACCGCGAACCCCGAACCCCGAACCCCGAACCCCGAACCCCGAACCCCGAACCCCGAACCCCGAACCCCGAACCCCGAACCCCGAACCCCGAACCCCGAACCCCGAACCCCGAACCCTGTAACCTTGAACCCCCCGACTGGTCTCCAGCTTTTTTAAACACACTATATGCTTTGAATTATCTAGGTGGGCTTGCGGACTCAGCTGACGCTATTTGTACATTTTTCTCCTTTTGAGCGAAGTTTCGGACTCCAGTGCAGCTATTGCCTAGAAAAGTGCTCATATTTGGTGTTTTTCGTGCTAATAGCGACTATGGGGTCCGTTGGCATGGCAAATAGCGCATAATCCAGTGTTTAAGTGCAACTGAGTCCGATAGCGCTGAGTCATCTGAGTGGATAGAACCCAGAAGACGCTGGAGGCTTACGGACCCAGCTGACGCTATTTGCACATTTTTCTCCTTTTGAGCGAAGTTTCGGACTCCAGTGTAGCTATTGCCTAGAAAAGTGCTCATGATTGGTGTTTTTCGTGCTAATAGCGACTATGGGGTCCGTTGGCATGGCAAATGTCGCATAATTTAGTGTTTAAGTGCAACTGTGTCCGATAGCGCTGAGAATAATCATCCGAGTGGATAGGACCCAAAAGACGCTGGAGGCATACGGACTCAGCTGACGCTATTTGTACATTTTTCTCCTTTTGAGCCAAGTTTCGGACACCAGTGCAGCTATTGCCTAGAAAAGTGCTCATATTTGGTGTTTTTCGTGCAAATAGCGACTATGGGGTCCGTTGGCATGGCAAATAGCGCATAATCCAGTGTTTAAGTGCAACTGTGTCCGATAGCGCTGAGAATAATCATCCGAGTGGATAGGACCCAAAAGACGCTGGAGGCATACGGACTCAGTTGACGCTATTTGCACATTTTTCTCCTTTTGAGCGAAGTTTCGGACTCCAGTGCAGCTATTGCCTAGAAAAGTGCTCATATTTGGTGTTTTACGTGCTAATAGTGACTATGGGGTCCGTTGGCATGGCAAAAGTCGCATAAATCAACGTTTAAGTGCAACTGTGTCCGATAGCGCTGAGAATAATCATCTGAGTGGATAGGACCCAGAAGAATCTGGAGGCATACGGACCCAGATGACGCTATTTGCACATTTATCGCCTTTTGTGCGAAGTCGGACTCAGCTGATGCAATTAGCACATTTTTCTCCTTTTGTGCGAAGTTTCGGACTCCAGTGCAGCTATTGCTCAGAAAAGCGCCGATGATTGGTGTTTTACGTGCTAATAGTGACTATGGGGTCCGTTGGCATGGCAAAAGTCGCATAAATCAGCGTTTAAGTGCAACTGTGTCCGATAGTTGCCTCGTATACGCCGCAGATGTGACCTTAAGACGAGAAAGCCCCAGCAGCCAAATGGCTGCTGGGGCTTTCTTTGAGAGTTCAACTAGATACTGTTTAAGAACGTAGGTCCTCAAACACACGGCTCAGAATGGTTGCTGCTTGTGCACGAGTCAGAGTGCCTTGTGGATTGAAGTTGTCCGCACCAACGCCCTTGAGATAACCTTTGCTTACAGCATAGGCTACGGCGTTACGTGCTTCTGCAGCGATGTTGTCGGCATCCTTAAAGCTCAAAGGAGTCTTAGCTACTGTAAGATCAGCGCCTAGGGCCTCAGCAATGATAAGGGCTGCTTCTTCGCGAGTCAGCACATCGCGTGAACCACTTTGTTTGATACGAGTATTCCATGTGTCACCTTTTCCGAGTAGACGGTCGAAGAGCGTTAACAGTTCCGCTTGATTTAAGGTGTCAGCAGGTTTGAAGCTGCCATCGGTTCCTTTGCCGGCAATGATGCCATGAGCAGCAAGAACTTCGATATCGCCTTTAGCCCAGTGTGTGCCGATATCCTTGAAGCTTACATTACGGGATGCCACGCTATAAGAGCCGTCGCCAGTAACTGTAAACTGTAGAATACCTTCTTTAGAGAAAGATCCAGGTTGCAGATAGGACCATTTATGATCCTTTGTTTCTGCATAGGCGGCAGTTTTTCGAGCATCACGTAGACTGCTGTCTTTTAGATTAAGCTGAAGGGTAACCGGCTTTCCGGTTGTCCAACCATTTTTGATGGTAAGAATGGAAGAACCAATATTGATCGCAGCTGAGCTTTCTGATAACACTGCTGCATCACTAGCATCAGCCAGACTTATCGTAAGCAACAAACCACTGCTGCTAATGAAATCCGGAAGGGTTGCCGCTGGAATAAGAACATTGAATCCATTACCGTTAAGGCTGAGTGCATTCTCCGATTTCTTCAACTGTTCAGCTTGCGCCGGGGTAAGCGTAATAACGACTTGGCTATACTTATTGAAATTCACATCGCTAAGATCAAGTACAGAAGTCTTATCTTTTGCATTCTGAATCGAATTTTTTAATGCAGTATCTAAGATATTAAACACCGCTGAAGCTTTACCACCAGCTGGATCGGCTGTCTCTACTAGCTTCCCGGATTTGGAAGAAGGTCCAGGAGTGGGAGTGCTGGTTGCTGTAGGTACATACGACTCAGAAGATGGAGGCGATGTAGGCGATGGTGTTGGTGTCGGTGTTGGTGTTTCTGTTGGATCTGGCGTTGCTGATGGTGTTGGCGTTGGCGTTGGTGTAGGTTTTTCAGGTGTGTTTACAGTTACACTTACTGTTCTCAAACCAGATGGGATAGTTGATGTTGTGGCATCATTCCAAATCTGGACATCATATAGCTCAAAGGAATAATCTCCTGCTGTTGCTGGTTCGAAGGTTATTTGGGCTAGTGAGCCAGAGCCGTGATAAGCACCTCCTGACAGATTGACACTATATTGTGTCAGTTTGTGGCCGTCTCCAAGATCATACGTTTGTGAATATTCTGTAAGTGGAACACTAGAGAAATGCTCCTCTTGATACGTAACCAGCTGTACGCTTGGCTGGATTACTGGTGTTTCAAGGGAATCATCGTATATGACACCGAATGAAGCCCCATAGACGCCATAAACCTCATCTGTCACGGAATAATCTAAATTAACGGTCACAGATTGTCCTACTTCAATGGTGGATGCAGAAAGAGCCGGAGTTACTGTGAAAGTTCCGTCCCCTGTGCTATAAAGCAGCCGCTGAACGTAATCATCGTCGTCTGCACCATTGCCAACTTTATCGACCACATGGACTTTGTACTCATTTAGCCCCTCGTTAACAGGAACATCAATGGTAAAGGCACCGTTATTTGCAATCACACCGCCAAATTTATAAGCATTCCCATCATAATGTTTGCCTTCGGCATATACGGTAAACCAGTTTCCAATAGGGTTTGTATTAGAAATATAATAGGCCATTAGGTCATCATCAATGAAACCACTAATTTGTGCCACGCCAGGATCGGTTGGCGCTTCGCGTTCATACTCCTCAATGGTGATGCCGGAAACTAGCGGCTTCTCGGTATCAATTGTGAACTCGGCCTTTTGTTTCTCGAGCAGTTGCCCATTGGGAAGCACAGGAATGATGTAGTAGTGACCATCTGCTAAAGTAGACTTGGCGGAGGTCTCCAGGTCTGTTAATGTTCCATCCCAATTTGGAACTTCGTATACACCACGATAGATCTTCTCATCGATCGCATAAACTTCACCTAAAACTGTTGCAGGAGCATCTTTTGAAGAGGCAACGAAACTTATGCCTTCCAGCTCTTCATTGACAGAAAAGGTAAATGTGGTGTCGTCTGAGCGACCATCACCATTAGGTGAAATTTGTGGACTTTCAAAAGAGAGCTGATTAATAGGTGCTACATTAAATTGGTCACCTACAACAACGTTAAATGGCAGACGAAGGGTTTCTGTATCAGAGGTAAGTAACAGGATGCCTTCATATGCGCCCTCTTTTGCTGTTTTAGATACATTGAGTGTAAATTGTGCATATTGATCTGCCCCTGAGGTAACGCTGTTTGGTGCAAAATCAATACTAATATCAGTAGGAGCTTCTGTCAGCCATTTGGTGGACAGGGTGTATGTTTCTCCGTTTCCTTTAAAGTCCTCTACATAGACAGCTTTCGTTACAGTAACACCCTTTGGCTGTAAGCCGAAGGATAAGGAACCTGTGTAATAAGGGATTTCAACAGTACCCGGAAGACCGCTGTTAAGGATCTCACCGACTTTAGCAATGGATTTAGCGTTTATCGACTTCTCCAGATTAATTAAACCTGCACCTTGTTGGTACAAGGAGTAAGAATTCCCATCACGGTTAAAAATAGGATCAGCATTGTTCATCAGCAGAGCTTTAATTTCATTTGGCTTCAGATCAGAGTTTTTACTCAGTAACAAAGCCACAGCTCCTACAACATGTGGGGTTGCCATGCTAGTGCCATTTTTCAAGCCAAAAGCTTGGTCATAGTTCCCATCCCAGCTAGGGATCGTCGAGTTGATATTGACTCCGGGCGCTACAACATCAGGTTTTATTAGATAATCGGGCATCCCTGGACCCATAGAACTGAAGTTTGCTAACTGATTTACTTCAAGCGCTATATAGTAACTGATTATATCTTTAGCCGCAGCCATCTGAGTTTTTATTTTTTTGCCATCGGCTTGACTGATTCCGTAGGTAGGAATGTAATCCCCAGGCGCACCAAGGGTGGGGCTGATTTCACCAGGCTCATTATTGGCAATCAGCAAAAGCTTCGCACCAGCAGCTTTGGCATTAAGAGATTTGTCTGAGAAGCTCAGCGAGCCCCGATCAACAAGCACTACCTTATCTTTGACATCCAGATTTTTGTAATCGGAAGGACTCCCAAGACCAGCGAAAACGATCTTACTGCCAGCAATATTATCGATTAAATCTGGGGAGTAACTGGCTAATGTCCCGGGAATCTTTTTAACATCGCCAATATCAAAGAAAGGGGTATTTATCGGAGTAGTAGAAGCTCCAACACTAAGCGCGAGTTGGGCACCAGCGGGTTCGCCCAGTGTTCCTGCATCAGGACCAGCGTTACCGGCGGCAACAATAACGTTCACGCCCGATTTTACGGTATTGTCTATCGCGATTGAACTCGCGGAATAGCTTTGGTTGACACTAGAGCCTAGAGAAAGGTTAATAACATCTGCTCCGTCATCGACTGCTTTCTCAATACCCGCAATTACATCCGCTGTGGAACCAGATCCATAGGGACCAAGTACGCGATACGCATACAATTCTACCTCAGGTGCCACATCTAAAATTGTCCCGGCAACGTGTGTACCATGCGAGGTTTCGTAAGGAGTACCTGCTCTTGGAGGGAAGTTAGCATCAGGGGCTGTTTCAGCCGGATCATCATCCTGATCATATACATCATAGCCACCCTTATAATTATCTTTTAACAAAGGGTGATTCTTATCAATACCAGTATCGACAACAGCTACCTGTATATCTTTGCCTGTGTAACCTAAATCATGTAGTTTGTCCGCGCCTATTAGCTTGCCGCTGTCTGAATAGGAACGTGTAACAGGTAATGTCGCTACTTCAACACTGTCTGCTAGTGCATGTACTTCTTCATTTGGATAGATAGCCGCAACGCCTGGAAGCTCTAACAGCTTGTTTACTTGATTGGCTGGCAGCGTAATGGAATACCCGTTAAAAATCTCACTGTATTCAAAACCGATATCGGCATCGATTTTCTGTGTTGAGGAAATAAAGCTTTTATGCTCTGAGATAATTTTACTGCGTTGTGAGGAGACTGAGGATCGTAAAGAATAAGTTTTTGCCTCATTTACATACACACTGACTGGTTTATTAGTCAATTCCACAATTACTGAAACTGGTGCTGAACCTTTGAGTATTCCAGCATAGTTATGAGGGGTTACACTTTGAGACTGTACATCCGTAACGAGGGTTGAAGATTCAAGGGATGAGTTCGCAAATGCAGCTGATGGAAAAAGAACAGACACAGCCAGTCCGAAGCTTGCCGCTCCAATACCGAATCTTTGAATAGAGTGTTTAAAGGTACGTTTCAAATAAGTTCATCCTCCCAAATGAATTTTTTGTATTGCAATGTGTCTGTGGTTCTCCTCCTCAAAATAAAATGTAAAAAATTATGAAAATTAAATTTATTCTACAGCTATAACTTCAAATCGAATATACAACTTTAGTACCATATTGCAGCGAAGCGTTGAGGAAAATGTCGAATTCCCAGTAGATAAGTGGAATATAAGAAAATCAGAGCATAAAACAAATGAAATTAAGACAATATAAATGAATGCAACAGATATCTGAATTTCAAGCGAGAGCGGGGATAAGATGTCGGAAAGATATATTTTGGCATATTTTAAAAGTCCAGAGGAAGCCGAAGGCGTCGCGCGCAAGCTTCGTGCACTTCGGGCCATTGAAGTTTCCATTGATCGCTTCAGTAGATATGGAGGTACCAGCTTTAGCTCAGGGGTAAATCCGGTGACAGGCAATGTGGCCAGAATGGACTCCATGACCGCTGAGCATGCACACACAGGCATACTTGCAGCTGCGGACACCAGCTCTAGCGGGATGAGTCATGGTGGTAACGGTGGTCCAACGGGGAGAGATATTTTGCTTACGGTTATTGTGCATACGGAGTCCTACGATCAGGCTCTGCGCTTAATTGAAGAAGCAGGCGGGATGGCCTGATCAGGCACTTCATTGAGTAAAAAGAAAGGAGACGAACAATGGATAGAGAGAACTCACAAATCTTCTCCAAGACGGAGAAATTGAAAATGTTATACGAAGCTAAAGCAGAGGATGTAGAATTCTCGGCGGCGGAAGCCGATCTTGATGATATTGAAGCTCAGGATCGCGCACAAGAAGCGGACAAACGTCAGCTGAATGAGATTATGAAGAAAGAATAGCAGCTAAAAAAGCTAAGGCGGATACCTCACTTTGTGGGGTATTTTTGCGTTTGGGCATGTATAATTAGGGCGAAGAGCTTAAGTGTGGGGGGAGAAGATGGATAACGTTATTTTGTGGACAGGGTTAGCCTTATTGATCGCATTATTAACCTATTTGAACCAGAAGCAGTTGTACTCTCCAAAAGTAAAACGCGCCTATCTTGAGTTGCGGGAGCTGACAGAGAAGGTTCGTATGGAGCGCTCTGAGGCGAGCGATTTGTATCGATGGGAAGCAGAATTAACCGAACTAGAGAATCATCCGAATGAACTGAATAAATTGGATGCTGAAATTAGGTTTCATCACGCATTTTTGTTATATCTTGAACGTCACTACCCTTCGGACCCAAGGATTATTGGTTTGAAGCAAGCTGACGCATATCAGAAGGATATGGTTTTGGGGATTAAGATAAAAGATTATAAATCCAATAAGTAAGATACTTTTGACTGTGCGTACAATGGGAGAAGGAAAATATTCGCCCAGGTTGCAGATAACTGCTGCACGAAGGCGAGGGTAGGCGTGGCTTGCTGCGCCGCAGTCTGGCTGGAGTGCATTTGAATCGGAGGAACTTCCATACTTTGCTACATGGGATTGAGAATGATAGGAATTTGAAAATGAAATTGAGAGTTTGAACCCTAGCTGATATTTGCAGCTGGGGTTTTTGTTATTAGATCAGTAAAAATGAACTAAGTTAGGCAAGTTTTTAGCTTATAAGTAAGGTTACCGCTAAGAAGAATTTGGGGGTCTCATAGTCGACGTAGCTGTAGATATTTTTCTGTTGGAAAATGAAATTAGGGAAAACCTCCCTGAAAATCCCCTGAAAAGATAGAAAAAGGCCTGATTTCATGAGTTTTTGGGGAGTATTTCCCTAAATGATAGATCAACCTTCGAATCTTGCACATCATTAGGGATGTTTACCCTAATTATCATCACTTTCAAGTATATTAACGTCTGCAGAAGTTATAAATATTTTAAGTAATATAGCTAATATCACACTACAGATTAAGGATGTATAATTGTTCGAATATACTAGCTACGACCAATCAACTATTGAATTTTTTCAGGGGGAATTAGAATGGGGCTGGTACACTCTCAAGGAGTTACTGATGAGCTTGTTGTTAGATCTTTAGAAAGAAATTTAGCTATTATCCGGTTTGACCTTGATCGCCGGGTAGCTTATGTGAATGAAGTTTTTGCAAATTCCATGGGATATAAAAAAGATGAAATGTACGGAATGCATCATAAAGAATTCTGTTTTCCACATTTCGCAGATAGCCCAGGTTACGAACGGTTTTGGCAGGATCTTTTTACAGGGAAGAGTTTTCAGGATAAGATCGAACGAATGGATTCGAAAGGAAATGCGGTTTGGCTTGAAGCTACCTACATGCCAGTGTTTGATGAAAGCAATGAACAAGTCATCGGAGTATCTAAAATAGCAACTAATATTACCCAAAGACAAAGTAACATGAGTAATGTTGTGCAACGGATGCAAGAGATGGCAGACAGCTTGAATCAAAGAGCAGATTTAGGTATTGAGCGCAGTCAAGAATTATTACGAAGCATCAACAAAATCGCCGAAGTATCGATAGAAAATACACATACTCTAGCTAATCTTGAAAAGCAAGCTGTATCGATTCATAGCATCGTGCAAACGATTCGCAATATTGCTTCGCAAACGCAATTATTAGCCCTAAATGCAGCTATTGAAGCAGCTCATGCGGGGGAGTATGGGCGAGGTTTTGACGTAGTGGCAAAAGAAGTAAGAAAATTATCTTCCATGGTACAAGATTCGATCATAAAGGTACGGGATAGTGTGGATGCGATCACGCTGGAAATTGGAAAGATCTCTATAGGAACAAATCAAGTGCAAGAAAATATAGAAGATAGTCAGCAGCAGGTTCTGGTAGCGTTGGAGGATTTTTCGAAGATTGCTTCTTCTGCACAAAATCTCGACACACAAGCGCGCGAGGTTATGGATATCCTTTAATTGTTAATATGTATGTTGATAGATTGAATATCAGCAAAAAAGGGTCGGTCTCCTACTTAAAAGAGATGGACCCTTTTATTGTTGGTATTATCCGATTTTGTTAACAATCAAGGTAGGAATCATATATCTATGATTTGTGATGACTCCGTCTACAGTA
This sequence comes from Paenibacillus sp. FSL H7-0323, assembly GCF_038002725.1. Lineage (NCBI taxonomy): Bacteria > Bacillati > Bacillota > Bacilli > Caryophanales > Paenibacillaceae > Paenibacillus > Paenibacillus sp. FSL H7-0323. The sequence goes on along the minus strand of NZ_JBBODB010000001.1, from coordinate 3,357,983 downwards.
ACACTAACCTTAGTAACTCCGGTGTCCCCAATCGCCCCATCAGAGCCAGTCCCACCTTTAGCCCCCCGTCCCCCCAGTTGCCCCATATCCGAGTAATTCTGCTGTAGCTAATCGATGCTGGGTTACTAATTTCTCTGCACTGTCTTTACCCCAAAATGAGAGTTGGATTGGATGGTCTGGCAAACTAGCAGTTGTGAAAAAAATTCGAAGGTATCAAAATCCGCAAAATAATTTTAGTTATTACCTGATTTGGCATCACATCTAGCAGATCGCCTACATATTGAATTCTTTCTTCATTTATGTAGTAGCCTTCGATCAGAACTGTGGAAGCAATCTGACCGCTACCATTAGCAATTTTGACAGTGACCTGTTGTGTAAGTCTTGTGTTGTCTTCTGAGTTAACATTGTTTTCTATCGGACCAGTAGTTAAAAGAGTCATTGTCCTTCCTCCATTTGCTTCATTCAGATTATTAAGCCTGTTTGATTTTCTCTATGTCTTTAAGAGTAGCGATAGTTTATGCTCAGAAAAACGAACCTTTTCCAAGGATTGGTTGTCATATAGATATCTCAGTCAAGAAAGGAGGGCGTAAAATTTGGAGAGTAACCGGGAGTTATTTGAAACCTACAATAAAGATGTATACCGGACTTGCTACTATATGGTGCATGACGCGGCGGATGCAGAGGATTTGACTCAGGATGTCTTTATTACCGTATTTCGCAGTAATCGTGAGCACGTGGAGCATATCAAGGCTTGGATTATGAAAATAACGGTCAACCATTGCCTCAATCATTTGAAACGAAAACGGACTTTACAACAGAAGATTACGGACAACCTTCATTTCTTTAATAAAACGGCAGAAACAGCTGTGGAGCAGCAGATTGAGCAGCGTGAGACGGAGGTCGAGTGGGCGCAATATATGAGCCAGGTCCCTATCAAACTTAGGATGGTGCTCACACTTAGGTATATGCATGATTTCAGTCTGGCTGAAATTTCGGATCTGCTGTCCATTCCACTTGGAACGACCAAATCTAGGCTGCATAAAGGGCTAACGGTAATGAGGAGAATCCTGCAGGAGGCTGGGGTTCAACTTGAACTAAAGGAGGGCGAAGCTTTTGAAAAAGTTAGAAAATATGCTGGAGCATCGTTTAAATGAAGATAAAGGCGTGCCTTATCCAGATTTTGAACGCATGTGGGGACGTTTAGAGCAAGAAAACAGTACAATGACTCCCCTACAACTTCGTATGGCGAATGGTAGTGGGAACAGAGGGAGAAACTGGAGTAAAATAGCTGTGGTGGCTTCATTTTCAGTACTTATTGCAGCGGCACCCGTATATGCAGCAGTGCATTATGATTGGGATAATTTGCTCCATGGAAGAGGAGGCGTTCAAGCAGCGCTGGCCCAAAATCTCGGACAACAACTGAACCAGTCAGTGACGCAGGATGGAGTAACTCTGAAGCTACATACAGCGATTGTGGATGAGAATCGGACGGTTATCTTATTCACTTTGGATGTAGGAAAACGCTTGGAAAATGAAAATTGGAATGTTAATGGAATGACTTTGAAGGGCGCAGATGGGGCGAATGGTCCTAGTGAGTTCAGTTATGTGTTATGGGATGAGAAAAATCAACATTACAACGGATATTTCGAGAGTGATTGGACACCGAAAAAGGATACTGTGAATGTGCAACTAGTTGCAGATAATCTGCAAGCCTTTAGTACACAGGAGTTAGATTTACCGCTGGATATCCAATCGCAGGAGACACAAAAGTTTCCTATTGGACAGGAAGGAATGCGCAGCATAGAGGTGAAACCTTTTACCCAAGGACAAGAAAAAATATTATTCTCTTCAGCAATCATTTTTGATCAGCCAGAAACAAAAGAATGGGCCTTTCCAAATATAGTGGCTTACAAAAACGGAACGCTCATAAATTCGCTGGCTGGAGGTGCTTTCGGTACACCGGGAGAAAACGGGGAATATACGTCCCAGCAATATTTTAAGGCGGCTGATATTTCCAGCGGAGAAGTGAATTACAAGCTGCAGTACATGAAACAAGAGAAAAAGGTTGAGGGGCCCCTAGCTTTTGATCTTCAATTAAGCAAAAAGCAGATGGAGAGCGGAACCATAAATACTTCATTGAATCTGCCGCTAGAAGAGGGCGAACCTAATTACACGCTGGAGAAAATGGTAGTGACGCCTACTCAAATTCGAATCGCTATTAGAAGTAAAGAGAAAGGCAATAATTTCCCGTATCAAAAGTCTACTCTTGAAGTAGCAGGCAAGACGCTGGAGGGCAATTTCTGGAGATCTCCAGAAGGTGAGCCGGAATTAACAGTGCTTCGTTTTGAGCGGCCAGTTGACCTTGAAATCACAGAAGAGACGCCAATTACCTTTGTTGCTAAATACAAGGTGACTCAGCACGGCAGCTATAAAATTAACAAGGACGAAAAAACACCACTTCTGTTGACGAATATATCTGATAAGAAACAGACGCTTATCCAGCAGCTTAGCGGATACCCGGTAAAATGGACGTACTATATGCAGGGTGCCGATCTTTATGTAGAGACTGAAAGTGAAGATGCTCGCTTCGGTGGAATTAACCAGACCCATATCGGACTGGGGAAAGAGCGTATTTTAGGTAAACCTCTGACCGTTAATTTCACTGGGGATGGAAACAATAAGGCCATTGATGTTTACAAGGGTTTCAAAGGTACAGAAGCTTCTATTTATATATTCTTCTATACGACTGACGATCCGGATAAAGAAACAAGAGTGCAGCTGCGGCCATAGAAAATCTTTTTTAGGGAGGAACCTTGTGTTCTTCCCTTTTTTTCGTTTACAGTGAGTAGATGCTGAGTGGACTCAGCGAGGATTAGCGTAAAGGAGAGAAAAGGATGGAAATCACTCGCTGTGCTTGGGTTAATGAGGATCCTTTATATATCGCATACCATGATGAAGAGTGGGGCAAACCTCTGTATGATGACCGGAAGCTGTTTGAATTACTTATGCTCGAAGGCATGCAGGCAGGGTTAAGCTGGTACACCGTCTTAAAAAAACGGGCACATTACAGAGAGGTATTTGATGGATTTGATCCGGAAAAAATTGTGCATTATGATGAGCTGAAAATTGCTGAGCTGATGAACGATCCCGGGATTATTAGAAATCGCTTAAAGATTGATTCTATCATTCGTAATGCAAAAGTATATTTGCAAATTAGTGCGGAAACAGGCAGCTTTTCAGATTATCTCTGGAGCTTTGTGGGGGGCGCGCCTACACTTAACCATTGGAAGACACGTGCGGATGTCCCTGCTTCAACGGCTCAGTCTGACGCAATGAGTAAAGCATTAAAAAAGCGAGGCATGAAGTTTGTCGGCTCTACCATATGTTATGCTTTTATGCAGGCATCGGGGATGGTAGATGATCATTCGCTCGATTGCTTTTGCAGGAACAGCACGGGCATGGCAGAGCGTTGATCTGTAGTTTGGCGTTACCCCAAGAAGAAATGTTATACTATGAAGCGAATGCTCACAAAACTAAGTCTATGCTTACGAAGCCAGTTTTGCACGAAGTCAATCAATGAAGCTAACGCTCACAAAACTAAGCCTATGCTTTCGAAGCCAGTTTTGCACGAAGTTAATCAATGAAGCTAACGCTCACAAAACTTTAGGAGGATCACATAAAGATGTTATGGCATGAAGTGACGATACATACAACAGAAGATGCACAAGAAATGATTTCGAATTTTTTATATGAAGCAGGAGCGGGTGGGGTTTCTATTGAAGAATCCGGAACACTCAGTAAAGAACGGAATACGCGTTACGGTGAATTATACGACCAACCCTTGAATGATATCCCAGAAGGGGAAGCGGTAATCAAAGGTTATTATGCCGATTCCACGGATATGGATGCTGTTATAGAAGAACTGACTCCACGGGTAGCAGAATTGCGTGAGTACGGCATTGATCCGGGCAAATCGCTGATTTCTTGGAAAACCGTAGATGAAGACGAATGGGCGCATGCTTGGAAGCAATATTTTAAACCGCTCAGGGTATCGGAGCGTCTCACGATTAAACCAACTTGGGAGGAATATACACCTGAGAGCCCAGATGAAGCAATCATTGAGCTGGACCCTGGTATGGCATTTGGTACAGGGACTCACCCTACAACAGCTTTGTGCCTGCGTGCGCTCGAGAAGAATATTAGCGGCGGCGAAGAAGTAATCGATGTTGGTACGGGTTCAGGAATATTGGCTGTAGGTGCAATGCTGCTCGGTGCGAAATCCGTGCTGGCGTTAGATTTGGACCCTGTAGCTGTTGAAAGTGCGCGCGAGAATGTAGCACTGAATAAACTTGAAAAGTTCATTACGGTAAAAGAAAGCGACCTGCTCTCCTTGCTAGGCGGTGAAGGTGTAGCTGACACGGCTGCTGGAGAAATGTGGCCATCCGCTAGACCGGGTCACACTCTTGAGGGAACACCTGCGGAGCAAGTAACAGAGGATAGCCTCGGCGTTACACTCCCGGTGAAGATTGTAGTTGCGAATATTTTGGCAGAAATCATCGTATTGTTTACGGATGATGTGTATCGTGCACTTCAGCCAGGAGGCTTGTATATTACCTCTGGTATTTACAAGGATAAAGAAGGGCTTGTGGCTAACGCACTACAAGAGTCCGGCTTTGAGATTATGGAAGTATCCCGTGAAGAAGATTGGGTGGCATTTACAGCCGGAAAGAGGTAAAAATGGATATATTGCAAAGTATAATACGTGTAGATCTGGATCAGCTTCCTTTTCTGCTCATTACGATTTTAATTGCTTTTACAGTACATGAATTCAGTCATGCTTATTTCGCAAATAAGTTCGGTGACCCTACCGCTAGATTATTAGGACGTATGACGCTTAACCCTGCTGTACACTTCGATTTTTTTGGTATTTTACTGCTGCTGGTTGCTGGTTTCGGGTGGGCACGTCCAGTTCCTGTAAACCGTGATAACTTTAGCCGCCCCCGTCTGATGGGAGTCATTGTGTCTGCTGCGGGCCCAATCAGTAACCTGTTACTAGGGATTATTGGTGCTTTAATATATGGGGTGCTTGCGGCAACCGGTGTATTAGAGTCGATCTCCAATGATCGCGTTTTAGAGGCAGTGTATCTGTTTTTTGGCACCTTTATTCAATGGAACTTCTTTTTATTCTTGTTCAATCTGATTCCATTGCCTCCGCTGGATGGCTACCGGATTGTGGAGGATATTGCTCCTCGCTCCATTCGGGGCAGATTACAGCAATTTGAGCAATGGGCTGTATTTATCTTTTTATTAATTCTGTTTATTCCAGGGTTACGAACCTATACCATCGATCCTCTTGGCCACTGGGCTAGTGAAATGTCGAGAACATTTGTGCAGCTATTCCTAAGAATGTTTGGCAGCTAAGGTAGGGACTGAAGTCTGGTCAACCCTGCTTAAACATTGTATTATGTAATTTGTTGAAAAATAGGATAGTTAAATTTCGCCTGATCCATAGTTATATTTCTCTAAGAAACGGGTGACGTCTTTATTAAGGCGTCTTTACCGTTTCTTCTTACTGAATTCATGAACAGGATGATGAAGAGATGCAGCGATATTTTGTTACACCAGAGCAGTTTGGTGCAGATAACGTTAGAATTGACGGGGAAGATGCAAGGCATATTGCCAAAGTCATGCGCGGTAAGGTTGGGGACAAGCTTATTGTCAGCGATGGCGTCTCCCGTGAAGCGTTAGTGGAGATTGCTCAGATCGAAATAGGGGAAGTGACAGTGAACATCCTGGAAACCCTGGAGATGACGCATGAACCGCGGATAAAAATCACAGTGGCTCAGAGCTTACCCAAGGCCGATAAGATGGAAACTGTCATTCAAAAGTGTACAGAAATTGGAGCCGTTGGTTTTATTCCTTTTCTGTCGGAGCGCACGATTGTACAATACGATGAACGCAAGGAAAGTAAGCGGCTGGACCGCTGGCGTAAAATTTGTAAAGAAGCTGCCGAGCAGGCACACCGGAACATCGTTCCGGCTGTAGGCTCACCGTTATCCTGGAAGCAGCTGCTACAGACTTTTAGTGAATATGATGCTGTTTATTTCTGTTATGAAAAAGAAGAAGGCTTGCAGCTTCGCAGCAGTGTTGCCCCTTGGTTATCCTCGCTTTCACCGCAGGCTGGTGGGAAGGTACTGATTGTGGTAGGTCCTGAAGGGGGTTTTACACCAGAGGAATGCCAAAAGGCAGAAGAAGCTGGTGCGGTTTCCGTAGGACTAGGACGGCGTATTCTGCGCTGTGAGACAGCGGGCATGGTTGCCGCTGCTTGTATTTTATATGAATCGGGAGAAATGGGAGGAGCTTAAGAGATGCCATCCGTAGCATTTTATACTTTAGGTTGTAAAGTGAATTTTTATGACACCGAAGCCATCTGGCAGCTATTCAAAAATGAAGGTTACGAGCAGGTCGATTTCGAGGGACCCGCCGATGTATATCTGATTAATACTTGTACTGTAACTAATACAGGTGACAAAAAAAGCCGTCAAATGATTCGTCGTGCCGTTCGCCGCAATCCAGAAGCTATCGTGGCGGTTACTGGCTGCTATGCGCAGACCTCTCCTGGTGAGATTCTTGATATTCCTGGTGTCGATCTTGTTATTGGTAACCAGGACCGCGATCAGATCATGACGCATGTAAAGAACATTGAAGCCTCACGTCAGCCGGTCAACGCTGTTCGTAATATTATGAAGACACGTGAATTCGAAGAGATGGATGTACCTGGCTTTGCGGATCGGACGCGTGCTTTTATGAAGATTCAGGATGGCTGCAACAACTTCTGCACATTCTGCATCATTCCATGGTCGCGTGGACTTTCCCGCAGCCGTGATCCCAAAAGTATCGTAACCCAGGCACATCAATTAGTAGAAGCAGGGTATAAGGAATTTGTTCTCACGGGTATTCATACCGGTGGTTACGGTGACGATCTTGATAATTACCGTCTAGCCGATTTGCTGTGGGATCTAGATAAGGTGGATGGACTGGAGCGGGTACGTATCAGTTCTATCGAAGCTAGCCAGATCGATGAGAAGCTGCTGGAGGTGCTGAACCGTTCCTCTAAAATGTGCCGTCATCTGCATATCCCGCTGCAAGCCGGACATAATGATGTGCTGAAAGCGATGCGCCGTAAATATACGACAGAAGAATATTACGCCAAAATGCAGCTGATCCGTCAGGCGATGCCGGATGTCGGGATTACTACGGATGTTATCGTTGGATTCCCGGGGGAGACCGATGAAATGTTCCGTGCCGGCTACGACTTCATGAAAGCTATTAATTACTCCGAGATGCACGTATTCCCTTACTCCAAGCGGACGGGCACTCCAGCAGCGCGGATGGAGAATCAGATCGACGAAGAAATCAAAAATGTACGCGTGCAGGAATTGATTGATCTTTCGGAAGAAATGCAAATAGCTTATGCTCGCAAATTTGTAGGTCAGACATTAAGTGTTATTCCGGAAAGAGCCGCAAAAGGGGCTCCGGGGCGCAATATCCAGCATGGATTTAGCGACAACTATTTGCAGGTGTTCTTTGATGGAGAAGATTCACTCCAAGGAGAACTTTGTCAGGTGAAGATAACGGAAGCTGGCGTGAACGAATGCCGCGGTGAGTTGGTCGGGGTTAGTCAGACTGGGCTTCAGCAGGCTGTCCGTTAAGCAATTGATATCCGTTAAGCAATAGATATTAGTAAAAGACAACAGAGCAGCCATTTTCCCGTTAGCGGGGAAGGGCTGCTCTGTTTTTAGTTATTGCTGCCTAGACCACCAATTCATAACAATCTCCTGATGCTTTCGGACCCAGATGGCGTTATTTGCATTTTTTTTGCCTTTTATGCTTAGTTTCGGACTCCAGTGCAGTTATTCCTTAGAAAGTGGTACATAATAGGTGTTTTTCAAGACAATAGCGACTATGGTGTCCGTTAGTGTTCCAAAAGTGGGATAATGCTGCGAATAAGGTCAGCTGTGTCCGATAGTGACTTCATACGCGTAGAAGTGGATCAAAAAAACATCCGTAGAATCATGATTGAAACAATCCCCGCCAGTACAGTGCCTAGCAAGCTCCGGGTTTTTATCGCAACCAAAAAAGTAGGCAGTGCCGCAAAAAGCTCAATGTTATTAGCTAAAGACGAAAATTTCCCATCATTCAAAAATATCTCCTGACCTATTAATGCTGCCATAACAGAGATAGGAACATAGTTTAACCAGCGCATTCCCCATTCTGGCAATTCAAACCGGCTAAGGATCATGAGCGGAACCACCCTGGGAATAAAGGTCACAAAAGCTGCTCCTAGAATGATCAGAAATACATCCCATCTTACTTCCATTTTTCAAACACCATCCCTGTCGTTGAAGCAATGACTGTAGCGATAATCACTCCAACACTGCTGGAGAATAGGAAGGAGCTTCCTACTGCTATGATCACGGCAAGGATTGCGACAACCAAATCTAGTTTGATTTTATTACGGTCAATCATGGAAATTACAAGAATGCCAATAAACATCGCAGGTAAGGCAAACTGTAAACCGAATTGATCAGGGTCTGAGATCCACTGGGCTAAAAAAGCTCCCGCTACATTCGCAAGAAACCAATTTAAATAAGCGGTGAGATTTAGACCGTGCATCCATTTTTCACTGATTTGCTGCTTATTCAAAGCTTGATTGATGGCAACTCCAAAGGTCTCATCAGTCAATAAAGAACCAACCAGCATATTTCTCAGTGGGGAAAGATGGCGGAAATAAGGTGAAAGAGCTGCACTAAGCAAAATATGGCGAAGATTCACGATAAATATCGTAATAATAATGGCCGCAGGCGAGCTGCTAACAGCTATCATTCCAGCAGCTATAAACTGAGCTGAGCCCGCGTAAAGAATCAAGCTGATTAAGGCAATCTCAGCAATGCTGAGCCCGGCTGTCTTTTGAACAACACCTGCTGCGAGTCCGATGCTTAAGTACCCTAGTAGTGTGGGAATACAATCTTTTACCCCTTTAAGGAAGCTATCTTCCTGTTTAGGAGACGGGATTGCTTCTAGTTGGACGTTCTCTGCACTCATCGTAGCCCCCTTGTTTCAAGAAAGAATTTAGTAGTTAGCATATTACTTCCTAATATTTTGATCAACCTTTACCGTATTATCTAGTCTGAAAGTCCCGAATTTCGCTTTATAGAGCCAGGGGGTAAACACTTAGGGTACAATTGTCGATATAAGTAAAAGAGTGTGGGGATAAACCACCGAACGACATTATAGCCTAAGGGAGAGAACAAATGACTGTGTACAGGAAAATGACGAAAATGCTCCTCATCATGATATTGTTAGCTACTGCGGTTTTTCCGGTAAGTGTCTTTGCAGCGACCGGCGATATCAACTCGATTGAATTCGAAAGCTCCGCTAAAGTAGAGCTTACGGTTGGACAAACGCCAAAGCAACTTAAGGTATATGCGAATGTGGAAGGGTCCTCATCTAAAAGAGATGTGACAGGTGCAGTTGTATGGAATTCTTCTAACACAAACGCTGTAAAGGTAGTAAATGGCCTATTGACTCCGATTGACAGTGGAAAAGCTATTATTACAGCGACTTATAATCATGCACTTGCTACCATTGAAGTTGAGGTAGCCCATCCTGTTAAAGAACTGAAGCTCGAATATAGTTCTGAAGGGAACTACAAATTGGGTGATGATGAGGATAAACTGCTGGTCAAAGCCAATGCGATTGGTGGAGAAACAGCGACTTCTGCTAAGGATGTAACGGCTGATACTACTTGGAGCAGCTCCAACACAAGCGTGTTGACCATTGCAGAAGGTAAGATCACTTTGGCTGGTGAAGGTACAGCAACGATCACTGCCAAATACAAGACCTTAACAGCAACCTTTAAGGCTGTAGTGAAATTGCCTTATTCTGAAATTGAGCTTAAACATGACGACAAAATCGTTAAAGAACTAGAGATGCTAGTCGGAGATGCACCTTTGAAGTTGGTTGCAGAGACTAAAGAAACTACAAAATCCAGCGCAAATGATATTTCAGAGAAAGCAGAATGGTCCTCTTCTAGTGCTAGTGTAGCTACAGTAGACAAAGGCGAGATCAAAGTGTTGTCTGCTGGTAAAGCTGTAATTACAGTATCCTATCTAGGGATTACACAAACAGTAGACGTATATGTACGTGCTCCTTATGAAGCGCTACTACTTACTCCTACAGGAGATCAATTCCTGTTTATGGGCGAAACCCTGAACGTTAAAGCTGAGGTTCGCGATGCTGCGAATTCTACTCCGAACATTTCAGGCAGCGCAGTATGGACTTCGGATAACCAATTGGCGGCAACCGTTACGCCTGGTAGCGATACTGCGGCAGTGACTGCTAAAGCAGTGGGAACTTCGGTTATTAAAGCAGAGTACAGAGGAATTAATAAAAGCTTTAAGCTGACAGTGTATCCTACGATCACAGAACTGGCAGCCGACAAGACGGAATTGGAGCTTTACACAGATGACACCGTAAGCCTTCCAAAAGTAAATGGTACAAAGCTTGACGGAACAAAGCTAGATCTTAGTAGTGATATTGAGTGGACCTCTGCGGATGATGAGATTGCCACCATTAAAGACGGCAAGATTGTAGCTGAATCGGCAGGTATTGTGAAGGTTATCGGTAAAATAAAATCAGAAAACCCAACGACTTCAAAAACTGCTGTAAGAGAAAAAAGTGTTGAAGTAAAGGTTACAGTGAAAGATAAAGTCCTTGTCTTGCTTGGACCAGAAGAAAACCTGGTGATTGTTACTGGTGAAGAGAAGGCTGTTCCTGAAGTAAAAGCTGTGATGGAAAACGGCAGTGAACTTGATGCTACTGCAACTATGGAATGGGAGCTTACCGGTACGAATGCGATTATCAAGACAACAACTTCCGGTAAGGTAATCAAAGGACTGGTGAAGGGTTCTGCTACTTTAAAGGGAACTTACGCTAATAAAACCATCAGTATCCCAGTTACCATTGAACAAAAGGTTACTAAGCTAGTTGTAGAACCTACTGCTATCGAAATGAACATTAAAGGCTCTAAAGCGATAAAGGTAACGGCTTATTATTCTAATGGTAAGACAGGGAATGTCTCCAGCAGTATGAATTGGGAGTCCTCAAACGAGGCGGTTGCTACGGTTAAAGCTACAACCGTTAAAGCAGTAACAGAAGGTACTGCTACGTTGACAGGATCTTACCAAGGGATTGCTGCTAGTGTCAAAATTACTGTAGTTCCTAAATTAACAAAGCTGACCGTTAATGAGAGCAGACTGAAAATGGCTCCGGGAGCCGTTCAGAATGTAGTTGTGACTGCACAGTATGATACTGGTAAGACTGCTGTTGTTACTGGAAGTGCGGTATGGACTAGCTCCAAGCCTTCTGTAGCGAGAGTATCTGCAAGTGGTCAGATTGTAGCTGTGAGTAAAGGAACGACATCCATTAAAGGAAAGCTAGGCGGCAAAACAGTTACAGTATCAGTGACAGTGAAGTAATAGAGAATAGGATCTGAATTATCAACTATGAATCTGCAAAGCCAACATTATGTTGCTTTGCAGATTTTTTTATTTAGATTCTATAGTAATTCCGACTATTCCGATGTATAATCACATAAAACATAATAGATGCGTTGGGGGAGATGAAAACATGGCAAAACAAAAGGTGTTGTCGATCAAGACGATTGTAGCGATTGGTATTGGTTCTGCTTTATTCGTTATATTGGGGAGATTCGGCTCGATTCCTTCGGGTATTCCAAACACTAACATCGAGACTACATACGCATTACTGGCATTGTTCTCCCTATTGTACGGCCCGTTTGCCGGATTATTTATAGGCCTGATCGGGCATACCCTGAAGGATACGATATCTTATGGATCGCCATGGTTCAGTTGGGTCATATCATCAGGAATTGTAGGGCTGGTTATTGGCTTGTTAGTAGCTAGAATCGCTATTCATGACGGGGAATTCGGACGGAAGGAAATAATACGCTTTAATCTGGCTCAGATTGCAGCGAATGCTGTAGCTTGGTTCCTTGTAGCCCCAGTGTTGGATATTCTGATCTATGCAGAACCCGCTAATAAAGTATTTACGCAAGGACTGACCGCAGGTGCATTAAATATAGCTTCGGTGGCAGTGATCGGATCTTTACTAGCCATTGCGTATGCTAAGACAAGAACGAAACAGGGCAGCTTGACTAGAGAAGCTTGAGTGGAATACATATCCAAGCTAAAAAGCCGGTGGAAATCACCGGCTTTTTTCTCTTCACATTAACCCAGAGGAAGGTCTCAGATGAAAAAAGTAATGATTGAATTTAAGGATTTCAGCTTTCAATATCGGGCGCAGCAGGAACCCACACTACAGGGGATTAACTTAACGATTGTTGAAGGGGAGAAGGTGCTTATCGTGGGACCCTCAGGTTCTGGGAAAAGTACACTGGCTCATTGCATTAATGGTCTCATCCCTTTTGCTTACAGAGGGGAAATATCAGGTTCATTACGGGTTATAGGCCAGGAGCAGAAGGATCTGAGTATCGCAGAGCTGTCCAATCAGGTAGGTACCGTATTGCAGGACCCGGATGGACAATTTGTAGGATTAACGGTTGGTGAGGATATCGCCTTCAGTCTAGAGAACCATGTGGTTCAGCAGACAGAAATGAAGAGCAAAGTGGCGGCTGCCGCAAGAGCGGTGGATATCCACGACTTTCTGGCCTCTTCTCCTCAGGAGTTATCGGGTGGACAAAAGCAAAAAACGTCCTTGGCAGGTGTACTGGTAGGTGATGTGGACATCCTGCTCTTTGATGAACCGCTGGCAAGCTTAGATCCTTATACCGGTACAAAAGCGATTGAGCTTATTGATCGAGTGCATAAAGAGACAGGTAAAACCGTTATTATGATCGAGCATCGTCTTGAAGAGGTGCTGCATCGGGCGGTGGATCGTATTATTGTGATCCATGAAGGACGTATTGCGGCGGATATGCCGGCTGCAGAGCTGTTGAGCACAACGTTGCTTTCAGAAGTTGGCATTCGGGAACCTCTCTATTTAACGGCTTTGAAGTATGCCGGATGTTCGATTACAGCAAATATGAATCCGCAGCATGTGAACAATATTCAGTTGGAGGCGTGTTCTAATAAACTTAAGATCTGGTATGAGTGCAATCAATCACGCCAGGATAAGCTGGAGAGCCCACCCATCCTTGAACTGCAAGATATTTCTTTTGGATACGAAAAAAATCAGCAGGTGCTGGATAAGCTCAATCTCTGTATTCATAAAGGAGAGATGGTCTGTATAGCGGGGCGAAATGGGGCTGGGAAATCTACAGTTTCTAAGCTGATTTGTGGCTTCTATAAACCTACTTCCGGATCAATACGGATGCATGGGCGTGATATTGCTCAGGACACGATTAAGGAGCGGGCAGAGCGGATTGGTTTTGTTATGCAAAATCCCAATCATATGATTTCTAAGACACTTTTATATGATGAGGTTGCCCTAGGACTAAGACTCCGAGGTTGCCCTGAGGAGCTCGTTCGTGAACGCGTCCATCAAGTCTTGAAGGTGTGCGGACTTTATGTTTTTCGCAGCTGGCCGATCTCGGCGCTCAGTTACGGCCAGAAGAAACGGGTCACGATTGCCGCCATTCTGGTACTGGAGCCGGAAGTGATCATTTTGGATGAACCGACTGCTGCTCAGGATTACAGGCATTATAACGAAATGATGGAGTTTCTCTTGACGCTGCGGGGGCAGGGGATGACGGTCATTATGATTACGCATGATATGCACTTGATGCTGGAATATGCCGATAGAGCTATAGTGTTAGCTGATGGCGTGAAGCTTGCGGATGATAGCCCTGAGCGAATATTAACAAATACTGATGTGGTGAAAAAAGCGAACTTGAAAGAAACCTCGCTTTTTGCCCTAGCTATAAAAGCTGGATTGAAACAACCGGAGGAGTTCGTTAGAAGGTTCATTGCGTATGATAGGAGGAGCCGAGGCGGATGAAGGCCAAAATGTTAACTTTTACGAAGCAGGATTCACCTATTCACCGTCTTACCGGCGCTACGAAGTTGATTTTATTTGTAGTGTGGTCTGTGACGGGGATGATTACATATGATACAAGATGTCTAATTGTGATGCTGTTATTTAGTTTGCTTGCCTTTAGAATTTCCAAAGTTCAATTTCAGGATTATGCTTTCGTATTATATTTCATCTTGATTTTCTTTTTGCTTAATCATATAGCTATCTTTATCTTTTCTCCTTTGGAGGGCGTACGTGTTTACGGGACACGTCATGATATAATGCATATTGCAGGCCGGTATACGGTAACTTGGGAGCAGCTATTTTATCAATTCAATATTGCCCTGAAATATGCGGTGGTCATTCCTATGGCATTATTATTTCTTCTAACGACCAATCCCAGTGAATTTGCAGCATCCTTAAATAGAGTTGGAGTGAACTATAAAATTGCATATTCTGTATCGCTGGCACTGCGGTACATTCCGGATATTCAACGAGATTATGAGAATATATCGTTTTCTGCTCAAGCAAGGGGAATAGATATTTCTAGAAAAGAAAAGCTGCCTAAGCGGCTAAAAAATATCATTTCGATTCTGATGCCCCTAATTCTGACTAGTATCGAACGGATTGAAAATATCAGTACCGCTATGGAGCTGCGCGGCTTTGGCACTGAGACCAAACGAACTTGGTATAGCCGTCGCCCGTTCACGAGAGACGATTATTTTGCATTGGCTTTGTTTGCGCTGATTGGAATTTTCTCGACGGTGATCACTTTTTACGACGGTTCGCGGTTTTATAATATTTTCGATTGAAGTATAATAGTACAGTTGTGGAAAGCTGGGATTATAATAAACGGCACCTTTTTGTTAAGACTGAAGACGTTTCTCCAGTTTTGACCATATAGGCAGGTAGCATAATGGCAGTGCTAGAAGTGAGCAGACTACGTTGAAAATGGTCTGGGCGTGGGCGATTTGTGAAGCAGGGCCTCCACCAATCCATGCAGCACTTGCTTGTAGCAGCCCGATCATGGGCAAGAATAATAGTGCACCACCTACATTAAGCGCAACATGGGACCAAGCGACGAAGACGCCGGATGGCGTGCCGCCGATGGAAGCGATGACCGCTGTAACACAGGTGCCTACGTTGGCGCCCAGCACAATGGCTATACCTAGCTCAGGCGGCATGGCACCCGAGGCGGCAATGCTCATAGCCATAGCTATGACAGCAGCGCTGCTATGGAGCATGGCTGTTAGGCACGCTCCAGCGGCGAGCCCCCATAAGGCACTAGTAGCGGCATGGTTTAGGAACCAGAGGAATAAGCCACTTTCCTGAAGTATTCCGCCGATAGACTGCATGACAGCGATGCCCCATAGGACGAGGGCGAAGCCTGATACAGCCAGACTGATAAATTGCAGCGGCGGGGATATTTTGTGGCAGAGCTCTGCCACTCGTGATGTAGGCGGCAGTTCGCCTGCAATAACTGCCGCTGCCCACAGACTGAGCGAGGCTGCCAGCAAGGGCGTGGCCATGGTATTGATCTGAAGTCCGATCAATTCTGTAGTTAATGTGGTGCCGATGTTGCTGCCCAGGATAATGCCAAGTGTGCGGGCATAGGTAAGCAGGCCGGCATTGACCATGCCGATAGTCAACACCGTTACAGCAGTACTGCTCTGGAGTAAGGCGGACAACAGGCTGCTGGCAATCATTCCTTTAATAGGGGTTGAGGTAGCTCTATTTAGGCTTGTAGTTAATAGAGGGCCTGCTAGCTTGGACAACGCCGTTTCCATCAGCTTCATGCCGGCTAGAAAGATAACAAGACCATATATGATAGGGAACAGCAAATCACTGAACATAGGGCATACTCCTTTGGACGAGGGTTGTACACCAATATATGAATGTATTGCATGGGACATGTATAAAAACATTTTTAGAAAAACAGGGAGTTGAAGTCATTGCCATCGGTTATTTTAGAACGCAATCGCAAAAAAAGACTGGAACAGGGCCATCCGTGGGTCTATGCAGGTGAAGTCGCATCGGTAGAAGGAAATCCGGAAGCGGGGGGATTAGTAGATGTCCTTAATCATCAGGGCCGATTTTTGGCCGTAGGATATTACAATCCAGCGTCACAAATTCGGGTAAGAATTGTATCGCAGGGACCCCTTGCGATCATGGATACAGCCTTTTTTGCAGAACGGTTTGCGAATTGTCTGCAACACAGAAATCGTTTCCTTCCGGGTGCGGATGCTTATCGCTTGGTTTATGGTGAAGCGGACTTTTTGCCGGGGCTTATTGTAGATCGATTCGGAGATATTTTGGTTGTGCAGCTGCTTACCCTCGGAATGGACAAGCGGCGTGCAGAAATCGTCGAAGCATTGGTGCAGGTTATGGCACCGCGCGGAATCTATGAGCGCAGTGATGTTAGTGTGCGCGAGCTTGAAGGTATGGAGCAGACAACGGGTGTGCTGTACGGGGAATGTCCAAGGCATGTAACCGTGAGCGAGAATGGCCTGAAGCTGGTCGTTGATATTGAAGAGGGCCAGAAGACAGGTTACTTCTTTGACCAACGTGAGAATAGAGCTTCCATTGCTCCGCTCATGAAAGGCTGGGGAGGACGAAGCGGCATTACGCTACAGGAAATTGAAACTGAGGATGGTTCACTACAGACCTTACCAGTTAATAAGAGCGGCAAACATGTAACGTTCCCTTATTGGGACGGTGCGACAGTGCTGGAATGCTTCTCGCATACGGGCAGCTTCACGCTGCATGCCTGCAAGTATGGCGCGAAAAAAGTAACCTGCCTTGACGTTTCAGCACACGCCATTGAGAGTGCCAAAGTGAATGTGGAGCTGAACGGCTTTAGCGATCGTGTTGAATTCGTAGTGGATGATGCTTTTGCATATCTACGGAATCAGGTTAAAGGACTAGAGGAACGTTCTGAACGGGCGACAGTTGCCAGTGGAACAGATACCGCAGCAGCTGCTACAAATCCTAAATCCGGAGGCAAAACAGCCAAAACCGACACATCCAAGCCGATGACGGCAGGTGGAGGAAGAACTTGGGATGTAGTCATCTTGGACCCTCCGGCGTTTGCCAAAACCAAAAGTGCAGTAGCTGGCGCTTGCCGTGGTTACAAGGATATCAATCTGCACGGGATGAAGCTGGTGAACGAAGGCGGCTATTTGGTTACCGCAAGCTGTTCTTACCATATGCAGCCAGATCTGTTCCTCGAAACGATTGCCGATGCAGCTAAAGATGCTGGCAAGGTGTTGAGACTTGTAGAATGGCGGGCCGCAGGCAAAGACCATCCACAAATACTTGGCGTTAACGAAGGGCACTATCTGAAGTTTGCGATTTTTGAAGTACGGAGTAAAAAATAAGCCTGAAGGTCAAAAAGGTTTACAGTGCCAAGTAACAAATAAGATAAAAGGGCTGGTCGTAGGGTGGCCGTGAGTCGACTGTAAGGCAAGGAGTTGCCAATGGACTCAGATGACTCTATTTAGCGTAAACAGCCCATTATTGAATTCTTACGGACCCTAAAGGCGCTATTGCCCCAATAACACCCGTAATGCAGCACATTTTCGAAGAATAGCGTCAGTGGGGTCCGAAAAGTTGCCATAACAGCACTGAATCCACGAATAACGGCTCCTGGGTCCCTAAGTAATTAATGAAACAAGCCTAGCCGAAATGTTGAGTGTTAAATTCGGAATACTAAATAGTAAACAACGAATGATGCTTATTGAATTATGATATGCGGAATGCGGATTACAAAACGATCGGCGTAGAGTGCTAATGTTGAGTATTGAACGCTGAACGCCAACAGTCTAACATTGACCCTATGCTCCGACATTGGCAGCTCCTATCTAACGTTGCACAACTGGCATTAAAAACAAACTAAACACTCTAAAAAGCAAGCCGCCAAAATCCGGAGGTTTGCTTTTTTTATTTGTACTCATAGCTGTTTATCCTTTGTAAAACATTAGAAAATACTAGCAAACACATGTTCCGATTAGTGTGGTTATGATATACTGAGGGGACGAGGAATCACTGAACTTTTTTAATTGGAGTGTAATCAATGGGTGGATATTTCACCCTGTATTCTATATATTTTCTCCGCTACGGAAGGAGTCTATCATTTATGCCGGTAACCTTTTTACTAGGCCGCTCGGGCAGTGGCAAGACAACAAAAATATGGGAATCTATCTCTTCTTCCTTAGAAAAGGAACCGCTTGGTGCGCCGATTATTATTCTTGTGCCAGAGCAAGGTTCTTTTGGAGCAGAACGGGGGCTTCTGACCGTAGGGAATGTGAAGGGAAGCCTTCGGGCGCAGACACTGAGTTTTTCGCGGCTTGCCTATCGTGTGAAGCAGGAAACTGGTGGCAGTGCAAGTCTGCCAATCAGTGAAGAAGGTAAGAAAATGTTAATTTACAAAATCATCAGTCGCCGCAAAGAGGAACTGAAATTATTCGGTGCCTCAGCAGACAGACCGGGTTTTGTGGAACGTCTGAACCAACTGCACACTGAGATGAAACGTTGCTGTTTGGGTTCCACTGATTTAGAGGAACAGCTGTCCGCTATGCGAGGAGCTATTGCAAGAAGTCCTATTCTTGAGGGTAAGCTGGATGATTTGCAGCTGGTATTTAGCGATTTAGAGAAGGAAATGTCCCGTCTTTATATCGATGAAGAGGATCGTTTAGCAGAACTGGCTGAGCATATTCCAGATTCCTCCTACATTCGCGGGGCAGAGATTTGGGTAGATGGGTTCCATGGATTTACTCCGCAGGAATTCGTAGTGCTTCGAGAATTGATGCAGCAAGCTTCGAGGCTGACGGTTTCGCTTACAATTGATCGTCCTTACCCCTATGGAGATCAGTTGAATGAGCTTGAATTGTTTCACCCAACTGCGGTTACTTACATTAAACTGCGAGGAATTGCTGAAGAGCTGGGCATTGATGTATGGGACGAGCTGTTGGAGCCAACGGTTCTTCCGCGTTTTGAGGAAAGTCCAGTACTTGCTCACCTTGAACGGGGATATGATCGCCGGAAGGCTTGGATAGGTGCGGATGAACTGGCAAGAGAGGCTATATCCATAGGCGCCGCAGTTTCGCACAGAGCAGAGGTTGAGGGAGCCCTGCGCGAAATGACTAGACTGGCGCGGGATGAAGGTGCAAAATATGGCGAAATGGCCGTATTGATGCGCAATATTGGCGATTACGAGCAGCTGGTTCAGCCGTTGTTCCAAGATTATGGAGTGCCATTTTTTCTGGACCAGAAGGTGAATGAGCTGCATCATCCGCTAGTGGAGTTTATACGTTCCGCATTGGATGTAGTGCGTCGTCGCTGGCGTTATGAGGATGTATTCCGTTGCGTAAAGACGGAGCTTCTGCTTCCGCTAGACGGTAGTATTACGCGTGATGATATGGATGCTTTAGAAAACTATGTGCTGGCTTGTGGGATTCAGGGGTACCGCTGGACAGATGGCCGCTCCTGGAAAGGTATTCCTAGCTTGTCGCTGGAAGGCGGCAGACAGATGGATGATGAACTGCTTGCTACTATGGAACGATGCCGTGCTAGTATAACAGGTCCATTAT
The DNA here is from genome assembly GCF_038002725.1 of Paenibacillus sp. FSL H7-0323. Lineage (NCBI taxonomy): Bacteria > Bacillati > Bacillota > Bacilli > Caryophanales > Paenibacillaceae > Paenibacillus > Paenibacillus sp. FSL H7-0323. The sequence continues at coordinate 3,338,340 of NZ_JBBODB010000001.1, read as the reverse complement.
TTGCTTTTGAGAAAAGAATCCAGAAAAGTCGTAGCGGTCTTGAACTTTGTACGGCATTGTACAAGCTGCTTGAAGAGACGGATGTTGCACGAAAGCTGGAGAAACTCAGTGTTAAGTCTATGGAGAAGGGCCAACCCGAGAAGGCTAGGGAACATAGCCAGTTGTGGGGTGCGGTACTTGATCTTCTAGATCAGATAGTAGAAATGATGGGCAATGAAAGACTTGAGTTTGAAGTGTTCACTGGAGTTCTAGAGACAGGTCTTGCTGAACTTAAAATGGGACTAGTTCCGCCCGCACTGGATCAAGTATTGGTCGGCAATATGGATCGGACTCGCCCAACGGGGGTTAAATACGCTTTTTTGCTTGGATTTAATGAAGGTGTTGTGCCTGCGCAGTTTAAGGAAGATGGAATTCTCTCGGAAGGTGAACGCTCCGTACTAGAGAATGCTGGAATGGAGCTTGCTCCCGGCGCTTCTCGTAAACTGCTGGACGAGCGGTTTCTGATCTATAATGCACTAACGACAGGAAGCCGAAAGCTCTGGATTAGCTACGCTACAGCGGATGATGAGGGCAAAGCTCTCCTTCCCTCTGAGGTTATCCGGCATTTGCATAGAATGTTCCCAAGGGTTCAAGAGCACAGCTTGTCAGCACTTCCCCCTTCGGGACTACCTATAGAAGTCGGAAATCCTATCCATCTCGGTTTCATTGGTCAACCAGAACAGAGTCTTCGCGCATTGATTATGCAGCTGCGGCAGTGGCGCCAAGGAACAGAAATTCCGGAGCTATGGTGGGATGTGTATAACTGGTTTACTAAGAACGAAGATCGTAAATTTCAACTGGAACGTTTGCTAAGTTCACTGTTCTATCGTAATGAGGGAACGAAGCTAAAGCGTGGCACAAGCCTCAGATTGTATGGTGGCTCAACACTGCGGGGCAGTGTGTCCCGGATGGAGAAATTTGTTGCGTGCTCATTTTCCCATTTTGCGTCCTACGGACTAAGACTGAAAGAGCGCCAGTTATATAAGCTGCAAGCACCTGATATTGGACAGCTGTTCCATGCTGCGCTAAGTGATATGGCGATAAGACTGAAACAAGAGGGACGGGGCTGGGGCAGCTTATCTCCGGATGAATGTCGGCGTGAGGCCAGTGAGACAGTAGAACGGCTATCTCCGATGTTGCAGGGTGAAATTCTAATGAGCTCCAAACGTTACGGGTACATCTCCCGTAAGCTTAAGAATATTGTTGGACGTGCTTCTGTGATTCTGGGCGAGCACGCCCGCCGGGGCAGCTTTGAGCCAGTAGGGCTGGAGCTGGATTTTGGACCGGATAAGGAGTTGCCGCCTTTAAGAATTACGCTGCCGAATGGCTGTGTGATGGAGGTCGTTGGCCGGATTGACCGTGTAGACATGGCTCGTGGAGAGAACGGTATTCTTCTGCGGGTAATTGATTATAAATCGAGCCAAAAGGATCTCAAGCTGCATGAGGTGTATTATGGCTTGTCGCTGCAAATGCTGACTTATTTGGATGTGCTGCTGACATATTCGGAGCAATGGCTGGGGCAGCCGGCACTTCCAGCAGGCACACTTTATTTCCATGTGCATGATCCGTTGTTAACTTCATCCAACGGGATGAACAAGGAACAGGCTGAGCAAGAGCTGTTGAAACGCTTCAAGATGAAAGGACTGCTTACAGCAGATCGTGAGGTTGTCTCCCTGATGGATACGACTTTAGACAAAGGGTATTCTTCTATCGTGCCTGTAGCAGTAAAAGCTGACGGCAGCTTTTATAGCAGTGCCTCAGTAGCTACACCAGAGCAGTGGGGCCATCTATTATCCTCCGTTAGAGGGACGATCTCGGATATCGGGACACGGATAACAGAGGGTGATGTAGCGATTGAGCCGTACCGAATTGGGCAGGAGACCGCCTGCACATTCTGTTCCTTTAGACCTGTCTGCCAGTTCGATGAAGCTGTGGAAGGTAACAGCTATAACAATCTGGGTAAGCCAGGGAAGGACGTTATATGGGATCTGCTGTCCCGCAAAGGAGGAACTACACCTTGAGTATGAAGGCTGAAATAGAAGCGAAACCGGAAGGAAGTATATGGAGTGATGACCAGTGGCGCGCCATTGCGGAGAGCGGTGATGACATCCTCGTTGCTGCGGCAGCAGGTTCCGGCAAGACGGCGGTGCTGGTAGAACGGATTATTCGAAAGATCAGTAAGGAAGAGAACGGCTTCAGTGTAGACAGGCTACTAGTAGCCACGTTTACCAAAGCTGCGGCTGCCGAAATGCGGCAGCGGATCAGGGAAGCCCTTGATCGGGAGCTGGAGGAGAACGGGGAGAACGACCATTTGCGCCGTCAGCTATCCCTGCTGGGCAAAGCTTCGATTACAACGTTGCACTCCTTCTGTCTGGAAGTGATCCGGCGTTATTATCAAATGATTCCGATTGATCCGGGTTTCCGCATATTAAATGAGCATGAAGCGGAGATGATGCGGCAGGAGCTGCTCGAAGAGTTGCTGGAGGAAAAGTACGGTGAGGTAGGTGCGGATGGCGAGGATAGCATATTTGTGCAGCTCGCTGATTGGTTCAGTGGTGAACGCAGTGATGATGCAGTGCATGCGCTCATACAGCGATTGCATGATTACGCCCGCAGCCATCCTTGGCCAGCGCAATGGCTCCGTGATACTGCAGCTGATTTCTCATTGCCAGACACCGAAAGTCTGGGTGGAACGCCATGGGTGCTGAGCATTCTTGAAGAAGCGAAGCTGACACTTGCGGGTGCAGCCAGTCAGCTGATGCAAGGCCGGGAGATTGCACTACAACCGGGTGGTCCGGCACCCTATGCTGAGAATTTAACCACTGATCTTGAGATGGTAAATGCACTGCAGGATGCCGTTAACGAACGACCTTGGGCAGAATTATATGATATTTTTATGGAAGTATATTTTGGAAAATTAAAGGCTTGTAAGAAGGATTCGACAGATCCTGGACTGCAGGAGATGGTGAAGGAACTGCGCGACAGTGTGAAGAAGAGTATTTTAGATCTTCAGAAAGCATTGTTTGGCCGTCCGCCTGAGGTTTTTTTGAAAGAGCTGAACGAAGCGGCTCCACTGATGGCAGAGCTTGCAGAGACAGTGATAGCATTCGGTGAACGTTATAGAATTGAAAAAGCAGGAAGAGGTCTAGTCGACTTCAGTGATTTGGAGCATTATTGTCTGCAAATTCTACGCCATCCGGACTCTACGCCCGGTCATTCCCTGCCTTCTGATGCAGCTATGGAATACCGTGCTCAATTCGATGAGGTTCTGCTGGATGAGTATCAGGATACGAATAGTGTGCAAGAGGAGATTGTGCGGCTAATATCCCGTGAAACACCCGGTAACCGGTTTATGGTCGGAGATATGAAGCAAAGTATCTATCGATTCCGTCTGGCGGAGCCGGGGCTATTCCTGGATAAATACCGCAGCTTTGGCTCACACCCAATCGATGATCCATCTGAAATTACTAATGAATCGTCTAGCGGTTCGGTTATCGATCTGGCCCGTAATTTTCGCAGTCGCATGGAGGTTGTGAATGCCGTTAATATGATCTTCCGGCAGATTATGAATGAGACGGTAGCGGAGATTAATTATGACGAACGCGCTGAGCTTGTTTACGGAGCGAATTTCCCAGGTGCAGCAGAGAAGGGTCCCGATACCTTTTTTGCACCGGAGTTATTATTGATAGATCGTGGTTCAACAACAGGGAAGTCAGAAGAGACTTCTGAAGACGGTGAGGCGCCACTTCAGGAGAGTGAAGCCATTGAGAGCGAGACGGCGCAGCTGGAAGCACGGGCAATTGCCCGGCGTATTTCACAAATGACGGGGATGACCGGTGGATCGCCGCTGCTTATCTACGATAAAGGACTCAAGATTATGCGCCCGGTTATTTACGGTGATATCGTAATCCTGCTTCGCTCGGCAAGAATCTGGACCCCTCTGATCATCGAAGAGCTTCGGATGGAAGGAATCCCTGCTTATGGTGATCTGAATAAAGGTTATTTTGAAGCTACAGAAGTGGAAATTGCACTCTCCCTCTTAAAAATAGTTGATAATCCTCAGCAGGACATTCCGCTGGCTGGCGTACTTCGTTCACCTGTGGTCGGATTAACGGAAGAAGAATTGGCTACGGTGCGTATGTGTAGTCAGGGTCCTTATTTTCAAGCAGTACAGATGGCGGTGGATATGCAAGATGCAAAAGAGGCTGAAGAAGAGTATGACCTCTTCTCGGCTCCTGTGATTGAATCCGCAAGCACCGTCGAGAATAATGTTTTACCTGATAAAGATCTGCCGCAGATCAGTCCAGAACTGAAGCGCAAGCTTAGACATTTCCTAGAACAGCTGGAAAGCTGGAGAAATGCGGCTAGACAAGGTAGTCTCAGTGAGCTGATCTGGCGTATCTATGGGGAGAGCGGCTATCTGGAATGGGTTGGAGGACTGCCTGGAGGCTCGCAGCGCCAGAACAATCTTAAAGCTTTGTATGATCGGGCTGTGCAATTTGAGAATGACACCGCAGCGCGTGGATTGTTCCGTTTTCTGGTGTTCATTTCACGGCTTCGTGAGAACGGCGGAGATCTGGGTGTAGCTGGCGGTGGCGGTGAAGAAGGCAATGGCGTCAGAATCATGACCATCCATAAATCCAAAGGGCTGGAGTTCCCTGTTGTTTTTGTAGCCGGGATGGCAAAACAGTTCAATCGACAAGATTTGCATTCGCCATTTCTTATGCACAAAGAGCTTGGCTTTGGGCCGCGTTTTGTGGAACGGGAAACGCGAGTTAGCTACCCAACACTTCCTTATCTGGCTATTAACCGGCGTACACGGCTTGAATTATTAGCGGAGGAGATGCGTGTATTATATGTAGCGTTAACTCGTCCGAGAGATAAAATGATTCTAGTAGGCACTGTAAGAGATTTGCCGCGCAAAATCGCTAGCTGGAGCAGCGTACAGAACCGGGATGAGCTGCTGCTTGCAGATCATCTGCTGGCCCGAGGGCGCAGCTATTTGGACTGGGTTGGACCGGCATTGATCCGGCACCCTGCGGCGGCGATTCTTCGTAAGCTGGGCGGTTCAGAAGGTACCGTCTCCACGGTGCTGCACAACGATGTCTCCAACTGGAGCATCAGTGTGCAAAATGCTTCCGAACTTAATTCTGGGGCGTTCCTGCCAACGGATCAGACTGAGGAGAAGGTAGAGGAACGGCAAGCTGTACTCGAAGCACTGCATAAGGGTGAAGCTGTAAATATATATGAAACAGAGACTAGCGATGAAATTGCTAGAAGACTGGAATGGAATTATCCGTATGCGGCAGCCTCAGGTATTCCGGCTAAAACTTCTGTTACGGAGTTAAAAGCGTTGTTGTCGTTGCAGGAGCAGCCCTCTTTTGATCTGCTGGAAGAAGGCAATTCTACAACCTCAATAGAAACCGATAAACGTCCAAGTGTTGCAGGTGCGGACAGTCTTCATTTGCGGCGTCCGAAATTTATGGAAAAACGCAGTCTAACCCCAGCGGAACGCGGGACAGCATACCATACAGTCATGCAGCATATTCCGCTGGAGGGTTCAGTTGATCCTAGGGTTGTGGAAGAAACCTTAGCCCGACTTCAGAGAGTGGCTATTCTAACTGCTGAGCAGGTGGAGGCTGTAGCTCCCGATCAGATAGAAGCTTTTTATACTAATGAACTTGGACGTAGATTAATAGCTTCTTCTTGGAAGCTTAGAGAAATGCCGTTCAGTTATATGGTTCCCGCAGGTGAGGCTTATCGAGGGCTCGGTTATATGAATGAAGCCGTCTCGGAGCTTTCCCCTGAGAACAATAAGGAAGGCTTTAGTGAGGCTGTACTGATTCAAGGGGTCATTGACTGCCTGTTCCGAGAAGAGGACCGGATTATTCTGCTAGACTATAAGACGGACTCTGTATTAGAACATCAGGGCGGCTTAGAGGCACTTAAGGAAAAATATCGTTTTCAGCTAGAGTTATACAGCAAGGCATTACATGATATTTTGGGAGAACCGATCAGCGAGATTTGGCTGTACTTTTTTGACGGCGATCATGCTGTGAAATTATAAATTATTCATTGCCGCATAGGAGCGGGGAAAGAGGACGAAGATGCGGATATTGCATACGGGGGATTGGCACTTGGGCCGTACGCTGGAGGGAAGAAGCCGCCAGAAGGAGCAAGAGCAGTTCATAGATGAATTGGTGGAGATCGCCGATTTTCATAAGGTGGATTTGATTATGATGGCGGGAGATGTGTACGATTCCGTTAATCCGCCAGCGGCTTCGGAGCAATTATTCTATGAGGCTGCTGCCAGGCTGACTTCAGGGGGCAGGCCCCTTGTGGTGATTGCCGGCAATCATGACCAACCGGAGCGCGTATCTTCAGTCTCCCCGCTTGTATTAAGGCAGGGGATTACCTTGGTAGGACTTCCAACCTCAGAGCCAGTGACAGTTCATGCTGCGCGGACAGGTGAGATTGCCAAAATCGCAGCCCTTCCCTATCCCTCTGAGGCACGTCTCGGTGAGTTGCTTGCTGGGGACAGCGGGGAAGAGGAGCTTCGACTAGCTTACAGCGCACGGGTAGGCAAACTTATGCAACTGTTGGGACGGGAATTTACGCCACAAACCGTGAATTTGGCGATGAGCCATATTTATGTGCTTGGAGGTGTAGAGAGTGATTCGGAACGCCCGATTCAGGTGGGCGGGGCTTACACTGTAGACCCTTCTGCCTTATCCTGTGGAGCGCAATATACTGCACTAGGCCATCTTCATCGCGCTCAGCGTGTAAAAGGGGAAGGGATGATCCGTTATAGCGGATCCCCGCTGGCATATAGCTTTTCGGAAGCAGGACAAGCCAAGTCGGTGACGCTGATTGATGTTGCGCCGGGCGGTGAGCCGACCTTCGAAGAAATCTATCTTCGCTGTGGGCGTCCACTTGTAAGATGGAGCTCTACGGGGGGATTGCAAGAGGTATATAACTGGTTGGATGAAGGTAGAGATGCTTCCGCTTTTATAGATTTGGAGATTCGGCTCAGTGAAGCTATGTCGATGAATGATATTCAGCGCCTGCGTAAATCACGTGAGGGGATCATTCATATTCGTCCGATTTATCCGCAAATGGAGCTGGAGCTCGAACAGATTTCCCGTTCACGTATGCCTGTACAAGAATTGTTCCGTAAATTCTATCAGCGCCAGACGGGCGGGGCGGAGCCGGAGGATCGTTTGATTGAGCTGTTCTTACAGCTAACCGAAGAAGAACGGCAGCAGCCGGAGGAAGGAGAGGAGAACTAAGGTGAAGCCTATTTTATTAAAAGTTGCAGGATTGCAGAGTTATAGAGAAATGCAGGAAATAGATTTTGAAAGTCTGTGTGAGACCGGGCTGTTTGGGATTTTTGGACCTACGGGCAGCGGCAAGTCCAGTTTGCTGGATGCTATTACTTTGGCGATGTACGGCAAAGTGGAGCGCGCCGTTAATGGAACACAGGGGATTATGAATCACTCTGAGGATTCACTCAGCGTGGCGTTTACCTTTGAACTCACTTCTTCCGCTGGGGCACATCGTTATCGCGTTGAACGTAAGTTCAAGCGGACAGGTGAGCAAACAGTCAGTAACACCATTAGCCGTTTCATTGAAGTTACACCTGACGGGGATAACGTTATGGCGGATAAACTCGCAGATGTTACACGTTGTGTGGAAGAGCATATTGGGCTCAAGATGGATGACTTCACGCGAGCAGTTGTATTGCCGCAGGGGAAATTCGCCGAATTCTTATCGCTTCGGGGCGTAGACCGCCGACAAATGCTGCAGCGCCTGTTCCATTTGGAACAGTATGGCGATCAGCTTGCGTTGAAGCTTAGCCGACGGGTGAAGGAGAATGAGGCTGCGCTCCGCGCACTCGAAGCGGAGCAGCAGGGGCTTGGCAACGCAGGCAAAGAGGATGTAAAGGCAGCGGCGGAGCGCCTCGAACAAGCAGCCCAGCATGCTGCGGAATGCCGCCGCAAGCTGGAGGCGGCACTGCAGGTCGCGGAGCGTTTCACGCGCATTCGCGAGCTGCAAGAGGAACGGACCCGCCGCGAATTGCAGCGGCAGGGACTGCTCTCCAAGGAGGAGGAGATTCTCCTCCTTGAACGGAAGCTCGGCCAAGCTGACGAGGCCGAGGCTAGGCTTCCCGCGCTGAAAGCATGGCGAAGCGCGGAAGACGCCTTCAAGAGCCGATTGACCCGCGCGGAGGGTCAAGAGGTGCTGGCCGCCGCTGCCGAGCAGGAGGCGGCGCATGCCGCTGCGGCCGCGGCTGCTGCGCAGGCCGCGCTTGCGGCGGAAGAGCCGGCCCTCCGGCAGGGGGCCGACACCTACCGCCGCGCGCTCGAGCTCGAGTCCGAGCTCGGCGCCCTGCGGCGCGAACTCGCGGCTCTGCGCGAGCGCCGCGAAGAGGCCTCCCGCAAGCTGGCGGAGCTGCGGGAGGGAATGGCCCGGGAGCGAGAGCTTTTGGCCAAGGGCCAAAAGCGCCAGCAAGAGCTGCAGCAGAGCTTGCAGCCGCTCGGTGTCCGCTCCCAGGAGCGGCAGTCTCTGCAAGAAGCGATGCAGAGACTGCAAGGGCTGCACTCCGCCGAATCCCAGTGGGATAAGGCGGAGAAGGAGCGCCGCGAGCGTGCCGCTGCACTCGCGGCTGCGCAGGCGCGCCTCGCGGAGGCCGAGGGCCGTCGCGGGCAGCAGGAAGCTTCTCGCGGGCAGCTGATCCGCGAGGCGGCGCTGCATCAAGAGAAGCTGCTGGCGACAGAAGAAGCTGCGTGCACCGCAGCAGAAAGTCTGGAGCAACATATCAGTTCTTTGGAAGCAGCCCTCAAGGGGTATGAGTTGCACAGACTCTCGCTTGGATTGGCTAAAGAATTGGAAGCAGGACAACCTTGCCCTGTATGTGGCAGCGAACACCACCCGGCCCCTGCTGTATTGCAGGATAACGTAGAGCAACAGGAACTGGAGTTAAAGCTTCAACAGGCTCGGGTGTTGTCCAGACGTGCTTTGGAAGCACGCCATATGTTCCGTGGTCTGCGGGAGCAGGACCTGGTTTGGCTGGAGCAGGTGTTTGGTGATGGAGCTTTTGATACGGTAAATCATCCTGCAGCGGCAGGCTCAGAAGTCAGCACTACTGAGGTTTCCTCTACCGATATGTCCATTCCAGATGAAAAGGCTTTGGCAGAACTTGATGCTGCATTTTTAGCATTAAAAAGCCAGTCTGGAGAACTGCGCCGTACAGCGATACAGTGGCAGCAATCGATGCAGGAAGTTCAGCAGCTATGCCTCAAAGAAGCAGCGGGTGCCGAAGGTGAGCGAAGCTGGGTAGAAGGCCTAACCGCCAAAGCCGAGGAACTGAGTGGCCAACTAACCGCTTTGCGGCAGAACTGGGTACAGCAGTTCCCTGATTTGGCACCGGAAGAGGTAGAAAAAGCTTATCGTGAGCTGTTAGCCAAGGATGCTCAAGCTGAGGAAATTAGATCCCGACTGGAAATCAGTGTCAAGTTTCTGGATGAGAAAAGCGCTTCGGTGCAGAATCTTCAGGAGACCATCACCGGACTCGATAAAGAGCTTACTCAGTGGAATACACAGATGGAAGGCAAAGAAGAATTGCAGCGTGAAAAAGAACGGCGTCTTTTAGAGTGGACTAATGGCCGCGCTGCTGCCCCTCTTCTAGCAGAGTGTGAGCGTCGTCTGCAGGAATTGTTAGCAGCTGTGGAGACCAGCCAACGATTACATCTCACGGCAGCGGAAAAAGCGCAGCATGAGATCAAGGAGGCAGCGATTACCCGCCAGGCTGCAGAGTCTGCTCGAGAGCATTATGTGACTTCAAGCCATCTGTGGGAGCAAAGCTTAACCTCTTCACCTTTTAGTTCCGCCGCTGAGGTTGAAGGAGCAGCTCTCGCACCTGAAGAGCGGGAAATTTCTTCTTCTCGGGTACATGCCCATCGTGCGGAAGAAGCTGAAGTCTCATTGCAGCTGCGCAATATTGAAGAGAAGCTTGACGGAGCCAGCTTAAGTGAAGAGGAGTGGCAAGTTAGCCAGGAGAGCTTAAGCGTGTGTAAGTCAGAGTATGAAATGTCGCTGCAAGCAAGAGCGCGCGCAGAGCGAGATCTGGAGGATCTGCGGCATCGGCATATTCGCTGGATGGAGCTCGAAGCCCAGCGGCTAGAACATGCTTCTCTACAGGATCATTTGTCCAAATTGCAGACGGTTTTACGTGGAAATGCTTTTGTTGAGTATATTGCGGAGGAACAATTGATGCAGGTATGCCAGTCTGCTTCCCAGCGGCTTCGTTTCCTGAGCAAACAGCGTTATGCGCTGGAGGTTGATTCGGGTGGTGGCTTTGTAATCCGTGATGATGGAAACGGTGGTGTGAGAAGACCGGTCTCCACGCTTTCCGGCGGAGAGACGTTCTTAACTTCCTTGTCACTTGCACTTGCACTTTCGGCACAGATTCAGCTGCGGGGACAGTATCCATTGCAATTTTTCTTTTTGGACGAAGGCTTTGGTACGCTGGATCCGGAATTGCTCGATACGGTAATTACCTCACTGGAAAGACTGCATAACGACCAACTGTCTGTCGGCATTATCAGCCATGTTCCAGAGCTTCGGGCACGACTGCCACGCAAGCTGGTAGTAGTACCTGCTGAACAGGGTGGAGGGGGATCTCGGATCCTTTTGGAAAAAATGTGAAGATCTATAATGTGTGTGATTCTTATCACAGATACAGTATCAACGCGCTGTTATAATACAGCTAAGCCGACATTACTTTAGAAACACCTCGGCGGACGTATGGCAGGGAATGAACTCCTTTTCATACGTCCGCCGCCGAATCAGCTTTATAAGCTGTGAAGGGTGTTTCTCTTTTTTTTGTCTTTTTTAGGCCTAACGGTGTTGATATATTTATTTAATGGTTCATTCTGTAACAGATACAGTTTAGGGCAGATTATGCTGAGTTTGCTTGCTGCTTTCGTAATTGATGATTATCCTGTATGATTATCTTATGATGAAGTGGAATTTCACCAATTTTTAGGAGGCAAGCACTCTATGGAGACCGTGTTTAGCAAAATTATTGAGGGTACTATTCCTTCCAAAAAAGTATTTGAGAATGAACGTATTCTTGCATTTTACGACATCGAGCCGGCTGCACCGGTACATGTGTTGATCATTCCCAAGAAGTTCATTGCTTCAATGAATGATGTTACACCTGAGGATCTTCCGCTAATTGCTGAAATCCACAGTGTAGCCCAACAGATCGCCAAAGACCTTGGAATTGCTGAGTCTGGTTATCGTTTAATCAATAATTGCGGACCTGATAGTGGACAAGCTGTGCCTCATCTTCATTATCACCTGCTGGGTGGAGCCAAGCTGGGTGCGCTCACTGGAAACTCAGCTTCGCACGCATAGCATAATCATTTAATGTTGAAGAACTTGCCAGAAAAAAGAATAGCACGAAGGTTGACACGTTATTTCCGTTTGACCTATAATGGAGTTTGATAAACCGTGTTATGCTCTTGGACGGTATGGTCGGAGGGAGGGGAAACCTGTGTCTGAAACGAAAGTTCGCAAAAACGAGACAATTGATGCTGCACTTCGTCGCTTTAAACGTTCCATCGCAAAAGATGGTGTCTTGGCTGAGGTGAAGAAACGCAAACATTACGAAAAGCCGAGCGTTAAGAAAAAGCTGAAGTCTGAGGCTGCTCGTAAGAGAAAGTTTTAGGAGGATTACCCACGCATGAATCTTAGCGAGAGATTGAACGAAGATATGAAGCAAGCGATGAAGAGTAAGGACAAGTTCACGCTCTCCACGATTCGAATGGTTCGTTCTACAATAAAGTATCTTGAAATAGATCTGAAGAGAACATTGGACGACAACGAAGTGCTTGATATCCTTAGTCGTGAAATCAAACAGCGCAAAGATGCCCTCCAAGAATTTGAATCAGCGGGTCGCGACGAGCTTGCCGCGAGTACAAAAGCAGAAATCGAGATTATTATTAAATATCTTCCCGAGCAACTTTCCGAAGAAGAAATTAAAGTAATTGTACAGCAGACCATCCAGGAAACCGGTGCTTCTTCGAAGAGCGAAATGGGGAAGGTCATGAGCGCACTGATGCCTAAGGTCAAAGGTCGCGCTGATGGTAAACTCGTGAACCAGGCGGTTCTGCAATTTCTGCAATAATATAGCACTAGCACCCCTTGCAAAAGGGGTGCTTTTCTATGTTATGAAACGTAAATCCAATTTCAGCGTATTAAAGGTTATGAGTTCTGGGTCAAGCTAAAGAAGGGAGGTAAAATCATTGAGAAGATTACGGAAAATACTGTTAGCTAGCTTTCCTGTGGTCCTGCTGTTACTCCTCCTGACACCCTTTGCAACGAATGTAAGCGCTGACGGGACAGCCCCGAAAACACCGGGGGTTACGAACAGTGAGCTGAAAAAAGGTCCCGTGTTTATTATTCCGGTAGATCAAAAGATTGAACGGGGTTTGCAAAGCTTTTTGGAAAGAGGATTTGAAGAAGCCGCTAATTATGGAGCAGTCCTTATTCTACTAGAGGTCGATACACCTGGAGGGCTGGTGAAATCGGCAGAAGAGATTGGGACGATGGTAAGAGAGAGTGAAATACCAACAGCTGCCTATATTAAAGGTGATGCCGCTTCTGCAGGCAGTTACATAGCACTTAATGCAGGTGCAATAATCATGAAGCCGGGCAGTATGATCGGCTCCGCTTCCTTGGTAGACATGAATGGTCAAAAAGTCGATGATGCCAAAATGATATCCTACTGGAGATCTAAAATGATCGGCGCTGCTGCTCTGAATGATCGTGATCCAGACATTGCTGCTGGAATGGTGGATAGTAATTTGGTCGTGGATAAGCCAGAGCTTGGAGTGACTAAGACACAGGGAGAAATCATTGCCTTGTCTAGTGAAGAAGCTTTAAAAGCTGGTTACGCTGATCAAATTACAGATACCCCTGAAGAAGCAATTCAGTGGCTTGGATATACTACAGACGACATCTTTCGCGTAGAGCATACCGGTGCAGAAAAAATGTCGCAATTTCTGACCAATCCGATTATTATGACGATTCTGCTGTTCATTGGGATTACAGGCGTTGTCATTGAACTGATTGTTCCAGGCTTTGGTGCGCCAGGAATTATCGGGACGTTGGCTTTTGTGTTATATTTCTTCGGCAACTATGTTGCAGGATTCGCCGGAGCGGAAACTTGGCTCTTGTTTATCATTGGGCTTGTCATGCTTGTGCTGGAGCTCTTTGTGCCTAGCTTCGGAATATTGGGGCTGCTAGGCTCTGTCAGCCTTGTAGCGGGTGTTGTACGAGCTGCTTACAGCTATAAGCATGCACTGCTCAGTCTAGGTATCTCTTTCGTAGCTGCGACTATAGTTGTAGTAATTGTTGCGGTCATTTTTAAAGAACGAGGGATATGGAACAGATTTATTTTGAAGGAAAGCCTTACTAAAGATCAGGGATTTGTGCCTGTAGAAGAGAAGCTTAGCTTATTAGGCACTACAGGAACCAGTATTACTCCACTTCGTCCCTCAGGAACAGCTATGATAGGCGGCGAACGTGTGGATGTTGTTACAGAAGGTAGTTTTATTAGTGCTAATGCACCGGTCTCTGTTATTAAAGTAGAGGGCGGACGGATTGTTGTGAAAGAAATCAAGGAATAAGGTAAACACTGGAACCAATAATAGTTCTACAACAAATTTACGGAGGTTATATAGTATGGGTGAAGCATCTTTGATTCCTATTCTGTTCATCGCGGTAGTGGTGATTATTGTATTGAGCGTGTTTTTAAGTTTCTTCCCGGTTATGCTCTGGATTTCAGCATTAGCATCGGGCGTTAGAATCAGTATTATTACGCTGGTGGCGATGAGACTGCGTCGTGTAACCCCAAGTCGTATCGTTAACCCAATGATTAAAGCGACTAAGGCAGGTCTTGGACTGAACATTAATCAACTGGAGAGTCACTATCTCGCAGGTGGTAACGTAGACCGTGTTGTTAATGCGCTTATTGCAGCACAACGTGCAGATATTCCTTTGGAATTTACTCGCGCAGCAGCCATTGATCTTGCAGGACGTGATGTGCTGCAGGCTGTGCAAATGAGCGTTAACCCTCGTGTAATTGAGACACCGGTTGTTGCGGCTGTTGCTAAGAACGGGATTGAAGTTAAGGTAAAAGCGCGCGTAACTGTTCGTGCCAATATCGACCGCCTCGTGGGTGGTGCGGGTGAAGAAACGATTATTGCCCGTGTTGGTGAAGGGATTGTAACGACAGTAGGTTCGAGTGATTCCCATAAAGATGTCCTTGAGAACCCGGATTTGATTTCGCGGACGGTATTGTCCAAAGGGCTTGACTCAGGTACTGCTTTTGAGATCCTCTCCATTGATATTGCGGATATCGATGTAGGCAAGAACATCGGTGCTTATCTACAAACCGAGCAAGCAGAAGCAGATAAACGCATTGCCCAAGCCAAAGCGGAAGAACGCAGAGCGATGGCTGTCGCTCACGAGCAAGAGATGAAGGCGCGCGTAGTAGAGATGAAGGCGCTTGTTGTGGAAGCTGAATCTCAGGTGCCTATGGCAATGGCTGAGGCGCTCAGAAATGGCCAAATCGGCGTGATGGATTATATGAATATCAAAAACATCGAGGCAGATACCCAAATGCGGGGCTCTCTCGGCAAAATGAATGATCAGGACGACAATAACCGTCCTAACAATAATAAATAAAAGGGGATGTGAATCTCCATGAGCTGGATCTATATTATTGCGGTTATTATATTCGCGATCGTGTCCAATGTGAATAAAGCAACTAAAAACAAGCCCAAAGGAGCTCCTCGCGGGGGAATGCCCACTTTTGGGGGCGGAGAGGATTCTCCGCTCCGCCGGGTAAAACGCCCGGATATCGATGGAGGGCGCCAAGCGGAGTCTGGCAGTGGATTTCCTGCTCCTGTTAGCACCTCTTCCCGGCAGTCGAGGTCAGAGGATAACCGGGAGTATGATGCCTCTCCTGCCTTTCCAGAACCCGCGTATATACCAACTCCAGATTATTCTACTGGAGAAGGAATGTCTTTGGAGCATGCCGATGACGGAGTTGAATTACGCACACAAAGAATGCAAGAAGAGGTGCGGCGCCTTCAATCTGCTTTTGACGGGATAGCGGGTGCAGATACCAAAAGATCAAATAAGACTAAAAACACAAACTCACCCTCTGCGGCAGACCAGACACATGGAACAGGGAGTCGTGACGACCTGCGCAATGGTGTAGTCTGGGCAGAGATTCTGGGACCACCGCGTTCTCGTCAGCCGCATTCCACCCGAAGATAATATTTACGGATCATAGTAACAATAAAGCCTCGGTTTCCTATCTTTACGATAGGTTGACGGGGCTTTTTTTTGCTTTTTTCACACTTGAAGGGTCCTCCTTTGTTACTTCTTCTCATAAAAAAAAGCGTTGCCGCATAAGGTGTACAGAAGGCAGGAAGGGGGAACGTCTACTTATGACCCGTATTGGCCGCAGGCTGCGGGGATGGACAAACGGGGTACTGGATCTACCACAGGACTTATTACAGGAAATGCCCCGGATCACCCTGATCGGCAATAAGGAACTGCATATTGAGAATCATCGCGGCGTGCTGCATTTTTCCTCTGGTCAGCTTAAGCTCGCGTTAGCTAAAGGATCGCTTGAAATCACGGGCGAGGGACTTGTCATCCGAAATATTCTAGGCCAGGAATTGGCTGTAGAAGGCGTTATCGGGGAGATCAGATATAACGAAAGCGAGGAGAGATCATGAAGGAGCCACCTCTGTCATCACTGCGGGGGTTCGTTACACTGCATGTGACGGGACCTCAGGTGGAGCGATTTATTAATTTCATTTCTGAAGCAGGAATCATGATTTGGGATGTGAGGCCCGCTGAGGGCGGCGCTTCCCTTAAGCTGCTTCTGGATGATTTTTATGTCCTCCGGCCGATTTTAAAAAAGACAGGCTGTCGTATGCACGTTACCGGTAGAAGCGGACTTCCATTTCTTATGGCGCGGCTGTGGAAAAGGAAATTTTTTGGCATAGGTATTTTAATGTTTGGAATTACACTTTTTATGTTATCTACGATGGTATGGAGTATTAGAGTCGAAGGGAATGAAAAAATTGCTTCTGAGGATATATTGGCTGCCGCTCGCCAGGAGGGTGTGTATCCTTTTCAGTGGATATGGCGTCTGGAGGAGCCGGACAAGCTCTCTAAGGGGCTGCTGGCCCATTTACCGGGTGTTTCTTGGATAGGGCTGCAACGGACGGGGACGAGCATCAAAATTCAGGTTGTAGAGGCTAAACAGCCCGATATCAAACCTTTGCTTAGCCAACGGCATTTAATTAGCCGAACAGATGCGGTGGTAACAGAAATATATGCGGAGCAGGGCAGACCGGTAGTAGCGCGTAATTCGCGTGTGAAAAAAGGGGATATCCTGATTTCCGGTGCTCTTGGAGACGAAGAAAATGTAGAGTATGTGGTAGCCAAGGGTGAGGTTAAGGGGTTGGTTTGGCATGAGTACAATATCGAGGTTCCGCTTGAAACAACAAATAGCACCTACACTGGGGAGCGTAAGGATCGCACCTATCTCGTGTTGGGGAAATGGGCTATTCAGCTGTGGGGTTATGGCAAATCCTCCTTTGAGAATTCAAAGACGCTCACAGAGCATGATCCGCTATCTTGGCGCTCTATTGAGCTGCCGCTGGGCCTGATGACTGAGAAAGAAATGGAGATCAATGAAACAAAGGATACGATAACTCCAGAAGCTGGAGTAGCGAGGGGAATTGAGCGGGCGAAGAATGATATTTTAGCTCGATATGGTGTTGATAGCGTCATCAAAAGTCAAAAAGTTTTGCATGAGAAGAAAGAGAATGGTAAAGTTTATATGAAAGTGATCTTTGAAGTAGAAGAAAAAATTTCCGAAGAACTGCCAATAGTAAACAATTGAGGAGAATGAGGCTACTTGTCAGAACAGACTGCAAGCATTCGTATATCTTTGCAAAATGCGGGAGAAGCGCAATCGCTGTTTGGCCCGCAGGATGGATTCTTAAAAATCATCGAGAGTGAAATTCCCGCCATTATTGATTCGCGTGAAGCAGAGCTAACGATTCGTGGAGCTGAGCGGGAAGTAGACATGCTGGGGCAATTGTTTAATGTGCTACTGTCCCTCATTCGGAGCGGTTACATACTTACTGAACGTGATGTGCAGTACGCTGTGGAACTGGCGAAAGATTTTCGTGCTGATCAATTGCTCGATTTGTTCAAAGGAGAAATTACTACAACTTTTCGCGGAAAGCCTATCCGTGTCAAAACGGTCGGCCAGAAGCATTATGTGACAACGATCAAGAAGCGTGATATTGTATTCGGAATCGGTCCTGCAGGAACGGGGAAGACCTACTTGGCAGTGGTGCTTGCAGTTACGGCACTGAAAGAAGGTTCGGTTAAGCGTATTGTTCTTACGCGTCCCGCAGTAGAAGCAGGAGAGAGTCTAGGATTCCTTCCAGGGGATTTGCAAGAAAAGGTAGATCCATATCTGCGTCCGCTTTATGATGCATTATACGACGTTATGGGGCCCGATCAGGTGGCTAAGGCACTTGAACGGGGATTGATTGAGATTGCTCCGCTGGCTTATATGCGCGGACGTACATTGGATGATTCATTTATCATCTTGGATGAAGCGCAGAATACAACACCTGAGCAAATGAAAATGTTCCTGACTCGACTCGGCTTCGGGTCCAAAATGGTGATTACAGGTGACGTTACCCAGATTGACCTGCCCCGCGGCAAGAAATCCGGTTTGATTGAAGCCAAAGCGATTTTATCCGGCATAGAAGAACTTGGCTTTGTCTACTTCGCGGAACAGGATGTAGTACGGCATTCCCTGGTGCAGAAAATTATCGTTGCCTATGACCGCTCTGCCGAAAACCTCCAATAAAGGGGATTGTCTTCATGGCTTCAAAGCAACCATCTAAATTAAGCGGATTTGTATATACGAACAACGGATGGAAGTATAGCGCAGTGACACGCTATGCTCTTTTCCTGTTACTCGGACTAGTGTTCTACTTCAGCTTGTCGCCAGAATTGCTACCTAAGAAATATGATATTAAAGAGAATACTTACAGTGCAAAGGAAATAACGGCACCGAAACAAATTAAGGACACCAAAGCTACGTTAAAAGCAGCTGAGGAAGCGGCCGAAAGCGTATCTCCCAAGTACAAAATTATCCCGATGAGGGCAGACAACCTAGTGACCTCGCTGCTGGACCGGATAGATCGCCTCAATCAGGATGATCTGATCTCGCAAAGCGATAAGACGGGGATTTATCGTGATGAAATCCCGCAGAGAGCCAGCGATTTCATCTTGAATTTCGTAGCTTCCAATCGGGGCAGCGCTACATATTCAGATCACCTCTTGGATGAAATGCAATCTGTCATCAAAGAGCAGACCTATGTCATTCCGGAAGAGACTTACATTAAGATTCCGCGCCTGACCTCTCAGGACATTATCGAGATGAAGCCTGTCGCCCGAGATATTGTAACTAGGCTGATGAATGATCAGATTACAGATGCGCAGACCGCTCGCGCCAAGGTAGCGGAACAGGTCAGTATTAGTTCTCTAAGCCAGCGTACAGCGCGTGAGGTTGTTCAGGAGCTTGTGCGTCTTGTGATCACAAGTAACAAGTTCTACGATGAGGATGCTACCAAGGAAGCGAAGGTACAAGCCCGGGAGAACACACCTGATGTATTCATTGAGCAAGGGGACACGCTTGTTGCTAAGGGGCAGCTAATTACTCCAGAGCTCTACACTCTTTTGGATGAGAATGGACTACTAAGCAATGAGGTGAATTACTGGCCACAGTTAGGCCTATTGATTCTCTCTGCGATGCTCTCCGTCGGTTTGCTTGCGTTCATTCGTTATTCAGGCGGCACCTCAGGCTTTAAGTACAACAATTCTCAGCTATTGATGCTGGTGCTTGTATTTGTTATAACTATTATCTCTATGCGGCTGGCCGCTGTTTTGCAGACCGATGTCCGATCTTATATCGGATTCCTGGCACCGGTGGCGATTGGCGCAATGTTAATTGCAATGCTTCTGGACATGCCTTTGGCCTATTTCTGCTCCATTCTATTCAGTGTACTGGCGAGTGTTATTTTGAATGTGCAGCAGAACTCAATCTTTGATTTTAACTTTGGTTTCTTTGCTATCGTGGTTTCGTACGTGGCTATCTTTGCGACTCACCGTGCGGGTCAACGCTCCACGCTCCTTAAAGGCGGGATTATGGTATCGCTTTTTGGCTGTCTGACAGTCTTTATGCAGATACTGTTAGGTGGAGGAGCATGGAAAGAGGTAGGTACCTTGTATTCGGTTGGTTTTGCTTTTGCAGGGGGACTATTGACGGCTGTACTTGTGATTGGGCTAATGCCTTTTTTCGAGGCAACCTTTGGTATTCTATCGGCATTGAAGCTGGTAGAATTGTCTAATCCAAACCACCCGCTGCTGCGCAAACTGCTTACCGAAACGCCGGGAACCTATCACCATAGTGTAATGGTAGGTAACCTGTCAGAAGCTGCCGCGGAAGCGATTGGAGCAGATGGGCTATTGTGCCGGGTTGGATCGTATTATCATGATATTGGCAAAACAAAACGTCCGTTTTATTTTATCGAGAATCAAAATAATATGGAAAATCCACATGACTCTATTGAACCGAAGCTTAGTAAATCTATCATCGTTGCCCACGCCCGTGACGGGGTGGAAATGCAACGAGAATATAAGCTGCCAAAACCAATCCGTGATATTGCGGAGCAGCATCATGGAACAACGTTCCTGCATTATTTTTACCATAAGGCACTGAAGCTGGCGGAAGAAAAAGGTGTCGATCCTGATTTTACCGAGGAAGATTTCCGTTATCCTGGACCGAAAGCCCAGTCGAAGGAAGCGGCCGTTGTGGGAATTGCCGACAGTGTCGAGGCTGCAGTGAGATCATTGCGTAAGCCAACTGTTCTGCAGGTGGAAACGATGATTGAGAAGATTATTAAAAGTCGACTGGATGATCATCAGTTTGACGAATGTGATTTGACGATTAAAGAATTGGATATTATTGCACGGACTCTGAAGGAGACGGTTATGGGAATTTTCCACTCACGGATCGAATATCCAGAAGATGTGCGAAAGCCGAAAAAAGAGGAAGGGGCACCTAACCCATGAGTTTGGAGATCGTTTGGGATAACGAGCAGGAAGAATACGAGATAAAGGACGATCTCATTACGCTGCTGGAGAGCATTTTGCAAAAAGCAGGTGAAGCGGAAGGGATCGATCGGGGCGAGGTAGCTCTTACTTTTGTCGATAACGTTCGTATACATGAGTTGAATTTGGAATATCGGGGCATTGACCGTCCGACGGACGTGCTTTCTTTTGCTATGAATGAAAGCGGAGAGGACGAGCTGGACATTATATACGAGGTAGAGGAAGGCGAGGCGCTGGAAGATGTTCCAGACGTACTTGGGGATATAATCATTTCCGTAACTCGTGCGCAGGAGCAGGCGCTGGAATATGGCCATTCACTGGAACGAGAGCTTGGTTTTCTTTTCGTTCACGGATTTCTGCATTTGTTAGGATATGATCATCAAGATGAAGCTTCAGAAGCAGAGATGATGTCCAAGCAAGAAAAAGTACTATCTCAGGTTGGGTTGACGCGCTAATGGTGAAGAACACGGCGGTAGGGCACAAGAAGTTCTGGCACTCTTTTCGGTTTGCATCGCAAGGCTTAGTGTCGGCATTCAAATCCGAGCTTAACATGAAGGTGCATTGCTGTTTAGCGGTGGTTGTGCTAATAGCCGCTGCCGTGTTCAGACTTCCGCTGGCCAGTTGGATGTTGCTGCTGTTCTCGATCACGCTTGTCCTAACTGCCGAATTGCTCAATACGGCGATTGAAGCGACGGTTGATCTGATCTCGCCAGAGATTCATCCACTGGCTAAGAGAGCAAAAGATACCGCCGCAGGAGCTGTGCTTCTCACGGCGGTGTTTGCTGTCTTAGTTGGGATCTATGTTTTTTATCACCCTGTGATGGACTGGATTAGCGGACTTATGTCATAATCAGGATACAAAATCAATTCAGGGGAGAGGCGGACCCGCGTTTTGCGATTCCGCCTCTTTCGTTACTGAATAATTTGAAGTGAGTTATGCACCCGAATATATCTCATGAAGTACGCTGATAAAATTTAGTGCACGCTGAGAAAATAACGATAAACGAAACTAATTAGATGTTTACGAAGTAAGTTTTGTGCGAAGAAAAATCAATGAAGTCAATACTCACAAAACTTTAGGAGGTCAAAATATGGATTCTACTCTTCTTATGCAAGAGGCGATTAAAGCACGAGCAAAAGCTTACATTCCATATTCCCGATTCGGAGTGGGAGCTGCCCTTCTTGATCAGGATGGTCATATTCACCACGGCTGTAATGTGGAAAATGCTGCTTTTGGGCCAACCAACTGTGCGGAACGGACAGCACTATTCCGTGCGATTGCGGATGGACACGCTGTTGGTTCTTTTAAAGCAATTGCCGTAGTAGCTGACTCTGACGGCCCCGTTTCACCTTGCGGTGTGTGCCGGCAAGTAATGATTGAGTTGTGTTCGCCGGATATGAAGGTTATTCTTGGGAACATGAAGGGTGATATCGTTGAGACTACGGTGGGAGAATTGCTTCCAGGCGCTTTTGGTCCCGTAGATCTGAAGCAAGGACAAGCTCCAGAATAAAATGAGATTTTGATTTAATGCCTGTGCCTGTTTAAGGGCAAATCAGGCATAGTTAGACGAAGGTTGCTACTTTAATTGCACAATGTACAGTTAAATTGCTACTCTTTCGCGACAAAAATGAATTTAGTTGCAGATAGTACAATTAAATTTATGATAAAGCCCATATTTGGCTCTTAAGACAGGATTTAATTGCACAAAATACAACTAAAACACCAAAAACATAAACTCAACCTAAAATTAGTTGTACAAAGTACAATTAAAAGTGTTCTAGTTCTACCAAGTTAGGCTAAACTGGTGCAAACTATGTGTTTTTAGAGTAACATTACGAGGTAAGCGCCACGGCAAAAGCCGTCAGCGATTCTAATTACGTAAGGTTACTTGTAACACAGCCTAAAGCCAATCATCTCAGTAATCTTTATTCATGGTGAGGGCAATGCGAACCGTATGAATAAGCGACAGTGAAGCGTGTCCCCGATAGGGGAGGAAAGCGCTCATGCACCATAGTCCCTCTAATCCAGCCTAACGTTGCAGTTACGCCCATTTCCGGGTGTCCAGAGGGCCGGGGCCCTTGGGGTCCCCCTTGGCTAAGGGGGATTTAGGGGGATCGAAAAAGATCTTAAAAGATTTTCAAACGCAAATTTAGAAGGTAAGTATGGAGGGAAGATAATATGAAATTCAAATCAGGCTTTGTCGCAATTATCGGCAGACCAAACGTAGGTAAATCAACACTCATGAACCAGGTCATTGGCCAGAAGATTGCCATTATGTCGGATAAGCCACAGACAACCAGAAACAAAATCCATGGTGTTTACACAACAAACACTTCACAAATCGTATTCCTGGATACACCGGGGATTCATAAAAGACAGTCCAAGCTAGGCGACTACATGAACCAGACTGCAATGAGTACACTGGGTGAAGTAGAAGCAGTGTTATTCCTTGTGGATGCGTCAGAGGGCTTGGGCGGTGGAGACCGTTACATTGCCGAGCAATTAAATGGTCTGAAGACACCGGTGATTCTAGTGCTCAACAAGATCGATAAAATAGAGCCGGAAGCTCTGCTCCCGCTTATGGCTCAATATAACAAGCTGCATGATTTTGCCGAAATTATTCCGATTTCTGCGAAGATGGGCAGCAATGTTAACACGCTGTTAGAGCAGGTTGCCAAGTACTTGCCGGAAGGCCCTCAGTATTATCCGGAAGATCAAATCACGGATCACCCCGAGCAATTTGTCTGCGCGGAATTAATCCGGGAGAAAATTCTGCATTTGACTCGTGAAGAAGTGCCGCACTCTATTGCTGTAGCCATCGAAGATATGAAGGTTGAGCCTAATGGAGTAGTGCATGTTTCAGCTGTTATTTTTGTTGAGCGTGATTCGCAAAAGGGAATTATTATCGGCAAGCAAGGGGCAATGCTGAAAGAGGTCGGCAGACGGGCTCGGACAGATATTGAGAACCTGCTGGGTTCGAAGATTTTTCTGGAGCTATGGGTAAAAGTGAAAAAAGATTGGCGCAATCAGGACCGCGTTCTGCGGGATTTGGGCTTCCATAAAGATCTTTAAGTTAATTCCGTTATTCCTCGTTTGGTAGGAATTGCAAGGATAGAACCTGCTCCATCGCACCATCCTAATTCTTGATAAGAGACATCGTCTTTCCCAAGAAAGGATGAATACGAATGCGAAACTTTTCGTGGAAGTATTTTGCAATGACAGGAGACGTCGATGCTTACCTGCTGTATAAGGAAGCTGGCCATCCGCTTGAAGATAGTGGATTACAGCTAGTGGAGGAAGAGAAGGCCTGTGATGAAGAAGCGCAATAAGGACTGGTTGCTTGCCGAATGGTTGGGGGAAGAGGCATGCTACACAGGGTGGAAGGGATCGTCATCCGCAGCATGGACTACGGCGAGGGGAACGCAATTATTACGCTTTGCACCGAGAACGCGGGAAAAGTAGGGGTTCTGGTGCGTGGCGCAAAGAAGGTCAAAAGCCGCCATGCTGCATTGATCCAACTGTTCACCGTTGGGGAATTTGTTTTTTTTAGAAATAATGGAGGACTTGGGACACTGAATTCTGGCGAAATTACGAAGTCGCACCATCCGCTGCGTGAGGATTTGATCAAAGCTGCTTATGCGTCTTATGCGTGTGAACTGCTTGATCGTGTTCTGCATGATGAGGAAACGGGAAGCTTCTGGTTTCGCCAGCTTACGGCCTGTCTTAATGCACTTGAAGAGGACAAGGAACCCGGCGTTATCATAAATGTCTTTGAAATGAAAATCTTACAGGCAGCCGGTTATGGTCCTGAATTCGATTCTTGTGTAATTTGTGGTGCCGAGAAGCCGGATGATCAACTGCTGGTCAGCCCTCGCCTTGGTGGAGCACTGTGCCGCAGTTGTAAACATAATGACCCTCCAGCCATGGAGGTCTCTGCTCGTGCGTTGAAGCTGCTGCGATTATTCGCCAGACTTGACCTGACTAGACTAGGCAATGTGGATGTAAAGGAAAGCAGCCGGGATGAGCTGAAAAAAATTATGCGGGCCTTTATGGATGTGCAACTCGGATTAAAGCTGAAGTCACAAAGTTTCCTAGACCAGCTCGACAAGTACAAGATTTGACGAAAGCTGATTTTTCCGTTACTATAGGATCAGTTTATTATATGATCGTCGTTATGCTCCAATTGGGGAGAGGCGTGCATTGATCGGGAAAGTAGTGGACTGTATTGTCGTTATTCAGCGAGCTGGGGGCAGTGGAAGCCTAGCGGGACAACGTTCATGAACATGGCACCCGGGAGTACGAATGCGGCGAATGAAAGTGGATTTCGTTCTTGTCTTGGCAGCAAACTTGCTCATACAAGGTATGAAATCAAGTAGGGTGGAACCGCGGGAGAATAAGTTAAGCTCTCGTCCCTATGTCTGTTAATCAGGCATGGGGGCGGGGGCTTTTTGTTGCTGTCAGGAGCTAAAAGTGCCGCCTCCATGGTAGAAAGTTTTAGGCAAGCTGTTGTAAAAAACTTGTAAAGCGAAGGAGACGGTATTATGAACTTCCAGCAGATGATTTTGACACTGCAGCAGTTCTGGGCTGAACAGAACTGTATCATCGTACAGCCTTATGACACAGAAAAAGGCGCTGGCACGATGAACCCTATGACTTTTTTACGCTCGCTAGGTCCTGAGCCTTGGAGAGTGGCTTACGTAGAGCCTTCACGTCGTCCCTCCGATGGTCGTTATGGAGAGAACCCGAACCGTCTGTATCAGCATCACCAATTCCAAGTAATCATCAAACCCTCACCAGATAACATTCAAGAGATCTATTTGGATAGCTTGAAAGCACTCGGTATTGATCCGCTCTTGCATGACATCCGTTTTGTAGAGGATAACTGGGAGAATCCGTCACTGGGCTGTGCGGGTCTGGGATGGGAAGTATGGCTGGACGGTATGGAGATCACTCAATTTACTTACTTCCAGCAGGTAGGTGGCATCGAAGCTAACCCTGTTGCTGTAGAAATCACTTACGGTATGGAGCGCTTAGCCTCTTACATTCAGGATAAAGAAAATGTGTTTGATCTTGAATGGGTAAGCGGTATGACTTATGGTGATGTTTTTCATCAGCCGGAGTTCGAGCATTCTACCTACACTTTTGAAGTATCGGATGTAAAAATGTTATTCTCGCTGTTCAACATGTATGAAGAGGAAGCACGTAGAGCGATGGAGAAACATCTTGTGTTTCCAGCCTACGATTATGTGTTGAAATGCTCACATAGCTTTAATCTACTCGATGCGCGTGGGGCAATTAGTGTAACTGAACGGACTGGATTTATTACCCGAGTGCGTAATCTTGCCCGCTCCGTAGCGGCAACATATCTTGAGGAACGCGAGAAGCTTGGCTTCCCGCTGCTGAAGAAAGAAGGTGCTGACCGTGTCTAAAGATATCCTGTTTGAGATCGGTCTGGAGGAAATTCCTGCACGTTTTATCCGTGCTGCGATGGAACAGCTGCAAGATAGAATGTCCAATTGGTTGGATTCTGCACGTATAAACCATGCTGGAGTTACTGCATATGCTACGCCACGTCGTCTCGCTGTATTTGTTAAGGACGCGGCTGAGAAGCAAGAGGATATTAGCGAAGAGGTCAAAGGACCTTCACGCAAAATCGCGCTGGATGCTAACGGCGACTGGAGTAAAGCTGCGCTAGGATTTGCCCGCAGTCAAGGTGTATCTCCAGAGCAATTTACATTTAAAGAGCTAGCTGGCGTGGAATATATTTATGCCACAAAAAATAGTGCGGGTGTAGAGACTGCTTCTTTGCTCACAGAAGGACTTCTGGGTATTGTAAATGCAATGACTTTCCCGAAGAACATGCGCTGGGGAGCTTACGATTTTAAATTCGTTCGTCCGATTCGCTGGATGGTTGCTCTTTTTGGTAAAGAGATCATTGATTTGGAAATTACGGATGTAAAAGCGGGTAATGTGAGCCGTGGACATCGTTTTTTGGGTACAGAGACTGTAATCTCGGAGCCTGCGCAATATGTGGAGAGCATGCGTGCGCAGCATGTACTTGTGGATGTGAAGGAACGGGAAACGCTTATCCTAGATCAAATTAACAAATTGGCTGAAGAGAAAAGCTGGACGATTGCGATTAAAGAAGATCTTTTGGAAGAAGTACTGTTCTTGGTAGAAACACCAACCGTGCTCTTTGGAACCTTTGATCCATCTTTCTTAGAGATTCCTCAAGATGTGCTGATTACCTCGATGCGTGAGCATCAGCGTTATTTCCCTGTTTTTGATGCAGCTGGTAAGCTACTGCCATTCTTTGTAACTGTACGTAACGGGAATGCAGAATCCTTGGATGTTATCGCTAAGGGAAATGAAAAAGTGCTTCGTGCTCGTCTATCAGATGCCAAATTCTTCTATCAAGAAGATCAAAAGATGAAGATTGACGATGCGTTAGCCAAGCTTGAGAACATTGTTTACCATGAAGATTTGGGCAGCGTAGGGGATAAGGTGCGCCGTATTCGCCAAATCTCTGATCGTCTGGCTGTGAAGCTTGGACTGTCAGCTTCTGCTGTGTCCGAAGTAAGTCGCACTGCGGATATTTGTAAATTCGACCTTGTAACACAAATGGTTTATGAATTTCCTGAGCTGCAAGGAACAATGGGTGAAGATTATGCACGTAAAGCAGGCGAGCCTGAAACTGTGGCAAAAGCGATCTTCGAGCATTATCAGCCACGATTTGCAGGAGATGCTGTACCTTCAACAGAAGCAGGTTCAGTTGTCAGCATAGCGGACAAAATCGATACGATTGTTGGCTGCTTCTCCATCGGCATCATCCCGACAGGATCTCAGGATCCATATGCCCTGCGCCGTCAGGCTGCAGGTATTGTCCAAATTGTGCTTGAGCATAAATTGCCAATTACGCTGCGCGAAATTTTTGAAGCGGCGATTGAAATTCATGAAAATTCAGGAAATACGAAACATTCTGGAGATGAACTACGTATAAACCTGTACGAGTTCTTCGGTCTGCGTGTAAAACGTCTTTTATCTGACAATGTACGCTATGATGTTGTGGACGCTGTTACAGCGGCTGGTTTTGACGACGTGGTAGATGTTGTGGGCAGAAGCCGTGCTCTTATGGCTGCTGTGTCCGACCAAGCAGATTTCAAGATTACCGTAGATTCGCTTACTCGTGTCAGTAATTTGGCAAGTAAAGCAACCAGTGAAGTGATTGATCCTGCTTTACTTAAAGAAGATGCTGAATTGCAGCTTTTTAATACATGGCAGGAGCTTCACACACCTTACCTTGAAGCTATGGCGGCAAAAAATGCCGAAGAAGCACTTCGGATTCTTTCGGGTCTAAAAGACGCCGTTACAACATTTTTTGATTCCGTTATGGTTATGGCGGAGGACGAGCAAGTGCGTGCTAACCGTTTGGCTCTGCTTGCGGGTATTGATGCTGACTCCAAGTCGTTCGCTGATTTTGCGAAGCTTGTCTGGTAATTTTAATCAAGAAAATTTGAATCTTATGGTATAGAATGTTGGTTTGGGGTATAAATATACGGAACGGTGCCAATGCGTCATTTGACATCCGTTCCGTATTTATGCTTAGAAAGAAGGATTTCTTGCGGAG
The DNA here is from genome assembly GCF_038002725.1 of Paenibacillus sp. FSL H7-0323. Lineage (NCBI taxonomy): Bacteria > Bacillati > Bacillota > Bacilli > Caryophanales > Paenibacillaceae > Paenibacillus > Paenibacillus sp. FSL H7-0323. The sequence continues at coordinate 3,310,378 of NZ_JBBODB010000001.1, read as the reverse complement.
AGGGCGTATATATATTACACGGGAAATTGGTGATGATCATGGAGAAGTCCCAGTCTAGAACGATAGTGGTGGATGGGGATGCTTGTCCGGTCAAAAAAGAGATCGCTGAGGTAGGTCGCACCTTTGGTGTTCCGGTACTTATGGTATCTTCTTATGACCATGCACTGAAAGCTGAAGAGGGTGTAACGGTTGTGCAGGTGGATCGAGGAGATCAGAGTGCCGATCTATATATTGCCAATCATATTACTGCTGGAGATGTGGTATTGACTCAAGATTATGGTCTTGCGGCACTTGCATTAGGTAAAAGGTGCAGTGTGCTTTCATTTCGTGGTCAGGAATACGACAATTTCAAGATGGATTTTATGTTGGAGGGTAGACATGCCAGGGCTGTGGAACGAAGACGGGGACATTATTCCAAGGGTCCAAAACCCATAACGGCAGAAGAAAAAACTTATTTTCAACATAAACTGACAAAACTTTTAATACTTTTGCAGGAGAATGTGGAGCAATAGCGAATTATATTTATTTGTTAAGAGATGAAGGTGGTTGAAGTGGCTAGCGGACACGGCAATATTCCGGAAGAGGTTATCGAAAGCGTGCTTGCGCGTCATGATATAGTCGATACAGTCGGTAAGGTTGTTCATTTGTCCAAGCAGGGGAAATATTTATGGGGCCTCTGCCCGTTCCATTCGGAGAAAACCCCTTCCTTTACTGTTACCCCCGACCGGGGAGTATTTCATTGCTTTGGCTGCGGTATGGGTGGAAATGCCATCAAATTTAGGATGGAAATCGAAGGATTAACCTTCCCCGAAGCTGTCAGAATAATGGCTGAAGAAAGTGATATTCCCGTTCCAGAAGGTAAGGGAGGTATGATGTCTCCTCCTGATCCGGAACGCGACCGGTTGATTCAAGCTTATGAATGGTCGGCAAAGTTCTATCATTACTTGCTGAAGAACACGGAACACGGCAAAGCCGCTATGGACTATTTAAGAGGCCGGAACTTCAGTGATAAAATGATTGATCAGTTTCAGATCGGATATGCTCCGGACCGCTGGGATACTTTGCTGCAGTTTTTGGAGAAACGAAATTTTGATCTTGCGGAAATGGAGAAAGGCGGACTTCTGTCAGCCCGCGGTGAGGGCAAAGGCTATTTGGATCGTTTCCGTGGCCGGATTATCTTTCCGATTGCCAACCGTACAGGCAAGGTAATCGCATTCGCCGGAAGAATACTTGGAGAGGGTCAACCTAAGTATTTAAATTCTCCGGAGAGTAGGTTGTTTAACAAAAGCCGGATATTGTACAATTTGCACCAGTCCAAAGCATCCATTCGCAAAACTCGACAAATCGTCCTGTTTGAAGGATACGGAGATGTCATCTCATCCTGGGAAGCGGGTGTGCATAACGGCGTAGCAACGATGGGAACGTCCTTGACGGAGGGTCATGTGGCACTGATGAAAAGCCTGGCTGATGAAATTATACTGTCTTACGACGGTGACCGGGCGGGACAAGCAGCAGCCATGAAGGCCATTCCGATGCTTGAAGGCAGCGGCCTGCGTGTAAAGATCGCCTTACTGCCAAGCGGGGTGGATCCGGATGAATTTATCTCCAAGCATGGAGGAGAAAGATTTAAAGATCAGGTTATTGATTCAGCAGTTTCATCCATAAAATTTAAGCTTATATATCTGAAAAAAAACCATATACTCCTAGAGGAAGATGGCAAAATCGCCTATGTCAAGGAAGCCTTAGAAGTTATTGCTTCACTGCATTCCTCAACAGAGCGAGAGGTTTATCTGAAGGAAATCGCTGCTGAACTCGAACTTTCCTATGATAGTTTGAAGCAGGATTGTAATTTACTTAGGGCATCGATGCAAAAAAACATCCCTGAAGGGGATAATAACGACAAAAGGTGGAATAATGGTAGGCATAAAAAAGGGCAGGTGCAGACACCGACCTTACTACCCGCTTATCATGTCGCGGAACGGCGTCTATTGTCCTTTATGATTCAGGACCCGGAAGCCGCCACGTATGTAGGCGAACGCCTCGGAGAAGATTTCAACATCGTTGATCATGCGGCAATTGCTGCTTATCTATATGCCTATTACGCGCAAGGCAAACCACCCGGCATTAGTCGGTTTCTATCATCACTTCAGGATGATCGTCTGGAGAAAACTGCGACATCAATATCCATGATGGATACCCCTCCGGACTGGAATATGCAGGTTCTAGATGATTGTATTCGTGAAGTGCGGAAATACCCACTGCAACGCAAAATGGAACAGAAGCGTGAAGAGATGATTCAGGCTGAAAAGTCAGGTGACTTTTTGCGTGCGGCACAAATAGCAAGTGAGATTATAGCCCTAGAGAGACAATGACATGTTGACAGGATGTACCTAGGGAGGAGGGAGTCGAATTATGGCGAACGATCAGCATACTGAATTGGAAGCAGAATTTACTTTGGATCAGGTGAAGGATCAGCTCATTGAGCAAGGTAAGAAAAGATCATCATTAAATTACAAAGATATTATGGAGAAATTATCGCCGTTTGATCAAGACCCCGAGCAAATGGAGGAGTTCTACGAGCAACTCAGTGATTTGGGAATTGAGGTTGTAAACGAGAACGATGAAGAGGTTAACAGCCTCCGACCAAGTGAGGATAATGAGGATAAAGACAGCGATGATTTCAGCTTTGATGACGATCTGTCGCTGCCACCAGGGATCAAGATTAATGACCCTGTCCGTATGTATCTAAAAGAAATCGGACGCGTTCCTTTGTTGTCGGCTGACGATGAAGTTGAGCTTGCTATGCGGATTAAGAATGGCGATGAAGAAGCTAAACGCCGTCTTGCAGAAGCGAACCTGCGTCTCGTAGTAAGTATCGCGAAACGTTATGTCGGACGCGGTATGCTGTTCCTGGATCTGATTCAGGAAGGTAATATGGGTCTGATCAAAGCAGTAGAGAAATTTGACCATAACAAGGGATTCAAATTTAGTACGTATGCGACTTGGTGGATTCGCCAGGCCATCACTCGTGCGATTGCGGATCAGGCGCGTACCATACGTATTCCTGTACACATGGTGGAAACGATCAACAAGCTGATTCGGGTTTCTCGCCAATTGCTGCAAGAACTGGGACGCGAACCTTCCCCAGAGGAAATTGCGGCTGAGATGGAACTGACGGTGGAGAAAGTTAGAGAGATCATGAAGATTGCCCAAGAACCTGTATCCTTGGAAACACCAATAGGTGAAGAAGATGACTCTCATCTAGGAGACTTCATTGAGGATCAGGAAGCATTGGCTCCTGCGGATGCAGCGGCTTATGAACTCCTGAAGGAACAGCTGGAGGATGTGCTGGACACGCTCACGGAGCGTGAAGAGAATGTACTTCGTCTGCGTTTTGGCCTTGATGATGGACGGACAAGAACGCTTGAAGAAGTCGGCAAGGTGTTTGGTGTTACCCGGGAACGGATCCGCCAGATCGAAGCCAAGGCATTGCGCAAACTTCGTCACCCTAGCCGCAGTAAACGGCTTAAGGATTTCCTTGAATAGTATTTCATGAACTGGACCTTCTGCTGCTCAGTGGCAGGAGGTTCTTTTATTTGAATTTACGCTGGTAAAAAATGTGTTGACCTTGTGTATCTGGAAAGAAGGATGAGCCAGTGAATTTGGAAAAACGCGACATCATTATAAAAGAGATTCAGTATTGGAGAAAAAGCCGGTTGCTGCCAGAGCAGTATTGCGATTTCTTAACCAATCTGTATGACGATGAGGATGCGAATAAGGATAACAATCCAATATCGCTGAGAAATTTACAGCAGGGAAGCATCAAAATTTGGCTGTTTTCTTTTGGAATTATTTCCTTGATTTTCTTGATTAGTCTTTATTTTAGCGTTTTTCCCTGGCCTTTGCAACTTGCAACCGCACTATCTGTATTAATTATTTGTTATGGATACTCCGCCGTTTATAAGGACCGGAACAATGTTATCAGTCTTATCCTAGCGGGGCTGGGCAGTGTTTTAACGCTTGGTTTTGGGCTATGGCTGATTGATTTGCATGATCTGGATCCTCAGCTCTGGAGGCCTATTCTAATTGGGTGCTGCGGCTTGTTATGGTGTATTTTGGGATTTTTACTCCGGATAGGTTTGTTGCAGTACTGTGGTTTTGCTTTTTGGGCATTACTGTATGCAGGGTTCTTCGGTGGAAGAAGCCCGGAGGCCTCTATATTTGAACTGGAGTTCCTATGGCTGCCATTGTGTGTGCTGATGGTATGGTTAAGCTGGCTTTTGCATCATAAGGTAAGAGGTGTTGCCAGTGTTTATTTTGCAGTGGGAGTATCGCTTTGGATCATGCCAGAGCTTGACGCTCTTTTATTAAGACAGGATTATCCGCAGTGGATTTCATTGATGCTGATCCTAAAGATTGCAGCAGGGTTAGCTTTGTTGTTTGGGTTTCGAAAAAAATGGATAACGTGGGTGGCAACATGAACAATGTGAAATTATCAGATCGGCTTCAGCAATTGCTGGAGCAAATTCCGCAAGGAAGCAGATTAGCAGATATCGGTTCCGATCATGCCTTGCTTCCTGTGGCCGCTGTCGAAAGCGGTAAGGCTGTGTTTGCAATTGCAGGTGAAGTAAACCCGGGTCCCTTTGATGCTGCTTGTAAGGGCGTTGCAGAGGCTGGACTAGGGAAGGTGATCTCGGTGCGCCGTGGAGATGGCCTTGAGGTTCTGGAACCTGGTGAAGTCAATTGTATCACGATTGCTGGCATGGGAGGCGCATTAATTGCCGCGATTCTGGACCGGGGTCAAAGCCAGGGGAAGCTAAAAGAGGTTACAACCCTTTTGCTTCAGCCGAATGTAGGCGAGGATATTTTGCGCCGCTGGTTATTAAATAATAAATGGGTACTCGTAGCTGAGAGAATTTTGGAAGAAGACGGGAAGCTATATGAAGTATTGACGGCTGTACCAGAAAATACGGAAGCTGGAATTACAAATGAAAGTGTATATCGTGAATTAACCTTGGGGGATTCCGCTAAAGTCTTTGGGCAAGAGGCCTTGCTTCAAATGGGACCATGGCTGCTTCAAGCGCCAAATACTGTGTTTTTTGCTAAGTGGCAGGGTGAGATTCAGAAATTGGAAGGCATTTTAACATCGTTGTCACGTTCAGAACTCGAATCTGCTGAGCATAAACGGAAACAGATTCAAGGTCAGATCAGGGAAATTACGGAGGTGCTACAATGTTTGCCAAGGGACAAACAGTAATTCAGTATATGGAGCAACTGGCTCCTAAGCATTTAGCTGAGGATTGGGACAAAATTGGCCTTCAACTGGGCACGCTGCAAAAAGAAATCACTAATGTATTAGTTGCTTTAGATGTGAATGATGAGGTAGTTGAAGAAGCGATTCGTCTAGGCTGCAATTTGATTATTGCGCATCATGCGATTATTTTCCGTCCATTGCAAGGAATCCAGACAGACACACCGGCGGGCAAAATGTATGAAAAATTAATTAAGAATGACATTGCGGTGTACATCAGCCACACGAATCTGGATGTCACCGAAGGTGGAATGAATGATTGGATGGCTGAAGCTCTTGGCATAGAAAACGGAGTACCCATCAAAGACATTCACTCCGAGCAATTATCAAAGCTGGTAGTATTTGTGCCGAAGGATCATCATCAGAAGGTTCTGGATGCTATTCTGAATGCTGGAGCAGGGGCAATTGGCAACTATAGTCATTGCAGCTTCAATATCGAGGGATACGGTACTTTTATTCCAGGAGAAGGCACGGATCCTTATATCGGGGAAAAAGGTAAGATGGAACGTGCCGAGGAAATTCGTATTGAGACGATCGTCCCGCACTCCATCCGCAATAAAGTGGTGCAGGCTATGCTTAAGGCCCATCCTTATGAAGAGGTTGCCTATGATTTGTACTCAATGGATCTTAAAGGCCGCAGCTTAGGACTTGGGCGGGTAGGAAAGCTCAAAGAGCCTACAACCCTTGGACAATTCGTGGAGACGGTAAAAAAAGGCCTGAAGGTAGACCATGTACGGGTTGTTGGTGATTTGGACCGTCCGATTCGTAAAGCTGCCGTTCTCGGCGGCTCGGGTGGAAAGTATTATAACAGTGCTATTTTCCGCGGTGCGGATGTCCTGGTTACTGGGGATCTGGATTATCATACAGTTCAGGATGCTGCGCTCGCCGGAATCACTCTGATTGATCCGGGACATAATGCGGAGAAGATCATGAAAGAGAAAGTAGCGGAGTGGATGGCTGGAAAATTGGCCGAGCATAAGTATGATACAGCTGTGCATGCTTCGCAGGTGAATACGGAGCCATTTAAGTTCCTATAAAATTGCCATTTAATAATGCTTGTGCCAGACATGTGATGTCTGTATAATATATAATGTTGTTCGGAAAGTTTGACAGACAATCGCCGGTGACGTGAAGACGTCACGGGAGGAAAGTCCGGGCTCCATAAGGCAGGATGCTGGATAACGTCCAGTCGGCGCGAGCTGAAGGATAGTGCCACAGAAATGGACCGCCGATGGCCGCCTTAGGGCGGCACAGGCAAGGATGGAACCGAGGTGTAAGAGACCCCGAGGAACGCTGGTGACTTCGTTCCTGGTAAACCCCATCTGGAGCAAGACCTAATGAGACGCAGCTGAATAAGCAGCCTTAGCCTGAGGCGCGTCTAGGTTGGTCGCTGGAGCTGTGCAGTAATGTATGGCCTAGATAGATGATTGTCGCTTATGGTGGGAGGGTAGTTCCCGATCGAACCACGACGAGCACAGAACCCGGCTTACGGCAAACTTTCCTAACTGCAACGTTATAATAACAACACCATACAAACGGCGACGTATCCCGGTAACCCGGCTTACGCCGCCTTTTTTGTTGCAAACAAATGCGGATACGGCAAATATATAAAGCGGTGAATGCGATAACATGCAGGGATTTGGAACGTGATATGCAGAAATTAGACTTTTTAGAAGAATTGCTAGCGGCTGATGGGCTGATGAGCAGATGGCTGGTGGTTGATGAGCAGATGGCTGGTGGTTGATGAGCAGATGGCTGGTGGTTGATGAATAGATGGCTGGTGGTTGATGGATGATGGTTGATGGATGATGGTTGATGGTTTGATGAGCTGATATGCTAACGGACCGAGATGCAGCTATTTGTGTATTTTATGCCTTTTTGGAGGAGTTTCGGACTGGAGAGCCGTTATTCGGCATAAATAGGGTGGATATCGGGCGTTTTGGATCGAATAGTGACTATGGGGTCCGATAGCAAACCAAATGAGCGGAATTGATGCAAATAAGAGCGCTGGGGTCCGATACAAACCTCCAGAACTCCAGAACTCAGAACTCTAGAACTCTAGAACTCCAGAACTCAGAACTCTAGACTCCAGAACTCCAGAACTCCAGAACTCCAGAACTCCAGAACTCCAGAACTCCAGAACTCCAGAACTCCAGAATTCCAGAACTCCAGAACTCAGAACTCCAGAATTCAGAACTCCCGAACTTCCGAACGCCATGGTTACTTTGACGCCAGAATTAGACTAGTAGCTAGCAAACTGTAACAATGCGGAGCTTGGCTAATCTTCTGCGGAAAGATTGGTATCAGAAGCATCATATCAATAAGAACCTCTGGCTGTACTTCGCTGTGAAATCGGAGTTAATTGAGTGGTAGATGTGTTGAGTAACTAGAGGATGTTTGGTGATGCGGAAAGCGAAATGTGGGAAATGGGATATATGACGTGCAAAGTGTAGAAATGCGAATGTGAAAATGCTAAATGAGTTGTACAGAAACGCTGAAATGTGAAAATGCGAAATGTGACGAGCAAAAATTGCTGAATGGGGAAATACGAAAATGGGATCTGTAGAGGCGCTGAAATGTGGAAATCAGAAATATGAAGTGTGAAAATTGCTGAATGTGAAATGTGAAGATACGAAATGAGCTGAGCAGAAACGCTCAATGTGGAATTGCGAAATGTGATGTGCAAAAACACTAAAAGTAAAAATACGAAAATGAGATTTGCAGAAATGCGTAAATGTAACATTCTGCAAATGCGCAAAAGTGAAAGCTCAGAAATCTGCTCACAAAAAACGGTTTCCCCGTCCAATAAAGGATGGAGAAGCCGTTTTATTTTGCCATCGTAGGTATTGATTACGAGCAGTTGTTTACGACCGAACGATGTTTTGATTTTGCTGCCATTGTACCAATGCTTTCTCTAGACGCTGGACAGCAACAGGGACTTGCTCTGGTGGCGTGTGTGTGAAGTTAAGGCGCATTTTGTTTTTGTGAGGCTCCGCTGAATAGAATACCTCTCCGGGTACGAACGCTACTCCGTTTTCCACTGCCAGCGGGAGTAATTCCTTAGTATTGATCTCTTTGGAAAGGGTAAGCCATAGGAACATGCCGCCTCTTGGCTCGAGGAAATGTGCTCCTTTCCAGTTATGTGATCTGAGTTCCGCGGACAGGAGCTTCATACGCGAATGATACTCTCTTGAGATGAGGCGGATATGCTGCTCAATATCAAAATGCAACAGCAGTTCATCTAAAGCACGCTGGTCGATGGTGCTGGAATGCAGATCGGCTGCTTGCTTTGCCTTGGCGATGGTCTTGATTAGTTCGGAATCGCCGATAATCCAGCCGGTGCGCAGGGCAGGGGCGACGATTTTGGAGAAGGTCCCTGTGTAGACTACACAATGATCCCCGCCGCAGCTTCTATCGATGGAGGCTAATGAGGGTGGATATAGAGTTTTATCTTCATCAAAGGTTATTTCTCCATAGGGATTGTCCTCTAAAATAAGAACACCGTAACGGCGGCAGATTTCAACCACCTTCTCGCGGCGCTCTTTACTCCAGGTTGCTCCAGACGGATTGTTGAAGGTCGGAACTGCGTATAGCAGTTTTGGCCGATGTATCCGAATCTGCTCTTCCAACTGATCCTGCAGAATGCCATGTTCATCATTTGGTATCGAATGAATAGCAGCCCGGTAAGAACCGAGTACCTGTAGTGCTGCCAGATAGGTGGGCGCTTCCACAAAAACTGCATCGCCGGGATCCAGCAATATTTTGCATAACAGATCTATAGCTTGCTGTGAGCCTGTAGTCAATACCATCTCAGAGGCTGTAACCGGGATGCCTTGCCGGGTAAGCCTTTCAGCTATTTTGTCACGTAGTGGAGTAAAACCCTCGGTAAGCCCATATTGAAGCGCTGAGGTGTCGCTGGAGAGCACACGATTATAGGCATCACGTACGGCCTCCAAGGGAAACAAATCCTCCCCAGGCAGCCCGCCTGCAAGTGAAATAATGTCATTGCCTTGTGTAACTTTTAGAATCTCCCGAACTGCTGATGATCCTAGATGATTGGCTGCCGTTGAGTATTTGATATCCATAAATTAGTTCTCCACCTTTCGATTTGATGCTATCATAATAGGAGTGCTGTATAACAGTAAAGCGTTGAATATAACAGTGGAGGTGAAGGGTTCATGCATATCGATTTGAATCGCAGCGGCAGCAAAACTCTGCCCCATCAAATTAGTGAAACCCTCAGTCAGCGGATCTCATCAGGACTGCTTCAGCAAGGTGTCCGGCTGCCCTCCGTTAGAAGTCTAGCTATAACATTGAACGTGAGTCAGGTTACAGTAAGCAAGGCTTACGATATGCTTGAGAAACGAGGACTTATTTACTGCAGACAGGGTAAAGGCTGCTTTGTAGCCGATCCAACCCATAATAGACGTCAAGAAGAGGGTTGCTGGCAGGATTTATATGATGATTATTTGCCGCGGGCTCAGCTTTGGCGGAATTTTGATGTTTCAGAAGTGAAATATCCCTTTCATTTAGCCGCCATCCACAGTGAGCTGCTGCCACTTCAAGATATTGGTGACACCTATGCATCCTTGGTCAAAGAGCAACCGGAGCTTATGGCAACCTACGGGAATTTTCAGGGAGATCTTGAGCTGCGGAATGTCATGAGAGAACATTTGAAATCGCGTGGGGTTTCACTCACTTCTTCCGATTTGATGATAACCAGCGGGACTCAGCAAGGCATTGATCTGGTGGCTCGTACATTTGTTGGTCCTGAAGATACAGTCTATCTTGAGGCGCCTAGCTATACTGGTGCTATTGATGTTTTTGCGGGACGAGGTGCAGAGATGATTTTTGTGCCTACCGATAGTGAAGGGATGCGAGTGGATGTTCTTACAAAAATGTGTGATCAAAGACCGCCAAAGCTAATTTATACCATCCCTACTTTTCAAAATCCAAGCGGCGTAACTATGAGCATCACAAGAAGACAACGACTGCTGGAATTAGCGCGCAGCTACCGTTGCCTCATTGTTGAGGATGACCCATTTAGTGATTTATATTTCCATGCACCACCACCTAGGGCGATTAAATCAATGGATCCCGATGGACATGTAGTCTATATGAAAAGCTTTAGCAAAGTACTTGCACCTGGTTGCCGAATCGCCTGTGTGGCTGCAGAAGGAAATATTCTGTCCCGGCTGATCGCCGCTAAATCTGCGAGTGATCTAGGAAGTCCCTTGCTGACACAGAAGGCCGTATTACCCTTCATCGCTGAAAAATACGACGCCTACGCAGCACAGCTACGAATTACACTCCGTGGTCGTATGGAAAAGGCGGCGAAGCTTCTGAAGCTGTACGCGCCGCCTGGAGTGAACTATATTCTACCAGAGGGAGGACTTAATCTCTGGCTGGAGCTGCCCCCTTCTCCTGATATCGCAAGCCTGCATGACTTGGCGGAGCAGGAGAGCATTTCTTTTTTACCCGGTGATGTCTGTTACTCTGCGGAAACGCCTTCCCGCCACATCCGTCTTTGCTATTCGCAAATGAAGGAATCGGAAATGGAGGAAGGGTTAAAGCGGTTTCTGCGCTTACTTGGCCGGTTTTTGCAATGACACGGTTATGGGGTGTTATTTGTTCTTTGTTTTAATTGATTCATTTGCTGGCGTACATGTTGAGGAAAAAGCTGCAATGGAACTTGATTGCCGCTTGCCGCTTGTAGCGTTTTATAAATATCGACCTGACCCCAGCCAAAGTATTTATCATGGCCGGAAGTTCCCAGATCAACAGCGTTTTTGGTCATAAGGTCCATAACTTCTTTATTCGTCAGATTAGGATTCAGTGAACGTACCAGACCCGCCAGCGCAGCGACATGGGGACTGGCCATCGACGTGCCGGATAAAGCGGCATACTGGCTGTCCGGATAGGTGCTTGCGATGCTTTCTCCGGGTGCAGCGACATCAATATAATCGCCGTAGTTGGAGAAGGAGGCTTTTTCCCCTGAAGCATTTGTAGCAGCCACTGCAATCACTTCGGGATAAGCTGCAGGGTATCCAGGCCGTTCTGTATTATCATTGCCTGCTGCAGACACAAGCACGATGTCCCGGTCATAGGCGTATTTAATCGCATCATGGAGGAACTGCGAGTCGGCATAATTCCCTAAACTTAAGTTAATAACCTTTGCGCCATTGTCAGCTGCCCATATGATACCTTCTGCTACGGAATAAGTCGTTCCGGCACCTGAGTTATCTAGCGCTTTTACAGGGAGGATCTTATTGTACCAGCTGATGCCAGCTACACCTTCCCCGTTGTTAACAAGTGCGCCAATGATTCCAGATACATGTGTACCGTGACCTACATCATCCTCGGGTGTGGAACCATTGGTAATGGCATTGTAACCAGTCAAAAGCTTACCTTGTAAATCAGGATGATTAATCTGTACTCCCGTATCGACTACGGCTACAACCACTTCTTTGCTGCCTTTGGAAAGATTCCAACCTAGCTCAGTTTCAATCGCCGGGAGGTTCCATTGGTAAGTGGAGAATAACATGTCGTTAGGCGTGACAGTTCCTTCAGCGTTTTTAGTGATGGTATCATTGGTTAAATACATATAGTGAGGTTCCGTATACTCGGGATGCCATTTGTTGGTGAAATAGGATTTCAGCTGATAATAGGTCATCTTCTCAGAGCGAAAGATATAGGCATATCCCAGCTTGCGTGGCTGCTTGCAGTGGATATCGGCGGTTATCGTCTGGAGCTGTCCCTGAGTCGGAGCATTTCCCTTAAAACGGACTACAATTTCATTCTCATAAAAATGGCTGGCATTTTCGTTATCATGGCCGGTCTTGACTGTAATGTCCTTTAAGTTATCGGTATGGACTGATTCCACATGGTATTTGCCTTCCTTAGGATACGGAATGAGACGCAGGTTCTTCAGCTGATGGTCTGCCACACGCCCAAGCACCTTTTGGTTAATAAGAGCAATAATCCCTACATTTTTCTCTTTGTTCCGCTGAGCGATAAAGTAATATTTTTCTTTACCGATTGTAAACGTTGGAGATTCATAGGATTGATGACCGTGGATTGCTGATTTTGCCGTATTGAGATATTTTAGAAGCTGTTTGTTCTCCTGTTCGGTTCCTTTTGGAAAAGACGACTTAAAGGTCTCAGTCTTTTGTGTGCGGAAATCGATCCACATCAGCATGGAGATAAACCCGTGGTCTTGCTGCAATCGTTTCGCATACACTGATTTATCATGAATCGAAGACATCCCGTCTGTTTCAGACAGGAGTTTAGTTAAGTGTCTACTGACATCGACTCTATTCAGATGATCTGTTGCCTCCACATCCTGGCTTAAGGAGGTTTTCTTTAATGTTTTTTCCTGAGAGGGATTTGGAGGTGAATGCAAAGCTGAAGTTGGAGCCGGATTCTGAACAGCGACTTTTGCGACATCTCTGGTCGTCCCATTAGTGGCAGGGCGCAGGGCAAAGGTAAGTAACCCAACTGTAAAAGCTGCTGTAACCAAACCTGCAACTGTTAGATTTTTTCGTGACATGATTTCCGCTCCTCTATGCAATGTAATGTCTATAGGTTTAGAAGAGAGCGTATCTTTTATGCATCTTAGAAAAGGATACCTTCCTAACGTTTTTTATGATAATATCAGAGAGAATAAGTATCTCGAATTGTCTTCTTGATTTTGTAAGAGATACCTCATTAGATGTTGTTCTTAATAATTGTTCAGAAGGTTAGACTTCTCTGTGTTCACATCCTGATATTGCAAGAATAAAGAGATACGTCTTTAGGGCGGTTTCTTTCAGAGGATTAACTTTATTGACTACAAGAGCAGGGAATAATAAGGAGGAGCAACCGCTATGTCAGCAGCCAATGTGCAGAAATTATGTGAATCGACGAGAGATAAACTTAAAGTGGTAATCGACAAAATGGAAGTATTTCTAAATGAGCATGCATTGCCTCAGCTTGTAGTTGAGGGAGATGAGGAAACCGTACAATTTTACCAAGGTTTTCTGTCCGATCTTCGTCACCTATTAGTGTTCTCGGAAATGTCATATGAGAAATTAGGCGTTGCGCTGCGTCGTGCGACATTCGATGAATCTTTTGCACAGAAAGCGCTTTATAATGTATATCACTATGGTGTGAACAACTTCTTTTATCCGAAAAATGAAAGTTATTCTGAAGATGGCCGATACGCTTATACAGGTCAGGATGCAATCCGTTTCCGCAAAAAGCCAGTACGTCCCGCACGTGATATCATCCTAGAAATCACCAAAACGTATGAAGATCTTCGCGATGATCTCATTTATTATGAGAACGACTATTTGACCGAGAAACGTATGCAAAATCAGGTTTAACTTCTAAATAGTGATCTAAAGGGATCAGCACTTTGTCATTTTGTAATGACAATGAGCTGGTCCTTTTTTGCGTGGATTAAAAGCCCTGTCTCGATACATCAACTGGAAACCACTCTGTCGAATAGCGGGTAAATGGAGCGGACATAATGAAGCCGAGGTGATAATTATGTCGAGTGAAAAACCACTAGTAAAATGTAGCGTGAGCAATTGTCATTATTGGGGCGAGCATAATTTATGCCGGGCTGAAGAAATTGTCATCGAGATCGATAAGCACGTAGGCAATGGTTATAAGGAAGAATATGCTGAAGAAATGACAAATGAAGGTCACCGCGATCATGCCAGTACATCATCTGCAACATGTTGTCTGACGTTTAAGCCGAACGCTTAGGAGGCCGCCAGAATGGACACAGAAAAGGATAATGAATCAAGCTCATCACGGGAACAATCCGGTCCGAGAAAAGTCATTCTTCGTCCGCGGAGAGTGGACTATCCTCGGCGGGACAGAGAGCATCGCGAAGAATACGCTGCTGAGGTAAATCCGGTTCCAATGCAGGTTCGGGATGCCCCGCGGATAGTGGAAGAACGCAAGGACAGTGAAGCGGAATATAGTGGAAGCCGGGTAATGGGGTATGTTGGACTGGGGATGGGGATCGCCTCATTGTTCATCTGGTCTTTTATTCTCGGACCCATCGCTGCCGTAGTTGGTTATTATTCCTATGTCAAAGAGCAAAAAACGCTTGGGGCATGGGCAATGGGCTTAGGGATTGTTGCGACACTAAGTTACTTCGTGATGATTCCCTTTGCGCGCTAAAAAGAACTGAATGGCTTTGATCTAAACAGGCTTTTAGACCTAAATATCAGGGTCTGAAGTCTGTTTTTTCATTCCAACATATAGCAATAATCTCAGATAAAATGTAAGATTAAGCCGTAATTCATCGAAATTTCAACGCGAAACCTTATATATGATTCGAGTAGGACAAAAAAGGAGTGCGCCAGCATGCAGATCAATCCCGCTGTAACCGACGGGTTAGGGCAGCTTAAATGGATCAACCTTAAGGCTACAACCGAAAAGACTAGCTCCGCGAATGGAAATGAACGGTCAACGGGAGTTTCAGCTTCTGGATTTGCGACAATGCTTCAGGCAATGTCAACGAGTAGTGAAAGTTCAAGCTATTTGACCTCTCTCCCGGATGCAACTTCAGTCAGCAGCTTGTTATGGCAGCAGATAGGCGGGACAACAGAAACCTTCAATAACATAATTTCCGGGGAAATAACGGGTTCCACACCTACGAGCTATGATGATCTCATCCAGAAGGCGAGTGCTAAATATGGCGTGCCGATTGATCTGATCAAAGCAGTGATTGATACTGAATCTTCGTTTAATCCTAATGTGGTCTCTTCGGCAGGGGCTAAAGGTTTAATGCAGCTTATGGATGGGACCGCGAGCGGCTTAGGGGTTACTGATTCGTTCGATCCGGCGCAAAACATTGATGGCGGCGTACGTTATTTATCTTATCAACTGAAACGCTTTGGCGGAGAGGAAAAGATGGCACTTGCAGCGTACAACGCAGGGCCGGGACGGGTAACAGATCTGGGAGTAACCAATGATCAGGAATTATTGGAGAAACTTAGCCTGCTTCCAAAAGAGACACAATCTTATATCTTTAAAATAGAACGCGCTCGCGCTCAATACGCGGTATAATAAAAAGGATCAAACGGGAAACACCGTTTGATCCTTTTTCGATAATAAGTTCACTCAACGAAGTAAAGGAGACATTTGACATATGCTTTACTGGGATTATGCCGCCGCTACACCGCCCTATGAAGAAGTGGTGCAGACGATGGAACAAATTATGAAGCTGCATTATGCGAACCCTTCCTCTTTGCACCGTGCGGGCAGTGAAGCGGGTAAGCTGATCAGACGGTCGCGTGAAGTATGCGCTGCTGCTTTATCTGTACAACCGCAGGAGATTCTATTCACTTCTGGTGCAACGGAAAGCAATAATTTGGCGATAAAAGGCGCTGCTCTGCAATATCAGACTAGAGGCCGCCATTTGGTAACTACAAAAATAGAGCATCCCTCTGTATATGAGAGTTTCCTGCAATTGCAGCGAATGGGCTGGGAGGTTACTTTTGTAGCACCCGATAGCACTGGCGTTGTTGATCCTGAGCGCGTAGCTGCTGCTGTCCGGTGCGACACAGTGCTTGTTAGTGTGATGCATGTCAATAACGAGATTGGAACGATACAACCGCTTAAAGAGATGGGGAAGCTGATTAAAGCTGTGAATCCGCGAACCTTATTTCATGTAGATGGTGTTCAGGGATATGGTAAGCTTGCAGTTGACTTAAAGGATTGGCAGGTGGATCTTTATAGCCTGTCTCCTCATAAGCTTCGAGGCCCACGTGGAGTGGGATTACTGTATATCAAAGAGGGAATTAAGCTATTCCCATTGCTTACAGGGGGCTCTCATGAAGAAGGACAACGCGCTGGAACTGAAAATGTACCTGCGATTGTCGCATCCTCCAAAGCTATCCGCATGAGTGGTGAGCAGCGCGAAACCTTCGTTGCCCAGTTGGTTCCACTCCGAGATCGATTATTACGCTTCTTGCGCACCGTTCCTGAATTTGTTATAAACAGCAGAGAGGATGGAGCTCCCCATATTGTGCATTTCTCTTACCCTGGCATGAAGGGAGAGGTATTCGCCCGCAAGCTGGAGGAACTGGGGATGGCTGTCTCCACCCGTTCGGCCTGCTCCTCACGACTGGCTGAGCCTAGTCGTGTATTATTGTCTATGGGTAAAGATGTCTCCAGTGCTTCAGGTGGGATTCGTATTAGCCTTGGCGACAGTCATACAGATGAGGATGTCGCTGCGCTTGAGCAAGCATTAACCACTGCGGTACAAGCTTTAAAGATTGCTGAAGGAGGAATGAAGTAACAAATGAGCATGATGAACAAGGAATCTGCAGAAGGCAGAGCCCATAGTATAGAATACGCTGATATGCTGCTCCTGCGTTTTGGAGAGTTTACTTTAAAGGGCAAAAATCGTACCCGATTTGAAAAAACCGTACTGCGTCATGTGAAGGAATTGATTAAGCCTTATCCAAACGTAGTTCTGAGCAAGGAATTCGGAAGAATTTACGTGGAATTGAACGGGGAATCTGCGATTGAATTGGTACAAGCACTGAAGAATGTATTTGGCATTGCTTCAGTTAGTCCAGTGAAGGTTTCTAAGTCAGAGCTTGAGGATATTGTAGCGGTCAGCCGTCAATTTTTGGAGATAATCGCGCCTGCTCCGGGCACCAGATTTAAGGTTAATGCTCGGCGGGTATGGAAAGAGTTCCCTTACGGCTCCATTGAGATGAATAAACGGATCGCGACACCACTATTGCAAGGATATCCTGGCCTCACCGTAGACGTTAAATCGCCTGAATTAGAGCTGAGGGTCGAAATTCGTCAGGGACATACTTATATTTTCTGTGAAAATATTGCCGGTGTAGGTGGATTTCCATTAGGCACTAACGGAAAAGCGATGTTATTGCTGTCCGGTGGCATTGATAGTCCCGTAGCAGGCTGGTCATCCATGCGGCGCGGACTTGAAGTGGAGTGCGTGCACTTCTACAGTTATCCTTATACAAGCGAGCTTGCTAGACAAAAAGTTGTGGATCTTGCGCGGGTATTGTCACGTTATGCGGGTGTAATCAAGCTGCATCTGGTACCCTTTACTGAAGTGCAAACTTCCTTTACCGGCATCGGCCAGGATAATCTGATTATTACACTGATGCGACGGGCAATGCTGAGAATTACTACCCAGCTTGCTGAGCGCGAAGGTGCATTGGCGATTGTAACCGGGGATAGTCTGGGACAAGTCGCTAGCCAGACCTTGCCAAGCATGAACGTGATTGGCCGGGCGACAACCCTGCCCCTTCTGCGTCCGCTGGTAATGATGGACAAAAGTGATATTGTGGACCTGTCGAAGAACATCGGTACCTATGATTTGTCTATCCTTCCTTATGAGGATTGCTGTACTTTATTTGTTCCAAAATCACCTACAACAAATCCGAATTTACGGATTGTGGATAAGATAGAGGCTACGCTTCCGGGATATTCTGAACTTCTGGAAGCGGCGATTGAAGCCACAGAGACCGTGTTAATCACTCCCTATGGAGATGAGAAGCCTAGTGATGTTGTAAGTGTCGAGGCTGGATTACAGGAAGAATGGTTCTAAAATAATAAACCAAAAAACTGCCTTGAAGCGTAGTGAAATCTACGTTCTGAGGCAGTTTTTTTGTGGTTTAGACGATTGTGCCCTCCTGAGGCTCTTCTGGTTTTGATTGGCGTTTCCAATGTCCCGCTGCCAAAATACCTATAATGATCACGATTATAAACAGATATTTGAGCAGCGGATGATGATCAAAAAATGGCGCAAGCTGATGTTCATCCGTAATCATACTTGAAGCAGTGAAACCTAAGACAGCAGAACCAATATAAATGATCCATGGATATTTGTTGATTAATTTAATAAAAAGGGTACTTCCCCACACAACGATGGGGACACTGATCAGCAGTCCTATGATAACCAGTGAGATATTATGCTTGGCAGCTCCGGCAATGGCGATCACATTATCAAGGCCCATGGCAGCATCAGCTAAAATGATTGTCCCTACAGCGGACCACAAGCTTTGACCTGCCTTGATATCTGTTGAAGTGTTCTCACTGGTTAACAGCTTATAGGCAATCAGAATGAGTAAAATCCCTCCGGCAAGCAGTAACCAGGGGATTTTCAACAGCCATACGACCAGAATCGTTGCGAAGATCCGCAACACTACAGCACCTGCTGTTCCAAATACGATAGCCTTCTTTTGCGTGTCTGACGGTAAATTACGCGCCGCTAGACCGATCACAATGGCATTATCTCCCGCCAAAATAAGATCTAGAAAAATAATGTTGAGCAGCGATAATATAAACTCCCAAATGGATGTATTCAAAGCGAAGTCACTCCCAAGTTTGTTAGATTGAGCTTCAAAATATGCTTAGTTTTGTATACGCAAAAAAAGGAGCCAACATGCGTTCACGCTCAAAAAAAGTTGGACAGGAAGCATAGCTTGTCATTTCCGAACATACAAGTAGTTACATGTGACTCGGGGAGGTAAGTGCGAATGGATTCATTATTGCTCCTTGGTGAAATATTGATGATTAATCTGGTGCTGAGCGGAGATAATGCAATGGTTATCGCAATGGCCAGCAAGGATCTTTCGGCGAAGCACCGAAAGACTGCAGTATGGTGGGGCTCAGCAGGCGCAGTTGTTCTGCGGTGTTTGCTTACTTTTGTTGCGGTATTGCTATTAAAAATCCCTTATATTCAGGCTGGAGGGGGAATGCTGCTGCTATGGATAGCGTTCAAGCTGCTTTTGGAGGAAGAGGAGGATCTCAGAGTAAGGGAATCATCCTCAGTCTGGAAAGCAATCCGGACGATTCTTGTAGCAGACTTCATTATGAGCCTGGATAATGTACTAGCTATTGCAGGAGTAGCTAAAGGAGATTTGGCTTTAATTGTCATCGGGATTGCCCTTAGCATTCCGATAGTAGTGTGGGGAAGCGGCATTATTGTAGGCTGGCTGCACCGGTTTCCAGTGCTCGTATTTATCGGTGCTTATATATTGGCGTTTACAGCAGGGGATATGTTGCTTCAGGATGCAAAATTAGGGACGATGCTATCCTTTTTGTTCCCTTCCTCACATTCCTATTTGCCCATTGCCTTAGGAATATTAGTTGTCGTTACGGGAGCAATAAAACGCAGAAAAACATCTGCAGGTTAATAAATTGCAATAAAAGGCAATACTAAACGGACATCTCCATAAATTGGAATTGTCCGTTTTTTTTGCGTGATCAGAAGCGGTTATCGACACTGATTAATCACAGGGAGTGATGGCATTTTGTGTATGTTTCGGATAATATATGAGTAAGAATCCTGTCGCTTTCAGGCTATAAGGTGACGAGGAAATGAGGTAGACGTGAAATTGAAGGGATGGGTGAAGGATGTCTTCAAAGAAAGATATACAGCTAGGAATTTTTATTGTTGCTGCTGGCATCGTGATTTTATTAGGTAAGCTGGGCGTCTTCGGATTTTTGGGGCGCGCGCTTTGGCCTCTAGTGATTTTAATTCCAGGAATAGTACTACACATGTTATTTTTCAGCCGTCGTGCTTCGGCCTCGGTATTGGTTCCTGCCGGGATATTAACGGTGTATGGTTTGTTGTTTGGCCTCTGCAATATTTGGGGATGGGGGCTTATGAGAAGCTTATGGCCTGTGCTGTTGCTTGGTCTTGCCGTGGGCTTGTATGAATACTCCATCTATGAACCTAGACGGACGGGTGGCCTGTCAGCAATTGCTGTAACATTAGGCTTACTAAGCCTTGCGCTTTGTATTTTCAGCCTTATGGGCACCGGCGCGATCTACCTGATCGGGATTGTATTAATAGCTGTAGGAATTTGGCTGATTACCGGTCGAGGCAGAGCACGTGGCCGGAATAGATGGTATCGAAGCTAATTGCTGTAGGATCTTGTGAAAAAAAACGGAAATTGGTAACTGTTTTTTCATAAAAAGACTTGCTTTTCATGGTACTTTCACTATAATATTAATGTTATGTTGAAGCGTCGGCTTTCTGCCTGGCGCTTCTTTTGTGAGACTGCCGTGACATGCTATGAATTTTAACAGTTTTAATTTGATAAATGAGAGGATTTGGATACAAATCATGCATTCAAGAAAAGATATTCGCAACATTGCGATCATTGCCCACGTTGACCATGGCAAAACAACACTCGTCGATCAGCTCCTTCAACAATCGGGGATCTTCAGCGCCCATGAGCACTTGCAAGAACGTGCTATGGACTCTAATGATATCGAACGGGAACGTGGAATTACAATCCTAGCTAAAAATACAGCAATTACTTATAAAGAGTTTTTGATCAACATTGTGGATACACCTGGACATGCTGACTTTGGTGGCGAAGTAGAACGGATCATGAAAATGGTTGACGGTGTATTGCTGGTTGTTGATGCTTATGAAGGCTGCATGCCGCAAACGAAATTCGTTCTGCGTAAAGCATTGGAACAAAAACTTACACCGATCGTTGTCGTGAACAAGATTGACCGTCCAGCTGCTCGTCCTAAGGAAGTTATTGATGAAGTGCTCGATTTGTTCATCGAACTTGAAGCAAATGACGAACAATTGGAATTCCCTGTTGTTTATGCATCTGCTCTTAATGGTACATCAAGCATGGTTCCTGAGAAACAAGATGAAACGATGCTTTCGCTCTACGAAACCATTGTTGAACATATTCCAGCTCCAACCGAAAGTGTTGAAGAACCGCTTCAATTCCTCGTAACGTTGATGGATTATAACGAATACTTGGGTCGTATTGCGATTGGACGTGTTAACCGCGGTGTGATCAAACAAGGTCAATCTGTAACAGTTATTATGCGTGATGGTAAGAGCAAAACTGCACGTATCGAGAAATTGTTCGGCTTCCAAGGTTTGAAACGTATTGAAACAGAGCAAGCGGGCGCAGGGGATATCGTTGCTATTGCAGGGATCAAGGACATCAACATTGGTGAGACCATTGCTGATCCTGCAAACCCTGAAGCACTTCCGGTTCTGAAGATTGACGAGCCAACCATGCAAATGACATTCCTAGTGAATAACAGTCCTTTTGCTGGTAAAGAAGGTAAATGGGTAACTTCCCGTAAACTACGTGAGCGTCTATTTAAAGAACTTGAAACAGACGTGAGTTTGCGTGTGGAAGAAACTGATAGTCCTGATGCATTTATCGTTTCTGGACGTGGTGAGCTTCACCTTGGTATTCTGATCGAGAATATGCGTCGTGAAGGTTATGAAATGCAAGTTTCTAAACCACAAGTAATCATTAAAGAAATCGACGGTGTCAAAATGGAGCCGCTTGAGCGTCTAATGATTGATATTCCAGAAGAGAGCATGGGTTCTGTTATGGAGAGTCTGGGTACTCGTAAAGCCGAAATGGTCAATATGATTAACAACGGTACGGGTCAAGTACGTCTGGAATTCCTGATTCCTGCACGTGGATTGATTGGTTACAACACTTACTTCTTGACTTTGACACGCGGTTACGGCGTTATGAACCATGCTTTTGACAGCTACGCTCCACTGGTTGCTGGTCAAGTTGGCGGACGTCATCAAGGTGTGCTTGTAGCAAGTGAGACTGGATCAACAACTCAATACGGAATCGTGGGTGTTGAGGATCGTGGTATTCTCTTCTTGGATGCAGGTACAGAAATTTATGAAGGTATGATCGTAGGCGAGCATACCCGTGATAACGATATTATCGTTAACATCTGTAAGGAAAAAGCACTTACCAACATGCGTACCTCAGGCAAAGATGATACTGTAAAAATGAAGACACCACGCACCTTCTCTTTGGAAGGCGCACTTGAATATTTGAATGATGATGAATATTGTGAAATTACACCTAAATCCATTCGTTTGCGTAAAAAGATTCTGAACAAAGGCGAACGCGAACGTGTAGAGAAACAACGTAAAACAGCACAAGCCAACGCGTAAACACATGCTTATGAATAAGACCGCCGGATTATTGCATCCGGCGGCTTTTTTTAATATAAGAAACAAAAAATTCCCCTACTGATGATATAATGTAAACGTATCTTAAATTTGGGAGGAGTGCGGTTATCTATGCAGGTGTGGTTCGCTGAGCATCCAATCGTCGCTTATATTGTTATCTTTATATTGCTTACTTTTGTTTATAATCAAGTCTTTCGTGTGAATCAAAAGTTATCGATTGGCAAGGAAATCATGCTCTACATAATGATGGCGGTTGGCTCTGGCATGCTCCTCATTTTCCAACATGATAAGCTTCCGATTATCCAGTGTCTGTTGGTTGCTGTCGGATTAATGCTGATGGTACGGATACGTTATATAGTAGAAGCCCGACAGAAGAGAAAGGCTGCGGCAGCAGCGAAGAGATCGTAATCGCAACTTTTGTACCTTAAGGATCGTCTAATTAATGTAGCAATTCTAATTCTAAATGAAATGAAAAGGACTTTATTCTATTATGAGTACAAGAAACAGCGGTTTACCTCCAAGAGCAAACGGGCAACAACCTACTAATAGAAAACAGCCTGTGAAGGGTGCTTCTAAGAAAAAAACGAAAAAGAAAGTGAAAAAGAGAGGTTTTTTTGGCAGATTAGTTAGAGTATTGTTAACTTTGCTAATTATTGCGATCCTCGGCGTGCTGGGTTATGGCGGTTATCTGTATTGGAAGCTTGAGCATGGCGTATTTAATGCAGGGGTTGAGGGTACGGTTGCTCCAGGGCATTCCGCTTCAGAAAAACCACTGACAATGCTTATACTGGGAACGGATAACAGACCTAAACACGAGTCTTATTTGACTGACGTAATCATGGTTGCAGCACTTAATCCTAAGACTAAATCAGCGACTATTGTTTCGCTTCCTCGTGATACCTACGTGGAGCTAAGTGGCTATAAGAAGACGAAAATTAATGAATTTTATGCTCGCTTCAAGGGTAAGGAGAAATCCTCTGGTCTACTGGCTGAAGATGAGATGAAGACGATGATGGGTAAGTATTTGGATATTGATGTAGATTATACAACGATTCTTGATTTTCAGGGCTTCCGTGATGTAGTGGACGAGCTTGGGGGAGTCGAAGTAAATATTAGTGAAAATATGTGTTATACAGACACTGTGGATGGCACGAATATCAATCTGAAAAAGGGTCCGGCAGAGCTGGATGGAAAAAATGCACTGGACTATGTGCGGTATCGTAAATCCAATTGCAAGCCTAAGACCAACGCATCAGATGATTTTGATCGCAACAAACGCCAGAACGAAGTTCTGAACAGTCTGGTGGATCAGATGCAATCGCTTGGTGGCGTATTAAAAATCGGCAAGGTGCTTGATGCAGTGGACAGTAACATGAAGACAGATATCGAAAATTCGCAAATCAAAGATATGATTGCGACGTATTGGAAGATTTCCAAAGAGAATATCGAATTCAAGCCGGTTACTGGAACGTGGCGAAGTCCATATGTATATATTAATGATGAGGAGTTTGAGGCCGCTAAGAAAAGCTTGCAGGATCGGATTGCAGGAATTTCCACGGGAGCTGATTCGACAGCTGCTGAGACGCCTTGAGGACCTTAATATCTTCCATAGCTAAAATTGAATGCAAGTTTCAGCCTGTGCTATAATATAATAAATCGAATGAATTAACGTCGCATAGGGGGCCAGTACTTATGTCCGAAGCCGTTGCTCAGCTGAATGAAACTTTGCTATCGATGCTGCAATCGGAAACCTTTGTTCTTCTAAACACAGTTGATGCGGAGACAGGCGGTCCTACATCCACAGCTATTTCGTGGCTTTATGCTGTTAGTCCTAGTACTGTGCGTTTGGCTATTGATCATCGTTCAAGACTTGTGAATAATATGAAGGTTAATCCATTAATAACTATAACTGTGTTTGGTGAAGGAACTGTCTATGCCATTAACGGTAGTGCTGCTGTAAGGCAGGACCCGCTAGAAGATGTTCCTTTTAAGATGTGCTGTTTTGATGTTGAAATTCAAGCGGTCCGCAACGCGCTTTTTTACGGCGCGCAGCTGGACTCCGCCCCAAGATATGCGAAAGTTTATGATGGACGTGCCGCTGAGAAGTTGGACGGACAAGTATTTGCTGCCATGAAAAAAGCCTAGTGAAAATATCACTGGGCTTTTTTTGAACTCAAAGAACATCTTTTGTTCTTAATCTCTACTGTGCATTTTTTTGCGGCTTGGTATCCTCTGGCAGCTGTGGCATGATTCGTCCGATAATATCGGCCAGCTCGGATGAGAATCCGGATATCGGATGTCCCTTGGAGATATGGCGGCTCATTTCCGCTAATCTGCTGGAGAGATCCATATCCGCAGTGACAAGCGCCCGTACACTTCTTGGGTCTTTGCGGATGGCTTCCGCTACAGAATATTTGATGCTTCCTACACGTGAACGGCCCAGAGAACCTTCTACATCAAGACCAACAATGGCAACTTTGTTCATGACTACACAGTGTGCGCCATTTACACCGGGAACTCTTTTGGCCAACTGTTCAAAATGATCCTTAAGTGCAATTTCACTTTCTCCATTAACATTGACGGCTTGACCAGCTTTTGAGGTGGCTTTAGGATTAGTCGCACCATCATTGGACAATTGCCGAACCTCATGGTTCCCCGTACCCTTTACAGCATTCGCAGATTGTTTATTCTGAGGAGAGGGTGATGTCTTTTTATTAGCGATACCGCAGCTTGTCAGTAGCAGCAGTACCAGCAACAGACATATTGATTTTCTCATATGTGATTACTCCTTTCAGCCAAAGAATCGTTTCTGTACCATATCTTTTCCCTTGGCGGAAAGAGTTATGTATGATCAATCAAACCAGGCGCTGTGGAGGGGATAATATGAACAAGATATTTGTGCTAGATACCAACGTGCTTTTGCACGACCCCAATTCAATTTTCTCTTTCAAGGAGCATGAGGTGGTTATTCCGGCTGTTGTGCTGGAAGAAATCGACTCCAAGAAGCGCAATGCTGACGAAATCGGTCGGAATGCCCGTACGGTATCCCGATTGCTTGATGGACTCCGGGAACTAGGTCATTTGCATAGTGGTGTGGAACTGGAGCATGGAGGCAAGCTGAAGGTAGAACTTAACCATCGCAGTTTTGTGAAGGTACAGGAAATGTTTGGCGAGGTGTCTAACGACAATCGGATATTGGCTGTTGCTCTCAATTATTTGAATGAAGAGAATGAGAAGCCCGATCCGCGTCCCGTTGTGCTTGTGAGCAAGGATGTACTGGTTCGTATTAAAGCGGATGTTCTGGGAATTACGCCAGAGGATTATTTGTCAGATCGTACTGGAGACTTAAATGAACTATACACTGGTTACCAATCTCTGCAGGTTCATCCCGCATTGATTGATGAATATTACAGTCACCGCTCTCTGACGGTAAAACAGCTTGCGTTGTCGTATCCGTTGTACCCTCATGAATTTGTGATTCTCAAGGATGAGATTGGCACTGGCAAATCAGCTCTTCTCAAAGTGAATAGTGATGCCACACGTCTGGAGCCACTCTATCTGGGCAATGATTCGGTTTGGGGGATTAGCGCCCGTAATGCTCAACAACGAATGGCACTGGAGCTGCTGCTAAATGATGAAATCCCACTCGTAACGATCACGGGTAAGGCTGGGACAGGGAAGACGTTATTGGCGCTTGCAGCCGGACTATTCAAAGTGGAGGATGAACATAAATACAAAAAATTGCTTATCGCCCGTCCGGTTGTTCCTATGGGTAAGGACATTGGTTACTTGCCCGGTGAGAAGGATGAGAAGCTTAGACCCTGGATGCAGCCTATTTATGATAATCTGGAATTCCTGTTCGATACCAAAAAAGCTGGCGATATCGATAAAATCTTAATGGGGTTAGGAAGTATACAGGTAGAAGCCTTAACCTATATTCGCGGCCGTTCAATCCCATCGCAGTTCATTATTATTGATGAGGCGCAGAACCTTTCCCGCCATGAGGTGAAGACCATTGTCTCCAGAGCGGGAGAAGGAAGTAAAGTCATTCTAATGGGCGATCCAGAGCAAATCGATCATCCATATCTGGATGCTGCGAGCAACGGACTGAGCTATATCGTCGAGAAGTTTAAACAGCAAGGGATTAGCGGACATATTACTTTGGAAAAAGGTGAGCGTTCCCGCTTGGCGCAATTGGCCGCGGATCTACTCTAACGGTTCATCAATCCTATTTTCAGCCGGGAGAAGCAAACTCTCCCGGCTTTTTCCTGCCCGCCCGGAAACGGCAGAGGAATTTAAAGTTGGTTGTGGTGATTAGAGCCATGGAAAGAAAGTCTGGAACTGTAGAAGCGAAGCGTTCGCCTTTATCCTCGGATTTTAACCGCATGATGCGGTAATTAGATCAGGAAATCTGAGGATAACAGCGATCGGAAGTCCAAAGCTTTCTTGTAATGGCGGTCAGATCACCTTCCTATTTTTAATGCCTCTGGCGTATCACCCATATAATAGAAAGAGAACGGTTTCACAAACTAAAGACAAGCACCGGAGGGTTTGGTAAAATAGGGGAGACCAATCAAAAGGGAAGGTGGGAAATCGTGCTGAAACGCAAAAATTATTGGCTGCTTTTTGCAATTTTACTACTATCGCTGACAAGCCTGTCGCCCAGTATGGAATTGAGTACCAGTAACGATCCACGTCCTATGAAAAGACCACAAAGTCAGTCGACCCATCCCTCTTCCGGAGATGAGGGAACTATAGATAGCTTACACATAAGAGTATCGTTAAATAGCGAAGAATTTAGTGAACTGGAGCTCCTTAGCAACCGTTATACCTTAGAAAGTGGAGTAAAGGTTATTTTAAGCAATGTGGATATGGAGGATGCCGATGAGGTATTGAAGCATGATTTAACGATCGGGGACAGCCCGGATATAGTCATGGCAGATGGACGAAGCATTCTGGACTGGGCCACACGTGGATATTTATTGCCGATGGATGTGTATCAGAGCGTTCCGGGGAGTGCACCGTTAACACAGTTGATCCCCTGGATGCAGTGGAATGGATATAATTGGGGAGTCCCGTTAGATATAGATCCTTACGTGCTTGTTTATTCCCCACAACGGCTGGCGGAGCTGGGTTTTAATGCATTACCCAAAAGCCTCGAAGAGTGGAATATCCTGCTTCAGAATGTGCTAAAAGAGCAAGGGAAATATTTACTTGCGATGGATACCCGCAATCCTTATGGATTGTCAGCGGTAATGGAGAGCATGAATAGCAGCTTGTTAGCAGATAACCAAGAGGTGTTGAATTGGATTCAGAATGCCCGCAGTTATTTTTATCTCACCAGCCGCTACAATAAAGATGTCTGGGATATGCTCCAAGGAGGTAGTGTCGCCGTTGCTTCATTACCGTTATCCGAGTGGCAGAAGCATGGAAATTCATCCCTTGCTGCTGTACCGGCCCTGACTGCTAATAATGGGGGTGGGTTTGAATCCTGTTACAGTCGATCTTTTGCCCTTCCAGCTCAATCTCAAAGTCCAAAGGAAGCTGTGAATTGGCTGACCTTTATCACCTCAGAGGATGCTCAGCTGGATTGGTTGGAGAATACGGGGAGCTTGCCGGCGCTTGATGTTCTTTATCGTTCGGAGCATGCTTTTAAATACAAGCTTCCTTTCGATGTTGAGCTATTGCTGACAGAAGAAACCGCCCCGGAGGATGATTCACAGGGCGGCTGGAGTAAGGTTGTTGAAGCTGTATCGTTACTATTAACAGGGCAGATAGATGCGGAAGGCTACAAAGAATTTCTAAAAGAAGGCCTAAAATGAAATGGAAAGCTTAACATGCAAGACGCCCTCTTGGCTATCTACTGCCGTGGCACGAAGGAAAGATACTATTTTGCCTGGATAAAAGCCTAAGTCAAATTCTTCTTCCAACGTTTTTCTTGTTGTGTCAGGCAATTCAAGACCGTTAAATACAATATGATCGACTTGGAATATAAGGCCGTTGATCGGTTCTTCCTGAATGGTATAGTGACCGGTCAGTGAAAGGGCTAGCGCTCCGCTTTTTCCAGTGGCAGTAATCGATCCGTCATTGAAATGAAAGGCGAAGTCTTTAAACAGCGAATTCTGCGATTGCAAAAATTCATTCAGATCCTCTTCCTTCAGGTTTAGCTCATAAGTCATTCCTTTTCGGGTCAGTACACCCTCTCGATTCTGAACAAACTGTGGTAGTTTATTCATTGCGGAGGATAACGCCTTGAAATAAGTTTTTACCTCGTGCAGGCCGATATTCTCCCAATATAATGTGAATTCTTTAAGTAGAGTACTCATATTTTCAGGATCGCTGCTATTTTTAATCCCACCCTCAATATCCTTGTTGAGCGCGTTTACCCGAACTTGCTGTTCCTCCAGAGCCGTACGCAATCGGGCGAGCTCTTCCGAGTTTCGCTTCGCAGTCTGAAGGGTATCCTTCAAATCCTTATATTGTTCTTCATATTGTGAGAGAATATCGCGGTCATTTCCAATAATAATCTCATAATAATCGAACAGAGCCAGGAATCTGCTGATACTTTTTGCTGAAAAAAACGCGGCCAGAAGATTATCTCTATCCCCCATATAATAAGAACGCACAACTGCACCTGCCCGTTCCTGTTGGTCCGCAATGGCTGTTTTTTTCTGGGTAGCTTGTCTGTTCAGGCTTTCTACCTTTTGTTCAAGTGCTTTTTGTTCGGCTGTAATCTTGATGATTTCACGTTCAATTTCTGCAGAAGACAAGGTCTGTTCAAGTAGTTTACGGGTTTCTTCATTATCTGGTATAGCAGAATTGAAAAAATCACCGCTAGGATCGGCAGACAAGTACTTCACAGGTTGTAACGGAAACAAAGTACAGCAGAAGAGAATTAGTATGGTTGCAATCATGCGGCTTTGTAAATTGCGGGAGCGCACCACACCACCACCTTTTTTTTGAAATGATATATGTATGTACTAATAATATGTTTAACCCTTCTAAAATAGCATACAAACAAAAAAACGGAAGTGATCCTTATAAGATAAGGACCTCATCCGCTCCAAAAGAGTACTGCAATTTATAGTGGAAGACCCATTTGAAAGATCGTCCAATAACTAAATCCGGTGAAAGTCAGAATCATGTATGCCCAGAAGAGAAGAACATAAGTTTTTTCAGTAAATTTCATATAGCCAAGTATTACGAAAAATGCAGTTTGTAAAAAGAAAAGCAAGGCCATTTCTGTTAGACCTCCGGCGAAAGCCATCAATCCAATAGCTAATGTGAAAAAACCTAATACCCGAAACATGCGGTCCAAGAGAGAGTCCCCCTTCCAGTATGTATCTCACGAATATTCCTTCGATTTATTATACCCTCAACATAATTATGTGTAAACGAATTCATTGAAAAAAATGCACTAATCTTCAAAAAATGTGATTTTTATAATTGACCTGAGTGATTAGTGCTTTAAAAAAGAGAATTTATAGTTTTATGCGTATGATGTACGCAGATAATGGAAATACAAATTAGTATCAAATAGATTCTATGAACTCTATGAGAAGCATAGAAATGGAGTAAGCAGCTTTTATCCCTATTCACTACCCGGCAGAACTGCCGGTTATGGAGATGGTTATTTCATGACGTTGTTAGGAGGTTTGGCTTTATGACAGCCGTTAGACAGGACGCTTGGAGTGCAGAAGATGATCTAATATTGGCAGAAGTAACTTTGCGACACATTCGGGAGGGCAGCACACAGCTTGCCGCTTTTGAAGAGGTGGGTGAAAAAATCGGCAGAACTTCGGCCGCTTGCGGATTCCGCTGGAACAGTTGTGTTCGGAAAAGTTATGAAGGTGCAATCGGTATTGCTAAAGGGCAACGTCAAAAGCGTAGCTACCTGAAAAAGCAGCCGTCAGTAAGAGGAGCGCAAGTAGCTGGTCTGATTCTGGGTGATGTCGATGAGGAATTTGGGCGCGGTGAGGGATTAAGTGAAAACACATTATCCATTGATGCGGTCATTCGTTTCTTAAGACAATGGAAGGGTACGATCCAGGAAGCAGGACGTCAGCTGAAAATGCTGGAAAGAGACCTGCGCGAGAAGGAAGATGAATTAACAGAATTACGATCTGAGAATGAGCGGTTGTCTAAAGAGGTTAATCTTGCTCAAAGCGACTACCGGGTAGTCAACGATGATTACAAAGCTTTAATTCAGATTATGGATCGTGCTCGCAGGCTTGCTTTCTTAAATGAAGAAGAAGAAGAAATGAAGACTCGTTTCAAAATGGATGGTAACGGAAATTTAGAACGCATTGAATAAACGATAGGTTAACTAACAATCCCGCAAGTGGTCTGCTTTTTAAGCACCACTTGCGGGGTTTTTGGTATACTTAGAAAAATTGTGCTTAAGATCAGCAGGAGGGTTATATGAAAATTGATATAATTGGTGCAGGTTCACTCGGGCTGCTGCTGGCAGGGAGACTGATCCAAGCCGGGAATGATGTGAGACTGTGGTGCCGAGGGATAGAACAATGCCAACGATTAGGGCGTGATGGCTTAACGGTTACCTACGAGGATGAACGCGAGCCGATAACAATTTCGGAAGATCAGTTTGTATCCGCGCCAATAGGGGAGTTCGCTGGTGCTTATCTAGAAGAGCCGAGTGATTGGATCGTGGTGACGGTTAAACAGAATACTCTACATAATGATTTGCCTGAATTTCTATCCCTACTTAAGGAAGAGCAAGTACATATGATTTGTTTTCAGAATGGTACAGGACATATGGAGATGTTAGGAGGCATGTTGCCAAACGCCAATTTATATGTAGCTGTGACTACGGAGGCTGCGAAGCGCAAATCATTAACTGAAGTCATTCATGCAGGAGCAGGGGAGGTGTGGATAGGAAAATGGAGCTTAGGGGATGGACAAGCTCATAGCATACATAATGATTTAAAAGCGAATAATTTAATAGAAGTTCTCATAATGGCAGGATTCGCAGCCTTTTTGTCGAATGAAGTGGATACCATGATTTACCGGAAGCTCTTGATCAATGCCGTTATAAATCCACTCACGGCGATTTGGCGTATTCCAAATGGGGAGCTGTTGTCTTCAGAGCAACGCCTCCAATTAATGAAGGAAGTTTTTGAAGAAGCAATAATAGTGTATGATTTCTGTGAAATTACTTATGATAAGGATGCTTGGGATAACATCCTTCAGGTGTGCCGGTTAACGTCTGGCAATATTTCATCTATGCTGGCAGATGTACTTGCTTCAAGAACCACAGAAATTCGTTGGATCAATGGAAGTCTTGTAGAAATGGCAGAACGATCTGGAGTGTCGGCACCATTAAATCGCTGGCTCTGCCAATTAGTAGAAGGTATTGGGGTATGATCTCTGGGGAGAGGTGAAGCTATGGGACTGCTGATGGATTCGGTTATTACTTTAAGCGTTATTCCGATTGTGCCGTTTTTGATTGTTTTTTTCATTGGAAAGGGCTTAAAAAAAGATAAAAAGAAAACTTTTATGCTCGCTATGGACGTGACCACATTTTTTTTATTATTGTCGGTCTCCGCATTGTTTAATAACATCTTTAATTCCGGTTTTGGGTTTTACCTTATACTAATTATTGTATTAATATCCGCTGGACTGATTGGCGGAGCTCAAAATCGGATGAAAGGAAAGGTAGATGGGAAGCGGTTATTTCGGGCAGTTTGGAGACTTTCGTTCTTTTTTATGAGCTTCGGATATTTATTATTTATGTTTGTTGGGCTAATTACCTACATATCACAAGCGATGTAACGTTCCACTGCTTCGGTGAAGCGTCAACGTCACAAAAGTTTAAAGTTTTTAAAAAAAAATATTTTCTGAAAACATTGCACTAGATTTTTTTGACCACTGGTTGTATAATCATAAACCATATACCACATTCTATTTAGGGGGAACTGCTAGATGAAGAAGAGTAAAAGTCTATTGCTAATGATTGCATTAGTACTTGTTATCGGCACAGTGCTTGCTGGCTGCGGCGGAAACAATGCAAACAGCGGCAATAAAGGTAACAATGCTAACACTGGTAACACGGCAACTGGTAATGCAGCTACAGAAGAAAAATTGGCTGCTGACCAAACATTGAGAATTAACCTTAGTTCTGAGCCTCCAACATTTGACCCAGGATTGGCTCAAGATAGCCAAGCTCACACTGTCCTGACAACAATGTACGAAGGTCTGACTCGCATGAATGCTGAATCTGGTCAAGCTGAACCAGGTGTTGCTGAAAGCTGGGAAGTTTCCGCTGACGGTCTGGTATATACTTTCAAACTCCGTGATTCACAATGGAGTAATGGCGATCCTGTAACAACAGAAGACTTCGTTCGCGCTTGGAAACGCGTGCTCGATCCTGCTGCTGCATCCGCTGCACCTTACGCTTATCAATTGTACTACATCAAAAATGCTCAAAAGTTCTACAACAAGGAAATTACCGATTTCAGTCAAGTAGGTGTCAAAGCGGTTGATGAGAAAACTCTTGAAGTTACTCTTGAAGCCCCAACTCCTTACTTCCTTGGATTGCTTTCCTTCTACACTTATTACCCTGTACACAAATCCATTGAGAGTAATCCTAAATGGGCAACAAGCAAAGATACTATGATCGTTAACGGTGCTTTCACTCTTACAGAGTGGACTACAGGTCAAACACTTGTTGTAACTAAAAACGATAAATATTGGGATAAAGATTCCATTAAACTTAACAAAATCGACTTCTCCCTTGTAAACAGCGGTGCAACTGAGCTGCTCAGCTACAAGAACGGTGAATACGATCGTGCCGGTGGACCAACTGGTGAAATTCCATCAGAACAAATTCCAATCGTGCAAAAAGAACTTCCTAACGAATTCAGCCGTAAAGGTATTGCTTCCGTATACTACTACGAATTCAATATCACTGAAAAACCTTTCACAAACGCTAAAATCCGTAAGGCTCTTGCAATGTCCATTAACCGTCAAGCTTTGATTGACAATGTAGTACAAGGTGGACAATTCCCAGCATACGGTTATGTACCTCCGGGTATCGCTGGTGCTGATGGTGAATACCGTACAGCAGTTAAAGATAGCTACTTCACTGAAGATCTAGAACAAGCTAAAACATTGCTTGCTGAAGGTCTGAAAGAAGAAGGTATGGATAAACTGCCTACATTCTCCCTGACTTACAACACAAGTGAAGGTCACAAGA
Organism: Paenibacillus sp. FSL H7-0323; assembly: GCF_038002725.1. NCBI lineage: Bacteria > Bacillati > Bacillota > Bacilli > Caryophanales > Paenibacillaceae > Paenibacillus > Paenibacillus sp. FSL H7-0323. Next base: position 3,276,877 of record NZ_JBBODB010000001.1, on the reverse strand, counting down.
AAATCGCTTTGGCGATTGCTGATATGTGGAAAAACAATCTTGGTATCGACGTACAAACCGTTAACCAAGAGTGGGCTGTATTTATTGAAAACCGTCAAAACCTGAACTACCAAGTTGCTCGTGCTGGTTGGACTGCGGATTACAATGATCCAATGACTTTCCTTGATATGTGGGTAACAGGTGGCGGTAACAATGATACTGGTTACGCTAACCCTGAGTATGACAAATTGATCAGCGAAGCTAAAACAAGCACTGACTTGGCAGTACGTCAAGAAAAGTTTGCTGCAGCTGAGAAATTGCTCATTGAGCAAGATATGGTTCTGATTCCTTTGTACTACTACACTAACAACTCCCTGACTAAAGAGTACCTTAAAGGTGTTACTCTTGACTTTAGTGGTGCAATTGACTTGACTCGCGGATACTTGCTTGAGCACTAAGATATTGCTTTAGTAATTACAACAGAATAGTTAGTTGACTGAAGTTGCAGAATACTTCGGGATATATATGTGGAATTCCATATATATCCCTTTTTTTTGTATTCCTGTCTATTTGTTAATTAATGTTATTAATAACATATATAGAAAATAGACAAAAATCCGTTTTTTTCATAAAATCATTATTATGTGTATCAAAAATTGTCGGAGGAGGTGTGATGGGGATGGTTCGTTATGTCGCAAATAAGTTTTTCTATATGTTGGTTTCTCTATTTGTATTGATTTCAGCTACCTTTTTCTTGATGAAAGCTATTCCGGGGGATCCGTTTACTTCTGAAAAGAAGGTACCGCCAGAAATTAAAGCACGTCTGATGGAACAATATGGTCTGGACAAGCCGCTCTCTCATCAGTATTTTAAGTATTTAGGTGATATTATCCAAGGTGACCTAGGTGTCTCAATGAAACGCCTAAATCAAGATGTATCACATTTGATCAGTCAAACCTTTTCAGCGTCGCTGAAGCTGGGACTCGTCGCAATCGTTGTGGCGGTTATTGTCGGAGTATTTCTCGGCATGTTGGCGGCACTCTATCACAGAAAGTTTATTGACAGCGCAGCTATGGTGCTGGCAGTTCTGGGGATTGCGGTTCCGAGCTTTGTAGTCGCGTCATTACTGCAGTATGTATTTGCTTTCAAACTGGGTTGGGTACCGGTTTCAGGTTTTAAAGGGCCAATCTATTATTTCTTACCCGTGGCCGCGCTCTCGGCACAGCCGATCGCCTTTATCGCCCGCTTGACCCGTTCAAGTATGCTTGAAGTTTTGAATGCGGATTATATCAAAACGGCTAAAGCAAAGGGATTGAGCTGGATGGCTATTCTGAGCCGCCATGTACTTCGTAACGGAATTCTACCTGTTGTTACTTATATGGGTCCAATGACAGCTAACATCGTAACTGGTTCGGTTGTTATCGAGCAGATCTTTGGTGTTGGGGGTATTGGTAAACAGTTCGTGGAAGCGATTGGTGTCCGTGACTATACCGTTATTATGGGGATAACCATTTTCTATGGTGTATTACTCATGGTTGCCCGCTTTATTACGGATATTGCTTATGTATTAATTGACCCACGTATGAAATTAAGTGGAGGAAAGGAGGGCTAAATAGTGGCTACTGAAAATAACTTGCTAAATCTAAAACCGGAAGATTTTCAAAAAGTCGGTGTAGATGAAAAAGAAGCCGAAGTTATCCAGCGTGAGAGTCTCTCTGCTTGGAAAGACTCTTGGCAACGGTTGCGTCAAAATAAAATGGCGATGACTGCGCTCGGTATCCTGGGTTTGATTGTACTTGCAGCGATTTTTGCACCTTTTATCTCGAAATATAACTATTATTCTAATGATTTGATGAGCACCAATAAGCCCCCTTCCTCCGATCACTGGTTTGGAACGGATGATCTTGGTCGTGATATCTTTGTTCGTACTTGGTACGGTGCACGGATTTCCTTGATCGTTGGTCTTGCTGCGGCAGCCATCGACTTGTTCATCGGTGTTATCTACGGAGGCATTATGGGCTTCTTCGGCGGCCGTGTAGATAATATTATGAATAAATTCTCTGAAATTTTGTATTCTATTCCTTATTTGCTGGTTGTAATCTTGCTCTTGGTCGTTCTTGAGCCAAGTCTTGGAACAATCATCCTAGCTCTAACCATTACAGGCTGGATTACGATGTCGTGGATTGTGCGTGGAGAAATTATGCAGCTCAAGAATCGTGAATTCGTATTGGCGTCCCGTTCCATGGGTGCTGGTTCTGCGAGACTGTTGTTCAAGCACCTTCTGCCGAATGCGGTTGGTCCGATTATCGTAACCATTACACTGTCTGTACCAAATGCTATCTTTGCTGAGGCCTTCCTAAGCTTCTTGGGTCTTGGTGTACAAGCTCCTGTTGCTTCACTTGGATCGATGATCAATGACTCACTCACCGGCTGGTTGTACTATCCATGGCGCTTCTTGTTCCCTGCGATCCTAATCAGCTTAACAATGCTTTCTTTCAACATTTTCGGTGATGGTCTTCGTGACGCGCTTGATCCTAAGCTGAAGAAATAGGAGGAATATGGATGGAACCTATTTTACAAGTCAAAGATTTGCATATTTCCTTTTTTGTTAAGGGCGGAGAAGTACAAGCTGTCCGTGGTATGAATTTTGAAATTGGCAAAGGCGAAACGGTTGCCATCGTCGGCGAGTCCGGCAGCGGTAAGAGTGTAACTGCTCAATCGATTATGCGTTTGATCCCTTCCCCACCTTCTAAAGTGAAAAAGGGAGAGATTATTTTTCAAGGACAGAATCTGCTAGACAAAAGCATGAAAGAAATGGAATCTATTCGCGGTAAAGATATTGGCATGATTTTTCAAGACCCGATGACTTCTCTGAACCCAACCATCAAAGTGGGCAAACAGATCACTGAAGTTTTGATTAAACATCAGAAAATGTCAGCGGCCGAAGCGAAAAAGCAAGGTATGGAGATGTTGAAATTAGTAGGCATCAAAAATGCGGAGGCTCGCTTTAACCAATATCCCCACGAATTCTCAGGCGGTATGCGCCAGCGTGTAATGATCGCAATCGCGTTAGCTTGCCGTCCGGCTTTGCTGATAGCAGATGAGCCTACAACAGCTCTAGATGTAACCATTCAGGCGCAGATCATGGAAGTTATGAGAGAGATGCAGCAAAAACTAGGTACCTCCATTATTCTGATTACACATGATCTGGGCGTAGTTGCTGGCATGTGTGATCGGGTGATTGTAATGTATGCAGGTGAGGTTGTGGAGACCGGAACAAGATGGGAAATCTTTAAAAATCCACAACATCCATACACCAAAGGTCTGCTGCGCTCAATGCCGCGTCTGGACCAAAAGAAAGGCGAGCCGCTTATTCCGATCATCGGCACACCGCCAGATCTGATCAAGCCGCCGATCGGCTGTCCGTTCACTGCTCGTTGTAATGAAGCGATGCATGTGTGCGAACAAATCGATCCCGGCGCCACAGAATTCAGCGAAACGCATATGGCGCGTTGCTGGAATCTGCATTCGATGGCCAAGGAGGTGCAGTACTCTTGAGTAAGAACCTAATAGAGGTAGAAGGTCTTAAGAAATATTTTAATGTAGGTAAAGGTAAGGTTCTTAAGGCTGTTGATAATATTAACTTCACGATCCGTGAGGGCGAGACACTTGGGATGGTAGGTGAGTCCGGTTGTGGTAAGACTACTGCTGGACGTACGATTCTTCGCTTGTATGAGCCTACTGCTGGAAGTGTGAAATATAATGGTACAGACATTTATAAATTGCCTGGAAATCAAATGAAGGCTATGCGCCGTGACATGCAAATGATTTTCCAAGATCCGTACGCATCGCTTAACCCGCGGTTTACGGTTTCTGATATCATCGGCGAGGCACTGGACATTCACGGAATGGCTGGCAGCCGTGCAGAACGTAAGAAACGGATTGAAGAACTGCTGGATATGGTTGGTCTTAACCATGACCATGCAACCCGTTATCCGCATGAATTCTCCGGTGGACAACGTCAACGTATCGGGATTGCCCGTTCGTTAGCGGTTAATCCTAAGTTCATCGTTTGTGATGAGCCGATTTCCGCACTTGACGTATCCATTCAAGCTCAGGTCGTTAACTTGCTTAAAGAATTGCAAGATCGTCTTGGATTGACTTATCTTTTCATCGCGCATGATCTGTCCATGGTTAAACATATCAGTGATCGCGTAGCAGTTATGTACTTGGGTAAAATGGTTGAGTTGGCGGAAAGTGAAGAGCTGTATGCAAATCCTATCCACCCTTATACTAAATCCCTATTGTCGGCTATTCCAGTTCCGGATCCGGAAATTGAAGTCAACAAAAAACGTATTCACTTGCATGATGAGCTTGGCAGCCCTATTTATTCTGCTAACGATAAGACCAATGACAGTGACTTTGAATTAGTAGAAGTATCTAAAGGCCACTTTGTCAGCAAAAAATTCGCATAATTTATACTTAGGTTTTCAAAGGCGGGAGCATTATGCTCTCGCCTCTTGTATGTATTTAGGATATTATTTAATGAATTTATAGTATAATTGAACAGTTGGCTGTACCTGTGTTGCTGATATCAAGGCATGTTTTGCTTTGACGCGGCTCCTGACTTTGGATACAATCATAGAGAGTTTTTACGAACTTGGATTTACATATAACTGCTTAGTAGAACTGGAGGCACTAGCAAATGAATATTGTAACGGAACCGCTCAAGGGTGGATCTGCACTCTCGCGCGACTATATAGATCATTTTGAAAAGGTTAGTCATTTGTACGGTGGGGATTTCCGCAATAAAGAAAGTAGAAGTAGAAGGGCGGAGTGGCTAGATGGCAGAGAAAGCCTTCGTGCCGACCGGACTCAGATTGCTGAGTGTCTGCGTCAATATAATGAAAAGCATAACTCGCATGATGCGGTGATGGCTTCGCTGGCGCTCTTAGAGCAGCCGGGGACATTAGTGGTGACAGGTGGGCAGCAAAGCGGACTATTTACTGGACCCCTGTTAGTGGTATATAAAGCTGCAACTACTATTATGGCGGCAAAAGAAGCAGCTGAACAACTCGGCCGACCTGTAGTTCCTTTATTCTGGATTGCAGGTGAAGATCATGACTGGGATGAAGTGAATCATACGTATGTACTGAATCGTACGCAGGAGATTACTAAGATTAAGATAGAAAAGTCAGAAGAGAAACGCTCCTCAGTAAGTGATATTCGTGTAGAAGAGGAAAGCTGGCAGCAGGTAGTGGAACAGTTAGACGGTCTGCTTCAGGAAAGCGACTTTAAGCCGCAGATTATGGAATTCATTCGCACTTCTTCTTTTAGAGCAGATAGTATGACGGATGCATTTGCCAAGCTGATGGGTTCATTATTTGGTAAATTTGGTCTAATTCTGCTTGATTCTGCTGATCCCAACTTACGTAAGTTAGAACAGCCATTTTTCACTTCGCTAATTATGCAGAATGATGCACTGGAAACAGCGTATATGAATTCTGCTTCTGATATTGTGGGCGCCGGATATGAGCTTCAGGCTGATGTTACAGCTGGCAATGCCAACCTCTTTTATATTCATGAAGGTACACGGCTTCTGCTTCACAAGAAGGACGGAATCTTTACGGATCGCAAGGGTCAGGTATCCTTTTCCCGTGATGAATTACTTGAGGAGGTGCAGGCACATCCGGAACGCTTTAGCAATAATGTGCTGACACGTCCACTTATGCAGGATTATGTGTTGCCTGTTCTGGCAACGGTGCTGGGTCAAGGTGAGATTGCTTACTGGGCCATTCCGCGTCGTGCGTTTGAGACCATTGGGGGAGAAATGCCGTTAATTATCCCTAGAATGTCTTTTACTGTCGTAGAAGGTACGCTGCACAAGCATATGGATAAATATCAACTTAGCTTTGAGGATGTAAGACAAGGACTGGATCACAAAAGACATGAATGGCTGGCCGCACAGGATGAGCTGGGGATTGAACGTCGTTTTGAAGAAACCAAGACCTCATTCGCCGCCATGTACGAACCGCTGATTGAGCAGCTTGGAACGGTTCAGGCCGGTCTGCTTAAGCTGGGGAATAACAATAAAGAGAAGATTCTAGATCAAATTACTTTTTTACAGGCGAAAGCCCAAGATGCAATGGCAAAACAGAACGAAGCTGCAATCCGGCAATGGGAGCGAATCGAGCTGTCGTTAATGCCACTGGGTAAACTGCAGGAAAGAGTGTACAATATCATGTATTACTTGAACCGGTACGGACTTGCTTGGCTGGATGAGTTAATGACGGTTGAACCGGATTACAGTGGAACACATCGCATCATTTATATGTAATGGAAGTATCGCTTTCCACAAAACTAAGCTTTTGCTTACGAAGTGAGTTTTGTACGAAGCAGATCACTGGAGTAACGCTCACAAAACAAAGCGTATGCTTACGGAGCAAGTTTTATTGCGAAGTGGATCATAGAAGTATAGCTCCACAAAACTTTTAGGAGGTTTCATAATGAGTTCATCTAAACAAAATAGTATCGTGGCTGATATGTCACTCGCACCGGAAGGGCATTTGAAAATCGACTGGGTTCGCCAGCATATGCCGGTACTGAACCGTATTCGTGAGCAGTTTGAAGCAGAACAGCCATTTAAAGGTCTGAAAGTATCGATCACATTGCATTTGGAAGCTAAAACCGCTTATTTGGCGAAGGTTGTCAAAGCTGGTGGTGCAGATGTAACCATTACAGGTTCGAATCCACTTTCTACACAGGATGATGTTTGTGCAGCGCTTGTGGAGGATGGAATCACAGTATTTGCTAAATACAATCCGTCTCCTGAAGAATTTAAAGCCCTTAATATCAAAGCACTGGAGAGCAAACCGGACTTGATTATTGATGACGGTGGGGATTTTGCTACATTGCTGCATTCGGAGCGTCCTGATCTGATGGAGAATATTCGCGGGGGTGCTGAAGAAACAACTACCGGGATTATTCGTTTAAAAGCTCTGCAAAAGCAAGGCGTATTGAAGTTCCCAATGGTCGCGGTTAATGATGCCTACTGCAAATATTTGTTTGATAACCGTTATGGCACTGGCCAATCGGCATGGGATGGAATTATTCGCACAACCAACCTTATCGTAGCGGGCAAAACAGTAGTTGTTGTCGGTTACGGCTGGTGTGGTAAAGGTGTTGCCATGCGCGCCAAAGGACTTGGAGCAAAAGTAGTTGTCACAGAAGTTGATGCGATTAAAGCCGTTGAAGCACATATGGACGGTTTTGAAGTAATGCCAATGCTGGAAGCAGCTAAGGTTGGTGATTTCTTCGTTACAGTAACTGGTAACCGTTATGTAATTCGCGGTGAACATTATGAAGTGATGAAGGATGGAGCAATCATGTGCAACGCGGGCCATTTCGACGTTGAAGTGAATAAGCCTGAGCTGTCGGAAAGATCCGTATCCCAACGTACCGTTCGCAAAAATATCGAAGAGTACCAGCTTCGTGACGGACGTAAATTATATCTGCTTGCTGAAGGCAGACTTGTAAATCTGGGTGCTGCTGATGGTCACCCTGCTGAAATTATGGATACAACCTTTGCACTCCAGGCACTGTCGCTGAAATATGTAAATGATAATTATAAGAGCATTGGCGTAAAAGTTGAAAATGTTCCTTATGAGCTGGATGAGCAAGTAGCACGTTATAAGCTGGAAAGTCTGGGCATTAACATCGATAGCCTCACTCCGGCACAAGTGGATTATTTGGACAGCTGGAATTTGAACGATTAATAACCGAACGCATAACAATAAAGTGTATTAACCAGTGTACCTTGAACTGAAGCAACTTTTTTAACAAAGCCATGCAACGGACAAGATTCCGATTGTATGGCTTTTTTCTGTGGAGAAATGTTTTTCGGGAAACGAGCTATCTGATTTAGGAAAAATTTCCTTGGCCAGAAAAAGGTTTTTGATTTTTAATGGCGAATCTATTATGCTTAAGTGGTGAAAAGTGGGGTAAAGTGGGGATTCGGGGATTAGGGGTGGGAAAAAGGATGTTCATGGGAGAGTATCAACACAGCATTGACGACAAAGGCCGAATCATTATTCCGGCTAAACTCCGTGAATTGCTCGGAACCTCCTTCGTGACGACCCGCGGCCTAGACTCCTGCCTGTTTGTTTATCCCATGGAAGAATGGGCAATCATGGAACAAAAGCTTAAAAGCCTTTCGCTGATGAAATCAGATGCCCGCGCATTTAGCCGCTTTTTTTTCTCAGGTGCAACTGAATGTGTTTGGGATAAGCAGGGAAGGGTAAATCTGCCGGCCAATTTACGGCAGTATGCCAAACTGGACAAAGACTGTGTCATTCTGGGCGTTTCGAACCGGGTGGAAATCTGGAACAAAGAGCTTTGGGAACAGTACTTCGAACAGTCCGAGGAATCGTTCAACGAAATCGCTGAGAAATTGGTGGATTTCAATTTTGATCTATAAAACACAATAACGAATACTGTCCTGGAGGGATGCAGCTTGTTTCACCACATCACGGTGCTTAAGGAAGAAGCGACAGAAGGGCTGCACATCAAAAAAGACGGAATCTATGTAGATTGCACTCTCGGTGGAGCGGGTCACAGCTCACTTATCGCTTCCAAACTTAGCGGCGAAGGCCGTTTAATCTGTTTGGATCAAGATGATTGGGCTTTGGAGAACGCCAAAGAAAGATTAGCGGAATACGGAGACAAGGTTGTGACTATTAAGACTAACTTCCGTGATCTGGAGAGTGTACTTAAGGATGTGCCCTTTGTGCCACAAACAGATGGTATTCCCCAAGTAGATGGAGTGCTCTTTGATCTTGGCGTATCCTCTCCTCAGTTTGACGAAGGGGAACGAGGCTTTAGTTACAATCATGATGCTCCGCTGGACATGCGCATGGATCAGTCAGCACTTTTGACGGCTGCTGAAATTGTGAATACATGGTCCGAGCAGGAGATTGCCCGTGTTCTTTTCCAATATGGAGAAGAGAAATTCTCGCGGAGAATCGCTAGAAAAATTGTAGACAGAAGAGAAGAAGCTCCTATTGAGACAACAGGAGAATTAGCAGAACTGATCAAGGAAGGTATCCCGGCAGCTGCTCGAAGAACAGGCGGGCATCCCGCTAAACGTAGCTTTCAAGGATTAAGGATTGCTGTGAATGACGAATTGGGTGCTTTTGAAGAAGGGCTACATAGTGCAGTACGTTGCCTTGCACCAGGAGGCAGAGTATCCGTCATCACCTTTCATTCGCTCGAAGACCGAATTTGCAAGCAAATTTTTAGCAGCTATTTAAGCAGATGTACATGCCCGCCTGACTTTCCGTTTTGCGTATGCGGCGCGAAAGGCACGCTTAAGTTAATCAATCGTAAACCGCTTGTGCCTTCTGAAGAAGAGCTTGAGCTTAATACCCGAGCCCGCTCAGCTAAGCTGCGCATTGCAGAAAAATTGTAATTGACGATAAAGGAGAGTCAGAGATGGCCTATACCCGCGGCAATTTAGCAGTTCAGCCCAAAAGAAAAGAAGAGGTAAACCCCCTTTACCGCGAGAAGACAAAAGTAGTTACCAGACGAAGAGTACTTCCGCTGCAAGAGAAACTTTTGTATATGCTGACGCTAGGAGTATGCGTTCTGGTGGCGATCACCCTGATTTCACGTTACGTCCAAATTTATGATTTGAACTTGCAGGCTCAGAAATTAGATCAGGATATTGCAACAGCCAAGAAGCAGATTTCTACGTATCAGATGGAAAAGCAGAATCTAGAGCAGAAAGTCGCCCAAAAAGCACGGGATCTTGGTTATGTGTCCCCGGATGAGAATGCAACAATCTATATTCCGGCAAGCTCGGCAACGACTCCAGGTGATAATTAGTGAGCGATTGGCAAGATCGCAATAAAAAAAGTTGTGAGGTTCGCTTATGCTGAAAAGAATAAAACTTCGCACGCTGTTTATAGGAGGGTGTATTACCCTCTTTTTTCTTGTTTTGATCGTTAGAGTGTTCTGGATTCAAGTTATGCAAGGTGAGGAATGGCAGGAAAAGGCCGCCACACTTTGGGCGCATACCTCAACTATCAAAGCGGAGCGAGGTACGATTTCTGACCGTAACGGGAGTGTGCTTGCTAGCGATGTCCCTGCTTATACCGTGGTGGTGAATCCTGAAGTGATTCAACAACAAGGCATCGGGGAAGAGGTCATCACAGGATTACACGAATTGCTCGGCAAACCAGAGGATGAGCTGCGTAAGCTGGTTGAAGCCAAGGACGAAAAGACGGGTGCTTACCTCAAGAACCGGGAAATTCGTAATGAAGGCTGGAAGATTGATCAGGAGCTTGCCGATAAGGTGAAAGAATTTTATGTAGCCCTAGGTAAAGAACATAAAATTCAAGAGACCGGTATTGGGCTTGTTAGAGAGCAGAAACGATATTATCCAAAAGATGAATTAGCTGCACATATCTTAGGTTATACAGATAGGGACGGCAATGCTATCATGGGACTGGAAAAATACTTTGATACGGAGCTTAAGGGTGCCGATGGCAAGCTGCTTTATCAAAGTGACGGTCAAGGGGTAAAATTGCCGGATTCACAAGATACCTATAAGCCAGTAGTAAATGGAAGTAATTTCAAGCTTACAATCGATAGTACGATCCAGCATTATATAGAAGAGGCCATGCAAAAGGCGTATGCGCAATATAAGCCAAAAAGTATGAGTGTCATTGCTGCTGATCCGAACACGATGGAGATTTTGGGATTAGCCAATATGCCTACCTATAATCCAAATGAATTTTGGAAGACCGGGGCCGATGGGGCGGGATTCTATAATCATGCTATTAAATCTAAATACGAGCCTGGTTCCACTTTCAAAATTGTAACGCTTGCCGCCGCAGTAGAAGAAAAGCTTTTTGATCCTGTTGCGACATTTTTGTCCGGGTCCATCCGGATAAAGGGATATAGTAAGGCACTGCATGATATTAATCATGCTGGATGGGGGCAAATCAGTTTTCTTGAAGGTGTGAAACGTTCTAGTAACGTTCTATTCGTTAAGCTATATGAAATGCTCGGACAGGACAAGCTATTACAGTATATCAATGATTTTGGCTTCAATGAGAAAACGGGAATCGATCTGCCGGGAGAAGTAAGCGGGGTCGTTAACCCTAACCTTGGACGTCCTATAGAAATTGCGACACTCGCATATGGACACGGTAAAGTGCTAGTAACCCCACTTCAACAGCTAGTTGCCGTATCTGCTATCGCTAATGGGGGGAAGTTGATGACTCCGTATGTAGTTAAGGAGGTCACAAACCCTAACACTGGTGAGACAAAGGTTACTCAGCCTAGTGTAGTGCGTCAGGTGATTGATGAGGAAAGCGCCAAGAAAACGGGTGAATATTTGGAGCAGGTTGTTGCTGACCAAGTAAAAGGAACAGGCCGCAACGCTTATATTGACGGCTATCGCGTGGCAGGTAAGACAGGAACGGCTATCAAGGTTGAAGGTAAGGATTATGTGAAATCCAAAGTACTTGTCTCCTTTATTGGTTATGCTCCTGTTGATGATCCAAAGATCGCTGTTATTGTCATTATTGACGAACCGAACGTTGAGGTTGGCGGCGGTAAGGCAGCTGCTCCAGTATTTAAAGAGATTGTATCCCAGTCTCTGCAATACATGGGAGTACCTAAGCTGGCGTCTGAGGCTAGTGATAGCAGCAGCAAAAAGCCGGCTAAGACTGAAACAGTCGCACTTCGGACTACACCAGATCTAACAGACAAGACGATGAAGGAAGCAAGAGAAGCACTTTTGGATCAAGGCTTCGATTATGTAGTGGTCGGTGAAGGATCTACTGTAGAGAGTCAATATCCTGAGGCAGGTACTAAGCTTGCTACAGGGCAACGGATCTATTTATTAAGTCCGCAGGGGGCTCAGCCTACCATTCCAGATTTAAAAGGGGAATCCCTGCGTGATGCACTTGAAATTCTAACTCTACTAAAAGTAGAGATTGCGGTAGACGGTGAAGGTTACGTCTCAGAACAGATTGTAGGCACGCAAAATGGCAAGACCCTGGTCACTTTGAAAATGAAGCCATTAAATGATTATGGCGAAGATATTCCCGTGGCCCCGCCTGCTGATGAGGGGACAGATTCCGAGAGCGGAACATAGCTTGTTCTAACCCCTGTTTGTCCCGAATAGTCATGAAGATAAGAGCTCATGTCTATTGTTGAAAGTGGGGGAGAACGGAATGAAGGTTTCCAAAGTCGTAACACGGCGGAGAATGCTGTGGACATTGCTGGGACTGGCAGTGTTATTCGGTTCGCTGGTCGTGCGTCTTGCGTATGTGCAATTATCTCAAGGCGAGGAACTGACTGCGAAGGTAGAAGATTCCTTGCGCCGCAATATTCCTTTTACCGCTAAACGTGGTGAAATTATGGATCGTGAAGGTGTGCCGCTCGTTTCTAATATCACCACACCTACAGTGTATGCAGTACCGGTGCAGGTAAAAGAGAAGCAAAAGACAGCACAGCAATTAGCTCCACTGCTTGGGATGACTGAGGAGAAGCTGATGACATTGCTGTCCAAAAAAGAAATGTCGGTGAAACTTCAGCCCGGCGGCCGCAAAATTACGATGGATCTTGCCGCGAGCATCCGTGATTTGCAGCTGCCGGGCATCGTTGTCGCTGAGGATAGCAAAAGGTATTACCCTTACGGCGATTTAGCCGCGCATATTCTAGGCTTCACAGGTATAGATAACCAGGGGATTACAGGAGTAGAGAGTATATATGACAATCTGCTCAAAGGTATAGCCGGCAATATTTCTTATTTGTCTGATGCGGGCGGAAGACTTATGCCTGGCTCATCTGAGAAATATTCTGCCCCTCAAGACGGACTTAATCTGGAGCTGACGATTGATAAACAGATCCAGTCCATTATGGAACGTGAGCTTGATCAGGCTATGGTAAAATATCAGGCGCAGGGTGCTTGGGCTATAGCTATGAATCCGAAGAATGGTGAGATACTAGCCATGGCTAGCAGACCGGGGTATGAACCAGCATCATACAAGGAATATGATGCGCAGATTTACAACCGGAATCTGCCTATCTGGATGACCTATGAACCTGGTTCAACGTTCAAAATCATCACTCTGGCTGCTGCGCTGCAGGAAGGTAAAGTAGATCTTCAGAACGATCATTTCTATGATCCGGGGTTTATCGAGGTGGCGGGGGCAAAGCTGCGCTGCTGGAAAAAGGGCGGTCACGGTAGTCAAACCTTTCTACAGGTAGTTGAGAACTCTTGTAACCCTGGGTTTGTCGCCTTAGGGCAACGGCTGGGAAAAGAATCACTTTTCAAATATATCCGTGATTTTGGTTTTGGCAGCAAAACGGGAATTGATCTGAATGGGGAAGCTAATGGTATTCTGTTCAAGCTTAATCAAGTAGGTCCGGTAGAGCTTTCGACTACAGCCTTTGGTCAAGGGGTTTCGGTTACGCCTATTCAGCAGATTGCTGCGGTATCCGCGGCTATCAACGGCGGTAATCTCTATAAACCTCATGTAACAAAAGCATGGGTTAACCCGGTTACTGGAGAGACTGTATCAGAGGTGAAGCCAGAGCTTGTGCGGCAGGTCATTTCGGAGGAAACATCCAAGAAGGTGCGGGCAGCACTTGAGAGCGTGGTTGCCAAAGGCACAGGACGGCCGGCTTTTATTGACGGCTATCGTGTAGGTGGCAAGACGGGTACTGCACAGAAGGTTGTAAATGGACGTTATTCTCCAACAGAGCACATTGTTTCTTTTATTGGCTTTGCGCCAGCGGATGATCCTCAGATCGTTGTGTACACTGCCGTGGATAATCCGAAAGGGATTCAATTTGGGGGTGTGGTTGCAGCTCCAATCGTGCAAAATATTTTGGAAGACTCGCTGCACTATATGAAGATTCCGGAGCGCAGTGATCAGCTTCCCAAAACTTATAAGTATGGCGAAACTCCGATAGTGACCGTACCTGATCTTACCGGAGCAACGGTGCAGGATATCTATGAGGATTTAAATATGAATTTTAATCTTGCACGTTCAGGCACAGGAAATACGGTCATCAATCAAGCTCCTAAGGCTGGGGCCAGAGTAGAACAGGGCTCAACCATCAGGATTTATATGGGAGCATCTAGTGAATAATGATTAAGGTATAAGGTTTCAGCTCGTATCCGAAAATGTAGAGTGAGGGATTACTATGAAAGTTAACGAATTATCTGCTTGTCTTGCTACTTCGCAACTATACGGGGATGGAGATGTGGAGATTACTGATCTTCAGACGGATTCCCGCCGTGTAGGCCCGGGAGATCTATTCATTTGTTTGCCTGGCCACACCGTGGACGGGCACAAATATGCGCCGCAAGCAGTAGCCTCCGGAGCGGCGGCTATTGTATGTGAGCACAAGCTGGAGCTTGATATCCCGCAGATTGTTGTAGATGACTGCCGGTTTGCGATGTCTGTCATGTCGAATGCTTTCTTTGGCTCACCTAGCAGCCGGATGAGAATGATCGGAGTGACGGGCACAAACGGCAAAACAACAACGACTTATCTCATTGAGCGGATTATGCAGGATCAGAATATGAAGACAGGTCTGATTGGAACGATTCAAATGCGCTATGACGGCAAAAGCTACCCTATGTCAGGCACAACTCCAGAATCGCTAGATCTGCAGCGTTCCCTTCATGATATGGCTTCCAAAGGTGTGGAATGTTGCGTAATGGAAGTATCCTCTCACGCACTTCAGCAAGGACGTGTGAAGGGTGCGGACTTCCGTACGGCAATTTTTACGAACTTAACCCAAGATCATCTGGATTATCATCATACAATGGAGGAGTATCGGGCGGTTAAAGGGCTCTTTTTCTCCAGATTGGGAAATGTGATCTCTCCGTGGAAGGAAGAACGCAAATATGCGGTGTTGAACGCGGATGATGAAGCCAGTCAATATTTTGCAGCCCAAACTGCGGCGGAAGTGATTACATATGGCATTGATAACAACGCTAATGTCCGAGCTTCGCAAATATCGATCACCGCAAAAGGAACTTTTTTCCATGTGGATACGTTTAAGGGGAAGACGGACATTTCACTCCGTATGGTTGGTAAGTTCAATGTCTACAATGCACTCGCGGCGATTACAGCTGCTTTATTGGAAGATGTCTCTCTGGCTGATATCAAGACTAGTCTTGAGGCAATCGATGGTGTAGCTGGACGGGTGGAGTCAGTGGACGAAGGTCAGGAATTTGCTGTTATCGTTGACTACGCACATACACCAGACGGGCTAGAGAATGTATTAAAAACGGTCTGCGAATTTGCTACCGGCAAAGTGCTTACAGTGTTTGGCTGTGGCGGTGACAGAGACCGGACGAAACGTCCATTAATGGGGAAGATCGCTGCACGATATAGCGACATGGTATTCGTAACTTCTGACAACCCCCGGACGGAGGACCCTCAACTAATCTTGAAGGATATAGAAGCAGGACTAGTAGAGGATGGAGTCACCTCTGACCGGTATCATATGATTGTTGATCGCCGAGAAGCTATCGGGAAGGCTATTGAAATGGCAAGCCCTGGCGATGTAGTATTGATTGCGGGGAAAGGTCATGAGACCTATCAACTGATTGGCGGAGTGGTTCATGATTTCGATGACCGCATCGTCGCTAAAGAAGTTATAAGGGGCCGAAACTATTGATTACAAGAACGCTTGAAAATATTGCTGCCATGTGCGCAGGGGAACCTGCTGCTGTCGAAGCTATGAATACAACCCTTACGGGAGTCGTTACCGACTCCCGTAAGATCACACCCGGCTGCCTGTTTGTGCCTCTATCTGGAGACAAATTCGATGGTCACCACTATGCTGCCGCAGCACTGGCTGCTGGTGCGGGTGCAACCTTGTGGCAACGCGATAAAGGACCGGTACCTGAAGGTGGCGGAGTTATTATTGTTGAAGATACACTAGAGGCTCTTCAGAAGTTGTCCGCTGCTTATCTGAAGGAAGTGGCTCCACAGGTTGTCGCTGTTACGGGCAGCAACGGGAAAACAACAACAAAAGATATCATTATGTCTCTGCTTGAAGTGCAGTTCAAAGTGCATAAGACAGCAGGGAATTTCAATAATCATATCGGTCTTCCGCTTACTATTTTATCCATGGCTGAGGATACAGAGATCGCTGTACTTGAAATGGGGATGAGCTCGCGGGGAGAAATTGCTCTGCTGGCTTCTTTGGCTGAACCAGACGTAGCGGTAATTACTAATGTAGGCGAGTCGCATTTACTGCAGCTGGGGTCACGTAAAGAAATAGCCCGCGCCAAGCTGGAGATTGCTGAAGGGCTGAAGCCGGGGGGATTGCTGATTTATAATGGTGACGAACCGCTGCTGACTGAGGTAATGCAAGAGTCCACTTTTAAGGCTCCAGAAGGGATGAGAATCTTCCGATTTGGTCTAAATGAGGATAATGATGATTATCCAACAGGGATGATGTCCCATACTGGTGGCATGACGTTCACGTCAAGCCGTCATAAGGAACATGCTTTTACATTACCGCTGCCAGGTCAGCATAACGTTGTTAACGCTCTGGCTGCACTAGCGGTTGCTCGTCATTTTGGGGTTACGGAGCAGAATATGAAGGACGGTCTCAGCAGGCTCAAGTTGACGGGCATGCGGATTGAAGTGATTCGGACTTCCTCCGGACTTACGCTTTTAAACGATGCTTATAATGCCAGCCCTACTTCTATGAAGGCGGCTATAGATGTCCTGCAATCTATGAAATGCAGTGGCAATAAAATCGCTGTGCTCGGGGACATGCTGGAACTTGGGCCGGAGGAAGTAGAATTTCATCAAGAAATAGGCTACTACCTTGACCCTTCATTAACTGATTTTGTATGTACTTACGGACCATTATCCGTTCATATTGCCAAAGCAGCAGAAGAGAAATTCGGCAAAGAGCGCGTAAAAGCTTTTACAGATAAAGCGGAACTAACCGCTGTCCTTCTAGAGAAATGCAGTGCTAAGGATATTGTTCTATTTAAAGGATCAAGAGGGATGAAGCTCGAGGAAGTGCTTCAGAGCCTAAATAAAGATATTCAACAGACCTAAATCATTGGAGGGGGTGTACCCATGGATTATCAACTATTGTTATTGACTATTGCTGTTTCCTTTATCCTTGCGGTCATTGCCGCTCCGCTCTTCATTCCGCTTCTGCGCAGGATGAAATTCGGACAGCAGGTGCGAGATGACGGACCGCAAACCCATTTGAAGAAAGCGGGAACGCCGACTATGGGCGGTATCGTGATTATCGTAGCTTTTACCTTGTCTTATCTGAAATTTTCTGTGGTGAATACAGATTTTTACGTACTGCTCGTAGCTACGCTTGGTTTTGGATTGATCGGGTTTTTGGATGACTATATCAAAATTGTATTTAAGCGTTCCTTAGGGCTCACAGCACGTCAAAAGTTATTTGGACAGCTGCTGGTTGGTGCTCTGATGTGCGGTCTTCTGATTTATGCCGGACACAGTACAAGTATCAGCGTACCAGGTACTGATTTCAGCTTTGATTGGGGTGGCTGGTTCTATTATCCATTCATCATTATTATGATGATGGCAGTGACGAATGCCGTTAACTTTACAGATGGAGTCGATGGACTGTTGTCCGGGGTTAGCGCCATTGCTTTGGCCGCATACGCGGTGGTGGCAATGCAGGCTACGTCTATTGCGGCAGGTGTATGTGCTGCGGCAATGATTGGTGCTGTACTTGGCTTTCTTGTGTTTAATGCCCACCCTGCTAAAGTATTTATGGGGGATACGGGTTCGTTTGGTATTGGTGGCGCGATAGGTGCTATTGCTATTGTCACGAAGAGTGAGCTGCTGTTTCTCATCATTGGCGGTGTTTTTGTAATTGAAATGTTGTCCGTTGTGATTCAAGTCGTTTCATTTAAAACCCGTGGCAAACGTGTATTCAGAATGAGCCCGATTCACCATCATTTTGAGCTTGGTGGCTGGTCGGAGTGGCGTGTGGTAATTTCGTTCTGGGCGGTTAGCTTGGTGTTGGCTGCTGTGGGACTATTTATTAGCAAGGGGTTGTAGAGAATGAAACATCCAGATAAGTATCGTGGTGAAGAAGTTGTGGTTCTTGGGCTTGCTAAAAGCGGTGTCCAGGTGGCTAAAGTGCTGCATGAACGCGGCGCTGTAGTTACGGTGAACGATAAAAAGGAAAGAGATCAAAGTCCCGAAGCTTCCGAATTGGAATCTTTGGGAATTTGTGTTATATGCGGTGGGCATCCGGAAGGTCTTATTCATGAAGGTGTAAGTCTGGTAATCAAGAATCCAGGCATTCCTTATTCTGCGCCTCCTGTACAAAAGGCAATTGAGCTTGGAATTGAAGTGGTCACAGAGGTAGAGGTGGCATATCGACTTTGTGCAGCGCCGATGATCGGGATCACGGGTTCCAATGGTAAGACGACAACGACGACCTGGGTAGGCCATATGCTGGAAGCTGCGGGAATGAACCCTATAATTGCGGGCAATATTGGTACGCCTCTCTGTCAGGCTGCACAAGAGGCTACCGAGGATAACTGGATGGTAGTTGAGCTTAGCAGCTTTCAACTTAAAGGTACGGAGACCTTCCGCCCTAAGATAGGCTGTCTGCTGAATATTGCAGAGACCCATCTGGATTATCATGGAAGCATGAAAGATTATGTGGATTCCAAAACCAAGCTGTTCGCTAATCAATTAGCTACGGATACAGCAGTGCTGAACTGGGATGATCCTGTCTGCCGGGAACTTGTACCCTATATGAAGGCTTCTATTCTTCCATTCTCCTTGTTTGAGGAGCTGCCTCATGGAGTATTTGTTAGCCCGTCCTACATTACGGGGCAAGATGATGAGCTGAAGCGCCACATTATCTATCGCGAATCTGCGGACAAGGAAACGATAATCGCGGATGTGGATTCCATCGCCCTTCCGGGTCGCTTTAATGTGGGGAATGCGCTGGCTGCCTGTGGAATTGCTATTGCCGCTGGAGCGGACCCCTCTCTATTAAGCGGAGTGCTTTCTTCTTTTCGCGGTGTGGAGCACCGCCTGGAGTATGTAGCTGATAAGGCTGGAGCCGCTTATTATAACAATTCCAAAGCAACGAACTCCAAAGCGACAATTACGGCTTTGACATCGTTTCAGCGGCCGGTGGTATTGATCGCTGGCGGATTAGACCGCGGCTCCGATTATATGGAGCTGCTGCCTGTCCTGAGCGGACGCGTCAAAGCTTTGGTGGCGTTAGGACAAACCAAGGACAAGCTAATAAATGTAGCACAGCTGGCAGGATTAAAGCAGATTATCTCCGTCGATAATGGGGAGAGCGCCGCCGCCGTGCTGCAAGCAGCTGTGCGGGAAGCTTCCGCTCTGGCGGAAGAAGGAGATATCGTTCTCCTGTCTCCTGCATGTGCTAGTTGGGATATGTTTACATCCTATGAAGAGCGCGGGTGTATTTTTAAAGAGGCGGTGCATAACCTTTAAGTAGGGGGGTGGATAAGCCCCTACTACGGATGCAAGAGGTGTGCTCCTGATGAACAAAACTCGTCATGCTCCCGATATTTGGTTGCTGATTCCCATTCTTTCTCTGCTGGTGATCGGCATGGTGATGGTATACAGCGCCGGATCTGTTTTAGGCTTCCGCAATTATGGAGATTCGTTTTACTTTGTAAAGAGGCAGCTTTTGTTTGCAGGACTGGGACTTGTTGCAATGTTTGTTACAGCGAATACAGACTACAAAGTGTTAAAAAAGCTGGCTAAGCCGGCACTGATTGTCTGCTTTATCCTGCTCGTTATGGTGCTTATTCCCGGCATTGGTGTAGTTCGCGGGGGAGCGCGCAGCTGGCTCGGAATCAGCTCCTTCGGGATTCAGCCCTCCGAGTTCATGAAGATGGGGATGATTCTATTTCTGGCGAATTGGCTGGGAAAAGAAGAGTATGATATCACCTCCTTCACTCGTGGCTTACTTCCCCCGTTAGCGCTTATCGGGTCAGCTTTTGCACTGATTATGCTCCAGCCGGATCTGGGTACAGGTACCGTTATGTTTGGCGCAGCCTTGATGATGGTCTTTACAGCTGGGGCAAGAATGAAACATCTACTCTCACTAGGAGTAGCTGGGGTGGCTGGTTTTGTTGCTTTGGTTGCCGCAGCACCTTACCGGTTGCAGCGGATCACCGCTTTTCTTGATCCTTGGTCCGATCCCCTCGGTGCAGGCTACCAGATTATTCAGTCGCTATACGCGATTGGGCCTGGAGGGCTCGGGGGTCTCGGACTTGGAATGAGCCGGCAGAAGTACAGTTATGTACCTGAGCCGCAGACCGATTTTATTTTTTCTATATTGGCCGAGGAACTGGGGTTTATCGGTGGTTTGGCAGTGTTGATCCTGTTTCTTATTCTAATCTGGCGCGGAATGAAGGTGGCGATGAGTCTGCCTGACCGTTTTGGAAGCTATTTGGCCGTTGGCATCGTCTGTATGGTGGCTGTGCAAGTCATTATTAATATTGGTGTGGTCATTGGTCTGATGCCTGTAACAGGCATTACGCTTCCTCTGATTAGCTATGGAGGTTCTTCGCTTACACTGATGTTAACCTCCCTGGGCATTCTATTGAACTTATCCCGTTATGCGAGGTGAAAGACATGCGTATCGTATTAAGCGGCGGAGGCACGGGTGGTCATATCTATCCCGCAGTCGCTGTTGCTAGACAACTGGAATCAGAAGATAGTGAATCTACCTTCCTGTATATTGGTGGAACGCGTGGCTTAGAGAGCAAGCTTGTTCCCCAAGAGAATATCCCTTTCAAATCTATCGACATCACTGGCTTTCGGCGCAAGCTGTCCATGGACAACGTCAAGACGGTGATGCGTTTTTTAAAGGGCGTTAAGGCTTCCAAAGAAATGTTAAGAGAGTTTAAGCCTGATGTTGTAATTGGTACAGGCGGTTATGTATGTGGTCCAGTCGTTTACGCTGCATCCCGGCTGGGCATCCCAACCTTGATCCATGAGCAAAATGCTATCCCTGGTTTAACAAATCGTTTTCTAAGTCGTTACGCGAGTACAGTGGCCGTAAGCTTTGAAGGGACAGAATCTGCTTTTCCGGGGAGCAAGCACGTAATCTACACAGGTAATCCTCGGGCAACGACCGTTACTACGGCTAGTCCACAACGGGGGTTTGCCTCGCTGGGCATTCCGGATAACAGCACGGTTGTTTTGGTTGTTGGCGGCAGTCAAGGGGCTAAGGCTATTAATAAAGCCATGATTGAAATGGCCCCATTTGTGGGTAAGGGTAATGGTGTTCATTATGTTTACGTTACAGGTGAGCCTTATTTTGAGGATACCCGTGCTGAATTGCGTCAGAAGCTGGGTAGCACACCGAACTGGCTGCATGTCCTGCCTTATGTTCACAATATGCCGGAGGTCTTGGCTTGTACCTCCTTAATCGTAAATCGGGCGGGGGCATCCTTTCTCGCTGAGATTACAGCGCTGGGTATTCCTTCTGTACTTATCCCTTCCCCTAATGTGACGAATAATCACCAAGAGGCGAATGCAAGACAGCTGGAACGCGAAGGGGCCGCTGTGGTGCTGCTTGAGAAGGATTTGAATGGTAAGGCGCTTTATGAAGCTGTGCAAGCAATCATTGGAACTGAAGCTGTACGCCAAAAAATGTCCGAGGCTTCCAAACGACTGGGCAAAAGGGATTCTGCTGCCATTGTCACTAACGAACTCCGAAGACTAGCCGGTAAACAGTCTTAAGCCATTAACCTTTGAGAGGTTTTTCCTTATTGGCAGCTCTCTGTCACACACTTGGAGGAACGAACATAGGATAATCCTATAATCGTGACAATCACCCAGGACACTTCCTAACCTGAAAGGTAGTGCAGGATAATCTTGTACATTTCATATGACCTTGTATCGGAAGTGTTTGTGGTGGGTGAGCGGTAATCTCGGAGGTGATACATTGGACAAATTGGTGATTGAGGGTGGAAGTCCCCTGTCAGGCACCATTCGTATC
Organism: Paenibacillus sp. FSL H7-0323; assembly: GCF_038002725.1. Lineage (NCBI taxonomy): Bacteria > Bacillati > Bacillota > Bacilli > Caryophanales > Paenibacillaceae > Paenibacillus > Paenibacillus sp. FSL H7-0323. The sequence continues at coordinate 3,254,848 of NZ_JBBODB010000001.1, read as the reverse complement.
CATGGAGCAAAAAATGCGGCGCTGCCGATTCTAGCGGCAAGCCTGCTGGCCGAAGGAGTTCACTCACTGCATAATGTGCCGAAGCTGCTGGACATCGAGACTATGCTAGACATCTTGGATCGGCTGGGCTGCAGGTGCGTGCATCAAGAGGATACGGTGACGATAGATACGTCAGCCGTGGGGACATCTCATGTACCTGAGGATTTGATGCGGCAGATGAGATCTTCCATTTTTTTAATGGGACCGCTGTTATCCAGATTTGGTGAGGTAACGATCTATCAGCCTGGTGGCTGTGCGATCGGGGAGCGTAAAATCGATCTTCATTTGCAGGGTCTTAAAGCACTGGGGGCGGAGATCGAGGAAAGCAACGGACGAATATCCTGTCGGGGCTCAAAGCTTGTAGGGAGTGATATTCATCTCGACTATCCAAGTGTTGGAGCCACGGAGAATATTATGATGGCTGCCGCCAAGGCAGAGGGGACAACGACGATATCGGGAGCAGCAAGAGAGCCGGAAATACAGGATCTACAGCAATTTTTGAATAGTATGGGTGCTCAGATTATCGGTGCAGGCACGGATACCATTACGATCCAGGGTGTCAAAAACTTATATCCCTGTACGTACGAGGTAATCCCAGACCGGATAGTGGCTGGAACTGTAATGATTGCTGCGGCAGCTACACGTGGGAATGTGACCTTGACACATACGAACGCCGGGCATCTGACTTCGCTTATTCATGTGCTTAAGCGGGCTGGTGTTCAAATCACAGTATGCAATGATATAATTAATGTCAGCTGCATGGGGCGTCCGCGTGCGGTTGAGAGAATTGTAACCTCTCCTTATCCTTCTTTCCCGACGGATCTGCAATCTCAGGTCATGGTGCTGCTGTCGCTCGCCGATGGTTTTAGTGTGATCAAGGAGACGGTGTTTGAGGGACGGTTCAAACATGTGGAAGAAATGGCCCGGATGGGTGCTGACATTTCTATCGATTTGAATCGTGCGTTTATTCGCGGCGTTCAGAGATTGTATGGTGCTACTGTGGAAGCTACTGATTTGCGGGCGGGTGCAGCTCTGGTCATTGCCGGGCTTGCTGCACAAGGGACTACGGTCGTTGAGCAAGCGCATCACATTGACCGTGGTTATGATGGAATAGAGAAGCTGTTTCAGAAGCTTGGCGCGCGTATAAGCCGTAAGGTGCCTGTAACGGATCCACTTGATTTGGCCAATTAAAGCTCCCTGTCTCCTTCCAGCTCTCCCAGAGAAGGAGACAGGGCCTTATTACGGAGAATATGAGAATGACTACAACCCGATTACCTCTTCTTAAAGAGGACAAGCCTAAGAAAAAAATGAGCCGTAAGATTACGGCGATCCTGCTGCTGCTGTTCACTGCGCTTCTTGCTGTGATTTTTTTTAGATCGTCTATTAGCCATATTACAGTGATAGATTTTCAAGGTAGTAAGTATTCTACTAGTGAAGAGTTACTCTCACAAAGTGGAATTAAAATAGGTGGGCAATTCTTTGCTGTATCAACGAAAGATGTGGAAGAATCTCTGCTGAAGCTTAAGACGATTAAAGACGTCAGCGTGCAGAAGGATTTCCCCGGGGTGATCACAGTGAAGATTGAGGAGTTTCCAGCGGTAGCCTATGAACTGGAACAGGGAGGCCTCTTGAAGGCAATTCTGTCCAGTGGAGCTGCAGTCCCTGTTAATGAGACAGGAATTGCCGTTGAGAAACCCATATTAACGAACTGGGACCCGGAAGATCCGAATAAGGCTAAGCTTTGTCAAGCATTAGCAAGCATTCCTAATGAATTGACAAGTGATATCTCTGAGATTGTTCCCTCGCCGACCTTGTCTTTTCCAGACCGGATCAAGCTCTATACTAGATCCCGTTTTGAGGTGATTACAGCCATCTCATTGCTAAAGAGCAAGGTGTCCTATTTGAATCAGATTATAGAGACTGAACAGCCTGGACTGATTAAAATGCTAGAAGCCGATTCATATGTTCCCTTTCAGGTTGTAAGCGATGAAGAAGATGTTGCGCAAGAGTAGTGTGGAGGTAAATAGTCCCTACTAATAGAGTTAAAAAAATGCTACAATCGGAGTTACGGGCAATAAGCTATATCCCTCTTTTTTCTTCGATTTTTTTGAGATATAGTACTATATTTGGTTGAAATGACCAATTAGGCCGATATTTCTTGTGATAATTGCTATTTTTACAATAACATATGAGTAACTATTCACATTTGGGGATGTTGGAATATTATTCCGTTCAAAAAATTTGTAGAAAAAAGAGGGAAAGGATTAGGTATGTTGAATATGTACAGAGAAGTTTCCCGGGACCGGGATAAGGTAATGCAATTAATTATGATTATAACAGGAGGTGCCATAGGACTTGAGCAACAATGACATCATTGTTAGTTTGGACATCGGTACATCCAAAGTTCGGGCAATAATTGGGGAAGTTACCAATGGAACCTTTAATATTATTGGCGTTGGATCTGCCGATTCGGAAGGAATACGTAAAGGCGCGATTGTAGATATCGACCAAACTGTGCAATCGATCAAAAGTGCTATAGATCATGCAGAGCAGATGGTGGGTATTCAAATATCAGAGGTTTATGTAGGCATTTCCGGTAATCATATTGGCCTGCAATCCAGCCACGGTGTTGTGGCCGTTCAGAATGAGGATCGTGAAATCGGCGATGATGATATCGATCGCGTAATTAAAGCTGCGGAAGTCATTGCTATGCCTCCGGAGCGTGAAGTGATTGATGTTGTTCCCAAACAATTTATCGTCGATGGTCTTGAAGGAATTCAAGACCCGCGCGGAATGATTGGTGTTCGTCTGGAAGTTGAGGCAACAATCATTACGGGTGCTAAGACGCCAATACATAATCTACTACGCTGTGTTGAGAAATCAGGGCTGAAGGTAAAGGATCTTGTGCTGATGTCTCTTGGAGCTGGTGGATTGGCGCTGTCCAAGGACGAGAAATCGATGGGATCTGTTCTGGTTGATATCGGTGCGGGCTCAACAACAATAGCCATATACGAAGAGGGTTCTCTTAGTGCAACCTCCACGATTCCGATCGGAGGAGAATTCGTAACCAATGATATTGCCTACGGACTTCGGACACTTACTGATCAAGCGGAGAAGGTAAAACTTAAATATGGTTGTGCTTGGATTGACGATGCAGCCTCAGACGTTGTCTTCAAGGTATTGCGCATTGGCAGTAACGTGGAGAAGGAATTTAACCAAGAGGATCTGGCGGCCATTATCGAGCCAAGGGTGCAAGAAATATTCCACCTGATTCGTCAAGAAGTTAAACGGCTTGGTTACAGTGAACTGCCTGGAGGTTATATACTAACAGGTGGGACTGTCTCGATGCCGGGTGTATTGAAGGCTGCTCAGACTGAGCTGGCTGCATCTGTACGCATCGCCGTGCCGGATTATATCGGTGTACGGGACCCTGGGTTTACCGGCGGTGTCGGTATTCTGCATAATGTTGTCCGTAGTTTCCGTGGAAGAAACAGTGGTGGAAGCAGCAACAAAAAGACGGTCAACCGGAGCAAGCAGAACGCCACTCCGAGTCAGGAAACTGTTCAGAAGCCCGGATTTGTGGAGCGTCTAAAAAATATGTTTAGCGAGTTTATATAAGTGTAAGTCCAGATATACTTGGACCGGCCATCCAAGCACATTGAGGGGGAGATGGAACAATATGTTAGAATTTGATTTTGAAATGGAGAGCTTGGCGCAAATAAAAGTCATCGGCGTGGGCGGCGGAGGTAGTAATGCTGTCAACCGGATGATTGAAAACGGCGTTCAGGGTGTAGAATTTATTACGGTTAATACAGACGCCCAAGCGTTGCATATGGCCAAATCGGAGCACAAGCTGCAGATTGGGGACAAGCTGACCCGCGGTTTGGGTGCAGGCGCCAACCCTGAAGTCGGTAAGAAAGCAGCGGAGGAATCCCGTGATCTGATTTCGAATACCCTTAAAGGTGCAGATATGGTATTTGTTACTGCAGGAATGGGTGGCGGTACAGGTACAGGTGCGGCGCCAGTTATAGCTGAAATTGCTAGAGAGTGTGGAGCCCTGACTGTGGGTGTAGTGACTCGCCCGTTCACATTTGAAGGAAGAAAACGTTATAACCAGGCAATGCTTGGAATCGAAGCTTTGAAAGAAAAAGTCGACACACTAATCGTCATTCCAAATGACCGTTTGCTTGAAATTGTTGATAAGAAAACACCGATGTTGGAAGCTTTCCGTGAAGCAGATAATGTTCTCCGGCAGGCTGTTCAAGGTATCTCTGACCTAATTAAGGTTCCTGGTCTGATTAACCTTGACTTTGCGGATGTAAAGACGATCATGACAGAGCGCGGTTCAGCGCTTATGGGTATTGGTATTGCAAATGGTGAGAACCGTGCGTCTGAAGCAGCACGTAAAGCCATCATGAGCCCACTCTTGGAAACGTCTATTGAAGGCGCCCGCGGCGTAATCATGAACATTACGGGAGGATCTAACCTCTCTCTATACGAAGTCAATGAAGCGGCTGAGATTGTTACATCCGCCTCTGATCCTGAAGTGAATATGATCTTTGGTGCGATAATTGATGAAGGCCTGAAGGATGATATCAAAGTAACAGTAATTGCTACTGGCTTTGAACATAAACCATCGCCTGAAGCTCCAGGACGCCGTCCGGTCTCGACGAATAACGAGCCAGCGGCAGCACCGGATAAGAACGCTGCTAATCTGCGTCCGTTCGGGAATCAGAACACGTCAGATCAGTTAGATATTCCGACGTTCCTGCGTAACCGTAATCGTGGCAACAATGACTAATTAAATATTTTTATTAAGAGATATGAAGCACCGTATTCCCCAGCTAATAGAGCTAGGGCAATGCGGTGCTTTTTTTTATGTGAAATGCTGTTCAGTAGGAATAAAACCCTCCCGCGCTATAACTCGACAAAAAAACCTTAAGAATGCCCCCCAAGTTTAGACAGACTTTGAATGCGAGACTTTTTATACTAATCATATCGTCCAAAAAAACAGAGCCTGATCTATTTTGGCTACAGGATAGATTCCGCCATAGTAAGCAGGTGAATGCACTGGTTGTTTATATTGACTTGATATTCGCCGCCAATCTAGTGATCGACGGAATTCTTTTGTGGCTGACAGGCTGGATGGTCAAGCTGAGGATATCATGGTGGCGCTTAGTCCTCTCAGCTCTGGTTGGTGCGCTGTATGTGGTGATGATGTTTGTGCCGGAGTTGTCTTTCATGTATACCTTCCTCATTAAGTTTGGATTGTCGGTGGTTATGCTATGGATTGCCTTTGGTTTTGGGAGTCTGCAAAGCTACCTTCGCACTATGGGAGCTTTTTATATTATCAATTTCGCAGCGGCTGGTGGGATTGTAGGTATTCACTATTTGCTGCAGAGCTCCGGTGATATTTGGAATGGTATTATGTTCACTGCTTCAGGAGGGCATGCTTACCGCCTAAAGATTGGCTTTTGGTTTGTAATTGCAGTATTTCCCCTGGTGTTAATCTGCTTCAAGGCAGTGCACTCCTCACGAATCAGAAGGGAGCAGCTTGAAACCTATATCGGTGAGGTGGTAGTAGAAATTGATGGAGTGACTGTTTCCTGTCCCGGCCTGCTAGACACAGGTAACCGGCTTTGTGATCCTTTGACCCGCATACCGGTGATGGTTATGGAATCTTCGCTCTGGGAGGGACATCTGCCTGAAACATGGAAAGGTAGACTCACTCAGGACGGAGCGGACAAACTTTTACTAGAAACGGACGGGCAGTCGTTTGCTTGGCAGGACAGGATGCGACTGGTGCCTTACAGGGGAGTTAACCGGGGGGCATCATTTATGCTCGCACTGAAGCCTGATCAGGTGACGATAAAGCTTGGTGAAGATATCTTTTATTGTAAAAGAGTCTTGATTGGGCTGGATGGTGGGACATTGTCGGGGGATGGAGCCTATCGGGCTGTAATACATCCTGATTTGACTCAAAAAGAGAGCGCTACTGTTGCAGCACTGCCTTCCTAATCTTTAAAGCTAGCTAAACCAAACTTCTGATGGCTGAAAGCGGGATTTGAAAGCTTCACACGCGAACCGTGCACTTCTTGGAGGAGGAACAAATAATGGTCAAATGGAAAATTGCTCTGCAGCTGCAATATTACCGCATGCTGTTTCTACTAGGGCTGAAGAGTCAGGAAATCTATTATATTGGCGGGAGTGAGGCACTTCCTCCACCGCTGACACGGGAAGAAGAAGAATATCTGCTTCAGCGGCTGTCTAGCGGCGATGCAGCTGTTCGTGCGATGTTGATTGAGCGCAATCTTCGCTTGGTAGTATATATCGCTCGTAAATTTGAGAATACCGGCATCAATATCGAGGATCTGGTTTCGATTGGCGCTATTGGCTTAATTAAGGCTGTGAACACTTTTGATCCTGAGAAAAAAATAAAACTGGCTACTTATGCATCCCGCTGCATAGAGAATGAAATCTTGATGTATCTGCGGCGGAACAGCAAGACACGGAGTGAGGTTTCTTTTGATGAGCCGCTTAATATTGATTGGGATGGCAATGAATTATTGCTTTCTGACGTATTAGGAACGGAAAATGATACCATTTATCGGAACATAGAAGAACAGGTTGATCGCAAGCTGCTGCAAAAGGCACTGGAAAAGCTGAGTGATCGAGAAAGACTCATTATGGAGCTGAGATTTGGCCTGCGCGGAGGCGAAGAAAAGACACAAAAAGATGTGGCTGATCTGCTTGGCATCTCCCAATCTTATATTTCGCGGCTGGAGAAAAGAATTATCAAGCGGCTGCGCAAGGAGTTTAACAAGATGGTGTAAGGTGAAATTAGCAAGGAATAAAATGGCGAGCCCGGGAGATAATGTACAGTAATGTTTCTCCTTGGGAGGTAAATCATCATGACCCGTAATAAAGTCGAGATTTGCGGTGTGGATACTGCTAAGCTGCCTGTTCTAACGAATGTGGAAATGCGGCAACTGTTCACTTCGCTGCAGCAGCAGGGCGAGCGATCCGCCAGAGAGAAATTGGTAAACGGTAATCTTAGACTTGTTCTAAGCGTTATCCAGAGGTTCAATAATAGGGGAGAATTTGTTGACGATTTGTTCCAGGTGGGTTGCATCGGTCTGATGAAAGCCATCGATAATTTCGATTTATCACAAAACGTTAAATTCTCCACATATGCAGTTCCGATGATTATCGGTGAGATTCGGCGTTACCTGCGTGATAACAACCCGATTCGGGTATCACGTTCTCTCAGAGATATCGCCTACAAGGCGCTCCAGGTACGTGATAGTCTGACCAATCAGAACTCACGGGAACCGACGATATTCGAAATATCAGAAGCGCTGGGTGTGCCGAAGGAAGATGTTGTTTTTGCTCTTGATGCCATTCAGGATCCAGTGTCCTTATTCGAGCCGATCTATCATGACGGCGGCGATCCTATTTATGTAATGGACCAGATTAGCGACGATAAGAATAAGGATGTGTCGTGGATCGAAGAAATTGCATTACGTGAAGCGATGCGTAAGTTAGGACAAAGGGAGAAACGAATTTTATCCATGCGGTTTTTCGAAGGGAAAACACAGATGGAGGTCGCAGATGAGATTGGCATTTCACAGGCACAGGTCTCACGTCTGGAGAAATCTGCGATTCAGCAAATGCAAAAACACGTGAAATCTTAGAGCAGTAGCCATGAGGAGATATTCCAGAATCCGGGTTAAGGATTTTGGGTTGTCTCCTCTTTTTAATGCATGTTGACAAGCTTCCGGATCATATATTGGACTATAGGTCGGATTGTACAGGGGTGGTGAGATGAACGAGGATTATCAAGGGTCTGCCAAAAAAATGAAAATCTCTGATTTTCAGACGAAGGATGTTATCAACATTGTAGATGGCAAGCGGTTGGGGCAGATTAGTGATCTGGAGCTTGATTTGCGCCGTGGTGTCATTGATGCCATCGTTATACCCGGATACACTCGGTTTATGGGATTGTTCGGAGGCGGGACAGATCTGATTATTCCATGGCGGAATATAGTCAAGATCGGGTCCGATGTTGTGCTCGTGAAGATTGAAGAGTCGCGGATGTCTCCGGGACAGGAAGAGCGTGAAACGATGTATCTGGAACGGGGAGATCGCAGCGAACGGCGCACTTATTAATTAGGTGCGTTTTTTGTTTTTTTATTTAAGAATTTAGGGGATCTGGCTTAACCGTCACTTTGTACGGGTATTTACATGTGGTACACTAAGGCGGAGGTGAGGAAATGGAACCGTTTGTGCAGGGGAATGAAATGCTTATGCTGCTCCATCTGGAGCCTTGGCGAGTGGAGCATAACGAAATTACAGCGGGGTTTACTGGTAGACAGGGAGGGGCTAGCAAGGCGCCCTATGACAGCCTGAATTGTGCGTTTCACGTTGGGGATGCTCCTGAAGATGTCCTGAGCAATCGGAGAGCGCTTGCCGAAGCTCTTGATTTCAAGCCGGAAGCATGGACCTGTGGAGAACAAACTCATGGGGCAGAGATAGCTGTAGTAAGGGAAGTAGACCGTGGGCGGGGACAACAGGACAGAGCATCGGCATTTCAAGCTACGGATGGTCTGCTGACGGATGTGCCTGGGGTTTTGTTGACTTCTTTTTATGCGGATTGTGTGCCCCTTTATTTTTATGATCCCGTGCGTAGAGTCGTCGGTCTTGCGCATGCAGGCTGGAAAGGAACGGTGGCTCAGATTGCCGCAGCCATGGTGAGTAAGCTGCAAACGGTATACGGCAGCCATCCACATGATATTGTGGCAGCGATCGGTCCATCCATTGGCGACTGCTGTTATGAGGTGGATGATTATGTGATGGAGCATGTTCGGCAGCTGGAGGGCAGCTTGAATGAGGGGATAGAAACTTTCGATGCTGTGGAGCTTTACAGAGCCTCAGAGACTGATCAGAGTAAATACTTGCTAAACTTGAAAGAAATGAATCGACGCATTATGATAAAAGCAGGAATATTGCCGACTCATATCGAATGTACAACATGGTGTACAAGCTGTAATCGTGATTTGTTTTTTTCTTATCGCAAAGAAAACGGTATTACAGGCAGAATGACGAGCTGGATCGGAATAAAGGAGAGTTGAAAGTTGTCTTTAACACTGCAGGAGAGAATTGCTGAGGTAGAGGAACGTGTAGCACGTGCCTGCGCGGCAAGCGGCCGGGATCGTAATGACGTCAAGGTAATTGCAGTGACGAAATATGTTTCTCTGGAAATGGTATCCTCCGTATTGGAGGCAGGCCTAGAGCATGTTGCTGAGAGTCGCTGGCAGGATGCTGAGCACAAATGGAAGGTTTTAGGGGACAAAGGGACATGGCATTTTATCGGGCATTTGCAAACCAATAAGGTTAAAGACGTTATTGGCAAATTTCAATATATACACTCTTTGGACCGGATGTCTCTGGCGCAAGAATTACACAAAAAGGCGCTTGCTGCTGATCAGGAAGTGAATGTGTTTCTTCAAGTGAATATCTCTGGCGAAGATACGAAGTTTGGTCTGTCACCTGAGGCAGTACCTGGATTTTTACGTGAAATCGCTAGTTTGGACCGCGTTAAGGTAATTGGACTTATGACGATGGCACCTTTAGAAGGTGATCCAGAGCTTACCCGTCCTGTATTTCGCGGACTTCGTGAGCTGCGCGATGAGCTTAATCAACTTGCTTTGACACCTGAGCCGATTACGGAGCTGTCCATGGGAATGTCGAATGATTTTGAAGTGGCGATACAGGAAGGAGCCACCTGGGTACGCCTGGGTACGGTGTTAGTAGGCCATTAGGAGGGATCGTGATGAGCGTTATGAACCGATTTATGAGTTTTTTGGGCTTGCAGGAGGAAGAGGAAGTTGTGGAGCGGGAGCAAATCCACGAAGAGGATGAGTATGAGCCGGCCCCTGTAGAAACCCGCAAAAATCAGAGGGGCAACGTTGTCAGTATCCATTCGCAAAAAAATGTCAAGGTTGTATTATATGAACCACGTTCATATGATGAGGCACAGGAGATTGCTGATCATCTCCGTTCGCATCGGACGGTAGTAATTAACCTGCAGCGTGTTCGCAATGATCAAGCAATGAGAATTATTGATTTTCTCAGCGGAACTGTTTATGCCCTTGGGGGAGGAATCTCTAAAATTGGGGGCAATATATTTATGTGCACTCCAGATACTGTTGAAATTCAAGGCTCCATTACAGAAATCCTAGGTGACGATCAAGACTATAACAGAATGAGGTGAATGGGCTTTGCTTCAAATTGATTACATTATCGATATTTTGTTTAACATTTATTTTTACATGATTATTTTCTATGTGCTAATGTCCTGGTTACCCAACGTTCGTGATAACTTCATTGGAGAACTGCTAAGCAAACTCGTAGAGCCGTATTTAACACCTTTCAGACGGTTTATTCCACCGCTCTTCGGTACACTTGATATCTCTCCAATTATTGCATTACTTGTCTTGGAATTCGCTGCAGGCGGACTTAAATCTATCCTGCATTTGATTTTTTAGGCAATTGTGATGAAGAACGAAGTTTACGGGCATTTTCATCCCGATGAACGTCAATTTGTGGACAAGGCCTTCGAATGGGTTACCAACGCTGGAGAATATCATGAGACTAAATTAACTGAATTTCTCGATCCCCGCCAAGGTTTTATTCTGCAAACTTTAGTTAACCGCCATCCTGATGTGATTGTTAAATGGGAAGGTGGACATGCTGAGGCAGAGCGGAAGCGAGCGCTTGTCGCTCCTGATTATCGTGACCTGGATCAGGAAGACATGGAGCTGAAGGTGCTTGCAATAACCTCAGGGGAGCAGAAGTTTCTGGCTCTGGAGCATGGGGACTACATGGGTTCTATTCTGGGGCTGGGCGTTAAACGAGGCAAAATCGGTGATATTCATGTTCTGGACGATGGTTGTCATGTTGTAGTCGCTGCTGATATTGCAGATTATTTAGCTATGAATTTAACTGGAGTGCACCGGATACAGGTAAGTACGGAAGTATTACCCCTTTCCGCCTTGCGTAATAGTGAGGTTAAGCTGGAATTGATGGATTTGACTGTAGCATCCCTGCGATTGGATGGCATTGCCGCAGATGTAACACGGCTTAGCCGAAGCAAAATTCTTGCTCCCATCAAGGCTGGACGTGTTCGGGTAAACTGGAAAGTGGAGGAAGACCCATCCTGCGGTCTTAAGGATGGTGACATGGTATCTATTCAAGGCTTTGGTCGCTTCAAGGTTCTAGAGGTCGGCAGTTTGACGAAAAAGGGCCGATACCGTGTTCAGATTGGTAAATTTGTGTGAATCCCTTGCAGGAATACGGTCTTACTTGTCGAAATTGATTATTTCGAGGGAATCAAACATTTTTTAAGCTGGACGCCGATACTTTTAAGAAGAGGCGGACCATGAATGGCAGGCGGAACACAGGAACACCTTCTGCCTTTACTTGAAGTACAGTCTTTCTTCTTTGTCTGCCGCTTAGTTGCGATTTAGAGATAAAGAAGGTCCGAAATTTCTAGGAGGTGCACAGCATGCCATTAACACCGCTCGATATACATAACAAGGAGTTTTCTCGGAGACTTCGCGGTTATGATGAGGACGAGGTCAACGAATTTCTGGATCAAGTGATCAAGGATTACGAAAGCGTCATCCGTGAGAACAAGGAACTGCAGAATCAGCTTTTGTCTATTCAAGAGCGTCTGGATCATTTTGTGAATATTGAAGAAAGTTTATCGAAGACGATCTTAGTCGCTCAGGAAGCGGCGGATGATGTGAAGAACAACTCCAAGAAGGAATCCCAGCTCATTATCAAGGAAGCGGAGAAAAACGCCGATCGGATTATTAACGAAGCGTTATCCAAATCCCGTAAGGTTGCTATTGAGACTGAAGAATTGCGCAAGCAAGCTTCGATCTATCGCACTCGTTTCCGGACATTAGTGGAAGCTCAGCTGGAGCTGTTATCACAGGATGACTGGAATGCCTTAGAGAGTCGTGAGGCGAGCGAGAATGTAGCTTTCAAGGATGATGTTCTTCATCGCATCTAAAGGTTTCAGACGATAATTGGCTAAATAGAGGGAGTTATTCCCTCTATTTTTATTTTCCGATAAAATAGACCATAATAAAGTGAATCCATGTGCAAGTACGCTCATAATAGCTAGATTGGGCGAATGGTTGTTGACATTTAGATTCAAAAAGTCTATAAATAGAACATATCTGTATAATGTTTATATGTATTCGATGACGGGACAAGTACGACAAGGTAACGTTCTCCAGAGAGTCGGCGATTGCTGCGAGCCGATTGTTCGAACCCTGCCGGAAGATCTTCCCCTAGAAGTTAAGCTGAAGCGTTGATCGTGCGTAAGCCTAACCGTCTGCCGGACGTTACACCGGACCTGTGCACAAGATTTACGCGCAGGACTGAGATTGTGCTGAATACACTCCCCTTAAGGATGTGCTCATGCGCAGAATTAGGGTGGTATCGCGAGCGTCGTCTCGCCCCTTTGGGGGTGGGATGACGCTTATTTTGTTGTTCCGGGGCGGCCATCCCCCTAAATCCCCCTTTCTAAGGGGGACCCCAAGGGCTGCTGCCCTCTGGACACCCGCAAAGTAAAGCCTCGTGCAAACTAGGTACGGTGGTGGAAACGAACGGATTCATGTGGCTGAAGGAGCGGCCCTTCTTAGGCTCCCCTGGCGGGTTCGCCTGCGGGGCCTTTACGGCAAGAGCGGTGAGCGACCAGCTGCGCAAGGTCGCGTATGGCGCCCCGAGCGATTGCTGCCCTGCGGGATTGCGGCTCGGGAGCCAGGGCAAGAGCGGTGAGCGACCAGCTGCGCAAGGTCGCGTATGGCGCCCCGAGCGATTGCTGCCCTGCGGGATCGCAACTCGGGAGCCAGGGCAAGAGCGGTGAGCGACCAGCTGCGCAAGGTCGCCCATTGGCGCCCCGAGCGATTGCTGCCCTTCGGGATCGCGGCTCGGGAGCCAGGGCAAGAGCGGTGAGCGACCAGCTGCGCAAGGTCGCGTATGGCGCCCCGAGCAATTGCTGCCCTAACGGGATCGCGGCTCGGGAGCCAGGGCAAGAGCGGTGAGCGCCCAGCTGCGCAAGGTCCGCGTATGGCGCCCCGAGCGATTGCTGCCCTACGGGATCGCGGCTCGGGTGCCAGGGCAAGAGCGGTGCGCCCAGCTGCGCAAGGTCGCGTATGGCGCCCCGAGCGATTGCTGCCCTGCGGGATCGCGGCTCGGGAGCCAGGGCAAGAGCGGTGCGCGACCAGCTGCGCAAGGTCGCGTATGGCGCCCCGAGCGATTGCTGCCCTGCGGGATCGCAGCTCGGGAGCCCGGGCAAGAGCGGTGAGCGCCCAGCTGCGCAAGGTCGCGTATGGCGCCCCGAGCGATTGCTGCCCTGCGGGAACGAGGCTCGGGAGCCAGGGCAAGAGCGGTGAGCGACCAGCTGCGCAAGGTCGCGTATGGCGCCCCGAGCGATTGCTGCCCTGCGGGATCGCGGCTCGGGAGCCAGGGCAAGAGCGGTGAGCGACCAGCTGCGCAAGGATCGCCCAAAGATCGAAAAGAGCTTTATAGACTAATCCATGAAAGGATTGACCATCACATGCAAAAAGTAGATGTCAGAGAAAAGGCGCGGGCAAGAGATGTCCGCATATTAAAGAAATGGAGCGACGAAAATACGTTCCGCAAGTCCATGGAGAACCGTGAGGGACGTCCAAATTATGTATTCTATGAAGGTCCGCCTACAGCAAACGGTGCGCCGCATATCGGACACGTGCTGGGACGGGTAATCAAGGATTTCATCGGTCGTTACCAGACGATGAAAGGTTACCGCGTGGTACGTAAAGCGGGCTGGGATACACACGGTCTGCCAGTAGAACTAGGCGTACAAAAGAAGCTTGGCATCTCCGGCAAACAAGAGATCGAGGAATATGGCGTAGAAAAATTCATCCAGGAATGTAAAGACAGCGTCTTCGGTTATGAGAAGCAATGGCGTGAATTTACAGAAGCAATCGGATACTGGACGGATTTAGATAATCCTTACGTAACCTTGGATAACACCTATATCGAAAGTGTATGGAACATCTTGGCTACAGTGCATGAGAACGGGTTGCTTTACCGCGGACACCGTGTTAGCCCGTATTGCCCGAGCTGCCAGACTACACTAAGCTCACATGAAGTTGCTCAAGGCTACAAAACCGTTAAGGATCTCAGTGCGACCGCGAAGTTCAAGCTGGATGACAGCGGAGACTACGTATTGGCTTGGACGACAACACCTTGGACCTTGCCAGCCCATATGGCGCTAGCTATGAACCCGGACATGGATTATGTACGTGTGCAACAAGAAGATGGTGTGTACATCGTTGCTAAAAACTTGGTCGAAGAAGTAATGAAAGGTGAGCACACAGTCCTTTCTACACATAAAGGTTCCGAGTTTATCGGTAAAACTTACGCACCTCCATTCGGATATATTAAGGCAGAGAAAAGCAATGTTATCGTAGGCGCTTCTTTCGTTACAGATTCCAGTGGTACAGGGATCGTACACATGGCACCAGCACATGGTGAAGATGACTACAAGACTTGCCGTGAGAATGGCATCAGCTTCGTAAATGTGGTTGATAATTCCGGTAAGTATACGGATGTAGTCTCTGATTTTGCGGGACGTTTTGTTAAGGATTGCGATCTGGATATCATTAAGGTTTTGTCTGAAAAAGGATTGCTTTACGGTAAAGAGAAATACGAGCACAGCTATCCGTTCTGCTGGCGTTGTGATACCCCACTTTTGTATTACGCAACAGACAGCTGGTTCATCAACACTACAGCGATCAAAGATCAGCTGATTGCTAACAACAACAGTGTAACTTGGTACCCTGAGCATGTACGAGAAGGCCGTTTCGGGAAGTTCTTGGATGAACTGGTTGACTGGAATATCAGCCGTAACCGTTATTGGGGTACACCCCTCAATGTCTGGGTATGTCAAGAAACGGGCAAAGAGTTTGCTCCACACAGCATTGAAGAGCTAAGAGCGATGGCGATTGGTGAGGTTCCTGAAGATATCGAACTGCATAAACCTTTCGTGGATAAGATCAAGCTGCGCAGTCCGTTTAGCGAAGGTGCAGAGATGGTTCGTACATCGGAAGTGATCGACGTATGGTTCGATAGTGGCTCGATGCCTTTTGCACAAAGCCATTATCCGTTTGAGAACGAGGATAAGCTGAATGATCAGTATCCGGCAGATATGATCTGTGAAGGGATCGACCAGACCCGTGGATGGTTCTATAGCTTGCTTGCAGTATCCACCTTGTTCAAGGGTAAAGCACCTTATAAAGCGGTAATTGCTACAGGTCATATCCTCGATGAGAATGGTCAAAAAATGTCCAAATCCAAGGGCAATGTTATTGATCCTTGGGAAATCATGAATGAGTATGGTACGGATGCTTTCCGTTGGGCTATTTTGTCCGACAGTGCACCTTGGAATAATAAACGTTTCTCGCGTGGTCTTGTAGGTGAGACGAAATCTAAAGTAGTGGATACGCTGGTAAATACACATGCTTTCTTGACGCTGTATGCGGGCATTGATGGTTACGATCCAGCCGATCATCCTTTTAAAGTATCAAAACATAAGCTGGACCGCTGGATTCTGTCCCGTCTGAACAGCTTGATTCTTTTGGTGGATAAAGGGCTTGCGGTAAATGACTTCGTGAATACGTCTAGAGCTATTGAGAACTTTGTGGATGAGCTGAGTAACTGGTATATCCGTCGTTCCCGTGACCGTTTCTGGGGGAGTGGCCTAGGTGAAGATAAACTGGATGCTTACCGTACGTTGACTCATGTGCTTTTGGCGACAGCAACTTTGATGGCTCCATTTACACCGATGTTGTCCGAAGATATCTTCACGAACCTTGGCGGCGGAGAAAGTGTGCATTTGGCAGACTACCCGGTTGCTGACGAGAACTTGATCGATAAAGAGCTGGAAGAGGATATGGAAAGTGCAAGACAGATCGTTGAGTTGGCGCGTAACGTACGTAACGAAACAGGCATTAAGAATCGTCAACCGCTGTCCGAGCTGATCGTTTCGATGAACCGTGACTTCCATTTGGCTGAGTATGAAGAGATCATCAAAGATGAGATCAACATCAAGAACATCGTGCTGGAGAACAGTGACAGCGGATTTGTTGATTTCACACTGAAGCTGAATCTTAAGGTAGCCGGTAAAAAATACGGTAAAAATGTAGGCTTCCTGCAAGGCTTCCTGAAAAGCCTCGACAGTGATTCTACCCGCAAAGCGGTACAGGACGGTAAAATTGCAATTGCGACACCTGAAGGTGAAGAGCTTGTAATCACTTCTGAAGAGCTGCTTGTTGAAAAACAAGCCAAAGCAGGTTTCGCCGCAGCTTCCGGATATGGAGTTACGGTTGCGCTCAATACCGAAATCACGCCTGAGCTTGAACAAGAAGGCTGGGTTCGTGAGATCATTCGTGCGGTTCAAGATTACCGTAAACGTCTGGATCTGCCGATCGAGAAACGGATCGCACTCACTTTGAAGTTAGACGATGAGCTAAAAGCAGCTGTTACAGCATTTGACAATGTATTGCGAGACAATGTTCTTGTGACTACGGTTGATTTTGATGGAGAACATGCTTTTGAGACGGTAGAAGTCGGTGACAAATCCATCGGTATCCATATCGAAGCATAATTCTGCATTACCTGTCCCAAAACAGCATATACTAGCGGCATAAGTGTAAACGGAGATCTTCCGTTTATGCGGGAAATATAGTCTTTATATTTCGGCGCAAAACTAACGAGTCCCGAGCTTAAGGAGATGAATTCTCTTTGGCCGGGCTCGTTTACTTTGTAGCGAAGGAAAGACATATGAGAGGAGCCGTAGCTGTGGAGGGAAATAAGAGGAGAATCTCCATTAAGACATCCGGCAATAAGAATAACCCAGACAAGGAAAAGGAGAATAAGGCTTTTCCTGAAGTTAATCCTGAGTATCTAACAGCAGATCCGCGTAATCCCGAGGATATTCCGCTGGAAGAAAAAATGAATACGATGTACCGTTTGACCTTTGAGTGGGCTCATATTTTGGAAAAATCCCGAATTTATCAATATACGGATCTGCTATATTCACCTTGGCGGTTGATTTGGAGAAATATTTTATTTGGAGCAGCTCGGGGAGTTGGGATTGCACTGGGTTTTACTTTTTTTGCGGCAACGATTATTTATATCCTTCAGGGACTAGGCGCGCTCAATCTACCGATCATTGGTGATTATATTGCGGATATTGTGCGGATCGTACAACGTCAGCTAGAGTTCAAATAGCCATCGAAACGTTAAGATTAAAAACAGCGAACCATTCCTCAAAACTGGAACAGTACGCTGTTTAAATGTTTTTGTGTTGGGGACATCTGTGTTTAGTCTTCGTCGAGAGGATCTAGGCTATGGGTTGCCTCGTCACTGTCCAAATAACGCTGGTAGCTCCGTCCCGGCACTACAATTAGATTGTTGCCCGTGATATCAGTGGCGATAAAGTTCTCCCAAGGCTCTACGCAGCCTTCCAGCTCATCGGCTTCAATCTCCATATCATTATAAGAATCAATATTGTTGCCCTCCGCCATGGCGGGAGAATTCGAGGTACCCCAGCTTTCAACAATCTGCCAGGCATCCTCACCGTCAAAACCGTTTTGATCGTCGCGTTCATCCAGACTGGTTCGTCCAAAAGGTGGAGATAACAGCTCCTCTTCTACTGGTCGAGTGAAAGGTGCGTTTTGCCGCGGGTTGTGCTCTTTACAATAAAGTGTGGAAGGGATGGCAGATAAACGTTCAAAAGGGATCGGCTCACCACTAGCCTTGCATATCCCATAGGTGCCATTATCCATAGCAGATAAAGCAGCTTCAATATCGTCCAGCTCATGCTCGTCCCGCTCTAACAGTGAAATGTCCATGGAGCGATTATACAAATCGGTGGCTGCATCTCCTGGATGGTTGTCATTCTCGGAAAGTTCTCCGGAGCCATCCCGCATGGATTCATCTAAGCCGTAATGTTCATTATTCTGAAGCCTGTGCTGAATCGTATCCCGATCTTTTTCCAATCGTGCGCGTAGCTCTGAGAGCTGCTGTACTGTCAGGTGCGTCATAATGAGAAAGCTCCTTTCTGTACCTTTTATAAGAATCATTCCGACTTGCCGGATAACACCGGATGGTTCTTCTGTTAGGTTGACCGGAGAGCAGGGATTTTAGCGCTGGAAAATAGTCCCCAAGATTGAACTTAGCGGATGTCCCGCAATAGACGATTCTTTAAGGGCTGTGCTACAATATACAAGTCTTTAAACAGTATTCGTACCGCATTTAGCGGGAAAAATAAGAACGGAGTGACAACTTCTGTGGTGTACTATTTGATTGCTCTTATTGTATTTTTGGTGGATCAAGGGACAAAGTATCTCATTGCTACACGTCTGGAGATCGGAGAACAGATTTCTGTTATCGGAGATTTTTTCCTGATTACCTCTCATCGCAATCGCGGGGCTGCTTTTGGGATTCTCGAAGGTCAGCAATGGTTCTTCTTTCTAGTTACGGTTGTAGTGGTTAGTGGTATCGTTTGGTATTTGAACAAGACTAGACACTCGCGGAAGCTGTTATCTGTTGCCCTAGGGCTTGTACTGGGTGGAGCTATCGGTAACTTCCTGGACCGGATAATCAATGGTGAGGTTGTTGATTTCCTTCTGTTCAATTTTGGGAGCTATAGCTTCCCGATTTTTAACGTGGCGGATTCTTGTATTGTCATTGGGGTTGGATTGATTCTTCTGGATTCTTTTCGTGACCTTAAGAATGGCGAAGAAATTACGGAAATAAAAGAAGTAAAAGAAGCAAAGGAAGTAAGAGAAGGGAATGAATGATTTGAATAAAGACGTCAATCACCAAGCGGCATCTACGAGCGAAGAAGAGAGGGACGTCACGGAATGGACCGTTTCGGCAGAGAACGCGCGGGAGCGAATCGATAAATATATTACGGAATCATGGGAAGAAGAAATTTCCCGTTCTCAGGTGCAGCTGTGGATCAGCGGCGGTAACGTTACGGTTAATAGCAAGCCAGTGAAAGCCAACTATAAGTTATCGGAAGGCGACGTGGTTAGCGTTGTTGTCCCTGAAGCAGAAGTAACGGATTTGATCGCGGAGAACATTCCTCTTGAAGTTGTATATGAAGACAGCGATGTCATTGTGATTAATAAACCTCGGGGCATGGTTGTGCACCCAGCTGCGGGACATCCGTCAGGCACCTTAGTAAATGCGCTGATGTATCACTGTAAGGATCTGTCCGGCATTAACGGTGAGATTCGTCCAGGTATTGTACATCGGATCGATAAGGATACCTCTGGTCTTATCATGGTGGCTAAGAATGATGCCAGTCATGCCTCGCTTGCCGCACAGCTTAAAGAGCATAGTGTTACGCGCCGATATATTGCAGTCGTACACGGCAACTTGTCGCATGATAAGGGCACTGTTGATGCACCGATTGGCAGAGATCCACATGATCGCAAGCTATACACAGTAACCGAAAAGAACAGCAAGAAATCCGTAACCCATTTTACAGTAATGGAACGTTTCGGAGATTGTACACTGCTGGAGCTGCAGCTGGAGACTGGCCGCACGCATCAAATCAGGGTACATATGAAGTTCATTGGCCATCCACTTGTAGGTGATCCGATATATGGACGCAGCAAGGGCACTACGATGAATGGACAAGCGTTGCATGCGGCGGTGCTTGGATTTGTTCATCCTACCACAGGTGAATATAAAGAATTCAGCAGACCTATTCCAGAGGATATGGAAGAAGTGCTGTTCACACTACGCAGCAGATAAGTACAAATGAAGTGATAATTAGTCTATGGTATTGAACACTACTTTACGGCATATTTAAAAACATAAGGATAAAGAAAGGGTAATGCCTTATTCTTTATCCTTATTTTTATAATGAAACGGATATCCGGAAACATACGCCATCCAAGGGACGGCGAAGCCGTTTCTTTTAAAAGTAGAATAGATATTCAGGAGATGAGATGACAGTATGAGTATTGAACAATACCAAGATAGCTTCATTCAGACTAATTTTGCAGACCGCATCGGCGGTGCCAATTATGGCAAAGACACTTCGATTTATAAATTCGAGAAAATCAAACGTGCTAAAGCATCCGCAAAACAGGATTTTCCTAACATTGAACTAATTGATATGGGCGTAGGCGAGCCGGATGAGATGGCTGATGCGGGTATCGTAGCTAAGCTTGCTGAAGAAGCAGCGAAGGAAGAAAACCGCGGATATGCGGACAATGGAATTGCCGAATTCAAGACTGCTGCTGCTGAATATTTGCGGGAAGTTTTCCGGGTGGAAGGAATTGATCCAGACACGGAGGTAGTTCACTCCATCGGATCGAAGCCTGCGCTGGCTATGTTGCCATCTTGTTTCATCAATCCAGGTGATATCACGATTATGACCGTGCCGGGTTATCCAGTCTTGGGTACACATACTAAATATTTGGGTGGACAAGTATTTACAGTGGAGCTGAAGAAGGAGAACAAATTCCTTCCAGATCTGAATGAAATTCCGGAAGACATTGCTCGTAAAGCTAAGCTTCTTTATCTAAACTATCCAAACAATCCAACGGGCGCTAGTGCCACTCCTGAGTTTTTTGCTGAGGTCGTTGCATGGGCGAAAAAATACGATGTAGTGGTTATTCATGACGCACCTTATGCTGCCTTGACCTATGACGGTTTGAAGCCACTTAGCTTCCTCTCCGTTCCAGGTGCAAAGGATGTGGGTGTAGAGCTGCATTCTCTTTCTAAGTCTTACAATATGACGGGCTGGAGAATTGGTTTTGTGGCTGGTAATCCGCTAGTGGTTAAAGCCTTCAGCGATGTGAAGGATAACAACGATTCCGGCCAATTTATCGCGATTCAAAAAGCAGCGGCTTATGGTCTTGCTCATCCGGAGATTACTGAAGCGATAGCGGATAAATACTCCCGTCGTCACAACCTGCTGGTTGATGCACTGAACAGTCTCGGCTTTAAAGCTGAGAAGCCAAAAGGTTCCTTCTTCCTGTATGTCGCTGCACCTAAGGGAATCAAAGACGGCCGTCGCTTTGAATCCGGTGAAGATTTCTCCCAATTCCTCATTCGTGAGAAGCTGATCTCCACTGTGCCTTGGGATGATGCAGGTCCGTTTGTTCGTTTCTCCGTTACCTTTATTGCTAAAGGTGAAGAGGAAGAGAGACGTGTCATCTCTGAAATTCAAAGACGTCTTAGTGATGTGGAATTTGAGTTTTAAGCATTGTTATTGAAATTAATGAGGCTGTCCCAAAAGTAGTGAATTCTACTTGGGGGCAGCTTCTTTTTTATGGAATAGGAAATGTTGTTGATGTTACTGTGCCGTATGACTATATGCCACGTGTTGTGTATTGTAGTGCATTTTAGTGTAGTGTTCTGTTATTCGGGTGGGTGGTGGTTGACTGCAATATTTGATTTTCGTACAGCTTGCAGTAGATGATTTGTGGTAGCTGTGACGGTGGAATTTGTGCAGTGGACTTTCTGCGGTGGGCTTGTGTGGTGAGCGATATGCGTTCTGTGTTTGTGCGAAGTAAAGAGTGAGTTATAAACTAATTAGGGAAAAAATCCCTGAAATTAGCCGATATTCGCTCTAAATGTACGAAATCAGGGAAAAACTCCCTAATAATTAGGTGGTTTTCTATATTAATCACTGAATCGGCCAACAATTAGGGAAGTTATCCCTAATAACAAGTCCGATGAACAGAAATCACTGAATTTCAGGGAGAAATTCCTTAATTACTATATAAGTACCTCACCGATTGCATCATTTTCAGCATTACTAGGTGCGCCTTTTGAATCATTTGGACATTAAGTAGTGTTAAGAACATAAACGAGGCTGTCAAAAAAAGCGATGAAAGGCTATTTGGGACCAGCCTCGTTTTTTATGCAGATATACTGAGTACCGCCTCCCCCTTGTTGTTAATAGAAGTAAGGAAGAGAAGTGCAAAAGTTTAGGCAGAGAAAGTTGACATGAGGGGGTTGTTCTGTCATAATTCTTGTTAAATGAATAGCGCCTTTAATTCAGTCCTGTGAGGCTGGCAAGGTAACGTGAATCGAGGTTCGCGACTCTTAGAAAGGTATCCGTGTGTAAATACGGAACTGTCTTTTTATGCGCGCGGCCGTCATCTTCCTCATCTGCGGATTTCACTCCTTGCCTGTTATAGGCAAGGAGTTTTTTGATTTCCGGGAACTTGAATAGGCGAACAAGCTGGAGGGTGACAAGATTATGGTTACTGAGAAAAATGTCATTATGGATGAAACGGCGATCCGCCGGGCCTTATCGCGTATTGCTCATGAGATTTTGGAGAAGAACAAAGGTATCGAGAATTGTCTGCTGGTCGGCATTCGGACACGAGGTGTGTATCTGGCACAGCGTATCGCTGAGCGCATCAAGGAGATTGAAGGTGTCGAGATTCCATACGGTGAGCTGGATATCACACATTACCGGGATGACCGTGAAGTGGAAGGCAGTGAAGCAGTAGTGAAGAGCAACGTCGTTATTACTTCAGGAAGTGCTGGCATCCATGATCAGAAAGTCATTTTGTTCGATGATGTACTTTACACCGGACGCACCATCCGCGCGGCGATGGACGCTTTGATGGATTGCGGACGCCCACGAATGATTCAACTGGCAGTACTGGCTGACCGCGGACACCGCGAGCTGCCGATCCGGCCGGACTACATCGGTAAGAATGTACCTACCTCAAAGCACGAGCAGATTGAAGTGGCGCTGAAGGAATACGACGGCAAAGATGAGGTCTACATTATTTCAAACCGGGAGGAACGATAACATCATGACACTTACCAAGGTAAAGGAACGTAGTCTGCTGGGAATCAAAGAGCTTGACCGGTCGGAAATTATCCAACTGCTTGACAGAACAGCATTTTGGGACAATCAAAGTGAAAAGCTAACGCCCATCTTGAACTCCCATTTTATTTCTAACATGTTTTTTGAGAACAGCACACGCACACGCTTCTCTTTCGAGATGGCAGAGAAACGACTAGGTGCGCAAGTACTTAATTTTACGGCTGCAGCTTCTAGTGTAGAAAAAGGGGAGTCGATCTACGATACAGTGCGCACACTGGAATCGATGGGGATCGATGCCGGAGTTGTGCGTTTGAAGCCTGCAGGTGTGCTGCAGCAGTTAGCTGAGAAGGTGTCCATACCGCTTATCAATGCGGGCGACGGCAACAATGAACATCCTACGCAGGCGCTGCTTGATTTATACACCATGACCAAAACCTTTGGGGAACTAAAGGGCCTGACAGTCTCCATCATTGGGGACATTATGCATAGCCGCGTAGCGCGCTCTAATCTCTGGGGGCTTACGAAAATGGGAGCCAAGGTGCAGTTCTGCGCACCGGATAATATGAAGGCTCCTGAGATTATGGAGTATGCGCCTTACGTAACTATGGAAGAAGCTCTTAAAGCGGATGTAGTAATGATGCTTCGAGTACAGCTCGAGCGCCATACTTCCGGCATTAAGCTGTCTGCTGAAGATTACCGTAGCCACTATGGTCTAACAGAAGAGCGGGCAGCTAAGCTGGCCAAAGACACAATCATTATGCATCCAGCTCCGGTTAACCGGAATCTAGAGATTGATGATGCAGTAGTTGAGTGCAGTCAATCGCGGATTTTCCCGCAAATGTCTAATGGCGTACCGGTCCGGATGGCGGTTCTCGAAAGAGCTTTACTATAAGCTTACAGAATGCTAACGTATAGAGACTAATAAATATACACAAATATGAATTTTTATTATATAATAACGAGAGGGCCCGCAGCTGTGATCTGAGGGTAAAGGTAGAATCATGACAGTGATTATTAGAAACGCCAGCGTATTGAATAAGGAAGGCTTGCTTGAGCGCAAACACATCGAACTTCAGGAGGGTGTGATCTCGGCTATAATCGACGGAAATGAAGCTATCGGAGAAGCCACGGAGATCATTGATGCTGAAGGTAAGCTGCTCATTCCGGGACTCATTGATATGCATGTGCACTTGCGTGAACCGGGATTTGAACACAAGGAAACAGTGGAAACCGGAAGTCGCTCAGCTGCTAAAGGCGGATTTACAACCATTGCATGTATGCCAAATACTCGTCCGGTGACAGATAGCCCGGAGATCGTGCAATTTGTGAAAGACAAGGCGCGTGAAGCAGGACTAGTTAAAGTGCTTCCTTATGCAGCCATTACGAAAAATGAGCTCGGACGTGAGTTGACGGATTTTGCAGCGCTCAAAGAAGCTGGAGCTATTGGTTATACAGACGACGGTGTGGGCGTACAAAGTGCTCAAATGATGAAAGATGCAATGAACATCGCAGCATCGCTCGATATGCCAGTCATTGCCCACTGCGAAGATAATTCACTGGTTGAAGGCTGCTGTGTAGCTGAAGGTGAGTTCGCTAAGAAGCATGGCCTCAAAGGAATTCCGAATGAGTCAGAAGCGATCCATGTTGGACGCGATATTTTGCTGGCAGAAGCGACAGGCGTTCATTACCATGTATGCCATGTCAGTACTGAACAGTCGGTGCGGCTGATTCGCCAAGCAAAAGAGATCGGCATTAAAGTAACTGCTGAGGTATGTCCGCATCACTTGCTTCTTGCTGAAGACGATATTCCAGGCCTGGATGCCAATTGGAAAATGAACCCGCCGCTGCGCTCCCGCCGCGATGTTGAAGCGTGTATCGAAGGGTTGCTTGATGGCACACTAGATATGATTGTTACAGATCATGCGCCACATAGTGAAGAAGAGAAGGCGAAAGGAATGCAGCTGGCACCTTTTGGTATCGTTGGATTCGAGACAGCTTTCCCACTCTTATACACATCATTTGTAGAAACAGGAAAATGGGATTTATCCTTACTAGTACAAAGAATGACTGCCGATCCTGCACGGGTATTCAGATTGAACACCGGGGTTATGGAGATCGGAGCTCCTGCAGATTTGACACTGATCGATCTGGAGCAGGAAAAAGAAGTAGACCCAAGTTCCTTCGCAAGCAAAGGACGTAACACTCCTTTTGGCGGCTGGAAGCTTAAGGGTTGGCCAGTAAAAACTTGGGTGGACGGCAAAGCCGTATGGACTGAGAAAAACTAGCGGACTGGTGAGGCGAAATTGCTGATCTTTACAGATCAGCAATTTGAGCGCGTACACTCCGGAAGGCATGCAAGGCATACGTATCAGACTACAGAACATGAAGGAGTGGAAGGGAATGCAGGCGAGATTGCTGCTTCAAGACGGAACTTTATTTACAGGTACCGCATTTGGCGCTGAAGGTGAAAAGACAGGCGAGGTTGTTTTTAACACAGGAATTACAGGATATCAAGAGGTGCTGTCTGACCCTTCATATTGCGGACAAATCGTTACCATGACGTACCCATTGATCGGGAACTACGGGATTACGCGGGATGATTTCGAATCTGTTCGACCTTTCGTACACGGTTTTGTAGTGCGTCGTCATGAAGAAGTTCCAAGTAACTGGCGCGCAGAATACAGTGTGGACGACCTGCTGAAAGAATATGATATTCCTGGAATCAGCGAGATTGATACCCGGATGTTGACGCGGATTATTCGCCACTACGGAACAATGAAGGCGATCCTGACTACCTCTAACAAACGTGTAGAGGAATTGATGGAAATGATGGGCGACACCTCAATTGAAGAATTGCGCAATCAGGTAGCTCGCACATCTACTCCAAGCATGTACAATAGTCCAGGAACCAAAGAGCGCATCGTCTTGGTAGATTACGGGGCGAAGGCTGGCATCTTGCGCGAGTTGAACAATCGCGGTTGTGATGTTGTAGTTGTACCTCATGACGTAACCGCTGATGAGATTCGTCGCCTCAATCCAGATGGTATCCAGCTGTCCAACGGCCCTGGGGACCCGAAAGATGTTCCACACGCAGTGAAGACGATCTCGGAATTGCTTGGTGAATACCCAATCTTCGGCATCTGCTTAGGTCACCAGCTGTTTGCACTGGCTTGTGGCGCGGATACAGAGAAGCTGAAATTCGGGCACCGTGGCGGTAACCATCCGGTTAAAGAATTGGAGAGCGGACGTTGCTTCATTACTTCTCAGAACCATGGCTACACAGTGAATGAAGATTCTGTGAAGAGCACGGATCTAGAAGTTACTCACATTAATAATAATGATAAGACCGTTGAAGGACTTAAACATACCCGTTACCCTGCATTTTCAGTACAGTACCATCCAGAAGCAGCACCGGGACCTCATGACAGCAGCTATTTATTCGATCGTTTCTTACAGATGATCGCTGACCATAAAGCTAACACACCTGTAAGCTCGCGCCAGGCGCAGCTTGCGGCAAACGCCAGAATCACGGCGCCAAAACCTACAGTAAAACAGCTTGAAGCCGTGAAAGGAGCTCTATAACATGCCTAAGAATGAAAAGCTTAAAAAAATATTAGTAATTGGTTCTGGACCGATTGTTATCGGGCAAGCCGCAGAATTTGACTACGCCGGAACTCAGGCCTGTCAGGCCCTGAAAGAAGAAGGCGTGGAAGTTGTGCTGATCAACAGTAACCCAGCGACTATCATGACTGACACCAATATGGCTGATAAAGTTTATATCGAGCCGATTACCCTTGAATTCGTAACTGGCATCATCCGCCAGGAGCGCCCGGATGGCTTGTTGCCAACTTTGGGAGGACAGACAGGTCTTAATATGGCTGTAGAATTGGCTCGTGCAGGAGTACTAGAACAAGAGAATGTTAAGCTTCTAGGTACCCAGCTTGAATCCATTGAAAAAGCAGAGGATCGCGATTTGTTCCGCGATTTGATGCGCGAATTGGAACAGCCTGTACCAGAGAGCACTATTATTACCACAGTAGATGAAGCGATGAAATTCGCTGAGGAAATTGGTTTCCCACTGATTGTACGCCCAGCCTATACGCTTGGCGGCACCGGCGGCGGGATCTGCGACAACGAAGAAGAGCTGCTTGAGACTGTCAAAGCAGGTATTCGTTATAGTCCAATTGGACAATGTTTGGTGGAGAAAAGTATTGCCGGCATGAAGGAAGTTGAATACGAGGTTATGCGTGATGCGAATGACAACTGTATCGTTGTCTGCAACATGGAGAACTTTGATCCGGTAGGTGTGCATACGGGTGATAGTATCGTTGTGGCACCTAGCCAAACGTTATCCGATCGTGAATATCAAATGCTGCGCAGCGCTTCACTCAAAATCATTCGTGCGCTGAATATCGAGGGTGGCTGCAACGTGCAGTTCGCACTGGATCCGCAAAGCTATCAATATTATGTAATCGAAGTAAATCCACGTGTCAGCCGCTCTTCGGCTTTGGCTTCGAAAGCAACTGGTTATCCGATTGCCAAAATGGCTGCCAAAATCGCACTTGGTTACACACTCGATGAAATCGTCAATCCAGTTACTGGACAGACCTATGCTTGCTTCGAGCCTACACTTGACTATATCGTAAGCAAAATCCCACGCTGGCCGTTCGACAAGTTCATTCATGCGAACCGTAAGCTGGGCACACAAATGAAAGCAACTGGAGAAGTTATGGCCATCGGTCGTACCTTTGAAGAGTCCATTCATAAAGCAATTCGTTCCCTGGAAATCGGTGTACACCGTTTCCGTCTGCCGGGCGCTGAGGATCTGGAAGAAAGCGTCCTGCGTGAACGTCTGGCAAAACCTGATGATGAGCGGTTGTTCTTGATCGCTGAAGCTTTCCGCCGCGGATTTGGCTTGCAAGAGATTCAAGACATTACTAACGTAGACTGGTGGTTCCTGTCCAAAATCGAGGGACTGATCAACTTTGAAGAGGTCATCCGTGGGGATGAAAGCTTATCAGAAGAAACCTTGTATCAAGCTAAACGCAGAGGTTTTACAGACCGCGCGATTGCTGAGATACGTGCAGAAGGACAAGCGAACGGTAAATACACCAAAGAAGCTGATGTACGCGCGCTTCGTTTAGAGCGAGGATTAACGCCTGTATTCAAAATGGTAGATACCTGTGCAGCTGAGTTCGAAGCTTCTACACCTTACTACTACTCTACTTATGAGACTGAAAATGAGGTCATTCATTCCGATAAACAAAAGGTTATCGTGCTTGGATCGGGTCCAATCCGGATCGGCCAAGGGATTGAGTTCGATTACTCCACTGTGCATGCGGTGTGGGCGATTCAGAAGGCAGGTTATGAAGCGGTTATTATCAATAATAACCCTGAGACTGTATCTACCGACTTTAATACTTCGGACCGGTTGTATTTTGAACCCTTGTTCTTTGAAGATGTAATGAACGTAATTGCGCAAGAGAATCCGATTGGGGTTATCGTACAGTTCGGAGGCCAAACAGCCATTAACCTTGCTGCACCACTAAGTGCGGCTGGCGTTAAGATTCTCGGAACTAGCCTAGACAGTATTGACGAAGCTGAAGACCGGAAGAAATTCGAAGCTTTGTTGGCTCGTCTGGATATTGCCCAACCAAAAGGAAAGACGGTTATCAACGTAGATCAAGCAGTAGAAACTGCACAATCGCTTGGATATCCGGTGTTGGTACGTCCTTCCTATGTACTGGGTGGACGCGCAATGGAAATTGTATATAATGATGCGGAATTGCTTAGCTACATGGTAGAAGCGGTTAAGGTAAATCCGGAGCATCCGGTATTGATTGACCGTTACATGTTAGGTAAAGAGGTTGAGGTAGACGCAATTTGTGACGGTGAGACGGTAGTTATTCCAGGGATCATGGAGCATGTTGAGCGTGCCGGTGTTCACTCCGGTGACTCCATCGCTGTATATCCTCCGCAATATCTGGATGAAGGTCTGAAAGCAAAAATTGCTGAGATCACAATCAAGATTGCTAAGGAATTGAAAACGATTGGTCTGGTCAACATCCAGTTCGTAATCTATCAAAATGAAGTGTACGTAATTGAAGTAAATCCACGTTCATCGCGTACGGTTCCATTCTTGAGTAAAGTAACTGGAATTCCAATGGCGCATCTGGCAACCAAAATCATTCTCGGCGGCAAGCTGAAAGATGACGGTTATACAGAAGGTCTATGGCCGGAAAGTGATTATGTATCGGTTAAAGTGCCGGTGTTCTCTTTTGCCAAGCTGCGTAGAGTAGAACCAACGCTCGGACCTGAAATGAAATCGACGGGTGAAGTTATGGGCCGCGATAAATTGTATGCAAAAGCTTTGTATAAAGGTCTAATCGGAGCAGGAATGAAAATTCCAGCAACCGGCGCTATCATCGTTACAGTGGCAGATAAAGATAAAGCAGAAGCTGTAGAGCTTATGAAAGGCTTCCACTCGCTGGGTTACAAGATCATTGCTACCGGAGGCACCGCTCAAGCGCTTGAAGAAGCAGGTCTCAACGTAATGAACGTAAACAAGCTGGATGAAGGTGCGCCGAACATTCTCGACTTGATTCGTGGTGGGCAAGCCAACTTCGTCTTTAATACACTGACTAAAGGGAAAACACCAGAGCGTGATGGATTCCGTATCCGTCGTGAAGCGGTTGAGAATGGCGTCGTATGTATGACATCACTCGATACAGTAACGGCACTGCTCAGAATGCTGCAGACGATCAACTTCTCGTCACAGTCCATGCCTGCTTTTGTCGGTCAATTAAACTAATCTCATAAAGATGTATAGGGCGGTTTGCGTTTACGCAGACCGTTCCGCTATGCCTAGGGGCTAATAAATGAAGAGTGTGGATTTAAGTCTGCACTGGATGGGAGAACGGTTATGGGACAGGGAGATGCAAAGTGGAATGAAATGGCGAATCGCTTGATGATCGCCTTAGATTACCCTGATGTTGCAGGGGCAAGAACCTTGATTGACAAGCTGGAAGGGATTCCTTGTTATATGAAAGTGGGAATGCAGCTTTTTTATGCAGCCGGACCGGAATTCATTAATGAACTGAAATCTCGGGGGTATTCTGTATTTGCAGATGTCAAAATGCATGATATTCCTAACACGGTAAAAGGCGGGGCAGAAAGCCTTACGAACCTCGGTGTGGATATGTTTAACGTACATGCCGCAGGAGGCTCAGCGATGATGGCTGCAGCCCGGGAAGGCGCTGCTTCAGTAGTTAATGCGAATGCTGCGCTTAAAATGCCTTTGATTATTGCAGTTACACAGCTGACCAGCACGAGCCAAGAAGTGATGAATAACGAAATTGGAATCGCAGGAGACGTAGCAGATACTGTAGTCAGATACGCTAAGCTGGCAGCCGCTGCAGGTCTGGATGGAGTGGTGGCTTCACCGCAAGAGTCTTCAGCGATCGCAGAGGCTTGTGGGCCCGCATTTTGTACAGTTACACCTGGTATCCGGCCAGCAGGTGCATCCCTAGGTGACCAGTCCCGGGTGATGACGCCGGGCAAAGCCATTCAGCAAGGCAGCCACTTTCTGGTGGTAGGCCGTCCTGTTACAACTGCGGCTGATCCACGTCAAGCAGCACTAAATATTATTGAGGAGATGACCCTAGCATGAGTACATTAAATAGAAGTGAACAAGTAGCAAGTTATCTGCTTACGATAGGAGCAGTGGCACTGCGTCCGCAGGAGCCTTTTACCTGGACCTCTGGTATTAAATCCCCGATCTATTGCGATAACCGTCTGACTATGGCTTACCCAGAGGTACGTAACTATATTGCTGATGCCTTCGCTGAGCTTATTAAAAGCCAGTATCCAGACGCAGAGGTGATCGCAGGTACAGCAACCGCAGGCATTCCTCACGCAGCTTGGGTAGCTGATAAACTTAATCTGCCAATGGCTTATATCCGCGATAAAGCTAAAGGTCACGGCAAGCAGAACCAGATCGAAGGACTGATTAAGCCGGGGCAAAAGGTAGTCGTTATCGAAGACCTGATCTCCACTGGCGGAAGCTCCATCAAAGCAGCTCAAGCTGTGCAAGAAGCAGGCGCAGAAGCGTTGGCTGTATTGGCAATCTTCAGCTACGAGCTGGACCGTGCGGTGGATGCTTTTGCCGCAGCTGAAATGCCATTACAAAGCTTATCCAACTACAGCACATTGATTGATGTGGCTCTTACACAAGGCAAGATCGCAGCTACAGATGTGGAACTGCTGAAATCTTGGAGAAAAGATCCTTCCGCATTTGGCGTTTAAACTAAATATCTGATTATAGTTTGGACGGGCCTCTCACATTTTGGTGGGAGGCTTTTCTTTTTAACTACACTGAGTGTAATAAAAAGGAAAGCTTAAAGCGCATTCTGCTGTATAGGTGCATGAAGTACGTTGTTATTTATTGCAGAAAGATGCAATGATCCAGCCGCGGCAGGTGTAAACTCTGGCATTCGGGATTCTGAAACTCTACTGCTATGCGCTATCGCTATACGCTCTGGCTCTGAACACTCTGATACTCTGCTGCTATGCGCTAACGCTCTGACACTCTGCTGCTATGCGCTGTCGCTCTACGCTCTGAACGCTCTGACACCCGGGGATGCCATCGCAATGTCGTCTCAAACGCCGAATAGTTGCAGTTTGTGCACTTAAACTAATCTTCCTTAGAGGATCTGTCGATATAGTTGCACTTTGTGCAATTACATCCGCCAGAAATCCGCCGAAAGCACCTAATAACGTTTTTTAACTGCACATAGTGCAATTAAAAGGAGAAGCACAACACACTCCGCTTTAATAGTTGCACAAAGTGCAATTATCCTGCGTAGAAGGGGCGATTTGTGCCGGTCACATGAAATGTAGCAGGTTAGTCAGTAGGTTAGTTAGTAGGGAAGGCGAATGCTGTATTGGTAAAAGGAAAAGTAGAGTGGAGAGTCGGGTTTTTGTGTTTGTATTTACATTCACATTTACATTCACGTTGTGACACTTGGCTGACCTGCGCTCTGTCGCTCTGGTATATTGCGTTTCTGACACTCTGGATTCTGATACTCTGCTGCTATGCGCTATCGCTCTACGCTCTGAAAGCTCTGAAACTCTGCTGCTATGCGCTGTCGCTCTACGCTCTGAACGCTCTGACACCCGGGGATGCTATCGCAATGTCGTCACACACGCCGAATAGTTGCAGTTTGTGCATTTAAACTAACCTTCCTTAGAGGATCTGGCGATATAGTTGTACTTTGTACAATTACATCCGCCAGAAATCCGCCGAAAGCACCTAATAACGTTTTTTAACTGCACATAGTGCAATTAAAAGGAGAAATACAACACACTCCGTTTTAATAGTTGCACAAAGTGCAATTATCCTGCCGCAGAAAGGCATTTCAGTATCCTCAGGAAACTCCCGGAACGTTTTTTATAGAAATAATATGAAGAAATCGTAGCATAACTTTAAACAGCCTGTAACTTCCCCTCCTGAATAAGGCTATATACTGTTACTAGAATTATGGGTAATTATTCATTAGGTGGATGGATTGAGTATTTTATGGGAGGGTTCAAGAATGAATCATATAAATAATAATAGAAGGCTATGGTGGCGCTGGTTAAGCTTTGGAATATGTGCAGCACTCCTATTACCTTTAATTTCTGAAAGCAGGCACACAGCCTGGGCGGAGGCTTCTAAGCCATCTACAGAACAGCGCGTGTTACGTATTGGCAGCCTCTGGTCTGGAGAGGACGATTCTTCTTTTCGTCAGCAGTTTACAGATATGTATGAATTGCAGCATCCTGAAATCAAACTTGAGATTATTCCAGCCATCAATATGAATGAGCTTCGTTTTGACAGCACCTATCCAGAGGTTAACCCAGATAATCTGGAGAATATCCGAGCAATTATGGGCGGTGCAGAGCCAGTTGATGTAATCGTCGGTGATAGTACATTGGTGAAGAGTTTGGTGGAACATAATCTGGTGCAACCGCTGGAGCCGCTTATCGCACGAGATCAATATGATTTAAGCAATATGGCGCCTACGATGCTAAGTGGAGTTCGTGAGCTGGGTGGAGGAAGTCTTTACGCGTTAGCGCCGACTTTTATGTCGAGTGCGTTATATTTTAACAAAGGTATTTTTGATGCTGCTGGTGTAGGTTATCCGACAGATGGAATGACTTGGGATGAAGTGTTCGCGCTGGCCGAAAAGGTGACCAAGAAATCGACAAATAAAGATAAGCGTATATATGGCTTTTCAATGAACCGTTATATGAGCGATCCTTTCTGGGATATGCAGACCTATGTCTCACCGCTGGAGCTTGCTATGTATGACAACAAGGGACATAAGATGGAGGTAAACCAAACACAGTGGAGTCAAGCTTGGACGACCTACAGCCAATTGGTGAAAAAGCAAATTACACCTGGGTTAAACGGTATGGATTTTATAGAAACAGAACGGAGTACCTATAGTCCTGTCCAAGGGGATCTCTTCCTTACCGGAAAAGCTGCAATGGTAATTGGAGAATACGATTATCTTAATGAGCTTGCAGGTGTGAGCCGCAATGCAGCAAAGATCAAAAATTATAATCCTGTCGATTGGGGTTTCGTTACCGTACCTACTTTTAAGGAGAAACCAGGAGTGGCTGTAGGTACTTGGGTAGGTAATATGATGGCTATCAACACTATGGCTGCTAATAAGGAAGATGCGTGGGATTTGATCAAATTCGTCAACAGTAATGAAGTAGCTAAAATTAAAGCCCATACCCGCGGGGAACTAACTTCCCGTAAGGATTACATTACCACGAAAGTACCTTCAGTAAATCTGGAGTCCTTCTATACGCTTAAACCATTACCAGCCAATGATCCTTTGATGAACGTCCTACAAACACAGAAGCCTGGAATTAGCCGTATTAACGATGTTGGGCGTCAACTGTTCACAGAAGTTTATCAGGGCAAGAGAACGGTCGAGAGTGCACTTAAAGCTTGGGAGAAGCAAGGGAATACGATGCTGGGTACGCTCGAAAAAGATCCCACATATTATTTTGACTCCATAGGGGATTGAGTTTTGGAATATGTAGAAGCCACCGGATTTCCGGTGGCTTATTTTGTGGAACTTGGGCATGATAAGTTCAGAGCAGCGTAAGATTAATTTGCGAAAAGGAGAAGAGGGCATCATGAATTGGATATACTTCGCGAAACTGTTCAGAACGAGATTTCAAGCAGGCTGTTTGGCAAAAAGACTGGAGCAAGATGGCTGGATTTATGGCTATCATGACCCAAGTTTTGTGGAGATTTATCGATCCCGCAAAGGAAGATATGGGGTTAGATTTTTGCCTTGAGAACTTTTACAAATTCATCCTTGACGTAGACCCATTTTGTACTGTATATTATTTATTGTCGCTGTTTGAATATTATTTCTGACGCGGGGTGGAGCAGCCCGGTAGCTCGTCGGGCTCATAACCCGAAGGTCGCAGGTTCAAATCCTGCCCCCGCAACCAATTTTATTACAACAGCAATTGTACATTCGGATATTTTTAGATCCGGGCCCTTAGCTCAGTTGGTTAGAGCGGTCGGCTCATAACCGATTGGTCGGGGGTTCGAGTCCCTCAGGGCCCACTTATCAAAAACCCTTACTTTGTAAGGGTTTTTTGCTGTCTATAGGCTTTGTAATATTAAGAAAATAGAATGGATAAAGACCAGGATTTTGAGCTTGCTAACGGATTTGCTAACGGGAATTATTTTTCAGCAGTTTCGAGCTGTTTTTCAGCGTATTTATTCAGTTCTGCTTCAATTTTGTCAACGGCCTCTTCCTGCATGATTGGGAGTAGGTGTGAGTATCGTTCGTTGAACATCGCTGGAGTCATACCCAGTCGTTCAGCAGCTACCTTTGGATTTATTCCGATCGCCAATAAGAATGATGCATGTGTATGTCGCTGGTCGTGGAACCTAATTTTTTTGACACCTGCTTTACGTACAAGTACGTCCATACCTTCAGTAATTCTTTTTGGCTTTATATAACCTCCGCCAGGGTAGCAACATACTAAGTCATTATCCTCATATGAGTCTCCATATTCTTTTTTATAAGCCTCGATTTGCTTGTAGCGTTCCTTAAGGTCATCAATAATATTCTGAAAAAGTTTTACCCGTCGTATGGAATCATTCGTCTTGGGACGTTGAATGACTAAACCATCACGTGTCCAGTTGGCCGTCTGGATCACCTTGAGTTCTTTCTTTTCAAAGTCGATATCACCCCAGCGAAGTCCAAGGATTTCACCGCGTCTCATTCCAGTATAAATTGCCAATGAAAACACAATATAATGAACATGATACTTGGATGAATTAAGGAACTGGGTGAATTCCTCTATGGTCCAGAACTGCATCTCCTTTTGCTCGTTCGCGTTTATCTTACTCCGCATAGATACTTTACTCATTATATCTTCTGCCAATAGGCCAGATTCAGAGTATGCAAGTCTGAGAGCGCGTTTCAGCACACCATGGATATTCTTTACATAGTCCTTCGAATACTTCTTCCGAAGGTCTGCATAGAAGCTCTTAATCGTTCGTGGGGTGAGAGCCTGAAGCTTTACTTTGCCTAGTGCCGGTATAATGCGGGCTTCAATTATGGTTTTCTCTGTGTCATATGAGGTTGGTTTGAAGTTGGGTTTAGCATGTGTCTCCAAATATTCCACCAAATACTCTGCTAATGTAATCTTAGACTGTTTTAGATCCAATCCTTTTTCAGCATCAGTCATTGCTTTTCTGCATGCACTCCATGCTTCTTTTTCGGTTTTAAATCCACCTTTTGATTTTTGGCTCCTTTCACCTGTCAACGGATCTGCTGGCAAATCGAAGACATAGGTGTATGTTCTACCCCTCAGGTATACATGGCCTTTCATAATCATCAATCCCTTCGTAACTAGAAATTTATAGCGTCATCAATTGCATCCATAGGGAGAATCAACCGTGTTACGCCCTGGCCATGACGCCAGGCCACTCGAGATAAGTTGATGGTCACATACCCTTTACGATTCGGAAGCAGGGAGAGGTCTCCAGGCAGAACGGTAGCATCATGTCGAGAACGGTGGAATGACGAACTATGTAGTTTATAGTTTCGCTCGACATTAAGGTCCAGTGGCTTGTTCCAATTGAAACCCTGACGCTGCTCAATGACTAAGGCTTGTGGGCGAGAGAAGTCTTCTAGACCATACAATGAATGAATACGGGGCTCCTGAAGGTAGTCGAGGCCTGAAACAGGGGATTCGTGGATTGTGGTTTCAAGACTAGACGTAATCTGGTTGGTGTATGTAAAGGTTGACATGAACTCCGAATGGTTTATTCGATCTTCCACTTGTTTGAGACGCAACTCAACTAATTCTGGATAGGCATGGAATTCTAAAGCGAGTAAGCTAATGGCTTCACTCCTGTGAAAGGGAAGTGTTATCTGCTCAAGCATAAAGAATGGGATCGTGGCGTATAACGCAAAACGGTCAGCATCAATCTCTTGAGCTTCACGAAACAAATCTGGCATCCAGCGTTGATCACCTGAGTGACGAATTACATGACAAAGCTCATGAAAAAAAACCTTACGCTGTTCTGTACGATCATTGCGGTTGTCTAAAAAAATGACTCTTTCTTCATTTTCACTAAATGTTCTTTTGTCATAATAAACAATATCTACCCCGAAGCTTAGTGCGATCTTGTCTATATCTAGATCATTAGGGGTAAAAACACCGTTTGATCTGTATTGTTCTTCAATCCATTGTTCCAGAGGAGTTTTGAAATAGTTGGAATAATTCATATAATGGCCCCCGATTTACGTACATATGTTCTATTTTGTTGTGAAAAGAAAAGCCATTGCTGGCTTTGTTTAATTTGAACTAGATGATTAATTATCCTCCATCCAACGATTGGCCCAGATGTGATAGCCTCCAGATATCAATAGGCTAAAAATTGCAAGAACGATAGAAGCACCCGAACTATCAAACCACGACCCTATGATCCAACCTACAGTGCCACAGCCAAAAGTTAATAATATCAATAAAGCAAGTCTAGTTTTTTTATTAACGGCAAGTAGGATTGAGCCTATTAATATTCCACCAAAAACCCACCATGAAGAGAAGTAAAAGCCAGAAACCACTGAAATAATGAATATTTCTGCAAAAAACCAGTTTGCACCTTCTTCGCTTTGCTTTTCTTGATTAACTCCTCGTCTAACTTCATTTTGCACATGATCACCTGGAATACTCCCCATCGGTTGGAGGATTTGCTTATAATTTTTGATTGGATTGTTCAGCTGCGCGTTTCTTCATCTCTCTATAACGTAAGAGAGCTGCTTCCATTTCTTCTATTTCGTCTGGAGTATATTTATCCGGACCACCATAAAAAGACATGTTAGTTTCTTTGCGAACAGGTGACGGATCGTTAGTTCTTCCAAGAAGATAATCTACAGATGTATCAAGAGCATCGGCAATATTTTTTAATGCTTCCGGATCTGGCTTTCTATCATCAGTTTCATATCGTGATAACTGAACGATTGTGAGTCCGCTAAGCTGTGCCAAGTCTTTTTGCTTGATGTTCTTTTTTTCTCTAAGGTTCTTAATTCTTCCGCCAAGGGTTTGCATAGAAACTCCTTCCTAAAAAATAGATTCAACTTTAATACAATAATAGCATTACCATATTGGTAAATAAATAAAATTGCCATATTGGTAATAATATTATTGACATTACCTTTTTGGTAATTTATAATCAAAACATAAATTACCGAATCGGTAACTTGGAGGTGGTGGAATGAGAAGAGTTGATTTGAAAAAGATAAAAAATTTGCGGAAAAGTAAAGGATTTTCTTTAGAAGAAATGGCTATCCGATTAGGTTATGAAAGTGCAAATGGTTATTATTACTTGGAGATTGGTCGTGGGAAGTTTCCAGCAGAAACACTTGCAAAAGTAGCTAAGATTTTAGGGGTTGAAATAGATGAGCTTTTTTTTGAGGATGAAATTGCCGATTTGGTAATTTCGGATCAAAAGAAGGAGGTGATCTGATTGGAAATTCAAGATATTCGTGAAGTGAAGGAAACAAGAAAGTCTGAGGAAGTTAACCGGCTGATCAATGAAGGTTGGCTTCTCGATTACCGGGAGCATGGCCAAGGCTATTCTCGTTATGTGTTAATCAAAGTTAAGTAAGGAGGTACCGTCATGGCTAAGGCTGTAAAAACACCAGCGACCTTCGCGGAAGCCCTCCGCCTGGCGGCTGATCTTGCCGAGCAGAATGAAAAATTGGAAATGCAGCTTGCGGAACTACGGTTGAATGGAGAATATCCAGAAGTGCTCCGACCAGCTCATATTATGAAGTTACTGAGAATGAGCGCTCCAAAAGTTCAAGAGCTTACCAATCATCCTACCTTTCCACATTTGAATCGGAATAGGAAGAAGGGCGAGGCAGTAACTGTTCTTAAATCGGATCTGTACCACTGGTTAAAAACAGAGCGTTATGAATGAGGAAACCCGCCAAGCTGTACCGGCTACGGCGGGTGGGGGATTCGGCAAGGGGAATTGCTTAACAACATCATACATCAGGCCTCTGTCCGATAGCATCCCATAAAACGGACAAAGGAGAGGATCAAAAGTTGGCAATCGGACAATTCGGACCAGCATTAGAGCAAGCATTAAAGGTCTCAGGTGATACCAGAGAAAAAGCAGGGCTTATCGTTCATGCTGATGCTTCCTTAATAGGGAAAATTGCAAGGGGAACTCGAAAAGCATCCAAACCGGTCATGAGAGCAGTAATTGAACATTACGATGATGGGCAACTCTCACTAGCAGCTGCTGCAGATGTAACTGGTGGGGCGTTTGCCCCATGGTTAGACAACGTAGACCTACATAGAGCAAGCGTTTTATTCAAAACGATCGAAGAAATGCAAGAAGTGCTTGAAGCCTCTGGGCAAGCTCCAATCAGTAAAACAAATGAACAAATAACGGATGCAGAGCGGCATCAAATAAAGCAACTGCTTATGGAATCGGTGGAAGCTATCACGGCCCTGACTCATCTGGTTGCAGTGATATGTAAAGAGTATTCCTTTAGTTGGTTGGGAACTTGGAAAGAGCATCGAGCTGAGCTGAAAGCAAAAAAATATTTGAAATGAGGGAGCGCTTTGGAAAGAGAACAATTGGTTGCTGAGGCAAGAGAAGCGGGTCAACATGCAACACATAACTTGCAGATGATCCGTAAGAACCCGAGTGTGATGCTACCTGGAAGGATTGAGGATGCGGAGAGCTATTTGAACAATATGATACGCGTTGCAGAAGTAGAAATAAAAAATGACCGCCTGGCAGGGCAGTCACTTGGTTTGAAATCTCGGTTAGAGAATCTCTTGGTGTCCATTTTAACCTCGAAGCGTCAAAAGCGCAAGGAGGGGGCTGTGTGACAGAACAGCAGATAAGAAGCTTCGGTCAAGCTCTGGCTGAACGCTTTAAACAAGTGGGGGATGAAAGACTCGTTGCAGAGAGACGGTTTCGAGAATCGCTTTACTCCCCAGCATCCATCCGGTTTGAGGTGCTAGAACTGGAGCGGAAGCGAGACATCGCTCAGGCCGCTTTTGATTCTTGGAAGGAAGTCACCGAAAATCTACCTTCTGAGATTCAGAACACTTTTAAAGAACACTACCAAAAAATAAATCCTATGGAGGCTAAATAATATGAAATCTACTGGAATTGTACGCAAAATTGACGAGCTTGGACGGATTGTTATCCCGATTGAACTGCGTAGAACGATGAATCTGGAAATCAAAGACCCTGTAGAGATCTTTGTTGACGACGACAAGATCATCTTCCGCAAGTATGCGCCGGGCTGTGCGATCACTGGTAGCCAGGAAGATTTGGTTCCGTTCGAAGGGAAACTGTACAGCCGCGCAATTATTCAGCAAATGGCTGTTGCGGCAGGAATTAAGTAAGAAAAGCAAGGGCTTCGGCCCCTGTCTCCAAGCGTCGACCCTTAGAAATAACCTTTCCTCCGGGTTGGCGTTTGGAGATGCGGCTGACGCATCAATACATATGGAAGGAGGCAGCTTATGCAAGTCATTCAAAAGTTAACAGTGGTTAGTAATCCAACACGAGTATTTGAAGTTGGAACCGAGATTGATAGCCATGAAGTAATTGAAATTAAGCAGGTTGGTTCTGAGTATGAGGACCATATTCATTCTGAGTATGTCGTTCTGGACGAAGATGGCCACATGATAGCCAGTGTCGAGAACGCTCCTGTAATTGTGGATTACAAGCAAATTGCTGAACACGACAACGAAAAATAGCCCACTGGCATGGGCTATCACTGTTCATTGAAAACTTAATTATTCACTTGCCTCCATCTTAGCAGGTGGG
This sequence comes from Paenibacillus sp. FSL H7-0323, assembly GCF_038002725.1. Taxonomy (NCBI): domain Bacteria; kingdom Bacillati; phylum Bacillota; class Bacilli; order Caryophanales; family Paenibacillaceae; genus Paenibacillus; species Paenibacillus sp. FSL H7-0323. The sequence goes on along the minus strand of NZ_JBBODB010000001.1, from coordinate 3,214,484 downwards.
GGCGCACTACACAAGAGGGAGTGAAAGTAATGTTAACTGCCTTTTCTGCTGACATTAGTGGTCAGCGTATTGAGGTTGAAATTCAGCCTCCAACACACTATACGCCTTCGGTTCTTTCAATTCGGCAGCAATCTGGAACCTTTCAGCTGCACGCTGATCCGGATCAATTAGCTGAAGTCGAATATGCCATTCGGACTTATCTGAAAAGTATTCGTTACTCAGAAACACCTGATCAACAAATGATCTTACATGCTGAATGTAATGCAGCAATCGAGGAGGGAATCGCTTGAAACGTATCGTTTTGGAGCGCTTGACGCTCCGTAATTTCAAAGGTATTAAAGAACTTGTCCTCGCCGCTAATGGCGGGGACGCTGATGTCTATGGTGACAATGCTACTGGGAAGACCACTATGTTCGACGGCTTTGTCTGGCTCTTGTTCGGTAAGGACAGCCAGAACAAGGCTGACTTCGAGATTAAGGGTTTGGATGGAGAGGGGAAGGTTCTTCAGCACAAGTTGGAACACGAGGTCGAGGGAGTTTTCCTGATCGATGGACGCCGCCGTACTTTCCGCCGTGTCTTCTCCGAGAAGTGGACTAAGAAGCGCGGTTCCGCGACGGACGCCTTCGAAGGGCATGAAACGAACTACTTCCTTGATGGTGTTCCTGTGAAAAAGGGAGAGTACACCGCCGAAGTCGATTCCATTATCAAAGAGGATTTATTCAAACTATTGACTTCACCTTCTTACTTCAATGAACAGCTAAAGAAAGAAGAGCGCCGAAAGACATTACTGGAGGTATGCGGTGATCTTACGGACGCCGAGGTCATTCACGGTAACAAGGAACTTGCTTCATTACCAGGTATCCTGGGAGATCGCGACCTTGAGTCACATAAAAAGGTTATCTTTTCTCGATGCACTGTGATTAATAAGGAGATCAAGGAGCTGCCAGTGCGGATCAGTGAAGTGCAGCGTCAAATGCCGGATGTTGTGGAGCTGGATGAAGAGCTCCAAAAGGAAGATATCGCAATGCTTCGCCGCCGGGTTGAATCCAGCGAGGCAGAATTGTCCCGCTTCCTTTCTGGCGGGGAAGTGGCAGTTAAGGAAAAGCGGCTTCGTGAAATTGAAGGCGAGCTGATCGATATCAAGAGTCGTATGCAATCCAATTTGTTGGATAAGTTGGCTCTCAAACGTGATGAAGTGAACCGGATGCATAACGAGTTGGATAAGTACCGCCGTACAGTAGAGGACAAGGAGCAACGTATCAAGCAGAATGAGCGCTTAGTTACTGATCGTCGGCAAGAAGCAGATCGCTTGAGAACAGAATTTGCTGAGCTGAAGAGTCTTACCTTCGAACATCCTGAAGATTATGATGCCAATTGCCCAGCCTGTGGTCAGTCACTTCCAGAAGATCAAATTAAGGTAGCTCACGACAAAGCAGATGCTGAATTTAATCGTCGACTAGCGGAGCGTAAGGAGCGTATCAATAATTCCGGAAAAGCAGCGGTGGCTGAAGCTCAGAAATTCGAGCAGGAAATTATTCGGCTACGTGAAGAAATCGAAGGTTTGACCAGTACCTTGAAAACCCTGCAGGCTGAGGTCGCATCTGCTGATGATCAGCTAACTGTTCTTCGAGCAGGTGTTAAAGATCCTACCTCTGATCCGGAATATGCGAGTAAGCTTGCCGAAGCTACTCAAGTTAAACAACAGATTGAAGTATTGAGAACTTCAGGTGAAGATGCTGCTGCAACTGCCCGTTCCGAGATTCGCCGGCAACGTGCTGAGATAGAAGAAATGGAACGCGATCTCGCTAAATTCGATGGTGTACGCCGAGCGCAGCTGCGTGTGACGGAGCTAGAGAAACAGGAGCGGGAACTTGCAGCAGAGTACGAACGCTTGCAGCATGAACTGTTCCTCTGCGAGGAATTCACTAAGACGAAGGTCAGCATGCTGGATGCCAAGATCAACAGCAAATTCAAGCTCGCACGGTTTCGACTCTTTGAGGATCAAATCAACGGCGGGATCAAGGAAGTCTGCGACACGCTTTATAAGGGAGTCCCTTATGATGGTGGACTCAACAATGCGGCTCGTATCAATGTCGGTTTGGACATCATCAATACGCTAGGTGAGCATTACGGATTCTCTGCTCCAATCTTCGTAGATAATGCCGAAGCAGTGACGCAGCTGATCGGAACTGATGCTCAGGTAATCCGATTAGTCGTTAGTGAAGCAGATAAGAAGCTGCGCATTGAGACGGCAGCCATACAGGAGGCGATCTAATGAGCACCACTTATAAAGTTACTGCTTCTGATCCTTCGAATGGATTATTCGCTGGTCAAACTATTAAGCCATATTACGAGGATAGCATCGAGATGATCATTACCGGATCTCAATTGGGAGTCGATCATCACATCAGGAAAAATAGTCAGTATTTCAATGGTCATTTTGCTAAGGAGGAGGAAGAGGAATGAGTGCAGGTAATCAAGTGGCAATTATTCAAAAGGACATCACCGATGATGTTAATCGGAGCCTTACACGTTTGCAGGATGATGGGTTAATCTTGCCTCCAAATTACAATGCGAGCAATGCGCTAAAAAGCGCCTTCTTCAAGCTCCAGGAGGTACAGGATAAGAATGGTAAGCCTGCGTTGGAGGTATGCTCGCGGGAATCTGTCGCAAATGCACTGCTGGATATGGTTGTGCAAGGTCTAAGCCCGGCCAAAACACAGTGCTATTTCATTGTGTATGGCAGCAAGCTTCAGCTTAACCGTTCCTACTTTGGGACACAAGCTGTGCTGAAACGTTTGTCCAACGTCAAAGATATTTGGGCAAACGTGATTTATAAGGGCGATGTTTTTGAATATGCAGTGAATGGCGGACGTGAAAAATTGGTCAAGCACGAAACCAATTTTGAAAATAGAGACAATGAAATTCTAGGTGTGTATGCCGTCGTGAAGTCGGTTGATGATGAAGAAATCCTTACCATCATGACAAAAAAGGAAGTTGATGCATCGTGGAGTCAGAGCAAAACAAGTCAATCTGTCCATAAAAAATTCCCGCAAGAAATGGCAAAACGGACTGTTATAAACCGTGCGGCCAAGGCTTATATCAACACCAGTGACGACAGCGACTTGCTGGTCGATGCTATTAATCGGTCGACAGAAAACGAGTATGACGACCGTGTCGATGTGACACCTGAAGAAGTCAAAGCAGAGATTGCAGAACATGCGAACGGAAAGATTATTGATATCACACCTGGAGCAGCAGCTGATAAAAAGGCTACTGAAGCTCCAACAGCAGAGAAGTCAAAAACTACTGAGACCAAAAGACAACCGACAGGAAATAAGGCTCAAGCTGGTAATGATCTTAACAATTTTGCTGATGATGTCCCTCCTCTTGAACAAGAGATGCAGTTCTGATGATTGATATCCAATGTTTCGGCTCTAGCAGCGCCGGTAATGCCTATCGCATATATGACGGGCATACCGTACTTCTGCTGGAAGCCGGTTTTCCTTATAAGTCGATACAGCGGGCGCTTAATTTTAGAATGTCAGACATTGCCGGTTGCCTCATTACACACGAGCATCTGGACCATAGCAAGGCTGCTCCTGACATCATGCGAGCAGGTATAAACATTTACACCAGCGCAGGTACGGCAACTGCTAGAGGGTTATCAGGACATCGTCTGAAGGTCATAAAGGCGTTAGAGCAGTTCACAATCGGTACTTGGACAATTCTACCGTTTGATATTCAGCATGATGTGGAGGAGCCGTTAGGTTTCCTGCTAGCCAATCCAGAGGGAGATAAACTAGTTTTCCTGACTGATACCTACTATTGCCGACATCGCTTCAAAGACCTTACTCACATCATGGTGGAGTGCAATTATTCCTTAGATATCGTTAACAAGCGGGTGGCTGCGGGTCACTTGCATCCTGCTCAAAAGAAACGGCTGCTTCGTTCTCACTTCGGATTGGAGAATGTGAAAGAATTCTTGAAAGCCAATGATACCCGTAATGTTGAGGAGATTTGGTTACTGCATCTATCTGATGGTAATAGTGACGCCGAACGCTTCAAACGAGAGATTCAGGAGACTACCGGAGCTCTTGTTAGGGTGGCAGATCGATGATCAACGATAAACCTATGATGCAGAGCATGATGGGGGAGAGGATCTGGAAGCTAATGAAGGTAGATCAAGAAGAGTTTAAGCGGGAGACACGAGAATACTTCGCTCGAGCTTACCCAGGCTGGACGGTGAAGCGGGTGAAATACCCGATCGTTTACCTCCAGGATGATAGAGATTGATATGAATGATTTATAGGGGATGATTGAATGCCCGAAGGCAGTTACCCGTTTCCGACATACTCAGGGCTTTTGCAGCCACAACATTACAAACAAATAGGCAGCGCGATATGGCTTTTCCTGTGGTGCATCAGCTCTACGACATCGGAGAAGGAAAGAGAGGGAACTGTCTGGGGTATTGTCCTCGGGAACAAGCCGATCCGCAGCAGTGAGTTGGAGGAAACTTTCGGAGTGACCGGAAGAACAATCCGCGATTGGATTAAAAGATTAGAGGAGCATGGTTACATACGAGTGACCCGCGCTCCATATGGACTGATTTTCAGTGTTCGGAACTCAAAAAAGTATCAAAATAGACCGGAAGTAAATCTCCACTCTGGCGAAGGAGATAGGAAGAAAATTTCCGATCTGGAGGATGGAGATAGGAAGAAAAGTTCCGATCACCCGGAAGAAAACTTCCGATCTAATAAAGATATTATAAAGATTTTGATTGATAGATGGATTAATGGTTTGGAAGAAGATGATCAAAAAGAGTTGAGTTCAAGATCCGGGGTGCTGACCGCCGCTGTGGGTGCCGTCTCCACAGGCCAAATAGATCTTGATAAACCGACAGTCGAACAGCGTGTCCTTAAAATCGAACAGTATTACATGCAACGTAATGGGCTACTCAGTTCCGTTACTGCTGATTGGGAACATGTTCGTGAGATTGCGAACGAGGCCATGCCGCTGGATCTCGTATACTTTTTCATCGATCTGGCAATTGCCCGGAAGAAAGCTAAACGGAGGAGACCTTCGGATAAGATTCGGACGTTCTCGTATTGCAAAACCGTTATTTATGGCTGCTGGGATGAATTGTCCTCATTTCTTGAGCGGTACCTAACTCCCCCTGCATCTTCACAGCAGGGAACAGTCGCCCTGGGAGCCTCAAGAGAGCGTCGAAAAAGCCAACGACAACAAGAAATTGACGAGCTTGAACAGTTCATCGAGGAGGAGAAGAAGCGTGGAAGTGGTTGAAGTTGCTCAGCTTTACCGAGAGATCAAGAAGCATTTCCCGTTTTTTGATGCTTCTGTCGAAAAGGTGAAAGCAGATTATAAATATCTCAAAGATTTTCCGGCGGAAACAGCCCAAGAGAATATTGATCGCTATATTCTGACTGAAACAGTAGAGCCGAAAATTGCAAATATTCGTGGCCGCCTGGGCGATTTGCAAGATAGCCAGCGCAGCAAGGAAGCTGCTGCAGAACATTTCGCCAATCTTGATGAATGGGTGTCTAGTCATAAACCACCTCCTGAAGGTTATTGGGAAACAGTAATGCTGAAGCTTCGAGGTGAAACGAATGCTTGATCGTGAGGTTTTTTTAGCAGCTGCGGGAATTGAAATGCCAGTTGACCTTCAAGCCGAGCAAGCGGTATTAGGTGCGGCCTTGATAGATCAGTCGGCTTATGAAGCTTCGGCAGATATATTGCAAGGCGGGGAATTTAGCGACGAAGGACATGCACGGATATACAGAGCGATGCGTCGTCTCAGCAATGCGGAACAGCCAATTGATTTGATCAGCCTGACTTCACAACTACAGGACAGCGAGGAAATCGACAAGGTTGGTGGGGTTAGTTACCTGTCGAAGTTGGCTCATGCAGTGCCGACAACAGCGAACGCAGCCTACTATGTTGAGCGAGTACAGGAGATGTTCCTTCGTCGTCAAGCGATTGATACGGCCCTAGATCTGCTTCGCAATGCTGGGGAGGAGCAGGATGTTAAAGGGTTCGTTGCAATGGCTGAGACTGCTGTATCTAAACTCTCAGACCAGACGGTTCCAGTACGTGAGTTTATTGGAATCAAAGATGCATTGATGCAGGTCTGGGAAGAGGCAGAGCAGCGGTACAACGTCCGCGATATAAACCGCGGAATCACAGGGATTGAGTCTGGGTTTACTGATCTCGATAAGATGACTGCCGGATTCCAGAAAAACGACTTAATTATCGTAGCGGCACGGCCATCGGTCGGTAAAACGGCTTTTGCATTGAACATTGCTCAAAATGTCGGAGTACGAGCGAAGGAGACCGTCGCTATCTTCAGTTTGGAGATGAGTGCTGCACAGCTTGTACAAAGAATGATTTGTGCTGAAGCCCAGATCGATGCTAGTCGTATGCGAACAGGGAAGTTTGAAGGTGATGATTGGGAGCGCATGGCGATGGCCGTTGGATTATTGTCGGAGGCGGATATTCACATTGACGATACTCCTGGTATAACGGTGAATGAGATTCGTGCCAAGTGCCGGCGGTTGAAGAAAGAAGGCAAGCTGGGAATGATATTGATCGATTATCTGCAACTCATCCAGGGTAGAGGGCGCAGCGGTGCGAACCGGCAGGAAGAGGTATCACAGATTAGCCGAACCTTGAAGCAAATAGCCCGGGAACTTGAGGTGCCAGTTATCGCTTTATCCCAACTCAGCCGAGGTGTTGAGCAGCGGCAGGACAAGCGTCCAATGATGAGTGATCTTCGTGAGTCAGGTGCGATCGAGCAGGATGCAGATATCGTAGCGTTCCTTTATCGCGACGATTATTACGACAAAGAAACTGAGAAAAAGAACATCATTGAAATCATTATTGCCAAACAACGGAACGGTCCCGTAGGCACTGTGGAACTGGTATTCATGAAAAATTTCAATAAATTTGCTAATTACGAATATGTGCATGAGGGAAAGACCCCTGCAGGGAATGCGAAGAACATTGCAAAGCGCCAATGGGCGCAGTAAAGGAGCCAATATGGAAGAGCAATTTTACGGGTTTTGCTTCCCGGAACCGGGCGGCTGGCATACACCTTCGGTGACACTGAACACTCCGGAGGAAGTTTATCGCTATACACAGCTTCACGGTAAGGCAGGGATGTTCCGCGAGGTACGGGTGACAGATGGCGGTGATTCTATCGTCGTACAGATGATTGACGGCCAGTATGTGTGGCCTGAAGAGTGGAAGCAGCTGAATAAGGGGGATGGAGATTATGAAGCAGGGAAAGCGGCCGACGCGACGGCAGAAGGAAACGATCCGGGCCAGTCGGCTTAACCCGGATAATTGGTTAGTTGAGCGGGAGACGCCTGCGGAACTGGTATTGATCCCTAAGATCAGTGTCGAAGGGAAGACGAAGAAGCGGACGATCCGCAAGGGTGCCTGATGAGCGGGCGGAATTACTGGCACGTGTATAACCAGATGCGCCGTCATTACCTAGATACCGGAGTTGCCAAGGGACGTACGGATCTACTAGCTGAGTTTTCGGACATGGAGCCAGCGGAAGTGGACGAGGGTATTGCTGAGTTTGAGTTAGCAATCGGTATACGAATGAGGGGAGTCGATCTTAATGGTTGTAAAGAAGCGTAAGCCGATTGATCCGATCTTCCAGCAACTAAATTACTTCGCTGTTGTGGATGAAACTGGAGTTATGGCAGGCATGGTGTATGTGCTTGATACAGCGATGATGCCGGCTAAGCATCGAGGAGGAAAACGTAATGATTCAGTTTACGGTTTACGGAGAACCGGTCGCCCAGGGCCGGCCTAAATTTAGCACTGCCGGTGGATTTCCAAGAGCCTATGATCCCGCCAAATCAAGAGATTATAAGGATTACGTCCGATTGGCTGCCAGTGAGTATGCGCCGGCAGCACTGCTGGAGGGTGCCCTCGGGGTCGCAGTGACCGCTTATCGCTCGACTCCGAAGAGCTTTAGCAAGAAAAAGACCGCGGCCGCAGAGCGTGGTGATATTCTCCCAGTGACTAAGCCGGATGCAGACAACTACTTAAAGGGTGTTAAGGATGCCTTAAAGGGGGTCATCTGGAAGGATGATAGCCAGGTAGTGGACGCTTTTGTTCGTAAGCGGTACAGCTCTAGACCGCGTATAGAAGTGAAGATCAAGCAACTCTAATAAAAACTTGAGGGGAAGATCGATATGATAAAGGATTATGCAAAATTTAGTGCAACGGTAGCAAAGGGGATCAAGGTTGGCGACACGGAGGTTGAAATTAAACTGTTGCTTCCGCTGAGAGTTATGCAGGAGAACTTCCTGTTCCTCAGTAGCAATCAAGGCGAAAAGATCAATGTCTTCATGGGAGATCCGCAGGCTGCTTTTGATTTCGATGAAGAGGACGGAGATATATACCGGGAAGTCACTGGCCGTCGTGTCATAACTGATGCTTCCGGTATCGTGATGAGCACAGAGAAGCTCGGGGAAGAAGATCCGAACCAAGCTAACCTTTTTGAACAGCAAGAGGGTGTTTCGGAAGGAGAACAGAAGACTGATGACTTTGAGATTGTTGATTCGGAAACGGGAGAAGACGCTGTTGGTACACAATCAGAAGATGGCCAGCATGAAGACGGTTCTGATCTGCAGACCGAAGTTGCTGACCTTGAACCGGGTTGGCTGAATGATGGAGCTGGAACTGACGGCCAAGATAACGAGGGTAATCCTGATGAATCAGGAGAACAAGAAAAAGTCGGGAACGGTGGAAGCTCCGATCCACGTGAAGCTTCTGCAGATGAGACAAGTAAGGAAGAACTGGATGCTTTTATCCTTGCTGAACGCCCAATCTTTCCTGAAGTCGAATATGAAGGACAGCCAATCCCGTTCCCTGTTCTTCTGGAGAAACGTATCAATGAAGATAAGACATGGCGCGAGATCGCTAATGAAAATGGCATGACTAGTGGGCAACTATCAACCAGATGGACCGCATATCGCAAACTGGCAGCAAAGAAAATGAAGGGTGGAGGAGCAGCGTAAGCTGCTTTTCTCTTACCTAGGGAGGTGTCACTTTGATCTTTGCGGTTTATGCAATGGCAATTGATAAATATATCGAAGTGGTCTGGGAAACGGCAGTAAGGAAACATCGGATTTCAGAGCTTAGGACACTGGTCGACCAAGCGCTGGATGAGCGAGATGAAGAAGCCTTTTATCAGTATTCGACTGAGTTAAATAGATTAAGAAAGGGAGGATGAATATGCGGAATACTTTGGGGGATCTGAATAATCATTTGTTTGCTCAATTAGAGCGGTTGAGCGATGAGGAACTGACCGGAGAGAAACTGGCTGACGAGATTAGCAGAGCAAAGGCTGTAACGAGTGTCGCTTCTCAAGTTATTGCAAATGGTTCCCTTGTGCTAGATGCAATAAAGCTTTCTGATGACAAGATGAATGCCAATACGGCTATCCCTAAGATGCTGGAGGGATAATCAATGTTTCGATACAGTTTGGAGCACAAGGAATTTATTAGCACCAACATTCAAGGACGATATGTTCTGGAATTGACTTCAATGTTTAATGAGAAGTTCGACGTGGAGATCCAGCCTTCGCAAATGCGAGCCTTCATCAAAAATAACGGGTTGAAGAGCGGAATCGATGTCAGGATCAAACCGGGTAGCGTTCCACCCAATAAGGGAAAGAAGAAGTTATGGACTGGTGGCGAGGATACTCAATTCAAGAAGGGCCATAGGCCGCACAATTATGTATCTGTAGGCTCTGAGAGGGTTAACGGGGATGATTATGTAGATATAAAGATTGCTGATCCTAATATGTGGCGTGGGAAGCATCTGATCGTATGGGAGCTGCACTGCGGCCGCTCGGTTCCGAAGGGACATGCCGTCATATTCGGAGATGGGGACAGGCGAAATTTCGATCCGGATAATTTGATTCTGGTTACCCGCGGACAGCTGGCCATCATGAACAAAAGAGGGCTTATTCAAAAGGATGCTGAGCTCACGCGGAGCGGTGTGATTTTGGTCGATATTATTCAGAAAATCGGGGAAAGAAAGCGGAGCAAACGTTAATACACTGAATTGAAGTGTGACAGAGACTTGCTATTGGTGAAAATCAATATATGCAAAGACCCCCATTACCTTGGCCGGGCCGGGGGCACTTTTCTAACCTTCTTCTTTTGATATTATAACATAAAGGGGAGTAGGGGGATGGCGATGGTTTGGGGACAAGGTGAGCTTTTTCCAACAGCAAACGAGGCAGAGATCCAGCGGACGAAGTTCCTACTCTGTAAGTTTAAAAGCATGATGTTATTAATGAGAGATTACGAAGGATTTACGAGTGAGCTGCAGCAAGTGGCTATTGATGGAGAAGTCGCACGTCGAATTGATCAAGATGAAATGCACGCTGACAAGACTGTCAATGCCGTTATTCTGATAGAAAAGCAACGATGGGTGTACGAGCAGTACCAGCTTTATACAAGTACCATTCAGCGGGCAATTGGGTTGATTCAGGATGAAGATACCCGCCGAGCGATAGAGCACCGATACGTAGCGGGACACTCATTTAAGGAAACGGTTCTTTTCTTCCGGCATGGAATGAGTGACAGCACGGTCAGGCGTAAGCTTCTAGAGGGGATAGTGAGTATTGCAAATAGCTTGAAATTAATGGGGGTTATTGATCAGTAAGCGAAAAAAGAGATATAATCATGTAACAATAAAACCAGAAGATCTATTCTTCTGGTTTCTTGTATGTATAAATGATTTATTCATTCTTCATAATGCACATCTAGTTCGTATTTATCAATGTACTGATCAATATCTATGCCAATTTTCTTTGCTATTTTTATAAAGCTTATTCCTAATCCCTGCCAGTGATTTTGCCAAGCATTTTTAAAATAAAGGTCAATATCTGTGAGCATCATGACATCACGCAATAAACCTATAAAATTATTACCTGATTTTATTATTTCTGGATTCTTATTGATCATACTGTTTACCATTTTATCCAATTCTTCAATGTTGTTTATACCGAAGTTTAATAATTCTTCGATAATAATTGACTCACCTTCTCTAAAAGTTGGGGTAAGAGCTCCTCTTTTTATTTGATCATTTAGTTTATTTTGCAAATAATTTTCAAGAGTAGTTGCATTTAAAGGCAAATTATATTCACCTTTTCTAGATTTTCCTTCAGTTTCTCTTTCATATTTATTAAATGTATTTACAATTGAGTCAAACTCTCTATCTACAAGCTCTAGAGTTGCAGAAACTAGCGAAAATCTTCGTTCAATATCGTAATCAGGAGGAAAATTACCTTTGAATTTATAGCTTCTATCATGTGTAATATCAGCCCATGCATGTTCAAGTAATGTTCTTACTTGAATTTCAAAACAAAAATCTTTAAACATTTTGTATTCTGGTAAAGCAAGTCTTTCTTCAGTTAGACATGCAACGTAATGAACTGAACGATAGCCTACTTTGTCGTTTCCAAGCTCACTACTTTTATTAACACTATTTTTTTCATCGATTTTGAATAATGGTTTTATAATTTCACAGGCTCTGGTTACTTCACTTCTCATATAAGTAATAACTCGAATACCAGCTAAATCTTGAATTTGTTGTTTTGGATCTTGATACTTATCTTTTTGTGATTTTCTTAAGAAACTGTCGACATCTTTTGCTCTACTAGTAATTGAATAATATGTAACCCCTTCAGCATCTAATAACTCTTGTATTATCGTTTCTACTTTTTTTGCGAGGTTAATGTAAGTTTGTTGATTATCTGTATACCAAGATTTCAAGTCCTCTGTGTTTTTACTTTGAATTGACGACATTTATCTCCCTCATTTTCTGTTAATAATTCGACATTAGTATAAAACTCGCTATTTGGTTTTTAATTCCATTATTTTCCTCTCTCAAAATACAGAATCTGATTGCTATTTGAACTCAGTATGAACCTAAGATGAGCATCATCTGATTGGTATTCCGTGATACTATGAGAGAGTGGAAATTAGGCGTGAGTAACATGCACTATTGCACTTGTGGCACACAACTGCAGCGTATCTCCTCTCGTTTTTTCTTTAACCTATCATTGGGTTGACTTCTTCACCATTAATTAAAAGTAGTTCAAATGATTCTTTAGTTCGATCCATGTCCATTGCACACGTCAGATCTACTGTTCTTCCATCTGGATGAACAAATTCCAAGTGGTGCAACTTATAATCATATTGGAGAGCGAGCTCGTAGTACTCTGGAAAATGCTTAGCCCCATGAATGGCATGACTTTTGGAATTGCAGACTTCTACTGAAGTACTCCATTCTCTGTCTCTAAACATAAAACGAACGTCGAACTGATCACCTACTGGAATTACAGCAATGCTATAATTACTTCCTTCATAGCGATATAGAACATTTGTCAATTTACTCGCCACCTCCATTTATAGGTCTAAAGTTCGACACCAATAGAGGAAAATCCTTCCTTTATAGCGAATGTTGAACTATACGATGATTTTAGCGGAGGGGTTTCAGTTGGCTAGAAGAAAGAGTAAGGCGAAGCAGGAAGAAGAGTTTTTTCAGGGATTGGTCGGTTTAGCGGCAATGGGATTAGCGTTCGGAGGATACTATCTAACCAAAACCGTACAGGGGGCTATAATTGGAGCGGTTGTTGGTGTGGCTATTGTAGTTTCAGTAATGATTGTGATAGGGCAGAAGCACGCTGAACGTTTAAAGAAATCTGGTATTGCAGAGATTGATAATATGGAAGGTGTCCAGTTTGAACAGTACCTTGGTCATCTATTCCGCTCCCAAGGCTACAAAGCTGAAGTTACACAGGCAGCGGGTGATTATGGTGCTGATTTGGTCTTATCTAAAGATGGTAAACGAATAGTTGTCCAGGCTAAGCGATATAGCAAGAATGTTGGACTAAAGGCAGTTCAAGAGGTTCGTGGCGCAGTTTCGCATTACGGTGCTTCAGCTGCTTGGGTTGTAACGAACAGAGATTATACTGAGCAGGCCTACAAACTAGCAAAGTCAAATAATGTTCGTCTTATCGGCCGTGAAGAGCTTATTGAAATGCTCCTCCAAATGAGAGAGAAGATGAATGCTGCTAAAAAAGTCAATAATGCTAAGACGAGCGCTTAAGTGAAATAGTGAGAAATATAAAGCATGATATACTCAAGACTGTTATTCAATGTTGTTGGCTTTGACTCTTATTTCACTGGATCAGTAAAATGATCTTGTCCTCCTTTGTTACAAAGTCCGTAAAGATTTTAGCAAAGAGCGCAGCGCATTTGCTGCGGATGCCCAGCGGACGCCACTGATCTGTCCAGGCTATTAGCAAACAGTAACTTAATACATAAACCTAAGTCGCTCATTGTTGGGCGGCTTTTTTTATTGGGGGAATTATTTTGAAGAAGCAAAAGCAGCGTCGCTTAAAAGATCCACCCCATCAGCCGAATAAATGTAAGGGGTGTATATGGGGACGTTGGGAAGGAACTGCACAGTTTTGTGCCAGAGTGAAATGTCAGAAGGAAAAACCTCCCTGAGTGTCGAAATGTGTTCCATTAAGGGAGGTTAAATTGGCATGAGCCTTACTACATTTTCTCTAAGTATTAGTCCAGATGCATGGATACAAACATTTGGTGGATTCTTTGGAGCTCTACTTGCAGGTGGAATTGCTATTTATTTGTTTAAGAGACAGGTCAATCATGAATTCAGAAGGACTAGAATTAAAGAGCTGCATAACTTTTTAAAAAGTTATTATGTTTTAAACGATTGGATTGTTTGGTTTTTGATTACAGCTGATAGTATTACTGAAATGATGGAAGATGATAACAACACTATTCAATATCGAATAGAACTACTTCCTTATCAGCTAGAATCATTGAACAGTTATATGTTCCAACTAAATCAAATCAATGACGACTATATTCCTCAAGAAATATACAAGGCGTACTTAGAAGTTAAGTCGATAATAGCAATTTTCAAGAAACAATGTGAAGTTGATCTGAACATCTATCAACAAGGACGCATGTCTCCTACTAAAGAGATATATCGTTTACAAGTTAAGTTATTAAATCGACACAAAGAAGAAATTGATCAATATGCCAAGGGAAAAGAAGAAGAGCTGAAAAAACTTACGAATAAGGAAAAATAGAGCGCCGCAAAAGGTGCTTTTTTTATGTCTATAAACGGCCTTCTGTGAGCCGTTTTGAGGCCATATATTCAGGAACGTGTGTTTGTTTGGTCACGCGTGGAAAAGAGCAGGGTGGGCAGGTTTTCTTCGTCTCTTGCTGAGTTTGCGGCTGCCCAAAGATGAAAAACCAACTCAACTCAAAGAAAGCTCACTCTACGCTATATTCTTCCTTGACCGATAATATTTATTGTCTGATACTGGAAGATATATCTCAGTGAAAGAAGAGGGTTAATCAATGAAAAAGGTTCACTTCTTACTTATAGTTATGGTGATAATTTTCCTGTGGGGAGCTTCGTGGTACTTCATACCAACATGGTACGGAAAAACAGAATTAGAAGCTGGGACATTTGGAGATATGTTTGGGGCCGTCAATGCTTTGTTCTCAGGTCTTGCTTTTGCAGGACTGATTTATACAATACTCTTGCAAAGAGAGGACTTAAAAATCCAAAGGAAATCATTTGATAATCAGTTTAAAGAACTACAGCATCAAGTTGAAAATACAAAAAGACAACTTGAATTAACGAAATATCAATCATATCAAGATACACTAAGATATTTATTCCAAGTAAAAGCAAAAGCCATAGAGAACATCAAATATTACAAGTGGGATGAAGAAAGTGGTCATGTTAAACTTAATCGGTCTGGATATGATTTCATAGATTTATTTTATCAAGCTGAAGAATCAAATATTCAAAAAAAATTCAACCGAGAAAAATATAATTTTCCTAGATATTTTCAAATTTATAAACAAATACTTCAATTTATTGTTGAAGTAGATGTAAGCCCTGATCAAAAAAAAAATTTACAAGATATACTAAATGTCGAAACTTCGGATTCTGAAGTGTGTTTAATATATGTTTTGAATAAGTACGATCAACATATGATGTTTTTAATGCAAAGTAATGGTTTGGAAGAGCGTTATAAAACAATCATAAATAGTGAGTAAAGCACCTGGATTCTCATGGTGCTTTTTTATTTAAAAAGGAGCATACATATGGATATCAGAATTATACCGATTGACCAACTCAATTCAGCTATCTATAACCCACGCGTCGACCTTCAGCCGGGAGATCCAGAATACGAGAAGCTTCGCCGCAGCCTGGATGAATTCGGCTACATTGACCCGATCGTCTGGAATGAGCAGACTGGCAACATGGTCGGTGGCCACCAACGATACAAGGTGCTGGTGAATGAGCAAGGCTGCACGGAGCTGGCTGTTTCGGTTGTTAACCTTGACCCTAAGCGGGAGCGGCTACTTAATCTGGCGCTTAATAAAGTTTCTGGCCGTTGGGATGATGAGGCACTAGCGCAGCTACTAAATGAGCTACAGGAAGGCGGGGCTGATTTAGAACTGTCTGGTTTTAATGCAGGAGAGGCCGAGAGGTTAATCGCTGATTTCACTGAGCCGGCTGCTGATCAGCTTGGAGACTTTCAGAACCGTGAGCTGGATGTGAGTGAATTCGATGAGTCACGCTTTGACTGCAAATGTCCTCGTTGTGGATTCGTCTTTGATAAAGAGGAAGTATCATGAGTCGCCCAGCTTTGGATTGGAGGTTATCAGATCTTGCCAGCGTGCCGAAGAATGGGAGAACGGTATTCTCTTGCTTCTCCTGTGGTGGTGGCTCCACGATGGGATATAAGCTGGCTGGATACACGGTGCTGGGTAATGTAGAAATCGATCCACAGATGATGCGGATCTATCGGCAGAATCATAAGCCGAAGTATCCCTTTCTCATGCCCATTCAGGATTTCAAGGAGCTACCTAATTTAGAGCTTCCACCTGAGTTGTTTGACCTAGATATCTTAGACGGATCTCCACCCTGTAGCGTGTTTTCTATGGCAGGAGTTAGAGAGGACAAGTGGGGTGGAGAGTACGCTTTCCGCGAAGGACAGGCAGTGCAGCGACTGGATGACCTTTTCTTCGATTTTTTGGACGTTGCAGAGAAACTTCGACCTAGAGTAATTGTCGCTGAGAACGTTCGCGGAATGATGGTTGGTAAGGCTCGTGGGTTCGTTAGTCTGGTCTTGTCTCGCTTCCGAGAGCTCGGGTATAGACCGCAGCTCTTTCTACTAAATTCGGCTACTATGGGCGTTCCTCAAAAAAGGGAACGCCTTTTCTTTATCGCTTCTCGGGATGATCAAAACTTTCCATTGCTCCAATTAGAATTCAACGAGCCGCCTATATTATATGGAGATATTCGTAGTGGGAACGGTTCTCCGATAAATCCAGACAGCAAGACATATACTCGCTGGCACAAGCGACGTCCACCAGATTTGAATATGGGCGATGTGACTGAACGAGAAGAAGGGAAAATGAGTAACTTCAACACGATCCTGCTTAAAGATCAGAAGGTAGCTAACACTTTAGCCAGTTCATCTGTATTTCTCAGGACCGATAAGCCGCAACACATCAGCGATATGGATGCTATTCGTATGCAGACTTTTCCAGCCGACTATGATTTTATGGATGCAAATGTGCAATATGTATGCGGTATGAGCGTCCCGCCGTTGATGATGAAGAAGGTAGCGGAGCAGATCAATCTTCAATGCTTAAGTGAAAAATATATGAAAAGGTGTAAATATCCATATATCTAAATCTATGTTATTCTTGAAAGAAAATATATCTAGTTGGCAGGTGAGTCCATGGATCATTCTAAAGTTTTAAATATGGTTAATGATTTACTGTTAAAAGTGGAACAGGGATACGTAGAGAGACAAATAGGAGAACCGTATATGCGTAATGGAATGGGTGATGATGCCCTAACATTTCGTGGAATAGACAATGTTAAAGCATTTACTGACACTGTTGAGTACATGTGGACCAAAGACAGAGAGATATATGACACTATTTCACGAGATAGAGTACACTCTGAATTATTCATATTAGTCCGAAAGTGTGTTGATGAGGATAAACTGGTCTTAGACCACATAAAAGACTTGTTTAAAAATTTCAAGAGTGAGCCAATCCATTCATTCGAAGTATTGTATCATTTGTATGGTGCGGAATATTTTAAAGGTCACCCATTAATAATAGGACCTTACACAATTTATAATACAAAAATTCACCGAAAGCATTTACTGGAGAATTATCCACATGGTGAAGATGAACTAGATGATTTAGATCAAATATCCCTAGAAAGTGAAGTTATTATTAGTGTTGTCGAAAAAGCTAGAGATGCATCGAGAGCTAATGAAAAAGCGCTTTTGAGGTTAAGACAGTTTGAAGATACTATCCGATTTATGATCGGTGACATAGAAAAAAGATATGATGTAGGTATTTTTAATTTTAATGTTTTTAAAAGAACAACAGGTATCCTTCTTTCAGACGAGATCACTAGTTCAACGAGTAAGATGACTGGGGCGATTGAGCCCATTCTTCTTCATAAGTTTCCGATTAATGATCCAGAATATGGTCATGATAGATTATGGGAGATACTCGGTAAAAAAAATCCGACCGAATTAGAAAAGCGTATTATCTCCGCTATAGCTTGGTCAGGTAAAGCCTTACGGGATGAAGAACAAGCAAGAGCCTTAACACAATATGTATTTGCTCTAGAGGCTTTATTACAGTTTCAACAGAGAGGTTCTATGGTATCACCTTCAATTACTTATCAAATGGCGGAGTTTGCTGCTTTTATTATTTCAGATGATTTGGATAATCGATTAAAAATAGAAGAAATGATTAAAAATATTTATGGAATACGATCTGCGATTGCACATGGTGGGAGCCATGAAGTTAGTGGAAATGTTATTCATGAAGTGTTCTTCCTATTAAAAAACCTGATTACAATACTTGTAAAAAATGAGACATTTAAAGGTTTTCAAACCATAGAACAAGTAGGGAAATGGGTTAAAATTAAAAAGTATTCATAGCAAACGATTTTATAAACAAAGTAATTATTGCTTGAGTTTTCAACTAATTAAAAAAACGTTCACACAAAACCACCGTCTATTTATGGGCGGTTTTTTTTCTTGAAATTAAAGGAGGACGCGCTAACGTCCTCCCAATCACCCAGGGTATCCCCCGGCTGAGACAGCGGCGCGCCACGCGTGGCATTCTCAGACATCCGCTGTCTCGCATTCCATCATAACGGAAAGTCGAGGGGTACGTAAATGGGAACACAAGATGAAATTTTATTGAAGCATGAGCTCGAAGTCATGGCTGGTATCCTGGAGAGTAAGGCGCAGTATCGCAAGATTGTTAAAGCTGGCATAGCCAAATGGGTCAAGGACTTCCAAGACGGACGGATTGAGATCAAGACGGTTGACGATTTAAAGAAGCTGATTGAGATAGATATTGAGCTGCAGAAGGATGAATTGTGATCTATAGTAATTCTATTGAAAACATTCTCTGTTATTATTGTCTGTAAAATTTAAAGGTAAAGCTTTCCTTTTTGTCGAAACATGAGACGAGGTGAATAACATTGGATGAGTTAATCGATAAAATCGTCGCGTTTAGAGACG
The DNA here is from genome assembly GCF_038002725.1 of Paenibacillus sp. FSL H7-0323. Classification (NCBI taxonomy): domain Bacteria; kingdom Bacillati; phylum Bacillota; class Bacilli; order Caryophanales; family Paenibacillaceae; genus Paenibacillus; species Paenibacillus sp. FSL H7-0323. The sequence goes on along the minus strand of NZ_JBBODB010000001.1, from coordinate 3,195,802 downwards.
AAAGGAATTGGAGTCAGTTCCATAATCCCAAAGATCTTGCTATTTCATTGAATCTAGAGGCAAGCGAACTTCTTGAACTGTTTCAATGGAAAAGTAGTGAAGAGGCCGTTGATCAGAAAAGAGACGAGATTCAAGATGAGTTGGCAGACGTAATGTACTACGCCTTGCTAATGTGTCACGATCTTGGAATTGATCCAAGCCAGGTATTGCTTAATAAATTAAAGAAGAATGCTGATAAGTATCCTGTTGATAAAGCATTCGGATCTAATAAAAAATACACAGAACTATAGGGAGATTTCAATGCTTTATTATTTCACTGCCTGTGATAAAAATGCTAGAAAGCATTACGAAGATACAGTTGCTAAACCATATCTAATTGCCCCTCTTCTTGAGAAAATAGACCCTGTAGTACAAAATGAGCTGATGACTCAAGGCTTAGATCAACATGTTCATATGTGGGGAGCTGTACCAGGTCCTTCAAATAAAAAACGTTGGAGCAATCTTAAGGTCGGGGACGGGGTTTTGGTTTATGTCAAAGAGGGTTTTAGGTCCTACGCGAAGGTAGTAGCCAAAACAATCAACAGGGAAGTTGCTGAGTATATCTGGGGAACTGATAATGAAGATAGAACATGGGAGTATATTTATTTTCTAAAAGAAGTGAAGTCAGTTAATTTTTCAAAAGAAATGTTCTCATCGTTCTTTGGATATAAGACGAACTTTATACCACAAGGTTTCAGTAATATTGAAGAAACAAAATTTCAAATTCGTATGAAGAAATACCCGAATGTTGATGCATTAGTTAATGATTTGAATAATAACTTTTTAATGTCCGATGAAGATTTGGAAGATGGGGACTATCAGAACTCATTAGAAACTGACTTCAGAAAAGTTGAAGATAAACCAGAAGTTCCAAAAAAGAAGAAGAAACAAAGAATTTTAAATGGAGTCAAAGTATGGGATAGAGATCCTAAAGTAGCTCAGAGAGCAATTAAAAAAGCTCTATTTCAGTGTGAATTCGACATTAATCATAGTACCTTCATTTCAAGTGTGAGCAAGGAAAATTATGTTGAAGCTCATCATTTAATACCAATGAAATTTCAAAATGATTTTGAGAATGTATCTCTTGATACTGAAAGTAATATTCTTGCTTTATGTCCTAATTGTCATCGTATGATCCATCATTCTCGTCCGAAAGAGAAAAAGTTGCTGCTAAAAGAATTCTATGAAAAACGTAAAGATCAACTGCACAATCTTGGTATTGAGTTTTCTTTAGTAAATTTAAATAACTTTTATGGTATGAAATAATTCCTATTGTGAGCAGCTCTTAAATGAGCTGCTTTTTTTGTTGGAGGTGAGGTGGTGATATGTAGATGGTCAGAGCACGAAGTTCCGAGAGGGACAAGGCAAGACAGATTTGGCTCGAGAGCGGCGGGACGATAAAGCTTAAGGACATCGCAGCTGCTCTTTTTGTTGGCGAAAATAAGGTGCGTAAATGGAAGTCAATTGACCATTGGGAAGAGGAACTCAAAGGGAGCGTTTCATCTGAATCCAATGGGAACGTTCCAATTGAAATGAAAGGGAACGCTCCACATCGCGGCGCTCCCAAAGGGAACAAAAACGCAGTCGGTAATCGCGGCGGTGCTCCCCCAGGCAATAAAAATGCCAAGGGAAATAGCGGCGGATCTGGGGGACCTGTCGGAAACAAGAAGGCCGTCACTACTGGTGAGCATGAAACGATCTGGATGGATACACTGACTGAAATCGAGCAACAGCTAATCGATCAGGTGGACACCGACCCTATCAATCTAGCGAATGAGTCTCTTTACCTCCTAGCGATCCGTGAACGCCGCATGATGCATCGGATCAAATCCCTGATGGATGGGTTATCCGAGACCGAGCGCAGCGTGCTCTACGAGATGAAGGCCATCAAGGAAGTCGCGGAGATCCATGATGAGAAGACAGGCATCACGAAGAAGATCCCGCACAGTCGAAATGAAATGATGGAGTCGAAGATTGAGGAGAAGGGTTTCCGCAAGATAGACGATATCGTAAAGCTGGAGGAGGCCTTGACCCGCATCCAGGATAAGAAGATCCGGGCCATTGAACTCAAAAATCGATTGACCGACGACGAAAAGCGTATCCGCATCGAAACCATGGAGTATGAGCTGCAAATGTTGCGAGGTGGTGGAGGTAAGGAAGCCTTTGAGGATGATGGTTTTATCGATGCGCTGAAAGGCATGGCAGCGGGGGTGTGGAGCGACGATGGCGAAGCTTAAACTCAAACCAGCGGCGTTCAAGTGGTCCCCTTTCTCGAATAAGCAGCTTAAAGTGCTGACATGGTGGACACCTGAAAGCCCACACCACGATAAAGACGCAATCATCTGTGATGGTTCCGTCCGGGCCGGCAAGACGGTCTGCATGTCATTCTCCTATATAGCCTGGGCAATGGACACCTTCCGAGGAGAACAGTTCGGTATGTCCGGTAAGACGATTGGTGCGCTCCGGCGTAACGTAGTCGGTCCACTGAAACGCATGTTGACCAGCCGTGGGTATCATGTTCATGATAATCGATCTGAAAATGTTTTGACTGTGACCCGGGGCTTAATAAGCAATCGGTTCTTTTTATTTGGTGGCCGAGATGAAAGCTCACAGGATTTAATCGCTGGGATCACGCTGGCCGGGATGTTCTTCGATGAAGTGGCGCTCATGCCGAAGTCTTTTGTTGACCAAGCTACTGCTCGTTGTTCCGTAGATGGTGCCAAGCTCTGGTTCAACTGTAACCCTGCAGGACCGTATCACTGGTTCAAAAAGGAATGGCTGGACCAGCTGCAGAAGAAGCACGCACTGCACCTACACTTCACAATGGAGGATAATCTCTCACTTTCTGAGCGTGTACGAGAGAGGTACCGGCGCATGTACAGCGGGATCTTTTATCAGCGGTACATCCTGGGGCTATGGGTCATGGCAGAGGGAGTGATCTTTTCCAAATTCAATGATGCACTTCATAAGAAACCCCGAGACTGGTTCCCGGCCAAGTTTGATCGCAAGTTCATTTGTATTGACTACGGGGCCAACAACCCGACGGCATTTCTGAAATACGGGGTCCAAGGGAACGTTTATTATGAGCTGGATGAGTATTATCACAATATCCGCCATAAGGGTGAGAAAACGAATGGTGAATATGCGGATGATCTGGAAGCCTTTCTTGATGGCGATGAGTATTCAATCTTCATCGACCCGTCAGCAAAGGCTTTTATTATTGAGCTGAAGAAACGCGGGATTAACAATATCCGGGCTGCCGTGAATACCGTGCTCGATGGCATTCAGACAGTGTCCAACCGGTTCCAGAACAATGAACTTTATATCTGTGCCGATAACACCAATTCCCTTCAGGAGTTGGTGTCTTACGTTTGGGATGAAAAAGCCGCAGAACGGGGCGAAGACAAGCCTATTAAGCAAAACGACCATACCTGTGACGCGCGTAGGTACGGTATCCATACGGATTATCTGCTACAGCGTGTGAAGCAGCGTAAAAAAGAGAGAGAGGAGCGATCTGATCATGATGTGGGGTGGGTGTAAGGCATGAGTGGCGAGGCACAGTGGTTCCAAATATCCAAAGCAGAGGACAGGCATATTCCCTCGAGCGCACAGCTACCGGATAGCTTTGAAAACCTATACGATCAGCACGGGCTGCTACCGTTTCCACCAGGCAATGACCCTGCCTCCTGCAAACTGTTGGTCAAGAACAGTAACATTATTCCGCAGTGCATTGAGGCGTACAAGCGAAACATTGCTGGATATGGTATTGCCTTGGAGTACCTCCCCGGTGAGAGTGATCAGACCGCGCAGGAGGAGTGGAACAAGGCTGATAAGTTCTTGGAGACCTGTAACCTGGAGGATACACCAGATGAGATTATCGGCTCCTTAATTGAGGACATTGAGAGCAGCGGGAATGCAAATGTGGAGGTCGCCTGGCCTGTCGGCAGTGAGTTCCCGACACTCTACCGAATCAATCCGAAATTCGTTCGTTGTACTCGTGAGACGAATAAGGTGACGATCAAGCGTAAGCGTCTGATCCGGTCATCGAAGAAGGTAGAGGAATTCTCTCAGGATATATATGCCCGGAAATATGCTATGAAGCGAGGGCAATCTGTGGTTTGGTTCCGACCTTTTGGAACAGAAGGGCAGGGCAATCAAATCATTCCCTTAAAACTTGGTAATGATGGTCCTTATGGTGAACCGCGCTGGTTTGGGAATGCACCTGGAGTGGTGGGTAGTCGTGAGGCGGAGGAACTCAACGTCTCTTATTTCAGCAATGGTCGAATGCTCTCCATGTTGTTGACTGTGACCAACGGCCGACTGACCAAGCAATCGATGGAGCTGCTGAAGAATGTAAAAGGTTCGCAGTCCCAAGGAGGCATTCTTTATCTGGAAGCCATAGGGGAAGAGACTGGTGGACCACTAGATGAGAAAGTCGAGAAGGTGTCTATTAAGCTGGACAAACTGAATGATCTGCTGCAACAGGATGCCTTGTTTCTAGAATACGGGAAGGACAAGAAAACCGATATCCTTTCCTCGTTCCGATTGCCTCCAATACTTGTGGGTCAAAGCTCCGATTACAACCGTGCCACAGCGCAAGCCGCGCTACGATTTGCAGAGGAACAGGTCTTTGAACCGTATCGCAAGTGGATCATGGATGAGATCTTTAATAAACGCTTATTCCCAGCCCTGGGCATCTTCCGTGTACGGGCGACTTTACGTGGACCGCGTATTATTGATCCGGAAGACCGCAAGTCGCTGCTAGACTTTATCGCAGACCGTGGGATTATGCTGGTCCGCGATCTGATTCCAATTGCTGAGGAAGTGCTGGACACAACTATCGATGAGTCTAAGTACAGCGATGAGTACCTGGATACTCCGATCGCACAGCTTGTGAACAGCCAGCCGGCATTAACCTTGCCTGAACCTGACTCAGATGTGAACGATCTGCAGGAGCAGGTATCCACCATTGCCAAGCGTCTGCTGCGTCAGAGTCATGATGAGGTAGTCGGCCATGTGTAAGGATTGCTGGGAGCTTATCGCCAAAGCGGACGATACTGAGTTTTTGGATAGTTTGGAGCTGACCCATGCGGAGCGGACAGTGCTGGAAGAGTTGTACAAGCAGGGTGAAACCCGAATAGTTGAAATCCTTGAGCTGCAAGGGAAGGCATTGCATGATGCGATTCTGGAACTCAGCGAGGAGTTGCTATTTGATATCGGTGAACTTGGAAAGGTGCTGTTGTCGGTTCAGAGCGGGGATCTCTTTACGGTACAGTTCGAGCAGGCGGTGTATGATGCCTTCACGCCACTGTATCACCTAGCCGGCGAATCGGAGCTGACGGTGCTGAACACCGACAAGACCTGGTCCACTAAAAACAAGGCGGCATCCCGGTTCGCATTGAAACTGAAAAAGCTGGTCCCGGATATGAACGGAACCAGTAAGGATGTTATGACCAGGGCATTTCAAAAAGCAATCAAAGAGGGGAAGACACCTTCCGAGCGGGCACTGCTGGTACGTGAGATCAGCGCGTCGGCTGCTAAGGGTGATGCTGGTCCATTCAATATGGAAAGGGCCATTACCGTTTCGCGAACCATGAGCACGGCAGCGGCCAACGGAGGTAAGATGGAGGGCTGGAAGCAATCCGAGGTGGTCACTGGTAAGAAGTGGAGGTCTTCCAAGGGGGATCGCACCCGGAAGACACACCGTAAGGCCAACGGCCAGGTACAGCCGCTGGACAAGCCCTTTGAAGTCGGTAAAAGTAAACTGATGTTTCCAGGTGATCCTGCAGGACGAGCCGAGGAGATTATTCGCTGTCGGTGCACGATACAGTCGATCATAGGATAGGCTCAAACAAAAAAAGATCGTGCTCTTAGAGTCACGATCTTACTATGTTATGTGTTCAAGTTAAGGCTACTCCTGCGAGTAAGCTTATGGAAAGGGCCCAAACCGTTTCAATTGCTGAAGCCAACAGTTTCCGGGGTGTCTTTTTTGAGGTTTGTTTTCTCATTGGCATCGCCTCCTTTTTTGTTTTGCATGGCTCAGACATCAGTCTGTAACTTGCATAACGTAATGCCGTAAGGGAGACAAGAGCACCACACCAAAGCAGTATCGCAGGAATTATGCCTAACCCTAGGAGCAGTCCTAGCTTCAACACATTTCTAAAGATAATTTACCATATTCATGAAAGCATTGAAAGGAGGTGAGAATAGAACATGAGCTATAAACTGAAAGATGCCAAAATTACACACATCTCTCTGGTAGATAAAGGAGCGAACGGCGTGCCATTTGCCATCATCAAGTCTGCCGGGAAAAACGCCATCCAGAAACAGGTTCAAATCGCTAAGATTGACGATGATAAGCAGATTGTCAAAGGCGTGGTTTATCAGCCAGATGTGGCAGACGCACATGATGATCAAATGGATGAAGTTGAGATCGAGAAGGCAGCCCATCTCTTCATGCAGCAACAGCACACCTACAACATCGACAAGCAGCATGATCTCGAAGTCAATAAGGGTTTTGTTATTGAGTCATACATTGCTCCTTGTGACATGACGCTTGGTGAGCAGCAGATTGTGAAGGGCTCCTGGGTGGCAGCTGTGAAAGTGACTGAAGATGATACTTGGGAGGCAATCAAGAAAGGCGAGATAACTGGCTTTTCAATGTGGGGTGTAGGTAAGCGGGAAGAGATCGAGGAGGAAGAGGAGGTATCCAAGGGAATCTTGAGCCGAATAGCCAAAGCGCTGGGCCTGATCGAAAAGGGGGCGGTCGCTGATAAATACCATAAGAACCGTAAGAACCGAGAATTTTGGGCGGCGCAGGATGCCCTCAACTCGGTTCTTTTTAATTGGGACAGTTATAACAGCGGGATGGAAACCGATGCGGTGACCATTCGGGAGGCGCTGCAGGATTTTGTGGACATTGCTGAGGACGTGTTGACCAAGGAGGATATCGTGAAAGCTATCGGCGCGCCGCCTGAAACCATTGCAAAAGCTGGCAAGAAGATTTCTGCCGGCAACCTGAAACATGTCGATGATGCTATTGCAGCTCTGACCGAACTTAAAAATAAAACGGCTCCTGTAGAAGAGGATCCGAAGGGGGAAGACGATTTGAAAGCTGAAGATATTGCCAAGGCTGTAACGGCCGCACTGGCTCCGATCGCAAAGCAGGTGGAAGGCCTGACGTCAGAGATTGCGGAGCTTAAGAAAGAGGAAGGTGTCGGAGGTGACCAACCTGCAGGCGGTGCTGCTTCGACTGCGACCGCAGAAGAGACTGCGATAACCGACGCCATTGCCAAGGCTCTTGAACCGCTGAGTCAGCAGATGCAGACGCTGGCAGCTGATGTACAATTGGTGAAGAATAGCCGCGGTGCTTCCGCGCAAGGTGATGAAGAAGAAATCAGCAAATCAGAAGGCGCCGTTAGTTTCGGACGCTTCCTGTAATTCGAGGAGGAATGCAAATTATGAGAACAAACGGTAACATCGCTAGTACGAGCATTCGTAAATCAACCATCGTTACACCAATGGACCAAAACGCCTTGAACTATGAGGAAGTGGAAGCCTTCACCGATATGGCGTATGAGGCTAATGGTTTCTTGAAAGGCATTCGGCATGAGAACCGTAAAAGCTCAAAGGGAACAATTGATAAAGTCGGTGTACGTGGCCGGAATATGCGTAGTAAAAAAGAGAATATTATGGCTTCCAACACGCCTGGTCTGACCTTTCCACAGATTCCATATTCAGTGGAGCCAGTAATTGTTCCATTTGATATTACTGAGGAATTTATTCGCCAGACTCAGCGGGTGCGTGGCCAAAACGCAGAGGATATCATCATGCGGGCTATGGCTAACAACTACGGTGAGAACATGCAGGACATCGGCTTTAATGGTGATAAAGAAACCCCGAACACTGATCCGGATTATGAGTTTCTGAGCATAAATGATGGTTGGTTGAAGAAGGCGCGTACCACCGGCCATTACTTGGACTGGACTACTCTCTCAGCTGCTGAAAAATTGGGGATCTTGTTTGAGGTAGAACGTGCGATTCCAACCCGGTACCGTGCTGGGGGCGTATTCAAATATTTCATGCATCCGAACACCTTTAGCAAACGGCTGCAGAAACTGGCAGAGAAGGACACAAGTGCGTCCATTCAGTTGCAAATCACCGGCGGCGTCAAGAAGGTTAATGCCTACGATGTGGAGGATGTCTGGAGTATGCCTGAAGGAGCTATCCTCTTTACGTATCAGCCGAACTTTGCGATGGTCCATACTTATGACATGCAGATTCGGAAGACGACTGAGGGCAAGGAGGCAATCTGGACTGATAAGCGTTTCTATGCGATTCATTCTGATTATGATTCTATTTTTGAAGAGCCACAAGCTCTGGCCTATGTGGAAGGGGTGGAATTCTAATGCCATACGTAACCTATCGAGGTAAGAACGCCTCCCTGCGCCTGTACAGTATCCGGTTTGAGCCGGCTAAGCCGGTACTGGTGGAAGATTCGATTGTGCTGGAAAAGTTGCATGAGCATCCTGATTTTGAGGTCAAAGCGGAAAAGAACATTCCGCTGGAGGATATGTCGGTGGTGCAGCTGAAGGACAAGGCGAAGAAAGCCGGAATTGAAGGTTTCACGGATATGAAGAAGCCGGATTTGATCGCCGCCCTGAAGGCACTGGAAGGCGGCGGTGTGCCGGATGCTGTCAGCTACACTCCTTAAGAGCCGCAGCCGTGTCAGCGCCGTGCAGGAGGCTACTGCCGATCAGCTTGAGCAGTACATTGATGACGCACAGACCCGGATTGAGTTGTACTTACCTGTTCATTTTCCGGAGGTGGTAGACAAGCAGCTCATGCTGGCCTGGGTGAAGCTGGCAGAGTCACTGGCTCTGCAGGACAGTGAGGAATACCTGGCTTCAGTCGCCCGCGGCTACTCAGCAGAAAGTGACGGCGCTTGGACATATACCCGACAGGCAGTTGAAGGGAAAACTACAGGCAATGCTGATGTGGACTCTATCCTCTTCCTGTGGGTCAAGAAGCAGCAGGCCGGGCCGGATGATGGGAACATCACGGCCTATTTGCTATGAATCACCGCATGAATACACCGCTGGCAGTGTACCGGGTCGGTCGTCAGCAGGATGCGGACAACCTATTCAGCGATCGGAAAGCAGGAAAGATCGCAGATTTGAAATGTTTCGTTGTTAAGACGCAGACTGATGCCAAAGCAGATTCCACTCCTGTCATATACATTGTTAAAAAGACAATTGGGGTTCCGAAGACAGCAGACGTCCGAATCAGTGACGAAGTGTTGCTGTTCGGACGTAGGTATCTGGTGATTGACTCTAACCCGCGTCGTTACTGGCGTGAGCTATTGGTAACTTGCGAGGTGAAAGGCAGTGAGCATGCATGATTTTGATGGTTTAGCGAAGAAATTCAAGAAGCTGAGCGACGAAGGGGTTAGTCAGATCCTTAAGAACATTGCTGAAGCTGTGGGCGAAACACTTTTGAACCTGGTCATCGATGAAATTGATAAACAGGATCTGATTGACACTGGATTGATGTGGAACTCCTTTACTCGTGGGGAGGACAATAACATTTGGGAATGGGATGTAGACCGTAACTCTATTTCTATCGAAGTGGGTTCAAACCTTACTTACGCACGCTATCTCAATGATGGCTACACCATCCATAAGGCGCACTTTGTCCCCGGCTATTGGGCAACGAATGGAACATTTGTCTACGATCCCAGGGCAAAGACTGGCTTTATGGCTAAGCCACGGTCGTTCATTGGTCGGCAATACTTTGACATCGCTGTGAAGGAGCTGGATGGCGGTATGAACGCACTGATTATGAAGCGGTTGGAGAAAGAGCTGGGGAGGATGCTGTCATGATGGATGTGGGATTAAAAGCCTGGGCAGAACTCGTGCAGAGGATATACCCGGAGCTGCCGATTCTTCGAGATCGATCTCGCTGGTTAGCAGGGCAGTTTGATTTCCCTAGTGTATTTATCGAGACGGATTTGGTATCCGATAAAGCACACACACCGCGGGCAGACCGAATTATTGAGGATGTAGGGTTAGTCTTTCATTACGACATCGACCGAAGTGTGGTAGAGGAGGCCGGGGAACCGATCCCCTTGGACTTATCTCCCTTCTTCCTTTACCTCCGCCAGCGACGGTTCTGTGTGGTTTCGCAGCGCTTTGAAATCATGATGGTGATTGAAGCCCCGCGTACTCGGCCGATGAATGACCGGATGGAAGTCACCTTCAGGTATTCATATCTGCTTCATGTTCCGAAGCTGCTTGAAAATAGTGATGGTAGTCCAGTGGCCAAGATTAACGACTTTTTTATTGATTCTATACGAAGCTGACGATAATTCACTTTTATATTTCTTTTGCAAACTGCTGTATCTCAAATATTAGAGGAAACCATGAGGTATATCACGAATAAGAGGTGTACTCTATATGAATTAGGTGATGTATATGTGGGAACATCCTTCGAATAGTCAAGTTAAGCAGTTAAAGAACAAATACAAGGAATTGTACATTCAGCTAGAACCAATTGTGAATGCTTGGGACCCAATAGGTTTGATCGGGGGCGGTGCTCCGAAAGATGAGTATGATTGCATTACAGTTCAGTTAATTTCAATGTTGAGCAAAGGGAGAGGCCAGAACGATATTTATGAGTTTATTATTCACGAATTGGATGATCACTTTGGAATGGGGATTGATTCTATATCGAGTGAATATATGGAGAGATTTATTAAGAAGCACAAAGACTTTAGCGCGAATTTAGTTAAATGGTATACGTCTCAAAAGATATAACTTCCCTTGTTGAGGCGGTTTTTCTTTTGATCAGAAAGGAGAGGAAAACTTATAGCATGAACTTAAAAAAACAGATTCGCCAGGGCGTTGATGTTGTTTTAAATGACCTGAACAAGCGAACAAAGCAGGAATGGATTGAGAGCGCAGTGGTTTTGAAGCGGGAACGCTTTGAAATTGCCGGCGCTCTTTTTGATTATGAGCAAGATACCCTGCTGACTCAGCAGGAAGTTATTCAAAAGGTGCAGGCCTATTTGGGACTGATAAAAAAGGAGGAAACAGTGAATGTCGATACAACGGAATAGACCAGGCGCGTATGTGGAGCTGCAGGCGGTTGCAAAGTCTCGTGTCCTATCGGTATCTGGCCGTGTTTTGATACCGTATCAAGCCGAGTGGGGGTTGCCGAATAAAGCAGTGGATATGGCGGATCAGTCCGAGCGCTTCAAGGAATCTGGTCTACTTGTAGATGAGTTGGAACTGGCTGCAGAGAATGGCGCAACGGTAGTGGGTTATAGGGTTACGAATGGGAATGAAGTAGCTGCTTCGGTTGCTGTGGCCAGCAGCTACACAATTGAGGCCCGTTATCCAGGTACTCGTGGTAATGATTTTGAGTATCTTATTCGGGCGAGTCTGGTGGATGCAACAAAGAAAGAGATTGTCATTCGGGATACGAAAGGCATCTATGATACTGAGACTTTCTTGGTCGCTGATAAAACTGAAGCTATCATTGCTCTGAAGAAGTCCAATATGGTGCGCTTCAAGGATACTGGTGCAACGGCACTGGCTGATGTTGCCTATACCAAGTTGGCTGGCGGAGTTACTGGTACTGCAGCGATCACGGCAGCCAATTGGAGCGGCATCTTTAATCGCATTGATGGTCTAGTGTTTGATGTCGTTTATCTTCCTTCCTCGGACGCAGCGGTACAAGCTGCTGCCAAGCAATGGCTGCTAGATCGGCGTAGCAAGGCTCGTAAGCTGGCACAACTGGTCATTGCAGGGGCATTGGAAACTGATGATGACATTGAAGATCATAATACGCGCAGTCGCGTGGCCAATGCCCGCTTTATCATCAATTGCTCTTTGGCTGGTGAACACACCAATGGTAAGACCTATGGTTCTCTTCACTGGGCAGCATGGGTGGCTGGACTTGCAGCTGGAACACCGGCGAATAAATCATTTACGGGTGTTAAGGTACCAATGACTGAAGCTTTAGTGGACTGGAGTCATAGCGAAGTTTTGAAGGGGTTGGCCGAAGGCACACTGATGGCTACCCGCGACGGTTACGACTATATTATTGAGTCGGCAGTGAACACATTGACCACACTTGCGGCAGGGGAACGGGAGGACTTCGGTAAGATTCGAGTTTCCATGACGATTGACCAAATCCTGAATGACATCTACGCTGCTGGCAAAGCAAACAAGGCAAAGCTGGATAATGACAAGGATGGCCGAGGTATGTTTATCGCAGCGGTAGTCAGTTATCTGAAGACTCGTGCTGAACAAAAGGCGATTGGCTCAGAATTTACATTTACCGAGCATCCAACGAAGATCAGTGACATGGATTATGCTTACTTCTCTTTGTCGGCAAAACCGCTTGATGCAATTGAAATCTTTAATATTGATTGGGAGGTGGCATAGTAGATGGAACGCGAACTTATTGGCCGTAATTTATCCGTGCAGGATGACAACGGGGATTCAATTCAAACGATTAAAGAAGTGGAGGTTATCCTGAAGCCAGAGACACTGGATATTATCCGTGCGCGGAAGATGTCTAAGACGAAACAGATTGTGGGTTATGAAATTACCGTGAAGTTGGTAATGTCTAAACTGGAGTCCTCTCTTCGTTACAGGCTCTTGGCTGATTTCAAGGCAGGTAAGACGATGTTCCTTGATCGGATCACCGGTTCACTTGAGGACATGCAGACTGGTAATATAGAACGGGTGATGATCAGTGGTGTGCATATTCATGATGAAATGGATCTACTGGTTGCCAAGATTGACGACAACAATGGCATCGATATCACGCTTTCCGGTACCGCGAATGATTTTGATTTCATTGAACAGTTTCCGGAGTATATGGCTTAAATGTTCACAAAACAGAAAGAAATTTAAAATAAAAATGTTACTACTTGAATTAATTGAATTAACTTAACAAATGATATTTATCAAAATAAGTAAATTCAAATTAAGGAGAGATAAAAAATGAGTGTTTCTTTAGAACGTTTGGCCTTAACTGATGTAGATATTATGGATGCTTTATTAGAAAAAATATATCAATATTTTACATTCAGAGATGATGACAATCCGACGATGAGCTCTCAAAGTCCATATATTAGCTTCATTAACCCGGGAATGGGTATTGGCGAGAAAGATGTCGATTTTAACATTTATAGTGACGTTGGAGATTTAGAAGCGAAGGATAGACATGCACTCTTTTCACAGATGGTAAATAGCATACCTGAATCTGTTGGATTCTGGCAATCTACAGATATCAAAGTATGGGATATTTATCAAAAATCAATCACTAATATTAAGCTAGCAAGTAGTCAATTGACAACAGATGAAAAAAAGCTTCTTGAGAAATGTGAGAAAATCATTACGAGTACTAACACAAAGAAATATCTTAAATATCAAAATTTATATTTAAAGGCTAAAGAAGAATTTACTATGGTAAGACTTAACGCTTTAAGAAAAAAAGATCCCGCATCAATTCAAATATGGGAAGTTCAGGGTGAACGGCTTACCTTGAACAAAAATTTTGCTTTTAAGCAATGGGTTTCAGAAGGATTAAAAAATAAATATGAAGAAGCAATTGCTACTATCGGTATGCTAACCGAGAGGGGACCGAATGTGATATATGATAATCTTAAGAGTAGGTTCCAGGAGTCTTTTGAAAAAACTCCAGGAATGGGTCTTGATTTTTATCACACCTATATATATCCCCCTAAAATCCTTAGCAGTGAATATAGTGATCGATGGGTTGAATTTTCATTTGAAGAATCAGAAAGACATGAGTACAATAGTCAATCTTCAACCAGCTATGGAGGTGGTGGAGGTTTTAGCACTTTTGGGTTTAGTTGGTCTGCAGGAGCGAGTTACAGTAGAGATATGCAAAGAGAACAATGCGAAATACACTCACAAGGTTTTTCAATTAAGGCATCCTTTCTGCAAGTCCCAATAATTAGACCTTGGTATAGCTCTTATATTTATAAAAGCCGAGGCTGGAAGTGGGTTGATGAAATTACTACTCCAATATCTACGGGGAGCATACCTCCTAATGAAGAAGTATTCATGCCAATTGTCCCCAATTCAATTATTTTTGCTAAGGACATCGAAGTTACATTTAACAAAGAGGATGAACTAACTAAAAAAGCACTAGATGTAATTAAAGGAAAAGGGTCTGTTGGTTTCGGTCCTTTTAGTATAAGAGGAAACTATTCTCATACGAGTAGTTCTTCATCTTTAGATTACGAAGAAACTAATACTGGAATTAAATCAACGGGAATTCAACTATTTGCTTTTGTTTGTGATGTTATCCCAAAATCTCCAAACCCAGATCCTAAGTTATTTGGTGAAGCTGGATTTGTGAAAACGGAGGAGAATTTGTTTTCCGGATTAAATATTGAACCATTTTCTATAGATCAATTGACAAGGTTTTTGCAGAAGTAAACATTGAAATTTAAATTTATATAACCTACCCGCTAATAAAGAGCGGGTATTAATTTTTTTAGGAGGAAAATTAATGGATAATAAATTAGAAAAATACCTATCCAAAGGCAAAGCAGGTCGTAACGACGATACTATTACTGTGCCAGCAGACGGAGAAAATTGGTCTGTACGTCGCCTGACTACTATTGAGGTACGCCGAGCCTATGAACTGGCCTATGAAGACAACGGAGATCCGAAAGAATCCTATAACGAGATTGATGTCATGATCGTTAAAGCAACTGAGCATGATTTCGATTGGAACAACAAAGATTTGCTGCTGGCTTTCAACTGCATCAGTAAGTATGAGCTGCCACCGCGTATCCTAGACAATCCTGCTGATTATTCGGAGCTTAGCAAAGCCGTGCGTAATTTCCAAGAAACAAAGGATGAACTTATGAAAGAAGCAAAAAACTCATCAAGCAAGACGGAGAAGCAAGCTGGGTAGCATCCTTTTGGATTAACCAGAAGCGGCTGCCGACTGAAATCCTACCTTATGAGGTGGATGAACAGCGGCAGTATTTTTTCTGTCTTGCGGCCAGTATGGTGGCCGAAGAAGAAACCAAACGCCTGGCTAACAAGAAATAGGCAGGATGGAGGTGAACAACCATAGCAGCGACAACAAAAGTGACGGTCCCGTTCGAAGCACGTGATCTTATTTCCGGTGCTGTCCAGAATATGCGGAAGGCCATTCTTGGGGCGACTAATGATTTACTAGATTTTCGTCGAGCATCTGGACAGATGGGGAAACACCTTGTATCTGATCTTCGACGATCCAGGAGCGCAGCAGATGATTTAGGAAGCCGGGTCGGCAACGCATCAGATGAAGTGCGTCGGCTGGGACGCGCTAACGTTGATGATATCTTTCGCCGGGCTCAATCAGGAGCCGATGAATTGCGTCGCTCAGCATCTCGCGCCGACGCCGAAATCCGTGGAATGAGTGATTCTCGTTTGCATATACGTGCTCAAGATGAATTGAGCCCAGTCCTTGATGGAATATCTTCCAAAATTACAACGATTGCGGCAACTGCAGGAGCTCTAGTGCTAGGTGGTGGAATCAAGGATGCATTATTCGGGAATGTCATGGACTACTATTCCGAAGCTTCTCGCAGCGCAGCCTTACTACCTGCAACTGCACGTGATCAAGGTCTTCAGACTGTGAAAGATCTAAATGCTCAGGGTATTATCCCTTCTCAGACGGAGGGGGCCAGACAATTAGCTGATATTGCCGCATTAGTCCGGGATAAATCACAAACTAGCGACTTTTTGGGAGCTTCATCGAAGATGAAATATATCCGACCAGATGCTGGCTCGGAGGAAATTAACCGTGCCTTATCGCAATCAGCAGATACTTTCCGAGAGACCTATACTTCAGTTGCGGACAGCATGATGTACGCCTATAAGGAGGTAGGCGATCGCCAGCAGGATCTCTTCGACACCTTTTGGGAGTACAGCGGGTATTTTAAAAATACTGGCGCAAACTCAGGCCAAATGGCTAATTTCTTGACCCAAAGCGTGAAGGAAGGCTCCTTCAATTTTGATAAGCCTGCTGACTTTATAAAGGAAACTTTTGGGGTTAAAGCTTTAGATGCTGGCGATATGGAGAAGTATTTTACTCTACGCGGAGCTGGAAAAGCCGAAGCAGCAAAACAAGCTGTCTCATTTACTGGAGACATTAACTCCGGTGAAGAACAACGTGCAAAGGGTGCGCTCATGGCCCTAGTTGCTGATTTAGCCAGTCAATCACAGAGTGAGCTGAAAGCTTCTCTGGTATCTCTTGGATCAGCTACAGCAGAAGACAACGGAAGTGCTGTGCTCAAGACATTCCAAGTACCTTTTCAACCTGCACCCTCAGGTATTGCAGGGACAACAGAGAGAATGGTCAAGGCTCAGCAAGATGCCAATCCAATGCAGGATATTATTCAGACACGGGCGGAGATCGATCAGCAAATGCAGGAGCTGGGAGCAAATCTATCAACAGCAGTTCTTCCAGCACTTAAAGAATTCAATACTCTTATCACAGAAAATAAAGACGAAATACAAGAACTAGGAACTAAAGTTGTTGGCTTTGTCAGCAAACTTACCAGCTTATATAGTGATCATTTCAATTCGATAAATGGGGCTTTAGGAGTTGTTGCTGGAGGGTTAGTAGCAGTGAAGGGAGGAAGACTACTCCAAAAAGGCTATACGAGTGTCAAAACAGCAACAGATTGGATTGGTCAGAGAAGAGGACAAACAACAACTCCAATCGATGAAGTAGGCACCCCTACCCGCCGTAAATTTACGCTCCGACGTGGCACCACTGCTGGATCAAATGGTGGTCTTGGCGGTGGTCTGAAATCGATTTCCTCTATGACTGTAAATGCCAGTGTGGTCTACCTTAATGAATCTGGCGGTTTAGGTGGATCAATTGGTGGGCAAGGTAGTCGCTCAGGAGGTAGGTCAACCCGCCGTGGGCGTACTGGTCGCTCAAGTTCTAACACCCGAACAATAACTGGTGGCAGTGGAGGTACAGGCTCAATCAGAGCGCGCCGGGGTACGCGAACTACTAATATTCCTGATATCGATGCAATTCCAGACGTTGCTGGAAGAAGAGGACGAGTTACCTATCGTAATACCGCTCGGCTTCGGGGGACGTCTGCTGTTCCGGATATCATCTCGGATGTCTCGGATATACCTGCGAGACGAGGGTTGTTAAAGGGATTCGCTAAAGGTGGGACCAAAGCTGTAAAAGCATTAGGAATTGCAGGTACTGTGGCGGGTATTGGCATGACAGGCTATGACCTGTATCAAGCATCAAGAGACGATGGGTTTAAAGCCGGAGTATCATCTACAGGCGGATCATTGGTCGGAGGTACAGCAGGGGGAATCCTTGGGGGTGTTGTTGGTTCATTAGCTGGACCCATAGGCACTGCAGTAGGAGCAGCAGCAGGCGGATGGGTTGGTGATAAACTAGGTTCCCTAGCCGATTCGAGCGGGGTTACAAAATCCGTTGTTGATGGAGTGGTTTCGGCTGCTGGCGGTATTAAGGATGCGGCAGCTTCAATAGGTGGTTGGCTTGGCTTCGGCAAAAAAGAAGAGAAAAAGCCAGAGGTTAAACCCCCACCTGAAGCAAAGATCACCTTTGGTAACTTGACACCGGAACGAGAAAAACAATTACAGGAGACCTTCAACGTTTTCCGGGCCAATGTGGCCAAGGATGGATTAAAAACCGCATTGACCAGTGCTGTTAACGAGAGCGGTGTTAAGGAAACGGTTGATAAGATTAAAAATACATTTGTTGGCGCGTGGAAAAGCACAGAATCGGGCAATGCTCAGCAAAACGTGCAGGCTGTTGGAGCAGCTGCACAGAAAACAGCTGGACAGACTCAGCAGTTAGGTGTAACCACGAAAATCAGCAATGCTGGAATCGTTCAGGGTGCTGGTGCAGCGGGAGCGAGTATGCTCGGAATCGGGACTGCAGTAAAGACGGCGACGGATGAGACGAAGCAGCAGCTGCTATCGATACAAACGGTTACGAGTCAGAGTGAAAGCTGGGGTAGTACCATTATTACGAGGATTTCCAAGGGGATGCAGAGTAAATTCCCAGAACTTAAGTCGACAGCAATCGGTGCTATGGGTATTCTGAATACCCTGACTGGAGCAGGGTCTACGAAATCATTTGGTACACCAAGTCTTATGAAATCCAGTGGTGGTGCCGCATATGCAAACGGCGATATTATTACTCGACCTCATATCGGGTTAGTCGGTGAGGCGGGACCGGAAGCTATTATTCCTCTCTCAGCAGGGCGCCGGCAACGCGGGGTGAAATTGTGGGAACGAGCTGGTGCGATGCTGGGTGTCCGTGCGTATGCAAATGGAGGCATTGTTGGAGCACAGCCTTTGCGGACTCAAGCTTATAAGGCGAAGACCTACATTGATGATAACAACGACAGGATAGGTTACGGAGCCGGCTATGCCGAAGGGATCCATGGCTCACTTGAAATGGTGAAAAGGCAAGGTCTGAAGCGCTACACCAAGGCGATGAGTAAAGCGAGCAGCCTCACTGATGCTTATAAAATACGCTCGACGGGTCATCAATTGCGTAGGCAGGCTGCCAAGATGAAAACCTTTGCCAGAAGTACGAAACTACTTGGCAAAGTGGTTCGACCTGTCGGCTACGCCATGGATGGTTGGGATATCCTCTTTGCTGGCAAAGGAAAGCGCGGGCGACAGACTGCTAAAGTAGCTGGTGGAATTGGAGGCGGGATCTTAGGTGGTGCTGCAACGGGTGCAATACTTGGTACCTTCCTCATGCCTGGTGTAGGAACAGCCGTTGGCGGTGCAATCGGGGGGCTGTTAGGAACAATCGGCGGTGAGAAGTTGGCCACGAAAATGTATGATGGCATTTCTGGATTCTTTGGCCGTCGAAAAAAGCGCAAGAAGAAGTACGCTGAGGGTGGACTTATCAGTGCTCCACATATGGGACTGGTCGGCGAAGCTGGTCCAGAGATGATCATCCCATTATCCAGGCAGCGGAGCCAGCGTGGCAGAGCATTATGGGAACAAGCCGGCAGCTTGCTTGGTGTTCGTCCCCATGCAG
Organism: Paenibacillus sp. FSL H7-0323; assembly: GCF_038002725.1. Classification (NCBI taxonomy): domain Bacteria; kingdom Bacillati; phylum Bacillota; class Bacilli; order Caryophanales; family Paenibacillaceae; genus Paenibacillus; species Paenibacillus sp. FSL H7-0323. The sequence goes on along the minus strand of NZ_JBBODB010000001.1, from coordinate 3,176,665 downwards.
ATGGTGGTACGGTAGGTATGAGATCTTCCAGTATCCCGGTAGCGAAGACATTAGCGCAGGCACCTGCAGCGATCCGCGATATCGTAATTGAGAACATCAACATCGATTTTGGTGAACTGGCCAAGGGAATTACCAACTTTGCTGAATTCGCTAAGATGCTGACCAGCCCGCAGGGACGAGCGTTGTTCCGCAAGGTTTTCGGCGAAGAGTTGTACAATGCTCTGGAAAGTGGGGGATAATCATGCTGACCATGATACGTGATAAGAATCGCTTCACCTTTCCAATTACACCGGCAGAGATACAGATCACCAGCAGCAATGAGATAGATTCTTTTGTCGTAATTACAGGTGAAGAGAAGACAAGTAAGAGACTCACTTCGAAGCTGAAGCGGGTCTCTTTTTCTGTGATCTTCCCGCGAGTCTGGGAAGAACTTTGGGAAACTGGAAAAGAGACGGTGGCTTACCAGTCTCCAGAACAGGCATGGAAGCTAATGGAGGAATGGAAGCTCAAGCCGGTTGTGATCAACTTTGAATCGCTCTTTTCGCAAACCATGTGGTTTGAAAGTTTCGAGGCCACGTATAAAGATGGTCAGGCGAATCTGCATATCACATTTAATTTTGTAGAGTTCAACCCAGTTAAAATTGTTTCGTATTCCAACACAAAGCAGCTTTTGAAACCGGGTGTAATCATAACCAAGTCATCCAAAAGTCGACCTAATACAACGGGGAAAACGGACAAGAAGAATAAGACGAAGAAAAATGAGAAATCGAAGAAAGCAGAGGAAAAAAAGAAGAAAAATGAAGAGAAGAAATCCACTGCTAACGCTAAAGGCAACTTTGATTATCTGGCTCAAAAAGAACGGATTTTGGATAAGAACTCTAGCGTTAAATAAAAGGCGGGGTTGAGATGGATAACTTTGCGATCCTTTACGGAAAGGAGAGCAATCGGCAGCTGTTGACGGATGCGGCAGTTGAATTGTCCTGGTCTTCAGCACGAGATGAAATCGCACGCAGCTCAACTGTTCGACTCCGCAACGCTGCTGATCTGAAGGTAGCCGGTATGCTGATGTGCTTTTCACAACGATTAAAAGGTGTGGGTGTGCTTCATCACAAGAATCAGTTCTTCCATGGTCCCATCATCAAGTATGAACAAAATGAGTTCACGGATGAATGGGAGGTTGAAGCGCGGGAGATGAGTTGGTATTTAGCGAAGAACAAAGGCACACGCCCATACTTGAAGGGTGAAGCCGGTGCAGAGCTGCAGCGTTATATCAAGACTACCGGAATTGATTTTCGATGTCCTTCGTTAGGGTTCAACCTGGATGAACGCTATGGCACGATGTTCCATTCAGAAGTTATCTTGGATGTGTTGCAAAAGGCATATGAGCGTAGCGGCTACCGCTATCATGTAGATGTAGTCCGAACGGAAACTAGTTTCTACCTGCAGGTAGTTAGGGAGGGAACGAACACCCTTGTTCCAGTCTTCATTCCGGAGCAGATGGAAGCCAGCACCGCTGGTTATAGCATTGAGGAGACTTACACAGTTGTTACCGCACAGAAGTATAAGGACGATAAGCTGGCTTCCTCAGTCACCAAAACAGCAGCAGGTGCAGTTCAAGCCATGGGCAGGATGGAAGAGATCATTGAAGTGGAAGAAGATGAGGACCCAGCTACGATTGCTACGCAGCGCCTGAAGGCTTTGTCGCAGGCGAAGCAGATTAAGAAAATTACTGTCAAGCATGAAGACCATACGCTGACAGGGCTTCGGGCTGGATGGATGGTGTTGATCAAAACGGACCATACCTCCAAGTGGATTGTAGAGTCTGCAGAAAGCAGTTTTAAGAATGGGTTATACACTGTGAAGCTTGAACTGGAAAGGAGGGAATAACGTTGCTAAATGACGCATTGAATTTGTTGAAGGAAAAGACGAAAGGTCATATTGACTCTCGAGATACCGAACGAGCGACATTATTGAGCTGGCCAGGTAATCCGAAAATTCAGGTAGAAGGTGACCCGGAACCTTATCTTGCAGATAAACTGGTCTTTGCAGAATATCTGCAGGAACGCCGTATCGATGCAGTCTTTGAGGTTGAGCAACTTGAGGTTTCAAAGTTAACCGGTGTCCTAACGATCCCCAGCCCTCTGAAGGTTGGAGATCAGCTTATTGTTTCTCGGATGACAGGCCAGCGGTATTATGTGCTCGGGAAGGATGTGGGCAGTAGTGGCGGATAGTTTCTTTCCTGAGTTAGATATATCGGACATTGGAGAAGTCGAACTTACTGAATCTGTTGTATCGGCTACGAAATGGACGTACTTAATCGATTACCGTAATCGGCGCGCCGTTCTTACTGAAGATGGTTACCCGAAGAAGACCAGCACTTATGAAGAATATCTAGTTCAGACAGCACTCAAGATTCTGAATACTGAGCGTTTCAGGTATGTGTTATACGGCGAGGAGGTTGGCGTGGAGAGATCGGAGTGGTCTACTTGGGAGGATGTAGAGATCAAACGAGATATGGAGGAAGCTTTGACTGCTCATACCGAGATTGTGCGTGCTGAGGTGCGATCGATGATTCGAGAAGGACAGGAGATGCATCTTAGAATATTGATAACTGGCTTAGCGGGTCAAGTGGAACTGGAGGAGGCGATTAGTGTATGACCATTAAACTGAGTGATTTACCGTCACTCCCCTACATGCCTATCCTAGAAGAAGAGCCGGAGGAAATCTATCAACGTTGGGTTAACCGTGCCATAGCCTTGGCGCTTGAACGAGGGCTACCACCGCCGCCAACAGGAGAAGGAGAATACTTTTATGATCTTTGGTATCCACTTGCGTTAGAGCTTGCGGAGCAGCAAATGCTATGGACTTATGGATTCGTTCAAGGGTTTCCGATTTGGGCAGATTCCGAGTATCTTGATGGTCACGGATGGGCTGCAGGTCTTATCCGCAAGGATGGGGAGAGTGACGATACATTTCGCCTACGGATGTTGGGGCGTGCTGCTACCGAAATCGGGAGCGGACGTCGCAAAGATTATGAAACCTGGGCTACAGAGATGGCCGGTGTTGGTGGAGCGATAGCTCGTGAAAAGGAACGGCATGATAACTCCATCGATCTTTACTTGACCAACCTGGACGGACAGCCAATTACTGAGGAATTTGCTGAGACGGTCAAAGTATGGATGTGGGAGGAGCGACGGATCGCTGGGCATGACTTATTGGTACATCCGGCTCCGGTCTTTAATGTGCTTTTAGAGACACGTTTGCTAACGTCTAGCGGTACAGATCTTACTGTCCTGGCAGCGACCATTCAGCAGCGTGTATTGGATTACGCAAGCGGACGATCCAAACTAATATACAATTACGTGGCTGCCTTACTACTATTGCCTGGCGTGGATGATTACGAGAGTTTGACCCTCAATGGGGATGAGGAGGATATTGTTCTCCCCTTGTCGTCTGTTTTGAGAGTGGAAGTGATCCTGCTATGATTCCGCTTAGATACCGCGAAATGCTGCCACCTTATTGGTATGAGATTGATATGGCAGATCGTCATTTTTCAGTTTTTGAGAAGGAAATGGACGATCGTTTGCAAACTATAGACGATCTGAGCAATCAGTTTATTCTGCGAAGATCGACCTGGGCGTTGTGGATCTGGGAATGGATGTACTTCCGGAAGACTCAAGAGGGAAGCGACGATGAACGTAGGGAGGCGATACGCCGGAAGCGCTGGGGCGATCGTCCTTTTAAGCTTCCTCTGCTTCGAGAACTAGGGAATCAGCATGGTATGTTGATAAGTGTTTCAGAGGATTTTTTAGCAAAAGAGATCCATTTTGAATTTTCCTTAGTTCAACCGTTTAACATGGCAGGTCTGCAGGCTGATTTTGAATACGTGCGTCCGGTTCATATTCGTCGAGCAGTATTTAGTTCAGCAGTTCCGACGCAAGTCATTAATATAAAAGGTACTGGCTACTCGCATGGAGTGGACTTCCCGATTTGCGGGTTTGAAGTTCCGTTTGGAGGAGGGGAGTAATGGCAGACGTTATTAAGCAGTTGCTTCTTGAGAAGTTGATTTCGAATTTGAATGGTCACATCGTCAGCGCGCGGGTGAATATAGGAGGGGTTCAGACGACGTATCCTATTTACAACACAATTGTATCTGGTATGTCTGTTCGAAAGTACATTTATCTAACGGAGACTCAAGCTATCGGCAAACAACTTTTAGGCGCAGCCTTGCTGGATGCTGAAGGTAATATACTGGCAGATCAACCCCTTCTCGTAACTAAAAACGATAAGGGGTTTTTGATTGCCTTTGAATTTGTTTTGAGATTGGAGGCGAGTGCTGGTGGCGTATAACAAGCAGCAGTGGAAGGACGAGATTCCCGACTTGACCAAGCCGATAAAGGATTCCTCGGGAAAGCAAAAGACTGACCCACAAACCGGGAGGCCTTTGTATGAACTGGTCCAAGAAGGTACACGTCTTACATCTCAGCGTTTGAATCACATAGAAGATGGTATTGAGATCGTCCATGAACTGACAGATCAAAACGCTGCGGATATTGATACACATAAAAAAGATACAGTTAAGCACATAACGGCTGCTGAAAGAGCGGAATGGAAAGCCAAGGAGACACTTGCAGGTGCTCAGACTAAAGCTGATGCTGCTCTATCAGCTGCCAAAACCTATGCAGATACCGCGCTACTTGCAAAGGCAGATAAATCATCCACTTACAGCAAAACAGAGACTGACCAGCGTATTCAAGCTGTGGTCGGTGCTGCACCGGACGCTCTCGATACACTTAAAGAAATTGGGGACGCACTGAATAATGATCCGAACTTTGCAGCCACGGTCACCAATCAACTCTCAGGCAAAGTGGATAAGGTCGCGGGAAAACAACTTTCAACAGAGGATTATTCATCTTCTGAGAAGGCGAAGTTGGCGGGGCTTACTCCTGGGGCTGGGGGGGCAGGATCGGCTACAGATGCTACGATAGGTAACCGTACAGCTGATCCTTCGATTACTACTCCCTATAGCTTGACGGGCACTATCACTCAGTGGTTTTCCTGGCTTACCAAGTATCTTAAATCCATAACAGGCAAAGCTAATCCATTTGACACACCTGACATAACACTAGCCGCAACTAAGACACACGTTGACGACACTACAAGGCACATTACAGCCACAGAGCGTACTGCCTGGAACGCAGCAGAGAGTAACGCAAAGAATGCATCTATTCCCAAGACAGAAAAGGGTGCTGCTAGTGGTGTAGCTGCGATGGACGCTACCTCTAAGGTTCCACGTGTTAACACATACAGTTCATTAGGTGGAGCTGGAGGTGCGACCAACCTCAACACCTTATACACTGCTGGTACGTACTCAGTTACTAATACGGCTACAGGCGCCCCAGAAGCTAACTATGGACAAGTTATAGTTCATGTAAGCTCTGGTGACACTCACGACAACGTAGCTAACTGGATATGGCAAATGTTCTTTAGTACGATAGGTCCGATATACGTTCGAAGAAAAATAAATGAAAAAGAGTGGCAAGAGTGGGTACCTCTGTGGACAGGGTATAATGACTCCCCTGTATTTATGCCCAGAGCACGTATTACTAATAACACAGACTTTAACACCTTACTAACTAACGGTATATGGTCAATTTATATGCCTACGGGAATTACTAACGCTCCAGCTGTAACCTATGGGCTTCTGTTTGTGTACGTCTCTGACAAAAGTACTACGTATGTTAAGCAAGAAGTTATAGATGTTACCAATGGAAACACCTATATTCGGGCAAGAAGTAGTGTCGCGGTCTGGTCAGCTTGGAAGTTATCAGAGACAACGGATAAAAAGAACACAGCTAACGGGTATGCGGGACTTGATGCAAATACTAAATTACTTGATGCCCACATTCCTGCTAGCATTGCTAGAACATCGCAAATCATACCTGCTAACACAGACTTAAACGCGTTTAGAAATGAGGGAGACTACTTCTGCCCTAGTAACGCGACTGCGGCAACTATCTTGAATATGCCTACAGCTATTGCGGGACAATCTTTTTACCTTAGAAATAACACACATGCAGGAGTTAACCAGTCCATCATCTCGTATAATTCTGCGTCATTTAGAATTTACACACGCAATTACTATTCGCCAGGTTCTCCTCAATGGTCGGATTGGATGGAGATAGAGCACAGTGGAAGAAAGAATGTAGCTAGTGGATATGCGGGACTGGATGCGTCTATTAGAGTACCACGTAACAATGTGTATAACTCTTTGGGTGGAGCTAACACTATCCCTACTGTGGATTTAGACCTTGCACTAACGGCGGGAGTATATCCTATTAGTCCTGTTACACTTAACAAGCCAGCCGCAAGTATGTGGGGGCAAGTGTTGGTTTTTATCAGCGGCGCAGAAACGCATAATAACGCGAATACATGGACTTGGCAGCTACTATTGCAATCTAGCGGTGGTTCTTATGTGAGATTTAAAGACGCTGCGGCTGCATGGAGTACCTGGGTTCCGTGGTGGACGGGTAACAACGACAGCCCATTTATTAGGGATAGAGGGTTGATCGCCAACGCGACTAATTTCAACAACATAGTAACTAGTGGTCTTTACGCCATGTTCCAAGAGCCGCCAATAACCTATGTGAACTCCCCGCTAGTGAATTACGGTCTTCTCCAAGTTTCGAGAGTGGATCACAACGGGACTTTTTATATCAAACAAGAGGTTATTGATGTCATATCGGGCGCAATCTACACGCGAGGAAGATCGGGGACAAGCGCTATTTGGACGGCTTGGGTATCTAGTATCAGCAGTGCTGGGGGTAACTTCACTGGCCCTGTATCAAGAACTTATAGTTCTGAATCGGTAAAACTCAGCAACGTAGCTTCTTACAAGGGCAATATTAATAACACAGGTGCGATTAAGATAACCCTTCCGGTTGGTTGGAACGCCACTATGATGACCATAAAAATAACGGGGTATGAGTACGCATCTAATCGCGGGGCGTGGGAACTTATCATTGGCGGGTATAACTTCACTGGCGGGTGGATGATGACCTCAGCTCTGGCAGATTCTGCGGCGGGGAGTTTACCGTTTACGTCTGTGCGTCTTGCTTACGATGGTACTAAGTGCTGTATCTTATTAGGAACGACTACTAACGTATCTCAGTACCCGCACATAGAGGTAACAGAGGTGTTAGCGTCTCACAATGGAGCCAGCGCCTTGGCCTCTGCGGGTAACTGGACGATTACAAATATCACAAGCGAAACAGGTATAACGAACGCTGTCATTGTACCGATAAAGTGGGGTAACGCCGATACACTGTCCGGGTGGTCTCCTTCTCAGGCTCCAACACCAAATACAGTAGTTGTCCGCAATAGCAAAGGGGAAATCCCGGGTATAACCAGTACGGCGGCGAAAGTAGAAGACCTGCCGGTAGCTAATTCAACAAGCGGGGTTCCGGTGCTGGCGTATACACCTACGGCAGACGAGACCATTACTGTTTTGGTTTATCTTTCCCTGTTATACGATACTAAAATCTCGATATACGTTCAGTATGTTGATCCTAGACTTGGACTGACAGCTTATGAATTCTTGCCCGTGTCAGCGACACCAGCACCATACGACGGCTACGTGTTTGTTCCGGCGTTCATTAGAGTAAAGGCGAATGAAACAGTGTCGCTTTTAGTGACTCACAACAATACAACAAACCCGGCATATGTAACAGCCGCAATAAGAAGGGAGTAGATGGAATGACTAAACTAGTATTGCCAGGGGATGCGAAAGCATCCCAAGTGCTTGAAGGCGTTAAATACAGCGCGGGAACGGTTATGAACGGAACTGGAACCATGAAGAAGCAAACAGATTTTTATGTGCCTGTCACGTTATACGATGCCTCATTTGGTCGCGTGGCTTTCTCACAGGCTGACGGTGTTTACAACGGTTACCACGACGAAACCACCAAGTACACAGTGGAAGAACCTAACCTACAGCCAGAGAATATCCCTAAAGACATGATCATGTTTGGGATACAAGGCACTATGGCTGCTGCTAGTGCAAAAGTTGTGCGTTCCACATATTTAAACGTCCCAGCGCAAAGTTCAATTTCTGTAAAGGAATCGGCTCCTTTTAATACCATTGAAATGATGATTATAGACTCATATTTCGTTGCGCAAATACCACATTCTGTGATTTACAAAAGACCTGGGGAATCCTATAAGTACATGACGGTAAAGGGACAGTCAAACCCGTTAGAGGTTAGTAATATAACTCTATTGGATGGGAAGCCCTCCTTTACCTTAACGAATCCAGCGGGGTTCTCACAAAACTGCTACTTGATAAGCTATGGAACGTAACTTTTCGATAAAATATTCCAATCTATAATGCTTTGTTTGTCTTGAAACTACGCCATATAGGCGTTTTTATTTTGCCCTCGGATCCCCGGGGGCTATTTATATTAAGGGGGGAAGGTAGTGGAGATTACAACGATTACAGCATTAGTCGCAGCAGTAAGCGGCGTTGTATTAGGGTGGGTTACCAGAACGTCTGCATTTAAAAAGGATGTGGCACAAGAGGCTGGTAGTGGTGCGGCATTGCGTACAGACGTTGAGTACATCAAACATGGTGTTGATGATGTTCGATTTGAGTTAAAAGACCAGATAAGACGATTTGATGCATTAACAGAGCGAGTAACACGAGTTGAAGAATCTACCAAGCAAGCCCATAAACGCTTGGACAAAATCGAAGAATAGAGAGGATGAATTTATATGGAATGGAATGCAGTTGCGAATTTTATTAAGCCAGAATTGCTGATGGTTGTCGCTGTGTGCTGGGTGATTGGCTATATCCTTAAACAAACCCCAAAGATACCCGATTGGACAATCATTTACGCAGTTACTTTAGCTGCAATTATCCTGGTTGTACTGACTACTGGATTAAACGTAGACAGTGTTCTACAGGCGATTTTATGTAGTGCAGTTGCTGTGTACGGTAATCAACTGGTTAAACAAACGGCTAAAGCGAAGGAGGGGAATGAACAATGAAGAAGGTATGGATCGACGCAGGACATGGTGGTAAGGATCCAGGAGCAGTTGCAAATGGTTTAAAAGAGAAAGACATCGTACTGTCAGTGGCTTTGGAGATTAAAAAGCGACTCGAGACAAATTATGATGGAGTTCAGGTGTTACTATCCCGTAGCACTGATGTGTTTCTGGAATTAAAAGAGCGCACAAATCTAGCCAACAAAGCAGGCGCTGATATCCTGGTTTCAATCCATGGTAACGCTGGGGGTGGCTCTGGTGGATTTGAGACATTTAGATATATAAAAGCCTCAGCCACATCGGCAGCACTGCAAAACGTCCTGCACTCAGCGATTATGGACACGCTCAATAAGGTCGCTGTTGGCGTGATTGACCGAGGACAAAAGGCGGATAACCTGCACATGGTACGGGAGAGTAAAATGCCAGCAGTACTCACAGAAAATTTGTTTTTGGACGTGGCAACTGACGCTGCCAAACTCAAAAAAGATGTGGTTATCCAAGCAATCATTGATGGCCATGTGATCGGGATTGCAAAGTATTTGGGACTGAAGAAGAAGGAAGAAGGGAATCAAGTGAATAGAGAAAATAAAGTGGCTGTATTCGTAAATGGCAAGAAGGTGGCTGACGGCGTACTTGATAACGGCACTACCTATACTCCTGCACGAGCTGTAGCAGAGGCTCTAGGGGCTACAGTTGTATATGACGCAGTAAGAAAGAAGGTTAACATTACAAAGTAACTTTTTAAACATCTTAAGATTATATATCCACTGGCCTAAGCTGGTGTTTTTTTTGTTTAGCTTGCCCAGAGGCACGCATTATCTAGTTATCTAACAAAAGTTGAGGGTGTACAAAGAAGTAAAGTTATCATAGACTAGACGATCAACAATGGAGGTCGGAGAATCCACGGAGTTTTTCTATCTGACTCGAAAAAACTTGGCAAGAATAGAAGAGCCAGCGGACAAATGACCGCTGGCTAAACTCGAAAAAGTGATTTCATCCAGAAACTAAATTCTATGTAGTAACGTTATAATGTCTGTCGAGTTTCCAGTGACTGTATTTTTATTAGGGAGCAAATATAGCCCCTTCATTATTGTAGTATGCGTAATGAGATGAAGTGTAAGTAAATGATACAGTGACAGATACCGCCTGGTTGCCAGCTTGAACACCTCCGGAGGTAGAAGTTTCTCCATTGTTGCAGAACTGACCATTCACAATCCAATAGATTTGTGTTGGATTTACTATTTTTGCAGTAAGATTACCTCCGTATACTTTAGAATAAGGTAATGTAAGACCGGAAAGTGTGTTTTTTGCATTCATTTGAACATCGAACATTTCATTAAATTGATAAAAAGATCCAGAATGGTACGTAATTGCATAAACCATTAGAGTTGGATTGTAATACGGATTTACATCTAAAACAACTGAAAATTTTGATACTCCTGTACTTGCAGCAGCCAAAGTTGAATTTTTAGAATTTGTAGATGAATTTGATGTTTTATCGGGGTGTGTAGTTCGTACTTCTTCTACTGTTCTACCACTATTTTCTGCAATTTCAGCAATAGCTTCTTCATAACTCATTTCTTCTACAGTCACTCGATCCCCCAAACTTTCCAAATTGTTCAAATCAATTTTTCCTTGAAGCAAATCAGAATTAATTTCTTGGAGTTGCTGTGAACTTGAATCGCCTTCAGTGCTTGCTGCGTAAGAATGAGAAGCTGGCAAAATAAGTGATGCACATAGAGTTAAGGATAAGGCAAATGCTGATAAAACTTTTTTCATAATAATGTCTCCTTTTCTATTAATTTCTTACACAATATATCATAATGTGGTATATCTTGTAAACTATTGAATTATAATCATCTATAACCACCATTATTGAAAATTTGGACTATCTTGGATATTCTTAGAATTATATTTAGTTTTTTGTCTTTCTCAGTAGGGTTTTCAGGAAGATCCAACCCCCAAACTTGATATCTATCATTAGTACGAACAAACCCAGAAACATACTGTCCTGATTTGCCAAATTCGACATCATTTAATGTTAATCTTGAGTCTCTAAAAACTCCGGGGAGTATATCCTCTGTTCCAATGAAGAAAACAGGGTATTCAATACGACTAAAGTAATCTTGGTATGCTTTGGTTGCAGCTTGATTAAAATATTCCCTCGTTACAATAAGAGCATCATAGGTCTTGTTTTTTTCCTCTAAGAGATCCGTTAATTCTATTGGTTTGTAGTTAATATTCTCAACTTGTTGAAACGGATTCTTTCCTACGATAGCAATTTCTAAAGGGATTGTAGGTAGGTCATATAGTTCGCTATTATTTGTTACAGTTTTATTCTCCTGACATCCTAAAAGAAGCACTGATAAAATTAATAAAAATGAAAGTAATTTAATTCTCAAAATTCAACTCTCCTTCCAATTTTAAAAGATAGTTTATATTTACAAACATATCTTTATATTACATTATTTAATGATAAATACCAATTATAAGGAATCTCCTAACGGTCTTTAGTGCAAATATACAATCGCTGTGAGAAATGGCCTGGGAGCCGTTTGCAACAGTATTGGGGATATAAACATAGTTTCACCACTCCATAATTATAATTTTTAGAATGACGTAGGAGGGCAGGTAAGTCTTGGATCATGGGAATCACTGTCTCTTTTTTTCATTGCTTAAAATTTCCTAATGCGGTTATAATACAAACAAGTGTTCTTATTTTTTGGAGGCGATCACATGAAAATGAGTGTTGGCCAAACAGTTGAAATTATATATCAGGACAAAGCGGAAAAGATTACGCAACGCAAGATCGAGGTCTATGGTATTCGTGACGGTCGTATCCGGGCTACATGCCTGACCACCAACTCGCCCCGTGTATTCTTAGAATCCAGTATCCTGTCATGGCAACCCATACAGGAGAGACGCTATGCTTAGCGATACGGCCCGCAAGCTGTTGATGATTATGCGGCATTGCTCGGTGCATCATGGATACATGCCTACGATAGAGGTACTGGAGACAAAGAGCGGACGGACACCAGAAAAGATTCTAGCCGGGCTGCAGGAATTGGCAGAGGACAACTACATTCTGTGGGAATTTGGGAAACCACCTGAGAGTGCAGTTGTCGTTGAGGGATGGGAGCGAAAAGAGGATCGACCAGCATATGTTTCATGGGGCATTGACGGTGGCCATATAGATTACTGGACAGATTACTAGGAAGGTATACATAATTGTAATGACATAGCTAAACCACAGGAGCACTTCCTGGGGTTTAATTTTATTCACAACCTATACCGTCTCCGTCTCGATCGAGCTTTCTTGAGTAGCCAGGGTCACCTGCATAGATTGGATCTGCGCCGGCTGCCCTAACGGCGGAACAGTTTTTGTAATAAACATCTTGGACTGGTTGGGGTGTTGCTGTTGGCTTTTTAGTAGGAGCAGCAGTTGGCTTCTTTGTTTGTGCTGCAGGTTTTTTCGTTTCAACAGGTTTCAAAGTAGCCACTGGTTTTGGTGAGGGTTTGACAGTAGCAGTTGGTTGAGTACTTACTTTCGCAACTACAGTATCATCATACCCTTTATCAGTTGCGTAATCTTCTATGCTCCAAATCCCTAACTTAGCCGACTGTGCTTTCTTTTGGATCTCCCTAAATTGATCAACATATTTGACATCAGGCTGATAAACAGCAACCCTCGCAAGCCCCTTTTCAAGCAACATTTCATTTACCATCTTATCACCAACGTATGCATATGCTAAAATGCGTCCATATTTATCCCGCTCAGATACGTCATATTCGAGTTTTACAGTTTTTCCTGTAAGGATTTCTGCTGTATAAGCACTCGCTTCAAGGCCAAAAGGTTGAACCGGCTTAGAAGGATGTTTAGTCTCCGGTGTATCAATAAGTATGAGCCGCACTTTCTCAGATGTGCCGTCTTGTAATTTGACCGTAAAGGTATCCCCATCAGTGACGGAGATTACCTGAACTTCAATTGTTTCCGCAGATGACATTAAACTTGCTGGTTCGATATTTTGCTTTGTATCAACCGACGTTGACACTTTTTCAGTACTTTCAGTCTTGTTAACATTTTCCACAATTTTTTCTTTTGCTACGGAGTTTCCTTGCTCGACAGTTGTAACTTTAGGAATAGTTACTACAAACAATATAAGAGATATCGCAATAGTGATTAATGAATATGTGGTAACCGCTTTGCGTGTCTTTTTAGTTGGATCTCCCCAGCGAATAATTAGTGAAGGCTTAATCAGACCTATAATCCAAATCGGTATTGCAACAAAGGATATCAAGAAAAAGTTAATAGCTATAGCATCCCGAAAAGATATGCCCGTAAAAATAAGAATTTCTATTAAAGCGATAATACTAAGAGAAATCAGAAACTTTTTTGATCTGAGCATCAAGGAACCCCTTTTCTATAAATAGATGAAGTTAGCTTAGCAGAAATGGGAGATTATGACTATTAAATTCAAACGGGAACTTTATCAGAATATTCATGATTGGCACAGCGGAAGCTTGAGATTCTGAGATTGACGGGGTGGGTTCATTTATATATAAGAAATACGATTATACAAACTATAACAAAAGAAAATCACCTGATAAAATCTCGGGGAAATTACATAATCTATTTTCATCAGTTTGTACCTGTTTCTACTCCACGAGTAGAAAAAATAGATCATATTTCAAACTGGTTATGACCTGTTTTTATGGGCTATGTAAAAAGATAATATGAAGTATTGTACCTTGCCAATATCAGCTGGGTATTTTTGCGATCAGAAAAATTTTCCTTTATCGTTACATACATGTTGTGGGAAATGGATTATATTTAGAATACACAGTTTGGAAGCATCGGCAGTGTAATCCGGAAGTATCAAGAAGAGACCTCGCGGATCAGTAACCGCCAAGTCTCTTTTTTATATTCTAGGGGGGGATACATTGTTAAAACCGTCGTCCTCATGATATTGATAATTATCATTTCAGCAGTTGTAGTCTATATTTTTCTGCCAAAAAGGCAGAAGTGTATTCAAAGAATACAGTGATTGATCCTCTTAAGATTACGATCCAAGATATAGACCGTATAGAAGAGGGGACTGATTTAATTTTTACTGATCATGAAGCATATCGAATCCATATTATGCTAACATTGAGTGATTGAATTATTTTGACACAAAGGAGACGAATCCTTGAAGACATATAATGAGATGCTGCTTTCCACACCTTTTATGATAAATGGCAGACTTGAATCGGAAAGTTTCGCATTGAGACCAATTTCTCCCCCAAATCATATGCCTAGATATGAAGAATTTCAATATACAAGTGTTTTTAGAAGTATGTTTGTTTTAAGTCTTACTGTTGAAGTCGATAGCATTAATCCTTTAGGGGTGGATAATAAATCTCTTGGCCCGTATCATAAAACTCCACTTGAGATTGCAGACATGGATGGAGTACGAGCTCTGAAAGTATTTAGAAACTTTTTGTCTTTGCATTATGGGAAAATTTTCTTTGATCATGGTGTTACGAGAATAAATGATCATTTCAGTCTACCAAATATTAATTATTTTATCCCACTGAAAAATGCTAGACATCCAGTTTGTAATATGTTGGATAGGTTGGATTTTAGTCAATCTGGTGAGCTTTCTAACAGTGAAGACAGCTTGAAAAGGCTTGGGGTTTTATTGAAGAAGGGTACAAATAAGAACAAGGATTTTTTGAAATCACTAAATCTATACTACAATGCATTAGAGCAGTATAATATAAATGAAACACTAAGTTTTATGTTGTTTGTTACATCCATAGAAACTTTAACACATAAGTATTCTAAAAAAAGTAATATAACATCTCGAAATCTAGATTCAGATGATTATTTCTTTACCAAAATTATAAATATTATCGAAACGGATGTTGGTCAATCTGAAAATCGTGATTTTTTGAAGGGATTTGTTTTAGAGAGATATAAGGTAAAGATGAAATTTGTAGATTTTGTGCTTCAATTTTTGAATGAGAACTTTTATGAAATTTGGGAAGATCGAGGAATAGATAGAAGTGCTATTAGTAAAGAGGAAATAGAAGAATTATTGAACAGAATTTATAATCTACGATCAAATTACTTGCACCGTGGAGAAGATATATCGATTGAAATTAAGTTATATTCACTTTTGATATTGATTGAAAGAATTACAAGATTTATTTTGATTAAAGTATTTGATGAGCTGACAGCTTGATAAGCTTCATATTATGGAAATGCGATTGTTTGGATACTAAATTAAAAGTATTCAAGATATATGCCGATCTATGATACTACCGCTTCTCTTAAATGTACATTGGTAGCATTAATGATCAAGGATATTCTCGGATTTGAATTTGGAAAGAGGATGGATAAGAGTTAGTACATAATAAAACCCCGGATATTCACCGGGGTTCATTTTTAATCTTCGAACAAATCGTCCATTAGCTGCTGAATGTCTTCTTTTCTCTTTTTCGAGTCATTCTTATCGATCAGAATTTCATTATCTTTAAAAATAAGGGTATCTCCAGACTTTGCCTCTTTAGGTAAAATTGATTTTAAGATATCCTCAGTTTGCCCTTCAAATTCTACAACGGCATACTCACCTTCAAAGCGGTCAATGATTCCTTTATGCATTTACTTAGCCCCCTTAGTCGATGTAAAAGTGATTTTATTGCCATCACTTATTGCAGTAATTGTACCTTTTTGGTCAGTTCGTAACACTGAAGTATTCGCATTTTTTAACCTTGTAAGAATCCCGGAATCTGGATGCCCGTAATTATTTTTACCGACGCTTATTACTGCGTACTGTGGGTTAACGGAGTCGATGAATGCTTTGCTGGTTGAACTACTGGAGCCGTGATGGCCGACTTTTAATACATCAGCTTTTAAATTCATGCCATCGTCTAACATATCGTTCTCAGAAGCCTTTTCAGCATCGCCGGTAAAGAGGAAGGACTTGTTCTTATAAGTGACCTTTAAGACAGCACTCCAGTCGTTAATATTATCCCCATACGTTTTAATAGGAGCCAGGAACTTAGCCTCAACACCAGTTAAAGGAATGGTAACGCCTTTAGTCACTGCTTTGATGGTACGTCCCTCATTCTTTACAGCGGTCAAAAAATCTTTGTATGTCTCAGTGGTATGTGATACCTTTGGAGCGTAGACAGATTTAACATCCAGCGCTTTGAGAACATCATCTAATCCACCAATGTGATCTGCGTCAGGATGAGTAGCAACCAGGGCATCAAGTGTCTTTACACCAAGGGCGTTCAGGTATTTTACTACATTCTTACCCTGATCGTTATTACCTCCGTCAATGAGGACATATTGATTATTAGGAGTTCGGATTAAGGTAGAGTCCCCTTGGCCAACATCGAAAAAGTAGACCTGAAGAGTGCCGACGTTTTGTTTCTTTGGTAAAAGCAAAGCTGGAGCTGGCGTAGAAGTAGGCTTTGCTGTTGGTTTCGCAGTAGGCTTAACAGCTGGTTTCGCAGTGGCAGCAGGTTTTGAATTTGAACTACCACCATTGTGGTAATGGTATTCTCCGTCTTTCAGTCCCCACTTTGCACAATTGGTGCGGCAATAATGACCGCCATTTGCATCTGTGCGTCCTGGATGCGCCTCAGCAAGTACAGGCATCAACAATAAAACAAGTGACATGAAGATTGGTACAATAATTCTTTTCATAAAAAAATAAACCCCTAATGTATGATTCTGGGAGTATTCTATCAGTTATAGGTAATTTTTTCTAGAGAACATTACGAAAACTTGCTAACGAATTTGTAAACGAAGTATCTGATATAGAGTTAAATTCATGAATAGAAAAACCCCTATAATAGAAGAAAAAGAAACACAGTTAAGCTTATTTTAACCTTTCCCCAAGCTCAGTTGGTTAGAGCGGTCGGCTCATAACCGATTGGTCGGGGGTTCGAGTCCCTCAGGGCCCACTTAGAGAAAACCCTTACGTAGTAAGGGTTTTTTGCTATCTATAGGCTCCTTGTAAGTAGAAGTGGAAGAGTTGGAAAAGCGACAAAATAGAAAATGATCACATTTTGGTCACGGCGTTAGATCCACTGGTTTTATCATAGATCATCTGGAAAACGGTAAAAAGTATGTATTCTGTGGAACTGCCCTACTCTTGTAGAGGAAAGGGGGACAGTCAAGACATATAGACTATTAAGTAGAAGCACCATACGCCGTAGATTTTTGATTGAATTAAAAGCATGTCTGACACACTGGAATTTGATGATTTCTTTAAACAGGTTAATGCTGAATTTTGATAAGAAGCAATAAAGGATGCCGCATATTCGCTCGGCATCCTTTATTGAAGATGGAATACTAACTTAACAGCCTTTTAATTTATCATCAGAAGTTGATTAATAGCTTATTGATTATCCCCAAACCAGATGTTCTCAGTACCGGTCCGCGTGTCTGTCCATACGCTCACTAGACGGCCTGTTTGGGGGACGATGGCATTACCGATGTAGTCCCCAATTAGGGGGATGCCGGTGACGTCAAAGGAAGTTGTTGTTATCCGGGTGTTTGTATACGTCATACCGCCATCTCTAGATGTTGCTAGATAAACATCAAGGTTGAGGGGGTTGACTCGATTAGTGTAATAGGTAACGAATATTGCACCATCCGCAGGGGATACGGTGATGGCTGGGAAAAAGTTTTGGGAGCCCACCGGACTACCTGTAATGGATATTGGTGCCCCCCAATCCACACCAAAATTGGTGGAAGTGGCAAGAAAAATATCGGAATAACCTTCTCGAAAATCTTGCCATACAGCATAGACATTCCCTCGCGTCGTCGGTGCATTAGAAATATCTGCTGCGAGGGAAGGGTATGTCAGACATCTAAATGTATATCCCGGCAATGGATCTGGTGGGACTACAACGCTGGCGACCATGGTTTCAGGAGTAAAAATGACCCCACCGTCTGAGGATGTGCGAATTTTAAGATCAGTATTACCGGGAGGCTGATTGATCCATCCCACGATAACAATCCCATTTAATGTAATTGCTATACCGGGGAATTCTTCGAATTCTTCGACCGAAGACAGCAGGGAGGGACTGGAATAGGTACTACCGTTATCTAGGGAACGATTGAAGAATATCGTATTTCCCGGTATGAATTGTGTGTTGTAATCATGCGTATAACCAGTATATACATTTCCAAAAAAGGGACTTGATCCAGCTTTGTCGGTGACAACGACCACCTGATCATCATTTACAAACTGCCCAAACCCTTGATTCACGATGACTGGAGGTCCGAATGAAGAGGCATTGTCGGCAGATGTATAGGAAACGATCGACCCGCTGAGACCGTCTGAATCGAAGGCGTGGGCTAATACTACGAAAGTGGTCGGGAAAATATAATCAATATGTGGTGCTTCGATGCCTGCAAATCCTGTCGGTAACGGCAATAACGTTGTTGTCCAAGTGGCACCTGCGTCAATAGATTTGTATAAACCTATATTAGGAGGGCCTAATCGAAGATCTACAGCTACGGCAACCATAACTGAAGGATTAAGCCAATTTACCGCGATGGTGGGCTCAAACTGAACGCTTGCGCTCGGCGAAATTTGAATATTAGCCATGCAAAGCTCCTTTCGTCAGAGAGTTTTCGGTACTTATGGGTTCAGCTGAGCTATGAAAGTAAGTTCGGATTGCAGCACTCTTTGATGGGGAATGACGTTTCCTGACGAATCCGTTCCGAACACCGTGATAATCGTGTCTGCCGGTGCGTTTCCAGTTACGAGAAATTGGACTTCATAAGCTGAATTGCCTGCGATATTAAAACCGAGAAACTGGCTGGTGTTAGCATTAACATTTAATGAGTTGGAGTAGACTAAACCTTTACTAACCAAGGTATTCCATACGTAAACGTGATAGACTACGTTAGATGAAAAACTAAGGTTGTCATTATCGATATTAATGAGCACGTTGGATGCTGGGGTAGTCCCTGTGTTCGTAATGATGCCTGTTGTTGTTGCCATGAGCTTCACCTCTTTATTAGTTTGCTATATATATATGAATTGAGATTCATTGTGTTTGGACAAGGGAATTAGAAAAATCGCGGAAATGAATACTGAGAGGTCTAATTAGGTGGGGAAATACAAATAAAATTTCAGCATGATCTGAAGTAACTTGATTATAAGTTGAACAGCAATTGACGATTTTTACGACTTCTCTGCCACTGCTGATCTTGTAAGGCGCATGCAGGTAACTATTCGCTATCAGCAGGAGAATTTTAAGAATTTTAAATAGAAGGTCTGACATTTATTTTAAATAAATGTTATAATTATTAAATCAGTGTGTAGAGATATTGGTCTTTTTTATTGGGCCAAAAATATATGTCTCATGATACGTCTGCCATCTGAAATATTATTCACGGAGATGACAAACATGCATGGAGACACAAGACTGCCCAGAAACGGAAAAGAAGGTATACTATTTTTACTCATTATTTCAATCATTTCAGTTAACACTATTGCCCCTATTATTGTGGGGTTGGAACGCGGCTTCAGTAAGGAAGTGTATATAGATACACTAAAGGTTATTCCGTTTATGTGGATGATCGTAGTTTTATCCGTAAGATTAGTTGCAGGACCGATTGTTGGAAAAGTGATGCCGAAATTCACGGGACAAACCGATGGATTTAATGCAAGGATTCTGTTGAATACTTTATTGAATGTCACAGTGTTATCTATTTTACTATCAATTATCGGCACATGGGTTGGGACGAAACAAATAAGCCTGGATCCACTTAAAAACTTCCTTCACATCTGGCCGAGAAACTTTGGAATAGCATTTTGGATTGAACTGTTGGTTGCGCAGCCGATCGCAAGATTTGCGATGAAAACATTACACGCAAGACAGGATCGTAAAACAGAAAGTGTAAATGCGTAACTAGCTAGAGTGTAGTAGACTAATAAGAAATTCAAGGAGCGTCCATGGTGGGCGTTCCTTTTTTGCAGCAATCGGAAGTATCGAGAGAGACCCTGTGTTCCTTTGAAATTTGATTCCATAACAATTACGTGAACGATGCTTCTCCTGTCGGACACAGCTGACCCTTAAAGCGGTTTTTTTCCACATTTGCAATTCTAACGGACTCCATAGTCGCTATTGGCATAAAAAGTACCGCATGTGAGCCTCTTTCTAGGCATTAGCGTCCATGGAGTCCGAAACCATGCTCTTAAGGCTGAAAATCAGCAAATAGCGACATCTGGGTCCGATAGCTCGAGGTGGAGGAGGTTAGTTCGTTAATTCGTTAGCTCGTTAGTGCCGTGCTCTTCATAGATTTAGTCGCAGAAATTACAATGAGAAGCAGCTTTTAAAGGAACAATCAGTAGTCTCACCTCTACAACCAGCATATCTAGTATGCGGGCTCGTAAACCATACAGTAAAGCACAAAACGGCACTGCTCCAAACCATGAAATGGTTTTGAAGCAGCGCCGTTTTTGTTAACAGCCAGCTAAATTGTCAAATGGAGAGAGGGCGACCGAAACGAGGTTCTCAATTGCTTCCGATCGCAGTCCCAACCGCAGTCTCGATCGCAGTCCCGATCGCAGTCCCGATCGCAGTCCCGATCGCAGTCCCGATCGCAGTCCCGATCACAGTCCCGATCGCAGTCCCGATCGCAGTCCCAATCGCAGTCCCGATCGAGTCCCGATCGCAGTCCCAACCGCAGTCCCGATCGCAGTCCCAACCGCAGTCCCAACCGCTATCCCTGGGTTTCCACCAGCATTCCTAAAGTTTCATGCTGTTCCACAGCTGCTGGAATGCCCCGGATTCGACCTCGAAGAATACCGGTGCTTGACCGTAGCGAACAAGTCCTTGACCGAACAGCGTCAGCTCTACTCGGGCGTTGTCTTCCAGCTGTAAATAGATGATCTTACGGTCTTCGCTGTCGTAGATGCCTTGCTCGATCAGCGGCTCTGCTGCCAGTGGTTTAGCCGCTTGGAGGGCTGTCAGGAAGCTATCAAGCGCCTCGCCATTGGCGAGTGGCGCCTGCTGCTGGAGGCCGTTGTTCCAACTGTTGAAGCTTTCCCATTGAGCTGAAGTAACTCGGCCTTCAAGATTCAGCTTGCCGAACAGGTCGGCGCCGCTGTTTATGGTGATGCCGTTGGTGTGCTCATACAGTTCGGCGAATACCTCGCCGTTGATTACCGAATAGGACATAATCAGAAAGCTGGGGTCATAGCCCTTCACGGAATAGAGATCCGTTTCGCCGATGTTCGAGGCTAACTCAATATATTCGTCGTTACCGCTCCATTCGTTGATGCCGCCTGTAGTGCGTCCCAACTTATCACCGCGTAGAGCAGCAGCATCGGCAGCGTCAATGCGAGTCGCTGACTGTGTATAAATATTATTTTTATACACGACCAAGGCGATCATATCTGCCTTCACGCCAGACTCCTTATCTGGCAGTTTCAGCTTGGGAATGACAATGCTGCCGGATGTAGCTGTGCCTGAATTGCCAGCATTACTTGCTCCCGGAGTTACCTGGGCAACCTGCCCTGGGGAGCTCTGACTGTTCAACTGCTGCCATATACTAGGCCCAGCCAGACCGATTCCTGCGGCGAGCACGACACTTGCCGCGATATAAACGGTTTTGCGCGGACGCTTCCGCTCCTGCCGCTGCTCTATTTTATTGAACAATTCTTTTTTCATCTCTTCACCTGGTTTCATCGAATCCACCGCTTTCTTATATGTTGTTCGAAACTGATCTTCCTTCACTGTGGTTCCGCTCCTTCCAGCTCCAGTTTTAACAGTTGCCGTCCCCGCTGAAGTCTCATCTTCACGGCAGACTGACTAATCTGCAGAATCTTGCTGATCTCCTGGATGGGATAGTCCTCGTAATAATAAAGATGGATTACGGTTTTATACTTCATGGGCATCGCCATAACTAACTGCAGCAGAGCCCAATCCTCGGGGCTGTCTGCCGCAATTGGCTCAGCGCTCTCCAGCTTAACCTCGCGCTTGCGCCAGCCTCTGCCCAGTAGTGTTTTACAATGGTTGGTGATTACCCGGATCAGCCATGCCTTCTGATGTTCGGCATCTTTGAACTCCGGCGCTTTTTCTATTAGCTTGATGAAGGTATCCTGAGTGGCTTCTTCGGCATCTTGCCGGCTGCCTAGATGGACCAAAGCGATCCGGAACAGCATATCTGCGTAGATTTCGTAACTCTTCATCACATGATTTCCCGGCCGGGTCATGGATCGCTGCATGATACTGTGCCCCCCTTTACCTATAACACCATTTAGGACGGCATTAGGTCACATTTTGTTCCTGAGAAAATTCCTTATGTTTGAGCGTAAAGAATGCCTATTCATAAATTATCTCCAGAGGCTTACGGACTCAAAAGTCGTTATTTGCATATTTATAGGCTTTTGAGCAGGTTCGCGGACTTCATGGACCTCTGTCAAGAAAGTGGACAGTCACGCAACAGACATTCTAGTCAATTGCTCAGCAAAACGAACTGGAGAAAGATACCCCAGCGCGCCATGCATTCGCTTGCGGTTATAGTAAAACTCAATATATTGAAAAAGTGTCTGGTAGGCTTGCTCCTTAGTTTTGAATCGCGGATTACAATAAATGAGCTCCTTTTTCAAAATGCTGTGCCACGACTCGATACAGGCGTTATCATAACAGTTACCTCTGCGGCTCATGCTGGACTCCATGCCATACGCTTTCAACTGCTTCGTGTATTCATGAGAAGTATATTGAGAACCTCTATCGGAGTGATGTAATAGACCCTTTTCCGGTTGTTTAGCTTCGTAGGCATCTTGTAAAGCGCCCGAAATCAAGCTAGTTTCCATATGGTTGTCCAAACGCCACCCCACGATTTCGCGCGTGCAAAGGTCCATCACACTAGCCAGGTACAAGCGCCCTCCCCGGCAAGGAATGTACGTAATGTCGGTAACCCATACTGAAT
Source organism: Paenibacillus sp. FSL H7-0323 (assembly GCF_038002725.1). Classification (NCBI taxonomy): domain Bacteria; kingdom Bacillati; phylum Bacillota; class Bacilli; order Caryophanales; family Paenibacillaceae; genus Paenibacillus; species Paenibacillus sp. FSL H7-0323. Next base: position 3,153,669 of record NZ_JBBODB010000001.1, on the reverse strand, counting down.
TGGGTTTGCGTATTTTAAATTGCTGGTTCAGCGTATTCGGGGCAATCGGATGGTCATGATTGGAGTCAGTGGTCTGTACCCGATACGTTTTGGAGACAATGGAGCGAAGCTTCATATGTCGCATGTACACACTCACCGTGCGTTCGGTAACGGTATAACCTTCTTGATGTAACAGGCGGGTGATCTTCGGACTCCCATACCGCTTTTGATGGTCTGTAAAATGATACTGAATTCGCTTCATTATCGCAGCCTTACGAAGCATATGCGTACTGTTTTTTTCTGTCCGCCACTTGTAGTACCCGCTCCGTGACACATGTAGGGTCATGCACATCTTCTCCAAGAGAAACTCGGAGCGATGTTTTTCAATAAACTGGAATCTCAGTTCCTTGGTTTGCTGAAGATGTGCACTGCTTTTTTTACGATCGCTAATTCCTCTTCCACATCGGCAATCTTGATATCTTTTTCTTGAAGTTGACGGCTCATTTCTTTCAACTGTGCCTCGAGTTCTCGTACTCGATCCACGCTAGCTGCCGGTTCATTCTTTAATTCTCGATACTGGCTCATCCATTGATGCAGGGTACTTTTTGGGATGTTGAGCTCTTCCGCCAAGTCGCCCACTGTTTTTGTTTGCTCTTGAATGAACTGCACTGTCTGTTTTTTAAATTCTTCGTTATACCGTTGTCGATGTTCTCCCATGTGAACACACCTCCGTGGACTCATTATCGCCAGTCTGTTAACTACTGTCCACTTTTTATTCTAGCTTCATCAGTGACGCTATTCCTTAAAAAGGAGGTCTTATATGGTGTTTTTCATGCCAATAAAGGCTATGGGGTCCGCTACACTTTGAAATGGAGTGTTATACCGCGCATAAGATCAACTGTGTCCGATAGCTGCTAAGAACCACGCCAATGTTATCTGTAGTCAGTGGACCTAATGTATAAAAAGGGGCTTCGTTACAAGTTTCAAGTTGCTTATCCATACTCTCTTTAGTCAAGTGCATCGGCACATGTTCTGGACCCTCTACCATCACCTGTCTACGCAAACGATGTTTACCTATTTAGAGCAGGGAAGATCAAAAAAACGCGTTTGCCCAAGCAGCAAAGTGCTGACTGCTGGACAAACGCGTCTTTTTTATAGGGCAACTCCTTCACGGGAGATTCTCCTCGATATGTTTATATGTATAGCTAGGATCATTACCTTTAACAGGAGCCCTGCTGTATTGAAAGATCCTTCCATTTTCTTTTCGATAAAAGTATCTTGCGTAGGGTTCGTCTGCAAAAATCACCGTGGTACTTACGAGGGGAGCTTTGGCAATCTGGGTGTATACTTTATCAAAATCTTCTTTCTTATAATTTCTCGTCTCTACTAGATAATGAATGACTTCTCTGTTCATATGATTTTGGAAGGAGTGGAGGGCTAAGGATGTTATTCCATAGATTAAAAGGATTAGAACGATGAAGATTAGTTTTGTTTTTTTCTTCATTAATTCCCTCCATATAAATAATTTGTATATAGTATAAGATAATATACTGAGACTGGTATGTCATTCATAGATATATGACGCAGGAGGAAGAGAAAATACTGGAGCTGGAGCAGCAAATTAAGATGCTGGAGGACCAGGTAAGTCCAAGGCTGCCGGGGTGGAAATCTTATGGTTTTTAATATGGGGTTTTGTCGGTATATTCATTATTCTAGTTCTTATTGGTGATACAGTTTGTATTTGCATAACAGATTATACAAAAAGGCAGCAAATAACAATAGTAATCCAGGCATAAGCGAACGAAGAATTGCCGGGACATACTATATTTGCTGCCTTTTAACTTATGAAGAATAATGATTCTCTTTTAGTCCTCTTTGGGTTCTTGCAATAAAATGGAGAAGGTCCCCGTTTCGTGATCCACCTCAATCGTCTCAATGCCCACGAAATCCGGGATTTCGGGGTGTACTGCATCTACATTATAATCCGGATGAGTCAGTAATAATTCAATTACTTTAATGGCTTCCATGTCGTTCCCCCTCACGAGAAATTCCACCATAAATGAATATGCAGAGCACTATTGCAACTAAGCTTATTATCTCCGTGATCCGTTGCGAATATGTGTCAGTCGTTCTTCGTTTCTTCCCATCACGGCCAATAATTGCCCTTGGAACACACGTCTTTGGATCTGATCAATCCGCTGTAAGGCTAGCTCGGCAGGAACTTGAAATTCTGCTGCGAGATAGGAGATGGCATCCTCCCGTTGCTCAGGCAATGTCATGCGGGAGATCATGGAGTAAGGCATCGCCGCATACAAGATAAAACGCTCGGATTCATCCTCCTGTGCCCGCGTGAAATGCTCTGGCATCAAGGTCTGATTATCACTGCCATGGCGAAGGAGGTGACACAGTTCATGAAGAAACTCTAGCCGTTGAAGATTGGCTGGAAGGCGGTTGTCGATAAACAGGCTGTACATCCCTGCAGACGCTTCAATGCTCTTGCTTCTCACATCCAAATAATGAACCCAGATATTAAGCCGCTCTGCAATATACGATATTGAAATTTGTGAGGGCTGATGAAGATTTAATCGCTTGTATAAATCCTCCGTCCATTTCTCAAGCACAGTCATTTGATAATATGATTTCATGTTCTCCAACTTATTCACCTCGTTTAAAATCACTAATAAATCATTAATGGGATCGTATGTTCGCATAAATGCGCAAAAGAAAAGCCCGAAGGGCTATGTAGAGTAAAAAAATGCTAAGGATACACAAGAACATTCGTTCTCATGTATCCTTAGCATAAAGCAATTACACACTAATATCAAGTGTTTTTCCTAAATTAGGAGCAACGCTTTTGCCCAGCATTTCCACCATGGTTTGGCTCTGGGTTTCAGCCTGATTCTTGGCAATATTCATGACCTGTATCCCTACATTTTGAGCTAAGGATGCTTGGCTCATTGCCATTGATAATGCAGCTATATCCATATTGCACCTCCTTTGTGTATATCCTGTTTATCGACTGTCCACCTTCAATTCATTAGGTGATTGGCATTTGTTTGCCAATTCGCCCAAACGGCTTATCTCCTTTTTACATATCTTGTGCTGTAGTCATTAATCATTAGGAGGAATTGAAAATGGGAATGGAACATGGTTGTGGTTGTAACGTAGGTCCGGTAGTAAGTCCAGCATCAGTAGGTCCGGTGTGTAGTCCTTGGACTTCAACAGGAGCAATTCTGGTACTTTTCATCTTGCTGGTTATCATCACTAAAGCTTGCTTATTCTAAGTTAGCTGATGTGCAGTGTAGCCCCATCTGGCGAATGCCAGGTGGGGCTATTCTATTGCCTGGGGCTGGTCAGACAGACCGTTATTTAAACATAAATTCTACCCGGGTTCCGTCTGCATAATCCTCCAGCTGATTGCCAACCCAGCTTCCTGCCCCGCGGTTATCGCTTGGCGTTATGTATTCAATGTCGGCACCAACGCCGCCTTCCTTACACATAGCCATTGGCCATTCATCCCGGTCATACCCCTTTTTAGTGGGAATCCCTTTTAAGGACTCTTTACGGTTCTCTTCAGCCTGCTCTCGGTTAATCGTACATGTGGCGGATTCACCTTTCGCAATGGCATCCTGAATATGCTTGGCGGTCTCAGGATAGCGGTCTGATGGGAAGGTTAGCTGAACAACACTCGAATCGGATGGAGACGAGGGGTCTGTAGGCTCTCCGTTTTGTTCAAACCAGTAACTAGCCAAAGCAAGTAATGCAACAATGATGAGACTGGAGATCCATTTTTTTACTTTCAATTCTGCTCCTCCTTTTTTGGCACTTAAAATAGTATATCTTATATCATAATTCAGTGCGATTTAATATAATTAGGTAAAATAAAGGAGGACGGAACTGGATATGGAGTACATAATTACCATTGAGGATCAGACGCTTATTGCGGCTGCCGAAGATATAATTACCAGGCGTTATGAATGGGGACGGCACCATGTGGGTGCAGCGCTTCGTACTAAAACAGGAGAGATTTTTACAGCGGTACATGTGGAAGCCAGCATGGGGAGGATTACAGTCTGTGCAGAGGCGATGGTGATTGGCAAAGCGATATCCGAAGGTTATAAGGAATTTGATACGATTGTTGCGGTAAGGCATTCTGACCCAGACAGCGAGGAAAAAGAGATTAAAGTAGTCTCTCCCTGCGGCATGTGCCGAGAGTTAATTGCGGATTATGGAATAGACTGCAAGATAATTGTATCGGAGGATGACCGATTAGCTAAATATGAAATCACTGAACTATTGCCTTTAAGGTACACGAGATAAGAAAAAAAGTAATGAGGAGCCGCGGAGCTCCTTTTTTTGTTGAGCCGTGAATTTATTCAGCAGTTCCTTATATCGTCCCAACTTATTTTACAACTTCATGTCCATTCGCTGAGTTCATGTCATTATTGTCCCCATACTATAACTTAAAAAGATTTAAAAGGATGGTGAGAATAGATGGAGCAGCGGATTATTCGTCAGATGGTTGATTCAGCATCAAGGTTCGTGGGCGATGTGCAGTGGCAGATGGCTTTTCGCAGATTACAAATGGCTCCGGCGGATTCGGGGCTGTCGTCCTCGGCTCAGCTATTGCTGAATACCCTCTATTACTTGCAGGGAAAGGGTGTGATAAGCGGCCAACATGATTATTTGGAAAGTGCAGACGAGCTCATGGAGAAGCTTAAAAATACCAGCGGGCAATATGCTGCGCTGCATGGCTACGAGCTGGGCGCAATCAATAATCAGTCACAGGCTCTAATTGACAATCAACGGAATTGGGTCGTCAGCAGTGCGATACGCTGGTCTAGGGCCGGCGGGATCGTAACGATGTGTTATCACGCTGCATTACCGGGGACAGCGTCAACTTGGGGGAATGTAAATACGAGCCTAAGCAATGCTGATTTTGATAAATATATAACCCCAGGTACCACCCAGTATAATGCTCTGTTAGCTGATCTGGATAAGATAGCCTTGTCGCTGAAAAAGCTTAATGACGCAGGGGTTCCTGTACTTTGGCGGCCGTATCATGAAATGAATGGTGGATGGTTTTGGTGGGGGCAAAAGAGCAATTACGCTGCATTGTGGAGCCTTATGTTCGATCGTTTTACCAATTATCATAAGCTGCATAATTTATTGTGGGTTTGGAGTCCAAACGCAAAAAATCAGTGGTGTGATGAGCCGGCAGAATACTATCCGGGCAGTGATAAGGTAGATGTGCTGGCGCTCGACATTTATGACGCGGATTTCAAGATTAGTCATTATGATAATTTATGGGATCTGGGTCGTGGCAAGCTGATTGCGATTGGTGAGAATGGAGAGCTTCCGTCTGCTGAACTGTTGTCCAAAACACAGCCCAAATGGTCTTATCAGCTGACCTGGGGGAAACTCCTCTATGAGAAGAATACCGACGCTGTGATAAAAGCTTTTATGAACGACAAAATGGTATTCACACGAGAGGAGTATGCTGCTGAGGCCGCCGCTTTCGCTGCTATTGGGGATAGTGTGCTGGAGAGTGGACTCTGTGGCCAATATTACAATAACATGACGCTTAGCGGCACGCCTGCACTGTTGCGAACGGATGCCAATATTAACTTTTCATGGAGACAAGGTTCGCCTGATCCTGCCATTCGTGTAGATGCATTCTCTGTGCGGTGGAGTGGGAAGCTGACGGCTGCTTTTAGCGAGGTGTATACCATTTATTCCTACTCTGATGATGGGATACGGGTATGGATTGATGGCGGGCTAGTCATTGATAGTTGGGTGAATCAGAGCGGCCAGGAACGAAAAGGGAGTATAAACCTGATTGCAGGTAAGCCGTATGAAATAAAGGTGGAGTATTATGAGAATGCGGGCGACGCCCGGGTTGTTTTGCAGTGGGAGAGTCCGAGCCAGATCAAGGGGGTTATCCCAGCGGGGGCATTTTATCTTCCTTAAAAAAGAGTACTTCAAGTGTGCAAGCGCAAGCAAAAAGCCCCGGTTTTCCGGGGCCTTTTTACGTATGAACGTCTTAAATTTGCTCGCGGTAGCTAATGTTGTTGGCGATCTTCTCGTCACGAACGGCTTTGCGCAGAACATCTTTGACGGTTTGGGCATCATGGATTTTTCGAAAAAGAAGCTGAGGCGCTGAGGCATCATCAGAAAATACAGTTAATGACCCAATGCCAAGCATCCGGTCCATGATAGACTGTTTTACGGATAAATCGCGTACGCGCAGCAATTCGATTTCTTCAACATTTTTACCGATAAGTCCGGTCTTTACCATAATACGCTGACTTGTAATGGTATATGAAGTTGTGTTAAGTCCTACGATTCCTTTGAGTCGATCCGAGATGCCGGCAGGTTTGCCTTTCCAGAGCACGACTTCTTGGATGACATGATTATTATCTACTGCGGGTCGATGAGCGGTTACTGGAGCGGTACCGTCAAGGCTGGTTCCACATTCTCCACAAAATTTAGCGCCCTGCTTGTATTCCGCTCCACAGGTGGTGCAATAAGGCATAAATACTCTCCTTTCCTGATCACAATTAAAATAATTATAACATAACAGTCATTTTACATATATTTCATTTGCGCTTTACACAAACCGACATTATCCTGTTAAGTGGAGGGATAAATAATGAAAAAAGCTTTACTAATAGGAATGCTGATGATGACTGTCATCCTTAGCGCCTGCAGCAATAATTCAACTTCATCGGCACCTGCCACGGAGGAAGAAGTGCAGGAGACCGTGCAAAACTTCTACAATGAAATGTCTAAACTTGAAGAGTCAGGAAAAACTTCTTTAGCGGAGTTCAACGAAGCCATTGCTGGTTATTCAGCAGGAGAACTCACGGACAAGCAGTTGGAGAAGAAAATTAAGCAATTCCAGAGTACCGCAACTGATTTATCGAATCAAGCCGAGAAAGTAAAAATTTCCTCCAGCTTGCCTGAAGACATTCGTAAGTTGCTCGAAGAGTCTAAAGTTGCCTTTGAAAGTGCTTATTCTTTAAAAGAAGAGGCCTCTCAAGGTGCTGATTCCGCAAACGTTACGGCTGAGCAATTTAATGAATTGAATCAGAACGCTGATGTAGCGATGTTATTCGGTATTTCAAAGCTTAACGAGGCAAGAGAAGCAACAGGACTTATAGACTCCGAAGGTCAGGCTACCTCAGAGTCTGGGGACGTTGTTCAAGAATAAATCAAATCAGGCGCTGCGCAGTTTATCTGTCAGCGTCTTTTTGCTGCGAATTTTAGCTTGGATAGATATACATTAATATACATCTTTTGAATAAAGAGTGACTCTTAAAAAGGTATCTTTTTCCTGATTATTGATTAATATGCGAAGATGCGGATATAATACAAACATACGTTCGTGTTCAGAGGAATAGAATATAATTAAGGAGGGGTTACCATGGGCAAAAAGCTGGAGAAAAACGGGCTGTGGGAAAGCAGCCGCATGATGCTGCCGGAGCATAAGATACGAATTATAAGAGATGAACGGGAAACGCTGCGCCGCATCAAGCCTATTCTGGATGAGCAGAAGCTGGAGGAGATTGAATGTACACTGGCTTTGTCGTTGCGGAGTCATGTACGAGTGACAGTTATTCTTTTTGACCCTTTTGAAAATACGATGTTAAGTGGTTTTGTGACTTCCATTCACACCCACTCGCGTGAGTTTAAGCTGCAGTGGGCGGAGGAATGGAAGTGGATCGATGTGGATGATATTGTCGAGGTCTACATCGTTTAATGCTGAGAACCGTTGCCTTCGCTTTTCTCATAAGCGATTAAGGTAACGGTAGGATTACCAGTCAGATGTGCAATGGAAGCTTCAGCATTCCGAATAATTTCCAGTGCTTCTTCCTGTTCACTAAGGGCTGCAACTTTATAGCTATCGCTATGAATATCCATATGTCTCCCACCTTTCGTTAAATATTTTGTCCTTTTTTGTGGAAATCATCCTAAAGGGGACAGGGGTACAGGCAAATAGGGCAGCGGCATCATTGAATATACCAAAGGGGTGATTCTATGCTGACTTTGGAGCAATTGAGGGAAAAATCCGCGGCGCGTCTGGTCGGGCTTCATCCTGTCTTGGCGGCAGGTGCGAATGTTTTGATTCAGCAAAGCCATGCGAGAGGAGTCCCTATCGTTATTACTCAGGGTCTACGGACCATTGCTGAGCAAAATGCTTTGTATGCGCAGGGTAGAAGCAAACCAGGACCGATAGTTACCAACGCTAAAGGCGGTACCAGCTATCATAATTATGGTCTTGCGTTTGATTTTGCGCTTTTGCTGCCGAATGGCACTAGCCTTTCTTGGGATATCAATCGTGATGGTGATAAGGATAAGACAGCAGATTGGCAAGAGGTTGTACAGGAGGCTAAGCGGCTTGGTTTAGAATGGGGCGGGGACTGGACCTCTTTTAAAGATTATTCACATCTGCAAATGACTTTCGGTTTAACTATAGATCAACTTCGGGCAGGTAAACGTCCAACGACGGACCAAGCCAAAGAGGCTTTAAAAAAGATTACCGGAGGGGATGATCAGGTGAACAAAGACGTTACAGTGACCATTAACCTAAACGGCCGCAAGCTTACCGATGGCGTTCTCGATACCGGAACAACCTATGTACCCATACGTGCGCTGGCTGAGGCGCTTGGAGCAAAGGTTACTTATGATGCTGTGACTAAGACAGTTAATGTAGTAAAAGAGTAAAACCACCATGCATAGACAGTGCCGTCCAAGGGGAAATTATCAGTGATAACTAACCTTAAAGGGAGGCATAACACTGTGAACAAGCTGATAACAAGCCTTGCATGCGGTACTGTATTATCAATGAGTCTAATGGGAGCTAGCTATGCATCAAATGCCGTGGGATCAGCAGCATTGGGCGGTATCCCCGCCGCGAATACCGGGATGGATGGGACTGCGGAACACACTCGGATGATGAATACGGAAGGCAATTTAATGAACGGCACCACGGGAACAATGAATCAGCATGAGAGCATTATGAAAGACAAGATCCGCATCGATGATAATTACAGACCTAACAACTACAACACCAATAACTACAATGACACCCGGAACAACTACAGAACCAACAGCACTGTCAACCCGGCAACCAACACCACACAGACCGGCAAATACCGTGCAACTAGTACAACAACGAATGCTGCAACTAACAAAGGATCTAACTGGGGCTGGCTCGGTCTGCTTGGACTTTTGGGTCTTGCCGGAATGAGAAGCAGAAGTGACGAGCGTAGATAATCCGCGTTTATAATAACCCGTATCGGTTCTGGCTGAACGGGTTATTTTTATTGTGAATAAATTTTTTTCGAAAAAGGATTGCGCGTTATCGATATTCATGATATTATATTTCTTGTCGCGTTATATGTGAACAACGTATGAAGCTTCAACACATAATATGCCGGGGTGGCGGAACAGGCAGACGCACAGGACTTAAAATCCTGCGGTACGTGAGTACCGTACGGGTTCGACCCCCGTCCTCGGCATCATAGTGAAAACCTTGAGAAATCAAGGTTTTTTTGTTTTTCTTGAGTAAAACTTCCGTCAAAAGCTAAGGTTCACTCCTTTTCAGTGCTTGTCTAATCACAAGTTCTGGAGAGGAGTTTTTTAATATGTAAGATTTCATGAACCGCCGTATATCAAACGGTAAGCAGAGTGGTATGAGAGATCCGAGCCTTTTGATTACTGTCGAATAACATCTTAATTTGTTGTATTATTAATTAATCTAGTTTTCAAGAACCAAGGAGGGTTAAAGTTTGCTTACACTGAGAAGAGCCGACCCGCGTCAAAGTAAAAAGCTCAGTCTTACATCGCTGCTTACGGGCTTGGTTACGCTGGTGGTTCTACTAACCTCAAGCATCCTTCTGATTGGCTCTTACGAGTCTAAAAAACAATCATTGATGGAGACTACACTCCATCTGAATTACTACAACGCTGACCGAATGACCAAAACAATGGATTCCTTATTTCAGTCCATGCGCAGCAGTTTGGAATACAGTGCTGACACACTCTCCGATGACGAAACCTCAACGCCGAAGCAAGTGGATGATAATTTGGAACTGATGCGCAATAGTAGCAATTACTTCAATTCTATCGCCGTGCTCGATGCCGACGGGCTGATCCGCAATGTAGTACCGACTAGTTTGGGGTCAGTAGGAAACCATATTACTTCTAAGGTCGGTTTAGAAGCTCTGGCGTTAAAAAAACCTTACATATCCTCCCCCTACATGACCCAAACCACAAAGAGACTAATCGTTTTTATGAGTCAGCCGATTTTTAGCAAGAATGGTACATATCGCGGTATTTTGAGCGGCACATTTTATCTGCAGGAGAACAATATTTTGTCTATGATTTTTGGCGACAATAACGTGGACGATTCTGGCTCCTATTATTATATTGTGGATTCAAGCGGGCATCTGTTGTACCACCCGGATAAGCAGCTCATTGGGAAGGATGTCAGCAATAACAAGGTTGTGCAGAAACTCATGAATGGGGAGAGTGGGGAACAGCAAGTGCGTAACACCCGTGACGTTGAAATGCTTGCCGGATACTCCAGCGTTCCAGCCAACGGATGGGGAATTGTGGTCGTTTCGCCGATTAGTGTCATCCATCATCAACTGATGGGGCACCTTCGGACCATTCTCTGGTATTCGTTGTTTCCGTTCATTATCCTCCTGATGGGCGTCATTCTCGTAGCACGCAAGCTGGCCCGGCCTTTTGTGTACCTGGCAAATCTGGTGAGCAGGATGGGCAAGGAGAAGATTGAATTGCCAGAAGCAAAGCCGCAATGGAGCCGAGAGGCAGATCTGCTGACCAAGGCTGTGTTGCTTGCCGTGACGGATATTCAGAAGCAGACGGATCAACTGACCCAAGAGGCTACGACGGATGCTCTGACCGGTTTAATGAACCGGAGATCGTTAGAGTATACGATGAGTCAGTGGATTGACTCAGGACAACCGTTTTCGCTCATTGTACTGGATGTAGACAAATTCAAACTCGTGAACGACACTTACGGTCATCTCATCGGCGACGAAGTGCTGAAACATGTAGCCAAAGTTATAGTTACCTCGGTTCGTCCAGACGATGTTTGCTACCGCTACGGCGGTGAAGAGTTCATCATCTTGCTAGCCCACACAAGACCTGAGGAAGCTTTCATCATAGCTGAAAGAGTCCGGCGGGCAATGGAACAAAGCAGGGGGCCAATCGAGACACAGGTTACAATCTCTCTAGGAATCGCCCATTATCCTTTTCATACATTGGAGCGGGAGGGGCTGCTGGAGAAGGCGGATCAGGCGTTATACTTGGCCAAGAGCAGGGGAAGAAACCAGACTATGGTCGCTGATGTTTGAAACAATGGCTCGAAATATAGAAGCATATAAACCTCCTTTGCTATATCTGACTAAATCAGATGAAGTAGAAGGAGGTTTTGTCAATGGCTATACGTTTAACAAAAGTTAAAAAGGCAGCAATAGCAATAATGGAAGAAGCATTAAACAGTCTATCAATTAGAAGAAAGCGAATAACCTCAATGAACAAGCAGTCCTTGATTACCCATACATATCAATCTACGTTTCAAACATCTACCCGACACTACAGAATCAGATGATGAGTTTAGCCGTCAACTACGCTCATTTGCGCATATCCTGTTGTGCTGTACGTGCTAGCCCGAGCCCCATATGCAGTGTTTGAATTCAGTTTAGTGAGATATAGTTTTCCACCTTGCGGTAAGTTATTTGCATAACCTACATCCGAACCAGTGTTAAGATTTGTGAAACCGGCATTATAGCTTGTCCCTGGTAAAGAATCACCTATCATTGTGACTCTATTAGCGCTGGAATAAAAGGTGTAAAACGGTAGTGACGCTCCAGAATTTGAGGGTTCAAATAAGTAGACAAACCCAACATAATTCGCGGCTAGGGTATGAAAATCATAAGTTTGAGGCTTAGTTAACTGTTCTTTTCGTACATCTTCTTTCAATTTAGGAACATCCCAACCTGGAAAAAGGTCCGAAAATTCTGGAAGTTCTACTAACATTCCATCGGGCAACTCATAGCCAACCTGACCATCAACAGTCCAAGAAGTACTGTATATTATAGAATTCCTTGCATTCAAGATGTCGTCTTTCCATTCCGTAGGAGCTGCGTCAACATCCTGATAAGCGAGCTTCTCTTCCGACAGGGAAGCGAAGTAGTTCTGCTGATTACTTGCAAGCGCAAAGCTTGGAGTGAGGAGGAGGAGGAGAGCCAGGGCCGAGAAAACAAAGAGAGATTTCTTTTTCATTAACTAGTAGCCTCCATTCTAAAATTGGGAATTTGGTTTTTCGTTCAACGTGAAAGTATTCGTTAATTGTTCATCGGAATTGCCTCCGTTTCATTAGTGTTAAACTATGAAAATGCTTCTTCATAATATATATGTCTTAATGTATCGAATTGGGGACAAAGATTTTCAAAAATATCCCAATATTGTTATTGTGTGTGATAAATAGGATAAAATATTTCTATTTTATAGATTTGACATGAATTCAAGACAAATGTAGAATATCATTGTAGACAGTTGTCTTAAAGGAGTTGATTAATAGAAATAATGAGAAAATTGCCAGATGCAGAGTTTGATATCATGAAAGTTGTGTGGGCCAATGATTCACCTATAACGACTAATGTTATTATGCAACAGCTTGGAAATGATAGGAAATGGAAAGCGCAAACGGTCATTTCTCTTATGTTACGGTTGGTTGAGCGTGGCTTTATTCGAACTGAAAAAAAGGGAAAAGAGCGCACTTATTTCCCTTTAATTAACAAAGAGGAGTACCTGAAATTTGAAACAGGCGACTTTATGGAGCGTTTTCATGCGAATTCATTCGTTAGCTTGGTTGCTACGCTATATGCTAGTAACAAAGTAAAGGACAGTGACCTCGATCAATTGGAAAATTGGCTGAAAGATAAGAGGGAGTGATATGCAGGGATTTTTAGTTACCGTGCTCCAATGCTCTGTATCTATGTCATTGCTGACGCTTGTGTACGCGGCAATACAGCCCTTTATATCCAAACGATATGTCGCAAAGTGGAATTATAGGGTTTGGCTGCTGCTTGCGGTAGGCTGGATATTCCCCTTTCGTCCACAGATTGACCTATTAGTTCTCCCTGTGACCATGCCGGATCTTCCTGCAACGCTTGTTCCATCCATAATCCGTACTGTCCCCTTAATGGACTTTGGGGATAGGGGGGATGCTTGGGCAACAATCTCTTTATGGTGGGTGCTTACAGCGATTTGGGGGTGCGGTATTGTAATCATAATACTGTATCATGCTCTACGGCATAGTCGTTTTATGAAGACGGTACGTCGTTGGAGTGATCCTGTAACCGATGCGAAGGTTCAAGGGATTTTAGACAGTGTAAGGTCGGAACTCGGGATTAAAAAGCATATAGGTTTATGCGTATGTGAAAGCGTTACAAGTCCTATGTTCATTGGCTTTATACAGCCTGTCATTTTACTGCCGCGAGTGAAACTATCAGATGATGAAGTGTATCTAATTCTAAAGCATGAGTTGATTCATCTTAAACGGCATGACCTCTGGTGCAAGGCCATGATCTTGATTGCAACCTCGTTTCATTGGTTCAATCCAGTTGTCTATCTTATGGCAAAAGCGGCAGCGGAACAATGTGAAATCTCTTGTGACGCATTGGTTTTACAAAACGCAGATCATCAACGGCGAATACAATATGGGGAAATCATTATTACTGTTGCGAGGAATGGGGCGAAGCTCCAAACAGCATTATCAAGTAATTTTTATGGAGGGAAAAAAGGTTTGAAAAATCGCATTTCTTCAATCATGGACCTAAAAGAGAAGAAAAATGGTGTTCTATTCCTTTGTGTGGCGCTGATAGGAATTATATGGATAGGGTCCGCGTTAACCGTTTCAGCTAACGCAGATGAACCTCAAGCATCTACTACTACCGAAGTTGTTACTTCGTCGTATGACAGAAATGACAATATTGATAGCGATAGTGAAATTGTTAATGAGGTAACACGCCTCAAAGAGCTATTGCGCCGCTATGCAAATAACCTAGGATATAAATGATGAATAGGAAGAAGGCAACCTTTTAGAAGGTTGCTTTTTTATTTTTAATTTTTTTGAAAAAGTGTTCCTATTATCTGTTTATAGGGTAGTATTAAAATACCAATATTTATATGTTTATATAAAATTATAACTAAAGTAGATTGTATTTCATAAAAAGGAAATGGTGGTGAGAAGGCGGTGCTAAATGATAATCAACGTCGCACCATAAAAGTATTATATACGGAAATGTATAGTTCATTGTTGGCATATGCACAAAGCAAGTTGAATGACCGCACACTGGCCGAAGAAGCCGTTCAGGACACATTTAGAATCGCATGTGCTAAAGCCGACAAATTTCTATTTTGTTCCAATCCGAAAGGCTGGCTATTTAATACATTAAAGAATGTTATTAAAAACAAAGTTCGCAGTCGGGCATACCTTAAAAATATAGTAGTAACTTCATTCGAAATAGATGAAAACGTTATCTTTGAGGATAGTGACGTACTTGATGTTGACTTTATATTTTCTGACTTAACCAATATTGAAGACTATAAATTACTTAAAAAAATTACTCTGGAGAAGTATTCAATGATGGAGGCGGCTAATGAAATTGGGATTTCTGTAGAGGCCTGTAAAAAACGGGTTCAGCGAGCAAAGAAGAAGTTGAAAAAAGTTTTGAAAAACATAGTTTAACCAGCCAGCAATCATGAAAATAATATAAGTGTTCTGGCGCAAAAAAACAGTGGCGCAGCAAGTATTGTATTCAACCTTGTTAGCAGGAGAGGTTACGGCTATCGTGGAGTGGATCTGACGAATGTCGCTACAATCCAAGAGGCTTTAGTGTTGCTAAAACAAGAGGCAAAAAAAAACCTTAAAGCAAAATGTATACGCTTACGGGTGGAGTGAAGAGTGTTGGGGCGAGCTTCCGGGGCAAAGCTTATTAGAGGAAGCTTTTACTGACAGGGCTGTAATCGCCATTAATTTGACGAAAAGCTATTGTTGGATGAACAAGCTTGCCCAGGATAAGTATCAGTTTCTCCCTAACCAATGCAGCGCGGAATCACGCGCCCGTCTCCTTCATGACATGATGCAGGATCAGGAATTAGTCAGACAAGAGTTTTTGGACTTTGCCCGAATGCTTGCTAAGCGGGGTGTAACTTCGATAAAAGATATAGGCTTTGACAGGCATAGCGGTTTGCTGCCGGTCCTTGAAGAGCTGGAAGCAGCGGGAGAGCTGCCGTTGCAGGTCCATTTCGCGCTTGGATGCTTATATGGCTGCTGTGGCCGGAAAAGAAAATGAAAGCCGGTTTTATAATTACAAGTCCATGCTTGAGGCCAATGTTCCGATTACGATGGGTAGAAATGGAAACGGTTAAACGTAAAATAAAATGGTCCCTTCCTCATAGTTATACATTGATTTTTCTGATTATCGTGGCTATTGCCAGATTAACCTGGATTGTCCCGAGCGGCCAATTTGACCGCCAGGAAGTGCTGGTGGATGGTTCCTCCAGAACAGCCATCATCCCGGGAACCTATCATACCGTTCCTAAAATCAGTGAGCAAGGGGATTTGAGACAAGGATTTGCCCAAATTGCCAGTGCGCCGTTGGAGGGAATCATCAATGCTGCTGATGTCGTCGCCTTCGTCCTGATTGTAGGGGGAGCTTTTAGAATTATTCTGCAGACGGGGGCGATTGACCGGGCACTGATGGCTTTAGCCGGAAGACTCAAAAGTGATTCCGATAGCCATGGTGATTTTCAGCGGTATTCCAAAATGATATTCTAAACCGCCAACACTTCATCAAGGAGAACGATGGGATAGAAGTAAGTTTCTCGAATCGGGATAAATTAATTATTGGCGGCTTCATCTTTACCTTGGGGCTTATTGTCTGGGGAATACTGAGCAAAGGCTGGTATATGACTGAGATCGGAGCGCTTTTCTTTGCACTTGGTATTTTTTCAGGGATTGTCACCCGGATGAGTCAAAAGGAAATTGCCGAGAATTTTGTTAAAGGTTGCGGAGAATTTATCTACGTGTGAGTTGTAATTCATCTTGTCAGCGTTTGTAACGATTTTTGGCACAAGTATCTTAGTCCTGATGGTCAAGAAACCCTTGATTTATCAGGGCTTTTTTAATGGTTTTCCTTGAGTATTATTAAAGATACTCTAAATGGCTAAAACTGATTTTAGGTTCAAAAGCTCGTGGATCAATTGTTGGCATAAATCGTAGTGTGGAGGCGGTTAAATGAACACTATTGGGGCAAATATTAAACAACTACGAAAAATACATAATCTTAATCAAACGGATTTTGCTAATAAAATCGGTGTTTCTCAAGGCAGCCTTAGTGATTTGGAATCTGGAAAAGGTAAGCCGGCAATAGAGACGGTTTTCTCAATTTGCTCTGAGTTCGGTTGTTCTTATGAATGGCTTTTAACCGGGAAGGAGCATTTAACTATTGGTGAATTAAGTGGTACAGTAGTGGAGTTATTGCAGACTGTTAAGGGGCTTAACCCTAGAGAACAGCTAGAACTGTGACAGATCGCAAAAATTAAGCGTGATTTACTATAAAGATGATCAAGCGGAAATAAAAACGTAAAATTGAAATTTTGACGTAGTTTTACATCTTCACATCCAGATGTCGAAGCAGCAAATGGAAGCAGTATATTGTTACCAGACCTATACATGGAATACCACATGAAGCAGACCAGATTGCCCGCCGCCATAATAAGTGAACACTGCGTTGCCGCCAGTATTCAGTTGGGGCAGGACTTCCTCAACGTTCCCCCCATCTCTGTTTCATGCTTCATAGAATCGCCCTTGAAACCGTCAGTTTGGCTAATTGTATTATTTTTTACGTATGAGGCAACAAAATCAGTGAGCTCTGCTACTGTTGGATTGTTCAACATTTGCCGCAGAAAGGCATCAAACGGAATGGACTGACCGTCACAAGCATAATTACTCAATCGCGCAGCTTCCCGTCAACTTGAGCCATGATTAGTGAATCCGCACCATGTTATGCGGAGGGCCCCCTGCCTATTGATAATAAGGGACGGAATCCGCTAAATAATCATGCCCTGTCTTGACACCGGACTGGAGCAGCCATATGGTACAAGTGACAAGAACATACAAACATAGGGAGATACATGCTCAAGAAGGGGGAACTATGAATACATTCACAGCCTATGGCCGTAAGATCCGGCAGCAGATCGCCGGCAGGTATTACCGGATATCCATCAAACAGAGGATTCTGTTTTCGTTCATCGTGCTGATTACGCTGTCCATCGGTGCAATGGGCAGCTTTTCGTATTGGATTGCCGCGCAGGAGATCGAGGATAATGCCTACGCCGGCAGCCGGGAGACCGTAAGCAAGACGGCACAGCTGCTGGATTCCCGCCTGAATGATGTGGCGCTGTCTGTGCAGTCCCTGATGCTGAGCGATGCGTACCGCAAGATGATGCTCGATGTGTTCAGCCATGATGTGTCGAATTACTATGTCCATCTGTCGGATCTGCAATATGTGCTCTCCCAGGTAACGTTCAATCAGCCGATCATCGAAAACGTGCTGATCGTTACCCCGATTGGCGATTTCTATTCCACTACGCAGATCCGGGCGCAGGACAACTCGTTCTACGGCTCGGAATTATATGATCTGAGCAAGGAGCGGCCGGGCGGCTACTGGGCCAAAGGACATTATGACCGGTTGTTCACGGGCAGCCAGCGGGTGGTCTCCTTCGTAGTCCGGGGGATTTATGAATACCCTTACACGCCGATCAGCAATGTATTTATTGTGGTCAATATCAGGGAGAGCCGGATAGATGAGCTGCTGAATACAGGCGGAGAACAAGCAGGGAGAAATTATTATCTGGTGAGCGGGGAAGGAGAGGCGGTGGTGGAGTCCCGCTGGCCGTTCCGGGGCAGGTTCCCCTGGAAGCCGGTGCTTGCCGAAGCCGGGAAAGCGGCCGATCCGCAGGACCACTACTACAGCTATGGCGGCAAGAAGTATCTGGTTAATTATACAAGCTCAGCGGTATCACCCGACTGGATCATCTCCGGCATGCAGTCGCGGGACCAGCTGCTGGGCAAGCTGCAGCGGGTGCAGCGCATTACCCTCTATGTCATCGTTGTTTTCCTGCTGGCCACCTGGCTGATCTCCAACCAGCTGACATCTGTGCTGCTGAAGCCCCTGTTCAAGCTGCGGCGGCTGATGCGCAGAGTCGAAGAGAACCAGCTCAGCGTGGTGTATGAGAGCCGTTATGAGGACGAGGTTGCCCAGGTCGGCTTTCAGTTCAACCGGATGATGTCAGAGATTAAGACGCTGATCGCGGATGTGAAGACCAAGGAGGAGGACAAGCGGCATGCAGAGATCCGCGCGCTTACGGCCCAGATGGAGCCGCACTTTCTGTACAATACACTCAATACCATCTATTGCAAATCGGTCATGGGGGAGAATGACGATGTAAATGAGATGATCCTGTCGTTGTCTCAGATGTTCCAGATCGGGCTCAGTGGCGGCAAGGATCTGATTACCCTTGCGGATGAGCTGTCCCACGTGCGGCAGTATTTCGCTATTCAGCAGAAATGCTATGAAGGTCTGTTCGAATACACGGTGACGGTAGAGGATGAGGCACTGCTTACCTGTCTGATGCCCAAGATTATCCTGCAGCCGGTGGTGGAGAACAGCATCCAGCATGGATTTAGCGACCGGACTTTAGGAGGCAGGATAGACATCACGGTCAGCCGGGAGCAGGGGCTGCTGCATATTTGCATTACCGACAATGGACGGGGACTTGATGCTGTACGGGTCAAGCAGGGGATGCTCAGTGCTCCGCAGTCGAGGAAAGGTTATGCCCTGTTCAACATCAGGCACCGGCTGGCGCTGTATTACGGGGACGAAGCCCGTATGGATGTGGGCGGCGAACCAAGTAAGGGATCACGGATGGATCTGTGGATTCCCTCAGAAGAGGAGAGATGAAGGATGGACCGGATGCTGGAGCTGGAAAGGTTCAAATTATGTGTAATCGACGATATTAAAAGTGTGGTGGAGATGGTCTCGAGCAAGCCGCCATGGCAGGAGCACGGTATTGAGGTAGTCGGTACAGCGCTGGACGGTGAAGCGGGGCTGCAGATTATCCGCGAGACCCGGCCGGACATTGTGCTGACTGATATCCGGATGCCAAGAATGGACGGCCTGCAGATGACCCGGGCGATTCTGGAGGAACTGCCGGACTGCAAGATTATTATCCTCAGCGCCTACTCGGAGTTCTCTTATGCCCAGGAAGCCATCCGACTAGGGGCGCTTGATTTCGTCAAGAAGCCCTTTTCCCTGAACGAGATTGTGCAGGCTGTGCTGAAGGCCAGGGAGTTGTGCCGGGAGGAGCGTCAGGAGACCACCAGACTTGCTGTGATGGAGGCCAAAATTAGAGAAAGTCTACCTATTCTCCGCCAGGAATATCTCATCTTCCTGCTGCACCACCAGACGACAGAATGGGATGCACGTTCTCGTTGGGCCTATCTCGATATCCCTCTGGACCAGCATGATTTCTTCGTATTTGTCGCCGAAATCGATCATTTCACGGAGAAGCTGAGCGGCCAGCCTGTGCAGGAGGTCGAGCTGCTGCGGTTCAGCCTGCATAATATTCTCGAAGAGACGATTTCCGCCTGGACCCGCGGCGTCATTATCCGGGAGGCGACAGACCGGTACGTCTGCATCATGAACGGCTCGGACCCGGATACGGCGGCGCTGGTTACGGAGACCTGCTGCACGAATGTAAGCCGATTCTCCAGGCATACGCTTTCCATTGGCGTGGGGCTGGGCGTAGCGGCGATCCAGGAGCTGGGTGTAGCGTACAGGCAGGCGATTAGCGCGCTGGGTTATCATTTCTACACCGGAGGAAACGGGGTCTACATTTACAGCAATATTGAGAATAAACCGCTCGCACTTCACAGCTACTCCGCCGCCGTTGAGCAGGAGTTACTGTTCGCCCTGCGTTCCGGCAATTCTGCCAAAAGCCTGCAGATGCTCGATCAACTATTCGCGGAGCTGCTGGACAGCGGGCTTTTGCCTGAGCCGCGTTATGTGGAAAGCGTCGGCTATGAGCTGGGCTACAGGATCTGCCGGGTCCTGCTGGAGCAGTTCCCCTACGGGCAGGTGGAGCCGCTGGAGCACAGGATTGCCGTCTTGAAGAACCGGGTGCATCCTTCCCTGCAGGATATCCGGGACCTGCTGTCCGGGCTGTGCCGGGAGGCCTGTGCGCTGGTTACGGAGGCCCGTTCCCTGGAGTCCACGCGGATTATCCGCCAGGCCGCCGCTTATATCGATAGCCATCTGGATACGGGGCTGTCGCTGGAGCAGGTGGCGAAGCAGATTAACCTCAGCCAGGGGTATTTCTCCAACCTGTTCAAGAAGGTGCAGGGGATTTCGTTTCAGCAGTATGTGATGCACGAGAAGATGGAGAAGGCTAAGGCGATGCTGATCAGCGGCCGGCAGGTTCAGGAGATCGCCCAGGATCTCGGGTATGAGCACAGGCGCTATTTCAGCGAGGTGTTCAAGAAATATACCGGAATGACCCCGTCCGAGTTCAAACTGCATTATCTTGGAAAAGAATAAAAATGCGCAGGGGAGGCATGTCCGCAGGGCGGAGGTGGCCTCCCTTCACTGTATAAAGCTCCTGCAGAAATCTGCCCTTAAAGTGGGCTTACCCGCCTTATCCGGATGCGCCAATCCGTCTATAATCAGGTTGTAAGCGAATACAACAGGGATATATAAGGGGGAACTACCAATGATGAAGCGTATGCTAATAACATCTCTGAGCCTGGTCCTGGCACTTGGCCTGACAGCCTGCGGCAACGGTAACGGTGGCAATGCTGCAGAAGGTAAGGGAGACGGGAAGACAGGCGGCTCGGGGGACAAGACCAAAATCAGCTACTGGACCGGCGACCGTCATGATGCGGATTTCGTGAAGGACAAGGTAGCCGAGTTCAACGCAACCAATACTGACGGGATTGAGGTGGAGCTGGTCGTCAAGGGCGACGACTTCGATACCGCACTCGATCTGTCCTTCCAGACCTCCGATGCGCCGGATGTAATCCGGGTGAAGGAGAATACCATCCAGACCTTCTACAAAAAAGGCTTTCTCGCTCCCATTGACGAGTTCCTCACCGATGAGCTGAAGACGAAATTCCCGGTCATGCCGGATCTGAATGAATTTGACGGCAAGCGTTACAGTCTGCCGAATTATGGAACAACCATGCGTCTAGTATACAACAAGGATCTGTTCGCCAAAGCAGGCGTTGAGCATCCGCCAGCTACCCTGCAGGAGCTGGTGGATACCGCCAAAAAATTGACGGAAGCCGGTAAAGCGGACGGCGCTTACGGCTTCGCCCAGAACTTCAAAAGCCCCGGAAGCGCGTTTGCGCGTTCGGCGCGGGTGATTGCGGAGATGAGCGGCTACGGCGGTTTCGGGTATGATTTCAAGACGGCCCGCTACGATTTCAGCGGCTTCGAGTCGATCATCAATGCCTTTAAGCAGATCCGGGACAACGGCAGCATGCTGCCGGGTGTGGAATCGCTGGATATTGATCCGCTGCGGGCGCAGTTTGCAGAGGGCAAAATCGGAATGTATATGTCCTACTCCTCGGAGCCGGGCGTCTACAAGAATCAGTTCCCGGCCAAGATTGACTGGGCAGCCGCTCCGGTTCCGACCATCGACGGCACCGTGAAGGGGGCTTCGGGCTTCCTCGGGGGCCAGTGGCTGGCGCTGAGCTCGAAGTCGGAGCACAAAGGAGCAGCCTGGAAGTTCATGGAGTTCATGTACGGCGATCAGGTGCTGACGGATTATCAGGAAAAAGGCTTTGGCATCTCCATGGTTCCATCCGTCAGCGCAGTAGCCAAGACACCGGATGTGAACGGCATTGAAGGCTTCCTGCCGAACAAGCACGATGGAGTGTGGCCGGTCTATCCGTCTGTAGCACCGGAAGGGATGAAATCGGATGACGCCTTCTTCAAGTATATGCTGAACGGCGGCGATCTGAAGGCAATTATCGCCGATCTGAACAAACGCTATAACACTGCACTGGACAGCGTGATTGCGAATGATGGCGTGAAGGCCGAGCCGGATGCCGGCTTTGACCCCGCCGCATTGGGCGGCAAGTTCGCCAAGTAGATGGAAGGTCAGGGATAGAGATATAGGCCAAAGCAGAGGGATGAGGAAGCAGCTTTCCCATCCCTCTGCTCTGGCCGCAAGGGAGAGGAGCCGGAAGAAACCAGATGAACAAAACAAAACAAGCCTTATTTTCATACAGCTTTATCTTTCCAAGTGCCTTGCTCACGTTGGTCCTCGGGATTTATCCGATTGCCTGGGCGTTCCGCTATATGTTCTATGATTACAAAGGGTTCGGAACGGCCCGGTTTACCGGGCTGGCCAATTTCAGCCGCATCCTGAAGGATACCCAGTTCTGGGATTCGGTGGTGAACACGTTTGTCTATGCAGGCGGCAAGCTGCTGATCACTATTCCGCTGGCTCTGCTGCTGGCCTCCATATTGAATCGGGGGCTGCGGGGCAGACAGCTGCTGCGGGGGATTTTCTTCATGCCGACCGTCATCAGTACCGCCGTAATGGCCGTAGTCTTCTTCACGATCTTTAACTCGTATAACGGGATTCTCAACCAGTTCCTGATCCGTTCGGGCCTTTCCGATTCCGGTGTGGACTGGCTGGGGCCGAAATATGCCATGCTCACCGTCATTTTGGTTGCGGCTTGGGGGGCGGTCGGCAATTACATGCTGCTCTTCCTCGCCGGTCTGCAGAATATCCCGGAGGATGTTTATGAAGCCTCTTCCCTGGACGGAGCAGGCAGACTCCAGCAGTTCCGCTATGTCACCCTGCCGATGCTCGGGCCTGTCATGCAGATGGTCATTATGCTGGCGATCATTACAGCTTTGAAGGGATACGAGAGCATTATGGTGCTGACCGAAGGCGGTCCTGTAGGCAAGACAGAGGTGATGTTCCTGTATTTGTACAAATTATTTTTCCCTGTCGGCGGAGGCAGCGCGGCGGTCCAGGTCCAAGAGTTCGGATACGGCAGTGCGGTCGCCTTCGTGTCTGCGGTCATCGTCGGGATCATATCGCTCATTTATTTCTACGCATCCAGACGTATGAATCAGACCGATTGAGGAGAGAGGCTATTATGAGAATAAGAACCATACTGGGCAATATCATCCTGTGGATTTTTTTGCTGGCATTTGCTTTTATCACCCTGATTCCGGTTGTTATCACCATTCTCGGCTCCTTCAAGACAAATGCCGAACTGACTGCGGGAGCCACCTTTCTGCCGGATAGCTGGCATTTCTCGAACTATGCCGAAGCCTGGGCACAGGCGAATTTCTCCAGATATACGCTGAACAGCCTGATTGTCTCTCTGGCGGCGGTGGTTGGCACGCTGCTGGTATCATCCATGGCGGCTTATGTGGTGGACCGGATGGATTTTGCAGGCAAGAAACTGTATATCGGCCTGCAATCCTTCACTATGTTCGTGGCAGTAGGGGCGGTCGTGCTGCGTCCGCAGTTTGATCTGATGGTCAAGCTTCATCTGCACAGCAGCCTGTGGGGGGTCATATTGATTCTGATCTCCGCCCATGCTTCGATCTTCTTCATTCTGTCCAGCTTCATGAAGGGGATTCCCCGTGAGCTGGATGAGGCGGCGCTGATGGACGGCAGCTCCCCCGGCCGCACCTTCTGGCGAATTATTCTGCCGCTGCTCGGACCTGGACTCGGCGTAGGTGCGCTGTTCACCTTCCGCGGCGCGTGGAATGAATATCTGCTGCCACTCGTGTTCACGATGACGAAGCCGGAGCTGCAGACGCTGACTGTCGGGCTGGCGAACCTGAAATACGGGATTTCGGCCGCTTCCCAGACCCACTATATGATGGCAGGCGCCTGCTTGTCCATTCTGCCGATTCTCGTAGCCTATCTGTTCGCCAACAAATCCTTCATGCAGATGACAGCCGGTTCCCTCAAAGGGTAGCGGTCCGGCCCTGCGCAACCCATATTCCATATTTAACATTCAAGGAGGTACACCCCATGACTCAACACGCTCCGGCAATTCTGCAATCTGCCCCGTTCATCCGGCGGTATCCGGGCAATCCTGTGCTGGATGCAACGAAGGTTCCTTACCCCACCGCACTGGTATTCAATGCCGGTGTAACGAAATTTAACGGCAAGTATGTGATGATCTTCCGTAATGATTACGGCTCACTGGTAGATCAGACGCTTGAGCCGCACCACACCACGGATCTCGGCATTGCTTACAGTGACGACGGGCTGAGCTGGACCGCCGGCCCGAAGCCAGTGTTCAAAATTCATGACGAGGAAATTATCCGCGCCTACGACCCGCGCCTGACCGTGATCGGCGGCCGTTGTTATATGTGTTTTGCCGTGGATACGCACCATGGCATCCGCGGCGGAATTGCCGTTACCGATGATCTGGAGCACTTCGAGGTGCTCAGCCTGTCTACACCGGACCTGCGCAATATGGTACTGTTTCCCGAGTTGATCGGCGGCAAGTATGTCCGGCTGGAGCGTCCCTTCACGGTATACAGCCGCGGCGGCCGGGACCGCTTCGATGCCTGGATCTCCGAGTCGCCGGACCTGAAGCATTGGGGCAACTCCAGCCTACTGCTCGCCGTCGAGCAGGTGCCGTTTGCCAATGACAAGGTTGGCCCGGCCGCACCTCCGGTCCGGACGGATAAGGGCTGGCTGACCACCTTCCATGCGGTGGATGTGGACCCGGCCAGAGGCAAGCAAGGTTGGGAGGACACCTGGAAGAAGCGCTATACCGCCGGAATTATGCTGCTGGATCTGGAGGACCCCCGCAAGGTGATCGGCATGAGCAGGCAACCGCTGCTGGCACCGGAGACAGACTATGAGATTGGCGGGGGCTTCCGCAATCATGTGATTTTTCCGGGAGGGATGATTCTGGAGGATGACGGCGAGGTCAAGATCTATTACGGCTCTGCGGATACGGTGGAATGTCTGGCAACGGCCCTTGTGGACGATCTGCTCCGGCTCTGTCTGGAGCCGGAGCATAGATAAGATTGGAAGCAGGCTGAGGGCGGAAATGCGGAGTAACAGTAGGGCCATGTGCCATGATTGGAGCGGCTTGCGCGGAGATTGTGCATGAAGTGCAACAATGCTAAATCAATAGCAGTGACCGTGGGGAGATTGTGCATAAAATGCAACAATACAGCTCAGTAGTAGCGACCAACGCAGAAATCCTGCAAAAGGTGAACAAAACCGGGGCTGTATTTTAAAAGGAAACTTTGCTGATGCAGAAAAGGTTAGTATTACTCTGCCACTTCCGAAGCTGAACAGGAATATGTCGACTTTATGAAAAGAGTAATAGAGCATCACTGGTGAAATCATTATTCACTGATGACAGAGTATTTTCTGAAGATATGAAAGAGGTGTTTATTTATGCTAAAAAGGTTAAAACTATTAAGTTTAATTGTTTGTATGCTCGCCAGTCTTTTAGCTGTCGTTCCTTTGACAGCAAGAGCGGCGGGCACAATTGTAAGCTATCCATTACCGTCGATCTATACCACGACCAGTCAATACACGGTAACAGCAGACTCTACAAATATACCGGTAATCGACACTTCGGCGGTATTTGTAAACTATAATTATTGTAATTTCTCTTTTTCAGGTACTACTACAATCACAATAACAGCAAGCGAGACAATCAATACCTATAATATTTCTCCCAAAGCTTTGGGAATCACTGCAACAAAGAGCGGAAATACACTTACATTTACACTTTCATCACCAACATATCTTATAGTTAAAATCAATAACCTGAAAGATCTGGTTATTGCGGCAGATGCTCTTGAAACCAATGTTCCGGCTTCATCCGGTACAGGTATATACAATGTTAAAACCGGGTACGGTGCCGACAGTACCGGTGCCGCTATGGCTACAACTGCAATACAAAACGCCATAAATGCGGCTAACGCAGCAGGTGGCGGTATAGTATACGTTCCAGCCGGTGTTTATAAGTGCGGAAACCTTGTTTTAAAAAGCAATGTTTCGGTTTATCTGGAGGGTGGTTCTGTTATAAGGGGTTCAGGAAATCCAAGCGATTACACTACCCATTTTCATAAGAATTCTCTGGGTAAGGATGGAACATGGTTTATTTATACTGAAACAAATGCAAACAATATTAAGATATACGGCAGGGGGACTATTGACGGCAATGGCCATTATATGAGAAATACAAACAATTATTTGAACAATATTCTTGTACCCTTGCAGTGCAGCAACTTCACGGTTGACGGCATAACAATAAGAGACAGCGGTGGCTGGGCTACAATAGTTACAAGATCTAATAACGTAACATTCCAGAATACAAAGCACTTCAACAACAATGAACTTGATTATGAAAATGATGCAATCGACATTCAAGAGAGCCAGAATGTACTCATAAAGCACACTGTAGCAGTATCGGAGGATGACACATACTCATTTAAGACATGGGATGTAGAAACTACGGATATAGCTGCAAACTGGCCTGGAAGTCCTGAAAGCCAGTCAAATGTAGTTGTGGATGATGCTTTGGCTTGGAGCAGATGTGGAGCATTTAAGGTTGGAGATGGAGTGAAACAGCTTCAGGATGGCATAGTTGTTAAAAACTCTTATGTATACCGGTGCTGGCGTGCTTTAGCAGTAGGTCATCTTTATGGAACTCCAGCAGCACAAAACATCATATTTGACAATATAGATGTAGAAGGCTTCTGGCCAAGATCCGGTGTTCACTCCAGATGGTTTGATCTTTCTGCGAAAACCGGTCCGATAAAAAATGTGGTCTATAATAATATAAATTTACGCGCTTTAGGTGAAGTTTCAATAATGAAGGGTTGGAGTGACACATCTACTGTCTCCGGAGTTACATTAAACAATGTTCGCGTCGGTGGAGTTGCGGCAACTACATTGGCAGAATTGAAAATAACAGATACTAACAGCTATGCTGCAGCTCCAAAATTCAACACATTGAAATTTGAAGCGGAAGGCTATAACCTTAGTTCAGGTGTTATTTCCTATGAGGCAAGCACTGATGGTGGGCTGGATGTTGGTGGAGGGAGTAATGGCGACTATATAGCATTTAAAAATGTAGATTTTGGTAGTACAGCTAAAACAAGTATTGATTTGAAGGTTGCATCCGCTAATTCCGGCGGAAGAATAGAATTCCACTTGGACAGTCCTACGGGCACTATGCTGGGTTATTGGACAGCAGAAAGCACAGGCGGATGGCAGACATGGTCAGTCAAGAATATCCCGCTTAATGCCGGGACCGCTGTAGGGACCCATACCGTATATGTAACTTTTGTTAAGTCAGATTCAACCACAGTTGCAAATTTAACCTGGTTCCAGTTCAAATAGAATGGAAACGGTTTGATTTAATTGCAATAAGATGGATCTAGCTATTGTTGTGGCAGAATCGCCGAATTGAGGCCTTTTTAATGCCAAGATGAAATATAACTCACACTACGCTGCTGTGATCATCGGTTTGGCCCGGGGGATCCTCGTCGTTGCAGAGAACGGGATGATTATCGATACCATTTTGAATGGCCTGGCTACTATGCTTAAGGGGTTGCCGAATTACTTGTTCACCACCATCATGCTGGTCGTGCATAATATTATTACGTTCTTGGTTCCTTCTTCATCCGGAGAGGCGGCCTTGACGATGCCTGTGCTTGCACCATTAGGCGATCTTGTGGGTGTTAACCGCGAAGCGGTAGTAACCGCATACCAATTTGGAAATGGATTAACGAATCTCATTTCGCCAACAGGTGGTGTGCTGCTGGCAGGTTTGGCCATCGCCCGGATCAATTTTGGACAATGGTTAAAGGTAATACTCAAGCTGTTTCCGATTCTTTGGCTGGTGGCGGCAATCTTTGCTGCAGTTTCCTCAGCTGTGGGCATGTAGTGGATAACATATTGCAAAGCCATGCGGGATTTCCCGCAGAAGATAATCAAAATCCCAAGGTCATACTGACCTTGGGATTTTTGACTCTACATATTGATCCTATTCCCCTCACATCACACTCTCCTCGTTGTTGTATATTTCCTCCTGATTTGTGGCCACAAATAATGTATGCTAAGAATTTAATCCGTTATTTACCTATCCGTCAGTTTCTGCCGTTCCAAACAGCAGAATACAAACTGTTCAGAAGATAACGCTTCCACGTATGATGTATTCATAACCAGCTGAGTGCTTCATCCGATACTAGTATCACAAATGAGGGAATTTAAGGTGAGAGAATATACGATTGTTAATATTTTATATACCCGCAAGAGTCCTGTGCGCATGAGTGAGCTGATTGCCGAAGTGGGGTTGTCCGAACGGACTCTCCGTGACGTGATCCGTGCACTCGACAAAACAGGAGAGGCGAATGGTTTCGGTATCCGTATGATCCGCGGCCAGGGTTATCTACTGGAGATTGGCGATGAAGCCAAATTCAGTAGCTACCAGGAAAAAGGAATGCTGCAGCTGGATCAGGTGGATCTCGATAATAAGCAATCACGCCAGCAGTATTTACTATTCTATCTCTTGCAGAACGATAACTATCAGTCTATGGATAACATGGCGGAAGAAATCGGCGTTAGCCGTTCTACTATTATTTCCGATCTGAAGGAAGTAGAGCAGCGACTTGCCGCTTTCCGGCTTAGCTTGAAACGTCGGGCTCATTATGGCATGAAAATCGAGGGGGAAGAGCAAGACTTCCGTAAAGCCTTTTCTTACTTTATCTTGCAATCGGGTCATACGCTGCAGCATACGGAGGATTTTCATGCTTTTAGTCAGGACTTTGATGCTGAGCAGCTTAAGGGATTTCTACTGCAAATCCTCAAGGAAAAAGAACTGAAGATCTCGGATGTGTTTCTGGATAATATCTTGACCCATCTGTTCATTCTTCTTTACCGGGTTTCCAAGCACAATTTCATTGTGGCTGGACAAGCCTTGCAGGGAACACCTGAGCCGCTGTATCAGGATATTGCCGGGAGTATTGCAGATTTCATCTCCTCTCAATACCAGATTAAGCTTCCGGCGGATGAGATTGATTATTTGGCGCTGCACATTTCTGGCAAGACCATTATGGAACGGATGTCGGAAGAGACCAAATCGCATCTGCGGGAGGGAATCACGGCTATTCTGGAGCGCTTGGACCGCGAGTTCCTTACTGGATTCACGCAAGATCAAGAGCTGCGCGAAGCACTGCTATTGCATATGTTCCCGCTGCTGAACCGGTTGTATTACAATCTTCAGCTCGGCAATCCATTGGTGGAGGATGTTTACAGCCAGTATGCCAATGTGTTCGTCATTTCCTTCCGCTTCGCTGAGATTGTAGAGGAGCAGTACGGGTTTCGGATGTCGCGCGATGAGGCAGGGTATGTCGCGTTGCATTTTGCCACTCATCTGGAACGGATGCAGCAGCGCAATCTGGAGAGGTTCAAGCGGATTGCCGTGATCTGCTCGACAGGAGGGGGCAGTGCCCAGTTAATCCGGCTGAAGCTGGAAGCGGTATTCCCCAAAGCGTCGGTGATCACAGCCTCCATCACGGAGGTGGAGGAGATCAGCAGCAAGCCTGTGGATCTGATTCTCTCTACTGTACCGCTGGCAACAGAGATTAAGGAAAAACCGGTGATCCATATCAAACAGCTGCTGGATGATCAAGAGATTCAGCGGATCAAAGAAATATTGTCTTTGCAGATTAATCGCACAGAACCATCCTACAAGCTGATGGATTTCAAGGATTTGTTCCGCAGGGAGCTGTTTCATCTGTCTGGTTCGGACGAAGATTACATGGAGCTGTTAAAGCAGCGCTGCCGGGAGATCGTGGGCAATCATTATGCAGCTGACGATTTTCCCGAACAAGTGCTGCTCAGAGAGCAGAAATTCACCACCATTTACAAAAATGGGGTGGCCGGCCCGCATCCGATGCGGATGAGCGCGATCCGCGACTGTATCAGTGTAACCGTGTTGAAGAAACCGCTGATCTATGAGGGTAAGCCGGTCCAGTTGATTTTTCTGATCAATCTGGGTCCGGGGCAGTTATTCCTGCACAAAGAGATCAGCAAGCTGCTACTGGTTCTAATGGAGAAGGAAGACAGCCGTAACCGGCTGCTAAACACGAATAGTTATGAGCAATTTATGAATGAGATAGAGAACCTACTATAAATAAAATGACGATACGGAGTGGAGAACCCATGGATTATGAACAAACGATTATGCAGATTATTGCCAGCAGCGGAGAGGCAAGAAGCCTTAGCCTAAAAGCGGTAAGAACCGCGCGCGCCGGAAACCTGGAAGAAGCGGGCGAGATGATTAAGAACGCCAAGACCAGCTTGACCAAAGCACATAAAGTACAAACGGGGCTGATCCAGGCTGAAGGCCGGGGCGAAAAGACAGAAATTACGCTGCTGATGATTCACGCGCAGGATCATTTGATGAATGCCCTGACGGTTAGAGAACTGGCTGTGGAACTGATCGAAGAAATCAAAGAACGCAAAGCGCTCGAACTAGAATTGAAAGGATCGGTGAACTAAGATGAAAAAAATATTGCTCGCCTGTGCAGGCGGATTCTCGACAAGTATGCTGGTGGAACGGATGAAAGAATCGGCACGGACACAAGGGGTTGAAGTGGTTATTGATGCGGTGGCGGAGAGTGACATCGCCGATCAAAAGCCTTTTGACATCATTATGCTTGGACCACAAATGGGACATGCCGAAGGCGATCTGGCCGCAGAATATCCGAACATTCCAGTAACTACGATCGATATGATGGACTATGGCATGATGGATGGGGACAAGGTGCTGGCTACAGCACTTGAACTGATGGAGAAGGGGGCTTAAGTCATGGCAGGCGGCGCAGAATGGAGAGCCAAGATCCAGAAAGTCAGCACGAAAATCCAAAAAAACACCTATATCAGCGCTATTTCCAACGGTCTGATGGCCTTGATGCCAATTTTGATTCTGGGCGCTATTTTTTCCCTGATTAATGCACTCAAGCTTGATCCTTATCAGAATTTCCTGGAAAGCACTGGACTCAAAACTTATACTTCGATTCCGGCAACTGTAACCACCGATTTGATCGCACTCTACGCGGTGTTCTCCATCGCTTACAATTTCGCTACCCAACATAAGCAGCAAGGCTTTTCGGCAGGGATTTTGGCGCTGATGAGTTTCTTGCTAGTTACACCAAAAGGACTGCTGGATGACGGTGTGACCAAAGCATTTGGTTACTCCTGGTTGGGCGCCAAAGGATTGTTCGTGGCAATCATCCTGGCACTGCTGGTAGGTAAGATCTATACCTTTGTATTGGAAAAGAAATTCTATATCAAAATGCCGAAGGGTGTTCCGCCCACGGTCGAGAAATCTTTTGCCGCGCTTACGCCTGGTTTTATCGTAGCGGTTCTGATGCTAGTGCTGACGGCGATTTTCGCCGCAACGAAATATGGCAATATGCACGAGTTTGTCTTCTCGATTATCCAGCTGCCACTGACTAGTCTGGGGGGTACCTGGTGGGCGATGCTGATCTGCATCTTCGTAATTCACCTGCTGTGGTTCTTTGGAGTTCACGGCACCTTGGTAGTCTATTCCGTTGTCGGCCCGATTTGGGTGGCTTTGGGACTTGAGAATCTGGACGCTTACCAAAGAGGTGTGGAAGGTACGCATATCATTGGTTCGCCGTTCTTCCCGGTTTATGTACTGATCGGTGGTGCAGGGGCAACGTTAGGTCTCATTATTGCGATGCTGTTTGCCAAATCTACACGTTATAAGACACTTGGTAAACTGGCAATTATCCCAAGTCTGATCGGTGTCAATGAGCCGGTGATTTTCGGGATGCCATTGGTGCTGAATGTTCGGTTTATGATTCCGTTTATCCTGACTCCGCTGGTGAGTAGTGGTCTGGCGATTCTTCTGACGACGCTGGGTATCCTTCCTGTGCTGCACGGGATTCAGGTGCCGCTGGGCATTCCGGTGCTGGTTAATGGCTGGATGAACGGGGGCTGGCGCGTAAGTGCGTTCCAGCTGGTTATGATTGGTGCAAGCTTCATGATCTACTATCCATTCTTTAAAAAAGCCGATGCCGAAGCGCTGGAGCAAGAACAGCAGGCTGAAGCTAAAGCGGCAGCAACCGCTGCCGCCAATTAATAAAAGGAGGCTCAACCGATGACTTATCCATTTCCGGAAAACTTCCTGTGGGGCGGTGCGGTAGCCGCTAATCAGGTCGAAGGCGCCTATAATGAGGGCGGGAAGGGTTTGTCCACTGCTGATGTAGTCAAATATTGTCCTCCTAAGGAACGGCAGAGCCTGGAACAGCTATTGTCCATGTCCGGCCCACAGCTAGAAGAGGCCATACAGGATGATAATCAGGGGAATTACCCCAAACGCAGAGGGATTGATTTCTACCACCGCTACAAAGAAGATATCGCCTTGTTCGCTGAGATGGGTTTTAAGGTATTCCGTATGTCCATCTCCTGGCCACGTATTTATCCGAATGGCGATGAGCAGGTACCTAACGAGGCAGGATTGCGTTTCTACGACGATGTTTTTGATGAGTTGCGCAAATATAATATCGAGCCGCTGGTCACCATTTCCCATTATGAAATGCCGGTGCACCTAGTCACCAAATACAACGGCTGGGAATCCAGAGAACTGGTTGAACTGTTCGTCCGTTATGCGGAGACTGTGTTCACCCGTTACCGGGATAAGGTGAAGTATTGGCTGACTTTCAACGAAATCAACTGTACGCTCAAAGCGCCGTTTCTGGGCGCAGGGATTATTCTGGATGGCAAGTCAAATGAGAAGCAGATTGCTTTTCAGGCTTTGCATCACCAGTTCGTAGCCAGTGCGCTTGCGATTAAGCGGGGCCGGGAGATCAATCCGCAGTTCCAGATCGGCTGCATGCTGGCCCGCAAGCTGCTCTACCCATATTCCTGTCATCCCGGTGATGTACTGAAAGCACAAGCTGAGAACCAAATGGCAATGTTCTGCTCCGATGTTCAGGTTAGAGGCTATTATCCTTCTTATATCCGCCGGCATTTGGAGCAGCATGGAGTGACAATAACCATGTTGCCGGGAGACGAAGCTTTGCTGCGGGACAATCTTGTGGATTTTCTTTCCTTTAGTTATTACATGTCCTCAGTAGTCAGTGTAGATGAGAATATCACAGCCACCACGGAAGGTAACCTGTCCTCAGGGCTGAAGAATCCCTTCCTGAAAACTTCCGATTGGGGCTGGCAGATCGATCCAAAGGGGCTGCGGTTTGTGCTCAAGGAGATGCATGACCGCTACCAGCTTCCTTTGTTCGTAGTAGAGAATGGTCTGGGTGCTGCAGATGTGCTCGAACTGGATGGCACGATCCGTGATCCATACCGGATAGAGTATCTGGCACAGCATATTGAGCAGATGGCGGAAGCCATTGCCGATGGCGTGGAGCTGATGGGCTACACCAGCTGGGGCTGTATTGATCTGATCTCGGCTTCCACCTCGGAGATGCGCAAGCGGTACGGCTTCATTTATGTTGATCAGGATGATGCAGGCAATGGAACGCTGCTGCGTCTGCGTAAGGACAGCTTTTACTGGTACAAAAAGGTCATAACCTCTAACGGTGCAGATTTAAGCTATTAGTGCGGGGTTATAGTTCTTGTTCATTTTTTACGAAAACCTTGAGAAATCAAGGTTTTTTTGTTTTTTTAATAGGGAATAGAGATCGTGTGTGCTTCTTCTTATAACGAAGTTTTATCAGGGAAGGCATTACAAGACAAGGCGATCTCGATTGCCCAAACGTACATGTACTTTCGTACATTACCAACATGTAGGTTAAATCTTTATAATAGAGGAGAAGGAGGGTCAGCCAAGTGAAAGAAAAAAAAGCCGGACTATTGTTCATCGATGAATTGTTTGCGTCCAGATTGCCGCTTTTGATCTGGGTATCCATTGTATATATTGGCACTATGTTGCTGCAGTTTCTTAAGGACCCTCAAATATTATCCAGTTCGATATTTACAGG
Source organism: Paenibacillus sp. FSL H7-0323 (assembly GCF_038002725.1). Lineage (NCBI taxonomy): Bacteria > Bacillati > Bacillota > Bacilli > Caryophanales > Paenibacillaceae > Paenibacillus > Paenibacillus sp. FSL H7-0323. Next base: position 3,119,533 of record NZ_JBBODB010000001.1, on the reverse strand, counting down.
CTTATTCACGGTCCATATTTTGCTGCACTGGAACTCCTATCGAATCACTAATAAGCAATTTTGGTTTTATTTTTCGGCACAAGCAATTTTAATTTATCTTTGTGCGATTTTGATGCCGCAGGGGTACCAAGCAGTGTTGATGGGATTGCTTCCGGTCCTGATTGCCCAAAGCCTTGGTTTTTCATTTCGGATAAAAAGAATCGTCTTCGTTGCCCTTATTAGTATAATTTTGTTTTTTGATTCATCGCTTACCGTGGGCGATACCGATGAATTGATTGTATTTATGCCATTATTTGTTCTGATGCTTGTGATCGTTTTAGCGTATACATTATTGTTTTTTCAACAGGTTCGCGAGCGTCTCAGAATTCAGAATTTTTTGCATGATCTAAAAGAGGCCCATAAAAAGGTAGAGGAGCTGACACTGGCCAATGAACGCCAACGAATGGCTCGGGATCTGCATGATACGTTGGCGCAGGGAGTGGCTGGATTAATTATGCAGCTCGAAGCCGCGGATGCCCATATGACCAAGGGTAACACAGAGCGTTCTCAAGAAATTGTCAGACAGTCTATGAAGCAGGCTCGCACAACCTTAGCCGAAGCTCGTAGAGCAATTGACAATTTGCGGGCGAAATCAGCTTCAGAGATTGATTTTAGGGAAGCGGTCGATTATGAAACACAGCATTTCGGTGAAGCTACAGGTATCGTTGTAACCATGGATTTTAAGCTTACCAGACGGTTGTCTAGAGTAATGATGGAACATAGTTTACACATTATAAAAGAAGGTCTGACCAATATCGCCCGTCATGCCCGGGCTGACAAGGTGTGGATTACCCTGTCCGATCAAAATGAGCGGCTTTTTATAGAAATCAGAGACAATGGTTTGGGATTTAACACAGACGCCATCGGCAAGGATGCCGGACACTACGGTTTACTCGGGATTCAGGAGCGGGTAAGGCTGATTGGAGGAGAATTGAAGGTGCGCAGCAGTTCGGCTGGAACAAGCATTCAGGTTGAGACATCATTTAGTGAGGGAGACCCTACATGACGCAAGTGAAAATTCTGATCGTAGATGATCATTTTGTTGTCCGGGAAGGCTTGAAGCTGATCCTGGAGACGGATGAACAGTTTCAAATTGTTGGAGAAGCGGTAAATGGGCAGGAAGCTATAACCCTTATAGATGAAGTGCGACCGGACGTGATCCTGATGGATTTGAATATGCCGGTCATGAGCGGACTGGAAGCCATGAAGGTATTGAGGGAGAAGAACAACTCCGTTCCAGTTATTATTTTGACGACTTACAACGAAGATGAATTAATGATTAATGGACTGGCCTTGGGTGCGAGAGGTTACTTATTAAAGGATACGAACCGGGAAAATTTGTTCAGGAATATTGAATCGGCGATAAGAGGAGAAACCTTGCTCTCAGCAGAAATCATGGAGAAGGTGATTTCTGCTCGCGAGCAGCAGAAGGCTTCGGCTCCGATTCATAAAGAAGTATCCTTGTTATCCGATAAAGAAACTCAAATTCTGCAAAGTGTAGCGCAGGGCTTCAAAAGTAAAGAAATCGCCTTTGATTTGGGAATCTCAGAACGTACTGTAAAAGCTCATCTGACGAATGTTTACAACAAGCTAGGGGTAGATTCGCGATCGCAGGCAGTGGCGGCCGCTTTGGAACGGGGGATTTTACATATGTAAATTTGAACATGCGAAAGAAACCTTTCACATGTTTTTTTTGCGGACTAATGGGCTGCCCGAAAGGGCAGAGCGTGTCCGCCCCTTTGGACGATGTTAGCAAGACTTCTCTTCTATAAGATAAAGGCATAGAGAAAAACATTAGAATAGAGGAGACGATACTGAAATGGCCAAATTATTGTACCGGCTTGGGTTCTGGTCGGCGAGCAACCGCATTAAAGTCATTCTAGGAAGCATTGCCATCCTGCTGATCTCGGCAATCGTAGCTCTTTCGATGGGGCCTAAGCTTCATGAGGGAACTACTATCCCTGGACTGGAGTCCATAAAAACGATGGAACAGATGTATCAGGAATTCCCCTCCATGGTGGATAACAGCGGCAAAATTCAGTTGGTGATGAAATCACTAACGGATGAAACCTTATCCTCAGAAACAACTAAGCAATTAATTGGTGCACAGTTAGAGGAAGTGGCTAAGGATCCGGCGGTCACAGCAGTAGTAAGTCCTTATGACAATCATTCGGTAAGTGCAGATGGCAAAATTGGCTATGCCACCATCTCATACAATACTCCAGGTAGTGATGTTACAGAAACATCAAAGGAACGTGTGCTTGATGTGGCAGGTATTTTGCGTGATGCCGGCTTACAAGCTGAATTAACTGGCTCTGGTTATGTGAAAATGGAGATCGGCGGCGTTACAGAAGGGATAGGGGTGCTCATTGCGCTTCTTGTTCTCACCGTTGCTTTTGGATCCGTTCTGACGGGGATCTTACCGATTCTTACGGCAGTCATTGGTCTTGGTACCGGCGTGATGTTGATCATCATCGGCTCGAATTTCTTCGACACCCCTTCTTTTGCTCTATCCCTGGCCAGCATGATTGGTCTGGCAGTGGGGATCGATTACGCGTTGTTTATTATCTCAAGATATCGGCAACAGCTTGCCGAAGGTTATGAGAGAAAAGAAGCAATTGCGATTGCGAACGGCACGGCAGGGAGTGCGGTTGTCTTTGCAGGCATAACGGTTATTATCGGTCTTGCGGGAATGTCGGTGATTGGTATTCCTTTTCTTACCGCAATGGGTTTAGCCGCTGCGCTTTGCATTTTCGTGGCTGTTCTCATCGCTATTTTTATGGTTCCTGCTATCCTCGAAGCGATGGGAGGCTTGATCAAAGCCAAATCGAAAAAAAGATCCAAAGGTTCAACCCGCAACAAAAAGAACGAGACTCGAGGTAATTTATGGGGGAGTTTTGTTACCGGGCGCCCATGGTTGGCTGTGATCCTTGGGGTAGCATTGCTGGGCACTATTGCAATACCTTTCTTCAACATGGAGACAGGCACCATGGATGATGCGCAAAAATCGCCGGAATTAACTGAGCGGCGGGCATACGATCTGATGACAGAGGCATACGGTGTTGGGTATCATAGTCCGCTCGTTATCCTAGCCGAAACTGATGGTGGACAAGACGCTGCAGCTAATCTGTCTGGGGCGCTGGAACAACTTAGAACCTATCCTAACATTGGTACGATTGCTCCTGCTGTTCCTGGTCCTTCCGGAAAGATTTCTTTGATTCATGTGATTCCGGCTACCGGTCCTGCAGATAATAAAACGGTAGATCTGGTTAAACAAATTCGCAGTCAAGCAGCAGAAATCGAGAGTCAAAATCATGTGAAACTGAAAGTAACCGGGAGCACAGCCGTAAATATCGATATCTCTCAGAAGCTGAACGAGGCGCTGCCTGAATTCTGTATCATCATCGTTGGCTTGGCTTTTGTTCTTCTAGTGATGGTATTCCGGTCCATCCTGGTTCCCATCAAAGCGGTCCTGGGATTTATTCTTTCTTTGGGGGCTACATTAGGTTTCATTACCTTCGTCATACAGGATGGACATTTGCAAAATGTGTTCCATTTTAATGGGCAAGCTCCCATACTCAATTTTCTCCCAATCATGGTCGTCGGCATTTTGTTCGGACTTGCCATGGACTACGAAGTTTTCCTCGTCAGTAGAATGCGGGAAGAATTTAAGAAAAGCGGGGATGCCAAAAAGTCCGTTCTGGCCGGTATTCATCACAGCGGCGGGGTAGTTACAGCTGCAGGACTGATCATGATCTCTGTTTTCACGGGATTCATGCTGGCAGAAGATCCGAACATCAGGGTGATGAGCTTTGCACTTCTCTTTGGGGTTTTGTTCGATGCTTTTGTTGTCCGGATGCTCATCGTTCCCGGTGTAATGACTTTGCTGGGAAAATCAGCGTGGTATTTGCCGAAGTGGCTCGATCGCTTGCTTCCTAACCTGGATGTAGAAGGTGAGGAAGTGATGAAGGCGGTTGAGAAAAAACAATTAAGACTAGTGAGGGATCCTAAAACCAACCTCTCTACTGAACTCCTAAAATAAGTGGATAGTGAGGTGTTGCTCGATGACTCACCTTTCCGTGGTCGTACCTATTTTTAATGAAGAGGAAAATATATACGATCTTTACTTAAGTATTACTGAAGCATTAAGAGGGAGAATTGAGCATTACGAAATCGTACTGGTGAATGATGGAAGTAGGGATCGTAGTGCCGTGCTGTTAAATGAAATCGCACAGATGGATCAAGCGGTAAAGGTCATTCATTTTGAAAAAAACTACGGGCAAACGGCAGCCATTTGGGCGGGGATGAAAAATTCCCAGGGCGAACTGATCGCCCTTATGGATGCAGCGCTACAGACAGATCCACGGAACATCTTTAGATTAATGCCTTTCATCAAGAAAAGAGATTTTGTAAATGGAAAATGGGCAGATCATAAAGATACGTGGTTTAAGAAAGTTTCTTCAGGTTTCGCGAAAAAAATCCGTAATTGGATTATTGGAGGTTCAATTTATGATATAGGCTGTCCTATGAAGCTCTTCAAAAGGGAGGTAGCTGACAGTTTCTATTTATATAATGGAATGCACCGCTTTTTGCCCACGGTGGCTAAGATGAACGGCTTTTCAGTTATTGAAGTTACGGTAACCCATCAAGCGAGGAAACACGGAAACTCTAAATATGGGGAAATCAATCGTGGCGGTATGGGTTTCATGGATGCCATATTGATTGGCTGGCTCAAAAAGAGAGTCATTCTGTATCGGATTAAGAGATAATTGGATTTAGAGAACATTATGTAAATTGAACAAGAGACATCACGGAGAATTCCATACGATGTCTCTTTGTTTGTTTTAAGGCAGTAAGCTGCCTTTTAGCTGACTATTTCTTTAAATATTCCGAGAAATTCTCCTGAAAATCCAGTGAATGAATATCTTCCCGGAGATGGTGGTGGATTAGCGGGCCGATTTTGGCGGTTTCTTTTTGCACCATAAGCTCAAGAATGGATTGGTGTTCGTTCCAGATTTCTTCCAGCTTGTCGGTCTTAAGCATGTGCAGTCTGCGGTACCTGAGATAATGTACATTCGACTGCTGGATCAGAGTCCACAGATACTCACGTCCAGCAAGCCTGTACAAGGCCCGGTGAAACTCGTCATCTAAATTAAGGAAAGAATCTACAGCATTCTCCTGCCCGATGACCTCTTTCTGTTTCTTAAGAATTTCTTTAAGCTCGTGCACTCCTGGTAGTAAAAGCTGTGCAGAAAGATCCTTGAGGATCTCCTTTTCCAGTGTGCAACGCAAGTATGTGATTTGTTCAACAGATTCAAGATCAATAAAGGAGACAATATTACCTTTTTTCGGATAGATATCGGTATAAGATTCCAGTGCAAGCTGTTTGAGAACATCACGCAACGGCGTACGTGAAATCTGAAACCGCTCAGACAAGGCTGTTTCACTCAGAATGGTGCCTGGCTTTAACGCCAGCGTGAGGATTTCTTGCTTCAGTGTGTTTAGAATTTCAGCTTTAATTGACATTTCTGTTCCTGCTTTCAATTGTTGATGACAGATACAGTACTAGTATACATGATAAGTTCGTTCATTAAAATCATTGGGATGAAAATAGGGTGGATATTCCTTGATTTCAGGATAAAATTCCTGATCAAATTGTGATTGACAAAGAATTGTTCTTATTCTATGATCAAGTAAATCTTGTATACAAGATAGTTGAAAACGAATTCACAGGAGGGTTTATCAATGAACATGACGTGGAGATGGTATGGCGAGGGCAATGACAATATCACGCTGGATCATATTCGGCAGATTCCGGGTGTTATGGGGATTGTCTGGTCTTTGCATGAGAAAGTAGCCGGAGAAGTGTGGGAAATGGAACGGATCCAAGAAGTGGCGGATCAAATCACCAGCAAGGGTTTCAGCACGGCTGTAGTAGAAAGCGTCAACGTTCATGATGATATCAAAATCGGCTTGCCGACCCGTGATAAATATATCGATATTTATATCGACACCATTCGTAAACTCGCCAAGGTTGGCGTTAAGGTGATCTGCTATAATTTTATGCCTGTTTTCGATTGGACCCGCACAGAGCTGTATAAAGAGTTGCCTGATGGCTCGAATGCTCTCTTTTATGAAAAGGCTGCCATTACCGATAATCCGCGTGAGATGGTGGACCGGATTCTGAAGGGAGCTGGAAAGTTCACGATGCCGGGCTGGGAGCCGGAGCGGCTGGAAAAGCTGGATGAGCTGTTTGCGGCTTATGCGGATGTGACGGAAGATAAACTGTTCGACAACCTCCAGTATTTCCTGGAACGCATTATTCCAGTATGCGAGGAAGTGGACATCAAGATGGCTATCCATCCCGATGATCCGGCTTGGCCGATCTTTGGACTGCCGCGTATTATCCGCAATCGGGATATGATCCGCCGCTTTCTGGATTTGGTGGACAGCCCGTACAACGGTTTGACGTTCTGCACAGGGTCACTCGGCACGAATCCGGATAACGATCTGCCAGCGATGATCCGCGAGTTCCATGATCGTATTCATTTTGCCCATATCCGCAATGTGAAGGTATTTGAGAACGGTGATTTCATTGAGGTGTCGCACCGTGGGCGTGACGGAAGCGTTGATGTGGCCGAGGTGGTCAAAGCCTATCATGAGAACGGATACATTGGTTATGTACGTCCGGATCACGGGCGGCATCTGTGGGGGGAAGAGAAGAACTGCCGACCGGGTTATGGCTTGTATGATAGAGCTATGGGCATCATGTATTTGCTTGGTGTTTGGGATAGCTTGGATAATGTCAAGGAGGCAAAATAAATGCTGCATCTGACCAGAAGCAGTATCCAAGGGGAAAAAGCAGCTTGGAAAGCTGCTGGTGTGGAGCTTCCACAGTTCGACTATGAGCAGGTAGCAAACAATACACAGCTTAAACCGGAATGGATTCATTTCGGTGCAGGTAATATTTTCAGGGGATTCGTGGCAAATGCTCATCAGAAGCTGCTGGATAGCAGAAAGTCGGATACAGGTATTATTGCGGTGGAAACCTTTGATTTCGAAATGATTGATAAAGTCTACAAGCCCTACGACAATCTGACCCTTTTAGTGCTGATGAATGCTCGTGGTGATTTCCAGAAAAGAGTAGTCAGTAGTATTGTGGAGGGAATCGCAGCGGACAAAAACCGAGAAGCGGAGTACCGTCGATTGATCGAGGTGTTCGAGAATCCCAGCCTGCAAATGGCCAGCTTCACCATCACGGAGAAGGGTTACTCGTTGACGGATCCGTACGATAAATATTTTGGCATTGTGGAAAAGGATATTGAGAGCGGACCGGAGCATCCTGTTCATGTCATGAGCATTGTAGCTTCGCTTGCTTATCGAAGATATCTGAAAGGCCAATATCCGATGACCTTTGTCAGCATGGACAACTGCTCACACAATGGCGACAAGCTGAAGAACGGTGTTGTGTCCATCGCTAAGGAATGGGCCCAAAGAGGACTTGTTATAGAAGACTTTGTGCGCTATCTGGAAGATGAACGAGTAATAACCTTTCCATTGTCCATGATCGATAAAATCACACCACGTCCTTCGGAGAGTGTACAGGCAGCGCTTCTGGAACAGGGAATTGGTGATATGGATGTGATCATTACCTCCAAAAACACATATACCGCTCCTTTCGTAAATGCTGAGATCAGCGAATATCTTGTAGTGGAGGATAACTTTACGAACGGACGTCCACCACTAGAGGAAGCCGGAATTATTTTTACGGACCGGGAGACAGTCAACAAGGTGGAGACGATGAAAGTAACGACCTGCCTTAATCCGCTGCATACGGCGCTTGCTGTTTCCGGTTGTCTGCTTGGCTACACCTTGATCGCGGATGAGATGAAGGACGATACTTTGCGGAGGTTTGTGGAGATAATCGGTTACAAAGAAGGTCTGCCCGTCGTAGTGGACCCGGGGATTCTCAGTCCAAAGCAGTTCCTGGACGAAGTCCTTACGGAGCGTTTTGCCAATCCATTTATCCCCGATACTCCGCAGCGGATTGCTACAGATACTTCGCAGAAGGTGGGTATACGGTTTGGTGAAACTATTAAATCCTATATTCGACGGGAGGAGCTCGATCCAGCGCAGCTAACGGCGATTCCACTGGCTATCGCTGTGTGGTGTCGTTACTTACTTGGAGTGAATGATGCTGGAGAGGTCTTCACATTGAGTTCAGATCCGTTACTAGAAACACTGCAAGGTTACCTGCAAGGAGTTTCACTTGGAGACCAAACCGCTAGTGTGCGCCCCATTCTTGAAGATGAGCGACTTTTTGGGGTTCCGTTGTACGAGATTGGTCTAGGTGATAAGATTGAGATTATGTTCCAAGAAATGATGGCAGGCCCAGGAGCGGTACGGAGAACATTAGAGCACTATTTAAAGTGAAAGCTAGGCAGTTAAGTAGATTTGAATTAATATAGAAGAAAATAAAGCGAAAAAAGTCCCGAGGCAATCAATCGGGGCTTTTTTTTGTATGATTTTAAAAAATCCAAACAAAGTGTGAAAAGAATCTTATGTAAAATGAGAAGGACGAAAGTTAAACTAAACACATGACGAATAACCGGTGTTCGTCAACTGAGCGACGAATTTTGAGGGGGTTCAACACCATGTTCAAAAGAAAAAAAAGCTGGGCACTTGTCATGGCTTCGGTCATGTTGGTTGGAGGCGTGTTAAGTGGTTGCGGAAGCAGTAACAATAACAACAACTCGTCGAATGCCAGTCCCCAGCCAAGCAGCTCGACTAGCGACAGTGGTACTGAAACGAAAGATTCCGGCAAGAAGACAACGCTTACGTTCTGGGCTGCGGCTACTACACCGGACCGTGATGTATTCTGGCAAAAAGTTACGAAGGAGTTCATGGCTGAGCATCCGAATATTAAAATCGAATACTTGGGCGTGCCTGGAGATTTGAACGGTTATATACAAAAGCTGAATGTCGCTATTGCTGCTGGACAAGGGCCGGACCTGATCAATAACTTTACGTCCGACTTTATTGCACGCGATGTGCTTGAGCCAATCGATTCTTATTTCGATAGCTGGGAAGGAAAGGACAAGATCACAACGGGTTCGGTTACCTCAATGAGAGCAGCGGATCCGGTTGACAAGAAGTTATATGGATTGCCTTATGGCGTTCTGCCTTGGATGGAATGGATTCGTTCGGATTGGCTGAAGGAATCAAATCTACCGAATCCGGACACATGGGATCAATTCTTTGACAACGCACAGAAGTTGACTGACAAGTCCAAGGATCGTTACGGATACTCTATACGGGGTGGAGCCGGAAGTGCAACCTCGCTGGAATATCTTATGTATTCATACTCGGGAATTACGAACTATTTCACGCCAGAAGGCAAAGCCACGATCAACGATCCACTGAATGTAGAGTTTCTGGAGAAATACTTGAGCGGTTATAATGTCAATACACCTGAAGATGACTTGAACAAAGGTTGGACGGAATTGGCTGCTTCGTTCCAGTCCGGCAAGGTAGGTATGATTTTCCATAACCTTGGTTCCGCAAGCGCTCACAGTAAAGCATTCAATGACGATTTAACCAAGTTTACAGCTGTTCCATTCCCTATGGGTGCCAAAGGCTATCGCGTTCACCCCGGCGTTACACCATCGGTGATGATGATGACAAAGAACTCCGAGAATAAGGAAGCAGCATGGGAATTCATGACGTATTTCGTAACGCACAATGATAGTGAGTACGGAGAGCTCTATGGCGAAATTCCGACTTATCTTGATGCTTTGGATGCTGATTGGATTGTAAACGTGCCTTACGTGAAGACGGGCGCAGACCTGATGAGCTCACCGGACACGAAGTTTACCGATAATCCCGTTTATCTGCCGGGCTATAACAAGGTTCAGACGAATATGGAGCCTATGATCCAGAAGGTAATGGCCAAAAAGATGAGTGCCAAAGAACTATTGGATGAATGGGCAAAGCAGCTTGAAAAAGAAAAAGCAAGTTTTGACTCTTCGAAATAAAACAGTTAATATCCCCGAACAATAAATAATCTCAGCAGGCGGGCTCTTGACGATACTTGGGCCGCCTGTCTTTTGAATGACAACTCCCTAATGATTAATGCCACTAATTGACAGCGTTTTCATCACCTGCAAATGAACAGGAGGTAAGTTATGAAAAGAATTAAGAGTGTCCTTATTGCATTATGCGCTTTATTGCTCATCCCGATTGTACCTGAAATCGCCTTTGCCGGAGAAACCAACACGGCTTATGCCGCTGCGAACATTAATGATTCCTTATCGGCTAATATTTACTCCCCGACGGATTTACGAATGGCCCCTGCCTCTAATACGGATACAACCGTAGTGTTAGCATGGGAGAAACCTCTATTTTATTCCAACATTACTAAGTACAATATTTATGACAGTGATGGAACCCGGGTTGGTTCGACGGACAAAACTTACTATAAGTTTTTAGGATTAACTCCAGAGAGGACATATACCTACACGGTACGAGCCCAGGATACATCTGGCAACGAATCTTTAGATAGCAATACGGTCCAAATCACAACTAAAAAGACGGGCATCAGGTTTAATGTTAAGGATTATGGAGCATCCGGAGATGGCAACACATTGGATACCGTGGCAATTCAAACCGCGATTGACGCAGTTACTCCAGGAGACACTTTATACTTTCCACCCGGGAAGTATGTGACTGGCGGATTGTTCCTGCACAGCAATATGACTGTATTTGTAGATGCAGGGGCTCAAGTGATGCCTAGTTCACACAAGGCTGACTTCTTGCCGTTCGTAACGGCCAGACACAGTATTGAGGAACCCGAGGCTTATCAAAGTTTATTTAACGCCGGAGTTATGGATCATGACAAGTACGATGATTATAGTGTAACTGATATTACATTCCTTGGACCCGGAACAATTGGTGACGAGGAGAGCGGCTTGAAGCTGCGTGAGGAATACGATAACGACAAGGTTGAAGTTGGAACAACCTACGGTGGTGGACATCTGCTATCTTTTAATAACGCACACAATGTCTATATCGATGGATTGAAAATCCGCAATGGAATGATGTGGACCGTAGTACCTGTATACAGCAAAGACATCACCGCCTATAACCTCGATATTAACACCACGCAACATAATGGAGACGGCTTTAATCCGAATTCTTCCGAGAGCGTTTACATTTTGAATTCTACCTTTCAAACCGGGGACGACGGCAGTGCAATTAAATCCGGGATCAATCAAGAAGGCCGGGATATCGGCAGACCCTCCAGATTTATTTATTATCGCGGAGATACCTTTAGTGGTGGACACGGCGGGGTCGTTATCGGAAGCGAGATGTCTGGCGGAATAAGCGATATCTACGTGGAAGACTGCAATCTGATTCCCCTCGACGTCAAGTCGAACACTGTGGCACCGGGCTTTAAGATCAAAACAAGCACATCCCGGGGCGGCTACATTCGGAACATTCAAGTGAGGGATTCGCTTATCAACAAGATTGATCTGAATTCCAACTATGACAAGCTTCCTGTTCCTGATATTTACCCACCGGACATGAGTAATTTCCGGTTTACCAACCTGCGGAACAACGATATCTCTGGAACGGATAACATTATTTCGTTGACAGGGGCAGCCTCCACTTCAACAGCTGATAACGCTTTGAAGAATTTGCAGTTCATTAATTGTGCTTTTGCTAAAGCTCAATTAGCCTACACGGAGAATATCTTTTTCACCAATAGCAGCTTGCCCAAAGGAATTAGCGCTACGAACAGTGCGAATATCGTTCAGGATGGTGTGGTCGTAACTGATAAAGCCTTCCCGGTTCACGAGGATTTCACTGAATATAAAGCCGGGGATACGCCGGGCGGATATTGGAGTGCTTCGAGCTATGCCCCGGGTCTGATCACTATTACGGCGGACGGAGATTTGAATCCGAACAGTATTTTCCTTAATGACCAGGATAGCGGTTATGTAAGTGTATCCCGTGGTTTTGGTTCGCAGACGGAAACCTTATCGGCAGAAGTGCATCTGAAGTTCCCGGCCCCTCCCAACTTAACGAACGGTGTGCCGAACGGTACTTATGCGAACAAACCTACCTCGAATAATCGGGTATTTCAGCTGCTCGGATCGAATGGTAAAGTAGCCGTCTGGTTAAACACTGAGAATTCGGGAGCATTAAGTTATGTCATCAACGGAAAAACATCTCCTATCATCATTCCTGCGATCCCGCTTGATAAGTGGTTTACAGTCAAGACTGTGGTAGATTTTCCAAACAAGCTTGTGGATGTTTATTACAACGGAACGAAGGTGTTAAGCAAACAGCCATTCTATGATTCAACCCTGGCGATGGCGGATATTAGCACCTTCAAATCCATAGGGCCTAATAATAATACGACAGTGGCATCTCAAGTTTACTTGGATAATCTGTACATTAGTGCTTCTGAGCAAGCTACCAGCGGTTATGGAATCCAGCTAACACACTCAGGTTCGACGAATTCAATCTCCGATAAAGGAGGGCGTTTAACCTTTAGTGCCACCAAAACTACGGGAGAAACTTCGCAGGTTACATGGGCTGTCTATAATAGTGATCTGACCCCTACAGATGTGGCTACTATCGACGATAATGGAGTACTGACCGCTAATAGCAATGGTAAAGTCATCGTCGCAGCGACGATGAATGACGGAACAGCGATTATCGGATTGATGCCAATCACCATAACAGGACAAGAAACAGTTGTTGGCTATAAGTCCTTACAGGTAACGACCGCATTAGGCACGAAGCCTAATCTGCCGAATCAGATGCCGATTTTGAGAGAGGATGGAGCGGTAAGTTATGCTCCGGTAATCTGGGATTTAGTTCCGGCGTCTGAATATCAGCAGATAGGAGCATTCACTTTACAGGGTACAGTAACGGGATATTCAGCAAGAGCTGAAATTCAAGTGGAAGTGGTTTCGGCTGGCATGACCGGTTATCGGCCTGTCATCGCGACAACTGCGAAGGGCATCGCACCGAGTTTGCCAGATCACGTAACGGCGATCTTCAATGATCAAATGACCAAATCTCTGCCAGTGTCCTGGGAACCCATCTCCCCAGACTTGTATGCGGATACAAATATTGACGGGTTCAAGGTTATGGGTACGGTACAAGGATCGGACCTACCGGTTACTGCTCATGTATATGTTCTGTCTGATATCGCTCCAGACGCGAAGGTTATCGTCGTTGCTGCAGATGGAAGCGGAGATTATAAAAGTATCCAAGCTGCTGTCGATGCAGTCCCGGACCAGAACCGCAATCGCATCATTATTTTTGTGAAAAACGGCTTGTATTATGAGAAAGTTCTTATTCCAGATACCAAGCCTTACATCTCTTTAATGGGTGAGAGCAAGGATGGAACGATTCTCACCTATGATGATAATCCGAAAAAAACGGCCCCGGATGGTACCTCGTTAGGTTTGGGCACTTATACGGATTATACGCTCATGATTAAAGGCCATGATTTCTATGCCAAGGATCTAACGGTCATTAATTCCTCGGGCTCCGGAGCAGGTCAATCCGTTGCCGTCGACGTATATGCGGATAAAGCTTTTTTCGAAAATTGCAACATCATCGGTTATCAGGATACACTGTTAACCCGCAATCTGACCGATAACGCGGATCCTAACAACTATGCCAATAATGCAACCATTCAATCCTATCGTTCCTACTTCAAGGATTGTTTCATCTCGGGTTCGGTAGACTTTATCTTTGGTCCGGGTATTGCTGTTTTTGATAACAGCGAGATTCATTCCAGATTGGCTGGGCATGTGACGGCAGCTTCCACTCCTGAGGGACAGGAGTATGGCTATGTATTCTTGAACAGCAAAGTGACCGGCGAAGCGTTGCTTTCGTCTATATCCGCTGTTGATTTGGGAAGACCATGGCGTCCATATGCGAAGACTGTATATCTGAACAGCTACATGGGAGATCACATTGCTCCAAGTGGCTGGAACAACTTCGGCAATTCAAAAAATGAAGCAACCGCATATTACGGTGAATATCAAAGCTTTGGTCCGGGAGCAAATCCGCAGGCTAGAATGAACTGGACCCATCAATTAACGGACACGGAAGCCGAAGCGTATACATTGCACAGTATTTTCAGCGCAACGAGTGCGATCAACGGGAAAGAGGATTGGGATCCTACCCAGCTCGCTTCCGACAATCCAATCGAATCGCTTCTGCCAGTTCATGTTGAGACACCAGTAGGTGTGGCTCCTATTTTGCCAACAGTTGTAGGCGCTGTTTATGCAGATGAAACAGTGAAGCAAGTGCCTGTCGTTTGGGAAGCTATCAACCCTGAGTTATATGCGGTAGAAGGGCGATTTACAGTTACGGGCGCTGTCTATGGCACGGAGTTAAAGGCCGAAGCCAAAGTTACTGTTCGATCGGGAAGTTTTTTAACCGGACCGGACTCTGTGGAGAAGGGGCAGTCCTTTGAAGTCGTATATGGCATGTCTCGTGTTACAAGTGATGTATATGGCTTGGATTTGACGCTGAACTACGATCCTGAGCAAATTCAGTTCGTGGCAGCGGAATCCTTGCTGGATGGAATTCGTGTCATCGATTCCTTTGATAATGAGGGACAAACAAGGATTCTCATGGCAAGCACAACCCCAGGGGTTGGCATGAGCGGCGATTTGCCGAGAATTCTTCAACTTCACTTCACTGCAAAAGATGTAACGGAAGCGACGGTTGCTTCATTAGAAGCGACCCGCATTATTATGAGCGATGGCGAAGGTAATGAATCTTCTGTGGAAGGCACTGCTTATCAGGTTAACATTACTGTGACTGATACAGGTTCGGGAGATGTCATTAGAACAGCACTCCAGTCTATCCTTCACGAAGCCGCCAGCACTTTGGCGTCGGCATCGATGGGTACACTTTGGGGGCAATATTCGCAGTCAGCTATTGCTATCTTTAAGGATGCCATTGCGAACGCAACCGTTGTCTTAAACGACAGCGATGCTACACAAGAGGAAGTGAATCTAGCGGCTCAAGATTTGTCTACTGCACTTCAAAAGCTCGCTACAGCGATGAATCTCGAGGCCGGCATGGATGATCTTCTTCTTCTGAGCTCCAAATATGGCATCACTTCAAGTGATAACGGTTGGAGTGAGGTAAGTAGGTATGATCTGAATAAAGACCAGCAGATCGACATCGTCGATCTGGCTGGAATGGCCCGTAAAATCACTTCAAATTAAGTTTGCTAAATCTGGAGGGCGCTGACTCAACGGCAGCGGCGCTCTCTCCTATCTTGCTATTGAAAGGGTGGATGAATCGAAATGGCTAAACTCAGAATCGCGGTGCTTATGCTCCTTGTCTTTTTTCTAGCGAGACCTGTGGTAACGCAGGCTAGTAGTGAACCCAACTTCCAAACTGTGTTATCAAAAGAAAGTCCTACCCTCAACAGTACCTTTACTGTTGAGATTGCAGCGAACCTAATGACGGATTTGTACGCGTACGAGTTGAATCTGACCTATGATCGCTCAAAGCTGGAGTTCGTGAGTTACACAGCAGGCGAGGGCGGCTTCAACATTGACGCCCTATTGACGAATAACGGCGTGCGGCTAGCGCATACAGAGCTTGAGAAGAAATCTGGCAAGAACGGAGATCTAAAACTGGCCACAGTTACTTTCAAAGCGCTTGAGAGTGGCGATGTCAAAATCGTTCTATCCCGTGTGAAGTTAGTAGATTCGCAACTGGCTGCGGTTAACTATACCCTTGATGCATCGGCGATCGCGCATATTGTTAGTATCGATGACAACAACGGAAACAACGGCAATAACGGTAATAATGGAAACAACAGTAACAACGGAGCGGAAGGAAACGGCAGTTCGATCCAGCCTACAACTTCGAGTAATGTCAACGGTTCTACGATCAAACCGGTGATTCGTTATGACGCAGCTGCACAATCGGTTCAATCAACCGTGGATCTAGAATCACTGCAGAAAGCTCTTAACCAAACTACCGCCAACGACAAAGGAGTAAAAAAAGTAATCATTGAAGTCGAGTCGAAGCCCGGGGCAAAAGAGTACGTTCAGACGATTCCAACTTCGGCTATATCCAATGATGTCAAAAAGGCGGAAATTGAAATTGTAACACCACTGGCTAACCTCACTCTCCCTGATAATATGCTGCAAGCTGGGGTTACCTCCAATGAACAAATAAGTCTTCATATCACAAGTGTTGATCCTAAATCCTTGCAGCCGTCCGTGCAAAACCAAATCGGCAACCATCCCGTCATTCAAGTAACTTTAACGTCGGGTGGCAAGATCATAACCTGGGATAATCGCCAAGCTCCGGTCACAGTCAGCATCCCCTACGTTCCTACTGCACAAGAGCTGCTTAATCCAGAGCATATCGTTGTGTGGTATGTAGACAGTCAAGGGAAACTTACTTCGGTTCCTAGTGGTAGATATGATGCGAAGTCCGGTCGCGTCAGCTTTAAGACTACACATTTCAGCATGTATGCAATTGGTTATACGAATAAATCCTTTAAGGATCTTGAGTCTGTGGCTTGGGCTAAAAATCCGATCGAGGTTATGGCTTCCAAGGGAATTATTAGTGGTGTGTCCGATACAGAATTCCGCCCATCTCAAGCTGTTACTAGAGCCGACTTTTTGGTATTGCTCGTTAGGACGCTAGAACTGAGCGGAAAAGCTGGAGATACCTTCGCGGACGTCCCATCCCAAGCTTATTATTACGAGGCCGTTGGCATTGCTCGGGCACTTGGCATTGCGGAAGGCTCAGGAGACAACTTGTTCAAACCGCTTGAGCCAATCACCCGTGAGGACATGATGGTCCTAACCGCCAGAGCCTTGAAGGCGTCAGGTCAACAGGTTACAGGTGGAGATACATCCGTGCTTCAACCGTTCAGCGATGTTGCGAAGATTTCTGCCTATGCGTCTGAATCTGTCGCAAGTCTAGTGAAAGCGGGTTTGATTCACGGGAATGGCCGCCAAATCGAGCCTAAGTCTACGACGACACGAGCGGAAGCAGCTGTGTTAATGTACAACATATATAACCTCTGATAGTATTCGTGCACTTCTATTCTAAGGAGGAAGAAGATATGAACAGGACCGCACCCTGGGGGCAAGAAGACACCATAAGCCGAAAAGTAACGGCTATAGCCATAATCGTGGCGATGATAATGAGTCTTTTATATGGTTATTCTCCGCGAACCGCTGCGGCCGCTGCTGCCAGCTGGCAGGCGAATACCACTTATACGATCAACGATTGGGTCATCTATAATGATCTGGAATATCAGTGTATACAAGCACACACCTCGGAGGAAGGGCTGAAACCTTCAATTGCGGTGGCGTATTGGGCGAAGAATGGCAAGCCGATTCCGGGCAAGCTTGAAGCCGAGAACTGGGACAGCATGCAAGGGGTTCAGAACGAGGCAACCACGGATACTGGAGCCGGTTTAGATGTGGGCAATATTGAAGCCGGAGATTGGCTGGAATACAAGGTAAATGTGGCTTCCGCAGGAATCTACACCGTAGATTTTCGTCTTGCTACGAAGTATTCAGATAAGGAGCTTCAATTGCAAGATAGCAGAGGAACTGTTCTGGCAGCGGTTTATGTGCCAAATACGACCGGTTGGCAAAAATGGACGACCGTAAGTGTGTCGGCAAATCTGAGTGCGGGTCCGCAAACCCTGCGCATCACGACGAATACCGGCAACTTCAATATTAACTGGATGATGTTCACTGATGTATTATCAGCCTCGACCCCGACAGGAGTAACCGGCAAGGCTGGTGATACACAAGCGATGCTTAATTGGCCGGCGGTTACCGGAGCGATTTCGTATAATGTGAAGCGTAGTGAAACAACTGGCGGGCCCTACGAGCTGATTAAGAACATGGATTCCAACCGGTATGTAGATAGCAAATTGATGAACGATAAAACCTATTATTATGTCGTCAGTGCAGTAACCGATTCCGGCGAAAGCCCAAATTCCATGGAAGTAGGCATCACGCCAATTCTGCTACCCGACATACCAGCTGCTCCGACAGGGTTGACGGGAATAGCAAGGGACAGCCAAGTGACCCTGAAATGGGAGTCTGTCGAAGGTGCGGAGCAATACCATTTGCTCAGAAGGGATGACGGAGGGGCTAAGTATTCGGTCATCGCGTCGGATTTGACGGCAACCCAATATAACGACGCCGGATTGACTGACGGAATGGTATATGAATACACCGTTCAAGCTCAAAATGCGGGTGGCTTAAGCGAAAATTCGGTCTCCGCTAAGATTTCTCCAGTTACCCCTTTAGCGAAACCAGCTGGATTGATTGCTGTTCCTGGTGATGCCCGCGTGGATATAACATGGAACCCTGTGCCGGGAGCCTCCTCGTACTCAGTGAAGCGAAGTGTAATATCGGGGAGAACGTATTCGGTCGTGGCTAGCAACCTGACCGCTCCGGAATTTACTGATAGCACCGTACACAACGGAACGAATTATTATTATGTTGTATCTGCCTTAAGTGCTCAGACGGAAAGTATGAATTCCGATCAAGCACGCGTATCTCCGGTTCATTTCCAGCAGGGGGTACCTTCTTCGCCGAATGAAGTAACAGCACAAGCGGGAGTTAGCAAGGTTAACTTGCAGTGGACCGAGGTTGCTGAGGCTGATTCATACCTCGTTAAACGGGCGGCTTCGTTGGCGGGACCCTTTACAACGATCGCTAGCGTAACCCAAACAAACTATCTGGACAACAGCATAACAAACGGTCTGACCTATTATTATGTTGTATCTGCTGTTAATGCGAGGGGCTCGGGAGCAGATAGCCTGATCCAAATCGCCACTCCAGCTAAAGTAATTGTAGTTGCGAAGGATGGAACGGGAGATTATACGACCGTTACGGATGCTCTGAATTCGATTCCAACTGGGAATTCGACCCGGCGGGTGATCTATATCCAAGACGGTATCTATCATGAAAAGGTAGCCGTGCCGAATTCTAAGCCATTAGTTAGTTTAGTTGGTGAAAGCAGAGACGGAACGATTTTGACCTATGACGATTATGCTAATTCCGGAATAGGTACTGGAAACAGCCACACGTTGTTAGTTTCTGCCAGCGACTTTACGGCAGAAAATATGACGATTCGCAATACTTCGTTTGAGAGAGGAAATGTAGGTCCCGCAGTCGCACTTAACGTAACGGGCGACAGAGCAATTTTTACGAACGTTTATCTGGCAGGGTTCCAAGATACCTTGTACGCAAACGGCGGGCGACAGTACTTTAACCGATGCATAATTGAAGGGGACGTCGACTGGATCTTTGGGAATGCTGCGGCTTATTTCTACGATTCGGAGATTAAGTTCGTTGGTGGCTTTGGCGGTCATATGACGGCAGCCTCTACGGATGAGAAAGCTGAGTTTGGCTATGTTTTCATGAACTCGCGATTGACCCGCGGTACTTCTTCTTTGAAGGAATCGGTGACTCATGATCCTTGGAGACCGGAATGGGATATCGACACTAAGCTGGCTGCTACTAACGGTTCGCTAGATCTGGGTAGACCTTGGAGAGCTAACGCCAACGTGAAGTACATTAATACCTGGATGGATGCGCATATCAAAGCAGTAGGTTGGGATAATTGGGGAAATCCTTCTAACGAATCGACGGCGCGGTATGGTGAATACAACTCTTCGGGACCAGGTGCCAATGCGAAGGGCCGCTATCGCTGGTCGAGCCAATTGACATCTGACGAAGCCAATCAATACACCGTTCAGAATGTGCTGAAAGGAGCGGATGGGTGGGATCCTACGCTGTTCGGCACGCTTCCTGGGCATGAACAGAATGAACAGCAACCTGCTTCTCCAACCGGACTGAGTGTGACTTTCCCGAGCGGTGTTGATGCGACATTAGGCGATTCTCCCGTAGCTCTGTCGTGGAACACGGTTGAAGGAGCAAGTTCTTATCGTGTCTATCGCGGAAGCGAAGCGGGTGGTCCTTACTTGCCGATTGCATCCGATCTGATTCCGTCATCCACTTCCCCGCTGGCAACGATCCAAGGTGAGGATTGGACAGCGATGTACGGTGTCAAAACTCAGAATACGAGTGATGAAGGCGGAGGTCTAAATGTCAGTTATATCGATCCGGGAGATTGGATGGATTACGCGATACAGGTTCCTGCGGGTGGATTCTACACCTTGGATCTGCGCGTCTCTGCTCCGGACAGCGGTAAACAGCTTCAATTAAAGAGTGGGAATGGCAGCGTGCTGAGCACCGTAGATATTCCGCAAACCGGTGATTGGCAGAGCTGGACAACGGTCAGTGTGAATGTCAATCTTCCCGCTGGGAATCAAACTTTACGCCTTTATTCCGTAACGGGGAGCTACAACTTGAACTGGCTCCGCTTGACGGAGGGAGTGAAAGATAAGGTTCAATATTCGGATATGGTTGTGAACACAGGAGCTCCTTTTTATTATGTAGTAACTGCTGTGAATGCGAATGGAGAGAGCGTCTATTCAACTGAAGTATCTTTGTCTTCAGCTCCGGTGAAATTTGATCGTAATCATGAGAATCAAGCGGATCTGACTGTATCTGTTAAACGCTCGGGAGACACAATGACGGGAATTATGCTCGGAACCCATGCACTGAATAAGGGGACCGATTACACTGCCAATGGAAGTATTTATACTCTTCGTGATGTCTTCTTGTCTCAGTTGCCGATTGGAAAAAATACACTAACTTTCACTTTCGCTTCCGGTACTAAAATTCTGTTAGCCATAGAAGTTGTGAATTCCACCATGCTGCCGGGACAGACCCTATCGAACATACCGGCACTGGAGCTTTATAGCCTTGAGGGGGTAGCTCCATTTTTGCCAAGCATCGTTCCCGTTCAATTTACGGATGGATCGGAGAAAGCATTGGCTGTCGTGTGGAGTTCAATCGATCCAGCTAAGTATGCATCTGTGGGGAACTTCACTGTGCAGGGAACTGTAACGGGCACCGATGTAAAGGCGACTGCGAAGGTTAGCGTCAAATCCGCGGATTCCGTGGGGGTTGTAACGGGCGGGGATGACTTGCAAACGTATCAAAAAGATCTGCCATTCGATATGCCAGCGATTACGCTTCCAACATTTCCAAACGTAGATTTTAATATTGAAGATTATGGCGCTGTTGGAGATGGTATAACCAAAAATACGGCGGCATTCGCAAAGGCAATTGAGGCGGCTACACTGGCAGGTGGAGGGCGTGTCGTCGTACCTGCTGGTGTATGGCTGACAGGAAGTATCCAAATGGCAAGTAATATTGATCTGCATGTAGAGGCTGGTGCACTCATTCAATTTAGTCCCGACTATGATGACTACAATTTGGTGAATGCAAAATATCAACCGATGCTGGCGGCATCGGGGCTCAGCAACATCGCGATCACAGGAAAAGGTGTTATCGATGGCAATGGGCAATATTGGCGTTATGTGAAGAAGGGCAAGGTCACAACCACGCAGTGGAATTATCTGTTGTCCTTGGGCGGAGTGTTGACCGATAACGGCAGTGTTTGGTATCCGTCTCAACAAGCTGTTGGGGTATATCGTCCTATCATGGTCGACATCTATAATAGCAGCAATGTGTTAGTCGATGGACCTACCTTTATGAATTCACCACAATTTGCGACTAGCTTTACGAAGATTCGGAATCTGGTGATCCGTAATTCAACGGTCAATAACGACGCTTGGTACCAGAACGGAGACGGTCTTGATGTCACTTCTTCGCAGAATGTTGTTTTATATCACAACACGGTGAATGCCGGAGATGATGGAATCGGGATGAAGGCCAGCTATGACCCGAGTCCGACAAACGCTTTGTCCGAAGTCGTAATTGCCGACAACATTGTTTTTCGTGGCCATGGCGGATTGTCTATCGGAAGTAACACATCCGGAGGCATTCATAACCTTGCGGTTCGCAACAATCAATATATCGGAACGGATAATGGGATCAATATTAAAAGCTTTGTTGGTGGTGGTGGTCCTATCGAGAATATCTATATCGATGGTCTCCATATGCAGAATATTGGTTATACGGCATTATCCATTAATGATTTCTATACGGGGCACAGCGAAGCAGTGGATAATGCGCAGCTGGGAGTCGATAACCGGGTTCCAGAGGTTAAAAATATCCACATTCGTAACGTTACGGTGGACGGAGCTTCGGAAGCAGTGTCCATCGATGCACTGGCCAATGTGCCTTTGCGTAATGTGGAGTTGACCAATGTAAAAATGTCGACTCAAACTGGATTCGTGTCCAGTAATACGACTGATATTCAATTCAATCATGTTCAGATCGTTCCGGCGAACGGAACCCTCTATACCATGAACAATGCAGCCGATATTTTATTAAATGACGTTCTTTGTCCGCCTGGCACAAGCACCTTTATCCATTTGAAGGGATTCGCGAGTAATATCCTATTGCAGGATACGGATTTTTCGCAGGCGGGGATACCGTTTCACTTGGATTCAGGCATAAGTCCTTCAGTTATTACGGTCTCTAATCCGGGTTCCATTCAGATTCCTAAAGCACCCGCAAACGTAAGTGCAACTACGGGCAGGGCCGAAATCTTGCTACGCTGGGATGAGGTTGCCGGAGCTGATTATTATGCAGTGAAGCGAAGCGTAAATAGCTCAGAGGGGTATGTAACCATTGCTTCCAATGTCACGGACAGCACTTATTTGGACAATGCCGATCTTACTGCTGGTAATTATTATTATGTGATTACGGCAGTTAATGTTGGAGGTGAGAGCGATAACTCTAACGAGGTCAGCGCGGTTGTAAATGCTCCGTCCTTAAGTCTTCCCTATGCTACGGTTATGGGAGAAGGAACAACGTTTGCCGGCCAACAATTTGGTTTGGTTTATGGCTTAAATAATGATTACGTTACAGAAAGTGTCAGCACTGCTGTTTATGGTCAAGAGTTGACGTTTGAGTATGACCCGGACCTAATTCTTTACGATTCGGTAGAATGCTTAGCGGATGAATGGGGAGTGGAATCCGTCGATAAGGATGAGGTGAATGGAAAAATCACAATCAAGCTCGCAAGCACTGGAGCGGGTATCCTTCCAAGCGGAGACATGCTCAAGATGCTCTGGCATTCATCAAACATGAACTATGCCGGCGATACGACGGCCTATCTTCATTTGCACCCCGTTTTGATTGTCGATGGTAGCCAAACGGTATCAAAGCTATCTAATACGATCTATGGCATGAAGATCATGATAGACAAAACGGTCCTGGCCAGCGGGGTTGATGTAGCGAAGAGCCTTACGGCAGATCAATACAATCCATCCACTTGGTTAATCTTGCAAACCTATCTAACCTCTGCGAAAGTGATTCTTGCTGGATCGCAAGCTACACAGAATCAGGTGAATGCAGCTGCCTCGAACTTGCAGTTGGCTATGGATGGGTTAGACGGCGCCTCGGACAAATCGGCTCTGGCATTAAAGATTGCTATAGCACAAGCAACATCCGATTACGCCACTATTGGCAGTAAATGGGGGCAATATACGAAGACGGTAGTGAATGAGCTTAATAATGCAATCGGTAAAGCTATGCAGGTCGTGAATAATCCGAACGTAACTAAGGTTTCTGTGGAGCAGGCAATCATTGATCTGGATGCGGCGCTGGCAACTTTCTTGAGCTCGGCCAATCCAGCAAGTATCGGTGATTTGGCTATTCTGTCCGCTCATTACGGTATAAGCTCCGCACATACGGATTGGATCCGATATCAGATTTATGATCTGAATAAAGATGGTCTTTTGGATATTGTGGATCTTGCGGCGTTAGCCCAGCTTATTCTACATCCATAAAGTAGCCAAAGACGAGTCCCAATCAGGGGCTCGTCTTTTTTTTGAGAAATTGAATAAAAACAAACAAGGTTTGATAAAAAACAAACCCATCTCTTCGAGCTAGGAGTTATTATAAGAGGAGAATCCGAAACGACTTCATTTGGGGGAAATACATGTTCTCGTATCTTTCTAGAAGCCCAATCAAAATTAAGCTGCTTATCTATTTTTTGCCTATTCTTGTGTCATCCGTTGCGCTTACCGGTTTTTTTTCCTATTTCACTGCCGTTAAGCAGCTCGAACAAAACGCTTATTATTTGCTAAGCGATACGACCGAGCAAACGGGCTTTTTTCTTAACGACAAGCTTTATACGATCTTCGAACAGCTAGTGTCAATCGAGAACAATTCGGCTTTTCAATATATTTTATTAGATAATGGACAAGACGAAGGAGAACATCGCTACGATGATATCATCGATCTTCATAAACAGTTCGAGGAAGCCTACCGGAATCATTTGCAAGTCATCGATTCAATTTTTGTCACGTTTAATAATGGCCGGACCTTCAACATACAGAAGGACTTTATTCCCCGGCATGTCGGTGTGAATCTTAATGAATGGCTGGCCCGATATAACCAAAAGGATGCAGAAAGCAGTTATTACTGGTTGAATACGCATGAGGATCAAGTGTTTACTACTGTCACGAAACGTAATGTTGTAAGCGTATTTAAAATTATCGGAAATCTTGATTCCGAGGTCAGTGGCATGGCTCTCATTAATATGAAGGAATCCTATCTGCTCGACATTTTACAGAATGTCAATATTAGTCCCAACGGCTCGCTGGCTCTGATCAGTCCAGATGGGGTGATGTATTCCAAGCCGTTATCCAAAGAGTACGCTATCGGCGATGAGATCGTGAACGATATCCGTAATAACGCTAATCACCAGGGAGATTTAAGGGCGGCCAGCAAGTCGGACCAACGTATGATGATTCACTTTACAACGTTATCGCTGAACGGGTGGAAGCTCGCCGCCATCGTTCCTGAAAGCGATATCTTAGCCAAGGCAAGCCAGATTAAATCGATAACGCTTACAATCGTAGCTGTTATTCTCGTAGTTTTTATTATCATGGCAACCTATTTTGCCAGCAGCCTGACGAATCCCATCCGTTATTTGTCCAAACAAGTGAAGAGTTTTAGACAAGGGAACCTAAATGTTAACTTTCAGCTGAAAGAGCAAAATGAAATTGGTGTATTAGCCAGTGGGTTGGAGAATTTAGTCGATTCGGTTCGCCAATTGCTGGAGCAAGTTAAGGATGAACAGGAACAGAAGCGGCAAATGGAGTTATTAGCATTGCAGTCGCAAATTCAACCACATTTTCTATACAACACTCTCGGATCTATCAAACATATGATTGATTTGGGTGAGAAGGAAAAGGCATCGACTATGGTTAGTGCGCTGGCCCACTTTTTTCGGATCGGCATTAGCAGAGGGCGGGAGGTCATAACGCTTAGAGAAGAGATCGAGCATGTTCAAAGCTACTTGCAAATTCAAAATATCCGTTACCAGAAAGATTTTGAATTTGAGATTCAAGTTGAAGAGAGCATTATGCATCTTCCTATCATGAAACTGACCTTGCAGCCAATTGTCGAGAACGCCATCTATCATGGCATCAAAAACAAGAAGGGAAAAGGGATCATCAGAATAACAGGAAGGCCAAGCGGGGATGCAGCAATAATTGAAGTCTTCGACGATGGTGCAGGGATGGATGTAGAGAAGGTACAGGAGATGAATACTTCTATTCAAGCGCAGAATGTTCAAGAGGCTCCAGTGACATTCGGGCTGCGTAATGTTCACCGACGGCTGGCGCTGCAATTCGGCTACGGGTTCGGGATTCGGCTGGATAGTGAAGAAGGGGTTTATACCATAGTGACTGTAAGGATTCCATATACGATAAATGAGGTGACGAATCGTGCATAAGCTGGTCATTGCAGACGATGATGAATGGATAAGGGAAGGGCTTCGCAGGAATATTCATTGGGATCAGGGTAATATTCAGGTGGCAGGAGTTGCAGTGGACGGGAAGGAAGCTTGGGAACTTATCCAAAGGGAGAAGCCGGATCTACTGCTCTCGGATATTCGCATGCCTTTCATGGATGGACTGAAGCTTGCCGCCCAAGTGAAGGAGAATGGCTTAGATTTGAAGATTGTCTTCTTAACGGGGTATGATGATTTTTCTTATGCTAAGGAGGCGCTACAGCTTCAAGCGTTTGATTACATATTAAAGTATGAAGATAACGATAAAATCCTGCGGACAATCATGAATGCGTCTGAGGCACTGGAGGAAGAGCGGAGAAAACGTGAGAAGGATATAAAAAGCCATGGTCTTATCGTGAACCAATTTTTTAGCGAGTTGATCTCTGGGTCGGGGAATGAGGAAGCGATTGATAGGGAGGCGAAGCTGCTCGATTTAACGTTTTGCGGCTCGGTGTTCGTGATGGCTGTTCTGAGCTTGGATGGTGTCGGAAGGTTTCTTAAACCCAATAAACCCGTCGATCTGGAGCTATTATTGTTCACTCTCAAAAACCTTTGCAATGAGGTGCTAGAAACTGCAAATTGCGACGGGGTTCAGGTGTATGCGATTCAATATAACCACCGGATCAATCTGTTGTTCAACTACCGAAACGAGGATGCGGAGAAGCTGAAGCAGGATACCGAGCTTATTGCCCGCCGCTTAACAGTGATGATTGAGCAATATCTCAAAATTCAAGCCAAGATCGGTATAGGCAGTATTGGTGAAGGGTTTAAACATATTGGCGTCTCCTATGAGGAAGCATTGATTGCGACACAGATGAAGGATGTCCGGATGGATCAATCGATTATTTTCTATGATCAGGTCAAATATTCAAGCAATTCGCATCAAGCTATTCTTCGCACAATTATGGATTATATCGCAAATCATTATCAGAATGAGAATCTGGACTTAAAAGAAGTAGCGGAGACGGTCCACATTACACCATCGTACGTCAGTACTTTGTTTAAAAAGTATACGGATGTTAATTTTTGTGAGTATATTGTCCAAGTGCGAATAGATAAAGCTACTGAACTGCTTGTGCATACCGATTTAAAGGTATATGAGGTTGCTGAGAAAATTGGGTATGTGAATACCCAGTATTTTAGTGTTTTGTTCAAGCGGCATACAGGGTTTACCCCGATGGAGTATAGACAGCAGCATAGCTCGTAATAGTTGGAAAGCGTTCACAAACAACCTTATTCCAGTCAGTGATTGGGGTGAGGTTGTTTTTTTGCTGCTATTTTTTATTTTCAAAAAAACAAACAAACTTTGCAAGATATATTATTTAGCTAGCTTCATGCATAGCCTATTATTCTTATTGAGGTGATTATTTCATGAAGGTGAAACAACAATTAGCAACAGGACAAGTGACGGGAACGTCCAAGAGAAAAAACAAGATGATCGGCAGCGACAGGATATTTCCTTACGTTCTGATCATCCCGACTGTCGTTCTCATGGCGGTCATTATGTTCTACCCTATTTTACAAGTCTTCCAACTAAGCTTTCAGAACTATGACTTGACTCGGCCGATGGATGACGGTTTTGCCGGGTGGAGTAACTTTAAGCAGATTTTATTCCATGACGATCTGTTCCCAAGCTCGCTATGGATAACCATCAAGTGGGTGGTTATTGAAGTCGTTCTTCAGCTCGTGTTCGGCTTAGGTGTGGCCCTGCTGCTTAATCAGGCCTTCCGGTTTAGAGGCGTTATACGTTCGCTCGTGCTGATTCCTTGGGCGGTATCAGGCGTTCTTACGACAATGCTGTGGTCGCTCATGTACAACCAGCATATCGGAGTCATTAACGATCTTTTGAAGAGGTTAGGGATTATTCACGAGAATATCGCTTGGCTGTCGAACACCCATACCGTATTCGGTTCGGTTGTACTGGCCGAGTTGTGGAGAGGGATCCCGTTCTTCGCAGTCGCGCTGCTTGCTTCCTTGCAGTCTATTCCGAAAGAAGTCTACGAGTCCTGCGAAGTCGACGGTTGCGGAAAGGCAAGAAAGTTATTTTCCATTACCCTGCCTTATCTTAAGGAAAGTATTATTTTCACTACGATGCTAAGAGCCATCTGGGAGTTCAATTCTATCGATATGATCTTCACGATGACAAACGGCGGTCCAATGAATATGACAACCACTCTCCCGATTTATATGTTCCAGACGGCAATTTTGAACGGGAATTATGGCTATAGTTCGGCTATGGGGGTCCTTTCCTTCGCTGTTCTAATGATTTTCGTGGTCGTCTATATGAAATTAAGCAGAGGTGGCCAAAATGAGTAAGCTTAAACGTTTTTTAACCACTTTGTGTTTGTTCTATATTCCTATGACTGTTACGTTGTTGTTTGTCCTGCTGCCTTTTCTTTGGGACATCTCAACTTCCCTTAAACATGAGAATGATATTATCAGCTCCACGATTCGTTACCTTCCGCATCCAATTACGTTTGATAATTTCATAAAGGTGTGGAGTGTCAACAATTTTTCGAGATTTTTTGTAAACAGTCTTTTCATCTGTACGGTGTCGGTGATTTTTATTACATTGCTGTCGATTTTCAACGGCTATGCTTTGAGCAGATTTAAATTTGTTGGAAAAAATGCTTTTATGCTTATGATGCTGGGCACTCAGATGCTTCCGGTTATCTTATTCGTCATCCCGTTGTTCCTGATTTTTAAGAGCATGGGGATTATGAATACGCCTTTTGCGATCATATTGTTCTATATCGTTTCACAGGTTGCGTTCAACTCGCTGTTGATGCAAGGATTTGTATCTGGTATTCCGAAGGAAATTGACGAAGCGGCTATGGTCGACGGAGCAGGAAGATTCCGGGTCTTGTTCACGATCATTACGCCAGTGATTCTACCGGGGATCGTAGCGACTGCTCTGTTCGCCTTTATCGGCTGCTGGAATGAGTTCTTGGTTGCTTTCTCATTCCTGACAGATGCGTCCAAATTTACGATCCCAATCGGACTGAAGTATTTAATCGGCCAGTACAGTGTAGAGTATGGATCGCTCGCAGCAGGCAGCATTATTGGATTGATACCGCCTATTGTGCTCTTTATGTTTATTCAGCGTTATCTGATTCAAGGTCTGACAGGCGGTTCGGTCAAAGGATAAAAAGGAAAAGGACGTGGGGAGGATTACTACATGAATCTTGGAGAATACGCAGAGCCTTGGGTTTCAGATCAGGGAGACGGAACTTATATCAATCCAATCCTGCATGCGGACTATTCGGACCCGGACGTAATTCGCGTCGGTGATGACTTTTATATGAGCGCTTCTAGCTTCGGGCACATTCCCGGATTGCCGATCCTGCATTCGAAGGACTTAGTCAATTGGGCAATCATCAATCATGCTGTGCTGGAGATGAACTTGGAGGGGTATGACCGTCCGCAGCATGGCAATGGCATTTGGGCACCTAGCCTAAGATTCCATGGCGGGAAGTTCTGGATCTTCTATGGCGATCCAGATGTCGGCATCATGATGACTTCGGCGGTGGACCCTGCCGGAGAATGGACGCCATTGCATCTGGTTCAGGCAGGCAAAGGCTTAATTGATGCTTGTCCCTTCTGGGATGAGGACGGACAGGCGTATTTGATTCATGCCTATGCGAAGAGCCGCAGCGGCATTAAGCACAAGCTGCGGCTGTGCCGAATGTCCGCTGACGGTAAAGGGCTGCTGGACAAAGGCCGGATTATTTATGATGGAACCGAAAATCATCCGACTCTGGAAGGACCAAAGTTATACCAGCGCAACGGATATTATTATATCCTTGCTCCGGCAGGGGGCGTGGCAACCGGATGGCAGACAGTGTTCCGTTCCCGAAACATCTGGGGTCCTTACGAGGACCGAATCGTTCTGCAACAAGGGCAGACCTCAGTAAACGGCCCGCATCAAGGCGGACTAGTGGAGTTGGATTCGGGCGAATCGTGGTTTATCCATTTCCAGGATAAAGGACCTTATGGCCGGGTCGTTCATTTGCAGCCGGTCAGCTGGGTAGATGACTGGCCTTTGATGGGAGAGCTTCAAGCAAGCGATGGAGCTGGAGTGCCAGTGATACGTTACCGAAAGCCTGAGGTCGGGAAGGCATACGCAGTGTCAGTGCCTGCAACTTCTGACGATTTCGAGTCTTCAACGCTTGGATTGCAGTGGCAGTGGCAGTCTAACCCCAAATCGTCTTGGTATAGTCTCGAGGCAAGAGAGAGCTATCTTCGGTTAAATGCTGAACATAAACCCGTAGACAACAAAGGGCTATACCATAGTCCGCAGCTCTTGCTGCAGAAATTCCCAGCACTTTCATTTACAGCAGCCTGCAAGGTTGACCCTTCGGGCTTGGGAATAGGGGAGTCCGGAGGTTTGATGATTTTTGGTTATCGTTATTGTTGCTTGGTGGTACGAAGATTAGAGGATCAAGAACTGAAGGGGACGCTAGCCCTATCGCTTATGCAAGGAGATGATACGGGAGAGACAGAAATGTGGTCATATCCTTTGATAGACACGGATAATCTCTTCTTGCGGGTCGAGGTATTAGAGGATGCGACTTGCCATTTCGGCTACAGCTTGGAGGGTACAGACTTCACTTCCGTACCTGTAGAGTCATTTCAAGCTATAGAAGGACATTGGGTGGGAGCTAAGACAGGTCTATTTGCCGTAGGTTCCGGCAATGGAGGATATCTTGATATCGATTGGTTCCGAATCACCAAGTAAGTGAATAACCAAGTAACCGAATAACCCCAAAACAAAGGAGAAGCTTATGCTAAATGTTTCGAAGCGAAATGAGCCTCTGGTAAAACATATTTACACTGCTGATCCGTCGGCTCATGTTTTTGAGGATAAACTATATATTTATGTGTCTCACGATCTTGAAATCAGCGTTCCCAACAACTTAGATGGAGATCATTATGCTATGGAGGATTACCATGTTCTAACTATGGATGATAGGTCAGCAGAATTCGTAGACCATGGTGAAATACTCCATATGAAGGATGTCCCGTGGGTATCCAAGCAAATGTGGGCTCCAGACGCTGGCTTCCGAAACGGCAAATATTATCTTTATTTTCCGGCGCGGGATCTCAGCGGGGTGTTTCGGATTGGTGTGGCGACAGCGGATTCACCGGCGGGACCTTTTACGCCGGAGGCGGATTACATGGGGGGAAGCTTCAGCATTGATCCGGCCGTATTCAACGACGATGACGACGAGGTTTATCTGATCTTAGGAGGGCTTCGCGGGGGGCAGCTGGAGAAGTGGAGTACGGATACCTACATGCCTGATGGCACAGGGCCGGCTCCACACGAACCTGCATTGGGACCTCGCGTGGCAAAGCTAAGAGGAAATATGTTGTCCTTTCAGGACAAATTAATGGAAATTTCCATCATTGATACTGAAGGATGTCCTATTCTGGCAGGCGATGAAGAAAGAAGATTTTTTGAAGGTCCTTGGATGCATAAATACGAGGGGAAATACTACCTCAGTTATTCTACAGGGAACACACATAAAATCGTCTACGCCATTGGAGACAATCCGCTGGGACCCTTTACGTTTCAAGGCACACTTCTGACCCCGGTGATCGGATGGACAACGCATCATTCCATCGTGAACTTTCGGGACAAATGGTACCTATTTTATCATGATAGTTCTTTGTCGGACGGTGTGAGCCATAAGCGCTGTGTGAAGGTTACTGAATTAAAGTATAATGCGGACGGAACGCTGCGAATGATCGATCCAAATTTAGTATAGATAGAATTGTATGGCAACAAGGAATGGTTTTGTAGGATTCCCCTCTGGTAGGCAGTGGAAACAGACCTCATGGTAGATGAGTCTAATCACAGTCAATCGGAGGGGATCTTTTTATATCATAATTGGATGCGCTTTCATTAAAGGGGGTGATCATTCAGGTAAGGTCGTTTCACTAAAATAAGTAGGAGGGATCGGATCAAATGATTAAAAAAGTGCTACGTAGTTTAATGCTGGGAAGTTTATTGGTGACTTTAACTTGTTCTAATCTAGCAGGCAAAGCAGAGGCGGCAGCGGTAAATACAATTCCTAACGCGTCTAAGGTTGAGCAGGGTTATGACAGCAGTTTTTTATCAGTTCCTGGTTTTGCATCATTAGGTGTAAAAGATAGAAGCAGTTATGCAGGTACCTCATATTATCGAACAGTCAGCAGTGGCCGAGAGTTTTTACAAGCAATCTTGGATGCAGGCAGTGGTGCTGTAAAAGTTATTGAAGTTACAGATAATCTAAACTTAGGGTGGACTGAATTAGCACTAAATTCTACTGAAATTTCAAAATATAGCTTTGTTACAAAATATCCTGATCCATCAAACGGATTCACGAACCCACTCTTAATAACCTC
This sequence comes from Paenibacillus sp. FSL H7-0323, assembly GCF_038002725.1. Taxonomy (NCBI): domain Bacteria; kingdom Bacillati; phylum Bacillota; class Bacilli; order Caryophanales; family Paenibacillaceae; genus Paenibacillus; species Paenibacillus sp. FSL H7-0323. Next base: position 3,087,223 of record NZ_JBBODB010000001.1, on the reverse strand, counting down.
CGGTGTATCCAAATTAAGCATAGCCAATATTGATGGATTAACGATTTTTTCAGCTCCAGGTAAAACTATTAAACACGCAGAATTAAAATTGCAGAGCTCAGTGAACGATATTGTCATTAGAAATCTCAATTTTGATGAAATGTGGCAATGGGATGATACAGGTGAGCACAAAGAGGTAGGCTGGACTTTTATCAAGGTAAATGGCGCAAACAATGTATGGATAGACCACTGTAAGTTTTCGATAGCCGCGGATGGAATGATTGATATGGAAAATGGTTCAACGAATGTAACTTATTCTTGGAACGAATTTGGTCTAGCGGCAGCTCAAAATCCAGCGACTAGTAGCTCTATTTATAAGTCAATTGAATATATGGAGCAAAAATATGCAACAGGATCACTGAACTCCTCCACCAGCCTTTATTATAAAATGCGTAACGAAGGGGCTACCAAAAATCAAATTATGGCTTATGCCGCCTATCACTCCAAAGTTCATTTGGTAGGATCGGGTGACAAGGATTATACGAATTATGTGGGTTCTAACGGTGTGGAAATTAAAGATGGAAATCAAAGACTTCGCTTAACTTTAGCATACAATCGTTATACAAATGTTGGGTCGCGTCTGCCAATGATTCGTCAAGGAGTCGGGCATCTATTTAATAATTCTTTTGATAATTCTACACATCAGAATGTACTCGACAGCGTTACTGCAATCTCCAAATATGGCCATGATAAATTATCGCGTGGAATGAACGCCAGAAATGGAGCTTCTATAGCGGGGGACACCAATGTCTATAATGCTTTTAATGAACCGCTGATTGGTGCGGAGCTTCAAGGGGATGATACTGCTAATATGAATGCACCTTTTGACGTATTGTTTAAGGATGCGATGAACCATAGTTTAATTGTAAATTCTACAGTAACAACTAGTAGCGGAACAACCTATACAGGCAGCAGCTGGGATAATAATGGCGTTAATGCCTTTACTAACGGAATGAATTGGAATAACAAAGCAACCATTGGCCAGTGGGCTTGGTCATCATCAATAGTCGGAATTGAAAATATGAGTAAATCAAACCCGCCATCTACGCCTTTTACATTCACTTATGGGTATAACGAGCAATTGCCTTATGCTTATAAAACAGTTCCTCTATCTGGCGTTGTCTCCACAGTAAATCAATATGCCGGGGTCTCAAAAGTTTCTTGGAACACTGCGGAGTGGTTAAAAACAAATTATTATGATGCCTATTCGACGATCGAAGCAGAACGTTATACCAGCATGTCTGGTGTGAAAAATGAAGCGAGTTCCGAAGGCGGTCAGAATGTCGGCTATATAGAGAATGGCGATTATATCGCGTTTAATAATGTTAACTTTGGAAGCGTCGGACCCACAAGTTTCGAAGCAAGAGTAGCGAGCGGTACATCTGGAGGAACTATCGAAATTAGACTGGACAGCTCAACTGGAACTCTGGTTGGAACTTGTCCGGTAGCGGGAACAGGCGGCTGGCAGACCTGGGTGACTAAAACATGTGCAATCAGCGGCGCCACCGGCACGCATAATGTATATCTAAAATTTACCGGTTCTAGCGGATATTTATTGAATCTTAATGGGTTCAAGTTTATTAAGTGATTTTATTAAGCGAGGTTCTGAGGGGGAGTGAAAAACCTTTATGCTGGGGCGGGCAGATAGACCTCGGCTGGAGTGGAAGCGGCGAAAAGGGAGCGGGAGTTGTACCGTAGAATGTGGCGGATGGAGCGGAAGTGGCGAAAAGAGAGGCAAAAATGTCTTAGAATGAGGTGGATGGAGTGGGAGTGGCGAAAAGAGAGGCAAAAATGCCTTAGAATGTGGCGGATCGAGCGGATGTGACGAAAAGAGAGGCAAAAATGCCTTAGAATGTGGCGGATGGAGTGGATGTGGTGAAAAGAGAGGCATAAATGCCTTAGATTGTGGCGGATGGAGCGAATGTGGCAAAAAGAGAGGCAAAAATGCCTTAGAATGAGGTGGATGGAGTGGAAGTGGCGAAAAGAACGGTATAAATCCCGCAGAATGCAGCTGATCGGGCGAATACGGAGAAAAGAACGGTATAAATCCCGCAGAATGCAGCTGATCGGGCGAATACGGAGAAAAGAACGGTATAAATCCCGCAGAATGCGGCTGATCGGGCAAATGTGGTGAAATGAACGGTATAAATCCCGCAGAATGCAGCTGATCGGGCGAATACGGAGAAATCTACGGTATAAATCCCGCAGAATGTAGCTGATCGAGCGAATGTGGCGAAAAGAACGGTATAAATCCCGCAGAATGCAGCTGATCGGGCGAATACGGAGAAATCTACAGTATAAATCCCGCAGAATGTACCGGATCGAGTGAAGGTGGCGAAAAGAGAGGCATAAATACCCTAGAAAGTGGAGGATGGAGTGGAAGCAGCGAAAAGAGAGGCATAAATGCCCTAGCATGTGGCGGATCGGGCGAATGTGGTGAAAAGAGAGGCATAAATGCCTTAGAATGTGGCGGATCGAGCGAATGCAGGGAAAAGAGAGGCAAAAATGCCCTAGAATGTGGCGAATCGAGCGAATGTGGAGAAAAGAGAGGCATAAATGCCCTAGAATATGGCGGATCGAGCGAATGTCACCAGATCGAGCATATACGGTGAAATGAACGGGATAAATCCCGCAGAATGCAGCTGATCGAGCGAATACGGGGAAATCTACGGTATAAATCCCGCAGAATGCACCGTATGGACCGGGACCAATACACCCTAAAGGAGTGATTCCCCCCATTAACCGGAGAACCACTCCTTTTTATAACCAACTTTATAATCCGATCAACGACGACCTCCGTGATGCTTAACTGTGTATTTTGCTGAACTCGATTCGCGAGCTGAAGGACCTGGTAAACTCTTTTTCGATTATTGTTTTCATGATGTTGTGATGCACTTTGAGTTGTGATTGATCGGCGTGGTCTCTAAGGAGTTCAAAGAGCGCTGCTGATTTTTTGAAGCCTGTATCATCGTCTAGCTTGATGCTTAATAACAAGATTTCTAGAATAGTGTTGATTGTATCGTACATATTCTCTTGTTTATAGTAATACATCGCCAGCAAATAAATGTAATCCTCATGGTATTTGATATTCACAATAGTCTCATGTTCTCCTATGTCATCAACATTGATTTTGAATTCCTTCAGAATCCAATCAACGGAATAATCATGTATTATCGAAGATTCTAAGATTGTAATGAGTCCCGGCAATAATTCTTCATCATCACTTTTTCTAATAAACTCAACGTATTTATGTAGCATTCCCATTTTGCCTTCCAGCAGATCGATAACGTATGAATTGGCTTTTGCTATATTGCGGTAATATTCGACTTCATAAATGGCCTCTTCATCTAAACCTACTATCCAGCCCAGGTCAGCATACTTCTGAATACATAGTTTTGCCTCGTCATACTTACCGGACTTTTGTAGTGCTATACCTTTTGCGCAGGAGCTATATCCAAAATAATAGGGGATACTCCGCTTCAGTTTAGGACCTCTTATGAGGTTACTATTGTTTTCATATATGATGGAAATTTGTTCATGTAGCTTGTCTGCAATTTCAATCATGGCATCCCAATTCTCAAATGAAAATGATGCCTTAAGCATCTGAATCAAGGAATCCACATTCAACTCTTCCAAATCCAACTTCAATCCTATCTCCCTTTCTAGAGCATATCATGCATCGATTAAGATAATTGTATTTCATTTCTAAATTATTCATTTATTTTACATTAAATCATGTGATTTCCATCACGTTACATAAGGTCAAAAGGGTCTTTATTAATAATTTTCAAAATACTGTGAAGTCAAAAGCATATGCCCGTTTCGTTGGACTTGATTTCAAGGAAAGAGATGCGATCTTCAGTGATAGCTATTTCGACCTGTCAGCTGGCGTTTCAAGAATCGTTACGGTTGCCAAAAAAGATCTCGATAAACCAGCTACAGCTGAGGAACTGCGTGCCCAGCTTACTGTACGTTCCGTCTTTGATATTTAAGCAAAAGGTTATTTTCCTACTATATCTTAGGCTACCAATCTCCAAATGACAGTTTGATGATATATATTCTAGTGGTTTAGATCCTGTGTATAGATAGATCAATATTTTACTATAATAGGTATAGATATTAAGATTGTATCCCCTTCCATTTCACTCTAAAATAGACTTCGAAGAAGCATTAACTACAAACAATAAACGTTCTATTGAGCTACCTTAAGGAGAGTGCAAACATATTATGGGTATTTATTATGACGACAACCGCAAGGTGTTTCATTTACAGTCAGAGAAATCCAGCTATATTATTGAAATGATCAAAGGTGTTATTCCAGCGCATGTCTACTGGGGCCCACAATTGGCAGGGAGAGAATTTCAACACCCGTTGAATTTGGTGGAACGTTGCTCTTTTAGTCCAACTTATTTGCAGGAGGATAAAAATATCTCCCTCGACACCTTGCCAAGCGAATTCCCTTCCTATGGAAACGGGGATTTCCGCGAACCGGCACTGGAGGTTCACCTAGTAGATGGCACGACCGTAACGGATTTCCGTTATAAGAGCTACACCATTAATAAAGGAAAACCTGCACTCAAAGGTCTGCCTGCTACTTATGTTGAAAGTGATGAAGAAGCAGAGACCTTGGAAATTATACTGCAAGATGATAAAACAGGATTGATCGCTGCCTTGAGCTATACCGTATTTAACGATCAGGATGTTATAACACGTTCCGTGCGGATTGAGAATCTGGGTAAGGACAATCTGGTTTTGAAAAGAGTATTAAGCGCGAATGTTGACTTCCATGATTCTGACTATGACATGCTGCAATTATCCGGTACTTGGACTAGAGAACGCCATATTCACAAAAGACCACTCGTTCCTGGCATCCAACGGATTGACAGCAAACGCGGCTCCAGTAGCCATCAGCAGAATCCTTTTATGGCCTTGCTTGCAAAAGATGCGACAGAGGACCATGGCGAAGTTTATGGATTCAGCCTTGTGTATAGCGGGAGTTTCCTCGCCCAAGCAGAAGTGGATCAGTACGGAATTTCCAGAGTAGGGATCGGTATTCAACCTTTTAACTTTCAGTGGTTGCTTGAACCGGGCGAATCCTTTCAGGCACCTGAAGCAGTATTAGTAAGATCCAGTGAAGGGCTTGGCGGTTTATCGAGAACCTATCACCGTCTGTATCGGACCCGGTTATGCAGAGGTGAATTCCGCGATAGCAAGCGTCCTATTCTGATCAACAACTGGGAAGCGACTTATTTTAATTTTAACGCGGATAAAATCAAAGAAATTGCTAAAGCAGGCAAAGAGCTAGGCCTGGAGCTGTTCGTGCTGGATGACGGCTGGTTCGGCAAACGTGATAACGACGACAGCTCCCTGGGAGATTGGGTAGAGGATCGTCGCAAGCTGCCTGAAGGTCTTGGAAAGCTAGGCGAAGATATCACGGCAATGGGCATGGAATTCGGATTATGGTTCGAGCCAGAAATGGTATCGCCTGAAAGTGATCTTTACCGTGAACATCCAGACTGGTGTCTCCATGTACCTGGGCATAAAAGTTCCTTAGCCCGCCAGCAGCTAGTGCTGGATTTATCCCGTAAGGATGTATGTGATTATATCGTCGAGTCAGTTAGCTCGGTATTATCATCCGCTCCGATTACTTATGTGAAATGGGATATGAACCGGAATATGACGGAGATTGGATCAGCGCTTCTTCCAGCCGAACGTCAACGTGAAACGGCACACCGTTATATCCTTGGACTTTATGATGTGCTGGAACGTATCGTTTCCCGTTTCCCTCATATTTTGTTCGAAAGCTGCTCCGGCGGTGGCGGACGATTTGACCCGGGAATGCTGTATTATATGCCACAGACCTGGACTAGCGATGATACGGATGCAGTGGAAAGATTGAAGATCCAATACGGAACAAGTATGGTGTATCCTGCGAGTTCAATGGGTGCCCATGTGTCGGCTGTTCCTAACCATCAGGTACATCGTATTACACCTTTGGAGACACGTGGTCATGTCGCGATGTCGGGTAATTTCGGCTACGAGCTGGATTTGACCAAGCTTACTGAAGCTGAGCGCGAGGATATCCGCAAGCAGGTTTCAGAGTACAAGGAACTGAGAATGCTGATTCAGTACGGTGATTTCTATCGACTGCTTAGTCCTTTTGAAGGAAACGAGACGGCATGGATGTTTGTTTCTGCTGATAAAAAAGAAGCCTTCGCCACCTACTTCCAAGTTTTGGCCGGGCCTAATCCACCGTTGCGCAGATTGCGTCTGAAAGGACTCGACCCTGCGAAATCGTATAAGCTTGAGTTTAACGGCGGAGTATACAGAGGGGATGAGCTGATGCACTTCGGACTCACGCTTCCACAGCTTGAGGGCGATTTCAGAAGCCTACTTTTCGTGCTTAGAGAAGTTTAATCAAAAAAGGAGGGTGCCCCAAAAGCCATTGGCTGCTGAGCACCTTCCTTTTTTTCTCCTTTTTTGAGTTCTTTTGTGACTAGCTGCGCGCCCGAAGCTGTTATTGGATGGGGTGTTTAGCAGAATGTTTACCTAGCCTTAGCCGCGGATAGCGGGCTCGAATAAGGGTGTTTAGCAAGATGCTTTGCTAGCCAGGTGCTGCCGTACGCGAATTAGTGCGCCTTGCAAGTAGCCTGACGCCACTGGAGTTGAGTGTTTATAACTCGAAGTCGGCGGGCTCAAATTGGTGCACCATGCAAGTTACTTACTCAGCCAACACAGTGCTATCGGACTCAGTGGCCGCTAATCGCAGTCTTTTCACACATTTGGAGTTTTATCGGACCGCATAGTCGCTATTGGCTCGAAAAGTACCTAATATGCACCTTTTTCGAAGGAATAGCTGCACTGGAGTCCGAAACAGTACTCAAAAGACGAAAAATTAGCAAATAGCGTCATTGGGGTCCGAAAGCGGCGGTGGATGGTTATCACTCGGTGCTGCTGTACGCGAATTAGGGTGTTTATCAAGTTGCTTCCTTAGCCGTGGGCCGCCAATTAGTACGACATGCAAGTTGCTTACCAAACCAACACAGTGCTATCGGACTCAAATGCCGCTAATCGCAGTCTTTTCACACATTTGGAGTTTTATCGGACCGCATAGTCGCTATTGACTCTAAAAGTACCTAATATGCATCTCTTTCGAAGGAATAGCTGCACTGGAGTCCGAAACTGTGCTCAAAAGACGAAAAATTGGCAAATAGCGTCATCTGAGTCCGAAAGCGGCGGTAGAGGGGGTGACACGGTGCTTTCGTATGCGAATTTGGGTGTTTAGCAAGTTGCTTCCTTAGCCGTGGGCCGCTGGACGCCAATTAGTACGCCTTGCAAGTTACTTACCCGTCCAACACAGTGCTATCGGACTCAGATGCCGCTAAACATAGTCTTTTCACACATTTAGAGTTTTATCGGACCGTATAGTCGCTATTGGCTCGAAAAGTACCTAATAAGCACCTCTTTCGAAGGAATAGCTGCACTGGAGTCCGAAACTGTGCTCAAAAGACGAAAAATTGGCAAATAGCGTCATCTGGGTCCGAAAGCGGCGGAGGGTGGTTATCCCGCGGTGCTGCTGTATGCGAATTAGGGTGTTTAGCAGGATGTTTACCTAGGCGGGGGCTGCCGTACGCGAGTTGGTACGCCTTGCAATTGTGAGTTGGCACCCCCAGATCTGAATGGTTACTACTTGCATCCACCGGCCCCGAATTAGCACCCCACGCACGCCACGCCTGCCACGCCTGCCACACCTGCCACACCTGCCACGCCTGCCACTCAGCTCTATCGAAGCCGAATAGATATGCCTAGCAACATCAATTTTCAAAAAACACATGTTTGGACAGGAACTCTAGGTCCTGCTCGCGGTAAGTGGAGGGGCTAACTCCAAAGTAGGAACGAAAAACTTTGCCGAAATAGCTGGCATTGTCAAACCCGGTGTCCACAGCGATCTGGTAGATCGTCTGATCTGTTGTTTTCAGCATAGATGCTGCCAGCTCGATCCGTCTCCTTCTTAAATACTCAAAGGGCGAGAGATTGATGTTTTTTTGAAATAGCCTGCAAAGATGATGTTTAGAAATTCCAACATGTGCGGCGACATCGTCTAAGCTAAGGTTATTATTGTGCAGATCATTTTTCATGAATTGTATAGCGGCATGGAGTTTGTCATTTTTTATATAGGTGGTTAACAAACTTGGTTTCTTGAGGTATTTCTCCATGGACAATATCCACTGAAAGGCTTTCCCCGTTAGAAAATGCAAATCTCTTTCTTCATCAACCTGGATGTCCTTGAACATACTCCACAATAAATCCATCGGAACCGATTCCTGAGGGAGTTCTATAATGGGACCGCCATGTGCGATCAGCTGGTTCCAGAGTGAAATAGCTAGAGGTCCTCGTACATTCAGCCAAATGAATTCCCAGGGCTCTGTACCTTCCTCCGGATAATAATATCTGTGTATACTGGGGACAGTCACTAGGAAAGCTTTGCCCTTCGTTAATGGGTGAACAACCCCGTCTATTTCAATTCTACCCTCTCCAGATAAGGTGTACTGAAAAATAACACAACTTCTCTCCGTCCGGTTCTGGCCGTTGAATGAATATGCCGGAGTCTCGGCTTGTTCCCAGCCAATAGAATCAAACAGAAGCATAGAAGCTTGTTCTTCCGAGCGAATGGTGTAGGAGGAGCGCAACATTAGCAGGTTTCCTTTCCGTGGTTCGTTACTTCATTCAAAGTGTAAACTTTTTTGTTGATCTGTTCAATTTTTGTTTCATTTAATCTGCTGTCTTCGATATTGATAAGGCGTAATGCCATACTGATCTTTGAACAGCTTAATGAAATATTGTGGCTTTTTGTAGCCGACTAGATGTGAAATATCGAGCACATGTAAGTTGGAATCGATTAATAACTTGGAGGCCTTTTCCAAGCGTTTAGAAGAAATGTAGCTCGATAAATTTTCGCCCGTCTCCTGCTTATAAAATTTAGACAGGTAAACAGGATGTAGGTGAACAATTTTCCCTAAGTCCTCCAGGCTCAAGCAATCACTAATATGATTGGAGATATAGGCTTGAATGGTATGAACAATGTTTTGATTGGAAAATTTAGCGCTTCTATCTAATTGGGTGAGGCTCTGCAAGATGGATTGAAGAGCCGTATTTGGCTCTGATAATTGATTGAAAATCCAGTCTGCGACCTCAGCTGATTGGATTTTATCGGTTGTGGAATACAGCAAATTAATGAATTCGAGCAGGTAGAGGAGCTTTTGTTTTTTGACAGTGAGCTTGGCAAAGTTTTTTAAAATGTTTTTTCTGGTTTGTTCCCATTCTCCAAGCTCTAATTTAGGGAGAGCACTAGAGGCACTCAGCATAGTAAAGTCTCTGGCCCCAATATTTTCATTAAAAAAGAAATGATAAAAAATATGCCGAACAGCATGCTTTTGAGAAAATTCAAACGGCTCGGAAAAAGAAATGGAATCGACGCTGCTTGCCACAGTTTCGGTATTGGATTCTGGAATAATTCCAGTAATGGCTGATGGAGCGATCCAAATAAAGTCCCGTCCACCATTATGATCTTTTAACATCATTTCATCTTTCCCTCTAGCCCCTGAGACGTGAAAAAAGCAAAAGTGCTCATTCCGTAAAGCAGTATCGAGTGTGCTGTGATCATAACGTAGTGGGGAAGGTTCGCTAATAACAGAAAGCAAGTAACCTAGCCCATCTATCTTTTTCTCTGCCACTGGGGTTTTTGGGGGTTTCTCAGCGATACTCTTAATAACTTGACGCATGGCTTTTTCCATATCCTCTTTATCAACCGGCTTGAGTAAATAATCGAGTGCACCCAAACGAATGGCTTGTTGTGCATAATCAAATTGAGAATAACCGGAAAGGAAAATTACCTTGGTATTGAGCTTTTTCTCATGAACATGATGCAGCAAATCAATGCCGGATACCTCGGGCATACGAATATCTGTAATAAGGATATCTATATGATTCTGATTCAATAGCTCCTTGGCTTCAATCGAATTTGTTGTCGTCTCAATATGCTCAATTCCAAATTTGCTCCAATCCAGCAGGTGTTTTAAATATTCAACGATGTAATGTCCGTCATCAACTATCAATAATCGCATATTGTCCTCCTTCATCCAGCGAGAAATCTATGAATGCCAGCACGGATAAACCACCCCAGTCATTGATGAAGAACCGCAGTCCGCTTAATTCACCATACGCATTTTTGAGGCGATGATGAATGTTCCAAAGACCAATTCCTCTTGATCCTTCAGGTGGGGATTCATTCTCAAGTCTGGCCATTAGCTGGTGTATTTCCTCAGCAGTAAGCCCCTTACCGTCATCGGCAACAATAATTAATGCTCCAGTATCAAGTTCTTTTACATCTATAGTAACGCGATAAGCCCCTTGCTGTTCTTCAATCCCATGCTGGATTGCGTTCTCGACCATAGGCTGGATAATCAGTGGCATAATCAGATGCTCTCCCAGTTCAGGAGGCAGGTTGATTTCATAATTTATTTTTTTGGAAAGTGACATGATGGATAAAAAATGATCGGCAAGCTGCAATTCAGAAGCCAACGTAACATTATCTGAATTCATTTTTGTTAAATAACGATAGTACTCTGCTAAATGCTTGCTCATCTGCATTACGGCTTCCGGTGAAGTTTTTGCCACAGCCATAATGAAAAACAGATTATTGTAAAGAAAATGTGGATTGATCTGAGCCTGTAGCTGTTTCACTTCGGCGTTTCTGCGCAGCTCGGTTTCTATTTTTAATGAAGCGAATAAAGCCTGTATTTTGGCGACCATGTGGTTAAAGCTTTTAAATAGACTATAAAATTGATTGTCCGGGTTCTCACTAATTCTGGTGCTGTAATTCCCTTGTTCCACTTGGTAGAATTTCTTGTCGAGCAGATATACATTACGATAATAGTTTCGATAGAACATAAAAATCACGATAAGACCAATGATCAAGATCATTAAGATGCTGACAAAAAACACCTGTTTATTCCGGTTAAGCGGATTCAAAAAATCACTCATTCGCGTATAGGTAACAAGATACGTATCAATCGGCTCAATATACTTCGATAAAACATAATAATCGTCATCGTTGATATGATAGTCAAACTTTAAAATTTCATGTGCATTGGGTGTTATCGTCTCCTTGGCTTTTTCCTCGATTCGAATATCCACCGCTTTATTGCTAATCATTAAACTCTTGTTCACAAGTAAAAAGGCATTGGAGCTCTCGCCGCCACTCACTGCTTTTTCTAAAAGACTTGTTAAATACTCCTTTTTCAGCTTAACGCCCACGATGTACTGAATATTGGCAGGATTCTTAGGTTCATGAATATAAGGATAGATTGAAAAATAATACAAATTGTTATTAACAATCTGCCAGCCTCGCTGCGTGACCTTCTGAAAGGGCTGTTTGGCAAGCGAATCATGACCCGTAAAAATAAAAGTGCCATCCGATTTCCAGTAGATACCGATAGATTCAATCGCCTGACTGGAGAGAAGTGGTGCTGATATGCGGTCATAGATATCGTTTTTTTTCATCTGGGCATCGTAATTGTTCATCTCTTGTATTTTGCTTTGATAGAAACGTACGGAGGTGTCGGCTGTATATTGGATGCCATACAAACTTGCCTCAGAGATGATGCCATCCAGAATGCTTTCCGTATAGGCTAGCTGATTTTTGGAGGAGTTAACCAAGCTCTCTTGAATGGTTTTGGAACCTAGGGAGTTCATTACGAAAAACAAACTTAAGGTAAGTAAAAGGAAAAAAACGAAAAAATATATGAATCGTTTCATATTTACTTTTTTAATCATAAGCATTACTCCTGTCGCTAGGACTCGTGTGAATTCATCATAAGCCATATATTCCAAAAGAAAAAGAGAAGAGCTCTCGCTAAATGAAAGCGTTTATAAAGATGTTTAGCGAGTGGTTATGATATTTAATTTGAGACATTTTCGAATGAAAGCGCTTTTGTTAACATTAAACCAGAAAGAAATTATCAGCCAAGAATGTAAAAGGGGGTAAGCACAATAGCACAGATAATGAATACCCAGCTCAAATGGAGTGAGAAAGCCAACGTTAAAAAAAGCAGAAAGAATCCTTGGAAAAAGGAAATCAAAAAAAATTGGCCATTGTATGTTTTATGTATCCCAGCTTTGGTATTCGTTCTAATTTTTGCCTACGGTCCTATGGTCGGATTAGTGATGGCCTTTCAGGATTACAAGCCCTGGCTTGGAATTACAGGTTCAACTTGGATTGGTTGGGATAACTTCGCAAGAATCTTCCAATATAAAGAGGCAACACAATCCATTATCAACACCCTTATTATTGCTGTAATCAAAATTATAGTCGGAATTATTGTTCCTATCTTTATGGCGATTCTGCTAAGCGAGATTAGAAACATGGGGATTAAAAAGAGTATTCAAACCTTGGTCTATTTACCGCATTTTCTCTCTTGGGTAACCGTTGCCGGAATCATGATTGATATCTTAGGTCTGGATGGGGGCATAAATCATTTTCTTACGAATTTCCTCGGACTGAAACCGATTTTCTTTTTGGGCGATCCTACGCTGTTTAGACCGACGATCATCATCAGTGATTTATGGAAAAACTTCGGATTTGGCATGATTGTCTACTTAGCGGTGATTACAGGGATCGACCCTTCTTATTATGAGGCAGCTGAGATCGACGGCGCTTCACGCCGCCAACAAATACGCCATGTTACCTTACCGAGTATGATGCCAATGATCATCGTAATTGCAACGTTAAGCCTTGGGAATATCCTGGATGCAGGATTTGACCAAATCTTTAATTTATACAATCCACTCGTATATAGTACGGGAGATATCATCGATACTTATGTTTACCGGTCATCCTTATTGAATGGACAATACGGTTTTGGTACCGCTGTTGGATTGTTTAAATCCGGCATCAGCTTCATATTAATCGTAATTTCCTATCGAATTGCTTACAAGGTAGCTAACTATAAAATATTTTAAGTCGAAGTTGTTAAGCTTACAAAACTGTTAGGAGGAATGGGAGTGTATTATAAATCCAAGGGATATAGGATATTTTCGATTTTCAATCATATCCTCCTGATTCTAGTAGCCTTATCGTGTTTATTGCCTATGCTTCATTTGCTAGCACAATCATTTAGTAGTAAGACAGCGGTAAATGGGAATTTGGTATCCTTTTGGCCGGTGGACTTTAATATCGAAGCCTATGTGAAAACTTTTAAAAACACGAATTTTACAGGCTCCATGAGAATCTCAGTGGTCCGGACGGTACTGGGGACGTTAATCAGCATGTTCATTATTACAACGGCGGGGTATGCCTTGTCCAAAGATTTCCGTGGGCGTAATGCTTTAATGTGGATTTTTATATTCACGATGTTGTTTTCCGGTGGATTGATTCCTTCTTATATATTGGTTACGAAACTTGGGCTCAAGGACACGATCTGGTCGCTCGTGCTTCCCGGTGCCTTCGGAGCTTATAATTTGATTCTGATTATGAATTTCTTTAAAACAATCCCTAAGGCGCTTGAAGAGGCGGCATTTATCGATGGGGCTTCGTTCTTCGTCATTTTCCGGAAAATCTATCTTCCGCTTTCCCTTCCCGGTCTGGCAACCGTTGGATTGTTTATCATGGTGGGGAGCTGGAACGCATGGTTTGATGGGATTTTGTATATGTCGAATACAACGGACTATCCGTTAGCTTCATTCTTACAGACTGTAGTGGTGCAAGGTTCAGCGCAGAGTATGGCACTTAGTCAATCAGAAGCAGCCGCGTTGTCAGAACAGAGTATCAAAGCTGCGCAAATTTTTATTAGCACACTGCCCATTATCCTTGTGTACCCTTTTCTACAGAAGTATTTTGTCAAAGGCATCGTTCTGGGTGCTGTAAAAGAATAACGTGACCAACATATAAAACTTTAATTCAAAGGAGCTTATTGATGAAAAAAACAGGGGCCTTAATAACGACTACTGTATTGATGGCAGGATTGCTAGCGGGCTGCGGCTCAAACGGTAAAGAATCTACTGCGGCAGAAGCGGTTCTCAAAGACGGCAAATACGATCCTCCTATTACTATTAACATCGCCAAGCAACAAGATGAGAATGCCGGTAAATATATCAACGGGGAGAGCTTAAATGATAATGTGTTGACCCGCTGGGGTGTCGAGAATCTAGGGATTAACATCCAAACTACTCTTTTGGGCGGTGATGCCTCCCAATATAATACGAAACTTCGTTTAGCGCTCACTGGTTCCGAAAAGCTTCCGGATGTTTTGCCAGTGTATGATACCTCATTAGAAAATGATCTGATTCAATCTGGACTTGTAAAAGATATTGCGGAAGACATTAACAAATATATGCCTGAGCGTCTGAAAGAAATATATAAACAATATCCAACAACGTTCAACCCGGTTATCCAGGACGGCAAGGTTTATGGGATGGCGATTTCGCCCAATCTCACTGAAGGTGAAGTCATGCTTATCCGTCAAGATTGGTTAGATAAATTAAATTTAAAAGCGCCAACAAATATAGATGAATTTGAACAGGTAATCGCTGCTTTTACGAATGATGACCCGGACGGTAACGGAAAAAATGATACTTATGGATTTGATTTCTCGGGAAAAGATTCTTACAACACGGGCTGGGTAAGCGACTCTGTAATGATTTTTAGTGCTTATACAGGGAAGAGTCTCCCCGGCCAATGGTATAACGACAATGGTAAACTCACTTACGGTTCCGTCGCTGATGGGACAAAGGATGCGTTAGCTAAACTTCGCGATTGGTACTCCAAAGGGTATTTAAATAAGGAGCTGGCTACACAGGGTGCATGGGATGCACTGGCGGATTTCACTGAAGGTAAAGCAGGGATTATTATTGGCCGTCCTTGGCTGTACGGCAGTGTTAAAGATGTGGAAACTAACGTAAAAGGGGCTAAAATCAAAGCTTACCCAACAATTAACGGTGTAAGTGGGGATCGAACCTACCAATCCGGTCAACAGAACGATGGTGTCTTTATGTTTAATAAAGACTTTAACAATATGGAAGCTTTCTTCTTGTATTATGACAAGCTTTACGATGCAGCATTTGGTACCGGAGATTTCAAATATGGTTATGCTCAGGGATATGATTATGACATCGTAGGCGATGAAGTGGTATTCGATTCCAAAAAATTCAATACGCCTTTGGATGCCGCTCAAGGTGTAGGGAAAATGGCTTTTACCAAAAATACACCTAGTGTTGATGGTCCAGGTAAATCTTTTTATGATCTTTCCAAAGGTGCAAAAGCTGAGAATGGGGTCTTGATCAGATCGGCATCAAATGATGAAACAGCCAAAGAGGGATATGTGATTTCCTATGAGAATAGAGAGTCACTGCTTCCAAATGCATTTAACGGTCCACCTACCAAGACCATGCAGACAACTTGGGAGCAACTGAATACGATGGAAAAGGAAACCTTCACCAAAATTATTTACAGTAAAGAGCCGCTAACTGCGTACGATGACTTCGTGAAGCAATGGCATGACAAAGGCGGTACGAAAATTTCCGAAGAAATCAACGAATGGTATAACAATGCTAGCAAGGTGGATGTGATGTCTCAGATGGGATTGAAATAAGTTCGCAAGAACAGCAGGTTCAGTTAAGGTCATCCTTGGCCGGACCTGCTTTTTTGTCTAAAAATCTGATCCTCTGGAGGATAATCATGGACGAAAACGCGAATACAGTCACCCTACTAAATAGCGCTCCACTACTGGATATGAGCGGAAATCCTGTACATGCACATGGTGGACATATGCTCTATACGGATGGATATTATTACTGGTTTGGTGAGAACCGGATGGATCGGCGGAGAGTAAGCTGCTACCGATCTGTGGATCTAGTGAATTGGGAATGGCGCAATGATGTGCTCACACTCGATTCACCGGTACAGCCAATTTATCATCGCACCACATTAGAGCTTGAACCCTTGGACAGGGAGGGGCGCCCAACGGGTGCGGTAATTGAGCGCCCAAAAGTACTCTACAACAAACTTACAGGGAGATTTGTTATGTGGATGCATTGGGAAAATGGACGCGACTACTCTGATGCGCGCTGCGCGATCGCTGATTGCGGGACGGTAGATGGGGATTATGTTTACCGGGGCAGCTTTAATCCGATAGGTAACATGTCTCGGGACTGCACCTTGTTCCAGGATGACGATGGAACGGCTTATTTTATCTCCGCGGCAAGGGAAAATGCTGATCTTATTATGTATCGTCTGTCACCTGATTACCTCAGCATAGAAGAACAGGTCAAGACCTTGTGGCCCGGACAAGCGCGTGAAGCACCTGCATTAATGAAACGTCAGGGTGTATACTTCCTCATCTCGTCCGCCTGTACGGGCTGGTTGCCTAACCAAGGAACCTATGCCTGGTCCGAGGAATTATTTGGTCGTTGGTCACCCTTGCTGCCTTTGGGCGACATCACTACATACGACAGCCAGCCTGCTTTTATAGTTCCTATTGTAGGAACAGACAATGACCAGTGCTCTTACCTGTATGTTGGGGATCGCTGGGACCCTGCGGATTATTATGCCTCTTCCTATGTATTTCTGCCGCTCGGCTTTCCTTCTGACCGGGAAATGAAGCTTGACTGGGCAGAGCGAACGGTGATTGACCTAAGGAAGGGAATCGTAGCTGTGGAATGCGGCTCTGGTAGTGGTCTGTTCAGATTGAAAAGCTTAGGAATGGGGCTTTATCTGGCGGCGGGAAATCAATCCATTGAACATGAGGAGACCCTGAACGTCGAAGTCCGGACGCTTTCGTATGAAGATCAGCAGCAGAGATGGACGGTTGAATACGGGGAGAAGGGTAGGGCGAGAATTCGAAACAGTGAAAAGGCCTTATCTATTGGCCCGTTGAATTCCTTGCTGCTGGAGCCTATTCGTGACAACGAAGATCAGTTTATATGGTTACTTACAGAGACAGAAGCAGGTTCACTGACTATTGGGAGCAATGACGGAAGAGTTCTTACCGTAGCAGGAGAACAGCGTGGGGGCTGGGGTTGTGTGTTTCTTGAATCCACACGCTGCCATGATCCCCGTCTAGGTGCAGACCCGCAGCTTTTTCAACTGATTTCAGTAAGGTAAACAGTTTAGAGAAAAGAGGTATACCGATGAGTTTATCTGTCTCCTTCCCTATGGAATGGTTTAAAAGTGACCCCCATACACAACTTACTGCGACTTCCTCTGAGGCGTTTTTGTTCATCACTACACCAGAAGGTGGTGGATTTGAGCTTCAGCCAGGGCATCTGGAATCCGCCGCTTGGTGCGATTATGGTTTCGTTAATGCAAAGGTTTACCATGAAAGCCATGACGTTCTGGTACTGTTATTCAGTTTTTATGATCGGGATCATCGCGTCATTACTTATCATGTAGGAATTTTACCTGGTGTGCGCACCGAAATTTGTTTACCCTTGATTCATTTAAATGGTGAGAAGCTGTTCCTTCCCCGTTATCCGGGTGTGATGCAGACAGTACTGAGGGGAGATGCAGGCATCGATCGCAAGCATATCACCCGATTCTCTATCGCTACTCTCCCTTCAACAACAAGTAGAGCTGTGCAAATTAGTGGCTTGGCTCTAAGTCTAACTGAGCCCGTCTTTGAGTATGAACAGCAACCATATATAGATGATCTGGGCCAATTAAAGGGAAGGGGTTGGCCAGGGAAAACGGTTGATGCAGAAGCGTTGACGGATCGGCTGCGCACAGAGCGGCAACTTGCGGCACAAGCTGATCACAATGGAGGTGACCTCAGCAGGTACGGAGGTTGGAAGGCGCTGAGATTCGCGGCAACTGGATATTTCCGCACGGAGTTTGACGGCAGCCGCTGGTGGTTCGTTGATCCAGAGGGTTATGCCCTGTTCAGTACGGGGATGGACTGTGTGGGTCCAGCTTGTTCTATGCATGTAACTGGCATGGAACACTTGATACCCTCATTGCCGGAGCGGGAAGGAATCTATCAAGAAGCTTGGTCACAGGATGGCGAGGAATTCAGCTTCGAGATTGCTAATCTGATCACTGCTTTTGGGGCGGAGTGGCGCTCTAACTGGGTGGCTATGACGGATTTTCGCTTACAACAATGGGGATTCAACACCATCGGTAACTGGTCTAATGATAGATTTATCAACGAATCCCAGCTTCCGTATGTTTATCCTCTAGTGGACTTTCCTATGACGGAGCAGACTATTTTCCGGGATTTCCCCGATGTGTTTAGCCCGGAGTATGAGCGGAATGCCGGGAGCTTTGCGGAGCAGCTTCTTCCATTAAGGGAAGACCAGAGAATGGTCGGTTATTTCATGCGTAATGAGCCGCATTGGGCATTCGTGGATGGGTTGAATTTGACCGGGCAGATGCTGAAATCTCCGGTCCGTTATGCCAGTAAGAAGGAATTCATTCGCTGGCTTGCAGAAAAGTACAAAACAGTGGAACGATTAAACATGGCGTGGGATAGCGTTTTTGAAGAATTCGAGGATTTATACGATGTATCGAATGTGAATGTAACCGGGGATAATCTCACTTCTGCCCGAGAAGTGGATTATAACCAGTTTAACCGGATCATGATTCGACGGTATGTAGAAGTGCCAGCCCGTCTTTGCAAGCAGACGGATCCGAATCATCTGAATTTGGGAATGCGTTATGCCTGGGTTGGCAGTGATGAGGTGCTGGAGGGCTGCGAATGGTTTGATGTATTCTCTATGAACTGCTATCAGTTCAGTCCTGACAAGGAACAGATCGCCCAGATCAGCGGACGACTGAACAAACCAGTCATGATTGGAGAATATCATTTTGGTGCGGCTGAAGGCGGCATGTTGGCTTATGGGATCCGTGCGGTGGCAACCCAGAAGGAGCGCGGTGAGGCTTACCGTTATTATGTGGAGCAGGGGGCAGCTATCCCGCAGCTCATCGGAGTTCATTATTTTCAATGGAATGATCAGCCTGTGCTCGGACGTTATGACGGAGAAAACTATCAAATCGGTGTAGTGGATGTCTGCAACCGTCCATATGAACCTTTCGTGCAAGCAGCGAGAAAGGCCCATGACCAGATGTATCAGGTGCGGACGGGTATGACAGCGCCCTATAATATTGTGCCAATGGAGATTCCGAAAACGGGATTCTGATTGCAAATCTTTACAACAAAAAGGCCCCCAGCCAATGGGGGGGCCTTTTTTGTCCTCTCCTCTGCAATGTAGCCTCTTTACAAGCCAAGGCCGGAGGAGGGGAGTGAATCATCACGGGAATAGCGCTTGCGGTATTCGCCCGGAGTTATTCCGGCACAACGTTTGAACATACGGATGAAGGAATTTACGTTCTGATAACCGACCTGAAGCGCGATATCCTGAATCCGCAGTTCCAGATTCATTAGCAGCTCTTTGGCCCGCTCAATCCGCAGATTGTTCAGATATTCACTGAAGTTGATGTTTGTTTTCTCTTTAAAAATGCTGGACAGGTAACCTGGAGTTAAATTTAACTTGTCTGCTACTAGGTTGAGGTTGATGTCCTCGCCGTAATGTTTGTCTAAGTAATCCAGCACAAAGCTGATAATGGGGTCGCGCGACTCCGAGCGGCTACTGATGACCACGAGCACAGGACGAACCAGATCACGCAGCCATTCCTTGTATTGATCCATTGAGTGGAAAGCGTTAAATGGCTCTAGTGGGGGTGGTAAGAGACGCTCCGCTTGGGGCAGATTCAGCCTCGTCACCGTTTTGCTCGTCTGTTCCACTGCTCCCAAGGCAAATGCCCGAAAATCCGCCGCCGCCGCGTCCTTGTGCTGCAGCTGCTCCAGCTGACGATCCAACCAAGCGAATACAGCCTCCTCATTGGCAGACTGCAGCAGATTGTGCAGCTCCTCTCCGTGTGTCACCTTTAAATGAAAGGATTTGGCGGATGAGGCTCTAGGTTCTACGATAATTTGTGTTTCCCCGTTCAATCTACGCTCATTTAACAACATCGATAGATTATTGTAGGCATCGGTAAATGAGGTTTCGCCTGAATATACCGGACTTACAGCAATAGTCAGATATAAGGATGTCTCCGAATCCAGCAGCTCCTTAAGGGTATCAAGAGCCTGCAGAAAACTGCTCTGCGGTCCGGGATTGAACAGGAGCAGCATGAGCTGATCATGTTCCGGCTGGAGTGCGACGCTTTCGCTTTCACCACCAGTGATCAAGTTTTGAACCAGCTTCCATAACATCAGTGTGTGTTTCTCCAATTCGTCCGGTAAGGTTTTGAAGCTGACCTTGAACAGAATGGAGGCATAGGGCTGTTCGGATTGCCTTACATCTTCAAGCTCCGCGAGGCTTTTACTCAGCGGGATATTTTTCACTTTATGAGTATAGGCATATTGGCGCACCAGTGAGTTCTTATGATCAAGATCGGTCTGGATGAAGCGGTTACTCTCCAAAATGGAGCTCAGGCGGTCGCCGATAATGGCGAATTCCTTCACGCTGCTCAATTTTTCAGGCCGGCTGCCTGCCTTACGGTCCAAGGCGGCAATCAGGCGCTGGAGCGGTTGGTTAAGCCGGTGGCTGAAGATTAGGGATGAGAGAACACTGATCAGTACTGCGGCAGAGAGCAATACAGCCAGCAATAGCTGCATCCCCCGCATTTCCGCAGCAATAGCCGCCACCTGGGTCACTCGGATATAGGTGAATCCAGTCTGTTTACCTTTTTCATAGAAGTAATATTGGTCTCCGACCCGCTCATGGGCATTGCCACTTTCCGGAAGCTGGCTTGTTTGCAGTTTACCCTCTGATGTAGAGAACAATAGATTCTTCTGCGCATCCAGGATATAGAACGGGGTATTGCCGGCATCTCCGTAGGCGGCCTGCATCAGCTGTGGATTCAGCATGACAATGCCGTACACTTCCTCATAAGGAATCGCTTTGACCAGCACTGGCATTAACCTTCCGAGCGTACGGGTGGAATGTATGGTTTTCTCGGTAAAGGTTACGGCGGGCATGACTTTTAAAAATTGTTTGTCCATCGTTTGCCGGCTCCAGTACTCCGGAGGGTATTCTGCACTGAAGTAGTATTTACCGAACATATCTGCGGCGCTGCTTAGGCCCTCCCTCTCCAGTACATAATTTTCCTTTTTAAAATAAAGAATGAAATTTTCGATATGCAGAAAAGGATTAGCATACAGCGTTGAGAGATCCGATATCACTTCTGCCGGGATATCATATCGTCGGTTCTCTTTGAGGTGGCTTAGAATGCCCAGATTGGCAGTCCATGAATCGGATTGGGTGAGGGCAAGAATCATGTTCTGAGTCAACCGGAAATGATTTTCGTAGCCTTCGACCGTTTGTGCGAGGCCTAGCTCATTTTGCCGGATCATCTCCTTATAGATTTTGCCGCTTAAATACAGATGGGAGAACAGATTAAATGATGCCAAAATCAAGATGACACTGAGGAAGCTTAGCATCAGCTTAACGAACAGGGCATTCAGCGCAAATTTGCCTGTAACGGATCCCTTCATATGTATCCCCCTTTGGATGCACCCGTAAATGAATTGGATTAATTCTATCATAGCGGCAAAAAGCTAACACCAACAATATGCAATTTTGCTGATTTGTACGCTATTCTATGGAAATCCGCAGTTAAGGCGAAATGTTATATAACATGTAGATAGCGCTTTCCAAAGAAATGCAGCTATAATTCGGAGACAAATCCCAGGAAAAAGGGGGAAGTAATCTGACATCTATATGATTTATGATCATTTTAACAAGAGGAGACATGCATATGGCTCAAGCTAGCGTAGTGCAGGACAAAATGCGAAAGAAAGTGCACCGGCGACCCCAACGACCTCAACGCCACAAAGCGGGAATCCTTCGAACTTGGAATAAAAACAAGGCGCTCTGGCTGCTGTTCCTGCCGTGCCTGTTGTATTATTTGATCTTCCGCTATGCACCGATGTTTGGATTAGTTATCACTTTCAAGGATTACAATCTTTTTAAAGGGATTTGGGCCAGTGATTGGGTGGGACTCAAATATTACAGGATGTTTATAGAGAATCCCGATTTTTGGCCGCTGATGAAAAACACTTTTCTGCTTGGTTTATATAAGCTGTTTTTTGGCTTCCCGGCACCTATTCTACTGGCGATTCTGCTTAATGAGGTGCGCAAGGCTGCTTTCAAACGAGTTGTGCAGACCGTCAGCTATCTTCCACATTTTATCTCAAATGTCATTGTAGCCAGTATGGTGATCATGTTTTTATCCCCAACCGGAGGGCTGATTAATAATCTGCTTGGTGCCATAGGGATTGGACCGATCAATTTCATGAATGAACCTGGATTGTTCCGCGGTATTTATGTCCTGTCGGAGATCTGGCAGCATATCGGCTGGGAGACTATTATCTACTTGGCCGCGTTGACCGCTATCGACCCGCAGCTGTATGAAGCTGCTGATATGGACGGAGCCAGCCGCATGCGTAAAATATGGCATGTCACCTTGCCCGGCATTTCACCCGCCATCGTGATCACCTTGATTCTTAATATCGGTAAAGTGCTCGAGATTGGCTTCGAGAAGGTGTTCCTGATGCAGAACCCGGCGATCTACGACACAGCGGATATTATCAGTACTTATGTCTATAGGGTGGGTATGGTGCAGGGGAACTTCAGCTATGGCGCTTCTATTGATCTTTTTATGGGCGTGATTAGCTTGATCTTCATCTATACAGCAAATTACATCAGCCGTCGTGTAAGCGAGACAAGTTTATGGTAGAAAAGAGGTGTGGTGATGAGATCACCCCGTTTATCCTGGTTTAATGTCGTGAGCACTTTTATCCTTCTCGTGGTTGTGGTGGTCACGCTTTATCCGTTCCTGCATATGCTCGCTGTCTCTCTCAGTAGTGATGTGCATGTCATGAAGAATACCGTTTCTTTTTGGCCTAAGGGATTTAACCTGAATATGTATAAGCTTGTACTCGGAGATTCGCAAATCTGGGTGGCTTACAAAAATACACTCATTTACACCGTGCTTGGTACCCTTATCTCGCTGGTGGTCACCTCCACGGGTGCCTATGCACTTTCACGCAGTGATATGGCGCTGCGCAAGAGCTTCACCCTGTTGATTGTGGTGACGATGTTTTTCAGCGGAGGAATGATTCCCACGTTCCTCGTGGTTCGCTCCCTGGATATGGTCGATACCGTTTGGGGCATGGTGCTGCCGGGTGCGGTTAGCACTTGGAATCTGATTCTGATGCGGACCTTTTTCTCCGGCATTCCTAAAGAGCTGGAGGAGTCAGGCCGCATCGACGGACTGAATGATATCGGCATATTTATTCGTATTATTGTTCCGCTTTCCAAAGCTTCCTTCGCCACCATAGCGCTCTTTTACGCGGTTGGCATGTGGAATAACTTTATTTACCCGCTGCTCTACCTGCGCTCACCGGATTTGTTCCCGCTGCAAGTTCTGTTGCGCAATCTGGTGCTGGCTGGCAGTGCTAGCTCGGGAGATGTTACTAGCATTGGAGGTGACAACATGGTGATAGAAGAATCGCTGAAGTACGCGACGATTATGGTCTCGACGCTTCCGATTCTGATTGTGTATCCATTTGTACAGAAGTATTTCGTTAAGGGGGCCATGATTGGCGCGGTTAAGGGATAGGCGGGTGGAACCGTCAAAAATTCAGCATAAGGGAGAGATCGTAATGAATAAATGGAAATCTGTACTGCTGCCACTGATGATTGCAGCAACCGTAGTAACTGGCTGCAGCGGAGGGGGCAATGACACCTCGCCGCAGAGTAATACTCAGGGCAGCAGTACCGCTTCACCTGCTGATTCGTCCAAAACGGAAAAAACCTTCACTGCGCTCTTAGACAACAATGCTACGTTCCCTTATTCGAAAAGCTGGCCTATTTGGAGCTGGCTGAAGGAGAAAACCGGTGTCACACTCGAGGTACAGACCCCTTCCGGAAAGCTTGAAGAGAGCTTGAACCTGGCGATTGCCTCGAAGGCAATGCCGGATCTGATGTATATGCCTAACCGCAAAGAATCGAATAAATTCGGGCAACAGGGTGCGTTGGTGGATTTGATGGAGTATATGGACAAAATGCCGAATCTGACCGCCTGGGTAAAGCAGTATCCACAGGAAGCGAAGGCTGCACTGTCTGCTGATGGCAAAATGTATATGTTCCCGAATCAGGGCTTTGGCGAGACGAACCGCATGATCTGGTTATACCGTAAAGACATTTTTGACAAAGAAGGAATCCAGGCACCAGCCACATATGAGGAGCTGCATACAGCTCTAAAAACCTTGAAGGCGAAATATCCGGACAGCTATCCGCTTTCGATCCGCTACGGACAAATTCCCGATGAAATGAATGCCAATATGACAGTGAATTACGGGACGGGTGAAGGGGCTTATTATGATTTTGATAAAAAAGAGTGGCTTTTTGGACCCACGGAAGATAGTTACAAGGAAATGGTTGGTATGTGGAAAATATTTTATGACGAAGGGCTGATTCCGCCCGACTTTCTATCTCTGCAAACTAAGCAATGGCAGGACATGGTGTCCACGGGCAAATCGTTTGTGACCATTGATTACATCAGCCGGATCGATTTTTTTAACAATGCGATGCAGCAGGAAAATCCGGAGTTCAACATGCAGTTCATGGCTCCTCCAGCGGGCATTGCCGGCGGCAAGCAACTGAACCCGTATTTTCATTATATGGAAGGTGGCCTAACCGTGGCTTCAACCTCGAAGAACATCGATGATGTGATGAGTTATATGGACTTTTTCTATTCCGAAGAGGGACGTACGCTCAGCAGCTGGGGCGTGGAGGGTGAGACATATGTGAAGGAAGGCGACACGATCAAGTTCAAACCAGAGTACAACGATGTGATCGAAATGCGGAAACAGACAGGACTTCAGACTAGCGGAACGTACACCTGGATCGACTTTGGTGCACATCTGTCGTTGTTCTCAGACAATTTGAAGTATGCCTTTGAAGAAGCGACGAAATATGATCCGTCCATGATGCAGCCACGGCCTGCATTTACGGAGAAAGAGAATGAAATTATTGCAATTACCGGCCAGGCGATCCAAAAACACCGCGATGAAAGCTTTGCCAAGTTTGTTACCGGCTCCCGAAAGCTGGCCGACTGGGACAAATATGTGGAGGAGATGAACAATCTCGGCGTGGATAAGCTGCTGGCTACTTATAGGGAAGCTTACGACCGTGTTCAGAACATTCAGTTAAACGGGAATTAATCTGTCTGGTGCCAAGGACAATAGTTGCCCGGAAAGGATGAGCGGGATGAATGACATCATTAAGCCTTTAGAGACACACAGAGTAGAGCAGATGTCCGTTCAGGTTTACGAAGATCGTAACCTGATGGGCGCTGCGGCGGCATCGCAGGTCGCGCAGAAAATTAGAGCTTTGCTTCAAGATTCTGCGCGTCAGGTCCGAATTGTGTTTGCTGCCGCACCTTCGCAAAATGAACTGTACGAGGGGCTGGTTCGGGAGCAGGGGATGGATTGGTCCCGGGTCAATGCTTTTCATATGGATGAATACATCGGCCTTGCGGCTTCGGCTCCCCAGCGGTTCGGCCGTTTTTTGACAGATCGTCTATACAGTCGGGTTAACCCTGGCCGGGTAGAACTGCTGGATGGTCTCGCCGCTGATGTGGTGCAGGAATGCCAGAGATATTCGGCTTTGTTGAGCGAGGCGCCTATTGATATCGTTTGCCTCGGGATCGGGGAAAACGGGCATATCGCGTTTAATGATCCGCCAGTCGCTAATTTTACCGACCCGCAGCTGGTCAAAGCGGTCGAACTGGAGGAAGCCTGCCGCCGCCAGCAGGTGAATGACGGTTGTTTTACCTCGCTGGACGAGGTGCCAACCCATGCGCTGACGCTTACGGTACCAGCCTTGCTGGCTGGCCGTCACCTGTACGGAATTGTACCGGGAGTGTCCAAACGCAAGGCTTTACACGCGGCACTTCATGATTCGATCAGCACGGCATGTCCAGCTACTATTCTGCGCACCCATCCGGAGATCACGATGTTCACGGATCGGGCTGCCTTCGGCCTATGAACGCGCCAATTAAGGGAAAGCACTATAAAACTGGGCGGCCGGTTGAGGTAAGTGTCGAGCAGGGGCGAATCACTTCGGTCACCGAACTTGCGGAGAGTCCAGCCAGGGCCGATTGGCCCTGGCTGGCACCCGGGTTGGTGGATCTGCAAGTGAACGGGGGCTGGGGGCTGGATCTCAACACGCTGCCTTTACAGCCTTCCACGGTATTGGAACTATCCGGACTTTTGCTAGGAAACGGGGTAACCAGCTATTGTCCAACTCTGATTACTAATGGCAAAGAAGCGCTGGCTCAAGCGGTCTCCGCCATTGCGGAAGCCGCTTCGCTGTATCCGGAAGATGCTGGGGGGATTGTAGGAATTCATTTGGAAGGTCCCTTTCTGTCACCAGAAGAGGGTCCACGCGGCGCCCATCCAAGGGAACATATTGGCCCGCCGGATTGGGATATGTTATGCCGCTGGCAAGAAGCGGCTGAAGGGCTTATCCGTATCCTCACCGTCTCCCCGGAATGGCCAAACGCCGCTGCATTTATCGCCCGGTGCAGTGAATCAGGCATCCTTGTTTCCATAGGGCATACAGCAGCTTCCCCCGAGCAGATTAGGGAGGCGGTTGCCGCAGGAGCGGTGATGTCTACGCATCTCGGCAATGGCACACATCTGACGCTGCCCCGTCATCCCAACTATTTGTGGGAGCAGCTGGCGGCGGATGAACTATACGGCTGTATGATTGCAGATGGCCAACATTTACCACCCGCTCTGTTGAAAGTAATCCTACGGATGAAGCGCAGCCGCACCATCTTGGTCAGCGATGCTGTATCACTGAGCGGAATGCCGCCGGGAACTTATCACCTGCACATTGGTGGGGAAGTTGTATTAACAGCAGAAGGGCGGCTGCATCTGGCTGGCAATCAGCAGCTGCTTGCAGGTTCCGCCATGATGCTTCCAGATCAGGTGGCCTATCTTGCGGAGGCTGGATTAGCCCGGCTGGATGAAGCCTGGGATTGTGCTTCTGCTCATCCGGCTACTTTGCTGGGGCTGGAGCAGGCGGCAGGGCTTAGGGCTGGAGCACCTGCCGATCTCGTGAGCTTCTGCTATGACGACAGGACACTTACCGTGCTGGAATGCTGGAAAAAGGGTCATAGCAAGGCTTGCAGTAATTAATTACAGCAAAGATTAGGAGGAGAACGATGCAGAGCTTGATACCGCAACCGAAGCAGATCCAAGTGAAAGAGGGCGAAGCTTTTCAATTCAGCGAGGATGTAAGCCTGAGCCTCTACATGGAGCAGCATGATCCGAGACTGGTGGTTCATTGCCGCCGCTCGTTTCCGGAGCTGGAATGTACACAGGTTATCTCGGGAAAAGGATATTCACTTATTCTTCAGAGTCTCTCGCAGCCAGAAACGAAAGGAGCACAGCCAGATGAAGTGGATCTGAAATTGCTTAACGGCCGGGCGGAAGGGTACAGGCTGGAGGTGTCGGAGCGCCGGGTGGTAATCCGTGCACTGGATGCGCCGGGCCTGTTTTACGGGCTACAAACGTTACTACAACTGCGTAAGTCAGTAGGGGAAGTTCCTGCTGTGTCTATCACGGACTGGCCTGACACTACCTTGCGGGCGATGAACTTTGATCTTCGCCAGACATTTTCCAAGCCAGAGCTGCTGCTATCGTATTTGGCGGATTTTGCCCGGTATAAAACGAATGCAGTTCTGATTGAATACGAAGATAAATTCCCGTTCCAGAAGTACCCGGAATTCGTGCATCCTCAGCATTCGTTAAGCCTCACACAGCTAGAGGAACTGAAACGTACAGCCCATGAATATTTTATTGAGATCATTCCGCTGCAGCAGAGTTTCGGGCATCTGGAGTATGTACTCCGCCACGACGCTTGGCGGCACTTGCGCGAAACGGAGTTATCCCTCGGGGAGATCTGCCCGTCGCATCCGGAATCCTTCGAGCTGATTACCGATCTGTTACAGGAGATGATGGATGCCCATCCGGATTCCCGCTACATCCACCTCGGCTGTGACGAGGTATACAGCTTATGTGAATGCGAACGCTGTAAAACGTTGTTCGGAGGGGTACGGGAGCGGGCGTTTATCGCTTTTTTGAACACTTTGATTGAATATACAGCCAGCCGTGGTAAAAAAGCGATTTTCTGGCATGACATGCTGGACAAATGCCCGCCGGAGGAACTGGCAAAGCTGGATAAGCGGAGTGCGGCGATGATCTGGATATACAACGGACGTAATATTGAAGCTGAGGTTTCTTCTCTTACGGATAAATTCAGGTCACTAGGCATCGAGGTTATGGGAGCCCCGGCGGTTCGCAGCTTTGACTGGGCTGAACATCAGAATTATCCGGTACTATTGAACCGGACGGATAATCTGCTCCAATGGGCGGAGACAGCGGATAAGCTGGACCTCGGGTGCATCGTCGCCACGAACTGGACAGGGCCGTTCAGCCTTGGTGTTCCTTATGGTATCTTTGAGACAACGTGGTATCCGATGCTGCTGCACGCCGATTTGGCCTGGAACCGCAAAGCGGACTCAGCAACATTTATCGATCGATTCATGGAGCAGTTCCATGGCATCGATCCTAGAACAGGTCACGCACAGCTCGGGAATTATCAGCTGGAAGATTATTATGATGTTATCTGGAAGCTGTTGGACAAGGTGAAGGATCATAAGGATGAAGCAGAGCTGATTGCCATTATGCATGATTTTGAAGCGGCGACGGACCGTTCGCGGGCGATCCACAAATATGTCTACCGCTGGGAGCTCTATCCGGGAGACGAAGCGGAAAGGCACTCGCTGCTGAACAATTACATGCGAAATCGCCGCGGACGTGAGAACGTTTTGCCTCGCATGAAAGCGGCTTTGGAGCGTTACCAGCCATCCGATATGGCGGAGCATTTTGTGAAATCCCGCTTCTATCTTCACGATTATCTGGAGCGGACATTATACCGTGAGCTGGGGTTTGCTCAGGTTGAATAAGAGTTTTGAAAAGATCGTACGGCTATCGTGTAAGCGGGTAGCTGTGCGGTCTTTTTTTAATTCATAGCTGGATGAAGCTACATATTACAACATATTCAGGAACAAAATCCCAGTTCGCTGCGTCTAACTTATAAAGTTCTAGCAAACTACATTGGAGGAGAATGAATATGAGAGCTACACCCATAAACCGGACTATAAGGAAGGTTACACTTACCGCATTATGTATTTTGCTTGTATTGCTGAGTGGCAGGGTAATGGCGGAGCCGTCTCCGGCACAAAAGACAACCGCGGTATTCACAGCGGAGATGCAGAGTGCCTTGGAAGGGGCACAGAATGTGCTGCTGACGATACAGCCATTCCCGGACGAAGCAGCCGTAGGTTTCTTCAAGAATGGGCGCAGTCTGCCCAAGGGATATCTGGAGCAGACTGCCGATAAGATTCTGGAACAGCGGGGCAAGTTCACCAAGGTGGCAGAGCTAACTCGAACAGCGCTGGCTTACAGTGCTGCGGGGGGCAACATCAACAACATCGCTGGTATTGATCTTTATCCATTCCTGATGAATCATGCCGGAATTGATTCGGAAGGGGCAGCAGCGGTAGCAACCGCCTATATTACCTCGAAGAATTCCATTTCAAATTCATTGGAGCGGACAAACCGTTACCCCGATTTGCTGTTTTATCAGTTGCTTGATATGCAGCTAGCGGATGGTAGTTGGCCGCTGGCCGGGCAGAAGCAAGGAGATCTGGTAGCTACTGCCTGGGTACTAACCGCACTTGCTTCGGAAGTGAGTTCAGAACAAACAGCGCAGCCGATCGAGAAGGCTTTGCAGTGGCTTAAGAGCAAGCAGCAGCTAGACGGAGGGTTCGATGGTAAAACTGCGACGACAGCGCAGGTGATTGTTGCTTTATCCTCGCAGGGGGTCGATGCAGCAGATTTCACCAAGGAAGGCGGAGCCTCGCTGCTGGACCATTTGCTGGCGCGGAAGCTTCCGGGTGGCGGCTTTACACAGACAGCAGGCGGAGGGAACGATAGTCCCGCAACTGTGCAAGCCTATCTTGCCCTGACTTCCTATAAGCTGCTGTCCAAGCAGGCTGGCAAGCTGTATAGCGGACTGCATCATGCTGGACTTGACCGGGCAACGATTCAGGTCGAAGGACCCGGTGGCACCGTTGCCGGGGGGCATATTGTTGGCGGAGATGCTGTGAAGGCAGCGGCAGCTTTTTTACAGGCGAAGGGTCTGGCGTATAAGCTGAATGCGGATGCAGCTAAACCGGCCTTCACAGCTATCGAGGGGATTCAGAACGGGCGATACAATGGACGCGGAGAATGGAAGATTGCTGTATTCAGCGGGGGCAGTGCATGGATGTATCCTGAGAATAGCCCGTACAGACTGATGATAGGCAATGGGGATCAGCTGCTTGTTTACTACGCGGACGATACAGAACTGCTTGACCGGATGGAAGTGAAATGGAAAGATAAAAACGGCCAGGAAATGGGTGGATACGCAAGCGCCAATATGCCGTTTTCCCTCCATATCACCAAGTCAAACGGTCAGCTGGGCGGTCTTCCGGCTTTCGGCGCTACTGTGACACTTCAAGGAAAAAGCGTAGTGGCTGACAGCATGGGAAAGGTGTCATTTGCCGGCATGAAGCCCGGTGTCTATCCTGTGCAAGTCACCAAATACCGTAAAGATGCCGCTCCAGCACTTTCCAAACGGACGTTTGCGCTGCATGTCTCTTCCCCGGAATTGGCCAGCTTTACGGATGCCAATAAAGTCGCAGCTTGGGCACGTTTGGATATCGCAACAGCGCTCGGCAGCGGATATATTCAGGGCGTAAGTGCCAGCGGAAATGTGCTGGCTCCTAAGCAGAAGCTGACCCGGGCTGAATTTCTGACCCTGCT
Source organism: Paenibacillus sp. FSL H7-0323 (assembly GCF_038002725.1). NCBI lineage: Bacteria > Bacillati > Bacillota > Bacilli > Caryophanales > Paenibacillaceae > Paenibacillus > Paenibacillus sp. FSL H7-0323. Next base: position 3,056,183 of record NZ_JBBODB010000001.1, on the reverse strand, counting down.
GCTGCGGCTATTGCATGAGTTCCCCGCTGCCAAGGCCACTTCTAGCTTTAAGGATGTTCCGGCGGACAAATGGTACAGCCGTACCATCGCCAAGGCTGAGGAGCTGGGCATTATCAGCTCTCCAACCGGTAAGTTCGAGCCGGACCGCGGTATTACGCGGGAAGAAGCGGCGGTTATGGTAACCAAAGCCGCCCGGTTGTCTACGTACGGCAGCCCGGACCGTGTGAAGTTTGCCGATACTTCCGGTTTGTCAGAGGCGAGCCGCCAGGCGATTCAGGCCGTGAATGAACATGAAGTAATGACCGGCAGCGGGGGCCGCTTCGATCCAAAGCAGATTCTGGTGCGTGAGCAGGCAGCGGCAATTTTAGTCAGACTGCAGAAATTAATCCCGGAAGCCTTCTATTAATGGAATAAACGTCCAGGGATATGATAAGCTTCAGATAGAGTTATCACATCCAGTGCAGAGGAGGCAAATCTATGAGCCGCTTGATCACAGGCAATATATATTATGGATTTCAGGTCGTTAATGAGGAATTTATCCGGGAGATCGATTCCGCCGTATTCACGATGGAACATCTGAAGAGCGGCGCCAGGCTGCTTTTCGTGCAGAATCAGGATGACAACAAGGTATTCAGCGTAAGCTTCAGGACCCCGCCTGAAGATAGTACAGGGGTCTTTCATATTTTGGAGCATTCTGTATTATGTGGTTCGGAGAAATATCCGGTGAAGGAACCTTTTGTAGAATTGCTAAAGGGTTCGATGCAGACATTCCTGAATGCATTTACGTTTGGGGATAAGACGATGTATCCGGTGGCAAGCCGGAATGAGCAGGATTTCTCCAATCTGATGGAGGTCTACCTGGATAGTGTTTTTCAGCCGAATATTTATAAGCAAAAGGAGATTTTTGAGCAAGAGGGCTGGCATTACGAGCTTCAGCAAACAGAAGCTGAGCTGATCTATAAAGGCGTGGTTTACAACGAGATGAAGGGTTCCTATTCCTCGCCGTTTACGGTACTGATGGACAGGATCAAAAAGTCGTTGTATCCAGACACGATTTATCGTCATTCTTCAGGTGGAGATCCGCAGGAGATTCCTGCGCTTACGTATGAGCAATTCCTTGAGGCGCACAGCAATTATTATCATCCGTCCAACAGTTATTTTTATCTGTACGGAGACGTCTCTATTGAAGAGAAGCTGCAATTTATAGACCAGGAATACCTTAGCCGTTATGAAAAAAACAGCTTTGATACCTCCATTCCCCTACAACAGCCTACCGGAATGACGGAGCTGGTAGCGGATTATCCGATTCTGGAAGCAGAAACGGCCGACGACAAAACTTATTTGAGTCTGAACTATGTAATTGGAACCTCTACGGATCGGGAACTGAATCTGGCTTTTGATATTTTGAAAAGCATGCTGATGGACAGCAATGCAGCTCCGCTTAAGCAAGCCCTGCTGGAAAGCGGTCTGGGCAAAGATGCCTTTGCTTTTTATTCCGACAGTATGATTCAGCCGCTGCTTGGCATTACTCTGACACATTCGAACGCTTCCGCCAAAGATGCCTTCGTGGAGCTGGTGAAGACCACATTAAGCAGCTTGGTTAAGAACGGGCTGGATGAGAAGCTGGTGCTGGCGGCGGTCAACAGCAAAGAATTTGAGCTGCGGGAAGCGGACTTTAGCCGATATCCAAAGGGACTTACTTACAATATCGAAGTGATGAAGTCCTGGCTCTATGACGGTCAGCCGTCTACTCATATGCTTTATGAAGAGGTATTCACTACCATTCGGGAAAAGATAACGGATCGTTATTTTGAGAAGCTGATTGAGGTCTACTTACTGAACAGTGATCATTGCAGTCTGGTGGTGCTGAACCCGTCCAAGACGATTGCAGCCGACAAGGAAGCGAGCACCCAGCGTCAATTAAGTGAATACAAATCATCACAGCAACCAGACCAGCTGGAGCAGCTTGTGCAGAGTACTCAGCATCTTCTGGCGCGGCAAGGTCGTGCAGATGCAGCCGAGGATTTGCAGAAGCTGCCGAGTTTATCTCTACAGGACATTAACCGCAGTGCTGAACCTCAGGTGCCATCCCATGAATATAACCTTGAGGGTCTAAAGCTGATCCACCATGACGTATCTACTCAAAAGATTGCGTACTGCAAGTTTTATTGGGATACGAGTGTTGTGGCTCCTGAGCAAATTCCTTATCTTGTGCTGCTGGCAGAGGTATTGGGCCAAATGGAGACAGCTTCTTACAGCATTGAAGAGCTCACTAGTGAAATTGGGATCAAAACCGGAGGCATTCATTTCAAAAATGAGATCTTTGGCGCTGCAAAAGATACTGGGGCCAGTTATCAGCCTAAATTCACTGCGCAGGTTAAGGTGATGGCGGGGCATATTGGCGAATCGCTGGATCTGCTGCGTGAGATGCTCTATACCAGCGCGCTCGATAACCTGACGAAGCTACAGGAAATCGTCCGGCGGGAAGCCTCACAGATGGAATCCGTCCTGAATCAAAAAGGTAATGAAATCGCGGCCAGCCGCCTGATGTCTTATTTTTCGGACATGGGAGCGTATCAGGAACAACAGGGTGGCGTGGCCTATTACCGCTTTATCCGTGAGCTTGCCGAGAAGATCGATCAGCAGGGAGCTGTGGTGGCAGACACGCTGAAGGATATCTGTACGGTTTTATTCAATAAACAGAATTTAATCATCAGCGTGACGGGTACCCCTGATTTGTATGAAGAATTCGCCGCTAATGTAGCGAAGCTGGATATTCAGGATCGGCCAGTGGTGAATAAACCTAAGATTACGGCGCAGGGGCATGCGGATAATGAAGGTTTTATGTCTTCCAGCCAGGTGCAATATGTGGTTAAAGGCTACGACTTCAACAAGCTAGGATTTACGTATTCCGGCAAAATGCAGGTGCTCAAAAAAATCATGAGCCTCACCTATCTGTGGAATGCTGTGCGCGTGAAGGGCGGAGCTTATGGCGGCAGCCTGATGCTGCGCAGAGATGGGATATTGATGTTCACTTCCTACCGTGATCCCAATTTGCAGGAGACGCTGGGGGTTTATGATCAGGCGTACCGATTCACCGAAGGATATGAAGCGGATGCCGACGAGATGACCAAAGCAATTATCGGCACCCTGTCCATGTTGGACCAGCCGCTGAGCCCAAGCGCTCAGGGACGGCGGGCGGACCGGCATTATTTTGAACAGGTGACCGGGGCCGAGCTGCAGCAGGAACGGGATGAAATCTTGTCGACCACACCGGAAGACATCAGACAGTATGCCGATTTGCTTAAGGCTGTGACGGAACAAAATTATTTCACAGTTGTCGGCAATGAATCCAAGCTGAAATCAACAAAAGTCTTATTTGGAAACCTAGAAGAACTTGTGATGTAATTCTCTCTATAAACTCCTCTTTTGTACCTGTCTACTCGACAAGTGCTGGAGAGGAGTTTTTGTATTTAGTTAGAACCTTGACAGTTAGAGTTCTATCTATTATGATAATGATGTTACTTAGAGTTCTAACTAATCCGCAAGAGGAGGAAATAACAATGAACAAACCCGTGGTAGACACACCATTTTCTAATTTAATACGAGAGATTGGGATGAAAATAAAAGGTACAGCTGACACCAGGTTAAATGAGTTAGGTCTGAACTCACAACAAGGCCGCATGATCGGCTATATTTTTGAGAATCAAGCAGAAGGGGTTATTCAGAAGGATTTAGCGGAGGTCTTTAACAGGAAGGGGGCGAGCATTACCAGTATGCTTCAGGGGTTGGAGAAGAAAGGGTATATCCAGCGTGTCACTCCTGAAAATGATGAACGTCAAAAGAGTATTTTTGTATTGGAAAAAGGTGCTCTTTTAGTGGAAGAGTTCAATGAGATTTTCTCTGAGGTAGAAGCAAGCATTACTAAGGCGCTTAGTCCGGAAGAAACTGCAACCCTAAAGTCGTTACTTCAAAAAGTTAGTTCAAGTTTATAAACGTTCGGAGGTTCACTTATGACAAATGAGTTCTCAAATCAATATTATTTAGAGTCGGCGCCCATGAAAAAAGCGATCGCTCATTTATCGATTCCCATGATGATTGGGATGTCTGTGGGTACTATTTATAATGTAATCAATGCTTACTTCATCGGCTTATTACACAATACCAGTATGCTGACGGCAATCACGCTGGGCCTGCCTATTTTCACCGTTTTAATGGCTTTTGGAAATGTGCTGGGGGTAGGCGGAGGAACATTTATAACTCGCTTGGCGGGGCAAAAAGAGACGGAAAAAGGGAAAAAGGTTGCCGGATATACTTTTTACGGGAGTATTGTAGTGGGGCTTCTTATCGCGCTCATCGCTTGGTTAGCTATTAATCCGATCACGCGAATGCTTGGTGCAGATGCTGCTACCTTAGACTTTACGAAGTCTTATGTGCTCACTCTTTTTGCAGGCGGATTTGCTGTTGTGCTTAATTTTGCTTTGGAACAACTGGTCCGTTCGGAAGGTGCCTCGAAGGAATCGATGTATGGTATTTTTATCAGTACGGCTTTAAGTTTGATTTTTGATCCTTTATTTATTCTCGTGCTGAATTGGCATGTTGCCGGAGCTGCTTTGGCTATGGTTTTAGCAAATTTGGGCTCTGCCATTTATTATATTTACTTTTTGGAAACGAAAAGTGAGCATTTAAGAGGATTTTTGAAGCATTTCAAGATATCTGTACGAGATCAGATTGAGGTTTATAAAATAGGTACAGCCGAGCTATTGCAAGCCAGTTTTTTAATTGTCAGCACGCTTTTGTTAAATAACTATTCCATTCAATATGGGGAGAGTGTGGTCGCCGGATTTGGTGTGGCTTTAAGAATTGTGCAGATTCCAGAATTTTTATCGATGGGTTTATTTTTGGGATTGATTCCGCTATTTGCTTTTAACTTTGCTAGTAAAAATACGGAGAGACTTAAATCCAGCATCAAATACGCTTTTGCATATATAGGCAGCATTGCAGTTGTTTTTGTAAGTCTAGTATATGTGTTTAGAGGAACGATTCTTCATTGGTTCTCAGGCGATCCTTCTGTGTTAAGCATGGGAACTTATATTTTGGCAGCGATGCTGATCTCCGCTTTATTTAATGGATTTACCGGATTATTTATGAGCATTTTTCAAGCAACAGGGCAAGGCACACCCACTACTATTATGGCGATAAGCCAAGGTGTATTATTTATACCGATGATTATCGTATTGCATTCTATTTTTGGCCTGCATGGTGTGATTTGGTCGATGACTGTGACTGAGGTAATAACGAGTGTGATGGGTTTGGTTTTGTTTATGATTTTTCGGAAAAAGCTGAATAGTGCGGGCGTTGATGGAAAAGGGACTGTAGAGGTTACGTCGGTATAACGCGATTGCTTTATGTAAAACTCAATATGGATTTTGTTTACTGCGGGAGCTTGGCTCGCGCTTTTTTTGCGTTGTGCAAAAGGAATATAAAACTGCTGGATCGGTAAAATTCGTTCCAAAATGAACAATTCTAGTTCTTATGAAGACTGCTTACTTTTTCTACAATTATGGATAAGTAAAGGAGGAGAACTATGATACGCAAAAAAAGGTTTCATCTTAACATGGACACACGCGAAGCGATGGCGGGATATCTATTCGTTGCTCCGCTTATGCTTGGGCTGATCATCTTGACGTTGATCCCGGTGCTGGGCTCACTGCTGTTAAGCTTCACGGACTGGAACTTTGTGGCTGGGTTAGGGGGGATTAAGTTCGCGGGCGTAGATAATTTCATCAGGCTGTTTCATGATGATGCTTTTATGAAAAGCTTGCTAAACAATTTGCTCTTTATTATCACAGTACCGGTTACGATCATCGTTGCCCTGCTGCTGGCTATCCTGATTGATAAACAGGTTTTTCTGAAGGATTTGTTTAAAGTGATTTATTTCCTTCCGTACATTTCCAGTGTAGTTGCCATCGCTATGGTTTGGCAGGTTATGTTTCACCCTTCACTGGGACCCGTCAATCAATTCCTGATGTCACTGGGGTGGAACAACCCACCCAAATGGTTAGCGGATATCCATTATGCTCTGCCGTCGCTGATGTTGATTCAAGTCTGGATTCAGCTCGGTTACAACATTATTATTTTTATTGCAGGTTTACAGAGTATTCCTAAGGATCTTTATGAAGCGGCTGATATTGATGGTGCCAACGTCTGGCGCAAATTCCGCAACATCACGGTTCCCTGCATTTCGCCAACTACCTTTTTCCTGCTGGTAACAGGGGTTATCGGCTCATTTAAAATCTTTGATCTGATACAAGTATTGACCCAGGGTGGACCGGCTAACTCCACGACCGTTATCGTCTACGAGTTATATGATACAGCCTTCAATCAGCTGAAGACGGGTTACGCCTCTAGCATGGCACTCGTTCTGTTCCTTATTTGCCTGATCATTACAGCCTTGCAGATGTTGGCGCAAAAAAAATGGGTCAACTATTAAAGGCGGAAAGGAGAAATTACAGTGAAAAAAGAGCTTTTATCCAGAACCTTCTGGACCATCGCCATGGGACTGCTAGGTATCGCATTTCTTTTACCATTCCTATGGATGTTATCCACTTCCTTTAAGCTGGAGAAAGATGTGTTTAACTTTCCGATTCAATGGTTGCCACAGCAGTGGAACCTCATTGAAAATTATAAACAGGTGTGGTCGGGTGACTTTGCTCGCTATTATGGAAATTCCATTTATATTACGCTGGCTACGACTATAATTAATGTGCTGATATGCGCACTTGCTGCTTATGGGTTCTCCAAGCTACGTTTTCCGGGCAGGGATGCGATGTTTATAGTTGTATTGGCACTTTATATGGTTCCTCCGCAGGCATCGTTGGTTCCACAGTTTCTACTGTTTAACTGGCTGAATTTGATTGACACACATTTGGGATTAATCCTGATTAACAGCTTTAGTATTATTGGAGCGTTTATGCTCAAGCAATTTTTTATGGGGGTAAACAACGAGTATCTTGAATCGGCGCGGATGGATGGAGCAGGGCATTTTCGCTCTTTTCTACAGATTGCCTTTCCGCTGATCCGTCCCGCTGTAGCTACTTATGCTATTTTGCGCTTTATTTGGACCTGGAACGACTATCAATATCCACTCATTTTTTTGAAATCCAAGGAGCTGTTTACGATTCAGCTGGGGATCCGGTTGTTCGGCGACCAATACGGGGATGTCTATTCACTCATGATGGCTGGTGCGGTATCTGCAATCCTGCCGTTGCTGATCATTTTTGCACTCGGACAGAAGCAGGTTATTGAGGGAATTGCCCTCGGAGGTGTGAAAGGATAATAAAAGTCAAAATAGTTTCTCTTCGGTAGAATATGAGAACTTTCCTCGTCAATCCTGCATGTTAGGATGTTCTTGTAAGCAGTTACATAGTCACTGGTTATTAAGCGAGTAATGCCCAACACATTTATAGGAGGGTCTATATGAAAAAGAAATTATTATCTGCATTCATCATCACATCGATGGCGTTATCATTGGCCGCTTGCGGCGGAAATGCGAAAACCAATAATGCAGGAGCGACTAATGCACCCGATGCTGGTGGAAATTCAGAGCCTGCAGCAGAGAAGGTTACCCTGAAGCTGAGCACCTGGCAGACAGAAGCCAAAGCGAAATGGAGCACGATTATCGCGGAGTTTGAGAAGACGCATCCCGGTATTCATGTGGAAGTAGATTTGCTGAATGAAAAAGGTGATTCGGTTGCCTCTATGCAGAAGCTGGATTTGATGGCGGCTGCGAGCGATCCGCTGGATATTGTCGAACTGCCTTATACCAACTATTCACAGCGTGCAGATATCGGTTTGTTGGAACCGATGGATGACTATATTCAGAAGGAAGGTTATAAACTCGCAGATGAATATCTGGTGGACACTACGGTCAATGGCAAAATCTATGCATTACCGTCTTCCATGCAGCGCTGGTTCGTGCTCCTTAACAAAGAAATGTTAGATGAGGCGGGCCTTCCGGTTCCGACCGACTGGACATGGGCGGATTTCGAAGAGTATGCCAAGAAATTGACCAAGGGTGAGGGCGCAACGAAACGTTTTGGTGCGTATTTGCATAATTGGCCGGATTATTTCCAGCTCCAGCTGATGAGCAAGTCTACGGATAATACTTTTCTAAAAGCTGATGGAACCTCCAATGCACTTGACCCGCAATTTAAGGCTAATCTGCAGATGATGAAGAAAATGATGTACGAAGATAAGAGTGCCACTCCTTATGAGGATATTATTTCGCAAAAACTAGCCTACCGGAATCAGTATTTTAACGGTTTAGCAGCGATGCTTCCGATGGGCGACTGGATGGTTGCGGAATCGGGTGGAACGGATGCCATTCCGGCAACCTTTGTTACCGCGTTTGCGCCGATCCCCCGTCTTGACAGTGAGAGCAAACATTACTCACCCGTACAGCCGACCTACATGGGAATAGCCGCTAAATCCAAGCATAAGGAGGCTGCCTATACCTTTGTGCGCTGGTATACCTCAGAAGGACTGGAAATCGGTGGACGCGTTTTCTCTGGTTGGGCCAAATCGGATACGAACAAATTAGTGGATACAATTGTGAGTGGTTCTAAGGATTTCTCTAAGATTGATGTGGATTCTCTGAAATATACGATGGAGAACTCGACACCTGGTGCAACGCAGGTTCCGGCTAAATATGCGGATGAAGCTAAGAACAACGTTATTCCAGAAGCGGAGATGTATCTCCTTGGCCAACAGGATCTGGATGTCACAGTTGCCAATATCGATAAAAAAATAACGGAAGTTGTTCAGAACAATAGCGGAAAGTAAGCGGAGGCTGATTGTACGCTTTTCAAAGGGGGCTTATAATGTGGGGGCAGGAAAGCATTTCTGCCTCCTGCTCCAAATTCAAACAGATGTGGGGTCTGTAATCCGTGTTTAGAAAGCATCAATCCCTCCGTAAGAAACTTGTCTGGTCATCGCTGATCTGCGTGCTGATCCCGCTTGTCTGCATTTACATGGTTACTGATTATTTGACCCGGGATCTCATTCTGGAGAAAGCGGTTGGTAGCGCAAGAGAATCTTTAAATGCAGCCAGCGCCAATATGAATGCCATATTTGAACAGACACTGGAACAGTCCAACTTTGTGCTCCAGAACAGCGAGATCAGGCAGATGATGTCTGCCGATTCAGAGTCGCTCCGTGCACCAAAGCAGATCATTCAGTATAACCGTATGTCGCGGATGCTGGATGATATGTTTGTTTTAACAGAATATTTGAAGGTGACGTTAATCGGAAAAAATGGTTTGATTTATACCAGCTATCCTTACAGTGACTTTAACCCGAAAAATTTCTACAACAAAAATTGGACATCGTTGCTGAAACAAATTCAACCCATTTCGACTTATTGGAGAGCGGAGCACGATACGTACTACAATTATTCTGATAAAGGCTCAGCTGATTGGGTAACCATTGCGAGGCCGATTCAATCGACCTCCAGCAGTACCATCGGATATTTAATTATTAATATCAATGAGCGTAAGCTCCGTCCTTATCTAAATAACGATAATGATAAAGAGATGATGCTTTTGGATGACAAGGGAACTGTAGTTTCCCATGCTGACAAGACCCGAATCGGAGAGACGATGACGTGGTTGAAAATGGATGGCGAGCTTGACACTGTGGAAATCGACGGAGAGAAGTTTTTATATGTTGATCAGGAGCTGAGCAGTAACAAATGGCGGATGGTCAGCATTATCCCGCTGAAGGCAGCCTTGTCCAAAAATAAGCAGATTTTATTTATCAGCCTGGCGGTGCAGATTCTTTTCTTTACCTTGTTTTCCGTTCTCTTAACCGTTCTAATCTCAAAGCTGACTCAGCCAATCGTAAAATTAAGCGCTTTTGTAAAGCGAATAGGTCGTGGTCAGTTGGATGAACGTTCGTTCATTCGAGGGAATAATGAGGCAGCACAGCTCGCCCGCACCATTGACCAGATGCTGGATCGGATCGAGTCTATGATTGAACAAATCACTTATGAACAGACGGGAAAAAGAAAAGCCGAACTAGAGATGCTGCAAGCGCAGATCAATCCACATTTTATGTTTAATCTGCTGAATTCGATTCGCTTAAATATCCTGATGCAAGGCGATCGGGAGAATGCTGAGTTGATTGGTTCGCTGTCGTCTTTGCTCCGGATGACCTTTAACAGGGACAATGAGTTTATCCCGCTTCGTGAGGAGACAGATACGATATCGCATTATGTCACTTTAATGAATTTCCGCCATGCCAATCAGGTCAGGCTGGAAATGAATTTAGCGGACGGTAGCGCTGAAGCACTGGTGCCTCGATTTATGATTCAACCCATGATCGAGAATGCCATCATCCATGGCTTCGAGCAGTTTGGTGGCGAGATTTTTATTGAAGCTCGTATTGTTGCAACTACGGGAAGCTTGGTTATCACCATTAAGGATAATGGGATCGGGATGTCGCCGGAAACTTTAACAAGACTTCGTGAAACCGCATACAGCAGCGAACAAATTACAGAGGAGGACAGAAAAGGGTTCTCCGGCATAGGTTTACGCAATGTGGCCCAACGCCTCAGTATGATTTATGGCGCTTCTTTTAAGCTGAATATTCAAAGTGAACCTGATGTGGGCACAGAGATTTGTCTGGAGTTTCCTCTGGATTACGGAAAGGTGGGTGTGGAGAATGCTGACGGCAATATTGGTGGATGATGACTATCCGGTTATCCGTTATTTGTCGCAGGCCGTACCTTGGAGTGAGCTCGGTATTGAACTCATCGGATGTTATTATAGCGGTCTCGAGGCTTGGGAAAAAGCACAGCAGAGTCCACCAGATCTTATTATTACCGATATTGGCATGCCCAAGATGAACGGGCTGGAGATGCTGGAGCTATTCAGAGCTGTGCAGCCCGGAATCCGTGCGATTATTCTCTCCTGCCACAACGAATTCAAATACGCCCAGCAAGCGCTGAAATTAAACGTAGGAGAATATATTTTAAAAGAATCACTGGATATTGAGCAGTTACAGCAAGCGATTAGCACCCTTGTGGCGGAAGTGGGACTGAATAGGCAGCAGCATACAGAGATGCTGGTTTATAAGCAAAAGCAGTCTCAAAATCGCGCCGCGCTGAAGGAAAAGTTTCTAAAAGATACCTTGTATCAATCCTGGGATAAGGGGGCTTGGATCGAGCAGGCCCGATCAAACGGAATTATGATCCATGCCAAAAACTATATCCCGCTGGTTATTGTAATTGATCGTCCAGAGGAAGCTTCAAGGGTGCGCCGGATGAGTGAATATACGATTTCTTTTGCGGTTGAGAATATTATGCAGGAAGTGCTTGAGGCTGATCACAGTCTGTTTATTTCGAGATACAGCCATAAGGAGATTGTCATTCTCTTTTGCAGCGACCAGCCTTCCAAAGATCACCAGGCTATCTATCACTCCATTCAAAATGCAGCCTCTGCGGTTCAAAAATATCTTAAACTCTCTGTCTCTTGCTTATTTGGCGCTGAGGCGCGCAGTCCTGAGGAAATTCGCGGAACATTGCAGCGGATGCTGAGGGAGAAAATACAGCGCTTTTATCTCCCTGCGGCGGGAATCCACCGTTTTGAAGAAGTCTGCTTTTCCGGAGAAGATATTTATGCTGAATATGGAACCTTGTACGCTGTTATCAATGATGATATTGCCTTGAACAGGAACACGGAGCTTCGCGTTCATGTAAAGGAATGGAGGGAATGGGTGGCCTCGCAAAAATTCCATCCGAATGAAGTCAAGGAATGTGTGCTTCGCTTGCTGATGGACTTGCAGATGAAGACGAAACAGCTTCTGCAATCTCCATTGCCTATAACCGAAGAAAAGCTTTTTAGCGTGGTTGGTGACATTGAAACTCTGGAGCATTTGGAACAATGGCTGGTGCAGTACTTGGAGGAATTAGCGCGGAAAATAAGTATGTTCTCCATCAAGTCTAAACGGAGTGAGGTCATCAAAGCCCAGCAGTTCGTGATTAGTCATGTGACGGAGAAAATAACGCTGGAGGACATGGCAGGCCGCCTTAACTTAAATGCCAGTTATTTCAGCCGCTTATTCAAACGGGAAACAAACCAGAACTTCATCGAATATGTAAATATGCTAAAGCTTCAGAAGGCAAAGGAGCTGCTTAACCAATCTGAAAAGACAGTGGAAGAGATCTCCGAGTATCTAGGATATGCCAACAAAAGTTATTTCATCAAGCTGTTTAAACGGGAAATGGGCATGAGGCCTAGTGAATATGCCACTTGGCATTGAGTGTGGACAGGAGGAAACATTGCTGTGGGAATAAAGGGCACTAAAAATGAATTACAGATGTTCCTAAATGAACTATATACTCCACTGGAGCGCAGATTTACCTCTGGTTGTGCAGGAATTAATATGGGCGCTACAGGATCGATTTACAATGAAGCTACAGCGCTTATGGAAGCTTTCGCCCGTCCTCTATGGGGCCTTGTTCCCCATGCCAGCGGTGGAGGGGAAAGTGCACTCTGGCCGATGTTTCTGGAAGGGATCATCAACGGAACAGACCCGGAGCATGAAGAATATTGGGGGCAATTTACTACCAAAGATCAGCGTATGGTAGAGCAGGCCGTGTTGGGACTGGGGCTTGCTCTTGCACCACATAAAATGTGGGAGCCGCTGAGCGACACGCAGAAAATGAATGTATATAACTGGCTAAATCAGATTAATCATGTGGATCGTTCCAATCCGAATAACTGGCTGATGTTCACGGTTCTTGTGAATGTGGGCTTCAAGAAAGTCGGATTACCTTATGATCAGAGCATAATGGATGATTATCTAGCGCAGATCGATAATTACTATCTTGGTGACGGTTGGTATTCCGATGGATTGACCGATCAGAGGGACTATTATATTGCTTTTGCTATGCATTATTATACGCTGATATACGCTAAGCTGATGGCGGATGATGATCCTCAGAGAGCTGCTGTTTATCGGGAAAGATCCGCACGATTTGCCGAGGATTTCATTTATTGGTTCGCTGAGGACGGAAGCGCACTTCCTTTTGGTCGTAGCCTGACCTATCGTTTTGCACAGGTTTCATTCTGGAGTGCGCTGGTGTATGCAGATATGGTTCCTTTTTCATATGGCGTTCTTAAAGGAATCATTATGCGCCATTTTCGTTGGTGGTTTGAACAACCTATTATGGGATTAGACGGACTGCTTAGCATCGGATATGCTTATCCGAATCTAGTCATGACAGAGAACTACAACGCCCCCGGATCTCCGTATTGGGCCTTTAAAGCTATGCTTATTCTTGCCTTGCCAGATGATCATCCTTTTTGGCAGGCGGAGGAAGAGCCGTTGCCTATTTTGAAAGAGGTACGGGCTCTCCAAGAGGCGCGAATGCTTGTGAGTCGTCCGGAAGGAAACAGGCAGGTTATTGCCTATACCTCTGGACAGATGGCTAACTTTGATATGGCCCATAGTGCAGCCAAATATTCTAAATTTGCATATTCCACTCTGTTTGGCTTTAGTGTCCCGAAAGCGGGTTACGGGTTGGTTCAAGGCGCTTACGATTCTACACTCGCACTATGCGAATGTGATGAACACTATCGGGTACGCAGATTCTGCGAGACCTGGGAAATCGGGGACAGCTATGTATATTCCCGCTGGCATCCCTGGAGTGATGTACATGTGGAGACATGGATTATTCCGGCAGGTCTATGGCATGTTCGTGTTCACAGCATTCATACTGCCCGGCGGCTGGATGTAGCGGAGGGTGGATTTGCCATTGGCCAGTCAGCTGGCTTCTCGCACAGTGAACGGGAAATTATTAATGTATCAAACACTGCTATTTCGGTACAGCTGCCCTGGGGAATCAGTGCCATACATAGGCTATGCGGCTTTGATCGGGGAGAGTGCGTATATCCCGAGCCGAATACCAATCTGCTGAAGCCGCGGACACTTCTTCCGAGCTTGTGCTCCAGACTGGAACCGGGAGAGCAAGTATTGATATCTGCTGTCTTCGGAGCGACGAATACTCCGGAGAACCAGGCAAGTCTTGCTTCACCACCGCTTATTCAATGGCACTCGGACGGAAGGGTTGCTGTATACGAACCTAGTAACGATACACTTTTGCATACTGTTGATTTAAGGGAAGGGAGAAACAAAGATGTGGAATAAGGCTATTGAGGATGCGATTCACAAAGTTGGGAGCAATATGGCTAACCATCCGGGCAAACTGCCTCATATCGCTGAGGGGCAACAGTACGAATGGGGAGACAACGACGACTGGATAGAGGGTTTCTATGTTGGGATGATGTGGCTTGCTTATGAATATAGTAAGGATTCATGCTATAAGGAGGCGGCAGCCTCTTGGTTAGGGGACTTCAAGCATCGTCTGGATCAGCACATCGCCCTGGACCATCATGACATTGGTTTCTTGTATACACTGACCGCAGTAGCGGAGTGGAAAATAACGGGCAGCGAAGCGGCGCGAGCTGTCGGTCTGCAAGCTGCGGACACGCTGTGCAAGCGCTGGCGTGAACCAGCAGGGGTTCTTCAGGCCTGGGGACTGGAGAGTGACCCGGAGAATGCGGGACGTATCATTATTGACTGCTTGATGAATTTACCTCTATTGTTCTGGGCAGCGGAGGAAACAGGAGATAAGCGCTATTATGAAATAGCGCTCGAACATGCGTTTAAGAGCCGGAAATTTCTTGTGCGTGGGGATGCCTCCTCTTACCATACTTTTTATTTTGATCCGGCTACCGGAAATGCAATTCGTGGGGGAACACATCAAGGTTATGAGGACGGATCGACCTGGACACGTGGTCAAGCTTGGGGAATATACGGTTTTGCTCTGGCGTATCGCTATACGCAGAAAGAGGATTTTCTTAAGACTTCTAAGAGCCTAGCGGATTATTTTATCAGTCATCTACCGGAGGACGGTGTGGCTTATTGGGATTTCGATGTGCCAGTGGGAGCGGAGACCCCTCGCGACAGCTCGGCTTCGGCGATTGCGGCAGCCGGTCTTTTGGAACTGCTCGATCACCTAGGCGTAGACGATCCGGACCGGACCATTTATGAAGTTGCTTTACACCGTAGCATGAAATCTCTAGTGGAACATTATGCGACATCTGGAAATCCGGAAGCAGAGGGACTTCTAAAGCATGGTTCTTATCATGTGAGAGGTGGACGTGTGCCTGATGGTCATATGATTTGGGGAGATTATTATTATATGGAAGCGCTGATCCGCTTGCAGACCGGCATCCGAGGCTATTGGTAGTGGGATGTTAGGGTGGGGCAAGGTTTATCCTATAGAACAAGGAAACTGCTAAGACTAATCTCTTAGCGGTTTTTTTTGTGGACTACTATACAAGAGTTTTAAAACGTAGTTATTTACTTGGAATAGTATGAATAAAATCATATCACCACGCGTAAGGTTTAATGTAAGATTTTGATAATTATTAGAAATTAAGAAAAGGGGATCGGGTTACTCAGATATGAATTTAGACTGGGAGTTTATCTACGAGAGTTTGCCGCTTTATGGTGAGGCGATGTGGCTGACAGTGAAGTTAGCGTTGTTAGCTATTGTATTCTCACTCCTTATTGGATTACTGTTCAGTATCGTCTTGTACTATAAGGTCAAAATCGTCAGTGATGTTATTAAGATCTACATTGAGCTTTCACGGAACACCCCTTTACTTGTGCAGCTCTTTTTTCTTTACTATGGCTTACCTAAGATCGGAATTCACTTTAGCGAGATGACCTGTGCGATTGTAGGCATGACATTTTTGGGCGGGAGCTATATGACGGAGGCTTTTCGAAGTGGGTTCGAGGCAGTTAGCCAATCGCAGATTGAATCAGGTCAGAGCATTGGACTGTCTAAGCTGCAGCTGGTCAGATATGTTATTTTTCCCCAAGCCTTTGCGATAAGTATTCCTTCTTTAGGGGCAAATGCGATCTTTCTGCTGAAGGAAACCTCTATTGTGGGTGCCATTGCTTTAATGGATTTGATGAATGTGGCAAAAGACTTAATCGGCATGCATTACAAAACAGCGGAGTCTCTGCTCCTTCTGGTACTCGCCTATTTGGTGTTAGTCCTGCCCTTATCGCTTTTATTGACTTGGGTGGAAAGGAAGGTGAGATATGCAGAATTCGGGGATTGAGGTGCTTTTTGAAGGTTCTAATTTCGAACGATTATTAGGGGGCTTACTTGTAACGATTGAAATATCATTTCTCTCTATTGGAATCGGTACGTTATTAGGGATCGTTATGGGATTGCTCCGGACGCTGGGATCGAGGCCATTAAGGTTTATATTACGTCTTTATTTGGAGACCTTTAGAATTATTCCGATTCTAGTGTGGCTGTATGTAGTACATTTCAGTTTCTCTCCATTACTTCATATCGATATCAGCGGGGAGGCTACCTCTATATTGGTGTTCAGCTTATGGGGAGCTGCGGAGATTGGGGATCTTGTTCGTGGAGCTTTGCAATCTATGCCAAAACATCAGGTGGAATCTGCTAGGGCGCTAGGTCTGAGCAGCAGTCAACTTTATCGGCATATTTTGATCCCGCAGGCTGTACGCAGAATGCTGCCGGGAATGATTAATCTTGCCACACGAATGATCAAGACAACATCACTGGTGGTGCTGATTGGAGTGATTGAGGTGGTAAAGATCGGGCAGCAGATCATTGAACTCGGCGTGATAAAAGCGCCCACCGCTTCATTCTGGGTATACGGCTTTATCTTTATATTATATTTTTCTGTATGTTTTCCGTTATCCAGACTTTCGAAAAAAGTTGAAAGCAGATGGCAAAATTAAGGCTTAGGAAGGAACGGTTGTAATGGCAGATTCCGGAGAACTCCTGCTGAAGGTTACACAATTACACAAATATTTTGGAGAGCGAAAGGTTCTGGACGGCATTGAATTGCAGGTCGAAAAAGGAGAAGTAATCGTTATTCTCGGTCCCTCTGGCTGTGGAAAAAGTACGTTCCTACGTTGTCTTAACGGTTTGGAACCGGTTCAGGAAGGGGCGATACAATATCGTGGGCAGAACCTCGCGGGGGCTGCTGTAGATTGGCGTGAAGTTAGGCAGCATATCGGAATGGTCTTTCAAAATTATGAGTTATTCCCGCATATGACGGTTATGGATAACATTCTTCTAGGCCCTCTGAAAGTACAAAAGAGAGAGCTTAAAGAAGCAACGCAGCAAGCGGAACAGCTCTTAGAGCGGGTAGGGCTGCTTGAGCGTAAACTGGACTATCCACGCCAGCTTTCCGGTGGACAAAAGCAGAGAATAGCTATAGTAAGAGCTTTATGTATGAATCCGGAGATTATGTTATTTGATGAAGTGACAGCATCCTTGGATCCGGAAATGGTTCGGGAAGTGCTTGATGTGATCTTAGGGCTTGCTCAGCAAGGAATGACGATGATCATCGTGACTCATGAAATGGGGTTTGCCAAATCGGTTGGGGATCGGATCGTGTTTATGGATCAAGGCAAGATATGTGAGATCGCTGCCCCGCAACAATTTTTTACCCACCCTGCGACAGAACGTGCCCAGCATTTTCTGGATATATTTCAGTACGAAAAATTATAGAAATAGGAGAGGAAGAGAAATGAAGAAAAGTTTGAAATGGCTAACGATGCTGGTAGGTGTAAGTATATTATTGATGGGATTGGCTGCTTGCGGAAATAGTTCGGATAACAACGGAAACTCAGCATCTTCTAAATTCACTTCTATTGAACAGCTAAAGAAGAAAGGGAAGATTAAGATCGGCGTATTTGCAGACAAACCACCTTTTGGTTATGTGGACGCTGAGGGTAAAAACCAAGGATTTGATGTGTATATTGCCAAACGCTTTGCCAAGGATCTGCTAGGGAATGACTCGAAGGTTGAATTTGTGTTAGTTGATGCTGCCAGCCGCGTGGCTTATCTTGAATCCGGTAAGGTTGATATCATTATGGCTAACTTTACGGTCACCGAGGAAAGAAAAGAAAAAGTGGATTTTGCTAATCCGTACATGAAATTATCCTTTGGGATCGTATCCCCAGACAGTGCTCCAATCACTTCCATTGATCAATTAAAAGGGAACAAGCAAAAGCTCATTGTAGCTAAAGGTACGACAGCGGAAACCTATTTTACCAAAGAATATCCGGATATTGAATTGCTCAAATTCGATCAGTACACCGAGATTTTTGCAGCGCTTAAAGATGGTCGGGGGGCGGCAATCGCTAACGATAATACAGAACTCATTGCTTGGGCTAAATCAAATCCTGGATTTACGGTCAGCATTCCTGCTTTCGGGGGTCAGGATACAATAGCTCCAGCAGTGGCAAAGGGGAATAAGGAATTGCTGGACTGGATTAATACAGAACTTGATACCCTTGGTAAAGAACAATTTATCCATCAAGCCTACAAAGAAACCTTAAATGAAATTTACGGTGAAGGATATACTGATGAGCTTGTCGTTGAAGGCGGGAAAATCCAGTAACGGATTGGGAATAACATTGGGGGGGCATCTGAGAAGATGCCTTTTCTACAGATAGACTATTGCAATTTCTATAATGCCGAGTATAATACTGGGTATACACAGAATAAGGAGTCGGTGAAAATGTCTGTCGATGATTATCTGGATCTTTTAAACTACGCCAAAGCAATTAACGATGGACAGTGGCAAGCTGACATCATAGACCGTTTGAATAAGCTGAGCAAGGCTTCTCATGCTGAGACAACAGAACAAAGTGTGAAAGAGCTGTGGATTCAATTCGACGATATAAATGCAATATTAATGGATTTATTTAATAAGCTGAGGGAAAGTGCGGATCCAGTAGAGCAGTACCGGTGGAAAGAGAAAGTCTGGGAGTTAAAGCAGGAACGGATTAATCTATCGAAGAAGATTCAGAGTAGATATATCAGGATATAATTTAAGCTCACATTGTAATAATAAATAGAAAATAAAAAAAGGCATGCAGTTAGTCTGCTCTGCCAAACTTACGATGGTCTATAGGCTACTTAGACATTTGCATTCCTTCGCGCATCATTGTCATACACATAGTCATCATTTCATCGCAGTCCTGCATTTTTTTCATCATCATATCCATGTTCATATCCATCATGCCCATTTCAGACATTTTTTCCATGCCCATCTTCATACAGTTCATCTTAGACATCATATCATCCATACACATGTTCATCATCATTTCCATACACATCTTGTCCATTTTTAATTCCTCCCTTCTTTTAAATTACCTTTCTTCCATAAAATACTATACAATTTAGGAACAATCAACGCTAGACTTGATATTTTACTAACTTATTTTTCTTATTTGTCTTAATTATGTATATCCTTACCATGCGGATGTTATTAATCAGAATACTTATTTGCGGATCGGTGACTATAGGCTAGATTGCCTCAGGTCAGCGTTTTTTTTTGCGTTCTACAGAGTGAGGAATTAATGAGCCGGATCATCACTCTGGGATAAACGAGAAGACACTGCCATAGGTCCCTGTAAATACGGGCTGACCAAATTTTTGTGTCCATTCCTTGAGTAGTTTATATGAGACCTTTTTGCTCGTAATTACATAATCGGGCTGATCGTAATTAACGATCTCGGGAAGGTATTCAGAGAATCCGTGCATCGAGCGTTCAAAAGCAGTCCAACCCAATACGCCAAGAGAATCTTTTGTCACGAAGGGATCTTGTCTGCCATCACATAACACATCTCCCCCTCGAAACATGACATAGCCGGATGAACCGTAGTGGGCGAGAACTTTGGGACGTGTACCTTCAGATGTATGCTGCAGAATATAGTCCATTTCATCTATAGGATATTTTTTGGCGTCAATAACTGGTGGTACAAGGAATAGATAAGCAATGTTTAGCAGCAGGCCAACTGCCAGTAACCCGCGTAATGTACTTTGTCGGACTAGAATACCTGTTTTGGTGAACTCAGGAAGCGCATCAAAAAATACAGCCGCAAAATAGGGGATGAACAGCCACATAAACAGGTTTTGCTTGAAGTTTGATACACCGAGGTATAGAATCCCAAGCATAAGAAAAAAACGGAACGGTTTACGCTGGAGTGCAAAAGGAAGTGTGCAGGCAAAGAACAAAAGCAATAGTAAGATGGGCAAGTTCTCCAAGCTATTGAACCGAATCGGCTGCCATTCATTGATCAGCAGGTTAAAGTTTTTCTTCGTAACTGTCAAAATAAACAAGAGACTTTTTACGCCGCCTGGATTTAGAATGCCAACGAACCAGATGAGACTGAAGACTATGATTTTACACCCATTCAGCGTTTTTTGGATCAAGGATTCAAGCAGAGCCATCCCTGTAAATACAGCAATTACAAGCCATACTCCTGCATGGAAATTGGCAATGGCAATAGAAAGGGCAATCATCGCAGCGGCATATTTCTTTTGAGAACTCATTTGATATTCACGTAAATATACGAAAAACCAGACAATCATAAACGAAGAGATCATCTGTGGACGGCCTTTGAAATAATTATAATAAATCCAGCAAGAAATTAGCAGCACAAAAGGGAGCAGGAGAACATGGTCTTCTTGAAGTCCCAGTTCTTTGCGTGAAACCTTACCCAGCCGAAGCAATCCGAGCACTAAAAAGAACAAGCATACAGCGGTCAAAATATACACACCCGGCCATCCAAAAGCTGCATAAAGCGGGGCAACGAACAGCTGGAATCCGAATTCATGAGGGACGTAGGGCAGCTTATCTCCGTAAAAAGTATGTATGGCATGATGTAGAACTTGTCCGTGCTCGATCATATATTGTCCTAGCTCTATATGCCAGAAGGTATCGGGATCATTGTAAGAAAATTTAGGGAACATCAGCAAGATAGCGGCTATAACGAATATGCCATACAAAAATTTGTGTATATTGAATTTCATCATTATTTTGTTTTCCCCCCGTTTTTTGTTCAATTATAACGAGACTTTCTTAAGGAATAGTAAAATTTATGAAGCGGAGTGAACACTCATGCATCAACTATTTACGTGGATATCTGAATCCGCGCTTCACCTTGTTAATTCTATGGGTATTTGGGGCATATGGTTAGGGATGATTCTAGAGAGTGCCTGTATCCCCATTCCCAGTGAAGTGATTATGCTCAGCGGTGGGTGGCTGATTGCGCAAGGCTCGCTTACTTTTATGGAAGTTGCTGTTGCTGGGATATTCGGAAACCTACTGGGTTCCATCATTGCCTACTATATTGGTAAGGCTGGTGGACGCCGGTTATTAGAAAAATACGGAAAATATATTCTCCTAAATGAGCATCATTTGGAGCAATCGGAGCGTTGGTTCGAGCGTTATGGAGAGAGTACCGTATTTTTTACTCGTATGTTGCCCTTTATTCGTACTTTTATCTCACTGCCCGCAGGGGTTGCTGGAATGAAAGCTTGGAGATTCATAACATTTACAGCACTCGGCTGTATCCCGTGGAACTTAGCTTTGATCTATCTGGGATACCGGTTAGGTGACAACTGGGGTATCGTGGAGCAATTTATTCGCCCAATCAGTTATACCATTTGCGGAATCGTGGTGCTTCTTGTGTTGAGGTGGTTAGTACGGAGATTTCGTAACCAGACTTAATGCCAGTTCTTCGGGTGTTTTCTGGTGTTTTCTGCTCGGTGAGCCTCCGCAGCTAAATATGGATAAATAAAGGTCAGGAACGTCGAGGCTAGAATTAACTGTTATATGTTGAATGCATTCTATATTCAAGGATAATCTATTTCTGTCTGGGAGGTTTGAAATGAAGGTCAAACGAATCGTCGCCAATATAAACACGAAGGATATCGCGGCAGCTAAATGCTTCTACGAGGATGTGCTCGGTCTTGATTTAATGATGGATCATGGTTGGATTAGAACTTATGGTTTAGACGAGGAGATGAGCATTCAGATTAGTTTTGCCTCACAGGGTGGCTCAGAAACGCCTACGCCTGATCTATCAATTGAAGTCGATGATGTCGATGCTACATTTGAAAGCATGAAGAAAGCTGGATTTCCGATAGAATATGGGCTTATTGATGAGCCTTGGGGTGTTCGGCGATTCTATGTCCGCGATCCGTTTGGCAAACTTATCAACATCCTTGAGCATAGACATTAGAAGAGTGGCCATGGCATGCAGAAATCTTGATTGTTAAACTATCGAATAGCGATAGCTAAATGATGACATAAGGCAGCCGATCAGTGGATTGGCTGCCTTTATTCAATTAACGGGCAGTTTAGTTTAAGATCAAACGCGGTGAACCGTACCATAAGTAGTGGCAAGTTTTTTTATTTTGGGTTGGTGCGTCTTAGTGACAAAAACTTGGATTATAGTCAGAACGGAGTTCAAGCACGTGGCGGGACGGGTAAGGGGAAACATATGACAAGGATGCCTGCGGAGAATCTTCCCTCTGCCCGATAAGAAAGAAAATGCCCCCTCCGCTATTTTGGCGGAAGGGGCCGGTTCCTTACATCAAAAACAGCAATCAGGATGTTGTTCTTTCCGCCAGTGTAGTAATCGACTCAATGTCTTGATCGGTTAATAGATCTAGAAAATGCTTGCGTATTGCCTTTGAGACTATGGGAAGGGCTTCGTCTAAGGCTGACCTTCCGGCGGAAGTAATGATGACTTGAACACCGCGATCTGTGTCTAGAGGTTTCCTCAGAACTAGACCTCGTTTTTCCATTCGCGTTAGGTGATGTGATAGTCGGCTCTTATCCCAGTCCATCGAGTCAGCTAATTCCTGTTGGCGAAGCTTACCATTGCCAAATTGGACTAGCCGGTCTAATACTCCAAAATCACCCTCTGAGAGTCCTGTGTGTTCAGACATCTCTTTTACAACGCGACCGAAGATTCGTTTAAAGGAGCCTTTCCACATATTCCATATCCGCATTTCATCTTCGTTAAGTTCGTTTATATCCATACGATTATAATATCATGGTTGACGCATCAACCACAAGGTGTTACTATGTTTCCTAGGTTGATATGTCAACTTAAAGGCGTAACGCCTTCCCCTACAAATATATAAGGAGTGTGTTATTAAATGGAATATGTGAAGCTTGGACGCAGCGGGTTAGAGGTTTCGAAGTTAAGCCTTGGAACCATGAGTTTCGGCGTACCTGAACGCGGCAATACTCCATGGTCTCTGGATGAGGAGCAAAGCAGACTGATTATTAAGAGGGCACTCGAATTGGGCATCAACTTTTTCAGTACCGCCAACATGTATTCCGACGGAACAAGTGAAGAAATCCTCGGGCGTGCCTTAAAGGACTTCGCTCATCGTGACGAAGTCGTCATAGCTACAAAGGTATTTGTTCCGATGCGCAAAGGTCCGAATGCTATGGGACTTTCCCGCAGGGCCATCATGACCGAAATTGATAATAGTCTAAGACGACTCGGAACAGACTACGTCGATGTGTACCAGATCCATCGGTGGGATCCAAATACGCCGATTGAAGAGACGATGGAGGCTCTTCACGATTTAGTTAAGGCGGGCAAGGTCAGATACCTCGGAGCATCTTCCATGCGGGCATGGCAGTTTGCGAAAGCTCAGCATGTTGCAGAGCGCAACGGTTGGACACGGTTCGTCTCTATGGAGAATAGATTAAACCTGCTCTACCGGGAAGAAGAAAGAGAAATGCTCCCCCTTTGCAAAGACGAGGGAGTTGGCGTCACTCCTTACCTGCCTTTGGCTGCAGGCCGGTTAACTAGGGATTGGAATGAACAGACCTCACGATCCGAGAATGACCAGATAGCTAAAGCGTTGTTTATTAAAACGGAAGAGGCTGATCGTAAAGTAGCAGAGAGAGTTGCGGAAGTTGCTGCTAACCAAGGAATTCCACGCGCACAAGTTGCTCTTGCATGGTTGCTGCAAAAAGAAGAGATCACTGCCCCAATTATCGGTTCGACCAAGACCAGCCATCTCGAAGATGCCGTTTCGGCGTTGTCGGTTAAATTGACACCTGAAGAAATTACCAGTTTAGAAGAACTTTATGTACCACATCCATTAGTATAAATTGGACACATCTATACAACGAATACTATGTATTCAACTCTTCATGGATACGATCCATGAAGAGTTGATGCATGGAAACTCCCACGAAAGGGGAGCCACAAAAGGTGTTTGTAACACTTAAGAATTCTACGCCAGTTTCAAAAACATGCCGCTTCAGCCATCGCGGTGAACCGTATCAAGTAGGGGCAAGTTTTTTGGAGAAAAACTCGCAGGAGCCTGTATTTACAGCATACAGACCATAGGAGCAGGGTAGGTCACGCTCCGATCGGAATAGTGAGTAAACAGGCTACTGCGAGTTTATTTGTGCTATATATTGATGATGTATCTGGATGGGGACTTTTGCCGATTCACAGCCAATGCCCCTTCCGCCATTTCGGCGTAAGGGGCCAGTTCAAAAAAATGCTGTTGCACCTGCGGGTTGAATTTAAGTTCTATGCTTCGCATGTCCTTTGGGACGCCGAAGTGAATCTGCCTGATGACATTCTGGAAATGGTCTTCTGTGTTTCCGGGGGAGAAGTGAGCGGCAACGAGCGGAATTGGCCCAGCAATTGCTGCACCTGCTTCACTGGGATAGGGTCAGAAGCGCATTCCATGAGCCGCTGCTCTACGTTAATTTTACGCTCAAGGAGGCATTCGTTCTGTTCCTTGAACTCGCTTAACCGATCGAGCAGCAGGTTTCGTCCACTCCATCCCTTTCGTAAAGCCTGAAGTATTTCTTGCGCTGAGCATCAATGGTGGCGATTTCCTTGTCGATTGCTTCCTGTTCCTTTTGTAAAGGAACCACGTTCACGGTCCGATCTTTATTCAGCTTCCGCACAACGTCCTCCACAATTTTCGGCTTCTGGGCGACCTTGGCAAGCCGGTCGAGCACGTACTGCTAGACGTCGTCTGCCTTGACGGACTTCTGTCAACTTCTAGATTTGGAAAGAGTCTTTAAGGGGGCAGATTTTTTCAAGCACAGATAATCGGCAGTCATTGACATATCGTTGTTGTCACAAAACGACCCCTTATCTCGTTGTATATGCAAACGGAATAAGGAGTGGTTGTAATGAAAGAATTGACATGCATCGTTATTGGCGGAGGATATGCAGGTATTAATGCAATTAAAGCGATTTGGAAAACATTTAAGGGTCAAGAAAGTAAACGAAAACTCCGACTTATTTTAATCGATAAGAACTCTTATCACTTTCGCAAAGTATTGCTTTTTAAGCCCGCGGTCGGATATGAAGAAATTACTATCCCTCTAACTAGGTTATTTCCCGAAGGGGTTGAATTCGTTCGGGCTACTGTAACGAAAATCGAATCAGAGGAAAGAAGGCTACTTTGTCAGGATGCTGAAGGAAATAAGAATTCGATAAAATATGACCTCCTCGTTTTGGCGGTAGGCAGCGTCGTGCGGCAACCTGACCCTGAACAGGGAGGTATGGCATTAGCGAGTTTAGACGCTGCGTGGAAGATACGAGAGGCGTGGCGCGCGAATATAAAAAAAGCCGTAAAAGAAAAAAGCGCGGAAGAACGTCAGAGATTAATGACCATTGCCGTTGTTGGAGCGGGTATAAGCGGCATCGAGACATCTGCCGAACTAGCTTATTTTATTCGTGAAGATGCGTTATTATTGGGACTTGACCCGAGTGCTGTGAGAATAAAATTATTTAACGCGAATAAGAGGCTTTTCCTAGAAGGACCGGCAAAGATAGGGCTTAAACTGGAACGTTCACTTGACGCTTGCGGAGTAACTACCTTACATGGGAGTAGGGTGTTACAGGAGAAAGAGGGAGTGTTAACCTTATCTAACGGCGAGACGATGTCCGTTGGCTTATGTGTCTGGACGCTGGGGCTGTTACCCAACCCAATGTTGCAAAGCATCGGGTTGCCGATCACTTCGGAAGGATACGTGGTCGTAGATGCAAGTTATCGGGCTCAAGGGGCCCAGGGTGTATACAGTATCGGCGACTGCGCCCGAATCGTAGACCCTGCTAGTGGACGGGTGGATGGGAAGACGTGTAAGGAAGCGACCGCCCAAGCGGCAAGGCTTGGAAAGATTTTGTCGGCGGATATTGCAGGGCGTCAAGCACCTCCACATAGGGGATTTATTGATTTTTTTTGTTTTGCCTTAGGTCCGGAGAAGGGAATGGTATGGATACATCAATGGGGGTTAGATATTACCTTTACAGGAAAGCTGGGTTGGCGAATAAGGAAATTCACATGGGATTTGGGAAGTCTGTTAAAATAATGTAAACAGAGGGTTGGTGGAAAAGGATGGAATTGTAAGATGCAGGAGTTATATGAGCATTATAAAGGGCTGCTATTAACGCTTGCCTACCAACTGACTGGATCGGTCTCCGATGCGGAGGATGTTGTGCAGGACGTATTCCTGAAGTTGCATGATGTAAAGCTGGAACGTTTGGTTGAACCTAAAGCATATTTGTGCAAAATGGTAACTAATCGCTGTCGGGATTTATTCAAATCGGCGCGTAAGAGGCGGGAACAATATTTCGGGCAATGGCTTCCTGAGCCCTTTCTTACTCCTAATGATGTATCGTTTGAATCGGTTGTTCAAGGCGAGCTGCTGTCTTATGCTATGCTCGTATTGCTTGAAAGGCTGTCCCTTACGGAACGGGCTGTGTTCGTACTTCGTGAGGCGCTCGGCTTTGAATATGCTGATATTGCCGAGCTCGTTTGCAAAAGCGAAGCGAATTGCCGCAAGCTGATCAGCCGTGCGAGAGGAAAGATGGGGATTACCCCCGATGAACCAGTCAATCCCGAAGCAGCAAGCGAAGAGTGGGTCCGTCGACTCCTAGCAGCTCTCGAACAGGGTAACGTGGATATGGTTGTATCCATGCTCTCCAAAGATGTCGTGTTGGTCTCAGATGGAGGAGGTAAAGCCATCGCCGCCGTCCATCCTATTGAATCGCGCGATCTCGTCGCCCGGTTCCTTCTCGGCTTAATTCGTAAGGCTCCTCATTACGAAGCAGGCGTGCATGTAGAAATGAGGGATATAAATGGCCAAACTGGACTTGTTATCCGTTCAGGAGAGGACAACATAACTGTTGCGCTCATGCATGTCAAGAGAAATTCGATTCGCAACTTATATTTTGTTAGGAACCCAGATAAGCTGAGGCATTTATTGAAATGAAAAGAGGATTGAAAAAAATCGCCGTTAGAATCGTTATGGAGATGCGTATTGCGCATGGTAAGAAAGCAAAAGGGCTTGTCAAAGTAATCTTCGCCTAGATCCACATACATTTCTTCACGAGTCAACAAATAATAGGCTATTCTCAACATAGCATGCCCGACAGAGATTGCAGCCCTTTTTCTTCCTTTTCTTGCCGCTATTCGTCTGTACATGGCACCAAGATAGTTCTTTGAGGCTTCTACGGAATGGACTGCTTCAACTAAGGCGGACTTCAAATTTTGTTTCCGGTTTTAGATTTAATAGATATTCTTTTTCCTGCACTTTCGTTATGCCCAGGTACAAGTCCAGCCCATGAGCATAAATGCGCAGCACTGGGAAACTGCTTCTTAATGTTGGTCCCAATTTCGACTAAGATTTGTTCTGACATTCGAGTACACCTCTGTTCCATCCAGATGCGACACACTACAGATAGCGTACCCCCTTTTTAGCCGACTATGTTTATCTGAAACCATCCTGTAAGCCTGGCGTTCATCAGCAGCCTCTACATATTCCAGGATTTCGCTTCCCGTATCCACGGTGTAACCACTCACACAAAAGTCCATTTCAAGTCACCTCTCTTCTTTTCAGGTAAAGTGCCATATATAGTTCTTCTAATATTTTCGGCTTTTTTTTGAGCGAAAATCTAGAAATGAATACTTTCGTTCAAAAAGAATCACCCAGTTGGGAGGGCCCTTTCTTCTGGGTGGTTCTTTGCTTCATTAATGATGTTAATAACGGGCAGTTTAATGCAATGAATATTTACTTGCAATGGATTAATATGGCATAATAATAAGAACGTAAGTTCTTGAGTGATCGTTGTTAAAATTATAAAAAAGGAGAAATGTAGCATGGGGATTTCTGTTTATTACACTTGTATGAGAAACCATAACCTTACCAACAGTGAGGAGCAAGAGATAACGGCCATCATTGATAAATACAATGCGGGTTTTGAAATGAAGGATATTGGAGAAATATTTTGTGTTTATGACTATGAGCAGGATGAACCATCAGTGATCTTTGCAGGTTCAACAAAGCTGCCCTTTTCAGATGATTTTGAAGATACATTGCATGCGCTGTTTTATTGGTTGACTTGTTTGACGGATATTAGAAGAAGTATTTCTAATGGGGATTGGCATGTGCATCTAGATGATACGGATGCCATTTGGGATGAGGAAACGGGTTGGAAAATGCCAGAAGATTAGTATTCATATTCCCAACAAAGTAATGTAGGGATCTTATGTAAGTGCATGTGCGAGCAAATCGAAAATGCACCAATTACTCATTGAATTAAGTAGGGGAGAAATTCCTCTCTTTACTGCTTTCTTCAGACTGTTTGTTACTGAACTGACGGAGAACTATAGTTGAGGAGCTTGCCATGCTACAGCTCCTTTTTCATTTGTTGAAGTAACTGGCAGTTTTAGCATAATGGTAAGATGATGATAAAAGATTCGATGGGGTAATGAAATGAGAATGTATGCTCTTCTTACAGAAACAATTGGAAAGATAAGGAAGGTAATGATTTATGAATCTAAGAATGGTGTTTATGTATTTTTATTTGATACCCATGAAAATATTGCATTGAGGAGCTCAACATAGACGAGGGTCAGTGGGTTATTATAATCGACCCAAAAGATGGAGAGCACCACGATATTATTTACTAAACCTCAGCTCCAAATCATTCAACGAACGGGGAACGATAGCACAAAGATGCAGGACTGCCGGCATGAACGGCAGCCTGTTCGGCTAACGGGCAGATGGCATTGGTCCTTGAACGAAAAACCGGGATAATTAAAACTAAAAGCAGGAAGGAAGAGGCAGAAATGAACCCTCTGGATTACATTGAATATTTGGGACACAGCAGCGTTTACCCTCCTTTGGTTGATCAGCTTTCGCGGGACAAGATAACTTGGCGGCCGACTGTGCGGAGGAATCTTGCTACGACCTATTTTGTGAGTGGAGAGGGAGTAGTTCTCCATTTCGATGTTGGCGCTGAAAACAACGGTATCACCAAGAAAAGCGAGGGTGATTATATATTTGACGAATTAACAATGACGATCATGGAAGAAAATAAGAAACATGGAAAATATAATGGTCCGCTTCCCTATGGATTGTTACAAAGTGATTTAAGAGCCCAGATCGAAACTAAGCTAGGTACACCCACGAGGAGAGCAGAGGAATTGGATAACTACTATTTGGATGGACTCGTGTGGACAGCAGCCTTTGAAGGCGAAACGTTTCAATTCCTGAAGTTGGCTGTTCCAACAAATGGAAAACGAAAATATGGTCTCTGCCCATGATGCATTGCCGCAACACTCGAAGGCGTAGGAACAATTGAAGTATGTGAAGATAAGTTTTATAGAAATATTCCCCAGTAAACTTGGTCATGAAATTCGTACAAAACTTAGGAGTATTTCATTAAGCTAACGAACGGGGAACTATAGTTGAACAAACAAGGAGCAGTATGCTACGGCAGCTACTCCTTTCCTTTATTAAGTGGAGTCGCCACAATACATAAGAGGACAAGGCCAAATGCTAACGAATGTTTCTATGAGATTGGATATTTGCGAATTTCGTGTAATATGTTAGACGTAATTGCCTAACCCTTGTAGATGCATGAGAAGAGGCAACATCAAATAACATCGCATTCACACTGCGGTCCAGCAAGTTGTCCTTGGATCCGCCCGATGGATTTCGAAGAGGAATGCGTCGGTAGGCACATCCAACCAGCTAAGAGGCGTGGGTGCCACTGGTACTAGTGACCATAAGCCGCAACGTTATAGAAACTCTTGCAATATATGATTCGAGAGGATGTTTAGTATGACAAAAATGATAATTGAAGAAACTTTACATTCTGCTTGTTACAACCAAAATAAAGATTTGGTTCAAAAACTATTGATTAATGTTAAGCCTAATATACTCAATAAAAAACTTACTGACTATTCAAATCCAATCCAAGGGACTCCGTTACAAATTTGCTGCAAAAACGGAAATCTGGATATTGTGAAACTTTTAATTGAAGCAGGGGCAGACAAGGAAATTAAAGATGTCGGAAGACAAACGCCTTTATCAATTGCTATTACTAACAACCACTACGATATAACCAAATATTTAATTGAAGAAGGAGCAGACATTCATTCTAAAGGCCCTAACAATCTTCAACCAATTCATTTTGCATGTGCTCTCGGAAGTAGGAAGATAATTGAATTACTATTATCCAGGGGCGTAGATATAAATCAAGTTGACGGTCTAAAAAGCTCTCTACTTGATTTTACAACGAATCTTGATGGAGGGAATTTAGAAGCGACTAAAACACTGGTAGAAAATGGAATCTATAAAAAGTATTTTTCAACAGCGTTTAAGTGGGCCTGTTGGAGAAATAATCTCAAAATAGCTGAATACTTATTAGCAAATGGGGCGGATTACAAAAGTGAGACAACCCCTAAATCAGAGTTGTTGTTTTGGATTTGCAGTTTAGGATATAAGGAGATAGTTCAACTATTATTAGAACAAGGTGTTGACTTTAAAACACTTGTAAAATTTAAAGGAAAAGTATCATCTTATAATGGAAGCCCTTTGGACATAGCTATTGAAACAAACCAAATCGAAATCGTAAATTTGATTAATTCTAACTAGAAATAGGAGTTTATATAGTGTTCATGGAATCTTTGTATTGAACTAACGGGCAGGATAGTGAACAAGATAAGTGGAGGTTTTATGTCGCATTTGACACATACTGTGAAGCAAAAGTATTTACAACTTAGATTTCTCTTTATACTTTGACCAATTAATCCAAGAGATGCTTAAAAAACCTAAAGTCATAATAAGAAGTTGTATTGGATCCCGATTAATATCAAATACAATTCCGATGCCGGCAGCGAGAGGTATTAATGTAATACTAATAATGGAGAACCATTTATAAATATTTTGATTTTCCTTCTTTTCGTTCTTCATATTTAACCCCTTTTTCAAAAAAATAGTAATTAAAGAAA
Source organism: Paenibacillus sp. FSL H7-0323 (assembly GCF_038002725.1). Classification (NCBI taxonomy): domain Bacteria; kingdom Bacillati; phylum Bacillota; class Bacilli; order Caryophanales; family Paenibacillaceae; genus Paenibacillus; species Paenibacillus sp. FSL H7-0323. The sequence goes on along the minus strand of NZ_JBBODB010000001.1, from coordinate 3,024,958 downwards.
TATATCATACCAACTTAATCTGATGCCCACTTACTGCATTAGTGAATTTTGAAATATCCAGTTCTGCGGGTTCAAAATTTCTCGGGTTTTGTAATTTTAATTGAGGCTACTTCCCCACACCTTTTACAAAATGTATATATAACCGGGGAGCCAAAAGTAAAAGATTTACCGATTGGCATTACTCTAGCATCCACAGCGTTCACTTCACCTTTAGCAAAGGTAGTACTTCCACAAGCTTTACAAGTTAAGTTTTCTTGATTCATAATAACCATCCTCAATAAAATATTTAACAATTAATACGAATTATACCAAAGGTAGGTTTCATTATTAAAAAGTACTAATGAACAGTACGAAGATATTGTGTAATAAAAGAAAGCGTGCTTGTTCAACTAACGGGAAACAATAGCTTAATCTAAAACGAAGGTAGCTGGTCTATATGAACGGCTACCTTCGTTGCGCTAAAGGACACATTTTCCCTTAATCTATATAGAATTGAAGATGAGATAGCAGGAAATCTTGCAACAGCTAGGGAATACCAAATTATGGATTTATAAATGTATATGAAAGGTTGATCTTAGTTTATGAATGACCGTAATCTCATCTTCGTAGCAAAAGCGAAAATGATGCTTGTATACCCTTTGCTGCTTGCCCTGATCGTTATACTTGTGGTCAGTAGCCTTACTGCCTGCGATAATTCCACCGCAGGCAAGACAGCAAGCAAGTCTGCGCAGCCGACCAAGGATGTACCTGTGGTAGCGCAAGCATCGGGCAGCATTTATCTGTACGGTGAAGCACACGGCGTAGCCAAGATATTGGACAAGGAATATAAATTGTGGTCTCAATACTACCATAACGAGGGCATGAGGCACTTATTCGTCGAGCTGCCCTATTTTACCGCCGAATACTTGAATCTATGGATGCAGTCGGACAATGATGATATTTTAGAGGAGATTTATGATGATTGGGAACGGACACGTAGTCACAACCCTGATGTCAAAGAGTTCTACAAAAAAATAAAGAGCGAGTGTCCGGAGACGATTTTCCACGGCACAGACATCGGGCATCAATATGAAACTACCGGGAGCCGCTATTTATCTTATCTTGTGGCAAACGATCTGGGAGAATCGGAGAAGTATACTTTATCAATGGAAGCGATCCGGCAAGGCCGTGTTTTTTACAGCAAAGAAGACGGCGTATATCGGGAAGACACGATGACGGAAAACTTTATTCGCGAATTTGAGAAGTTGGGCAATGAGAGCGTTATGGGCATTTACGGCTCAGCGCATACCGGGCTTGATGAAATGGACTATAAGACCCAATCCATCCCTTGTATGGGCAATCAATTACAGGAGCATTATGGCGATAACATTTATTCTGAGAACCTAAGTTGGATTGCTAAAGATATTGAGCCATCCAGAGTAGATTACATCTCCTTACAGGGCAAGGAATATGCAGCATCTTATTTTGGTAAGCAGGATTTGAACGGGTTCAAGGATTACGCCTATCGAGAATTTTGGCGATTGGAGGACGCCTATGAAGATATCAAAGACCTTCCACTGGTGGACAATTATCTTCCTTACGATAACTATCTGATGCCGATAGAAGTAGGCCAGGTCTTTGTGGTCAACAGCACCAAAACAGACGGTTCAGTGCAAAGAGATTACTATCTGTCTAGCGGCCAAGTTGTGGAGGGTGTGAACTCAACACAACAATTCACAGCAGAGTGACGATCAGTAATATGATGATTATCTCAAGTACAACACGCTCGCTCATGCATCGGGCGTTCATAAAAGCTAATTGGGAAAATTGTCACGTGCCGAAAATGAGTGCTCGGTTGATATAAGAGTGGCTCCAAAATTCACAGCTTCAACCAAAGCGGTGAACCGTAAGTAGGGGGAAGCTTTTTACTGATTGCATTACGCTAACGGGAGACGCTAGCTCAAATACGATTAGGCAGCCGTTAGTCAAAGCGATCAGCTGCCTTCATTCAACTACCGGGCAGTTTTGTACAAGAGAAAATGATGAAGTGGAATAAACACGTGCAGTACTGATGGATGAAAAAGGTGAATATATGGATTCAAATGAACTAAAACCTTTAATGAACAACACAAAATGGGAAGAAATAAGACAAGCAATGCTCAACTATGCCTTTCCAACCAAATGGAGGATTAAAGACATTGATACTGGCTATATCAGCCTTTGGGATGGAGATTGGTATTACCATTTTTCAGATGGTGGTTATAAATTTATTGAGTGGTTAGAAATTCATGCTGAAGATGACTCGATAAATGCTGATTTAATTCAAATCTTGAAAAAAATACATGTTCCAGGTGAAGTAACTACCGACTCCATCATAATTTATGGATATAACAAAACTAATGAATTCATTGATTATATATAATACGCTTCACCTCAATGCTTCCAAACACAAAGTACAGTTTGACCATTAAATGTATATCTGTATATAAAAGAAAAAACACTCCTGACAATGGAGTGTTTTATTATTATTCAAATTTATTTGAAGTCCATGTAGCAATTCCATTCATTGGACATGCAACAACTAGCCAGTTATCAGATTCTACTCCCACCTGCCAACATTCATACTTCTCATGAAAACCAATAACAAATAGTATGCTACCTGATTCAAAGCTTATAATTAAATGTGGAGTGCTGTCTCCCAATTGTATATCTATAATCTTTTCACGTCTCATCTTTATGATCTGACTGTATTTTTCTTCCTCAGAAACATCTGCAATTTGACTTTCATTACTAGGGTATTGAGAGGGAACTGAATCCAATATAGTCCACTTTGATTCAATGTTCAGGTACAGTTGACCAGCTAAATCATCGAAGCCTTCATACTTAGTTAAATAAACTTGAGTAGCACCACTTGATACTCCAAATCTAAGACCATCAATTTTTGCCCCAATACAAAGATGTTTAAGAACTCGTTCAGCGAAGTCCCTATTTTCTTTATTCATTCCGTTCCCCAGCTCTTTTCATCAACGTATAAGCCCGAATCATTACACCATATCTTGGATTTGTTGGTGTTGGCTTTTCGCTTCAAATTTCGCGTTTTGGCATTTTGCTCTCATCCATGTACAGCAGATTCCAGCGGTGACCGTCCAGGTCGGCAAATCCTGCGCCGTACATCCAGCCGTCAGTCTCACTTGGCTTGCCAAAGATGTTTCCTCCAGCAGCCTCTACTTTTTGGACAAAGGCATCTACTTCTTCTCTGCTTTCAGCACCAATGGAGAAGATTACTTCAGCGCTATGGGAAGTATCTGCGGTTTTTGAACCAGTAAATTTCTCAAACGCCGCATCCGGGAACAGCAGAATTGTTGTTTGACCTATAACAAGCTTAGCTCTCTCGTTACCAACACTCACCGCTTGGAATCCAATCTCATTGAAAAAGGCAGTTGACCTCTCAACATCTTTGACTGGCAGGTTAATCCAAATCTCCTGTGACATGGCTGTAGCCTCCTAATATATTTTCATTCCTACTATACTCTACTTCTGGCAGCAGAAGCGATCTCTTTCGCATCTCACCTTTAGTTGAAATACTCGATAGTTTTCTCAATAAATGCCTTGGCCGATTTTGTCAGAAAACGGTCGGACCGATGAATGATCTCAAAGTGACGATATGGCGGATCGTCTGTAATTCGGATGCAGCGTAGTGTTGGTTCATTCATTGCTTGGATCAAACGGTAAGGCAGCAATGTTCCTCCGACGTTGGCTTTCACCAAGCTAATAATGGAAGTTGCCGAACTGGTCTCCATGATCGTATTTAAGCTGAATCCATATTTTCGGCAATAGCCATCAACCAATTCTCTGCCTGTAAATCCTTCGGGGAACATCACAGTTTGGATATTACGCAGTTCCTGGATTCCAATCGTGCTTCGTTCAGCCCAATCATGATTCTCAGAAACGACAAGTACATATTCTTCACTGCACAAGGGAATGCGTACAAGCCGATCATCTGGAGCAGAGGTGATCTCGATCCCGATGTCTACTTCATTATCCAGTACTTGATTCAAGACGTAGATCGAAGAGATAAGCTTCAGCTGCACCTTGGGGAATCGCGTATGAAAATTTACGAGCAATGGGGTGAGCCGATAGTCCAGATCGGAAGGGAGAACACCAATTACCAACCGACCTCGTTGATCATTGCGTAATTCAGCTAACGCATCCTGGGTATTCTGTAAATGTCGAATCATCTGTACACAGTGCTCCAAAAACAGATTTCCTGCTTGAGTCATCACAATCTTTTTGCCGACTCGGTCAAATAAGGGAACTCCGAGTTCATCCTCAAGCGCGCGTATTTGTTGACTCAACGTAGGCTGAGATATGCCAAGCTTCTCAGCTGCTCGTGTAAAATGAAGCTCCTCACACACAGCAATGAAGTTTTCCATCTGACGAATCTCCATATGAATGACCTCTAATCATTGGTTTTAGTAATCATTTTAATAGAAACAATAGTATTGTTCAATCATTCTAATGATTCTATACTTAATCATGCACCGCCCAAAGATCTGTTATTAACAAAGGGTCATGGGAGAATGCAGCGATACTACTACCATGAGGTGATTCATAATGAAACTTTTTTATATCGTCTTGGCGCTTATCCTGGCTTCACTGAATTTACGACCACCCATTACATCCATTTCTCCTCTAATGAGCATCATTCAGAATGATCTGGGTATAAGCGGGATTACCGCCAGTTTGTTAACCACACTTCCGGTATTATGCATGGGCATATTTGCTCCGTTCTCCGTACGATTAAGCAGAAGGTGGGGAAATGAGGGCGCAATTGTTCTGGCTTTAATCCTCATTGGGTTAGGTACGGGATTACGATGGTTTGTTGGTACAACTCCTTTGATGATGTTCACTTCTTTTCTTTCCGGTGTAGGAATTGCATTGGCAGGGCCGCTGTTGTCCAGTTTCATTAAGCAGTACTTCCCTGACCGAGTGGCATCCATGGTGGGTATTTACTCTACAGCGATGGTGATGGGGGCCAGCATTAGTGTGGGACTATCGGTCCCGCTGCAGCATACGCTGGGTGGTTCGTGGAGAGGCTCGTTGGCTGTATGGGCATTACTCGCAGCTATTGCATTGCCGATTTGGTTAAGATTAGCCTGGTCTGCGCGCACAGATCGACAATCCGGTAAAATCTCGAGTGTACTTAATGCACCACTTCCGGTGAACAATAGACGTGCCTGGGTGCTGACATTATTCTTCGGGCTGATGGCAGCGATCTTCTATTCGTTGACCGCTTGGCTTGCGCCAGCAATCCAAAGCCAGGGGTATAGCCAAGAGACTGCCGGCAAAATCCAAACTTTATTTACCTTGATATCGCTGCCCTCTACTTTGTTCATTCCGATGCTTGTACATCGTTACCAAAGACGTGTATTCTGGCTTGTCGGGTGTGCAATATTAGAGTTGACGGGTGTCTTGATGCTGAACCTATCCGTTAGCCCCTGGCTCGCGGCGATTCCACTCGGTATTGGAGCGGGTGGGCTGTTCCCGATTGCACTGATGTTGCCCATTGATGAAACAAGTAATGCTCAAGAAGCTAGTAGCTGGTCCGCAATGACCCAATCTGGTGGCTACATTCTCGGAGCGCTTGGGCCGCTAGCGATTGGCTGGCTCCACGATGCAACAGGCAGCTTCGTTCAAGCATTCTATGGTTTGGCTGTAATCATCGTGCTTCAGATTATCGTTCAAATGGCTATAGGAAATAAAAAAAGTTCTCCATCCATTTCTCGTCTCCATTAAAGGTTTCGTGTGATACTTCATGTTGATCAATTAGTGAAGTTGTGCTTGCATGGACCTATGAACGTACGTGGTGTAATTCAACTAGCAGGCAGGATAATGGAAATGAACTGTAGAAAAAAACCTATAAATGAAAGTGACAAAAGTGGAGAATTCTACCGACAGTTGAATAAAGCGCCTATGAAAATTCAACCACCGCTTGATAGGATTGCGTTTGAGGAAATGCTATGCTGTTTTCGACAGTGCGCACTGTACATTTTGTTTTATTGGAGGTATACAATGCTCGACTTGCGTAAAATTGGAGCTTATATTTCGAAGCTTCGTAAAGACCAGGATTTGACCCAATTGGAACTTGCCGATCAACTGAATGTAAGTCATCAAGCGGTATCGAAATGGGAACGGGGTGACTCGCTACCGGATATCGGAACGCTTCCGCAGTTTGCGAGGTTATTCGGCAAAACGGTAGACGACATTTTAAATGCAGGAGACAACTCAGAAAATCGGGAGCACCAGCACCTAGGAACGATCGTTGAGGAGATCGCAGAGAACAGGCCGGACCAAGTTGCAGAGATGGTCAATACCGGTGAGATGAAGGTGGAAGAGCTTGTAGAAGTAGCACCGTTTGTAAAAGCAAGCGCTCTGCATAAGGTTACAGAACGATTAGACAGCAGCGTCCTTAAGTTAGACGTGATCATGCGGCTGGCTCCGTTCCTTGGAACAGATACATTGGATGAACTGGTTCGTCAGGCAGAAGAGGGCGAAATTATGTGGAATGCCATTACTGGACTCGCTCCGTTCGTCAGCAGCGACACATTAAGCCGACTGGTAGATAAATCGATTGACGGTTCCTTAGAAGTGCACAATCTTGTTGGAATTGCCCCGTTTCTTGAAAGAGAACATGTAGATCGGTTGGTTCAACAAGCAGAAGAGGGTAGCTTGAGCTGGCATTTCGTTCAAGGGCTGGCACCCTTTATTAGCAGAGAAACGTTAAGCCGCTTGGTAGACCGGGTTGCAGATGGCACTATTGATGCTAACCGGATCATAAGCCTCGCACCTTTTCTGGACAGGGAAAATCTCGAGAAGTTAATTAGTGGAGTCGAAGCTGAACATCTTAGCCCAGATCTGCTGGCAAGCCTTGCTCCCTTCGTCGATCAAGGGACATTGAGTAGAATGGTGACAAACTTATTAAATAAAGTAAAGTAGACACGTATATCGGAGATTGGTGATGCATAGGCAATGGCGTTAAGCTAACGGGAAACGCTAGTTCCATAAACACGATAAAGGCAGCCCGTCAGTAAATGTGATCTGCTGCCTTTATTCAACTAACGGGCAAGTTACCTTAATAAACTAGGGGTGGATAAAATATAAATATAAGAGTTCTCTCCCGAACTATTAGAAAAAGTCATGTTACGATGTCCTTATTCGGTTGTTTCAGGGGGAGTGAGGAGAACATGTTAAATACTCATGATGTTGCAATAGAAGCATTAACTTGTTATTCGATTACTTATCAATCAATAGCTCATATTGGCCAAAATGCAAACACCATCTATAAAGTGACAGATAAGGAAAGTAACTACTATAGTTTGCGGATACATCTATCAAAAAATGATTCGATGGAAAGTATTTGGTCTGAGGAAAAAGTCATTCATTCAGAAATGATTTGGCTGGAATCATTAATAAATGATACTGATCTGGTGTTACCGTCACCTATAAAAAATAACATTGGTGAATATGTTACTAAGATAGCTGACATGAACTGTACATTGGTAAAATGGGTAGAGGGTGAACAAAAACAATTTGTTCCAACAGTCAATGATGCCGAGTGCGTAGGTGAATTGATCGGAAAGCTTCATAAACAATCATCTATTTGGAAGGTTCCGCAATCATTTACTAGACCATCCTTTGATAATACTAGAATTTCACAATCATTAGAAAAGCTCAAACAGCTTGCTGACGGTGGTGAGCTCAATAAAAATGATGTGGAAATTCTGCAATTGGCCGGTGAGCGTGCAATTTTAATGATGAACGATATAGAAAGAACACCTGGCAACTGGGGGATAATTCACGCAGACTTGATTCCAAGTAATTATGTGTTTCATAAACAAGAAGCTAGAGCCATTGATTTTGGAGCTTGCGGGTTCGGATATTATTTATTCGATTTAGGTTGGGCACTTTCTTATATCCACCCAGCGTTCAGAAGCCAGTTGCTAGAATCATACGCCAAACAATTCGACCTGCCTCATAACTATGTTCAACAGTTAGAAGGCTTCTTTGTAGCTGCCCAACTCGAAACAATGAATTTTTGGCTTGGGTTGCCTGAATCTAATGAGTGGTTACCCAGTCACATTAGTAGATTAGCAAGTCGGGAATTTAAGTTATATGTAAATAAAAAAGAATTTCTTTTTAGTGGGACTCCTTACTGGGAGTAATTTGTTCTACTAACGGGAAACGTTGTCTCAAATCACGATCAGCCAGCTGCGTGATCAGCTGCCCTTTGCGCGATCTTGATCGTATCGGACCGTATTGCAGCTATTCCAGCATATGGGTTCATATTGCGAAGGTTTCGGACTGTATAGCTCTTATTGCCCTTGATTTGCGTAGAAAAGAAGTACATTTGAGGGGATAGCTGCAACTGAGTCCGATAGTTTGGCAAAACGAGCTGAATTGTGGAAATAAGAGCAACTGAGTCCGAACAGTTGGTGAAAAGAACGCCGCCTGCCAAATTTGCTCCTAAACGTGCTACCTAGCGCTTAAACTAGCCGTCTATAGCTCAAGCTATCTACACCGTGCGCGGAATTAGCTAACTACAGCTCGAGCTATCTACACCGTGCGCGGAATTAGCTACCTATAGCCCAACCTAGCTACTCCGTGCGCAGAATTTGTAACCTGTTGCTCAAACTAGCCGCCTATGTCTCGAAACTAGCTGCCCTTTGCGCGATCTTGATCGTATCGGACTGTATTGCAGCTATTTCAGCATATGGGTTCATATTACGAAGATTTCGGACTGTATAGCTCTTATTACCCTTGCTTTGCGTAGAAAAGAAGTACATTTGAGCGAATAGCTGCAACTGAGTCCGATAGTGTGGCAAAACGAGCTGAATTGTGGAAATAAGAGCAACTGAGTCCGAACAGTTGGTGAAAAGAACGCCGCCTGCCAAATTTGCTCCTAAACGTGCTACCCAGTGTTTAAACTAGCCGTCTATAGCTCAAGCTATCTACACCGTGCGTGGAATTAGCTACCTATAGCTCAAGCTAGCTACTCCGTGCGATAATTGAAGGATGGGCAAAGGTGAAAACGTTTATTGGCTTATAACGCACCAATTAAACCTTGGAAAGAAGCTTAATATAAACAAGAAGGCAGCCGATCAACACGATCAGCTGCTTTTGTTCATCTAAGAGTAATTTCTCAAATAAATAAAAGCATCCTTGACTTTCCCCTGCACGGGAAACTGTATACTCACTTTATGTTATAGATTGGAGATGATATTTTGTTCAAAATTAGTGCATTTTCTAGGCTAAGCAAGGTATCCTTAAAAACACTGCGTTATTACGACCAGATTGGCATACTAAGGCCGAAAAAAGTGGATCAGGATACGTGCTACCGTTACTATTCCGCAGATCAGCTCCTTGAGCTCAACCGAATTTTAATCTATAAGGAATTGGGTTTTACATTGCCTCAAATTAAACAGCTGCTTCAGGAAAATATTTCATTAGAAAATATTCAAGGCATGTTTAAGCTGAAAAGAAGCGAAATCCAGCATATCATCGATACGGAACAAGCTAAACTCGTCAGGATTGAGGAACGTATGCAGCTTATAGAAAAAGAGGGGCAATTCGAAACGGGTCAAGAAATCAGAGTCAAAGCAGAGGGTGCTCAATTGTTTCTTTATCAGAAAGCATGCGGGAAAGAAGAGGACATTCCGGATTTGCTTCGTCAATTTGATCAGTTTATAACGACGGAAAATCGTCAATTCATTCAAGGCCCTCAGGTTGTTTTGTGGAAAGACGTCGAAGGAAAAGAGGATGAGTTTGAGTTTGAAGTCGGGTATTTTTTAACCTGTGAGCTGCGATCATTTCCAGAACCGTTTCAGCTACGGACTCTTCCTCCTGAACCGATGATGGCCACAATGGCTTTTCATTCAAATACTAGTTTTGATTGTGCTGCCTGTGTTCATTTAGCTAAATGGATTGAGAAAAACAACTATCAGATCAAGGAGAACGAACCGGGCAGGGAGTTATATTTACCGTTATCTCCAGAACGAGATGCACAATTCATAGAAATACAAATTCCCATTATAAATAGATAACAGAAGAAGTGGAGTGGGGGAAATTGAAAAATAAACGGATCATTTATATTCTGGCACTGGCTGTTTTTCTGATTGGAACCATTGAATATATTATTACAGGAGTTATTGAGATGATTGCTGTGGACTTGGGAGTATCTACTTCTGAAGTTGGATTATTGGTGACTGTGTTTGCCCTCTCTGCAGCCATTGTCGCTCCGGTTTTGATTGCATTAACGATCAATGCAGATCGCAAGAAACTACTAATGATCACCCTAGGTGTGTTTATTGCCAGCAACGGACTTATGTTTGTAGATCTTGCTTATGAAACAGTACTATGGATACGTATTATCCAAGGGGCTAGCGGAGGAGTCGCTACCGTTGTAGCCATGGCAATAGCGACCCGACTCGTTGAAAAAGAAAAAAGGGGCAATGCCATCGGTATCATTTTGATGGGGCTTAGCAGTTCACTAGTGCTTGGTGTTCCTGTGGGCACATTTTTTAGTGAGATGTTTGGATGGAGAGTGCTATTTGTTTTAATCGGATTATTAAGTATTCTTCCATTACTTATCATCTATAAAAAGGTTCCGGCAATCAAAGAAGAGGAAAAGGTTACCCTCAGAATGCAGCTCTCTATTTTAAAAAATCCAACCATTCTGATGGCCTTGGTTATTACGTTATTTTATGTCGGCGGCTATTCTACACTGTTTACTTATATTACGCCTTTCTTGCAAGCCACGTCCTCTCTTTCCATGACCGAAATTAGCGGTGTTCTGTTCCTGGCGGGCATTTGCAGCTTTGTCGGATCAAAGCTGGGCGGACAACTGGCAGATGCAAAGGGATCGAAATTCACCATTTGTCTCGGGCTCCTGTTACAAGGGACGACACTGCTTTTATTCGCTCTAGCCGGAGTCAATTTGTTGGTTTTAATCTTGGTTTTAATGATTTTTATGTTAGCAACGTGGAGTATTTCCCCGGCCCAGCAACTATATCTGGTTACTCTGGCGCCTCGAAATCCGGACATTGCTCTTAGTGTAAATACTTCGTTCATCCAATTTGGCTTTGCACTGGGATCTGGATTAGGCGGGTTAGTCATCAGTCGTACCTCTGTCCTATATTTGAATTGGTTGGGTTTTGCCGCTGTATGCATAGCTTTACTTCTTGCTAGCTTACTATTTAAAAAAATGAGCAGTAGGACTAAAACTACTATGGTTTAAATAAGAAATGGATTGGAGAACGACAAAGAGAACTTTATCGCCGAATTTTTCCAGAGCCATCTGGGACTGAGTATCAGCATTCCAATTTAATGGACAGAGCTGATGTTGAGTGTTTATTTGATTACTGTCAGATATTAGAAGCGATGACCTCGAAGAATTTATTTTTGAAGTCGAATCACATGTCGATTCATTACCTGAACTTTAAGCTAGAGTGAAACGATATCTTAATAAAAACAAGAAGGCAGCCGATCAACACGATCGGCTGCTTTTGTTCATCTAAGAGTAATTTCTCGAATGAATAAAAGCATCATTGACGTTTCTCAGCACGGGAAACTGTATACTCACATTATGTTGTAGATAGGAGATGACACTGCGTTATTACGACCAGATTGGCATACTTAGGACGAGAAAAATGGATCACGATACGTGCTATCGTTACTATTGGATAGTTCATGGCGAGAAGTTTGTCGGCCAAAAGTGTTTTGGTGTTCTTGTCCGCGAGGGGTTCAAGGGTGCCTAGAGTGGTTAGCTTGTAGTAAAAGTACCGGATTCTACATCGTGGAGTCAGGCTGCTGTCAGCTGTCAGCTGACAGCTAAGCTAAGTGTAACTCCATTTACGTTACCGATCCCTAGGAAAGTCCAGCGAGAGAAAGTCACTGCCGCCAACCCCCACCAATGTTGACCCTGCCTTTATTTGCGGGGCGCTCCTGAAGACCGGCTATGATGACCCGGATGTAATTCTGATTAAGGTCCATGCCGATGCAGTCCAATACTGGAAAAACAGGAACCTGGCTGAGAAGGTGATGCAAATGTTCAAGCGGATCACCAACCGGGATTCATCTGTAGGTCTCATTTGCTGTGCAGCCGGAAGAAATAAATGTCACGCCTGAGGCTACTCAAGTGTTATATCTATAGAAACAGAAGAAATAGAAGAAAGGAGACCAACGTGGATTCTATGGAAGAGAAGATTAGGAGAATACAGGCCGGAGATGCCCGCCTGTTCTCAGATGTAATCAAGCTGTACCAGCAGCGGATATACCTCTACTGCTTCCGGATGCTGAACAGCAGGGAAGAGGCGGAGGATGCGGTGCAGGATGTCCTGATTAAGGCCTATCAGAATATCGGGCAATACAAGCCGCAGGCGGATTTCGTATCATGGCTCTACAAGATCGCGTACCACCATTGTCTGAATCAGTTGCGGCGGCAGAAATTTCAGTTTCAATTGCGCAAGCTGCTCCGGCAGGAGGTTGCGGTGAACAGTGCCGAACAAATGGTCGAGGACCGCCTGTTCAGCGAGCCAGTCTCGACCGCCCTGGGGAAGCTGAATGTGGAAGACCGGAATTTGTTGATTCTGCGTATTTATGAAGATAAATCGTTTGCGGAAATCGGCGAAATTCTGGGTGTCAGTACGGCTACCGTACGCAAAAGATATGAACGGACCAAAGGCAAGCTTAAAAAGGTGTTGGAGAGAAAGGAGAAACAACTATGGACAAGAGTGAATTAACCTCGGAGGAGCGGTTTCTGAAGCACGGAGACCGGTCCGCCAATTTCATCCCCGTTGATGTTCATGAACAGGTAATGACAGCGCTCGGGCTTGGCGGGATCTTACCTGCTGCAGAAGAGCAGACCCCTCTGCAGACACTTCCGCCAAACGAAGGGGCTCCTAACGTTATGCGCAGGCTAAAGACAGAAGCCGGAACGGGGCGGAGCCGGAGGAGAATCCTGCGGATTCCGGTGCAGGGCTGGGTGGCGGCACTACTTGTAATGGTCTTGTTGGGCGGCGGTTATACCCAGTATTCCGGTGAACTCCGGCAGGGGGCCCAAATTCAGTACAAGGTGCTGCCCTATAAGCCACTTCTGGCAACGAAATCAGGTGGAATGATAGAGAAGCCGAATGAACCCTTGATTCCCTGGCCGGCCAAAGCGCAGCTGAGCAAAGAGGATGAACTCTACAAGATGAAATATGCAAAGGGCTACAATGCCATTGAGAAGTTGCTGCTTCCTGGAGAGTATGCCACCTATGTTATCAAACGTGAAGACGGGAAAGAAGAATCTCATCTTGGGTTATACTGCCCGCCGATCATAGTCAAGGACTATTCCACTTATAAGACTAGTGTTGAGAAGCACCACGCTCCCGAAGTGAAGCAACCGGGATATATGCCGGACGGGTATACCTTGGACGAGGCGTTTATCAAGCCTTCTTTTATAAAGGTCGAAGATGACAAGCAGTTTAAAGGTGAAAGCGAGATAGACCTAGGAGACAACTTCCGGATGACTTGGAAACGGGAGAAGGCGGAGAATATTGCCTATGATTCTTCTACACTTGTGTACAAGAAGGGGAAGATTCAGGTGAGAATCAGTGCCTCACGTGTTGATGAAAAAGCTACACCGGTAGAAAGCCTGATGTGGACCAAAACGACAAAGGTGGAGAATATTGATATTGGCGGCAAGCAGCTCATTTATCTCGAACCTTCCAGCAACGAAAAGATTGACCTGGGGTATAAGTATAGACTAGTCTGGTCTGACCCGGAAGCGCAGATCATCTATAATGTGTCGGTTCGCCAGGAGAAATCTGAGTTGACCAAGGATGAGGTCATCCGTATTGCTGCCAGTATGATGAATTAAACGAACACAGATATTACGCTCAGGACTGTTTCGCTATCTATGATAGCGGGACAGCCCTCGAGCGTTTTTTGCATATGCGAAGCACTGCATATTCGTGAGATTTTATAAGAATTCTTGCATTGCTCTCATATGAACTTCCGATTCATATTATTAATGTAGCAATGTAGCAAGATATTGCAGATTATAGCCTCTCGGAATAAGGAGCAGCATGGAGGGGCTAAACCAGAGAAAGTGCATAATTAGAGCTGGAAAAGATGGATTATGAAAACCAGTTTCAAAAAAAGGGCAAACCTCAAGTGGGTACAGTGTGCTATACTGCTGCGCAATGTAACACTCGAAGTCTGCCCTCTATACATAAAGACCGTCTTCAGTGGTTCAAGTTTGTCCTCTATGTATAACGACAATCCCGCTGTTCTGTTTTCCAGTACAAGTGTAACACGACTGAAAATCAACGAGGAGGCTGAATAACGATGCGAGGCTGTATCAGCAAACGAAAGAATGGAACCTATGCGTACACGATTGAACTCGGGAAACATCCTGTTACACAAAGGAGACGGTAGCGCCTCAAAGCCGGTTTTGCTACATGGAAAGATACTGAACAAGCCCTAGTGCAGGCATTAGCTCATTTTGGACGGGGAAGTTACATAGCGTTCCACTGCCCCAGCAGCAAAATTCAAGTGCTTTATGAAATCAATGAAAAAAGTGGTTGGTTTGACTGCGATAAGCTCGAAGAATTTATTTTTGAAGTCGAATCACATGTCGATTCATTACCTTAACTTTACGTTAACGTGAAACGATAACTCAATAACGACACACAGGCAGTCGGTCAATGGATCGGCTGCCTATGTTCAACTAACGGGCAGGATACTTCCAATATGTGGTATTCTAAGGTATGGGATTTGAACAGGGGGGAGCCATGTTGACGGAAATAAAATATCCAGTTAAGAATCCATCCAGAATTGGAACTATTATAGGCATGATTGCTCTTATATCGAGTCAATCTATTCTTGGATTGAGATTATGGAATCAGAGAGGGGTATTCTACACTTCGTTAACTGTGGTTCTTTTGTGTTTAGTTTTATTGTTACTCGCATTGTACAGAACATTTTTTAAGAAACCAACGGAGTTATGCCTATCCAATGAGCAAATTATATTAAATGGAAATATTATTAATTCAAAGGATATTAAAGTGATAATGACCAGGGGGTACTTTAAACCTGTTATTGGGATATTACCTTACAGGAGGAAGATCGTCCCATTAGATATGGCATTTAGGTATTCAAAGGATGAAGATAAAGGTATCTCGGATTTAAAGAGTTGGGCAAAAATGAACAATGTTAAGATGGTCAATAAATCGTTTCAAACGTGGATATAAGTGTATTCAAAAGCACTATTCGGCAGTTAAATGCGGTATTATATAGTACGATTATCCATAAGAGATGAGGTGCCTTTATCAAGAAGAAATATGCTTTTCTAATCGTTTCCATATTATTATTTGTGATGGCTTATACAAAACCAAGTAGTCAATATTATGATAATTACCTCCATAAGGTTCACGGTCTTAAATGTGACAGTTCCGAAAGCTCAAATTGCTTTCATACTATTAATGACTTGAAATCATCAAGTCTCACACATCAGATTATTTTTATGACAGCAGAAACAAAAATTTTTGGAGAGGCAGATAACAAAATACGAGTAGTAGGTATTTTCAATCATTTTTTTGTGATAGAAAATCGTCTTCATCCTAAATCAGATAATAACAATAATATCGAAGTTCCGTTAAGCTAACGGGCAGGATTGTTTAGAAAGTCCCTGATTGTATTTACCTATGCTTACTGTTAATCTAAACGATAGAGATGCTAACAAAGGAGCATAAACCTTATCATGTGGAATACTCTGTAAAGATTAACAATTTGAAAGAATGCCTGAAATAGTGATTACACTATTTTATTAGGTGTGCTTTTCTTTAATCTTACAAGGTGTGCAGGGAAAGGTGTATCATATACCCATCCTGCGGATACCTGATGGTATCCGCTTTTATTTGTGGGAAACAGCATCTCTATTGATTCCTACCTGTTTATCCTTCTACTACGAGTGGAGGAAATTTATTATGCGATCGAAATTAGTCTTGATTGAGGGAATGCCGGGATCTGGTAAAACAACAACTGCTCAGCTCGTTCATGAAATTCTTACGGAAGTGAACATTACATCCCAGCTATTTTTAGAAGGTAATTTGGAACATCCTGCTGATTATGATGGAGTCGCTTTCTTTAAGAAAACTGAATGGGATGAATTATTGAATACCCATAAAAAGTTTAAAGATTTGTTGAGTAATCTAATGATTCAACAAGATAACGATTACTTCCTAGAATATCGGAAAATAAAAAGTGAAGTCTGGTCAAGTTTTCCAGATGAATTGCATCGCGCAGTTTTTAAACATGATATTTATGAATTGCCGCTAGATCAAAATAGGAAACTGATAACAGAACGATGGACGAAGTTTGCGGATCGTGTTTTGTATGGCGCAGACACCTTTGTTTTTGATTGTTGTTTTATACAAAACCCTGTAACTATAGGCATGATTAAACATGGTGCGGAGAAGGAAGACGTTATAAGTTATGTTATTGAACTGGCAACAATTGTAGAGCGGCTGAATCCATTGTTGATATACGTACAGCAGAATGATTTTGATCATTCTTTCAGAAAGGCTGTAAAGGAAAGACCTCAGGAATGGTCAGAGGGATTTATTGAATATTACACGAACCAGGGGTATGGAAAAACACAAAATTATAAAGGGTTAGATGGAACACTGCAGGTTCTTAAAGCAAGAAGGGAACTAGAAAAAGAGATTTTTACCAGATTAAACATTACCAAGATAAAAGTTGATAACTCTTCTTATAATAAAAACGATTATAAGCAAGTTTTAGAGAGCATTTTATCAGAATATTAACAAACTAACGAGAGATTGGATTCTAATGATTGCAGGTTGAGAAAGAGGGCAATCTATTAAGCTTACGGGAAACGATAGCTGAGGAGCATTGCCATGGCAATGCTCCTTTTTTATTTGTTGAAGTAACGGGCAGGATTGCTTCATCAATTGTCGAATCCTTTGCTTGAATATTTCTATAAGGGGGCGATGGAAATTAAGATACGAGAAGTTGTAGCAAATGATTACACTGAAGTGGTTTTTTTATGGAATGATGTACTTGGTGTTCGCAATGTTAATATTGAAAATTTTCGAGTTACTATGGAAAACATGAATAAGGCTGGAAATTATAAAACATTCGTTGCATTATTTGAAAATGAAGTGGTTGGTTTTGTCACTATAGTTCAGGCGTTATCCGTAGGGTCTTCGAATGGTTATCTACATATTCAAGGGCTTGCCGTTAAAAAGGAATTACAGCATAGTGGGATAGGTACAGAACTACTAAGACACACTGAGAATTATGCTAAAGAAATGGGAATATCAAGTATTATTTTATGTAGCGGATTTAAGCGAACCGACGCAAATGCTTTCTATGTGCATAATGGCTATGACAAAGATTCATACTGCTTTGATAAGATTATTAAACTTGACTAATTTTGAATTAATTTACCGGGAAACGATAACTCAATAATGACACACAGGCAGGTCAGCGTGGGATTTATGTTGTTTATTCAGGAGGATTTTTGATTGTGGGTTATGAACAGGATTTTAAAAAAAGGGTACATGAAGTTATTAAACAGAAACAACTATGTTCAGTTATGAATGACACTAAGTGGGGAAACTTACAAAGTGATGTACTAAATAAACTACCTTTTACCCCTCCATATCAAGCTAAGTATGTCTTAGACGATATACTTTATCCAGAGAACTTCGAAAACGACGTCTGGTATTTAGGGGATTGGATAGAAGGACTTTCACCTTTTTTTTCTGTAGAATGGATACGGGTTAGACCAAGGTATCAGAAGCACAAGGGGAATCTGCTTCCTCCTGAATTAATTGACATAAGTAAAGAATTTCTTTCGATTTTACATGAATTAAGAATTCCGTATAGAGAAGAAAATAATACATTTTTTATTTATGGATATATATCAAATACAGACTCACTTTTCAAAGGTAATCAATTAAGCTAACAGGAAACGTTAATTTAATAAAAACATGTAAGCAGCCGCTCAAACAACCGGCTGCTTTTTCATTTAAACTTGGTTTGATTCCGGATAAATAAAAGTTGCAAAAAGGAAAAAGATTGCTATACTAAATTTAAACGTTATTTTAAATGTCATTTAAATTAAAGGAAATATACTTGGAGGTTGCGTATGGAGACAGACAAAAAGTTGGAAACAAAAGAGAAGATTATGCGTGCCACACTGGAGTTGACCAAACAAGAAGGCTTTGAAAGGATCACTATAAAAAAAATTGCAGAAGCCTCAAGCACGAATGTCGCTCTAGTTAACTATTACTTTGGGTCCAAAGAAAACTTGTTTAGCGAGTCCATCAAATTGATATTGAACAGCTTTCAGCATACCTTTGCCATACTTGACGATTTCTCTATATCCTCACGAGATAGATTGAGGCAATTTTTACTGGATTATTTGCAAGTGATCCTTCAATATCCCGAATTGCTCTCCAGAATCATCCTGATGGGCAAGACCGTTTTCTCCTCCCAGCATGAATATGGATCATTTTTGAATCTATTAGGGTTTCCTAAGATACAAAATACTTTAAGAGAGTTAACCGATGAACAGCAACCAGAACACCTGATGACCATGACGATGCAGATTTTTGGAGCGCTTTTTCTACCGGCACTTATGAGTCCTATTCTAGAAACAGGAGCTTCCGTGAAGATTGCACCTATAGAGGAACAGATTGACCTGCTCTTTGCAAGATACTTTCATTAATAAACTCAGATTGAGGTGATTAAATGAATTTTTTAAGAAAATATTGGCAGGATATAGGACTATTCATTGGCATTGTTATATGCATGTATCTTCTAATGAATTGGGAAACAATACCGCGGATAAACAGCATATTATGGTTAAGCTTTGTGGCGATCCTTCTTCATCAATTTGAGGAATACCGCTGGCCAGGGTACTTTCCAGGCATATTCAATATAGCCCTTTTTAAAAGTGAATCCCCTGACAACTATCCATTAAATAAACAGTCGGCAATGATTATTAATGTGGTCATCGCCTATGTGTTCTACTTGCTCCCTGTATTCTTCCCGTCAGTAGTATGGCTGGGGATGGCACCTGTTTTAATGGGCTTTTTCCAAATCATTTTCCATGGAGTCGTCATTAATATAAGAGCAAAAAGCATGTATAATCCAGGATTAGTCTCCGCAATTTTTGTACATTTGCCGGTGGGGATCTGGTACATCAACTACTTATATGAGCATCATTTAATAACCCTCTCAGACTGGATTTGGAGCGCAATTTATTTTGCCATAGCTGTTTATATTTTAATAGTGAAAGGAAATACATGGATGAAAAACAAAAACTCCATTCACAAATTTTCGCAAAAGCAATTATGGTCTTTTCATAAGTAGCTCCTCATAACCCACCAGAAGGTTCAGTTGGCCTTTAACTAAACACAGAACATTAATCCTATCGTTACTGGAGGTTGATGCACTGTGTTTTTTTCTGCGAATTTCTTCGTTTGCTTCGCGCTATGAAAATGTTGAAGTTAATATTCTGTTGAGGATCTCATCACTATCTGTTTACGATTCAGAGTTAGAGTTAGAGAAGGCCAAGCGAAAAAGGAGCTTTCTCATGAACACAGATCCTAAAGTGCTTATTGTAACTTCGGCATTTGGAGACGGGCATCTCAAAGTAGCAGAAGCGATTGATCATTCTTTTAGACGTAGAGGGATCAGCCGGATTGTCACCTTGGATCTTTTCGCTGCAGTCTACCCTACTCTGAATGAGCTGTCCCGCAGATTCTACCTGAACAGCACAGGTTATACTCAAGAATTTTATGGATTAGTGTACAAGTTGACGAGCAAGATGAACCCAGACCAGTTCATGGGTAGATGGATTCATTCTATGGGCAAGCGGAAAGTGCAAAGGATCATCGACGAGATCGGACCGGATATTATCATTCATACCTTTCCTTATTTGGCCGCTGCAGAGCTTGCATCAACAAAGGGGAGACGGATCCCCCTTTTCACTGTCATGACGGATTATGTGGTTCATGGCAGATGGCTTCATCCACAAACCACAAAGTATTTTATCGCTACGGAAAGCATGAAAGCAGAACTGATGTCATTAGGTATTGCTGAAGAAAAGCTTGTGGTTAGCGGGATTCCGATTCGTGAAGCTTTTGAACAGACTCAGGAACGTGAAGCCCTTTTACGTAAGCATGGACTAGATGGAAATCGGCATTATCTATTACTTGCGGCAGGAGCTTACGGCGTGTTGAGTGATATTAACCATTTAATAATGAGGGTGCTGCAGCTATCAAACTTCGATGTAATGGTATTGTGCGGGAATAATCATAAGCTCATGATGGCTACGGAAGAGCTTTTTCAAGGGAATCCTCGGGTACATATACGGGGTTATACAGAAGAAATGCAGGAGCTAATGTGCATATCCTCCTGTCTGTTGACCAAAGCAGGGGGGATTACCTTGACTGAGGCGATGGCTCTAGCACTTCCTGTAATTGTCTATCGTCCGCTCCCCGGGCAGGAGGCAGGTAATGCAGAATGGTTGTCTGAGCACAATTTAATAGAGATTGCCCGAAACGAGGAGCAGTTAGTAGAGCAGCTTCAGAGATTGGAGCATCTGGGGTACAGGGATGAAAAGGTGCAGGATATGAAGAACTTTTCCCGGAAATCAGCCGCGGATGCTATCGTTACTGAGGCTTTAGAGGTTATCAAGCTGCGGCAGCCGTCTGTTACAGCCGTAAAATCTATGGTTGTTGAAGGGCAGGCGAAGACGATTCATGGATATTATTAGCAAGGTAGAAAGACCACGCGTTGTGGGTCCTCTAATTGGAGGCTGGCTCGGAAGCTCAGGGAATGAATTGCTGCCTTTTCAAGTAAGCGCCTGTTTATTTGATTATAATTATTTATTACCAGATAAAGGGTCGATAAGATGTTATTATTTGTATGGGTGAATTTATTGAAAATGCTGCTTAATTGTCATTGGGGAGGTCAAAATGTACACGAATCAGAAGTTAGAGGATAGTTTGCATGAAATGCTAATCAAGCTTGTGGAAAATGAAAAGTTTCCGGGATTAGCGGCCGGAATCGTAAAGGACAACCAAGTTCTGTTTACTGGTGAATATGGGACGGCAAATTTATCGACGGGTGATCCTGTAGTTCGTGGCACTTTGTTTCACCAAGCCTCTGTCTCCAAAACCTTCGTAGCAACCGCCATTATGCAATTAGTTGAGCGTGGTAAGGTAGAATTGGATGCTCCCATCACTAAATACCTGTCATATTTTAAGTTAGAGGATGAGCGGTATCAAAATATAACAATAAGACAGCTTATGAATCATACCTCTGGTATGCCTGATGAGGAAGATTACGCGTGGGAACGCCCTGAATACGACGAGCAAAGTCTTGAACGATATGTAAAAGGGATAGGTCACCACAAGCTGTTAAGCCAACCGGGAGAGAAATTTGCCTATAGTAATATAGGATATGAGATCTTGGGAGATATGATAGCAAAAGTCAGCGATATGAGCTTCGAGCAGTATATGGAAAAAAATATTCTGAAACCGACAGGAATGCAGTCCAGTTCTTTTCTTAAACAGGAGGTTGAAGCTTATATTGCTGCACCTCATGTGCTTGGAGCTACCCATGAATGTGATGGCTGCGTTAGTAGTGTTTTTCCATATAACAGGGCTCATGCACCTAGCTCCACTTTATATACCCATGCCGAAGATATGTGCCAATATCTGCTGATGCATCTAAACGGTGGAACAGCCGGGAACGGCAATGAAGTCCTCCAGCCAGGTAGCTATAATGAAATGTGGAAACCTCATGCACAAACGGGCTATGATCCGGAAAATGCACAGATAGGATTGGGCTGGTTTCTAGGAGAATATAAGGGTTCTCGTATTCTCTCACATTCCGGCTGGGATACTGGATTCTTAAGCAATCTGTTCCTGCTTCCTGATAAAAAAATCGCTATTTCTGTTATGAGTAATTGTGACTATGTCAACATGGGCAGTGTATGCTTCCCAATCCTTGATCTGTTGCTTGGCTCCAATATTTAAAATGAGTCTGTAAATGATTTTACAACTTCATAACAAGGGGCTTCGTACTTTATAACATTCGTATCTTAAAGTACATGTAAGTCAAGCCCACTTACACTATGGAGGTTATGAGAAATGAAGAGTAAAGATGTGAAATCAGCCCTCGGGGTGATCGCGATATCCAGTGGTCTGCTAGCCCTCACTGCTTTGGCAGTGCCCACAATCGTCGCTTATACTACAGTGAACCAGAATGTGTCTCAAGCGAACGTTTCCTACACGCAAGAACTCAACCAGAAGCCAGCTGTTCAACTGGCGAGTAGCCAGATCCCGGTACTTAAGGTTGCAACCAAAACACCGGTCTCGACGATCAAGTCTTATTTTGAGCGCACAGTCACTGCTGAAGAAATTAAGCAGATTAATGAGTATGCAGAGAAGGCCAGGCTCACTGGCAAGGATGAACAGCTTACGCGGCAATTTACGGACCAGGAGAATAAGCGGCGGATGTTATTGGATGATCAATACAAGTACGATGGCTTACGGCCCAAGCAGAAGCTACCTTTGAAATCAGGGAGTTCCGAATTTTATCTGGATCAAAGCAAATTTACCTATGTAATTCCTAAGCGCGAACTGACTGATGAAGAAATGCTGCAATTGATCGACTGGAATTATCGCTTTAATTATGTGGTAAGCCTCAATCTTGTCGTGGCACAGCCAGATAAGAAGGACATCAGTCAGGATGAAGCCCTACGCAGAGCAGAAGAGAGCGTAAGCCGTCTATTCGGTGTCGATCTCTCAAAGTTGCAGGCTCAGACCTCATATTATAAACCTTTTCCTGATTCGAAAGGGCAATGGTTCGTTAATTTTCTACCTTACCGTGCAGAGACACTGCGGGCTCAGGATAAGTCTTATTTCATGTATAATACGTTCGTGGATGCAAAGAGCGGAACCGTACTTGATACCACGATAGTGGACATGTCCTATAAGAGAACTCCGATTACAGCCGCTATGAATAAACAGATTAGCCAGGATTCCAGCTGGCTTCAAGCCGCTAAATCCATTGTGGTGGACAAGCAGGGCGAGACCCGTGCGATAACCAGCTCCTCTATCATTAAAGACAGTGCATATGACAAAAGCGGAGTAGTAGCGGTCTTGGTCAAACTGAAAGACGGTAGCTCCTACACGGTAGAGCTGCGCTATCCGGAGAAGACTCTGCGTTGCCTGATCTATACACCGGTTTCCAAGTAATGAAGTGAACCAGCGTTATAAACTTCTTTAGTATTTACAACCTACAGCAAGCCCCACTCGGGGCTTGCTGCTCTGCATTTTGAGAGCTGGTGGATGACTATTGTGAGAGCAGGCATAGGTATAGGAATTTCTTTTTACAAGAAGGGATGGTTAGATGCTAGATATTAAATCCTTACAAGAATGCCCTCTTCGTCAAAATGAGCTTATTGAGTATGTCAAAAAACGATGGCCAAAAGTACAACAAGTTGTGCTCCCCAATATACAAGAAAGTTTAATCTCAAAAGATGAGGAGTTCCCTTTTACATTTTTGCTGTTGAAACATGATGTAATCATCGGGTTTTATCAATTAATTGAGCAGGAATTTATAACTCGAAAAGATTTATCACCTTGGATTGCGCCATTGTTTATTGACGAAAGTGAGAGGGGTAAAGCACTAGGAGCCGTTTTGTTGGAGCATGCCAGAAAAATAGCTGGGCAACTAGGTTATGCAAAAGTCTACTTGGCGACGGATCATATTCTTTATTATGAGAAATATGGATTTAAGGAAATAGGTCTGGATAACTTCGAGTGGGGACGGCCCACCAAAATATATGAACATGACACTATTACATAAATGACCCAAATGACCCAAATGGAAAGCAGGAGTTATCATGGAACATATCTTCGAATTAACAAAAATAAAGAGTGAAGAAATAACGATACTCGAACTGCAGGATGCAATGGATAGAGGGGATGTTAGTTCTAGGGAACTTGTTATGTATTACATGTATCGGATAGCAACGTTTGACCAGAGTGGTCCCATGATAAACTCTATTATGGAAATGAATCCAGATGCGATTTATATTGCCGAGGCATTAGATCAGGAAAGGAAATTAAGCGGAGCACGAAGTCTTCTACATGGTGTGCCTGTATTATTGAAAGGAAATATTGAAACGAATGATAAAATGCATACAACTGCGGGCGCATTAGCTTTGGAAAACCATGTTAGCTCGAACGATGCTTTTCTTGTCCAAAAACTAAGGGATGCTGGGGCCATTATACTTGCAAAAACAAATATAACGGAATGGGCAAATGGGATGTCATCATCCATGTGGGCTGGGTATAGCTCAATAGGAGGACAAACCAAAAATCCATCCGGTGATCATTTTCCGGGGGGGTCCAGTACGGCTTTTGCCGCTTTCGTTGAAAATTACTTATATAACCTTCCGGCTCAACTTCCTGTCCATAACCTAAATGAATGGATGGAATGGAACGAGCGGAATTCGGAAAAGGCTTTGAAATATGGACAAGATATGCTGGACTATCGATCACAGCTAGATAAACCGTTGAATCATTCGGAATATATTGTAGAGTCTATCTCTGGCTTATATTATTCGCAAAATATGGGGATCGATCATGCTTTAGAAAAGTATGGATTGGATGCAATCCTGTTTCCTGCTTATGTCGGAGCTGATTTAAGTGCTAGAGCAGGTTATCCAACTATAGCAGTGCCCGCAGGCTTTCAAGAGAATGGAAGAGCCTTACTTATTAATAGAAAAAGGTACATTTACAAACGAACGTATGTTTGCTAAAATGTTGATGTGGATAAAAATACCAAAGTGAAGAAAAAAGCGTTTGAGATTAGCAATCCATAAGAAACAACTCAAGTTGAATTCTGCTAAAATGTAGTTAATGTCTAATGTAGATATCCCTCATGAACAAAGGAGAACTGAAAATGAGAAAACTCGTTCTATTTCTTCACGCATCGCTTGACGGTTTTGTAGAAGGGCCGAATGGTGAAATGGACATTGGCTGGGTTTCCTACGATGCTGATTTGGAGAACCATGCGAAAGAAATTCTGAGTACTGCCGACACTGTCATTTGGGGACGTGGGACTTATCAGATGATGCACAGTTACTGGCCATCTGTCCCTTCGAACCCATCAGCTTCGCAGCATGAACGGAATCACGCCGAGTGGATCGAAAAGACAGCCAAAATTGTTTTTTCCACGACGCTGGAGAAAGTCGAATGGAATAATTCCAGACTCGTGAAAGAAGCTGTCGAGAAAGAGATCAATATCCTCAAACAGCAGCCCGGCAAGGATATGGTCATCCTCGGCAGTCCTAGATTCGCACACCACCTTATGCAGCTTGATTTAATTGATGAGTATAAAATTACGGTTTCTCCCGTCCTGATCGGTAAGGGATTGCCATTATTCCAAGGTCTCAAGGAGAAGAGAAATCTTAAGCTAATCGAAAACAAGACCTTTGATTCTGGAGCCATAGGTCTCGTTTACCAGACGGTAAGATAACCTTGTCACTTAAGGTGATTGCTCACGGGGAACGTTATTGGAACGACAACAGCGGCAGTCTAAGACTTTATTTATCAAGTCTTGGTCCGCCGCTGCTTCTTTTAATGGATCCAGTCTAATACTTTATTTTTACCAAACACTAATCAGATGTTGGTTCTTTCATAAACCATGAAATATGGGTGCATCGCTTACAAATAAGGATGGCAGCGTTTTTGTTCGCCCAGTCAAAGCCTAAAAATGATGCGCCGCTTGTGTTAAGCAGTTTATAATCCAGATCAAAAGTATCGTTTTGACAGCAAGGACAGATTATTGGTGCGCCTGCAGCACTGTATCTCATTTTAAAAACCTCCTGTGGATTTGTATAATACTTTAACGTATTTGAGGTTATTCAGGTTTCGTGCACTTGAACTTACTAGTTAATTTGGGGTGAAGTTATGTTTAGCTGGAAAAAAGCTTTGTCAAAGGTATGTGAACTTTATTTTTCATCCAAAATGAATTCGAATTTAGAATGGATCTTGGTTGGCTCGGTCGGTTCGGTTCTTCAGGGCTGTGAAATGACCCCAGGAGACGTTGATATTTATACAAGGAATAAGGAAGGGCTTGACCAATTTGCAGAACTTCTTAAAGAATTTTCCCTTTTGGATAAATGTGAATTTCCTCATGGGGATAACTGGTTATCTTCTTTAGAAGAACCTACATTCACTCAAACCTTTTCTTCGGGATTTTCTTGGACAAAAGGGAGTTGGATAATCGATGGATTTAAGGTGGAGGTTGTTCATATTTCCAATTCAGCTGGAATTCCTGATTCTATGGATGGTGGGGGGGGATGGGAAGGTGGACAATTCATTTGGAGCCATTTCAAAAACGTGGAGATCGGACCGTATACTATTCCTACGGTTCCGTTAGAAATACAGTTGGAATCTAATTTAAGACGAAAAAGATCAGATAGGACACAAGCGATTATCGCTGCATTACAAAAAAATGGCTATGATAAAGAACTAATCGATAAAGCCTTATCAAAGGAACACTTATCTTATTTTTATTCCCAAATTGGTTAGGCTGAGAAGGCGAGGGACTGATTTTGACCCATAATATTATTGAATACTGTTTAAAAAAGAACGGAGCAACAAAGGACTATCCTTTCGGATTCGATCCATTGGTGATTAAGATTGCCGGTAAAATGTTCGCGCTTATTTTTGAGAATAAGGGGAATTCTGCTTACATAAATCTAAAATGTGATCCGGTGATTGCAGGGAACTTGCGAGAGCAGCATGAGAGCGTTCGGCCAGGATACCACATGAACAAAAAACACTGGAATACGATTGTTTTGGATGGCTCCTTACCAGAGTCGGATATCTATTTAATGATTGATCATTCTTACGATAGGGTTGTCCAAAATCTTCCCAAGAGCCTCCGACAAACGATCTACTGAATATGGCATTAATTTGTCGTTTAAATGGTAATGGACTGGTATAATATGGTTTATAATCATGGAAAGGAGTTGTTTTTATGTCTGACTTTTTTAATTCAGGACCTAATCCCAATTTGTCGGACCCTGCAGGCCATAAAGCAAACCATGATGTAAATGCGCAAAAATATCATACTGAAGGCGTTCCTGGATTTTGGAGCGAGGTAACTAATCTGTTGATCGTTGTGGCTATAATTGCCGTCATTTTTTTAGTTATAAGGTTTGTTTTATGATTACCCTGGTTTAGAGTGAAGATATTGACTTTTAGGAGGCGGTTCCATTGGTAACTATCATTAGGTGGACAGAATTTAGAAGGATAACGCCTACTCGTCCATAAACTGCGTATTTCCTTCTGAATGAGGGTACTAGATGCAAGAATATAACATTAGTATAATGAAAGACTTTTCAAAGCATTACATTGACCAAATCCGGATATTAGAACAACTTTGCAAGACGTCCGACAGGTCAAGTTTGAGGGTGGGTATAGAAAGCCTTAAGGAGAGCACCGTCTGAATTCCTCATGGTTTTTAATCGGGCACAAATCGCTGGATCAAGCCACTCCGGTTTAGTTGTGCGATTGGAAGAAGATCAGGATTTAGAGTTCATGGTTAAATGTTCATCACAAGCCTTTGGTGATTCAGAGTCCTGGACTAGGAATTATTTAACTCGTACCAGAGAACCGGCACGGATTACTTACATTGCTGTGGACAACATGATTCCGGTTGGGATGATCAGAGTCAATGATTTAGATACAAATACTGCGGTTATACATGATTTTTGTGTGCTTCCTTCGTGTCAAGGCAGAGGATACGGTCGTGAAATTCTTTCAGAGGTAGTTAAAATCTTGCGAGATCAGAAGAATACTCAGATTCGTCTTAGCGTGGTCACTCAAAATAGAAATGCATTATCCCTCTATCAGTCGGTTGGGTTCGAGGTTACTGCGGAGTTTAATTACTATGTAATATCCGTCGATATGATTTGTTAAAGAAGAGGCGCTACTCATGCGCCTCTTTCTTTTTTGGCATGCCCTTCTAATTATCACGCTGAATCTAGCTATAGTTAATACTTATAACCTGCCATAGCGCATTGGTAGATCGGTATAGTCAGTCGGTTATGCTATATTAATTCTAATAATTTGTTTACGAGGAGATTAATATATGAGCATTCAGACCAAACCCCAAAAACGAACCGTTACTCCATTTCGATATGATATCGTGGGCAGCTTCCTGCGCCCCCAAGCGTTGAAAGAGGCTAGATTAAAATTCAAGAACGGTGAAATTACTGCCGAGCAGTTGAAGGAAGTAGAGAACGACGAGATCGTTAAGCTCGTGCAGAAACAAAAAGAGGTGGGGCTTCAAGCGGTGACTGATGGTGAATTCCGCCGCTCTTGGTGGCACCTCGACTTCTTCTGGGGACTTGACGGTGTAGAACGGACAATTATTGATCAAGGTTACCAATTTAACGGTGCAGAGTCCAGACCAGAAACAGCCCGACTGACCGGGAAAATAAGCTACAGCAGCCATCCTTTTGTTTCGCATTATGAATTTTTAAAAGGTGCTGCTGGTGAGGACGTTGTTGCCCGTCAATCGATTCCTGCGGCTGCACAATTCCTGTTCGAGCTAGATCGGGCGGAAAACAAAGAAAGCACAAATGAATTATACCCGAATCGCGAAGAGCTTATCTCGGATATTGCCAAAGCATACAAAGCATCGATTCTTGCCTTCTATGCAGCGGGCTGCCGCAGTATTCAAATCGACGATTGTACGTGGGGAGCGCTTTGCGACGAACAGTTTATAGCGTTTATGAATCAGATTGGCGTGAACGTAGCTGAATATGCAAGCGAACTTGCAAAATTGAATGAGGAAGTTGTAACCGGTCTGCCGGAAGATCTTGTTGTAACGACCCATGTATGCCGGGGCAATTATGTTTCGACTTATGCTGGAGTAGGTGGAGGCTACGAGCCTATCGCGCAAACGCTTCTTAATATCAATAACTACTCGGGTTATTATCTGGAGTTTGATACCGAACGTGCAGGCGATTTCAAGCCATTGCGCTTTTTGAAAGACAATCAGCAGGTTGTGTTAGGTCTGTTCTCATCCAAATTTGGTGAGCTTGAAAGGAAGGAGGATATTCTGAAGCGTATTGAGGAAGCGAAGCAATACGTTGATCTAAACCGGATTTGCCTTAGCCCGCAATGTGGCTTTGCTTCCACGGAAGAAGGCAACCACCTGACTGAAGAGCAGCAATGGCGTAAGCTTGCTTATATTAAAGAAATTGCTGAAGAGATCTGGAACTAACTTTAATTAAAAATAGATAGAGATAAAGATAATGCACCTTTAGCCATTCGGATGTTTATCCGTACAGTTAAAGGTGTATTTTGTTCTACAGCGATTTTACCGATATACTTGGCTAGTTCTATCTATACCGTGACGGAGGATTAGGGAAAACCTCCCTAATAAAAGTCGATAATTGCTCTAAATGAATGAAATTAAGGATTAACTCCCTAAAAACAGAGCAATATCAAGATTTACAGCCAAATCACTTAAATTTCAGGGAAGAATTCCCTGATTATTAGTCTGATGACCAGAATCCTCAGAATATTAGGGAGGTTTTGCCTAATTATCTCCAGGGCGAGCATATGATTGAGCTTTACGGAGTTTTTGTGCCACGCTCAGTATAAAAGAAATCACCCCCGTTTAATAAACGGGGGTGATTTAGCCTAAGAAGTAAGAGTGGCAGCTTTTAATTGTCTTTAGAGTGTCTTTCGCCAACCTGGAATTCATCGGCATGTTCAAACATATATTTCACGGTCAAAGGGTCTTGACCAGTAAGTTGTTTGAAGTCGTCCGTATAAACATCCATTTTTCCTTCACGAATAGCTTGTCCGAAAGTAACCATACCTTCTGAAGAAAAGGGGGCTTCGGAGCCTTCTTTAAATGCACCATCGGTGGTTCTAGGCACGCCCATTGCTTCGAATACGGCATAATTTTCTTCGTCCGTGTTTTCTTTGTAGGTGATATGATTGCCCGTTACTTCATTACCAATCTTAATGAAGTCGGTAATTGTCATCAATTCAAGCCCGTTGATATTTAGAATCGCTTCCTGATAGTTATTGGAGGCTAGGGCATACGCAACGGCTTTTGCGCAATCCTTCCGCGAGATATAAGCCATTTTACCGTCACCTTGATTGTTTGTTAATACCCCGTCACCCTTCACATACGTAAAGTAATTGGTTATCATGGCTTCCGCATATTGGGAATTCCGAAGGAAGATATAATCTAGCCCAACGCTTTGAATATAACGTTCGGTATACACATGGTCAATTTTTTCTACGCTTGGATTGCTTTCATCGGCTGCGTTGACCAAAGAAGTATAAATGATCTGTTTGACTCCAGCTTCTTTGGCAGCATCGACCACATTTTTTTGTGCATTTTGACGTTTCTCTCCAACAAAAGGCATGGAGATTAGAGCGAGTTTATCGGCATGAGCAAAAGCTTCGGCAAGGCCTTCCTTGTTATTAAAGTTGGTCACATGTGTTTCAATCCCTTGTTCCGCATATTCTTTCAAACATGCCGGATCGTAAGCGCAAAAAATGATTTGGTCTTTATCTACCAGCTCCAACAAGTATTCCGCAGCTTGCTTCCCTAGATTTCCATCGACACCAGTCAACAATAATTTACCCATGATCGTTGTCACTCCTTGTGGATATGATTTATACCCTTATGGTATGTGAAAAAAAGAACATA
This sequence comes from Paenibacillus sp. FSL H7-0323, assembly GCF_038002725.1. Classification (NCBI taxonomy): domain Bacteria; kingdom Bacillati; phylum Bacillota; class Bacilli; order Caryophanales; family Paenibacillaceae; genus Paenibacillus; species Paenibacillus sp. FSL H7-0323. The sequence continues at coordinate 2,994,130 of NZ_JBBODB010000001.1, read as the reverse complement.
GTCTAACACATAAAACTTATGGTCGATTGCTAAATCCAATTTGGATTTGTTGCAGGAAGGAGGGCAAGGCCGGGTTTGTATTATTTTTGAGATAACCTGCTTCGATTGCAAAGGTATGGTGTGAATCATCTAAAGGAATTAGCCGGACTTCATCTTGAAGATAAGCGAGCTGATAGTTATCCGGGAAAAAGCCAATCAAATTCTCTGTGATGATATAAAACAATTCTGTCTCCACATCGTCTGCGGTTCGAAGAATGTTCGGCTGATAGCCGTCTTCAATTGCATGCTGGATCATTAGATGATAAGAGTTTCCAATAGCTGTTGGATTCAGCATGACTAGCGGATGTTCATATAACTCCTCTTTGGCGATCGATTTATGATGAAAGAGAGGATGGTGATGACTCACAGCTGCACAATAACGTCCCTTATATAAGGGATAGGTTACAATGTCCTCTTTTCCCTGAAACTCGGAATCAAAGGCAATAGCCATGTCGTAAATCCCTTTTAGCAAGTATTCTGCAATATCTTTTAGCAATACTTTATTCAGTTCCAGCTTAATATTCGGATGATGATCCTGAAACGAGGGAATCAATTTCAACAAACTTTGGATATCCGTCATCGCCGCATATTCGATACTCAGGGATTGCGTATTATACTTTTGAAAGTTTTCCATGCTCAGCTTCATATGATTATATTGCTTCCAGAGGATGAGGGCTTCGCCATAGAAAAGCCATCCGGCTTTGGTTGGCTCAATAGGGATCTGCTTTCTGTCAATCAATTGAATGTTGAATTCCTCTTCAAGCGCGGCGATTTGTTGACTAATGGTGGTCTGCGAAACATAGTTCTTTTTAGCTGTTTCCGTAAAATTTCTGCATTCCACGAGATCGATAAAATATTTAATCCTTCTTATGTTCATAGTATCCTCCGCCTGCCGCTGTTTGCTTTTATTATAACCCAGAAAGTAAAAAAGAGAGCCTCGGTTAGAGACTCCCTTTGTTGTACTACTCTTATTTTGTATAGTTATCGAAATAACCTTGGATATAAATCATTGGTGTTCCTTTATCGCCACTACCAGAAGTCAAATCAGATAATGATCCAATCAGGTCAGTTAATCTACGAGGTGTAGTCCCTTGGGCTTCCATCGCACCAACTAGATCATCATTTTTATTCTGGATGTATTTAGAAATGGCTTGTTTTAACTCTTCACCACGAAGATGAGAGAAGTTGTTATCGGCCAAGTATTTCAATTTTACTTCATTTGGTGTTCCATCAAGTCCGGCAGTGTAAGCAGGGGAGACAACTGGATCTGCGAGCTCCCAGATTTTTCCGACTGGATCTTTGAATGCTCCATCGCCATAAACCATAACTTCTACAGTTTTACCTGTAATTTCTTTGATTTTTGCTTGGATACCATCCACGATAGGCTGGCAGTTGTTTGGAAATAGCTTTACACTTTCTTCTGTAGCTTTGTTTGATCCTAGCAGACCATAAGCTTCGTTAAAGCCGCTGCCATCGATTGATTGTGTAAGAATATCATCCAAACCAAATACTTTTTCAGCACCGTTGTTTGTGAGAATGCGTTTGGTTCTGAAGCGAGTGTGAATATCGCAAGTTAATACATTTTTTGTATAGTTTAAAATGGTTTTTGGGTTGTTAGAGAAGATGACTTCACAAGCCACACCTTCAGCTTCAATTAAACCTTTATAATATTCAATATAGTCAACCCCTGTGAATGGGTGCTTAATATAGCCGAAAAACTCACGGAACTGAGCTTCTGTTAATACATCTGTCCATGGATTGATACCTTTAGCATCTAGTTCGTCGATGTCTACAAGGTGGTTGCCTACTTCATCAGCTGGATAGCTTAACATTAGGACTACTTTTTGTGCCCCTTTGGCAATACCGCGTAAGCAGTTAGCAAACCGGTTACGGCTAAGGATTGGAAAAATGACCCCTACAGTTTCTTCGCCGAATTTCCCCTTTATATCAGCAGCAATATTGTCAATCGTTGCATAGTTTCCTTGTGCCCGAGCAACAATGGATTCAGTTACGGTCACAATGTCACGATCTTCGATCGAAAAACCCTCGACTGTTGCTGCTTTCAATACCGTCTGAACTACGATTTCTTCAATGTTATCCCCATTGTTAATGATAGGTCCGCGAAGTCCACGTACAACTGTTCCAACTACTCTTTCCAATATGATCTCTCCTCTAATAAGGGTATACTCTATATTATTAAAATGGTTTTAAAGCCAATATTACTATACCCTTTTAGAGCGATATAAGTAAAATTAATGTTTATAATATCTAATATAAAAATGATTTATAGTTAAGGAGGATTACAATTGGCGCGTGTGTTATTTATTAATGGTGGATCAGAGGGACATATTAATCCCACGATTGGCGTTGTGGAAGAGCTTATTTCTCGTGGCGAAGAGGTAGTGTACTTTTGTATAGAAGCTTATAGAGAACGTATGGAGATGACGGGGGCTACAGTACGAACATTTGACGATCAGAAATTTATACAAGCTTTTATCTCAGGTGGAAGAAATTATGTACTCGAAAGAATCAACGGTCTTTTACTTACGACAGATATAGTTATTCCAAGCGTTCTTGAACAGATCAAAGGGGAGCATTTTGATTACATCATCCATGATTCTATGTTTGGTTGTGGACGTTTGTTAGCTCAAATTCTTAGGCTTCCGGCCATTAGCTCCTGTACTTCTTTTGCGCAGACAAAAGCAGCATTCGATGAAATGTTAGAACAATTTTATACTACAGTTCCTGCAGAAGTAACTAATCCTATAAAGGATAAATTCCAAAGCTTGACGCAAATGGTGAAGGGCAAATATGATGTGGACATCGAATCCCCTTATGAAGTGTTTTGTAATCCTGCCCCACTTACTATCGTTTATACAACTAGGGAGTTTCAACCTGAGGGAGAAGCTTTCGACCCGTCTTATATCTTTGTAGGACCCTCCATCTCTTCACGATTAGCTCCAGAAAACTTCGACCTCATGGCAATTAAGGGGAAAAGTCCAATTTACATTTCACTCGGCACAGTTTTTAACCAAGCCATTGAATTCTATAAACTTTGTATTGAAGCATTGGGGAACACGGAGCACACTATTGTGATGTCAATTGGAGATAAAGTCCAAATCACGGATTTAGGGGAAATTCCGCAAAACTTTTTCGTGAAAAATTATGTTCCACAAACGGATATCCTGCAATACACAAAGTTATTTATTACACATGGTGGAATGAACAGTATCAATGAAGGGCTTTATTACGGGGTTCCGCTAATTGTAATTCCACAAAGTGCGGATCAGCCAATAATTGCGGATCAAGTCGTCCATGTCGGAGCAGGCATTAAGTTACAAATGCAAAGTTTAACTGCAACTCAACTACGAGAAGCCGTAGATCATATATTAAGCGATTTATCTTATAAAAAAGCTGTCTCCAATATCAGTGAATCGTTTCGGAACTCGGGTGAGTATCGACGAGCTGTTGATGAGATTGTTCGGGGAGGGGGAGTCGTATGAACAAAATGGACCGGTTGTTAGCTATAGTGCTTGAACTGCAGCGTAACAAAATGTTGCGGGCGGAGGATTTGGCTGCTACGTTTGAAACGAGCGTAAGAACGATCTATCGGGATATTCAGGCACTGAGTGAAGCGGGCGTTTCCATAATAGGAGCGCCAGGGCAGGGTTACTCCTTAATCGAGGGGTATTTCCTGCCACCCGTTAGTTTCACGCTGGACGAAGCAGTGACATTGCTTATAGGAACTGATTTTATCGAGCAGCGGTTTGATGCACACTATGGTAATAAGGCTAGAAGTTCTAAAGCAAAGATAGAAGCCATCCTGCCGGAAGCTATCCGCAGTGAAGCATCACAGATTCGCAAAAGTTTTCGTTTATTTGCATCCGCAGAAGATATAGCACCCATACAAGAGAAGGCATGTTTGGAAGCCATTCGTGGAGCGATATTGGAGGGAAGGAAAATAAGATTTCGTTATTCCAAAAGAATCGCCGAAGCCGATGGGAACCGTCAAAGTATTCGTACGGTTGCTCCTTATGGACTTGTGCTTCATCACGGGTCATGGGTACTCATCGCCTGGTGTGAATTGCGTCAAGACATCCGTCATTTCCGGTTATCCCGAATGAGGGAGCTTATTAATCTGGAAGATGAATTTATACTGCCAGCAGATTTTCATCTGGAGGTATACCAACCTCCTGATGATCGCAACGTTCATGTGCTTATCTTAGTCCAAGCTGACATAGCCGATAAGGTAAGGGAATCAAATAATTTCTATATGGAAACTATTGAGGAGCATGCGGAGGGGGTACTTGTTACTTTTCGCGTTCGCGAGCCAGGGGAATTGCTGCAATGGGTGCTTGGCTGGGGAGGCGGTATGGTTGTGCTGGAGCCCGAATCTTTCCGTGATCAGGTTAGAAATGAAATAGAAATAATGTTAAAACGCTACTGACATAACGCTGTCAGTAGCGTTTTTGTATACTTGGACCATCAATGACTACAGGAGCTGATATATGATGATTACAACAAAAGAAGTCTTACAACGATTTGAAGAAACTGCGACATACTATATTCAAGAATTAGAGCGATTCAATCTGGAGCAGTTGAAGCAAAAGCCGAGTGAAAACGCCTGGTCCATCGGACAGATGTTTCAGCATCTCATTAACTCGGCGCTATATATGCAGCTTCGTAATATTGATCAATGCCTTTTGCTAGACCAAGATCCCTTAGTAGCTCATGTGGGGAAAACTGAGGATGGTGCGGCTATATTTGCGCAAGGAAGCTTTCCGCCCATTCGTATTCAGGTTCCGCCTTCCGCCCAATATACGCCGGAGCAGCCGGAGAGCAAAGAACAATTAATTCAAGGGTTACGTACAGTCATTCAAAGAATGAGAGAGATCGAACCCTCTCTTGAAAAAGCGTCCAAACAAAATACCGTATCTCACCCGCGATTTGGTGGACTATGCGCGGAGGAATGGTTCCTACTTATTGAAATGCACTATCGTCATCATCTTCTGCAGCTGGAGCGGTTAAACAAAGAGTTGTTGTTTAATTCCATATTTGCACCTAAAGAAGGGTTCATCAATAACATTCAGGTTGTGAAAGGATCATAAAAAGAGTTTGAATGGTCTTAATTTTCTGAACCAAGCGTGGCCTGAACGTGATTCTTATACTCACTAGGATTAACACCAAAGTGTTTTTTGAATAACCGGGTGAAATAAAATTGATCGTGTATACCGATTTGCGTGGAAATTTCTTTAATGTATGGATTCCCTTTAAGTATTAATTCTGCAGCTTTTTCCATTTTCACAGTATTAATGTAGTGAATGATGCTTTGCCCCACTTCTTCTTTGAAGATTCTGGACAGATAGTTCTCACTTAAGTTGACATGCTTGGCAATCAGAGATAAGGTGAGCTTCTTCTGATAATGTGTGTTGATATAGTCAATCGCTTGTTTAACATCTCTATTGTGTGTAGTTACGATCTGTTGCTTTTGATGGGAGAATAGTTGGAACACAAGCTCCATTATAGATAGAACGTCAGTGGTACGTTTACTGCTGGCGATATTTTCTATATAGGTCTTCAAAAGCTTCGGATCCTCGACAATGAGATGAGCATCGCATAAGGGAAGATAATGCAGACAATTTACGATGAACTTTTTGGTTTCAGCAGGATTAATTTGCTTGGATTTACAGGTGACGAGAATTTGCTGAGTTACTTGATTAACGGCTTCAACCCCTGAAAGCTTCCAGTTCTGAATTAATTGCGTCGAGAAATCATGTACATCCTCGAAGTCCAGCGTATCCTTTAAATGGACATCCTTTGGATCTATAATCGTTATTTCGTTGTAAAATTGGATTTGCAAGGATTCTTTACATCGCTCTAGGGTTCGTTTTGCTTCAGCATATCCCCGTACAGGATCAAAAAAAAACAATAGTAGGGGTGATAGAAATATACATTTTGATTAACCGAATGACCCTCTGGATAAAGTCTGTGCGGATAATTTGATGATCGTCTAAGGTATCACAGGAGATTAGAAGCAGCAGCCCATTAGATTCTAGCTGAATAATTTCTAACTGATCTACGGTCTCCAAGATATCCAAGATAATGTTTTCAATAAAGGATACGGAGATGTGATTTTGTCTTTCGTTTTGGGTGGCGTTATTCTGCTCAAAAGTAATGTAGAATAAATAACAGCTGCTTTCGCTGAAAGCGAAACTTATAGCATCATGCTGATCAAGCTGCTGCACATCGTAATAAGGATCGGTGAAATAATCTTTTAGCAGCGCATTTTTCACGCTTTTTAAATTGTGCTGCAATAACTGTGTTTGGGTCTCCTGCTGCTGCCTAGATTGAAGCTGCTCTTGAATTAGCTTCGTAGATTTCTCCAGCAAATGGATCAAATCCTCCGTTTTCATACTAATCTTCAGCATATAATCTATAGCCCCAAGCACTAAGGCTTCACGAACTAACTCATACTCCCCGTGGTTGCTCGCCACCAGAATTTTTCCTGCAAACCCTCTGTTATTCAGTTCTTTTATCAGCTGCAGACCATCCATATTAGGCATTTTGAGATCTGTAATGATGATATGGGGATTAAACTTGTCTACAAGTGTTAAGGCTTCCACTCCGTCAGAGGCAGTAGCACAGATCATGTATCCAAGCTCTTCCCATGGAATCATGGTTCTGAGCGCGACTTTAACAATAGGTTCGTCATCCACTAGCATTACATTATACATAGGATACATAGTATCACCCCTTAAGTTCGTATGTTTGTTTAGGGATAATTAGGCGGCAGCAGGTTCCATGACCCATTGAGCTTGTGATGAACAGCCCGTAACTCTCACCGTATTGAAGTTTAATGCGATCGGCCACATTTGAAATTCCGATACCCGACAGATTGTCAGCTTTTTCAGATTTGGTGGTGTCAAACCCTTTTCCGTTATCGATGATCTCAATAATAAGGGTGTATTCATTTTTTGCGTATACCTTAATTTGGATTAGAACTTTTCCTCCTATATCTGTAACTCCATGAAGAATCGCGTTCTCTGCGATCGGCTGCAGGATGAGCTTGGGGATCATGCTCTGTAATAAAGACTCATCCAAGTCATATTCAATGTCAAACCTGTCGGCATAACGTATTTTTTGAATGGCAAAATAATGATCCAGATTGTTCAGCTCCTGCTTGATGGTGATTTGCTCATCTTGATCGATAATGGTACTACGCAGCAATTCAGCTAGTGAGGAGATGCCGTCGCTAAGGACGGGAACCTGGTTAATCATCGCCAGCCATCGTAAGGAGTTAAGTGTATTAAAAAGAAAGTGAGGATTAATCTGCGATTGCAGCATTTGCAATTCGAGCGAACGTCTTCTTTTCAGATCTTTCTTTTGATCCTTCATCAGCTGTTCCATTCTACTGACCATGCTGTTAATTCTATTGGCCAACACGCCCATTTCATCGTTGCTGTGATCTTCGATCCGGCTCGATAGATCACCATAAAAAATTTGATTGCAGAAGACGATGATTTGTTTGATTGGTTTCAGGATGCTTTTATACAATACGATAATAATTAGAATACACACGACTACAATGATGCTGACAACAATAAGTAGTCCAGTGGTGATTTTACTTGTCTCTGAATTGATATAAGAGAAGGGCACGGTAGAAATCATGTACCAGCCTAATTGATTATTGTTAATATAGGAGATTTGCTGCATTTTGCCATTGACCATGCCTTGGAAGGAATGGTTTTTCTTTGCCTCTTGTGTCTTGATTTGCTTAAAAAGCTCATCTTTATAATAGGGTTCTCCTAGCGGAGTATCCTTTTGATTCGAGGACATTACTTTTCCCTCCCTATTCATAATAAGGAGACTGGAACCTGTACCTAAATCCACACTGGAAAGAATGACTTTTGAAAATAACTCCCCACCAATAAAAACAAACACATGACCTAAGGGAACGCCAATGTCATCTTGATCAAAAATTTTCCGGCCCAGGACAATGGTATTGTAAGCGCGATAGCTTTTTGCGTAGTTAAGACTGTCATAAGGGGCATTGAGCTCTACTTGTTTCATAATTTCTTCATACTTAGGATTGGGGATGCCATCGTAGCCTAATTCATAAATAGGTTGGTTCTTGGCGTCGATGACCCGAACGTTCTGGACATATCCGGGGTAGATGGTTCTATATAAATTGTCCATGGCATGATTAATGGCAGCATTGCTAGGAGCGGGTTCATTTGGTGCTGCCGATAAACGCTCCTGAATAATACTATTGGTAGAAACAGAGCCTGCAAGATATTGATAGTTGTTAAGTTCACTTAACATCGTTCGATTAAGCAGCGTTAAAGCCTGAAATGTGGATTTACTTAATTTATTGTTAATAGATTTGGAGTAAATGGTGTAGGAGTAGAAACCTATAAAGATGATTGGGATCACGGATACGATTAAGAAAATGACGGTTAAGCGATTTTGAATTTTAACCTTGCGCATGATTTGCGGAGGATTAGGAAAATGCAGCTTCCCTTTGCGTCGACTCAGGTGGATGACCTCCCATTCACTATCTTTTACTTACAAGTTAACATAAAAAGAACTATGGAATATATATGCAGCGGCGAAAAGTGAGAATAATCTATGGAATGGATAATATTATCCATTCCGTTAACGGCTAAGTTTACAGGTTATGTGACCCTGATGAATAAGCTTGTACGAGCTCGCATTGGAAGATGGATAAGATAATACATAGGTAGGTTTGTATTGTAAATGTAAATATAGCGTAAATCCTTCTATACTTAGATTATTAAAAAAGCGTTTACAAGAATATCTTAAGGAGGGCGTTTATGAAAAAGACTATGAGTACATTATTAGCAGTAATGCTGCTAGGTGTGGGGTTGCTCGGCTGTGGGAACAGCAATAATAAACCTGCTGCCTCGAATGAATCTGATTCAACGAAAGCTACGAGCACCGCGCAAGCTACAAGTACAACGAACACCGAGAAGACTAAAGAAGAACCTGCTAAAGATTTTGATAACAAGGAACTTAGCATTGCTGTATTCCAAGGGGGATATGGTGCGGATTATTGGAATGAAATTGTCAGCAAATTCGAAAGTGCTTATCCAGGTGTGAAAGTGAACATGACGATTAATCCTAAAGTTGGTGAAGTAATCCGGCCGCAGATTGTTGCGGGTAATCCTCCCGACTTCCTATCCGTTACAGATACAGAGCAAAGTGGCATCGTGCTTTCACTGATTAAAGAAAAAGGACTGCTAGATATCAGCGATGTATTTGAAAGCAAAGCGCTTGATAAAGAGGAGACGCTTAAGGATATGATTCTACCGGGGATGCTGGACAGTACAAGATTTCAGCCCTATCAAGATGGAAAGACGTACCTCGCACCTTTTAATGCTGGACCGATGGGCTTGATTTACAATAAAACACTGTTCACAGAAAAAGGCTGGAGTGTTCCTGAGACTTGGGAGGAGTTCTTTGCTTTAGGGGATGAGCTGAACAAAGAGGAGAACTACCTAGTTAATGCAGATGGAACCAAAACGAAGCGGGCTTTATTCACTTACCAAGGCATCTATCCGGATTATTTGGAGGAAATTCTCTACCCGGCCATTGCGAGTGCGGGGGGAAAAGAAACGCTGGATAAAGTCTTTGCTTATGAGGAAGGTTCATTTAAGAACGACACGATCAAAAAAGTACTGGATATTTTCTATAAAATCTCTAAAGACGGTTATCTGATGGACGGCACGGTTGCCTTGAACCATACACAGTCGCAGACCGATATGATGATGGGTAAAGCTTTGTTTATCGTAAACGGGAACTGGATGGAAAATGAAATGAAGGATTCACCTAGAGAAAATGGATTTGAATTTGGGATGACAACAGTACCTGTGTTCAATAAAGGCGAACAGAAGTATGTGCTTTCCAGCTACGAGCAATTCTCCATCCCTGCTAAGGCCAAAAATCCTGAGCTCGCTAAGGAATTCTTAAAGTTCCTGTATACCGATGAATCTGTAAAACTATTTGCGGAAAAAGCGAATGGGGCGTATGCGCTTAACGATGCGAAGGAGCTGTCTAAGCCATTTTTGACTAAAGGTGTCTATGACATGTTTGAGGCTTATAATGGTTCCATTTCTATTTTACAGGGCTGGCAATCGTTACCGAAGGGTTCCAAGGTTAGTGTAGTCACTGAAATGTTCAAGAATACGGTCACACCAGTGATGACAGGCCAAATGACCACAGATCAATGGATGGATAATGTGGAAAAAGCTTTTGCACAGATTCGTAAAGAGAAAGCGGCTAGTAAATAATCTATAGTATCTCATGCAAATGCATCCTGTTAGGAATGGATAAGGTTATCTATGAACGGGATGCATTTTGTATGAAGGGGAGTGAGAAAGATGTCTGAAATGCAGCTGGCAGAAGTAGCTCCTAGACAGAGGAAATCAAAGATTAGGACAGCGAAAACCAGAAATCCTAAGCTATTCATAGCGGTATGCACGATTCCAACGCTCCTGTTAACCCTCGTATTTATGATTATTCCAACCTTTCGGGCATTTTTTATGTCTTTTACGGATGCTACCGGGATGAGTGATGAGAACAAGTTTATCTTTTTGGATAACTATAAATATATGTTTCAGGATGAGATGTTCCTCAAAGCTCTGAGCAATACATTTAAACTGATGCTGGTCGTGCCAGTGATTACGTTGATTTTTGGGCTGGTGCTTGCTTTTCTATTAACGCAGACGAAGCTGAAGGAAAGAGGATTTTACCGAACCGTATTTTTCTTTCCTAGTATCATCTCATTGACGGTAGTCGGAATTATCTGGTCCTTTGTGTTTCATCCCAACATGGGCATTTTGAATAATATTCTGGGGAGCATCGGATTAGATCAACTGAGCAGACCCTGGCTTGGAGATAGCCGAACAGCATTGTGGTGTGTAGCCGTTACACTGATCTGGCAAGCGGTTGGTTATTATATGGTCATGTACATCGCTGCGATTGATGGGATTTCTGCGGATGTGTTTGAATCGGCGATTATTGATGGTGCGGGATATTTCCGGAAGCTTACCAGTATTACGATCCCTCTGCTAAAAGATATTATTGGCATTACGTTTGTGTTGTCTCTGGCAGGTACGATCAATTTAAGTTTTATAGTTGTAACTGTAATGACTGGTGGTGGTCCGGCAGGTGGAACTACTGTTTTACTCCACTACATGTACACGCAGGCCTTCCAGAATGCGAACTTTGGTTATGCCATGGCTGTAGCTATATTTACGCTGGTGTTCGCCTTTGTGCTTTCTTTTCTGTCCAGACTACTTACAAATCGAGCAGAAGGGTAGGGGAGAAGGATGACGAGCAATCAACAGAGTCTTCTAAAAATGAACATTGCCAACTGGATTACGCGGCTGTTTCTGATTGTAGCCACCATTGTTTTGTTATATCCGTTTGTATGGAATCTCTTAGCCTCATTTAAAAGCAATACGGAATTTCTGACCGACCCCTTCTCCTTTCCACAAGCCCTACACTTCGATAACTATGTACGTGCTTTTCAGAAATCCAAGATGGGGAGTTATTTCCTGAACTCTATCTTTCTTGTGGTGTTATCCACGGCGATTTTAGTTATTTTTGTGGTTCCTATGGCTTATGTCTTAACGAGATTTAAGTTTTGGGGCTCTAAACTAATCCTTAACCTTTATATGGCCTGTATTTTTCTGCAAGCCTCCTACATTATGGTTCCTTTATTTCTGCAGGTGAATTCGTTCGGGATGTTAGACAATCGCGGGATGCTCAGTTTAATCTATGCTGTTCTGCAGTTTCCCTTTGCCATCTTTGTATTAAGTGGATTTCTGAAGTCCGTCCCTAGAGATTATGAAGAGGCCGCTAAGATTGACGGTTGTGGCAACACGGGAGTGCTCGTCAGAATTGTTGCGCCGCTTGCTAAACCGGGCATTGTGACGGTCTGTATGCTGGCAGCGATGGGCTTTTGGAATGAGTATCCGCTGGCATTGGTCTTAATTCAAAGTGATAGCAAAAAAACATTGCCAGTAGGTTTAGCCAATCTTTTTGAGGTTCAACGTTATGCTACTGATTGGAGTGCACTTTTTGCCGCGCTGATCCTAGTGCTGATTCCAACGATTCTTTTATATGTGATAGGACAAAAGCAATTGCTCCAAGGAATAAGCGCAGGCGGAATTAAGGGCTGAACAACAAAGACATGGAGGGAAGTTACGTGGACAAAGGAAGATTTACACTGCCTGGTGAAACAGGGATGGAAGAGGTCATAGCCGATCTCGTCGAAAAATGGGGTGTAGATGCCGTACGTGACAGTGATGGCACGAATCTATCGCAGGACATTCTCGATATGGGTCTGCAAATTTATTCAACGCTTTGTCTTGTCCGTGAGGACAATGAGTGGGCGAAGCAGCATCCGCAATATAGACAGCAGATTTATCTGATGTCTGCTCCAGTAATAGTAACTTCAAAGGTGAAGACCATCGATATTATGGCTGATTATTTTGCCGAGCAATTTATTCCTAACACAGATGTGGATATAAAAAAATATTGGCAGGTTGTAAACCGGACTACAGGAGAAGTATTACCTTCTGAATGTTGGAGTTACGCAGAGGGAATTGTCACACTTGAACAGGCGGTACAATTTCACAAGTATACGGTCAGTTTCTTGGCCTACCAGAAATGGGAGCCGGTCTCCATGTACAACCACATCACGAATGATTGGGATGAGGAGCATCGTTTACCGTTGGATATTCGTTATCCCGAGGCTCAAGAGCATGTTTTGAAGGTGCTGGAGGATTGGCTGAAGAAACATCCCAAGACTGATATCGTACGTTTTACGACCTTCTTTTATAATTTTGATTTGATTTTTAACAAGGAAGGTAAGGAGAAACAGGTGAATTGGTTTGGCTATCTGAGTTGTGTAAGTCCACTTGCGTTAGAGCAATTCGAACAAGCTTATGGGTACCGATTGACTGCAGAAGATTTTGTGGATGAGGGGCGATATAACACACCATTTAAGAACCCGACCCAAAGATATATGGACTGGATGGACTTCAATCAGAAATTCATCGCAGGTTATGCTAAACAATGTGTAGAAATGGTGCATGATTTCGGGAAGAAAGCGATTATGTTTTTTGGGGATCACTGGGCTGGTACAGAGCCTTATGGAAAATATTTTCCGGAGATCGGGCTCGACGCAGTGGTAGGGGCAGCAGGAGATGGCGTTACAACCCGTATGATTGCGGATATACCTATTAAGGATACCGAGGCACGTTTCTATCCTTATTTCTTTCCTGATGTCTTTTTTGAAGGGGGAGACCCTGTCGGAGAGTCCATGCCAATCTGGATCAAATGCCGGCGTGCGCTCATGCGCAAACCAGTTGGCAGGATGGGGTATGGCGGATATTTAAGTCTAGCGCATCAATTTCCGGATTTTATAGATCATGTGACAGAGATTGCGACGCAGTTCAAAGGGATTCATGCCAATGCAGAAGGGACACAGCCTTTTAAAGCTCCTTTTAAAGTGGCGGTTCTGAATACTTGGGGCTCCCTTCGAAGCTGGCAGACACATCAAGTGGCTCATTCATTATGGAATCAAAGATGTTACTCCTACATAGGGGCATTAGAGTCATTGGCGGGCTTGCCGTTCGACATTGAGTTTATAAGCTTTGATGACATCAGGTTAAGTGGGATTGATCCTAGTATCGGTGTGATTATTAACGCGGGTGATGTACACACCTCTTGGAGCGGTGGAGATCAATGGAGCGATCCGCAAGTTGTGGCAACACTTCGTGAGTGGGTGGAGCAAGGGGGCGGTTTTATTGGGATTGGTGATCCATCAGCTTATGAACATCAAGGGGTTCTTTTTCAACTAGCGGATATTCTAGGTGTTCAGAAGGAAATTGGATTTACAGCAAGCATCAATAAGCCCAAGGTAACGCCTGTGCAGGGTCATTTCATAACGGAAGATCTGGAAGGTGAGATTAATTATGGTGAAGGGATGACCATGATTTATCAAGCGGAGGCCGGAGCAGAAATATTGGACGTGCACCAAGGCAGCTGCAATCTTGCCGTGAACTCATTTGGTCAGGGGCGGGGCGTTTATATCGCGGGGCTTCCCTATAGTATTCAGAATACCAGACTACTCAGCCGAGCGATCTTTTGGGCCGCACATCAAGAGGAGCAATTGTATTCATGGTTCTCAGTGAATCCGAATGTTGAATGTCACGCGTATCCTGAGACGGATCGATATTGTGCCGTAAATAACACTTCCGAGATCCAAAAGACGACGATCCTGATGGATAACGCCGTGATCCAAGAAATAGAGTTGGGTGGGATGGAAAGTGTGTGGTTTCAATTTAAGATCACACATTAAGAGTCAGCCGTAACTACGGCGAATAATTAGACTTCCGGCTGCTGTTATCTCCAACTTTCCTGAATTGTACTGCTTCGATAGAGTGATTGGGGAATTTCTCCCTGAAATTCCGGGATAACTGGTCATCAGACTAATAATCAGGGAAAACCTCCCCAAAGTTTAGCTGATTCGTTAGCAATTATAGTTATTCCTCTTATTATTAGGGAGGAATTCCCTGATTTCGTTCATTTAGAGCGAATATTGGCTGTTTTCAGGGAGTTTTTCCCTAATTAGTTTTAGAGCCGTCCCCGCATACTGCATTAACGCAGAAAACACGAACGTTCGCCGCCCCGCATATTGCACATCTCACCGTACAATGTATATTGTTTATCGGCCCCCACAGGTATCACACAAAGCAGATGACCCATCACCCTCAATGTTTTTGGGAGTTTTTCTTACTTGGACTGAGATATCTTGAGTTTTCCGTATCTAGAGTATCCGGGACATTTTGCGATAAGCCCGCGGAGAAATCCCCTCATTTGCGGTAAATACCCTGCTGAAATAATGGATATCAGGATAACCAACCTTATCCCCGACCTGTTCAATCGGCCAATCCGTTTCGCGCAGCAGCTTGCGTGCTTCTCGATGCCGGATGGAACGGAGATATTCACCAGGAGGCATGCCAGCCACCTCACGAAATAACTTGGAGAAATGGTCTTCATGCATATTCATGGCACCAGCCATGGATTTATTGCTCCAGCGGTCTGCTAGCTTTGAATCCATCTCATCGATTAAAGCTCTGATCCGCCCGGTATGAACGGAAGATTTGGCTGTATTCCGGGAGCTTTGTGTTCGGAGCAGCGAGGTTAGAATGCCGAGCAGTAACCCCCGACAGACCCATTCATAACCGGCAGGCCGCATCGTAAATTCATACACGAGCTGTTCCATCGCATGGATACATTCGGGTGGCGGGGTATAAATGGGCTCCTGTGACAATGGCATGAAAGGAGCGGTCACAGCTTCCAAGGCAAACTTCTCGTCCATAACCTCCTCCTCATTGACCAGCATGTCTTCATCGCTTGTGATAATCGATTCCCCAAAAAAATCAAAATGGATCCCAATGAGTTTGGTTTCCGAATCTGAGACAATCGCATTCTGATGATATACCCCGGAAGAAAGAAATATCAGTTGTCCTGAATTCAGGATATATTCCTCCGTATCCATCTTTGTTGATAATTTCCCCTGGCGAACGTAAAGCAGCTCGAAATCATACAATCTTCTTCTTGGAAAGAGGCAAGGTGAGAGGGTTTGGAATTGTGCGTAGTGAATGCCAGGCGACCACTCCCGGGAAGGGACCTGTTTTCTTAGGGGATAACGGGTTTCTTTTTCAGCCACGAATAAACCTCCCATACAGTATAAAATGAATTTTTAAATAGACCGGAATCGTGCAACAAATCTCTTGTTCACCTAAATAAATTCAACTTACAATCTATTATAATATAAATAAATCAAGGATATAAGCGCACTTAGGGAAAAATATTAAAAAACGGAAAATAACAAATTTGAGGAGGATTCAGATGAAAAAGGGAATAAACATTTGGTCGTTTCGCGAAGGTACTGAGATCGAAGAATGTGCACGTCTGGCTAAAGCGGCAGGTTTCGACGGAATTGAGTTATCTTTAAATGAATCGGGTGAACTTGGCCTGCAAACCACTGAGAAAGAAGCTATTAAGATCAAAAATTCCATTCAGGAGATGGGGTTAGAAATTGCAGGACTGGCGACAGGACTATATTGGTCATATGCCATGACAAGTGAATCCGCGGCGAACCGGACGAAGGCTATCGATGTATGTAAAAAACAATTGGAGCTGGCAGCAACACTTGGCGTAGATACGATTCTTGTCATTCCTGGTGCGGTTGGTGTGGATTTTATTGAGGGCTGTGAAATAGTCGATTATGAAAAAGCTTATGATCGAGCCTTGAAGGCGATCAGTGATCTAGCTCAAGATGCAAAAATGGCGGGTGTTTCTATTGGGATTGAAAATGTGTGGAATAAATTCCTGCTGTCTCCGCTCGAATTACGTTCTTTTATAGATGCTGTAGGCTCCAATTACGTAGGTTCCTATCTGGATGTAGGGAATATCGTTCATTCTGGTTATCCAGAGCAGTGGATACGGATTCTAGGCCATAGAATCAAGAAGGTGCATTTCAAAGATTACCGCCGGGCAGCCGGAGGACTTCATGGATTTGTTGATCTACTTGCTGGGGATGTGGATTATCCTGCTGTTATGGAAGCACTGCAAGAGATCGGCTACAGCAATTATGTTACTGGAGAAATGATACCGCCATATACGCATTATTCGGAGCAAATCATTTTTAATACTTCTGCAGCGATTGATGCTATTTTAGGACGCACTAGTTACTAAGTTTAAGAGAGGTGAAGGCTGTGCTCAGAGTGGGGCTGGTGGGTTTTGGATTTATGGGCCGAATGAACTTTGATCAGTATGTTCAATTGCAGGAAGACGGCCATCCGATTTCTCTGGTTGCCATTTGTGACCCGCAGATTAAAGTCCTTAAACATACTAAATCCGCGGGGAATATGAACACAGCCCACGAGGTATATGATTTATCCCCTTACAACCTTTATGAGAATTTGGAGCATATGCTCGAAAAAGAAGAACTAGATGCTATTAGCCTTGCAGTACCTACGTACTTGCATGCTGAAATGACTTGTTCGCTGCTGGAACGAGGGTATCATGTGTTCTGTGAAAAGCCGATGGCGAGACATTCCGCAGAAGCTTGGAAGATGGTAGCGGCGGCGCAAAGCAGCGGAAAAAAATTGCTGATTGGTCATTGTCTTCGCTTCTGGCCGGGATATGAATATTTGAAGGGGGTTATAGCTAGCGGTGAGTTCGGTGAAGTGACAGAGGCTTATTTTTACCGGGGTTCCGGTGCTCCTAAAGGGTGGTTGGTCAATGATGAGCTAAGTGGCGGCTGTATGCTGGATATGCATGTACACGATACGGACATCATCCATCACTTGTTTGGGAAACCAGATAAAGTATCAACGCTTGGGCGGAAGGTTTTACCGGGAAGTGGCTATGATATCGTCTCCACTCATTATTTTTATCAGGATGGAAAAGTGGTCAATGCCCAAGCGGACTGGACACTGGAAGGCGACTTTGGTTTTTACATGGGCTATCGGATTAATTTTGAACGGGGAAATGTAGTCTTTGATGGCGCGGAAGTTAAGGTAAATCCTAATCGTCAACCGGGGTTCATTGCGAAGCTTTCTTCGCATACCGGATATTACAGAGAGTTGGTATATTTCTTGAAAATCATCCAGAACGATGAGCCAGTGACCCTATGTATGCCCGAAAGTGCTGCCCAGTCCATAGAAATCATTGAGGCTGAAATCCAATCGGCTGATCAGGAAGGGGCCTGGATACGGATACGTTAAGTAACATACTTTTAGTAAAGGAGACTTCACGATGTTGAAAATAGGCTTGATCGGCTTTGGATTTATGGGCCGGATGCATTTTGATAATTATGTGCGCTTAACGAAAGAGGGGCAGCCCATTGCCCTTAAAGCCATCTGTGATTTGCGAATTGAGGAATTAAAGGATGGAAAAGCAGCCGGGAATATGAGCACTGCCCAGGAAGTCTATGATTTGTCAGCTTACAATCTATACGATGATCTGGAGAAAATGATAGCCAGTGAGGAACTGGATATGATCGACATTGCGGTTCCTACTTATCTGCATGCGGAAATGACTTGTTCGTTGCTGGAGCGTGGATATCATGTTTTTTGTGAGAAACCGATGGCCAGAACTTCCGTACAAGCGCTGGAAATGGTGGAAACGGCAGCCCGCTGTGGGAAAAAACTGATGATCGGACATTGTCTCCGTTTTTGGCCGGGGTATGAATATTTAAAAGAAGTGATAGAGAGCGGGCAGTTCGGTCAGGTCACGGAAGGGTATTTTTACAGGGGATCTGGTGCTCCTAAGGATTGGTTTCTTGATGAGACACTAAGCGGTGGAGGCATTATGGATATGCATATTCACGATACGGATATGATTAACTATCTGTTCGGCAGACCGGATAAAGTATCATCCTTAGGACGTAATGTCCTTCCGGGAAGCGGATATGATATCGCATCGACTCACTATTTTTATAAGGATGCAAAAGTAATTAATGCTCAGGTGGATTGGACGCTGGAAGGTGATTTTGGTTTTTACATGGGGTACCGGGTTAATTTTGAACGTGGAAATATAGTGTTTGATGGCAGCGAGGTCAAGCTCAATCCGAATGACGGGGCAGGCTATTTAGCGGAACTTTCACCGGATGTTGGCTACTATAGAGAGCTTGTATATTTTCTGGATGTTATTATCCAGGATAAGCCTATCATTATTTGTACGCCAGAGAGTACAGCGGAGTCTTTAAGAATCGTGGAAGCAGAAATGAAGTCAGCGGATGCTGAAGGCGAATGGATTGTGCTAGATTAGTTGTGTGTAGAGTGAATAAGGACGTGAGCTGGAAGAGGATCATTCACAATGACCTTTTTCCAGTTCACGTCCTTTTGTCATCGCTGAAATTTGGTGTTGTCTCTTGCATAATGGGATACTGATCCGTCATATCTTCTCAGCCGTACTTGTTCGTCAGAGAACAATTCAACAATTCCTGAAGCAACCTCTGAATACATTCCATCAGGATCAAGCTGTAGCGCAGAAATATAGGTTTGGGATAAGGCAGCTATAAAAAAATCAATATTTTTCACTAATGTTTGTGGCATGTTATTCCCTCCGGTGACATCTTGTACATGATGATATATTAAACCATAGGAGTTATTTTACCATGATTTATCGTTGAGTTTTAGGAAGAATTCTTTGGTAAAAGTCGAAAATATGAGAAATTTGGTTGAAATTGTATTTAAGATCGTCTTTAATGAAACGAAGAGGGTAATTTTACCACTCTAAATAAATTAAGGGGATTACATAATGAAAGACTATGAAGTGCTGGAAATTAACAAAAAGAGTTTTTTTAAAACAACTATCTATTTTATGATCATTCCTACACTGCTATTGTTTATAGTAGGTTTAGGGATGGTGGTGGTCGGGCTTATCATTAAAGAGACGTTTATCGTTGTTATGGGTATCCCTTATTTGATTATGCCGGTTATTTTGATACTCATTTATGGATTGGTGGGTATGCTGGTAGCGCTGGTATATAACAAGCTGGCGAAGAGATTCGGAGGACTAGAACTGAAAATAGTGGAGAAAACCCCTCCGGTTGAAGCAAACTATTTACCATAACCCAAAGTTATTAAAGGGCAGGTATTGCGATGATTTCGCTACCTGTCCTTTTTTATTTTTAATTTGAAAAGAAACCGGGGAATGGATATGATTTGGATAATGAAAGGATGATTGCCAGATGACAGAACCGACACAAAGAGCCAAGGAGCTGTACATTCAGTTTTTGGGTCATTTTTTAAATATGCATAAAGCAGGAGTACTTAAGGAGTACAAGAGTTTTGAAATTCCAAGAGAAGTGGAGCTGGAATGGCTGCAGGAATGGGCTACGGAGCACGTCAAGCAGTTGTCGATACGGGACTGGGATGCGATTACGATACTGGAATCCATCTCGCGGAATTATCAGGATAGCTGGATTGTGGAAAAAGTGGCTTCTTTTGCTTCGCGGAATATTATGAGCGCTGATAGTTTGGTTAGACTGATTTATGCGGAAAAAATGCTTGAAATCATTCGTTCTCATAACCAAGTGATCACAAAAGAACTGTTATTTCAAGGCTGTAAGGTTGCTGTGCAAATTCTCGAGGATGTAATCTCACAGCCGCTGGTCATTGATCCTGGACACGAACTTAAAGAACATAACCTTAAAGATAAGCGCGCGTTAAACAGTCGAGCCCAACAAGGGATTGAAGAGGTAAAGGTACTTATTAATTCTTAGCTGCCAAAGTTGACATACTGTTGTCAAATTGGGTGTGCTACGATTTCATGACAGAATCAAGTCTGCTGATCTAAAGAAGAAAATGA
Organism: Paenibacillus sp. FSL H7-0323; assembly: GCF_038002725.1. Taxonomy (NCBI): domain Bacteria; kingdom Bacillati; phylum Bacillota; class Bacilli; order Caryophanales; family Paenibacillaceae; genus Paenibacillus; species Paenibacillus sp. FSL H7-0323. The sequence continues at coordinate 2,973,670 of NZ_JBBODB010000001.1, read as the reverse complement.
GGGATTATCGAATGGCTGAACCTTTAAAAGCAATGTACAATGAACAATTTCTGCGTGAGTTCGGCGAAAAGATTCGTGGCGTACATAATGTCTTCGAGACTGAGGCATTTGTAAGCTCAGCCATGACTGAACCGTGGGAAACGCTTGAGCTGAAGGCAAGAATGCGGCGGATCACCGAGACGTTGGGCAGCCACTTAAAGCTTCCTTATGAGGAAGCGCTGGCTATCCTATTCGCCATTGCTGACGATTGCGTGGGATTTCCTTATTTGATTTTTCCGGATTTTGTTGAGGTATATGGTCAGGGAGACGATCATTGGGAATTGTCTATGCAGGCGCTGGAAAGATTCACAGCGAAATCATCGGCTGAATTTGCAGTTAGGCCGTTTCTCTTACGGGAACCAGAGCGGATGATGGCTCAAATGCTGGTATGGGCGAAGCACCCTGATGAGCATGTACGTAGGCTGGCTAGTGAGGGCTGTCGGCCTCGTCTGCCTTGGGGACAGGCGCTTCCCATGTTCAAGCTTGACCCAGCTCCGGTATTACCTGTACTTGAGCAGCTTAAGGCGGATACATCCCTGTATGTGCGTAAAAGTGTCGCTAATCATTTGAATGATATTGCGAAGGATCATCCGGAAGTGGTGCTCGATACCGCTCGGCGCTGGAAGGGAACACATCCCGATACAGACTGGATTGTGCGGCACGGCTGCCGTTCTTTGATTCGTAAAGCTGAGCCAGAGATTATGGCTTTATTCGGATACGCAGAGCAGACAGACGAAGCTGCTCCACTTATAACGAGTGCCTTCATTCTATTGGAACCTTCAATCCTGACCATTGGCGAAAGCTCTGAATTACAGTATAAGCTTCAAGTTCGTGAGGGAGCTCCGGCACGGATTCGGATTGAATACGGAATCTATTTCGTGAAAGCGGCAGGTCGAACCTCCCGTAAATCTTTTTTGTTATCGGATAAGACCGTACCTGGAGGTACAATTCTATCAGGTAAACGGACACATCGTTGGGCTGATTTAACAACTCGGCGTCATTATCCAGGAGAGCACCGGATTGTGCTGCTGGTAAATGGGCGAGAAGTGGCGGAAGTGGCGTTAGAACTTAAAGGGAGTGCTAATATATGAAAAAAGAAGTTTTGATGTTTCTATCCAATGGCTACGCTGATTGGGAAAGCGGATATATTAGTGCCGAACTAAATAAGCAGGAAAGTGAATATAAAGTAAGAACAGTTGCTCTAACTAGCGACAATGTCAAATCTATGGGTGGATTTACTGTTGTACCTGACTATACTTTAGACAGTTTACCTGCTCAGTATGAAATGTTGATTTTAATCGGGGGCACAGGCTGGAAAGATAATTCAGCTATTACTCCAGTGATTGAAAAATGTCTGCAGGAGAGTGTGCCTATAGCCGCTATATGTGACGCTACAACTTTTTTGGCTGAACATGGCTATTTAGACAACATACCGCATACCGGAAATTCATTGGATTATTTAAAACAAAATGCTCCTAATTATAAAGGAGAAGCAAATTATATAGAAAAACAGGCAGTTTCGAGTGAATATATTATTACAGCTAATGGCACAGCTTCTTTAGAATTTGCAAGGGAAGTTATGAAGAAGTTAGAGGGTTTCCCAATCGAAACCGTCGAGGGATGGTACAACTTTTTCAAAGATGGTTTTTATCAAGAATAAGGGTGTATATAAAAAAGGTGATCTCAAGTCTTAACGACTTGAGATCACCTTTTTGAGGTTGAAGTTTATTTTTTCACTTCTGTAACACCAGTTACTTTTCCTTGATCGGATGAATTAAAGGTGGATTTATATTGATCGTTTGCGAAGTAGACATTGCCTTCAACGGTTGCGTTCACCAGGGTAAATCCATCCGCTTCTACGTATACATCTCCAATAAAAGTGCCGCCTTGGATGCGGGCGTTTTTACTCTTGATGGTCAATTTTGGAGCAGTCAGTTTAAAGGAGTTGGTGATGTTGTGATCCGCATCTTGTGTGTATAGAGCAATTTTTCTGGCGGGTTCCTCTTTATTCATGAATTCTCCATCCACCACGAGATCTTCGGTGAAGGTTAAGTCTTTAAGTGTAGCAGCAATCCAGGTTCCTTCTGGACTGATGGCGCGTTTGAAGGCTTCTTCATTATCTACTACGGAAGCTGAGGTTACAGCATCTGTGGTGTTATTTTGATTATTAGCCGTGCCTGTATTATTAGTGGTTCCCGCATTATTCGTGTTCTCAGGAGTGCTTGTTGCAGTAGCATTATTGGCATTGTTTGTTGCATTTCCACATCCGACCATTAACACAAAAGCAAATACCGCAGCAACACTTGCTATCTTTCTCATCTGTATAACCTCCCTAAGTAATTGTACTGATATCCTTCGAGCTTACTATAGAGTGATTAGTTAGTAATTTACCAATCAATCTACAAATGGTAATATAGGCCTGGACATCTCTGGCGTATAGTATGACCTGAAAAATGTGATTTATCCGATGAATTCACGAGCAATATGGATTACAATAAGTACAGGCAGTAGAAAAGGAGCATTATCCATGGCCAAACAGAAATATTATGTAGTCTGGGAAGGTAAACAACCGGGAGTCTATAGCACTTGGGCAGAATGCCAGGCACAGACAGATCATTATACCGGTGCAAAATATAAATCCTATGAATCTAAAGCAGCAGCTGATGCGGCATATAAAGCGGGCTGGAAGGGGAATTGGGGAACAGGGGCAGCTGGAGCAGCAAAGTCTAAGGGGACTAGTTCTTTTAAACGCAGTGCTACAGTAGAGACCTCTGAGGAGATTGATTACAACAGTATTTCAGTAGATGTGGGGACTCGTGGTAATCCGGGGCCTGTTGAATATAAGGGTGTAGATACACAAACGGGAGATATCATTTTCTCCTGTGGTCCGATCAAAAAGGGCACTAATAATTTAGGCGAATTTTTAGCGATTGTTCATGCCTTGGCGTTGTTGAAGAGAGAGGGAAGCGATAAAACGGTCTACAGTGATTCTGTAAATGCAATGAAATGGGTGAAGCAGAAGAAGGTGGCAACAACCTTGCCGCGCGATTCTTCAACAGAGGAAATTTGGGTGCTTATTGATCGGGCAGAGCGTTGGTTGCAAACCAATACATATGACAATAAGGTGCTCAAGTGGCAGACCAAAGAGTGGGGCGAGATCAAAGCGGATTATGGTCGGAAATAAAAAAGCTATATCGCTATGGTTTCGGTTAAAGGAGGAGTTTGGGGATGTTTGGCAACGATTGGGATGAGGTATTGCAGGATGAAATGCAAAAGCCCTATTTTCTAAAATTAATGGACGCACTAACACAAGAATATAAGGAACATACCGTTTATCCGCCAAAAGAATTATTGTTCACAGCATTGAAATTAACGCCTTATAAGGAGACCCGTGTAGTTATTTTAGGTCAAGATCCTTATCATGGTCCCGGACAAGCGCACGGACTAAGCTTCTCTGTCAATCCGGGGGTACGTATCCCTCCGTCACTGCGCAATATTTATGCAGAGCTGAAAGAGGACGTCGGTGTGCCTGTTCCGAACCACGGCTCTTTACTGCACTTAGCAGAGCAGGGAGTGTTGTTGCTGAACACCGTGCTGACGGTACGTGAGGGTGAGGCTGGTTCGCATAAAGGTCTGGGCTGGGAGACATTCACAGACACTATTATGCAAAAGCTAAATGAAAGATCTACGCCCATGGTGTTTATATTATGGGGAAGTCATGCGCAGAAAAAAGGCGCCTTCATCGACCAAAGCCGGCATAAGGTGCTGCAATCGCCTCATCCAAGCCCACTTTCATCGCATCGTGGATTTTTTGGCAGTCGTCCGTTCTCAAAGACCAATCAATTTTTAGAGTCGCAGGGAATGGCAGGAATAGATTGGTTCATTCCGGACTTATAATTTATGGAGTGATGCGAAGGGGAGGTAGCTATGAAGCATTGGGTAGGTAAACCCGTTATAATGTACTGCGGAGAGAAACCTTATACCATTATGAAGGGAATCCTGCGCAAATGGGACCTTTCCGCATCGGTGGCGGTGATTGGCCATCAGGAAATTGCTGTGCCGTTTCGGGATATTGTTGTTATTAAGGCTCTGGCTCCAAAAGAAAGAGCGCTGCCTCCAGTTCTCCATTCCGTGGGTTATGTGATGAGGGATCGGCAGCAATTTGACAATGCAGTGTATTTTAAATCGGCGGTTAGCGTCTGGAAAGAAGATCAGCTTATTGCCTTTAATACGATTATTACCTCACATACGAAAGGTTCAGTTACTCTTCAGAACGGCCAAAACCTGATGAAGGGCAATCACATCTTTGTAGTTCGTTCTTTACGAGGGTGATTTCAGGCACCTGTAAAGAATAAAAAAGGGTACGACTCCGAGTGATTGGAGACGTACCCTTTTTTATTTTATAGTTAAGCTCCGCCCGTTCGCGAAGTAATTCGCAACCGTTATAGCTCCTCTTTTTTGATAGGCTCAGCTTCATCTATCCGGTCTGCAATAATAATCTCATACACGCGCAGGAAAACAATTTTTATAATCATATAAACAGGGAGCGCAATAAGAACTCCGATAATACCGTAGAAGTCTCCACCTATAAGGACAAGGATGACCGTAGTCAGTGGATGAACATCCAATGATTTTCCGTAAATAATCGGTGAGAGTACATTATCCTGGATCTGCTGGGCAATGAAGATTACAACCAGGGACCATATGGCCATCGTCGGTGATTCAATGAAACCCACTATAATTACCGGAATCGCTGCTAAGAATGATCCCACATATGGAATGAAGTTAAGGGGCACTGAAATTACGGCGAGCAACAGGGAGTAAGGCAGTCCGATGATAAGGAACCCTATATATAACATAATGCCGAGTACGACATTTAGCACCACGCGTGTGACGATGAAGCTGCTTAAGGCGCTGTCGATATCTCCAAACATCTCTTGCCCTTCCTTACGATATTTTCTCGGAATTAAGCCTTGAAGTTTAGGCGATAGCTTATAGTCATCTTTTAGCATGTAGTACAGAATGATGGGCAAAGTTGCGATTAACACTACAATGCTGGAAACAACGCCAATCAAATTGGACATGGAATTGGTAACCCAGGTAATAGTATCGCTAAGAAATTCTGATAAACGGGCTGCGACGTCGGAATCCCCTTTGAAAAAACGCGAAAGTGTCGGATTCTCCCTCAATGCATTGAACTGATCCTGCAAACCTTGCACGAGGTAAGGAGTGTTATCAATAAAGTTCTGAATTTGTTCTTGAAGTGTCGGCCAGACTAGAATCCAGAAGAGAACGAACAAGCCGGCAATCAGAAAATAAATGAGCAGGATGGAGAACGCCCGGTTTAATTTTCTTTTCTCAAGGATTCTTACTAACGGACGCAGCAGGTAGTACATGAACCCTGATAACATCATGGGAACAAGTAATAATTTGAAAATGGCACCCAGTGGGGCGAAGAGAAACATTACTTTGGAGCCTAAGTACAAAATCAGTAAAAAGGCGATAATAGCAAGGCTTGTCCGAAAATACTTCTGTTGTGGCAATAAAAACATCCCCCAAAATTCAAATTTATGTCTATGTAGTTTAATAACCCTAATTTACAAGTATTGATTCAAAAGCGGGCAATTCCTTTTAGGTAGTTCTTGGCATACCCATATAGAGGTTCTAGTTACAAAGGTTACGCCAAGTAAAAAGTTCGCAATTTAACAAGGGGATATAACTATTTCTCTGCTTTTTCACAGATTATCTTGACTTTCGTCTATGAGATTTTCTAGTGGATAAAGTGAAGATTTCAGGAACTACATCTTCGCCTCCGGTTTCTTTGGTAACTTGTCTTGCTTTAACAAGAGATAAAAAGGAAAAAATCTCACCTAAGGCTACAAGTCCAGCTGCGATGATCTCATAATCCTCAGCGCTAAGTTCTGCGGATTCCACTGGATTATTGTTATTGGTGGTCCCATTCTTATTAGCATTGCTGTTGCCTTTATTTCTCCCGCTGTTTCTTCCATTGGCCATTTCTGATCACCCGCTTTTCCCGGTATGTATTATTAATATGTTATAAATGCCGCATATGAGATAGGCAATTCGGATGTAATTTTGCACTGTCTCTTTTTAGCACTTTACACAGGATGAAAACGCTGTTAAAATCATAAACGAGCACAAACGATCAATAACGGTCATATATAATCGATTAACGGTCAATAAAATTCATAGATGAGCGCAAGGAATTGCACAGGTCGCGCTGTCACATAAAGGAGCGAGCCACGATGATGTTTGAGGAAGAGAGAAAACAAAAAATCGTGCTTTTTGTGGAAAAGAACTCCAGAGCTTCTGTACAGGAGCTAAGTCAGGAAATGGGCGTATCTGAGTCTACTGTGCGCCGTGATCTGAAGGAGCTGGAAGAAGCCAAGCTATTAAAGCGTACTCATGGCGGAGCGGTTTCCCTGCAGAGCGTCAATTTTGAAGCGGCTTATCCTGATAAGGAAGACCATTTATTGGATGAGAAGCAACGGATTGCCCGTAAGGCCGTGGAGATGATTCAGGAGGGGGACGCAATACTGCTTGATGCAGGAACAACAACACTGCAGATTGCCAGAGAGCTGAAGAACTTTTCGAATATCAAAGTCATTACGAACTCGATTATGGCGCTGAATGAGCTGCGGGATTGCCGCAATATCGAAGTCTCAATTACAGGCGGTATGCTTCGCCCGGATACGATGGCTTTTGTTGGACCGATGACAGAACGTTCCTTAGATATGGTGAGAGTAGATAAAACTTTTCTTGCCATTAATGGACTGGATTTGCGGGAAGGCATCACAACTCCGAACATGTTAGAGGCAGCTACAAAACGCAAAATGATCGCAGTCGCCAAGCAAGTTATTCTACTGGCAGATCACAGTAAGCTGGGGCAGATATCCTTTAGCAAGGTTGCAGATGTGACGGAAATGGATCATTGCATTATAGATTCAGGAGCGTCTGACAAATTCATCCGTGAGATCACGCAATTGGGTGTGGATTTCACGCTGGTATAAATTTTATATAGGATAAGCAATTATGAATTACCGTGTGATCGTTTGGAGAAATTACAGATGCCGTACTTGTGATCGGTAATCTATGGCTTAGAAAACCAACATAATTGAGGGATAATCATGATCTATACTGTAACGCTTAATCCTTCCATTGATTATATCGTGGAAGTGGAGGATTTGAGACTGGGTGACTTGAACCGGATGAAACGTGATTTGAAGCTTCCGGGAGGGAAGGGAATTAACGTATCCCGAGTGCTTAATCAGCTTGGGGTTCAGAATAAGGCTATGGGATTCCTTGGAGGCTTCACCGGCCGATATATTGAGGATTGGTTACACGAAGAGTCAATTTCAAGCGATTTCGTGTTTGTTTCTGATGATACGCGGATTAATATCAAGCTCAAGCATGGAGAGGAAACGGAGATTAACGGTGTTGGACCCGTCATTCATGATCCTGAAGCCGACGCACTATTGCAAAAGCTGGCTGCTCTGAACGCGGAGGATGTAGTGATTTTGTCGGGAAGCGTTCCCCCATCACTGGGTGCAGATTTCTATGACAAGCTTATAGCTGTGTGCAAACAGAGCGGAGCGGAATTCGTCATTGACACTACTGGTGCTGCACTTCAAAAAGCACTGGCGTATCAGCCATTGCTGGTTAAACCGAACCATCATGAGCTCGCAGAGCTGTTCGGCGTAACCATAGATACGAGGGAAGAGATTATTACTTATGGACGCAAGCTGCTGGATGCAGGAGCGAAAAATGTACTGGTTTCCATGGCGGGTGAAGGGGCTTTGTTCATTACGGAGCAAGGGGTATACCACGCCAACGCACCATCAGGTAAAGTGAAAAATTCTGTAGGTGCAGGAGATTCCATGATCGCTGGTTTTGTAGGGACACTGTCTTTGACAGGAGACTTGTTGGAGGCGTTCCGTGCAGGCGTTGCCTCGGGCAGTGCAACCGCATTCTCTGATGACTTAGCGGACAGAGAATTCATTGAACAGCTGAGACCGCTGATCCAAATCTCAGAAGTGTAAGCCGACAGCATTCAAAGTACTTAAGGGAGTTGAGCATGATGAGAATAACGGATTTAATGATAAAAGAAACGATGATCATGGATCTAAAAGCTACAACTAAGGAAGCTGCAATTGATGAATTGATTGCGAGTCTTGCTGCAAGTGGCCGAATTAATGATCCGATCCTTTTTAAAGAGATGATTCTGAAGCGCGAAGAGCAGTCCAGCACTGGGATTGGCGGCGGCATTGCAATGCCGCACGCTAAGACTAAAGCGGTAAATGAAGCGACGGTTGTATTTGCTAAGAGCGCAAAGGGAGTGGAGTTTGAATCCCTTGATGATGAGCCAGCACGTATCTTCTTTATGATTGCCGCTCCAGAAGGAGCAGGCAATATGCATCTTCGTACACTGGCCTCATTGTCCAGACTACTGATCGATAGCGAGTTCATTGAACAGCTTATGAATACTCAGACTCCTGACGAGGTATCAGCTTTGTTTGATGCCAAGCAGGCGGAAGGTGAAGCTAAGGAGAAAGAGAACGAAGCTGCTGAAACTGCCGCGAAGTCAGAGCCTGAACGTGTAATCGTGGGCAACCCGGATTCCCAAACTTTTGTCGTAGCTGTAACTGCTTGCCCTACAGGCATTGCACACACTTTTATGGCTGAAGATGCCCTTAAGAAAAAAGCTCTGGAAATGGGAGTTAATATCCGTGTAGAGACGAATGGTTCAGAAGGGGCCAAAAACGTACTTACCCCTGATGAGATTCGGCGTGCAAGCGGTGTAATTGTTGCAGCTGATAAAAAGGTGGAAATGGCCCGTTTTGACGGTAAGCCTGTACTGCAAAGACCTGTAAGTGATGGCATCCGTAAGCCGGAAGAGCTTATTCGTAAAGCTATGAATGGGGAAGCGCCGATTTATCACAATGAAGGTCGCGGTGGCAATGACGAAGGGTCTAAAGAGAAATCTGGCAGTATCGGCAGTAAAATATATAAGGACTTAATGAATGGGATCTCCCACATGCTCCCGTTTGTAGTCGGTGGCGGTATTCTGCTAGCAATCTCCTTCCTGATTGAACAAGTAGGTGGAGCAGATCATCCGCTGTTCCAGTTACTGCAGACAATTGGTGGTGGAGATGGTGCCTTCCATTTCCTAATTCCAGTCCTTGCTGGATTTATAGCGCTTAGCATTGGTGATCGTCCGGCTCTGATGCCAGGTATGGTTGGGGGTTACATGGCCTTGAATTCCAACGCTGGGTTCCTCGGCGGGCTGGCTGCTGGTTTCTTGGCGGGGTATGTAATTATCGGATTACGTAAAGTATTTGCAGGACTGCCTAAAACACTTGACGGACTGAAGCCGATCCTGTTATATCCGGTATTCGGGCTTCTAATTACCGGTGGATTGATGTATTACCTGTTCGATCCGGTCTTTAGCTGGATCAATGTAGGACTGATTGATTGGCTTAATGATCTTGGAACTGTTAATGCTGTTATTCTGGGTCTGGTTCTCGGTGGCATGATGGCCATAGATATGGGTGGACCTTTCAATAAAGCTGCTTATACTTTTGCCATCGGTGTATTCACTACCAGTGGCAATACCAACGGCTTCATGATGGCTGCTGTAATGGCGGGGGGGATGGTGCCTCCACTTGCAATAGCACTGGCTTCTACTTTCTTTAAGAATAAATTCACGGAAGAAGAACGTAAATCAGGCTTAACGAACTATGTGCTGGGCTTGTCGTTCATTACGGAAGGGGCCATTCCATTCGCCGCAGCCGATCCGCTTCGTGTCCTAACCTCTTGTATTCTTGGTTCGGCCGTTGCTGGAGGTCTTACACAGCTTTGGAATATCAACGTGCCGGCTCCGCATGGCGGGATCTTTGTAGCTGCCCTTTCAAGCCACGCGCTGTTGTTCCTCTTAGCTGTTCTGATCGGTTCGGTCATCTCCGGATTGATGCTCGGATTATGGAAGAAACCGCTTGAAGCAAAGTAACTTTATAAATAAATTGAACTGCTGGGTGCCAGAATTTTCATTCTGGCACCCAGCAGTTTTTGCATGGACATTAATCACCCACCTCCTCGCCCATAGGTAGATTTATCTCCATAAATGAGGTTTAATTTTATATAATTGAAAATATATATAATCAGAAGGAAAAGGAGCGAGCGAGATGATATTACATAAGGGGGAAGTCTTGTTCCGCCAAGGAGACAGCTGTGATTTTTTATTTAAGGTAAAAAGCGGGCTGTTCAAGGTCACAAGACTTCATGAGAATGGGAACATGGTGTTATTCAACATCCTGTATCCCGGTGAGATGGTTCCCCATCATTCACTCATTTCGCCAAAGGAGGCGCATGGAACGGCAGTTGCGATGATGAAGAGCGAGGTGGAGGCAGTTCCATCAGCAGAATGGTATCAACAACTGCGGGATGATTCTGGTCAAGCGATGGAAATCGCCAGACTGCTTCAGGAGAAGGTACGGTTTATGCAGACACGGCTGGATCATCTGACTGTAGGTACACCTGCAGAACGTATGGAATTGCTAACCCGCTGGTTTAATGACTACTCTCATGGCGCAGCGCTAACAGAGTTATTGACCCAGGAAGAAATAGGACAATTGATCGGTGTAAGACGTGAAACAATCAACCGTTTGCTGCGGAGTACAGAGTGATTCCTGCTTTTTTCTGGCAAACTGTTTAGAGTAGGGTGGCTCCGTGGTATAATGTAAACAGAACTTATCAAATTAGAGAAAGGATCAGGATACCATGTGTCCCCGAAGGACGATTCCCCAAAGGACGATTTGGAAACGTTATGATCTGTCTTATACTTAGCTTCCCTGTAGAAGGTGCGTAAACCGTTGTTACTTGACGAACCGCCTCTGCGAGGGGAAGGAGTATATATATGCGAAGGAGCAATACCTCCGGTTTTACCCGTCGTAGAGGTTGGTGGGACGTCTAGCCGCCATATACGATAAGGGGAGACCTGTATGAGGAACCACAATTACGGAGTGAATGTACTGCTCCGATTGACAGTCATTTTGTTTGGAACATTTTTGCTTGCATTTACTTATTATCACATCAATTTTCAGAATCATTTGTCAGAGGGCGGATTCGTAGGATTATCGCTGCTTGGCAAATACGTATTAGGAATTTCACCTTCGATTTCAACTCTGCTTCTAGACGTTCCAGTACTCTTGATAGCATGGATGTTCAAAGGGAAAGCGTTCGTGTGCAACACTTTTGTTTCTGTAGGAGCTTTTACAATCTTCTATGGTCTCATGGAACGTTATTCCGGTTTGGTCATCAACTTGCAGGACAATTTGGCATTAGCAGCTCTATTGTCCGGCGTACTGACAGGTTTAGGAGCGGGAATTATCCTGCGGAGTGGCGGGGCTAGCGGTGGAGACGATATTTTGTCGCTGCTGGTTAGTGAATGGAAGGGAATCAAAGTAGGTACGGTATTCATCATGATGGATGTAATCGTTCTGGCACTATCACTCTTTTATATGCCTGTTAAAGAAACGATGTATACAGTGATGGCAGTAGTCGTAGCCGGCTATGTGATCACCTTTACAACCTCTTTAGGCAAACCAAAGCTAGTGAAGGCGCCAAAGATTCAATCTACACTGCGTAAACCGCATGATGGTACGGTAATGTGAAGAAGGCTGGTATAAACAGCTTATTCGGGGATATACTACATTTAAGGTCAGCCAGAGTTTCTGGTTGACTTTTTTTTGCTGGATATGACGTAATTTAAAGGGTGTAGTCTTTAGGGGCGTTGCTCGGACGTTTCGCTCATAACAAAAGGTGGCGTACAGAGAAAATCCTGTACGCCACCTTTTAGTTAACTTAAGACTCACTAGTGCTCGTAATTGAATCGTGCAGAAACATTTGCGGCCAGCTTGTCCTTTTATTTAGCCCACAGCATTCGTGATAGCTTCGCATTCGTCCGAGCAATGACCACTGTGCTGTGTTTCACAGTCCTCACAGCAAATATGCTGAAGATGACAAGCATCGTTAGCACAATTGATAAATTGGTCAGCTGGCTGACCGCAGTGATGGCATCGTCCGACAACGATATCCTCGTCGGTATGATTAATCTGTACGGAAATCCGCTCATCGAAGACATAACATTTTCCATCAAACAGTTGGCCCTGTACCTCAGGGTCTTTACCGTAAGTCACAATGCCGCCATCCAGCTGGTACACCTGTCCAAAACCTTCCTTCATCATAAACCCGCTTAATTTCTCGCAGCGGATCCCGCCTGTACAGTAGGTCAGGATTGGTTTATCCTTAAGGTCGCTCATATTCTCGCGAATCCAGTCCGGGAATTCTTTGAAGCTGTCTACTTCGGGGCGGATGGAGCCGCGGAAATGACCAAGATCGAATTCGTAACCGGTACGACCATCCAGAATCACCACATCGTCGCGCTGCATCATTTCATAGAAATCTTTAGGCGCCAGATGCTTTCCGGTAATCACGTTAGGGTCCAGTTCATCCTCGACCCGGAACGTCACGAGTTCTTTTTTATAACGAACGAAGATCTTTTTGAAGGCATGACCCTCAGCCTCATCGATCTTGAAGACGATATCGCTAAACAGAGGGTTTGCGCGCAAATCCTTCATATATTGCTCGGTTTGGGCAACCGTACCTGATAGTGTTCCGTTAATGCCTTCATCTGAGATGAGAATTCGTCCCTTTACATCAAGCTCTTTGCAGTAAGCCAAATGCTCCTGGGCGAATTGTTCTGCATCCGGCACTTTTACAAATTTATAGTATAGCAGAATTGCATATTCCGATTGTGGATTCATTCATTTCACCTTTATCATTAGAATTGGAGTACTAAATAAACATTTAAGTATAAAAAGTATTGTAACATATTATCAAGTATTGACAAGAGATGTGGTACAGTAACCTGAAGAAAGCTGGAATAAATAACATTTTTCAGGGATACCGGATTAAGGTCAGCCAGAACCTCTGGTTGATTTTTTTGCTGAATATAGGCGGTTTTCATGGATAGTTAGGATTAGCGAAACCGTGAATCGCCACGCACGTATATATTTTCATTCATAAGTCACATGTTGACTTTAATTATAAGGAGGAACTGCGGGATGAGTGCTCATGAGATTGATTATGCCATTATGGGTGAGGAAATACAGTGTGTAGAGGTGCAGCTTGACCCAGGAGAGAGTGTAATTGCCGAAGCCGGGAGCTTCATGATGATGGATCAGGAAATAACAATGGAGACGATATTTGGCGACGGCAGCGGAGGCTCGCGTGGAAGTGGCTTGATGGGGAAGCTGATGGGCGCGGGCAAACGTCTGTTGACAGGTGAAAGCTTGTTTATGACTGTCTTTACACACAGTGGTTCTTATGGACGTAAAAGTGTCACCTTTGCTGCTCCGTACCCAGGCAAAATCATCCCGCTCGACCTGCAGCAATACGGTGGAAAAATCATCTGTCAAAAGGATTCATTCCTTTGCGCGGCAAAGGGCGTTTCAATCGGTATTGAATTTCAGCGTAAGCTGGGTACCGGCTTTTTTGGTGGTGAAGGTTTTATTATGCAAAAGCTGGAGGGTGACGGACTTTCATTTGTACACTCTGGCGGTTATGTTATGGAACGCACACTTCAACCGGGAGAGACGCTTAAGCTGGACACTGGCTGTCTAGTCGCTATGACGTCTTCGGTGGATTATAATATTGAGTTTGTAAAAGGGGTCAAAACCGCGCTGTTCGGCGGCGAAGGCCTGTTCTTCGCAACGTTGCGCGGACCCGGCAAGGTGTGGGTACAGTCGCTGCCATTCAGCCGAATGGCCGATCGCATCCTATCCGCTGCCGGCAACAGCGGTCGGAAAGAAGAAGGAAGCGTGCTTGGCGGGCTAGGCAATTTGCTCGATGGTAGATAAGTCTGCGTGAGCGCATTGCACAGCGTGGAAGTAGAGGACAATGGAATGTTGAGTGAGCGTGCGAAGTGCTGAGTAGATGAGGCAGAGAGCGTGCGAAATGTGGAGCATACGAGGTATACAACATTACAAGAGGACGCGTCGTTTCAGCGGTGGCGCTATAGGGTGTGGTGAAACAAGGGCAGAAATGCCCTTGTTTTGCTGTAAAGGTTTAGTATCGCGCGAAAGAAGGGCAAAAGTGCCTTTAATTTACTCGAATGAGCTAGTTTGTTGCGAAAGTAGGGCGAAATTGCCTTTGATTTGCACGGATTGGCTAGGGTGGTGCGAAAGAAGGGCAGAAGTGCCTTTGATTTGCTCGAATGAGCTAGTTTGGCGCGAAAGAAGGGCAAAAGTGCCTTTGATTTACTCGAATGAGCTAGTGTGGCGCGAAAGAAGGGCAAAAGTGCCTTTGATTTGCTCGAATGAGCTAGTGTGGCGCGAAAGAAGAGCGAAAGTGCCTTTGATTTACTCGACACTGTCAAATGTACGGTATAAAATCCCGCAGATAGAGCCGATGGAGCACATATAGCCAAATGTACGGTATAAATCCCGTAGAATGGAGCCGATGGAGCGTATACGGTCAGATGTACGGTATAAATCCCGTAGAATGGAGCCGATAGAGCGTATACGGTCAGATGTACGGTATAAATCCCGTAGAATGGAGCCGATGGAGCATATATAGCCAAATGTACGGTATAAATCCCGCAGAATGGAGCCGATAGAGCGTATACGGTCAGATGTACGGTATAAATCCCGTAGAATGGAGCCGATGGAGCGTATACGGTCAGATGTACGGTATAAATCCCGTAGAATGGAGCCGATGGAGCATATATAGCCAAATGTACGGTATAAATCCCGTAGAATGAAGCTGGTGGAGCAGTTGCGGTCAGATGTACGGTATATATCCCGCAGATGAGCTACTCCAACAAGCAATAAGTTACTTATGTTCGATGGGATATCACCGTTCGGCGTCTGCAATATCAACTTTACATTGTCCTCCACTACCGCTATCGCTACTACTGCTACCACCACCACTACTACACTATCACCACCACTCCTGTATCTTTAAACCAATTTATAGTTTGTTAGAGCCGTAATGAGCTATGCTCATTTACGGTTTTTTATGTTTTTTAAGTAATGGTTGGCCGAAGTAGATGACCACTCAGGTACAATTGGGATAGTTTAATTGATAACTATATAATACCAGCTCATGAGTAGCAGGTTCAGGTATGATGTGTTCAACACTATATCGTACTTTGGAGGAATGTATATTGGTAAGGGACGTGGAATTTGGCAAGGAAATTGAGAGTGCTATTAGTTGGGCTAAGGAGCGGCTGGGGTTGCAGGAGTATCCGCTGCGTTGTCTTGCTTTTGTTGAAGATGCCTATGAAAGAAGCAATGGAATCGAAATGTGGGGAGGCAGCGATGCACGCGAATCCGCAGGGCTGTACGATGCGCACAAGAATACCGGGGCTCCGCCAGCTGGCGCGTTTGTTTTTTATGCTTGCTCAGGGTTGGTGGACGGTGAGCTCAAGGATTGGGGGCATGTAGCTTTGGCCCTTGGGAATGGCGAGGCCATTCATGCCTGGGATATAGTTAGGATAGATCACTACATGGAAATTTGCCATCTGCAAGCTGCTCCGGGCTGGAGCCAACCAGAACTTATCGGCTGGGCACCTGTAGAGAGAGTTCTTGCCGGGATTCAGAAGAAACAATGGGACTAGTTGATATCCTTAAACCTAACTTATCCAAGAACCTAGAAGGTGCCGTAAACAGGTGCTTCATGGGTTCTTTTTTCTTCCTTCCGATTTGACTAACCCTATGCACGGTGTATATATTATTTGGCAGACCCCCTTATATTGTTAAGGCTGGACCGGAGGCATGATATGTTCAAAATATTTATTATAGAAGATGACCGTGGACTTGTGGCTTTGCTGCAGGATTATTTACATAAGTTCGGATATGAAACGCAGGCGGTGAGTGATTTTGAGCGGGTCCGCACTCAGTTTGAGGCGTTCACGCCACATCTGGCACTCCTTGATGTTAATTTGCCAAAATACGATGGTTATTACTGGTGCCGCCAGATTCGCGGAATTTCAACCTGCCCTATTCTTTTTATATCTGCCCGCGATGGCAAAATGGACCAAGTAATGGCGCTGGAAAATGGAGCCGACGATTATATCACTAAGCCTTTTGATTACGAAATCGCGATGGCCAAAATCAAAAGTCAGCTGCGGCGCGCCTACGGCACCTATGCCGGTGGGAATAATGAACGCACACTAAACGTTGCCGGAATGACGCTGGATGTAGAGCGGCTAATCCTTACCCGAGGCGAAGCTAAAGTGGACTTAAGCCACACGGAAGCCAAGATACTAGATGAGCTAATGCAAAAATCAGGTGCCATCGTTACCCGGGACAGGCTGCTCGAAAAAATCTGGGATGATCAAGCCTTCGTGGATGAAAATACCTTAAATGTATATGTTACACGTGTACGCAAAAAACTTGCCGCTCTCGCTATCACAGATGGACTACAAACCGTGCGCGGTCAAGGCTATCGTTTGATTCCGAATTGGGGGGATGAGGAATGAAGTTGTTATTACGGGAACAGTTCCCCCTGATCGTGGTCTATCTAGCCCAGCTAGTCCTGATCACATTAGTGTATCGGCTGGATGGAGGCAGCAGTCTGAATGTAAGTTTATATGCCGCGCTGCTCAGCACTTGTCTACTGATTGGCTACCTCGCTTACCGTTACGTCACCAATCGCACGTTCTATGAACGTTTGGAGACTACGCCCTCCTCTCTCGATGAGGCAGGTGGCCCTACACAGGATTCTCCGCTAGCCGTAAGCTTGCGAGGTTTACTGGGGTCGCAATTCCGCCTCTACAAAAATGATTTGCACAGCTACCGCCACAAATTAGAAGAGCATATTCACTTTATTAATCAATGGGTACATGGCATGAAGACGCCGTTGTCTGTCATTCATCTGATCATTCAGGATAAGGATGGCCCTCCTTTTACGGCAATTGGTGATGAACTGGATCGTCTGAAAAAAGGACTGGATACCGTGCTTTATACGGCCCGTCTGGATACTTTCGAGCACGATTTTTATGTGGAACGGCTGAATTTGGAGACCATCGTACGTGGTGTGACCTCTGAGCAGAAGCGTCTTTTTATTCGAAAAAGAGTATTTCCAGCTATACAAATAGATGAGCAGATTACCGTAACCACGGATGAAAAATGGCTCACTTTTGTCCTTACGCAGCTGATTACGAACGCTGTACGTTATACGACAGAAGAGGGCAAACATGTTTATTTCCAAGGGATGGTCACGGAAGATAAGCAGACTGTGCTTGAGATCCGGGATGAAGGAGTAGGCATACCAGCAGGAGATCTGCCGCGCGTGTTCGATGCTTATTTTACCGGGGTGAATGGACGAACCTTCCAGGAATCTACGGGGATGGGTTTATATCTCGTGAAGCAGATCTGCGGCAAGCTTGGACATGAGGTGAGTATCCGTTCCGAAGAAGGAAGCGGGACCACCGTGCGGATTGTATTTAGGGAGCAGCATATAACAAACCTTACAAATGTGTAAGGGCATTGTAAGTTTCAGAAATAGCAGCCTATGTGTACACTTTGTATAATGAAGGCAATCCAGTCGAAAGAAGGAGAGGTAACACTTGCCCATTCTAGATGTTCATAATTTATCAAAAATATATGAGGGTAAAGTGTCCACTCAGGCGCTGAATCATATCCGCTTTTCTGTAGAAAAGGGGGAGTTTGTTGGCATAATGGGTCCATCCGGGAGCGGGAAAACAACGCTGCTCAACACGATTGCCACCATCGACCAACCGACCTCCGGTCAGATTCTGATCAACGGCCGAGATCCTAATCTGCTTAGCAGAAAAGAAAAGGCGCTTTTTCGCCGTCATGAGCTAGGCTTCGTCTTTCAGCATTTTAATCTACTGGATACGCTCACTGTAGAGGAAAACATCGTATTACCTTTGACGCTTGCAGGTGCTCGTGTCCCAGAGATGGAGAGCAGGCTGAAAGAGGTCACTACCTTGCTTGGCATCGAATATTTGCTGAAGAAGCGCACGTACGAGGTCTCAGGCGGACAAATGCAGCGGGCGGCTATCGCCCGGGCGATGATTCATCGTCCATCGTTAATTTTGGCGGATGAGCCCACAGGCAATCTGGACTCCAAAGCCTCAGGGGAAGTCATGAATATGTTGACAGAGGTGAATAAGGAAGAAGGAGCTACGGTGCTGATGGTCACACATGACGCAGTGGCTGCAAGCTTTTGCAACCGGGTCATCTTTATTAAAGACGGACGTTTCTATAGTGAAATGTACAAGGGCAGTAATAGAGGCGCTTTCTTCCAAAGTATTATTGATATGCTGTCTCTGCTTGGGGGAACCAGCCATGACCTTTCGGCAATTCGCTTATAGGAATGTAACACGTAATAAACGCAAATATGCAGCTTACTTTGTCGTCAGTGCTTTTTCGGTGATGATCTTTTTCGTGTGCGCTTTGTTTATTTACCATCCGGATATTTCAAAGAGCTTAATTTATAGTACGGCGGCTCATACGATGATGGTGGCAGAGGCAATTATTTATGTCTTTTGTTCTTTGTTCGTGCTCGTATCCGTTGGATCTTTCCTGCAGTCGCGCAAGATGGAGTTCGGAATTTTATTGATGCATGGAATGACGAAGAGACAGCTGAACACCATGGTTTTTCTGGAAAATATGATGATCGGCACCTCTGCCATCCTGACAGGTACCCTTCTCGGGTTACTTCTGGGCAAATTATTTTTGATGATCGGATCTACTTTTTTGGGAATTCCCCTGTTAACCTTTCATCTCCCATGGCAGGCACTTGTGCTTACGATTTGCAGCTTCGTGTTATTGTTTTTTCTGATATCGCTTTGCACCTTTGTTTTTATCGGCAATGAGTCACTGATGCGTCTGTTTCAGGGAGAGCGTAAGGCAGAAGAAGAACCCAAAGTATCCTTTGTATTATCTATTATTTCTGCTGTACTGCTGATCAGTGGTTATTATATGGCGGCTACTGCAAAAGCTGCTTCCGTAGAGAAAGTCATGTTTCCGGTCGTTGCGATTACGGTTATCGGGACGTATCTCTTTTATACCCAGCTAAGTATTTGTTTGGTTAAGCTGCTTAAGGACATTCGGCACTTGTATTGGCATCGTACGAATATCATCACTTTATCCGGTTTGTCCTACCGCTGGAAAGAGAATGGCCGAATGTTTTTTATGGTGACGATTGTATCCGCAGTCTCCTTCACTTCCGTAGGGGTATTTGCATCGATACATACACTTTCCAGAGAGCTGAAATTGGATTATCCCGCAGCAGTGGGTTATGTAGCCAAAGGAAATCAGGCGGATGTACCCTTTGATCAGCATCTGAACGAAATTAAGGAAGAGCTCAAGACGCACGAACTCCCTTATGAGGCGCTTAGTATCCCGATTAAATATGCTGAGGTTGAAGCTCAGACTGGACCCGATCGCACTTTACGCCTTCCCTTGATTGCTTTCAGTGATTATAATCTCGCCCTGCAACGTGCAGGGTTCCCAACAGATGAGCGTGCTCTGGTGGGTAACGAAGGTCTGGTGATGATTGGTTCACAGCGTGATCGCAGTTTAACAGAAGGCAGAGTAAAAGCGGTCTATTCCTTGCAGCAAGGACTTGCCATTAAAGAAATAGGTTATACCGAGCAAGTTCCCATCGCCGAATATTTATTGCCGGAGCTGGATGGTAGAGATGGCGGGGATTTTAGTGGTGTCGTGATCAGTGATGAGCTCTACAGCGCTATTGATCCCGTGCAGACGGATCTTTATACAGGTTTTTATGTAGAGGATTTTCCACAGACGGTAGGTATCGCTGCTGATCTTGCCCATAAAGGCAAACAGTCCTATGAAAGTGATTCTCCGTATGCGATTGTGATCAGCGGCACGCTGTTTGAGCTTCAGAAAACATTGTATAACACAATGCTTTTTGCTTCCTTGCTGGTGGGTACTGTCTTTTTTATCGCGGCAGGCAGCTTTCTTTACTTCCGGTTATATACCGATCTTGATCATGATCGCAATCAATATTCCACTTTGTCCAAGATGGGACTTACGGATAAAGAACTCAATCGAATAGTTACGATTCAGCTGTTTTTGTTGTTTTTTGTGCCGGTCGGAATAGCTATTTTACACAGTGTGTTTGCCTTTATTGCGCTTCAACGGTTGTTCTACTTATCTATCGCAACGGAGACAGGCGCGGTGTTACTCGGATATTTGGCTGTTCAAGGACTATACTTCTTTTTTATTCGCAGCCGCTATTTACGCAACCTGAAGAAGAACTTGATATGAGAAATGGGGGTAACAAGATGCAAGCATGGATTACAGATTTTATGGAGCAGTTTGGTTACTTCGGTATTTTTCTGATGCTGGCCTTTGAAAATATATTTCCACCAATTCCTTCAGAAGTGATCCTGCCCTTTGGAGGATTTATGACGACTACGACGAGCTTGACGATCCCTGGTGTAATCATTGCTGCCACGGCTGGTTCACTACTGGGTGCAGTAATTCTCTATTATATTGGCCGATTATTGGATGTGAGCCGGTTAGAGAAACTGGTTGAACGCTGGGGTAGCCTAATTAGGGTCAGTAAAAAAGATATCCACAAGGCTGACGCCTGGTTTGATAAATATGGCTACTGGACTGTATTGTTTTGTCGGATGGTTCCGCTGGTCCGCAGTCTGATTTCGATTCCGGCGGGAATGTCGGGCATGAAATTTGGAGTATTTATGATCTTCACAACGATTGGCACATTGGGATGGAATTTGCTGCTTGTGCTTATTGGCGCGGCTTTAGGAGAATCCTGGGAAGACATTGCTATGTACATGGACGTGTACTCCAATGTAGTCTATGTACTAATTGCTGGCGGATTAGTTATTCTTGGGTTTCTGTACTTCCGCAAACGCAGCCGGAGAATGAACACTGAGGGCTAAGCGGGTAGTGGACTGATAATAGAAATGACTATTAAAAAGGAGGGAAACACATGGAGCTATTAACGATTATTAAAGCCATTATTTTGGGGCTTGTTGAAGGTTTAACCGAATTTGCTCCAGTATCCTCCACGGGTCATATGATTATTGTTGATGATATGTGGCTGAAATCACAGGAGTTATTTGGACAATATACGGCAAATACCTTCAAAGTAGTTATTCAACTGGGTTCAATATTAGCGGTTGTTGTGATCTTTAGAAATCGGTTCATTGATTTGTTAGGCTTAAAGCGTTTCAGCCGTAAGCAGTTGGATCCTGTAACAGAGGAGCTACCGCAGTTGGAGCAGGGCGGGCATCTCAAGCTGACTCAGGTTCTGGTAGGGTTAGTGCCTGCAGGTGTGTTAGGTGTTCTGTTTAATGATTATATTAATGAGCATTTATTCTCTACCTCAACAGTGTTAATTGGTCTAGTGATTGGGGCTATATTAATGATTATTGCCGATCTGTTTGGGCCGAAGAAGATCAGAACTGAGAGTGTAGATCAGATTACATACAAACAGGCACTTGGTGTAGGTCTTGTACAGTGTTTTTCGTTATGGCCTGGATTTTCACGCTCGGGCTCGACGATTTCTGGTGGCGTACTCCTCGGGATGAGCCATCGTGCCGCTGCTGATTTTACGTTTATTATGGCAGTACCCATCATGGCAGGTGCCAGTCTGTTGTCACTGATGAAAAACTGGCAATATTTCACCATGGACGCGTTGCCGTTTTTTATTGCAGGCTTTATTAGTGCCTTCCTATTTGCGCTGTTATCGATGCGTTTCTTCTTAAAACTGATCAATCGTATCAAGCTCTTACCGTTTGCTATATACCGTATAATTCTTGCTGCTGTAGTATATTTCGTATTTTTCTAAGTCCGTTATAAGGAATCGATATAACAGAAGCCCCAGTAATCTATTGCAGATTGCTGGGGCTTTCACGTATGATGACATCAGATTAAGACACTCAAATGATGAATGATATCGGAGACAGGTGCTGACCGGAAAATAGTAATTCGGTAGGCTTAATAGGGAAATTCGGTTCGAAGCCGATGCGGTCCCGCCACTGTAACGGAAGAATCTCGAGCAACAGAGGTCACTGGCAATTTACTACTGCTGGGAAGACTGCTCAAGATGTTGACGCCGCTAGCCAGGAGACCTGCCTGTTTCAACAGCACTGCTTCACCTACGGAAGATAGGGAGGTGTTAGACGTTAACCATGGGTATATCATGGGCGTCTTTCCCTTTGACTTTTTTAGGGAAGGGCGCTCTTTTTTATAGGAAAGCAAGTAGCTTTGGAGTTTGAAATAAGAGATGGAAGAGGGAGTGTATCGAGATGACGAATAAAGTAAAAGTAAGCAATCTTGGATATCCGAGAATCGGAAAGAACCGCGAATGGAAAAAGACACTGGAAGCCTACTGGCAGGGGAAAATAAATGAGGAGCAATTCCGCTCCGAAATGGCAGCAATTCAGCTGCAGCATTTGAAGACCCAGCAAGAGGCAGGAATTGAGCTTATTCCGGTGAATGATTTTACTTTTTATGACCATGTGTTGGATACGGCTGTTATGTTTGGAATTGTACCTCCACGGTACACGTATGATGGCGGCGACATCGGGCTTGATCTTTATTTTGCAATGGCCCGTGGTAATGCTGAGGCTACTGCCTGTGAGATGACCAAATGGTTCAATACGAACTATCACTATATCGTTCCAGAGATCGGCACACAAACACCACGCCTGACTGAAAATAAACCTCTAGCGGCTTATCGTTTTGCTAAATCGCAGGCAGGGATTGAAGGTAAACCGGTACTTTTAGGTCTGTATACCTTCCTTAAGCTGTCCAAAGGTTACGCAGCGGCAGATATCGCCAAGATTGCTGCACGTTTTGTTCCAGTCTATGTTCAACTGCTACAGGAACTAAAGCAAGAAGGGGTAAGCTGGGTACAAATCGATGAGCCAGCGATTGTTACAGGCATAAGTAAAGAAGAATTAACACTGCTTAACTCGATATACACAGAAATTGCCGGCTCCGTGCCGGGCTTGAATATTATTTTACAGACGTATTTCGAAGCTGCTGAACCGTTGGAAGCACTGCTAGAGTTGCCTGTTCAAGGCTTGGGTCTTGACTTTGTGCACGATGGTGGAGCGAATCTGGCTTCTATCGAACGTCTTGGCTGGCCGAAGGACAAATGGCTGGGTGCCGGAATTATTGATGGACGGAACATCTGGCGTTCCGATTTAGACGCTAAGCTGCAACTGGTAGAAAAGCTCAGCGTTCATGTGCCGCTTGATCGTCTTATTCTTCAGCCTTCTTGCAGTCTGCTGCATGTCCCAGTCACCGTTCAAGGTGAGGTGAAGCTGAAGGCGACTGTTAAGAATGCGTTAGCTTTTGCCGATGAGAAGCTTGCAGAGCTTAGTCTGCTCGGAGCAGCCCTCGCAGATAAAGTAGAAGCTTCTAAAGCAGCGCTGGCCGCTAGTCGTGAAGCTATTGCAGCATTCCGCGCACTACCTGAGCGTGGCCGTAAGGATGTGGCGGAGCAAGTGCTTGCACTTGCAGCTTTGCCTGACCAACGCAGTTTGCCTTTTGCTGAACGCTTAAAGGTGCAGCAAGAGAAATGGCAGCTTCCACTTCTGCCAACCACTACAATTGGTAGCTTCCCGCAGACAGTAGAAGTGCGTCAGGCGAGATTGAAATGGCGTAAAGGGGTCTGGAATCAGGAGCGTTATGATGGATTTGTTCGTGAGCAGATCGCGGATGCAATTACCTTCCAAGAAAAGCTAGGTCTGGATGTTCTGGTCCACGGTGAGTTCGAGCGTACAGATATGGTGGAGTTTTTCGGAGAAAAGCTGGACGGATACTTGTTTACTAGTAATGGCTGGGTTCAATCCTACGGTTCCCGTTGCGTTAAGCCACCGGTGATCTACGCGGATGTTGCATTTATACAGCCTATGACTGTTAAAGAAAGTGTCTATGCACAATCGTTGACGAAGCTTCCGGTTAAAGGAATGTTGACGGGTCCTGTAACTATCCTCAATTGGTCATTTGTACGTGATGATCTCAGCCGGGAAGAGGTAGCCAATCAAATTGCTCTTGCCCTTCGCCATGAAGTAAAAGCGCTAGAAGATGCAGGCATCGAAATGATTCAAGTGGATGAGCCGGCTATACGTGAAGGACTTCCGCTTAAGGCAGAAGACCGTGAGCATTACCTGAACTGGGCAGTGAAGTCGTTCCGCGTTGCTACGAACCATGTGAAGGCTACGACACAAATTCATACGCATATGTGCTATAGCGAATTCAATGACATGATCGATTCCATATCGGCTATGGATGCTGATGTAATCTCCATTGAGACTTCACGTAGCCATGGGGAGCTGATTATCAGCTTTGAGGAGCAGGCCTATGATAAAGGAATCGGTCTTGGAGTGTATGACATCCATAGCCCGCGGGTTCCGGCTGTAGAAGAAATGACGGCGAATATCGATCGTGCGCTGCGGGTGCTGGCCCCTGAACAGTTCTGGATTAATCCGGATTGCGGTCTGAAAACACGTGGCTGGCAGGAGACAGAGGATGCACTACGTAACATGGTAAGCGCTGCTGCTATTGCGAGGGAAAAGTCAGGGGTTATTGCATCAAAATAGACATAAATAAATTAGAGCCAGGGTAATTTACCCTGGCTTTTTAGTTCACTTATTTTTTTATAATCAGCTACTTGATAATAATTCTCAATCTTGTTAGAATGAAAAAGAAAAAGAAGGAACCGTGGAGGGTCCCTTCAGGCATTTACTTATTTACTTTCGAAAGTTTTGCAATCTGTTTCTTCTGCGCGTTTTGGTTCTTGGGAGCTGTGGAAAGCTACGAAGATCGATTCAGCGCTGCATTTGTTCTCTTCTGCCCAGTGGGTGCAGGAGTTAACTTCACAAACTACGTCTTTTGCCATGAGGGTTCACCTCCCCTTATTAGTAATTGATAGTATCATTCAATGAACGGCTCTGTTCAGCAAGGTGGAGCTTGTCTCAACAAAGCCGTGTCACGCCCTCATTCATTATGAATAGAGGGTATTTGGCTTTTTTTACTAGGTTAGACGTGGTAATTGTACCAAATAATGAGTTTGTAAGCAAATGAGTTCTTTAACTTTCGGGTCACCTTCCCACATCAAAAATATGTCCAATAAGAGCCGCAGAAATGCGGCTTTTTGTGTATTCAACAAGAAAAACCAAAAGAAATTTACCGAAATTCCATATTCCAGTGCAACCTTCCAAGTTTTGGGGCGTTATAGAAATGAGAGACGGAAGAGATCTGTACAGAACATGACATTCCGTAACGTTACAATGCTAGGGATAACCACTACACTTTTGGAGGAATGAGAATGCGCAAATGGGGTCTGCATTACTTATGTTTATTAATTTTTGCGGTGGTATTGGCAGGTTGTGGCTCGGGTGATAACAATTCGGCGGCAGACAAATTAGCTGGTGACGGCGGAAATACGAGTAATTCTGCTGCAGCAACCACTGAGCAATCTTCGAAAGCTACATTAGCGGATAAGAGCACCTCAGCAGAAGCTGAGACAGCAGCGGGAGGCAACGAAGCCCCAGTTGAAAAAGGTTTGACATCAGAGAACACGGATCAAGGGAACGCGGGATTCACGGGCAGTGATGTCGTGGAAGGATTGAACAAGAAGCTAATCTATCATGCCAATCTGACTATGGAAGTAGAAGATTACGGTAAAGCTCAGACTGAAATCCGCAACATGGTAACGATGGCTAAAGGATATATTATAGAGTTTAACGAAAACATGTCGCAATATGAGCAAGGAGGGACGTTTATCCTTAAGGTGCCTGCCTCCGGGTTCTCTCCTTTTCTGAATAATTTGGAAAAAGTAAAACACGAATCGCTACAGCGCAGTATTCAAGGTCAGGATGTCTCGGAGGAGTATGTTGATCTGGAGTCGCGTCTAAAGGCAAAGCAGTTAATGGAAGCTCAATACACAGAGTTTATGAAAAAAGCAACGAAATCAAGTGATCTGGTCGCCTTTGCAAACGAGCTTGGTTCGATTCAAGAAACGATTGAGCAGATCAAAGGCAGAATGCGATATATAGATCAGAACGTATCCTTTTCAACGGTAGAGCTTAGAGTGTACCAGACGGATGAGAGCTTAGCCGTGAAGGAAAAGGCAGAGCAAGGTCCATTGCTAGAACGGGCATCGGATGCTTTAAAAGGAAGCCTGAACGCACTATCTGTTATGTTTCAGTGGATTTTTGTAATTCTTGCAGGTGCATTGCCGATTCTAATCGGTGCGGGCATTATTTTAGTCATCGTTTGGTTTGCCCGCAAAAATATCCGTGCACGACGGGAGCAGCAGACCCAGCGGATACGGCAGGAAAATCGGGAACTGAACAAGGCGGTACTCCCTGGACCAGCAGAGCCAAAGGTGACAACCTCAATAAAGGATAAGAAAGCTAACGAGGACGAGAATAAAGAATAAGCTTCTATGAATTAAAAAGCCTCCAATTCATGGTATACCGTGAATTGGAGGCTTTTCTTTTCTGTAAGACAGTACAGTATTTCGCTTTTATCGAAGATTAGGCAGGCTGGAAGAGTACACGATACTCGCCATAGCCCTCTTTCTCCAGATCCTCTTTTGGTATAAAGCGCAGTGCCGCTGAATTAATGCAGTAGCGCAGGCCGTTTTCCCCTGGACCATCGTCGAAGACATGACCTAGATGGGAATCTGCTACTTTGCTGCGCACTTCTGTGCGAACCATCAAATGGCTGAGGTCCGTCTTTTCCTTCACGGCGTAATCGCGAATCGGACGTGTAAAGCTGGGCCAGCCACAACCGGAATCGTATTTATCCTGCGAACTGAATAATGCTTCACCAGATACGATATCTACATAAATGCCTTCTCCGTGGTGATCCCAAAAATCATTTCGGAAAGGTGACTCTGTAGCGCTATTCTGAGTGACTTCATATTGAAGTGGCGTCAGACGTTCTTTCAAGCTTAGTTTGTCTTCTTTATGTGTCCAGTGGGTTTCGATAAAATCCTCTCGTCCGGAACCCTTACGGTAACGTTTGTAGTGGCCCGGGTTCTTACGATGGTAGCCCTGATGATATTCTTCGGCAGGATAGAAGGTTGCTGCCGGGAGGATCGGGGTAACAATCGGGCTAGCGAATCGGCCGCTTTCTTGCAAAGCTGCCTTGGAAGCCTCTGCTTGTTGCTTCTGCTCTTCAGAATGGGTGAAGATAGCCGTTCCGTAAGAGGTGCCGCGATCATGGAATTGTCCACCCGCGTCGGTTGGGTCAATTTGCTGCCAGAATAACTCAAGCAGCTTGCTATAAGGGAAAATTTCTGGATTGAACGTAATTTGTACGGCTTCAACATGTCCTGTAGTTTCGGAGCATACCTCTTCATAGGTAGGATTCACTGTATGCCCGCCAGTATAGCCGGAGACGACACTAATAATGCCTGGCAATTCCTCGAACGGCGAGACCATGCACCAGAAGCATCCACCTGCAAAGGTTGCTTTTTCCGCCTTGGAATTTATATGGTTAGTCTGATGTTCACTCATTAATATCCCTCCATTCATGTAATGCAATTAAATAGATCACAATCTAATTATAAAGCAAATAACCACAGCCTGCCAGCTTCCGCCAAATAAGCTCTCTGTTACCTAGTGTTTTTTACTTCCTGTGAACTGTAACGAAAGCTTAGTCCGGCTATAATAAGCACAATGGCATAAACAATAATGGCTATAATCGCATTACCTGGGTTCTGGAACAGTTGATCCCCAAGGAAGGCATACAAGGCGATGCCTGGGATTTTTCCAATAGCTGAGGCAGCAAGATAACCCCAGAAGGGCAGTCCTGCTGCTCCGGCATAGATGTTAACTGCTGTCTGCGGGATAATCGGCAAGAGACGTGCTAAGACAATAGAAGCAAAGGGCCGCCGTTCTATGCCTTTTGTGAATTTTTCGAGTAGGGGAATAGAAGTCAGATAAGCTCTCGCTTGATCTTGAAATAAGAATTTCACTACGCCAAAAAGGAATGCGGCAGCAAGGGTTGTAGCTACCCAGCAAATTAAAGCACCTGCCAAACTTCCGTATGCATAACCAAAAAATCCGATGACCGCTTTGTACGGTACAACTGGAAAGAGAGCCAGTAAAGTTGCGATCCCTATAGAGCTGAAAAGATTATGATCCTCTTTCATCCAGCTAAGGATGTCATATCTGTAGATAAACGCAAGGATTGTGCCCGAAACATAAATAATAATCGAGAACCATTTTCTCATAGCTAATATACCCTTTCTTCCAATCATTCATCTCATCATACGGGATAAAAAGTAAATATTGAAGTGAAGATCATTGTCGGCGAACGCCAAGCAGGTATAATAGCATTTATAGAGAACAAAGAGAGAGATAAATTCTTGAATTATAAAGAGGGGAGTTAGATCATTGATCGTTTCTGCACGCAAAAGAGTCGCCATCATCGGGATTGGCAATATCGCCCGCAAAGTATATTTGCCACTGCTCTCTCAGCATGGACAAGTTGAGGTAGTGGGGGTTCTCAGTCACTCATCCACAACAGTAGAGCAAGCTGTTAAAGCCTACCGTTTTCCTAAAGGTACGACAAATTTGGACGAGCTGTTGTCTTGGGATCTGGATGCAGTATTTGTGCATAGCCCAACGACGACCCATTATGATATAGTAACAAAATGTCTCGAACATGGGATTTCGGTGTATGTAGATAAGCCGCTGTCCTATGATCTGGAAGAATCCAGAAGGATGGCAGAGCTGGCAGAAAATAAAGGGCTGCTGCTAGGCGTGGGCTTTAATCGGCGTTTTGCCCCAATGTATGTCACTGCCAAGAGTTGGCTCGAGGAAGCCGGAGGCATTAGCCATTGCCACGCGATTAAACATCGCACGAAGCTGCAGTTAGGCAGCAGCCGTGAGACTGTGCATGACGACTTGATTCATATGCTTGATCTGCTGTTATGGTTATGTGGAGATCAGTATGAGCTGCTTCGCAGTAATCTTCAATCCAATGGAGAGGGACGACTTGTGCAGGCATCTGGAATGCTGGGTTGGAAGCAAGGCTCAGTGGGGATGTATAGTATGGTTCGTGAGGCGGGTGTTGATTTGGAGAAGCTGGAGCTGCACGGTAATGGACGTTCGGTGGAAGTGGCAGATCTGGACCAAGCCATCCTATATGAAAAAAATGCTTTGCCACGGACCCAGAGCTTTGGAAGCTGGGATACGGTGCTGGATAGAAGAGGTTTTGGTGGAGTGGTAGATCATTTCCTGAACAATATAAATACACCAGAGTTATGCAGTATTGCTGCTTCAGCAGTTCTGCCTAGTCATAGATTGGCAGCTCAGCTTGCTGAATGAGGTCTCTAAGAAAGGAGTAAAATATGGAAGACAACCGTAAATTAGTGGAGGAACAAATCATCGAAAGCTATAAGCGTGAGGAAGAGATGATGATCCTTGTATTCGCCCAGTGGTGCGTGAATCAAGGACTCGACCCGCACAGTTTGTATTTACAGGCGTATCCACAGCAAGAAGGGAATGAAGCCTTGCGAAAAGCGCTTGCCCTAACGGTTTCTGCGGAGGAAGCAGGGGATATTTCTGATGACACAGTTCTGGGCGTACTCTCCTTATTCGGAAATGATGACTTGGCGCAAATCGTGACAGAAGCGATCTCTAAAAGGGAATCTAAAGCACATACAGGGGATTGACAACGAGGATATAATGATAATGTCAGATGAACTTTTTTTAGTAAACGATGTTCATCAGGGATGAAATGTGTTAATATTATATATACTAACTAATAGTAAGTTTCGCTAGTGAGAGGTGAGAACAATGGAAGAACATCAAATTTCGATGTGTCCCAGATTTGAGACAGCCTTCTCTTTCTTAGGCAAACGTTGGAATGGACTTATTATTCAGACATTGATGAGTGGACCGAAGCGGTTTAAAGATATTTCCGGCCTCATTCCTTCAATGAGCGATAAGATGCTGTCCGAGCGGATGAAGGATTTGGAAGGTGAGGGTATTCTGGTTAGACATGTATACCCGGAAACACCTGTGCGTATTGAATATGAACTAACAGACAAAGGCCGTGCGCTGGAGCCTGTTATGCAGCAGATTCAGTCTTGGGCTGAGAGCTGGGTAGAGTAGAAATCAAAGTCGTGTTGTGGCCCTTTTTCCTGAAGAACGGAGGAGGGCTTTTCAATTTTTAAATAAAAACCTTGCACAGATCGAAAAAATCTGTAATATAATAGAAAAAACGTTGTATGTTCCTTGCGTGGAAACGCTTGCAATATTGGTTTTTGCTCAAATCTACTCAGCTGGAGTACAGGCATAGCAAAACTATTAGGAGGCGAGGGAGATGAAGACCACCCTGTTTTCCCGGGAAATAACGTATGGAAAAAAGGATGTTGCTGAGCTGGAGAACGCTTCGATCAAAGTACAGCTCATCTATGACAAGACGTTGTTCATGCTGCATAGCCATCTTCCAGATTCCTTATGGGATGCGTGGATTGGCGTGCCTTACAGCATTATCTCTTCACTCTACAAAGGCAACAATGATAGCGGGACTATTTTTCAAAAATGGATTCAAAGTCCTTCTGGCTGGAAATGTATCGGCTGTGAACGGCATTGCCTGGAGTCGACGGAACCTCTTCAAGAAGTGAATGTGGCGAGTAATCAACGACAATATAAGTTCCATAATGGCATTCGCCAAAGCATGGTGCTACAAGCCCTAATTTGGTCCATGTACGAGAATACCGTATTATTCAAACCCTTTTTAGGGGATGAGCCCTTTTTTGATGAAGATGATTTGCATACGATATCCTCTTATTTCGTGCCAACTTACCTTAATGATCTACGTCTTCTGGAGCAGTCTAAGCCTTGTAAAGAGTACAAAGATCAGAATATACAGATTTATCAGGAATGGATATCCGCCCCTGACCTTGTCCTCAAATGGAACGGAGGCCTAACAGAAGGCAGATGGATGACTGGTGTTTATATGGATCACTCCCGCTTTGCTGGCTTAGGACCTTATTTGAAGGACGCAAAGGGTAAGCGAACGTATATGCAGGCTTATGTTCAATAGAAGATACAGATTTTAGTGTCAGGTCGATTGTGGAGATTTATCTCCATGATTGACCTGTTTTTGTTATCTGCTATTTTCAGGGCAGTAATTAGAATTAAAAAATTAAAAGAAAGGATTTAAAGTAAAATAATGGGAAGTTAAGCCGATATATAGGTTAGATATGCGCTCCTTTTACTTAAGTATTTAAAGATAAAATAGTACATAAAGATCTGGAATGATGAGTCGAAGAGTGTAGCACATTGGATGGTCTAAGTGTAAGAACTGGAGGTCATGAATGGCATCTAACAAAATGGTATTCAAAGAAGACGAAGTTGAACGACTGCAGACAAAAATTAGACAGGTTAGCCAGGACACCAATCGGTTGTACTTGCAACTGAAAGGTCAAATAAATAATTGGGATGGTATCCCGCTGGGATCAAACCAGATAAAAGCCCAAGTGCTTATCAACGAATTGACGGTAGAGGCTGAGAAGCTTGAAGATATTATTCGTTCAGCTGTAAAGGGTGTTCAAGGTGTTCAGGATCAGAATAAACGCCAGATGAATCAACTCTTTCAGCAGTTTGGCGCTTTAGGAAGTATGTTCGGAAGGCTAGGAGGAGACAGCGCAATTGGGCAGTTTTCGATCCCACCAGCAGCTCAGAAGGCGGTCACGAATCTGATCACCTCGATTGCTGCTCTAATGGGAAAGGATGAGCTGGATAGCGATCCTATGGTGAAGAAGCTTCAAACAACTGTTAAGAATTCGGGACTGGGAACGATTGATTCCATTGCCGCACAAAGCAAGCTGAAGGATATCTACCAGGCACGGAATCAAATCGCAAAGGCACAGACCGCCTATGAGGTGTATCAGGCGTTTGGAAATCGGACGCAAATGGATGCAATGCATAAGCTGGCGGATGACGCACGTAAGAAGCTGGAATCCTTGGGTATAGGCGAAGTCCAGTACCAGTTGGGTAAGAATTTAAGCGCTAATTTTAAGAGGCCAGCGGTACAGGCGTGTGATTATGATCCATCGATCACGACGTCTAATGTGCCCCTACTCCAAAATGAAGAATACCTCTTACTACTGCGAATGGCGTTGCAAAAGGAAGGTGTTGGGGAGCAGGCCAAGAGTCAATTGGCAGGGAAGCGGCTGGAAATCGAACAAGCAGAGAATCAACTAAAGGGCAAATCAGCCTTTGATTTTAGTGAATATGATAAAAAGTTAATGGGGAATACGTGGGTCCTCAGTAAAAACGGTGTGACAGATCAAAAAGCAGCCCAAGCGAGCATCGCCTATCAGGAAGCTATTAGAAATGGAGATATCCAGCTAGAGCGAGAAGAACCAGGTGTGGATATCATACTGGAACAGACGATAGCGGCAACAGAAGGTTATAATTATTTCACAGGAGAAAAGATATCGAAATTACAGGCGTATTCCATTATTATTAGTGGTATACTCTATAATTTCCAAGGAATTAGCGTTAGCCGTGGGGGGCTGAATAAGAACTTAAAGCTGCCTAAAGGTTCGGTGAAAATTCCTAAGCAAACTGTTAAAACACCCGTGATAGAACTACCGGAAGTTAAGGTTCAACCAAGTGACATACACGTGAAGGCGGTTGAGGGGACTGGAAATGTTAAACCTGTTCAACAAATCAATAATAGGTTTCCAAATGATATTCAAACTGGAAAAGAGTTTTCTTTCAATATCGAAAATGGATACTTGAAAAATAACAGTGGTCTTTCCGAGGTTGATTTTGTTGTAGACATGAATGGCAAACTTCATATTGGGAGAGGGCATTCCTTTTTGGCAAATGGGGAGTCTGTTCAAGCGGCAGGAAAGCTAAAACTTAATAATCAGGGACAGGTCCGAAGCATATCTAACTTATCCGGTCACTATACTCCTTCAATTGAGCAAGCAAAATTATTCTCACAAGTTCTTGAGCAAATAGGGGTGAAAACTAAAAATGCATGGCTTGAAATATACACCATAGAAACAACTCCTTCAGGTTACGTTAATACAAATGAACTTGTTAAGATTTCTAGTATTCAGATAAAGTAGGTGATGAACGTGGAAGAGATAAAACAGATGAATAAAGATATTTTTAAAGGGAATTTATTAAAAACTATTGAGGAAATATCAAGAAAGAAAGGATTGATTTTTACCGATTGTAAATTTGTTATAGAGCCTGTGAAAGAAAAAGACAAGCCGCTAAACGGTGCAGATGATATGATGAGGCTAAACATTTTAAGTGAAGAAAACATTGGGAATAAGCAATTAACGCTGGATAAAACTATAAATATACTTTGTGGACTAGAACCATTAGTACCAATATGGATAGATGTAATCTTCATTGAAATGAATGAAGACACGGCTATTTATAAGTTGCGGTGCAGTTTAAGGTTTAGAAAGCCGACTTTATTAAGAAATGCAGAAACTGGACACGCTCCTTTTAAGGCTGTAACAGAAGAAACTTTTTAAGTATTGCTCAAGCTTCTTCTTTTGGTGGGGCTACCCAGTGCCTAAGTAATCTATTATTCAGCCAATAACACATATAATACCTGTATAAAATTTCGTCATTTCGTTTGTACATACAATAATGCTTGGTAATTTTAACCTAAAGTACGCTAAAGCGTTATGTAAACAGGTTGATTGTGGTCAGAGATCACCATAATTGACCTTTTTCGTTCAACAAAGAGATACAATTTTCGTGAGTACAATCACAAGTCAAAACTCCTTTCAGGGTTAAGGTGAACAGGTGGAAAAGATTTTTTCAGAACCTGATCACATATCCTGAGGAGGAACTATTATGGAAACTAAACAACCTAATGATAGAATTTCGGATTTACAGCATAAGCAATCGGTGCAACCTGGATTTACTCCAGATGCCCTGGTAAAAGATATAGTGCTGCAATTCCCAAAAGCTGCGGATTATTTCAAGTCCAAACGGATTGATTTCTGCTGTGGAGGCGCCAAACCTCTTGCTGAAGCAGCGGTAGAGCGTGGACTAGATCAAGAGATGATCATTAGTGATCTCAACAAGCTGTTCGAGGAATATCCGGTACCTCAAGAAGAACTCGCATGGAATATAGCACCTTCTGCAGAGTTAATCGAGCATATCGTGAGTAAACATCACCATTACCTGCGGGAAGAGCTGCCCCTGATTAGCCAAAATGTAACTAAGGTATACCGGGTTCATGGCGGAGATTCCCCTCATTTAGAAGAGTTATATAGTTTGTTTAATGCACTCAAGGAAGATCTGCTTCAGCATACAGCTAAAGAAGAGGAAGACGAGTTTCCAAAATTATTAGCGTATGATGCCAATCCAAGTGAAGAAGGGCTGACCATACTTCGCGAGGCATTAATTGAACTCGAGAGTGAACATGACACAGCAGGCGATATATTGAGACAAATACGCAAAATAACAGCTGATTTCACCCCACCGGCTCATGCTTGTACAACCTATCGTTTGACTTATGCCCGGCTAGAGGAGCTGGAGAGCATGACTTTTGAACATGTTCATCTGGAGAATAATATATTGTTCCCTAGATTCCAGTAGAAAAAATGAGTTTTCATAGAGTCCCTTAGGGGACTTTTTTTATATTTGAGAACAAAGCTTATTTACGTTATTCTTAAATAGACAGTATGCATAACTTACTACAAGCCTGAGACGCTGTGTGGTCATTAGGCGGGACAAGGCGGTGTCACTATGCCCACGAAATATATGTGGAGGTTGTTACTAGGATTAGTCATCGTATTCATAATAGGTGGGTGTTCCACTCTTGCTGACATTAATAATGAAGGGAATAATGGCTTAGCAGGATCAGACGGACCTACGCTTTCGCTTATCGTTGCGGGAAATGACTTGCTTACCAACCCTTTGGACAAGCAGCTTAGCGAGAGCTACAGAAAAGGGATAACGATCTTTGACCTACTGAAAGGTAGTGGGAGGGCCACCTTTTCTGAGGATAACACAAGCATTCTAACGGTAAATAATATTTCACTCGGTCCAGGAATGAATTGGGAGCTGCAAATGGATGGGGAGACCATTGGACCTGAGGATTGGGGTCGAACAGTCGGGCATGAATCAAAATTAGTAATTACGGCGATGTCTAAGGAACAAGAGGAACCCCTTCAAATTGTGTTGTTGACCGTGAATGGTGGAAGTGAGCAAGTGAATTTGAATCATTCATATGTTATGGGATTTACTGAAGATTTAACAGTGAGAGGTTTGTTGAAGAACAGCAGTGTGGTGCAGTTGACCGAAGACAACAAAAAGGTGTTATCCATTGGTGATTATACTCCCCTTAGCAATGAAGTTTGGAAGATGAAGGTGAATGGGAAGCAGCTGCTTGAAAATGGAATGGACATGAAGCTTAGAGTGCAGGATGAATTGGAGATTTTATTGGCTATACGTTAAAAAAAAAGTACATAAATGCCAGATCAACGGTTGCTCAGAACCCGTGATCTGGCTTTTTTAATTGGAAGCTATAACCTAATAAACTTGTCTTATTTTTATGTGAAAACATTCACATTTAATGTGACTGTAATCACAATCTCTCTTAAATTTTGAAATGTATAATTCCATTATGTAGAAGAGAAGTTGAAGCAAAGTTCAACAAGAACGGATAAGACTGAGGAGGCACCTAACCATGGCAGCGAAGAGAGAAAAATTAGTATTAATAGGCAACGGTATGGCAGGCATAGGTACGCTAGAGCAGATATTGAAGCTAGGTGGAGCTTATGACATTACGGTCTTTGGAAGCGAACCTCATCCCAATTATAATCGGATCATGTTGTCCTATGTTCTCGAAGGTAGCAAAACCATCAACGATATCATCCTAAACGACTGGAATTGGTATGAAGATAACAACATTACCTTGCATACAGCAACAACAGTTACACGAATTGACGAGCATTCTAAGCAAGTAATTGCGGATAACGGTATGGCTGTTTCTTACGATAAAGTGATTATTGCAACGGGTTCGAATTCATTTATTTTACCTGTACCTGGTTGTGATAAGGAAGGCGTTGTGGGTTTCCGGGATATTGCAGATTGTGATGCAATGCTGGCTGCGGCTAAACAATACAACAAAGCGGCGGTAATCGGCGGGGGTTTACTTGGCTTGGAAGCGGCAAAGGGTCTTGTGAACCTTGGCATGGACGTTACTGTAGTGCATCTGATGGAAGATCTAATGGAGCGCCAGCTGGATCGTAATGCCTCCTCTATGTTGCAGGCTGAGCTAGAGCGTCAAGGCGTGAAATTTGCCATGGGCAAACAAACAGTAGAATTGACCGGGGAACAGAGAGTAAGTGGATTACAATTTAGTGATGGCACTTCACTTGCGGCTGATTTTGTAGTTATGGCTGTAGGCATCAAACCGAATATAACTGTGGCAAAAGAAAGCGGAATTGCTGTTAATCGTGGGATTGTAGTGGACGATTATCTGCAGACCTCTATGCAAAATGTATATTCCATTGGCGAATGTGCCGAACATCGCGGAGTTTGTTACGGATTAGTAGCTCCGCTATTCGAGCAGGGGATGGTTCTAGCTAAACATCTCTGCGGAAGCGATACAAACCCATATGAAGGTTCTGTTGTCTCCACCAAATTAAAAATTTCCGGAGTGGATGTATTTTCTGCAGGTGAGTTTATGGATTCTCCTGAACATGCTGTAATCTCAAGCAAAGATGAATGGAAGCGAACCTATAAGAAAATTCTGCTCAAAGACAATGTCATTGTTGGTGCAGTCCTGTTCGGGGATGTGACAGAGTCGGCTAACCTGCAAAAGTTAGTAAAACAAGGCGCTGTAATGACCGATGAAATTTATACAGAGGTTATGGGTACGGGCTGCTGCGGAAATGGAGCCAAAAAGAGCACATCCGTAGAAGCGATGGCGGACGAAGAAATCGTTTGTGGCTGTAACGGGGTTACGAAAAAAGCGATTGTGGATGCGGTCATAGAAAATGGTTTTACTACTGTGGACGAAATAAAAGCATGTACAGGAGCGACGCGCTCTTGCGGAGGTTGTAAACCGGTTGTAGAACAAATTTTACAATTTGTCCTGGGTGATAGTTTTGAGCAGTCTGCCAAGCAAGGAATTTGTAACTGCACAACGCTTAGCCGGGATGAGATTGTTGCTGAGATTACAGCTAAAGGTCTTAGTACTACTAAAGAGGTTATGCATGTACTGGGTTGGAAACAAGAGGAAGGCTGCTCTAAATGCCGTCCGGCGATTAACTATTATCTGGGGATGATAAATCCGGATACACATCAAGACGAGAAGGAATCACGCTTTGTTAATGAACGTATGGGAGCCAATATTCAGAAAGACGGAACCTATACCGTTATTCCACGCATGTATGGCGGGGTAACGACACCGGAGGATTTGAAGAAAATCGCCGATGTCTCCCTTAAATATGATGTAAAAGTTGTGAAGGTGACGGGTGGGCAACGCCTGGATCTAATCGGGGTGAAAAAAGAGGATCTGCCGAAAGTATGGGAAGAGCTCGATATGCCATCAGGTTATGGTTATGCCAAGTCGCTACGTACCGTTAAGACTTGTGTGGGTTCACAGTTCTGCCGTTTCGGCACACAGGATTCGCTGGGAATGGGCGCGCTCATAGAACGTAAGTATGAACGTCTTGATTTTCCTGCCAAGTTTAAAATAGCTGTCAACGGCTGCCCGCGTAACTGTGCGGAATCCTGTACGAAGGATATTGGCATCGTCGGTAATGATGGCGGTTGGGAAGTGTTTATCGGTGGTAACGGTGGGATCAAGCCACGGATCGCTGACTCCTTCTGCAAAATAAAGACCGATGAAGAGTTGATCGAAGTGTGCTCCGCTGTGATGCAATATTACCGTGAGACCGGCAATTATTTGGAGAGAACCTCCGAGTGGGTTGAGCGTATGGGACTTGAGCAGATTCAAATGGTCATTTTGAATAATGAAGATAACCGCAAAGAGCTGGCCGCACGGATTGACTTTGCTCTGACTCAGGTTACGGATCCTTGGAAAAAAATGCTCAATGACAGCAGCACTCGTACTGCGCTTTTTGAAGAAACAAGAGTCTAGCGGATATAACGCACACAGAAGGGGAGAGACCAATGAATAAGACCACACAAACGTATGCAATAGGATCAGTACAGGAT
The DNA here is from genome assembly GCF_038002725.1 of Paenibacillus sp. FSL H7-0323. Classification (NCBI taxonomy): domain Bacteria; kingdom Bacillati; phylum Bacillota; class Bacilli; order Caryophanales; family Paenibacillaceae; genus Paenibacillus; species Paenibacillus sp. FSL H7-0323. The sequence goes on along the minus strand of NZ_JBBODB010000001.1, from coordinate 2,935,365 downwards.
TTCCTGCTGCAAATTGGCCGCGTAGTGATTGCTGGAAATGTTGAACTGGCTGTGTTCCGTGCCTCTGACGGAGCCATCTATGCAGTAGAGAATCGCAGTCCTCATCCTAAGGGGGGCCCGCTTGCTGAAGGGATCGTGTCAGGTCACTATCTGTACGATCCACTGTACGATTGGAAAATCGATCTGCGCACGGGTGAGGTGCAGGCACCAGACCAAGGTAGTGTGGTGACTTATCCAGTCACACTGGACGGAGAGAAAGTTACAGTGAGCGTGTAGACACCGAAGATTGTAGTAATAGATTTAATAGAAAACGGTGGGGTGGAGTATTATGTTTACGCAAAGTGTGGAGAGCATCGTAGAGACGGCAGTCAGTAAGCGGGACAAAATGAATGAAAGCTTGCCAAGATATTTTCTAGCAGCCCTATTGGCAGGTGCTTATGTAGGCATTGGGATTATCCTTATTTTCTCCCTAGGAGCACCGCTAGCGGCTGCCAAATCTCCTTTCCAACCGCTTATTATGGGCACATCCTTCGGCATCGCCCTGACGCTTGTAGTATTTGCAGGCTCAGAGCTGTTTACCGGGAATAATATGTTTTTTACTGTAAGTACACTGGCAGGCAGAACCAGTATCTGGGATACCGTTAAGAACTGGATTCTTGTATTCATCGGGAATGTGGTAGGTGCAGTGATTTTAGCACTTTTAATTCGTGGGACTGGGTTGTTCAGTGCTGCGCCGCCGGAGCATTTGATTTTTACAGCCGCTGCTAAAAAAATGAGTCTCCCGTTCTCTGAGCTGTTTTTTCGTGGGATCCTATGTAACTGGCTGGTCTGTTTAGCGCTATGGATGTCCTCACGCGCTAAAAGTGAATCTGCTAAGCTAATCTTAATCTGGTGGTGTCTGTTTGCCTTTATCGCAAGCGGATATGAGCATAGTGTGGCTAATATGACTCTGCTTAGTGTTGCTGTGTTGCTTCCAAATCATCCGGAAACCATTACGATAGCTGGATGGCTGCATAATATGATCCCTGTAACTTTGGGGAATATCATTGGTGGAGGCGTATTCGTCGGTATGGCCTATTGGGTGATCTCACCAGTGCGTGGTGCTCGCAACAACCGTTAAGATCCATTTTTAATTAACTATATTAGAGCTGAACCGATCTTGGGTTTAGCTCTTTTTTTGTTGAATATAAAAAAAAGACACCTGCATTAGGCGCCTTGGACCACTCTATTTTATATTATGCAGAATAATTGGGTCATGTATGTTTCATTGAGGTGAATAGAGGGTATATTATAACGGAATTAGATCCGGCAGATTTCGTTCGGACACAATTCGCAGTGGCAAATTTCTTGCAGCATGCCAAGGTCCTTGATGACAATCATACCGTTCTCATACTCAACAGCATCTTTTTTACGCAGGTCGCTCAGCATCCGGTTAACACTTTCACGAGTGGCACCGATCATGTTGGACAAATCTGTATGCGTAATTTTTTTGTTGATAAGGATATTCTCACCATCGCTGCTCTTCTCACCGTAGGTGTTGCCAAGACGAATGAGCGTGGAGCAGAGTGCACCTGGTTTGCCGTACATCATTAGATCACGGAATTTAGTTTGGGTGAGACGGTGATGAATACCCATCCATTTCATAAAGTCGATAGCAAAGTCACAATGTTGGCAGATGAGAATTTCTAGATCTTTTTGTTCGATGACGCCAACTTCACTTTCTTCAATCACTTCGGCTGTAAAGCTATGCTTAGTGCTGAAGAATGGATCTGCTTGACCTACCATATCACCAGCTTGATACATATAAAGAATGAGTTCTTTACCTTCATCAGTAGATTTAGTTAATTTCACACGTCCACGTTTGATATAAAACAATTTATCCGAGTAGTCGCCTTCCCAGAATAGATGTGAACCCTCTGGAACTATGCGCTCTTTCATTGTAACTAGAAGTCTGTTGAAATTCTGTTCGGAGAAACAGTTTGTATTTCCGTGGGCTTCGATAACATTGTAATGTTCTTTTAGCATAATCGACATCCCCTTTATTCCCTCAGTTTTTCAGTAAATTTTAAATTAATTATACCTTGAAAATCCCTCGAATTGGTTATAAAAAATCGTTTAAAAGTGTCGAATTTTCAACATTGTGATAAATTTCACTTCTAAAGTGTTCGATGTAATATTCTTTTTAACTAAAAAAGAGTAAGTGATCTCACGTTTATGATATATGAACAGCGGCTATCCATTATTCTCAAATACTGGGTTAATCGCTGTTTTTTTGCGTCCCCGTTAGATTGTAACATATAACACAGTTGAAATTCATGTTCAAGAAATTAGTTTTATCTCAACTCCGTATAAATGCACACATCTTCATTACGGTCGGACATTGGCTGTACTGCTATGCAGCGATATCCTGAAATTGGAGCAAAAATCAGGAGAAGGAGAAATCATATATGGCAAAAGTAGCAGACAAATATCTTAAGGTTGATCCGTGGGCAATTATTGAAGAGGGCTTTGATCCAGAAAGAAATCGGACTTCGGAATCTATTTTTTCATTGGGTAATGAATATATGGGTGTAAGGGGATATGCAGAGGAAGGGTATTCAGGTGACACCCTGCAAGGAAGTTATTTTAATGGATTAAATGAACAATTGGATATTGGCAATCACTACAAAGGGATTATTCGCTCGCTGAGATATATGGTGAATGCGGTGGACTGGCTGTATACACGTCTATCTGTAGATGGTGAACAGCTTGATTTAGCAAAAAGTAACGTAACGGATTATGTGCGTAGGTTGGATCTTCGTAAGGGTACGTATCGGAGAGAGCTAGTCTGGCATCTAAACGATGGCAAGTCGCTAAAAGTAGTCTTTACACGTCTGGTCAGCATGACTATGTCTCATTTGGGGTTGCAGCGGGTGGAATTTGAACCCCTTAATTTCTCGGGGAGCGTGGACATTTGTGCAGGTCTTGATTTCGGCATTATTCATGAAGAACGCGGCGAATGTATGTGGAACAGTCTCCGCAGCGGAGTAAGTGGAGCGTCCTCTGCTATTATGGCGAGTACCGTGAATACTGGGAACAAGCTGTTCTCAAGCTTTACCTTACAATCCTCGCAGCCGTTGCAGCTTACTGCTGTCGAGAGTGATAAGTTTGTTGGTCAAAATTTCACCCTGGACCTTACGAAAGGAGAAGTCTCCTATTTTACCAAACTGGTTATGAACTATTCGGATAGTGATTCTGCCCATACAGCTGAAGAGCTGTGGAGCAAAGGTCTGTCTCTTGCTGAAACCGCAAGCCAATTGACGGATACTCAAATAATCGCTGATCAGACAGCTTATTGGAAGGGCATCTGGGAGACAAGTGATATCCGAATTGAGGGCGATCCTGAGAATCAACAGGGTATTCGTTTCTGTATCTTCCAGCTTTATCAGACCTATCATGGCGATCATCCCGGTTTTAATATTGGTGCCAAAGGGCTGACGGGGGAAGTATATCGTGGGTTGGCTTTTTGGGATACAGAATCCTATTGCTTACCGTTCTATATGTTCAATAATCCAAAGGCTGCCCGGAGCTTATTGGAATTCAGATATAAAACATTGCCACAGGCTATGCAGCGCGCTAAAGAGGTGGATTGTGAGGGAGCTTGCTATCCTATTGCTACTATAGATGGAACAGAAAGCTGTGATCTCTGGCAGCACTCTAATCTTCAGCTTCATGTAGGGACTGCTGTTTCTTATGGCATTTGGCATTATGTCAAAAATACCGGTGATAAAAGCTTCCTGCATAGTAAAGGGGCTGAGATGCTGATTCAGATCAGCAGATTCTATGCTACACGTGGTCAATGGGGGCAACGCAGCGGGGAATATGGTTATTTTGGCGTAATGGGTCCTGATGAGTTCCAATTGATGGTCAATAACAACTGTTACATTAATCTGATGGCTCAACAATCTTTTGAATACACCCTAGAGACTCTTCGGGAGATGAAAGAACAGGCTCCTGCTGCTTTTGCAGCTGTGGTAGAGAAAACAGAACTTCATGACGAGGAACTCACCGATTGGGAAAATAAGGCGCAGCATATGCGGATTCCGGTTGACGAAGTGACAGGAGTTTATGAAGAGCATGATGGGTTCTTCGATATGCCACATATTGATATTCATTCGATTCCGGTAACAGAATTCCCATTATATTCGAACTGGTCATATGATCGTTTGTATCGCTATGACATGATTAAGCAGCCGGATGTACTTATGTTTATGTTCTTGTACAGCGGACAATTCTCTAAAGAAGCGAAGCTGGCGAACTACGAATACTACGAGCCTAGATGTATTCATGAGTCTTCGCTGTCACCTTCGATCCACTCCATTTTGGCAAGTGAAATCGGCAAACCCGAGGAAGCATATTCGTTTTTTGAATTTGCTACTCGACTGGATTTAGACAACTATAACCGCAATACCCGTGAAGGGCTGCATACTACCTCAATTGCTGCTGCTTGGATGAATATTGTTTACGGCTTTGGCGGAATGCGATCGGATGGAGCGCGTCTGTCCTTTCAGCCAACCCTGCCAGAACGCTGGGATGAATATAGCTTCCAAGTGTTGTATGAAGGAGTGCTTCTGAGAATTGTGGTCGACAAAAATTCCGTAACAATCACTGCGGTTAATGGTGGAAGTACCGAAATTATAGTGTACGGACAGTCGATTACAGTGGATGCTTCCGGAAAGACGCTTCCACTAGGTGAAGGGATGCTGGCAGGATGAACTGGATCGTAAAGGATAGTTGTTTTGATAAACAGCTTGTGACGACGAACGGTAACAAATATATGTTAGGCAACGGCTACATGGGATATCGCGGCACACTGGAGGAATTCAGTAAAACCGAGCTAGCAGCTGTCACCCTCGCAGGTCTATATGACAGAGCAGGAGACAAATGGAGAGAACCCGTTAATGCCCCTAATGGATTGTTGACCAAAATTTTCTGTAATGATCAGCTCTTAAGTGTGCTTGACCGTGAACCGGTCGCTCATACTCAGGAGTTAAATATCCGAAATGCCATTCATCATCGGAGCACTGAATTTGCTGTATCTGACGGAGGGACGTTGACGTTTACCGCAGATCGTTTCGTAAGCCAGGATAATCTTCACTTGCTCGTTAGTAAATACTCTATTCGCAGCACACAAGACTGTCGAGTAGCCATTGAGACGGGAATTGACGTAGATGTGTGGGATATCAATGGACCTCATCTCTACGGACAAACGGTGCAATTGAAGGACGAGGTGCTGATCTCTTCATCGGTTAGCGGAGAATTGAAGATTCCGGTGGTTGTGGCGGAGAGGGCGGTATTCAGTTTTGGTGAGGAGCTACTGGAAGATGGTGCTGCTGTTCGCCGGATTTCTTTTGATGCCCGTGCGGGTGAGACGTATGAATGGTTTAAGTATGTAGCAGTCTATACTGGACTTGATGCTGATCAGCCGGAGACGGAAGCTGTTAAATCTGTCCATGCTGCTGAGGCGCTGGGTTATGAGGCGTTATTTAAGTCTCACCGTCTGATATGGGATGAGAGATGGTCACACAGTGATGTAATCATCGAAGGTGATGAAGCTGCCCAATTTGCCTTGAGATATAGTATCTATCAGCTGTTAATCATTGCGCCTACAGTTTCGGAGAAGGTGTCTATTCCAGCCCGGGGATTATCGGGTCAGGTATATAAGGGAGCTGTATTTTGGGATACGGAAATGTTTATGTTGCCGTTTTTCCTGCACAGTGATCCTAAGGTAGCGCGGAACTTGATGATGTACCGGATTCATACATTGGATGGTGCTCGCCGTAAGGCAGCGGAATATGGATTTTTGGGCGCATTTTATGCTTGGGAAAGTCAGGATACGGGAGACGATGCCTGTACTTTGTTTAATGTGAATGATGTATTTACAGGCCGGCCGATGCGCACCTATTTCCGCGATAAGCAGGTTCATATCAGTGGTGACGTTGTGCATGGGATCTGGAAATATGTTCAATTCACAGGCGATGAAAGTCTGCTTACTAGTGGAGGAGCAGAGGTCATTTGGGAATGCGCTCGCTTTTTCTACTCTTACGCTTACTATAATTCGGTTAAACAGCGGTTTGAGATTCTGGATGTTACAGGTCCGGATGAATATCATGAGCGTGTGAACAATAATGCTTTTACGAATGCACTGGTTAAAGAGACGCTTGAGATTGCCTTGCGTACGGCAGCTTTGCTGCAAGAGAAGTATCCTGAGGATTACAGTCAATTGTCCGCTCAGTTTAGCTCAGGGCCATTCCTAGAGGAGTTCAAAACGATGCTGGATAGCTTTTATGTTCCACAGCCTGATCCTGCAAGTCTTGTTATTGAACAATTCGACCGGTACCTCACCTTGGAGGATGTAGAACTAACAGAACTGAAATCACGTGTGCTTAATAAAAATGAGTATTTTGGCGGCGGCAATGGCTTAGCTACCACCACAACCATACTTAAACAAGCAGACGTTGTGTTGATGCTGAATTTGTTCAAGCACTCCTTTAGCAAAGAAGTGAAACAAGCGAACTGGGAATTTTACGAACCGCGTACGGAACACGGATCAAGCTTAAGCCCTTGTATCTACGCTTTGGTAGCTGCTGATATTGGTTCACCGGATTGGGGCTATCCGTATTTTATGCGTACGGCTACCGTCGATCTCACCGGCGAATCTAAGCAATATGTAGGGGATCTCTACATCGGAGGGACTCATCCGGCTGCGAATGGTGGTGCTTGGATGGCGGCGGTTCTTGGCTTCGCTGGGTTGGACTACGATGGAGGGGTTGTGCACATCAATCCATCTCTGCCGCAACATTGGCAGTCCGTTCAGCTTCCGGTTACCCTGCGCGGCGACACCATCCAACTGCGGATCAGTAAGGATGAAGTCACTGTGATCACAGCTGCTGATTACAGTGGAGACTTGGTATTCTCGGTGCAAGGCGGAGAAGGCAAGTCCTGCTCTGCAGGTGAGATCCTTCGACTGGCCTTTGACGAAACGGGATTATAAATATTAATACACAACGGAGAGGAAGCAAATCAATGTTGGAAAATATGAAAGGCGCCATCTTTGATCTGGATGGCGTGATCGTAGATACAGCCAAATATCATTATTTGGCGTGGGCGAGTCTTGCAGATGAGCTTGGCTTTAAATTCACGGAGGAGGATAACGAACGGCTTAAAGGTGTGAGCCGGATGAGATCACTTGATATCCTGCTGGAAGTGGGTGGCCTGGAATTTAAGGAAGCAGAGAAGCTGGCAATGGCGGAGAAGAAAAACCGCCTGTACGTAGAATACATTTCTCGACTCGAGGAATCGGAGCTGCTGCCTGGAGTGAAAGAATACCTGACAGGATTGAGATCACGTGGGATTGGGATTGCGTTAGGTTCAGCCAGTAAGAACGCTGAGTTTATTTTGAATAAGCTGAACATTACAGACTTATTTGATGCAGTTGTTGACGGCAACAAAGTGTCACTAGCCAAACCGGACCCAGAGGTGTTCCTGATCGCGGCTCAGGAGATAGGCTTGCAGCCGGATGAATGTGTTGTGTTTGAAGATGCTGAGGCAGGCGTTCAAGCAGGTAAAGCTGCTGGGATGGAGGTTGTAGGTATCGGCAAACCTGAGGTGCTGAAGGAAGCTGATCTGGTCGTAAAAGGATTGTATGAGCTGCTGACAGACTAAGGCTCTAAATGAACATGGGACCGACTCCAAAGTAGCGGATGACTTTGGGGGCGGTCTTTTTTTGTGCAAAGTCTCTGTATTTAGCTAGCTCAGACTGTCTATCGGACCTCATAGTCGCTATTAGCCATAATACGGCTCATTTGCGAGCCTATCGGACCCCATAGTCGCTATTGGCTCGAAAAGTCCTCGTTTCGCGCATGTTTGGAACGAATAATGCCTCTGGGGTCCGTAACTCCCCGTAAAAGCAGGAATTTGTTCAAATAGCTGCATCTGAGTCCGATCGCTCATCGTGCTGAGAGTGTATGGGAATGCAAAGTGCCGAATAAGTAGCTGAGCTGCACATTAAGTAATTCAGAAGGTTAGTCTTAAGCTCAGACGGTGATCGGACCCCATAGTCGCTATTAGCCGTACATTAAGTAATTCAGAAAGTTAGTCAAAAGCTCGGACAGTGTATCGGACCTCATAGTCTCTATAAGTAATAATCCGGCTCATTTGCGATCCTATCGGACCCCATAGTCGCTATTGGCTCGAAAAGCCCTCGTATCGCACACGTTTGGAACGAATAACGCCTCTGGGGTCCGAACCTCCCCGTAAAAGCAGGAATTTGTTCAAATAGCTGCATCTGAGTCCGATAGCTCATCGTGAAGAGGGTGTGTGGGAATGTAAAATGCCGAATAAGTAGTAAGTCGCACATCAAGCAACCCAACGCCCTACAACGCCACCATCGCACATCAAGCAATCCAACGCACAATAAGCACCACCATCGCACATCAAGTAATCCAGACGCCCAACAACAAAGCACATTCATGTATTGAAGTACTTGAGTATTCAAGTGTTCAAGAACATACATCGCACTTCTTCCATTTAGAGTTCATTCCTCCTAGCCCCACGCAGTGTCCTTTACGTCGCCTCCCACTTTTTCTGTTTGCGGTTTTTAGAGTTCCGTTGATGGAGTTGCGAAGTGGAGGTTTGGAGCTGGAGAAACGCCAGTGGTCGCCTTTATCCTCGGATTTCTACCACTCAGCGGTATAAAATCAGGAAATCTGAGGATAACAGCGATCGTAAGCCCAAACGCTCTACGTAGTGGCGAACATATCATCATGCTCTTTTTATCCGCCCAACATAAAAAACTACATACAAATGAACATAAAAAACTTTAAAATAAACATATGTAAGCGTTTATCACTTTGATATAGTTATTGAACCCGGAGGTGTATCTCGATGTTGTCTAGGCTGATTAGGCCGATTTTGAAGCTAAACGTCAAACAACAGCTTATCCTGCTGTTTCTGATTATGATCTCGCCGATTCTGTTTTTGAACATTTACGGGAATATGAAGGCTGAGCAAATTCTGAAGCGCCATGTGACGAATGCTTATGTAGAGCTGAACAAGCAAAACTTCACCATCATTAACCGAGATATCGATACCGTAAATAAAATTACTACCACTGTAATTCAAAATCCTCTGATTCAACAGATTAATATGACGGGTTCGGATACCATTCTGGAGCGGGTTAAACGTTATGAGACGATAGAGAAGCTGTTGGTCAGTTACTCGCAGGGAGCGGAGCGTGGGGACGGCATCTATTATTCCCTTTATATATACGATCCCGAGGATTATTATTTTTTTGCACCCAATTTCCCACAGGTTAAGAAGGCGGGGGTATATTTCTTTTCCAAAGCGGAAGAGCCCTATTGGTTCGAGGAGGTTGTCCAGAAAAAGGGCCGCGGATCTCTAAAATTTACAGGGAAGCTAAGTGCACAAGCGGAAAACTTGAAGACTCTTACCTATATGAGAGCTGTCAATAACATCTCCAGAAAAGCTGAGACCATTGGGGTTTTAGTCATTACCAAAATGGACGCAAAAATCGGAGAATCCCTTAAATCCATATCGTTGCCTGATGGTGATATTTACTTAACAGATCTGGATAATCGTGTACTCGCTTCTACTACGAATAATACTGGTGAGATCATTACGCTGCCGGAGACGGTCGTTGCTGAGGATTTGGAAGGAACCGTGGATGTTATTACCTCGGATTTTATTTATGTGGTCAATAATAACCATGCCTTAGGACAGAAGCTAGTCTACAAAATCGCCGTAAAAGCGCTGCTGCAGCAACAAAACGAAATGAAAAGTGTGATTCAATACATAACTGTGGCCTATGCTGTTTTTGGATTAATCATGATTACTTATTTCTGGCGTTCATTAATGACGCCTTTGCAAAAGTTAGCTTTTTTCGTCCGGAAGTTTGAGCCAGGCAATCGTGTCCCTGAGACGCCAAAAAGAGGGAGTAACGATGAGGTCAGTGTGCTGATTGGATCTACCTATGACATGGCCCGCAGGCTAAATGGACTAATTACTTATAAATACCAGATGGAGCTAAAACAGAAGGAATCACAGCTTCAACTGCTCTATCAGCAGATCAATCCGCATTTGCTCTACAACACTTTGGAGAGTATTTACTGGAAAAGCTCGCTGGAAGGTAACGTTGAATCCGCCGAGATGATCAAGGAATTATCCAAGCTTATGAAGATTAGCCTCAGTCGGGGAAGGGAGCTGATTAGCCTTGAAGAAGAGCTGGAGCATGCAACGGCCTACATCAAGCTGCAGCAGCACCGGTATGATTATATATTTCGTGTAGTAATGGAGATTCATCCAGATACGAAAAGAAATCTAATTCCTAAAATTACCCTGCAGCCGTTAATTGAGAATGCTATTATTCATGGTGTCAAAAATATGGGCGAGGATGGGGAAATCATCATTAGCGCAGTTTGTGTGGACGATACCGTCGAGATCACTATTGAAGATAATGGCTATAAGACTGTTGATTATCAGGCCATCGAAGCTGTGCTGAATGACGACAGTCCAAATCCGGCCAGCGGTTACGGGATTCGCAACATTAACCAGCGTATTCATTTACACTTCGGCTCTGATTATGGCATCAGCTATACCCCTCGTAAAGAGGGCGGTACATTGGTGACGGTTAAGCTTCCGAAATCAGAGAATCAGGACTAAGGAAGGGGAGCATACAGATATGTTCAATATATTAGTTGTGGATGACGAACCCTTGATTTGTAAAGGGCTGAGCAATTTATTAGCTTCTTCGGGGTTAAACATAGACCATATTTATACAGCAAACAGTGGTTTTGAAGCGCTGGACTGCATTCGGATGGAGGAAATAGACCTGCTCGTTACTGATATTCAGATGGGCGCAATGAGCGGGATTGATCTAATGCAGCATGCAAAATTGGCCAAACCCTGGGTACAGACCATCGTGATTTCTGCACACGAGACGTTTCAATATGCGCAAATGGCCGTTAGGCTTGGAGCGAAGGATTATTTGATCAAACCTTTGAACAGTGAGCAATTTCTGGATTCGGTGCGAAATGTGCTGCTTAAGATGGGGAAACCATCACCAGAATTGGATATTTTCATGTCAGGAATTAACGAAAGCTTTCGGCTGGAAGAGCCGCTTCCGGAATACAGCAAGTTATTGAATGAGCTGCTCATTGAGCCTGAAGGTGCACTGTGTGATGCAGAACGCTTGCAAAAGCTGGATAACCTGAAGCTGCAAGGGCCGTATTTTTCCGTCTTAAAAATTAAGGTACCTCTGGCTGGAATGAATCAGGAGAAGCACTACACCCTGCGGGACAGACGGCTTCTTTGTTATGCCGCGCTGAATATCGCCAAAGAGCTGATGGATCAGGAGTGGAACTCGACAGCCTTTTACGCAGAGGATGAAGAGATTACGATCATTATTCAGTGGGATGAAAAAAGCTATGAAGATTCGTCTGCCAGCCAAATTAATAGGCTAGATATCCTTGGCCGTAGTCTTCATTTTAATATTCAAAAATATCTGCACTTAAATGCAGTTATCGGCATCAGCCAGATTCTCAAGGGTCTTTCTTTTATGGCTGTATTGAACCGTCAAGCCTCCAAAGCCATTCTCTGGAATAATGAACACAATGATCATTATGTGTTTTACTATGGGGATTTTAATTGGAACAGCTACACAACCGATCCTTCAGTAGAAGAGCTTCATACACGCAGCAATCTGATTGTAGAGAAAGCGAGAGAGTATATTGACGAGAACTATGCGCAAAAAGGATTAACCATCCATGAAGTGGCTAAGAAAAACCATGTCAGCCCCAATTATTTGAGCTATCTGTTTAAGAAAAATACAGGTTACAACCTGTGGGAATATGTAATTAAGCTGCGGATGGAAGAAAGCCGGGAGATGATTTTGAACACAGATCTTCGCAGATACGAAATCGCCGAGCGTGTAGGTTATGAATCACCGGAGCATTTTAGTAAAATTTTCAAAAAATATTATGGGATTAGCCCCAGTGAATTGAAGAAGTAAAAACACATACTACTTCGGTAGATTTAGACATGTTCAGTACAACCCTCATTTTCTACAATTTAAGGTAGGAAGCATTTTGCGAAAAATGCTGAAAGAAAAATGGAATGAGGGAGCCTGATGAATCAAACCGCAGTTGTATCCGAAAATCCGCCGGCGCTGAAGGGTACACCTTACAAGCAAAACCGCTGGAAGAAAAACTTTTGGGGATATATGTTCCTCGTACCTGCTGTGATTATTTTTGTAATGTTCTTGTGGGTGCCAATTTTTAAAGGCTTGTTGTACAGCTTCTACCATGTTGATTTTGTAAAAGGGAATAGCTTTGTTGGCTTTGAGAACTATGCTAGAGCCCTTAGTGATCCGGATGTTTTGACCGCGTTAAAAAATACAGGGTATTACATGCTTCTATGTCTTATTATCGGGTTCTGGGTTCCGATTGCTTTTGCTATTATGATCTCGGAGCTGAGAAGGTTTGGGGGCTTTGTACGGGTAGCGGCTTACCTACCTTTTGTAATGCCTGGTGTGGTGCTATATGGACTCTGGAGATGGCTTTATGATCCGGTGGGCCCAATCAATGCGGTATTAAGCTCGCTTGGTGTGGACCAGGTTGCCTTCCTGACAGATACAAGGTGGTCGATGATTTCCCTTGTTTTTATGGAGACGTGGCAGCAGTTTGGATCAGGGATGTTAATATACTTGGCTGCTGTACTCAGCATTCCGCGGGATTGGTATGAAGCAGCTGAGATTGATGGGGCGGGTGTGTGGGCACGTATAAAGTACATCACATTGCCTTCGCTACGTAATTTGATCATTTTGATGTTTATATTACAGATTATCGGGACTTCACAAGGGTATCAGTCACAAATGGCGCTGCTTGATGGTGGGCCGAATAATACTACGCTTACCTATGCGCTGCTGATCGTAAAATATGCTTTTACGCGACTCGATTATGGAACAGCGACTGCGCTTGGCATGCTAATGTTCATAGTCCTAGGTGGTTTGGGCATTTTACAGTTCAAGCTTAACAAGGAGGACAACTAAGATGAAGAGCGCAGATAGAGGGATTCTCTCAGAACATGATTTGAAAAAAACAAGCAATAAGATCTTTTATGGCTTGATGTGCGTGGTTATTTTGATTATGGTGTTTAGCATGCTGTATCCGATTTGTATGACGTTATTTAACGGACTGAAATCGAATCAAGAGGTGAACTCATTCCCACCGCATTTTTTCCCGCAGGAATGGCACTTCAGCAACCTTAAAGAAGCGATGAGCTACATTGATCTGCTGATGTTCCTTAAGAACACTATTTATATTTTTGTGGGGAATATGGTCGTGACACTAGTCGTATTGGGAATGTCTGCTTTCAGCATTTCTCGTATGAATGTTCCTTACAGAAAGGCAATTTATTTCTTTTTCCTGATGACATTGTTTATTCCGGCGACCAGCTACATGATTCCCAACTTTGTCAATCTAAAAGAGCTTGGATTACTGAATCAGTACGCTGCCTTTTGGCTGCCGGCTGGTGCGAATACATTCTATTTTCTACTCTTAAAGAACTTTTTTGATGGGATACATCCTGAAATTTTTGAAGCCGCGCGGATTGACGGCTCCTCTGAGCCGAGAAGCTTTTTCTCCATTGCAGTGCCATTGTCGGTTCCGATATTTGCTACGCTGGCGATCTTTATCTTTTCTACTGCATGGAATGACTGGTTCTGGCCATCTCTGGTTATGCACAGTGAAGAGAAATATACGCTCGCGACAGCAATCTATAAATACGTTATTAATGTAAAGGCACTTAATACGAATATTAAATTCGCTATCCTATTTATCGTATCGTTGCCGCCGATCCTTGTCTTCCTGATCTTCCAAAAGTTCATTATGCGTGGCGTCGCATTATCAGCAGTTAAGGGATAAGCGCGGATCGACGAATTTAGTCACGGATCGTAAACATGCACATGAAAGGAATATAAATGCACCTCGTTTGTAAACGATTTCTCTTTTATGATCGATATGTAAGATAACTATGAATTGAAAAGGGGAGTTTCAATGCGTAAGTACTCTAGCGTGCTACTAAGCCTCCTTGTGGCCGGATCATTGTTAACCGCATGCGGCGGTAACAACAATAACGGAAACACAACAGGAAACAAGGAAGGGGAAGCGACTACTGCGCCAACGAATGCTGCAACAGATAATGCTGGCAGTGCTACAGCAGCGCCAACTGATGATATCACACAAAGAAAAGTGACCATCAAAATTCACTATCCAACCCCTGACCTAACCGAAGTTAGAGCACAGGAAGATGACAAGATCAAACGTTTCCAAGAGGAGTATCCGAATGTTGAAATCGTCAAAGACGATTGGCAGTACAATGTAAGTGAAATCGGCATCAAAATGGCAGCGAATGAAGCTCCAACCTTCTTTAACACTTACGCTACAGAAGCAAAATTCCTAGTTGAAAAAGGCTGGGTAGCTGACATTACGGATCTGTGGAATAAATACGAATTTAAGGATCAAATTAACCCGGTTCTCCAAAATCAATTTATCATTGACGGAAAAGTATTCGGCGTAACTCAAAAGGGTTATGTAACAACCACAATGATCAACAAAAAAATGTTGGATGAAAAAGGCGTTGCTGTTCCATCTATGGATTGGACTTGGGATGATATGCTGAATACCGCGAAAGGTGTAGCTGATACCAAAAAAGGGATTTCCGGTATTGCTCCAATGGGTAAAGGGAATGAAGCAGGCTGGAACTGGACCAACTTCCTGTTCGAAGCTGGCGGTGAAATTCAGAAGATTGAAGGCGGTAAGGTTGTAGCTACTTTTAATTCTGAGGCTGGGATTAAAGCGCTGGATTTCTACAAGAAACTTAGATGGGAAGCAAACGCGATTCCTCAGGACTGGGCACTGGGCTGGGGTGATGCTGTAGGCGCATTCCAACAAAGTCGTACAGCAATGGTAATGGCTGGATCTGACGGTGTTATTGAGCAAGCGTTGAATCAAGGCGGTCTGAAACCAGAAGATGTACTTACGTATCCAATGCCTGCGATGGAAAAAGGCGGAAAACACACTGGGGTACTTGGTGGTGACTACCTTGTAATCAATCCAAATGCAACACCAGACGAGCAAGAAATGGCATTCCGTTATATTACATTTGATTACTTCTCCGATAAAGGTCTAGAAGCACTGGATGCGGTTCTGCAACAACGTACAACGGATGGCAAATACTTTATTCCGCCGCTCTTAGATTACTATTCTGCAGATTCTGACTTCGGCAAGAAAACAAAAGCTGTGTATGATAAATATACTAATGTATATCAATACAGCCCTGATATTTTAGGCTTGCTGGACGGTAAACCGGAAGCGCAATACAATACACAGGACTACTACGCAACCATGTCCAATGTAATTCAAGAACTGTTCTCCAAAAAAGGAACAGATTCCAAGACACAGCTTGAAGCTGCTGCAAAAACAGTGCAGGAGAAATTCTTCGATACAATTAAAGTAGAATAGGCAAGGAAGGACAGAACCGGCTCCATTAGGAGTCGGTTTTTTATGTTTATATTATTGATATTTTTATAAATCAACACGACGGATGGCTTCCGACTTTTTTTTAGAGGGTCATGAGAAAAATAGAGTGTCAACAAAATTAGATTTGTATTTTTAAAATATTTTTGCGAGCGGAAAGGTAGGAAATGGGTATCGGTTCTTGTCTTTTTAAACATAAACTTTAGATTTAAGGAATAATAAAGCATAAATAATGGTAAAAAACCTATAATATGATCGAATGAAAGCGCTTTGAAAACAAATCAAAAAAACTTTATACTTTGTGAAAGATTTCACTATACAAGGTGGAAATGATGTGATAAGATAAATGTGTAGAGAAAAACAACCTAAAAATTGACAGGAGGACGAGGGAGATGGCAGTTAAGAACGAAGTCGCCGCCCAAGTTAAACAAACTACCGCTGAAGAGTATATTCAGACTTTGGTGGATAAAGCGAAAAAAGCACATGAGGCATTCATGGCGCTGGATCAAGAGCAAGTTGACACAATCGTTCATGCAATGGCGTTGGCTGGACTCGACAAACATATGTACCTCGCTAAATTGGCTGTAGAAGAAACTGGCCGCGGGGTTTACGAAGACAAAATTACTAAAAACATCTTCTCGACAGAATATATCTGGCACGGAATTAAATACGATAAAACAGTAGGCGTTATTGAAGACAATGCTTATGAAAGCTTCCAAAAAATTGCTGAGCCCGTCGGAATTGTAATGGGTATCACACCGGTAACCAACCCTACATCCACCACGATGTTTAAAGCGTTGATTTCGATTAAGACACGGAACCCTATTATATTCGGTTTCCACCCATCTGCGCAAGAGTGTAGTGCAGCAGCTGCTAGAATTCTTCATGATGCGGCTGTAAAAGCTGGCGCACCTGAGAATTGTATCCAATGGATTGAAATGCCAACGATGGACAAAACAAACGCTTTGATGAACAACCCTGACGTTGCACTTATTCTCGCAACAGGCGGTTCTGCAATGGTAAAAGCAGCTTATAGCTGTGGTAAACCAGCTCTTGGCGTAGGTCCTGGTAACGTACCTGCATTCATCGAAAAGAGCGCGGATATCGATCAAGCCGTAACGGACATCATTCTTTCCAAAACATTTGATAATGGTATGATCTGCGCTTCCGAGCAAGCTGTTATTATCGAAGAACCAATCTTCGATCAAGTGAAAAAGAAAATGATCGCTAATGGCTGCTACTTTGTTAACAAAGAAGAAGCTGCCAAACTTACTAGCGGCGCTATGAACGTTGATAAATGTGCGGTTAATCCAGCAATCGTTGGACAATCCGCAGTGAAAATTGCTGAAATGTGCGGCATTCAAGTTCCTGCCGGCACTAAGATTCTGGTAGCAGAACTTGAAGGTGTAGGCACTAAATATCCATTGTCCGCTGAAAAATTGAGTCCTGTGCTTGCTTGCTACAAAGTTAAAAACGCAGATCAAGGTATTGAACGCGCAGCACAAGTTGTTGAATTTGGTGGTATGGGCCATAGTTCGGCTATCCACTCCAACAATGAAGAAGTAATCATGAAGTTCTCTAACCGTCTGCAAACAGGACGTATTCTCGTTAACTCGCCTTCCACTCATGGTGCGATCGGCGATATCTATAACACTAACATCCCTTCGTTGACGCTGGGCTGCGGATCTTATGGTCGTAACTCCGTGTCGCAAAACGTTACAGCAATCAATTTGATCAACGTGAAAAGGGTGAATCGTCGTACCGTGAATATGCAATGGTTTAAAGTACCTGACAAGATCTATTTCGAAAAAGGCGCTACTCAGTACCTGACCAAAATGCCTGATATCACACGTGTCGCAATTATCACTGACCCAATGATGGTTAAGCTTGGATATGTTGAGAGAGTTGAACATTACCTGCGTCAACGCCAAACTCCTGTAGCAATCGAAGTGTTCTCGGAAGTTGAACCAGATCCATCAACAACTACAGTTGAAAAAGGTACTGCAATGATGAACAGATTCCAACCGGACTGCATCATCGCACTTGGCGGTGGTTCCCCAATGGATGCTGCAAAAGGAATGTGGTTATTCTATGAACATCCAGACGCAGACTTTAATGGTCTGAAACAAAAATTCATGGATATCCGTAAACGGGTTTACAAATTCCCTAAACTTGGAAACAAAGCTAAGTTTGTAGCGATTCCAACTACTTCGGGTACAGGTTCGGAAGTAACATCTTTCGCAGTTATTACCGATAAAACAACTGAACAACACACTAAATATCCTTTGGCTGACTACGAGCTAACTCCAGACGTAGCTATCATTGATCCAGAGTTCGTATATAGCTTGCCAAAAACTGCTGTAGCTGATACAGGTATGGACGTATTGACACATGCCATCGAAGCTTATGTATCTGTTATGGCGAGTGACTACACGGATGGTCTGGCAATTAAAGCAATCCAATTGGTATTCCAATACCTTGAAAAATCGGCTCTTGAAGGCGACAGAGTTGCCCGTGAAAAAATGCATAACGCATCAACACTTGCTGGTATGGCCTTTGCTAATGCTTTCCTGGGTATTAACCACAGCTTGGCGCATAAATGGGGCGGTCAATATCACACTGCTCACGGTCGTACTAATGCGATCCTTATGCCACACGTTATTCGTTACAATGCCAAGAAACCTACGAAGTTCGCTTCGTTCCCTAAATATTCACACTTCGTAGCTGACGAGCGTTATGCAGAAATCGCCCGTATTCTGGGATTGCCAGCTCGCACAACTGAAGAAGGTGTAACTAGCCTGATCAATGCTATTCGCGACATGAACAAAAAACTGGGTATCGAAGAATCCTTCCAACAATTGGGCTTTGATCCTAAGGATTTTGAATCCCATGTAGATTACTTGGCTGACCGTGCATTTGAAGATCAATGTACAACTGCCAATCCTAAGCTGCCGCTGGTATCTGAACTCGCAGATGTATATCGTAATGCTTTCTACGGAAGATTTGATAATTAATATTTGGTTAAGTAGATAATAGGATGGTTGTGGATTAGATATAAGTGACAAATATCACCGGAAAGGTGATATTTGTCACAGTCTATTTATAGAAAATAAACTAAAATGTTTATATAAACAACGGTCCCATATATGGAACAATGATTGTGAATTTTCGAACAACCATATTTTTCTTGGGATCACGAGACACGGGATCAACCTTCAAGCCCGCGATCTCTACAAATATAATATAAATATAGATGGAGGGATTTAGCATGTCGGTGATTGAAAAAGATGTACAAGAAGTGAAATCCGGTTGGAGAAGTTTTGCAAAAGGTAAATGGTCCAGAAAAGTTGACGTTAACAACTTTATCGCAAGCAACATTAAGCCTTATGAAGGAAACGAAGAATTCCTCGTAGGACCTACTAGTAACACAACTGAACTGTGGAAGATTATTTCCCAATTGAGCAAGGAAGAAAGAGAAAGAGGCGGCGTATGGGATGTTTCCCTAGATACTGTCTCCACAATCACTTCACATGCTCCAGGCTACATTGACAAGGACAAGGAACAAATTGTAGGCGTACAGACTGATGCTCCTTTCAAACGTTCCATCCAGCCATTCGGCGGGATCAAGATGATGGTTGATGCTACGAAGGCTTATGGCTTCGAGCTTCCACAAAACATCGTTGACATGTTTACGAACATTCGCAAAACGCATAACCAAGGCGTATTTGATGCATATACACCAGACATGAGAGCTGTGCGTAAATCCGGCGTAATTACAGGTCTTCCTGATGCTTACGGCCGCGGACGCATCATCGGCGACTACCGCCGCATTGCTCTGTACGGTATTGATTTCCTCATTAAAGACAAAAAACAACAACAAACTGAGCTTGAAGTAGATTCCATGACTGAAGATATCATTCGTTTGCGTGAAGAGCTGTCCGAACAAATTCGTGCACTTGGCGAATTGAAAGAAATGGCAGCTGCTCATGGTATGGATATTTCCAGACCGGCGACCAACTTCAAAGAAGCTACTCAATGGGTATACTTCGGTTATCTGGCAGCAGTTAAAGAGCAAAATGGTGCGGCGATGTCCCTGGGCCGTGTGTCCTCTTTCCTGGACATCTATGCAGAACGCGATATTGCTGAAGGTACTTTGACTGAAGAACAAGTACAAGAAATCGTCGATCATTTCGTAATGAAACTGCGTATCGTGAAATTCTTGCGTACACCTGACTATAATGATCTGTTCTCCGGCGACCCAACATGGGTAACTGAATCCATCGGTGGTATGGCTGAAGACGGAACAACTCGTGTTACTAAGAACAGCTTCCGTTTCTTGAACACCCTGTACAACTTGGGTCCAGCTCCGGAACCAAACTTAACTGTACTGTGGTCCGAAAAATTGCCTGAAGCCTTCAAAAAATATTGTGCTAAGGTTTCCATCGAAACTAGTGCAATTCAGTATGAAAATGACGATGTAATGCGTCCATACTGGGGTGAAGATTATGCGATTGCTTGCTGCGTATCTCCAATGCGTATCGGTAAACAAATGCAGTTCTTCGGTGCTCGTGCCAACCTGGCAAAAGCATTACTGTATGCTATCAATGGTGGTGTGGATGAAAAATCCGGAGCACAAGTTGGACCGGAATTCCCAGCGATCACTTCTGAATATCTGGATTATGACGAAGTAATGAAACGTTTCAAACCGATGATGGAGTGGTTGGCTAAGACTTATGTTAACACTTTGAACATCATTCACTATATGCATGACAAATATTCTTACGAACGTATCGAAATGGCGCTGCATGACCGTGACATTCTGCGTACGATGGCTTGTGGTATTGCTGGGCTGTCCGTTGCAGCAGACTCACTAAGCGCAATTAAATACGCCAAAGTAAAACCTATTCGTAACGAACAAGGTATTGCGATCGATTTCGAAACCGAAGGCGAATTCCCTTGCTACGGTAACAATGACGATGCTGTTGACAGCATCGCAGTAGAATTGGTTGAAACCTTCATGACTATGATCCGTAAAAACAAAACATATCGTGATTCTGTGCCGACTCAATCGGTACTGACCATTACTTCGAATGTAGTGTACGGTAAGAAGACAGGTACTACACCTGACGGACGTAAGAAAGGTGAACCTTTCGCACCAGGTGCTAACCCAATGCACGGACGTGACAAGAAAGGTGCCTTGGCTTCCCTGAACTCTGTAGCTAAACTGCCTTACTCCGATGCACAAGATGGTATCTCTAATACGTTCTCCATCGTACCTAAGGCACTTGGTAAAGACGAGGATTCCCGTAAGTCTAACCTGGTACACATGATGGATGGATACTTCCATAACAACGCTCAGCATTTGAATGTTAACGTATTTAACCGTGAACAGCTGATGGACGCTATGGAGCACCCAGAGAACTATCCACAATTGACTATCCGTGTATCCGGTTATGCAGTTAACTTCATCAAGCTGACTCGTGAACAACAAATGGATGTAATCAACCGTACATTCCACGGTTCGATGTAATTTGTTCCTGTCATGAAGATCTTTGAATTAGTACTACTATTGAAATAATTGCAAGGAAGATACCGCCCTTGTCTCAAGGGCGGTAATATCTTGTTTGAGAATTGTTAAAATTTTAAATTTTATTGCCGCGATATAGGGATATGACAGTCTCAAGGACAGGGATCTTCATCGTTGAAAAAGGGACTGTTAGTCTGGCGTGGCGAAAGGATGACATCCTATGATTAAAGGTCGCATACATTCTTTGGAAACCTTTGGAACCGTTGATGGACCTGGTATTCGATTTGTCTTATTTATGCAAGGCTGCTTGCTGAAATGTCAGTATTGCCATAACCCTGATACCTGGGCTTTAGATGAAGGTAAAGAAATGACTCTAGAAGAAGTGCTTTCGGAAATCGAGCCATATATAAACTATTATCGTTCATCCGGTGGCGGGTTAACTGTATCCGGTGGAGAACCAACCTTGCAGGCGCAATTTGTAAAGCAGTTATTCACGGAAGTGAAGAAGCGTTGGAATTTGCACACCACATTAGACAGTAATGGTTACAACGAAGGTGACAAGATTAATGACTTATTGGATGTAACAGATTTGGTTATGCTTGATCTGAAGCATATTGATGAAGAAGCGCATATCAAATTAACCGGTAAATCCAATGATCGAACTTTGAAGCTTGCACGCTGGCTCTCAGACCATAATCGTAAGATGTGGATCCGACATGTATATGTTCCTGGTATTCATGATCGTGAAGAGGATCTCATTAACTTAGGTCGTTATATTGGAACCTTAAATGGCGTCGAGAAATTCGAAATCTTACCTTATCATCAGATGGGTATCTATAAATGGGAAATGCTCGGCAAAGCTTATGAACTGGATGGAGTACCTTCTCCAACAGAAGAAGAAGTGCAACGGGCATATCGCTTGGTCGAAGAAGGTCGTAAGCAAACGGCATTGGTATAATAGATATCTATTTTTTAGAGAGACCGTACCCTCAGTGGTTGATCATCACTGAAGGTGCGGTTTTTTGTTATGAGGAAGTAAAAAGGGAGGGGTTAAATCTCCTCTGAGGGGGAATTTTATATTATTCCTAATAAAGACATGCTATAGTTACACGTGGTTTATGGGGTAGATAATAAATGAATATGTCAGGTAATATGACTAATTTGATATTTTAATTAAATGTTTTTAAAGAAAAACAAACTTTTGTGATGAGAAAAACAAATGAATAAAGCGATTTAACATTTTAATGTTATAAAATATAACTTATCGTGTAGTTGATTCCGCTTACATTAGAGATTTTTATCCCTATAGTGGATGAATCTTAACCTTACGATAATGAAGTCTGTTTTCTATAATAAGAAGTGTAAAGCACATCAATATATAGGGAGGGTCACAAGAAATGAAAAAAAGTATGACTTTGCTATTGTCCCTGATTTTCGTATCATCAGCTTTACTGACTGGTTGCGGAGGCAACAACAATGCGTCTTCTAACAAAGGAGATGGAAACGCTACCGCGACTAACTCAGCCGCTACAAATGCTCCAGCAACAGAAGAACCGGTAAATAACGAGCCATTTGAAATGACGATTCGTCACACTCAAATCGGTGCAGACAAGCAGAAACGTCTGGCTATTCTCGAAGAAGTAGTTAACAAAGTACAAGAGGATGTACCGGGTCTGACCTTTAAACTCGATGGGGTAGATTCAGATGTAAACCGTAAAGAAAAATTGCGTGGTGAAATGGCTGCGGGTAATCCACCGGAAATCTTCGATCTGTTCGGTAGCCCTGACTCCAAGATCTATGCTAAAGAAGGTAAATTACTTGACCTGACTCCAATCCTTGAGGAACTTGGAATTAAGGATAAATTCTCAAATCTTGATCCTTTCACTTATGAAGGAAAAATCTATGGATTGCCAATCGGTGGTTCTGGTGAAGGTTTCTTCTATAACAAAGAATACTATACAAGCAAGGGCTGGAAGGCTCCAACAACATTTGCTGAATTGGAACAACAATTGGCTGATATCAAGGCTGATGGAAAAGTACCTTTGGCTGGTGCATCCAAAGCTGGTTGGGTACCACTTATGTTAGCTAACCACCTGTGGTCACGTTATGCGGGTCCGGATGTAACTGCTAAATTTGCAACAGGCGAAGCTAAATGGTCTGATCCAAATGTAGTAAAAGGATTTGCGAAATACAAAGAATGGGTTGATAAAGGCTACTTCAAAAAAGGCGAACTTGGCTTTGAATATGCTGAATACACAACACAATTCACTAGTGGTGAAGCGATCCTGCTGTATGATGGTACTTGGAAATCCTCCGTATTTAAAACGGGCCAATCTGGCGAAGGTTTGATCGGTAAAGTTGGATTCTTCAACATCCCAGCAGTTGAAGGCGGAGCGGGTGACCAAACTGCATTGATGCGCGATGTGAACAATGGTTATGGTTTCTCTGCATCTGCTGAGAAAGATCCACGTCAATTGGCTGCTGTGAAATCTTTTATTAAAAACTTATTTAATGAAGAAATGCAATTGCGCGGACTTGTTGAAGATGGTGTATTGCCAGCAATGAAGATTGACCAAAACGTATTGAATGAGAATATTACTGATGATCTGATGAGCGAAATCGTAGGTGTACTTAACAACTCACAATCTTCGTTCCCAGCATTTGACTCTCTTGTTCAAGCTGATGTAACTACAGAAATCAGTAACATTCAAATTCAAAAACTGATTGGCGATCAGACGACTCCTGAGAAAATGGGCGAAGCTTTGCAAAAGGTACAAGAAGAAGCAAACGCAGCAGTTGAATAAATAGCTGCAAACTGAATGTACCCTGGTGCTAAATCCAGGGTACATTTTTAAAATCAAAGAAAATATGTGTTTGCACTTGATCTGAAGCATTCACTATTCGCCAGATGTCAAAGCAACCGGAGGTAGTCATGAATAAAGCATTAAGAAATCCAGTGGTATTTTTCCTTTTCGTTCTTCCAGCATTGATATTGTTCACGATGTTTTTCATTTACCCCATTTTTAGTTCTATTTATTACAGCTTTACTAGTTGGAACGGTGTATCGGAGACGGTTAAATCAGCCGGATTAAGTAATTATGAGAAAGCACTAGGAGATGAACGATTCTGGATATCCGTTAAAAACAACGGTTGGTTTATTCTTTTCTCCGTATGTATACAGGTACCGTTGATCGTATTCTTCTCGTTATTGATTTCTAATGTGAAGAAGTTAAAGGGCTTATATAAGACAGCAGTCTTTATGCCTTCCATTATGTCTACAGCGGTTATCGGTATTCTCTGGGGGTTTATCTATGAGCCCAACATTGGACTTTTTAATAAGCTCCTTAGTCTAGTAGGAATTAATCCTATTTACTGGCTGTCAGATGAAAGATTTGCAATGCTTTCTATTTTGTTGACGAATGCTTGGCAGTGGACTGGATTTTATATCGTTATGGTACTAGCGGCGATTCTAGCTATTCCTGGTGAATTGGATGAAGCTGCAGCCATTGACGGCGCAACTGGATTTCAACGCGCTACTCGTATCACGCTCCCACTAATCGTACCGATCATCTCGGTTGTAATTATGCTATCCATTGCTGGAGCAATGAAAGCTGCGGATATCGTCATCGTTATGACTAAGGGGGGACCTGCAGGTTCAACCGATGTAATGGCAACTTACATGATTAAATATGCGATCACGAACTTTAAGTATGGATACGGAAATGCCATCGCTGTCCTGATCTTTGCATTTACACTGGTGGTTACAGTCCTTTATCAGCTGCTGATTGCACGTCGTACAGAAAGGATTGAATACTGATGCCACGCGCCCTGAAAAAGAGTCTGCCACATATTGCCCTTTTATTCTATTTGTTAGTGATCCTGTTTCCTTTCCTATTCGTATTATTCTCATCTGTGAAAAAGGATAATAATGAGATTGCGCTTAATCCTTTTGGCATCCCCAAGGAATTCGTCTTCAATAACTACGTGGAGGCTTGGGTAAATGCAAAGATTAGTACTTACTTTTTCAACAGTTTGTACATTTCGATCCTTGCCTCTGTAGTGTCCATTCTGCTTGCGTCTATGTTTGCTTTTGCGGTTACGCGGATGCGTCAGGGGAAATGGAATACTATTTTGTTCTCACTGGTTTTAGTAGGAATGCTCATCCCGAATAATGCTTTAATGCTGCCGATTTATACGATTGTACGTAAGTTAGGAATACTGAACACCCACTGGGCGTTGATCATTCCTTATATCGCCAATGCGATTCCATTTACCATCATTATTTTAGCAGCATTTATGCGAAATTTACCTAGAGAAATAGAAGAAGCTGCGGTCATGGATGGCTTGAAGGCACCGGGTATCTTTGCTAGAATTATTGTACCTCTAACGGTTCCGGCTATGGTTACTGTATTCATTGTTAATTTCCTGGGAAATTGGAACGAGTTCTTGCTAGCTAACTACTTCCTGTCGAATGACGAGCTGCGAACGCTTCCAGTAGGTATGGTCCAATTCCGGGATCAATACCAGATGAACTATGCACAAATGTCAGCCGGTATCGTCTTCAGCGTACTGCCGGTAATTATCATTTATGCAATTCTTCAGGAGAAGATTATTGAAGGTGTAACAGCGGGCGGCGTAAAAGGATAACTTTATTCTCAGTCAGGAGCACTAGCCGATGAATTTGCGCTATAAATTATTTACGGCATTTTTGGGCCTGATTATCATTCCTTTATTTATTCTAGGCATGCTTATGTTTTTTGTGACTTATAATTCTATTGAGAAAAAGTACAGCCAGCAGTCGGAATACTCACTTAAAGCGATTAGTTACAGTATTTCTAATGTATTAAAAGATATGGATAACGTTACAGACAACGGAATTGCTACCTCGGTGTTTCATATGGCTCTTAGTGCAGATGATCCTAACAACCAGGATTTGACTGATGCTGAGCAACTGAATCTGAATGCGAGCCAGCGCAATTTCCGTAGTCTGTTGTTTAATCATCCATCGATCAGTTATGCATTTTTGTACAATTTTAACGGTAGAGGTAACTCTGAAATCGTGTCGCTTTTTAACAAGGAAAATTTCCGAACGCTACCCTATGATACATTCAAAAAAAGTGATCTGTACCAGGAAGTTATGGACTTAAATGGTGTGCCGAAATGGCTGGCTCCTCACGAGTATCCCGAGCTTACGGGTACTGAACCTGTGTTTACACAAATTCGGCTAGTGAAGGAATTGAGCTTCTTTCAGAACATAGGTATCCTAGTTGTGCAGATCAAGAA
Organism: Paenibacillus sp. FSL H7-0323; assembly: GCF_038002725.1. Taxonomy (NCBI): domain Bacteria; kingdom Bacillati; phylum Bacillota; class Bacilli; order Caryophanales; family Paenibacillaceae; genus Paenibacillus; species Paenibacillus sp. FSL H7-0323. The sequence continues at coordinate 2,908,962 of NZ_JBBODB010000001.1, read as the reverse complement.
TTGGGAGTTCGAATCCATATTTCGCAATTTAAAAATTGGGGATAGCAATCAGGATGTTTCCTTTATGCTTGTAAATGATGATGGAATGATTCTTTTTGACCCAGATCAAAAGCTGGATGGACAGGACTTCCAGTCTTTCGCGGATAAAGAGATTACCTTTAAAAAAGGGTTTCAGAGTTTCAAAACAGAGTACAACGGGGAGAAAAGCATTCTTTCCATGTATCATTTGAAGGACTATCCATGGAGTCTGGTATCTGTGACTTCTTGGGATACGTTGTCTCATGAAGTTACAGTATTTGCTCGCTGGTTCGTCGCTGTGATTTTCCTTTGCTTATTGGCAGCTGTGATCTTCAATTTATTTTTTATGAACCGGATTACCGGCGGCATCGCTGTCATTGTTCGTTTTATGCGCCGGGTTGAAGACGGAGATCTGACCACTAGGGTAGAAGTTAAAGGGAATGATGAGCTAACGCTGCTTGCTAAGGGTTTTAATGATCTTATGGATAAAATCAATGGATTGTTTAACAGAATTCATGTGGAGCAGCGTCGCAAGAATCAAGCTGAGATGCGTGTTCTGCAGGCACAGATTAAACCACATTTTTTATTCAATACATTAGAATCAATCAATGTTCTCGCTATTCAGAATGAAGGCAAAAAAGTTAGTGAGATGGTCTACAGGCTGGCTAGTATTTTGCGAATCAGCATTCAGGATCGGGAAGAGATTACGCTGGATGAAGAAGTTAAACATTTACGCAATTATTTGGATATACAAAAATTCCGCTTTGAAGATTTGTTCGAATACGAGATCGATATTCCGAATGAATTGATGAGTTGCGGTATCCTTAAACTCACGTTACAACCGCTTGTAGAGAACAGCATTCAACATGGATTTGAGGGCATTGATTACAAAGGTCATGTTTCTGTGAAGGTTTGGGAGAAGCAGGGGGATTTGATTTTACGTATTGAAGATAATGGTATTGGTATTACACCTTCTCAGTTGGCTATTTTTCAATATATTGTGAATGATCCTGTGGAGCAAGAAGTTAAGGCTGAACGGGATAACCGGATGAATCTTGAACGCAGAGGTCTTGGTATTCGCAGTGTAGCAGATCGCATCCGCATTGAATACGGTGACAGGTACGGAATATTTATCTGTTCTAGTCCAGGTCATGGTACTATTATCCAATGTGTCATACCTAAATACGAGCAGGGGGAAGATCATTATGCTAAAAGTATTATTGGTTGATGACGAAGCCCCAATTCTGAATAATCTGAACAGGGTGTTGCCTTGGCAGGAGATGGGGATGGAGGTTGTCGGTATGGCGCGAAGCGGAATGGATGCTTTGCGTATTGCCGAGGAGAAACAGCCTGATCTTGTGTTATGTGACATCCGTATGCCAGTGATGGACGGGTTAACTTTTATCGGTAAGTTGCGGGAGATGGGATTGGATAGCGAGGTGCTGCTTCTTACCGGATATCAGGAGTTTGATTATGCACGGGAAGCGATTCGGCTAGGTGTTAAAGAGTATATTTGTAAGCCGATACATTATGAAGAGCTTGGCAATAAGGTACGGGAGATTGGGGCTAAGATCCGTAGTAAGCAGTTTAAGAATAAACTGTATAATAGCATTCCAATTTTTCAGGAAATCCCTGAAGGTGAAGATGATTCTGGCAAAAAAACACCGGATCAGCTGATGAACCAAGCAGCTAAGTACATCACAGAACATCTCCATTCTGATATTGGGATTGAGGAAGTGGCGAATAAGATCGGGATTAGTGGCAGTTATTTCTGTCTCTTGTTTAAGAATCGTTTTGCTATGACTTTCGTGGAATACGTGACCCTACAACGAATTGAAGCTGCTAAGTTTATGCTAACTAACAGCGATAAGAGTATTACGATGATTGGCTCGGGAGTTGGCTATCAGGAGCGGCGTTATTTTACCAAGGTATTTCAGAAGCAGACAGGGATGTCGCCTAAGGAGTATCGCGACCGATGCCGGACCGAAGTGCAGTGAGGTTAGCTGCTGAGTGGTGAGGTTAGCGTCGCTCCAAGGAATGTTTGTTGCTGAGTGGTGAGGTTAGCGTCGCTCCAAGGAATGTTTGGACTTCCGGTCGCTGTTATCCTCAGATTTCTTGATTAGAAACCGCTATTAGCGGTTGAAATCCGAGGATAAAGGCGAACGCTACGCTCCTACAGTTCCAAACTTCCTTTCCGTTCCTTCTCCCTCACCCCTCTTCGTAGTAGTATAGGGGCCGTCCCACACCTGCGGATGTGGGCCTCTCTGGGAACACAAGGACTGATTGCCTAGTTAATCTAAGGCAGAAATTATCAACCAGCCCTTGGCTGTGATGAAGAGAAAAAGATTATCAACCAGCCCTTGGCTGTGATGAAGAGAAAAAGATTATCAACCAGCCCTTGGCTGTGATGAAGAGAAAAAGATTATCAACCAGCCCTTAGCTGTGATGAAGAGAAAAGATTATCAACCAGCCCTTGGCTGTGATGAAGAGAAAAGATTATCAACCAGCCTTAGCTGTGATGAAGAGAAAAGATTATCAACCAGCCTTGGCTGTGATGAAGAGAAAAGATTATCAACCAGCCCTTGGCTGTGATAAATGCGATTAAGGTACATAAGCTATGATTAATTAAATTTTTTGCCTCTATTAGAGGCTGAAGAGATGGTTTTCCTCGATTTTCGAGGATAATCGTCTCTTTTTTTATAGAAATATAATATGTTCCCTATACTCCCATAAATTATCATATGTTTTAATTAGAGTGTAAGGAGGATACACAAAACGTTAGGCAAGCAAGAGTAATTGGGGCTTAAGAATGGGATGATGGAGAATGGGGGAACCAAAAATGAGTGTGACGAATCCTTCCGTCAGCTTGTCAGAAGTAAAGAAACCAGGCAGGGGAAGAACGCCGAATTTTCTTAGAGTAATGAAGAAATATTGGGTGTTCTATTTGATGATGTTACCTGCGATAGTGATTCTAATCATCAATAATTACATACCGATGTTAGGGACGGTAATTGCATTTAAGGATATCAATTACCAAAAAGGGATTCTAGGTAGTGATTGGGTCGGGTTAGCGAACTTCAAATATTTAATCTCGACGGAGACGGCCTGGATCATTACGAGGAATACGTTATTGTATAATACAGCGTTTATTATACTGACGCTATTTTTTTCGCTGGCTTTCGCAATTATGTTTAACGAAATGCGCAGCAGATGGCTATCGAAATTCCATCAAAGCGCTATGTTTCTCCCTTATTTTCTCTCTTGGGTCGTCGTAAGTTACTTAGTATACGGCTTTCTGAGTGCAGAGCATGGGTTCATGAACAAGACATTACTCCCGTTCTTTGGGGTAGATCCTATCGAATGGTATTCACAGTCCAAATATTGGCCTGGGATTCTAGTAATCGTGAAGATATGGAAAGAGATTGGGTATACAACGGTTATTTATATGGCCGCTATTATTGGAATAGATAATGAATATTATGAGGCTGCACTAATTGATGGAGCTTCTAAATGGAAGCAGATTCGAAAAATCACACTGCCGCTAATCAGCCCAGTTATTATAGTAATGACGCTGCTGCAGATAGGTAGGATTTTTAACGCAGACTTCGGATTATTCTTTCAGGTTACGAGAAATGCAGGAGCGTTATACTCGACGACGCAGGTTATCGACACATATGTATATCAAACCTTCCTCGCAATCGGTGATATAGGAATGTCTTCAGCCGCGGGTCTCGTTCAATCTGTTGTAGGATTTCTATTGATTTTCTTAGCGAATCTAGCAGTGCGGCGAATCAGTAAAGATGATGCTTTATTCTAAAGGGAGGTGGGAGTGTTGAGCCAGACAGAAACAGCAATAGGGTCGTCACGGCGTACAGGGAAGCGCACAAAACGGCAAAGACAACCCAATGAAATATCTAATATATCTAATTTGCTAATTAATATATTCTTTTGGATATACACAGCGATTTGTGTGGTGCCGCTGATCCTCGTAGTTATTGTATCGTTTTCGGACGAGAATTCCGTTATTCAGAACGGCTACAGCTTTTTTCCTAACAAGTGGGATATTTCTTCTTATGAATTTCTGTTAAAAGATTATTGGCAAATTATCGATGCAGCTTCCGTTTCGTTATTTGTGACTGTGGTGGGCACGATTCTGAGTCTTATCATTATGGCTATGTACGCTTACCCTATCTCACGTGGAGATTTTCCACATCGTAATTTCTTCTCATTTTTTATGTTTTTTACAATGTTGTTTAATGGGGGCCTTGTGCCTTGGTATCTGGTCTACACGCGAATGATGCATATGAAGGATACGTTATGGATTCTAATTATGCCGCTGCTGGTTTCTGCTTTCTTTGTTATCATCTTACGGACCTTTTTTGCCAATACCATACCGCCAGCTTTAATCGAATCTGCTAAGATCGATGGGGCACCAGAATTCCGGATCTTCGTTCAAATTATTTTGCCTTTGTCTATGCCAGTGTTAGCTACAGTAGGTTTGTTTCAGACCCTGGCCTATTGGAATGATTGGTACCTTAGTTTGATCTTTATCTCACCCGAAGGTCATGTCAATTTACAATACCTAATGTATAAGACGATGCTGAATGTTCAATTCCTGACAGCAAGTCCTCAGGCGATGGCTGCCTTGGCTGCACAGGGTGTAGAAATCAATATTCCAACAGAAACGGTAAGAATGGCGATGGCTGTTATTGGTATCGGACCTATCGTGTTTGTATATTCCTTCTTCCAGAAGTATTTTATTAAAGGGCTTACCGTGGGTGCTGTCAAAGGTTAAGGACGATTGTAATGGCTTAATTCGGCCGCTTTATGCTAAGGTGTGAACGGCCGATTCAGCATATATAAATATTTTGAGGGAGGTTATGGTGTATATGAAAGCTGTTAGAAAAAGCGCACTAATGACACTATTGCTAACGATGGTACTGAGTCTTAGTTTAGCAGGCTGCGGTGGGAATAACGGGAATAATGAAGCAGCTTCACCTGCTCCAAGCGAAAATGCAACCGCTACCAATGCTGCTGCTACGGATGAGCCAGCCGCGGATCCTACTGCCGAACCGGCAAAAGAATTGGAGCCTTATACCGTCAAGTTAATTTATGTCGGTGCCGTGCAAAAGGATGAAAAAGCTGTAGAAGATGAAATCAATAAGTTATTGGAACCTAAAATCAACGCCAAATTGGATATCGCACCGATCGATTGGGGTCCATGGGACAATGATGTCAATCTGAAAATTGCGAGTCAGGAAAAATTCGATATCATCTTTACAGCTCAATGGAAGAACTACGTAACGAATGCAGCTAAAGGCGCTTATCTCCCGATTAATGACGATAGCGGCAAATATGGTAATCTCCTAAATGAATACGGCCAAGGGATTCTAAAAAATCTGGATCCACAATTCTTAAAAGGTTCAGCGATCAATGGTGTGAATTATGCTGTTCCTACAAACAAGGAGCTGGCTGCACAAGGTGGGGTTGTCTATCGCTCCGATATTGCGGATGAACTGGGCATCGATATGTCGAATGTGAAATCCATTCAAGATCTGGATGCAGTTCTCAAAGTAGTGAAGGAGAAAAGACCTGACCTGACTCCATTGTATTTCAAACAAGGTGAGACCTTTAACTCACAATACATGGCACAATACGATACCCTTGGTGATGCTGCCATTCCTGGTGTACTGCTTAAAGATTCCTCAGATACTAAGATTCAATCGATGATTGAGATGGATCGTTATAAAGAAATCATTAAACTTACTCGTGAGTATATGAAGAAAGGTTACATTAACAAAGACGCAGCTGTTGCTACGAATTCGACTCAGGATGCAATGAAGGCTGGCAATGTCTTTATGACAGTGCAATCGCTTAAACCGGGTAAAGATAGTGAGCTGGCTAATGCTACCGGCTTGGTTGGCAAGCTGAAACAAATTGCATTCAATGATCCAACGATTTCTACAAGTGATGCTGCTGGATCGATGCTTGCGATCTCCGCTTCCTCTGGTGATCCGGCTCGGGCCATGATGGTGCTAGATATTCTGCACACAGATAAAGATATCAACAATCTGCTTGTTTTCGGTATAAAAGGTGTGCACTATGAAGTCGTAAGTGGTGATACGATCAAAGCTACAGATAAAACAGCTGATTATAATACGGCTGCAGCTTGGATGCTTGGAAGTCAATTCCTGAACCCCGTGTGGGAAAGTGAAGCTCCAGACAAATGGGAACAATTCAAAGCCTTTAACTCTAAAGGTAAAGCCTCTGTAGCGCTTGGTTTCAACTTCGATGCCTCCTCAATGAAGACTGAAATGGCTGCTTGTAAAGCTGTAATGGATGAATACGACATCAGCTTGGATACGGGTTCTGTTGATCCTGATACCGTACTGACTAAGTATGCTGATAAGCTGAAAAAGGCAGGGCTCGATAAGATTATTGCAGAGAAACAAAAACAGCTGGATGCTTTCCTGGCTGCGCAAAAATAAAGCGAAAATGAATTCAAAAAAGGCTCTCCCCGGCAGGTTAATTTAGCCGGGGAGAGCCTTTTTATGATAGTACTTAGCGGAAGGAGCTGTCTATTTGCTTTGCGGCTTGAACAGCAAGGGTCCAAGCCAGTTCAGGAGTTAGCTCGCCTTTTTCAGCTTTGGTCAAGTATTCGAGCATGCTTGTCTCCACGTCAGCGTGATGAGGGCCGTAGTAGGTCGGAATTACTGCTTTTGCTGCTGACGAAAGGGTCAGACCAAGCTCTGAATTAGGAAAATAGGGATCGTGCAGATCGTGGATCTCTGGGTCATCATAGATTTCGGGGGTGGAAGGGAAAGCCCCTTGTACCTTGAAAGAAACCAATTGCTGCGTTGGTTCGGTTAGCCATTTAATAAGAGCAAAGGATTCATCAGGATGATTACCTGTCTTTGGTAAGGTCAGAACGGAGCCTCCGCGATTAGCACTGTTTTCTGGGATTTGTGTTACATTCCATAAACCGCTGGCAGTTGGAGCACTGCTCTTGATATGACCAATCATCCAAGCCGGACAGAGCATGACTGCAAAATCTCCGTTGAGCAGGCCTGCACCCCAGCGTTGGGTATCCACTGCAATACTGGCGGACAGATTTAGCTTAAGGGCTTGAATTGAGAAGTCCCAGGCTCGTTTGACCGCCGGATTATTGTCGAGGATCAATTCTTGTGTTGTGGGACTGTAATATTGAAGCTTGGACTGACGTAGAAGGGTGAGATAGAGGTTCTCCAAGTCATTTACAAAAGCTTTTCCTGTTCTCTCCTGTACTTTGGTGCCCGCTTCAAGGAATTGATCCCAAGTTTGGATTTCTTTAGCCACTTCCTCTGGTTTAGTAGGGAGGCTTGATAATGCGAATATATCCGTTCGATATAACATGGCATAGGGTCCAATTTCCGTTGGTAATCCGAAAATAAAATCATTACCCAGCACCTCCTGCCACTTCCAATTCAGAAATTGGTCCTTCAGATTGTCAGCTTCAAAGGTTTTTAGATTATAAAAATAATCAGGAAATTGTTTGAAGCGATCTAAATAGCTAATATCAATGGCAGCCACATCCGGCGAACTATATCCAGCTGCGAACGAGGTCTGTAGCTTGGCTGGAAGCTGCGTGGAGGTGGAGGTCTGAATATGAATCTCTAGCTCGGGATGTTGGGATTGATATTGGTCAATGAGCGACTCAAGACCTGATCCAGCAGTGAGCCAGATGTTCAGCTGTATCGGGTCTTGTAAAGCGGTATCTTCCTTGGAAGGGGAGAGCTGACAACCACTTGTATTAAGTAACAAGCCAAATGTTAATAGGACAGTAATCAACTTACCATTTACATTCAAGAGAAACACACCTCTGCTTTATTTGTTGTGCTTCTGAAATTCCTGAGGAGTCATCCCCATGTATTTCTTGAAAATGAGACTGAAATACGCAGGATCCTTAAAGCCTACTAATTCGCTAACCTCATATACCTTGAGAGTAACATTCTCTAATAATTCAGTAGCTTTTTGAATACGAAGTTTGGTAAGAAAGCTAGAGAAAGGCTCCCCTACATCATCTTTAAACAATCGGCCGAGATACGTTGGATTCATATACAGTTCGTCTGCGATCATTTTGAGGGAGAGATTTTCTTGGAGCCGGGAATTCATAACCTCAATCATCATAGAGATTACCCTGCGCGTTGCCTTTACTTGTAGTTGTTCAGTGAGCTGTGGAGAAGCCGAATGCATGGAGAGGTCTCTGAAAAAGATAACGGATGGCGTACTCTCTTTTTTGACCTGCTGACAAGCTTCCAGACTCTCATGATAGGCGGTTGCGAGCGCCCCCAATTGATAGTGAGGGTTGGAGACCCCTGCACAGAATGGCGATTTCAGAATGCCCGACAGCTTATGCAGCAGCTCTTGTGTCAATACCTCATCAACGCCGTTAGGCTGCTCAAGAGGATAGAATAATAGCATGATGGCTTCCTGCTCTTCTTGAATGCCAACAACATTGGCGTACAGCGCAAAACATTCTTCTAATATATTAACGACCGCTGCATACATGGCTTGTTCCGACCAGTTCTGTGGCATGCCCACTCCAAGATGGTTTACGGTTACGACTACAAAGGAATGAAAAGGAGGAATGAGTTGTTCTTCAAAATAGGGTAAAGGAATGCCGTAAAGAAGATCAGATAAGCGTTTCTCCCGAAGGTTTTTTTCTCTTAGCTGCGTTAATTGCCTCTGCTGTTTCTTCAATTGAAGACGTTCATATACGCCTGTTGCGACTTCAAGAATATGTTCTACTGAATTTGGTTTAACCAAATATTCCTTTACACCATAACGGATGGCTTGACTGGCATAGGTGAAGTCCTGATAACCTGTGAGCAGCACGGTTTCAGTGTCTGGATAACATTCATGGATATGCTTTGCGAGTTCCAGCCCATCCATGCCGGGCATTCGGATATCGGATATCACCAGATCAACCATATGCTCTTTTAACAATTGCACAGCCTCTAAACCGTTCTCTGCCGAGCCAATAATGCTAAAGTTGTGATTCGCACTTCCCAGCATTTCTGACAGAGAACGGCGAACAAAACTTTCATCGTCCACGATTAACACATTCATCGTTGTGCCCCCTTAACTTTGATCATACTGTAATGGAACAGTGACCTTCACAAATAAGCCACCAAGCTCGCTTGTTGATAGCTGTAGACCAAATTCCTGTCCGTAGATTAGCTCTATGCGATGATTTAGATTAGATAGTCCAATTCCGGTATGAAGCAGCTTCTCCGGATTAACCTCACCGCCGACTAATGCGTCTGCCATACTTTCCTCGCTCATGCCGTCCCCGTTGTCTTCTACAGTTAACACCAGAGATGTTCCTTCACTATAGGCGCGTATGCGAATTAGCCATACTTCCCGAAGTGTGGGTTCAAGTCCATGAGTAATGGCATTTTCGACAAGTGGCTGAAGGGTTAATTTCATAAGCTGGCCATTCATAACCTCAGGATTTACAAAAAGATCAATCTGCAATTTGTCCTCGTAGCGCAGCTTCTGGAGAAAAATGAATCGTTCTAATTGCTTTAAATCCTCCTCAACTGTAACGAATTCGGATCCGCGGTCAATACTATAGCGGAGCAGATCACTTAGAGCGAGTACCATTTGGGACTCTTCCTGCATGCGCTTGTTGGCGAGCGACCAATAGATTGTATTCAAAGTGTTATAAAGAAAATGCGGGCGGAATTGCGCTTTGAGTGCTACGATCTGAGCTTGCTTTTCACTAATTTGTTTGCTGGATAGGTCAGCTATAGTATGATCCAGGTTTTGGAGCATCGAATTATAGCTTGAATAAAGGATAGCCATTTCTTTGTTCATGGTTGTTTTTACAAAAGGTAAAGTAGTTCCCCGTTCGACATTGCTCAGCTTGGTTGCCAGATTACGAAGGGGCTTGGATAGGGTCCAAGAGAAAAAGAAAGTGAATAGTAGGGCAGCACCCATCCCCAGCAGGCCAATTAAAATAATATTCCGGCGAATCGTATTTAAATCTTTAACAGCGTCTTTAGAATCAATGTAAGCAAAAACGCTCCACTCGCTATAGTCGGAATAGGCATAGGATACGAACAGATTGCGTGAGTTTATTTTTTGTGGAACGATTCTGGCTTTATGATTGCTGAATTGTTTTAGAAGCCCGTCGTTCATATAGAGTCCAATTTCTTTTGGATCTGTGGAATAGACAATGGTATTAAATGAATCAACAACTTGGATTTTCTCGTTTTTGCCGAGGTGAAATTGGCTGACAGCGTTATGGATAACCTCGACAGGGAGGACAAGAAACAGGGTTCCTAACCGGTTTAGATCATTCCAATCATTAATTTGTCTGGCTCCCATCACCACAGGGATATTACCGTTCTGCCATACATCTACACCGAACCAGACCATTCGGCCTTTATTCTGTGCTATAGCCGGAAACCAATAAGCATCGCGGATTTCCTTTTCGCTGTCCCAGATGACCTTTAAGGAACTGCTGTTGGTATACACCTGATCATCGGACAGACCGAGCAGCTTGAACTGGATGTCAGAGTTTATGGAACGTGTCTGTTGATCTATGTAACGAGTAATTTCCATGGCGTCTGTACGAGGTGAACGTGACAACGCTAAGTCTCCCAAGGTTTCTTGAATCAAGGGACTGAACATGATCGTAGAAGAAAGCTTATCGTTATCCTGAAGAATTGCGTCCATTTTACCTTGAAGTTGCTTGACGGATTCCAGGATATATTGGTTGGAGCGGTTTAGAACAGCTTGAGAGGAAGAGCGGTAGGACAAAAAAATGGTGAATCCTACGATGGTGAAGATGATTAGAGAGAAGCCCATGATTAATTGAACGAGGATGGAGATTTTTTTGGACATGTTATCCCTCGCATGTAAAAGATATTCTTCCATACATTGTAACAAAAGCAAATGAAAGCGAATATAGTCAGACGAAAAATAAACATATTTATAGAAAAAATCTCATTTTTTTCAGGGGAAACAGCATGGTTGTCCAACAATATTTAATACAGCGTTAATCTTTCTTTACTTAATAATGAAACTTTTTATGGTGGCATGCGTCTAATACTATGTTTGTTATGACGATCGTGGCAAAAGCTTTTTGCCGCCCTACCGTGGGTGGCAGCATTTTGCGGGGAATATAAGAGGAGTATGAAAAAGACAGAGACCTACTTATATTTACAAATAGGAGCAGAGGAGTTATATCATGGATTTGAAAAAGTTAACGTTAGTTGCTGTTTTGGCCGTATCTCAGGCCGCCGCGGCAGTGCCGGCTTTTGCTGAAGCTGTCAATAATACCCCAAGTAATACTACTGTAGTTGGGACAGTTGTTTCAGCTGCGCCGGAGGTAATGCCAGAATCTACTGATCCATTGCCGCCGTTGCCGACGGAGACGCCAGGAGGAGTAGTGTCACCGACACCAACACCAACTCCAATTCCTGCAGAGACAGTTGATCCTACGGCTACTGTTGAACCTACAGCAACAATTGCACCTACTGCAACACCGCTTCCGACTGCAACACCTGGAGTTACTACAGAACCTACAACAACAGATGGTGCTCGTGCTGCGGCTAACAGTCAGCTTATTCTTATGATGAACAGCAACAAAATGTATCAGAACGGCCAGGAATATTTAGCTAATCAGCCTATGGCAGTGAAAAACGGCGTATCCTACGTTTCGATCCGGGCTATGGTAGAACGTGTAGGCGTGAAATACGTTTATGATTATAAAACGAAAGAAACCATTGTTACCAAGGGAAGCGACGTTATGCGCTTTAAGACCGACAGCAAGGTCTATACAGTTAATGGTGAGAAGAAGACGATGAAAGGTCCAGCTTACCAATACAAGGGGACTTTCATGGTTCCATTGACATCCATAACTGGAGCACTGGGCATTCCATATACCGTTGATAATGTGCAAAAACGAGTAATCCTTACATTAAACAACAAGCCTAAAGCTTCCTTCACAGTGCCAACTGAAATTTACGCCGGTGAACCAGTGACCTTCGTAACCTCCAGCTCGTCACCAAATGGTGTAGCTATTGTGGATGAAAGCTGGGGAGGTAACAAGCAGGATATCTATGATCAACCAGGATATTATGTAGTAACCTATTCCGTAATGGATGCGAATCAACAGTGGAGTGATCCTTACACCATGACCATCACAGTGCTTAAACCTAATACACCTCCAGTTGCTAATTTCACCACAGACAAGGATTCATACAAGATGGGTGAAATGATTACTTATACCGATCTAAGTAGCGATCCTGATGGTGATGAAATTACCGTAACTTGGACGAACAAGGCCGAGGCTTTCTTTACTCCGGGTCCAGCGACAATTGCTGTCCAAGTAAAAGATTCACATGGCGCGATCAGCACGTTTGAGAAAACCGTTAATATTTCGGATGAAATCTTGTACAGTAAAGAAGATTTCAACAGATTATTTGCATCTCCGGGCAGTGTGTTTAGCATCGATGGATCGATGGTTCCTACTTGGCAGCAAGTAGCTTATAATCTTTCTTCCGAGCCTTATAAACTAATTCGCAGCAACAGCCCAGAAACGGTGTATACAGAAGGTGTTACTTACCGTGAGACTTCTTTGGGTAAAACCCGCTTCTTGATTCACCACAAGAATAACCTGAATATTAAAGCTAAAGTGTATGTGATTGCTACGAATAACAATTTGTACCCAACGACGCTTACAACCGAATATGTGGGCTTTGCAGGCCCAAGCACATATCCTGAAGGTACTGGTAAAATGTCTGTAGAACGTTATTGGAAATCTATGCTTACAAATGAGCATTATAAAACGATTGTTCTGCAACCAGGGGAAAGTGTCTCAATTCTGACCGATCTAAACCAAATTGCTATGAAACCAAGTGAAATTGTTTCACTTCAAGCGGACTTATTTAGTGATTATCCAATCGATTATAATGTCATGTTGATTGATGCGAATAAAGATCCACTGACTACACTTCCAACACTTCCAGTTCTGGATCGAGACGGAGTGCATAATCGGGGAACTTACGAAGATTCTACTCGTATTATCACGGTTACCGATGAGGTAGGAAAAACTCCTGCAAAACTTCTGCTAGGCGATAATTACAGTGATAAGAACCTGGCTGGCGTAGACCCAATGGCAGGTACGGAAGCATCCAATGCCGGTAATTTCGGGGTATTATACAAGATCAGATTCGAAAATGTTGCACCAAACTCATTGATTACGTTTAATCCACGTGGCGGTAACTATATGGGGCCGGTTATGGTTAATAACCAAATCGTGCATATGCCAAGCGTGGGAAGTCTCTCGAACGCTGACATGAACAGTGTGGTTTATCGTAGTGGTGAGTATGGAGGTTCTGTGGAGATTTTGTTCACAGCAGCTTCAGGCAGTAACTTGCCGGTCAATTTCCTCATCACTCCACTTCCAGCAAAGAAATAACAAATAGGAATATCCCTATAAGCTCTATTGGGGAATTATCTACAATAAAGGCCCGGCTGAATATTCCGTAAAGGAATACGCAGCCGGGCTTTTGTTTAAATATAATAATTCAGAGGTTGCGTAGGGGCGCTTCATGGTGCTTCATTGACGGGGCATTTATTTTGGGGCATTATTAAGAGAGTGAAATATAAATGAACTGATCTTATGGGAGATGAGCGTATGCTGTCGACAGAACAAATATTAGAAGTCATGTCGGGGCAAGGACTGCGAATCACCGACCAACGCAAAACGCTTGCCCAGTTATTCGGCGAGAATAAGGGATATTTGTCAGCGAAGGATGTATATGAGCATATGGGCCGTAAGTATAGCGGACTTAGCTTTGATACGGTGTACCGCAATCTTCGTGTAATGGAAGAGCTTGGTGTGCTTGAACAGATTGTCTTTGAAGACGGAGTGAAGTTCAAGGGAAGCTGCAATCATCAGGATCATCACCATCATATGATCTGCCTTCAATGCCAAAAGACCTACCCGATTAATTTCTGCCCGATGAATTTAACGGATACACCCGATCAATTCCGGGTAGTCAAGCATAAATTTGAGGTGTTCGGTTATTGCAAAGAATGTGAAGAGAACCGGGAAGAAGAATTAGTTGCAGCATCAGATAAACAAAAGGGACTTTAGAAATGGTGACCCTACGCAGAACGATTCAGGCGCCTATTCGGGTGTATCGCAGGTACATTTCCCCTATTAAACCTGCAACCTGCCGCTTCTATCCAACCTGCTCTGCCTATGCCCTGGAAGCCATTGAAGTCCATGGTCCATTGAAAGGCTCATGGCTTGCAGCTAAGCGGATTGCCAGATGTCATCCCTTTCATCCTGGAGGACTTGATCCTGTGCCGCCTCTTCAAGATGAATCTGCTGAGAAGGATTCTGCCCCTGCGACTTGACATGGGGCCTTACCATTGGGTATATTCACAAGTAATAGTATGAATTCCGAAGAACGGATAAGTAAATCGTTACGTCCATTACAGAGAGCCGGAATATGCTGAAATCCGGTATGGAGCGTTAGATTGAATATGGTCCGGGAGGAACTGTGTTCGAGCGGGAACTGCAATTGTGGTTCACGTAAGATAACAGCGTGATCCAGCGTTAATGGACAGTTCCCGCGAGGGAACTGGCGAAGCCTGCGCTCTGTGAAGAGACAGGAAATTTGGGTGGTATCGCGTGAGTTATACTCTCGCCCCATTATGGGGGCGGGAGTTTTTTGTTTTTTAATAAGAAAGGATGATTACTGAATGAGTGAGAAAAAAACGTTTTACCTAACGACACCAATTTATTATCCAAGTGACAAGCTACATATCGGACATGCTTATTCAACCGTGGCAGGAGACGCAATGGCCCGTTACAAACGTCTGCGCGGCTACGAAGTGCGTTATCTAACCGGTACAGACGAACATGGACAAAAGATCGAGCGGAAGGCAGAGGAAGCAGGAAAGACCCCTCAGCAGTTCGTAGACGACATTGTTGTTGGTATTAAGGAGCTATGGCGTAAGCTGGACATTTCGAACGATGACTTCATCCGTACTACGGAAGAGCGTCATAAAAAAGTGGTACAGGATATTTTTGATCGGTTGCTGCAGCAAGGAGACATCTATAAAGGTGAATATGAAGGCTGGTATAGTATCCCAGATGAAACCTTTTACACAGAAACGCAATTAGTTGATATAGTGCGTGATGACAACGGTGTGATTACTGGTGCAAAAAGCCCAGATAGCGGCCACCCGGTTGAGCTGGTGAAGGAAGCAAGTTATTTCTTCCGGATGAGTAAATATGCGGATCGTTTGCTGCAATTTTACGAGGAGAATCCAGAGTTTATTTTGCCGGAATCCCGTAAGAACGAAATGATTAACAATTTCATCAAACCCGGACTGGAAGACCTTGCAGTTTCCCGTACAACCTTTGATTGGGGCGTAAAAGTTAAGGGCGACGAGAAGCATGTCGTGTACGTGTGGATTGATGCTTTGACTAACTATATTACTGCTCTGGGTTATGGTTCCGAGGATCGCACCTTGTATGACAAGTTCTGGCCTGCGGATGTACACATCGTTGGTAAAGAAATCGTTCGTTTCCATACGATTTACTGGCCGATCATTCTGATGGCGCTTGGGGAACCCCTTCCGAAAAAGGTATTTGCCCATGGCTGGTTGCTCATGAAAGATGGAAAAATGTCGAAATCTAAAGGTAACGTAGTTGATCCTGTGACACTGATTGATCGTTATGGCTTGGATGCATTGCGTTATTACCTGCTGCGCGAAGTACCGTTTGGTTCGGATGGCACGTTCACACCGGAAAGCTTTGTAGACCGGGTTAACTATGATCTTGCCAACGACCTTGGGAACCTGTTGAACCGTACAGGGGCTATGGTTGAAAAGTATTTTGCAGGCGAGATTCCGGCATATGAAGGAAATGTAACAGCATTTGATGGTGAGCTTCAAGCTGCGGCTGAGAATACTTATGCCAAAGTAGAAGAAGCTATGGAAAAAATGGAGTTTTCCGTGGCGCTGACAGCTATCGGAATATTCATTAGCCGCACCAACAAATATATCGATGAGACACAACCTTGGGTGCTTGCCAAAGATGAAAATAGAACCGCCGAGCTGGCTTCTGTGATGAGACATCTGGTGGAAGGTCTGCGTACCGCTTCAATCCTGCTGCAGCCGTTCTTGACACAAACACCAGCGAAAATCTGGGAACAGCTGGGTATTGAGCCTGGTGAGTTAACGACTTGGGATAGCGGTAAGACCTTTGGCCTGATTCCGGCAGGAACAAAGCTGGTGAAAGGCAATCCAATCTTCCCACGTCTAGATGTGGAGCAAGAGGTAGCTTATATTGCCGAGGCTATGGGCGCTGGTAAAGCTGCGGCTGAAGTGGCGGAAGCGGCTGCTCCTGCTGCTGCGGACTCCGAGCCAGTGGAAGAGCATAAAGAGGAAATCGGCATTGACGATTTCGCTAAAGCAGAGCTGCGGGTAGCTCAGGTTATTGCTGCAGAGCCAGTGAAAAAAGCTGACAAGCTGCTGAAGCTGCAACTGGATCTGGGTTATGAACAACGCCAAGTGGTTTCTGGTATCGCGAAATTCTATACACCGGAAGAGCTGGTGGGACGTAAAGTGATTTGTATCGTAAACCTTAAACCGGTGAAGCTGCGTGGGGAGTTGTCCCAAGGGATGATTTTGGCGGCTTCTAAAGATGACCAGCTAACGATCGCTACCGTGCCGGACAGTATGCCAAACGGAGCAGTAGTGAAATAAGACAATACTGTTGTAGAAATTTTTTAATGAGGTTGCTTGAACAAGGGAATGCTCCTTCAGCCGGGTTGGTTGTGGGAGCATTCCTTTTTTATAAAGGACGATACCGTCTTTCTTCTGAGTGAGGTTTCTTTGTTGACTTATCGTAACGATTACTATTATACTACTAATAGTAAAATTTACGATTTGAGGGGTAGATCAATATAATGGCGGCAATGAAATCACGTATAAGTTTGCTCGTCCTTGCACTGGTACTTGTATTTACACTAAGTGCATGCGGACCTAAGAGCAGTGGAAGTATAGTTGAAGGGAAAGTAAATGTAGTTACAACCTTTTATCCTATTTACGAGTTTGCTAAGGAGATTGGCGGGGAAGATATCAATGTTATTAACCTGCTTCCAGTGGGTGTGGAGCCACATGATTGGACACCGCGCAGTCAAGATATTATCAACACTTCTAAGGCACAGCTATTTCTATATAACGGTGCAGGCTTAGAAGGCTGGGTTCCTAACTTTTTAAAAGGCCTTGATAGCAGCAGTAAAGTTAAGGCGGTTGAAGTAAGCCAAGGTATTGATTATATCATGACCGATGAAGATGACGGGCATGATCATGGGGCA
The DNA here is from genome assembly GCF_038002725.1 of Paenibacillus sp. FSL H7-0323. Taxonomy (NCBI): domain Bacteria; kingdom Bacillati; phylum Bacillota; class Bacilli; order Caryophanales; family Paenibacillaceae; genus Paenibacillus; species Paenibacillus sp. FSL H7-0323. The sequence goes on along the minus strand of NZ_JBBODB010000001.1, from coordinate 2,891,551 downwards.
AGTGAGGAAGAGTCTCATCAAAATGAGGACACGGATCATAACAGTAATGCCTCAGGAGACAGCCTGCATACAGACCCGCATACTTGGGTAAGTCCAAAATCAGCCATTGTCATGGCTCAGAATATTAAAGAAAGCCTTCAGTCCGTGGATCCTGAGCATAAAGAAGGTTATGAAGAGCGTTACAATAAGCTTGCGGAACGTTTGCAGGCGTTAGACAGTAAATTCAAAGAGGAGCTTGCTAAGCTGCCCAACCATAAGATCGTAGTATCACATCAGGCTTTTTCTTACCTTGCCCGTGATTATGGATTGGATCAACATGCGATTATGGGACTTTCGCCAGACGCTGAGCCGCGCGGACAGGATTTAGTGAAGCTTGCGAAAATGGTAAAAGATGAAGGGATTAAGTATATCTTTTTTGAAGAGCTTGTCTCCGATAAACTGGCTAAGACTCTGGCCGCCGAAGCGGGCGTTTCCACTATGGTGCTTAATCCGGTAGAGGGACTTACTGCGGAGCAAGAGAAGAACGGCGATAATTACTTCACTCTGATGGAGAAAAATTTGCAAAATCTGATTATGGCCTTACAATAATAAGGAAAGTATAAGGGAAAGGCGGTACTTAAGCATGCAATCGGTATCCTTGGACTGCCATCAGCATATCATCGATATACAGGATCTTTCTTTTTCATATGGGGAACAGAAGGTGATATCGAATCTTAACTATAGTGTAAGAGAACGAGATTTCCTTGGTATCATTGGTTCTAATGGTGCTGGTAAAACAACATTGATGAAAATGATCGTCGGCTTGCTTCCAGCGAGCAGTGGTGAAATTAAATTATTCGGAACGTCTGTCCGCAAGTTTAAAGACTGGGAACGTATCGGGTATGTTCCGCAAAAGAATGCCTTCAACCCATTGTTTCCAGCAACGGTGCGTGAAGTAGTTCTGTCAGGTCTATATAATAACAAGAATCTGATCCGCAGAGTATCTAAGGCTCAGCATCGTCAATGTGAGGATGCACTTGAAGTCATGCGGATACAAGATATCGCGGAGAAAAGAGTAGGCCAGTTGTCAGGCGGTCAGCAGCAGCGTGTTTTTCTGGCTCGGGCGCTGATTAACCATCCTGACCTGCTGATTTTGGACGAACCTACGGTGGGTATTGATGCCGAATCACAAGCGGGATTCTTTGAATTAATTACCCATATGCATGCTCATCATCATATGACCTTCCTGATGGTGTCACATGATATCGACATGATCAAAAATTATTTAGGTCATGAGCCCGTGCAGACGAATGGTAAAATCAACTTTTACTCCCGCCACTCACATGATCTCCAGAATTGCACAGAAGAGAATCTGCAGCACACGCTCTCTTAAGTCATAATTAAACTCTGAGCAGAGGTTTGCCTCTGTTCTCAGTGCATACATAACTTGCGTGTGGAAGTTAGTCAGTAGACAGGGTTTTTACTAGGAGTATTTCGACCTTGTTCCTATTTCTTGTTTTCTCTTATCTAAGCACCGCCCAGTCTGCAAGCGTGTCCCTTTAGGGACGAAAGCGATCTTTCCCCGACCTATCTATGTTCAGTAACACTAACTCCTACGCTAGTTGCACTTAACGGGTGTCCAGAGGGCAGAGCCCTTGGGGCCCTCCCTTGGAAGGGAGGGTTTGGGAGGGATCGAAAAAGGTTTGAAAAAGGCTTTAAAATGGTTTGAGTTTTGTATGAAGGAGAGTTTAAGTTGGAAATACTATTTAGCGATTTTTTTCAGCGGGCGCTTGCGGGCGGACTGCTGATTGGTATAACAGCGCCGCTTATAGGCGTTTTTCTTGTGCTTAGACGATTATCCATGATTGGTGATACGCTGGCTCATGTTACTATAGCGGGGGTGGCACTCGGTTTTCTAACAGGATTTTATCCGCTGGGCGCAGGCCTTATCTTTGCAGTGGTAGCGTCCTTCGCGATTGAAAAGCTTCGTAAGGCTTATAAGAGTTATGCGGAGCTGTCGATTGCCATTATAATGTCAGGCGGAGTGGCGTTGGCTTCACTCTTTTTCACCTTAGGAAAAGGGTATAATGCGGACGTAATGAGTTATTTGTTCGGCAGCATTTATACGCTCGATAATACCGATTTGATCGTTGTAGGCATAGTGACTATAGCTGTTGTAGTGGTAGTTTCGATGTTCTTTAAAGAGTTCTTTTTGCTTAGCTTTGAAGAGGATGCAGCAAGTGTAAGCGGGCTTCCGGTGAAACTGCTTAACATGCTGATCACCATTCTGACAGCACTTGTGATTAGCACAGCCATCAAGATCGTAGGCTCCCTGTTGGTATCTGCTTTGTTGACTATTCCGGTTGCAATCAGCTTATTGCTATCTCGTAGCTTTAAATCCTCGGTCATCCTGGCGGTTATTATTTCGGAGATAGCCGTTGTAGGTGGACTAGTGGTAGCTGGAGTCTGGAATTTGGCTCCCGGTGCAACTATTGTGCTTTTGCTCATATCATTATTGGTATTAACCTTGATCGGTAAAAAGGGATTGCCAGCATAAACAGCGAATTAAGTAATCGGTATCGCATTAGGCAAGCATAAACGCCTTCGGTGTCCTTGTAAGGACGATAAGCGAAAAAAAGGAGCCATAAGCAGCTCCATGAAGTGACTCGAATGCCGGAAGGAGAGCCGCTATTTTGTCTAATATCAATGCAGGAATTGCTTTAGCCGCAGGGGTGGCATCGTTTATATCGCCATGCTGTTTACCGCTGTACCCCTCTTATTTATCGTACATTACCGGGTTATCCGTTCAACAATTAAAATCAGGCAGCAACTCTAAAGAGGTTCGTGTACGCACCCTGACTCATACATTGGCATTTATATTAGGTTTTTCTGCAGTTTTTTACACACTTGGTTTTGGGGCTGGGTTATTCGGGCAATTCTTTAATGGCCAGCGTGATCTGATCCGGCAATTGTCGGCGATTCTAATTATTGTAATGGGTTTGTTTTTGCTTGGGATTTTTCAGCCGCAGTTTTTACTTCGCGAACGTAAGCTTGATTTAAAATGGAAACCGGCGGGTTATGTGGGCTCCTTTATTTTCGGGATTGGTTTTTCTGCGGGTTGGTCACCCTGTATCGGGCCGATTTTGACGGCAATTATTGCTCTTTCGGCAAGCGACCCGGGCACTTGGTTTACATTGATTACCGCGTATAGCATCGGATTTGCTCTGCCATTTTTTCTCTTAGCCTTTTTCCTAGGCGGAGTGAAGCGTATCCTCAAGTATTCGAATCTGCTGATGAAGATTGGCGGCATACTTATGGTATTTATGGGTGTTTTGCTGTTCACGGATCAAATGTTCCGGATCACAGTGTGGCTACAAGGAGTAACGCCGGATTGGCTGATTTTTTAGGTGAAGTAATCAATACCTGCTTCCGGAAAATGCTCAAAAATCCGCTCTGTGATAAATTCTCGCAGGGCGGTTTGCTGTTCATCCGGATAGACATATTTGTTCTGTCCCCAGCGGCCCCATTTCTTTTTGCGTTTCTCCATGTCCATTTCTAGTTTAGATTTCGGGTAACGTTTCTCAATTACAGTCTTGGCTGTTTTGGTGAATCGGTGCTGAATCATTTCAAAGGTTAGACCTTTTCCGATTTCCGGAGGAAGGGTCTTGGCTAATTTGGCCAGCAGCTCCGCATAGCCTTCCTGCCAGCCGTCATACCAAATAATTGGGGCAATGATGAAGCCCAGTGGATAGCCGGCGCGGGCAACCTTTCCAGCCGCTTCAATTCGCTCTTCAAACCGCGAGGTAGCAGGCTCGAAATTTTTGATCACATAGTCAGCATTCACGCTAAAACGAATTCTGGTATGTCCGTTATGCCGCAAATCGAGTAAAGGTTCAACATGTTGGTATTTGGTCACAAAGCGCAGGCGGCCAAGGGGCTCCGCTGCCATGAATGTGATGAGTTCGGACAGAGACCCGGTAATATGCTCCAGTCCTAACGGATCTGAGGTACAGGCTGCTTCAAAAGTCGTGATTTCAGGGCTGCGCTCCTCGATATATTTTTTGGCGGCGTCAATGATGTCTTCGGTGTTTACATATACACGAATGTAAGGCTTTGCCCCTAAAGTAGTCTGCAAATAACAATAATGGCAGTGACCCATGCAGCCAGTTGCGATCGGAATTGCATAATCTGCGGAGGGTTTGGATTGGTCAAACTTTAAGGTTTTGCGCAGGCCGACTACAAGTGTTCTTTTGGCAATTTTATATTGCTCGACCTCTGTGTCACCCGGGAAATTCATTATACGGTTATGCGATGTAGTCATGCGATAGGGAATATTGTTAGCCTTCACCCATTCCATAATTCGTTCACCTTTCGGGTAATTTAAAGCATCCGGCTCGAAGAAAACAAGCTCGGGGACAAAAAGGGCTGTAGCTTTTCTGGTTCTCTTTACGGGAGGGGTCTCAGGTGTCACTATAGTCATGAATTCACGCTCCTTCTGAAAGATGAGTAAGTTTATTATGCCTAACTGAGTCTCATTAGAAGCATGGCAATCATGGGTAACTCCGCAGTATGTTCTCTTGAAGGACTTGCCAAGGGGCGTTAGAAACATGTATCATTGTTAGAGCAAGGTTTGGCTCGGCGCCAGGTTCATTATAGAAAAGAGGTAAATTTTAATGCCAACACCCAGCATGGAGGATTATTTGGAGCGCATATATAAGCTCATTGATGAGAAAGGTTATGCGCGGGTCTCGGATATTGCCGAGGGACTGGAAGTACACCCCTCCTCTGTGACCAAGATGATCCAAAAACTGGATAAGGACGAATATCTCATCTATGAGAAATATCGTGGGCTTGTCCTAACCAACAAAGGGAAAAAAGTAGGGAAACGTCTTGTTGATCGTCATCAACTATTGGAAGAATTCCTCGGTTTGATCGGAGTACAGCAGGAATTTATCTATAATGATGTTGAAGGGATCGAGCACCACCTGAGTTGGGATTCGATTACACGTATCGAAACGTTGGTGGAATATTTCCGCCGCGATGAAGAACGTCTGCAGACTTTATATGCTATTCACAATGAACTGGCAAGCGATTCTTGAAATGTTTTTTCCCGAAACGGATATCGTCCTTAAAGTTATGCCCAGCAAGGCTTTGGTGAGCATAAACTACTAGATGGTATAGCCGTTTCTATTTTGTTTAGTGCAACCTTTCCCAGTTTTTAGCGTCAAAACGGATAAGTCCTTTTTCTGGCTGAGACTGATACCGCTCTTTTGAAGGGTGGAATCGGTACATCCACTTGGAGGATTGATCCGTTTTTTCTTTTTTTATAGGATACATATTATTTAGATTTGGGGAGGAATTATGAATTATCGTAAATGGATGTTGGGATTGCTAGTATTAGTATTGTTTCTGCCTTTATGGTCTCCTGGGGCACGTGCGGCAGCTGTGCAGATTACCATTGAACTGGATGGCGAGGCGCTGGCAAGCGATGTGCCGCCGTATATCACAGCTTCGAATGTAACGATGGTGCCAATTAGCGTCATTAGTAAAGGGTTGAGTGCTGGAGTAGTTTGGAATCAAAGCAGTAAGACAGTTACAATCACGCAAGGAGATACAGAGATCAAGCTGACCAGTGGCCAGAAAAGTGCATTAGTTAATAATGCTTCTGTAGCCCTTGACACCTCAGTACAGATTAAGCAGGGACGGGTTATGGTGCCGCTTCGTTTTGTAAGTGAGCAATTGGGGTTACAGGTTATCTGGGATCAGGCAACCAAACATATTTCTTTGTACTCTAATACAGAGCCGCCGCAGGCTGCTGATCCGGAAACACCAGCAGTACCTACAGCGACTCCAGTCGTTACGCCAACGCCGGCCCCAGCCCCTACAGCGACTCCAAAACCGACCTCACCAACAGTTCCAAGTATCCCTGGTGCGTCGGCTAACAAGGAGATGAAGGGAGCCTGGATCTCTACAGTATTTAATCTGGACTGGCCTTCAGTAGCTTCTGCAGGTAACGAAGCGAAACAAAAACAAGAATTTGATAATCTGCTGGACAAGCTAAAAGCTGTTGGTTTTAATGCTGTTTTTGTACAGGTTAGAACCTCAGCAGACAGCCTGTACCCTTCTGTTCTTGTTCCTTGGTCTAAGGTGCTGACCGGCACCCAAGGAAAAAATCCGGGTTATGACCCGTTGAGCTATATGGTCAGCGCTGCACATTCACGCGGTATGCAGTTCCATGCATGGTTCAACCCATTCCGCGCGACAACAGATGCTTCTACATCCGCATTAGCAAGTAATCATGTGGCTAAGTCAAATCCGGAATGGATTGTAGACGCCGGAGGTAAAAAATACATCAATCCAGGGATCCCAGCAGCCCGCCAGCACATTATCGATACAGTGTTGGAGGTCGTCAAAGGCTATGATGTAGATGGTGTCCATTTGGATGATTATTTCTATCCTTCAGGTGTATCTTTTGCCGATGATACTGCTTATAAGACTTATAACACGAAGAACCTGTCCTCTAAGGCGGATTGGCGCCGCGATAATATTAATGAATTCGTCCGTCAATTGGGAGAACAGATTCATAAGGTGAAACCGAAGGTTTCTTATGGAATTAGTCCGTTTGGTGTATGGCGTAATATCAAAAAAGACAGCACAGGTTCGGATACCACAGCTGGAGTTACCGCTTATGACGATATGTACGCCGATGTTCGGACATGGATCAAGCAAGGCTGGATTGACTATGTAGCACCGCAAATTTATTGGAGTCTGTCCTTTAGCACTGCCCGTTATGATAAGCTAGTAGATTGGTGGGTTAAAGAGGTAGAGAATACAAATGTTAAGCTCTATATTGGGCAAGCTGCTTATAAGGTTGGAGCAAGTGACCAGAAAGCAGAATGGCAAAGTGGCGACCAAATCATCAACCAGCTTAAATATAATGAGAAATATAAAGAGGTTGCAGGCAGTATTATGTTCAGAGCAAATGACATTGTAGTCCGCAATCCGTTTGGATTATCAAATTTGCTGACCTTTTATTTTCAGTCCAAATAAGATAACTGTTCTAGATAAGGAGTCATGAATGCTCCCCCGTGCTCATAGATAAGCAATAGAATCTATGGGAAACGGGGGATTTTTGTGTATGGAGATTAACGCTGTGTTTGAAGGAGGGGGAGTAAAAGGGATTTCTCTCGCTGGAGCAGTTGAAGCCACGGAAAGGGCGGGGCGAACCTTTAAAAAGGTCGCTGGAACCTCCTCAGGCGCAATTGTAGCGACTTTACTGGCTGCGGGTTATGAAGGCGAGGAAATGAGTCGGATGATCCAAGGAACTTCTTTTTCATCGTTTATGAAGCGAGCTCCCATCTATAATACGGCTTGGGTAGGTCCTGCACTGCGAGTGTTATTGAAGAAGGGATTGTATTCGGGTGAAGCCTTGGAATCGTGGATGAGATCGCTTTTGCTAAAAAAGGGAATTATCACTTTTCGTGATCTGCCTCCAGGCAAACTATCTATAATTGCTTCTGACATTACCAATGGCCGGATATTGGTCTTACCAGATGGGTTGGAACAGTATGGAATCTCTCCTGAACATTTTGAGGTGGCTAAGGCTGTGCGAATGAGCTGCAGTATTCCTTATTTTTTTGATCCAGTGATGCTCAGGTTAAATGGACAGTCCGCGAGAGGGAAGTCTTTTATTGAGCAATTTGTATACGTTGTGGACGGAGGGTTATTAAGCAATTTTCCTTTATGGCTATTTGACGGGATGAATGAGAATAGTAAAGTGACGGGGAAAAGAATCCCTACGGTAGGGTATCAAACAGTAGGTAAAACCGACCCGCAGCCCCACAGGATTAGGGGGCCGTTCAGTATGCTGCAAGCTATGGTAAGCACCATGCTGTCTGCTCATGATGAGAAATATATTGAAGATGATAAATATGTCCGCACGGTAACCATCCCAACGCTTGGTATCGGCACGACCCAATTTAATATTACGAAGATGCAAAGCGACGAATTGTATGCCGCCGGACTGAAGGCAGGGGAAGACTTCTTTAAGGAGTGGCGCCCCAGATAACAAGCAAGCTTTATAATATCAGAAAAAAAGCATCCCGCACGTTATTTTGAAACGTGGAGATGCTTTTTGGTGTTTGTTTTTATTTAGTTAATGGTACTTCGGAAGCTGATCATCGTTTTTCCCTTTATTTCCTTCGATGACTTGGAAGGGATAACTTTTACGTTTGCCTGGTACTGCTTGAGTCTTGCGAATCCCAGCAACCTTGGTCATGGTTTTCTGCGAAGGTTTGACTTTGATTCTAGATCCATTACTGCTGCGAGCGTATTTCCCTGGTCCCATTTTGTAAGCATAATAGATAATCGCTAACAGTACTAAGGGGAGAATCAGCTTCGACAGCGTATAGAAAGGCTCAGTCAAGACTCCAATCACAAAACCGAATATTGCAAGAATTACTGAAATCCAAAAAATTAAAGCATGCCTGATCATAGGACACTCATCCTTTCGCAGGATCCAATATGCCGCCTGACACACTTGCCTCCGTATATCCTCTGGCTTCAATCTCTGCATCAAGCTCACGCATACGATTGAAAGAGGCGATGGATACTTCTACCTGATCATCCTTTGGTTCTTTGGTAGTGAGCAGCTGCAGCCATAGTCCAGGGTATCCCAAGTATTTGAGACCTGGAATTTCTCTTACTGCGTTGGTACCCTTCAGAACCTCAAACGAAACACCGATTACGACAGGCAGCAGAATAATCCGTTGGATCACACGTTCCCAAAGATTATCCCAGGGTACTACGGAGTAAATAATAACGCCGAGGATAATCGTCAGCATCATAAAACTGCTTCCGCAGCGGTAATGCAGACGGCTATATTTCTGAACGTTCTGGACAGTCAGCTCTTCGCCTGCTTCAAAGGCGCTGATGACTTTGTGTTCCGCACCGTGATACTGGAATAGCCGCTTGATCACAGGTGTTTGCGAAATCGCCCATAAATAGACCAGCAAGAGAACCATTTTAATGCCGCCTTCTATGAGGTTGTGCAGTACATAGTTATCAAATGCATTCTTGAATAAAAAATCTTCGACAAATACTGGTACAAGCGTAAAAATGAGCTTTCCGAATAAGAAGGAGAGAATACCCATTACAGCAACGCCAAAAATCATTCCGAGGCTCCAGCCTTCGTCCTTTTTCTTCGGCTTAGCTTTCTCTTTCGCCAGTTCTTCGGGTTCCAATTCATCTTCGGCATAGGATTCAGCCGAATAGTTCAAGTGCTTAGAGCCTTTGGCGCTGGCATCTATAATACTGACAAGGCCGCGAAGCAGCGGAATCTTGCGCAGTTTAGTGACCCAGCTCTTATCGCTTCTTGGCACCTCCAAAAATGTAATCTCCTGATTCTTTCGTCGCACGGCTGTTACATTAATATGCTTGCCGCCGAACATGACGCCTTCAATGACGGCTTGGCCGCCATAGCTGGGAGTTTCCTGGGACAACCAATTCACCTTCCCGTAATTAATATGATTTATATAATACATTGTAACTAATTTTTGAAGACATTACTAGTTGGATCGCCTTTTGCTGCACATACTACCTTATATGGACAAGGAGAGACAAATCGGTATTAAAAATACGGAAAGAGAGGCAATTCTATGAGCAAATCACATCAACAACAATCAGATCATACTAATATTTGGTTTTTTGCGCTCGAATTAGGTTTTTTCGCAGGTTTGATTTGGGGAGGGCTGCACTGGTTAATCTACTGGTTCAGCTTTACCAAGGTTAGTCCTGGTTATTTAGCAGAGCCGTTTTTTAAACATACTTTTCTGACGACAATGTATGGACATCTCGTGGGTTATTTGTTTTTCATCTTATTTTCAGTGATAGCCTCACTGCTATATGTGCTTATTCTGCGCAAGCTGAAGGGACCTTGGCCAGGATTGGTTTATGGTGTTTTGTGGTGGGTAGTTATATTTATTCCCGGCTCGCAAATGTTTCTTATGCAGCCGCCTTTTAAGCTGCCGTGGAACACTGTGATTAGTGAGTTCTGCCTTTTTTTACTTTGGGGGATGTTCATTGGATACACAGCGGCGATTGAGTATACCGACGAACGAAAGCGTGAGCAAGCGACTGCACTTGCCTAACGGCTCGAAAAAACTTCTCAAGGGGATATCCCTATGTTAAAATACAATGTGGCTATTTCGAGAGGAGAATGAAAATGGGTAACGAGCGCGTCTCCAAGCTGCGTAAGGTTTTGCAGGATAAAGGATTGGAAGCAATGTTGATAACCAGCGGTTATAACCGCCGCTATTTAAGTGGATTTACCGGATCGTCCGGTTATGTATTGGTGACAAGCGATGATTGTTATCTGCTAACTGACTTCAGGTACATGACACAGGCTGCGGATCAAGCGGTAGGAGTTAAGGTTGTAGAGCATGGTCCTAAATTTATTGATACAGTACGCGAGTTGCTGCCAACAGGCAGTGAGGTACGTGTTGGTTTCGAACAGGATGATGTCTCATTCAGCGCTTATACCTCATATGCGGAAGCCCTTAAGCCGGCAGTGTTAGTTCCAGTTTCCAAAGCCGTGGAAGACCTCCGTATGTTCAAGGATGCTGAAGAGCTTGCTGTTATGCAACGTGCAGCTGATCTGGCTGATGCTACATTCAATCATATTCTGAATGTGATCAAACCAGGCATGACTGAAAGAGACGTCGATTTGGAAATGGAATTCTATATGCGTACCCACGGGGCAACTGCGTCATCGTTTGATACGATTGTTGCTTCAGGTGAACGTTCGTCCATGCCGCATGGCGTAGCAAGCAGCCGTGTAATTCAAGGTAATGAATTTATTACGCTTGATTTCGGTGCATTACTCGATGGATACTGCTCAGATGTGACTCGTACCATTGCACTCGGAGCTCCAGATCCGAAGCTGAAAGAAATCTATGATATTGTGCTGGAAGCTCAGCTACATACGTTGGCACATATCAAACCGGGTATGACTGGACGGGAATGTGATGCACTGGCACGTGATATCATCGCTAGCTACGGATATGGTGATCAATTTGGACATAGCACGGGTCATGGACTTGGAATGGAAGTTCATGAATGGCCGCGTTTGTCCAAGCTGAGTGACGATATCATGCAGCCGGGAATGGTCGTTACTGTAGAACCAGGTATCTATTTGCCGGGGATTGGCGGAGTACGTATTGAAGACGATATTGTGATCACCGAGAGCGGAATATCGCTGCTGACCCATTCGTCCAAAGAATATACAGTACTGTAAGTAAGAAAAGTAGTAGTTTAATTATCGAATTCAGGAGGGATTTTTAGTGATTTCAGTAAACGATTTTAAGACAGGCTTGACCGTAGAGGTGGACGGTGATATTTTTACCGTTCTTGATTTCCAGCACGTTAAACCAGGTAAAGGTGCTGCGTTCGTTCGCTCTAAGCTGAAAAACCTGCGCAATGGTAACACTGTTGAGCGTACTTTCCGTGCTGGTGAAACTATTGGCCGTGCTATTATTGAGAACCGTGGCGTGCAATATTTGTATGCAAGCGGATCGGAGCATGCTTTCATGGACAACGAAACTTATGACCAATTCGAATTGTCCAGCAAGCAGCTTGAATGGGAATTGAACTTCCTTAAAGAGAACATGACTGTAAACATCATCAGTTACCAAGGTGAAATCCTTGGGATTAACCTGCCTACCAGCGTAGAGCTGAAGGTTGTTGAAACTGAGCCAGGTGTGAAGGGAAATACTGCTCAAGGCGCTACTAAATCGGCCAAGCTTGAAACAGGTCATTCTGTACAAGTTCCTCTGTTCATCAATGAAGGAGATGTGCTGCTTATTGATACTCGCGAAGGTAAATATATCTCCCGCGCGTAGGAAGCATCATACTTGCCGAACTTATAACCAATCAGCCTCCCCCGTTATTACGGTGGGGGGTTTTTGGTATATAAACGAGGATGCATGAGGAACAGTATGGGTGTGGAATGTTATACTTACGAATTAAAGGATTAGAAGGAGGCGCATATGAGAAAATTAATTATATCTGAGTTCATATCCCTTGATGGTGTTATGGAAAATCCACAATGGACCTTCTCATTCGGAAGTGAAGAACAGGAGCATTTCAAGTTTGCTGAACTGAAAGCTGCTGACGCTCTAATGTTAGGACGGACAACCTACGAAGGTTTTGCAGAGGCTTGGCCAAATATGGTTGAGCAGACAGGTGAGTACGGTGAAATGATGAATGGATACGCTAAGTACGTAGTCTCCACAACTCTCGAAGAAACAACATGGAGCAATTCAAGCTTGATCAAGGGCAATCTTGCTCAGGAGGTGTCCAAGCTGAAGGAGCAGCCGGGGAGAGATATTCTCGTTTTTGGCAGTCGTACGCTTGCGCAGAGCCTGATGCAGCTTGGCCTTGTCGATGAATATCAGCTTCTGGTCTTCCCGATTCTGCTGGGTAGCGGTCAGCGCCTGTTCGAAAACGTTGGTGAAGAGAAGACTTTGGAGCTAGTGGACTCCAAAAGATTCAGTTCTGGAGTGATGGCCTTGACTTATCGACCAGCTTCTCAATAAAAAACTGGAAGACGAGTGAAATGAGGTCAGCTAGTGTCTTGAAGCTGACCTTATCTTTTTGTTAGCTTCTGGAAAATCAATAATTTTTTAATGAAATCATTAACGCATTACGCTATTTTCGTATTATACTGGTTTAAAGCGGGAAACCGATTAGAAGCAACTACATAGACCGATATGGGGAGTGAGTGGGACTTTGTCACTTTATGTTATGAAATTCGGAGGCAGCTCCGTCGGCGACACAGAACGCATGCAACGTGTTGCCAAGCGCATCGCAGACAAGCAGGATGAGGGACATCGCTGCGTTGTAGTTGTATCTGCTATGGGGGATACAACAGATGATTTGATCGATACGGCGAAGCAATTAAACGGGCAGCCGCCTGCACGTGAAATGGATATGCTGATGACAACAGGAGAGCAGATTTCCGTTGCTCTTTTGTCCATAGCTCTTCATGGGATCGGGCGGAATGCAGTATCTTATACAGGATGGCAGGCCGGGTTCCGTACAGACGAAACCCACGGTAGAGCTCGTATCAATGATATTGATCCACACCGTGTAGTAGCGTCTTTGGAACGCGAACAGATCGTTATCGTTGCCGGTTTCCAAGGGATGACTTTGGATGGTGAGATCACTACCCTGGGCCGCGGAGGATCGGACACGACAGCTGTAGCCCTTGCGGCTGCTATTCAAGCAGATGTATGTGAGATTTATACTGACGTTGATGGTATCTATTCTACAGATCCACGCATTGTGAAAACAGCACGCAAGCTGAACGAAATCTCATACGATGAGATGCTAGAGCTTGCCAATCTGGGAGCGGCGGTACTACATCCGCGTGCAGTGGAGTATGCTAAGCGTCATCAAGTTAAGCTGGTCGTTAGATCGAGCTTTAATCATAATGAAGGTACTGTTGTGAAGGAGGAAGCAAGCATGGAGCAAGGAGTCGTAGTTAGTGGGATTGCTTATGATAAGAATGTAGCACGTGTCAGTATTCTAGGAGTACCTGATGTACCGGGTGTACTTGCTCAAGTCTTCGGCAAGCTGGCTGAAGAAGGCGTAAATGTTGATATCATAGTACAAAGTGGTGTGCAGAATGAGCAGGCTGACTTCTCATTTACAGTTTCACTTGATGAACTGGACCGTGCGAAGGAAGTCATTAAAGAAATCCATAAAACTTTACCTTACCGTGAAGTAACGTCCGAGGATAACCTTGTGAAGGTTTCTATTGTTGGCGCGGGTATGGTTAGCCATCCTGGTGTTGCGGCTCAAATGTTTGATGTGCTCTCCCAAGAGGGCGTAAGTATTAAGATGGTCAGCACGTCTGAGATTAAGGTTTCTTGTGTAATCGAATCCGGCAATTTGCCATCGATCATTCAGGCGCTTCACACCGCTTATAATCTGGATACAACTGAGCAGGCCTTTGTTGGTGGTCCTAAGGATCGTCGTTAAGAGCCGTTCAATCAATAAAAAGGGAGATCCTACAGCTATTTAGCTACGGGGTCTCCTTTTTGGGCATCAGCAATAAATGAAAAGGAACGCTGCAGGTTTGAATGCAGCGTTCCTTTTTACATCTATATGGGTATTTATCCTAAACGTCTAAACCGGCCTAGAATTTCAACAGTCTCAAGTACATTGACGAAAGAGCTTGGATCCGTCTCAAGGATAGTCTTACGCAGCTCTGACAGCTCATAGCGGGTCGTTACGGTCATCAGCATTGTATTGCCCTCGTGACTGTAACCGCCCTCTGCGTTGACTACTGTGATGCCATGAGGCAGCTCTCTAAGACGATTCAGCATTTTATCCCGTTCCTTGGTAACAATGAAGCAGGTTAGCTTAACATGACGAATATGAATCATATCAACCACTCTGCTTTTCACAAAAATACAGAGCATAGCGTATAAGGCTGAGTCCCAGCTTTTAAAGAAGCCTAAACTCAGAATAACGATCCCATCCATTACGAAGAGTACATTCCCAATAGGAATATCCCGCTTACGTGTAATAATCGAGCCTAATATATCAAATCCTCCAGATGAACCCCCGGCACGGAGAGAAAATCCAACCCCGCCAGCAATAATTACGCCGCCAAAAATACTAGCCAAAATCGGGTCTTTGGTCACTTTTACCGCAGGAATAATTGTCATGAACCAGGTGGTAGCTAAAACGGAAAGCATGCTTAGTAAGATGTACTTTTTCCCCACTGCAATAAATCCCCAGATCAGAACAGGAAGGTTTATCGCAAAATAAATGATTGAGATGTACTTCGGATTAGTTACATACCCGATGACTGAAGCCACCCCTGCTACCCCGCCGCTTAGCAGTTGATGAGGAATTAGAAATAATCTCATCCCTGCGGCGACTAAAAAAGCTGAAAAAATAATGATTGCCGCTTCTCTTACTGGTCTGACTACGGACCGCATGCTGAGCGGTAGCCCGTAATTTCGTACGTGCATGACACAAATCCCCTCTTTTTCTTATGTCTTTTTAGTTTGCCTTTTTTTGAAAATATAAACTCACTATATTTCCAATTAAAAAGGATACCACAGATGAAGGCGTTCGTAAAAATTATTTTATCGTACTGATTATATTTATTTATGAACCCACTCACTATGAATTCTTTCACAGTCTGATCAGCAAATCTGTCATTTCTCATTGTCTAAAGTGAAAAAGCCACGCATATCCATGAGTAATAGAAAGCTAAACAAGCCTCAGATCTCTTTTGGTATGAATGAATTAGTAAAAGGAGTGGAGTAGATTGGACAAGTATGTAAGCTGGATGGCAACTCTGCGGTTGTTCTCGGGCAGTGCAGAGATTATAGCTGCGCTGATAATGCTCAGATTAAATCAGGTCGATAAGGCACTGGCTGTCAATTCTGGACTGGCTTTGGTAGGCCCGACCATATTGATATTGACGACAGCTATTGGCCTGACTGGGATGGCACAGCAGCTGTCGTGGAGCAAATTAGGCTGGGTGGGCTGCGGTGTAGCCTTTCTCTTAATCGGGATTTTGAAAAAATGATAGATGATAGGCATATTGGGCGCGTACAAGCATAAATATGGAATAAAGCAATTAAGTAGAGGACAGCTTGGGGGTACTTTGTATGGCAGATGATTGGCTGCAATTGTTTCCTGAAAAAGTAAGAGCGCTGTTAAAGTGCCTTCCCCTTCCGCTGCTAGGAATGGTGGAGGAGATTCGTGTCCGTGAAGGTCGTCCGCTGGAAATTAACTACTCTGGTAAATATCACTTTCTAAGAGTGAATGGCAGTTTGACGCAGAGGCCTGAAGAAGCTTACAAGCCGGATCGGGAAGACACTCATCGACTGCTAGACCTGATCAGCAACCATTCGCTATATACGATGGAAGAAGAGCTGAGAAAAGGATTTATTACGATTCCCGGCGGTCATCGGATAGGACTTGCTGGCCGGACAGTACTGAGTGGCGGAGGTGTAGAGCATCTTCGTGATATCACTGGCTTTAATGTCCGTATTGCTCGTGAGGTACCTGGAATCGCAGATGGAGTGCTGCCTTATTTACTGGACAAGGGGCGGCAGCGAATGATGCACACCTTGATTCTCTCCCCTCCACAACATGGCAAGACTACCCTACTCCGCGATCTTGCAAGACAAATCTCCTTAGGGGAATTGGGCAAGCGCGAAGGGATTAGACCGGGGCTGAAGGTGGGAATTGTTGACGAACGGTCTGAAATTGCTGGCAGCCGGCGTGGTGTTCCCGCCTTTGACGTGGGTCCTCGGACAGACGTTCTTGATGGGTGTCCCAAGGCAGAAGGCATGATGATGATGATCCGGTCGCTATCGCCAGATGTATTAATCGCGGATGAGATTGGGCGTCCGGAAGATGCCGAAGCAGTTACCGAGGCACTGCATGCCGGCATATCTGTCATTGCTTCCGCTCACGGAAAAGATGTAACAGAGTTGGCTCGTAGGCCGGGTCTTGGAGGACTGCTGGAACAAAAGATGTTCGAGAGATATGTCATACTCCATCGTTCAGAAGCAGGCCTCACGTTTCGTATTCTGGATGGCCAGAAAAGAGGAATGCTGCTTATCTCTCCCGGGGATCGACTAGGCGGTGATTTGCATGCTTAAGCTGTTCGGTGCTGTGCTCATTGTGGTGGCTGGTACGCTTGCAGGTCTCCAGTTTGCTCGTCAATATGCAGACAGGCCCAGACATATCAGAGGTTTAATAGCAGCACTACAGCGGTTGGAAACAGAGATCATGTACGGCTTCACCCCACTGCCGGAAGCCATGCGGCGGATTGGGAATCAGTCGAAGGATCCGCTGAAATCGTTGTTTGTCAAAACAGCGGAGGAGATGAGTCCTCCCTATGACAGAAGCGCCCAGGATGCCATCCAGCGGGCGATGGAAGCATATTGGAAGTCTACCGCTATGAAGGGGACAGAAAGAGAGATTCTTCGCCAGCTCAGCTGTACTCTCGGCACAAGCGATAGGTCGAATCAGAGCACTCATATCGCGTTAGCATTGCAGCAATTGAAGCAGGAGGAGTCGGTGGCCAGAGAGGATCAAGGCAAATATGAAAAGTTAAGTAAAAGCCTGGGTCTGCTGCTTGGAGTACTGATCGTCATTTTGATCTTTTAGCGAGGTGCCAGGAATGAATATTGAAGTCAATGCGATTTTTCAAATTGCCGGCATTGGCATAATTATCGCCATGATCCACACGGTGCTCAAACAGATGGGAAAAGAGGATTTCGCACATTGGGTCACCGTGATCGGGTTCGTAGTCGTGCTGTTCATGGTGATTCGGATGCTGGACGGGTTGCTGCAGGAAATAAAAACGATCTTTCTTTTTCAATAGGCGTGCTATGGAGATTATTCAAGTTGTTGGGATTGGGCTGATATCGACCATATTGATTCTCGTACTGAAGGAACAAAAACCGATGTTCGCCTTCCTTCTTGCTACTACAACAGGAATTCTAATTTTTATGTTTCTGATCGGCAAGATCGGAATGATCCTCTCTACACTAGAGCGGGTGGCTGAGTCATCGGGGATGGAAATGATTTATTTGAAGACTGTTTTCAAAATCATCGGCATTTCCTATATCGCGGAGTTCGGTGCACAAATTGTACGAGATGCCGGTCAGGAATCGATTGCTTCCAAAATAGAACTCGCCGGCAAAGTACTAATTATGGTACTAGCCGTACCCATCATCAGCATCATTATCGAAACCGTCATGAAACTACTGCCTGCTTAAAGCAATCGTAAAGAGAGCTGAGCAACGGATCGGGAGGAGAAATTATGCAAGAGCGCAGTGTTTTCCGTCCTCCAAAACTAAAAATAATACTGCTGCTGCTTCCATTATTTTTCATTCTATGGTTTGCAGGTACAGCACAGAGTGTGCAAGCTTCCTCAACACCAGAATCCGGCAGTTCCTCCCCGGTAGACCAGTGGGTCAAGAGCCAGGTGAATAATTTGCCAAAAGATAAAGTCGAGTCGTACTGGGATCAGCTGATGAAGGATTATGGTGGTTTTTTCCCGGACGGGGCCACACCTACGCTAATGGACATGCTGCTTCCAGGAGATAAGGGGCTCAGCTTGAAGGGTGTGTTATCTGGGCTTCTAGGCTTTATGTGGCATGAGGTGCTGTACAACGGAAAGCTGCTCGTGACGATTGTGATGATCAGTGTGCTCAGCATGATTCTGGAGACGCTGCAAACCGCTTTTGAGCGAAAAACGGTCAGTAAGGTCGCTTATACGCTCTGTTATATGGTGGTGCTGGTAATTGCCGTGAACAGCTTCAATATCGCTATTGGTTATGCAAAGGATGCTATCGATCGGATGATCGATTTCATGATGGCGATGATTCCACTGCTGTTCGCGCTGCTGGCTTCGATGGGGAATATCGTTACGGTCTCCGTCACCCATCCGTTAATTGTTTTTATGATTCATACGGTTGGCACCATGATCCACACCCTTGTTTTTCCGCTTCTGTTCTTCTCGGCTGTGCTGCATCTGGTCAGCGCATTGTCGGAGAAATATAAACTAACGCAGCTGGCTAATCTGCTGCGAAACATCGGTGCTGGACTGTTAGGTGTACTGCTAACTGTGTTCTTAGGTGTAATTTCCGTTCGAGGGATAACAAGCTCAGTAACGGATGGGGTCACCATTCGGGCCGCTAAATATATTACAGGGAATTTTGTTCCGGTCATCGGCAAAATGTTCGCGGATGCCACAGACACAGTAATCTCAGCTTCACTGCTGGTGAAGAATGCGATCGGGTTATCGGGTGTCATTATCATATTGTTCCTGTGTGCTTTTCCGGCAATCAAAATCCTGGTACTTGCCCTTATCTACAATATAGCTGCCGCTGTGATGCAGCCGCTGGGAGAGACGCCGATTGTGGTCTGTCTCCAGACGATTGGAAAAAGCATGGTATACGTGTTCGCTGCTTTGGCTGCTGTTTCCTTAATGTTTTTTATGGCGGTTACGATCATGCTGACTGCGGGCAATTTGACCGTGATGATGAGGTGAAGCAACAAAACCTTTAGGAGGGAAACCATGAGCTGGTTGGGCGGTTGGCTGCGGGAGATCATCCTGGTTGTGCTGTTGGCGTCATTTGTTGAATTGCTGCTCCCAAGCAAATCCATGGAGCGTTATGCAAGATTGGTGCTAAGTCTCCTAATCCTGCTCACGATGCTCAGCCCTATCGTCTCTCTCCTGAAAGGTGATGCAATCTCCGAACTGAGTGTCGCTATGGGACAGCAAGAGAAAGAGGGCGGTTTGTTCACTGGCGGAGGGAAAGGAGACCCATCCTTGGAACAGATTTTGGCAGATGGGCAAAAGCTTGCACAAGGCCGTCAGGAACAGAGTCTGCAGCTCGCTGCCGAAGAGGTGGCGGGTCAGATGAAAGAGCAGATTATCAGTGAGACCGGCAAACGCGGGGTTAATGTCACCGTAACGCTGGGCATGGGGAAGTCTGGCGGCACTGGTAACGAAGACGTTCCTGTCATTTCCAATGTAAGGGTCTCTATGCCTCAGACAACGGCTAACTCCCCGGGTACTTCCGGAGCTTCCAGCACAGCGACTACAGCACCCATTACAATCTCTCCTGTAGCACCTGTAGAAGTTAAAATTGGCGCTAATCCGGCAGATAACGTAGAGAGTGAAGCAACATCATCAGCTGAACCTAATAAAGCAGTGAACGGAACTGTAGCTGAAGACAGCGCGTCCGCGAGTGAAATGGAGTCCATTGTAAAGCTGCTGGAACTGAAGTGGGATTTGGATCCCAAAGTCATTCAGGTGGATGGCAGCTTGACTAGTAACGTCAAATCATGAGCTTGATATTTCTAAGAAACTATAATTTTTAGGAGGGATGGGAGTGGGCAATTGGCTGAAAAAGCTTGAGCAGTGGGCTGGGGGTGGGGCCGGCAGTCCGAAGAGAAGCCATACCTTTCGCTGGCTGATCATTCTGGGTCTGCTGGGCGCAGCGATCATGCTATTCAATTCCTTCGTCAATGTGAAGAGGATTGATAACGAGAATACAGGGCGTGAGCCGCCGGTGAATCAGTCCTCTCAAACGGCGCTGGTGCAGAGTGATCCAACCACAACGACCAATTCGTTCGACAGCATCGAACTAGCGATGGAGAACCGGATGAAGGAAATTTTGGAGAAAATCGTTGGCGTCGGTACAGTCGATATCATGGTTACAGTGGAGTCTACAGAAGAAATTGTCGTGGTGCGTAATATGAATGACTCCCAACAGCTTAGTGAAGAGACGGATGCCAGTGGGGGGAAACGTCATACGACACAATATACGAGGGATGGCGAAATCGTAACCTACTCGCAATCAGGGGACGAGACACCCATCGTGACGAAGCGAATCAAACCTCAGGTACGCGGCGTACTGGTAGTTGCCAAAGGGGCAGAGAACAAGGTTGTTCGTGGACTTGTCGAGCAGGCTATAGAAAAAGGCTTGAACGTCCCGATCCAGCGCATTTCAGTAGTACCACGCAAACAAGAGTAGCAGGAGAAAGTCAATAAGTGAGTGCTTCCGAAGCAGCCACTAGATTAAATTTTAGGAGGAATTAGGAATGAACGGCAAAAGACAAACGATATGGTTGGTTTCTATGCTTAGCTTGATGGTGGTCCTCTCTGCATACTATTTATTCACTGAAGACTCAGGTGCTTCGATTCCAAAAGACACGGCTGGCACAATGCAGGTTGATTCCCTGAAAGACACAGCAGGTGCAGCGTTGCCAACGGTTGGTGACAAAGGTGTTGTTGTGAACGAAGTTGTTAGTCAAGGCGATGTTGTTGCCGATGAAGGCGTTGTAGATAGCACTACTGGCGCCGCTACTACGGACGACAGCGCTACTGCCGCCAAAACGGATGACAGTGCTGCTACCGCTAAAACGGATGATAGCACTACTACTGCTAAAACGGACGAAAGTACAACTACAGCTGCTAAGGACGATAGCAGTAAAGCTGCCGCAAATAGCAGTGACTCAGAGAAGGCAACAACCGACACTGCTGCTAAAGATGCCGCGAAAACAGATACATCTGCTAAAGATACAGCCGCAAATACAACAACCAAGACTCCAGCTAAAAATGACAAAGAAATTCTCGATGAAGTAGCTTCTCAAAGTGTATCGGCGAGCAGCATGTTCACTAACTACCTTTATGAACGTGAGCAAAAGAATCTTAAGAACCAACAAGACTTGCTTGCTTTGATTAATGACATGGACAAAACACCTGCTGATAACGCAGTCGCTCAAGAACAACTTCTTAATCTTGAAGAAAAAGAATCCAAAATTACCGGTATCGAAGAACAGCTTCAACAAAAATATGGCGAAGCGATTGTAAAGGAAGAAGCTGGAGACAGCTATAAAGTAGTCGTTCTCAGCGACAAACTGGATGTAAAGCAAGCGGTCAGCATCGTGGATCTCGTAATGAAGGAACTGAGTGTATCTCAAGATAAAATTAGTGTGCAATACGTTTCTGAGCAATAATAAGCTGTATAATTAAAAGAAAAATGACGAAAGAGCTCGGGTTGCCCCGGGCTCTTTCCATTTTTACCGATTGTGATATAATACATAAAGTTATCTTGTCCGCTTAAGAAGTGGCTTCGAGAGAAAGCTGAAGGAGTGAACTGATATATGTTCAAGTTGAGCGAAATTAAGGAATTGATTAAATTGCTGGACCAGACCTCCTCTGTACATGAGTTGGAGATCGAAAGCGAAGGAATGAAGCTTGCAATTCGCAAACCGGATCGCCCTGAAGCTGATGGAACAGCAGTACAGGCGACTCCTTATGCTGCCTATCCCTTTACGCCTGCCCCGCAGCCGCAGAGCGTACCGCAAGTATCCTATCCGGTAGTAGGTGAAGTTCCTCCAGCGCAGCAGCCACAAGCAGCTGCAGAAGGCAAACTACATAAAATTGTGTCTCCAATGGTGGGGACCTTTTATAGTGCCGCTTCTCCGGAAACGCCTTCGTTTGTTAATGTTGGAGACCGTGTAAGTGAAAAATCAACGGTTTGCATTATTGAGGCGATGAAACTGATGAATGAGCTGGAAGCGGAGATCAAAGGTGAAATCGTGTCTGTGCTTGCTGAGAACGGTCAGCTTGTAGAATACGGTCAACCACTATTCTTGGTTAAACCGGAATAAATACCGCAGACTACTTAAGGAGCGGAAGCTTCGCAAAACTTTGGGAGGAAACGCATGAACATTCAAAAAGTGTTGATTGCCAACCGCGGCGAAATCGCGGTCCGCATTATTAGGGCCTGCCGTGAGCTGGGCATTTCCACCGTCGCGGTCTATTCGGAACCCGACCGGGATTCACTGCATGTCCGGTTGGCTGATGAAGCTTACTGCATCGGTCCGATGCCGGCCAAGGACAGCTATCTGAACTTTACAAATATTATGAGTGTAGCCACCTTAACGGAATGTGATGCCATCCATCCTGGCTATGGATTTTTAGCTGAAAATGCGGATTTTGCAGAGATTTGTGAATCTTGCAATATTATCTTCATAGGACCTTCTCCAGATGCCATAAACCGTATGGGTGATAAGGCTGTGGCGAAGGAAACCATGAAACTGGCTGGAGTTCCGATTATCCCGGGCTCAGATGGTCTTGTAGGCGATGTAGAGGAAGCTGTCATGCTGGGCCGCGATATTGGGTACCCAATCATCGTTAAGGCGACTGCAGGTGGCGGAGGTAAGGGAATACGGATTGCTGAGGACGAGGAATCTTTAGTGAAGCAGATTACTGCTGCACAACAGGAAGCACAAAAGGCGTTTGGTAACGCTGGTGTATATCTGGAGAAATTCCTAACAGGAATGAAGCACGTGGAGATTCAGATTATTGCAGATAAACATGGCAATGTAGTGCATTTAGGTGAACGGGACTGCTCCGTGCAGCGTCGTCGCCAAAAGCTGATTGAAGAGGCACCTTGTTCAGTGCTCACACCGGAAATTCGTGAAGCAATGGGTAATGCAGCAGTTCGAGCAGCACTTGCCGTGAATTATTCGGGAGCCGGAACACTTGAATTCCTGCTTGGACCGGATGGACAGTTCTACTTCATGGAGATGAATACCCGTATTCAGGTTGAACATCCAGTAACAGAAATGGTTACAGGTGTGGATTTGATTAAGGAAATGATCTCTGTAGCAGAAGGCAATCCGCTGTCATTCACTCAGGAAGATATCGTGATTAATGGCTGGTCCATTGAATGCCGTATAAATGCTGAAGATCCTGAGCGTAATTTCATGCCTTCACCAGGAAAAATCGGCTTTTATTTGCCACCAGGAGGCCTTGGCGTTCGTGTGGATAGTGCGGCGTACCCAGGATATACGATTTCCCCTTTCTATGATTCTATGATTGCAAAACTGATTGTATGGGCTCCTACACGTCAAGAAGCGGTTGCGAAGATGAAGCGCGCCTTGGCTGAATTCGCCGTGGAAGGCATTCATACCACCATCCCTTTCCATCAGAAACTGTTGGAGCATCCTGTATTTTTGGATGGTAACTTTGACATTAAGTTTCTTGAAGAGTATGAAATTTAGGACGACTTCGGTTTGTTTGTCATAAAGTTCGTCAAATGATATAGTATGTTTAATAAGAGACGTGCTTTACGCTTGAAATCATGAACAATCTTTCTTGAAAGGTGTGAAGTCTAAAATGAGTACATTGCCGACAGAATACGAACGGACGGAAATCGGTGAAATCCAGATTGCTCCTGAAGTAATCGAGGTTATTGCAGGTCTGGCGACCGTTGAGGTTAAAGGTGTAGCAGGTATGAGCGGCGGATTCGCCGGTGGTATTGTTGAACTTCTTGGACGTAAGAATCTGTCCAAAGGAGTTAAAGTAGAGGTTGGACAACGTGAAGCTGCGGTGGATGTTTCTGTAATTATTGAATATGGCAATCGCCTTCCTGAAGTGGCTGCTGAAATTCAACGTAATGTTAAGCGCTCCATCGAGACTATGACTGGTCTGACTGTTGTGGAAGTGAATGTGCATATTCATGATGTGCAATTCAAGAACAACAACACTGTAGACAAGAACGAAGAAACAGAAACGATTCTTCGTGTGAAATAGCAGTCATCGTTCTTCCATAAACCCCCGACAGCAAAGTCGAGGGTTTACTCTAATTTAAGGAGGTTATGAGACTCGTGGCAAAAATTTTGGACAGACTTTTGCTGTTTGTCTACAGCTTAAGTATCGGAATACTATCTGTTATTGCCATCCTCCTCTTAAGCGGTGCGATTCCTAGAACTTTGGAGATTGAGAATGGACCAGCAGCTTATATTACAGCAATAATAGTAGCAGTTGTCTTGTTCCTTCTGAGCATCCGATTTTTCTACATCTCTCTGCGCCGTGATCGCGCTTCATTGCCTTCGGTCGATCAGCGTACAGAGTATGGGGATATCCAGATTTCAATGGAAACTATTGAGAATCTGAGTCTTAAGGCTGCCGGTAAAGTGAAGGGAATCAGAGATCTCAAGTCACGTATTCGTGTCTCGCAGGCTGGCCTTGAAATTACAATTCGTGCAGTAGTGGACGGTGAGCATTCATTACCGCTGCTTACCACAGAAGTACAACGTCAGGTGCATGATTTCGTGCAGGAGACAACCGGCATTCCGGTTGCTGATGTGTCTGTATATATTGCTAACCTCACGCAGTCTCCAAGCTTCAAAAGTCGAGTGGAATAGAGGTGAGTTTCCCTTATGTCTTGGAAAGAAGTATGGGAAAGTCACGGGGGTAGAATCGCCGGAGTGACTTTCGGCATTGGTCTGGGTTTGATTTATTTAATTTGCGGTTTTTGGGATATGCTGTTCTTTGCACTGGTAGTGTTCATCGGATATACGCTCGGCAAAAGAAAGGATACCGCGCAAGCGCCCCTGTTTCAATGGCAGGAGTTGGTTTCGCGATTATCCGGACGCTGGCGTCCCTTTAAGTGAACCGCGATAGTCTTTTTCCCGGAGCAGGAAACCGTAAGTTTGTGTTGTCCGTTGCCCCCGGAAGAAAGGCTTTGCGGTTTTTTTGCGACAAGGGATAGGTATATTTGCGAGCTTCCTCTGAAGGTATCTTCGCTTTGTGCAATAATCCTCACAGGAATAGGGAAAGAATGAATAAGTGTGAAGCGATATTTGGGTCGTAGACGTTGTTGCAGTACAAGTGAATATTTTAATGCGATATAAGATTTTAGGAGGAACACATGAAAAGACGTATAGCTAGAGAGATTATTGTCCAAAGCCTGTATCAGATGGAAATGAACGATGTGGAAAGCGCGGAAGCTGTAGAAATGCTGCTCGAGGAAGCCTCAGAAGAGAATGAAACCGAACGTGTAATCACGGACGAGATTCAGCTTAAACACTATGTGGTAGAGCATGTGAATGGGGTATGGGAGCACAAGGTAGCGATCGACGATATACTTGAACATTACCTGAAGGGCTGGCAAATGAGCCGTCTGTCACGTGTGGATCGTCAGATTCTACGTTTAGCAGCGTATGAAATGGTGTTCGCCAATGATGTGCCTGCGAAGGTTGCGGTGAATGAAGCGATCGATTTGGCCAAGCATTTTGGAACGGATGATTCCGGGAAGTTTGTTAACGGAGTACTCGGCAAGATGATCCAAGAGATAGATACTATTAAAGCTGACCATTCTTAATTTATAAACCATAGTAAAGTATATAAAAGGGGAGAGACTAACATGACAGCAGCAATCATCAGTGGTAAACAAGTATCCGAGGAAATTCGTATTAGCATTGCCCAAGAGGTTGCTGAACTGGCGAAACGCGGCGTAAAGCCCGGTTTGGCTGTTATTCTAGTAGGTGAAGACCCGGGATCTCAGGTTTATGTTCGCAATAAGGAGAAATCTTGTATCAGCTTAGGATTCCATTCGGAAGTGCATAAATTGGATGAATCCACTTCTCAAGAAGAACTTCTGGCACTGGTAGCAGAGCTAAACGGACGCGATGATATCGACGGAATTCTGGTTCAACTCCCATTGCCTAAGCATATCGAGGAGAAGGCTGTTATTGATGCAATCTCCGTGGAAAAGGATGTAGACGGCTTTCACCCTGTCAATGTAGGCAACCTGGTCATCGGTGCCGACAGTCTTCTTCCATGTACTCCTGCAGGAGTAATCGAACTGATCAAACGTACAGGAACAGGTATGGCAGGTAAACATGCCGTTGTAATTGGTCGTAGCAATATTGTAGGAAAGCCAGTTTCCCTCTTGTTGCAACGCGAAAATGCTACCGTAACTATGTGCCATTCCCGTACAGCTAATATGCAAGAGATTAGCCGTCAAGCGGATATTTTGGTTGTAGCGATCGGACGAGCTAATTTCATTGATGCTTCCTATGTGAAGCCGGGTGCTGTTGTCATTGATGTGGGCATGAACCGTCTGGATAACGGTAAACTCGCAGGTGACGTTGATTATGAAAGTGCAAAAGAAGTTGCCGGATACATCACGCCTGTTCCAGGCGGGGTTGGTCCGATGACTATTACAATGCTGATGAGCAACACGCTGATTGCGGCTAAACGCCGTCACGGCCTGGAATAGGGGTAAGATTCATGGCGGCAGAGCGGCAGGTTTATTCGATCAAAGAACTCAACCGTTATATCCGCATGAAGCTAGACTCGGATAATTTACTTTCGGATGTGTGGATTCGCGGAGAGATTTCCAACTTTACACATCATGGCAGCGGGCATATGTATTTCACACTTAAGGACGAGAGCAGCCGCATTAAAGCGATTATGTTCGCTTCTCATAACCAGCGGCTACCCTTTATTCCGAAAGAAGGCGCTCGGGTAATTGCCAGAGGTAATGTGACCGTTTATGAACGGGATGGGCAATATCAGTTCTACGCCACACATATGCAGCCTGATGGGATTGGCAGTTTATATCTGGCCTATGAGCAGCTGAAGAGCAAGCTTGAAAAAGAAGGCCTTTTTGCAGAAGCTCGCAAGCGTTCGTTGCCGCGGTTTCCGAAGTGTATTGGTGTGATTACTTCCCCAACAGGAGCAGCTGTACGAGATATTGTGATTACGCTTCAGCGGCGGTTTCCGCAGGTAGCTATTGTAATCTATCCCGTACTGGTGCAAGGCAAAGGCGCTGCGCCTTCGATAGTGAAGGCGATTGGTGCGCTGAACGCCATGGGTGAAGCCGACGTGCTTATCGTCGGCCGCGGCGGCGGTTCGCTGGAGGAGCTGTGGGCGTTCAACGAGGAGGAAGTCGCGCGAGCGATATCGGCATCAAGGATTCCGGTCATCTCGGCCGTCGGCCACGAGACCGATTTCACGATTGCCGATTTCGCCGCCGACCTCCGCGCGGCTACGCCCACAGCGGCCGCTGAGCTGGCCGTGCCTCACGCCGCATGAGCTAGCTGCGCAGCTTCGCCAGCTGCAGCAGCGGCTGCGCCAGGCGCTGCAACAACGCGCCCAGCGTGGACGCGAGCGCCACTCGGTGCTGCAGCGCTCGCTGGCGCTGGCAGGGCCGCGCCGCACGCTGATTCAGCACACGCAGCGGCTGGACATGCTGCGTGAGCGGCTCCAGCGCTTAGCGGATGCACGGCTCAGCCGTTCCCGCGAGCGCAAGGCGGTGCTGCATCACAGTCTGCAGCGGTTCCATCCGCGCGACAGTGTTTCCGCAGCACGTCAGCGCACGGACAGTATGCGCCGTGAGTTAATAGGCGCTATGCAGGCTCGTTTGCAGGAGAAGCGATCTCGCTATGTGGCAGAGATTCGTCACCTGGATGCGCTGAGCCCGCTAAAAGTTATGTCGCGAGGCTACAGCTTAGTGTATGACGAGGCGGAAGAACATTTAATCAAATCGCTGACCGAGGTGCAGCTTGGCGATCTTGTGGTGATAAAGATGAATGACGGACAGCTGAACTGCCAAGTATGGGGGATGAAGGAGGATGGCAAAGACGATGACGAAGGAAGCGGAACTTGATTTTGAAGGCGCTATGGACCGACTGGAGGAAATCGTTCGTGAGCTTGAACACGGCGACGTTCCTCTGGAGAAGGCCATCGATTTATTTCAGCAGGGCATGAAGCTGTCGCAGCTTTGCGGCAGCAAGCTGGAACAAGTAGAGCGTAAGATCGAAATGATTACCCAAGAGGACGGAGAACTGCGCAAAAAGCCGTTTGGTGCACGTCTGGAAGGGGACGCCGATGAATCGCTTTGAGAATGATCTGGAGGGAAGCTCCGCAAGTGAAAGCATGCGGCAGCCGCTGGAGGATTACATCGCATCGATAAGTGATTTGCTCTCACATGAGCTTGAGACTATTCTTCCCGCAGCGTGGACGGTTCCAGAAAATTTACAGCAAGCGATGAAGTATTCGCTAATGGCAGGGGGCAAACGCCTCCGGCCGCTGCTTGTGATCGCTGCTTGTGAATCACTGGGAGGCAGCCGTGAAGCAGCCTTGCCTGTTGCAGCCGCGATTGAGATGGTACATACCTACTCGTTGATTCATGATGATCTGCCTGCCATGGATAATGATGATTATCGGCGCGGCAAGCTGACGAATCATAAAGTCTTTGGTGAAGCATCAGCTATTCTTGCGGGTGATGCGCTTTTGACCCATGCTTTTTATAGTGTGGTACAAGCCTCCCGTAAATTTGGCATTCCTGCTGATAATGTTTTATCCATAGTGGAGGATCTGGCGGAAATGGCAGGTCCACGCGGCATGGTCGGCGGTCAGATTGCAGATATGGAAGGCGAGCAAGGACTAACAGATCTTGCGCAGTTGAAGTATATTCATCTGCATAAAACCGGAGATTTAATTATCTTTTCGTTGTTAGCCGGCGGACGTATCGCAGGGGCAACAGAGAAGCAGCTTGAAGCTCTGCGTGATTTTGGTACAAGCATCGGACTAGCTTTTCAAATCCAGGATGATATTCTTGATTTGGTTGGTGATGAAGGAAAGCTTGGCAAAAAAACAGGCAGCGATATCAAGCAGCAGAAGGTAACCTACCCTTATTTTATTGGGTTGGAGGAATCTCGTGCTGAGGTGAAGCAGCTTACAGAAGCAGCCCGAAATGCTGTGCTGAATGGCGGTTTTTACGACAACCAGCGCCTGCTGGAAATTGCAGATTATTTAATGGCACGTGATCACTAAGTATGAACTTTCGAAGCGGCTGTATTTCGACAGCCGTTTCGTTTGTGTTATAATGGTTTTTATATATTTTACAACATCTAGGAAAGCGGGGAACTATTCGTGCTGCTTCCACAAATAAATGATCCACAACAACTGAAATCACTGTCAGTCGAAGAATTAACTACTCTAGCAGAGGAGATTCGACGATTTCTGATTGAGAAGCTTACAGCAACCGGCGGGCACCTCGGTTCTAATCTGGGGGTGGTGGAGCTCACGCTGGCCTTACATTATTGCTACAACAGTCCTCGTGACAAAATGATCTACGACGTTGGCCACCAAGCCTATGTCCACAAAATACTGACCGGCCGTCAAGATCGCTTTGATACCCTGCGCAAATATCAGGGATTGTGCGGCTTTGTTAAGCGCTCTGAAAGCGAACATGATGTGTGGGAGGCTGGACATAGCAGCACCTCTTTGTCGGCAGCGATGGGGATGGCTATGGCTCGTGATCTAAAAGGCGAAGACAACAAGGTGATTGCCGTGATTGGTGACGGTGCGCTTACCGGCGGGATGGCTTTTGAAGCGCTTAACCACATTGGCCATGAGAAGCGTAAGCTGATGGTTATTTTGAACGATAATGAAATGTCGATTGCTCCGAATGTAGGGGCGATGCACAATTATTTAAGCAAAATTCGTTCGGACCGTCATTATTTGCGTGCCAAAGACGAGGTTGAAGGGCTGCTTAAGAAGATTCCGGCCATCGGTGGACGATTAGCGAAAACCGCTGAACAATTAAAAAACAGTCTTAAATATATGATGGTTCCTGGAGTATTGTTTGAAGAGCTTGGCTTTACGTATCTTGGGCCAGTGGATGGACATGATCTGGAGAAAATGATCGACACCTTCCATCAAGCAGATAACGTGGCGGGTCCTGTGCTTGTGCATGTGCTGACGACCAAAGGCAAGGGCTATAAACCGGCTGAGACTGATTTTTATAAATCGCATGCTATTTCCCCTTACAAAATTGAGTCAGGTCAGGCACTTAAAGCTGTAGGTCCTCCAATGTACACCGAAGTATTTGGTAGTACACTGATTGAGCTAGGACGTGAAGATTCGCGTCTGATTGCAGTTACCCCTGCGATGCCAGGCGGTTCAGGTTTGTTTCCTTTTGCGAAGGAATTCCCGGATCGTATGATTGACGTGGGGATTGCAGAGCAGCATGCAGCAACCTTGTGTGCAGCTTTGGCTATGGAAGGGATGAAGCCGGTATACGCCGTGTATTCTACCTTCATGCAGCGTGCCTATGATCAGATCGTCCATGATATTTGCCGCCATAATGCCAATGTTATGTTCGCCATTGACCGTGCTGGATTTGTGGGTGCGGATGGTGAGACTCATCAGGGTGTGTACGATGTTGCTTTTATGCGCCATATCCCTAATATGGTTATGATGATGCCAAAAGACGAAAATGAGCTGCGTCATATGATGAAGACGGCACTTGAATATAATGACGGTCCAATTGCTTACCGCTATCCGCGTATTAATGGAACAGGTGTGGCAATGGACGCTGAACTGCATACCCTTCCTATAGGATCATGGGAACGACTGCGTACAGGAGAAGGATATGCTGTAGTGGCATGTGGTCCTATGGTTCAAGTGGCTGAAGAAGCCGCTGATTTGCTGAAGCGGGAAGGGATTCAGGTGGGCGTTGTGAATGCGCGTTTCCTGAAGCCGCTTGATAATTCCATGCTTCTGGATTTGGCTCATGCTGGAACCAATATGGTTGTTATTGAAGAGGCTTGCCAAGCGGGAAGTCTCGGCAGTGCGGTATTGGAGTTCTACGCGGAGCATGAAATTTATGACGCTCGTGTACATCTGATGGGTGTGCCCGACATCTTCGTGGAGCATGGCTCCATTAAAGAACAACGTCAGCAAACAGGTCTTACCGTAGAAGCGTTATGTGCACGTATCAAGTCCATGATGGCTCTAAGTGCTTATAATTACAAAACGACTTCGTCTTCCTAAGTGGAAGCCGGAAATTAGTAACCCTTGAACGATCGGGAGATGACCATGGAACACCGTAAAGAACGGATTGATGTACTGCTTGTGGAGCAAGGTTTTTATGAAAGCCGGGAGAAAGCTAAAGCTGCTATTATGGCAGGGTTGGTGCTCGCGGATGAGGAACGTATTGAAAAAGCTGGCATGAAGGTCTCGCGGGAGTCTACCCTTAAGGTTAAAGGCTCTGTGCATCCGTATGTCAGTCGTGGAGGCCTAAAGCTGGAGAAGGCTCTTCGCCAATTTAATATTGATCTTACCGGTCGGAACATGCTGGACATTGGTGCTTCCACTGGCGGCTTCACAGATTGTGCGCTTCAGAATGGTGTAAGCCATGTGTACGCCATTGATGTTGGCTATAACCAGCTGGATTGGTCACTGCGGAATGATGAGCGAGTGAGCGTTATGGAGCGTACGAACTTCCGGTATATGACACCTACAGATTTGCAGGGTCCTGTTCCGGACTTTGCCAGCATTGATGTATCTTTTATATCCTTAAAAATAATTCTCCCACCCCTCAAAGCCTTGCTGCAACGTCCAGCAGATATCGCTGCACTCATCAAGCCGCAATTTGAGGCTGGACGTGAGAAGGTTGGAAAATCAGGTGTGATTCGTGATTCCGCTGTCCATAAAGAGGTTTTGATTAATGTACTGACTATGGCTGCAGAGTTAGGATTCGGTCTCCATGGATTGACTTTTTCGCCAATTACAGGCGGGGAAGGCAATATTGAGTTTCTTGCTCATTGGAGACTGACGCCAGAAGTGGCAGAAGGCGAAGAATCATCCGTACAGCCGGCAGCTGCTGTTGCAGCAGTCATTCCAGTGGAGGACTTTCCATCCCTTGCTGATGAAGTGATTAAGCAGGCTACGGGTACTTTTAATGTGAGTTCTACTCATGGAAACTCCGCGCGCCGTTAGAGCTTTATGAACACCCCGTCAACCTCAAATGGTCAGCGGGGTGTTTTTTTTGAGCGGGAAGTCTGAAGAGTTCAACCTTGAAAATTCCTCTTCATCTGTTAAGATTGAGGGAGCAGATTTGCTCAAAGGGATTGAATTTATTAAAATAAAGACCCGGTATAAAATCCGGGTCTTTATATTTTGAATCTTTTTTTGGATTTACTGTGCTCGTTTTAATTGTAAATTGCTGAATTAGCGAATAATATCAATTATGCGGAAAGCTTATAAAAAGATAGCTTAGAAGCAGGATTTACCAGGGCTTCACGCGAATAAATCACCGAGGTGATTGATAGTGGCGGGTAGCTCTGACAAGGTCGTTATGGCGTTTATTGGGGTAGCATTATCGATTTTTATAATATATCGGATATATGTATGGCTGCAGAGTTCTCCGCGTTCTTTTATGAAGGATCAAATTCCGTTCAATAAAGTGATTATTCCACATCCCTCTATTGATATACTTGAGGATGAAGGATATGAGGTCGTTGGAGGGAAATTAAAAATCCCCTTGTCTTTCAACGTAAATGGGGCGCAGATGTATAGCCGGTTATTTATAGATTATGTGGCGACAAAAGAGGAAGGATCTTTATATTTAGTTATCCTTTCCAGACCACGCAAGCCTTTGGATTTCACTGGCAGTGGCTTACGTGATACCTTGCTTCCCTACCTGCTGATCTATCCGGAATGCAGCGGCGTTCTATATGTTAATGTAGCAACAGCATCGATCCATGTCATTAAGCTTGGCAAAGACGACGGAGAATCAAACTGAGTCCATATTTTTTATATACCAGGAGGCAACAATGAAGGGACAACGACATATTAAGATTCGTGAAATTATTACACAAAAGGATATCGAGACACAGGACGAGCTTGTGGAAGCCTTGCGGGAATCAGGTTTTCAAGTTACTCAAGCCACAGTATCTCGAGATATAAAAGAGCTGTTGCTCATCAAGGTACCCATGGATGATGGAAGATATAAATATTCACTTCCAACGGATCAACGGTACAATCCCATTCAGAAGCTTAAGCGCGTTCTTGTGGATAATTTTGTGCAGATCGATTCCTCGGCTAATCTTGTGGTGATGAAATGTTTACCAGGTACGGCTAACTCTGTCGCTGCTTTAATTGATAATATTGACTGGCCGCAAATTATGGGAACCCTTTCTGGTGATGATACAATCCTTATCATTTGCCGTTTACCTGAGGACAGCAAGACCGTAATTTCACAAATCATGGGTTATATTTCTTAATTATAATTAATCAGATGCCTGTCATCTTCTCGGAGGTGCTCTATTAGTGTTAGAAACCTTGTCTATACGCAATCTTGCCGTCGTTGAGGCGGTAGATGTGCATTTTTATCCTGGCTTCCACGTGCTTACGGGGGAGACCGGGGCAGGTAAATCCATTATTATTGATGCGCTTGGATTGATTGTTGGAGGCCGCGGTTCTGCGGATTCCATTCGTTATGGTTGTGAAAAAGCGGAGATGGAGGCGCTCTTCAGTCTTCCCGGCGGTCATCCCGTTTGGGAGACTTTGGAGCGTCTTGGCATTGAGGCCCAGCGCGAGGAGCATCTTATTATACGACGCGAGCTTACCTCTCAAGGTAAAAGTACATCACGTGTAAATGGGCAGATGGTCAATCTTACCATGCTTCGCGAGATCGGCGAGCAGCTGGTTAATATACACGGCCAGCATGAGCACCAGAACTTGCTGAAGGCGGAACGGCATCTGGGACTGCTGGATACATACGGAGAACCGATTATTGGTCCGCTAAAGGCAGTTTTTCAGGAAAGGTATTCTGCCTTCGCGAAGGTGGAGAAAGAGCTGCGAGAGCTGCAGGAATCCAGCCAGAAGGCATACCAAATGCTTGACTTATATCGTTTTCAGCTTGAAGAAATTTCATCCGCCGGATTAAAACCGGGAGAAGATGAATTACTTACCGAAGAACGGGTCAAACTATCCCACAGTGAGAAAATGATGGATTCCGTATCGGGTGCATATGAGCTGCTTTACGACAGACAAGGCTTGGAATCGATCGGTAATGTTATTTCCAGACTTGAGGATGCAGTTCGTTACGATGAGAAGGGTCTGCGAACAGTGCTCGAACAGCTGCAGTCCTCATATTACCAGCTAGAGGATGCTGCTTTTCAGCTTCGTGATTACCGGGAAAATATCGAGTTCAATCCGATGCGACTTGAAGAAATCGAGAATCGTTTGGATTTGATCACTGGACTCCGACGTAAATATGGAGAAAGTGTAGAACAGATTTTGGCTTATTATGAACAAATTCACCGGGAAACTGATTTGCTTGAGAATAAAGATGAATATCTGGAGAAACTGACGGCGAAGCGCGATTCGTTGCTGTCTGTATTAATGGAAGCAGCTACGGAATTAAGTGAAGCACGAAAGCTTTGTGCTGCTGATCTGGCCACCCAAGTGGAGGGTGAGCTCAAAGACCTTCAAATGGAAAGAACCTCGTTGCAGGTCAAATTGGACAGGCTGGAGGACCCGCGTGGAGTCGAATACAATGGTCGGCGTATTCGCCTCACAAGACAAGGGATAGACAGCGCAGAATTTATGATATCCCCTAACCCGGGCGAACCCCTGAGACCGCTTGGCAAAATCGCCTCTGGTGGTGAGCTGTCGCGTATTATGCTGGCAATGAAAAGTATTTTTGCGCGCCATGATGCAATTCCAGTTCTGATTTTTGACGAAGTGGATACTGGTGTCAGCGGCAGAGCTGCTCAGTCCATCGCAGATAAGCTGTTTAAGCTGTCCTCTACCTGTCAGGTGTTCTCCATTACTCACTTGCCGCAGGTGGCTTGTATGGCTGACCATCAGTACTTAATCCGCAAAAAGGTTGAGGATGGAAGAACCATGACTGAAGTGGAATCCCTAACGAACGATGGACGTGTAATGGAGCTGGCCCGGATGCTGGGTGGCGTAGAAATTACCGAAAAAACATTGCATCACTCGCAGGAAATGCTTAATCTGGCCGAGGCAAGTAAGGCTGCAACAAGCTAAGCGGAGCAATGATTGACAGTAATAAAAGCCTGGGGGCAAGGTTATCTTATAGGTACGCAATTGGCGACCACCTTTTTCGTCAAGCGAAAGAAGCAAAAGGGAGCGTGACAGCCATTGAAGCCTAACCTCAGGAAGTTAATGCCAGGCCTTTTATTTGCCTTCTTTCTTAGTTTATCGGGCATAACGGGAACAAATCTAAGTTCTGCTGCACCACTGCAAGGTGAACCAGCCAAGGTGACTGCACAAGGAATTCATTCCGAGCTTAAGGTGATCCCGGGAGGTCAAACGATCGGTGTGAAAGTGAAATCAGCAGGTGTTTTGGTTGTTGGTCATCATCTGATTGAAGTATCCGAGAAAACTAAGCTTTCCCCAGGAGAGGTCAGCGGTTTAGTGCCGGGTGATCTGATGATCTCCATGAATGGTGAGAAATTGGACGAGTTGTCCAAGGTGGCCAAGCTGGTGGATCGTGCTGGTAAAGCGAATAACCCCTTGACCATTGTCTTCAAACGCGGAGGTAAAGAGCATACAGCTAAGTTAAAGCCCGCGTATGACATTCATGACAAAGTGTGGCGGTTAGGCCTGTACATTCGTGATTCAGCAGCGGGTGTCGGCACATTAACTTTTTATGCTCCCGAGCAAGGTGTATATGGAGCTTTGGGACATGTGATTACAGACATGAATACCGGTACTCCAATTGTTGTAGGCAGTGGTCATATCGTTCAGTCCAGTGTCACCTCCATATCCAAAAGCCAGGATGGCGATCCGGGCGAGAAACGAGCGCATTTTTTGAAAGAAAGCCAAGTGCTTGGAAATGTGGAGAGCAATACTGACTTCGGCATCTTCGGTAAAATGAGCTCCAATCCCGAGCACAGTCTTTACAAAGAACCGATCCCCGTGGCGATGAGCGATCAAGTCAAGGAAGGTCCTGCTGAGATCCTAACTGTAGTTGATGGTCAGCAGGTGGAGCGGTTTAAGGTTGAGATCATTCATGTAGCACATCAGCAAACGCCAGCCACTAAAGGAATGGTGCTGCGGATCACTGATCCACGCCTTATCGATAAGACAGGCGGTATCGTCCAAGGCATGAGCGGAAGTCCTATCGTACAGGATGGCCGCCTCATCGGAGCCGTAACTCATGTATTTGTAAATGATCCTAAGTCCGGTTATGGGTGCTTCATCGAATGGATGCTTCAAGATTCAGGTGTGACCAAACAGGAGAATAGGTATTCATTAAATCTTAAGGCGGTTTAGCCTTAAGATTTTTTGTCGAACGATTACGAAGAACCTCGAACATTGAGATAAAATATTTAATTATAATCCAACACAGAAAAAAAATAAAGAAAAATAATTTTCGACAGAAGGGAATTCGATCTCCATGTCGAAAACGTAAGAGACAAGAAAAAAATGTTATTTTCGAATAGCAGATATAATTAAGGAGGAAGCAGCCAGTGCAGAATATTGAAGTGTTGTTGGCCGATGATAACAGGGAATTTACGAATTTGCTTTCCGAGTACATTTCTGAGCAAGAAGATATGACCGTAACGGGTATCGCCTACAATGGTGAAGAAGTGCTTCAAATGCTTAGCGAAGCGCGTAAAATTCCCGATGTTCTTATTCTTGATATCATTATGCCGCATTTAGACGGCCTAGGTGTATTGGAACGTCTACGTGATATGGATCTGAATCCTCAACCGAAGATCATCATGCTGACTGCTTTTGGTCAGGAGAACATCACTCAAAGAGCTGTACAGCTTGGTGCATCCTATTATATTTTGAAACCGTTCGATATGGAGGTCCTGGCAAATCGTGTACGTCAGCTTGTCGGCTCTCAAGGCAGCATGAGCTCCTCCTCCAACATGTACAATTATTCGTCGACGTCCAGATCGAATGTAGTGCCGCTCTCTAAGGGCAAGAACCTCGACGCTAACATTACCTCGATCATCCATGAAATCGGTGTCCCAGCGCATATCAAGGGCTATCAGTACCTGCGTGAAGCGATCACCATGGTATATAACAATATCGAGATCCTTGGTGCGATTACGAAGACACTCTACCCAGCAATCGCTGAGAAGTTCAAAACCACGCCTTCACGCGTAGAACGCGCGATCCGCCATGCGATTGAAGTCGCTTGGACCCGTGGCAACATTGACTCCATCAGCCATTTATTCGGCTACACGATTAATATCTCCAAATCTAAGCCTACTAACTCGGAATTTATTGCCATGGTAGCCGACAAGCTGCGGATTGAGCATAAGGTTAGTTGAAAGGGTTAGGGGCAGTGCGGGGTACAGTCAGTATAAAATCGATAAACTTGTTTTGAACCGATAAACTTTTTTAAATCTCGCCCGATAAACCTAAATGGTTTATTGGGTTTTGTTTTTATTTAAAGATTAGCCATCTTATAAATGGTGAAACTCAAGCAGGGGCTTAGAACAATCGGGCGAGCTGGTTAGATAAACCAATTCTTCTATCAGAATATAGAGAACTACATTTGTGAGTTAAGTCGGAGGAATCTTCATGAATTATTACGAATCAGGTGTTGAAAGAATTAAGAATATTGATGCGAATTTATACATTGGAATTTCAAAAAAAAGATACGAAGAAGTAAGGTCTAGAGGTGAATATGAAGCAGATGCTAATTTGATTGCAGAGTATTACCGTAGAGTCGGCGTGTTTTTACAGTTTATCTCTAAGGAAGCAGCAAGTATATACATAGGTATGGATATGTTATTAGGTTTTAAGATGGAGGAAAATGAGTGGGACATTTTCTTAGAAACGTGTCCGAATTTTAATAAAATTGATATTATGCTTATGAAATTAATAAGTATACATTATTTACGCTGGTGCTCTTTGCTTGATGCGCGCGACAATATCGCATTACAGTTTCCGGATATATATGAACCGATGATCAAATTATTTGAGAGAGGTGGGGGACGGATTAATACCCATCACCACGAACTGGTTGGTGGATTTGGAGCTTTTTCACGCTCTATTTATGCAAATAGAGGAGATATGACCCCTTTTGATATAAGCGATGTTGCTCTAGAAAATATAATTAAGGAAGTAGAACTAGCAGAAGGTTACTTAGCGGACTACAAGAACGGAAATTTATCAGAAAATAATTGTATCCGCTGTGGTAACAAATTATTGATCCTACCAAACTTATCGGATTATGGTTATCAATGGTATAAAATTATATGCGAGACCAAAGACTGTTTTGATAAAAATTTCTCATGATACTTCATTATAGTTATATCAACCAGAGAGATGAAGAGAGGTTTGGCAAAAAATGTGTTGGGAAAGATTTTTAATAATAAGTGAACCACTGTCCCGGCATGAGCTATCAATAAAATCAATGCAGTAAAAAGACACTGAGATCTATTCATCAGTGTCTTTAATGTGGATACTTTTCCACCAACATTTTATTTCATCGTTCTTGTAATCATTTTCATTCAGAAGGTTGGAATTTAAAGTAACTTAATCAGCTCTTCTAGCTCGTCAACCATACCTTTCGCAAGTTCAAAATTATTGTCTTTTAAAGCTAATTCTATTTTCATTTCAACTGCTTTTTTATTTTGTTCATTTTCTAAATAATCTTTATCAAAATGACTGGCATAAATCATCTTTCTGAATTTTCGCATACTCATTTTTCTAATCGTCTTCTCGTCAATGATTAGTACATAATCCATCCCATTTACTACAGAATAGAAATCATGAGAAATCATGAGAATCGCACCTTTATAGTCTTCAATGGCTTTCTCCAGTGCGATTTGTGTATAGGTGTCTAAATGGCTTGTCGGTTCATCAAGAAGCAATAAGTTTGCTTTGCTAGCAGAAACTTTTGCCAATTGCAGTATATTTTTTTCGCCACCAGATAAAGATTCTATCTTTTGAGTAAGAATTTCTCCTTCAAAGCCATAGTTTGAAAGATGTGCTCTAATCTCGTCATAAGTTGCAAACCCGGCATCGATGAAGTCTTCTAGTATGGTATTAGAATTCTTTAGTACTTCGTCTTGAAGCTGAGAAAGATAAGCCACTTTAATATCAGCATTTATTTCAATTGAATCATGATTATTTTTAAAGATATCTCGGAGTAAAGTCGTTTTCCCGGTACCGTTTGGACCGATAAGGGCTACTTTATCTGTAGGTTTCATCTCAAAGTTAACATTTTCTAAAATCAACTCATCAAAGGAAACACTATAATTATTCACATTTAAAACAGTGATGTCTTCTTCAAATTCATTGTCCACACCAAAACTGATTTTTGGTTGCTTAATATCAACGAATGGCGCTTTAATTTTTCGCGCTTCCAATCTTTCTTGAAACTTAACCCTAGCTTTTAACGCTCTCCCTCTAGATGCTTCTGAATTATAGGTTGCGATCGCTCTAAGATTATCAATAATGTTATCGTATCTCTCTATTTCTTCTTGTTCAGCGACTGCGATTTCTTGTAACTCAATTTTCGTCTGAAGTAATGAGAAGTTATACTCAATATATCGCCCATCGAACTCTTGGATCTCCATGTTTTCAAGGTGTATAATTTTGTTAAAACAATGATTCAATAGATAACGGTTATGCGTAACAACTAGCAATATTCCTTTGTGAGCATTAATCAGATTTTTAAGTGCATTTAGGTTTTCAAAATCTAAAAATACATCGGGCTCATCCATAATCATTAAGTCTGGACTAGTCAGCATTTCCTTCATCACTTGAATAAGCTTGAATTCCCCACCACTTAGGTCGGATACCCTAACATCTTTTAGCTTCAAGAGGTTGGCTAAATTTAGTTTCTTATTAATATTGCTTTCAAAATCATTTCCATCCATTAAATCAAAGGCATCTAGAGCTAATTGATACTTTTCGAGTAATGAATCAATATCTGATGATGTTTCCATTTCAGTGAGAATCGCTGTTATTTCATTTTGTATCTTAATAAATTCTTCTCCTATATATTCAAAAACGGTTGTTTCTTTAGATTTGTCTAGTTGCGAAAACTGACTTACATATCCAATTTTGCAGGTGGGGTCCATCTCTAGCTTGCCTTCGAACAAATATTTTTCTGGATCCATCAGTATATCGATCAGTGTACTTTTACCACTGCCGCTTGTTCCTATAAAAGCGCAATGTTGTGCTTCTTCAAGCGTAAATGAAATGTTTTTATATAGTTCTTTTTGCGGGAATGCGAAGGATAAGTTATCAACTTTTATCATAGTGTTACCTTTCTTAACTAAAAATAGTGACTATTATAAGATGTATTGAAGAGTACAGATTTTGAGTTTACCGTTGATAGAGTAACACTGTTTACAAGCAACTTCAATCATTTCGCATTAAAGGTATCAAAATCATCTGATAATACAATCTTACAGACTAATAAATTATGGTCATAAAACCTATAAATACCTAATGGCTACAACTCGGAATTTATTGCCTTGGTAGAAGATAAGCTGCGGAAAATATTCCATTTAATGTTATAGTGGAGTTAGTAGGGTAAATCCTTTGTTATTTTAGATACGTACATGCTTGAATTTATTAAGGAGAATCATAGCTACAGATGTAAATAATCTAAGTGTAATATTTAATTATGGAGGGAATATGAAATTTTATTTGAGATATGTAATACTATCTTTTTGTGTATTCTTCTTTTTGTCAGGATGTAGCTGGAATGCAATCAATGAAAAAGAATTAGATCAATTTATCGAAAGTGAAAATTTGGATTATGTATCTATACAAAAGCTAAACGACGAGGAATATTACATTTTTAGCTTGCCCTATATTTATATTTATCGTAGTGCTTCTGACTATACTAAATCTACGGCTATGATACGAGATGAGATAGCTATGGGTGGTTTAGAGAAAGGTTCAATTGGCCTTGTAATTAATAATACGCCAGTTTTAAAAGATGCTAAAACATTTTCAGTGGTGATTGACAGTAAGACTCGTGAGTATGAATATACAGGTGGAAAATATCTAATTATAAAAGATAGTAGGATTTGGAATCCGACTGCTCAATTAAAAATTATTTTCTCAAATGATAAAAACGAAACAATATTTGAATCAGATTATTAAAGAAGATTTATTGGTGTTTACTACTATTTACATATTCTTATTTTGCTGATTTTCTATTACATGAGTATCACTTGAAAATACATATAAGAACCTTCTTTGCGTATAACCTTCATGCGTACTCAACAAAGTAATTACGTAGATTATGATGATACTTATCTTCAAAGTTAAATTGGTAAACAAATAAGGAGAACTCTTTATGACAATCCCATCAGGAATAACACGTGAACACGTAATCAGTGGTAAAATATTCCTTGGCTATCTTTGTTTATGTTTATAAGAACAAGAGTCATATAAAGTGAATTTGAAAGTGGGAGAATAGTTTATGGATTTAAAGAAAATTAATTCTTTAACAAAGTACCCAAGCATTCTTACATATCATCAATTAGGTGAACGAGGTCGGTTAAATGATGTTTTAACGGAGTCAAGAGGCTTCGCAGAATTAGACGATGTTTTTGTTTACGAAAAAGTAGATGGTGAAAATTCAAGGATCATTTTATTAAAAAATGATGATAACGAAGTTGATTATCTAATTGGTTCCAGAGAAGAATTGTTATATGCAAAAGGAGATAGAATTGGTAATCCTTATGGGAACATTGCGGAATTTCTTAAGCCGTTAGCAGAAAAAGTAATTGCAGATATCCTTCCTGAGGGTGACTGGGCATTAACCGTAATTTATCAGGAATCTTATGGAGGGAAAACTAAAGCATCCAAGAACTATTCTGACAGAAAAACTCAAGGGTATCGTGTATTTGATGTGTTCTCCTTGAATAAGGATAAATTATATAGACTTCTTGAGTTATCGCAGGAGAAAATTGCGGTGTGGCGTGATCACGGAAATCAACCATTTTATGATGAAATTGAGAAGAAAAGATTTATTGAAAGTATTGATTTGCAGTCTGCACCACTTCTTGAAACCATAAAGGGTTCCGAGTTTCCAACTTCTCTTGAGAGTACATATTCTTATTTAAAAAGATTCGAAAACACGCAAGTAGGCATCGACGCATCAGGCAAATCAGAAGGAATCATTGTTAGAACAACGGATCGTAAACAAATTAGAAAAATACGGTTTGAAGATTATGAAAGAACGTTTAGAAAGTAATAGTTGGAATTATTATCAATGCTGATATTTTCAGAATTTAGCATAAGGTTCCTTAAGAGATGGCGGTTGTGAACAGCCCTCAAAATACTGCTTATTCATTGGTCCAAAACCAATAAATATGCGGTATTTTTTTGTGCAGTTTTGAACTCCAACTAGATAAATCCCTATCGGCTATAACTAATACCATGTCCTTGCCATTCGCAAAACCTCCCCACTTCACAAAACATACACCCATTTGGCAAATAATGTTTGACATGTGAGGAATGTCACTGATAAGATGATGTAAATTAAACCTAGTTGAATAATCGGATAAGGTTCTTCAGAGGATTTCATTATTTTTTTACTCTGAATACCTATTAAATACATAAGTATAGTTTAGTTTAAATTTATCGGAAAGGGTGAATGGAGTGTCGGAGGAAACACTGGTTATCGAACATTTGAATAAAGTATTCGCCGCGCCTGCAGGTGATGTTATCGCATTAAGCAATAT
The DNA here is from genome assembly GCF_038002725.1 of Paenibacillus sp. FSL H7-0323. NCBI lineage: Bacteria > Bacillati > Bacillota > Bacilli > Caryophanales > Paenibacillaceae > Paenibacillus > Paenibacillus sp. FSL H7-0323. Next base: position 2,848,714 of record NZ_JBBODB010000001.1, on the reverse strand, counting down.
TCAGCTGAAGGTGAAAAAAGGCGAGTTGATTACGATTATAGGTCCCAGCGGCTGCGGAAAAAGTACCTTGCTAAAAATTGTGGCAGGATTGGATACGGGCTATAGCGGCGCGGTTCTACTGAATGGCAAACAGATCGACGGTCCGAGTATTGAGAAGGGATTTATTTTTCAAGAACCAAGACTTTTTCCGTGGTTGACGGTGGAGCATAATATTGCAGCAAATTTATCGCTTAAAAATCCAGAGGTTCGCAAAAAAGTAGATGAATTGATTGAACTTGTACGATTAAAGGGTTTTGAGAAATCCTATCCACGTGAGCTGTCAGGCGGGATGGCCCAACGAGTATCTATTGCTAGGGCGTTGCTCCGTAATCCGGATGTATTATTGCTCGATGAACCTTTTGGCGCACTAGACGCTTTTACTAGATCACATCTGCAAGAGGTACTTCTTGATATTTGGCAGAGCAATAAGACGACTATGTTATTTGTGACTCATGATCTGGATGAAGCTGTATTCCTGGGTGAGCGGGTAGTCATTATGAATCCCCGACCTGGGCATATTCGCAATATTCTTCCCATCGATTTACCGTTTCCGCGAAAAAGATCCAGTACTTCTTTCCAAGAATTACGTCGACTGGTTCTGAGTGAGTTTGAGAAAGTAGAAGAACCGGCAATCGATGTTGGAGCTGGTATCTAGATAAAGAGAGTCCATTTTTTATAAAAAGGGGAGAGATGATCCATGAAATTATTTCGTAATTCACTACTTCTTATGCTTGTTTTGACTGTATTTGCAACAGGCTGCGCTTCGAATGAAAAGAGTGCGGGAAAGAACGACGCCAACAAATATGAAGGTGTGACCATTAAGATTGGCGTGCAGGGCAGCGGGGGGATGTTTGGTAAAGCCCGTGAGGAAAAATGGTATGAGCAAGAATTTGATAAGCTGGGCGTAAAAGTAGAATGGACGGAATTTCAAAGTGGACCCCCAATGACAGAGGCGATCGCTTCTAATAAGTTGGACATAGCGACTCTTGGTAACATGCCGGTGATCGCAGCCCAAGCTGCGGGCATTCCTATTAAGATTATCTCACAAGTATTAGAAGGTACGAATAACGTTGCTCTTCTTGTACCTGGTAGTAGTACTGCTCAGAAACTGGAGGATCTGAAAGGCAAGAAGATAGCTGTTACAAAAGGCAGCAATGCTTACAACTTCCTTTATCGCGGTATTGAGGAATCAGGTCTTAAAGAAGCAGATTTTGAGATTATCCAGCTACAGCCTGATGAAGCACAACCTGCATTTGAAACCGGTGGCGTTGATGCATGGGCTACATGGGATCCGTATATTACTCTTAACGCATTGACCGGTAAAGGGAAGGTTTTGACGGATGGTGAGCAATTGGGTGTCTTATCTCCTTCTTTTGTGATCTCCCGTTCAGCGTTCGCAGAGAAATATCCAGAACTAGTTACGCTTTATTTAAAAGTAACCAACAAAGCTATAGCTTGGGAGACAGATAATCGCGCTGAAGCGACTGAAAGATATGCAGCTGAGCGGAACATTCCGGCAGCGGTAATCGAAGGTACGTTTGAACGTTCCCAGATGATCAACATTCCAATTAGCGATGCTGTTGTTGAAGAATTGCAGAAGACAGCCGATTTTCAATTTAATATTAAGAACATCCGTAAAGAGATTGAAGTTTCTAAAATAACAGACAATCAATATATTGAAGCAGCACTGAAGGAACCTTTGAAGTAACGGATGAAACCACAGATGTAGAAAAGAGGTTGTTTACATGCAATTCAGTGCTGAAAAAGCTGTGATCTCGCCACTAATTCATAAGAAGAATCCAGTAAAGAAGCGCGGACTTTCCATCCAAACGACGAATGTATTGCTTGGACTTATCTTACCAATTGCTTTACTCCTGATTTGGGAGATAGCCGGAGCGATGGGAAAGTTAAATCCTATATTGCTGCCAAGGCCAAGTGAAATATGGCGGGAACTGGTTAGCTTGACCGCGTCCGGTGAGCTGGCGAAACATTTAGGCATATCTGCTTGGCGGGCACTGCTTGGTTTCTTAATTGGGGGAGGGCTTGGCTTAGCGGCTGGTTTGTGGGTAGGCTTTTCATACAAAACAGAACGTTTGCTGGATCCGTCGCTGCAAATGCTGCGCACGCTACCCCATTTAGCAATCGCTCCACTATTTATTTTGTGGTTCGGATTCGGTGAAACCTCAAAAATATTGTTGATTGCCAAAGGTTCATTTTTCCCATTATACGTGAACACATTTCTAGGGATCCGTTCGGTGGACAACAAGTTGTTTGATGTTGGGAGAGTACTGCAATTCAGTAAATGGCAGATGGTGAGTAAGTTAATTATTCCAGCCTCACTGCCCAACATCTTTTTAGGTATCCGTTTGTCTGTGGGCATAGCTTGGCTTGGACTTGTCGTAGCGGAGATGATGGGCTCTAGCTCAGGTGTTGGCTATCTAATCAATGACGCGCGATCGTTTTCTTTGACCACAGTGGTATTTGTTGGGATCATCGTGTTTGCTGTAGTAGGTAAACTGTCAGATTCATTAGTGAAGCTGTTGGAATCGAGATTGCTAAGATGGCAGGACAGTTATAGAGGAGATAAAGGATCATGAGCAATCACCTATCCAGTAATAAAATAGAGCGTCACGACGATGGTTTAAGCTGGATTCCAAAAAAACTGCATGGTTGGATTGTACCTCTAGCTCTAGTGGTGATTTGGGAAGTGGCAGCTGCGCTCCATCTAGTCTCTGCGACGACATTGCCTGCTCCATCTACGATTATTGCGCAGTTCTTTTCTTTAATAGCTAGCGGTGAGCTGTTTCGACATCTGGGGATTAGCGCCTATCGGGCAGGGCTTGGCTTTTTATTGGGATCTGCTACTGGACTGCTGCTTGGCTTATCTACAGGACTTGGGAAGTTGGTAGAGCGTACACTGGATCCATCTTTACAGATGCTTCGAACGATTCCATTACTTGCCCTTATTCCGTTATTCATTTTGTGGTTTGGTGTAGGTGAATTTTCTAAAATACTAATGATTTCATTAGGTGCTTTTTTTCCAGTTTATCTGAACACTTTCCTAGGAATTCGTAATGTTGATATCAAGCTTGTTGAAGTATCCCGTATTTTCCAATATACAAGATGGCAGCTGCTTAGCAAAATGATTATTCCGGCTGCAATGCCTAATATTCTACTTGGTATTCGCTTATCACTTGGTGCATCGTGGCTTGTACTCGTCGTAGCGGAGATGATGGGAACAAGTGCGGGGATAGGCTATATGATTCAGGATGCCAGAGCTTATTCGCAAACAGATATAGTATTCGTTGGAATTTCAATCTTTGCAGTGATAGGAAAACTTTCGGATTCCGCAATTCGATTGCTGGAGAGAAGATGGCTGCATTGGCGTGATACATTCAAAGGTTAACGAACTCTAGAATTCGAAAGGCAGGGTCATTATGGGAACCAGAAAAGATCAGCTACATTTAGGTGCATTTATTTATTATTCAGGACATCATCATTATGGCTGGCGTCATCCGGAATCGGGAGCGGATAAGATCTTCAATTATAAATTTTATCGCGAATTGGCAAAAACCGCCGAGCGTGGGAAGTTCGATATGATGTTTTTGGCGGATTTGTTGTATGTGATGGGTGCGGATCAAGCAGCTTCGGGTATGCTGGACCCATTGACGCTGTTGTCAGCCCTTTCGACAGAAACAGAAAAACTCGGATTAACGGCTACCGTATCGACCACGTATAACGAACCTTATAATGTGGCTCGCAAATTTGCTTCTTTAGATCATATTAGTGAAGGCCGAGCGGGTTGGAATATTGTCACCTCCCAGCTTGATGTGGAAGCTTATAACTATGGGAAGCCAGAGCATCCAGAGCACGGACTTCGGTATAAAATGGCACGTGAATTTGTTGAGGTGGCAACGCTTCTCTGGGACAGCTGGGAGGATGACTCTTTAATCGTCAACCGCGAAAAGGGACAATTTGCTGACGCGAAGAAGATCAAAGAAGTGGAATACAAAGGGGAGTGGTATTCTACAAAAGGAACCCTCAATGTTCCTCGCTCACCTCAAGGGTATCCTGTACTTATTCAAGCCGGATCTTCTGGTCCAGGACAAGATTTTGCAGCTAGTTTTGGAGAGGTGATCTTTACGGCACAGCAGTCGCTTGAAGCGGCTAAGGCCTTCTATGAAAGCGTCAATTCCAAATTAGCAGATTATGGCCGTGAACGTGGTAGCTTAAAAATTATGCCGGGCTTGTCTCCGATCATTGGAGCGACCGAAGAGGAAGCCCAAAGTAAATATAAAGAACTGCAGGAGTTGATTCCTCCTGCCGCTGTTGTTGGTATGTTGTCTGGCATGTTGAGGTTTGACCTGTCCGAATACCCAGTAGATGGACAGCTGCCTGAGATTCCTGATCCAGTAGAAGCATCAAATGGAATGAAAAGCCGGGTTCAGCTGATTATGGATATGGCTCGTAAGGACAAATTATCGATATTAGAGTTAGGCCGCCGTTTGCTTGGTGCACGCGGACATATGCAGTTTGTTGGAACCTATGAACAATTGGCAGATTTAATGCAATTGTGGTTCGAAGAGTACGGCTGCGATGGATTTAATATTATGCCACCAGTACTGCCGGGCAACTTGGATGAATTCGTGGATCATGTTGTGCCCATCTTGCAAGCACGCGGCTTGTTCCGTACTGAGTATACGGGGAGTACCCTTCGTGAACATCTAGGATTGGAGCGTCCGGATATCCATCATTTCCAGAATCGTAGAGTGGCTGAAGTAGGGGCTGGTAAATAAGGTTGGATTCACTCCTTTATCGGTTTTTGAAGAACCAATAGAGGAGTGTTTTTGTTATAATAGAATAATCTGAATAGTAAAAAATCATTCTATAAATGCCACATTTTAAATGTCTACCGCCCTACAATAAGGTTTATATATGGTAAATATTGTGATAGACTTAAATAGTATTAGAGCACAACTACAGTGTTTGCAGCTGCATTGGTATACTGGTCTAAACCATACCAAAGACGGATATGCTTAAACCAAGCAATAAAATGCTTGGGAGGTGTCATTCTAAAATGTGTGAGAAGGAGGAGGAAAATGGTATGAGTCTTGTACAAAAGAAAAAAAATATCCCTAACTCATTGTCTGAACATCCTAACTTCAAATCGAAAGTACCGCGTTTGAATGTAGTTGATGGAAAGGCTAAAATTGACTCTGATAACCGTCTCCAACAAAAATGGTTTGAGGAATTCAAGAAGTAATAGATGAATCTAAAAGCCGGGCAAGTTTTTTGGTATGAAGTAGATTATCCAAAAACAGGAGAAACCGAAATAAGACCAGTCGCAATAGTGGAAATTATTGATGGATTACCAATTTTTGTTGTTTTCGTTGCATTGACCCACTCTAAAATAAAAGATTTTGAAGGAAAGTATGATAAGTGGAAAATTCCATTATTTAAAGGAAGAGACTGCGGATTAGGGGAAAGTTCATTTGCAAAAGTGAATTGCGTAGCCCAAGCGGAGGCCTCCTCCTTTAATTCATCTGATTACATCGGTCAACTAAACCCAATCGATTTAAAGAACGTTAAGAAAAAATTAATGGAATTCCTCGATTCAGGGGATGGATTTTGGTAAATTATACATAATTTTTTGAAGAACACTTCTTCAACGAAGTGTTTTTTTGTACCATAAAGCTGGAGGATACTGTTCACTAGATAAGGACGTCATGAAGAAATGAGGTTCGATATGATAAATGTTTATCTTGATGACTTACGAGACTGTCCAGAAGGGTTTACCTTGGCAAGAACATTTGAAGACGCTGTTAAACTTTTCGAAAATAATGAAGTGAACATCCTTACGCTTGATCATGATTTAGGTGAAGACGCCGAGGGAATTGAACTAAAGAACGGGTATGATTTTGTGAAATACTTTTGTGAGCATGGTTTAAGGGCGAATAAGATTTATCATCATACGGATAATCCTGTAGGCAGAAGGAATATGTACGAGACCTTATTGGCAGCTCAACGCAGAGGTTTTATAAAGAAGGATATAGAAATTTACTATTATCCCATAACAGTCAATAAGTATAGTGGAGATTGATGGGACTAAGAGATGTGTTAATCTTTACATAACTTTATACCAAAAAGCGAGGCGTAAGGAAATGAATGCAGCAGAGTTTCAACAGTATGTTAAGGAGTTCAGTGAAATCAAAGGGTTTGATACCAGCACCATTGAGCAGAGAACGCTGTACTTAATGACTGAGGTTGGGGAGTTGTCCAAAGAGGTTTTGTCGGTATCTTTTCATCCAGATGCGGAGCGGAAAGAAAACTTGGGATACGAGATGTACGATGTGGTGTGGAATATTTTTGATCTGGCCAATAAACTTGGTATTGATCTGGAGCAGGCGTTTAAACGTAAGCTGGAGATTAATGAACAGAGGACTTGGGAGTAGGGTGTATCTATTGAATACTTTTAAAAAAATCCAAGGACCTCCCTCGAGGGAAGCCTTGGATTTTTTTCACCCTAAACTTTATTTAAATGAAGCATAACCTTCATCAGCCATTACAACACTACCGTTAATTGCACTAGCTTCTGGTAAGGAGAGCAAGTATACAGTGTCTGCAACTTGTTCAGGTAATGTTAGTTTGTTACCCATTACTTTGCTCTTCATTTGGTCAACCATTCCTTGATCTTTATATCCTTGGATAATTGGCGTATCTACAGCGCCTGGAGCAACGGCAAGCACGCGGATGCCATGAACCGAAAGTTCAAGTGCTGCGGATTTAGTCATCATAATGACCGCACCTTTAGAAGCGTGATATGCGAATGTACCTGGGGAAGCTAGGAATCCAAATACAGAAGCTGTATTGATGATCACACCTTTGATGCCGAGCTCACGCATTTTTTTACCAGCAGCGATAATCCCATGGGCTACACCATGCTGATTGACATTAATGACACTGTGATAATCCTTAAGGTCTTGGTCTAGTACAGGAGTGACGCGGCCGATTCCGGCATTGTTGAACATAACGTCAATTCTTCCATAAGTATCTACAGTTTTTTGAACCAGCGCTTCGACATCTTCATATTTGGAAACATCTGTTTTGACGAAAATTGCTTCGCCACCCTCTTTAATAATTTGTGCTACCGTTTCTTCACCTAATTGTTGATTGAAATCGGCAACGACAACTTGATCACCTTTACTTGCAAATTTAATGGCGGTTTGTTTCCCGATTCCACTGGCTCCACCTGTTATTACGGCTACTCTTTTGTCTGTCATTTGAGTTTCCTCCTCAAGAAATATAGTTATACTAGAAATGAAAGTTGATATAGTAAAATTGGTTACTTACTAACTTATTTACATTGTAACACTTGTCTAAATTAATTAAAATTTAAGTAAATTTAATAGTTATTAAGTAAAGATTAACTTAAGGGGTGATTCAAATGAATTTGGAGCAATGCGAGAATATTGTAGAAGTCGCAAAGATTGGTTCTTTAACCAAAGCAGCTCAGAATCGTCATATCACTCTATCCGCAATGAGTCAGTCCATTACCATGCTGGAGGCTGAGCTGGGAGTTACTTTGTTCATCCGTTCGCGCGGGCAAAAGGCGGTTCCCACAGCAGAAGGAAATACCATTATTAGCAAAGCAAATGAAGTCCTGATGAAAGTAAATGAATTAAAAGAAGAGGCACAGATTTACAGCGATACGTTAAGTGGTCATTTGAAAATTGCTACGATACCTGGACCCATGCATCTGATGGTGAAGGTAATCTCTAGTTTTAAGGCAGATTTTCCAAATGTGAAAATAGAGATTTTTGAAAAAGGACCCAAAGAAATTCTGGATAATGTACTTCAGGATGAAATGGACATTGGACTTATGGTCTCACCGGAGGGAATGCCTGACACATATAAGGGGGTTAAGTTTGAACGGTTAATGGAAGGAAAAATTGTAGTTGGTGTACATCCACAGTCACCGCTAGCCCTGAATTCAATCCTTACACCGGATCAGTTAGTGGGGCAGACGTTAGTTTTATACGATGATCCTTACATTAAGGACTATGTAGAGCGATATTTATCTGGCTATGGGCCGATCAATTTGCTTTTTGTAAGTAACAACACACGGGCGATTGAGAATGCAGTTGCAGAAGGACTGGCCATCACAATTGGTCTGGATTATTCGTTTCTTAAAATATCAGAGATGACTTCTGCCTTCATGAAAACCATCGAGTTACGATCACCAGATACCCGTGCGAAATATTCAGGAGCTATTGTCTCTGCTTCAAAACAGACCTCCCAGACCGCCCGAAGATTTATCAACAGGCTAAAGCATGAATTTGATGAAATGATTAGACGAAGTTAACAGTATGCCTTGGTAAATTTTATCTAACCTTTACGCTTCCTAGTTAATATTAACCCTATGATGTTGTCCAAGCTCAGATCGATATTAGGACAGCCAAGTGGGGAGGATGTCAACACAGTGAGAAGGTATCTAAGGCAAATTAATGTTGTTGTTATCTTTGTTTTGTTGATTTCGTTGTTACAACCGGGGGCAATTGTTCGCGCTTCGATCTCTGATTTACCAGCAACAGACTACGGAACCGTTATTGATGTTCGCCAAACAGAGCTTGCACCTGGGGCGATGTATACCTGGATGGATCTCCAGAATGAACGTGGTTTACAAAAGATACATGCAGTGGAGTTCAACCCGCAACAAGGAAATTTGGAGCTGCGGGCAGGTACGAAGGATGGAAAGGTATACGGTATGAAAGGCGTTACAGAAATGGCCACGTATGCGGATTCACCTGAAAACCGAGTGATCGCAGGAATCAATGGTGATTTCTATGAAATCTCCGGTTTTGCTACGGGTGTTCCTAATGGGTTATTTATGGATGAGGGTGTAATTCTGAACAGTTCGATTTCAGCTTTTACTTTCGGTTTAAAAGAAGATGGCAGCTCGATTTATGGGGTGCCGAAGCTGACCAAAAACGTGACGATAAATGGAAAAACAACCAATCTGACCAGCATCAACCGATACCGAAATACAAATGAGCTGGTTCTTTATACGGAAGATTATAATACAACTACAAAGTCAACCAATGAGGGTGACGAGGTTGTTCTAGATATTGTCGAGGGAGAAGTGAAAAGCGGCCAGACCTTGAAGCTGAAGGTATCTGAAATCCGCAACAATCAAGGCAATACGCCGCTTTCCCAAGGAAAAGTGGTTTTATCTGCCCAGGGTACGTCCCGTGCTGTTCTGCAAGGGTTATCTGTTGGCGATAACGTTACTGCCAGCTTTGCGCTCAGCGGAGAATGGAATGATGTGAAGGTAGCTATTGGCGGCGAGGGGCCGCTGGTAAAAGACGGAGTAGTTCAACAAGGTGTAGGGCCTTTAGGCATTCATCCGCGGACAGCCATTGGGACAAAAGCGGATGGAAGTCTCGTTTTATTCGAAGTGGATGGAAGATCGCCAGGTTTTAGTGAGGGCGTAGATACCGATGAGCTTGGCAACATTCTGAAGGATATGGGTGTAATGAACGCCATGAATCTGGATGGTGGCGGTTCTTCTACTTTTGTGGCCAGAATGCCGGGTACATCTGGTGTCCGAATGATGAATCAGGGCTCAGATGGTTACGAGCGTAAAACCGGTAACGGTTTATTGCTTGTCAATACAGCCCCTGAGCAACCTTCGGCTTCTAAGCTGGTTGTGCAGCCGAATACGGAACGTATTTTGCAAGGCTCCAGCTTTATATTCAAAGCGGCAGGAGTGGACGAGAACGGCCATCCGGCGCCTTATTCGGGTACGCTGAATTGGCAGGTGGACGCTAACCTTGGTACTGTCGATGCGAACGGAGTCTTCACCGGAGGAATCACTGCCGGCACAGGAAATGTAATTGTAGAGGCTGGGGCAGTCAAAGGCAGTGTTGAAATTGAGGTTGTAGATAAGCTTACAGAGCTTAGGTTTCCTGATGAGATCAAAACTTATTCTTCAGGTGCTGCTGCACAATTAACTGTGAAGGCGCTACGTAATAGACAAGTGATTCAAGCTGACAACCCTAGCTTCGAATGGCGGGTTGAGGGCGAGATCGGAACCGTGGACGAGAAGGGTCTGTTTCAGGCGACGAGTGAGAACGGGAAAAACGGAAAGATTTATGCTAAATACAGGGACGTTGAGACCTCTTTTGAAGTAAATGTGGGGTTACCGCCTGTAATGCTGGAGGATTTTGAGAATGGCATTGATAAATATATAGCCTCTAGTGCAGCAGCTAACAGCGTGGCGATTCTGGAAGTGTCTGATCTGGATTTTGTCCGCAACGGGGACAAAGCCTTGAAGCTGGAATATGATTTTGTTAATAAAACAGGCACATCCGGTGCTTATTTAGCCGCAAGCTCAACCGCCAATCGGATTCAGATTCCGGGGTATCCTGAGAAGATCAGTATGTGGATCTACGGAGATGGCAAAAAGCACTGGCTGCGGGGACAGATTCGGGATGGCAATAATGCGGCAGTGCCAGTGGATTTTACTGATCAGGTAAATGGTGTGAACTGGACGGGGTGGAAATACGTCGAAGTATCCGTTCCTAAGGGGAAAACCACCCCGTTAACGATGGATATGCCTGTCCGCTATATGGAGACAAGCAATCTTAACAAGAGTGCGGGAGCTATTTACGTTGATGATATTCGTGCCATTTATGGCCCGCTAGAGGAGGACAGAACACCTCCTATTCTTAAAGATGCATATCCCGGCGTGAACGAAATTGTCAAAACAGCTACACCGACCCTTTCCGTCAATGGTGAGGATGATGGTTATGATCCAGTAGTGCATCCGGGAACGACCTTAATCGATCCTGACAAAACACGAGTATATGTGGACGATCAATTAGTGGAGCATGGCTTTTATCCTCCAAAAGGTCAGATCACTTATAAACCAAAGGTTCCACTTACAGAAGGCCGTCATAAAGTAAAAGTTGCCATCCGCGATTTGAGCGGTAACCAGACGATAAAAGAATGGTATTTTACAGTAAATTTGGGCTCTCCGTTCTATTTGTACAAAACACCAGAAGTAGTATATGCCGGCAACACTTACACTTTGGACGTAACGGCAGAGAAAGCGAACAAGCTGAAGGAAGGACATCTTACGTTTGCTTTTAATCCGGCTGCAGTTAAAGATTTGCAGGTAATTCGGGGGAATATGTTATCAGAAACACAAGTGGAGTCCATCATTGATCCGGTATTGGGCACTGTGCGTCTTAACTTAACGAATATCAATTCTTCCAATCTGGGAGATACGGATCTCATCGGGCAAATTCAATATACAGTTCGAAATGATTTTGTGGGTCCCTACACTCAGGAGCAGTTGGCTGGAGATATTAGCAAAGCTTTTGTAATTGAAAATACATCCGGATCGGTAACTTCTACAGAGGGTACTGGGGTTCCTATTTCTTTTATTGGAGCAGCTGTTGAATCTGTTGTGAAGACACAGTTGATGCTCACTTGGAACCATTATGATCTTGCGAAGGGCTTTGATGCATCTTTTGCGGTAAAAGATCTGAATGGAAGTGTCGTTGAAGGAGCAAAGCTGCTGTTCGATGGAGTGGAGGTACAAGGTGTTGCTTCAGGGGCAAGTGGAATACTAACTACTGACTTTGTCACTTCAGCAGAAGGAACTTTTAAATTGCAGGCGGTAAAAGGAAATACCTATAGTCCTGTAATGACGTTCAAGGTTGCTCCATATGACGCTACTGCAGCTCCGCGTAATGTTAATGTTACGATGGGCCAAGATGCAGCAACTTCTCGCCAGTTTACTTGGCAGACAGAACCGTTGACCATGGATACTGTAGTAGAACTTGTGAAAAAAGCGGAGTTTACAAGCTTTCAAGCTGCGAATGTAATAAAAATTACCGGGCGCAGTTCAATTTACAACACCAACAATGACGGAACGATGCGAGTTCATAAAGCGGAGGCCACTGCGCTTACCCCCGGAACGGAATATGTATATCGTGTGGGTGATGGCGAGTCAAATGTAAGTGAGCAAGGAGCTTTTGTTACAAGTGGTGGTGAGGACACTTCTACAAAATTCCTGTTTATCGGAGATTCCCAAGCAGATTCTAAGGCTGGTTTTGGTCTTTGGGGAGATACGATTGAAGCGGCTTACGCGTATATGCCGGATGCGGAAATGCTGGTTCATGCTGGAGATATGGTGGATAAGGGCTTTGAACAAGAGCAGTGGAACTGGTGGTTTGATGCAGCTCAAAAGCAGCTGATGAATACCACACTTGTTCCGATTATCGGGAACCATGAAGTGATGGGAACCAATGGAGATGGGGATTATCTGGCGCAATTCAATAACCCGCAAAACGGTGCGGCGAGCGTAAAAGGTACGAATTATTCTTTTGATATTAAGGATACGCACTTTGTGGTTATGAATACAGAGCATTCAGGTAGTCCGTTCACTGAACAGGCCGAGTGGTTGGATCAGGATCTTTCCGCTACAGATAAAAAGTGGAAGGTGATTTTTTTCCATCAAGGACCGTACGGCAGCATCTATTCGAATGAGCAGGTACAAGCGAAGTGGGTTCCGGTCTTTGATAAGCACAACGTAGATTTGGTCATGAACGGTCATGATCATATCTATTTGCGAACTTTTCCGATGAAGGAGGGTAAACAGGTTGCAGAAGGCGAAGGCACTCGGTATGTTATCGGCGGTTCCTCGGGTCCTAAGTTCTATGCGCTGACACCACGTTTTTGGCAGGAAAAAATATATGACGAAGATGAGCAAATCTATACGGCTGTTGAGATTGAGAAGAACGAGATTACGGTTACCGCAAGAACAGTAGACGGGGTTGAGATTGACCGTTTAGTAATCGGCAAATTGGTTCCGGAATCCATTACGCTGGACCAAACTGCTGTAGAGCTTGAGCCTGGGGCTAGCCTGCAATTGCAAGCTAAGGTGGGGCCGGATGAGGCTAATCATCTGACAAAGCTTTGGACCATCGTTCCTGATCCGGCAGAATCAGTTGTTACTGTAAATGAAAATGGCTTGGTTACTGCATTGAAGCCAGGGACAGCTAAGATAAGAGTCACAGTGGCAGGTTACCCGAATATTTTTGCTGAAAGTACGATAACTGTAGATGCGCTGCAAGCAATTAAGCTTCAGGGAAAGAGACAGCTTAAACCGGAAGAAGTCGACCAATCTGTAACAGAAGCTGTCTACGCATCTGGGAAACGTACCGCAATATTAGATGGACTTCATTATTCCAGCTTGAATGAACATATTGCTACGATCAATGATCAGGGTTTAGTTCAGGCTCATCAGGAAGGCTCCACTGTGATTTCAGTAACCTATAGGGAGTTCGCCTCGGAGTATAACCTTGTCGTAACAAATGATGAGACACCTATTCTTACAGAAATAACGATGAATGGGCCAGATTCGCTGGAACAAGGAAGTAAAGGCTCCGTTGTTGTTCAGGCGGTATACAGTGACGGCAGCAAGCAAGAATTGTTCGAGGGAGTAATCTTTGATACATCTGATCATTCCATTGCAATGATTAGTGAGGCTGGAGAACTTCATGCTTTGAGTGCTGGTACAACAAAAGTCAGCGCTGTTTATAACGGTTTGAGCACTGAATATATTCTGATAGTGACTGAGGGCTCGCCGGGTACGACACCAAGCCCAGAGCCAACACCAAGCGCAGAGCCGACACCGACACCAACACCAACACCAACACCGACACCGACACCGACACCAACACCAACACCAACACCAACACCAACACCAACACCGACACCAATACCAAGTCCAGAGCCAACATCAACGCCGGGTGCTTGGGTGCCGGGACCTGAGGTGACACCAATGCCAACCGCTACACCAACTCCGTTGGCATCAGCACAAACGGGCGTAGTCACCATAACGGCTTCTCAACTGTCAGAGAGCAAGAATGCTCAAGGTGAAGTTGTGGTTTCTGTTAATGGGGCGATTACGGAATTACTTTTGCCAGGCAATGCAGCAGAGCTGCTTGGACGCGCACCGCTTAGAGTGGTTATGCAGGATTTATCCGTTACGATTCCTGCTACAGTACTGGCAGAACTAAGTAAGCTAATCTCAGCTGAGGCTCTTGCCAAGAGTACGATTTCGCTACGGCTGAAACCTGTAGCTGATAATACAGCAGTGGATCTGTTGGCTCGTGCAAGTGCACTTGCGGGTGCACAATTGCGGGCGAAAAGTGATCTGCGGGAATGGTCGCTTAGCATATTCACACAAAATGATCAGTCCTTCTCGTTAAGACAGTTTGCAGAGCCGATTATGATTTCATATAAGGTCGGTGCAGATGTAGATCGAAGCTTATTCGGTATTTATTTTATCGAAGACGTGGGTAAATTAGAGTATATGAGCAGTACATGGACGAATGGTTATCTATCTGCTGCCGTCAGTCATTTTAGTAAATACATTGTTTTAGAAGTTGATAAAACATTCAAAGATTTGAAGTCCGATCACTGGGCTTACCTTGCTGTGAAGCAGCTTGCGGCAAAACAACTTGTACAAGGTGTTGCTGTTGACCAATTTGATCCGAACCGTGCGGTTACACGGGCGGAGTTCACAGCGATGTTAGTTCGTGCGCTTGGCTTGAAAGGTCAAGCGGAACCTGCTTTCGCTGATGTACCTGCAGATAAATGGTATGCAGAAGCAGTAGGGTTAGCCAAACAAGCAGGAGTGATTAACGGCCAGACTGCTTCACAGTTTGAACCGGAGGCGAAGATTTCCCGCCAGGAGATGGCTGCAATGCTGGCTCGTGCATATGCTTACGCGAAGAGTAATGTATCTGTAGCTAGCCGTAACATTTCGGCATTCAACGATATTGGTTATGCTCCACAGTGGGCTCAAGAGGCAATCAGCGAAGTGTACAGACTTGGTCTGATGCAAGGACGGGCTGAAGGACAATTTGCACCGAACCAAAACGGAACACGTGCTGAAAGTGCACAGACGATCCTCAACCTGCTGAGTGTTATGGAGTAATGATTGTGGCCAGTCTCAGGTTGATGGGGACTGGCTGTTTTTTTGATAATTGGATTAGTTGGATATGTGCAGGGTACGCACGCATGTACACAGAGGGGGAAAGCGAATTAAAAGTAAAAACAGGTGGTGAGACACAAAGGATTGGAGAAGGGGAAATGTAGAACGGAAAGTTAAGGCAGGCTCGCTGAGGCAGGCTAAAGTACGCTTGCTGAGGTACGCTAAAGCTAAAGTACGCCAACAGCGATGCACACTTGGTAAGTTCGGCTCGGACGAGCTACTTTTATCAAGAAAGTTTGTTTTAACAGATAGCCTCGATGGTTTGGGATCGTAACGGACTGTATTGCCGCTATTTTAACTTTTTGGTCCATTTTTCCAAATTTTCGGACTCCATAGCTCTTATTGTCATACTTTTGCCCGGAATCGTAATATATTTTAATGAATAGCTGCATCTGAGTCCGATAGATGAGCAGAATGGCTGAAATCAGCTTGATAAGGTCTCCTCGGTCCGATGAGGTAGAAATGAGTGAGTTAGTTGAGTCAGGTGAGCCAAGTGGAGCTAGGTGAGTCAGGTGAGCTAGTTGAGCTAGTTGAGCTAGGTAAGCAAGGTGAGCTAGGTGAGCTAGGTGAGCTAGTTGAGCTAGGTAAGCAAGGTGAGCTAGGTGAGTTAGTTGAGTCAGGTGAGTAAAGTGAGCTAGTTGAGCCAAGTGTGCCAAGTGAGCCAGGTGAGTAAAGTGAGCAGAAAGCGGAAGGTAAGACCAAGAAGATGGATGGGGCTTAAGCAGAAAGTAAAACTGAGGTGAGTAATGAGCATATTCCAAATCCTTACAGAAGAGCGCTGAGTCTTTTTCCAGTATTTTGTAAAGATAGGGTTATATTGGGCGTGGAATACTGGGAATTACTCTTCAGAGGCAAGTAAAAACAAGGAATAATTGTTATTAGCCAACACAAATTGTTATGTTGTGTTATGATAGTAGGGAGGTGACTCCCATGAATGATTTTGAGAACTATCCCGATGAGCTGGGTAATTTCATTCGGCACATCAGAAAGACGAGAGGGTTAACCTTAAGAGGACTGGAAGAAAAGAGCGGTATAAGTTACTCACAGCTTAGCAAAATCGAACGTGGAGAGAGCATTCCGCTTAAAGACAATCTGGACAAGATCATTGAAGCGCTTGGAACGGATCTGAAGAATCGGATGTACCATTTGGCAGATTATATGCCAGATATTGAATATATCAAGACCTTGAAGCAAGGATATGAGCTGCCACAGCTCAAACAGTCTCAAGATTACATCTACGAGACAGCCTTTAACAAGCTTAAGGAATTCAGAGCGAAGGAAGGGAAAGAAACATCGTACGTTTCCTTTGATTCGAATGAAGTTATAGTTTACGAAACGGAATATGGGGCAGGAATGGTAATAGAGAAGATTGAGAAATACAATCTGACCGATGTCCTGAACGATAAGTTTGAGGGTAACCTCGACTCCTTAAGAAAGAGCCCCCGTAAAGGGCGTCAAGCCTTTCTATTTGGCGAGTGGCTACGGGAGTGCGTTTATGAACTGAAGGAAGAGGAACAGGATCAGGTCATACAAGCACTTAAAGAATTTACTCAGTTTAAAGTACAACAAATAAAGGGTGCTTATAAATAATGTATGCCTTTTGCTAATGATCTCAAAAATGAATGAATGTTGCCCTTTCTTGCAGCCATCTATTCATCTTGATCCATAAACTAACAACTAAAAATGGTTTGACAGAAAAGGGGATATTAATAATGAAAATTAACATGAAGTTTACCAGCAAGGGCAAAGTCGCTATAGAGAATTTTAATAACGAGGAATTGCTGGAGATCTTCGCACGTTACATCAAGACATTATCCAAAAAGTATGACATCGAAGTTGATGTTCCTCTTGAAGCGAATCAAAACATTGTTGGTGATGGTGCGGTAATCGCAACTGCAAAAAATGTGAAATGTGATGTTGAAACTTTCTTTAAAGAATTGGGCAGAGATATTAAGGTTCCCTTGAAGAAAAGACTCGGCGGCAAATTGGAAAATGTTTTCAAAACAGAAATTACAGAATAGAGCATTATTTTTATCTCAGATTAACCATCATATGTGCATATAAAAAAGGTAGGGCCGCGGAGGCTCTACCTTTTTTATGTTAATGTAGTTGACTTAAGGCGACCTAAGGAGCTTATTGTTGGTTGAAGCTGAAGAAAAATGTCTACCATGCGTCAGTGTGAATTTAATGGGGAAGGGGATGTTATATATTTTCAGAATCTATGAGATTTCTACTTCTCATGATCTCTTTAATAATTTCAATGAAATCCGGTAACGCATGGGCATCAATCGCTAGCTCATAGATTCTTAGTAAATCCTCGTCAGATATAGATTCCAGAGATGAGGGCCGTGGAGAGGGATGAAAATAGTAATTCATTATGATCCTCCATCATTAATTGTTTTTTATTATAGGTTTATCTATATGGTATCATTTGGAATAGGATCCGTCTCCTGTCATTCATCCTACGAATTTATCTTTACATTTGAGGATTATTATGGCATAATGTGCGATTTTGAGGAAATTGCTAAAAAGTTTCAATTTTTAATAAAATAATCCCGGCATGCGTGAACATGCCGGGATTATTAAAAAACTGAATTTTATTCTGACGGTTTTTTCTTTTGTGAAGCAAGATACTTCTTAAGGCGAGGTTCATTGGATTCCGAAACAGTAGTGAACTGCGTACCTTGATTAAAGCATACAATCTTCCGCCCGGGATCATAGCCTTCTATGTTGTTGATATTGACGACATTGCTGCGGTCAAGGCGTTCGAATCCCTTACCCTCATACGCTACGGAAAGATCGGAAAGCGTGGTGGGGAGAATAAATTCGCCTTCTTTCGTATGGACGAATATTGTATTCTTATAATTCGAGAAATACAATATATCTTCCTCTAGAATATCACTAGAGGAACCGTCTTTCTGTAAGACACGCATCTTTTCCCCATCCTTGTTTAATTACTTGCGCAGTTCTTTTGGAATTTCAGGGCTGTAAGCTGCTGGTTTTAGAATTTTTGTAAAAACTTGAGCAGAAGTACCCAGTAGGTTAGAAGCATAACGAGCTAAGGTTTTTTTCATCTGATTGACCTCCTTTGTAATGGGATTATAACTGTAAAGGATTGAACTAAAAATGCCAATCCAATGACAGACGAATGGATCCAAAAATTCAAAGAAACCAGAATTATGGAAATGATCTTTAAACCCAAATACCATTCTTTGGGGATTTGAGCATTAGCATCAGGATTCGGAGCACATAAGATCATTACAAGTAAAGAAAAAAGATTAATCCAAATCAAATGGTTATGTATTAGATAGGTAATATGAGGGATAAGTGAACAGATAAAGATAGATACAATATTGCAGGCTCTTGCGGATTTTAAATGCACACCACCAGATGACATTCTTAGGAGTATGAAGCTGAATAAGGCTAAGAATGTTTCCTTAAGCTGTCCAGTGAGCCCGCCAATGCATAACGAAGTCATAATAATTAATAAAGTATTCATAATAATGCTAAGGGCATAATGCATGATTTCAATAGAATGCGTTTGCTCTGGATTACTTTTCTTAATGAACTCAACAATTTTAAGAGATAAATGATTCATAATTATTTCTGTCCTTTTTGTATGAGAAATATAGATATCCCCATAATAGTATTCCATAGAGAAATGGGATTATGAAAAAGAAACGAGATTCAAAAAAGTAGTTGAGTGAAGTAACGACAATTATTGTAGGAAGATTAAGAGCGAATAATATTTTTTCATTAGTCGTTGGTTTAATTTTTACATCGGGTTTATCAGGTACAAAGTCATATCCAATACGTTTATGACCTACATACATACCAATGAGAATCGCGGTTAATGCTGATAAAACCTGCATTGTAATCATGTTTTTGGTAATCGGATTCAAGATATTTAGAGGCATGATGATTACAGAGTTTAATAGATACATAAGACTGGTCTGAATCACCAAGTATGCTTGATAGGTCATCCCGGTTAATATAGAAGCGTAGAAGGGATGAATCCGGAATAACATCCACATAAAACAAAACATTAGTGCATATTGTGAGAAAATATCTAATGGAAACATCCCATAGTTGATCCTAATTGTATAAGAAGAAAAGCCCATAATAAAACTAGCAAACACCATCTCTTTATGATATAAATCAATTTTGAAGATTTTGAAAGCCAGAAAAAACATTGCATAAGTCTCTAGTATTGAAAATATCATAAAAAGAATAAAATCTAGCATGCCGACACTCCCGATGACTTCTAGTTTAACTAACCCTATTATTGCAAGTATCGTATAAAATGAGCTAAAATACAACAACTACAGTATAATTTTCCTCCTATTTTTTCAAAAAAATTCAAAATGAGAGGGGTTTAGACATGGATCGACGTCCAGAAAGCAGTGAGTATCTCAAAGAATTATCAAAATATGTCGATTTAGTGCCAGCTGAAGGAGACATCATTACTATTTTTAGAGAGCAGACGGATGAGATTTGCACTTTTATTTCGAAACTTACGGAAGAACAAGGGGACTATCGTTACGCTCCGGAGAAATGGAGTATCAAGGAAATGGTCGGACATCTGGCTGATACCGGAAGAATCATGTCCTACCGTTTATTGTGCATCGCCAGAGGGGATACGACTCCACTGCCGGGTTTTGAAGAGAAAGACTATGTACTTACCGCCAATTTCGAAGCGCACACTTTAAAAGCATTGCTGGCCCACTACAAGCTTGTTCGAGAATCGACATTACTCCTAATGGAAACTCTGCCGGAGGAAGCATGGATCCGGAAGGGAATAGTTAACGAGGCTACTCTTTCTGCGAGAGCTCAGGCCTGCATTATGATTGGACATGACCATCATCATTTGAATATTCTTAAAGAAAGATATTTAGTGTAATATCTTCTTAATCAAAAAAGCATTCCAATAGCCTTTATGGCTTTGGGATGCTTTTTATACACGGCTATAGCGGTGGATTCTTGTGACATTTGCGGCATACCGGATAGTAAGCTTCATTGCCACCAATCTGGATTTGCTTGCCGCTATATACGGGCTTGCCGTTTTCTACTCGTAGAGCCATAGTAGCTTTGCGCTCGCAGAACCAGCAGATCGTCTTCATTTCCTCAATTTTATCAGCGTAGATCAGCATATATTTGCTGCCTTCAAATAACTGATTCTGAAAATCATTTTTAAGTCCGAAGGCCATTACCGGAATGCCCAGCTCATCAACGATACGCACTAGCTGGAGAATACATTCCTTGCTTAGAAATTGACATTCATCAATAAGTACACAGTGTGGTTTAGGTTGGTTACTGCTGACGATATTATAAATATCTGTGTTCTCATCGATGGGGATTGCTTGTTTCCGAAGCCCAATACGAGAAGAAATAAAACCAACCTCGTCCCGGTCGTCTATGGATGGAGTGAAAATGAGCACCGATTTCCCCTGCTCTTCATAATTATGTGCAACCTTGAGTATCTCAATAGATTTACCACTGTTCATTGCTCCGTATTTGAAAAACAATTGTGCCACTTCCATCTATCCTTTCGTAAAAAACATTGATTATATCTTAAAAATGCGACCATATTAGAGTATCATATTCGGATCGGATGTATCCAGTGAAAACATTGCGATTGATTGGATGTGGTATGATAAGAGGTAATAAGAGATGGGAAAGGAAGTAATAAGTGTGACTGAAAGATTAGACGAATATAAGGAACGGTTAGCTCTTTTGCAGCAGAATGGAGATTTATCCAGTGACACTGAAAGCTTGCTGGAAGAAATGATGGCGGATTTGGTGGAATTGAATCGGAGTAATAAAGCACTGCGTCGAGCAATACTGAAAACTGGACAGGCTTCCACGATGTCAACTCGGTTAAGGGATGCACTGTACGAATAGAAAAAGAGGGTATGCGAATGGCTTTGATTTTCTCTTTTCTCAAAAAATATAAGGTAGCTGCAATAGCTGCCCTTGTAATGATGCTCATTGAATTGACGGTAGAATTATCACAGCCTTTGATCATTTCCAGAATCATTGACTTGGGGATCCGAGAAAAAGATACCTCTGTAGTATGGCTGTGGGGCAGTGTATTGATCGGCAGCGCGGTAGTTGCGTTTACAGCCGGGGTACTCAGTTCTTTTTTTGCTGCCCATGCAAGTCAGAGCTTTGCGTTCGATCTTAGGGACAAATTGTACGAAAAGGTACAGTCTTTTACGTATGAAGTATTTAATCGTTTTGCTACTTCGTCACTGATTACCCGTCTGACTGGCGATGTATCACAGCTGCAGGATACTATTTTTATGAGCTTGCGCTTTATGACACGGGTGCCACTTGTTGTGGTAGGCAGTGTGATTATGGCGTTAGTTGTTCATGTGAAGCTGGGATTACTGCTGACGGTGGCGTTACCTTTGTTGATTTTTTTCCTCTACTGGATTATGAAAAAAGCTTCCTTATTATTTCGTACGGTCCAGCAGCGTTTAGACGGAGTTAATGGCGTGATTCAGGAGAACCTTACGGGTATTCGCTTGATCCGCGTATTTGTGCGTATGGGGTATGAGATTGAACGTTTCACGGTATTTAGCGGGAATTTGATGAGATCAACAGTGTCTGCCTTGCGTTTGACTGAGACGACGATGCCTTTTGTTATGCTTATTGTGAATGCGGCGATTTTGGCGATTTTATGGTTTGGACGGATAGCCATTTCCAATGGGGAGGCTACTTTGGGTCAGACTGTTGCTGTTATTAATTACTCCTTGCGAACAATTGGGGCGTTATCAGCTATCTCTGGTCTTGTTGTAACATTTTCCCGCGCTCGTGCCTCCTCTCAACGTGTTTCAGAAGTTATGGAAGCGGGAGCTGGAGTTCGTGAAGGCGGGACTTTGCAAGGTGAGCCAATTCAGGGCCACGTTAAATTTGAAGGCGTTTGCTTTAAGTATCCTAATAGTGATATCTCTGTCCTGGAGGACATTCATTTTGAAGTAGCTGCTGGTGAGCGAGTAGCGATTATGGGGGCGACCGGATCAGGAAAATCCTCATTCGTGAGTTTGATTCCGCGCTTGTATGAAGAGACAGACGGCACCATTTGGATTGACGGTGAAAAAAGTGCCGATATCGATATTTCCAGACTGCGGAAATCGATAGGTTATGTGCCTCAGGAATTGCAGCTTTTCAGCGGATCAATTCGCGATAATATTGCATGGGGCAATGAACACGCCACACTGGAACAAATCCAACAAGCAGCGGGAGCTGCACAAATTCACGAGACGGTAAAAGGGTTGCCAGATGGTTATGACACGATGCTTGGTCAACGAGGGGTTAATCTCTCCGGCGGACAAAAGCAGCGGTTAACGATTGCCCGTGCACTTGTTAGAAAACCGGCTATGTTGATCCTTGATGACAGCACCAGTGCCCTTGATGCGGTTACGGAAGGGCTTTTGCTGGAGGCGCTAAAGGATATCTCCTGTACAACCTTTTTGATTACTCAGAAAATCAGTTCAACGGCATCAGCTGATTTGATCCTGTTGCTGGATGAGGGACGATTAATTGGCAAAGGCTCGCATAAGGAGCTTATGGCAAGCTCCGAGCTGTACCGCAAGATTTATGAATCACAGGTAGAGGAGGCGAAGCAGCATGTTCAAAGCATTAATTGAACCTTTTCGTCATCCTAAACCGAATTTTGAACTTGGCGTGGGACGAAGTCTAGGGACAGCATCTGGCGGCAAACCCAAAGCAAAGGCGAAGGATTGGTCAGGGACGCTGATCCGGATCTGGAGTTATCTAGCTGAGCGTAAAGCCAAGCTTATTCTTGTACTGATCATGGTTGTCTTCAGCTCAGCGCTAGCGCTGCTGGGGCCATACATGATTGGCAGAGCGGTGGATAATTATCTGGAAGGTACCGGCGGGCGATCATGGGTTGTTTTTCTGACAAGCCTTGCTTGTGTGTACATTTTTTATTCTCTGACTTCTTGGCTGCAAAACATATGGATGATCGAAATTGCTCAAGAAACTGTATTACGGATGCGTACGGAGCTATTCTCCCATTTACACCGTCTGCCTATTTCCTTTTTTAATCGGAGACAGCAGGGGGAAATTATGAGCCGTCTTACCAATGATATCGAGAACGTCAGCTCTACGTTGAATAGCTCGGCTATTCAGATATTTTCAAGTGTCTTAACCTTGCTAGGAACCGTAGGGGTTATGCTGTGGCTTAGTCCCTTGTTGACGCTGCTCACATTCCTCGTAGTGCCTTTGATGTTGTTAGGCATGCGCTGGATTACACGCCGTACAGGCCCATTATTTAAAGAACGTCAGCGCAATGTAGGGGAGCTTAACGGTTATATTGAGGAGACCTTATCCGGACAACGGATTATCAAGGCTTTTTCACAAGAGGAACGCGTCATCTCTGGTTTTCATGAACGCAACAAGCGAATTATGCTGTCAGGCTACTGGGCGCAGTCCATTTCTGGTTTCATCCCCAAGCTTATGAATGGTCTTAATAATCTCAGCTTCGCCATAGTTGCAGGAATTGGTGGTCTGCTTGCGATCCGTGGGTCGATTACAGTGGGTGTGATCATCGTATTCGTTGAATATACCCGCCAGTTTACTCGTCCGCTTAATGATTTAGCGAATCAGTGGAATACCTTGCTCTCAGCGGTGGCAGGGGCCGAGCGGGTGTTTGAAGTGCTGGACGAAGAGACCGAGGCTAAAGATGAAGGTGCAGCCAAATCACTTGAAACTGTACAGGGTGCGGTGAAGTTTGAAAATGTAGCTTTTTCTTATGATGGAGGTTCTAACACGCTGCAGGATATCAGCTTTGAAGCGAAGCCTGGCGAGATGATCGCTTTAGTTGGACCTACCGGTGCAGGCAAAACAACGCTAATTGGGCTGTTATCCCGTTTCTATGATCCTAATCAGGGGAAAATCACGCTGGATGGCTTAGATATCACTTCGATTCGGCGGGAAAGCTTGAGAAGTCATATGGCCTTTGTATTGCAGGATTCCTTTTTGTTCAAAGGGAGTATCCGCGATAACATCCGATACGGGAGGCTGGATGCGTCCGATGAAGAGGTTGAAGAGGCGGCTAAGCTGGCCAATGCCCATTCTTTTATTATGCGAATGCCCGAAGGTTATGAACGGATGCTCTCGGCGGATGGCAGCGGTATAAGCCAAGGGCAGAAGCAGCTGCTCTCCATTGCGAGAGCGATTCTTGCTAACCCCTCTATGCTTGTGCTTGATGAAGCAACCAGCAGTATTGATACAGTGACCGAGATCAAGATTCAGGAAGGGCTGCAGGCGCTGATGAAAGGGCGAACGAGCTTCGTCATTGCTCATAGACTTGGCACGATACGTGCAGCTGATCGAATTCTTGTGCTTCAGGGCGGCAGATTATTGCAGCATGGCTCTCATGAAGAGCTGCTGAAGCAAGGCGGACTGTACAGCGAGTTGGTACAGGGGCGGCGGAAAGAGGCGCTTGATAAGGCGGGTATTTAAGAAAAAGGCGAGAATTTTCAGGGAGCGCAGATTGCGTCCATGAAGTTCTCGCCTTTATGTTATTTGTGATAGATAACGAGCACCAGATCGGGTGAACTGGGAGGGTTTGAAATATGGGGGAATCTATTGTACAAATTACAATCAGCAGGGTATTAAGGCTTGATTGTGTGCGATTCGAGATTCAGATGATCAGGTGAATAAATGATGAGATGAAAAAGCTGATCCTAAGTTTAGCATAGCCTCTTAAGAGATCGTTTCCTGCGTTCCGGCTTGTTTCGCCTTTTGCTTCTCCTTGAACCTTGGACCTACGTAATTCTTCTTACGGTCCCTAGCCAGAATCCAGCCACCAAGGAAAGTCATGCCAGCTGCGAAGAGCAGCAATCCACCACCGAAATGCAGCCAAGCAAAGTGGGGCACTACAGAATCATCACCATGCATGGATATGTAATCAAAAATATCATCCTTCATCATGAGGAAGCCCTTCATTGCTATTAAGCCCGGAAACACAAGAATAAGGATGGCAATGAAGCGTGAAATTAACAGTTTCATAAGTGTCTCCTACCCCTCTTAGCCCTTTAGATTCACCCATATGATAACGCTTTAGCAAGAAAAAGTCCATTTGCATATGACGTTTATAAGTTTTGTAATAGAGCAAAAAGAGAGTACAATATACTAAGTAAAATGAACTTACGTGTAATGACTGGAGGATACATATCATGACAATTTCATGTGACGTGGCCATACTTGGCGGAGGTACTGGAGGGTATGTGGCGGCTATTCGCGCTGCACAGCTTGGAAAGTCCGTTGTCGTCATCGAAATGGACAAACTGGGAGGAACCTGTCTGCATCGGGGCTGCATTCCTAGTAAATCGCTGCTCCGTAGTGCAGAGGTATATGCTGAAATCAATGAGAGCGAGAGCTATGGCATTGAGACAAGCGGTGTACAGCTGGTATTCCCAAAGGTACAGAAACGCAAAGAAGCTGTAGTTGAGCAACTTCATCAAGGCGTACAATATTTGATGCGCAAAAATAAAATACAAGTTGTCAAAGGTAAAGGGCGCGTAACGGGTCCTTCTATTTTTTCTCCGCGCAGCGGTGCTGTAGCTGTGGAACTGGAAGATGGGGAGATGGAAACAGTAGTTTCCAGCCATCTTATTATCGCTACGGGCTCACGTCCACGAGTATTGCCTGGTCTCGAACCAGACGGGAAAGTGATTCTTAGCAGTGATGAAGCGCTCATGCTCGAAGAGCTGCCATCCTCTATCATCATTGTGGGCGGTGGTGTAATTGGGGTCGAATGGGCTTCAATGCTGGCTGATTTTGGAGTGCAGGTGACTGTGGTTGAAGCGGCAGGTCAGTTACTGCCTCAAGAGGATGAAGAGATAGCTAAGGAACTGCAACGTTTGTTGAAAAAGCGTGGGGTTAAGGTACTGACTGAAACTACAGTGGATGCTGCAACCTGCCAGGTAACGGAGGATGGAATTTCGATCGAAGCCCGTAAGGGAGAGCAAAGTCAAAGCCTAATGGCAGAAAAATTGCTTGTATCCGTAGGCAGAGTGGCCAACATCGAGAATATTGGTCTGGAAAACACAGACATTCGCTTTGACAAAGGGATTATTGCTGTAAATGCTAGTATGCAGACGGCAGAGCCGCATATTTATGCCATTGGCGACTGCATCGGTGGGCTTCAATTGGCTCATGCAGCCAGTCATGAAGGGATAATGGCGGTTAACCATCTATCTGGTGAGAAGCTACATCCTTATCATACACATTTAGTACCACGTTGTGTCTATACTCGGCCTGAGGTAGCAAGTGTGGGCTACACCGAGAAGGAAGCTAAACAGCTTGGACATGATGTAGTGATTGGCAAGTTCCCATTCTCGGCCATTGGTAAGGCAATTGTATATGGCCAGAAGGACGGATTTGTCAAAGTTGTAGCGGATCGTAGCAGTGGAGATATTCTTGGTGTGCAGATGATTGGTCCTCATGTGACGGATCTGATTGGAGAAGCGGCCTTGGCACAGCTACTGGATGCAACACCTTGGGAGATTGGTGAAGCTATACATGCTCACCCTACCCTTTCGGAGATTATCGGAGAAGCAATGTTAGCTGTGGATGGAAGATCTATTGGATTTTAGTTTTTCTTAGCTTTTCTTTTTGGGTAGAAAGGGATTATAATATACTCAAGTCAAGTCTTAGTACCAGGTTTTAAGATCAGGGCACAATTGGTCTTAATTCCTGTAAGACTTCAGGCTTTATGAATAAGGAGGTATCTCTTTATGGAATCCCAAGGTACTGTAGAAACGATTAACAGACATAAGCAGCTTGGACTTAGTGACGGCCAGGTCATCGATATGTACAGATATATGTCGCTCGCTCGTAAATACGATGAGCGCAGTCTGCTGCTTCAGCGCGCTGGCAAGATCAACTTTCATGTCTCCGGTATAGGCCAGGAGGCGGGTCAGGTGGCGGCGGCGTTCGCGCTGGACCGGCAAAATGATTATTTTTTACCTTATTACCGCGATTATGCTTTCGTGCTCTCAGTGGGTATGACTACACGCGAACTTATGTTGTCCGTATTCGCTAAGGCAGAAGATCCAAACAGTGGTGGGCGGCAAATGCCGGGTCACTTTGGCAGTAAACGTCTGCGTATTGTGACAGGGTCAAGCCCTGTAACCACGCAGGTCCCTCATGCGGTTGGCTTTGCTCTGGCGGCCAAAATGCAGAAGAAGAAATTCGTCTCCTTTGTAACCTTCGGTGAAGGTTCCAGCAATCAGGGGGATTTTCATGAAGCTTGTAACTTTGCCGGAGTGAATAAGCTGCCGGTTATTATCATGTGCCAGAACAATCAGTACGCAATCTCTGTTCCTGTTCATAAACAGTTAGGCGGCAAGGTTAGCGACCGTGCACTGGGTTATGGATTTCCTGGTGTGCGTGTAGACGGAAACGATCCGCTTGAGGTTTATCGTGTCGTTAAGGAAGCGCGGGAAAGAGCCCTCGCGGGTGAAGGTCCTACGCTGATTGAAGCGATGATGTACCGTTTGTCTCCACACTCCACCTCAGATAATGATCTGGCTTACCGGACCAAAGAAGAGGTTGATGAGAACTGGAAGAAGGACGGCGTAGCAGGATTCCGTAATTACTTGATCGGTCTGGGATTGTGGAGTGACGAGCAAGAACAAGATCTTGCTGCTGAATGCAATCTTGAGCTTAAAGCGGCTATCGAGTATGCCGATAATGCTCCGTTCCCGAAACCGGAAGACACACTGCTGCATGTATACAGTGATTCCGACCTCAAAGGAGGGGCATAAACCATGGCTATAATGGAATATATCGATGCCATCAGGCTCGCGATGAAGGAAGAAATGGAGCGCGATGATTCCGTGTTCGTGCTTGGTGAGGACGTTGGTCTCAAAGGCGGCGTATTTACCACAACTAAAGGTCTACAGGAACAGTTTGGCGAAGAGCGGGTTATGGATACACCCCTCGCTGAATCAGCGATTGCTGGTGTAGCCATCGGAGCAGCTATGTACGGAATGAAACCAATAGCTGAAATGCAATACTCCGACTTTATGCTTCCGGCGACGAATCAAATTATCAGTGAAGCGGCTAAAATCCGCTATCGTTCAAATAACGATTGGAGTTGCCCGGTTGTCATTCGTGCCCCTATTGGTGGCGGGGTGTTCGGCGGTTTGTATCATTCACAGTGTCCAGAATCGATTTTCTTTGGAACACCTGGATTGAAGATTGTAGCGCCTTACTCCGCTTATGATGCTAAAGGATTGCTGAAGGCAGCCGTACGTGATCCTGATCCGGTGCTTTTCTTTGAGAACAAAAAGTGTTACAAGCTGATCAAGGAAGAAGTGCCGGAAGGGGATTACACCGTTCCAATTGGCGAAGCTAATCTGCTGCGTGAGGGAACGGATATTACGGTGATTGGCTACAGTCTCCCGCTGCATTTTGCTATGCAGGCTGCGGAAGAATTGGAACGCGAGGAAGGAATTACAGCACATATTCTTGATCTGCGTACCTTGCAACCGCTGGATCGTGATGCGATCATAGCTGCTGCCCGTCAGACCGGTAAGGTATTGATTGTGCATGAAGATAATAAAACAGGCGGAATTGGCGGCGAAGTGGCGGCCATTATCGCTGAGCATTGTCTGTTCGAGCTGGATGCACCAATCTTCCGTCTTTGTGGTCCCGATGTTCCGGCGATGCCAATCAGCCCGCCAATGGAGAAGTTTTTCATGCTAAGTAAAGAAAAAGTGAAGGCGGAAATGCTCCGGCTGGCACAATATTAATTTGTTGAGTAGATGCGAAGCTTCCTAAAACTCAGGTGATGCTGACGAAGCTTCGTAAAACTTTAAGAATATGCTTACGAAGCAAGTTTTACTATGTAGTCTTTCTAAGAGTCAATGCTTCGTAAAACTTTTAAGGAGTGAAAAGATGTCTGACAACCAAAAGTTGACTGACGTGATCATGCCGCAGCTGGCGGAATCGCTAGTATCGGCGACGATCGGTAAATGGCTGAAGAAACCGGGCGATCCGGTAGAGCAATACGAACCAATATGTGAGCTTATTACAGATAAAGTAAATGCTGAATTACCTTCAACGATAGATGGAGTTATGGGTGAACTATTGGCGGAAGAAGGCCAGGTTGTCAATGTCGGCGAAGTCATTTGTCGTATAGCCGTGCCTGTGACTGCATCTGCTGCTGCAAACGTGACTAACACTAACACAGTTGCAGCTAATTCCTCTAATAATGCTGCAGGACAAAGTGCGACTTCAACTGCTGGCGATATGATGCGTGCACGCTATTCTCCTGCGGTACAGACTTTGGCTGCTGAACATAACATCGATCTGACCTTAGTTGCTGGTACTGGTATGGGTGGTCGGATTACCCGTAAGGATGTGCTGACTTTCCTCGAAAGCGGCGGAGCTAGATCTGCTGCTTCGATTTCTGCTAGCCAGCCTGCCCCAATGGCGTCACAACCGCCTGCTCCACAGTTCGTTCAAGCCCAAGAGAAGAAGGCAGAAGAGCCACTTCGCCATTCGGGTCTACACTTGAGCGAATCTCCTCGTATTCCAACAATTGAAGTTGAGGGTGGCAGAGGCAGCAGTTCTGAATACCTGATTGATGTAACGCCAATCCGGAATACAATTGCTACAAGAATGCGTCAAAGTGTCTCTGAGATTCCGCATGCTTGGACAATGATTGAGGTAGACGTGACTAATCTGGTCGCACTGCGCAATAAACATAAGGATGAGTTCAAGCGTAAAGAAGGTATCAATCTAACCTATCTGGCTTTCATGATGAAGGCTGTTGTGAGTGCGATTAAGGATTACCCGATTATGAACTCTGTCTGGGCTGTAGACAAAATTATTGTCAAACGTGATATCAATATCTCGTTAGCGGTAGGTACAGAAGATTCGGTTATCACTCCTGTGATTAAGAAGGCTGATCAGAAAAATGTCGCTGGGTTGGCTCGTGAGATTGATGAATTGGCACAAAAAACACGCGAAGGCAAACTGAGCCTGGAAGATTTGCAGGGAGGGACTTTCACTGTAAATAATACAGGCTCGTTTGGCTCCATTCTTTCTTATCCAATCATTAACTATCCACAGGCAGCGATTTTAACATTTGAATCGATTGTAAAAAGACCTGTGGTCATTAACGATATGATAGGTGTGCGATCAATGGCTAATATTTGTCTGTCGCTCGATCATCGGATTCTGGACGGAGTCATTTGTGGTCGTTTCTTGCAACGCGTCAAGGATAACATTGAAGGATATACCCCGGATACGAAACTTTACTAAAATAATAACGAGCCAAACTGTGCAGGCATGAGACTGAAAAAGGGGACCTGACGGTATGAATAATTCGGATATTCGTAAGCTGCAGATTTCATATGACCCTATTATGGAGTATGGGACGGCCTGGGAGCTGCAAAAAGAAAGTGTGCATGCCATTGATTCTGGCGAGCAGCCGGAGAGACTTATTCTTTTGCAGCATCCGCCTACCTATACTATTGGTTCACAAAATCATCCTGAACATCTTCTCTTGGATCAAAAGCAGCTCGAAGAAAAAGGAATCGCGCTGTTTGAAATCGATCGCGGAGGAGATATTACATATCACGGACCCGGTCAGCTTGTAGGTTATCCGATCCTTAAGCTCGGAGAAGATGGCAAAGTGGATTTGCATGGGTACTTGCGCAGTCTGGAGGCTGTTATTATTGATTATTTGGCATCCTACGGTATTGCCGGAGATCGTAAACCGGAGTACACCGGAGTATGGGTTGGCGATGAGAAGATCTGTGCTATAGGTGTGAAGTTTAATAAGAGTAAATTTAGAAGAGGTTTTATTACCAGTCATGGTTTTGCTTTTAACATTTCTGAGGGGATTGCGGCGCGCGGGTTTCAAGGGATTATTCCATGCGGAATCACCGATTTTGGGATAACTTCTCTAGAGGAATGTGCAGGTCGTCGATTTGAGCTTCAAGAGGTGGCTAGAGAGCTGGTTCCATACTTCTTGAAACATTTTCCATATGAAGAGCTGATGGATACTTTCTGTGATATGGCAAAGGCTGATTAAGAACAAACGTGCAGGCCAAATAGCGGCAAGGAGTTCCTAGCCGCTATTATTAATGCTTCCTGAGCAATGTTTAACCTGCAAGGAACGGCTCGATAACCATAAAGAGCGTAGAGGCAATCATGGCAAACAACATGACGTAGATGAAGATCTTGAACCATTTATTACGTTGCATGGGTAACTCCTTTAGATTTAGTTTAAGTTATTAACATGAAGATGGTAATGCCGTACAACCATTGTACCGTATTCACGAAAGAGAGGGAAGTCCAGTGATTTCACAAGACCGATTGATTCAGGAGTTTATGGAACTTGTCCAAGTTGATAGTGAAACAAGAAATGAACGGCAGATTGCCGATGTCCTTAAGAGTAAGTTTAACGAACTGGGTTTAGAAGTGCTCGAAGACGATTCCCAGGAAAGAACCGGACATGGAGCAGGTAATCTATTTATTACCTGGCCAGCTGAGAATGGAGGAGTTGCTCCAAAGCTTCTGTTCACTTGCCATATGGATACGGTTGTTCCCGGACAAAATATCAAGCCTACACTTGGTTCAGATGGATGGATTACAAGTGATGGCACTACGATTCTTGGAGCTGATGACAAAGCAGGGCTTGCGGCATTGTTCGAAGCCATTCGTGTGATCCAAGAGCAAAAGCTTCCGCATGGTCAGATTCAATTCGTGATTACAGCGGGTGAAGAATCTGGATTGCTGGGCGCACGTTCGATGGATCCAAGTAACTTGGACGCTGACTTCGGCTTTGCACTAGATTCCAATGGTGAAGTTGGAGCGATTGCGGTGGCAGCACCGACACAGGCTAAAATCACGATGCAAATCTTTGGAAAATCGGCTCATGCTGGCGTGAACCCAGAGGACGGCATCAGCGCAATTCAAGTCGCTAGCAAAGCGATTGCAGCCATGAAGCTGGGTCGTATTGATAACGAAACCACAGCGAATATTGGAAAGTTCGCTGGCGGCGGCCCAACGAATGTAGTGTGCGATCACGTCCAGCTGGATGCAGAAGCACGCAGTATTGTGCAGGAGAAGGTTGGCGATCAAATCGCTTCGATGCGCGAAGCGCTCGAGACAACTGTGCGGGAATACGGCGCAGAATGCGAATTCCGCAGTGAAATCATCTACCCTGCTTTTAGCTTTAATGAACATGATCCGGTAGTGCAGCTTGCACAGCGGGCCATTACTTCTATGGGGCTTACTCCACGTCTGTTCCACTCTGGCGGAGGTAGTGACGCGAACGTGTTCAACGGTCTAGATGTTCCGACTGTTAACCTTGCAGTGGGTTATGAACATATCCATACTACCAAGGAACGGATTAAAGCCGAAGATATCGTTAAAGTGGCTGAACTCGTTGTGAATATTGTAAAAGAGAGCGTAAAGGGCTAACCACCTTATAAAACAGCAGAGCAGCGATTCTACCGTAACGGAGGATCGCTGCTCTGTATTTTTTTTATGGGGAGTTTAGTGCAGCTATATTTAGGGTAATCCCAAAAAAGTCATGCGACCTCTAATGCCGCTTTTGGCGAGTCTCGAAGTAGAAATTTCCGGAATGCCCGGATGCCACCCCTCTCTTGAGGCGAAAGGACCCAGATGACGCTATAAGCAAAATTATCGCCATTTGAGCAGAGTATCGGACACGAGCGCAGCTATTCCTTAATAAGAGGAGCATATAGTGTGTTTTTCGTGCCGATAGCGTCACTGGGGTCCGATAGCATAGCAAAAGTGGGGAAAAGGTGTGTTTAAGTGCAGCTGTGTCCGATAGCGCGAGTCACACACAGCAAAGAGTCGCATTCGATAACACAGAGACACATTACACAGCGCAGAGTCAGCAACGAGTCACATTCGATAGTACTGAGACACATCACATAGCACAGAGACACAACCGATAGCGCCAAGTCCGCCCCCTCTTTTGAGGCGAAAGGACCCAGATGACGCTAAAAGCAAAATTATCGCCAATTGAGCAGAGTTTCGGACACGAGCGCAGCTATTCCTTAAGAAGAGGAGCATATAGTGTGTTTTTCGTGCCGATAGCGTCACTGGGGTCCGATAGCATAGCAAAAGTGGGGAAAAGGTGTGTTTAAGTGCAGCTGTGTCCGATAGCGCGAGTCACTTCCAATGGGCAGAGAGCGACAGCGCCAAGTCCGCCCCCTCACTTGAGGCGAAAGGACCCAGATGACGCTAAAAGCAAAATTATCGCCAATTGAGCAGAGTATCGGACACGAGCGCAGCTATTCCATAAGAAGAGGAGCATAAAGTGTGTTTTTCGTGCCTATAGCGTCACTGGGGTCCGATAGCATAGCAAAAGTGCGGAAAAGGTGTGTTAAAGGTCAACCGAGTCCGATAGCGCGAGTCACTTCCAATGGGCAGAGAGCGACAGCGCCAAGTCCGCCCCCTCTGTTGAGGCGAAAGGACCCAGATGACGCTAAAAGCAAAATTATCGCCATTTGAGCAGAGTATCGGACACGAGCGCAGCTATTCCATAAGAAGAGGAGCATAAAGTGTGTTTTTCGTGCCGATAGCGTCACTGGGGTCCGATAGCATAGCAAAAGTGCGGAAAAGGTGTGTTAAAGGTCAACCGAGTCCGATAGCGTACAAAGGTAGGCGCAATAGCAACCTAATCAAACAACTTGTGCTAGATATCAGCATCGTGATCGATCAACAAGTTGTGTCTGACGCCAGCATGGTGAGCGATCAACAAGTTGTGTCTGATGCCAGCATCGTAAGCCTATTAGTCGCTTAATCAATCAACCTGTGCCCAATACCTGCAGCGTAAGCACGATAGCCCCCCTAATCGGGGCGACGCAAAAAGACTGGGGTGCCCCAGCAGCCATTTCATGGCTTTTGAGACACCCCTATAGTTGTGTGAACATGTATGGCTAAGTCCCAAAGGAGAGGATGAATTCATCCTGCCTTGGACGGAAGGATTGCGGATTGATCGTGCAGGGAAAGAATGTATGCCAAGGGCATATCGCGCCCATACTGCTGGATCCATCCAGCCAAGATGGCCTTTATTTCCTCCGGCTTACCTACCATCATAACTGCGGATGAGCTTGTACGGCTGAAGATTTCATTCATCTGAAATTCCTTCTTTCCCTTTAAGTTTGCTATAATACACCGTATGCACAATAGAGAAAAAGGAGACCAGAAACTTTATGGGAGAACAACATTTGCACAGCAAACCCGAGCTTGATGAAGTGACATTGTCTACACAGCCTGTTTTTGATGGGAAGATTATATCTTTGCAGGTGGACACAGTGAGACTGCCTGATGGAAATACTGCGACACGTGAAGTTGTGAAGCATCCCGGCGCCGTAGCGGTGCTTGCTTTAAACAACAACAAAATGCTTGTTGTAGAGCAATACCGTCAGCCCATGCAACGCACTGAGGTAGAAATTCCGGCTGGGAAGCTGGATAAAGGTGAAGATCCATTAGTTGCGGCTGGTCGTGAACTTCAGGAAGAGACTGGATTTCACAGTGGAGATCTGAAATTGCTTAAATCTTTCTATACTTCTCCCGGCTTCGCCGATGAGATTATTCATTTGTATGTGACTACTAACGCTCAACCAGGGGACATGTCACTGGACGAGGATGAATTTCTAGAGGTTTCGGAGCTTACCCTGGAGGAAGCGTATCAATATATGGCTGACGGGCGCATCGCGGATGCAAAAACGATGATGGCAGTGTACGCTTGGCATCTATACACGCTGACAGGCCAATGGAATTAACAACTGAACTGAAGAGTTTCTATTGCGATTTGCATGTTCATATTGGGCGAACGTCGGAAGGTCAGGCTGTCAAAATTAGCGGCAGCCGCGAGCTTACCTTTGCGGGCATTGCCAAAGAAGCTGCAGAGCGCAAAGGACTAGAAATGATCGGTATTATAGATAGTCATTCACCTGGCGTCCTGCGGGATATTCAGCGGTCTTTGGAATCTGGAGAGATGACATTAGCTGAAGGTGGAGGCATTGCTTACCGAGGGACTACGATCATTCTGGGAACAGAGATTGAAATCCGCGAGCCAGGGCGAAAAGAGTGCCATGTGCTCGCTTACATGCCGGACGTGGAACGCATGACCGACTTTAGTGCGTGGATGAGCCGCTATATGCGGAACGTGAATCTAAGTTCCCAACGCCTGTATGCTCCGGCTAGGGAGCTTCAGGATGAGATTTACGGCCGGGGAGGCATTCTTATCCCTGCACATATTTTCACGCCTCACAAGGGCTTGTACGGCTGTGCTGCCGAGCGTATGGCGGACATCTTTGATCTGGACCGCATAGCTGCGGTTGAACTTGGGCTGAGTGCAGATTCCGAAATGGCTGGATATCTCTCTGAGCTGGATAATTTCACGTTTCTAACCAACTCAGATGCGCATTCACTGGGTAAGTTAGGGCGTGAGTATAATGTGATGGAGCTGGCACGGCCTTCGTTCGCTGAACTGCGGCTTGCACTGGAACGTAAAGATGGGCGGAAGGTAAGAGCTAATTTCGGACTTAATCCGCGGCTTGGCAAATACCACCGGAGCTATTGCGGGGGCTGTGGCAGTATTATTGATGAGGCTTATGTCAACTCGGACCGTTGCCAATATTGCGGCAGTCTTAAGCTGGTTAGAGGTGTCTTCGACCGGATCCTAGATATTGCGGACCGCAAGACCCCGTTAGTGCCTGCTGACCGTCCACCCTATCATTATCAGGTTCCGCTTGAATTTATCCCGGGGTTAGGGAAGGCGAAGATGAACGCGTTACTGCAAGCGTTTGGAACTGAGATGAACATTTTACATGGTTGTGGTGAAGCGGAAATTGCCAGCGTTGTAGGTGCGGATCTGGCGTCGATGATCGTCCAGGCCCGCTCTGGAATTTTGGAGCTATCAGCAGGCGGTGGCGGGACGTACGGTAAAGTGGTTCAGCCCATAAAGTAGAGTCATTACCTGAAGGACAAGTCATATCGCGGGACGTTTTCTCATATGGTGTAACATGTAACCGGAAAGGGGAACGTCCCAAATGCGTAATTTAC
Source organism: Paenibacillus sp. FSL H7-0323 (assembly GCF_038002725.1). Taxonomy (NCBI): domain Bacteria; kingdom Bacillati; phylum Bacillota; class Bacilli; order Caryophanales; family Paenibacillaceae; genus Paenibacillus; species Paenibacillus sp. FSL H7-0323. Next base: position 2,812,503 of record NZ_JBBODB010000001.1, on the reverse strand, counting down.
GGCTGATGATGAAGGAACAGACGCCTCTGTATATTTTTGTCGGCGTATTATTTCTGGTAGGTGTTGTATTTGGAGCTCTTATCGTTAGTGCGCTTACGATGGATCAGCAGCAGGAGCTGGGGGATTATCTGGGGAATTTCTTTGTTACGGTTGATCAGCAAGGTCTGCCAGCCGCACCTGATTCGTACTGGAGTATAGCGGCCTTGAATCTGAAATGGATCGGACTGATCTGGATTCTTGGGTTGTCGGTCATTGGGCTGCCGGGAATTTTGATTCTTGATTTTTTAAAAGGGGTACTGATTGGTTTTACGGTTGGCTGTCTGGTCAGTCAATATTCTTGGCATGGGATGTTGTTCGCGTTAGTCTCTGTGGCTCCACATAATCTGGTGCTGATCCCTGTGCTGCTGGTAAGCAGTGCAGCTGCGATAGCTTTTTCCTTGCAGATGATCCGCAGCCGGGTGATGGGACAGCGCCGGACGCCAGTGACTCGTCCTTTTACCATGTACACTATATTGTCATTTGTGATGGCGCTTTTGATCCTGGGTATTTCATGTTTTGAGACCTGGGTTACACCAACCATGATGCGTTGGGTCACGCCTTCACTTGTACAAGCGGTGACGACCTTGACTGTGCAGTAAAAGCGTTTGACTTCTGAAAGCGACACCCCCTATAATGGAAGAAGTGGTTTGAAGACCGGTGCGGTAATTATCCAAGGGGGAGGGAGACAGGTGGAAGCACGGATAGACAAGATTAAGCAACAGTTACAATCCCAAGGATACAAGCTTACACCCCAACGGGAAGCGACCTTAAGAGTGCTGCTGGAGAATGAGGAAGATCATCTTAGCGCGGAAGACGTATTTATGCTCGTGAAGGAGAAAGCTCCCGAGATCGGTCTTGCGACTGTGTATCGTACCCTCGAACTTCTCAGTGAGCTTCATGTCGTAGAAAAGATCAATTTCGGCGACGGTGTAGCCCGGTATGATTTGCGAACAGATACTGCGAAGCATCATCATCATCACTTAATTTGTGTGCAATGCGGCAGTATGGATGAGATTCGCGAGGATTGGCTCGGTCCGCTGGAAGAACGACTGGAGAAAGAGTTTAATTTCACAGTGCTTGATCATAGACTTGATTTCCATGGGATTTGCTACCGCTGTACTGATAAGAACAATACAGACGGAAATCCATCCTAAAGTTATCTTATATTAAGAATTAACTTCACAAGTCCTCCCCGGTTCCTATACCGGAGGGGGCTTTTTAAATGATTAGTCTATTAGAGCCATACATATCAGCCTTTTTTGGAGCATAAAATGAAGGACGAGCAGAATTCATTTATATGTAATAGGAGGCGTCCTTATGATTGTTTCTGTGCCCAAAACAGTGCGTAAGCTGTATTTTATGATCATGTTTGTGGCTCTGAGCTATTTACTCTACTATGCTATGAGCTGGTTAGGGGAATGGCTCAGTCCGATAGAGAACTATGGAATTCCTGAAGGCACCGCTGTTCGGGCATTTGATCACGCCGAGGTTGGTGATGATGGTCTGGATGCACGGCAGCGCTTGCGTTTCTATTACTGGTTCGGAGAATGAAAGCTACGCAGGAAGCAGGAACAAGCGAGAAGAATGTCGAAGAAAGCTAGGGTGGATTTATGCAGAGTAAGCGTTGTGTACACATCTGCTGAAGCCTCATGCTGAATGTGCTGCAGGAAGACACTAAGAGTAGCTGCGCCAGGACAGGAGCGTGAAATAATGAAGTCACACTTGCAGCCTTTTTTACATTATTTGTCCGGAGATAAAGGCTTGTCCCCGAATACACTGGAATCTTACGGTAGGGATGTATCGCAGTTTCTAGAGTTTGCTGAAGAGCGGGGGGTTGAGCAGCCCGAAGAAATCCGAAGATCTCATGTGATGTTATATCTTGGCTCCTTACGCGGAGCGGGAAGAGCCACTGCAACGCTCAACAGAAACGCGGTGTCCCTGCGGGCCTTTTTTCATTATTTGCTGAAGGAACGTTTAATTGAGCAGGATCCAACACTGGACATGGAAACCATGAAGCCCGATAAGAAGCCACCTATGGTGCTTGCGGTTTCGGAGGTTGAGCGGCTGCTAGCTGCTCCAGATGTGAGTACAGCACAAGGGATGCGCGATAAGGCTATGCTGGAATTGCTCTACGCAACGGGGATAAAGGTTTCTGAATTAATTTCTCTTAACGTAGACGATGTGCATATAGACATGAAGTTTGCGCGTTGTACAGGGACTTCGGGCAAGGAACGAGTGGTTCCCATTGGAACCATTGCTGCAGAGAGTGTAGCAGCTTACACTTCTCTTATGCGGGACAAGCTGCTTCGTGATCATCAGGAGGAGCCGGCCATGTTCCTGAATAGCCTAGGTGGGCGTTTAACCCGCCAGGGGTTCTGGAAAATCATAAAAAAATACGCTCGGGAAGCAAACATTGAGCAGGATATTACACCGCATACGCTTAGGCATTCCTTTGCCGCCCATTTACTGGAAGGTGGAGCGGATTTGCGTTCCGTACAACAAATGCTGGGTCATGCTGATATTTCGACGACTCAGATTTATAACGGTATCGCGCGTAAGAATATGAAGGAAGTATATGAGAGCCATCATCCCAGAGCTCGCTGATCATGCTTCAAAGATGCTTTTTGTGAGTAAGATAGTTATGATGGAATCATACTTATAGGATAGACTGGGGAATGGGTAATTTTCCACAGGTTATCCTTTGGCAGAAACGGATACCTGACAGGCGATACATTGTATCGCTAGCTACGGAAGCGTCTGACTTCCGGGAGAAGGTACAGCCGTTTCTTCTTGTTGGTGCAAACGAATGAACGAACGATCTATATTAAAAAAGGAGTGAAGACAATATGTCCTCATTTAAACGAATTGGTTTTATTGTTTTGGATAGTGTAGGTATCGGAGAAGCTCCAGATGCTGCGAATTTTGGTGATGCAGGGTCGCATACGCTTGGCCATATTTTGAACCGTGTTCCCGGATTAAAACTGCCTAACCTTCAGCAGTTAGGATTAGCTAATATTGCTCCGCTGCCGCCGCTTGAACCTGTAGCTTCACCAACTGGATATTATGGCAAGATGCAGGAAGTATCTGTAGGTAAGGATACGATGACCGGGCACTGGGAGCTGATGGGGCTGAAAATTGAGGTTCCATTCAATACGTATCCGGATGGATTTCCGGCAGAATTGATTGAGAAATTCGAAGCAGCAACTGGCCGGAAAGTGATCGGTAATAAACCGGCTTCCGGTACGGAAATTTTAGTTGAATATGGCGAAGAGCAGATGAAGACCGGAGCTTGGATTGTGTACACCTCTGCGGACAGTGTATTCCAGCTTGCGGCACATGAAGATATCATTCCACTGGAAGAGCTATACAGCGCGTGTAAAATCGCCCGTGAGCTAACTATGGCTCCTGAATTCTCCGTAGGGCGCGTTATTGCTCGTCCATATGTTGGCGAACCAGGAAAGTTCGTACGGACCTCGAATCGCCATGATTATGCCGTGAAACCACCGGAACCAACGGTAATGAATTCGCTGGCTGATATCGGAAAAGATGTTATCGCGGTAGGAAAGATCAACGATATTTTCACAGGTGAAGGGGTTACAGCTTCTTACCCTACGAAGAGCAATGAACATGGTATCGAAGTTACCATTGAGCAGCTTCGCCAACCGTTCAACGGGTTGCTGTTCACGAATCTGGTGGATTTTGACTCTTTATATGGACACCGCCGCGATCCGGAAGGATACGGTCATGCACTGGAAGTATTCGATCAGGCGTTGCCTGAAATTCTATCCACGCTTGGTGAAGATGACCTGTTGATTATTTCAGCAGATCATGGGAATGATCCAATCCATAGTGGAACAGATCATACTCGTGAATATGTGCCGCTGCTTATTTACAGCCCACGCCTTAAGCATCCAGATAGCTTGGGTATTCGTGAGACCTTCTCGGATGTTGCTGCAACCATTGCTGATAATTTCGGTGCGAAGGCGCCGCAGTATGGGACAAGCTTTTTAGCGAAACTGCAATAAAAGAATGTGGGTTGCGCCACAACATTCATTAAGGAGGATCATTCATAGCATGTTAACTCAAAAAGAAATTCAAGAAGCAGCCATTTATATAAAAGACAAATGTCCGGTGGCTCCGGAAATTGGATTGATCCTTGGTTCAGGACTCGGTGTGCTTGCAGATCTGATCACCGATGGAATCAGCATTCCATATGATGAGATTCCTCACTTCCCTGTGTCCACTGTAGAAGGGCATGAGGGAGAACTGCTGATCGGTATGATTGAAGGACGCCGTGTCGTGATGATGAAGGGCCGCTTTCATATGTATGAGGGTTATGGACCGGAGGTTACGGCATTCCCTGTTCGGGTTATGAAAGAACTTGGTATAGCCAGCCTATTAGTAACTAATGCTGCTGGTGGAGTGAACACAGATTTCACGCCGGGCGATCTTATGCTCCTTACGGATCATCTGAATATGACGGGACGGAACCCGTTAATAGGACCTAATGATCCTGCACTGGGCGTGCGCTTCCCGGATATGTCAACCGCTTATAGCCGCCGCCTGATCAAGGTAGCGAAGGAAACGGCAGCGCAGCAGAATTTCGAATTCAAAGAAGGCGTATATGCAGGTCTGCTGGGACCTTGCTACGAAACACCTGCTGAAATCGTAATGCTTCGTCATCTAGGGGCTGACGCTGTGGGCATGTCTACTGTGTCGGAAACCATTGTTGCCCGGCATGCAGGTATCGAGGTATTGGGTATCTCCTGTATTACTAACATGGCTGCGGGAATTCTGGATCAACCGCTCAACCATGAAGAGGTTATGGAAACTGCAGATCGTGTGCGTGAGCGTTTCCTGAAGCTGGTGTTGGGCTTTATTCCGAAAATGTAATTTCGGGTACTGCATTATGAATTTTTGGGAGGTCCAATCTATGACACAAGTGAATGAGCTTGAGCCATTGACGTTTGAACAGATAATGAAGGTAACTAATTTGACTAGACCAAAATTTATCGGACTTGCTCGCGCAATTGTCCGTGAAGTGCAGGTGTAATATGAGAGCTGTCGATATTATTCAGAAAAAAAGAGATGGTGGAGAGCTGAGTCGTGAGGAAATTTCCTTTTTAATACAGGGCTACAGTAAAGGTGAAGTGCCTGATTATCAGCTCTCTGCATGGGCAATGGCTGTTTATTTCCAAGGCATGAACGCGCGGGAAACCGGCGATCTAACGATGGAAATGGCGATGTCCGGCGATCAAGTAGATCTTAGCCCAATTGCAGGCATTAAGGTTGATAAACACTCCACAGGCGGAGTGGGCGATAAAACAACTGTAGTACTGGCACCCTTGGTAGCTTCTGCTGGAGTACCGGTAGCGAAGATGTCCGGCCGCGGACTTGGGCACACTGGAGGCACGCTCGATAAGCTGGAGTCCATCAGTGGTTTCTCTATCGAGATGGCTCGTGAGCGTTTCTTTGACCAAGTAGGGGAGATCGGGGCTGCCGTTATCGGCCAGTCGGGTAACATTACACCCGCAGACAAAAAGCTGTACGCCCTTCGGGATGTAACTGCAACAGTTGAATCCATCCCCCTTATTGCAAGCTCTGTGATGAGCAAGAAGATTGCAGCAGGTGCGGATGCGATCGTGCTGGATGTCAAAACAGGCAGCGGTGCTTTTATGAAGACGCTGGATGATTCTATAGCACTCGCTCAGGCGATGGTTGACATTGGAACGCATCTGGGTCGCAATACCGTTGCGATTATCAGTGATATGGATCAGCCGCTTGGTTACGGGATCGGAAATGCGTTGGAAATTAAGGAAGGAATCGAGACCTTGAAGGGTCACGGTCCGAAGGATCTGCAGGAGGTCTGTCTTATTCTGGGCAGCCAGATGCTTGTTCTTGGCGGCAAAGCCAAGGATGAAGCGGAGGCACGTTCGATTCTTATGACGCATATTGAAGATGGCAGTGCGCTAGAGAAGTTCAAACAAATCGTGAAGGCACAAGGTGGAGATGTATCGCAAATTGATTCTCCGGAGAAGCTCCCTACGGCTAAGCGATTCATTGAAGTGAAAGCAAAAACCAAAGGATTCATAGAAGGGATTCAGGCCGAGGAAATTGGCGTTGCGGCTATGCTGCTTGGAGCTGGACGTGAAACTAAGGAATCCGTAATCGATCTGGCTGTGGGGATTCAACTTTCTAAAAAGGTTGGAGATGCTGTAGAGATCGGCGAGACGCTTGCAGTCTTGCATATCAATGATGCCAGTGAGAAGAAAGTAGAGGAAGCTGAAGGTAAGGTGTTAGAAGCCTACCGTATCACTTCTGAACCTGTTCCTGCCCAACCTTTGGTATTTGCACTTGTTACTAAAGATGGGGTAACACGGTACTAGCCTAGGCAATATAAATATTGTCATGGCTATGGCCTTAAACAAACAACAAAGCAGCGATCCTCCCATAACGGGAAGGTCGCTGCTTTGCGTTTTGCTCAATGGTGCAATATTTATAACTGATTATTAATCTTATTGAATATCTGCGAAGCCCCGCTGCTTGTATTACATAATACGACCACAGTCTCGCCACTAGCTGGATAGATAGCCGACCGGAAGGAAACACCGGGATCATAGCCCATAATGTGAAATTTGAACACTTTTTCTTCGCGGAGGGTAATCCATACACCATAACCATAATAGCCTTCGCCATCCACATGTATATGGGGAGTAAGCAATAATGAAGTGAGTACTGGACTCAATAATGTATGGTTGATTAACCCGCTCCAGAATAGCTGCATGTCGGGGGCAGTGACGAAAGCTCCACCGTCAGCGCCTCCTTTTACCGGGATTGAGTAGATGTTGGTTCTCCAGTTTCCGTTCTCTTCCTCTATGTATCCTAGTGCACAGTTAGCAGGTAAGGCATCTAACGTAAAGTAACCGGATTGCTCCATTCCGCAAGGCTTAAAGATGTGCTGCTCTACATACTCGGAAAAAGTCATTCCACTCAATTCCTCTACCAGAAGGCCTAGCACGATATAGCCGGCATTATTGTAGTGGAAACGTTCGCCAGGGGTCCACATCATGGGAAGGGTTCGGAACATCGGCACAAAATCCTCAAGCTGTCGCAAGGTGTACATAGGCCGTGCCTTCCACAGATCCTCGAAATCATCCATAATTGTTTCATCAAAATAATCCGGAATACCAGAGCTATGCGTTAGCAGCTGATGAATGGTGATGTTGGGACTAAAGAGAGGAAAATCTACTTTTTTAAGATAATCTATTAGTCTACTTTCAAAAGAAATCAATCCCTGATCGACCAGCTGGCAGACAGCGATCGCGGTAAATATTTTACACCCGGAAGCAATGCCGAACCGAGTATGAATATTGTTTTCGCGCTTATCCGACTTATTGGCATAACCGTAACAACTGCTGATGACTTCTTTATCAGGTTGTTGTACCCGCACTACACCAGAGAAATTGTTCTGTTTAGCTTCTGCTTCAATACAATCTGCAAGGTGGTTCATCTGTATATTCACTCCTCTATAAGCAGTTAAGTTCTTAAATACCATTCGTTAAAATATTCCAATTTCCTTTAAAGGGAGGTTAATTGAGTACGGAAAAATTGGAAATACTTAAAATTTGAATTAACTTTTGATCTCCCCTATAATAAAAATGCTCTGCAACTGCTGCTGGGCTTTTTTTATTGACAACATCATTACTTCTTGGGATAAATTATTATAGTTATTTACTTAGAAATGGAATAATTTCCACCCTTTCTGACGAAACTGGAACACAGTACCTGTGATATGAAGGTTAACGTTCAGGAGGGGAACCATTGTGAGAAAAATGCGTTTTGCTGTGCTTGTGCTCTGTATCGTTGTGTCGGTTCTAGGACCGATGTCAGGTGCTTATGCTGAGGAAAAAAGCAAGGATTCTGGCAGTAATGCTGCCGCTGTAGATCTTGCGCCTGGTGCGCGTTCAGCGATTTTGATGGATGCAGGCACTGGCACTATTATTTATGAAAAGAACAGCCATGATAAGCTGCCTCCCGCAAGTATTACGAAGATTATGACGATGCTGCTTACGGTGGAAGCACTGGATGAAGGAAGACTGCAACTGACGGATAAGGTGCGCACGAGTGAATATGCCGCATCGATGGGCGGATCGCAAATTTTCCTGGAGCCTGGTGAAGAAATGTCGGTGGATGAGATGCTCAAAGGCATCGCTATGGCCTCCGGTAATGATGCATCTGTGGCAATGGCAGAGAAAATAGCGGGTTCGGAGAGCGCGTTTGTCGATCTGATGAATAAAAGAGCGGAAGAGCTGGGTCTGAAAGATACCCACTTTGCCAATTGCAACGGTCTTCCAGCTGCTAATCACTATTCCTCAGCCTACGATATTGCGGTAATTAGCCGGGAGCTTTTAAAGCATGATAGAATTATCAAATATACCGGTTCCTATCAGGATTATCTGCGTAAGGATTCCACCAAACCATTCTGGTTGGTAAACACGAACAAGCTTGTACGTTTCTATACAGGCGCTGATGGACTGAAAACAGGATATACCGCTGAAGCAAAATTCTGCTTATCCGCTACGGCTGCAAGAGACGGTCTGCGTGCTGTTGCTGTTGTGCTGGGTGAGCCGAACACGAAGACACGTAACAGTGAAGTGTCGGGCATGTTTGACTATCTCTTTTCGCAATATAAGATCCACACTATTCACAAAGAAGGGGACGCTATCGGTACCCTTAAGATTGAGAAGGGTGTGAAGTCCGAGCTGCCGATTACGGCGAAAGAGACGTATAGTGTTCTTTTGAAAAAAGGTGTGACGCAAGAAGGCATTCGTCACGAACTAGTACTTCCAGAAAGCGTGAAGGCACCAGTGGCTGAAGGCCAGTCCATAGGCAAGCTGGTTGTCTACCAAGGAACCCAAGTGATTAAAGAGTATGAACTTAAAGCAGGGGAAGCTGTGGCAAAAGCAGGCTGGTGGAAGCTCTTTAAACGTACAACAGGCTCGATGTTCGGCATGGATTAAAAAGAGCTTTTTTGTAGATTGCGCCCATGTGCTTTGTAGATTCATAGGGGTTTTCTTCTAGTTTTGTCGTGAGGCAGGATTCCTGATTTGCCACGTAGAAACCTTGTCCTTGAAGAGAATGGGTACTGTCTCTTAAGGCCAAGTTTTCAAAGCAACGAAGAGGAGAGTGGCAAGCATGAATTCTAATGTGGAAATGGAGCATCACAGGGGTGTGCTGATTGTCCGTTTATCTGGGGAACTCGATCATCATGCCGCCGATTTTGTAAGAATGGATATGGATGAAGCGATTATGCGGGGTCAGGTATCGCATTTGATCCTTAGTCTTAAGCATCTGCAGTTTATGGACAGTTCGGGTCTCGGCGTAATTCTGGGAAGGTATAAACTGATCCATAGTAAAGGCGGCAAAATGGTGGTGTGTGATGCAACGGCACCTGTGAAGCGACTTCTGGAAATGTCAGGCCTGTTCAAGATCATGCCCCTATATGACGACGAGAGCACTGCACTCTCGGATTTGGAGGTTGCGTTATGACAAATGGTAAGGCTGGTAACTTCATGAACGTGCAGTTCGCTGCACTCTCGGAGAACGAATCATTCGCGCGTGTAGTTGTAGCGGCGTTCGTTTCTAGGCTTGATCCTACAATGGACGAGCTGAATGATCTGAAGACAGTCGTGTCGGAGGCGGTCACCAATTGTATTATTCATGGGTATGATAGTGATCCGGAAGGTATTGTGACTATTTCAGCTTCGCTGGACAACGAAACGGTACATTTAACCATTGAGGATCAGGGACGGGGCATTGAGGATTTGGAGCTGGCACAACAGCCGCTATATACCTCAAAGCCAGAGCTGGAGCGGTCGGGCATGGGCTTTACCATTATGGAGAATTTCATGGATGAATTTGAAGTCACTAGTGAACCGGGACACGGCACTTCGATCTCAATGAAGAAAACCATCGTTTCGAAAAAAGCTTTATACAATTAGGGGTTGGAGCCATGGATGCAGAGTCAAAAAAAGCTCCGCCGACCTATTTGGACGATGCGGAGGTCAAACGTCTTATCGCGCTCAGTCAGGCCGGAGATAATCTTGCCCGAGACACACTAGTTAGCTGCAATATCCGGTTGGTCTGGTCGGTAGTGCAGCGGTTTATGAACCGCGGGTATGAACCTGACGATTTGTTCCAGATCGGTTGCATCGGGCTCTTGAAGTCCGTTGATAAGTTCGACCTCAGCTATGAGGTCAAATTCTCCACTTATGCCGTGCCGATGATCATTGGCGAGATTCAGCGTTTCCTTCGCGACGATGGAACCTTGAAAGTTAGCCGTTCTCTTAAGGAGATGGCTAATAAGGTCCGCAAGATGAAGGATGAAATGTCTAAGACGCTGGACCGTCTGCCTACCATCGGTGAAGTTGCTGAGGCACTGGGGGTTACCCCTGAAGAAGTGGTATTTGCTCAGGAAGCTAACAAGCCACCGACCTCGATTCATGAGACTGTGTTCGAGAATGATGGCGACCCGATCACACTGATTGATCAAATCGCTGATGAATCACAGGAACGCTGGTTTGATAAGCTGGCACTGAATGAGGCTATCGGAGGTCTCAGCGAGCGTGAACGGCTGATTGTTTATCTTCGGTATTACCGTGACCAAACGCAGTCAGAGGTTGCCAGTCGCCTTGGGATTTCTCAAGTCCAGGTATCCCGGCTGGAGAAGAAAATATTGCAGAATATCCGCGAGCAGATTGCTCAGTAGATAATGGCTAAAATGTAAAGACGCTTGCGAAATAGCGAATAGGAAGAAAAAGCCGCCCCGAAAAGGGGGGGCTTTTTATGTGGAGGGAATCTCAATATGCATTCACTTGGCGACAAGGATATGACCTCATGGTCTATTGACATGGAAGCGAATTTGCTGACAATGTCGAATGTTTTGGAGAAATGGGTGGACTGTTCAGATCATGCTTTAACGCATAACCCCAATTTTTTACGTGAATATGTGTACGGTGAGGATCTTGAACGCTTTGATGCGTATATAGATAAATTATACTCTGGTCACCTATGTAATCTTGAGTATCGTATGCAGTTACCTGCAAAAGCGCTGAAGTGGGTTCAAAGTATAGGCACGCCCGTTTTTAATCAAGAGCATAAGGTTTGTCGAATAGATGGCGTCATCATAGATATCACGGAACAAAAAAATGCTCAAGCGCAGTTAGAGAGTAGCTTTTCTCTGTATCAGCAGATGTTTGCTGCGATCGATGTGGCGATTTGGTCTTACGATTACGTATCACGGAAAATGTTATTCATATCGGATGCCATTTTCAATATCACGGGATATTCACCAGAACAGGCGAAGGAAGATGACTTTTGGCTAAGAATTGCTCCTAAAGAAGAGCGGCCTTTAATTCAAGAGATTATAACTACAGTGGGGCAAGGAGTAAGCAATCTCAGTGAATATCGGATCATCCATGCCAGCGGTGAACTCCGATGGGTCCAAGTCAGGATCATTCCCAGTATGGATGAGACAGGGGCAGTGGTACGGCTCAATGGGATCTTAATCGATCATACGGAAAAAAAGCAGATGCAAGAGGTTCTATTAAAAAGTGAGCAGCGCTACAAATCCCTGTTTGACCATAATCCAGATATCGTGTGTGAATTGGATCTGCAGGGCAGCATTGTGGCTATCAATCCAGCGGCAGAGCAAATTACTGGAGAAGCTTTTAATAGATTCGGAGAGAACTTATCCATTGTGAATTTATTTGGCGCAGAGAATTCGCATATGATGTCTGATTATTTTGATAAAACGGTTGGCGGAGTTCTGCAGCATTATACGGTTACTTCTGTCCGCGAGAATGGATTAGTTAACCATTGGTCGATGAAAAACATCCCTGTACATGAAAACAATCAAATTGTGGGTACCTTTGTTATCGCAAGAGATACCACTGCATCTGTGGAGGTAGAAAAGCGGCTGGCTCAGCGGGAGGCGGAGTACAGGCTTATTACAGAGAATATGGAGGATATGATTGGGGTTCTGGATCAGCAAGGGAACTTCATTATTGCTTCGTCCTCTTGTGAGAAAATTATTGGTCTTCCTGTAGGTTCAATAAAGAACACAACAATTTTGGAGTATATTCATCCTGATGAACAAGAAGTGTTGCGGGAACAGATCTTGGATATTTTTCGGACAAAAGTATGTAAGATGTTTTACAATCGGTTTATTCACATCAAAGGTCACATTATAGACCTGGAATGCTTGGGTACACCTGTTCTTGGTGAGGATGGAGAAGTAGTTAGTATTGTGATCGTAGCGAGAGACATTACAAAAAGGGTCCAGATGGAGAGTGAACTTAGAGAAAGCGAGGAACTCAATCGGCTGCTTATTGATATGTCACCTGAAGCGGTAGTACTCCATAGTGAATATAAATTCCTTTATGTGAATTTTTCCTGTTTAGGATTGTTTGGAGTTTGTAGTGAGGATCAATTGATTGGCACCTCTATTTTTAATTGGGCCCACCCGGACTATATAACGCTGGCTAGAGATCGGATGCGTGAAATCTATTATGGACCCAATCGGATATTAGCTCCTGTTGAACAAAAGGTCGTGCGGTCAGATGGATCTATTATCGATGTAGAAGTAACAGCTAGCTCAATTCTATACAAGGGTAAGGTTGCATGTATCTCTATCTTTAGGGATATCAGTGATCGAAAAAAAATTGAGGTGGAAAGACAGCTTACAGAGCAGATCATTCGGAACAGCGAGGAAAGGTATTTCAACTTACAGATGAGTCTTGATCAATTCTCGCAAGATTTGTTTGGTGCGATGAAGATCAGTCACATGGAACAACGATTACTGAAAGAAGTTAGAGAGGTCTTGCGGGTTACCAATATTTGTATGGTTGAAGTTGAAGATAACCATGATAAAATATGCGAGATTATTGAGACCGAGCGGGGCTATTCACTGAAGATCGGAGAGTTCCGAAGAAAAAGCTATATTCTATCCATTAATGAGAAGTCTATTTTATTAGAAATAAGTTCTGTTCGAGTGTGGCTGAAGACGATTACCCGTTATGTTAGTGTGTTATTTGATAATTTTTTGCTCATAGAAGATCTAACTAAGGACCTTGAGTTAGCGGCTTCCGAGCAAGCTCCGACATGGTTGCTGCGCTTTATGTTTAATTTATCCGAGAATGAACGCAAACGGCTGGCTCAAGATCTACATGATTCAGCCCTTCAAGAACAGATCATCTGGTATCGTAAGCTTGATAATTTTTTAAGTGATAAATCCGTTACGGGGGAACTAAAGGAGCAGCTAGAACAGATCACAGAAGGTTTACTCGATGTTATCTATGAACTGCGGATGATCTGCAATGAGCTTAGGCCACCAGCATTAATCAATGAGGGGCTTGCTTCCTCACTTGAGACGTTGTTTGAATTTGCTCAGCTGCGGAACGACTATCAGATTTATTTTGAGTCAACAGCTTTCAAGCATAAGTTAAAAGACGAGATTCTAATAGGTCTGTACCGTATTGTGCAGGAACTTTTGGCTAATGCAGCTAAACATTCTTGTGCCACAGAAGTACGTATCTCCTTAGCTAGCGAAGGGCAACAGGTGCTTTTGGATTATGAAGATAACGGAATTGGAATGAGCCTTTTAGGAGAGGATTCTCTTAAGAGCATGGGGATTTATGGGATGAAAGAAAGGGTTCGCAGTATGGATGGGACCATACGATTTCTTTCGCCAGAGAATAAGGGATTAGCTGTCTTTATATCCATACCTGCAGATTAATCATGGGGCATAATAAGGGGATAGGGGTGTATTAGGCATGATTCAAATTTTGTTAGTGGACGACCATCCCTCTGTCATGGAAGGGACTAAGATGATACTGGAACAAGAGGGAGATATGGAGGTTACCCTAGCCAATTCAGCCCATGAGGCGCTTAACATGGTGGGTAGCCATACGTTTGACGTGATGCTGTTTGATCTTCATATCGCTGATGGGAATGGGATTGATTTGGCGAAGGAAGTCTTAAAAATAAACGCAGACGCGATTATCTTAATCTATACCGGATACGAAATTACAAACAAATTCAACTTGATGATCGAATCGGGTTTGTTTGGATTTATTTCAAAAACGACCAATAGAGAGCAGTTGGTTGCAGCAGTGCGTTGTGCTTTAAGGGGAGATGTCATTTTGCCTCATACCCTAGTTAAACAGTTAAGAAAAGTATCACCTAAAGGAATGGAGATTAATATTGACCAAGCAAACCCGAAGATAAGCAAAAAAGAGCATGAAATGCTGACAGAGATTGCAAAAGGAAAAAGCAACAAGGAAATAGCAGAGATTGTACTTATGAGTCAACGATCGCTGGAATACAGTTTAACGAGTCTGTTCCAAAAACTAAATGTGAAATCAAGAATTGAAGCGGCAATAAAAGCTAAACGACTGGGCATATTGAAGGAGTCCGATTTCAAAAATTCACTATGAAAATTCGTAACAAACAAATAGATCAAAATCCCGTTCACGGTGCTGTGAGGCGGGATTTTTTGGTCTGCGCTTTTTTTGCGGGACGACGCAATATTTTTGCGTGGTCGCGCTATTTTTTTTCGGTTACCTTAATCTGCTTACCGTATATGATGAAATAGTTCCTAAGAATTACTAAAAAATGACTAACGCCAATGAGGGGCTGAGGAAAATGAAGTGGTTTTATAATTTAAGGACAGCAGTGAAGTTAATCTCCGCATTTCTGTTAGTATCCGCAATATTGTGCTTTGTAGGATTCTATGGAATTACGAATTTGAGTAAGATGGACCGCTCTATCGTGGACATGTACGAAAATCGCTTAACACCTATAGCTTATCTGGGAGAAGCGAATGAACTATTTTTAACAAATAGAATCAATATCCGTGATATAAACACGATGGCTAAAACAGCGGCAGAAAAGAAAGAATACGAAGATAAAATACATAAAAACGTTCAAAGTATTGAAGAGATCATGGGTAAATATAGCAAGACTGCGTTGAGGGAAGAAGAATTGGCGATAATGAAAGATTATCCTGAGATCTGGCAACGTTATATCACAAGTCTTGATGATACTATTGAAATTGATAAAACAAATATTAGTAATGAGAAATATACAAATTATTTGCGCGAAAGTGATTTGCAAACAGCCACAACAGAGCTGACTAACTTTCTGCAAAAATTAATAGACATCAATATGAAGCAGGCTCAAGGTTCGATTGTTAATGCCAATGACCTTTATCAGTCCTCTCGTTTGATTACGTTTAGCGTTACTATTGTTGCGCTGCTCATCAGTATTGGTCTGGGTCTTCTAATATCGCAGATCATAGCACGGCCTCTAAATCAAGTAATGCGCCTGCTAGGTAAAGTGGCTAATGGTGATTTAAGCGAAACGTCGAATCTGGAATCTAAGGACGAGATTGGAATGCTAGCTTATTCTGTTAATGAAATGGTTCTGAACCTAAGACGCACTGTTAGCGGCATTTCCTCTTCTGCGGAAAGTGTCTCAGCTGCTGCACAGCAAATCTCAGCAAGTACAGAGGAAGTAGCTAGTGGAAGTATGAGTCAAGCTAGTGCAGCACAAACGATGAATGAGTTGTTCCGAGAATTATCTGCGGCGATTAATTCAGTAGCCCAGAGTGCTGAACAGGCTTCTGAGCTTTCAGATCAAACGATGCGTATCGCTCAAGATGGAGGGATCGTGGTTAAGAACTCCGTACAAGGAATGGCAGTACTGGATACACAAATGTCTAGACTTGCGGAAGACTCCGATAAGATTGGTGAGATTATCGCGGTGATTGAAGATATTGCCCAACAAACAAATCTGCTTGCCCTAAACGCAGCGATAGAAGCGGCCCGCGCAGGTGAACAAGGTCGAGGTTTTGCCGTTGTTGCGAATGAAGTAAGAAAGTTAGCTGAGCGGAGCAGTGGGGCTACGAAACAAATCACGGGCATTATCAAAGAAATGCAGAAGAATACGCAGCACAGTGTAAATGCTGTAGTAGAAGGAGTAGCTTTTTCACAAAAAAATGGAGAAGCCTTTGAACATATCCTTACGATGGTGAACGATACCGCTCATAAAGTAACAGAAATTGCAGCTGCCAGTGAAGAACAGGCCGCACAATCGTCTGAGGTGATGTTCTCAATTGAGAGCATATCCGCCGCAACTGAAGAAATGGCGGCAAGCAGCAGTGAAACGGCAACGACCGCCAATGCTTTGGCTCAGCTAGCAGAAGAGTTAAATAGTCTGGTATCTATTTTTAAAGTTAAATAAACAGTGTCAGGGTATTATCATTGATAGGAGAGGAGAAGTAGTGCAAAAAATAAAGGTGCTCGTTGTAGCTGCTTCAGTAACCATGCGTAAACAGATCTCGAACCTAATTTCGGAGGATTCAAGCCTCGAGGTCATTGGAGTAGCTCGAAATGCATCCGAAGCGATCAGCATGGTTCAAAAACTCAGGCCCGATGTCGTGGCTATAGATATAGAAATGCCGGAATTGAACGGTTTGGTAGCACTCACAAGCATAATGTCTCAGCGGCCAACACCTATACTTATCCTGAGCTCCGCTACAAAGGATGGAATAACAGCAACCATTACTGCTTTACAAAATGGTGCAGTGGATTTCATATCCAAGCCGGCTCAATCTTATGGACCTGGTCTATACAGCATAAAAGATGAGTTATTATTCAAAATTAAGAAAGCCGCTGAAATTCCTTTAAGAACTCTTATTCTTAACAATATAAACATCTCCAAAGTGAAAGCTCGACAAGAGAAACAAAACAACGTTAAGAGTGGATGTACAGAAGTTATTGAGCAGATCGTGGGAATTGGATGCGGAGTAGGGGGGCCGAAGGCATTAGAAATCTTAATTTCCTCGCTCCCGGCGAGCTTCCCGTATCCCCTGCTGGTTGTTCAACATATGCCACCTAAGTACACAAAAGCATTGGCGGAACGACTGAATCGGTTCTCAAGTGTACGGGTGGTGGAAGCCAAGGACAAGCAATCGGTGCTCGGTGGAACCGTCTATATCGCTCCAGGTAATTCTCATATGACCATTATTCAGGAGGGGCAGGATCTCAGAATAAAACTTATGAAAAAGCCTGCAGTGAATGGACACTGTCCTTCGGTCGATATCTTGTTTGAGTCTATATCTGCACTAACTGGTCTACAGCAGCATTTAATCCTAATGACCGGAATGGGAAATGATGGCGCTAAAGGGATGCTGGCTGCCAAACACGCTGGCGCCCAATCAACGCTAGTAGAATCGCAAGAAACTTCTATTGAAAGTGAAATGCCTGAAGCAGCCGCGAAGCTGGGTTGTGTGGATTACGAGCTGCCCTCGCATTTGTTAGCCTCGAAGATTATGGAGGTTACGGGGGAGCTGAGATACCGGAGGGATGCATTTCCATCGGTTTGAACGGTCTTATTTTACTACTAAAAAAGCGTTGGCAGGATAAAATACGCCAATGCTTTTTTGTGTTTCATGTTGACACTTTCAAGTGATAACAATTATCATTTACGAAGCAAGAGTAGAGATCATGTAACTCATCGTATACAAGGAGCGAAGAAGGAGAGGTTTGCGATGACTTTAAATATATTGAATATGGAAATTCATGATCTTTTTGATCAATTTACAGAACGGATAGAGGGGCATGTTGAACATAACCAATGGGAACAGCGGCTTACTATTCCTTCACATATTGGTAAGGGAAGCGTCACCCGTACACGGATTCGTCCAGGTATGGAGATTATGTATACGGACATAACTTACGAACAGGATATGAAGCTCCACATTCAAGAAGCTTGTCCGTTGTTTGAACTAAGCTATAATCTAAGCGGAGAAATCTATTGCGAATGGAACGGCAAGGAAAGTTACACGGATAAACAAATGGGCAATGTCCTTTTTCTAGAGGATGTTCAGGTGTATGAAGAGAAAAAAGCAGGTGTCCCCAATCAATTGCTGGAAATACGGTTTGCTCCTAGTGAACTGCTGAATTACGCCGGAGATTTATCGGAGACACAACAAATGGAAACCTGGCTTAGACATCATCGTGGAAATATTGATCGTTATCCAGATACTGCGGCAATCCGAAAATGTGTCTCCGAAATGATCCACTGTACCTATCATGGAACATTGAGACGTTTATATATGGAGAGCAAAGCCCTTGAATTTATTGCTTTGTTTGGTGAGTCTGATGGTTACGGTTCTATTAGCGATAGTATGACGCTGCGGCATGATGATATTACTAATCTGAAGCGGGTACATGAATTGGTGCAAATCCATTTCGAACAACCGTTATCTATACGTGAGTTGGCTAAGCGGGTAGGTATCAACGAATTCAAGCTGAAAAAAGGCTTCCGCGAATTATTTGGCATGACGATCTTCGAGCTTGTACGTATAAAAAGGATGGAGAAAGCGCTCTGGTATATGGAGGTTGAAGGTTTGAATATAGGGAAAACAGCTGTTTCGGTCGGATATAGCAATGTCAGCAATTTCACGACGACCTTCCGTAAGCATTATGGCTGCAATCCAAGCGAATACTTAAAACGTATCGAACAACAGAGTTTGGAACGAAACAGGCTGTAGGAAGATTTGTAAATGCAGAAAGCTTAAAGCTTCAAGTGTTAGAACATAGGGTTCGGAATCGAACGTTATCTTCTGCATGCTTGAGGTTTTTTTGTGTTTGCTCCCTTATCAAGGAGTGAACCTCCCTTAACAGGTAGAGAAAAAGACCACTCTAAATGATAATAATTTCATAGATTGCAGATAAAAAGGTGGTCATACAATGGGACAACAACAAGTAGATTCACGCAGGTGGTATGCGCTGGGGGTTATTTTACTGCCAACATTACTTATTTCATTAAATACTTATATGATTCAAGTTGCGCTTCCATCTATGCAATATAGCTTGAACGCAAGCTTTTCGGAAGCACAGCTTATCGTTACCGGATTCTCGCTAGGATTAGCTGTGGCGTTGATTATTAGCGGAAAGCTTGGGGATATATACGGCAGAAAACGGATGTTGATGATCGGGGTGAGCGGGTTTACGGTCATGGCAGTGTTAGGCGGATTGACCTCAGATCCGGCACTTCTGATTGTTATTCGGATTGTGCAGGGATTGGCTGCGGCGCTTATTCAACCTCAGGTTCTATCTACGCTGCAGGTCAGCTTTCTGCCAAAGGAAAAAGGGCTTGTTTTCGGCATTTACGGCGCAATGATTGGCATTGGATTTGCATTCGGATTCATCCTCGGAGGTACTATTGTGAATTGGAATCCGTTCGATCTCGGTTGGCGGACAGTATTTTTTTTCAATGTGCCATTTGGACTTCTCGTCCTGCTGTTAATGCCGATTGTACCTGAAACACGGGCTGAGCAGGCGCACAGTATTGATTGGACTGGAAGCTTCCTTCTGCTGATCGGTTTGTTCCTGTTGATCTATCCGTTGTCAGAGGGACAAAAACAAGGGTGGCCGTTGTGGATTTTTGGCTGTCTAATGTTAGCTCTTTTCGTGTTGTTTACTTTTATCTGGGTTGAAAATCGAAAGGGAAAGCAGGGGACGTTACCGTTAGTCGATCTGTCTATTTTCAGAGATCGAACATTTAGCGCTGGTCTGGCAACCGCTCTTGTCCTTTATCTAAGTATGTTCTCTTTCTTTTTTATTTTGAGCTATTATATGCAATTTGGTTTGCACTATAGTGTTCAAGATACCAGTATGGTTTTCTTGCCTATAGGGATAGGCTTTTTTCTGACTTCCCTAATCTCTTCTCGAATGGTCAAAAGATGGGGGATGAGTGTACTTAAGATAGGAGCGCTGATGATGGGGAGCTGTAGCCTGCTGCTTATGTTAGAGCTAAATGTGGACGTTACGCAGCTGCTAGACCCTCGTAATATCCTACTATTATTGATATATGGTTTCGGTCTCGGAATGGCTACTACGCCCCTAGTTAACGTCACGCTTAGTTCAGTACCCACAAAGATCACGGGCACGGGTTCAGGCTTGATCACTACCTTTATGTATTTTGCGAATTCGTTAGGAGTGGCGTTAATCGGTATTTTATTCTCCGCTTCGCTAAAGCATTCTCTTTTGGAAGCAGATCTAGCGGATTATGTAAGGGCGTTTTCCTTCTCATTAGCAGCAATCGGAGGACTTGCTTTTACTGGTTTTCTTTGCCTTTGTTTTTTGCGGGAGCGGAAATTGTAGAGGAGGTATCCTGCTTTTTTTGCGCTGTGAGCAATCTAACAAACGAACGCCCTTCTTAGCTTTATAGTAATACCGAGTGATTGAATTCCATTTAATGTAACTCACTCCAAACCTATCAATGAGAAGGTGCCAGGATGTCCATACTGCAAGTAGAGAATCTCTCGAAAGAATATAAAGGCAAAACGAATCGGTTTCGAGCGCTGAACGGGATTAGTCTTAGTGTGGATAGCGGCGAGTTTGTGGCGATTATGGGACCCTCGGGGAGCGGGAAAACAACACTTTTAAATATACTAAGCGGAATCGACACGGAGTATAGTGGGGTTGTAAGAATTGCAGATACTAGTATAAGTGAGATGTCCAAGAACGAGCTTGCGATTTTTCGCCGGCAGCGTATGGGATTCGTTTTTCAGGATTACAATCTGCTGGATAGTCTGACCCTACGGGAAAATATCATGGTGCCCATGGTGCTGGATGATCAAGAGGTAGAAGATATCAATGCCAAGACAGATGAGATGTTATCGCTATTCGATATGGATGAGGTGAAGGACAAATATCCTTATATGGTTTCAGGGGGGCAACAGCAGCGGGCGGCGATCAGCAGGGCGATTATAAATCATCCAGATGTGATTTTTGCGGACGAGCCGACGGGGAATTTGGATTCCAAATCCTCGAATACGGTGATGAAGACCTTCGCCAAGCTCAACACTCTAAAAGGAGCAACGATAGTGATGGTCACACATGATCCTTTTGCGGCCAGCTATTGTAATCGGGTGCTTTTTATCAAAGATGGGAAGGCTCTACTAGAGATTGCTAGAGAGAATAAAGAGCGCAGAGCATTTTTGGATCTGATTCTGGAGAACCTGGCCTTTATTGGAGGGGGAGAAGATGACCTTTAGGAGAATGGCATTTCAGATATTTAAGGCGAATCTTAGAAGATATTTGTTATTTTTCCTATGCAGCAGCTTTACGGTCATGATCTTTTTTACATTTTATTCGCTGTACAGTAATCCTGATTTTAATGACCCTTATCAAGTGAATGGGATGGTGTCAGGTAATTTATATGCTCCTTTTTTGGTGATAAGGGTGTTTGCTGTTCTGTTTATTGTATATGCTCAAATGGCCTTTTTAAAATTCAGAAAAAGCGACTTTGGGCTATTAATGGTACTTGGAATGACAAGCCACAATATCCGCAAAATCATTTTGTTCGAGAATAGCATGATCGCTTTAGCCTCGATTCTCACTGGTTTAGGTGCAGGGACAGTTTTCTCCGGTATTTTTTTCTTTATTGTTTCGCTGTTTGTAAATATTGGGGACAGTGCTTTTATACTGACGCCGGATAGTTATCTGTATACCATTAAATTCTTCGCGGTGATTTACATAGTGGTGATTGCAGTCAATTTGCTACTAACTTTGCGATACAGTATTTTACGTCTTTTAAAAGAGTCCAGAACCGCAGAACGCAACCTGATTCATGGGAAAATCACCGGGGTCATCGGAGTTTTACTCTTGGGAATCTCCGTTTATAATATGCTCACTCATTACAACCCTTCCGATGCTCGCATGATGTTAATAAATCTGGGAATTAGTATGCTAGGCGTTTATTTGCTACTGTCAGGACTTGGGGACTGGTTGAAACTTTTTATATCGCGATCAAGCAAAGCATATCACAAGCACCTGCTGTTTAGTTCTAATTTGATCTATACCCTTGGTCGCTCCAAAATAGTGCTTTCTCTTATCACCTTCCTCGTTTTCATCACGATTTCTCTAAGCGGGATTATTTTTTATTTGACCTGGAATGCTGAGGATATTCCGATTGCAAACAATCCATATGATATTGCCTATTCAGAAGTATTCGGAAAAAATAGCATCTCACCAAAAATACTAAGCGAGATCACGGATCATGGCGCCACGCCGCTGCTTTCACACCAAAAGCTGGAGTATATCGACTTGTTTAATTTCAAAATATTTCTGGACCAGAATATAAACGCATTAATCGGCACTGATTATCATGTGGAGAAAGATCACTTTCTAAATCTGGCCATAGTTGCACAAGGAGAAGAGTGGAAGAATCAAAGACCGGAAATGCCCACTTTTGATATGAAGCTTGCTGCGGGGAAGCATACGCTGTATTCACAAGGTATCCTATTTGACATGGTATTTAACCCTGTGCCGAATCTAATGAATGGTCTTCATATCATTGTAAACGAAGAGGATTATATGGCGCTGAAAGCGGAAAATAAAAAAGCGATCGGTAATCTTCAGCTCCTGAATTTTAAGGATTGGAAAAAAACTGCGGATATAGATGCTAAGTTAAATGCCGCTTTAGCCAAATATAATAAAGACAATACAGAGTCCTGGTATGGCAATGAGCGGCAAGAGGCCCTCGTATTCTCTACGAAGTCTAGAATAAGTGACTATCTACAGTTACAGGAGTCTGGCCGATTTGGAATCTTCGTAATTTCATTTGTTGGTTTAATATTTTTCGGCGCTTCTGGGATAGTGCTGCATTTCAGTATTCAGACCGATTTAGAGCGTGAGCGGATCAAATTCAGGAAGCTGAACAAGATTGGAATTACTTCTAAGGACGTGGCCCGCATTATAGGCGGCCCTTTAAAAGTGCTGTTTTTTCTCCCGTATGCATTAGGTATTGCATTGTCTTCTTTTTATGTTGTTAGTTCTTCCAGGGTTGAAATGTCTACAGCTCTGGAGCCGATGTGGTTTTGTTTGTTGGTAGGCGGAGCATATCTTTTATTTCAAGTCCTTTTTTATCGTATATACACCAAAATATACACTCGCAATATGCTGGCACATATTCAGCTACTCGATATTCCTTTAATAGAACAAAAGGGGATTTCAATTTAATCCCAAATATGATAATATTGGTGCACAAAACGTAGGGGGATTACATTTGAAAAAGATTTTATCCAGAATTGCAGTCGCATTAATGATCTTGACCCTTGTTGCGATAGTCACTTGCTTTTATATTGGTGAATTCACCTATGCGTATGGATTAATTTTGGTGCTGTTTTTCGTATTTGCGGGGATGGGGCAGCTCTATAAGCTTAAAAATGATGAGTATATGTACAAAAAACTAAATAACACCGATGAGTATAATGAATATACTAGATGATATAAATTCAACAGAAACTTCTTATGTATAGCCAAACCCCCCACTTTAGACAGTGCCTAAAGTGGGGGGTTTTTGTATGTGCCTATGTTTATTTCTTACCGTTGCGTTCAAGAATCATATCTACGAACAGATCAATCTGTGCGGTAATCGCAATCGGATCATAGCGGTAGTAGGTATCAAAATCATTGTAAAATAGATGATCGTTCTTCGCAGCATCAAGTCCGTTCCAAACTGGAGATTCCTTCAGTTCTTTCAGCTTATCCCCTTTTTTGTCAGGATCATAAGTGGTGAGGAACATGTAGTCAGCTGCATATTCGGGCAATAGCTCCATGGACAGCTGCAACGTTTGGTTGTCGTTGCTGTTCTTAGTAGGCATTTTTAGCTTAAGTGCGTTATAAAGGGCTTGTCCGCCACGGCCAGCATTATTTCCGAAGGTCCATAGCTCCCCTTTATCAGTCAGCTCATAGATTCCAAAAGTATCATTTTCATTTACGACACCTTTAAGCTTCTCGCGGCCTTCAGCAGCCTTTTTCTCAAAGTCAGCAATAAATTGTTCAGCTTTGTCAGGCACACCTACAATGTCACCGAACAGTTTAACAGTTTCATAGATATTTGTAGCGGTTCCGTATGGAATATGAATGGTTGGAGCAATTTTGGATAAAGCATCGTAGTTATCATCGTACATAACGACGATCAGGTCAGGTGTAAGTTCCAGAGCTTTCTCGGCGTTAACCGGAGCACCGACATCTTGTGTGTTTGTGAGCAGGTCTTTCAAGAAGGGATTATCAAAGGTACTAGGTTCGACACCTACAACATTTGCTCCTACGGAGAGCAACTCCCCACCATAATAATCTGTAATAATCCGCTGTGGTTTTACAGGTATCTGTACAGTACCTTTAGTGGTTTCATAGCTACGCATTTCAGCTGCTGAAGCCTCAGGAGCAGCCGTTGGCTCAGTGCTTGGTGCTTTAGTTGCTTCTGTTGTCTTATTAGATGAAGCGTTGTTCGTTCCCCCGCAAGCTGTCACAAATACAGACAATAACATTATGAGTGCCAGGATGGGGAAGAGGGTCTTTCTTTTTAGCATGATAAACCTCCCTATATATATGTACCAACAAATAATAATGAGAATCATTATCACTATTATTTTCAATTTGAACTTTATCAAATCCTAGAATTCCTGTCAATGCAATAAAATAAATGCCTCCTATTAAATCTATCTATTGCCAAACCTAGGAAGGCTCATTTACAATAGCATAGTGATAATGAGAATCAATTTCATAGAAATAGGGTGGCATTCATGAATCAACAGATATCTTCCAAGATTAGACCTAATAAAGGGTCAGCCATACAAGAGTTCCGTTCACGTCCTTGGGCTGCCACGTTAATCTTGGTTGGCGGTCTGGTACTATTAGCACTAGGTATCGCTGTTTCAGTCTCCTTCGGAGCGGCTGATATTAAGCTTTCTGTGGTGTGGGCAGCCGTGTTTCACTTTAATCCGGAGATCATGGATCATCAGATTATTAGAGAATTACGATTACCCCGTGTACTTGGCGGGGCCATGATAGGGGCAAGCTTTGCAGTTGCGGGTGCCATTATGCAGGGGATGACCCGAAATCCACTCGCAGATTCAGGTTTGATGGGCATTAACTCAGGCGCAGGATTTGCGCTGGCGCTTTGTTTTGCATTTTTCCCGAATTTATCGTTTATGTATTTGATCCTATATTCCTTCGTTGGTGCCGGAGTAGGGGCTGGGGTTGTGTATGGGGTCGGATCATTGGCCAAGGGAGGGCTGACTCCTGCTCGTCTGGTGCTGGCGGGTGCTGCTTTTAGTGCACTGCTGTCAGCGCTGAGTGAAGGGGTAGCTTTATATTTTCATATTGGGCAAGATTTGGCTTTCTGGTATGCGGGAGGCGTGGCTGGGACGAAATGGATTCAGCTTAAAGTCATGTTCCCTTGGATAGGAGCGGCGTTAATTGGGGCTATGGTATTATCCCGGTCGATCACAATGCTCAGCCTAGGTGACGATGTTGCTAAAGGGCTTGGCCAGCGCACAGGGCTTGTTAAGCTGGCAGGGACTTTAATTGTATTGATTCTGGCTGGATCATCAGTTGCCGTAGTAGGAGCCGTTGGGTTCATTGGACTAATTATTCCCCATTTGACCCGTTTTTTTGTAGGTGTGGATTACAGATGGATCATTCCATGTTCAGCTATTCTAGGCAGTCTGCTTGCAGTATTTGCAGATTTAACAGCGCGGATGATTAATCCCCCTAATGAAACGCCGCTGGGAGCCATTATTGCACTGATCGGTGTACCGTTCTTCCTTTATCTTGCACGTAAAGAAAGGAGGGAACTGTAATGATAGAGAAAACTTCATTCGATTCCTTCCAAGCCGCCAAAAATAAACGTGGCTTAGTTATAATGATTATTTTAGCTGTACTGATTGTTATTGCTTTTATTATTAGTATGAATACAGGATACATACGTTTGACACCTATGGAGCTGCTTAATACGTTATTCGGTAAAGGGACGGATAAGCAAGAGTTAATCTTGTTTCAATTTCGGTTACCGCGTATTGTGATCTCCGTTCTGATAGGCGCAGGTTTGGCTGTATCCGGAGCTGTGATGCAGGGCGTCTTTCGTAATGCTTTGGCCGACCCCGGCATCTTAGGGATTAACGCTGGCGCAGGAATTATGGTTATGCTGTTAATTTCTTTTTACCCAACGGCAACCGCGGCTCCGGTGTATCTGCTGCCTATGGTAGCGTTTGTTGGTGCGGCAATTACTGCTGCCTTGATTTATGTCTTAGCTTATAAACGGCATGAAGGAATAAAACCCATGCGCCTGTTGCTGACTGGTGTAGCGGTTGCAGCTGGAATGAGTGCAGCGATGATCGTGCTGACTCTTCGGCTGGATCCGGAGAAGTATCAGTTTGTGGCTACTTGGCTTGCCGGGAGTATTTGGGGCACAAGCTGGAAGTTTGTACTTTCTTTACTTCCGTGGATCGTAATTCTCGTGCCGTATGTCATCTATAAAGCAAGGGTAATGAACGTCCTTAATTTGGGTGAACAGACAGCCGTAGGACTTGGGGCTGCTGTAACCAAAGAACAATTCCGGCTTCTTGCTGCTGCGGTTGGTCTAGCTGCGGCAAGTGTTGCTGTGAGTGGCGGGATTGGCTTTGTCGGCCTTGTCGGCCCCCATTTGGCGCGACGGCTAGTTGGACCCAAACATCAGCTCATGCTGCCAACCTCAGCGCTGCTCGGCTCACTGCTAGTCATTATAGCGGATACCATTGGACGCTGGATCTTACAGCCATCTGAGATCCCCACTGGAATCGTTGTTGCTGTAATTGGAGCGCCATACTTTTTGTATTTGCTAGCCCGTACTAAATCTTGATGAAAGAAGATGGTCACTCACCGGAAGGAGCGAATTTTTACAATGTTGCGTCGTTTTTTTGCTTACTATAGACCCTATAAGGGATTGTTTATTCTTGACTTCTCCTGTGCTATTGCTGCTGCACTGCTGGAACTAGTCTTCCCGTTGGCCGTTAACCGGGTAGTGGATGATATGCTGCCAAGTGGGAATTGGAAATGGATTCTCTATTCTTGCCTCGGTTTGCTGGGGATCTATATCGTCAGCGCCTTTATGCATTTTGTCGTCACTTATTGGGGGCATAAGCTGGGGATTAATATCGAGTCGGATATGAGAAAAAAGCTGTTTGATCGTGTACAGAAGCTCTCTTTCAACTTCTTCGATAATAATAAAACAGGCCATTTGGTCTCACGGATGACAAATGATCTGATGGACATCGGTGAGATTGCCCACCATGGTCCTGAAGATTTATTCATAGCAGTGATGACGCTGCTGGGTGTATTCGGTATCATGCTTAGCATTAATTGGAAATTAGCGATTCTGACCTTTGTAATTGTCCCGCTGATGATTTATTTATCCATGTACTTCAGTCGCAAAATGTCCAAAGCGTTCCACATTATGTTCGCGGACATTGCTGACTATAACGCACGCGTAGAGAACAATGTAAGCGGGATCCGTGTTGTGCAAGCTTTTGCTAATGAGAATCATGAAATTTCCCGCTTTGCGGTTAATAACGAACGCTTCCGTATTACGAAGCTAATGACCTACCGAATTATGGCTTGGAATTCATCCTTTAGCTTTGTGCTCATGAAGCTGGTCTCGTTATTCGTTCTTGTGTGCGGAACCTATTTTGTAATCCAGAAGCAGATGACCTACGGTGAATTTATTGCCTTTGTGATGTTGTCTAATGTCTTCTTAGGACCTTTGCAACAGATTAATTCGGTCATTGAGACCTATCCTAAAGGGATCGCTGGTTTCAAACGTTATCTTGAACTGCTGGAGACGGAGCCAGATGTTGATGACGCAAAAGACGCTAAGCCAGTGTCTCATCTGTCAGGGAATATAACCTTCCAGGATGTAGCTTTTGCTTATAGTGATAAGGAAAAGGTGCTAACCAATGTGAACTTATCGATTTCAGCAGGAGAGACCGTTGCGCTTGTGGGTCCATCCGGTGCTGGTAAGACAACACTTTGCAGCTTGCTGCCACGCTTTTACGATGTAAGCGAAGGCAACATCTCTATTGATGGAATAGATATTCGCTCCATGACGTTAGAATCACTTCGTTCCCATATCGGGATTGTACAACAAGATGTATTCCTGTTTGACGGAACTATCCGTGAGAACATTGCTTACGGCAGATTGGGAGCTTCCGATGAAGAAATCTGGGAGGCTGCTGGGCGCGCTCAGCTGGAAGAACTGATTAAATCTCAGCCCGCCGGGCTGGATACAATGATCGGAGAGAGAGGCGTCAAGCTTTCTGGCGGCCAGAAGCAGAGGTTGTCCATCGCCCGGATGTTCTTGAAGAATCCGACGATTCTCATTCTGGACGAAGCTACATCTGCACTGGATACTGAAACGGAGTCCGCTATACAAGAGGCGCTCGCAGAGTTGTCTGAGGGACGCACAACACTTGTTATTGCTCATCGCCTTGCAACGATCAGAAATGCGGACCGGATTGTTGTCGTTGCGGAAGGTGGCATCGCAGAACAAGGTAAGCATGAGGAACTGCTGCAGACTGCCGGAATTTACAGCCGATTGCATGAAGCGCAGTTTGGAGCTTAAGTAGCTGAAGGGATCACTAGAATATAATTTTGGAGGGACACAATGAATAAACAACTGGAATTATACGATGTAACCATTATTGGTGGCGGACCTGCTGGGATGTATACAGCTTTTTATAGCGGAATGAGAGACTTGAAGACAAAGCTAATTGAAGCGAAGGATGAGCTCGGAGGAAGAATGCTTATCTATCCCGAAAAAATGATCTGGGATGTAGGAGGCGTAACCCCAACTCTTTGTCATCAACTAATCGGTCAGCTCAAGGAGCAGGCTCAAACCTTCGATCCGACTATTGTGCTGGGTCAGCAAATTATGAATCAAGAGAGACAAGAGGATGGAACGTACATCCTGACCTCTTCTACTGGGGAACAACATTGGACCCGCACAGTCATTTTGGCCATTGGTTACGGAATTCTGCAGATGGCAAAGCTTGAAATTGAAGGTGCAGATCGTTATGAGGTGACAAATCTTCATTATACCGTTCAAGAGCTGGAGCCGTTCCGCGGTAAAAGAGTGCTAATCTCCGGTGGAGGCAACTCCGCAGTAGATTGGGCGAATGAATTGGAGCCTATCGCTGCAAGTGTGACGATTGCACATCGCCGTGAACAGTTTGGCGGGCATGAGAAAAACATTGTACGGATGAAGGAATCCTCAGTCAATGTCCGTGCGCCATATGCAGTAAGCCAATTACACAGCAGTAATGGTGAAACGATAGATCAGGTTACGATCAGTCATATAGAGACAGGTGAAACAGAGCAGTTTGAAGTGGATGCTGTCATTGTGAATCATGGTCTGAAAAGCGATTTTGGTCCGTTAAAAGAATGGGGCCTTGATATGGGCGAATGGTGTGCGAATGTAACTGATAAGCTAGAGACTAATCTTCCGGGTATATTCGCAGCAGGTGACTTTGTGGATTATGCAAGCAAGGTTCGTTTGATCGCAGGTACTTTCACAGATGCGGCTCTGGCGCTTAATAGCGCTAAGCTGTACATAGACCCAACCGCGGCCAAAGTCGCTTACGTATCTTCTCACAATGAACGGTTCAAAGAGAAGAATAAAGCGCTTGGAGTCGTTGACGACCACTAAGGATAGAGGCTTCTCAAACCATAAAATCTGAAGTTTTATATAAGGCGTATAGGGGATCTTATCCATTTCGAGCGGAGAGAAACCTTATACGCTTGCTTTATATTTTATGGGTTATTAAGTCTAGCAGTCTGGAAGGGAGCAGGAATGAAGCTATCAAATAATAACCCGGTTCATAGAATTTATCTGTTAAAAGAGGTAGGGAAACGCCAATGCGGTGGCGGTCACATTAGTAAACCCCAGATTGTTCAGTCCCCACTCTTCCTGACACCAATAGAAGCTATCGTTCAAATAACCATAGAAGGAGAGACAGTAGCTCTTAAAAATGGTGAAATTCTTTTTCTAAGCGCAGGTGCGACTTATCAAATTAATGCTCCATTAGAGACCGTTATCTCTGTTCTAGCAATCTCCTATGAGGTATATGGGCTAAGTAATAGCACGGAGCAAGAATTGGTCTATGGACTTTGCCGTGAAATTTTTCCGGTCAATGGGATTTTACCTATACGTACGACGAATAAAATAACCCGCTTATTCAGCGAATTGGAAGACGTTGCTGCCAATAATTTAGAAACACAGGCAGATAGAATTCAATCCTTGCTGCATCAGCTACATCAATTGGTCGTAGAGGCTGATGCTGAAGCAGACATTACGGATAGTTCATATTTCAGAATGCTCTCTTTTATCCACCAGAATTTGCAAAGGGAGATTACGCGGGAGATGATGTCTCGAATGATGGGCTTCAATCCTCGTTATTTCTCAGTATGGTTCCGCAAGCAGACGGGTTGGAGCTTCACCGAATATGTAGCGCATTTAAGAGTAAATAAAGCGAAAAAACACTTGATGTCCAGCAAAGCAACCATACAGGAAATTTCGCAAAAAGTAGGCTATACAGATGGACTATATCTGAGCCGCAAATTCAAGCAAGTCACCGGGATGACCCCAACAGAGTTCCGTTTGCGTCCCAAACCAAAGCGGATAGTAGCGTTGCAATTTTTAGGGGATTTACTTGCGCTGGGTGTGAAGCCTGTCGCGGTTGAAGAAGATGTGATGAATTACTCCTTGCTTTTGCTGCCGGAACTGGCGGGTGTGCGATCATTTGAGTTGCAGGGATGTCCGGAGGAAGCAGAATGGCCTGGGCTGGAAGCCGATTTAGTTATTGCACCAACCTATCTGAGCCCCCGTCAGCTTAAATGCATGGAGAAGTTGGGTCCACTAGTTACGGTAGAGTGTGATAAAATGGACCGCCTGGAACAGATTCGTTTATTCGGCAGACTGCTGGGAGAAGAGGAGCGGGCAGAGGCATGGATAAGGCACTATCATTTGAAAATAGATTTGGCCAAGCAGCGCTTGTCCTCACTAATTGAATCTGGTGAAACGGTAGCGGTGTATGAGATCAGGCAAGATAACAGTATTTATATCTGGAATCATACTGCCCGCGGGGTGTACAATCTGTATCCAATGCTGGGGTTAACTCCACCGGACAAGGTAAGGTCAGATGTTCTGGAGCGGAATGATCATTTATGCATCTCACTGTCGGAATTGCCAATATACGCGGCTGACCATATGTTTGTGGTTGTATCAGGACAAGAGGACTGGATGTCGAGGACACGTAAACGGATTAGTAAAAGTGCGGTTTGGCGCAATCTTCCAGCATTCAGGAATGAACGCATATATTACCTGAAGCTTGAGGAATTTTGGGGCAGCGAAGGGCTTGCGCTCGAACGCCAATTGGAGATACAGACAGATTTGTTAACCGGCCATAATTTAAGCTGACAATCGTCCATAGCAAAATTGATGTATTAGCGTGTATATATGTTTTCCTGCGGAGACGGTATATTAAACAAAGATCTAAATGATATTGATTATCAATATCATAATAATATAAAGTCTCAAGGGGGATTTACATTGTACAAAATAATATCGTTAGGAAAAACAAGCATGATAGCCGTTATGCTTACGCTGGTGCTGCTGTTGAGCGCATGCGGACAAGCAGCTAATCAGGGGAATGCTCCAGCTAGCACGTCGGCCGAAGTGGCTAAAAGCACTAATGATTCTGTAGTTGCCAGCTCGGAGCCGGCTGCTGATGCAGAGTACTGGACATACGAAAGCGATAAAGGCCCGGTGCAGATTCCACGCAATCCACAAAGAGTTGTGATCCCGGTACAAGACTTTATTGGCGATCTTCTGACGCTTGGCGTGACGCCCATTGCCGTTGCCGGGAATGACATCTTGAACCATCCATATTTCAAAGAGGCACTGACCGGTGTTGAAGTAGTAGGCGATGACATGACGGTGTCCCTGGAGAAAATAACGAGCCTCGAACCGGACTTGATTATCACTTATCAGGAAGATACCTATGAGCAAATCTCCAAGATTGCTCCAACGGTCTTTATTCCTTGGGGCAAATACGACTATAAGGAACGATTGATCGAGATCGGGAAAATCTTGAACAAGGAGCAGCAGGCTGTAAAGTGGGTGGCGGATTTCAATCAGAAGCTGGAAGCGAAGAAAGCGGAATTGTCTGATCTGATCGCAGCTGATAAAAAAGTGGCGATCTTTGAAATTGCCGGTAAAGAGCTGTATTTATACGGTTCGTCATATGGGCGTGGTGGAGAGATTATATACAACGGATTGGGGCTGCATGCACCTGATCTTGTCCAAGAGGCAGCCTTTAAAGAAGGCTGGGCTTCCCTCTCACTCGAAGCGTTGCCCGAGTACTTAGGTGAAGCTGATTATATCTTCCAAGGCTTCAGCCGTGGCGTGGAGCAGGATAAGCTGGACATTCTGGACAGTGTCTTCTGGCAAAGCCTACCTGCTGTTAAGGCGGGTCATGTATTCACCTACGATCTTAAAACGTATTATCTCTCCGATGCTTATGCGCTGGATAAGCAGCTGGATGAGATAGTTACGTTGCTGAAGTCTCTTCAATAAGTTAATTTCAAAAGAGTATAAGGGGATGTTCGCGGAGCTATAGTAGCTCAAGGACATCCCTTTTGCGTATTCATTTTCCAAGCTAAGGCAGATTACAAATTCCATTAGTTGCATAAAAAAGCAATCAAGAACAAATAGTATGGGCAGGAGGTGTTGATTATGGATCCCTTGAACTCTACTATTTTGGACGATAATCTTAAAGAGCTTCAAGAAAGGCTTGGCCATAGCCCTGATATTGTTATTCGTAGAATTAAATCCATAACCACACAGGTTGAGGTAGCTGCCGTATATATTGAGGGATTAATAGAAAAATTGAGGGTCAACGAGTTTGTGGAGCATGCGATGTCGTTTGATAAACTAAGTGAAGAACACCCGGTGGTAACATCCGCTGAAGATATCTTTTTGTATATGAAAGAAGTGGCGAGAGGAATCGGAGAAGAACAGACGCTTGAAGATTGGGATGTGCTTTTTGAGGCTTTATTCTCTGGAGATACCATTCTTTGGGTCAACGGGATAAGGGAAGCTATCAGAGGGAATACAAGCGGCGGTGAGGTTAGAACGGTATCGGACGCTACAACTCAAGTAGCCATTCGTGGCTCCAAGGAAGGTTTCACAGAATCTATTGGGACGAATATCTCTCTGGTGCGCAGGAAAATAAAAAGCCCTAATCTCTGGGTAGAGTCGATGAAGATAGGTGACGTCACGCAAACGAATGTATCTATTATGTATATTCATGGAATCGTCAATGATAATACCTTACAGGAGCTCAGAACTAAGCTGCAAAGCATTGATATAGACGGGATTCTGGAATCTGGATACATTGAGCAATTTTTAGAAGACACTCCCTTTTCCCCATTCCCAACATTATATAATACGGAACGTCCTGACAGTGTTGCAGGAAATCTTTTAGAAGGACGAGTTGCTATTTTTGTGGACGGGACCCCGTTTGTGCTGATTGCACCTACAACCTTTTTTATGTTTTTACATGCCGTAGAAGATTATTACCAGCGTTATGATATTACGACTTTGATCCGAGTATTGAGATTTATTTGCCTTGTTATTTCGTTATTTGGCCCAGCACTCTTTATTGCGATTCTAAATTTTCATCAAGAAATGATCCCAACAGCCCTACTTATTAATTTTGCTTCGCAAAGGGAGGGGGTTCCATTTCCGGCTTTTATTGAGGCTATGCTGATGGAATTTACTTTTGAGATTATACGTGAAGCAGGAATTCGTATGCCATCCCCTATAGGTCAAACTGTATCGATCATTGGGGGCTTAGTGTTAGGACAGGCAGCCGTACAAGCCGGTATTGTCTCTCCTGCAATGGTTATTGTAGTTTCACTTACAGGAATATCCAGCTTTGCTACTCCTGCTTTTAATATGGCTCTTTCCATACGCATCTTGCGTTTCATCATTATGTTTATCGCAGCCTTTATGGGGCTTTATGGAATAACGATCTTTACTTTTATTTTGGTTGCTCATATGTGCAGCTTGAAATCGTTGGGTTTTCCATATATGTCTCCGTTTGGTCCTTTTATCGCTGAGAATCAGAAGGACGCGATCTTGCGTGTGCCCTTGAAATATATGAAAACTCGGCCGCGTCTTATTAGCCAAAAAAATAATACTCGACTTAAGGTGAATGATGGAAAGCCGGGGAGTGGCAAATGAAGGCCGGATGGATGATGCGTTCATTTATTTGTATATGCTGCTTAATGTTGCTGACAAGCTGCTGGAACAGTCGGGAGTTAAACAATTTAGGCATTGTGACCGGTATAGGTGTGGATAAAGTGCCGAATAAAGAGGAATATCATGTTACTTTTCAGATTGTGAATCCATCCTCAACAGCCACAAGTGCAGGAGCTAGCACCGGACAACCCACGGTCACTATTTATTCTTCCACGGACCGTACGATCTTTGGTGCTTTTCGCAAGACTTCAAAAAAGGCGGCAAGACAGATGTTTTTTGCACACACGCAGCTATTAGTTTTAGGCGAATCTACAGTGAAGAGCGGTATTGATGGGATTTTTGACATCTTTGAAAGGTCCCATGAGCTGCGGCTCAACACGAATGTTATTGTAGCCAGAGATACGGAAGCATCCTCTATTCTGAAACTATTGCTTCCCGTAGAAAGCCTGCCTGCAATTGGGATTATTAAAAAGAGTAAAAATACCGCTAGAATATATGGAGAAAGCCGGGATATCAATATTTTTGAGCTAATTAATGGTATCAGTGGGGAAGGGTCAGTGGTGATATCCGGAGCCAGAATTCTTGGAGACGCTGAAGAAGGAACTAAAAAATCCGGGATGGAGCAAACTCAAGTAAAAGCACTTGTCACAATGAGCGGGCTAAGCGTATTGAAAAAAGGGGTTCTTCAGGGATGGCTGGATGGACCTCTTGCCCGGGGGGCACTGTGGGTACAGAACGAGATTAATGAAACCAGTATTAATGTAGATTCAGATGAGGCTAAAGATTCGATAGCTGTGAACATTAATTATTCAAAAACAAAAATTAAGATTGAACTCCGCAATAAAATACCCGTCATTCATGTGAATGTTGTGGAAGAGGGGACACTTAATGAGACTCAGAGTTATATTGAGCTAAGTGATAGAGAGGTAATCGTTCAATTGGAACAACAAGTGGCTCTTAAAACTAAACAGGAAATAACCCAAGCCTTACAGGCTGCTCAAACTATGAAATGCGATATTTTCAATTTTGGGAATGAACTGAAGCGCACAAATCCAAAAGCATGGGAGACTGTTAAGGACGATTGGGAGTCAGTGTTCGCGGAAGCGGAAGTCGACGTTTCTGTGGAGGCATATATTCGCAGTGTAGGAATGAGATTAGAGCCGCAATTGTTAAAGGAAAAATGACAGGGTTTAGTTGAGAAAGGTGGGAGAAGGCCACTTTATGAAAAAAGAAACCATCAGCGCGAGTCAATTATTTGCTTTGATTTTTTTGTTTGAATTGGGAACGGCCCTTGTGGTACCGATTGGACTTGAAAGTGGCCATGCTGTCTGGATTGCTATTCTGTTAGCTTTGCCCGGTGGACTTCTTTTGTATTTGATTTATGTTTATTTATACCGGCAATATCCGGGCATGATTATTAGCGGGTATACAAGAAAGATACTGGGCAATGTTATAGGCTGGCCGTTAAGCTTAACATACATTCCAATCCTTCTCTTCAATGGCTCCCGAAATCTGCATGAATCAGGTGAGTTGTTAATAGCTGCTTCTTACGACAGAACACCCGTGTTCATCATTTATGCAATGATGGTTGTTGCGGTAATTTACATCTTAAACAAGGGGATTGAGGTGTTTGCGCGGACAGCTGAGATTTATATGCTGATTATAATATTATTGGGCTTGACCAGTTGCTTTTTGGTTATTGCCGCCGGACTTGTAAAACTAGATAACTTGTTTCCGTTACAGGCCTCGGATTGGAAGAATGCATTAAAATCAGCCTATCTGAATATATGGCTATTTCCGTTCGGGGAGATGGTATGTTTCACTACGATTTTACCTCATATCAAAAAAACCAAGGTAGCAAAAAGAACCGGAATCATCGCAATGACTTTATGCGGATTATTACTCAGTTTTACCCATGCCATCGAAATATCCGTTCTAGGAACAGAAATCTACAGTAGAGCCAATTTTCCGATGTTCACTACGATAACGTTAGTAAACCTGGCCAATTTCATTCAACGTTTGGACGCGCTTGTGCTCTTAACCTTAATCATTGGAGTATTTTTTAAAATGTCAGTATATTGCTACGCTGCAATGGTAGTCACCGCGGATCTATTCAAGGTACAAGACAGCAGGAAGCTCGCCGTTCCCGTGGGTATTGTTGTTTTGTTCGGGGCTTTTATTAGTTCAGCAAATTATCCGATACATATGGACGAAGGAAGGATATTTCTGAAATATATTTTGCCATATTTCTGTGCCGCTGTACCTATTCTCTTGTGTATCGTTCATTACATCCGCAGAAAATTAGGGAGTATAGGTTAGTTTATTTTATTTAATGGATTTATTGCTTCTATTTCGGATAGAGGATGTAATTGTATTAACAAAAGGTAAGGAGATAAAAACGAGCATAGTTATTGATTCCTGTATGCTTGTAGCTGCAAAGGAGTCATAGATCGTCCGCATTGAAGCGGTGAGGGTTTCTCCTGATAAAAGGTCGATGATTACTGCCATCAGCAACCCCATAAAAGCAAGCATGAAATATAGTGATAGTAATTTCATAATGATCAACTCCATTTGCTAGATTAACCTTAGGCTAAATGTATTATTACCTCTTGAGTGTTTTTGTAGTCAAAAGACATAACAAATCCCCTACTGCTCCAATGTTGTTGGAAGCAGTAGGGGATTCTAATTTAAGCGCATTTTATTGTGTAAGCCAAGCAGCCAGCTCTTCGGTCTGGGATAACACGGCAATTGGATCATAGTACCAGGACCGTTCTTCTTTCCATACATAGAGATGGCCATTTTTTACAGCGGGTAGGCTACTCCAGATTGGATCAGCTTTGTAATCAGCTTCTGTACGGTTATTGGAAGTTAAGATAATATAATCTCCTGCGTATTTAGCGAGTGCCTCTGTAGAGATTTCCGCCCATTGCTTCTCCATAATTTCTGCGGCCACAGCTGTAGGGGGCTTGCGACCCAGCGCCTGATAGACAGGCTGTCCGCCTCGGCCAAAGTTATCGCCATAGGCCCAAATGGATTTTCCGCCGTCTTCCATGATGGAAAACGTTGCATCTGCAGGGAGTGCTTTGTCTACTTTGGCTTTAGCTTCAGCTATCCGTTTGTCGTAATCTGCAAGCCAGCTTTTGGCTTCCTCTTCTTTACCAAGGAGTTCTCCGAAATAGGTTAATTCGGCATGAGCATCTTTCAGATCACCATATGGTACAACGATGGTTGGAGCAATTTTGCTTAGTGCTTCATAGCTTTCAGCTTGTCCAGAAATAATCAAATCAGGATTAAGTGCGATGATTTTTTCAGGTGACATTTTGCCGTAAGTTCCAGTGTCTGCAACTCCAGTAAGTGCCTCCTTAAAATACATATTCTCCAGTGTTAATCCGGGAGCACCAACAGGGATGGTATCTAGCGCAATCAGACTGCCCAAATATTCCTCAGCGACAATCCTTTTAGGTTGAACAGGAATTTCAATATCACCATTTATAGTAGTGACCTTTTTTAGAGCAGCTGTTTCCGTAGTTTCTGTCGGTTGACTAGTTTCGGTAGGTGCTGTAGTAGCCGATGATGTGTTGCTGGTGTTACTGCCTGTATTCCCCACAGAATTATTGGAATTCCCGCAAGCTGATATGACTAGAATTAATGTCAGCATGAGGGGAAAAAGAAGCCAATGGGATTGTTTGGTGCTATTTTTTCCTGGATTATGCAATTTGTTGTTCCTCCTATGTATATTGATTATCATTCTCAATAAGAACTTTACAAGCTTCACCGGGTATTTACTATGGACGGATATGATCTCAGCTTATGCAAATTTATGATGTCATTACCCGTAGCAATTCTTGAAGCTGTGCCTGTGAGGACAGTGGGTCAAATCCGTAGAACATATCACCTTGGTTCAGAATATATACCCGTCCGTTACGTACTGCATCTAATTGCTTCCAAGCTTTAGAATGTAGTAGGCGAGTAAAACGTTGTCTTCCCTCAGATGATGAAGGGATGCTGGTGATAATAATATGGTCAGCAGGAAACGATACGATATCCTCAATGGATGCCTCTAAGTACCCGGAATCTGTGATCCCTTTTTCAATAATTACGGAGGGGGGCTTGAAGCCAAGATCACCGTATAGAATTTGGCAACCTCTGCCGAAGCTGCTACTGAAACAGTAGGCGGATCGGGAGCTAACCTCCCACACGATAGCCGTACCTCTCTCCATTCCTATTGCATGGTTTAATAACCCGTTGGCGGTAAGACAAAGTCTGTCATAATGACTTAGCCATTGTTCAGCACGCTGTCGTCGATTCACAACCTCGGCAATCAGAGCAAATTGCTCTCGCCAACTCATTTGCATAAAGGGCAGCTCAATAACCGGAGCAACAGGAGTCAGAATCTTATTGTCGGGTAGACTGTAGCCGATAATGACGTCTGGTTTTACCGCAGCTACTGAGTCATAGACTAATGAAAATTTACCTTCGCTCATTTGAAGCTGCTTGGAAGCGGGAACTTGTTCCAAGCTATGCTGCCATTCGGAATAAACCCCGAGTTGAGGCATGATTTCCAGTACTCGCAGGCTAGCGGTGTGATTATAGTTCAGGGCAACGACCCGTTTATTCTTATTCTGGTAGGCTGTAGGTGAAACGCCAACCAGCTGCTTGAATTTTCGGCTCAAATAAGTTCCCTCTTCGTAACCAACCTCATGTGCCAAAGTAGTCAGATTGGGGGAACTGGTGAGAATTCGTTGCTGGGCTTTTCGGATTCTTAATAGTGTAATATAAGCACTGAAGGATAGACCTATTGATTTGCGAAAGGCTCGCGAAAAGTGCTCAGGGCTCACTTCAGCTAAAGCAGCCATTTGATCCCGTGTGATATCTTCATTGTAATGAGCTTCTATATACTCCGTCACTTGCTCCATCCAACTGCTTGATCTTTCTTTACGGGATGTCAGTTCACTATGAAGCTCCACTAGGAACTGGGTGAATAGCTGCTGGACCCTAAACGGCTTTTGCTTATCAGCGTCTATCCAAGCACTGTAAAGCTCACCTGCCAAGGCTGTCAAACGTGTAGAGGCATGGTGGACAGGGGAGTTGTCATTTATAAAAATGTCCTCATCTTTACTCTGGGGTATACAGGAATACTCCATCCATATCCCCTTTAACTGTAATTCAGGTTCCATCTTCAATAAAGAAGAACTACTAAGGGCTATTAAGCTTCCGGCCATGACCTTGTGTAGCTTACCGTCTATTTCAAGAAAACCTTTCCCATCCCAGATCATCATAAGGCTGGAATTAGTAGAAGAAATGTTTGAGGCTGTGTAGTTGGTTATTCCCGATAAGCTGATGACCCGAAGGGGCATATAAAAAGGATGGGATGAATAAGGCATCCCGTCGGATTGGATCTGCATGTAGTAATCCCCTTCTTTTCATTGATAATCATTCTCATTTATAGTATAACAGTCTTTCTTACTATTGACTATAATGATGCTTATGATAGTGTTTAAAATAATCCACGAACGGAATAGGGTTAGCTGATAAGAAGGGGTTGAAGTCATCCATGACGACCTGGAATTTACAAGGAACTGTAAGTCACTTATTAATATGTAACGGTAGCAGCTGCAAGAAACACAAAGGTGAAGAGGTAGCTGAAGCGATAGAAGATGAGATTGAGAAGCAGGGCGCACAAAGTCTTATACATACGACTGTGACCCGTTGTAATGGAAGATGTTCAGATGCTTGTGTGGTGATCGCTTATCCCGAAGGTGTGTGGTACAAAGAGATTACACCTAAGCTGGCGAAATCATTAGTGCGGAAACATTTGCAGGGGGAGAAGCTTGAAGATCACGTGTTATACACCTATGATGGACAATTGATTGCTTCAAATGAAAAGGACGCTAAAGGGAAAAAGAAAAAATAGCAAGGCTTGGGAGTACCTTTTAGTTGCGGTTCTAACCCTGTACAGAGGAATATCTCGTGCAGGGTTATTTATTTATAAACAGGGGAGGATTATGATTGAATCGGATCATGACCAGACTCGTAATAGGACTGTGTGCTTAATTAAGGACATCAAATTTGACTTGCAGGGCTAACGTTGACTATGCTATTAAAAAGTGAATGAAATAACACAGTATATATGATGGTTTATAGGGGAGAGGGTACGATGGAGAGGCTGCAGGTGTGGCCAGAGAAGTTCAAAAAATTTTTTCTGAATAATAAATTTGTAGTAGTGCTGCTCATTATGCTGCTGGTTGGAATTAATATTCTGGTATTCTCCAAAATACCGTTTATTTTTAAGCCGATATCAGTATTGCTGCACACCGTGGCCGCACCATTATTACTGGCAGGTATAGCTTATTATTTGCTGAATCCGTTGGTAGATCGGATGGAGAAAAGATCCCGAATAAAACGTGTATATGCAATAATCATCCTATATTTGTTGATTGCTGGTATCATCACGCTGGTTTTGTTTATGGTCATTCCAATTATACGGACTCAGCTATCAGGATTGATCGACAATTTTCCAAGGTATAGTGAATTAATTCAAGAACGGTTTATGGATCTGACCGGAACGGAGTTCTTTGGGCAAGTTCAAGATAGTATCGGAACGAACCTTAGTGAGATAACATCTAAGATAACAGCGTGGGGCAGTTCTTTTCTGAATAATGCCTTGACGGGTGTTGGCAGCTTTGTAGGAGCCCTTACAGAGATTGTCTTGGCGGTTGTAACGACGCCATTTATTTTGTTCTACTTGCTTCGCGATGGAAAAAAATTGCCGGATTATATTCTGAAGTTTGTACCTACTTCTCTGCAGCCGCAGACTCGTATGGTCATGTCGGAGATGAACAGTCAGGTATCCTCTTACATACGCGGGCAAATTATAGTCAGCTGCTGTATTGGTCTGCTGCTCTATATTGGCTATTTAATCATTGGTTTGGAGTACTCTCTCGTTCTGGCTATTGCTGCTGCTTGTACAGCAGTTGTTCCTTATCTGGGCCCGGCAATCGCGATTACACCTGCCCTAATTGTGGCGATGGTCACTTCTCCATTTATGCTGCTGAAGATGATTATCGTGTGGACAGCTGTTCAGCTGATTGAAGGAAAATTCATCTCACCACAGATCATGGGCAAAACGTTGAAGATTCATCCGATAACCATTATTTTTGTGATTATATTCGCAGGTAAAATGTTTGGAATTCTGGGGATTATCCTTGCAGTTCCGGGTTATGCGGTACTTAAGGTGGTATTTACACATCTTTTTGAATGGTTCCGGTTTCGATCCGGCTTATATAAACAGATTGAAGAGAATAAGGAATAATGTGGAAGGGTGAAATGTAATGGGAGCACCAATAGCAGTAACCTCTTATGGTAAGCTTCAGGGAATACAGGAGGGGGAAGTGAACATTTGGCGCGGGATCCCTTTTGCAGCTCCACCTGTTGGAGAACTTCGGTTTCGTGCACCACAGCCACCAGAAGCCTGGGATGGGATTAGAGATGCTTCTGAATTTGGTCCAGTTAGTCATCAGCCAGCGGATACGAGAGGTACTCGGTTCGGTGGCAAGACGCCGCTTCATTCCGAGGATTGTCTGTATTTAAATATTTGGGCGCCAGCAGTTCATGATGAGCCCC
The DNA here is from genome assembly GCF_038002725.1 of Paenibacillus sp. FSL H7-0323. Lineage (NCBI taxonomy): Bacteria > Bacillati > Bacillota > Bacilli > Caryophanales > Paenibacillaceae > Paenibacillus > Paenibacillus sp. FSL H7-0323. The sequence goes on along the minus strand of NZ_JBBODB010000001.1, from coordinate 2,770,626 downwards.
TGCCTGTTATGTTCTGGATTCACGGGGGGACGTTTGTGACCGGGGCTGGAAGTCAGCCGCAGTTTGACGGCACAAGCTTCGCTGAGCGCGGCAAAGTAATTTTAGTGACCATTAACTATCGGCTGGGTCCATTTGGATTCATGAATTTGTCTCCATTTGGCCATGGGCTTGCTTCTAATCAAGGATTATTGGATCAAATTGCCGCGCTGGAATGGGTAAAACTGAATATTGCTGCTTTTGGCGGGGACCCGCAGCGGGTAACTGTATTCGGAGAGTCAGCAGGGAGTATGAGTATCGCAGCCCTTTTGGCCATGCCAGCAGCGAAGGGGTTGTTCGCTGGTGCGATTATGCAAAGTGGAGCTGCTCAGACACTGCCTTCCGAGCAAGGAAAGTACATTGCAGCGGCACTGCTAGCTGAATTAGGGATTGCTCCAGATGGAGATGCCAGTCTTCTGCAAACATTTTCTTCTGAACAAATTATCGATGCAGCCGCAAGAATGACTAAAAAGTTAACGGGTGGCTCAATTGGCATGTTATTTCAGCCTGTCATTGATGGGGATACACTTCCTGTAGAACCTGCACAGGCTGTGTCAGAAGGATCGGCACATGGTATTCCGCTATTGATCGGAACCAATCGTGATGAGGGCAACTTGTTCTTCAGAGAAGAATCACCTGAGGCAGACTTTGACGAATCACTCAAGGCGCTGGAGCAGATGATGGGTACTGGGAGTCTGAAAGAGATTGCTAACCATTATTCTTCCACCTGGGAAGGACAAGCCGAAATTCTAACGGATCTTTACTTCTGGGCAACCTCGGTGTCTCTGGCGGAAAACCAATTGAATTATGCACCAGTCTGGATGTACCGTTTTGACGGCACGATCCCAGGTCATCCTTTGTTAAATAAAGCTGTGCATAGTGCAGAAATCGTTTATGCCTTTAATAATCTATCTCATCTAACCCATCTTAGGGCAGAAATTAATCCAACGATGCAGAAGTTGGCTGAAGTTATGCATGACGCTTGGATTGCTTTCGCTCATCAAGGAAATCCGGCTACAGCAGAGAGGGTATGGCCGAAATACAATCTGGAGGAACGGGCTACCTTGATCTTTGATGAAGATACGCATGTAGCTTATGATCCTGAGTCAGAGAAACGCAAAAGAATTGTCACTATGCTGGCTTAAGAAGATTGAGAGGCTGAATAAAGATGCAGGTAGAAGGTTTTAACCATGTGACCGTAAATGTCAGTAATTTAGCAAATTCCCTGAATTTCTACACAGGAATTCTGGGCCTTCAGCTAGTTCATAGAGGTAAAACTGATGCTTATCTGGAATGGGGAAGTGCCTGGATATGTCTTCTTGAAAAGCCTGATTATATGGCGATTGCAAATAATGTGGTTGGGGTAGACCATATCGCTTTTAGTATTGCAGAGGAACATTTTGAAGAAGCCGTCCAAGGATTGCAAACCCAGAATGTGCCCATAATTAGAGGGCCGATCAAACGGGGAATAGGCTGGACGGTCAATTTTCTAGATCCGGATGGTATACAGCTGGAGCTGCATACCTCGAATCTGCGGGAACGAATGAGTGTTTGGAACACTGCTACCGAATAAAGATGGGTGTCCTATCAGCCTAAACGGCTAATGGGACACCCATTTTTTTAACGACCTAAATATTCTTTGATTCCTAAAACTACTGCTTCGGCTATTTTATTTTGGATGTCCGGGGTAAAGAGTAATGCTTCATCCTTGGTATTGCTTAAGTAACCACATTCTAATAATATTGCAGGCATTTTGGTTTCTCTTGTTACATGATAGTTAGCTTGACGAACCCCTCGGTCCTGTAGTCCTGTAGCAACTGCGAGATATTTGTGAACGGTTTGAGCGAATAATAAGCTATCATTACGTGTGTAATAGGTCTCTGTGCCACTAGGGTTACTTTTACTGCCCGCCGGAATACTATTGGCATGAACAGAGATAAATAGATCGGCTTTTACATTGTTGGCGAGGTTAGATCTGTCCTGTAGAGTTGGGTATGTATCGCCACTGCGCGTGAGTATAACCTCGATATTTGGTTCTTTCTTTAGTAATTCTGCAATTTTCAGTGCTGTCGGCAAGGTGAAATCTTTCTCTTTAAGCTTATTAACACTTGAACTCCCTGGATCTTTCCCACCATGTCCTGCATCGATGACGATTATCTTCTTGTCTGTGTTGCCGGTAGAAGGTGTAGGAGTTGTAACCGGTACTTCTGGTAAGGTGGTTTCAGGAAGCGTAACGCTAGTCCCATTAAGATCCACAATAATAAGTCCATCATTAGCATTTATCAGACTGTAGCTATTAGCGCTGTTTAGATCAATGACGATCCGAATGGTAGATGGGGAACTGCTGAACAATGAATAGCGAACGGCAGAGACATTAGGATAGTCAGTAACCGTTAACTGTCCGCTTTGGTTCTTTCCTACGGACAGATTCTGATGGAAGTCGGTTCCAAAGCCAGTATTCGGTAAATCCACGACAATTCGGTCTTTGTCTGTCATAGTGAACACGGTAGGTTTTATACTGCCGTTCACTGCAATAACCAGCTGGTTATCGATGAAGCTTAGATTGGTGACTGTAGCTACTGAGCTATTCCCTTCATTTGCTGTATTCCCGTTTGATCCGTTGTCTGAAGGTGCTGTTGGAGTGGGTTGTGGAACCGTAATTTCCGGATCGCTTCCCCCAATCTCAGGTACTGGAGAGGTTAAATATACGGTTTTGGTTACATTGTCCCAACCGACAGTAGTTCCTGTCTGTTCCCCAACAAATCTTAAAGGAACAAGGGTTGTGCTGCCACTGAGAAACGGAGGATTGTCCAGTTTGACTTGTTTCCCTGAAGCTTCTGCCATCGTATTATCCACGATCAGCTTTAAAGTAGTTCCCTTTTGCTCAATGATCGCCGTCTTGGTCACATTATCCCATTTCACGGTATAACCAAGCTGTTCCGCAACAACACGAAGAGGAACCATTACACTGCCATTTACAATTTGTACCTGTGCTTCTTTTGAAATCTTAAGATCGTTGCCGTCTAGGTTGATGTGTGTTTCCGCAGAGCCGGCATAACCAGTTCCTGGATGAACCAGCACCAACAAAAGCAGCAGTAACGCCAAAAAACCAAACTTTTTCATCTGCAATCCCTACCATCCCCGTTTATTGGTCTCTAGCAATTCTTACTTTTTCTTCCTTTGATGCCGTTTAAGGCTCGTATAAAGTATAAACGACAATAGTTTCCAAAAGTTGCGCTCTACAACAGATAAAAAGGAAAATTTTCGGTATAAAAATAGAAAAAGAGCCTTCCCAAACATTTGGGATAGCTCTCATTTGCTAGAGAGATTTTATTTTAACGATGTATAACCTGTTTTCTCTACCAATTTCTGACCTTGAGCAGATTGAATCCAATCCAGAAAGGGCTGAATATTAGGGTTGTCGCTTCCCGCGGTCACTGCATAAAATTCTGTTGCCAAAGGGTACTGTCCACTACGAATACTTTCCTTGTCTGGTTGAATACCATCGATGGCCAGCAGGGCTATTTCCCCGTTTCGATTCATTTCTGAGGCGTAAAATAAGAAGCTGTAGCCCAGTGCATTTTTATAGTTGCGATAGCTGGAGGTTTGTTGAATGATACCGCTCATAATATCCGCTACGTCTTCTTGAGGCGGCTTCATGAGTGGAGTGTCCTTCATAAACTTTTGCAACATCGTTTGGCTTCCGCTATCTTCAGGTCGTTGAAAAGCACGGATTCGGTTATTAGCTCCGCCTACATCTTTCCAATTTGTGACCTTGCCTGCGTAAATATCTTTAAGTTGAGCGGTGGAAAGTCCGGTTACGTCGTTTCGTTTGTTTACAAAAAATACGAAGGCCTCGCGGCCGATCGGCGTAAGCTTCAGTTCGACACCTTTTCTTTTAGCTTCTTTTTGTTGTGCAATTGACGGAGCCGCTACAAATATAATATCGGTTTCTCCTTCAATTAATCTCTTGTAAGCTTCAGGCGTGCTGCTGCAAATTACTTGACTTGTTTGAAAATCATACGGATTATAATAACCCTCAGGATAAGTAGATTGAACGAAAGCTGAATACAGTGGATAAAGTGCGGTTGCGCCGTCCAATCTTGGAAGATCGCTATCGATATGATAGGAAGAAGGCTCGTCCAGATTCACTGCTTTGGTCTTCTCAGCAAAGGGTTCATACTGTAGCAGATTAACCTCCCGATCATCGACAGTGGCAATTCTGTTGACGTACGCTTGCTTGATCTCATATCCTGCGGTCGCGAGCAGACTAAGTCCGAGGATAGATAACAATACAATATTGCTTGTTCTTCGGGACAACACATTAAATATGATGAGTACAACATAGATGGCTAATACGATCGCTAAGATCGCCACAAGTGGGGTATAAAACAGCAGTCCTCCGTAAAGCGCAGTAATTATAGCACCTATGAATCCTAAAAAAGCTATTCCTCCAACGGCAAAAATGGAGAACAATAATTTCGTCCAGAATGCTTCTTTCATAACAACCTCCTCGACATGATTACTAAACTATGGAAAAATCAACATAATTTCATTATACAGAAGTTTTTTGGATGAAGCAGTAGAACAATTACGAACAAACATGTAATAAAATGCTGCGAAACATGAAAGTAATGTGTACATTTTCATAAAGTACTGGACGAATGGCTTGAAGAGGTTTATTCTGAGATTGTGAAAAAAACAACGGAATACAAGATTCTCGGGGTAGGGTGAAATTCCCGACCGGCGGTAATGTTCAAAGCGAACTGAGCCCGCGACTCACTTGTTCTGCTTGCAGAGAAGTGACTGATCTGGTGTAAATCCAGAGCCGACGGTAAAGTCCGGATGGGAGAGGATCATAAGATAAAGACGCTAGGAGTCTATCCTTGTACGTCTTTATTGATAATGCCCCCGAGTTTACCTATTTGGTAATTCGGGGGTTTTTGGTCTCTTATCGAGGGTTTGTATCGACAAGGAGAAGGAAATTATGAGTAATGTTACAGCTTCATCATCAACTAAGGTTGGCAGTACATCAGCGCTACGCAGTGGATTTTGGCTCGTTGTGATTGGTGCAGCATTATGGGGCGTTGATCCGCTCTTTCGTATCATCCTGTTAAAATCCTTAACCTCATCGCAAATTGTTCTTCTGGAGCATGTGGTGCTTTTCTTGGCTGCTTCACCTGTTCTTTGGCGTCACCGGGCGGAGCTTAAAGGAATTGGATTTCGCCAGATTGGTGCTTTATTGATTGTTTCATGGGGAGGCTCTGCCGGGGCGACGATCCTATTTACGATGGCACTTTCCAGTGGGGATTTGAATGCAGTGCTGTTACTGCAAAAGCTTCAGCCAATATTCGCTATCGGTCTCGCTGCTTTAATTCTTAAAGAACGTTTGCCGAAAAATTTCGGACCACTCATTGTGTTGGCGCTGGTAGGAACCTATCTGCTGACCTTTGGCTGGAGTATCCCTTTCGGACATGTGAATAACTTTATTGGGGTTAGCAGTCTGATGGCCTTGGGAGCAGCTGCACTGTGGGGGGGATCGACAGTCATGGGACGTTATCTGCTCGGTTCTATGAAATATGAGACAGTGACTTCGCTGCGGTTTATCCTTGCGCTTCCTTTACTTTTCGTTATCACTACGCTAGAAGGTGCTCCGTGGCAGATTCATGGCGGGTTTGGTGCATCGGCAGCTATTGCGGTTAATTTATTGCTGCAAGCTTTGCTGCCAGGACTTCTTAGTATGTTGTTGTATTACAAAGGACTTAGCACGACCAAAGCTTCCTTCGCCACATTGGCTGAACTCAGCTTTCCTATGACGGGAGTAATCATCAACTGGATTGTGTTCCAACAGCTGGTCACTATCCCGCAGATTCTCGGATTTGCCTTGATCTGGGTCGCTTTATTCTTTTTATCTAATCAACAGTCCAAACCACAAACGCTCTGAGCAGATTGAAGTGGAATGGTTCTACCTATATAAAGATGATTCGAAGCCGTATGGCTTTCGGATCATCTTTTTTTGTATGTGATTTTACTCCTTGCTTAGATCAAATCGACTGCAAAAACTGCTGAAATGTTTCTAACGTAACATATAGCAGAGTTAATAAAGCGTTTACAATTAGGGAGTGCACAAAATGACTGTGCTGCTGAGTACATAATCCATGATTAAATTATTTAGGAGGAAGCAGACATTGAAGAAATCATTTGTATTATTTATGATTCTGACCTTTCTTATTTCCCCTTTTACGTTTGGGCAGTCTGCTCAAGCGGCAGGAGATGAGAATATTGCCCTAGGAAAGCCTGCTATATCCGATAGTGAGCTTGCAGGATATGAAGCGGGTAACGCAGTAGATTCCGATGAATGGAACACACATTGGACGGCGAATGACGGGAGCTTTCCTCATAGGCTGGAAGTAGATTTGCAAGGTGCATATGATTTGTCAGGTGCAACTGTCATCTGGAATGCATGGAGTTACATTAATCAATATACGATTGAAGTATCACGTGATCATAAGGTATGGACAACAGTTGTGGACAAAAGTCAGAGCAGCAGTGTAGAGCAAACTCAGTACAATGCTTTTAAGCTGCGGAATGTTTCTTATGTAAGGGTCTACCTGACCGGCATCAACGGCGGAAAATGGGCAGCCATTAATGATCTGAAGGTCTGGGGTGTTCCCGCAGCCAGCGCGCCGCATGAGCCGGCACAGGGTGAAATACAAACTGTTCTGCCAGTACGGTTGGACACGGAAATTGGGCAAGCCCCTGAGCTTCCAAGTGTTGTAACTGTGGTATATAGCAATTCTGACACGGAGGATGCCCAGGTTGCTTGGGATGTGATCCCACCAGCAGAGTATTCCCGTCCCGGAACCTTTACAGTAAGCGGTTCTATCTCAGGTACTGTGCAGAAGGCAGTGGCGAAGGTAACAGTAGTAGGTGACAGCAGCACGCCTATTGTTGGATTTGAGAGTATAAATGTCAGCACAATTACGGATGTGCCTGCTTTATTGCCATCAGCGGTAACGGCTATATACGAAGATGGGTCAAGCAAACAGCTGCCTGTAACCTGGGATGACCTTACTGAAGCGGAGTACGCGGTTGAAGGAACTTACAGCGTAATGGGGAAAGTTGCAGGGACAGACCTACAACCCACAGTTGATATTCAGGTTACTCCGCTTGTGCTGCAATCCGGGTTCATAAAAGGTGCGGACATTTCCACACTGGAAGCGATTGAGGATGCCGGTGGAAAGTATTACGACAATGGAGTAGAAAAGGATTTGCTGGATATTCTTAAAAGCCGGGGTGTAAATTACATTCGGCTACGTTTATGGAATGATCCTCAGGAAGCTGGCGGCTATAATGACCGTGAGCATGTTGTGGAAATGGCGCAGCGTGTCAAAGCCAAAGGCTTTAAGCTGTTGCTTGATTTCCACTACTCTGATTTCTGGGCTGATCCCGGAAAGCAAAACAAGCCGGGAGCATGGGCGGATTACTCCTATGATGAATTGAAGCAAGCGGTATATGACTATACCAAAGATGTTATGGATGAGCTAAAAGAAAAAGGAGCTTCACCCGATATGGTCCAAATCGGAAATGAGATTAATGGGGGCTTGTTATGGCCTGATGGCAAATCCTATGATCAAGAGAATGCTTTTGAGAAGGTTGTTCCGCTTCTGGAGAGCGGAGTGAAGGGAGTTAGAGACAGCGAGGGTGCAGGTCAGGATATCAAAATTATGATCCATCTTGCTGAAGGTGGCAAAAATGATATGTTTCGTTGGTTCTTTGACGAATTAACGCAGCGGAATCTTGATTATGATGTGATCGGCGCGTCCTTTTATCCGTATTGGAGCGGAACGATGGATAGCCTGCAGTTTAACTTGGACGATATCTCTAAACGATATGGTAAAGAAGTGATTGTGACGGAAACCGCGTATCCTTACACGCTGGAGGACGGCGACAATTTTGAGAATAACATCGCCCGCCAAGATCAGCTAGACGGCAGTGGCTTCCCAGCTACGGTTGCAGGTCAAATGGCTGAGGTCAAAACAGTAATGAATGTATTGTCCAAAGTACCCGATGGTAAAGGAACAGGCTTGTTCTATTGGGAACCAGCTTGGATTCCAGTGCAAGGTGTAGGCTGGAAGGTAGGCGAAGGAAATGCTTGGGAGAATCAGGCAATGTTCGATTTTGCAGGGAATGCACTCTCTTCATTAAATGTCTTCAAAACCCCGGTGGCCGGTGAGGGGGGCGAAGAGGAACCCGGAACGGGAGGAAATCCTGGCACTGGCGGGGAACCCGGAACGGGAGGAAATCCTGGCACTGGCGAGGAACCCGGAACGGGAGGAAATCCTGGCACTGGCGGGGAACCCGGAACGGGAGGAAATCCCGGCACTGGTGAAGAACCCGGAACGGGAGGAAATCCCGGCACTGGTGAGGAACCCGGAACGGGAGGGAATCCCGGCACTGGTGAGGAACCCGGAACAGGGGTTAATCCTGATCCTATCATCACCGTCAGAGATTCAAGCGTTGTAAATTCAGCAAATAAAGCAGTGGTCGAACATACAACGGCAGGACAACTTCAGGTGAAGGCACAAGCAGGAATTTCCGGCATAGCTGATATCACGCTAAGTATAGAGGATATCAATAAGGCGTTGTCGACGCTTCCGGCGGATGGAAAACTGGTTATTTCTGTTCTGCCATCGACGGGAGAGCTTAAGGGAGCAGTCGTTCATCTTCCGTTGAGTTCTATACTAGAGCAGGGCAAACATCCTCAAATAGTAATTGTATATGGGACGGCCTCTGTTACGGTTTCTACGGAAGCAAGTGCAGGAATTATAAAGACGGGAGCTAAGGAACTAACGCTCTCACTGGTTCAGGTAGCTACGCCAACCTTGCCTTCACCATTGGCAACTGGAGCAAAAGACTACCCGGCCTATAACATCCATGTGTCAGTAGACGGGACTTCTATCGATGTTTTCAAAAAAGGAGCAATATCGGTAGCCTTCCACTACAAGCTGAAGCTCGGGGAGCAGAGCCAGCGGATTGCTGTTTATTCGATACTTGCTGATGGAAAACTCGAAGTTATCAAAGCTGTGCGGTACAACCCAACCGCGGAACAGATTGTGTTTAATCCAAGTCATTTCAGCATTTATGCTGCGGGGTACGCAGAGGTGGGGTACACAGATTTAAAAGCAGCAGATTGGGCCACGTTAGCGATTGAATCCTTGACGGCTAAAGGGATCGTGCAAGGAATAGGAAACGGGATCTTTAATCCGCAAGGGGAGGTTACACGTGCTGAATTTGTCAGCATGCTGCTGCCCGCGCTGGAGCTTAATGCAGAAAGAGGGACAGGCAGTTTTAAAGATGTGAACCTTGATGCGTGGTATAGCTCTGCTGTGAATACTGCTGGGAGATTGGGTGTTGTACAAGGACATGCGGATGGCACTTTTGGCCCGAATGATAAATTGTCCCGTGAAGAAATGGCAGCTATTTCATACCGTGCACTTAAGTTGGCGGAGAAAGTGAACGGTCAGAAAGATGTGAACGTTATTTCTTTTAAAGATAAAGACCTGATCTCGTTGTATGCCAGTGAAGGGATAACAGCGCTTGCGCAGGCTGGGATTATCAATGGATTCGAAGATGGCAATTTCCGCCCGCAAGCCCATACAACACGCGCTGAAGCGGCTTACATCATACTCAATCTTTTGCAGCAATAATAGGCAGACAGGCAATAACTGTGCTCGAAAAGGCAGTTAGGGCCTGTCTTTACCACATTTTTTAGATATTTATCTTTTCGCAAGTAGGGATTGTTTGTACAATAGGGGCTATGACATTTGAGCCGGAGAGTGAAGGAACGTGTATAGATATAATTTATTTACCAAAATCGTGAGTATCATGGTCATTATGCTGATCCCGATAACCATCCTTTACTTCTATTCCAATAAAACGACCACGGATGTGCTGCGTACGGAGTTAAATACTTCGAATAATAATCAGCTTAGTTTTTTTCAGAATCAGGTAGAAAGTAATATGGAGTTATTGTCCTCGTGGCCGATTCTGCTGATCCATGATCCTGATATCCTCAGCCTTAAGGATACTTATCTGGAAAAAGGGCGTTTGAATCTGGATACGATAAACCTGATCAAACGGATTCAGACCAAAATCAGCATTCAAGAAAGCTCCTCCAATTGGAAGAGTAAGCTATATTTATACTCCCCGTCCATTCATCGTATGGTGTCTGAAAATGATGCGAAGTTATACGAAGATGAGGATCTGAAGCGGGAAGTGAAGTCGGGCTGGCATGTGGAGAAGATTGAAGGGCAGGAGGGTGACCGCTTCGTATTCTCATGGTTTTCTTTTACACCTTTTATGTCAGAATTCGCTCCGGAAAAAGTCAAAACGGTTATGAAGGTAGAGTTCGACAGCCGGAACATAGAGGATATGCTGGATAAATTCAAAAGTGATGGCAGAAGAGATCCTTTTTATTATAAGCAGGGAACAGGACTTATTTTTAACCGCAGTGCCGACAAGGTGTTAGCTAAAGAATTGGTAGACAGGCTAGAAGAGACCCAGCTGAAGCCTAGTGAGAATCGCACGGTCAAAATAGAAGGTGAATCCTACAGTGTAAATATCGTCTATTCGGACAAAATGGGCTGGTATTTGATCGACTATATGCCGCTGACTGAAATCCTACATCCGATCCTGACCTCTAATCGTTTATTTTATTTTGCGATCAGTGCTTTGTTGTTAATGAGCTGTCTCGTAGCCTATCTATTATATGTTCAAGTGCAGGTGCCTATAAGGTTATTGGTTGGAGGCTTTCAACGGTTGAAGCAAGGGGATTATTCTGCGCGAGTGGAGATTAAAGGGAAGAATGAATTCAGCTTCCTGTCCGGCCGGTTTAACAGTATGGTAGAACAGATTCAGATGCTGATCGAGAATGTGCTGATGGAGAAAATCCATGTTCGCGAAGCCCGCTTAAAGCAGCTTCAATCACAGATAAATCCACATTTTTTCTATAATTGCTTCTCCTTTATTACAAGTATGGCGAAGCTCGATAATATGGGGGCAGTCGTTGGGATGTCGCATAATTTGTCCCGATATTACAGATACACCACTCGTCAGGAACGTGATTTGGTTGCGCTGTCTGAAGAGGTGGAATTTGTGAATCATTATCTGGAGATCCAGAAGATGAGGATGAGCAGACTTCGTTATGAGATCAATATCCCACCGCAAATGCGCAAAAGAGAGCTTCCGCCGCTCGTACTGCAGCCTTTGGTGGAGAATGCGGTTATACATGGAATTGAGCCCGTCGCCAAAGAGGGACTGGTGCGGATTACGGGTTCCTGTGCAGGCAGAGAAATGACGCTTACGGTTGAGGATGATGGTCAGGGCATGACGCCAGAGAGAATTATAGAACTGGAAAATAAACTAAGCAGGGCGATGGATGAAGAAATGGGCTGCGGTTTATGGAATGTGCATCAGAGAATGCGGCTGCGTTTTGGGGAGACGTCTGGCTTGCGCATCTCGCCTTCTCCGCTTGGAGGATTACAGGTGACACTGCAGTGGTTGCTGCCCTACACAGACAATGAAATGGAATGACATCTAGGAGGGGAAAGAATGATAGAGCTGTTGTTAGTTGATGATGAGCCCTATGTTACGGAAAGTTTAGCTCGTACTATTCCATGGGCTGAAATCGGGGTAAAGCAGGTGCATCAAGCGGCATCGGGTGCTGAAGCTCTGCAAATTATGGAACAGCAGGCTATAGATATTATGGTTACGGATATTTCAATGCCAGGAATGACTGGCCTGCAATTAATTGAAGCCGTGAGCGAGAAATGGCCAAATATTCGGTCCATTTTATTGACAGGTTATTCCGATTTTCAATATGCGAAAAAAGCTATTCAACTGCAGGCATTTGATTATATTTTGAAGCCGGTAAGTGATGATGAGTTTATCAAAAGCGTATCCAGTGCGATTGAATCTTTGAAAGACGAATGGGAAGCTCATGATAGATATCATTTGCTGCTGTATAATCGCAAAGCCGATTACAGTGTTTTGCGGGCTAATCTGATGCACGAATTGCTTCTCGGCAGGGTGCTGTCTGAGCGGACACTAGCCATTAAGCTGAAGGAATATGAAATCTCCTTCCAGCCGGATGCTGAAGCGGCGATGCTGCTGATTCAGCTGGGTAAACATTATGCCGCAATGGATCATCATTCGGTCTCTCTTATGGAATATGCGATCGGCAACATTGCCGAGGAGCTTTTTAAGGAACAGTTCCATGTCTGGTTCTGCAAAGCGCCGCATGATTGCTTGATTCTGCTTGTTGAATTAAAGCCGGCAGTACAGCAGGAATTGGAGCAAATGGCTAACTATGAAGCTGCAAGGCAGCAAATCCTAAAAGCGGTGATCGCGAATTTCCGAATTAGTGTAAGCAATTACCTCAAGGGTGAGATTTCACTGATTGTAACGGAGTGGTTCACCTTTCCGGAGGGGATGACGGCTGCCTATAGAAGCGGTCTTAGCTCGATGTATTTGGCAGCACATGATGAATCCAGCTCCGTGCTGTTTTTGGATGACCGCCAGCATCAGGAGACGATCAGCATCAAATCGCTCGAATGTCTTTATCGTCCACCTACACTCATTCATCTGCTGGAATCTAAACAATGGGATACAGCAAGGCAAAAAATTGCTGACGTGTTCCGGGATATGGAGAATGCACGGTTTTCCAGTGAACATCTGTACGAGGTCTTTCTATCGATAACGAATGCATTTATGTATATAGCGCATAAGAGTGGTCAGTTCATCTCCAAGATCGACCAATACGCTTTAGATCCGTTGTTGACGCAGAGTATTATTGTTTCTTTTGATAAGCTTAAAGATTGGGCGTTTGATATGCTCGATAAGCTTCAGAAGGAGCTATCCGAAAGCGATCAGAATACGAAAAGTTATATTATCAAGCAGGTGCATGAGCTGGTAGGAAACCATTCGGGGCATGAGCTGTCCGTCAAAACCATTGCCGATCATGTATATTTGCATCCAGTTTACTTGTCCAAGATTTATAAAGCTGAGACTGGGGAAGGACTTGGGGACTATATTATTCGGATGCGGATGGAACGGGCACTTTATCTGCTTAAAAATACGAATAAAAAAATCTATGAAATTACCTCTGAGCTTGGATATCAGAATCCGCAATATTTCAGTAAGATGTTCAAAAAACACTACAATATGACACCAAATGAATTCCGGGATGGATAGAGGTTGAGAAAGGTGCAGAAACCTTGTTTAAATGACGTATTCGGGCTCAGCGTCGTTCCCTATAATTAAAATGTAACCAACACTTATGGAATCCAAGGGGGAACAAAATGAGCGCGATGAAGAGAAAAAGATGGCTGCCGCTCCTGTGCATGAGCATGCTTTTGGCGGGTAGCCTTGCGGGCTGTTCTGGCAATAACGCTGCTAATAGTAAAGACACTGCTGGAGATAAAACAGCTGGTGAAGCGACTGCAAATACAGCTTCCAATTCTGAAAACGCCTACAAGGATAAATACGATCCTGAGGTGACATTTACAACCGCATGGGGCGTGGACCCTGAGCTTAAATTCAAAAACGGTGAAAGCATTGAGAATAACGTGGCTACAAAATGGGCTAAAGAAAAATTCGGCATCAACATTAAGTCCCTTTGGTCCATCACAGATACGAACGGCGCATTTGGTACGAAGCTGCGTTTATCCATGTCTTCAGGTCAGGACATGCCTGATGTGGTAACCATCGGTACAGCCGACAACACAATTGCACAGGATTTGATCGATTCCGGCATGTATGCAGATGTAGGAACTTTGTTTGATAAATATGCTTCAGATACTTGGAAAGAAGCGATGGCACAGGATCCTAACGTTTGGAACCAATACAGCCGTGATGGCAAAAGAATGGGCCTGCCTGTTCTCGATTATGCATATAACCATGATTACATTCTGTGGATCCGCCAAGATTGGCTGGATAAGCTGAATATGCAAGCCCCTAAGACGATCGATGAGCTGGAAAAAGTGATGGATGCGTTCAAGAATCAGAACCCTGATGGCTTGGCACCAGACAAGGTAACTCCACTTAGTATCGGCTTCAAAACAACAATGAACACTTGGATGGGCGATCCATCTTGGATCTTTGGTGCTTACGGAACCTTGCCACAGCAATGGAATCTAGATGCTGATGGTAAACTAGAATACGGCTCAGTAAATGCTGGCATGAAGCAAGGGCTTGAAAAACTGAAGGAATGGTTGGCGAAAGGTTATATTCCTCAGGAAGCAGCTCTTTGGGATGAGAACAAAACTGCCGAACCAGCAGTTGCAGGTACAGCAGGGATTCTCCCGGGTCCTTACTGGATGAGCGGCTGGCCGCTTCAGGATACCGTGAAGAACTCTCCAGATGCAGTATGGGCTCCAATTGAAATTCCAGCGGGTCCAGATGGAAAGGTTATGCGTCATGGCACACAATTCACTAACGGTGTAACTTTGATCAGCACGAAAATGAAAAATCCAGAAGCCTTCTTTACTTATCAAAACTATCTGTTCGATAACTTTGCTAATCCAACGCCAGGCAGTGAACTGGATAACGGTCTTTTTGCAGGATATGACTATGAGCTGGACGCGAACGGCAAGATGATCGAAAATGATAAAATTGCTGGCGGTTATGTGAATAGTGTTCGTTATATGCTGGTTCGTGACGGTGCCCGGATCCCGGATGCCCAAATGAAAGCACTCCTTAACCTGGCAGATGGCGCAGAGCCAACAACCCGTCTGGAGAAGGACGTAGCTGTGAATTATGGTAAAGATACCCCTGCGGCTGCCAAAGTTCTGCTGGCGCAAGAGGATAAATCCTTTAAGAATATGTTCACAGGTCCTACGACCGAAACTATGAAATCGAAGATGGACTATCTGAACAAAATTGAGAACCAAACGTTTAATGAAATTATCTATGGCAACAAACCGCTGGATGCATTTGATTCCTTTGTAGCAACCTGGAAATCAGGTGGTGGCGATCAAATCACTAAAGAAGTTAACGAATGGTATGACAGCGTAAAATAAGGTTTGGATTTAGTTTGACTAGGTAAAAAGAAGTAAACGGGACCGTCTCTTCAGCCGTAGCATTAGGCTTTAGGGAGGGTCCCTGTTTGCGTTTGAAGTCCTCTTTTTTCAATGTGATAAAGAGATTGCTTTTGTACCATATATATTGGTTTTGCCCGCTATTTGAGGAATTCGGGCGTTGCTATAATTTGAGTATGGTTACAGAAGAACTTGACACGATATGGGGGACCAAGGATGAGAACACTAAAAAAAACATGGCCTTTTCACTTGATGTTATTGCCAGCGATGATATTCCTGATCATCTTCAGCTTTATTCCAATGGGCGGAATTGTGATGGCATTTCAGGATTATAAGCCATGGCTGAAAATTTCAGGCTCGGCATGGGTTGGATTGGACAATTTCCGTTATCTATTTGAACGTAATGACAGTATGCAGGTCATTTGGAATACATTGATTATTGCTGTTCTAAAAATGATTTTCAATCTGGCTGTACCGTTTGTATTCGCCATTTTGTTAAATGAGATTCGCAAGGTATACATACAGCGTACTATTCAGACACTGGTGTACTTGCCTCACTTTTTATCTTGGGTTATTCTCGGCGGGATATTGCTGGATTTGCTTGCTACAGATGGTTTTGTCAATCAGATCTTAGGCAGCATGGGCTTCAAACCAATCTTTTTCTTAGGCGATAACAACTGGTTCCGGTTCACAGTTATTCTCACAGATGTGTGGAAGGAATTTGGTTATAATACGATCGTTTTCTTAGCTGCTCTAGCAGGAATCAATCCATCATTATATGAAGCTGCTGAAATAGACGGCGCTAACCGCTGGAAGCAGACACGTTTTATCACAATGCCATCTCTATTGCCAATGGTTGTGGTGGTAGGTACCTTGGCTCTCGGAAATGTATTGAACGCAGGGTTTGACCAGATTTTTAACCTCTACAATCCACTGGTCTATCAGAAAGGCGATATTATTGATACCTTCGTGTACCGCACGGCTATTCTGAATGGTGAGATGGGCTTTGGTACGGCAATCGGACTGTTTAAGTCGGCCATTAGTATGATCCTAATTCTCGTCTCGTACAGTTTGGCTAAGAAGTGGGCAGGATATCGCATTTTCTAATCTACCAAAGGAAGAGGGAGACAACTTATGTATTACAAAACAAGAGGTTATCGTATATTCAACGTGTTTAATACTTGCTTTCTAATCCTGCTCGCACTGAT
This sequence comes from Paenibacillus sp. FSL H7-0323, assembly GCF_038002725.1. Lineage (NCBI taxonomy): Bacteria > Bacillati > Bacillota > Bacilli > Caryophanales > Paenibacillaceae > Paenibacillus > Paenibacillus sp. FSL H7-0323. The sequence continues at coordinate 2,754,284 of NZ_JBBODB010000001.1, read as the reverse complement.
GTGTATTGTACCTTTGATTCACGTGCTGGCTGTATCCTTTAGCGCGAAGTCGGCAGCGGATGCCAATTTGGTAGGGTTATGGCCAAAGCAGTTCTCTCTGGAAGCTTATAAAAAGACAATAAACAATCCGATCTTTCTACACTCCATCTGGGTATCTGTTCAAAGAACCATACTCGGGACTGGACTTACACTTTTAATTACTTTTTTGGCAGCCTATCCGTTATCCAAAGAAAACTCAGCCTTCAAGGGCCGTAATGTCTACTCTTGGTTGTTCGTTTTCAGTATGGTGTTCAACGGCGGCTTGATTCCATTTTACATTGTGATTCAAAAGATTGGTTTGATGGATTCCTTCTGGGTACTTGTTCTGCCAGGTGCGGTAAATACGTTCTTGGTGATTCTGATGCTGAACTTCTTCCGTGGTATTCCAAAAGATCTGGAGGAGGCTTCGCTAATAGACGGAGCCGGACATTTCCGTACGTTGTTCAGTATTTACTTGCCGATTTCTCTGCCATCGATCGCTACGATTGCCTTGTTCAGCATGGTATTCCATTGGAACTCTTGGTTCGATGGACTATTGTATTTGAATAATTCCAAGCAATTTCCACTGGCGACATTCCTGCAGACGGTTATCATTCAACGGGATATGAGCTCCATGAGCATCAATCCAAAGGAAATGGAGCTGATCTCGCAGACGACGGTGAGAGCCGCGCAAATATTTATCGGAGCCGCTCCAATTTTGATCGTATATCCTTTCCTGCAAAAATATTTTGTTAAAGGGATGACACTTGGTTCTGTAAAGGAGTAGCAATGATGACAACCACATTTATCAATGGAATGGATATCTCTTTTCTGGATGAAATTGAGCAGGGTGGAGGAGCGTATTACAGCGGTGCTGTAGAGTCCGTTGAGAACGCTGAGGATTTGCTCTACATTCTGAAGGACAATGGCGTGAATGCCATCCGGCTGCGGATTTGGAATGATCCTCCGGGCGGCTTCTGCAATCTAGAACGTACGCTGATTATGGCTAAGCGAATTAAAGAAGCAGGACTTAACTTTCTGCTGGATTTTCATTATTCGGATAAATGGGCAGATCCTGCTAATCAATCGAAGCCAAAAGTTTGGGAGAATCTTGATTTTACGGGTTTAACATCAGCCGTGTATGAGTATACTCGTGAGGTTCTTGAGCTTTTGCAATCTCAAGGCACTATGCCCGACATGGTGCAGATCGGTAATGAGATTACTCCAGGCATGTTATGGAATGAAGGCAAGGTGGATGGAGAGTGGGATACTACGGAGCAATGGGAACAGTTCATTACACTGGTTCAAGCAGGAATAGCGGGCGCAAAAGCTGTTGCTTCTGATTTGTCCATCATGATCCATATTGACCGTGGTGCTGATTATCCAGCCAGCCGTAACTTTTATGATCGGTTTTTCGAGCATGGCGTAAATTTTGATGTGATCGGATTATCTTTTTATTCTTGGTGGCACGGCACGCTGGATGACTTGCGATCTAACCTGAATGAATTGGCGGTGCGGTACAATAAGGATATTATTGTTGTTGAAACAGCTTATCCTTGGACGCTGAATGCACCTGAAGGTTTCCCCTTAATAGTAAGTGAGGAAAAGCAGCTGCATGAAGGTTATCCGGCTACAGTAGAGGGACAGACTAAGTATATGAAAGATTTTATTAGTGTTATTGAGAATATACCTAACGGTAAAGGTATCGGGTTTTATTATTGGGAGCCAGCCTGGGTTCCTTCGCAAAAGGAATGGTCCGTGGGACATGAGAATGGTTGGTCCAATCTGACCCTGTTTGATTTTGCGGGAGGGAAATTGGATTCGCTCGAATTCTGACGTATTTAGGATTGAAACAAGAAGACAGCTTAAGGTTAATTACCTTGAGCTGTCTTCTTTTTAATTTCCAGAAGAAGGGTTAGCCTTTCCTGATACCTATAAACAAGCAACATTTCAGTATTTCAAGAAATTGATTCAGAGCAGCAAGAGTAAAAATAAGGCTTTACTCCCATACTACCGTTATCTTGGACCTGAGCTTCACCATAACCTTTAGGAGGAATGCGGATGAAACAACATTCTGCTCCCACCATCTATATACAGCTTAAAAATCGGGTGATGGTTCCCAAGGGTAAAGGTGTCACGTTGGGTGATATTGCTTTTTTGATAGCGGAGCCTGAACTGAAAGAGTCGTTGGAGACAATTCTCTTAATGAAGCCGGAGCAAAGTGACGGCAATCTGATTTTGATTGATCTGTTGATGGTTATCCCCCGGATATATGAACTTATACCGAATGCGGACATTGAACCGATCGGTGAAGGGAGGACGATTGTGCAGATTGAGAGTCAGGTGGAGAGACGGAAACCTTCGGTGGCGATGTTTGTTTTAGTTTGGCTGCTGCTTTTCTTTGGGTCTGCTCTGACAATTATGAACTTTCATGCTGATGTAAATATGCTGGAGGTACAAATTCGAATTGTGGAGATGCTAACGGGTCATCGGGATGAGCATCCCTATATATTTCAGATTGCTTATTCTCTGGGCATCGGGTTTGGGATGGTCATTTTTTTCAACCATTTATTTAAAAAGAAGTGGAATGAGGAGCCTACTCCGCTGGAAGTGGAAATGTATCTGTATCAGAAGAACATCGACCAATATGTCATCAATGAGGAATACAGCAAGATGAGGCGCCGCAGTGAAAACCAATCTGAGAATACGGAGGACTGAAGATGACGGCACCCATAGCACTGGGACTAAATTTGCTGCTGGGCATTGCGGGTGGTATTGCTGTAGGCGGTGGAGTGATCGCTCTATTTGTTGTGCTGGATATGGTGCCGCGTCTGGCGCAATTAACCTCTTCTTACGATAAAGTTCATTGGTATGAAGGCGCGATGGTAGGTGGATCTTTAGTAGGTACTGTTAGTGATTTTTGGAATTGGAAAATTACCTCAGGTCCTCTAGTTGAACTTGGTGTAGGACTATTTGATGGGATTTTTGTCGGGATGCTCGCTGCAGCATTGACCGAGGTATTAAATGTGCTGCCGATACTCGCTAAACGCTTAAATATGACACATTATCTATTCGGTCTGTTAATGGCGATGGTGAGTGGGAAGGTCGCGGGTTCTTTGTTCGACTGGTTTGTATACCGACAGTAAACAGGGGGTTAGGAAATGAGCAAGTTTATTCACAGCGGTGATTCTGCACCGGAAGATGACCATCTGGAAGATAATGCTGCAGCTGCTGCAGCAATGAAGACAACTGCAGAGGATCTAGTTGCAGATCACACAGAACCTGAGGGCGCTTCAGCTATCGGTGAAAGTGAAGATTCAGCGGAAAATTCTACAACATCTGAAACTAGCCAGGACCAGCAGGATGCAGAGGCATCAGCCGAATTAGGCACTGAGCAGCAGGATGCAGAAGTGACTGCGGAGCAGGGAACAGAACAGCAAGATGCAGAAGTGACTGCGGAGCAGGGAACAGAGCAGCAGGATGCACAAGCGACTGCGGAGCAGGGAACAGAGCAGCAGGATGCAGAAGTGACTGCGGAGCAGGGAACAGAGCAGCAGGATGCAGAAGTGACTGCGGAGCAGGGAACAGAGCAACAGGATGCAGAAGTGACTGCGGAGCAGGGAACAGAGCAACAGGATGCAGAAGCGACTGCAGAGCAGGGAACAGGGCAGCAGGATGGGGATGCGACTGCGAAGCAGGGAACAGAGCAGCAGGATGCAGAAGCCACTGCGAAGCAGGGAACAGAGCAGCAGGATGCAGAAGCATCGGATGAGCTCGGCAATCAGGAGCCAAATGAGCCGAGTAAAGGTTTTTTTGCCAGGTTATTTGGTATGGATTCAGAGGATTCAGAATCAGATGATGAGGCACAGGATCAGAATGCTCAGGCAGCAGGAGGAACAGGTAACGATGCTGGTACTGGGGAGGAGTCTCAAGCTCAACCGAAGCCTTCAAAGAAGCAGGTGCAGCAGCAGTCTCAGAACAAAAGTAAAGATAAGCTACAAAACAAACGCGATAGTGAGCATTCTAACTCATTAAAGGAATCCGTTATTTATTGGCAAGGCAATGATCATATCCCAGGTTCTCTACAAGAAACAAAAAACACGCTGACCGAAGTGATGGGGCTGGGAACAAGTTTTGATGTGACGTTTAGAGAAATGTCCTTTGGGGGACATAAGACAGCTTTACTCTGCTTAAGCGGATTCACCAACGAAGATGTGACGGATGAAATTCTGAAACGACTAACCTACCTTTCTTCAGAAAATTTGTCCGCAGGTGTATTAGGTAGCTTTATGAACGAATACATCCCTCATATTCAAGTTGAAGAGGGTAGTGTATTAAGCGAATGTTTCGATAAAGTATTAAAAGGAATGAGCGCACTATTTATTGAGGGTGAGAACAAAGTTATCCTAATGGATACTCGATCTTACCCCATGCGAAGTCCTGATGAACCCTCGATTGATCGGGTGGTGCGTGGTGCGCGCGATGGTTTTACAGAAACCCTGCTTAGTAATATTTCACTTGTAAGAAGACGGATACGTGATCCGGGGCTGAAGCTTGAAATGTTTCAAGTGGGACGGCGGACACGGACAGATGTCTGCGTGGCTTACATCGATGATATCGTTGATAAAACGCAAGTAACGTCAGTCATCGATAAAATCAACAGCATCGATATCGATGGTATTCCACTGGCGGATAAGCAATTGGAGGAAGCGATTATCGGCGGAGGGTGGAACCCTTATCCTATGGTGCGTTATTCTGAACGCCCTGACGTTGTAGCCTCCAATTTATTAGAGGGACGGGTCATATTATTCGTGGATACCTCGCCCATTGTAATTGTTCTTCCGACTACCTTTTTTGATCTTTGCCAGCATGCGGAGGAGAATCGCCAGACTCCTTTTATGGGGACATATCTGCGGTGGGTCCGTTTCATCGGCATCTTCGCTTCCATGTTCCTGCTCCCGTTATGGATGTTGCTTGTTATCCATCCTGAGTTAAAGCCTGCTATGCTGGATTTTATCGGGCCGCAAAAGACAGCGAGAATTCCTATTCTCGCTCAGTTTCTGATTGTAGAGCTTGGGGTTGATTTACTGCGGATGGCCGCCGTGCATACCCCAACACCTTTAGGCTCAGCGATGGGTCTGATTGCAGCCATATTGATTGGTGATATAGCGGTGCAGAGTGGTCTGTTTGTAAACGAAGTAGTACTGTATATGGCGGTAGCCTCAATCGGTATGTTCGCGACTCCGAGTTATGAGCTGGGTCTGGCGAACCGTATAGTCAGGCTTGTGTTATTAATTGCCGTAGCGGCGTTCCAGGTACCAGGCTTTATGATTGGCACGACGTTACTGACTATCTTCTTAACCACTCATCGGTCCTATAACTCCTCATATATGTGGCCGTTTATACCCTTTAATGCAAAGGCAATGAGTGAAATTCTATTGCGTAAACCGGTCTTAAGTTCGAAGGAAAGGCCGTCTTTTAACAAAACCAGAGACAATACCAGAATGCCGCCATCTCAAGAGAATGAGTAACAATCGTAGGAAAATACAAAACTACTGCAAATTAGTCCATTCAATGGAGTTCCCACTGTCTGTTATACTGAATACACTAAGACAGGGTGGAACCTTGATATTCCACAGAAATTGGAGGACTAAAGAATGTTTCTACACGGTACTAGCCGCATTAACGATGCTGGGCATTTGGAGATCGGCGGATGTGATGTAACTGAATTGAAAGCGGAATATGGAACCCCGCTATATATATTGGACGAGCAATTGGTTAGACAACGTTGCCGGGAATATATGGATGCTTTTAAAGCCTCCGGCCTTGGTTTCCAAGTAGCTTACGCAAGCAAGGCGTTTTCAGTAATGGCAATGGTTCGTTTGGCTGATGAAGAAGGTTTGTCACTGGATGTTGTATCCGACGGCGAACTATATACAGCTTTGCAAGCTGGCTTCCCGGCAGAACGCATCCATTTTCATGGCAACAATAAGACATCTGAAGAGATCGAAATGGCGATTGATGCCAAAATCGGCTGCTTTGTAGTCGATAATCTGGTAGAGCTTAACCTTTTGCAGTCCATTGCTGCACGTAAAGAAGTTAATGTAAACATCTTATTGCGGGTGACACCAGGTGTAGAAGCGCATACTCATGAATATACCGCAACGGGCCAGACAGATTCCAAATTCGGCTTTGATATCGGTAATGGATCGGCCTATGAAGCAGTGAAAGCAGCAGTCAGCAAAAAGAATATCACGCTGCTTGGTGTGCATTCCCATATTGGTTCGCAGATCTTTGAAACCGATGGTTTCCAGCTAGCTGTTGAGCGTGTGGCAACTTTTGCCCGCAGTGTTAAAGAAGGCTTGGAAGTGGACTTCCGTGTAGTCAATCTTGGTGGAGGTTTCGGGATTCGTTATGTCGAGGGAGATACCCCATTACATGTTTCTGAATATGTTGCAGCGATTACGGATGCAGTGAAGACTCATTTTGCTGGAATTTATAGTGCTTTGCCGGAAATTTGGGTGGAGCCGGGCCGTAGTATTGTTGGAGATGCAGGTACTACATTGTACACTGTAGGATCTAACAAGGACATTCCTGGCGTGCGTAAGTACGTTGCTGTTGATGGTGGAATGACCGACAATCCACGCCCTGCTTTGTATCAGTCTAAATACGAGGCATTGCTTGCTAACCGTGCTAACGAAGACGCAACTGAGACTGTCTCCATCGCTGGTAAATGCTGCGAGAGCGGAGATATGTTGATCTGGGATGTAGAGCTGCCGAAGGCTGAAAGCGGCGATTTGTTGGCTGTAGCCTGCACAGGCGCGTACAATTACTCCATGGCCAGCAACTATAACCGTCTTCGCCGTCCGGCTTTAGTATTCGTACAGAACGGACAAAGCGATCTTGTAGTGCGTCGTGAAAGCTATACGGATCTTATTGCCAACGATATTGTACCAGAGCGTATCGCCAAACAGACAGTTGTTGCTAAGTAATAGCCTGCTGCTGTAAGGTGGGTAAAGTTGAGCAGCATATAGAGCAAGCAGGAAAGTCTCCTGCTTGCTTTGCTTTGTGCGTGGTTTCATAGTAATATAATTGAGGTATTCTAAATTTGTTAATTTTGAAAGGGGTCATTTACATATGGCAAAGCAAGCGAAAATCACTCTAGAAAATGGCGGCGTAGTGCTGCTGGACTTGTTCGATCAAGATGCACCTAACACTGTAGCCAACTTTGAAAAGCTGGCAAAAGAAGGTTTCTACAACGGATTGACATTCCACCGTGTTATCCCTGGTTTCGTTGCTCAAGGCGGATGTCCTAACGGAACTGGCTCTGGCGGCCCAGGTTACACAATCAACTGCGAAATTAACCCAAACAAACATGAACGCGGAACACTTGCTATGGCACATGCAGGTAAGAACACAGGCGGAAGTCAGTTCTACATCTGCTACGCTCCACAACCACACTTGGATGGAGTACACACTGTGTTTGGTAAAGTAGTAGAAGGTATGGATCTTGTTGATGCTTTCAAAGGACGCGACAAAATGACTTCGGTAGAAATCATCGAAGCTTAAGATTTAATAGTTAAAAGCCAGTCTCCGAATATCGGGGCTGGCTTTTTTGTGTTGTTAAAGAATCCGCCTAACCTGTCTACGCCGTGAATTGCGCCGCTCTGGCAGCCAGAAGAATATCAAATACATAGCTAGAAACACAGTGAAGGCAAACAGCTCTTCAACAAGCAGGTAATAAGGATAAGGTCCAAAATAATCCAATACGGAATAGGTACTAGGTTTCTGGGATAGGAACATGTAGTTTGAGCCTAGGAAGTAATTAGCAGTCCAGATGCAGGCAGCCACAATATTGAGGCCGAGCATGGTGATGAGTAAAGATCTCCAAGTCGGCTTGTAGCCCTCAATCCAGGTCATGTAAAGAGACGCCAGAATAATAGAACCATGAGCTATAAAAAACAGGAGAAAGCGGAAATGAGGGAACGGATAAACTAGGTTAGGGGTGAGCAACGCAATAAATGCTCCGCCGATCCCGGCAAAGTAGAGAAAGGAATAAAGGGTTCGACTGCGTGAAATTAACATGATAATAGACAGCAGTAGAGTGATTCCACAGAGCTCGAACGGTAATGAGGAGCTGGAGCGCCAGATGTTCTGAGAGATGTACCACATTTGCAGCCCGGCTTCTGAGACTACAAGTAGTATGATTAGCAGCAAACGCACGCTTTGCCGAAGTCTTGAATCTGTACGAATTTCAAACCGTAAGCCATAGAGCAGTAGACAACTTAACGTAATGATAGACAGCGCAACCCAATGCGAAGATGAGAACATGATGAAATCCTCCGCGTGCTGGCGATCAAAAAAAGATGAAAGCTGCATAGACGAACCTCCTTTGAACGTGAAAACATCCATCAAAAATAAAGTTTGAGAATTTTAATAATCTTGATTCTAGATATCCATAAAATGGGTATATATGTATATGTTCTGTCAACTCCACCACATAAGGAAGACTTTTCATTATATTAACATAAGATGGGGCGTAGGGCGCGGAATTACATATGAAGCTTTTGAACATGCAGGGGTGGAAAACAATTAGAACAAGAAAATGGAGGCAACAGGAACATGTTTAAGAAAAAAATAAGTGTAATGGTCATTATTTTGATGCTTGTGGCCCAATATGCCTATGGCATGGGATTTGCTCCGCAAGTAAAAGCGGCTGCGATTGATGACGAAAGAAATATCATCACCAGTGTTTCAATGGCTGTGTACGGGCCAGATGGAATCACGGTCACGAACAGCGTATACGAACGAGATGCTAATGTTACCTTGGATTATAATTGGTCTCTTCCTAAAAATCATAATTACAAGCAAGGTGACACTTTTACTTTTCAGCTTCCAGAACAGTTCCAGTTATTTAATGATTTTAACGGACCGTTGGTCTCTGAGGATGGAGATGTAGGGAGCTTTGAAGTCAGGCAAATTTCACATGAAGTGATAATGACTTTTAATGACTACATAGAAACGCATGATGACGTGCAGGGAACGCTGCGGTTAAATACTAAATTCGATAAACAGCAAATCTCGGGCAGTACTATACAGAATATTTTATTTCCCGTGAGCGGCGGTATTCAGACAGTGACAGTAAATTTTAAACCAAGTGTTGGATCGACTATAGAGAAGAGAGGTATTGCCGAAGGTTTCAATGCGAACCAAATATTATGGACTGTTGATGTCAATAAGTCTTTGGAAGCCGTGGGGAATGCCATTGTGACGGACCCCATCCCTTCAGGCTTATCATTAAATACTCCAGTCACAGTGAGCGTGTATCAACTGAGCATTCAATTGGATGGTTCAGTAACGGAAGGAGCATTGCTCGACACAAGCAAATACTCTGCAGAGCTCTCCGGAGGGTCATTGATTGTCCGTTTTACGGAACCTGTGATTAAAGAGGCTTACCGTATTGTATATTCCACAGGGATTACTAATGACCATCAGCTAAGCTTCACCAATACTGCAACTTTTTCAGGAGATGGGCAAGAGCCCGCCAGCTCGACTGCCACAGTGAATGTAGAACGTGGAGGAAGCTTGAAAAAGTATTCTACGAGCTATGATGGGGGCAAACAGATCATTTCCTGGGCAATTGAATATAACTACAATGAAAAGAATATCCCGCAAGGAAACGCTGTGTTAACAGATTTGTTCGATGATTCTCAAGAGCTGGTAACCGATTCGCTAAAAGTATATGCTGTGCAGCTGGATTCTTCCGGTGGTGCAACGTTAGGCAAGGTTTTGACAAAGGATGTTGACTACACGGTTGTTTCCACGTCAGACGTTCATAAGTCTGGATTTGTATTGCAATTTGCACACGATGTTACTTCACCATATCGAATCGAATATAAGACAAAAGCGATAAAACGCGTGTTTGAGGATGCCACCATAACTAATACAGTATCTGATAGTACGTATAGTGATCAGGCTACCCGATTAATCCGGTCTTCCATTCTTTATAAGACTTTATCAACCGTAGATTATCAGAATAAAACATTGGGTTGGAAGGTCACATTGAATAGTGATAATTACCCGATGAGCCATGTTACAGTTACCGAATCCTTCCCATTTGGCGGCCTAAAGTTTATTCCAGAATCACTGGTGATTAGAAATCTGAATGGGAATGTTTTAAATCCAAATAACTATGATCTAGTGTACAACTCACCTGTCGAGCCTAATAAAGGCTTCAAGGTAGTGTTTAATTCACCGATATCTGGTCTTTATACGATTAGCTATTCTACAGAATTTAACAAGGACTGGATTTGGGCTAAAACTGAAAATTTCAATAACAAAGTTCGGTTAGACTGGATGGACACTACTGAAGCCTTACGCACGATAGAAGCAGAAGGGTTATTCATTCCTAGACCTGAGGCGAAAAACAATGGATTTAAAGGGGGAGCCTACGATGCTTCAACTAAAAAAATTACTTGGTCGATAGGCGCCAATTATAACGGCAAAACCCTCGAAGCTCCGGCGCTTGTTGATATTTTAAAATCAGGCCAGACCTTGGTTCCTGGTTCACTAAAAGTTTACACTATGAATATTGCAAAGAATGGTGACCCTACCAAGGGTACAGAAGTGAATCCTAATAAATATAGCTATAGCGTAAATAGCGATAATGAATTAAACGTTATTTTTACAGATAAGATTAACTCCGCTTTCTACATTGAATTTAATACAAGTCTTGAAGGGCAAATAATAGGCACTACTGTTGATAATAAAGCTAATCTCTATGATGGAGCAAAAGTGGTTTCCAAAGATTTGACCGCCTCCGTAAAAATTCCTTTTGGAGAGGATTATGTGCTGAAGGACGGTACACAAAACGGGGATAAAATTGACTGGAGCCTGCAAATTAACCGGGGGCAGTCCACAATAAAGGATGCATTAATCAAAGATACTCCTAGTGCTAATCAAATTTTGCTGCAGAATTCATTCCATCTGTATCCTACGGCTGTAGCTGTGAACGGAGATATCACGAAAAGCGGTCCTGAACTGATTCAGGGTATTGATTATAGCGTTGTTATCACAACGGATGCCGATGGAAAACAATCCTTTGAGTTAAGCTTTGCCTATGAAATCAGCAGGGCTTACATTCTCGAATATCAATCCCTGATTGTGGCTAACACTGGAGACAAAGTAATAAATACTGTACATTTCAGTGGTTTTAACGGCAGTAAAATAAGTAAAGAAACCTCTAAAGAAATTATTGTCGGGGTCTCCAGCGGTTCTGGCACAGGCAGCGGGGGAAGAGGCACTCTCAATATTAAGAAGCTAGATGCTGAAGATAACATAAAGGCGCTTGGTGATGCGACTTTTGCATTGTATCGACTAAATGGCACGGAACGTGTACTGATTAACAGTCTAACTACAGATGCAGAGGGTACAGCTACATTTAATAAAATATGGCTGGGTAGCTATGTATTGGTGGAGACAGCAGCTCCAAATGGTTACGTGCTCGATACATCCGAGCATCCAGTGGAGATTCGTTCCTCGTCAGCGATTCAACTGGTGATTACGAATCAAAAAGCAGTGGAGCCCACGCCTACGGTAACGCCAGAACCAACTGGTGCTCCAACAACAACACCAGAACCAACCGTAACACCTGCACCATCAACAACGCCAGCACCGACGGTTTCTCCATCACCAGAAGCGACTGCTGCACATACACCAATCCCTACAAGCAGCACATCTGGAGGTTCGGTGGTACCCACGTCTACAAGCTCGCCCGTACCCGAAGTAATTATTAATGATCCAGCTGTTCCTGCTGGTCCTGGAAATGCGGCCGATCTAGGATCCGCGACATCAACCGATGAGGGAACTCCTGAGCAAGTGATTACCGAAGAAGAAATTCCATTAGGAGAAGTTGATATCGACGATGAAGAAGTACCAAAAGGTACGGTGAACAATAGCACTTCGGGTGCTCCTCAGCTGCCGAAGACAGGTGAGAACAGTCCTTTGCCTCTGTATCTGTCGGGAATAGGGTTGATAACCATAGGATTTGTTATGAACCGAGTATTTAGACGTAGAGGTAAGACAGAGTGATCGGAGATTAGTGTGATTTAAGATTTTTATGCAAAAGCACCCAGCATGATAAACGCCGGGTGCTTTTATGCTTTTTTTTGAAAATTTTATGGCTGATTCTTAAGTGTACCTGCGTTATCTGAGGTGTTTAGGTTATACCGCAGCCATTCGCCTTCTTTTTCACTTGAGACATTCCAGCCGAGCTGTTCCGCAACAAAGGCTAGCGGGACTAAAACTTTTCCTCCTGCCAGAAGCGGCGCAGCATCAATGGTGAGAGCTTTCCCGTTCACGAGTGCTTTGACACTGCCCACAGTCATAGTAACGGTGTTCTCGGCGGAAGTAAGCGATACAGTTTTAGTGGCCGCATCCCACGTTATGGATGCACCCAGGGCTGTCCCGATATCTTTGGCGGGCAGCCATAATTCTTTATTTCCTTGCACTAAACGGATGTTAAGTGCTAGTGGTAATCCATTTACTTGTACACTGCTGCGATAAACTTTTCCGTTATTATTCATAACGGCGCTTTCCGCCTGTGATTCCAGCGAGCTATTAAGCGCCTTTATGTTGCTGGAAGTTACCCGATATTTGGAATTGTCCTGTCCGATAGCTTCTGCTATCCACGTGTTAACCTCACCATTATGATGACTTAAATCCTTATAGAGGTCTAGATTGAATGTCCAATCCGCTTCGGCTTGGAAATCGTATAGCTTCACATTTGGAAACTGTTCAAATTGCTCGAATATCCATTGCCGCATGACAAGCTGATTGTTAAAGCGAACGGGATTACTGGCGAACCAAGCGACCTGACGCATAACGCTGTAGGGTGGGTAGTAGAAATAAAACTGGACATCGGGATATTCCTCCAGCAGAGGACGGATATACGTATTAAAATAGCCCTTTACTTGCTCAATGCTTTCCTCGTTAGTACCGTAATCCAGCTCCTTGTCACAAGCCATTAGGTAAGATTCTGCAACGTATTGCTTGCCAAACACTACTTTGTTATCCCAGTTGTATAAATATTCCAAATTCTGTTTAGCTTCACCACTCAGGTTGTTTTTGATGCTGCTTATTAATTGTTTAAATACAGATGAATTGAACCAGTATTTGTAGTCGGTCCATAGTTTGCCGTCATACAGATAGTCAGGGAAATCTTCCTCATCTTCGGCTGTGGCGAGTTTCAAAGAGAAATAATCCAAACCCCAGAGCACTTGTTTTACTTTGCCTGTCTCCAAGGCAAGTTTGGCAATTTTATAATGCTCATCGACTGTGGATCCTTCCATAGATAACTTTAAGGTTGTCCCAACTAAGCTGGCATCTACTTGAGAGGGAAGAAAGTTCTCCGTCATAGACGTGCCGATGATAATATTGTCGTAGTCGTAATTTTTAGCTAAACCCGGATTCTGATAACGTTCTTCTTCTGACAAGAGTGGAGTATACCACAATGGACGATGATAGAATTGTAATGGGTCGATAAAAGCAGTAATCAGCGCCGTTAGAAGCGCTAACAAGCTAAAACAAAGCAGGAAATAACCTATGAAACGTTTCGATTTAGTATGAATCCCGGGGGATTTACGTGGGTTGTTATTATTCTGAAGCCGTGATGCAAGCATCATCATTCCTCCTTACAGTTCTAGAAGTTAAAGTATAAAAAGGTTGTAATTCGGTTGAAGAATAACAGCGAGAACATAATGATAAATGCCATCACAAATGCTGTTTTCCAGCTATACTGAAAATTACGTTTGTTCAATAGATGAAGGGGATTCCAGAGAATGATCGTCATTAAGATGAGAATCAGGATGATTGCCCATTTAAGCGATCCAATAGATTGCAAAGATACCCCGTTAAGTCCACTCATCCCTTTCAACAAACGAAATGCCTGCGATATATGTTCTGCACGGAAAAATACCCATGTGATGTTCACAAATATGAAAGTCAGCAACCATGATAACCACTTGGGAAGGGAAAAGCCCCAGCGTCCCCAACATTTCTCTACAGCTTGTCCTACTCCATGCAAGAGCCCCCACAGGATGAACAGCCAACCCGCACCGTGCCAGAAACCACCGAGCAGAAAAGTAATAATGACATTTCGGATCGAAATCCAGAAGCTTTTCCGGTTGCCGCCTAGTGGAATGTAGATATAATCTCTAAGAAAATGGCTGAGCGTAATATGCCAGCGTCTCCAGAAATCGCGGATGCTTATGGCTCGGTAGGGTTCATTGAAATTTTGCGGCAGATGGATGTTGAACAGCAGTGCTATTCCAATCGCCATATCGGTATAGCCGCTGAAATCATAGTAGATTTGTAAGGTATAGGAAAGGATAGCCACCCATGAATCTACAAAATATGTTGCCGCTGCAAAACCGTTATCAGCATAACCAGCTAGGGTATCCGCTAGGATGACTTTTTTTCCTAATCCGATGCTGAAGAAGAGGGTCCCCTTCTGTATGTTGTTCCAATTCCAAACCTTATTTCGCAGTTTATCGAATTGGGGCATCATATCCTTGTGATGAAGGATAGGACCGGAGATCAGATGCGGGAAAAAAGTCACAAATAGCGTGTAATTCAAAAGATTGTACTCACGCGCTTGGTTCCGGTAAACATCAACGAGGTAGGCGATTTGTGTAAAGGTAAAGAAACTTATGCCTAAAGGCAATATAAGATGGTGCAAAGAAAGGTTGCTTGCGGTCACCTCATTCCAATTTTCTATAAAAAAATCCGTGTATTTGTAATAGCCCAGTAATAGAATATTTGTGCTTAAGCTAAAGATTAGCAGCGGCCGGCGACGCTTAGCTGTTGTGGTATGAATGAAATGGCTCATAACATAGTTAAATAAGATGGATATCAAGATTAGAGGAACATATTTTATGTTCCAATACCCGTAAAAAACTAAAGAGGCGAGGGTAAGCCATACCTTAGCACAGAGTGTGAGACGAAGACGATTCAGAATAAAATATCCGGCCAGCACGATAGGCAGAAAACCAAACATAAAGGGATACGAATTAAATAGCATAACAACAATCCTCACTTATAGCAGATTTAGTATGAAATCACTATAAGTCAGAGATCTTAAGGCTTTATGTTATGAATTCTTATCATTTTCTTAATGGTTGAGATTGTACAAAAAATCCCCGCAAGCATCATTCGCTCACAGGGAAAGAGGTTTCAAATTCAGTTTGTTTGCGTGTGCTTTTGGCTGTAATGGTTCCGCCGTGAAGCTCTGCAATACTCTTGGCTATGGCGAGCCCTAAGCCACTTCCGCCTGTCTCTCGGGAGCGGGATTTATCGACACGATAAAAGCGTTTAAATAAGTGGGGGAGGTCGGATGCAGGGATAGGAGTACCGTAATTCGTACATAGAGCAACTATTCTATCGTCTTTTCTAACAACAGAAATGTCTAGAATTTTTCCTTCCTTTCCGTATCTTACGGCATTGGTAAATAGGTTCTCATACAATCGCACCAGCTCGTCCGCATCTCCGTTGATAATCAGAGGAGCTGTATCCGTATGAATGCGGTAGGTCATATCTGCTTGTTCCAGTACGGGTGCAAATTCTTCAATCAGCTGTTCGAGCAGCTTGCCGAGATCTACAGGCTCAATATTTAGCGGTAATCCGCTGCTGCTGACGCGAGTGTATTCAAATAAATCGTCGATTAGCTTTTTAAGAGTCAAAGATTTCTCATAGGCAATATTCACATAATAACGCAGCTCAACCTCGTTTTTATAACGATCCTTCTCCACATATTCAAGGAATCCGAGAACAGAGGTTAGTGGGGTTCGGAGGTCATGGGACACACCTGTGATTAGGTCGTTTTTGGCTTTTGCAGCGGCTCGTTCTTCCTCTATAGCAGATTTTAGCTTGCCAGCCATAGTGTTCATATTTTCAGCGAGCTTTCCGAGTTCATCCGTACCTGTTACCGGCACCGTGAAAGATAAATTGCCATCCGCAATGGCCTGAACTCCGCTCGTAATGTTATGAAGATTCTTAGTTGTATTTCTGGACAGCTTTAGGATGAAAAAAATAAATAAAGGAATCCCTATAAGAATCACAACTGGCGTTGATCCAATGGTATTGATCACCCAGAGAATGAGTCTGACTCCCCAAAAGGAGCGTGAAGGATTTAACCACAGCAATAGTGAAGTGCCGTAATAGCCGCCCATTAAGATTAAAGCGGTGAGTGCTAGGCTCGTTAAGCTGAAGCCAACTATTTTCCAGGATAGGGTATCGAATCGTTTAAAGTTCAACTAGAAGGACCTCCTTTTTCCAGTTTGTAGCCAACGCCCCATACCGTTTTTAAGTATTGTGGTTTACGCGGATTTTCTTCTATTTTTTCTCTGATTTTACGAATATGCACCATAAGTGTATTGTTGCTTTCCAGGAATTGTTCTTTCCATACTTTGGCGTAGATCTGCTCCATGCTTAGGACTTGTCCCTTATTACGGGCGAGCAGCTCTAGAATCGCAAATTCTCGCGGGGTAAGCTTAACGGGCTGATCATCCACACTTACTTCATGCGTAACCGAATTAATAACCAGACCATCAATGATGATTTCATCCTGTTTGGCGGCGTTTAGATCTGCCATGTAATTTCGAGTTCTGCGCAGCTGGGATTTAACACGGGCAACTAACTCCAGCGGACTAAAAGGTTTCGTAACATAATCATCTGCACCTACGCTAAGTCCGGTGATTTTATCAAGTTCCTGCCCTTTAGCAGATAACATGATGATCGGAAATTTTTGCGTTTCTCGAATTTTAATACAAGCCTCAATGCCGTCCATATTAGGCATCATGATATCAAGAACCATGAGGTCTATAATCTCTCTATTGATAATTTCGAGTGCTTCCAGCCCGTCTTTGGCAGTTAACAGCCGGTAACCCTCGTTCTCCAGATAGATCTGCATTAGTTTAATAATCTCGGCTTCGTCGTCCACCAATAGCAGCGTTGCGTTGTGCATTTCTCAGCGTCCTTTCTTGCTTGTAAAGCGCAATTCTTGCTATAAGAAGTATACAACATTTTCTTGTTTGGAAGCCTCATTTGAAGACCAGTGAAGGCAAAGAAACTGTATAGCAGCTAATAAATTAGTGGAATAAAAGACCAATCCCCCACAGCATTATGCCAGTTTGTTTTTTCTTTTAGTTTGCTCTGATCGCTGTGCCTCAATCCATGTGTTGATCTGTAGATAATACATTCTCAGCCATGGCTCTATCATGTAAGAAATAATTCTTAAACTTTATTTAACAGGAAACTTCTTAACAGCGGTGGCAGATAAAAGTAAAGGGAAACTTAATAGTTTCTTAACAAGTCTTAAGAAATAGGAAGCTACTATGCTATAATAATTTCAAATTATATATGTTGGGGGTTATTTGGTATATGTGGAAAGAATTTAAAGCTTTTGCCTTAAAAGGAAATGTTCTTGATTTAGCGGTTGCGGTCATTATTGGAGCTGCATTCGGAAAGATTGTAACTTCATTAGTAAATGACATTATTATGCCAATTGCAGGTTTGCTTACGGGTGGTATAGATTTAAAGGATCGGGTGCTTGAAGTCACTACGGACCTGAAAATACCTTACGGACTATTTTTACAATCGGTTGTGGATTTCTTTATTATTTCGTTCTCTATCTTTCTGGTGATCAAGCTCGCCAATAAATTTCAGCGCAAAGAAGCCGTTAAAGTTGAAGTGGTAGAGACTCCAGCACCTGCAGAGGATATCGTGCTGCTTACGGAAATTCGTGATCTTTTGAAACAACAAGAACGTGGTTTGTAATCCTGAAATATAACCAAGAAGCGCCAGGAGTCCTTGTCCTGGCGCTTCTTGGTTTCCTTTTATAAACTCAGTACAATCTATAATCTAGTTACAAATTTTAAGTAAATATAATAAACGCACTTGCATTTCGCTGGTGTAAGTGATAATTTTGTTAGTAAGGAAAACTTGGATCTCAATTAAATAAAGGATCAATCAATCCTTCAGGGCAGGGTGTAATTCCCTACCGGCGGTGATGCTGTTGTAGAAATAACTTATTCAGTTTATCTACAGTGCTCAGTCCGCTACCCGGCTCGCGTTGTTGACGCGAACGGTGGACCTGGTGAAATTCCGGGACCGACAGTATAGTCTGGATGGAAGAAGGAGAGGTTAACCGCTTGTCTGCAATGGACTGGCGGACCGCAGTGTTTTCATATAATCATGTGCGATATTTCACAATACCCGTCAATTGACGGCTATTTAAGCACACTTTTATTTGGACTGCCGATGAACTCTCGCATAACCCATCTTGAACTCCTCCTGGAGAATGAGATGGGTTTTTCTGTTTTTTTTAGCTTAAGAATTGACAGCAGTGGATAGGAGGAAGAGATGGACAACATGAATGATGAGTTTTATATGTCGCTAGCACTGGACATGGCCGAACGTGCCCAAGGACAGACGGGAATTAACCCTGTTGTTGGCTGCGTTGTGGTGAAGAATGGAGCAATGATTGGACTCGGAACTCATTTACAGCGAGGTACGGGGCATGCCGAGGTGCACGCCTTGAATATGGCAGCTGGGCAGGCACAGGGTAGTACGGCATATGTCACACTAGAACCGTGCAGCCATTATGGAAAAACTCCACCTTGCAGCCAAAGGCTGATCGATGAAGGGGTAGCTAGGGTTGTAGTTGCTTGTGAAGACCCCAACCCCCAGGTGGCAGGAAGAGGAATCCAAATGCTGCGTGACCAAGGGATTGAGGTCGAAGTCGGTTTGTTGCGTGATCGCGCGCTTCGATTGAATGAGCGTTTTATCAAATATATTTTGACAAAACAACCTTTTGTTACGCTGAAGAGTGCAAGTACACTTGATGGCAATCTAGCTACCAAATCTGGTGACAGTAAATGGATTTCGAATGGGGAAGCGCGGGAGATCGTACATACGCTGCGGCATCGGCATCAGGGCATCATGGTCGGTGTGAATACAGTGATTGCTGATAATCCCTCTCTGACAACAAGAACAGAAGTGCCTGGCATTAACCCGACGCGGATCATCATTGATTCCGGGCTACGTATTCCTCTGGATTCGGCAGTTGTATGTGATGGTCAAGCGCCTACACTTATTGTAACAACCGATGCTGCAGATCCTGCTAAAAAGGCTGCACTGCTGGAAGCAGGCGTTCAAATCGTTGTGTGCGGAGCAGGTCCAAGAGTGGATTTGAAGGCGGCCATGATATCCCTTGGCGAAATGGAGATAGGCTCTATTTTACTGGAAGGCGGGGGGACGCTGAATGGTGCGATGCTGGAGAGCGGGCTAGTGGATCGTGTGATTCTCTTCTTCGCTCCAAAAATTGTTGGCGGTGGCACAGAAGCGAAAGGGACTTTCGTATTTCCGGGTGTAGAGCTGATGAAGGATGCGATCTCACTTGAAGGATTGGAAGTAAAAGTGCTAGGAGATAATGTATGTATCAGCGGTACTCCGGTACGCTAACAAAAGCTATGCAAGAAGTGAATTTGAGGAAGTAATGCTTTTTAGGAGGGATATCATGTTCACCGGATTAATTGAAGAGGTTGGTGTTTTGCGCAGTGTCTCCGCCGGTGGGGAAATGATGGTGCTGAATATTGCCGCTTCGGTCATCATGGATGATCTAAAAATCGGTGACAGTGTGTCCGTCAATGGGGTTTGCCTCACGGCGACAACTTTGGGCGATCATTCCTTTACAGTGGATGTAATGCCGCAGACCTACCGGAATAGCAACCTGAAGGAACTGAAGCCCGGCAGCCGGATGAATCTGGAACGAGCGATGGCAGCCGGCGGGCGTTTTGGAGGGCATATTGTTCAAGGACATGTTGATGGCACTGCCATTATTAAAAGTGTAAAACGTGATCAGAATGCTGTTGTATTCGAGATTGCACCGGATCGTAAATCACTATTTAAATATATTATCCCCAAGGGATCGATCACGATCGACGGCATTAGTTTAACTGTAGTGAAGACTACAGCCACATCGCTTGCAGTGTCCATTATTCCGCATACGTTAGGGGAAACAGTTCTGACGCACAAACGGGCCGGGGATAGTGTAAATATCGAGTGTGACGTACTTGGCAAATATGTAGATCATTTATTGCATTATGGCTCAGCCGCTCAAGATGAAGAAGGCGAGAGCCGCTCCGGGATTAGTCATGATTTTTTGGCGGCGAACGGGTTTGTTTAAATAAAGAGTTTGCTTACGAAGAAGGGAATAATCTTTCGTAAAGCTTTTAGGAGGATAGGATCATGAGCGAGCAATCGAAAAAGGAAAGTGTCTTGGATCCGATTGAAGAAGCAATATATGACTTAATGCGCGGTAAAGTCATCATTGTAGTGGATGATGAAGATCGTGAGAATGAAGGGGATTTTATAGCCCTTGCTGAACGTGCGACACCAGAGGTCATCAATTTTATGATTACTGAGGGACGTGGATTGGTTTGTATGCCTATTACCCAAGAGCGTGCGGCAGAACTTGAACTGCAAGCTATGGTAACCCACAATACCGATAATCACGGTACGGCTTTTACCGTATCTGTTGACCATAAAGATACAACCACTGGAATCTCTGCGGGGGAAAGATCTTTGACCGTTAAAGCCATGATCGATCCAAAAGCGAAACCTGCTGATTTCCGCAGACCGGGGCATATGTTCCCGCTGATTGCGAAAAAAGGTGGCGTTCTGCGCCGCTCCGGACATACGGAGGCTGCTGTTGATCTAGCGCGGATGTGTGGCGCTTATCCAGCCAGTGTCATTTGCGAGATTATCAAGGAAGATGGCTCAATGGCCCGCTTACCTGATCTAATCGAAATAGCCCGCAAGCATGATCTTAAGCTGATCAGTATCAAGGATCTTATTCATTATCGCAACGAAAAAGAACAACTCGTCACACGCGAAGTGTCTGTACGACTTCCTACCGATTTTGGAGATTTCCAGACCATTGCTTATACAAATGAAGTGGATGATAAAGAGCATGTAGCTTTGGTAAAAGGCGATATTTCCGGCGATGAGCCAGTGCTTGTACGTGTACATTCCGAATGCTTGACTGGTGATGTATTCCACTCCCATCGCTGTGATTGCGGCCCGCAATTTGAAGCTGCACTGCGGCAGATCGAAACTGCCGGTAGGGGCGTGTTACTCTATATGCGCCAAGAAGGCAGAGGCATTGGCCTTATCAATAAGCTTCGGGCTTACAAGCTGCAAGAGGAAGGTCTTGACACTGTAGATGCGAATCTAAAGCTTGGTTTTCCAGCAGATTTACGTGACTATGGAATTGGAGCACAGATTCTGAAGGATCTGGGTGTGCGCCAAATCCGTCTGCTCACGAACAACCCGCGTAAGATCAAAGGGCTGGAGGGTTATGGGTTGGAAGTCGTTGAGCGCGTGCCGATACAAATGCCGGAGAACAAGGACAACACCAATTATCTCCACACGAAGCAAGCGAAGCTTGGTCATATGCTGTCTTTTGACGATATTGAACAAAATGAGGATTCGAAAGCTTAACCATACATTATAAAAAACGAAGGGTAGATGATGGATATGCCAAAATATTTAGAAGGTCACTTAGTTTCTGAGGGGTTAAAATACGGAGTTGTTGTAGGACGTTTTAATGAATTTATTACCAGCAAGCTTCTGTCAGGTGCACTTGATGCCTTTAAACGCCATGGTGTTGGTGATGATGAAGTGGATGTTGCTTGGGTTCCAGGGGTATTTGAAATTCCGTTGATCGCGCAAAAAATGGCTGAAAGCGGCAAATACGACGCTGTAATCACCTTAGGAACGGTTATCCGTGGTTCCACTACACACTATGATTATGTATGTAATGAAGTTGCCAAAGGAGTAGCCGCTATCAATCTTAAGACCGGCGTGCCGACCATTTTTGGTGTAGTTACTACTGAAAATATTGAACAGGCCATCGAGCGTTCAGGAACCAAAGCAGGCAATAAAGGCTGGGATGCTGCGACTGCTGCGATTGAAATGGCGAATCTTAACAAGCTGTTTAAGTAAGTCAGCTATTGACGAATCAGTCGAATTCGTGCTTATTTATAGTATAAGAAGAAAGCATGGATTATAAGAGCCCTTTCTACTTGTGTAGCGTCCAGACGGGCGCTGCACTTTACTTTTTTTGGCGGGAGGATGCTTCGTGACTGTATTGTACAAGCTGGAGACGTTTGAAGGTCCGCTGGATCTGCTCTTGCATTTAATTGATAAGGCGGAAATCGACATCCAGGACATTCCGGTCGCCGAGATCACCGAACAGTATATGGAATACCTGCGTAGCATGCAGGAGCTTGAATTGGATATTACGAGTGAATTTCTCGTGATGGCCGCTACCCTTTTATCTATAAAGAGCAAGCTATTGCTGCCCAAACCACCGGTCATTGAGATCGATGATTTTGAATATTACGAAGAGGATGAATTTGATCCACGAGCTGAACTTGTTCAGCGACTGATTGAGTATCGTAAGTTCAAGAGTATTGCTGTACATTTAATGGATATGGAGAGCGAGCGGAGCTTGATTTTTACGAAGGAGCCTGAGGATTTGGGTCCATTCGTGCCAGAAGAGATTGATCAAACGCTAAAAGGACTACATACCTCAGACTTAATAGCCGCTTTTCGTAAAGCGCTAAGTAAGGCTGCCAGAAGGTCTTCTTACCAGCGGATCACCCGGGATGAAATATCGGTAAAAGATCGTATACGTGATGTATCAGATGCGCTGCAGCGCAGAGGAACAGGCGGTAAGCTGCATTTCTCGGCACTGCTTCACGATGAAATGGCACGGCACGAAATCGTAGTTACTTTTCTTGCGATTCTGGAACTGATGAAAATGAAGGCGATTTTTTGCTACCAAGAGAAATTGTTTGATGACATCGTAATGGAGTGGAGAGGAGGAGAACACTTCAATGGATTACAAAACGCTGAAATCGATTATTGAAGGCCTGCTGTTTCTATCAGGGGATGAAGGAATCTCCGTACGCCAAGTGGCTGAAATTACGGAACAGCGCCCAGAGCTTGCGGCCGGAGCCTTAGAGGAACTAAAAGAAGATTATGTAGCACAGGAGCGGGGCTTACAGGTAGTGCAAATTGCCGGGAATTATCGGCTGGCTACATTGCCTGATCATGCCCACTATTTTGAGCGTCTGGCCTATTCACCATCCAGATCAACCTTGTCTCAGGCTGCCTTAGAGACTCTCGCAATCGTGGCTTATCGCCAACCGATTACGCGGGTGGAGATTGAAGAGATCCGGGGTGTGAAGTCGGAACGCGCAATTCATACGCTGAATAACAAGGATTTGATTCATGAGGTTGGTCGTGCGGAAGCGGTAGGCCGGCCAATTTTGTACGGGACGACTAAATCCTTCTTGGAGAGCTTTGGTCTTGCCAGTCTAAAGGATCTGCCGGAACCGACAAATTTTGAGTCCACGGATAATTTGGAAGAAGAGACACAGCTATTGTTCAATAAGCTGGATACTCAAATGACTTTTGAGGATGTCGAGCTGCCTTAGTTCGTACGAGAACGCTAATAATTGTATTGAAGGGACTGCCCTTAAACCATTTATGTGGTTTGGGACAGTCCCTATTTTATTTAAGCTCATATTTTTTATGCAAACCCCGAATTTTTTCCAGCTTAAATTGCCATACTAAACCAAAGGTTCCCATTATTAAGGTTTCTTGGAGGTAAATACGTGACGTTATGGCTTGCAATTCCCCTTGTTTTGCTTGTACTGGCACTGATCCTGGTCCTGTCTTCATCTATCGATTTCCGCATACGGTGTTATAAACATGGAAAAAATGACCTGCTCGAATTAGATGTTACCTCTCTTTTTGGTTTGATAAAGCTTCACTATGAACTTCCCCAATTGGTCTTTAAGGGATTGGAGCAGGGTGTGTGGGGAAAGTTTAAAGAGACAGGGACTGCGACGACAGGTGTAGATACCGTAAAAGAAGAGATATTTGATAAAGAAAGAGTAATGCACTGGCGCGCCAATGTTAACCAAGCTGTGAAATCTACACGCGGCTTGAAGGAATGGTTAAAAGAGACTGTAGCTCATGTCAAAATATCAAAGCTCGATTGGTCCACCGATTTCTCTCTTGGTGATGCAGCAGACACTGCGACCGCATCGGGAGCGGTTTGGGGCCTGAAGTGGAGTATTGTTGGTTTTATTTCGCAGTGGGTAAAATTGCAGCAGCATCCTCGAATTTTTGTTAAGCCTGTTTTTGAAGATGAGCTTTGTTTTGCAATGGAGTTTGTCTGTAAGGGGAAAATGTCAGTCGGCTATACTTTGTATGCCTTAATGCGACTATCTCGGCGTGTCTTGCGTGAAAAAGGCGGGATCGGCCATTGGAGAAATCTGCTGAAACAGATGCGTCAGGAGCCACACGGGAAAGTTTAAAATGAAAGTTACATACAAATGGGCGGATGTGGGGATGATATACGCTGTAGAAGAAAGAGAAATCGTACTCAATTAAAGGAGGAAACAATATGAGCGACCATCCTATTCAAGGCCTAATGCAAACAGCGATGGAAAATATCAAGGGTATGGTAGATGTGAATACCATTGTCGGTGATCCAGTACAAACCCCTGACGGCAGCATTATCCTGCCTATCAGTAAAGTTGCCTTTGGATTTGCTGCTGGTGGTAGTGATTATCGAGTAGAAGATTCTATAAGTGGTTCAAGCTCCCAAGGTGGAGTCAAAATGCTTCCATTTGGTGGAGGTAGCGGGGGAGGCGTCTCCATTCGACCGATCGCTTTTTTAGTGGTAGGTAAGGATGGAGTGAATATTGTCCCTCTGGACAATCAAACGCACCTATTCGAAAAAATCATCGATGCAACACCAGGGCTCATCGACAAAATTCAAACGATGTTCCAAACCGGCAATGCTGCAGCTCAAACGCCGCCAACACCTGCCACACCGGCAGCAGCACCTGTTAAAACCGATCCAAGTACATCTCAATCTTCAACTCATTAGGTACACATAATTCTACAAATAGCCTCGGGGATATCGCCATACACAGGCGGTGTCCCTTTTTTGACGTGCCAGAAAGTATATTTTGATCCCCAAATTACCTGAGAATGTATCGAAGCAAAGCCTCACGTTGTGGGGATATTTTGTGTGGAACATCCTAAGGAGTGGACATACCCTAAGGCTGGTCCGCATACACTTGTACAACATAAACACTTTTACTTAAGATCCGATAAGAAGCCGGAGGATGAACATGAAGACAATAACCCGTAAATGGCCATTCGCCTTAATATTGTGCCTTTCGCTGCTGCTTCTGGCGCCGCTATCTTCAATTCAGGCCGAGAACAGCTCTATCTCTACACATGCAAGAGCAGCGGCACTGATTGATGTGGAATCTGGGCGTATTTTGTACAGCAGCCGTGGGGATGAGCCTATGCTTATTGCCAGCTTGACCAAAATTATGACCGCCCTCGTCGCCATTGAGAATGGTGATTTAGCCTCTAAAGTCAAAGTAGGAAAAAATGCCTATGCGAAAGAAGGCTCTTCTATTTACTTGCAGCAGGGAGAAGAGATGACGCTGGAAAATATGCTGTATGGCCTGATGCTGCGCTCAGGGAATGATGCAGCAACGGCGATCGCTGAGCATATCGGTGGTTCTGAGGAAGGTTTTGTATACCTTATGAACGCTAAGGCTGAGGAGCTAGGGCTAACCCATACTCATTTTGCTAATCCCCATGGTCTTGACGCTGAAGGGCATTATTCTAGTGCTAACGACTTGGCTGTTCTGACCGCTTATGCTCTTCATAATCCTGTATTTAAAGAAATTGTGAAGACGCAGGAGAAAACTGCAGACAATCCAAATGAGAAATGGGATTACAAATGGAGAAACAAAAATAAGATGCTGTATTTATACGAGGGAGCGGACGGTGTAAAGACAGGTTATACAAAAAAAGCACTGCGCTGCCTTGTCAGCTCTGCCACCAGAAACGGCCAGCAGCTTGTCGCAGTTACTATAAATGACGGCGATGACTGGAATGATCATGCTTCCCTGCTAAACTTCGGGTTTAATCACTATCCGCTCAAAACACTGATCGAACGTGGTGATGCCGTGACGGGCTATAACTTTGTAACCTCCAAAACCTTTGCTTATCCACTTGGACAAGGTGAACAAAATAGAGTGATCACGAAACTTGTTTTAAATCAGAAGGAAAGTGCTTCAGCCGAAGCTACACGAGCGAATTTTGGATTGCAAGGAGCGCTTGTGCTGGAGCTGGGCGGAAAAGAAATAGGTCGCGTGCCGGTGTATACTCCTGAGAACCTGCCTCCTGAGCAATCTGCTTATATGAAAAAGTACAGTCCAACACTAGCACAGGCTTACCCGGCAAATAATTGGTTCCAGGCGCTGGGCAGTGCACTGAAGGCTCTATTTGAAATGGGAGCGAGTTCGAAATAAGAAAATGGGCTGATGAATGAAGAAGGAGGCGTATCCATGATTAACGGGATTTGGCTAGGAATGATCATCATCGGTTTTCTGTTCGCCGCCGTTAACGGCAGAATGGATGAGTTTACAGCCGCCGTATTCGACGGAGCCAAGAGTGGGGTAACGGTAAGTTTTGGCTTAATCAGTGTGCTTGTGTTCTGGCTTGGGATTATGAAGATAGCAGAAGATGCAGGTTTGCTTAAAAAGATTGCCAAGGTGCTTGGCCCTGTCGTAGCTTTTTTATTCCCTGATGTGCCGAAAGGGCATCCTGCCATAGGATATATTCTCTCCAATATGAGTGCTAATCTGCTCGGACTAGGCAATGCCGCAACGCCAATGGGCATCAAGGCGATGCAGGAGCTGCAAAAGCTCAACCCTGATAAAGAGACCGCGACACCAGCCATGTGTACTCTTCTAGCGCTTAACACAGCAAGCATTACGCTTATCCCGGCCACACTGATTGCCATCCGGTTAAACTATGGTTCAGCCGATCCCGCAGGCATAGTAGGTACAACACTTGCAGCAACGGCCGTGGCTACACTTGCAGCGATTGCGGCAGACCGGTTTTTCCGAAGGTTGACTTTATTGCGCAAACCGCCGAAGCCCCCTTCAGCAAAGTCCGGGGTTCCTCCTTTGGCGAAGACAACACTCCCTAATTCCTCATTGAAAGGGTGAACGTGATTTGTACCAGTTTATCAGTCTCATATCGGCATGGGCGATTCCGGTCATGATCACGTTCATCCCGCTCTATGCTTTTACGCGCAAAGTGCCAGTCTACGAATCCTTTGTTGAAGGTGCGAAAGATGGGTTTGGCACGGCCATTGCGATTATTCCCCATCTTGTGGGGATGCTGGTTGCGATCAGCGTTTTTCGCGCTTCCGGTGCGCTGGACTTTTTTATGGGCTTCATATCCCCAGCCCTGCGGGGGCTTGGTGTTCCGGCAGAAGTATTGCCGCTTGGTCTTTTGCGGCCGCTTACGGGGACTGGGTCGCTTGCTTACACTACGGATCTAATCCGTGTGCATGGTCCGGATTCTTTAATTGGTATGATTGCTTCCACCATACAGGGGAGCACAGATACTACGCTTTATGTTTTGACCGTTTACTTTGGGGCTGTAGGCGTACGGAATGGCCGTTATGCGCTTAAGGTTGGCCTGTTCTCCGATGTTGTCGGCTTTGTCGCCGCGATCGCTGTGTGTTTGCTATTATTTGGATAGTCACCCCATTGCCCCCCTGAACATATGCTATTGCAGCAATGTGGAGGGGGGCATTCCGCAATGAACTATAAAGGCTTTATTCTGCATCATTCTAGCTGCACATCCATTAACGGTAAAGGTTTTGACTTCTGGGTAGGAGTGGATGGCGCGATTTATGCAGCACCGCTACTGACAGATCCGGAGTATATTCATATTTGTTTGGAAGGTGATTTTGGTAAGGAAGTGGGCGATCCTCCAATATCCGGAAGGCAGGAGCAGCTTTTTGCAACGGCTAAACTTGTTTTAGAATTAGTAGAACGCTACCAAATCTCCCCTTTAATCATCGAACCCCACAATAATTCCTGCCCAGGAGCATTTTTTCCTTGGAATGAACTTGTGATTTATCCCTCTGATGGTTATCATTGATCTGAGGTGACTAGTCGAATATGGAAAGATTACAGAAAATTTTGGCGCAGGCCGGTGTGGCGTCCAGACGCAAGTGTGAAGAAATGATTTTGGCCGGTAAAGTGGAAGTCAACGGGGAACTCGTAACTACGCTTGGCACGAAGGTGGACCCCGCAACAGATATTATTAAAGTTTCCGGTAGACTGATCCGGGGCGAGAACAAAATCTATATTATGTTCAACAAACCTAAGGGAGTAATCACAAGCGCTTCCGATCCAAAGGGTCGTAAGGTTGTAACGGACTACCTAAAAGGAATTACTGAACGGGTTTACCCTGTAGGCCGGCTCGATTACGATACGGAAGGTTTGCTGCTGCTGACGAATGATGGGGACTTTGCTAACTTGCTGACTCATCCGAAGCATCATGTACCTAAGACGTATCATGCTACGGTCAAGGGTATACCGCATGGCACTGCATTGGACAAGTTGAAAGCTGGCATCAAGCTGGAAGATGGCATGACAGCGCCTGCGGAAGTAGAGTACAAGGATATTGATGAGGCAAACAAGGAAGCGGTTATCAGCATCACGATTCACGAGGGACGTAACCGTCAGGTACGACGCATGTTTGATGCGATTTCACACCCCGTACTCCGTCTGAAACGGATTTCATTCGGGGATATTATGCTGCAAAATCTCAAACGTGGCTCTTACCGTCATTTGACCAAGGATGAAATTAACCATCTGCAGCAAATTGCCAAAGCAGGATTGCTTAAAGAAAGAACTCCACGTAAAGAGTCATAAAGACACAGAATATTCACAATTAAACCCCCTAAAGCTGTGACGAAATTCGCTATAATGTTCATAGGATGTTCACACCTTACAACATAAGTATGAGTTGCGTCACAGAAGGGGGCTTTACGTGTGGGTAAAGCAAGAAAACCAATTCAAATCGTGATTCTGTTTCTAATTGTTATAGTGGGCGGTTATGCCATCGGTTCCTCTGTATTTGGGGGAAGCGGCAAACCAGAGGAAGGGAGCAAAGCACCTTCCTTT
The DNA here is from genome assembly GCF_038002725.1 of Paenibacillus sp. FSL H7-0323. Classification (NCBI taxonomy): domain Bacteria; kingdom Bacillati; phylum Bacillota; class Bacilli; order Caryophanales; family Paenibacillaceae; genus Paenibacillus; species Paenibacillus sp. FSL H7-0323. Next base: position 2,725,113 of record NZ_JBBODB010000001.1, on the reverse strand, counting down.
GATTTGCTTGGGCTTGACGGTCTGGCTCATACCCTAGACGAATATAAGGGCAAGACTATTGTGCTTAATTTCTGGGGCTCTTGGTGTGCACCTTGTGTCAAAGAAATGCCGGCTCTCCAAGCGCAATGGGAGAAATGGAAGGACAAAGACGTAGTGGTCTTAGGCATTAATGTGGGCGAAGACCGGATGACTGTCGAGAATTTTGTGAAGCAGGTAAACATCGATTTTCCGATTTTGATGGACACTGGACGTGATGCTGTACGAAGTTATGGTATTTCTCCGCTGCCAACTACCTTATTCATTAATTCCAAGGGTAAAATTGACAACATTCATATCGGCCAGCTTGATTTGAATTCACTTGATGATCAAATTGGGAAGCTGGTGGATTGATGAGTGAACGCGAGGCATTTATAACCAACACCAAATGTGAATGTGGTCACCAGAACCCTGTAGGTACTGTTTTATGCGAAGCATGCGGGAAGCCGTTGGGGAAGGAATCAGACTGGGGCGAGAATTTGGAAATGCGTTACGATGGCGTAGCTCGCCGATCTCAGCGCGTTAACCCGGGGATTATTGATCGGGTGTGGAACTTTTTCTCTTCCGTCAAAATAGCGATCTACCTGATCGTGTTGACACTTATAGGCTCTATGCTGGGGACGATTTTCCCGCAGGAGAGTACTTTTCTTAATATTGATGCCTCAGTTTATTACAAGCAAGAGTACGGAACAGCCGGATATATTTATCACAAACTTGGACTTTCACATACATACGAATCCTGGTGGTTTGTAACTCTACTCGTAATGATCGGCGCTTCACTTGTGATCTGTAGCTTGGATCGAGTACTTCCGCTCTATAAGGCCTTAACCAGACAGAAGATTCGGAAACATCGTCAGTTCTTAACTCGGCAAAAAGCTGTGTTAGTGACTGAAGTACAAGAGGAACCAGAAGCTTGGGTAGCCCGGGTAATTCAGCCTATGCGTAAAAAGGGCTATCGCGTGAAGACGGATGGAGGGGCTCTGCTGGCAGAGAAACATCGCTTCAGCCGCTGGGGACCTTATGTAATACATATTGGCTTAATTATTTTTTTACTTGCTGTATTAGCAAGAGGATTGCCGGGACTGAACATGGATCAGCATCTTGCTTTCCCGCAAGGGGAGATCACACAGATTCCGGACACCACCTATTATTTGAAAAATGAGAAATTTACCGTGGAGTTTTATACGGAGGAAGAGATGCCTGAGGAATTTCGCGGCAAAAAAATACTTCCAAAGCTATTCCAGACCCAAGCTGTGCTTTATGAATGCACCGCGGATTGTGGAGACCCTTCGAAGGAACCGCAGCTATCCGAGGTGACGAAACATGATATCCAAGTAAATTCACCTTTGGATTATAAAGGATTGAAAGCGTATCAGTTTGATTATGATCTGACCCCTGTGCTGCGTTCGGTACAGCCTGAGCTTAAGAATTCCACCACTGGCGAGGCGTACGGCAAATTTAAGCTGGACATGAAGAACCCTCAGCGGGCAATTCAGGCGGGTCCTTATACTTTAACTTTGAAAGAAAAGTATATGGATTTTGGTCTAAATGAGGAGGGCCAGCCGATTTCCAAATCACCTTATCCGAATGCACCTGCTTTTTTGTTCCTGATACAAGGTCCGGATCTCCCGGCGGAAGGGCAGCAGTATTTCTATTTTCCTAAACAGGTGGATAAGGCGCAGTTTCAACAGGCTGCCATTAACGATAAGCTTGGCGGGAGCAATAGATTTCTTGAGCTTGAAGTGGACAACATGAGCGACGTTGATTTTTCGGAATCGACTACTTACTTGAATATACGTATTGATCGTGCAATGCCGTTTGTATGGCTAGGTGCAGCAATCGTGATGCTGGGTTTAGTGCTTGGCTTCTACTGGCAGCATAGACGTATCTGGCTTACCGTTGCTAACGGGGAGCTTATCCTCGGAGGACATACGAACAAGAACTGGTTCGGGTTCCGCCGTGAGATCGTTTCTATTTTAGAAAAAGTAGATCTGGTAGTCGATGAAAAATCATTAGATAATGGAGGAGGCCTTTCATGAGCTTGCTCGACATCAGCAGCGCTGTCTTTATTGCCGCATTTTTATTATACAGCGGTTCGTTTATGTTATTCACTATCGCCATCATGGGTCGCAAGTGGTCAGGCCGCAAGCCGGAGGAACATACCGCACGTTGGGGCAAAATTGCTTTTATTTTCTCTTCAATAGGTCTTATCTTTCATCTTATTTATTTCTTTACACGCTGGGCGGGCTCAGGGCATATTCCGGTCAGCAACATGTATGAGTTCATGACTTTTTTATCGATGATGGTGATGGTTGCCTTTACTGTGATGTACGCTATTTATCGTAAGGTAATCTTGGGTCTTTTTGCAGTTCCAATCAGTATTATTGTGATGGCTTATGCCGCAGTATTTCCACAGGAAGTACAGCCGCTGATTCCATCTCTTCAATCGAACTACTTAAAGATTCACGTAACACTGGCTGCACTAGGTGAATCCTTCTTCGCAGTAGGGTTTGCGGCGGGACTGATGTATCTGCTGCGAACAGTCAATTTTTCCAGTAAAGAGAAGGCGGATCGCAAGCAACAGAGGCTGGTCGAATTTACTCTCTTTTCAATCATTGTTATAATTGGGTTTCTGGGTTCTGTTTTTGCATTCCGCGGAGCAGGCTATGAAACTGTTTTTGTCCGTACGAACGTTACGATTGACAGCCCCGGGCAGGAAAATAGTACAATAGAGAAAGTGAGTTATCGAATGCCGCCGATTGTGGCACCTCACAATAGCGAAATTGAGAGCTTCCAGTCGTTTCTTGGCATAAAAGAACCACTCTTTGAGGCACCATCTTGGATGAATGGTGTAAATGCTGGACGGAAGTTTAATACTGTAATTTGGTCACTCCTTTCGGGATTAATCCTCTACGGAGTTCTTCGCTTGATCGTACGTAAACCGCTGGGTACTGCTTTACACCCAGTGATGGACGGAATTGATGAGGGCGATCTAGATGAGATTACGTATAGGGCGATAGCCATTGGCTTTCCTATTTTCACATTAGGCGCTTTGATCTTTGCAATGATATGGGCGCAAATCGCTTGGGGAAGATTCTGGGGATGGGATCCTAAGGAAGTCTGGGCGCTTGTCACTTGGCTCTTCTATAGCGCTTATCTTCATTTACGTTTGGCTCGTGGATGGCAAGGAAGAAAATCTGCCTGGCTGGCTGTGCTTGGCTTCCTGGTCGTAATGTTTACTCTGGTTGGCGTTAATTTAGTCATCGCCGGACTTCATTCTTACGCGGGGACGGACTGAGCATAGTTTACCTGTTAACGTTGCACAATGGTTTAAAGGTTACGTTCTACTGTATTGATGAAGGGGTTGTAGTGAAATGGCAGATCATTTAAACAGAATTCTGGTAGTGGATGATGAGGAACGCATTCGCCGCCTGCTAAAGATGTATCTTGAAAAAGAAGGTTATGAAATCGATGAAGCGGAAGACGGAGAAATCGCTCTTCGTAAAGCAACAGCAAATGACTACGGTCTAATTTTGCTGGATGTTATGCTGCCTGGCATCGATGGGATGGAAGTGCTGACAAGACTCAGAGGAGTGAAGTCAACACCGGTCTTAATGCTTACAGCTAAAGGCGAAGAGATCAACCGTGTCCAAGGCTTTGAGATGGGCGCAGACGATTATGTTGTGAAGCCCTTCAGTCCACGTGAAGTCATTTACCGGGTGAAGGCTATTATGCGCCGTTCTTCGGCAACTGCTTTCTTGTCCAAGGAGAGCAATTCCAGCAATAACATTGTATTTACTCATCTTATTATTGAACATGATGCTCACCGTGTGACTGCTGGTGGTGAAGAAGTAAGTTTGACACCTAAAGAATATGAACTTCTGCATTATTTGGCTATTTCGCCTGATAAAGTATTTTCTCGTGAAGAACTGCTTAAGGATGTCTGGAATTATGAATTTTTCGGAGATTTGCGTACTGTAGATACTCACGTAAAACGTCTTCGTGAAAAACTGAATAAAGTATCACCGGAATCTGCAGCGATGATTACGACCGTATGGGGCGTAGGCTACAAACTAGAGGTACCTAAATAAGTGAACTTCTGGAGAAGTCTTGTCGGCAAACTGTGGGTTACGATCATCTGCCTGGTCGCTGTCGTGCTTATTACCTTGGGGTTATTTTTGCTTCCCTACATAGACAGTAACTTTGCCAATTCCGGAGATATCAAACGTTTATTTATGTATACTTGTATGATCGGATTTTCTTTGACGACATTTTTTGCATTGTTTTTGTTTACCAAAATTACTCAGCCGATGCAGCGTGTCATTGAAGCTGCGAATAACATTCGCCGGGGTGAATACGGAACAAGGCTTACGCTTGTCACAAGTGATGAAATTGGCCAGTTGGCTACTTCCTTTAACCACATGGCTGAGGAGCTTGAAGAGAACATTCGCAGTCTGCATCATGAGAAGGGGCATCTGTCTAGCGTACTGCGCAGTATGAGCGATGCTGTGATCACCTTTGACATTGAAGGGCAGATTATTTTGACCAATCCGCATGGCCAAGCTCTGCTAGAGAGCTGGAGCGATTTGCAGTGGGAACATGCGAGTGATGCTGAGCTCCATCCCGAAACGGCTGAGAGCAGTGTTCCTCCTCCCCTGCGTCCTTTATTTTTAAGCACCTTGAAGCAAGGTGGCGATGACCGCTCCAATGTACATGTACGGCAGGGCGTCTGGTCTGTTCATATGGCACCGTTATATTCTGAAGGCAGCATCCGGGGAGTAGTTGCTGTACTGCGGGATGTGACGGAAGAGGTGCGTCTGGAAAAGATGCGCAGAGACTTCGTAGCTAATGTCTCCCATGAAATCCGCACGCCATTGTCGATGATGCAAGGGTACAGTGAGGCTTTATTGGACGGGATGGCTTCATCCCCCGAAGAAAGCAGTGAGCTGATCCAGGTCATTCATGACGAATCGCTGCGTATGGGGCGTCTGGTTAAGGATTTGCTTGATCTTGCCCGAATGGAAGCCGGACATACGGATATGATGAAAGCTCAGGTGGACATGAACGAACTGCTGGAACGAGTCTACCGTAAATTTTCTGTACGTGCGAAAGAGCGCGATATCCATCTTCACTTACAACAAGAGAGTGATATTGCTGTTCTGAAGGCGGCGGATGAGGATAAACTGGAACAAGTCTTAACCAATTTACTCGATAATGCTTTTCGCCACACACAGGGTGGCAAAAAAATCACGGTTCATACAGGAACTTGTGTATTAGAAGGCCGTCGTTATCTTGAGATTAAAATTCAGGATGAAGGGGTTGGAATTCCACCAGAGGATCTGCCGTATATATTTGACCGCTTCTACAAAGCTGATAAGGCGCGTGTACGGGGAGAATCAGGTGGAACGGGACTTGGGCTTGCGATTGTTAAAAATATTGTAGAGTCGCATCACGGGACCATCTCAGCTTCAAGCAAACTAGGCGAAAGTACAACCTTTACGCTAAGACTTCCTGTCGAAAAACAGTAATTCCAAACACAATGTGTGATAGCGCCTCTGACAGCAGAGGTGCTTTTTGTTGAAACAAACACATTAATCTTGTTCATCGTGGAACATATCTTGTAGGTTTTGCTTGGGAGGGCATAGAATGATTTTATCTTTAGACCAAGGTACTACCAGCTCACGAGCCATATTGTTCGATACGGAGGCTAAATGGGTCTCACAAGGTCAATATGAAGTTAAACAATCCTTCCCCCATCCAGGCTGGGTAGAGCATGACCCTGAGCAAATCTGGGCGTCACAGCTCGCAGCGGCAAGAGATGCGATTGCGCGGGGTGGCATAGCAGTTGAGGAGATCTCTGCCATCGGAATAACCAATCAGAGAGAAACAGCTTTAATCTGGGATAAAATAACGGGCAAACCGATATACCCTGCGATTGTGTGGCAGGACAGGCGTACTGCAGAGCAATGTGAAGAACTTAAAAGTAAAGGGCTGGAGCAAGTTATTGCGAGCAAGACGGGCCTTGTTGTAGATGCTTATTTCTCAGCTACCAAAATCTCCTGGATACTGGATCATGTGGATGGCGCCCGAGAGCGGGCGAATCGAGGGGAACTTCTAGCGGGGACGATCGACAGCTGGTTAATTTGGAGACTTACTTGCGGAGCCGTACATGTCACGGATGTTACCAATGCCTCACGTACGATGCTGTTTAATCTTCATGAACGGTGCTGGGATGAAGAGCTAATGGAAGAGCTTCGTATTCCGCGTGTCATCCTGCCAGAAGTAAGAATGTCTGGCGGCGAATTTGGAGTAGCAGACAAACAGTGGTTCGGGGCGGACATTCCAATTCGCTCTGTACTTGGAGATCAACAGGCCGCATTGTTTGGACATACTTGTCTAGAACCCGGCAGTGCCAAAAACACCTATGGTACAGGCTGTTTTATTCTAATGAACACAGGCACAGAAGCTGTAGCCTCCAGTCATGGCTTGTTGACCACTGTAGCTTGGGGTATGGGAGATGAACTCTATTATGCCCTAGAGGGCAGTGTGTTCGTGGCCGGAGCGGCTGTTCAGTGGCTGCAGGAGGGTCTTGGTCTTATAGAGGAGCCAGCAGGCTCAGAAGATAAAGCACGGGAAGTAGAGGACAGTGAAGGGGTTATCGTTGTGCCTGCGTTTACCGGACTCGGGGCACCCTATTGGGATATGTATGCCCGTGGAGCCATATTTGGCCTTACTAGAGGCACTACCTCAGGACATCTGGTACGAGCTACATTGGAGTCCTTAGCCTTTCAATCTAGAGATGTAATAGGAGCTATGGAAAAAGACGCAGGCATGCCATTGACCGGCCTTCGTGTGGATGGCGGAGCTGTGCGTAACGATTTGCTGATGCAATTCCAGTCTGATATCCTGGGCAGTGAGGTTACTAGAACAACCTATGCGGAGACAACAGCTTTGGGTGCGGCGCTTCTGGCCGGGTTAACGTCCGGAGTCTGGACACGTGCTCAGCTAGAGAGCTTCAACAAGGCTGAGAGGGTCTTCTCGCCTGAGATGGGTATAACTGAGCGGGAAGGTCGTTACAACGCCTGGAAGGACGCTGTAGCGCGTACCATGGGTTGGGAGAAGCATGAAGGATATCAGTGATAAAGGGGCTGTATATATCTATGGTTAACGGCACCGAATCTGATCTGCCGGGTGGACTATCTAAGCCGGCGCTTCGAGCCCTGCATGGGGCTGGATATGTTCAGCTTCAACAATTCAGCAAGCTTACTGAAGCAGAGCTTCTGCAGCTACATGGATTGGGGCCAAAGGCGATCGTCCTATTACGGAGTGCTCTCGCGGAAAAGGGGCTCACCTTTGCAAGTAAGTCCTGATGTTGCGTTCATATTTATATTAAAAAACGGCAAGCTTAGGTGAATCCCTAGCTTGCCGCTTTTTGTTATACAGCTCCTAATATTCAATAACAAATGCTACATTTTGCCAACCGGCGCCCACTGTCCAGAACAGGACTTTATCACCACGTTCGATCTTTCCAGTAGTTACAGCTTTATGTAGAGCAATAAATGGGCTGCTGGTAGAGGTATATCCGAATTCATCCCCTATGTATACCGCTACATTGCGATCAATGCCGACTTTCTTACACATCTCTAAGATATTAGGCAATGAAAACTGTGAGAAGCAGGCTGCTTTAATGGCTTCAGGCGCGATATTGTTGTTAGACAGTAGAGTACGAATAGACTCAGAAGCAGCATCTATGCAAATGGAATTATCAAAAGGAATAAACTTCACATTAAACTCTCCAGCCGCTACACCTTGTTTACCCAGTTTAGCCAGGCCTGCGCACGGGAACTTGGAATTATCGCAAACACAAGGATCCGTTTGGTAGATAGAGTCAATGAAACCGACCACATCCTCAGCTTGTTCAAGAATGACTGCCGCCGCTGCATCACCGAAGTTAGCGTAATAGACTGGATCATTCTTATCGGTATGAGGGGTTACATAATCGGAGCCGATGACCAACGCTCGTTTAATCCTAGGATTCGCTTGCATCTGACGGCTAACCTGTTCCACAGAAGCCGTCATACCCGCACAATTAGCATTACTGTCAATGCAGATCGTATGGGATGCGCCTTTGATCAAACGGTGAATCATTAATGAGTTGGTAGGAAAGATATACTCAGGAGTTTGACTTGCATAGGCAATAAGGTCGATATCGGCACCTGTGAGACCACTTTTCTCCAGAACATTCCTGGCAGCCTCAAAAGCCATCGTAAGGGAATTCTCATCCGCATCCTTAATACTATACCGTGTAATACGACCTAATGCGGATAATAGACCTCGAATATCAATGCCTTTTTCGTCAAAATGCTTAATGAAAAAGTCGTTACCAACTATATTGCTGGGATGATAGATATCAATGCCTTTAATACGAATTCCGGTCATAATACGCCTCCAGGAAAGCAGTAAAATGTGGCCTACATATTAAGATTAAAAGATCTAGACTGTAACCGCAGAAATGATCTCGATGTTATCGAGTCCAGCTTTACGGCCAAGACGGGAAAGCTGCATTTTGAGGATCGGGTTATTTTCAAGCGTTAGATTTACTTTTACAAATCCATCATTCTTAAACATTACAAAGCAGCTTTCTAAAAGAGGTACAACATCTGGTGCAGTTACATTTAGCTTTCTGCAGTCGATTTTTAGTTCATAGTCAGCTGGAGTAATTGGATTGATAGTTTGTTGATAAGCTTGAATAGATTTTAGACCATCTTCTTCAGAAAATGTTCCATCTAACTCAATGTTAATAACCTTGTTTGTAGTGTCTGTCTTCAAAACGAAACTTCCCATGCCTAAATCTCTCCCATAGATTGAATTTGTCCAAAACAGTTCGACTGCAATATCCAGCCATGTATATCCATTTAGCTGTTTTATAAAAGTCAAAATTCGACACTATACAGCAAGTAATGGGATATTCCGACTCTATTATAGGCATATTTTTCAAGTGTATGCAATAATAAAGTCGAATTTTGTATATTGTTGTCGAACTGTTGGGTTATTGGATTTCTTCTATGGTTGCAAGCAGGATATTAAAAGCTGTGATGATTCTAGGTGCCCCTATAACGGGTACTAAGTGTAATAGAATACCTTTAAGCTGTTCTACGGTAACTCCAACACGAAGGGCCATGACATAATGAACGCCCAACTGTTCGAATTGACCCATTGAAATTAAAGATGAAATGACTGCGATTTCCTTCCAGTCAGGGGCTATAGTATTACGTTGAAAAATATCGCCATAGGCATTCCCCATAATAAATTCAGCCAAGTCAGGGAAGTGGTCTTTAATTGGAGCTAGTGCTTTTGCGCCATAGTCTCCTGATAGATTCGTGAAGTGGTTGAGACCACTGTTGATATTTTCCTTCATGGTTAGCCTCCTAGTTTAGGTTCAAAGTACGGTGTGCAGTCGGAGGGACTTCATCACGGTCTGTTAGTAGTTCAATAACGGCAACATGGTTTAGAGCTACCGCATCTTTAATTGCAGCTGTGAATTCATCCGCAGTCTCACATTTGTAGCCTTTAGCACCTAGAGATTCAGCGAATTTCACGGCGTCCATTGGTACTTCATATAGAGTTCCATCGATACGACCTGTGGTTTTCTCCATACCCTTAAGAGCCATATCTAGTTGCTTATTATTGACCACGATAAAGATGACAGGGATATCTTTGCAGACAGCGGTGTTAATCTCAGCGCCGAGCATCATGAAACAACCATCACCTGTAATGCAGAGGACAGTTTCTTCAGGAGCTGCAACTTTTGCACCAATAGCCATGCCGATCGAATTACCCATGCAAGCAAAATACGCATCAAAAACAAAGCTGCCCGGTTTCTTAACCTTGTACCATTTTGCAGCGTGGAATCCATGACTTCCATCATCAACGAAAATTGAATTATTATAAGGGATCAAATCACTTAAAGTGCTCATTACCGAAGCAAGGGAAAGATTCTTGAGGGTTGGAAGCTCTTCTGAATAATCCGCATCGGCCAAAGCCTCACGTTTGGTGATTGTGCTTGGGTCAATATGATTTAGGCAGTGCACCAAATTATCGCGCAGGTCCCCAGTGACCGGTATCGTTTTGGACAATAGTATTTTTCCGACAAAGGTTGGATCAATATCAAATTGAATTAAAGTTGCTGGATGATTCTCCCGTTTAAGATTACAGATGGTCATATCACTTAAACGTGATCCAAGCACTATAAATAAATCGCTTTTATTCAATAAATCGTCCCCGTGGGTCGAACCGCCAACGCCAATAGGACCATGATAGAGTGGGTGATCCCAGACTATAGCCCCTTTTCCACCTGGAGATGTTACTACAGGAATATTAAAAGTTTCTGCGAGTTGAACAAGCTCTTTATGTGCTCCGGAGCGGTTAATTCCTTTACCCGCAATAATCAAAGGATTCTTAGCAGCTTGAATAGCATCGATGACTCTATCGATATTAGCTTGACTAATTAGAGATTCTCTTTCTGGGATTACTATATTGCATTCTTCCAATACTTCAGTTTGTACATCAAAAGGAATACAAAGATGAACAGGACCCCGTTTGGTCAGGGCCACAGAAATCGCATGATTAAAAATAGTACCAAAGTGATCCCCACGTTCAACCAATTTACTGAACAAGGTGGCAGGTCTGAACATATCAGCTAAATCAGCCAGAAAAGAGGTGGAGTCCTGACATTGAGGAATTCCAAGCTCTGTAATGGATTGGTGGCCGGTAATAAATAGGACAGGTAGGTTGTTAGCTTTCGCATGTGCTGCTGCTGTAAGCAGGTTAGTTCCCCCAGGACCCGAAGTACCAAATGCTACGCCTAGGTTACCCGTTTTCAGCGCATACCCTGCTGCTTCGAATCCGGAGCTTGCTTCATGTCTGCCGGGAATAAATTCAATACCGTAATCCACCATCTTTAGAACTATTGGACAAATGGATTTGCCAATGATCCCAAAAGAATGGGTGACTCCAAGGTTACGTAGTGCTTCCGCCATGTAATCTGCGACTGTCTTCAAAAGAAACACCTCACAAGTTTTTTGATATATATTAGTTATTAATCTACCGAATAGATACGATAGATCAATATACTCAAAAAGTAAAAACCTGTGCTCTATAGTAAGCACAGGTTGGTGGCATAAGGCACCGCTAAGACTGAACAATAGTTCAGCCGTCCTGGTTCCTCTGCAACCTGGCAATCATGGCCTCAAACGAAAAAATGAGGCTGTAGATCCATGGTTTTGCGTCATCCTCTTTCGAGGATTTTGCCAATATTAATTTATAGTTGATAAGAATAATTTTCCTTTACAATATATTCCTCATTAATTTTTGTCAACATAATCCGCTAAAAAAACTCGAAATTTGACGAAAGTCTTGTCCAAGAGATGAAGTTTTGCCTCGCGAAAAAAACTGCCACCTAAGACTCAGCTTAGGTGGCAGTTGATAGTTTTGAACTAGAATTTAAAGATATGAATGGTTTTTTGCAGATTAAATACGGCCTGGGTCATTTTTTCCGTTTCTTCTGCAACAGACTGCAGGGCATTAATCTGTTCATTCATAGCCGCCGATACCTCTTCCGTGCCAGCAGCAGTTTCTTCGGTGATTGCTGAGATATTCTCAATTGCACTGGAAATTTTCAAGGCACTTTCTAGCATAAGATCACTCTCCGCAGAGAATGAAGAGATTTGCTCGGTAATGTACTGCACGCTTTGTACAATTTGTGCGAAAATATGGGCAGATTGAGTGATCATTTCATTCTGAACCTGCACAACCTCTTCATTGATGGCAATATTATCGATGGCTTGTTTAATATCTGACTCAATGCTGCGGACCAAGCCGAATACTTCTTTTGTGGATGCCGTAGATTCTTCAGCAAGCTTGCGAACCTCTTGAGCTACAACGGCAAAACCCCGACCATGCTCTCCGGCACGAGCAGCTTCGATGGAGGCATTCAGTGACAGCAGGTTGGTCTGCTCAGCGATCTCTGTGATGGTCTTGGTGATCATCGTAATCCCGCGGGCATTTTGTGAGAGAGCTTCAATAGTATCAGCCACTTTTTGTGTAGCCTCTATGTTTTTACGCATGCCTTCAGCCTGTGTATCTACGGATTGGCGCCCTTGCTCAACAAGTTCTAAGGTATGTATTGAACGTCTGTTCATTTCTTTGGTGGAGTTCGTATAATTGGATACTTTGGTCTCAATGTCTTTAATGGATTCTGTCATATCAGCGATATCCGTAGATATTTCATTTGCACCAAGAGCGAGCTCAGTAGAAGAAGAGGCTACTTGTGCCATGACAATCTTCAGGTTCTGGTTCTTATCTTCGATTCCGCGGCTTGCATCCATAACTTGACGGGTGATCTGCGATGCATCGGTCAGAATCTTCTTGAGCTTATCAATCATTGTGTTAAAGGAGCGGCTTACGTCACCCATTGAACCATTTTCGTCCGCTCTGCTAGTGAAATCACCCTTTGAAATACTGTGAGATACATTAGCAATATCATCAAAAGATGATGTAAGCGTTCTCTCCACGAAGCGAGCAACAGGTAAAGTCAGACCTGCAAGAACAACTACTAGTATAATTCCTACGAGAAATTGACCTAGAATCATTAACGTAACTAAGACAGGAATAGCAAACAGTGCGGCAACGAGGTAACATCCGGCAACAATTCTTTGTTTTAACGGAAGTTTGTGCATCCAGCTCATTGGTAAAATGTCCCCCTTATTAAATTTTATGTAATGGTGTTATTATAGGGGATTTATAGGTCATTGGTCTATAGAGAAGTGTCATAAATCTTCTTTAAGTAGTAGATATTTAGAATTCATGTCAAAATTCCTCATATATTGTGGAAATTGTTTTAATAGCAGACTTTACCATCCCTACTAGTTCGTTAGGAGCTAAAACAATAACTGAAGGAGAGAAAGAGAGTACGATACGACAGGCAGATTCTATAGCATTAAACTCGGCTTCCACGTTCATCCACCCAGTATTAGCAGAGGGTTCTACTAAAGTTATAGTTACATATCTTTCACGTTGTAATTCTTTAAGAATAGACTCATTCACCTTTAAGTTCACTACATATTTTGGCAGTGCTGCTTTGAAAGCTAAAGTCGATTGTTCCCAGTAGCTTTTTAAATCAAAAGCCTCAGGTCTGACAAATGATTCATAAGTTGCGTCAGCTTGTATTAATCTCGACACGCGAAAAGTCCGCATTTCACCCTCGGTTCGTGCCACTACATACCAAACTCCACGTTTTGCGACTAACCCGAGAGGTTCAATGAAACGCTCCCTCATCTCGTCATTCCGTGGGTAAGTGATCTTTACTTTACGGTCTTCCCAAACAGCTTCCTGCAGGACAGAAAGAAACGGGTACGTCTCGTCGGAAGGGTGCCAGCTGGCACCATCAATATGAATGCGCTGGCTCAGGTAACTGGCTGGATTATTCGGCCTGGATGGGGAAGCAGCCTCCAGCTTAAGCACGGCAGAAGAGAAGTCGTTTTGTATACCCAGATCTTTTAAGATTGAGGAGTCTGCGGACAGCAGCAGAGTAGCAATTTCTGAGGGCTTCATACCCGTTAAGGAGGTCCGGTATCCTTCTGTGAGCATCCAACCTCCTTCGCGTCCCCGTTCGGCAAGAATCGGTATTCCCGCTGTACATAAGGCTTCCATATCTCTAAACACAGTTCGTTCAGACACTTCTAAGGTCTGGGCTAGCTCACGGGATGTCATCTTTCCACGATTTTGCAGCAAAAGTAAGATGGATAACAAACGATCGGCTCTCATTAAGGGACACTCCTCCTCCTAATAAATGTTGGCTAGTTCTTAATTAATTATTATATTATATATGTCAGTTGATGTCATATTAAAGAATTATACTATATAAGGTAAGGATTAAATGCAGAACATTTAGAGAAAAACAAGTGTAGAAAGGATTGAGAACATGACTTTAAAAGGAAAAGTAGCATTGGTCACCGGAGGCAGCAGAGGTGCTGGTAGAGGAATTGCATTGGAGCTGGCAAGGAAAGGTGCATTCGTTTATATTACGGGCAGAACGACAGAGGCTTCTGGCATAGAGCATAGCAAGCGGAGCATTGATAACGTACTTAGGGAAATAAAAGCGGAGGGAGGGTCCGGCAGCGCCATACGATGTGATCATACAAAAGATCAGGAGACAGAGGCGGTCATTCGCCAGATTGCTTCAGAGCAAGGAAAGCTTGATATTTTAGTCAATAATGTATGGGGCGGCAACGATTTACCTATTGAGCAGAAGTCTTTCTGGGAGCTTCCTACAGCGCATTGGGACAATATGTTTAATGCGGGTGTGAGGGCACAGTTGATAACAAATTATTATGCAATACCATTAATGCGTGAGGCAAAAGCTGGCGGTCTAATCATCCACACAACCTTTTGGGATCATTACAAATATCTTGGAAACTTCTATTATGATCTTTCTAAAAACTCACTTGTCCGCATGGCCTACGGGTTATCGAATGAGCTTAAAGAGGACAACATTGCAGTTATTCCGCTTACTCCGGGCTGGATGAGGACAGAGGCGGTGTTGGAGAGCATGAACACGGATGAGGAGCATTGGCATGAGGTTGAAGAATTGCAGATGACTGAATCCACAACCTATATCGGTAGAGCAGCCGCTGCTCTAGCAGCCGATCCTAAGGTCATGTCTATGACCGGACAACCGCAGCAGGTTGCTAAGCTGGCTGAAAAGTATGGATTTACAGACATCGATGGTCGGACTGTTCCCGCATTCTTAGTCTAAACAGCAAACTTGATCTGTTTGATCCCATATGTGCGTACGAAGCAGTATAGGACACAGCTGATCTATAATGCAGTATTTTCGTATATTTAGAACGCTATCGGTCCCCATAGACGTTATTGATAGGCAAAACACCTGATTTAGCTCTCTTTTTGAGGAATAGTGGCACTAGAGTCCGAAACCCTGCTTCAAAGGCGAAATTATTGCATATAGGGTCATCTGGGTCCGTAACCTCAAGGGTGTCCGTAAGCCTGCACGAGGGAACTCGATTCGGTGTTGTAAATGAAGCCGAAACGGGTTAACGATCAACAACAAAAGCAGCGAAACTCCTATAAGAGGAGGATCGCTGCTCTGTTGTTTGATTTCTATCGTATTGCTTACAGAAGAATGATTTCTTCGGCAGCGTTGATTTCTGGTAGACCAGCAAGCTTCACAAGCACATGAGTAGGTACAGCTTTATCAACGGTCAGCAGCATGATTGCTTCGCCACCAACGATTTTACGTCCCACTTGCATGGAAGCGATATTGACATCATTTTCGCCCAGCAATGTGCCCACAAGTCCGATAATGCCTGGTTTGTCGTTATGGGATACTACAATTTGATGTCCTTCAGGAGCGATATCAACCGGGAACTTGTTCACTTGAACAATTCTTTCTCCATAACCTTGCAGCAATGTTCCGGCTACGAGACGTTCTTGGTCGTGATCTGTTTTAAGGGTCACGGTAATCAGATTAGTGAAGCCTTTAGTTTTGGAAGCTTTAGTTATTACTACATTAACGTCGCGTGTTTTTGCCAAGTGCATGGAGTTAACGATGTTAACATCCTCAGCGAAGTGGCGGGAGAGCACGCCTTTCACAATATAGCGGGTAAGTGGTTGGGTATCGACATCTGACAGATCACCCGCATACTCAACATGGATTTCACGAATAGCACTATCTGTAATCTGGGTAACAAAGCTGCCCAGCTTCTCACCAAGTGTGAAGTAAGGCTGGAGTTTGTTCATTACGCTTGGAGCAACTGGAGGAATATTTACAGCATTGATGAACGGTTCATTACGCAGAATATGCAGTACTTGTTCCGATACATCGATCGCTACATTCTCCTGAGCTTCAATTGTAGAAGCGCCCAAGTGAGGAGTCACGATAATTTTTGGATGCGACAAGAATGGGTGATCTGCTTGTGGCGGTTCTTTTTCGAATACGTCAAATGCAGCGCCAGCAACAATACCGCTATCAATAGCTTCTACTAACGCCATTTCATCAATTACACCACCACGGGCACAGTTGATGATGCGCATTCCCTTTTTCATCACTTCAAATTGCGGGCGGGAAATCATATGGCGTGTTTCCGGAGTAAGTGGAGTGTGCACAGTAATGAAGTCTGCTCCGCGGACTACATCGTCTACGGAAGCTAATTTTACTTCCAGTTTCTCCGCACGCTCAGCAGTTAAGAAAGGATCAAAAGCAAGGATTTCCATGCCGAAAGCTTTGGCACGTTTTGCCACTTCGCTACCGATTCTGCCCATTCCCAGTACACCTAAAGTTTTGCCGCGAAGTTCTACACCCACGAAGGTTTTTCTATCCCAGGTTCCACCAATTGTTTTTGCGTAAGCTTGTGGAATGTGACGGGCCAAAGCCATCATCATTGCAAAAGCATGCTCACAAGTTGTAATGGTATTTCCATCAGGAGCGTTGATAACAACAACCCCACGTTGAGTAGCAGCTTCCAGCTTGATATTATCTACACCCACACCTGCACGACCAATGACCTTTAAGTTTTTTCCAGCTTCGATAATTTTTTCAGTTACTGTAGTTTGACTGCGGACGAGTAGACCATCATATTCACCGATGATTGCAACGAGCTCATCTTCACTGAGACCTGTTTTTTTGTCTACAACTACATCTGTTGCGTCCATCAATTGCTGAATGCCCAAATCACTGATTGGATCCGATACTAATACTTTAAACATGGTTTCTTATCCCCCTTAAAGTTGAAAAGCTTTATATGTCGAGGACGCCCTGATGGGCAGTCCACAATACCAGAAGGTTCACGAACTAGTAGAGAAAAACATGTAATAATAGTAGATCAACGCGGTGTCGCACAAAAGAAACAGCGTGCAAGAGTACCGCGAAATCGGTAACTTTGGGCATAAGGTAGTATTTATGGGGGATTAGGGAATTAAAAAAACTCCCAACCCCATACTACTGCCGTAGTAAGGGACGAGAGTTATCTTCGTGGTACCACCCTAATTCACTGCAACTTGGAAGAAGCAGCCTCATTGGCCTGCATAGGCCACACTGTTAACGGAGTTGATCCGATTGTACCTACTTTAAGGTTCGATACAATATCTCAGGAGCGCTAAAGATAGCTGTTCGTCACCGGTTTGCACCAACCACCGGCTCTCTGAAGACTTCCAGGATCTTTGTTCCATCATCGGTTTTGAATGATTAATTTTTTCATAATGTAACACGGTATGCAAGTTGTGTCAATAGGCTTTGCAAGCAGCGTTTCTTGAAGTGAACTTCATTTTTCGTTATGATTCAATAACTGGTTCTATTCAAAAAAGAACGGAAGCTGTGGAAGTGTCTCCCTGTTATAATACTGTTCCCGCCATTTTACAAAATCCTGTTCCTGCACAGCACCTGTAGAAATCAACAAGGTTACTGAGGACTGGATATCCGAAAGATTTAATGAGCTTGCAGTGCCTGAGTAAATCATATCGTCTATTTTAGCAGTGATGTCCTGAGGATCATAACCTGCAAAAATTCCGCGATTCAGCATCATGTCAGCGATAGAAGCATTCTTCAAAAGAAGCGGCATTTTTTTCCACTGGATGAAAGACATCGTTTTTAGTTCGCCAGGTGCAGAAGGTATTTTCTGGTTTGTCTTAGAGCCCCATTTTAGCATAGAATCATAGAAGTTCTTTTGTGCTAACAGACCGTACTTCACGGCGCCGGTTGTAAATTCATCATTTTTCAATAACTTGGCTGTCTCTGCACCAGAGGCACTGGTAGAGACTTTGCCGGAGGCCTTAGAAAATAAAGTTAAGCTTTTGAGTACATTGACCTGTGACTGATGTAATAGAGGAGAGTTAGTGAAAATTGAATCTTGATTAACTCTTTCATATTGCTGGTCTGCTAGAATACTTAGATTCTTCATTACTGCCGCATTCATACGAGCATCTGTGCTGCGCGCTAACTTATCTACTTGAATGTTCCAATTCCGCTTGAATTCCCGATAGGGCAAAAATACGTTATGATAGAAAGTAACAAGATCCTGCTGTTGATACGAGCCCGTGAATTCTACTAATCCATTCATGCTTGATTGATTGTCATATTTGGCTTCAGTTTTGTCTGCGCCAACCTTGACGCCAGTAAAAAATGCGGCGAAGGCGCAAACTAGGAAAAACAAAAAAACTAGCGTGTATAACATTTGATTGCGGGACTTACGTTTGCTCATAATAAATGCTCCTTTTTCTGGGGGGATTATCCTATGTATTATGTATTGATAGCAACACTATGGACGGTTTCTCTCTCGGAGCGGCCCGAAAAAAATAAAGAACAGGCAGGTCACGATGAAAAAATTCAAATTTGGCGAGATTAAGGTTAAAAAGGTAGAACCAGGTCAGTTGACAGACCGTCTTCTGCTGCTCAATCTCTATATCACTCAGGGGCTCACATTAATTATCGGTTTGATATGGATATTATTTCAGAAAAGAAATCCTTTTCAGCTATTAATTATTCCAGAAAAAGTACATTTTGTGGCATGGGGCCTCGGTCTTGCTGCTGCAATGCTAATTGTTGACTATTTATTGACACATATTGTCCCTGAGGAAAGCATGGATGATGGTGGAATAAACGACCTTTTATTTCGAAATCGCCCTGTGTGGCATATTATCGTCATAGCAGCAATTGTATCGGTATGTGAGGAGCTCTTATTCCGCGGAGCCATCCAATATTCCATTGGCCCTTATTGGACGAGTATAGTATTTGCTCTAATTCATGTCCGTTATTTACGTCACTTTGTACCTACCGGCTGGGTATTCTTAAGCAGTTATGGTCTTGGATATATTTACATTCAATCGGGCAGCCTCTGGGCCCCTATACTATGTCACTTCTTCATCGACCTGATCTCAGGTCTGGTGATCCGCTATAGGAGGGAATCATGAGTGAGGAATTAAGCCGGGTAAAGTCTCGACAAAAACAACATAAAAGTGAAAGCAAACATCCTGGCAAAAGTAAAAAAGAGAAGCGGACTTCGGAGGCTGTAAAAAAGGCTACTCCTGAAAAGAAGTCTACTCCTATAAAGAAAAATGCTACCGCTCGGGTTTCTACGGCAACTTTATCAAGAAAAGCTCGCCGCCCAGCAGGTTCTGCAAAGCGCTCTTCCACAGGAAGTAAAGAGAAGGACGAAGAATCTGTTCCTTCTCGTTCAGATACTTATTCTTCAGAAAAAGTTCGTTTAAGCAAGATGTTTGTAAATTCTTTGATTTTTACCTTTGTTATTTTGCTAATCGGGCTGCTTTGGTGGGGAATTGAAGGAGCGCCTCCGCTGAGTACATTATGGTGAGCATATGGGCATGGGGAATGGCTTTGGTCATTTTATTGATAGCTGCGGTCGTTGTCATAATCATGGTGATTAATGCTTTTAGAAACAGAATTATTACCGAGGAAATAATGCTAGATTCGCTACCTGAAGAGTTCGATGGATTTCGTATCTTGTTTATAACAGATATCCATCGCCGCCGCCTTCCTTCCGCGCTTCTGACACCATTAAGGGGTGGGGTAGATGTTGTTTTTCTGGGAGGAGATCTAACGGAAAAAGATAGTCCTTTAAATCGTCTTGTCGATAATATGACTCTAGTTACTTCTATTGCATCTACCTATGTTGTGCATGGAAATCATGATTATCGGGCTAATATTTCAAGGGTAGATGAGATTATTCAGGACAGTGGTGCAAAACTGTTAATGGATGAAAATGTGGCTTTTGAACGTGAGGGAGCTAAACTTTGGTTAACCGGAATTGATTTTCCGAATAATGGGGGCAAAACTCCATACGGTCCTTTTCCGCAATTAACCACAAACACTTCTGCTGAAGATACCTGTCGTATTATTCTTGTACATGATCCGCTTTGGTTATCCAAGCGCCAGAGTGTGCCAGCGGACCTGATTCTCGCAGGTCATACGCATGGGGGGCAGGTGATCCTTCCGTTTGTGGGTCAAAGACATGTAGAGCATTTCTATCATAAATATGACGCTGGAAAGTTTAGTTGGCCAAGAGGGGACGGTTCCGCAAAAAATGCCCTGCTGCTGATCAGCAGAGGGTTTGGAACAGCACATCTGCCACTTCGCTGGGGAAGTCCTGCTGAAATGCATGTGCTGACACTGCGTAAATCAACCCAATAGTGCTTACTCTTTCCAGTAAGAAAAATTGGTAGCGTAAAAAGGGGGTTCCAAAGCCATGCAAATGGCTTTTGGAACCCCCTTCTATTTTTGTTTGATTCGAAAACAATTGCGCTGACGAAGCAACTATCGGACATGTACAGATGAGAAGATCAACGCATTTTTAGCTCAATGCTGCGCGGATCAACAAAGCTGTAGCCTTTGCCCTCAAGTGTAGTGAGCAAGGTATCCAGTCCCTCAACGGTCCATGGTAGTTCATGCATCAGGATATTACTGCCGGAATGCAACTGATCGGTAACATTACTGATCAATTTTTCTGTCTTACCCGTTTCCTTTTCTTTCATTTCCCAGTCAAGTGAGCCTACAGACCAGGTCATGTATAACATTCCATTCTCAGCCGCGACCTTCTTGCCAACATCCCCGCCGGCACCATGTGGCGGACGGAAAAAGTGAGGAGCTTCTCCCAATGTTTCTTTGACAATATTTTGAACATCTTCGATTTGCTTTTTAACCTCAGTATAGGACTTGTCTTTCAATACAATATGATCCCAGCTGTGGTTGCCGATAATTCCACCGCGGTTATGTATTAACTCCAGAAGCTCAGGATGCTCCTTAACACGATAACCATTTACGAAAAAGATGGCTTTAGCTTGATGTTTGTCCAGAACATCCATCAAAGGGTTAATCATTGCAGCATCTTTAGGACCGTCGTCAAAAGTGAGCAGAACCACTTTTTTATTTGTAGCTTCCTCGTTAGGGACGATGTCGTAATTTTTGTTCATATGGTACAGCAGTGGAATTTCAGCGGATGCTTCACCCTTACTGGCTGTACTATTTCCTGTAGTACCTCCATCTGCTGTTGCTTCAGGGGTAGGACTGGCTGTTGCTTCAGGTGCTGGCGCCGTAGTTTCTGCGCTTTGTGTAGCTGCCGCCGTGGGCGGATTGTTTGTGGTGTTTGTTTCCTTGGCTGTATTTCCATTTGCACCGCTGTTGCCACAGGCTGTAAGCAGCAAGGTAGCCAATAGGAGCACTGATGTCATTTTACCCACTTTTTTCAACTCGCTTTCTTGTTATTATGTTGTATGAGCCGGAATCTTTCCGCGAACACTAAACATGATTTTACCATACAAGGAGGCTGGAAATATGAATACTTCGTCATTTTTATGCGGGGTGCTGATGGGCGCCGCAGCCAGTATGATTATGTCCAAAAAGCGGAATTCTTTAATGTCTTCGCTAGGGCAATCGGGTGGTTCCATGAGTGGGGCTGCAGATAAAGCAAAAGAAAAAATAATCGGTATGGCCACGACTGGTTTTGGTAACACTGCTGTTTCAAGCAGTAATGCTCAAAGTAACGGTTCAAGCAGCGCAACCTCTGATCATAAGACTGAATCACCAGTGAAGTCGAAGGAATCCAATCTTAAATTGTTAAAGGAATTCATTCGCAGCAATCCTGAAGTAAAGAGCGAAGTAGAGCAGATTCTTAAAGAAACGCATACAACCATACCGGGATTGTAACCGTAAAGGACTCCATCAGAATCATTTTGGGGATGAAATATTCCGCAGAATGATTCTTTTTTATTATTCAGGGCCTTGAAAATGGTTTATTCAATAGAGAGGATTTTATATATTTATTTACGTGCATTTATCTCGGCAAAATGATAACATACTTACATAGTAACCATTTTTGGCTCATTACTCGGGACTCATCATACATTATAATAAATGAGCTTGCAAAAGGAGGATCCTGTCATGAGAATAGAGCGATTAAGTCAAGATAAGATACGGATTTTCCTCACTTTTGACGACCTGAGCGAGCGGGGCATCCAGAAGGAAGACATGTGGCAGGAAGTTCCTAAGGTTCATGACCTGTTTACGGAGATGATGGATCAAGCATATAGTGAACTAGGTTTTGATGCCACGGGTCCGCTTGCCGTAGAAGTTTTCGCATTGCCCGCGCAAGGCATGGTCGTTATAGTGACCCGAGGAAAATATGATCACCATCAGTACGGTGCGTCCGGGGAAGAAGAATTGCCAGAAGAGATTTATGAAATGGAAGTTACTCTTGAACAAAGCGACTCCATTGTATATGCATTCCGCGATTTCGAGGTTCTGGTTGAAGCGGCTCATGTGCTCATCGGTAATATTACTTCCCAGGGGAAACTGTATTCTTATAACAATAAATGGTATCTGTATTTCGATCCAAAGGAATTTGAAGAAACGGCGTTGTCAGGTCTTGTTGGCGTACTTGCTGAGTTTGGAGATTCCTCACCGGTCACAGAAGCTGTTCTCGATGAATACGGGAAAACAGTGATGCCGGAGAATGCGGTCCAGTTATTGTGCACTCATTTTAAGCGTCAGGAGTAATTAGGCAAGACTAGGGGCTGATGACCATTGTTTAGGCCGATCAGCCCTAGTCTTGTTGTTGGTGATATGTCGGTCATTCTTGTATCAAAGTTATCATCTACCTTGCTGTGTAACGGCAGTAATAGGGTTTAGGGGTGTAGGGAGGTTATTCGGTGCTCGTGTTATCGGTCATTACGTCGGCAGTAGCGCCGGGACTTGCTCTGTTGACCTTTTTTTATCTGAAAGACAAGTATGATCAAGAACCGCTTCATGTAGTCATTAAAGTATTCTTGCTCGGCCTTCTGATTGTGTTTCCAGTAATGATCATTCAGAGAGGGCTGATGCTGGGACTAAATGGTGGTCCCTATGTGGAGTCGTTTCTCATATCCGCTGGCGTGGAAGAATGTCTAAAGTGGTTTGTGCTGTACCATATGATTTACAATCATACCGAATTTGACGAGCCATATGATGGGATACTATACGCTGTGGCGATTTCGCTCGGCTTCGCAACAATAGAAAATGTAATGTACGCTTGGTATAGCAACGCTTCAATCGGATCAATGTTTCTAAGAGCACTTCTTCCGGTTTCTGGACACGCTATGTTTGGTGTGATCATGGGCTACCATATGGGAAGGGCGAAGTTCTCAAAAGGAGTTCATACCCGCAGAATTCTGGTGTTTTCTCTCCTGTTGCCATGGATGTGGCATGGGATATATGACTTTATTTTGAGTACGACAGCCAACTATTGGATATGGTTTATTGTGCCTCTGATGGCTATCCTATGGTATGGCGGTATGGGAAAGGTTGCTAGGGCCAACAGCCGTTCTCCTTTCCGCTTTCTGAAACGTGAAGAAGAGGTTAACCTATAATCGAGATGGACACACTTATATTCGAAGGGCAGTTCCTAGTAAGGAATTCCAGAGAGGAGAGAGGTGTCTTTTTTTGCGTATAAAAGTACGTATCGTTTGCAAACAGTGCGGTGAGACCTACATATTAAGAGGGATTAAAGAGCATGGTGTCATTCAAACCGGCTTTAAACAATGCCTTTGCAGTAATAGCAGTGGCTTTGAGATTGAAGAGAGAGCATGAGCGGACGTTATAGTCACATTGTGTAGCAACTTCAGTGCATAAGACTCCTAGTTTATTGTCAAACTAACGCCAATAAGCTATCGAAAGGAGTCTTGTAGCCCTATGTACAAAAGATTAAGTGCTGTAATGTTCCCGCTGACCGCGCTGCTGCTGATTGGTGCGCTTGTGTGGGGTTATCAGGAGAATCAGGAGAAGAATTCAATACTAATTAAGGCGGAGAACCAATATCAACGCGCCTTTCATGATTTGTCCTATCATGTGGACCGTCTTCATGGTGAGCTTGGAAATACGCTTGCGGTTAACTCTGCTTCTAATGGGATGCACCGCAAAGGACTTGTGAATGTGTGGCGGATGACTAGTGAGGCCCAAAATGAGATTAACCAGCTGCCGCTGACCTTGCTGCCATTTAGCAAAACAGAGGAGTTTCTGTCCAAAATCTCCAACTTTTCTTATAAAGCCGGGATTCGTGACTTCACTAAAAAACCTCTGACAGATGGAGAGCTGAGCAATCTAAAAGCATTGTACAAGAACTCAGGAGAAATCTCTAAGGATTTGCAAGAGGTACAAAATAAAGTCATTGGCAATCGGCTGCGCTGGATGGATGTTGAAACGGCGTTGGCGACAGAAAATAAAGCGGAGGACAACACGATTATTGACGGCTTCAAAACGGTAGATAAACGTGTAGGGGCATACCCTGAGCTAGACTGGGGTCCTTCAGTAGCAAGCATCTACGATAAACGTTCCGTCAAAATGCTTGGAGGTACCCCCGTGACTGCCGAAGACATCAAACGTAAGGCGTTGAAGTTCGCGGATGCGGGTTCCAATGCTAAAGTGGATGTTAAAGAAAATGGGAAGAACACCGAATGGCCATCCTATACAGCAACTGTTAGCGCTTCGAATAAGAAGCACACCATTAGTATGGATTTCACCAAAAATGGCGGGTTGCTGATCTCTTATTATGACAACCGTGAGGTTGGCCCTGCCAAAGTTTCTATTAAAGAAGCCGTTACCAAAGCAGAGCAGTTTCTTGAGAAAAAAGGATATCCCCATATGACTGCAGTCAGCGCTGATCGTTACGATAATATCGGAAATTTGACCTTTGTAACCAAACAGAATGATGTATTGATTTATCCTGAAAAGATGACCATTCGTATGGGGCTGGATACAGGTGATACCATCGGTTTTGAGGCCAGCGAATACGTCAATGAGCACAAGGACAACCGGAAGCTTCCAAAACCAAAGCTTACCCTTGCAGAGGCGAGAAAATTTCTGAATTCTGATTTCAAGGAGCAATACAATCGCCTGTCCTGGATTAAAAATGATGATTCCGTCGAGGTCTTGACTTACGAGTTCGGTGGAGGGGTCAATGGCTCAAAGTATCGTATTTACATTAACGCCGAGGATGGCATTGAAGAGTCTGTGGAAGAAATCAGACCTTCTTCGGGGTCTGAGGCAAAATAAAGGGAGGGCGCATCCAGCAGTTGGGTGCGTCCCTTTTTTTTGCAATATCTATAAAATATATCTGACTGGCTGATATTCCCATGCTATAATCAGGGGTAGTGATAATTACTAAACTGATGTGGCGGTGACATCTTTGTATCCTAAAATTAACGAATATCTATACATACAGGTTGCTTCCAGTGACGCTGCTGAAGCAGAAGTTGAATATAGATCAAGAATTGCAGAGACGGAAGAAGACGCATTCCTGATTGAAATTCCTATGCAGGAGAGCAATGGTCGTCTAAAAAGGCTCTTTATGGGGGACGAGCTTTCGGTTTATTTTTTAACTGAGGGTGGCATCAAAAATTACTTTAATACTTATGTACTGGGCTTTAAAGAAGATGTAATTCGTATGGTCCGGATTCAAAAGCCGGAGACAGATTCGATTTTTAAGATCCAGAGAAGAAGCTTTTTCCGAGTGAATGCAGATCTAGAGCTTGCTGTGAAGGATAGCCTTGGCAAACGGTTCCTGGTTCGTACAGATGATATTGGTGGTGGAGGAATCTCCTTTTTGGTGGATAACCAGGTTAAGCTGGAGGTTGGTAATAAATTGTCCTGCTGGGTATTGGTGCCTTATCGAAACGGAAGCACGGAGCATGTCAATTTTGAAGGTGAAGTAGTGCGCATTAAAAAGCTAGAGAATGGACGGCTTTTAGCGATGTTGAAATTTGTCGCTATTTCAGATTTGGAACGCCAGAAAATTATCCGTTATTGCTTCGAACGTCAGTTTGATTTCCGCAACAGATAAGCATTTTTTACAGCTCTATTAAGCTGTCTGATTTTGCACTGAAGTATAAACTGTGGTATAATTTTATAAGTCGCAGGCAATGCCTGCTTTTTTCTTGATAATATCATCAAGCATAACAATTTATGTGTGCTCCTTGATATTGCAGGAATAGTTTTCGTAACGCTAGATGCTTTTTTTATGAAAGAGTGTTTGAGGAGGAATGCCCCGTTGGATAGGCAGGGTACACATACTTATGACAGAATAAACGTCGCCATCGACGGACCTGCCGGGGCAGGCAAGAGCACTGTAGCCCGATTGGTAGCCCAGAAGTTGTCTTATATCTATGTCGATACTGGTGCAATGTACCGGGCAATCACCTGGTATATGATCCAAGAAGGCATTGAACCGGAAGATCAGCATCGAGTGAACGAGAAGGTTCGCGACATGGTGATTGAACTTATTCCGGAACGAGACATTCAGAAGGTGCTGATTAATGGGGAAGACGTGACCCCACATATTCGGAGCCTTCAGGTTAGCGGCCTTGTGTCGCAGTATGCGAAGATCGAGGATGTAAGATCCAGACTGAGTCAATTGCAGCGTCAGATGGCGCTTCGCAAAGGCGTGGTAATGGATGGCCGCGATATCGGTACAACCGTGCTGCCGGATGCCGAGGTAAAGATTTTTATGACGGCAAGTGTGGAAGAACGAGCTCTCCGTCGTTATAAGGAACTGAGAGACGCGGAATCGGTGACGCTTCAGCAGCTTGAACACGATATTGCAAAGCGGGACCGTCTGGATGAAGGACGGGAGATTTCACCGCTGCGCCGTGCAGAGGATGCTATTCTT
Organism: Paenibacillus sp. FSL H7-0323; assembly: GCF_038002725.1. NCBI lineage: Bacteria > Bacillati > Bacillota > Bacilli > Caryophanales > Paenibacillaceae > Paenibacillus > Paenibacillus sp. FSL H7-0323. The sequence goes on along the minus strand of NZ_JBBODB010000001.1, from coordinate 2,698,357 downwards.
CTGGATACGACCTTAATGAATATCGATCAAGTTGTGGAGGCCATTGTATCCCACTGTAGATCTCATGTTGACGGGGAGAGAAATCATTTATGATTTATGCAATTTGTGTTGGATTGCTTCGCTTGATTTACGCAATCCTTTTCCCACTTAAGATTGTGGGGAAAGAAAATGTGCCAAAGGAGGGCGGGGTACTGCTCTGCGCTAACCACATTAGTCTGCTTGATCCAATGACTATTGGAATTAAGCTGGACCGTCAGGTAAAGTATATGGCTAAGGCTGAACTGTTTGAGGTTCCGGTGCTTGGCTGGCTCATTAATAAATTGGGTGCTTTTCCGGTGAAACGTGGCGGCGTAAGCAAAGAATCCATAAAAACGGCCCTTAACACACTTCGTAATGGTAATGTCATGGGTATCTTCCCGGAGGGTACGCGTAACTCTGATGCCGGAGTGGCCAAGAAGGGTGCTGCTAGCTTTGCACTTCGAAGTGGCGCAGCAGTTATTCCAGCGGCTATTATCGGCCAGTATAAACCCTTTCGACGCATGGTCGTTGTCTATGGTGCTCCTGTAGACCTTAGTCAATTTGCCGGTGCGGGGAGCGAATCTCTCGAGGCTGTTACCGATGTCATTATGGATCGCATCCGTGAGATGAAAGAGACAGGTAAACCAAGTGCTAGTTAAGGGATGAGCAGAATAACAAATTTTGCTCAATGTTTTGATTAAATAACGGCATATCCGCTATTTTTTGGAACATACTATCATCAAGTGTAAGTGAAATATTATGCATTGCTTGTTTTGAACTCTGCTATACGCAGGTTTAAATAAATGGGGTTTTGAATCGAGGAGGCTAATCACATGTCTGAAGAAATTAAAAATCAGGAAGCTGCGGAAAAGAATGAATCCGTAGAAGCGGTGGATTCCGCTGTGACAGAAAATAACGGAGCTGTAGAAGAAGTTGCTGCCGTTAACGAAGAAGAAGTGACTAACCAAGCTGACTTGGAAATCATTTCTCTGAAAAAAGGCGATACCGTGAAAGGAACAATCGTCAAAATCGAAGATAACCAAGCTTATGTAAGCATTGGATATAAATACGACGGTGTGATTCCAATTCGCGAATTGTCCGCAGTACAACTGGACAACGCTGCTGCAGCAGTAGAAGTTGGACAGGAAGTAGAATGTAAAGTTGTCAGCATCAACGACAACAAGGAAAGCCTTGTTCTTTCCAAACGTGCTGTTGATAGTGAAAAATCATGGGAAGATCTTGAGAAATACTTCGCTTCCCAAGAAGCTTTCGAAGTTACTGTGGCTGACGTTGTTAAAGGCGGCCTCGTAGCTGATGTTGGAGCTCGCGGATTTATCCCAGCTTCCATGGTAGAGCGTCACTTCGTTGAAGATTTCAGCGATTACAAAGGCCGTACCTTGCGCGTTAAAGTGAAAGAACTTGACCGTGAGAACAGCAAAGTAATCTTGTCTGCTAAAGAAGTTCTTGAAGAAGAATTCGAAGCTAACAAGCTGAAAATTATGGCTGAACTATCTGAAGGCCAAATCATCGAAGGTACAGTACAACGCCTGACTCAATTCGGCGCATTTGTTGATGTGGGCGGAGTTGACGGTCTTGTACACGTATCTGAAATCGCTTGGAGTCACGTAGAGAAACCTTCTGATGTAGTATCTGAAGGTGATAAAGTACGTGTTAAAGTATTGAAGGTTGATCCTGAAAAAGGAAAAATCAGCCTGAGCATCAAAGCTGCTGCTCCAGGTCCTTGGGACTCTGCTGCTGGCGAAATCAACATCGGTGATGTTGTAACAGGCGTTGTAAAACGTCTTGTGAACTTCGGAGCATTCGTAGAATTGCTTCCGGGTGTGGAAGGTCTTGTGCATATCTCACAAATCTCCCACAAACACATCGCTACTCCACACGAAGTATTGAAAGAAGGACAAGAAGTTCAAGTGAAAGTTCTGGACTTCAATCCATCCGAGAAACGTGTTAGCCTGAGCATCAAAGAAACTGAAGAAGCTCCAGCTCCATCTGCTAGACCTGAACGCAGCAATAGCAGAGACAGAGCTCCTAAAGAAGTTCTGAACAACCCTAACGTTTCCCTTAGCAACGAAGGCCTTAGCTTTACGCTTGCTGAACGTTTTGGTGACAAGCTGGACAAATTTAAGGGTAATAACTAATCCCTAAACGAGCTTTTGAATATACGGGTAAAGTAATCGGCGAGCCCTCGATACGGGGGTTCGCCGATTGTCTTTTTTTCGGAACTGGTCGGATTGATGAGAGTTAACATGATTGTTAGCCAATTTAAATGTTTTTTGCTATGATGAGTAACGTAAGGATGACAGGAGGAATGAATATGGCAAGACCCGTTGTGGCAATCGTTGGGAGGCCTAACGTCGGAAAATCGACGATATTTAATCGGCTGATTGGCGATAGATTAGCCATTGTAGAAGATAAGCCGGGGATTACACGTGACCGGATTTATGGTATTTCAGATTGGAACGGTAAGTCGTTCAGTGTGATTGATACCGGAGGTATTGAAATTGATGGAGAAGATACAATTCTGAAATCAATCCGTGTTCAAGCGGAGCTGGCGATTGAAGAAGCGGATGTTATTGTATTTATGTGTGAGGCGAAGAGTGGTGTGACGAATTCAGATGAAGAGGTAGCTCAGATTCTGTTCCGTTCAGGTAAACCAGTCGTTCTTGCCATCAACAAAGTGGATAATATGAAGCGTGCGGATGATATTTATGAGTTCTATAGCCTTGGTTTTGGCGATCCAATCGGAATTTCTGGTAGTCACGGAACCGGACTCGGAGATTTGCTTGATGCTGTAGTTGAGCGCCTACCTGAGAAAATAGATGATGAATACGATGAGGATGTCATTCGTGTAGCTTTGATTGGCCGTCCGAATGTAGGTAAATCCTCTCTGGTTAACGCGATTTTGGGCGAAGAACGTGTTATCGTCAGCGATATTGCAGGGACAACAAGAGATGCTATCGATACTCCTTTTGAACGTGATGGGCAACGTTATGTGCTTATCGATACGGCAGGTATGCGTAAAAAAGGCAAGGTATACGAGAACATTGAAAAATACAGTGTTATGCGTGCTATGCGTGCGATTGAACGGGCTGATGTGGTCCTCGTTGTAATTAACGGCGAAGAGGGCATCATCGATCAGGACAAGCATATTGCTGGTTATGCACATGAAGCTGGTAAAGCATCTATTTTTGTTGTCAACAAATGGGATGCCATTGTGAAAGACGATAAGACTATGCAGAACTTCGAGACGAAGATTCGTGACCATTTCTTGTTTATGAGTTACGCACCGGTTGTCTTTTTGTCGGCTTTAACCAAACAGCGTTTGCAAAAACTGCTGCCTGTTGTACAGCATGTATCTCAACAGCACGCACTGCGCATTACTACACATTTGGTGAACGACGTTGTATCTGATGCAATCGCGATTAACCCTCCACCAACTGACAAAGGCCGTCGCTTGCGTATTAACTATGTAACGCAGGTTGCGGTTAAGCCGCCTACGATTGTGGTGTTCGTGAATGATCCGTCGCTGATGCATTTCTCCTATGAACGTTATCTGGAGAATAAAATTCGCGCAGCATTTAATTTCGAAGGAACACCAATCCGTCTCTTTACACGGCGCAAATCCGAAAACGAAGGTTAGGGGAGAAGAAGTGTGGCGCTTGAACTTCTGGTTATCGTTGTAAGCTATTTGCTTGGTTCTGTCAGCTTTAGTGTACTGCTTGCAAAGTTGCTAAAGGGAATTGATATCCGTCAATACGGAAGCGGAAATGCGGGAGCTACCAATACACTGCGTGTATTAGGTAAAGGTCCTGCAATACTAGTGCTGTTGCTGGATGTGCTGAAAGGGGTGGCCGCTGTATGGTTAGGAACCTGGGTCGGCGGTTGGGGAACCTGGGTTCCGGCTCTTTGCGGAATCGCTGCCATCATCGGACATAATTGGCCGCTCTATTTTCGTTTTCGTGGGGGGAAAGGCATTGCTACTACGATCGGTGTTATGGCTACGCTTTGTTTATGGCCAGCGCTGCTCGCCGGTATCATCGCCATCCTGTCTATCTTTATCACACGTTACGTGTCCCTTGGCTCATTAATTTTTGTAGCACTGACACCAGTGGCTTTATTGTTGACAGGATTTACACAACCTGTGCTCTGGACCAGTATTATTATTGCGGTCTTCGCCTTCTGGCGGCACCGGACGAATATTGTAAAGATCGTAGAAGGCCGTGAGAACAAGATAGGCTCAAAAGTTAAAGGAGGGAATCGTGTTGTCTGATAAAGTTACCGTACTTGTAGCGGGGAGCTGGGGAACTGCGCTGGCTAGCGTGCTGGCTGCAAACCACTCGGAAGTTTATCTGTGGACACGCAACTCTGATCAAGCTGCCGAGATCAATGGCTCTCATACGAATAATAAGTATCTGCCTGACATCGCACTGCCAGCTAACATTATTGCAACTACGGATATGGAAACGGCAGTGTCCGGTTCTAAGGCGGTTGTAATTGTAGCTCCGTCTTCAGGAATGCGGCAGGTTGCTCGCAGTCTGAAGCCATTCTGGAAGGATGACATGTTATGTGTTCATGCTACGAAGGGCTTTGAGTCGGAAAGCAATAAGCGGATGTCCATCGTAATTGCAGAGGAACTAGGCTGTGACGAAGGGCAGATCGTCGTCCTCTCCGGTCCAAGTCATGCAGAGGAAGTTGTACGCCGGTGTCCTACAACCGTTGTAGTTGCTTCACCTGATGACAAACGTAGCGCCGAAGCGCAGGAATTGTTCATCAACAACGATTTCCGTGTATATACGAATCGTGATCAGGTAGGGGTAGAGCTTGCCGGAGCTCTTAAGAATATTATTGCCCTTGGTGCAGGTCTATCCGATGGCCTTGGATATGGGGACAATGCTAAAGCAGCGCTTTTGACCCGTGGACTCGCCGAGATATCTCGGGTGGGAGTTGAGCTTGGAGCCAATCCTTTGACCTTTGCGGGCCTTGCCGGAATTGGCGACCTTGTTGTGACGGCTACTAGTCAGCACAGCCGTAACTGGCGCGCTGGGTCCATGCTTGGTCAAGGCAAGCCGCTGGCCGAGGTGCTGGAATCCATGGGGATGGTAGTCGAAGGTATACGTACTACCGAAGCAGCTTATGCAATTTCGCTCAAGCTGGGTGTGCAGATGCCGATTACGGATCAGATTTATCATGTGCTCTTTCAAGGAAGAAGCCCACGCAGTGCGGTTGAAGCCTTGATGGGTCGTGATCGTAAGCCTGAGCTTGAGTCGATCTCCCAGGAAACTTGGGAGCAGTGGCATTCCTGATCCTGTTCACCTTTTTCCGCAAATTCTCATATGTTGTAATGGGGATTGACGGAGGAGGGATGAAAAGTGAGCAGAGATTTTTCCAAGGATGCATTGAACGCCATTAACAAAAAGGCGGGCAAGAACATTACGGAAAGTGCCGTCAAAAAGCTAGCCAGTACGGTAAAGCCAGGAACTACGCAGAATGAAGCCCAGCTCCGCCAGTTAATTAAGCAGGTGTCATCAATGGCGAAAGTGCCGGTCAGTGAAGCTACTGTGCAGGAGATTATCAATGCCGTTAAAAAAGGCGGCGCAGGTTCCAGCACAATGGAGTCTTTAATGAAAATGATGCTTAAAAAATAGCTTTAAGTTGGGTGAGCAAAAGAAAACGGATCAATGAACGATTCCGTCGTCTTTTGCTTTTTTTTATATTCCTGATAATTTTCACGAAGTGTAATTTATTTAAAATAATACATAAAAAATGATGTTTTTTTACAGAAAAGGATAAGGTCATGATATAATAGTCCCTAATAAATTACAGGCGAATGGGGGCTTTGACCATGGATCCGATGACGAAAATGTGGTTATCCCTGATTGCGATGCTGATTATGGGATTATCAGTATTTCTTATAACTTTTGCTCGGAGCAAAACCAAGGGATTGCTTAAGGCTGTACTGTCTATACTTGCTTTTGTCATCATGTTAGTGGGCCTATTGGGCGGAGTTGTTTCAATTATGTAAGCAGTTACATAGTGTTGAGGAAGGAAGTAACATCATGAAATCACAAAAAGGAGTTACCGTTGTATTTCAACCAGAAGGTCGTAAAGCTGTTGTGAACCGTGGCATTTCGTTATTAGAGGCCGCTCGTAAAGCAGGAGTGCCAATTACAACTAGATGCGGAGGCAAAGCAGGCTGCCTGATGTGCAAGGTTACAGTCGCGAAGGAAGAGGCTTCTGCAGTAAGGCCTCCCGGAGATATTGAGCGGCGTAAGCTTGGATCGGCCTTAGAAGAAGGAACGCGTCTGGCCTGTCAGGCTGCCGTATGGAGCGACGTAACCGTTCAGGTGCCGGAAGATCCACTGAAGGCTGCGGTGCGCCGTAAGCTTGAAGCAGCGCGGCGTGGGGAAGAAGATGAACTGTGGTAGCGTAAGAATGTCACCGTGGGAGGGACTCGGTTGGAGTTTATAGGATATAAAATGAAACTGAAGGCAGGGGCCAAGCTTTTGCTAGGGATGGTATCGCTCGCGCTTACGCTTTCGGGCTGTCTATACCCAGGTGAAGAGAAGCGGGCTAGTGTTAATTATCGGGAAAGTGTTAAACGGATACAAGCAGCCGTTGATGATTATCAACAGGAGGAAGGGGTACTGCCCATTCTTAATGCGGATGAAACTACTCCAAGGTATGAGAAGTTTCGTATTGACCTGGGGAAGTTGAATAATAAGGGATATTTGGATGATATACCGGCTACCGCTTTTGAGCAGGGTGGAAGTGCTTATTTTCTTATTTTGAATGAGGAAATTGATCCTGTGGTGAAGGTGATGGACCTTGTTACGGTTCAAAAGGTGAATGACGTGCAACGACAGGTTAACCGCTATAAATCAGCTCATGGCGGCAACCTGCCTGTGCTTGATGAGCTATACCCCGGATTGTATACCATTGATCATAAGCAGGCGGGTACAAGCTCTATAACCTTAACTAGCGTCTATTCCGGTCAAGTTCTTGACTTTATCATGGATAAGGATGGAACTGTCTACGTAGATTATGTTTTTGATATCATGGCTGCCGTCGATAAGAAGGGTGGAGAGCACGACAAGAATCAGGACTTGCGACTGGATCTGGAGGAAGCTTCATATTACGTTCCCGTAAAGTCTTTGCCGTATCTATGGATTAATAATCAGCCGATCCCACAGCCTCCAAGTTAGAGTTATAGTTTAAAAGCGTCTAAGCTTCGGTTTTATCCGGGGCATTAGGCGTTTTTTGTTAATAACCTTTTAATCTCAGCATCCACTAAAAATAGTTCTATCAACGAATCCTACCTCATAAGATGGATGAGTAAGCTTCCGGGCGTCAGACGCCTTGCGGCGCGCAGACTTAACTTTTTTTGAAATTACATTGGGAAATGCGCGAATACGGGTCATAAATTCGTTCCGGATACATATGATGATACTAGTCCAAATGCATGTCCGAGCATTCGGAGTTTAGCGCGGGGCAAGTACGTCCCGGTCGAAAGCAGCTAGGCTTCGGGCGGGCATACGATAAGTCCGGTTGATGTCCTGCAAGGGTCAGATTACCGGCGGAACGCGAAGTCGATGCTCTTCAGGCATTTTTTCTTCGGAGTAATATGAGGAGGGGATCTCTTTTGGAAAAAGTGGATATTTTCAAGGACATTGCCGAGCGTACCGGCGGAGACATTTATCTTGGCGTCGTCGGCGCGGTTCGCACGGGGAAATCGACATTTATCAAGCGCTTCATGGAAACCATTGTCCTGCCAAACATCACGAATGAGGCTGATCGAGTAAGAGCTGTGGATGAGCTTCCGCAAAGCGCAGCAGGCAAAACGATTATGACGACAGAACCGAAGTTTGTGCCAAACAACGCAGTCCAAATCAAGGTTGCGGAAGGGCTTGAGGTTAATGTTCGTCTGGTAGACTGTGTGGGTTACGCTGTAGAGGGTGCAAAAGGTTACGAGGATGAAAATGGACCACGAATGATCTCTACACCTTGGTTTGAAGAGCCTATTCCTTTTCAGGAAGCGGCAGAAATCGGGACACGTAAGGTTATTCAGGAGCATTCAACGCTAGGTGTAGTGGTAACAACAGATGGTACGATTGCAGAAATTCCGCGGAACTCGTACGTGGACTCTGAAGAGCGCGTCATTGCAGAGCTGAAGGAAGTGGGTAAGCCGTTTGTGCTTGTCATTAACTCCACCCGGCCACGCAGTGAGGAAGCGCAGCAGCTCCGTAACGAGCTAGCCATCAAATACGATATCCCAGTTATGACGCTAAGCGCCGCAAACATGAGCGAAGATGACGTAACGGGTGTGCTGCGGGAAGTGCTTTATGAATTCCCAGTGCATGAAGTAAATGTAAATCTGCCAAGCTGGGTTATGGTGCTTGGAGAAAACCACTGGCTGCGTAGTAGTTATGAGAACTCCGTTCGCGATACTGTAAAAGACATTCGCCGCCTGCGGGATGTTGACCGCCTCGTATCTCAGTTCACCGAATATGACTTTATTGATAAAGCTGGCCTAAGTGGTATGAACATGGGTCAGGGTGTAGCAGAGATCGACCTGTATGCTCCAGAAGAGCTGTACGATCAAGTTCTGATGGAAGTGGTGGGGGTTGAGATCCGCGGTAAGGATCATCTGCTCCAGCTTATGCAGGAGTTCTCACATGCGAAACGAGAATACGACCGATTCTCAGAAGCTTTGGAAATGGTCAAGACTACTGGCTATGGTATCGCGGCTCCATCTTTAGCCGAAATGGCACTCGACGAGCCAGAACTGATTCGTCAGGGCTCTCGCTTCGGGGTTCGCTTAAAGGCTACGGCACCATCCATTCATATGATTCGGGTGGATGTGGAGTCTGAATTCTCGCCAATCATCGGAACGGAAAAGCAAAGCGAAGAGCTGGTTCGTTATCTGATGCAGGACTTTGAGAATGATCCTATTAAGATTTGGGAATCCGATATTTTTGGCCGCTCCCTGCACTCCATTGTAAGAGAAGGAATTCAAGGCAAGATAGCTATGATGCCGGATAATGCGCGCTACAAACTGCAAGAAACGCTTGGCCGCATTATAAATGAGGGTTCCGGCGGACTTATTGCAATTATTCTCTAAGCTGAATATAAATAAATTCAAAGAGTGGGAGAAATCCTGCTCTTTTTTATTTGTAGCTATCCTAAAACTTGATACCTAGTTCCTATAATAACGGTGAATCTGACTCAATTATTCTGATGAAATAAAGACCTTAACTGCTCCTATAGGTCTAACAAATTAGATCGAATTTAGATAAATATGCAAGTATAGATGATAATTTCTGCTCCTTTTTTGAGTAACAGCTTGAATTTATGGATGGGCTGTATTACTATAAGTTTGTTGCGCTTCAAGGTCTAAGGGCGCCAAAGTTAAGTTTTAAACGGGATTATCACGTATATTTTACGTTGAAACGGAAACAGTGTATGATACCGGAGAATTTACTCAGGGAGGTGAGAAAACATGAATAAATCAGATTTGATCAATGTAGTTACAGAAGCAACTGAACTTCCCAAGAAGGATGCTACTAAAGCTGTAGATGCGGTTTTCGAAGCAATTACAGAAGCACTGCAAAGCGGTGATAAAGTACAACTGGTTGGATTCGGAAACTTTGAAGTGCGTGAGCGTTCTGCACGTAAAGGCCGTAACCCGCAAACTGGTGAAGAAATCGAAATTCCTGCAAGCAAGGTACCGGCATTCAAACCCGGTAAGGCGCTGAAAGACGGAATCAAATAAAGATTTCTACATACCTATCCCATAGTCTTTTTAAGAACAACTATGCCGCCCTCCAAGGCGGCATTTGTTTTTTGAAATACTATGAACTGTATAATAGGTTTAGAGGAGGATGAGTGATGATGGATAAAAATACGGGTACTACTCCGCTTCCAACGGGCAGCGACTATATTGTGGTTAAGGCTAAAGATAATGGCGTTCAGGTCATTGGGTTAACCAGAGGTACAGATACACGTTTTCATCATACAGAGAAGCTGGATAAGGGCGAGGTATTGATTGCCCAGTTTACTGATCATACCTCAGCGATGAAGATCCGCGGTAAGGCTGAAATATGGACAAAGCACGGACAATTGGAAAGTGAAAGCTGAAAAGCAGGCATAGCCTGCTTTTTTTCAAAATATAGTAAAGATAAATGATCGTATTCCGCTAAGAGTGGGAATTATGGATAAGGGGGCGTGTTCATGAACAAGGCCTGGTGGGTTGGAGCCGTATTACTCTTGACTGCAACCTCTGCTGTAATATTGCCCAAAGTGGCAGATATGGATTCAACCTTACAGCAGCGAAATGGTGCAGTGGAGACTTTTACTGGCGGCCATAACACGGTGCTAGACAACGATAATCTTGTTGATGTTCTTGGCGCACTTCCATTGACCTTATCCATTGATAGCGTAGACTGGGAGGATCACGTTCTGTCTCTGGATTTAAAAGTGAGCGGAAATGATCATGAACCCCAGGAGCTTTATCGAAATATGGCACAGACTATTTCTTTTGCTTTTCAAGAAACCTCGAATGTGGATCAGCTCCTGCTGCGCATCGTGGTCATGGATAAATGGCTGGATAGCCGCCGGCTGCTGCTAGCAGGGGATATCAGACGCGCGGAGTGGTCCGTTGAACTCCAGAATGAACTTCAGTCTGCGGGTAATTTCCCCATTTCCGAGCGTCTCAAGACGGGCTTCCGTATTAGTGAGACTGAGCTCTGGAAGAAGCAGTTCATTTATCCTTGAGAAGAATAAAAGAAACTCAGTTGTATCACAGTGCGTGACAAAAAAACATGTGATATAATAGACAAGATTGTGAACAAAGGAATTAATATAAATGTCAATGGCTTCGGAGGCTGAAATGAAACCGTACTGCATACCGCAACTGGCAAAACCCTACACCGACTACGACATGATTCAGAAGCATACGGATTTGCCGCCGTTTTCTGATGGCCGGGGTCATTTGTTATATATTTTTCTAAACCATGGATCTTCTGTAAAAGGAAGTACTGGTGAGTTGTATACGCTCGTAACCGCACTTATTCAACTTGGACTAGATACACATGAGGTAATTGACCGCTCGAATGATAGACGCGGTGGAGATCCTATGCGTTCCCGTCAATTAAAGGTATTGGCTGGCGATTATTTTAGTAGCTGGTTTTACCATCTGCTTGCAAAGAGTGATCAGATTGAGATGGTTGGAATCTTGAGTAAGGCGATTGCTGATTTCAATGTCTTGAAAGCGAACCTCTATGTGAAGATGAGAGGAATCCGTCTTTCGGCTGAACAATACTTGCGGCACATGGTACAGCTCAATATGCGGCTGTTCCTTTCTTTTACGCCCATGATCGAGAATTCCTTAGTGGAATTGTGGGAGAAGTTATTGACAGAGTTCAGTCAGTGCGAAACTGTTGCCATAGAGCTTCAGCGTTGTGATAACCTTGAGAATGCTAGCAATGGTTATTGCTACTGGAAGATGCTGGAGTCAGCGACAGAGGAAGAACGCAAACAGCTTCAAGACCAGAACCTTGATCAGAAGGACTGGAAGATGCTGAAGATGAAATATAAATGTGATTCTCTGCTGACGGACAAGCTCCATCAGTCGATTCAGTCGATTCAGGGACTATTACAAAGCGTTAAAGACGAAAGCCTGCTTAGAGAGCTTGAGATAGCGCTGGATCGTATTCTCCTGCAGATGAAAGTCTCAGGACAAGCAGCCGTGGAGGGTTAGTGGATGACTATGGACAAAACTACAACTGCTGTGGGTGATAACAGCAAACCGAAGGAACAGTTTGTGCACTCGGTGTTTGAGAGTATTGCAGGTAAATATGATTTGATGAATGACATCTTAAGCTTTCGTCGGCATAAGGCTTGGCGTAAGTTCACGATGAAGAAGATGGGTATGAAGCGCGGGGATTCAGCTGTAGACTTATGCTGCGGCACTTGCGATTGGAGCATTGCCTTGGCCGAAGCCTCACAGACAGGGAATGTGATAGGGCTCGACTTCAGTGCAGGCATGCTTGAAGTGGGGCGCCGTAAGGTGGAGGAGCGCAAGCTTCAGGACCGGATCTCTCTCGTACAGGGCAACGCTATGGAGTTGCCTTTTGAAGACAACGCATTTGATTATGCAACGATTGGTTTTGGACTCCGCAACGTACCGGATCTTGTTCAAGTGCTGAACGAGATGAAACGGGTGGTGAAGCCCGGAGGAATGGTGGTCTGCCTGGAGCTTTCCAAGCCGATGAAACAACCGTTTAAAGGTATCTATTTCTTTTATTTTCAGCGTGTACTCCCATTGCTGGGCAAGTTATTCGCTAAAAGGTATGAGCAATACAAATGGTTGCCAGAATCGCTGGCGCTGTTCCCTGACCGGGAGCAATTAGCTGCTATTTTCCGTGAAACCGGACTGCAAAAAGTGGAATCCTTCCCCTTGACCGGAGGCATCGCGGCATTACATATTGGGCTCAAGGAGAACGGGAATGTTTAAGAAAATCGGTATCTTTTTACAAATGATCAAGTTTGAACATACGGTATTTGCTTTACCTTTTGCTTTTATGGGCGCTTTACTTGGTTCCGTTGTCATGTTTGGCACGCTACCTACCTGGAGCCAGATTGGTTGGATCGTAGTGGCTATGTTTGGGGCACGGAGCGCTGCTATGGGGCTGAATCGACTGATTGACCGGATAAGTGATGCTAAGAATCCACGCACAGCGGGAAGAGCTATTCCTGCAGGATTATTGAAGATCGGTGAAGTCGTCATTTTTATCGGCATTTCGTTTTTCTTACTCTTTTGGGCAGCCTTTAAGCTGAATCCTTTGTCGGCCAAGCTCTTGCCAATCGCAGTTTTCCTTCTTGTCATTTATTCATTTACTAAGCGCTTTACATGGGCCTGCCATCTTATCCTCGGTCTGACCATTGCGCTTGCACCTTTAGGCGGTTGGGTAGCTGTAACTGGTAGTGTGAATTGGACTTCAATGGTATTTTATTTCACTATTGTGTTTTGGACTGCAGGTTTTGATGTAATTTATTCTTGTCAGGATGTTGAGTTTGATCTAAAAGAGGGCTTGAAGTCCATTCCGGTTCGGTTCGGGGTTCAAGGTGCACTCTTTATTGCCCGCGTATTTCACATTCTCACGGCGATTGGATTCGTATCGTTGCTGTTTATGACGGATTTAAGCTGGTGGTATGTAGCAGGCATGATCATCGCATATATCATTCTCTTTTATGAGCACTACATTGTATCTCCGAGTGACCTGAGCCGTCTGCAGACTGCTTTTTTCACTATGAACGGCGTATTGAGCATCGTGGTGTTCTCTTTCACTTTGATTGACTTGGTGGTGCAGTTCTACTAATGACGCTTACTAAACCGAAAAACATCGTGGTTGGAATTACAGGAGCAAGCGGTGCGATATATGGTGTTCGTCTAACTGAAACCTTGTTGTCACTAGGCTACTCCGTGCATTTGGTAGTTAGTAATGCGGGCTGGCGTGTATTTAAAGAAGAACTTGGCTATATCGCATCAGACCGGGAGGGCTTTTTGAACGAAAGGTTCAATGGCTATCCCGGTTCTCTGCTTTATCATCCTGTTGCGGATATCGGCGCATCCATTGCAAGTGGTTCGTTTCGTGTGGAAGGGATGATTATTATGCCTTGCTCTATGGGAACATTATCCGCGGTAGCGAATGGGACCTCTGATAATCTGATGACACGTGCTGCTGACGTTATGCTCAAGGAAGGCCGCCCACTGGTGCTTGTACCTCGTGAGACTCCACTGCATGCTATTCATCTAGAGAATATGTTGAAGCTGTCCCGTCTGGGAGTTCGGATGATTCCCGCAATGCCGGCTTTTTATTTTGGGCCGCAAAGTATGGATGATCTGATTAATTTCATGGTGGGCAAAGTGCTTGACAGCTTTAATATTGAACACAATTTATTTCGAAGATGGGGGGATTGAAAGGATGGACAATAACAGCCACACCATCATCGGCAAAATCAGCTATACCAACTCATGGCCGGTATTTCACAATTTTCATCCCTCTGCATTGAAATATCCTGCAGAGATGGTGAGTGAGGTACCTGCCATTCTTAATCAGGGGATGAGCCGTGGAACTATTCATGTAGGTGCTTTATCCTCTTTTGCTTATGCTGAGGCCAGTGACAAATTATTACTTCTACCTGATTTATCGGTTAGCGCGGATGGTCCTGTGAGATCAATATTCCTTTTTTCCAGGGTGCCATTTGCTCAGATTGGCAGCGGTAAGATCGCTGTTACGAATACTTCTGCAACCTCGGTAAATTTGCTGAAAATTTTAATGGAAAAAGCTTTTGGCAATAAACCGGAGTATATTAGCGCTAATCCTGATTTGGATGCCATGATGCATGAAGCGGATGCCTGTTTATTAATTGGTGATAATGCTATTAAGGCCTCATGGCAGGATCAAGGTTATATCGTTACTGATCTAGCTGAGGTTTGGAAGGAATGGACGGGCTTAGGGATGACCTTTGCGGTCTGGGCAGTGAATCGAAAGGCTGCGGAGGACAAACCGGAAGCTATTTCTGAGATTGCAGAGGCTTTTGCCGAGAGTAAAATGCGGGGATTGAGAGATTTAGATCCTATTGTACAAGCAGCTTGTTCTAACATTGGAGGAACAAAGTCTTATTGGGAAGGGTACTTCCGCAATTTATGTTATGATTTTGGAGAAAGGCAGCAGCAAGGTTTGAACCTCTATTTCCGCTATGCCTATGAGATGGGCCTGCTGCCGCAGGAAGTGAAGATGGAGATTTGGAGCCATAAACTGTTGACACGGGTGAAAGAATGAAACGACTGCAAATATTCGGATTACTGAACAGAGATATGGATCAGATTGAAAAAGAGCTGTACCGCAGTGTACAGGGGGATGACGATCTGCTTACAGAAACCTCCCTGCATTTATTAAAGGCAGGCGGCAAAAGATTACGTCCCGTATTTGTCCTAATGGGCGGGAAATTCGGTAAGTATGATCTGGAAAAACTGAAACGGGTGGCGATACCGTTAGAGTTGATCCATAGCGCTTCACTGGTCCATGATGATGTGATCGACGATGCAGAATTGCGCCGTGGTGAACTCACCGTGAAAGCAAAATGGGGCGATAAAATTGCCATGTACACTGGTGACTACATATATGCAAAAGCGCTGGTTATGACTACGGAGCTGAAGAATCCACGAATTCATCAAATTCTGTCTAAGGCGATGATCGAAATGTCGATCGGAGAGATGGAGCAGATTCGTGACTTTTTCAACAGTGAGCAAAGTGTACGTCATTATTTACGGCGTATCCGCCGCAAAACAGCCCTGCTGATTGCAGTTAGCTGCCAACTCGGCGCTCTTGCTGCTGAGGCAGATCCAGAAGTAGCTCGTCTGCTTTATAATTATGGATATAACGTGGGTATGGCGTTCCAGATTCGTGATGATTTACTGGATCTCTCAGGCACAGAGAAACAGATCGGTAAACCTCCGGGCAGTGATATGCGGCAAGGAAACATTACACTTCCAGTGATTTATAGTCTTGAGGATGAGCGACTGCGCGAGTCATTGCTTGAGGAACTGAAGTCTATACGTGAGGGACATAGCACGGTAGGACATGCGATTGATCTCATTCTTTCCGGAGACGGAATCGCCCGTTCTGAGGAGCTCGCTTCACGTTATATCGACAAGGCGCTGGCGGCGCTGGAACAATTGCCTAACAATAAGACTAAGCGCAATCTGCGCGATATTGCGTATTTTATAACAGGTAGAAGTTATTGATCTTCTGGTGAGATTGAAATTAAACGTTTCCAGAAAGCAATGTTTCTGTTAAGATAGCGTCAAAACAACCCTTCAAATGGGAAAATGGAGAGTGCTTCTATGGAAAAGACGTATCTGATGGTCAAGCCTGATGGAGTTCAACGTGGATTAATAGGGCGTATTGTTGCCCGCTTTGAGGATAAGGGGTTTAAATTGGTCGCTGCTAAACTGATTACAGTGAGTGAGGATCAAGCGAAAAGACATTATGCTGAGCATGCAGGCAAAGACTTTTTTTCAGAGCTGGTCTCTTTCATCACTTCAGGTCCAGTGTTTGCAATGGTATGGGAAGGCGATGATGTCGTAACTTTATCCCGGACACTCATAGGCAAAACAAAAGTTGGAGAAGCTCTGCCAGGCACGATTCGTGGCGACTTTGCCAGCCATACACCACTTAATTTAATTCATGGATCAGACTCGCCTGAAAGTGCAGAACGGGAAATTGCTAATTTCTTTGCTCCAGATGAACTGAATCAGTATAACAAAGACATCGCAGTCTGGATGTAAGGTCCAGGTGGGAGGCAGGGGATTAACATGTCTGATCGTAATGTTGCAGCATTAACAACAGATCCAGATTATAGCGGATTTATTCACAACGTTAAACAAAGCACCGGAATTGATCTGGCTCAATATAAAGAAGCACAGATGAAGCGGCGTTTGACGACTCTTCGGATGAAGAATGGTTATCATACCTTCAGTGATTTTTTTGCAGCGATGATGAAAAATAAGGACTTATTTTATGAATTTTTAGATCGAATGACGATCAATGTCTCTGAGTTCTGGCGGAATCCGAATCGCTGGGAAGTTTTGCGGGATATTATCCTCCCTGACCTCCAGCAGTCGGGCCGCAAATTAAAGCTGTGGAGCGCGGCATGTTCCACAGGCGAAGAGCCTTACACGCTGGCTATGATTTTGTCGGACAAGAATATATTGGCGCAGACAGGTATTCTTGCCACTGACATTGATGATGGCGCTTTATCCAAAGCAAAGCAGGGTCTTTATTTGGAACGTTCTTTAAAGGATGTGCCGAAAGACGTGGCAGCACGTTATTTTACGCCGGAAGGCCCTGTCTTCAAGGTCAGCGATTCACTTAAGAAAAACATAGATTTCCGCAAACAAAATTTGCTCTTGGACAAGTTCGACGAAGGTTTCGATCTTATTATTTGTCGCAATGTAATGATCTATTTTACTGAAGAAGCGAAGAACAAGCTCTATCATAAGTTTTCGGCTAGCTTACGTCCGGGTGGTTATTTGTTTGTGGGCAGCACAGAGCAAATCTTTACACCGGCTCAATATGGCTTTGAATCGACGGAAACTTTTTTCTATCGTAAAAAATAAATACTTTTTGCTCCTTCGCCATTAACTTCAAAGGTATACTTTCGCAAAAGTTCAGTGATACTGGATAGTAGAATCTGTATGCTAAGTGAAAGGAAAGTTAAACCGATGGACAAAAGCAAGGTCATTGCCGCGTACAAACGAGGCTTTATCACCGTTCGTGAGTGCGGGCAAATTCTCGGTGTGGAAGAAATGCAATTGGAGCGCCTTCTGCAGCTGGAAGAGCGTAAGTCTACATTCCCTTCACCAAGCCAGCGGCTCGGCAGCTAACAAGCTGAGGACCGAGCCGAGGAGCGCCATTCATACTCTTAAGGGTATGGATGGCGCTTTTTATTTCGGTATACATACAGTGTTTCTAGGGAGATCCCTTTCTTGTCAAAGCGGATTCCCTATACTATAATGAGCAAAGATCATAGGATTTTAGCGGTTTACAGTTTAAAAGTATAAAAGGGGGAAGACATCATGAGTTTACGCTATTTAACAGCGGGGGAAACGCACGGCCCCCAGCTAACGGCTATTATTGAGGGATTGCCAAGTAATTTAACTTTGGATTTTGAAGAGCTTAACTTTCAATTGCATCGTCGACAAAAGGGATACGGACGTGGACGCCGCATGCAGATTGAAAAAGATACGGCACAAATTGTAGGTGGAGTACGTCACGGCTATACTACGGGTGCTCCGGTAGCCTTGGTAGTAGAGAACAAGGATTGGACTCACTGGAAGAACATTATGAATATTGAACCTATTCCAGGCAGTGATGAAGAAAAACGCCGGGTAAATCGGCCGCGTCCTGGACATGCAGATTTGAATGGTGGATTGAAGTACAATCATACGGATCTTCGCAACGTTCTGGAGCGCTCCAGTGCCCGCGAAACCGCAGCCAGAGTCGCATGTGGCGCTGTAGCCAGACAGCTGCTGGCAGCTTTTGGTGTGAAAGTAGCAGGTCAAGTCATTCGCATTGGTGAAATTGAGGCACCTGTAAATGATCTGCCTATCGATGAACTGATTGAACGGACAGAACAGTCTTCTGTCAGAGTTGTCGACAAAGAAACAGAACAGAAAATGGAGGCTTACATAGATCAGATCAAGGAAGAGGGCGACTCCATCGGTGGAATCGTTGAATGTATCGTCGAAGGACTGCCCATTGGACTTGGCAGCTATGTACAGTCAGACCGGAAGCTGGACGGGGCGATCGCTGGGGCAGTGATGTCGATTAATGCCTTCAAAGGCGTTGAAATCGGCATTGGATTTGAAGCGGGAAAATTGCGTGGATCGCAAGTCCATGATGAAATTATGTATGAAGCTTCTAAAGGATACTATCGCGCAAGCAATCGTTTAGGCGGTTTTGAAGGCGGGATGACGAATGGCATGCCGGTAGTGGTTCGTGGTGTTATGAAGCCTATTCCTACCTTGTATAAGCCACTTCAAAGTGTAGATATCGATACGAAAGAACCTTTTACAGCTCAAGTAGAACGTTCGGATGCATGTGCGGTTCCAGCGGCATGTGTGGTTTTGGAAAGCGTAGTGGCATGGGAAGTTGCCAAAGCATTTCTTGATAAATTCGGCGGGGATTCTCTCGAAGAAATTAAAGCGAATTATGAAAACTATCTTGCACAATTGGAGAGTTATTAATCATGCGTACAATCAATGTAGATTTGGGAGATCGTTCTTATCCAATCCACATCGGTAGTGGTCTGCTGCAGAACATTGCCCAGTACTGTGCTGAGGCTGGACTGTCCACTCGTAGCCCGCTACTGGTTGTGAGTGATAGTGAAGTAGCTCCACGGTATTTACCGGCGCTTGAAGAAGCTCTACGTCAGCAAGGTTATACCGTAGTAAGCCATATTATGCCGGCAGGGGAAGCATCCAAATCATTAACCGTGTATGAAGAGGTTATGACGACCGCGATTCAAGCGGGACTGGATCGCAACTCAGCGGTGTTGGCTTTAGGTGGCGGAGTTGTTGGTGATTTAGCTGGTTTTGTAGCAGCTACCTACATGCGCGGAATAGGATTTCTACAAATTCCAACGACGATTCTGGCCCATGACAGCAGCGTAGGCGGCAAAGTGGCTGTCAATCATCCACTAGCCAAAAATATGGTTGGTGCGTTCTATCAACCTTCGCTGGTGCTTTACGATTTGGATACCCTTCGCACGCTTCCGCCGCGCCAAGTCTCTTCTGGCTTAGCTGAAGTAGTGAAGCATGGTCTGATTATGGACAAAGAATTTGCATATTGGTGCCGTGAACATGCTGATGAGCTGCTTGCTTTGAATGCTGAAGCTCTCGGCTATGCCCTTGAGCGCGGTTGTGCGATCAAAGCTCATGTCGTGGCGAACGATGAACGTGAGCATGGACTTCGGGCGATCCTGAATTTAGGCCATACGATCGGCCATGCTATTGAAGCGGTTGGCGGATACGGTGTGTTTTTGCACGGTGAAGCGATTGCGATTGGTATGGCGGGTTCGGCGCTGCTGGCTGTAAAGCTTGGACGTGACCGATCCATCTATGAGGATACAGTATCTATGTTATCTGCACTTTCACTGCCTATACAGCTTCCTTCTGAATATGATGAAGAGGAGCTAATGGAAGCGATGATGCATGATAAGAAATTCAAAGAAGGCAGAATGACTTTTATTGTGCCTGATGCCATAGGAGCTGTTAGTATTGTAAACGATGTACAGGAATCGCTTGTGCGAGAGGTTCTGGCAGAGCTTAAAAAGGAGGGGAAACCGTGGTAAATCGAGGGATTCGCGGAGCAACTACCGTGATTAATAACGAAGAAACAGAGATTTTGCGTGAAACCGTTGTGCTGCTGCGGGAGATCGTTGAACGCAATAATGTTATAGCTGAGGATATTAGCAATGTATGGATTACGATGACCAATGATCTGGATGCTACTTTTCCGGCAAGAGCCATTCGTGAGATTGAGGGCTGGGAAATGGTGCCGCTTATGTGTTCAACCGAGATCCCGGTCAAAGGCAGCCTGCCGATGTGTATCCGGTTAATGGTGCAGTTTAATACGGATAAATCACAGCGTGAGATCCGCCATGTGTATCTGAATGAAGCTCAGAAGCTTCGTCCGGATTTGTCGCAGAGTAAGTCTTAAATTTGAGTTGTGGGTTGTCAATGACCCTTGTCATCATGTATAGTGTAATTAGCCGAGTATAGAAGAGTTTAGTTGAGTTGAGATGAGTATAGTTGAGCAGAGTGCAAGAAATTTTTGCGAATATAAGAAAGTATAAGCTTTGTTCTATACATTCTTATATTTCACGCATATACGCTTACCGTCCTTATAAGGATGCTGAAGACGTTTATGCCTGATTAGCAGTTTTTGTGTACGCAGAGTCTTTATTTTGATATGTACTGGAGTGTTATTTCACATCCGTGATGTATCTTATTTAGAGATAAGTCTGTAGGCACAACATAACGATGCTGATCATTGCTCAAAAACATATACTTACTTACACAAACCCTCTACTTTGGTAGAGGGTTTTTCTGTGTTTCGGAAAGATTTATATAACTGAGGGGGCATCTAAAAATGACGAATCCGAGTGTTCAAGAGGTGGTAAAGCTGTCGCAGGATTATAATCTGATTCCTGTTGTGAAGCGGCTGCTGGCTGATATGGAAACACCTATCCGGTTATTCCAACGTTTTGCTGAACGTGACCGCGCGTTCTTACTAGAAAGTGTAGAGGGTGGCAAACAATGGGCCCGGTATTCGTTCATCGGCAGCGATCCCTTTTTAATGATATCGGGAAAAAAGGGTGCAATTAACGTAGAGATCGACGGGAAGAAAAAACAGCTGCATGGAAAGCCGATTGAGGAGCTTAAGGCGCTGCTTCGTTCATACCGTAGCCCTAAGCTGGATGAGATGCCGCCTTTTACTGGAGGAGCGATCGGATTTTTTGGATATGATCTGCTGCAATATTATGAGAAGCTGCCTGAGCATCCAGTAGATGATCTCCAAATGGATGATATCCGGTTTATGTTCTGTGATCGCATCATTGTTTTTGATCATGTGAAACAACAAATTCTCCTAGTTGGCAACCTGCATGTTAAAGACGGTGATACGGACTCAGATATCAAATCCAATTACGAAAGCTTAAGTCGTAAGCTTGAGGATATGGCCGAAGAGCTGCAGAAGGAAGGGCCTAAGGAAAATGTGAACCGCCGCAGCATTCCGCAGGATATTGAGCTGGGTGAGATTCATTCCAACCTGACTAAAGAACAATATATCAACAACGTAGAACAAGCGAAGGAATACATTCGGGCTGGCGATATTTTTCAAGTGGTGTTGTCGCAGCGCCTGCATATTGAAACGGAAGTTTCTCCACTGCATGTATACCGGATGCTCAGGACGCTTAACCCATCTCCATATATGTATTATTTGAAAATGGATGAAGAGATTATTGTTGGAACCTCACCGGAAGCGCTCGTAAAGGTAGATGGAAATCGCGTGGAGACACGGCCGATTGCCGGAACAAGACCAAGAGGTGAAAGTGAAGCTTCGGATCGTGCTTACGCCGCGGAGCTGCTGGAGGATGAAAAAGAACGTGCAGAGCATTTGATGCTAGTTGATCTAGGTCGTAATGATTTAGGAAGAGTGTCCAAATTCGGTTCTGTAAAATGTGATTCCTTTATGGAAATTGAAAGATACTCTCATGTCATGCATATGGTATCGAATGTGTCAGGCACGCTTAGCGAGGATAAAGATTTCTTTGATGCCTTTCTCTCCTGTCTGCCAGCCGGTACTGTCTCAGGAGCACCTAAGCTACGGGCAATGGAGATTATTGCTGAATTGGAGCGAGAAGCCCGTGGTGCTTATGCGGGGGCGATTGGATATTTGGGATTCTCGGGAAATATGGATTCATGTATCACCATCCGTACAATCATCTTCCGTAAGGGCAGAGCATATGTGCAGGCTGGAGCGGGTATCGTTTGGGACTCGGTTCCGGAGAAAGAGTATGAAGAGACGGTGAATAAAGCGAAGGGCATGCTAAAAGCTATTCGTATGGCAGAGGCTATGTTCCCACCCGAGATAAAAGAGAAACAAGTCATCAATCAAGATTACATGTACGCATATACCCCTGAACAGGTGGTTTGATTAATAAAAAAGATTACATTAAGGCTGGGAGGATGAACATTATGGATGCAACAAAATTGATACAATCAGGAATTGCTGGACTAATCGAAGGCAAAAGTCTGACACGTGTAGAAGCACGGGATATAATGGGTGCAATCATGCTGGGAGAGGCTTCACAGGCGCAAATCGGATCACTGCTAACCGCTTTACGGATTAAGGGAGAGACCGTGGAGGAGATTACGGGGTTTGCGGAAGCCATGAGAGGTTTCGGCACACCTGTCCTTACTGAAAAAGCGCGTCTGCTAGATACATGTGGTACGGGCGGTTCCGGCATCCATAAGTTTAATATTTCTACCGCCTCAGCGATTATTTCATCAGCGGCTTCGGTACGAGTTGCCAAACATGGCAACCGCTCAGCTTCCGGTAGAGCAGGAAGTGCAGATGTACTTGAAGCTTTGGGCGTCAACATTCATCTGAATGCGGATCAGGCTCGGGAATGCTTGGATCGAATCGGCATTTGTTTTTTATTCGCACAAATCTATCATCCTTCGATGCGGCATGCGGCAGCACCGCGTAAAGAGCTTGGAGTGCGGACGATTTTTAATATGCTTGGTCCGCTTACGAATCCCGCTGGTGCTGACCGTCAGCTGCTGGGGATTTATGATCGGAATAAGACAGAGACGGTGGCTAATGTACTGAAGGAGCTGGGGTCCAAGCGTGCGATGGTTGTTAGCAGCTTGGATGGTCTGGATGAAATCAGCATCTCGGCCCCTACATTAGTGTCTGAGCTAAAAGAGGGCATCGTAACCACGTATGAGGTAACGCCAGAGGCATTAGGTCTTAACAGACATCCATTGGAAGCTGTGCTGGGTGGAGATGCAGCTGAAAATGCGGCGATTATTACCTCGGTCCTTCAAGGGCAGATGAATCCTTATCGCGATATCGTTCTTGCTAACGCCGGAGCCTGTATATATGTTGCTGGTCTGGCAGATACCATGGCCGGAGGCGTAGAGAGAGCAAAAGAAGTAGTGGATTCAGGCAAGGCACTATCCAAGCTTAATCAGCTTGTAGCTATGACGGAGGAACTTAATTATGTATCTTGATAAAATTGTCGCGACTAAGATTAAAGAGGTTGAACTGCTCAGTAAAAACTTTTCGCTGGCACAAGCAGAGCGTGATATTGCGCTTCTTCCGGCAACAAGAGGCTTTCGTAAGGCTCTGACCCAAGGGAAGAACAGAGATATGGGCTTGATCGCTGAGGTGAAGAAGGCTTCTCCTTCCAAAGGGTTGATCCGTGAGGATTTTGATCCTGTTTCCATTGCAAAAGGGTATGAAGCTGGAGGTGCAGATTGCTTATCTGTTCTGACGGACACAGAATATTTCCAGGGCAGCGCAGCTTATCTGCAGCAAGTGAAAGAAGCTGTAAATCTGCCGCTGCTTCGCAAAGATTTTATTATCGATGAGAAGCAGATCTACGAAGCACGTCTTCTCGGAGCGGATGCCGTGTTGTTAATCGTCGCTATTTTGACACCGGCACAACTATCTCATTTTATAGATATAGCTTCAGGGCTTGGATTGGATATCTTGATTGAGGTGCATGACCGAAATGAACTGGCGGTTGTACTGAGCACAGAAAAGATAACCCAACCTAACGTCCTGCTAGGAATTAATAACCGTAATCTACGTACCTTTGAGACCTCTTTGGAGACAACAGCCGAGCTGGCAGCTCTTGTGCCGCAAGGTGTTCCAGTGATCAGCGAAAGTGGAATTTCCGGGTCAAAAGACATCGGCTACTTAAGAACTACTGGTGCTCACGGAGTGCTCGTTGGGGAGTATCTAATGCGTCAAGCTAACGTAGAGGATGCGGTTAACGGTTTGCTCGGTGAGCTTCCTAATGGAAAGGACCGTGTCCGGCATGGCTGAGACATTAGTAAAAATCTGTGGACTTCAGGACGTTGAAGTGCTAAAATCTATGTTACACTTACCACTAGATTATATCGGATTTGTTTTTGCACCTAGCCGCCGGAAGGTATCCATAGAGCGTGCTGCCGAACTGATTGCAGAGCTTCCAAATTGGAAGACTGGTGAAATTCCTAAGGCTGCCGGGGTTTTTGTTAATCCGGAGCTGGATGAGTTGAACGAATTGCTGTCTGTGGTGCATTTAGATGTAATTCAGCTTCATGGACAGGAGAGTCCAGCTTTTTGCCAGCAGGTTCGCCGAGCTTATCCACAGGTTCAGGTATGGAAGGCACTGTCCGTTGCGGATCAAGAGCGGGATAAAGCTGAAAATGAATATAGCTTGGAAGATTACGCAGCTGCAGTAGATGCGGTTTTATTAGATACTTATGATCCATTGCAGAGTGGCGGCTCCGGCCGAACGTTCGCTTGGAATAAATTACCTACTTACCAAGAAATTGCAGTACAACATGACTTGCCCTTGTTTGTGGCTGGAGGGCTTCATACAGATAATGTTGGTGAATTGCTTGATACCTATGCCCCGTATGGGGTAGACGTGTCGAGTGGAGTAGAGACTGACGGCATTAAGGATATTCAAAAAATGACAGCTTTTGTGGAAAGGGTGAAGCAATCATGATACAAGTACCGGACCAGCATGGACGTTTCGGTTCATTCGGAGGCCGCTTCGTGCCCGAGACTTTGATGAATGCATTGATTGAGTTGGAGGAGGCCTACCGTAAGTTTTCGGCAGATCCAGCTTTTCAGGAAGAAATAGATTATCTATTAAAGCAGTATTCCGGACGGGAGACCCCGCTGTATTATGCGGAACGGCTGAGCAAACATCTGGGAGAAGCTAAAATATATCTGAAGCGTGAAGATTTGAATCATACAGGTGCCCATAAGATTAACAATGCGATTGGTCAAGGGATTTTGGCCAAAATGATGGGAAAAACGAAGGTAATCGCTGAGACGGGTGCGGGTCAACATGGTGTAGCCACAGCTACAGTTGCAGCTTTGCTAGGTATGGAATGTAAGGTGTTTATGGGGGAAGAGGATACACGTCGCCAGGCCCTTAACGTATTCCGGATGAAGCTGCTTGGTGCAGAAGTGATTCCCGTTACTTCCGGATCGCGTACTTTAAAAGATGCCGGCAACGAAGCGCTTCGCTACTGGGTTAGCAATGTAGATGATACCTTCTATATATTGGGTTCAGCTGTAGGACCGCATCCTTATCCGATGATGGTTCGTAACTTTCAGCGGGTTATTGGGGATGAAACACGGCGCCAGATTCTGGAGGCTGAAGGAAGGCTGCCGGATGTGCTCGTAGCTGCTGTAGGCGGTGGCAGTAATGCCATCGGTATGTTCTATCCATTTGTTGAGGATGAAAATGTCGGTATGATTGGTGTAGAGGCGGCTGGTAAAGGCATTGATACCCCTTTTCATGCGGCAACAATGAGTAAAGGAACTCATGGCGTATTCCAGGGATCGATGAGTTATCTCCTGCAGGATGAGCATGGACAAGTAACAGAAGCACATTCCATCTCCGCAGGCCTGGATTATCCTGGTGTAGGTCCTGAACACTCCTATCTAAAAGATATCGAACGCGCAAAATATGTCCCGATTACAGATGCAGAGGCGCTAGATGCACTGAAGCTGCTATGTGTAACGGAAGGCATTATTCCAGCGTTAGAATCGGCGCATGCGATAGCACATGTTGTAAAAATGGGTCCAACCCTTACTAAGGATGACATTGTTGTCATCTGCCTGTCAGGCCGGGGAGACAAAGACGTAGAATCCATTATGGCGTATACAGAAGGGAAGGGAACTGAATGACAACCCAAACTACAAACCGGATGGATTTGGTATTCCGAAAGCTAAAAGCTGAGAACCGGACCGCATTGATTCCTTTTCTGACTGTTGGAGATCCGGATTTGGAGACTACTCTTGCCATCATCACTGAACTGGAGACAGCAGGGGCAGATATTCTGGAGCTAGGAGTACCATACTCTGATCCGCTTGCAGACGGCCCTGTAATTCAGCGAGCATCTGCCCGGGCACTGCGGGGTGAAGTTCACCTGCGCACTTGCATGGAGACCGCGTTAAAGGCTCGTGAAGCCGGCAGCAGTTTGCCATTTATCTTGTTTTCTTATTACAATCCTATTCTGCAAATGGGTCTAGATACGTTTTTTGCTGATCTGAACAAACATGAAATTAGCGGACTTATTATCCCGGATCTTCCCGTTGAGGAATCAGCGGAGATGCGGCGCCGTAGTGATGAAGTTGGAGTCAACCTCATTCCTTTAGTTGCACCAACCTCAAGCGAACGTATTGCAAAGATTGTATCCGGTGCGAGCGGGTTTATCTATTGTGTATCTTCATTAGGGGTGACTGGAGAAAGATCCTCTTTCCATGCGGATGTAGAAGCCTTTATTGATTCCGTTCGTCAAGCTACGGATCTGCCAGTGGCTGTAGGATTTGGGATCTCTACTGGCGAACAGGTTGCCCGTTTTGCTCAGATTTGCGATGGTGTTGTAGTAGGGAGTGCCATTGTCCGCAAAATAGAAGAGGTAATTCCGTTGCTCGATCATCCTGCTACGCGGAATGAGGGACTGTTGCAAATTCGAGAATTTGTGGCACAATTAAAAAGACCATAACAGTGTCATTCTGACCTGTGTATAGTGGAGTAATCAACTATGGAGAGCGAGGACTATTGTATGAATCCAAAACCGAATATAGTTAATCTCCCTGTCTACAAACCAGGGAAACCTATAGACGAAGTCAAGAAGGAGCTTGGCTTAAGTGAGGTTATTAAGCTTGCATCCAATGAAAACCCGTATGGAGCTTCACCGAGTGCAAAAGAAGCAATTCTAGCAGAACTTGAGAATCTTTATCTTTATCCGGACGGCTCAGCCGTTGAATTGACTTCAGCACTTTCCAGCCGTCTTGGCGTGAATAACGACAATATTATTTTTGGCTGTGGCTCAGATGAGATTATTGCACTTATTGCTCGTGCCTTTTTCTTACCGGGTGATGAGACAATCATGGCGGACCAAACCTTCTCCGTGTATAAGAGTAACGCAGACATCGAAAGTGCGGTATCTATTGAGGTGCCACTTGTAAAAGGTACACATGATCTGGATGGGATGCTGGCCCGTATAACGGACCGCACTAAGGTTATCTGGATCTGTAATCCGAATAACCCAACAGGTACGATTGTTCCAGAGGAAGCTTTGGTTTCTTTCCTGGATGCTGTGCCTTCCAATGTAATGGTTGTCCTTGATGAGGCATATTGTGAGTATGTAACAGATCTTTCATACTCCAATGGCATCCAGTTACTGACTCGTTACAAGAATCTGGTTGTGCTCCGCACATTCTCCAAAATTTATGGCTTAGCTGCATTGCGTATTGGATACGGTGTTGCGAGTCCTGAGATCATTTCGTTGATCAACAAGGTACGTGAGCCTTTTAATACCTCACGGCTTGCTCAAGCTGCAGCTCTTGCTGCTTTGAATGATCAAGATTACGTACAGGAATGTCGTCGTCTTAATAGCGCGGGTATTGTCCAATTGCAAGGTGAATTCAAACGTCTGGGCCTAGAATCCTTCCCGGCACACGGGAACTTCATCATGGTAGATGTTCGAAAGCCTGCTACAGAGGTCTTTGATGCTTTGATGCGTAAAGGAATCATCGTAAGAGCGGGTCACCAGGTTTATCCGACTTATATTCGGGTTACTGTGGGCTCGGCTGAGCAGAACACGGCTTTTATCACCGCGCTGGAACAAACTCTTATAGAGAGTGGAGTACGCGCCTAGTAATAACAGCAAGTCAAGACTAAAGAAGGCAGGTAGTTCAAAGAACATGACGACAAAAATAGCAATATTCGGTGTCGGTCTGATCGGAGGCTCACTGGCCCTTTGCTTTAAAGGCAAGGAGGGCCTGACCGTCGTTGGCCATGCCCACCGTCCTGAATCCGCGAGTAAGTATATTAGCAGAGGTGTGGTCGATAGTGCCACATTGTCTGTGGAGGAAGCGGCAATCGATGCCGATTTCATTTTTTTATGTGTGCCGGTGGGTATGCTAGAGGATTATTTGCAGCAGTTAAGCAAATTGCCGCTCAAGCCCGGCTGCATCATTACAGATGTTGGAAGTACGAAAGCTAGTATTGCCGCATGCGCGGTCTCTTTGGATATTCCTGGAGTACATTTTATCGGCGGTCACCCTATGGCTGGATCAGAGCGTTCAGGTGTTGAGGCAGCTTCATCGCTGTTGTTTGAGAATGCCTATTACGTATTAACACCTCCACCGGGAGTGCCAGACGAGGCTTATCATGCGTTGGAGTCCTTACTCCACCTTACTAGAGCGCAGATTGTACGCCTTAATCCAGAACGTCATGATGAGATTGTAGGCGCCATTAGTCATTTGCCACATATTATTGCCGTTGCGCTGGTAAATCAGATTAAAGCTTATGATGATACTGACTCCTTGTATAGTACGTTAGCTGCAGGGGGCTTTCGGGATATTACACGGATTGCGTCCAGTGATCCAATTATTTGGCGTGATATCTTGTTAAACAATCGTTCAGTGATGCTTCGTTTGTTGAAGGATTGGAACGAGGAAGTTTCTTCTTTTGTTCGTTTGCTGGAAAGTGAAGATGGTGTAGGGATTGAAGAGGCATTTCATGAAGCCAATGGCTTCCGTAGTCAGTTGCCTGAACGGCGTAAAGGTATGATAGCACCTTTATTTGACCTACATATTGATGTACCGGATCATCCGGGGATTATCGGTCGTATTGCTACAGAGCTGGGGGATCAAGGAATTAACCTTAGCAACGTACAAATTATCGAAAGCCGTGAAGATGTTCCGGGGATTATGCGTCTCTCTTTCCGTCAGGAGAACGATATGGAGCGGGCGAAGATCCTGTTGCAGCATCATGATTATACGGTATACGTGTAGTATTAAGGTTCGCTCGGGTTCATTTTCAAATCATAAAAAACAGTAAAATAGCGATTCTCATGTGAATAGAGAATCGCTATTTTTTTGTTTTTTGGGTTATTGGTTGCTTACTTCAACGTGCCTTCGTTAGTATCGTCATCGGCATCGGTACCACCATAAGTACCACCATAAGTACCACCATAAGTACCACCATAAGTACCACCTAGTACTTACGGACCCTAATGACGTTATTTGCTCGTTTTTTGCCTTTGAAGCAGTCTTTCGGACTCCACAGACGCTATTTCACATAAAGAGGCTTATATTGTATGTTTTTCGTGCCAATAGCTACTATGCGGTCCGTTAGCATCCCAAATGTGGATTAATGTTGCGTTTAAGGTCAACTGTGTCCGATAGCATCTTCGTACAAGCTAAATGTTTTTTGATCAACGAAGCAAAGAAAGGAGTGCCGCAAAATGCTTCCGGATTAATACCCGAAGACTCTAATTTAGGTTTGGTTTGTTGCAACTGTTCCCCAACTCGCTTTCTTCATTTCGATCAGTATTTCTTCCAAGAAATTCTCTGGTACTTGAGTTTGTTTCGTCGTAACTAGCTTGGCTACCTACAAAACGATTTCTTGCTGCTCCTAGACCGACAATAAAGAGTAAGACCGAAGCGCCAAGCAGTATGAAAAGTGGCACGTTCCAACTATTTGTCGTGTCATGCAAATATCCTATAAGGGCAGGACCAATTGCGGCAAGCAGATATCCGATCGATTGCGCCATACCAGACAGTTCCGCTGCTTGATGCGCATTTTTAGTACGTAAACCGAAAAACATCATGGACAAGCTAAAGGCGCAGCCTCCACCAATTCCGAGTATGATGATCCACAACAGAATGATATTGGAGCTTCCGTAAAGCAGTCCGAGCGTTCCCGTCAAAAGTAAAATGGTTGTGATGAACACTAACGAACGTTGATTTGACATTTGCCCTGCAATAACGGGGACAATAAAGGTAAATGGAAGCAGCGCTAACTGCATTATTGAGAGGTACCATCCTGATTGGCCTGAGTCAATGCCTTGCTGTTTTAAAATTTCAGGCAACCATGCGATTAGCACATAGAAAATCATGGACTGCATCCCCATAAACAAGGTTACTTGCCAGGCAAGAGGGGAACGCCAAACCTTCACATCATTGTCGGCCATCTGTTGACTCGTCGAGGCTGTTTGCTTCGTATGCTTCCTTAATTGAGGCAACCAGCAGAGGATCGATACAAAGCTTAGGATCCCCCAAATTCCCAATGCACCCTGCCATTTTAAACCTGCGTTTGCAGCTAGCGGTACACTGATTCCCGAGGCGATCGCTCCAGATAAACTCATTGAAATTGCAAATACACCAGTCATGGCACCGATTTTATTAGGGAAATCACGTTTGATTAAACTTGGCATTAATACATTACAAACGGCAATTGCAAATCCAAGAATTGCAGTTCCAATATACAGATTTGCAGCCCCAGATAAAGAACGTATTACAATACCAACAGTCAAAAAGATCAGAGCAAACAAAATTAAAAGTTCTACTCCATACCTACGTCCTAATTTTGGTACTAGAGGCGATAATAAAGCAAAGGTAAGTAAAGGTACCGTTGTGATCAAGCCTGCTAAAGTATTGGAAATATGAACGTCACCCCTAATGAGACCCACTAATGGACCGACCGAGGTTAAGGGAGCACGTAAATTTGCGGCAATAATAATGATGCCGAGTAGTAGCAGCCCTAAAGATGATGGTACGATTTTTTTATTCGGCATTCTTCATTTTCCCTCCCAGAATTAATGCGTACTAATATCCGCGCGGACAATGAAAGTATAGTATAATATATTAAATTTAACAATAAGTATTTTAAAGTTTACTTTATTGAGATAGTTCTATAACTTGAAATGCTTATATTAGATAAAAAAATACAACTCAGAGTTTCCATTTAGAATGGAATACTGAGTTGCATGTAATAGGTGAAATTTACGACTTTTAGAAACCATATTTTAAGGAGATATGGAGCACTGTTTCGCTATTCGTATGATTGGTATAAGAGTGAGGGCGATCTGCACGAAAACTGATCGTATCATATTGATTCAATGTGTACATTTCTCCATCGACTCGTATTTCAATGGAACCAGTCATTACTGTCGCAATTTCAGTTGTATTCACATGATGACCTTCAGGGTGATACGAACTATTTGGCTGTAAGTAAGCCCGACACATTTCAATATCGTTGCTTACATTTTTAAAGACGGGTTCTATGATCCAATTCTTTTGATCATTAGAAAACCGAAGACCTTCGCCTGCTCGATACAAACTAACAGGGTCTTCAGATTTGAACAAAGCTAATAGGGGCAAAGATATGCCTTTTGAAATTTTCCATATTATCGCCAAAGTTGGATTTGTCTCGCCACGTTCGATATTCCCCAGAGTAAGTTTACTTACGCCCGTTAATTCCGCTAAGTCGTCTAAGCTCATGTTTTTTTCTTTTCTGTACTTTTTCAAGGCACCGCCGATTTGTAGTACCAGTTGTTTTGATTCATCGATTTCATCCATTTCAAATTCACCTCAACAAATAACTTTATAGCTAGTATATTGTTTATCCTGACTCTTTTCCATACGATTAGGATTAGAGGGTGGATTACACACGCAGCTATGCAAATGACGTCTATGTAACGAACCTGCCCGTAGGCTTATCACCTTTCCCGGTTTAATCCTTTATTTTTGCAAAAGGAGGGATCCCAATGGGGTGAGCGCAGAGGAGTCTATATTTGTAGGTGATCATCCAATGAATGACGTACAAGCGAGCCGTAACGCAGGGCTGCAAGCCATTGGGAAACGTAATGAGCAGATATCTCTTCAAATGGACGTAGACGGGGTAATAGATGATTGTGGGGATTTGTGGAAGCTGATTCGCTCGCTATAGTAAAAATAATCTAATATAGATCATCTAAAAAAAAGGTAGAGCGCTTTCAGGACAAAAAAAGACCGCTTACAAAGTAAGCGGCTACAGTTCACAATAAATTGGAACCGTTAAGTATTGGATAGGAGTGGAGAGAAACCATACTGTACTTTTATTATATGTATACGTTTACATTTTGTCAACAGTTTTTAAAAATTGATAAATGTGTTATTTTTAAAGCCGGATTCTAAGTCAGAAATCCAATGTCGGGTCTTGCTGGCGAGTCGACCTATCTAAAGTCTATTAATGTCATCCTATGAGAATATGTGGTACAATAGAGCAGGTATGTTTCTAGATTCGTTTCTATATTTATGTAAAATTAGAAGTATGCCTTATTTCTTTTTGTCTTCTTCATATACATCATGCCTTAATTATCGGGTAGTTGAATATACATAGGTGTATTTCATAAAAAAACTAAAAATTTGCAGTAACACCGCAACTTTTAAAGCCCAAACCGGTATAATAAGTACGGACCGGATGGGAAAAGACGTGCAAGGGCGAGGAGGGCCAATCTCACCATGACGGATTCCCAGTTGATCCAGCAAATCAAACAAGGAAACACGGAATTATATTCAGAATTAATGCGTCGTTATCAACGTAAAATACTAGCATTTGTATATCATATGCTTAGAAATTCACATATGGAGCTTATCGCAGAGGACCTTTGTTCGGAGACCTTCTACAAGGCATTTCGTAGCTTGCATTCCTTTCGAGAGGTAGATGCTTCATTCTCAACATGGCTGTACACTATCGCCCGCAACACTGTTCTAAGTGAGCTTCGCAAGAACCGTGCCGGTAATGTATCTCTGGAAGAGAGTGGATATACACCAGTAGCACCGTTTGAAGTTGCACCCGAGCAGGCTGCATTGCGCAATGAACGGATGAATTTGGTCCGTGAGGCGATAAATAATCTTCCCGAAAAACAACGCTCTGCACTTATCCTACGTGAATATGATCAAATGGACTATCAAGAAATCGCAGAAATTTTAGATCAGAGTGTAAGCTCAGTGAAATCATTATTGTTTCGTGCCAGGAGTAGTGTGAAGCTTCAACTCGAATCCTATTTCAATGAGCCTGAAGTTGAAGAGCAGGTTGAGAGGGTGTAAGGCGAATGAATTGCAGGGAAGCGCAAGAATGTATTCCGCTCTTGTGGGACGCTCCCCCCACACATCCTAGGCGGATTTTACTTGAAAGACATATTGAAACTTGTCCTTACTGCGCTGCAGAATGGGCTCTATGGCAAGAGAGCAGCCTGCTTATGCAAGATTTGAGGGAAGAGATCAGTGAAGAGCGTGCTGAAGCCATAAATGTTAAGGTCATGGAGCGGATTTATTTAGAGAGTCCATGGTTGATGCCCGGTGACGGGAAATCTGCTGGAACCTCTGCTATTGTTCGCCATCGGCTTAGCTTATGGATCGCATGCTTTCTGGCAATATTTCTGTCCAGCGTTCTTTATTTTACGATGTTCAGAACTCCAGGTGATGCAGTTGTTGCTCAGAGTGGAATTGTGGAGACAGGTGTCGCTGGATCCTCGATGGAATGGCAATCAACGTATCCAATTTTGGGCTCTGAAGGTGGGATCATTGAACCCCTTGTAGTAAGTATGGGACCCACTCATCCTCAATACTGGATGATGTTATCAATGTTAGGTGTAGGCTTTGCAGTATTTTCATTAACTAGGCTGAATCGTTATCGCCGATCATAGAGGGGTATTAGACGTATGTCTTTGCTTCCGTTATTTATAATATTCAGAACATTGAATGAGTCCCTTTACTTAATGTAATGAGGGGCTTTTTGCATTGTAAAACTCATAAAAAGAAGACTTTTTATTTCATCCATGTTACATTAAGAGACAAATACTTTGCTGAAAAGGGGGAGGCAACATGCTAATCGGCTTGATACGCCATGGATTGACGGACTGGAACGCGATAGGGAAAATACAGGGACAAAGTGATATTCCACTTAATGATGAAGGACGGATGCAAGCTGCAATGCTTGCTGACCGCTTATTACAGGAACCGTACAGCTGGGACTGCTGCGTTACTAGTAATCTTTCCCGCGCTGCTGAGACCGGTAAGATTATTGCTGACAAGTTAGGGATTCCGCTATTAGAACCTGATCAGCGTATCCGGGAACGTGCTTATGGGCAGGTAGAAGGGCTTACTGCCGCAGAACGTGAAGAGAAGTGGGGGAAGGAATGGAGCCAGCTCTCCCTCGGTCAAGAAACCGACGAACAGCTTCAGGCTCGGGCTCTTGCTTTTATGGAAGATATTTCTGCACTGCATCCCAATCGGAATATACTCGTCATATCGCATGGAGGATTTCTTGCTCAGCTGTATACTGCTCTTTACAAGGATAAGTATTCTGAACGAATTGGCAATCTATCCTTGACGATTCTGGAGAAGAAAGAGCGGGAATGGAACCCTATTTTATATAATTGTACTCGCCATATCCTGCAAAATCAGCATTAACCCGGGCTTCGGGTTATTTTTTTTGCAATAAAGGGAATAAAATAGGCAGTATTCCCCATAATGGTAGTAAAACGGTGAGGCGATAAAACATGAATCTGGCGGATATGCTTACTTATGCAGATATTGGACAGCTGACCGCCATAGCGGGCCGCTACCGGTGTGAATGCAAACAGAATTCCAAACACGACTTGATCCAAAGTATTTTGATTATGCTTGGAAGCAGAAGTTTTATGGAGTCTCATATCCGGGAATGCGCTCCGGAGGATTTACGGTTTTTGAATACATTGCTTTTTGATGAACGCACCTACTTTAGTCTTGAGGATTTATTGGCTGTGGCAAGGCAAGCATCTTTTGATGCACCTGAAGGAAAAACTGGAGGTTTCCGGGAGATGGTCTCACGCTTCAAAAGTGGAGGCTGGCTCTTTAGTGGTTCCTCGCAGCAGACCAGATATTTGTACCAGGTACCCAAAGATTTAAAAGAGCGTTTTCGGGAGACGATGAGTGCACATATCAAAGAGAGCATCGCAACTAGCCCTGAACCTGTGATGTATCGCAGTGAAGGAGAATTAATGATCAGTGATCTGGTAATGCTGCTGAGATATATTAAGGACAATGAGCCAGAACTGAATCAGGAAGGGGCAATGTATAGGCGTTATCAGCAAGGTGTGATGAACGCGCTTCATATTCCGGAGGAGCTTCTTAGCAAAGGCGGTTGGAGGTTTGGTTATGGGAGAGCTTGTGAGCATTATCCTCCAAGATTTGCGCTTTTGTATGACTATATTCGTCACCGCCGTTGGATCTCTGAGGAAGGCTTCCGGCTAAGGCTTACTGCGACCGGTGAGGCTGTGTTAAACGATGGAAAATGTGATTCGTTGATGCAGATATTCTCTTTTTGGTTAAGACTATATAAAGGGGCTGTGCCAAATCTACCTTCACTTGTGTATTGGATAAGCATCAGCGCCGGCAATTGGGTGACAGTACCTTCTTTAGTGGATGGTGTGGGGTGGCTAATTAAACCGTTTTATTATGACAGTGCTGCTTCTATTCTAGAGCAACGTATAATACGGATGATGGTGCACCTAGGCATGCTTAAACTGGGCGAGACTTCTGGTGGACTCGCTGTGATGATGACACCATGGGGGATAGAGACAGCCGTGCCTAAGTATCTTCGGTAGAGGTGCGCGTGCGAATGCTTATGGGGATTACATATGCAGAAGTAGGAATCCGTTATTGTTGCTGATGGGTACAATAGAGGAAGTGTTGAGCGGAATGGGCGAATATGTAGAACGAAGACAGGATTGATGAATATGCTTTAGTAGGTGCCGATTCTCTTGAAACCGAAAACATAATCATCTTGATGAATATCAAAATATCAAATAACAAGAAAAAAAGGATCTCTTAAACAGCGGAGGTGTATCGAATGGACAAAATGAAGGCTACGTATGAAGTGATGCTAGGACTTGCGGCAGAAATGGTGTGGGATGAAGCGCTGCGAAAGCGTCGCTCCGACATCTTGCACCGTGAGATTGACACGGCGCTGGCTACCGGAGATGAGATGGCTTTCCGAAATCTTACTGAGGAACTTAAAAGTTTGGCATAAAGAAATGCGCTTAGCGCATTTCTTTTTTTGCTTATAATCTACTCAATTTGCTTAATCGGACGAAAATAAAAAATCTAAATCTGGACGTTCCTCCTCCTCCTTCAATATAATGGGTTCTATAACTTCAGGAAGATCTGCGAAAGACCGGAAAAATTAACAATTATACATAGGGAGATGAATGGGAATGAAATTCAGCGATTTTGAAGTGGACACTTGGGAAGAGAATCGAAAATTCTATGATACATGTCTCATACCTTTTACAGGATTAAGTGGACTGGAGAGTCCTCCTGAGACCGTTCAGGCACTCGAAAGATTACGTAATTTCATGGATATGGTGGAAATACCGTTCAAGGGGCGGATCGTGACTTACCCAGCCATTCAGTACGCTGGAGAGGGCTATGTGAATTTAATTAATGAGATTTGCCAAAAAGTCAAATCCAGTGGTTTCCAGCATGTAGTGGTGTTGACAGCGGATGTACCTCTCCAAGAAGGCCAAATCTATGAAAGCGATTTAGTTCTCTCTCTGCCTATCATTGAGGCTTCTCATGAAGGGAAGAATGACAGTGAAATTAGGATGAAAATTCAAGACATGTGGCGGAGATGAACTTCTTATAAATGTGACAGAAAATCAACAATTATAGGTTAAAATCGCTTTTTAGCCTGTCACAAATTAGACAATATTCTTGACGGGTTTTGGAGCCTAAGCTATTATTAGGTTGAATCCAAATGGTATGTGATGTATTTCATTGAAAAGATTTGAAAACGGATTATTTATATTGAGACATCTCTGATCGGACACCACAGATACTTTCTTATATCTTGAGAAGGGGGTTATATAACAGTATGAGCAGCCATAATGAACAACAGGAGACATGGCCTGAACAACCACCCAGCCGTAAAGAGATGTCGCGCAGGCAATTTTTGACCTACACGCTTGGTGGCGCCACTGCTTTTATGGGGGCGGGTACAATTCTCCCCATGGTCCGTTTTGTCGTGGATCCGATATTACATAAGAAGGGTGCTGGAGATTTTATCAAGGTTGCTGAGATAAGCAAAATCACCGAAGAGCCCCAGGAATTTACTTTTGAATTGAAACAGAAGGACGGATGGTACGACAGTACAGCGACACTCACTGCGTGGATCCGGAAAGACGCGAAGGGTGATATTTATGCGCTTTCACCGATCTGTAAACATTTGGGATGTACGGTCGGGTGGAACAACGATAAAGCTCATCCGGACGAATATCACTGCCCATGCCATGGTGCACGTTATACAAAGCTTGGCAAAAATCTCGAAGTTGCTCCTAAGCCGCTTGACCAGTATAAAACGAAATTCGATAACGGGTGGGTGCTTTTGGGAGACATTGTGCCAAATACAGTAGCTCGTGAGGAGGCGTAGTTCTGATGTTTAAAAATGTCTATAACTGGATTGACGAACGTCTGGATGTTACGCCGATTTGGAGAGACGTGGCCGATCACGAGGTTCCTGAGCATGTTAATCCGGCCCATCATTTCTCTGCGTTCGTGTATTGCTTTGGCGGACTGACCTTTTTTATCACTGTCATTCAGATTTTATCAGGTATGTTCTTAACGATGTATTATGTTCCGGACATTATTAATGCTTATGCTAGTGTTGAGTATTTGCAGACAAGTGTTGCATTTGGACAGATTGTCCGCGGGATGCATCACTGGGGCGCAAGTCTAGTAATTGTTATGATGTTCCTTCATACAATGCGCGTCTTCTTTACAGGCTCTTACAAAGCGCCGCGCGAGATGAACTGGGTAGTTGGAATGCTGATTTTCTTCGTAATGTTGGGACTTGGTTTAACAGGTTACTTGTTGCCATGGGATAATAAAGCTTATTTTGCAACAAAGGTAACTCTTGAAATAGCCAATTCTGTTCCAGTGATGGGGCCGGTGCTGAAGGAACTGATGCAAGGTGGAACGATTGTTGGTGCCGAAACCTTAACTCGTTTTTTCGCACTACATGTATTCTTCCTCCCAGCGGTGCTTCTTAGTCTGCTCGTAGGACACTTTATTATGATCCGCAGACAAGGGATTTCCGGACCGTTGTAAGTTAATCTGAGAGAGGAGGAATACGGATGGCGCATGGAAACAATTCTAAGGAAAAGGTTGTATATGTCGGTGATTCCAGAGTTCGCAGAGGGAACGGATTTATCACACCTCCGGACTACACGGCTTACCCCGGCAAATCGGAAGCCTTTATCCCTAACTTTCTACTGAAGGAATGGATGGTCGGAGTCGTTGTACTTGTAGGAATATTAGTCCTTACTATTTCAGAGCCAGCTCCGCTAGGTTTTCCAGCAAATGCTAGTGCTACGGTTATCCCGATTCCTGACTGGTATTTCTTGTTCCTCTATCAGTATTTGAAGCTCCCATATGCTTCAGGCGATTATATCGTTCTGGGTACACTAGGAGTTACTGGTGTGGCTTTTGGTTCACTTCTGTTGGCTCCTTTTCTGGATACGGGTAGAGAGCGTCGCTTTTACCGTAGACCGATTGCTTCATCTTTAATGTTCTTGTCACTTGCAGCGATTGTTTATTTGACCAATACAGCCTGGACTGAATACAAACATGAAATGGCTGAAACGGGTCAGATTCCTGAAGATGTTCAACGGGAAGAAAAGGCGGCGGAGAACAGGGCTAAGGGTCTTCCAACCTCCAGTGCCGTTAAGCCAAAAGAAGTAGCGATTGTGGACAAGGATGATCCTGCTATGGGACTCTTCAAGCAAGCCACTTGTATCTCCTGTCACGCAGCAGATTTGAAAGGGGCGGGCGGTCCTTCACTTCGTGGAGTTGGAGACACCCACGACAAAGAAGCAATCCTTACTATTATAAAAGAGGGTCAAGGGCAGATGCCAAAAATGTACGATACCGCTTTGGGAGCAGGTCTATCAGAAGCGGATATTGATACCTTGGCCGGCTGGCTTGCCAAACAAAAAAGCGAACAGTAAAATAATGATAACGCAACCTGATCGTGCATGCGGTCAGGTTTTTGTATGTCTAAATGCGAAGTGCCATTACTTGGGGAGGTTAATAATCTGTATGCCAGTTCATTGGTTTAACAAACTGTTTAAGAACCGGGGAATTATCTGGTTGTTATTTATCGTAAATTTCCTGGGTACAATTTATGGTTACATATGGTATGGCAATCAACTGGAGTTCACTGCGGCTAATTATCCACACTGGCTGCTTCCATTTGTTCCGGATAGTCCAACCGCAAGTTTGTTTTTTACCTTGGCTCTGTTGCTGATGCTTTTCCCTCCAAAAAGCTACACAGGAAACAATGTAAGGGAACTTATTGAGGCTTTGGCGGTCGTTACGTCAGTGAAGTACGGGATATGGGCAGTGAGTATTATTTTTGCCGGGGGTTATCACGGTGATGTTTTGGTTTGGAAAGATTGGATGCTGGTAATCTCCCATACGGGGATGGCAGTTGAAGCATTGATTTATGCGAGGTTTTTTTCTTTCCGCAAAATGATTCCATTAGCCCTGCTTTGGACACTCGCCAACGATATGCTGGATTATTCTTACGGAATCTATCCGTGGTTACCTTCTGTTTTGAACGATTATGTTATACAGGTACAGTACTTTACAATGGCGCTTACGCTGCTTAGTGTTGCAGCTGCTTGGTTGTTTAGTAGAAGACAAAGACCGGTAGATTCAATCTATCAGTTCAAGAATAGACGTTAGTAAGCAGTTCTATCCCTTGTCCCCCTGCCATACATTTAGAATTATAAGAAGTATAAGTTTTATACTATGCTTTATCCTTATAATTTTACGAGAAACGAATATCGTCTTTAAAAGACGACAACGTCGTTTCTTCTTAAGTAGGAGGGGGATGTCTCATGCTCCGCGGGAGATATTATGTAGTGGTTGTTCTAGTATTCTGCTGGCTGCTGTCCAGTATGGATGTTGTAAAGGCTTCAGCAGCGCTAGGGGATGCTGGTGAAGGGTCTGGCAAAGCTTCGAAGCAAAGCGCCGACGTTAGTTCGGGCAACGGTTTGGCAGTAATGAGCGGAAAGACTGGGGCGCAGCAGCTGGAACAAGCTGCTGAGGCATTGTATGGGTATGTTTTGGAAGGGGATGTAATGAAGGTCCGACAGGAGACCGAAGCGATCTCCAAGATCTTTGTGTCCTCATCCTTTGAAGGAATGACCTCTGTGGAGGGTATTAATGCATTGTCAGGGGTCATTATGGACCTGAAGGCTACCGTGGCAGGCGCGAAAATAAATCCACAGCAATGGGAAGCGGCAGCCGCCAAGCTACGTCTAGCTGCCAACAGTCTTAATCATCCGCGCCAGCCTATTTGGCTTCAGTACTACAAGCTGATTCGCGAGGATCTAAATGCGATGGAGCAAAGTGCGGTTGCAAATGATTTGGCGGGCTGGAAAACAGCTCTGGAAAGACTGCAGGGCAGGTATGATAACATTCGGCCAGCAGTGATTGTCTCCCACCAGCCTGAAGTTGTGAATGCTTTTGATTCCTGGCTCTCATATGCGGCCGGCATTCCTTCGTCCTCACAAAAGGTTGAACGTGCCCGCCTGCTTGAAATTGTATCTTATGGTCAGGATGCGGTAAGAGTAATGTTCGGAAAAGAGAAGGATGAACCTGCTTTGTCCTTGCCGCTGGCATCGCAAGAATTTGGGATTTGGGGAGGGTTAGCCGCAAGCTTCATTATAGCTGCGTTAGCCTATGTAGCCTATCGCAAGTACCGAGGTCAGAATCAGAATTGGAAGCCGATTCCGTAGGATGAAATTATAAACAGCAAAAAGGAGTGTGGGCTTGAAATGGCCTACACTCCTTTTTATTTAGGTTTCTCGAAAGCCTTCTCCATGTACGTCGTGTACATCGCTAATAATTACGAAGGCGCGTGGATCAACGGATTTGACCAGCAGACTTAGCCGGCGGATTTCTTGCCTTGAGACTACACAGTACACCATATATTTGGCTTGCTTGGAATAAGCACCGATGGCAGGGATGAGGGTTACACCACGGTCCATTTCGGCTGTAATCAGATCGGCAATTTGTGGTGCTTCATCACTGATAATTGTAAATGCCTTGGCAGCATAGGCGCCTTCTTGGATAAAATCTATCACTCGTGATGAGATAAAAACTGCGACGAGTGTGTAAAGTATTTTTTCTTTAGGAATGTAGAGGATGGAAGAGCCAATAATAATAATGTCGATGGCCAAAATAATCTGCCCCATGCTCCAGCCAAAATTCCGTCCCAGAATTCTTGCGACAATATCAACACCACCTGTTGTACCCCCAAATCGGAATACAAGCCCAAGCCCCGTTCCAAGCGTTACTCCTGCGTACAGTGCCGCAAGAATAAAGTCGTGTTCGGTACTGAAGGGGATAATCCATCCCGCAGTAATCATTCGTTCGAAAACCCACAGGAAAAAGGTCAACGCCCCGATCCCTACACCTGTATACACAATTTGCCGCCCGCCTAGGACTTTCCAGCCCAGCAGAAACAAAGGAAGGTTGATCAGCAGTGTGGATAAAAAGATGGGAATACTAAAGGCATAATTAAGGAGAAGTGTGATCCCGGTTACGCCGCCTTCCATCAACTGATTAGGAATGATGAAATACAGTAGCCCGAAGGCATATACTGCGGCTCCGAGCAAGATGGGAGCGACTGTCTTGCTGATTGTAATTACCTTTTTTGAATTCATGAAATCCCTCGTTAGGCCTTTTGTAGGCAGTTTTTCTTTTCCTATAATAAGTATACCTTTTCTTGCGTGTGTTAAAATATTCAAAAAAGATTGTCTTCAAAACGTCTTTACGATAACATAGGGGCAAACAGAAGGCAAGATATACAGAGGGGGAGAAGTTACATTTTATGGACAAAAGTCTTGGTGACATACAGCGTGAAGTAGACGCTTATATATCGCAGTTTAAGGAAGGGTACTTCAGTCCACTCTCTATGCTGGCCCGCATGTCCGAGGAAGTCGGAGAACTGGCTAGAGAGGTCAATCACGAGTTCGGCGAGAAGCCTAAGAAGTCTGATGAAGCTGAGAATTCCATTGAACTTGAACTGGGAGATATTCTGTTTATTACCGTTTGTTTTGCAAATTCTCTCGGGATAGACCTGACGGAAGCGCATAATAAGGTAATGCATAAATTTAATACCCGTGATGCGGGACGTTGGACACCGAAAGACACCGATTAGGCCTCTATAACATATGCTGTACCAAACGAACGGGATTTAGCCGTGAGGATGGTGTGTATATGGATCATAAGGATTATGTAAGAGAGGCCTACCGCTCGATATTGCGCAGTGACTTTGCCGAAGCTATTGTTTGCTTCGAGTCTGCAATTGCAGCAAGCCCTGCTGATGCCGAGGTTAGATATCGTTGTTCCATAACGTATGCCCGCAGTGGTATGCTAGATAAAGCTTTAGTTCATGCTCAGGCTGCTGTAAAGCTGGACACCAGCAAACCTGAGTATAGTCTGCATCTGCAGCATTTGCAGGCTATGATGCATGTACAAGAAGCCAAACGGTTGATAGAAGATGAAGACAACAAAACTCGCAACCCTTATCATCCGATTACACTGCTCAAAGAGGCTATTACCCTTGATCCATTATATGGGGATGCTTATGTATGGCTTGCTATCGCGCATAGCCGAGTGAATGAACATTTACAAGCTATGACTGCCTTAAAAGAAGTGATTTCGTTACATCCGGATGATTCTGGCTTGCGGGAATTGATGAGAGACCTTCAGAAATCCATACAATCGTATATGCAATAACTATATAACTAGTGAGAGCGAG
Organism: Paenibacillus sp. FSL H7-0323; assembly: GCF_038002725.1. Lineage (NCBI taxonomy): Bacteria > Bacillati > Bacillota > Bacilli > Caryophanales > Paenibacillaceae > Paenibacillus > Paenibacillus sp. FSL H7-0323. The sequence goes on along the minus strand of NZ_JBBODB010000001.1, from coordinate 2,655,304 downwards.
GATGGAAAAAATATGAATAACAAGATCAGGGTCGTTGTATCCGGCGCAGGCGGAAGAATGGGTAAAGAGGTTGTTAAACTTGTATTGCAGGACGAAGAGCTGGAGTTAGCAGCAGCAGTAGATCGTTCTTCGGGCGATATTGATGCAGGGCGTCTGGTAGGTCTGGAAGACTCAGGCGTTATTGTAACTTCTGATCTTGAGGCCGCCCTCGCGGGAAGCAACGGAGATGTCCTTGTCGATTTCACTACACCGCAGTCAGCGTATACGAATACAGCGCTAGCTATTAAGTACGGAGTGCGTCCGGTTATCGGTACAACCGGATTCACACCGGAGCAGATGGTGGAACTGGACAAGCAGTGTCAAGAACAGGGGATTGGCGGACTTATTGCTCCGAATTTCTCCATTGGAGCTATTCTATTGATGAAATTTGCGGCACAAGCTTCAAAGTACTTCCCGCATCTGGAAATTATAGAGTATCATGGTGACCAGAAACTGGATGCTCCATCCGGAACTGCGGTCAAAACCGCAGAGATGATTTCGGAAGTTCGTGAGGAACTTCGTCAAGGTAATCCTAAAGAGGAAGAAACCATTGAAGGTGCCCGTGGTGGTTACTATAACGGATTCCGGATACATAGTGTCCGTCTTCCTGGTGTGTTTGCTCAAGAAGAAGTGATTTTTGGTGGATTCGGACAATCCTTAAAGATTCGCCATGATTCTTATGAGCGTGCAGGATATATGCCAGGCGTTAAGATGGGTATTGAAAAGGTAATGGGATATACAGGCTTGATCTATGGATTCGAGCACTTTATAGAATAGACAGGAGAGAACACCATGTTAAAGATCGCATTTATTGCCCACGATCGTAAAAAAGATGAAATCGTAAATTTTGTATTAGCTTATGAACATGTATTTGAAGGTCATGAACTATTTTCTACAGGGACTACTGGCCAACGGATTATGGATGTAACTAACTTAAAAATTCATCGTTACATGTCTGGTCCATTAGGTGGAGATCAGCAAATCGGTGCAATGGTAGCACAGGATGAACTGGATCTTATTATTTTCATGCGGGATCCATTAATGGCGCAGCCACATGAACCTGATATTTCAGCTCTGCTTCGTTTGTGTGACGTATACGGGATACCGGTAGCTACGAATATTGCCACAGCGGAAGTTCTTGTGAAGGCGATTGATCGTGGTGATTTTGCTTGGCGTGCACTGGTTCACAAATACAAACCGGGTGTTGATGAATGAAGCTGGACATTCTTGTATTTGGTGCGCATGCAGATGATGCGGAGATTGGTATGGCAGGAACCATTGCAAAACATACCGCTGCGGGACTTAAGGTGGGACTTTGCGATTTAACAGCCGCGGAAATGTCATCGAACGGTACAGTAGAACTTCGCAAGCAAGAAGCGCAGCAAGCTGCAGACCTTCTCGGAGCATCCGTGCGGACAAACCTGGGTCTGCCAGATAGAGGGCTTTTTATTACAGCAGAGCATGTGGCGGCTGTGACTGCTGAAATTCGCCGCTTTTCTCCTACGATAGTTTTTGCTCCTTATTGGGAGGATCGTCATCCCGATCATATCGCCTGTAGCAAGCTGGTGGAAGAGGCTGTTTTTAATGCCAAGCTACGTAAATATATGCCGGACAAGCCGGCAATTCCTGCTCCACAGCTGTACTTCTATTTTATCAATGATTTAGGACGTACCGATCTTATTGTTGATGTTACTGAACAATATGGCTTGAAGGAGCAGGCATTGTCCTGCTATCGCTCCCAGTTCACCAAACCTCCGGGTGCGGATACTGTATCCACACCGTTAACGGAAGGCTACATTGAACGAGTCCGTTCGAGAGATATGCTGCTTGGCCAGCGCAGACTGATTCCTTATGCAGAAGGGTTTGCAACCAAGGTACCTCATACGGTGGAATTGTTTACTTAAGGAACGGATATAACGAAGTTTGTATGATAATATAATAAGCTGATTAAGATTGATCCAGGAGCGCTTGGAATTAATACGCCATTGCGCTCCTGAGAGCTTTTATTGAACAGCTTAGAGAAATGAAGTCCTGTGTGATTTTGAAAGAAACGGTGTTCGCTTTTTTGAAAGCGGCCGACAAACAATAGATGATTCATTACACGAATCAATACTGGAGAAGAAGGAGACAGGAAGATGGATCGTATGCTAAAAATAGGAATTACCTGTTATCCGTCTCTTGGCGGTTCAGGCGTAGTTGCGACTGAATTAGGTAAACTCTTGGCCGAGAAGGGTCATGAAGTTCATTTTATTACACATAGTATCCCGTTCCGGTTGGGAACGTTTCAGAAAAATATTTTTTACCATGAGGTAGAAGTAAACGATTATTATGTATTCCGCTATCCCCCGTACGATCTAGCGCTTGCTACGAAGATGGCTCAGGTTGCCAAAATGCAAAATCTGGACCTTCTCCATGTTCACTATGCAGTGCCACACGCAGTGTGTGCTTTCCTTGCAAAGCAAATGCTTGGGAACGATATGAAGGTTGTAACGACTTTGCATGGTACGGATATAACGGTGCTTGGTCAGGATGAATCGCTTAAAGATTTGATTCGTCTGGGGATTAATGAAAGTGATGCCGTTACGGCGGTCTCTCAGGATCTTATTAGAGAAACACGGGACGTACTCGATATTACCCGCGACATTGATCTCACTTATAACTTCGTGGATCATCGGGTCTATTATCCGCGTGATGTAACGGATCTGCGGGGAGATTTCGCAGCGCCTGATGAGAAGATTCTGATGCATATCAGTAATTTCCGTCCTGTAAAAAGAGTCAGCGATGTTGTTGACGTTTTTGCCAAAGTGAATCGTGAACTGCCTTCACGCCTGCTGCTTGTAGGTGAAGGTCCGGATCTTCCCAAAATTCAAGCCAAAATTAGCGAAATGGGTCTGGAAGATAAAGTTCGTTTTCTGGGAAGGCAGGATGAAATCGCTCAGGTGATCTCTTTAGCTGATCTGCTTCTGCTACCTTCCGAGAAGGAAAGCTTTGGTCTGGTTGCTCTGGAAGCAATGGCTTGCGGCGTACCGACGATTGGCTCGCAAACCGGAGGCATCCCTGAGCTTATAGAGCATGGAAAGACTGGATTCCTTGCCCCGATTGGCGATACAACGGCTATGGCTAAATATGCAGTTAAGCTCCTGTCGGATGAACGTATGGTGCAACAGTTCAGAGAAGCTTGTTTACAAACAGCCTGCAAAGATTTCTGTAAGGATTCGATAACGAAACAATATGAAGATATTTATTACCGGGTGCTGGGGCGCAAGGTACTTGGACTGGACCCGGTTCGGGGGTAAGGAGTCATATATGGAATGGACAATGGCACCTTCTGCGATGGCAGTTGCAGCGGAGATTGTAATTTCCGAGTTAACCCAAAATGGCCACGAGGCTTATTGGGTTGGAGGATGTATTCGCGATGAGCTATTGGGTAGGCCAGTGCATGATATGGATATTACAACCTCAGCACTGCCGGAGGAAGTGATAGCTATCTTTGCGCGCAGTGTGCCAACAGGATTAGCTCATGGTACGGTCACCGTGATACAGGATGGTTGTGCGTTTGAAGTGACGACATACCGCACAGAAAGTGGTTATGTTGACCATCGTCGTCCTGAGCATGTTTTTTTCGTCAACGATGTGAAGGAGGATCTTCGTCGTCGTGATTTCACGATCAACGCGATTTGCTGTGGATTAAATGGGGAACTTATTGATCCTTTTGAGGGTGAGAAGGATCTACAGCTGCAGGTGATTCGCTGTGTAGGCGATGCGGAGGAGCGGTTTGACGAAGATGCGCTTCGCATGCTTCGCTGCATTCGTTTTGCAGCGGTGCTGGATTTCTCCATCGCGAAGAACACGTGGAGGGGCCTGATGCGCCAGCGGGATAAGCTGGCGCATATTGCTGTGGAGCGTGTCCGCGCGGAGCTGGACCGCATCGTCGAGGGGCCGCATCCTCTGCGCGGCCTCGGCATGCTAGCGCGCTGCGAGCTGCTGGCGCGCGGCAAAGCCCCGTTCCCCTGGACCGGAACCGATATGGCGGCTGCTGCCGCCTTAACGGCCGGGATCGGGGAACTGGAGAGCGCCCGCCTGCGGTGGGCGCTTCTCCTCCATGCCCTGAAGCAGTCGGCCCAAGAGGCCGATGTGCTGCTGCGGGCATGGACGTTCTCGGGGACGACGCGGAGCGGCGTCGTCCAGGTGCTGCGGGTCCGCGAAGCTTGGACCGCTGCGATAGAGGCCCTGCCGCCGGGTACGGGCGGCAGGGAAGGTCTGCGGCGGCAATGGATCGCCGCCGTGCTGGCCTTTGGCGTGGAAGCTGCCGAAGGGTGGCTCTCGCTGCTGGCGATCCTGCCAGCAGTTGCACCTACTCTTCCCGCTGCTGCCTCTTCTGCCTTTTCCGTCGTGGAATCGACAGAGGCCTCAACAACACCTGCCGCTGTAAATGTACAAGCGGCAAGAGAATGGATCGCTCAAATGCCGCTAACCAGCCTTTCAGAGCTTGAGATTACAGGCAATGAGCTGGTGGGGGCTTTGGACAAACGTCCGGGACCATGGCTAGGCAAAATGTTAAATGGACTCCTGCAAGCGGTCGCTTCAGGTGATTTACCTAACGATAAACAATTATTACTGCTTGAAGCAAAAAGGATGGATAGACATGTGCGATGATAAAGCGCTGTCGCTAACTGAGCTGAAGCGAGAGACCTCCGCTTCGAATTGGGTAGGCGACATTCAGTTGCTGGAATCTGTGGTGTCCACTCAAGAAGAAGCTAAGTTTTTAGCGGAAAACGGCGCGCCGGAAGGGACAACTGTCATCGCGGAAGAACAGACGGGCGCCCGAGGCCGAATGGGAAGAAAGTGGTTTTCTCCCCGTGGCAAGGGCATTTGGATGAGTATTGTGTTACGGCCCCAATTACCCTTGTCGGAGACTCCGCAGCTGACATTGCTGGCTGGGGTTGCCGTCTGTAAGGCAATTCGACGGGTAACAGGTGTAGATGCCGGCATCAAATGGCCGAATGATCTGCTCGCAGGCGGTCGTAAGATTTGTGGGATTTTACTCGAATCTTCTCTAAGAGAAGGGGAGCTTCATTATTGCATTGCTGGAATTGGCATTTCCGCGAACATGACAGAGGAAGATTATCCTGATCATCTGCAGGAGGTCGCGACTTCACTTCGGATTGAGCGGGGCGGTGCTCCAGTTGACCGTTCTGAGCTGGTAAAAGCGGTTTTGGACGAGCTGGAGATGCATTACAATTTGTACATGAAGCAAGGTTTTAAACCCATCAAAGAGCTCTGGGAGTCCATGTCAGTGACTTTGGGCCGCCAGATCGCACTGAATAGCCCTCAGGGGCGTTCTGAAGGTGTGGTAGTAGGTTTGGATGAAATAGGTGGTCTGCTGCTTAAAAACAGCTTGGGAGAGATCTCTAACGTATGCTCAGGTGAGATTGAACTTTTATAATATTTTTTATATGACAAGGGTATCATCCCTTGTCATATTTTTTTCGTGTAATTCCGAGCTTTTTTTGTTATACTATGGGTCGGAGGCGGTATCGTTTAACGAACTGTACTCTTGAACTGAAGAACTTTTTTATATTTTTATTATTGGAAATACCTTCATAACTGCGTTTGACGGTTACGTTGGATTCTGCTCTGAGCCGTAAGGACCGAGACAGAAGGGACGATCGCAAGTGACTCTTTTTTGCCCTTCGGACCTTTTTAGCAAATGATTGCTAAAAGGTTTTTTTGTTGCGATTTTTACGGGCAGGTTACTTAAAAAAGGAGGACGAAAAGAGAAATGGCAAACAAACAAGCGCTAAATATTGTAAAAATGAAAAAAATGAAAGCAGAAGGTGTGCCTCTGAGCATGCTGACCGCTTATGATTATCCGTCTGCAGTTCTTGCAGAAGAAGCAGGTATCGACCTTATTTTGGTTGGTGACTCTCTTGGGAATGTAGTCCTTGGATACGATACAACTTTACCGGTAACGATTGAAGATATGGTGTACCATACCCGCTCGGTAACTCGAGGAGCACAAAGCACCTTTATCGTGGCGGATATGCCATTTATGACTTATCACGGAAGTGTAGATGAAACTCTGCGGGGAGTGCGCAGATTAATGCAGGAAGGGCGGGCTCATGCCGTCAAAATGGAAGGTGGACTCGAGATTTGTGAGACTGTAGCTACGGTGGTAGCTGCGGGAGTCCCTGTACTGGGACATATCGGGCTTACTCCGCAATCCGTGAATATGATTGGTGGCTACCGGATTCAAGGCAAAGATGCCAAAGATGCGCAACGCCTGATGGATGAAGCTAAGGCGCTTGAGGCCGCAGGTGCTTTTGCAATCGTTCTGGAGCTGGTAACGGAAGAAGTAGCCCAAGCGATCTCTGAAGCGCTTAGCATCCCAACCATTGGGATCGGTGCAGGCCGTTACTGTGATGGACAGGTATTGGTTTTCCATGATTTGCTGCGGTATGCCTCACCTTACCGTGAGAAACGTTTTGTCAAAACCTATGCGGATGTGGGTAATGTAATCCGTGAGGGCATCAGCCAATATGTGAAGGAAGTGAAGGAACGTTCCTTCCCAGATGAAAGTCACGTTTTTAATGCAGATGAAACGGTTTTGGAATCTTTATATGGCGCTGCAAGAAAGGAAGGGAAATAAATGAGAGTCGTCAGAAGCATGGAGCAGCTGCGCGAAGCTTTGGAGTATATGAGACAAGGTGGGCACGCCCCGATTGGGTTCGTTCCTACGATGGGATACTTGCATGACGGACATGCCAGTCTGCTTCGCCGGGCTGGAGAAATGAGCAACACAGTGGTAATGAGCATTTTTGTGAATCCTTTGCAATTCGGGCCAAACGAGGATTATGATTCCTATCCGCGTGACGAGCGTCGTGATTTGGAGCTCGCTGAACGTGAGGGAGTAGATATTGTATTTATCCCCAGTGTGGAAGAAATGTATCCGCAGCCTACTCGGACTACGGTCTCGGTATCGGAGCTTACTACCCGGCTTTGTGGGGCTTCCCGCCCTGGGCATTTTGATGGTGTAACCACAGTAGTTAATAAATTCTTCAATGTCGTACAGCCGGATTATGCTTTCTTTGGGCTGAAGGATGCTCAACAAGTTGCTGTGCTTCGTCGAATGGTGTCCGATCTTAATATGAATGTCGAAATTATTCCTTGTCCGATCGTTCGTGAAGGGGATGGACTTGCACTCAGCTCACGTAACGTATTCTTGTCTCCAGAGGAGCGTAGTCAGGCATTGGTGTTATCTCGTTCCTTACGTGAAGCACGTCAGTCCATTGAAGAAGGAAAAGTAACAACCGTTGCTGAAGTGCGGGAATTGTTGACATCGGTTATTTCCAGCTCTCCTTTAGCGGTGATTGATTACGCGGAGATCTTAACATTCCCGGATCTTGAAGGATTAGAGGATGAAGCTCTTTTATCAGAAGTGGATGGGGAAATTATAATAGCGCTCGCCGTGAAGTTTGGCAGAACACGCTTGATTGATAATAATGTATTTATTCCAAAGGAGGTTGCTGCACTTGTTTAGACATATGATGAAATCCAAAATTCACCGCGCAACAGTAACGGAAGCGAATTTGAACTATGTGGGCAGTATTACCATTGATGAGAGCTTGATGGAAGCCGCGGACATTCTTGAGAATGAAAAAGTTCAAATTGTGGATAACAACAATGGTTCACGACTGGAAACCTATGTAATCCCTGGACCGCGTGGAAGCGGAGTGATCTGTCTTAATGGTGCCGCAGCTCGTCTTGTTCAGCCGGGCGATACAGTAATTATCATTTCGTATGCGATGTTGTTCTCAGAAGAACTGGAGTCACATAAGCCAACGGTGGTATTCGTGGATGAGAATAACAAACCAGTGAAGCTGGCTGATCATGAATTGCATGCTACAATCGCTTAATGTATGGACTTACGCCATGTAATGAATGGCAGGGATGAAAGACCCCGATCTCGCAGAAAATGAAGTCAGGCAAGCTGAACTGATTTCATCTTCAGTAAGGGGGATCGCCCATGTTTCAACATTTGTTTGCTGAAATGAACAAGGTGCTTCAGGAGATCGTAACAGATTACCCTACAGCGGAGGGTGCCCGCCGGAACGAGCTTTTATGCAATTATAATATGCTGCATAGACTGAGCGACAAAGTGATGGATGAATGGCTCGCTTTTGCTGAGAAGCTTAGTTCCTTTCGCGAAAGTGCGGATTTTACAGCAGTGGTCGAAGAGGAAGTGCCGGAACAGGAAGCACCAGAGCTATGTATGGATTCCTTTGTAAGAGGTCAGGGGTATTATAAGCTGCTGATGTATGGAAAGTGTATTGATCAGTTTAAAGAAGTTATTGCGCAATACCCGGATAGCTTGGCTGCTCGATTATATTTAGCCATCTCTTATCTGCAGGAAGGTGACGGTGAGGCCGCTTGGAGTCATCTGAACCATATGCTGGGCTTGATACGGGAAACCAAGCTGAAAGCCATGGTTTATAATGCTTTAGGCTGCATACGAGCCTCACAGGAACGTTTCAATGAAGCGCAGGAATTGTTTGATCTTGCTTTGCAGCATGACCCTGCGCTTCCGGAACCAAACGTTAACTTAGAGGTATGCCGCCGTCGTGGAGGGAAGCTGCATTTTGGAAATCAGCTGGTTTCCCTTTTGTAAAAGAATAACGGTTTTGGAAATTTCCATTCAAGCGATGCATCCCCTGAACCAGTGGTGTGCATCGCCTTTTTTCGCAACTTCTGTTATGCTGATTAAGAGTCTCAATTGAAAGGGAATAGAATTATAATGAAATTTGCCGTGCTTGATTTTGAAACAACAGGAACCCAATCCGTGGGTGAAATTATCCAGGTTGGCCTTGCAATTATAGAAGAAGACCGGTCCATCTCCCGGGTATATGGTTCCTATGTCAAGCCCGGAACGCCGATTCCTCCTTTTATAACAGGTCTGACGGGGATTACCGATGATGATGTTAAGGATGCGCCTGAGCTGGATGAGATGATGATGGAGCTTGTTCCGCTCTTGGATGATGTTGTGCTTGTAGGGCATAATGTCGCTTTCGACTTCCATTTTTTACAAAATGCTTTAGATCGTTGTGGTTATTTGCCATTTCAAGGGCGGATTTTGGATACGATTGATTTTCTGAAAATTTGCTTTCCTTCGCTCACATCTTATCAACTAGGCTCTGTCAGTGCTCATTTTGGAGTGACACATGATCGTCCGCATCAGGCAGATAGTGATGCACTTGCGACTGCTTTAGTGCTGCTGAAATGTCTGGAGGAGCTCTACGAGCTGCCGCTGCTTACGATCCAGAGACTCTGTGAGCTGTTTACCGAAGAGGATAGTGATCTGGGCTGGTACTTTGATGGTCTGCTGCGAGAGCGGGAAGCGGAAACGCTACAGCCCGAAGGTGATCTGACTTTCTATCGTCAATTAGCGCTTGCAGTAGGAGATTGGACGGAGTTAGCGCCACCTAGAGATGAGCATGCTGAGAATCCGCTAGCGAATTTATCTTTTACTGATTATATGGACGAAGTAACCAAACGACTTAAAGACACATTACCGCAGTATGAAAGCCGGGAAGCTCAGGATATTATGATCAATGAGGTGATGACGGCACTTGCCGAAGACAAACACCTACTGATCGAAGCGGGCACAGGAACCGGTAAATCGCTCGGTTATTTGTTGCCTGCCATTTATCAAAGCGTTCGCACCAATGAAAAAGTCATGGTCAGCACTCATACCATTAATCTGCAGGACCAATTGCGCGAGCGGGATATCCCTTTGTTAACGCAGGTAGTTCCTTTTCCGTTTAAAGCTGCTATTTTTAAGGGAAGAGGGCATTATTTGTGTCTGCGTAAGTTTGAGCATAAAATTAATAAAAAGGACTTTATAAGCCCAAGGGAAGATGCGCTTACTGCCGCTCAGATGATTGTATGGCTCACTCAAAGTGAATCAGGGGATGATGAAGAGCTGAATTTAAGCGGCCGGGGCGGTGACTTCTGGGAGACGGTGGCAAGCGATACCGATTCCTGTCTGGGCCGTTCTTGTCCTTGGTTCCGCAAATGTTATTATCATAGGGCCAAGCATGAAGCTGGGATTGCTGACGTGGTTATTACGAACCACTCCAAGCTATTCGCAGATGTTAAGGCTGGGCACCAGCTGCTTCCGGCTTACGAGCATCTTGTCATTGATGAAGCACATCATTTAGAAGATGTGGCTGGTAAACATCTTGGCATGCATATGAAGCATTTCACTGTGGCACACACATTATCGCGACTGTATAAAGATAGCCGAAACGGACAGCTTCCTGCTCTGCGTCAGATATTACAGTCGTCAGGCAGTGAAGAGGCTTCAGAATGGAGCGGAGTCATCGATCGGATCTACCCGGATCTGCTTACCGTCAAAGAAACCTGGGATGCACTCAGCGACAAGCTGTTCAGCCTTTTGCCGGAACGCAGTGATGCAGGGGCAGGGGAAGCGGGACAACTGGTTATGCGGTTGATTCCCGCCCGTAAGCCGAAGGATTGGGATGAATTGGTTGCACTAGAGAACACTATGAATCTGACGTTAAGCGACATCATCCGTAAGGGTGATAAAATGCTTAACGAGATGCGCGACCAGGAAAGCCAATCCTCAGCAGACAGTCTTGTTACTGATATTAGCGGTTTATTTAAGGATTTGGCTTCCATCCGTGAGCAAGTAAGATTCTTTATGGGGCTGAATGACGATAATGTAGTATATTGGCTGGAGGCAAATGGAAATTACCGCAGCAAATCACTGCAGATGTATGCCGTCCCTGTGGATGTTAGCAGCCAGCTTAAAGAGTTGTTCTTCGATAAGAAAAAAAGCATCGTGCTTACCTCGGCGACGCTGTCTGTAGATAAGTCTTTTCAATTTATGATTGATAATCTCGGACTTAACGAAGCTGCGGAAGAAGGACGTCTAATGACCTCACTTCTTCCTTCTCCCTTTAAGTATCGCGAGCAGGCACTGTTAGTTATACCGCGTGATTTTCCTAGTGTGAAGGGCAGTGTGGGCGATGCTCGATTTGTCGATACACTCGTACAGTCATTATCGGAAGCTGCTAAAACAACACGTGGGCGGATGCTGGTTCTGTTTACTTCTTATAAAATGCTGCGTCAGGTATATGATCCGCTTAAAGAGGCTTTGGCCTCACAAGAGATTACGGTGCTTGGTCAAGGCGTGGAAGGTGGCAGCCGGAGCAAGCTGATCCGCCGCTTTCAGGACAGTGCAGCATCCGTATTGCTGGGGACGAGCAGCTTCTGGGAAGGTGTAGATATTCCAGGTGAAGCACTGACTTGCCTGGCCATCGTGAGACTTCCGTTTCAACCACCGAATCACCCGTTGGCGGAAGCGAAGTCGGAGTTATTGCAGGCCCAGAAGAAGAATCCGTTCATGAAATTATCTGTTCCTCAAGCGGTTATTCGTTTTAAGCAGGGATTCGGAAGACTGGTTCGCACGGCGCAGGATCGCGGAATAGTTATTGTTTATGATACAAGGGTTATTGAATCTCATTACGGGAAGTATTTCCTTTATTCATTGCCTGGTCCCAAAATGGAGCATATGCTTACTGATCAAATGGTCCCTCGCATAGCGGAATGGCTAGAGGATGGCGGCGCTTCTTAAAACGCTCGTCTTCAGTTTAGCTCCTCCTTATCCTTAAGGGCGGTGTGTTACAGTACCGTCCTTAATAAGGAGAGGTAGACGTTTGAATATGGATTTTCACAAGAACATTACTATTTTTAGGAGGAAAAATATGAAATCGGATAAAATATCAGAAGCCGTTGTTCGCAGACTACCTGTGTACTTGCGTTTTTTGAATGATCTCCAGAATCGCGAAATATTAACAGTTTCCTCTCAGGAACTTGGACAAAAGCTTGATCTTAATCCCGCACAGATTCGTAAGGATTTAGCATATTTTGGTGACTTCGGCAGAAAAGGTATCGGCTATGATGTAACGTATCTTATTGAGAAAATCCGTCATATCCTGAAGCTGGATCAACAGCTTAATGTAGCTTTAGTTGGAGCAGGTAATCTCGGACATGCCTTGTCTAATTACAATGCATATCTCAAAGATACTATGAAAATTACGGCTATATTTGATTCGTACGCTCCTAAGGTTGGACGTAAGATCAACTCCCTTACTGTGCAACCGATGGATGAACTAGGCAGCACAATTCGTGAGCAAGGTATTCGCATTGCCATTATTACCGTACCTGATTCAGAAGCTCAAAATGTAGCAGATATCCTCATTTCTTCTGGGATTGAAGCAATTTTGAACTTTGCCCCTGTGATTCTGAAGACACCACCGAATATCCGGGTGCATGCAGCTGATTTTACAACTGATCTGCAAAGTCTTGCTTATTACTTGCGGGATGGAAAGGAAGAAAGTGAACATGAACAACAATAAAACGATAATTAAGGGCGGGTATTTTCTGACTCCGGGAACGGATGAGCCGGTTCTGAGTGGATATATGACTATTGAAGATGATTTAATCACTTACATAGGAAAAGAAGAGCCTCAGATGGAAGCTGGAGTGCAAGTGGTTGATGGCAGCCGTCTGCTGTTCATGCCTGGACTTGTAAACACACATGGTCATGCGGCGATGTCTTTGCTGCGTGGATATGGAGATGATTTAGCGCTACAAGTGTGGCTTCAGGAGAAGATGTGGCCAATGGAGGAAAAGTTCTCCGGTGATGATGTATACTGGGGAACCTCCTTATCTGTATTGGAAATGCTGAAGGGTGGAACTACGACCTTCCTCGATATGTATGATCATATGGACCGAGTAGCCGAGGTAGCTGAGTTATCAGGTATCCGTTCCGTATTGATGCGTGGTGTGATCGGGTTATGTCCAGAGGATGTACAGAATCACAAGCTTGCGGAAGCGATTTCTTTTGCCCGTAACTGGCATGGAAAGGCTGACGGTAGAATTACTACTATGATCTCGCCACACGCCCCTTATACTTGCCCTCCGGACTTCCTGGTTAAGTTTGTGCAGGCAGCGCATGATCTGGATTTACCGATGCATACGCATATGTCCGAAACGAAACGTGAAGTGGAACAAAATGTGGCGGATTACGGGTTGCGTCCTGTAGCTCACTTAGAGAAGCTTGGCATGTTTACACGTCCCTCGATAGTTGCACATGGTGTTCATTTAAATGATGAAGAGATTGAGATCTTGGCTCGCCATAATGTGGGTGTATCTCATAATCCGGGCAGTAATTTGAAGCTGGCTAGCGGAGTGGCTCGGGTTACTGATCTTCTAAAAGCTGGTGTGAAGGTGTCTCTTGGCACGGATGGCGCGGCAAGCAACAATAACTTGGATATGTTTGAAGAGATGCGGCTTGCAGCTCTCATTCATAAGGGTGTCAGCGGTGATCCAACGGCTGTTCCAGCTCCAGAGGCTCTGCGTATGGCTACAGAATATGGCGCGCAGTCCATCTTTTTAAATAATGTAGGCAGACTTGCTGTAGGGATGAAAGCAGATTTCATTGCTGTTGATATCGATCAGCCGCATTTGCTGCCACACACAGATCTGTTGTCTCATGCAGTTTACTCTGCTAGCGCTAAGGATGTTGAGCATGTGTGGGTGAATGGTAAACAGGTCATCAAGCATGGACAATGCTTAACCCTGGATGAGGAAGCTATCCGGCGTAAAGCGCAAGAAGCCTTCGAAGGTTTATTGAAGCGTTAAGTCTGGAGAATAACGAATAAATAATAGGCTGCGACTTTTTGCTTTTAGCAAAAGTTGCGGCCTTTTGTGTATTTTTAAGGCTGGGAAAGCTAGAAAATTATGAAATTTTGGATAAACGCGCGGGTGTGTTATATAATCAAAAAAGATATATTACTAGAAAGGGAGCTGTACCTTGAAGAAAAGGAAAAAATGGATCCTCCTGGGGTCAGTTCTGATTCTGCTCCTGGGGTTTGGACTTATCCAGTTCTATGCCTATATTATGAAAGATCAATGGAACGAGCGTGATATCGCTAAGGATGTTGCCAAAACCAGAGCGGGTCTAACACAGGTAACCAAAGCACAAAAATCGGTTTGGGATGAAAATGCAGTGTACTGGGTATTAACTGGGAAAAATGAAGCCGGGACTGCTCTTATGGTCTGGGTCCGCTTTACGGTAGATGGAAAATTTGCTGAAGGCGACGACGCAGTGTTTGCTGAGGAACTAAGTAAAGGAACCTCGGAAGCCCAAATACGCGGCATTATCAAAGCTGATCTTCCGGACATAACGATTGAACGCTTGCTGCCGGGAGTATATAACGGAGAGTATGCTTGGCAGCTTTTTTATAAACAGAGCGGTCGGTATTATTATCAATTTTATCGCTTTTCGGATGGGTCCCGAATGGGCGAAGGTTACAGTTTACCTAAAAGTTAAGCTGAACATAAGGAAATTAAGGGTGGCATAGTAAACAAGCGAACTTATTATAAGTTCGCTTGTTTACATTTATTTGATGTACAAAAGTGATATACTAAGTGATATACTGAATGGGTGGTTATCACCGAATATTCCCTTAAATTCACATACGAAAATAGGCCGATTGATTAAAAATCAAGGCCGATTTTGTCGAAAGTGAGGAATTTATTTGGTATTGATGGAAATATTTAAAAAATTAAATTTTAAATATATTCACATTTATTTTGAAATTAGTATATACACCTGTGATATACTACTACTTGTAATTAGAACAGCAATAAGAGACTTCAGTCTCTCTGATGAGCTCTCAAGTAGCTATAAATTATTATAATGAGCTTTATATTTTGTCATCTTTGAGAGGAGGACGTTTCTTGAAATTACGTCTTGTACCTGTGCTGATAACGTCTCTACTGTCGGCTACTCTATTGTTTGGTGGCTTCTTTTTGTATCGTCAGTTTGCAATGCAGGAACCACTTCAGAAGATTGTATCTCAATATGAGGGCGTCAATAATTCTCATATCAGTATTAACCGCAATGAGGTCACTTTGAAACTTGATCTCCAGCCAGGCACGAAATTACGTGAACTGGTTCAGTACGTCTCCCAAGAAGGAAAATCGATGATTGATGGACGTACACTAAAACTTGATGTAGAACAGAACTCCAGTGAACTGCTGGATGAATACTGGGATAAAGCGATGTTCTCTGTAGCCGAAGCCATGGAGAGCCGTAAATATACACTTATACCCACAGAACTTGATGGACTCAAAGCGCAATATCCGCAATATAAAAATGTGATAGCCTCAACAGAAATTGATGACAATAATGTCTATGTAAGCTTGAGTAATGGAAAAGAAAGCAAATTTATTATTTTGCCGCGTAAACCTGCGACATTGGGGGTATGGAATAATGCCTAAATACCTTAAAGAAATTCTAATCGGATTTATTCCTGTCTTGTTTATTTTTATGGCTTTTCTAGGCATTAATATATTCCCGATTGTAATTGCTGCTGGGATGCTCACGGCCTTACTTATCATTGCTCATTTAAGAGGCGGACTTGCGGTAAATGCAGGTGCCGGGAAGAAACGCAAGAAGGATGGACCTTCAAAGCTTACTTTTGAAGAAATTGGCGGGCAAGACAATGCAAAACAGGAGCTTCGTGAAGCGTTGGATTTTTTGATCCGGCATGAGGAAATCAGCAAATTCGGGATTCGGCCTTTGAAAGGGATTCTGCTTACAGGCCCTCCAGGAACAGGTAAGACCCTTATGGCTAGAGCAGCAGCACATTATACAAACTCTGTATTTGTGGCAGCATCAGGCAGTGAGTTTGTAGAAATGTACGTAGGTGTCGGTGCCGGCCGTATCCGCGATTTGTTTAAGGATGCCCGTACCCGCGCCCTTAAGGAAAACAAGCAAAGCGCTATTATTTTCATAGATGAAATTGACGTAATTGGCGGTAAGCGTGAGGGCGGACAGCAGCGAGAATATGATCAGACCTTGAATCAGCTGTTGACTGAGATGGACGGGATCTATAACAACGAAACACCACGCATTCTACTGGTAGCAGCCACTAACCGTAAAGAAATGCTTGATTCAGCATTGCTGCGTCCTGGCCGGTTTGACCGTCATATTCAAGTGGACATGCCTGATAAAAAAGGCCGCAGATCGATTCTCGAATTGCATGCCAAAAATAAGCCGCTTCATGCCAATGTGAACCTCGACAAAATTTCCGAAGAAGCCTATGGTTTTTCCGGTGCTCAGCTCGAAAGTGTTATGAATGAGGCAGCAATTTATATGATGCGTGAGGAATTGACAGAGGTTGAGCAGCGGCATCTGTCGATGGCGATTGACAAGGTTATGATGGGGGAAAAAACGGACAGAGAAACTAACCACGAAGAGAAAAAACGTGTGGCGATCCACGAATTGGGACATGCCATTATGGCAGAACTGCTTCGTCCGGGAAGTGTCAGTCAGGTTACACTGACTCCGCGGGGGCAAGCCCTTGGTTATGTACGTCACAATCCTCAGCAAGAGCAGTATCTGTACACCAAAGATTATCTCGAAGATCAGATTATGATCGCACTTGGTGGAGCGGCTGCAGAAGAAATGTATTATGGCGGACGAAGCACAGGTTCACGTGGCGATTTTGATCAGGCCCTGAATATTGTCGAAACCATGATGAAATCCGGATTGACTTCGTTGGGTATTGCCAAGCTGGAAATGGTTACCACTGAAGAGCTTATGAAGGAAAACAGTAAAATATTGGACGAGTTGATGGTACGTACTCACGACCACCTTGAAAAGCAACGAAATGTATTTGATTACTCCCTTGACATTTTAATGAAGGAAGAAGTGCTCTCTGGAGAGCAATTTCGATGTCAATTTCGTGACAGCGTGCGTTTACCAGCATAAATATTTATGCTGGTTATTTTTTTTTACTTTTCAGGCATGCTAAGATATCATTATATGTCGGGCTTTATAAATTTTTGCGACAGACAAGGTACAATACAAAAGTATAGATACCTGAAAGGATGGAGACTTTTTTATGAATTTCAAGAAAATTGGTGTCATCGGCGGTGGCACAATGGGACAAGGGATTGCCGAAATGCTGGCAGCCAAGGGCCTGGATGTATTGCTGGTGGAGAAAACCCCTGAGAAACTGGACTACTCCTACGAAATGATCGAGACAAGTCTAGATAAGCAACTGGAGAAATGGGCGATCACTCAAGCTGAGAAGAAGCTGATTCTTAGCCGCATTCAAAAAGTGACACATTTCGCAGAGCTGAGCTCTTGTGACATGGTTATCGAAACAATCGTTGAGGATTTAGAAGAAAAGAAAAAAATATTGAATCAACTGGATCAAGTATGTCCAAACCACATTATTCTTGCCAGCAATACGTCAACACTTAGCTTGACTGAACTTGCAAGTTCTACAATGTATCCGGAACGCGTGATCGGAATGCATTTCATATACCCTGTAGCTAAAGTGGATCTTGTTGAAATTGTACGCGGTCTGAAAACTTCAGATGCTACTTTTGAAGATACAAAATCCTTTGTTGATGAAATTGTTGAGAAAAAAGGTGTAATGATTTATGAATCCCCAGGATTTGTAACATCACGCCTCATTTGCTTGTTTATCAACGAAGCTATGCATGTACTGCAAGAGGGCGTTGCCTCCGCACAGGATATTGACGATGCTATGCGTATTGGTTATCAATTCCAATATGGACCGCTTGAAATGGCTGACAGATTTGGTCTGGATTCGGTTCTTGCTGCACTCGAAAATATGTTCCGTGAATATGGTGAGCTGAAATATCGTCCTTCCACGATCCTTAAGAAGATGGTGCGTGCAGGACAATTGGGTATGAAATCAGGCGAAGGCTTCTTCCAGTACGACAAGGATGGTGACCGTATATGAATATTCTAGTAATTAACTCCGGTAGTTCTTCTTTAAAATATCAATTGTACAATATGGCTGATGAATCCGTTTTGGCTAAAGGTTTGGTGGAACGTATCGGGATGGATTCCTCCATTCTGAACCATAAACCTACTGGTAAAGCTGAAGTAACAGAAGTAAGTGAAATTTTGGAGCATAACACAGCGATTCGTAAAGTTCTAGCTTGCCTAACGGATAAAGAGCATGGCGTTATTGAATCCATTAAAGAAATCAATGCTGTGGGTCACCGTGTAGTACATGGTGGTGAATTCTTCAAAGCTTCCGCACTTGTGGACGCTGATGCCAAGACTAAAATTCGTCAATTGTTTGACCTTGCACCCCTGCATAACCCAGCAGCAATGATGGGGATTACGGCTTCTGAAGTAAATATGCCGGGTGTACCGCAGGTTGTTGTATTCGATACTGCATTCCACCAAACAATGCCTGAAAAAGCTTATATGTACGCGATTCCTAGAGTACTGTACAATAAATATAAAGTTCGTCGTTATGGCGCACACGGTACATCACACGACTTCGTAAGCAAAGCTGCTGCGGAGTACTTGGAGCGTCCGTTGGAAGATCTGAAGATCATTACTTGTCATATCGGTAACGGAGGTAGTGTAACTGCAGTTCAAGATGGAGTGTCTGTGGATACTTCGATGGGTATGACTCCTCTGGAAGGTTTGATGATGGGGACTCGCAGTGGTGATCTTGATCCAGCAATTGTTCCTTACGTGATGAACAAGGAAGAATTGTCCGTAGGCGAAGTTAACTCCATGTTGAACAAACATAGTGGACTCCTAGCTATTTCGGGCGTAAGCAGTGATATGCGTGATATTATTGAGGGTATGGAAAAAGGTGAGCCTAATTCCACGCTAGCTTTTGAAATGTATGAGTACCGCTTGCGCAAGTATATCGGTTCTTATGCGGCTGCTATGAACGGTGTAGATGCTATCGTATTCACTGCTGGTGTTGGTGAAAATGCTTCATTGCTACGTGAGAAACTGCTAAATAACCTTACGTTCCTGGGTATTGAGTTGGATGTTGAAGCTAATAAAGTTCGCTCCGGCGACCCGCGTCGTATCTCTACGGTAGATTCCAAAGTGCAGGTGCTTGTAGTTCCGACTAACGAAGAGCTTGTCATCGCACGTGATACAAACCGTATTGTGCAAGGAATTAACGGCTAAATTAGAGGAGAGATTGAAGGCATGGCTAACAAGAGTGTAATCAAGAACGTGAATGAACATGTTGGAGAAAGTGTTGTTATCGGTTGTTGGGTAAACAACAAGCGCTCCAGTGGTAAAATTCAGTTCCTGCAGCTTCGCGATGGTACAGGTTATATTCAGGGAGTTGTAGTGAAATCAGAAGTGCCTGAAGAGGTATGGGATGCAGCTAAGAGCCTCACACAGGAAAGCTCATTGTATGTGACCGGTATTATTCGTGAGGAGCCTCGCAGTCAATCCGGTTTTGAAATGACTGTTACCGGAATTGAAGTTCTGCACCTTACAGAGAATTATCCAATTACTCCGAAAGAGCATGGCGTTGATTTCTTGATGGATCACCGTCACCTCTGGCTCCGTGCCTCGAAGCAGCGGGCTGTTCTGGTTATTCGTGCGGAGATTATCCGGGCAATCCAACAGTTCTTCAACGAGAGCGGATTTACAAAGGTGGATCCTCCGATTCTGACGCCAACGTCAGCAGAGGGAACTACTAACTTGTTCCACACGAAATACTTCGATGAGGATGCTTACCTGACCCAAAGCGGACAGTTATACATGGAAGCTGCAGCTATGGCACTGGGCCGTGTATATTCCTTTGGACCAACCTTCCGTGCGGAGAAATCAAAAACTCGTCGCCACTTGATCGAGTTCTGGATGATCGAGCCGGAAATGGCCTTCACAGATCATGAGGAAAGCTTGAAGGTTCAGGAAGAATTTATTAGCTTCGTAGTGCAATCCGTATTGAAGAATTGCCGTGCGGAGTTGGAAGCGGTAGGCCGCGATATTTCCAAGCTGGAGAATATCAAAGCACCATTCCCACGCATTACTTATGACGATGCGATCAAGTTCTTGAATGATAAAGGCTTTGAAGATATTGCTTGGGGTGATGATTTCGGTGCACCTCATGAAACAGCAATCGCTGAAGCATACGATAAACCTGTATTTATTACTCATTATCCTGCTTCATTCAAAGCGTTCTACATGAAGCCGGATCCAAATCGTCCTGAAGTCGTACTGTGTGCTGATATGATCGCTCCTGAAGGTTATGGAGAGATTATTGGGGGTTCACAGCGGATCGATGATCCTGCGCTGCTTGAAGAGCGTTATAAAGAGCACAATCTTTCGATGGATTCTTATAAATGGTACATGGATCTGCGTACTTACGGATCTGTACCTCACTCCGGTTTTGGACTTGGGCTTGAGCGTACTGTAGCTTGGATCTGTGGTCTTGACCATGTACGTGAGACTATTCCATTCCCACGTACACTGTACCGCCTCTACCCATAAGTTCTTAGGATTTGAACAAAGGGGGAAGCACATGGACGGCAAGACATGGAGTACCTGGAGCGAAGGCGTCTCCTTCGGTCTGGAGAACGGAATGGCCGTCATACCTTACGCTTTACTGAAGTATTACCGGAAGCTGAATTTAAGCGGAAGTGAAGCGATGCTGCTGATTCATCTGCTCTCCTTCAGGCAAGTGGAAGGGATTGAGTTCCCTTCTCTAGAGGAGCTTCAGGTCGTAACTGGTCGTAGCATTTCCGTTCTCGCCGGAGAATTGCAGAAGCTCATGAAGGAAGGTTTCATTAGCATCGATGGAGACAACGATGAGCTAAGAGATATCCATTATGAACGCTACAATTTCTCAGGGCTATATGGAAAGCTAGGTGCTTATCTTGCGACAGCTGTACAAGAAAATGAGCAAGATAAGGACAAAGGGGCATATGCAACATCAGCTCCCCGGGTTGCTGCGTCAGGTGGAGGATTCGGAACTCCCCCCATATCTCCTTCTTCACTTGGAGATAAAGAGGAGAGCCGGAATCTATTCAGTATTTTCGAGAAGGAATTCGGGCGCCCGCTGTCTCCAATGGAATGTGAGACGATTTCCAGCTGGGTGGATCAAGACCGATATCCTGAGGAGCTGATTCTGTTAGCACTCAAGGAATCCGTATTTGCGGGGAAGGTTCATTTTCGTTATATCGACCGGATATTGCTGGAATGGGCCCGTAACCGGGTCAAGAACGCTCAGGATGTTAAGACGTATACACAAAAATTCCGCAATGGTGGAAGATAGATCGTTTAGGAGAGAACCGTATTGCTTTAGCTATTGCTAGAGTCTGTACGGTTCTTTTTTTATTTTTTTAGATAAGTGCAGGGGTAGGCGAAGATCTCAGCGTCTATTGCTGTGGGAAGGAGGGGAGAGTCATTGAGGAAGAGCTATTAATCAAGCGAATTTGCCAAGGAGACGAAGATGCGTTTCGCCAGTTTGTAAATACATACAGTCAGCACATATACAAAATCACCTATTCTGTATTACGTGAAGTCAAAGGGGCTGAAGACGCTGCTCAGGAAGCTTTTCTTCAGATGTATAAATCTCTCCCTGACTACCGTTATCAAGGCTTAAAATCATGGATTACGCGGATCGCCTTAAATAAGGCTATTGATGCCAAACGTAAACGTGATCGGCTACGAGAGTTACCTGGTGACTATGAGCTTGTGCTGAGCCAGAGACCTTCTAATGAGGAGGATGTACTAGCCACTGTTGTCCGTCGTGACCGGATGAATCGTCTGTCGGGTGAGATCAACAATTTACCGGAGGGTCATCGGGAAATTATGGTGGCTTATTATCTGGAAAATAAAAAATATGAGCAAATTGCTGCTGAAAATGAAATTACTCTGAAGACGGTGGAGTCCAGACTATATAGGGCGAGACAATGGATGCGAAAACATTGGAAGGAGGACGAATGGCTATGATGAAGAGTGGAGAAAACCTAATTCGCCGCGAGCAGGCAAAAGCTTATCTTGAAGGGCAAGAAAATAGTTTAGAGCGAGAAGAATGGGAACTAATGCTGCTCAAGGATGAAGACACATTTGTTTCATACATGGAGATGCTGGATGAGCTAAAGGAGGATCTGCCTTCATTGGAGAATTCGTCTGCTTTTACAGAGAGAGTTATGGGAGATTGGGTGGCTACGGTGAGATCTTCAGTAGTCATAGAAGAAGTAGCGGGGCAAGAAGAAGGATCACGGCGTTATCGCTGGTATGATAAAACAATCTTTCATTATGCCGTTGCTGCTTCGTTAACGCTGTTGATTATGTCTTCCGGGATGTTTGATAAGTTACTCACGGGTGAAATGGAGCTTATTGTCCCTAAGAAAGATAATTCGCCATCTTATAGCGAACAATTCATGCAAGCCACCAGCGGATGGTTGAGCCGGATTATGGACGGAAGACAGAAATGAGAGGAGAAATGAACAATGCAACAGCAGCGTAATAAAATTAAGGGTCTTTTTCTTAATATGATTCCTGGAGCAGGTCATTATTATATGGGAAGACGACCACAAGGGATTGTTTATTTTTTGCTAAGCTTTGGTGTGTTATTTATGTCATTCTTAATCGCTATGGCTGAAGGGGATGAGGGGATTCTGGCATTGGGCGTGATCGGATTCTTACTTCTATGGATTCTTTCGATGATTCATCTGGTGATTAAATTACTGCAAATGCCCACTCCAATTGTAGCGCCTGATGGATCAATGCTGGATTTTAGTTCTACTATGCCCGTAAAGACGGAGGATAATGAACGTGTGCATGTCATCTTATTGTCTTTCATTCCTGGATTGGGTCATTTTCATATGGGGCTGATGCAGCGTGGACTATCCTTTCTGATTTCTTTTTTCGGATTCATGACCGTTATGTTATTCTTGGCTGGAATTACTTCGAGTGATGCATTTTTGCTGCTGTTTGGAGTATTGCCAGTAATTTGGCTGTATTGCATGTTTGATGCAGTTCAGTTGATCCATCGTAAACAAGCAGGTGAAATGCTTGTTGACCGCACATTATTCGAAGAGATGGAGGCTGGACGTGAGGAAGGACGACGCAGCAAAGTATTAGCGACATTACTATCCGCATTTCCTGGCGCTGGACAGATGTATCTGGGACTGCAAAAAAGAGGGCTCCAGCTCATGCTTCTTTTCTTAGGAAGTATTTATGTCATGGATCTATTGCGGTTAACATTGCTCTTTTTCCTTATCCCGGTCATTTGGTTCTATAGCTTATTCGATGGCTTACAGTTAGTTAGCCGATATGGACGTGAACCTTTGCAGGATAAGCCGGTTATCGAAGGTTTCTTAAATCATCAAGGCTGGCTCGGAGCAGTCCTGATGTGTCTCGGATTATACTTTATTGTTGTGAATGTCGCAGTTCCTGCCATTGATATCAGATTTCCAGAATGGCGGCTGGAATATCGCGTAAATGAATATTTTAAGACCATTGTCGTCTCCGTGTTATTGATTGGTGGTGGGGTGAAGCTGATGACTGGAAGTAAAAATAATAAAGGTAGAAAAGGGGCGGGGGGTCAATCTTGAATAATCCAATAGAAGTAGAGCCGGGAGTCATGGTAACTAGCGAGTTTCCAGTGAACGTAGGGAAGTCTAGAAGTTGGCGTGTAGGTACGTTGTCGATGGGACTGAGCCTTTTATTTCTCGGGGCATTAATAATGGTCTCGCAGTGGAAAGGAGCGGATGTGTTCGAGACAACGCTTGCTTGGTGGCCGCTCATTTTTATCTTACTTGGTTTAGAAATTGTAATTTACACCTTATGGTTCCGTGGTAAAGGGAAAATGTACTATGATGTGCTAAGTGTTCTGTTCGTCGGATTTCTGGCAGTGTGCTGTTTAGTATTCGCAGGAGTCAGCTCTTTAGGATTAACACAGGAACTTAGACATGTGATCTCATCTACAGAGGAGAATTATTCCTTGCCGGAATGGAAGGGGAATGTTCCACAGGGTGTAGGTACACTTATAATCCAGGCTGCCGAACCTTATGGAATTATGGTTGATCGAACGGCTGGGAATGAGTTGAATGTATTTGGGAGTTATTCCACGGCAGAAGGGCAACTCAAGCAAGAGCAAGAGAAGCGGCTGTTGCAAACTAAACAAGTCGGAGACACATTTTACGTCATTTTAGGAGACATACCTAGACATCTAGTATTCGATAACTCCAGGAATGCGTTGAACGTGACCGTTGCGGCTCCTGTAAATCTAAAGGTAATCGTAAGAGATAATTATGGAAATGTTGTAACAAGGTAAAAAAAGATCGCTTCCCACCCGATGAGGGGATGGGTTGCGATCTTTTTTTGGTTAAGAACGAAGCTCTTTCTCTAGGGCAGCACCCATTTCACGTGAGCGCTCGGCACATCGGTTAACGGCTGCAATCACAGTTTCAAAGAATTCCCCTCGTTCAAGCACTTCTATAGCTGCTTGTGTTGATCCATTAGGGGAAGTAACCTTCTTACGAAGTGCTGCGGGTTCTTCTCCCGTCTGTTGTACCATTCGGGCAGCTCCCAGCACAGTTTGAACAGTTAATTCGGTGCTTTGATCAAGTGGCAGCCCACCACGGATACCAGCGGCGATCATGGCTTCCATCATGTAATAGATATACGCAGGCCCGCTGCCTGAAATTCCGGTCAAGGTTTCCATACGTTCCTCATCAATGACTGTTGTAAGCCCGACAGCCTCAAAGATATTAAGAGCAAGGCGACGGCCTCTTTCGTCTACTTCTTTGGAGAAGGCTAGACCAGTGGCACCCAGACCGATGGAACTGGA
Organism: Paenibacillus sp. FSL H7-0323; assembly: GCF_038002725.1. NCBI lineage: Bacteria > Bacillati > Bacillota > Bacilli > Caryophanales > Paenibacillaceae > Paenibacillus > Paenibacillus sp. FSL H7-0323. Next base: position 2,630,555 of record NZ_JBBODB010000001.1, on the reverse strand, counting down.
GGTGTTAGGCATTGTGCGAACAATAGGCTGTGCTTTGCCAAGTAGACCTTGCATGGTTCGAATAGATAGACCTGCAATGACAGAAACTACAATCTGATCCGGAGAAAGAAGCGGGCCTAGTCCGCGTAAGGATTCTGCAGCATCTTTAGGTTTCATTGCCAGTACTATTACTGGTGCGTTACGTAGGTATTCTATTTTTTGTTCGGGATCATTTGTGCCTATTACACCATAACGGCTTTTTAATTCTGCCAGACGTTCACTGCTGCTGCGATTGAGCATGATGACATTATCGGACTTCACGATATTGCGGCTAATCATCCCGCGAACGATGGCTTCTGCCATGGAGCCTGCGCCATAAAAAACAATATTATGATTCATGAGTGGAACTGAAGGTTGCTGACACATGGCTAAAATCCTCCTAAAAGTTGTGTGATAGAATACTTAAACGTGTATACTAACCCCGAATTTGTCCCGTTCCGTAGATCTTATATTTGGTTGAAGTTAGTGCAGGCAGACCCATCGGGCCACGAGCGTGGAGTTTCTGGGTACTAATACCAATCTCTGCACCGAATCCAAATTCAAAGCCATCCGTGAAGCGGGTTGAGGCATTGTGATAAACAGCGGCAGCATCCACTTCTTGTAAAAAGCGTGTGGAGTTCTCCTGATCTTCTGTTACGATACATTCCGAATGTTTCGTGCCATACTGGGCGATATGCTGCATAGCTTCTTCCAAATCACTGACGATTCTAATATTAAGGATATAATCATTGTATTCTGTAGCGTAGTCTTCTACGGTTGCAGGTAATACCCATGGGACAAGAGAGATGGTTTGTTGACAGCCACGAAGTTCTACATGAACCTCACGGAATGCTTCGGCTAAGGATAACAGATATTTGCTCGCGTAATCCTGATGAACGAGTAGTGTTTCCATAGAGTTACATACCGAAGGGCGCTGAGCTTTGGCATTTAAACTAATGTTCTGTGCCATTTCTGGCAAGGCAGTTGCGTCGAGATAAGTATGGCAGATGCCTGCTCCAGTTTCAATTACGGGAACGGTTGCGTTAAGGACTACATTTTGAATAAGAGAGCTGCCTCCGCGCGGGATAATCACATCTAAAAGTCCGTTCAGCTTTAGCATTTCATCTACTGAAGAACGATTTGGGTCTTCAATCAGCTGAAGCGCGTTAGGCGGCATTGAGGTTTCAGCAAGAGCATTGTGCAGAACCTCGACAATTTTACGGTTGGAGGACAGGGCAGAGGAGCCCCCGCGCAGCACAACAGCGTTGCCGGTTTTGAGACATAGACCCGCAGCATCAACAGTAACATTGGGACGTGCTTCGTAGATGATGCCGATCACACCAATCGGAACACGCAGCTTCTGGATGTTGAGGCCGTTAGGACGTTCAATGCTTTCTAGCGTGTCACCGATAGGGTCCGGTAATACAGCGATTTGTTGCAGGCCTTCGGCAATGCTGTTAATCCGGTCAACATCTAATGCCAGCCGGTCGAGCATGGATTCCGGAGTTCCATTAAGTCTTCCTCGTTCCAAATCCTCCGCATTGGCGGTGATAATGGCGGGAGCTTCGCGGCGAAGTGCATCGGCCATGACCAGCAGTGCTTCATTCTTCTGGCCAGTTGTTAAGCTTGCTAGAACTCCTGTTGTCTCCTTGGCTAATTTACTCTTATTAATAACTTCACTCATGACGTTTCCTCCCTATATTTGAATTGAAAAAAATGTTTATCTCAGTGTAATCCATTCGTCACGGTGAATGACCTCAAGCCGGTGTACTTCTCCCAGCTTCGGTACAATTTCACGGCTTGGCAGACCTTGAATGCTGCGCAGCTGAGCATCATCGTAATTTACAATCCCACGTCCAAGCAATTTGGAGTCGGGTCCAAGGACTTCTACAACATCTCCTGCGTGAAAACTACCTTCTGTCTGTTTGACGCCTACAGGCAACAGGCTGTGTCCGCCATGTAGCAAAGCTTCTACAGCCCCTTCGTCCACGTATAGGGAGCCGAGAGGGGTAGACATAAAGCCTAGCCATTGTTTTTTGACGGTAAGAGAGGATAGCTTCGTTGCAAAATAAGTGCCCCTGCCTTCTCCCATTGCAGCAAGCTGTAAATCACCAGGTTCGGTGGCTCTTCCGACAAAGACAGGAACACCACCCCGAGTAGCAATTTTGGCCGCATCGATTTTGGATCGCATACCGCCTGTTCCAACACTAGAGCCAGCTCCACCAGCAATAGCATATATCTCTGGTGTAATGTCATCTACGAACTGATAACGGACAGCATCCGGATGGTTGCGGGGATCTCCACTGTATAAACCATCCATGTCGGTTAAGACAAGCAGTCTAGAGGCTTTTAACAGGTTGGCTACGAGCGCAGAGAGGGTATCATTATCGCCAAATTTCAGTTCATCTACGGAGACAGTGTCATTCTCGTTAAATACGGGCACCGCTCCTTGGCGAAGTAGCTCTTCTACAGTCATCATAGCGTTATTCATGGCTCTGCGGCTGCAGAAATCGGTGCGAGTCAGCAATATTTGCGCGGTAGTAATTCCATGCCGGGCAAAAGCTTCCTGATAAGCCTGCATCAGCAGTACCTGACCCACAGCCGCAGCGGCCTGCTTCTCATGCAGCAGCTTCGGACGTGCTGGATAACCGATACTGCGGAAGCCGGCGGCTACCGCACCAGAGGTTACTAACAACACCTCACAGCCGTTTTTCTTCAACTCGGCAATCTCTGAGGCAAAAAAGGAGACTGCTTCACGATTCAAACCGCCCTCGGGTCCGGTCAGCGAGCTGCTGCCTATTTTGACCACGATTCGCGTCGTCATTTCTGTCCACATCCTCTTCGTTTATTAAGTCCTGAAAACAACAAAAAGCCCCCATCCTTAGACTTAGCAAAGGACGAAAGCTTATAAACTTCCGCGGTACCACCTTCATTGATGAGGGATCATCCGACTTCATTCTCATAACGGGAGGATCCGTCCTGTTAGACACAGGCCGCTCGGGGGTAGGATTCGGAACGAAAACCGCGGTAAATTCTTTCAGCCTGTCGGAATCTACTCTCTAGGCGCGGTTAGACTCATTCTTACTGGTCCCGTCTGCACGTTTCACTTATTTTCAATAGAATACCATGGAGCTGGTTGCATTGCAAAGGGAAAACGTAGGATATATTTCTTCATGCAGAAAGCTCCATATATTATGTTTAACCTCAAAGAGAAGGGGTAAAGAACTTATAATCTGTTATCAGGAGGTGGATTAAATTGACTAAAGACAACAATGCCGAGCAGGGACAGAATCAAGATTCAAACGAAGTAGCAGAGCTTCAGAATAGTGTGACTCGTGAATTTGTGGAAGAGCACACCGGGGCTCCAGTTGATAAGGGATTGACTGATTCAAGTAAAGCACGTGTGTCGGATGATCAGAACCGCCTGATTACACAGCGTAATTTGCGTAAATAATCTAGTACTGTTAAAAGAGGTTTACCTGAAAAAGTGCCCCGGCAACCACGCGAATGGTTACTGGGGCACTTTATTTGTATATATTCTATTCTTCCGTTAATTCAGACACGGTTGATTTGAATGTTTCTACAAAAGCCTTTGCGGCCTTGGATAAATATCGTCCGCGTCGATATGCTACAACTAGCGTACGACTAGGCACTGGATCAGCGAGCGGTAAGTAGACTGGAACAAATTCACTTCGCGGTGCACGAGCGATAAAACGAGGAACAAGAGTCACGCCCATGCCTGTTGCCACTAGGGATTGAACGGTTTCCATATTATTGCTCTCGAAAACGATTCGTGGCTCGAATCCGGCTTTCCGGCACAGCTCCACAGTCATTTTGCGGAAGCCCTGACCTTCCTTAAGTACGATAAAAGGTTCGTCCTTAAGCTCTTCAAGTGAGGTCCGTGTTCCATCTAAGATTCGTTTAGCGAGCGGATGTTCAGGAGGGACTGCAAGATCAATTCTTTCCTCTCCAAGCTCTTCATAAGCTAAAGCTGGAATTTCGAGGGGTAAGGAGAGCAGGCTTAAATCGGTCTGGCCACTTGCCGTGAGCTTCTCTAGGTTCATCGACGAGTCTTCTAGCAGCGTAATTTCTACCTCAGGATAATTTTGTTTGAAAACTGGAAGCACATGCGGCAGAAGATGTGCACCTGTAATCGGCATACTGCCCACAACTACACGTCCAGTGCGCAGTTCTGATATGTCGGACATCTCTTGTCGCAGCAGCTCCACTGCGTCAATGATAATCTGGGCTTGTTCAACGAATTTAGAACCTGCGTAGGTCAGCTCAACTGAGCTGGTATTACGCTGAAAAAGCATTACGCCGAGCTCTTTTTCCAGTTTGGAAAGCTGCTGGCTGAGCGAGGGCTGGGCAATATGCAGCTTGTCCGCTGCACGTGAGAAGTTTTTTTCGGCTGCGATTTGCAGCACATACTGCAGTTGTCTCAGTTCCATATATGGACTCCTTAGGGAAATGATTTACTTATAAGTATATCCTATTGGATTATAGTTTTGTATAGGCAACCCGAAGGAGCATTCACTTCTTCGCTCCCCAGAATTTGCCGGGCCTGTTTTCAAGAATTATCCCTACTGCACTGATCGAAGTATCCGATATCCTCTCACAATATATTTATTGCGCCGGATCTTGAGAGTATCTATGAGATAACTGCATTCTGTGCAGCTATTTCGTATGCAAAAGGGATCATTTTGGTTTTAAGTGTATTCTATACAACTAAAAACCAGAGTTCCCAGCTATAGAGCGATAATTCAAGAAAATAGCTGCACAAAATACAGTTATATTCATTAACGAATGATTCACAGGAATATAGCTGTACAAAATACAACTAAACGCTCCTACACATCCAGCTTGCGCCTCGCTCCTATACATTCCGGTTGTGCATCGCACCTACATATTGCGCCTCAACACACCCTAACTCAGCTTATAGGTTCAGACTATCACTTTTATAGATATCATATCTTGGAATTATAAAGACAGGGGTGTTATTATTAGTTCATTCAAGAGAGACTCCACGCTCTCTTCCAATGAACGATTCTATTAATGAGGTGAAATTATGAGCAACAAGACAATGTTTGAGAAGATTTGGGAGAATCACGTTATTCATCAAGAGGAAGGCAAACCTAGCATTATTTATATTGATCTGCATTTGGTTCATGAAGTTACTTCTCCGCAGGCTTTTGAAGGGCTTCGCCTCAGCAACCGGAAGGTTCGCCGTCCTGAGCTGACCTTCGCAACGATGGATCATAACGTACCAACTAAAGATCGTTTTAACATTAAAGATCCAATCTCTAAGCAACAAATTGATACCCTTTCTAAGAACTGTGCTGATTTTGGTGTAAGACTGTTCGATCTGAACGATATTGATCAAGGCGTTGTACACGTAATGGGTCCTGAAATCGGCTTGACACATCCTGGAAAAACTATCGTTTGCGGCGACAGCCATACCTCCACGCATGGTGCATTCGGCGCGCTGGCATTCGGTATCGGAACTAGTGAAGTTGAACATGTAATGGCTACCCAATGTTTGCAGCAATCCAAAGCTAAGACTATGGAAGTACGCTTTACAGGCAAACGCAACCCTGGCGTAACAGCAAAAGATATGATCCTGGGTGTTATTGCTAAATACGGTACTGATTTTGCCACAGGTTATGTAATTGAGTATACAGGCGAAGCTATTCGTGAATTGTCGATGGAAGAACGTATGACTGTCTGCAATATGTCGATCGAAGGCGGAGCAAGAGCTGGCTTGATTGCCCCTGATGAAACTACTTTTAATTATCTGCGTGGACGTCAATACGTACCGCAAGGCGAGGCTTATGATGATGCTGTAGAAGCATGGAAGAGTCTTGTAAGTGACGAGGGCGCCCAGTACGATACGGTTGTTGAATTTGATGTGGAAACATTGATTCCACAAGTGACCTGGGGGACTAGCCCGGGCATGGGAACTGACATCAACTCCAGTGTACCGAATCCGGCGGACTTCACCACTGAAAATGAACGTAAAGCTGCTGAAAAGGCGCTTGAATATATGGATTTGACTCCTGGAACACCTATTTCTGAAATTCCGATCGATTATGTATTTATCGGTTCCTGCACTAACGGACGGATCGAAGATTTGAGAGCTGCAGCAGTGGTAGCTAAAGGTCATAAGGTGTCTGAAAAGGTTACTGCCATTGTTGTTCCAGGCTCGGGCCGTGTTAAGATGCAGGCTGAGAAAGAAGGACTTGATAAAGTCTTTACTGACGCTGGCTTTGAATGGCGTGAAGCGGGATGCAGCATGTGCTTGGCCATGAACCCGGATGTTCTGCAGCCTGGACAACGCTGTGCATCTACCTCGAACCGTAACTTTGAAGGACGCCAAGGACGCGGAGGACGTACACATCTTGTATCTCCAGCTATGGCAGCCGCAGCTGCGATCAAAGGTCGTTTCACTGATGTACGTGATTGGAATTATAAGACGGAAGCCGTCAGCTCATAGAACTAGAGAGAACACGGGAGGATAAAACTATGGATGCTTTTAAAAAATTAACAGGAATTGTTGCACCAGTTGACCGGGTAAATGTAGATACGGATGCGATTATTCCAAAACAGTTTTTGAAACGGATTGAACGGACGGGATTTGGACAGTTTTTGTTCTATGAATGGCGTTTTGATGAAGAAGGTAACGATAATCCAGCCTTCGAAATGAATAAACCACGTTATCAAGGGGCTTCTGTTCTGATCTCACGCGCTAACTTTGGCTGTGGATCCTCTCGGGAGCATGCACCATGGGCGATTATGGATTACGGGTTCAGAGTTGTAATTGCACCTTCTTATGCGGATATCTTCTACAATAACTGCTTTAAGAACGGCATTCTGCCGATTAAGCTTTCGGAAGAGCAAGTGGATGAATTGTTCAAACGGACAGCTGAGCATGAGGACTATAAGCTGACAGTTGATCTTGAGAACAATGCTTTACAAGATGAATTCGGACTGAGCATCAGCTTTGATCTGGATGAGCACCGTCGTCAATTCCTGCTGCAAGGCTTGGATGATATCGGTTTGACCCTTCAACATGCAGATGAAATTGCTGCTTATGAAGAGCGTCATGCTGCAAAGCTATTCTCTTAAAAAGAGGATATAACTGGTCTGATTCTTAAACTTTACAAAAAATACGCAAAACTTCTATTTCCAGGTGTCGGAAATAGAAGTTTTTTTGCTATAATCGATATATTCATTGGTCATTAAGGAAACATTTGGTGATTTCTGTCGTCTAAATACTTATCTAGGATCTATTACTTGCAGAAGGAGCGGAAAATGAGAATGAGAAGAGCTGGGCTTCGTGTATTGCTGCTTTTGTTACTGCCTTTATTATTTTTAACATCCACCGGACAAGAAGCTGCCGCAGCTGGTAGCAGCACAGGCAGAATTATTATGGACAATCAGGAACTTGCTTTGCCAAAAGGAATTAAACTCGAAAATGTAAATGGTAGCGTTATGATTCCGGTCAGAGTGGTAGTAGAGAATCTTGGATTCGAGGTGTTATGGGAGCAGCAGACCCGGAAAGTAACCGTTCACCAGGATGGTAAAAGCATTGAGCTGGCGGTAGGACGGAAAACAGCTGATGCAGATGGGGTGACATTTGATTTAAATGCAGCTCCTAAGCAGAGTGGCGGCACAGTACTTGTTCCAATTCGTTTCGTAAGCGAGCAGTTCGGCTTAAAGGTGGGCTGGGATAATGTTGATAAAACCGTCTATTTGACAGGTGGACAAGTTAGCAATCCTGCAATGACACCTGAGGGGAATACTACCAATCCAACAGCAACTAATACACCTGCTCCAACTCCAAGTGCTACGCCGGGAAATGACAACGGGACAACTGCTGGCAGTGTAGTAACTTCACCCAGCCCGACACCAGTTCCACAAACAACTACGGCACCGGGAAGCACAGCAGGAATTCCAACAGGCCTTCTAGTAAACGGGGCAGTATTCACTGAGAACCGACTTATTATCGCTGTGTCGGGGGCTACTAAGCCAAACGTTACAAAAATGAGCAACCCTGATCGAATCGTCGTAGATTTTCCGGGTGCTGCGTTCGATCCGAATTTCATTGGAAGTCTTACGGGTATTACCACCACTGGCGGTCCACAAGGTAAGCTGGACGTTGCCGGCTACCCGCTCGTTTCTGAGATCCGTTATGCACTGTTCAGTGTGAGTCCGTCCACTGTCAGATTCGTAATTCAAACGGTTGGAAATCAACCGTACCAGCTTAGTACGGATGAAAGCACCGGGCTGGTTACGATTGATTTGAATGTAACTAACAGCGGAGGCAACACCACAGGGGCTAATGGAACGTTAGGTAAGCCAATTGTAGTTCTAGATGCGGGTCATGGCGGAACTCAATCAGGAGCTGTCAGTCTCACAGGTAAGCTGGAAAAAGACTTCAATCTGGCCGTCATCCGCAAAGTACAAACGCTGTTAACGCAGGAAGCATTAGTTGACGTGGTGTTTACTCGAACTGACGATGCTACATTGGGGCTTCAGGATCGCGTGAAAATTGCGGAGGCTGCTAAAGCGAATCTCTTTATTTCAGTGCACGCGAATTCGCTAGAGGTTGGATATCCAAATAGAGATAAAATAAATGGCAGTGAAACCTATTATTCTCGCAGTGATAGTCTGCCTCTTGCTCAGATTATGCATAAGCATTTATTAGCCGCTACTGGTTTTAAAGACAACGGGATTCGTACGAAAAGCCTTCATGTTACACGGGAAACCACAATGCCAGCAGTCTTGCTAGAGGTAGGATATCTTACAAATTCAGGAAATGAATCGGCGATGTATAGTGAGCAGCTTCAAGAGAAATTAGCGAGAGAAATTGTTGCCGGAATTAAGGAATATCTGGGGCTTTAACACTTGCGGTTGGTGAGATTTCTCAATTTTTATGGAATATATTCGCAACCTTTATAGATTACCAGCGTCTAATAGAGGTCTGAGGTTGACGGAGACAGGGGCACCACGATCGCCATTCACAGGCGAATACTAGATTCTTAGAGGTGAAGAATGAAGAAATTCAGTTTGATGTTGTTATTGTTGCTCTTTGTGTTGGTTTTGCCTGAGCATGGACATGCTGCTGCCGCGAATAGCAAGATTTATCTAGACGGCAAAGAGATTACTGCAGGGCAAAAAGTACCGGTTGAAAATGTGAATGATACTATCATGGTACCGTTGAGATTGATCTCCGAGAGTCTTGGTTATACCGTGGGCTGGGATCAAAAAAGCAAAACGGTGACGATTGAACAGCAAGGGAAGGTCATCAAACTTATTGTTAATCAAAAGACAGCTTCGGTTGATGACAAAACAGTACAGCTTACCACTGCGCCTGTCCTGCGGAGTGATACGACACTTGTACCTATACGGTTCATAAGTGAGCAGTTTGGTCTCACCGTCACTTGGGATAATGCGAAGAAGATCGTGTATCTTATTACCCCAGGATCCTCAAATGAAAACGGCAGTTCTGATGGGAACTCTGGAAATGGTGGATCTGAAGTTGTTGTTCCGCCGGTAGATCCTACTAAAAATTTAACCATGATAAATGGTTTGAGCTTTAGTGAGAATCGTTTAAGCATTGCGATGGAAGGTAATTCCGAGCCAAAAGTAAGTGTAATGACAGGGCCGGATCGGTTAGTTATTGATTTTCCTAATGCCACTTTCTCAGATCTGTTTGGTACGGGACAAGTTCTTGATCCTGATCTGAATGGTAAACTGGAAGTGAAGGATTATCCTGATGTATCAGGTGTCCGGTATTCGCTTTATAGCTCCAATCCTTATACTGTACGTTTTGTAATTGATTTGAATTATCCTAAGAATTATAACATCAGCGTATCTGGGACGGATTCTAAGTTGGTTATCATTGACCTGAATGCAGAAAGTACGGATGATACTTCAACACAGCCAGGTAATGATGGCAAGAAGCTCGTAGTACTGGATGCGGGGCACGGAGCCAAAGATTCTGGTGCAGTAGGAGTAACAGGAAAATACGAAAAGAATTTTAATTTAGCTATAGTACTTAAGACAGCAGCATTGCTGAAAAAAGAAAGTAATATCGATGTCGTACTGACACGCAGTGACGATACATTCTTGGAGCTCAAGGATAGAGCGGCTATGGCTAATAATTTAAAAGCAGATCTATTCATTTCTGTACATGCTAACAGTTCCGCATCTTCTGCGGCAAGCGGGACAGAAACGTATTATCAGCGGGAAGCCAGTAAGGCCTTAGCGAAAGTAATGCATAAGTATCTTGTTGAGGCTACAGGGCTTAGTGATCGCGGTGTACGATACGGAAATTTCCATGTCATTCGTGAAACGAAAATGCCTGCTGTTCTACTTGAAGTAGGATACCTTAGCAATAAGAAGGATGAGACATTGCTCTTTACGGAAGCATTACAAAATAAAGTTGCTGCTTCAATAGTGAGTGGGATCAAGGAATATTTGGGTATAAAATAACAGACCAGTGGCAGACGAGCGCCGCAAAGTCAGCTTTCTGCTTTTATCAATAAAAAGGCAAGAAGTGGTTTTGCGGTACCTGTCTGCCCGTATTCATCTAGAGGAGGCGTTTATTAATGTTTAAACAAAAATGGACTATGGTTGGGGTTGCTGCGCTGCTTCTACTAGTGATAGCTGGCTGTGGAGATAAGCCTACTGCAGCTCCTGCTAATGGAGTGGAGCAAGATACTACAAACGTTGTAAGTGGTGCGGGAGAAAGTACCCCAGCTCCGTCTGATGATCAGGAAACCGAAGTGGCTAGCACTCCGCAACCGACAGCAGATAATACTAATGCAGAAACTCAGCCGTCTTCGAAGCCGGTAGAAAATGAGACACAAAAGCAAAGCCAGAGTATTGAAGTTTATTACACTGATTCGCAAATTATGGATTTAGTGCCTGCTAAGACTACGATTAACTACTCTGACGATGTTGAGAAATATACAGAGACGTTCAAAGCACTGCAAAGTAGTGAGAATACAGATCTTGTACCTTTGTGGGGGAAAATTGAACTGAAATCATTAAAATTCGTAGAGGGTCAAATCGTAATGGATATTCATAAACCAGATGAAGCTCAGCTTGGTGCGGGTGGAGAATCCTTTGCCATTACTTCACTTGCCAAAACTTATTTTCAATTTGCGGAAGTAAAGAGTATCGAAGTTTTAGTTGATGGTGAAAAGGTAGAAAGTCTAATGGGCCATGTGGATCTATTGCATCCTATGACTAGAGATAATTCTTAAATGGTTATGCAACAAAGGAATTAGGTATCTAGCTGACGAATTTTTAAACATACTATTTATTTGAGTCATAGAGAGGGGAATAATCTATTGTCCGCGCAAAAAAGGTCAAAACGTCCATTGAAGGCTTATTCTAATAAAGCAGTGTCGGCTGTTATGGCTGGCGTTATGGTTTTTGGTGGTGCAAGTGCAGTGTTTGCAGACACAGCTGCCACTACACCGACATCAACCACTACACAATCTGTAGGGATTTTTAGCGATGTAAAGACAGGCTTCTGGGCTGAAAAACATATTTATAAACTCGCTTCACAAGGAATTGTGGTTGGAAATAATGGATTGTTCCGTCCGGGTGATTCTGTAACTCAGCAGGAAGCAGTGCTTATGGCCCTGCGGTTTATGAAGCTGCAGGATAAAGTGGATGCTTCTTCTGCGGTAGCGTTGCCTACCGATTTTAAAGTTACGAATTATTACAAGGATTATGTTGTGTTAGCTTTTCAACAAGGATTACTCGATAAAGCAACCGAAATGGCTCCAGATAATCTGAAGACTTCTTGGGGAGAGCGTAAAGCATCCCGGGAATGGATTGCGGAGCTGCTAATCCGCTCCCTTGGAAAAAGCGCAGATGCAGCAGGGGCCGCTAGTGAGCCAACTGGCTTTTCGGATGATACCAAAGTGTCTGCCAACAAACGTGGTTACATCAACGTTGCCGTTAATTTAGGCCTAGCCAATGGACTTGACGGAAATCGTTTTGATCCGCAAGGCGCTGTAACACGTGCGCAATTGGCGACTTTTTTCAGTCGCGCTGAAGCTCACAATACGGTTGAATACGACAACACAGTATCAGGAACGATCAGTCAATTAGCAGATGGGAAACTTTCCGTCTATAACAACGGAAAGACTTCTACATATACTCTGGGAGCAAGCACTGCTTATTACACAAGTGCTTCTGAAAGCAGAATCAATCTAAGTGATGTCCAACCCTACACTAAGGTTACTGTAATTGGCGCGACATATAACGCGGCTTATGTTGAAGTGACTGACCCTACACAACAAGTAGAGACTCTGTCAGGAAACTTCGCCATGGTAGCTCCAGGTAATAAGCTTTGGTTAAAGTCACCAACAGGGTTCACTGAATACTACTACGATGAGACTACTTCCTTTGTGGATGTAAATGGAGCTGGAATTGAACCTGCTTCGCTGATAACAGACAGTGTAGTTTCACTGCAACGTGAAACGTATAGTGGTTCGCATAAAGTAGTAAAGGTTCAAGTGACTTCAGGGGTTGTTAACAAAACAACCACAGGCACTATTCAAAGTGTAGATCTTACTGGTAAAAGCATTACTTTCAAAAATACTGCGGGTACTGTAGAAACTTTTAAATGGGAAGATGGGACTTCATTATTCAGCTCCCAAGCATCAGTGCTGAAACCTGCAGATTTGAAGACAGGTAATGCGGTCAAATATACGATTCAAGATAATGTGATCCGCACTGTAGAAGTGACAGAAGGTGTTGAACGGACAGTTGATGGGGTACTCACCGAGCTGACTAGTTCCACAGTTGTTTACAAAAAAGCAGACGGAAATCGTGAGGTTAAACTGCTTGGCACTAAACCGACGATTGTTATTCCGAACATGAGTGGAGCAGTAGCTGATGATCTTATTGCTGATGCAGTAGGTGGGGACAAGATTCAGGTTACCTTAAACAGCAGCGATCAAGTCACCAAAATTGAAGTGTTAAGCCGTCAAATTGAACAGTATAGTGGAGCAGCGGTTATAGACTATAATTCTAAAACGCAGCTGTTGACGGTTATGGATACTAGCAATAAGGCACATGTGGTTCAGTTGGATGAAAAAACAAAGCTGTCCTATGAAGGTGTACTTCCTAACTTAACTAGCATCGGGGCAAGACTGACAGAGAATCGCAAGGTGAATATAAAGGCAATCGGACAACGTGCGTTATCATTGGAAGTAGTTACGAAGTACGAAGGAACCGTTACTTCAATCAATGTTGCCGCAAGAACTATAGTTATGAAGCTAAATGACGGACAGAGTCTGACACTGCCAACTCCACAGTTTATTGATATTTTTGGTAAAACAAATCCAACCGTAACAGATGTTCCTGTTGGCAGTTATGTGACAGCCTCGTTAACTGCAAATCAGGACCTAATCGCTGTCCTGAAAGTAAAGTCAGTTCTTCAGGTTGAAGCAGCAACGGTTAATTCTGGAACCAACCGTTTGAGCATCAAATGGAATGGGGGAACCAGCGAGATCAATACTTATGCTATCCCGATGACCAATGAAGCTGGTGAAAGCATTAAGCTAACAGCTTTAAAAGCGGGTGATTATCTTAACGTGACCTTCGATGGAAGCACACCGCTGGCTATCCAAGCGATTAAGCTTACAACAGGTCAGGTTAGTTCTGTAGATACCGCTGCGAATAGCTTGGTTGTGAAAGATTTTGCTGGAGCAACACAGACTTTAGCGGTGAGCGGAGGAGTCAAAATCATTCGTGATGGCTCGACAACGACTGCTCTTAGCAACTTGACCACAGGTGACCGAGTAGAGATTCGTAAGGATACGGATGGATCTACAATCGTTCGTGTAATGTCTCAACTTAGTAGAACATTCTCACGCTATGAAAGTGCAACTAACTTATTGTCGACTAAGAGAGCTAATCTAAATGATAAATATCAATTCTTTGTTCCTGTTAATGTTTATATTCATCAGGGAGATTCGACTTTATCCGTGCAATCTTTGAAAGAAAATGATAATATTATAATGTATTTCAATAATGATATTTTGGTTGAAATTGTGAAACAATAGTTGCAATGGTGGATTTCTGAGTGAATCACCGTCTTGACACAGGGGGCTTTACCTGTGTCAAGACGTTTTTTTTGAAATATAAGAAAGTATAAGTATTGCTCCTATACTGTATGTCTTATATTTCTCGCTTAAACGCTTACTGTTCTTATTAGGACAATCCAGGCGTTAATACTTGAAATATAATGCCAGTATCGTATGTGTTGAAATGTATGAATCCATACGTTATAATACATACTTTGCTTATATTTCTAACATTTGAGGTGAGACGCTCGATAGAATTTTCTGAGCGTTTTTGCTCCGTGGAGGGGACACTATGAAAGCTGCAGACGTCCGCCACATTTTGGATACGATTGGAGATTTGTTTCCGGATGCACATTGCGAGCTGAATCACAGTAACGCTTTTGAATTGACAATAGCGGTGCTGCTGTCAGCCCAATGTACGGATGCAACGGTGAACAAAGTGACCGAGGACCTGTTCCAAAAGTACAAAGCCCCCATCGATTATATTTCTGTGCCGCTGGAGGAATTGGAGGGGGATATCCGGCGCATCGGCTTATATCGTAACAAAGCTAAGCATATCCAAAGCCTGTGCTCTATACTCATAGAACAGTATGGCGGAGAAGTGCCTGAGGCACATGACTTACTTGTAACGTTGCCAGGAGTAGGTCGTAAAACCGCTAACGTAGTAGTATCCAACGCATTTGGAGTTCCTGCCATTGCTGTGGACACTCATGTGGAGCGGGTTGCTAAACGACTTGCATTGGCAGGCTGGAAAGATTCTGTGCTGGAAGTGGAGAAAAAGCTGATGAAGGCTGTGCCACGTGATGAATGGACGCTCACGCATCACCGGCTAATCTTTTTCGGACGATATCACTGTAAGGCTCAGAATCCAAAATGTCAGGTTTGTCCGCTCCTTGATGTATGTCGAGAGGGCAAAAAACGTATGAAAACGGCTGTCGTCAGGAAAGCTAAAGATCATACGCCAAAAAGTTAAAAGTTAGAGTTGAAGAAGAGGATGGGATAGAGATGAAATGCATTTCTGTATACACAGATAATTTTGAGGTATTCTCGGATATTTTTGACCGCGTAGTGGAAAGCCCGCTGGAAGAAAATGAAGAGCAAGAAGTAGAGGGCATTACGATCAGTCATTCCGGTGATGTGCCTGAGCACTATCTGGAGCGTATGTCTGTAAAACCAGAGGTTGTCGTAATGAGAGACAAATCTCGTGGATTGACTATTCTGCAGCACGGAAAAGTTTTTGAAATTCTGTTGCCTGTTTTGGAAACTGCATAATTGAGAAGTGACCTGAAATGGAGTCGGCCCTTGGGGCTGGCTCCTTTTTTTATTGAATATCCTTATATTTCTACGAGAAACGACTGTTGGCTTTACAGGACGACAACCACGCTTCCTTTTTTGGTATCATTTCGTAGGAGATGATAGGTTATTTTGTAAGTAGTGTGTATTTAATTTGTGTCAAACTGGTGATAAACTGTAATTATTATTTATAAAAATGTTCCGCGCTAAAGTTCAGAAATTGCACCTATATAAGTTTTGCATAAAAAAGAGCTTAAATCAGTATTCATGAATGGATTAAGATCAGTGCATGATTAGAAGGTAACTGTGGAGGTGGAATGTCTGTGGGAGCGGAACAGGTTAGAATTCAGAGAGAAACATTAAGTGAAACAGCATCGCAGCTTTCCCGGCTGAAAGATTTAATGCGCCACTGGGGCGATGAGAGTGCTGAACGAATATATGAAGATTTACAAAATAAAGAGGGTGGGAATGAACTGACCCTTGCTTTTTGTGGGCATTTCTCGGCAGGGAAATCCAGCATGATTAATCTTTTATGCGGCAGCTCAGTGTTGCCTTCCGGACCTGTGCCGACTAGTGCCAATATTGTTTCTATTCGTAGCGGGGCTCCACGAGTGCTTATCTATCCAAGGGTTGAGGGAAGTGAAAATGAATCTACCCCTGTAGAGACAACACCAGAAAGATTACAGGAATATTGTCGAAATGGCGGAGAATATTCCGCGATTGAAGTCTGGAATGAGATTCCTCTTCTAGGGAAGCATGGTGTTCTATTGGATACGCCTGGCGTGGATTCGACGGATGATGGCCACCAGGCGGCCACTCGTTCCGCGCTGCATTTAGCTGATGTCGTCTTTTATGTTATGGATTATAACCATGTTCAGTCAGAGAATAATTTGGCTTTTGCCAAAAATCTCAGTGACTGGGGCAAACCGCTCTATCTTATTGTTAATCAGATAGACAAGCACAGAGAACAAGAAATTTCCATTGAAGAATATAAACGCCAGCTTGAAAATGCTTTTGAGCAGTGGGGGATTCATTGTGCGGGGATTCTGTTTACCTCACTCAAAATGAAAGAGCATCCACTGAATCATTGGGATAATCTGCTGAACCTTATAACAGAGCTGTTGGAGCACAGGGAACAATTGCTTCAATATAGCTTGTCACGTTCCATTCATCATACAGCAGATTCTTCGCTAACCGCGTTCCGTGAAGATCAGCAGGAGGAACGGGAAACTCTTTTAGCTGAGCTAGAGGGTGCAGAGGTTACAGTTGTGATGGATGAGCTGAAATCGTTGGAGGAAGAGAAGGCACTGCTTGAGGAGCTGCCTCAGCAATCACGAGCTAGCCTGCGAAGTGATCTTGATGCCTTACTCAATAATGCTAACTTAATGCCTGCGGATGTTAGAGAGGCGGCAGGGAGCTATGTGGAGAGTGTCAGCCCAGGCTTCCGCTTTGGTTTGTTCTCTACAGCCGGACGACGGGAGAAGGAGCAAGGCAAACGACTGGATGCCTGGCAAGGATTACTGGTCCGAGAGGTTTCCGCTCAGCTGGAATGGCATCTGATTCAGCTGGTACGTCAATGGGCGGAGAATCTCGGACTGTGGGCAGAGGAGGCAGAGACGACTCTGAAGCAAGGGTTCCCGGCGGTGAGCCAAGAATGGCTGGCGGCTGCAGTTAAGCCGGGAACGGGGAATAGCGGCGAGGCACTGCTCAATTTCTGCCGCACACTTGCGGCAGAGCTGAAGAGCCAATTCCGCCGCGCTGCGCTGTTAGTTGGCGATGAGCTGCTGGCGAAGCTGCCATCGCTTATCGAGGAGCAGCGCGCGGAACTCCAGCGCCGCGAACAGGCCCTTACGCGGCAGGCGAGCGCTGCCCGCGCGCTAGCCGCCCTGGACCGCGCGGCTGACGCCCGCGCGCACGAGCTAGCGGCGCTGCTGCTGCCGCGCCGGACCCTCACCCCCGGCATCCTGCCGGAGGTGAGGGTCACCCCGCGTGCGGCTGCGCAGAGCGCCGCACCGCGGGCGACCCAGCCGCGCGAACGCGCCGCGGCTGGAAGTGCCGCCGCCGCAAGCTGGGCGGCGGGAACGGCTTCGCCGGCGGGCGGACGCCATGCGGCTCTCGGCAGCCGCTGACGCGCTGGCGGCTGCGGCAGAGCTGCTGCGCCGCGAGCCAGCGATGGCATCGGCGGCGCGCAGTCTGGCCGCACGGGCGGAGGATCTCATGCGGCGGCCGCTTTACCCTTGCACTGTTCGGTGCGTTCAGCGCAGGCAAATCTTCCTTCGCCAACGCTTTGCTCGGCGAAGAAGTACTGCCCGTGTCGCCACACCCTGCCACGGCCGCAGTTAACCGCATATTGGCGCCGGAAGGAGACTTCCGCCATGCCAGCGCGGTTGTAACGATGAAGAGCATGGCGGATTTCTGGGATGACATCTGCCATTCCTTCAGCGTGCTGCAGCTTGGAGAGCCGCAACAGGAGACGTGGACAGCAGTACTTGCGAGCCTGCCAACACGGGGAATTCACCCCTCTGCGCTGCCGCATGCAGGATTTCTAAGAGCCGCAGCATCCGGTTGGGCTGAAGCTGAGCCGCTATTAGGAACGGTGCGGACGGTTGATTTGGATGAATATCGAAACCTAGTTGCGGAAGAGACCCGGGCTTGCTTCGTGCAAGGGATTGACCTATATTATGCCTGTCCTTTGACGGAGAGCGGGATTGTGCTCGTAGATACACCAGGAGCAGATTCACTGCATGCACGCCACACTGGCGTAACCTTTAGTTACATGAAAAATGCGGATGCGATCTGTTTTGTGACCTATTATAACCACGCCTTTTCGAAGGCGGATCGCGGCCTCTTGGCCCAGCTGGGCCGCATTAAAGATAGCTTTGCTCTCGATAAAATGTTCTTTATTATTAATGCCTCCGATCTCGCTTCAAGCGAAGAAGAACTAGATGAGGTTAAAGCACATGTCGTTCAAAATCTGCGTGCCGGAGGTTTGCGGTCTCCGAGAATCTATGCTTTGTCCAGCTTGCTTGCTCTAGAAGCTAAAACTCAACATAATCACGATCTTTATGAAACCTCCCGCTTCAATGAATTTGAGCAAGCATTATCCAGCTTTGCTGGTGATGAGCTTCCACAGCTTTCACTTAACGCAGCTGCTGAGAGCATCGCATCGGTTCGGCGCCGGGCTGAGGAATGGCAGAATCTGGCTTCCAAGGCGGCGAGCGAGCGTGAAGCCGGGTTAAAAGAACTGCAGGAACGGCGGCAGTTCGCCATGAAGCGGTTATCTCTTTTGGAGACTGAGGAACGTCCTAGCAGAGATCTTATTCATGAAAGTGAAGAACTGATCTATCATGTGTGCCAGCGGATTAGCTTCTCCTTCAACAGAAATTTTCAGGAATCTTTTCATCCCTCCTTACTGCGTGAGGATGCAGGGAATTTAAAAGCCATTTTCTCTGCCTGTGGTGCCGAACTAATGCGTACTACTCAGCGCGAGCTTGAGCAAGAGCTATGGGCAACAACGCTGCGGCTAGAGAGCACGGGACGCAGGCTTGTACATGAAGCTGCTGAAGCGGCAGCTACAGAGCTACTCTTTTCCACGGAGGAATTTCATCTTATGGAGAATGAGGAGCAGGCTTGGCCATCTCCTAAGGATCTGGAATGCCAGCTTCAGCCTGTGCAGTGGTCCGCTTTATGGGGCCATTTCAAATCCCCGCGTTATTTCTTTGAGGGAACTGGGCGGGAATTAGTCAAAGGTGCGGCAGAGCCGCTTTTGAAAGAAGCGGTTAATCTTGCAGCGGCAGTGCAGAAGGAAAAATTAATTGCTCATTACGTCGAGAATATCAGCAGAGAATTAAAATCTGCTGCCGAAAGCCTGCAAGAAGGGCTTGCGGAGCAAGAGAAAGCGATGTTAGATCTCCTTAAAGGGGGTGAGACTGCAGATCATTGGGGCCAAATAAGCCACCAATTATCACGTCTAGAACAAACTTTCGTTGATAAAGTCGACAAAGTTCTGTGAAGTTTGTAGGAAAATGTCGAAGAACACTTGCAATCTGGCGTATGATGGATGAAAATAAAGAAGCCTGAAAATATACAATGAAACTGTTACGTTTTCTGAAATTCATAAAAACGAGACAGTCAATTTGCCGAAAGAGGTTGGAATCGACAATGTGGGGAGCTCCTTTTTCAGCTCAAAGCCGCAAGCTGTTGCTGCTGGGCAGCGGGGAACTGGGTAAGGAAGTCATAATTGAAGCTCAACGCCTTGGCGTAGAGACCGTAGCTGTAGACCGTTATACCGATGCACCGGCGATGGGTGTAGCTCATCGTTCACATGTAATTGATATGCTGGATGCAGAGGCGCTGAAAGCGCTGATTCGCTCTGAGAAACCGGATGTCATTGTTCCGGAGATTGAGGCAATTGCCACTCATGCTCTTCAAGAGCTTGAAGAAGAAGGCTTTTTCGTTGTTCCGACGGCGCGGGCGGCTCGGCTGACCATGGACAGAGAAGGGATTCGTCGTCTTGCGGCTGAAGACCTTGGACTGCCAACTGCTGATTACCGTTTTGCGGATAGTCTGGAAGAGCTGCAACAAGCTATAGCCGAGTTAGGCACTCCTTGTGTCATTAAGCCGATTATGAGTTCTTCTGGCAAGGGTCAGAGCGTATGCAAAAGACCTGAAGATGCAGAAAACTGCTGGAACACTGCTTTGGATGGAGCGAGAGCTAAAGGAACACGGGTTATCGTGGAGGCTTTTGTTACTTTTGAGAGCGAGATTACTCTTTTGACGGTGCGATCTGTGTCTGGTACGGTATTTTGTCCACCTATTGGACATATTCAGAAGGATGGAGATTACGTGGAATCCTGGCAGCCTCACTTTATGAAGCCAGAGCTGCTTGAAGAAGCGCAATCTATTGCAAAAGCAGTAACGGATCAGCTCGGAGGTTTCGGTATTTTTGGAGTGGAACTTTTTTTGACAGATCGAGGCGTATTGTTCAGTGAAGTGTCACCTAGACCCCATGATACGGGGATGGTCACGATGGCGACGCAGGATTTATCTCAATTTGCAGTGCATGTCAGAGCTATTCTTGGTTTTCCTGTCCAGTCAGTACAATTGCTGACACCTGGTGCCTCAGCTACGCTGAAGGCTGATGGAGAAGGACGAGCCTTTGCTGTGACCGGAATTGGTGAAGCTTTGGAACTGCCTAGGACTCAGGTTCGCGTATTTGGTAAACCGGAAGTTCGTCCTGGTCGGCGGATGGCAGTAGCGTTAAGTGCGGCGGAAGATGTGGAAATCGCGCGGACGATAGCCAAGCAGGCGGCGTCTATGCTAAAAGTGGAGGTATATGAGGATGAACAGTAGTACCATGGCACCTGTACTGGAAATTCGCAAATGCGGCTTGAATGATCTGGAGAGAGTTACAGCGCTTCTGCGGGAATTCGGCTATCCAACAACGCTAAGCGTGATGAAAGAGAGACTGGAAAGCATGGAGAACAGCAATCTCCAATGCACACTTGTAGCAGAGCTGAACAATGAAGTTGTGGGTATGATCGGCCTTAGACAGGTAAGCTCGTATTACAAACAGACAGATTGTATCACTGAGATTACTGCACTTATCGTATCAGAAGAACTCAGAGGAAACGGACTCGGTAAAAGACTTGTGGCCGCAGCAGAAGAATGGGCACGTGAGCAAGGTTGCTGTCAGCTTTTCCTTAGAAGTGGCAACCGCGTAGAACGCGCACCGGCACATGCTTTTTATCGTCATATCGGTTTCGAAAAGACAGCAGGCTATCGCTTTAACAAAGCGTTGCTATAATACTTATAGGTTACCGATCATCCCCATCCCAGCTACGGCGGGATGGTTTTTTTTTGCTCTGGAACTCTTTTTTTATATGTATTTAATATATTAATACCTAAAACTATTTAAATAACTTAACCATAGATGGATTGGTTTGAATCATATACAATAAAATTTATGACATCTAAAACGTTTCCAAAGAGGGATGAGACATGTATAAGCTAGTTCTTGCTGAAGATGAAGAAGACGTTAGGGAAGGCGTTATCGGGCAGATTGACTGGGAGCGTTACGGATTTGAGATTGTCGAGCAGGCGGAGAATGGACGGGAAGCTGCGGATGCCATAGACCGTTTGCTGCCGGATGTGGTAGTTACCGATATCCAAATGCCTTTTATGAATGGACTTCAGCTGGCTGAATGGATTCGTAGTCATCATCCTAACACTAAGATTATCATTTTGACTGGGTATGATGAATTTGAATATGCTCAGAAGGCGATAAAATTGCAAATTGATGAGTATATTTTGAAACCGTTCTCTTCACAGGAATTAATTGAAGTATTGCTTAAGGTTAGAGCCACTATCGAGGCTGAAATTGCAGAAAAAGAAAATGTATTTGTACTCAGTGAGCATTACCGGAAAAGTCTGCCTGTGTTAAGGGAGCAATTTTTATCGTCCCTTATTTCGCGTAGATTGCGTACGGATGAAATTGCTGAGAAAAGCACTGAATATGGCATAAAATTAACGGCACGGTGGTTTCAGGCTTCGGTAATTAGTGTGGATTATATTCGTCCTGAGCGGGAATCTGCTGGGGGTGCAACAGGCGGACAAATTTCTTTACGAGACACTGGTGAAAAGAATTTACAGCTATTCGCTGTGCTGAATATTGCTGAAGAAATATGCTCGAAGCATGGTTTTGGAAGGGTGTTTATTCATCGTGATGAGGTCGTATTGCTCACAATCCATGAAGAAGGGGAAGAAACTGATATTACTGGAAAGACATTTGAGCTTCTTGAAGAAATCCGCCAGAACGTACAGCGTTTTCTGAAGCTGACGGTCACGGCAGGCTCCGGAACGGTCTGTTCATCGCCTGCTTTGTTATTTAATTCTTTTGGGGATGCCTTGCAGGCATTAGATTATCGGCTTATTCTCGGCAATAACCGGGTGATCTGGATTGAGGACGTTGAGTCACGCTCCAGCACACTGCTAACCTATGATGAACTAACCCAGCAATCCTTAATCCGGACGATTAAACTAGGTACGGTGCAAGAACTCAAAGAGGTTGTTGAGGAGTTATTTGCCGGTCTTGACGCAGAGCAGGTGTCTACACAGGATTATCAGATTTTTTTGCTGGAGATTTTTACATCTATCCTGCGAGTGGCTAAAGAATCCGGCAGTGAGGCTGCAAAGTATATTGGTTCTGGCATTTCGTCGCTAACTGCCATCAATAAATTTAATAGTATGGCCGAAGCCAAGCAATGGATTATTGCAGTCTGTAGCGGTTTAATGGATACGATTGCATTAGAACGTCAATCCTCCTATAAGCTGCTTATTGATGAAGCTAAAGAATATATACGCAGCCACTATGTTGAATCTGATATTTCCATCGGCAAGGTTTGTCAGCATTTACATATAAGTACCGGCTATTTTAGCAGTATTTTTAAGAAGGAAATGAAAATGACGTTCGTTAGTTATCTTTTGCAAATTAGGTTAGAAGCAGCCAAGGAACTTTTGCGGTCCACGGAGCTGAAGGCCTTTGAAATTGCAGAAAAAATAGGTTTTGCCGATCCTAACTATTTCAGCTTTTGTTTCCGCAAAAAATATGGCCAATCTCCTAAAGAGTATAAAAACAGCTCCAGAGGAGGGTAAAGATGCTGAAGGATAAACCATATTCCTTTCCTCTAAGACCGCAGCATCCCAAAGGTGGAAAACGTCGGTTGTCCTCCAAGCTCCGAAGCATTCAAGTTACGATTACACTCACTTTTACATCTGTTGCCGTGCTAGTAGCTGTAGTTGTAAGTCTTATGCTGTACAACAAGTTTGCCAAGACCGCAGAAGAGAATGCCAATATGAATATGCAGCAGATCATTGAGCAAGTGAATTACAATCTGGGTCTTTATGTTAAGGGAATGCGCAATATTTTTGAGACAGCGGAGGAGCAGATTACGAATAGCCCTTCCGTGGATTCCGCTTTATTGACGGAAAGAATGGCTATGCTAATGGGGAGCAGAGAGGATCTGGTCTCGGCGGCTGTTTTTACCCCACAGGGGAAATATGTCGTGGGAACACCCGGTCAGAAGCTGCGCAGCAACACACAGCTGGAGACTCAGAGCTGGTTTACGACGGCGCAAAGAACATCAGAGCTCTCCTATTCCGCACCTCATATTCAGAATTTGTTCAAAGGTCAATATATCTGGGTCGTGTCTATCAGCAAATTAATTCAATATAAGGAGAACGGAGTCTTAAAAACTGGCATCCTCCTGATGGATTTTAACTTTCGAACCATTGATGAGCTGAGCAAGCAGGTTAAGCTTGGCAAAAGAGGATACGCTTACATCCTCGATCAGCTAGGAAATATTGTGTACCATCCCCAGCAGCAGCTGATTTACGCTGGCTTAAAATATGAGAATGTGGAGCCAGTACTGGAATATGCTTTTCGTAGTTATTTGGATGAGTCTACGGGTGAAAAACGTTTTATCACCGTAAGAACACTGGAACAGACAGGCTGGAAGATCGTGGGCGTGGCTTATTACGATGAGATTGTAACCACCAAACGCGATCTAAACACTTTTTTATCCTGGTTTTTAGCGGTAGTCATTTTATGCGTAATTATTGTATCCGTCTTTTTGTCTGCACGTATTGCCCGCCCTATCCGCAAGCTGGAACGGACGCTTCAGCAGGTGGGCGAAGGGGATCTCAACACCCGAATAGATGTCAGTGGGGCGTATGAGGTGGAACAGCTGTCCAAACGGTTTAACCTTATGCTGCAACGTATCCGTCAACTGATGGATCAGATTATTTATGAACAGGAAACCAAACGTAAAGGTGAGCTTGAAGTACTGCAATCCCAGATCAATCCGCACTTTCTGTACAATACCTTGAATTCTGTGATCCGGCTCGCTGAACGCGGCAAGACTGAGGAGGTAGTCACGATGATTCAGTCCTTATCGAAGTTTTTCCGGATTAGCCTTAGTAAAGGGAATAATATGATTACCGTGCAGGAAGAGCTTGATCATGTTCGTCATTACCTTGTGATTCAGAGCTTTCGGTTCAAAAATAAGTTCCGCTACGAGATCGAGGCTCAGGATGAAGTGCTGCAGTGTCAGACGATTAAGCTAATTTTACAACCTATTGTGGAGAATGCCCTGTATCACGGGATTGAAATGATGCCTGATGAAGGTTTTATTTCGATCCAAGCGGAGCTGAAGGATGATCTTGTCATCATCCGCATTCGTGATAATGGACTGGGAATGTCCGAGGAGATTATGAAGGTTCTTTTGACTGGCGGCAGTAAGAGTATGCATGGCTCCGGGGTAGGTGTAAGAAATGTAAACGAGCGTATTGAGCTGTATTATGGGCGTGATTATGGTCTTTCTTTTGAAAGTGAAATTGAAGAAGGCACTACGGTTACTCTTATCTTCCCGGCACTCGCAGCAGGCGAGGGCAATCCTGGACATGAGGAGGATGAGACATCGGTATGAGAATCGTTCGTTTTTGGCTAACCCTGCTGGTATGTGTGATGTTATGGACAACCATCACCTCTTGTTTTAATTCGGCACCTAATTATATCAACACGAACAAAACCCGCAATATTCATCTTATTGTAAAAATGAACAAAGGCGACTATTGGAATACAGTTAGATTGGGGGCAGAAGCTGCGGCACAGGAATTTAATGTGAAACTAACGTTCAAAGCTCCGAATGCTGAGAGTGATATTGCGGAACAGGTCAGAATGGTTGAGGACTCCATTAAAGAAAAAGCGGACGTTATTATTTTAGCTGCCAGTAGCTATATGGGACTTGCACAAGTGGTTGATCGGGCGGCATATTCCAAGATTCCCGTATTGTCTGTGGATGCAGAAGTCGGTTCGGCCAGAGTAAGAGCCTATGTGGGTTCAAACGGCTATGAAGCGGGACAAAAGTCTGCAGAAAGACTCATTCAGCTGCTAAATGGATACGGGGAGGTTGGCATCATTAACTTCACAAATTCATCTTTGGGGGCGGAGCAGGAGTCTTCAAACGGCATTGAATATGGTGCTAGGGACGCGGAGGAGCGGGAAAAGGGATTTTTAAATTACGCTGCCCGATATCCGAACATACAGGTAGTAGAGATTTCTTATACCACTTCGAGTATTAGTGATGCTGAAGAGCTGACACGGTTAATGCTGCTGAAACATCCAAATCTTCGCGGGATCGCCAGCTTGAATGAGACAGCTTCACAGGGGGCGGCAAAAGCTATCCAGAGCCGAGGGCTGCATAATATTAAAATGGTTGCGTTCGACAGCTCCCCGTCAATGATGGAGTTGCTGCAGGAGGGTACGGTTCAAGCGACCGTAATCCAAAATCCTTTTAGTAACGGGTATTTAGCCGTAAAACATGCCGTTGAGGTAATCGAAGGAATGGATGTTCCTGAACGTGTCGATACGGGCACTAAACTCATTGATTTGGACAATATGCTGTGGCCTGAGAATCAGAAATTGTTATTTCCCTTCGTCAGATAGTGGACGGTTTATTTTTGAAAAGACGAATGCCATCCTTAAAATGGGAGGTATTCGTTTTTTGGGTTCAGTAGAATTTTTATAAAAGTGAGTAGGATTTTATATTCGAAACCGTTTTCACCTAAGGCATAATATGGATGTGCCCGAGAGAATTCAGGGTTAAACCAAAAAAAAGAAGTATAAACAGGAGGTCAATGAATAATGAAAAAAATCACTTCCGTTCTTTTAGCAAGCGCAATACTGGGTGCCGCCCTGGCAGGCTGTGGCAATAGCAACAATAATGCAGACAGTGGTAAAGCTACCAACGCTCCAAAAACTGAAAATGCGGGCTCTTCCACTGAAACGCCAAAAGTAGGGGTAGCCATTTACAAATTTGACGATACCTTCATGACAGGTGTTCGTAACGCAATCGACACTGCTGCCAAAGGCATTGCTACTGTAGATATCGTAGATAGCCAAAATTCTCAACCCACACAAAATGACAAAGTTGACTTGTTCATCACCAAAAAATATAAAGGCATGCTGATCAATCCGGTTGACCGTACTGCGGCTGGCGTTATTATCGAAAAAGCAAAAGCGGCAAATATTCCGGTGGTTTTCCTGAACCGCGAGCCGCTGCCAGAAGATATGAAGAAATGGGATAAGGTTTATTATGTAGGCGCTAAAGCGGAAGAATCCGGAACTATGTCCGGTCAACTGATCGTGGACTACTGGAAGGCACATCCTGAAGCAGATAAAAACGGCGACGGTGTCCTCCAATACGTAATGCTAAAAGGCGAACCGGGGCACCAAGACGCTGAGCTTCGTACTACTTACTCCATCCAAGCAATTGAAGATGCCGGCATCAAGGTAGAAAAGCTGGCTGAAGATACTGCGATGTGGGACCGCGTAAAAGGGCAAGAAAAAATGGCAGCGTTCCTTGGCTCCCATGGCGACAAAATTGAAGCTGTGCTTGCGAACAATGACGATATGGCTCTCGGTGCCATCGAAGCTCTGAAAGCTTCAGGTTACTTCACGGGTGATAAATTCATGCCGGTAGTAGGTGTAGATGCTACTGCTCCTGCGATTCAAGCGCTGCAAGATGGAACGATGCTTGGTACCGTGCTGAATGATGCGAACAACCAAGGTAAAGCTGCGATCACAGTTGCTGCTCTGCTTGCTAAAGGAGAAACACCTACAAAAGATAACGTAGGCTTTGATATCACAGACAACCAATACGTGTGGATTTCCTATAAAAAGATCACCAAAGACAATATCGATGACGCCAAATAATAACGCTCTAATCTAGATGGAATTCATGATCATATGGCAGCAACGGGGAGCGGATATTCGCTCCTCGGATTTCTTTCAGGCAGGGAACAGGATGAAACCGCTGTGCCTCTCATGAAAAAAGAAAAAAGCGTAGGGGGCGTAACAACATGGAAAAAGCTGAGTTTTTGCTAGAAATGAATGATATTACTAAAGAATTCCCCGGCGTCAAAGCGCTGGATGCAGTTAGTTTAAAGGTCAGACCAGGTTCGGTGCATGCCCTTATGGGCGAGAATGGTGCGGGTAAGTCCACTTTAATGAAATGTCTCTTTGGTATTTATTCACCGGATGCCGGTGAGATTTTTTTGGAGGGTGAGAAGACCTCTATCGGAAGCTCAAATGACGCTTTGAAAAATGGGATCTCCATGATTCACCAAGAGCTGCATCCCGTGCCGTTCCGAAGTGTGATGGAGAATATCTGGTTAGGACGTTTCCCAACCAAAGGGATTGGACCTTTTCAGTTTATTGACCATAAGAAAATGTACACTGACACGGAGAATTTGTTTAAAGATCTGGATATCGATCTGAATCCCGAGACATTAGTGGGTAAGCTGTCTGTATCCAAAATCCAATCCATTGAAATTGCGAAGGCTGTCTCTTTTCACTCCCGCGTTATTGTAATGGATGAACCTACTTCCTCCCTGACCAGTGTGGAGGTGGAGCATTTATTTCGGATCATACGGGACCTTAGGAGTAGAGGCGTAGCTATTATTTATATATCTCACAAAATGGAAGAGATTCTCGAAATTTCTGACGAGGTTACCATTATGCGGGACGGTAAAAAAATCGGAACCTGGCCAGCGGCGGAATTGACTACAGATCTTATCATTTCCAAAATGGTCGGCCGCGACTTGACCAATCGATTCCCAGAACGTTTTAACGTGCCTGGCGAAGTATATATGAAGGTTGAAGGATTAACCTCCCCTGAAGAAAGATCGTTTAAAGATGTTTCTTTTGAATTAAGACGAGGTGAGGTTTTAGGGATTGGTGGTCTGGTAGGCGCTCAGAGAACAGAGGTTATTGAGGCATTATTCGGCCTGAGGGCTATCAAATCGGGGACGATTTCTATCGATGGTAAGCGCATTCATATCCAATCTCCCAAGGATGCTAAGAAACACGGAATGGCTTTGCTTACGGAGGAACGGCGTGTCACCGGTATTTTTCCAGTCTTGTCTGTTCATGAAAATGGCGCAATCGCTAATCTGCATCGATACCAGAAACTACTACTTCTACTAGATGGAAAAAAGAAAAAAGAAGAAGTCGATAAAATGATTGAAAAATTACGGACCAAAACTCCAACAACCAAAACGCTGATCATGAATCTTTCTGGTGGGAATCAGCAAAAAGTGCTGCTCGCCAGATGGCTTCTAACCGAGCCCGAAATCCTGCTTCTGGACGAGCCGACTCGCGGTATCGACGTAGGGGCTAAATTTGAGATTTATTCGATTATTGCCGACTTGGCGCAGCAAGGGAAAAGCATCATTATGATCTCCTCAGAAATGCCGGAGCTGCTCGGAATGTCTGACCGTGTAATGGTCATGTCGGAGGGTAGGCTTACCGGAATACTAGAAGGCGAGCAAGCTACGGAAACCGAAGTTATGCGGCTCGCTGCACAGCATTAGGATAGGATTTCAATGATAGTTTTGCTGGGCGAAACTAGATTTGGTTTACGAAGAGAAGTACTCTTCGCGTAACTTTAAGGAGGAACACTACTAATGAACGCTAAACGAGCCCAATCTTTTATTACTCAAAATGCTATTTATATTGTCTTGGTAATTCTAATTATGGGTATTGCCTTATATGAGCCGGCCTTTATCTCTGTAAATACTTTACGGGACATTCTAATTCAGTCGTCAACACGGATTATCATCGCGCTTGGTGTTGCCTTCATCCTTATCACAGCTGGGACGGACTTGTCTGCTGGACGTGTGGTTGGTTTTACAGCGGTAATCTCTGCTTCGATGCTGCAAATTCCGGATTATTCCCGGCGCTTTTTTCCTGATCTGCCGCAGGTGCAAGTGTGGCTTCCGATCCTTATAGCTATTATCGCTGGCCTTCTCTGCGGACTAGTCAATGGTATTGTCGTCTCCAAGCTGAACGTCCCGCCGTTTATCGCAACACTGGGTACGATGGTTATCGTCTACGGCTTGAATTCCTTGTACTTTGACATGGACCCCAACCAATCACAGCCGATTGGCGGTCTGCGTCCAGATTTCACTACAATCGGTTCTGGGTTTATTGGCAAGGGGCAATATTCAATCCCGTATATCGTGCTGATAGCCTTGGGTGTCGCCGCCATCGTATGGGTGGTGTTCAATAAAACTAAGCTGGGCAAGAACATGTACGCTATCGGCGGTAACATGCAGGCAGCTAAAGTATCTGGCATCGATGTTTCCAAGAACTTGATCTACATCTATGCGATTGCTGGAGCCCTTTATGGTTTGGCGGGTGTGCTGGAGGCTGCCAGAACAGGTGGCGCAACCAATAACTATGGTAACATGTATGAGCTCGATGCGATTGCTGCTTGCGTCGTGGGCGGGGTGTCCACAACCGGTGGTATCGGAACAGTGCCAGGTGTTCTGGTCGGTGTTATTATCTTTACCTTAATCAACTATGGCCTGACCTTTATCGGCATCAGCCCTTACTATCAGTTGATTATCAAAGGTCTGATCATCATCGCCGCGGTCGCGTTTGATATGCGGAAGTATTCTTCGAAGAAGTAGTTGTGTGGGGAATGTATGGTGATTATAGCGTTTGCTATTTATGGCAAACGCTTTTTGGTTTGTCCATTTCGCTTGCGGATATAAGCAACTCGTAAGAATCAGTTCATAAGATACAATTCATATGAACCAATTTAAAGTACAAATTCATAAGTGCAAATTCATAAGATGCAAATTAAAAGTACCGATTTATAAGAAGCAATTCATAAGTACCAATTCACAAGTACTGAACGTCGCCCCCTTGCTCCTCGCATAGGAAAACTACGCACGAGCACGAAAACTACCCACAAAAACTAACCACAAAAACTATGTATGAAAAACTACCCACAAAAACTAGTTTAATTAGTTAGGGATAAACCAATTTCGCTCCCACTAGTACCATTGGGACCAGCATCAAGTACAGCAATAATATCAAGTACAGCAATAATATCAACTACACCAATAATGCCACTGTCAGCACTGCTAACTAAAGCACCACTAACTACGGTACTGCCAACCACAACACTGTCAACCAAAACACGACTAACTACAGTACTAACAACTAAACACAACACCAAAAGTATCCACTAAAATGCCACCACGACCAAATAGCGCCAACAACACTAACACATAGATCACCAATGGCTATTACCAACATGAAACAAACACACCACTAAAAATACCCGCCAAAATGCCACCATGACTAAACAGCTCCAGCAACTCTAACATAAACATTACTTACCACCACCAACTTCTATCAACATTGCCACCCCTGCTCCATCAAATCTAATATTGCACCAATAGGATTTACTCCACCCGATAGTTGCACCATCACCCACGGAATATCTACAGCATCATTACCATCACCAATTAATATCTTCAACACAAACACGGCTAGCACAATCCACTCAACATTGTCAGCATGAACACGGCAATCACCGCCACTAATCAATATCAGCAGCAATAACACGACCATCGTCATCAGGAGCACCGAAAACACATCATATTCATCATAGCTCACCAACAATATCAACAAACTAATATTAGTAACAGAACAGAAGCACCATGAGGTGAGAGAACGGTATAAATCCCGTAGAATTGGCTGAAACGAGTTACGTGAGGCGAAAGAACGGTATAAATCCCGCACAATTAGCTGTAACAAGCTACGTGGGCCGAATGAACGGTATAAATCCCGCAGAATTGGCTGAAACGAGCTACGTGAGGCGAAAGAACGGTATAAATCCCGTAGAATTGGCTGAAACGAGCTATGTGTGGCGAAAGAACGGTATAAATCCCGCAGAATTGGCTGAAACGAGCTACGTGAGGCGAAAGAACGGTATAAATCCCGTAGAATTGGCTGAAATGAGCCACGTGGGCCGAAAGAACGGTATAAATCCCGCAGAATTGGCTGAAACGAGCTACGTGAGGCGAAAGAACGGTATAAATCCCGCAGAATTAGATGAAACGAGCTACGGAGGAGGAAAGAGAGGCATTAATGCTCTAAAGTACGCCAAAACGAGCTACAGTGGAGGAAAGAGAGTCATTAATGCCCTAGAATACGCCGAAACGAGCAACGGAAGTGGAAAGAGAGGCAAAAGTATCCTAGAATACGCCTCCCCCTAACCCCAAAGATCAAAAAGCACATAAACCAACGTTCTCCCATATTCTATAGGCAAATGCCTTTGTTAAAGGGGAGCGACTGGATGTTAAGGATTAGGTTGAATGAGCTGGGGAAAGGGAATGACAATGGTCTGATACAGGCGGATGTTTGGAAATGGGATGGCATTGGCTGGAACGAATATATTACTCAGCAGGATGAGGATTTCATACGCACGGAAGAGGAGTTATTCGTCACGATTCCGGCAGAAGCGGGATTATATCGTGTAGATTACTCTAATAAGCCTTTTGAGGCGCCATACTTATTGCCGGAGTGGGTGGGGGACGATCTGCGGACCACGGGTCTGCATCCGGCGCCGTTTAATCTCAAAGAGGGCACACTTTGGGGATATATTAATGACGAAGGCCGTGTTCAGATTGAACCCCGGTACGAATATGCTGAGGATTTTCAGAAGAACGGTCTTGCCGTAGTTCAGCGAAAAAATAGCAGCGGGCTCATTGACAGCACTGGAAGAGAACGAGTGAAGCCGATCTATTCATTTATTGCGCCTTTTTCGGAAGAGCGCGCGGTCGTGTCGGATGCTAAGGGGTACACTTTTATTGATGAAAAAGGCAAAGAAGTGACGTCCGCCCGGTATGATTATTTGAACTCATTACATGAGGGGCGAGCACTATTTTCAAAACAAAATACGACCGGCGGCCAATCGCTATATGGATATGTGGACGCGCAAGGCAAAGAGGTGCTACCCGCGATTTATGTAGATGCCAATGATTTTATGAACGGCGTGGCTTTGGTTAAAATCAAAGAAGGAGAGTATGCGCTCATCGATCCGGATGGGAACATTCTGCATACGTATAACCATCCTTTCGTTGGAAGTCCGGGAGAAGGTTTGCTAGCCTATCAAGCGACTGAAAACGGTAAATATGGCTATTTAAATACGGATGGTTCTGTAGCTATTCAGCCGCAATTCACCTCTGCTTTACCTTTTTCAGAGGGACGTGCGGTGGTGAATACCGCTGAAAATTATGGCAACGCCTACGGGCTGATTGATAAACAAGGAAAAATGATCATCCCGGCAAAATATTATGAAGTATTGCAGCTAGGTGAAGGCAGAGTAGCCATAGGAACGCCTGTATTCCCCAGCCAGCCTTATCGCGGATCACGTTACGTAATTGCAGATGCGAAAACGGGAGCGGTCCTGAGCAATCACACCCTGCTTGGCGTGAACAATTACCAGGAGGGATTGGCGTCTGTATTTGATGCTAAAGATACCTATTTTATCGATAGAAGTGGAAAAAAGGCAGCCCAGCCCCCAGTTATTCCAGGGGCAGGAACACTCACCCTTAGCGGACGTTTGATAAGAGCAGATGTAGATCAACGCACATCTTATTATGATCGGCAGGGAAAGCAGGTTTGGCGCCAAAATGGAGTCATTCCGCTGAGACCTCCCTATTCCGTAATGGAGAAGAAATACAAACCGAACAGGGATTATCTGGTGTATTATCCGGTCGTTGAGGGGATTGCAAGTGCGGAAGTTTCGCGAGAGGTTAACGATAAGCTGCGCAAGCTATCCCTTGCTGAAGACGTTGGGAGTGGAGGGGTTTCCCAGGACTTTAGTTATAATGGTGATTTTTCAGTCTCTTTCTTCCGTAAAAACCTGCTGGTGCTGGAGCTGACCGGGTATCGTTTTCCTTTTGGAGCAGCACATGGAATGCCTACCAAAATCTATCCGCATATTAATTTGCGCAGCGGCAGGTTCTATAAGCTGGGGGACTTGTTCAAGCCAGGCAGCAGATATGTGGAGAAGCTCAGTAAAATTGTGGGCAAACAGATCGAGAACGATCCACAATATTCATATGTTTTTCCGGATACGTATAAAGGAATTACCTCGGATCAGCCCTTCTTTGTAGATAATGAAGCGTTGTATCTATATTTCGCACCTTATGAGATCGCTCCGTATTCTGCAGGTTTTCCAACCTTCCGGATTCCTTATGCGGAAATCATGGGATTGATCTCTACGGAGGGCGAGTTCTGGCAATCGTTCCATTAATCGTCAGGTATCCATAGGTTTGCTGAAGTTGCCGTCCTTTCGGGGAGGGCGACTTTTTTTGCTTTTTCTCGCTTTTTTTCGCGAATAACAGGTAAAATGGTATTTTTAGGCAGGAAAACAGCGGAAGAAAGCGAATGTATCTAGGAATCGGAAATCTTACAGTCAAGACTATTATATGTAAAAAATTAGAAGCGCACATTTGAGAGATTTATGCTACAATGACTGAGGAACAAATTACAACTTTGTAACATTTGTAGATGGTCACTCTAGGCAGAAGCATATATTACACGCAAGAAAAAAGGAGATGGCAGATTGAAGAACAAGACATTAAAAGCAATCATCGGTGGTAGCGTGGCAGCTGTTATGGCACTTAGTATTTCTCTTCCATTGGAAGCAAATGCGGCATCGAATGAATCGACAGTAACAATAAAAGGCACAAGTTATGAGCAAATATTACAATATTTTAAACAAGCTAATCTTGAGGGATTCCCTTTTTCGAATAGCACAATCGTGGTGACTAAGCCGCAAACTGGAACAGTACCAAACAAAGACAACACGACCACAACTACAACTACAAAACCGGTTACAAAGCCAGCAGACACAACTACTGTAACTAAGCCAACAGATAATATAACTACAACAGGTGCTGTGAGTAATAAAGGAACCTATGTTCAGCAAATCGTAACGCTGGTAAACAAAGAACGTGCAGCAGCTGGTTTGTCACCTGTAGCTGGATTGGACAGCCTGCACAAAGTTGCCGCTACAAAAGCTACAGATATGCGTTCGAATAACTATTTCTCACATACTTCACCTACGTATGGTTCACCTTTTGATATGATGAAATCCTTTGGCATCACTTATAAAGCCGCAGGTGAGAATATCGCAATGGGACAAAAAACACCAGAGGAAGTAATGAAGGCATGGATGAATAGTCCAGGTCACCGCGCTAATATTTTGAATGCTAACTTCAATTATATCGGTGTAGGCTATGATAATAATTACTGGGTTCAAGAGTTTATTGGTAAATAATACGAGTAGATGCTTCAGGAAGAAATCGTTCTCCGATGTAAGTCGGGGAGCGGTTTTTTTTGTGTGGTGAAGATTAAAAATGCAACAAAAAAAGAAGCAAGGAACTTGTCCTTACTTCTTCTGTCTAGCTCTATGGGTTATGCAGGGGTCGAACCTGCGACCTGCCGATTAAGAGTCGGCTGCTCTACCAGCTAAGCTAATAACCCGTAATGTCTAAAGAGTCAACGGTGAATATTATATAATGGCATTAATTAAAAAGCCAGTATTTTTTTATTTTCAAAAAAGCCCACACTCGTTCCTCGGCAAAAACACTGTAGCAGCGGGATTTTTTTCTTTGCTAGACATTTGCAAAACTTGTATGGAAGAATTATGTTTATGTAACATAGTTAAGATCTTTGTAAATTGTGGAACAATACATAATAGAACGGCATACGGAGGGATAGCTTTGAAGGATTCGAAATGGACATGGCGCAGCGTCAGCTTGATTTCCATAGTAACAACTATAGTTTTGATGGTTGGTTTAGTTTATGCGGTTAAAGATATTATCTATCCGGTCGGAGAGGTTACCGAGAGCAGCTTGCCTCAGCAAACAGCCGCACCGGTGACGGAGACCGTCAAGCTCCTCAAAATTGTTGCGCTCGGGGATTCGCTTACCAAGGGGACCGGTGATAACACCGGAGAAGGGTTTGTTAAGCGTACGGTTACTGGTTTATCCGCAAAAGGTGTCACAGTAGACTTTTTAGGCAATATGGGGATTAACGGGTTGACTACTGCGGGGCTGTTAAGCAAACTGAACGAAGATGGTGTGGAGTATGCCTTGCGCATGTCGAATGTTGTTCTGCTATCCGTCGGAGGAAATGATCTGTTTAAGGATTCGGATATTCTTGAGAATAATGGGGCGCAACAGGGCAACACAACTTCATCAACCTCTGGGCAGGAGCTGACTCCAGAGTCTTTATTAGCCGCTCTGCCAGAAGCAGCAGCTAGACTGGAGAAGATTCTCGATAAAATCTCACAGATCAATCCGAATGCGCAAGTTTACTATATGGGGCTGTATAATCCCTTTGGCGATATTCCAGAATTACTGGCACCAGGCAATCAAGCGGTAACGAAGTGGAATCATACGGCAATGGATATTATTAATGAGCATAGCAACATGACCTTGGTTCCTACGTTTGACTTGTTTAACAGACATTTGGACAAGTATCTATCCACCGATCATTTTCATCCTAATGGTGATGGCTATCAGCGAATCGGAGAACGGTTCATACAGGCTGTGCAGTAGTATATAGGTGAGTGTTAAATTTTGCAGTAAGATCATGTAGGTAAATGCCCTTTGAGCAAGTACAAACCGAGAAAATGACAGTCACAAGGAGCTAAATTAAATATGACAAAAGCGAATAGTGAAGACTCCGGCACAGTCGTCTTGTCTGTGGACGGGGTACGTAAAAAAATAGGACGAAAATGGATTATAGATGATGTCACTTTCGATGTGAGAAAAGGGGAGATTTTCGGCTTTCTCGGGCCTAATGGGGCTGGGAAGACGACCACGATCCGCATGCTTGTGGATTTGATTCGACCTACTGAGGGCAAGATTACAGTATGTGGGTACAATATGAACCGAAATCCGGAAAAAGCATTGCAATATGTAGGCTCTATCGTTGAGAATCCTGAGGTATATACCTATTTGACCGGGTGGGAGAATTTGCAGCATTTTGCCCGGATGCAGCCTGGCGTAGACAATGAACGTATTAGCGAAGTGGTAGATATTGTTCGATTAGATCAGCGGATACATGATAAGGTAAGTACATACTCGCTTGGGATGAGACAACGATTAGGCATTGCGCAGGCGCTGTTGGGACGTCCACGGCTGCTTATTTTGGACGAGCCGACGAATGGACTTGACCCTAAAGGCATTAAAGAGCTGCGAGAATTCATTCGCAAGCTGGCGGATGAAGGGCTGGCGGTGTTCGTATCGAGCCATCTGCTTAGTGAAATTCAGCTTCTTTGCGACCGTGTAGCGATTATTAGTAAAGGGCGTGTATTGGCAGTAGGTGCGGTAGATGAGCTGATCGCTCGTAATTCGCCGTATGTACTTTGGGAGCTGGAGCCTTTTGCTGAGGCCCGGGAAATGCTGGCTGATCGTTCAGATATTCAAATTCAGAAACTGGAAGACGTCACATTAGATGACTCAGTTATTGCCGGGATGGGCCCCAATTCTTTAATAACGATCATGGATCAGGATCTGATCCCCGAGATTGTGGCCGTAATGGTTACTGCTGAAATCGAGGTGAGGGCTGTGCATAAAATTAATCCGACACTGGAACAGCTATTCTTGAAACTAACGGAGGGTGAGAATGTTGAGTAACTTGCTTCCGCTAATCCGTAATGAGTGCTTGAAGATTATAAAAAAGAAACGGTTTTATGTTATACTGCTGATTCTGATTGTACTGGTGCCTATGTTCACCTATGCACAGATGCGTTCAGCCGAACGGAGTCGGGAGAAATTTAATTCCGATTGGCGGCTTGAGATCCAGCAGCAGATTATCGATAATCAAAATTCACTGGGCAGTGACCGGATTCCAGAGGAATGGAAGACTTATCGGCGAATATTTGTACAACAGCTTCAGTATTATCTTCACCATGACGTTAATCCGAATGAACCTAGCGGGGTTACCTTTACCCGTGAATTTATGGATAATTCGGTTACATTATTTATTCCGTTGCTCATTATGGCGGTGGCCTCAGATTTGGTCTCGGCCGAAAGGACAACCGGAACTATCAAAATGCTGTTGACTAGGCCGGTCAAGCGTTGGAAGGTGCTTTTTAGCAAAATGACAGCACTGCTAATGTTTG
This sequence comes from Paenibacillus sp. FSL H7-0323, assembly GCF_038002725.1. Classification (NCBI taxonomy): domain Bacteria; kingdom Bacillati; phylum Bacillota; class Bacilli; order Caryophanales; family Paenibacillaceae; genus Paenibacillus; species Paenibacillus sp. FSL H7-0323. The sequence goes on along the minus strand of NZ_JBBODB010000001.1, from coordinate 2,593,069 downwards.
TTTCGCTTATCGTACTTTCCACATTTGCAATCAGTTACTTTATCTCTGGTCTCGCCTTTGGTTTTAAGGGTTTTAACATTCCTGTTTTTACAGGCTTTAAAATCAGTGGTGATTCGCTAGATATGTCTACTGTACATGCAGTGCCCCAGTGGAAATATATGCTTATGCAAGGTGGTTTGATTTGGTTCGTCAGCGTAGTGGTTGCACTGCTCGCGTTCATGATCTCGGTGCTTGTTCGTAGTACTGCGGCGAGTATAGTAGTTATGATGGCAGCGCTGATTGCAGGTAGTATACTGACCAATATGGCCTCTGCCTGGACAACAGCGAAATATTTATTTATGGTAAATCTTGGACTGACCAGCTATTTGTCTGGTACTCCCGCCCCCATTGAAGGGATGTCCTTGTCATTTTCCATGGCTGTGCTGGCTGTATGGGGGGCCGCTTCGGTGATCATTTCATTCGCCGTCTTTACGAAAAGGGATATTTTGAATTAGAATGAACAAAGTGACCAAAACGTTTGTTTGCATTTCTTAGAAATATAGGAGAGTATAATTTCACGATATATTCTATCCTTAGGTTTTTGGCAGTAACGGATACCGTTCTTAACATAAAGGACGGCCAAGCCGTTTCTTCTTAGTATAGAGAAAAGAAGGAGGAGCATGAATGCTCGAACAGATCGATATGTTTGCTGAAGTTTCTAATAACGGCGAGAATGGCCGTACTGGATACGATGCTGACGACATTCAAGTGCTCGAAGGTCTGGTTGCAGTACGCAAACGACCTGGCATGTATATCGGCAGTACGAGTTCTTCAGGACTACATCATTTAGTATGGGAAATCGTAGATAATGCCGTAGATGAGCATTTAGCCAAGTATTGTACAAAGATTGACATACTGCTTCGCAAGGATGGCTCGGTAACCGTTAGCGATAATGGACGGGGGATCCCAACTGGAATGCATAAGACAGGGGTACCTACCCCGCAAGTTGTATTTACAATTTTGCATGCGGGCGGTAAGTTCGGTGGATCGGGTTATAAAAAATCAGGCGGTTTGCATGGCGTAGGGGCTTCTGTCACAAACGCTTTGTCTGAATGGCTCGAAGTAGAGATTTATCGTGAGGGCAAAATCCATCGGCAGCGGTTTGAGTACTGGGTGGACAAGAAGGGCAAGGAGCATGTTGGCGAACCTGTAACTGGTCTTGAAGTTCTGGGTAACACCAATAAAACGGGTTCGAAAATTACTTTCAAGCCAGATATTCGTGTCTTCCCAAATGGAATTGCTCTGAATTATGACACGCTGGCAGAGCGGGTTCAGGAGATTGCTTTTCTGAATTCCGGTCTGCGTATTACACTGCAAGATGAGCGGAGCAACCGTCAGGATGAGTTCTTTTATGAAGGTGGAGCCAGTCAATTTGTGCAGTTCCTCAACGAAGGTAAGGATGTTCTCCATGATGTTATTCATTTCAGTGCAGAAAAGGATGATATCGAGGTAGAAGTAGCTCTGCAATACAACGGAGGCTACACAGAAACCTTGGCTTCCTTCGTAAACTCCATTCCAACTCGCAGCGGAGGCACACATGAGACCGGCTTTAAAACTGCGTACACTCGTGTATTAAATGAATATGCCCGCCGCACGCAATTGCTTAAAGAAAAAGATAAAAACCTGGAAGGTAATGATCTGCGGGAAGGCATGATGGCTGTCATCAGTGTAAAAATGTCCGAGGTTGAATTTGTTGGACAGACGAAGGATCAGCTTGGCAGTGCTTCCGCCCGTAGTGCAGTAGATTATATCGTTTCTGAAAATATGGCGCGTTTCTTGGAAGAAAATCCACAAGTTGCGCAGAGCCTTCTGAAGAAATCGATTCAAGCGTCGAAAGCGCGGGAAGCGGCACGTAAAGCCCGCGATGAGATCCGCACAGGCAAGAAACGCAGCGAAAGCTCGAATCTTGGCGGTAAGCTGTCTCCTGCACAATCAAAGGACGTTACACGTACGGAGCTGTTTATCGTGGAAGGTGATTCCGCCGGTGGTTCAGCTAAGCAAGGCCGTGACTCTAAGATTCAAGCGATATTGCCGCTAAAAGGTAAACCGATGAATCCGGAGAAAGCTAAGCTGCTGGACATCCTGAAGAACGACGAGTATAAAGCAATTATTTCTACAATAGGTGCTGGAATTGGTCCGGATTTCACCGTCGAAGACAGCAATTATTCTAAAATTATCATTATGACCGATGCCGATACCGATGGAGCGCATATTCAGGTGCTGCTGCTGACATTTTTCTATCGTTATATGAAGCCTTTATTAGATGCAGGTAAGGTCTTTATCGCTCAGCCTCCGCTTTATAAGTTGACTCGCAAAACGGGTAAGCTGGAGACCGTAAGGTATGCCTGGAGTGATGAAGAGCTGCAAAATTACTTAAAGGAATTCGGCAAAAACTTCGAGCTTCAGCGTTATAAAGGATTGGGCGAGATGAACCCCGATCAGCTGTGGGAGACAACGATGAATCCAGAGTCGCGTACGCTGCTTCAGGTACAGATTGAGGATGCTGCTAAGGCGGAGCGCCGTGTTTCAACACTTATGGGTGACAAAGTCGATCCACGTAAACGCTGGATTGTTGAAAATGTCGATTTCACCGAAATTGTAGAGTAATGTCAGTGCTGCAAGTGACGATAATCCCGATTTTCTAAGAGCTTGGTGATTTATGGGACCTAGGGGATTTTGGAACTGTAGGAGCGATAGTGCCCAGAATTCCAAAAAGCTCTGAAGTACCTGAGAATCACCACACTATTTTAAAATGGGCAGTTTGAGGAACAGAAGGTGAGCAAAGTGAGTAGTTTATCAGAACAATTTTTGCCGGCATTTCTGGAAGAGGTCGTCGGTGACCGCTTTGGTCGGTATTCCAAATATATTATTCAGGACCGGGCAATCCCCGATGTCCGTGATGGACTTAAACCCGTGCAGCGCCGGATTCTTTATGCGATGTACGACTCCGGCAACACCCCTGACAAGCCATACCGCAAGTCAGCCAAAACTGTCGGAGATGTAATGGGTAATTACCATCCACATGGTGACTCCTCTATTTACGATGGTATGGTACGTATGGCACAGCCTTGGAAGATGGGGCATGTGCTAGTTGACGGTCACGGCAACTGGGGCTCCATGGACGATGACCCAGCTGCGGCAATGCGTTATACAGAAGCACGGCTGTCTCCCATTGCAATGGAGATGATGCGTGATATCGAGAAGCGGACGGTCTTGTTTAAAGATAACTTTGACAATACGGCCAAAGAGCCTGTTGTGGTTCCTTCCCGGTATCCGAATCTGCTCGTAAATGGCACGAGTGGGATTTCTGCTGGTTTTGCCACTGAAATTCCGCCACATAATCTGCGTGAAGTAATTGACGCTTGTATCGCAGTGATGCAGAAACCAAATATTGAGCTGGAAGAAATTATGACCTTCATGAAAGGTCCGGATTTCCCTACAGGCGGCACAATTATGGGCGGAGACGGCATCATGGATGCTTACCGCACAGGTAAAGGCCGTATTTACCTGCGCTCCAAAACAGAGATTGAGAATATGCGGGGCGGCAAGCAGCAAATCGTGATCACGGAAGTTCCATTCCAGATTGTAAAATCACGGTTGGTTACTTCCATGGAGAATATTCGGCTGGAGAAAAAGATCGATGGCATTGCCGAGGTTCGTGATGAGAGCGGCCGTGAGGGACTGCGGATTGTAGTCGAACTCAAAAAAGAGGCTGATGCTCAAGGCGTGTTGGCGTATCTGCTCAAAAAAACCGATCTTCAAATCACCTATAACTTCAATATGGTTGCTATTGTTAACAAAGCACCTCAGCAGCTTGGTCTAAAAGCCATCCTGGAAGCTTATATCGCACATCAGCGTGAAGTTGTGACTCATCGCACCCAGTTCGATCTGGAACGCGCTGAAGACCGTGCGCATGTCTTAGAAGGCTTAGTTAAAGCACTGAACATCCTGGATGAGGTTATCGCTGCGATCAAAGCTTCGAAAAATCGTCAGGATGCTCAGAACAATCTCGTATGGATGTTCGGCTTCAGTGAACGCCAAGCCGATTCGATCCTTACTTTGCAATTGTATCGTCTGACCAATCTGGAGATCACTTCACTCCAGAAAGAGTTAGATGAAATGATGGCAAAGATTACACATCTGCGCGGCATTTTGGATAGCGACAAAAAGCTAGTTGCTGTAATTCGTAAGGAACTGCTGGAGATTCGCGATAAATACGGCATTGATCGCCGTTCTCTGATCCAAGGCGAAGTCGAGGAGCTCAAGGTTAGCCTTGAAGCGCTGGTCAATGCGGAGGATGTGCTCGTTGCTCTTTCAGCAGATGGTTATATTAAGCGGACTAGTATGCTTTCCTTCACCCGTTCTGGTGGGGAGCGTCATACCTCAGGCGTCAAAGAAGGCGATCATATCGTCAGGCTGCTGGATGTAAATACCCGTGACAGTCTGCTGGTATTTACCCGCAAGGGGCAATACTTCTTGCTTCCTGTGCACCAGATTCCGGAGTTTAAATGGAAAGAGCCTGGTACAGCGATTGTGAATGTTATTGGATTGTCTAAAGGAGATGGAATCGTTAGTGTGATTCCGGTGAATAATCTAGATGATCCGCAGCAGAGCCTTGTGTTTGTCACCCGTCGGGGTCAGGTGAAGCGTACAGAGCTCAAGGAATACTCTACAAGCCGTTCTGGAGCTGTAGCGGCCTGTAAGGTAGCCGAGGGTGATGAGATCATTACAGTGGCTTCTAGTACGAATGACAAGGACATTGTGCTGGTCACCCGTGAGGGAATGAGTATCCGATTCCATGAGAATGAGGTTAACCCTATGGGTCGCGTTGCATCCGGTGTAAGAGGAATTCAGCTGCGCGAGGGCGACGAGGTGATTTCCTGCTTCTGGGTCAGCGAAGATGAAGGCGAAATCCTTGCTATTTCTGATATTGGTTATGCGAAACGTTCATTACTTGTGGATTATCCATCACAAAGCCGTGGTGGCAAAGGAATGCCAACCTTCGAATTCAAGGAAGGCAAACGAATACGTCCAAATGGCAGCAGGTTAGCAGGGGCTTTCTATTGCAAGGAGCCGTTGGAACTGAATGCCGTTACCCGTGAGAATGCCCACCATACGTTCTCCTCTGAATCAGCGCCGCTGGGCGAGCGTCGTTCTACAGGCAAACAGATTGTAGCTGTGGAGAAAAAGGATGAGATCATAAATCTTTTCCCATCAGTTCATTAAAACTAGCGATTAACAAGTGATTTTATAACGGCGTTTAGTCCGCTCTTTTGGAGGGTTGACTAAGCGTCGTTTTTTATTTTTTTATGCTGAAGGTCTGGCAGATTTATTTTTTCTTCGTTTGCAGGAAATGGAAGTTGTTTCGCGAAAATGTAGATATACCGGATAGAACCGCGAGGAAAGGAAGGAATAAGTGTGCATGCTTCTGAATTCAGTAAAATTTGGCATAAGATTTTAAAAGATTATAAATTACATATGGACAGTAATCTTGCTCCAACGCTGACGGATGCCCAACTTACTGTACTTGAACTGCTTCAGGAACGCGACGCCATGAAGCCTTCTGATCTGGCTCCACATTTGGCGACCAGTCCTGCAGCGGTTACGATGTTACTTGATCGGATGGAGAAACATGAGCTTATTGTGCGGGAAAGAGATGCTTCGGACCGGCGGATTGTATGGGTGAGTATAACGGAGACTGGAATGGAAGAAACTGCACGGGGTCTAAAGATCCGCAGTGATTTTTTTGCGGAAGCGCTTGATCCGATCTCCTCTCATAACCAACAGTTACTGCTCTACTTAATGGGCAAAATGGTTGTTACAACTACACCGGAGGGTTCTACACCTTGAAGCAAATAGCTTGGCTGTATCACTAGTGCATTTAGAGTATGTAGAAGCATTTAGAGTATGTAGAAGCATTTAGAGTATGTAGAAGCATTAGAGTATGTAGAAGCATTTAGAGTATGTAGAAGCGTTTAGAGTATGTAGAAGCGTTTAGAGTGTTTTAGAGCAATTAGAGGCATCTAGATGTATTTAGTTGTATTTTGTACAGCTATTGTTTGCTATTTACTCGAGTGATGAAATATAACTGTATTTTATACAACTATTTTCTTGATTTACTTCTCTTTTTGCAGTTTCCCTGATTTTTAATTGTAAAGAGTACACTTAAAATCCGATCTATTGCTTTTTTATTCGGAATAAGTGTATAGAATGCAGTTATCTTACTTTTCATTTCAGATTCCATCTAGGATCCACTGCTGATCCACTGCTGAACCACTGCTGATCCACCGCTAAACAGAGCGGTTGACCGTTAGCTAAGTTCAGGCTGGAAGGTGGAAAGGATGTTTAATCTCTCAAAATGATGTTTAATCTCGAAGGGATGTTTAATCTCAAAGGGATATTCAATGCCCGGCTGGAAAAATCGGATTAAGCATATCCTGCGGAGCTAGAAGAGCACTCCAACGTGGACCCTCTTCCCATATTCTGTTCAAGTAGCAGACGCAGAAACAAAAACAAGGCAGCGATTCTCCACTAACCGGAGAGTCACTGCCTCGTTTTTATCGTTTCATTGCCTAAAAAGGGCTGCTTCAGGACAGCCCTTCTTGTAGTGTTTCACGCGGCCACAGATCCCAAGGATGGGTTTGTGGGGGCAGAGAGATGAGTTCCACTTCCTCTTTAGTAACAGGATGAGGGAATCCTACAAGTGCTGACCATAACGCAATTTGTTGCCCCGGTCTGTTCACTGAAGCGCCGTACTTCTGATCACCGTATAATGGACAGCCGATCGAACTCAGCTGCACCCGAATTTGGTGGGAACGCCCTGTAAGTAAATCAATCTTAAGCAGGCTGTATCCTTCTGCACTGTCAAGCACTGTGTAATCCAGAATTGCTTCCTTGCCGCCGGGAGTTCCTTTTCGAACCACGGTGACGGTGTTACTCTTTGCGTCTTTAAGCAGCGTATCTGTAAGACGGCCACGAGTGGCTGGCGGTTTACCATGCACGACTGTTAAATACACCTTATGAAAGCCGTGAGTACGGACACTCTCGGATAGTCTTGAAGCCGCTTTGGAAGTCTTGGCAAAAATCATTGCGCCCCCAACCGGTCGATCCAAACGGTGGACCAGACCTATATAGACGTTGCCGGGTTTGTTGAAACGTTCCTTCACATCTTCTTTCAGCAGATTCAGCAGGTCAGGATCGCCTGTTGCATCCTCCTGAACAGGAATATTCACGGGTTTTACAATCCCCAGAAGATGGTTGTCTTCGTATAACACTTCAAAGCGTTGTGATCCGCCGCTTACAGCCTCATTGTTGCCGGAACTATGCTGTGTCATGGCTTACGCCTCCCAGCGACCCAGGATACCACATGGCAGGTTCATGCCGGAGGAGGTGATCGGAAGACCAATTTCGCCGGAGGTAAGTTTTCCGCCATAACGTTTGCCCATGGTCATGGACAACATGTTGCGCAGTACAGTTGGAGAAATTCCAGTGGTGTAGGAATTAATGAGCATGAACAATGGGTTGTCGCTCATAATCTCCATACAGCTCTCAAGGAAAGGGTACAAACTTGATTCAAGCTTCCACATTTCTCCACCAGGTCCTCTTCCGTAAGAAGGAGGGTCCATAATAATCGCGTCATATTTGCTGCCGCGGCGTTGTTCACGTTGTACGAACTTGAATACATCATCCGTGATAAAGCGGACTGGACGTTCTCCAAGACCAGACAGCTGAACGTTTTCTTTCGCCCACTGCACCATACCTTTGGCTGCATCCACGTGAACGACAGACGCACCGGCACTCGCCGCTGCCACAGTAGCTCCACCTGTGTAAGCAAAAAGATTCAGCACTGAGATTGGACGGTTAGCCGCTGCAATCTTGTCCATCATCCAGCTCCAGTTGGCTGCTTGTTCCGGGAATAGTCCTGTATGCTTGAAGTTTGTAGGACGTAAGTGGAATTTTAATTTACCATAGCTAATCTTCCAATCGTCCGGAATGGTTTTTTTCATTTCCCATTGTCCGCCACCAGCGGAGGAACGGTGATAATGTCCGTGCACATCACGCCATTTAGCGGTCTCATTATTTAGAGGCCAAATAATCTGTGGATCAGGACGACGCAAGATAATATCGCCCCAGCGTTCGAGCTTCTCTCCACCGCCTGTATCAATTACTTCATAGTCTTTCCAATCGCTCGCTATATACATGATTTAATCCATCCTTCAAAAAAATTCATTTAGCCTTTATTGTACAACATTTCACCTGATTGCTACAAACAAATTACGCCTCAGCCAGCTTCACCAATTATTTTGTCCAATGCTAATGAAGTGTATAATATTCCCATACTTATGCGGCTATTCAACTGGTGCTTCATGACTTGATTGTGTATGATCAGATAGTAGAGTTCTTACCCTATTTACGATCGGAGAACTAAAGCTATGTTCAATCTCTCACCGCTGTATTTCCCTATAACTGCAAAACCCAACCACACTAGTGAGTTTCTGCCCAGCCATGCCTTGCAGCCGTTTATTCGCTGTTTTTGGGGTTCTGTAGATGTGGAGTCTATACAACAACCTGAGACGGAGACAATAATTCCGGACACCTGTATGGATATTATTTGGGATTTGGATAGAGAATCAGGCAATACAAACACTTTTTTCTCCGGCATTAATGACACTCCATTTGAAGTCTCTTCAGACAGAAAGCCAGGGGGGAGTTCAACCTTTGGTATCCGGTTTCATTTCTGGGCGGTTCATTTTTTTGCAGATGATCATCTGCGGAATGTCTTGAATGCACATGTCGATGTAGAACAATATTTTGGCACTTTTAAAAAAGAGCTTGGTCATCTATTGGAGAAAGTAAACTCGATGGACGAAAGGATTGCAGCCGCTGAAGCCTATCTGCTTCGTCGTTTAGAGCGTAGAGGGCGGACTAACGATCGGATGATGAACGCAGTCTATACTATGGTTAAACAAAAAGGGATTGTGACCGCTGAGGATTTGGAGACCAGTTCTAATTTAAGCAGACGACAACTTGAACGGCTTTTTCAAGAATATATAGGTGTATCGCCCAAAAAAACAGCAGATCTCGTGCGGTTTCAGAATGTATGGCGGGAGATGTGTCATTTACCTGGGCAGACGAAGAATATGCAGGATCTTATTTTCGCGTATGGTTACAGTCACCAGTCCCATTTTATCAATAATTTCAAAAAATATGCAGGAAGAACCCCACTTGAAGCCTTGGTCTATGCAGGCCGAAGAATGTCGTAATTTTGCAATACAAAGCGTGTCAACCTTGTTAGACTAAACCTAAGTAAGAAATGAGACATATTATGAGAATGAGAGGGGACAAGTTATGATTTCGTCTTTTGAAGGGACTAACATTTACACTAAAGATACTGCGGTGTCAGCTAAATTTTATACGGAGGTACTAGGAATTCCTATGCCTTTCGAAGGTTACGGTAATTTCGACGGGGCAAAGCTTGGCTTTGGCAAGAAACAGCCGGGAATTATTATTTGGGATGCTGCAAAATGGGAAAATCTTACGACAGGTTTTGTTAATTTAGTATTCGGCTGTGATAATCTGGATGAGACATACGAGCAGTTGAAAGCTATGGGACTGGATTGTCAGCCACCTGTTACGATGGAATATGGCGGTAAAGAAATGAATTTTCGTGATCCTGATGGGAATCACATAACTTTGCTGGAAGGTGCTTATTAAGCGTCTTTTAAGAAAAATGAGACGGAGCGCAAACCTCAACCGTGTGTAATAACGGGGAGTTTGCGTTTTTTTAACTTTATTTATTGACAATGATAATCATTATCAAATAGAATGAGGTGAAGCGTATATGATTTAAATTTAAGGTGTTAGTAGGGGAGGAACAGGAGTTTATGGCTAGAGTGCTTGTGGCATATGCTAGTTTAACTGGCAACACTGAGGAAATGGCTGAATTGATTGTAGAAGGAATACGCCAAGCAGGCGGTGAGGCTGTTTTGAAGTCAGTCACTGAATGTAATGCGATTGAGATAAAATCATATGAAGGCGTTCTGCTAGGGGCATACACTTGGGGAGACGGAGAGTTGCCGGATGAATCTCTTGATTTCTATGAGGAGATGGATGAACTTGATTTGACTGCTATGAAGTCAGCAGTTTTTGGTAGTGGAGATACAGGCTACGCCATTTATTGTGGGGCAGTGGATGTTATCGAGGAGAAGCTAAAGGAGCGTGGAGCAGTCATTTTGCAAGATAGCCTAAAGATTGAGTATGGCCCGAATGCTGCCGAAAAAGAAGCCTGCCGTCAATTCGGACGTCAATTCATCGAAGCCTGTTTGGCGGTAACCTAAGATGGGTGGGCCAGTGGGAAGTTGGTTTAACAAACCAAGGGATGTACATAGCCCTCCGTATAAACGGCTGCACGATTATCGCATGGAGCATATTATGCTGGGCGGGACTGAGAATTTAGCTAGCGGAGCTCCAGCGACGGGGCTCCCACGCTGGCGTCAGCAGGTTCAATATGCTGTGGGGCATACACTTAATGACTTCTATAGTCTGTTGCCGGAAGTGCGAAGAGAGACACCTATACAATTTCTGTTAGAACGCCGGTGGCCTCCTAGGGGAGATGCTTTTCCCTCCCTTTTGCAATATTGGGATATCAAAACGAGTGTAGCTGATGAGCTTATGCGTATCGTTTCAAGCAATCATCTACAGGAGATTCCAGTGATGTTATATGAACAGTGGCATGTTCCAGTTCCAGCGCTGAATTTGGAGTTATCGATGATTACGCAGCTGGCTTGGAACTCTTCAAAAAGTGGCCGAAGCGTGAACATTCAGAAATTTATGGTTAATGGCAATGAGGATATCATCACTGGATTTATGCATATGGCCAATGTTTTTTGCCATCATGCTTATGGTGAGCCAGCGGAGACCGTGGAAGTTTTCTCGCTGCTGGATGGACGTAAATACTGCTTTGATGGAGAGGCAATCTCGATTATGGAGTCACTGGATTATGTGCGTCTGTTATCCGTATTTCTTGAGCGGGAAGTGTTAGCTGACGGTTCCTTAAGCTGCAGCGATCGTAGAAATGAGAGAGGCGAAGCGAATTATTTACTATAATAAATAGACCTCCTTATCTGCAGGTTAGAACACCAGCAAGTAAGGAGGTCTTATTGTGACTGCTTTATTAAAATCTCAAGAGTAGGTCTGGGGATTAGCCGATATATCGGTAATAATCCTGTTTATTCTGAATGACAAAGCCGCAGCTCTCATACAGCTTAAGTGCATTGGGATTATCCAGTGCGACCTCCAGATTTACACCATTATAATTTTTGCGCTCTCGTTCGATGGTCTGAAGAAGGGCGCTGCGGCCAATGCCAAGCCCACGTAGCTTTTTGTCGACTGTAAATCCATAGATCCAGGATTCATTATCTTCAGTCCACACTCGCATCTTCCCAACAGGCCTGCCGTCCATCTCGATCATAATATTCTCTTGCATACCTTCCTGTTTGTGCAACTCATACTGCTCTGCAGCATCTTCTGTCTTCATATCAAAACCTCCACAATCCAGTTCGACCAGAATGTGTGCCTCTTCTTCACGAGCTGGCCGTAAGACGACAGTCCCTGTTGCTGAGCTGACATCAGATGACACCATGGAATTGCCATCCCATTTCATTTGATATTCAGCGTGATTGAACTGCAGAGGCAAGGTTTGCAGGAAAGCAGTTCCAGATGAAGAAGCGGCGGGTGCATTTAGAAGAAGAGTAGAGACTTTATTGCGCTTGATTATGGTTTGTGCTCGGTTCCACAGAGAGGTGAAGATTCCGCGTCGACGGTAGCCTGGCCGAACCATGCCACAGACCTCCATATCGCTTCCAAAACCATAGAGTCCCAAGAAACCGACCAGTAATTCGTCCTCATAAGTCACGAGCCATTCCGTATCACCTGCGCTTGATGGCTGGCGGAGCATATCCCAATTCAGTTTTAATGAGATTCCTTCATATTGCTCACAGCGTTGTTGTAATTCCTCAATATTCTTAAAAGTGTCGGCAGTCGTCAAACCCGTTTCCCCCTAAAGTGTATTTGAACTATTATAAGTTCGCATAGTTACTAAAAAAGCTTCGCGGAAACGGGAGCAGGTTTAAGCTCTCCCGCCAGTATTCCCGCTCAGCACGTCTTTGTACTCCGGGTGCTTCTCGAATTGATGCGCAGCATAGGAGCACACGGGTACAATTTTTAAATTCTCATTCCGAGCCTTGTCCACAACAGCACGTACAAGCTCTTGTCCAGTACCTTGCCCGCGCAGTTCTTCGGAGACACGGGTGTGGTCAATGACCAATTCCCCGGTTTCTTTATCCAAACTGTATGTGATTTCGGCAAGGTCCTTACCGTCATTAGCAACAAAAAAACGTCCGTTTTCATTTTGAATTTGCATCTTATGGCTTCACTCCTAATTAGTTATTGCCTATATTTTACTACCATGAATTGCAAAAAGCGAGGAGCGAACCAGATTGATTGTTCTTCGGGCTGATTGTTGTTTTCCTTGTTACCCGAGGATCGCTGCACTGCATTTTTGTTCATGTGGGCAACTTGGCTATAGCAGAATATGAGCAAGTGAGAGTTAACTAACCTCAAGTATTTGTTTTGGTAAGCTGGGAACGGTGGAATGCTGGAAGTCTGGAAGTCTGGAATGATGGGAACGCTGGGAACGTTGGAACCCCCGGAACCCCGAACTCCGAACTCTCGCTTGTCCTAATCCTCTGCGGAATCTAACGGACCCAATTGACGCTATTTGCACATTTTTAGTCATTTGAGCAAAGTTTCGGACCCCAGTGCAGCTATTCCTTTGGAATAGGCGCGAAATAGGCATTTATAGTGTCAATAGCGCCCATGGAGTCCGATCGCACGTAAAAAAGAGGATAATACTGCGAATAAGGTCAACTGTGTCCGATAGGTGTCCAATATCGTAGGATCCCAATCCGTCGCAGAAGCTTACGGTCCAGAGTCCTAATCCCCCGCTGATGCTTATGGACCAGAGTCCTGATTTCCCCACTGATGTTTACGGACCCAGCAGACGCTATTCGCACATATTTAGCCTTTTGAGTAAAGTTTCGGACCCCAGTGCAGCTATTCCTTTGGAATAGGCACGAAATAGGCATTTATAGTGTCAATAGCGCCTATGGAGTCCGATAGCACACAAAAAAGGGGATAATACTGCGAATAAGGTCAACTGTGTCCGATAGTGCAGAGTTTTGATCTCCCGCTGGAGATTACGGACCCAGCAGACGCTATTAGCACAAGGTCCACTGAGTCCGATAGAGCAGAGTCTTGATCTCCCGTTGGAGATTACGGACCCAGCAGACGCTATTAGCACAAGGTCAACTGAGTCCGATAGTGCAGAGTCTTGATCTCGCGCTGGAGCTTAAGGATCGAGCAGACGCTATTAGCACAAGGTCCACTGAGTCCGATAGCGCAGAGTCTTGATCTCGCGCTGAAGCCTACGGCAGACGCTATTCGCACAAGCTCTACAGAGTCCGATAGCGTCCACGCTCGCGGAAATGACAGCTAAACCAGTGTGCAATACAGAAAATTCGGTGCTGAAACAGCAGCTAATGAATTTTTATGCACTCCCGTTTATAGAGTAGCTTGCGTATTCTCAGGATAATACAATAAGATTAAGAGAATATCTCACTACTGAAAAGAACCGCTAGCAGGAGGAATCATTGTGGAATACAAGGTTGAGGTTGAATTTGGATCGATTTATGAATTGTTGAACAGCTTACATACTTATCTCTGCAAAAAATCCTATAAGAAGATTGATTTAGGGGTAGCGTGGGCTAATGAAATTGAAAGCACGCTCAGTGAAGAGCTGTTATCCCGTTTGAAAGAAACCGAACTAAACAATGAGTGGAAAATGTTGAATTTGCTCATTTACTGTTGTCCATTTAAAGATGATGTAGACAGTGTGTTGAAATGGATTGAAGGGTTATCGATTGGTGAGTTATATGAGACCTTATCAAAGTATGTAAAGGTATTTCCAAGCCATATGGAGGATTACCGTAACCGCGTAGTATTTTTGCTCTCCGAGTGGAACCGCCAGTACTTTAGCCAATGCAATCCTGCAATTTTGAGCAAACTGCAGCAGCATGCTGACTCGAAGAACATGGAGCTTAATGGACTGGACACTGCGGATTTCGTGAACAAGACGACCAACGGATTTTACTTCATGCCTACGGATGGGCTTAAGAAGCTCGTACTGATTCCACAGTATCATTTTCAGCCTGCTAATATCATTTATTGCTACGGTGAATTAACGATCTGCCATTATGCGGCGTGGATATCGATGGAGAATGAGGAAATCTCCCCTTTTATGTACAGAGCGATCCGTAGTCTGAGTGAAAAAAGTCGGCTAAAAATCCTCCAAGCCCTTAGTGGTGGCCGTAAGACGTTTACCGAAATTGTTAAGCATGCGGGGATCTCGAAGGGGATTGTGCATGATCATATTTTTAATCTTCGTTGTGCAGGTTTACTTCATGCCTATATTGAAGGGGAGAATGTCACCGGATACAGTCTGCGTCTTGAAGGCATTCATCGGATGAATGAGCAGCTATTCGAGTATTTGAAATAATGATTTTTTAAAAATATAACCGCCTGAAAGCCAGGACTTCTCTTATGCAGAGAGGGTTTTGGCTTTTTTTATTTGTTTTAATTATCGCCTAATTCTGTTTATGGAGAATTTTTTTGAAGTTCTCTCTTTACAGAACTAAAAAACCTTTCTATAATGAACATCAGATGTTATTCATACTTAACGGGTAGGAATTATAGTTATTATTCTATTCAGAGAGAAAAGGGAGATAGGTACATGAGAAAAAATGCGATTGTAATCACTTCATTACTGCTTACGGGGTCACTGTTACTTTCTGCTTGCGCTAACAACAGTAATAACGAATCCTCATCCGCAAACAATGCGGCTGCAGGCTCCAATTCAACCAATGTGGAAGCAACCACTGCACCAGAGATCGTTCCTGCGGGTGCTCTAAGCGAACCTTTTACTGCCACGGATTTATCCAAACTTCCAGCGGTGGCCCAGAAACGTACAGATACCATTATCGTCGGGCTTACGGACCCAAGCGGAGCGTTCACTCCTTATTTTCAACAAAGTGGTTATGATGGCAATGTCTCTTCACTGCTATACGCTTCTCTCGTAACTGTTGATGACAAAGGCGTTCCAACGCCGGAACTTGCGGAGAGCTGGGATGTTTCGGATGATCAGCTTACATACACGTTCCACTTGAGAAAAGATTTGAAATTCAGCGACGGTTCACCGTTAACAGCGGATGATGTGGCATTTACATGGACGATCCAATACGACAAATCGTATGACGGTAGCTCCCAGCTTCCATCGCTAAATGTTAAAGGCGGCAAAGCCTATAAGGAAGGTACATCCCCTACAGTTGAGGGCATTAAAGTAATTGATCCACAGACGATCTCAGCAACCCTTGAGCAACCAAACGCAACGGCGCTGGTACAGCTCGGCTCGAATGTACTGTCGAAAGCTTACTATGGCAAGGACTATAAAATTGGAAATCTTGAATACATTAAAAAGCTGCATGAGAAGCCACTTGGCGATGGACCTTACAAGCTGGAGAAATTTATTCCAGGTCAAGAAGTGCGTTTTGTAGCGAATGAGAATTATTTCAAAGGTAAACCAAAGACGGAGCATTTCATCTACAAAACTACGGAAGGCGACGTATGGCAGTTCGTAGAAACTGGTGAAGTGGACTACGCTTCCTTTAGTGCGACAGACGAGAATATCGAGAAGCTGAAAGCACTCGGTTTTGTGAATATTATTCCTTACACTCCAAGCACCTATGGTTACTTGCAAGTTAACCTGAAGCATGAGCAGCTCAAGGATAAGCTTGTACGTCAAGCTATTGTGTACGGTTTGGATCGTCAGAGTATTTATGTGGATGCAGCACAAGGTGCAGGGTCTATTGCCAACATCCCGGCATCGCCGATTTCCTGGTCTTACACTGAGGAAGGTATTAATCCTTACAAATATGATCCGGAAAAAGCAAAACAATTACTCGATGAAGCTGGGTGGACGGTAGGCGCGGGGGGGATCCGTGAAAAAGATGGCAAACCGCTGTCCATCCATTACCTCGGTTCGAAGAGTAAAAACACAGATATTTTCATCGCTGTAGCTAAAGAGAATTTTGAAGCGCTGGGTATCGAATTCCAGCCTGAGGTTTTCGCAGACTTTAACTCACTGGTATCGAAAGTAGAAGGTGGGGACTATGATCTCGTATCCTTCTCCACAAGCATGTTGACTGATCCGTCTGACGGGTTCATGCAATTCTTCGATGGAGAAATCACGGATTATGAAAATCCGAAATTCCTGGAGCTGTACAACAAAGCCTTGGCCACTACTGATATTGAGGCGCGCAAAGCGGTATATAAAGAGCTGTATCAGCTTTTCAATGATGAACTGCCTATTATTTTTACAAGTTATAAAAAGACAGTATACGCCTATAACGGACGTATTGAGAATCTATCGGTCAGCCCGTTCATCGGTCTTGCTGGCAGTCTGCCAACTTGGAGCCTGAAATAAATAAACCAGTGTCCCCTGCCCTGACTGGATTCAAGGGCAGGGGACGAATCATAAGGAGTCTGTCATGAGCGCTTATTTATCGAAAAGACTGTTGTACATGGTCATCATCTTATTTGCGGCATCATTATTGATCTTCTGTTTGTATGCTTCAACTCCCGGTGACTTCATAACCGGAAATATTAAATTGACCGCTGAACGCAAAGCTGAGCTGCGTGAAATCTACGGCTTAAATAAGCCTGTGCTTGAACGGTATGGGATCTGGATGAAGAATGCGCTGCATGGTGATTTCGGGTATTCCTTAGCCCAACAAAAGCCTGTGCTGCAGCTTTTTAATGATTATATTTGGAATTCCTTTCTGCTGGCTGCCGTATCTACGTTTCTGACGTGGGTGATTGCGGTCATTATTGGCGTCATCTCGGCCTATAAGCAATATTCCTGGTTCGATACACTCGTGATGATCGCTATATTCGCAGCAATGTCGCTACCGTCATTTTTTATAGGCTTATTCCTGATCAAAATCCTGGCCGTCGATCTCAAGTGGCTGCCTCCAGGTGGAATAATCACCACGGGTAGTAATGCTACGGGTTTGGCTTACTTTAAGGAGATCGTAACGCACATGACCCTTCCGGTTGTGGTTATGACCCTTCTGGGATTAGGTTCGCTCACTCGTTATTTCCGCAGCAATATGATCGATGTCTTAAAACAGGATTATATCCGTACGGCACGCGCCAAAGGCCTGAAAGAACGCAAGGTGCTCTTTACACACGCCTTACGTAATGCCTTGCTGCCCGCAATTACACTGGTTGGTTTTGAGCTTCCGGCACTATTTGGCGGATCACTTATTATTGAGAAAATATTCAATTGGCCTGGGATTGGCCAACTGTATATGCAGTCCTTCGGACTAAGGGACTATCCTTTGCTGATGGGCTTTACGATGTTTATTGCCATACTTACCGTCATAGGAACGTTGCTTTCGGATGTTTTGTACCGGATTGCCGATCCTAGAGTTCGGCTATAGAGAGGAGGAAGCTGACGTGGCAGTTCAAAGTAATGTAGCTGGGATTGCGAAGCCGCAGACCACCAAAGGAAAATCCTCTTTATTCCGGCAATCCATGCGGAGGTTGCTGAAGAACAAGCTGGCGGTATCCGGATTTGTGGTGGTGATCTTTATGTTTGCGCTTTGTTTTATTGGTCCGCTGTTCTCACCCTATACGGATAACAAAATTAATATGGCTATGATGAACAAGGCGCCCAATATGAAGCATTGGCTGGGCACTGATGCATTGGGCAGAGATATTCTGACCCGGGTAATGCAGGCGGGGCGCATTTCACTGACCGTGGGACTAGCGTCAATGGTTCTTTCGGTGTTTATCGGTGCTCTTTTGGGGGCTATTGCTGGGTATTACCGCGGTATTGCCGATCAAATCATAATGCGGATTGCGGATCTTCTGTTGACGGTTCCGAGTCTGCCACTGCTCTTTATTTTTGGTGCGTTATTATCGGAGTGGAAGATCCCAACGGATTATCGGATGTATATCGTTATGCTGATGCTTAGTATTGTTAGCTGGCCGGGTATGGCACGTATGGTACGGGGGCAAATGCTTAGTCTGCGTGAACGTGAGTTTATGCAGGCGGCGGTAGTATTAGGCCTCCGTGACCGGCGTAAATTGTTTAATCATTTGCTGCCGAATATCGTTCCGTTGCTGATTGTTATGGCTACCCTTAACATCGGTGGTGCTATATTGAGTGAATCGGTTCTTAGCTTTTTTGGGCTAGGTGTTATGCCGCCAACTCCAACCTGGGGCAATATGATTGATGCTGCGAATAATATGATCGACTTTCAGGATCGGCCGTGGCTGTGGATTCCACCAGGGTTATCGATTTTTGCGACAGTGATCGCGATCAATATCTTTGGGGACGGACTCCGGGACGTGCTTGATCCTAAACAGAAGAGGTAGGTGACCCTCAGATGAGTGATTTAATGAATATAGACGGTCTAAGTACATACTTCTTCACGGAAGAAGGAAAAGTGAAAGCCGTTGATGATGTAAGCTTCCGTGTTCGCGAGGGAGAGACGGTATGTATCGTTGGAGAATCAGGCTGCGGCAAAAGCGTGACCGCGATGTCCATCATGGGGCTTGTTGAGGAACCCGGGGGCAAGGTAGCCCAAGGGAAAATTGATTTTCAGGGTGAAGATTTGTTGAAAATGGACAAAAACACACTGCGGACCATCCGCGGGAATGAGATCGCGATGATCTTTCAGGAGCCCATGTCCTCCCTTAATCCTGTAATCAAGATCGGTGAGCAAATCATGGAGCCGCTGATTGTACATTTGAAGATGAACAAGAAACAGGCGCGCATCCGGGCGATTGAACTGATTAAGCAGGTAGGCATATCACGACCAGAGCAAATTGCTGATAGTTACCCGCATGAATTAAGTGGAGGTATGCTGCAGCGGATTATGATTGCTATTGCCATTGCCTGCAGTCCAAAGCTATTGATTGCTGATGAACCGACTACGGCGCTGGATGTAACGATTCAAGCGCAAATTCTGGATATGCTGCGTGAAATTAAAGATAGCTCGGGCATGTCCATTCTACTAATCACCCATGATCTTGGCGTAGTGGCAGAGATGGCTGATTATGTGATTGTTATGTATTCCGGAAAGATTGTGGAGGAGGGGGAAGTTGTTGAATTGTTCAACAACCCCAAACATCCCTATACAAAAGGGCTGCTCAAATCGAAGCCGGTAATCAATCAGCGACAGGATGAGCTGTATTCCATACCAGGTCAAGTGCCAAATCCGCTTGAGCTGGTGCCCTCTTGTTATTTTCATGACCGCTGTGAGCATTGCATGCCTGTATGTGTCAGCCAGCAGCCCCAGCTTAAAGAGGTGGCCAGCAGACAAAAGGTAGCTTGCTGGTTGTATGAGGAGGCGGTTGTTCATGCCTGAAGCACTGCTTGAGGTCAATCATTTAAAGAAATATTTTCCTGTTACTAAGGGGCTGCTTAACCGAACCGTTGGGCATGTAAAGGCTGTTGACGATATTAGCATCACACTTCAACCTGGGGAAACGTTTGGGCTTGTAGGGGAATCTGGGAGCGGCAAAAGTACAGTCGGACGGACGATTTTACGGCTAACGGATAAAACGGCAGGTGAGATCAAGTTCAAAGGGATAGACATTCACTCCCTGTCGCCCGCTGAATTGCGCAATATTAGACCCCAAATGCAGTTGATCTTCCAAGATCCTTATAGCTCACTTAACCCACGGGTTCGTATAGGTGATGCCATTGGTGAAGCTTTACTGGATCATGGTCTATGCTCAAGGTCCGAGGTGCGAGATCTGGTGCTTGAAGCGCTAGCGGCTTGCGGGTTATCTTCTTATCATATTGATCGCTTTCCGCATGAATTCTCCGGGGGGCAGCGGCAGCGGATTGGGATCGCCCGTGCGCTTATTTTGAATCCTGAGCTGATCATTGCAGACGAACCAGTTTCAGCACTGGATGTTTCCATCCAAGCACAGATTATTAATTTATTCAGTAAGCTCCAGCAGAGTCGAGGGTTAACGTATTTGTTTATCTCCCATGACTTGAGTGTTGTGGAGCATTTGTGTTCAAGAATCGGTGTCATGTACCTGGGCTCTATGATGGAGACGGCTTCAAGAGATGAACTGTTTAAGAATCCGCTCCACCCGTATACCAAAGCGCTGCTGTCGGCTGTTCCGATTCCTATTCCAAAGCTGAAAAGGGAAAGAATTGTACTTAAGGGAGATATTCCGAGTCCGGTAAACCCGCCTTCTGGCTGTAAATTCCATACCCGTTGTCCCTTTGCGCAAGAGGTTTGCAGATCTGAAATCCCGGTATTTCGTGATGTTGGCAGTAACCATTTTGTAGCTTGTCATTTAGTTTAATAGTTGTCACAAATATAGCAATGATTTACTCCTAAGACATGAATAATTAATGTTGAATTGTATAATAATACAATTTGACCTTATTTTTGCCTGGGCTCAAAAGTCGTGAGAGGTTTCAAAGCCAGGTCAATGGGGTAATTAGAGAGTGGTTAGGTTAGGCGTACATATCTAATCGGTCTAGTATAAAATCCCTACTTAGGAGGAATCATCGTGAATACAACAGTACGTTTGACAGAAAGATCCGGCTCCACTTCTTCACAGCGCAGAAAAGGCTTTGTACCGGTAGTCGTGTACGGTGCAGGTTCAGATAGCCAGTCCTTTACAGCGGATGCTAAGACAATTTCAGGTATTTTAGCCAGCAACCCACGGGCTGTTCTTACTTTGGAATTGCCAGACTCGGGCAAAAAGAACGTGGTTATTCAAGAAATCCAACGTCAGCCCATTTCCAAACAACTGCTGCACATTGATTTTCAGCAGATTGATATGAAGGCCAAATTGGATACAAAAGTAGCGTTCCACTTTACAGGTGAACCAGTAGGTGTGAAGAGCGGCGGCGTGCAACAAATTGAATTGCATGAGCTGGATATTCGCACACTTCCAGATAAAATAGCTGCATCCTTTGAAGTGGATATCAGTGGACTAGATATTGGTGATCAATTGCTGGTATCTGATTTGCCGAAGCATGAAGGCTGGGAAGTATTGACGCCTGAGGACACATTGATTGTCCGTATTTCACCTCCAGCAGCGCAAGAGCCAACAGAAGAAGATACTGCTGAACCCGCTGTAGCTGAAACTGCTGGCGAAGATAAAGCAGAATAGTATAGAGATAAATAGTAAAGAGCAGATAGAATCCTTATAAAGGAGCTGTCTGCTCTTTTTGTTTTGTCTTCATAAATATGAATTCATAAAAATGATGCTGGTCTTTCGTATGATTTCTCAAATGGCAATTTTGGTTGTTTCGCCTCATTTAGTTAAAAATTTACATAAAATCGTTGACGAACGGGTTTCTAAGCCTGAAAATGAGGACAATTACCATGGTAAAATATTCAAAAGTCCCTGTTGTTGCTGTTTGAAAACGCTTTAGTTTTTATGCTTCAAAGAACTCTTATTGCCTAGTTCATCATGATTAAGAGGAGGAAAGTTATGAAGATGAGGAAGCTGTTTTCGATCTTAATGACAAGTTTGCTGGTGCTTGGGGTAGCTCTACCCTTTGGTGGAAAAGCGAATGCAGATGCTGCAAGTGACGCTTCAAATCGTGCTTTAATCTGGCTGAAGGCCCAGCAGGATGCAACAGCGGGGTATGCTTTTGAGGGACTGGTAGATAGCTTTGAAGATTTCTGGGGACCAAACAACCCCAAACAGATTGTATACACATATGATCAAGCGGTTGCAGCTATCGCCTTTATTGTAAAGGGTGAACGGACGCGGGCAGAGCAGGTTTTGAACAAAATGCGGGACATTCAAGATCCATCAGGCTTCTGGCTGAATTCTTATTGGTATAACAACGGCTTCGGAGAAGAAATCCGTAAACATGTGGGACCCGTTGTATGGATGGCAATGGCTGCTATGGCTTATGAGAAGCAATATAATGATTCACGGTATCGTCCAATGGCGCTCAAAGCACTAGATTGGAGTTTACAGTATAAAAAGGCTAATGGCAGTATCGCAGGGGGATGGAGTGGTTGGAGTAATTCCGATGAGCCTTGGAGCTCAACCGAGCACAATATCGATATTTACCGGGTATTGCAGTATTATGCTTCGGTGGATTCCTCAAAGGCAGCCACTTATAACAGTGCGGCTTCTGGAGTCAAAACCTTCCTGGATAATTATGTGTGGGATGACACAGTCAAACGTTTCAAGGGGGGCTGGAAAAACGATACAAATCTGATCGACCCCAAAATACCTTTAGACGTGAATCCTTGGGGAGTATTAGCTTTAGGCGTATCCGGAACACATAACTACGGCGCAAGCTTAACCTATGTGGAAAATGCCTCCGGCACCCCGGGAACACTTGCGAATCCGCGTTACAAGCAGACGCTTACTTACAATGATGCTGGGAATACGCTCACCGGATATGATTTTGACTGGACAGATGAAGTATTGCCAGCGTATGACGATAACGGAAATCAAATTGGCAATACGGGTGCTGACGTATGGTTTGAAGGAAGCGCATTCATGTCGCTCGCTTATTATCTGCAAGGCAATGCCTCAAAGGCAGACGCTATTAATACAGAGATTATTAAAAAACAAGGCACAAGCGGTGCTTCGCTTGGGGGTATTCCCTACTCGCTGAAAGGGTCCAGCAACAGTTATTGGGTGATGGCGCAGCAAAACTGTGTTTCCAGCACAGGTTGGTTAATAATGTCCCTGCACCGGTTTAATCCATTCACAGGTCAATATTTGACGGGTGGTGGTAATACTGGGGATACAACCGCGCCAACCGCTCCCGTTAATCTAACGGTAACCAGTAAGACGGATACAGGAGTTAGCTTAAGCTGGTCCGCTTCTACCGATAATGTTGGCGTTACAGGTTATATTGTTTATCGCGGAACACAGCAGGTGTCCACTGTGGGGGGAACTACAGCTACTGTTAGTGGACTTACTCCAAGCACAGCCTATACGTTTACAGTAAAAGCCACGGATGCAGCAGGTAATTTATCCTCCGCTAGTAATACCGCAACAGTTACTACTAATCCCACTGGAGGCAGCGGAGGCGGTGATCATGTGATGGCTGACTTTACAGCAGGGGTAACGAGACTTTCTGCTACAGAGGCGAGTATCTATATTACACCTGTAACCAGTGCCCTTTATGTAGATGTGCATTACAAGATTAACGGGGGTTCCCAGCTTAATTACAGGATGACTAATAACTCAGGAACATGGAAGCAGACGGTGAGTGGATTAAGCGCTGGCAGCAGTATTGAGTACTGGTTCACTTACGAAAAATCCGGCCCGCAATATGATTCAGCACATTATACTTTTGTTCAGTAAGATTAGCAGATCGTAAAAATCATTCTAAGAGAAGGCTGTTCCATGCTGCTATTTATAGCGGCGGGGGCAGTCTTTTTTGTGGAAAAAATAGTGAATGACCGTTAAATCCTTCTCAAGACGGAGGTCTGCTCTTAAGGTATGCTTTAAAATCTTTGGGGGAGACGTTAGGACACGATGGTTACTAGCGTAGGTAGGTATGAGGGGAGTTTAATTTATTGGTTTTACAACGTAACAGTGTTATGTTACGATGGCTTCAAGGAGTGATAAGCATGGAAGAGGATTTGATCTCAAAGAAGCAGCTATTGGATTTAACCGGTATATCCTATGGGCAATTGTACCGCTGGAAGCGGAAGCAGTTGATTCCAGAGGAATGGTTTATCCGTAAATCTACGTTTACTGGACAGGAGACTTTTTTTCCAAAAGACATGATTTTGTCCCGTATCGATAATATTGTGAATATGAAAGATGGACTTTCTTTGGATGAAATGGCTGATAAGCTATCAGATAAGGCTTCTTTTGACAGAGTAAGTGTATCTGCTGCGGATATTATAGAACGTAACATTGTTTCGTCGATGACGCTGGGGAAATTTGGAGAGAGGCTCGGTGTCAAGAATGGATATAGCTTCGATCAACTCACTTATTTATTGGCTGTAGATCGCCTGCTTAGTGCAGGGGAGATGAGTATGGAGGAAGCAGAGCTGCTGTTTCGAACCTTAATGGATAAAGCCTCCAATCTTGAGAGTGGCAGCTGGGAGTTATTTTTTATCCGCAAAATGGGGGTGTCATCCTTTATTCTGGCTCAGGCACCAGCGGAGTTATGGTTCGATGAAGGGGTAAAGCTGGTCAGTAAAATACTCAGTGCAGATGTAATAGAACAATTGAAAGGTAAGCTTGCTTTTAAGCTTGTTGAATAGGGGGGTTAGTGTAATGGACAAACGAGAGTTGCCGGATCTGATTATAAACGGAGTCAGCGGGGGGGCAGGAGGTACTTATAACAGCGTGCAAATCGATGGTGTAGGCAAAGTAACGGGACCCATCGTGACGCGAATTTTTAAAGGAAACGGGCATATGAATTTGAAGAATGATCTCTCGGCGAAAGAAGCGGAATGCAATGGAACGATGAAAGTGCTGGGCCATTTGCGTTTTAACTCCCTAAAAGTGGACGGAATGATTACTGTCGGGGAGAGCATTCGGGGAGAAAGCTGCACACTTCATGGAATGCTGAATATCAAGGGTGATTGTGAGCTTGAGGATTTTGCGGGGGAAGGAAGCTTTAGTGTTGGAGGTTTACTTAGTGCAGGACATGTAGACTTCAAACTGCAAGGGCAGGGAAAGGCGCATGAAATTGGTGTGGAGAGTCTAGTGATCCGGCAAACGAATAGTGGAGTCTGGAGCAAAATGTTAAGTGGAATCATCCCTAAATTAAGATCGGAGCTGCGGGCTCGGACTATTGAAGGAGATTTTATTGATTTGGAATATACAACGGCTGATGTTATCAGGGGCAATATTGTGATTGTAGGTCCAGGCTGTACTGTCGAACGGATAGAGTATCGTGATCAGATTACAGTACATCCTGAAGCAAAGGTTGGAAAGGTGGAGAAGATCGGTGACTGAAGAAACAATTCGGAGTAATTTGAAAATAATGGGCACAACGACCTCAGCGGGTGGCTTTTTTCGGGATATTAAGGTTACTGGGGAAGGTCATTTTGCAGGGGATGTAGATTGTGAGAAGCTGAGCCTGACTGGAAATGCCAGGGTAGATGGAAACCTGCTAATGACCAAAATGAAAATAACTGGCGAAATGACACTTATGGGTAATCTTGAAGGGGATGCCTTGCGGGGTCAGGGGGAAATTAAAGCAGCCTCCGTAAAAATCGACGATATTCATCTTAACGGTAATTTGGAGGTTAATGGTGATTGTGAAGGTGAACATCTGCGTATTTCGGGCGCTCTCAATGTGGCAGGACTGCTAAGTGCGGAGCAACTGGAGATCAATTTATATGGTCTAAGTAGAGCGAAAGAGGTTGGAGGCAGTGCTTTAACGATCAAAAAAAGCAAGACCGGAAAATTCCTGCATTTGATGAAGCAGAATCCTAAAGTGCTTTTTGAGGCTGGGCTCATTGAAGGCGATACGATAGAGCTGAATAATACAAAAGCAAATATTGTCAGAGGAGATCGGGTAATCATCGGTGTGGACTGTGAGATTGATACTGTGGAATACCGTAGTGCTTTGGAGATTCACAAGAATGCAATAGTGAGGCATCAAGTAAAGCTGTAACACATAGTTATAGATCTTTTGACAATGGGGAGTGGAATAAATGAGTGCTGCCAAAGCGCCCAATCTGGGCATTGTAATCGCAGGTCTGCTGTTGGGAATACTGATGGCCTCCATGGACAGCACCATCGTTGCTACAGCAATGGGCAATATTGTTGGGGAACTAGGCGGTATGGACAAATTTGTCTGGGTAACATCAGCTTATCTCGTAGCTGAGATGGCGGGGATGCCTATCTTTGGCAAGCTGTCTGATATGTATGGGCGTAAAAAGTTTTTTGTTTTTGGGATTATTGTATTTATGGCGGGTTCAGCGCTTTGCGGGACGGCAGATACGATTACTCAGCTGGCTGCTTATCGGGCGATTCAGGGAATTGGAGGCGGCGCGCTAGTGCCGATTGCTTTTGCCATAATGTTCGACGCCGTACCGCTGGAGACCCGGGGCAAGCTGGGCGGTGCATTTGGTGCGGTATTTGGATTATCGAGTATTTTTGGTCCATTGCTAGGCGCGTATATCACCGATCATATTGCTTGGCAGTGGATATTTTATATTAACTTACCACTTGGACTGTTGGCTTTTGTGATGGTCGTTTTCTTTTATAAAGAGTCACATGAGCATTCCAAACAACCTATTGATTGGCTGGGTGCGGGCACACTGCTGGGCTCTGTCATCTGCTTAATGTTTGCGTTGGAGCTGGGTGGAAAAGAATACGCTTGGGGCTCATCGATGATCCTCGGCTTATTTGCAGCTTTTGCTATATTGGCGGCAGTGTTCCTTTTTGTAGAGACGAGAGCGAAAGAGCCGATCATTTCCTTTGCGTTATTCAAAAAAAGACTGTACGCCGTCAGCATTCTGTGCGCGCTATTTAGTGGTGCTGCATTTATCGTGGCTTCCGTATATATCCCGATCTTTATCCAAGGTGTATTAGGGGGTTCGGCTACCAATTCAGGACTTGTCCTGCTGCCGATGATGGTCGGCTCAGTAATTACCGCCACAACGGGAGGATTCCTGATGGCAAAAACCAGTTACCGCAATCTGCTGATTCCTACGTTTGTACTTTTGGTGATCGGCACAGGACTGGTAGCAACGCTTACTCCGGAAGCTTCACGTCTCTTGGTTACCTTGTATATGATTTTAATCGGATTAGGCATTGGCGCTTCCTTCTCTGTGTTAAGCACGGCAGCCATTCATGGTCTGACTGCGCAGCAACGCGGCTCCGCCAGCGCAACACTGAATTTCATTCGTTCGCTTGGCATGACCATCGGAATAACCACATTTGGCATTATTCAAAGCCATTATTTCTCGGGCAGTCTAACTAAGTTGCTCACAGCAAATGGAGGAGGAGCTGCTTCTGCGGGGGCTGCTGGGGTTATGGATTTTAAAGATCCGCATTCCCTGCTGTCGCCTGAGACTAGAGCACTGATTCCACCGGAAATTTTGAGCAAAATTACAGAGGGACTTTCCTCTTCCATTGCGAACACCTTCGCTTGGGCGGTTATTCCTGCTGCGTTAGCTTTGCTGGCCTCCTTTTTTATGGGGCGACAGAAAATGGATGCCTCCGCGGAGGGGAAAGTTCAGACGCCTGGGCATTAGGCTGTGGCGAAAGGCGCGGGCATTCGAATGACGAGCGGAATGTAGTGCGCATTATGCGGAATGCATTGAATTGGTTGTAAACAAACTAGGGTTGTAAAGTGATGGAGCAGCTTCTCATTTGAGAGGCTGCTTTTTATGTGTGGTTGGGAGTACAAATGAGCATGAACCCTCGAAGTAAGGGAGCTGAGTACGAAGGTGAATAAATGCGCTGAATTCTGGAAATAAGAGCATCTGAGTCCGATAGCATGAGGGAATGCGATGAATTCTCGAGAAAAGTGTGCCTAAGAATGATGGGTGGAGTGTTGCGGACCGTATAGTCACTATTGCTGATTTTTGAGCTACTTAGCCGTAGTTTCGGACTGTATAGCTCTTATCGGCATGCATATGCTCGTATTTGGACTATATTTGAGTGAATAGCTGCGCCTGAGTCCGATAGCACGAGAAAATGTGTTGAAACCCGGAAATAAGTGCACCTGAGTCCGACAGCATGAGCAAATGTGATGGATTCTAGATAGAAGTGCGCCCAAGAATGATGGATGGAGTGTTGCGGACCGTATAGTCGCTATTGCTGATTTTTGAGCTACTTTGCCGTAGTTTCGGACTGTATAGCTCTTATCGGCATGCATATGCTCGTATTTGGGCTATATTTGTGTGAATAGCTGCGCCTGAGTCCGATAGCACGAGAAAATGTGTTGAATTCCGAAAATAAGTGCACCTGAGTCCGATAGCTTGAGCAAATGCGATGAATTCTCGATAGAAGTGTGCCTAAGAATGATGGGTGGAGTGTTGCGGACCGTATAGTCGCTATTGCTGATTTTTGAGCTACTTAGCCGTAGTTTCGGACTGTATAGCTCTTATCGGCATTCATATGCTCGTATTTGGACTATATTTGTGTGAATAGGTGCATCTGAGTCCGATAGCACGAGAAAATGTGTTGAAACCCGGAAATAAGTGCACTTGGGTCCGACAGCATGAGGGAATGTGATGAATCCAAGAATGAGTCAGACAGTATGAGGGAATGCGATGTATTCTCGATAGAAGCGTGCCTGATTTCGCTGCATGAAGTGTGTTGCGGACCGTATAGTCGCTATTGCTGATTTTTGAGCTACTTTGCCGTAGTTTCGGACTGTATAGCTCTTATCGGCATGTCATATGCTCGTATTTGGACTATATTTGAGTGAATAGCTGCACCTGAGTCCGATAGTAAGATGAAAAGCGCTGAATCCTGGAAATAAGGAAATGAAGTGCACCTGTGTCCGATAGCGTGAGCAAATGTGTTGGGGACCGTATGGATCCAAGAATGAGTCTTATCGGCATTCATATGCTCGTATTTGGACATATTTGCGTGAGGGAAAGAAAAGCGAATGGATTGTGTCCGAAATAAGTGTATCTGGGTCCGACAGCGTGAGCAAATGTGATGGATACGTGATAGTAGGGTGCCCAAGAATGATGGATGGAGTGTTGCGGACCGTATAGTCGCTATTGCTGATTTTTGAGCTACTTAGCCGTAGTTTCGGACTGTATAGCTCTTATCGGCATGCATTTGCTCTTATTTGGACTATATTTGAGTGAATAGCTGCACCTGAGTCCGATAGCACGAGAAAATGTGTTGAAACCCGAAATAAGTGCACCTGAGTCCGACAGCATGTGCAAATGTGATGGATTCTAGATAGAAGTGCGCCCAAGAATGATGGGTGGAGTGTTGCGGACCGTATAGTCGCTATTGCTGATTTTTGAGCTACTTTGCCGTAGTTTCGGACTGTATAGCTCTTATCGGCATGCATATGCTCGTATTTGGGCTATATTTGAGTGAATAGCTGCGCCTGAGTCCGATAGCACGAGAAAATGTGTTGAATTCCGGAAATAAGTGCACCTGAGTCCGATAGCTTGAGCAAATTTGATGGATCCAAGAATGAGTCCGACAGCATGAGGGAAAGCGATGAATTTCCGAGAGAAGTGTGCCTAAGAATGATGGATGGAGTGTAGCGGACCGTATAGTCGCTATTGCTGATTTTTAAGCAACTTTGCCGTATTTTCGGACTGTATAGCTCTTATCGGCATGCATATGCTCGTATTTGGGCTATATTTGTGTGGATAGCTGCACCTGAGTCCGATAGCATGAGGGAATGTGTTGAAACCCGGAAATAAGTGCATCTGGGTCCGATAGCGTGAGCAAATGTGATGGATCCAAGAATGGGTCCGACAGCCTGAGCAAATGCGATGAATCCAAGAATGAGTCAGACAGTATGAGGGAATGCGATGAATTCTCGAGAGAAGAGTGCCTGATTTCGCTGCATGAAGTGTGTTGCGGACCGTAGAGTCGCTATTGGTGATTTTTGAGTTACTTTGCCGTAGTTTCGGACTGTATAGCTCTTATCGGCATGCATATGCTCGTATTTGGGCTATATTTGTGTGGATAGCTGCACCTGAGTCCGATAGCATGAGGGAATGTGTTGAAACCCGGAAATAAGTGCACCTGGGTCCTATGCCAAAACTATGAAGTGTGAAAAACCATAACGGACGAAGAGGACATAGCGCACCATAGTTGATGTAACGGACGAAGAGGACATAGCGCACTATAGTTGATGTAACGGACGAAGAGGACATAGCGCACCATAGTTGATGTAACGGACGAAGAGGACAAAGCGCACCATAGTTGATGTAGCGGACGAAGAGGACAAAACGCACCATAGTTGATGTAGCAGACGAAGAGGACAAACACCATAGTTGATATAACGGACGAAGAGGACAAAGCGCACCATAGTTGATGTAGTGAACGAGGAGAGTCTAGTTGCCCATAGCTCCCAAGCGCTCCTTAGTAAACCATCTCTTTCAGCGGCAGGATGACGGGAATTTCCGTCATCCTGCCGCTTTTTATAAGCCAAAAGGCATGTAGGCTCTCCATCACTAGACCTACAGCGATTAGGTAGAAAATGGTCGAAATAGATGCGAATTTGGTTCACAAGCATCAGACGGTTCTCCAGTGAGGCCGTTCTGTGATCTATCTCGTCATACGTAAAGGTTCTGATACTATGAAAACGTAATCAAAATCTGGGTATAGGAGATTCCGACATGGGGGTACCTTCTGGTGAATTACTTCCCAGCGTCGATCCGGTTCATCGATCCCGCTGGAAGATGAAGAACAAACATAAGTTGTTCTTCATGGCTTTTCCGTTTCTTGTTGTCACCTTTATTTTCTATTATCTGCCGATCAGCGGATGGATTTATGCATTTTATGATTTCATTCCCGGAATACCGTTGTCTGACACGCCATATGTCGGGTTGAAATGGTTCAAGACGATTGTATCCAATCCAACACAGACCGCAGAGGTTGTGCGCGTGCTGAAGAACACTCTTGCCATGAGTTCACTTGGACTAATTACCTCAATATTTCCAGTGATCTTTGCGATTTTTCTGACCGAGATTAAGTCAGGCTGGTATCGCAAGATGGTGCAGACGCTAACCACGATTCCGAACTTTATCAGCTGGATTCTGGTATATGCATTGGCCTTCTCGTTGTTTTCCGTTGATAACGGGGTCATCACACACATTTTAGTGCAGCTTGGAATCGTTGATGAGGGTTATAACTTTTTAGCCTCCAGCTCGAATATTTGGGTCACGATGATCATTTGGTATTGGTGGAAATCGTTAGGCTGGGGTGCCATTCTCTATCTTGCTGCAATCGCAGGCATTGATCAGGAGTTGTATGAAGCCGTAGAGGTGGATGGCGCAAGCCGGTTCCGTAAAATCTGGCATATTACCATTCCGGGTCTTATCCCAACCTTCTTTGTCCTACTGCTGCTCTCCATAGGTAACCTGGTCAATAACGGGATGGAGCAGTACTTTGCCTTTCAAAATGCGATGAATAAAGATTCCATAGAAGTGCTGGATCTTTATGTATACAATATTGCGTTCGCTAACAACTTTCCGTTTGCCACAGCTGTCAGTATGCTGAAGTCGGTTGTCAGTGTAATTCTACTGTTCGCGGCAAACACATTATCCAAGATGGTGCGTGACGAATCTATCATTTAAGGCAGGGGTGATCCCATTTGAGAAAGAAAAAACTAACTTCTGGAGAATTAATCTTTCAAATTATTATCTACACACTCTTTGGATTGTTCACCCTGTCATGCATTTATCCATTCTACTATTTGTTCATTAATACGATCAGTTCGAATGATCTTAGCGCAGCAGGGTATATCAAATTTTATCCAAGGCAGATCCATTTTGATAACTATAGTAAGGTTCTAAGAATCAGTGGTTTAGGCCATGCGGCGACAGTCTCTATTTATAGAACAGTTGTTGGTACTTTGCTCACCGTTGGATCTTCGGCATTTCTTGGGTACTTGTTCACCAAAAAGGAAATGTGGGGCCGGAGTATTTGGTACCGCAGTGTTGTAGTTACGATGTATTTCAGCGCAGGGCTGATCCCATGGTATATCACCATGCATAACTTGCATCTGACTAATAATTACCTGGCTTATATTTTGCCAACCATTATTACTCCTTTTAATATCATTTTGGTCAAAACCTTCGTCGAGGCAATTCCGCCCTCACTTGAGGAGTCAGCGTCAATGGATGGAGCAGGTTACTTCCGGGTGTTCTGGAGTATCATTGTTCCTCTTACGACACCTATCTTGGCTACGATTACGATTTTCTCAGCGGTGAATCAGTGGAATGCCTTTATTGATACGGCGTTTCTGATGACAGATACGAAATACTTTACGCTCCAGTTCTTATTATGGCGTTATTTGAACGAATCCAGCTCGCTCGCAGCCTTAATTCGTAATTCGCCAGATATGGCCGCTAGTGCAGCGAATATGCAGACTCCAACCTCAGTGCGGATGACTGTAACTATGATCGTTGTATTGCCGATTTTGATCGTGTATCCGTTCTTCCAACGCTTTTTCGTCAAAGGAATTATGATCGGTGCGGTTAAAGGCTGATGGGTGGCCGCTCTGGACCAGAACTGGGTTTTCCTCTGCTATAAGCAGAGTTGAACTATAAGTGAAGAGATGAAAGGGAGGGTATAAAGCAATGAGATTAAGAAGAGCATCGCTTGTCATGCTATCCGTAATTCTGGTCTTCGTTCTTGCAGCATGTGGCGGGGGGAATAATACGGCTAACTCGGGCAAAAACACGAGCACAGAGAAACCTACGTCGGCTGCCACGAATGCCCCGGCGGAAGAGACAGCAGCACCGGATGACGGAGCGCTTGATCATTCCAAGCCGCTGAAGCTGACTGTATTTTCAACAACCGCTAACTATGCCGGTCCACAGACCGGATGGTTTGCAAAAATCATCAAGGATAAGTTCAACATCGAAATGGAGATTGTAGCTTCAAACCTGACTGGTGGAGATACCAAAATCTCTGCAATGATGGCTTCCGGAGATCTTGGAGATATCATCATTTTCGGTGACGACAAGAACCACTATCCAAATGCCATCAAAGGAAAGCTGCTCTTGGACTGGACACAGGACGGTCTTTTGGACAAATACGGAAAAGACATTTCTAGCACTTTTCCAAAAGCTATTGAAAAAGCTAAGGTAGCTTTTGGCGGTGGATCATCAGTCTTTGGTATGGGGAACAGCGTAGCTTCTAACCCATCCGGACCCTCCGAAGGAAAAGATATGACTTGGGGTCCAGACCTGCGCTTTGATCTTTACCAACAAATTGGAGCGCCAGAAATTACAAAGATTGAAGATTATCTGCCTGTGCTGAAAAAAATGCAAGAGCTCGAGCCTAAGAATGAACAAGGCAAAAAAACCTATGCTTTCTCGATGTGGTCTGATTGGGATGGCAACTATAAAATGACATTGGCTAAACAGTTCGCAAACATGATGGGCTATGACGAAATTCCTGATACTGCTGTGTATGTTAAGGCAGATGAAGAAAAGTATTATGACTTCTTATCCGAAGATAGCTGGTACATGAAATCGCTCAAACTGTATTTTGAAGCTAACCAGATGGGGCTGGTTGATCCGGACTCTATGACGCAAAAATTTGACGATGTTGTTGCGAAATACAAAGATGGTCGTCTATTGTTCTCTTGGTTCCCATGGCTTGGAGCTGCTAACTACAATACACCAGAAAGAACAGCCGAAGGTAAAGGTTTTGCGCTGGTTCCGTTCAAAGATGAATTGATGTATTCCACAGGGTTCAATGTTTACGGTGGTAACGGTATTATTGCAATCGGCGCAAAAGCTAAGGAGCCTGCTAGAATTATGGAATTCATTAACTGGATGTACACACCGGAAGGTGCAATGATCTCTGCAGGAAGTGGTACAGCAGTACCTAACGGACCTCAAGGTCTGACTTGGGACATTGATGCAAACGGCAAACCTGCAGTGACTGATTTTGGTTGGAAAGCTTATACTGATCAACAGAATACTCAAGTTCCTGCTGAATACGGCGGGGGTGACTACTACTATGGCTCCAATCAAATGAACTTCTCGTTTGTGGTTCCGGCGATGGTGAATCCAGAGAATAGTGAGCCATTCGATCATAATCTGTGGACAACAACCCTAGAGCGTAACCCATCCAAGCTTGATAGTGACTGGAGAGCGAAAATGGGCGTCCTGACTCCTAAGGAGTATTTTGAGAAAAACAATCTATTGGCTGTAGCACCACAAGGCTTCACTGGCAAAGAGCCATTAACCATGGATAAAACAGTGGAACAAAAGAATAAACAAATCGGTACGGTTATTCAACAGATTTCCTGGAAAATGGTCTTTGCTAAAGATCAAGCGGAATACGATAAATTGAATAAAGAAATGCATGATAAGGTAAATGGTCTTGGGTATTCTGAAGTTATGGATTTCTCGATTAAAAAGGCTGAGGAATTGTTCGAGGCCCGTAAAAGCGTTAAATAAACACGGCTAGTAACTATAAAATAAGGCGGGGCGGCGTGGAGGCTGTTCTGCCTTATTCTATTCAATTAGGGATAAATGTGGTATTCTCACATTAATATAAAACGCTTTCAGATAGAAAGAAGAGGATAATCCAGATGGTAAGAGTACCCCTGCGGAGTCATACTCCAGCTGTCAAATCCTTACGCAATACCTTATTTATCTATCTAGTAATCGGAACACTACTTCCGCTTCTCTTAGTAGGATTCGTAACCTACACCTCTATTTACTCCATCCTTTCAGGTAAAATTGGCAACGGGATCAGCGCTAGTCTGAGACAGGAAGCCTCAAGCCTGGAGAATGCCATCGACAATATGGATTTTGCCTCCAAACAGTTTGCTCTGGACGGTCAGATTGTGCAGGAGATGTCCTCATTTATTCAGGAAAAACAAATTTTTCGCAAATCGCAAATGATGAATTCCATCAACCAGAAGATCAATCTAGTCAATTTTACGAACCCTTATATTGGACTTACAGCCTACATTATGCCGGACAGCGATGATCCCGTTCTGTTCACCAACATGAGCGCACGCAGAAATTTTGATATCAGTACTTTGCCGTCTTTTATGCGATATAACGGGGCTGACTATTATGGACCACATCCCACTATGTACGCTGTTGGTGATAATCTCGTATTCTCGGAGCAGCGGATTGTCCGTGTGCCGGGCCAGCATAAGCTTTATATTTATTTGGAGACGAATTATAGTTTGTTTCGCAAAATCTTCAATCAGGAGTCCTACGGGATGAAAGTAAATCATCTGCTGGTCAATCAGCAAGGTAATAGTACAAAAGTGATCGATGGCAAACTTCCGCTAAGTATTATTAAAGCTGCGGGAAGCAACTCCAATCTCACCCATGAAACGCTAAGCGGATATCATCTGTTTCGTTACGCGAGTCCTCAGGGCTGGAAACTTATTGCTGTTGTGAAAAAATCAGAATTCAACAGTGAAATTTACTCTTGGTTTTATAAAATGATCTTACTTGCCTTCTCCACCCTTCTTTTTGCCGGATTTCTGGCTTGGATCATCTGGAGGAAAATTTATGGTCCGTTGCGTAAGGTCAACCTTGAAATCAACCGAATGGCGGAAAATGTTACCGCTCCGGTAGCCTATACGAATGTGGAAGAATTTGATTTCGTGCTTACCAACTTTCAGCAGATGAAAAAACAGGTGAATGAGCTGATTGTTGCGGTTGCCCATAATGAGAAACAGAAAA
Organism: Paenibacillus sp. FSL H7-0323; assembly: GCF_038002725.1. Taxonomy (NCBI): domain Bacteria; kingdom Bacillati; phylum Bacillota; class Bacilli; order Caryophanales; family Paenibacillaceae; genus Paenibacillus; species Paenibacillus sp. FSL H7-0323. The sequence continues at coordinate 2,557,541 of NZ_JBBODB010000001.1, read as the reverse complement.
GCCAATTTGAGATTGAGAAGTTGCTCAGCCAGATCAATCCTCATTTTTTGCATAATACCTTAAATACGGTACAGTGGATGGCCCGGCTAAACGGCCAGAAGGAGATCGACAAGCTGGTCACTCTTCTTGTAAAGGTGCTGCATTATAATCTGGGAAAGCAAAGCATCATTGTTACCATTGGCGAGGAAATTGAAGCGATTCGAAATTATATGGAGCTGCAGCGTATTCGTTATGATTATGAATTTGAATTTAACGTTGAAGCTGATGAGGATGTATTGTCTGTGGCTGTCCCGAGATTTTTGCTTCAGCCTCTGGTGGAGAACTCGATTTATCATGGATTAAGCGATAATGGCAAGGTAGATGTTGAGATAACGAAACATGGTGAAGGAGAGGTTCAGCTATGTGTGAGAGACAATGGCGCTGGGATGGATGCAGATACATTAGATCAGCTGTTGTCTGATGATGGAGCGAAAAAACGGGGACTTGGAATTGGTTTTTCATATGTGAACCGGATGCTTAGAACCTATTATGGAGAACAAATGAAGCTAGAGATGTTCAGTAAGCCAGGAGAAGGTACGGTTGTATCCATTGTGATTCCGAGGAAAGGTAAGGAGGACTTCGATGATTAAGGCTGTAGTTGTCGATGACGAGAGACTCGTGCGAAAAGGCTTCATATCCCTGATCGACTGGTCATCCTTAGGGATTGTTATAGTTGGGGAGGCAGGTGATGGTAAATCTGCTTTGGAGCTGCTTCAACAGCAGGAAGTAGATTTATTATTTGTGGATTTGACCATGCCAGGCATTTCAGGCTTCGAGCTCATTAAAATGGTTAGACAACGGTTCGCAGGCATTCGCTGTGTTGTTCTTACTTGTCATCATGAATTTGACTATGTTCAGGAGGCTATGCGTTTAGGAGCCGTTGACTATATTGTAAAAACACTGCTTGAGATGGAAAATGCGGATGAAACCATCAGACGTCTTGTTGATCGTATTAAATGGGAGGACAATACACGGGATGCTCTGGTTCGTGGGGAAAGTAAACGTATGGCTGCTGATAAGGCTCTGCTGTATTTGCCACTAAATCATCAATGCAATGAAGAAGAATTATTTCAGCTGTCCAGCGTGAAAAATAATCCGCTCATTACTTTTCATGAGATGTGGATGTCGCCCTTATTACATCGTTTCTCAATAGATGAGAGCAAACGTGAGCTTAAGATCCAGCTATCCGGACGATGGCAGACCGCGCTGATCAGTGGATTGAGAGATCAACCCTTGCAGGAACTGGAGGAACAGCTCACTGCGAAATTACGCCGTATTCTATTTTATCATCCTGAACCTGAGGATTTGACCTCATTGAAATATGAAGACATAAAGAAGGAACCAGCGGCTCCCTACTCAAAACAAGAGGCGGATAATCTGCTGGAGCAAGCACAGAATTTGAAGTGGACAATTGATGGAAATGAGTGGGAGAAATTTGTAGCAAACATACTTCAGCAGAAACCCCGTTCTGATCAGTTTCTGGCGTTTGCACACTCTCTAATACAAAGCTGGAGTTCTTTACTATTAAAGCCTGAAGATGCTGCTCAACTGGAAAGGGACATTTCCCATAATCTGAACTGGTGCCATTGGAAGAACTGGCTGCGGCGATTTTCTGATCATGTGGGACGAAGAATGCTGGAGCTTGGATTAACTAAAGAGGTTATGTCTTGTCTTATTCGCGCAGTTCGTTATATGCAGAGCCATGCAGGTGACAAAATCAATCAGAGCGACGTAGCAGCCGTCATTAATATGAGCCGTGGTTATTTCAGCCAATGTTTCGCTCGTTTTGCCGGAGAGACATTTGGTGAATGTTTACGGGGAATGCGGCTGGAGCTTGCCAAATCACTGCTTCTGGAGACTACACTTCCCGTCTGTGAGATTGCTTCGCGGTCAGGTTTTGAGGATGATCGTTATTTCAGCAGATTGTTCAGAGAACGTATTGGTAAATTACCAAGTGAATTCCGTGTGGAGGGGAAAAACCAAATATGAAATTTTGGAAATCTATCCTCCTAGTGTTTATGGTTATTGGAATGACATCATGTCGTGACAATATCGGTACTGTAGATTCGGTTGCAAGCCCTCAGGCAGGGGATGAAGATACTTCTATTGCTTATAGCAAATATGAGGATCCGATTGTGATCCGAGTAGGGTTTAAGGTTCCCGACTCGCGGCTTAATACAGGTGACAGCAACGATAACAATCCAATCACCCGTTATTTAGAGAGCATTACGAATATAAAAGTGGTTCACTCCTGGGAAGCGAAGGGTGAGGATGCTTTTACGCAAAAGGTACAGCTTGCCATTGATAGCAACGATTTGCCTGATGCCATGGTTGTGGATCGTGATCAACTGAAGAAATTAATTGATAATGATATGATTGAAGATTTGACAGAGACTTATAAAATATATGGATCTGAACTTATCAAGGATATGTACAATTCTACAAAGGGTGAGGCATTAGAGGACGCTTCCCGCGATGGTAAACTATATGGATTACCGAATGTAGCTATTGATGCTGACTCTCCCGTGCTGCTCTGGGTACGTCAGGATTGGCTGGAGAAGCTGGAGCTGCGGCCTCCTCAAACTTTTGAAGACATCGAGAAAATTGCCAAAGCTTTTATTGAAAAAGACCCTGATGGAAATGGAAAAAGAGATACCGTCGGTCTAAGCGGCTACAAAAATATCGTATATGGAACTAAACCATTAGTTAATGGTCTGGATGCTGTGTTTAGTGCATTTCACGCTTTCCCCACGAATTGGATTAAGGATAACAACGGCAATATCGTGTATGGCTCCATTACACCAGAGACCAAACAAGCGCTTGCTAAACTTGCTGATTGGTATAAACGCGGGTTGCTGGATCCGGACTTTGCACTATATAAGGAAACTCAGGAGCCTATTATTACAGGTAAATCCGGGATGTTTTTTGGTCCTTGGTGGATGCCTTATTATCCTTTATCAGAGGCAGTGGCTTTGGATACGAAGGCAGAATGGAGAGCATATGCAGCTCCAGTTGACGATTCCGGTAAGTTTGTCGCTCATTTAGCGCCGGTAACAGATCGATATCTTGTTGTGCGTAAAGGGTTTGAACATCCTGAGGCTGTAATCAAGCAATTAAACGTGTTTACAAGACTCGAAAGAAGACAGGATCCTAATCAAGAGGAGGTAAAAAAGCTGGGTGATTTCTCTGCGCAGACAGGCATTCAGCTGCGTGCTTATTATCCGTTCGATCTTCTGATAGATTATAGGGATGCGATTGAGAAACATTATGCTGATATCCAGCAGGCTTTGCACGGAAAGATAGACCCGGATACATTAAATTCTGATACCCGGCTCATTTATGATCAATGGGTAGCGGAAACAGAGCAGCCCAAAAAAGATCTAGAAGGCTGGAAAGCAGCGAATGCGTATAAATATGGAGTAGCTGTGTTAACCTCAACTGCTATAGAGGGAGTGCGTGGGGTCTTTTATGGGAACACCCGACTTATGAAGACTAAATGGCCGGAACTGCAGAATCTGGAGAATGAGACGTTCTTAAATATCATTGTGGGTGATTCACCGCTTAGTGATTTTGATGCGTTTGTAGCTAAATGGAAGAGTATGGGCGGAGAAGAGATTACGGAAGAAGTTACTGAGCTTGTAAAGCAAAAGTAAACGTGGGATGCCTCAACAGCCTAATGGCTGTGGGACATCCTTTTTCTTGTGTTCTATTCTTCGTTTTTGCTGATTTTTTGCAGCAGGAAATGTAGTTGCTCTACTTCTTCATCGGTTAAATGGCCCACAAGGCTTTTATTAAATTCATCTAAGATGGACTGTAAAACTGGGAAGAAATTGATGGCTTTTGGGGTAGGATATAGAAGGTGAGAGCGTCGATCATTAGGATCGTCTTTGCGCTCGATATACCCCGAATTCTCTAATTGCTTCACAGAACGTGCTGTAGTTGCTTTATCGAACTTCAATTCGGCAGTTAACTGATCCTGAGTAATGCCTGGCCGAGAGAGAATCAATTTAAGAAAGCTATGCTGTCCACCACTACCGATTCCATAGGGGACAAATTGCTTAACCAGTTTCTTTTGATTTTGACGGTGAAGATGGGAAATTAGCTTCCCGATAGGCTCTCTTGCCAATATAGACACCTCTTTGGGTTATATGTTCGTTCATTTGTTGCCTTGAAATAAAGTGTACAATAAAGTCGTTGCGCACGCAACTAAATTGTTGTACACTGGGTATGGCGAGTTTGGTTGCGTGCGCAACTAAACAGTGATTATTAATATTTAATGAGGTGTTAGTTATGAGTTCTGTAAGTGCAACCTATCAGGAGGATAAAGAAATTCAGAAGAAGCGCTGGATGATCTTAATTGTTCTGAATATTTTTACGTTTATGTCCACCCTTGATGGTAGTATTGTCAATATTGCTCTGCCTGAGCTATCCAAACAACTGAAGCTGCCCATGGCGCAAATCGAATGGGTAACAACAGGATATTTAATGGCGATCTGTGCGGCGATCCTTTTCTTCGGCAAGCTTGGAGATATCGTAGGAAAGATTCGAATTTTTAAGATTGGCACGATTGTATTTGTTATTGGATCTATGCTGTGTGGGCTTAGTGTAAGCTTACCAGCCTTAATTGCTTCGCGCGTAATTCAAGCCTTAGGTGCTTCGATGACCATGGCGAACAGTCAGGGAATTGTTACGGATATCTTTCCTGCCACGGAGCGTGGTAAAGCCCTTGGTTTCATTGGTACATTCGTGTCTCTGGGAAGTATAGCCGGTCCAAGTCTAGGCGGGATTATGGTTTCCACCTTAGGCTGGGAGTATATCTTTTGGGTAAACGTCCCTATTGGCCTGATCGCTATATTTTTTGGCTGGAAGGTATTGCCTAAGGATTTAACGAGAGTGAAATCTTCGATTGATGTGCCGGGCAGTTTACTGTTCGCTGTCTTTATCATTACTTTGTTCGCAGGATTATTACTAGGTCAACAGCTTGGATATGGTAACAGCTTAATTGTTACATCAATAATTGTTGCAGTAGTCAGCTTCGTTGCTTTCATATGGATGGAGCTTCGCAGAAAAGAACCGCTGTTGCAGCTGTCATTATTTAAGAATCCGTTGTTTTCTTTAAGTATCTTATGTGGTTTTCTCGTATTTACAGCGAATTTCTGCTTCAATATTATCGCGCCGTTTTATGCACAGAACATGCTTAATTTATCGCCATTCTATGCAGGCTTTTTGTTAATGCTGTTGCCGATATGTATGGTAGTCGTGGCTCCAATGAGTGGAGCGCTATCGGATAAAATAGGCTCGGAATTTTTGACTTTTGCAGGGCTGGTGGTCATGGTTATTGCGCAGTTCGGATTAGCACAGCTTCATGTAGGAAGCTCTGTTGTGCTGGTAGGTGTGTGGATCGCTATGCTGGGGATAGGAAGTGGTTTATTTCAATCGCCGAACAATTCGCTTGTCATGTCTAAGGTACCAAGAACACAGCTTGGTTCTGCGGGTAGTGTCAATTCGTTAGTTCGTAATGTGGGTATGGTTGTCGGCATAACAATTGCTACTACAATTCTTTTTCAAGTGATGAGCAGTAAAGCCGGCTATAGGGTGACAGGGCTAGTTCCTGGTCGGCCAGAGTTATTTATCGAGGGCATGCATGTAGTGTTTGTAACCTCGGCATCGATATGTCTAGTGGCTGCTTTATTAACTGGCTGGAGATTGGTGAGTGCAAGAAGCGCCAGAGTGCAGTCATCGGAAAGATAACATACCATGAAAAAGATCCTTCTGGCGCTACGGCTAAGAAGGATCTTCTTTGTGATGAAACTGTAAGGCTTCCTTAACGGCTTGCAAGTATTGATATTGATAACGTACATCCGGTTCTAGGTAGGCCCCTTCAGCCCATTCATTCCAGGCGTTGATATAAATATATTCACTTTTGAACATTTTTTTGGCGCGCTCAATTTGTCGTGAAAGGTATTGGCCGAATTTTTGAGGATTAGCGCCTAAGGTGCTTTGTCCGGCAGGGCCTTTACGTGGTGTGTTATCCCAGTTGACAAAGGCTCCCGGATATATGATTTCTCCGTCTCTATGGGGTGTCCGCTCCAACATGGATTCCCATAACTCATCATAATCAATTACGATATGCCTCTGATCCTCCACCTGCTTTGAGCTCCATAAATGCTTAACCCCGCCATGTGCGAATGTGTAATGCGGCTCAAATTCCAGACTGGCATCGAATCCTTGCTCTTTCTTTAGAGGGAAACCGCCCAGTGTCCGGACCAGATGAAGTCCTTTAAGTCCGTTCTGCAGAGCCAATTCGCGCCAATATTGAAGCATTTCTTCACAGTGCGGGATACTAGCAGACCGATAAATGATAAAGACAGGCTTATCCTCCACCCGGATATAACGATCATCTTTGAAGGCTTCCAGTAAAGCATAAAAGTGCATTCGCCAATCCCGTTCTTCTCCGTATTCCTGTGGCATCAAGACATCCTCTTCGGTGCCATCCCAGCTACGTGTCCAGGGTTCGTTAGCCCAAGAAAGGCAAAAGGGGAAGTCAGGCTCTTTGCTCGCAAGAATCTGCTGAACCGGTTGTTCCAGCAGTCGCCTGCCATTAAACCAATAGTGATAATAACAAAAACCGTAAATGCCATGAGCCCTTGCGGTCTCTGCCTGCCATTGTTTCACTTTAGGATCCGTTAAATCATAGTAGTTATTATTTAATGGCTTCTTGGGCTGATCATGTTCAGGATAAAGGGCTGCAGCCTTCCTGACATTCGTCCATTCTGTAAAACCCTCACCCCACCAGGAATCGTTCTCTGAGATCTGATGAAACTGAGGCAATACAAAAGCAATGCATTTCAAGTCAGGTCACCCCCTATGGTTCCTTGAATATTTTTCTCAGCAGTAACTTTCCTTGCTGGATATAAGAATAGTTATATTTAAGTTCCTTTAGGGCACGAGAGGCAGAAATTCTTCTTTCTTCACTATGTGAAAAATAGTGCTTAAAGCTATCGGAGAGCTCTTTGAAGTTCTGGAAACGAATGAGATCTTCTTCTGCAATTCGGTAATTATGAAGATGGGGATGATCCTCCACTAACTGAAATACACCGCAAGCGGTGACCTCCATAATCTGCTGCACAGAACCAGTGCAATTGATGACGATTTTTGCTCCATTATAATAGCTGGACATATCTTTACTATGGGTGATATCAATGAAATTTCTGGGGGGTTCCCAACCACGCCCGGCGATCATTACCTTAAGGCCTTGAAGTAGGTCTGAATACGCCAACGTGTAAAGCACACTATCGATTTGAAAATCGCCAAGAATGAGTACGTCACTCTGATAACAGTCCTCCACACGTCTTGGATAATAGAGATCCGTATCCGCAGCATATGGGAGATAGCTGGAGTGTTTGCCCCATAAACCCTGGTAATAGATCAGATTAGCTATGTTCTGTGTGAAAATATAATCGAATAACAATGCCAGATTACGTTCTGTTGGAGTAAGACAAGCGGCATCTGCCATCCATACCGCTTTGGGAACATTGGAAGCTTTCAGAGCAGGGAGGTTCTCCTCCGGAAATACGGTCTCCGATCCTAGAGCTAATATTAGATCAGGTTGAAAATGGGCTAAATATTCCTCCAGATTATGCTGGAATTTAATAGCAAGTACTTCTTTGACCAGATGCCTTAGTTGATCTTTAAAAAGTCGTACATTAGGCATTTTACCGCTTGCCTCTGTAGGAACCAGCAGCAATATTCTTAATTGTTTGAGTTCCCGTTGCAAAGGCTCTGCTCTATAAGAGTTCATCTCTAGGATGAGGTTATGGTGTTGCGATGGATTAACTTGGCTGATGGTGACTTCGTGACTTGAAGGCCTTTCAGGAGTGAGCCTATTAGCTGTCTTCTTCATAATTCCTCCTGTGTTCTGTGGAGCCAGTCGTCCGCTCTAGCACCGAGTCTTGCTAATCATTATATGTGTAGGGGGTTATTTTGACTTTAGGTATAAGACCATTAATCAGAGTCTCGAAGATAAAAAGCGGATTTAGTGAAAGCTGTATATCTATCTATGACAGGGCTGGCTTGTTTAACATAAGATATACTATAAAACCTGAAAGGGATGATCGCCTTGCCAACCTTCGATAGCGTTCTAGTTACAGGAAGTCAGACCATTCAAAATGATCTGCACGTTAATGGAAATGAGACTATCGATTCGAATCTGCATTTGAATGGTAGTCAGACTATAATGGGAAGCCTAAATGTGAACGGCAGTGAATCCATACTCGGTCATCTGGGGGTTACCGGTGAAATTAGCGGGGCAGGCACCATCAGAGCTGCAACCCGGTTGATCGCTACGAACCAAGCAACATTGCCACCAGGCGCTCCTACCAGCCTGCAACAGGTTCGATACTTTTCTGTAGGTGCTGTAGGTCAGACGGGTCTCGTGCTGAAGGGCACAGATGGAAATGATTATGTATTATTTATCGATTTGACTGGCGGAACGCCTAATATCGGCATTCAACGGGCTTAATCAAGATAAACTAATATTCTCAGCTTTAGAATATAAAAAAACAGCAAGTCTCCTAAGTACAAATAGGGACTTGCTGTTAGAGGTTTCTATTAATTCTTAAAGCTATGAATTGGTGCAGGGATTCGTCCGCCACGATTAACGAAATTCGCGCAGTTGAAGCCATTCACTGCCATAACTGGTGCATATCCGAGCAGGCCGCCAAATTCGACCATTTCACCAACGTCCTTGCCGATTACTGGAATCACGCGAACCGCAGTGGTTTTGTTATTCACCATGCCGATTGCAGCTTCATCAGCGATGATGCCGGAAATGGTCTCCTTGGTGGTGCTTCCGGGGATAGCGATCATATCCAGTCCCACGGAACACACACAGGTCATAGCTTCCAGCTTCTCTAGTGTAAGGGCACCCCGCTGAACCGCTTGAATCATGCCGTGATCTTCACTGACTGGAATAAAGGCTCCACTAAGTCCACCTACATAGGAGGAGGCCATCACGCCACCTTTTTTAACATTGTCATTTAGGATTGCCAGAGCAGCAGTTGTTCCCGGAGCCCCAGCTTCCTCCAGACCCATGACTTGAAAGATTTCGGCAATGGAATCTCCGATTTCTGGAGTAGGAGCTAAGGATAGATCGATAATCCCAAAAGGAACATTCATCCGTTTGGAAGCCTCTTGAGCAACTAGCTGACCGACACGTGTGACTTTGAAGGCTGTCCGTTTAATGGTTTCACATAAGGTTTCAAAATCCTGTCCTCGAACCTCTTCAAGCGCACGTTTGATGACACCAGGACCGCTGACGCCAACGTTGATGACACATTCCCGCTCTCCAACCCCGTGAAATGCTCCGGCCATAAAAGGGTTGTCCTCAACGGCATTACAGAAGACTACCAGCTTGGCGCAGCCGATGGAATCCCGATCCTTGGTGCGTTCCGCAGTTTGGATAATGATATCACCCATTAATTTCACAGCATCCATGTTGATTCCACTTCTGGAGGAACCGACATTGACCGAGGAGCAGACTCTTTCAGTGACTGCCAATGCTTCTGGAATACTGTCGATCAGAATACGATCGCCTTTGGTGCAGCCTTTTTGTACAAGTGCAGAGAAGCCGCCGATAAAGTTAACGCCTACCTCTTTTGCAGCCTTGTCCAGGATTTCAGCAACAGGTACATAGGTATCTGTCTTCACCGCACCAGCGGCAATAGCGATGGGTGTGACAGAAATCCGTTTGTTAACGATAGGAACCCCAAATTGTCTTTCCAGATCTTCACCCGTCTTTACGAGCTTTTCAGCGGATCTGGTGATTTTGTCATATACATTTTGATTAAAGGTGCGCATATCCGTGTGGGCACAATCCATGAGGCTGATCCCCATCGTTATGGTACGCACATCCAGATTCATTTCACGAATCATCTTATTCGTTTCTTGTACTTCCACTAGTGATATCATGGTCAGCCATCCTCCTAGATTCGGTGCATAATATTAAAAATATCCTCATGCTGAAGCTTGATTTCCACGCCAATCGATTCGCCAAGCAAATGTAATTCCTCTACAATATTCTCAAAAGCTTTAGTTGAGCTAGAAATGTCTACAATCATCATCATGTTAAAATAATCTTGAACAATCGTCTGCGAAATATCCAGAATGTTCAAATTGTGTTCGGCTAGATATGTACATACTTTAGCGATAATCCCTACTTTATCTTTTCCTAATACAGTAATAATCCCCTTCATGAATACAGCCTCCCTTTGTATTTGTTGATTTCACCGTGTATACGGAATGAACCATTCCAACTATTATTGCAAATGATGAAACAAGCTTCAACCAAAGGTTTTTTGTCAGTTTGATTAAATATTTGTTTTGGCAGCTGAAATTATAGAAAATTCATTTGACAGCCTATAAAAAATGTGATGAACTGAGAGTTTGATATGATAGTCTGAAGGAGTAAATATGACTACACAAAAATATAAAGACATGGTTGAGCAAAGAACGAAGATGACCCTCCAGGAATGGACGGAACAGGCGGAAGTGAAGGAAAAGGACATTTATCGTTTCTTGCATAATTTAAAAGGCACTGCTGGAACTGTCGGATTACCGGATGTCGAACAATTTGCCGAGGATACGCTGCCCTATTTCATGGAAAGCAGTCTTAAGAGTTGGTCAGTCGAGGAATGGGGGGATTATTTATATCCACTGATTCCATTGTTTAATGTCCATTCATTGGCAGCTTCAAGCTCTGTCAAAGCATTGGATAAAAAGGGACCTGCTGAGACACTCACGCAGAATGATATTCTTCTTATCGACGATGATGTAGAGTTAGTTGCTTATCTGAAAGAGTCGTTGGAGAGGCAGAATTACTATGTAAGCATTGCCTTATCTGCTGAACGGGGACTCAAAATCTTTTATGAAACGAAACCAGATCTCATTCTGCTGGATATTCTTTTACCGGATAAAAGCGGGATTGAGGTGTTGAACCAAATTATCGGCAAGGCTAAAAAAGAACGAATTCCCATTATTATTATAAGTGGGGAGTACTCCAAAGCGACGCAAATGCAGGCGTATTCGCTGGGGGTGATGGATTTTTTGCCGAAGCCTGTAGATATTGATTTATTTCTGGTATTGATCAAAAATCGCTTTCAGCTCAAAAGAGAATGGCAGGAGTCCATCATCGTGGATGATTTGACCGGCGCATTCAATCGCAAACACTTCAATCAAGTCATGAAGCAGCTGATTGGTGATTTTAAGCGGACCAACCGCGTATTTTCGTTAGCGCTGATTGATTTGGATTATTTTAAAAACGTTAATGATACATATGGTCACCTAATCGGAGACGAAGTGCTGCAGGGCTTTTCCGAGCTTGTGAAGAATTCCATCCGTCTGGAGGATACCTTTTGCCGTTATGGGGGAGAAGAGTTTGCAGTATTTTTACCTCACACGGATGCGGAATCTGCAATGTTGGTTATACAACGTATTCAAGAGCGGTTTGCGGCGACTGACTTTTTTGCGAAAAATGAAATCTTTCATGTGACTATCTCTAGCGGGATTTCTGAGGTAACAGATGCCGAGAATATAGCCGATAAATTGATTGAGGAAGCAGATCAGGCTCTTTATGCCAGTAAGCATGCTGGAAGGAATCAGACAACGCTTTATTCGGACCATTTATCCACTACTAAAAAGCATTCGGTTCTGAATGTGATTGTTGTGGATGACGATACGCTAATTCGGAGAATTGTGACCAGTCAGTTCGCCATTTGGGAGCCGGAGAATATTGCTGAGGTGAAGGTTAGCAGCTATGCGAATGGGCTTGATTTCCTGCAATCGGATTGGTATGCCGTGGATGAGAAGTATATTATTTTGCTGGATGGTGTGATGCCTGATCTGGATGGAGTAGAAGTTCTGGAAAGAATCCGCAAAACGTATCCGGAAGTAAATATATTAGTGATCATGTTGACGGGAAGGAATAATCAGGCGGATATTGTACATGCCCTGCAGATGGGTGCCGATGATTATGTAGTCAAACCGGTCCATATGCCTGAGTTATTGTCGAGGATAGAGCGGTTGGCTCATAGATTTTTGTTCTAATTGGGTTCTGAATATGTTGTGAGCACCAGGAGAGATCTAAAGCGGAGGGAACTAGGCAGCTATGCAAAAGGTAATGGTAGTGGATGATGAAGAAGTATTACGAATGTTAATCGTAGACACCTTAGAAGATTTGGAAGACGTGGAGATCCACACTGCCGAGAACGGATTAGAGGCGCTTTCAAAATTGTCACAGGATCATTATGATTTGGTGATATTGGATTATATGATGCCTGAAATGACAGGGATTGAAGTCCTAGGTCAACTGGATGATGAGAAAAAGAAGGCTACAGCTATTTTAATGTTAACAGCCAAAGCCCAAGATGTAGATCGTCTTCGAGCGGTAGATGCAGGCGCACGTTATTTTATGCCAAAACCTTTTAGTCCGATGGAACTCTTGCAGATTGTGGAGGGGATCCTAAGTGACAAAGGGTAGCAGCTCTAATCACAGTATTAAAAATAGATATTTTCGTATCATTGCCTTGGTTTTTTCGTTAATCATTCTTATGGGATCTGTATTTTTGTTTTTCATAAACAATGAGCAGAACAAATTAAGTAGAGACCGTGAAGTTCTGCAAAATAAGGCGGACACGATTAACGAATTGGCGACTGCGTTAAATGAGGTTTTTTTCCGAGCGAGGGGATTCAGCGCACTTAAGAGTGACAATGAATTAGATCTCCTAAACTTAGGACTTGTTAACTTTGATAAGATTCTGGATACCTATTCTAATCTCAGTTTATCTCCGGAAGAAGCTTTGTTTAGAGATGGTTTGAAAGCATTTTATGTTCAGTACAAAACTAAAGTTTTGCCGGAAGCGATTCGGTTTGTCGAGGCAGACGATTATGTGTCTTTGAGAGCTCTATCCGCAGATGGCAACACGAAATCAGTAAATGATTTTTTAATGTATACAAAAGAGTACAAGCAACGATCCGATGCCGCTTTAAATACTATGGCTATGGATTACATCAAACGTGCCAATGAATTTACCTTTATCGCATTCTTTTTCAGCACGATTATTCTGCTAATCTTCACCTTTATGATCTGGCGGATTCTGAAGAACCTAATAGATCCTATTCTGAAGCTGGAAGGGGCAACCCATTCCCTGGCTGCAGGAGAAGAAATTCTTCTGGGCAAGCTTAAGAATCAAGATGAAATTGGCCGACTTTATGATGCTTTTCTAAATATGGCTAGAAGTATTCAAGATAAAGAAGAAGAATTGATGATGCAGAATGAAGAGCTGCATGCGCAGCAGGATGAACTTCAGGATCAGCAATATAGGCTGCAGCGCTCGCTTAGTGAAATTGAGAGTATGATGAAAGCCTTGGATCAATCGTCTGCGGTGGGGATCCTTACTGCTAAAGGTGTCTTTACCTACGCGAATGATAATTTAAGTGGATATACCCGCTATAAAAAGTCTGAGATTATCGGTTACACCTATAAGTTATTTGAACTTTATAATCTCTCTGATGAGGGTTATCAGAAAATCTTTAACAAATTAAATACAGGCGGAGTGTGGAACAATGAGCTGCAGATTCTAGCCAAAGACGGATTGCCCATCTGGCTGCATCTGACGATTGTGCCTTACCTGAATGAAGAGGGTGTGATTTATCAATACATCCTTATTGCGAACGATATCACCTCAATGAAAAGCGTGCAGCAGGAGCTAGCCGAAACGTTAAAAAACACAGAACAGACCAAGATGATGCTAGAGCTAAATAATCAGCTGAATCATGATATTACTTATACTTTGGATAAACATGAATTTGCCGATAAGTTTATTGAGTTTATGCATCGCCTGTATGCCTTTGATTCGAGTTTCTTCCTGCTTGTGAAAGATAATATCGCGGCTGTGAAAGGCATTCCCCAGGAGAATGTGGAGCGTTATCTTGATCATGAGAATAATGAGATGTTATATCGCTTGCAAGCGGAAAAAACGTACCTAATCAAGCGCCTGGCCACACAATCAGAGCAAGGGATTTCTGCGAGTGAGGTCTATGTTTACGACTTCTACACTACTGTTGTGAACGCAGAGGATGAGATTCTTGCAGTGTTCTGTGGCAGCCGGATTGGTCATTCCTTCAGCAAAGAAGAGATTAATGAGGTTCAGGGGATGATGAACCGCGTAGCGCTGGCGATTGAACGTTTATTCATGTATGAAGAGATTGAACATGGACGAAAGCTGAATCGGGACATCGTAAATAATGTGAACGAGGGCATACAATTTGTGAATACAGAAGGTATGCTCCTGCAGATGAATAAAGCGTTGAGCAACATTTTTAATTATGAGTGGACAGAAGGAGCTTTGATTCCCCGTCAGAAATGGATGGATTATTTCATTGAGCACTCGAATGAGAATCATGAACTTCGGATGTTTTTTGAAAAAGCGATTGCTGAGGATGCTCTGGAATCCAGCAGCATGCAATACTCCATTGGAACTGAATCGATGAAGCATATTGATGTGTATGCGATCCCTGTATTCCGTCGCGAGCTGCGTATTGGTACATTGTTTGTTTACAGAGATATCACTAGAGAATATGAGCTGGACCTTATGAAATCTGATCTTGTCAGTACGGTAAGTCATGAGCTAAGAACACCGCTATCGAGTGTACTTGGTTTCACAGAACTGTTATTATCTAAGACCATGAAGCCTGAGAAGCAGCTTAAATATCTGGAGACGATTCATAAAGAAGCTAAACGACTGACGGAGCTCATTAATGATTTTCTTGATTTGCAGAGAATGGAGTCAGGTAAGCAGCAATATATCACGGAGCATTTGAATCTCAGTGAAATTGTATTAGGCGTAATTGATCAATATAAACTGAGCAGTACCCATCATGTACTCCTAGTGGATGAGGCTTTGAATGCGGATGTTGACGTGGACAAGGATAAGATTGTCCAAGTTCTGACGAATCTGTTAAGTAATGCGATTAAATTCTCGCCTGATAACAATGAAGTTAAAGTACTGCTGCATAACGAGTCGGATAGAATTATTGTACGTATCCAGGATAATGGTCTTGGCATTCCTAAGGATCAAATAGGACAGCTATTCCAAAAATTCAGAAGAGTGGATAATAGCGCCTCTAAAAGAATTGGAGGAACAGGACTCGGGCTTGCCATCTGTAAGGAGATTATTGAGAAGCAAAAGGGAAATATCGGTATAGATTCCGTTGAAGGAGAGGGCACTACCGTCTGGTTTAGCCTCCCTATCCTCCATGCGGAAGCGAGCCGGCAACAGGATGAGCTTAATAAATGGAGCACCGATAAAGAGCTCAAGCCTAATGTGATGATCGTTGAAGATGATTACAGTCTATCGTTGCTTTTATCAGAAGAGCTTAAAGGGAAGGGCTTCCGTGTTACCCATCATTACCATCCACAGCAAGCTTTTGATCAGGCCTTGAAAACACCATTTGTGGCGATTGTGGTAGATTTGATGTTGGGTGAAGAACTGGATGGCTGGGATTTAATCCGAATGCTTAAAGAAGATCCAAGAACTGAAAATATACCTATCGTTATTTCTTCTGCTCTGGATCAATCGGATAAGAATCAATTAAACGATGTAATTCAAAAATATTTAACTAAACCTTATCCACCCGGCGAGCTGTCGAATACGCTTGAGGAGATAGTGAAGATTAAGACGGGGAGCGGCGAGGTGTTATTTCCCGAAAGTAAGCAAAAATTATAGCTTTTATTTATCACAATATTTTATAAATAGTATCACTTTTTATAATGAAACCGATCAAAACAGGTTAAATCATACTGTTTTGATCGGTTTTTACGTACTTTATAGATGATTTTTCAATAAAATACAATTATTAGGTTAAATCGACATCATTGATCGTTTACAATTATTGTGATAGCCTGATTTCATGAGGTACGGATCATCAGAAGATTTCATGTTTAGGAGAGGTGGATATTGTTGCAACTACAGGTAACGAACAGTCCTTTTAACGAGAGCCAAGTCGAGCTACTCAATCGTCTTCTACCATCCTTAACGGAGACACAGCAAATATGGCTTAGCGGTTATTTGTCAGCCATGGGCTTTACTACTGCACCATCGGCAAGTGCCGGGGTTCAAGCAGTACAATCAAATACGATAGGAAATGTGGAAGGTAGTACCGTTAGTCAACCTGCAGCTTCACGTGAAGTGACCGTGTTGTTTGGGTCCCAGACAGGGAACTGCCAACGGCTGGCTGGGAGCTTGTCCCGCAAGCTGGAGGAGCAAGGATTTCAGGTCACACTCACTGCGATGAACAGCTTTAAGCCCAATGCGCTTAAGAAGGTTGAGAACCTCCTATTGCTGGTCAGTACACATGGTGAAGGCGAGCCGCCAGATAATGCACGGATGTTCCATGAATTTCTCTATAGCAAAAGAGCTCCTCAATTAGAGAATCTGAAGTTCTCAGTGCTGGCACTGGGGGATACCTCCTATGAATTCTTTTGTCAGACCGGCAAGGACTTCGATCAGCGGCTTGAGGAACTTGGCGGCAAGCGGTTAAGTCCACGTGTGGATTGTGATCTTGATTATGATGATTCGGTTACCGAGTGGTTTGAAGGCGTCATTAGTGCCTTAAATGCACATTTAAATGCTCCGGCCATTGCGGCAAAAGCGGTTCAAGCTGCGGAAGACGCAGATTCTCGGGAGCCTTTGTATACCCGCAACAATCCTTTTAAAGCGGAAGTATTGGAGAATCTAAATCTGAACGGACGTGGTTCTGACCGTGAGACCCGCCATTTGGAACTATCCCTAGAAGGCTCGAACATACAATTTGAACCAGGGGATGCGCTGGGTGTCTATCCGGAGAATCATCCTGAATTGGTAGACGCTATTATTCATACTATGGGCTGGAATCCTAATGATATTGTTCCATTTAATAAAAAAGGGGAAGACGGCACCTTACGTGAGGCCCTTCTTCACCACTATGAAATCACTGTATTGACCAAACCGTTACTTGAACAAGCGGCGAAGTTATCTTCTTCTAACCGATTAAGTGATCTATTGTCGCCAGAACGTGCGCAACAGCTTAAGGAATATATTCAAGGCCGCGATCTGCTCGATTTAGTTCAGGACTTCTCTCCATGGGAGGGTTCGGCCAGTAGCTTTGTGACTATTTTGCGCAAGCTTCCGGCACGACTCTATTCAATTGCCAGCAGCTATAAAGCTAATCCAGATGAGGTTCATTTAACGGTTAGAGCTGTACGTTATGAGGCACATGGCCGTGAGCGTTATGGGGTCTGCTCGGTACATTGTGCTGAAAGAGTCCAGCCGGGAGATACGTTGCCCATCTACATTCAACATAATCCGAACTTTAAGCTTCCGACGAATCCTGATGCACCGATCATTATGATTGGACCGGGCACAGGTGTTGCACCCTTCCGCTCTTTCCTGGAGGAACGTGGCGAGCTTGGGGCGGAAGGTAAATCATGGCTGTTCTACGGAGATCGGCATTTTGTGACGGACTTCCTCTATCAGACGGACTGGCAGAGAATGCTTAAAGACGGCTTGTTAACTAAGCTGGATGTTGCTTTCTCCCGTGATACCGAAGAGAAAGTATATGTTCAGCATCGCATTTTGGAAAAGAGCCGCGAGGTCTACGAATGGCTGCAAGCGGGAGCTCATATTTACATTTGCGGAGACGAGAAGCATATGGCACATGATGTTCATTCTGCTCTGATTACTGTCATCCAGCATGAGGGTGGTCTGAGTCCTGAAGAAGCGGCAGCTTATTTGGATAATATGCAGCAGGCGCAGCGCTACCAACGTGATGTTTACTAATGGATAGAGGAAAGTTATCGAATGACTTCGGGGGGAGATAACAACAATGGCAAACAATGAAAAGGTTAAGCCGATCGGCGGGCCTCCAAGCGATGTTGAGCACATTAAGCAAGAGAGTAACTATCTGCGGGGCGCGCTTGTTGAGACATTAAGCAATCCGATTACCGGAGGCTTGCCGGAAGATGATAATCGGCTGCTGAAATTTCACGGAAGCTATATGCAGGACGATCGGGATTTACGCAACGAGCGTGAACGGCAAAAGCTGGAGCCTGCATTCCAGTTCATGCTTCGTGTAGTTGCCCCAGGCGGGGTAGCGACACCAGAGCAGTGGCTAGTGATGGATGATCTGGCACAAAAATACGGCAATGGAACCTTACGTCTGACTACCAGACAGGCGTTTCAAATGCATGGGGTACTCAAATGGAATCTTAAGAAAACCATCCGCAGCATTAATGATACGCTGATGACGACGCTGGCAGCTTGCGGCGATGTTAACCGTAACGTAATGAGTAATCCGAATCCTTACCAGTCAGAGGTGCATGCAGAGGTCTACGAATGGGCGCGCAAAGTAAGTGATCACTTATCACCACGTACGCCTGCTTACCATGAAATCTGGTTGGACGGTGAGAAGGTAGTAGATAGCTTAGGCGAACGTGCGGAAGTAGAACCGATCTATGGACCGGTATATTTACCGCGCAAATTCAAGATTGGTCTAGCGGTGCCTCCTTCTAATGATGTGGATGTATTCTCGCAAGATCTGGGTTTTATCGCTATTCTGGAAAATGAGAAACTAGTCGGCTTCAACGTTTCTGTAGGCGGCGGTATGGGGATGACTCATGGCGATACCAGTACTTATCCTCAGTTGGGACGTATAATTGGTTTTTGCCGTCCGGAACAGTTGATTGATGTGGCAGAAAAGACCGTAACGATCCAGCGGGATTATGGTAATCGTTCTGTCCGCAAAAATGCACGGTTCAAATATACAATTGACCGCCATGGTCTGGATTGGTTCGTAGACGAACTGCATGAAAGACTCGGATGGCAGCTTGAAGCAGCACGTGATTATCATTTTGATCACAACGGAGACCGTTACGGCTGGGTGAAGGGGACCAACGGAAAATGGAATCTGACACTTTATATCCAAAGCGGACGGATTCATGACCAAGAAGGATACACCTTGATGAGTGGCTTGCGGGAGATTGCTAAGATTCATACTGGAGATTTCCGGCTAACGCCGAATCAGAATCTAACGATTGCCAACGTCACTACTGCCAAAAAACGCAAAGTAGCTGAGCTGGCTAAACAGCATGGACTAACAGATGGAGCACATCTTTCTGCATTGCGGCGCAGCTCCATGTCCTGTGTAGCACTGCCAACCTGCGGACTTGCGATGGCTGAAGCGGAACGCTATCTACCTTCGCTGATAGATAAGCTGGAGCTTGTTATAGATAAAGCTGGTTTGCGGGACGAGGAAATTGTGATCCGAATGACCGGCTGCCCTAATGGCTGTGCTAGACCGGCGCTGGGTGAAATCTCGTTTATCGGCAAGGCTCCTGGCAGATACAATATGTATTTAGGAGCAGGCTTTACGGGTGATCGCCTCAATAAAATGTATAAAGAAAACATAGATGAGAAGGAGATCCTAGAGACGCTTGAACCTATTCTTCACCGATATGCCAAAGAACGTCAACAAGGCGAGCATTTTGGAGATTTCGTGATCCGTGCAGATTATGTTAAAGCCGTTACCTCTGGACTTAATTTCCATGACTAAATGAAAGTAGATTTAAAAATGTCCCGGGGCCAGTTGATGGCTGCCGGGATTTTTGTGGTTTGGTCGTAGTTAGATGCGCGGGGTGTCGTGTCGTACACATAATGCTCCAGAGGTAAAGAACGGTAGGTGAGCGCAGACGAGCGCAGACGAATAGAAGATGAGTAGTAGATGAGGGGCAGATGAGTAGTAGATGAGTAGTAGATGAGGGGCAGATGAGTAGTAGATGAGTAGTAGATGAGTAGTAGATGAGTAGTAGATGAGTAGTAGATGAGCAGCAGATGAGGGGCAGATGAGTAGTAGATGAGCAGCAGATGAGTAGTAGATGAGCGCTGACGAGCGGCAGTAGACTAACAAGGTGACGGACTCAGGAGCCCTTATTTCCTGAAATCTTGCCAATTTGCCGAGTGTTCGGACACCAGCGCCGTTAAGGGTATGAAAAGAGGCTGAAATAGGCCTTTTTCAGAGGAATAAGGTCTCTCCAGTCCGAAAGTTATTCAAAACGGCTTAAATCGCACAAATAGCGTCATCTGAGTCCGAAAATCACAACAAAGCGCTCAAAAGGTAAAGAACGGCAGATGAGCAGCAGATGAGCGAGATGAGTAGTAGATGAGCAGCAGATGAGCGCAACGAGCGGCAGTAGACTAACAAGGTGACGGACTCAGGAGCCCTTATTTCCTGAAATCTTGCCAATTTGCCGAGTATTCGGACACCAGCGCCGTTATGGGGATGAAAAGAGGCCGAAATAGGCCTTTTTCAGAGGAATAGCGGCTCTCCTGAAGCTAGAATAAAAAGTGGACAGTAGTTAACAGACTGGCGATAATGAGTCCACGGAGGTGTGTTCACATGGGAGAACATCGACAACGGTATAACGAAGAATTTAAAAAACAGACAGTGCAGTTCATTCAAGAGCAAACAAAGACAGTGGGCGACTTGGCGGAAGAGCTCAACATCCCAAAAAGTACCCTGCATCAATGGATGAGCCAGTATCGAGAACTAAAGAATGAACTTAAGAGCTAGCGTGGATCGAGTACGGGAACTCGAGGCACAGTTGAAAGAAATGAGCCGTCAACTTCAAGAAAAAGATAACAAGATTGCCGATGTGGAAGAGGAATTAGCGATCGTAAAAAAAGCAGTGCACATCTTCAGCAAACCAAGGAACTGAGATTCCAGTTTATTGAAAAACATCGCTCCGAGTTTCTCTTGGAGAAGATGTGCATGACCCTACATGTGTCACGGAGCGGGTACTACAAGTGGCGGACAGAAAAAACCAGTACGCATATGCTTCGTAAGGCTGCGATAATGAAGCGAATTCAGTATCATTTTGCAGACCATCAAAAGCGGTATGGGAGTCCGAAGATCACCCGCCTGTTACATCAGAAGGTTATACCGTTACCGAACGCACGGTGAGTGTGTACATGCGACATATGAAGCTTCGCTCCATTGTCTCCAAAACGTATCGGGTACAGACCACTGACTCCAATCATGACCATCCGATTGCCCCGAATACGCTGAACCAGCAATTTAAAATACTCAAACCCAATTCAGTATGGGTTACCGACATTACGTACATTCCTTGCCGGGGAGGGCGCTTGTACCTGGCTAGTGTGATGGACCTTTGCACGCGCGAAATCGTGGGGTGGCGTTTGGACAACCATATGGAAACTAGCTTGATTTCGGGCGCTTTACAAGATGCCTACGAAGCTAAACAACCGGAAAAGGGTCTATTACATCACTCCGATAGAGGTTCTCAATATACTTCTCATGAATACACGAAGCAGTTGAAAGCGTATGGCATGGAGTCCAGCATGAGCCGCAGAGGTAACTGTTATGATAACGCCTGTATCGAGTCGTGGCACAGCATTTTGAAAAAGGAGCTCATTTATTGTAATCCGCGATTCAAAACTAAGGAGCAAGCCTACCAGACACTTTTTCAATATATTGAGTTTTACTATAACCGCAAGCGAATGCATGGCGCGCTGGGTTATCTTTCTCCAGTTCGTTTTGCTGAGCAATTGACTAGAACGTCTGTTGCGTGACTGTCCACTTTCTTGACAGAGGTCCATCCAGTCCGAAAGTTGCTCAGAACGGCTTAAATCGCAAAAATAGCGTCATCTGAGTCCGAAAATCACAACAAAGCGCTCAAAAGGTAAAGAACGGCAGATGAGCGCAGACGAGCGGTAGTAGACTAACATTAGAGTAGTGAAAGGGTCATATTAGATAGTGGGACAGAGTGATATTAGCGCAGTAGGAGCAATTGTAGAGTAATACGCAGAACAGCAGGAGCAATAGTGAAGTAACGCAGAACAGCCAAATAAAAGAGAAGCAACCGACTAGCGGAACAATAGACGAGCGACAGTAGACTAACATCAAAGTAGTAACAGTCCAGCGGTAGACTAACATCAGAGTAGTAACATTCCGGGAGCAGGCTAACAGCAGTAGATCACCGTTGACTGACAAATCTAGCAACAGCCTTCATTTGATCTACAATAATCTAGTAAGATCCCAACATCTGCGCTACAACAGATTCAATTTAAAAACCAGCAAGTCTCCAATTCCGGGAGGCTCGCTGGTTTATGTGTTTAAGGAGCGATGCCGGAGATCAGTACATCGTTTTGATACAGGGTTACTTTGTTCCAAGTGCTGAAGGAAACTTTGGTTGGATCGAACGAATAGTCATTTGCTTCATTGAAGTTAGACCAGTC
The DNA here is from genome assembly GCF_038002725.1 of Paenibacillus sp. FSL H7-0323. NCBI lineage: Bacteria > Bacillati > Bacillota > Bacilli > Caryophanales > Paenibacillaceae > Paenibacillus > Paenibacillus sp. FSL H7-0323. Next base: position 2,535,156 of record NZ_JBBODB010000001.1, on the reverse strand, counting down.
GCTTTTGTGCACGCGTAATTGGATTTCTCCTGATTGTCCACCTAAGGTATGGAGCCCGCGCTAGTATTGAAAGTAAGCTCAACGTAAGAGTCGGCGTTCGTCCCACTTGTGGACCCGAGGGCAACCGATATATTAGAAGCACCGACCTGCGCCCAATCGATTACTCCATTGAGAGAGGCGCTTCCATCTTTAGTAAAGTAATAACGAATTTTCAGTCCATTTAAATTGACTGCCGTTGTTCCGTTGTTATAGATGTTGAAGTAGGGCTTGATTGAGTTATCAGTAGCATTGGTATCTGCTGCACGGTAGTAAAGTGCCAGATTACTGGATGGCGAGTAGAGTAGGAGTGGCTGTAGGTGTTACTGTAGCTGTTGGTGTAGGTGTAGGTGTAGGTGTAGGTGTAGGTGTAGGTGTAGGTGTAGGTGTAGGTGTAGGTGTAGGTGTAGGTGTAGGTGTAGGTGTAGGTGTAGCTGTTGGCGTAGGTGTAGCTGTTGGTGTAGGTGTAGGTGTTGGCGTAGGTGTAGCTGTTGGTGTTGGTGTAGGTGTTGGTGTTGGTGTTGGTGTAGTGCCACCATCCGGCACAGGTTGGTAACCAGGTGTTGTGTAAATTTTATTAAGCACGGAGGTTGCTAAGGTTCCGTTTGCTCCATTAACGACTGTATTTCCCCAGTTGCTGAGTGTTCCTGCTGGACCGCTGGCTAGATCCAGATATTCAACGCCTCCGCCATTACCATACCAGGACCAGGCGAGCCAGCCCACCTTTTTTTCCTTCGTATAGCTCATAATGGTGGCTTCATCGACATCTCCACCCGTGTGCTTGTCACCGAATTCGCCGATAATCACAGGGGCTCCAATAGCCAAGGCACTATCGATATTACTCTTGACTGTAGCAGCATTACCTCCAGCATATTCGTACATATGAATTGAGAAAATAGTGTTTTTTAAGGTATCTGAATTAAATACAGCCTGACCACTAGTGAAAATAGATTGTGGGTATTGACCCCATCCCGCTGCATCTACAACTAAAGTGTTCTTAATGCCCGCATTTCTTAACGCAGGAATTGCCGCTTGGTATCCACTGGCCCATGTTGCAGTGTTCCAAGAACCGTACCATTCATTAGCAATATTCACAATGACACGATCTTCTTTACCGATCAAAGCATCCTTGATGCTGATCCAATAGTTTACTGCAGCGTTAAGGTCAGAGGTGTTGTCTGAGCCCGTAGCATCATGCACTTCCAGCATGGCAATCATTTTATACTGATCACAAAGCTTTAGAATATTTTGGACATCAGCTAAAGTATCGAGAGACCACTTGCTGCCATTAGAAAGTACAATTCTGACGGTATTGGAGCCAGTCGCTGCGATGGCCGGTATTGCAGTAGCCAGATCGTTTTTGTACCAAGTGTGTGCATGATTCACCCCACGCATTACAAAAGGACTGCCGGTGGCATCGTATAAAGTGGTACCGCTTACATAAAAACCTTTAACAGAAGTGTTTGCTGCCGCTGCCTGCTGTTGAGGTAAAGAAATAGAAAGAGTAAGGATACTAATTAATACTAACAAACTGATTTTCCGGAACGAAAAATGCTTTCTGAATTTCATCAACATTTCCTCCTTAATCAAATAGGGTTGCTTCTTTGATTATGCGTATCCTCCAGGTGGTTGCAGTAAATGCACTCAATTACAGGCATGTATCACCTCCTCAGTTATTTTGAATATAACATATAAAGGAATTTTTAGGAATAATAAATAATTTAACGATAACAATAACTTTATGTTTTATTAGAAAGATAAGAGAAATTGCTGATAAGGCACTCGTCTTTCATCTAACATTCTCAAAAAAAATGATGTTATTTTTAGATTCAGGAAGGAAAATATAATTTTTTTTGCCTAATGATTTGGATTTCTCGCGATTTTCTTTCATAATATAAAGGGTAAACTAAATACAAAAGAAGAACCGTTGCCCGTGAGCGATGTGTTCTGTACAGAAGAGGCGATATTATGATTATCATGAAAACGATGGAAGAGATCGAAAAAATGCGTGCGGCGGGAAAAATTCTCGCTGAATGTCATCGTCAAATTGCGCAAATTTTGCAGCCTGGTATTACGACCTGGGAAATTGATGAATTTGCAGAAAAATTTATATTGTCTCAAGGAGCTACTCCTGAGCAAAAAGGATATAATGGGTACCCGTACGCAACCTGTGCATCTGTAAATGATGTAATATGCCACGGATTCCCGAAAAAAGAGCCGCTAAAAGACGGGGATATCGTAACCATTGACATGGTTGTTAACTTAAACGGCTGGTTGGCAGATTCGGCCTGGTCTTACGGGATTGGCAATATTAGTGAACAGGCGACCAAACTTCTAGACACTACTAAGGAATCTTTATTCCGTGGAATCGAGCAGGCGGTTGCAGGCAACCGTATTGGCGATGTTGCGCATGCCATCCAAGTTTATGCAGAGTCTAACGGGTTTTCTGTAGTGCGTGATTTTATTGGCCACGGGATCGGTTCAGAAATGCATGAAGCTCCGGAAGTACCTCACTATGGTCCAGCAGGGAGAGGGCCTCGTCTTAAAGAGGGGATGGTATTTACCATTGAGCCCATGCTGAACACAGGCAGTTACAGAACAAAAATTGATGCGGATGGTTGGACTGCGCGTACCATTGACGGCGGATTGTCAGCACAATATGAGCATACTTTAGCGATTACCCCACAAGGAACGATTATCCTGACTGAACTGTAATTTTGATGAAAAATAAAATGACCAGTCTCCGTAATGGAGATTGGTCATTTTTTATTAATCTGTAATGTTGCGAGTGTAATATTCAATGATATCTTTTCTCCTAATAATTCCAACAAATACACCCTCATTATCAATCACAGGAACGAAATTCTGATCCGCAGCAAGCGTCAGCATATCCTCCATTTCTGCATTAATGAGAACACTTTCGTTATGAACATGCTTTTGGATGTCGCTTACTGGAACTTCCCCTATATTGTCAAAGGTTAAATCTGCTGTGTTTTTCAGCTTCCACAATAGATCACCCTCCGAAAGTGTTCCTACATATTTTCCTTCATTATCAATAATAGGGATAGCCGTGTAATGGTGCTGTTCTAATTGTTCTAAGGCTTCCAGCATGGATAGTGAGTTAGTGATATAGGCGACTTGATCTTTTGGCAACAAAAAAGAGGATATTTCCATCGGCATGAACTCCTTTGTATTATGTTATTTTTTGATTAGGCTACTTTTATTTAAACATACTTTTGGAATGGATAGAATTTTAAATTTTCACCCCTTGAATTATAGGTAATAAGTCCTATTGAATAGAGGTCGTATTTTGTCGATTAAAGATATATTATCCTAGAGTGGAGTTGTTCAGATGGCATTGTATCGAAGGCTTTCATTAACGTTTAAATTTGTTATGGTGGTAAGTTTAGTAATTATTGTGATCTTTTTCTTTAGTTTAGTCGCAAACCTGGCTAATCTGCGTAGTGTGAGCATATCCAACGGTGAACTTCAGGCAGAGGTCGCAGGAAAAAGTTATGCGGAGACCATTCAGAATAGAATGATAGACATTCAGTCGACGGGTGAAGCGCTCGCTGAAGTACTCCTTGAATCAAGAGAACGTCAAACCTTGGACCGTGAAGATGTTGTTTCTACAATGAAAACTATGCTTGAGCACAGACCAGAAATTTTTGGGATGAGCATATTATGGGAACCCAATGCTTTTGATCAGAACGATCAGGCTAATATAAATAAGATGCCATATGATGATGGTACGGGGCGTTTTATTCCTTATGTCTTTAGAAATCAAGGTGCAATAAAGGTTGAACCCTTAAAGAATTATGATGTAGAAGGTGCGGGTGATTATTACCTTTTACCAAAAAAAGAGAAAAAACCGGTATATATTGAACCCTACTCCTATGAGACGACTGGTGGAGCTATAGAGATGATTTCGGTCATGCTGCCAATTTTGGATAAAACGGGTGCATTTCTGGGGACTGTAGGGTTCGATGTTTCGTTAACCCAATTGCAGGAAGAAGCCGTTAACTATAAACCTCTGGGAGGTTATGTTTCTTTAATCACTGGTAATGGCAAATATGCAGCCAACCCAAATGATCCTCAAAGTGTACTCAAAGAATTCGGTGATACAGAAGATAAAACAGTACTGTGGAAGCGTGTGAAGAATGGGGAGGCCAAACTGGGATACACGATAAATTCCAAGGGAGAAGACGTGCTGCGGACTTTTGTTCCGATACCAATGCCTGGAAGTGACCAGGTCTGGTACACACAGACAGCGATCTCTAAGGATGTTATCATGGCTGATTATGAACAAGCTAAAACAGAATTTTTTATCATTATGATTATTGGGATTTTGATTTTAGCTGTTATTGTTGGTCTTCAACTATGGTTAATGGTAGTTAAACCGCTTCGTTTGTTATCTGAGAAATTGCAGCTGATGTCTCAGGGGGATTTGACTCAAACCCTGCAGGTTCGAAATGATGATGAATTCGGCAAAATGGCTACACATTTTAATCATATGACCCATAAGCTTCGAGAAATGTTTGGACTTGTCGCTGATCTATCAATGTCCGTGGGAGCTACCTCTGAAGAGCTGACAGCTAACGCTGAGCAGACTGGGAAAGCTGCTGAACAAATTGCTGTGGCAATTGGACGAGTAGCCGAAGGAGCGCAGCTGCAGAGTGATTATGCGGGTGATTCTTCAATGGCGATGAGCGAGCTGAATGTTGGAGTGCAACGGATCGCTGACTCTTCGTCATCGGTGTCTGCATCTGCAGATGAAGTTACCGATCAGACGAAAAAGGGCAGTGCCCAGCTGCAAATGGCAGTGAATCAAATGTCGGAGTTAAAGCTGTCTGTAGATGAGACGAGTCTGGCGATTGAACGTTTAGGCGAACGATCTGCTCAGATCAGCGGGATTATCGGCTTGATTTCGAACATAAGTAAACAGACCAATCTGTTGGCACTAAATGCGGCTATTGAGGCGTCCAGAGTGGGTGAACATGGCCGAGGTTTTGCGGTGGTGGCCTCAGAAATTCGCATGCTGGCAGATCAGACTAAAAAAGCTGCCGAACAAGTTACTGCTTTGGTTGAAGATGTGGTGCAAGATACTAATCAAGCTTCACAAGCGATGGCTGTCGGCAATGAAAAAGTAATTCTTGGTGTGCAGAGTGTATCTGATAGTGATCTTTTATTTACGTCGATTCTGACAGAGATGACACAGGTAACCGATCAGATCCAAGAGGTCTCAGCAGCTGCACAGCAGATGACCGCGGGGACGGAGCAAATTTCAGTTACCGTTAAACAATTAGCCGATCTTGCTTCGGAAGCTTCCTCGGACTCCCAAAGTGTGGCAGCAGCCTCTGAGGAGCAGCTTGCTTCTATGGAAGAGATCTCAGCCTCGTCGGAGTCACTCAGCTCAATGGTGCAAGACCTGTTGGATAAATTATCTTACTTTAAAATTTAGATTACCTTTTCAGATATATAGAGAAGGGCTGGCACCTAAAACTATGAAATGACTGCTGTGTCGAAAGCACATGCTTAGTCACTGGAAAATACGCTTAGTAACCTGCTAACGGACACAGTGGTCCTTAAACGTACGATTATCCGATATTTGGAATGTTATCGGACTCCAGTGCAGCTATTGGCCTAAAAAATGCTTATTATGAGCCTCTTTCCAAGGAATAGCGTCACTGGAGTCCGAAATCTAGCGGTAAAGAATAAAAACATGTAAATAACGTCTACCGAGTCCGAAAGCCCCGTAGGATAATGAATGTGTAGTCGTAGCAGGCCGCGAATGACCAAAAAACGCCGAACAGCGATTCTTCGATAACAGAAGAATCGCTGTTTTGTTGATTTTAGGATTTTGAAAGTGAGGAGGTCAGTCTCCGCTCGTAGAATCAATTATGGCACAGCTCCTTCTTACCTCCCATTTTCTTCATAATGCAGTAGAGTATCTATTTGGTGTTAGCTGTGTTATAATCAATCTATCGAAAGTATTTACCTGGCGAATTCACATAGCGTAGAGGGTTATTCTTTAGACGTTAATAACCTTGTACCATATGTGAATTTTTATTTTTTTAGAGATTTTGCAAGAGATTTTTTGAGGATAAGAATAACATGTAAATAAAAATAAGGTGGTAATTATATTATGCAAACAGGAACAGTGAAATGGTTTAACGCAGACAAAGGTTTTGGTTTTATCGAGGTTGAAGGTGGAGAAGATGTATTCGTACATTTCAGCGCTATTACTGGTGACGGATTCAAGTCCCTGGATGAAGGACAACGTGTAGAATTTAACGTAGTTCAAGGTAATCGTGGTCAACAAGCTGAGAATGTTGTAAAACTGTAAGTAGTGAAATGAATCCCCAAACGTATCGTTTGGGGATTTTTTTATAGAAAGGTGGCGGATGTAAATGCAGGTGTTTGAAGACTGGAATTTAAAAGTTAAGAAAACCTTTAACGCTACAAGTAACAAAGAAGTATTGACGGTGTCTGAAGCGGGAAGCTTGCTCGGGCTGTCTAAAGATCAAATGAAAAGTTATGTAGATCAGCATAAGTTGACTAAAGTTCCGATCATGAGAAGTGTCGTCAGATATCTTTTACTCAAGAGTGAGATCGATATGATTGTGAAAAAAACCTAAGATCATCATTAATAAATAGGGTAGACCAATCCTTGATAGGATATGGTCTTTTTTTGTCTCACAAATTTCTTATAAATAGAAACTTATCGACCCTAAGATCGTCTATAATAATGGGATATTTTAGGTAACAGTGTCATCCAGCAAAAAATATCCTCACATACTGGTGGTTATCTATCAAAACATTACGTGAGATCTAAGGAGAAAATTATGAAACGACTAGAGCGTAAAGATTATTACAAAGCTATTGAGCCTTTAGGAAAAGTGAAAATAAATACGATGTTTGCTGAGTCCGTGGTTAAACAAGTCATACCTGGCAGCGTATATGTTGACGATATCGTTAACCCGCGTGCTTTTTACATTGCTCACCCTTGTGGAATGTCTTTATTAATTGGAGAGTCGGATAATGAAGAGTTTAAGCGCGATCTTTTTGATTACATAACCAATAAAAATATGATTCGGCATCATCAAGAGTTGCTGCAGGCTGATCCAGCGGGAGGCTGGCCGGAAGTTATCGCTCATTGGAGTGAACAGGAAATGCTCCATAGAAATACAAGGGTCAACTTCAGCTTTAATTGCGAGAAATATCTGAAACAGAAAGCTTCTTATCTTAACCAAGACCTTGAAGTGGTGCGAATGAACAAAGAACGGTTTTTGGCGGCAACAGGAGGTGTCAATCCTAAGGCGTTTTGGAGGAATGAAGAGCAATTTCTTGCTGAGGGGCTGGGCTTCAATATTCTTGACGCTGGGGAAATTGCCTCTACGGCATTTTCGGGTTTTGTTAATGAGCATCAACTGGAAATTGGCATAGAAACTTCAGAAGCACATCGGGGGAAGGGCTATGCCTACGCGGTCTGTTCAGCCTTAATAGAATACTGTCTAGAACATCAGCTTGAGCCGGTGTGGGCGTGTCGTCTGGATAACGAGGGTTCTTTCAACTTAGCGCATAGATTAGGCTTTGAGACAACCTACATGATTCCCTATTATCGGCTGGTAGAATCCGTCATCAGGAAGGGTTAAGGATCCGAATGAAAAATAAACAGACTACCCATTCAGCTTCTTCATTTTCTTTAAGTAGAATTGAGAAAAAAAAGGTGAAGAAGAAAACTAAGACCAGCAAGAAAAAAAAGATCTGGTTATTTACGCTTGCTATCGTACTTATTGCTGGGCTAGGATCTTATGTTTTTCGTAAAGAACTGCTGATTTTCGGATTTAATAATATTGTGGCTCCGACTATTGAACACACGCTTGATGGATCATACGTTCCTTTGGAGAATAATGAAAACGCTGAAGCTCCCGGATTACAGCCAACGGCGGATAACAAGGATCGTCCATTTTCTATCCTCCTATTGGGTACTGATCAGCGGGGAAAAGAGAACGGGCTTTCTGATTCGATTATATATACTGTGATCCGGCCACTTGATCATAAAGTATTGTTCGTGTCGATCCCTCGTGATTCCTATGCAGAAATTATCGGAGCGGAAAAGGTTAAAGGAGCTAGGAAAGAAACCAAGATTAATGCAGCTCATTCCTATGGCGGTCCTCAGATGAGTGTAGATACCGTTAAAAATTTATTAAACGCGCCTATCGAATATTACGCTACTATTAATTTTAACGGTCTTGTGGGCGTTACAGATGCTCTAGGGGGTGTTGAACTTCCGATTACCAAGGTGATTGAGAACAAGAGCCCGGATCATGAGAAATTAAGAATTGAACCGAACAAACCGATTTATTCTGGCGCTGAAGCATTAATGTATGTAAGATACCGGGAGGATTCTGATTTTAAACGAACGGAGCGGCAGCGGATCTTTTTGAAATCTGCGCTTGAACGGATGAAGAGAGTAGATAATATCCTTAATATACAGAAAATCATCGAAATAGCAGGCAGTAATTTCCAAACCAATATGAAGTCAGACTTTATTCTTGATTTGGCGAAAAGAGTAATTCTTGAAGGAGGTACTCCTGAGATCACAAGCCATATGTTGCAGGGTGAGGGCAGACGGAAGGATCAATGGTATTACATGCTTGACGAAAATGATGTGAAGCGTACTCATGAGTTGATTGAGATTTGGCTGAATCCTGACTCTACCGATACGGATCTGGCCGCAGCTTCTGCGGATGACGCAGCATAGATGTTGTGACTGAATTATTTTATTTTTCATGTGGAGGTTGATCTCTCTGGCTGCAAAAACAAATGAGCAAATGTTACTCGAATTTAAGTCCCTCATCCCGTTCGTAGAATCTTTAGGTGAAGTATCAGCCAAACATTGGAATCAGCCTATTGCAGCTGGTAAATGGACTTTAAAGGATATCATCTGTCATCTCATGTTATGGGATAAATATTTTTATGAAGGTGCGATTAAGAAAATAATTCTCCGGGAACCGATCACAACCAAGCAGTTGGATTTTAACGAGTTTAATGCTAACGCTGTAGAATATGCTAAATTATTATCTGAACAAACATTAATTGAACAATTTGTACGTTATAGAACTAAAATCATAGATGCAGCTGTAGGCTTAACGGAAGAGGAATTCAATCAGGAATATAAGGATGGAGATCGCAAAAAATTCAGCGTTCGCAAGTACTTGAGAAGTTTTATCCCACATGATAAGCATCATAAAAAACAGATTGAGCAGTTCTTAAAACCTTAAAACTTGGCGCGATTTTGAACTAACTTCATGGATTGGCGTATGAGGATAGGACCAAACATGCTTCCGGCAGAGGCGGCAATTAAGGAATGGAAGGGGAATTTTATAGCAAAATAAAAGACCCATCCAGCAACAATATCAATAAGGATGAACTTCTTGATCTCGGATAATGGTATGGTCACGAAGACAATGGATTGTTTGTTTCTCACAGCAATGACCTCCTAATTTTAAGAAAACATCTTATAAATCCACTGTTCATTCTATTTTGGAACTAAGATGTCCCATTCCGTCTAAATCTACAATCGAATCGTAAAAAAAGGAAGTATGCCTTGCGGATCTTTTTCGCAAAGTGTACTTCCTTTTTTGTATGTGAGGATATTATCCGACTAATATTTGGCAGGGTATGGAAAGTCACAGAAGATATATTCAATCACTAGTACAATGTAAGCGTTGTCTTTTGTGAAAATATATCCTAAAGGAGCTAAGCTATGAGAGTGAAGAGACTATCTTTTAACCAGCTTGTGTTTATCTGTTTAGGTTTTCAATACTTGTTAATGCGTTTGTTCTCTGCCGGCGAGGCGATCGTTATCACATCGATAGAGCTAGTAATATATATTGTTTATACTGTCGCCACCCTTGCCGGATTGTTTCTCCGGAGCAGACGAATTGATAGTGAAGCTGTATCCGGGTTGTCGTCGTTATTTTTCAGCGTGTTATGGACGGTGTCTTTGTTCTCACAATTTCGGAAAGAAAGTTATCCAAATGCTTTAACAATCATTAATTCGCTGGGGGTGTCTTCAGCGGTAATCGTGATGCTCACGCAATTTATAATTTTGGCCAAGGCTTAGGCCTTAGCTGAAAAAAGGCGGGTGCCCAGTAGCTATTTTATGGCTATTGCGGCACTCGTTTGTTTTTTTTCATCCCCAGAAATGAAAGCTCACCCTGTTCATTTCGTTTAAATTCAAATTCACTGTCATGCTTGGTATGATGGAATCTTGTTTCTGAGATAGGATAGAACGGTGTAACCTCTTCATCATTCCAGACAAAATAATAGTCCTGGCCCCTACGCTCCACGCTCGCTTTGCAGCCAAATCCCTCATAGGTCCCCATATATTCAGCATACATGCTATCATCAAGTGGAAAGGCTCGCGGGAATATCGGCATTTCGGCAGGCTCACCGAATACTAATCCAGATAGAGATTCCGTTAACTTGGTAATGGGGACACAATCATAATTGGTCAACATGATGACGGTTGTCTGCTCTTCTGGATATCTGTGCATTTCACTTCGGAAGCCGCGATAAGCACCACCATGATACATTCTTTTGCGATCATAACGTTCGTCCAAAAACCAACCAAATCGATATTTGAGATTACTTGAATGAAAAGCCATCTCCAGAGTATCGTGAGACACTAATTGATCGGAGTATAACGCTTGATCCCACAGGAAAAGATCAGCAGCCGTCGAATACATGGCACCCGCTGACAGGATAGAGCTCATATGTATGTATTCACCCTGAGTATACTCTTCCCATGAGGAATGATAAGGTGAGGCTAATTTTGAAATGATTTGCTGATTGTTATAAACTCCTGTATTTACCATGCCAAGAGGCTGTAATATAAAAGTAGTGATATAATCTTCAAATGTCATGCCAGTAATCTTTTCAATGATCATTCCTAATAAATAATAACCCGAATTATTATAGGAAAACGATGTGCCGGGCATAAATGCAGGCGGTTGACTCACAAATAGCTGTAACATCTCCAAGGGAGTCAGCTTCAGTTTATTTAATTTTTGATTATATTCGGGTAGAGAAGTGTAGTTGGCTATACCCGAGGTATGTCCCAGCAGATGAAGGATGGTCATCCCCTCGAATGCATGCTGTTCAGGAAGATATTTTAAGATCGGATCTTCCAGTCGCAGACGTTTTTGTTCTTTTAGCATCAGAATCGCCATGCCAGTGAATGACTTGGTTAGCGACCAGATCCGGAATTTGGTATCTATAGCGTTCGGGACCTGATGTTCAAGATTCGCATACCCATATGCTTTTTGTAGCTTGATTTCTCCATGCTGAGCTATCAAGACTGTGCCGCTCAATGGCCAGCTTTGTTCGTATTTATCTAAAAATTGCTCCAGACGCTGGGATTGTTTATCCACAGGTAACCCCTCCTTAAAGGCATATTCTAACATAATACTAAATTCTGTTGAAGCGGAGAGAAATCCATGAGATATGATTGTTTAATTATTGATGATGAAACTGAACTTGCGGAGACCACCTGCGAATATTTTAATTTGTTCGATGTTCAAACCGCGTTTGTTACAAGCGCTGATGCCTGTCGAAGCTTTTTACGTGAGCATCAGGTCTCAATGTTACTGCTAGATATTAATTTAGGCGGTGAATCCGGCTTCCAGTTATGCAAAGAGCTGCGTCAGACGATGGGGATTCCTATCTTGTTTATTAGTGCCCGCTCGAGTGAAGATGATGTATTGATTGCTCTTGATATCGGAGGAGATGACTATATTCATAAGCCGTATACCCTGCGAGTGCTGCTCGCAAAGGTGAAGGCGGTGCTTAAACGCCACAATAACGAAGTTATAGCTGAGGCAGCTATCCTCCAAGCCGGCCCTATCCAGATAGACCCCGAACTTAGGAGGGCAAGCCTTAATGGCGTAGCTCTCAAGCTGAAAACGATGGAATATAAATTGCTCAGCTATTTGATTCAGCAGAAAAATAGGGTAATCCCCAAAGAGGAGTTATTTACTGAGGTATGGGGAGATGTTTTTGCGGGGGATGGCACCTTAAATGTACATATCCGTCATCTACGTGAGAAGATTGAGCAGAATCCTAATGATCCTCAGTACATCCGTACAGTATGGGGCATCGGTTATGCTTTTGAGGACAAATAGTTATGACAAAAAAACTGCTGTTGGCCCTTCTGCTTACTATATTTGCCGCAAGTTTAGCGCTCACCTTCCTAATTCTTAATTTGCAGGTGGAGACAGGAACAGATAGAGTGGCGATCAATACCATTGTGAAGCTCACGGAACAGAACTGGGACAAGCTTGATCCGAAGCTGTACAAGGAAAGTCCTTATGAATTTGCCATTATAGATACCACGGGAGTACTTAAATATCAGACGGGAAATGCGATTTCCGTTACTGTTAACAAAGCCATCAATAATCGGGATACTCTAGTGGACGTTTTTGTTCAGGATAAGATGGTGGGGAAGGTGATTATTAATAATGATTACCGTGCGATCTTTATACATATGAAAAAACAATTTATACAAGTTTCTATTGTGATGCTGCTTCTGCTTACGGTTCTAGGCGTTCTCTATATTTGGTTCCTGAATCGATCGGTTCTCCGTCCGTTCCGCAAAATGCAGCAATTCGCGAAGCATATCGCGAGAGGTGATCTGGAAGTGCCGCTGGAGATGGATCGTAATCATCTGTTTGGTGCTTTTACCGAAAGCTTTGATATGATGCGGGAAGAGCTTGCAGCGGCTAGACACAGCGAATATTTGGCGAATAAAAGTAAAAAGGAACTGGTTGCTAGTCTCAGTCATGACATTAAAACACCCGTTGCTTCGTTAAAGGCGATCACGGAACTGATGTTATTAAGCGCAAGGGATGAGAAGACCGGCAGACAGCTTAACACTTTGTACTCCAAAGCAGATCAGATTGATCGTCTGGTGACTGATATGTTCCATTCGACCTTGGAGGAACTAAATGAACTTAAAGTCAGCTTAACGGAAGAGCAAAGCCACCTGCTGATCCAAATTATAAATAATGTAAATTTCTATGAACGGATTTCAGCAGCATCTGTGCCTGACTGTCTCATTACGGTGGACCCCTTGCGGTTGCAGCAGGTGATCGATAATGTTGTGAATAATTCCTACAAATATGCCTACACAGACACACCCATAGATATTAAGTTCGAGATCACGGATCATTATCTGGAGGTAGATATTCTGGACTATGGTCCCGGGGTTCCTGAAGAGGAGCTGCCTTTAGTATTCAATAAATTTTTTCGGGGCAGTCTGGCCGTGAGCCAGAATGGTGCAGGTCTAGGCCTGTACATTTCCCGTTATATGATGCAAAAAATGCAAGGCGATATTCTGTGCTCCAATCGGGAGGACGGATTTACAGTCAAACTGCTAATTCCTTTAGCAGGACAGAATTAAGAATTAGCTAAGGATTGCACAAAGACATGTTAAGAACATTTAACGTACGATAAGGTTGCAATTACGAATGAGCTTGTGATTGCAGCCATTATATTTCGCGTAGAACTATGATTTTTCTTAGCGCAATTAATGAGCATGAATGTAAATGGAGTGTTCAACATGAGCGAAGTGAATAATAAAGTGCTGATGCAGACTAATAAGCTTGGAAAAACCTTCTCCCATGGAGGAACTCAGCAGCATGTTTTGAAAAATCTGGATCTGACCTTATATCATGGTGATTTTACGATTATCATGGGCAGCTCTGGTTCTGGTAAATCAACACTGCTGTATGCCATTTCGGGTATGGATAAGCCAACACTTGGAGAGGTTCTATTTGAAGGTCAGGATATTACAGCCATGAGTAATGATCAGCTTGCGATATTCCGGCGGAAGAATTGTGGGTTCGTGTTTCAGCAGATTCATCTGCTGGATACGATGAGTGTCCTCGACAATGTATTATCAAGTGCTTTTCTTGTACAAAAGGATAGAGCAGGCGCTGTAAAAAAAGCCAAAAAGCTACTCTCTGATGTAGGTCTGGATGACTCTGTCTGGGGCAAGTTTCCGGCGCAAATCTCAGGTGGCGAAGCTCAGCGGGCGGGGATTATCCGGGCATTGATTAACAGTCCAAAAGCGGTTTTCGCCGATGAGCCGACGGGTGCGTTAAATAGTTCAGCAGGAATAGGTGTACTGCGCGTCCTTACTGAGGTGAATAGACAAGGGCAAAGTATAATTATGGTTACTCATGATCTTAAAACCGCGTTGCGTGGAAATCGGATATTGTATTTGCGGGATGGAGTCATCGTGGGAGATTTGCGTCTTACCCTTTATAGCGAAGATAACGGACCTGAACGGCAGCAGCAATTACAGTCCTTTCTAACCGAATTGGGGTGGTAGGGATGAGCAGCCTAATAGGAAAATTAGCTTGGTCCAATATTCGTAAAAGAAAAAGTGCTACGGTTACGCTCTTCATTCTTATCATGATAGCTGTGCTGCTGCTGAACATTGGTCTTACGGTCATTTTGAAGCTCAATTCCTTCCAGCAAGAAAAAATGACTGAATTAAGGACTCCAGAAATAAGTGCATATTTTCCAAAAGATGATTATCTAGAAGAGTATGAGGAGCTTGTGGATAGTTATTCATATACAGAATCCTGGGAGAATGAAGCAGCAATTCTGTTAGCAGATGCTAAAATGAAGTACGGACAAACGGACACTACGGTAGCTTTTATAATTCTTAACATGGATACACCGCGGACCAAGGGACTGTTCAAGACAACGACTCCACTAGGATCTAAGGATGCGAATATGATCTATCTGCCTTATTTGTTCCATGTTGGATCGGGGTATAACCTTGGGGATACTTTTACTTTTGTATACGATAATAACTCATTTTCTTATACCATAGGTGGCTTTATTGAGGAGCCGTTGCTAGGGACGTTAACTAATGGAGCTTTAAAAGTATTTTTGAATGATGAAGGTTATAAACAGTTGGAGGAACGTCTTGGAACTGAAGCTCAGTACAGCTTTCTATCAGCAGATTTAACCGATCCTTCAAAGGATGTAAAGCTGGAGCAAATGCTTAGTGAGCGGATTTTTGCCTCAGGAAGTACGGATCAATTTCAAGTCATGCGGGCAGAGGTTGGGCTCGAAGGGAACCGTGTTTTTGTTAATCTTTTAGCAGCCATTTTAATCGTATTTGCACTGATTATGGTTCTAATCTCGCTTATTGTCATCAGGTTTCAAATATTGGGGCATATTGAAGACAATTTAACGAACATCGGTATTTTAAAAGCTAACGGTTATATTTCATGGCAGATTAAAAATGCGCTTCTGCTACAGTTCACCTCAGTTTCCATCATTGCAGCTATACCGGGAGGCGGGTTATCTGGGCTGGTTATGCCGTTGGTAGGGAATATGATTTCGTCTTCAATCGGACTTCTGTGGCCAATATCCTTTGAAGGGGTCAGTGCAGTGCTTAGTTTGGTTATTGTCTCTGGACTAGTGCTACTTGTTACCTATCTGTCGAGCCGGCGAATTCGGAACATTACTCCGATTACAGCTCTGCAGAGCGGAATCCTCACTCACAATTTCAAGCGGAACCCAATTCCACTCGAAACATCCCGGATGAATCTGCAATTCAGCTTAAGCCTTAAAGCTTTAGTAAGGCAGGCAAAACAGAATATGATGATCGTATTGATCGTTGCCGGATTAACCTTTTCTAGTATTTTTTGCTCTATATTGAATTTCAACTTTAAGGGAGACACCTCAGCAGTTATAGAACTGGTAGGTATAGAACGCAGCGACTTTTTGTTATTGCCGAAAAACGGTGACCTACAGCAGGGGAAGTTTACAGAATTAGAAGCCATGCCAGGGGTTGAAAAGTTGACTGTATTGGATAGCATGGTCGCTTCGATTAAGAACACCAGCTTTATGCTCCGGGTATCTGACGATTATAGCAAGCTGGAGACACAAACCATATACAAAGGGCGAGAGCCAATTTATGATAATGAAATTGTGATTTCCGGTGTTATTGCTAAGTTGGAAAATTCAGAAATAGGGGACGAGGTCCCGATCACTTTTAATGGTGTGACGGAGAATTATTTGGTTACTGGCTTAAGCCAGCAGATTAGCCAACTTGGAATGGTGGCGAGTATGACCGGTGATGGAATGAGAAGACTTCAACCGGAGTACACCCCTCTGTCCATCAATGTGTATCTGAAAGAGGGGGGAGATGCGCAAGCTTTTGTGAAGGATCTGGAAGCACGCTTCCCTAAGCAATGGAACATTACTAACATTCGAGAAACGGTTGATAGTACGCTCAGTACATTCACTGCCGCAGTATCTTCTATGACAGCAGTCATCACTGTGGTGACGATTATAGTAGTCAGTCTGATTTTGTATTTAGTGATTAAGACTTTGATTCTGAAGCGGAAACGTGAGTTCGGCATTCTTAAAGGAATGGGTTACACCACTTTTAATCTGATGACGCAGATTACCTTTAGTCTGTTTCCGGTGATTGTGGTGGGAGTAGCTTTGGGGAGCATAGGGGGGTATTTTTTCTCAGACTCAGCGTTTGTACTATTGCTCTCGAGTTTAGGGATTTATAATGTCCAACTGGCGGTTAGTTTGCCTCAAGTATTGCTATTGTGTGCAGCCATTCTAGTAGTCGCTTATGCGGTGTCTATGCTTGTTGCCCGGCGAATTCGGAAGGTTAGTGTGTACGATTTGATTATGGACTAATTTAAGCGAAAAACAAAAAAACAACGAGCAGGAGGTTAGTTACTCCATGCCCGTTGTTTTTTTATTACATATTTATTCGTCCGTCATCATAATTGAATTGCCAGTCGATGCCGAATTTATCTTTTAGACTACCATAACAAGAGCTCCAGAAGGTTTCTTGCAGTTCCATAACTACTTTACCGCCCTCTTGAAGCTTATCGAAATATTTCTTTATGTTATCTAAATCCTTACTAACTACGGAAAGACTAATATTGTTTCCTTCGATAAAAGGCATACCTGGAAAAACATCAGAAAACATTACATTACTGCCTTCGATATTCAAGCGGGTGTGCATAACCAAATCTTTAGCTTCCTCAGGAAGAGTGAAATTGGGATCGGGTGGTGTTTCACCAAAGGTCATGATTTGTGGACGTTCAGTGCCAAACACCTCTGCGTAAAACTCTGCTGCGTCACGACAATTCCCATTGAAATTAAGATAAACATCGATGGACATTTTTTTCACTCCTTAAAGGTTTGTTAGCGTTACTTCGAAAATACTTAAAATTCAAAATACCTTGTCACTTCCACATTGTATCATTTACCAGTTTATAAACAAATATTCTTATAGTCTCATTATTAAACTTTTATTTCATCTACTATCTTCTAATTAAAAATAGGATATGGTAGTATTCAAGAAAAGGGATAATTTTCTATAAATTAAATAAAATTATATTTATGTTAAATAGTTAGGGTATTTAGGCTCTTGTTAGATCTTTAAAACGGAGAGGAGGTGATGATGAGTGCGGGTAAGGCATAGAGGAGGTGACCATTCTTTAAAGGAGTGAATACTGCAATTGTAGCATCGCGTGGCTATTAATAAATTATTTACGAATTTATTTAATTGTCGAAAGGAGAATAATAAATGACAAAAGCACTAAGGAAGCAAATGTTGTTATTGCTTACGATCATGGCTTTAGTTATCACCGGATATGCTCCTTCTACCACGTATGCCAGTGAGGCGCATGTTGACAATCCGTTTGTAGGAGCTACAGCATATGTTAATCCTGATTATGCCGCACTGATTGATACCTCTATTGCTCAGGTTACCGATAGTACTTTAGTTTCCAAGATGGAGACCATTAAAAAATATCCGACAGCCGTATGGCTGGATCGAATTGCTGCAATTTATGGCGGGACAGAAAACGGAGGCAGAAAAAGTCTTGAGGAAACATTAGATTCCGTACTCGCGCAAAAGCAACCAAACACGCCGATTACAGCCACATTCGTAATTTATGATATGCCTGGGCGGGATTGCCACGCTTTGGCCTCCAATGGCGAGCTGCCACTGACAGCAGCGGGTTTGACAACCTACAAATCAGATTATGTTGACGTAATCGCCAGTATTTTTGCAAAGCCCAAATATAGTGACATTCGGATAGTGACTATCGTAGAGCCGGATTCGCTTCCGAATCTAGTTACCAATCTCAGCACACCACAGTGTGCTCAAGCTAACTCCACGAATATTTACCGTGATGCTACACGTTACACTTTAAATGCTCTCCATGCCATTCCAAATGTGTATACTTACATGGATATTGGTCACTCTGGCTGGCTCGGATGGGATACTAACCGTGGCCCCGCTATCGACCTCTTTACTTCGGTTGTGTCAGGCACTACAGCTGGACTTGCTAGTGTCGATGGATTCATTACGAATACAGCCAATACCACTCCACTAGTAGAACCTAATCTTCCAGATCCGAATCTTACGATAGGCAGCCAGCAGCTTCGTTCTGCAAGTTATTATGAATGGAATCCGTATTTTGATGAAGCTGATTTCACAGCAGCTTTGTATTCAGGTTTTGTAGCAAAAGGTTGGCCTTCCACGATCGGCTTCCTTATTGATACTTCCCGTAATGGGTGGGGAGGAGCAAATCGTCCGACTAGTGCAAGCGGAACAACCGTTAACGCTTATGCGGATTCCGGTCGGATTGATAAACGTCTCCATCGCGGCAATTGGTGTAATGCCAGCGGTGCCGGAATTGGAGAAGTTCCACAAGCAGCACCCGCAGGTTATGCAGCCTCACATTTGGATGCATTCGTTTGGGTGAAACCTCCGGGAGAATCTGATGGCTCCAGCAGTGCCATTCCAAATAATGAGGGCAAGGGCTTTGACAGAATGTGTGATCCGACTTATACCAGCTCAAGCGGCACACTGACCGGCGCATTACCTAATGCGCCTGTATCAGGCCACTGGTTCCATGATCAATTTGTTCAGCTGGTACAGAATGCTTACCCTGTAATTCCTCTGAGTAACGGAGGGGGCACTGTAGTTCCTGCGGCACCCACTAACTTGGTAGCGACAGCGGGAGATGCAAAAGTAAGCCTGAGCTGGACGGCATCCAGTAGTGCGACTAGTTACACCGTAAAACGAGCGACCACAAGCGGAGGGCCGTACACCACTGTAGCAACCGGGCTAACGGCAACGAGCTACACCAACACAGGCTTAACGAACGGAACAACCTATTACTATGTTGTAAGCGCAACCAATAGTGTAGGAGAGAGTGTGAATTCGGGACAAGCGAATGCGACCCCAGCAGCAGTGGCGACTGTTCCGACGGCACCCACTAACTTGGTAGCGACAGCGGGAGATGCAAAAGTAAACCTGAGCTGGAGCGCATCCAATGGTGCGACTAGCTACACTGTGAAAAGTGCAACCACAAGCGGAGGCCCGTACACAACTGTAGCAGCAGGGCTAACGACCACGAGCTACACTAACACCGCCCTAACGAACGGAGCAACTTATTACTATGTTGTAAGCGCAACTAATAGTGTGGGAGAGAGTGCGGATTCTACACAAGCGAGTGCGGCTCCAGCAGCAGTGGCGACTGTTCCCGCGGCGCCAACCAATTTGGTAGCGACAGCAGGAGATGCAAAAGTAAACCTGAGCTGGAGTGCATCCAGTGGTGCGACTAGTTACACTGTGAAAAGTGCAACCACAAGCGGAGGGCCGTACACCACTGTAGCAACAGGGCTAACGGCAACGAGCTACATCAACACGGGCTTAACGAACGGAACAACCTATTACTATGTTGTAAGCGCAACCAATAGTGCAGGAGAGAGTGTGAATTCGGCACAAGCGAGTGCTGTTCCACAAGTTCCGGCAGCAATTAGTCTGACGTTGCAGTATCGGGCGGGAGATACTAATGCGACAGACAATCAGATCAAACCTTATTTTAATATTAAAAATAACGGCACAACCGCAGTGAACTTAAGCGAACTTAAAATCCGTTATTATTTCACTAAAGATAGTAATCAGACGTTAAATGGCACAATTGATTGGGCACAGATCGGCAATAATAATGTTCAAGTCGCCTTTGCAGACAACACAGGCACGAATGCAGACACTTACGTTGAACTTTCGTTTGCTTCTTCGGCTGGTTCCATTCCAGCTGGAGGCCAGTCCGGAGATATTCAACTCAGAATATATAAATCAGATTGGACTAATTTTAACGAAGCCAATGACTACTCCTTTGATGCTACTAAAACTGCTTATACTAACTGGGATAAAGTGACGCTTTATCAAAGTGATGCTCTCGTATGGGGGATTGCTCCGTAACGGAAAGCAGGGGATAATTAAAAGAGCCGCTGGAGTGATCCTGGCGGCTCTTTCTGTATTATTTAATTCGTTTACCGAGTAGCACAAGCAGCCAGATGATTCCAGCCCCAACAATGGCGTGACCAAGCCCCGCAATATGGGGCAGGAAGCTAATATCACTGCCGTTAATTTGCAGCATTCCACGTGTAGCCATTGCACCAATCGTGATTAGAAGACCAATGTTATAGACAATGTACCATGCACCAAAAGATTTAGCCTCATGGATATTAAATAACTTGTCTAAGATTATAGCAATAATAAAGAAAAAGAATCCTAAGACTAGAATGTGAGTGTGAAGCGCAACTAATATAGTATCTCCTGTGAAATCATTCATTTTAGTAATTTCGCGATAGGCCACTCCGGCTATCAAACCAAGAATTGCATAGAAAAAAGACGTGTAATACAATTTTTTCATAAGAATATCTCCTTTGTAGTTATCGTTATGATTGAAGTGTATCAAGCAATTAAGAACGCAATATGAACAAATGATTACAAGGTGAAAAAAATCACTAGTTTATAAATGAGAGGAGACTTAAGGAAAATATGATCGATAACGTTGAACGATTTCCTGTGCTCGAAACAGACCGCTTTATTTTGAGAAGAATTACACTGGATGATGCTAAAGAAATATATAATTATTTTTCAAAAGATGAAGTGACCCAGTATTATGATCTGGATAGCTTTACCGATATACAGCAAGCGATCAACCTTATCGAAAGATGGGATGAACGTTTCAAAGGCAAACAAAGTATTCGCTGGGGAATAGCCAGGCGTGAGGATAATATAATGATGGGTTCATGCGGATATCATAACTGGGCGCACAGAAATTTCAAAGCAGAGATTGGGTATGAATTATCTCCACTTTATTGGCGGCAGGGTGTGATGACGGAAGTCCTGACAGCTATTATTGCGTATGGCTTTGAGCATATGAAGCTCCATCGAATTGAGGCGTTTTATGATCCGGCTAATATTGCCTCCAAGAAGTCTCTTTTGAAAGCGGGCTTTAAGTATGAGGGATTGTTGCACGAATCTTTTTTTGAAAAAGGTAGATTTGTAGATGCGGAGATTTGCTCTTTGTTAGCTTCCGATACGAACTAAGAAGTATAAAATTAAAAAATGCGAGTTAACCATAATGCGAGAGGACGTATTATGGTTTTTTGTTTGTGATACAATAAATAGATTATCGACTTTATCCTACGTGGTACTAATCCAACATACATATCATGATGAAAGAAGGTGAAGGTATGGAGTTTGAGTATTTGCTTCGTGTAATTGGCGCGGGAATTTGTGGCGTATTAGTTGGATATGAACGCAAAAGCCGGATGAAAGAAGCTGGAGTTAGAACACATTTTGTTGTGGCCTTAGGTGCTGCACTCATGATGGTCATCTCCAAATATGGGTTTCAGGATCAAGCGGATTGGCCTAATCTTTCTCTTGATCCCGCTCGGATAGCTGCTCAGGTAGTAAGCGGAGTAGGCTTTTTGGGCGCAGGAATGATTTTTATGCAAAGACACACAGTCAAAGGGCTCACTACTGCTGCAGGGATTTGGGCAACAGCCGGAGTGGGCATGGCTATAGGGTCTGGTCTTTATATTCTTGGCGTAGGAGCAACGATAATCATTTTACTTGGGCAAAAGATCTTACACAGTCGTAACAGCTGGCTGGCCGCACCAAAAACCCAACAGCTCGTTATAAGTCTAGCTAACACAGAAGGCGCTATGGGCCGAATTCAAGAGTTGCTTAAAGAACACAAAATCGCTGTTCTAAGTTTTCATGCTGAAAATAACAGTGTAGAATCCGAATTAAACGTAGAAATCGTTGTAAGATTGCCTGAATCATTTAATCCAGTACAATTGTTATCGATGATCCAAGAGGACGCAGCGGTTAAGACCGTTGAGTTTCAATGATTTTAGCACCTTCGATGTAACTAACTCACTTCGCATCAAAAGCTACCTCCTTTTTGAGAGTTTCCTTTTGATGCGAGTGTTACCTTCAATTTACCATCGATTCACACACCCTCACATTAATCCAAGCAAAATACCACTTTCAGTCTTTCTATTCCAATTAATAGGTTCAAGATTCAAATTAAATGCTAATTCACGGGCTTATATGTTATGTCTGTGTTATATATTGAGTGGTTTTTGTGTTGGTTATCTTTCGTTAACCGCTTACATTTATTTTTAAATAAAAAATATGTCATTTATATTGACACATAAACCATGACCCTTTATTATTAATCCCATCACTGGAGAAACTAAATTAAAATTTAAATCAAAGAATACATTATCAGCGCTTTATTTGCAAATAATTTCTTGTTTTTGTGGTTTATTAATCCAATTAATTCACTGGAGAAAATAATTAGGAGAATGCCCGTGAAAAAGCACGATCAGGATTTTATGAAGCGACAAAATCGTTTAACGGTTTTCGAAATTATAAAAAATCAACAACCGATTTCTCGCGCTTCTATTGCTAAACAGACTGGTATGAGTCCTACGACTGTAAGTCGAATTGTCGGAGAGTTGACGGAGGAAGGATATTTACTCGATTCAGAGCAGGTATCATCAGGATTAGGTCGGAAATCAACGTTAATAGGTATGATGGACGCTTCTGTATTATCGGTTGGCGTTGAACTGGATCGCAGTCTTATGTCTATTGGAATTGTGGACTTACAAGGACAGCTTATCTGCAGTAGTCAATTTCCCCGTACACCAGACGAAAGCCCGGATCGAACGCTGGAACGGATTCATGAAGCCATTGAGCAATTGTTCCAGCAGCATGTGATTGACAGAACACGCATCGTGGGTATTGGCGTTGGACTTCCTGGCATTGTGAATAACGAAGAAGGAATTGTTGTCTTCTCTGTTCAGCTAGGATGGAAAAATGTGCCGTTAGCCAAACGCTTGAAAGAGCTGACAGGTTTTGAAATCGCTGTGGACAATGAGCTGAAAGTAAGGGCTCTTGCTGAACATCTTAAAGGAGCCGCAGTCGGCTCAAGCCGTACGGCATTATTGGGTTTCGGTCAAGGCGTGGGCTCTGCGATGATTCTCGAGGGAGAGATTTATCGAGGGGTGATGAACAGTGCGGGTGAAATTGGGCATACGACAGTGGATCCTAACGGAATGATGTGTGAGTGCGGCAAAGCGGGCTGTTTACAGACCTATATAAATATCAGTTCTTTATTATCTGAAGCTAATCGGATTCGCCCGATCCGTACGATTGAGGAGTTATTCGCAGCAAAACATGCAGGAGAACAATGGGCGATTCACTTGATCGACCGTGCACTCATGTATATGGCCATCACCATTAATAATGTCGTATGCATGTATAACCCCGACAGCGTGATTTTAAGTGGAGAACTCGTGGACAAATTCCCGGATATATACGAAGAAGTTGAGCAGCTGTACCTCTCTCGCTTTACATGGGAGCCGCTTCGTGGTTCCTTTACGATTCATCGCTCGTTGCTGAATGAGAAGGGTGTGATTATCGGATCGGGACTTTTATCGCAGAATCGATTTTTTGCCTTAGATTAAATTAACTACTGCTGGGGAGGTTGTACAGATGGGATTTACAACATTGGTAGAAGAATATCGTGGTGGCCTGCTGGAGAATGTGCATTATGGTGCAGTTAGTGTAGTTGATGAGAAGGGCAACATTTTGTACAAAGCAGGCGATCCGGAGCATATGACTTATCTTCGCTCTGCTGCTAAGCCATTCCAAGCTTTGCCGGTAATGAAACGCCGGATCGATGAAGTATATGGTTTGACAAGTAAAGAAGCTTCGCTGTTTACCGCTTCACACCGGGGAGAAGCCTTCCATATTGAAGCGCTTGAAGCTCTTTTTCAGAAAATGGGATTAAAAGAAGAGTCACTTCATTGCTGCTCTACATACCCGCTGAATGAAGAAGCCAAAGCAGAACGTCACCGGGCAAATGAACCCACTCGTAAAATCTTTCATAACTGCTCAGGCAAACATGCAGGGTTAATGGGCCTTAGCAAATATATGGGTTGGGATATAAACACTTATTACGATCCTAACCATCCTGTACAACAGGAGATTCTTGAGATGATGGCTTATATCGCTGAAGTTCCCAAAGCGTCCATCCCGCAAGGTATTGATGGCTGTGGACTTCCTATCTTCGCACTTCCGCTTCATAAAATCGCTTATTCCTATCTAAAGCTAGCGTGTCCCGATTTAATTGAGGATACGGATATACGTAACGCAGCCGCTGCCATTGCAAAACTTATGAACGATAACCCGGTTATGATTGCTGACACGAAATTTGTATGCTCAGAGCTCCTGAAGGATGACAATCTGACGGCTAAGGGTGGAGCAAAAGGGGTATACGGTATCGGACTCCGTAAGGAACGAATGGGTATATCACTGAAAGTATCCGACGGATCAGAACAAGTCTGGCCATGTATTATCGCATCGATTCTAGAACGTATTGGTTACAGCAATCAAGACACAATTGATCGCCTATATGCACTCGTGCCTAACACGATTGTTAATGATGGCGGTACTGTAGTCGGCGAACGCCGTGCTGTATTTCAATGGGAGATCTAGAGCATAAGGTCAAGAATAATCTTCAAGTTTGGTGATTAATCGGACTAGAAGCTTTTCTAATACATCGTTTGAATAGGGGAGTGTAAAAAATGAAAGCAAAAGGAAAAGTATGGTCAATGTTCATGCTGCTGCTTATTACAGTAGTAGTGACTGCAGGGTGCGGCAACAAAGCGAGCAACGAGGGACAAAACGGCAATACTGCTGGTGGAACTGAAACTAGCACCCCAACTACAAAGAATGATAAAGACATTGTAATTGCCATCAATTCTAACTTTATTACGCTGGACCCTCATAACGCAAGCGATACGCATTCAATCAGCGCTGCCAGAACGATGTACGAAGGTCTGATGGGTTTTGACGAGAATATGAACGTGGTTCCTGTTCTTGCCGCAAGCCATTCCATAAGTGAAGACGGGTTGGTCTACACGTTCACGCTGCAAGAGAATGTTAAATTCCAAGACGGTACTGACTTTAATGCTGAAGCGGTTAAAGTAAACATCGCCCGTATTCAAGATGAGAAGAACAATCTGAGACTGCGCAAAAGCTTCGCAAAGGTAGCGAAAGTGGAGACTCCTGATGCTAAAACCGTGGTTATTACACTCAGTGAGCCGTACAACGCATTTTTAAATAAAGTAGCTATGGCACCTATTATTAGTCCGAAAGCTTTAGAAGAAAATGGCACCGATATTTCGAAAAATCCTGTAGGGACGGGACCATTTAAGTTCAAAGAATGGGTGCAAGGCGACCGCTTGGTTGTCGTTAAGAACCCTGATTACTGGCAAGCGGGCTTACCAAAAGTGGATAGTGTGACCTTTAGACCTGTACCAGAGAATGGATCACGGATAGCCATGCTAAAAACCGGCGAGGCAGATTTTATTTATCCAATGCCAACGGAGCAAGTATCTGAGGTTGAAGGTCTTGAAGGAATTACTGTAGATACCATCGATTCGACAATCGTCCGTTATGTAACGTTGAATACGATGAAAAAACCTTTTGATGATGTGAAGGTACGTCAAGCCATTAACTATGCTATCAATAAAGAAGCTTATATCAAAGTTGTGAAATCGGGTCTTGGTGCTAAGCTTGATTCCACGATGTCTTCCAAAACACAATACTATTCCCCGCAAACAGGTTATGACTATGACATTGAAAAAGCTAAACAATTGCTTGCTGAAGCAGGATATCCTGATGGATTCGAAACCGAAATTTGGGGTGAAAATGAATCCGAAACTATGAAGGGTATGCAATTTATTCAGCAACAGCTAGCACTTGTAGGGATTAAGGTAGACGTGAAATCCATGGAAGGCGGCACATTGTCCGACCAAATTAACTCTGCTAAGACACCAGAAGAAGCGAAAATTCAAATGTGGTATGTCAGCTGGTCTCCGTCTTCAGGAGATGCAGATGGTGCAACCAGAGGGTTATTCAGTAGTGAAATGTTCCCGCCTGCTGGCTCAAATACAGCCTATTACAAAAATGAAAATGTAGACAAATGGATCGCTGAGGCGAATAAATCTGTTGATCCAGAAGCGGCTAAATCCATCTATGGCAATATTCAAAAAACAATTTGGGAAGATGCTCCATGGGCATTCATGGGCGTCGACCAAATCATCTCAGGCAAAAGATCGTATCTGGAAGGAGTTAAGGTCTTCCCGGATGGTTCCATTAATGTCCTGAATGCAGAAGTGAAATAATGCTAAACAAACGTTAGGTTTAATATCCCAAGAAATGAACGAGGCCGCTTCTGTAGTATGGTGGGAAGCGGCCTCACTAAATCATTTGTCGATACTGAAGGGGGCTTATGAGTTGGGTAGATATGCTTTACAAAGACTCCTCGGGGTTATTCCGCTGTTGTTCATTGTATCGGTGCTTGTCTTTTTGTTTATTCACTTAATCCCAGGCGATCCAGCCCGACTTATTGCCGGTAAAGATGCCACGCTTGAAGAGATTCGTGGAATTCAGGAGCAGCTGGGTCTCAATCTGCCTTTGTGGAAGCAATACATAAACTACATGGGTGATCTGCTAAGTGGGAATCTGGGCAATTCGATCCGGTCAGGGATCCCGGTTACTGACATGCTGGAAAGCAGAGTAATGCCTACGTTGTGGCTGACTTTTCTTAGTATGGTCTGGGCTCTAATTATTGGTCTTCTAATTGGCGTGGTTTCAGCCGTTTATCGCAATCGGTGGCCGGATCATTTAGGGACGTTGACAGCCATTTCAGGGATGTCTATTCCTGGATTTTGGTTAGGCTTGGTACTCATTCAAATTTTCTCGGTAGAGCTTGGTTGGTTTCCAACGGGTGGTGTTGATTCCTGGAAGTCCTATATTCTTCCTTCCATTACACTCGGGATGGGAATTATGTCTATGTTGGCCCGTTATTCTAGGTCATCTATGCTGGAGACCCTTCGGGAGGATTATATCCGTACAGGACGTGCAAAAGGCTTACGCGAGTATGTTGTTATCGGCAGGCATGCGCTGCGCAACTCTTTGATTCAGGTGGTTACCGTAGCTGGACTTCAGTTTGGGTTCCTGCTCGGCGGCTCTGTAATGGTTGAGACGGTATTCAGTATTCCGGGTCTTGGCAGGCTGCTAGTAGACTCCATTTTGTTCCGGGATTATACAGTCATTCAAGCCTTACTGCTTCTGTTTGCTACACAATTTATTCTTATCAATCTATTAGTAGATTTATTGTATGGCGTACTTAATCCGAAAATAAGGTTTTCTCAGTAGCTAATGCGACTAAGAAGCAGAATTTCAATAGATTTATAGGGTGAATTTAGGATCAGGAGGGATATCATGAGTGACAATTCGGCGGTGATGGGAGCAAAATCTCCATTACCCGGAGAGGTACTGGCCCCGGAGAAAACAAAAGGCCGTATGGGTGTTTTTTTACGTAAGTTCAGTAAACAAAAGATGCCCCTTGTGGCCGCATTTTTTATTATATTGCTATTCCTAATTGCAATTTTCGGGCCATTTTTGACCCCGTATAATCCTGATGAACCAAACTACGATGCTCTTATGGCAGGTCCTTCTGCTGCACATTGGGCCGGGACAGACGAATATGGCCGTGATATTCTAAGCCGTTTGATTGATGGTACTCGCTTAACCTTAGCGGTCAGTCTCAGTTCCGTCTTAATCGCAGGTGTACTTGGAACTATCCTAGGTCTGTTAAGCGGATATTATGGCGGTTGGCTAGATCGGATAATTATGCGTGGCAGTGATGTACTATTTTCTTTTCCTGACTTGCTGCTTGCCATTGGGATCGTCGCCATTCTCGGTCCGGGTCTATCCAACGTTGTTATCGCAGTTGCAGTCTTTGGTACTCCATCGTTCGCCCGAATTATTCGGAGCGTAACGCTGTCTGCGAAAGAAACATTGTTTGTGGAAGCGGCTCGTTCCATGGGAGCGAAGCATCGCCGGATTATTTGGCGTCATATTTTTCCTGAGACCGTGCCCAGCATTATCGTTAATCTATCCATGAAGATTGGCGGAGCGATTTTGGCCGCTGCATCATTGAGCTTTCTCGGAATGGGTGCAAAAACAACAGAGCCCGATTGGGGCGCAATGTTAAGTATGGGACGTGATTATTTAAGTATTGCTCCACATATCGTTTATTTTCCGGGGATAGCCATCTTTTTAACAGTACTTGCATTTAACCTGGTCGGGGACGGACTGCGTGATGCTCTTGATCCCAAAATGAAAAACTAAGGAGGGACAAGACATGACTCAACATTTGTTGGATGTACAAGGGCTGAAAACGGAGTTCAAACGCGGCGATGGAAGTATAACTGCGGTTGCGGGGGTAGACTTTGCTATTAAAAAAGGTGAAGTGCTAGGCCTGGTTGGTGAATCTGGTTGTGGCAAAAGTGTAACCTCATTATCGATCATGCGGTTGCTTAAAGATACGCCGGGCAGAATTTCTGAAGGTTCTGTGCGTTTTGAAGGAAAGGATTTGACGAAGATTTCTGAGAAGGAGATGCGCCAAATCCGGGGAAATGATCTGGCAATGATTTTTCAGGAGCCGATGACCTCTCTTAATCCAGTGCTGCGGATTGGGCTGCAATTAACAGAGCCGATTAGACTGCATTTGGGTTATGGACGCAAGAAGGCTCGTGAGCATGCCATTCATATGTTGCGGCTTGTAGGTATCCCTCGCGCAGAGGAATTAATCGATGAATATCCGCATCAACTATCCGGCGGGATGAGACAGCGGGTTATGATTGCAATGGCCATGTCTTGTCATCCAAAGCTGTTGATTGCCGATGAACCCACGACCGCACTCGATGTAACGATTCAAGCGCAAATTCTTGATCTGATGAAGCAGTTGAAAGATGAACAGGATATGGGAATGCTGCTCATTACCCATGATCTTGGAGTAGTTGCCGAATTATGTGACCGGGTAGTTGTTATGTATGCAGGTCGTGTGGTGGAAGAAGCCTCTGTTCAGGAGCTGTTCGCCAGACCGCAACATCCGTATACCAAGGGATTGATTCAATCGGTACCTAAGCTGCGCCAGAATGTACATCGCTTGGAGTCTATAAAAGGGAATGTGCCAGACCTTTCACAAATGCCTGCCGGCTGTAAGTTTGCGCCACGCTGCGAATTTGCCATGGAGCGTTGTCTGTCGCAAGAACCTGAGCTACTTCCGATTGAGGGGCTAGAGCGCAAAAGCCGTTGTTGGCTTACACAGCAGGAGGACACGGAAGGAGCGGGATGTTTATGAAAGAGACTCCATTAATTGAGGTTAAGGGTTTGAAGAAGTTGTTTTCTGTGAAGAAGGGCTTCTTCGGAACGACTAAATATTTACACGCCGTTGATGGGATTTCATTCGCCATTCGTAAGGGAGAAACGTTCAGCCTTGTAGGTGAAAGTGGCTGTGGGAAATCGACTACGGGCAGGCTGGTGACTCGCTTACTGGAACCCAATCATGGAGAAGTATGGTTTAAGGGACAAAATATTAGCCATATCTCAGACAACCAAATGCGGCCTCTGCGCAAAGATATGCAGATGGTGTTTCAAGACCCTTATGCTTCACTTAATCCCCGCATGAAGGTGAAGGATCTTGTCGCCGAACCCCTGCTTATTCATACAAAGCTGTCCTCTAAAGAACGGGATAAACTAGCTTGCGAACTGCTAGAGACCGTTGGATTGAACAGTTTCCACGCCGAGCGATTCGCGTTTGAGTTCAGCGGTGGACAGCGGCAACGGATTGGGATTGCCCGGGCTCTGTCCGTTCGCCCAAGTCTAATTGTGGCGGATGAACCCGTGTCAGCGCTGGATGTATCGATTCAGTCCCAAGTGTTGAATCTGTTACAGGACTTGCAGGAGGAATATGGCCTGACGTACTTATTCATCTCTCATGATCTCAGTGTGGTCGAGCATATTAGTGATCGAATTGGGGTTATGTATCTGGGTTCTCTTGTGGAGACGGCTGATAAGGATACATTGTATGACCGTCCCTTGCATCCTTACACCCAAGCGCTGCTATCTTCAGTTCCCGTGCCCGATCCAAGCTTGAAGAAGGAACGCATTATTCTAAAAGGGGATCTTCCAAGTCCAGTTGATCCGCCGACGGGCTGTCGTTTTCATACAAGATGCCCTTCCTGTATGGAAATCTGTAAGCAACATGTGCCTGTATTCCGGGAAGTTGAACCAGGTCATGAGCTCGCTTGTCATCTCTTTGATGAAGAAATGTTGAAACTAGAACGATAATTTAAAATGTGAGTACACTTTACGGAAAAGAAGGGACAGCTATGAATATCTTGTTCGATTCCGCTAATGGGGCGGATACGCTTATCTACTTAGCCTATGAAGAGGAGGCTTTTCCTCTTCGGCTGGGAGAAGCTCACAAACAGAGTGGCAGTGTGACATGGTTATATGCTCGCTCTGAGGAAGAGTCCGATGTGATAGCTATTGGAATGGGAAAACGCCGGGCTCTTACGCTTGAGAAAGTTCGCCGAGCAGCGGGATCTGCCGCCCGTACAGCCCTAAGAGAAGGAAGAAATTCAGCTTCATTTGTTCGTAGGACAGCAGAAAGTAATATTTCCGCTGCGGATGAGCTGCAAGCATGGATTGAAGGCTGGCTTCTCGGATTATATCGTTTTCAAACCTATCGTGGTGTTACTAAAATAGACATTTCAGTTGATTTGCTGCTCCAGACAGCTGATTGGCCTGAACTGACTAAGCTTGAACTGGAAGTTGTACTAAGTACTGGCCGCATGCGCGCTGAAGGAGCAGTGGTTGCTCGCGATCTGGTGAATGAGGTGCCCGGGACTCTAAATCCGGATCGGTTCGCAGAATGGATGGTCGAATATTTCGAGCGTGATAACGCAGCAGTGAAAGTTCATGTCTACCGGGGGCAGGAGCTGGTTGACCTACAGATGAATGGGTTGCTGGCGGTTGGAGCTGGCAGTAAACACTCCCCAGCCCTCGTTGAAATTCGCTATGAGAGTAACCCTGAATTGCCAATGCTGGCATTGGTGGGTAAAGGTGTTACCTTCGATTTGGGTGGGATGAATGTTAAGACCGCAAGTGATATTAGCGATGCACGTATGGACATGGGTGGCGCAGCAGCTGTTCTTGGGGCGCTGGATATTTTAGTACGGAATCAAGCTCATGTAAATTTGACCGCGTTGATCCCAGTTGTTGATAACGTACCAGATGCTGAAGCAATGCTGCCATCGTCTGTTATACGCTATCCTAATGGGCTGACGGTTCAGGTTGCAAATACGGATGGCGAGGGGCGGCTTATTATCGCGGATGCTCTTATTCATGCAGCAAATATCGGGGCAACTAAGGTCATTGATATTGCAACACTTACTGGAAATGTTGGCGCAGCGTTAGGATTAGGTATCGCCGGCATATGGGGTGATGGAGAGATGACGCAGAGCCTCGTCGAAATCGGTGAGCGCAATGGAGAACGACTGTGGCCCATGCCGCTTATGGATGAATACGAAGTCGATCTTCGAAGCAATTACGCTGATCTGCGCAACGTTAGTACTTCACCTTTTGCAGGTGCGATTACAGCAGCGCTTTTTATACGGCGCTTTGTAGCGGAATCGCTGAGCTGGGTCCATATTGATATGGCTGGGACGGTTCAGTACAAACAGGATGTGGGGTATTCAGAAGCTGGAGCAACGGGCTATGGTGCTCGACTGCTCGCTGATTATGTTATGAAACAGGCACAACAATAACAACCGGAAGAGTGGAGGAAAGTTATGAGATTGGAAGTCATCGCTACTTGTATGGACGATGCTCTTACAGCCGAAGCGAATGGGGCTGACCGCCTGGAGCTCATTACTGCGATTACGGAAGGCGGATTAACACCAGGGATAGGATTGGTGCAACAAGTTGCCAAATCGGTTAACATTCCTGCGTTTGTTATGGTTCGCCCGCACAGCCGTTCTTTTTGCTATTCAAAGTATGACATTTTGACGTTGGCAGCAGAGATAAAGCAAATTGCAGCCAGCGGTGCGGCGGGGATTGTGCTTGGTGCGTTAACTCCGGAAGGGACTATCGACGAGCGAGCGCTTGAAACATTATTGCCGTTGACCGAGGGATTGCAAGTAACCTTCCACCGTGCTTTTGATGAGTTGAAGGATCAAATAGAAGGTTATCGAACGCTTTGTAAGTATCCGCAAATTACGCGTGTGCTCACTTCTGCCGGGCCAGGTCCGGCACCTGAAGCTATTCCTGCTATGCGGAAGCTAGTCGAGGAATCAAGGGGTAAATCGGTAAGTATACTGGCTGGAAGCGGTCTGAAGCCGGAAGGTATTACTTCATTTATACATCAGACTGGAGTAACAGAAGTGCATTTTGGGTCGGCTGTTCGTTATGATAAAGACGCTTTGTCGCCAATCGATCCAGCAGCCTTACGGGCGTTAGCGGAGAGTATTCATTCTAACGGCTAATAATAGATAGTGAAAAGGTGAATGGGTTATGCAGAAGGTTGAGAGCTACGTAGTTGGAATCGATTTAGGAGGCACAAAAATTGCCGCAGCATTGTTCGATTCAAAGGGGACCGTGTTGAAACGGGAATTGATGGAAACGGCTGGGGCACGTACCGCTAAAGAAGTGGTGCAGCGAATGATCGATATGATCCGCTCCGTATCCGAAGGGCGACCACTCACAGGAGTGGGTCTGGCTTCTCCCGGAGCTGTAAATAGCCAGGACGGGATCGTTATTCACGGCACCAATCTTCCGGAGTGGGATAATGTCCCACTGAAGCACTGGATGGAGTTGGAGCTAGGCGTTGAAGTAAAGGTAGTGAATGATGCGAACGCTGCGGCTTGGGGCGAGTATGTCCGAGGTGCTGGCAAAGGTGCGGACAACATGGTTTATGTTACCTTTAGCACTGGAATTGGAGCAGGTATCGTCATTGACGGCAAGCTGCTTCTTGGCAAAAATTCATTTGCTGGTGAACTAGGTCATAATATTATTGACCCGAACGGAACGGAATGTAGCTGTGGAAGATTCGGCTGCTGGGAAGTTTTCGCTTCGGGCACAGCGATTCGGGATATGGCGCTGCGAAGTATGGAGAGCAGACCGTCGATGATTACGGAACTGGCTAATATAAATGGAGAAAAAATTACTTCGCGGCATGTATTTGAAGCCATGGCACTTAACGATCCCGTGGCCGTTGAGGTTATTGACCGGAGTATTCATTATATGGCACTAGGTCTAGCCAATGCAGTACATACGTTCAATCCTGATCGGATCGTGATCGGTGGAGGCGTGAGTAAGGCTGGAGATTTGTTATTCCCTGCACTGGTGGAGAAGACGGATCTATTTGTCATGGATCCTTATAAGGGTACTTTTACAATTGAACCTGCCGCTCTCAAAGATGATGTAGGCCTAATTGGAGCAGCAGCATTATTCCATACCGCTTAGGTGGAGTGAAAGATTGATTCACAGCTTTCATTAACGGAGGAGTTGGAGAGATGGGTACAAGAGAAGAAAGAACGAAATGGTTCTTACAGGATAGGTTCGGGATGTTTATCCATTGGGGTTTATATTCAATTCCTGCTAGAGGGGAATGGATACGCGGCAACGAGCGGATGAGTAGAGAGCATTACATGACGTATTTCGATGAATTTGACGCCTCACGATATGACCCGAAGAAATGGGCAAGTGCAGCCAAAGCTGCGGGTCAGAAATATGCTGTGCTTACGACCAAACATCATGACGGGTTCTGTCTGTTCGATAGTAAGCTGACTGATTTCAAAGCGACTAATACGCCCGCTGGGCGTGATCTAGTGCGGGAATATGTAGACGCTTTCCGTGCTGAAGGGATTGCAGTTGGTCTATATTACTCTATCATAGACTGGCACCATGAGGATTATCCCGGTTATGGAGATAAGGCACATCCTGATCGGGATAACGAAGCGGTCAAAGATAAGCCGATTGATTTCGATAGATACTTGGAGTATATGCATGGGCAAGTAAAGGAACTGCTCACCAATTACGGTAAAATCGACATTATGTGGTTTGACTTCTCCTACGATAATATGACAGGGGAGAAGTGGAAGGCGACGGAGCTTATCCGGATGATTCGTTCCATACAACCTGATCTTATTATCGACAATCGATTAGGTGGCAATATTCGTGCGGCAGAACCTGAGGAGTATGCTGGAGATTTCTTCTCCCCCGAGCAGATCATTCCGCCTGGCGGCATTGTTGACGTAAACGGGCAATCCATCCCTTGGGAAGCCTGCATTACCCTGAATGACAACTGGGGTTATCATTCCGAGGATAAGAATTATAAATCGACCAAGCAAGTCATCCGTACGATGGTCGAATGTATCAGTAAGAATGGTAACCTGCTTCTCAATGTTGGACCAGATGCCAAAGGTGAAATGACGCGGGAATCACTGGTTATCCTTGACGAAGTTGGGGAGTGGATGCGCCTTAATGGAGATAGTATTTATGGATGCGGGAAGTCTTTGCTACCTAAGCCAGAGTGGGGACGTTATACGCAAAAGGGCAATAAATTGTATGCGCATGTCTACGACCGTGGAATTGGCCCGATCTATTTCCAAGGCTTGAAAGGGAAGATTAAAAAGGCAAGATTACTACGTGATGGTACCGAGCTAAAGGTGGAGGTGCCGTGGATGGCTGAGGAATATTCGGATGTTGACGGTGGAGCTTTTATTACATTAAAAGGCGCGATGTTACCTGATGAGATGGATACGGTTATCGAGCTTGAACTATTTAATTAAATCAGAAGGAGTTGTCCCATATGCCCTGAATGGCTGCTGAGACAACTCCTTTTTTTCGTATTCTTCGCCAACATTTGCACATACGAAACACCTATCGGACACAGATGACTCTAAACCCAGAAATATCGCACTTTTGGGATGCCAACGGACCGCATAGCCGCTATTGCCTTGAAACACCCCCGATTTGGAGCTGATTCTAGGGAATAGCGTCATTGGAGTCCGAAGCCCTGTTCCAAAGGCAGAAAATGTGCAAATAACGTCATCTGGGTCCGCAACTCTCAGAGGGGGGTGACAATGTTGAAGTTGTTGAAGCATTTGAAGCAGGCATTCAACGAATCAGAATACAAAGCGGCGATTCTCCAAATAACAGGAGAATCGCCGTTCTGTGAATACTAAAGGCGAGCCTTGCGGAAGCCCTCATATATATTGAGGACCGCGACTAAAATCAAGATTGCTATTCCTCCACCTACTAGTCCCGTTTCAAATTGGTTAGCTGTAGTGTTTAATAAATTAGACATGTAATTAATAAATTCTTGGTTAAATACACTCGGATTTATAAGGATAACAGCGAATGCAATAAGTACAATGAGCTCAAGGACCGTATTACATAATGCTAATTCTCTAGTCCATTGTCTCTTGATTAATTTATATATAGTTAACGCGACTTCCAATCCGATCACAATAAGAATAATTGGCCAATAATCAAGTAATACATGCTGATTAAAAGCTGGGGCTACGAAGTTAAGTGCGCCTTCACCGCCTCTATAGACTCTGATCAGGTGTTCAGCATTAAAATAAACAGTAGCCCAAATGGCAGTCCACAGTAAACTTCCGAACACTTCGAAGCTTGTAATTGCTTTTTTCTTATGGACAAGCGCGATATCCTTCAAATCATCAGGAGTCCATTTCCTTAATTTTGTAGTAAGAGGATGACCTTCCTTTCCTTTATCCGCCCGTTCGATAATAGCGAACACAACAGTTATCCAGAAAAAGACTTGGATGCCTACTTCAAGAAAGGTTCCAATTCCTGTACTTATAACTGCAGTAACAATATCCGCAACTGTTTTATCGCCGCTGTAGCCAATCAAGTAATCAGCAACCAGAGCGATTAAAGAAACAACTACAGCGATGGGTATAATCATTTTTAATAACGTAACATATAAATCAAAATAGCGTGGGCCGATGAGATACATGGGCTGATCGCGGTACTCACTAGCTAAAATAGCTGGATTGCCCAATTTTGCAAGGACGGCTTTTACCTCTTTTTCGTCATAATCATCCGGTAACATATCCTCGATGGTTGATCGTAATTCTAATGCGATGTCTTCCCGATTTTGTTCTGGTAACCTCCGAGTAACTTCATGAATGTAAATCTCAATCAGCTTCATGGTCATCCTCCCCTTGTAATAGGCCGTAGAGTTCTTTCGAATTCTTAAGCCATTCTTCCTTTAGCTGTAAAAAAATCTCTACGCCATAGTCACTTAGAACATAATACTTACGGGGTCTGCTCTCGGATGTGTCCCAGCTGCTCGTCACTAATTCCTGTTTCTCTAATCGGCGAAGTAATGGATATAGGGTGCTTTGATCGATGATGATGCTGGATTCCTCCAACAATTGAACGAGCGAATATCCATACTGGGGTGTTCGTAATTGACTTAAAACGGCTAGCGTTAACGTACCTCTTCTAAGCTCTGTGATTAAAGAATTTAATAAAGTACTCATTCACCCACCTCATTATTTAAAATATAAGAATTTATAATCTCTTATAAATTGTTCTTATATTTTTGGTTTAGACGCTTACTGTCCTTAAGAGGACGTCGAAGTCGTTTATACTTACTATGTGTCATACAGTATTCGATCTATACTATGCATCATACACTATTGTTGTTCCAACATCAATTGAATAAAATAATCTTCTGAGAAATAAATAAGAAGATTTTTCTATTTTGTGAAGCAGTTTGATTAAAAGGAGGTCGTGAAATGATTCCATTTTTTAGTGACATCCCGAATGCTTCTACATGGGAGGTAGTTGAACCGGTTCATAAGGGCAGAGAGTTATTGTTGAGAACGGCGGAGATTTCCTATTATGATCTGAAAAAACGGGAGTATGATCATTACGAAGTCGAGGAACTTGGAATTATTGATTTTAATAGATTTGATTATGGTGATCCATGGGTATTTTAATCATGATGTTCCAGATGTATTCTTTAGGCTTTATATACCGAAGTGGTATTGGCAAGTTATACTGAGTGAAAAGACTCAGCTATTTGAGAATAGTTAGGGGAATTAAGCGATGAATATACTGATTGCTGAAGATGAAACTGATATAAGAAAACTAGTGAAAATACATTTAGAAGATCGATCCTATCGAGTATTCGAAGCCAAGGATGGCATTGAGGCTTTAGAGGTTGTTAATCAACATGAAATAAATCTTGCCATTCTGGATATTGTAATGCCCAGGCTTGATGGGCTTAATCTGCTGCGACGGATAAGAGAGAAAAGCCATATTCCGGTTATCTTGTTAACTGCCCGCGGTGAAGAAATTGATAAGATAGTGGGCTTAGGCCTTGGAGCAGACGATTATATGGTGAAGCCATTTAGTGCTTCAGAGCTTGTGGCTAGGGTTGAGGCGCAGCTGAGACGAAGAAATGTATACGATCTTAGCCAATCGATAACTGAAGAAACAATCCAACATAGAGAATTGAAGCTGAATTTAAAGGAATGTATGTTGTACATAAATGAAAGTCCAGTTCTTCTAAATGCCAAGGAATATAAGGTGTTACAATGTCTGATGCAGAGTCCTAATCAAATTTTTACGCCCAAAAAGTTATATGCAGCGGCGTGGGAAGAAGATTTCTATAGTGATAATAATACGATTATGGTTACCATCAGCCGTCTAAGGAATAAGATCGAACGGGACCCACACCATCCCGAATATATCGTTACAGTGCGTGGACTAGGTTACAAATTCTACAACCCAGGTAAATAAGATGAGAAAACAAAATATATCCTATCAATTGTTAAAAAACTATATCGCGATCTTTCTTATAACAACGGTTATAACGATATTGGTGATTATTGCTTTGTTTTGCATGAACAGGCTGGGATCTAAGGACATTATTTATAATCAGTTAACGGCTGCTAAGCTTATGCAAAATGACTATCAAAGAATTGACACTAGTGTTGTTAATGATGTCGGGGGCAGTTTACAGGTTGTGAATTACAATTACGAAGTCATACATTCCATTGGCAACAATCCATTTACGTCCAAGCAGATTAGTGTCAAAGAATTTACGGATTTTCTAATGAATACTGGCGCTAACAAAGATATGATCACTGTTGAATATAATGAGCAGGAACAATTTTGGCTGATCGTCTCTTTACCTATACAAGTGAAAATGACAGGTAGTTTCCATTGGAATTCAGATTCACCTATGCAGGATCATACCCTTCAAATGCTTGGGTTTATTGGGTTAGGTTATTTGTTGATTCTGATTCTAAGCACGATGATTTATGCGAGAATTACGGCGGTTAGTTTCATTAAACCCTTAGACCAGTTGTCCGCTGCTGTTGAAAAAGTTAAGAATGGGGATTATTCAGCAAGAGTGCAGGTAGGCGGGAATAGGGAGTTTAGTCAACTGGAGCAGGCTTTTAATCATATGGCAGAAGTGATTCAGATCCAGACCTCGTTAAAAGAACAGAGTGAAAACAATCGAAAAAATCTAATATTGGATATATCCCATGATTTAAAAAATCCATTAACAAGTATTATGGGTTACGCAGAGCTTGAACTAAAAGAACAGGGGAGCGGTCGGATAGAACATTTGGAATTTGCCAAAATAATATACGAAAATAGTATCCGTGCCAATGTATTGATTCAGGGTTTGTTTGAATTATCGAGAATGGAAAGTCCCGAATTCCGCTTGGATGTTACAACAGATGATTTCTCAGAATATTTGAGAGAAGAAATGATACATATGTTGCCCGAGCTTGAGGCTGCGGGTCTGATCCCTGATTTTGTAATCGAGCCAGAAGAAATAATTCTACAGTTTGATAAAAAAAGAATGAATCGAGTATTCTCAAACCTGCTTTATAATGCCATCGCTTATCAGGAGCAAGGTTCTACGTTTCAAGTTGTGCTGGAAAAGGTGAATGATGGAGCCAAGCTTACTTTTATTAATTACGGCCAACCATCAGCCTTGAACCCGGCAGGTTCTGGATTAGGGCTACTCATTGTTCGAAAAATAATAGCTGCTCATGGAGGGACTGTTCAGCTGAATACGCAAGATAACCAGTTTGAAATTATAATTGAGCTGAACCGGCAAATTTAAGGTCTATGTAAGATTACATTAAGTCGTATGAAATTTCCCAATGCTAAAATGGTTGATATTCAGTCTATTAACAATTTTACTTGGGGGATTAGATTATAATGATTGATGAAAAATTAAGTAAAAGGCAATTGATCTTGGGCATTATATTAGCAGTAATGTACTTTTTAGGATTGTTCTCCATTCTCTTGATCAGGCCGGTTATGGGAATTCTTAACCATGTTTTTATTTGGCAGCCAGAACAACAAAATCGAATGGCCTTACTGTTGAATAGTCTGATCTACATAGGAGTGATTATAGGTTTTAGGAGATTCTATAAACAAGCTATTCAAGATTTCAGACAATACTGGGTCCGTAATATGTTATGGATGGTTTGGGGACTTTGTTTGATTATTATCATCGGAAGTATGTTGATCCCCACACTAATTTCCATTTTTCATCCTATTACAAAGTCTGTTAATGAGGTGGATTTACGGGCAATGTTGTCCTCGTATCCATTTATTTTTACAGTGAACGTGGTATGGATTGGCCCCGTGATTGAAGAATTAGTGTATCGGGTTACCATTTTTAGAACGATCCGCAGGAAAAGTCGTCTTCTGGCTTATCTGATATCCTCCTTTTTATTTGGCTTTCAACATGTCTATAGAGCCGTGGTGTTCCAGAGCAACTATAACGAAATGTGGAATATCTTCTCCTATATGGCTGCTGGATTAATCTTTGCCTACCTATATGAGAAAAGAAAAAATATATTAGTGCCTATAGGCGCGCACATGTTTAGTAATGGTTTATCTGTGCTTCTCTATTTCTTAAGTTAATACGAAACTTGACTTCATATCAGATTACTAGTAAACTGATAATCAAGTAGATCCAATTCCAAAGTAATGGATGTGGCATAATGCGAGACAATGGATTCACTGAAGACAACAAACTAAGCTTATTGATCTGGCTGCGGCTGGTAAGAGTTTATGACAATAGTAACGATCTTTCCAATGAGTTCTTGAAGCAGTTTGATTTAACGGTTAGCCAGTTTGATGCGTTAGTACAAATACTATTACATCAGCCTGTGACACAGATGGAAATGGCCGAGCATTTAACCATTACTAAAGGTGGAGTATCACATATGCTTGGCAGATTAGAAAAAGAAGGATGGATTGAACGCAAGCAGGATTGGAAGGTGAAGTATATTTCTTTAACTGAAAAGGGCCAGGCGCTTATCGAGAAGGTTCTTCCTTTGCAATCGGATTTCCAAGCTTCGTTATTCGATCCACTGACGGACGACGAGAAGAAAGTATTTTACAGCATGCTTAAGAAGATTCACCGCCATAGCCTGAATGAGAATCGAATTCCACAAGGAGTTCAGTAGTATTGTAAAAGCTTTATTCTGAATAAAGCTTCCTTTTTTCAGCATCAGTTTACTAGTAAACCATAATCATATTAGGAGGAAATTAAAATGAGCCAACCACAAATAACCGGACAACATCATGTATCAATGATTACTAAAGACGCTAAACAAAACCTATGGTTTTATACAGAAGTACTGGGACTAAGACTTGTCAAAAAAACCGTAAATCAGGACGATCCAACCATGTACCATTTATTCTATGGCAACTCTAATGGCGCTCCAGGCACCGAGGTATCCTTTTTTGAAATGCCGAATGCAGGCCAGACCCGGAAAGGAACGAACAGTATTTCTGCAATCTCTCTTCTCGTTCCTAGCGATGAGGCTTTAGTATATTGGGCTAGCAGATTAGATACATTTGAAGTTGCTCATGAAGCTATCGTAAGTATAGAGGAGCGCAATTCGCTTACTTTTCAGGATAGTGATGAATTAACGGTTCATCTGGTTTCCGCAGAAAAAGATAATGTGACTCAGCTGGTAGAACCTTGGATTACTGATGATATTCCACCACAATATGCCATTGTTGGATTGGGTCCCGTTGAATTGACTGTCCGTGAGGCTAGCCGTACAAAGGCTGTTTTGGAGGATATTTTAGGCTATACACAAGTTCGTAGAGTGCCATCTATGGGTGATCCGAAGGTTATGGTGGATATTTATGAAACAGCTAAAGGCGGCTTGTACACTGAACTTCAGCTCAAAGAAGTTAATGATCAAGACCGGGAAAGACCGGGAAGAGGGAGTGTCCATCATGTGGCTATAAGAGTGAAGGATCTGGAAGAATTAACCGCATGGGCTGCTAAAATCACAGCTGCAGGGTTCAAGAACACAGGGGTCATTGATCGTTATTACTTCCATTCCTTGTATTTCCGTGATCCGAACCATATTCTTTTCGAGCTTGCTACAGATGGTCCAGGGTTTGAGATTGATGAATCTTTTGACACATTGGGCGAGAATTTGACCTTGCCTTCTTTTCTG
Organism: Paenibacillus sp. FSL H7-0323; assembly: GCF_038002725.1. Lineage (NCBI taxonomy): Bacteria > Bacillati > Bacillota > Bacilli > Caryophanales > Paenibacillaceae > Paenibacillus > Paenibacillus sp. FSL H7-0323. Next base: position 2,493,258 of record NZ_JBBODB010000001.1, on the reverse strand, counting down.
GAAGAACGCCGGGAAGAGATTGCATCGAAGCTTCATCCTATCCAATAATACAGCTAAGAAAGTAGGACATCATCATGATGGAACAATATAGAATCGACGAGAATAAGGGTTTAGAAATAGGTTTATATACTTTAGGTGATCATGTTGCAGATGCCTTAACAGGTAAACCAATCAGTGAACGACAACGGATTCAAGAGATCATTGCTGCCGCCAAATTAGCAGAGGATGCTGGATTAGATGTATTTGGAGTGGGGGAGAGTCATCAGGCGAAATTTATTACTTCAGCAGCATCGGTCGTACTTGGAGCTATAGCAAACGCAACGGAACGAATCAAGCTTATCAGTTCAGCGACTGTATTGAGCACAGCGGATCCTGTACGTGTACATGAAGAATTTTCGACATTGGATTTGTTATCCGGAGGCAGAGCAGAGATTGTTGCTGGACGTGGATCACGATTAGGAGCTTATGAACTGTTCGGATATGACGTGAGGGATTATGAAGAATTGTTCGAAGAGAAGATTGAATTGCTTATGAAAATAAATAACGATAAAAGAATTACCTGGGAAGGGCAATTCCGTCCTGCTCTGAATGATATGGAGATTTTTCCGAAGCCTCTGAATGGTAAACTGCCTATCTGGCGAGCGGTTGGTGGACCTCCGGCAAGTGCAGTTAAGGCAGGAAGAATGGGCATCCCGATGATGCTGGCTGTTCTAGGTGGACCTGCTTCAGCGTTCAAGACCTCTGTGAATATGTATCGTCAGGTTGCCGCACAATCAGGTTTTAATCCGGCAGAGCTGCCGGTGGGTACAACCACCCTTTTATATATCGATAAAGATTCACAGCAAGCATTCCGTAACTATTACCCATATTTAAATCACATGATGAAAGAGCTTCGTGGATCAGCGTACCCTAAAGACCAATTTGCTGAAGCCATGAGTGTGAGAAATGCGCTGCTCGTAGGCAGCCCACAACAGGTTATTGAAAAAATCCTTTATCAACATGAGCTGTACGGACACAATCGTTTTCTGGCTCAGATTGATATTGGTGGTTTACCTTATGCTCAGGTTGAGCAAATCATTGATTTGTTGGGATCGGTAGTCGCACCAGCCGTAAGACGGGCCACAGCTAAGAAATAAGAAAAACTATGAGATTGGAAAAAATTATATTAAAATTATTCCAATAAGGTTAAACGATGGTTTGAGAAGGATCACTTAAGGAGGCAAAGTGTGACGAATAAAATGATAGCTGCGCAACGTTTATATAACCAGAAGATCGTTGATTCCAAGCTAATCAAGCCCGAACAGGTCGTTAAAGAATTAGGGGCAGTACAGGCGCAGGATTACATGCAGGCGATGTGGGCGATCGGGTTACGTACTCCATCTTCGAGTTTAGCTGATATAGAGCGTGCTATCGCTGATCGTAAGATGATTCTGAATTGGACGCTGCGAGGTACGCTTCATTTTGTCCCACCGGAAGATGTAAAGTGGATGCATCAGCTATCTGTGCCGCGTTTAGCAGGACAAACAAAGCGGCGGAATGCAGAGCTTGGGCTAGATGATCAGACACTAGAACGTTGTAGACATATTATAGTTAATGCTTTACAAGGTGGAAAGCAGCTAGATCGTGCACTTCTACTTCAGCTTATAGAAGAAGAAGGTATTCACACAGGGAACCAGCGTGGTTATCATATGTTGTGGAATGTTGCGTACCAAGGGTTGATTTGTTTCGGACCGATGAATGGTAAGCAGCAAACGATTGTTTTGTTAGAGGAATGGGTGCCACAGTTTCGAGAACTTTCTTACGATGAATCATTGTATGAACTCGCTTGGAGATATTTCACTGGACATGGTTTAGCAACTGTTCAAGATTTTGCTTGGTGGGCAGGCATAACCCTTACCGATGCTAGAAGAGGTCTGGAAGCGGTCAAAAGTCTACTGCAATCAGAGGTTATTGATGGCAGTGAGTATTGGGTGTCTGCTGATCGGCTAGAGCCAACTGCTGAGGACTCGTGCGTTCACCTGCTTCCGGGTTTTGATGAGTACATTCTGGGTTATAAAGACCGAAGTGCCGTTCTAGAGCCCAACGTTGCTCCTTTGATAGTTCCGGGGAATAATGGTGTTTTTCTTCCGACGATTGTTGTGGAGGGTCAGGTTGTGGGTACATGGAAAAGAACCTTAAAGACCAAGGGGATTGAGATTATGATCCATCCTTTTGCCGAGCTGGGCGATACGGAAAAGTTGGTACTTAAAGAAGCTGAGCGATATGCCGCATTTATTGGGCTGCCGATACTCAAAATGAATGTGAGTGGTCATTGAGATGAGTATTTCACTATTCTCACCATTTTCATCTTTCTTACCATACTTTTGTGCGCATCTCTCTCGCTAACGGACACCGTTGCACTTATTAGCACCTAAATGCTGATTTACTGAGCTTTTCGGACTCCAATGCAGTTATTCCCGTCGCAGCACCTCTTTTGACCCCTATTTTTGCGGAATAGCGGCATCTGGGTCCGATAGATTCGTAAAAAGGCTATTTTTAGCTCAATAGCGTCTCCTGAGTCCGAACGGCATAATGGGTGAAGGGTGAAGGGTGAAGGGTGAAGGGTGAAGGGTGAAGGGTGAAGGGTGAAGGGTGAAGGGTGAAGGGTGAAGGATTAAATGGATACCGATTACCGAATAGCCGCTCACGAATGCACTCTGAGTAAAAAATAACCCGGCAGGGCGGATCTGCCGGGTTATTTTCATGAAGCATATAGTTAGCTTAATTAGATTCGTCTAGCTAATTCAGCGCCTTCCCAAATCGCATTCAGCGCTCTACGCGCTTGCACCGCATCGCCAATTACATGATAAGGGATGGAGCTTTCCTCCAAGAAATCCTGAAGGATTTGTTTGTTGAGGGCGCGTGAACCTACAGCAATTACTACATAATCAGCAGGTAGGCTGTGACGTTCGCCGTCTTTTTCAACAATTACGCTATCCCCTTGAATCGCCATACATTTGCTGTTGGTCATTAATTCAACGCCATGTCCATATAGACTTTCCATGACACAGATTTTCCGCAGAAGCCCTAGATCATTAGCAACATCAGCTTGCATTTCAACTACAGTGATTTGATGTCCGCGCTCTACAAGCAGTTCTGCGACCTCAAGCCCCACTAAACCACCGCCGATAATAACGACTCTTCCTTCTGGATGAACCGTTCCCCATAACACATCATGTGAATTGACCACATGTGAACTGTCGATGCCTTCCACAGGCGGAATAATAGGAGAAGATCCGATTGCAAGAATGACCTCATCTGGAGCAATTTCCTGGATTAATTCAGGTGTAACCTCTGTATTCATTCGAATGTCTACACCTTCACGTTTAGCGGTTTCTCCCATATTCAGAGCGGCTGCAGCCATTTCCTCTTTACGTGGTGCGGCACCGGCAATATAAAGCTGTCCGCCCAGAATGTCATTTTTTTCGCATAATATTGGATGATGCCCACGTCGTTTCAGGGTGACAGCTGCTTCTAATCCGCCAGGGCCACCACCAGCAATAAGTACTTTTTTGGGGATACCCGTTTGCTGCAATTCATATTCACTTTCACGACCGGTTGCAGGATTAAACACACAGCTGATAAATGGAACATTAGGATTCACGAATCCATCGAAGCAGCCTTGGTCGCAACCCACACATTTAACGATCGTGTCTGCACGTCCGGCTAAAGCTTTATTGCAGAATTCCGGATCTGCCAGCTGCGCACGCCCAATGGCTACAAAATCAGCCAAACCCTCCGCAATAATCCGGTCTGCAATTGCTGGATCATTAATACGGCCTACGGCAATAACAGGGATGTTAACCACAGATTTAATTTGTGCTGCGTTATCTACATTGAAGCCTACAGGTAAATCGATCGGCGGAACTTCATATTTAATCGCAGCGCCAGCAGGGACCCCACGAGATACATTAATAGCATCAATTCCAGCTTCTTCAGCGAGCTTTGAGAAGAGCTTCATATCTTCCAGCGTAAGTCCGCCCGGTAGATCCTCAATCGCAGAGATTCTCATCAAGATAGGGAACCCAGGTCCAACCGCTTTCCGGATAGCCCGGATACAAGCCAGCGGGAAGCGGCAGCGATTCTCCCAAGAACCGCCGTACTCATCCTGACGAAAATTCATTGCAGGACTTAGAAATTGTTGGGGCAAATAACCATGGCCGGCATGGAATTCCACACTGTCAAATCCGGCTTTCTTCGCACGTAATGCTGTATCTGCGTAAGCTTGAACCATCTCGCCGACTTCATGATGCGCAAGTTCACGTGGTATATGAGTCACGCCTTCAAACGGAACAGGTGAAGAGGAGACCTGAATTAGGTTGGGAGTTACTTTACCTCCATGCCATAACTGTAGACAGCTTTTGCCTCCTGCCTCTCGAATAGCTAATGCTAATTGAGCCATACCTGGAATGAATTTATCATCATAAAGGGCAGGAGCATCATCGGAGGCCGCCGTTGGGTGAATAGTTGTTACTTCTACAGTATTTAAGCCGTTGCCGCCTATAGCTCGTGCTACATGGTAATCAATCAGACGATCACTGACGTATCCACCCGGCGCATTCATTTTCGTGCCCATCGCTGGTAAAATGACCCGGTTCTTAAGCTCCATATTTCCGATTGTGCCCTTGCTAAATAAATGTGTGAATTCCATATGATAACTTCCTCTCTACATATAGGTTAAAAATAAATAGGTTATTTTAACCTATATTAGCGAAAGGATAGGGTGAAAGTATGTGCAAAAAATCACGAGTGATTTGGCAGGAATGTAGTAATTGAGGTAATATAAGAAAATGATGAACCGGATACGTATTCCGGAAGCCCGGAGGATGATTATGGATATTGAAGTTTTGATTCTGGCCCAATTAATGAAAGGGGCCAAACATGGTTATGAAATTAAAAAAAACATTATTTTTGTAATGGGCAATGATAAAATCGTAAACAATAACTCGCTTTATCCAAAGCTGAAATTATTTGAAAAGCGAAAATGGGTAATCAAAAAAACGGAAATTCAGGAACGCCGGCCTAAACGTTATGTATATTCTATAACTACTGAGGGTGAGGAGCGGTTTAACACCTGCTTAACAGAATTTACGCTGGAGACTATTCGAATTGATAATGAATGGTCTATTCGTCTTGCTTATTATGAGCTTTTGGATCAGGAGACACGTAGAAGATTGCTTGATTACAGAGAGACTTATATGAACGAAAAGCTGGACCATTTACAGCAGTTATCCAAAGTAGTTGGCAATAGTGAGGATATGGATTACTCTGAGGAGCTCTATTTTTACACCCGAAGTATGGTTTTACGAGAGATCGAGTTAATTAAGGAGCTGTCACGTAAATTAGAAGCATAAGGAAACCGTTGGATTAGCTATAAAAATAGAATTTTATAAACACACCTCGCTGTAATCGTTAATTAACGGTATATTTGTAAAATCGATTCATAGTTTAGCTTTAGGTTTTCCGCTTGTGATTGATATCATCATCTTTATTTTGGGTTTGATCATATTGGGAATCGAATATTTCACATCAGATTAGTTGAACAATGGGAAGAAGGGGTGTCTTCTTGAAAAGAATATACATCGCAGTCCTAAGTTTTGTACTTCTGCTTGTATTAACCATTTGTGATCGTGAGGAAGTCAGAAGCACGGCGATGCCAGAGAGAACCATTCATATGGATGGAAAAGTGATTCAATCTCAAACCCTCTCCAGAGAGGTGGGCATAGAACTGGATGATGAGAGTGCGCTTGAGCCTGGAGCAACGATCAGAGGATTTCATCTGACAGGTAAATGGGCGGATCAGACTAAGGATATCATTTTTGTTTTGCGAACAGATGCTAAGTAAATACTGTATTTTAAAATGAAAAAGACTACCCAGAAAAAAATCTGGCTAGTCTTTTTTTACTCGCTTTTATTTATTGGCTTTAAAACCTGATGCTTGCATAAGCTTGGTGAATACTTCGGTGTTTTCGTAGATTCCAGTAAATAATTGTGCATTTTTGCCCATAGCTGTAATTGGAATATCAACCGCAGTATGGCCTGAGGTCGTCCAGTCCACTACAAAATTGTGTTTGGAATTGGCGATGGCGAATGGACCGTCTTCTTTGGATATGCCGTCACCGGACTCATCATCTGCGTCAACTGCTTCAATAGAAAATCCGCCGGTCTCATGGTCGGCAAGCACTAGAACCAGTGTATCTGGATTCTTTTTGGCGAAGTCTTTGGCTACTTGCACGGATTTGTCCAGTTCTTGACCTGATTTAATCGTCATTTTAGCGTTGTTTTGATGTGCAAATTCGTCAGTGCCTTCTTCTTCCACCATAAGGAAAAATCCTTTTTTATTTGTTGCTAGCGTATCTATAGCTTTCTTAGTCATCTCGGGCAGCGATACCACCGGATTATAAATATCTCCTTCACCCTCAGGCTTTTGCTGGAACATTTCCTCGTTTGCGAATATTCCAAGCAGCTTGCCGTCTTTTGCTTTTTGCATATCCGCTTTGTTCGTTACATAGGTGTAGCCCAACTGTTTAGCTTTATCCACAAGGTTACCTTGCGTTCCTTTGCTTTTTTCTGAAGGATCTTCAGCGGGTTCATCTGGGAATTTGCCGGGATTGCCTGCCGGGTACCAGAAATCCTCACCCCCACCGAGCAGAACATCAACCTTGCTCTTTGTCAGAAGCTGAAGAGCGATATCACTTTGCTTTGAGCGGTCTTCAACGTGAGCACCAAATGCGGCGCCAGTCGCGTCTGTAATCTGACTAGTAGTAACGACACCAGTTGATTTCCCGGCATCTTTAGCATATTCCATAATGGTCTTAACACTTTTTTTATCGGCATCCATTCCGATAGCACCATTATAAGTCTTCACACCGCTGGCATAAGCAGAAGCAGAAGCAGCCGAATCTGTAACAGGGACAGTGGAGCTTGTATGAATTAATCCAACGTATGGCATGGAATCCATTGCTAGATTTCCTTTTTCACCTACGGTGGCAAGCCGGATGGCATCACGCTGAGCAGCACCCATTCCGTCTCCAATAAACAGAATTACATTTCTTGTGTTCGAAGATGCTGCGTCTGCTTGATTAGGTGCATTTGTAGTGACTATGCTGGATACAAAAAGAGCAGTTGCCGCTGTCGCTACAATTGCTGTTCTGACGCCATACTTTTTCGGTGATTTCATAATTTCCCTCCTAATGTATGTTTACAGTCTCATATTATAGTAGTTACATTAAGAGAATGTTTTCTTGACTTGTAAAAAATGTAAAATGATATAGCGGATATTAATTATCGGAGCTGTGATAAAAGATTTTAAAATAAAAAATATCTGGGTGTATTATTGGCATATTGGATATATTCATCTCCGAATACGGACATTAAATGTTGCTCTTCTTGAAGAATTAGTAAATGAATCGCGGCAATGTTAAGAATGAATATTAGGAGTGTTAATAGATTGGGGTACATCAGATACAATCCCAAAAACATGAGATCAAACCCGACAAATGCAGCGTTTCTACTATATTTATAAATACCGTGTGTGATGAGTTTGGTTACAGTAGTCTTATCAATCCCAACTCTCCATGAAGTGCGCATAGCAATCATAGCTTGAATGAAAATGGAACATCCGAGGGCAGCTACACCAACACCGCTAAAGTGAATTACAGGAATATCAAACGTTTTGTCTACAAGTGTAACCATAAAGGACTCTGCTACGGAAAAAACAAACCATGCTGCGCCCCATAAAAAAGTAGAGGTTTTTACCAATAGCTCGGTATAATGGATCTTAGATAGTTTAGCGCCTTTAGCCAGAACGTTTCCTTTAATGTGGTTTTTCTTGTAAAGTATAAGGAGCTTTAATAGATAAGAAATTAGGAAGATGCAGAAAAGAAGTAGAGATAGGATATTTTTAAGATCGCTCATTTTAATTTCCTCCTCACTAATACATATGAATGATTGCTCATATGTTTGTTTATATCTTATTTCCTAATATTGTACATGTCAACTAATTATTGATTTAGGGGGATATCGTGAAAATAAGAGTATACAAAAAACGGTGGCTATGGGTGTTGGTTATCGCGGTTATTGTACTTGCAGGTACTGTAATCGGTATGCTGGTTACGCAAACTGGGCTTGCAACCTTTACTTCCAATGCTTATGGAGTCTCTTTGAAGTATCCAACGGAATGGGTCGTAGATTCAGCAGATGATAAGAAGGGTCAGGGGGAGGATGGTTTTTTTCAATTATCCGCTATGTCTGGAGAGGGACAATCAATAGATGAAGTTGCTGAAATCGTTGCCTCCCATCAGCTGAAGCCTTATGGCTCCAATCCGCAAATTACTGAACTGACATTAGAGAGGTTGAAAGAGGAAGAGAAGGCAAAGTTGATTATGCCTTCTGCTGACCAAGGGGAGGAATGGAATCATCAAGCGGCGCTTATAATTAAATATCCCGAAGCGGTGAAAATAGGAGATGATGTATACTATTATTTTATTTTGCAGGGCGATAAGGAACATGTGGAGGAGATAGGTCAGACCGTAAGATTTACGGGTAAACCGTAAAGTGCTTGCGCACGAAGGTAGTCTACGGGTTTATTTGCAGGGATATCCAAGAAATATTCCGACTGCCATGTTTGCGTTTTTTGAGCTTGGCGACTCGTGGGAATGTCCCAAGGCGGGTAGACTCGAAAAGCTCTTTTTCCACCTTCACCTTTATCAGATAGAATATCTTGTTCTCTTAGGACAGCTTTTGGAAAAATAAATTGGCCAAAGTGATTCCCATTTCGTGTACTTATAACGAAGAGATCAGCAGGATCTGAGATGTCATAGGGTTGGATGGGATGATCTCCAATTCGCTCCCATAGTGTCACAAATTGCCCGACTTTAGTGGGTGTGATTTTAGCCACCCGGAATCTAATGGCCAGTGCATTTAAGGTAAAGATATATGCTCCGTATTCTGCATTTTGCGGTTCAAGAATTGGGTCGGAGCAATCAAACCTGCAAGGATTATATACTTCTTCCATGGTAGCAAGTAAGTCACTATGTAGGGTATCTAAAAAGCTCAGCTTCTTATCATTCATCTGTTATTCTCCCATTTGAGTTCGTAATGTTCACTATCTTAATGCAAGTGAACCGAGTTCACAAGTGTAGGAATAATAGAGAAATTGAAGTTGGATTTATTTTATTGATATGGTTTTCCAAAGAAAAATAGTTTGTGATTTTTGGGGGAGTAGAAATTTTGGATATGATGAACATACTGGTTGAAGAACGCCATTGTCCTTTATGTAAAGAATTGAATCGTTGTGGCGCTGAAGGCGGTGACTGTTGGTGTTTCCATACAGAAATTCCACTCGAATTGCAAGAACAGATCCCGGAAGAACTGAGAGGGAAAGCTTGTATCTGCCAAAAATGCGTAGAAGCATTTAATAAACATTAACCGGGATTTTAATTAACTCTCGACGAAAACCGTAATTTCATTGTATATAATTAAAGTGTAATCTAAAAAAATAATGGAGGCGCAGATGAGGAAGCCAATAATTGCAGTAGATATGGATGATACAATTTGCCATCTAGTGAAGCGAGCCATATACCATAATAATAATGATTTTCCCACGCATCTGCTGCGGTATGAGGAAATGCTTGATTGGAATACGGATCATTTACGTCATCCGGATTGTACACAAGAGATTTTCTATGGGCGGCCCGGTCTGTATGAAGAGCTTGAACTGTTTGACGAACATGTCGTAGGAGAAATGGAGAAACTGCATAACGCTTATGATGTAATTATTGTTACGGCAGCCCAACCCCAGTCGGTGGTGGAAAAATGGAACTGGCTGCAGAAGCATATGCCGTTTATTCCGATTGAAAATTTCTTTACCTGTAAGCGAAAAAATCTTATTAACTACGATCTATTGATCGATGACGGGGTGCATAACCTGGTTCCGGCATTGCAGGAGGGAAGAAAAGTGCTTTGTATTCCGCATCCATGGAATTTGCGGGCCCGTGAACAATATGCTTTTCCATTATTGACCTCATGGGAAGGTGCAAAAGAGAAGATAGATCAGATGTTAGGACGTCCAGAGAACGAATGAGACTGTTTTTTTATAGATGATGTACAGAAAAATATCCTCCGCCAAAAAATGAAGGTATCCCATTAGCCATTGTGGCTTTTGAGATACCTTTTTTATGTCTATTGCAAAAGCACAATTTCATTATTATGCTCTGGATGTAAATATGTTGAATTAGTGACATTTCGATTCTTGGACTTTTTTCTTTGTATATTATTGTATATAAAAGGAGTGGAGATAGTAGTGAGAACAATCGGAATTGATTTAGGAACGACCTATAGTCTTGCTGCTTATTGGGACGGCAGTCAGGCTGTAATTATTCCCAATGTACTCGGGGAGCATGTAACACCCTCGATTGTTAGTGTAGATGCAGGGGGAGAAGTATTAGTTGGAAGAATCGCACAGGAAAGACTGATTACACATCCACAGTTAACCGCCTCGACTTTTAAGCGCTTTATGGGATCAGCAAAGAAATACAAACTAGGTACGATGACTTTTACTCCTGAAGAGTTATCTTCTTTTGTTCTGCGGTCACTGAAAGAGGATGCGGAAAATCATCTAGGTGAGTCCGTAACGAAAGCTATAATCAGTGTTCCGGCTTATTTCAATGATGTTCAGCGGAAAGCAACTAAGAAAGCAGCTGAGCTGGCTGGTTTACAAGTAGAGCGGCTTATTAGTGAACCTACGGCGGCAGCACTCGCTTATGGCCTGCATCAGAATCAGGAGACTTCATTTCTTGTTTTTGATTTGGGTGGAGGAACCTTTGATGTGTCTATCCTGGAGCTTTTCGAAGGGGTAATGGATGTTAAGTCGATTGCCGGAGATAACTATCTTGGCGGGGAAGATTTCACAGAGATACTAGTGGCCTATTTTATCCAAAAGAATAAGCTGGACGCTGAATCGTTAACACCAATAACGAGGTCGATGTTGTATAAGCAGGCTGAGCAGAGTAAACGAATTCTTGGTACAGAGTCTGCTGCGACTATGCGGATAGTTATTAAAGAGGAAGAATACGTGCTGACTATAGAACGCTCAGAGCTTGAGCAATTGGTACAACCATTACTAATACGTCTAAGACAGCCGATAGAAAGAGCATTGCGGGATGCTTCTCTGCAGCCTTCCGATCTGGATGGGATTGTGATGATTGGGGGTGCGACTAAAATGCCTCTAATTAAGCAAATTATCAGCCGTATGTTCGGGAAAATGCCTTATGCGAATATCAGCCCAGATGAGACCGTCGCACTGGGAGCTGCGGTTCAGGTGGCGCTGAAGCAGCGTGATCAAGCGCTGGATGAAATGATTTTGACGGACGTTTGCCCCTATACATTAGGAACCAGTGTTCTGCGAAGAGGTTCAAGCGGACAAACGTCATCTGGACATTACTTTCCGATCATTGAACGTAACACTCCGATTCCTGTTAGCCGGGTAGAACGTCTATATACAGCCGCAGATAATCAAAAGATCATAAGTGTGGATGTGTATCAGGGGGAGAGTCCTCGCGTTGAAAATAATCTTTTCCTGGGAGAAATGGAGTTTCAGATTCCGCAAGCACCTCGGGGAGAAGAAAGTATAGATGTCAGATATACATATGATGTGAATGGGATTCTTGAGGTGGAGGTTACAACCGTTTCAACAGGTCAGAAGCATCAGATGATCATTGAGCAAAATGCTGGTGCAATGACGAAAAAGCAAATTGAAGCTCGTTTACTGGAACTGCGGAGTATCAAAATTCATCCGCGTGAGCGTACCGAGAACAGGCTTCTGCTTGCTAGAGGTGAGCGTTTATATGAAGAGGTGCTTGGGGACCAACGGAAATTTATCGCACAGTGTCTGAAAGTATTCGAAGATGCTTTATATACTCAGAACGAGAAAGTGATTGAAAAAGCGGCACAAGCTTTCAATGAGCAATTGGCGGAAATTGAAGGGTGGTCATACTTCACATGACGATCTGGAGTATTTTGGAGATTGAACCCACAGATGAACTAGCTATCATCAAAAAGGCCTATGCCAAAAAACTGAAATCGCATCACCCCGAAGATGACCCTGAAGGATACCAGCAGCTTAGAGAAGCTTATGATACAGCCGTGAAATGGGCCCGCTCCGGGCAGCGTATAGCAAGCACTGTCCCTTCATTGGTAGGTGAGGATAAGAAAGAAATAGCAGAAGCAATATCAAAAGAAATAGAAAAAATGGTGATACAAGCAGAAAAAGTAATACGAGTAGATGAAGTTGAGGAGGAAGAAAGCGAGGAGGAAGAACAAGAAGTTGCGGAGGAAGACACCGAGGAAGAAGTAGAAGGGGCTACTACTATACCGCATGAAAACGAGTGGGCGCTGTTTCGCCCACTTCCCATTCAACTTGATGCTGATCTTCAAGAACAGCCAGCAGATATTTTTGACAGACAAATTAGGGAACTGTATGCGGACTTCTCGCGCCGAATTCAACAAGCTTCGTGGCATTCACTTTTGAATGAAGATTTCATGTGGAGTATAGAGCATCGTGATCGGCTAAGGGATAAGCTTATGTTGTTCCTTGATCAGCATCGGAATTTGCCTCATGCCGTATGGGAAGCGTTGGATTCATTTTTTCATTTTCGTGAGGACAAGGAAATATTTCTTCAACGTTATGATAATAAGTTAGTCGAGTACATACTAGGGCAGGTCGACGGAAGCATGGAGATGCGTTATGAGTGTTTCCTTTTGCAGGAGTCTCTTGAGTTTGACATAGAACACTATCTAAATCTGAGGCAATCCGCTCAATTCATGCTGATGGAGGATAAACATACTGAAGCGGGTCAACTGCTCGACGAAGCAAATAAGCTGTTTCAGTATGATCCTGATCTGCAATTATTGCGAGCTAAGTATTGTCTGGATACTGCTGATTATATGGAAGCGCTGGTGTGTTTGGACCAAGTAACCGCTATGTGGCCTAACGAAAGAGACGGTTACTTATTAAGAGGCCGGCTTCTCTACTATTTGCAGCGTTATGAGGAAGCGATGAAGGATTGTGAATATTTGCTGCAAGAGGATGCTGGAAATAGAGATGTGCAATGTTTAATTCTGGAATGTAAGATTGCATGTTCTCAAATTGAGGAAGCTCTTACACAAACGGAGACTAATGAGCCTAAAAAGGACGAGTTCATTCATTTTCGTTACCTTGCGAATAAGTTCATGTTGAAGAACAAAAAACTGTATCCACAACGTCTTCGTATCTCTTCGCTCGTAAGCATTGGAAAGAGCATTATAGGGTCTATATTATTCTATCTATTGGTTTTCCTGAAATTAAGCTGGTTCTATATTTTGGTATATACCATATATTATTTTTCAGTATCTGAGCTTCCCCCGCTTGTCAATGCGGTGTTCATTCTTATTTTTCTATGGAAAATCAGGAAGATTTGCAAAACAGCATACCTATTCACGAACTAATATCAGGAGGCTCTATATGCTGAAGGAATACAATGTTAAGCAAAGAAAACGATTGGAAATGTATTTCCGCTGTCTTTCCTCTACCTGCATACGTGGTCTCTTAGGGAGATACTATGTGGTTTATGAGTTTGATTTCAGTAATGTCTTCTTCAAAAGAGGTTTAATCAAAAATGCTTGTGAAAGATGGAATATCGAGGATGCTAACTCCTTTCATCGCCAGATTCGCTGGCTTCTAGAAGATGGCAACCGTGCAGAATATAGATCTTTACATGCTCGTTTAGCCACACTTTCCGAAACCTCACGCAGTAAATATCTTGAGGCACATAAGGATCATGAGGATTTTGTTAATCTGAAGGTTGTTGCACAAGGTATACATCAGTTGCCTTCTGGTGACATATCTGCTTTTGGATTAGCTTGGGTAATTTATCTGAGCCGGATTGGTTATGTTGAGGATTATTTGAAGAAGGAAGAAGCCTGGGAATACAAAATAGAAGCCGCAAGGCAGCTACAAGAACGCTATAGCAGTTGGGCGGATTATTATATAGCCTATTCCTTGGGCAGCAAATTTTCATTAGTACAATCCGGCGGATTAGATAATCTATTTGAGACGGGATTGCAGAAGCTCATGCGAAATAGCAGCATTCTATACAGGGAAGCCGTTTGGGGGCAAAATCTGCAGCCGGAAGCCACTTAGTCCGAACTTAGGTAATTAATACCTATTGAATACCTATTGATTACCTATTGAATCCCTATCCCGTGTTGCTTAAGGACCCAGAGGACGCTATTTGCAAATTTATAGCCCTTTGAGCCGGTTTTCGGACTCCAGTGCAGCTATTCCTTGAGGAAGCGGTCTTTTGTGGTGTTTTTGATGCCAATAGTTGCTATGCGGTCCGTTAGGAATCCAAATGGGGGATAATGCAGCGTATAAGTCAGCTGTGTCCGATAAGCTGCGTCGTAAGTGCAAATGTGATCCAAGCAAACGAAGTTTAGTAGTTTAGTGTTACAACGCGAGCAAAGGTATCTCCATGGATCAGATCAAAGAGCAAGCTAAAAATAAGATGCAGCAGTAAGACCAAACAGTAAAACCAGACAGTAAACAATAAGACCAAACAGTAAACAGTAAGACTAAAACTCAACAGTTAAACCCAACAGTATATCCCAAAACGAGGGAGTTCCAGATGCTATAACGTAGCTTTTGGAATTCTCTCTTTTTTGTGATGCCGGGTTAATCTTGACACGATCTAATATTTGTATATAATTGGAATAGACCGACGGTCGGTCGATAGAATGGAGGACGTTGCAGATGAGAATTTCCAAAGAAGCGGAAGAACGTAGAAATGAAATATTGGATACAGCAGAAATGCTGTTTTTTACGAAAGGGTATACCAAAACGACAGTGAATGATGTCTTGCAGGCTATAGGTATCGCGAAGGGAACCTTCTACTATTATTTTAAATCGAAGGAAGAGGTCATGGATGCTGTTGTGCTGCGATTTATTGATGCTGGTGTAGCAGCTGCTAAGCAAATTGCTGCAGATCCTAAGCTGACCGTTCATGAAAAGCTGCTGCAAATCATTATGGCGCAAAAGCCGGATACGGACAGAAAAAGCCAAATGATTGAGCAGTTCCATCAGGCTGATAATGCACAGCTGCACCAGAAAAGCTTGGTGGAAACCATTTTGCGGCTAACTCCTGTTTTGACGGAGGTCATTGAGCAGGGCATAGAGGAGGGACTGTTTCACAATCCGTATCCCCCGGAGACGATGGAATTTCTATTGATTACCTCTCAATTTCTTTTTGATGAAGGGATATTCAAGTGGCAGCCTGAGGAAATCATCCAGAAGATAAGAGCTTTTATCTATACGATGGAAATTACGCTGGGGGCGGAGAAGGGCAGCTTCGACTATGTGTTTCAAATGTTTGAATAGGGGAGAGGGAATATGCTGAACAACAAATCCTTCGGAAATTTTATGATCATTTGGATGGGGGAGTGGATATCCAGTATTGGCAGCGGGTTGACGGCTTTCACCTTAGGGGTCTATGTGTTCCAGATGACGCAGACCGCCTCTAGTGTGGCACTTTTAACCTTATGTGCTTTTCTCCCTTCCATTGTGCTCAGTCCTTTTGGCGGCGTGTTAGCGGATCGGTTTGATCGGCGATTGATGATGATAGCAGGGGATTTGTTATCTGCTTTTGGACTTATATATGTTCTCATTATCATGCTGCTGGGTGAACCTCATTTATGGCAGATTTGTCTGGGCGTGACGTTTAGTTCGATTTTTGTATCCTTGCTTGAACCTGCCTACAAAGCTACCATTACAGATTTATTAACAGAGGAGCAATTTGCCAAGGCTAGTGGTTTAGTTCAGCTTGCTGCGTCCTCAAAATATCTTCTTTCCCCTATCCTTGCCGGGATTTTGCTTAGCTTTATGGATATAAAAACTATCCTGCTTATAGATATCTCAACCTTTCTAGTTACAGTTCTTGCAGTGATGGCTGTTCGCAGGAATCTACAGACTGAACACAGAGTTCCAACGAATCAGTCGTTTGTAAAAGATTTGAAGGAGGGCTGGGATGCTCTTATTTACACGAAAGGTGTACTGCAGCTTACGATCATTTTGTCTGTCGTTACTTTTTATGTGGGTTTTCTCCAAACCTTATATACGCCTATGCTTCTACCCTTTACGGATACGAAAACTCTAGGCACGGTATTATCTGTAAGTGCTATAGGGATGTTGCTCGGCAGTCTGATTATTGGAGTTTTTAGCATCGATCGTAAATATATCAAAGTATTAGCGCTCGGCCTAGGATTCGCCGGACTGTTTTTTTCTTTGGTGGGTCTGACCACGAATGTTGCTTTTATTACAGCTGCTGGCTTTTTATTTTTTGCAACGTTGCCTTTTGTTAATACCAGTGCTGACGTTATGATTCGCAACCATATCCCAAATGACACACAGGGGCGGGCATGGGGGATCATTGGCATTTTATCACAACTCGGTTATGTGGCTGCGTATGCTTTTGCTGGCATATTGGCTGATCAAGTGTTTAATCCTCTTTTACGAGAGGGAGGTCTACTTGCTTCATCAGTAGGTAAGGTGATAGGCACTGGGGAAGGACGGGGAATCGGTTTATTATTTATCATCTCTGGTTTGCTCATCATTATTATGGCATTTGTGATCCCCAGAATGAAATCAATTCGCTGCCTTGAACGTGAATAATTGAATTCCGTATTAGAGAGGAGAAGGCCCGTCAATGCTGCTACGAATTGTAAAAAGAGACCTTCAACGCAATAAAATCATTACCTTCGGATTATTTGTGTTTATCATGTTATCGGCTTTGCTTGTTGCTTCAGCGTCGCAAGTGATTATAGAATTGTCGGGGTCCTTGAATCAGCTATTGATTAAATCCAGAGCCCCTCATTTCGTGCAGATGCACGCAGGACAAATCGACAGCTCAGCAATCGAGAGCTTTACAGCCGCTAATCCACTGGTGAAAGATCAACAAACCGTAGAGATGCTTAACTTGGATGGATCTAACGTTTATCTAGGCAGTAACCAAGGCTCGGAAGCAAACAGCGTGATGGATATCGGCTTTGTAGAGCAGAACCCTTCATTTGATTTGCTGTTGAATTTAGAGAACAAGGTGATTGAGGTATCGGCAGGAGAAATCGCTGTCCCCATTTATTATATGAAGCAAAAGAATCTGAAAATCGGCAACGTAGTTAGTGTTCTAGGTGAACAGTTCGATAAAAAGTTTGTGATTACTGATTTTGTAAGGGATGTCCAAATGAATCCAGCCATGGTCAGCTCCAAACGTTTTGTCGTAAATGCTGCTGACTTTACAGCGCTTAAACAACAGCTCGGCGAACCTGAATACCTGATTGAATTTCAGCTTACAGATCTATCTAAGCTCAATGATTTCCGCAATGAGTATCAATCCTCAAATCTGCCCAATAAAGGCCCCTCCATTGACTATCCTTTATTTAAAACGCTGAATGCACTGACGGACGGGATTATCGCAGTTGTTATTATTTTGGTAAGTGTTCTGCTGATGCTGATTGCTATTTTATGTCTCAGATTTACGATGATCGCTACCTTGGAAGAGGATTACAGAGAGATAGGTGTCATGAAAGCGATTGGGATCACGCAGCAAGATATTCGCAGCATTTATTTAGCAAAATATATCGTGATGGCAGCCGTCGCCTCTGTATGTGGATATTTACTGTCTTTAGGTGTGGTTCGTTTGTTTACAGCTAATATTACTTTGTATTTGGGCGTTGCTCCTGCCAGTATCCTTCATTATTTTGTTCCTGTCCTGGCGGTAGGTTTGATCTTTGGAGTTGTTGTATTCTTTTGCCGGATGATTCTTAGACGCTTTAATCGCATCACGGTTGTAGAAGCTTTACGGTCAGGTACGAGGGGTGAAGCAAGGATGAACACAAGCGGATTTTCACTTAGCAAGCGTAAATTTGTTAACGTGAATGCTTTTCTCGGGGTAAAAGATGTTTACGGGCGCTTCACCATGTACGGATTATTGTTCTACGTATTTGTGATCAGTTTGTTTATCGTTCTAGTGCCAGTGAATATATTGAATACCCTTCAGTCTCCCCGGTTTGTTTCTTATATGGGCGTCGGTCAGAGCGATATTCGCATTGATTTGCAGCAATCGAACCAAATAGAGAAGCGTTTTAATGAGATGATAACCAAGCTTGAAAATGACCCGGACATCTCTAAATTTTCTCCACTGATTACTTCTAGATTTAAGGTATTAGGTAGTGATGGTGTATGGGATTCGCTAAATGTTGAAACCGGTGACTTTACTATTTTTCCGCTCTCGTATGTTCATGGAGGAACTCCTAGAAGTGCAAGTGAGATCGCTCTTTCTGACCTGAACGCCAAGGAACTGAATAAAAAGGTGGGGGATATCGTTCATTTAGAGGTTGCTGGGGTGGCAAAAAAATTGACCGTTAGCGGGATCTATCAGGATATAACTAATGGTGGCCGAACCGCAAAAGCGCAATTGCCATATGATTCGAAGACGGTTCTCTGGTATGTAGTAGCTTTGGATGTGAACCCGGGAATTTCCGTCCAGGCAAAAATGGATCAGTACACCAAATTATTTTATCCAGCAAAAATCACTCATCTGCAAAGCTATTTAGCTCAGACATTAGGAAATACAATTCGCCAATTGAAGCTGGTTACAGGCTTATCCATCGTTATCGCATTTTCGATTTCGATATTGATTACCTCTTTATTTCTGAAAATGCTGCTTGCCAAGGATTCTTCGCAAACCGCTATTTTGAGAAGTGTTGGCTTTACGTTAGGAGATATTCGTAGGCAATACCTGGTAAGGATGCTGATAATATCAGGGCTGGGCGTCATTCTTGGTACTTTTGCGGCTAACACTCTCGGGCAAAAAATTGCTCAAATGCTAGGCTCTTTCATGGGGGCTTCTAAGATACAGTTTGTAGTCAATCCGGCGGTAGCCTATCTTATTCTTCCTCTACTTTTCATGCTTATTGTAGCGCTCACCACCGTAACAAGCACGATCTCAATCAGAAAATCCAGTATAGCCAAACTAATTGCCGAATGATAGGAGGTGGCAGAATGTTCATATTAGAGACGAAAGGGTTAAAAAAAAGTTATTCAACAGGGCAAGGAACTCCGCAGTCGATATTAAAGGATGTTCAGCTTCAGGTGTCTCAGGGGGAATTCATAGCTGTCATGGGACCTTCTGGTTCAGGAAAATCAACATTGCTGTATACGATCAGCGGGATGGATAAGTTGACAGAGGGAAGTGTTATTTTTAAAGGGCAGGAGATCAGCGGAGTTTCAGAGAACGAATTAGCCGGTCTGCGCTTAAAGCATATGGGCTTTATTTTTCAGCAAATGCATCTGTTAAAAAACTTGAATATCCGCGACAATATCATCCTGTCTGCTTATCGGGCGAGAACCAGCAGCCGTAGAACTATCAATAAAAGAGCAGCTGAGTTAATGAACAAAACAGGAATATCTGCGCTGGCTGAACGTGATATTACACAGGTGTCAGGAGGACAATTACAAAGAGCAGCAATCTGCAGAGCACTCATTAATCAGCCAGATATATTATTTGGCGATGAGCCAACCGGGGCGCTTAACTCAAAAGCAGCTAGTGAAATCATGGACATATTAGCAGATATTAATCAATCAGGAACAACGCTTATAATCGCCACACATGATGCTAAAGTCGCTGCTCAAGCTGAGCGTGTCTTGTATATGCTAGATGGCAGCATTGCAGCTGAGCAACGGCTTGGAAAATATTATCGCGTAGATGGGGAATTGAAAAGGCGGGAGGAGAAGCTTGCGGCCTGGCTATTAAAGCTGGGATTCTGATTGGGGATCTAGCGCTGTACGAATGTCAAACAACGTTTTGCAGATTAATATCTGCCCAGCACTAAAACCTATCCTATATGCAATAATAACCACTCAATGCGAAGGCATTAAACAATTAAAAAAACTATTAACGCACCTCGATCATTGCTGATGCTGGTATAAACCGAACAAAAAAGCAGTTGCCCCGGCACATCCGGATAACAGCAATTGCTTTTTTGTTCACTTACTGATTCTTTAGAAAGCTTACGGCACTACGTAGATATTGGGTTTAGACACAGTGGCCATACCGTTGCCTAGGAAAAATCCTGTGTGCGGAGGTTGATTGTAAGCTGTATTCTGCCAGGCAATGCTTAACCGATATACTGGATCATGCATTAAGGTATATATTTTATTAGTGGTGATGTTCGTAGTTGTATAGATTCGTAGAGCCGAGTTATCGGACTTTCTCCAGATAGCCTCTTCGCGCCAGTCTCCAAGCAGGTCGGCCTGTAGGCTTGGCGTTGCTTTGGTACTATTGTTGGATGCTACGCTCGCTCCGGTTAATAAATTGGTAACGGAGTTGCTTGCAGGGTTCCATTTATCAATCTTGACACCATCCAGCAGTTCGCGGGACAAGTCGCCATCCCACCAGATCCCAAAATTCACAGAAGGCATTGAGCTGCTTATTTTGGTGCCTGTAATGGAGTATAGGCCAACGCCGTGAGCCCATACCTCTTCCCCGGGATAATTGGGATCAATATCGGCAGCCATCCCCCGGCCGGTATCTTTTCCCGTGTATACACCCCATAAGACCGTCCCGTTTGCAGCATCCCATACCGCAGCGCCATAGGGAGAACTAGTATTTTCCATGACTTTAAAAACTTCGAGACCGGGGCGGTTCGGATTTAAATCACCTACATGCAGCGCGTCTCCATGACCCAGCCCTGTATTGTATAAGGTCGCACCGTTATTATCAATAGTTAAGGCACCATAAATGATCTCATCCTTACCATCGTTATCCACATCGGCAACACTTAAACTATGATTACCTTGACCGGCGGTTCCAGCATTGGTGGAGCTATTGCTATCAAAGGTCCATTTACGGGTCAAAGCACTGCCATTCCAGTCAAAAGCTACAACGACTGTGCGTGTATAATAACCACGTGCCATAATGATGCTTGGATGTACTCCATCCAGATAGGCTACACCTGCTAAAAAGCGGTCTACTCGATTGCCGTAATTGTCACCCCAACTGGATACGGTTCCTCTGGCAGGAACATAATCAATCGTGGTTAAGGCTTTCCCCGTTTGTCCGGAAAATACACTCAGATATTCAGGCCCGGTCAGGATATATCCACTGGAGTTGCGATAATCTGCACTTGTGTTTCCAAGGGTTACGCCAACTCCGTCAACTGTACCGTCTGCTGTTTTGCAGACTACTTCGGCTTTACCATCACCATTGAAATCATAGACTAGAAATTGAGTATAATGTGCGCCAGCCCGAATATTTTTACCCAGATCAATTCGCCATAGCCGAGTTCCATTCAGCTTATAGGCATCCAGATAGACATTGCCTGTATATCCACTTTGCGAGTTGTCTTTAGAATTGGAAGGATCCCACTTCAACACGATTTCATATTCCCCGTCACCGTCTAAGTCGCCCACGCTGGCATCATTGGCACTATAGGTATAACTTACGCCATCTGGCGTAGTGCCGCCAGCCGGAATCTGAATCGGAACGTCCAAATAATTGTTGGCCCATACATTTGCTGCTGGGGAATCTGATTGCTCAATACCGCCGACGATTGCTCGAACTGTATAGCTAGACGAAGTTATGCCAGCGTTATCCTGATAATTCGTGCTGTCCGTGATTGGGGTAACGTTTACTTTTGTACCATTGCGGTATAAATTAAAAGAAACCGACAGTTCTTCTGTTCCGAGTAGCCGCCAGCTCACAAATACACCGCTGGATACCTTCACTGCTACTAGTCCCCGATTTAGCTTTTCCGCTTGCCGGGCAGATGCTGCCGACACAGAGGAAAGAGAGCCAAAAGCTGCCGTCCCTAAGGTAAAGACTAAAAACCAAATGATTACAAGATACCCTGATTGATGTAACCGCTTACTCATTAACGAAGCCTCCTTTTCATTTTTGGTTCACGAGGGTTACACAGGATGTCATAGTGAACAGTACATAATATTTCATAAAGATAAAAATATGTTTTAAATTTACTTGAACCATTTTAAATGAGTACGACTTTACTCACACAGAAAGGAATACATAACATGGAAAATATAAGCTATAATTTAAAATTCGCTACACTTTGTGCCAAATATAATCTGGGTCTGTTGATGAATGAACCTGAACCGATAACAGGCGGACTCTTGCACAGAATGTATCGCCTGCAAACGGATAAAGCGCAATACGCAGTAAAGGCCTTAAATCCTCAAATTATGCAACGAGATACAGCAATGTCCAATTATATTTTTTCTGAAATGGTTGCGAATCTGGCTTATCAAAAGGGAATCCATGCTGTTCCGGCAATCGTATCTAATGGCAGTAGTATGCACGAGGTTGAAGGGCAATTTTATTTATTGTTTCCATGGGTTCAGGGGAAGGCATTACCTTTAGATGAAATAGATTTAGATTGTTGTAAAAAGATTGGGGCAATTCTTGCGCAGCTCCACATCATCGATTTCTCACAGGGAACGGATGATCATCACTTTGAAACGCTTATAGCGTCTAAGGCTGCAGTTGAAAATTGGAAGGAGCTTGCTCTCAAAGGAGAGCAGCAGGGTGCAGAATGGTCAAGCTTGCTGGCAGATCACCTGCATAAGATAGAGAATTGGGAGTCATTGATTCATTCTTCAGCGAGTCTATTGACGAATCATTATGTTATCAGCCATCGGGATTTAGACCCCAAAAATGTCTTGTGGGATGAGCAGAAAGTTCCGATAATAATCGATTGGGAAGCAGCAGGACCTATTCATCCTACGTTAGAGCTGATAGATGTAGCTTTATATTGGTCAGGTTCTGAATCGGGAGATTTAAGCAAAAAGGCATTCTCAAATTTGATTAACAGCTATCTGGAGCATGGCGGAGAGATTTATGCGGATTGGCAGGTTGTGCTCAACTATGGCTTTTTGGGAAAATTAGAATGGTTAGCTTACAATATCAGACGTTCGCTAGGACTGGAGAGCTCAGATGATGCAGAACGGGAGCTGGGTACTCGTGAGGTAATCCGTACGATTAATGCATTACACGACTACGCTGATTTTATTCCACAATGTTTATTATGGTTGGGAGATTTAGAGGAAGGTAGTGCCTAATCTATTAAAGGAGAACTTATTTATGAATGTTATTAACGCTACGATGGAAGATATAAATGGATGAGTGTGTTCCGATGGACCGGAAGGGGGTTCACGCCAAAAGTTTAAACTGACTGTACGTTAAAAAGGAGGACTTATGAAGAAGTTTATAGTTATATCTGGCGTCTCGCTATTTTTGCTGGCGATTTCTTTTAACCCATTGTTCAACTATATACGTGAGTACATAATCTCTGATCAAATTAATCAGCGTTATGAGATAAAGCATGCTGAAAAAGAATATAACCCAATAAACGTACAAGAGATAACGGTTGATGATAAGAATATTAAAATCAGGGAAGAAAAAACAGGCAGGAAAGCAGAGTTGACCCCATGGGATGAAGAGGAGAAGGTCCCGCCTGGTGATATTGTCAAAGTTCAGTTCTTATTAAATGATCAAAAAATCTCCACCCCTGATGAAATATGGCTATCCAATCGGGACAGAGGCAGCAGGTATTTTTCGTGGATAGATATTCTCACAGTAAAGGACCGAAAGACTGGTGAGAATCAAATAAATATAGTCCAAAGACTGACCGACGATAGTCAACCCATGGAAACAAGAAAATGGAAAATCATCACGATTGCACAAGACGGAGAAGTAGACGAAGAGGTTCTCAGCTATGCGCAAAGAAGCAACAATCATTTAGGCGTCAAGCTAATCGAGTTCTCCGGTACCTCCCTTATGGGTATGGGCTATTATTCAGATGTTACTAAGGCCTATCCTAGTATTTTCTTCCCACTCCTATTTCCGTTTCTAACTGGAATAGCGGGTCTCCTGTTATTGATTTTTCTGGTTGTTTTATTACTGTTTGAGCTTCATCTTAGACGCGTTATTAGAAAAAGAGGGCGATAAAGAACACAGGATACGTTCTGAAATTACTTGTAGTTTCGAATTACCTTTAATTTAGTGATAGTTGATAAGGCAAACAGCAGCAGTAAGACTCCGATTGAACCCATGACAGGACCAGGGCTGAAGAGATCAGACAAGGATGAGACAGCAGTAAGACCAATGGATGGGGCTACACTCATGATAGAACCTAATACACCGAACACCCTACCTTGGAGGTCTTCTGAAACTTCCAGCCTAAGGATTGTATTAATCAGCAACGTGCAGAATGAGAACATGAAGCCAATTACAAGAATGATAGGAATGGCAATCGCAGCGGAAGTGACGAATGATAACAGGAGGTACAGGGGACCGAGACATAGCAGTCCAGTCATAATAAGAAATCCTCTATTCTTCAATTTGGAGCCGAGCAGTAAGATCAGACCGGATCCGATCATATAACCAAGTGGAATACAGGCTTCAATAAGTCCAAACTGAAAGGGAGTGGAATCCCACACGTTGACGGCCATAACCTGGGTCAACATCAGGGAGGGGACAAAAAATAAGGTTAAGGTAGGAAGCATAATCATAACGGCTCTTGCAAAAGGGTATCTCCAAATATAGCGAATTCCATCGATCAAATCCTGTGTGAATTTCCGTTCCTTCTTGGGCACGTTGTTTAATTGAGTTGGCAAAGGAAGGGAACGGACCGCTAACACGAGCAGAAAGGAGAGGAAGAATGTAGCTCCATCAAATAAAATAGCGTCGGCTGCTCCAAAACTCGCTACGAAAATCCCACCGGCGGAATAACCAATAGTCCGGCAGATGTTTTCAGACAAGTTCAACAGTCCTACCGCTTTTTGTAGATGTTCTTTACCAACAACAGTAGTGATAGAAGCTTGGTATGCCGGGGACTGGAATAAAGCTGAAATGGTCGTAAGACCCGTCAGTATGGCGACGATAATGAACGAAGTAGAGGGCAGGGAAATGGCTAAAGCTAGTGTCACTACGAGTCCGCAACTTATCAGATCTGTGATCAGCATGAGGGTTCGACGATTGACCCTATCCGCAAAAGTTCCCCCTATCGATCCGAGCAAAGAACTAAGCAATAAATTGATTATCGTGATGATGGCAATCATTTTGGCGCTGCCGGTCGTTTGCAGTACCCATAAACTTAAAGCAATACTATGAAAAGTGTTACCGAACAAGGAAATGGAGTACGAACTGAGTAGAAGCAGGAATCTCCAATTTCCCCAAAGAGAGGGATGAGCTTGAACAGCAGAGGGAACTTGTTTCACTAATACAGGACCAGGCATAAGTTATGCTCCTTTCAACTTAAACGCTTAAGCGAATGGCCAAAAAAATTATTCTACAAAATAACAATTATTTTCTTGTGCGGAGTAGTCAGAATGATGCAATAATTTGTTCATGAGTTCAAATGCAGTAGCCGCTTTATCCCCTGTGAAAATGAATTTATGAACGTCATCTCCTAATATTTCCGGACAATTGCAGGTGCAAAGAACAGAGAGTTGTTCGAACCTCCCGTTTTTTTCAACGTAACTTCCAATAAACTCATTAATGACAATGGCCTCTTTATAGCCCCCCTCCTGTAAGAATGTATTTAATTCCTCCAAATTGACAACGGTGAATATCGCTTCTTGAGGTAATGGAAGACTGTCCTGAATAAAGCGGGTGAGGAAAGAGTTATTGAAGCTCTCCATAATTAAACATACCTGTGAAAGGTCCTGTGGTTTTACCTTTTGCAGAGCTGCTCGATAGTTGAAAAGGACCTGCTTAAAGAGTTTATCTTCAATCATGCTGTCGATCAGAATCAAAGGAATTCCTTCTACAAAATGCTTGGAGATCGAATAAAAGGCTTCCTCGCGCACATCGATCAGAAATACAGCCTCCAGCTTTCTTTCTACGATAATATCCAAAGAAGGCTGGTCAACATCAAGTGAATATAGCAGCGTATGGTAACCAGCATTTGTTAACCGTTGTTCCAAGGCATGTATAAATGAGAACTGGGCATGGAGCTTCCAGTGTGGGGTATGGGCTGCTGTGTTAACAAGCACACCGACCAATCCTGTTTTCTGATTCGCAAGTGAACGTGCTGCCAGATTTGGTATGTAATGCAGTTCCTCGGCAAGCTGAAGAATCTGCTGGCGCGTTTTCTCAGGAATGGTTTGGTTGCCGACACGATTCAGAACATAGCTCACTGTTGCGACGGAGACATTGGCACGAAGTGCGATGTCCTTCATGGTTGTCTTTTTCACCAGTAAATAGCTCCCTTATCCTTGTGATATTTTCTAAAGATTAACATTCTGATTCTAAAGCGTCAATGGGGGGTGAGAGAGCAGTCAGATGACCCTGTTAAGTAGCTAGAAATGGAAGAATGTAGCCCTTGAGATTCAACTCTGGGAAGATCTGCTTGATAATCGTCTTAAGCTAAATTATACGAAACAAGCTTTATGCAAAAGCTGAAAAAATGCTTATTAACCCAATGGTCATCCTTCCGCTGTATTATTTTTATGCTGGAGTTTTGCATAATCCTAACATTAAAAAAGTAAGTGTAGAGTATGATGGTTCCATATCTTTTTCAAGAGAATATCTAATCTAAAGATTTATAGTAATAAAGACTATGAGGATACTTCCGCAGTTGTTGGGAGTGTCCTTTTTGTGTGGAATTAATCACCTTTGTGACCTTTCTTAAAATTTGGGTAAATAAGTATTAAGATCTATGAACTTAAAACGGGCAGCGAGCTGAGGTGTTACTTATGGATACGATTCCGTATGGAGATTAGTGATCTTTGTGAAACCGCTTCAGATAACGACACAATATTGTGAAAATTTTCACCTGTTTATTAAAATTTTTAATATATAATTAATTTATAATCAAAAACAAGGGGGATTTCAAATGAAGTTATTTAAAATGATGTTAGTAGCAGGCGTCTCGGTTGCAGTCTTGTCTGGTTGTGGTGCGAATAATAATAATGCGACTAATTCGGCGGCTACTACGGCTCCAACTACAGAGCAAACGGATGCAGTTACTACAGCTTCAATCGTAAATCAAGCAGATGCGTTTACCAAGGCTGTAAGTAAAGATGGAAATTGGATTATTGCCATCCTAAATGATGTGACGATTGCCCAAGATGTTGTTGTTGAAGGCGAATTCCATGATAAAGGGGCCGCAGACGGCGACATCTACCGTAAGATTGCTCTTTATGCCCAAGACGCTGATCACAAAGTTACTGCCAATTACACACTCACTGTACCTAAGTTAACTGTACAAAGTGAAAATTTACGAGTTCAAGGCGGAACCATTAAAGGTGATGTTTATGTAGAAGCGAACGGATTTAATCTGCATGAAACCTCGACTATTGATGGCAATCTTTACTTCGCAAACGAAGATGTGAAAGCAACTGCAGGGATTGAAGGTAAAGTAACTGGGGCAACTGAAGTTAAATAAGTTAGTGATGTTTTCGATTAGTTAGATGTAGAAGTTGAAGGACTAAATAGATAGAATTATTCGGATAGGTTCAGGAAAAAGGAATCAGTATGAATGGGCAAACTCATAATGGACTACTCCCCATCTAGTTACCATATGAGAGCCGACGGAAGCTTTGAAGTAACAAGTAATGGAGTATTGAAGTGTACAGTAGATGGTTTTAACTGTATTTTGTACAACTAGTATGCTCAAAATGCTCGGCCAATGAAAATAGCTGTATTTAGTACATCTATTTTCTTGATTTAATACTCTACAGGCTATTTCTCTAGTTTTTAATTGTATAGAATACACTTAAAGTTAGAATTAGCCCTTGTGGATATGGAATAAGTGTATAGAATGCAGTTATCTTACAAATTTCAACAAGATAGTGCGTTACAACGGAGTGGGTATCCGAAAGCTACAAATGATTAAGCTTAGCTCGTAACCTACTCAAGCAAACCACCGCAGACCCAAAACACCAGGCAGTGAACCTCCAACGGAGAATCGCTGCCTGGTTGTTTTTTGTGGATGAATATATGAACTATTGTTGATTTTCTTCATATTGACTTATAATATTACTACCACTACTAGGAGGAACACATATGTCTAAGGAGTATTCGCGCACATATATTGAGAGCGTAAAGCTTGAAATGTTAAATAGGTTGGGATTAAAGCAGGTGTTCTTCAAGGAGCAAATAGGGGATAGCTTAATTTTTGAAGCTGTGGGCTTTGATAAAGGGGCAAAACATCGCTTTTGCGTTAGACCAAAGACGAAAACGATTGATGAATTCATTTCAGGCAAATGGATGAAGGTCCGCAGTTTTATAATCAAAAGTGTGGATATTTAATGTTGAACCCTATAAAGGTAGCCCCGTTAATCGGAGTTACCTTTTTATTTTTTGACCCATAGTCATTGATAATGTGAAGTATCTCCATACAGATCGATGGTTGTATTGTTATCAGTTAGGGTTACTTTACATAATGCTGTAGAGAGAATATCCGGTAACTCTCCAATTTCCTGCAATGATTTATTGAGAAAATAAGCCATAATGACTTTTAAAGTCATCCGATGTGTGACGATGAGCACTTCTAGCCCTACGTTATCGTTTATGATACGCTCCATTGTCGGCACTACTCTTTGTTCAAGCTGCTTGTAAGTTTCACCTGAGGTTAGAGGAATATATAGATCCGGTCTGGTGAAAAAATGGGAATATTGTAAAGGGGATTCTAGTTGTATCTGATCCGTATTCATTCCTTCCCAGCTCCCCATGTTAATTTCCATTAAAGAAACTTGCTGATAAATAGGTAAACTCCGCTTTCCCCGTAAAATCTGCGCAGTATGCAATGCTCTTGGACTAGTACTAGAATAAATTGCGCCTAAGTTTTCTACTTCCAAACGATCTCTTAACCATTCCGCCTGCTGTTCGCCCAAGGCTGTAAGCGCAGAATTTTGATGCCCTTGCATTCGTTTTTGTAAATTCCATTCTGTTTGCCCGTGGCGGGTTAAGTATAATACTGTTTTTGTCATTAACGAGACCTCCCTTATGAATAGTTGTAAGTATAAGATAAATAAATATAAATAAACAATATATAATAGTTAACATCCATAATGTATAGTTATAGTAAAATGGCTGAGGATAAGCGGCGAATACAGATATTATTTTATGAAGTGAGGAAGAGTTGACGATGAACTATCATGTATTAAAATTGTTTTATTACGTTGCGATCACAGGTAGTGTGACCAAAGCCTCTGAACGTTTGCATATCAGTCAACCCGCTATATCAGCGCAAATCCGTAAGTTTGAACGGGAGAATCATATTTTATTATTTGAAATTAAAGGAAAGAGGATGGTGCTCACCCCTTTAGGAAAAAGGTTAATCGAACCTCTTGAAAAGTTTTTTGCCATGGGTGATCAAGTCCAGCAAATCATTGAAGACTATCACAAATTTCCTGAGGGGAATCTGCGGATTGCAGGTAATTATTTAGCGACAAGCATCCTCATTCCCCGGTGGGCGTCATTATTCAAACAATCTTTTCCGGAAGTTAACATTCAGATCACTACTACTAATTCTCATGGTGTCATGGAAAAATTAAATAATTTTGAAGCAGACGTGGCGATTTACAGTGATATGGAGTTTCCTTCGCATAATACAGGAGTGTTCGAACATCGGGAGTTATATAGGGACGAGTATGTATTCGTGGTTTCTTCCCATCACCCTATTGCCAATCAGCAGGCTAGCTTTGAAGAAGTAATGTCTGAAGCATTTATTATGAGGGAAGAGGGCAGTGCAGCCAGAGAGCGGCTTGTCCGGTTGTGTGAAGAAAGAAGTGTACAGCAGCCAACGATTGGGCTTCAATTTAATGGAGTGAATGAAGTTATTCAAGCTGTCATTGCCGGTTATGGAATTAGTTATGTATCCGCTTTGTTGGCGAAACCTTATCTTGATCAGGGAACATTAGCTAAAATAGCAGTAGAAAATGTAGTCTCCAAGCATTCGATATGGATGGGCTACAGAAAGAAGGAACTTCAAGAAAGTTATATGCAGTCGTTTATTACGCTCGTTATGAAACAATTAAGTATAAAATAATTTTAGGAAATTAAAGATAATCTCATGGTAAACTATGGATGAAAATATTAGGAGGGGTCATAATGGATCAAATTGTATTCAAACAAATCAAGTTTGTGCGAAGTGTTACTGTGCGTGCTGTCGAGGGACTATCTGAGGGAACTTTGAATAGCATTCCAGAAGGGTTTAATAACAATATCCGATGGAATTTGGGACATATTTATTTGGTGCAAGAGAAGTTTGCCTTTCATTCTGCTCGGGAGCTTATGCAATTGCCGGCAAGCTTTGAACGCTTATTTGCGAAAGGGACTAAACCAGCCGAGTGGAATGAGGAACCGCCAACGCTTGAAGTTTTACTTGAGATGCTTACGGAGCAACCCAAACGGATCCAGGAAGCTTTTCACAATCGCTTAAGTGAGCAAGTAACCCCTCTTACAACAGGAAGTGGATTAACCTTAAATTCAATCGGTGAATTCATAAATTTCACACTTTACCATGAAGGTATGCATTTCAATACAATAAAATTATTAAATCGCTTTGCAGATAAATAAATTCAAATAACAAAAGATATCGATATATAGTTGGTATCTTTTGTTAGCTTTATGATCGAAAAAAAGATTTGTAAATGAAAAGGTTATGTGATAATCTAATTTATGTAATACATGTAACCGGTTACACATTGGGGGATGAATGAAAGAATGATGACGATCAAAGATGTCGCAAAAATAGCTGGAGTTTCGGTAGCAACAGTCTCACGGGTTATAAATGAATCTGGATATGTGAATATCGATACTCGCAAAAAGGTTGAGGCAGCGATCAAAGAAATGAATTATACCCCTAATGAGGTTGCAAGATCATTATACAAGCGGAAATCTAAATTAATCGGGCTGCTCTTGCCTGATATTACTAACCCGTTCTTCCCGCAGTTAGCGCGGGGGATAGAGGATCGGATGCAGGAGCAAGGTTATCGGATCATCTTTGGCAATAGTGATGAGAACGAGGACAAAGAGATGGATTATATTCAAACCTTTATCCAAAACAATGTCATTGGCATGATATCGTCAACCAATTTCCCTGAGAGTGACGTTTATTCTAACTTGAAGATTCCGGTTGTATTTCTGGACCGTACTTCTAATGATAGCCCTTCCGTATACGCAGATGGCAAAAAGGGCGGACGTCTTGCAGCACAGGAGATTATCGCACGGGGAAGCAAAAAAATTACAGTGATACAAGGACCGGCGCATATCAAACCTGCACAAGATCGATTTCTTGGGGCGATTGAAGTACTTAATGAAATGGGAATCAGCTATAATGTGATCGAAACTTCATCCTTCTCCCATACAGTAGCAGAACAATGGGCTGTGGAGTTATTTGATAATTATATAGATACGGATGGCGTAATTGCCAGTAATGATATTGTGGCGACAGCAGTCATTCATGAAGCACATCGTTTAGGTAAAAGAGTGCCGCAGGATCTGCAAATCATCGGATTTGATGATATCCCGCTCAGCAGCTTGTTGTCACCTGCTTTATCCACCATTCGCCAGCCGGCACATGATATGGGTAGAGAAGCAGCGGGTTTACTTATTAAGCTAATTGAGCAAGATAAGGTGGAAGAGAAGATTATTCAACTACCCGTTAGCTTTGTGGAGCGGGAAACTACAAGAAGTAAAGAATAGATGACAACATGAGAAAGGTTGATGAATATGGCTAAGATATGTGTAATTGGCAGCTGTTCAATGGATTTAGTAGTGACTTCGAATAAGCGGCCTCACGCGGGTGAGACTGTGCTTGGAGAACAATTCTCCACCGTTCCGGGCGGTAAGGGTGCGAACCAAGCCGTCGCTGCTGCCCGTCTAGGAGCAGAAGTTACGATGGTTGGTTGTGTAGGTGATGATTTCTATGGTACCGCTATCATGGATAATCTGAAAAAGAATCGCGTTTTTACCGCCAATGTGGAACCGGTTACACATGTCGAAAGTGGAACAGCTCACATCATTTTAGCGGAAGGCGATAACAGCATTATCGTTGTAAAAGGAGCCAATGATTTAGTTACTCCTGCATTGGTTGAACGGGCACTTGAGAATATTAAAGGCTCTGACATGGTATTAATCCAACAAGAAATTCCGGAAGAGACGGTGTCTTATGTAAGTGAGATTTGCCATAAATTCAATGTGCCTATGTTGCTTAACCCAGCACCTGCTCGGCCTATCAGTGAAACGATTATAAACAATGCCACCTATTTAACACCCAATGAACATGAATGTGCAATATTATTTCCTGAG
The DNA here is from genome assembly GCF_038002725.1 of Paenibacillus sp. FSL H7-0323. NCBI lineage: Bacteria > Bacillati > Bacillota > Bacilli > Caryophanales > Paenibacillaceae > Paenibacillus > Paenibacillus sp. FSL H7-0323. Next base: position 2,460,856 of record NZ_JBBODB010000001.1, on the reverse strand, counting down.
ATGAGTACTGCCGAAGCTTTACGCAAATACCCCAATAAGTTATTTATAACCGAAGGCAGCAATGGTGTGCGTTATTACGATGGTAAGCAGGAAGTTTTAGTTCCCACCTATAAAGTGAATGCTATAGATACCACTGGAGCAGGAGATACTTTTAATGCGGCATTTGCTGTTGCTCTAGCTGAAGGCAAGTCTATTCGAACTAGTGTAAAGTTTGCCAATCGCGCCGCTTCTTTATCCGTCACAAAATTTGGTGCCCAAGGTGGCATGCCAACAAGAGTAGAGGTGGAGGTGAGTCTTTAATTATGAAAAAACAAGGAATCTTAAACAGTCATATTTCCAAAGTGCTTACTGACTTAGGCCACACCGATACGATTGTCATTGCTGATATTGGATTACCCGTTCCATCTGGTGTTCCAAAGATTGATTTAGCGCTTAAATTGGGAGTTCCCAGCTTTCAAGAGATTGTCGAAATCATATCAGAGGATATGGTCATAGAGAAAGTTATCGTGGCAGAGGAATTAGCAGCAAAAAATAAAGGCACTTCTGAATACTTGAATGACAAATTTAAGGAAATACCTATAGAGGCGATTTCACATGAACAATTTAAATTGTTAACTCAGCAAGCGAAGGTCATCATTCGTACGGGGGAAGCTAAGCCGTATGCAAATTGTATTTTACAAGCCGGGGTCTATTTTTGATAAAAAGGGGGTTCAAAGCATATGCACATTACGATGAAGGATATTTATAAATCTTTTGGGGCTAACCGTGTGTTGACGGGTGTGGATTTTGAGCTGAAGGATGGTGAAGTTCATGCCCTAATGGGAGAGAATGGTGCAGGAAAGTCTACTCTGATGAACATTTTGATTGGACTGCATCAGCGTGATCAAGGAACCATTAGTATAGATGGTCAGGAAACATACTTTAACAATCCCAAAGAGGCTGAACGTTATGGGATCGCTTTTATCCATCAGGAGTTGAATGTGTGGCCGGATATGACAGTTCTAGATAATCTGTTTATTGGTAAGGAACGAACCTCCAAACTAGGGATCTTAAATATGAAAGAAATGAAAGCGTTAGCAAATGAACAGTTTCGTAAGCTCTCCGTAACGATTCCCTTAAATCAAGAGGCGGGGGAATGTTCGGTAGGGGAGAAACAGATGATTGAGATTGCAAAAGCGCTTATGACTCATGCAAAAGTTATCGTCATGGACGAACCGACAGCGGCATTAACCGAACGGGAAATCCAGAAATTGTTCGAAGTCATAACTTCCCTTAAAAAGGAAGGCGTCTCCATCGTGTATATTTCGCACCGGATGGAAGAGATTTTTACGATATGTGACCGAATAACGGTCATGCGAGATGGGAAAACAGTAGACACGAAGCCCATTCCAGAGACTAACTTCGATGATGTAGTTCGGAAGATGGTAGGGCGTGAATTAACCGACCGGTTTCCTGAGCGTACCTCCAAACCCGGAGAGGTTGTTCTTGAAGTTAAAAATGCCACGAAAAAAGGGCAATTTAAAGATGTCAATTTCTCCGTTCGTTCGGGTGAGATCTTAGGTTTCTCGGGATTAATGGGATCTGGACGAACAGAAATGATGAGAACCTTATTCGGTTTGGAATCGTTAGACCGTGGAGAAATTATGGTGCGGGGAGAAAAGGTCACGATTCGAAATCCCAATGATGCGATGAAGGCGGGGATAGGATTCGTTACGGAGGACCGTAAAGATGAAGGGTTAGTGCTTGATTTCTCTATTCGAGACAATATGGTGCTTACAAATTTATATAGCTTCGCTCCTAAGGGTGTAATCATTGATAAAAAAGAACAAGAATTTGTAGACATACTTATCAAACGGCTACACATCAAGACACAGTCTTCCTCCACTTTAGTCCGGAATTTATCCGGGGGGAATCAACAAAAGGTGGTCATCGCCAAATGGATTGGGATCGGCTTAAGTGTGCTTATCCTCGATGAACCTACCCGTGGAGTGGACGTAGGAGCTAAACGGGAGATCTATCAGCTCATGAACGAATTAACGGAACGTGGAGTCGCCATAATCATGGTATCGTCAGAGCTTCCTGAAGTCTTAGGAATGAGCGACCGGATCGTAGTGGTTCATGAAGGGGAAATTAGTGGAGAGCTATCACAACAAGAAGCTACGCAAGAAAAAATCATGACGTTAGCTACAGGGGGGCAATAGTAATGACAACTATCAAAGGTGAGAGAGAAAATAAAGGTTTTCAAATCGGGCAAATTACACAGAAGCTAGGTCCATTACTAGGGCTGATTATTCTAATTGTTATCGTTACGGTGTTGAACCCAAGCTTTATGGAGCCCCTTAATATCCTGAACTTGCTTAGACAAGTTGCCATAAATGCGCTTATCGCTTTTGGGATGACCTTTGTTATTCTAACGGGTGGTATCGATTTATCGGTGGGTTCTATTCTAGCCCTATCCAGTGCCTTCACAGCTAACCTGATGTTGTCTGGTTGGGATCCTGTCTTAGCCATTATTGTAGGTTGTTTAGCGGGTGGCGTGATGGGGATGGTCAACGGACTGATGATTACAAAAGGTAAAATGGCGCCATTTATCGCTACGTTGGCGACCATGACGATTTTCCGGGGATTAACACTTGTATACACAGACGGAAATCCGATCACAGGTCTCGGAGACAGCATGACCTTCCAATTGTTTGGCCGTGGATATTTACTAGGAATACCTGTACCTGCTATAACAATGATCATCGTCTTCGCAGTCTTATGGGTTGTATTGCACAAAACTCCATTTGGTCGTAAAACCTATGCCATTGGTGGTAATGAAAAAGCATCTATTATTTCAGGGATTAAAGTCGACCGCATTAAAATAATGATCTATTCATTGACCGGTATGTTGTCCGCATTGGCAGGAGCGATCCTGACTTCCAGATTGAACTCAGCGCAACCCACAGCAGGCACATCTTATGAGTTGGATGCTATCGCAGCTGTAGTATTAGGCGGTACGAGCTTAACTGGTGGTCGTGGACGTATCGTGGGCACATTGATTGGTGCACTGATTATCGGGATTTTGAACAATGGATTGAACTTGCTCGGCGTATCCTCTTTTTACCAAATGGTGGTCAAAGGGATCGTTATTGCCATTGCCGTACTCATAGACCGTAAGAAAGCCGTATAAGGGGGATTCCAACATGAAAAAGTTAACTTTGATTCTTACTTCCTTACTATTAATTCTCATGACAGGTTGTTCCTTGGAGCCTCCAGAGTGGGCTAAGCCTAGCAGTGGTGGAAGCCTGGAGAACATGAAGATTGGATTATCCATATCTACATTGAATAACCCCTTCTTTGTATCCGTTAAAGATGGTGTTTTGGCCGAGGCTAAGAAGCAAGGCTTGGAAGTCCTTGTCATTGATGCCCAAAATGATTCTGCTAAACAAAGTAATGACGTCGAAGATTTGATGCAAAAAGGTGTGAATGCGTTATTGATCAATCCAGTGGATTCATCAGCGATCTCGACAGTAGTGCAAACAGCTAACAGTTTAAATATTCCCGTCGTTACGTTGGACCGTTCCGCAGATCAAGGGGATATCAAAGCTCTTGTTGCCTCTGATAATGTAAAGGGTGGCTCTATGGCGGCACAATATATTGTAGAGCAGCTTGGGAAAGGTGCAAAGGTCATCGAGCTAGAAGGATCCCCAGGAGCTTCAGCGACTCGGGAACGCGGTAAGGGATTCCATGAGATTGCGGACAGCCAGCTAGAGGTCATTGCTAAGCAAACAGCTGATTTCGACCGCACGAAAGGCCTGACCGTTATGGAGAACCTTCTACAAGGAAATCCTGGCGTACAAGCAGTTTTCGCTCATAATGATGAAATGGCGCTAGGTGCTATTGAAGCGATTCAAAGTTCAGGCAAGAATATCCCTGTGATTGGTTTTGATGGAAATGAAGATGCACTTAAATCCATCGAAGCTGGTAAATTAACAGGAACCGTTGCGCAGCAGCCTGAATTAATTGGCCAACTAGCCATTCAAGCCGCTAAGGATGTATTAGAAGGCAAAACCGTAGAGAAGCTGATTGCGGCACCGCTTAAACTAGTTGTTAAAGAGTCAAAATAATAACCATTATAGAAAAAGACTGCGCTCACCGATTTGGTGTGCACAGTCTTTTTTGCTATACATTGCAGCTTATTCTTCAATAACTCTATCCGGTAGCTGTGTAACATAACTGTCTGACAAATGGAGTAGCTGTAAGGCACGCTCGAATTCGTCTTCTGTGGATTGCAGAGGTTGGTTGCCGTTACCAGATAAAGTATAATGCTGGCCATCCTCGAAGCCACTGCCGGATAAGAAGAGCTCTTCGTTATTTACGAAAGATCCTGTAGGCAAGTAATACCGTTGTGGTAGTAAGTTATAAGTTGATTGATTCAAGAGATCTTGTCCGAAATGAATATGATCTGCAAGAGAGACACCCAACAAATTAGATACGGTAGGTAAAATATCCACTTGCCCGCCTAGCTGTTCTTTTACACTAGGAGTTGTAATCCCTGTCGCTGACATGATCAACGGAATATTAATCAATTCACGTTCCGAATATTCATGGCCGAGAATCTCTTCCAGTAGGAGATGATCATCCTCTTTTAAAGAGAAGATAGGCAGTCCACGATGATCCCCGTACAATACGATCAAGCTGTTATCCCACACACCGTTTTGTTTGAGCTCATCGATAAAAAGTCCCAGCGCATAATCAGCATAATTCTGAGCCCGAATATAATCGCCAACAAGCGTTCCTTCGAATCGCTCTGGAAGTGTCATTTTGTATTTATCCTCTGGGATGGAGAACGGATTATGAGATGACATCGAAATTACATGGGAGTAAAAGGGTTGCTCATTCTGATCCATTCTTGCCAGCTCTGCAGCTGTTTTTTCATACAAAACTTCATCAGAAGCGCCATAGAATACTGTGTCTTCTTCCCCGAAGTAAGTTTTATCATAATAACGATTGAATCCCAAAGCACTATAAAGCTCACCACGGTTCCAAAAGTCGACTTCGTTCGTATGGAATGTTGCCGTATCGTAACCTTTTGCTTGCAGCAGCTTGGGTAAGCTTGGTAGCTCTTTAGGAGCGTACATTTGGGTAGCTGGACCATCAGGGGGTACATAAAAAGAAGTGTTCACAATAAACTCTGCATCTGAAGTGTTGCCTTGTCCAACCTGCTGGTAGAAACGCGGGAAGTAGAAGCTGCTGGCGGCAAGCTTGTTCATATTTGGTGTGATTTCTTGTCCATCAATCTTTAGATTGATTAAGAAGTTCTGGAAAGACTCCATTTGCAGAATGATTAGATTTTTTCCTTTGGCGGCTCCAAATAAAACCGGATTAGAGCTAGCTTGAATTCCTTTAGTTTTATCAATAGTGGATTGCGTAATCTCAGAAACGTCAATTTGTTCTTCCTCTTGATCAGCTAGCAGAGAGTAGGCTTCATAATTAAGAATGCCCATTTGTTCCGCTTTAATCGTTTCGTTCATACTGGCACGGTTTGGAAAAATATTCATTGCACAAATGATGATGGAAATACAGAACAGGACTGCCACCGCTTTACGGTTACTTTTGCGCGACATGGCTTTTTTCCAATCCAGCGCTTTCTGTTTTCTAAACATAACCAAGCTGATGACAATGATATCCACAAAGATAAGCATATATTGAGGACGAAGGACCGAAAATATACTTTTCTTTACGGCTCCCACTTGTTTGACCTGATCTAATACTTGCGAAGTAGCAATGATGCCAAAATGATTATGATATACAATTAATGAGAAAAATAGAGTAGTAATCAATACATTGACAAGCATGTAAATTGCAATTTTTCGTTTCGTAGCGAACCATTCAATCAAGCAAAAGACTAGAAGTACAAAAGGGATTTCTTTAAGCCAAGTGGTCCAAGTAGGGCCATCTTCAAATAGAAAATACCAGGCAAAATAGCTTTTTACAAGCATAATGAGAGAGAAGAATAGCAGGGATCTTTTACTAAGTGTACGAGGTTCTTTAAACGGCATTGCTTATGCCCATCCTTTTCTTTTTAGATTAGTTCATTCTATTACATTGAAGCGTTTAAAATCAACTAGATTTGGGTATGTCTGAGTGAAATTTTCCTGAATATTACAGTTTAGGTGGATTGAATAGTTCACGATATATAAAAATTTTTTATGAAGATGAACTTTTTACAGTGCTCCTGACTCATATAGGGGAGAGAGGTGAAGGCATGGATGTTGTTCGATTGGTGAATAAAGCTAAAAAGGGAAATAAAGAAGTTTTGCTGCAATTAATCATGTATGAAAAAGATATTTTTTATAGGCTTGCGTACAGCTATATGGGAAATGCGCATGATGCTATGGATGCCATGGAGGAAATGATAGTTACGTTATACGAGAAGATTGACCAACTTAAGAAAGAGGAGTCTTTTTACAGCTGGAGTAAGACGATTTTGGTAAACGGCTGTAAAAGGCAACTTCATAAGCGAAGCAAGCTGGTGTTATTAGAGGACTGGAGCATCACTGACGAGAAGGAAAAAGCCGATGTTGCATCAGGCGATCCTTATCATAAAAGTGAACAGCAAATGGATATGCAGGCGTTATTGTTACATGTGAACGAGCAGCAAAGAGAAGCAATTCAATTGAAGTATTTTCATGATCTCGATTATCAAACGATAGCTGAGATCACACAGGTCTCGATCGGAACTGTTAAATCAAGGATCTACAATGGATTACAAACGCTGAAAAATCATTACAGAGGTGATGTTGATGAACAATAACGTCGAACAACGATTAGTGGATGAGAAGAGGAATTTAGAGTCCATAACTGCACCTGAGGGTTTAGAAATGAGATTAAGAAATGCTTTAGACTCGGCACCTCCAAAAAGAATAAAAAGAAAAAGCTCGCCCCTCTGGAAGATTGCAGCCGTCATTATATTAGTGATAGTAGTTTCTGGAAACAGCTATAATGCCTTCGCTTATTATGGAAAAAAGTTATTTGGTTTTGATGAGGTGTTAGAGGGAACTTTACAACAACTCAATGAACAAGGAATGGGACAAAGCATAGACAAAAAGACGACGTTAGCAGATGGAACAGAACTTACGATTAACGGAATTATGGCAGATGCCAATCAATTTATTGTGTATTACACGTTAAACAATCCTAAGGGACTAGAGGAGACGGAAGATCATTTTAGTCCTTCAAAAATAGAAGGGTTTCTCACGAATTCCAACATAAGAAGTGGCGTATCTTTAATCAACGACGAACATACAGAAATAAAAGGCACGATGACATTTGATAGCGTAAGCCCATTCTCGAAAAAACTGACACTTCATTACTGGGGACCTCCACAGAAAGGGCAGATGAGTGAAGGGAGCATAACGTTTTCTTATAATCCAAATCAAGCGATGGTGACTCAGATCAAACAGTCGATTAATAAAAAGGTCAAAGCCGACAAAGGATCAATTACCTTCAAGTCGATCACGGCCACACCCACCATGACTGTGATTAAAGGGAGTATGAATGTCGAGAATTTCGATCGAATAAGATTAGGGTTAGAAGGCATTCAATTAATTGCCAATGGAAAGCCTGTAGAAATATTAGGTAGTAGCAATAAAACCTCGCTGGGTGGGAGATCATTTGATATTCGTTATGACACCTTGCCAAAAGAATTACATTCATTGCAGCTGGTTGTTAAAGAGTTTGTTGGATATCAGAAGCTGGAAGAGAAGTATCCTCTAAATGCTGATAGTAATGAGCCGATTCTACTAGGGGATAAAGAATTATGGATTAAAGATGTGACCAAGACCGCTCAAGGGATTGAAGTAACTATTGCTACAGATGAGGATGTAATGCTGGATGGTGTGTCTATAGAAAATGCTAACGAAAACACGGCTTTAAAAACAACAATTAATCAAAAAGAGTCAGAACAAACGAACGGTAAACTCATGAAGGAACGCACCTTATTATTTGATACACAAACGAAACCTGAAAGTATTCTGATAGAAGGAATACATTATATGAAGGAATATAACAAGGTGATTGAGATTCCTGTGGATTAAAAAGAAGTGCCATATCCATAATTTATGAAATATAGTAAGTTATAATAGTCTGAGAAAGTGAGGGGGTTATGGAAAATATAGGTGCTTATAAGGTGAGTCGTCCGTCGTTAATGTCGCTTCTGTTTTCTATGATTTTTTCAAGTGGCATACTATTGTTAAATACCAGAAATAATATGGAGTATAAAGTATTACTTTATTTTGGTTATATATGGTCGGCTTTCTGTCTGATTGTTGTAATCATATTGCTCTATAGGATCATTACGATTAGAAAGTTCATTGAGGTTCGGATTCATCCGGACGCTATAATAGTAGAAAACAAAGAAATTCAAGCGAATCAAATTGATAATATTTATGTAAAGGGCTATTTCATACCCGTAATAGGCATTAAACCTGTAGATCACAAATTTCCTCCCTATAAATTATGTTTTAGTTTTCTTGACGACGAATACAAAGGAATGAAAGAACTAACCGCATGGGCCGAAAGTAATCAGATTAAACTATCTAAAAAAAGATTTATGAGATGGCTTTAACCGGGCTCTGACCAGTCCACCATACTGCGCTATATGCGCATTGCGGAAAGGATGGGTGTCCCAAAAGCCGAAAATGGCTGCTGGGGCACCTCATTTTTTTTGCTCCATCATCGTCCCCCAAACGTCGCTCGTTTCCTCCATCCGCGAATCCTGAAACTTCGTTTGCTTCCTCCATCATCAAGAACCCTCTACTTTTGTCACCTCCGCTATCCCCAAAAAAAAACTACACTTTCTTCGATCATATTTGCACACCCGTAAGCATCTATCGGACTCAGATGACCCTTAGACGCGTCATATCCCACTTTTGGAATTCTAACGGACCGCATAGCCGTTATTGGCCTGAAAAACACCCCAAAAGCAGCCTTTTTGAAGGAATAACTGCACTAGAGTCCGAAACCTTGCTCCAAAGCCGAAATATTCGCAAATAACGTCATCTGGGTCCGAAAGTAACCATCTTCCATCATCGAATTCCCAAACCTCGTTCGCTTCCTCTATCCACGAATCCTCATACTTCGTTTGCTACTGCTATCACCGGTTTTCCAAACCCCGCTGACTTTCTCCATCGTAGACCCGCAAATCTCGCCGATCTATTCTCCATCACCGATTTCTCAAAGTTGGCTCACTTCCACTATCATCACCTTTAAGCCACGCTTTCTTGGATCAAATTTGCGCGCCCGGAAGCATCTAACGGACTCAGATGACCCTTAGACGCGCCATATCCCACTTTTGGAACCCTAACGGACCGCATAGCCGTTATTGGCCTGAAAAACACCCCAAAAGAAGCCTTTTCGAGGGAATAGCTGCACTGGGGTCCGAAACCTTGCTCCAAAGCCGAAATCTTCGCAAATAACGTCATCTGGGTCCGAAAAGTAACCGTCATCCATCATCAAACTCCCAAGCCACACTTTCTTCGACCACGTTTGCGCGCCCGGTAGCATCTAACGGACTCAGATGCCCCTTAGACGCGTCATATCTCACTTTTGGAATCCTAACGGACCGCATAGCCGTTATTAGCCTGAAAAACACCCCGAAAGCAGCCTTTTCGGGGGAATAACTGCACTGGGGTCCGAAACCTTGCTCCAAAGCCGAAATATTCGCAAATAACGTCATCTGGGTCCGAAAGTAACCGCCATCCATCATCGAATCCCCAAAACCTCGTTCGCTTCCCCTTTTGGAGTTCTGACTGCCGCATAGAGACTGATTACGCCAATACGCGAATAGGTAGAATGAATGGTAAATCCTTAGTTTTTTTGTTGCAAATACAACAATTATGGTATACTATTTTCCTGTCACATCTGCATAACACCATATAATTAGAGCTCGAAATAAGAGTTTATTTGTAAATTGATATTTTAAAAGGAGAAAACGATATGGCTATCAATATAAAAAAGTGCACGTTCGAAGATCTAGGTTCACTTCAAGGAATTAGTGTTGAAACATTTAATGAGACATTTAGTAATCAAAATTCACCTGAAAATATGAAGGCCTACCTGGATAGAGCATTTAACTTAAAACAATTAGAAAAAGAATTGTCGGATAGCTCATCAGAATTCTATTTTATTTATTTTAATGAAGAAATCGCTGGGTATTTAAAGGTAAACACCGAGGATGCTCAATCTGAAGTAATGGGTAATGATTCACTTGAAGTCGAGAGGATCTATATTAGAAAAAAATTTCATAAACAGGGGCTTGGGAAATATCTAATAAATAAAGCTATAGAAATAGCGGTACAATGTAATAAAGAGAAGATTTGGTTAGGGGTTTGGGAAAAAAATAAAAACGCTATTAGCTTTTATGAAAAAATGAAGTTTGTTCATACAGGAACTCATTCTTTTTATATGGGTGAAGAAGAACAAATAGATTTTATTATGACAAAACAACTATAACATTTGTCTAAAATGATGTTAACTAAGAGGAACGATAGGAGGCTTAGAATGAAGCAACTTTATATAAAACAAAAGGTATTCAGTCTAAGTGGTAAATTCACGGTAAAGAATCTGCAGGAGCAAGATGTCTATTACGTAGAGGGCAGTTTTATGCAAATTCCCAAGACATTCTCCATCATGAATACAACAAGAGATGAAGTCGCACTTATTACGAAAAAAGTGTTCAGTTTTTTACCAAAGTTTTTTGTAGAAGTAGATGGTCGAGAGGTATTGACGATTAAGAAGGAGTTTTCTTTCTTTAAAGCACGTTATACGATTGATGCGGCTGACATTGAGGTACATGGTAATTGGTGGGACATGGATTTTCAGGTTTTACAGCATGGTGTAGTCATCGGTAAAGTGAACAAAGAGTGGTTCACTTGGGGTGATAGCTATAAGGTTCAAATATTGAAGGATGAGATGGAGACGCTCATGATTGCGTTCGTTGTCGCTATTGATTGTGTGAAGGCTGACCAGGCATCTACATCACATCAGTGAAGATTCAATATTAAAGTTAAAAACTTAGTAAGGTGATGTGGACGGAAAAAATTCAGCAGGTAAAGCTGAGTGTAATTGGTCAGTTTATCTATGATGCGCTGAACGTACCATAAGTAGAGGCAAATTAGGTTTCTGATAGTGCCTATGTTAGATCTTATTGTTGATTTTCATTTTTTGAAAAAACGCCTATTGCGCCCAAACGCTCTCTCCGCGAATGCATATGATGATTATGCCTACTCATTGAAAGGAGCGATCACATATGGGATTTTTTCCAACACCGGGAGCCGGAGGGGGATTTCCAGGATTCCCAGGCGGACCAGGCGGACCTGGCGTGCCAGGAGGACCAGGGTTTCCGGGTGGAACCCCCGGACAATTTCCGGGGGGTGCACCGGGAGGCGTTCAAGCGCCGACGGCTCCTCCACCGCAATTCGTGCCACAAATGTCGTCTACCACATTTGCCATTGATCCCGGCGGGATCAGACGCTGCCTGTTCCGCAACACATACATTTGGCTGAACAACGGCGAGCAATTCTGGTTCTTTCCGGTTTTCGTCGGACGTAATTCTATTGCAGGGTTCAGATGGAATGGTTTTTTCTGGTCGTACTTCGGCATTGATTTGAATCGGATTAGCTCGTTCACGTGCTTCTAAGGCAGACAGCGATAGAGAACAGCCAGCAGGCTGTTCTCTATGTTGTGCAAATTATCGTGTCCCGGGAGTTGTGAATTTCGCAAAAGATACATAGTGAAGAATCGTTTCCCCTGACGCTAACGTTAATGCTGGATCAAAAAAAGGGACTACTCTGCGAAGGATAGCCTTAAAGCTTGCCGTTACAGACAGCGCGTTGAGCCATCTCATAAATCACGGTAATGCGGAGGAATGGGCACGTTGGTGATCCATTGTGTTATGAATTCAATTAGTTTTTTTGCCGCTGGAGAGGCATTTTTAATGGAGGCGGCTGCAATACCAATAGAACGATAATACTCGCCTTCCAATGGGCGATAACATACATTGTCGGGGAGATGTGACAAAATCATTTCTGGGAGAATACTTAACCCTAAACCATTTTGTACCATGGCGATTATGGCATGATCATCTTCTAATTCATATTTGATCGTGGGTGTGAGTTTATTTTGCGAGAAAATTCGCTTTACATCGGTGTCACAACCCGCAATGGGCATGATAAAAGGTTCATCAATCAATTGCTCAAGGCGGATGGTTGATTGGCGTTCGAGAGGGTGATTTTGCCACATAATGCAGACCATCCTATCTTTTTGAAGAGGGACCACATGAAAAGCATCTCGAGTAGGCAGATTAACAAATCCCAAGTCAGCGGTTCCATCGGCAATCCATTCTTCTATTTCAGAGTAGTTACCATCAAGTAGTTTTATTTCAATATGTGGAAACTGATTTTGAAATTGTTTAATGATTTGAGGCATCCATTGGATCGATACACTAGAGAAAGTACCTATTTTCACAGTTCCGATTTCGACACCCTTTAATGCAGCTACTTCTTGATTGAGTTTTTCATTAAGTTGCAGGATTTCTCTGATATGTGGGATTAAACGTTCGCCATCGTTGGTTAACCGGATACCCGATCTGTTTCTTATGAGAAGACACAGTCCGAATTCAGCTTCTAAGCTTGAAAGCGCATGACTGATGGCTGATTGTGTTAAATTTAATATCTCTCCTGTTTTGGTAATGCTGCCGATCTCAACTACCTTACTGAAAATTTGATATTTTAAAAGATTCATAATGATTTCTCTCCTCAATAATGTATGAAAAAAATTCATTAAACTAACGATTAATATTCATTATTTTTATCTTAATTATAATAGTATAATCTGTTTTATATAAAAACATCTACGATTAAAGGGGAGTTTGAGCGGAATGGTTCATGAATCAAACGGATCTTATTATGCAGTCATATTTTCAAGTCAACGTACGGAGGGGGATAACGGGTATAACATTATGGCTGAAAAAATGGAGCAGCTTGCCTCCGGGCAACCTGGGTTTTTAGGAGTGGAGAGTGTCAGGGATTCTTCAGGAGCGGGTATTACGATTTCTTATTGGGAGAGCTTGGACGCGATTAGGAACTGGAAACAGCATCAATCTCACAAAGTTGCTCAGGAGAAAGGTAAGAAAGAATGGTACCAAAATTACAAAGTAAAAATTTGTAAAGTTGAAAGAGAGTATTCTTGAGTGGTAACATATTACTGCAAAGTCATTGGGAATCAATCCATCGAAGCGTACAACAACAATCATTTTATTTCTCAAAAGGATGCAAAGAAACTTATTCGAGAAAATAGAAGAGTCCGTTAATAATTAGATAAAATATAGATATGGGATGATTTTTAGATGAACTATCAAATTAAAAGGGCGACCCTTGAGGAAAAAGAAATCCTCAACAACCTAATGCAATTTTATATGTATGATTTCTCCGAGTATATGGATTTGCACCTTGAAGAAAACGGAAAATTTAATGATTATCCTCTCAACGATTACTGGACAGAAGAATCGAATTTCCCATATCTGTTAACTCTGAATGGGAAAAATGCTGGATTCGTTTTAGTCAAAATAAAAAATAGAGATGATGATTTATACTTTTCCATTGCAGAGTTTTTTATTATAAAAAAGTATCGGAGAGTAGGATTAGGTAGACTAGTTGCAAAAGATATTTTTAATATACATAAGGGGCAATGGGAAGTTTACCAAATAGATAATAACGAGCCCGCACAACGCTTTTGGAAAAAGGTGATAGAGGAATACACTGGCGGAAAATTCACTGAACGAATTGAAGCAGGGAGAAAGACACAGGTGTTTGTTAATCGAGTTGAATCTTAAGCTAGGGTACAATAGATCAATAAAAAGCGGCAGTCGTGGACTTTATTTTCTAGTCCAGGGTTGCCGTTGTTTTTTTAGGATCTCCAGAAGTGATGTTATAGGCCAGTTGTCCGGGTATTTTTGAGTAGTACAAAATCACTTCTGATGTTAAAATTACCCAAAAAGTATTTTAGGAGGCTAAGACGGGAATTATGCTAAATATACAGCAGATTGTAGAACTTATTCCTCATCGGTATCCGTTTATTTTAGTGGACAGAATTATAGAGCTGGAGGAGAACAAAAGAGCAGTAGGTATTAAAAATGTATCCATTAATGAACCGTTTTTTAGCGGCCATTTTCCTGAGCATCCTGTTATGCCGGGTGTTTTAATTGTGGAGGCATTAGCCCAGGTAGGCGGAATCACAATGTGCAAAAACGAGAAGCTGATGGGCAAGATAGGGTTATTAGTTGGCATTGATAATGCCCGTTTTAAGCGCCAAGTAACGCCTGGGGATCAGCTTCTTCTCGAATTCGAAGTCAATCGGATGAAAGGTGAAATTGTAAAAGGCAAAGGCACCGCAACAGTAAATAGTGAGCTTGTATGTGAAGCTGAGATTTCTTTTGCATTTGTGCAAAAAGGAGGTTCAAAATGAAAAGGATGCCGTTTGTACGACCAACCGAACATTACGATCTGCAAATTAAGGATATTGACGAGCAAATATGTGCATTGATTAAGCAACGAAAGGAAATCTCGAATAATAATCCAGGATTCCCACCGTTTGAATCTATCTCTAAATGGGCAGAAAATTATGAGCTCTATGAGGATTTTTTGAAAGCGGTATTTGGGACGTTGCTAAGTGAAGATCATTTTAAACCGATGGTTGAGCCAATTGATTTTAGAAAACATATTGCAGTTCTTAAATCAATTGAGAAAGATGGATTTTTTTATACACTGACCTCTATACGCCAATATAGTAATGCTAGTGTGGTCACCCTTAATATAGATTGGGACATGACAACTGAGCTTCCAACAAATTCTCATAACCATAGCTTTTTCGAGCTGTTTATAGGCGAAGAATATGATAGTCGAATGATGAATGGCGGAAGTTCAACCGGAAAAGCTTCTTATAATTACGTAATTTCTCCACCGCTCTCTGACGATCCTTCAGGTGTTATATTAGAGTTCAGGGAACATGGTAAACCCTTCAAGAACAATGAGACAGGAAATCAAATTGTTTTTAGGCTGTAGTACTTATTTCTTCTCCGGAAAATATTGCTTATAGCTATCTCCATTGCTATTATCAAAAGTGGAGATCCGAGCGAAGTTAGTTTGACTCCGCTCCATATCACAGTTAACGGATTTTTAGTGAAATAAAAACCGGCCATCCTGAGGGGATGGCTGTTTTCTGTGTAAGACAACTTAATGATTCATTTCCGAATGCGTTCCTTCCTCAGGAGATTTGCCTTCTGGTGGGATCCAAACGATTTGATGAATATTATTGTCTGCTACTAAATAGGTATAAGCCCAGCCCGCTTCATTTTTAAATCTAACCGTTAAATGATAAGGATTATATTGTCTACCTTCTGGCCGGCTAATCTCCCACTCTTGATAAGGGTATTTTTTCTCCAGATATTGATTAAGTTGTTCTGTTTTTTTAGAAACTTGAAACTCAATCCAAACGGGACGAATCGCAAAGGATAAAAGCAAAAGTAATGTTAATATAGAGGCTACGATTAAACCGAGTTTTCTAATCCTCGTAGGTGAAACTAATACTATAACAAAAATGACAAGGACAAACCCAACCGACGTTACAATTTCGATTACGGTTATGGGATGCAATGAAATCCTCTCCTTCTCTCAGATACAGAAAGGTGGCAGCTCTAGAATTATGAGCCCTTAAAAACTACGAAGGTACAGTTTACAATTTAGATATTCAGGAATACGAAAATTGATGACCCCAAACAGATTTCAGATGTCTGTATTTTTTTGCTAATTGTGGTTCTATAGTATGATTTTTTGGGATTATTTGAAAAATGGTTGAGAAATACATAGTGTATAGTCAATACTGTGACTTATAATGTTAGCTTAGGTAATGATCTAAAACTCTTAATATAACCTTGAATATATTCATTTACGCAGCAAAAGGCTGAAAGGAAGTCATCTCTTGTTTGAAACCCTACTTTTAAATTTTTTGTTTTTGCTTTTTCCAGTATTAACATTTCTAATATTCTTTGAGAATCGGGCCTATTCCTACAATAGATTGATTCTCGTTTTTATGTCTGCAGTGACCATGAGTCTCTGTATTGCAAAACCTATCAGACTTGAAATTGGCTATATTTTTGATTTAAGGTACATTCCGTTTATTATTGTGGCACTGTTTGGAGGATATAGGAACGTTCTTCCTCTATATATTATTTTGAATGCTTACAGATTCTATGTGGGTGGAGGTGGAGTATTTTATTCGTTTCTATTTGCGACAGCGATTCTGATTTTGGTGCCGTTATATAAAAATAGATTTTTAAAATTACCATCGAAGGGCCGTGTGATTGCGGCAAGTCTGATTGCTTTGCTAATTATGGGGGTTTATCTGTTAATTTTAGGTTTTGTTCAGGATTCCTTAGACAGGCAATTTTGGATTCTTTCATTAAATGCGTTGACAACTCATGTTGGGGTGATGAGTGTCATTATGATTTTGATTGAGAAAATTATCTCCAATATTAAAAATCGGGAACGGATTGTCCAATCGGAAAGATTAAATGTCGTCAGCGAGCTAGCGGCAAGTGTATCCCATGAGATCAGAAATCCACTTACAGTGACTAGTGGTTTTTTGCAGCTATTAAATAAATCTAAAACGATGACGCCAGAGGAAAAGGGCTTTGTAGAGTTATCTCTACAAGAGCTACAGCGAGCAGAAAAAATTGTAAGTGATTATCTCTCCTTTGCCAAGCCACAATCTGAAAACATGGTTTACTCCAATATGAAGGCAGAATCAGAATATACTAAAAATATCATAATGCCTTATGCCACTATGCACAAAGTAGATGTCCAATTTAGTTTTAATAATTCGTTAAATAAAAACTATGACCGAAACCAGATTCAGCAGTGTCTAATTAATTTATATAAAAATGGTATAGAAGCGATGAAGGAAACCGATGGCGGTACGCTATTTATCGATATATTTGAAAAAAAACAAAATATTATGATCAGTATTAAAGATAACGGAGTCGGCATGACTAAAGATGAAATATCGCGACTCGGTAAGCCGTATTATTCGACTAAAGCAGAAGGAACGGGGCTGGGTATGCTTATGGTCTACAGTACCGTCGATAAAGTGAAAGGAACTATTGAAGTCGATAGTGAAAAAGGCAAAGGGACAACGTTCCTTATAACTATCCCAACATAGGCAAGTTGCAGAGAGTATCTTTTGCTGTTTATACCCCACTAGGAGTGTGTAATACCTCTCATGAATGGATTTCGTGTAAAAAGGGCAATGAGCCTGTACGAGTCCCATCTGGAGGTGCAGCAATGGAGATATTTGTATCTATAGGCGTCAAATTGGTCATCAGCTTTTTTGGTTTGTGGATCATTACCTTTATTACCGGCCGCAAGACGCTTAGTCAATTGACACCACTCGATTTTCTGTCTTCATTGATTTTAAGTGAAATTGTCGGCAATACGATATATGATGATGAGGTGAAGATCTGGCATCTGCTGTTTGCTCTTTTTATTTGGACCGCATTATCTTATCTGTTCGAAAAGGTGACCACCCATTTTGTGAAATTCGGGAACATGGCGGAAGGCCGGACAGTGCTGCTAATTGACGATGGCAAAGTGAATCAGGATTTGTTGGAGAAATACGATATTGAGTATACCCAACTGCTGTTCATGCTGAGGCAACAAAATATCTTCTCCCTAAGTGAAGTACGGTATGCTCTGCTTGAAACGAACGGCTCTCTATCGGTTATGCGCAAGTCTGAAGCTGAGCAGTCTTCTGCTTTTTCCATAACAGTTATTGATAAAGGCAGGGTACTGGAAGAGTCCATGCGGGGCAGATCGATGAACAAGGAGCAGATTCAGGAACGCGTCAGAGAGTCTGGTTATAATTGCATTGAGGATATTGCCTATGCTGAATATAAAGAAGACGGAACGCTCTATATCCTTCCCAAAAACAAACCATAAATCAACATGATGAGACGCTGGAGCCGGGAGGCTCAAGTGTCTTTATTTGAAATCAGGAGTGCCCAGTGGATAATAAATTTTAATGGAGGTATGGATGATTAGTTTAGGATTATGGATCTTAACCGCTCTAATTGTGCTAGTTGTTGTAATGTTTCACGCAGGAGCATTATTAGATTTTATCCGGCCTAGTGTGCTACAAACTCAACTTTTTGGTCTTCACATTACATTGTTTGGAGTAGTTGTGATATTAGCCTATGAGGGTGGTCACGGGATAGGCGTTTTTATTGGATTAATTGGACTGTTTACGGGGATCTTGGGCTCTTTTAGAGATTCCTCTAAACCGAAGGATAAAAAGAATATCTGACAGCTTATATATTTACTAACTTTCGGAGGGGTATAACTTTATGGAGATTTCTTTATGTAAAGCAGACGCGAGCGACGCAGAGTTTATTCATGAAATGCAAGTCAAAGCCTTTATGCCATTGCTGGAGAAATATAAAGATTATGAAACCAGCCCAGCCAATGAATCTGTGGAACAAATCAGGGATCGAATTAATCAGTCTTTTGCAGATTATTATATGATTAAGTATTTTGATATTGCTGTGGGCGGTGTCCGTATCGTTAAAAAGGATAATAAAGCTTATCGGGTCAGCATCATCTTTATATTGCCAGAACACCATGGAAAGGGGATTGCCCAGCAGGTTTTTGCAATCATTGAACAGAGATATAAAGATGCAAAGAAATGGGAGCTGGATAGTATTATACAGGAGCAAAGAAATTGCTATTTATATGAAAAGTTAGGGTATAGAAGCACGGGGGAAACCAAAAAAATAAATGACAACTTAACATTAGTTTTTTATGAAAAACATATGAGTTAAAGCCTTAGGGTTATACTTTAAAAAAAGACAGCGGGCAGTTCATGTCCACTGTCTTTTTCACATACAAATCAATACACTCGAATACGCTTCACAAATAACGATATAATCAATCCAATACCTGCAATTGCTGCGATAAATAAGTAAGCATGTGTAATTCCAGCGGTTAATATTTCAGGCTGTGCAGCGGTTGGATGTGTGTTTGCAAATCGTGTTTGTCCGCTAGACATTAGCGTAACAGCGAACGTTGTACCAAGAGCACCTGCAATTTGCTGAAGTGTACTCATAACAGCAGCTCCATCCGGATAGTATTTCACGGGTAATTGATTTAACCCATTGGTTTGAGCGGGCATAATGACCATAGCTAATCCGATAAACATTGCGCAGTGTATTAAAATAAAGGTTAGGCTACTGGTTTCAGTAGAGTTTCTTGTAAATAGAAAACCAGCAATGGTTGCGATAAAAAATCCAAGCGGCAGCAATAATTTCGGACCGTATTTATCGAATACTCTACCCGTAACTGGAGCCATAGCCCCGTTAATAACACTGCCTGGAAGAAGTAGAGTACCAGCCATTGTGGCCGATAACAATAAACCTCCTTTTAAATATAAAGGTAATAAAATTGCAGAAGATAAAATGATCATCATCCCTAAAAAGAGCATTATAAGACCTATCGTAAACATAGGATATTTAAATACCCGTAAATTCAGCATTGGGGTTTCCAATTTAAATTGCCGTAATACAAACAAAATCAAGCTGATGAAACCAATAATAAGAGGCAGCAAAACAATGATTTCACTCAAAGAATGATCAGCAAAGTTACTAAAACCAAAGACGATTCCACCAAATCCAAGAGTAGAAAGCAAGATGGATAAAATATCAATTTTAGGTTTTGTGATGTTGGCTACATTTTTGATGAATGTTAATCCGAAACCTAATGTAAATAACAATAAAGGTAAGCTTATCCAAAAGATATACTCCCAGCCCAAATGATCTACAATTAAACCAGATAGAGTAGGTCCAAGGGCCGGTGCACACATAATAACGAGTCCCATCATTCCCATGACAGTTCCGCGTTTATGTGCAGGAAAAATAATAAGAATAATATTGGTCATTAATGGAAGCAATAAGCCTGTCCCTAAGGCTTGCACTAATCGTGCAATTAATAATGAGGTGAAATTAGGCGAGAGGGCAGCAATTAATGTACCGACGATAGATAATAGCAAGGAAGCTGTGAATAATTGTCTAGTGGTAAACCATTGCATTAATAGGGCGGATATTGGAACGAGGATACCTAATACAAGTAAATATCCTGTGGTTAGCCACTGAACCGTTGAGGCGTTGATTGAAAATTCATCCATTAAATTTGTAAAAGCCATGTTTAAGGCGGTTTCACTAAATAGCCCGACGAATGCACCTAACATAAGCGAGAAGGCCATGAGGGCTGGACGTTTAACTTGAACAGTTGATGATGATTCCATAATAATGATGAACCTCTTTTCAGAATTTTGATTCGTATTATTTTTGCATGATAGATGATATATCAACTATAAGGGGGAGAGAAATGCTTTAAGCATCTCTTACATTATCCTGCACACGAGTTAACAAAGTCTTAAGTGTTGAATAATCCACAGGAGATAGTCCTGTTGCGATAACTTCGTTTAATTTAATAGTCACCTCATTTATTGTAGACTCTAATTTTCTGCCTTCGTCTGTGACAAAAACATTTACTGAACGACGATCCTGCGTACTTGTTATTTTGCGTATATAACCTTTGCTCTCTAAGCTGGCGATCATTCGGGCAACACTGGCTTTGTCCTTCCCGAGTTTATTAGCAATCTCATTCTGAGATAAACCTTCTTTCTCAAGCAACAAAGCCATAAGTAAATGTTGTTCAGGCGCAAGTCGAACAGGGGCAAGCAATTTTGTTAAATAATTTGCTATTTCCAAATGTAAATCGCGAATAACTAAACCTAGCGGGTCTTTGGAATCCATATGATCTCTCCTAATAGAAGAATAGATGATATATCAACGTTATTGGTTTGTCTATATTAGCATAAAGTAACAGATGCTTGTCAAGGTAAAGAAAATGAATAGAGTCATAGGCTTAGATACAAGCGACAAAGTTATTTAATGCCCAATCACTTGATGATACATAGTCATATGCTGTTGTGAAATTGAAATTTAAAAAAGTAATTAGGGAGGGATTAAAATGGGATATAATTGTGTTGGGGGCGTTCAAGAACAAAAAAAGGCTCCAGTTTGTATTAATCCTTGGACATCAACGGGTACAATTCTTGTGCTTTACATTCTTCTCGTTATTATCCTTAAAACTTGTTGGATCTAGAATATATGCAAATTGACGCCCCAAAGTTTTTTCTTCGGGGCGTTTCTTTGTTTTCTTTAGTTAACTAATAGACAACGTTAAGGATTCTGGATAGACTTAACGGGAATAATCGGGTTGTGTCATAGAAATAGGCTGAGGATTGGCAAGTACCCATCGCACCGCCAGCTCGCATAATCTGGCCGGTTGCTCATTGCCAGCGATGTTGCGGAACCGTTTGGCGAGTGATGTTGCCTCTTGAAGAAGGACGGGCTCTAAAGGCGTTCCCGTGCTAAAATGCCGTATCAGTGCATCCAGCATTTTACGGTAATCGGCATCCCAGTTTCCTCCGCCATTATTAAGGATTTCATGAGACACCCGCCCTGTGATGCGGATAACCTCACCCTGCACCGTTGTCGCGTGTCCTGAAGCAGGGACGAGAAAATCCCACAGCTCTTGGTGCTGTGCGGGCCATGCGGCTTCCGTTACCTCGATAGGAGAGATTCCATCATGTCTCTGCAGTTTCGCTATAGGCTCGACATCAAATTGCCGGTACAGCTCCAGGAGAGCATTTGCAGTTTCCTCCAGTCGATCTTTATTGTAATTTGTTCTGACGAATTCAAAATCCTTGCCGATACGCCGCACGGATTCCTTCATCTCCGGCGTGATTACTGCTCCTGCATCCAGCATAATTCGCGAGATTTCTGCCATGTGAACTATATCGATATTCCGGCATTGTAATAATCCTTTGGCGAGAGGTGTGTTTTTTCGGTTATTTTCTGCATGGACATTTGCGCCGCGTACCACCAGATCACGCACTACTTTTGTTTTGTAAGAAGCTGCTGCTGAGTGCAGCGGTGTCTCATTCTGGTAATCCAGGGCTTCCATATCTGCACCTAGTTCAAGGAGTAAGGGGACATTTCCGGACCAGGTTGCAGCCTGAGCATGAAGAGGGGTACGCTTATAGTTGTCGGCAGCGTTGATGTCAGCACCCTGCTCCACAAGCCAGGAAACCATTTCATCCGGTATTTGCCGGAAGCTGAGGGCGGTACCTTTGCTGTAACCCCCACGGGCATCCCATTCGCATAGCTCAAATACCTCTTTTAAGGCAGATATATCATTCGTTTTAACCAGCTCGGCAAAATTGGCGGGTAATGTTTTTTTCTTTTTGCCCATCTCATTTTTCCGCTCCTTTATTAATAGATAAATAGCAGATAACTTCTTGCAAGTTTATCATATAGGAGAATTGAACACTAATTTATGCAGGACGAAAAGGTTGAAGATATAAACGTAACTTTATTGGAAAAGAGTGGGGTATCGTTTATATGGCGATCCCGAAATCATAGACTATTAGAAAATGAAAACATTAAGCTTGTGTCTTGGAAATATATTCGAGATTTACGAAGGACATCGAAATTACGCTAACACAAGGCAATCAGACAAAGTGATCGACTCTGCTTTTTTGATTTTTTAAGTTCGTTCATTTCTAATTTTTCTGAACTCCTTAGGAGTTATATTTAAGTGTTTTTTAAAAGACTGGATAAAGTGATTTGCGTTATTGAAACCAACTCGCTGTGCGATTTCAGTTATCGTGTAGTCAGTTGCTATTAACAAATCACAGCTTTTATTAATGCGATATTTAATTAAGTAGAAATACGGAGTCATATGGATACTTTTCTTAAAACCTCGAGTGCACTCCGATACACTTAGATGTGCTGTATCTGCTATTTCCTTCAATGTCAAATTATTAGAATAGTTTTTGTGAATAAAACTAAGCATTAATTGTAGTCTCTCTTGCTGGAGTCTGTTATATTTAGACGATTCCTCAGAGGATAGAGAAAAATTTGATATAAGGATTAACCATAACTGGACTGTTTTGATAGAAACTTCGTACTCCCATCCCCATTTTTTTTTCGATTCAAATTCTTTTTTCATATCCCAAAGAATTTGTAGGATTTGATTATGCCAGTCCTTATCTCCTTTGATTTCTAAACTTAACAAGAATGAATTGGTATACGGAAGTACATACTTTTTTTCCATTGCACTATCAGAATAAAAGGCAAGTAACTTCTCTGGGAAGTTAAAACTAACATATTCACCCTCTTGGTTAAGGTACGTAACAATATGAAGTACGCTCTTATTAATAAAGATGGCCTGACCTGCTTCTAAATCATAATTGATTCCGTTGACTTGTATGGTTAGTTTCCCTTTGGTCACTAAAGTAATTTGTAGTTCTTGGTGCCAATGTAGATCGTTAACCCCTCTGCCATTAGGAATAGATTCATAATTGGTATGAGTGTACATGATGTATGGAAATGCATCATCAGGAAATTGAATGGATTCGTGCAATTGCTTTTTCAAAGTGCTTATTCTCCTTATTTGACGATATTTCTATATAAATTAAAGATATAGTTGCACAATATAGACCCTGACGGTGATATTATTATATCCAGCCTAGACTTATCATACAATTCTGTGCACAGGGATTGTCACACATTTTGGAGGAACTATGGTTAGTTCAAATAAACCGTCTATACTATTTCATCCGTTTATTCTGTTATTTATCAGTATCTTGTCCGTTTCTATCTCTTCAATCATGATTAAACTTTCAGATACACCTACTTCAGTGGCCGGGATGTATAGATTGTTTATTTCTGTAATCATCATGCTCTGTTTTACATCTGGGAAAATGGCTCGTTCTACTGAGATGAATAAAAAAGATTGGGTCATCGTTATTTTATCCGGCCTATTTCTAGGGTTACACTTTTTATTCTGGATGGAATCATTGGTCTATACTTCAGTTGCAAGCTCCATGGTGATCTTATCGTTACAGCCGCTATTTGTTATGATGGGGTCTTACTTTTTATTCAAAGAACATGTTAACCTGCTAACCGTTTTTTGCCTGATTGTTGCTCTTTTAGGTTCGATTGTTATTGCATGGGGAGACATATGGGTTTCGAAAGATGCACTAATTGGCGATGGTTTATCGTTAATTGGCACATTCTTTGCTTCAGTCTATCTGTTGGCCGGGCAAAAAGTAAGCGGCAAAATCAATGCAAGTCTATACAGCATTTTCGTCTTTTTTATTGGTGGTACTGTTATGCTCGTGTACAATTTGATAAATAATGTCTCATTAATTAATTATGCTTCATCAGATTGGATTTATTTTTTGCTTCTTGCAATAATTCCAACTATTTTTGGTCAATACATCTTTAACCTTTTGTTAAAGTCGATCGGAGCAACTACTGTCTCGGTTGGGATTATTGGTGAGCCTGTTCTTGCCATTGTCCTTGCATATCTATTATTAGGGGAAACTATATCGTTATTCCAGTTTTTAGGTGGCATAATAACCTTATTCGGTATGGGAATGTATTTTTGGGCGAAATCTTTAAAGTACAACATTCAAAATAAGTAAATAAGCAGTCGGAAAATGTTTTAGCTAAATAGGGGGATGGCAAATGGTAACTATTGATGATTTTTTGAAACTTGATGTTCGTGTTGGAACAATTATTAATGCGGAGTTTTTTGCAAAAGCAAAAATACCTGCGATTAAACTCCTAATTGATTTTGGACCAGATATCGGAAGTAAAACATCAAGTGCACAGATTACTAAACGATATAAGGCCGAAGAGATTGTAGGGCAACAAATCATTGGGGTAGTTAACTTTCCTGCTCGAAATATTGCGGGTTTCCAATCAGAAGTATTAGTTCTTGGAGGAATACCGGATAAAGGGGATGTGGTTCTCTTGAAGCCAGATATTAAATTACCTAATGGGACACCTATTGGGTAATATAGGGTAATTGTAGTATACAAAAATTGATAGTAATCGGAGAGAAGACAATGGAAGAATTAACAAGCTTAGCATCTGAAAGTATTGAGGCAAGTAAAACGGCGCTAGTCGTGATCGACTTGCAGCAGGGAATTGTCCACAGTCCAAAGCAGGGGCCGCATACAAGTGCTCAGGTGGTTGAGAATGCCAGCAAATTAGCCCAATCCTTTACCGAGAAAGGAGGATTTGTTGTTCTGGTGAGGGTATCATGGCTAGATGGGCAAGATATGCTTAAACCTAAAACTGATTTGAAAATGAATTCCGTGACCTATCCAGAAGGTTGGGACGACATCGTACCAGAATTAGCGAATATCAAAAATGCACATCTGATTACCAAACGGCAGTGGGGGGCATTTTTCGGTACAGATCTTGATTTGCAGTTACGACGCCGCGGTATAGACACGATCGTATTATGTGGTATTTCTACCTCGATTGGTGTGGATACTACTGCTAGAGAAGCTTATCAGCTTGGTTATCATCAAGTTTTTGTAGAAGATGCTATGACCGCGATGGCTAAAGAAGAGCATGATTATGTATGCAAAACTATCTTCCCTCGCATAGGTAAGATCCGGTCGAGCGATGAAGTAATATCCATGTTGAAATAATATAAAAAAACCTCATGCTCTCTCTGTGATCTCAGAGATTGTCATGAGGTTTTTTAATTGAAATTATGTCTTACATAAAGATGAGGAGAAGTATCCCAGCTAAGAAGCAGTAATAAGAGAAATACTTCAAATTACCTTTAGCCATAATCCCCATAAACCAACGCATGGAGAAATAAGTAACGATAAGTGTAGTAATAAATGCAATCAAGTATGGAATGGCTAGCTGCGAGCGGTTAGGATCGTGGGCAATATCAGATGCGCCCATAACGAGTCCGCCCAAACTGACAGGAATATAAAGCATAAAAGAAAAGCGTAAAGCAGTTTCTTGCTTCATTCCCACAGCGATGGAAGAGATGACAGTTGCACCAGAGCGGCTTATCCCAGGAATAAGGGCGACTGCTTGGGCAAGTCCGACTATAACTGCATCCTTCGCTTTTAAGTCACCATCTTGTTTACGTCCGCGAAGGTTACGGATCAACCATAAAGCTACCCCTGTAACCAGCAAGGCGATGGATACGGTATGAACCGACGAGAAGATATCCTCAATCTGATCCTTGAAGAGTAAGGCAACAATTACCGCAGGCAAGGTACCGATGATGATGTACAAAGAGAAGAGGAAATCCGACTTATATTCCTCTTTGCGGGTCAGAATAAATTGAACGAATCCAGTGATCAATCTTCCGATATCTTTGCGGAAAATAAAACAAATCGCAATTAGTGAAGCCGTATTTGTTAAGATTTCAAATGATAGCCCATTTTGTTTTAAGCCTAGCAATTTCTGTGCGATGATCAAATGGCCGCTCGAAGAGACGGGGATTGGCTCAGTTGCCCCTTGAACAAACCCTAGAAACAAGTATTTAAGCCACAGTATAATATCTTCCATTTTACCTCCCAGTATTTTTGTAATCTTTTCAATCATATCGTATTCAATAAAGAAATGACAATAGAACCATCGTGCCATATTCAATTGGACGAGTTATACTAATTCATAAGACTATTAAATGAGGTGGAACTATTTGTAGTACATTACTAAAAATTCAGCAGCATGATATTCCAAGAGCAGCCAGTGTTCTGGCCGAAGCATTTGCCAAAAATGATCCGTTATATCAGCATATCTTGCCTGATGAATCAACCCGATTACGCGTGTTGAATATTTTTTTTCATCGTTACATTGAGATGTTGTATCCATATTCGGATTTACTAACGACTTCTACTAACTTTGAAGCAGTGGCTTTAGTGTTCCATTCGGAGCGTCAGACAGGGACAGTGATTTCGAATGTCAGGTATATGAAACAGATAGTCCTTGCGATAATTAAGTCATTGCCGATTTGCCGAATCATTGGGGTGCGAGGATTTATACGTGGTTTATCTATTTTGCGTAGTATGAGTTCCTTGTGGTTATCAATGTTTGGGGATCAGAAGTATAAACATTTGGATATGCTTGCAGTGCAGGATCAATATCAAGGTCAAGGATATGTATCAAAAATCATGACACCGCTACTCGCGGAATGTCGTATGAGCAATACGTTATGTACATTAGAGACACAGACACCGAGCAATTTGCCCATTTATGAGCATTATCAGTTCCGGACGGTTAAGGTCATTCCTCTACCTAATAGCAGACTTGAGCAGTATTGTATGGCGTTTATGCCAGGAGTTGCCGAGTAGTTAATAAAAAAGGGCGGTCCCATTCAGCCATTTCATGGTTTTTGGGGCTATCTTTTTTTTGCGGAGTCTATAAGGGCTAATGAAGCTTCAACAGAAAAATCAGGGAATTTCTCCCTGTAATTCTGCGATCTTTTGTCATCCGGCTAATAATTAGGGAAAACCTCCCTATTATTTAGCTGATTTGGTGGAAAATGAAGAGATTTCCCTGATTTTTAGGGAGCAATTCCCTAATTCAGATCATTTAGAGCGAATATCGACTGTTTTCAGGGAGTTTTTCCCTAATTATGTTCTAGCGATACCTAACACTGTAAATAGTCTATGTGTTAAAGTGAAAATCCGTAGTATAACCTCTTTTTTGATAGGAAAGTGTAAACAATAGAATCTATTATTTTGTTTAACAAAAATAGCATAACCTTTGAAGGATTGTTATAATAGAAACATATATTCCCGTGCTTCAGAACCCTATACAGGATGTATAGGGGTTTTATTTCTTTTAGTGAGGGTGATGAATTGAGAGTAATTATAATTAATTTGTTGGAGAATAAGTACGGAACTGTGCGTACAGGGAGAAGAAAAATAAATCTTGACAGCATTGAACAAGAAGTCATTAGTTCTGCTTATAAAACACAGGAAGAATATCTATGGGCCGGAGGATTTCGTGTTTTGGCGGATAGTATAAACGAGCTTGTTGCTGAAGGTTTCTTAGAACCGGTGAAGTCCAGTCCGATGAGCTCTAAACAGCCTTATATGTATACATATTTTTGGTTAAATAAGAGTGTTTCAACTCAAGTGGGGTGGGATCCTTCAGCCGTGTTAAGCGTACAGAATCTACTGGATCTTCATTATTACTTGATTCGTCCTGAAACTCAGACACAAGAGGTTTGGGATCAGATTGTGCAGGTATCTAATTTTTTGCGTACGGCGAAGGATCGCGAAATCATTACAACAGAAGAAAGGTCACTGGAATTGTTTGGTAAGGAGAAGTGGCTCTCCGAAACTGAAGGTAAACAATTTCTTACTAGACTTAAACTTACGCTGGAAAGTTTAAAAAGTGTAAACGCAAGGGAGCCATTTATTTACTTCAGTTCATTAGTTCCCGTTCGGAATATTCTTATTGTGGAGAATAAGTCATTTTTCCATTCAGCCAAACGATTAATGCTTAGTGAAAAGAAGATCTGTGGTCTGTTTCCAGACATGCTAATTTACGGTGAAGGTTGGAAGATTGATAGTAGCCTACTCTTTCTTGAAGAATTGGATATTGACCCCCTTCAAACCACCTTGTTATATGTCGGGGATATGGATAAAGCAGGTTTGGACATATACGGTAAACTAAAGGTTAGTTATCCGGATTTAAACCTTGGACTGGCGCTCCCTATTTATGAGCAGATGATGAAACTGACTGAGGAACCGTATATGTATAATGTTCCCCAGAGTTGTAACCCAGATCATTTACACAATGTACTTCAAGAATTCTCTAATTATCCCGAACTAAAGTCATATATGGAACGATTGCTGGAAGAGGACCGGAGAGTTCCGCAGGAAATTTTAAATTATGAAGTGATGGCGAGGTTAGCAGAAAGATGAATTGGTCGGATTTTGGCGAACGAAACAAACGATTGAATCCCCTGTGGAATTTGGGGGCTGGCATGAACCTTGGCGAAATCCAACCTTACAAAGAAATGGTATCTTTAAGCGTTCTGCTGCAAGTCTATTATCTGGAGCTAGAATCGAATGAGAGAAGATCCAAAGAGGATATTATTGAGCTTACTTGGACTGCGCTGGAACGTTTTAATATCGCCAATCTTGGGACTACCGAATCCGTAGAGCGTCTCGTGGACGGTTTATTGTGGAGCGGGAATGGTGGGGATTTCGAATCCTTTTTCTATGATGATGTGACCCGGCAAATGTCCGTGCAGAAATATAAGTATTTCACGGTGGACGAGGATGCGACTCGCAGCAGTTGGGAAGAGAACGGCAGAACCATCTATCGTCTCTCTGAATATGCAATGGAGCTCATTTTTATGAGCCATGAGATTATTGATGAATTTCAGATCAGCATTAAACTGCTCGAGATTCAAATGCATATTAAGCATGGGCGCGTAACTCGGGCTCTTCAGGATGTTAATGAACTGATCTCCCGTGTCCGTAAGATGACTCAGCAACAGCAAGAATACCGCAATGCGTTACGCCGCAATCCGAAGCATATTTTTAGTGAATTCGGAGTGGCTCGGCATCAGCGACTCGAAGAGATTCATCATCAGTTCGAGGAGGAACGCAAACATTTTGACAGTATTCACCGTTCTCTGGCCCGGCTGGCCAATGATGAGAAAGACGTGATCGACTTCAATGAGATCCGTATTCTCTCTGAACGAGTCGAGCTTTCTAGGCGTGTACACGATGAGCTGGCTGAGGTAGTGTTGAATATTTTTGAGATGGAGACCAATTTAAGGTTGAACTTCCCTGAATTATTCTGGGGAGCAGCCGGGTTTAACTTTCGTACTCACGTATGGGAGGAATGGGTGAAAGAAGAGGGTCTGCCAAGCGGTGACAGTCTTGAACTGCTGCTCAGCGGATTATTCGCTCCGAATCAGGACTTCGTTTATCCGCTTCCTTGGGCTTGGGAGGAACAAGAGGTAGGATTTATCCCCGACTTAGTGATGGATGATTTCGAAGATGAGGTGGACACAGAGCCCGTTCAATATATTCCTAAAGGTATTCCGTGGGCAAGAGTAGTGGAGCTGTGGAAGCCGGTTTTTGCTGCCTTGGCTGAGCAGGGAAGCTTTACCTTTACTGCAGACGCTTTTTCCGCCGAAGAACTGACAGGGTGGGCAAACACACCGGATGCTGTCGATCTGTGGGTGCAGTTTTTTCATACAGATTTTTTAGTGCAGGAACAGGCACCAGAAGGTGGTAGCGGCGTTTCTGATGAATGCCAACAGCTAATCCAATATGTACTTGCAGAAGATCTTCTGTTGGAGAGTTTACGCGGCAAAACGCTGCGGACGAGCATTGCTCCAGAACCAGCCTCAGGGGTACGGTGTTCTGGTCTGGATATGAGTCCATATATGATTATGATCGTGGAGAGGTGAGAAGTTACTAACATGAGTTATACATTAGAACAGGTACAGCAAGCTTCGCGGCTATTTTTTGAATTGCTCCGTAAAAAAGTAATTCCTCTCGATGACCCTGCAGCGGCAGAATGCCTTCAGGATGCAGGAACTTATGATGCACTTCAGTATGTTGCTAAAGAAGGGGGCTGTCGGGTGATGAATTCCGGGCACCGTCTCCATCTGCTAGTTAATCCGCTGGGGTCAGTGTTTGCAACCAATTTCACCCAGTTGAAGAACAAATATTCACGTGTTGAGCGTAAAACTCACTTACATATTATCAATATTATTATCCTGGTTTTTCTGGCCGAAATGGATCAGGATGAGACTCATTTTAAGTCTGGGCAGGACAGTATGTCCTATATTCAAATTGCTGATCAGGTGTCCTCTCTCTTTCAGACGTGGATTCAGATGGATGAGGAAGGACGATTCAGCCAGCAGTGGCAGCTTGATATCCAAGCGATGTTTAAGGTATGGACCAGTCTTTACATGCAGACTAAGAGTCAGGAAGAGAGTGATCTTCTGACCAGAGGCGCAGGCTCACGAATTGGGCTGATTCATGAAGGCATGAAACTTCTGGAGGAGGAGAAGCTCGTATTCATCTCTGAAACAGAGAAGCGTATCTTTCCTCGGGAAGAGCTTTATGAGAGAATGCGTTATTTATATCATGATGTCGATCGATACCAGGAATTAAAGAGCCTCATTGGAAGAACTTTAGCTGAGAAAGACGGTGCTACCTATGCCGCGGATTGAACGCATACGAATTACAGGACTTAAATACGAGAAGATGCTCAAGAAATACGACGACATGATTCTGGACCTCTGCAACGAAGAGGGACCCGCTAATACGCTTATTACGCTCATGAATGGCGGTGGAAAGGGCGTACTGCTGCAATCTATTTTCCAGCTATTGATGCCCAAAACACCATGGGGCAAAGACGGTGAGAACCAGGTTGAGGCATTCTTTCATAATCATAAAAAACAACTTAAACCGTACACTTTTCACGTAGCTATCGAATGGCATCTCGACAACAATGAGCGCAATGAGTATATGACCACGGGAATCGCTATGACGGCACATAATTCGCTTGATCAGCAGGATATCAAAGTGGATTACTTGCTGTACGCACTTACAGATTACGGTGAAGCGGCTGAACTTACGCTATCAACGTTGCCGTTATTTGACGAGGTGACTGCTGAACCTACGAGTTTTGAAACGATCCAGCAATTTGTGCGCGATCGGCGGGGAGAGATTGTACCTTTTGGCAGCCATAGCTCGGATTTGAAAAGATATTATGACTTCTTGGCTACCCGGGATATCCATATCGCCGAGTGGCGTAATATGCGGCGGATCAATGGTGAAGAGGGCGGTATCAAAGGTTATTTTAAAAAGAATGATGCCTTCACCAATCATAACTTGTTCGAAAAGCTGATTATTCCTGAAATCGGATCTAGTCTGAATGAAGGATTAAAGGAAGACGACAATACGCTGCAGCGGATGTTTATCGATACAGCAACAGTGGCTCAGCGCTTGCCGATGCTTGAACAGCGGGAGCAGGTCTATACAGAGTTTCTTAGTATGGCTGCACCACTTTATGAGCTGGTAAAACTAGGCGTGGAAGCAGAAAACGTAGTTCAAGAAACGGAATTACGTGGACGCCAAATCTATACGGTTATCTATGAAGAGCAGAGAAATGCAGAAGCTGAGCGAAGTAAGATTGCTGATGAACTGGCTGGACGTTATCAGGATGCGAAGCAATTGCGCTTTGAGACAGACAATCTTAAATACTTACGCAGCAAGGAAGAAACGGAACTGAAGCAAGAAGAGTTTAAGAAGCTCAGTGATGATCAGAGCCGTGCGCGTGGTCGGCTGGAGGATTCCAAAGCGCAAGAGAAGAAGCTTGAAGTAGCTTATTTTCTGGCTAAACGGTTGCTCCATACCCGGCAAATTGAGCAGTGGCAAAAAGAAATTAAAGCTATCGAAGGTTCTCTGGAGATGAAAGAACGGCAAGAGGTCATTCAGGCAGCCAAGGAACAGCTGCGGAAACAGTGGAATGTGGTATTTAATCTCTGGCAGCAAACGATCAGAGAGTTTGGGACAGCACAGCAAGACCTAACGGCGGAAGAGAGAAGATTGCGCAAGGAAAGGGAAAGTTTCTTGGTAGAGCTGGCTGGGCTGGATAATCAGATCAATGATTTGACCTTATCTATTCGCCAATACACGGAAGAACTCGGAGCATTCGCAGCCCAATATGGGCAGGATGCCGCCCATTCTCCGGCAGCTGCCCTGCAGCGTACGATCTCAGCGGCCAAAACGATTCTTCAAGACATTGGAGACTTGGAAGAACAGCACAAGCAGGAAGAGATTCGGAAGCTGGCACTGCATAAGAGTCATGCTGAGCTGAGTGAGAAACGGCGTTCTTATGAGCGTGAAGCGGACGAGCTTGGGGTTCTGCTTGAGTCACAGACTCAGAAAGAATCCCAATTATGGTCACAGCTCGTTGTACTGCTGGAAATGTATGAAGAGCATAATCGTTTAGGAGCTACTGGCCTTTTTGAAGAACAAGATGTTATCCCGGCACGTTTTATCCGAAAAATAGATGAAGTAGAGCAACAGACTAAACGTTCCAGAAGGGATTACTATAATCAGCTCATGGATGTGGAACTTCAGAACCAATCCTACTGGCTACCCAATTCAGATATTCTGACGGTCAAAGATACACTCGATTCGTTAAAGATTCAATCAACACTAGGTAGTTCCTACTTAAATGACCGTCCGTATCTTGAACGTGAGGAAGAACTGGAGCAATATCCGTTACTTCCATATAGTTTGATTATGACCCGGCGCGAAGCTGATAAAATTCAGCCGGAACTGATGAAGGACACCTTGCTTAAATCAGCGGTGCCGATCTTCATCCGTGAAGAGATGGCAGCTCCGCATCAAGCATCCTTCATGCTTTTTGCGAATCAAGGGCCGCAAATGGTCTTGCAGCCGGATCGTTTCCAGGATTGGAAGAGCAGTATTCAGGGGAAGCTCAAAGAACAGGAGCAGATCCTTCAGGATTCTGAAGCTTATTTATCTAAGTTAAAATCGGTGCGTCAAGAATATGAACGTTTATTCCAAACTGAGAATACCATGACGCTTACAGCCAAGCATGATGCCCTTATTAAACTGCAGGCTGAACTTCAGCAGAGCATTAACAATCTGAGCCATGAGATGGATGAGAACGAAGGGACGCTTACCCGGATCGGACGGGAGCTCGCTGAGAACAAAGTTCTAAGTGTGGAGCATGAGCAGAGAGCGGGGGTTCTGCAAGCTTGGATTGAACGGACGAAGAAACAGGAACAAGATTATAAGGAAAAACAAAAAATAATCGAACGAAAGAATCTGGTGAGCAAAGAGTTAGCAGGTAAAGATCAGCAGCTTGAACACCTAAAGGTGCAAATGGAAAGCTTGAGTGGACAACGCAATAAATGGACGAGAGAAACCGAATATGCGATGTTCCCTAGACTGCAACGATGGTTTCCTGAGATTGTTTTCCCAACAGATCCCCAGCTTTCTGATGAAGGAGAAGTCATACCTGTAGATCCTGTAGAGCAGAATCTTCTCTTGCAGCAGCTTAGTACCGTGGAAAGTCTACAGCAATCATTAACTGAAAATGAACTGGAAGTTCGGACAAGAGCTGCACAGATTAAAGCAGCAAGCGAGAATCTGGCTGAGCTTGAATCCAGCCTGAATCAAGTGGATGTGAATTGGCGGAAGGCGACCGAACCTACGGAAACGTCCGAGACCATTATGGCTGCAAGAAATCGCCAAAAGACGGATACTACTTCGTTGGAGGAAGACTATCAGATTGTTCACGACGGTTACATCCGCTGCCAGACTGAATTGGAGAACTTGCAGAAAGAGTTGCGCAAAGTAGAGAAGGGGATCAAAGAGAAACATGAACGTGCCGTGGAGCTTTGGAATGAGGCGCTAGGGGATAAGGAGACAGAAATTCAGGAGCGCTGCCAAGCGAATGAGCTTATGCTTAATCAGTGTAAAAGATCCTTGGACCGAATCGATGTCCTCCTTCAGACTTTATCCAATCAAATCAAAATAATGAACGCGCATATTGAGGATCGCGTCAACCTACGGAGTGTGCCAGAAGAAATAACGCTGAGGGTTAGAGAAAGCTGCGAGCCTCTAGTAGCCGACTGGCTTCTCCGCATTAAGGATAGCCGGATTAGACAGGATGAGATCTCCAAAAAGGTGAAGGAAGAGAAAAATTCCTTAACCGAAAAACTTGCGAAAAATGAACGGAATTCCGAACTGGAGACCAAGATTCTAGATCGATTGAATACGGTCCATTGGGATAATTTCGCCATTGCACTGCAAGTCCTAGATTCCATGCTACGCAGTTCGCGCGATCAGATCGAGAGCATTCAAAGCGATAAGGAAGGCATGGATCTCTCCCGCAAGATGTGGGTTGGCCGGGCATCTCTACGAGTGGTACAAATCATTGATATTATGAAGCGAATGGAACGCCGGATGATTATTCATAACGAGAATAATTATGCCTTCCCGCTGGTACGTCTGAACTACAAGAATATCAATGTGCCAAGAACAAGCGATGAGGTAGAGCCGATGGTGAGTGACTACTTCAATCAATGCATCAATGAATTGCTCAAAAAGTATCCCAAGATAGAACAAGTGCCGGCGCTGGTAATCAAAGAGGTTATTAATGACGGACGAATTGTCTATGCGGCGCTGCAGAACCGCTTTCCGATACTTCAAGTGTATAAACCGGTAACGGAGAATTATTTCCTCTACGCCGCACCGGAAGATTATCATTATTCGGACTGGGAGATTATTAATCGCGGCGCACTGGATGAAGCAGTCGGCAGTGGTGGGCAACGTCAATCTGTACAGCTGCTGGTCGCAATGATGATCATGACGCATAAACGGGTGAATCGTGAGAATAAAGGCTGGACGGTCTTTTTATATGACAATCCTTTCGGAGAAATGGTCTCCAATAACGTGCTTGACCCCGTCTTCGAAATTTCCAAGGCGCTCAAATTCCAATGGCTGATTGTTACGCCGCCGGAGCTGGTGAAGAATGATGTCAGCGTGCGTTTTGGCGTGTATTGGCAGCTTTATTTTGGAGGCGTCAAAGGGGACATGCTGGAATCGACCCTGATCAAGGGAGGAAGAAAGCTTATTCCTGTCTCGCTGTTCTGAGTATGGAATGAAACTTAAAGAAGCTCCAGTATGCATCACGCTGCTGGGGCTTCTTTTTATTAAATGTTAAAGATGGTGTGGTTATTTAGGTTTGCGTTCGGAAATATATGAACCGGTGAGCGTTAAAAAAGTTCCCGTCAGGATTGCCCAGGTGATCTTTTCATTCAGAACAAGGGCGGAAGCTGCCACTGTAATTACAGGCACAATATAGATGTATACACTTGTTTTTACAGCCCCTAGAATCCCTACAGCTTTATTCCAAGTCAAAAAACACAGTGCCGAGGCACCCAGACCTAAGAAAAGCAGGTGAGCTACATTTGAAATCTCTTTGAATCTACTCAGACCCAGCTGGAAATCAAACAGAAACAGAGTAGGCAGCATAAACAGCAGACCATAGAAAAATACTCTGCGGGTAGCCCCTATAGTATGAACCTTTAGTAGGCTTATTTTTCGCATCAACACTGAATATATTGCCCAAACCACAGGTGCCAGCAATGCCAGCAAGTCGCCGATGGGGTTCAGTGGCAGAAGATAACTCCCGTTCAGCCCAATTAATATAATTCCTGTCAAGGCTATCAAAAATCCTATAAAAAACTGCCTATGAAATTTCTCTTCTTCTAAAAAGAAGTGAGCGATAACCGCCGTGAAAAATGGAGCGATGGAGACAATCACACCTACATTGGATGCAAGGGTATAGACTAGGGCAATATTTTCTATAAGAAAATATAACGTGACTCCACAAAGACCTGCTGAGATAAAGAGTAATTCCTCTTTAAAGGATGTAGTTCGGATTGGACGTGAATAGATCAGTAACAGTACAAAGTACCCAATAAGAAAACGGAAGAACAAAATTTCCACAGGCGTAAAGTCTTTTAACAGTATTTTTGTGGAGATAAAGGTGGTTCCCCAGATTAAAATCGTAAGCAATGCCAGCAGATGTCCTGTGTTAATCTTGCGTTGATCTATCATTTCGTAAGTTCCATTGATGACTTTACTCCCGTTTGCTGAACAAATATACGCATATATTGCTTAGGGGTTAAGCCTATGAGTCTTTTAAAAAAATTTGTGAAATGGCTCTGATCACTGAATCCGGTTAGAGAGGCTACTTCTATTGGCAATATTCCTTGTTCTAAAAGCCTTTTGGCGTGGTTGATGCGAATAGTTTCCAAGTAACGGTAAGGTGATATTCCTTTCTGTCTGGTAAATAAACGCAGCAAGTGATATTTACTTAAGCCGCTCAATTCACTTAGCTGGTTCAGCGTAATGTTCTGCGCATAATGTAACTCTATGTATTCGCAAATGATTTTAATTTCAGAAGTAGGCTCTTGAGCGGGACAGAGGGTTTCTGTCTCCGTGTATTCTCTCAAAAGCTGCTCAAGGAGAAATAGAAATAACTCTTCTTTTTGAAAATCGGATTGATCCTCTAATATCATTTGGTGCAGATCGTGTAAAGGGCTCGACAGTTCACTTTGGTAGAGAACATTGTGTGTGAACCGCGGTAAGTAGTCTATGCCGGTAATTTCTAGCACATACTCACGCATGACTTCCGGCTGAATATTGATGCAGCGATAGTCAAGCGTTCTCCCGTCTATCTGTTCACAGGCATGGGGATCCGCCGGATTAAAGATGACCACATCTCGGCTGTTAAGAATATGCTCTTCTTGGTTACATAGCAGATGTCTTTTTCCTTGTTCAATAAAACCTATGACATAATAGTCATGAAAATGGTTGGGAAACTTCTGCATAATACCTTCGAATCGATAGGCCTCAAATTTTAAGTCACGATCGAAAACAACTGTTCGAACTTCACGAGTCATTGCTGCACCTTCTTTTCCAATTATGTATAACCATTATAATGTGAAAATTAGGGGCATTCTTGCATGATGTTGCGATACCTCATCTTCTACATGATAGGTTCCTCAGGTGTAATGATCGTTGGAATACTCACAGTAAAAGTTGTTCCTTGCTCCAGAATACTTTCTATAGAGATCGCTCCGCCATGATTATGTATAATATTTTGTGTGATCATATAACCTAAGCCTGTTCCTGTTTCTTTGGTCGTATAAAATGGTTTGCCGAGGGCATTGATCTGTTCCTCTGTCATCCCACAGCCTTCATCCTGCACACTGATTCGGGCTTCTCTGTCATAGGTTTGCACATGAATATAGATGTTTCCCCCATGATTCATTGCTTCCATCGCATTTTTAAGTAAGTTAATAAATACCTGCTTCATCTGATAAGCCTCACCATTGATCCAAATGGATTGATCAGTACAGACAGGGAGGATCTTGAGATTTTTTAGGGCAGCTTGTCCATTCATTAGTGTGGTGACTTGTTCCAGCAAAGACAATAAATCCACTGGTTTACTAATATGAGTGGTTTGGGGTTTAGATAAGACAAGCAGTTCGTTGACGATGAACTCGATGCGTTTCAACTCTGACTCAATAATGGAAATATATTTATCATTCATCCGCTCGGAAGAGCGCAGTAGCTTCATAAAGCCATTAATGGCTGTAAGAGGATTCCGTATTTCATGAGCGATTCCAGCTGCTAACTGTCCTGCTGTGGATAATTTCTCGGACTGTATCAGTCGTTCATCTTCCAATACTTGCTCGGATATATCTTTGAATATGCCAATGTAGGCTTCGTTTCCCTCATAAATGATCGGCAATGTAATCCCATCTACATATTTCTGCTGGTTGTTTAAACAATTAATCAGGTAGCAGACAGAACCTGTTGTTCTATCAGTGTTGAATTTCTTTCTTCGTTCTGAGAGAATTTCATAATTAGAGTAGTCTACAATATCCATAGTCGATAGACCAAGCACTTGATCTAGGCTTTCCGCATGGATTAATTGTAAACCTGCCGAATTTGCGTACAGAACAATCCCTCCCCTAGTGATAAGCACGGGCTGAGGCAGTTCCTCCAGCAGCTGTAGAAAAGAGCTCTCTTTTTCAAGTAGATGGGTCTTCACAACCTGAAGCTGAGTCTCCATTTCCCTGATCAGGGTCTTATTCTCGAATTGAGTAAAATAATATATGGGTTGACCATTGTCACCCAGAAGGATAGATATGGAGACCTTTAAAGATAACCGGCGTCCGGTGGGATGGAAATAATCTACTTCGAGTCTCTGCGGATCAGTGCTCGTAGGTGGAAGAGAACTTCCTAATGAATTGAATTTATGAATCTGATCTAGTAGGGTACGGACGGTTGGAGAGGGTGTCGTTAATTCGGTTTCATCATACCCCAAGAGGTCGCATAATGCTGAATTCAGTTTTAGGAACGTTCCATCAAGCGAAATAAGGGCCATACCCATCACGGCTTGAGTAAAAACAAAGTCAAAACCTTGAAAATCATTTGTCCGCACAGCAGGTTACCTCTCTTCTTTATGGGGGAGTGAGTGTTATTTCAAAATGCAATATGTCTAACAGTCATAGTATAAAACATATAACTCAATAAAACATATAAAATTTCTGGGTTATTAGATATTCATACAACAGATAAATAAAATCAGGTAGAATAGGAAGATACGTTGCATTTTAAGACAAGTGGAGGCGTTGTATTATGTTATCAGTTGTTGGTGAAATTCAAGGAATTAATCGTTACCCGGTCAAGTCATTTGCGGGTGAAAAATTAGAAAGCTGTATGATTGAACCGTATGGAATGCTTGGTGACCGTTTTTGCTCCTTTTACGATGAGTCAAAAGAGGGCTGGCGAAGATATATCACCGCTAGAAATATACCGAATATGCTTACCTATCAAGCGCAATTTATAGATGGACAAATCCATGTAACGGCATCAGACGGGCGAACCTTTGGATGGGATGATAATCTATTGGAAGAAATCCAAAGCCAAACCAAAACTCCAATCACTATGTCTGGTCTAAAAGCTGCACATCCACAGCCAGAACATCCGCAGCTCCTATCCGTGGATGGCGCTAGTATTCTACTCATTACGGATGCCAGCTTAAAAAAACTGGAGGCAACCTGGGGGCATTCCTTGGATCAACGTCGTTTTCGCGGGAATTTTGTTATCGCGCTGAATGATGATTCTCTTTTTGAAGGAGATTGGATTGGACGCCGGCTCAACATTGGGGATGTACAGCTACAGGTAGATAGTTTTTGTGAGAGATGTGTTGTGATTACGATGGACCCGGATAGTCTCCAGAAGGACCCAGTGCTTTTGAAAAAATTACATAAAGAGTTTGATTTGCATTTCGGAGTCTATGCCTCTGTAATCAAAACAGGGGAAATTCGAATCGGAGATAAAGTAGAAATAGTAGATTAGTTATATAATCCCAATAGTATAAACTTCCTTTACATTACTCCATGGATAAATTATCCTTTAAAGGATGACGATTTCATATCGGGAGGTTATGTATGAAGAAAAATTTGGCATCCTTATTAGTTGCATTGCTTCTATTGGTGTATGTCCCTACTAGTGTTTTAGCAGCGGATAGCAGCAAAGGGCAAACGTATGTGAACACTCAGAAAGTGGCAGCAGAGAAGGCGGCGTTCTTAACGGAGAAGCTGGGGACGACTAGTCTCCAATATGCTCTTATTGATGGCGATAATATCGTTGTGAGCGGTCAATCTGGATTTAGCCATGTGGAGAGTAAGACAGCACCAAGCGTCACAACGATGTATGGTATTGGCTCGACGAGTAAAATGTATACAACAGCTTCTATTATGAAGCTTGTTGAGCAAGGAAAAGTAGATTTGGACGGTTCAGTCGTATCTTATTTGAATAATTTTACGATGGAAGATTCTCGTTATAAGCAAATCACTGTACGGATGCTGTTGAATCATTCATCAGGTCTTGCTGGCTCGAACTTATCCAATTCTTTCTTATTTAATGATTCCGATCCTATTGCAAAAGATAGTTTGCTAGAGACTTTGTCAACACAACGTCTGAAGGCCGATCCAGGCGCCTACTCAGTATATTGTAATGATGGATTTACGTTGGCTGAGTTGATTGTTGAAAAGGTCAGTGGCACGGACTTTACCACATTCATTCATCAAAATTTCACAGAACCTCTAGGGCTTGAACATACGAAAACGCCTGTAGATTCTGTAGCTTCTTCTCAGCTGGCTAGTGTCTATAATGCTACCTACTCAGCAGCTTTACCCAAAGAAACCATTAACGTGATTGGAACAGGTGGTATCTATTCCACTGCTGAGGATTTGGTGCGTTTTGCAACTATTTTTACAGGCCAATCGACTGGCATTTTGTCAGAAAAGTCTGTAAAAGCGATGGAACAAGAGGAATATAAGCGTGGAATATGGCCTAAAGGAGCCGATAATTCGTTAGCTTATGGATTAGGCTGGGACAGTGTGAACTTATATCCATTTAATCAGTACGAAATCAAGGCTTTGACAAAGGGTGGAGATACAGGTCTGTATCATACCTCATTAGTTGTACTGCCCGAGCAGCGGATGGCAGCAGCAGTAATATCTTCTGGCGGATCAAGTACAACGGACCAGATGCTTGCCAACGAAATTTTACTCAGCGCTTTACAGGAAAAGGGAGCTATTAAGGAACTGAAAGCTACACCAACATTTAAAACTTCGAACAAAGAAGATATGCCGCAAGAATTGTTAAACTATGCGGGTGTCTATGGTGATTCTACGCAACTAATGAAGATAGAGGTTAGTAAAGCTGGGGAATTGAGTATATCTTCAATTATAGCTCCTACAATGCCGGCGCAGAAATTTTCCTATAATTCGAACGGTGAATTCTTAGATGCAGAGGGTACAAGTAAAGTTAGCTTTGTGAAGGAGAGCAATGGCCGTATCTATCTTTGGAGTCAAGGGTATGGGGTGATTCCAGGACTTGGTGAAACTGCCGTTACCCAATATGCAGCTGAGAAGCTTGAACCTAATGCCCTATCTCAAGAGGTCACTACTGCATGGCAGCAGCGCCAAGGGAAATTGTATTTTGATGTCAGCGAGAAGTACAGCTCCCAATATTACATGAGTATGCCGGTAGCTGGAATCGCTATGTTCCCTGACGCACCTGGTTATATGGGCTCGAATAAAATAACTGGGCCTAATAAAGCAGAAATGACCGTGCAAATCCCAACCATCGCTGGACGCGATCTTGCGGATCTTATTTTTGAAGAGAAAAATGGTGTGGAGTATTTAAAGATTGGCAATCAATTGTTTATACATCAAGATGCGGTTAAACCTATTTATGCAGGCCCGCAATCTATGGTAACTATCCAATCAGATGGATATGCTAGATGGTATGGAGTTCCTGAAACGGCAACAGGTAAGATAATGACAGTAGAGCTGCCAACCAAAAGTTCCTTTGCCGTCTATGATGAGAATGGTGTATGTGTGAATTACTTCACCATTAGCGGTCTTAAACAAGTCAAACTTCCTAACAACGGCAAAATTGTATTTGTTGGTGATGTCGGTGCGAAGTTTGAAGTGACCCTCAAGGCGCAATAAACGTATATAAAAAAAGAATCCTGTTATCAAGATTTTCGTCTTGGTAACAGGATTTTTTATTTGAAATTTTGTGAGAATTCTCTTATTTTATCTACCAAAATCCCTTTTAGCTGATCAGTACCTTCCTTTGGAGCCTTATAGGCCTTATAACCTCCAAAAGATTCAATACAAATCGCAGCTTCTTTCAGATCATCAGGGAAATTTTTCTTTATTAATTCTTCGGTTTTCTTAGGTTTCTCGTTGCAAATGTAGTAGCCCATCTTCTTAGTCAGTAACTCATCTTTATTTTTTTTGATAAAGTCACGAATGGCTTTATATATTTTTTCATCTCTTACTCCTGCTCCTAAAATAATGCTATCAAATGCCTCGATATTCGGCTTCTCTAATTCTATATTGCAAATTTTGCTCTGAGGTAGCTCTTCTGATAATACTTTTGCACATTGTTCTGTTGCTCCAGATTTTGTAGCGTATAGAATAAGTACTGCCATTGTGTTCCCTCTTTTCAGTTAAGATTAATCGCGTTCCCGCATAGAAAAAATCTCGCAGATCAATTATCTTGATTATCAAGATATAGTATATTTTATCGAATATACTGATCATTTGTCAAGCAAACGGCAAGCTCCTGAGTGTTAATTAGATATCCTTATTATGGTATCATGGGAATAATATTAATCTAATGCTAACTATATCTTTAATGAAATATACAAAAATAAGAGGAGTGAACGTGAATTGGGGATCATCGTAATGCTAATCATCTATTTGTTGCTTGGAATATTCGTGATTAAAGTAGGCATCGATAACTCTAGAAGTACACAACTATCAAAAGAAATATTAAATGAGTTAAGAGAAATCAAAGAACTAATGATCAGAAATAAATACGAATGAATTCTATATAAGAGTGGAGGTGAACGAAAGTGAAAATTGGACTTATACTTATAATCCTTGCTTTTTCTAACCTATTTCTAAGGATATGGATTGTTGGCCCGGATAAAGAAAAACTTCCTGAAGACGGTTATGAGCTTAATATAAAAGGGAAGCTTATACTTGCACTTGTGGGATTAATTACGGGGATTGTGATAATAATTGCCGATGGCCCAGAGGGTACGGTTATGAAGTGGTTTTGGATTGTAGTTATAATAGTAGCAATAGGATTTCAGTCGTTTATCGACTGGAAATTTCTAAAACATACGAAACAGCACATAGTTTCACTTATTCTGTTAGTCCTAGGTGTGGTATTAGTTTATTTTATATTCTGATCTAGTTTCATTCGTACCGGTATCGGACCTAGATGATGTTAATTGCTAAATAATCGCCTTTTGGGCAGCGTTTCGGACTCCAGTGCAGCTATTCGTTAGAAAGTGACTTATATTACGGGTTTTTATGCCAATAGTGGCCATGGGGTCCGATGGAATTCTTAAAGTGGAAATATACTGCTGTTAGAGTCGATGGGGTCCGTTAGTGACTTTGTGACTGCTGATGGTTTCGAATCATACGAAGAAAAGAGGTGTTCCGGCAGCCAGCATATGGCTTGTTGGGCACCTTCTTTTTGTGTTGACATTATACTTCTGCTTTCGTAGCCACGAGTGGACAGAATCCAGGGTTCGTTATACATAATTCTTGAGCGAATTCCGGTTGGAGCTTGGAGAGCTCGGCGAAATAGCTGCTGATTACGTGATTACCACTTGTAGATCCATTCTGGAAAGACAGTGAGTTAAAAGTATGGACATGATTGTAATAATACTTTTTTTCCCGTTTGGGGAGCTTATAGACATGTGGAGGTGCGTAGGTTACAACATCAAAAAGATTGGCATACCGGTAACTCTTCCGCACATATTGTTTGAAAATATTAACGAAGTCCGGATCACCTACCCGTGGGGAACCATAAGTATATAGGTTAGGTGAGGTGTAAGAGGTATTTGCCGCAATATCTAAGGTACATAAGGTGGCGAGCGCTCCACCGAGGCTGTGGCCCGTAATGTATAAGGTCTTGTCAGGAGATAGCTTGGAGAGCGCAGAGAAGATGCCGTCCCGAGCTGAAGAATAAATGTTGGTGAAGCCACGATGGGTGAGAGAGTCTTCTTTAAGATATTTGAACCGTTCCTGTGAAGCGAGGACGTTGGATATCCAATTGGTCGTCGTACTGGTTCCCCGAAAAGCGATAATAATCTCTTGTGGAGACTCCAAAATAAAGCCGAAACGTTCCCATACATTATTGAAGGATTGTGCTTCAATGGGATGACATAGCTGATAATCTAATGGAATGACGAAAACTCCATCTATATTTGAAAATTGTGTATAGGTTTGCCCGCAGACTGCAGCTAGAAAGATCGCCCTTTGCTCTTGCTCATCCCTCTTACTCACGTACATCCCGCCTTTCTTTCCTACACTATATTAGGGGGATGCAGGAGTGATTCCTAAGAAAAAGGATTCCCTGAAACTTCTCTCTGAGTTACTATATATAAATAAGTCCAACAGTGAGAGAAAAGGGGGAAATGCATACATGAGCAACTTATTGGAAATTTTACACAAGGAAGTCGTGCCGGCAGAAGGCTGTACGGAGCCGATTGCAGTTGCGTATGCCGTCTCCTTGGCGGCAGAGCTTCTCGAGGAAGAAATTACGGGGATTCAGCTGCATCTCAGCGGTAATATTATCAAAAATGCAATGGGAGTGGGCATTCCCGGGACAGGCCAGACAGGCCTGCCCATCGCAGCAGCCCTTGGAGCGGTGGTCGGCCGTTCTCACAAGGAGCTGGAAATTCTGTCAGGTCTGACGCAGGCTGAGTTGAAGATGGCAAATGACCTGCTGGATAGAAAGCTGCTAAAAGTGGAGATAAAGGACACTCCTGAGAAATTATATATTGAA
The DNA here is from genome assembly GCF_038002725.1 of Paenibacillus sp. FSL H7-0323. Taxonomy (NCBI): domain Bacteria; kingdom Bacillati; phylum Bacillota; class Bacilli; order Caryophanales; family Paenibacillaceae; genus Paenibacillus; species Paenibacillus sp. FSL H7-0323. Next base: position 2,415,877 of record NZ_JBBODB010000001.1, on the reverse strand, counting down.
GCCCAGTTGTTTACGCAGAACCATACGGCGACTGCCATTATTGCCAGAGAGCACACCCATATAGAATATTTGGCTCTGGACGGGGAGAAAATAACACCCCGGAATTCAAAAGCCGACTGTGGCAAGCCTGGTCTTTCCGACACGGAAGAGTATGCGGGCTCAGTTGACCAGATATTCGAGTTTATCTGTACCGCTCCTTTTTCAGACCTTAGCTTTCTCTTGGAAGGGGCGCGGATGAACAAAGCGATCTCTGATGAGGGATTGCGAGGCGATTATGGCTTGCAAGTAGGTAAGAAAATGAATCAGCAATCTGCGGTGAATCTGTTCGGCAATGATGTAGCGAACAGAATTATCGCGGCTACCGCAGCGGCTTCAGATGCTCGAATGGATGGCAGTGCAATGCCTGTGATGACAACTGCGGGCAGTGGCAATCAAGGCATCGCCTGTACGCTTCCCGTTATAGCTCTGGCGGAATTGCTGGACAAAGATGAAGAAATGCTAGCTCGGGCGCTTGCACTGAGCAATCTGGTCACTGTGCACATCAAACATTATATCGGGCGTTTGTCCCCATTATGTGGTTCAGGGATTGCAGGGGGAGTAGGAGCAAATAGCGGGATCATTTATCTCATGGGCGGCAGTCTTGAGCAGATCAAGCATGGGATACAGAATACGATAGCTTCTTTGTCAGGCATGATCTGTGACGGTGCGAATTCTACCTGTGCGCTGAAGATTTCCACCTCCACCAATACGGCGATCCAGGCAGCCACTCTGGCTATGAACAACATTGCTCCTACAACCAAGGATGGTGTGATTTTCGAAGAGGTGGAAGATACCATCCGCAACATGGAGCGTTTGGTTCAGGAAGGGCTGGCGGATACTGACAAGACCATTCTCAATATTATGCTCTCCAAAGGCGGAGCGAATTAGCTTCCAAATAAGTTGAAAACAAGATAGAACATCATAATTAAGACCGCCCGGTTCCCTGCATAAAATGGCAGGAAGCCGGGCGGTCTTTGTAACACTTCGGCAAAAACATAGGTCTGCGAGAAGATTTGCATTAAATTTTAACATAACTTATTCTGAGTTAATAAAGGCATAGAGACTGAGGGTATAAAAAGGAGATAATATGACAGAGAAAATAGATATAGGCTGGAATTTTGCGAACAGTTATACTCATCTGCCGGAATCAATGTTTACAAGGATTAAGCCAACGCCTGTGCGTAAACCGGAACTGATTATTTTTAATGAACCATTGGCTGCTACTCTTGGGCTGAATAGCACTGCACTACAGAGTAAGGAGGGTCTTGGGATTCTTGCCGGCAACGAAGTTCCTGAAGGTACCCTGTCGCTTGCGCAAGCTTATGCTGGACATCAATTCGGACATTTTACCATGTTGGGAGACGGTCGAGCAGTGCTGCTGGGCGAACAGATCACCCCTCAAGGTGATCGTGTGGATATTCAATTGAAGGGTGCGGGAAGAACCCCATACTCTCGTGGTGGCGATGGCCGGGCAGCGCTTGGACCGATGTTACGCGAATATATCATCAGTGAAGCGATGTATGGACTCGGGATTCCTACGACTCGCAGCTTGGCGGTGGTAGCTACAGGGGAGCCGCTAATTCGGGAAACGGAACAGCCGGGGGCGGTTCTGACCCGGATTGCTGCCAGTCATTTGCGTGTTGGAACCTTCCAATATGTTGCTGCATGGGGGACTGTGGAGGATCTGCGTATTCTGGCTGATTACACGTTGCAAAGACATTATCCAGAAGCTCCTGTGGAAGATAATCCATATCTTGTTTTGCTTCGGGAAGTAATGGAACGTCAAGCAGCGCTAATTGCTAAATGGCAGCTTGTAGGTTTTATCCACGGAGTGATGAATACTGATAATATGGCCCTTAGCGGAGAAACGATTGATTATGGTCCATGTGCCTTCATGGATGTGTATAATCCTGAGACAGTATTTAGTTCCATAGACCAGCGGGGTCGTTATGCTTACCACAATCAGCCCGGGATTGGCGCATGGAATCTCGCCAGATTTGCCGAGACTCTCTTGCCATTGCTGGCTGACGATCAGGCACAGGCGATTAAGCTGGCTGAGGAGGCAATTTCAGATTTTTCGGAGCGGTCCTATCAATATTGGCTAACGGGAATGAGAGCGAAGCTGGGAATCTTTAACGAAGAGTTAGAGGATGTTGCTCTGATTGATACCCTCCTTGAACTGATGCAAAAATATCGGGCTGACTACACTAATACATTTCGGTCCTTAACTTTAGGCGTAACGGAAGATGCTGATCTGTTTGGCACCCCTGAATTTAAGCAATGGAATGAGCTATGGCAGGCGCGGCTTAGCAGGCAGCAGGAAGCACAATCCTCTTCACAGAAGCTGATGCATAGCAGCAATCCTGCGATTATTCCGCGGAACCATCGTGTAGAAGAAGCGCTTGAGGCTGCGGTAGAGCGGGAAGATTACGATGTGATGGAGAGGTTACTTCAAGCTTTGACTAACCCATACGCCTACTCCTCTGAACAAGAGGAATACTCGGCACTTCCTGAGGAATCCGCATGTCCATATCGTACATTCTGCGGTACTTGATTTGCATATAATTTATCTAGAAAATGGGGGAAGGAAGAATGTTTCATGCTTATGATGTTCTAGCCAACCAGTTGCTGGCCAATGCGAATGATCCGAGTTGGTATGTGCCCTTTGAAGTGGCGGTTAAAGACTTAAGTGAAGAAGAAGCTTTTTGGAAGGTAACGGAAGAAAGCAATAGTATTGCTGAGATTGTGCAGCATCTGCTTTACTGGAATGAAACTTGGCAAACAAGGTATAAAGAAGCCAGTGTTCAGGCGGTTCCTCCAGTGGATAGTAATAATAATACCTTTGTCGTTGCAGAAGGGAAAACGTTCGAAGCGCTGCAAAAACAACTTTTAGAGGTTCTTTTACACTGGCAGGAATTGATTAAGAAAGAACAATTGGAAGCTGATGTTCAAGGATTTCCAGACAGTAAATGGTGGGAAGTTCTCGGAAATGTAACAACACATAATGCTTATCATGTGGGCCAAATTGTTTATATTCGAAAGATACAGAAGAGCTGGAACCGCGATGTGAAGTGACATTGTGAAGTGAATCCTAAAGAATAGACATTTTAAAGGCGTTAGCGGATGCACATGCATCTGGCTTTCGTCTTTTTTTACGCATTAATACTTATATATACTTAAATATTAACTTATAAATGCTTGTAAATACTTATAAAATGACTTATGATGACTTTAGGAGGTGAATTTCATTATGTATCAAGAGGAACGATTATTAAAAATACTCGAATATTTGAAACAACACCAATCGATGAGTGTTCAAGATATCTGTACGCAATTTGAAGTCTCAAGAGATACTGCCCGACGGGATATTGTTAGGTTAGTACAAGAGGGCGTCGTTGTTCGGACGCATGGCGGTCTAGCGTTACCTGAATTGCAAAAAGAATTATTATCTTATCAAGATCGTTTGATCGATGAATCCGAGAGTAAGCAGAGAATAGGGAAGATCGCGGCCGGGCTTATCCAAGATCGTGAGACTGTGATTTTAGATGTATCGACCACTGTACAGTTTGTTGCAGAACAAATTAGTGCGCAGGATATTACGGTTGTCACGCACTCGATAGATAATGTAGGGATTTTATCCCATCGCGAGGATCTGCTAATTTATGTACTTGGTGGTTACTTGAATGTGAAAAACCGCTTGTTATATGGTTCTTCCATTATCGATAAACTTAGTGAAATTCGTGCGGATAAAGCCTTTATTGGAGCATCGGCGATCTGTGCTGATGGACTCTATTATCCTTATGAAGAAGATGCGCGGGTAAAAAGAGAAATGGCTCGAAGATCTGATCAAGTGATTTTAGTAGCGGATCACACCAAATTTAATGCTAAATCCTTTTATCGGCTAGACTTTGATTTCGTTGATATTTTAGTTACAAATCGAGAGCTTCCAATCGAGATCAGAGAAGTTCTAGATCAGAAGAACATCACAGTTATTGAGTGCTTAGATGAAGTTGAAGAGGTTCGAAATCAAGAGTGATAACGACTGGAGGAGAATGTTTATGACTTATATTTTGCAAAATGTACAAGTAGTGCTTCAGAATAGTATAGTTTCAGCGGCCAATGTATGGATTTCTGAAGGAAAGGTGATGAGGATAGACTCAGGAGATATTTCTATCCCAGAGGGTGAGTATGAACGGATTGATGGCGGAGGGCATTTGTTAGTGCCCGGAATGATAGATGTGCATATTCATGGCGCTAACGGGTTTGATATGATGGACGGTACTGAAGAGAGTATTCAAGAAGTATCGAAGGCTTGTGCAGCTTCTGGTTGCACCTCATTTCTGGCTACCTCTGTGAGTTCTACGATGGAGGATCTTTTAGAGATGATTCGTAGTGTCAAACGTGTCATTGGGTATGAAGTGGGAGCAAAGATCGCAGGCATTCACTTAGAGGGACCTTATCTAAACCCCAAGAGAAAAGGAATGCAAAATGAAAAGTATCTGCGGCATCCTAACTTAGAGGAAATGAAGCTCATTTTCCAAGAAGCTGGATCACTCATAAAAATGGTTACGATTGCTCCTGAGCTGCCGGGAGGCATGGAGCTTCTTTCCTTTTTGAAAGAACAGGGAGTAGTGATAGCGATTGCTCATTCGGATGCCACATATGAGGAAGCCAAACAAGCTTTTGCCGCTGGGGCAAGTCATGTTACGCATTGTTTTAATGGCATGCGGCCGATCCATCATCGAGATCCGGGGATTGTGGTTGCCGCTTTCGAAGAGAAGCATGTGAGCCTGCAAGCTATTGTGGATAATGTCCATCTGCATCCTGCAATTATCCGCTTGATGCATACCATGAAAGGACCGGAAGGAATGGTCTTGATCACAGATGCCTTACAGGCAATGGGGTTAGGGGATGGAAATTATATATTTGGAGGACATCAGGTTACGGTATCTGGTGGCATAGCGCGATTGGAAGATGGCACGCTGGCCTCCAGTACAGTTACCATGAATGAAGCCTTACGTTATACTGTCGAAACTGGAATTTCGCTCACAGATGCGGTGCAAATGGCTTCAACTACACCGGCCAATATTCTTGAACTTCAACAAAAGGGGACGATCACCTCTGGCTTGGATGCTGACCTGGTTCTCTTGGATGATGAATTCAAAGTGCTCTGGACAATGGTAGGAGGGCAGATCTTACAACTGTGACCGGTATTCATGTGCGGTTATTCCGAATACGCTTTTAAAATGCCTGTTCAGATGAGTTAGATCCACAAATCCGCAATCTACAACAGCTGCATAGATATCCTTGGTTCTCTCTATGGACTGCTTGGCACGCTCTACCTTGCAATTTAAGAAAAATTGATAGGGCGATATTCCTGTATGTGTCTTAAACTCGCGAATAAACTGATATTTGGATAGACCAAACTCTGTGCAGAGATCGTCCAGCTTCAGCACATGGTCTAAACTGCAGTACATCATTTCCTTTGCTTTTTTGAGAAATTTATTATTCGTTCTACGATCGGTAACTATTTCAGTATTAGAGACTAAATGAACCAGAGTGAATAGCAGTTCACTGCACAAAGACTCCTCTTTGCCATTCTGAATGGCATGGTTTAGGGCTAATATGCACTGCGCCAATTTGTCATCGTATAAGATAGGAGTGGCGAAGCGGAGTTCTTTTTTTCTTAATATCTCTAACATTAGGGTTGGCTTAATATAAAGCATGACATAATCAATGCCACCTTTATCATACGCATTGCCATCATGCGTTTGTTCTGGATTAAACAACATTACGCCATTTTTATGAGAGGATTGCAAACTACCGTCAAGATTATATTGCTGAATGCCACGAAGGGTCACACCGAGTGCATATTCCTCATGGCAATGTTTTTTATAGGTGAAATCAGTAAGGCTGGCGGATAAGGACAGGATCTCTGCTGACTTTTTATAGTTAAATTTCTCCACGTTCTTAACCTCCGCGACTTTATAGGATTCCCGATATCATAATGGCCGAGTATACTAAAAACAGTGCCATCACGGTATTTAGAACTTTTTGATGATTTTTCATAAATGTTCTGAAGATTGTCCCAAATACAACCCATGTCGTAAATGCAAAAAATCCGATCACAGTTATAATTATAACAAATATAAACAAGGCAAGCGAAGAGGTATAGAATGGCATTACGTAGTTGGGAATAACCGTTAGTGTAAATACTAGCACTTTAGGATTCACAAGCTGCATAAGCACGCCTGAGCGGAAATTGGCATTGGGGTCAGGCTGGTCTTCCATTGAACCCATTTTAAAGATTTTATAAGCAAGGTAGAGCATATATAAACTCCCAATGATTTGCATAATGATCAGGATATTTGGGATGATTTCTACTAGAATACGGTTCAGCAGAGTAGAAAGGATAAGTAATAAGCCAAAAGCCAGCGTGGATCCGTATACATACCCCATTGATTTTTTAGCCCCGGAATGCTGCACGGAAGAAAGAATAACAATATTGGTAGGACCGGGTGTAAATGTAGCGACAACGCAATAGATCAGAAAGGACAATATATTCATGATGACCTCCAGTAAAGTAGTTCTATGAATATAAACCTTTCAGTCTGAATGCTGATAGTATATTATTGCAGGGTTTTTAAGAATTCCGGCCGGGAATAGAAGAGGTGTCCGAATCAATGAATAAGAGTAATCCAATGACCATAAGCACGCTTTCTCCAGCTGATTTTGAATCCACATGCTCTGTTTTTGAAACTTCAATCCAAGATGCCTTTGAAAAAGAAGGGCTTGATCATTTACAAGACGATATCCAAAGTGAAATAGATCATAAAAAGCAAATGGTGATGACTTCACTGGATACTACGACCGGAGAGCCTTACTTCCTTCTTGCAAAAATAGAAGAGCAGGTTGTCGGTACGATTTCCTTTGGACCTTGTGGCGAAGATATTCAAACCTGCACGGATCATCAGTTAGATGAAATAGGGGAATTGGGCAGTTTATACATTATGCCAAGTTATCAGGGCCAAGGTGTGGGTTCAGCCTTAATTAAGGAAATGATGATATTTCTAAAAAAGCAAGGGGTAGAGCAGTTTTGTCTGGACAGCGGTTATAAACGTGCACAGGTCAGGTGGCAACGTAAATTTGGGCAGCCTTATAAAGTAGTAGAAGACTATTGGGGACCTGATTCTGTCCATATGGTTTGGTTTTGTAATGTGAATGATCATTTAAGCTAGAGATATATTTTACATGAAAATAACAGTCCCTTTGCTACGCGCAGAGGGATTTTTTGTTTTGTTGGATAAAACGGGTGTAATGTCGTTTGACAGATGATCTTTTGCCGGGTAATATGAATCTTAGATTTAGTAAATTAGTAAATTAGTAATTTAGTAAATGAGTAAATTAGTAAATCATAAAATGGAGAGTGACTAATCATGAAAATCCCAACAACTCTAAAACATAAACCTGTAGTCGTGTCAGAAAATTACGAGCAGGTTGATGGCCGCTACGCCGGGGACACAGACGCAAAAGGTCTATCCCTAGGATTAGCACAATGGAACGATAGAGGAAAGGTCGACATCTCAGCAAAGGTATGGAGACATACAGGGGACAAATGGTCGAGACAGTCCGAAGAGCTGCCAATGCACAGAGTGCTTGACCTGGCAATTTTGATTTGCAGAAGTAGTTTGTATTTTCAAGAGGCCTATCGTTTTCCAAAAATGTATGATCCCGAGAGCCCTATGATTGATCGTATTGGACTGCAGGGAGATGCAATGAGTGTATCTGTATGTGCAGACAATCCCATGATTGATAATGATATTAAGCTGTTCGCTCAGGCGCTTAGTGATGATGGTGAAATGATCGGAGAACGACTTTCGGTATTGTCCCGTTTATTGAAAGAAATGGGGTACTGAAATTTAGCAGAATGGCCTGTGAAAGGAGAATCATAAATTATAATGGACAAAAGTAAACGTAAAGAACTTCAGGAGCAATATAAGCAGCTCAAGACGTACATGGGTGCTATTCAAATTACAAACAAAAGAAGCGGGAAAATATTCGTTGACAGCTATCCCAACCTGAAGAATAAATGGATGACTATACAGATGCAATTAGAAATGGGCAGATTTGCAAATGCAGAGCTGCAAAAGGACTGGAAGGAACTTGGAGCAGAAGCCTTCAGCTATGAGGTGTTAGAGCAGAAGGAGTCAGAAGACGTAACCGACGTGCGCTGGGAGCTTAAACTATTGAAAAAGAAGTGGTTCGAGAAACTGCAGCCCTTTGATGACAAAGGATATAATAAGCCACTAACCCATTAAGCCAAGTATAAAGAAACCTTTAGCTTTTATAGCAAGGGTTTCTTTTTTTAGGGATCGTATTTCACTCCGGATTTTATGTGTCGTAATATTATATATGTTTTGTCGCATTTTCCTACTAAAAAAGCTGTTTATTATGTGTTATTTTTATAGCAGATGTCAGAATAACATATATACGGGAGGCACAAGTAAATGACCATTAGAATTGGTAAGCTCAGCTATTGGCATGTGCATGCATGGGATTATACCAAGCAAGCTCAGGAGCATGAAGATACCGTATTAGCTGCAGTTTGGGACGAAAACGTAGAGCGTGGGAACAAAGCTGCGGAAAGCTTGAATATTCCTTTTTTTGAATCACTGGATGATCTGCTTGCGCAAGAGGATATAGATGCCGTTATCGTGGATGCACCAACGAATATGCATAGAGACGTAATCGTGGCTGCGGCCAAGGCGGGCAAACATATTTTCACAGAAAAAGTTATTGCCCCAACGTTAAAAGAAGTTAACGCAATTATCGCAGAAGTTAACGAGAACAAAGTGAAGCTAACGGTCTCCTTGCCTCGTTTAAATGACGGCTATACATTAACTATTCAAGAGATTCTAAGTCAGGAGCTGCTCGGCAAGATTACTTACGTTAGAGTTCGCTTATCCCATAACGGAGCAACGGAAAGCTGGCTTCCTAATCATTTCTTTAGCTTGGAGCAATGTGGAGGCGGAGCTTTGATTGATCTTGGCTGTCATCCCATGTATTTGGCGAAGCTTTTCTTAGATCAAGATGTGACTGGGGTTAGTGCTAATTTTGGGTATGTAACCGGTAAAGAAGTGGAAGATAATGCTGTAGTGACATTATTTACGGATTCAGGAGCAATTGGTGTGGTGGAGGCTGGTTTCGTGAATAGTCATTCGCCGTTTACTATCGAGGTGCATGGAACTGAAGGAACGCTGCTTTACGGAACACCAGAGAATAAGCTTCTTCTTAGAACGAACAAATCCACGGATAAAGAAGAAGGCTGGAAAGAAGTAGCCCTGCAAAGCAATCGTGAAAGCGCCTTCCATCAATGGGTTGATCATATTCAAAATAATACACTCGCCACTCAAAATGTTGAAATGGCAGTTGAGCTTACCAGATTAATGGAGGCGGCGAACCGCTCGGCTAAAGAAGGCTGTGTAATTCCGATTGGGAGGACTTAACGTTGAGCAGCTTTCCCTATGAGATGATGTTTGAGAAGCAGGACATGCTTGAAAGATTGGATATCACGATTCTATGGGGACATTACGAGATTACAGTGTTTAGATTTCATTTGACATCTTTTCCACCGGGCAGAGTAGTCGAGTTCCATAATCATTCTGAATTTGAGTTTCATTTCATTCCGCGCGGGAAGGGAGAAGTCATTCTTGGGGATCAAAAGTATCCTCTGTCAGAGGGAATGTTCTATCTAACCGGACCAGGTGTCATGCATCGTCAAGAGGCAGCCGCAGATGAATCCATGGAAGAGCTATGCCTGCATGTTGACATCAAGAAGAGGATCCGGGATGATGCTGATCTTTGGGAGGTTGCGGAAGCTGAGACCTGTGTGGAGAAGCTGAAGTGTTTACCCTTAGTCCCAGCACAAGATTATCACGGGGCTATGAAGTGTTTTCGAGAAGCGTACGAAGCATGCGATGGGAAGTTGACCGGATATTATACTTCAATTAAGCATCTCGTGATTAGTATTTTATTAAAGGCCGTTAGAGCGTATGATTCAGGCGGGATCCGCACGGAGGCGCCGGTTAGAGATATGCTGACTTACCGGTATCAATACGCAATGCAATATATGGAAGCGAATTATTCAGGAACGGTTACCTTAGAAAATGTTGCGGAAAAGCTGAATATTAGTTCAAGGCAGCTGCAGCGGGTGTTTAAGCAAGTAAATGCAGAACAATCATTCAGTAGGGCGCTTGAGGACATCCGATTGCAAGCGGTCTGCCGCAAGCTTGAAGAAAGCAATTATCCGATAGAACAAATCGCACAGTCGGAAGGGTTTACCAATGCTACCTATTTGCATATTGTCTTCCGCAAGCGGTTAGGCATGACACCGGCAACTTATCGAAACAGCAAACAAATCCATTAGAGGTGAGGGTGAAGGATATGAGTAAGGTTTTTCGTGTAGGGATTATTGGATGTGGTGGTATTGCGAATGGCAAACATCTTCCAAGCTTGAGCAGACAAAGTAAGGTTGAGATCGTGGCTTTTTGTGACATTATTAAAGAACGTGCTGAAGAAGCAGCGGAGAAATACGGAAATAACAAAGCTACTGTCTATACGGATTACACTGAACTATTAAAAGATCAATCCATTGATATTATTCATGTGCTTACGCCTAATGATGTTCATGCGGAAATATCAATCGCTGCACTAGAAGCCGGAAAACATGTGATGTGCGAAAAACCAATGGCTAAGACAGCGGCAGATGCCAAACGAATGGTTGAAGCAGCGAAACGTACAGGCAAGAAGCTGACCATTGGATATGACAACCGATATAGAGAAGACAGCTTATATTTGAAAAAAGCCTGTGAGTCCGGAGAGCTTGGTCATATCTATTTTGCAAAAGCACATGCCATCAGACGGAGAGCCGTACCGACCTGGGGAGTATTTCTTGATGAAGAGAAACAAGGCGGCGGTCCGCTTATCGATATCGGAACTCATGCGCTGGACCTAACCCTTTGGATGATGGATAACTATAAACCTAAAGTCGTGCTTGGCACTAAATATCATGAACTTTCACAAAAAGAAGAAGCCGCCAACGCATGGGGACCGTGGGACCCTAAAAAGTTCACCGTGGAGGACTCAGCCTTTGGAATGGTCGTAATGGAGAATGGCGCAACAATCATGCTGGAAGCGAGCTGGGCTCTGAATTCACTAGACGTACATGAAGCGAAATGCAGCTTAAGTGGGACGGAAGCAGGCGCAGATATGAAGGACGGACTTAGAATTAACGGTGAGAAATTCAGCAAGCTGTACACTAATAAAATTGAGCTTGGGGCAGGCGGCGTTGCCTATTATGAAGGAAAAGCTGAAAGTGCTCCGGATATAGAATTAAGAAAGTGGATTGAAGCGATTGAACAGGATAAGGACCCGGTTGTAACTCCTGAACAGGCTTTTGTTGTTTCGCAAATATTGGAAGCTATTTATGAATCGGCGCAGACCGGCAAGGCTGTGTATCTGGATTAGATTTTGACAACTATAGCGATTTAGAGTAATATCCACTTGTGATTTAATTATAGGGATCTGAGACAAGACTCTCTCTTTACCGGGAGAGTTTTTTTGTTTTTTACTTGTTTAGACTCTGGGTAATAGGGGTGGAAATCGTGGATACTATTGATCGCAATCATGTGCTTATTGTGGAAGATGACGATAATATTAGACGTTTTATATCTATAAATTTAACGAATAACGGGTTTGTGGTTAGTGAAGCTGCTTGTGGAGAAGAAGCCTTGCAGAGCTTTGAGGTGAGCCGTCCAGATGTTCTGGTTCTGGATATCATGTTGCCTGATTCTAATGGGTTCGAAATATGCCGAAAGCTAAGAGAGAAAGACGCTGGGGTCATCATCATTTTCTTAACCGCTCGTGGACAGGATATGGACAAAATCAATGGCCTTGAAATGGGTGCTGACGATTACATTGTTAAACCTTTTAATCCATTAGAATTGGTAGCACGTATTAAAGCGATTTTGCGCCGTACAGAATCAGCTCTCAAGCCGCAAAAAACGATACTTCAAGCTGGACCGATTCGGCTGGATCTGAATGCAAACAAGATGTTTAAGCAGGATGACAGCATTGAATTAACTCCGAAGGAATTTCAGATGATGAAGACCTTTCTGGAGCATCCGGATACAGCACTCTCTAGGAATGAATTAATGAATCTTGTCTGGGGAGAAGATTATATTGGAGATCCTAAGACGGTAGATGTTCATGTGCGTAAGTTAAGAGAGAAAATTGAGGTTGATCCTTCTAGTCCGCTTTGGATTGAGACGGTATGGGGGCTCGGATACCGCTTTAGAAAGGATGGTTGAAGAATGGGGATTCAGAAAAGATTAGTAGGAAGCTATTTTGTAGTCATCTGTCTTACTGTGCTCATTCTTGAAATCATTCTTAATGTATCTGTGCGATATTATTATTTTCATAACATAGAGGAAACCCTGATGAATCAAGCAGAGCTATCGGCTTCTTTTTTTCAGCAATACTTTGGGGACCAGGATCTGGAGGAACAATCGGATAGGTTACTGAAGGGTTTTGCGAGTCATTCCGATGCACAGGTACAGATTATTAATGTTGAAGGCCGGCTGTTGCAGGATTCAAATGGACTTCAAGGCGATCTTACTATGACTGAGTACATAGATGTGCAAGCAGCAATAAAAGGGCAGCCCGGCAGTTGGAAAGGTGCGGACCCTAACACAGAGGAAGCGATTTACGCGGTATCCTATCCTTTACAAGCGAATGGAAACATCGTGGGGGGAGTCAGATTTATCACGTCCTTAACGGAAACTATACATACAGTTAAACAGATTACGGTTTTACTGATCGGGGTGGGGATCATCGTCATTGGCATTGTCACCTTACTTGGATTATTACTGTCTTGGACCATAACCAGATCCATTAAAGATTTGAAGCAGGCAGCAGACCAGATGACCGAAGGTGATTTTAGCATCAGAGTGCATAAGCGCTATCAAGATGAGCTGGGTTCATTGGCGGATACGTTAAATATGATGGCAAGCCGAATCTCCAAGAGTGAACAGCTTAAGAATGATTTTATCGCTTCCGTATCCCATGAACTGCGAACACCCTTGACCTCGATCAAAGGTTGGGCAATTACCTTAAAGGCGAGTGAGGTGAGTAATCAACCTCTGTTTTATGATGGGCTTGATATTATTGAATCCGAAAGTGACAGGTTAACTCATATGGTGGATGAATTGTTGGATTTCTCCAAGTTGGATAACGGAAGAATCGCCGTTCACTTCACATCTGTGGATCTAACAGAACTACTGCAGCATATCGGCAGACAACTTACCCCTAGAGCGACCCGACAAGGCATCTCACTAGATGTAAAAATAGAAGAACATCTGCCAGTGATTCAAGCTGACGAGAATCGTGTGAAGCAAGTCATGATTAATCTCATTGATAATTCACTCAAATTTACTGGTTCATCAGGTCGAATCTTTATCACCGCTCATACGGTTCCAGGGAAAGTCGTGATTTCTGTAGAGGATACAGGCTCAGGCATCGCTGAGACGGATTTAGAGAATGTGCGGCAAAAATTCTACAAAGGGGATCAACAGGCTTCGGGCAGCGGCTTGGGATTATCCATCTCGGAACAGATCATTAAATTGCATCATGGAGAGCTGCGAATAAGCAGCACTTTAGGCAAAGGAACGATTGTCCAATTTGACTTACCGATAGAATAAGAATTCAAATTTAACTATTTCATAACCACTTTCATCTCTTTCACAGATAAAATACTATATATGCGGACAAGCGAGGAGTCGATGATCCAAATGCCGAGCAAATTCATAAAAATAGGTACCCTGTTGACAACTTTATTTTTGCTCGGAGGATGCGGAGTCCCGGCGACACCCGGAGAGCTGATTAAACCTCCATCATCAGAAGCAAATCTGCAGCGAGACAAAACGAGCCAGGAATTTATTAAGTGGCTTCCAGACAAAGCTCAATTGATAACTCCGATGAAGGGACAAGAAGATAATGCCATCTCCTTTGGCGATATGGATGGAGACGGAATCGACGAAGCTGTAGTTGTGTATGAGTACAGTAAAAACAAAGGATACACTATAAAAGCAATGTTGTTGAGGCAGGAAAATGAAGCTTGGCAGAAGATTTCCGAGGTTGAGGGGTTTGGGTATGGTCTAGATTATGCCGGATTCTTTGATGTTGATGAAGATGGCCATAACGAGCTTGCACTGGGCTGGTCATTGGGTGAGGCAGGTAATGGTATGGATATTTATACGCTAAGTGAAGATAAACTTAAGCTGTTATCGAAGAAGGCGTATCAGGGCAAATTTGATTTGAGGTAATCATTTAACCTAATCATCCGCAGCGCTTCATTGAGAAAAAAGAAGTAAAAGTGCTCAGCGGATTATTTATAATGCCCATTTTCATGTATATATCCCCTACACAACAAGAAAACTACAGAAATTAAATAGAGGTTGTAAATGCTTATCTCTACCAAAATTGCAAAGCTGGACAGATCCGTACTTTTTCTCACCACCTGCTTAGTTGGCATGGGTACTGTTGCTATTTATGAAGCGACTACGGATACGCGGTTAGACGGTCTTTACATAAGTTATTTGTATTTATTTGCTTTATTTTGCCTACCCATGTTATTCATTGCTTTGGTAGATTATAAGATTCTATTAGGCAGGTTAGCCTATCTCTTTTATGGCGTGGGCATAGGTTTGCTAGTACTAGTCAAGCTGGTTGGAGAAAACCTCAATGGTGCCGTGCGTTGGTTAAGTATTGGGAGCTTTCAGCTTCAGCCCTCCGAGCTGGCTAAAATATGTACGGTGCTGCTCATTGCTCATCTATTAGGTACACGAGAGGGCCAGCGGCTGCGGTTTTTTCAAGATTTAGTGCCGGTCGGTTTTGTTTTTTTAATTCCTTTCATTTTAATAATGGATCAGCCCGATTTGGGTACAGCACTCGTATTTGCTGGCATATTACTTAGTATGCTGTGGATTGGTAACATCCGTGCTCTATATATGATTCTGATCCTTGGTGTTGTGATTATTTCGATCGGCACGATACTATGGCTGTATTATGCTAACTTCGACCTGTTATCCAAGATTGTCGAGCCCCATCAACTGTCACGAATCCAAGCTTTTTTGGACCCGCAGAGCGATCCGGATAAGTCTTGGCATGTGAAAAACGCAATGATAGCCATTGGCTCCGGAGGATTATCGGGCAGTGAAGGTATTTTTTTGCGAAAAGGATATATTCCATATGCGTATTCCGATTCGATCTATGTAGTCATCGGGGGAAAATACGGTTTTATAGGTTCATCCGTGCTGCTGATGCTTTATTTGCTGCTCGTGTACCGAATGATCTTTATTGCGCTGGATAGTAGGGACCGTGCGGGTACCTATATTGTCACCGGGTTTATCGCTATGTTCATCTTTCAAGTTTCCGTTAATCTTGGGATGCATATTGGGTTACTGCCCTTAACGGGGATTTCATTGCCTTTTATTAGTTATGGAGGCAGCTCGTTGCTAACTAATATGATAGCGATTGGCATAGTGCTAAGTGTTAAAGTTCATAAGGATGAAAGCGCTGATTGAATAAGCTATTGGAACTGAGTGGAGGAAATTATGTCTAACAAACGCAAGTGGACAACAACCCGTAAAATTCTGACGAGCATTGGTCTTGTCTTAGGCGCAACTATTATAGGGATTGGAGTATATGCAGGGTATTTATACAAAAAGACGGATGATGCGATACAGCGTATGGCAGCTCCAGTCACCGTACAACCCACTGCTGCTCCAGAGGAAAAAAAGGAGGCGGTATCGGTTGAACCTATGATTTTTCTGCTTGCCGGGGTAGATAGCCGGGACGGTGGCGG
Organism: Paenibacillus sp. FSL H7-0323; assembly: GCF_038002725.1. NCBI lineage: Bacteria > Bacillati > Bacillota > Bacilli > Caryophanales > Paenibacillaceae > Paenibacillus > Paenibacillus sp. FSL H7-0323. The sequence goes on along the minus strand of NZ_JBBODB010000001.1, from coordinate 2,399,916 downwards.
TGGGGTAATGAATACTGATGTTCTGATGCTTGTCAGCTTCAATCCGGACACGAAATCGACGAGTTTCTTATCTTTACCCAGGGATTTGTTGCTAAAACCTAAATCGTTACCTTCCCGTAAAGCCAATTATTATTATGCTTATCATTACATAAAAGACAAAACAGAGGCTATTCCGAATACAAAAGAGTTTTTCAGCAATTTGCTTGGTCTGCCGATTGATCACATGGTTGTGGTGAATTTTGATGTGTTGCAGGAGACCGTGGATTTGCTTGGCGGACTGACTATAGATGTCGATATGGATATGAAATATACCGATACGGCAGATGGTACACACATCGATTTAAAGAAAGGCTTGCAGAAGCTGGATGGCCAACAAGTTCTTGATTTTGTGCGGTACCGTAAATCGAATCAAGGAACGGCTGAATCCTCCGATTTCCAGCGTAATGATCGACAGCAGCAAGTAATCAAGCAGATCCTGGATAAGCTAGGGAATTTCCAAGGCGTGTCCCAATGGGGAAATGTATTGGATATCATTGGTGAAAATGTGAAGACGGATATTCCTCAAGCAGATCTGCAGCAGTGGTTATTCAACTTCCCTAAACTTAAACCAGAGCATATTAATTCCTTACATGTGGAATCTCTTTGGAAGAGTCCGTATGTCTATGTGAATAAAGAGGATCTAAAACAAGCACTTACTACTCTGAGTACGGAAGCAGGCGTCAGCTCCGAAAGCTCATTACACTTGGAGAATGTTGGAACGGTGGATTAACATCTATAACCCTGCTCTTAAGAGCAGGTTTTTTTGTTTGTTCTACTATAAATCCCGCTAACCAGTAAAGTAATCCGCCAAGAGGTAGAGGCCTGACTTCCATGCATAGTACCATAAACACAGCGATTATAACGAATCGTATATTGTTTCTGGTTTACTTGAGAGGAGAAGGGAATTTTATGAAATACAGACGGGGTATTATGTTTCTAATCGTACTTACAGGAATGATCTCAATAGCTGCTTTTAATCCGATTATTGGTCCGCTTGCGCGAAATTTGGGGCTGAGTGATTTTCAATCAGGATGTTTAGTATCGGTGGCGGGGTTATGTTGGCTGCTCGGAGGATATTTCTGGGAAAAACAAACGTTTATGAGCCGAAAGTGGCTGCTTGCTTCGATTATGTTCGTCTATATGGCCACACTCATCATTTTTGCACTATTGGCTGATTATGCAGTAAATGCACAGAGTAAAGAGAGTCTGTTTTGGAGTTTCTTTTTACTTCGCGCAATCGCTGGCTTTTTCTTTGGAGGAATTCCGGCATTAGCACAAGCTTATGTTATGGGCTGGAGTACAAAAGAAACCCGTACACAAGGAATGGCATTATTTGGTGCGGCCAACGGTCTTGGTTTCGTAGTAGGACCCGCAATGAGTGGAGGAATGGCTTCACTGGGCCTGACCTCACCAATGTACGCGGCCGCTATTTTATTGTTCACCTTGGCTATATTGTTTCTGGTGTTTATTCCTAAAGAAAAGAATATTGAGATTGAGCGGCAGGCGATTTCACTTTCCCCCAATGATCGACGGATACGCCTCTATTTATGGATTGGACTTTTGCTTTCGTTTGCTCTGAATATCGTGCAGGTTACTATCGGATTTTTTGTGCAGGATAGCTTGGGTTACAGTACTCAGCAAGCCACACAGTTAATTGGAATGGGGCTGGCGATCTCGGGAATAATGGTAGTGCTCTCGCAAATTGTAATCAGTAAGTATCTCAAATGGCATCCTAAAAAAGTGCTGCTCGTGGGACTCTTATTTGTTGCCTTAGGCTTGCTGGGATTGTTATTGTTCATCAGATTTGCGTATGTAGACTTTACATTTTTGGGTATTGGCATCGGCTTTACACTGCTCGGCTACAGTGCGGGTGCTTCAATGGCGGTTCAAGACCATGAGCAAAGAAGCGTTGCTTCCTTTATTGCGGCCCTGCAAGGTGGCGGGTCATTCATAGGGCCAGTTATAGGAACGGCCTTATACACCGTTAATATGGCGCTTCCTTATTCTATCTGCGTACTGCTGATATGTATTGTAGGTCTCGCTAATATGAAGAAAAGAGCGGCGGATCGTGTGGAGAGTTGTTAAAGAAGAAAGGCTGCTCCTAATAGCAGCTTCAGGCTGTCGAGGGTGACTCGACAGCTTTTTTTGTAGCTTTCTGCTGGCAGTGAGTTTATGTAGAAAATAAGGAGAAAGAGTTTTTTACCTCGTATTGAGCTTCCAGTTAATAGTATAATAAGAACTCGTAGGAGTTATTTCAATATGTTGTAGAGAGGTTATCCAGAATAACTGTATACGAATACATACTCATATTTTTTTGAGGAATAAGGAGATGAAGACATGACTGTAAAAACTACAGCGGAACAAATCCGCATTATCGAATACGATTCTTCTTATGCTGGGGCGGTCGCAGAAATGTGGAACCGCAGCAACGAAAGCTGGGGCGGAGGCACCAATCAAAGAACTGAGGACAGTGTGCGCCGTGAGATGGAGATCTCGTCCAATCTTAATGCCTTTCTTGCCGTTGATGGCAAAGAGGTAGTCGGCTTCTGCAGCTTCGCCCACTACCGTCAAGATGAAGGGGCTTTGTATGTCCCGCTATTGAATGTCAGCCCCGATTATCACGGATACAAGGTTGGCCGCAATCTGATTCTGAACGCTGTTCGCCAAACAATAGAAGCGGGCTGGCCACGTCTTGATCTGTTCACTTGGGCAGGTAATACGAAAGCCGTACCGATGTATAAGAAATGCGGATTTTTTTGGGAGAAAAATGAAGATTACGTCCATCTGATGAACTTCATTCCAACAGTACTGCAAACGGAAGCACTTGCTCCTTATTTTGAAGAACTGGATTGGTATGCAGACAGTACCCGTGAACTTCCCATCCAGCCAGATGGCCGCCAGGAACGTGGCTTTGATTTCTTTGATTACACTTGGCAAAAGGGAAAACTCTCCTTGCGGGCGGAATTCGAGAAGACTGGCCGCGGTCTGACCGCTCTTGATACACCAGACTATCAAATCTCTACGGAAATTGATGATCATGATCTTGTGTTTGGTTCGACCTACAAGATTCGCTATCGCATCAAGAATCGTTCGACGTCTGAGCTGGCCATTGAGATCGAAGGCCAGAACGATAAAAATATCCGTTTTGCTCTATCTGCTGCGCGAATACTCGCTCCAGGTGAAACGGTTATCGTGGAAGGTGATTTTGAGCTTGATTCAGTTCGGGAAGAGCAGAACGATAAGAAGACACACCCCGTTGTTATGAGCAAGTGGATCATCGGTGGCAAGCGTGCGGAATTCCGCATTGGCGTTGCTCCTAAATTTCCACTCAAAATGAAGATAGCGCTGCCACACCGGGAACTGTATCTGGGTCTTCCTTCGGAACTGTACCTTAATGTGGAGAATAATTTTGCTGCAGAAGCAGAATTTTCTTTTGATTTGCCCGAAGACGAATTCCTCGTATGGGCGGACCGTACAGTAAGCTTTACTGTTCCAGCTAAGAGTAAGGCTTCTATTCAAGTACCCTATACCCTAAATTCATACGGTCTTTATTCACAGGCTATTGAGGTAACGGCCGTTCCGGTTGGAGAGAAGGCAGTCACCTTCATAAGCAAACTATCCGTTCTAATGAAGGGAACGCATGGCCGCTTTGGCGGGGAAAACGGGGATCAGTGGGTGGCTGTGAATGGCGCTTACTCTATTCATCTTAATAATACCGATAATGGAATGTGGATTGAATATCCCGGCTCGAGCCATAATTTCTGGTTGACCCATCCGAAGTTAGGCAAGCCATTCGCAGAAGAATTCTCTAAGAAACAGGTCAAAGAAGTAAAGATCTATTCTGAAGGGGAGAGCCAAGTTCTCGAATCTCTTTACGAGTCGGAAGAATTCCCGGGTCTTGAGATAAAAAGAGTGGCTAAGCTATTTGCCAACGGAATCGCTGAGTTTTATAGTGAGGTCTGCAATACCAATAGTGATATCCTGGAAGAAGACATGTATCTGTTGACGAATTTCGGCTTTTTCGGTAAACAGCTCATCTTGCCATATCAGGGCCAATACGTGGACATGGGCGATGCTTACTCAGGCGATCCAAGTCTTTGGGACAGTGCACAAATTACGGAGAACTGGTTGTTCTGCAAGGAAGAGAACGTCACATGCGGAATCTGCTGGGATCCTTCGCTAAAATTGCTTCGTCCGGAATACCCGCTTGGGCTGGAGCATAATCTTGGCCGAATCTCCGCTGGAGATGTCGTACGGACAAAAACTATGGTGTTTGCTCTTAACACCTTCCTTAAGTGGTCGGAATTCCGCGCCTTTGCCCTAAAACAGCAGAATTCGGTCATACCGGTGTTGGATGACCATCTTGAGCTAACGCTCGGCGGTGGAAATCCTTTTGCGGCAGGGGCACTTCATGCCGAGCTAATCGAACGAAAGATGACACCGCTTGATGGAAGCCTTGAATTGTATGTACAGGCTGATGGAGAAGAGGAGCGAAGTGTCGCTGAGATGGAGTTGCAAAGAGGACAAAATTTGCACTCCGCTGGTTTTGAACTCTCTACTGAGGATACAGAATCACCAGAACACAACGAATCTGGCCGTAAGGTCCGGGTCGTCTATCGTGGTGAGGATCGCATTCAAGAGCGAACAGGCCTCTGGTTTCCACAAACGGAAACAAGCGTTGTTTGTGGGATAGAAGAAGGAGCTGCGGGTCCCATTTACACAGTGAGCAACGGAGTTCTATCTATTGCAGCTGCTCCTGATTTCGGCAGCGTTGTGCATTCCTTGAAGCACCAAGGAGAAGAGTGGCTGGACAGCACCTTTCCGAAAGCTGAACCACGTTCCTGGTGGAATCCTTGGCATGGTGGACTCGGTGTGGGTATTTCTGGCATAGGCGGATTTAGCCGGTTGCAGGAGCCAAGAAGTGCAGCTTGGACGGAGCAGATGGATGATCACGGCAACGTCTGGAAGGGATTGAGACTGACCACTTCGATGGAGAAGCAGGAAGCAAACCGGGGGATCACGATCAATCAGCATTACCTTATGCTGCCCGGAGTTCCTGTGCTCTGTGTGTTGATTTCAGTAACCAATGAAAGTGGAATGACGCTACCGCATTATTCGCTATCCGAGGATAGTTACTTTAAGCCTTCACCAATCTATTCGGAAGGCTGGATGGAGCTCCCAGAGGAAGGCAACTTCCCTATAGGGAAGGTCGAAGCCCATCTGGAATCCAAGGGGCTTATCCGAATCGGTGCAAGTTCACGTAAAGACATGCTGCATGTGGTGCATAGTTATCCTAATCAGAGAGCTATGTCTTACGTGAACAATAAGGTATTCACATATGGTGTGAATCACCATCTACTACTACTGAACGGAGAAACCGCTTGGACACAGCCGACCTTCATGATCATGGGAGAGCTCATTCTGGATCCAGAGGCAGTTCGTAATCTTATGAAGGTGACCTTTGCTAGTGCTTCTGACAAAAAGGAGACTATAAATGCCAATCATTGATATTCACATTCATCTGTCGGACATCGATAGCTTTCATCAGACAGCACTGGACCTCTCCAAAGTTGATTACACAGCTGCTGGGCTCAAAGCGGAGTTTGACAAGAACGACGTTGTTCTCGGCATTGGAATGGGGGTCACGGAGCAGACGAAGGGAGCCTTTCCTGACTCTGCCTCTCCCAATCCGATGGGTCTCGACTTGGAAGCCAGTGTACCGCCGTTCTTAATGGAATGCGTGGGCATTAATCCGAATATGCTCGGAGGAAAGGATGCTTTGGATGAGCTGGACCGAATTGAGGCACGGCTGCAAGCTCCTGAGGTAGCTGGTATTAAGCTCTATGCCGGATACTATCATCATTACGTTTATGACAAAATCTACTCGCCGATCTATGAGCTGGCAGCCAAGTACGGCACGCCTGTGGTTATTCATACCGGTGATACGTATTCGATGAATGGATTGCTTAAGTATGCGCATCCGCTTACCGTGGACGAACTGGCGTTCCAACGGCGCGACGTGAACTTTATGATCTGCCATCTAGGCGATCCCTGGGTGATGGATGCTGCCGAAGTGGTCGCCAAGAATCCAAACGTCTATGCCGATTTGTCCGGTCTCGTTGTTGGTGACCGGCCTCATTTTGAGCGGTTCATGAATGAACCCCTGTTTATGGATCATTTTCGCCGGGCGTTGGTGTACTCTGATCACTATGAAAAAATGTTGTTCGGTACCGATTGGCCACTCGCGCCTATTGACCTGTATGCGGAGTTCGTCCGCCGGCTTGTGCCTGAGCAGCACCACGAGAAAGTATTTTATGAGAATGCCTTTGCATTATTCCCACGCATCCAGCAGAGAATTGCAGCGCTCTGAGCGGAGCGGGACAGTATATCTGAAACGCAGGAAAATAATATAATTACGAACAAGCCATCCTTAGTTAGTACTAAAGGATGGCTTGTTTTTACATTTGTATGATGACCATGCCTATTTTTAGATTGAGTTTCCAAATTTTAATCTTCCTTTTCTTTACTTAACAGATCAGCTAGCTCAATCGAATTCTTATTTCTTAAATCCAGCATCTTTTCGCTATTGCTAGCTTTAATCAGGAAACCATCTTTCGTTTTAAAATCCATATAAAGGCTGAATCCGGCCACCTTTGAATTAGCGTAAGTAACAGTCATTCGATAAGTCGGTTCACCCACATCAACAGAACCGCGTACTTTTTTTACAGTTCTTATAGCATCTTCGAAGATTTGAAGGCTTTCACGGTCAGTATAAGTAATTTTTGTTGTTTCGGATGCAAGATTGACACTTACGATCTTTTGCGTGGGTCTGACTAATACAAATAATAAAATTAGTAAAATTATCAGTGAAAATGATAGAATACTAAATTTTTTCATAACCTACCTCCTTACTTAAGAATAATGCAGACCAATCACTTAGTTTCCAAAATAGTTATAAATTTCAGCTGAGTGTGCGTTGGTTATCTCATTGTTGGAATCTTATAAAAATTCCTAGGGTTCTATTTATTATTTGCTACTGGACTTGTGAAACCTTTATTAAAATAATAAACGTCTAAGAATGTATACATATTTTAGAAATAATGTGCTTGCTTTTTAATTACACGTTTGTATAATGAATGTATTACACAAATGTATAACAAGGAGAAATATGGATGAATAACAAAATCAAACGCTTGCCAGATGCTGAACTGGAAATTATGCTGGTGATTTGGAGAGCCGAGAGTTGGGTTAGCTCCTCTTATATTTTGAATCAACTGGGGGATAAACGTAAGTGGGCGCTTGCTACTTTGATGACAGTGCTGTCACGGCTGGTTGAAAAGGGCTTTCTATCTTGCGAAAAAGAAGGGCGGAGCAACCGTTATCTCGCTGCAATTTCTGAGACAGATTATAAAGAGAGCGAAGGGAAGTCTACGCTTGAAAAGCTGTTTGGCAACTCTGTGCAGGATATGGTGATGTCCTTATACAACGGGAAGGCGATTGATAAAAGCGATCTTGCTGAGTTGCGGGAACTGCTCGATAGAGTAGATAAGGAGGAATCCTGATGATAACAGGTCTTTTTACAGATTTTCTGGTTATTTCTGTGACCCTTAGTTTAGTTATTATCGGCTTAATCACATTAACTCCCTTGTTAAGAAAACATTATTCGGCTAAGTTGAGCTATTGGATATGGTTGATCCTAACCTTGCGATTATTGTTGCCGTTCAACTTTTCCTTTACCAATCCTCCTGTGGCGATTCAGCTACCCGAAGGTCAGGCCATAGCAACTGTCTTTCAAAGCTCAGTGTCCCAGAATTTGCAGGCGGATACGCCAGTAATCTCTCAGCCGGTCCAGACAGGGGATGTAAGCCATATCCCTTCTATAATTAATATTTTAGCTTACATCTGGGTTACTGGCGCTGTGCTTTTTATAGGGTATCATTTGCTGAGTTATTTCTTTTTCAGGAAACAGGTGTTACGTTGGAGCAGCCCTCTTCAGAGAGAGGATATGTTCGCCAAGCTCAAACAAGTAGCTAAAGAAATGCATGTAACAACCACCATTGCGGTTCTGATAAGCAGTAAAGTTCCGAATCCGATGCTAATGGGTTTTTACAAGCCAACACTATTCTTGCCGCATGATCAATATAGTGACGAAGAGCTGGAGTTTATCTTAAAACATGAGCTGGTCCATTACAAAAGGCATGACATCATATATAAGCTACTGCTACTGATTGTGCAGGCACTACATTGGTTTAATCCATTGGTCTGGTTCATGGCACGCGAAGCTGTCCGCGAAATTGAAATTTATTGTGATGACACCGTTGTACGTAAGCAAAATGCGGCATATCGAAAGAAATACTGCGAAGCCATTTTATCGGTTATGCAAAGTAATGCTACACGGCATGTAGCTTTATCAACGAATTTTGCAGGAGGAAAACACTCGATGAAGCAGCGATTTGGCAGTATTTTAAATATGAAAGAAAAACGAAATGGAGTAGGCGCATTTCTTGCGGTCTTAATGGTGGTTGGTGTAACAGCAGTGCTAGCAGCCTGTACGAACCTAAACGGCCAATCTTCAGATACCGAGCTCAAACCAGGTACTATTTATTCCTACAGCTCTAGTGGAGAACAAGTGGTTGTGCATGACGCTGGGAATGCGTATTCCATGGACGAGGATGGTAAGGTCTCTGTCTCCTATCGGAAAGGGGAGATCCAAGCGCCAACGCCTTTAAAACTTGATACGACTGGAACAGAAATGGGGATGGGGAGAGCGGATACCGGATTTTATATCTCCGAGGACAAAACTGCAATTGTATATGGATTTGCGGATGGTAAAGAATCCCCTCTACATGTATTAATCAGTGATGACATGGGGAAATCGTGGAATAACTACAACATTGCAGGTGCCAAGGGTTATGACGCCAAGTTCATCGGGTTTACTGACAAACAAAATGGATGGATCGTCTCCGGAGGTTCTGCAGGTGTGGGACGCTCATTAAATTATGTATACCAGACCTCTGACGGCGGGAAGACATGGACGGAGCTTGGAAATCCTAACGATTTATACGCGGAAAGTTTAGCCGGGGCAGGGTTTTCTAACAAGGATATCGGATTCTTAGGGTTCAGATATTATGAAGATAATGGGCCTGTTATTTATTGGACCAAAGATAAGGGACAGTCATGGGAAAAGCTCGTGATATCCCTTCCGGAAACCTTTAATGAATATCAAAAAACGCCGCTTTCACCTATTTTTAATGGAAAAGAAGGATTGTATCCTATTCTGCTCAGCAAAGAGGGCAACACTGTAGGTACCATCTATCTGTCGAGTATGGACAACGGCCTGAAGTGGACGTATGATCCAGCATATGATCAAATGAGCGATTCTAAATAGGAGCAAGTGGAGCAGGGGGGGATCTACAAAGATCTCGCCTCTTTTTTATATGGAGAGCGGACGAATTTAATATGTAGCGGCTTTTAATTGTATTTTGTACAGCTATTTTCGCTCGAAAAACTCGCTCATGAAGATAGTTGTATTTTGTACAGCTATTTTTTAGTTTTTTGCCGCTAAAGCTGATAACTGTGATTTTTAATTGTATAGAATACAGTTAAAGTGAGAAGTTAGCCTTTTACAGACGAAATAAGTGTATAAAGTGCAGTTATCTCATAGGTTGCATAAAGTTACAGCGATAAAATATACGGGGAGAGGATAGCGGAAGCAAGCTGCTGTCAGTGAGGAAAGCAAGCTGCTATCAGTGCGAAATGGATGCTCGATCGTAATTCGGCTGGGAATTGGAAAATTCTGCGTATTTTTCTCCGAGGGTTGCCCAAAGAAGACATTAAAATCGGATAGCTACGATTTATGATTATCTGCTTAAACAAACCGCTACAAACCAAAAACACCAGGCAGAGCTTCTCCATTAATCGGATAATCCATGCCTGGTTGTCTTTTTACTATTTTTATAATAACGAGACTTTATTTGAATCTATCATAATCTGCTTTCGTACGACGCCTCGTCACCGATAAAAGAGGAATAAATTACTTTTTCCAGCCTCCACCGCTATGTGAGGAGGACTCTACATAGTCTACGTTGATTTTGCCAGTGCTTGTTCCTACCTCAGTGTTGAAATTATATTGTCGCAGGTTCCAATCCTCGAAGGTTCCCTGCCAGTCATTATCTACGATGAAGGTGTAACGTGTTGTGGCGGAATTAGTGCCTCGAATATGAGAGCAGACTGCTCGTGATCCGTAGATACCCATTTTATAGCCTTTGGAATTTTTAGTACTGCTGTCTAGCACTGATTTTATGCCTTGAAAATAAGGTACTATATTGTTTGTGATTTCGGTAGAGGTCATATCGCGGTCTATCGCAAAATAAATCGGAGTGCTGCTGGTTTGTCCCAAATCACTTGCTAATCCTACAGCCGTTTCAGCATCTTTAACCCCATTGGCTTTCGTAAAATGATCGAGCGATTTGCTGATTTGATAAAGGGATATGATATATAATCCCCCATCTGAAATCCGTGTAATCTCAGCTGAGGTGAGACCATCCTGGTATCCTTCGACGCGATTCAAATATCGGCAAACGAATGTGAATTTATTATTTTTAAGTGTAGTTAATCTTGCTGCTGTTACATTTGTAGCTGTATCACAACCTAAAGCCATTGTAATTGCCTTCTTTCAATTATTTTGTTTAAGGATTGGCGCCAACCTCCCTATCAATATATGAGAAAATTTTCACAGATTCTTGGGAGAACAACGAAATGAGAGAAAAAGAGGCAGATTGAGAGGAATAATAGAAGGAGAGACTTTGAACTTAGAATTTACTATTATTGTTAACTTATAGGAACCTTTGGAATTAAACTGCGTCTATACCCTATGAAGAATTTATGATTTTCTAACATGGAGGTTGATCAAGATATGGATAAAAGATGGTTGCTAGCGCCAATACTTGTTGCATCATTGCTTGCTGCTCCAGTTGCGAATGCGGCATTGCCCGCTTACTTCACTTTCATTATGGATGGAGGCGGGAAAGGTACGAGCGCTGCACTAGTAAAGGATGGGATTACTTATGTTTCAGCCAGTCACTGGGAAGCGGCAGGACTTAAGGTTGTATGGGATAAATCGCATCAAAGAGCGGAGTTTACTGGATGGGGAAAAAAAGATAGCCGTTCGTATTGGAAGTAAACAGGGGGTCCTTGATGGTAAATTGGTAAGTGTAGAAGGTGTTCCTTTTGAAATTAATGGTCAACTCTATGTACCTGCCCGTTTTCTTGTAAATTCATTAGGAGGAACAACGGTCAGCTGGGATGCGACGAAGAGGATATATACAGCAACTGGGCTATTGAACTATGCTAGTGCCAGCGCACAATTTGCTGGATCTACTTATACAGTGGATAAAAAAACAGGGGGTTTATATCTAACAGATTCCGCAGGACAAACTCGCTTGCTAACGAACCTTGGTTCGCAGTTATTCGATGCTGTTCAATTCGATTTTCAGAAGACGCCGAAAGGTCTAATCTATCTAACCGTAACAGATGTTTACGGAGAACCACATATCAATAATAAATGGTATACGATGATTATTAAGGATGGAATGGTCATTCGCCACGCAAGTGTAGGATACCATCTTCGTTATGGTGACAATGTGAAAATAGCTGGCGATCAGCTCCTGCTTACCGATGGGAAAATATTACGATTAATTGAAGATGGAACAGGGAACGTAACGGAGACGATTAATCTGAACACCCTAGGTGGTAATTCGGATAATTATTTAGTGGAGGGAATGGACGAGGATTTTCTGCTGATTCGGTCCAATCAGCAAGGTTTCCTCATGATGATAGATCGTAAAACAGGTGCCAAAACATTGTTGTACAAGGCACTTCTTGACGTAGAGCAGCAAAAATATGCCGAAACAAACGACCTTCCTTTTTTTGGAGACAATCTGAAATTCCTGAAAAGAGAAGGGGATGCCCTGCTTTTTAATAATGAATATGCAAAAGACGGTAAGGTTTATAAGTTAATGCTGGACGGTTCATAATGGGGAGGCTAAGCGTTATCTCCGCAGGTTATCATAGTAAGATTTGATCCCAAGGTTTAAGAACCTTCCTTTTTTTGCTAACTAGAATAATATAAGATCATGCTTAAACGGGTCAATGATTGTCCTGGATTATAATATACATGGGGTTTGTCTGCGTTAAACGTGATAGAATCACCAGATTTTAATAGATATTCATTATCATTGACACGCAAAGACAATTCACCATCAAATACAGTGATTAATTCTTCAGTTCCTTCCATATGTGGATTGGCATCAAGGTATCCACCTTCGTCTAACTCCACTGTATAACCCTCAAATCGTTTGCTTTCATCAAATGGGAAAGAGGGATATACCCGATATTTTCCGTTGTCTTCAAGCAGTGGTTGAATTTCATTTCTTAATACGACTCTTGTGTCAGGCTTTGGATAATCTATCAGCGCAGAAAATGAAGTTTTTAATCCATTGGCGATCTTCCAAATGGTTGTAATGGTAGGTGCCGATTCGCCTCTTTCGATTTGACCAATCATTGTTTTGCTTACTCCTGTTAATTCAGCCACCTTTTCCAGGCTTAAATCTTTACTTCTTCTAATCTTTTTTATATTCTCCGCAATGATTTGATTTATCTCTTCCACGGTAATTCTCCTATCCCTATTTACTTTATAACGACCAGGATATACAATAAAACGCACATAAGGACGTTATAGCGTCTGATAAATACATTATAACATACAACGAGGTGTAATTCAGTGATTGTTTCTTTGTTTTTATATGCATTTGTGGCTAGCTTTACTCCGGGACCTAATAACATTATGGCAATGACTTTTGCAAACCAGTTTGGTTTACCAAAAACAATGAGATTTTGTTTAGGAGTGGGCACAGGTTTTTTCGTGATCATATTGTTATGTTGCTATTTTAATATACTTCTGATCAATTTTATCCCTAAGATTGAATCTAGTATGGCTGTGATAGGCGGAGTCTACATGTTTTATTTAGCATTTAAAATTATTACAAGTAAACATCAAGAAAGTGATGGAAGTGGCGATAAACACAACAGTTTTATTGCGGGTATGCTTTTACAATTTATTAATCCTAAAGGGATATTATATGGAATCACAGTTACATCTACATTTATTCTTACCTCTCATTCTTCCTATTTTAGCTTATTGAGTTACTCTATAGTCTTAGCATTCATCGGGTTTATGGGCACTTTTAGTTGGTGTTTATGTGGTTCTCTTTTCAAAAAAATGATATCTAAATATAGAAGTCAATTTAATATACTGATGGGATTGTTGTTAGTGTATTGTGGAGTTTCGATAGTGATAGGATGAATGAATGGAGCCCCATGTCAATAACGCCATAACATTGAACCGGCTTGATAACCTGACCCCAATGTCCAAAATAATAAGTTGTCGCCACGTTTGATCAAACCATGTTCAATAGCACAATATAAGGCCAGAAAGGGACTGCTTGTGCCTGTATAGCCATATTCGTCGGCTACATAAATAATTTTATGTTGATCCAGGTTCAGCTTAGCTTGAAGTAATTTAATATTAGCCAATGTAAATTGTGAAAAACAAAAAACTTGTATATCCTCGAATGTTAGGTGATGTTTGTTCAATAATTCAACAATAGATGCTTCTGCAAATCGTACACTGTCTATTCCGCTGAATCTCCCCCAGTGTAAGTAGCGGTGTTCAGCCCCATCACGCAAAGACTTAGCCAATCCTTGAGCGGGGTACACAATTTCTTCTGTAAAACGGCTGTCCGAAAGATACCTTACGTCAATTAATCCACTCTCTGAATGATCTTTTTCTAAAATGAGGGCTACGGCGGCATCGCCAAAAATTGAATATGTTATTGGATGTGAAGGATCAGCCCATAAATTTAAAAAATCCGAACCGATAACCAACGCTCTATCTCTATCAGGATCATCGTATAAAGTACGAGCAGCCTGTTCAACCGCAATAAACATTCCTATACAATTACCATTCAAGTCATAGCAAAGCGTATCATCTTTACCTTTGATAGCTTTGTGAATAAGCAATGAATTCGTAGGTGATAAATATTCCGGAGTTGAGCTGGAAAAAAGAATCAGGTCTATATCTGCAGATTTCAATGATGCAGCATCAATTGCCTGTTGAGCGGCATTAATCGCCATCGTCAACGAGTTCTCCTTCGTTCCTTCAATAACATGGCGGTTTTTTCTGCCTGTCTTTTTAAGAATCCGCTTAATATCTATACCTTGCTTTTGAAAATGGTCAATAAAATATTGGTTGTTAATCACTCTTTCAGGACAATAAATGGAGACTTGTTTTATCGAGATACCTTCTAACATAGCATGATCACTCCTTGTAATAATTTTGCAATCACATTACATTAAGTAATCTAAAAGTATCTATTTACCTAACAACGCCTGCTTATTTCTATAAGCTTGTTTGTCCAAATCTTATTTGATGTTATACTTTATGATCTTAACAAAGCATAACATTAATTAGTAAAAAATTCTATAAATTACTATAAATGTAACTATATCGACGCATCTAAAATATCCACTAAGATTAAGTCCACAGCAACCATGTTGCGAGTGGACTTTTTTGCTTTTTATATTTTTGAATTAGGGATGAATAAATCAGGGGTACTTTACAAAAACTTTATTCGATTAAGTCACTACTTTGCCAAATCAGGAGGGGTTCTTATTAAACCATTTATCGTAATAGTAGCGCTATTACTCGTTACTGCTTGTTCGGGTAATAACTCGGCCAACAACCAAATGACAACTCAACAAACGAAGGTTGACAATCATGCTCGTAAAACTGCCTCAAGTTCAACTTTAACGCAAGCATCTTCCATTTCCACGGAGAATGCAGGGAATTCAACAATTAAGACTAAACAAGTTCCTGGCGATGTAACGAAATGGCTGGATGGGTTCATCCGTACCAATCCACCTACAGGAAGCACAACAGATCAAACAACGTATCCGCAGCAGTCGGCGAAACCACAATATTCTGCAAATCCGCAACATTCTGCTGTCCCACAGAAGTCTGCAAATCCACAACCATCCACCAATACATCCCAATCGGTACAGCAAGTATTGGATCTGGTGAATAAAGAAAGAACGAATGCAGGCTTGAAGCCTCTTAGCTTAAATAGCGAACTTTCGAAAATGGCTTTGGCTAAAGCGCAGGATATGTATGACAATAACTATTTTGACCATCAGTCTCCTACGTATGGATCTCCGTTTGATATGATGAAAGCATTCGGGATCTCATACAATTCAGCAGGGGAAAATATCGCCAAAGGTCAGTCGAGCGCAGAAGAAGTAATGAACCAATGGATGAACAGTCCTGGTCATCGTGCCAACATCCTGAATAGCAGCTTCACAGAAATTGGAATAGGTTACTATAACAGCGAGTGGGTTCAAGAATTTATTGGTTAGAGCGAGTAACGTAATAAACTTAACAGGGGTGTCCTAATAAGCTAAAAGTGGCTGTTGGGCATCCCTACTTTGCTTCGTTTGATCCAATAACAATTGCACAGACCAAGCCCATCGGACACAGCTGACCTTAAACGCGTCGTTGGTCCATATTTTGCATCCTAGCGGACTGTATGGCAGCTATTCCCACAAAAAAACACTCAATATGAGTCTTTTTATATGAGATAGCGTCAGTGGAGACCGAAACTCTGCTCCACAGGCCAAAAAATTGCAAATAACGTCCTCTGGGTCCGGAAATCTCAGCATCTTCAATCGCGATGGCAAGCAATTATGTAGAGCAATACTTTTGCTGGCGGGCTGGATCCAAGAAAAGAAGAAGCTGAAGTCTGCGAAATGAGATAGGGAATATTGAATCCGTTTAGAACGGGTTATTTTTTGTGTTGATTTATATGATAACGAATAAAAGTGACCAATAGAATCAGAAGAAACGGCAGGATGTAAGCTAGGTTAGTGAGCAAGGGCCATGTAGTATTCACGATTTCCTCAAGCTCAGACTCCTGTGTGTAAGTCGTTACAGATAACAGCAGGCAGACAAAAGCAAGTGGGAAAACAATTAAACGTTCATCCTTCAATCTCAGAAGCTCCTTTAGTACTTTAATAAGAATAAGCAGCAGGATAGAAGCCTTGAAATAGAAGCCGATAATGAGTGAAAAACCAATCACGGATTCGATTCTTTCAATGGTTTCCTGAAAATAAATGAGTCTGGCCAACTGATATAATGAATATTTCAAGCTGCCGGACAGTGGTCCCAATACCATAATACTGCTAATGACAGAAGCAATTAACGTCAGGGCATTGATGATGAGTGCAAGATACATCTGTTTTCCCAGTTTAGAATTGTCTTCTTTACGCACGAACGGTAAAATCATCGAAAAAACGATAAGCTCGGAATAGGGGAAGCCATAGACTACATATGCAGCGCTTAGGATAGGCCTAAATCCATCAGGCATGATGGGCAGTAGGTACTCGGGATGATACAACCCTGCTACGAGTATCCAGACTAAGATGATAAATCCGAACATTAGTGACATTAGGACGGCTGCCATGCGGGCAATCACTTCAATTCCAGCTAGAGCTGTCATCGCAATCGTAATAAAAAACATGGTATTTACTGCGTAAGTGGGCGTTTCTTTTAACATCGTGCTTTTGAAAAAGGTTCCGATCTCAATTACAATTCCAGCGACATTCCAAAACAGTACACAAGTGAAAGGAATCAGGAGGACGAGGGTCAGTCCGTTTCCAAGTACGGAGCGGCTTTGTTCCACAAGCGAAAGATCTGGCGCTCGTCGGTTCAAATATAGAATACCGGAAAGCAGAGCCATTCCTATGGCCGAGGCGATTAAGAGGGATATCCAGGCTCCGTTGCCGGCAAAGTTAGTTAGTGACGCAGGGACGATAACGATTGAGGAACCGGTCATAAAGAAGAGAAACAGCATGGACATTTGGATCGAACTAACACGTTCTTGCTTATTCATACGTTCCTCCTCATTCTTTAAGCTTATGAAATGGCAGGGTTGATCCAATGGACGATGTGCTCAGCTGGAGCCGTGAATAAATTGAAGATGGAATCTAAATTGGGCCATGGCTTAGCTGCAATAAAGATAAATCCGAGATAAAGTACGGGTAGTAATAATACTCCATAAACTACTCGATCGCGGATGGAGGCTTGTCTAAACCTTGGGATGTCATGGGCTAGCATAGCGGAAGCTAATAAGAGAATGCAGATTATTTTTCCCACCATAGCTACTTCTCCTTTGTTCCAAATATTGTGCCTGAGTTCATTCCAGTGCTTAACACTTTGACATCAACGTTGATATCGAACTGAGTCTGGGCGAATGTATCCTTCCATTGAGGCTCTAGTTGTTTCCACAGCTGCGGATTTTTCCGGTAAATCTGATTGCCAATTCCGAGTGCGTCGATCTTTTTTGTTTTCAAAAACTTGGTTGCGTGCTCAACCTGTTGTTCAACCTGAGTTATGATACGCTGCTCAAAAAGCTTCATGTCCTTATTGTTTTTTAAATGTGAGCAACGTAATTCTCCGATCATCCCTTCAATAGCAATGTTTACACCGACGGACACAGAACCGTTTTTTACGATTGGAGTAAGCGTACTGTTGAAGGTAAGCACTTCAAGCGTTTCTTTTTTCCGCAGCGGTACTTCGGTCTCATCCGGGCAAGGAAATTCTAGTACTCCATAGATATATCTATCCGTCAGCATCATGAATGCTTCTGTATCCTTCTCCTTTAGAATGTCAATCATTTTACCGTCATGAATTACAGCCAGCCCAGATATCAAGGGTTTATGATCCAAACTGGTCTTATGCAGGTAAGGGATGATGGAAGTATTGGAGGGGCTACACATTTGTATAGCCAGCTCATAGAGAGGAATCTTGGAAGTTTTTGCGGCATATAGAGCACCGCTCGTCTCCATTCTCTTATACTGTTGACCAATGGTCTGCTCGATAAACGGGTTGATATCTAAAAATGGTGCCGCAGATTGCTCAGCGATGAGAGGAAGAACGGTACCACGCGGTTCTTGATCCCTGGAGAAAAAATCAAGTACCTCCCGGATGTTCGAGGTTCTGGCTAGTTGCTCCCCGATTAATATGACACGCATATGATCCCATTTGGCTTTTCGACCAAATTTTGCCGGGATCTCCCTTATTGCTTCAAAAAAGGTTTCTCCACTCGTAACAATATTAATTCCCTTGGACGCTGGATCCCCTGCTTGTCCCATTTCTATTTTGGTGGAAGGATTATAGAAATGTGTCGTAATCACAATCCGATTGTCTTCGCTTTGGTCAATGGCGACCGCCTGCACATACCCATACTCGTCCAATTCTTTATTATCCCAGCATCCGCTAGTTAGAGTGAGTACAAGAAGGGAAATTAGTATGGTAGTAAGCCGCTTCACTTTATCTACTTCCTTCCTGAAGTCTTTTTATATAAGTGTCGATTTCGTGGTGAATGAAGCAGCAGTCTTCTCGGAAGCAGAAAAATAGAATCACGTACTCTTTTAAGATCTAGCGGAGCTAACGAGTCTAAATACGGTTCTCCTAAAGAGCGCAAGGTAGCCAGATGGAGATAAATTAGAATAAAACCGACCATGATGCCAAGTCCTCCGAATGTTGCCGCGAGAATCATTAAGGGAAACCGTAAAATCCGCAGCGCAATTGCCATATTGTATTGAGGTAGCGCAAATGAGGCAATGCCTGTCAAAGCGACGACAATGACCATGACCGGAGAGGCAATCTGCGATTGAATAGCAGCTTGTCCAATGACCAATGCCCCAACGATACTGACGGCCGACCCAATCGGTCTGGGTAAGCGTATGCCCGCCTCTCTCAATAGCTCAAAGAAAAACTCCATGATCAAAGCTTCAACCATAGCCGGAAAGGGGATTCCTTCGCGTGTGTTTAGAATGGCAAGCAGCAGAACCGTGGGAATTAGTTCGGAATGGAAGTTGGATAAGGCAATATAGGTACTGGGTAACAGCAGGGCGATGATGAAGGCAGCGACCCTAATCATTCTTATCAATGATGAAAAAATGGTCCGGTAGTAATAATCTTCGCTATTCGTAAAAAACTCCATGAAATTCCCGGGACAGATCAGAATGGAAGGACTTCCGTTAACCATAGCAATAATCTTTCCGTCTAGCAGTGCTGTTATAGCTGTATCCGGTCGTTCTGTATAGCGGACTTGTGGAAATGGTGAGTAGAGCGAATCACCGATCCACTCTTCGAGATAGGAGACGTCAAGAATTTCTTCCTGATCAATACTTGCTATCCGTTGTTTGAATTGATTTAATGTTTCTGGTTTGACTACTCCATCCAGATAACCATAGGACAACGTTCTTTGAACCTGCTTACCAGAGGTAAAAAACTCGAACTTAAGATTAGTAGATTTCAGCAAACTACGAATAACACCTACATTACGCTCTAAGCTTTCTATAAAGCTGACGTGGGGACCTTGAACAGTAGGCTCTGAAATGGGCTCAGAGGTTTGGCGCTGTTCTACTTCAAAGGCATAATAGGCAACGGCTTTTTGCCAACCTGTAAAGAAAAGGACAACTTTCCCATCAAGAATCCCCTTAATGGCTTGACCGATATTGTCCATTAATTCAAGCAGCGGTGATGAAACACCATTTTTTTCAAAATAGGAGATGACATCTTCAACGGTCACGTCCAAGGTGGGACCCAGCTCATGCGGAACTAAATTCTGCAAGACATCTTTAAAATAATTTGTAGGGTCAGACTTAGTAAGTGTATTGAAATAGACGGATGAGGCTTCATACTTAAGATCCGGGCCATAATGCCATGGAGTAACCTTTAGGTCCGAACAATTGGCAAAACAATTATTAATAATCTGTAAGTTGTCTTCGAGAGACGCAGAGATAGCATGGGAAAAAAGATCCTTCATTGAAAGCTCATTTTCGGCTTCGAATTGAGGGTGCACCTTAGGATTAGACGGAGGTGTCTTGGCGTTAAAAAATTTCCGCATGCAATTCTCCTTAAATAAATGAGATGTTAAGTGATTTTTATCTTCTCCCTTATTTAGGAATTTATTCGGAAGGTGGGGATAGATCAAATTTTTCGCAAAAAGAACAATTGGAACTGGCTCATGGAAGAGATGCGATGTTATAATGAACATAATTTTTTTCAGGAGGTGCTCCTTGTGACCCATTCCATTCGTTTATGGTAATCAGTGGTGCAAGACAAGTGGACTCATTCATTTTTTGAGATAAGGAAATGAGTTTATTTGTGATGTGCCTGTTTCAGTGTGCCTATGCTCATGGAATGAGTTTATTTAAGTTTTTAATCAAAGGAGATGACCTTATGCGAATACAATGGAAAAAAGCCTTCGCCCTTATTTTTAGCGGACAGATTTTCTCGATTCTTACGAGTTCGATGGTTCAATTCGCGGTGATCTGGCACTTAACGGAATCGACAGGGTCAGCGGCAGTTTTGATGATTGCTGGGTTGGCAGCGTTTTTGCCGCAAGCGGTCTTGGGTCCTTTTGTAGGGGTCTGGCTGGACCGTTGGAATCGTAAAATAACGATGATTATTGCTGATAGCGCAATTGCGCTCTTCAGTCTGATATTAGGTATTTATTTCATGTGGGGGGAACCGGGACTTGGCTTTGTGTATGTCATTCTGAGCCTGCGTTCGGCGGCATCAGCCTTTCATGCTCCGGCTTTTCAGGCGGCTGTTCCGTTGATTGCGCCTGAAGAAGAATTGACAAGAGTCGCGGGCTGGCAGCAGATGGTGTTCTCTTTCTCGAATGTAATGGGTCCTGCACTTGGGATAGCGGTTTACTCGGCAACTTCGCTTGGAGCAGTATTGCTACTCGATGTGGCCGGGGCTTTGATTGCGAATCTGATGCTGTTCATGGTGAAGATCCATCAGCCTAAAGTGCAGTCTACAGCTGCGCCGTCTTTCGTTCAAGAATTCCGTTTGGGTTGGAACGCACTCATTCAAGCGAAACCCATTGTGTTGATTACGGGGGCTACTGCGGTGTTTAGTATCGCATTTATGCCATTGGCGACACTGTTTCCTTATATGACATTGTCTCATTTTGGCCGTGGAGGATACAGTGCCAGCCTGGTGGAAGCGGTGTTCAGCATCGGGATGATTTTAGGCGGTCTGCTATTGTCGATGTTCTCATCTAAATGGAGCGACATTAGCTATATGAGCGTAGGTCTGCTAGTCATCGGTCTTACCTGTGTGATCAGTGGTTTGATTGGTCCGAATGCATTTGTGATCTTTGCCATTCTCTCGTTCTTGATGGGTAGTGCGGCACCCTTCTTCAATGGTCCCTTCATGGCGATGATCCAACGTTCTTTTGAACCCGAGATGCTTGGGCGTGTCATTTCACTCGTGACCAGCATTATGATGTTGTCTTCGCCAATTGGGCTGCTGTTGGCAGGACCTGTGGTGGATCGATACGGTGTGCAGCTATGGTTCCTCGGTTCAGGAATTGTGGTGATGCTGACCGCTCTGTTTATTTTCATCCAGTTTCGGCGGCTGGCGTCCGCGATTCCGATGAATTGACTAGGGTAAAAACTTCCCTGTAAAAAAGAGTTTATAGGCCGGTCCGAGAGGATCGGCTTTTTGGCGGTTCTTCATATTTTTTCAAATTATAATATGATAGAATTACGTTCACTTGGAGGGATACATAATATGAATCTTCACATTGCTATCTGTGACGATCAGAGGCAAGATGCCTCGCGATTGGAAGAATTACTCATGAAGCAGATAACTAGCCTGCAAGGGATGACTGCCTCTATTGAGATTTTTGAATCAGGCCAAACCCTGCTTCAGGCAATGACGACTACCGCATACGATATAGTTTATCTGGATATGGAGATGCCCGAGTATAACGGTATAGAAGTCGCAGAGAAGATACGGCTCAAAGATGCCAGGGTATTAATTATCTATGTCACCAGCCATACAAGTTATATGAGAAGAAGCTTTGCGGTTCATCCCTTTCGCTATTTACTGAAACCCATTGATGAACATGAACTGCAGACCGCCACAGTCAAAGCCATTCAGCAATGCATGCAAAGAAACAACGTGCTGTCATTCTCAATCCATCATATGAGCTATAATTTAAGGGTAGATGATATTATGTATATCACGGTAGAACGAGGCAAAAAATTGGTCCTTTGTACTGAACAAGGGACTTACTCGTATTATGGCAAACTGAGAGAGTTGGAAGGACAGCTGGGATCACATGATTTTTGTCGCGTACATACGGGATTCCTAGTAAATTGGCTGTATGTTCGTTCTTTAAGCAAAGAACTTATTCAGCTGAAGAACGGGTTGGAGCTTCCCGTCAGCCGCAGTAGAAGCTCTGATTCTTTACGGTCCTACCATGCCTTTATAGAAAAGAGGCTCTTAAGATAAATGTCTTTCATCCGGGAGATTAGTCCTTACTTTTTTGGTGTATTTATGCTCGTCCTTATATATGTCCCGCAAGGGGTCACATTTTATATTTTTCTCAAGAAATTCCTGATCCTGAGCAGGAGCAAACAGTCATTTATAGGTTGTCTTATTATCTTTTATATAATTAAATCGCTTACCGCTGCTAGCTTACCTCTAGTTGATTCGGTCATCCTTCACCTGCTTGTGTATAGTCTGATTACTATTTTTTATTTCCGCGGCAGTGTGCTACAAAAGCTGTTCTTTAGCAGTTTCTATACAGTGTTTACGGTGGTTATTGAGATGCTGGTATGGTATGGGATTCAGCATATCCCACTCAATGCCGAGGGAATAGATACAGTTAATTTCTGGTGGTTATCTTTTGCTTTCCTATTTGTTGTTTTGCTAAGCATCATGTTATGTCTGCTATTGCTGCGGTTGTTCAAAGTGGATACCACAACGTTACTGTCGAATCAGGATTGGGCTGTGCTGAATCTTGTTTCTGCGGGTTCTTTGCTTATTATTATTGTGAATCTGAGAAATTCCAGTGATAAACCTTTTAATATTCCGTTTGACTTTGTATTCATCCTGCTTGGGATTCTTGTAGTTAATGTGGCTGTAATGTTTATATATCAAAAGTTAATGAAACGGATGCAAATAGAATTGCATAATCATGTGCTACAGCAGCAAGTGAAGGATTACACGAGTAAACTGAAAGATAATCAGGAAGCACAGCGTTTGCGGCATGATCTGAACCATGTGTTGATCCTTATTCATTCTCTGCTGGATGAAGGAGCTGTACAAGAAGCCAAGCGATATATTGCGGAGCTTGCTTCGACACAGGAGGCAGGAGAAAAGTATATTTCTTCTGGAAATATAGCTATTGATGCCATCTATAATGAGAAGTTCGCCAAAGCCGAGCTACATCAAGTTACAATGAAATCTCATTTTCGCATCCCGCAGGACCTGTCACTTGCAGGCAAAGAGGTTGAAATTGCAATTATTTTAGGCAATGCATTAGATAATGCAATCGAAGGGGTTCAGAGATTACCAGAGTCAGAGCAGAATGTTATTGGGCTGGAAGTGATTTATTGCGACGGGTTATTGGTGATTTCTTTAAAGAATCCTGCATCTCTGCTTACAGAGGACGGGCAGGGCTCTTTTTTGTCCAGCAAGCGGAACTTTGGGCGTAGAGGGTTCGGAATCGAAAGCATTGAGTATGCGGTTCAACAGCTTCAAGGAAGCGTCAGTTTCAGATATGAGAATGGGCAGTTCATGATGTTGGCGGTATTACCACTGCCTGAGTAGCAATCCGCAACCAACTACTCCACCTAACCTGCAAGTTACGGTCTCTTCCCGCTGGTAAGCAGCGGTCCATGATATATTGAGGCTGTTCTTATTAAAGGGAGGGTATTCCATTGACATTGTCATTGCTCATCAGTGCAGTCCTTCAGCTCATCTTATTCAGCATCATTCCCTATACATACTGGTTTTTTACAAGCAGAACAACTTCATCCTTTGCCATGTGGATTGGCTGGAAGAAACCCCAATTGGTTTCTAGGAAGCAGTTCATACTATGGTTTATACTTACCATGACTATATTCACCAGCCTGGGAATGCTTACAGCAATCTATATGCTGGATAAGAATACTTTGGCCAGCTCACAGTTTTATGGTACAGGTCTTAAAGGTTTGATTCCGGCATTGATTTATTCTTGGTTGCAGACTAGCTTGTCCGAAGAGATTCTGTTCCGCGGCTTCATTGGTAAACGGTTAAGTTCGAAATTCGGATTCGGAATTGGAAACTGTGCTCAAGCTTTATTATTTGGTGTCGTACATGCTGTGCTGTTATACAGCAGTTCCGGATTATTGAATTCTGCTGTTGTAATGATTCTTACAGGTTTTGTGGGTTGGAGCATCGGAATGTTGGATGAGAAATTATCCGGCGGTTCGATCATTCCAGGTTGGGTTCTGCACGGGCTGACTAATCTGATTTCCACCATTTTTATGATGTATCAATGGATGTAGCAATCAAAGTTTTTAGAGAGTACATTTTAAAAATATGGTAAACTAAAAAAGTCTTAAATTATAAGATTAAAGTTTATATACCATTTTTATTGGGAGGTAGATATTATGAAAAACAATGTCAGCTTGCAAAATGATATGGGGATAACGTTTAACTGATCAAGCGTTGACGTTTCCCCACCATTCGAAAGGGGAAAATCATTTGAATCAGGTATTATTAATCATCGATGCACAACAAGAATTAATGGATGGAAACGAAAAGGAAAGTGCAGTATTCAATAAAGAGCAGCTTATCCGGAATATTAATAAAGTGATTGAACAAGCAAAAGAAGCCGATGTCGAAGTTGTGTTCGTTAGGGATCTAGATGTCGCTGAAGGAACAGGTACAGGCTTTCAAGTTCACAATGAAATCAACAGGTCTGCAAATGCCAAAATCTTTGATAAGCTGGCAACGAATTCTTTTCACGGAACTGAGCTGCTACAATATCTGAAAGATCAGCAGATTGAGCATGTGGTGATTATGGGATGTAAAACTCAACACTGCATCGATACTGCGGTTCGGACGGCTACGGTTAGCGGCATGGATGTTACATTGGTCGGAGATGGTCATTCTACAACGGACAATGATGTTTTAAGTGCAGAACAAATCATCAAGCATCACAATAAAACATTACATGGGCACTACAATGTCGAACATTTTTCTATGGTCAGAAGTTCCGAAGAAGATTTGTTTCGCCCAACGCATGACTCTTATAGATAATAATTCAGAGGCGGCACTTAAATGTGCCGCTTTTTGCTGTTTTGTATTACCTCTGATTTTCGTCACCTATACTGATAGACATATTCGCCTAAACCATTCCCATCCCATCTTTATGGGATTGTTCTTGCAAGGGATCTACTTATAATTGTTAGTAATTCTTAAACAATATGAGTAGGGACGGGATCAACATGATGGCAGCAAAAGATATAGAGTTTAAAAGCACACACGGGCAGCGGCTGGGAATGATGGCGGCTATTTGTATGGGGGCGTTTATTTCCCATTTTACAGCTGGAATTGTGAATGTGTCGCTTCCTTTTATTGTGAATTATTTTCAGACAGAGCTTGGGAAGGGATTATGGATCACAACAGGTTATCTGCTAGTGATTACGGCTCTTCTTCCTGTTATGGGGAAACTAGGCGACCGTTATGGTTTTCGCCGGATTCACAATCTTGGATTTATTATTTTTACTGTTGGTTCTATCCTGGTCGCTTTTTCACCTAATCTGCCAATATTGCTAACGCTCAGAGTTGTACAGGGAGTAGGAGCTGCGATGTTCCAAGCAACTAATATTGCACTCATCACCATTCATATGCCGAAAGAGCAAAGAGGTCGTGCACTCGGAATTTTAAGTACAGCTGTCGCGCTGGGCGGGATGACGGGACCTATAGCGGGAGGTTTGATTGCAGAGTGGCTGAGCTGGAAATGGTTATTTTTAATCCATGTTCCTGTGGCGATTGTGGCTACAATTATGGCATATCGGTACATCCCGAACCGTGTGCAAGAGCGCAAGCCGGGTGCTATCAGCTTCGTGGGGGCCAGCTTGTTTATGGCATTCATCACCTTGGTCCTTCTCGTAATAACAAATGGGAGCAAATGGGGCTGGGTGTCCGTGTGGACAATGACAAGTTTGGTGGGGGTTTCCTTGTTGTTGATTACTTTTCTATTCTGGGAGCGGAAGCAAAAGACTCCTTTTCTACCCTTACAAGCATTGAAAATTCCAACTGTAGCGGGAGGCTTGATCGTTAGCTGTGCCTCTTTTATTTTATCTAATACATTGCTTGTCCTCATTCCATTTTATTTGATGGGGGTGTCGGCTCCGTTCTCGTCATCTACGACAGGATATATTATGGCGGCTTATCCCATTGCCTTGACGTTTGCAGGCCCTCTCGCAGGCTACTGCTCCGACCGTTATGGCTCTCATCGTCTGATGCTTATGGGACTGAACTGCATGGGAAGCGGGTTTATCTTGTTACTGGTGTATTTAGATCATATACCGATTTATGGAATCGCGGCGATTCTATCTCTTATTGGCCTTGGTATGGGGCTCATTGCCTCTCCTAATAATAGCTTCATTATGCAGCAGACACCTCGGGAACACGTGGGTTCGATTGGCGGATTAATTGCTTTAACAAGAAATGCGGGTATGGTCTTTGGCTCAGCACTTGGACTTGGTGTGATGAGTGGAGAGACAGGACAAGGGAGTCAGTTGCAGGCGTTCAAATTGGTTTTTGAGATTAATATTTTCATTTGTTTAAGCGTTATTGTATTAATGGTTGTTATAAATAGAAGGACATTTAAATCTGCTTGATCTAAAAAATGTGTGTGTAATCACAACTCAAGCTTTGGTGTTCTGTTACGTTGGAAGTAACGAATGATTATCTAGATATGGAGGATAACGATATGTTTTGTTACCAATGTGAACAGACACCGAATGGCGGATGCACCGTTGTAGGGGTATGTGGCAAAAATGAAACCATTGCGAGTTTGCAGGATACGATGATTTTTGCATTAAAAGGAATTGCAGCGTATGCGACACATGCCCGGCAGCTAGGATATAGCGATCCCGAGGTGGATCGTATCACCCACGAAGCTTTGTATATGACGTTGACCAATTCCAACTTTAATACACAGGAACATTTGGAGATGGCGATGAAGGTCGGGGATGCGGCGGTTCGCATCATGGATGTACTGGATCGTGCGCATACGGACCGCTTTGGCATTCCGCAACCGATCACAGTCAGTCAGAACAAAATTGAAGGTCAATGTATTGTTGTAACAGGACATAATTTATATGCGCTGGAGGAATTACTGCGGCAGACAGAGGGGAAAGGTATCAACATTTATACCCACTCAGAAATGCTGCCTGCGCATGGATATCCTGCACTCAAAAAGTATAAACATCTGAAAGGCAACATCGGCAAAGCATGGTATGATCAGCGTAGATTGTTCGAGCAGTTTCCCGGTGCAATTCTTGCTACCACAAACTGTGTAATGCCGATTAAAGGCACGTATGCAGACCGCTTTTTCTCATATGAAGTAGCGGGGCTGGAAGGTGTAGAGAAAATAACGGGCGACGATTTCTCCCCATTAATTAATCGTGCGTTGTCCCTACCTGCGGCTGATGTAGAGTCAGATCTGGTACTTACGACCGGATATCATCATGAAACTGTAATCGGGTTAGCACCAGAGATCATTCAAGCTGTCAAAGACGGGCATATCCGCCGGTTTTTCGTCATTGCTGGCTGTGATGCGCCAGGTACTGGCGGGAATTACTACCGTGAGTTGGCGACTTCCTTACCGAACGATACTGTCATTTTAACGACTTCTTGCGGAAAGTTCCGCTTTAATGACGTAGATTATGGCACCGTTGGAGACACCGGTATTCCACGTTACATTGACCTTGGGCAATGTAATAATTCCGGTTCTACAGTGAAGATTGCTATGGCTCTGGCTGAGGCATTTGAGTGTACGGTGAACGAGCTGCCTGTCAGCATCGTGCTGTCTTGGTTTGAGCAAAAAGCAGTAGCCATTCTGCTAGGCTTGTTCAGTCTCGGCATTCAGGACATTCGCATCGGACCAAAGCCACCCGAGTTCATTTCACCAGGTGTACTGGATGTTCTGGTAGAGCTTTTTGGATTGAAGCTAATTACTACTGCTGAAGAAGATATGAACGCGATGTTGGCGTTGTCGTAGAGTAAAAATCAAAGGTTGCCGCCCATAAGGGATTGGCAGCCTTTTTTTGATAGGGGATTTAGGTGATACATCATTGTTGAAGCATAGCGATCCGTAATGGATGGTCATGCTTCTTAACTTGCCATTACAAGATGAGCTTATCGCGTGCTCGCCACATAATTATAGAGGGTATCTCTCAACTCGAACTCGTACGTCAAACTATTAACAATCCCCACAACATGATCGTTATCATACAGGTCAAGCATGAATCCAGCCATTTCCTTCGCGGTATGATATTTCGGCACAGTCCCATGATATTCGAATTCGGGGACATCGAAAGAAAGCTTCGCGAATTCTGTTTCTGTTGCGGCAGGTGCTAGCACTTTAGCCTGCATAAGTGCACCTTGACTCTTCAACTCATGAGAGAGTCCTTCAGTAAAGGCACTCACATAGAACTTAGTCGCACAGTACGTAATGGCATTTCCAACAATCGTATAGCCGCCACCGGATGAAACGTTGATTAATTGTGTTCCTTCAACATTGGAATAATCACGAACGAATAGAGAGGAAAGGATCGTCAACGATTCAATGTTCAGATGCAGCATTGCAGAAATTTTATCTAAATCTTGCTTGGCCACTGAAGCGAAATTTCCAAACCCCGCATTGTTGATCCAAGTTTCGATTTCGAACCCTTGTAGATCCTCATAAAGCTTATAAGCATTACTAGAAACGGATAAGTCAGTTACTCGAATAACGACATCTACATCGGGGGAGTTATGATTGATTTCAGATTTTAGCTCCTCCAGTTGCTCCCTTCTGCGGGCTGTAACAATTAAGTTTTTACCGCGAGCCGCAAAGGCTAGAGCGGTTTCATAACCTATACCTGAACTGGCGCCTGTAATTACAGTATATTTCATGTGAATTCCTCCGTTTTTACAAGAATATTTAGTATTTCAACAACGATGTAATCATAAAGCTTAGAGTTTACTCTAAGTCAAATATTTTTTATAATTATGGGGACTCTTAAAATCAACATAGATTCGGGGGCTTGTATGTATACGATCAGCGATGTAGCCAAATTACTAGGGATTACCGCATATACACTGAGATATTATGAAAAGGAAAAGATTATTGCTCCGATGCGGAATGCGAATGGAGAAAGAATATATGATGACTCCAATCTTGCTTGGCTGCGATTTGTGATGAGGTTGAAACAAACCCAAATGCCGATCTCACAAATTAGAGAATATGCGCAGTTATATTTAGAAGGAGAGCATACGGCCCAAGCCCGCTTGAACCTTCTTGAGAATCATAGTAACTCTATACAGAGCCAAATCAGAAACTTAACAGCCACAGAGAAGATGTTGAAAGACAAAATTGCAGCCTACAAAAATTCCCTTGCGAAAGAGACAGGC
The DNA here is from genome assembly GCF_038002725.1 of Paenibacillus sp. FSL H7-0323. Classification (NCBI taxonomy): domain Bacteria; kingdom Bacillati; phylum Bacillota; class Bacilli; order Caryophanales; family Paenibacillaceae; genus Paenibacillus; species Paenibacillus sp. FSL H7-0323. The sequence continues at coordinate 2,370,278 of NZ_JBBODB010000001.1, read as the reverse complement.
ATTTACTAAGCAGGCGACATAAAAGTATGCCAATGATTAAGATAATTGTGAGATCAAAAAAAGGGCCCTCACGATTCATTGATAGACGCTAGTTCCGCACGTATGTTTGCGGATCAGCGTCTTTTGCTTGTGGCTAGGCTCCGGCAAAATAGCCGTATGCCTCGCTATTCGCATCCTCGTCTCATTCGGCAACACCTTATTGACAGCGCTAGACGTATTCGTTATTGTGTTTAGAAACATGATTCAATTGAGAATGATTATCTCTTGAGAATTTAAAGGGAGTTTGCGAATCAGTTATGGATGTTCTGAAACTTATACAAATATGGAACCAGGTGATTATGAGTGTACTGGACGTACGGCTAAAGCAGGCCGGAATCGACAACGATTTGAATCAATACCGTTTGCCGGCAAGCGCATTTTTATTCGCTTTTCAAGGACAAGGCGAGTTGTGGGTTGACGATGAGGTATGGCTGTGCGATCGTTTCCATGTACTGCACGCCGGCAAAGGCTCTCTGGTGACGGTTCGGAGCGGAGAAGCGCTGAATGTATATGTCGTACTCTACAAAGCGTTTCTCCCCGCTTCGGCCTCGCGCGAATTTCATATGATGATGGAGGAATCCGACCCGTTTCTGGAAAGCTGGGGGTTCCCGCCTGGCGAACCGCTGGCCATGCTTGAGCTGCTTCAAACGATACGCGACGGTTGGCTTAAATCTGACGACGGATTGACCCGGCTGTCGGCCAAGGGAGACTTTATCCGCTTCGTTCACGCTGTCCTGAGGGAGCGTCTGTTCGGAGCCGGCGAGCCATCTTTATCGGAGCAAGTTATTCGACATTTGTCCAGGAATTATCGCCAGCCGATCTCGTTTGAGGAGCTTGCTCGGCAATTGAATTACAGCCAACAATATATATCGCGAAAATTTAAAGAACAGACAGGGCTCAGTCCGCTGGACTACGTCATTCGTTTCCGAATGGAAGATGCGAAGGCTCTGCTGGCCGGTACGATAGCAACACAACAGGAAATAGCATCACATGTCGGTTATCCGGACCTCATTTATTTCAGCCGCATGTTCAAAAAGCATGCCGGCATGACGCCAGGTCAATATCGTAAACGATACGGCCAGTTCGTTTCAGATTATGCAAGGAATAGGTCACAATCGTCCGTTGTTCTAAGCCGGTCATTAAGCTATCCTTTTTATGTGAGTGATATTGATTATCAATTTCAACAGGATGGGGCGAATAAAATGACTAGAGCAACCCGAAGTTTTTATGCAGTGATGCTGTTATGTTTGACCGTGATGTTAACAGCTTGTGGTGGGTCGGTGAACAACGGAGGTGCAACGAACAGCCAGGTTGCCGTCAGCGCTTCTCCAACCATGATCACTCAAGAGTCAGAGGTTTTGGCATCTTCTGAGATCAAGGTAGTCAAGACCGCTTTCGGCGATGTCGAAGTTCCTGCACACCCTCAGCGCGTAGCGGCAATTTCTTATCTCGGCACCGTACTTGCTCTGGAAGTCCAGCCGATCGCAGCCGAATCGTTCTTGATGTCGAGTCCTTATCTCGAGGGAATGCTGGACGTCGTGACGGATGTAGGCGACTCGTTAGAGAAGCTGCTGGAACTCAATCCGGATTTAATCATAACGCATAATCCACAGCCTGAGGTAGTCGAGAAATATCAGATGATCGCACCTACGGTATCGGTTCCTTACAATCAGTTTGTATCCATTCAGGAAGAAATGCTGTATTTTGGCGAGTTGCTGGATAGACGTGAGGAAGCGGAGAAATGGAACGAACAATTCGAGAAGGACATTGCAGACATTCGGGAGAAAGTCCAACAAGCCGTTCCCGAAGGAGAGACGCTTTCGATTATGCAAGAGTACGATGGAAACGTGAGCCTTTTTGGTCCGAAGTCGGGACGAGGCGGCCGGCTGATGTATGAAATAATGGGGCTGAAGCCGCCGACGACGGTTCCAGAATTTATGCTGAAGGAATCCTACTATGAATTTTCGCTGGAGAAACTTTCGGAGTACATGGGTGATTATTTGATTCTGACGACGGAAGCCAGCTTGGAATCGCTGCAGGCTGATCCAATCTGGGGGTCGCTAGAGCCGATTCGCAACAATCGGGTATTTTTATGGACGGAGAACCAATCCTGGTACCGCGACCCAATCGCCGTGAAAAGACAAATCAACGATTTGACCGACTGGATCATCGAGGCAGCGAGTCGGTAACTGCCTAGAGTAAGGATTGATCGAACGGTAATATAAAATCAGAACTTGCCGTTACAGCCAGCGCGCTGAACCTTACGTAAAGTGACGACGAAAAAATTTTGTTTTGGAAAGATGAAGAGTGTTGTGGGGGTACGGAATAGTTCGACAGAGGGTGTCCTAAACGTCATAAAATGGCAGAGGGATACCCTCCTTTTTTTAAGAGCGGAGTGGGGAAGGGACTAGAGATTGTGCTGACTGGTCAAGGTTATAACTCTTTCTGTGCAAAGGTTATTTCTAAAATCCAGGTGAAAAGTGGTAGACTCAGGACAAGCGATCACTATAATGGAAATATGAGACATTCATAGACCCGATCAATAGGATATAAATAAGAATCCGGCTGATTAAAAAAGCGATTAGAGGAGGCCATTTCGTGGGAAGATCATTCGCAAATTTGCATATCAAGTCGAACAACCTTGAGAAGACTGTCGAAGCATTAAGAGAGCTAAGCGAAGGGCATGCCAAAGTATTAGGCAAGACAAATCATGAGGCTCCAGAGAGCAAGGTTGTCATGTACGTAAGCAAAAGCAACGAGAACTGGATCAGCGTGCTCCACGATTATTTTGTATGGGGTACGGTGAAGAAGGCCGGTAAAACGTTGTCCCAGCTTACCGGGGAGCCAGTGATGACCGCCGGATATATGAATGAGGAGATATTCGAGTTGTCGTTGTTCGAGAATGGAGACATTCAAGCCGAAAAGATCTTTTGTGAACAGTGGACGAGGGATGAATATGAACAACTCCGGGAAGAGCGTCTCAATGATGATTACTTGCGAAAAGCGTTGGATATCCGTAATGAGGATTTTGACGGCTTCATTGGAATTACGAGTCCGGGACTAGCCGTAGATAAGCTGTCAGAAATCGTAAGCATGTCTTTATGGAGTGACTGGGAGTGGATCCCGTACGAAGAAGCTCTCAAAAATCGATTTGTGAAATATGAATTTTGAAAATACACGAGTAAATGGCTAAGGACATCTGAGATGACATTTTAATACATGGCGGTGAGCGAAAAGAAATGGATAAATTAAAGAACAGCGGATTTTATAAACTTAGATTCTTCATCAGGCCGGAAGAGTTTGAAAGCGTTTTGAAGCGTTTTGAACAAAAGCAAGCGCAATTTCATCTAACCAATTATGCCCAGACAGAGCATGATCTGAAACAGGTGTATGAAGCATATCAGACCTTTTATCATTATTTTACGGCAGAGAAAAAAAGGAAAGAGGGTCCCCCTTTCTTTGTTTATTCCATTTCTGTTACGTCTGATAATGAAAGCTCCGGATTTTTCGCGAGAAATGAGAGTGTCTATTTTCCATATTACGGACAATGGGCAGAGGATGAACTGCCGTGTATCTTGCTATCATTTCCTAAAGGCTTTCAAATAGATTTGGAAGATGAAAAAGGGAAGTATTATATCTATGAGGATATTCGGGATCATAAGCCGTTAACATATACGTTTTTCGATGAAATAACGGGTGCTATTAAAAAAATGACAAAGCCGCTTCGCTTCTCGGCGCATGATGCAGATGCTATGAAGGAGCAAAAGCCTTCTGTGCGTATAAGCCATGGTGCGATTCACGATTTGAGCAAATCGTGGATTTTCAATAAATATGGGCTTGTGATGGGTGGCAAATAGTCCAGGGCAAATTACACCGAGGCATTGGCCAAGCTGGAGAATTCAAAAATTGGGGATTGATATGTTGCACTCTCTAAAATTTCAGTATTATCTTGGATAAAAAAGCTGCTCAACCTGCAATATTTTAAAGAATTCTCTATCTGGAAGAGTTGCATGTTGGGGGCAGCAGGAGGAGTATTTATGTACATCGTATCTCGGCCAAAACCGCTGTCTGATGGTCAAAACCAAGCACTTGCAAAGGAAGACGCCACTGTTTATCCACCGGGCTACCTCCGTTTTTTGCGGCGATTCGGCGAAGGGACTTACAGAGGGTGGCTGAATGTTCAGTTTCCGGATGCGGAGGTGCTTAAACCTTTTGCAGAGTACGGATTATGGGAGCATGACGAGAATAGCCCCATTACTGAGCAACAGATCGGTGAGTGTATCGTTATAGGTACAACGGTGGACGGAGATTTTCTGGCAATACATCCCCAGACAGCTGGGCTGCTTTGGCTACCTCGGCATGCGGAGCACGTAAAGGCGATTTCCCTGCAAGCAGGGGAGCAGGAAGACGAAGGGTTGTACGCCTTGGTGCTGGACGAAATTTATCGTCAGGTGTATGGAATCAGTCAAGGGGAGAGCGTCTATTATGAACCGTGGACGGGCACTCGCAGCCATCGCTTTTTGCGTTTGCCACAAGGGCAGGACCAGCTTACGCTACCTGAACTGGCTGGATTGTGCCAACATGAATTTCCGCCGGATTTGTTTATTGAGAATGCCTATGTTTGTTTCCTGTTCTACCGGCAGCTGGGAGGCTATGTACGGTTGAATTATGCCTACCAGCAAGAGGTGGCCATTTTCTATGAACAGGATATGGGGCAGGCGTTTGCCGTAATGGAGCAGTGGCTCTTGTCGAAAGGCTGCGAAGCGATTTCAGAAAATAACAGCTGATCTGGGTGCTCCGTAAGTCTGGGAGAGGGAGGTATGCATGAAACTAGTTTTTACTTTGGATACACATGGAACGTGTGTGGGTCAATTGAGAGATGAACTGCTGCCCTTAGAGGAATTAGCAAATACATGGGAGTTTCCCTATGATATCTTTTTTGTGTTGCGTGTTTTACCTGAAGGTTATGGTCGAAAAACATCCAGACGGTTTGATAGCAGGGATCATACCCTCGAATTAGATATCAGCATAAGTTATGAACAGTACCAACGGATGTCCAAGCATGAGCAACGTGAGGGATTAGGTATTCACCTTTTTAACTATTTGTCAGAGTCAGTTGCTAAATATAATAAGCATGCAGTTAAGGAAAACCAAAATCAACTACAGGACCTAGTGAAAAAATGGATGCTCGAAAACAATTGGCTAAATGGAAAGTTAAATCAAGCACGGGACCTACTTTCGCAAGACATGGATCTTTATGAAGTCAGCCAGAAATTGCAGATGCCATTAGAAGAGATTGAGTATATCCTTCTCCGTATGAATGACTATGAGCCAACTGATGTTCATCCTGATAACCTTGTAGTAGAAAAAGCACCGCCATATCATTTCTAGAAGGCTGGAGCAAATAGAAGACATCCTGCCTGAACGGATCCACTAACGGAAAGGAGGAAGCCGATGCAAGAAATAGAGAGGCTGGCGATAGAGATCGCCGATGCTGCTAGAACGTCTTTTCGCGCTCTTTTTGAAAATGGCGAACGTTACTATTACTGTACCCTTTACACTACTGGCGAGGGACATGCGCCAAGTATCTCCGCCTGGTCGTGGGAAGCTTTGGAGGTAGAAGCAGCCAGGCAAGGCGTCGAAAGTGACACACCGGCATCGACGATTGCGGAACTTATCAAATGGTCTTATGCGGATTCGCCCTATTGTTGTTTCGGCGATGAGAACTTTGATAATGTTAAACAACGATTTACCGATCGTTCTTTCATTGCGGTTCTTGAGGATGACGAAGGGAATCGCGAGTTTGATTTGAGGCTGAAGGCCATGGAGCTGGCGATGAAAATACTCGATGATGAAGGTGTGTTTGCCTTGAATCAACTGCGAGAGTCAGTATGCGTCCTTGTCGAAGTCATGCCGCCGGATGAGATCAATACTGAAATCGCCCTCCGTTTGAATCGGGCAGAATCTCCAGCTATGCAAGTATGGTTGGCGGAAGCGGCGGAGTAGAAGCCTCCGCTTTCGGAAATCGTCTACTATATTCGGATTTAAAATGAGAGGAAAATAATTTATGAGCAATCTTTTCAGATTCATTCCTATTAGCCAACTAGCAGATAAATTTCCCGAAGGATCTTGGTGGGCGAAGTTTTACCAAGATTTTAGTGACGAGCAACTTGCCGCTTACTATGAAGGGGATTTGACGCTGCCTTCTCTTAATCTAGATTGGGAGCAACCTTTCCCGCAACAAAAAGAGGTAATCATCATTTTTATAGAAGGAAATTTTACTGTAGACAATCTTTATAATAAGGAAACGGATGGTGCCATAGGGCTTTTGGTGACCGGTAATATGAGTGCGAAAAATATAGCTGTAGGCGGTCAGGAAATTTATGTTTCGGGCAACCTGATGATTGAGGAAATATTATGCGGCTCCTACAATCATGGGGAAACGATTGTTAAAGGTGATCTCAGCGCTGCGGTTTTGGTTCAGGATGACGAGTACAGTTTCAAAGTGGACGGATATAAATCGATCGCCTGCTTAGTAAATGTGTGGGAGGGGGACGGCGTATTTCAGGAGCTTCCGGTAGACATTCATGAAGTGTTGATTGATGAAGTTTTTTTGGATATGGAAGAGGATGAGGAGGACTTTTCCTTTGGTACACTGGTGAACGTAATTAAAGAAGGCCGTTCTGCTCTAAAAAAAATAAAGGAATCCCCCACTAGCAAGAAAGCTATTCATTTATATTTCACCCATAACACAATCAATGAAGAAAATATATTGAAGTTGACGCAGTGTATTTTAATGCCAAGTGACAAGCCTTCTTTTAATTTTCGGGAGCAAGACGTTTTTTTCAAAGTTCAACTGGAGCATATTGATGCTGACGGGGATGAGCGGGATCTTAGCGTTTATATGAATGATAACCGGCATCACTATTATATTTGGCTGGAGCAAGATCATTCTGTCGGTTTGTTGAAGAGAACCATAGAAGAAGGTTCTGAGTGGGAGGACATTACAGAAGAGTCTCAGGAACAACTAGCAGAGATTAGCGATTGCTGGACGATGTTGCTGACCTGCGTTAATATGGCTGAGCTTTATTTACGAAACATTGAGGTACAGTATGTGCAAGACATTTTGCAACACACTGTAATTCGGGAATTATATTCGGAAGTGGAGGAGAATGGCGGGTTCTGGGACGGCTCTAAATGTTACAGCTTCCGTCAAACGCATACGGACGAGGACGGAGACCTTCTACATGGTCGGATTGAAATCAGGACTCCAGATGAAGCGTATTATTTTTATACAGTGGACAATGGAACTTATGTTTCCCGGCATTATCAGCCGCCCGATCAATATGGCAAGCAGGACATGTCCTATTTGGATCTTAGGCGCTGGGAAGCATCAGAGCGGTATTTTACAAGATTCAAACAATTTATTACTGAGAAGATAGAGTCAGGTGTGAATGGTTAGATCTTGATATGCATTAGAGGAAAGGATGATAGAAATGCCAAATGATAGCCAAGCTGGTCCTTCAGCTGGTTCTGTTAGAGAAGTTGGTAGTTATCCTATCAACCTGACAGGTCCACGTAGTCATACTCTTGTCCTTAAGCCCGGTGTGGGCAGTCTATCCATGGGTCCGTCGCAATTGGGGAAAAAGGTTGACCTTCATGTCGCGTCTGATGCGCCTATCGATTGGACCGTATTCGATGTCTTTGCCACACCGGCTGGCTCTCCCTGGCCGCGATTTCTGCATTATACAGGCAGTGATTCAAGCTTCTTTGACTGGGCACAGAAACGTCCCATTGAAGAGATGACATGGACTCCGATCCTGTCTGCAGACACGGTGGCGGACGCCAGTCAGTCCAATTTGCATGGCTTGCATGTCGAGTTGGAAGCATCCGGGAGGTCCCTTAGCCTAATACTTCCGAAGCAGCCTTTCCGCCTGAGTGTGTCCGGCGATCTATCACGCTTCTCGGCCACAGGTGATATGCCATCTTCTCTTACACTAGCACCGCGCACCGGCCGACGTAAGAATGATCCCCCTTTTTTGCTGCCCGATATGGGGGAGCTGCACCAGGTAACGAGTTTGACGCTACATAACGCACCGCTGGGACAGCCCATCTCGCTAGAGTGTCTAAACCGGTACCCAAACCTTAAATCACTGAGTTTGTGGGGAAACTTCTGCGACCTGAATTTATTAGCTCATCATACCCAGTTAACGAATCTGGAGCTGCGCTTCATGCCTGATCTGGGGGACTTGCCGACCTTGAACGCGTGGCCGTTGCTTGACAGATTCATCGCCTACAATGTCGAAGAAAGCGCTGGCAAGCGTATAAAAAAGCAAATGAAAACTCGCGCTGAAACCCGTCCTTGGACCGACCATGCTTCAGTGAGCCAATTACGAAAGCCAGAGTGGTGGACGACCGAGTTTGGCCGCCCATTCTCCTCCTGGGCTAAACGTCTAGCCAAGCTGGCTAATGAAGCTTACAACGTTGCACAGGTAACCTTGTCCGAAGCCCGTAGCTTTGCTGAAGCCGAGGCCGCCATTACCGCTTTCACCGTGCGCTTCAACAATCTTAAGGGCATCGAAACCACCGAACGAGAAGACCTTGGTGAAGCGGTATGGCAACTTAGCCAGTCTGACCACCTGATTGGCCAGCCTATCACAGAGGAGATGGCTCAACGCTGGTTCGATGCAGCGCGCGATTACTAAATGAATTGAAAGTCACACCCCTAGAATAGAAATCGGAATGACCCAGAGGTTTGTCCAATGTCTATTCTAAGGGGTGCACTTCACTATACTGACGGGGTTTTGTTATACGATCATCCCCATTTCTCGGAGTCTATCTTTAATTTTCTTTAAACGAGCTTCTTTTTCGGTGTCTTCAGTTAATACCTCTACAGATGTTTCGTTATACTTCTTAATGATCCTCTTTAAAGTTAATTCTTTCATTTCCTTTTTACTGTGGATGGTAACATGAGGGACAGCTGTATAGGTTTCTATAGTCTTGGGATCTGCAGAAATTCGTTCTAGTAAACTAAGTAGAAGCACCAGTCTTTGCTGGCCCAACCTCGGAACTTGGTATAGTTTTTTCCATGTGGAATCTAATAGATGTTCAAGATCTGTATATCCCTTCGAGTATAGAGCATTTATGAGGCCTGTTAAATTTGGACCCCGTTCTTCTGCATGCGCCACAGCAACAATACAAGCAATATTCTTAGAATAAAGATGCGCCGGAAGTGGAAAAAAATGTATTAATGCCGCATTTCCGTCGATGATGTCAATCATGATGATATACCTCCATTAAAATATGTGTTCACTATACACGTTTAGTATTCTGGCAAGGTCTGAGTCAGCAGGGTGAATTTTCCTGACTTGTCCAATCGATTGATACACTCTGCATTATTAAACCCCAAGCTACTGATCATTTTCTGAACACCAGCAAAACCCGTTACATAAGATCGTAGAATATGTAGGAGATATGATTCGCTGCGCTTCATAATCATTGCTAAGTAATGATATGATATAGGTATCAATTTTGTGGGGTGCACTGATATGGATTTCCGAATCAAAGAACTAGTTAATGCTACACAGCAAACCTATGGACTGGACAACTACTATTTACATACAAATGAAATTTATCGTGAAGTTACGATGCTGGGAGAAACCGGCTATTTGCTTAGTATGGAATGGTTTCCTTCTCACATTAAGGAATGGAAGGAAGATTATAATCCGGAAGGAACTGCAGTCATTACGCTTGACTTGCTATCCAATAACTATAAAAGTGTTATTTTTGTTGGAGGGAAATCTTATGCAAATCGAACACCGTTCCAAAACATTGAATTAAACGGCGTTATTCAGTGGATGGAAGCTGAAGTAGGGCTTGAATATGGTAAACAATTCTACCTATTGAAGGAAGAAAGAGGAGAATATTATTTTGCCGAATGTATAGACGGTATACCTATCTCTCCCGGCGGGCGAATGGAGTTACGCTTCGATGGGGAAGGTAGGATTATTTTTTATAGTGTCTATGGCCAGTTTCCTTCCAGCTCCCTTGTGCAAAAAGAGGATTATTCTCTCACGCTTCAAGCGGTAGAGCTACTGGCTAAAAACCAACTACAGCTTATAGAATATCCAGTGTACGAGATGAAGCATCTCCTGCCGATCTATGGGATAGAAGAAATCTACATTACAAATGATGGAACAACCACAATTCCATTTGAGATGATATCAGGAACGAGAGCACGACTGAATATTGATCAAGTAATGCAGTGGGAGCAAGCGGACACGAAACAGTTCGCAAGGACGGAGATCCGTCTGCAAGAAGTGGTTACAATCGAACAGGCAATAGCACGTGAGCCGCATCCAGATTCATTTTCAATCACAGACATAGAACAAGCCCAATGTATAACCGCAGTCGAAATTGGTTTAAGCCAGCTCTATCCGGAAGAATCCGGACAATGGATATTGAAGACTTTACATCGGGAAAGAGGACATATTCAAGCGACATTGAGGAAGAATGTATCAAGTAATCGTATTTTTCAGCGTAAGCTCCTTCTGTTCATCGATACGAACAATTATAAGGTTATAAATTATATGGATAACAAGCTAATGCTCGATACGTTTGATGAATTCAAGAGTGAAGGGAAAATTGCTGTGAGCCATGACGAAGCTTATGACAAGCTCAAGGGATGGTTCGAATTAACACCCGTATATGTGTATGATCCTGGGCAGAAGAGGTATGTGCTGTGCGGAAAGCTGGATTGTGATTATGCCGTGAAGGCCACCAGCGGAGATGTGGTAGAGTTGGGTAGTTTGGAATGATAGTGAAACCAGATTGATTTAGTCAAAAAGATAACATCCGAAACTCATGTCCAAGAGACATGGGTTTTTCTTTATGTAGTTGGATTTTCTTGCAGAAGTTGTCTAATTTAAGACCTACTAAATTTTGTCCTTTTTTTAGGTCAGAAAGTTTTTTTAACTAGATGCCAAAAATTTAGATTTACACGCAGAGAAATTCCGGTGAATAGCGTCAAATAGAAGTAGACGTTAGGAAAAAAGAAAGTTTCGTTAGGTACAATGGATGAAATGAGAGACAATAACCGTTTTAAGGATGGTGAAAAAGTTGGGTTTCAAAATACGTAAAAACACGGTGCAGTCCGTCTGGATGATGTGGGAAAAAACTTTTGCGTTGCTTTCACATTTTCGCGGATCACATAAGTCACGCTTTGGTATATGTACCGTGATGCTAAAAAAGCACCGGGGACAGCCTATTGTATGCCAAGACGCCACGGTCATCAATCAGGGAGAGTGGGTGGGAGAACTCCACCTCGACAATGAAAGAATCCTGAAGTTGATCCGGTCCGAAGGATCGGATCGTGCCGCACTGCAAACGGCTCGCATGCTGCGCAAATCAATGCAGCAAATCAATGAAGCGTTCGAATCGCAGTCGGAGTTCAGGCAGGTCAAGGCTTTATTGGGGATTACACTGCTCCATCGGGGATTAACGCACGGTCTTGGTTTTGAACAACAAAATATAAAGTCCGGCGTTTTCGAACGCATCACCACCATCTATCTTCGATTGCTGCTGTCTGCCATGCATCCTGAAGGGAGACAAAGAATCAATCGGCGAACAGAGCAACTGGTCCCGATGTTACTGATCCATTCACGCGCCTCACTGAAAAATCGATTTTCACCCGGACAGAACTACTCTGGATAGGTCTTATGCTTGTTATAAGGAGGTGTAATCATACTTACATATCTGATAGGAGGAATACTATGTGCCGCTACTCTTTACATGTTTATTCCAAGTTTGATTACGCGAGTGAGCGGCTTTGGTGTTTTTCGCAAAGGAACGGTAGAAAAACAGGTGGCATTCACTTTTGATGATGGGCCACATCCGAAATATACGCCGGAATTGCTGGATTTATTGAAGTTACATCAAGTGAAGGCTACTTTTTTCGTGCTTGGATCGCGAGCGGAGCAGTATCCAGATCTGATCAGAAGGATGGATCGGGAAGGCCATCAGATTGGCATCCATAATTACTGCCATACCTCTAATTGGCTGATGCTGCCCAGTACAATTAGGCGAGAACATCTGGAACGCTCCGCTGATATTATAGAGTCTATTGTCGGAATCAGACCCAATCATTACCGTCCACCCTGGGGATTAATCAATCTATTTGATTTCTTTCGGCACAAGCAGTATCGAATTGTTCTATGGTCGCTGAAGGCGAGTGACTGGAACATCCGGGCCTGTCAAACCCGGATGCAGGCCATTTTATTAGGTGGAATCACCGATGGCTCCGTTGTTTTACTTCACGACAGCGGAGAGACTGCGGGCGCGGACCGGCATGCTCCTTATTTTATGCTGCAAGCTTTAGAAGAAGTGCTAAACCAACTACAGGCAAGAAACTTGCAATTTGTTAGGCTTGATGAAATGTCTTGACGTATTCCAGTGATTTGTTATTAAGACTTAAATTGTTTGCGGAAGCAGAGCGGCGAGATGCCCATTATTAATTTGAAGGTTCGTCCAAAGTGGGAAGTGTTATCGAACCCAACCATTCCCGCAATTTCAGTAACATTAAAAGAAGAGCCAACCAGCAAATCACGCGCTTTTTTAATGCGGATGTTATTGATATATTCAATGAAGCTGAACCCGGTGGATTCTTTAAAAGTACGGCAAAGGTAGGAAGAGCTTATTTCGAATTGCCGTGAAATCTCACAGAGCTTAAGCGGTTCCATATAATGTTGATTTACATAATTAACGATGTCCAGGACTTTCTTATGTGTACGATTGGATTCTACAAATGAAGCTACGCGGCTGTCAAATAGTTTACGATTAAGATAGAGAAGCAGCTCCACCAATAATATTTGTTGGTACTGTTCATATCCGCGGGCTTGCTTCTTCCCCTCCTGGATCATTTTCTGAAAAAGCTGTTCGATGAAATATTGATCCATCCCGGTCATCTTCAAAGCGCGGTAATCACTTTTGAACAATTCGAGCAGTTCCTCACATTGACTGCCGGTGCAGAAATGCTGCAGGAATTCTTTTTTAAACAGGAGTGTAACCCGTTCATACATATTGCAGCCGGAATTGACCAGTTTGTGCATTTCGTGAATATCCATAAATAGCAGTGTTCCGCCCGCAACCTGGTAAGTTCTGTCCCCTATAAAATAATAAAAATCCCCGGATATTAAATACAGAATCTCATATGCATCATGATAGTGTCTTGAAGGCATGCTGGTGTATACCTGTTTCTTGCGGCTGATGTCAAAAAGAGTAGACTCATAAAATACCGGTTTCATTCAGCACCTCCTAAGAGGATTGTAGACTTAATCTATGGTTTGTAGCAACATATGTATAAAAATTAATATTTACAAGAAAATACGTGCTGTTTGGACAAAGTTTTTGAGATAAGCTTAAATTGAATTACCAAGTGTTGGAAAAAGGAGGGCTGTCATGCTCAGATAGGTTAGGGATAAGGTTCACTGCCACTAAAAGTTAAAGCGCTTAAACTATTCAATTAAAGGAGAGATTGCTGTGCTAAATTCAACGAAGAGTAAGGTTTCCAAGAAGATGAAATTTTCATTGATGATTCTGCTCAGTTTTTCAATGATTTTTTCTTATGGCTGTCTGTCCAAAACATCTCAACAGAAAAGTTATGCGGCAGGGAACCCTGATTCTAATTTCTCACCGGCAACACTTCAATTCTTGCGTGACAACACAGGTCTGGATGGTGAGCAGTGGAACAATATTATGATGCTTGTCAACAAACCGGAGCAGGACGATCTGAACTGGATCAATTTTTACGGATATTGTGAAGATATTGATGATGACCGCGGGTATACGATTGGAATATTCGGTGCGACTACAGGCGGCTCAAATGATACCGGTCCCGACGGTCCGGATCTGTTCAAGGCATATGACGCTGCCAAAGGCGCGAGTAATCCTTCGGTTAAAGGCGCATTGGCCCGGATCGGTGTTAAGGGTTCGATGAAAGGGAAGATCCTCGAAATCAATGAAAGCGAAGAGAGCTTCTGCAGAAAAATCGGCAATTTGCAAAATGATCCCGAGTGGAGAGAGGCTATGTGGAAAACGTTCTACAATATCTATATTAAATACAGTGTGGAGCAGGCCCGCAAACGCGGCTTTAACTCGGCATTAACTATTGGTTCCTTCGTGGATGCAGCGCTGAACCATGGAGCTACCGGCGGCTCCGAGACCCTTCAAGGGCTTTTGGGTAAATCCGGAAGCAGCACGGATGAGAAGACTTTTATGACCAAATTTTATAAAGAACGGACCAAGATTGTGGATACTAATGAGTACAACTCTCCGCCTAACGGCAAGAACCGTGTGAAGCAGTGGAGCAATTTGCTGAACATGGGAGAGACAGACCTGAAGGGTGCAGATTCGGCAATCCTTCAAGTCACTGACTGGGAACTCCAATAACCGGAAGGTAAGGGCAGAACCGCCGTTCTTCTCGGAGACGGCGGTTCGATGATAAGTGAGATTAAGGAAGAGGGAGATGGGCTGAATGGATAACAACCAATCTTATCTCAAAAATAGATTTTACAAGGTAATCAGTCTAATGGTTATAGGTTTGCTGCTTGCCGTGGAATTGACCGGTTTTGTCTCAGCAGGAAGGGAAGAAATTGAGGAAGACCTTGTAAGTGAAGCAACTGCAGTTCAGGAAACGATTGCCCAGTGGATTTTTAAAGACAAAGGCGAAAACGGTGTATTTCCGGCTACCGGCGGGGTATATCAGACGTCTTCATCCATTCGTGATGTAGGAACTAATACGGATGCGTACACCTATGAGTCAAGTGAGAACAGCGTACGCAACCAGGGCTGGCATGAAGGAACGGGCCTAAAATACTGGCTTGCCACGCTTTCTACCCAAGGCTTCGAAGGTATCTTCCTCTCTTCACAGCAAACCTCTTCAAGTACAGGACCCAGGGATTTTAAGGTGCAATACAGTATAGATCAACAGGAATGGATAGATGTTACGGGCGGCAACCTTGTTCTAGCCCAGAACAATTTTAATTGTTCCAATAATTCCTGCAAATTAACTAACCTCGCTTTACCTGCCGGAACAAACAATCAAGATGTACTCTATATCCGCTGGGTGGTAAACTCTGCGAAAAGCGTAAGCGGGGGAACGGTGTCCAGCTCAGGCTCAAGCAGAATCAAAGATGTGATAATTAAAGGAACACGCAGCAGCGGCGAACCTGGGAACACTCCCACACTTGAGGTAAGCAAAACTCCCGCTTCAGGGGCTGCAGATGTTCCCCTTAACGCAGAGATCACCGTGAAGTTTAACAAAGCCATCAGTCTCGACAGTAGTTATCAAGTTGTAATCACAGAAAACAATCTTCCTCTTACCAACATTTCTGCTTCACTCCTCGGTCAAGACACAGTCAAAGTCAGCCACCCTACTTTCACTGCCGGCAAAACTTACAACGTGACCGTCCCTAAAGAGCTTGTTAAGGGGACTACGGATGGCCGGACACCTGAGAACGATATTACCTGGAGCTTTAAGATGAAGTCTCCGGATACCGGCATCAAAACACCAACGCTTCTGAACATGACTTTTAATGGAGACCCGAAGACAAGTATTGCCTTTGACTGGTATACAGCCGAAACCGTCAGAGGTACAGTAGTGCAAGTAGTGGAGGCCGCCAATGCGGGAGGAAGCGAGTTCCCGGAACAACTGGCAGCTTCTTATGAGGGCAGCGTAACAGTTATTGAAACCTTAATGACATCAGGAGACAGAAGCTCCAAAAAGTATAAAAAGTTCGCTAGCCACAAGGTTATTGCAAGCGGTCTTAAGCCTGGAACTAAGTATATCTACCGGGCCGGTAACGGTGATGCGGACGGCTGGAGCGAGGCGGGTTCTTTTACCACGGACAAGGCGGATAATCAGGATTTCCATTTCCTCTATGTAACCGACACCCAAGGCTCAAGTAAATCGAATTTCGATCTGTGGCAGGATACTTTTAAGAGAGCTATTGAGAAAACGGTAGATCCCAAGTTTGTTCTTCTTACAGGGGATCTAACGGATGACGGTGATCTGGAGCAGTTGTGGCAGTGGTTCTTAGGTGTGCCGAAAAAAGAATTTGCCAATGTGCCATTTGCACCGATTATCGGCAACCATGAGATAGAGGATTATCCGAATAACAACTTCTATAACCATTTTAATCTTCCAAAAGATGTCGGGACGGGCGCTCATGACGGGTCGGTATATGCTTTCGAATACGGCGATGCCCTGTTTATGCAGATCAATTCCCAGTACGAAGGGGAGGTTAAGCCGTATAAAGCGGATATTCAATTCACGAAGCAATTGGAATGGATGCGGAATCAAGTGGCAAAGACCGACAAGAAGTGGAAATTCGTCTCGATGCATAAGGGAGCGTATTCTTCAGGGGATAATGCTTCGGCAGAAAGTGACCGGGTAGAATTTTACCGGAAATATCTAATTCCTGTATTTGATGAGCTGGGTGTGGATATGGTGTTTGAGGGACATGACCATATGTATATGAGGTCTTTTCAAATGCTGAACAATGTTCCGATTAAGAATGTTATTACCGATGAGCAAGGAAATGTGCTGAATCCCAAAGGGACCGTGTATCTGATGGGCAACTCGGCCGCTTCGAAATTTTATGCCATTAATCCAGATGCAGACACTTTTTTTGCAGCAAAAAACGACCAGCCCAACAAGAAAATGTTCGTGGATGTTTCCATTACAAGCGAAGTGCTGAAATTCACATCCTATACAGCAGTTAAAGATAAACCTCTTGCCGTCTATGATGCTTACAGTATTAAACGGACTGATGTCAAACCCGGCATTGTCGAAAATCCAAGCGCAGTAAGACAGTCAGGGAACCGTGCAGTTCTTTCGTGGAAAGCGCCAACAAATAGCTCTGAGCCTGTGCGAGGTTACCGGATTTATGAGAAAAATGATAAAGTCAGCACAAATTGGAGCGTGTATGTGCCGACGGTAAGCGGTCAGACGAGTTACAGTTATACATTAAACGGCATAGATTCTGCTAAAGCCTACAATTTCGTGATTAAAGCAGTGGGGAAAAGTAATAATTCGCTTCCAGCAGAGGCAGGAATGCAATGAATGGATAGAGGAGGCGTTGACGGGGCTTAGGCATCCGTTAACGCCTTTTTTTCATAGTTGTTGAAGCTGTCCATTCCTCCTAGGGTAACTCCTCGGAAAGATAGCTTCACTTTTTACCAGATCATGAGCAGAATCGGCAAGAGGGTTTGGGGTGGGTCCTACGAAACCTAGAATTGGGATGATAAATTTAAGTGCCATCCATACATAGACCCCAGGTAAGCCGTGAATCAAAAATACGCAGATCCATGACAGTAAAGCTGCAGCCAACATTGTACTACCTAAATACCCGAATGTTTGAGTTATTTTTTTCATATTCGCTCCTAACGTATAAGAAAGTGTCTAATAGTTAGATGAATATAACTGGAAAATCACTTCAGCTGCTAACCTATCCGAGGCTCGACCCGGTGATTTGGATAATACCACCGTAGGGAAATCTGAAAAACAATCATTTGTACAACTGTATTTGTCTTGTACCGTTCTTTGAAGTTAGTAATAGACTATATCAATCTCAGAGAAGGAGTTGATTTAGTTGGCTAACAGTGATATACGTCTTACTCTTTGGTCGGGTACTAATTTTACCAATCGCCGGATTCGATTCAGACGTGGAGGAGTTGCGGTTCGTGATCTTGGAGCGTTTCGGTTTAACAACGTTCTCTCGAGTTTCCGTCTCAGAAATGTTGTGCAGAGCTCTCAAGTAACGCTTGTACTATTTTCGCGAATTAACTTTCAGGGATCGTTCCGTGTATTCCGTGGCAGCCAAAACGTAGCGAACTTGAATAATTTTAACTTTAACAATGTCACATCTTCGTTGATATTGGTAGACCGTATCCTTACAAGCTCCGAAATTTCCCAAATTCAAAGCACGGGTAGAGCGCCTCGAGATGTCCTCGTAATAAGACAATAATAATGCAAAGGGTGCCCCTAGGGCGCCCCTTTTTTACAAATATCAGTAGCACAGGTCAAGACAAAATATGCATAGAATTTAATATAAAATAAGAGAATAGGTGCTGCTCCCGCATACAATCCTCCTTTAAACTAGTAACGTACTTAACAAAATCTGCTAGAGGAGGATTCAAATGCGCAAAAAGGTTATCGGGACAATTTGCAGTACAGTTATGGTTTGCAGTCTGCTTGCAGCAGGCAACGGAACATCCTACGCCAATAACTCTGATGCTCCTACCAACAAATCGGTCAAAAACGTAATCCTGTTTATTACGGATGGGATGAGCTTATCCGATGTGAACTTGGCCAGATGGTATCAGGGAGGTCAGGCGCTTGCGATGGATAAGTATTTCAGCGGGCTGGTGAGAACCTATTCTACGGATTCACTGACCACAGATTCCGCTGCGGGAGCTACGGCTTATGCCACAGGCCATAAGGTTAAGAGTGAGACGGTATCCATACTTCCAGACCGAATAACGATGCCTTTCGTAAGCGCAGTTAAACCAGAGGACATGAACAAACCTCTGCCTACCCTTATGGATGCAGCGAGAATGTCAGGGAAAAGTACAGGAACAGTATTCACTTGTGAATTAACGGATGCGACACCAGCTACATTTTTAAGTCATGCATACACGCGTGACAATGCGCAGTCTATTGCAGAACAGATGGTCTATAGTGGTGTAGATGTACTACTTGGGGGCGGTTCCGGTTATTTGGTACCCGGCAAAGAAGACATTAACCGCAAGGACGGAGAAGATTTAACCAAAATCCTGAAATCAAATGGGTATGAATACGTAACGGATAAAGCAGGTTTAATGAATTCTAAAACGAATAAAATCTGGGGACTATTCAACCCCGAAGCACTGGATGCTGATTTTGACCTGAACCCGCAAAAGCAACCGAGCCTTGCCGAAATGACCAATGTAGCGATAGAGAAGTTGTCACAGAACGAGAATGGTTTTATTCTGATGGTCGAAGCAAGCCAGATTGACTGGTATGGTCATGATAACGATCCAGTGGGGATTATGAGTGAAACCTTAGCGTTTGATAAAGCCTTCAAAGCCGCTGTTGATTTTGCAGAAAAAGACGGGAATACAGCAGTCTTATCGGTTTCGGATCATGCTACCGGCGGGCTCAATATGACGAACTATGATTCTACCAAAGACCTAATCTCCGTGCTGAAGAAAGCGAAGCACACCAGTTATTACATTGAAGGCAGTATTAATGAGAGCAATTTCAAAAAGGTCCTTGCGGATAATTATGGACTTAGTGATCTAACCAAAGAAGAAGCGGATCAAGTCAGATTGGGAATGCAGGATAACCTTTCGCCAGTCATCGGTAAAATTTTGGGGGATAAAATAGGAGTAACCTTCTCTACGGATGATCACACATCGGAAGAAGTTGGATTGTTCGCCTACCATCCGGCTAATTTTAAACCGACCGATTTCATGAACAGCGGTGTAATCCAGAATACGGATGTGAATAAGTATATTCAAGAAGTAACCGGACTCAATCTGGCGCAGCTTCAGGATACACTGTACGTATCCAGTGATAAATTCAAGGCCAAAGGAGCTACGATTACCCTAGATAAGACCGATAAGACTAATCCGGTTGTTGTAGTGAAAAAAGCAGGCCAAGTTCTCAAGCTGCCTATAGATAAAAATATCGCCATTCAGGATGGCAAAACAACGAAACTAAATTTGCTGACAGTAATGATTAAAGATAAAGTGTGGATTTCGCAGGATGCTTTGGACTTAATTCTCTAATTCTTAAAGTTCATGTTGTGATCTGTCGCCTAAAAGTTAAAGCGCTTAAACTTGAGAACCCCTTTTTAAAAGGGGTTTTTGGGTTTAGATAAGAAATTCCGACTTGAATTGAGGCGAGGAAAGCGAAGCTTTTATCGTTTTATTGCAGGCTTTGTTCCATAGGTCATCAAGCGCCAAACCTTTTCTAAAGGGCCCATGGAAAAAAACTTGAACCAAATGGTGCTAAAAATGATTTGAATCATATAAATCAGAACTGCGATGTAGAGAATATCTTTTGGTGAAACGACTTCGAGACCTATCATTGAAATGATTGCCGTCCCTATAATGCTTTGTGCTACATAATTTGTAAACGCCATTTGACCCACCCGTGATATGGGTTTCAGGAATTTCACCATTTGTTTATTTTCTAATAGTAGAAATAATGTTGTTAAGTAGAACAAAGTGGTTGGGAGAGATCCTAAGCCCGTAACTGAATCTACATTGCTGTTCCCATTTTGAGAAGCGTTCCAAATCCATAGTGAAAAACCAATGAACAACAGAAATGATACCATTTGAATCCATCTAATGGGTCTTGTTAATTCTTGTATATGTGTCAGCCAACCTGACTTTGCGGTTAAAAAACCAGCTAAAAACATAATAAAGATTTGTATAGCGTCATTAGAAAAAATATCAAGAATAGATGAGACTGCCCCTTGAGAAGGCAGGAATATTTTTACCACTAAGGAAATGATGTAAATGGATGTCATACCCATAAGCCACTTTTTAAGTGTAGAAACCGTTGTGTGATAAAAAGGGATCAGAAACAATCCGATAATGGCATATGCGGGCAGAATGGTTCCCCAAAAGATAAATACATGAATGATTCCCAGCAGCAAAAGGATTAGTAAACGTCTAGCCATACGCCATCTGGGTTTATCTCCCCGGCTTTCGGCTCTTGAGGCGAAAATGTATAGACCTACACCAAATAGGAATGAAAAAATAGAAAAGAACTTTTTTTGTACGAAGATGATTATCAAGCTATGGATGATTCCATTAATGCCACTATAGTCTGGTAAGGGATCTCCTTCCATAATAACTTTAAAGGCTCCAACATTTATAAGCAGAATGCCAAAAAGAGCAAGTCCGCGAATGATGTCGAGTGAAATGATTCTTTCTTTTTGCGAAATGGAGGGATTCATTAATAGTGCTCCTTTGAAAATATTTTTATTTGCCTAGGAGTCAGTATAAGTTGCGAACCTTACATTAAATTGATGCCAACATTACAGGATCCTTAAATTTGATAAAATGTTCCAACTCCAGTTGAATTAGAATCAGTTTTATGGTTAATATGAATACTAAATCATTTTGGGGTGTGAACTAGAAATGTCAGCATATACTCAACCGATCTTTGTGGCAGCGATCTTTTTTGTCGTTTTAGCATTTGCCTTTTTTATCCCATGGCTCATTTATACCTATAGAAAATATAATTACCTTCCCTTTTCTACCACGTTAATTTCGTTTTCGTTTATCTTTTACTTTCTAGCAGCGTTATTTTTAGTATTGTTGCCGTTGCCGGAAATACGTAACACTTGTTCTCTTCAAAAACCGGGTACACAACATTATTCACTTATGCCATTTCAATTTATAGTGGGCACCTTTGGGAATAGTGGCATCGTGTTATCACAGCCTGCAACTTATAGGCTATTATTTAGCCAACCCTCATTCTATCAAGCGTTTTTTAATTTCTTGCTATTATTACCTTTTGGTGTTTATCTGCGATACTTTTTTCATGATAAGAAATATTGGAAGAAAGCTCTAGGCTTCACGTTCTTATTAACTTTATTTTATGAGATAACACAGGTAACCGGCATTTACGGGATTTATAATTGCCCTTATCGTATTTTTGATGTGGATGATTTATTGTTAAATACTACTGGCGGTGTACTGGGGTTCTTTATTGCTCCAGCTGTGTTGGCGTTATTCCCGTCAAAAAAGAAAATTAAGGAGAAAGCGGAAAGATTATTAGCACTTGATGAAGTAAGAGGGATGTCTGTGTTACTGGCTGTTATTATTGATCTATTTATCAGCAACCTAGTAGTTAAAGTTGTGTTGAGTATGACCAACGTTAATATGGTTAGTGAATTTATTGCGAGCACCATTACACTTTCTGTAACCTTTTTTATTATTCCGATGATTTGGAATGGATCGACAATCGGTACGAAAATAATGCGTTATCGCTATGACAGTAAAATAAGTCGAGTGGAAACGAACAAGCGATTATTTAAACGCTTTGGTGCCATTTACGCGATGTACTTCATAACAGTCATTGCGAAAACGTTGAATAATGTGGAAATATCAATGGATTCTCCATTTTATAAGGCATCTATATTCTTAACGCTAGGTGCTGGATTGACCTCTCTCATTTTAACGATCGTATTGTTCGTTCATGTTATATTAGTCGTGTTTGGCAAACAAAAACGCCGCTTTTACTTTGATGAAGCTTCTGATTTATATACAACCAGAAAAAAATGAATGCTATTCAATAGCAAAGGGATACTCCGTAGTCTTAAATGGCTACAGAGTATCTTTTTTTTGTAGATTTAAGCTTGTTGTAAGGTTGGCATGAATTTGCTGTAAGGTTCGGTGCCTATAGTATAAGTATCAGCAAATTATGAGGTGAAATGAATGGAACCATTATTAAAAGTAGAAAACGTAAAAAAAGTGTACGGGAAGTTAAGTGCTGCTTACACAGCGTTGGAAAACGTGTCTTTTGACATTCATGAAGGTGAGTTTGTAGGGATTATGGGACCTTCCGGAGCGGGAAAATCAACCTTGCTAAATTTGTTAGCAACCATAGATTCTCCAACAGAAGGAAAGATATATATGAAGAACAAGAGTATTCATGATCTGAAGGAAGCAGCTTTGTCAGACTTCCGGCGTGAACATCTCGGGTTCATCTTTCAAGATTACAATTTACTCGATTCCTTGACAGTAAAGGAGAACATATTGCTTCCCCTGGCGATTGCCAAAATTCCAGCGAAGAAAATTAATCACCTCGTGACTCAGATCTCTAAAGTATTTGGGATTGAAGATTTACTGGGGAAATATCCTTACCAAATCTCTGGGGGTCAAAAGCAAAGAACCGCTGCGGCTAGAGCGCTCGTGACAGAGCCAGCACTGATTTTGGCTGATGAACCAACAGGTGCACTTGACTCCAAATCAGCAACAGATTTATTGGAAAGCTTAAGTACTTTAAATGAAAATAACAATTCGACCATTATGATGGTGACCCATGATGCCTTTGCCGCAAGCTTCTGCCGCCGGATTATTTTCATTAAGGATGGTTCATTTTCAACAGAAATCTATCGTCGTGATCAGACACGCAAAGCCTTCTTCCAAGAGATCTTAGATGTTCATGCGGCCATTGGGGGTGAGGTAGATGACGTTATTTAGTCTAGCAAGAAAAAATATAGCCAGAAACTTCTCGCAATATTTTTTATACATCGCATCGATGGTGTTTAGTATCATCATTTACTTTACATTTGTGACCTTAAAATATAGTGATACGATAGCAGAACAGACGGCTTCATCCCAAAAACTGGGTTCCCTAATGAGTGGAGCGGCAGTCATTCTTATCTTTTTCGTGTTCATATTTATAGCTTATTCCAATTCATTTTTTATGAAAAAACGTAAAAAAGAAGTCGCACTGTATGCGTTGCTGGGGGTACGTAATCGTCAAATCGGTTTTATGCTCTTTTTTGAAAATTTATTATTAGGATTATTCTCTTTAATAGTAGGGATTGTATTTGGCTTCCTTTGTTCAAAAGGATTTATGACGATTTTGATTCATTTAATGGGTTATGACGTTGTAGCACCCTTTACTTTTTCAATGGCGGCAGCGATGAACACGGCTATCGTATTTCTGGTTATTTTCTTAGTGACATCGTTTCAAGGCTACCGTTTGATCTATCAATTTAAGCTGATTGATTTATTTCATGCTTCCAAAAAGGGAGAAGTGGCGCCTAAACCATCTATGATAGTAGCTGTTCTTGGAGTGTTACTTATTGTCTTGGGCTATTGGCTTGCAATGCAGGACCTTTTCACTTCTAAGGTATGGGCAAAAATCGGATTTCTCATGACCGTATTAATTATTTTAACAACGGTAATTGTGGGTACATTTTTATTGTTCCACTGTGTGACTGGCTTTGTGTTAGCAATGATTAAGAAAAATGAAAAGTGGCTGTGGAAGGGCCTTCATGTAATAACCATTTCGCAGCTGCTCTATCGTATCCGTGGGAATGCACGTACATTAACTGTGATTGCTGTGTTGAGTGCTACAACAGTAACTGCCGGTGGAGCGGTCTATAGCCTGTATTACAATACGAATGACTCGGCAAAAACGATTAATCCGAATACCTTTATGTATCAATTAACAGATGCAGAAATGGATAAACAAGTAAGTGCTGTACTGCCAGCTACAAAATACGATGAAAATATCGAAGCGCTATCCATTACGTTTCATACGAAAGAATTAAACTCGCGATCCTCGTTCGATAGCTCTGATAAAAGAGGGTATACAGTTATCAATGAAAAAACATACAACAACTTAGCAAATGTACAGCATAAAGAAAAATTAAATGTAAAGGATGGCTACGCGGTTATTTTAGATATCGGATATAACAAAAGGTTCTCACCTATGTATACAGGAAAAACTATAACAACAGGCAACGGCTATCCACTCACATTCCAAAGCTTTAAAACACAAACCGTATTAAATGCAGGTACAGCAGGTATAACAGTTGTAGTCTCGGATGAACAGTATAAAGTATTACGGAATGATGGAGAAGTGCTACGCTATCGTGTTCTTGGGGTAGAGGATGCCTCTGTGGATTTATCTGCAAAAATTGCAAACCAATTGCCTGAAGAAGCGCTATTTTCAAGCAGGCCTCAAGACTACCAAACAAGCTTGGAAAGTGTGGGTTCTCTACTTTTTATAGGAAGTTTCCTTGGACTCGTATTTCTGGCTGCAACAGGCAGTATCATTTACTTTAAAGTTTTAACTGAGGCAGAAGAAGATAAAGCACAGTACAATATGCTGCATAAAATGGGTGTCAGTGCAAAAGAAATGCGGAAATCCATTGCGTCACAGGTATTCGTTATCTTTGTTGTACCGCTTATAGTAGGGTTATTGCATAGTGTAGTGGCTTTAAAAGCATTCTCTAGTCTACTGATGATAGATTTAGCAAAGCCAGTGTTGCTCTGGATGATTGCTTATACCATAATTTATGGGTTGTATTATTTCTTAACCGTAGCTTCATACAATCGTATTATCACACTAAATAATAGAACAGAAGGATGATTGAGATGAGAAAATTTCTAATTACTATGGGTATTTTGTTTGTTATTGGGGTTGTAGGTGTCTTTGCTCTAGCAAAGATTGATTTCAATCGCATGAATGCCGAAAATTACTATTTACAAATTACAGAGGATGGGAAACCCCATGAATATAAACTGAGTGATGGTACAGTGATGACTTCCTATTCCTATACACTAGAAGCTACAAATGCCAAAGGGAATACAATTCCACTGGAATTTAATGCACAAAAAAATCTTCGTAAAGGCGCCTACTTAAAAATGTATGTAAAAAAAGGTGATCAAGTCTCCTCATATGATGAAGTGAAGGTAGAGGATATTCCGCTAAAAGCAATAAAAAACTAATAAATTGAAGAAGGGCTGTCTCCAATAAAGGTAATGGAGCACAGCCCTTTTCTCTGCCTAATGAGTAAGTAAGGCATTTGTATTATAAAAGTATAGTAATGGTGGTTCCGGTATTCTCAATGCTCGTCATATCGAGTTTCCCCTCATGAGCCCAAATAATGTCTCTTGCGATGGCCATTCCTAAACCAGTACCATGCTTACTCGTTGTGTTTGTACCCCGATAGTAGCGTTCGAAAATCTGTTCCAGATCTTTAGCTGGAATACCCTGGCCATTATCAGAAATTGTAATTTGGGTATGCGGACTAATGGTTTCCACTCGAATCTTCACCACAACATTTTCATCGTTATGCACCAGCGCGTTGTAGATAAAGTTAAGGATCGCTCGTTTTAGTAATTTTTTATCTACTTTATGTACGGCTTTAACCATATTTGCCTCAAACTCTATCTGCCGTTCACCAAAGGTCGGGTCATTTAAAAGTTCAATCGTCATTTCTCGTAGAAACTGAACGAGATTCACCTCTTCAAATTGCAGGGATAGCTGGTGATTACGCAAACGTGTCGTTAAATTGAGGTCATCTAACAGATCTTTCATATACATCGATTTACTCTTGATAATTGACGTGTATTCCTGTAATTCTTGGGCTGTTAGATCTGTGGCACTGTCGTTAATAAATTCTGCATAACCTTGAATAGAAGCAAGTGGTGTCTTCATGTCATGTGAAACATTGCTAATCCATTCCTCACGCATTTGATCTAGACGTTTACGTTCCTCTTCATGTCGATCGAGCTTTTCAGATAGTTCATTCATATTACGAAAAACATCTTCATAAACACCTTTGGGAGTAGGCATCTTCTTAAAACGTCGTTCCCTGAGCTGTTGAATACCCTCTATTAATGTATGAAGGGGTGCAGTTAACTTTTTCCCAAATAGAAATCCAATGAGGATTACAATAAGCACATCAACGATTAAAAAAATGAAAAGAAAAACATTAACATCTTTGAAAATTTTAGCGTAGTCATAGGTCATTACGTAGCGGCCTATTTTAGGATTATTAATCCCTAAAAAGTAACTGAAATGTTGGGCTTCGCTGACAAAAACCGTCGTGCGTGCATCTAATTCTTTATATTTATACATTTGTACAATTTCAATAGGAGAATACTCTGTTTTCAATTCTTCAGGGGTATAAAATGCTGCTGCTTGCTCCCCTTGGTCATTCAAGAATTGTACCCAGGCGCTCATTTCTTGTAGTTTTTTGAGACCTTCTTCGTTCACAACAGGTTTGCCAGCCTGTAATTCTACGTATTGTGAAAAGGTTCGGCTAAAGGTTTCTGCAGATGCCTCTT
This sequence comes from Paenibacillus sp. FSL H7-0323, assembly GCF_038002725.1. Taxonomy (NCBI): domain Bacteria; kingdom Bacillati; phylum Bacillota; class Bacilli; order Caryophanales; family Paenibacillaceae; genus Paenibacillus; species Paenibacillus sp. FSL H7-0323. The sequence goes on along the minus strand of NZ_JBBODB010000001.1, from coordinate 2,343,371 downwards.
CAGTGCCAAAGTTATTATTATTTACCTTTATAACGAATAAGGAAAGGAACAAAATCGCGTTTACAATACCAACGATCACAACAATAGTCATAACCGATCTTAAAAAGCGGAGTGTCAATTTCCATTTCAACTAGTCTCACTCCTTGGTATTTAATTTATAACCTAACCCTTTAACCGTCAAAATAAAGGAAGGATTTGAAGGGTCTGCCTCAATTTTTTCGCGTAAGCGCCGAATATGTACCATCACTGTATTATCGGAACCAAAAAAGTCCTCACCCCACGCCTGTCCAAACAAGGTTTCTTTGCTTAGAATCTGATTGGGATGATGCATAAAACAGCTCATTAAACCGACTTCTTTGGCGGTTAGCACGAGGACCTCGCCATTCTTTTTTAATTCTGTCTCATTGGCACTAAGCTCAAAGGGGCCAGCTTGTAAGCTTTTCGGAGCTTTTTTTTCTTCTGTAAAGCCAGCTCTTCTCAGTTGTGCCTTTACCCGATAAGCGACTTCTTTCGGACTGAACGGTTTAGTAATATAATCATCGCCACCTATCGCCAGTCCTAACAGCTTATTAATTTCCTCGTCTTTTGCAGACATAAATAAGATGGGTGCATTTGATGTTTCCCGAATTTTTCTGCATAAGTCGTATCCTTCTCCATCTGGGAGCATAATATCTAGCAATATAAGCTCAGGATTATACTCCTGGAACTTGTCCCAACCCTCTGCAACGGTCCCGGCAGTTACAACGTCTGGAACACCTTCTTTATGTAAAACAGCCTTCATCAGACGCGCTAAATCATCTTCATCGTCTATGATTAATACCCATTTACGACTTGCCATTTATTTCCCTCCAAATCCGTCTTTATGTACATTATTACATTATAAAGAACTCTTTATTTCTTGCGCAAAAAAATCGCAAAAGAAAGGCTTGCATGAAGATGGATATTACTTAGACGAACATAGCAAAGCAATATTCGGTCATTTATTAAAATTCATTCTAGATATAGACAAATCAGGTAAGGAGGAGAAATTGTTACGCCCCCTGCCTTCCATGGCATTGATCTGCACTGTATATGGCCCTTTGAAGATGTTCGCTAAAATGATGGAAGAAGGTGAGTTACTGTATTCGCTTGAGCTCGAAGAAGAACTTGCAGACAGCTTTTGGAATGCCATTAGATGGCTTGATTGCAGCCCTGGGCGTTGATTACAGCATATTCCTGATGATGCGGTATAACGAGCTTGAAGGGGATGTTGGATCACCTGCGCCGCGTTGATTCCTTCGGGTAACGACACTTATACAGGTAGCATTCGTATTAATCATTGCACTATTATTACTAAGTGTAGCGGCCATGCCGGTGTTCTTGACTACATTAAAGCAGCTTGCTAGCAAATTAAATGGTTCAAGTACGGTGCTACATCACAGGATGTAGTTGACAAATTGAGTCATATTTAGACGGCAGTGAAATTTAAAAATACATGCGTATTACGTATGCTGAGAACAATAGAAAGAATCTTCGGGGACCTTTGTGGTCCCTTGTTTCACCATATCAGAAAGTATATAATTATCGACTATACCTTACAACTTTATTACGCTATAATCAACGTAAAGTCACCAGATGTCCTAAGAGTAGGATGATTTTAATAGATTAATTAATATTAGCTTTGATATGCCGAAACGTATTTTGTTATTGAAATAGGTTGTTTATATTGTTTATGATATTAATAAAGGTGTTAATTAAATCTAGAGTAGGTAGATTATGAGTCTAAATGACAACGTATTAATTAAAATTCGTGATATGCGAGAGAGTTTTACACCAGTTGAACGATTGGTTGGAGATTACATTTTAGAAAATACGGAAGAGATCCCTCATTTGTCGATTAAGGAATTGGCTCAATCGAGTAAGACAAGCGATGCATCTGTCCTTCGTTTCTGTAAGACGATGGGTTACAGCGGATACCGCAATTTTATTGTGAGTATATCGGCATCTTTGGGTTCTCGTGATGAGGATTCAAAGGCTCAATATACAGATATTCAGCCAGGTGATGATCTCTCGACAATTATATCAAATATTTCATTGAATAATTGCAAGTCCATTGAGGATACGCTTAGTGTTATTGATCGAAAAGAAATTACAAGAGCTGTAGAATTACTATGTCATAGTAAGCGAATTGTTTTCTTTGGAATAGGTGCTTCGGGACTCGTTTGTATGGACGGGGAACAGAAGTTCTCGCGAATTAATAAGATGTGTCATGCCTATACAGATGGTCATAGTCAGCTCACGGCAGCAACTTTACTTGAGAAAGATGATGTTGCCATTTTCATTTCTAACTCTGGAGCAACTAGTGATATTATTGATGCACTGGAAATTGCCCAAAAGAATAGAGCGAAATGTATTGCGATTACGAAGTACAATAAAAGTGAGCTTGCGGAGCGGGCGGATATTGTACTGAGCATATCCACACCTGAAATAACAATCCGCAGTGGGGCTATGGGCTCACGTATTGCGATGCTTACGATCATCGACATATTATTTGCTGGTGTCGCAAGTGCAGAATATGAAGAAGTAAAAACCTACTTAACAAAAACGCATAATATATTAAAGAAAAAACTTAGAAATTAGGTTCTGATAGAATGAATGTGAAGGAAAGCATTGATCATGGATCAATGCTTTCCTTTTTTTGTATTTCATTCGCTTATTCGTGTACTAAAATGTACTACATATCAATCCATGTTAGATTATCTACATGATGAATACGTTGATCTAATGAATATAATAAGTAGTTTAATTCAATAATTAATAGCTTGGCACACAATAATGAGGAAGAAAATGAATGGAATCGAAGACGAAACATCATCCGGTTGAACGCGGATGATGTAACTTTATGTTTCGTTTGGAGCGATAATCAGCAAATAATACATTTTTTTAAATCGCTTTAACCTTAGAGCCATAGCGATCAAAGCAATTGGTAAAAATTTAAATTGTATCTTGTAAGCGCTTTATAAATGTGGTATAACATAGTATGTAAGAAATGAAATAAAACATCAGAATTTAATTTCTTTATGAAATTATATTTCAAAATCTATTGACGAAGCGATGGTGTTGTATTAGTATAAGAGCATAATAATTGTAAGTTAATATAACACGTTTTGTTAACTAGGTGACAGATTGAGACTGGGAAGAAGGAGGATGGCTATGAATGACTACCTTGCGGGATTGACAACAGAGGCTGTGAATCCAGACACATTAATGATTGATGAATGTACTACGGAAGAAATGATCCAGTTAATGAATCAACAAGATGCACTGGTCCCCAGAGCTATAACTGAGGAGATTCCGCAGATTGCAAAGGCGGTAGATATTCTACATCATAGGTTGTCTAATGGTGGAAGAATGTTTTACATAGGAGCTGGCTCATCAGGAAGATTAGGTGTTCTGGATGCTTCCGAATGTCCTCCTACCTTTGGTACAGATCCTTCCTTGGTGCAGGGCTATATCGCTGGTGGTGATATTGCTTTGCGTACTGCGGTTGAAGGCTGTGAAGACGATATGGATGAAGGGATCGCATTAATCGAAAGCATTGGTGTAACAAACAAAGATGTACTAATTGGGATTTCGGCAAGCGGTAGTGCAAACTACGTTATTGCAGCTTTAGCGAAAGCAAAGGAACTTGGAGCAGCCACTATCGGTGTTTGTAACAACAGAGGCTCAAAGTTCGAACCCATTGTAGATGTTTGTATAACACCTGTTGTAGGACCTGAGGTCATTAGCGGTTCGACTCGATTAAAGGCAGGAACTGCTCAGAAGTTGGTGCTTAATATGCTGACAACATGCACAATGGTCAAGTTAGGAAAAACGTACAACAACTTGATGGTTGATCTGAAGGCTAGTAATTTTAAGCTCGTAGATCGCTCGATTCGTATCATCATGAACACGACTGGTGTAGATACATCAACCGCCGCAGAAACACTTGAAAAAGCATCTATGAACTGTAAGTTGGCAATTATGATGATTAAATCGGGGTTAGATGCAAAAGAAGCAGAGCAAGTACTTAACGCAAACGGAGGACGCTTGAAACAGGCAATCGCATCATTGGTTTAGGTGTGAAAAGTGGAATAACAGGATGGATGCTATTAATAATTGAGGGGGCTGTTTTCGATGAAAAAAAGATCACGTGGATTAACTCTGTTTTTGTCAGGAATCATGATGGTATCACTCTTATCGGCTTGCGGAGGAAACGGAAATAACGCTACAACTTCTACAGATTCCGGTAATACAGGAACTAGTAACGGTGGTTCTGAGCCTAAAAAGGATACGATTACAGCACTTTTACCTCCGATATCAGCGAACTATCAAACACGTTTTGCTGATATGGAAAAAGAATTTAATACACTACATCCTAACTTGACTTTGAAAATCGAACCAGCGAGCTGGGAAGATATGACGCAAAAACTTGATACTCAAGTAAATGCAGGTTCTCCTCCAGATATTGCTTTTATCGGTGCTTCAGGAATTTCGAAATATGCAGCACTTAATGTACTAATCGACCTTAACGGTGCCCTTTCTGATGAAGCCAAGGCCGATTATGACGAAGTTCCATTGAAATATTTCCAACTAGGTGACGCTCAATACGGCCTACCAGCATATATGGAAATCCACACTATCGGTGGTAACAAACAATTCCTTGAAGAAGCCGGAATTGATTGGAAAAGCATTCAACAAAACGGTTGGACTTATGAAGAGTTCCGTAATGCAATTTCTAAAGGCGTAGTGAAAAATGATAAAGGTGAAACTACTCGTTATGGTTTCGTGTTCGCAACATCTGGTGTAGCATCTAAAGACTATCTAGCTATTCTTGCTAAAACTGCAGGTTTACCAGATTACTTCGATAAAGATCTTAAATATACGTATACAAGCAAAAACTTCTTGGGGCTACTTACATCTATTCGCGAAATGATCAACGATGGTTCTATGCCTAAAGAGCTAAGCTCTATCGATGCTGGCAAACGGTGGAACATGTTCCTAACGGGCCAAACGATGATCACAGGTAAAGGTTTATCTGCATTTGAAAACTCTGCTCGTCTAAACAATGAGAAGATTAAAGCGAACGATGGTTCAGCTGTTGCAGATTCTATTGAAGTTGATTATATTTCACTTCCAGTCCCAACATTCAACGGTGCCGATTATGTCCCTACTTCAATCGTTGATGGTTATATCGCACTTCGTGGTAAAAAAGCTCCATCTGAAGAGCACATCAAAAATATTGCCCTAGCAACGAATTTCTTGTCTTCTGGTTCAATTGCTGCTAACTACAGTAATGAGCTGTTCTTATCACCAATTACTGAATCTGCACGTAATGCAGAAGTACTTGAAAAATTCCCTCGTAACGAAGATAACGTTGCTGCAGGTAAAGCTATGATGGCCAAAGCGCTTCCGGCTCGTACAGATATTCCTACTGATCTGGCTGCTGAAGCATTAAAAATTGAAACAGAAGTTATTATTCCTAAACTACAAGCCTTACTTGCAAATGAGATTGCTCCACAAGAAATGTATGATGCAGTTAAAGCAGCTGCAATTAAATCTTTCGGTAAAGATGGTATTGTAGTTGACTAGTCTGTCGTAGGCTGACATGTGAAAGCTGTGCGTAGCTAGAACGTACAGCTTTCCTTCTAAATTAGCTAGAGCTTGTACTGTTTTTAGAAGAGAGGTGCGACCCAATGAATCAAACGTTGACTAAAAGAAAAAAATTGAAGCTCGAAAGTGACTCAGGTTGGGGATACGCGTTTATCGCAGTAGCACTTATTGCGTTTTCTTTATTTACCGCATATCCAGTCATCAATGCTTTTATTATCAGCTTACAAAAATATGGTCCATTAGGATCCACTTTTGTCGGCATGGATAACTTCGTTAACTCGTTTTCAGATGAACTTTTCTGGAAAGCGCTGAAAAACACGTTAGTATATACGCTATTAACTGTTCCGTTTAATATTCTTCTGTCATTTTTAATTTCAATTTTGATTATTCCTTTCAAGAAAAAAACACAAACGATCTTTAAAGCACTATATTACTTGCCAGCCGTAGCATCTGGTGTAGCGCTTTCTGTTGTGTGGCTGTGGATCTTCGATCCTTTAAAATCAGGTATTGCCAATAAGCTCGTGAGTTTTTTAGGTATTGAAAATCAAAACTGGCTTGGTTCCAGTGCAACTGCAATGTTCTCACTTGTGTTAATGTCATGGTTATCAAGTCATGGTACAGCAATTATTATTTATATAGCCGCATTACTCGCTATTGATAACAGCTATTATGAAGCAGCTGAAATTGATGGCGCGTCTTTCCTGCAAAAGCTTTGGTTTATCGTTGTCCCTTTCCTTAAGCCAACAACGCTATTCCTACTTGTTACGGGTGTTATCGGTTCCTTCCAAGTATTCCAAAACGCTTATCTTATGACAGGCGGTGGACCAGACCATGCAACAACAATGGTAGGTTTGTTAATCTTTAACAATGCGTTCACATATTTTGAGTTTGGTGAGGCAGCGGCACAATCATTAGTTCTAGCAGCGATTATCGGATTTATCTCATTCCTTCAATTCAAGTTTATAGGTAAAGATGTAGAATACTAGGAAAAGGAGCAGAATACTATGGGTTTGTACAACAACAGCTTAAGAAGCAAAGGGTATCTGTTTATACGTAATGGTGCAAACATTACGTTCCTTATCCTATTCGCCGCAGCTACCATATTCCCGATATACTTTATGGTCATTTCCTCGTTCGGTGATCCGGTAGAAGCTGGTGCAATGAGCTATTCTATCCTACCAAAGAAGATTTCATTTGAATCTTATAAATTCTTTTTTAACTTTAGCTCACATACATGGGACTGGTTATTGAACTCTTTTATAGTGGCAGCGTGTATCACGGTATCTAACGTATTTTTTGCTACTCTTGCTGGATATGCTTTTGCAAAAATGAAATTTAAAGGGAAAAACATTTTGTTCGCTATTTTGCTGGGATCTATGATGATTCCTGTTCAAGTTACTCAGGTTCCACTATATATTTTGATCGTAAATATTTTTGAATTACAAAATACGTACACTGCGTTGATTATGCCGAGCATAGTAACGGTATACAATATCTTCTTGGTTAAGCAGTTCATGTCCTCCATTCCAGGTGAAATTATTGAATCTGCTAAAATCGAAGGTTGTTCCCAGCCTAAAATCTTCTGGTATATCATTATGCCTCTATCTAAAACAATTATGGCAGTACTAGCAATCCTAACGTTCATGGCGGCATGGAATGACTTTTTCTGGCCGTTCCTAGTAACGAATACGATGGATATGCAAACCATTCAGGTCGGCTTGAAAAACTTTCGCTTTGCGAATACAACTTACTTTGCACCGATGATGGCGGGGGCAACCATTTCAGCAGTTCCAATGTTTATTTTATTCTTCAGTTTACAAAAATACTTCCTTGAAGGGGTAACAGTTGGAGCGGTGAAAGGTTAATGGACAAACAATCAAAAGTGGATGCAACATACTTAGTTGGCTTGATGTCAGGTACATCAGTAGATGGTATTGATGCAGCAGTAGTTAAGCTTTTCCCTTCAGCCGAAAAAGAGCATGGAGTAGAGATTGAATTACTGGCTTTTGAAAACACACCTTTTGAGGTGCAAGTTAGAAACTCCATATTTGAGCTTTTTGATCCCGCTAGCGCTACGATTGATAAGGTTGGCGCAATGAATATGTGGCTTGGCGAATTATACGCCCAAGCCACATTATCCGTTATAGGGAAATGCGGCCTTTCGCCTTCGCAAATATTCGCAGTAGGATCGCATGGTCAAACAATCTATCATGCTCCGGAAGAGAATGTTATGGGCGGCTATAATCTGCATTGTACCGTTCAGATTGGGGATGGTGCAGTTATCGCCAATCGCACAGGAATTCCTTGCGTATCAGACTTTCGAGTTGCTGACATGGCAATGGGTGGACAAGGAGCTCCGTTAGTACCATTTACCGAATACTTATTGTTTAACAATCCAAAGAAAACACTTCTGATGCAAAATATTGGCGGAATAGGCAATGTGACTGTTTTGCCTGTAAATGCCTCACCAGATGAGGTATTTGCTTTTGATACGGGTCCTGGAAATATGATTATCGATGGCCTTGTATCGCAATTATTTATACCAATGACAATGGATGTTAATGGCGAAATTGGTGCGGGCGGTCAAGTGATTGATGAGCTATTGAAATGGATGCAGCAGGATAAATATTATACGATGCCGTTACCAAAATCGACAGGCAGAGAACGGTTTGGTCAACAATACGTGGCACAAATCATTGAATTGATGAAGGTTAAGCACTGGAAAGCAGAAGATGTTGTTGCAACAGCTACGTACTTAACTGCCTGGAGCATCGTCGATAGCTATGAACGGTATATTGCACCGCAGCACCAGGCTGAGCAATTGTTAATTGGCGGCGGTGGAAGCTATAACAAGACGCTTTTGCGTGATTTGCAGCACTTATTTGCACCGCATAACGTGCAGGTGCTGACGCAGGAGGATATCGGTGGTAATAGTGATGCTAAGGAAGCAATTGCTTTTGCTCTGCTAGCGTATTACACGATGGAGCGCTTACCAAACAATATCCCGCTAGTAACTGGAGCATCACAGCCAGTAGTAATGGGCAAAATTTCCTGGCCCTATATTGGACGTTCACAGGAGGCTTAAATGTTGCAAATCAGACCCTTTTCAATTGAAGATCACTCTGCAGTTGTAGAGCTTTGGAATCGTGAGGCTACAAAATATGATTATAAGCCATTTACAGAGCGAGAGTTTCAAGATACATTCATCGACCATCCTTATTTTGACGCTGACTGTATATGGGTAGGCTGTGACGAAAAAGGGATTGTTGGTTTTGCAGCTGGCTGCTGCGGCTCTGATCTCCCTCTTGGAGATGTGGCCGGTTATATTACGAGTGTTATTATAGATTCCCATGTGGCTTCTCTGGAGCTTTACGATGCTTTTCTATTGCGTTTAGAAAAAAGATTCCAAGAACTTGGGAAAAGACAAGCGGATGTATTGTTTTTTAACCCTGTTAAGCTGAAGTGGAGTATACCAAGTGCACCTCAGCATGAGCATAATAATGCCCCGGGCATCAGTAAGGATCAGCCATTATATGAAGCTTTAATGGCTAGAGGCTACGAAGATCGAGCGACGCAATGCGGCATGTATTTAAAACTCGGAAGCTTTATAGTTCCCGAAGATATTTTAGATAAGGAAACCAATGCAAATAGCAAGGACTATTACATTACGTCCTATGTCCCTGATTTACATACAGGGCTTGAAGCAACGCTTGCTGCCCTGCAAAATCCGCAGTGGAAGAAGGATATTGTTACTTATGTGAAGGTTGGCGCACCACTTGTAGTAGCTGTGTACGGCAACGAGGTTGTGGGCTTTGCAGGTCCAATTATTTCGCAGCCTGATGGAAGAGCATTTTTTTGCGGTATCGGAGTGCACCCAGAGCATGAGGGTCATGGTCTTGGCAGTGTATTATTTTTCCGAATGGTTGAAGCTTTTCAAAATGTGGGCTGTCAATATATCTCTCTATTCACTGGAAATAATAATCCGGCTCTTCGAATCTATCAAAAAGCGGGCTTTACTATTGAAAAACAATTTTCTATATTGCGGAGGGAACTTTAAAGATGAGCGAAAAATTCACAGTATTAGCAATTGGAGCGCATGTTGGTGATGTGGAGCTAGCTTCTGGTGGTGTGCTCGCTAGTCATAGTTTAAAGGGAGATCGCATTGTGACACTAGCGTTAACTGCGGGTGAACGAGGGGTCCCGGCAGGACAGGATATGAAGGAATATCGTCAGCAAAAAGTGAAAGAGGCACAGGTTTTTGCGGATATGCTAGGCGGTGAAGCCATTGTATTCGATGGTTATTGTGACGGAGAGTTGCCTGACAATCAGGAAGTTCGTATGGAGGTTTGTGATGTAATTCGTCGCGTGAAGCCTAACATTATTATTACACACTGGAAAAACAGTATGCATAAGGACCATGCGCTAACGCATCATATCGTAAATGATGCCCGTTTCTTCGCAAGTCTATCATCCTTTGAACGAGCGCTCCCCGCGCACTTTGCAGCAAGATTATATTACTCCGAAAACTGGGAGGATGCGGTTGATTATGTCCCTTACGTATATGTGGATTTCGATCAAGCGGCATTTGATCTATGGATAGATGCTTTAAGCAAGCATTGGTTTGTGACGAATAGCAAATCTTTCAAATACATGGATTACTATAAAGCACTAGCAGTTGTTCGCGGCTGTGAAGCAAGAAAGACATATGCAGAAGCATTTATGGTGCCAGCTGAAACGGTGAAGGTTAGGCAGTCTAGTCTTTGGTAACTATTCAACTAGCTAAGAGGGAGTGTTTCTATGTATTGCAGGAAACATTCCCTTGTTCTATCCATTTATGCGAAAAAGCAGCTAGGAGGCAGCTTCATATGGTGTTAAATGGGATTGATTCTATAACGAATTATCGTTATTTGTTCGAAGGTAAGCGCGTAGGATTGATTACAGCGCCGACAGGTCTTACGAAGGATTTTGCATCAACGATTACTATTTTACATGAAAATTTTAATCTTGCTGCGATGTTTTCACCTGAGCATGGCGTTCGCGGAGATTTGGATGCAGGGGCAGTAGTAGACACTTACATGGATCCTTTTACGAATGTTCCAGTCTATAGCTTGTACCGTAAAGACTCCAAGCGTTTAACAAAAGAAATGCTGAATGAAGTAGACATCATTGTATACGATATTCAAGATGTTGGTGTTCGCTATTACACATTTATTTATACGATGCTGTATGCACTTGAAGATTGTGCAAATGCAGGTGTAGAATTTGTTGTTCTTGATCGTGTTAATCCGCTTAACGGGGTAACGGTAGAAGGGAATGTCTTGAAGCCCGGCTTCAAATCATTTGTTGGAAATTACGAGCTAGCCGTACGATACGGCTTAACAGCAGGTGAGGTAGCAACGATGGCAAATGATCAAATGAATTGGAGTGCATCGCTGCATGTCGTTCGTTTGGAAGGCTGGGAACGGAGCATGTCCTTCCCGGATACAGGATTAACTTGGGTTCATCCTTCACTTGGAATACCACGATATGAAACGGCGTTATTATATACAGGAACATGTTTATTTGAAGGCACAAACTGCTCCGAAGGACGTGGAACAACGTTCCCTTTTGAAATGATTGGTGCTCCGTTCATTCAAGCGCAGCAATTGGCAGATGAGATGAATGCAAAAGGTATCCCGGGTGTGCTTTTTCGTCCAGTTCATTTCAAGCCAACGTCATCTAAACATTGTGGCGAGCTATGCGGCGGGGTACAAATTTACATTACAGATCTCCAAGTGCTGAGGCCTTTAGAAGTTGGGGTAACCTTATTATTTACGATAAGAGATTTGTACGAGCAATTTTCATTCCTGCCTCCTGTGAAGGAGGGCTCTCGTCCATTTATCGATTTGCTGGGGGGAGACAACATGTATCGTACGGACAATATGCAAGCCAAGCAGCTGCTTGAACAGTTTGCAGCGGAAAGCAAGCAATTTGCAGAAATAACACAGCAGTATCATTTATATCGCTAGAGGAAGGTGAATAATTGATGAGAACAATAGAACATATGAGCCTGCGCGAAAAGATTGGACAAATGTTCGTAACAGGCTTCCCTTCAACCGAGATCACTCCTGAGCTGAAGGAAGTTATTGAGCATTATAAAGTCGGCAATATTATTTTATTCTCACATAATATCGACAATAAATATCAATTAGGCGAGCTTGTTACTGAGCTGCAGCAATGGTACACGACACATACTGGTATCCCGGGCTTTATTACGATCGACCAAGAAGGCGGTCGAGTCACTCGTATGCCTAAAGACGCGACCAATGTTGCTGGAGCCATGGCAATTGCTTCTTCAGGACGACCTGAAAATGCGTATGCAGCAGGCAGAATGACTGCCAGAGAATTGAAAGCATTAGGTATTAATTTTAATCTAGCTCCAGTTATGGACGTTAACAATAATGCATTGAATCCAGTCATAAATGTTCGTTCCTATGGTGATTCTGTTGCAACAGTATCCCAGTATGGAATTCAAATGATGAAGGGATTGCTCGATGGAGGCGTCATGTCCTCACTTAAGCATTTTCCAGGTCATGGTGATACAAATGTCGATTCACATATTGGCTTGCCTACCATTGAAAAAACACTTGAGGAATTAGAGCAGCTTGAGCTGCTGCCGTTTAAGGCCGCAATTGAGCAAGGCGCTCAAGCGATTATGAGTGCACATATTTTATTTCCGAAAATTGAAAAATCCGGTGTGCCCGGAACTATGTCTCATACCATTATTACAGAGATATTAAAAGGAAAATTAGGATATAAAGGGTTAGTTGTATCAGATTGTTTAGAAATGGACGCGATCAAACGATACTATGGTACGGCAAAAGGAGCGTTAGGAGCTGTTAAAGCAGGTATTGATTTGGTATTCATTAGTCATACTCCTGAGACAGTGAAGGAAGCGATTCATTTGATCGAAGAAGCTGTAGCCACCGGTGATTTGGATGAAGCGCTGATTGATGCAGCTGTTACAAAAATTTTAGCTTATAAAGCACAATATGCGACGATTGAGGAGCTGGATTATGAACTAGTTGGCTGCGATGTACATCGCCGAGCAAATGAGCTAATGCGTACGGAAACGATCTGCCTCATGAAAGGTGAGCTCCAGCCCATTCATACCAGTGACGAGCAAGTGTTATTTATGGGTTCCTATTCATACCGCACCGATCTTGCCTCCAGCAGCTTGAATCAAGCTCTTAGCTTTCCGCAATATATGGGGGAGCATTTTAATACAGCTTATGAGATTATCGACATTAACCCGAGCGAGGAGCAAATCAACGCTGCGCTGCCAAAGGTACAAGGCTACAAGCATATTGTTATCGGCTTGTTCAATGCGCGTGAAAACAAAGGTCAGCTTGCGCTTGTTCAGAAGCTGCTGGCAGCAGGCTGCAAAGTAACGGCCATTACATTAGGTCGCCCGTATGACTTACCGTTAATCGAAGGCGAGTTCTGCGGAATTGCGGCATTTGAGTATACACTTGATGCATTCAAATCACTCCTTCCAATCCTAAATGGTGAGGTTGTACCCACCGCCAAGATTACGATACAGATGTAGATAAAAAGTACAACAAGGGGACATAGGTATGGCATTTATCGTTGGAATTGATGGGGGTGGCACGAAAACAGCTGTCACCATTACGCATGACCAGGAAGACTCTTTATTCACCTTTACTGTAGGGCCTATTAATTATAACGGTGGTGATGCTGATGCTATTGCCGCCTCCTTTGAGGAAATTTTTAGTCAAACGAAGCTCTACTGCGGTAATTTACAAGAAGTTGCTCATATATGTATAGGTGCGGCAGGAATAAGTAATCCGCTGGTCATCAATTTTTTGGAGCAGCATGTGAGAAATAACGGTTATATCGGGCCATTAACGATTACAGGCGATCAAGAAACCGCATTATACGGGGCACAAAATGCGATGCAAGGCATCATTCTCATTGCCGGTACAGGATCGATTTGCTTCGGGGTCAATGAAAAAGGAGAGCAGCATCGCACAGGAGGCTTTGGTCATTTGATTGATGACGAGGGAAGCGGTTATAGCATTGGGCGCGATCTATTATCCGGATTAGTTCAAGTGGAGGACGGAAGAATAACCGATACGGTCATCCCAGCGATGGTATATGAGCAGCTTGGCTTAAGCACTGTGAAAGAGATTATTGGTTTTGTTTATGATAAAAATACGACGAAAAAAGATATTGCGCAGCTCGCACCGATTATGACGACCGCATGCGAGAAGGGCGATGCACATGCAATAGCGTTAGCGGAGAAATGTGCAGCCAATCTATATGAGCTTGTTGTGCCTGTTATTGAACGGCTTAAGCTATATGAAAGTCCGATTGCGATTGCAGGAAGTGTGCTGCAAAAGTCTCGCTTTGTGAAAGAAGCCTTGGAGCGAAAGCTCGCACAGAGCTACCCGCAAACAAAGCTGATTTTGCCGATTAAGGATGCAGCCTACGGTGCTGTCCTGTTAGGAAGATCAAAAATGAACAACGACTAGTTTTTATCGCTATGGAAAAATAAGGGTGTGTCATAAGTCCGAGCAGTTGGACTTGCGACACACCCTTATTTTAAAATGGTAGGAATCAAAAATGGCTTAAAATTTATCGGTCAAATAAAACACGGCTTGTTGTTTCGGAAATAGAGCTTGAAGGATGTTAGCGTCCTCCGTACTGTCCTTTGCTGCGCCTGCTTCATTATAGCCGAACATGATATAAGTCATTAGCTCGCGTTCATCTACTTCTATTGAAGTATAGGGATTGGTATGATTACTAGCATCGGAAACAGAAAGCTGCTTTTGCTTATAATCCAAGTAGATACAGTCCTCATTGCTGCGAAGTGCAATATGCAGCTCCTGGCCTGCAATTATGTTGCTACGGTTTAGGCGATCTTCTAATTCAGGCTGAAGCTTATGGAAAGTTGAACTGAGATTGATCATTTTCCACATCGCCATATTGATTTGAATTGAATTTGCTTGATGCTGTTGGTAATAGGAATATAGCTTATGGTCCTCTGGGAGCATCGCTAATATTTGCTTTGCATTTTGGCGCAGCTGACATAAGGCATGAAACAAAGCTTCAACGCCGTTTTCGGCTTCGTTCAAATACAATAATTCATTAATAAATACTTGTTCAGTATCTTTCTTTTCAATGATGCCATAAGCGACGATTTTCCCATTTCTGCGAAGGAGCAAGCAGTCAACTTTCTTCCATTCCGGCCAGGTCAATAAATCATTCCAATACGTTTTACTTCGGATCACGGTGTAGGTACGATTCTTATTAAATTGTTCATAGATGAAACGGATATCATCGAGATAACAGGCTTCAAAAGGAATGATTTCATCACTGCTTTGCTGCTGCTCCAAACTTGCTGGTTTTTCAATTGCGAAAGCAGTCTCGGGAATAAGTCTCCAGCCAGCTTTTTCATAAAACGCATGCTTACTAGCCAAAAGCAAGCTTATATCATAATCGGTTTCTTTCATATAGTTGGTCTGCGCATGAAGAATTTTGTGTGCAAGCCCCAGCCCGCGGTAATTTAGATCTGTACCGACACTCCCCATTGCACCCGTTTTCAAGATCGCTTGACCGACTCTAATATGAAACGGAAAAATTTGTACATTAGATGCAATCTTATCGTCAACCATCGCAAACCATGTTGTATCTGGATCATATGTGGTGTCTAGGTCTAATCTTTCTTGGAAATAAGCTCGGCCTACGGAAAAGCATTCATCTAAAATATCGTAAATATTTTCAAGCTGCTCTCTAGTTGGATGGTTCATTACGATGATGTTTGGTGTCGTCGTCATCTTCATTTCCTCCTGCGCCGTAATGTTGGGATAAATTTAATAAATGAAAAAAACGATTTTTTGGAATTTAATTTCTTATTTATAGTTTAATATTGAAAGAAAAATTCGTCAATAAAAGGAACGTGTGGAATCATAGAAGTGATACAAAATTTAGATTGCTCAATATAGTCAAATGAGTATTAGGAAAATAGCGACTTCGGCTGAGCAATTACAAGCACAAAGTGCACAAATGAAGGCGCAGCTTAAAAAGAAGAATGATAAACCGTTCAAGAACTTTTTGCGAAAAATCGGAAATATTTTCATACCAATGATTCCTGCATTTGTTGGAGCGGGTTTAATTGCGGGGAAGTATGATTTCGCAAATTGAGCTAAGCATGGATGGACTTATTTATACTCTGACGCAGTGATCCGCACGATTGCAGATACGAGGCGAGTCCTTTACCTACACAGAATTTCAAACAGATGTACTTGCCATAATTCAGTTTTCAGATGAGTAGCTCTGCGTAGCAAAAAAACTGGATAAATTGTTAATTTCACCCCTTCAGTCACTAAAATCGATTATAATAAAATTTATGTTCAAGTCGATCACCTATCCTAAGTTAATAGGATCATCATACGCAAAAAGGCATAGCGCTGAATCGCCTATGCTATAAGGGTTATAGAGTTTTTAAATACACACTTATGTATAAGAGGAGGCGAATGATATGACGATAATGCCTGTTATAGTAATGATCTTTGTATTTGTACCTACCATTGTACTCATGGTAAGCATGCCTTATTTAACAAGAGAGACGATTAGTTTTGGGGTCACCGTCAGCCCTGTACAATTCCATAGTGAGCCTCTGCGCCAGATGCGGAAGTCATATGCTAGGATTAGTGCTACCGTGCATACCATCCTATTCATGGTTTGTATCCTCTGTCTAATATACGGTGATGAACATTCCAAGCAACAAAGTTGGATCATTGTCACTTATTCACTCGCCATGGTCGTAATCTCCCTAGTCATAAACATTAGCTATCATTTCAAAATGAAAAGTTTACTACCTATGCTGCCTATTGCTCTGGAACCATCGATCATGGCAGTGGACACTGGATTTCGGAAAAGAAACATTGGCTTGTCTAATAATTGGTTCCTCATTCATGTTTTAATTACTGTTGTTAGTATTGTAACTGTGCTGCGCAACTACGATCTGATTCCTGATCAGATTCCGATCCATTACAACAGCAGTTGGAACGTAGACCGCTATGCAGCTAAATCTTTTAGTTCTGTGTTTATGCCTACGATCATGCAAGTGTTCATAACACTTTTGTTCATATTTGAGAATTGGAGTATTCGCAGAGTAAAGCAGCAGGTTCAACCCAATGATCCTAACCGTTCCATCAGACAAGACGCAGCTTACCGCCGTACTTGGTCATATTTTATGCTTACAGCAAGCTTCTTAATAGTTATCCTGTTTTCCGTCGTGCAACTAAACATGATATCTCTGCTTAACATGAGTTTCGCTATCCCTATTATCCTAATCATAATAGCCCTTGTCATCCTATACGCCTTGGCCTTAACGTTCTGGGCTGGTCAGGGCGAAAGCCGCTTGGAGCGATCTGCCGATAGCTCCAATGTCAGACCTGTCCATGACGATGATAAATGGCGATTAGGTATGATTTATTTCAATCGCAAAGATCCAAACCTAATCGTCAAGAAAAGGCTCGGAGTCGGCTGGGGATTAAATTTCGGTCACCCAGTAAGCTGGCTGTTTTGGCTCGGAATTATTGTACTGTTAGTTGTGGTGCGGTAACAAGGCTTGGAGGTTAATACTCACCGGAGTATAGGCGAAGTTAGAGTTTCGAAACAGAATATGTACCGAAAAAAACGCCTAAAGGGCGTTTTTTATTATCTTTAAGGATCTCAGTAATATTTTTTTTGAATTAAACCGCATATTAAAGAGTATTTCTCGTATTAATAGCTCTTTGTTACAATCAGATTGTTATCTAAAGGAGGGTATAAAATGAACTATCGTAAATTAGGAACGAGCGGCTTACATCTAAGTGAGATTGCTTATGGTAATTGGATTACACATGGTGCTCAAGTGGACAATGATACTGCCCATGCTTGTGTTCGCGCTGCATTGGAAGTAGGGATCACAACATTTGATACTGCAGATGTATATTCCGATACGAAAGCTGAGATGGTGCTGGGCCAAGCATTAAAAGGAGTGCACAGAGCTGATATCGAATTGTGTACCAAGGTGTGCCATCCCACAGGGACGGGACGTAACGCAAGAGGTCTGTCCCGCAAGCATATTATGGAGGCGTGCCATGCTTCACTGAACAGATTACAGACCGATTATATTGATATCTATTATGCGCATCGCTTTGACGCAACAGTATCCCTTGAAGAGACCTTTTTGGCTTTTTCGGATCTGGTACGTCAAGGTAAGGTTCTCTATGTCGGGATAAGTGAGTGGACGGCGGATCAGATAGCAGAAGGTGCTGCTTTGGCGAGAGAATTAAAGGTGCCATTAGTGGCTAGTCAACCTCAATATTCGATGTTATGGCGCGTGATGGAGACGGAGGTAGTTCAAGCTTGTGAGCGGGAAGGGATTGGACAGGTGGTCTGGTCGCCGCTTGCTCAAGGGATTCTTTCAGGCAAATATATGCCAGGTCAACCATTGCCAGAGGGTTCTCGTGCTTCAACAGCTGCGGGCTCACCATTTATGAATAAATTGGCGGGTCAGTGGCTTCGGACTGAGGTGCTTGAGGCGGTCTCGAATCTCTCTTCCATCGCCAGCGAAGTTGGGTTGACGCTTCCGCAGTTGGCTATAGCATGGGTGTTGCAAAATCCACAAGTCTCATCTGCAATTATTGGGGCATCCAAACCTGAGCAGGTTATAGAAAATGCCAAAGCTGCGGGAGTTCGTCTGGATAGGGAAGTGATGTTGGAAATCGATAGGGTGCTAGAAGGACTCGTTGAACGTGATCCTAGAAAAACGGGCTGAATATTATATTATTCACCATTAATAGCTTCTGAACTCATTTGTCCTATGATCTCTAGTAACGCGGATAAGGAGGCACGATCGCAATCGGTTCTCCAAGCGGCATAAAGGGGAATCGATGGTGTGCTTTCTTCAAAGGGACGAAATGCGACACCTTCACGCTGAAAAATAGCAACTGATGAGGGCACAATGGAAACTCCAAGATTAGCAGCTACCAAGTTTACAATGGTGTACATCTGAATGGCTTCCTGTACAACATTCGGATACATGTCGTGTTGGGCGCAGAAGCTCATAATGAGGTCATGAAAAGGAGCTCCTAAATGACGTGGGAACGATATAAATGGCTCTAAAGCTAAAGAGCGAATGGATAACACCGGTAAATGAGCTAGGTGATGCTGCTCTGGCAAAACGGCAATAAGCGATTCATTGACTAAGGGACGATGCTCGATATGTTTGCCCGACTCTGTATAACGTACAAATCCAATGTGAATCGTTCCTTCATGTAAAGCCTGCCACTGCTGAGCAGACGTCATCTCATGTAATGTGAGTTGGACTTGTGGATAACGTTCCCGAAACATTTTTAACATATCAACCAGTACTCCACCAGCTGCAGAATCTATAAATCCAATGTTCAAATGTCCGATAATTCCTTGATCGACTAATTGTGTTGTTTTAATAGAGCGTTCCAGTTGAGATAAAATGGATTTAGCCTCCTCTAGAAATACCGCCCCCGCTGACGTGAGACGAACTTGTCTTTTATTCCGTTCTAATAGTTTCACGCCAATCTCATTCTCCAGAGCTTGAATTTGCTGGCTTAAGGGAGGCTGCGTCATATTTAGCTTCTCAGCTGCACGGTTAAAATGCAGTTCCTCTGCTACTGCGATAAAGTATTGTAATTTTTTTATGTCCATACTTTTCATTCTCCCTTGAAATGCTTCTCCAAGCAAGTATAAGGATCTTTGAAGAAAAATGAAAGGAATGACATGTCGTCTCCTCACTTAAACTCTACCTCCCATCTTACTTTTAGACAAAAAAACATTTTTGCAGTCAAAGACATGATGTGTAAAAACGCATACATTTAAATAGAAAGTTTGAGGATCATGGGAGGTATTGAGGATGAAAAATAGAAAGATAATGTTTATGAGCCCATACCATGTGGAAACGGTCGAAGAGGAGCTTGTACTTAAGGCATTAGGTGACCATGAGGTGCTTGTAAAATTGATTTATTCGCTGATTAGTCCGGGAACGGAGATGGCAATGTTATCTGGCAAAGAGGATTGGGCAAAACTCCCGCTTTGTCCAGGTTATGCAAGCGTCAGTCGTATCGTAGAATGTGGTAAAGGTGTTCAGGAATTTCAAGCAGGCGATGTGGTTTTTCATTACGGGAATCATAGCGAATATCAAGTTGTCGGGGCTCAGGATGTTTTCATTCGGGTGCCGGATACGCTAGACTTGAAATGGGTACCGTTTACCCGGATGGCTACGGTAGCTTTTACATCGATACGTGTGTCAGATATCGAACTTGGAGACAAAGTGAGTGTGACAGGTCTTGGATTGGTAGGCAATCTTGCAGCTCAATTGGCGCGTTTGCAGGGGGCTACGGTAATTGGTATGGATTTGTCCAAAGAACGGCTGCGGACCGCGCGTCAATGCGGTGTGGATTACACCCTGGACAGTGGCGAAGGATTGGTGAAAGAGCAGATTATGACGTTAACTAAGGGCAAGGGTGTTTCCAGTCATATTGAGGCAACCGGTGTTTCCAAAGTTGAAGTTGATAGTCTTCAATACATCGGCTCACAGGGAGAAATCATCTTTTTGGGCAGCCCGCGTGGAGAATACAATACAGATATTACGGATGTGCTTAATTACTGCCATCTGTATAACCGGGGGATGCATTACATTTAAAGGCGCTCACGAATGGCGTTATCCAACAGAGCCTAATTCGTTTGTGAAACATTCCTTGGTGCGTAATTCTGGCATTGTCTTCGAGCTTATGCAACAACAGAAGCTGCACATCGAACCTTTGATTAGCCATGTCATCAAGCCGGAGCAAGCTAGCGAAGCCTATGAGGGATTAAGAACCAACAAAGATCAGTACAATGGCGTACTGTTTGATTGGTTATAAAGGGGGAGAACGACGATGATAAGAGGATTAACAACAGCGGGATTGGGAGAAATTGCTTCTAATGAAGAATATATCAGACTTGCGAGCCAATTCGGGTTTCAGGCCATAGACGTCAATCCATTAGAGTTGGTACAGCAGTATGGCAAGGATGGGGCTGTCCAATTACTGGAAAGTCATGGCATCATGCTAGGATCATTTGGTTTAGAGGTAGATTGGCGCACGACAGAGGAAAGCTTTAGGGAAAGTCTGAAATCGCTTACGCTGATGGCTGAGGCCGCTGCTGCATTAAATTGCACCACATGCTGTACCTATATTTTGCCTTCGACAGATCTTCCGGTCGCACCGTTCATGATTGCAGCCACTAGACGTTTAAGACTATGTGCAGAAATATTAGGCGCCTATGGTATTTCGCTAGCCTTAGAGTTCGTTGGTCCTCATCACTTACGTACACAATGGGCAAATCCGCTAATCTGGACGATGCAAGATACGTTGGACTGGATGGATACAATTCAAGTGAGAAATATCGGTTTGTTACTGGATTCCTATCATTGGCATACGAATGGATTAACGAGTGAGGACCTGCTGAAATTACAACCGCATCAAATTGCGTATGTCCATATTAATGATGCTAAACCTCTGCTGATAGAGGAATTGCTTGATTCCGATCGATTGTATCCAGGGGAAGGATCCATTGATCTTACCGGATTCTTGGGAAGCTTGAAAAAGATCGGATACAAGGGCGTTATCGCTCAAGAAGTGCTAGCGCCAGCTTCATCACAAAGTTCATCTGAACTATTTTCTCGTTCCAAAGCAGGCTTCGATAAAGTATTCTCATCACTGGAAATCTAACCCCATCGAATCCAACATTGGAAGGAGCGTTAAGGATGAGTCTGTTCAGTCGGACGTTCAAAACAAATGTGGGAGTAATGCCTAGTAAGTTCGCCGCGATGCGATCTGCTTTAATCAATAAATCGCAATAAAAGAATCGACCATCTGCTCTATGGGATGGTTGATTTTTTTCCTCTGAACATAGGAATACATACGTCTATAGGCCTCTTAATATAGTATAATCATACTGTATTGCTCAAAGTTGGAGATAGGGATATAGCACTATTAAATACTATTGACGAATGAGGAGTCTATGAGAACTTCGGAGAATAAAATTAAGTTAAGTCATATGTTGTACATAGTAGTATTTATCTGCCTGCTGATTGCAATACGCTGGAGCTGGTACAATCATTTTAATCTGTCTAATCCTCCTGTAGTGGAGCAAGGTGTGCTCGATTTGCGGGGAGTAGACCTTGAATCACTAAGCTCTTTTCCATTGGATGGAGAATGGGAGTTTTATCCTCAACAATGGGTGAACGCTGCCAATATGGATAGTGTTTTAAAAGGCCAGATGCTTCAGGTGCCGGGTAACTGGAATTCTGTATTCAATTCTGCTGAGCAAAAGAAGGCGTATGGATACGGAACTTATCATTTGCGGATTCTGCTAGATCGTCCCTTGTCTGAGCCACTTAGCTTTTGGTTCCAATCCATCTATACTTCTTCTGAAGTGGAGATTAATGGAACAGTCCTCTCACGGTTTGGAGTGTTATCTGACGAGAAGGAAGAGCATGTTTATGTGACGAAAGCATTCTTAATCAGTTATACACCTACAGATCAGAAGCATCTGGATCTGTTTGTTCGGACGTCAAATTATGAGTCTCCACTAAAAGGAGGCATAATTCGGTCCGTGGAGTTTGGCATTCAACATGAGGTAGACACTATATACTGGAATTCCATTGGCTTGCAGCTAGTCGTAGGGGTCATGCTTCTTCTACATGGGTTGTATTTATTGATTATCTATCTGATGGATGTACGAAAAACAGAGCTGATTATTTTTTTCCTAATGATGGTCGCTGCGGCTGTATCCATTGGGGTTGAACATAATGGACTGTTGTTCAGGTTTCTTCATGTTGATTTTGCCTGGATGCTGAGGTTAAAGGTTCTTTCGTATATAGGGTTTTGTTTATTCCTTTTATTGATGGGAAGAGAACTATTGGGGAATCGACGGAAAGGCAAGGCGTTTTATAGTTACATCCTGTCAGTTCTCATTTTTACTTTATTTATTATTGTAGGTCCTGAAGAGGCAGTGTTATATATCATCGGAAAAGGGTATTACATGATCCTGTATTACGTTCCAGTGTGTTGGACGGTATATTATTTTTGGAAGATGGTAGCCTTACGAGCTGAAGGTGCTCTATTTTTATTGTTTTCAGTGTTAGCAGTACTAAATAATATGTTGTGGGGGGCTGTCTACTATGCCGGTAGCTCACAATTTATGTTTTATCCCGTAGATTTAATTGCTGCCCTTGCCGCATTTTCTGCCTATTGGTTTAGGAGATATTTTCATCAATCCCATCAAAATGTGTTACTGAACGCTCAATTGGCGGAATCCAATAAATTAAAGGACCGTTTTCTAGCCAATACGTCACATGAGCTGCGCACTCCACTGCATGGGATTATGAATATTGCCCAAAGTGTGTTAACAAGAAAAAAACATGTGCTGGATGAAGAGAGCCAACGTGACATGGAATTGCTAATTATGGTCAGTCGCCGGATGTCGCTTATGCTGAATGACTTGCTTGATGTTGTGCGATTGCAGGATAAGCGGATTGTGATGAATATAAAGGCGCTGCAAGTGAGGTCATTGGCTGAAGGTGTACTGGATATGTTACGTTTCTTAACCGGTGGGACGAAGGTGGAGCTTCGAATGTCTATAGATGAGAATCTGCCGCGTGTTTATGCTGATGAGGAGCGATTGGTGCAGATTCTGATTAATTTGGTTCATAACGCACTAAAGTACACCGAACAGGGAAGTGTTGAACTGGCCGCAGAACAAGTGGGTGGGGATGTATGGATACATGTTACGGATACAGGAGTAGGTATGGATGAAGCTTTGAAAAAGCGTGTTTTTATGCGCTATGAACAAGGGGCTTACGGTCAAGGCGGCATTGGGTTGGGGCTTAGTATCTGTAAGGAGCTGGTCGAACTGCATGGCAGTGAATTATTGCTGCAATCGCAGCCGGGTCAGGGAAGTAAGTTCAGCTTCAAATTACCTGTAGCTAAAGGGAGCCTGAAGTCATCTATTCCAGATGTTCATACAGAAAAAGATTCGGATCCATTGTCACCGTTCAGTACGTGGATAACTGCGGAGAAATCAGCTATGGTGGCTGCCACCTATAACACAAAGGAAGTAGAGGCACTCTCGAAGCTCGATACAGACTCTGACATCATACATGTGCTGGCGGTTGATGATGATTCGGTCAATTTAAAAGTTCTGCAAAATATTTTATCAGATGGAGCCTATCGGATTGATACAACGACTTCAGCCCGTGAGGCGCTGGATATGTTGCATCATGAGCTGTTCGATTTGGTTATCGCTGATGTGATGAT
This sequence comes from Paenibacillus sp. FSL H7-0323, assembly GCF_038002725.1. Lineage (NCBI taxonomy): Bacteria > Bacillati > Bacillota > Bacilli > Caryophanales > Paenibacillaceae > Paenibacillus > Paenibacillus sp. FSL H7-0323. The sequence continues at coordinate 2,319,348 of NZ_JBBODB010000001.1, read as the reverse complement.
GCCGGGCATGTCTGGATATGAATTGACAAGATTGATACGCGAGCGGTTCACGATGTATGAACTTCCTATTATTCTATTGACCGCTCGCAGTGAGCAGGAGGATGTCTATGCAGGTTTCTTGGCTGGCGCTAATGACTATGTAACCAAGCCAGTAGATGCCATGGAATTGAAGTATCGTGCTTCGTCGCTCACTTCTATGAAGCAAGCAGTCAATGATCGTTTGAGAATGGAGGCTGCTTATTTACAAGCGCAGATCCATCCACATTTTCTCTTTAATACATTAAATTCGATTATGTCCTTGAGTGATTTTGACACTGTCAAAATGAAAGATCTTTCAGATGCATTCACTACTTATTTGCGGATCAGCTTTGACTTCTTAAATGCAGGCAAACTTGTTTCGCTGTCGCAAGAGCTGGAGCTGGTCGAGAATTATGTATATATCCAGCAGCAGCGTTTTGAGGAGAGGCTGCAGGTTGAATGGGAGGTAGACGCGAATCTACAGCTTCTAATTCCTCCGCTGACCATTCAGCCACTGGTCGAGAACGCCGTCCGGCATGGGATCTTAAGTCGGGCAAAAGGTGGAACCTTGCGTATTCACATCGAGACACATGCGGAGGCTGTTCATTTTATCATTGCTGATACGGGGATTGGAATGGATGAAGCTCAAGTCAGTAAGTTATTGCAACCAAAAAGTCTTAAGGATCAAGGAATTGGGCTCCTTAATACAGATCGGAGATTAACACAATTATATGGACAAGGCTTGAAGATTCAAAGTATTCCTGGGGTGGGAACTACGGTGTCTTTCATAATTCCTGATTAGGAGGGTTGTAAAACCATCCTTTTCTGTCCAGCTGTAATTGAGTGGATGTGATTTGAATCATCAATTCTTCCACGGCGGATAAGGTTGCAACTATACAGACAATGGTTGTCCAAATGGTGGGGTTACTATGGGAAAGCCATATAGGAGTTACAAATAAGAGAAGCCCGGTGAGTTTATTGCCGTAGGTATGGATACTTGCGTAAGTTTTGAATCTGCGGAGGGCAATCCCTGTCGATGTTATGCGGATGGCCGCGATCAAGAAGATCCATAGGATGAATTTGAGGGTAAGACCCAAATACGGATACAAAGTAAATAAGCAGATCCCGATTAGTATCGTGTCGGCAGCAGAATCTAGCTTTGCTCCGAGATTACTTGTTGTGCCTGATTTTCGGGCAATTGGACCATCTATCAGATCGGTGACTCCGCAAAGGATATAAATTGCAAGAAAGGCCGAACTTAGCGGCTCGAAGAATAACAGCATTATTGCCAAAATAATTCTGCCAAGTGTAATACAGTTAGGTATAACTTTCAACTTCAATCCCACCTTTGTTCATGACCTCATTTAATTCTATTGTACCAGAGGAAGAGTATATGCTATTTGGAAAAGGATTATAAGATAGTATTGAAGAAGTAGTGAAGTAGAAGTATAGATTAGGATTCTAGCGGTAAATAAGGAGGGATTTTATGAAGCAGAATACAAACTTAAAGGTACATACATTAGCTGATATCGAACATCTGAAAATTCACGGCAGAACAACAGGGTCACTTTCTCCACTAACATTATTTTGGACAGGCAGTGCGCTCGAATTAAATGTTAAAAGTTCTGAGCTATGGCTTGAAGTAGAAGCAGATTATGATGTTTATGAACCCTGGATTAGCATCCTGATCAATTCCGTTCCTGTTAGCAGACAAATGTTAGTAGCAGGCAGGTATTGGATTTGTGTATTTAGAGGCATGAATGATCGTGTTGTCAACAATATTCGTATTGTAAAAGATGTGCAGGCAATGAGTGGAGACCCTGGCTGCTCTTTGCAGATACATGCGGTGAAGATGGATGGAAAATTCCTGCCGGTTGCGGACAAACCCCACAAGATAGAGTTCATAGGTGACAGCATCACATCCGGAGAAGGAAGTATAGGTGCCAAGGCTGAAGAAGATTGGATTCCAATGTGGTTTAGCGCCATCAACAACTATACCAGAATGACAGCAGATGCTTTAAATGCAGAATATAGAGTTATTTCTCAAAGTGGCTGGGGCGTCCTTACTAGCTGGGATAATAATCCGCACGGTAATATCCCTGATTGTTATGAGCAGGTTTGTGGTCTTCTAACTGGAGCAAAAAACGAAGCTTTAGGAGCTTTTCAAGAACATTCTTTTGAAACCTGGCAGCCAGATGTTGTGGTAGTTAATCTAGGAACAAATGATGGGGGCGCTTTTCAATCGCCAGAATGGAAAGATGAGGTAACAGGGGAGAGCCATAAACAACGTTTAAATGAAGACGGGACCTATCATGAGGATGATATACAAGCTTTTGTCGATGCCGCCGAGAAATTTCTGCTGAAGCTTAGAAAAAATAATCAACATGCACATCTCGTATGGGCATATGGGATGCTTGGTATCCCGATGATGCCAGCGATCTACCGGGCGGTCGATGTTTATAGCAAGAAAACAGGGGACAAGCAGGTTTCTGTATTGCAGCTTCCAAATATGACGGATGAGACCATAGGGGCAAGAAGTCATCCGGGATCATTAGCTCATGAACAAGCGGCAAAAGAGTTGACGGGGTATTTGAAAGGGATTCTAGCGAGCGAAAGTTAATGAGGAATTCATAAAAAAACAAGCCGGAGCGAAAGGATCACGCTCTGACTTGTTTTTATTTACTTTAGTCTATTTGGTGGATACAGATTTGAACCATTCGTTAACTTCTTTGGTGATTTGATCACCACCATTTGCTTTCCAGTTGGAAACAAAGGAGTCAAAGGCATCTACAGGAAGCTTACCGTAAATGATTTTGTTGAAGGTTTCCATTTCGGATTGACGAAGCAGATTCCATTTGGATACCATCGTTGGTGTCGCAGCGCCAGTGAAATAGTTCTGTCTACGAATGTCTATTTGTGACATAACAACTTTTGCAGCGGCCCAGTTTTCCGGTTTACGGAACTCAGCCATTTGTTTTTCATAAGGAGTTACAGGGGTTTCACCATCAGCAAGTTTAACCAATGTCTTCATGAACAGATCAGGAATACGAGCCGGTCCAGTTAAGAAAGGAAACTCATTGGAGAAGTCTTTAATCTTCTCTTTATCACTAGTAGGCTTTCCATCAATCATGTCCCAATCGTAGCCTTTAGCAAAGCCGTATTCAAATTCACTACCAGCTGCTGGATTAGCTAGGTTATCAAGCAAGTAGTTGTAGTATAAGAAAATTGCTTCAGGGTGCTTAGCATCTTTGTTAATCATGATACTAGCGTTTACCCCAGAGTTCTGCCATTTGGTACCGATGAGTCCGTCTGGACCTGCTGGAACCGGATAAGCTTTGATCTTCGCTCCAGGTACATTTTTCATAAGATCGGGAGCCGGCCAGTCTGGAACCCAGTTTGCCCCTGGTAGAATACCTGCGGCGCCTTTTGTCCAGCTTTCAGCAGATTTACCTTCATCCCAAAGTGCAGAGTCTGTGTGAATATAACCTTTGTCCATCCACTCACTAAGCTTAGCAAGGGCTTGTTTAGCACCAGGGTTAATGGAACCGTATTCCAGATTGCCTTCGGCATCTTTATTCCATTGTTCCTCAATCGTACCGTAAGCACCGAATAACCAGTCGAGTTGACCCATCCAGGTGTTTGTATTATTTTTCAAAGAAATCGCAAGTGGGAAAACATCTTTAGGTGCTAGACCGTCAGGGTTTTCGTTCTTAAATTTGTCCATGATATTCTCAAGATCGGCGATTGTTTTTGGAGCCTGAAGGTTCAGCTTTTCCATCCAATCTTCACGTAACCAGAGAAGAGTATCGTCATTATCAGTATATTCAAGGATCGGCATATTGTATTTCTTACCGTCTTTTGTGAATGGATACCAAAGTTCTGGGTGTGCTGCAGCATGATCTTTTAGAATTTTATTAGCATATTTGTCGAACAACTCATCGATAGCAATGAACTGACCGGAATCAATCAGTTGATTGGTCAATACTGCATTGGTTGGTACAGAAACGAAGTCAGGCAGCTTTTCGCCAGAAGCAATGGCAAGCTGAAGCTTTTGTCTGTATTGATCGTCATTGGCAGGATACCAAGTATCTTTATGCTTCATGCCCAGTGTTTCCAGCATCCAGCGATCGTGAACATTGTTTTCTTTGGTATCACCTTGAACATATTTCTTCGGCATCAATACCGAACTGAACTCGATGGGTGGATCGTATTTACCTTTTTCAAAAGCAGCATCTGCTTCAGATAAACTAGTCTCAGACGATGTGGTATTGTTTTGTTTGGCGTTTTCATTATTTCCGCCGCCACTGCCACAGGCTGTGAGTGTGATAAGTGCTGTGACCGTTAACAACGACCACATTTTTTTGAACTTGATCATTCTTTAATTCCCCCTACTGTGTATGATCTTTACAAGTGTAACTTTAACAACTAGTCGGGGATGGCATCTATATGAGATTTTTAGTTTCGATAGGACTCTATCATGCTATTTATTATTGTCTCGATATTCCTGCGGCGTTACTCCGAACTGTCGTTTGAACACTTTTATAAAATAAGCAGGGTCCATATAGCCAATCTCCATGCTGATTTCATAGACTTTTTTAGAGGTAGTCTTCAGCTTATGGCAGGCGCGATCCATGCGCAGGCGCGAGATATAATCGCTTATTCCTTCACCCGTTTCAATCTTATAAATTTTTGATAAATGAGTCGGATGGAGATTTACATGGTCAGCCAGAACCCGTAATGAAACATCTAAATGCAGGTTTTTGTCTGTGAAATCTTGAATCTTTTTCACATATTCAGACCTGATGTCTTTAATTTCGTTAGACGTTCCTTCTTTCAATTTGCTCAGAATGCTGAGGGACCATTTTCTAAGTTTACCGATGGTCGAGAACGCTTCACCGCTTTGCAACCAACCGAGATCGTCTCCCGCTAAGTTAGCTAGAGTATGCCCATTTCGGTGTGCGAGATTCGTGAAGGATGCAGTGATTAAAAAACCGGCCTCCATGCAATGCTCCCACGATTCAGACCATTTCTCATCCAGCTCCGCGCAGACAGCGAGTAGTTTCTCTTCCGCAGCATCCCAATGCCCACTTTCAAGCAGGTGAATTAGTGTCGGCGGGGTGTAAAGGGCATCCAAAGGTCCTTGGGTAGTGGAAGGTTCAAATTCGCTGACCCGCATTACGAATTCGCGCTCGTCTCCCACGATCTGCCGGAAATAAGCTGTGGCCTGACGGAAACGGCTCGACACCTTCTCGGGAAACTGGAACCACTCGGTGATTACTATGGACAGGGAACCTTTCAGAAATTGCTTAACCTTATACTGAAGCTGTAAAGAAAGCTTTTCTAGGATGGTTTCTTTGCCGATGTCGGATCCTTTCTCTTTAAGCTGAAGCAGAAACACAAGATATCCATGTTCCTCTTTAACGCCCCAGACCTGCATAAACTCACCCATAATCTCTTCAGCCATATTGATGATGGCATATTCAATTAAGGTTTGATCATTATTGTTATAATGGCTAAATTCTTCTTCCATGCGTACAAGCATCAAAGCGCAATCGCCAGAATGGAAGGGCAAATCATAAGTTACGAGCTTCCGTTCCCATTCGCCAGCTTGAAATTGATGACCTTGCAAGGCATCAAGCAGCAGTTGACCACGTAAAAGCGGCAGATTCTCACGAAGGGTAAACTGGGTTCGTTTAAGCGAACTGATAAGTTCCCATTCTGTGTTCAATTGCTCGATGGCAGTTTTGACTGCACCGATAATTTCATCATCGGTAGGTGGCTTAAGCAAGTAATCGACGGCATTATGCTGAAGTGCTTTTTTGGCGAAATCGAACTCCGAATGGCCTGATAAAATAATACATTTGATCTTTTTATCACGTTTTCTTATCCGCTCTATTAATTCAATTCCCGTCATTTCGGGCATTTGGATATCCGAGATCACAATATCAATAGGGTTTGTATCGATAATTTGTAGCGCTTCACGTGCTGAATACGCTTTATGCACCTGTTCAATGCCTAGCGTATGCCAGGGTTTAGTCATGGCAAGATTATCTACCCAGTGTGCTTCATCGTCTACTATAATCATTTGCATGTTGTTATTCTCCTTGATGATTCTTAAATTTAGAATATTCATCCTCCGTAGGGATTTCCCAGATAATCTCTGTTCGGAAACCTCCAAGAGGGGATGGTTTAAAGGTTAGGCAGGATTGATTACCGAACAGGTGCATGATCCGCTGATTCGTATTCCAGAGCCCGCAGCCCATTTCTTCCTGCAATGGCTCCTGCATTTTACGATTCAAAGCTTCCAGCTGCTCCGGATTCAAGCCAGGTCCGTCGTCATCAATGTAGATCTTGCAGAAGCCGTTCGAAATCTCACCACTAATGCTGATCTCACCCGAAGAATACGATTTTGCCACTCCGTGAATGACTGAATTTTCCACAATAGGTTGTAGCATTAGACGTGGCACAGACTGGCTTAACATGTTCTCAGGGATTTCGATATGATAATCAATTCTGGCATTGCGCAGCTTTTGAATATCCAAATAGTTGACGAGCAGCTTGATTTCATCATCCAGTGACGCAGTTTCCCGTTCCATTCGGGTAGTATAACGGTAGTAAGCACTTAAATTATAAGCCATGGAGACGACAGCGTCCTCATCCTTCATTTGGGCCATATTGATAATATAACCAAGGCAGTTATAGAGAAAATGCGGATTGATTTGCGCCTGCAGTTGCTTAAGTGTAGCTTCGCGGGCACGGATTTTCTCATTGAACACATTCTCTATCAGGTCTTGAATTTGATGTGACATATCATTAAAGCGATGGAATAGAAACGAAAACTCGTTCCGGCCTTCATTATGAAGACGTACAGAATAATCTCCACGCTGCACGCGCCGTAAGCCTTTAATTAGCTTTTTGATAGGATATTGAACATTTCTATATAGTAATATGGAAGCGGAAATTCCCATAACAAACAGCAAAATCATCGAGATATAGAACAAATCCTGACTGAGCGAAATGGGTTTTAGGATTTGATATAGAGGGACAACATCTATTAAATTCCAATCCAAATAGGAGGACTTCACAGAGCTGACCAGGTAGTTCTTGCCATTGAGTTTGACTACATCCTGGGTAGTATTCTCAGGTGAGTGTTTATCCAGGTAACGAATGAGTTCTTCAGATAGCTGCTTGTCCGCACTGCGATTCAGAATTGGCGAGTTCCCTTTATGATAGAGAAAAGGATCACCTTGTCCACCTTCCTTGTACGTATCCAGCATGTTCTGAATATTCTCATAACTGAAGCTGGCCTCAATCACCAAGTTGCTTCCCGTCAACATCCCCGGCTGAGCTAAGGAATCTGTATAGAACCAGTAGAAGGATTTTAACTCGTCTTTAGATTCCAAGCTGTGATCGCCATACGTCCATTTTCCACTCATATTTCTTTTTAAGTAATCCTCATCATACCCAAATGCTCGATTGTAGTTGGAGATGACATCTTTATTTTGCTGTGAATGTACGGCATATCTGGCAGGCCAAATATCTGCAACCCCAGATTGAAGCACCATCTTTTCCTGAATGACATACCGGGTCTGCATCTGATCATATCGATCAGCCCAAATGTTTAATCCGTTGAAGGCTCTGACATTGGGATCTCTAGAAAGGATAAGGGTGAAGTCCATCATCTGATTAATACGCGAATCAATTTGACTGGACAGAAAAGTGAGCTGCTTCGTATTGGACACCTGCAGCTCTTTGCTTACAACATCGTATGTGACGTTATTTGAAAAGGTATACATGATAATGATGGGGATGAACAAGAGTATGATCAGGCAGTTTATTTTGGCAAACAAACTAAACCGGGATTGTGTTAATTCTCTCAGGGATGTAAAGCGCTTCCAAATATTCATAAATGTACCCTCCAGATGATGTCCTAATAAAACCATATCAAGCCTAACAATGTTATATAGTCAAACCTGAGAAACGCCTGATACTATTTATAGCAGAGATCCCCATCACACACAAAATATTTTTTTTGGGAACAGGAGAGAGCTATGGAGGCTAATTCAATACAGCAGGTAGGCCTGGAAAATAAACCAAGTATAAAAAGAAAAAGAAAAAAAGGCTATAAACAACCATGGGTGCTCCACTTCATGGTATTACCGGCGGCAATTATGGTTTTTATTTTTTCTTATATCCCCATGTCAGGAATACTCATGGCATTTCAGGATTATAAGCCTGCATTAGGATTTTTTGATTCCGAATGGGTCGGACTTAAGCATTTTAGGTACATGTGGGAGAACGATTATTTCCTGCAAATTACCTGGAACACACTGTTTTTTGCTTGCTCCAAAATTGTTTTGAACCTGATTATTCCTTTTATATTCGCCTTGTTGCTTAATGAGGTAAGGAATATGGGCCTTAAAAGATCGATTCAAACACTCGTCTATCTACCGCATTTCTTGTCATGGGTTACCCTTTCAGGAATTCTGATCGATATCCTAGCTCAAACAGGGATTGTGAATCAGTTTATTTCGTCCGTTTTCGGCATAAAACCGATCTTTTTTCTAGGGGACGGCAACTGGTTCCGATTTACCATCATAGCCAGTGATGTTTGGAAAGAATTTGGTTTCAACACGATCATTTTCCTAGCTGCGCTATCCGGCATTAATCCATCACTTTATGAAGCTGCTGAAGTGGATGGGGCAGGTCGCTGGAAGCAAACGATGTATATTACCATACCAGCACTTATTCCAATTGCTATTGTAATTGCGACCTTGGCACTGGGCAATGTATTGAACGCCAACTTTGACCAGGTATTTAACCTATATAGTCCTTTGATCTATCAACAAGGGGATATCATTGATACCTTTGTGTATAGAGAAGGTCTTCTCAGCGGACAATTCAGCTTTGCGACCGCAGTTAATCTTTTTAAATCAGCAATTAGTTTAATTCTAATCGTTATTTCATACCGACTTGCCTATAGATTTGCAGGGTACAGAATTTTCTAGAAAGGATGACAACAAATGTACCATAAAACCCTTCCATATCGAATATTTAGCATATTCAATAATGTGCTCCTAACTATCCTTTCGGTGCTCTGCTTGCTGCCATTGTATCACTTACTCATGGTATCTCTTAGTGCGTCCGCCCCAGCCAATGCTGGGTTGGTCACCTTTTGGCCAATTGGCTTCACTTTGGAGGCCTATGCAAAAACTTTTAACAATACTAATTTTCTTACATCCCTGTGGGTGTCGGTAGAGCGGACAATACTAGGAACAGCACTTGCACTGGTAGTAAATACGGTTGCAGCCTATGCTCTTTCTAAGGAAACTAGAGTTTTCCGGGCGCGTAATATCTATCTTTGGTATTTTGTCGTAACCATGTTGTTCAGTGGGGGTCTGATTCCGGGATATATCCTGATTCTAAAGCTCGGGCTGATGAATTCTTTGATGGCACTTATCTTACCTGGATTGGTAGCCGTATTTAACATCATTTTGCTGCTGAACTTCTTCCGTGGTGTACCTAAGGACCTTGAGGAAGCAGCCTTTATTGATGGAGCAGGACATTTTAAGACCTTTTTGAAAATATATTTACCAGTCTCCTTACCAGTCATTGCAACAGTTTCCCTATTCATGATGGTGGGCCATTGGAACTCTTACTTTGACGGTATAATCTATATCAGAGATTCGGATAAGCTGCCGCTGGCGACGTTTATGCAGACCATTATCGTTCAGGCAGATATGTCCAAGCTTGATCCGTCAGCTGTAGCTAACTTGTCTCAACGGACTATACGGGCTTCACAGATTTTCATAAGTGCGCTACCGATATTGTTAGTTTATCCATTCCTGCAACGTTATTTTGTGACAGGGATCGTAGTCGGCGCTGTAAAAGAATAGTCAAAAAAGAGGGAGTTACTGGACTAGTCCATGTAGCTCCCTTTTTTTTGTAGGTATGGCATGCAAATAAGCATTCCCAGATGAATTGCGCCTTCTAAAATACGGTGCTATACTTTTGGCATGAAATATGCTCGGAGGTGGTACAGTGCTAATGTTGAAATGCCCATTAGCTAGAAGTTCCTCACGCAAAGCCTAATATAGGGCGATACTTTGCGTGAGGTGCGATGGATGGATATATCGCCCAACTTAATTTTATCGTTTCTATAAATGGGCTTTGCACCTTATGAACTTTTAATATAAATAAGGGGCTGAAAAGCGATGTGTACACCATTTATTAGAAACCATCAATATAACTTAATTAAGAAACAAACGAAATTTGTTCTGCATACCCTGCGAACCGTTGCGGATCGTAGAGTCTTGGAGACTGTAAGATATAGTGCTGCTACGAACATTATTGAGGCATTTCCTTCTCTTACGGAGAATCACAAGCAGATGCTGCAACAAATATCGACCTTCGAAACTGCAGAAGATTTCCAGAGATATCTTAGTGAATTAGAACCATACCTAGAGTCATATCCGACGATTACGCTGAAGCAGATTCAGAAGCTATTCCCTAAGAATAAGAAACTGAAAGTACCTGATCTACAACTCATCGACTATCGCAACATAACGTATTTGAGTTGGATAGATATTGCCAGTAATAAATTATTCATTATCTATCCGTACGAAGGACAGTTCATTGGTATTGAGGGTAGAATCACACCAACGCACAAAAAAGGGTACTGCATGTTCTGCAATCGGCATCAAGAGCTTGCATTCTTTTATGTTAAGACCAAGAATGTGAACGTTTCGCCGGATAATATTTCTGCTGTGGGTCAATACGTATGTCTGGATAATCTGGAATGTAATCGGAGCATAACCGATACAGCTAAGCTTGAGAGGTTCATTCTCTCTGTCCGCAAATAATGTTTAGAAAAGGCTCCCTTAGTGGGAGTCTTTTTCGTTAAAAATATTGTCAGGATATAGACAATTCGTTTCATTGAAGCAATGGGGCACGACATTAGTGGATATAATGAGATTCAAGGGCCGAATGAATAATATAAGCGTTTACAAACAGAGAATTCGAGTGGTTATAAAAATAGTCAGAAAATTTCCATATGACGTGCTTTGTTACTTAAGCTATAATGAGGTCTAAAAAAGAAAACGGGGCGTTATAATGAATCAAATGAAGGGTAACAAAAATCTTCTCTCGGAGAAGGAGGAACGCTTCTCTTCCGCGGGCTTTATTTTTGCCGCCATCGGCAGCTCGGTTGGGCTAGGGAATATGTGGAAGTTTCCTTATATTACAGGAGAAAATGGGGGGGCAGCTTTTTTCCTGCTTTTCATCGTCTGTTTAGTGCTGATAGGGTTACCGGTGCTGTTGGCAGAACTGGCTATCGGACGCAGCGGGCGTGGTAGCGCGGCGACCTCTTTTATGCGGGCTGGAGGCGGGAAAAGTTGGTTTGCAGCTGGAATGTTGCAGGTACTTGCGCCGTTTCTAATTCTCTCTTTTTATATTATTGTTGCTGGCTGGACGCTGAACTATTCGATGATTGCTTTTAATGGACAACTATTCAGCACTACTGATTATGCAGGCGAATTCAATTCGTTTGTCTCCGGATATATGCCAATCGTTTGGCAGGGGATAGCCATTCTGATTACGGCGGGTGTAGTCATCCTTGGCGTATCAGGCGGGATTGAGAAATTTAACAAAGTATTAATTCCTGGTATGGTCGTACTCCTTGTAGTGTTAATGATTCGCGCAGTAACCTTACCGGGTGCATCCGCAGGGGTATCTTTTTTCCTAAAACCGGACTTTTCAGTGTTGACAGCGGAATCTGCGCTAGTTGCATTGGGACATGCCTTCTTTTCATTATCGCTCGGGATGGGGATTCTCCTGACTTACGGATCTTATGTTGATAAAAAACAATCGCTGGGTACCGCTGCAATCGCAATCGGTGCAGGAGATTTGTTATACGCGTTTATCGCAGGCTTGATTATTTTTCCGACGACGTTCTCATTTGGTATTGCTCCTGATCAGGGGCCTTCGCTGATTTTTATCGCTTTGCCAGCCGCTTTCTCGGCTATGCCTTTTGGTGCGCTTTTCGGCGGTTTGTTCTTTATCTTGCTGGCGATTGCTGCTCTAACCTCAGCTGTATCGCTGCTTGAAGTGCCTGTATCCTTCACAATGGAGCGCTGGAATTGGAGCCGGAAACGTTCGGTTTGGATTTTGACGCTGATCTGTTTCCTTCTTAGTATTCCTTTAGCGATGTCACTGGGGATGTTCCCGGAGCTAACGATTGGTGGCAAATCTCTATTTGATGGGCTGGATTTTATCACCTCTAACATTATGCTGCCGCTTGGAGGTCTGCTGATTACCATCTTCGCCGGTTATTTCTGGAAAGGTGCAGCGGAAGCCGCTGGACTACAGGCGCGCTGGTTCCGTGTTTGGCTGTTTATGCTCCGTTATGTGGCGCCGATCCTAGTGTTCCTAGTGCTGCTCCATACCTCGGGGATTATTTCCTTCTAATTCTGAAATTTATTTATCCAAAAATAGCTCTACAACCCCTGAGGGTTGTAGGGTTTTTTTGTGTTGAAAAGAGGGGATTAAATTGATTTTTAATTCCTACTTGACTAGGTGGAATAATTGGAATATAGTATAAAAAAGCTTGAACGGTATGGAAGGGAATGTAACTAACCAATCCATTCTTAACTAATAATTGTATACAATTATACAAATATATTATTGGGATTCGGACCCCACAGATTATCGATGAGGAGCAGTATAGAAATGGCGATACGATCACGAAGGTTATCAAAGGATAATACCTACTACGAATTAAAACAAAAAATTATTGATAGCGAGTTTGAACCGAATCAACCTGTAAATGAAGAAAATTTGGCGGCCTTGCTCGGGGTCAGCCGCACACCTCTTAGAGAGGCGATACAGAGACTGGAGAACGAGGATTTTCTGGTTCGACAGCCAAATGGAAGACTGCGGGTAGCTTCAGTAACCCTTAAAGAGGTTGAAGAAATATTTCTTATTCGCAGCATGCTTGAAGGCTATATTGCAAGAAGTGCAGCTAAGCATGCCACAGAGAAAGATATTGTGAATTTAACGACGATGATTACAAAAATGAAACACTCGTTCCAGCTTGGTGATAATCAGAATTTTGTTACATATGGATTTGAGTTCCATGATTATTTATCAGAAATCAGCGAACTAAAAACCTTCGAGAAGGTTCTGAATCAATTAAGAGATCATTCGCTTCGTTATTGTCGATTCGTCTCTATGCATGGGGATTGGAACACACAAGCGGATGAAGAACATGATCTTATTTTACAAATGATCGCTGCTAAAAATGAAGATGGTGCTGAAAAAGCCATGCAAGATCATATTTTAAGCAGTCTATCGACTGCGCTTGATCGCATCAAAGGGATTGAAGAAAAGCTGGAAGCATAACGAAAGGGGAGTACGTCACCTATGAAACCACTAAATGAGGTTGAGCAAGCTTTAGCTAATCAATTAATAGAGGTTCGCAGAAACCTGCATCGTGAGCCTGAATTAGCGTATGAAGAGTTTAAAACCACAACAAAATTACGGGAATGGCTGACCCAAGCCAATATTCACATCCTTGACTTACCTTTACAAACCGGACTCATCGCAGAGATCGGGCAGGGTCAGGGACCCATAGTGGCCATTCGTTGTGATATTGATGCACTTCCCATAGAGGAACAAACTGAATTGTCCTTTGCCTCAGAGATCCCAGGAAAGATGCATGCCTGTGGTCACGATTTTCACACGGCTACTATTTTAGGTGCTGCATTATTATTAAAGGCTCGTGAAAATGAACTACCTGGAAAGGTTAGAGTATTGTTTCAACCCGCGGAAGAAACAGGGCATGGGGCGGAAAGCGTCTTAGCCTCGGGAGGACTCCAGGATGTGGCGGCTATATTTGGTCTCCATAATTCACCTGACTTGCCTACGGGAGCTTTTGGAACAAGAACAGGAGCTTTAACAGCCGGTGTTGACCGGTTTGAAATTACAATAAAAGGTGTCGGCGCTCATGCTGCTTATCCTGAAAAAGGTGTGGATACGATTGTAACTGCGGCTCAGATCATTACCGCACTACAAACCATCGTAAGTCGCCAAAACAGCACCACGGAACCAGTAGTGTTAAGTATTACCCGAATTAATGGAGGCTTCACATGGAATGTATTGCCGGAAAAAGTCGAATTAGAAGGTACAGTAAGAACTTACAATGAAGAGATTCGCCGCAATATTCCAATACAAATGACTCGTCTTATCGAAGGGATTGCTGCGGGAGCTGGGGCAGAGGCCCAGTTACACTGGTATCCAGGTCCACCCGCAACGATAAATCATGGGGAATGGGCGGACTTTACCAAAGAGATCGCCTCAGATTTCGGCTATGAAGTACATGATATTCCTCCACAGATGGGTGGAGAAGATTTCTCTTTTTATTTACAACAGATACCGGGTGCTTTTGTGAATATAGGATCGGGTCCAGCCTATCCCTTACATCACCCTCGTTTCGATGTTGATGAAGCTGCGATATTGCCAGCTGCTAAGTACTTCGCTTTATTGGCAGAACAAGCGCTGGTGAAGCTGCAAGAGGAAGCTTAATCCTAAAGATGATTGAGGGGAATGGAAATGATTGAATTAAAGAATGTTTACAAATCGTTCACTCGGAAAGGGACCACTATTGATGCTCTTAAAGGAATCGATTTAAAGGTCGAAAAAGGCGATATATTCGGGGTTATCGGCTATAGCGGTGCTGGGAAAAGTACATTAATTCGTTTAGTCAATTATTTGGAAAGACCCACCAAAGGACAAGTTATGGTCGCTGGACGTGATTTGGGAACATACAACGATAAAGAGTTGCGTACCGCTAAGAAAAATATCGGAATGATTTTTCAACATTTTAATCTATTAGAGTCTAAAAAAGTATTTGATAATGTGGCGATCCCTCTAGTTCTCCTAAAAAAGAATAAAAATGAAATCCGCCAGCGGGTAACGGAGCTGCTAGAGTTTGTTGGATTAAGTGACAAAGCGGGGAGTTACCCGAGTGAGCTATCAGGTGGTCAGAAGCAACGTGTCGGGATTGCCAGAGCGCTTGCCTCGAATCCGTCTATCCTTTTATGTGACGAAGCGACCTCTGCCTTAGATCCACAGACCACACATTCTATCTTACAGCTATTAAAAAAAATCAATGCTGAATACAACATTACCGTGATGATCATTACACATGAAATGTCCGTGATTCAAGAAATTTGTAACAAGGTAGCGGTCATGGAAGAAGGCCGGATTATTGAGCAAGGAAGTGTTCTGGATGTATTCGGAAGTCCAAAACATCTGACCACGCAAAATTTCGTGAAGACGGTTATTCAAAATAGCATGACCTCAAGCGTGCGGAAATCTATCAAAACAGAACCCGGAAGTCAGCTGTACAAGCTTAATTATGTGGGAGCAAGTGCCTCTGAGCCTATCCTGTTTGAAATGATTCGCTCCTGCGATATAAAGGTCAATATTTTATTTGCGAATACGACGGAGATTCAAGAAACAACACTGGGAACAGTGATCATTCAATTCGATGGTGAGGCAGCAGAGATTAACAATGCATTATCTTTCTTAACAAGAAATGGAGTCGGTGTAGAGGAGGTAGAATCTAATGTTTTCGACCACAGTAACAGGTGATCAATTTCTGCAGGCGATTATAGAAACAATTCAAATGGTAGGGTTCTCCTTGTTTGTTGGTTCCCTGATTGGGATCCCATTTGGGATATTGCTTGTCATCACTCGTCCGGGTGGGGTTTTGGAGAACAAAGCGCTTTACGCCGTACTAAATCCAATTATCAACATCATTCGCTCATTGCCTTTTATTATTTTACTGGTTGCGATTGTGCCTTTCACACGATTGATTGTTCATACTTCAATTGGGACAAGCGCAGCGATCGTACCCTTGATTATCTATATCGCACCTTATATCGGGCGGTTGGTAGAGAACTCACTGCTTGAAGTGAATCCGGGAATCCTTGAAGCCGCTGAGGCGATGGGAGCCACTCCTTTTCAAGTCATTTGGTACTTTTTATTGCCAGAGGCGGTTGGATCCTTAATCCTGTCTCTTACTACAGCGACGATTGGTTTGATAGGTGCAACTGCAATGGCTGGAACGGTAGGGGGAGGCGGCGTGGGAGACTTGGCGATTGTATATGGATACCAACGCTTTGACACTGTTGTCGTAGTAGCCACCGTGATTATCCTCATTATTTTAGTGCAAGGTATTCAGTCTTTAGGCAACACGCTAGCAAGAAAAATTCGCCGTTACTAGTTACTACATATTCTGGGAGGGACTCGACAGATGAGTGAATGGAGTAAGCAAGATCGTTTTAAAGCATTATTATCTGGAGAACGGGCGGATCGTCCAATCGGAAGTGGTTGGCGCCATTTTATCGACAAAGAACAAACTGCAGATGATTTAGCAGAAACTACGATTTCTTTTACGAAAAAATATGATTGGGATTGGGTCAAGATTAATCCAAGAGCGACTTATCTGGCGGAAGCTTGGGGGAATCAATACGATTTTACGGATTATCAGACCGTATTTCCGAGACAGCAAACGACGGCTATTCCAACAGCGGCTAGTCTGTGGGATATCGACGTCAAAAAGGCAGTCCAGTCAGCCCCTTTGGCAGAGCATTTAGATGCGGTTAGAAGAATTCGTCAAGGGTTACCAGACACCCCGCTAATCCAAACGGTATTTTCACCATTAACAGTATTGCTATTTATTGTAGGGCGTTCTGCTTACGTTACTAAAACGGTGTTTGGTATTGAGCACCCGGTAACTTTGGAATCCTTGTTTAAAGAACATCGAGCGGCAGCACATCATGCGCTACATGCGATTTCCTTAACCTTAGCCGATTATGTACAAGAGTTACAGCAAGCGGGTTCTGACGGTTTGTTCTACGCAGTGACGGGCACAGCTCACCCAGGATTATTTGATGAAGCTATGTTTGACGAACTGTCCAGACCTTATGATTCTATTGTGTTAGAAGCAGCAAGCTATGGTAAAAACATTCTTCATACTTGTGGAGCCTACGCCCAGCCTGAGAAGTTTAACGATTATCGGATTGACGGGATCAGTTGGGATACGGTAGCCGAGGGGAATCCAGGGTTAGAGGCAAATCTCAAAGCTACTAAAGTGGGTGGAGTCGATCATGGGTTGTTTGCGGTAAACGATATTGCCCAAATCAAGCAGCAGGCTGAAGATGCATTAAAGTTAATGAAAGACCAGCCGTTTATTCTATCTCCAAATTGCGCAATCCCACTCAATGTGACGGATGAGGCGTTGGCACAATTTAAAAAATCTATATTGGAATAGGGGAAGTAAGTATGAAAAAGTTAATGTTAGTGATGATGATAGGTGTTCTTGCAGTGTTGACGGCTTGTGGCAATAAAGAGGCGGGGGATTCTGGAGATAAGAAAAAACTTACCGTTGGATTTGGTGTCGGAACCTATGAGGAACAATTCCGCCAATCGATTCTACCGATTCTAGAGAAACAAGGGTATTCCGTTGACATTAAAACCTTCTCGCAAAACATGCAGGTCAATCCAGCAATGAAGGAAGGCTCCATTGACGCAAGCATATTCCAAAGTACAGCTTATATGGAGGCCATTAACGAAGAAATCAATGCAGATATGGTCGGAATTGCTTATGTTCCAGGTGCTCCACAAGGTCTTTATTCTGTAAATCATACCACGCTAGACGATGTTAAAGACGGTACAACCGTAGCTGTTCCGAACGATCCGGTAAACCAAGAGCGTGCACTGCGTATTCTGGAAGAATTGGGTTGGGTCAAAATTAAAGAAGGGGCAGGCGTAGCGGATTTTAATATTAATAGTATGGAACCGGATAAATATAATATTGATATTAAAATATTGGACCCCGCTCAAATCCTTGTCTCCCTTCAAGATGTTGATTATGGCGTTGTAAATGGTAATTATATTGCTAATTCGGACAGAAAGATTACGGATGCTTTGAAAATAGAAAACACACCTATGGAACACAGAATTATCGTATCGGTTAATAAAAAGGATGAAAATTCTCAGTGGGCTAAAGATTTGAAAGCTGCTTATGAATCCAAAGAGTTTGAAGAATATATTCTTGGATTAGAAAAATATGATGGTTTCATTTTACCTGAAGCTTGGGACAACAATTAATTAAGGAAGTGAACGGAGTGACCAAAGAAAAGATTCATTTTATTGGTGGCGGACAGATGGCGGAAGCGATCATCCGCGCATGTATAGCGAATAACACCTTGTCTGTAAATCAAATTAGTGTATCGGATATTAATGAAACGCGTCTGCAGTTTTTGAATACCAAATACGGTGTAGATACGGAGAGTTCGCAAGAGCATAACCTGTCTACAGCAGATGTGATTGTAGTGGCAGTTCGCCCACAGGATGATTTAACTACCCTTGGTCAAAACGTACAACAATTCGCTACAGCTTCTGCCGCAATCGTATCGATTGTGGCGGGTGTGACAAATGATCAGTTAGCTGGGTATTTTGGAGTTGAACGGTCCATTATCCGGGTTATCCCCAATACTTTAACCGATACAGGATATGGCTATAGTGGTGTAGCGTTAAATGCTTATGCTACTCGTGATCAAGTGGAGCATTTCCTACTCGGCTTTGGAAAAGTACAATATCTGGATGAGGCGTTAATGGATGTTTTCACTGGATTTGGTGTGGCGGGTCCTAACTATATCTATTATTTCATTGAATCTCTCGTGGATGCAGGTGTACTTGCCGGACTGCCGCGTGAGCAAGCCTGGAAGGTTGCACTGGAGAATATGATGGGCTCGGTAGCAATGCTGCAACAGACAGGGCTGCATCCACGACAGCTGCTGGATATTAATAATTCACCTGGCGGTGTCGGAATGCATGGCTTGTACGAATTAAACAACAGTGATTTCGCAGCGGGTCTGCAAAGAAGTGTTCTGGCAGCCGTAAAACGTACTACTGAGCTGGGAGTGAAGTAATCATGGCAACGATGAAATGGGATCATTTAGTTCACTATGTCAATGATTTGGCCAAACCGGTTGAGATCTTTGGAGCTCATGGATTGGTTGCTTTTAAGGGAGGCTCTCATAAAGATTGGGGAACCTATAATGCCTTAAGTTACTTTGGGCTAACCTATCTCGAGTTTCTGGGCATTGAGAATCTTGAGCTGGCAAAGGCAACTGAACATAATTTAGTGGTGAAAGATGCAGTAAAACTTCTACCAGAACATGAAGTTCTAAGTAGAGTAGTCATCCGGACGGATGATATTGAAGAAGTAGCGGCTTCCCTGAAAGCAGCAGGCTTATCATTATCTTCAATTATCGATGGTAAACGTCTAGATAACGAGGGCAGATTAATAGAGTGGCGGATGATGACCATTGCTGGTGACTTTGGGGGACTGGTCTATCCGTTCATCATTCAATGGAGCGGAACGGATACAGAGCGAGTGGAAAGATTAACATCATCTGGAGTCATTAAGCCTCATCCTGCGGGAGAAGTCGAAATCGTGCGTGCTGTATTCCATGTCTCCGATCCTGAAGCTGCAGCCAACCATTGGGGAACCATATTCGGACTGCCTGTTACGAAGTCAGAGGATGATACCTTCAGCCTTAAGATTGGCGATAGATCATTTGCTTTCGTGCAAGGAGACGAGAACCAATTCAAGCAGGTGGTTTTTGAAACGGATTCGTTAGAGCTGAAAGGGAAGACGATTTCGATTGGTGATGGGGAGTATGTTTTCGTTTAAGGGACTAGTATCTTTATAACTTTAGAAATAAAGACTTACTTGAAGGGATCGATACCTCGAGTAAGTCTTTTTGCTATTCACCGAAGGTACTAATGATGCTGGCATTTTTTTGTTTTAATCAATTTGTAAGATTTATTGAATTTCATTATATGGTACGATGTCCATGATATAAAAGGAGGTGAAGATAATCGGTGCAGAACAAAAATACGTGGCCCATTTCCTCGCCGGATAGGCTTAATGTGGATCTAGCGCAGATAAAAAACCTTGATTATGCCTCTAAATTTATATTACTATAGACATTTTTCTCTTGCCTGGCGCTATGAATTTTGATAAACATAATGGATAAATTTAGATATTACATATGGAGGTAATTACGGATGAAAACTCACTATTACTTAGATTGGTTTTATGATAAGGGCTTTTCTGAGAAGCTAGTCAATGTGTTGCATGAGGATATAACAGACAGAAAATCGCTGGTTATGATTAGCGCTGAATCGTCTGATTTTAGTGATGAACAAGTTAATATTGATAGTGTTTTTGAAAGGACATGGTTTAATCAGGCTAACATTTTTTTTGATGAATATCATTTCATTGATGACCGCACGCAGAAGGAAGATGCCCAGCGATTAATTCAAAACGCCTCTGTCGTTTTTTTATGTGGTGGAACCGCTCGGGACCAAAAGCACCTTTTGACGGAATATGAATTATCGGATTTGATTAAAAAAAGCAATGCTGTTGTAATGGGAACAAGTGCTGGTGGGATGAACATGTCTGATGAATATGTGGATGAATGCACTGTTTGTGAAGGTATGGCTCTTAATCACTTTTCTTTTGAAGCTCATTTTGATCATGATAACACCGCGCTAATTGAGGGGCGTTTTCCTTTATCGAATAAAATGGATATTTATGTGGCGGCAGACAAAGATGGTGCTGTACGTGTGAAGGGCAGCAAAATCGACATTATAGGCAATGTATATTTAATTTCCCACTCAAAGATTCAGAAATTGGCTGAGACGCTCTAATTATGGTTGAGTGGTTGTGACACTGACGGTTAACTAAATGGTATTTGTTTTGAGTCCCTATTTGACAGCACCTTACGAGCAAATCGAGTTGATTACTCCTGCGAAAAAGGAAGATTACGCATAACGCGCATACGATGTTCAAGCCAGCAACATTCGATCTTGAATTTATATCATTCGAGATCCATGTAAAGTTATCGGAATCTGCGATGGTAAGGATATGAAGTTTTAAGTGAAGAAGCGTTTGATACAGTGAGAGGAGAAATCAAGTCTCTTTTCTTATGTACTGGGTCTAGAAAGGAGTGAATAAGCAATGGAGTGGAAAGGCGATGCAAATGCCAATAAAAAAAGAGAGTCTCAGTTCACTGAGGAACTATCGGAGTCACAATTATCGGCTTTAGAATATGTTACGAATTACGCGCGAACTCGAAAAAGTGAAGCAGTTCAGACCATCCATGAAATTCTTCAAATGTCTAATGTGGATCGGGAAGAGTTTGAAGATGCTGTGGTCAAAATAAAGTCACATGCGAAGATTGCTCTACATTTCCATCCAGATCGACTAGATCCGGTAAAGAAAAGTGTTGCAGAGGCGCTATTGGAGCAAGGCGTGTACAAGAGCCAATTTGAGACCTTGTTATCCAGTGGTAGTGTATCAGCCTATTCTGGCGGTCCACGTGATTTGTGGGAGGAAAGACTATTTGGAGGGGCATACCAACAAGAGGGTGCTTCGAATAGCGAACGCCCTAAATATGGCGCTCTTGATTTGATGCGTCATTCGGATGGGCCAGCTCCGCGCTTTGGCTCCTGCTATTTCCTCCTATCCCCTGAGGTTTCTTATCGCAGTACATACACCTATATGGATTCGCATCAAAACCCTGTACAGAAAGGGACATATGCAGAATTTGATGATATGATGGCGGCATTACTAGAGGAGATTTTCTTAAGAGATTCCGCTCTAGGGGAAAAAAATCTTCGATCACAAAAATTAGTTGACCATCTTCGGGTCAACCTCACAATGCCGTTTACAGACCCTTCAAAGGGTGAAGCTAAACGTAATCTTAACCACTATATTGAGGCGCAAGTTCATGGAAACATTCGTCTAAAGGAAGATGTGGAAATTTTAGTTGCCGATCCTTCATTCAAGGGTACTCCAACAGGGCGAGTCCTGGAGCAAATATGTTTACAGTATGCCATCCAACTCTATTGGCACATGGGATTCGCGATGTGGGTAGACGAAGTGCCTTCAGATTTTAGAGGGCCTTCGATGCCCTCCTTGGCTAAGCGTATTGCTCATCACGGTTATATTGATGCGAGCATGATTGGATCTGCTGCTATGCACTTAAAGCATGATCCTTCAGCATGGCGGGACCGAGGAACCGAAAAAGAAGTACTTCAAGAATTAAAACTCTTATGGCATGTTTTGGTACGGTACGGAAAGCCGCTCCGAAACTTTAAGTTGTAAGAAGCCTTGGTACGCTTGAAGTTATGGGCATTTAAGTAAACAAACAAATAAATAAATAAGCGAATTTCCCTCCGTATGGGATATTTGACTTGTCATTGATGGGATGTTTGGGTGAATCAATTTTTCAAAGAAGCTTTTGCGGCTCAGTGTTGATTAGAAGTTTTTTGCGTTGAATCATGGAAATATCGCGCTACATCTTCTACCATGTTACAGTACAATGGGACTGTGGTTTATAAGACCTAGATTATAAAAATAAAACATTATGTTTAGTAAGATTCTGCACCCAGCCATTATGCAAGTGATTGCGGATGGCTCAGTCGAAAAGCTGAAGATGCTTTGCTCTATGTACCTGTATTCCTTCGAGAATTCGCTAAGGTATCTGAAAAAGTCGAAACGGGAATTCATTCAAAATAGCCTGAAATAGAACAAGTCGGAGCATGGATTTGTCATGTGCTCTGGCTTGTTTTTATTTTGTTAATTTTTCTGACTGTCTTGCGTAGAATGATGCACTTGGGGAGAGGTATGTCTAACTCGGCCTCGGCTTGGACAGTTTGGCTCAATATCCGGGCCACATGTTCATGAAATTGCCGCAACGCTTTGTCGGATGGCTGATTACTTTCCTTGATTACATATTCACATTTCTTCATGAACTACGCCTCCGAAATTTTACAGTTGTCATATTCGATGATTTGTCATCAAAAATGCTCAACATTCTACTTGAAAGGCAGCAAAAATTTAACAGGTTTGGAGTAGAAACTATTATGGAAAGTAAAACAATTAAACACGTAGCCGTTTATTTAAGAAAATCACGGGATGATGGTGAGTTTGAAGACGTTCTCTCGAAGCATAGGGATACCCTTCTGACCTTGGTCGATAATCGAAATTGGACTTATAGGCTATATGAAAAAGTGGCCTCAGGTGAAAAGATCGAGTCCCGTAAGGAAATGCAGAAGTTTCTTCGACATGTTGAAGACCAGCTCTATGATGGGGTAGTAGTCATGGATATTGACCGTTTAGGGCGTGGAGAAAACAAGGATTGGCATTAAAGATACATTCTTAAACTCAGAAACGGTCATTATCACACCAAACAAGATATACGATCTAGAAATAGACAATGACGATGTATCCTTTGATTTCATGTCTATTTTTGCCCGAATAGAATACAAAACGATTAAGTGAAGAATGAAGCAGGGCAAGGAGGCCGGAGCGAAGAAAGGCATGTGGACAAACGGAAAGCCACCGTTTCCTTACTACTACGATAAGAACATAAGGTCGGTATTGGTGGATGAAACCAAGCGTCCGATTTATCGAGCGATTGTTGAAAAGTATTTGAATGGAACAAACCTTGGTCATATCGCCATTTGATTGACGGATAACAAGATACCTATGCCATACAACATTAAGCCCGATGGAAAGAACAAGGGATGGTCAAATATTACGGTTCAAAGATTGCTGGCAAGCGAGATCCATTTGGGTTATATCACTTATGGCAAAACCCGTTCCAAGCGTGGTCAGGTGGAACTTGTACCCGTAGAAGAGCGGATTAAAGTCATGGGAACACATGAAAAGATGAAAACGCCGGAAGAACATGAAGCGATTATGGAGCGGCTGCTTAAAAATCGTATGTTGAATCCCAATTCAAGACGTAATATTTTTCCTTTGTCAGGCTTGCTTTATTGTGAGAAATGCGGTTCGCGGATGAGGTTCCGGGTGGGAGAGAACAAGAAGCAGGGGCAACATTGGAGTGCATTGTGCTATCACCAGTACAAAGATGGCAGCAAATGTGAACAGCGTGGCAAGGTAATGGATGCTGATTTTTTCAATGCTCTGTATGATCGGATTATCCATGTTGATCCAAACATTTTGCGGGAAATTGAAATGCATGGCAGTCGGTATAATGATACTCAAGTGATCATCGAGGTCAAAGCGCAGGAATTGAAGAAGCAGAAACGAGCGTTGGACAAGCTGCATGAATCGTATGAAGAGGACATGATAACGAAGCAAGTTTTTTTGGAGCGTAAAGCTATCCGGTCAAGGCAGATACAGAAGCTGGAGGAAGAGTTGAAGGATTTGCGGAAGGTAGTAGTAGATGAAGGTAATTATCCGACTGTGGAGCAGATATATGAGCGGATAGGTGAGTTTAGGGAGTTGTGGAGCACTTCAGTGACGAGTGAAGAGAAGAATCGAGCTTTGAAGAAGCTGGTGGAGCGGATTGTGTATGATCGGGAAGGGAATCGGGTGGAGTTGACGGTTTGTTATAGGTAGAAATCTATTGAAGCAAATATAAGAAAGCAATTAACCCTCTGAAAAAATCAGAGGGTTTTTATATGGAGAAATTTAGTTCTTTTCGCAGGGGAGTGGAAAATCTTGTCGAATTATTACTTTTAAAGATTATTCTCAAATATAACTCATATAGACCATTAAGTAGGGAGAATTAGTATGAACGAATTAATTACTTCAAATTCAGAGAAGGACTACAATCTACCTCATACAGATATTATTAAAGCAAAAGAAATAGAAAAATATCATGAATTATTTCGACTATTTATAACTCGTGATAAAGAAAAAATAACATTGTGCTTAGCAGCAGTGCGGACTTTAGCTAGAGAAACAGATGGAATATTCTCTAAAGAAGAAATGGATCAAGTATTAGGTTATCTGAATACTGATACTCGCAACCAAGTCATAAAAACAATTGTTAAATATGGTTGGATCATTAGCAATGGAGTAAGATATCAATTTCCTGAAAGAACACGTTATATGTTAATGTTTTTATTTACGGTATTTGTTGGAGAAGTAGACAGCTTTAATCGTGAAATTGCTCTTTCTTTAGCAGTAAACGACTTGGATGAGATTGTAGGAGTTGACGAAGAAACATCCGCAGAAAGCTTACAAATAGCTTTTGGTACATTGAGAAGAATTAAAACTGAATTTATTAATTGTCTGGAGCAACGCTCACCAGTGGAAGGGAGAAATTTACTTATCAAAGGAAAAGACTTTCATGAAACTATAGGGAAGATAGAGGATAGATTAAAAAAAATAAATAAGAACTCGTATCATTATACTCAAACCACAGAAGTAAGAGGACTTTTGGCAGAGATAATGAGATTAAGCCAAGAGTTACACGAATTCATCCAGCAAGATATACAGGCTAATGCTCGTTCTTTTGGACAATATTTAACTCCAGAACAGGTAGAAGAATTTCTTCATGAAGCTCCTTTAGATTTGTTAGCAGGATTAATTCAAAAGAACTATTCTTCCCCGCGTAAACCAAGTTTCTTAAGCCGTGAAGAATTAAACAGAAAAGCTGTGAACTACTTAGAGAACAAATCTGAGAAACAGGAACTATCTCCACCACCTCCTATAACTGAGATTGTAGAAAGACGTTATGAAGAAACAAACTTTGAAGGTGCTAGTAATTTGTTTCATAAAGAAATAATGTCTAAATTAATGTCGGATTCCGTAATTCCATTACATGATGTCGTAATAAAAAATAACTACGGTGAAACTGTATTTCGCACTGGTTTATTAACTACTTTGAAAAATGATTTAAGTGGCACCAGTGAGGACTTATTTGATATAAATTTGAAAGATTACATACTTGAAATTAATGAAGGATTTATAAGAAATATAACGGAAGGGGATATTAGACTTAAAAATAAACTTTAAGTTCAGAGAGGAGAAATTTGAATGACTATTATTGATATAGAAGATGAAGCTAAAGCAATCTGTACGCGTTTATATTACGGTTGGGTGGATAAGCAAGAACTACCGAGTTTGGCAAACGATTCTTTATTGTATAGAACAGTTCAGGATAAACTTGCTTGGATAGGTTTTGATCTTATCGATCGACCAGAATGTCCATGGTATGTAATAAGAGTTAAACAGGAATATGATAGTTTTACACAATTCAGGAAACGAAACCAATCATTAAAGGGCTCTCATTTAGCTTTAATTCTTATATTGTATGCTAAATTGCTTCTCCCAAAAAGAGTAGGGCAGGTGAATCTAAGTCAAACGCTTGATATCTCATTTGAAGAAATATATGAAAAGTTTGGGTATAAATTTGCTCGTTCGCTCAAAATACCAACTTCTAAACAAAGAATGGAAAATATTCTTAGTGTACTAGTTAATCAAGGGTATTTGATTAAAAAGCGGGCTGAAAATGTTTACTTGGCTGGGCCATCAATGTTTATGTTACATGATGATTTATTATCGGATTTAGCCAAGGCTAGTTTAGAAACATTATTCGGATTTAATGAAAATAAAGATAAAACTATAAAATAAATTATTGGGGGCACTGCCTTGATAACGATAAAAGAATTTAATACAGCTTATTGGGGGCGCATTGGAACAGTTGCTACTCCTTATCAATTTCATAATAAAGTAAATGCTTTTGTTGGTGCTTCTGGAAGCGGAAAAACTACTTTGATGGATGCGCTTCGAATTGCGCTAGGAGATGCCAAATTTGAATATAATCGTGCAATGGACCATTATATAAATAAAAATTCAAATTGGTCTGTTGTTCAAGTTTCATTTTGGAATAGTGAGGTTCAAGGAAGACCATTTCTAGCTTTAGGATTTACTGAACCTGTAGTTACTGTTTGTGTTAGACTAGATCGTTCTTCAGGGGACTGTAAACGTGAGTATTATATGTTCGATGGTTCCTTTTATGATATTACTAACTTAGGACAAAATCCTAAAGCGTATCTATTGAATAAAGTTAAGTATGGAGAATATTTACAAAAATTAGATACTATAGGATTAACATATTCGTTTAGAAAATTAATGTTAATGAAGCCTGAAGATGTACAAAATGTTGTTGGGATGGATTCTAATCGTTTATTTCAACTTATATTTGATATTAAAGGACAAAAGAGTATACAGGCAGATCATGATCTTACTTCAGAAAAATTAAAAGAAGTAAAAAACTTAGAACTTCAAAGTTTTGAGGACTTATCTAATGCAAAAAAAACGCTTGATGAATATGAAAGTCAAAAGAATAAATTTGAAGAAAATGAAACTCGTAAACTTAATTTTGAAAAAATGAAATTGTTATTTTCGAAAAAAAAGTATTGGAATAATAAAAATGAGCTTGAGCGACAACAAAAACTAATGATTGAAGAAGAGTTGAAACTAAAAAATTTAGAGACTAGTAAAGTTGATTTAAATGAAAGAATAGTATCTCTGCAAAACAAACTATTACAAGAGAAACAAGAGGAACTGAAAATAAAAGATATAATAAATTTCGCATATGAAAATGTTAGGATTAAAGAAAGCGAGAATGGAAGTTTAGAGCATTCTCTCAAAAAACTTTCTACTGAAATTAAGCACACAGAATGTATAGCATGGGAGGATATGGGGTTATTAAAATCCAAGCTTGATGTGGTTGAAGTTAGTTTGCAGAGTGTGAATTTCAATTGTAGGACGCTTGAGAAAAATATAAAGGAATTAGTAAACGAGCTTGAACCACTAAAAAAAGGTGATAGTGCATTTCCTACATGGGTCACACAATTTAAACATGCATTAGAAGATAAAAAAGTACCCTATTTAATTTTAGCAGATAATATTTCAATAAAACCTGAGTTTAAAAAATGGATTTCTGCAATTGAGGCATATTTAGGGCGTGAAAGATACAGAATAGTGACTTCAGAGGAATTCCATCTTCAAGCTAAAAAAATTCAAGAGAAAAGTGAATATGGGGCTCGTGTCTCTAAACACCGGTCTAGCAAGCAGTCAATAAAAAACCGAAAACCGCACGGGAATTTTATTGCTCTAAGAAATGCAATTGAAATAACAAATGAGGATGAGATTGGCGGATATTTAGATTATTTAAATGATATTTACTTAGTTGAAAGTGTGGAAGAAGGACATCAACTCTCACAAGACGGATATAAAAGCCTGACTCAAAAAGGGTTGCTTCAAGACCAAGATGGTGGGTTGTTTTTAAAAGCTAGAGAAATGGTTTGTGGACATTTTGCTAGGGAAAAATATAGAAAGTTGATTGAAGAAGAAATCGAGAGTTTATCTACTCAGTTAACTTCTATACATAATGAAAAAATAAGACTAGAGCAACAGAAAAAAGAATATTCCAAGCGGATAGAAGATCAAGTGCTTTTACGTAAGTTGCCTCAATTGAAAAATGAATATGAAGTTATAGAAGAAAATCTTGCTAAAATTAAAATAGAATTAGAAGCAGCCAGTAAAAATTTTCAAGATGCAAATGAACTTAGAGACAAAATATTAAATTTGATTACTGAATTAGAAAAAGAACTCGTTCAAAAAGAGTCGGAAAATGTAGCTCTTAAAAAAGAGATTATTGATGCAAGTGGATCAATCAATGGATATAGAGGAAGTATTGGAGTTTGTAAAAATATTTTAATTAAGTCGATTATTGATTTGCAAGATTTAGGTTTAGATGATCATGCAATATCTTTCATTGATGTCGAGATAATTCAAGAAAATATTTTTTTAAGAGATGATGGGACTGAATGGAATTTTGAAGAATTAGAGAAAACGGTAAAGATTATTACTGAAGATATAGAACATTTTGAAAAAAATAATAAAATCGATCCGGGAATTATTGCGATGGTTGAACCACAAAAAAGGAGAGTGGATTCTTTAATTAAAACTTATGATTTAGCTAAAGAAGATCGCGAAAAGTGGGAGACACAATTAGCATTAGCAGAGATAGCTTTGAAAAATCACGTTCAAGAAACAATGTCTCAGTATATAGATGAGTTTAAGTAATGGCTGAATTATTAGGTGCAAAAGGCGAAGGGAAGTTCCAACAAGAAGGGCCAAGTTATTTGAACTGGAAAATCCAAATGAAGATAGGGTTTGATGGGAAAGAGTTAGTAGATTATGATGACCCTGAGTTTTCTTCAGGTCAACGAGCAGCAATTAGTATTATGTTACTTCTTGCCGCAGTTAGTAATCAAAAAGAAGGAACCCAAAATAGTCTTATGTTTCTGGATGAGCCTACTTCACGCGTAGATGATGCCCGAGCAAATGAAATCGGCACTATACTACAAAAATCAAATATTCAATATTTTATTACACATCAAGTATCTGAGAGCTTAAAGTCAATTGACTGGATTAACCATGCATTTGTTACTTCAAAACTGAGGTCTGGACAGAAATTTGCTGATAATCCTATTTTCGAATCAAGAAGGGAGAATTAAGGATGGACAAAAGTGAATTGAATCTTTTTTTCAAAATTGATGAAAGTCATCCGGGCATACAAATAGAAAAAACTTTTAAGGAATATCCTTTTCCTGTGAAAATGATGGCATTTGGTCGTTTTTTTTATGGAATAGAGGAGACTCTCAACAAGCCGCATGGTAAAAAAAAATTGATGGAAAATATAGTGAATATTCTTTCTAAAGGCCAGAAACAATATAAATCTTTTAGTAATAATATTTTGAAAAAATTCACGTGGCCTGAAATAAGCGATGCTTTAGAAATTCTTTTAGTGGATGGAATCATACAAGTTACTTTTAGAAACCAACGTCCGAGAAAAGGTAACGAGTGGTTGCCATCTTATGTTCATCTTGACCCCAGAGCAATTGATTTCCTTTCAAAGAACAAGCCTGATATTACATTTGAGCTTGATTTGATAAGGAGTTTAGTGAACCAGTTATTATCTAATTCATCTGCTCCTATAAGATCAACCATTATTGGTTTTCTTGATAATGGAGCTATTACAGATGATTTAGGCACACTTATTGCTGATCATACATCATTAGAAAAATTCAAATCAATTATTCTGGGTGTTTCATATTATTTTAGTTTTAAAGAGAAAGGAGAAACAGTTCCATTACGCTATATATCAATTCAAATTTGGCATCAGCCTAAAGTATTAGCTAAATATAAAAATGAAATCGCACTTTTATCATCTATTACATTGGAAGAGTTGGATTTGATTCTTCTTCCAGACATCAACTATAGTTTGAATTATTCTTTAATAGCTATTTCATCGATAGAAGAATTAAACCAAGAATTTATTCAATTATCAAAGTTTATAGATTTTGAAAAAAAAGAGAGTTTAGTATTAAGTAGCTTAGAAGAGATAGAAAGATGTAAAGACTCTCTCATGGAACAAATAGGAAGTTTATTTGATGATTCTACATTGCTTCAAGAATTTTTAGTATTATATAACTCTCTGAAAAAAGAACTTGAAGGAGGAGAATTTTTAAATTTAAAGCTAATAACCATAAAGGAAATTAAACAAACACTTAGCACCATAAAAAATTACTTACTAAGGATAGATAGTATAAAATTTAAATTTGAGTTGATTGTTTTGGAAATAATAGGTGGAGGAGCATTTTCACGAGTTTTTAAAGTATTTGATCCCCAAGTAAATGAATTTCTAGCTTGTAAAGTGCTTTTTCCAAGAAGCTATTTTATACAGGTGTATGGTAACGATGGAGACGAATACATACAACGGTTTAAAAGAGAAGTTCGATTGCTAACTAAAGAATTGAAGCACAACAATATCGTTAATGTAGATACAATTCATATGGAGAGTTCACCTTTCTGGTTCACTATGCCATTAGCTACATGTTCATTGCATGATTGGTTGAAAAACAACCGTGATGCATCAGAGGAAGAAAGGATTGAAATATTCAAACAAATAATGTCAGGAGTAAAATATCTACATGGAAAAGGGAAATTCCATCGAGATTTAGCTCCGAAAAATATTTTGCTTTATCAGACAGAGAACAATTTAAATGTGAGGATCGCTGATTTCGGATTAGCAAAAGATCCCGAATCTCTTTCACTTTTCACTGGTAAATCAAAGCGTGATTATGGACATGAAGATTATACTGATCCTGAACAATTAAATAGCCTGGCTGATTCTTCAAATTTATCAGATATTTATTCACTTGGGGCATTACTATATAACTTGCTAAGTAATAAGCCTCCTAAAAAGAGAAAGTACGTCAGAGTAAAATGCCAAAAAGTAATAACAAAGGCTATGGATATAAGGAAGAGTCGTTATCAAACGGTATCAGAGTTTGAAGAGGATTTATCTGAATTCTATGCCGAATTTATATAACTATCATAATAAATTCATTTTGGCTCATAAATAGTAAAATTATAATTAAGACTTGCTAAATTACTTTTTTGTAGCTCTATGTACGCCTTCCCTCACTAATTTGGGTAAACTAACCCTAAGCAATACTTTACCCAAATCCACTGAAAAGCGGCGATGTCCCATGACAACTCCAAAAGTACCCAATAGATTAGCCAAGGAAAAGTCGACGTACCTGCTGCAACACGCACACAACCCAGTGAACTGGTTCCTTGGTCGGACGAGGTTTATGAAATCGCCAAGGGTGACAACAAACATATCTCCGTTTCTATTGAATATAGTTATTTATTGACCCACACGTACCTGTCAAGTGAATCAATTATTAGTAAGCTTTCACCGATGTTGGTGGGAGTTTTTTTGTTGAAATCATAGCGTTTGTTTTCATAATTGGGCCCCATTTTATGGTATGATTAGGGTCAAAATATTTTGAATATCACAATAAAATTAATTCATAGTGTTTATTTGTGTTCTGTTATTTAATGTGCTTTTTAAATATTACGTTATGTGAAAGTAAGGATGAATTCTTTTAAAAAAGTGGTTGATAAATAATGAATATTTCGCTTAACAATGAAGCTAATAGGATAAGAAATTCCACAATGTTTAAGGGTTGTATACATAAAGATAATTACTGTAACGGAATAACGTCAAAAGCACATTCAATACAAAATAATAGATACTTGAATAAACTTTCAGACAATGGCGAAGTCTTATGTATTGATTTCGGTAAGTTGGGTTTGAGGAAAAAACTTAGTTTAGAATCTGTTGGAAGAGGTAAAGCTTCTATTTTTACTGGATTCTGTAATCATCATGATAAAGAGATATTCTTGCCAATTGAAAAATACGATTATAAATTAAATGACACTGAACAAAATTATTTATTTGCTTATAGAGCATTTGCTTTAGCCTATTATGAAAGGCACAGTTCATTTGGATTTATGAAGGAGCATCTTGAAATTAAGAAAAAAAAAGGAGAAAACACTAAAGAATATGAGCAAAAAGTTAATTTCTATAAAAAGCATTTAACATTTATTGAGCAGTTAAAAAATAGTATGAATAATAATCTGGATAACAAGAGATTCGATAGAATTAGTACAGAAATTATAGTTTGGCCTCATAATTATGGGATAGCGGCAACTTCGATGTTTTTTGTAAATAAAGATAAATTTGGAAGGATAATAAATGACCCCCAATATTATATCTCTCCTTTTTTCTTTACAATTATCCCGCAAGAGAATAAGACTTTTGTTTTAATGAGTTATTTAACAAAAGATAAGAATCGATATAAATTTTTAAAGCAACAAATAGTCAATACTGAAACATTTGAACAACAAATGTTAATATCTAATTTACTTGCTATGAATGTTGAAAATTTTTTTATTTCTCCCGAAAAGTGGGCGAAAATTCCTTCTAACATTCAAAAGATGTATATTGATATTTTAGAAAGCACTATGGGGGGAGAAAAACCGAGAATAGGATATTTTGGGAATTTAAATATTTTTAATAATAATAAATTGTAAGATTACTCATAAATGTATGCACCTTTACATATGCAGTGATTACGGTGGCGAGCCTAACACCCATTGGTCTACTAATGAGGGAGTTACATTTGTAGACTAACCCGTGTTTGAATCAGAAAATGTTGTATAGATTTTGTTTATTTAGTTGTTCTTCAACAAATTGAACTAACTTAGCAGCCTTCATATCCAGCGCCGCGGCAATAGCAAGCAATGAATTCAATGTAGGCTGATGAATACCACGTTCTAGCATGGATATGTATGTCCAATCAAGGTTGCTTCGAAAGGCCAGTTCTTCCTGATTCAGCTTTTTTTCTTTACGAATGGATTTTAATACTTGTCCAAAAATTTCTTCTGAGTTCAAAGCGATGGTTCGTAATAATTGAGATGTGACAGTAGAGCTTAAGAATCGTATATAGATGTACTAAGTATTAAGAGTGTTTCTCCTTGTGAGAAAGATAAGGTAAAAGGTATTCGGTGTCATAACCCATCTACGTTATATGTGAATGGGATTTATTCTGCTTAAATTATGTGAGATAAGTTGTAGTTGGTAATGTGAGTAGGAGTGATAGCATATATGAGAAACCTCTATTAAGAGAAGTTATATATTATTACAGTATATGATATAATCTGAGAAGAAAGTATTGCTATTAATGGATGTGGGAATTATGGAGTTTGATCTGAAAGAAGTTATTAAACATTGTGAATTAAAGTGGGGAATTGATGACAGTTTAAAAGACTTGGAAGGTAAAGTTCTCAATTGGATAAATCAAGCGGAGGAAAGAGAACAGATAATTCTTCTAAATCTATTGAAGAATTTTGAGTACTATACCTTAAAAAGAGTCAATGCGGTTTTTGTTGAACTTCATACTTCCCTATCCGAACAGTATGAAGATGTTCTCCATCGATATCAAACCAATGGGTACTCCAATACTCTCTTTTTTCCCGTATATAAAAGAGATGGTACCAGAACAAGTTCATTCGATATGCATGGAAGTTACCGACATTCAAACAATCTTTCTAAACATTGCTTTAAAACGGAATTATCATTGATATTAGAAGATAAAGACTTTCCTTTTGATCAGATAGATAATATAGTTTTTATTGATGACATGGTTGGAACTGGAAACTCTATGGTGAAATTCCTAAAGAGTATCTTACGTCTATATGGAGACAAGTTTGATCTTCTCTCTAAAAAGTTTTTTCTGATTGTACTTGAGGCATGCTCCCATGGTGTTGATACAATAGAGAATTACAAGAATGAGACAGGCATTAATTTGTCTTTAGTTTACTCAAAATTACATAAAAAAGCCTTCTCAGAAAATCACCTATTTGTGGCCGAAGAACTTGAGACCTCAAGAAAAATTGTTTATGAATTAGAAATGAAAATAAATAATAATAATCCTCGGAATGTTTTAGGTTATGAAGAGTCTGAGGCATTGATGTCTTTCTATCACAATATACCAAACAACACGCTTAGTTCTTTCTGGCAAGAAAATGAATCGATAGGGTGGCAACCGCTATTTCCAAGATCAAGACACGATAATCCCTTTTCAAAAAGGAAAAAGTTGTCTGAAAAACAAGATCTTCAAAAAAAATCAAATTATATTGCAAGATCCTTGTAAAGAAGAGTGAGTTAAATGGACTATAGAGATATATTGATCATATTTTACATGAACTCAGTAAAGGAAGATTACATTTATGCTGATTTAGTTGAGTTGCTAGGACTTACTTACACTTATGTTATTGACAAAATTGATTATCTCATTGAACAGGAGTACTTGATTGTCAATGAAAGAAAGATTATTGAAGTAGGGCGGAAAGGTATAGAAATACTTTCTGAAAAAAGATTTTTGGATATCAATATATTTGATTTATACGATGGAAAAGAGTTAGTTAATGGAAAAATATCTAAACAATTAGAGATAAATGATATTTATATTCCTAAAAACTTTGACGAAAAGTTTAAGGGCTATTAATATAAAATTGGAGGATATAACTCGTTAGAAACGGAACTGCGAGTCGTGGTTCATTTAGCAAAGTTACTAAATAGATATCCATAAATAGCAAAGTGCGCTATTTATGGATGCCTTTTTAAAAAGACAAAAAGGCATCATCGGAAATCACGATGATATTTTCAATTAAAGATAATAAAGTAACGAGTTATTATCCCCAAAATATGAGGTAATGATATGAAGGAATATGAGTATATCAGTCGTTTAAAAGCAGCGCTAATTCAAGAGAATTATGATGATGATTATATCAAATTGTGTAATGATTATAGCTATAGACTACTTGAAAACTCTTTACCTGTTATTTTCGATAAAGAACATCTTTCTCGGTTACTTGGTTTAGAAGAGAGATATTTTTTTCAATTGTTTATGATGGCTGATGGCTTTTATAAGGAAGTTCAAATACCCAAAAAGAAATTAGGTCAATTTAGAAACATTTCAGTTCCAACTGAGGTATTAAAATACGTTCAAAGATGGATACTCGATAATGTTCTATATAATATAAGGGTGTCAGAAGCTACAACTGGCTTTGTAAAAGGTAAATCTATCGTTGATAATGCAAAAAAACATGTGAGAAAAGAATGTGTAATAAATATGGATTTAAAAGATTTTTTTCCAACTATTACATATGATTCTGTATTTCGCCTTCTTAAATATTATGGTTATACTAATGAAATAGCATTCATCTTGTCAAAGTTATGCACTTTCCGTGATGTATTACCACAAGGTGCTCCAACAAGTCCTTTTATCTCTAACATTGTGTGCTATAAGCTAGATATTCGTTTTATTAAACTTTGCAATAAAATTGGAGCTGACTATAGTAGGTACGCTGATGACTTAACTATCTCAGGCCCACGATATATTGTTGGTTACTTGAATCTTTTTAGTGACATCATCGTTGAAGAAGGATTTCAGATAAATGAAAGTAAAACCCGCATACAATATCCGAATAATCGTCAAGAGGTCACTGGCCTAATAGTGAATGAAAAGATATCAGTTCCAAAAGAAACGAAAAAATATCTTCGACAACAAATATTTTATTGTAAGAAATATGGCGTTAATAGTCATTTGAGAAAGATAAATATACAAAAATCCAATTATAAAGAACATTTATACGGCATAGCATTTTTTATTAAAATGGTTGAGCTAGAATTAGGAGAAAAATTTTTGGAACAATTAAATGAAATTGAATGGGATTATTAAGTTGAAGTACAGTGGATCAATGCATCTTTGTTAAATGCTACTCTAAGATATCGATATGAAGAAAAACAATGAATTTATTTGATGAATCTTTTAAGAAGAATAGAATCTATATTCCATCAGTATAATACTGGAAGTTATTTGCTAGATGATTTTCTAGGTCATGGTAAGTAAGTATATCTACATATTTATCAGCCCCAGTGCTAGTTCAACGGTATGAAAACGAAAAGCCAGCTGTAGTGTTGCCTGGGCTTAACAAATTAGTAGGCCCATCTAAATCCGACTTCACACGTTTTGCAAAACAATCGAATAGAAGGCACATGCAGAAAGGTTTTTTTCTCAAACATTGGCAAATTTCTTAATCTCAGAATGCTGATATTCCTTTTACGATGACGTTTAACGGTTTTGCATCTGCTCTATTCTTTGTGGGTTGTTTGGTAGGACTTACAACACTATAGGATTAGCAGATATTTTTCTGTGTTTAACCTTTGTTTACTTCGTTAAGCACTGATTATGGCTTTGAGCCATCTTTTGAGTTGTAAATTATATTTCGTTTTTTCAATAGTGTTTTTAAAATTATTAAGGAGAATTCCGATGAGTTACTACAAATATCTAACTGAATTGTATGAAATTTTTGCTGAAAATATTCGTACTTCGAACGTGATGTTCAATGCTAGTAACCCTGTAATGGTGTCCATAGAAACATTGTCTATACTAGTATCTGAATGTCTAGTTGAAGATATAAAATATGTGATAAAATTTAAGAAGCTGGATTATCCCAAAAGATATGTAGACGCGTTAATTCGAAATATGTGTGAACAAACTATTGAGTACATTTACGTAATGAGAAATCAACACTTGTTGGATGAGTATTTCGGGAAAAACCTACCGGAAGATTGTGAAGAGATAGGGGCAGGTCCAGAGGTATTTGAGTTTTTTCGTCAAACAGGAGGTGCAAGGTTTAATTCGGTTACAAGAATAAGTGTTCGTAAAATGGCGATGAGTATTGAAGAAGTAGACACTACTGATGAGAAAATTTCATTGTATACAATATTCGCTAATAAGGCTGAGTTGGAGCATAATTCTTACTTTAATCATATATTTGATATTATTGATGAAATTGAAGATTTTAAGAGTCAAGATTTAGATGATATTTTTGTTGCACATATTATAAATGCCTTTTTAGAAGTTTATAACTCTGTTGATTGTGGATAGTTTATTCTTCAATGGGAAAATATCCTAGGAGAAGGAGCCGTAACCACAGAGTAGCTCAAGAAAAGTCATGCTTGGCTGCAAAACACACATAATCTGGTGAATCGATCTTGATCTGAAGACAGTTTTGTTATCGTGAAGAGCGACAACAAAACTGTCTTCTTTTTTGGGTATAACTACTTATTGACCCACACGTACCTGTCATTGATGAGAGGTTCGCGTGAATCAATTATTGTGTGAAGCTTCTGCTGATGTTTGGCGGAGGCTTTTTGCTTGGAAATGAAAGAATACAGTTCGTCATATTTTTCCATTTCATTGTATAATAAGAGCATAGTCTATAGGTATAATTTGAGTCTCGGTAGTTCGTTTATTTAATTGTATTCTGTAGATTGACGAACTTCGTGAATATTACGTTATAGGAAATGATCAGAAAATTACAAGTATTTAGGAGAGTATATGAATAACTCGTTTGAAACTCATACAGAAAATTTAAACAGAAATTTAGAATCCATTGAGAGATATATGAGAAGGTTCATAGATAGCATTAAGGGAGATTTAGATAGAGCATATGATACTACTTTTGAAAGCATTAATAATGCTCTGCCATTTGAGAATTTGTTTTCAGGAGCATTAAACCAAATTAAACCGGAGGAGCAAAGTAATGAGGGTTATTTAGATCAGAAAGAAATTGAGATTACTATAGAAATGAACTCCCCCACTTTATTTATTAAAGATCTACGAAAGGAGTTGAATAAAGCTACTGAATTATTTAAGTTATCTAGCGAAAATGCTTATGCTGAGACAAGGATACACATTTACTCGTTGTTTACTTATATTATTGTAGTTTTTGAAGATTACCTAAAAAAAATTTTAAACAAAGAGGAAACCTTCAATAATTTACTTAAAAGTGTAAAAGATGCTTTTAAGTATAACAATGTAAATGTGAACAATTGGTACAAAAAAATTAAACGCTTCCAAAAAATCAGGAATCTAATAGTTCATAAAAATGGTGAAAGGAATCCTGGACACTACTTAGTAGTGACAGTTAATGACGATTTGAAGCCACTTATAAATACTATTAATGAATTTGTAGAAAAATATCGTTTTCTGTTGAAGAGAGTAAATAACAATTAGTAGTTTCAGGGAGATGATCACTTCCTATAACATAATATTCAAGCTTCGGCTCCTTTTGAGCCTTGGTCTGCTGGATGAAATTCCAAGAAGTATTTCAGCAGACACAACCGACTTCATCGGACGTCATGAAATATAACAACGTTATGCGAAATCATTTGCTATACAAGGAGGAAAACATGAAAGAAATACAAGATTTTTTTACTTTGGCGCATCAAAGTGATGTAATTGCTTATTTGTTTGGAATAACTTCAGGTATATTAACATTAGTTGGCTTTGCTGCGATTTTCGTGTCTATTAATAGCCAACATAAAGCACAAAAAGCAAGAGAAACCTATTGGGAACTAGCTTCATTGCCGTATTCTTACTCTAATTTTAAAGATGAGAATATAAGTAAACTTATATTTCAAAAAGTTAATTTGTACAACAACATTATTACGCCTATTGATAATAGTACAACTAAAACAATTGATTGGATTAGATACTCATTATTCACTGTATCCATTATTTGGATAACGTTTGTGTTTATTCTAGCATCAAGATTACATATTATGGAGTATACACTTATATTTATTTCAACTATTTTGGTCATAGGATTGATCTTATATTTCATTAGATATTTAAGCACATTAAAAAATGTACAAAAAGTTGCAGGTTTATTTTCAGTTGAAGAAATATTCAATGCTGGTAATACTTCATGTGATATACCTACACCTACTCTTGCAGGCATATCGTCTCACTTAAAGATAACTAGAGAAAAGAAAAATTTGTATTCTATCTCAGTAGGTTTCCCGGTTCCATTCACCAACTTTTTAGTGAAGCCAATTATAACTGGTGTAGATGAGAGTAAAGATTATTGGAATTCAAAATTTATTAATGGTACTGATCCTGATAATTGGATTGTTATTGATTCAAGCAAAGCTACATGGTGGTTAGGGAGTCCCTTGTATTGGTACGAAATTGAAAGATTCTCATTGCCTGAAGATATAGTTGAGGTGAATTTTCAATTAGAATATAACTGTGGGAAGGGAATAACAATGGTTTCTTTTAGATACATATCTGTCAGTGAGCTAGTAAGTTTAGATCGCATTACAGAGTACAGTGTATTACCAGATGATGTACATGAACAATTCTCTTTGAACTTTGATAAAGAAAGAAGACCGGTTGACGATCATCAGGATAAATAATGAGTGTTATTCAAGAAGAGCAAATGACATCGCATAACATAATATTCACGCATCGGGCATGCGCCGGGTCGTGAATACGGGAACGTTATCGGAAATTATAGTGCATATTAAAACTGATGCTTCAAATAAAATGAATTAAAGGTGGAAAAATTATGGATAAGGAAGAAGTCTTCAACCCACTTAAATACTTTAACTATGAAGTACTCAATGATGCTGAATTTGGTGAAGATTCAGTTCGTGAAGAAATTATTTTTCCTATTATTAAGTCACTTGGCTATAATTCGTATGGAGGTAATAAGATAATTAGAAGTCGCAGTTTAACTCATCCATTTGTTTCGATTGGAAGCAAACAAAAAAAAATTAATATTATTCCCGACTATATAATGGAGATTGACAGTCGACCAAGTTGGATACTGGAAGCAAAGGGACCGAAAAAAAACATATTAGATCCTAAATATTTAGAGCAAGCATATTCATATGCTATGCATAGCGAAGTTAAAGCTTTGTATTATGCTTTATGCAACGGGAAAGAATTTGTTTTATATCATGTAAGTGAATATAAACCTCTACTACATTTTAAAATGGAACATTTACCGTTTTATTGGGCAGATTTAAAGCGACTTTTATCTCCTGATCAACTGTTAAGTAATTGTGATAAGTATAATAAATTAAATAAAGACTTTGGCTTGCATTTAAAAAGATTAGGATTTGAATCTTTTAAAGGACTTCATTTTTTACAAGTTCCTGTTATATCTCTAACAAAATTAAATAATGATTTGTATACATTTGCAACGACCATCAAACAAGAAGATGAATACTGTGTTTCTTTTGATTTTAATCATAATACGTTTTTGAATATGAAGGGTAAAATTCCAGATGAAGCCCTCTTTAAACTTATTGAACCAGTAACAGATTCAATAACTCAAGTTAGATTTGTTGATATGAGATATTATGTGAATATAAGGTGCGAGCTAGGAACAAGCTTAGAGGAGAACCGTGATGAAATTTTCATGCCACTCATTATTAACGAGTTTTTGTAATATACTGTTTTAAGATAGCATTATTCCTTTTATCAAGGAAAATGTTTAACTGAATTTAAAGGATATTACCACTTCCGATAACACAATATTCACGCTGCGAACTAACGTCTCGATTTGAGGAAAGTGAATTAGATCTTTTACATAAATTAACTCCCACAGCTATATGAGTGGGAGTTTTACAATCCTTCTAATGATACTTTGTTACCTCAATTACTTAATTCATTACAACGTTCTAATTTACTATAGCTCAAATACAAATCCCCAATTCGCTTCAACATCTCTTCATTATCTGGTTGAAAGTGAACCGTCCATTCCATATATTCAATCGCTTTAGTTAATTCCTCTGACTCCAAGCAGACCTCAGACATGAACTGACTAAGCGTAAAAAGTTTTTCTTCCCATTTATTACACAAACTCAATATCCAATCATCGGACAAAGTTCTTAATGAGTTCTTATGAAGCTGCTCAAACAGTTGCGTACAAAGTTGCTGTTTATGTATGGAATCCTGTTTAATCCAAGTTTCATCTAGCAGCTTGATAAATGCGGTTAAGTCACATTCAATATTTCCGCTTAAGTAAATATGATCCTTATCCAACCTTAGAAAGTTATATTCATCATTCTTAATGAGCTTACGCAGATGAGTTAAGTACATCCGTAAATTATGCCGTGCTTTTCCTGCTGCAACATCACCCCATAGATCATCACATAGTTGTTCTCTTGTAACAGAGGGATTCATGACCAAATAGATGAGAATTTGCTTGGCGTAGCGTTGATTCCAGCCTTCAACAATCAGCTCTCCATTGGCATATACTTGAAAATGATTCAATAAATCGACTCTTAATATGGTCTCAGATGCAACTTGGTTTTGTTCTTCCAGCCTTTCAAATAGTTCACTATGTAGTGCTTGAAAAATGCATCCTCACTTTTGGGAGATGCATTGCCATTCTGAAAAAAGTGATGAATCTGCTTGTAAGTTTCTTCAGGTTGGTCATAAAACGTCATATTCGATGAATTGAGAATCGTCATACATTGCGAATTCGGAATATAAGCGGTTTGTAAACCGGATAAATAGGTCGGATAAATGGGGTCAAGATCACCTGAAATGATAACTACAGGCTTGGTATTTCGTTTAAGATCAACAAAAATTTCATCATGAATGTCTACAAAAGCTTCCCAAAGCTCAAAATAGGTTTCAAGTGAAACCTTATAGAATCCTTCATATAATTGTGAAATCTCAGGACTGTCTGATGTATAAAGAGTGATGTTTGGAATGACATGATCGGCTAGTAGCTCTATTGAGTTATTTTGGACTAACGATCTTCGATGCTCTGTGAATTTAGCTGCTGTGCTTTTTGGGGAAAATAATGGAATAGAGTGCAGGCTGCAACCTAAAACCATTTCCGGTTTAAAAATTCCAAGGAGTACGGCACATATGCTTCCTGCTCCATGACCAACAGCGAAAAAAGAAGAAATATTGAGATGTTCTACAAGAAAAAGTGTGTCCTCGAATAGAAGTCTCCAAGTCAATTTATCTGGTCCTTTATCGCTTAACCCATGTCCACGCAAATCATAACGAAGAATATGATAGTGTTGCTGCAAATAAGGAACAATCAAATCCCATGAACGTAAATTCATACCCGCTCCATGGATAATCAGGATAGTGTCTATTTGTTGGTTAAGAGAATTAGAGTGAAGATATTCATAATAAATGTTCATACCATTTCGATCAATGTAAGGCATATGCTGTTTAGTTTCCTCTCAGCATCAAATCATAAGATTAATCGCTATTACATCTTATAACAGGTTTAAAGGAAAATACATACAGATTCATGACTATAGGACTATCTTTTAGTGTGGCGCTAGCGTAACGCTGCATTTTGTAGAATAAGAATAGTTATTGTCAAAAAATAAAAGCGACCATGCTAAGTATGCATGATCGTTTTTTTGAACTTAGTTATTAGGTTTTAAATTGTTGAGTTCATCTTCAACCAATCCTACTAACTCAGCAGCCTTCATACCCAGCGCCGTAGCAATAGCAAGTAATGAGTTTAATGTAGGCTGGTGGATTCCTCTTTCCAGCATGGATATGTATGTTCTATCAAGATTACTACGGAATGCCAATTCTTCTTGGCTCACCTTCTGCTTCTTGCGAATACTTTTTAATATCTGTCCAAAAATAGCTTCTGAGTTCAAAGGGATACCTCTTTTTGAACTCATTATCCTTGTGTTTATAACTACATTTCCACGGAGTATACTCTACAAAATGATGTAAACATCTATTTTTTTGTGATATGATCTGACTGGAAGTAGTAACATATACCAATCGAAGAGGAGCATGAATGAAATGAAAAGTTGTCCTAATTGTGGAGATCAAAAGCAACATCTGGATTCTTTGTACAAATGTACGAATTGTTTTAAGGTATATTGTTCTCGTTGTGGCAACAATAGCTGCCCACAATGTGGTAGCGGTGGAGTTACCTTAGAAATTGTTACAGACTAATTCAATTAGAGTGGAGAAGAACTGATATGGAACAGACAAAGAAGAAAATGCGAGGTAAATGGTTCATAATGTCATTGGTTGGCCTTATCTTGCTTGCTGGTGTCGTAGGTTATTTTTTAAATGACAAATACAATTGGATAAGTAGTGTTTCTACAACACCTAATTATGACTACACACCAGATCAATTTACAGCAATGGACTTATCTATCTTTGATACTAAAAAGAAAAAGCAAATCGGCTATGGAATGGAAAAGCCCGAGGTAGAGAGAATTATTGGAAAACCTATAGACAAAGGTATGGAATTTCCAGCATCGCATCCGCTCGAATCACTGGTATATCCAGATGGATTACAGATCGTCTACAGGCTTGACCGAGTCGTGGAAATAATCGTGTCTGCTGATGGATTGAATAGATATGTAACTATGAGGAACATTGGACTCAGCAATGGCCCCAATGATCATCTGGTGGTATATGGACTTAAACCGACTGTATCAAGTGAAGATTGGGATACATACTTGTTTGAAAAAATAAATAACAGCTTCAAAAAATTAAATGAAAATGCATATGCAGAAAATCAGGATTTAACGGTTTATCAAATTTCATTTCAAAGGGAAAATGGAAAACTTGTATCTATATCGATTTCAGATATGCTATTTGCAGTGAAACACTATTAAATAGGTATCTTACGATGTGATGTTTAAATGAAGGAGACAACAAAAAATGTGGAAAAGAATAAATAAAATGATAATGCTAGTATTGGTCCTAATATTAGCGGTAACTGCTATACCGCTAGGAGCATTTGCAGCCAGCAATGAAATCAAAGTTACAATCAACGGCAAACAGCTATATTTCGATGTAAACCCGCAATTTATTGATGGTAGGATATTCGTTCCTATGAGAGGTATCTTTGAAGCTCTTGGCGCAGACATTAAATGGGATGGGAAGACACAGACTGTTACAGGCTCTAAAGGGGCAACGACGGTTAAGTTAACGATAAATCAAAAGCAAGCATACATAAACGGCAAAATGGTTAATTTGGATGCTCCGGCTACAATCGTCAAAGGCAGTACTTTGGTTCCTGTACGTTTTATTGCAGAAAGTCTTGGAGCTGATGTGCAATGGGATGCTTCGACTAGCACGGTGATTATTTTGGAAGGGGAAGTTACGGCAAGCGATTACTATTACTTCCTATATAATAGTAAAAGTGTTTCTGCTGCTGACTTGACGGCGATTAAAAGCTACATTGGAAAGTTTCGCAGCACAAACAACATATTACTGGATGTGACAGAGGCAAAGGATGCAGTTGAAATCTACAAAAGGCTCCAGTCCGATTCTGTCAAACAATCTGGTAAGCTACTGGGCATTCAAATCTTTGGAGCTTCTGAAGATGTTCCGGC
Organism: Paenibacillus sp. FSL H7-0323; assembly: GCF_038002725.1. NCBI lineage: Bacteria > Bacillati > Bacillota > Bacilli > Caryophanales > Paenibacillaceae > Paenibacillus > Paenibacillus sp. FSL H7-0323. The sequence goes on along the minus strand of NZ_JBBODB010000001.1, from coordinate 2,274,793 downwards.
ATTCAATTATTTGAGTAAAACAGCCACCATTTTTCCAGATCGGAGTATGAGCAGATTTGATTTAGTTTTAAATGGAGAGCCGTTCCTTACAGATTATTTCTATTCAAATTTCAACAATGATTCTGCTCAGCTAAAAAAAGAAATAAGCCCTTATGCGGTATTTGATGAAAAGACAGTTAAAATTGATTTTGAACCTCAGTGGAAAGTAGTTAGGCTTCCCCTTTCTAAGGGTGAAATTGAAGGTTACTTCAAACGATTTGATGAATACACTACAAAACGTAACGCTCAAAAATCTATTCCAGTTGTAAACTTCTCAAGTCCAACTTATGGGAATATCCCTGGAACGCCTGAGGATGGAGAAGATTTCCGAGATCCAAATGATGAACGTAGACTTCTTTACCAAAAAGATGATTACAGCTATGTCCTTCAACGTCTGGATAAAGAATTTAACATTTTAAAGAATTATCGTTTGTATGGCAACCAACAAGGCGACATTAAAGTCAAAACAAATGTATCTGGAGACTACACAAAGGATAACGTTGCTAAAGAAAATGGAACTGGAATTGTTGACTTTTTCTTTAACGGAGCAGGTAATTTCACTAAGACAAAATTCAAGGTAGTAGAAAGAGGGGACGAAGCGCCTTCTATTGGTTCAGATTCATCAGAAAAGATTATGACACCTGATACTGTAAACAAAGTGCTATCAAAGAACTATTACACTATGATTATGATGCAAGCAGAAGACGCTAAAAATCTCAGCAACAAGAGTTTAGTCCATGAAATGATGGCAAATGGTAAAGCTATTAGCGTATTTGCAGGAAGTAATAAGGTTTTACCAGGTGGATTAAATAATATTGCTCCCTTGGAAGATATGAAACCAACTTTATATTACTTCACATACAATTTTTACAAAAATCAAAGTGAAGGTTTAAATAGAACGGATAGTTATTTCAATGCTTCAAAAGCATTTGTAACTGAACTATTGAATCATCAAGATTTGAAGTGGGACCCCAATTTTGAGTTTGGGATTACAAATATTGCTTCACTTCATAATCTTGGGGTTATCGAGTACCCTTAATTATTTTAATGTTGAAAACCCTCATATTCATTGTTGTTGAAAGAAGCCGACTCAGTAAAAGAGTCGGCTTCTTTGCTTTGGGGCAGAGCCTGTGGAAGTTTTTCCACAGGCTCTGCCATTCATAAAAATTATCAAAAGAAAAATTTTTCGTTAAAGAATTTCGAAGAAGTATATACCATATGGGTGTTGTTTGGAGGATAGATATACCAATTTCCATAATTTTACAAATTTATCCCCGCACTAATAATACTCATGGAGGTACGACATGTACACAATCAATCAAATCATTACAGAACTACCTGAGTTGGAGATTCACCCGGCTGCAAAAAAACTTCCTATGATGGAAGCAGAGAAACTTGAAGTGCTTAAGGCAGATATTTTGCTTAATGGAATGCATAATCCTATCTGGACTATAAATAACCAGATACTGGATGGTCGGGCTCGATATGCAGCTCTTCGTATGATGGCACAAAGCAATGAGTTACATTTCGAACCGGAGATGATCAAGGTATGGACAAATGCTATCTCAGATTTCGATAGAGTTGTTCAAAGCTTGAACATACATCGAAATCATTACACCAAGCACCAGCTTGCTGCCTACGCTGTTATTCATCTGCTTCCAACGCTTAAAAAGGAAGCCACGGACAGAATGCACAAAAAGATAGCTCTGGAAAATATTCCAGAGGCTCAAAAAGGCAATGCCAATTATCTCGCAGCCCGGCAAGTGGGAACGAATGAAAAGTATGTTCAACATGCTTGCCAGATCAATGATTATAATCCAGCCTATTTGGAATATGTCCTACAATCAAAAATGAAGCTACAGGAAGGACTCAAATTGATTGCAATGAATCTGGAACAGCAGAAATTTTACGTTGAATTTTTAAGCGAAGGTAAGAGTTTCAAAAGAGCAGACGAGGAATTTTATAAACTGCATTCAGACGCTTGCGGCTTAAAGGTCAATGAAGACGCTTCTTTAACTGATGGTAAAAATGGTAAAGGCTCGTTTGATAATGGAAAGTTCAAGCCGAAGAACTCAAAAAAAACATCACAACATTCATCACGTGTTGTTCGTCTTGAACATCTTAGTTTTTCAAGAGACGATCTTTCTTCCAGTCAGCCCAATGTAGGAATCATTTTTCCACGGCCTGTGAATGAAGAGTTGCTAAACAAGATTGTTGAAATATTAGATCACAATCAATATGCAGACACACCTTATACCATATGGGTAACCAGTAAAACTAAGGAGATCCAAGAAACGATGGAGACATTATACGATCCTTCAAATGTAATTACTTATGAAGTGAGTCCATTTTCAGCCCCAAAACCAATCGATGAGCTAATTGTGGAAGGAACATATGAATGAACATGCTATCCCTTTTCTCTGGCATCGGCGGCATTGATCTTGCCGCCAAGAATGCTGGAATCAAAACCGTAGCTTTTTGCGAGCAAGAGCCATTTTGTCAGAAAGTACTTAGTATGCACTGGCCTAATGTACCGATTATTTCTGATGTCCATCATATAAATAAGGAGCTTTTACAACGTGCCAATATACCCAAACTCAATATCATATCTGGAGGATTTCCCTGTCAACCATTTTCAACCGCAAATCCTCACAGACGCGGACTTAGTGATGAACGTTCACTGTTCCCTGCCATGCTACGAATTGTTAGCGAATTCCAGCCCACTTGGGTTGTTGGAGAAAATGTTATGGGATTCAAAGATTTGGGACTCGATGCATTGCTCGCTGAAATGGAGAACATCGGTTACTCCGCAAGGGCGTTCATTATCCCAGCTTGTGGCGTCTCGGCCCCGCACAGAAGATATCGAATATTTATCCTTGGAACCAACGCCTCTGGCTTCGAATGGAACCATGATGTATGTCGGGAAATTTGGTGGCCTACATCGTATCCCGGAACTTGGAACGGGAGATTGCTGGTTAAACCCGGATTACCAAGAGTGGTTAATGGGGTTCCCACCAGACTGGACAGTCTTACCAAGTCCCGTCTTAAAGCGCTTGGAAACGCCGTTGTTCCTCAGCAAATAGAACCCATCTTTCATTTGATAAAAGCTATTGATGCAATTTTGAAAAAATAACCATCGATGTGGAACATGTTCTGCACGAAATAGAGGAGATCAAAACAGAATGAAAAAAAATGCAAATCATAACATCCATCCAACTCAAGGAGACTTCAAAGCGGATGAAGCGCAAATAAACGCTTTATTGTCTTATGCCGAACTATTAAAAATGCCTTATAGTTTTACCATTCTTCAAAACTCGCCAAGTATTCGTGAGGTTCAAATTCATATGTCTTCACTATCCCATGATATGGAACTATCAGCTTCTTTCCTATGTGAAGAAAGTCGGGGCCAGGAGTTTGAAATAGACTTTAAGAGAGTAGAAGTGATGTTTGATTTTGCTGGTGTCCAGCATATTCGCTTTTATTCTATGCCCAATTCAGTTAAATCCATCTTAAAGTTTATAGAGTTGGCAGGTAAGGAATAAGGGGAGCTACTTGCGATCTGGCTGTAAATATCAATCTGTTTTTAAAAATATAATCAAAGGATGCCTCAAGTAGGGGCATCCCATAACTAAAGTGAGGTTGAAATAATGAAACTGCTAACTCCATTTAAAAATGCATCACTGTTAACAGCGCCAAATAATGATGTTCTGGATCTTGTAAATCAATATATATCCAATGTTCCTCAGTTAGAAGAATATTTGGGTGAAATAGTTACTCTGGGTATAGGAATGATAACAGTCTGTAAAGAGATGTTTAACTCCAGACTTTGTTATGTGGAAGGGGAATTGTTTTATCGCAATGTTCGGTCTAGAAAAACCAATCCATGGGTTAGGGATTCCAAGCATTTCTCCGGTCTGCTCGTTTGGTTTAGAAATGCTTGTTTTCTGGATAAGATGACGACTCCTGATATTAAAGTAATTGTTGAACTTTGTCTTGAGACTGGTTTGATTCCTGAAAAAACTAAGCAAGAGTTTGAGGATATGATAAATCCGTGGAAAGATGATCCCAAATCAATCCCAGATGAATTCAATCAATAAATGAAATAGTTATCTATAATATTAACCCTGAAGGTAACGGTACTGAAATGGCTTAAAAATCATTTTAAAAAACACGGAAATGCCCCGGCAGCCCGATAGATGTCTCTCACATCGCGGGAGTTTTTCAAGCTGTTTTCTTAAATACCAACGAAAGAAGAGATGAAGTTATTAAATGCAGCACATTAAAGTACCTTATGCTTTGTTGGACTTGGATGTATCCATTCAATGTAAGATGGTTTATATGGCTCTTATGAAAGTACGTAGCGGCAGAAGGAAGCAGATCAAAGTTAAAATGGATACTATCGCCAAAAATGCCGGGCTACAAAACCGACAGACAAGTACACATATTGCTACGTTATGCCGCCATAATGTCATTTCCAAGAAACAAATTAATTATGAAGGTCATTATGGGTGCAATATCTATCGAATTGTGTGTGATGAAAGTAAGTTTGCACAACTTCCATACCCCATTGCATGGCATGAGCAATTAACCGCCTATGATAAGATCGCTTACTGTGTGATAAAGAGATACACCGATTTAAACAAGGGTAACTACACCAGCTATTTGAGTAAAAAGCAATTATCGGTGATGTTAAAATGTTCACCTAATCAGGTGGATAAAATTAAAGCACGCTTGCGGAAGGCTGGATTCATCAACTATACCCATAACAGCAAGGAAATAGTCTTAATATTTGAACGGGATTTAAACGCTGAATAACGGCAGAGCCGAATAAAGCGGGGGAATCCTAAAGAATTGATTGGTTAACCAGTATGGATAGAATAAGGGAAGAAGAGTCACAATGGATGCAGCGAGCTTCAGCTCGCTGCTACTATTTTGAGCACTGCGAGAAATAGTAGATATATAGAATAAGATATATAGAATTGTGTGCAATATGGGATTATTTAAAGTGCAATTAGGAATTATTACGATGTGAAAAGGTGATTATAAGTCACTTGAAAATGTGATGTAAACCCAATGTAACACAACTAAATAGTGTTACATAGGCCAAATGTCCACGAGGGTAGGCGGGGTAAGACATCTGGGTTCTTTTCGGCTCTCTGGAGCTTTGCCGTTTACGTCAAAAGTAACACAGTATATAATTATTATATAGTTAATTACATTAAGTTATTGAGGTGATTGGAATGGAATTTGTTGAACCTATCAGAAGTAAGAAACAGATTGATGCTTTGAAGAAGTATCTGCGCGGGCAGAATATTCGAGACTATCTATTGTTCGTGCTTGGCATCAATTCAGGGTTGCGAATATCTGATTTGCTTAAACTTCAGGTGGAAGAGGTATACAATCAAGATCGGATCAGCATTCGAGAGCAGAAGACGGGCAAGAGAAAAGATTTTCCCTTGTCGGATACCTGTAAAAAGGCAATTCTGGAATATGTAAAAGCAACAGGACATAAGTCAGGGGCGCTCTTCGCCAGCCGCAAAGGTGGGAACCCGATTAGCCGAGTACATGCTTACCGGATACTGAATGAAGGGGCAAGCCGTGTTGGCATTAAAGAAGCCGTTGGAACGCATACCTTGAGAAAGTCATTCGCTTTTCATGCTTACCAAAGTGGTGTAGATATTACCCGTATTCAAAAGCTGCTCAACCATTCAGCTCCGAGTGTCACTCTGGCGTACATAGGAATCACTCGACAAGAGTTGGATAATGTTTATTTCAATCTTAACCTATGAAGACGTTAACGGATGTTATATATCTGGTTAACGTCTTTTTCATTTTCAGCAGTACATGAAGGAGGTGCATTATTAGTGAAGCAGGTTATCAATACTAAAGGAACGAACATTTATCCGGGACAAGTAAAGCTCGTATGGGTTGCAACTTGCTCTTGTGGGAATAAGCTTGTACGAGCAATGAAGGAATCTGGTTTGAAGATGTATGTTGGTAAAGAACGTTTTTCCTGCAAACAATGTGGAAAACGCTTACAGAAAAAAGGACAGCATTATTTTAAAGGAGATCAGATGATTAGTCGGGAACAGGTGTGGGCGGCAACAGACTTTGATGAAGATTAAGGTACAGGATACAGGAGCGTAGGAGGAAGAACAATTGGCTGAATTCATAGGTCAGAAAATGATAACAGAACGAGTTCAATATGAAATTGGACAGCTTGTGCAGATGTATTTATGGGAATGCATTGATCGATTAAAAGAACAAATGACTATGGACTATCTTCAGATATTTGATTTAAAAATTTTGCCAAGCGGTATACAGGTAGTAACACATTCCATGGAACAGCCTTTCTATCGTCAAGCACACTATTTGGTTGATATGCCTATCCAGTCTCTTATCCAGAAAAAGATTTTTGTTATCGACGAAGAGCAATACGTGACGATGATGCTGGCAGAAGAGTACTAATTTAATATTTTTCAGATGAACATGCCTTTGCCAATGGACAAGGGCTTTTTTTGAGCGAGAATGGAGGCATAGTGGATAAACTGTAAATTCTTCATCTGGTGATGATTTACACTTCAATATTGAACAAATCTATTGGGTTATGTTCTGACCTACAAGATGTATGTTCATATGAAACCGCGAAAGTGGAAATAAAGTGTTTAGGAAGTGTCAATATGGATAATCAGATGTTATTGCTATTTGCAGATGCCATTCAGCGAAGAATGCTGATAAGCGTTACCTTTTTAACGAAAAGTGGACAGGAACGTATTAGACGTTGTGCACCGCTGGATTTAGCACCCAGTGAACGAGCGAAGATTAAATTCTACAAATATCATATGTGGGACTTGGATAGCCAGCCTAAACCACATTTACTCAGTTTGAGTCCAGAGCAAATCATCCAGATTGAAATAACCATACAGCCATTTATACCCGAGCAGATTGTAACCTGGACAAGGAAGAATTCTTGGACGATCGTTAGAGATTGGGGCAACCTGTCATAAAATATTCAGGAAAACTATATTTTAATCAAGCTTTATGAGCCTGTAGTGTAGAAATTCACTACGGGCTTTGTTTTGCCTTTTAAATGAAGATACATAGCAAAATAGTTACTATTTAAGCGAAAGAAACGGTGTACTAGGGTCAAGCATGTTGATAAGATCGACTCAAGGAAAATACCATTTTATAGGAGTTTGAGCAATGGCAAATAAGAATAGGGTTTCAAGCAGAAACAACCGTGGAAGTAATCAGGTTAGACTGGAAGGTGAACAAACGATGTCAGAACAGCTTCAAAGTGAAAATGAGCAGACAAGTATTGAGGCAGAAAAAATTCAAGTTCATGAAGAGACAGGGCAAGAACAAGCCCAACAAGAAGAGCCAGTCTCGGCCCAGGAAGAATCAACTCCAACTGAGGTAGCTAATGAGAATTTAGAGGAAAAGTCGATTATTCAAGAAGAACAGGAGATCGTCCCTGAACAAGGGGATGGCAAACATCAGCAAGAAGATACGTCACAGCAGGAAGCAATATTAAATGAAGAAAACACACAAGAGTTGCAGCAAGAACTAAATGATGGCAATGAAGAGCGGCCACTTGCCATTGAAGATATTGTAAAGCCGGGAAAATTCGGAGTAACGAACAGCCAAATGATTCCAGCCATTAAGCAAACGATTATGGATGGCTCAGTCGAAAAGCTGAGGATGCTTCGTTCCATGTACCTGTATTCCTTCGAAAATTCACTAAGGTATCTGAAGAAGTCGGAGCGAGAATTCATTCAAAATAATCTGAAATAGAACAAGCCGGAGCGTGAATGGGTCATGCGCTCCGGCTTGTTTTTATTTTGTTAAGTTTTCTGATTGTCTTGCGTAGAATGATGCACTTTGGGGAGAGGTATGTCTATCTCGGCCTCCGCTTGGACAGTTTGGCTCAATATCTCAACCACATGCTCATGAAATTGCCGCAACGCTTTGCCGGATGGCTGATTTACTTCTTTGATTACATATTCACATTTCTTCATAAATTTCACCTCCAAAATTTTACAGTTGTCATATTCGATGATGTGTCATCAAAAATGCTCAACATTCTATTTGGAAGGCGGCAAAATATTAACACGTTTGGAGTAGAGGAACTTATGGAAAGCAAAACAATTAAGCACGTAGCCGTCTATTTAAGAAAATCACGGGATGATGGCGAATTCGAAGACGTTCTCTCGAAGCATAGGGATACCCTTCTTGCCTTGGTCGAGAATCGAAATTGGACCTATAGGCTATATGAAGAAGTGGCCTCTGGTGAAAAGATCGAGTCCCGTAAGGAAATGCAGAAGTTACTTCGATATGTTGAAGACCAGCTTTATGATGGGGTAGTGGTCATGGATATTGACCGTTTAGGGCGTGGAGAAAATAAGGATTGGGCACTCATAAAAGATACGTTTTTGAACTCAGAGACGGTAATCATTACACCGAACAAGATATACGATCTGGAAATAGATAATGACGATGTATCCTTTGACTTCATGTCAATTTTTGCCCGAATAGAGTACAAAACGATTAAGCGAAGAATGAAGCAGGGCAAAGAGGCTGGAGCGAAGAAAGGAATGTGGACAAACGGAAAGCCACCGTTTCCATACTATTATGATAAAAACACAAGGTCGGTACTGGTCGATGAAACGAAGCGTCCGATTTATCGAGCGATTGTAGAGAAATATCTTAATGGAACAAACCTTGGTCATATTGCCATTTGGTTGACGGATAACAAGATACCCACGCCATACAACATTAAGCCGGATGGAAAGAACAAGGGCTGGTCGAACATTACGGTTCAACGGTTGCTGGCAAGCGAAATTCATTTGGGTTACATTACTTATGGAAAAACCCGTTCCAAACGTGGACAGGTAGAGCTTGTACCCGAAGAAGAGCGGATTAAAGTCATGGGAACACATGAAAAGCTGAAAACGCCGGAAGAACATGAAGCGATTATGGAGCGGCTGCTTAAGAATCGCATGTTGAATCCCAATTCAAGACGTAATATTTTTCCTTTATCAGGCTTGCTTTATTGTGAAAAATGCGGTTCACGGATGAGATTTAGAGTAGGTGAGAATAAGAAGCAAGGGCAGCACTGGAGTGCATTGTGCTATCACCAGTATAAAGATGGCAGCAAATGTGAGCAGCGCGGCAAGGTAATGGATGTTGATTTTTTCAATGCTCTGTATGACCGAATTATTCATGTAGACCCAAACATTTTGCGAGAGATTGAAATGCATGGCAACCGATATAATGATACTCAGGTGATAATCGAGGTCAAAGAGCAGGAATTGAAGAAGCAGAAGCGGGCGCTGGACAAGCTGCATGAATCGTATGAAGAGGACATGATAACGAAGCAGGTATTTTTGGAGCGTAAAGCTGTTCGATCAAGGCAGATACAGAAGTTGGAGGAAGAGTTGAAGGATTTACGGAAGGTTGTAGTAGATGAAGGGAATTATCCGACTGTAGAGCAGATATATGATCGGATAGGTGAGTTTAGGGAGTTGTGGAGCGCTTCGGTGACGAGTGAAGAGAAGAATCGGGCGTTGAAGAAGTTAGTGGAGCGGATTGTGTATGATCGGGAAGGGAATCGGGTGGAGTTGACGGTTTGTTATAAATAAGATCAAGTACTTTTGAAGGTCATTTTCACTGACTCTACACATGTGGAGTGCTGTGTGTCGCTCGTAAGAACACAGTACTTTAGACTTAGAGCCACATTTACCTATATCAAAAGCCCAATCCTTTGTGAGAGGGCTTTTCGTTTTATAATAAGATTTATTAGCAAACATAACATTTCAATCTGGATTTGGTTTAGATATCCTATTATCGTGGAGGATATTAGAATTATATGTCGAAATATTATGTCGTGGGATGTTGAAATGGCATTCGAGAGATTTAGTTGAAAGTTACTTAAATTAATACGATTGTGATGTGATAGGTATGGGGAAGCAATTCAGCAAACTCTCTGATCATTCATTCAAAAAAGGTGTGTTATATACACCATTTAATAGCAATTTAGGAGATCAACTTTCATTATCTCCATGGGCTGTTGAGTGGTTACCAGAATATTTATGGTTGGCATTGATTCTAGAGCATTACGGCAGGGAAGATGGACTAAATTTAGTTGGCAGGATTGCAGGGGAATTATCGAAGATTGATAAGGAATTGAGCAATCCTGTTCTATCGAAGATTTTTGAGCTAGAACCTAAAAAGCAGAGGACTTACTACGAAGTAATATGTAAATGGGCTACTAGAGATGTATTATCCCCTCTAACAATAATATACCGTACAGATAAATATGCTCTTTTTTATGAGTATTTTTCAGACTGCGAAACATCAATAGATGAAAAAACTATTACCCTACAAAATGTAATTAAAAAAAATTTATTTCATCAAACAAATGAAGCTACAGATATTAGGTTTCTAATTTTATGGTTTAACGTTTTCGCTGATCGTATTCATTTTGCTAGAGGAATGGAAATAACAAAGGCATTAGTTGAGTATCCTAAACTATCTCATGACCATCCAGAAATGAGATTGTATCGCCCGCTAATTAGATCATCTGAAATGGCTTTAAGATTTAGAGAAGATAACGGAGATTTTGTAAAACGATTTTGGCATAGTCTGGGGTTATTAACAAAGTGTAGAACTTTTATTATTGATTATGGTGAACAGGCAGGTGGAAGTATGTCTTTTTTAGAGGATGCCGTTAATACTATCGATTACTTAATGGCTAATAATAAAGAATCGCTACTTACGGACGAGAAATTTTCTGTCTGCTTGGGTATAGCAACTTATGGACTGAAAATTTATAAAGAAGTGATTGAAAGTCAAATTGGAGATGGAATCTTAGGTAGAAATGCCTTAAGGACTATTACGGAAGTGTATGTGACTTTAAAATACATGTCGTTGAAAGAACAAGACCAACCAGACATTTGGAAAGCTTTTAAGGAATACGGAATAGGTAAGTATAAATATGTAATTCTCAAAGCTAGAGAAGTTGAACCAGACCTCGAAAAACACCACTTTGCACTTCCTGTACTAGAAGCATTGCTTAACGAAGATAAAGGTGAAGAATTCACTAATATGGACACAAGGCTATTTGATAATCAAAATGTAAGAAAGAAATTTGAAGCCATTGGTGAAAATGATCTTTACGATCTTTATTATGAATATGATACTAACTTCACTCATGGATTTTGGGGTGCTATTAGAGAAAGCGCGATGATTTTTTGTGATAATCCTTCTCATAAATATCATACTGTCCCCGACATTACTTTTGAGCAGAAACTTAGAAACGTGGAACATGACTGTGAGTATGTTCTAAAGAAACTATTTAATCAGTTATCTTCATTTTATGAATTTCCAGACTTCTTCATAGATAAGTATGGTGGTCTAGATGATTGAATTGAAGCCGATCGTTAAGATTCAAAAGGAATATTTAGACCTAATAAGTAAATATGTCGATTGCTTAATGGATGAAGAAACCACAAACAATGAACTGGCATATTTCTTTGAGGAAGTATCACTTTTTTGGCGTAGAAAATATGAGATAATTGACTTTTTTCTAAAGAAGATATGTACAGATGATAAGTGTAGTTTTCTTGCTGGAGCAATGTATATTGATCTGAGAAATGATGGGCACTATGAATTCGCACCTTGTGGGAAATATCGTATATTTACAGATCCTGTCTCGAAAATGAGAACTTTCTTTTTAACCGAAAGTACTGCAATTAAACAAAAGAGAGTAAGGGATTACTTAGTCAAGGTTGTAAATGATTGCATAAATGTCCTATCAGAGTACTCGAACTATTTCATAGTTCTACCCTTGGATGATATCTTTTCGGAAGATCAAGAAGATCGTATGGCTTTTTTGAAGAAGAGCTCATACTCGTTTATCTCTAGCCTTTTTGTTAACCCCTGTGTAACAGAGGAAGAATTTTTAGATAAATATCATTCCCTTATGGAGATAGAACAAGATATCAGAGCAGATTTACTTGATAAATTAATCCTCAATGATAAGAGTGATGTCTCAATTTCTCTGCAAGAGCGAATTGAAATGAATTTAAATGATACTCTGTCTATTGATGTTTTAAGACAAAGGATGGGGGATGCAGAGATTTTTTTAATGGCAATAGGGCAATTTTTCATGCAAATAATGGATATTATTCTAATAGCCATTTCATACAAATTAATACCATTTGTTAGATCAGATGTAGTATTTAATTATTTATTACTTACGTATCCTATGATATCGGAAGATAAAGTAGCTGTTACTCTCTTAGAACAGACTACCATAGCTTATATATTTCAAAAGATGTATGGAAATTATGATTTTTCCTCCATCACATTTTCTGATTATCATCCCTATGTTTCTGAGAATCGTATTATCGATTCTGTGATTGAAAAGTCTCGGAGTAAGGGGAACAGCGTTTTTGATTTGCAAGTCAGTGAAATTGCTTCACTAATACAACAGGAGTGTTCATCACTTTTACCTGCATAATAAAGAAAACAAAAAGAGCCACTAATAGTGGCTAGGTGATAGGCACAACATATACATTTGTTTAACACTGTCTACTTAACACATGTGAAGAGCAGTGTGTTGTTGGTTAAAAAGTTCTGGGAGCCATATTTATCTGCTTTTAATGAACCTCAACAAATTTAGTTCTATAACAAAATTAACAATTAGGATTTGCATTAATCAGTTGATATTTCACCACAATTTTTGTAACTCTTGCTATTTTGGCGGGAGTTTTTTATTAGGGTGAATTTCTTCCACATATCGTTAATTATATGTTTTAGCAGTATAATTGTGATACTGAATGAGTCTCTTTATAGCATTTAATGTTCAACTGGTTATTACCAAGCGAGTCGAAAATCCAATGACTGAAACATTTAAATTGAAAGTATAGGGAGGGATTGTCTATGAAGTTCTATGGGATTAAGCGAGAAAAGTTAATCGAGAGAATATATTATGAAAAAGCAAAATTTTATTCATTTCTAATGCCTTACTTCGAAGTCAATAAAGATAAAAGAGATCTTAAGAAGGAATGGTATAATCGGATATTTCAAATACAAAATAGATTTAGAATGGATATAAGTAATTCGATTCCTCCAGAAGGTTACTTTGTTCCTGTTTCTATTATTACAATCGAACTAATAGCTAAAGAAGATATAAAGCAATTAAAAAGTGGGATCAAACGGTTGATTCTAAAAAACACATCCCATAAATTCATGGGGGGTGTGCAATCTTGGAAAGACATTAATGACTCCATAGATAATTTATTTGATGAAAACCTCTTTTCTAATAATGCGTGGTTAGAATGCGGGCGATTTGACTTTGCTCAAAATAAAAAACTCAGTAATCATATTGACTACTTTGACCTAAAACTAATAAACTTTAGCACATCATACGTTGCAGTTGAGATTCATATTTATTTAGCAGATAATAGAAAAAAACAAATTGTAGATATAGTCAATCAAAACTATCGAGAAGATAGAGGGGTTGTTTACGAACATTATTCTCGAAATGCAAAAGTAAGCGGTGCGAAAAAATCTGTTAGTATTAAGCGATATAACAATAGTTTTTTGAAAAGCGAACTGTTAAGTGATTTAATTGTTGAATCAAAATGGTACTTATATAATGAACTTTCGAAATTTTTTCCATTTATTTTACATAAACATGGCATTATACCGCCAAGCCTGAACTTATATAAGACTAATTTAGTGAACAAACCAAAAGAAGATCAAGAGTTCTGGGATTCTATAGGGGGAAGTTGGCATAAAGGGCAGTTACTTTCTCCTACAGAAACTATATTTTTTGAGCCAAATGTCAGTTCAAGAGCCAGTGACCTCCAAAAAAATGACATTTTATTGGTTATTAATGAAGAAAATTATCCAATGCAAGAGGGGTATTATAGTTTTGATTATCAAGTAACTTTAGATATTTCTGAAAAAACATCCGGATTATTTAAATTGATTATAATAAATACATTAAATGATTTTTACATTTCATTAGGAGCTGAATACAGGAATAAAGTGAATAAAATAAGAATGAAGAGAAGATTTTTGAAAAAATTACTAAAGTTAAGATTCGAATTTGAATCTGATTTTATATTGTTTAGGCGAATAAATGGGGAAATTGACTGGGAAAAGGAAAAAGCTAATGCAGTAGAGATATTTCCTGATGATGCCGATGAATCCTTAGTTCATAAAAAATATAAAGTATTAACCGAGTTCCCTTTAGTGGTCCAAGAGAGAGTTGAAAAAGTTCGTTTAGATATTGAAAATATATTAGAACAAAAGCTAACTATTACAGGGCATATTAATGACTATATTAATTCATACAAGAATTATAGGCTAAACTTAGTTATGCTAGTGATTTCTGGAGCGACATTTATTTTTATATTATACCCTGAATTGGCTAAAAGACTGGCCCAACAAATAAACATAATTTTTCTATTTTTTAACATAAGTTAGTAAGCCCTTTATTTTAGTCTATTCTTCTTAGAGTATTTTTCTTTTTTGAGCTTACTCCCACCTTTTTGGACAAACTAACCCTAAACAATACTTTACCCAAATCCAACACAAAAAGAAGTAATGCCCTATAACACCTCAAAAAGGACCCAATAGATTAGCCAAAGAAAAGTCACCATATCTGCTGCAACACGTTCATAACCCAGTGAACTGGTTTCCTTGGTCGGAAGATGCTTTTGAAATCGCCAAGCGCGACAACAAGCCTGTCTTCTTATCTATTGGATATAGCTAGTTGTTGATTCACACGTACCTGTCATTGATGGGATGTTTGGGTGAATCAATAGTAAGAAGCTTCTGCCAAAGGAATTGGTGGGAGTTTTTTTGCATGTGGAAATTTTCTCGATTTGATAGATTTACAAAATATGGAATATATGCTATTTTATCTATGAAAGCGCATCCAAGAGATGGTATATTGAACTTTTATTTACCATATTTAACATAGGGAGGAAAGGTGGAAATGAAAAATTTGCTCAAGAAGGCAATCACAATGATGCTGGCATTTACTCTGCTACTTGGATTGATGACAGCGCCGCCCGTTCATGCAGACAACGCACTTTTCACAATTGAAAGCGAAAACGCTCAGCTCACCTCCGATCTTCAAGTGACGACCCAAATTTACGGACAGCCCAAACCCGGATACTCTGGAAGCGGATTTGTCTGGATGCAGAATTCCGGTACAATTTCCTTCACAGTGACTGTTCCGGAAACTGGCATGTATACGATCTCCACACGTTATATGCAGGAGCTCAGTGCTGACGGCAGGCTTCAATCTTTAGCCGTTAACGGCGTTACGAAGGGGTCGTATATGTTGCCCTATACGACCACATGGTCGAATTTCGATTTTGGCTATCACAAGCTGAATCAAGGCAGCAACACTATTCAACTGAAGGCTGGCTGGGGTTTCGCTTATTTTGATACCTTCACTGTGGATTATGCCGATCTTGATCCCCTGGATGTGCAACCTGTCCTTAGCGATACTCAAGCGACTCCGGAAACTCAGCTTCTGATGAATTATTTAACGGAGGTTTACGGCAATCATATGATCTCCGGCCAGCAGGAGATTTACGGAGGCGGAAATGACGGCAATTCCGAGCTGGAGTTTGATTGGATTCACAATTTGACCGGAAAGTATCCGGCCATCCGCGGATTTGATTTGATGAATTACAATCCGCTTTACGGCTGGGAGGATGGTACAACCGCCCGGATGATCGATTGGGTGAATAACCGGGGCGGGATTGCGACAAATAGCTGGCATATCACTGTACCCAAAGATTTCACCGCCTATCAGCTCGGGGAATTTGTGGATTGGAAGAAAGCCACCTATAAGCCGACAGAAACCAATTTTAATACTGCTAATGCGGTAGTTCCAGGTACGAAAGAATACCAATATGTACAACTGGCTATTGAGGATTTGGCGGAGCAACTGCAGATTCTGCAAAATAACAATGTGCCGGTTATCTTCAGACCCTTCCATGAGGCGGAGGGCAACGGCGGATTGAATGGGGAAGGTGCATGGTTCTGGTGGGCTTCCGCTGGCTCGGAGGTGTACAAGCAATTATGGGATCTGCTCTATACCGAACTTACAGAAACGTATGGCCTGCACAATTTGATCTGGACCTACAACAGCTACGTGTACAGCACTTCTCCCGCATGGTATCCCGGCGATGATCAGGTGGATATTGTAGGCTATGATAAATACAATACGATCTATAACCGCTATGACGGTTTGTCTGGTGTCCCCAATGAGGACGCAATTACCTCGATTTTCTATCAGCTTGTTGATTTAACCGGCGGTACGAAAATGGTAGCCATGACGGAGAACGACACCGTTCCAAGTGTTCAGAATCTGACAGAGGAAAAATCGGGCTGGCTCTATTTCTTACCGTGGTATGGTGAGCATCTCATGAGTTCCGCCTTTAATTATCCGGCCACCTTAACAACGCTGTACCAAAGCAATTATGTAATCACGCTCGATGAGCTGCCTGATTTGAAGGTTAACAATCCAATTCCAAGTGCGTCTATCACACCTGCAAACGTCGAATTTGATAAAAATGCCTCCAATCAGAATGACAAAGCCATCACCGTGAATTCAAACGGCAATACGTTAACCGCTCTCCGAGCAGGCGCAAATACATTAATAGAGACTCAGGAT
The DNA here is from genome assembly GCF_038002725.1 of Paenibacillus sp. FSL H7-0323. NCBI lineage: Bacteria > Bacillati > Bacillota > Bacilli > Caryophanales > Paenibacillaceae > Paenibacillus > Paenibacillus sp. FSL H7-0323. The sequence continues at coordinate 2,258,046 of NZ_JBBODB010000001.1, read as the reverse complement.
TATACCTTGAGTGGAAATACGCTGCTGCTCAAAAAAGCATTTCTGGCGACACTGCCGGTTGGTGAGCATTCGATCATCTTTGATTTCAATAAAGGACAAGATCCCGTATTAAAAGTGAAAATTGTCGATTCCACGCCAAGCGCATCCATTGCGCCCGTGAGCGCTGCATTTGATAAAGCGGCGAATCTAGCCCAGGATATTTCCGTAGCCCTTACCTTAAATGGACACCAGCTTGCAAGTATCACAAATGGAAATTCCACACTTTTAGCGAGTCAGGATTATACGGCATCAAGCGCTGCTGTTGTTCTGAAAAAATCCTATCTTTCCACGCTGCCGCTGGGACAGAATACCCTAACCTTTCATTTTAATGGAGGAAATAATGCTGTTCTTACAGTGAACGTAGCGGATAGCAGTGTTCCAGTACCCACTGGAGATTTGACGGTCCAAGCTTTTAATGGCAACACAAGTGCCTCCACCAACGGGATTTCACCCAAAATCAAAGTAGTCAATACCGGTGATTCAGCGATTCAACTAAGTGATGTGAAGGTCCGGTATTACTATACGATTGATAGCGAGAAAGATCAGAGTTTCTGGATCGACTGGGCCAGCATCGGAAATGCGAATGTAACCGGCAATTTCGTTAAGCTGGCGACTCCTGTTGCCAGTGCCGATTATGTTTTGGAAATTGGTTTCACGAGTTCGGCTGGAACACTTAATCCAGGTCAGAGCGCAGAAATTCAAACCCGTTTCTCCAAAACCGACTGGTCCAATTACAACCAGGCTAATGATTATTCGTTCAAGGCATCCAGCAGTCAGTTCATCAACAATGAACAGGTCACCGGGTATATGAATGGTCAGCTTGTGTGGGGGATTGAGCCGTAAGCTTTTAATGAAAAAAGGTATCTTTGTGTAATACAAAGATACCTTTTTTCATTTTGGGAAGAAGCAGGGAGTGCAATGGAAGAACCATTTCTGAAGTAGCCAGATTGCTCGATGATCAGTTTCTGGAGAAGGAAAAGCTTGAATTGAGCGAGATTACCATCGACTGTGTTGGCTATTTTCAGAACAGGAGCAAAGAAATTTTTGTTAAAATTAGGGATTTAGGTGCTTCTGTGGAATTTTTGTAGTCAGTCGCGATTCTCCTGAGCCGTTCCTATGGTGTGCAATGTCGCATTAATCCGGCTGCAATGTCGCAAAAGTACATGGAAATAGAGTATGAAGATAGATTATACTCGCTTTATTGATCTGATAATGAAAATCATTATCATACATAAGGGGGAGTCAGCATGAAAAGAACAAAGAAGAGGCAAGCAACCAGTAGAAAGGTAGATGCTGCCCAAAAAGCAGGACTATTAATGATATGGATGATGGCACTGGTACTTGTGTTAACGGCTTGCGGTACTGGAGGTGGAGCAAATGCGGGCACTGCCGCACTGCCATCTGCTTCAGCCGAGCCGTCACCTACATCTGAGACACAGGCTCAGACTACAGCCTTCCCGGTTACCATCTCGCATATGAAGGGTGAATATACGCTGACTGAGAAGCCGAAGGTCATCGCCGCGCTTGATGTGAAATTCGTCGATCAATTGTTAGCGATAGGCGAGCATCCGGCAGGCAGCGTTGTGGCTGGAGCGAAAGATGCAAAGTTTCCAGAATATTTAAGTGAACAATTGGGTGATGTGAAGGTCCTGGGCACACGCGATGAGCCCAATCTTGAAGCTATTGTAGCGATGAATCCGGATCTTATATTGATGACCGACTTTCAGGAGCAGGTGTATGACAGCGTCAGTAAAATAGCGCCCACAATAGTACTCGACTTCTATGAAGATTGGCGGGATACATCGGCTACCATCGGTATGATAACGGGCAAGCAGGCGGAGGCGAAGGTAGTGCGTCAAGCCTACGAGGACAAAATCGTTGGACTGCGGGAGCAGCTATCGGCGAAGCTGGGCGACGAAACGGTAGCTCTGATTCGCCCAAGACCGGAAGGTATTCGCGTACACAGTCCCGAACATCGGACCGGAAGCATTCTTTATGAGGATTTGGGATTGAATATCCCTGCATTCGTTCAGGAGATCAAAGATGATACCTCCGTTGAAATTTCGATGGAGACCATCGCTGATATCGGAGCAGATCACTATTTCCTGTTATCGGATGAATTGTTTGCCAAAGAGGCAGAGGCAATGGCGAACAGTCCGGTCTGGAAATCTCATGATGCCGTTAAAAATAACCGTGTATACAATGTGAATTCAACGTTATGGATCGCTTATTATGGGCCAATTGCCCTCAACATTATTGTAGATCAAACCGCGGAAGCGCTGTTGGGATCGCATTAAAATGGATAACTATCTGTCGTCTGCCACCTGGAAGCAAATGGCGGAGGAATACCGTCTGTGGGTAGGTGAACCGCCTGAAGGCAACGTTCGGACAATTGCCCTTAGCCAGTTGCACGAAGAAGCTGCATGCCGCGAGTATGTAAGCTGGCTTAAGGGTTATATCGGTGCGCCTGATATGCAGGTTGCCGCTTCCATGCTGGCCAAGCGGATCGGTTATCTGTGGATCGCGCCGATGCTGACCGCTATGACCCTTCATAACCGGGAAGTCTCCATCCCGCTGGAGAACTGCTTCCTCTATCATCCGGCTTCCCCAGCTTTTAAAGGGGATACGCGTTTTCCTTTCCTTGCGCTGAACGGGCTTCGAGCGACGGCGGCACCGGAAGACAGGGAAGCGTGGCGAGAAGAGATCGTAGAGGAAATTTTCGCGGTACGTCTTGCGCCGCTGCTGCATACGCTTGCTGCAATTGGTCCCGTCTCCATGGCAGTACTTTGGGAGAATATTATGGTACGTATTGCTCCGCTGTATTCTCCTGGAACAGGTGAATTAGGGCAAGAAAGGCAACAAATACAAGCAGATTTTGCCTTCCTGACCCGGATAGCTCCCGGACAATTGTTCGGCGCAAGACGCAATCCGTTTACCCGGTTCACAGAGAACAATGACCTAGCTCCGGATGCAAAAAAGAAACGTATCACCTGCTGTTTTTATTACAGGATGTCGGCGGAATATTGCGGGAAATGTCCGAAAATTGACAATGAGAATGAATCTCAATTAAAATGACAACAGCAACGCACTCACTTATGTTGCGGACGCGCTTTCACTAAAGTATGTAATCCTATTCGAGTGCGCCCGTTTAACAGAGGATGCTATTGTCAGGAGATGAGAGAAATGCCGCTGAAAGAACAGGCAAGTTTATGGAGTGATACAACGATCAAGATGCTTGATGTGCGTAGCGGTACTTTGCCACCCGGCGGCGTTATGAGCGAAACCGGATTAACAGCCAATGTGTTGCTGCTGGCAGGCGGCGGGGAAGGTAGGCTTGTGATGAATGGCGAAATTTGCCATATCCAGGCCTATTTCGCTTGTCACGCAGTCAAGGGATCAGCATTTACTTTGACTGCTGGATCAGAAACCATTCATTATACCGTTATTATGTACAAGGCTTTTCCAATGTTGGGGGCTGCCCATGTTCTGTTTCCGCAGCGCAATCACCCATTACGAACTTCATTTGTTCACCGTCCTGTGCTCCTGGCTGAACTGCATCAGACTGCGGAACAAATCGAAGCCAAATGGAGCCGGGGCGAAGGGCTGGAGCGTTTCCATGCGAATGCGCTACTGCAAGGAATGCTTTACGAGCTTATTATGGAGTATGAATGTGGTCAGAAAGGCACAGAGGCGGATATGGTGGATGTTGTCGCTGCCTATATAGCGGGGCATTATCGTCAGGAGCTGGAGCTTAAGGAGCTGGCAGCGCTTGCCGGATGCAGTACAAGACAGTTACAGCGGCGATTCAAACAGGAGAAGTTACTAGGACCGATGGAATATGTAATCCAGCTGCGGATGGAGAGTGCCGAGCGGATGTTGCGTCATACGGATGCTCCCATCGGCGAAATTGCAGAAAAAACGGGCTATCGCGACATGTATTACTTTAGCAGGGCATTTAAGAAATATCATGGAGTTCCCCCGCAGATCTACAGGCGCACTGCCGCTTCAGGGATCCGTGCTCTCTCAGCATATTCTGGGCTGCCGGATCGCCTGGCCTCATCGTACGAGTCGCTGCAAGGCCCGGTAATTTGTCATATGCGAGGCGAATATTGCGTCACCGCTTCTCCGAGGCGTATCGCCGTACTCGACGTTCAATATGCAGACCATTTGCTTGCGCTTGGGATATCCCCGGCAGGGAGTGTAGGAACGGGCAGTGCAGCGTTAAGATTCCCCCAATATATCAGGGAAAGGCTTAAGACAACGGAAATGCTCGGAACTTATGAGTACCCGGACCTGCAAGCTGTTGAACGGCTGCGGCCGGATTTGATTGTCTGTACTGAGGTGCATGCTCAGCATTATGAACGGTTAAGCCGGATTGCGCCAACCCTAATGTTTCAACGGAATGAGAGCTGGCAGACGATTCTGGGCCTGTTCGGTGAATTGACGGACAAGCGGACAGAGGTGGAGCGTATTATTGCGGATTACCTGCGCCGAACAGCATTGCTGTCTGAGCAGCTTGCAACGGCGCTGGCGGGTCAGAGCGTGGCCTTGATCCGTCCGCGTGAGTCGCTGGTACGGGTGCATACTGCCTCCCATCGCACAGGTGCCGTGCTGTACCGGGATCTTGGTCTGCCAGCTCCTCTATTTGTCGCAGACACTTCCGACACGGCTTATCATATTACAGTTGATAGACTGCCGGCTGTGCATGCCAGCCATTATTTTTTACTTAGTAACGAGATGATGCAGGAGGGGATATCTGCGACAGAGCAAAGCGTCCGAGGGATGTTGGATTCCGATGAGCGGCCGTATATATACCCGGTAGATGCCGCTACATGGATCGGCTGCTACGGACCGACAGGTATCAATTACATTGTGGATCAGGTAGCCCGTACCTTGCTGGCCTGAGCGTATCTAAGAGAATCCCCTAATTTCAGGCTATTTTTAGCCTAAACGTGAACAGCTCCTGTGATTATCACAGGAGCTTGTTTGTGCTGTGGATTATTTTTTGTTGGGAAAGCATTTAGAATTATCTGTCTGACCTAAAATATAGTCGATGCTTACTTTATAGAAATTAGCTAGCGTAATTAAAACGGCGCTCGGAACATCCAAATTTCCATTTTCATAGCGGGAGTAGGTGGCTTGTGTAATATGTAAAAGCTCCTCTATTTGTTGCTGTGTCAGATCTTTGTCTTCGCGTAAATCACGGATTCCTGTGTACAATGCTCATCAGCATAAGAATGAAATTCTTTGAAAACTGCGATATCTACTCATTCTTTTAATTTAACTTTTAGAGTAAGGAGTTTTTTGGTTCGTTCTGTTTAGTAAATAGTCAGTACTCGTCTTATGATAATCTGCTAGCTTAATCAGAATGGCCGTGGGAATATCAACATCACCGCGTTCATAATTACTATAAATCCTCTGGCTGCATTGCAAAAACTCTGCCATTTGGGTTTGAGTTAAATCTTTATCTTCACGCAAATCTCGGATACGTTGATACATACTAAACACCTCCAAGGCAAGCATATCTTAGCGAATTATTCGCTATTGATTTTTAGCGATAAATTCGCTAAGATGATTGAAGAGATGATTTGGGAGGGATGACTGGTGAGTCTTTTGGAGGATTTATATTACGGGAAAATCTGTCCAAGTGAACTTTTGTGTTTACGCGATCCCGAGTATATACAGAACTCCAAGCTAATCTCAGAGTTTATGGACATCCTAAAAGCAAAGTTATCTATAGAAACTTTACTATGATTGAACAAGCCTTGGATCTGAGTGGCATGCAGAACTCTATCTCATCCGCTTCCGCCTATACTCTCGGATTCAGAACGGGGGCTGCTATGATAATAGAAGTATTAGAACATAAGGATGAACTTATACACTCTAAGGGAGAAGCTATGTCTTGAAAAAATAAAGATAGAGCTATTAGAGGGTAGAAATCGAGAAGAGGAGAACAAAAATTGAACAATATCATTCCAAACCGCATATGTTGATAGACGAACTTCTTCAGGCAGAAAGTTGGGGCATTATTCAAGCGAAGTTGGTTCCTGCTATTAAGGAAGCTATCGCTATGGGAGAGGTTGAAAAACTCTCTAAACTTAGGACTAAGTTTCCATATTCTTTCGAAAATTCATTAAAGCATTTGAAAAAAGCGGAGCGGGAATTCATTCGAAACGGATGACGGAAGTGGGGGAACCTCTTAACATGCGCTGGTTATATGAAAAAGATAATTTGACGATCAGTTTTACCGTAGTGAGAAACTAAGCCAGTCGGAGACGTAGTTGATATACCGATTAACTCTCTTTCTTCGCTTAGGACGGATAAAAATATCGGTATCAGAAGCAGTGAAAAGGATATCATTGCAGCTATCCCTGAGGCATCCCGCAGCGAAAAGAAAGTAGATGGTGTTGTTAACTATTGGGTGAACGTTATCAAGCTTGACGAAGGATTCTATCATCCTTCCCTTGCCTTTGTCGTCAAAGAAGACAAGGTTGAAAATCTAGAGTTAACCAAATTACTTATTGATCTGAGTGAATAAAGAAGGCAGGCTCACATGGCCAGCCTTCTTTATTTAGCTTTACAAGGCGACTTCTTTTTTGTGACCAGCCGGATGCTCCAATTGCTTCATTGGCTGCATAAATTCCCGTTAGAACTGATCCTCCTGTTTCTAAGATACCCTGGTTGATTACCGGAAGCAGCTTATAGCCTAGAGTCTTTTTTTGGTGTCTGTAAAATCGGGGCTTGACCATTAAGGGCAGGGCCTTCTTTACGTTATTCCAGACCATTGACAATTATTGTAAAGATGGTGTATTGTAAGTGATAAGTAGTAAGTAGTAAGTAGTAAGTTAGTCAAACGCTCACCATACGGAATAAATATCATCCTGTTAATAGGAATTAATGGATAGGGGTGGATGGTTATGATGGATCTTAAATTAGCACCAAGTTTTTCATTGATCGCGCTTAATGCACAGAGAAGTCTTCAGATGACTACTGTCAAGAAAGTGTCTTTGCGCTGCATGGCAGCAGCGGTTATATTGGAGCTTTACTTAGAGGGATGTTTCACACAATCTGAGAACAAGTTAACTTTGCACATGGAAGCACTTGATCAATCTCATTCAACACTCTATAGAGAAACTGTTCTACAATCCTTACTTCATAATAGTGCTGAGGTGAAGGGTGATCTAAATTGGTGGTTAAAGAAGGCTTCGAGGAAGTCTAACCATCAATTAAAAAAGTTCGAAACCGCGATTTCAGATTATCTTCAAGCAATGAATTTGCTTGAAGATATACCAAGCCTGATAGGGAGCGACATGTATTTTGATTCTGCTGAAGTTGAAATTAGAGCCTATCGCAGTAATATGGAGGCGTACACGAGCATTACAGAGAATATGCGGGCAGAGATTTTGGAAGAGGGCCCAGTAACAGATCAGGTCATTTGTATGCTATGGCTACTTCGTGAATGTGGATGTATGCATGATTTCTTCTCGCTGAACGAATTAGAAGAGGTGAATATCAAATTACATGATCTATACCAAAGTAACTTATGGGCAAAGGCGCTGTTTCCTATACAAATTCGCCAGGGAGTTGAGTTAGGTATCAAACGTTTTTTAGCATTGAAGACAAAGTTTGCGAAGACCTTTATCGGCAGTAGTCTCAATCTTATCTTCCCTGCCCTAGAGCGATCACGAGCTGTCTTTATAGAAACAGAGTCCTGGTTTGATAATTCTAATCAAAGGTTAGACGCAGTTATTACAAGATTAATGTCCTATGGACATGAAGTTAAGGTGCTGGAGAGAGGATCGATTGCGACTCTTAAAATTGATAATTTGCTACTACGATGCGATCCCACATTTTGTAATGATGAAAGTGCCAATTCAAGGTGTGCGTCTTATTCCGAAGCGCCCGCTGTAAAGGAGTTGGTTATCAATGTCTAGACAACGATCCATGGAGAATATTATGGCGTCAGAATATGTATCGATAGGGGAATTAGTAAGAATCACAAATGCTCGTTATAGTACACTCAAACATTATACAGAAGAAGGCATGCTGCCCTTTGAACAGGCAGAGGAGAATTTAACACGCAGATATAAAAGAGAAGAAACCGTCGCGCGCATTCTTTGGATCAAAGAAATGAAAGCAAACGGTTTATCTATCCCACAAATTAAAGAAGCTTTAGGAATGAATTAAATTCCCCTTATCCTTGCAGTCAAATCTAAACCTAACTCCGTGGGAGCTTCCCCCCATACTGCGCGCGCAATTGCTGCAATTTATCCAGCTTGCTTAGACTACTGTCCCTATTCGCTAATCCCACTCCAAGGATCAGATTCTCAATAATATAGGTGGGGCCAACCATGGAATGGAACTCCCAAACCTCACCTCTCCCCGCATAAAGCACGATATCTGCATCTTGGGATCGCGGGTAGACAAGTCTATCTGTGATCAGGATGACCTGGTAATTTGCTTCACGTGCATGGTTCAGTATGACTTCAATCTCAGGCAGTATTTGCACAAATCCAAAGACAAGCAAGACATCTTGTTTGTCAGCATGCATTAAGGTCTCTAGCAGCTCATGGCCGCTGGGGGCCATTTTTTTCATTTGAAGACCAAAACGCGCCATTCGATAGATCATTAGCTCTGCTAATCCGGCGCAAGGTCCAGGGCTGTATACATAAATAATCCGAGCTGTAGATATTGCATCTACTGCACGCTTTAGTACATCGTCGCTTAAATAGCGGCGTGTTTCTTGCAAATGATGTGAGCAATTGTCCAGCAGCAGTTGAGGGAGTGAGGTATCGTCTGATCGCTGCATGGCATCACGCATTTTTACAGAAGGTGTGGATTCAAAGCGGAAACGGAGCCGGTTTTTAAAATCTTTGGCATGTTTGTATCCCGCAGCTTTCCAGAACCGTGAAACGGAGGCGATGCTCAAATGCAGCTCGTCTGCCATTTCTTGTTCGGTCATGTAGACCACACGTTGCTCATTTTTTTGAATAAAGTCGGCAATTATCCGTTGATTAGGCGAAAAAGCGCGGTGGTTCCAATCTTTATACAATCTCTCAATCCTCCTATGATGATGCGATAGATAGAATATAACGTGTGAATATGTTGTAAATATTTTTACAACGTTAAAAATATTGAAAAAAATATTACTCTCATTTAACAAATGAAAAAAGCTGTGATGACATGGCCTTCTTATAATGAAGATAAATTCTTATTGGGAGGCCAAATATTTCATGAGCACGATAAAAACGCGTTACACACTGACTCAGTCACAAAAAATGATGATTTTTGTACTGTCGATGTCGCTTTACGGGTTGTCCAATATGTTTACCGAGCTAGTGCCTGGGATCAAACTGGGCCCGATTGAATTATCCATTGAATATTTCGCCTTCATTCCTTTGACATTATGTATGTTGTTTCACCCCTTATATGCGGCGGTCGGAGCAGCTGTTGGTGAGGTAATCTTCGGGGAATTGATGTTAGGCCAATTTGGAGGTTTAGGGGAGCTAGAGAAATTCATTACCTTCTCACTGGCGATGTATACCGCAGGCCGCATGGTGTCTGATCCGAAAAATCGAAGACAAGTTGGAGTGGCTGCGATTACCGGCGTGGCGATTCACCAGTTTTTTAGCTCCGTTATAGATATTGTGAAGGTATGGGTAGGGGTAGAAGAGCTAGAGGCTGTTAAAGGGCTGGCAGAAAGTATCGTTGTAATTGAGGGAGTAGGGTTCCTGAATGATGTCCTTTTCTCCGGCATTTTGTTCGCGCTGATTCCTACCATGTATCTGGTTCCGCGTTTATATGGAAAAATTGAACCTTTGCTCGGCATGAAGCCACGTGAGCGGAATATGAAATATGCAACAGGAGCGTGGCTATCTCCTAAGCTGGTCATTGCCGGAACCTTTCTAGTGATGGTAGCAGTGGGTTCGGAATTGTTATCGGAATCGGGCTGGAACTTCGGTGATTTTGAGCTTGCAGGGGCGGAATCGAATGAAAAGACCTTGATTTGGCTCAGTATGTTGGTGGCGGCTGTAGTAGCGGCAACGGCGATTATTGCACTGCTTCGGCGTTCGGCACGAAAAAGACAGGAAGCGGGTCAAGCAGATGCGTAATACAATTCTTGAATTGAACAAAATTAACTTTACGTATCCGGGAGCTGAACAACCAGTACTGCAAGACGTAGACTTACGACTGGGAGAAGGAGATTTTATTGCGATCATCGGCAGTAATGGCTCCGGGAAATCTACTCTCTGCAAATGCTTTAACGGCTTAATTCCTCATTATTACACTGGTGATTTCAGTGGAGAGGTGACAGTTTGCGGCCAATCTGCGGATGGAAAAAGTGTAGCAGAGCTGTCCAAACGTATCGGTTATGTTTATCAGGATTTCGAGAATCAATTGGTACGACCGACTGTGCTTGATGATGTGTCTTTTACACCTCTAAATTATGGGTTTACGGATTACAAGGAACGGGGAGAGCGTGCGCTGGCGTTAACCGGACTTAGTGACTTGAGGCATGAATTTATTTGGCAGTTAAGTGGTGGGCAAAAACATCTGCTCGCTCTGGCCGGAGCCCTAGCTATGGATCCGGAAATTCTGGTGATCGACGAACCCGTAGCCCAGCTGGATCCGCAGCATGCCCGTCATATCTATGATATTTTGCAGCGTTTGAATGAGGAGCATGGAAAGACCATTGTAGTGATTGAGCATCATGCGGAATTTATTGCGGATTATTGCAAAAATGTTGTCCTGATGGATCAGGGTAAAATGTGCTGGCAGAAGCCTGTGCGTGAAGCTTTGTCATCTGTACAAGAATTGCTAGAGCTGGGCATATACCCACCGGATGTGACCCGGGCGGCTTGGCTGCTACAGCCTGATGATCAGAAGCCAAAGCTGCTTCCCTTAAATGCTGAGGAAGGCAGTACCCGCATGACGCTTCGTCAGGATGCCAAGGAGACACTTCCAATCGGACGTATGCAAGAGCAGCTCCCCATAGCTGCAAAAGAAGAAAATTCTATCGTTCAGCTGGAGAATGTTCACCTCTCTTACCGTACGATTCATAAGGTGCTGCATCCTGTACTGAATGGAATTCAGCTAGAACTGGGGCAGGAAGAGTCCATTGCTCTTATTGGCAACAACGGAGCAGGTAAATCTTCATTAATGAAGCTGATTGCTGGTATTGTCAGACCTACAGCTGGAACCGTAAAGGTTAAAGAAATGACGGTGAACGGGCTACCGCCTGAACGTCTCTCCGGTACGGTAGCTTACGTATTCCAGAATCCGGAGGAAATGTTTATCGAGGATTCTGTGCGTAAGGAAATTGCTTATTATCTGAAGGCGCGGAAACTACCAGATACGGATGGAAGAGTGGATGAGATGCTAAAGGCATTTCGCTTAAGCGAGCTGGCTGAACGGGATGCCCGACTGCTAAGTGGAGGGCAGCAGCGCCGGGTATCCTTGGCGATTGGTGCCGCGGTTAGGCCTGCTATCATGTTGCTTGATGAACCGACAGCTAATCTGGACATTTCGACCAAACAAGAAATGGTACATGTGCTGGAGACGCTTCGTAATCATGTGAAGACGGTCGTCATCGCAACTCATGATATGCAGCTTGTCTCTGAATGGGCCAGCAGAATAATTGTAATGCATCAAGGGCGGGTAATTGCGGATGGGACGAAGGATGAAATTTTCGCTGACGGCCTTCTTTTACGGCGTGCGGGTCTGGCTCAGACCCAATTGATGGAGCTAAGTCGTATGCTCGGTCTCCCTAGAATTTGCAGTAGCTTAGAAGAGTTTGTGAGTTTAGTGGAAAAGAAGGAGGTAGCTGCAATCCATGGAAGCCGTTAAACGGGCACTTGACCGTATATCTGTAGAACAAATCAAATTGGAGTTGCTCGGGACCGCATATAACAGCAGCAGCACTTTTCTGGGCAGGCTGGACCCGCGAACCCTGCTGCTCTGGTATCTCTTTTTTGCCATCGTGCCTTGGTTTGTACATAACCGGACAATCCTGTTAGGGATGTTCGCGCTTATGGTTTTAACAACCGTCCTCTCCCGGGTCAGCCCCTATATTATTTTTATATTATGTCTCGGCTTAATCAGCCAGATTGGCTGGATGTTTATATTGTCGCTCTTTTTCGGCGGGGGGATTGAATCCTTGCTGCCTATGCTGACACTGACGCTTAAGCTTTCGGTGATTTCGCTGGCGAGTATTACGGTTTTCTCTAGTCTTGATCCGGAACGACTTAGTGACGGCTTACTGTCCTTAGGAATCCCTGATACTTTTGCATTCAGCTTATCTTATGGCTATCGTATTTTGCCTACTTTACTAGAGGAATTCCATCAGATCCTACTTTCCTTTAGATTGAGAGGGCAACGACCGCTTCAACATGGAATTTTCTACTGGCGAACAATAACGTATTATTTGCGAATCGTCATTCTGGCATTTTACCCGCTCATGTTGAACACAGCTAAACGTTCTCGAACAACGATTGAAGCACTTGAGACTCGGGGATTTAGCTACGGCCTTAATAATAAGAAAGTGAAGAAGATCAAGTTATCTTATTTGAAAATGAAGCGGTCCGACTGGTACTTTTTATCCGGATCCACAGCTTATGTCATCTTGATATTCTGTATTGGTTATCTCTACCCTGAACTGGTGTATTAACATAACTTACAAGCTCAAAGGAGACGAATTAGACATGATGAATATTGATCTGCATACCCATGGTAAATTATCTAAAAAATCTACGTTTTCCCCCGAATATTTTGCGGAGATGATGTTCGAAGCCAAGGCAAATGGATTACAGGCTGTAGCATTGACCGAGCATTTTAATACTTCTAATTTCTTTGCGATGTATGATGCGCTGGATCAGACTTATCCCTATAACGGGCATTATTACGATGTGAACGGACTTAAACTGTTTCCAGGCATGGAAGTGGATATCGCGGAGACAGGTCATATCCTGTTGATCGGACTGAAGGAGAATGTTCTAGCTGTCCGCGCTTTACTAGATGAGCATACGCAGGAGGGGAATTTCATACCGTTTAAGCAGTTGCTTGATATGGCCGATGAACATAATCTTTGGAAAATCGGAGCCCACCCCTTCCGAACTTCTACGCCTTTACATCAACTGGATCCGGCATTGCTTCAGCGATTAGACGCTTTTGATTTCAACGCTAAGGATATTTACATGCAGGGAGTGGAGACTTATAAGAACCTGATCACGCCCTTTGCTGAGAAGTTGGGTGTGCCTGTGATTGCTGGCAGTGACAGTCATCAGTGTTTGCAATATGGCAGTGTTGTGAATCGTCTGCAAGACTCCTGCTCAACTGTGGAAGAATTGAAGGAAGCTATCAAACAAGGGAACTATGAAATAGAGGTTTCTCCGTGTCTTCATACCAAAGTAAAGGCTTCGGTAATGATGAAGAAACTATTGAAGCAGTTAATTGGCGAAGCCCCCTCCAGAGATGAAGCGGAGTTAGGATATATGGCGTAGAAAATAGAAGAGGGTTGTTCCATAAGCCATGAAATGATGAAATGGCTACTGGGACAACCCTTTTTGTTGTTCGCTGGATTTTATTACTTTTGCATGTACAAAGATAACTATCGGACACAGATGACCTTAAACGCAGTTTTACTCCGCATTTGGGATGCTAACGGACTCCATAGCCACTATTGGCACGGAAAACACCATATATGAACCTCATTCTACGGAATAACGGCTCTGGAGTCCGAAACTCTGCTCAAAAGGCTGGAAATTTGCCAATAACGTCATCTAGGTCCTCAAATCTTAGAATGTATGAATTATCGTTTGTCTTTCGAATCTTTATTGCTGACACGGGTGGGTCTGGTCACCCAATTCGTGCGATTCATCGGTTTTACGGTATCAATTCTTGAATTGGAAGGTTCATTCGAAGGTTCTGTGGATTCAGTTTCAGTAGAAGCTGCACCCTCTTGATCTACGGTTTTTTTCCTCGATAGTCCTGTACCATCATGTTTGCCTCTGTTCCATACTCTACCCTTACTCATACATACACTCCATTTCTATACGCTTATTCATAAACCATATCATATAAGGACAAGTTAAGGAAGAAAGACATAGCACAGATCGAAGAATTTTTCAAGTTATAAAGGTTACTGGAGATTTCATTTTATGGTGGCTATAATAGTACTGATATTGAAAGGAGAGTACTTATATTATGGCAATCAAGATCATAACAGACAGCGGTTCAGACCTACCCCTTGACTACATGGAGAAGTATAATGTTTCCGTGATCCACCTACCGGTTCATTTTGGGCATGAGTTAATGCCGGCAGATACGGACACGAAAAGCTTTTATGCTCAAATGCGCGAATCCAAGGAGCTGCCTACCACAGCTAGTCCAAGTCCCAACGAATTCCTTGAGAAGTTCAAGCAAGTGGAGGAGGGAACTGACATTATGGTCATTTGTATGTCCTCTAATATTAGTAGCACTTATCAGACGGCTATGATTGCTATGGAAATGTATAAGGATGAAGGACATACCAATGCAATAGAGGTTATAGATTCCAAAAACTTCTCAGGCGGGCTGTCATTGATTGTCGGACTGGCGGCGCAGTGGTCTTTAACTTGTTCAAGCTTGCAAGAGCTCAAGGAAAAGGTACTTCAGCAGATAGAGGAAGTTAACGCTTATTTTACGCTGGACACTCTGGAGAATGTAATGAAAGGCGGACGTCTAAGTCGGCTCTCGGGAGCCGTAGCGTCTGTACTCAATATAAAGTTGCTGCTCAAAATCAGCGAAGAAGGCACTGTCGAAGTAGTGGAGAAGACCCGGGGTCTTCCAAAAGCACTGAATCGTCTGCTAGCGCATTTGGATGAGAAGCAGCATGATTACGAGAAAGCGGTTATCGCTATTGTGCACAGTAATTGTGAGAAGCTGGCACTCGAGATTAAAGAACGCATTTTACTAAAGCATCCCTTCAAAGAAGTCTTACTCTCAAGTATGGGTCCGGTTATGGGAACCTATGCTGGGGAAGGCGGAATTGGCGTAGCTTTTTAAAGTAGTGATCCTCACAATCCAGACAAATTACGATCGTACATGGGACGGTTTCCCGTGTGCGATTTTTATTTTATTACTATGTGATAATTTAGCTATTCTTTAGATTGTGTTTAGGCTCTGTTAATAATCACAGAATATAGTTAGATGGGGGGATTATCATGTATACAATATTGATCGCTGATGATGAAGCAGAAATTGTGGAATTGCTAAGATTATATTTAGAGAAAGAGTACAACATTTTGGAAGCAAACAGTGGTACTGAAGCCTTAACGCAGGTACAGAACCATAAAGTTGATTTGGCAATTCTGGATATTATGATGCCGGGTCTGGATGGACTGCAATTATTGAAAAAGATCCGCGAGGTGCATCATTTTCCAGTGTTATTTTTATCCGCCAAAAGCGAACATCATGACAAAATTCTGGGTCTTGAACTAGGAGCCGACGATTATATTTCCAAACCGTTTAATCCATTAGAAATAGTAGCCCGTGTTGGAGCACTGCTGCGTCGTGTACATCATTTCGATGCGCAAGTCGTTGAGGAAAAAGAAGCTGAACAGATTGTATTAGGTGAATTAATGCTGGATCAAAGCCAGTGTCTGCTATATCGTTCAGGTGAACCTGTGGTGCTTACTTCTACCGAGTACAAAATTTTGGAACTAATGATGAAGCAGCCTGGACGAGTCTTTACACGCAAAAAAATCTATGAGGCCGTGTGGGAAGATTTCTATGTGTACGAAGATAATAGTATCATGGTACATATCAGCAATATCCGGGAAAAAATTGAGGAAGATTCCAAAAAGCCAGTATATTTAAAGACTATTAGAGGGCTGGGATACAAAATTGAAGCGCCTATGGAGCAATAGAGATCAACGACCTTTACAATCATCGCTGACGCTGGATTTTTTGTTGTTTATCTGTATTTTGTTTTTTCTCGTGATTGTATATTATTTGTTTATTAATCTTGATGTGACCCATATTTTTGAAAAAAATAAAATCGCTGATCCTGATTTGAAGGTGGAAGCTAGTGCTTATCGAGATAATCTGGAGCATGGGATAGAAACCAAACGTCTTCTGCGTAGCGGGGGATGGATCGAGGTCTTGGATCAAGACATGAAGGTCACCAAGGTTGTTGGAGAAAAAAAAGACGGTGTAACCCAATATACCAGTAACCAGCTTTTAAAAAGTTTGGAAAATGGAGAAGATCAAGCTTACTTTTATTCGTTGACCACGCTAAATGCTCAGAGCGAATCGGAGTGGCTGCTCTTGAAGCTGCCGCGGGAAGCTATCACCATCACCATTAATAGTGATCCCTTCGTGGCCTACTTTAATCATTCGCTCTCATACTACGTCTTTTTGGGTGTGGGAATGATTCTTTTGCTAATTATCGTGTACAGCTATTGGGTGGCGCGGCGAATCAGGAAACCACTGCGTATCATCACGCTTGGATTGAAGCAGATGATTCAGGGGAATTATGATACTCGAATCGCTTTATATGCAGAGAAGGAATTTTCGCAAATTGGAGAGACTTTTAATTATATGGCAGACGTAATTGAAAAGACGACCAAAGAAAAACGCCAGGCAGAGGAAAGTAAGAAACGGATGATGGTTGATCTATCCCACGATCTGAAGACGCCGATAACGAGTATACAGGGCTTTGCCCAGGCGCTTGTAGAGGGTAGAGGCGAGGATGAAGAACGCCAAAAAAGATATTTAAGCTATATTTATAATAAATCCTCACAAGTTACTAAGCTGATTCAGAACATGCTGGAGCTGTTAAAAATAGATTCACCGGATTTCTTGCTACGAATGGAGCATCAAGAACTGGGCGAATTTATTCGTGAAATCATTGCAGATACGTACGGAGAGATTGAACAAAAGAACTTTGTTTTGCATCTAAATGTTCCCGAAGAGGATGTGTTCTTGAACTTTGATGCGGAGCTGCTCTCGAGTGTGGTTCATAATTTGATCTCCAATGCACTGATCTATAATCCTCCAGGTACACATTTGCGTGTGGAGGTGATCCCTTTGGAGAAAGAAGTCACGATTGAAATCGCTGATACTGGTGTGGGTATTCCAGAAGAGCTGTGGTCCACAATGTTTGATCCGTTTGTTCGGGGAGATAAAGCGCGGACAGCTTCGGGAGGAACAGGGCTAGGTCTCTCGATAGCTATGAAAAATACAGAGAAAATGGGGGGGACGCTTCATCTCAGTCGCCGAAAGAAGGAACCTACGGTATTCACCATCCGGATTCCAAAATAACGAGCTGGAAGACATCCAAATCAGAAGACGGGAGAGAAACTATGGCTAAACTGAACAATTTCATCAGAGTTTGTCTAGCGATCCTTTTAGTGTTAGGCATTGTATTTTTAGGCTCACGCGTAGATTTTTTATTCACACCGATCCTGTCTTTGTTCAGTGTCATTATAGTGCCTTTAATGCTGGCGGGTTTCTTTTATTACCTGCTGCGGCCACTGATCGATACCTTGGAGAAATATAAGCTGAATCGTTCTTTGGCGATTATCATCGTATATGTAGTTATTTTAGTGCTTCTGTTTGCTTTTATTATCGGCGTTTGGCCTTCACTTCGCACACAATTAGTTAATTTCGTCGATAATATGCCGAATCTCATTGCCTCCTTGAATCAACAGCTATTGAAACTAGAAGATAATGAATTTCTGTCTGCGTTGATCCCTGCTGATGCGAATCCAGCCTCCACATTGACGGATTATTTGAATAAAGGGTTTACGCTGTTAACGAATTACGTATCAGGATTGTTCTCTTTTGTTTCGAATTTCGCGATCATTTTATTCACCTTTCCGATTATGTTATTCTACATGCTTAAGGAAGGTGGGAAATTCGGACGTAAGATTGTAAGTTTCTTTCCAAAGAAGTATCGTGAAGAAGGAACTACAATGATGACTGAAATCGACAGTGCGCTTAGTGGCTTTATCGTGGGCCGGGTGCTTGTTAATTTAGCCTTAGGCGTTCTGATGTATATTGGTTTCCTTATTATCGGCCTGCAATATGCATTGCTGTTGACTGTAATCGCAGTTGTGATGAACTTCGTGCCTTTTATTGGTGCGATACTGTCTAGTATCCCTATTTTCATCATCGGATTCATTCAATCGCCGTCTATAGCCGTCTGGTCCATCATCATTGTTCTGGTAGCGCAGCAGATACAGGATAATTTAATCGCTCCCTACATCTTTGGGAAAAAGCTCGATATTCATCCACTGACAACGATTATCCTGGTATTAGTTGGCGGTGATTTAGGCGGGATCATTGCGATATTGCTGATCATTCCGCTGTATATGATTGTTAAAATCGTCTTGACCAAGGCCTATTATTTGTTTGTCAAGCAACGCCGGGTAGAGATAGAGGTAGAGGAGAGTCCTGATATCTCTTAAGTTAATAAAACATTATGGAGGGATTTCTATGAATGAAGGAACGGAGCAAGGACTAATTCATATTTCAGATGATGTGGTGACTTCGATCGTCGGGCAAGTGGTTCTGGACACACCGGGTATTGCCGGCATGTCAGGAAGCAGTATCTCGGACAACTGGGCTAAACGTCTAAGCGGTAAAAATGTAAAAAAAGGAATGTCCGTTGAAGTAAAAGAAGTGGATGTTGCCATCGATCTTCAGGTCATAGTTAATTACGGATGCGTGATTCAAGAGGTCTGCTATATACTGCAGCAAAATGTAAGAAATGCTGTTGAAAATATGATGGGACTGTCTCTAGTTTCTGTAAATGTTAAGGTTGAGAAGGTCGCTCTGCCATTCTAAGAATAGCCCATTTAATAGGCACCGTAATCTAGGCTTCTGCATAGAATGGAGCAAATCCATTTACGGAGGTCAGAACATCCATGTCGACATTTAACACTGGGCAGCAACAGAATGTGATTTATCAGGCCGATCCTGCTGTGATCCGGCACCTGCACGGTGTCCGTGATTCCCTACATCAATCATGCAAGCCATACCTTAACCATAAGGTGAACGTACAGACAATAGATGGCTTTGTACATGAAGGCGTTATAGCCGGAGTAGATAATAAACACTTGTATCTGAACGTTGCAGCTAATGGGCAAATGCCCCGCGGGTTTTACAACCCTCATCAGCCGTATCATCCTCATCCGGGCCCGGGACCTGGCCCATATCCAGGACCTTATCCAGGTCCCCCATACAATAATAATGTGATTTTACCGCTTGTGTTGTTTGAACTGCTTGCTATCTCTTTAATCTAGTGTTTGGGTTTAATTGAAGAAGGACATGTGCAGGATTTGCGGTCATACGTTGACGCATCCCGCCAGGTCCTTTTTTTGTAGGCGTAAAGTATGTGTTAGAAGAAGGTGTTCTCATTATCACTTTAGGGATATAATGGGTACAAACTCTGGGAGGTGGCATATGATTAGATACCCTTTTTTGAAAAAAAATGCGACTATAGGCGTTACAGCACCTTCATCTGGAGTAGGAATTCAAAATGCAGAACTACTAACACTGGCCTCCAGCCGGTTGGAGTCGCAAGGATTTAATGTCATTATCGGCGAAACGGCATGGAAGCAAGATAAGGCTAAATCTGCACCAGCCAATGTTCGTGGTCATGAGTTTAATGAGATGATCAAAGATGATGGAATCGATGTCCTTATTCCGCCTTGGGGCGGGGAATTGTTAATTGAAGCTCTGGAATTTATTGATTTTGATGCTTTGCAGGACAAATGGATCGTGGGATATTCAGATATAAGCGTCTTACTGCTTGCGGTCACGCTGACAACCGGGTTGGCTACTGCCCACGGAGCGAATCTCATTGATTTACGGGGAGAGTATTCGGATGATACTACAGCCCTCTGGCATGCGGTTCTAGAGACACCAGTGGGTGAGTCCATTGTGCAGCATTCATCTCTTAAATATCAGCGGGAATGGCAACATGATGTGCCTTCGCCATGCGTTTTTCATTTGACAGAGGAGACTTATTGGAAGTCTCTAACTACAGATGCTGTAACGATGAAAGGACGTCTGTTGGGTGGTTGTATAGATGTAATTAGGCATTTGATCGGCACACCTTATGGAAAGCTCCAGCATTTTCAGCAAGAAATGATTCATGACGAACCTATAGTTTGGTATTTGGAAAATTGTGAATTGAACACAGCGGATTTACGCAGATCTTTAGTGCAGATGAAGCTGGCAGGGTGGTTTGAGAATTGTTCGGGGATTATGTTTGGCAGAAGTCCAGCTAATCGGCCTGTGGATAACTATACTGCCGAGGATATCTATGCTGAACTATTTGAAGAGCTTAAGGTACCGATCGTTTATGATATCGATTGTGGTCATGTCCCGCCGCAGGTTACTTTTATTAATGGAGCTTATGCAGAAATTGAAGTGGCAGACGGAGTAGGGACGGTAAAGCAATATTTTTATGAATAGCGTTATATCAAAAAAGGACAACCCCTCGGGTTGTCCCTTTTACTATCATTAGTTCCCTGTATTTACAATCGCTGTGATTTCCTCATCCAGGTCCAGTCTTACATCTTCACGATAGGCGCGAACACCATATTCGCTGAGCATGTAACGCAGGATCGCTTCAATCATATTGGACTCCACTAGAAATTGACTGCGGCCCTGTACCCAAACCTCTGCAGAGTAACCGGTATCTTCTTCCCAGCTCAGTTCTACCTGAACATCCTCTGGACGAACAGCCTTTCGTTCCGCCATGTGCAGACAGAGGGCATTGATGATCTCATCCATGCTTAGAACAATTGTAGACATTAGTAACGACCATCCTGTTCTTCTAAGCGGCGACGTTCTTTTCTACGACGGAAGAAGGACATCACGAGCATAACCAATACATAGATAGCTAGCATATTAACGGCAAAGCCTAGGAAGTCACCAAAAGCTCCCATTCCACCAAACATTCCACCGAATAATAATCCGGCCAAACCACCGATCATCATGCCTTTCATTAAGCTGCCGCCGCTGAAGAAGCCACGTTTTGTATTTGCAGCAGATCCTGCTGTGGAACTTTTAGTGCTGTCACTTTTTTTGATGTTATTTGTTGTTGTTGATTTTTTTGGAGTTGTTGAATAGCTGCGAGTGCCGGATTTGAATCCGCCGCCACCTCGACGTGCATCGGCAAAGTCTGGAGCAACCACTGCAAAAAACAGAGTGAAGGCCATTAGAATCATCATTACGCGTTTCATTGGTTTCATTTAGTACGAAAACCCTCCTGTGAGCATGAATTTTTGTGTATGGTCGGTAATACGCAGACATGCCCCACAAGGTTTCAATTTTATTTATCATAATTTATACTTTTATACACAAAAAAAGCGTAGATCCAGGATCCACGCAAACAGCAGTTAGAGAGTCGTCATTCGTTACTTATACCCATCAGCGACAAGCTCAAGCGCTCCGGTTGCCGGATCGATGATCATGCCATGGATAGGTACATTAGGGGGAAGCAGTGGATGACGTTTAATCAGGTCCACAGTCTGAATTACCCCTTCTTCGACATTGTCAAACCCACGCAGCCATTTTGTAAGTTTGATTCCGGAATTCTCCAGTGTAGACAGCACTTCTTCAGATACTCCACGTTCTTTAATGGAATTGATCATATGGTCCGCATTGAGGGAGGCCATACCGCATTCATAGTGTCCAACCACGATTACTTCTTCAGCATCTAGTTCGTATAGAGCTACCATTACACTACGCATAACACTACCAAAAGGCTGAGAAATAACCGCACCAGCATTTTTGATGATTTTGACATCACCATTTTTGAAATTCATGGCTTTCGGCAATAATTCAACGAGTCTAGTGTCCATACAGGTGATGATCAGCATTTTTTTGTCAGGATAACGACTGGTTAAATAAGCTTCATAGTCCTTATTCTCTACAAAACTTTTATTAAAGTTAATAATTTCTGATACGTGGCTCATATTAGCTTCCTCCCTTAAATTCCTTGAATTGTACTTACGTTGCGCATATCTCTTACCATGATATTGTTGCCATAAATCTGAGAATCACTGACCAGCTTATAGGAAGAGAAACGTTCCTCTGCATCGAGTCGCATCTTGTCTTCATAAAAGATTTCCTGTTGCCGGCTTACGATAAAGGGAAGAGAATTCGTCTCTATCCTAGAATCGCCTTGCTCCACTTCTGAAACAATCAGTAACACATTAATTCCGTCACACCCGCAGCCTACCGTATCATAAAAGAGCTTGAAAAATCCTGGCTGATCTCCAAGCCTTTCCTTCAACTTCCTTTCTGCGAGAGGTGTAACTTGAATCATCATAGCCCTGTTCACGCTCCTTGATTTTTGTTCGAAGCATGCTCTGCTTCTTATGTAACTCATTAAATATTTAAAATTAGAGATGTAATCTCTGAAGTTGATTATACTCATTCAAAAAAGTATCATCAAGAGGAGTCTGTAAAACAGAGAAAGCAGGTGGAGTAGAATGGAACAACAAGTAAAGGAACGATGGGAACAATTCAGCGAGTTATTAGCAAAAATTAGTGGATATTCAGAGGCCATAGAATTAATGCACTGGGATTTGCGCACAGGTGCACCACGTAAGGGAGTAGAAGTACGTTCCGGTACGATTGGGATGCTGAGTGGAGAATTGTTCAGACTTGAGATTTCACAGGAGATGGGTGACTTCACAGCATTTTTCAGCCGTCCAGAAGTGTTGAGCCAGCTTACAGCTAATCAACAAAAGATCGTCAACGATTGCCGCAAAGAGTATGAGCGCAGTAAGAGTATTCCTTCCAAAAGATTTGAAGAGTACGCTGTCCTGTCTGCTCATTCCCAAACAATCTGGGAAGAAGCTAAGGAGAACAATGACTTTGCTACATTTGAACCTTATTTGAGTAAAATCGTAGCTCTGAAACAAGAGTTCATCGATTATTGGGGTGTAAATGGCACACGTTACGATACGCTACTAGATATGTATGAGCCTGATCTCACAGTAGAAAAGGTGGATGAAGTGTTCAGTCGCCTCCGCAGCCGCTTGGTTCCGTTAGTGGAAGCTATCGCTGCTTCACCTAATAAACCAGATACCAGCTTCTTGCAGCAGATTTTCCCTAAAGAGCAGCAACAAAAGTTTGGTAACTTTATTCTGAAGCAAATGGGCTATGACTTCGACGCAGGCCGCTTGGATGAGAGTGTGCATCCTTTTGCTACAGGCCTGAATCCAGGTGACGTTCGTATTACGACCGCTTATTTACTTGATAACGTGACTAGCGCCGTCTTCAGCTCACTGCATGAAGGTGGACATGCGCTTTACGAACAAAATATCAGCCAAGATTTAGTGGGAACACCACTGGCTCAAGGCGCATCGATGGGGATTCATGAATCTCAGTCGAGACTATGGGAGAATATGATCGGCCGCAGCCGTGCGTTCTGGCAACGTTATTACGGTGATCTGCAGCAGCATTTCCCAGAGCAGCTTGCTAATGTAGATGTAGAGGATTTCTACCGGGCTATTAACAGTGTGGAAAATTCATTCATCCGAATTGAAGCAGATGAGCTTACATACAATCTGCACATTATTGTGCGTTACGAGATCGAAAAGCTTATTTTTAATGAAGGACTATCTGTCAAAGATCTGCCTCGGGTATGGAATGCTAAATATCAAGAATATTTAGGTATTACACCGCCTAATGATGCGCTTGGTGTATTGCAGGACGTGCACTGGTCCGGTGGAGACTTCGGATATTTTGCATCCTACTCTCTGGGAAATATGTATGCTGCCCAAATCTTGAATACACTCCGCAAGGAGCTGCCGAACTACGATGAATGGATTGCTGCGGGAAATCTTTTGCCAATTAAAGAATGGTTAACAGAAAAAATCTACCGTTTCGGAAAAAGCCTGACCCCTTCGCAAATTATCGAACAAGTAACAGGTGAGCCGCTCAGTCCAGATTATCTGGCTGATTATTTGGAGGAGAAATACACGGAGATTTACAAACTGTAATCCAGTGAGGTCCGCGTGGTATAATAGAAAGAAAGCTTAGACGGAAGGATATGGATATGGCAAATACTCACACCTACACCCGGAGAGAAGAAGTCGCGAATGCGATTACGCACGGGATCGGAGCTGTATTAAGCGTCGCTGCACTTGTCCTGCTTGTTGTTTTTGCAAGTCTGAAAGGAACGGCATGGCATGTAGTCAGCTTCTCCATTTATGGAACGACAATGCTGCTTCTGTATCTCAATTCAACACTTGTGCATAGTCTCAAAGAGGGCAAGGCGAAGGATTTGTTCGAATTTTTCGATCACTCCTCTATTTATCTGTTTATCGCAGGCACGTATACACCCTTTTTGCTAGTAGCTATTCGGGGAACACTTGGCTGGAGTTTATTTGGTGTTATATGGGGAATCGCAGTATTTGGCGTTTTCTTCAAAGCGTTTTTTGTTAAAAAGTTTTTGTTCATGTCTACGGTATTCTACATTGCTATGGGTTGGCTGATTGTTATCGCCTGGAATCCTCTTTCGGCAGTGGTAGCGGACGGTGGTATGATTCTGCTGATGGCTGGCGGAGTGCTTTATACTCTAGGCACAGTTTTTTATGTATGGAGAGGGTTTCCGTTCCATCATGCGATCTGGCATGTATTTGTTCTTGCAGGCAGTGTCACACATTTCTTCGCCATATTGATTTATGTACTGCCAATCCAATAATTTCAAGCGGATTTATAGCGGAAAATATGGATTTTTAATAAAGAAAGAGATGACAAGCAAAAGTGCTTGACATCTCTCTTTCTTTTAGGTATCATAAGGGACGTTGTGAAGGTGTAAAGTGTTTTTCCTTGACGAAGGGGTTGTCCTTAATGAGTCAGGAGAATAGGCTCGAGAAAACGAATCGTATCAATTTGCTTTTTGCCTTCTATGAACGACTGCTTACAGATAAGCAGCAAACGTTTCTTAAATATTATTTTCACGATGATTTTTCCTTGGGAGAGATTGCCGCTGAATTTGAAATCAGCCGCCAAGCTGTTTATGAGCATATTAAGCGGGCTGAGCAAGTCCTTGAGAATTATGAAGAAAAACTTGGACTATTAGTGAAACATGAGAGTCGTACTAAATATTTAGAAGAGCTGCGCAGACTGCCGGAGAATGGGATGCTGCCTGAGCAATATAAACTTCGGTTCGCGGAGATCGTGGATCGCTTGCAGAGGTTAGAGTAGCATGAAGGGAGAAATCTGCATATGGCGTTTGAAGGTTTAACCGGAAGATTGCAGAATGTGTTCAGCAAGCTACGCGGTAAAGGTAAAGTATCCGAAGAAGACGTAAACGAAGCTATGCGTGAAGTGCGGTTAGCCCTTCTGGAAGCCGATGTTAACTTCAAGGTAGTTAAAGAATTCGTGGCTAAGGTGAAAGAAAAGTCCATCGGCAAGGAAGTCATGGACAGCTTTACGCCTGGCATGGTAATTATCGACATCGTCAACAAGGAACTAACCGAGCTGATGGGCGGAAGCCAAGCGAAGCTGGCCAAGTCGAACAAGCCGCCGACCGTCATTATGATGGCGGGTCTACAAGGGGCTGGTAAGACAACCACTTCGGGTAAGCTAGCTAAGCTGTTACAGAAGGGCAATCATCGTCCGCTCCTGGTTGCGGGAGATATTTACCGGCCTGCTGCTATCAAGCAGCTGCAAGTGCTGGGAGAACAGATTAAGGTTCCTGTATTCTCACTTGGTGATCAGACTAGTCCGGTAGAAATTGCCAGACAAGCTGTACAACATGCGAAGGATAACGGACTTGATTATGTTATTATCGATACTGCAGGCCGCCTGCATATTGATGAAGAACTAATGGAAGAACTCAAGCAGATTCACAATGTTGTAAATCCTGATGAAGTACTTCTTGTAGTAGATGCTATGACGGGTCAAGACGCCGTGAATGTAGCCGAGAGCTTTAATAAGCAGCTTGAGCTTACAGGGGTCGTATTGACGAAACTCGACGGCGATAGCCGTGGTGGTGCTGCACTGTCAGTAAAAGCTGTTACCGGTTGCCCGATTAAATTCGCCGCTTTAGGGGAGAAGATCGACGCGCTGGAGCCGTTCCATCCGGAACGTATGGCTTCGCGGATTCTGGGTATGGGCGACATGCTGTCGCTGATTGAGAAAGCCCAGGCGAACATTGATACTGACAAGGCTAAAGAAATGGAACGTAAGATGCGTAATGCAGAGTTTACGTTCGACGATTTCCTAGAGCAAATGGATCAGGTGAAGAAGCTAGGCCCTATAGATCAAATTCTTGATATGCTTCCGGGTATGAACAAAGCCAAGGGCATTAAAGATTTAAAGGTCGACGATAAGCAAATGGGACGCGTTGAAGCCATAGTTCATTCTATGACTAAGGCGGAGAAGCAACAGCCTGAGATCATTAACCATAACCGCCGCAAGCGTATTGCAACCGGCAGCGGAACCTCAGTCGCTGAGGTCAACCGCCTCATCAAACAATTTGATGAGATGCGTAAGATGATGAAGCAATTCTCCGGCATGATGGGCGGAGGCGGCAAAGCCTCCAAGAAAAATGCCATGAAGCAGCTTAAAGGTCTTGGTGGTGGAAAAGGGCTGAAATTCCCTTTTAAATGATCTTGAATGTCTGACCAACTAATGTTGGAAACTATTATAAGGAGGTGATTTTTCGTGGCAGTACGTATTCGTCTGAAAAGAATGGGAGCGCATAAAGCGCCTTTCTATCGTGTAGTGGTTTCCGATTCCCGGTCCCCTCGTGACGGTCGTTTTATCGAGGAAATCGGTTATTATAATCCGATTGAACAACCGGCAGTAGTTAAGATCGATGAGGAAAAAGCTCTTAAATGGCTTCAAACAGGTGCGCAAGCATCTGATACCGTCCGCAACTTGCTTTCCAAAGCAGGCGTGATGAAGAAGTTTCATGAGCTTAAGCAACAGAAATAATGACTGATTGCGAGGGTCCTCTATGGAAGAATTAGTTGGAGTAATTGCTAAGGCTTTAGTGGATCATCCAGAAGATGTGACGGTACGGGCTGTGGAGAAAGAGCATTTGATTGTCTATGAGCTGTCCGTACATCCAGATGATGTAGGAAAGGTCATCGGCAAGCAAGGCAGGATCGCCAAGGCGCTCCGTACAGTAGTCACATCTGCAGCAGTCAAGAGCGATAAACGCGTAACTGTAGATATTTTATCTTAAATAATGCGTACAATGAGGGGCTAGGGATAGTATATCCCGGCTCCTTTTTGTTCAAATATATAGATGAAGCTTGTAGAGGAGAGGGTTATATGACGGAAGAATTAACCGTAGGCCGGCTTGTGAATACACATGGAATTCGCGGGGAGATTAAAGTATTATCCCATACCGATTTTCCTGAGGTTCGTTTCGCTAAAGATAAGAAGCTGTTCGTCATCCCTGCGGATGGCAGTGCAAAATTCGAAGTGACTGTAGAATCCGCTCGAGAGCATAAGGGTATGTTTATCGTTAAGCTTAAGGGATATACCAATATTAACGAAGTGGAAAAGTATAAGGGAAGTTTGCTTAAGGTGCCAAGTAATGATCTGGTTGATCTGCCAGAGAACGAATATTACTTCCACCAAATCGTTGGCTGTGAAGTTTATACGGATGATGCTGGAAGTGAACCGCTTGGCACAATTACGGAAATTTTACAGCCAGGTGCAAATGACGTGTGGGTTGTTAAGCCTGCTAAAGGTCAAGACATCCTTATCCCTGTAATTAACGATGTAGTGCTGAACGTGGACATTGAGGCCAAACGAATTACGGTTCACTTAATGGAAGGACTATTGCCATGATCAGAATTGATGTGCTAACGCTCTTTCCGGAGATGTGCGAAGGCGTATTTAGCACAAGTATTCTTGGTAAGGCACGCGAAAAAGGGATTGTATCTTTGAATGCTGTGAACTTTCGTGATTTCTCAGGAAATAAGCACAACAGTGTGGATGATACACCGTATGGCGGGGGCGGGGGGATGGTACTAAAGCCTGACCCGATCTTTGCAGCGGTAGAACATGTATTGGGGATCGAGGCTAGTCCTTTGGAGAATGGTTCTGAATCTGCAGTCCCGTCGCCTTCCTCTGTGAAGCCACGCATCATTCTTATGTGCCCACAAGGAAAGACCTATAATCAGAAGATTGCTGAGGAACTGGCACAAGAGCAGCATCTAATCTTTATATGTGGTCATTATGAGGGCTACGATGAGCGGATACGGGAGCATCTGGTTACAGATGAACTGTCGATTGGCGATTATGTGCTAACGGGTGGAGAACTACCAGCACTGACGGTTATTGATTCAGTAGTTCGGCTACAGCCAGGGGCGCTTGGAAATGAAACCTCTGCGATCACGGATTCGTTCAGTACAGGGCTGTTGGAATATCCTCACTACACTCGACCCGCTGAATTTCGCGGCTGGAAGGTACCAGATATGTTGCTGAGTGGCCATCACGCCAACATCGAAGTATGGCGGAGAGAGAAAGCGTTACAGCGTACACTTGAACGTAGACCTGATTTGCTCGAAAGTGCAGAACTAACATTGAAAGACAAGAAAACACTGGAACGTCTGAAAAATGAAATCAAGCCGGAGTAAAATTTTAATAAAACAGGCATATTTTACGTCTTTTTAACGTATCTTACGTTAAGGAGGCGTTTTTGTTATGTTTACTTAAGTATAAGAAGGGCTATAATCTCGTATTTTTTTGCGTAATTTCCAAAACAAATGAGCATAGGTGCGTTGAACTCTTCTATTTGGGGTAATAGATAGAGGTGGCGTAATACTATATGCAGCTTACGATGCAGCAAGCTTAACTATTGAAAGGAATGAACTGAAGTGACTACGAAGACGCGTGAAGAATTCAAGCCTAGCGTGGACACGATCCACAAAGATGCGGAGCCGCTCCGCACCGTGAATGATATTATCGATTATTATACAAATCGCAAATCGTAATTCCCATTCGCCCTTTAAAGCTTGAACATATAAGATTAATAATTAAGTATGAATAAGCAAGTCCAATAAAACCATTAGAGTATAGCGAACGAAAGTTCACTACATCTAATGGTTTTATTGTGCTCTACTAAGAGGTCAAACCCTGTGATTCTGATCAGAATGTAAACGCCCACTCTTCAAGGAGAATTAAAAACTCTTTGGAAAGGGGGCGTTTGGTTAACTATAAAAATTCGTGGAGGCGCATTCTACTCTTTGCGAAAGAGGCGATATACTCCTGTAAGTAGAGCGTAAAGCGCAAAACATACGAGAACAGTAACTGCCCATGCATAGTTGCGAACGGTATAGGTAAGCGATGATAAAATAATAAAGATGGTAATACGCAGTACGCCTTCCTTAATAAACTGTTTACGTGCTACATTCATTCGATTGGCCTCCTTGAATGGATAGGATGGTACGGCTAACAAGCCGAGAATATGTCTTTCCTTATATATAACCTTTGGGAATACAAAAAATGCAGAGAACGGAAAGTAAATATCGATCCAAACAAATGACCTATGTAACTTAGCCGTTACCGACCTGTACTCCTCACCATAGAGTATATCATTACGAATGAGGAGGAGTACACTAGTGGAGGCTTATTATAATTGCTTACGTTGTAAGAATAGAAGGGTACGTATCCTGACTACTGATGGCAGACAGCATGAAGGTGTGATTACAGATGTGGACAGATATAATGTTTACTTAAGAACAGGGTCCAATGGACCTGTGCAGACTTCTGCATTTTTTGGTTACCCTTATGCTGCTGACAATATTTTAACTCTCAGCTTGTTCACGCTGTTGGCTATTGCATTAATCTGATATGATGATGCAAAAACAGACCGTCCGCTAATCCGGACGGTCTGTTTTTTAGTGGTTGGTTACTCTACTGTAATTGCACCTATATCAGAGCTTAAGGACAACAAAGGACCTCCTCCGTTAACATCACGTTTGCCACCCTCAACCCCGGTGATCTGGCCTAGATCACTTTTAGCCACCAAGCTACATTTCACGCCATCGGCTAGAACAGCATTGAGGCTACCTACATTTGTTGTCGCTTTAAGACGGCTATCACTCTTCATTCCGGCTATATCCATACGTATGCTTCCTGTATTAGACTCTAGAGTGGACTTACCGGTGATGTTAGCTCCTTCGATATCAATAGCTCCAACGTTGCTGACGATGCGGTAATTTCCGTCCAGATTGCGGAGACGAATTTGCCCGACATTATTGGTGATTTGATATTCATCCATACGGGTGGGGATCTCAATGGTATAGTTAATGCTAAAATCTGAATAACCGTATTTGTCTTGAGCCCAAGTCCATAAATCCTTCTTCGGATTTGATTTGGAATTTGTAGATACCTTCAGAGTATCGCCACTAACGTCTATTGAAATCTCAGCGTCATCCAAAATTTTCTGGCGGTCAGCTTTATGAGCGGAGCCGTTATGGGCTAAGATTGTCGCACTCACATTAATTTGATCACCCGTAGTTGATGTAACTTCTATTTCTCCCACTGCATTGTTCATGCTAAGCACTGAAGCAGAGCCGATCTCTTTAGATAAGGATAGTTCTTTGCTAATGCTGTTTGCTTTAACTTCGTCGACCACCTTGGTAGCTGTATCCTGAACGGCCTGTTCCACGCTTGCAGCGGCTTTACCCAGCTCTTGCTTCACAGCCTCACCAATATTTTGCTGCACATCTTCAGTAATATTCTTTCCTAGTTCATTATTAGCGGATTGCCTACCCGGTAACTCTGTGCATCCTGCCAGAAGTACGATGGACAAGACGGCTACAGCTGCCATTACGCTAGTTGTATTACTCTTTTTCATTGAATAAAATCCTCCTTATTTTTGGGTATATGTGTTCTTCCCTAAGCGCTACGTTATGTACGTACTTCTGTAAGTATAGCCTATGGGGATTTATTGTAAAAACGGCTGTAGGCGGGTTAATATACTGGACCAAAGACTAGGTATTTAAAAAGTGTTCACTACACTTCAAATTTCAATTGTGCTAAAATGAAATATAGATCTTACGCTCACATTAAAATGGGTAAGGGTACATATAAAAAGAGCGAAGATGCTCTCATATATAATCTTCAGCAGCTACTGAAAAGCGCTTTTTATAGTGAGATGTGCTAAGGCTAGTTTGCGAATACGATATAGACCGTTGCCTTACTTGCATCACAGGGCGGTCTTTTTATTTTCTTACCTCAAGTAAATCATGAAGAGCGGAGGGAGCCAGATGAAATATGTAGTTATTTTGCTTGTCTTGCTAGCGCTGGGTGTTGGGTATTATATCGTTCAGAAAAAGAAAACAAGTAGCTCAAGCGATCCTTTGCGCACGACTAGCAGTAATGTGATCTCAATGGATAGTCATCGCAAAGCCAAACAGAGTCCAGGGGAGCAACCTTGCTCTTCTTGCAAGAAGAAGAATGGGAAGTTGATCTTCTACGCTCAAGACAATGGAACCGTGGTCGGCTTGTGTAAAGACTGCCAGTCTAAGGCAAAAAAAAGAGATATGTTACCGTTATAAAATAGAAAAATAAGTTGTATTAGCCCGTCCTTTATGATATTATTAACTCTGTTGTGTGGAATACGGTGGTCCGCTGCGGATAATGAGGGAGAGCTCAGATCTCTCCGGAAGAGGCAAGAACACCTGTACGGAAGGAGGAAGTCCTTAATGAATATCCTACAAGCTATTACGCAAGAGCAACTTCGTAAAGATATCCCTAGTTTTCGTCCGGGTGACACTTTGAAGGTGCATGTAAAAGTTATCGAGGGAACTCGTGAGCGTATCCAGTTGTTCGAAGGCGTTGTAATCAAACGTCGTGGCGGTGGAATCAGTGAGACTTTTACGGTTCGTAAAATTTCTTACGGTGTTGGTGTGGAAAGAACATTCCCAATCAACTCGCCTAAACTCGAAAAAATCGAAGTGGCTCGTCGTGGTAAAGTGCGTCGTGCTAAGCTTTATTACCTTCGTGAACTACGTGGTAAAGCAGCGAGAATTAAAGAAATTCGTCGCTAGAATAGTGACAGAGGAGAGGGGCTTGAGTTCAAGCCCCTTTCGCTTTATTTTTTTTTGGAAATATAAGAAAAGCATAAGTTTTACGTTATACATTATTCTTATATTTCTCGCATAAACGCATACCGTCCTTAAAAGGACGCTGAGGGCGTTTTAGCTTGGTATACAATGCGTGTGACATATACGCTTGGGGATAAGCTTCTCCGAAAAGGCCTCCTGAAGGAGTATCTGTGGAGGGGTTTTTGGCAGGAGTTTTTTTGTGTTGTATAGTAAGAGTAGTATTAAGAGAGGACGGTGAACTATGCAGCAGGAACAAAGCGAAACTTTGGAATCAAGCGAGCAGAACCCACGTAAACTGAAAAATGAAGTGCTGGAATGGGTCAAGGCCATTGCGATTGCTTTAGTTCTGGTTATACTGATTCGCTGGCTTTTATTCAAGCCTTTTATTGTAGATGGACCTTCCATGCAGCCTAATTTCCATACGGGAGAACGTGTTATCGTTAATGAAATTTTATACGATATAAGATCTCCGCAGCGGGGTGAGGTTATTGTATTCCACGTGCCATCTGAAGGCAGAGATTTTATTAAACGTGTAATTGGTGTGGCTGGAGATACTGTGAAAGTAGAAGGAGATGTAGTTACAGTTAACGGTGAGGTTGTTAACGAGACTTACATCCAAGGCGCTATTGATGCTGCGCATAGTAACAACGCTCTGTATAATAATAAAGATTTCCCAAATGAAAAATTCACGGATGGTACTGTACCAGAAGGACATATTTTCGTTATGGGGGATAATCGCTCGGATAGTACAGACAGCCGGATGATTGGCTATGTGCCGCTGGGTGATATTGTGGGTCGTGCAGATTTAATCTTCTGGCCGATAAAAGATATTACACTGATTAACCATTAAGTTGACAGAAGTCAAAGGAGGTGACGGCAATGGCCATTCATTGGTTTCCTGGTCATATGACGAAGGCTAGGCGGCAAATCGAGGATAAGCTGAAGCTGATTGATGTTGTTATAGAGTTGCTCGATTCCCGTCTGCCGCTTTCCAGCCGCAATCCGATGATTGACGATATTTTGCGGGACAAGCCGAGATTAATTATTTTGAACAAAGCGGATCTGGCGGATCCGGAAATTACTCGGAAGTGGCTGGCGTACTTTAAGGAACAAGGGCATGTTGCCCATCCTGTGGACGCATCTACTGGAACAGGCGTTAAGGAGATTCCGGAGCAGGTCAAGCTGCTGTTGAAGGAAAAAATTGATCGGCAGATCGCAAGGGGAATGAACCCACGGGCTATGCGCGCATTGATCGTCGGTATTCCTAACGTCGGTAAATCAACGCTGATTAATCGAATGGCTGGTAAGAGTATCGCTGCTACGGGTGATCGCCCAGGGGTTACTAAGGGCCAGCAGTGGATTAAAACAGGAGGTAATCTGGAGCTTCTGGATACTCCTGGTATCTTATGGCCGAAGTTTGAGGATCAAGACGTGGGTTACCGCTTGGCCGTGACGGGTGCGATCAAAGAAGAAATCCTGAACATTGAGGACATTGCTTTTTATGCAGTGAAGTATTTGGTCAAGGATTATGGTTCCAGATTTCAAGAACGCTTTGGTATTGAGAAGCTTCCTGAGGATCTTGAGAACCCTGATGAGATCGTTGCAGTTATGGAAGCCGTGGGCCGCAAACGCGGTTGTCTGATTAGCGGTGGACGTGTTGATCTGGAAAAAGCTTCACGTGCTTTGCTGCATGAGCTGCGGGCAGGTAAGCTTGGTCGTTTTACGCTGGAAACACCTTAAAGGCGTTTAAATGAATGGGTATGGAAGAGCCATCCGGAAATTTTCGGGGGCTCTTTTTTTTGCCGATTTGGATCAAATTGGAGTGGTTATTTGTACATGACCATGTGAGCTTTACTATGGTAAGCTGACTTATGTAGTTTATAGAATAATTTATAATTGGCGGTGACAGATCGTGAGTACGATAGATATGTTGAGTTATGAAAAAGAGGGCTGGGAACAGTCTTATCGCCGTATAGCCGGCGTAGATGAAGTAGGCAGAGGTTGTTTGTTTGGGGATGTTGTTGCAGCAGCGGTGATTTTGCCGGAAGGGCTTATTATTGATGGCGTCAACGACTCTAAGAAGCTTACAGCGAAAAAAAGAGATGCCTTATTCGAGATTATTATGGAGCAGGCGATAGCTATTGGTGTAGGTTATGTGGATTCCCGCATGATTGATGAAATTAATATTAAAGAGGCTTCTCGTCTGGCGATGAAAAAAGCGGTAGAAGGTCTTAGTCATACTCCGGACTATATGTTAATCGATGCTGAAAAAGTTGATCTTCCGTTGCCGCAGCAGGCGATCATAAAAGGGGATGCTAACAGCCAGTCTATTGCGGCAGCTTCGATTATAGCTAAAGTAACAAGAGATAGACTGTGTGAAGGGGTGTGGGAGGAATTATACCCTGATTATGGGATTGCGATACATAAAGGTTATGCGACCAAGCTTCACAGGGAACAAATTACGGCGTTAGGTCCGACACCTATGCATCGGCGCAGCTTTATTGGGAAGATTCTTGCTGAACAGCAAACCCTTTTTTAGAAATATCAGAATATAAAAGACGCCAAAGGCGTTTAAGCTTGGATGAATTCACCGCTCAAAAAAGTCGGATTAATACCGATATAGTAAGAAGAGAGAAAATGGAGGGAGGAGAAACGGTATGAATATCGGAACATTGATCCGTGGATTGCTCGGGGATAATAAACCGGGAGCAGCCAAGTCTTTGGAATTGAAGGAAGGGCAGGTTGTACGTGGTGTTGTATTGTCTGTCTCGGATTCGGGAAAAGAAGCCGTTGTGCAGATTCAAGGTACACCTGTTCGTGCGGAGTTGGAAACACCACTACTGCCAGGAGAGACCCTGAACTTACAGGTTGGAGCACCCGGAGAAGGCGGATTGCCCGTATTGAAGCCGGTCTCCCTCGGCGAAACGGTGTTAGCCACCCCGCAAAACATGGGCGAGGCATTGGAATCGCTTGGGCTTACTGACTCCAAAGCGGGTCGGGAAATTGTGTTGGCGATGCAGTCGGGTGGTATTCCGCTTACCAAAGAGACAGCGGCGATTCTGGATGCTGTAATGAGTGCGAAACCTGCGGGCGTGCCGACCTCAGAGTGGCTTGATGCAGCTGTCATTTCTGTAAAGCGGGGCTTGCCGGTTACCCCTGAAAGTGTGAAAGGATTGCAGCAGGCGGTTTTTGGTCCGCAGCTTCATCAGCTTTTGTCAGCGCTCGAAGAACAGATTACGATTTGGGCAGGTCAAGTCGCCGGTGAAGAAACAACAACAGCCGAAGCTAAAACTGGAATGGGTACCCCAACCGGAAAGCTGAATGCTCCTGTAACGACAGGTACGGGCGCTGTGATTAACGCGGAAGCGGTATCAGCAGGTGATGCTGATGCGGAAATGGACCAGGTGGCGGTTAAAGGAACTGGACAACCTGTAAGTAAACCTGCTGAGGGTAGTGGTGGTGCTACTACTACAAGCGGAAGTGCTGCTGCAACAGGAGGGGCAACGGGAGCCGGAGTTATTTCTGATGAACCAATAATTCCTTTGAATTCAGTGAAATCAGAAATATCAGGAAGTGCAGCTGCAAGTACAGCTGAAACTCCTGAGAATGAAACCGGTATTGTAACTGCCAAGCCAGTGGTCCCCGAAGAGGCTGGTGAGGTAGTTCAGCTCTTGAAGAGTGGAAATACTGGTGAACCTTTGACTGGGAAAATAACTTCTACGCTTGCTTCAGGAACTCAGAGTAGTGCTGCTAACACGCAAGGGGACGGAATTGTAAGCAATCAAAATAGTTCTAATCAGAGCGAAACTCATGGCAATGAAATGAGTCTAAATAAAGATAGAGCGCAGGGTAGTGTCAGTGGCGCGATTACAAGCGCCACTGGATCAGCTGGTGCAGATAGCCAAGCTGCTGCAGCAAGCCAAGCTGCTGCGCCTAGCGGGGCTGCCCTGCTCGCGAAGCTGCAGGGCGTGCTCACCGAGCTGCGCGGCAGCATGCCGCAGCTCGCGAACGTCCCGCCCGCTGAGGCGGCGGGACAAGATCCTGCCCCCGCGCCAAGCGCCGCGCGCGGGGAGACCACGGCTGCTGCGGCTTCGCCGGCAGCCAGACACCGCCCCACCCGCGGATGCGGAGTCGTGGGTAGGGCGGGTGTTGAAGCTGCTCGGTGCGGAGCACGAGCAGCAGGCCGTGCGCGGCGGCGCTTTGCTTACCGCGGAGACGGCGCGAGCGGCAGCGGGGACAGCTGCAGCCGCGCTAGGCAGTGTCGGCGGGGAGCAAGCTGCCGACACGTTGAAGGGCGTGCTGCTGCAGCTTATGAGCAGCAGCGAGGTGCCGCCCGCGGTAAAAGATGCCGCGAGCGGGCTAGTGCAGCAGCTGACAGGCCAACAGCTGCTGCTGAATACAGATCGGACTGCTCCCTTCGCGCAGGTTACATTGTTCTTGCCGCTGCAAGGTCCAGATGGGCAGGAAACCGCATCGGTTCATATCCAGTCCAGGCGGGGCCGCAAAGGGGAGTTGGATGCAGCTAACTGTCGATTATGGTTCGATTTGGACATGAAGCAGCTAGGGCAGACATTGGTAGATGTGCAGGTTGTCGATCGAATCGTTAGTCTTAAGCTTCATAATGATCATCCGTGGGTGCTTGAGCTGCTGGAGACGCGGCGTGAAGATATAAAAACTGCAGTAGAATCCATCGGTTATCAATTATCAGGTTTAAGAACCGAACCCTTGCCAGAATTGAATTTGCCTAAAGAGCTTGCTGGCTCCAATACTAATAAGTTTGTTGATTATGTTCCTGAGGCTTACAAAGGAGTGGATTACCGTATATGAATGAGCCTGTACAGCCAATTTCACAAGGGCTCAAAAAAGCGGTCGCTCTCAAATATAGTCCCGGACAAAACGAGGCTCCTGTCGTAGTAGCCAAGGGACAAGGCGCGATAGCAGACCTTATTCTGCAAAAGGCTAAGGAGAGCGGGGTTGCTGTTCAGGAAGATGCAGCCCTCGTGGAGGTGCTTTCAAAGCTTGATCTGGACCAACAGATTCCGTCTGAGCTCTATCAGCTGGTGGCGGAAATCCTCAGCTTTGTGTATCAGAGCGATCGTTCCGCTGGTGAACGGGGACAAGAATGAAAGAGCCCTATGTAAGAAAGTACTATAACCGCAAAGAGAAAGGAGCTGCTGCAGAGAACGGAGCTGTGCAGTACCTATCTTCTAGCGGGTATATGATATTGGAACGGAATTGGCGTTGTCGTACTGGAGAGCTTGATATCATTGCGGAGCGTGAAGACTGTATTGTTGTTGTCGAAGTTCGTAGCCGCAGTGGAGAGCTGCTTCAGGGAACTCCAGAAGAATCGGTAAATGCTCGCAAAATAAACCAGGTTCGGAGTACAACACAGGTTTATTTGCATATGAAGGGTTATGAGGAACGGCGGGTTTCTTTTGATGTAATTAGCGTCTTGTTAAATGACGATCTTAGCCTAGCTTCACTTAGTCATATTCGCGAGGCGTTTTAAGAGTAACTCTATTTTCTCATGCGATTCTTTATGAATTTGCTGCTGTTCTGATAAAAAAGTCTTTACATACCTTCCGCACTGTGGGTCATTTCTCAAAAGAAATGGGTAAACATTAGGAGTAACTTTTTAATGTCATCATGAGGAGGGCTGTCTAGTGAAGAATAAACCTTCTGAAATGCAGGTTAGTTTTACATGCCAATATTGCCAGCAGAAGATTGAAGTGGAATTTAAAGCAGAGCCAATATCTGTCGTCTGTTGCGATAATTGCAATAAGACCTTCACGGTAATGCGGCCCACTATAGCGGAGGAAATATTAATAGATTGGGAAAATGAAGCGTTATTTCAAAAAATCCGGGCTGAAAAGTCGCAAAACAGCAATAGCAGTCTCTTAGCGCTTGTAATTAGAGTTATTGAACTGCTTACATGGCGTGACAAAGGCAATGGACAGGTGGAAGCGATCAAGGAGATGCGTGGCTGGCTCATTGACAATGAGGAGGCGCCTCCTTTAGCTGAACTGATTCAGAGTGATGTTAATAAACGTTCGAGTAAGCGGCGCGACTGGGAAAAGTAACATTAACAATAAAGAGGTATTCCGTCATCGCCTCATGACATAGAATGATACGTATAATTTCGTGAGAAATTAGGCGGAAAAGTCCTCGGGGCTCCGAACTTCCTAGGGTTTATGGGTAGTCGGAGCTTTTTTCATACATACTGTCATTAGAATAGAAACAAAAGGAGGGTGCACATGGCTAAGGTTTTTTTCACATCTGATCATCATTTTGGGCATAAGTTGATCATTGATTTTGAATCCAGACCCTTCAACGATGTAGAGCAAATGAATGAAGTTATGATTGAAAGTTGGAATTCGGTAGTGAATCCGGACGACAAAGTATTTCATTTGGGAGACTTTTCTTTTCTGAATAAGGAGGCAACTCGTGCGATTGTGGCCAGGCTGCATGGATACAAAATCCTGATCCTTGGCAATCATGATCGCGGCCGCAGCCGAAGTTGGTGGCTTGAGGTAGGTTTTGATGAGGTTAGTGAATATCCTTTGATTTATAAGGATTTCTTTTTCCTCTCACATGAGCCTATGTACATGAATAAACATATGCCTTACGTAAATGTGCACGGCCATATTCATGGGCAAAAATATGAGGGAAACAATCATTTTAACATTTGTGTAGAGCATTGGAACTATAAACCGTTGACTTTTGAGCAGATTAGGGACTCGGTCGTAGTTAAAGAAGGAGATTGATGTAGGTCTTTAGAGATGTGCTTTCGCTTTTATGTAAAACTTGAATTTCTTATTCTAAAGATAAATTGCTCACAGATTGCGTTAGGACACAACTTCTATAATGTACTTAACAGCTAATATATATTTGGAAAATAAGGAAGCACCTTTTTTCTTGAAGCTATGACACCCCAAATTAGGGTGTAATTCAGGAGATGAGGTGTTTTTATTATGTATGGGAAAATGTTTAGCGCGTGTCTGTATGGGATTGAAGGGGTAATGATTGGTGTGGAAATCGATCTTGCAAATGGACTGCCGCAGACGAATATCATTGGCTTACCAGATTCAGCGATTCGCGAGGCTGTTGAACGAGTTAGGGCTGCCGTTAAAAATTGCGGTTACCGCTATCCACAGCAGCGTATTACGATCAATCTTGCTCCAGCTGACCTCCGTAAAGAAGGTTCCGCTTTTGATCTAGCGATTGCTTTAGGGATACTGATAACTAGTGGCCAGTTGATTATGCCTTCAGCTCAAGAGATGCTTTTGATTGGAGAGCTTGCGCTCGACGGCAGTCTGCGTCCGGTTTCGGGTGTGCTGCCGATGGTTGAAGCAGCGCGTAAAAGCGGGTTTAAAGCCGTTCTGCTCCCGCAGGGCAATGCGGCAGAAGCCGCTTTAATCAGTGGCATAAATGTTTATACCATCGACCATTTGCAAACGTTAGCGAATGCTGCTGAAGCTGTGGCTAGCTTTGGTCCGATTATAGATAAGCTAGTTCCTCTAGAAGAATCTGAAGGATCACTACTTCCTTTTCCTGTATCCGTGAGTATGGGGACGGGGGCAAAAGAACAACCTCCGGTGCTTGTTCTTTCTGTAGAGCATCTCAAATATAACCCTAAATATTCTGATTCTGAGGCTGCTTCTTCCGAAGCGAATGAAATAATGGATGATTACAGTGATGTGCTTGGACAGCAACATGTGAAAAGAGCACTAACTATCGCGGCTGCAGGGATGCATAATATTATGCTCATCGGCCCACCTGGCACAGGCAAAACGATGCTGATCAAACGCCTTCCCAGTATCCTTCCGCAATTGTCGGACAGTGAGGCACTTGAGGTAACCAAAATTTTTAGTGCGGCTGGAAATTTGAAGGATGCACACAACGGTTTGCTGCGAAGTCGTCCATTTCGTTCTCCACACCACACGATATCTTCTGCCGGATTAATTGGAGGGGGCGGTATTCCCAAGCCAGGTGAGGTAAGTCTTGCGCATCGAGGTATTCTGTTTCTGGATGAATTGCCTGAATTCTCCCGGAATGTGCTTGAAGTGCTGCGACAGCCACTCGAAGATGGGGTGGTTACTATAAGTCGTGCCCGGGCTTCCTTTACTTTTCCTGCCAAATTCATGCTCGCTGCATCGATGAATCCGTGCAGCTGCGGCTTTTTTGGAAGCGGTATCTCCCAGCAAAATTGTACCTGTAGTCCATCAAGGATTGCCCAATATCGAGCCAAAATATCCGGTCCATTATTGGATCGGATCGACTTACAGGTTGATGTTCCCCGCCCGAAGGAATGGAATCGGCAGGGGCATGTTTTATCGTCAGCAGATATGCGTGCGGAGGTGTTGGCTGCTCAGGCCATCCAAGCTAAACGTTACAAACGACTGGCGATTTCATGGAACAGTGAACTTTCCGGTGCTTCCCTTCGGAAATATGCAAGCCTAAACCGAGAGAGTGCTCAAATGCTGTATGATATTTTGGAGAATTTAGGTCTAAGCATGCGAGCGCATGATCGGATTATTAAGCTATCCCGTACCATAGCTGATCTGGAGGGTGCACAGGATATTTCTTCTGCACATCTCGCGGAAGCTGTGCAATACCGTAATCTGGATCGACAGGTATTAGCGGAGGAATAAAGATAAAAGAGCAGCGATTCCCGTTAATGAGAATCGCTGCTCTTACTATGGACCGGTAGTGACGAGCACCGCCGAACCATTATTATGCTCTGATGCTTATGGAACGGACCTAGAGGACGTTGTTTGCAAGTTTTTAGCCCTTGGAGCGTAGATTCGGACTCTGGAGACGCTATTCCTTCGATTGAGTGGTTTTCATTCCTATAGCTGCTATGAGGTCCGATAGCATCCCAAATATGGGATTAAGTTGCGTTTAAGATCAACTGTGTCCGTTAGCGACTTCGAATGTGAAATGCCACGTATTCAAACGAAGGTTAGATCGTTTAGCAAATTTCACATACATTTTTCTCTATAATTTCTTACAGTACATTCAGTTCTACTTCGATATTGCCACGAGTGGCACGGGAGTAAGGACATGCGCCATGGGCAGCTTCTACCAAAGATGCTGCGGTTTCTCTGTCAACGCCTTTAACCAGCACGTCAAGCTTAACCGCAATGCCGAATCCGCCATCTTCAACTTTACCAAAGCTTACAGTAGCCGTAACTTCACTGCCTTCAATCTTCACTTTTCCAAGACGAGCAACCATGTTTAGAGCACTGTCAAAACAAGCGGAGTAGCCAGCTGCGAATAATTGTTCAGGATTAGTGCCTTCACCACCGGCACCCCCCATTTCACGTGGTGTACTGATCGTAAGGTTGAGTTTAGGGCTTTCTGATTCTATATAACCGTTTCTTCCCCCAACGGCTTTAAC
This sequence comes from Paenibacillus sp. FSL H7-0323, assembly GCF_038002725.1. Classification (NCBI taxonomy): domain Bacteria; kingdom Bacillati; phylum Bacillota; class Bacilli; order Caryophanales; family Paenibacillaceae; genus Paenibacillus; species Paenibacillus sp. FSL H7-0323. The sequence continues at coordinate 2,216,517 of NZ_JBBODB010000001.1, read as the reverse complement.
TGTGGTTTCATACATCTTTTGTTGAATTGTCATCATAATAAATCTCTCCTATTCATTAATTAGTTTGTGTACAATCTAATTTATCACAATTAATATAAAAGTCAAATTAATTTTTTGCTATTATTATGATATATGAGGGAATTATGATAAAATAAAGAGATAAGGCGGGTGAATAAATATGAAAATGAGTGAAGAAGATATGCAGAAAATGACTACAACCCCAGAGCTGCTGATCGAGAATCAGCTCTGTTTTACCATTTATGCTTGCTCGCGTGAGATTACAAAGCTGTACCAACCGTATTTGGATAAGATTGGTTTAACTTACTCCCAATACTTAGTAATGCTTGTGTTATGGGAACGGCAGCAATGTACAGTGAAAGAGATTGGTGAGGCGTTATTTTTGGATTCAGGCACGCTGACTCCGCTATTGAAACGCTTGCAAGCTGCAGGCCTAATTATACGTGAACGCTCGATGCAGGATGAGCGAAAGGTATTAATCTCACTAACGAAACAAGGCTGGGCACTTCAAAGTGATGCCGTGTGTATTCCCGGCAAAATGATGGAAGAAACGACACTGACAAATAATGAATCCATAGAGCTACTTGATCAGTTTAAAGACTTACTGAATCGTGTTCACGAAGCTAATATCCAAGATAGTAAAAAGTAAGCGTAGTAAGGAGTCAATGCGATCGTTCGCATTCCGGCATGAAATCAAGCGAAAAAATGTGTACAAATCATGAATATATTTAAGGTAAGCGTTTTAAAAACATGTTACACTATTCTGGGTTCCTTTGTATGGCATATAGGTAAATATAAGCTTAGTCTTATAGATTTACACAATGTCTCTTGCAGAAATAATGCCATTCTTTTTACGAGTGGTAGATCATTTTCTGCTGGTTCCGGAATAGTGCTGCATGTATAACATCAGCCTATCCCTAACCCCGCGGCAATCAAAACGGAAAGCGAGATGACAACAGGCTGCCTGTTTAGTCACCACGCTACTTTAGGAGGCTACCGCTATGAATATCCACGAGTATCAGGGAAAAGAAGTGCTTAAGAAGTACGGTGTAGCCGTACCGAATGGAAAAGTAGCTTATACAGTGGAGGAAGCGGTAGAAGCCGCAGAGTCACTGAGCACACCGGTTGTTGTAGTTAAAGCTCAGATTCACGCAGGTGGACGCGGTAAAGCTGGAGGAGTAAAGGTTGCTAAGAATATCGATGAGGTGCGTAGTTACGCAACTGAGATTCTGGGCAAGACTCTAGTAACTCACCAGACTGGACCGGAGGGTAAGGTAGTAAAAAGACTGCTCATTGAAGAGGGTTGTCAAATTGTTAAGGAGTATTACATTGGTATCGTAGTTGACAGAGGTACTGGCCGAGTGGTCATGATGGCTTCTGAAGAAGGCGGTACTGAGATTGAAGAAGTAGCTGCAACACATCCGGAGAAAATTTTTAAAGAGATCATTGATCCGGCAGTGGGTTTGCAGACTTTCCAGGCGCGTAAGCTGGCTTACAGTATCTCTATTCCTAATGAGCTGGTAGGCAAAACTGTGAAATTCATGCAAGCGCTATATTTAGCTTTCGTGGATAAAGATTGCTCTATTGCCGAAATTAACCCATTGGTAGTGACTGCGGATGGGAATGTGATGGCACTGGATGCCAAACTGAATTTTGATTCCAACGCCTTGTTCCGTCATAAGGATATTCTAGAGCTGCGGGATTTGGATGAAGAGGATTTAAAGGAAATCGAAGCCTCGAAGTATGACCTTAGTTACATTGCACTTGATGGCAATATTGGGTGCATGGTAAACGGTGCAGGTCTCGCGATGGCGACTATGGATATTATTAAGTATTATGGGGGCGAACCCGCCAACTTCCTGGATGTAGGGGGCGGTGCAACGACCGAGAAGGTAACAGAAGCCTTTAAAATCATTTTATCCGATGAAAAGGTGAACGGAATTTTTGTTAACATTTTCGGTGGTATTATGCGCTGTGATGTTATCGCTAACGGTGTTGTAGAAGCGGCTAGTCAACTGGGTTTGACCAAACCGCTGGTTGTGCGTCTTGAGGGAACAAATGTTGGATTGGGCAAGCAGATTTTGGCTGGATCGGGACTGAATATTGTTGCTGCTGATTCTATGGCGGACGGTGCCCGTAAGATTGTGTCTCTTGTGCAATAATGGCCTGATTTAGGAAGCCAGTTATCGTATTTGACAATATAAGTAGGGATGTGACTTAAGGCATGAGCATTCTTGTAGATAAAAATACGAAAGTTATCACGCAGGGAATTACAGGATCAACGGGTTTGTTCCATACTAAAGGTGCGCTGGATTATGGAACACAGATGGTTGGAGGGGTAACACCGGGTAAAGGTGGAACATCTGTCAACATCACGCTTGAAAATGGCAGTGAGGTTAGCCTTCCGGTATTCGATACTGTTGTAGCTGCTAAGGCGGCTACAGGCGCAACCGCTAGTGTAATCTATGTACCGCCAGCATTTGCAGCAGACTCCATAATGGAAGCCGTGGACGCAGAACTCGACCTGGTGATTTGTATTACCGAAGGGATTCCAGTACTTGATATGGTAAAAGTGTCCCGTTATATGGAGGGGCGCTCTACTGTATTGATCGGACCCAACTGTCCGGGAGTTATCACTCCTGGTGAGTGCAAAATAGGAATTATGCCGGGTTATATTCATATGCCAGGGTACGTAGGTGTTGTCTCGCGCAGCGGAACTCTAACCTATGAGGCTGTTCATCAGCTGACCACGCGTGGAATCGGGCAATCTTCAGCTGTAGGTATTGGCGGAGACCCTGTTAAAGGCTCAGAGTTTATTGATATTCTGAAGCTTTTTAATGAGGATCCGGGTACAAAGGCAGTCATCATGATTGGTGAAATTGGCGGAACCGCAGAGGAAGAAGCAGCAGAGTGGATTCGTGAGCATATGACTAAGCCGGTAGTAGGGTTTATTGGCGGCGCTACTGCACCTCCTGGCAAACGTATGGGGCATGCGGGTGCTATTATTTCCGGAGGCAAAGGCACAGCGAGTGAGAAAATTGCCGTACTTGAATCGTGCGGAATCAAGGTTGCTCCTACACCTGCCGAAATGGGCTCAACGCTAGTAAGTGTGCTTGAAGAACGCGGTATTCTTAGCGCTTTTACAACGCATTAATTATTTTATTTACTTGAAGGAATTCACTCTACGCGAGTGGGCTTCTTTCGTGTATAATTATTTCAGAGGTAAGCAACCTTTTGTTCCTATCCAAGGGATAAAAGGTTGCTTTTTTTGTTTTTTAACATAGAAAAATATTGAATTACAAGAAAATATTGCATTCCTCTAATTCATGTTACAAAATAGGGAAGGCTAACCCTTCCATTAAAGGAGAGTAAGCTTATATGGAAGAAAAAGATCTGCTGTTTGGTTTTAATGAAGTGGAGGGGATTGGCTGGAAGAGTATCGACAAGATTCGCAGAGCCGGCTTAATGTCAGAACGAGCATTTTCCTGTAGTGCAAAAGATTGGGAAACGATCGGATTGAACGGAAAGCTGTCGAATTATCTTGCTTCCATATATACATTAGAATGGATCGCCAAAAGGCGCTTATTAATGGAAGAATGTGCAGTGAAGATGGTCACTGTGTTTGATGCGGCTTATCCTGTTTTGTTGAAGGAGACGGCACAGCCACCGTGGATCCTTTATTATCGAGGGCGTTTGGAACTGTTATCAACTCCTAGTGTGGCGATGGTTGGCACTCGTGTGCCAACAGCTTATGGACGAAAGGTAGGGGAGATTCTCGCGGAGGAGCTTAGTGCAGCAGGTCTAACGGTGGTTAGCGGACTTGCGAGGGGGATCGATAGCATTTGTCATGAAGCGGCGCTAAGAAGCGGTGGAGGGACCATAGCGGTAGTGGCAACAGGGTTGGACAAAGTCTATCCAACTGAGAATATTGAACTGGAGCGGCGTATCTCTCAGGATGGGCTTGTCATTACAGAGTATCCTCTTGGAACTAAAAGTCATCCTGGATTATTTCCACAGCGTAATCGGATCATAGCAGGTTTATCACGGGGGACAGTGGTAGTGGAGGCTGACAGTCGCAGTGGATCACTTATTACAGCCGATGCTGCCTTGGAAGCTGGAAGGGATGTCTTCGCAGTTCCCGGACCTATTACATCACCTAAGAGCAGAGGGGCGTTAGAGCTTATCAAACAGGGTGCAAAGCTGGTAACCAGTGGATTAGATATTATAGAAGAATACACTTCTTATTTGCCGACAAACGTAATAAAAACAGGGAATAATAGCACTACCGAACAGACAGCAGACGACTTTATGATTGAAAAGAAATTGACAAATGAGGAGTCTCACCTATACCATATACTGCATCAAGGCCCTTTTATATTGGACGATCTGCTTGTAAGAACAGGATGGGATTTTGGACATTTGCATTCAGTTCTGTTATCTTTAATCATAAAAAAAGCGGTAACACAATTACCAGGAGCTATTTATAAGGTAATTTAATATAGAGGTGCGAGTGTTAACGAGGAGGAAGAGTCTATGGCAGATGCATTAGTTATTGTCGAGTCGCCTGCAAAAGCGAAGACAATTGGCAAATATCTAGGTAGTAAATATATTGTAAAGGCATCAATGGGACATATTAGAGATCTACCGAAGAGTCAAATTGGTGTTGAGGTGGAGAATGATTTTAGTCCCAAATATATTACTATCCGCGGTAAGGGATCTATATTGAAGGAATTGAAAGACGCTAGTAAAAAAGTTAAAAAAGTTTATCTCGCAGCTGACCCCGACCGCGAAGGGGAAGCAATTGCTTGGCATTTGGCGCATGCGCTGGATTTAGATAATACACAAGAATGCAGAGTTGTTTTTAATGAGATCACCAAACAAGCGGTAAAAGATGCTTTTAAGACACCGCGTAAGATTAATATGGATCTCGTGAATGCACAGCAGGCTAGACGTATTCTGGATCGACTGGTAGGGTACAAGATTAGCCCTCTATTATGGAAGAAAGTCAAAAAAGGTTTATCTGCTGGACGTGTACAATCCGTTGCCGTGAAGATCATTATGGATCGTGAGAATGAAATCTCCGCTTTTGTACCCACCGAATATTGGAGCATAACAGCGAAGCTTGGAATCCGGGATTCCGTCTTTGAAGCTAAGTTTCATAAGCTGAATGGTGTGAAAAAAGAACTGAACCAGGAAAGTGATGTTCAGGAAGTTCTTGAAGCCATTAAGAACGCATCTTTTAAGGTGAGTGATGTGAAGGAGAAGGAAAGACAACGTCATCCTTCGGCTCCTTTTACCACCAGCTCCCTACAACAGGAAGCAGCCCGTAAGCTTGGATTCCGTGCCGCTAAGACAATGTCTGTTGCACAGCAGCTATACGAAGGTGTGGAACTCGGTAAAGAAGGTACTGTAGGTTTGATCACTTATATGCGTACTGACTCCACGCGTCTCTCTGTCACCGCTCAGGAAGAAGCTAAAGAGCTTATAACAGCTAAGTATGGTGAGAAGTTCTTGCCAGAATCCCCACGGCAGTATTCTAAAAAGGCAGCTGGAGCACAGGAAGCGCATGAAGCGATTCGTCCTACTTCGGCATTACGCGAACCTGAAATGGTCAAAGAGTTCTTGAGTCGTGATCAATTCCGTCTCTACAAGCTAGTGTGGGAGCGATTCGTATCAAGTCAGATGTCTTCTGCCCTGCTGGATACGCTTTCGGTCGATATTGCTGCAGGTACTGCTACATTCAGAGCTGTTGGTTCGAAGGTTTCATTCCCCGGGTTCATGAAGGTTTACGTAGAAGGCAACGATGACGGAACTACAGATGAAGACAAGTATTTGCCGCCGCTTCAAGCGGGAGATGCTTTAAATAAGCAGGAGATCGAGCCTAAGCAACACTTTACACAACCGCCTCCACGATATACGGAAGCAAGACTTGTAAAGACGCTTGAGGAGCTGGGTATAGGCCGTCCAAGTACATATGCCCCAACGCTGGAAACCATCCAGAAGCGTGGTTATGTGGCTATTGAAGAGAAAAAATTCATGCCAACCGAACTTGGCGAGCTTGTTATAGAGCAGATGGAGCAATTTTTCCCGGAAATCCTAAACGTTGAATTCACCGCGAACATGGAAGGGGATCTTGACCATGTGGAAGAGGGCTCAGAAGACTGGGTAAAGGTTCTTGCAGAGTTTTACGAATCGTTTGAGAAGCGTTTGGTATTCGCGGAAGAAGAGATGAAAGAAATTGAGATTGAAGATGAAGTCTCTGATGAGATCTGTGAGAAATGCGGCAAACCTCTCGTGTATAAGCTGGGTCGCTTTGGGAAATTCCTAGCATGCTCTGGCTTTCCGGATTGCCGAAACACGAAACCGATTATCAAGGATATTGGCGTAACTTGCCCTAAATGTCATGAAGGTAAGGTTGTGGAGCGACGCAGCAAAAAAGGGCGAGTTTTCTATGGCTGCGACCAGTACCCTGGTTGTGATTTTGTTTCATGGGATAGACCTTCTATAAAACCATGTCCATCATGTGGATCTTGGATGATTGAGAAACGTAATAAGCAAGGAACCAAGCTACAATGTACGTCTTGTGATCATACAGAGGCGGTTCTAGACAACGAAGAAGAATTAGCAGATTAATAGTCTCTATGGGAGGAAAAAAGACAGTGTCAGATACAGCAAAAGTAACAGTAATTGGAGCGGGTCTCGCAGGAAGCGAAGCCGCTTGGCAAATAGCATCACTAGGAGTACCGGTAAGATTATATGAGATGAGACCCGTAGTAAAGACACCAGCCCATCACACGAATCAATTTGCTGAACTGGTATGCAGCAACTCCTTGCGTGCGAATGGATTAGGAAATGCTGTAGGTGTATTGAAGGAAGAAATGCGGCGTTTGAACTCTCTTGTATTAGGTGCTGCTGACCGACACGCGGTACCCGCAGGAGGAGCACTCGCCGTAGATCGTGACGGATTCTCAGGTGAGATCACCCATACTTTGCATAATCATCCGCTCGTTGAAGTCATAAATGAAGAACTTACGCATATACCGGAGGAAGGGATTGTTGTTATTGCAACGGGCCCACTAACTTCACCGGCATTATCTGCTGAAATAAAAGGGCTCCTGGGTGAAGAGTATTTCTACTTCTATGATGCAGCAGCACCGATTGTTGAGAAAGACACCATTGATATGAACAAGGTGTATTTGGCTTCCCGTTATGATAAGGGAGAAGCGGCTTATCTGAATTGTCCGATGACAGAAGAGGAGTTCGACGTGTTTTATGATGCGTTGATTTCTGCTGAGACAGCAGCACTCAAGGATTTTGAGAAAGAGATATACTTTGAGGGCTGTATGCCTATTGAAATCATGATGAAACGCGGCAAGCAAACAGCGTTATTTGGCCCAATGAAGCCAGTAGGACTTATCAATCCGCATACAGGTAAACTTCCTTACGCGGTTGTGCAACTCCGTCAGGATAACGCTGCTGGCACACTTTACAATCTTGTTGGTTTTCAGACCCATTTGAAATGGGGCGAGCAGAAGCGTGTATTCTCGCTGATCCCTGGTCTTGAGAATGCTGAATATGTTCGTTATGGTGTGATGCACAGAAATACATTTATTAATTCTCCTAAGCTTCTGCACCCAACCTATCAGATGAAAGGCAAGGAAAGACTCTTTTTTGCTGGACAGATGACAGGTGTAGAAGGTTATGTGGAATCAGCTGCTTCCGGGCTCATTGCTGGCATTAATGCTGCACGGGCAGCACTCGGACAGGAAGGACTGATCTTCCCGCAGGATACTGTTCTAGGCAGCATGCCAGCTTATATTACTTCTGCCGATCCAGAGCATTTTCAGCCTATGAATGCCAATTTCGGTTTGTTGCCGAAGGTAGAGAAGAAGATCCGCAATAAGAAGGAAAAGAATGAAATGTTAGCTCATCGCGCTCTGGACAGTCTTGCCGAGTATGCCAACCGTACAGGACTCGCTTATTCGGAGCCGGAGGTTGTCGATAGCGAACAAAGCCCATCTTAAGGAGGTAACTTACAATCATGGTACCCAGCTTTCATGCGACTACAATTTGTGCTGTAAGACATAACGGACAGGCAGCTATAGCAGGTGATGGACAGGTTACATTCGGAGAGAGTGTTATTATGAAGACGACGGCCAGAAAAGTCCGTCGCCTGTACAGAGGACAAGTAATAGCAGGCTTTGCGGGGTCCGTTGCGGATGCTATTACCCTATTCGAAAAATTCGAGGGCAAGCTGGAGGAGCATCATGGGAACCTGCAGCGGGCTGCAGTTGAATTAGCGAAGGATTGGCGTCAAGATCGTATTCTTCGGAAGCTTGAAGCTTTGATGATTGTTATGGATAAGGAAGGAATGCTCCTGATCTCCGGAAATGGTGAAATTATCGAACCGGATGATGACGTTCTTGCGATTGGTTCCGGTGGTAATTTTGCGCTGGCTTCAGGTCGAGCACTCAAACGTCATGCACCCAATCTCTCCGCTGCGGATATTGCTAGAGAATCGCTTCAGGTAGCATCTGAAATTTGTGTGTACACTAATTCCAACATTATTGTTGAACAATTATAGACTCAGTGCCATAGAGACAAGGAGGAATTCACGATGGTGAATCAATCGCTTACACCCCGTCAAATTGTAGCCGAATTGGATAAATATATCGTAGGTCAGAAGCAAGCCAAGAAATCGGTAGCCGTTGCGCTTCGTAACCGGTATCGGCGCAGTCTGCTAGCAGAGGAACTGCGTGATGAAGTCGTTCCTAAGAACATCTTGATGATCGGACCTACAGGTGTGGGAAAGACAGAAATCGCCCGGCGTCTAGCAAAGCTTGTTAATGCACCGTTCATCAAAGTGGAGGCCACTAAATTTACTGAAGTCGGTTATGTAGGTCGAGATGTGGAATCTATGGTTCGTGATCTGGTAGAGACTTCTATTCGTATGGTGAAGCTTGAGCGTACGGAGAAGGTTAAGGATCGTGCGGAAGAACTGGCTAATGAGCGGATTGTTTCTATATTGGTCCCTTCCTCTTCCAAAAATAAATCACAAAAGAATCCTTTCGAGATGATTTTTGGAGGGAATTCTGCCCAAGAGGACTCTAAAGAAGACGCTGAGCAGGATGGAAGCCTAAGTGAACGCCGCCGTGGGGTTAGATTTAAGCTGTTAGCTGGTCAGCTGGAAGATGACATCATTGAAATTGATGTTGAGGATACAGCTCCAACTATGATGGATATGTTTGCAGGTCAAGGAAATGACCAGATGGGTATGAATATGCAAGAGATGTTCGGCAGTTTGCTGCCTAAGCGGACGAAGAAACGTAAGCTTCCTATTCGCGAAGCGCGCAAGGTACTCATTCAGGATGAGGCGGCCAAGCTGATAGATATGGATGATGTGATCCAGGAATCCGTGACTCGGGCTGAACAATCAGGCATTATTTTTATTGATGAAATCGATAAAGTAGCAAGTCAGGGAAAAGGGTCTGGACCGGATGTGTCGCGTGAAGGCGTGCAACGGGATATTTTGCCGATTGTAGAGGGCTCGACCATTATGACGAAATACGGTCCTGTGAAGACTGACTATGTACTCTTTATGGCTGCCGGAGCTTTCCATATTGCTAAGCCTTCAGATTTGATTCCAGAACTTCAAGGTCGTTTTCCGATTCGCGTAGAGCTGAGTAGTCTAACGTTAGAGGATTTCGTTTCTATTTTGACGGAACCAGAGAATGCTTTAACTAAACAATATGTGAATCTGCTTAAAACAGAAAATTTAGAAGTGGAATTCCAGAAGGATGCTATACATGAGATCGCCAAAATAGCGGCTTCAGTGAATCAAAATATGGAGAATATAGGTGCACGGCGTCTTCATACTATTTTGGAGAAGCTGTTAGAGGATCTTTCTTTTGAAGCACCTGAGCTGACTTTAGAAAAAATGGTTATTACCCCGGAGTATGTGCGCGAGAAATTGGCAAGTATAGCTCAGGATCGTGATTTAAGTCAGTATATTCTTTAAAGCGACAAAAAAACAAAAAATCTATGTATTTTGAATTTGGGCATAACGGATTAGATAAATTACAAATTGGTGTCGTGAAAACGTAAAATTATGTCAAAACATGCAATTAAAAAGAAAAAAATGAGTTGAAAATGTAAATAAATAGTAATAAAGTGCTAAAAGCCCTGTCTTTTCTAAAAAGATAGGGCTTATTTCTTATTGTAATAATATACAAATTAAATGAAAATCAATGTATGTGAAAATGCTAAGTGTTATTCATTGCGACAGCGTTCGACGGAATACCGTAAATTTAGAGTATTTTTTTCTTTATTTGTCGAAAGCAAGCAGGTTTTTTGATGGAAGTTGTGGAATTCTTTTCATTATGATAGCTTTGAAAGGAGGAATTGTCTTGGGATTGCTGAATAGTGTCAGTTTTCAACGATTGCAGGGAGGCATTGATGCTGCCTATAAACGACAAAATGCTCTAGCAAATAATGTGGCTAATCAAGATACGCCCAATTTCAAACGTTCTGATGTTTCATTCGAAAGTATCCTGCAACAACAGGAAAGTGGAATCCAATCTACACTTAGAGCGAAAGTTTCGGATACCCGGCATTATCAATTTGGCAGCAACACAATTGTTCCCGCTGCTGTTGAAAATACTGATGAAACTACCTCTATGAACAATAACGACAACAATGTGGATGTAGATCGCGAAATGGCGTTAAGCGCAGAGAACCAGCTTAGGTATAGTTCTTATGTTGAACAGATTAACAGTCAGATTTCGATGATGCGAGCCGTAATTCAAGGAGGATAAGAGAGTATGAACTTTGGTAGTAGTTTTGGGATCAGCGCATCTGCATTAACGGCTCAACGGTTGCGGATGGATGTAATTTCTTCCAACGTAGCCAATGCTGAAACTACAAGAGCATCCGTGGTGGATGGCAAGGCTGTTCCTTACCGACGTAAGTTGGTTGTTTTGGAAACGAACGAAAGTAATAAATTCTCGAATATACTAAATTCGAAAATGAATAATAGCAATGAAGGGGTTAAGGTGCAGTCGATCATAGAAGACTCTTCACCATTGAAGCCGGTGTACAATCCAAGCCATCCCGATGCGGATGCTGAAGGATATGTCTATATGCCAAACGTAGACATTACCAAAGAAATGGTTGATATGTTATCTGCATCTCGCTCTTATGATGCCAATGTTACGATGCTTAATGCATCCAAAGCTATGGTAAGCAAGGCACTCGAAATTGGTAGATAAATGAATGTTAATTAACTTAAGGGGGGGAAACAGTTGATACAGAATATATCTAATGGGGTTCAGGCTGTACAGCAGCTTGCAATGAAACCGACATCTTCCGAAGTTTCATCCACTCCTGCTAATTCGATGGAGAGCTTTGGCTCTTATCTTGAGGATGCGCTCAATAAAGTGGCTGATCAGGAACAACAAGCTAAGGATATGAGTAATAAATTTGTATTGGGAGAAGTGAACATTGACGAAGTGATGATTTCTTCCCAACAGGCTCTACTGAGTTTACAGTTGACTACACAAGTCCGGAACAAAGTGATTGAAGCCTATCAAGAAATTATGAGAACTCAAATATAATAAATCCTAGCTTAGTTTCGGATGGGGTGACACTGTGAATGAAAGATTTGCCCAATATCGGGAGAAGGTTCTCTTGTATTGGAACAGATTTAGTGGTAAACAGAAGATTTTATTCTTTTCAACATTGTTTATCATTCTAATAATAATCGTAGTTATGACCATGCAGCTTTCAAAAACAGAATATGAAGTAGCATTTCAAGATTTGGACAGTACGGATTCGGCTGGAGTAATGAAAGCCTTAGATTCAGCAGGTGTTTCATACCGATTAAGTCAAGATGGAAAGAGTATTTCTGTACCAAGTACAGAAGCAGCTCGGGTCAAGGTGGATATCGGTTCTCAGGGGATTGTTCAAGGTGGCTCTATCGGATATAAAGTCTTTGACGAAAATTCGTCAATGATAGGTACAACAGATAGCGAGTTTAACGTGAAGTACAATAATGCATTAAACGGTGAAGTTGAACAGTTAATGAGACGTATGCAAGGGATTAAAGATGCAAAAGTGCTGATTAATTTGCCTAAAGAGACAGTTTTTGCCTCACAGGCTGATCAGGAGCAGGCGTCTGCATCCGTTGTGCTTTCATTTGATCCAGGATTTAGACCTACCCAAGACAATATTGACGGGTATTTCAATCTTGTGAAAACTGCTGTGCCTAATTTACCAATTGACAACATTACTATTGCAAATAATGAAATTGAATTAATGCCAACAGCTAAAGGTGGACAGGCTGGTGTCACAAACCAAGTTGAAGAAAACTTCGCTCTTCAGAAGAAATTCGAAGAAGAAGTAAAGAAAAATGTGAAACAATTCCTTAGCACTCTTACCGGTCCTGATAAAGTGGATGTTCTTGTGTTCTCAAAGTTGAACTTTGACAAGGAAAACCGGAAGGAAGATCTTGTTACCCCTGTGGATACAGAGAACATGAAGGGGATTGAGATCAGTTCACAAATAATTAGTAATTCGTATTCGGGTCAAGGTAACACGACTGGCGGAGTGGCTGGCACTGGTTCTCAAGATGTTACGGGCTATCCTTCTAATGCGGGTGCGGATACTTCTACCTCGGAGGAATCTTCGGAAACGAGGAACTTCGAAGTTAACCGAATTACTAAAGATGTTATTGCTAGTCCGTATACTGTTAAAGACTTAACCATAAATGTTGCAGTTGAACCACCTTCAGGAGAAAAAAGTTTAGATGATGCAACATCAGCTGCAATCCAAAATATTTTGGTGAATATTGTTCGCGCTTCTCTTGCAGATTCAGGTACTACATATACAGACGCTGATTTGACCAAAAAGGTTTCGGTCTACTCGCAACAATTTGGTGGCACCGATGCCAACACCGTTAAAGGTGGTCTCGCTTCTTGGATGATATGGGCTATCGGAGCAGCAGCATTGCTGGTTGGAGCAGGTGGAGGATATCTAATCTACCGGAGTCGTAAACAGACTGTGGAAGAGGAAGATGAAGACATTCCATTGCAGGTTCCTACTGAATTTCCTTCTATTAACTTGGAGAGCGTGACGAATGAAAGTCAAGTTCGTAAGCAATTGGAAAGTTTGGCCAAGAAGAAGCCAGACGAATTCGTAAATCTGCTGCGTACATGGCTTGCAGACGAACAGAGGTGAACTAATGGCAAAGGCTAGCCAGCAGGGACTTAGTGGCCGTCAAAAAGCTGCGATCCTGCTTATCACACTAGGGCCCGAGGTATCGGCGCAAATTTTCAAACATTTAAGAGACGAGGAGATTGAACAGCTGACTCTTGAAATTGCTAATGTTCGCAAAGTGGACAGCGGTGAAAAAGAGTCGATCATGTCTGAATTCCATCAGATATGCCTCGCCCAGGAATATATATCACAAGGCGGTATTAACTACGCTAAAGAAATTCTGGAGAAAGCGCTTGGGTCAACAAAAGCAATGGAGGTCATTAATCGTCTGACTGCAACATTGCAAGTAAGACCTTTCGATTTTGCACGAAAAGCGGATCCTAATCAGATTCTCAACTTTATCCAGAATGAAAATGTACAGACTATTGCACTTGTATTGTCTTATCTGCAATTTGAACAAGCTGCTGCAATCCTTTCCTCGCTTCCTCAAGAGAAGCAGGCAGAGGTGGCTAGAAGAATTGCTGTGATGGACAGTACCTCTCCAGAGGTAATTACGCAAATTGAACGTGTGCTGGAGCAGAAGCTTTCCGCTACAGTAACCCAGGATTATACAAATGCCGGTGGTATCGAATCAATTGTACAAATCTTGAATGGGGTTGACCGGGGGACAGAACGTACGATTCTGGATTCTCTCGAAATTCAAGATCCAGAGCTTGCCGAAGAGATCAAAAAACGGATGTTCGTATTCGAAGATATTGTTAATGTTGACAATCGTTCAATACAGCGCATTGTTCGTGATATCGATAATGCGGATTTACAGCTTGCACTCAAGGTTGCCAGCGAAGAAGTACGGGATGTTATTTTCAGAAATATGTCCAAGCGTATGGCAGAAACGTTCCGAGAAGAAATGGAATACATGGGTCCTGTGCGGCTGCGTGATGTTGAAGAAGCACAGACTCGTATTGTAGGCACGATCCGCAGACTCGAAGAGTCTGGTGAAATTATCATCGCTCGTGGCGGAGGAGATGACATCATTGTCTAAGCTGATCAAACACTCCCAGTATGTTCCGGTTGATGTCTTTAAGAGACTGGAACAGGCCCGGCAATATGCGGGCCTAACTGAGGAGCCCGTTCCCGAGGAGACTTTAAGCGAGACTGACTATCATGATCCCGCACGTGAAGAGGCAGAAGAGACGCGTAAGCAAATGCTTAAGGACGCTCAGGATTTTGCTGAAGAGCAGGTTCGGAATGCATCTCTTGAAGCGGAACAGATTGTAGAGTCCTCGAAAGCGGAGGCTGAAGAGTGGTGGAAACAACGGCGTGAGCAGGATGAACATCTGATCGAAGCTATCAAAGCTGAAGCTCATCAGCAAGGTTATGAGGAAGGTGTTTCTCAGGCTGAGGAAGAGATGAAGCATAAGATCGCAGAGATGATGGAAGAAGCGCGTGCTGTTTTGACTGAGGCGTATAAAGCAAGAGAAGTGATTATTCAGGAAGCAGAGCCTTTTTTAGTAGAGTTAAGCTGTGATATTGCAGAGAAAATTGTGGACAAGCAGTTAACGGTAGAACCACAATTCGCAATGGACTTAATTCGCAAAAATCTGGCTCGTAAGCGAGAACAGGGTTTGATCTCACTTTGTGTATCCCCAGCGCAGTTCGCTTTTGTGAATGCTGCTCGGGAAGAATTATCACTAGCTGTTGATTCACAGGCCGAACTGCAAATCTTACCCGACTCAACGGTAAAAGACCAAGGATGTGTTATCCGCTCTTCCTTTGGCAGCATTGATGCTCGAATCGACACACAGCTCGCAGAGATCAAGAAAGAGCTGGTAAGAATTGCGCTGGACACCGATGAGCAGAGAAATGGGGAAGACGATGCTTAATAGCAACCGTTATAAGGAGCAACTTCGTAATCTCGATCCGGTGAGGATCAATGGGAAAGTGACGCAGGTAATCGGTCTAATGGTTGAATCGGAAGGTCCTGACGCAAGTATAGGTGATGTATGCTACATCTACCCTTCTAAAGGAAACAAACCGCTGCAAGCTGAGGTCGTTGGTTTCCGTGATAACAAGGTACTATTGATGCCACTTGGTGAACTGCAGGCGATTGGACCTGGTTGTGATGTAGTGGGCACTGGTAAGCCGCTTAGCGTGCAAGTAGGTTCTGAATTGTTAGGAAAAGTACTGGATGGTCTGGGGCAGCCGCTTGATGGCTCTCTCATTCCAGCACGAATGCCACATAGCTCTACCTTTAATATTCCTTCCAATCCACTTAATAGACCGCGGGTGCAGGAACCCATCAGTATTGGTGTGAGAGCGATTGACGGTTTGCTAACGATTGGCAAGGGACAGCGGGTCGGTATTTTTGCTGGCTCGGGGGTCGGCAAGAGTACTTTGATGGGGATGATTGCCCGGAATACATCGGCTGACGTAAATGTTATTGCTCTGATTGGTGAGCGTGGCAGAGAAGTATTGGATTTCATTGAACGGGATTTGGGACCAGAGGGCTTGCAGCGATCCGTAGTAATTGTTGCTACCTCAGACCAACCTGCATTGATTCGCATAAAAGGTGCGCTTATCGCTACAACGATTGCCGAGTATTTCCGCGATCGTGGCCTTAATGTAATGCTGATGATGGATTCGGTCACCCGTTATGCCATGGCCCAACGTGAAGTTGGACTTGCAGTTGGAGAACCGCCAGCCATGCGGGGATATACACCTTCGGTGTTTGCCAGCTTACCCAAACTGCTGGAACGTGCCGGTACAGGTCCTACAGGCTCTATAACAGCCTTTTACACGGTACTGGTTGATGGTGATGACATGAACGAGCCGATCGCAGATGCAGTAAGAGGAATACTTGACGGACATATTGTACTCAATCGAAATATTGCTAACAAAGGACACTTTCCAGCAATAGATGTTCTTTCCAGCATAAGTCGAGTAATGAAGGATATTGCTCCAGAAGAACAGATTGCAGCAGCGGAGAATGTGAAGCGCCTTATGGCCGTTTATAAGGATTCAGAGGATTTGATTAATATTGGAGCTTATCAAAGAGGCTCTAATGCTCAAATTGACGAGTCGATGGAATTTATCGACAGTATATGGGATTTCACCAAACAAAAGGTGAATGAAAAAGTTACGCTGGCTGAAGTTCAACAGTCTTTAATTTCACAGTTCTCAAGGAGTTGATTCGGTATTATGAGGTTTCATTATACTTTTCAAAAAGTCGTTGACTTGAAGGGCAATGAGAAGACACAGGCAGAATGGATGCTCTCAAGCGCGCTTGGAGAATTGCAGGCACAGGAAAGAAGCCTGGATGAACTCATCTTTCAGCGGAGTGCTATCATGCTATCCTTACAAAATGCCGCAGAACAAAAGACACCTATGATTAAGATTCGTGAAATGCAGGAGTATGTGGAATATCTGGATAAATGCATTGCCCGTAAGCATACGGACATTAGCCGTGCACATCAAGAAGTCCAGAAGAAACAAGATCAGTTAAGCACTAAGGTTTTAGATGAAAAAGTATGGTTGAAGGCAAAAGACAAGGCTGAGACACTGTTTCAGCAAAGTATGATTTTACGGGAACAAAACGAACTGGATGAGATGGCAACCGTCCGCTTCGCGATGAAATCCCTCTAACCCGGGAGGTTTCCGCTAGTGGCTAATATTGATAATGATATGGAACTTGAAAATGAAGGGTCAGCGGGGAAATTTGAGCGGTTCTTATTCTTAATGATACCGATTATCTTCACGCTAGTACTGCTTGGAGTACTGTTGACGCTTTTTAATATGGACATTCGTAATAATGTGCTTGAAGTTGCGAATAAAATTCCTATCCTGGAAAAATGGGTTCCTGATCCGCCTGCAGATCCTTCTAAACCGAAGGAAGAAAGCAAAAAGCAGGAAGTGAGCTCAGCGACAACGATTAAGGAGCTTAAAGCTCAGCTCGCCCAGCAGGAAGAAAACCTGAAGAAGGTTACAGATGAAAAAACAGCCCAGGATACCAAGGTTCAGGCGCTAGAGTCACAGATTGAGGGTATGAAGAAGGAAGCTGAAACCGCAGAGGCAAGCACAGAAGAAACTGAAGATCCTTATCAGAAACAGGTTTCTGATTTGGCTAAGCTGTATGCGGGCATGAAAGCTTCGAAGGCTGCACCGATCATGGAGAATTTAACTACAGAAGAAATGGTACAGATCTTCAGTGTCATGAATAAAGCGAGTAAAACTGCGATTTTGGAAAAAATGGATCCGCAAAAGGCTGCAGATGTAACGATTAAGTTAAAAGAAACCACATCTTCGAGTGACATGGCGATCGCAGCCCTTCAATCTAGATTGAAGAAAGATGCCGGCACAACAGCAACAGCAACAACCAGTAAGAATTTGGATAAGGAAAAGTTGAATCAGACCTTCAGCTCAATGACTCCTGCTAATGCAGCATCGTTACTAGGAGAAATGTACAAGATTAGCCCTGATAAGGTCGTGACGATTATGAATACCGTAAGTGATAGTGTTCGTTCATCTATTTTGGGAGAAATGACTAAAAATGATAGCGCGCAAACTGCGAAAATTGTTAATCGTCTGATGGGTGCTAAATAGATAGGGAAAGGAGGTGAAAAATAAATGAGTTTAGTCGTTCAATCGCTTGTCAGTGCAAACACAACTGCAGTAAACGGGAGTTCATCGACTACAACTGGCACAACAACGACGGCTGCACCATTTGCTCAAACCCTGGTACAAACCATGGGAGGCAATACCAACACCTCGTCGACTCCAGCTGAACCCCTATTGGGAAATCTAGCTTCTTTGCTGCAAGGCCTGTTAAAGGAAGTGCAGCCGACTGGAGAAGAGCAAGCAGGGCAAGACACTCAGAAGGGTGAGCTCCTTGAAAAACTTGCTGCTGATGTTGAGAAGCTGGATGAAAGTATCAGTAGTGATCCAGCTCTGTTGGTAGCCTTGCAAGCTTGGATTCTTCAGGTATCTGCACTTCTATCTGGAAGCCATGCTCCAGAGAATGGTACTACTACAACGGAAGCAGAAGTGGCTGGAAGCTTGTCACCATTGGCACAGAATGCTGATACATTAAGATTTGCAGTTCAAGATGACTTGCAAAGTTTAGTTTCTATGATTCAAGAAGCTGCAGTAAGTGGCAATGAGGAAGTTGCAACTAAGGGAATCAGTTTATTGAATAATTTCACAGCGCTTTTAGAAGAGTCCTCCTCTAACACTAATAAGGGGAAGGGAAAGACCAGCAATGTGAGTATTAATTCTGATTCTTCCTTACAACAGCCCGTTATTACTGAAAGCAAAAATAACCCAACGGATAAAACAATTCAGAATGTGAGCAGTCGTTCCGGAGAAGCTGTTGTAGTGAAAAATGATACGGTTGTAAGCTCGCCTGTGACATCAGGAACTGTGCAAGAAGCTGAAGCAGAGACTGCGAACACACCGTTAATCAAGACAGGCGTAACCGGGGAAACGAAGACAACAGAATCTGCTCAAGATTCCCCGCTAGGAATTACAGCTAACGAAGGGGATCATGAGGTTGTTACTGCGGGGCAGTTATCTCTGCGCGGAGGAATTACAGCACCGCTGAAGGCTGAAGTGCCAGCAGCGCCTGTTCCGGTTCAGCAATTTGCTCAAGAAATGACAGGTTTCATTACAGGCAAATTAGAGATTGTGCAAAAAGGTGGGATCGCTGAAGCGACTATATCCCTTTTTCCAGAAAATCTCGGACAAGTTGATGTTAAGATCACCATGCAAAATGGTCATTTAGTTGCCCAGTTCATGACTGAACATACCGGCGCTAAAGATATGCTGGAACAACAAATGAACCAGCTTCGCGCTGCATTGCAATCTCAAGGTCTTCAAGTGGAGAAGCTGGAAGTTACGCAAAATAATACCCCACTCAATTCGCAATGGGGGCAGGAAGGACGCCAACCTAATTCCGGAAGTGGACAGCAGGGTAGACGTTCCAAAGAAAGCAGAGAGGAAGCCAGTGATGCTGTTCTAGCCGCAGAGCTGAATGGTGAATGGAAGGACTGGGTTTCAAATGCGGGACAAGAAGATCAGTCCCAAGGTGGATCTTTTTCTGCTAAGGCTTAACTTTAATAACAAAGGAAAGAGAGGTGAGTGGTTATGGCGACAACAGTTCCGGTCTCTACTAAAGATCAGTGGAATTATACAACTCCCGACTCTAGTGCACGGACAACGGGTAATTCTACTTTAGGTAAGGATCAGTTTTTGAAGATTTTGATTACTCAGCTGCAAAATCAAGATCCGATGCAACCGATGGAAGATAAAGAATTTATTGCGCAAATGGCCCAGTTTACATCCGTGGAGCAATTGATGAATATCTCTACTCAGCTTAATGCTATGAATCAGTCCCTTGGATCTGTATCCGGGTTGATTGGTAAAGATATTACTTGGACAGACAACGCCACAAAGCTGCCTAAGACAGGTAATGTTGAATCTATCGTTGTTAGCAATGGTATTCAATATGCGGTTGTGGGAAAAGACAGAATTGCTTTAACCGATATTACACAAATTCAGAATGCCGCAGCAACACCAGAAAGCGGTTCTGGTACAGATAGTAATACTCCGGAGAATAGCGGAGGAAGCGGGGCGAGCATATGAGTGACAGGCTTACTATAGGCCAACTGTATCCTGCGTCCCTGCATTCTACAACGTTACAACGATCTTCGCTGCCTAAGCAGTCTGTGGCGGGGGAAGCTTCTTTTGAGAGTTTACTGCAACAGAAACTATTAAAATTCAGCAATCATGCTGCTAAGCGCCTAGAACAAAGAGGGATAGAGCTTGGAAGCGGTCAGTTGGATCAAATTTCATCTGCTGTGGACAAAGCTGCTGCTAAGGGAAGTAAAGAATCCTTGATATTAATGAAGGATTTGGCGTTTATCGTTAGCGTTCCTAATCGCACAGTAGTTACTGCTATGGATGGTAACTCGATCAAAGATAATGTATTTACACAAATCGATAGTGCAATAGTGATTTCATAATAGGCTGGTCCTAACGGAAAGCCGAGGCGGCCGCTGACCGACTGACGCGGTCCCAATTCACTTGGAAAGTTATTAGGACTCTATAATCTGGGAGGACATTAAACATGTTAAGATCAATGTATTCAGGGGTTTCAGGAATGAGAGGCTTTCAAACTAAGCTTGATGTAATCGGTAATAATATTGCTAACGTAAACACTATCGGATTTAAATCCGGACGTGTTATGTTCAAGGATATTATGAGCCAAACCGTTTCTGGTGTTACTGCACCGGGTGAGGATGGTCAAGGTGGGGTAAATGCGAAACAAGTTGGACTAGGTGTTAGTATTGCTTCTATAGATACCCTACATTTGGCTGGCAGTGCTCAAACCACCAACAACCCAACAGATTTACGTATCGATGGAGATGGTTTTTTCCTGGTTAAGCTTACTGAGGATCAAGAAACTGCGTTTTTGACCCGCGCCGGAGATTTCCACATTGACGCTGCACGTAATCTGGTTACTGCTGACGGACTTCATGTTTTAGATTCCGACGGCGGGCTCATTCAATTAGGTGACGATGTAACGGCGTTTTCTATCTCTAATGATGGAACAATTGTACAGACCATGGCGGATGGAACGACTGAAGCTGGGGTAAAGATTGGTGTAGCCAAGGTTACTAACCCATCTGGTCTGGAGAAAATCGGAGGCAATCTGTATCGTATGACACTTAATGCGAATGCAGAAGGCGAACTAGTTCCGACTACAGCGAACAATACAGAAGATGGCACCGGGGCAATCATCTCTGGACAGCTGGAAATGTCCAATGTGGATCTTACCAATGAATTTACAGAAATGATCGTATCACAGCGTGGATTCCAGGCGAATTCCCGTATCATCACAACTTCTGATGAAGTGCTGCAGGAAGTAGTAAACCTGAAGCGTTAATTTAATCAATAAATTCTATATTTTCTTAAATGGTTCATGCGGAGTCGTGGGGGAGTTACTCCTCCCCCTATTTTGTTAGGAGGCCTGTTATGATATCGGTAACAAGATTAAATGGAACACCGATGTGGATCAATGCCCTACTGGTCGAAATGGTAGAAGAAAGCCCGGATACATATATTACGCTCGTAACCGGAAAAAGACTGATCGTTCTCGAAAAAGCCGATGAGGTTATTACGAAGATCCGGGATTATAACAGGGACATAGGCACATATGCTGCCACCATTAAAATCCAGTCAATGGAGGAGCTAACATGAAAAAGATGATGCCGTGGCTCATCACGATATTACTAGCGATTACTCTGATCGTGGTCGCCGCATTTTTACTAATGGACAGGATCTTTCCGAAAGATACGAACGAGGTAAGTGCTGCTGTTCAAAATGTGGAAACAAAACATTTAACTGCAGATGAAATCGTCGAATTGACGGCAGAAATCATTGATATCAAAACAAATCTTGCTGATCCCGATTTTATCCTTCAAGTAGATTTCGCCTTCCAACTGAGTTCTGCGAAATCAAAGGAAGAATTCGAAAAAATAAAAGAGATCAAAATCAAACCAATAATTATCAAGACGCTTGCAGATACCAAACCTGAGGACCTTAATGGAGCGAATGGAAAAGATCAGCTTAGCAGTAAGCTTATTAATCTGATCAATAAGACATTGACTGAGGGCCAAATTACTCAGATCGAAATCACCAAATTCCTTTTGGCTTCTGTGTAGCTTTATTCCTGATAATTCTTTGATGGGGGGGTGATTGAATTGGTTGATGTACTATCACAAAACGAAATTGATGCTCTACTTGCTGCACTTTCTTCAGGTGAGATGGACGCCGATGAACTTAAAAAGGAAGAAACTCAGAAGAAAATCCGCTCTTATGACTTTAAACGGGCTGTCCGCTTTTCCAAAGATCATATCCGCAGTCTTACACGGATACATGACAATTTCGCCCGTTATCTTACAACGTATTTTTCAGCCCAATTGCGCACCTTCGTTCAGATTAATGTCGTTCAAGTAGAGCAGCTCCCTTATGATGAATTTATTCGCTCCATACCGAAAATGACGATATTGAACATTTTTGAAGCAGAACCTTTAGAGGGCCGCATGGTAATGGAAGTTCATCCTAACATTGCTTTTGCTATGCTGGACAGGTTGCTTGGAGGCTTTGGAACTGCACCTTCTAAGATTAATGCTCTTACTGAGATCGAAACAACAATTATGGAGCGCATCTTTAGTAGATGTTTTGAGAGTCTGCAGGAGGCTTGGAAAACGGTGCTGGATATTCATCCGCGGATGGAAGCTCTTGAGACGAATCCGCAGTTCATGCAGATTGTATCGCCCAATGAGACCATTGCATTAATCTCTCTAAGTACCAAAATTGGAGACACAACAGGCATGATCAATCTTTGTATACCGCATGTCGTTCTAGAGCCTATCATGTCCAGACTTTCTGTTCACCAATGGTTTGTGACAGAGAAGAAGACGCGGGATGAAGATGAGCTTCTGGCCATTAGAGCTAGAGTTCATAAAGCGAAGCTGCCGATTGTTGCTGAACTTGGAGAATCGAGCTTATCCATATCTGAATTCCTAGGGCTTAGCGTCGGTGACGTGATTTCTCTCAACAGAAACGTAGATTCTGGACTGTCGATTAAGGTAGGGGAGAAGCTTAAGTTCATCGGAAGTCCCGGAATGGTTAAAGATCGGGTAGCCGTGCAAATAGACGAAATTGTCAATGAAGGAGTTGAAGAATTTGACGAGTAAAGATTATTTATCCCAAGAAGAAATCGACGCCCTTCTGAGACAATCTGCGGAGGGCTCATTAGCTCCTACGGAGAAAACGGTAGATGACTATCTAACACCGTTTGAACAGGATGCTTTGGGCGAAATTGGTAATATAACGTTTGGCAGTGCAGCAACAGCACTTTCCACTTTATTAGGGAAAAAAGTAGATATTACAACCCCTCAAGTTTCGATCATTACACGCGGGGAGTTTGAAATCGCTTTTCCTAAACCGCATGTAGCTGTTCACGTTCAATATGTGGATGGGTTTCAAGGCATTAACTCACTTGTTATTAAGATTAGGGATGCGCAGGTCATTGCCGATCTGATGCTTGGCGGTGCTGGCGAACCTAAGGATGAAGAGTTGAATGAAATTCATATTAGCGCTGTGCAAGAAGCTATGAATCAAATGATGGGTTCTTCTGCTACATCGATGTCTACGATTTTTAATCGTTTTGTTAATATCTCGCCTCCGGGTATCGACATTTTGAATATGTCCAGCGGAGAAGGAGTAGGCAGTCTGCCAGACGATGAGACCCTAATTCGTATTTCGTTCCGGCTTAAAATTGGTGATTTGATAGATTCTACTATTATGCAGCTCTTGCCTGTTCAGTTCGCAAAAGATATGGTGTCCATGCTTCTTGGTGATGTTAGTCCTGCAGAGGAGGAGGCAGCGGTCACAATGGCTGAAACACCTGCCATAACGAATTCTGCTGAGACACCACCTCCAGCACCTCCGGTGCAACAGGCGCCCTCACAGCCCGCAGGAGGAACGCAACCACCATATCCACCGCAGGGTATGCCACCGTATCCAGGGATGCCAGAAGGCGGGTATTATTATCCTCCAGCGGGTATGCCAGCATACGGAATGCCTGGGATGCCACCATACGGTATGCCACCGCAAGGGATGCCATATGGACAGACACCACCGCTTAATTCTGAGGCAAATCGCAATGTAAATGTACAGCCTGTGCAATTTGCAAATCTGAATGGTGGGGCCTTTGGTCATATTGATGAAAATAATTTAAATTTATTGATGGACATACCGCTTAGAGTAACCGTAGAATTAGGAAGGACCCAGAAGCAGATCAAAGATATTTTAGAAATGTCACAAGGCTCGATTATTGAGCTGGACAAGCTCGCAGGTGAGCCTGTAGATATTTTGGTTAACAACAAGCTTATTGCCAAAGGTGAAGTCGTTGTTATCGACGAAAACTTTGGCGTACGCGTTACGGATATCGTCAGCCAGTGGGACCGAATTCAGAAATTACAATAAGCATACTTAGGGAGGATTTTGTAAAAATGGCTAACCGAATTCTAATCGTGGACGATGCAGCATTTATGAGAATGATGATCCGTGACATTTTGTCGAAAAACGGATTTGAAGTAGTGGGCGAAGCTCAGGACGGTTCTCAAGCGATAGAAAAATTCAAGGAACTGCGTCCGGACCTCATCACGATGGATATTACTATGCCTGAGATGGACGGAATCGCCGCCCTGAAAGAAATCAAAAAAGTAGATCCGGCTGCAAAGGTTATTATGTGTTCAGCCATGGGCCAGCAGGCTATGGTTATCGATGCAATCCAAGCAGGAGCTAAAGACTTTATTGTGAAGCCTTTCCAAGCTGACCGGGTTATCGAAGCTATTAACAAAACGTTGGGCGCTTAGGATAAAGTCATGTTATATTCCGAAGCGTTCGGAAGCAGTAACACCCTGCTGAATTTGTTTAAAGTTATTATTGTCCTGGCGATAATCATTGTACTTATAGTGGTACTAATTCGTTTTCTTGGACGACGTAATCAGACCTTTATGAGCAACCGTTCCATAAGAACGCTTGGTGCAATAGGGCTTGGACCTAATAAGTCGATGCAGGTTATCGAACTGGGAAGCAGTCTTTACTTAATCGGGATTGGTGAGAATATATCCATTTTGGATAAAGTCACCGATCCGGATGAGGTAGCATTGATCATTGCGGCATTTGAGGATCAGTCCTCTAACCAGAATAATTTCCTCGCACCGCTTATTGCCAAGGTAAAGGTAAAGCTGCGTGGGGAGGTTCCATCTCAGGAAATTGAACTTAGTGAAACATCATCTTTTTACGAGACTTTGCAATCCAAGCTTCGTTCTGCACCAGAGCGTAAAGAGAAAATGGAAGAGCTGCTTCGGGATGATGTTACTAAGGATGAGTCGAGGAATATATGAAAAAGAAGCTAATTCTTGCTATTCTGCTGTTCGGTATTATCAGTGTGGTTATGATGACGCCGATACATGCTGATCCTATACCTAATGTTAATATTCAGGTCGGTAATGAAGGTTCAAGCAGTGGTACCAGTTCCATATCAATTCTTCTTCTTGTTACGGTTCTGAGTATTGCTCCGGCGTTTCTGGTTCTTATGACTAGCTTTACTAGAATTGTAATCGTATTAGGTTTTGTGAGAACCTCGCTGGGTACTCAGAATATGCCTCCGAACCAGGTGCTGGTAGGACTTGCTCTGTTTCTGACCCTGTTCATTATGTCACCAACGCTGGCCACAGTGAATGAAAACGCGTTGCAGCCGTATATGAAGGGGACAATTACCCAGACCGAGGCTTTCGATAAAGCTGCTGATCCGATGAAAGAATTTATGTTTAAACAGACGAACACCAAAGATCTTCTGTTATTTATGAAATACACCGGTTATACCGGATCTACTAAGCCGGCTACATACAGTGATATTCCACTGACGGTGATGGTGCCAGCTTTCGCAATTGGTGAATTGAAAAAAGCTTTTACAATGGGCTTCTTAATTTTCATACCATTCCTGATTATTGATATTGTTGTGGCGAGCACACTGATGGCCATGGGGATGATGATGCTTCCCCCGGTTATGATTTCATTACCTTTTAAAATAATGCTCTTTGTACTGGTAGACGGCTGGTACTTAGTCATTAAATCACTACTTCTTAGTTTTAACACCTGACCTAAAGAGGAGGCATGAGGGATGAGTACGGAGTTTATAATCGGGCTAGCAAGCCAAGCCGTATATTTAGTGCTGGAAGTCAGCGCACCCATGCTGATTCTTGGTCTGGTGGTAGGGCTAATAATCAGTATTTTTCAGGCTACGACACAGATTCAGGAACAGACGCTAGCGTTTGTTCCCAAAATCGTCGCAGTGCTACTGGCTTTATTGCTATTTGGTCCGTGGATCGTCACGAAGCTGATTGACTTTACAAGCCAAATTTTAGGTAATCTCTACATGTATATTGGTTAAACAATGAACATGGAGACCATACTGCAAAGTTTACCCGTCTTTTTGCTTATTTTTTGTCGAATAACCGCTTTTTTTGTTGTCGTTCCTGTATTTTCTTCACAAGGGGTCCCGACAACCTTTAAGATTGGCATTTCTTTTTTTGTAGCATTGGTTGTCTTTAGTGCTAACGGAACAGGACTTACAATCCCGCAGGATTTCAGTTATATTTTGCTGATTGCCAGAGAGGTATTAATAGGTTTATTGCTAGGTTTCATTGGATATTTGATGTTTATGGCGATTCAGACAGCAGGTTCGTTTATAGATATTCAGATTGGCTTCGGTATTGCTAATGTCATTGATCCTATGACTGGAACATCTGCACCTGTTATCGGTAATTTCAAATATATGATTGCCCTGCTAATGTTTCTGAGCATGAATGGTCATCACCATCTGCTAGATGCTATTGTGTACAGTTATAAATGGGTTCCTATGAATAATGATTTATTTCTAGGCATGATTGACGGTAGTTTATCAGAGTTTCTGGTTCGAACATTTGTGCAGTCCTTTGTACTCGCTTTTCAAATGTCGGCTCCTTTAGTAACTGCGCTGTTTCTGACTGATGTTGGCCTTGCTTTCTTGGCGAGAACGGCTCCGCAATATAATGTATTTGTTATTGGGGTTCCGCTCAAAATCATTATAGGTCTTGCACTGCTTTTAGTGCTCATGCCTGGTCTGGCTGTGCTGTTTCAGAATCTCTTCGATATCATGTTCGAATCCATGGAGAATTTATTGAGTCTCATGGGGAAGAGTCCGTAGGTGACCGTAAGGGGAGCGTATTATGCCTAAGACGAAGCGGTATAGACTGGATCTTCAACAATTCGCCGGTGAAAAGACGGAAAAAGCAACCCCGAAGAAACGGCAAGATGCTCGTAAGAAGGGTCAAGTAGCCAAAAGTGCTGAGCTATCCGGTGCAGTTGTATTGTTATCAGCAATAGTTAGCTTGATGATGTTTGGTGGTTTTATGAAAGAGCGTTTCATGAAGCTATATATGGACGTATTTCAGAATCAAATGACACTGGAGGTTACTCCTGAGAATATAACGCTGCTATTTAATCAATATGGACTACAAATACTGATTTTGCTAGCTCCATTACTTGGAATAGTTTTTGTTATGGCGCTGGTAAGCAATTTGGCGCAGGTGGGATTTATGACCACAGGAGAGGGGATCACCCCTAAATTCAGCAAGATTAATCCGATAAAAGGGTTCAAAAATATTTTCTCCATGCGTTCGTTTGTCGAGTTCCTGAAATCCATATTTAAGCTTCTAATTATCGCTTATCTGGTATATAGCACTTTATGGGGAGAAAAGAAGAACTTTGCATCCCTGTCGCATATCAGTGCGGAGGGGATTTTTAAATTTGCGGCCAAGCTGACGATGAGTCTTGGTTTGAAAATCGGGGCTGCCCTATTGGTTATGGCTTTTCTGGACTACATGTATCAGAAATACGAGCATGAAAAAAGCCTGAAAATGTCCAAGCAGGATATCAAGGATGAATACAAAAAAATGGAGGGTGACCCTCTAATCAAAGGTAAGATCAGGGAACGCCAACGTAGAATGGCCATGCAGCGTATGATGCAGGAAGTTCCAAATGCGGATGTAATCATTACGAATCCTACGCACTTTGCTGTTGCGCTTAAATATGACGGTACCAAGATGGAAGCGCCGCAGATTATAGCAAAAGGGCAGGATTATGTAGCACTTCGCATCCGGGAGCTGGCTAAAGAGCACGGCGTCGTGACTATGGAAAACAAACCGCTGGCACGGGCATTATTCCAAAGGGCAGAGATTGGAGATGTCGTTCCAAATGATCTGTTCCAGGCTGTGGCTGAAGTGCTGGCATATGTATATAAGCTTAAAGGTAAGAGGAGATAAGGCGGGGGGGTTAGGACATTGAAAGCTAAAGATTTAACAGTTTTGCTAGGCATCATCGGGATCGTGCTTATGATGATTCTGCCTATCCCGTCCTGGCTATTGGACGTTTTGCTTGTTATTAACATCTCAATCGCATTAATTATCATTCTGGTTGCTATGAATACGAAAAATGCACTCGAATTTTCAATTTTCCCTTCATTGCTCCTAGTAACCACACTGTTTCGTCTGTCACTTAACATCTCGACTACAAAACTGATCCTGACTTATGGAGATGCCGGTTCAGTGGTATCTACTTTCGGTAGCTGGATCGCTGGCGGACAAATTGCTGTTGGATTTATCGTGTTTCTGATCTTGGTAGTAGTTCAGTTTATTGTTATCACCAAAGGTTCAGAGCGCGTAGCTGAGGTAGGCGCTAGATTTACCTTGGATGCGATGCCCGGTAAGCAAATGAGTATTGATGCCGATCTTAACGCAGGCATGATTAACGAAACCCAGGCACGTGAGCGTCGTCGTAACGTAGAACGCGAAGCGGATTTTTTCGGAGCCATGGACGGTGCGAGTAAATTCGTTAAAGGAGACGCGATTGCGAGTATTATCATCTTGCTGATCAATCTCATCGGTGGATTTATCATCGGTATGATGGTTCACGGGATGGACTTTGCTACTGCGTTATCCACTTATTCTGTATTGACCATCGGGGACGGTCTCGTCAGTCAAATTCCAGCTTTGCTGATTTCGACAGCAGCCGGCTTGATTGTTACTAGAGCTTCTTCGGAAGGTAATCTTGCAGAAGAGCTGACAGGACAGTTATTGTCCTATCCGAAATTGTTGTATATTGTCGCAGTTACGGTAGCTTTTCTTGGACTCTTTACACCCATACATATGATTACAACGCTCCCATTGGCCGGTTTGCTGGCTTTTGCAGCCTACCGTATGGGACAAAATTTAAATAAGAAACAGATTGCCGAAGAGCAACTTGTTGAAGAGAAGCAGATTGAAGAGGTACGAAGTCCGGAAAGTGTCATTAATTTGCTGTCGGTTGATCCCATTGAATTCGAGTTTGGTTATGGTCTTATTCCTTTGGCGGATACAGGTCAGGGAGGCGATCTGTTAGATCGTATCATCATGATTCGACGGCAATGTGCCCTAGAAATGGGTCTTGTAGTACCTGTTATTCGCATTCGCGACAATATTCAACTAAAACCGAATGAATATGTCATAAAAATTAAAGGAAATACAGTCGGTGGTGGTGAATTATTACTTAATCATTACCTTGCAATGAGTCCAGGATATGATGATGAATCTATAAACGGTATTGAGACCATCGAACCATCCTTTGGGCTTCCAGCATTATGGATTGATGAATCGGTTAAAGAGCGGGCTGAATTGTCCGGCTATACTGTAGTCGACCCTCCATCTGTTGTCGCAACACATCTGACGGAGTTAATCAAACGTCATGGACATGAGCTGATAGGAAGACAGGAAACTAAGATGCTGGTGGACAACCTTAGGGATAATTATCCAGTGCTCGTCGACGATCTTATTCCTTCCGTATTGGCGATTGGGGATGTGCAGAAAGTTCTTGCTAAGCTGCTTCGTGAAAAGATATCGATCAGAGATTTGGTTACGATTTTTGAGACATTGGCGGATTATGGGACATACACCAAGGATCCGGATATACTCACTGAATATGTTCGTCAGTCCTTGTCCAGACAGATTACTCAGCAATTCTCACAAGTAGGAGAGACACTGAAAGTCATCACGGTTGGACCTAATCTTGAAAAGAAAATTTCTGAGAGTGTGCAGCAATCTGAACAGGGAAGTTATTTGGCCCTAGATCCAACTTCGACACAAACGATCTATCAGCGGTTAAGTGAACAGATCAATCGATTGCTGCAGACAGGGCAACAGCCAATAGTGCTCACATCACCAACCATTCGTATGTATTTGCGGCAGGTGATTGAACGAACGATGCAGGACATTCCTGTACTGTCTTATAGCGAGCTAGAGCCTAACATTGAAATACAAAGCGTCGGAGTGGTGAATTTATGAGAGTGAAGCGTTACGTGGTCGATTCGATGCCTGACGCCATGCTCTCCATTCGCAACGAGCTTGGGAGCGAGGCCGTCATTTTAAGTACAAAGGAAATCAAAATCGGCGGATTTTTAGGGTTATTTAAGAAGAAAAAAATAGAAGTTGTAGCTGCAGTAGAAAAGGCAGAGAAGAATAATGTTCTAAAAAAGCCGGCTGCGCCAGCGATGAACATTCCACGGAGTGCAGTACCACAGGCTTATCAAAAAGCGTCATCTGCTTCCACTACACCTTCTATCCCTTCCGTACCTTCTGTTTCATTAGAAAAGCCAGAAGAGTCACGGACGTTTGCTGAGATTGCCGCAGCCTTATCGGAAGCTATCAATGTACAAGAATCGATAGCCAAGCATCCGGAGCCAGTACCTGAGCAAAAACTTCCTGAATTAAATCTGGAAGATGCACCTTCTGTATCAGCGTTGTATGAATCATTAGGATTAGAACAATCGCCAGAGGTTGCCACTGCTCTCGAAAATGATGTTCTTCGTGAGATTAGAGATATGAAGCTCTGGATGGAGCGAATTGCCAGACAATCCTCAGGTGGAAGAGAACTTCCAGACAGTCTGCAGGAGCTACGGGATCTTTTATTAGAGCAAGAAATGGATGCTGTGCTTGTTGAGGAATGGATCAGTAACATCTCGGAACGTTGGGTAGATGAAGGGCGTACTTGGGGACCAGAGAAATTTATGGGATCTCTTAAAGAACAGATTGATGGTTTCCTGACGGGACGAATTGCTGATGGAATTGCCCGGGATA
This sequence comes from Paenibacillus sp. FSL H7-0323, assembly GCF_038002725.1. Lineage (NCBI taxonomy): Bacteria > Bacillati > Bacillota > Bacilli > Caryophanales > Paenibacillaceae > Paenibacillus > Paenibacillus sp. FSL H7-0323. The sequence continues at coordinate 2,185,507 of NZ_JBBODB010000001.1, read as the reverse complement.
CTCAAATTGTATATATTGCCGGACCCACTGGAGTTGGAAAGACCACAACCATAGCTAAGCTTGCGGCAGAACAGCTATTTAAGCACGGACGCAAGGTAGGTTTTATCACCTCCGATACGTATAGAATCTCAGCTGTTGAACAGTTGCGAACCTATGCTGCTATCCTCAATGTTCCACTGGAGGTTGTCCAATCGCCAGGAGATTTGCAAAGAGCACTCTTTCGCTTGGAGAGTTGTGATCTAGTATTAATGGATACAGCTGGCCGAAATTATCGCAATGATATACTAGTAGCAGAACTGCAAAGCTTGCTTGCGAAGGAATTGAGAAGTGAAACCTATCTTGTGCTTAGCCTGACCTCCAAAAGCCGTGATATGAAACTTATTGCAGAGCATTTCGGCAGATATAGACTGGATAAGGTTATTTTCACAAAGCTGGATGAGACGGGGAGTTACGGCCCGCTCTTTAATGTCCTGAATGACTTCCCACTTACCTTGTCTTATATGACTGATGGTCAAAATGTACCTGATGATCTGCTTATGGCTACCAAAGGACAGCTTAGTGAGTTGCTTCTTGGAACAGGTGAAACATGATGGATCAGGCACAATCCTTAAGACAGCTTGTATCCAGTCAGGATTCTAAAGTAGCTGTAAGAGGGGGATCATCCGCCAGGATCATTACGGTGTGTAGTGGTAAAGGGGGCGTTGGTAAGTCGAATTTTACACTTAACTTCGCTCTAACTTTAAAGGCTATGGGCAAACGGGTTTTGCTGTTCGATGCAGATATCGGCATGGCTAATATAGATGTGTTGATGGGCGTATCGGCGAGATATAATCTTTATCATTTGTTAAAAAGAGAAGCGGATATCGAGCAGACTATTCAATACGGTCCGAATTCGCTCCCTTTTATAGCTGGTGGCTCTGGAATGGATGAGCTATTTACTCTTTCAGAGTCTGATCTTGATTATTTCACAAATCAGATAGCACTTATCGCGGACAGCATGGATTATATTTTATTCGATACAGGTGCTGGATTATCTAAGGAAACGATGAAGTTTATAACTTCTGCCGACGATTGCTTAGTCGTTACTACACCAGAACCAACAGCTATCACAGATGCATACGCATTAATGAAGGTTGTGAATCGTACCTATCCTGAGACTTCCTTTAAATTGATTGTGAACCAGGCAGGTGATGAAAGGGAAGCCATAGCGACAAGCGACAAGATCCGAATGGCCGCCAGTCGTTTTTTGCAATTAGATATTTCTTATCTTGGTCATATAAGCTCAGATGCCCATGTAGTGCAGGCTGTCAAAAGGCAAACGCCATTCACATTGGCTTTTCCAAACTGTATTGCTGCAAAGGATATACATCGGCTTGCCCTAAGTTATTTGACCATTGATTCTAAAAAGACCACAAAAGTCCAAGGGATTAAAGGCTTTATCCATAAATGGTTAAAGCGAAGTAAATAGTTGTTCTGAATTTGGGACAGAGGTGGAAATGATATGAAGCCATATAAAGTATTGGTTGTTGATGATTCGGCATTTATGCGCAAGATCATTTCCGATTTAATTGAAAATGACGCTGACTTTCAGGTGACGGCAACAGCAAAAAACGGTCGTGAGGCTATCGAAAAAATCAATGAGCTTCGTCCAGATCTGGTTACTATGGATGTAGAAATGCCAGAAATGAACGGCCTGGAAGCGCTGAAAATAATAATGGCCTCAGACCCTCTGCCAGTGATTATGCTGTCAGGGATCAATGAAGAGGGCATGAAGGAAACCATTCTTGCACTGGAATGGGGCGCTTTTGACTTTATTCGTAAACCTTCGATTACCAACTCTCAGGATATCATGGGAGTGGGAGAATCCTTAAGGGAACAAATGAAAGAGGCTATGATGGCCCGGGAGCAGCGCGAAGCACGTGCTTCTGCATTTAAGTTGCCAGACATACCGCCAGTAGAAGTCGCACCGCCAACTGTACCGAGAGTGATGCCCGGCAAACCCAAGGTAGAACCTAAAGCTTCACTCAAAAATGAAGTGACCAAAAAACCGCGGGTGAAGCAGCCGTTAGATCATACTGTTCCTAAAAGAGCAGCAAAACCATTAATCTCTACTCCACCACCTTTATCAGAAAAGAGTAATGCAAGGTCAAGAGTAGAGAATAACGCTACCCCACCAAAACCGTTGCCTAAACCTAAAGTGGAAGTGTCTTCTGACGCTCCTGCAAATCCTCAGGTCCGGAAGTATGGGAGTAATGATCTGCAAAAGTTGGTTGCCGTGGGGTGCTCTACAGGTGGACCACGTGCTCTAAAGGTATTTCTGGAGAAGATTCCTGCAGATTTTCCAGCGCCTATTGTTATTGTGCAGCATATGCCGCCTAACTTTACCAAATCACTAGCCCAGCGACTGAATACCTTCAGCCCGCTAGAAGTGATTGAAGCTGAGCAGGGGATGATATTGCAAAAAGGAACTGCTTATATAGCACCTGGAGGCTATCATTTACAAGTTGTCCCATCCTCTAGAGGGCAATATGCGGTTGTACTCACAAAGGAGGAGGCACGTAATGGCCATCGACCTTCTGTGGATGTTTTATTTGAATCATTGCTGCCGCTCACATCGTTAGAACGTCATTTGTTACTAATGACAGGGATGGGTAGTGATGGGGCAAGAATGATGAAATCCTTATACGACTCTGGGGTAACCTCAACCTTTGCTGAAAGCGAAGAAACTTGTGTCGTATATGGAATGCCGCGATCTGCGGTGGAATTACAGTGCGTCCAGCACGTACTGCCTTTGCAAGAAATTGCTCCAAGGCTGGTGCAAGCTGTTAAATAACAGAAAAGCGAACTCAAAGGGGAGGTGCTCACTGATGGACATGAACCAATATTTATCCATGTTTATTGATGAGTCGAACGATCATCTGCAGTCATTGAACGAGAGCATGATGGGGCTGGAAGCGAATCCTGAGGACATTAGTATTGTACAGGTAATATTCCGCTCTGCGCATACCTTAAAAGGTATGGCAGCAACTATGGGCTTTGAAGATTTGGCTTCACTCACACACCAAATGGAAAATGTTCTTGATTTGGTACGCAACAACAAACTGCGCATGCAGGATTTCATTTTTGATACGTTGTTCAAAAGTTTGGATGCCTTGGAGTCTATGGTTGAGGATATTACGGGAGGAGGCGAGGGTAAAGCGGATGTTTCGTCTATCGTCTCCTCCTTACAGGCTATAGTCCGGGGAGAGATTCCTGTTGCGGGTGGTGAGGCAGCTTCTGTCTCAGGACCTGCTGCACAAGCGGTTGAAACCCCGATTCATTTAGATGAGTTTCAATTTTCTGTTCTAGAACAGTCGATTCAAGAAGGACATCAAGTATTATATGTGGACGTAACCATTCGCAAGGATTGTCAGCTTAAGGCAGTACGTGCATATATGGTGTTTGATCTTTTGGAGCGTTCAGGTGAAGTGGTTAAATCCTTCCCATCCGTTCAGGATATTGAACAAGAGAAATTTGATCAAAGCTTCTCTCTCTATTACATAACTCAAAAAAGTGCTGATCAAATTCAGGCTATGATACTAAATCTGTCTGAGATTGATAAGGTATCGGCAGTAGCATTGGATCAAGACTCTCTGCAACAGCTGGGTCAAGAAACAGCAGCAGCAGCCTCTGAAGTGGCTGCCACGACTACTGAGGCTCCAGCAGCAGCTACACCTGCGGCTTCTGCCGCTAAACCCCTGCCAACCAAAGAAGAAGGGAACAAACCGGCAGCTCACAAAACAGGTGGGGCACCATCACGTACCATTCGTGTAGATATTGAACGTTTGGACGTGTTGATGAATTTATTCAGTGAACTTCTTATCGACCGTGTCCGATTGGAACAGCTGGCTTCTGAGGTTCAAAATGGTGATCTTACAGAAACGGTTGAGCATATGGGCCGGGTAAGCGGAGATCTCCAGAATATTGTAATGAAGCTGCGGATGGTTCCAGTAGATACAGTATTTAACCGATTCCCACGTATGATTCGTGATCTAGCCAAGTCACTAGACAAAAAAGTAGATCTTATCATCACAGGAGCAGAAACTGAGCTGGACCGAACGGTCATTGACGAAATCGGGGATCCGCTGGTGCATTTATTGCGTAATGCAGTTGACCATGGTATCGAATCCATTGCGGATCGTGTTGCTGCTGGTAAGCCTGAGACCGGAACGGTCTATTTGCGGGCTTTCCACAGTGGTAATCACGTCTTCATTGAGATCGAAGAAGATGGAACAGGGATTTATCCGGAGAAGGTTCTGAAATCTGCTGTGAAGAAGGGTGTTATAACACAAGAGCAGGCAGCCAGTATGTCGGACGATGAAGCTTTTCAGTTGTTATTTGCCCCAGGCTTCAGTACAGCAGAGGTCATTTCTGATGTTTCAGGCCGCGGGGTAGGGCTGGATGTAGTGAAATCTAAGATTTCTTCTTTAGGCGGCAATGTAACGATTTATTCTGCTCCAGGTAAAGGAACAAATTTCTCAGTGCAGCTGCCTTTAACTCTATCAATCATTGCTGCAATGCTTATCCGATTAGGTTCCGAGAAGTATGCCATTCCTTTGACCTCTATAGTGGAAACCGGAATCGTGAAGCAATCTCAGATCCGTACAATCCATGGCAATAAAATGGTAGAATTCCGTGATTCGCATATTCCTCTGGTTTCGCTAAGTCGTCTCTTTTCAGTACCAGATTATGATGAGAGTACCGAAGAAGAAACAGAAATCGTAGTGGTGCGCAAGGGAGAAAGATTAGTTGCCTTAGCAGTACAGGATTTTATTGGCCAGAACGAGGTTGTGATTAAGAATCTGGGTAAATATTTGCCTGATGTACAAGGAATATCTGGCGCAACCATTCTTGGTGATGGTCAAGTAGCACTTATTATTGATCCGAACGCTTTTATTAAATAACTAGGATAGAACAGGGAGGTTCATTCCATGGCTGAAGATATTAAAGTGATAGTGTTTAAATTAGGCGTAGAGGAATATGGAATTGAAGTTGAAAAGGTACAAACTATTGAGCGCATGATGCCCATTACTCGTGTACCTAAGACCTATTCATTTATCAAAGGTGTAATTAATTTACGTGGGGTTGTTATTCCTGTAATTGATCTACGGGGCCGTTTCGGCATCGAAGAGGCTGAACACACCGATCAGACAAGAATCATCATCGTGTCTGTTAATGAAATGGAAGTAGGCTTCATTGTAGACTCTGCAAATGATGTTATAGATTTGAACAGAGATTCTATTGATACACCTCCTGATGTTGTTGGCGGCATCAAGGCAAAGTATTTGGATGGGGTGGCCAAGATTGGAGACGAGCGCTTACTGATTATGCTTAACTTGTCAGAAGTGCTTAACAAAAGCGAAATCGTTCAATTAGAAAGCCTAGAGGGCTAACCTGTGGAACTATTTAAGCACTATAAAGATTTCAAAATGGATGTGCTTAAGGAAGTTGGGAACATTGGAGCTGGAAATGCAGCCACCGCATTATCACAGCTCTTGAATAAGCCGATAGATATGGCTGTTCCTAAGGTACAGCTCCTTAACTTTGAAGAAATAACAGATAAAGTTGGCGGAGCCGAAGAACTTGTATATGCGGTGTTTCTACGTGTGGAGGGTGAAGCTCCAGGTAACCTGTTTTTCATTCTGTCACCAGAAGCGGCTATGAACTTACTTAGTCGTATTGCGGGCATTGAGCTATCGAGTAATGAAGAGCTTGGAGAAATGGAGCTCTCTGCACTAAGCGAAATTGGCAATATTTTGGCAGGATCGTATCTTTCTTCTCTAGCAGATTTCACCGCACTTTCTATGTATCCAACGGTGCCGGCCCTTGCTATGGACATGGCTGGCGCTATCCTTAGCTACGGTCTGCTGCAATTCGGGCAGATGGGGGACGATGCATTGTTGATCGACACTACCTTCTTCGAAGGGAAAAACGAAATTGAAGGGCAATTTTTCCTTATTCCCGATCCGGAATCATTCCCGAAAATCTTCAAATCGCTAGGAGTTCCTTTTGAAAATGATTGAAGAACAAAGCATTATTAAAGTAGGGATGGCGGATCTTAACGTGGGTAGCCAAGACAGTTTAATTCGTACCACAGGTCTTGGCTCCTGCGTGGGATTAACATTGTTTGACCCTGGAAAAAAGCTTGCAGGGATGGCGCATGTAATGCTCCCATCATCTGAGATTGCTAGGGAAGGGCAGTTAAACATCGCTAAGTTTGCAGATACTGCAGTGCCGGAGCTCTTATCCCGTCTGCTAGAGCTTGGGGCGGTTCGGAGCCGGATCGTAGCCAAGATGGCCGGAGGTTCACAAATGTTTGCCTTTGCCGGGGGGAGCGACACCATGAGGATCGGGCCTCGTAATGTTGAATCTTGTAAACTAGCACTTGAAAATTTAAAAATTCCGTTAATCGCAGAAGACACAGGCGGCAATTATGGCCGTACGATAGAAATAGCCTGCAACACTGGTATATTGTTTATTCGCAGTGTGCAAAAAGGCGCTAAGGAACTATAATTATGAATATGATTGGAAACATTTTGATAAACTTGGTGTCGGGTTTGGTAGGTTTCATATTTACCTTTTTTGTAACCTACAGTAACAATGTATTGGGTACTAGTTTATTAAGAAGCCTAATTGCATTTATCATCTGGTTTCTGCTTGCTTTCCTCGTAAGATGGGTATTGGGTTTTATTATGATTCAAACATCGCCTCCGGATGAAGTGGATACTGGTGGTGAAGAACTTGGGGCGAAGCTGGATATCAGCACGCCTAATGAGGATGAAGAATTAATCAATCTACTAAAACCGAAGCCAGGACAAGGAAACGAAAATAGCGAGGGATTTAAGCCTCTTACACCTCCTAAGCTAGTTTCGATGAAGGATCCTGAAGAATTGGCCAAGGCCGTTCGTCACCTGAAAGAAGAATAAGTGAGGGCTGAGGCGGAATCGGTGATCTTATTGGAAGGTACATTTCGCCGCGAATGCTCGCTGACTAAACTTTGGGAAGGGTGAAAGCTATTGAACGAGCGTAAAGCTTCTCAATTGGAAACTGACGAGCTATGGGAACAGTGGAAAGAACACAGAGACCCTGATGCCAAAAAGAAGCTGATAGAGAGTTATCTCCATATTGTTGATTATGTATCCAGTCGTTTGGCTGTGGGATTACCCAAAAATGTATCCAAAGATGATTTAGCCAGTAATGGGGTTATGGGACTAATTGATGCGATTGAGAAATTCGACTACAAACGAGGATTGCAATTTCAGACCTATGCGTCCTGGCGTGTGCGTGGTGCGATATTAGATTCATTACGCCAAAGTGATTGGGTACCTAGATCCGTTAGGGAAAAAGCTAAAAAAATTGAGGACGCTTATCAGCAGCTGGAGCAGAAGCACTTAAGGTCAGTTAGTGACGAGGAAATGAGCCAATACCTTAATATTAGTGAACTGGAATTTCAAAATATGTTGCAGGATGTGGCTGTGATGTCACTTTGTTCACTGGAAGACCCGATTCGTGAAGAGGAATCAGAGACCCGAATGTCCATACTGGTGGACGATAAAGCTAAGAATCCGGATAGCAAGGTAAATGAATTCTACTTGCGCGAAGCGCTCACCAAAGGTATTGAGAAATTAACGGTGAAAGAAAGGACCGTTGTGTCCCTTTTATATTATGAAGATTTATCTTTAAGTGAGATTGCTGAGGTCATGTCGTTATCTCCTTCAAGAATTTCGCAGTTGCATTCCAAAGCTATTTTGCGGCTGAGGGGAACGCTCGAGAAGAACCGTGATCTCCTTATGCAGAACGATTAACCGTTAGCGGTGACAAGGGGGAGCAAAATTTGATCGGTCAATATGCTTTGAATCAGTACTTGAGTATAACTTTTTCGGAGGACAAAGGAATCGCGTATTTGCAGTTCTCCAAAAAGGATGAGAATTTTTCCTGCTCATCTACAGAACTGGAAGCCTTCCTGCACAGTCACAATATTCGCTACGGTATCAAGAGTGATGTTGTCGAACGTATTAGTAGTCATCCTGAGGAGTTTTTTTGGAGTAAAGTTCCGATTGCTGCAGGTTATCCTGCTGTGCATGGCACGGATGGACGAGTTATGCTTACAGTTGATCTGGAAGAGGACCGCAAACCGCTTGAGAAAGCGGATGGTAAGGTCGACTACAAGGACTTGGTCCGGCTTCGTAATGTGCTTAAAGGAAAGTTAATAGCTAAAATTATCCCTGCCCAGCCTGGAAAGTTAGGGATGACTGTAACTGGTGATGAGCTTGCTTTCAAGGCTGGAAAGGAAGCTCATTTTAAAATCGGGAAAAATGTACTCATTGATAACGATGGCACTTCGATGTACGCAGCGATTGATGGACTGGTCACGTTAACTGATAACGGGAAAATCAATGTGTTTCCTGTATATGAAGTGAATGGTGATGTCGATTACGGCACTGGAAATATTGATTTTGTAGGTACAGTCGTCATACGTGGGAATGTCCTTTCAGGCTTCACTGTAAAGTCTGCCGGTGATATTCGGGTTGTAGGCGGCGTTGAAGGTGCAGAGTTAATCTCTGGGGGCTCCATTGAAATTACTGGTGGAATTATCGGATATAACAAAGGCCAAGTTACCGCTGGAAAAAGTGTGAAGGTTTCTTTCATTCAAGATGGAAACGTAACCGCTGGTGAAGATGTAATTGTTTCTCAGAGTATTATGCACTCCAATATACGTGCTGGTAGAGATGTTATCTGTAACGGCTCTAAAGGTTTGATAGTGGGTGGAATCGTTCAGTCTGGAGAAAGAGTTGTAGCAAGAACTATAGGTAACACCATGTCCACTGCGACTGTGATTGAGGTAGGCGTGGTTCCAGAGCTTAGAAATGAGATTAACGAACTTCGTCAAGAGCTGCGGCAGCTGCTGGAGAACGAGGATAAAACCTCTAAAGCTTTGTATCTATTAAATCAATTGGCTACTAACGGTCAGCTCCCTGCGGATAAAGTGGCGCTTCGCGTCAAATTAAATGCTACTAAACAATCCCATCAACGTGAAGAAAAAAGAATTAAAGAACGAGTGCTAGAGATAGAAAGAATGTTAGAAGATACAGGTAGAGCGAGAGTTGAGGTTATCAAAACCATTTATGGCGGTTCAAAGATCATGATCGGCAGATATACCCGATTTGTTAAGGATGCTACGGAGCGGGTTGTGTTTATTTACAGTGATGGGGATATATCTTTAACGCCGTACAATTAATCGGGCGGGCAGCATTTGCGGCCGGCCATTACTTGTGAGAGAAGGGTTAAGATGAGCCTAAAACCGGTGGAACTGCAAATTGCTTTGCCTCGCACCACGGAGGCGGGTAAGCTTCAGAATGAATCTCAGCAACGTCCTGCTATCGACCAACATCAATTGGCTGGGCAAAATGTAAAACAAAGTCAGGAATTGGCCATGCGGAGCACTGAAGTGGATGAGTCTTCTGAATCAGCTTTACGGGATGGCGGTGGAAAAGGCAATCAGCATTCAGGTGGCAATTCTTCGTCAGATAAACATTCGAACCCGCCTGCAACCCGTGATGCTGAGCATCCTTACAAAGGCCAACGCATTGATCTAAGTCTTTAATAAGAATCTACACGAATCTACATCTGATATGTAAAAGGAGATAAGGCACTTGCAACCATGGGTTTATATTGTGCTAGTAGGTGTCGCCGCTATTCTTTATGCCCTTTTACTTCCCGCACGTGTAAAGGAAGGAAAAGCTAATCAGCAAAGCCTCAAAGATACAGAGGCTGCGCTTGAGCTATATATGGCAGACATAGAGCGCGAGAATGAGGAACTGGTACAATTAGTTAGTAGTATTAAACAACAATCGCAAACTAATCATAATGTACTGCAGGGACAGGTTAATGAATTACAGAGTCAAGTGGTAGAGTTGCAGAACAGCTCTTTAAAGCTAGAAGCACGAGTGGCCGAGGAAGAAAAGAGTTTGAAAGAACTTGCAGTGTCGGTTGAACAAGGTTCGAAGGTTAAAGTTGGTGTAAACGAAGATCCGTCTCTCCCAGCAGAGATGAGTTCAGTGTCGCCAGATGTGAAAGCGAAACCTATTAGTTCGATAAAATTACGTTACCCAAGATTGTTTGAACTGCATGAGCAGGGCAAATCGATAGACTCCATTGCCAAGACAGCTGGACTTCAGCGAGGGGAAGTGCAACTGATTCTGCAACTTGCCAAACAGGAGGAATCGGTATGATTAAGAACCGTTCATTCTTGTTCGGGCTAGGCACAGGACTAATTACTGGCGCTTTATTACTTCAATTAATGATCTCCGGTGGAGCGGCTCCACTTACCAAAGAACAAGTTCTACAGGGTGCGGAGAAACTGAATATGAAAGTCATCGATGAAGCTGCAGTACCTTCCTCAGGGGAAACTGAGAATGATAATAAAGAGGAAGTCACAGAGACCGGGGGGGCGACAGCAGAAAGCAAGGAGAACGTCAGCCCCTCTGCGCCGGCTGCTGCAGCCTCCCCCACGCCGGCAGTGTCACCTACAACGCCTGAGAGCTCTGATAAAGCCATTGCGCCGAACAAGCCATCTACGCCTACTAACGGCAAGGTTGAGCAGCCAAAGGTCACTCCAAAGGCCAGTGCCGCTCCAACCGCTGTAGCTCCTGTAACGCCTAAAGTCACAGCAAATGCTAGTGTTTCTGTTCGAATTCCATCTGGCAGCACATTGACCGCAACAACAGATATTTTAGCGAAGGCTGGCGTCATTAAAGATAAGTCTACTTTTCTAGAGGCTGCAAACAAACGTAAGATTAATACCAAAATTCAATCCGGTTCTTATAGCTTTAATAAGGGAGAAAGTATTGACTCGATAATAGAGAAATTAATAACTTTAAAGTGATCGTTGCATACACTGAGATAATATGGTATAGTAATTGACGGTGTTAAAACACACGCCGGTTGATTTCGACAAGGGGTGCTTTCTTCTGAAGAAAGTCTTGCTGAAAGATGACGCATGGCGGAGGAGACACACAATAAACCAAACTTAGGAGGTGTGTGAAGATGGCAGTAATCTCCATGAAACAGCTTCTAGAAGCTGGGGTACACTTCGGTCACCAGACTCGTCGTTGGAACCCAAAGATGGATCGTTATATCTTCACTGAAAGAAACGGAATTTACATTATTGACTTGCAAAAAACAGTCAAAAAGGTAGAGGAAGCTTACAACTTTGTAAAAAGCGTCGCTGGTGACAACGGCACAATCCTATTCGTAGGAACAAAGAAACAAGCTCAAGATTCCGTAAAAGAAGAAGCAGAACGTTCCGGTATGTTCTTCATTAACCAACGTTGGTTGGGCGGAACTCTTACCAACTTCCAAACTATCCAAAAGCGTATTGATCGCTTGAAGAAATTGGAATCTTGGGAAGAAGACGGTACTTTTGAAGTACTACCTAAGAAAGAAGTTATCCTTCTTCGCAAAGAGAAAGATCGTCTTGAAAAATTCTTGGGCGGTATCAAGAACATGAAAGGTCTTCCAAGCGCGCTGTTCATCATTGACCCGCGTAAAGAGCGTATTGCAGTTGCAGAAGCTCGCAAATTGGGTATTCCAATCGTAGCTATCGTTGATACTAACTGTGATCCAGACGAAATCGACTACGTAATTCCAGGTAACGACGACGCTATCCGCGCTGTTAAATTGTTGACTGGTAAAATGGCAGACGCTGTTGTTGAAGCTCACCAAGGCGAAGACACAACTACTGCTTAAGTAGCGACTAACACATACAAGAACTTAAATGAAAAGGGTGGTTGGCAGGTGGATAACCTCTCACTGCCCTTTTTTTAGGATAAAGGCCTTGAATAATGTAAGAAAACGACAATTACCTGGAGGGAATAAACAATGGCAGTTGATGCAAAAGCAGTAAAAGAACTTCGTGAAAGAACAGGCGCTGGTATGCTTGATTGTAAAAAAGCGCTTGAAGAAGCTAATAACGATATCACTAAAGCAGCAGAATTGCTTCGTGAAAAAGGTCTGTCCGCAGCAGCGAACAAAGCAGGACGTATTGCTACTGAAGGCGTTGTAGAATCTTACATCCACGCTGGCGGCCGTATTGGTGTACTTGTAGAAATCAACTGCGAAACTGACTTTGTTGGTAAAACAGATTCCTTCAAGGAATTTGCTCGCGATATCGCTATGCAAATCGCTGCAGCAAACCCGCGTTATGTTCGTCGTGAAGAAGTTCCACAAGAAGATGTTGAAAAAGAAAAAGAAATCCTGAAAGCTCAAGCTTTGAACGAAGGTAAGCCTGAGAAAATCATTGAAAAAATGGTTGAAGGACGTATTGGTAAATATTACGAAGAATATTGCTTGCTTGAGCAAACTTTCGTTAAAGACCCTGACAAAACAATCTCCCAATTGTTGAATGAAAAAATCAGCACCATCGGAGAAAACATCTCGATCCGTCGTTTTGCTCGTTTTGAACTAGGCGAAGGTTTGGAAAAGAAAGTGGATAACTTTGTTGAAGAAGTTATGGCACAAGTTAATCAATAATAGTTTCATCATAAATGTGAAGAATTGAATAAAGGCAAGTATCAGAAGAGCGGAACACGTACACGTAGTGTTCCGTCTTTTGCAGAAAGTGAGGGTATACATTTGGAACAGCCGGTATTTAAGAGAGTAGTCCTTAAGGTAAGTGGAGAGTCTTTGGCAGGACAAAACGGATATGGTATTGATGCCGACATGATTATTTCCATCGCTGAACAGATCAAGGAAGTTGTAGAACTTGGCGTTCAGGTTGCGATTGTTTGTGGCGGGGGGAACATTTGGCGCGGGATCGCGGGCAGCGCAAGCGGCATAGATCGCGCTACTGCAGATTATATGGGCATGCTGGCAACAGTAATGAACTCACTTGCACTGCAGGATGCATTGGAGCAAATCGATGTGCCAACAAGAGTACAGACTTCAATCTCGATGCAGCAAATTGCTGAACCATACATTCGTCGTCGTGCGATTCGCCACTTGGAGAAGGGCCGTGTTGTTATTTTTGCAGCAGGCACAGGTAACCCATTCTTCTCAACAGATACTACTGCAGCACTTAGAGCGGCAGAGATCGAAGCAGAAGTTATTCTGATGGCGAAAAATAAGGTTGATGGAGTATATTCTGCTGATCCGTTCAAAGATAGTACCGCTGAGAAATTCGAACAGCTTACTTATATGGATGTTCTGAACAAAAACCTCGGTGTTATGGATTCAACAGCTTCATCTTTATGCATGGATAACAATATACCGCTCATTGTATTTGCCATTACAGAACAAGGCAATATCAAACGTGTCGTTCTCGGTGAGAAGATCGGAACGATTGTTAAAGGGAGTGTAGATTAATGCCACAATCGGTCAAAAAAAATGCTGAAGAGCGTATGGAAAAAGCGATTTCATCGCTGAAACGTGACTTGGCGACATTACGTGCAGGACGTGCAACAACATCGCTTCTCGATCGTATTCAAGTTGAATATTACGGGGCACCTACTCCAATTAATCAGCTGGCCAACATTAGTACTCCGGATTCCCGGACACTGTTGATTCAGCCGTGGGACAAAACATCGATGTCTGATATTGAACGGGCGATCATGAAATCCGATATCGGATTGACACCTGCCAATGACGGCACCATTATTCGTCTTTCTATCCCTCCGCTGACTGAAGAGCGTCGGACGGACTTGGTTAAGCTGACTAAAAAGTTTGGTGAAGAAGCGAAAGTTGCGATCCGCAACATTCGCCGTGATGCCAACGATGATATTAAAAAGATGGAGAAAAACGGTATCTCTGAAGATGAGTCCCGTGGCCATCAGGAAGACATTCAAAAAACAACGGATAAGTTCATAGCCGAAGTTGACAAAGTGCTTGTTTCCAAAGAAAAAGAGATTATGGAAGTTTAATGATATTCAAGAGACTTAAGGCCCCTCCGTTAATGGTGGGGTTTGTCTCTTTCTGATAAGAGCTTGGAGGAAACGGAAATGATCAAACGGATTCAAGCGTGGCTGAGCCGTAAAGACAGGCAACAGTCAGTCGAGATTTCACCGGATAACATTCCCCGGCATGTGGCTGTGATAATGGATGGTAATGGACGCTGGGCTAAACGGCGCGGCTTACCGCGCGTTATGGGTCATCAGAACGGCATGAAGGCTGTCAAACGTGCTACGATCGCTGCAGACGAATTAGGTATTAAATACTTAACGATGTATGCGTTCTCGACAGAAAACTGGATACGCCCGAAAGAAGAAGTCGATTACTTGATGCGTTTGCCTGGGGAGTTTCTGGCGATTGAGCTTGATGAGCTAATCGAGAAGAATGTTCAAGTACGCATGATGGGTGACGCTGACGCTTTACCTTCATATACCCGTAAGGCTATGGAAGAGGCGGTAGCTCGAACAAAAGAGAATACTGGATTGATCTTAAATTTTGCTCTTAACTATGGTGGACGCAATGAAATAGAAGGCTGTATGCGCAGTTTAGGGAAAGATATCCAAGCTGGTATATTGTCGCCAGAAGAAATTACATCAGAGTTGATTAACAACAGACTATTAACTGCTGGTTTACCCGATCCTGATTTGCTGATACGTACAAGCGGAGAAATTCGGCTTAGCAATTTTATGTTATGGCAGGTTGCCTATAGTGAACTGTGGTTTACTGATGTGTACTGGCCTGAGTTCGACAAAGAGCATTTGCATCAGGCCGTTGCTGAATATCAACGACGAACACGCCGTTATGGTGGACTGAAGTAGCTTGTTAGGAGATGGAACCTTTGAAGCAGCGATTGATTACCGGAATTGTTGCCGGAGTATTATTTTTAGGGTTATGTGTACTGGGAAACTGGCCGTATCAGGTTCTGCTTATTGCTATGGCTCTTATAGGTTTTTATGAATTTGTCAAAATGATAGGTATTCCTACGCTTTCCGGTACTACTGTTCTGGGTTACGCAGCTATTCTAAGCTTCATGATCCCATGGAATTTGCTTGGTGTTAATGAGCCGTTGTCCTGGGAGCAAGGGATTTGGATTCTGCTGTTATTGTTCCTTCTGGTCACCGTTTTTACTAAAAATAAATTAGATATTCGAGTAACAGCCTTGCTGTTTACTGGCATTGTATACATTGGAATGGGCTTCTCTTATATGGCCGTGGCTCGTGCATCGGATGACGGACATGGTTTGTTCTGGACTTTTTTGCTCCTGTTCTGCATTTGGGGCAGTGATGCGGGGGCATATTTTGTAGGCAGAAGCTTTGGCAAGAATAAGCTCTGGCCGGCCATCAGTCCTAACAAAACGGTGGAAGGTGCTGTTGGCGGGGTACTGATCTCGATGCTTATTTCTATCGTGTTTGCGCTGCTTGCTCCTGAACACTTGACGATAGGACGAGCATTGCTTATTGGGCTTTCTTGTGCGATATTAGGACAGCTTGGAGATCTTGTGCAGTCAGCTTATAAACGTGCGTATGGCATTAAAGACTCAGGTACACTTTTGCCAGGGCATGGCGGTATTCTTGATCGATGTGACAGCTGGATTATCGTATTTCCATTCGTACATATTGTAATGCTTATGCCTTACTATTAAACGAAGGGAGAGAGAGTATAACTATGAAAAAAATAAGTGTTCTAGGTTCGACGGGTTCGATCGGCACTCAGACTCTAGATGTCATCGCAATGCACCCAGACTCTTTTGAAGTAGATGGCTTGGCGGCCGGAACAAATACAGCATTATTACTGGAGCAAGTTCGTCGTTTTAACCCGCGTAGAGTCTCTGTGGCAACGAAAGAGCTGGCAGATGAGATTAGATCCAGCCTACCTTCTGGTATAGAGCTTTACAGCGGGAATGAAGGGCTTGTTGAAGTGGCGGCTGGCGGCGATGCCGAAATGGTCGTAACGGCTGTTATGGGAAGCGTAGGGCTTCAATCAACACTAGCGGCAATTGAAGCTGGCAAACATATTGGACTCGCCAATAAGGAGACATTAGTAACGGCCGGACATTTGGTCACTGATCTTGCTAATCGTAAGGGAGTTAAGCTGTTGCCGATTGATAGTGAGCATTCAGCTATTTATCAATGTCTCAATGGCGAGAACATCTCAGATATTGCCTATATTACTTTAACAGCATCCGGCGGCTCATTCCGTGACTTTACGCGTGATCAGCTTAAGGATGTGACGGTAGAAGATGCGCTTCGTCATCCGAATTGGAGCATGGGCGCGAAAATAACGATAGATTCTGCTACAATGGTGAACAAGGGCCTAGAGGTTATTGAAGCGCATTGGTTATTCGGTCTTCCGTATGAACAAGTGAATGTGCTGCTGCACCCGGAGAGCATCATTCACTCTTATGTTGAATTCCGTGATAGCAGTATTATTGCCCAGCTTGGCAATCCCGATATGCGTGTCCCGATTCAATATGCACTTACTTATCCAGCTCGTTGGGAATCTCCGGCACAGCGTTTGTCGTTAGCAGAGATAGGACGTTTGACCTTCCGTGAAATGGACTTTGAACGTTACCCTGCACTGAAGCTAGCGATAGATTGTGGAAAAGCTGGTGGAACAGCGACTACGGCTTTTAATGCTGCGAACGAAATAGCTGTTGCTCGATTCTTGAGTCATGAGATCTCGTTCCTGCGTATTGAGGAGATTATCGGAGAAGTGCTAGATCGTCATAATAACGAGCATAATCCGAATCTGGAACAAATTGAATCCTGTGATAGACGTGTTCGAGAACTGGCAGCTACGCTGTAGAACGTTGAAAGATCTCCTTTTAGAAATATAAGAAAGTATAAGTTTCACTTTATACAGTATCCTTATATTTCTCGCGTAAACGCGTACCGACTCCTTAAGGGACACCGATGGTGTTATTGCTTGACTGGAAATACTTACTTTGCCCTAAAAATAGGTTGGGACAGTTGATTCTCTTGTGCCTGATCGGAGAATAATGATAAATTAAGAGGACATACTTCGGTCTTACACCTAAAGGGGGATGATACGTTTGGAAATGGTTCAGGTCGTTTTTTTAACGGTGCTCATGTTTTTTGTACTTGTGACTGTACACGAATGGGGTCACTATTATTTTGCCAAACGCGCCGGTATTCTCGTGAGGGAATTTGCTATCGGTTTCGGTCCGAAACTGTTTTCTTATAAACGGAATGAGACTCAGTTCACTCTTCGCTTACTGCCTTTTGGCGGTTATGCCCGTATGGCTGGTGAAGATCCTGAGATTGTCGAGATTGGTTCTGGACAGACCATTGCGGTAAGGCTCGGACAAGACAATAAAGTTAAAAACATTTATCTGGATGCACTAGACACCCGTAGAAATGTTATCCGTGGTGAGGCGTTGAATACCGATCTCGAGGATAAATTGCAGATTACCTTAGATGTGGACGGAGAAGTTACTACTTATGATGTTCATCCGCAAGCGATGATGATTAAAGGAACGCAACAGACACAAATTGCACCTAAAGATCGTCAATTCGGCAGCAAGACCGTGGGTCAGCGTGCGTTGGCTATTGTTGCGGGTCCTGTGATGAACTTTCTGTTAGCCTTTGTACTCTTCGCCATCCATTTGCAAATGGTCGGTATTCAAGTTGAAAATCCTACTTTTGTTAAGATTGGCGACGTCTCCGAAGGAATGCCTGCGCAAGAAGCAGGACTCCAAAAGGGCGACATCATTGTCTCCATCAATGGTGAGAAGATCGGTGCTGATTACCAAAAAATGATTAGCTTGACCTCGGAGTCCAAAGGGAAAGAAATGAACTGGACGCTGCAGCGGGGAGAGGAAACCCTTAACGTTACGCTAGTTCCTCGTAGTATGGAAGGGCAAGAAGGCGGTAAAATAGGCATCACTCCTGAGCTGCCTACTCGTAAAGCTGGTTTTGGCGAGACGATAACAGGTTCAGGAAAAGCTATGGTCGATACGACAGAAGCTATCTTTTTGGGCTTTAAACAATTGATCAATAAATTCAATATGGATGATATTGGAGGTCCGGTTCGTACGTTTGAAGTAACCGGTCAAATTGCTCAACAAGGTATTCAGTATCTTACATACTGGGCCGCTATTTTGAGTCTATATCTGGGGATATTTAACCTCTTGCCGATTCCGGCACTCGATGGAAGCCGTCTGGCATTCCTAGGTGTAGAGGCACTGCGTGGCAAACCTGTGGATCCGGGTCATGAAGGCATGGTTCACTTTGTAGGTTTTGCACTGCTATTTTTATTAATGATTGCTGTTACGTATAATGATATTTTACGTTTGATCAGCGGCTAATTTTCTTCGGGAGGCATTCCATTACATGGCAAAAGATAAACAATTCGTTACGGAAATCACGCCGCAAAGCGAGGATTTCTCACGCTGGTATATTGATGTTATTAAAAAAGGAGACTTGATGGATTACTCTCCTGTTCGTGGCTGTATTGTATTTAAGCCAGAAGGCTATGAAATATGGGAGCATATTCAGGAGGAAATGAACCGTCGACTCAAGGAAACTGGGCATCGAAACGCTTATTTTCCAGTGTTCATTCCAGAGAGTTTCTTTCAGAAGGAAAAGGATCACATTGAAGGCTTTAATCCAGAGCTGCCATGGGTAACAGAAGCGGGTGGTGACGTACTTGAGGAACGTCTCGCAGTTCGTCCTACTTCAGAGACCATGTTCGGCCACATGTACTCCAAATGGATTCAATCTTATCGTGACCTTCCTGTACTTATCAATCAATGGGCGAACGTGGTTCGTTGGGAGAAACGTACATTGCCATTTATCCGCA
This sequence comes from Paenibacillus sp. FSL H7-0323, assembly GCF_038002725.1. NCBI lineage: Bacteria > Bacillati > Bacillota > Bacilli > Caryophanales > Paenibacillaceae > Paenibacillus > Paenibacillus sp. FSL H7-0323. Next base: position 2,166,703 of record NZ_JBBODB010000001.1, on the reverse strand, counting down.
CTACTGAGTTTCTTTGGCAAGAAGGGCATACCGCGCATGAGAATGAAGCGGAAGCTCGTGAAGAAACTATGCGGATGCTGGATAACTACCGTGATTTTGTCGAGACCTATCTTGCCATTCCGGTTATTACCGGACAAAAGACACCTTCCGAGCGTTTTGCCGGTGCGGTAGATACGTATTCTATTGAAGCGATGATGAAGGATGGACGCGCTGTTCAGGCTGCTACTTCACATTACCTTGGCACCAAGTTTGCCACAGCTTTTGAGATTCAATATTTAAGCCGTGACAATAATTTGGAGTATGTACACACTACTTCATGGGGCTCAACCACTCGCTTGATTGGCTCCTTGATTATGGTACATGGAGATGACCGCGGTCTTGTTCTGCCGCCTAAGGTAGCTCCAACGCAAGTTATTATGATTCCTATCGGACCTCCTAAGACCCGCGAAGCTGTGATTGGGCGGACGGACGAGCTGTTTAAGGAATTGAAGAATGCTGGCGTTCGTGTACGTGTAGATGATCGTTCAGATGTTACCCCAGGCTGGAAGTTTAATGAATATGAAATGCGTGGAGTGCCAGTACGTTTGGAGCTTGGACCACGCGATATGGAGAATGGCGTCTGCGTTCTCGTCTCACGTGTCACTGGTGAGAAGAAGGTTATTCAACAGGAAAACCTCGTAGAAGAGGTTCAAACAATGCTTGAACAGGTTCACAATGAAATGTTCGAACGTGCGCTGAAATTCCGTGAGGACCATTTCTATTCTGTAGATTCCTTGGAGGAAATGAAAGCTTCGATGGACGAAAAACGTGGATTTGCTCTAGCGGGATGGTGTGGTTCCGAAGAATGCGAGTCCAAAGTTAAGGAAGAGACAGGTGCGGGTAGCCGCAATATTCCTTTTGATCCAGCGGAGACTAAGCAAGTCTGCATATGCTGTGGCCAACCAGCCAAGCATACTGTGGTTTTTGCAAAGGCATATTAATCTTTAGGCACCGATCAACAGTCTTGTAGTATTTTAATTTAGCTTCTGGCGAGAGGAGTCGGCGGGCCGTAAGAACCCAATGCTTTTTGAACCCAGAAGCTTTTTAAAATATAAGAATTTATAGGTTTTCACTATAAATTCTTATATTTTTACGAGAAACAGTTGTCGTCTTTAAAAGTCGACTACATCGTTTCTTCTTATCATATTGTACTTTCACTGTATATCATGGATAGTTTTAACTGGGTTATTAAAGGTGGGAGGAAAGCATGGAACAAAACCAGGAGAGAAGAAAAAGGTTCGAGCTCTTGATGAAGCAGGGTGAAATTCCACCTGCAATCATGGACCCCTACTTTTTGGATGGGTATATAGAACGTGTTGAGATCAGTCGTGGCAACCGGGACTGGCAAATCGTTATAGCGAAAGATAGTCTGGTTCCAGCACAGGTATATCGGACATTTTGCCTTAGAATGCGGGAGAAGCTACAGCATATAGCTAAAGTAAGCTTTTTGTTCCTATATGATGAGAAGGTTAGCAGAGCGGAGCTTGTCCAGGAATATTGGGGACTGTTTCTGGAGTGGGTACATCGGGAGATTCCATCGGTAAACGGCTGGCTGACCCGCTCCTCACAGGAGCTTAAAGAGGATACTTTAATGTTAACGATGAGTGATTCCACTTCGATGGAGTTAGCTCGCAAAAAAAGCATCGATGGAGCAATTATTAAATTTTATGATAAGTATTTCGGTCTCTCCTTAAAGGTTAAATTACTAATGGCGGAGAACGAAAATAATAATGTTGAAGCATTCGAAGAATTTCAGCAAAAGCTTCAGCAAGAACAACGCGAGATCGTTGAGCAGATGATGACTGCTGTGGAAACAGAAGCTCCTGCTGATGATAGCGATCCTAATGAAGTAATTAAGCTTCAAGTGGGGTATGAAATTAAGGAACAGGCCGTGCCGATTCTTGAAATTCAAGATGAAGAGAAGAAAATTACAATTCAGGGTACCATTTTTGGTCTGGATCGTAAGGAGCTTCGCAATGGCAGTACCTTGTTCACTTTCAGTCTGACCGATTTTACGGATTCTCTACAAATGAAGATGTTCGCGAAGACTAAAGATGATCTGAAGGTTATGAGTCAGCTAGCTAATGGCAAATGGGTAAGAGCACGCGGGAAAGTAGAATATGACCGTTTTATGCAGATTCCTGAGCTCGTGATGATCCCTTCGGATTTAACGGAAGTTAAGGCACCGCCTGCGCGTAAAGATACAGCTCCTAAGAAACGGGTGGAATTCCACCTTCACACTACGATGAGTACGATGGATGCGGTCACTCCGATCACTACCTATGTCAAAACAGCTGCCCAGTGGGGGCATCCTGCGATTGCGATTTCTGATCATGGCGGCGTTCAGGCTTTTCCTGATGCAAACCATGCAGCTCATAAGCATAAGATAAAAATGATTTATGGCGTGGAAGCTAATGTTGTAAATGACTCTGTGAATATTGTCGAGAACGCTCAGCCTTTGGACTTGAAGACAGCTACCTATGTAGTGTTTGATATAGAAACCACGGGTTTATCGATTACCCGCAATAATATTACGGAGCTGGCGGCCATTAAAATGTGCGAAGGCAAAGAAGTAGACCGTTATTCTACTTTTGTTAATCCGCATGAGAAAATCCCTTATCATATTCAGCAATTGACCAATATTACGGATGAAATGGTTAAGGATGCTCCTGATCTTGAGCCAGTACTGCGTAAGTTTGTTGAATTTGTGGGTGACAGTATCCTTGTAGCTCATAACGCCAGATTTGATATGGGTTTTATTCAGGCCTCGTTACGTAAAATAGGTGAACCTGTGCTTCCGAATCCATCTCTTGATACGCTTGAGCTCGCGCGGTTACTATATCCAAGCATGAAGAATCACAGGCTGAACACATTAGCCGATAAATATAAAGTTCTTCTGGAAAGCCATCACCGTGCGATTGATGATACCATAGCACTTGGCGGTATATTAACAGGATTGCTCGCAGATGCTGAAAAGATGAAGGGCATGACCCGCCTTGATCGACTAAACGATTATGTGGGTAATGATCTTTCGAACACAAGACCGTTCCACTGTAATATTTATGCACTTAATCAAATAGGCAAAAAAAATCTCTATAAGCTCATTTCCATGTCACATACGGAATATTTCAAACGTGTACCTTGTATTCCAAAATCCAAGCTGGAAGAGCATAGAGATGGACTGCTAGTGATTTCCGGTTGTGAACGTGGAGAGTTTTTTGAAGCAGTACTCAACAAAACGACTGAGGAAGCCATGGAGGTTGCTCATTTTTATGATGTGCTGGAGATTCAGCCATTGACCATGTACATGCACTTGGTGGACAAGGGTTTTGTAGCAGGGCCTGATGAGCTTCGCGATGTAGTCCGGAAGGTTTGCGAAATAGGGGAACAGTTGAATAAACCTGTTATCGCAACGGGGAATGTACATTATCTTGAACCCCGGGACAAGCTGTATCGTGATATTACGATTAATGGGATCACGGGCTTTAGTCCGCTTAAAGACCAACGCAAACCGGATGCACACTTCCGCACAACAGATGAAATGCTGTCTGAATTCGAATTTCTCGGTGCTGAAAAAGCGATGGAAGTCGTTGTCACAAATACAGTTGAGCTGGCGGAGCGTTTTGAAGAACTGGAGCTATTTCCAGATAAGCTATTTACACCAATTATTGACGGGGCGGACGAAGAAATTCGCGAGACCTGCTACAATACTGCCAAATCCATTTACGGTGAAGAGCTGCCTGAGGTAGTTATTGCCCGTTTGGAGAAAGAGCTTGCACCGATTATTAAATACGGGTTCTCTGCCAACTATTTGATTTCTGAACGTCTCGTTAAAAAGTCAAATCAGGATGGGTATCTCGTAGGCTCACGGGGTTCCGTAGGTTCTTCTGTAGTAGCTACATTTCTAGGAATTTCAGAAGTTAATCCTTTGCCTGCGCATTATATTTGCCTAAACCCCGAGTGTCGCCATAATGAATGGTTCCTGGACGGTAGTGTGCGGAGCGGATTCGATTTACCAGATAAAGTCTGCCCGGATTGCGGTCAGAAGCTCAAAGGTGAAGGCCAGGATATTCCGTTCGAGACCTTCCTTGGATTTAAAGGGGATAAAGTCCCCGATATCGACTTGAACTTCTCAGGGGAATATCAGCCGAATGCACATAACTTTACCAAAGAAATGTTTGGTGAGAAAAATGTATTCCGTGCCGGAACGATTGGTACCGTAGCTGAGAAGACAGCCTTCGGATTTGCAAAAAAATACGAAGAACTTCACCAGAAACGTTGGCGTGGAGCTGAAGTTGGCCGTCTGGCGGCTGGCTGTACAGGCGTTAAACGTAGTACGGGACAGCATCCGGGTGGTATAGTCGTTGTTCCAGACTATATGGAGGTAGAAGATATTACGCCAGTACAATTCCCGGCGGATGATGTCAATGCTGAATGGAAGACCACACACTTTGATTATCACGCTTTTGACGCGAATTTGCTGAAGCTTGATATTCTGGGTCATGATGATCCGACGATGATGCGGATGCTTCAGGATTTGACAGGTGTTGATCCAACTTCTATCCCGATGAATGATCCGAAAGTAATGAGCATGTTTAACTCTACAGATGCACTTGGAGTAAGACCTGACGAAATCAGATCACCGGTTGCGACCTATGGTGTGCCCGAAATGGGTACCAAGTTCGTACGTCAAATGCTTATTGAGTCGAAGCCGTCCAGCTTTGCTGACTTACTGCAAATATCAGGTTTGTCTCATGGTACTGGTGTTTGGCTTGGTAACGCTCAAGAGCTTATAAAGAATAACACTTGTAACATTAAGACCGTTATCGGTTGTCGTGATGACATCATGCTCTTCTTAATTTATAAAGCGGGAATGGATGCGAGCTTGGCCTTTAAAATTACCGAGAGTGTTCGTAAAGGTAAAGGTTTGTCTGACGAATGGATCGAGGAAATGAAAAAGTGCAAGGTCCCACAATGGTATATTGATTCTTGTCTAAAGATTCAATACATGTTCCCGAAGGCGCATGCTGCTGCATACGTAATTTCTGCAGTACGTACCGCCTACTTCAAGCTGTATCATCCTATTGAATATTATGCGACTTATTTCTCTGTACGTGCAGCAGATTTTGATATTGAATTGTGCTGTAAGGGGTATGAAGCCATCAGCCGTCAGATCGTAGAGATTGAGCAAAAAGGATTTCAAGCTTTGCCTAAGGAAAAGGCTATGTTGCCTGTCCTTGAGATGGCTTTGGAGATGACGGCACGTGGGTTTACATTCAAAAACATTGATCTTTACCGCTCAGAAGCGAATAAGTTTATTGTTGATGACAAGAGTTTGATTCCTCCGTTTTCTGCTTTAGCGGGAATTGGTGAGAATGCTGCTATCAACATAGCTGCTGCGAAAGATGCTGGCGAGTTCCTGTCAATTGAAGATTTCCAGCAGAAATCAAAGGCAAGTAAGACGGTTATAGAGCTGCTGACCGGCATGGGCTGCTTCCGCGGCTTACCGGAAAGTAATCAACTTTCCCTATTTTAAAGGCTTTATCAACACTTATTTCATGGCTAGAAAAGAGTGCTCCAAAGGGGGAGTCAAGGGCTAGCACTTGTCAGTCCAGTTTCCCTATGGTATAATTTCTTTGGTAATAATGAGATAAGTCCGTTGTGTAAAGAGTGGGGAAACCCACTCTTTATCTTTGGTATATAGCAAAAGACAAGTTCGTGGAGGTAATTTTCTTTTGAGCACACCCAAATCTAAAATTAAACAAACGGTAGAGCAGATGCTCGGGCCCTATCTCGACGACAATGGTTTCGAACTGGTGGACGTTGAATACGTGAAGGAAGGCTCCAATTGGTTTCTGCGTATATTCGTAGATAAAGAAGGCGGCATTGATATTGATGACTGCGGGATCATTAGCGAATATTTCAGTCAGAAGTTAGATGAGAATGATCCTATTCCTGAGGCATATTTCCTTGAGGTTTCCTCGCCGGGAGCAGAGCGTCCTCTCAAAAAAGCTGCGGATGTAGCTAAAGCGGTAGGTAAGGACGTGTATGTGACTGTTTATGAGCCGATTCAAGGACTCAAAGAATTTGAAGGTCGTTTGCTCTCGTTCGAGAACGAGGAACTGCTCATCTCCGCGGGCAAAAAAGAACATGTAGTACCGTACGCCAAGGTCGCAAGTGCGAGATTGGCCATTATTTTTTAACGTCTTGAAAGGGGGGCCGGAAATTCATGAGTATGGAGTTTATTGAAGCAATGAATGAGCTGGAGAGGGAGAGAGGCATCAGTAAAGATGTGCTGTTTGAAGCGATTGAAGCGGCGCTGATCTCTAGTTATAAACGTAATTTCAATGCAGCACAGAACGTGCGTGTTGACATGAATCGCAATACAGGTGTCATTAAAGTGTTTGCCCGCAAGTTAATTGTTGAGGAGGTCCTGGATACAAGGACTGAAATCTCATTGCCGGCAGCCAGAGAAATTAACCCGCATTTCCAGCTGGAAGATATCGCTGAGCTTGAAGTGACACCGCGTGATTTTGGACGTATTGCCGCACAGACTGCTAAGCAGGTTGTAACTCAACGAATTCGCGAGGCAGAGCGTGGACTTATCTATAATGCTTTTATCGACAAAGAAGATGATATCGTTACTGGACTAGTTCAACGTCAAGATATGCGGAACATTTACATTGATCTTGGTAAAATCGAAGCGGTTCTTCCGCTTAGCGAATTGATGCCAGGTGAAAAGTTCAAACAAAGCGAACGCATCAAGGCTTATATCACAAAAGTTGAGAATACAACAAAAGGTCCGCAGATTATGCTCTCCCGCAGTCATCCTGGATTACTGAAGCGTCTGTTCGAGCTTGAAGTTCCTGAAATATTTGATGGTGTAGTTGAGATTCGTTCTGTAGCCCGTGAAGCTGGCTTCCGCTCGAAGATTGCTGTGTATTCCCGCAATCCAGAAGTAGATCCCGTTGGTTCTTGCGTAGGTCCAAGAGGCACACGCGTTCAGACCATCGTTACTGAGCTTCGCGGTGAGAAGATCGATATCGTCCGTTATTCTGATCTGGTGCAGGAATATGTTGCGAATGCACTTAGCCCTTCAAAGGTTCTTGAAGTTCAAGTCTTTGAAGCGGAGAAGATGGCGAGAGTTATCGTTCCTGATTATCAATTGTCACTGGCTATCGGTATTAAAGGGCAAAATGCACGTCTTGCCGCTAAACTTACCGGCTGGAAGATTGATATCAAGAGTGAAACTCAAGCGGAGCAGGAATACGGCAGACCGAAATCTTCTATTGATGAAATGCATCAGGATTCCGTCTCCATAGATTAATTAACCTGCTTGACGGGAGGCGTTTGTTATGAAACAAAAAAAGGTGCCGCTGCGTAAATGCGTTGCTACCCAAGAGATGATGCCTAAAAAAGAGCTGATTCGTGTGGTAAGAACGCCTGAAGGTGAAGTGCTGATTGATCTGACGGGCAAGAAGTCAGGCCGTGGTGCTTACATATGCGGCAAGCTTGAATGCTTTCAGCTGGCACAAAAGAACAAAGCACTTGACCGTGCATTGAAATGTCAAGTGAGTCCTGAAATCTACGCCCAGCTAGCCCGGGAGTTTACTTCCGTGGAAGAGCAGTTTCTAGCAGCAAAGGATAGTGAGGATAATGAGTAAGGCGCTTTCTTATTTAGGGCTTGCCATGAGAGCAGGCAAGATAGTCACCGGTGACGAGGCTGTACTCAAAGCTGTACGGTCTTCAGAGGCGAAGCTGGTCGTTCTGGCAGGTGACGCTTCAGATAATACCCAAAAAAAGTTCCGTGATAAATGCGGAACTTACGATATTCCACTAGTAATCGCATTTCACCGGGATGAACTCGGTGCAAGTATTGGTAAAGACCAGCGTGTAGTACTGGCCATTACGGATAAAGGATTCGCGGAAATGATCTCCAAGCAACTCGGAGATACTGTCGGAGGTGGATTTATTGACTAAAGAAGAGAACAAAGATAAATTGCGCGTGTACGAATACGCCAAGTCACTAAACATGAGCAGTAAAGAAATTATTACTATTCTGAAGCGTTTGAATGTCCCTGTGAATAATCATATGAGTGTCATGGAGAATGGATCCGTGAACAAAGTTGAACAGTTCTTTAAGGATATCAAATCAAACGCTGCAGCCAAGCGGGATACCGGCACCAGCAGCCGGCCGGTAACAACCGGTGCGGTAACAGCCGAACCTCAAAGTGCTCAGAATGCCAACAAAAATCAACAGGAAAAGCAGGTAGGTATGAACAGTAACCAAAACAACAACCAATCGACGACGTCCCCAAGGCCCCAAAGCGGACAAGATTCCCGCAGAACACAAACAGGTTCAACGCAGAATGCACGTCCGCAACAAAGCGGTGCTCCACGTACTAACAGTACTAGCAGTACTAGCAGCAGCCGCCCGCAAGGCAGCACTACTGGCGGCAATCGCCCACAAGGTAGCAATACCGGTGGCAGCCGTCCGCAAAGCAGTAATACTAGCAGCAACCGTCCACAAGGTAGCAATACCGGTGGCAGCCGTCCGCAAGGCAGCACTACTGGTGGTAGCCGCCCACAAGGCAGCAACACTGGTGGAAGCCGTCCACAAGGCAGCAACACAAGTGGCAGCCGTCCGCAAGGACAAAGCAGTGCACCACGCACTGACAGCCGTCCACAAGGTCAATCTGGCACAGGCGGAGGTTTCACACGCGGTGATGACAGAGGTCCTAAAAAGAACACAACTGGTGGCAGACCGAATAATAATCAAAGACGTTTCGATGATGGTAAAGGTGGTAACTACCGCGGTCGTGGTGGTAAGAACGGCCGTGGCAAGAACCAGCCAATGGTACACCGCGAGAAGATCGATAACACACCTAAGAAAATCATCGTTCGTGGCAGCATGACCGTTGGTGAAACAGCGAAATTGCTTCACAAGGATGCTTCTGAAGTAATCAAAAAGCTGATTTCGATGGGTGTTATGGCTACCATCAACCAAGAACTTGATATCGACACCATTTTGCTACTCGCTGCTGAATTTGGCGTAGAAGTAGAAGTGAAGATTCCTGTTGACGAGGACAGCTTCGAAACAGTGGAAGAGAATGACAATGAAGAGGATCTTCAGACTCGTCCTCCAGTAGTTACTATTATGGGTCACGTTGACCATGGTAAAACTACACTACTTGATGCTATTCGTTCGACCAATGTGACGCTAGGCGAAGCCGGCGGAATCACTCAGCACATCGGTGCTTATCAAGTCGAAATCAACCAAAAGAAAATCACGTTCCTTGATACACCTGGTCACGAAGCATTTACTGCTATGCGTGCTCGTGGTGCACAGGTTACGGATATGACAATTATCGTAGTAGCTGCTGATGACGGTGTTATGCCTCAGACCGTTGAAGCTATTGCACACGCTAAGGCTGCTGGACTTCCGATTATTGTCGCTGTTAATAAAATCGACAAACCGGGTGCAGATCCTGATAAGGTGAAGCAAGAGCTTACAAGTTATGAACTTGTTCCTGAAGAGTGGGGTGGAGATACCATCTTCGTTAACCTCTCTGCGAAACAACGTATTAACTTGGAAGAACTGCTGGAAATGATCCTGCTCGTAGCTGAAGTTAATGAGTACAAAGCGAACCCTGACAAACGGGCACGCGGTACTGTTATAGAAGCTGAGCTTGATAAATCCCGTGGACCAGTTGCTCGTATACTCGTTCAGAACGGTACGTTGAAAGTCGGCGATGCCTTTGTAGCAGGTAACTGCTTCGGACGTGTACGTGCGATGGTCAATGATAAAGGTCGTAAGATCAAAGAAGCTGGACCATCTACTCCAGTAGAAATTACTGGTTTGACTGAGGTGCCACAAGCTGGCGATCCGTTTATGGCTTTTGAAGACGAGCGTAAAGCGCGTGCGATTGCTGATAGACGTTCTACTTCCCAACGTCAATCTGAGCTGAATACGAACACCCGTGTAACTTTGGATGATCTGTTCCAGCACATTAAAGATGGCGAGATCAAAGACCTTAACGTGATTATCAAAGCTGACGTACAAGGTTCAGTCGAGGCCCTTAAAGGATCCTTGGCTAAGATCGAAGTGGAAGGCGTGCGCGTGAAGATCATTCACAGCGGTGCTGGTGCGATTACTGAATCTGATATTACGCTTGCAGCAGCATCGAATGCTATCGTTATCGGCTTTAACGTTCGTCCAGACGCACAGACCAAAGCAGCTGCTGAGCAAGAAAAAGTAGATGTTCGTCTGCACAACATTATCTACAACGTAATTGAAGAAATCGAAAGTGCCATGAAAGGTATGCTCGATCCTATCTATAAAGAGAATGTTATCGGTCACGCGGAAGTTCGCAGCGTGTTCAAAATCAGCAAAGTGGGTACCATTGCAGGATGTATGGTTACTTCCGGTAAAATTACCCGTAATGCTGAAATGCGCTTGATCCGTAGCGGAATCGTAGTGTTCACAGGTAAGGTTGATACTTTGAAACGTTTCAAAGATGATGCCAAAGAAGTGGCGCAAGGTTATGAATGTGGCATAACTTTGGAACGCTATAATGACGTCCAAGAGGGCGACATTATCGAAGCGTTTCTTATGGAAACTGTAGAGCGCTAAGCGAAGAGGTGAATATAGATGTCTAAAATTAGAGCAGGACGAGTGGGCGAGCAGATCAAGAAAGAGCTTAGTCAACTTATCCAAAGCGGTCTGAAAGACCCTCGAATCGGTTTTGTAACTGTAACTGGCGTAGACGTGACTAACGATCTATCGCAAGCCAAGGTATACCTAAGCGTGTTCGGGGATGAAGAGCAGAAGTCAGACTCGCTTAAAGCGATTGAGAAAGCCAATGGTTTTCTTCGCTCAGAGCTTGGCAAGGCCATTCGCCTTCGGCATACACCGGAGCTGATCTTCAAGTTCGACGAATCTGTCGCTTATGGCAGTCATATTGAGAAGCTTCTTGGAGAGCTTCATAAGAACGATTAGAAATAAGTGATTAAAGTGGGGTTCAAAATAGCGTTATGCTATTTTGAACAACCTTTAAAAAGGAGACGGCGAATGCAGAGCTATGAACAAAGTCTCCAGCAGACCCGTGAGTTTCTGCTGGAACACGACGATTACCTTGTAGTGTCGCATGTTCAGCCGGACGGAGATGCAGTCAGCTCCACCCTTGCGGTGGGCTGGCTTCTCTCATGTCTGGGCAAAAAATATACTATGCTGAATGAAGGACCGATCCCGAAGCGAATGGAATACCTATGGCATTCGGATGAAATCATCAATATGGCCTCTAGTGAACCGCCCCGTCAATACAGCAACGTCATCTGTGTGGATTGTGCGGATTTTCAGCGAGTAGGGCTGACAAATCGCTATTTTGCGAATGAGGCTCTTATCCTGAACATTGATCACCATCCAACAAATAACGGTTATGGATTCGTTAATTTAATCAAACCGGATGCAGCTGCGACAGCGGAAATTTTGTTCGACCTGCTGAAGACATTCGAGATCGAATGGGATATTGATATCGCCACAGCTATATATACGGGTCTGTTAACAGATACCGGTGGTTTTCGTTATACCAACACATCACCAAAAGTAATGGCAGCTGTATCTGAGCTATTATCCCTTGGGGTTAACGGTCCTGAACTCGCTGAGACATTGCTTGAAGAAATGACGCTGCCACAGGTTAAAATATTAAATAAAGCCTTAAATACGCTGGAATTATCTCCTGAAGGAGATATTGCCTGGCTATATGTTACACCCGAGCATATGATCGAATGTGCTGCTGCTAATGAAGATTTGGAAGGAATCGTAAACTACCCTCGTAATATTCGGGGCGTGGAAGTAGGCATTCTTTTTAAAGTTATTCACGAACATGCGGTCAAGGTTAGCCTGCGTTCTGCCGGTAAAGTTGACGTGGCTGCATTGGCGCAAACGTTTGGAGGCGGCGGTCATACCCGTGCTGCAGGTGCGCGTATAGAAGCTACGCTTGAAGAGGCAATAGCTCAGGTGCTTGAGGAGGTAAGACGTCATTTATGAGTGAATTAGAAGGTGTTCTGGCGGTTTATAAACCGGCAGGCTTCACTTCACATGATGTTGTAGCCAAGGCACGTCGGATTCTCGGCATGAAACGAATTGGTCATACGGGGACACTAGATCCCCAAGTGACTGGTGTATTGCCGCTTTGTCTGGGACGTGCGACTCGCGTTGTGGAGTATATTCAGGAGCTGCCCAAAGAATATGTGGCAACACTGAGACTGGGGATGTCCAGTGATACTGAAGACTTAACTGGAACCATTACGGAAACTGTTGATGAGGTTCATGTAACTGAGGAAGAGATTCTTGCAGTACTTGCCTCTTTCAAAGGCGTAATTTCTCAGGTTCCTCCCATGTACTCTGCGGTGAAAGTCGACGGCAAACGTCTTTATGAATTGGCTAGAGAAGGCAAAACCGTTGAACGGAAAAGTCGCGAAGTAGAGATTTATGAAATCGAAATGACGGATATGACTTGGGAAGGTAATCATCCCGACATCACTTTCCGGGTATTATGCTCCAAAGGCACGTATATTCGTACACTTTGTGTAGATATCGGTCGTGCGCTTGGACTGCCGGGTGTAATGGTGAAGCTGGAGAGAACAATGTCGGCAGGAATTTCTGCCAGCCATTGTTTATCCCTTGAGGATATTGCCGCGCACAAGGAAGCCGGAACATTGGAAGATCATTTAATCGCTGCTGATGAGGCAATTTCGCATTTGCCTAAGCATACCGTTATGGATGAGAAGAAGAAGGCAGCACTGCAAGGGCAACGTTTGTCTTCGCGGTTCATTGCTCCAGAAGTGAAGACAACAGGTCAAATTCGGCTATACGATCTTCAGGGATTGTTTCTTGGCATTTATGAGCTGGAAGAGACAGGTGCTATTGCCCCAGTAAAGGTGTTTGCACAAGCTTAAATCAATTTTACCAAGTGAATTGTAGGTGAGAAACAGCGTGAGAACCGTAACGTTAACCTATCCGATGTCGCCGGAGACTGCTGCCGAATGGGCACAACCTCAAGTGGCTGCTCTAGGGCAGTTTGACGGCCTGCATCGTGGACATGCCAGCGTCATTACATCCGCTGTAGCCTTAGCCCGTAAACAAGGTGTGCCGGCTGCAGTCCTTACATTTCATCCTCATCCCAAAGATGTTATGGGTAAGGGAGATTATGAAGGGTACTTGACGCCACCCTTTGAAAAGCAAGAGATTCTTGCCAGCATGGGTGTCGATATCCTGTATGTTGTTGAATTTAATGAGCAGCTTTCCCGGGTTAGTCCACAGAATTTTGTCTCTGTTATGCTTTTACCGCTACATATTGTAACAGCAGTTGTTGGCTTTGACTTTCGCTTTGGCTACCAAGGTGAAGGCGATGTTGAGATGCTTCGCAAACTGGGTGAAGGTGTTATGAATGTGGAAGTTGCTCCTCCTTTTCTGCTTGAAGGTGAAAAGGTTAGCAGCTCCGGCATTCGTAAAAGTCTCCAAAATGGAGATCTGGGGCTGGCAAACTCCTGGTTCGGACGTTGCTATCATCTGCGTGGTGAAGTGGGGCATGGTGAGAAGAGAGGCCGCACAATTGGTTTTCCAACTGCCAATTTGAAGCTCAGTGATCATTTTGTCATTCCGACCAAAGGTGTATATGCGGTCCGAGTCTTTTATAAGGATAAAGTTCTGTACGGGGTTATGAATGTGGGTGTTAAACCAACCTTTCATGAGGGTGTGTTAACTCCGAGCTTTGAGGTTCATCTTTTTGACTTCGAGGGTGACCTGTATGATCAAGAGCTTAAGGTAGAATTGGTAGCTTACATTCGTCCAGAACGGAAGTTTGACTCCATTGGAGCATTGATTACTCAGATTGGCGAGGATGCAGAAACCGCGAAGAAGATTCTGGAGTATAATTTATAGTCATCCCGGACAAGCCGTTTACTTTTGTTAATGGAGATGCTATACTAAGTAACGTTGCTGGCTTACAGCATCATAACCTTAGCTTGGTTGCACGTTCTCACCGACGGTGACGAGGCTAGTGGCGATTATATTGAAGGAGGTGAACAGGATGGCATTAACTCAAGAACGTAAACATCAATTGATCGACGAGCACAAAACTCACGAATCCGATACTGGATCCCCTGAGGTGCAAGTTGCTATCCTAACGGAGAACATCGTTAATTTGACTGACCACTTGCGTACGCACAAGAAAGATCATCACTCCCGTCGTGGATTGTTGAAAATGGTTGGACAACGTCGTAAACTTCTGGCGTATTTGAAAAACAAAGACATCAGACGTTACAGCGCCCTGATCGAAAGACTGGGATTGCGTCGTTAATTTTCCATAAGATTACTCTTAAAGCAGCCTGGTTGTATACCGTATGTCCTTCTCGGAGCGACAGCGGGACAGCTGGGTTGCTTTTTGAAAATTTAGGGAAAACTTAATATTAGGATCGATGAGATTATTCGCAAAAACGGCGACTTTACTTTTCAGTAAGGCCCAGCCGTTTCTTCTTATATGCATACAGAATAGGCAGCCTCCTTTGGGACAAGCCTTTCCAATTCATTTAGATCGATATGTGAACCTGCTATTTTAGACTGCGGGTCTACTACTATTCAAGGAGGTATTTATGGAAAAACGTGTAGAAATGCAGCTGGGTGGAAGACGCCTTGTGCTGGAAACGGGCCGCCTGGCTAAACAAGCAAACGCAGCCGTTATGGTGCGTTACGGGGATACTTCGGTATTATGTACCGTTACGGCTTCAAAAGAGCCTAAGGATCTGGATTTTTTCCCGCTTACAGTTAACTATGAGGAAAGATTATATGCGGTAGGTAAAATTCCTGGCGGATTTATTAAACGGGAAGGTAGACCGAGTGAGAAAGCGATTCTGTCAAGCCGTTTGACAGACCGTCCAATCAGACCACTATTCCCTGAAGGATTCCGTAACGATGTTCAGGTATTGAATATGGTAATGAGTGTGGATCAGGACTGCGCACCAGATATTGCTGCTATGATCGGTACTTCAGCTGCACTTAGTATTTCCGATGTGCCTTTTGATGGACCCATCGGCGGCGTTGCTGTAGGTCGGATTAATGGAGAGTTTGTGATCAATCCGGATATGTCTCAGCAAGCAATCAGTGATGTTTATGTGGTGGTTGCTGGAACGAAGGATGCAATCATGATGGTTGAAGCAGAAGCGAACGAAGTGACGGAAGATGTGATGCTCGAAGCGATTATGTTCGGTCATGATGAAATCCGCAAGATCGTTGCAACCATTGAAGAACTGGTTAAAGTGGCTGGTAAAGAAAAAATGGCTGTGAAGCTGCATACAGTGAATGCTGACGTGAATACTGAGGTCCGTGCATTTGCTGAGGCTCGTCTGGTGGAAGCCGTTAAAATAGCTGAAAAACATGCGCGTCAGGAAGCGATTGATGTCGTTAATGATGAAGCGGTTGCGTATTTCGTAGAGAAGTACATAGAAGCACCGGAGCTTCTGAAAGATGTTAAAGAAGTCCTACATGATATCGTGAAGGATGAAGTAAGACGTCTAATCACACATGATAAGGTTCGTCCAGATGGACGTAAACTTGATGAAATCCGTCCGATTGAATGTGATACAAGTCTGTTACCGCGTACACACGGTTCCGGTCTGTTTACACGTGGACAAACACAAATCCTTAGCGTTTGTACTCTTGGAGCACTAGGTGATGTGCAAATTCTTGACGGAATCGATCCTACTGAAACGAAACGTTTCATGCACCATTACAACTTCCCGCCGTTCAGCGTAGGGGAAGCTCGTCCGCTTAGAGCACCAGGACGCCGTGAAATCGGTCATGGAGCACTTGGAGAACGTGCATTATCCAAGGTTATTCCTAGTGAAACTGAATTCCCGTACACGATTCGTCTAGTATCAGAAGCGATTGAATCTAACGGTTCTACTTCCCAGGCAAGTATCTGTGCCAGCATTCTGGCTATGATGGACGCTGGTGTGCCAATCAAAGCACCTGTAGCCGGCGTAGCAATGGGTCTGATCAAAGACGGAGAGCATGTCTCCATCCTGACGGATATTCAAGGTATGGAAGATCATCTCGGAGATATGGACTTCAAGGTAGCTGGTACAGCAGAAGGTGTTACAGCTATTCAAATGGACATTAAGATTGCCGGTATCGATCGCAAAATTCTTCAGGATGCACTTCAGCAGGCTAAAGAAGGCCGTCTGTTCATCTTGGACAAAATGAATGAAGCGATCTCTGCGCCAAGACCTAATCTGTCCAAATATGCTCCAAAAATCATTATTATCAACATCAATCCGGACAAAATCCGTGATGTTATCGGTGCTGGTGGTAAGATTATCAATAAAATTATTGAAGAAACCGGCGTAAAAATCGACATCGAACAAGATGGCCGTGTCTTTATCGGTTCTTCAGATGAAGAAATGATCCAAAAGGCGCGTTCGATTATCGAAGGACTTGTGCGTGAAGTACAAGTTGGAGAAATCTATGTGGGTACAGTTAGACGTATTGAGAAATTTGGAGCATTTGTTGAACTAATTCCGGGTAAAGACGGATTGGTACACATTTCCCAATTGTCTACTGAGCGCGTAGCTAAGGTTGAAGATGTTGTAGCTGTCGGGGATACAATTACCGTTAAAGTTACCGAAATCGACCAACAAGGCCGGGTTAACCTGTCGCGTAAAGCGGTATTGACTTCGGAAACTGGAGCTAAAGCTTAAGTTTCGATTGTAGAGGTACCTTTTCTAAAGTACCTAATAGCATAATAAAAGGAGACAGAAGCGATTGCGTTCTGGCTCTTTTTTTATATGAAATAAAGTAATGTGCATCACTATCACGCCTCTGGCCTCTGTTCTTATGACATAAATTCCTCTCTTGTCTCATAGATTGGGACAAAGTGTCTTTGTATTCGTGTGGAACGGACTACAAGTCGTTTCTACCGGGGAGGAAGTCGTCATGAAGACGGAAAAAGTGGCTTTAGTGGTTGCTTGTATTGCGATCGTGATAGGAATTGGCAGCACTCAGGGACCGGTAAAGGACATGCTTGCGCAATTGAAGCCGCAGGATGACCTAGCTGTGTGGAAGGATATTTCTAAGGCGGAGAACAATGATCTTCGGGCACGGATTGAGACCGCCGCAGCCAAGCTTAATGCCCCTCCAGTGAATGCTGTGGTTGATCGGGTATGGAAGGCGATTCCGGGTTATAACGGGCTTGAAATTGATGTAGAGAGTACATATCGGAATGCTCTTTTGGCACCAAAAGAACCTATAAAATTTGTGTATCGGCAGATCGAACCACAGATATCCCTGAATCAACTGGGGGCTGAACCCATATATCGTGGGAATCCGGCTAAGCCGATGGTATCGCTGATGATTAATGTGGCGTGGGGAAATGAGTACATTGTGCCAATGTTGGATGTTTTGGATGAAGAGAACGTTAAAGTTACGTTTTTTCTGGATGGGAGCTGGCTGAGTAAAAACCCGGAACTGGCTAAAGAAATGCTAAAACGCGGTCATGAGATGGAGAATCACGCTTATACCCACCCTAATATGAGTACTTTAAGTCGTGCACGAGCTACTGTAGAAATTGAGAAGACACAAAAGCTGTTAAAGGAATCGCTTGGAGTCACTAATAAATGGTTCGCCCCCCCTTCTGGTGATTTCGATCAGGAGACGGTAGAAATTGCAGGCAGCTTAGGGCTCAAAACCGTACTATGGACCGTAGATACCGTAGATTGGCGAAATCCGTCTCCTGAATCTGTGGTTGCCAAAATCACAAGCAAAGCGGAACCCGGCACTCTAGTCCTAATGCATCCCACAGCCGCATCCTCCAAAGCTCTGAAGGCCATGATACGTGGAATCAAAGCAAAAGGGTTACAGCTAGGCACAGTAAGTCAAACGCTCTCAGCAGAGCGGCTAATCCCCTCTAATGTTGAGTGAGAGATGTATTTCTGGTAGGATTATAGGCACGTGTAATTAAATTAGATAGAACATGGCTATTAGCCAGGAGGACTTGAAGTGGAAAAAATAGTGTTATCCAATGGTTTACGAGTGGTAATGGAGAAAATCCCGACCGGCCGGTCCGTTTCTTTCGGAATCTGGGTAAAGACAGGCTCTCGGAATGAACATCCTGGAAACAACGGGATATCCCATTTTGTAGAACATATGCTTTTTAAAGGTACGGATCGGTACAGCGCCAAGGATATTGCTGAGCAGTTTGACGCCATCGGCGGCAATGTAAATGCGTTTACCTCAAAGGAATATACATGTTATTATGCTAAAGTATTGGATGAGCATCTGCCTATCGCTGTAGATGTGTTAGCGGATATGTTCTTCCGTTCACGGGTGGACGCTGAAGAGCTGGAGAAAGAAAAGAATGTCATCCTTGAGGAAATTTCCATGTGCGAGGACACGCCGGATGATCTTGTGCATGATTTGATGTGTGCTGCTGCCTACAAGGACCATCCGCTTGCGTATTCCATCCTCGGCTTGAAGGAACGGCTAATGGAGATGAAGCCGGATGATCTTCGGGCGTATATGAAGGAACAATACACGATTGAGAATACGGTTATAAGCGTTGCCGGCAACATCAGTGATGGATTGATTGAACTGCTGGAACAGCATTTTGGTTCTTTTGATAATCATGGTACAAGTGCGCCGCTGACTCCACCAGATTACTATGGAGAGCTCTTATTTCACCGCAAGAAAACAGAGCAGAATCACATCTGTCTTTCCTTACCAGGTGTCCGTTCTGGCGATCCCCTGCAGTATGCTATGGTGCTGATTAATAATGCCGTAGGCGGAGGGATGAGCTCCCGCATGTTCCAGGAAATTCGTGAAAAGCGCGGATTAGCTTATTCGGTGTATTCCTATCACAGCTCCCAGGCAGATTCTGGTCTGTTTACGGTCTATGCTGGAACAGCGCCCAAGCAAACAAAGGATGTCATGGAGTTAATCAAGGAAATGATGTACGAACTTGCTACCAACGGCCTCAGTGAAGATGAGCTGAGAAAAGGTAAGGAGCAGCTTAAAGGCAGCCTCATCCTTAGTCTCGAAAGCACTAGCAGCCGAATGAACCGTATCGGAAAAAATGAACTTATGCTCGGAAGACATAATACATTGGACGATATGATCGCCAAAATTCAGCTAGTGACGATGGACAATATCAACAGTGTGCTGGACCATATGTTCGCGGAGCCGCTTTCTTTAGCGATGGTAGGCTCATCAGATAAAGCTATTGCAAATGTTAGGAGAGATGATCTTGTCTTATTACGTACAAATCAATAAACTTGCTGGAAACGAGGATGTAAATCTTCCTTGTAAAATGTCGGAGCAAGCTTCCGGTTATGATCTTTATGCTGCCGTTGCGGGTGAAATTGTACTTGCACCAGGAGAGCGGGCATTAATTCCAACAGGGATTTCACTGGCTATGCCAGAGGGGCTTGAAGCGCAGATCCGTCCGCGTAGTGGACTGGCCTTGAAGCACGGGATTACCTGCTTGAATACACCTGGAACTATAGACGCCGATTACCGCGGAGAGATCAAAGTGCTCTTGATCAATCTGGGGCAGGAGCCTTTTGCTATCGCTCGCAATGAGCGGATTGCCCAAATGGTATTTCAAGCCGTTCCAGTGGTTAATTTGGTGGAAGTGGAAGAGTTATCCGAAACCCAACGCGGAGCCGGAGGCTTTGGCCATACTGGCAAGTAAGATTGTTGTTACAATTCATTTAAAAAGCTTACGAATTCATGCCCAAGGTATGATTCGTGAGCTTTTTTTGATATGCAGAGTTAATTATCCAAAGTTTTAATTCTTCGATTGTTATACAACTAACCCCGACTTCCCCATCGAATAAACTCAGCATTTTCATTGGCGCTCTGCCACTACTCTAACCCTACCGTCAAAGTAAAGACGAAGCCCCTATCGGACCCCAGTGCTCTTATTTACAACAATTCTGCTTAATTCGGCTGTTTTCGGACCCCAGTGTCACTATTTGATCAATAACACCTGTTATCGAACCTATTTACATCGAATTAGAGCTCTCCAGTCCGAAACTCCTCCTAAAAGGCAAAAAATACACAAATAGTTGCATCTCGGTCCTTAACTCATCAGCCGTAACCCGTAACCCATTAGTTCATCATCAGCCATGCGTGCCGGGGATTTCATTTCCGCTCTTCACCCATTAACTATGCCCAGCATAAGATGCTTTATAGTCGATAGTGTATGTTGAAAGGAGCGTCATCCCTATGCTTACTGGCGTCAGGATCGTGTTCCTGGGCGGGGACGCGAGACAGCTTGAAGTGATTCGGAAATGTGTGGAATTGGATGCGACGGTAAGCGCTGCCGGGTTCGATAAGTGGGAGACCCCTAGCCCAGGGGTGAGCCTGGAACAATTGACGGTAGAGCTGCTGAGTAATGCAGATGTATTAGTGTTGCCTACGGTAGGCTGTGATGATGAAGGAAATATTAGTGCTCTATTTTCTTCTGAGCGTTTAACGATTCTGGAGGAGCATTTCACTGCGCTGCCATCCGATTGTTTAGTGTATACCGGTATGGCTAAAAGTTACTTGCGCGGGATGTGTACCAAGCACTCACTGAAGTTAATCGAACTGCTTAATCGTGATGATGTGGCTATTTACAACTCTATCCCGACAGCGGAGGGAGCGCTGGTAATGGCCATTCAGAACACGGATTTTACGATTCACAGCTCGAAATCAATGGTGCTTGGTTTAGGTAGAACTGGATTTACAATGGCTCGAAGTCTACAGGGACTGGGGGCCAGTGTAAAGGTTGGTGTCAGAAAACAAGAACATTATGCACGTGCTGAGGAAATGGGCTGGAAGCCTTTTATGACCAATGAGCTGCTGCTTCACGTACCGGATGTGGATCTTATATTTAACACGATACCAAGTATGATCATCACCGCGCAGGTGCTCTCGCGGCTTGCGCCGCATTGCGTAATTATTGATCTGGCATCTGCACCAGGCGGCTGTGACTTTCGTTATGCTGAGAAACGTGGGATTAAGGCGATGCTGGCTCCAGGACTCCCTGGCATTGTAGCTCCAAAAAGCGCTGGGATTATTATGGCAAATGCGCTGGTACAGTCGATTTCGGACGAGGCTTTAATCAAGGGGGACGAATAAAATGGATTGGCACGGAAAAACAGTAGGGTATGCGATCACTGGATCTCATTGCACTTTTGCTGAGGTAATGCCACAAATTCAGCGCTTCGTAGACGGGGGAGCAAACGTAGTACCTATAGTTTCTGCCTCTGTACTAGGAACAGACACCCGCTTTGGGACATCGCAAAATTGGTTAAAACAGTTGAAAGATATAACAGGGAATGATATCATTTCTACAATTGTTGAAGCGGAGCCGCTGGGTCCTTCCAAGCTGCTGGATGTGCTGACAATAGCACCTTGCACAGGAAATACAACGAGTAAACTGGCTAATGCCATGACGGATAGTCCCGTGCTAATGGCAGCTAAATCGCAGATGCGCAACGGACGTCCACTAGTTCTAGCGATATCTACAAATGATGGATTGGGCCTAAATGCCGCGAATATTGCTAAGCTTCTGGTGGCTAAACATATTTATTTTGTACCATTCGGTCAAGATAACCCTGAGGGTAAACCTAACTCGCTCGTGGCACGCATGGATCTTATCCCGGAAGCTTGCTATGCCGCTTTGCAAGGTAAACAACTACAGCCGATGATCATCGAACGGTTTCATTCAGCATAGAAAATTGACAGAGCTCGGCTGATTTTGTTGTGGACAATAAAAGGGGAGATGCACCAAATGAGCAATGAGAAGTGCCAAGATAACGTAGTGGAACCAGCTAAGTTCATTGCTATCAAAAAAATATAAGCAGTATTGCTACCGTCCTCAGGTTCGAGGGCGGTACAGCCATTTAACAACTTACTTAACGAATAAGCTCACGTACCGTAATCTTTTCACGAATGATTAGTGTGTTTGCTTTGATAATAATGGGGGAATTATACATGGGTATTCTGGTACAAAAATTCGGAGGAACATCGCTATCCACACCGCAAGCTAGAGAACACGTAATCCGCAATGTCAAAAGGGAGCTGGCAAGTGGCTATAGTCTTGTAATTGTTGTATCGGCTATGGGCCGTCGCGGAGAACCTTACGCAACTGACACTTTGCTGGATTGGGCCGTGCAGAACGGAGATGCACTTCCAGACCGGGAAAAAGATCTCTTGATGTGCTGTGGTGAAATTATTTCAGCTACTACTCTATGTGGGCTGCTGGAGAATGAAGGCATCGCTTCTACAGTATTAACGGGAGCTCAGGCAGGATTTCTGACAGACAGCAACTACGGTAATGCCAGAATTCTGGATGTACGTCCGGAACGCATTCTCCGTGAGCTGCGTGAGGATAAGGTAGTTATTGTTACCGGGTTCCAGGGCCAGACTGAAGCGGGTGATTTGACAACTTTAGGCCGTGGCGGCAGTGATACCTCTGCTACAGCACTGGGTGCTGCTCTTCATGCTGATATGGTGGATATTTATACGGATGTGAACGGAATTCTTACAGCAGATCCACGGATCGTTGAAGATGCTAAGCCATTAACTTACGTTAGTTATACTGAAATTTGCAATATGGCTCATCAGGGAGCAAAAGTCATTCATCCACGTGCGGTTGAGATTGCTATGCAGGCACAGATCCCAGTTCGTGTTCGTTCAACCTTTTCAGAAGCTGAAGGTACGTTGGTTACGAATCCAGAAGGATTTAACGATATCCAAGCAGGGGGAATTGTGGATCGATTCGTTACAGGGATTGCTTATGTCAGCAATGTTACACAGATTTCTGTGGAATGCCCGGACGGTAACGGAACCGGAGTGCAGCTGCAAATCTTTAAGAGTATGGCAGATAACGGGATAAGCGTTGATTTTATTAATGTAACACCTACGGAAGCTCTTTATACGGTTTTTGATGACAAATCAGAGAAGGCTATTTCTGCTCTACAGCAGCTGGGTTTGCGACCTAAGAGTTTGTCGGGTTGTGCCAAAGTTTCTGTTATCGGGGGCGGAATTAATGGTGTGCCTGGTATTATGGCGCGCATTGTTGAGGCGCTTAGCTCGCAAAACATTCAAATTCTACAATCCGCGGATTCGAATACAACGATATGGGTGCTTGTGAAAAAAGAAGATATGGTGCAGTCCCTGCGTTCGCTGCATGCTATGTTTGAATTGCACCGCTGACAAGGAGGAATTCAAAGTGGATTTCGGAAGATTAATAACAGCCATGGTAACCCCTTTTGATGGGGATGGAGAAATCAACTGGGATGTAACTTCACAGCTTGTCGATTATTTAATTGAGGTACAGAAATCAGAGGCTTTGGTTGTCTGCGGAACGACAGGGGAATCGCCTACGTTAAGCGATGAGGAAAAGCTGCAGCTGTTTTCTTTTGTGCTGGAAAAGGCGAATGGACGTTGTAAAGTTATTGCTGGAACTGGCAGCAATAACACGAAACATTCCATTCATCTGACGAAGGAAGCGGAGAAAATAGGCGTAGATGGAGTGCTTTTGGTCGTTCCTTATTATAATAAACCGAATCAGGAAGGTCTTTATCAGCATTTTTCCACGATTGCTTCAGAGACTTCATTACCAGTGATTCTATATAATGTTCCAGGTAGAACAGGTGTAAGTATGAGCGTGGCCACTACCCTGCGGCTTGCTGAGATTCCGAACATCGTTGCTACGAAAGAATGCGCGTCTGTAGATCAGGTAACACTTATTGCCTCTGCTTGTTCAGATGATTTCCGTGTATATACGGGTGATGATGCCTCAGGTCTTGCCAGTCTGGCTGTCGGTGGATACGGAATTATAAGTGTATCTAGCCATGTGGTTGGTGCGCAGATGTCAGAAATGATTTACGCTTATACCTCCGGCAATGTTCAGCTTGCTGGAGAGATTCATCGCCAGCTGTTCCCGATTTTTAAAGGAATGTTTGAATGCCCACAACCGCTGCCCAATCCTTCAGCTGTAAAATATGCTTTAGGACTCAAGGGGATCCCTGTGGGCGGAGTCAGATTGCCGCTTATTTCGCCAACGGAAGCGGAAGCGGCTTTTATTGAAGCACTTTTTCACTAAGAATTAATCATTGCTGATGTACGTTCTAAACCGGCTACTCTATTGAGGGAGCCGGTTTTTGCATTTATATTTTTTTTCTGAAATATTGAGGCGAATTTAAGGAAAGAATTTGGATACGAGGCGGATGACTTGTCTTTTGCCAAAAAAATCATGTATAATGATCTTAAGTGACTGGGTGCGGTTAAAATTAAATATGCGGTAATCTTCCGTCAATGTAATACATTGTGAGACAGGATAGGTCCCAAGATGAGTCTGTTTAAATAAATGACATGTCTTCGCGCGAGGGGCGCGACGGTGAATTTTGACGGCGTTTGTCCGCTTCAATATGAACTTTACTGCCCGGAATCGGGAGCTTTCGCATTGCGCATTTTACAGATTTCAGGAATTTCCTCGTCGATTGGAAGTTATTGGCTGTTTGAAAGAAATGTGTTCAGCGCCGCTGAAATAATCGAAGTTCGATATTTACCAATAAAAGTATGACGTCCAACATCATAGGAGGGTTAGATTCATTTGTCCAAAAAAAACAACAACGATAAATTGACGATTTTCGCATTGGGCGGAGTCGGAGAAATCGGGAAAAACATGTATGTTATTCAATACGGAGCTGACATTGTAGTCGTGGATTCGGGACTCAAGTTTCCGGAAGAGGATATGCTCGGTATTGACATCGTAATTCCTGATATCTCGTATTTGACAGAGAACCGTGACAAGGTAAGAGGTATTGTGCTTACTCACGGACACGAGGATCACATCGGTGGTCTACCTTATGTCCTGAAGAATTTGAATGTTCCAGTCTATGGAACAAGATTGACTTTAGGTCTTGTAGAGAACAAATTGAAGGAAGCGAACCTGCTGGGGGACACCAAACGGATTCTGATCAACGAAGATTCAGAAATTCAATTGGGGAACTCACTTAAGGTAACTTTCTTTAGAACCAACCACAGTATTCCTGATTCCGTGGGTGTATGCATTGAGACTCCGGAAGGAAATGTTGTTCATACGGGCGATTTCAAATTTGACCACACCCCAGTCAACGGTCAATTTGCAAATCTGCATCGGATGGCAGAGATTGGCCAAAAGGGCGTACTTGCTCTTTTGTCGGATAGTACGAATGCTGAGAAACCAGGCTTTACCCCATCTGAGAAGAATGTCGGTATTGTGCTGGAAGATATTTTCCGCAAGGCTGAGCAACGTGTCGTTGTAGCAACTTTTGCTTCCAATGTGCACCGTATTCAACAAGTGGTTAATGCAGCAGAATCTACGGGTCGTAAGATTACAGTAATTGGCCGCAGTATGGTCAACGTTGTATCCATCGCTTCAGAGCTTGGATATTTGAACGTACCTGACGGAATGCTGATCGAACCGGAAGAAATGAATAGAATGGCAGCAAATCGTGTAGTTGTTCTTTGCACAGGCAGCCAAGGCGAGCCAATGTCTGCATTGACACGTATGGCACGTTCTAGTCATCGTAAAGTAGATATCCTGCCAGGCGATACCGTTATTATTGCGGCAACACCTGTGCCAGGTAATGAGAAGTATGTAGGCCGTACTATCGATGAATTGTTCCGTCTTGGTGCTAATGTGATTTACAGCGGTTCCAACTCCGGCGTTCACGTATCCGGTCACGGTAGTCAAGAAGAACTTAAGCTTATGCTTAACCTGATGAAACCGAAATTCTTCATTCCGATCCACGGTGAATACCGCATGCAGCGCAAACATGCTTTACTGGCAGAATCGGTTGGCGTAGAGCCACAGAACATTTTTATCACTGAAATCGGTGAAATTGTTGAAATCCAGGGCGGTGCCGCTCGTAAGGCTGGTAAAGTAACAGCTGGTAACGTATTGATTGACGGACTAGGTGTAGGCGATGTTGGTAACATTGTATTGCGTGACCGTAAGTTGCTGTCTCAAGATGGTATCTTGGTTGTCGTGGTTACACTTAGCAAGCAGAATGGTGCAATTGTTTCTGGACCTGACATCATTTCACGTGGTTTTGTTTATGTTCGGGAGTCCGAAGGGCTGCTCGACGAAGCTAACCGAATTGTATCCAGTACATTGCAACGCCTGATGAGTGAAAAAGTAAATGAGTGGGCTTCCCTTAAAACAAGCGTAAAAGATTCGCTGGGCCGTTTCTTATATGAACAAACGCGCCGCAGACCGATGATTTTGCCAATTATCATGGAAGTGTAAGGAGAGTTTCTCCTTCAATGAATATATAGCTAGGGCTGAGCCCCTTTTCCCCGGAAATATTGGACGGTTTCCACGGGAGAAGGGGTTTTTGTATGTTGATAAGCTGAAAATTGCATAATGCAGCACCCTGAAACGTCATACTAAGGATTGTTAGTAAGGCAACAGCAGACTAGAGCTGCATATAACAAGGGAGAGCTGCGAAGATGAACTACATCGAAGGATCAAATGGAGCAAAAAATGAGGAAGTTGTCCCAGGAGAAACTAATCCGAATCCTAATGAAAATATGCCGCCCACTACAATGGGAGCGATTAAGGAGCTAGGACAAACAGTAGTCCCAAGTGGAGAGCCTGATATTTTTTGCTTAACGATTATTGGTCAGATTGAAGGACATATTGTTATGCCTCCACAGAACAAAACAACAAAGTATGAGCATATCATTCCGCAGCTGGTGGCAGCTGAGCAGAATAAAAACATCAAAGGCCTGCTTATCATTTTAAATACGGTAGGTGGAGATGTAGAAGCGGGATTAGCAATTGCGGAAATGATTGCATCCCTCTCCAAGCCAACGGTAACCGTAGTCATTGGAGGCGGGCACAGCATCGGGGTGCCGATTGCAGTTTCCTCCACTTATTCGATTATTGCTGAAAGTGCAACGATGACGATTCATCCGATTCGAATGAATGGTTTAGTGATCGGAGTGCCGCAAACTTTCGAGTATATGGAGAAAATGCAGGAACGTGTCGTTAAATTTGTGACTTCCCATTCGCGCATTTCTGAAGAACAGTTCCGTGATCTCATGTTTAAGACAGGTGAGCTCAATCGTGATATCGGGACGGCTGTGGGGGGCTTGGATGCCGTTAAATATGGTCTGATGGATGAGGTCGGCGGGATCGGAGCGGCACTTGCGCATCTTAACCGAATGATCGGCGGGGATTTCTCAGCATCGACTCCAGGAGGGATTACGCAATGACACTGTACACAGTAGTTGCAATGGAACAGGTGTGGGAGGGGGCATTTAACAATTATGCCGCAACCCGAGAAGTTAGTGTGCAGGGCATGCTGATGCAGGTTGAACCGATGGAGGAAGGACGTGCGCGGATTGTGAGATTATTGGATTGTCCGCTGAACCGTTATCTAGATCCGGCGTTCTCTCCAGGTTCGATAATTACATTAACATAAAGATTCATTTTCTGACAAAAGAGAACATAGGTACGCCACGCCATTATATGGTATAATGTTGTTCCGGGGGTGGCTGGCGTGGCTAAACGAAAAAAGAAGAAGAAAAAAGCGCTGCTCGGCAGCGTTTTAAAATATGAAATATATGGAATTTTATTAATAACTATTTCCGTCATTGCACTGTCTGGTGAAGCAGCCGTAGGGCGCTCACTTTCAAGTATGGCGGGTTACTTATTAGGGAGATTTTATTTTGTGTTGCCGCTTATCGGCATTTTTTATGGACTTATGGTGATGATCCATCGAAGATGGCCTTCCTCGTGGAACAGCAGGCATACTGGCGTGCTTCTGCTTCTATTGTCTATGTGCCTTATGAGCACAATATCTGCAATGGAGCAGAAGCTTGGCCCGTTGTCTTTGTTACATCCTGGCAATGTAATGACACAAATACATAATGATCTTTCGGGATCACTTTCACCTGGCTCGAACGAAAGCAATGTCTATATGCTGGGTAAGGATATAAGCGGAGGGTACATCGGCGGGTTGGAGTATGCAGCGCTGTTATGGCTTTTTGGTAGTCTGGGCGCTAAGCTGCTTATGATCGTCATGCTGGCGATCAGCTTTATGCTAATTACCAACTTGTCCTATGTGGAGATTTTTACGCTTTTGCGAGTGCGCTTGGTTAAGTTTGTGGAGGGGATTCGTCTCCATGCTGCAAACCGTCCGAAGGCGGTTCCCGTAGCGGCCAGACCTTCTAGAGCCGCTGCTCCAGCTAAGGCTCGGCAGGTGAAGCAGCCTGTCTATGATGACGAGGAGGAAGAAGACGAAGACGATCGGTATTTGCCTAATCGCAAACAACCTGTCCTTTTGAAAAAAATATCTGGCTGGTTCTCAGGCTCCACGCGTTCACAGGTGGAAGCAGATTCTGAGGATGACGATCAGGGTCCAATTGTGGCAAGTGCTTCAACCGGTCCGATTATTTCGGGATTAACTCCAGATAGTCATGTAATTCCATTAGACGATATCGATCATGATTTTGATGATGCGGATCTGGATATTGAACCTGTGACGCCTATTATTCGTGACTTCTTTGAACATATCCGTTCAGAAGGGTTAAACGAAGAAGACCGGGAAGAGTGGAGTGAATTCTCACCCGCAGCTCGTGGTGAAGCAGCTAAACCTGCTGTAGCCGGACCTAATGCCGTTAAGCAGCAGCCTACGGATGAGTCTGAGGAGAATGTAAGCATAGACTTGGAAGGCCTGCTAGGTGCTTCTCCAGATGGAGAGATTATTCCTGCTCCTCCAGCACCACCTCCACCGAAGCCATATAAGCTGCCATCGTTCCGTCTTCTAGCCAAACCTAACAATGGTGGCAAAGCTGGAGATCAGAATGATTATATGCAGACAGCCCGTAAGTTAGAAGCAACACTTGAAAGCTTTGGGGTACGGGCTAAGGTGCTGGAGGTAGTAAGAGGCCCAGCGGTTACGAGGTATGAGATACAACCGGATATTGGGGTTAAGGTTAGCCGTATTGTAAATCTGACGGATGACATTGCCCTTGCACTTGCAGCCAAAGACATTCGGATGGAAGCGCCGATTCCGGGTAAATCTGCAATTGGGATAGAAGTTCCGAACTCTGAGGTGTCTATTGTTACCATGCGCGAAGTTATGGAAACACAGATTTTTCAGGAGGCTGAATCCAGATTATCGATTGCTTTTGGCCGTGATATTTCCGGCCAGACCATTATTGGCAATCTGGCTAAGATGCCCCATTTATTGGTGGCCGGTGCAACAGGCTCCGGTAAATCTGTCTGCATCAACGGGATTATAACAAGCATCTTATACAAAGCTAAACCTGATGAAGTTAAATTCCTCATGGTCGATCCTAAGATGGTAGAGCTGAATGTGTATAACGGAATTCCCCATCTTCTGGCTCCGGTTGTCACAGATCCCAAGCGGGCAAGTCTTGCTTTGAAGAAGATTGTTGTGGAAATGGAGAAGCGTTACGAGCTATTCTCCAAATCGGGAACACGGAATATGGAAGGTTATAATAAGCTAATGGCTGAGAATCCAGCGGCAATTCTCCCGTATATCGTTGTTATTGTGGACGAGCTTGCGGATTTGATGATGGTTGCAGCCAATGATGTCGAGGATGCAATTTGCCGACTTGCACAAATGGCGCGGGCGGCTGGAATTCATTTAATTATCGCTACACAACGCCCTTCAGTAGATGTAATCACAGGTTTAATTAAAGCTAATATTCCATCCCGGATCGCTTTTGGCGTATCGTCCAATGTGGATTCACGTACCATTTTGGATATGCCCGGTGCAGAGAAGCTGTTAGGCCGAGGTGATATGTTGTTCTTGCCAATGGGCGCATCTAAACCTATTCGTGTACAGGGAGCTTTTATGAGCGACCAAGAAGTAGAGACTATTGTTCAATATGTCAGCAGTCAAGGTGAAGCCGAATACGATGAGTCCATCGTTCCTGAAGTGGATGATACAATCACTGAGGATCAGGAGCCACAGGATGAATTATACGAGCAGGCCGTACAAATTGTGCTGGAGGCTAAGCAGGCTTCAGTGTCTCTGCTACAGCGTCGTATGCGTGTCGGATATACCCGTGCAGCCCGGTTGATTGACTCTATGGAGGCTCGTGGAGTCATCGGTCCTTACGAGGGCAGCAAGCCGCGTGAGGTGCTGGTGTCACTTGAGCAATATCAGCATAACAAGATCAGCTCCTAAGCTGGACAAGCCCTTCGAAACCTTCAACAGACAGTAAAAGAGATGGCCACTTTATGAAGCGGACCATCTCTTTTTTGTATCCTGAGTACTTATTTGACTCTTGGTGCAGCAAGCAAAGCTTCAACAATATAATCCAGTTGCACATTTAGAGAATAGATATCACTGTAATAACCTAATCCAAAATCAATTTCCATCAAACGGCCTTCTTTCACGGCAGGGATATTGTTCCAAATTGGGTTTTGGGTCAGATCAGCCATACCATCATAAGAGGAGCGGAAGATATAATCACCGCTGTATTTGCCAAGGACTTCAAAGGATACGGATTCGCCATCCGCACCAGTCGCCGTATCTATTTTCTGTTGAATGATTTCCGGCGCCTTCATGCCTAAATATTCATAAATGATTTGCGAACCACGTCCGAATTGTTTGCTTGCCACAACAGCCATACTGTTGTCTTTTCCACCTTCCATGATGGATATTGTGTGATCCAGAATACCAGCTTCTTGCAGCTTTTGTTTGCTGTCTTCAACTTTTTTATGGAAATCAGTAAATAATTCTTTTGCTTGATCTTCTTTGCCTACGACTTGTCCAATAAAGGACACCCGTTCTTCTGTTGACATTTTTTCATACGGAACTAACACTGTTGGTGCAATTTGGTGGAGGGCTTCATAAGTTTCCTCTGACGGCACGATGATAAGATCAGGATTTAGAGCAAGGATTGCTTCAGGGCTAACCTCAAACCAGGTGCCAAGCTTTTGCACATCTTTTAGCTCATCTTCAAATGCAGCACCCTCGGATACATCGGATACACCTATAGGTTTAATGCCTAGAGCCAGTACATCACCGAGCAAATAAAGAACTACGACTCTTTGTGGACTAGTGGGAACGGCAATGTCTCCTTTAACTGTGGAAATTATCCGGGTTTGTGCTTCGACAGCAGCTTTGTCTGTATTTGCTCCTGTACTTGTTTCTGCTGAGGGGGTTGGTGTCCCATTGCTTGACGCATTTGAATTTGTGGTTCCCGTGGAACAAGCGCTTAACACTATGGTAAAGCATAATAACAGGGTGAGCAGTAATGATGGTTTGGCATTTCTAAACATTGGTAATTCCCCTTCTCCGTTATATTGATAATGATTATCATAATCAATATAACGGAGAGGTTGTGTTCGGGCAATGTCAATTTGTGCACCTTGGGATGGCATATCACGCCAACTGGGTTGGGTGATCAATTTATTTTTGTATCGGACAGGGGAGGTTCCGTAATATTTTTTGAACATTTTTCCTAGATAATAGCCATCAGGATAACCTACTGCAATTGCGATGTCATGCAAGCTCGCCTCAGTGTTCAGGAGCAGTATTTTCGATTTTTCCATGCGGAAGCTGATTAAGTACTGAGCAGGGCTAGTCTGCAGCCGTGTTCTGAATAATCTGGATAATGTTCTAGGGCTGCTGTTTACCGCTTTAGCTAATTTTTCAAGAGAGAAGGTTTCCTTATAATAAGTCTGCATATAGCGAATTGCTTGATCTAGCGGATCAGGTTGGATTAACTGTGTTTCCAGCGTATGCAGCTGCCTAAGCATCTCATAAATCCATTGATAAAACAGTGTTTTAACATGCAGCCGATCCAAAAGACCTGTTTTGCCCCAATCAGTAAACATGTTCTCCATCTTATCAAATAAGGGCAGTGGACTAGTAGGCGTAAATCCATATTGGAGATTGAAGGGATTATTGTGTTCCATAATTGCTTTTAGATTGTTGCGTGAGGCGAGTGAGAGGTTTGCTTTATATAAAATTAAGTAATACTCCAGTAGTTCCTCCGTGCGTAAAAATTGAATGTTCATTCCTTTTCCACCATGAAGGATATGAAAGTTGCCGATCTCATGCGGGATCTCGTCAATCAGTATTTCGGCTTTGCCGTTTATGATCAACAAGAATGCGCTTGAGGGCAGCTGATATTGTGAATTCAGATCACTAGATCGTTGAAAAGTATGGCGTATATCAATAATTTCTATTAATGCGTGGTTCCACAATAAAATGTGGTCCTTTAAATTCATGATTAATATCAACTCCAACGTTTTCTTATTTCGATTATAGTTGATAATTATTCTCAATTACAATGAAATGCTATTACTTCTTTTTTAGTAATGCATAGGATGTCCTGACAGTCGTCATAATAACTTTAGCCATCCATGCAGAACTCACAAAAGAAAGGTAGAGCGAACCCCTATGAAGAAACATAAGTTGTGGATCTTTGCTTCTTTAACCCTTGCACTTGCTGCCGCGCCGTTTGCAGGAATGCTGCTCCAGGGTAATGGCATAGTACAGACCAAGCAAAGTGCTGCTGCGTCATTTGTCCATGAACTAAATCATCCTGAAGAAGAGGCCTTGCCTGCCTTCAGCACGACTCCGATTAAACTCGGTTCTTCTGGTCAGGATGTTTATGAGTTGCAAGGACGTTTAAAACATCTGGGCTTTTATGAAGGGAAAATAGACAGTCAGTTTGGTCCGAAAACGAAAAATTCAGTAACGTGGTTTCAATGGAAGTTTGGAATGAAGTCTGATGGCATCGTAGGCGCTAAGACTAAGCTGAAATTGTATAACGCAACTAAGAACTGGAAGCCAACAGAGTCGGCTTCAGCAACCGGAAATAATACAGCAAACAACAACACCGGTAACAAAACAAATACAACCAATAATTCGGATTCAGCGTCTCTGTCTTCAGGGAATACGATGGGATTATCAGAAAATGATCTCAAAATTATGGCTAATGCCGTCTATGGTGAGTCAAGAGGTGAACCTTTCGAAGGACAAGTTGCTGTTGCTGCAGTAATCTTGAACCGGGTAAAATCTCCGAGTTTTCCAAATACGCCGTCTGGCGTTATTTTTCAGCCGGGAGCTTTTACAGCTGTAGCTGACGGGCAGATTTATTTGGAGCCAAATGAGCAGGCACGAAAAGCAGTGCAGCAAGCGCTGAATGGCTGGGATCCTTCGGGTGGATGTTTGTATTATTTCAACCCTAAAACGGCGACCTCCAAATGGATTTGGACTCGTCCACAGGTCAAGACTATAGGCCAGCATATTTTCTGTATGTAGATAAGTAAAGAAGTAAATCCAGAGAGCAACCGGGAAGAGGCATCCGGTTGCTTCCTTACTTTGGAATGGTTTAGAATGGTTATTAATTCATAAACATGTTAATGAGCAACTATCCACGCGGTAAAGGAGTTTTGGACTTGACTAATAATGTATTTCAGCATGGCAACGTTGCAGGTATGCGTATTCACGTGATGCCTACCAAGGCGTTCAAGACCTACGCCATCTCACTTTATGCCGGCGTCCCACTTAATGAGGATACGGTCACACCTACAGCACTTGCTCCATTTGTGCTCCGCAGAGGTACCGCTTCTTATCCAGAGACTACTCAATTCCGTGAGCGTTTGGAGGAGCTGTATGGCGCTGGATTTGGTTTTGATATTTATAAAAGAGGCGATTATCAGATTGTTCAGTTTCGCATGGACACCATTAATGACTCCTTCGTGCAGAGTCAGGAGAGCTTACTTGAACAATCCTTTGCTTTCCTAGGAGAAGTCCTGACCCGTCCGTTGGTGGAGGAGGGAAGCTTCCGTCCTTCCTATGTTGCAACAGAGCGTGAAACAGTGCGCAAGAAGCTGGAATCTATCGTAAATGATAAGATTCGTTATGCTGCGGAACGCTGTATCGAAGAAATGTGCCGTAACGAGCCCTATCGTCTTCATCCACTGGGTCAAAGAGCAGATTTGGATCGGATTACCCCAAAAAGTTTGTACGAATCTTATAACTCATGGCTGGATGGAGCTATTTTGGATCTCTATGTTGTGGGAGATACGACTACTGAGGAAGTTGAAAAGCTTGTGCAGCATCACTTCGGACGCATTCAGTCGGAGGTGGGCTTATATAGCTCCAAGTTTGTCCCAGTATCCGTCAGCGAGGTACGGACGGTAGAGGAGAAGCTGGATGTCAGTCAGGGCAAGTTGAACATGGGTCTGCGCACATCAATTACGTATAAGGACGATACATATGCGTCCGCACTTATGTACAACGGAATATTAGGAGGGTATCCACACTCCAAACTCTTTGTCAATGTACGGGAAAAGGCCAGTCTTGCATACTATGCTTCTTCACGCTATGACGGTCACAAGGGGATTGGAACGATACAATCAGGTATTGAAACTCAAAATTACAACAAAGCTGTTGAAATTATAGAGAAACAACTGGAAGAGATGAAAGCTGGCAATATCAGTGATCTGGAGTTAAACCAGACCAAAGCCATGATCCGCAATCAGCTTTCCGAGATTCCGGATTCTGCTTTTGAGATGATCTCTTACGACTTCAACCGCCAGTTGTCAGGAAAAGAACGGACAGCGGATCAGCTGCTAGAAGAGGTGGAACAAATCGGTGCAGGGGAAGTAAAAGCTGCAGCGGAGACCTTTCAGCTGGATACGATTTATTTCTTGACAGGGAAGGAGGAATAGAGATGGAACAGATTCAATACGACAGACTTCAAGAGACCCTTTATCATGAGGTGATGGAGAATGGGCTTCAGGTTTATGTATTGCCAAAACCAACATTCAAAAAAACTTACGCCACATTTGCAACTAAATATGGTTCTGTAGATAACCATTTTCATGTCGCAGGTGGAGAAGAGACCACTGTTCCTGATGGTATAGCTCACTTTTTGGAGCACAAAATGTTTGAAGAGCCAGAAGGCGATATTTTTGCCACTTTTGCCTCAAATGGAGCTTCAGCTAACGCCTTTACAAGTTTTGATCAGACGGTTTATCTTTTCTCGGCAACAGAGAACATAGAGACCAACCTTAGTACACTCGTTGATTTTGTACAACGACCTTATTTTACGGATGAAAATGTAGAAAAGGAAAAAGGGATCATTGGTCAAGAAATCAATATGTATGCAGATAATCCAGACTGGCGCGTGTACTTTGGCCTTATTGAGGCGATGTATT
The DNA here is from genome assembly GCF_038002725.1 of Paenibacillus sp. FSL H7-0323. Lineage (NCBI taxonomy): Bacteria > Bacillati > Bacillota > Bacilli > Caryophanales > Paenibacillaceae > Paenibacillus > Paenibacillus sp. FSL H7-0323. Next base: position 2,131,406 of record NZ_JBBODB010000001.1, on the reverse strand, counting down.
CGAAACATCCGGTTCGGATTGATATTGCCGGAACTATAGAGTCGATTAGTACGATTACGAAAGAAACACTGTACACTTGTTACAACTCTTTTTATCATCCCAGCAATATGCTGTTGTTCGTAGTGGGTGGTGTGGATCCGGAGAAGGTATTCTCCTTGATTCGCAGCAATCAGCAGGGGAAATCTTATGGTAAACAAGGTGAGATTAAGCGTATTTTTGAAGAGGAGCCGGAACAAGTCGCTACGAAGCGCTTAGAAAGCAAACTCGCTGTTTCGATGCCTAAGATTATGTTTGGATTTAAGGAAAAAGTTGATGGTCTTACAGGTGAAGCTGCGCTTAAGCGTGATCTCGCCACTAAGCTTATGCTTGATTTGCTGGTTGGCAGCAGCACAGCGTTGTACCAAAAACTCTATGATGAAGAACTGATCTCAGACAGCTTTGGCCATGAATTTAATAGTTCAGAACAATATGCTTTTTCAGCTATGGGTGGAGATACCAAAGACCCGGATTTGCTGCTAAAACGAATTAAAGAAGAAGTGGATCAGATCTTAAAGTCTGGCTTTGCTGAGAAGGATTTCGAGCGGGCACGGAAAAAGAAAATAGGCGGATATTTGCGCATGCTGAACTCCCCTGAAAGTATCGCACATGAATTTACACGTTACCAATTCCGCGGTGGTGACCTGTTTGAAGTTCTGCCTATTTACGAATCGATTACTTTAGCTGAAGTGAATGAGCGTTTACATGTCCATGTAAATTGGGAGCAGCTCGCTGTTTCACTAGTGGTGAGTCCTTAAATGGCGCTTTTGGGAGAGAGCAACAAACCATTAGGAGAAATGACAGTTCTGGTGACAGGGGGCAGCGGGGGAATCGGTGGCGCCATTGCAGAACGGTTTGCCTCTGTAGGCATGAATATTGTTATTCACTACAAGCACTCACATGAAGCTGCTAATGATGTCGCTCGGCGTTGTATGGCCCTTGGAGCAAAGGTAATGACTGTAAATGCGGATATGAAGGATCGCAGTCAGATTGTACGAATGGCGGAGAAGCTTGAAAGTAATGGAATGCAGCCGGATATTCTTGTCAACAATGCCGGTAAATCTCATTATGGGATGCTGGCTGATGTGAGTGAAGAGGAATGGGACGATATTATGGCCATTAACTTGAAAGGTACCTTTATGTGCAGCCAGATTTTTATGCCGTACATGGTATCCCAGCGTTATGGTCGAATCATCAACGTTTCTTCCGTGTGGGGAATATCGGGAGCCTCTTGCGAGGTCGCTTATTCAGCCAGTAAAGGCGGAGTAAATGCTTTTACTAAGGCGTTAGCCAAGGAATTAGCACCTTCTGGCGTAACTGTGAACGCGGTAGCTCCAGGAGCGGTTAATACGAATATGTTGTCTAACCTACAGGAGGATGAGGTCCGGATGCTGGAGGATGAGATTCCGGCGGGACGTTTGGCTACACCGAACGAGATCTCCTCACTGATTTACTTTTTAGCACTGCCTGAATCCGGGTATATTACTGGGCAGATCATTAGCCCTAACGGTGGCTGGATTACGTAATGCTTAACTTGGAGAAAAGCTCCAGCATAAGAATCTATCGTCTGAGACATATTATAAGTGTTGTTTTTTAATCTCTCGTAAGGCGGCTTACAGCCTGTATGCAGGTGTTTGACCGTAAACATGAAGGAGGATTTAAGATGACACAAGACGATAGCGTAATCAAAAATTTTGACACCTGGAAGAAATTCCTAGGTAAACGGGTTGTACAGGCGGAGAAACTTGGGATGAGTCAAGACACAATCTCAAAGCTGGCTTTTGAAATCGGGGAATTCCTTGATGAAAAAGTGGATCCAGCAAACACTCAAAACCGTGCGATCAAAGAGCTATGGGATGTCGGCAACGATGAAGAAAAGCAAACGATTGCTAAACTCATGGTCAAGTTGGCGAAAGACAACGCCTAAGTTTGCGGAAAAGCTCCCCCTGTGGGAGCTTTTCTGCAATTATTACAGGACTGACCTTGCCTTTCATTTTTATTTTATATATCATTAACATGACCCGTGTAAAAGACCGCTTTGCCGGGGCAGCTTTTTTTGCTGTATTGGCAAAGGGTAGGGAAAAGGAATCTATGAGGTGTACAAGTGGAATATAAACAGTGGTATATGGAATACAAGATTCACAAGAACAGACCCGGTCTGCTTGGTGATATCGCTTCAATGTTAGGGATGCTGGAAGTTAACATTCTGACGATTAATGGAGTTGAAGGAAAAACTCGCGGAATGTTGCTGGAGACCAATGATGATGAGAAAATTATGCTGATGGGCGAAATGCTCAAAAAAGTTGATAATATTACAGTTTCAGCTCTGCGGTCTCCAAGGCTCGTGGACAAGCTGGCTGTACGCCATGGGCGATATATTGAACGGGATTCAGATGATCGGAAGACGTTTCGTTTCACCCGCGATGAGCTAGGTCTATTGGTTGATTTTCTCGGTGAACTGTTTAAAAAAGATGGGAATCAGGTTATAGGACTTCGTGGTATGCCCCGTGTAGGAAAGACGGAATCCATTATAGCTGGCAGTGTCTGTGCTATGAAACGCTGGACATTTGTCTCCTCCACATTATTGCGGCAGACGGTGCGCAGTCAATTGGCTGAAGATGAGATGAACCCACATAATGTATTTATAATTGATGGTATAGTTAGTACGATCCGCTCTAATGAGAAACATTATAATTTATTGCAAAATGTTATGAGCATGCCAAGCACAAAGGTTATTGAGCATCCAGATATTTTCGTACGCGAATCTGAGTATAGTTACGATGACTTTGATATTATTATTGAGCTGCGGAATAATCCAACGGAAGAAATCTTGTACGAGTCATTTACGACGAGCTACAGTGATGATTTATAGAACACAAACGATGAAGAATACACTTCCGAGCATGTTTTTTTATAAAGCTGGTTAAGGAAGTTTACATTCATAGAACTTACAGGAGGTGATGGTATGTCGGAACTGGGCCGGCAATTGAAAGAGGCACGTCTGCAAAAAGGGATGAGTCTTGACGATGTCCAGGAAGTAACAAAAATTCGCAAAAAGTATTTGGAAGCCATCGAGTCTGGAGACTACAAGGTGCTTCCAGGAAGTTTTTATGTGAGGGCGTTTATCAAAACGTATGCAGAAGCAGTAGGCATGAGTCCTGACGAACTGCTCGAGGAGCATGGGAACGTACCTGCACCACCCGCAGACACGACCATGGAGACGGTGATTCAAAAGCGCAGCCGTAGACCCGAAACCGAACGGAATGCAAAATGGCTGCCAACGGTGCTGATGTGGACATTCCCTATATTGATTATTGTGGTGATTTACATTTATGCTTCTAGTTTAAACAAAGCAGACCCTGATCAAGTTGATCAAACAAATATCACCAATAATGTGCAGGATCCTAATACAGCACAAACATCTCCACCCGCATCAGGAGGCGGTGTAGTAGCGCCTACTTCCTCGGCAGGTGCAGAAGCAACTACTGAGCCAACTACGGCGCCTACGCCAACACCGACACCAACGCCGTCTCCTCAATCGATCACAGTTACACCAGATGGGAAGTCAGGCAAAACAACGAAATTTAAGGTTACAGCTCCTGCCGGAAGCGAAGTTAAGGTTGAGATTGTTGCATCCGGAGTAAGCTGGCTTGAAGTTTACAAAGGCGAAAACTCTAAAGGTGAAAAACTCTCCTTCGGAAATACTGCAGCAGGAGAAACTATGAGCTTCGTTCTTGGTAGTGAGGGCATGTATATTAAGTCTGGGTATTCCCCAGCAACTGAAATTACCGTAAATGGTCAAGTAATCACGGATGAGAAGACGTCCTCACGTCTCCTGCTTAATCTTGACGACGGTTCTGGAAGTGAAGGTACCCAAAGTGACGGGACAGGCGAATAACAAATAGGATGTATAGACTTTGGCTTTAGGGAGAACATAAGACTGTTTTCAGTTTTAGCCAAAGTGAGGTGTACATCTTATGACAGTTAGCTGGATTGTAGCTGGCCTTGGGGTTGTTGTCAGTCTCATCGGATACTATTTGACACCAGGTGCTTGGGGATACGGAATTCTCGGATTCGGTATTGCACATATTGTGCTAGGAATTCTGGATATGTTTCGTAATCCGGTCCGAAGCAGATAGAAGCTGTAGAAATGAACGTCTCCAACGGCGTACTTCCGGTGGAGACGTGTTTCTACCCTTTGAACCAAACTCACTCGAAGGAAAAGCTCCACTTAGTGGGGCTGTTTTCTATGTCGGGTGAGCTACATAATGATTTATCCAAAATTAGACTTAATAGTACCATTCTCTTATAATAGTAGCAGACTAATTGTATAAAGGACGTGGAGTTTAATGAGTTCAGAATGTTCATTTGATATTGTATCCAAAATGGATATGCAGGAGTTAACGAATGCTATTCACCAAACAGAGAAAGAGATCGATAACCGCTTTGATTTTAAGAACAGCAAAAGCAGTCTGAAGCTGGAGAAAGACGCACTTATAATCGCCTCTGAAGACGAATATAAGCTCAACGCTGTTATTGATATTTTACAATCAAAGATGGTGAAAAGAGGCATTACCCTAAAAAATCTGGATTTCGGTAAAGTAGAACCGGCTTCCCTGGGATCTGTACGTCAACGTTTAGGGCTTAAGCAAGGCATTGATCAGGAGAATGCGAAAAAGATTAATATTCTGATCCGTGATTCAAAATTAAAGGTGAAGAGCCAGATCCAAGGGGATCAAATTCGTGTGACCGGTAAGAGCCGCGACGATTTGCAGCAGATTATTCAGATCTTGCGTAAAGCTGATTTGCCGCTGGATCTACAATTCATGAACATGAAATAGAATTTTGTGCCCCGCAGTGCTTATTAGTACTAACAACGCGGGGTGCTTTCTGTTTTTTTGACACCTATTTATTGCTATAATATACTTGCTTAAGTAGAAATGGATTAGCCTGATTTAGGCAATTTGTATGAACGATTTAGGGGAGGAAAACTTCAGTGAATTTGCCCAACCGCATCACGCTAGCTCGTATTTGCCTGATCCCGATTATGATGTTTTTTTTACTGGTGGATTTCAGTTTTTATCCAGAACCGATACATTGGGGCTCGTTTCAGCTATCTGTTAATCATTTGGTAGCAGCTGTAATCTTTTTGCTTGCGGCCAGCACGGATGGAATAGACGGCTACATTGCTAGGAAATATAATATGGTCACCAATCTCGGTAAACTCCTTGATCCACTTGCGGACAAACTGCTGGTATCTGCAGTTCTGATTTCACTTGTGGAGCTGGGCAGATGCGATTCATGGATTGCTATTGTAATCATCAGTCGTGAGTTTGCAGTCACCGGACTTCGCCAGATTGCATTGCTAGAGGGAAAAGTGGTTGCCGCCAGCAAATGGGGCAAGATAAAGACGGTTGTACAAATTGTTGCGATCTCACTGCTGTTGTTGAATAATTTCCCATTTCAATTTGTCAGTATTCCTGTAGACGATATTGCTATTTGGGCCGCAGCGCTGATCACTATTTATTCTGGAATTGATTATTTTGTGAAGAATAAGGATCTGCTACAGCTGCATAATGCGTAAGCATGTAAGCTGGATATACAAGGAAAGGTAATAGGTGAAGCACCTATTACCTTTTTTGAAATCCAAAAGCAGTGTACCTACATTATAACGAGGAGGCGAAAGCCAGGTATGAGAGCGGAGATTATTGCAGTAGGGACAGAGCTTTTGCTCGGTCAAATCGTGAATAGTAATGCCCAGTTTTTGTCTATCGAGCTAGCTGCCATCGGAATCGATGTATACTTTCAAACCGTTGTCGGTGATAACAGCAGCCGTCTGCAGCAAGCCATCGAGATCGCTCAGAGTCGGGCCGACGTTATTATCTTTACGGGCGGAATTGGCCCCACTGAGGATGATCTGACTAAAGATGCACTGGCTGCATCGCTAGGTAGAACGCTCCATATTGATCGTTTGGCGATGGATCATGTACAACGTTTCTTTGATGATCGTAAGATCGTTATGACCGAAAATAACCGCAAACAGGCACTTATAATTGAAGGAACTACACCGTTGCCGAATGAAATCGGTCTTGCGGTTGGGATTGCTTTTGAGCATGAGAAGAAATATTATATTGTGCTTCCAGGTCCACCTCGTGAGATGAAACCGATGTTCGTAGATAAAGCAGTACCGTGGCTACAGCAGCACGCCTTGACGAACGAAACACCGCTTTATTCAAAAATGCTCAAATTTGCCGGCATCGGAGAATCACTGCTGGAGGACAAGCTCATCGAACTGATTCGCAGTCAGACTGATCCAACGATTGCTCCGTATGCCAAAGAGGGAGAGGTAACTGTTCGTATTTCGACAAAGGCCCCTTCTGAGCATGAAGCTACAAAAAAGCTGGAGATACTGGAACAACAAATCAAGGAGATTTTGCCGGAACATTTGTATGCGAACATTGATGTGCCGCTGGAGCAATTGATTGTGGATTGGATGGCGGATGCCGGTCTGACCTTAAGTGCGGCAGAGAGCTGCACCGGAGGTTTGCTGATGGAGAGCATAACAAATATTCCAGGCAGTGCATCGATGTTTGCCGGCGGAATCGTCTGCTATTCGAATGACCTAAAGAAAAAGCTACTGAATGCGCCAAGTGCTTATTTGGAGGGACCCAATGCTCCTGGAGCCGTAAGTCGAGAAGTTGCCGAGGTGTTGGCTGACCAAGTGAGAATGATTGCAGACAGCGATTTCGGCTTATCTGTTACGGGTGTGGCTGGACCGGGTTATTCTGAGCGCAAGCCTGTTGGACTTGTATTTATCGGCTTGGCTGAACGGGGACGTAAGACAGAGGTCTATGAGCTTAATCTTAAAGGTACACGGGAAAATATCCGGTTGCGTACTGTAAAGGCTCTGCTGTATCGTCTGTGGCGGAGACTTGAGGAACGCAAGGTGGAGACACCTCTTGAGGGTTCAGACTTGTAATGGGAGATTAGCCCAGTTATAATAAACACATACGGAAGAACCGTGGCACTGAGATTTCTTTGCTGCGGTTTTTTGTATATTTGCAGAGATTTTGATCACGATGACTACTCATGATCATAAGTCGTTGATGTCCGGTGAAGTGGGGAATTTAATTAACTTCTATCTCCGGAGGGAGGCTTACAATAAAAGGGATAAATAACGCCCAAGACAAAAAAAACGAATGTATGTTCGAAAAAAAGCTTGGCAAGACCTTAAAAACACGTTATTATATTACTATAAACAGTGAAGGAAGTGGTCTGATTGTCAGATCGTCGTGCAGCGCTTGATATGGCGCTTCGTCAAATAGAAAAACAATTTGGTAAAGGTTCGGTAATGAAACTGGGAGAATCCACGCATATGCAAGTGGAAGTTGTACCTAGCGGATCTTTGGCACTTGATATTGCGTTAGGTATAGGCGGACTTCCAAAGGGACGTATTATTGAAGTATATGGACCGGAATCTTCAGGTAAAACAACAGTTGCTCTTCATGCTATTGCAGAAGTGCAAAGACAAGGCGGACAAGCTGCATTTATCGATGCCGAGCATGCGCTTGATCCGAAATATGCACGTAACTTGGGCGTAAATATCGATGAATTGCTGCTTTCTCAGCCAGACACGGGTGAACAAGCGCTGGAAATCGCCGAAGCACTTGTTCGTAGTGGAGCCGTTGATATTATTGTCGTTGACTCCGTTGCTGCTTTGGTACCTAAGGCTGAAATTGAAGGCGATATGGGTGATTCCCACGTCGGATTGCAGGCTCGCTTGATGTCTCAAGCACTTCGTAAGCTTTCTGGTGCCATTAGCAAATCCAATACGATCGCTATCTTTATCAACCAGCTTCGTGAGAAGATCGGTGTTATGTTCGGTAACCCTGAGACAACTCCGGGTGGTCGTGCATTGAAATTCTACTCTTCTGTACGTTTAGATGTACGTCGCGTAGAGAGCATCAAGATGGGGAACGATGTGGTTGGTAACCGTACTAAGATCAAGATTGTGAAGAATAAAGTAGCTCCTCCATTTAAACAGGCTGATGTTGATATTATGTATGGTGAAGGGATTTCCAAAGAGGGAAGTCTTGTAGATATCGGTACTGAAATGGATATCGTGAATAAGAGTGGTGCATGGTATTCCTACGAAGGCGAGCGTCTCGGTCAAGGCCGTGAGAATGCTAAACAGTTTTTGAAGGAACATCAGGATATTGCCCTTATTATTGAGAATAAGATCCGTGAAGCAAGTAATTTATCCACTATTGTTGCTGCGCCGAAGAATGAAGATATTATTGCAGAGCAAGAAGAAGAAGAGAAATTGCTTCTCGAAATCGAATAGTATATTAAGCAATAGGACGCCCTGTGATTGATTGTTGCAGGGTGTCTTTTCTTAACAAGTAACGAAAGTAAGACGATAACCGATCTATTGCTACGAGGTGACAAACAACTATGGTAATACAACTGGATTTTGAAGCAGAAGAACAAGATGAGCAGGTGTTATCTGATTTTCCTGAAGGAGAACTCTTAGAGATCACTAAAGTAGAACGTCAAAAGAAATCTGACCACCGTTATATCATACATTTCGGAGCATATAACATGACTGTGCACGAGGACGTCATGATTAAATATCGAATGATTACTGGTAATTCTTTTATGAAGGCTGATTTGGTTGAAATTGTTGTAGCTGATGAGCGTCAACGAGCTTATGTAGAAGGCCTCCGTTATCTAGAACGTAAACCACGCACCGCTATAGAAATGACTCGCCGTTTACGCCAGAAGGAAATAGGAGAGACTATTATTGCGGAAGTGGTGCAGCGGCTGCAGGAGGAAAGACTTCTTGATGACCCTTTATATGCTAAGCAATGGGCAGAGCAACGAATAGCGAACCAGCGGAAAGGGAAGATGTGGATTCGACAAGAGCTACGTGAGAAAGGGATTGACAAAACCCTTATATCGGAAGCTTTGGAGAATATTACTCCTGAACAAGAGCTGGAGAGCGCACTCGAAACTGGGCGCAAGAAATGGAATCTCATCCGTGGAGAAGCTTCAGATAAGCGAAGAAAGACTGGAGCCTTCCTTATGCGCCGTGGATTTTCGGGCGATATGGTTCGCCAAGTGATCAATACTTTACTTGCGGAAGACAATTATGAAGGTGAAGATGAGGAGTTTTACTAGAATCACTGATTCTCTTGACATTAATGCGTATATCGACTCTCTTGACAATGTCTTTTTATAAATAATAAAATATAACATGAATCGGCATAAAATTAGAATCCTTTTTCCTTCCCAAAAAGGAGACTGTTTTAAACGGTTCACGTACAACTCATATGAAATGTAATCGCCGGATAAGGCGGGCAGTGTGCATGTGCAGCATGTGCAGTATGGCAATCGGTTGTTTACCGGTTTTTTGTATGGTGATGAACGGATAGTTAAACAACTGCACAATTCCCAGGGATATACCTTGGAGAGGAACCAACGAGGAGGTGAACAGATGCTGGAATCATGGATCTGGGTCATTATCGTTCTCGTTGTAGCTGCAATATTCTTTGGGTTCGGTTATTTTATTCGTAAATCCCTTGCAGAAGCTAAAATCCAAAGCGCAGAAAGAGAAGCCGTTGTCATCGTTGAGAATGCGAAGAAGGACGCTGAGGCGCTGAAGAAAGAAACAGTATTGGAAGCTAAGGACGAAGTCCATAGAATCCGTACTGAAGCTGAGAAAGAAACTCGTGAACGTCGGAATGAAATCCAACGGCAAGAGAGACGTTTGCTGCAAAAGGAAGAATCTCTGGATAAAAAAATGGAATCGCTTGAAAGAAAAGAAGAACAAGTAGCTAACAAAGAGAAACGAATTGATGAAACCCAACAGCAAATTGATGTTATTTACAAAAACCAAGTCACTGAATTGGAACGTATCTCCAATTTAAGCATCGAAGATGCAAGAAGTATCATTCTTAGCAATGTTGAGCAAGAAGTTCGCCATGAAACGGCACAAATGATCAAAGAAATTGAACAGCAGGCGAAAGAAGAAGCGGATAAGAAATCCCGTGAAATCATCACACTCGCTATCCAACGCTGTGCAGCTGATCACGTAGCGGAAACAACGGTTTCAGTTGTTACGTTGCCGAATGAAGAGATGAAAGGTCGGATTATCGGTCGTGAAGGCCGTAATATTCGTGCTTTGGAAACTCTTACAGGTATCGACCTCATTATTGATGATACGCCGGAAGCAGTTATTTTGTCAGGATTTGATCCAATCCGCCGTGAAGTGGCCCGTACGGCACTTGAGAAATTGGTGGCTGATGGACGTATTCACCCCGCTCGTATTGAAGAGATGGTGGAGAAATCCCGCAAAGAAGTGGACGAACGGATTCGGGAATATGGTGAACAAGCTACTTTCGAAGTGGGCGTTCACGGTTTGCATCCAGATTTGATCAAGATTCTGGGGCGTCTGAAATTCCGTACAAGCTATGGTCAAAATGTATTGAAGCACTCCATGGAGGTTGCTTATTTAACAGGACTGATGGCCGGTGAGCTTGGGGAAGACATCGTGCTTGCAAAACGTGCAGGATTACTCCATGATATCGGCAAAGCGCTGGATCATGAAGTGGAAGGTTCGCATGTTGAGATCGGCGTTGAACTAGCGAAGAAATATAAAGAACATCCGGTTGTTATCAACAGTATCGCATCTCATCATGGAGACTGCGAAGCTACCTCGGTTATTGCTATGTTGGTTGGTGCCGCTGACGCATTGTCGGCTGCTAGACCTGGTGCTCGCCGTGAAACACTGGAAACGTATATTAAACGTCTAGAGAAACTGGAAGAAATCTCAGAGTCATTCGAAGGCGTTGAGAAATCATTTGCTATTCAAGCGGGCCGTGAGGTGCGCGTGATGGTACAGCCAGAGAAGATTGACGATGCAGAGGCATTCCGTCTTGCTCGCGATATTACGAAGATGATTGAAAGTGAACTGGATTATCCAGGACATATCAAGGTTACCGTTATTCGTGAGACACGGGCTGTTGAATACGCTAAATAGGCAATAAGTAGATAACATACGCTTTGGAAATAACGATATTTATGATCGTTTCCTGGTATATGTTTCTGCTAGGAATATAAGGTTAAAGGATAAGATATAACTTATACTTTCTTATATTTGATGAAAATTGGCCCCTAAGCGGGGCCTTTTTTCTTTTAAATATGAAGACTTTTCCGCTAGATGAAGAGGTTAAGATTAGGAGGAGAGAAACATTAAAGTACTATTCATTGGAGATATCGTAGGTAGTGTAGGCAGGAAGGCACTTCGGGAGATGTTGCCCTCATTAAAAAGCAAATATCAACCACATATAATCATAGTTAACGGTGAAAATTCTGCTGCCGGTAGAGGTATTACTAAAGCGATCGCAAATGAATTTTTTAACTGGGGTGTTCACGGAATCACCATGGGCAATCACACATGGGACAACAAGGATATCTTCGAGTTTATCGACGACGAGGCCCGGATTATCCGTCCTGCTAATTTTCCTCCAGGAACACCGGGAAGAGGATATACAGTTGTTAAAGGTAACGGCAAAGAGCTGGCAATAGTTAACTTGCAAGGCCGTACATTTTTGCCTGCGATTGATTGTCCTTTCCGTGTGGGTGAAGAAATTGTGGAAGAGCTACGTAGAGATCATAAATGCATTCTCGTTGATTTCCATGCAGAGGTTACCTCTGAGAAAATCGCCATGGGCTATTTCATGGATGGTCGCGCATCAATTGTAGTAGGGACCCATACTCACGTTCAGACGAATGATGATGTGATTTTGCCGGGTGGAACGGCTTACTTGACCGATGCGGGCATGGTTGGTTCAAGCGAAGGGATTCTGGGTATGGAAAGAGATGCAGTACTTTATAAGTTCACTACACAGCTTCCAGCACGATTTGTTGTTGATGAAGGCAAATGGCAGCTTCACGGTTTATTTGCAGAGTTAGATGAGAATACTGGCGCGGCTATCCGTCTGGAGAAAATACGGCTACGTGAAGATGAATGGGTAATGAGCTAGTAGTAGGATAAGATAAGTGATTTTCCGGGTAATTTCGCCGAATAAGGGTAAAGTGTGATATTTATTATATCGAAAAAGAGTATCTATTGTACCATTTTCTCCAGAGTAGTCCGCAAAAAGAAGGAATTATTTCTTCTCTCGCGAATAACATCTAAAGTAGTGGAAGAACACCATTATTTTCCCAGGGGAGGTACTTACTATGGATGTATTAAAAGTATCAGCTAAATCCAATCCAAATTCCGTCGCCGGCGCTTTAGCAGGTGTTCTTCGTGAACGTGGATCGGCCGAATTACAAGCTATTGGAGCTGGAGCACTGAATCAAGCAGTCAAAGCAGTTGCCATTGCCCGGGGATTTGTTGCACCAAGCGGAGTAGATTTGATCTGCATTCCGGCATTTACAGACATTGTGATTGATGGAGAGGATCGAACCGCGATTAAATTGATTGTAGAACCCAGATAATAGAAGCATAGAACGGATGAACCTGTTTACTTATGTAAACAGGTTTTTTGCTTTTCGTATATAGTCTGGCGTTTTTAAGCATAGAATCTGGAATAGGGCTGCATGAAAGCGAGGGCTTGGGATGAGAACCGATAAGCTACAGGTTGCGGATTTTCATTGTGATGTGCTGAGTAAAATGCAAGCATCACCAGATATGGATTTTAAGAATGATCCTCGGCTGGATGTTACCGGAGAGCGGCTGGTAGCGGGCGGTGTGGAATTGCAGATTTTTGCAATATACCTTTCGGCAAGTAGAGGAAGACCTAGCTTTGAGAATGTTTTAGGACAAATTGATTTGTTCCGGCAAAAAATAATAGGCGCAGAGAGCCTTCAGTGGCTGCGTTGGAAGGAGGAGGTAGGAAAACGAACAGCTGGAGCATCCCCATGGGGAATGCTCTCTCTGGAGGGTGTAGACGGTCTAGAAGGGAACTTGTTTTATGCACAGCTCTGCTTTGAGCTTGGCGTGCGGTTTTTGGGAATCACTTGGAATTATGCCAATTGGGCAGCGGACGGTGTTCTGGAGCAGCGCAACGGCGGATTTACGGAAAAAGGGCGAATGCTGATCGAATGGTGCAACGACAGTGGAATGCTGCTTGATGTGTCGCATTTGTCTCAGGCAGGTTTTTGGGAGCTAGCCGACTTAAGCACACGTCCGTTTATAGCTTCCCATTCGAACGCCGCAGCAATCTGTGGGCATGTTAGAAATTTAAATGATGAACAGATTAAAGCTTTGATTGCAATGGACGGAAGAATGGGCCTGACCTTTTATCCGTGGTTTGTATGTGATGATGGAAAAGCTCGTATGGATGATTTATTAAAGCATATTGATCATGTATGTAGTCTAGGTGGCGAGAAACATATGATGTTTGGTTCGGATTTTGACGGCATTGACAATTGGGTAGAGAACATGGAGCATCCGGGAAAATACCCTGAGCTCGCGGAGCACCTGCTTCGTTACTATCCAGAAGCTTCCGTAAAAGGTTGGTTATATGAGAATGCGGTCTCCTACCTGCGCACAAACTTACCTTCTCAGGTGTCTAAATCATGACAATCCTGCTCTAAAAGTATGAATTGTCGAAAAAAAGGCCCTCGTTATGATGTGGGGCTTTTTATTTTTGGTTAAGAAGATGTATAATGGTTAATGGCTTGTACAGATACTAGAGAAAATACAAGGAGTGACTTTACTATGAGTAAGACTGTACCCGTAGGTGTGTCGGCTAGACATATTCACCTTACGCAAGAGCATGTGGAGGCTTTGTTTGGCCCAGGATATCAACTAACGGAGTTCAAACCCCTCTCTCAACCAGGACAGTTTGCAGCAAATGAGCAAGTAGCAGTTATCGGCAGCAAAGGTAAATTTGACAAAGTAAGAATTTTGGGACCTGCTCGTCCGGCTTCCCAATTAGAAATTTCCCGTACTGACTCCTTCGCACTTGGCGTGAAAGCTCCAGTTCGCGAATCTGGAAATATTGATGGAACACCTGGCATTACGCTTAAAGGACCTGCTGGCGAAGTAGAATTGGAACAAGGCGTTATCATCGCCGCTCGTCACATTCACTTCCATACTTCTGAAGCTGAAGCTTGGGGCATTGCTGATAAGCAATTGCTTAAAGTTCGCCTCGGAGGCGACCGTGGTCTCGTATTGGAGAACGTAATTGCACGCGTATCAGACAGCTTTAAACTGGATATGCATATTGACACTGACGAAGCTAACGCTGCAGGTGCCAACAACGGCGATACTGCTGAAATCGTAGAATAGTCATCATAGTTATAGCAAAGATAAGAAGCGGGGGAGAAATCCTCCGCTTTTTTTGCGTGTCTGATCTGCGTGCTGTAAAGATTGCGTGGCTGATCGGCGTGCTGTAGGGATTGTGTGTCTGATCGGCGTGCTGTAAGGATTGTGTGGTTGATCGGCGTGCTGTAAGGATTGTGTGGCTGATCTGTGTGCTTTAAGGAATGCGTGTCTGATCGGCGTGCTATAAGGATTACGTGTCTGCTCGGCGTGCTGTAAGGATTGTGTGGCTGCTCGGCGTGCTGTAAGGATTGTGTGTCTGATCGGCGTGCTGTAAGGATTGTGTGGTTGATCGGCGTGCTGTAAGGATTGTGTGGCTTACCCGACGGCTTGTACTTATCGGACTGTATTGCAGCTATTTCAGCATTTTGATCTATTTTGCCAAGGTTTCGGACTGCATAGCTCTTATTGCCTTATATTTGTACTGAATTGGGCTTCGAAGGTGTGAATAACTGCATCTGAGTCCGATAGCATGTCCAAAATCCACGAATTTTCAAAATAAGGGCGTCTGAGTCCGATGGCTCAGCAGTCTCCAGGCTCAACAGGCTCAACAGGCTCAGCAGACTCAGCAGTCTCAGCAGACTCAGCAGACTCAGCAGACTCAGCAGTCTCAATAGTCTCAGCAGTCTCAATAGTCTCAGCAGGCTCAACAAAAGATACGCCGCAGGATAAATTGAGGAGGAGTATTTTACGGTTAGTAAAAATATTTCTGTAAGAGCAGAACGGATAGTATCCTGAAATGGATTTTTAATGAAAATTGGTGTGATGATAAAGAAAATCTATTATTATGTAACTTATTGTGTTATGATTATGGTTTATGACGTGACAAAAGGATTTATTGTTAAGAATATATGTATTAGAAATTAAGGAGACCCAATGACATTTAATGAACTGAATATTGTGCCTGCAATTTTGAAGGCTTTAAGCAAAGAAAACTATACATCACCTACACCAATACAGGAGCAGTCGATTCCAGCTGTATTAGCGGGTAGAGATTTACTTGGATGCGCGCAAACGGGAACAGGAAAAACAGCTGCATTTTCCGTGCCTATTATTCAATTGCTAAGCGAACAATCGAGCCCAAACAAATCCAATAATGTGCGACGCATTCGCTCGTTGATTTTAACACCGACAAGAGAACTAGCGATTCAAATTGCTGATAACATAAAAGCGTATAGCCAATATACAGATATCCGCTCAGCTGCCATTGTTGGCGGTGTGTCACAGAAAGTGCAAGAGCGCGCACTGAATCAAGGTGCCGATATTCTTATTGCTACACCTGGTAGACTTATCGACCTGATCAATCAGAAACGTGTAGATCTGCAATATGTACAAATTTTAGTTCTGGATGAAGCTGACCGGATGCTGGATATGGGCTTTATTCATGATGTGAAACGAATCATCGCCAAAATGCCTACGAAGAAGCAGACTCTGTTTTTCTCGGCAACGATGCCAACTGAGATTTCTAAATTGATCAAAACATTGCTTGTGAATCCAGTGAAGGTAGAAATCACACCCGTGTCATCTACTGCGGATAGAATCAATCAATCGATCTATTTATTAGAGAACGGAAATAAGCAAAACCAATTGAACCTGCTGTTACAGGATAAATCCATCGTCTCAGCTTTGGTGTTTACTCGTACCAAACGTGGTGCAGACCGTGTTACCCGCGATCTGGCTAAAGTGAACATTGCTGCTCAAGCCATACACGGCAATAAATCTCAAAATGATCGCCAGAACGCCTTGCGGAATTTTAAAAGCGGTGCGACTCGTGTTCTCGTAGCTACGGATATAGCTGCCCGGGGAATTGATATTGATGAGCTGTCTCACGTAATCAACTTCAACTTACCGAACATTCCGGAAACCTATGTGCACCGGATCGGTCGTACAGGCAGAGCGGGATTGAGCGGAACGGCAATTTCTTTTTGCGAAGCTGAAGAGCTTCCTTTCCTTAAAGATATTGAAAAATTGATTGGAAAATCGATTCCGGAAGTTAAGGACCATCCTTATCCGATGTCTCGTAAAACGCAAATGAAGACAGATCGTTCGGCGAAACCGTCAGGTTCGAAAGCAGCAGCTTCCAGACCATCGTCTTCCAGACCGTCGAATTCCAAACCAGCAACTGCTAAACCTGCGGCAACAAAACCGGCAGCAACAAAACCGGCAGCAACAAAATCAGCGGCATCTAAACCAGCTAAAGCAAAACCTAAGTCTAACCCTCCATTGAAGCCAAAGTCCGAGTGGTTCACAAAAGGAAGACAAAAAACGAGCAGCAGATAAGTTAGTTTGAATGCGTATCGTTTCTATAGCAAAATAAAAAAACCGTCAGAGTAAATCTGATGGTTTTTTATGTTTTATTTCCTGATAATTTACAACAAAAAACAGCCGCTAAACAGTTCCTCACTGTACAACGGCTGTTGTTATATCATTTATGCGGTTGCTTCAATTGTATTGTCCTGAACATAGGGGCTCAGTTCTTGCTGAAGTCCTGCGCTGATGGAAGTCATAGGGAGGCGAAGCGTATCCGAGGACAGTAGGCCGTTTTGGCTAAGCATCCATTTAATTGGAGCGGGATTCGATTCCTTGAACAATAGGCGGATGATCGGCAGTAGTTGTTCAAAGCTTTCTTTAGCGAAGTCCACTTGACCAGATGTAAAGGCTTCAAAGATACGAAGGCATTCTGCCGGGAAAACGTTGGCAGTAGCGAGCATCCCCCCAGCTGCTCCGCAGCTAAGCATTTCATAAAAGAGGGAATCATCACCGCCAAGCACAGGTTTAGCACCTGTACGGACTAACTCTGTAACCATTTTTGTACTGCCTGAGCAGTCTTTTAAACCGACAACATTATTCATTTCTAGGATTGTACGTGCAGTATCTACCGTCATGGCCGTACCTGTACGACTTGGAATATCATAAGCCATGATTGGTATGCCTACTTCTGCTGCTTTGCGGAAATGGGCAATGATACCCTCTTGTGAAGGACGACTATAATAAGGTACGACTACTAGTGCACAATCAGCACCAAGGTTTGCAGCAATTTCCGTGCGTGCAACCGTAGAGGCTGTATCATTGGTACCTGTACCAACTACTAAGGGGATTGATGTGGATTGTAGAAGCTCACGGGAAGTGTTTACTAGAAGCTGCATTTCATTTACGGTTACAGTGGGCGATTCTCCGGTGGTTCCATTAACGACCAGACCTTGTATGCTGTTGTTAATAATGTTCTTTACATAACGCTGATACGAATCCAAATCAACTTCACCAGCAGCATTGAACGGGGTGACCACGGGGACATAAACTCCATAAATCTGTTGTTCTGTAAGCATAAATTATCGGCCTCCAAAATATTTTAATTCCTCTACATACACTTTACCATGGAAAGTAGCATCGTCGTTAGCTATAATAAATGATATGGATCATCAAAAATATTGATGTTAGGGTGAGGTAATGGATTTAACCTATTTACGAACCTTCCGCGAGGTGGCTAAACGTCAGAGCTTTACGCGAGCTGCTGAAGAATTGGGATATGCACAATCAAGTGTGACGATGCAGATACAGAAGATAGAAAAGGAATATGGAGTACCTCTAATAGAGAGGCATGGCCGTCAGCTGCGGCTTACCCCGCCAGGAGAAGAGTTATTGAAGCTGTTCGTGGAGATTTTGGATTTATATGATCGTTCAAAAGAAACCATCGCCCAGCAAATCGGAGGTACGCTAACTATTGGGACGATAGATTCTTTAGCGGCCTTTTATTTACCTCCTTACCTGCAGCAGCTAAGGACTAAATTTCCGAAGCTGGATATTCATCTGCAAACGATGCAGGAAGCTAATCTTCTTGCCAAAATAAAAGATGGCGAAGTAGATCTAGGCTTAATGTTGGATCGCACCACTGCGGATTCCATCCTTGAGCGTACGATCGTCAGAGATGAGCCACTTGTTTTGATAGCTCCCATTCATCATCCGCTTGCCCAGATGGATACGGTAACCCTACAGGATCTGAATAACTGTGAGCTAATAGTCTCGGAGGAAAGCTGTATTTACCGGAGTTTGTTCGAGAATTTGTTAAAAGAGCACGGGATCATATTCCGCATAGGTTTTGAGCTTTCGAATCTGGAGGCCATTAAACGTTGTGTAATGAATGGTCTTGGAATTGCTTTGTTACCCAAAATCGTGGCAGAGGAAGAAATTGAACGGGGAAGCTTGGCTGAGCTGTCCTTTGTTCATCCCGAAATTCATTTTGATCTGCAGCTTCTGATGCACCCTAAGAAGTGGAAATCACAACCACTGCAATTTTTAATCCAAATGCTGTTTGCAAATCATTAGTTTATTCCCATCAGGGTCTTTTACTACAAACCATTTTTGATCTTGAATTTCGGTTACTATATCTACACCGAGCTCCTTTATATAGTTGAAAGAGGCTTGCAGATCATCGGTTATAAGCATAAGAGCAGGTGTTGTAATTGGAGGAGCCCCTTCAGGCTCTAAACCTCCCCACATGGGCATGGTGTCCAGAATGATCCCAGTGCTTCCTTGCATAGTTAACGGACATAAATGACCGTTTATAATCGAATGATCTGCTTCTTGGAGTCCTAGGACTTGGCAATACCAGTTACGGGCTTTTTCAATATCGTGTACGGGGATAAATACACTGCCAATCAAATTCTTAATGGGACTTGTTGCTGAAGAATTTACAATGGACTGTACTTGTTCATGCATTTGAATCCCTCCAGAGAAGATGCTAGACCTTTATTTGTAATTTATGTATCTAATCTATTTAAAACATAGAATCATCCTATGTGCAAGTTGAATGTTATTTATCGATCAAATCCTAAATTTGTATGCAAAATACAGCTTTATTTAATGAAAGTCGCTGTAAATATTGACATTGAAAATGAGTTTATGTTATATAAAAAGAAGAATTAGCACTCATCTAAGAAGAGTGCTAATCACGATGTGCTGGATAAGAAGGTTATTTTGAAAGGAGATTTATTTATTCATGGCCAAAAAAGAGTTTAAAGCCGAATCGAAAAGATTGCTGGAAATGATGATTAACTCCATTTATACACAACGGGAAATATTCCTGCGTGAGCTGATTTCCAATGCAAGTGATGCGATTGATAAGATCTATTACAAAGCATTAGCTGATGAAGGCCTGGTCTTCAATAAAGAGGATTATTATATTAAAGTGACCGCCGATAAGGCGAACAGAACCTTGACGATTTCCGATACAGGTATCGGGATGACACAAGAGGAGCTGGAGAATAACTTAGGTACAATCGCGAAGAGTGGATCTCTTGCTTTTAAGAAAGAGAACGAAGCTAAAGATGGCCACAACATCATCGGGCAGTTCGGGGTGGGCTTCTACGCTGCGTTTATGGTGGCTGATGACGTTATAGTGATCAGTAAGGCATTAGGCAGTGACGAGGCCTTTAAATGGGAGTCTAAGGGCGCTGACGGCTATACCATCGAGACTGTCGAGAAGGATTCTGTCGGCACTGATGTGATTTTGAAGATTAAAGAGAATACGGAAGAAGATCAATATGATGAATATTTGGAAGAATACCGCCTGAAATCCATCATTAAAAAATACTCCGACTTCATTCGTTTCCCAATTAAAATGGACGTGAAGGAGCAAAAGCCAAAAGAAGGCACGGAGAACGAGTTCGAAGAAGTTATTCAAGAACAAACCGTAAACAGCATGGTGCCTATCTGGCGCAAGAACAAAAGCGAGCTGACTACAGAAGACTATGATAACTTCTATGCAGAGAAACGTTACGGCTTCGATAAGCCGCTTAAACATATTCATATCAGTGCTGATGGTGCTGTAGTGTACAATGCAATCCTGTTCATTCCAGAAAATACGCCGTTTGACTATTACACAAAGGAATATGAAAAAGGTCTTGAGCTCTATTCCAATGGTGTGCTGATTATGAACAAATGTGCGGATCTGCTGCCTGATTACTTCAGCTTTGTAAAAGGTATGGTGGACTCAGAGGATCTTTCCTTGAACATTTCCAGAGAGATGCTCCAGCATGACCGTCAGCTGACTCTGATCGCTAAGAACATTAAGAATAAAGTGAAAAGCCAACTGCAAAGCCTGCTGAAGGATGAAAGAGAGAAATATGAGCAGTTCTATAATGCTTTTGGCAGACAGCTTAAGTTTGGTGTCTATAACGATTATGGGATGCACAAAGACACCCTTCAAGATTTGTTGATGTTCTACTCCTCTAAGGAGAAGAAGCTGGTTACGCTGGACGAATACGTCTCAAGAATGCCAGAAGATCAGAAATATATCTACTATGCTTCCGGAGAGTCGATCGACAGAATCGAGAAGCTCCCGCAAACCGAGCTTGTATCGGATAAAGGGTATGAAATTCTCTACTTCACTGATGATATTGATGAATTTGCGATCAAGATGATTCAGTCTTATAAGGAAAAAGAATTTAAATCCGTATCCAGCGGAGATCTGGGGATCGAAGCCGACGAAGCGGACAAGCCAACGGAAGCGGAAGAGAACGAAAACAAGGAGCTTTTTGAAGCGATGAAGGACATCCTGTCCGGCAAAGTGAAAAATGTCAAAGCTTCCAAACGTTTAAAGACTCATCCGGTATGTCTCTCTGCTGAAGGTGAACTGACAATCGAGATGGAAAAAATCCTGAAATCGATGCCGAATGGCCAAGAGGTGCAAGCGGATAAGGTACTCGAAATCAACATCCATCACGAAGTGTTCCAGTCCTTGAAGGCGGCAGCAGAGAACGACAAAGAAAAGCTCGGTTTATACACGAACCTGCTGTACAACCAAGCCCTGTTGATCGAAGGTCTACAGGTTAGTGATCCTGTTCAGTTCACCAATGATATTTGCAAAATCATGAAATAATATGAAGTACAGAGACCATCCAATTGTATTATGATTGGGTGGTCTTTTTTATTTCAGTATTTCATTTTGTTGTGCGAAAAAGGTAGTAATCAATTTCAGAGTCATTATTTGTGCAACCGCTGATCGAATAGATAATTTCACCTTGTGTGCTTTTTTTACTCGTCACTTCGGAGCAGGTATCGGTTCTGACTCCTGTGTTGCTTCCACCAAATGCATCATTAGAAGTATCATAGCTGTAATTAATCACGTTACCGTCAAATTTTAAATCCTTAAATATGGGATCGCCTTCATCTGTGTAACTTGTAACGCGTATATTGTCTGCTTTTTTGCTGGAGAGATTAGTTATAAATTTCTCGAATTTATCGAGGTTGTACACTTTTTCAAAAGAAACAATATCCCCTCTACTGATGGCTTCTTTGGAAGTATAGGGTTCACTTTTGGGAACAGAATTAACTTTATTATCGGAACAACCCCATACTCCTGCTAGTAAAAGAACAGAGAGTGTAAGCAAATTTACTTTTTTCACTGAGGGACCTCCTTGTATCGTATTTATATAAAAGACGGAGATTAACTGGAAAAGTTACAGAGAGCTTGATGTTTCACATTGACAATAAACAACAAATTGAGTATTATTTTCTCTAACTTGAATATGTAAAAGCAAAGAAGAGAAAGAGTACCACGGCAATTCTTTCAACAGAGAGCTCCGGTCGCTGAAAAGGAGTAAAGAAAACCCTTGGGAATATGGTCTCAGAGCTGCGCATCGAAACCTTATGGGTTGTAGGCTGCGCCGGAACCTGCATCCGTTACAGTGCTAGGGTATAAACGTTAATTAACGTCGTACCTGAAGAGGTAAATGTCATGAGGCATTTATAAAATTAGGTGGTAACACGTGAGTAGAACTCTCGTCCTTTGTGGATGGGAGTTTTTTGTTGTCTAAAAAAAGGAGGAGAAGGTTAATGAGTAATGTGTTTATAGGTGGCGCTTGGCCGTATGCGAATGGATCTTTACATCTGGGGAGATTATCAAGTGTGTTGCCTGGGGATGTGCTGGCACGATATTTTCGCTCCAAAGGGGATAACGTATTATATGTATCAGGCAGTGATTGCCATGGCACACCCGTAGCAGTTCAGGCTGCGAATGAAGGGATTACGCCGGGAGCTTTTGCAAGCAGATATCATGAAGAGTTTCTGAAGTGTTTTGAACAGCTGGGATTTAGTTATGATCTATATACTCGAACGGATCAACAGCAGCATCATAAGGTTGTGCAAGCGTTGTTTACAAAGCTGCTAGAGAATGGTCATTTATATAAAAAAACCATTGCTCAATGTTACTGCGAGGTGGATCAGCGCTTTTTGCCAGACAGATATGTGGAAGGGACTTGTCCGGTATGTGGTGAGCGGGCGCGAGGGGATCAATGTGATTATTGTTCTACGATTCTAGATCCTGCCGATTTGTTAGACAGAGTCTGCAAATTATGTGGGAATACACCAACAGAAAGGCCGACAGAACATTATTATCTTAGCTTATCTAATTTTCAGTCTGAATTAACGGAATATGTAGAGGAAGCACAATTTTGGAGAGAAAACGCTATAAAACTGACCAAACGTTATTTACAAGAAGAGCTGCAGGACCGCGCGGTAACAAGAGACTTGTCTTGGGGTGTAGATGTTCCTGTGGCTGGATTTGAAGATAAAAAAATTTATGTTTGGATTGAGGCGGTAAGTGGTTATTTATCAGCCAGTAAGCAGTGGGCTGCACAGTCCGGAGGAAACTGGGAGGATTTTTGGTTAGAGGAAAAAGGGGCGATTACCGCTTATTATGTGCATGGTAAAGACAATATTCCATTTCACACTTTAATATGGCCGGCTGTGTTATTAGGAGCAGGAGGTCTGCATTTACCGGACAGGATTATATCTAGCGAATATTTAACCCTTGAAGGGCAGAAATTCTCCACTAGCCGAAATTGGGCGGTCTGGGTACCTGATATTTTAGAGCGGTATCAGCCAGATTCTATTCGTTATTTCTTAATTGCCAATGGACCTGAGAAGCGGGACACGGATTTTTCCTGGAGAGAGTTTATTTATAGCCATAATGGAGAGCTGCTTGGAGCATTTGGTAACTTTGTGAACCGTTCATTGGCTTTTATAGATAAGTTTTATGAAGGGAAAGTGCCAAATGGGCAATTAGATAAGGGGTGGAAGGACAATATTGACCTCTTGTATCTGGAATCAGGACGGCTTATTGAGGCTGGGAATCTAAAAGATGCGCTGGAGTTTATTTTTTCTTATGTGCGCAAGGCAAACCAGTATTTCGATCTGCAAAAACCATGGATACAGATAAAAGAGGATCAGGTTTCTTGTGATTCTGCAATATACACATGTGTGCAGATTATTGCGAACTTAGCGAATTTGTTGCATCCGTTTCTACCGTTCTCTTGTGACAAGATCAGGGGGTTCCTGTCGTTAGAACTACCGAATTGGCAGCCTTGCTCGGTGCCCCCTTACCAACAGGTTACTGATTTACAATTATTGTTTGAACGAATTGATATTAGCCGTATTAAAGAAGAAGAGGATAGGCTAGATCAACAGCAAGTGAATAAATAGAGCTGGTATTTATCCATTCCTGAAGCTTTCAATAAACTTGGAAGCCAATGATGATAAGTATTTATCCTTAATCCAGACGGCGGCGACCCGCGTGCGTAGTGATTCACTACTGATTTCTTTATAGACCAAATTACGGTTACTCGTTAATTCGAAAGCGGATTTGGGGATGATTCCAATGCCAAGACCAGCGTTTGCCCAGAGCAGTGTTGTTCTAGCATCATCATTCATACAGAAAATCAGCGGATCAAAGCCGTTCTCAAGACATGTTTCCCGGATAAGCTGCTCAAAACGGCGGTAGATAATAAGCGGCTTATCCTTTAGCTCACCGATCTCAATAAAGGTTTCATCCGTTTTCCAGTCATACTCAGGTGTCATTACGGCAATCATAGGTTCAGCTTGTGTGTAAAGACATTCTAAATTTGTACCATTAAAGGGTGTCCTAACAATCCCGACTTCGACAATACCTTTATTCAGGAGGTCAATGATTCTAAAGGTATTTCCTTCATGAATCTCAAACTTCACACCTTTATACGTTTTGTGGAACTCACATAGCCGATCTTGAAGCAACGTAGCTCCAGAGGAGGAAACTGTACCAATGGCTAGGGTTCCTTTTAAACCTTTGACAAAATCAGTGAGCTCACGGGCAGTGGAATCTGCCAGCTCCAGGATTTGTTGGGCACGGTCCCGCAATATGGCTCCAGCTTCAGTGAGCTGCACGCTGCGTGGACCCCGTTCCACTAGCTTTACACCGAGTTCTTCCTCTAGGAGCTTTAGCTGCTGGCTCAGCGGAGGCTGGGCCATTTGCAGTTTTTTGGCTGCAGATGTAATCTGTCCTTCCTCAGCTATCGCCATAAAATATTTAAGTTGTCTAATATCCATATAAAAATCCTCCGAACTTGAGATATGCTAATCGTATGGGAGCGATACGAATCCAATATTATTAATATGTGAGTAGATATGCCATAATCATAACTGTTCTTATACATATTTCAAGTGGTTAAATACTTCTTATGTTGGGTGTGGATGAATTTGTTCAAAATTGCATTATATTTAAAGCCGTACAAAAAAGAAGCGATCATTGGACCGATCTTCAAACTGATGGAAGCGATTCTGGAGCTGATTTTGCCTACCATTGTCGCATTGATCATCAACAACGGGGTTGGCAATCATGACAGCGCCTATGTTTACCGCATGGGTGGTCTAATGGTGCTGATGTCACTGCTTGGCTTCGGCTGCTCCATGGTATGCCAATACTATGCAGCCCGGGCTTCACAGGGATTCGGTACGACACTACGCAATAAGATGTTTAGACATATCACCTCTTTGTCGTATGCTGAGCTGGATACCTTAGGTACACCTACACTGATTAATCGGATTACCAATGACGTAAACCAGCTGCAAATTGCTGTGGCTATGCTAATTCGTCTAGTTATTCGTGCACCGTTTATCTGTATCGGGGCTATCCTAATGTCCATGATTTTGGATTTTAGATTATCGCTGATTCTAATTGCGGCAACACCGATTTTTGGCATTATTTTATATTTTATTATCACCCGTAGTGCTCCTTTGTACCGAAAATACCAGCAGAAGCTGGATGCCCTTGCGCTCGTACTGAGTGAGAATTTATCGGGGATTCGAGTGATTCGTGCTTTTGCCAAAAGACGTACAGAAAAAGAACGTTTTGATGCTTCATCCGATGATTTGACTACTACAGCGATCCGGGTTTCGCGGATATCTGCTTTGCTTGGGCCGATGACTACACTTGTAGTAAATGCGGCGATCATTGCTATTTTGTGGGTAGGCGGAATTCATATCGATGGGGGCCGATTGTCTCAAGGGGAGATCATTGCCTTCATCAATTACATCACTCAAATCTTGCTGGCGCTGATAGTGGTCTCCAACTTGGTCATTATTTTTACCAAAGCCTCATCCTCAGCTAATCGTGTAAATGAAGTGCTGGGTGTTAAGGTCTCCGTGTCTGAGGAAGGAAATGCTGTGATTGCTGAACCTGACCATGCTGCCCCTGCTATACAATTCGATCACGTATCCTTTGGGTATAATACGACAGGTGAATCGGCATTAGAGGATATATCTCTAGTAATTAATCGCGGAGAGACCGTGGGCCTGATTGGCAGTACGGGTTCAGGTAAGTCTACTTTTGTGAATTTGATCCCTCGTTTTTATGATGCGGTGCAAGGTGAAGTAAAAGTGGATGGTGTGAATGTCCGAGATTATAAGCTGCAGCAGCTTCGTGAGAAGATCGGGATTGTACCGCAGAAAGCTGTGCTGTTTACAGGAACGATTGCTGAGAATATACGTTGGGGCAAGGAAGATGCAACTGAGGAAGAAATCATGCAGGCAGCCTCTATTGCTCAAGCGGAGGAGTTTATACGTAAATTACCCGAAGGGTTGAATACGCAAGTATCTCGTGGGGGATTAAATTTATCCGGTGGACAAAAGCAGCGCTTAACCATAGCTCGTGCAGTAGTAGGAAAGCCATCGATTCTTATTTTGGATGACTCCTCCAGTGCGCTGGATTTCTCCACAGATGCGGCACTTCGAAAGGCTCTCAAAGAGAGCAGCCAGGAAATGACCGTACTCCTTGTCTCGCAGAGGGTAAGCACTGTAAGGCAAGCGGATAAAATAATGGTATTTGAGGAAGGGCGGATCGCCGGTGTCGGAACCCATGAGGAGCTGATGCGTGGTTGTGAAGAGTATAAAGAAATCTGCCTGTCCCAGCTATCAAGTGAGGAGTCGGGCCAATGAACAAAAATAACATTTGGAAAAGACTTATTGTATACACAGGGCATTATAAAAAAATAGCTATAGGTGCAGTAATCTGCGCAATACTCAGTGTGATTGCCAGTCTAATTGGCCCGCTGTTCATCGGCAGCGCCATCGATTTTATGATCGGGCCGGGAGAGGTTGATTTTGACGCCGTACTTAGACTGCTTTTGATTCTGGCAGGGGTGTATATTGTCGGCAGCTTTTTCGGATGGCTTCTTACCTACCTGACTAATCGAATTGCCTATCGGACTGTATATGACTTACGGCGGGAGCTTTTTGATAAATTAAATGTTTTGCCGTTAAAATTTCACGATAACCACCCGCAAGGGGACAGCATCAGCCGGTTTGTTAATGACATGGATGCGGTCTCTGATGGACTGCTGCAAGGCTTCTCAACACTGCTCACGGGGATCATCACTATCGTGGGGGCAATTGTACTTATGTTGTACATTAGTCCTTTAATGACCCTAGTTGTTCTTCTGTCAGCACCCGTTACATTTTTTGTGGCAAGATTCATTACGATGCGCTCTCAGAAGATGTTTAAGGAGCAGGCTAAAATTCTGGGCGGTCTCAACGGATACGTGGAGGAAATGATTGGCGGACAAAAAGTGGTCACAGCTTATCATTATGAAGACCGTGCACTGACCCAGTTTGAAGAACGAAACGAGACTTTGTACCAGACTGGCGTGAAATCACAATTTTACGGTTCCTTGTCCAATCCGACAACACGGTTAGTAAATAATATTACCTTCTCTGTTATCGCGATGATCGGTAGTGTTATGGTGATTCGCGGGCTTGTGACGGTAGGGGATTTGTCCAGCTTTTTGATCTTCTCCAACTTGTTCGCTAAGCCGTTTAATGAAATTACAGGTGTGATTACGCAGCTTCAATCGGCAACGGCATCAGCGCAGCGGATCTTCGCCATTCTAGACCTCTCGCCTGAACCAGCGGATGCAACAGACGCCAAAATTATGAATACAAGCCAAGGGACGATTACCTTTGAAAAAGTATCCTTTGCTTATAATCCTGAACGTCCTCTGATTAATGATTTCAGTCTGGAAGTGAAACCAGGTACCCGGGTTGCAATTGTAGGGCAGACGGGAGCGGGGAAGACCACACTGGTTAATCTGCTTATGCGTTTTTATGATGTGGATAAGGGTTCCATCAAGATTGACGGCGTGGATATCAAGACGATTACCCGTGACAGTCTGCGGCGTAATTTCGGGATGGTGTTGCAGGACACCTGGCTTTTTGGCGGCACAATTAGAGAAAACATTGCCTACGGCAAACCTGAGGCTACCGAAGAAGAGGTCATCGCTGCTGCTAAGGCTGCAAATGCTCATAGCTTCATTAAACGCCTGCCTGAGGGATATGATACAAAGATCAGTGGCTCAGGAGATAATTTGTCGCAAGGACAAAAGCAGCTGCTTACCATAGCACGAGTGATGCTCGTAGATCCGCCTATGCTCATTTTGGATGAAGCCACCAGCAGTATTGATACGCTGACTGAGGTACGGATTCAGAAGGCTTTTCTAAAAATGATCGCTGGTCGGACCAGCTTTGTAATTGCTCACCGTTTGTCAACGATTCGAGAATCGGATCTCATTCTTTTCATGAAGGACGGAGACATTGTCGAAAGTGGCACGCATGACCAACTCCTAGCCAGCGGTGGATATTACGCCAGATTATATAACAGTCAGTTCGCATCAGCTTAGACTTTGCATTAAGAAAAAGAGCATTCAATCCCTAAATTGGGGGTGAATGCTTTTTTTGGTTGAGTTAGTTTTGTTTGGTTTGGGTGTAGCCCGCCGTCACCAAAGTAGTTTGCTTAACGTTCCAAAGTAGCTATCACATCGTCACCAAAGTAATTTGCTTACCGTTCCAAAATAGCTATCACATCGTCACCAAAGTAATTTGCTTATCATTCCAAAGTATTTGTTTACCGTTACGGACCGTATTGCAGCTAAATGGTGTTTTTGGTGCCTTTTTTCAAAGTAACGGACTGCATAGCACTTATTCGTCTGATTTTGCAGCAAAAAGGAGCGGATATGGCACAATAGCTGCATCTGAGTCCGAACGATGTGGAAAAGGGCATGAATTTTGAAATAAGGGCGCCTCGGTCCGATACATAGTAATGGCAGCCACCACCAAAGGTAGATTGCTTCTGATCCGGAGTAGATTGCTTAGAAAGTCGTTTGCTCAGTGTTCCAATTTAGTTGGCTCATCGTCAGTCTGCTCAGTGTTCCAATGTAGTTGGCTCATCGTCAGTCTGCTTAGCGTTCCAAAGCTGTCAGCCAACCGTCCCCAAAGTAGTTCGCTTAGCGTTCCAAAGTTAACTATCTCATCGTCACCCAAGTATTTTGTTTACCGTTACGGACCGTATTGCAGCTAAATGGTGTTTTTGGCGACTTTTCCCAAAGTAACGGACTGCATAGCACTTATTCGGCTGAATTTGCAGGAAAAAGGAGTGGATATGGCACAATAGCTGCATCTGAGTCCGAACGGAGTGGAAAAGTGCGTGATTTTGCGAAATAAGGGCGCCTCGGTCCGATACGTAGCAATGGCAGCCACCACCAAAGGTAGATTGCTTCTGATCCGGAGTAGAATGCTTAGAAAGTAGTTTGCTCAGTGTTCCAATGTAGTTAAATCATCGTCAGTCTGCTTAGCGTTCCAAAGTAGTTGTCTCATCGTCCCCAAAGTCGTTTGCTTAGCGTTCAAAAGTAATTTGTTTACCTTTTCGGACCGTATTGCAGCTAAATGGTGTTTTTGGTGCCTTTTTTCAAAGTAACGGACTGCATAGCACTTATTCGCCTGATTTTGCAGCAAAAAGGAGCGGATATGGCACAATAGCTGCATCTGAGTCCGAAATGGGTGGAAAAGAGCGTGAATTTGCGAAATAAGGGCGCCTCGGTCCGATACGTAGCAATGGCTGCCACCATCAAAGGTAGATTGCTACTGTTCCAGAGTAGAATGGAGTTAGCTTAGCGTTCAAAAGTAGTTATCTCATCGTCCCCAAAGTAATTTGCTTACCGTTCCAAAATAGTTTGTTTCCCCTTACGGACCGTATTGCAGCTAAATGGTGTTTTTGACGCCTTTTTTCAAAGTAACGGACTGCATAGCACTTATTCGGCTGAATTTGCAGCAAAAAGGAGCGGATATGGCACAATAGCTGCATCTGAGTCCGAACGGAGTGGAAAAGTGCGTGATTTTGCGAAATAAGGGCGCCTCGGTCCGATACGTAGCAATGTCAGCCACCACCAAAGGTAGATTGCTTCTGATCCGGAGTAGAATGATTAGAAAGTAGTTCGCTTAGCGTTCCAAAGTTAACTATCTCATCGTCACCCAAGTAGCTATCTCACCGTCCCCAAAGTAGTTTGTTTGTCCTTACGGACCGTGTTGCACTTAATCGTAATTTTATCCCACCCGTTAGAGGTGAAAATCTCAAAATAAAATATTTGCAAACGAATGAACTATCTGGACGGGCTAAACGTATTATAAGAAACGTATATTGAACACGACGAAGCTACAGTAAATATGGCATATTGAGAGTGTTATGAGATTGGAAGGGGAGTGGCAAGATGTTGACAATCAAACATTTTACCAAAAGCTATAAGGGTGGCAAGAAGGCAGTAAATGATCTGAATTTGGTGGTCGAAAAAGGTGACATCTACGGCTTTATCGGTCATAACGGTGCAGGGAAAACAACGACTATCCGAGCAGTGGTCGGAGTTTTAGATTTTGAGGAGGGGGATATCGAGATTGGTGGGTACTCCATTAAAAAAGATCCCTTAGCCTGCAAAGCGATTACTGCGTATATTCCAGATAATCCGGATTTATACGATCATCTGACGGGCATTCAGTACTTGAATTTTATTGGTGATCTTTTTAGCGTATCGAAAGCGGATCGGGAGTTACTGATAAAGAAATATAGCGATGAATTTGAGATTACCTCTAATCTGGGGGATTTGATCTCCGCGTATTCTCATGGTATGAAACAGAAACTCGCGATTATCTCTGCGCTTATTCATAAACCGAAGCTGCTAGTTCTGGATGAACCCTTTGTGGGACTTGATCCAAAAGCGGCACACACGCTCAAGAGAATTATGGCGGAGATTTGCAGCCAGGGCAGTGCGATCTTTTTTTCGACGCATGTACTGGACGTGGCCGAGAAGCTCTGCAATAAGATCGCCATTATCAAAGCGGGTGAATTGATCACTCATGGGAAAACAGAAGAGGTGAAGGGTGACAGCAGCCTTGAAGATGTGTTTTTGGAGTTGATAAAACATGATTAATATCTGGAGATTGACGAAAATTCAGCTGATCTCATCCTTTGGGTTAAATAAAGCTTTGCATACACGAGATATGAAAGAAAGACGAAAAATGCTTTTGCTGAGCATCGGTATCTTAATAGGGATAGTCATGATGGCAGTGGTTTCGTTTGGATATAGCTTCATGATAGCAGAGACCCTTGAACAGATAGGCCGTCCAGAGCTGCTGCTTGCGATTATGATGGCTGTTACATGCTTGATTGGATTTTTTACAACGATCTATAAGGCGAGTGGGGTATTATTTGGCTCCAAAGATTACGATCTCGTAATGTCGCTGCCTATCAAAACGAGCCATATCGTAGCAAGCCGTGTAGTTCAGCTCTACGTGCTGAATATACTGTTCTCATTGATGGTGATGGTGCCAGCAGGTGTAGTTTATGCTATAAAGGTAAATCCGGCAGTAGTGTATTATTTATTTTTCATGATAACGCTGCTATTTATCCCATTAGTGCCGATCATTGCTGCAACGATTATTGGGGCATTGATTAGTTGGATCTCCTCACGGTTTAAAGGAAGTCGTTTAATAAGTCTCATTCTGACTTTTGCCGTAATCATTGTTATTATTTTAGGTTCAGGCCAAATGAATGGGAATGACCCGCAGTTAATTGCGGATATGAGCACACAAATTGCCGATCAAATCTTTAACTTATATCCTTTGACGGTCATGTATGTAGATGCTGTCTGCTCGTATCAGGTAGCTCCATTACTATTATTTATAGGAATTTCATTACTTTCTTTTATGCTGTTTACCCTTATTCTTGGCAGCAAATATAAAGCAATACACACAGGCCTTACGACTTCTTACTCAAAGAATAAGTATCAAATGAGGTCACTTGCAGTCTCTTCACCGCTTTACACATTGTATAAAAAAGAGCTGCGCCGCTATTTCAGTTCTTCTATATATGTGCTAAATACAAGTATTGGTATGGTAATGCTACTTGTCATGGCGATCACCTTACTGTTTGTTAGCTCAGAGCAATTAGGAAAGATTATTGAGATACCAGAACTCTCTAATTATCTAAGCAGATTGGCGCCACTATTTGTTTCCTTCTTTGTAGCATTAAGCTGTACGACCTCGAGTTCGATTTCGCTTGAAGGTAACCATATTTGGATTTTAAAAAGCGCTCCCGTTCCGACAAAAACTATATTATTAAGTAAAATCGCAGTGAATCTCACCATTACTGTGCCGATTGTGATTGTTAGTAGTGTGCTTCTTATGATTTCTCTGGGCACTGGCTGGATGGAGAGCTTGTTATTGCTAATAATCCCCGTCCTATACGCTTGTCTTACCGCAATGGTAGGTGTGATCGTAAACTTGAAGCTTCCTAAACTAGAGTGGACCAATGAAGTCTCTGTAATTAAACAAAGTGCTTCAGTCCTTGTAGCGATGATTATAGGATTTATCAGCTTGCTGATTCCATTTGGTTTGAGTTTTCTTTTATCTGATCTAAATGGTAATCTCGTTATGTTAGGGATTGGTGTGGTGATATTAGTGGCGTGTGGAGTGATGTATAGATACATCCAGTCCACAGGAGAATTTTTATTTCGGGCTCTTTAAAAAAAGGGCATTCCAAAAGCCGAAATTGGCTGCTGGGATGCCCTTTTTTTGTGCAAGATTTATTTTCGTGAAAAATCCCTAAGTTCTACCGTCGCTCTTGTTGTTCTTGTTGTTCTTGTCGCTCATTAGCTAACTGTTCAATTCCGCCCACCATTATTTTTAGACCTGTATAGAACATCTTATCGGAGCCAATTTCATTAAAAATATTGTTTTCGTACATTCGTTTTATAACATTAGGTCCATCCCCGGATAAGTGCTCAAGCGATTGTTTAAAAACCACTCTAGCATCTCCATTAGGTTCATTTTTCATGGCTAAGTCTATTCGATCCTGCTCATATTTGTCCAATTCGAATGAGATTACATAGTTTAACACGCATGCAATCAAGGAGAATTTATCACTATCGCTTAAAGGAAGATGATCCACGATCTGAAGCAAAGTATTCAGTAAAGATAGATAATTAGGTTCAGAAGGCAAGGTTCTCATCATCAGCTGAGCCGAGCAAGGATACTTATGTAAAACCCCACGAATTCGGTCTACAAAATTAAATAACTGTTCTTGCCAAGCACCTTCGAGATTCGCAGTTTCGAGGGCTTCTTTGGCGACCTCATTAGCAAGCGTCTGGAAAATGCTCTGTTTACTCTTAAAATGCCAATACAGAGAGGCGGCTTGTATTTTTAGTAGTTCTGCTAATTTACGCATACTAAATGCCTCTATGCCGATATCATCCAACAGCACCCAAGAAGCTTTTATTATATCTTGTTCAGTGATTTGCAGATTTTTGATTCTCATCGAAACGACCTCCTGTTACTGTCTTTCTTTATCATAAGCGAAGATGAATGGCTGGTCTACCATCGTTAGATTACTGCTTTATCTTACACTGTTAGATATTTTTATTTACAAGCAAATAAACGGGTGCTATATTAATCTTACACTGTTAGTTTAAAGGTGCGATTTTTAAAAAAAGGAGGCAGCAGTTAGCAATTTTATTAGTAAAAATTAAAAAGGATGTGTATAGACCCATGAGTAATCTTCAAGTGGAACAATCCCAATCAGTCACCAAAGAATTTTCTATAAAAGCAATACTTCCCGTAATACTGGCACTTATAACAGGAATGCTGCTGGTTATGCTCGACAGTACAATTATGAATGTAGCGATCCCGCAGCTTGAAAAAACCTTTGATGCCAGCCTAAAAACAATACAGTGGGCCATTACGGGTTATACGCTGGCTTTATCCGTAATTATCCCATTGGCCGGTTGGTTCTCGGATAAGTTTACTGCCAAACGTGTTTTTTTAGCTTCGATCGTATTGTTTACCATAGGTTCTTTATTATGCTCTATGGCACAATCCACAACAGAGCTGATAATCTTTCGTATTTTGCAGGGATTAGGCGGAGGGATGATTGCTCCAATTGGTATGGCTATGTCATTCAAAATCGCACCTCCCGATAAAAGAGGTTCAATCATGGGATTGCTTGGACTACCGATGTTAATTGCGCCTGTTCTTGGCCCTGTACTGTCAGGATGGCTGTTGGAATATGCCAGCTGGCATTGGATTTTTCTGATTAATGTTCCCATTGGCATTATTGCAATGATTGTTGGAGTGAAATTTCTTCCGGTAATAGAGAAGGGGAATAAAGCTAAATTGGATATTTGGGGTGTGATTTTATCACCGCTCGCCTTCTCCAGCTTGGTATTTGGGGTGCATAGAGGGGGAGTAGATGGCTGGGGGGATCGTATAACGATTATATCTCTTGCGTTCAGCTTCATTGCTTTAGCCTTGTTTATTTTCGTGGAATTGCGCCAAAAAGAACCGTTATTGGAACTTCGCTCTTTTCGATCTCTAGAATTTAGTAAAGGTATGATTTTGACCTGGATTAATCAGTTCGCCTTATTTGGTTCGATTCTGTTAATTCCAATTTTTTTGCAGCAGGTCAGAGGTTTTTCTTCCTTTGAATCGGGGCTTTTAGTTATTCCCCAAGCATTAATATCCTTTGCTGGCATGATTATTGGAGGAAAGTTATTTGATAAGTTTGGAGCTCGGCCCGTTGTGTTCTCTGGACTTGTGCTGCTGTCCACCGGACTCTTTCTCTTGTCACGTTTACAAAATGATACAAGTGTATACGTTATGATCAGTTATTTTGCCATTATGGGACTTGGCCAAGGATTAACTACTATGCAGCTCGGTACACATGTGCTTAAGGCCGCTCCGAAGGATCTGATCAGCCGTGTTACCCCACTTACTGCCTCTGCGCAACAAATTGTGGGTTCCTTTGCTGTCGCTATAATGTCGGGCTTATTGACTTCCAATATAGCTACACATATGGGTCAAGGGAATCAGAAACTACCCTCAGCGGCTATGGTTGCAGGATTCCACGACACGTTCCTAGTTTCATTGGTCTTGGCGCTGTGTGGTGTGGTTCTTAGTCTCTTTTTGCGTAATCCGAAGAGCTGATCCTATCGTACTCTACCAATATTTTAGCGATGTTTATTGATTGTATCCTTGGTATAATTCAAAGATTGATAACCAAGGGGGAATCTCTTAACCCGTGAAAAATATATTTGCTAGATTTACTATAATAACCCTCGCTGTCGTGCTAGCCGCCGGAGTATTTATTCAGCATATATCGGCCGATAACGGGGTTCCTTTTGAGGATATAAACACTAGTTATGCAAAAAAAGAAATCATAGATTTATATAACCGGAATATATTAACTGGCACCTCGAATACTAAATTTTCACCTACTCAATCGATTACTAGAGCTGAATTTATAACAGTACTTGATCGACTGTTGAAGCTTGATCCAGCGTTGAGTCCGGTATCTCCTTATACCGACGTAGCCAAAAGCGCTTGGTATTACGGCTGGATTCAGGCTGCGGTTCAGCTTGAACTGGCGAACGGCACTTCGGCAACTACTTTTGCACCCGCAAAAGCAGTCACTCGGCAGGAAGCGGCTGTGTGGATAGCCAAAGCTCTAAAGCAAACAAACACTGCAACTGCCGCACAAACTAATTTTAAGGATCGGCAACAAATTGCTAGCTGGGCAAGTGCTGCTGTAGCTAAGGTTAATGATCGCGGATTAATGAAAGGCGATAATAGCGGAAATTTTCGGCCCACGGACCCGATAACAAGGCAAGAGACGGCAGTGCTGATGGATCGGGTGCTGCAACATACAAGCTGGGCGGCAGAGCTGGAAAGTAATCCGGACAAACGTATTGTTATAGGCTGGCAGTATGGTCTCACGACGGCACAATTTGAGAATCATGTTCTGCAATCGAACGTCAACACATTATCACCACGTTGGTATTATGTTGGGAAAACAGGGGCAGTAACGGATTCGACAGACGCCTCGCTGGTGACTTGGGCAAAAAAGAATAAGAAGCAAGTCTGGGCGATGGTTGGCAATCGATCGGATCAAGAAGCGACGCATCAGATGCTGTTGAGTACAACCACAAGGAATACGGCAGTTAATCAGTTAGCTGCTTTAGTGAGTAAATATGGATTAGATGGACTAAATATAGATTTTGAAAATGTAGCGGCCGAAGATCGTGTGTATTTGACTTCGTTTATTACTTTATTAGCCGAGAAAATGCATTCGCTCGATGTTATCCTGTCGATGGATGTATCTCCTGATCTTGGAACGGATTGGACAGAAGCTTTTGACTATGCTGCCCTAGGCAAGCAAGTGAATTATATGGTGATGATGGGTTATGATGAGCATTATGACGGGAGTCAAGTTCCGGGGTCCAATGCCTCGCTTTCTTATGATCAAAAGGCTGTGAATACAATCCTAAAAGTTGTACCTAGTCAAAAAGTTATATTGGCATTGCCCTTATATAATCGGGATTGGACATTGAACCAGAAGGGGACGGTTTTATCCTCTCAATATATTACGCTTCCGGAGCAAAATCAGATTATCAGCAGCTATGCATCGAGACCCGTGTGGAATCCTTCGCTGGGACAATATGTCGCGGGCTACTCGAAACAAGCTATAAAACATACGATCTGGATTGAGGATGGGCGTTCATTAATAACAAAATACAACTTAGCGGTTACTAAAAAACTAGCTGGAGTAGCTTATTGGTATATAGGCGGAGAAAGCTCTGATGTATGGTCCAGCTTAAGGAATGCAGAGAAATTTTACGATTATACTTTTTAAAAATATGAAAGACTGGATGCGAATAGCCGCTTAGCTATATTGCTGTCCAGTCTTTTTATTGGGTTACTAAGGCATAGCTGGTAGGATTAGATTGATTAAATCAGCCTCGCGTTACGTATTTTTTGAAGTTTTTCACGTTTAGAACTTTAACATTTTGAGCTAGAAGTTTCTTGTCGCTAACGACCCAAGTGTGATCTTTGGAGTTTTTTCTACGAATCGCAGCGAAGTTATACTTATTTCCTGCATAGATCTTAAAGCCCTGTGCAGCACAATCAGCACAAAACTTAACGCATTCACCTTTATTCCAATCTGGAAAGGAAATCTGCTGGAAGACATTTCGTTTTACGAGTAGGGTCGCACCCTGAACATTGGTTACCTGTTTATTTTCCATATGAAGATAACGAAGCAAAAGTAGCTTCTTATCAGTTAAATACATATAGTGAGCTCGTTTTCCAACGATATCAGCTTTAGTTTTATGGAGGATGTTCATACTATCCGTTAAATAGTTGGCAGAATAATAATCGTCGTCATCAAATTTAGCGATACAACTATAATTCGCTAAGTGCACACCAAAATTCAGACAAAACCCCAGTGAACGATATTCAGGTAGTTTATAGATCCGTACATTTTTATGTTTTTTTGCAGCATGTATATAGTCTTCTATTTTCAAGCTATCATTATTAATGATCACGATAAGCTCTTTAGATTTGAAATTCTGTCGTTGATAGTTATCAAATATTGTTTTAATACAATCCATTCGTTTTGTACAAGTTAGAATAGACACGGCAGATGAAGTAGATTCAGCAGTTAATTTCATAACGAAATCTTTGGACGGCGTCCAACAAAATTCCTGTAGTTTTTAATATTCCGGATGATCTTATGGTTAGCTATTAGTGTACTATCACTGATGATCCATGTATGTTTTGAAGAGTTTTTTCTACGTATGGCAACGAAGTTATTTTTACTAGCAGAATAAACCTTATAACCTTTCTTTTTGCTTCTGCTGCAAAAGAGATCATCCTCACCTACGTTTTTATTAGGAAATTTTACATGATCGAATACTTTTCGGTTGAAGACGAGCGTAGCGCCAGGGAGATGGGTAACCATTCGGTGTTCATCATTTGCGAAACGAAGAATCAAAGTCTTTGAACCTAGTAAATACATATAGTGAGCCCGTTTTCCAAGGATATCAGCTTTAGTTCTTTTTAAGGTCAGAATACTTTCCGTCAAATAATGAGGGGCATAGTAATCGTCGTCATCAAATTTGGCGATGGTATGATATTTGCATTTTGTTACGGCATAGTTTAAGCATGAACCGAGAGATTGCTGTTCAGGTTTACGATATATCTTAATATTTTTGTATTTTTTAGCTAAGGTTTGGTAGGGGGATAGTGGAATTTTATTATTATTGATAATAATGATAAGTTCTTTATTTGCATATCTTTGTCTGCTGAAATTTTGGAGTAGGTTGTTTAAATAATTATGGCGATTGGTACAGGTAATAATGGAAACACCTTGTTGCTTCGCTTTGTTGTGAGGTACAGCACTCATTTAACCAACCCCTCATATGCATTTTTGGGAAAAGTCTCATAATACGATATGTCCAAGTTAGGATAGAGTAACGGCATATCAACCTCTTAAAAGCAAAAATGGACTTGTTTAAAGAACACAAAACCCACAGTGATAGCTGTGGGTTTTGTAAGAGAGACAATTCATATGAAACGCTTTGGATGTTTGTTCAGAAATAAGATTCAATGATGGATACGCTATTCTCGATTCTCGCCTTACTCTGCGTTAAATAATCTTTGGTCCAATCATCTAGGTTAGACATATCAAAACTCCGGTACATCCCTGTATAAACAATAATCTCTCTTAATCGAAGAAAAAGAGGAATTAGCTTCAGCTCATTTTCTGAAATACTGTTCTCTTTAACGTAGCCTTTTAGAAAATGCTCCATAAAACGCTGACATTGAAGCTGCCTGTCCTCCATACTATCATCCCCGTAAACGTAGACTAGATAATACAGTTGAATGGCGATATCTTCTACAAACCAGCTGTACTGAGCTTCATCAAAATCAAACAAGGTCAGCTTGCCATTGTCGACCAAAAAGTTGCCTACATTGATATTCCCATGGATGAGACCATAGGTATTTATATCAGCGTCGAGATGCTTTAGCTGATCCATAAGCGCCTTACAGCTTTCCAAAACGCCACTTTGGGATGGAGGAATAAACCTGGTTACATTCTGCAGGTAGTAGTTCTGATGCCACGCATGTCTTTTGGACTGTGGTTTATAAGATTTTGCTAATCTGTGCATTTGTCCAGTGATCATGCCACACTGCTCATAGAGGTCTAGATCCTTCAGGCAGTCTGGGTAACCTATTCGTTTCCCTTGTGCTTTTTCAAAGAAAGATGCCATAAAGTATGAATCACCAATCTCTATTTGCTCAACTAGATTACCCAGAAGAGAACCTACGGGTCTTGATACGGAAACGCCATGATCTGCTAGGTA
The DNA here is from genome assembly GCF_038002725.1 of Paenibacillus sp. FSL H7-0323. Lineage (NCBI taxonomy): Bacteria > Bacillati > Bacillota > Bacilli > Caryophanales > Paenibacillaceae > Paenibacillus > Paenibacillus sp. FSL H7-0323. Next base: position 2,092,208 of record NZ_JBBODB010000001.1, on the reverse strand, counting down.
TAGAATCCATTCAAGTTCAGCCGTTAACAATTCCATACTGCGCAGCGAGCTATGAGTAAATCTTAGAATATATTGATGATTGCTAAGTTGATATTCATAAACAAAATTTTGAAATCCGCCAATGAAGCTTAGCTCATCTATGGGGATACCGTATTTCGTGCAGGCAGCACTTACAATCTGGTCATTAAATAAAGACTTAATCTTTTGTTCCAAGGGTTCTACTCCGTTCTACACTACAATGATTTTATCGAAATCGTTCTGGAGCTTTCCTGGACCTCAATAAGCAGCGGCCGTTCTTGTGGGTTGAGATTTGGGGCATGAATGGCTAGCATAAGTCTGCCCGTCAAATCACGAAACAACATTCCATGTCCGCCATCTTTGGCATAAAGAGGCTCAGGATCATGTTGCCAAGGTCCACTAATGTCACCGCTGACGGATCGGGTTATACCCATGGCATAACCACTAGCTCCACTGCTAGACCACAACATAAGCAGCTCACCACTGCTAGTCTGATGCATAAAAGGACCGTCAGTTACGTATTGCCCTTCTTTGCCGCCTACCGTCCAAGGAGCTTGTGAAGCCTGGAAAAGCAGCATAGGTTCGCCAATAGTAGCACTTAAATCCTCCTTCAGCCGAACGGCATACATTTCTCCATCCGTCACTTCAATCCATTCACGGCAAAAGATCATCCAAGGTTTGTCTTCTTTATCTACATATAACGTTCCGTCAAGGCACTCCCAAGAAGCCGGGGTAATCGGATGATTACTGATAGGGAGATAAGGACCCTCAGGTGTTTCCGCGCTTAATATTTGTGTCCCCCGTGGAACGCTATGTCCTTTAAAAGAAGCGAACATATAATATTTTCCGTTGTAGCGGTGAACCTCTGGTGCCCAGAAATGATGATCAGCCCAAAAATCAGCATCTGGACGAAAAGCAGCAATGGGCCCGGACCATTCCTGAAGATCTGAGCTGATATATACATCGAAGCCGTGAGGTGCGCCACTCCAAGCTGTTAGGCCATCTGTGCCAAATAAATAGTATTGTTCAAGTTCAGGCACAGATAGGATATAGGGATCTCTAAAGTTAATATCAGATAATGTTTTCATTAAGGTGCCCCCAATTTACAAGCTATCATCTGCTTAATTTTACAATATCTTCTTTAGGCTTGGAAGCGTTACTTCATTTGCTCGTCTTGTAGCAAACGTATTTTCATTACTCCGGGTGTACAGCCGTAGTTTTTTCGGAAGACACGTATAAAATAATTAGTCTCCATGCCCAGCTGAAGCGCTATATCTTGAACGGGAATCTCCATATCCTCCGTCATTAATTGCAGCGCCCGCTCCAGCCGCAGATTCTGCAAATATTTATGCGGAGTGACCCCATATTCCTGCACGAATAAACGCTGGAAATGCTGCACAGAGTAGCCGACTGCTGCTGCAAGATTGGAGATCAGAAGCGGTTCTGTGTAATGTTCGTTGATCAGCCCGACGGCTGTAGTTAGGGCTTCATTTCGGACCGACTCGAAGGCTATACGATTACCGGAGCCTTCTGAACTCTTGGCAGGGCGCAGCATTAAGAGCAGTCTATAGAGTGTGATAGACAACTCTTGCATCCACATCTCGTCCTGCCGATTGGGGGCAGGAGAATTTACCGTATGCCAGATTTGGCCGATTTCTTCCCAGCATTGTTCAAAACGATCCGTTCGATAAGGAACAGAAGGGAGCAGTTCAAGCGCTTCCAACAATCCATGAGCTTGACTGCCTTGAAAGCCGATAAAGCCAACATGCCACGGTTCATGAGAGGTAGGATAATATTCATGACCACGATCGGGCGGGAAGGCAAATGCCATCCCCGGTTCCAGTATGATTTCTGTGCCACTTTCCAGATCACGAAATAACCCGGTTCCGGTCCGGATTAAAAAGATTTGATACACAGGAAATCCTGCTGGGCGCACATGATGGAATTGGATATGGCGACCTACAGAGTAGGGGGATAGGGGCAACGTTCCAGAGTCGCGCGGTAATTCAATCAGAGAAAAAGGTAGCAGGTTTATCACCTCATCTTCATTTTGTGCTATCACTTCGAGACTATATTCCTACTGATTGAAATGACTTTTCTTATATTATAAATAGTATAAATGATGATTCCTGAATAAGATAGCTTACGCTTCTAGCCTATCATCAGAGAATAGTCCCATTCTATAAATGGGCAGAATTGAGAGGATGATCGTACACAATGAATAAAAAACATTCCCCGATAAGCAGTAAAGCTGGTGTCATGCTGCACGGTGCTGATTATAATCCTGAACAATGGCTGAAATATCCGGAAGTATTGCGTGAGGATATCCGATTAATGAAGCTGGCGGGCTGCAATGTCATGTCCGTAGGCATTTTTTCGTGGGTATCTCTTGAACCTGAAGAGGGTGTGTTCACTTTCGAATGGTTGGATGGTGTACTTGATTCTTTTGCAGAGAATGGGATTTACGCTATCTTGGCAACGCCAAGTGGTGCCCGCCCAGCATGGATGTCGCAAAAATATCCAGAAGTCTTAAGAGTGGAGCGTAACCGTGTTCACAATTTGCATGGCTTCCGTCATAACCATTGCTTTACCTCACCAGTGTACCGGGAGAAAACTGCAATTCTGAATGCAAAGCTAGCGGAACGGTACAGCCAGCATCCAGCCATTATCGGTTGGCATATTTCGAATGAGTTCGGTGGGGAGTGTCACTGCGAGCTCTGCCAGGATGCTTTTAGAGAATGGTTGAAGGTGAAATATAATAACAGTTTGGATGAGGTGAATCATGCTTGGTGGGCTACTTTTTGGAGTCATACCTACACTTCATGGTCACAGATTGAATCCCCAGCTCCACATGGTGAGACACAAGTACACGGCTTGAATCTTGACTGGCGGCGTTTTGTTAGTGAACGGACGATTGATTTCTGCCAGCACGAGATCAATACCGTTCGTCCTTATAATCCAGAGCTGCCAATCACGACGAATATGCATATGATCGATGGCATTGATTACCGCGAGTTGGCCAAAATCCTGGATGTGGTCTCATGGGACGCTTATCCAGACTGGCATTATACCGAAGACGGTGACGATACTAGATTGGCAGCATGGACGGCGATGCACTACGACTTAATGCGTTCTTTTAAAAAGAAACCGTTTCTGCTGATGGAAAGCACGCCATCCCTTACGAACTGGCAATCGGTCAGTAAGCTGAAACGTCCCGGAATGCACAAGCTGTCTTCCTTGCAAGCGGTAGCGCATGGTTCGGATTCTGTGCAGTATTTCCAATGGCGCAAAAGCCGCGGATCAAGTGAGAAGTTCCACGGCGCAGTTGTAGACCACAGTGGCCACTCCGAGACTCGAGTATTCCAAGATGTAGCGGAAGTAGGAAAGACGCTGGCGGGAATGACGGAAGTAGTGGGTACGTCCACTCCGGCGCAGACGGCGATTATTTTCGATTGGGACAACCGCTGGGCGATAAAGGATGCGCAAGGCATCCGTAATTCCGGATTACGTTATGAGGAGACGGTGCTACAGCATTATCGTGCACTTTGGGAGCTGGGCATTCCAGTTGATATTATAGGCTCTGGAGATGATCTGACTGCCTACAAGCTGGTTGTTGCCCCTATGTTATATCTGATTAGTGAAGAGAATGGAAAGCGCATTGAGAAATATGTGGAGCAAGGCGGCACTTTCCTCGCAACCTATTGGTCAGGAGTAGTTAACGAAACGGATTTATGTCATCTGGGAGGATTCCCTGGTCCACTGCGCAGAACACTGGGGATTTGGGCAGAGGAGACAGAAGGGCTGCACAGCCGTGATCTGAACGGGTTAGTAATGGAGGTAGGTAATAAACTTAAGCTAAGCGGTGACTACGATGCGCATGAGATAGCCGAGCTGATTCATTTGGAAGGTGCAGAGGCTTTGGGGCATTATCGCAACGATTTCTATGCGGGCCGTCCAGCGCTTACAGTCAATCGTTTTGGTGAAGGAAATGCGTACCATCTTGCTACCCGTGTGAAAGACACTTCGTTCTATGTTGAGCTATACGCAGCGATCACATCTAAGGCAGGAATTACCCGTGCGATGGATAGTGAGCTTCCAGCAGGTGTGACTGCACAACTTCGCACAGATGGCGAAAGTGATTATGTTTTTGTGCAAAATTTCAGCGGCAGTCCGCAAACGGTAGAGCTGGATGGAGCGGAATACACAGACTTGGAAACAGGTCTTTCAGCTCCGGCCCTATTGAATCTAGCGGTGAATGGACTTGCGATGTTGAAGCGTAAAGCATAGTATAATAAAAAGGCAGGACCTGAGTTTCAGGTTCTGCCTTTTTTTTGAATAGAATCAGTTCTTAACTCTTCCCATCATAATGGTGTTATACAATTTGCCGTCCGATAGAAGTTTATCTTTCTTTAAAATCCCTTCAATTTCAAAGCCAAGCTTTTGATATAGCTTAATAGCGTTGGTGTTCGTTTCCAGCACATTTAGGGTGATCTTTTGAATACCATTAGTGTCAGCCCAGGCAATCGATTCGGCGAGAAGATTTTTTCCAATACCATATCCCCAATAATCCTGCAGCACACATACTCCAAATTCTACTTTATGAGCAAATCTTTTTAAGGGATAACCTTCGCATCTGGAGAACGCAACGATTTGATTATCAACTACTGCGACTAGAAAAAGGTTATTATTTTTCTCAGAATCGGCTTGAATAAGCTGTTCAAACCCTTTTTCGTCAATAAAGGCTTCACCTGGTTCCCGATCTAAATTCTCGGTTTCTCCATCGATCCGCACCCTTAATTCAGATAACACTTTAGCATCATGAGAGGCCGCAGATCTAATGCTGTATTGGATTCCATTCACTGTAAATGTTTGAGGATTAATGATCATATGTCCTCCGTGACGATGGGTGATGTTAGAATTATTGCTTCGATGCCCTCAATGATCCGAGTGAAATAGGCTGCTTCATGAGGCACAAAATGAGTCCGATCCACACTTTGTTGAATGTTGATTTTTTGTCCGTTTGAATCCACTTTGAAACCATTGATTTGTAGACTATGTATTTCTCCTTGCCAAAAGCTTCGGAAGTCGGCAAACTTTGTGATAACTATTCCTGCGACCTCTTCTTCTTGCAGCTTAAAATCGTCCAGAGGATAAGGATTGTTATAAACAAAAACATGCGCTCGTTCTTTATCGATAAGATTTTCTTTGATCATACTGTAAGGAATCGTACCTAAGGGAATCAGTTCATCAAAAGCTAGCTCCAAACCGAGTTCTTCTTGAACCTCGCGAATCCCGTCCTCTACCGTTTCGTGTGTCAGCAAATGTCCAGCGGCCGTGATGTCCAGCAATCCTGCATAATCTTGTTTCTGTTCACTACGAAGCTGTAAATAAATATAGGGGATTTCTTGGGTTTTGCTTATAAACCAGCAGTGGAAGGTCTCGTGCCAATGTCCTAACCGATGTACTTCTGCCCGTGGAGCTGTACCGATTCGGTGACCCGCTTCATCAAATATAGTAAGTATCTCATTATGCATAGAAAAGCTCCTTTGTGAAAATATCTACTGCTTAAAGCCTATCATAAAAACGATCGAATTGCTTAATGTCCCCAAGTGATTTTTATTGACATCGTTAAGAAATATATGTATATTTTTGGATGTTAATCAAAGGAGGAGTTAAATGAATTTAGTAGCCATGAAGCAGGATGACTTGGACACTTTAAGTGATGAAAGGTTAGGATGGGCCTGTATGGAGCCTACCTTTCAGCTGATTCGCGGAAAATCTCCATCGACCAAATCAGAAGTGATCTCGAAGCTCACAGAGGGGCAACAAGCCTTATGTATGTTCAGAGTGCTATATGGTCACAGCTGTAATTCCGAAGGGGAATATTATGCTTGGATTTCCTACATGCAAGACCTGCCAGGGTATTGGACAGGGGTGATAGGAGGCATACGATTTTTTGACGATTCACCCATGATTCTTTTGCTTCAGGAAACAAAGACATTTCTCGAGGAAAGAAATCATCGACTGGGTAAAGAGTGGGCGGATGCGGCCATCACGGATTTGGATCGAGACCCTCAGCTGTTAGAAGTAATTAGTGAGTTATTCGAACGATATAAGAACCTGACACCAAATACGCATAGAATTATCGGCAATTATATTCGCACTCATCCAGAGGAGTTTGTAGAAATAGGGTGTTCATAATTATGAATATGAAGAAACGTTATGTATTTCTCGTACTCATTTTTTTATTAATCGAAATCCCTGTAATCATTAATCTCTACCATAGTTATAATTCATTTGAGAATTTAGTGTTGGATCAAATCGATGAAACTGAAATCACCTCAATCGAGATTGAGAAATCTTTAGTGGATGAAAAGGTAGTGATTGAAGATCCGAAGGAAATTGAAAAGATCATTTATGCTTTTTCAGATGTAAAATTGAGAAGAAGTAGTGCTTTGGACAAATCTACGGAGACCTACTGGATAAGTATTATTGTAAATAACAGCTTGAGGTTTGGCATGAATCTTACGGATACTAACTTCCTGTATGTGACAGATCTTGATAAGAAGGACAAATACAGTTCGGGAAACTTTAGAATGACTAGTGATTTTGATGTGAATTCCATTGCAAGCTTATTTAAATGATGTAGAACGATCCACAACCACTGATACTGAGATTTTCGGACCCAGATGCCCCTATTTGCGAATTTATCGTCTTTTGAGCAGGTTTTCGGACTCCAGCGTCGCTATTGCTCATGAAAGAGCTTATAATTGGTGTTTTTTGCACCAATAGCGGCTATGAGGTCCGATAGCTATCCAAATAGCGGATAAAACGGTGTATAAGGTCAGCTGAGTCCTTTAGCTGCTGCGTGTGCAGATCGGTCAGCTGAGTCTGATAGCTGCTGCGTGTGCAGATCGGTCAGCTGAGTCCTTTAGGTGCTGCATGTGCAGATTGTTCAGTTGAGTTCTTTAGCTGCTGCGTGTGCAGATTGTTCAGTTGAGTCTGATAGTGCTTCATATCCACACAAAAAATGGGTGCCCCTATGGGACACCCATTTTTGTATGGATTATCTAGCCATCCATCCGCCATCCACATTAAGAACGTGACCGTTCAAGTAGTCAGATGCTGCGGAAGCCAAGAATACAGCAGGGCCTTTAACGTCATCAGGCGTTCCCCAACGTGCTGCAGGGATACGGTCTAAGATAGAGTCCGAACGACTTTGGTCGGCACGGATTGGAGCGGTATTTTCAGTAGCCATATAGCCTGGTGCAATTGCATTGATGTTCAGACCGGAGCCTGCCCATTCATTGGCAAAAGCTTTAGTAAGACCCGCAACCCCGTGTTTACTCGCAGTGTAACCAGGGACATTGATTCCGCCTTGATAGGAGAGCATGGAGGCGATGTTAATGATTTTGCCGGATCCTCTTTCCAGGAAGTGGCGGCCTGCGATTTGCGACAGAAGGAAAACTGTGTTCAGGTTCAAATTGATGACATCAAACCAGTCTTTTTCACTATGATCTTTTGCCGGTGCACGGCGGATCATTCCTGCGCAGTTTACGAGAATGTCAACATGTCCGGTCAGCTCTAGCGCTTGGTCAAAAGTGCTTTGCAGCTTGCTGTGATCACTTAAGTCAGATTCGATACTAACTGCTTTTACTCCAAAAGCTTTTGCTGCATTTACAGTTTCTTCACTCGAATTAAGGGAGACAGATGCAACGTCTGCACCGGCTTCTGCAAATGCAAGCGCGATTCCTTGTCCAAGACCTTGAGCTGCGCCTGTTACAATAGCTGTTTTACCTGCCAAGCTGAATAATGATGACATATAAATTACGCCCCTTTATTGTAAATGGATTGTTATTCCGGGTTTACCCGCATTCAATGGTAACGCCTGCACTGCGGAACTGATCTGCCGTTTCGGGGGAGAGCCCTTTGTCCGTCAGAATCACGTCAACTTCTTGTAGGGAAGCAAAGGTACGCAGTGCAGTATGGCCGAATTTATGATGATCTACAACCGCGAATACCTTACGGGCTGTAGATACAAGGGCTTGCTTGAACTCAATTAAATCTCCGGTATAAATGGAGAGCCCATGCTCTATATGAATAGCAGTCGATGAAAGGAATGCTTTTTGAATATTAAGCTTTTGTACATAGGAGACGGCTTCAGGACCAGCCAACATATTACGGACACGATAACCACCGGGAACGACCAGACGGATGTTATCTTTGGGAACCAGTTCGCTGATGATGTATACATCATTGGTGACTACCGTTAGTGGCATATTGTCCAGACGCCGAGCAATTTCAAGCGTAGTGCTACCGCCGTCAAGAGCGATAATATCGTCCGGTTCAATATGAGCAAGCGCACGCAAGGCAATCTCCGTCTTCTCGTCAGAGTATTTATCCAGCGGGTCCTTGGAGGGCAAAATACCAAACTGGTCGCTTTGTGCCAGCACAGCTCCGCCATGTACACGTACGATCAGCCCTTGTTCCTCCAGCCTGCTTAAATCCTCGCGTATTGTTTTTCCAGTAACCTGAAGCTTATCGCTCAGTTCATTCACCGTTACATCTTTTTGGTTCAGCATAACTTCCATAATCATCTCGTGTCGTCGTATCGGGTTCATCCGCCTGCCTCATCTTTCCGTAGTTGATTTATCTCTATTGTAATTCTTTCATGGATACGGGGTCCATATCATCATATCTTTTATTATCGCCAGCCATACTCCAGATAAAAGTATAGTTATGAGTGCCGACACCACTGTGGATGGACCAGCTTGGAGAAATAACGGCTTGTTCGTTATGCATTACGATATGGCGGGTTTCGTCTGGTTCTCCCATCAGGTGGAACACAACGGAATCGTCCGGAAGATCAAAATAGAAATAGGCTTCCATCCGGCGTGGATGGGTATGTGCTGGCATTGTGTTCCACATGCTGCCTGGTTTCAGTTGGGTCATACCCATAACCAGTTGGGCACTTTGCACACCATTTGTGTGAATGAAGCGGTGGATTGTCCGCTCGTTAGAGTTCTCCAGACCACCCATCGCACCGGATTCAGAATCGGCCAGTGTGGTTTTGGTAGTAGGGTAGGACTGATGGGCAGGAGCAGAATTCAAATAGAATTTAGCAGGCTTGGAAGCGTCTGCACTTTTGAAGACTACATCTTTAGAGCCTTGACCTACATAAAGACATTCTTTGAAATCCACTTCATATTCTGTGCCATCTACAACCACGGAGCCTTTACCACCGACATTGATGATGCCCAGTTCACGGCGTTCCAAGAAATAAGTAACCCCAAGTTCTTTAAGGTCAGTAGTTAGCGCAACCTCTTCTTTTACAGGATTAGCTCCACCAACGATCATACGATCTTCATGGGTTAGGACAAGCTTTAGCTCATCAGGAGCAAAAATAACGGGAATGTGGAATTCCTTACGGAGGCGCTCAGTGTCAAATTGTTTTACTTCATTAGGATGGGATGCGAAACGTCTTTCCATTGAATGTTCAATCTCCTTTGTGTACATATTATCGTTCGTATAGGTACACTTTAGTCCATTTATGTTCATTTTACAAGTACTAATCTTTTTTATTTCGTTTATTTATGTTTATTTATTGGTTTTTCCAATTGCAAAATGAACGGAAAGTGTGCACAATAGAGCTATTATGCTCGATTTTCATGAATGACGGAAGATGATATAAAACTGAAATGATGGAGGTTGAAAAGTAATGCCGGGGTTGAAAAATATCCAGAGTACTTTTAAGGAACGTCAGCAAGAAATTATTTTTAATATAGCACTGGAAGCAGAGCAACGCCCTTTATTGGAAAGTGGACTCTGGTTCCATGATGATGTGCGAAATAACTTTTATTATGCTTCGTATCTTTTTGCAGCGGCTGTTGATGATTCTTTTGAGCTGCCTTTTGATCGTGAGCAAGCGAAACAGAAAGCACAGGATGTGCTGCTGGAGATCTTAATGCTTCAGAACCGGCAGCCCGGCACGGAGTTATATGGTCATTGGCCGCTCGGTTTGAATCCGGTTCCGCGAGATGCGTCACCGCATGAGTTACCAGTGGAGCTTATGGGCAACCTGCTGGCGTATTTTTGCAAAAGATACGGAGGAGCATTAAATGCTCAACTTCGCATAGTTCTGAATACAGCGTTTGGACATATTTATCGCAGTGATTTCTACCGTAAGCCGGTGGTTACTTTTGGGCATCATGAAGCTAAATATACAGCTGCTAAGCTGATTTTTGGCACCCTGTTTGCGGATGAAATATTGCTTGAGGATGGCCGGCAGAGTCTGAAGGATACGCTGGCTTATATTCGTACTAAAGGGATGCCGGAATACGGCAGTCTACCGTGGTTTTGGCATTGGGTGCAGGCATTCACCTGCGCGTTGGAACTTGTCCCGCCTGAGGATACGGAGCTTACTACGAGCCTTAAAGAAATGCTTGACCATTTATGGAATGTACGAGCTGAATTCTATCTGCGTGGCGCTTGGGTTGGTGCGCATTCTAGAGGCTGGCCGCATGATGTTCCCGGCGATGCTAATGTACTTCATGATTATGTTCAGTTTGGAGATTTCCAGCTGCCTGAGAGGATGCCGCGCACTGAGTATGCCGGTTTATTATTCTATCAAGCATCCGATGAAATATTAGCCGCAGCTATGAATCGCCAGATACCAATGGAAGTAGGGAAGATTACTCAGAAGGTTGTCCCAACGGATCCACAGCCGCAGCCTTTGCTTCATTCCTATGCTTATATTACAGAGGAGTTTGCAGCAGGCGGGATGTGGGAGCGGGTTGAGGAATTCGATAATGAGCAGCTTCGCTGGGCTTTTTCGTTACCTGTGAGTGGAGAGGGAAGCGCAAATCAGCTGTATTTCTTCCATCCGGGACAAGGCTACAATGAGGGAGATCCCCGCCATCAAAGCCGTTATATGGAGGTTCTCTATCACAAGAATGTCATCATTTCTTTATTCCCAATCCCCCAGGGTGAGAAGAATACGATCATCGGTGTACTTCCCCAAGGGGAATGGAAACAAGAGCCGTATACATTGTACGGGCAAGTTGGTGAGACGTATTTTGTTATTTATTTATCTCACCCTTATCAGCTGCAGGAACGGTCCAGATTCATAGAGGTATCCGTCGCAGGGATGCCGGGCGGTGTGATCGTTGAAGCATTGGGCATTAAGAAAGCTGCCGAATGTGGTATTATTGGTTTAGAGGCTTTTGCCGCAGCTATGGCTCATAAAGAAAGGAATTTCGAAGTGGGAGAGGTATTAGCAGCGAATTATACCAACATGGATGGTGAAAGCTTAGTTTTGAGTATTAGTAGGGAGTTAGAATTACCGCAAGCTCAGCTTAATGGAATTCAGATCTCATTAGATCATTATTCAGTATAAAAAACACAATTACTGTGATAAATAGTAATCCGAGTCGGCCTTTTTGGCCGGCTTCTTTAATAAGGAGCTACATGAAAGGATGTGATGCCCCATTGCACAGCCCGCAATAGATACCTAAGTATCCGTAAACGTGATTTTGTCCAAAATACTTATAATTGGGGTGAGCGACGATTTATCTGGATAAACTAGACCTAACGATTTGGTAATTCAATCCTTCCTAAGCACATTTCCCTTTAGAATAGCGGTGTTAGGTTACTAAATAGTAATTAATTACATTAAACCCTATTTTTCTGAGAGACATTTGTCACAATAAAGGTTAATATCTAAGTGAGATAGAAATGATTGCGCTTACTTATTTTCTAATAAACCTAATCATAATGAATGCGAGGGATATAACAGTGATTGAAACTGAATTTCGTGTAGAAAATGACTTTCTAGGCAGTAAACAGGTAGATAAGAACGCTTATTATGGGATTCAGACACTACGCGCAGTCGAGAACTTTCCTATTACGGGCTATCGGGTTCACAAAGAGTTAATCAAAGCGATGGGGATTGTAAAAAAAGCCGCTGCGCTTGCAAATATGGAAGTTGGCCGTCTCTATCGAGGGCTTGGAGAAGTTGTAGTGAAAGCAGCAGAAGAAATCATCGAGGGTCAGTGGCATGAGCAATTTATTGTAGATCCTATTCAGGGTGGTGCGGGTACCTCGTTAAATATGAATGCGAATGAGGTTATTGCTAACCGTGCCTTAGAACTGCTTGGCCATGAAAAGGGAGACTATCGTCACTTAAGTCCCAATTCACATGTAAATATGGCGCAGTCTACAAATGATGCGTTTCCGACAGCAATTCATATTGCCACACTTTCACTGCTGGAGCAGCTACTTGTAACGATGCACAGAATGCATGATGTGTTTGCGGTAAAAGCGGATGAATTCGATCCTGTGATAAAAATGGGTCGGACACATCTTCAAGATGCAGTGCCGATTCGTCTGGGTCAAGAATTCGAGGCTTATCGCAGAGTGCTTGAAAGAGATATCAAACGTATTGAGCATACACGCCATCATTTGTATGAAGTCAATATGGGAGCAACAGCAGTGGGTACAGGATTAAATGCTGATCCTCGTTATATTGAATTGGTGGTAGAGCACTTAGCTGAGATCAGTGAATTGCCGCTCGTAACGGCAGATCATCTCGTCGATGCCACCCAAAATACGGATGCCTATACAGAAGTGTCTGCTGCCCTAAAAGTGTGCATGATGAACATGTCCAAGATCGCTAATGATCTGCGGTTGATGGCCTCCGGTCCGCGGACTGGGTTTAATGAGATTTCATTGCCTGCACGCCAGCCTGGATCTTCAATTATGCCGGGCAAAGTTAATCCGGTTATGGCAGAGGTCATTAATCAGGTGGCTTTTCAAGTCATAGGGAACGATCATACGATCTGTCTGGCTTCCCAAGCGGGTCAACTGGAGCTGAATGTTATGGAGCCAGTGCTTGTGTTCAATCTCATTCAGTCCATCAGCATCATGAACAATTCCTTCCAAGTCTTCACAGACTTCTGTCTGGCTGGGATTGAAGCCAATAAGGAAAAGCTTGAGCGGGATGTGGAGCGGAGTGTCGGAATCATTACGGCTGTGAACCCGCATCTGGGGTATGAAGTGGTATCGCGGATCGCTAGAGAGGCGATTTTGACTGGGGAATCTGTACGGGAATTGTGCATTAAATATAATGTGCTGACCGAAGAAGAGCTTAATCTGATTCTGGACCCATACGAAATGACACACCCGGGAATTGCAGGAGCAGCTTTATTGCATAAAGAGTAGAATGTTCCGGAGGATCGAGCTTTTTGTTTGGAAAAAGCAAACCCCCGCCACCGTTTAGGGTGACAGGGGGAGAGCTTAAATATGTTTTTAATTTATATGAATCTACTTCGCGATTGTCTGAAGTAGGTTCTTTTTTTACATTTCAGGCTTAAAAGAAAAATAAAGAACGTAACAGGCCGCGTTTTCTTGGCGGAGCCGTTAGTCTGGTAGTGGCAGTGGACTGGGAATTTTCATAAGAGGTGAGCGGTTTGCCGTTAGACACTTGCAACGGTTCTATGGATGCCGCGATTTGCTTGATCATTATTCGTAGGTCCTCAAGCTCCTCACGCTGCTGGAGCAGTTGGATCAATACTACTTCATCGGCTTTTTGATCGAGTGCACGTTCAACATTGTTGATGCGAGACAAGATATCCTTCATAGGCTCAGCATCTGTGTGCTGTAGTGGATTTTCCTGTTGTGATGTGGAAATTTGCTGCTCATTCGTGAGTGTGAGTTGTATACATTCCAAGGCCTCTCCGTGATTAATACGGTCTTTAATATGATTGAGCAGGTCGATTTGCTGCTCCGAGAAAACATAATGGCCAAATCGGTCTTTTGGAAAAAAATCAGGGAACATGGCAGCCCAACGTTTAATTGTGGTTAGACTAACTGACAGCAGCTCTGCGGCATCTTTTGTTTTTAGAATATCCATTTCGATTCCTCCAGTTCACGTAGTCATGTTATGAGTAATATTCGTTGTCCAGCAGCGGCTCCCTGCACGGTTGACAAAGGTAGTGCGTATTCGCTAAACAAAGTGTAATTACGAGCAATCTCACCCTTTTGGATTTCACTATCTTGCTTTTTCATTCCAAATTGAGTACAGATGAGCCTGCTCAGGGGTATAATTGCATTAGAGGTGAAGGCGATGAACAGGATTGAAGATGAGGAACAAATGACTGAGGAGCAATGGCAGGCTATTTTGCAAAACAATGTTGCTTATAACGACATATTTTTTTATGCGGTGAAGACTACAGGAATTTTTTGTCGACCCTCCTGCAAATCCAAAGCACCCAATCGGGAGAATGCGTGTGTTTTTCAGAATGCTGAACAAGCGCTGGCAGCCGGATTTCGTCCTTGCAAAAGATGTAAACCGACAGGTGAGCGTCTTCCTGATAAGGAATGGGTAGCTGTGATGACGGAGTACATTGATCATAATTATATGGCCCCCCTCACCCTTGAAACATTAGCTGAGGTATGTCATGGCAGTCCTTATCATTTACATCGAACCTTTAAGAAAGTAACAGGAATCACTCCCGTGGATTATATACAGCAAAAGAGAATCGCTAAGGCATCTGAGTATTTGCTTACTACAGAGCAGGCAGTTGCTGAGATTGCATTACGTGTGGGTCTGCCCAATACATCATATTTTATTACTTTATATAAGAAAAAAACGGGGTATACACCCACACAGTTTCGTCAGCTTAACAAACAGAAAGTAACGTTGGCTTCTGATTTTATTTTGGAGGGACCGAATCATGGAGAATAAAAAAAATGCTATTCTATACTGGACATTATTAACCGATAAGGACTGGAGTTTTTATATTGCAGCCACAGAGAAGGGTTTAAGTTATGTGGGTTCGCAGCAGCAACCCTTTGAGGAATTAAGCGAATGGGTTAGACGTCGTTTTCCGGGGAGTGAACTGGTGCAGAACGATGAGAAGATGGCGCCTTATGTGAGGGAGCTTAGTGAATATTTGCAAGGGAACCGGCAGAGCTTCGGCATTCCTTTTGATTATCAGGGAACTCCATTTCAGCTTGCGGTGTGGAAGGCGTTATGTGAAATTCCATATGGGCAAACCTGGTCCTATTCAGATATTGCTACACATATTCAAAAACCAGCTGCGGTACGCGCGGTAGGGACTGCCATTGGCGCGAATCCGATTCTGATTACGGTGCCCTGCCACCGGGTTATTGGTAAGAATGGGACATTAACAGGATACCGGGGTGGTTTGGATATGAAGACCAAGCTACTTCAGTTGGAGAGAGGAGAGTATACAGCAGATATATGAAAATAGAGTCCAATTACACCTCCCCAAAAACCTTGCTGAATAAAGGAACAGGTTATCTGTCAGGCTACAGTCATTCCTTAAATCCATATACGGGCTGCACTTATGGCTGTTCCTATTGTTATGTACGTCAGATGCCTGTCTCGCTGTTCCGCAAAGAAGAGTGGGGGACGTGGGTAGATGTTAAACAAGAAGCGGCTGCAATATTACAAAAAGAACTACACAAAGCGAAGGCGAAAGGTCCCGTCTCTATTTTTATGTCGTCAAGCACAGATCCCTATCAACCGGTAGAGCACAAGGAAGAGGTGACGAGATCTTTACTGGAGGTTATGGTTCAAGATCCGCCCGATTTCCTATTCGTGCAGACGCGTAGTCCGCTGGTTCGCAGAGATATAGATTTATTATTACGTTTACAGGATAAGGTTCGTGTAAGTATAACTGTAGAAACAGACCGAGAAGATATTCGCCAAAAATTCACACCAAGCGCTCCTCCCATTGCTGCAAGACTGAAGACGTTACAGCTTTTACGTGAAGCTGGCATCCCCATTCAAGCTACTATAGCGCCAGTACTGCCAAGCAGTCCAACTTTTCCAGCAACCTTAAGGGCTTTGGTGGATAGAGTCTGTGTGGATGACTATTTTATGGGCGACGGCAGCGGCGGCAAACGCACACGGAGATTAGGGATTTATTCCCTATATGAAGAGCTGCAACTGGAAGATTGGTATGATCCTGCAGCATATCGCAGAGTGTATGAAGGACTTCAGCAAGTTTTTTCCGAAGAGGAGCTATTCTTGAGCCAGAAGGGGTTCGAGCCTTAATCTGAAACATGGTATAATAAATGAGAGCATTCATACTTAGTATTTAATATACTTAATATCCGTAATAGCTTATTGGAGGATTAGTGTGGCAAAAGCAAAGGTGGCCAAGCGGCCCACAAGAGATGAATTTGTGCTTGAGGAGTTAGGTAATCAGTTAGTTGAAGCTAAGCAAGAAGGTTCTGAGATTTTATTGACCGTATGGGGAAAAGAAGAAGAGGTACGCGGTATGATCGTGGAAATGGATTCGCGAACCGGGAAAGTACACCTCAGTAACCATGAAGAAATCATAAAAGTTCCTTTTATGGATATCATGCAGGTTAATTATCCCAGAGATTAATGGGCACGGCAGCAACAGGAGGTCCTGAAAGCTATCATAGCTTTGGGGCCTCTTTGATCATAAAGGTAAGGAATAGAGGATATAGAAAGGGAGGTCAACAATGCAAGTAACCAAAACCAACGCGATGCGAATGCTGGATGCCAAAAAAATCGGCTATGAAGTGTTCGCCTATGACAATGAAGATGGACTAATCCATGGCACGGCTGTGGCTGAGAAGATTGGAAAGGCGGCAGAGACGGTTTTTAAAACGTTGGTCGCTCATAGCGGTGCAAATCTTTATGTATTTGTTATCCCTGTTGCCGAAGAGCTGGATCTCAAAAAGGCGGCCAAAGCCGCCGGAGAGAAAAAAATTGAGATGCTGCCAGTGAAGGATCTGCAGAAATGGACAGGGTATATCCGCGGTGGTTGTTCACCTGTTGGAATGAAAAAGCTGTACCCCACGTTCATTGAGAGCAGCGCAGAAGGGCTGGAAACAATGGCTGTCAGCGCTGGGAAGATTGGCCAGCAAATGGATGTAGCCCCACAGTTACTCGCTGAGGTTGTACATGCGAAATTTACAGAACTAATCAAATAGCCGAGCAGCAAGCTGGCCTAAATATTCCTTCAATGCTAACCCTGTTGTGGAGATCGCTCCCGGGGATGGACTGAACTTGGCGGGCTGCAGTGCAATATCAGCGCTGGCGATATAATCCGTAGGATAGGCTTGCGCTGTTAGCCTTGCATTCTTAAAGTGCAACATCGCTCGGGACATATGAAAACCTGAAGTAACTAGTATAGGTTTTATAAGTCCGGTTTGTTGCAGGATGGCTGCGGTATTTACAGCGTTTTGCTCCGTGTTGAGGGATTGATTTTCGATCAGGATGTCCTCTTCGGGTATGCCGAGACCCAGTAGTTGTCTTTGCGCGATATCCGCTTCATTACCACTGTCGGAGAATACTTGTCCGCCAGAAAATAAGATTGGCAGACCTGTCTGCCGATGGAGGCGAACAGCAGTAAGCAGGCGATTTGCCGCTGATCCGTATAAATTGCCCTCGCCGTCTATATCCGGTGTGCCAGAGCTGGCGCCCCCGCCGAGTACGACGATGACATCTCCTTGCAAAGTTTCCGGCTGCGGATATTTCCGTTCTAGACTGCCGATCAGCGCATCGCTGACTAAGGGTGTCATGGAGAAATACATTAATAGTGTAACCCCGAGTAGAACTAGTGCTGGCCGGCGGTTTTTTTTCCATAACCAAATGACTAAACCTAGCAGAAGCACGATAAACAGGCCGGGAGGAAGCACAAAGCTGTATACAAATTTGATGATGTAAATCAACAGTATCAACCGCCTTCTAAAAATATAAGTTCAGGTTGTATTGTAACATGAGATTGCAAGATTACATATTTACATGCGTATCCTTATACAAAACGGATATTGCCGCAGCTATCAGGATCATCCCCATAAAAGCGGGTGCAGCATGGCCAAGTGATACATATATTTGACCTCCAATGACAGGCCCGATCATTCTTGCTAAAGCCTGAATAGATTGGCTACCGCCTTGAATCCTCCCTTGTTCACTAGAATCGACAGACTTGGAAAGCATCCCATTGAATGAAGGCCCAAAGATCGAATCCCCAAAACCAAATATAAACATTCCAGCGATAAAAAGCGGATAGTATGAGAACAAAGCAGATAGTGCAATAAGACTGTAGCCTATAATCTCTGAAACCATTCCAAGAATTGCGATCTGTTTATCCCTAAATTTCAGCAAAAGCTTAGGCATGATGAAACCCTGTGAAATGATGTCTTGGAAGCCCATAATTGAAAACATCAGTCCGATTAGTGCAGGCTTCCAGCTGAAAGTATCCATTGTGAATTGTGAAAAAACAGCCTGTAAAGATCCGTTGGGTATCCAAAGTAAGAATGCTGAGACCAGTAGCCTTTTTAAGTTTTTTATGGACAATATGCTTGCAAGCTGTGTAAATGGATTCAGTCTTACCAAGGTAATTTCTTTTAGTCTATTGTTCTTGTCAAGGCTCTCAGGCATAAAAAAGAATCCGTAAACAACATTTAATAAGGTTATTATTGCTCCGAAATACATAGGTACAGAATAACCAAACTTGGCAAGTAAACCGCCTAGCGTTGGACCAATGACGGTGCCTACTCCTACAACCGCACTCACCCAGCCAAAGTATTTGGTTCTCTGTTCTGGAGGAATGATGTCAGCAAAATAGGCGAAGATAGTACCTATGCTTCCGCCAGTTATACCTTCTATTATACGTCCAACAAAAAGTACCCATAACGCTCCTCCTATCCCAAAAACTAAGTATCCAATCGCGGAACCCAAAAGGCATACCAAAAGTAATGGACGACGCCCGTATTTGTCACTCAAAGCTCCAAGTGCAGGGGCTGCAAAAAATACGCAGACTGCATAAACAGACGTCAGCAGCGTGACAACTATAGCCTGTTCTCCCGGATTGCTTATATAAGGCTGCACTAAAAATGGGACAACGGGCATGATGATACTGAAGCCTATTCCGCACAGAAACACAGAGATCAAACCGAAGATTAGAGCGTGTTTATCTACGGTTTGCTCTGTGTTCTGTTCATTATGTGATCTGAATTTGAGCATTAAATTCTCTCCTCAAAAGTTGATGTTTTGATTCCTTGGAAACAAATCTGGTACATCACCATTTTTATCACTATTTTGTTTCCGTGTCAACAAAATCATGACCATAAAAATGCAGCCTTTCTCATAAGAGCCCGGCTGCATGGAGTTTCATTTTCATTATTCGAATTTATTCGGATTAAAATCTATACCCTGTTTCTTTATTTCTGCATCCAAATGCCTACTATACTTTTCTACGAAGCTAAGCATACTGTCAAATTGCTCCTCAGTTACCTGCTCAAATACGGCTTTATCCCGCTCTTGGAACTCTTTGTGCAGGTCCTCATGGATTTTATAAATTACTTTCCCTTGCTCAGTAAGCCTAAAATAGATTTCTTTTTTGTTATCCGATTTTTGGTAGCTTTCGATGAGGCCCTTTTGGATGAGCTTCTTAGTTAATTTACTTATGGCACCGCGAGTCATATAAAAGGACTCTGCAAGTTTTGTGACGTTGGAATCTGCATTTTTTTCAATGTATTCGATGCAATGTACTTCAGAAGGTTTATAACCCTTAAGACTGTCTTCCATCTTATCCTTATTAAGCCAAACCATCTTGTTATATACGTCCCTGAAACCCATCATGACCTGATCTTCTTTGTTCATGGCCTGTCCTCCCAGCGCTCTTACATTAACAAATTATATTGATTTTTTGATTCTATTTCAACAATATTAAAGTTGAGGATAGTTTGTTTCATTGAACTTTAGATAAAAATAACAGGTGAGTAGTAACAAGCGTAGATATAATATTCTTAAGAAACTGCGGTTTCTTCTTAAGAAAGTTCATCCGCTTGAAGCTGCACCAAAGATTGTTTGTCTGTTATCATAAGATTAAGATGATTGGACAGCTGTGGGATGATTTCTCTAAGGTAGGAGGACTGCATAATGAAGAGTATTCGGGTACTGCTCGCAGATGATGAACCGGTGATTTTGCGAGGCCTAAAAAAACTGATTTCATGGGAGAAGCTTGGACTCACCATTGTTGGAGAGGCCAGTGATGGAATTGAGCTGAAACAACAGATCGAGGATTGTGATCCTGATCTGATTATTAGTGATATAAGCATGCCAGGATATACAGGGATTGATATCATCCGCGAAATTCATGAAGCTGGCAGAGCGGTGAAGGTTATTTTTATAAGCGCTTATCAGGAGTTTACGTATGCCCGTCAAGCACTGCAATATGGTGCGCTGGATTATTTGGTGAAGCCCGTGAACAAAAATCAGCTGGAACAGGTTGTGAGCAAAGCCGTTTCCCTTATTCGTCAAGAAACAGAAGGCGAGCGCAACAAAGAGAAGCTGAACCATTATGAACAGAGAAACCGCAGATTAACGATCGAAGAATTGCTCGACAAGCTGACGGACGGCAATAAGGGAACAGCAGACACCTTGCTTGATATGGGAATTATAGCGTTAAGTCGCTACGTCAGTATTTGTTTGGTAGAGACGGACGAGTCGTCGGGGCAGCCTTCCAGATGGGAAGAACGCGAACGTAAGCTAATTGATTTTGCACTGTCTAACATTATTAAAGAAACCGTGGAGCAAAGCGATAATAGCTATATGTTCCGTAAAGGGGAACGTTTTTGTATCCTGCTCCAGCATGAATATGCTGAGGAACCAGCGAGAATTGCCTTAGACCTCCATGACAAAATTACAAGTTTTCTGAAATTAAAGGTGACCCTTGGGGTAGGCAATCCTGTTGACGGTATGGATGATGCTGATGAATCTTATCGCCAAGCTTTGAAAGCGCTAAATTATAAATATTTTACAGGGCCTAATCGTGTGATTCCTGTTAAAGAGAGCAGGTATGAGAGTGAATCATTGATTCAAGCTCCGCTGCATGAAATCCAGTCCGCCCTTGGGATTGCCATGAAATCACAACACAAAGAACAAATTGAGCAAGAGTGCCTGCGATTATTTCAGACGATCCGGCAGACGGCAGGCGGGAATAGAAACCAAGCCGTTTCTACCGTATACAATACATTCTTGCAGCTTGAACAGGAGCTTATTCAATTCGGTGTGGAGGCAGGTCCATCACTTCAGGATACAAATCCGATTCTTGAACGATTGGCTAATTATTCTACCTTCCAAGAGGTGGAGGAAGATTTCCGTGTGCTTTTGAACAAAATGTCCGGGCAAATTGGCAGTCGCATGGGCAGTAAGGAACTGAAGCAGCTTTCCCAGGTGAAGACTTATATTGAGGAGCATTATCCAGAAAATATTACACTGGAATCTATGGCAGGGATGATGTTTATGAATTCCTATTATTTCAGCAGCTTTTTCAAAAAACATACCGGACAGAACTTTAAGAATTATGTCACTGAGGTGAGGATGAATCATGCCCTTCGTTTATTGCTGCAAAGCGATATGATGGTTTATGAGATTGCTGATAGTGTAGGCTACAACAATGCCCGGCATTTTAGCGATATGTTTAAGAAGAAATATGGCAAGCTGCCACAAGAATATAAGCAATCCTTCAAAAGCCAATAGTCAGATGGATAGCAAAGGGGATGCCTTCATTCATGTTTATCTGGGGCCGAAGATCCAAAAGTATATTTGTTAAATTCTCCGCTTCCTTTTTATTAGTCGGCCTAATTCCGCTTTTTGCACTTAGCTACATTTCTGTGCAGACGTTTTCCGGATATGTCGAGCGTTACACAACAAGCAATTTGCAGCAAATGGTGCTATATATGAGCTATAACCTGAATTCAGCCTTTAATCAGTACAATGAGGTCTCTAAGCTGATGTATACGGGACGATATGAAGGTTTTATCGAGAGTTATTCGCAGAATCAAACCTATAATGTAAATGAGCTGGAGCAGATCAATACGATTCCTATTGAAACCTTTCTAAAAACAGTTCTCTACAGTGATTCCTACATCACCAGTGTTTATTTTCATAGGGAGTCAGACGATAAGCTCTACTATCAGGAAAAAGAAAACAGAGGGGTCAATTTTGATTTGCTGCCTTATCAAGAGTGGTTAACTAAAATGGCTCCAAATCCTTCACAAGTGGCAATTTTCCCTACCCATTCCGAAGAATATTATACAGGTTCAAAGCGCAGTGTGTTCACCATCGGCCGTACTTTAATTGATATTTCCGGGCGTGTCACCAAAGATCCCAAGATAGTAGGGACCTTGTTTATGGATGTGGATGTTTCGTTATTTAATCAGTTCTTCAGAGAATTAAATCTGGGGGGACAGGATGAATTATTTCTGCTGGATGGCGACGGAAATGTATATTTCACGAATGAGACAAGGTCGGCGAATGGAGAGGCTTTTCGGGCTAAAAAGGACGAGGAGATGATCGTTCTCAGTGAAGAGATTCCTTTTCTTAAAGGCACGGTGACTGCCAGAATTCATCGAGCGAATTTATTCGATCAGCTTTTTTCAGCCCGTACGACGGTGTTTATAGCGATGTTTATTTGTGCGATTGCAATGATCATCATGGGTGTCTGGTTCTCTAGGCGGCTGGCTGCTCCGATTCGGAACTTAATTAAGCAAATGGCTATCGTAGAATCCGGTAATTTGGATACCCAGATGGTCGTGAACAGCAATGATGAAATGGGTAGACTTAGCCATGGTTTTAACCGAATGGTCGAGCGTTTACAAGCCTATATCGATGAAGCTTACGTTGCCCAGATCAAGCAGAAGCAAACGGAGTTAAATGCTCTGAAGAGTCAGATTCGTCCGCATTATTTATACAACACCCTGGAAGTCATTCGAATGAATGCGGTGGATAAAGATAATGATGAGGTCGCAGATATGATTTTATCACTCTCTAACCAGTTGAAATATGTAATCGACTATGGAGAGGATAGGGTAAGCATACGACAGGAGCTGGAGCATCTACGGGATTATTTCTATATTATCTCTGTGCGGTATGAGAATAAGTTTGAGCTTGTAGTCGATCTCTCACCCGAAGTGGATCTGAACTGGTACATTCTGAAATTGTCACTTCAGCCGATAGTTGAAAATGCTATCCAGCATGGCTTGCGCAGTCAAGGCAGAGGGACAGTTGGATTGACGATCGAAAAGAAAGATGAAATGCTGTTGGTTACGATCTATGATGATGGAATCGGTATGAGCAAGGAAAAGGTACAGCAGTTGGCTGAAACCTTGGAAGAGCCTAGTTCGCCTAGCAAAAATGTTGGACTAAAAAATGTACATGAACGAATTCGTACAGTGTACGGTGCAGAATACGGGGTATCTATCAGCAGCCGGGAGCATATTGGGACATCAATTCTATTGTTGCTTCCGATTGTAGTGGATCCGTATAAAATCTCGGATTCGGAGAATGCGTAAAGGATAGACGATGAACGGAAGACTGCGGTCTTTCGTTCTTTTTTTACTTATTCTTAAATTCACCGCATATCCCGCTTAAAAAAGTTCATTCTAACTATTTATAAGGAATGCTATTCTATTAGCAACGGAAACGCTTTCGAGAGATGATGCGCACATCTTGCTTCAGTTTCCACGGTTCACTAAAAGGGGAGGCTATTATGATATGTACAAAAAAACAATGATGAAACTATCCGTATTGTTACTTGCCACAACAACAGTTTTGACTGCTTGCGGTGGAAATAATAATAATGCAGGAAGTAAGGCAACTAATACGCCAGCATCCGAGACGCCTTCAAATACACCGCAAGAGACCAAAAAAGAGGTTAGCTTTACGATAGGTTACGCCTCCGGAGATCCGGCCACCAAAAAAGCTATCTCAGATACGGTCAAAAAGTTTACTGCAGCTAATCCGAATGTCACTATTAAAGATTTGAGCGAAACTTCATCCGCTGCCTATCTTGACTGGCTGAAAACCAAGGATGCTGTGGGTGAATTCCCGGACCTGGTGGAAATGCGGGATACAGAAGTTTTTGCCGATGCGGGTAAGATTGTAGAGCTGCCTTCCGATCTGCTAGATTTGTTCGAAGCCCCTCCACAAGTGGATGGTAAGGTGTGGAACGCACCGCTGCAAGTGAACGCTCCCCAAGGGATTATCTACAGCAAAAAAGCCTATGCGGATGCAGGGATCACCGAGCTTCCAAAAACCTATGACGAATTCATCGCCATCCAAGAAAAATTGAAAACATCGGGCATTACTCCGATTGTAGTAGGCGGAAAAGATATTTTCCATATGGGCTTTTGGGTTAACAAATTCCTGATTGATGAGGTCTACTCGAAAGATGCAGATTGGAACTCCAAACGTACCGCTAAAACGGTCAGCTTCACTGATGCTAATGTAGTTCAAGGCATAACGGACTTCAAAGAATTGTTCGAGAATTATGTCGATAAAGGTTGGCTCAGCACGGGCGACAATCAGACCGCTTCGATTCTTGTTTCTGGCAAAGCAGCACAATTGTACTCCGGTACGTGGATGTTTACACAAATCGCTGAAGCAGACCCGAACTTTGAATTTGGCTTCTATGCTCTTCCTGACCGTGAAGGGAAAATCAATGTCATAGGTCTTCCGTCACCTGCAGGCTGGTCTTTATCGGCTGAAGCCGCTAAGGATGCAGACAAAACAGAAGCCATCAAAGACTTTATCCGTTTCTTCTTCGCCCCAGAACAGTATTCGAACTATTTAGCAACGATAAATGCGATTCCTTCAACAAAAGAGAAAGTAACCTATGACACAAGTGAACAAATGCAGGTGGCTTTGGATCTTATTGCTGACCCGAATGTAGTGAAATCGTTGGCGATCAATAACTGGTGGGGAGACAATCTAATCCCTCCACAATTCCGTAACTGGTACTACAAGCTGTTGCAGGATCTCGTGGTAAAAGATGGAGATGTAGCGAAGTACATGAAAGATGCGGATACAGAGTATGACAACCAAGTGAAAGCTAATCAGATGTAAGAGCAGCGCCTGATCGAGCAACCTCTGCTGCTGCAGAGGTTCTCTTTTTAACAAGCGCGGTCTTTAAGGGAGGGAGAGTAGCCATGGCTACATCCGCAGTAAATGCTGACAAGTCATTGATAGGCACTGTGCAGCACAAAAAGAAAAAGAAAAAATGGCAGTCCTACGCTCTGCTGTTCATATTACCATCATTTATTTTGTACACCTTGTTCGTTATCGTCCCTACGGTAGGCAGTGTCTATTTAAGCTTCACCTCATGGGATGGCATTAGCGACAACGTAAGGTATATCGGCTTCGCTAACTTTGTGGAAATTTGGAATAGTCCAAGGGTGCATAACGCACTGAAAAATACGATGATCATGACTATTTCACTTGTTGTTCTAGAGAATATTGCAGCAATTGCAATGGCTATGATGGTCGATAAGGTACGCTGGTTCCGGAATTTATTCAGAAGTGTATTTTATTTCCCTACGTTGCTTAGTGGGATCGTAATGGGTTTCGTCTGGGCGATGATCCTGAATTACAACTTTGGTGTATTTAATCAGATTCTGGAGTCTGTTGGGCTTGGAACCTGGATTGTGGATTGGTTGGGCAATCCTAAATATGCGATGCTGTCGATTATTTTGTCTACCGTTTGGAAAGGCGCGGGGTATTATATGATCATTTATCTCGCTGGATTGCAAGGTATTCCGCAGGAATTGAATGAGGCGGCCAGTATTGATGGAGCAGGGGGCTGGCAACAGTTCCGGCATATTACCTTTCCGCTGCTTGCGGGGTCAATGACTGTATGTATGGTATTATCGATGATCAGCGCCTTGAAGATTTTTGATCAGATTGCCGTCATGACGGATGGTGGTCCGGGCTTTGAGACGGAGACATTAACTTATATTATTTATAAGGTTGGGTTTGGTGAATTAAGACAAGGTTTTGGTACTGCGCTGGCGATGGTCTTGTTCTTAATCATACTTATCATTACAGTCTTCCAAGTGAAGGTTCTCCAGAAGCGGGAGGTGCAGCTCTAAGATGACGATGCAGACACGCAAAAGAGTTGGGCAAATCGCACTTTTCATTGTTACATTATTAGTGGCTATTATCTTTTTCTTTCCTATTTTCTTTAATTTGATGTCAGCCTTCAAGAGTAATGCAGAGATTATGAAGGATGCCATTGCTTTTCCGAAAACCCTTTATCTGGACAGCTTTAAATATCTGTTAACCGAAACAGAGTTTCCACGGGCTATTCTGAATAGTCTGATTTTGACAGCATTTTCTATTGCGGCACAGGTCTTGATTATTCCGATGGCGGGCTACGCAATTGAACGCAGAAATGCCAGATGGACCCGGTTCATGTTCGTTTACTTTTTAGCAGGAATGATGATCCCTTTTCAGGCGTATATGATTCCTCTGTTTAAAGAGCTTAGAATGCTGGGGTTATACGGCAGCCTTGCCGGTCCAATTCTAATTTATGTAGCCGGTGCGGTGGGCTTTGGGTGCCTGCTGTATACAAGCTTTGTCAAAGGCATTCCTAGAGAAATTGAAGAAGCGGCAGAGATCGACGGATGTTCTCGTTATGCGATATTTTGGAAAATTGTTTTCCCGCTGCTAGGACCCGTCACAGCCAGTATGGTGGTCTTAAACGGACTTGGAATCTGGAATGATTTCCTGATGCCGATGCTGGTATTGCCTTCAGGACAGGCTAAAACTATGGTCGTGGAAATTTACCGTTATATCGGAGAATTCTCCTCACGTTGGGATATGATTTTTGCAGGAACAGCAATGTCGGTTGTGCCTGTGCTGATTGTGTTTATCGCCTTGCAGAAGTATTTTGTTAAGGGGATTGCGTCTGGTGCAACGAAGGGTTAATTCATAAAAAGGGATATATCCTGTAACCACTTTGTGGGCTGCGGGGTACATCCCTTTTTTTTGTATGGAAAACAATCACTAAAGTGTATTTGGATTCGCGGTTAAACGGCGGTAGCCCATTGGCGGGAGACCTGTCCAGCGTTTGAATTGCTTGCTGAAATGGGACACATCCCGGTATCCTAGCCGGTGGGCAACCGATTCGACAGATAGACTATTATCCATTAGCAGCAGTTTGGCGTGACGAATGATCAAGCGGGATAAATATTGTCTTGGCGACATGCCATAAATTTGGTGGAAAACACGATTGCAGTGAGTTGTACTGTATCCGAGTTTTGCCGCAATGTGCTCAATACCGCCGCCTCTTTCGCCTGTGCTTGCAGCAGAGGAGACAGATCCTTGCAGCAATCCTTCGATGGCGTTAGCTAAGGCGACGGTATTTTCCGTAGCTTCTGTATCTGCCAGGAGGGGCATCTCCGAAAGTACCCAGCCGCTGAGCGCGGTTAGAAGTTGCAGCGAAGCATGCAATGTAATCAGGCGATTTCTGTGTGTGTCCTTTGACTCTGACAGGATGGAAGAATTTATGATGACATCTAGAGCGGAACGAATGGCTCGCAGCTCCGGGGTATTCCCACTTAGACTAACAGCGTCTGCTGTTAATAAAGCTCGCCGTAAAATCAGATCATCAATATCAAAATGTAGGCAGTAATAAGTCATGTCACGACTAGCATTCGAACCGAGGCTGCTATGTTCTACACCGGGACGAATGAACAAAATATCACCGCTTTGCTGGATAAAAGATTTATTGCCGACCGTCATATGTTGCTCACCCTGCAGTACAACGTTAATCTCAAACATAGGATGAGTGTGTACGGGATATTGCCAATCCGGATTTACTTTTCTCCAATGCGCGGCGAAGATATGGAAAGCCGCTTGGATGTCTGGAGACATCTGGCCATCAATAGAATTATGAAAAGCGGGATCATTCGAGATCATTTCAATCCTCTTTTACTGTAAAGTTTGGCTTCATTATAACATAGGTTTTTATCGATGTTTGATTTGCCCAAATAAAAGAAGGCTTTAACCCTGTTGTACTTCCGGAAAGATCGATAACATGGAGATATAGCCCGGAGGTATCCGGGACCATGCTGGAAGGAGTGTTATTATTTATGGCGCATAATCAATTTTTTAATGCCCATCATTCACCGATTGGTGCATTTGCGAGTTTCACTTTAGGATTCAAAGGAGCTAGTGGAGGTTTCGATCTGGAGATTGGAAAACCACCTAGACAAAATATATTCATAGGATTAGAACGTGCTGACGGGAAGGGATATGATACACTGCCATTTCATGAAATCGGGGGTGAGGACGAAAGCAAACGTTATGATATTGAGAATCCGGATCCTAATCCTGATAAGGAGAATATTCTGTTCCCTTTTCAAGAGAATGAGATTTCCAGAGATTTTCATGTAGCCACAGACAGCTGGAGTGCGGGTGATTTGACCTTCCGGATTCTGTCCCCCGTTCGTTCTGTACCGGATCCAGAAACTGCCTCTATAGAAGAAATGAAGGATGTGCTGCTGCCTGCAGTGCTGGTTGAACTCGAAGTGGACAACTCCTCATCCGCCACCTCGCGCCGTGCATTCTTTGGTTTTCAGGGAACAGATGTGTATAGCGGAATGAGAAGACTGGATGATGTATCATCGGAGATTACAGGCGTTGGCCAAGGAAGATTTATTGCGATTGCTGCGGAAAAAGGAACTGCAAAGTCCGCACTGCATTTCACGATGGAGGATATTCTAACGGAGGAGCTGCAGGAGAATTGGACCTTTGGACTGGGACGAGTCGGCGCTTTGATCATGGATGTTCCAGCCGGAGTAAAAGAAATTTACCGCTTTGCTATTTGTTTTCACCGTTCAGGTTATATCACCTCAGGAATTGATGCTTCTTATTACTACAATCATTATTTCAACAATATAGAGGCAGTGGCTGAATATGCATTAGCTAGATTTGATATCCTTAAGCAAGAAGCGGAGCAAGCTAACGATAGATTTACTCATGATGACCTATCCGCAGATCAAACCTTTATGTTAGCGCATGCGATTCGTAGTTATTATGGCTCCACGCAATTGCTGGACTACAAGAATAAGCCATTTTGGATCGTCAACGAAGGCGAATACCGGATGATGAATACCTTTGATCTTACCGTCGATCAGTTATTTTATGAGCTGCGTTTGAATCCTTGGACTGTACGTAATGAACTAGATATGTTCGTGGAAAGATTCAGTTACGAAGATACGGTGCGTTTCCCGGGTGAGGATACAGAGTATCCAGGTGGAATTAGCTTCACACATGATATGGGTGTAGCCAACGTAGTTTCACGTCCGGGATATTCTGCTTATGAGGTCTATGGCATTGATGGTTGTTTCTCACATATGACACATGAACAATTGGTTAACTGGGTGCTGAGTGCAGCAACTTATGCAGAGCATACAGGCGACCGCGGCTGGATGGAACGTAATCTGAGTATTATGGAGAAATGCCTGGATAGCATGGTAAATCGCGATCATCCAGATCCTGAACAAAGAAATGGTGTCATGGGGCTTGATAGCTCACGTACGATGGGCGGAGCCGAAATTACTACGTATGACAGTCTGGATGTGTCTTTAGGTCAGGCTCGTAACAATATTTATCTGGCAGGAAAATGCTGGGCTGCTTACTTGGCTATGGAGAAAATATTTGCAGAGCATGGGCGTGCGGAACAGTCCAAAACAGCAGGGGATCAGGCTGAAAAATGCGCCGCAACAATGGTGGCAAGTGTTACAGCAGACGGGTATATTCCGGCTGTCATTGGAGAAGGCAATGACTCCAAGATCATTCCGGCTATCGAAGGCCTTGTCTTCCCTTACTTTACAGGCTGCAAAGAAGCTCTTGATCGTAATGGACGGTTCGCCGCCTATATTGGCGCACTCGACAAGCATCTGCATGCGGTGTTACAGCCGGGAGTATGCTTATTCGAAGACGGAGGCTGGAAAATCTCTTCAACCAGCAATAATAGCTGGCTCAGTAAAATCTATCTCTCCCAATTCATCGCCCGCAGCATTCTGGGACTGGAATGGGAGGAACGGGGAGCGGCAGCGGATCGTGCTCACGTAGCTTGGCTTACCCATCCGGAGCTTTCCATCTGGAGCTGGAGCGATCAGATTATTTCCGGTGAGATCACGGGCAGTAAATATTATCCGCGTGGCGTTACAGCGATTTTGTGGTTGGATGAGAAATAAGAATAGATAGTTTCAATAAGTAGAAACGGAATATGCAAAAATACTAAGAGGGGGCTACCCCTCTTTTTTGCTGTTTCGAAGTATACACCTTTCGAAGCTGAGAGGAAATTAATATAGCTTTTACAGCTCATTGACGCGGAGCGTATATAGGCTTGTTATATTGAGGGGAAAAGGGGGATGGAATATGAGAGAAATGGAAGAATCGTCCTTTATCACTACCCAGCCTGTTCTTGCAAGCGATACTTATGGTTGGGATAAGCTTCAGGTTTCACAATGGTATAGCCCGCAGCAAGCTTTCACCCCATCCTCGGAGTCAAAATATTTAATTGGGATTCACTGCACAGCCTACTACGAAAACTATTACACCATTCATATTACCCCTTGTAATGAGAGCCTTCTTTGTCCTTGGGGCAGAACCTCGCTCTATTTTTTGAAAATTGAAATTACACCAGCGGTCATCGAAGAGATTGCTCGTGAATCAGGTTATCTGAAGGAAGGCCATATCCAATTGGACCGCAAATTTCATGTCAAGGATTCCAAGCTGCTGCAATTAGGGCTTTGGATGCTGGAGGAATTGCAGAATGGCGGTGCCAAAGGGAAAATATACAGCGACTCTTTATCGAATATGTTAATTATTCATTTGTTACAACACTATTCTTCTGTGATCCCCCAGCACTCAAACAGTAAAACGCCCGCCAACCAAGAGATATTTCAGGTCATTCAATTTATGCGTGAGCGGCTGGAAGATGAGATTCAACTGACTGATCTCGCAACCATGGCTAATATGAGCCAATCACATTTTATTCGGATTTTTAAACAACAGACAGGGTATACCCCCCATAACTATTTAATCCGGCTGCGAATCGAACGTTCTAAATTTCTTATTCGTTCCGGGAAAATTGGGTTGAAGGAAATTGCGTCTCAGGTGGGTTTCGCCGATCAAGGACATTTTACTAGATTGTTCAAACGAGAAACCGGCCTAACCCCAAAGCTGTATGCGAATCAAAGCGCCTCCAAGCCTAATCATATGGTTTATTAATTTTATTCTTGTAAATGAGAGTTTTATTCAAGAAATGAAGTGTTTTGTTCAATTAGAGAGCTGCAGCCAGCTCCTATAATAAGGTTGAAGTAAGGCGTACAAATGCCGAACTACAACCTTATTAGGAGGAGAGAAAACATGAGATTAAAAAGATTATTCAGTCTGATTTGCGCGGGGGTACTTACGACCAGTTCTTTATCTTTAGTAGCATCTGCCACACCTGTCGGACCGGATAACCTAGTAAACACCGAGGTAGAGTCCAGCGCAGAGTCAACTTCAGCTTCAATGATCACTGCTGGATGGCATGAAGTATCCAAGCAAACCTTTTGGGTACTAGATGCTCTTGAAAGAGGACAAGGGGTGGCTACAGACGGGAATTCATGGATCTTTAATTCCTCGTATGGGCTCTTACGGACTGGATTTGATGGAAAATCCGTAAAAGCACGGAATGAATTGGCTATTCCACTGGAGATTGCCTCCCAAGGTGGAGACCATATTGGTGATATTTCCTACTATAACGGTAAAATATACGCTCCTATTGAAGACGGCAAAAACTATCAGCATCCTTACATCGCCCTTTATGATGTGAACACTTTGAAATATACAGGCACATCCTATGCTTTGCCGCTGAATTTGCATATTGGCGGTGTACCATGGGTAGCGGTGGATGCCGCTCGCGGTCAGGTTTATACTGCTCAGTGGAGTAATGCAAGCGTCTTGAATGTCCTTAGCCTCGACGATATGCATGTAATTACAACCGTTCCACTTTCCCAAAGCATTGATCGAATTCAAGGTGCCGAAGTGTACAACGGTATTCTATATGCCTCTACGGATAACGCGACCCAAACGGTTTACCAGATTGATCCGGAGACTGGAAACGTATCTGTGGCCTTTGATCGCAATCTGCCTAGTGGTACAGAAGCTCAAGGAATTGCTGTATTGCCCACCGCTGATGGTGCCCAGCTTCATATTCTTGATGTAGGCTCAAATCGTATTAGTGTGAACTTTCGCCATTATGCATTCTAATTCTAATCCAAGCGAAAAAAGGGGCTAACAGAAATGCTAAAGCAATCCAAAACCATTCTAACGTTATTATCCATTTCGATGTTGGCAGTAGCGGGCTGCGGTCAAGCCAATAACAGTACAGTTGAAGCCAAAGCGAAAGCTATTAACGCTCAGCCTACAGCAATCGCAGCAACTCCTGAATCCACAGAGACTCCAGCTACTAAGCCGGTGGAGATTACCTTTTATTATCCGGTTAATGTGGGGGGTCCTCTTACTAAAGTAATCGATGGGATGGCTAATACATTCATGGAACAGCACCCAGAGATTAAAGTTAATCCCGTGTATACAGGCAATTACGGAGATAATACCGTAAAAATCCAAGCGGGTGTACAAGCCAAGCAGCCACCGGATGTCGCGGTCATGATGTCAACAGAGCTATACAGCATGCTCGATATGAATGCGATTGTTCCGCTGGATGATTATATTGCGAAGGACAAGGACATTCAAATGGAAGACTTTTATCCCGCCTTTGTGGAGGATACTCAGTCTGAAGGTAAAACGTATAGCCTGCCCTTTCAGCGAAGTACGATTGTTATGTATTACAACAAAGAAATGTTCAAAGCCGCAGGACTTGATCCAGAGAAGCCACCCACTACATGGGATGAGCTTGTAACCTATGCTAAGAAGCTGAACAAAGACGGTCACGTTGGGCTGGAAATTCCGGGCAATGATGATTCGTATTGGATGTTTCAAATGCTTGCTCGGCAAAATGCTTCTGATCCGAAGCAAAACATAATGTCTTCCGATGGCAAAAAAGCGATGTTTGATACACCGGAGAATGTGGAGGCATTGCAATTCTGGTTGGATTTATCCCATAAATATAAGGCGATGCCGGAAGGTGTTATTGATTGGGCTACGGTTCCAACGGATTTCATTCAAGGTAAAACAGCCATGATGATGCATACAAGCGGCAACTTGACCAATGTAAAAAATAATGCGAAATTCGAATTCGGTGTAGCGTTCCCACCTGCACAAAAGCAATTTGGATCACCCACTGGTGGCGGCAATCTGTATATTTTCAAGGACACATCTCCTGAAAAACAAGCTGCAGCTTGGGAATTCGCCAAATACATGACGGCTTCGGAACAGGCGGCCCTCTTCAGCAGCTCATCCGGTTATGTTGGCGTAAGAAAGTCCGCTTATGATACAGATGCAATGAAGAAATATACGGCGGATTTCCCGCAAGCATTGGTTGCAAGAGACCAGCTGGAATATGCGTTCCGGGAATTATCCACTCATAATCATGGTAAAGTATCGACGGCAATAACGAATCAGATTCAAGCGGCATTGGCAGGAGAGATTGATGCCGCAGGTGCGCTCAAAAAAGCGCAAGCAGAAGCAGATCAGGCACTAGCTCCCTTCAATAAGTAATTATTAAGGTATGGGTTACGCCAGGACAGCCTTGGTAGCATGTTCTGGCGTCATTCCATTATTCAATAATCGTAGAAACCTTTAACAGGGAAGGATTGAATGGTATGAATGCCGGATGGAGTGAGAGGCTTAGACGAAACGGATTCGGCTGGGGACTTGTGTTACCTTCGCTGCTTTTTCTTTGCTTGTTTACTTATTACCCTATGTTTAAATCGCTTTGGCTCAGCTTTTATGAGAAAAACTTAGCAACTCCTGAGCCTTTGTTCGTAGGATTTGAGAATTACGCTAATCTATTGCATGACCCTGTTTTTTTGAAGGTGTTCAGTAACAATATATGGTTCGCCCTTGGTACAGTACCAACCTCAATAGTTTTGGCTTTCTTGATGGCACTGTTTGCCGACAAGGCGATAAAAGGGCGGGGACTGGCACGTCTTTCTTTTTTCTATCCGAATATGATCCCAATGATCGCGGTGGCGAACATTTGGTTGTTTCTGTATACCCCTCATTTTGGGCTTTTCGCCAGACTGGCTTCTTGGATCGCAGATCAGCCTGTGAATTTGTTGGGAACACCTAATACGGTGATGGGCGCATTAGTCATCATGATGATTTGGAAAGAAGCCGGATATTTTATGATTTTTTATTTAGCAGGAATGCAGCAGATTCCTAAGGATTTATATGAAGCGGCTGCAGTAAGCGGAGTCAGTACGTTCACTTCCATTCGTAGAATCACAATTCCACTCACGATGCCAACAACATTGTTCGTGGCTGTTGTGGCGATAACGAATTCCTTTAAGCTGGTTGACCATCTCTGGATTATGACCAAAGGCGGCCCGAACAATGCAAGCAACCTGCTGCTTTATTATATCTACGAGTCCACTTTTAATTTCTACGATCAAGGAATGGCCGCATCGATGACGGTGGTCATGATCGTGTTGCTGCTCCTGATTTCCTCTTTGCAGTTTTTTGGCTGGGATCGGAAAATTCATTATGAATAGGAGGTGGAATCCGTGGAGGATAATCCATTAAAGCTGCCCTTAGTATTAAGGCAGAATACACGTAAAGCTTTAGAAGAGGAGCGCATGTTGAACTCAGAAAAAACGAAGCGCCGAATCCAGCAGATACTGTGGCATGTGGTTGGATTTACTTTTGCCGCGGTCTGGATCATTCCCTTCCTATGGGTGGTCAGAACGGCTTTTTTACCCAAAGACGTCGCTATCGATTCGGGCTGGTCTTGGGGCTTTACGTTCGAGAATTTGATTCATGTCTGGAATGGAGCGCCTTTTGGACGATTTTTAATGAATACATTGCTGGTGTGCGGTGTTGTGCTAGCTGTGCAACTCGTTACGATGACAATGGCTGCTTATGCGTTCGCACGGGTACGTTTCTTTGGAAAAGAGCTGCTATTCCTGTTATTTTTGGTGCAAATTATGGTGCCTCCGGATGTTCTTATCTTTTCCAACTATCAGGTGTTGAACGAAATGGGTCTGCTGGATACCAAGCTGGGGATTATGCTGCCTTACTTTGCCTCCTCTTTTGGAGTGTTTCTCTTAAGACAATCCTTTAAGCAATTACCCTATGAGCTCGATGAAGCTGCCCGGGTGGAAGGCGCCTCACGGCTGCATATTCTTTCCAGAATCTATGTCCCACTGTCACGCCCGATTTATGTGTCCTTTGCCATCGTGTCGGTCAGCTTTCATTGGAATGATTTCTTGTGGCCGTTAATTGTAACCAATTCAGAGGAAAATCGCTTGTTAACTGTAGGATTGGCCATGTTCGCAAAAGCCACGGAATCAGGCGCACAGTGGTCTGATGTCTGCGCGGCTACGCTGATTGTCTCGGCACCCTTAATGATTGGATTTTTATTGTTCCAACGGCAAGTGATAGGTAGTTTTATGAGCTCTGGCATTAAAGGTTAGGAGGAGGCATTTATGAGGCTGGCGATTATCGGAGACTTACATTATCCGGACGAATTGTTAAACAACAAGGTTTTGATTAAAGAGGCACGAGATGCTTTTTACGAGCAATTTATGAATCTATTTTTGTCCATCCCAGCCGATTATCATATTTCTGTGGGAGATATGGTGCATGCAGGAGAATTTAGCGAATTTAATTATATCATGGGTAAGATTAAGGACAGCAAGCATTCCAGGCGTTTTCTACATGTTCTTGGCAATCATGATACGTACACTTATCCTAAGCAAGAAATCCTTTCCGTCACCCGGCAGCAGCGATACAGTGTGATTGAAGAGACCCATGCGATCATTATATTGCTGGAT
This sequence comes from Paenibacillus sp. FSL H7-0323, assembly GCF_038002725.1. NCBI lineage: Bacteria > Bacillati > Bacillota > Bacilli > Caryophanales > Paenibacillaceae > Paenibacillus > Paenibacillus sp. FSL H7-0323. Next base: position 2,056,385 of record NZ_JBBODB010000001.1, on the reverse strand, counting down.
ACCGCACGGGAAAATCGTGACGATTGGAGCGGAACGCTTGATGATGAACAGTTAGCCTGGCTCGAAGCACAAATGAAGCGGACTACAGATAAGCCACTATTCGTTTTTGGCCATCATCCCTTGTATAATACGACGGCTAGATCAACCGAACCGATGATGTCACTGGATCCCAGCTTGGATATTTGGCCGATATTGAAGCAGTGGCAAGGTGTGGGTTTTTATTTTAACGGCCATAATCATGTACATTCCATCGTTAGACAAGAAAACTGGCATTTCATTCAAACGGCCTCCATTCTGGATATTCCTGCTGCTCGAATTCTCACTGTGCTTGAAGATGAGATCCGGTTAGAGATGGTGAGTCTGGCGAGCGAGCAATTAAGTAAATGGTCTTCATTATTTACCCTCAGCATTTTTGATTATGAAAAATATCCGCAGGCTGAAGGGGAGGCGGGAGATCAGGAACTAATCATCAATCGACTTCAAAGGGACAGAAAGCAGGTGGACCAGCAATGAATCGCCAGCCAGTAAGATTAGCCATCGTAGGCGGGAATCGCGGGGCCAGTTTTATGAATGCACTATACTCTCTATCGGATCGGATACATCTGACCGCCACTTGTGACTTGAATGAGTGGGTTCTTAATCAATGGAAAGAGAAATTTCCGGACATCCGAACGTATCGGGATTATCATGAAATGTTAAAAGATTCGGCAATTGATGCGGTGTTTATCTTAAGCCCCATGCATTTGCATGCCAGACAATCTATTGATGCTTTAAAAGCGGGTAAGCATGTCCTAAGCGAAGTGATTTCGATCCAATCTTTAGAGGAAGCTTGGGAGCTTATCGAAACTGTTGAACAAACTGGACTTAAATATATGATGTCTGAAAATTACTGCTTCTCGCGCTCCAATCTGACGATTAAACATATGGCGGATCAAGGCATGTTCGGTGAAATTACTTATCTGGAAGGCGGATACATCCATGATTTACGTCACTTGACTCATCATCCGGATGGATCTCTGACTTGGCGGGGGCAATTACATCAGCAGTATAACGGGATCAATTATCCGACGCATTCTATAGGTCCAGTTGCCCAATGGATTAATCTCAATAAGCCTGATGGAGATCGATTAAAAAGCATCTCGACTTTTGTTTCTAAATCAAGATCCTTACAATATTATTTTGGAGAGCATTATGGAAAAGATCATCCGGCAGCGCGTGAAGGTTTCTGGCGGCAAGGCGACAGTGCGGTTGCGGTCATCCAAACGGAAAAGGGTGTACTGATTGAGCTGCGTGTAGATTGGAGCTCTGTACGACCTCATAATAAAACTCATTATTTGCTGCAAGGAACTGAAGGGGCGTATATTACGGGCCGCCATCAGCAAGAAGAAGATTTGATCTGGTTCAGGAATCTTTCGCCCAAAAATATAGAGGATGGAGAGGAATTGTGGGAACCTTTAAGCAGCTATCAACCACTCTATGATCACCCGACATGGATGAAATGGGGCGAATATGCCGCTGGGACGAAACATGGCGGAGGCGATTTTATGGTGCTTGAAGAATTTATTTCTGCCATTCAGGAGGATCGAACCCCTTCGGTGGACGTATATGATGCCGTTACTTGGAGCTCTGTGTTTACATTGTCTATGGAATCTGTAGAGATGGGTGGGAAAGTTATAGCTTTTCCTGATTTTAGATCGAAGGTGAGAATTTGACGGTGGAACAGGCGCTTTCCAAACTTGTAATGAAAAAAGATATACTGTCCGACTTGCCTGCTTTTCATTGCCCCGCTGGGTATCGGCTTACGTCCTTCCAGCCGGAGGACGAGCGAAATTGGGAGGATCTTATCCGCCATTCTTTTACAAGGGAAGTTAAATTCGTAGATAAAATCAGTGCTCATGTACCCTTGTATTCGGATCGCTTGTTGTTCATTTGCCGCGGGGATCAGCCTGTAGCGACAGCTACGGCCTGGGAATTAGGCAGTGGAGACCCTAAGAGCTGGTACTTGCATATGGTTGGAGTGCTTCCGGAATATTCTGGTAAAGGCCTCGGTTATGCTGTAAGTCTTGCTGTTTTGCACAAAATAAGAGAATCAGGTGGAGCGGCAGCCTCTTTAGAAACCGATGATTTCAGATTGCCCGCCATCCGTATTTATTTGAAATTAGGATTTCAGCCGGTGTACTTAGACGATAGTCATCCTGGAAGGTGGGAACGAATCCTGCAAAGCCTTTGATTTTGACGATGATAAATGCTACGAAATAAGGGGGGCTATACGCCTCCTTATTTCATTCTTGCACCTACTGAAGGAGCTTGATTCAAGAATTAACTTGTCGTTAGGTTTAATTGCTGCTATAGTCATACTTACTTATTAAACGCGTTTAATAAGTAAGTATGACTATAGGTGAGAGGGTGGGAGAGCCATGGCGAGTGAGAAACGACTTCCTTCACAGCAAATGAAATCTGAAATTATCCGAAGTATTCGAACAGCATTATTAGAACTAGGAAAAGCAACGAAGGCAGAGTTAAGCCATAAATTGCAATACAGTTTCCCAACGATAAGTAAATTTCTAATGCAGATGGAAGAGGCAGGGGAAATAACGGTCAGCGGTCTGGATGAGTCAAGTGGGGGAAGAAGGGCAATAAGATACACCTATAATCCGAATTATCGGTTAGGGATGGCTGTTTTTTTGGAAAAAAATGAAACCAATTATACCATCTATAATTGCATTGGCGAGGTAATCAAAGAAGGGAGTTTGCCCAGTATTCTTGAGGAAGATGTTAGTAAACTGGTCATGCTTATTGAAGATGAAAAAAAGGCCAATCCTAAAATCCATTCTGTGGCTATTGGAGTTCCAGGTGCGGTGAATCATGGGCAGATTTTTCTGATTCCGGGTTATGAGAAATATCAGAATTTAGATTTGAAAAGACACATAGAAGATCAACTATCTATTCCGACAATCGTGGAAAATGATATGAATGCCGCTGTAATCGGCTATATGACGCAACGAAATTTGAAAGAGAATATATCTCTAATGTATCTGTATTTAGGGAAAAATGGTCCGGGGGCTGGGATCGCGGTTAATGGTGAAATCGTGCGAGGAAAGACGTTTTTTTCAGGAGAAGTTCAATTTTTGCCACAGTATGATCATAAAAATTTCATAGAGGCATTAACTGGTGATCCTGTTGGACAAAGTATGCAATCGATTCATAGTGTGGATGCCATTAGTCGATTAGTGGCTACTATGACTTCTATTTTGAATCCGCATTATATTATTTTTTGTGAGGATGAATTAGCTCCAGCCATGCTTAATCAAATCTATGAACGGAGTGCAACATACGTTCCGAAGGAGCATCTTCCAGCGTTAGCGGTAAGTAACTTGAAAAGTGATTATCTGAATGGATTACAAAGTCTTGGATTAGGCTTATTAGTTTCACAACAAATAGATGAGAACAATTAAGGAGATAACTATGGCAACTTTTTTTCTTATTATTATTTATTTAGCATTTATTAGTTTAGGCTTGCCGGATTCATTGCTTGGCTCCGCATGGCCAGTGATGAGAATGGACTTAAATGCTTCATTAGGTACTGCTGGAATTCTTTCGATGGTTATTGCAGTAGGGACAATTGTGTCCAGTTTAATGAGTGGTGTTATCCTTAAACGTTTTGGTACAGGGAAAGTGACTCTTATTAGCTGTATCATGACTGCTGTAGCGTTGCTTGGTTTTGCAGGGTCACCTTCGTTAGTCTGGTTAATTATTGCTGCAATTCCACTTGGTTTAGGTGCGGGATCTGTAGATGCCGGATTAAATAGTTATGTGGCTACGCATTATAAAGCCCATCATATGAGTTGGTTACACTGTTTCTGGGGAGTGGGCGCCACGCTGGGTCCTATTATTATGGGCTCTTTTATCTCTGGAGAAGGTCTATGGCGGCAAGGTTATCTTACGGTTGCTTACATACAATTGAGCTTAGTCATTATTCTATTCGTTACACTGCCCTTATGGGATAGAGTGGCTGGGAGCAATAACCACCCGAATGCTGAAAGTGATCCTGAGTTCAACCATCCGGAGCTAGAGCATGCCGCAGAGAACACAAAACCATGGAAATTAAGAGGGGTAAAGCTAGCAATGTTAACCTTTTTATTTTATTCTGCCATCGAAACGAGAATGGGCTTATGGGGGAGCAGCTTTCTTGTAAACATTAAAGACATTCCTGCATCAACTGCAGCAACATGGGTATCATTTTTTTATCTAGGGATTACCTTTGGTAGAATGGTGACGGGTTTCATTACTTTTAAAATGAGTAATAAACAGCTAATTCGATATGGCCAGCTCATTGCTTTAATCGGTACGGTGCTGTTAGTATTGCCGCTTCCAACTATAGTTTCACTTGTAGGATTTATGATTATAGGTTTAGGGTTAGCCCCCATTTTTCCGTGTATGCTTCATGAAACCCCTGTACGATTCGGGAAGAAACATGCTCAGTCGATTATGGGCTTTCAGATGGCAACAGCTTATACCGGCACCACGCTGATGCCGCCTTTTATCGGCTTATTAGCTTCGAAATTCACGCTGGGTATTTTTCCTGCGATGATCGTTTTTTTCGCCATCGTTATGCTCTTGTGTACAGAAAAGCTAAATCAATACTCAGCAAAAGTAAATGTCGGTTAAATTTGAATTGAATATATTACGGACTAACCCTTCATATATATAGCTATAGGAGGGGGGAGCTGTAAATGTGGTTGTTAATTATTATAGGTGTTGGATGTCTCTCCGGTTTTATATTGTTTAGAAAGAATATATTGGCCGCCGATCCCGAACATTTTCAAGGACCGGAGAAATTGTCCATCATCATCCCAGCAAGAAATGAAGAATACAATTTGCGTTTTCTGCTCGACTCACTCCAGCTCCAAACCATTACCCCCTATGAAATTATTGTTGTGGATGATTTCTCGGAGGATCGGACCAAGGGAATTGCCGAAAGCTATGGAGTTAAGGTTATTGCCAACAGCAGTCTCCCTGAGGGATGGACGGGCAAGAGCTGGGCAGTCTGGAATGGATATTTACAAGCCTCGGGCGATATTTTTGCTTTCTTGGATGCAGATATCCGGTTAAAGCCTAACGCTCTGGCCTCATTATTAAAAGCAAGGGAGCTATCGAAAGGTGTCATTTCGGTAGTTCCTTTTCATCATACAGAAAAGCTGTTTGAGAAACTTGCCTTAATCATGAATATGCTGGGGATCTTCACATTCACCTCTGTTTTTGAAAAGAATAACGCTAAAAAAGGATTATACGGTTCGTGTATTTTAGCTTTAAGGCAGGATTATGAAAAAGTTAATGGCCATCAAAGTATTAGATCTGAAGTGCTGGATGATTTGTCTTTAGGAGAGAAGTTTATCGCTGCAGGTGTTCCCATTAGAAATTTTATCGGTTATGGCTTAGTATCTTTTCGTATGTATCCGAAGGGGATAAAAAGTGAGATTGAAGGCTTCAGTAAAGGGGCTGTCTTAAGCACCTCAACGTTAAGTCCGCGGACAATTATTCCAATCGCGCTTTGGGTGATCGGACTCATCATCTCAGAAACTGTGTTTATTTTTGCGAATACTACCTGGTTTATGCCTTTATTGATCGGTTATCTCCTTTATATGTTCCAACTCTTTTATTTTATAAAATATGTAGGTGTATTTGGCATCGTTATTCCTGTATTTCACGTGGTGGCAACTCTATTCTTTATCTTGATTATGCTTTATTCGATATATCAGGTCGTTTTTCTGAGGCATGTAAGCTGGAAAGGAAGGCAGATCCAGGTGGGAGGCCCTAGGGACTAATGATCATATTGTGGGTCGCGGGTTTATTTTTGTCGGGATCTCTTATGTTTTCCTATTGGCTTGGTCTTGCGCGTAAAAAGAACTTGAAAGACATTGGCGACGGTAATCCGGGGGCTTTGAATCTATGGAAGTCATCTGGCTATAAATTCGGAATTTTTGGGGTGTTGTTGGATTTTTTAAAAGGATATCTGCCTCTTTTATGGGTAATGGAAAGTCATTATAGTCAGGGTTATTTCATTATTCCGCTAGCCTTAGCTCCTATTGCCGGTCATGCCTTCTCTCCATTTCTTAAAGGAAAAGGAGGGAAGGCGATTGCCGTAACCTTTGGGGTATGGAGCGCGTTGACAGGATTCAAGGCCTCTTTAGCGTTAGCAGTTATCCTGGCAGTGTTGAAAGTGCTCGGCAGCGGATACAAAAGCAGAGGAAATTCACCTGTCTCGGATGGTGTGCAAGTGGTTAGCGGAATGCTGCTCCTTTGTGTTTATTTGTGCATCAGTAAGTGGTCTGCTCTTATCCTGTGGGTATGGTTTGGGAGCTTTGTGATCCTTATGTATACGCACAGGTTAGAATGGATTGCATGGGTGAAGGCATATTCAAAAAGGGAGCGGGGGCATTGAAGTTACTTTCTTTGTCGCGATAGATGTTTTGTATAGGTTAATAAACAGGTTTCCAGCGAATAATTTCGGGGAAGCCTGTTTTTTTTCGGTTTTATAAGATGCGTTATCTTTAAACAGAAGATTTTATAATAGCTAAAGTTGGTGTATTTTAGTATCTTTAATTATAAATGCTTTCAATTTAGAAAGTTACAGAGATAGGGTTATGAACTAAAGGGGGGCTTGTGATGAAGATCGGCGGCAGAGTAAGAAATGGAGGCACATGGTTTACCCATCTGATTTTTTCATTCACATTATTAGCCGTTGTTTTAATCGGACTTGTGGGCAGTTATCTGTATGTTCAGGCTAATCGCTTAATGGTGGATGAGATTGCCAGAGACAGTAAGCAACGACTGATGACTTCAAGTGATTTTGTGGAGAATACGCTGCTGCAAAAATACGAAAACAGTATCCGCAACCGAGCAGTGTCTACCTTGTCGTTAGAAAATCAATCTATGCTGAATTATTTACTGGATAGTGAATGGGAAGGGAATACGAGCAGAATATTAGCTTTTCGCAAGGATCTCGAAATTTTCAAGCTTACTAATGAAGGCGTTTACAAAATATCTACATACTTCGAGAAAGGAAATTATATCATCGATAACAGCCAATTTTATTCGAAGCTGGACAATTCTCCAGATGCTTCCTTCTTGAAAACTTCAGTGACACCAGCCTTAAACCGCTGGACATATAGAACGTTATCGGATGAAGAAGAGGTGTTGACTTACGCAATCGCCCTTCCCTATGGTGCTTTATCAAAAACATCAACAGGCACCATGTACATTGACGTTAGCTTAGAATACATCAATAAAATGATTTCCAGCACGATGAGCTCGCCGATGGAAAAGCTATATGCTTTTGATGAAAAGGGCAGCCCTATTATCCATACGGGCTCGAACGTCGAAGAGGGGCTTAAGACTGCTAAGCAATGGATGGAGTCAGCAAGGAATAATAAGGAAATTCATTATAATAAACGCGACAAATATGTGTTGTCTTTTAAAAATGACCAAACCTCGAATAATCAATGGAAATACGTATTAATACGGCCTATGAATTCATTTGTATCCTCATCAAAGCAGCTGAAGAGCCAAATATTTGTCAGCTGTATCCTGGTATTGTTAATTGGGCTTCTATTCGCTTATTTGATTTCCAAACGTGTATATGTTCCGATGAAGAAGCTTGTTAACAATGTTCGCAGCTTTTATCATCCAGGCACCGTAAACTATTCGCAAAATGAATTCGCTATTATTGGTAGTACAATCTCAAAGCTAGGTCAAAAAATCGAAACCTTAGAATCTAAAGCTAAAGTGAATGATCTAAAAAATCTGGTATTAGGTGCAGGCGTTGGCTCGGATTACTACGATTATTTACCTTTGCAATGTCATTACATGACTAGCTATATTCGTATAACTAAGGGAGATTGCGAGGAATTCAGGGCTTTTTATGAACAGCATGCTGCCTATAGCTTTTATAAATTTATCAGCTTAAATACCCAGGAAGCGGCGCTTATCTATTTCAGTGAGTTGAATAAGGATCACGAAGAGCTGGAGCTTTTATTATTGAAGGAACTGGAGCTTATAAAAAATGTGTTGCCTGAGCAACTACACTTTGGAGCAGCGCTTGGATCGAAGGTTCAGGCACCTGAAGAAATCCCCTTTTCGTATCAAAATGCCTTACATGCCTATCGATATCGGTTTATCTATGGTTCGGAAGCTATTGCGCGGTATTCACATATCCCGCTTAACGATGTTACGCCACACTTATTCTCTTTTGATCTTTATAAAAATGCCTTAAAGGCGGGCAATGACGTTACGATGAACAGGTTTATGGACGATTTCCAAAGGGTCATGGAGAAAGGTGATGTCCAATTGGAGACGGTTGAGTTAGGCCTGCTTCAGTTGGTTACGGTCCTGTATCAGACCATTATTGAGCTTGATCTGCAACAAATCGTTTCGCCTTCCAGTCTGTTCGATGAGTTCAAAAAGGAGACATTGGCCGAAACCCTTGATTCCATTCGTGATTTATCGGCACAAATTACAGCTTATATTCAAGAGTCAGGAAATCACGCACATACAGAGATCATTCATAAATTAAAAATCTTTATCGATGATAATATTCAAGAGGATTTATCGCTAAATAAATTATCTGAGGTTGCTTCGTTGGCGCCATCGTATATTTCTACCTTGTTCGGAACCGTTATGAATGAATCGTTCACTGAATATGTAACCCGAGTGCGGTTGGAGAAGGCGGCTGATTTATTAAGAGAAAAAAAGCAGCTGTCGGTGGCTGAGATTTCTGCTCAGGTGGGTTATCGTAACCCGCAATATTTTCACAACAAATTCAAAACACGTTACGGAGTTACACCGGTCCAGTATAGGAACGCAGGCAATGCAAACCATTCGAACCATTCAAGTGCATAATTCTCCAATCCATGTGGAAAAGGCAATCGTCTCGCGATTGTCTTTTCTTTTGTTCGAAAAATTATAGCCCCAATACGAAGATAATTTACTGATTTTAATGAATTTACAATAGAAAAAGCGCTTACAATGCCCTAACGTAAGGGGTGTTCAGACACAGTCTTAACGCAAAATCGTATTCGGAAGGAGAAAACAACTATGAACCCGGCAAGCACTGCTGGCATTCAAAAACAGGGAGAGAATCTTAAGCCGAAAGTCTCGAGGTGGACACATACTTGGCGCCAATACAAAAAAAACAAATATTTATTCTTATTACTAGCTCCCGTGATCATCTGGTATACCGTATTTGCTTATGGCCCGATGTATGGCATTCAACTGGCTTTTAAAGATTATTTTATTCGTGATGGAATTTGGGGAAGTCCTTGGGTCGGCTTAAAGCATTTCGAATATTTGTTCACAGCTTCACCCGACTTTTTGAAAATCATTAAGAACACACTTATTATCAGTTTTTACCATATCATTTTTGGTTTTCCTGCACCGATCATATTGGCTCTGTTATTTAACGAACTTAGGTTTTCCTTCTTCAAGAAGGTTGCACAGACGATATCCTATTTACCCCATTTCTTATCCTGGATCGTTATTGGGGGGATATTGATCGCTTTGTTATCTCCGAATTCCGGTGTGGTCAATTATATTATTCAGTGGCTCGGCTTTGATCCCATTTACTTTTTAGGCAGCGAGAAATATTTCCGCTTTACGCTCGTTATGTCAGGAATATGGAAGGAAATCGGCTGGGGAACGATTATATACTTAGCAGCATTAGCAAGCATCGATTCCCAAATGTACGAAGCTGCAGTTCTGGACGGAGCCAATCGCTGGAAACAAACGTTATTTATCACCATTCCTTCGATCCTGCCGGTGATTGCTATTCTGCTTATTCTTCGGGTAGGGAGTGTGCTGGATGCTGGCTTCGATCAAGTCTTAACACTTTATTCACCAGCTGTATATGGGGTGGCGGATACGTTAGATACTTATGTGTACCGGATAGGTCTGCAAAACTTTCAGTTCAGTCTAACGACGGCTGTTGGATTATTTAAAAATGTGGTGGGTCTTATCCTGGTGTTATTTGCTAACTTCATAACGAAAAAAATGGGGCAGGAAGGTCTTTATTAATGAATGAATGTAAGGAAGGAGTAACTACAATTGAAGCTATCCACTGGTGAAAAAGTATTCCAAGTCTTTCTAATCCTATTTGTAATCATTCTTTGTATTACGATGATTTATCCCTTCTTGCATGTGCTCTCTATATCGTTTAGCACCCCTGCGGAAGCACTACGGCCGGGAATTCATTTCTATCCCAAAGAAGTTTCCTTCTTTGCTTGGAAGCGTGTACTGACAACAGATACGGTCTGGCAAACGATGGGGAATACGGTTTTCCGCACAGTTGTAGGAACAGTTCTGACACTCGTGTTTCTGTCACTGGGAGCATATCCGCTATCTCGTAAATATTTGCCGCACCGGGGATTTTATACAATGTTCATTGTCGTAACGATGTTTTTTGGCGGCGGGCTTATCCCTACCTATCTGCTAATCAAAAGTCTGGGACTTATAAATTCGTTATGGGTTTATATTGTCCCCGGCCTGCTCAGCACGTTTAATCTTCTGCTCCTGCGAAATTTCTTTATGGGTATACCGGAGGAACTGGAGGATTCAGCTAAAATAGATGGGGCTAATGATATGCGGATCTTATTTACGATTGTTATTCCGCTGTCGAAGCCTGTTCTAGCAACATTAGCCCTATGGACTGCAGTAGGGCACTGGAACGCTTGGTTTGATGCAATGTTGTATATGCAGGATCAATCAAAGATTGTACTGCAGCTTTTCTTAAGACGGCTTGTTATTTCAGCCGAAGGAGATCCGATGTTACCACTTCCTACCAATGAGCAGGCTCCTGAAATGGTCAAAGCGGCTATTATTATGTTTACAGCGCTGCCTATATTAATGATCTATCCATTCCTGCAACGTTTCTTCGTCAAAGGAATTATGGTTGGATCACTTAAGGGTTAGAAGGCTTAGAACGGTTTAAACAGTCCGCTATATCCGCGGGCTGTCTAAATATATAGATGAACAAAAAAAGGGAGGAAATAAAAGAATATGAGGCATACATCCAAGAAATGGTTGGAAATTGCTGCGATAGCCCTATCGGCTTCACTTGTCATGAGTGGTTGCGGCGGGAATGCGGCGAATAATAGCACTAACGAAGCGAAGGCGACGAATCAAGGTCAAGGGGGGGCATCAGCAGCTGAAGCTCCGATTGAAATTATTTGGGCGAACAACTTTAATACGCCAGAAGAAGACGGTAACTATGTGCAAACCGAGCTCGAGAAGAAATTTAATGTAAAAATCAAAAATATTAAATTGGAACGTGGAACTTGGAAAGAACAATTTTCAGTGCTTCTAGCTTCTGGAGATATTCCTGATATCTTCCCGGTCGATGCAAACGAAACGGATATGGTGCAATGGGCAGATCAAGGGATTATTGCGACGATTGATAAGGCTGAAATTGAATCCCTGATGCCGAAATATGCAGCAGCATTGGATTCGGTTGATTCCGGGGCATGGGGCGTAGGCTTATACAACGAAAAAAACTGGGGGATCCCGAAAATTTGGCCAGGTGGTCTTGATGGATTTATTCCGGGCTATAATGAAGCCTGGCTGAAAAATATTGGCTACTCAGAACCTCCAAAGACCCTGGAAGAGCTTGAGGATGTACTCACCAAATTTGTTAATGAAGATCCGGACAAAAATGGGAAGAAGGATACTTACGGCTTAATCGGCCGCGGCAAGCTTCCAGAGCAATTGTTCACAAGTGTATTCTCAGCATTTGCTGTTTCCCCTTATCAGTTCAAGAAGGATGCTTCCGGGAACGTAGTTTATGGAGGCATTACAGAAGAGACGCGATCAGCATTGGCGTTATTGAGCAAATGGTACAAAGCAGGTCTGATTGATCCTGAATTCATAACTAGTGATAATAACGAAATCAATATTAAATTTGCTGATCAAAAAGTGGGTATGGTTGATAACGGGAAGTGGGGAAATTTTTATAAAGAATCTGGGTTTGTCGCAAAACCTGGTCTAGAGAAAGGTCAAATATTCGTGCCTGGCAAGCCGTTTACAGCCCCAGATGGCGTTGCTTATTCTTTCGCGTATGGTGCAAGACAAGCACCGGTATTGTTCGGTGTTCAACTCGAAAAGGATGAGAAGAAACGTCATAAGATTATGGAAATTCTCGAATATGTGTCTACGGATTCCGAAGGTTTTCTGCTGACAGGTTTCGGTCAATTGGGTGTGAGCTATGATATGGAAGGGGACCTTGCCATTCCAAAAGCGGATGAAGAGGTTAGTGCTCCGAAGATGGGAGCAGGTAATTTCTATAATCCACTTAGCTCCACAGACACTTCAATGGAAAAACATACGGTAAAACAAGAATTGCTAGATTTGAGAGACAAGATCACTCCAGGTGTTACACCATTGCTAGATGTACTGGGACCAGCGGTATTAACAAGCAAACCCAAGTATTGGGGCAATCTGAAGACGTTGCAAGATACGTTTGTTATCAAAGCAGTTACAGGAGAAGCGAACACGGGTAAAGATTTTGATAATTTCAAGGATAGCTGGCTAAAGGCCGGAGGTCAGGAAGTAACGGATGAGGTAAATAAAGTGCTGGCAGATCGTAAATAGCAGGGTTCGCTGATTAGTACTGGATGATAGGCTGGAGCAAAAGCTTGCTCCAGCCTATTTATTAAACCCTTAAGTGAGTTGATTCTAAGATAACGGAGGTAGAAATGAGCGAATTAATTATTTATGAGCAGCCGAATGAAGCCCTTGGGAAAGACGATTTTACAGTGAGTGTACGAGAGCCTGGTGGGGTATGGCAAGCACTGTTTGTTTTTGAAGCAAAGGTGGATATGCATCAGGTTCGATCGACATCGATGGTTTATTTTGATATGGAAGGCACGGTGGAGGTCTCTGTTCGTTGTAATAACCGGCAGATTGAACAAGCGGTTATTCGCCCTTTGGCAACCCATATCCCCATTCAAATCGAAGAGAATACCCTTTTGTTCACATTGGAGCACCCGTGTAAGCTTTCCATTGAAATCAATGGAGAACGTTTTAGTAACTTGCATCTTTTTGCCAACCCCTTGGAGACAGCCCCACCTAAACTTGACGATGATAATGTAGTGCTTGTCCAACCAGGAATACATCAATTTGCGGCTATCGCAGAACAAGTTCAGCATTTGTCAGAAAGGGCTAATGGGGAGCGTCAGACGATATATTTTATGCCCGGGCTTCATCAATTCGAGAATCCAATGCTGCATATCCCTTCTGGGACCACAGTTTATATTGCCGGAGGCGCGATCCTTTGCGGATCCATAATGATTGACCATGCTGAGAATGTTGTTGTTCGCGGCAGAGGTGTTCTGTATTTAGCGGATATGGAGAAAACCACTTATTTAAGAGGCGTTCAAATCCAGCATTCTGAACAGATTGAGATCGAAGGGATCATCACGCTTGATCCTCCGCATTACAGTATATATATCGGAGCGTCTAAGCATATCCGCATTCATAACTTCAAAGCTTTCAGTACACGCGGCTGGTGTGATGGAATTGATATGATGGCTAGCTCAAATGTGGATATTAAAGATGTGTTCTTGAGAACTTCTGATGATTGCATTGCCATTTACGGCAGCCGTGGAGAGTATTATGGAGACTCACGCCATATCACGGTTAAAGATTCCATACTCTGGGCGGACGTTGCTCATGCCATGCATGTCGGTATTCATGGTGATCACCAACATAATGGCGATATTATAGAAAATATTTGGTTTGAAAATATCGATGTGCTTGAGCATCACGAGCCGCAGGAAAATTATTGGGGGGTTATGGCAATCTGTGCAGGGGACAACAATACCGTTCGTAAGGTTACTTTCAAAAATATCCGGGTGGAGGATTTTGAACTGGGGCAGCTGTTTGATGTCCGCGTGGTGTGGAATAAAACCTATAATCCGGTGCCAGGACGATGTATCGAAAATATAGAGTTTAGCGATATCACTTACAATGGGAAGAATATCAATCCTTCCCGTATATTCGGCTATGACGAGGAAAGAGGTGTGAAGGATATTTATTTTTATAATCTTCAGATTAATGGAGAGGTTATTGTCGACCTGAATAACAAACATTTTGTAGTGAATGAATTTGCCAGCGGTATTTATTTGCATTAAATCAGAGTCTGTAAATGAATGGAGGAGAACAATGAATTCATTTAAAGAGCTACTCTTTGGAAAATCGCTTAAACGTATTGTTAGGATCACAGTTTCCTTAAGTTTGTTGATAACGCTAGTGCCTTTATCGGCAGAAGGAGCCGCAGTAGAATCGACAGAGCTGTCGATAATTACGGATTACCAACCTACCATTAATGAGGTTATAGATGAAAGCGGATTCAAACATCCGGGTGTTGGCCTGACCAAGGATATTCTTGAGAATATTAGGACACAGGTACGGGCGCAAAAAGAACCCTGGATCACTTACTATAATCAGATGCTTCTCTCTCCGGCAGCTTCAAGGACGGTCACTTCCAACAATCAAAGTGGTGCGGATCCGTTGAAACCAGCGAGCGATGCTTTTAATAGCCAGGGCTTTAATTCAAGATTTATAGCGGATGGTTTGAAGGCTTATACACAAGCTCTATTGTATGTAATATCGGGTGATGAGGTTTACAGAGCCAATGCCATGCATATTATCCGGATTTGGTCACAGATGGACCCTGAGAAATACGTGTATTTTAATGATGCACATATTCATACAGGAATTCCACTTAATCGAATGGTTACTGCGGCGGAAATCTTAAGGTACACAAGTGCTCAAACTGAAGAGCTGAAATGGACGGAAAAAGATGTCGCTGATTTTACGAATAATCTTATTAATCCGGTTATTGAAACGTTCCAACACACAAATGATCGTTTTATGAACCAGCATCTTTATCCGCTGCTTGGAGCTATGTCAGGTTATATTTTTACAGGAAATACAGAGAGGTACAATGAGGGAGTTGAATGGTTTACCGTCAATAAAACCGCTGTCGATCAGGGGCAAAATGGCGCGATAAAAGCTTTATTCAGATGGGTTGATACAAATATTGTAACAGGGGAAAAAGTTAATCCACCCGTAGTTCAGCATGTTGAAATGGGCAGAGATCAGGCGCATGGCGCTGGGGATATAACGAATGTAGAGATTTTATCACGTTTATTATTGGCTCAGGAAACAAAGGTAGATCCGGTAGAGGGGACTGTTTCTAGTGCGCCAAATGCGGTGGGTCCGTATGAATTTCTAGATCAACGGATTTTAAAAGCTGCCGACTACTTTGCTCAGTATATGATTGGCCATGATACACCCTGGATTCCAGTGGCGGCACATACAGATGTAAATTTAAATCCAACGATTATCTATAAACACTTGGCTGGCGGTTACAGGGGGAGAATTGGCGGTAATGTCTATGACCTTTATTATTATTATAAATATACAGCTGGAATAAATATGGAGGTTGAAGCTCCTTATTTTAGCGAGATGTTTGCTAAGCGATTGCCTTTCTATTGGGAGTCTCCGGATGGAGGCGGGGATTATTGGCTGTACATTCCTAAAGAAGCAGAGGGCGAGGGTACGCTCAATTTGCCGAAGGTGATAACGAATCCAGATTTGAGAGAACTAGAAGACCGGTACACGAAGCTTGATGGTCACTCCACCACAAAACAAGAAGGAGACACTACTTACGTTGAAATTACCGCAACAGATGAGGGCAGTAAAATTGCTTTTGTGGGTGCAAGCAGTGGCGAACGAATCATTGCTTTTAAGATTCGGACTAATGGCATAGCAACCATGGAGGTGTTTGGCGATACCGTTACGCTGCCTGATACAAAGGGGCAATGGAGGTATATTCAGTATGAGTTCAATGAGTTCCAAGGCTTCAGCGATCTTGTCTATTTTAATGTAAAAGGAAATGGAACAACAGTCGATATTGACCATATTAATTTAAAAGCTGGGGCACAGCTTACCCCTCCAGTATTTACATCAGGAAAGGAACCAGTATCTTTATTTACCTATGAGGGATCTACAGCTGCAATTCAATTTGATTTCTCTGCGACAGACGCAGGTGCAACGGATGTTGTTATCTATCAAGCGGATCAGTTACCTGAGGGTGCAGTGTTCAATGAGACTTCAGGTGTTTTCTCTTGGTCTGGAGCACATGCGGGAACCTACTCCTTTGTAGTGAGTGCCGCAGATGGAACTTCGGTTACAGCCAAGGATGTTAGTGTTGTAGTAGCGAATGATCGGCAATCTGCCGTCAACGCCGTCATTTCTCCTTATCATGTTGATGTGCCTTACATTTCGGCAACGTTAGCTCACTATAAGCAAGTGCACGCTGAGGTAATGGATGTAATCACTACTGCCACTGACGAGGTCTTCTATCAGAAGTTATTTGACCTGAATCTCGCAGTGCAAAGTCTTAAAGAATTGACGCCATTAATGAAAGATGGAAGTGTTAATTTTACGAATATGTTTGTTAGCTCAACCTTTGGTAACGCTGTCCCGAACCTGCTGGACAACACAAATGATAGTTTTGTGGGGTATTATACAGCGCAGGATCGGGCGCATTACATGGATTTAGGACCGGATTTTCAAATATCAGCAGAAAGCTTTGAGCTTCAGGTAAGAGCTAGTTTTCCGGAGAGAATTGGCGGCGTTGCAATGTTCGGATCGAATGACAAAGAAAATTGGACCCGCTTAACCCCCGGCTTGACAACAGTTACTGAAGAGATGCAGAGACTTGAGGTTCAAGCAGGCCTGGAGCATGAAAAATTCCGATTTTTGAAAATGGAAATGATAAAGCCTTCGAGTACTATGCTGGAAATTGCTGAATTTAGAATCTTTGGCCAGCGGTATGAGACAGTAAATCAATTAGAGTCCGTGTCCATTCACTCGGATCAAAGCTTAAGAAATCGAATTATACCAGGGGATACGATTCAATTATCCTTTAAGTCTACAGAAATGATCCATAATGCCACGGCCCATATACAGGGTCAACCTGTTGCAGTCAGTTCTGTGGACAATATCAACTGGACAGCTAAGCTTGTGGTGAATGAAAATGTTCCATCAGGTATTGTGAAATTTAAGATCAATTATAAAACGGCAGCTGGAGCGGATGCAGTAGAGACTATTTTTACAACAGATGGTTCTACTTTATTCATTGCAGATCAGACGGGACTTGTCGCTAATGTGCTTGAGATAGCAAACCTAATCGATTCCAGTGGAAGAAATCCGGCTGATCTTTTGGCAACAGCAAAAGTTTTATTTGATAATCATTTAGGTTCCATCACTGATTTTCGTTTAAATGGCAGTGGTTATGGTGCATATCTAACCTTTGACTTTAAAGAAGGCGGCCAGGCATTGCTGTCTAGGGTAGAAGTAATCGGAAGGCAAGATAATTATGCGGGCAGAATTAATGGAACAGTGGTGCAAGGCTCCAACGACAATGTGACGTGGATCACGATCTCTAATGTAGCAGGAAATACGCCGGAATGGCAGACGTTGACGATTAACAGCACAGAACCCTATCGTTATATCCGCATCACCAATGGAAACAACTGGTATGGAAACATGGCTGAACTACGTTTGTATGGTGATGTTACAATCAATTCAAAGCTTGATGCGGTGTCCATTAGCTCTGACCAAAGTATCCAGAAACGAATTGTGCCTGGGGACACGGTGAAATTGTCTTTTAAAGCAAGCGATGCAATTAACCAAGTGAATGTCAATATTCAGGATCAAGCCGCAACCGTTGCTACTGTCGATAAGATCAATTGGACGGCTGAAGCGGTCATGGGCAATAACGCACAACCTGGACCTGTGAACTTTAGTATTAAATACAAGTCAAAGGAGGGAATCGAGGGGCCGGAAAAAACATCAACTACAGATGGTTCCTCTCTGTACATTCCCGATGAGACCGAGTTGATTAGTAATTTGCTTGCGATTACTAATTTAAGTGATTCCAGTGGGAGAACACCCACCGATCTCAGGAATGTTGCGGGATCATTATTCGATGGAAATGCAGGCACAATTACGGATTTTCGGGTAAATGGTAGTGGATATGGAGGATTTATAACGTTTGATTTTAAAGAAGGGAATAGGGTCCAACTGTCCAAGGCAGAGGTGCTTTCCAGGCAAGATAATTATTTTACACGAATCAATGGGACTGTGGTTCAGGGTTCGAATGATCATACAAGCTGGACGACAATCTCCTCTCCTGCAGGAAAAACGATGGATTGGCAGACCTTAAGTATTAGTAACGCAGAAGCCTATCGTTATATCCGGATCTATAATAGTAGTAATTGGTTTGGAAACATGGCGGAATTACGCTTTTATGGCGTAGTGAAAGGGGCGGACTCAACAGCTCCGGTGACAACGGATGATGCGCCACAAGGTTGGACCAACAAGGATACGTTGGTAACCTTCACAGCTACAGATGCGGGCTCTGGTGTTGCGGCAACCTATTTCACAGTAAACGATGGCGAGCAGCAAACCGGGAATTCAGTTATTTTGTCCAATGAAGGAACACATAAGTTAGTTTATTGGAGCGTTGATAGAGAGGGTAATGTGGAACAGCCGCAGAAGACTGCTGTGATGAAGATTGATCGGACCGCACCACAGGTGGTAATTAAAGGAGAGAGTTCCTATACCATAGAGCAGACATTAAACATCACCTGTAGTGCAGCTGATACTGTATCAGGCATCACTTATTCGCCATGTGATTCAACGCTCGCAGATGTTAAAGCGTATACGCTGGAAGCGGGAAATCATAGTGTAACTGCGAAAGCCGAGGATGCGGCGGGCAATGTCGGGCTGGCAGAGCATTCGTATAGTGTATATGCGACATTTGACAGCTTGTCGGCATTAACCGAAAATTTTGCAGCTGAGACGGGTGCTCCAGATTTAGAAAACGTAACCAATTCACTTAAGCAGCAGCTGGCTAACGCCAAAGAAAAAGCTCAGCAGCATGCTGGCGCAGAAGTTCACAGCTTGCTGGAAGCTTTTAATAGTGAAGTGAATCTCCAGAGCAATCAGGTGTTCACTTCTGAGCAGGCAGAGGTTCTAGTCCGTTGGTCACAATGGCTCCAGAGTACAACTCCGCTTGCTGGTGGAGCCCCTGGAAAGCCAGTGTTATCTGACAATAATGGGCACGACACCGGGCTTCGAGATGGCAGCTATGCCGTCACGATGAATCTTTGGTGGGGGAACAACGGTACCGAGTTTAAGCTCTATGAAAACGATGTACTGATCAGTACCCAGATGCTGACGGACAGCTCACCGAATGCACAAGCCATGAGTACGGATATTGTGGGCAAATCAAATGGAACCTACACGTACACGTGCGAGCTAGTCAACAGCTTCGGTTCGACTGCCTGCGATCCGCTAATCCTTACTGTTACAGATGCAGCGCCGGGCAAGCCTATAGTATCCCACGACAACTGGAGTGGGGATGGAACTTACGACGTTGTGATGAATATGTGGTGGGGAACCAATGGTACTGAGTACCGTTTGTATGAGAATGGAGAAGTAGTCGACACACAGACACTAAGCACGGCTACCCCTGCGGCTCAGATGACAGTTACGAAACTTAAAGATAAGACACCAGGTGTATATGAATACTACGCGGTATTAGTCAATGCATCAGGCGAGACATCTAGCGAGAAAATCACAGTAACTGTCAAGCCAAGAAACTGACCATAGAGCTGATGTAATAGAAGGCCCCTTCTTCGGGATGAACGAGGGAGGGTTTTTTTTATAGCAGTTAAAGGATACTATTGAGGGATTGAGACGTTGAATAACGAACGGAGAATTAGGGAAATCTGTAAATTGACATAACACCTATAGGTGTTATAATGAAAAGCGAACCCAAAAGGTGTTATATTAAATGAATGCTGGAGGCTATTTATTATGCAAACTCAAGAACCCTTACAAGAAATTCGTCAAACGATTTTACTAAATGCGCCAATAGAAAAGGTTTGGAAAGCTGTTGCCACGGCAGAAGGAATGGCAGCCTGGTGGATGCCTAGTACATTTGAGCCTGTTGTTGGGCATGAATTCATCCTGCATGCTGGACAATTCGGAGATTCTCCTTGTAAAGTAACTGAAGTTGATCCTCCGAATCGTGTTGGTTTTAATTGGGGGAAGGATTGGCATCTTGCTTTTGAACTGAAAGAAATCGAAGGGAAAACGGAATTTACCTTGATTCATTCTGGATGGGACCCTGAAAAAGTTACTGAATTTGGCCAACCACATCCAATCGTACGCGGCTTTATGAATAGCGGCTGGGAAAAAATCGTCCAAGAAAAACTTCCTGCTTATATCGAGGCTTAATATGCCGGTTGCTGAAGCAGGACATGATGTATTTCAAGCGATAGCAGATCCTACCCGACGCAGTCTGCTAAAGCTGCTCGCTAATAAGGAAATGTCTATAGCATCTATTACGGATTGCTACCCGATCAGCCGAACCGCTGTTAATAAGCATTTACAGGTATTGTCCGATGCGCAGCTTGTTAGCAGTCAGAAAGTCGGACGGGAGACCCGGTATAAGCTTCAGCCAGAACCTTTGCTGGAGCTGCAAGATTGGCTTGCCTTTTTTGAAGGTTACTGGGCTAATAAATTGTTTGCGCTTAAAGAATATGTTGAGGCTGACTCAGATGAGAAGTGATAAACCGGGTGGCGTGAGATCGCGCTCCCCGGTTTTTTGTGTTGTTTAAATTCAGTTTATAAAAGGGAGTTACCATCACAATACAAACTAAAACGTTGGAGGAATTGTAATGGTAAATGAACGCAAAAAAATAATTGAGCCCAACCCTGGAGATTGGGCCGTCGAAGCGCGTGGGCTCGTCAAAACGTTTGGTGACAATCGCGCAGTTGATGGAGTAAATCTGAACGTTAAGGCAGGCACGATTTACGGCGTTCTTGGTCCCAATGGGGCAGGAAAGACGACGGTAATTCGGATGCTGGCTACGTTACTTCGTCCGGATGCGGGGGCGGCGCGAATCTTCGGGCATGATGTGGTAAAGGAGTCGCAGATTGTCCGGCAATTGATAGGGGTTACGGGACAATATGCTTCTGTGGATGAGTCACTTAGTGCTACAGAGAATCTAATTATCTTTTCACGTCTTTTAGGGTTAGGGCGGGCAGAGGCGCGGCAAAAGGCAGCGGAGTTGTTAGAAGAGTTTGGTCTGACGGAGGCGGCGAAACGGCCGCTTCGAAATTTCTCTGGCGGTATGCGCCGACGTCTGGATCTTGCAGCGAGTCTGATTGCCCAGCCCCCGCTTATCTTTTTGGATGAACCAACAACAGGTCTGGACCCACGGACACGTTCGCAAATGTGGGATACCATTCGTCGGTTGGTGAACACAGGATCAACAGTGCTGTTAACTACACAGTATCTTGAAGAGGCCGATCAGCTGGCAGATCGTATTGCAGTTATTGATCATGGCCATGTCGTTGCAGAAGGCACCGTGGATGAGCTAAAAGCTTCAGTGGGCACTACCTCGCTGCACTTAAAAGTCCAAAATCTTAAAGATATCGCTCAAGCGCGCCGGATTGTGGAACATGTGCTGCATATCCAGTCTATTGTGCCGAATGAGGCTGGAAAAATTACTGCACCGATGGCGAACGCTGATTTAGTCACTGATTTGCTTATTGCACTCCGCGAAGCGGGGATTCCACTCGCAGAGATGAGTGTGCAGAAACCGACGCTTGATGAAGTGTTTTTAACGATCACTGGCCATGGAGTTACGGATGAGGCGTCCCAAGCGTCACAAGAATCAATGAATTAGGAGGCAGCAAGAGCATGAGTATGAGAACTTCTACTATTAGTCCAGGTGCGACCCGACAATTGAAAAACCATACGAGCTTCAAACAATCTGTTCGTAACTCGTTAACGATGGCTTATCGCGGGATATTGAAAATCCGTCGCACACCCGAGCAATTGTTCGACGTAACGCTGCAGCCAATTATTTTCACACTAATGTTTACTTATATTTTTGGTGGAGCCATATCAGGAGATGTAGTGAGCTATTTGCCCGTTATTATTCCTGGTATTCTAGTGCAGACTGTAATCACGACCTCCATCGTCACTGGTGTCCAACTGCGGGAAGACATGGATAAAGGGGTGTTTGACCGCTTTAAGTCATTGCCGATTGCCCGTATAGCCCCATTAGCCGGAGCTTTGTTGGCAGATACGATTCGATATACGATCGCTACTGTGCTTACTTTTGTCATGGGCTATATTATGGGTTACCGACCTGATGGCGGTCTGGAGCATGTCGCAATTGCTGCGCTTTTGGTTATTGTCTGCTCCTGGTCGATTAGCTGGATTTTCGCTTTCTTTGGTGTGATTGCGCGAACCGCTTCCAGCGTACAAGGGATATCAATGATTGTGTTGTTCCCACTCACGTTTCTATCCAACGCCTTCGTGCCTGTAGATACGATGCCTAACTGGCTGCAATGGTTTGTCAAAGTCAATCCAATCTCGCATCTTGTGTCAGCTGTCCGTGAGCTTGCTAACTCTGGAACCGTAGGCTGGGATTTCGCTATCTCACTTATCGGAGCTGCTGTGATTGTTGCGGTTTTTGCACCTATCACTGTGCGTGCATATATGCGCCGGACATAATTAGAGAGATGAAGAAGCGGCAGAAATGCCGTTTTTTTTGTGTTTTTTTAGCATGTTAAAAAAGCCGTGATCTAAGGATATCCCAAGATTACGGCTTGAATTTATTGAGTAGGGACTTGCAAAGAGGCCTTTTTAGAATTAATTATCTTTTTTAAAGAAGGTATGAATTAAATTGGAGACCGATCTATCATACAATATTTTAGCCGTTTCCTCATTTTGAATATGTCCCCCTAAATGCAGATGAATGACGCCATGCAATGACGCCCACACCAGGTTCACAACAAGCAGAGGGTCTTTTTCGTTAATAAATCCTTGTTCGATGGCTTCTGTAATAAGGGCTATCACTTGTTGTAGTGCCGTAAAGATAGCATGTAAGCTTTCCTCCTCCGGTTTGAATTCGCTAAAGGCTCCTCCGAACATAACCATATAATAGCTAGTATGATTCCGTGAGAAATCCCAATAAGCTTGTCCAAGCTCGCGAAGATATAAATTTAGATTGTCTTGTTTTGGAACCGCTTGAAAGGCAGCAGCCAACAATTTACACCCTTGCAGAAAAAGCTCCTTCGCTAAACCTTCCTTGTTTCCAAACAAGTTATAAATGATTTTTGTGGGACATTCCATTTTTTCAGCAACCTTACGGATGGTTACACCTTCGGGTCCGGATTCATGCATAATGGCCGCAGCGGCTTCGATAATGTTCAGTCTTAATATTTCCGCATGCCGTTGCTTTGCTTTTGGGTAGGTTGTAACGGATTCAGCATCTATAGAAGATATTTTGGACGATTTTTGCATGTAGTTTCACTTCCTTAGAACTTTACTTTAGCTTTTTTTAGATAGCCGTTATTTCTAACCCTTATTTTACTGATGTAGAAGAGAAATAGCCAATAATTAAATGTGTAGAACTTTATTTGACAACACAACCTCACTTGGATACAATGATTCTTATTGAAACACTGTTTCTAAATGGTCGTTAAAGGGAGAGAGGATAACAATGATTACAATTCAAAATAAATGGACGTTGATTACCGGAGCTTCTTCGGGTATAGGTGAAGCGTTTGCTCGAGAACTTGCAGCCAAAGGAAGTCACTTAATTTTAGTCGCCCGTTCTGAAGATAAACTGATTGCTTTAGCGGAAAAATTAAAACGAGAATTTCAAATTCAAGCGGAGGTTCTAGTTGCTGATTTATCTCAAGAAGGTTCCCCTGACAGGCTCTATCAACAATGTGTAGAACGTGGCTTGAACGTTGATATTCTTATTAATAATGCAGGTTTTGCTACGCATGGGCTTTTTGAACAACTATCTGGTTCGAGACAACATGAAGAAGTGATGCTAAATGTTTTGGCGGTTGTAGATCTGACCCATTTGTTTTTGCCAGAGATGTTAAATAGAAAAAGTGGAGTGATCATAAACGTTGCATCAACAGCTGCATTTCAACCTCTCCCTAATATGGCTGTATATGGAGCGACAAAAGCTTTTGTATTATCATTTACTCAAGCGCTATGGGAGGAAAATCGGAAACGGGGCGTACAATTTCTTGCGTTATGTCCGGGGTCTACGGAAACAGAATTTTTTAATGTCGTGGGAGCCGATGAGGCTTCGGTAGGCAAACGAGACACGCCAGAAAATGTCGTTCAAGTGGCTCTTCGGTCGCTTCAGGCTAAAAAAGTATTTGCTGTCCCAGGATTTACAAACTATATTTCTGCTCAAATGTCACGTTTTTTTACACGTAAACAAATGCTTTATTTTGTTGGACGTATGCTCCGTACACGACATTAATAGGTCAACGTATTCAAGTTGGTGTATTCCTTAGCAATGATTAACTATTTATTAATTATAAAAAAACAACAAAACAGCGGTTCTCCCCAATATGGGAGAACCGCTGTTTTGTGTTTTGACTTGCTGACTTTGACTCAGTTTCGCTTGGATTTACATCAACAACATCAACATCAACATCAACGTCACCATCACCACCATCACCACCATCACCACCATCACCACCATCACCAACATCATCATCACCAACATCAACAATATACATCTAATCACATCGCCGACTCATAATCATCCACCGTGGTACGGACCCAGATGATGTTATTAGCATGTTTTTCGCAGTTCTAGCGTAGTTTCGGACTCCAGTGCAGCTATTCCCTAGAAAGGGCCCTAAATATGATGTTTTGTGCGCCAATAGGTGCATTGGGGTCCGATAGAACCTGAAAAGTAGTAAAATGCCTCGAATAACGCCAACTGAGTCCGATAGTACCTCATCCGCCAAACTAAGAGTAGGTAAACGTCACCGTCTATGCACACAGCCTACTAGTAAACACCATCGTCCTGCAAACAGCCAATTGGAGAACACCATCGACTTCGCACACAGCCTACTAGTAAATCGTCCTGCAAACAACCAATTGGTAAACACCCCCGCCCTCGCAAACAGCCTACTAGTAAACACCATCGTCCCCGCAAACACTACTGGCCTGCACCTTCGTATACCTAACCTCATATTGGAAGCTACGTCATGCGCAGACAGCAATTGTGATTTAATCAAGGAAGGTTCGGTCCTCAAATTATGTTGGCCTATTTTTCCATTAACTACTTCATCTGTCGTAGTAATTATGTTATACTGCAACTACTACGACAGATGAAGTAATCATGGGGGGATATTTTTGATCAGCAGTGATGTTATACGTGGCTACAATGATACGATGATCCTCTACATGCTGCTGGACGGGGAATCTTACGGGTACGAGATTTCCAAAAATATCAGGCAGTTAACACAGGAGAAATATGTTATGAAAGAGACAACATTATATTCTGCCTTCACCCGACTGGAGAAAAACGGGTACATAGAATCCTTTTATCTGGATGAGAGTCTTGGCAAGCGGCGTACGTATTACCGGATTACCCCTTTGGGTCTCGCCTATTACCGAGAAAAATGTGAGGAATGGAAGGTTACACAGCAAGTTGTAAACCAATTTATCAAGGAGTGGTGATAGAGCATGGAGACGATCATAGTATATCTGGATAATATGTTTGCGGGTCTGCCAAAGACTCCGGAACTGGAACATCTGAAGCAAGAGCTGCTATCAGGGATGGAGGAGAAGTACCTGGAGCTGAAGCTTGCTGGCAAGTCGGAGAATGAGGCGATTGGTATCGTCATATCGGAATTCGGCAATATTGAAGAGCTGACAGCGGAGCTTGGCATCGATCCAGTTGCGCCAGAACAGGCTATTCCGGTGCTGACGGAAGAAGAGGTTTACGCTTATGCGGCGGCCAGACGAAGCGCTGGATTATGGACGGGGATCGGCGTTTTTCTCTGCGCATGCGGAGTGGCGTTTTTGATCACCCTGGATACAATATTTGAAAATAAGGCTGTTATGAGTGATAAAGGTTCGATGCTGGGGCTGGTCGGAATGTTCGTGCTGGTCGCTATCGCGGTCGGGATGTTTATACACAGCGGAATGAAGCTGGATCGCTTTAAGAGTCTGGAGCAAGGCTTTCAGCTGCCTTATGCTCTAAAAATGGCGCTTCAACGCAGCCAAAGTCTTTATGCTCCGACTTACCGTCTTTCTCTGATTACAGGAGTCTGCCTATGCGTGCTGTCGCCGGCTTTTATCTTTACCACTAGCTATGTCAACGATGACTATGCTCCCTATGGAGTCGCTGCTTTTCTGTTTATTGCAGCTGTGGCGGTGTTTTTGTTCATCTATTACGGGAATATCCAGGGTACTTATACGAAGTTGCTGGAGGAGCCGAATATCACTGCAGAGAAGCAGGAAGAGAACCGATTTGTTGGAGTTGTTGGGGCTGTATTATGGCCTTTGGCGACGGCGATTTTTCTGTTCACGGGTTTTGTCTATGGGCGCTGGGACGTCAATTGGGCAGTATTCCCAATTGCTGGAGTTCTATCCGGCATGTTAAGCAATGTTCATCATGTTCTGAAACGTAAAGATATCTCCTGATGGTGTTAACTGCACTTGTACATTCCTGAACTAGATAGATTATATGTAAGGTATTCTACCAGTTGATTTTGCTGGAAGAATGCCTTTTTTTGTTGGATTTTAACAGGTGAGCTAAATGAGCCCTTTAATATTTTGACATTTAAATTTTAAGTACGGACTTGGACATATGTTGAGAGAAAGAGAATATGAATATACAACAATAATCTTGTTAAAGAGGCGACAATACATTAACTAGTTAGGAGAAATGATCGATGGAATTCGAACTGGGCAGCATTTTGAAACTAGTAAAACGTAGGCTGCTGTTCATTATTGTATTATGTATCGCTGCAGTCGGGCTCGCTGGTAGTGTTAGCTATTATGTTTTACAGCCGAAATACGAGGCGACAGCTTCTATACTTATTCAAGGAGACAGGCAGCAGAAAGCAATTAATGACATTATGGCCGGACAAAAACTGGTAACCACTTACGGGGAGATCATTCGAAGCAGCAGGATAGCGGAAGAGGTTGTCAGAAAGCTGCAGCTAAAAATGACAGCGGAAGAGTTACTCAAAAATGTGAAGACAAGAACCAATAGTGAATCACTCGTAACAACGGTAATTGTGACCAATTCAAAAGCTCAACGGGCAACAGATATCGCGAATGGCTTCGGAGAAGCCTTTAATGCGAATATTCAATCGATTATGGGAGTGGAGAATGTTGTATTTCTCGACCGTGCCAAGGTTCCTTCTGATCCTGTCTCACCTAAGCCGGTCTTCAATATGGCTGTTGCCTTCGGATTGGCGCTGATTACCGGGATCGCAATCTCTATCCTCCGGGAAATGATGGAGAAACCCGTGAGAAGTGCCAAAGATATTCAGCTTGATTTGCAGCTTCCGCTTCTGGGAACCGTGGGCAAATTGAAGCCACATAAACGGCGGAATAAAGCGAAAACCAAATCAGCAGAAGGAGCCACAAGTTATGAAGAAGAAAACGCCAAAATTATATTGCCTGGAACAACCGAAGTCATCTAACGGAGATCAATTCCGAACCATACGCTCCAATATTCGTTATACCCGCGTTGGTGGAGAGATCCGCTCTTTATTAGTCACAAGCTCGCTTCCGGATGAAGGGAAATCAACGGTAGCGATAAACCTGGCGATTGCCATGGCAGAAGCTGGTAAGACAGTTCTACTCATTGATGGGGATCTACGTACGCCAACGGTGCATAAGGCATTTGATCTGCCTAATTGGATCGGGCTTAGCAGTATCTTAGTGGATCATACCCGCTTAGAGGATTGCATTATTTCTATTGAGGAAGCAGAAGGTTTGTCTGTATTGACCTCTGGTCCGATTTCACCAAATCCCGCTGAATTACTAGGCTCTGAAGGAATGAAGCGATTATTTACAGAGCTGAGCGTGCGTTTTGATACGATTGTCATCGACTCATCCTCTGTATTAATGCCATTTTCGGATGCCCTTATTTTGGCAACGATGACTGAGGGGGTATTGCTAGTTGTGAAATCCGGAAAAGTACTCTTAAAGCACACGAGTTCTGCCAAGCACTTGCTAGAGCAGCAGGGAGCACATTTGCTGGGAGCCGTATTGAATTATCGGAAAAAGAGCAGGCGTTCCAAGATTCGCGGTGAAGATTTTGCCGAGTGGGCCTCTTCTTCAGGAATGGTCTGACGTCTATGTCATTTGCTTCTCTTCGTTATTTGCTCGGGAATATCACTTACGCTGGTGCTCAGTTTGTGATTGTGATCCTGCTGAATAAATTCGGGTCATCGGCAATCGTGGGGCAATATTCGCTAGGGCTTGCAGTTACTGCTCCGATCTTTATGCTGTCGCATCTACATCTTCGTTCCGTATTAATCGTTGATTCATCGGGGAAATACAGTTTTGGAGACTTTCTGGGCTTACGGCTGATAACAACCGCCCTTGCGTTTACGATTACCGCAGGCTTTTGCATAATGAGTGGTTTGGATTGGAATACAGCATTGGTTATTTTCTTCATCGGTCTGTATAGAATCGTTGAATCAATCAGTGATATTTTATTAGGCATCGTTCAAAAGGAGGAGAGATTAGATCAAATCTCAATCTCCAGAATGGCAAAAGGGTTATTCTCCATTCTAATCTTCATCCTCGTATTTATCCCTACACAGAGCCTTATTCTTGCCTTGTTAGTCATGATTATCGGATGGTTAGCGATAACGATTGGATATGATGCTCGTAAAGCGAGAATATACACTTCTCTCAGGCCACTCTTCAACAAAAGAAGCCTATGGAGTTTACTGATCGTCAGTTCACCGCTAGGCGTGGTGTTGGCGTTGATGTCGTTAAATACGAATATCCCATTATACGCGATTTCCTATTTTAAAGGGGAGCATGACTTAGGTATTTATGCTTCACTCTCATATATGATTGTTGCCTGTAATGTTGTCGTCACCGCACTTGGTGAAGCCATAACACCGCGTCTTGCCAGGTGGCATTCAGCCGGGAGACACAAGGAGTTTGTCACTTTACTCAGCCGAATGATAGCGATGGGTTTGGGTTTTAGTGCGGTCGCTTGTTTGATAGGGTGGTTGTTTGGACACAAGCTGTTAACCTTATTATTCAGTTCAGACGTGGCAGGAGAGTTAGGGTTGTTTCATTGGCTGCTGGCGTCCACCATGCTGGTATTTATTTCATCCTACCTGTGGTACGCCATAACGGCTACCGGAAGGTACAAAGCCCAGATTCCATTGTTTCTGTGCACAGCATTCACTAATGGCTTATGTTGTCTGATCTTCGTACCTCATTACGGGGTAGTAGGTGCTGCGATGGGAGCTAGTTCGTCGTTATTTGTACAGATGATTGGCAGTGTAGTTGTGCTGTATCGTGTCATCGGAAAGGTAAGAAATCGGGAACAGTCGGAAGCGGCAGCATAAGTTCTTTGTTTTATAGGAAAGTAGGAAAGTAGGAAAGTAGGAACTTGTATGACATCTGTATCTGTTGTAGGGAAGCCCTACACCATGCATAATTTATTTCTGTTTGCGGTCATGGGGTATATCATATGCCTTCCGGCACAGTTTGATTTTGGTGGAGCCTTCCGTATCGCCCCGTCGGATCTCTTCTTAATGTTAGGTTTGTTTGCCGCTGGATTCCATCTCAAATTGGACCGGAGGATATTCAGTTCATGGCATTGGGGCATGTTGTTCATTTTTGTTCTAGCTTCCTTTGTATCCATTTGGCGCAACGGCTTCATAACCCAATACGCCTTACTGCAAAAAGATATTGGATTCATACTCCTATTGTTGACCTACATCATGCTTGTGCAAGCCGTAGATAGCTGGGAACGGTTATATAAGATGCTCCGATTTTTCCTGATCAGTGTGCTGCTCTTAAATGGTGTTGCCCTATTCGCTTTTTTCAGCGGAGTAAAGGTTCCGTTTATGGTGCAAGACGGGCGGTTGTCCGGCATGTTAATTGATCCCAATGCATACGGGGGATTGCTGGTGACGGCTTTTGCCATTCATATCATGACGAGTGGGGAGAAGATAAAGCTGCTGCGGGGATGGGTCAGCATACTAGCGACGATAAGCTTAGCCGGGGGCATTATGATGACCTTCTCGCGCTCGTCATGGATTGGTCTCTTCCTTGTATTACTTACACTTTTGATTACCAAACCTTCCAGACTGATCAAGATCGGAATGGGGTTTGGTGTGGCTTTTATAGCTCTGCTGCTGTATAAAGGCACCGCTTATCTAAATGTGCTGGAGTCTATGTCCAGCAGACCTTCCCAGATCCAGTCGCGTCTTGACATCATTGACAAAGCGGTGGATTGGATCGCACAAAGTCCATTATTAGGCATTGGGCTTGGTTCCTATAATTACGAACTGCGCATTATTATCCACAACACGCCAATATGGTTTTTGACTGAATTCGGCTTATTGGGCTTGATTGTATATGGCGGATTTATGATTTGGTTCTTCATTGTGGGTATCCGTTCTTATCGTGCAGCAGATCCCATTCATAGGCCAATTATTATGGCATTGCTGTTGTCCCATGCGGCGATGATTGGTTTATCGATGGGTATTGAGGCGTTATTCCAGCGGTATTGGTGGTTCATGATGGCGATGAACGGAGCTTGCATCCGGTTAACAGACAAAAACCTGAAAGGAGAGATGCCCTATCGAACCCAACACGTTGAACGGTCAACTGGGCGCAAGCTTCGACAACGAGCAGAGCAACCTCAATAAAAGCTCAAGTAAGGACATCGGGAGTATTCCAGCTGAGGGTAGCTTACAAGCAAAGGTTGCTTTTGTAGCCTCCATTTATGGGCATTTCGAGAGTTTTCATTTACCTTACATGGTGTTATTGCTGCAAAAAGGGTGTGAAGTCCATGCTTACGCTCAGCCGGGCGAAGCCAGACAGCGCTTGGAACAGCGGGGAATTGTATGTCACGACGTACCTATACAACGAAGTCCTTTACAGTTGAAGAATTGGACGGCTCTGCGGATCTTAACGAAAAGCTTCCAAGCGGAAAAATTTCAGTTCGTCCATGTACATACACCAGTGGCTTCGATTCTCGGACGGATTGCAGCCCATAGAGCAGGTGTCCCTAGCGTATTGTATACAGCTCATGGTTTTCATTTTTTTAAAGGTGCTCCTTTTCTGAATTGGATGCTTTATTATCCGTTGGAGTATTTGATGGCACGTTGGACGGATGTACTGATCACCATTAATAGTGAAGATTATGAGCGTGCTCTGAAATTCCCTGTGCGAAAAAGAGTAACTTATGTGAGCGGAGTCGGGCTTGATCTTCAGGTATACGGTAGCGGTGAGGGGGATGATGAAATTGCAAAAATGAAGGGGGTAAGTCGTCACCAGCTATTTGATTTACCTAAGAGTGACAATGATAATCCTTCATTCGTTGTTCTCTGCGTCGCTGAGTTAAATGCTAACAAGAACCAAAAACAGTTGATCGAAGCACTACATCATTTGGGTGATCAAGCAAGCGATATTCATCTAGCATTCGCAGGTACAGGTCCTTTCGAGCAAACCCTTATAGAACTTGCTATTCGGTTAGAGGTTAGGGATCAGGTGCATTTTCTGGGGTTCCGAAGAGATATACCGGATTTGCTACAAGCGTGTGATGTTGCGGCACTTGTGTCCTATCGTGAGGGGTTACCCCGGGCGATTATGGAGGCGATGGCAGCAGGCAAACCCGTGATCGGCACACATATTCGGGGCATTCGCGATTTGATTGAGCATGAGTCAACGGGCATGTTGGTTCCAGTGGATGATATTGCCGCTACGGCAAAAGCACTGGTTCAACTGCGAGCGGACGCAGCTTTGACCGCAGCAATGGGTAAGGCGAACAAGGACAGGATTATTCGCTATGGATTGCCAGCGGTGCTTCGTGAAATGGACTCGATTTATATAGAAGCGCTGAAAGAACCAGGGATAAAGCCTTTTCCGTCTGAATTACAACCGGGTCTGACAGCAGATAGATAATTCATTCTCGCATATACGACAACAAACGAATAAACGAATAAACGAATAAACGAATAATTAGTTAATTAGGGAGAAAGAAGTGATGAAAATGCGGATCGTACGTTTAGTCATGTTGGATGCAGGAATTATAGCGGCTTCAGTGTGGCTTGTGTTTTTACTTCGGTTTGATTTTCAAATCCCTGAGCAGTACATGTGGATGCTTCCGTGGGCGATACTCATTCACATAATGGTGTACGCAGCGTTCTCGTTTGGATTCAAGGTGTATAACAATATTTGGCGATACACCGGTATAGGTGAGTTATTGCAGCTGCTAAAAGTGAGTGCTTTAACACTCTGCGGAGTGGTCGCTGTCAATGTATCTGCGCATGTATTCGTCCCTTCCTATCGATTGCCGATTTCGATTTATTTTGCAGCGGGTTACGTATTTCTCGGCATTGCCGGCTTACGTTTAGTTAACCGCCTCATCAACGATAGATTCGAAACACTGGGAACAAAGGGTTCATCCGAAGGCAATCTGCTAATTGTTGGGGCGGGAAAAGCAGGCATCCTCGTTACCAAAGATATCAAGCATTCAAGATTTAAATTCATGAACCCAGTTGCCTTCATAGATGATGATATCTCAAAGCGCAAGCTGGAGCTTATGGGGTTGCCGATAGTCGGTAACCGTAACTTCATTCCCCAGGCAGTCGAGGAGCTGGACATTTCGTTCATTATCATCGCTTTGCCTACGGCTCCTCAAAAGGAATTACTGGAGATCATCGAAATCTGCAAATCTACCAAAGCTCAGATCAAGTTAATGCCTAGTATGACCGATATTTTGGACGGGAAAATGGCCATTAACATGATCCGTGAAGTATCCGTAAATGATTTGCTGGGGAGAAGTCCCGTAGAAATTAATACGGAAGAGATTCGTGAGAATCTGGGAAGCGAGTGTATTCTCATCACGGGTGCAGGCGGTTCAATTGGTTCGGAATTATGCCGGCAATTGGCTGCGTATCGTCCGAAGGAAATGCTGCTTTTGGGGCATGGAGAAAATAGCATTTATCTTATTGAACAAGAGTTGCGGCAGTTATATCCCGATCAGATCATTCATCCCATTATAGCGGACATTCAGGATGTATCGCGGATCGATAACGTTTTTCAAAAGTTCCGCCCCTCCATTGTGTATCATGCCGCTGCTCACAAGCATGTTCCTCTTATGGAGATGAATCCAGTAGAGGCAGTTAAAAATAATGTGATCGGCACAAGGAATGTAGCGGAAGCGAGTGCTAAATATGGCGCTAAACGGTTCATCCTCATCTCATCGGATAAGGCGGTTAATCCTACCAGTGTTATGGGGGCCACGAAACGAGCCGCGGAAATGATCATTAATGATCAGAATTCCTTAAGTAAGACGGTTTTTGCCGCTGTACGTTTTGGTAATGTGCTGGGCAGTCGGGGCAGTGTCATTCCGTTATTCAAAAGACAAATCGAAAACGGCGGCCCGGTGACGGTTACACATATGGATATGGTGCGTTACTTCATGACGATACCCGAAGCGGTACAGTTGGTTATTCAAGCAAGTGTGCTGGCACAAGGGGGAGAAGTGTTTGTGCTGGATATGGGTAAGCCAGTTCGTATATACGATCTAGCGAGGGATTTAATCCGCTTGTCGGGTCTCGAGCCTGACAAAGATATTCCCATTGTGGTCACTGGCATTCGTCCTGGAGAAAAATTGTTTGAGGAGCTTTTGACTGAAGAAGAAGGGTTATTGGTCACTAACAACTACCGTATTATGATTAGCCGCCCGCAAAGTGTCTCCAGATCTGAACTGAATTTGGTGTTGGGGGTTCTGGAGAACCTGTGCAAACGGTATGAACTGATGCCAAGCAGTCATCAGATCAAAAAACTGCTAAAGCAGCTAATTCCAAGCTATTCGGGTTTTCAGGAAGAACCGCAGGTGGGCACACATGATCTTGAACGCATTAAATCCGAAGTTCATGCGGGAATCTGACCTATGAAGTCGACTAAGCATTCATGGATGACAAGATTATGGGGCAAGCGCGACAAGGCAATTACTGGTAAACGTTCACGCATGCGGCGGGTGGGACGATACAGCCTGATTGTTATTCTTGTTGTGGTTGTAGTTGGGGGGATCTGGATTGGAGGGATATTGAATCCAGAGCATCGTTTTAATAAGGCGATTCTTAACCCCATGACGATCCCTAGCTCTAATGTGGTTACGGACAATGAAACGATGGTGCAATCGCTCAGCACACCAGCCCCACAAGCGCAAACGGATGAGCTTACCCTTACAACGTCTACACAGACTCCAACTGCGGTGACATCTCCAACAGACAAGAAAAGCTCATCCTTTAATGTAGTGCTAATTGGAACAGACACTTGGGGCGGAGAAAGCTCGCGGGCAGATACGATCATGGTTGCCCATGTGATGCCGGATCAACGGAAGGTGAATATCGTATCTGTGCCGCGGGACACGCGGGTTTATGTGCAGAACATCGGTTATACCAAGATCAATCATGCACATATCGTTGGTGAAACAAAGGGTGGGAATCAGCAGGGTACGCTGACACTGATTCAAGCCGTTAGTGATTTTATGAATATTCCTATTCATTACTACATCAAGACGAACTTCTCCGGTGTTCGTGATTTCATCGATTCGATCGGCGGGATCGATATGCTGATTGATCAGGATGTGACCATCACTCCGGAGATCACCATCAAGAAAGGTGAGCAGCATCTGGATGGTGCCCACACGCTTTATTTAGCAAGGGAGCGCTACTCGACTCCGGAGGGTGACTTTAGCCGCCAACGGGAGCAATTCAATATCGTTCGGGCTGTAGCCAAAAAGCTATTAAGTCCGGAGCATATTCCTGATCTAGCGGGACTGCTACTGCGTGAAAAGAAAGACATTATTGATACGAGTTTTAGTGACAGTGATTTGATGAGCTTAGCTTGGCTATTCAAAGGAATGGATTCCGCAGATTTTGCTTACGAACAGATTCCTGGCCATAACAGCTCTGCTCTAGATCCGCTCGTCCGAACCAAAGTGTATTATTGGAGTGCAAATCCGGAAGAGGTAAAGTCACTTACAGAACGTCTTTTTACGGAATAAGAGAAAGGCGGGGGAAAGACTACCATGTATCGCCATATGAAGCGGGGCTTCGATTTGGTGGGAGCGATCGTTATGTTAGGTGTGTTTAGTCCGGTCATGGCTGTGGTGGCGTTGCTGCTTCGGATAAAGCTGGGAAGTCCTATTTTGTTCAAGCAGCAACGGCCGGGAATGGGAGAAAGACCCTTCTACATCTACAAGTTCCGAACCATGGCTGAAATGTATGATGCGCAGGGCCAGCCGTTATCGGATGCTCGGCGTTATATCAAATTCGGCGGATTGATTCGAAAGCTGAGTCTGGATGAGCTCCCGCAATTAGTAAATGTTGTGAAGGGAGAAATGAGTCTGATCGGACCAAGACCTTTGCTCATCCGTTACAGCCCGCATTACTCTGAACGGGAGCGGCTGCGATTTACTGTAAGACCCGGAATAACGGGATTGGCGCAGGTATCTGGACGTAATACTTCGGAGTGGAAACAGCGGCTCTCCTATGACGTTACCTATGTTGAGAAGCTGAGCTTTAGATTAGATGCGTTGATCTTATGCAAAACTGTGCTGAAGGTGATCCGCCAAGATGACGTTGTGGCCAATCCGGGTGAGCATAGTTTGCCGCTCGATGAGTACAGAATGAACCAAAAGGAGGGGTCGGCATGAATTTGCGGTTTAGTCCGCTTCAGGAAGATGATATTCACCTTGCATGCCGGCTCTTACAGAGCAACTTGCCAGAGTCGGTCTACAATCAAACCATATTCGCCTGTGGCGGTTATCCCGAATATTTGAAAGCAGCATGTAAATGCGGAAGCCATTCAGCAACACTGCTGATTGGTGCCTATACTGAAGATCATCTTATTGGATTCGCTGAATGGCGAAGAATGGAGCAGATGCTGGTTCTGAATAACTTGAATGTGGACGCAGCTTATCGAAAAGACGGCATCGGCGGCAAGCTTATGGCGTACGGGGAGACGTTAGCCCAAAAGGATGGCATTTCGAAGCTGGCACTTGATGTATTTTCGTGGAATGAGCAAGCTCATGCTTGGTATTTGCGGCTTGGTTTTGCAGAGGAAGGCCGGACTTACTGGTATGTAAGAGATTTGGCTCCATCGATTGATAGGGATAGAGAAGCATTGGCTTACATCATAGATGATTATCCGATGGCAGAGGCACATCATCAAAAGTATGGATTCTCTTCTCTTAAGATTAGAACGAAGGAAGAGACTTCAGTAGTGGGCCGGTTAGGTGAACAGTATTATCGTATCCAACTGCAAAGTGGAGGGTGGAGTGGCTGCAATCTTTTGACAGACGTATTAATGGATTTAGACCGGGAGAAAAGGCTGCTGTTGCTTTCTTCAGATGCTTATTTGCGTGAGCGAGACCCCGGGCTAATCTTAAGCACTGAAAGTATACGTATGATCAAACTATTGGAGAATCAAGAGGTGTTGTATGAGTAACTTCATCGTGTTAGACAGCTCTAGTTCAGCGGAATGGGATGTCTATTTGAACCAGCTAGAGACGAAGGATATCTATTTCTCCTCAGCGTTTTTTCGGCTGTTTGAGGATGGAGAGCATCAGCAGGCAGAGCTGTTTGTTTTTAAGCAGGGAGACCAGCTCATAGTTTATCCTTACTTACTTCGCTCCATAAGCCATCTTCCTGCCGTAATCCAACTGGGGCTTGAAGGCGATTGGTACGACATTAGTACACCCTATGGATACGGGGGACCGATATCGAATCTCCCTCCGGGAGCCGAACGAAGTGAGCTGTACCAGCAATTCAGTGAAACGTTCACGGATTACTGTAGAGAGAAAAAGATCATGACCGAGTTTGTAAGATTTCATCCCTTGATTGGCAACGCTACGGAATATCAAAGCGGTCTGACCACCGAATGGAATAGGAATACAATTTATATTGATTTGACTGTGGGTTCGGAGTCAGAGCTTATCCGGCATTATGGCAGCAATCATAAACGGAATATTCATAAATTAAAGTCCGCACCCTTTACGATTCGAAATTCGAATCTGAAGGATCGTATTGAGTCCTTCAGTGAATTGTATTACGGAACACTAAACGATTTACAGGCGGATTCTTTTTATTATTTTCCCAAAAAATTTATAGAAGATACTAGTCATCTACTTGAGGGGAGAGTAGAGCTATTCGAAGCTATGGATGGGGAGAAAACGGTGGCGACCAGCATCGTGTTACATGAACGACCGTGGATGCATTATCACCTATGTGGTTGGGATCGCGCCTATCTGCAGTGGTCACCTACCAAATTGCTAATACACGCAGCAGCCAAGTGGGGGATGGAAAATGGCTTTGAATGTTTTCATCTTGGCGGGGGATATAAGGGGAATGACGACTTATTTCAATTCAAGCATAGATTCGCGACACAACTGGAACCCCTTGACTATTACTTAGGTAAACGAATTTTTTTCCCAGAGTTGTATGAGCGGATCATATCCTTTTGTGACACCAGAATATCAGGAAATTACTTTCCGCTCTATCGGCATCCAGATCTCGATATGATATGTATTCCATCTGAAGAAATCGGTCCAAATGGAGAAAGGAGCTTCGCATGAGCATTAGTCAAACGAGCATTCTGCCACGAATCTTGTTATCCCCGCCGCATATTAGTGGACGTGAGCAGGTCTACATGGAGGAGGCGATACACTCTGGTTGGATTGCTCCTATTGGTCCGCAAGTTGATGCGTTCGAGCGGGAGATGGCCGCCTACACAGGATCAAAGGGTGCACTAGCGTTAAGCTCTGGCACGGCGGCGATTCATCTCGCACTTCGTCTAGCCGGTGTCACACAAGGAGATTACGTGATCTGTTCTACGCTCACGTTCGTTGCTAGCGCCAATCCTATTTTATATTTGGGGGCCACCCCCGTATTTGTCGATTCAGAGCCTGAGACCTGGAACATGTGTCCGCTAGCTTTTCAGCGGGCCTGCCAAGCTTTGAATGACAAAGGGCTGCTGCCAAAAGCGGCTGTTGTCGTCAATTTATACGGACAAAGTGCAGACATGGCGCCCATTGTAGAAATAGCTAACCGATATGGAATTACCTTGATTGAGGATGCTGCCGAATCACTGGGCGCTTTCTACCAAGGCAAGGCCAGCGGAACGTGGGGCCAATTCGGAATCTATTCTTTCAACGGAAATAAGATTATTACGACGTCAGGTGGGGGCATGCTCGTATCCGACGATACCGAAGCCTTAGATCAAGCGCGCTTCTGGTCTACGCAAGCCCGAGACACTGCCCCTCATTATCAACATTCCGAAATGGGATACAACTATCGGTTAAGCAACCTGTTGGCAGCCATAGGACGCGGTCAATTAGAACTGCTTGAAGAGCGAGTAGAGCGTCGCAGATCTATTGGCCGGCGATATAGGGAACGGTTAGGTTCCATACCGGGTCTTCATTTTATGCCGGAAGCGCGCAATTGTCGCAGCACGCACTGGTTGAGTGCGCTGACCATCGATGAAGAAGTGGCGGGGTTCTCTTCACAACAACTCCTGTCATGTCTGGAACAGCACAATATCGAAGCTAGACCTGTATGGAAACCGCTGCATTTACAACCCTTGTTCGAGAGCAATTACTACTATCCTTACAGTGAGGAATACAGTGTATCGGATAAATTATTTTCAACAGGTGTCTGCCTGCCTTCTGGAAGCTCTTTATCGGATGAGGATTTGGAACGTGTCGTTTATGCGATAGAGACATGTAACCAATACCGTTGATTCATCTTATTTAGCCTTCCATCCGCTGGCAGCTGATCCGCTTTCCTTCACATACAAAGTGGCTTGTGCCGTGCCATCCGTTCGCATGGCCAGACTGCCAACTGGGGCGGTTACGACTCCCTCGGGCGAACCCTCTACTATGAACACCGCGGGCAATACTGCCCCGCCAGTGAGGCGAATGGCCCGTTTGAAGTTACCGTAGGTCGAGAACCATTCAGGGAGCGAATATGGATTATACAAGGTTCCTAGTGATGTGCCTTGCATGCCGATTAGTGTTTCGAATTCTAGAATTCGCTTTACCTTCACTGCTCGGGTATCAAACACCGCTACATTATTGAGGCGCAGAGACGGTTTAGCTGCACCGTAAGAAGAGACTAGCACTACCTGATTGGTTCCGCTATTGCGGACGATCATATTGTCGACAGTAGCCATCGCGTCAGACTCCGTTGTGAATAAATGCAAGGTATTGCCCGTTAAATCCTGTGCATCTATCGTCCCCACATAAAGATCTCCTCCGTCGATTCGGACACCACTTGCTAAGGTGGAACCCGAACCGTACATTCCTAAAGAACCGATGTGCAACCTTGGTTTACCTCCGGCAGCATTAAACGCTGCATAGATCGCAGGGCCCCCGATGCCATCGAACTTGGCGCTAGCGATATCAATAAATTGTGAATAGATCGTCTGTAGACCGAAGTTAGCTTTATGATCGGTGGAACGGATAGCCAAATGATTGATTTTCAGCGTCAGTCCATAGGACAGTAAGGCTGGACTTACCGATCCGCTTACACGCATATCTAGTGAACCGATGTCGAGTGTCCAGAGTCTAGCGATAGCATCTGTAAGCCCTGCTGATAGGTCGTTACCGAAACCTATGGTTGTCAAGGAGTCGAATCGCTGATAAAAGCTGCGCGTTCCTTTAAAGACATCGGGTTCAAGATCGAGAGAGTTAGCACCAGTAAAACTAGGCGCGCCACCGCGGCTATTATTCAGAACCGCTCTGTTGACATGAAGCTGGTCTACAAAATGGACCACAAAGTTCTTTCGTCCAGCAGTCTCACAGCGTGCATATCCGATGTGCACATTAACGGAGGGGATTTCTTCTGTCCCCCCAATGAAGATATTATCCCCATAGCAATCGTGAGAGTACACTGACTCTATCGTTATATTTTGCGAAGAAGAAATGAACAAGCCGTGAAGCTGATCGTTGACGGCTGTTTTAACAGTCGATGCACTTCCATCAATTTCAAGGGTGCCCGCGATTGTGATATTTGAGGCATTTAAGATTACTAGAACCCTAGTGTCTGAGGGTGGGTTCGGGGCAAGCACAAGTTTGGAGCCGGCTTCAAAGCTTAAATTCGTTTTGGACGGAATTCGAAGACACCACCAGTCGAGGACGGAGGGGTTACGCATGCGTCCCGAAGATACCTTATATACACCTGGAGGAAAGATTACTACTTTGTTTTTGGCGTTTCCCGCATTGATAGCATTTTGAATCGCTACTGTATCGTCCTTGATACCGTTTCCTACAGCGCCGTACGATCGGACGTTCACATAACCGTTAGTCTCAGGGTCTAATTTAATAGATGTGACCGCACCATCAGAAAGGATGGACGTAGTCACCGAGCTGTCTGGAATAGGGGCAGTAGCCATATACTTCACTCCTTTATCCTTTGATTTTGTATTTTATGTGAATTTTTCGGGGAATGCACGGTACAAAGATCACTCTTAGCGGGCGAAAGGAGTTTTTTATTTTGAAGGTATTGGTAACTGGGGGGTTAGGCTTTATTGGATCCCATGTGGTTGATCGGCTAATAAAAAAGGGCATAGAAACTGTGATTGTAGATAATGTATCCGGAGCCTCCGGTCTGACTTATATGAATCCTGCTGCGGTTCTGTATAAGTACGATATTCGGGATGAGACTTTGCATGAGGTGTTTAACCTTGAAAAGCCAAATGCAGTCATTCATCTGGCTGCACAGATCGACGTCAGAGAATCACAGCGGAACCCGTTATTTGATGCGAATGTGAATATTGTTGGCACGCTGAATGTACTGCGCATGTGCGAGATCCATCAGGTTCAAAAGCTAGTTTATGCCTCGTCGGCAGCGGTTTATGGGAACCCGGAATATTTGAGCATTGATGAGCAGCATCCCTTAAATCCCGAGTCCTGCTATGGTGTATCCAAAAGTGTACCAGAGTCATATATTCGGATGTTTGCCAGCTTACATGGGCTGAAATATACGATTCTGCGTCTCGCTAATGTATATGGGCCAAGGCAAAGTTCGCATGGAGAAGCTGGCGTTGTTTCCGTTTTTCTGGATCGTATAAAGCAAGGGAAGGATCTCGTAATCTATGGGGACGGTGAGCAGACTAGAGATTTCGTCTATGTGGAGGATGTGGCGCAAGCGTTCGTTGACGCGGTTCAGACCGAAGGCAGGGTGAATAATGAGACGATGAATATTAGCTGCGGAATACCAACCTCGATAAATACGATGGTTCGGATGTTAAGCGACATCACGGGTGGTGATTTCCTGACAACCTATGCGGAGCCCCGTCCGGGGGATATTCTCCATAGCTATTTAAACAATCAAAAAGCCCAGGAATTATTGTCTTGGTTCCCTAACCATAACTTTCATACCGGGCTGGAAAAAACAATTACTGACCGCTTAAGTGTAGGAAGCGCAGTAGATCATTAAAAGCACCCATTGAAAGGGGCACTCCGCATGGAACGCAAAATGAACTCGGAAATGTTCGTTCTTCGTAGTGTAGCCTGCTTAAGTATAGCCCTGCTGCATGCTCTTTATCGGGTTTATGACGATGGAAATACATCTTGGGTAGAGTCGGTGGGTTTACTGCTAACGTTTGGCACACCTGTATTCGTATTTATCTCCCAATTCGTGTTGTCATTTGCCTATCCCAATGAAATTCCAGCGAGATTTTGGGAGAAAAGAATCAAGTATATTTTATTGCCTTACTTTTTTTTCGGGACCTTGTATGCAGGACTAAAAGGATTGGAGCTGTCGAGTAGTGACGGCATTCCTTTGCTGCAGGCTTTTTGGTATTACCTCTGGCGTCATTTGCTGATTGGAGATTTCCATGGCTATTTTATACTGATTATCTTTCAGTTTTATGCTTTATTCCTCTGGTTTCAGACGTATGCGAAGCGGCTTAACCCCCGCAATATTCTAATCGTATCGTTCCTTATTAACGTTATCTATTTGGGTTTCTTCAACTTTACTACGCCCGCAGATACGGCAGCCGCCCATTATTTCTGGGATAAAATGTACTGGATTTTCGCACCTGGTTGGATTTTTTACTTTACAGTAGCCTATTACCTGGGACGAAATGAGCTGTGGTTCCGGGAAAAATTAAAAAAGTTCCGCATAGCCGTATACACGCTCCCGGTTCTGACAGGTGCGCTAGTGCTGTTCGTGAATAGTCAAGGCTGGATAACGGCGCATAGCTCCAAAAGAATTGATATGCTTCTATTCGCCTTAAGCATGATTTTGCTGCTCTTCTCCGTGGCATCGAAAATGAAGAAAGTGCCACGTGTGCTGGAATGGAGCAGCAGATATTCTTTTGGCATATACTTGCTTCATCCTTTGCTATTGGCTATATTCGTTAAGCTTCCAGCTTCATTTGGGTTGCAAAACCTTGGACTATTTAGTGTTCTGCTGCAATTTGTCGGTTGTGTGGTAGGCTCGGCACTTATAATGAATTTAGCGAATCGAATTCCTGGCGGAGCGTATGTATTCGGTCGGATCGGCGTTGGGATAAACCCAAGCAAACCACCGAAATCGCTGGATAAGCCGATAACTCCGAATATTGGGAATGCAAACTAGCTTGGATTTGACCGGCCGCTAATCGTCTGTGTTTAGGTGATTAGTGGTCTTTTTTGTTTTTGTATTATTGCGATTACTTCGCTATTACATCGCGATTACATCTCACTAGCAGCACCCTCACAATTCTCATTAAAAAAGCAAAATAGTTGTAAAAAGTACATTTAAGCTCTTATGCTCGCAGCTTTGGGGCAGTTTAATTGCATATTTTACAACTATTATTCTAGAATCCCGCCATATTGACGCAAGTGCTCGTATTTAAGTGTACAGAGTGCAACTAAATCCACAAAGGCTACCTTCAAAGCGTATATAGTTGCACAAAATGCAATTAAACTAACATTATGGAAGCTACTTTGCACGAATAGCTGCATCTAAGTCCGATAATTTAGCAAAATGAATGAAATTATTAAATTAACGGCTCCTCAGTCCGATCTATAGTGAGGGGGATCTAATTAGATGAACTTCGATTATAGTCGAAGGGACCTAAATTAGTTAGTATAATTAGGTAGTCCCTTTATGGTTTTTTACATCCAGAGAATAATGCATCGTGCAGAATATTAGGAGGAAATGAATAGTGGAACTTGGAGTAAGCACATTTGTCGAGACCACACCTGATGTCCAAACGGGTGAGACAATAAGTCATGCAGAACGACTACGTGAAGTAGTGGAGGAAATTGTACTTGCCGAAGAGGTGGGATTAGATGTATACGGAGTAGGTGAGCATCATCGGCATGATTATGCGGCGTCTTCACCTGCGGTTGTACTGGCTGCGGCTGCTTCGTTGACTACTAAGATCCGGCTGAGCAGTGCTGTAATGATCCTGTCTTCAGCTGATCCGGTGCGTGTGTTTCAGGACTTTGCAACGCTGGACGGAATTTCGAACGGACGTGCGGAGATTATGATCGGCCGGGGTTCGTTTACAGAGTCTTTTCCTCTATTCGGATATGATCTGAAGGATTATGAAGAACTGTTTAATGAGAAGCTGGAATTG
This sequence comes from Paenibacillus sp. FSL H7-0323, assembly GCF_038002725.1. Lineage (NCBI taxonomy): Bacteria > Bacillati > Bacillota > Bacilli > Caryophanales > Paenibacillaceae > Paenibacillus > Paenibacillus sp. FSL H7-0323. The sequence continues at coordinate 2,012,611 of NZ_JBBODB010000001.1, read as the reverse complement.
TTATTAGCCATCCAAAAGTCAGAAAAAGTGACCTGGAAAGGCAAACACCGAGCAGCTATAGAAAATTTGGGGATTTACCCGCGTCCGGTTCAAGATCCTTTACCGATTTGGATCGGGAGTGCAGGAAGTCCAGAGTCTGCGATCCGCACAGGATCACTAGGTTTGCCTTTTGTTTTAGCGATTATAGGGAATGTTCTACCACTGGATTATGCGTCACATGTACAGCTTTACAAAAAAGCAGCAGCTGAAGCCGGGCATGATATTTCAAAATTTCCAATCGCTTCGCATTCACACGGGTTCATAGCGGAGACTAATCAGTTAGCGCTGGAGAAATTTTTTCCTTCAACGCATGCCCGGACCAATGTGCGGGCGAAAGAAAAAGGAACACCTCCGTACCATCGTGCAGATTATGATGCAGCGTGCAGCTTAGAGGGCGCCCTTTACGTAGGTGATCCAGAAACTGTCGCTAATAAAATCATTCATCTGCGCAAGCATGTGGGAATTACGCGATTCTTTTTACATGTGCCGCACGGCACGATGCCTCATGAGGATGTTATGCAGGCGATTAGACTGCTGGGCACCGAAGTGGCCCCACGTGTGCGGGAAGAAGTAGCGCGCTGGGAAGCAAGTAACCGGTAATTTAGTAAGCTGCGTCCTTAGGACGTGGCTTTTTTTGTAAGGTATACTGAAGAAATGAATAGCGTTTTATACAGGAGGGGCAATGGAAAAAAATCATTATTTATCTCAATTCAATTTGCTTCAATCGTTAGGACTGGAAGATCTTATTGAAATGGAAGAATTAACGCGAATAACAGTAGTCCCCAAAAATACATATATCCAAACACCGTCAACCTTTTCTGAAGGACTGTTTTTTGTGAAAAAAGGAAAGGTTCGCTTATACCAATTAAACGCAAACGGTAAGCAATTTACATCGGATATCCTCAGTGAGGGTAATGTTTTTGGTGAAATGGGTATGATTTCTTTTGGAACGAAGGAACATTATATTGAAACGATTGAGGAAAGCCATATCTGCACAATTGATCCTGCAAGGTTTGAAGAATTCATCTCTCACCGGCCTAGGTTTATGATGTCATTATTGCAAGTATTGAGCGACCGCATAAAAAGTATGAGTCAGTTAACTCAAAATCTAGCCATCGGAAATCTGCATGATAAAATATTGTGCGTTCTTTTAAAGCTAGCGGATCAGCATGGGGTTGAGCATAAGGATAATTGTTACAAAATTAATGTTCCTCTATCGCATCAAGAAATCGCTAATTTAATTGGAGCCAGCAGAGAAGCTGTAACAGTGGCATTGCAAGAATTGGTGAAAGCGGAGGTTATTCAGACAGGGTTCAGAACTATCTATATCCAGTGAGACAAGATTTTGGAAAGAAATATAACATAGATATCGAGTTGTAAACGAGATTACAGCTTCATTTTTAGAAACAACGGTATCCTAGCTATGACATGAAGGTGATTTAAGCTTTCAAATCATAGTGAAGGGACGATTTCCATGGAACACAGGAAGGGCGCTCGGAGGGTTACTGAAATCCCCGTTGAGATTGTAGAACTGCTGAATAAAGGATATTTACAGAGCGTGAATTTAACGGAATGGCTTGCTGTGGATCATCTTGTCTTGTTGGAAAATGTACTGAATGAGCTAGGTTTTGAACAGGAAGCTAAACCAATTTTACAAAGGCTGAATGCGTTATCGGAAAAGAAAATCATGAAGCTCATCCCGGTGATTTCACGTGAGTGGCAGCTTCTATTTGACTGTAAATCAGAGCTGGAACGTTCCCGGCTATTTGCTGTGTTAGCTCATCATAAATCCGATAGTGTTCGCTGCTGGGCTGCTTATATCGTGGGCCAGAATCATCAATGGAGTCTAGTTCAAAAACTAACAGCAATCCGTCCTTTTGCAGCGGATGGTCATTTTGGGGTGCGTGAGATTTCATGGATGGCTTTAAGGGAATCAGTCATTGCCGAGCTGGATGCTTCCATTGAATTATTAAAGGCTTGGGTTCATGATCAGGACGCAAATATTAGGAGATTTGCGATCGAATTGACGCGTCCACATGGGATATGGGCAAAGCATATTACAGCACTCAAAGAAAATCCAGCGATTGCCCTTCCGCTATTAGAACCGCTTAACTCTGATCCGGCAAAATACGTTCAGGATTCTGTAAGCAATTGGTTAAATGATGCTAGCAAAAGCCATCCGGCATGGGTACAGCAAATTTGTGATGAATGGTTGAACCTATCAGGTACCAAGGAAACAAAGCGGATTGTAACCCGGGCAACAAGAAGTATTACTGATCAAAAATAAAATTAGTGCATTACTTTAGACTGGATAATCCAACGCCAAACACTATGAGCTAATAAGTGTTGGCGTTTTTTTATTGTGGAGTTAACTTGGATAATTCAAGAGAAAGACTCCTTCGTGTTTATTATTTAAACCGAAATTCATGAAAATATTTATATTGTTAATCCTTAAGTCATCTGTTATACTCAGAAACACCAAATGTTATAAAAACTAACACTTATTAAAGGAATGGAGGATTTTCGTATGAAAAAACAAATAATTCGTAATGTAGGTGTCACGTTATCCCTATTTTTAGGGGCGAATTCGTTATCTTGTGTTATGTATGCTAACACAACAAACGATGCGTATAAACCAAAAACCCATGTTCTGAAGGCGAATTCGGAGACTGTTCGATGGGGGAATATAGGTAAGGGAGATCCAGCTCTAACTGTGCATTCGGGAGACATCGTAACGGTTGAGGCCATTACACATCACTCTGGTGATGATTACGAGCGGATGATTAAAGGAGATGCGGGAGTAGAGGATATTTTCCACTGGATTGAGGGGGAGAAGAACGAAGCGCTCCGCGGGCCAGGCGTACATATTATGACTGGTCCCATCGCTGTTGAAGGTGCTGAACCAGGAGATGTGCTGGAAGTTAAGATTCTGGACATGAAGCTGAGACCAAATGGGAATGACCAATACGCTGGCAAAACATATGGCGTGAATGCCGCAGCGAACTGGGGTTATCTATATGGAGATATGGTGGAGGAGCCGAAAAAGCGTGAGGTAGTAACCATCTACGAGATGGATACGGAGGGTGGAACAGATTATGCAACAGCTGTATATAACTACAAATGGTCTGTGCAAACCGATCCAGATGGTCAAGTGCACCCGACAATTGACTACCCGGGTGTTATCGTTGACCATAATACGATTGATAAAAACTTCGATGTGCTAAAAGGTGTGAAAATTCCGGTTCGTCTCCACTTTGGTACAATGGGTGTGGCGCCGAAAGAAGCGGATGTTGTTGACTCCGTTCCACCTTCTTACAACGGCGGTAATGTAGATGATTGGCGGATTACCGAAGGTGCAACAATGTATTATCCTGTATCCGTAGCTGGTGCACTACTGTCGATCGGTGACCCGCATGCCGGTCAAGGCGATTCGGAGATTAACGGAACTGCGATCGAGACATCGGTCACTGGGGATATACAAGTCATTCTTCATAAAAAAGCATCGCTTAACAACAAGCTGAAAGGTTTAAACTTCCCATTACTTGAAAATGAGAACGAGTGGGTTGTGCATGGATTCAGCTACGCCAATTATTTGGAGGAGCTGGGGGCTAGTGCTCAGACGGATATCTTCAAAAACTCGTCCATCGACAAAGCGATGAAGGATGCCGCTCATAAAACAAAAGATTTTTTAATGGCTGGAATGGAATTGAGCGAAGATGAAGCATACTCTCTGATGTCTGTGTCAGCTGATTTTGGAATTACACAAGTGGTGGATGGAAACTGGGGCGTACACGCCTTAATTGATAAAGGTCAATTCGGCGATTCCGAGCGCAAGCCCGTGGTTTTACGGAGCAGCTTTGAGAACTTTGGAGCAAAGGTTGGCTGGCAGCCAGCCACTAAGACAGTTACGCTAAGCTACAATGGCAATGTTCTGGAGATGAAGGTTGGAGCGACAACGGGGATTTACAACGGAGAGACAGTGAAGCTTGCAGCCCCAATAAGTGTTGTGAACGGGAAGATCGTGGTCAGCGAATATTTCGTGAACTTTTATAAAGCTAAGCTGGCTAAGACAGAGTAGGACGAAATAGCAATTATTCGATAATCCTAAAAAAATCCATATGAGAAAAGAACCGTTTTTATAGGCGGTTCTTTTTCTTATATATTCAATCCGTCCTGATTTTTGTGGCGTTTTAATAAGATTTGGTTTTCTACACGTACCAGTCCATCCAGACAGTAGATTGATTCATGCATAAACCGTTCCATCTCTTCAAGATTCTCTACCAAGATGTGAATATGCAGAATACATGGTCCCGTCATTTCGTATAATACAGCTACGCGTTCGTTTTCCTTTAATACATCGACGATATGATTTAAATGAGCAGGTTCTACTTCAAGTTCCAGGTAGGCGGAGATTTTCTTTCCTAGCTTTTCAGCACTGATGACAATCGAGAACTGTTCAATAATCCCTTGATTGACTAGCCGATCAATACGATCTTTCACCGCGACACTTGATAAACTGACTTCTTTAGCTAGATCAGTATAGGAAATTCTGCTGTTTTGGGCCAGCCGCATCAAAATATGGTTATCGATAGGATCTAACATGCGGATTCGTTCACCTCTTTTTTCGTAATTGTATCAGAAAAAAAGTGGAAATGCCTAGTAGCGCTTTACAGTAGAAGTGTGTGACGGCATTCTCTCCTGAAGATAGTTGACATAAAAGAATTATTTCACTATACTGGCTGTAATCTTATATACGATATACGTTGAAGGAGCCCAGTAGTAACTTAGTCCCTGTTTCAGAAAGCCGGGGGTTGATGAAACCCGGTACACACTAAGCTTGCGAATTACACTTTGGAGTATCTCGGGTAATACCGAGCGGAATGGCGAACGATATCTCGTCAAGAGTGGTATCAATGGTATGCTTGAGCATAAGCGTTTCATGGGTGCAATCTGGGTGGTAACACGGTTATTCAATCGTCCCTATGTCTACAATAGACAAGGGGACGATTTTTTTTGTTTTTAAATATAAGGATTTATAGGGTTCACTTCATCAATACTCCTTATATTTCTCGCTGAAACGGTCCCGTCCTAATCAGGAGGGCGAACCGTTTCCGCTTGGCGGACTGATGTTTCATTTATAGGATAACTACTAATTTTGAGGGGTGTAAGGCAATGAATATTATCGACGAACTAGAATGGCGCGATGCCATCAATCAACAAACAGATGCCGAAGGGCTTAGAGAACTGACCAATCAAAAATCGGTATCCCTGTACTGCGGTGTAGATCCAACAGGTGACAGTATGCATATTGGCCACTTGATTCCATTCATGGTGCTCAAAAGATTTCAACTGGCAGGACATCGTCCGGTGATTCTTATTGGTGGGGCTACGGGAACGATTGGTGATCCAAGTGGACGTCAATCCGAACGCTCTTTGCAAACGCTGGAGCAAATCCAAGCCAACGTTGACGCACTTACAGCACAGATGAAAAAACTGTTCGTGACTGATGGCGACAATCAAATCCGCATGGTGAACAACTACGATTGGACGCATAAAATCAATGTTATCGAATTTTTGCGTGACTATGGTAAAAACTTCAGCATCAATTCGATGCTTGCCAAGGATGTTGTAGCGAGCAGATTGGACAGTGGAATTTCCTTTACGGAATTCTCCTACCAAATCCTGCAATCCCTGGACTATCTGCACCTGTTCCAGCATGAAGATGTGCAGCTGCAAATCGGTGGTTCTGACCAATGGGGGAACATCACAAGTGGCTTAGATCTGATCCGTAAAAAAGAAGGTTCTGAGGCGGTAGCATTCGGACTTACCATCCCGCTTATGCTGAAAGCCGATGGTACAAAATTCGGTAAAACAGCTGGCGGAGCCATTTGGCTGGATCCGAACAAAACGACAGCTTTTGAATTCTACCAGTTCTGGGCGAATACAGATGACCGTGATGTTGTGAAATACCTCAAGTACTTTACATTCCTCTCTAAAGAACAAATTGATGCACTTGCAGAAAAGGTGCAGACCGAACCGCATAAACGTGAAGCGCAAATAACACTGGCTGAAGAAATGACCAGATTCGTGCATGGTGAGGAATTGCTGGAGCAGGCTAAACGTATTACTGCCGCTCTGTTCAGTGGAGATATTAAATCTCTGACCGCTGACGAGATCGAGCAAGGCTTCAAGGAAATGCCGACCTACGAAACGACATTGGAGTCCAAAAATATTGTGGAGTGGCTGGTAGATCTAGGAATTGAGCCATCCAAACGTCAAGCGCGTGAAGACATCACCAAAGGCGCAATTTCCATGAACGGTGAAAAAGTTAGCGATGTAGCATTTGAAGTTACAGCCAGCGAAGCCATCGGCGGACGTTTTATCATTATCCGTAAGGGTAAGAAAAACTACAGCCTGGTGAAATTGTCCTAATAATAAGAAGCCTTCCTTATGAATAAGGAAGGTTTTTTGTTGTATTTTAAGTATAGAGGCCGACTATTTGCATATTAAGTGAAATTTGAAAGGTGAAATCGTCAAAATTATGGTAAGCTTAGGATTCGTGTGATTTATGGATTAACATGATATTCTACAACTATAACAGAAAATTAGGAGTGGTAATTTGAGAAGACAAAAACCAATGACCATGGAAGAATTAATGAATGAGTTACAAGGACAGAAAACGTATCAAGAAGATCCCAATCACATCTCTTTCGAGAAATTGTTTAATGAAGCGTTTATGAGTAAGTATTCCAATTACAAAAGTTTCGATGAGTTTGTAACCAAAGGGAACTTTCAAGTAAAGACAGAAGAAGATGTTGCTGACATACCTGATGAACTGTTTGATCGTCATGTTGTTAGGGAGACGAAGTTTGCGGATTGGAAATCCATGTTAGAAACAGCAAATAAAGAATACGTCCGTAATTAATAAGACTAGTCTCTAACTACCGTTAGACTCATCCACAAAGAAACTGCACACCCTTATTGCTTTGTCCCAACGGACAATGGGGAGTGCAGTTTTTTTGTGCCCAGTTATTTGACCAGCTATGATGTTTTACTCATCGTTGACTTGCAGATCTATGATTTAATTGAACAAATAGGAATTAGGTTTTACAAAGATAGTATTACATAGGAGGGGCAGAATCGTATGACTGCATGTATACAAACCTCTAAGCAGAAGACCCTTCATGTCATGTGGAAAACCGTCTCAGAGGATTGTAATCTAGCCTGTGATTATTGCTATTACAGTACTGCCGGGGGACATCCTCAGCAACCGATCCGAGTGATGGATACGGAGCTTCTGGAGCGATTTATCGCTCAGTACATGAAAAGATCATCAGGGATAGCGACTTTCTCTTGGCAGGGTGGGGAGCCATTATTGGCCGGACTTCCGTATTTTGAACAAGTGATTTCATTTCAAGCTAAGTACGCTCCGCCTCATACGATGATCAGTAATGCACTGCAGACCAATGGAACGCTTATCCATGAGAAATGGGCGAAATTTTTTAAACGGTATAACTTTTTGGTCGGGATTAGTCTGGATGGCCCAGAGCCTATTCATGATGCTCATCGTGTAACGGGTTCGGGGAAAGGCAGTTACGATCTAGTTATGCGTGGGATTCGTCATTTACAGAATGAGGGTGTGGAGTATAGTATTCTGACAGTGATTCAAGAAGATAACGTGACGAAACCAGATGAGTTGATGGCATTTTACCAAGAACATAAATTTCCTAATATTCAGTTTATCCCCTGCATGGATTTTGTTTCTCAGAAAAGTGATGTAGCGGGACGTTTCCGAATTACACCCGAACAATACGGAGTCTTTTTATGCCGTACATTTGACCTTTGGTACAATGAGGGGTACCCAGAGCTTCCTATTCGTATTTTTGAGAATATGCTTCTTGTATTCATGCATCGTGAGGCAGAGTTATGCGTTCACAACTCATGTTGCCCGAAGATGATGGTGCTTGAAACGAACGGGGATGCCTACCCTTGCGATTTCTTTATCGATGAAGAGCATAGGCTAGGAAATATCGGCCAAACTGACCTGGAAGCGCTGCTAACCAGCCCAGTATATGATGATTTTTTGTTAATGAAGCCCAATATGAATGAATCATGCTATAAGTGTGAGTACCTTAGCTTTTGCAATGGGGGATGTCCGCGCAACCGGAATTGGCTTGATGTTAATGATCGGACTGAGGTTGATTATTTCTGCCACAGCTACAAAATGTTCTACTCATACGCCTATGAACGCATGTTATTACTGGCGAACCGACTTAGATCGGAGCGGATGCTGGAGTACAGGAAAAGTGCAAAACCACTTCCGGGTCGAAATGATCCATGTTTCTGCGGAAGCGGGAAGAAATTCAAAAATTGCTGTTAGGCATTATAAGCTTTGACTACAGAAGGTTGTCCCAACAGTCATGCAAAGGATTGGGAACAACCTTTTTGTTATGCTATAGAACCATATGATTTCTCACCATTATTGCCGCACCCGTCACCACAGCTTCTTCTTTTAATATACCTAGGGAGAAGTGAGGTTGGTATTCAGGATAACGGTAAGTGTTTCTCTGTGCCACCTCCACCGCTGTTTGGAAAAACAACTCGTGAGAGTGAATGAGTGCACCACCTAGAATGATGGTCTCTGGATGAAACAGGTTGATAACGTTGGCGAGCCCGATCCCGAAGAGGCTGGCAGCTTGGGTAAATAATTCACGCGCGTGTGGATTACCGTCTCTAAAGGCTTGTACCAATACATCATAAGTCAGCTTCTCAGGCGCCACTTTATATCTTTGGAGGATCAGATCGTTGTCCATTTTCGCCTCTGAGCGCGCACTTTGTTCTAGTGCCTGCACAGATACGAATGCTTCCAGAGCCCCGTAGTTCCCGTCATGATTTAATCGGGGTCCATCTGTCTGGATGATCATTTGACCAATTGCATCTTCCATATCCATTGTGCCATGAACAATACTTCCATGAGACATCATCGCATAGCGGAGTCCTGCTCCAGCATGTACATAAAGCATATGCTGAATGTTTGCGTGACGGATAGACCATCGTTCCCCAAGCAGTGCAGAATTGGCACCGTTGTCCAACCATGCCTTGAACCCCGTCCGTTCCTCTACCAGTTTGCAAATCGGCAGATTGTTCCAGCCTGAAGAAGGGAAGTGCAGCGGTTTTAGGATCAAGCCTTGTTCCCGATCAAGTGGCCCCACAGCCCCTATTCCTATCCCGATGATTTGACTGTCCACTAACTGATGGTCCCTAAGGAAAGCGCGTATTTGAATACTGATATGATCTATAAATCTTTCAGGTGTGAATGCCTGATCCATTCGCCAGTGAACTATTGATTTTGGGTTCATTTGCATATCAAATAAACCAAGGGAAGAATACACCCTGGAAATCTCTAAACCGATTATATAACCGTAGGAAGGATTGATCTGGTATAAAATAGGTCTTCTGCCTCCGCTAGATTCTCCAAATCCGCTTTCTATCAGCAAGCCTTCTTCCGTCATCTCATCTAATATCCGGGTCATTGTGCTTTTGGTAAGCGAAAATGTCTGTAAAAGATCCAACTTGGAAACAGTGCCTTGTTCGGCGATTCGGTCGTATAGGAGTTTTTTTGGTGATGGAATATGTGTCGAGCGCTTTTCCACGATATACCTCCAAGCTATATATAGGATGAACTTGTAAGATCGTTTTTTATATAGTTTGTATTTATTAACATGAATATAGTATAACTCATAAACCCTTGGTTGTATTTTACCGTTCAAAAAACTTAATTCCATTTTGGGAAAAAGTGATATAATGAAATTACGACAGATTATATAAGGGTGGATTCCATGAGAACAACTATGAAAACAAATATGATACCGAATACAGACCTGAGGATAAGTCTATTGTTTCAGTTGTTTTGGGTATTTGTTCGAATTGGTCCTGTAACCTTCGGGGGAGGTTATGCGATGATCCCTATGATCGAACGGGAAATTTCCGCTAAACGAAAATGGCTGGCTGAAGAGGAGATGGATGAAATTCTATCTTTAGCTGGTGCTGCACCTGGGGGTGTAGGTGTAAATGCAGCAGCATTCATTGGTTATCGTCTTGCTGGTGTGAAGGGTGCGATTGCTGCAATCGCAGGGATAACGATTCCGACCTTTATCATTGTTTGTTTGCTTAGCGCCGTATACTCCCAACTGGCAGACCAGCCAAAAGTCATTGCCGCTATGAAAGGGATAAATGGTGCTGTTATTGCCTTGATCCTAGTAGCTGCATATCGAATGGCCAAGAACGCTATAATTGACAAGACTACCGCTGTTACGGCGTTAGTTATACCGGTTGTTTTACTGGTTTTCGGAATTAATCCCATTTACGTGATTGCAATTGGTTTATGTATTGGGTTTGTATATCTGCAAATTAAACAGCTCTTAGGGCTCCAAGTTCGAACGGAGAAGGAGTCCTTGAAAGCTTCTGATGAAGAATCGAATTATCCGGAGTATTACATCTAGGGGGAAGCGATGTGATTTGGAGTTTGTTTTTCACTTTTATAAAAATTGGCTTTCTTTCTTTTGGAGGAGGGTACGCCATCATTCCGATGATTCAGCATGAAGCCATGGCTGGGGGGTGGTTATCCGAAGGGGAGTTCCAAGAGGTAGTTTCCATCGCAGGGATGTCACCCGGGCCTGTTGCAACGAACAGTGCAACCTTGATCGGATATCGTATAGCCGGAATCGAAGGAGCGATTGTGTCAACATTAGGCATGGTTCTGCCCTCATTTTTAATCATCATCGTTATTTCCGTCTTCTTTTATCGGGTGAGGGACAGTCAATGGATTAAAACGTTATTTTATGGTTTGCGGCCAGTGATTACAGGCTTGATTGCCTATGCTGCGATTCGTTTTGGCTTAAATAGCGTGGAACATGCTTTTATTACTTGGCAGACCCTTGGCATGTTGATCATTGTATTCGCTGCACTTTATGGTTTAATGAAATATAAGCTGCATCCGCTCACCATTATCGTTGCTTCTGGCATTCTTGGGGTAGCTTTTTTTTAGACAGAGCCGGGACAATCCCAGATTGGAGGTAAATCATGTCAGAGAACATACGGGCTTGTTGTTCAGCTAGTCGAAATCAAGTCGCGAAACAAGAATCTATTGATGTTTGTAAGGAGAACACAACGGTTCAAGGAGTAACAGGGGATAAAGATTTCTCGGACATGATCCTTATCCCTGGAGGCACTTTTCTTATGGGGACGGATGATAAGGAAGGGTTCCCTGCAGATGGAGAAGGGCCGACTAGGAAGGTTACCTTATCTTCCTTTTTGATGGATGCAACGGCGGTTACGAACAAGCAGTTTGCTGCTTTTATCAAGGAAACAAACTATGTTACAGATGCGGAACGATTTGGATGGTCTTACGTGTTTCATTCTTTTGTTTCCATGGAGACTGGGAAAAAGGTGACCCAAGTAGCCACTCAAACCCCCTGGTGGTGGGTGGTGGAGGGAGCGGATTGGTGTCATCCTGAAGGTCCGGATTCCCATGTAGATGAACGACTTGATCATCCGGCTATTCACCTATCATGGCATGATGCGGATGCATATTGTCGCTGGGCTGGTAAACGTCTGCCTACGGAAGCGGAGTGGGAGTATGCCGCACGAGGAGGACTGGTTCAGAAACGGTATCCTTGGGGGGACGAATTAAAACCAGGCGGAGAGCATCGCTGTAATGTATGGCAGGGAAAGTTTCCCGATAAAAATCATGCCAGCGATGGATTTGCAGGTACCGCACCTGTAAATTCCTATCTGCCTAACGGCTATGGTCTTTATAATATGTCAGGAAACGTGTGGGAATGGTGCGCGGATTGGTTTACTAAGGATTATCATTTATCTTCCGAAGCCGTGAATCCGAAAGGTCCAATAAGTGGTGTCGCAAGATCAATGCGCGGAGGATCGTATTTGTGCCATAAATCTTACTGCAACCGTTATCGGGTGGCGGCTAGAAGCAAAAATACTCCAGACAGCTCTGCCGGAAATATTGGCTTTCGATGTGCGGCTGATTATACAGGTTAGAGCACTTTTACGACTACTACATAAGAAGGAGGAACTTCCTTGTCCTCTATCATCCATAGTCAGTTTGACATCAGCGTGCTGGACGTCCTAAAGATTCAATATCAGAAGCGGATCCTGTTCGATTACGTCCAGTCTTGTTATACCGTCTCTTATATCCAAAAAGGTGAGGTATTGACGACATCCTCCGAAGGAGAATATGTTGCTTCTGCCGGAGATGTGATGATCCACCGTCCTAACGAGCCTTTTAATGTGATCTCCAAAACGGATGGCATACATTATCTGTTTAATATTAACGCTAAAGTTAAAGACGGAGATGACTTCTTTAAGTTATTCCCTCTAGGCAAGGTGATTCGGGTCCGGGATCGAAGCGAATATGAGCGAAGATTTGACGAATTGCGGAGCCTGTGGTTGCAGGAGGAAGATGATTTCAGGAATGTTCAGGTCGGTTCATTGGCATTTTTTCTTCTTTATGAAATTATGGAGAGTACCAAGCTTGGCGGGCGCCGCTCTTCACGAGATCCCTTTATCACGGACCGCTTTAACGAAGCGTTGCAATATATGGAGGAGAGGCTTGATCAGGAGATTAGTAGAGAGGAGCTTTCCAAGCTCTATCATATGAATCCTGTTTATTTTAGCCGGGCATTTCAGAAAATATATAAACTGACACCCATGCAAATGCTGCGAAAATTGCGGCTGCAGCAAGCTAAACAAATGCTGGAATATACGGATTATACAATCGAGCATATCTCCCAGAGATGTGGTTATTATGATGCTTCACACTTCAGCAAGGTATTTCGTGGCGAATACGGCAAGGGGCCGGCAGAGTACCGGAAAAGTATCGAATTTACAAAAACAAACATCGCTGCTCCATAGCGGAGTTTTCCATATTCATTTACTCTTATAAGCATGAGCAGATCATTCTAAGCTGCCCGAATCGAGCGTAACCATTTCGATGAAAAGGAAAGGCAGGGAATAACTCATGAGAATCTTGTATTTGGATTTGGATTCGCTTCGCCCGGACCATCTGGGATGTTATGGCTATCATCGGAATACCTCCCCGAATATCGATTCAATCGCTAAAGAAGGTGTCACCTTTACCAACTACTATTGTTCAGATGCTCCTTGCCTGCCGTCTCGTTCCGCCTTAATGTCGGGGCGATTTGGCATTCATAATGGGATTGTAGGGCATGGCGGAACCGCTGCTGATATGCGTAGAGAAGGAGCCAAACGTGAATTCAATGACCGTCTGGGGATGGAGAGCCTTCCGGCTATATTAAGGCAAGCGGCGATGAAAACCGCATCGATCAGCACCTTCTCCGAACGACACTCGGCGTGGACCTTTAACGCCGGGTTCCAAGAAGTGTTTAATGTTGGTGGCAGAGGGCATGAGACGGCAGAGCAGGTGCTTCCAGTGGCACTTAAATGGATTGAGGATAACGGGGAGTCCGAAAATTGGTTTCTGCACCTGAATTTCTGGGATCCGCATACACCTTATCGTACACCCGAGAGCTACGGTAATCCGTTCGAGAAGGAGCCTTTACCCGATTGGATCACGGAAGAAGTGTTTGAGCTTCACCGAAATAAGAAGGGGCAGCATAGTATTGAAGATATGAATGCGCTCGCGAAATCGCATTATCAGCAGCATTTCAGGCATCAGCAGGAGATAGAGAACCGTGATGACCTGCGTGTTATCTTTGACAACTATGATGCTGGAGTTAAGTATCTGGACGAGCATCTCGGGAAAGTTTTTTCTAAGCTGAGAGAACTTGGCGTGATGGAAGATACGGCTATCTTGATCTCTGCGGATCATGGAGAGAGTCTGGGTGAACTAGGAATTTACTCCGAACATGGCACAGCAGACGAGGCGACTTGCCGTATTCCGATGATTGTTCGCTGGCCAGGGGGCAAGAAGGGAATCGTGGAGGAGGGGCTACATTATCACCTTGATCTAGGACCTACATTAGCGAGCCTTTTGAATTTGAAAGCGGCTGCTTCTTGGGATGGTGAAAGTTATGCAGGTGCTATTTTGGAGGGGAATTTGGGAGGGCGTGAGTATCTCGTAATCTCACAATGCGCGCATGTGTGTCAACGCAGCGTCCGGTTTGCGGATTGGTTATATATACGTACCTATCATGACGGACACCATGGATTCCCGCAAGAAATGCTGTTTGATTTGAAGCATGATCCTTATGAACAACATAATCTTGCCGAAGTACGTAAAGACGTTTGTATGGAGGCTGTCTATCTGTTGAATGAATGGCATGATCATATGATGGGCTCCATGGATTGTGATATCGATCCATTATGGACGGTACTTATGGAAGGTGGACCCTACCATGCCAAAGAGTATCTGAGCGCATCCTTATAGGATGCTTAATAATATCCTAATAAATGCGGCGAATGAAAGACATATGAAAGGGAGGTTGCCCTGAATGGGCAACCTCCCTATTTATGTTCTCGCTTTTTGTGGATCTATTAAAGATCCGGGAAGCCTCAAAACGGTCTTCGTCCCGCTACCCTCCTTACTGTACAGCAGAACGCCGCAAGGATCGCCATACTTAAGATTTAGACGATTATTGACATTTAGGAGACCGATATGATCTCCTGATTCTATATTCTTACCAGCCAGCAACTCCGTAAGTTGTTCCAGTCTTGTCGTATCGATACCTACACCATTATCTTCAACCACGATTTCAAGCAGCCCCGCTTCGTTTTTCTCTACGGAGATCAGCAGAATTCCTTGTCCTTGTGCCTCAAGCCCATGACCAAGCGCATTTTCAACAATAGGTTGAAGGATCATTTTAGGCACGGGAATGTGTAGCCATTCCTGTGGACAGAACAGCTTGTAAGTAAATTTGTCCGGGAAACGGCCTTGGTAAATCCTCACACAAGATTCCGCGATTTTCAGCTCTTCCCCAAGAGTTACCTCCTCTTTGCCTTTGATGCTGTACTTGAGCATTGTGCTTAAGGCGGTAGTCATCTCGAAGATATCCCGATTTCCTTTTACGATCGCAACGCCCTTGATTGTATCTAAAGTATTGCTTAAGAAATGCGGATTAATTTGACTTTGTAAATACGAATATTCCGCCCGCTGCTTTTCCAGATCGGTCAGATAAAGTTGAGTTGAAGCATCGATTAATTGGTCCGTCAAATCGTGGATTCGTGTGGTCATATCGTTGAACTGTCGAGAGATGATTTCAATCTCAGCATAGCCCTTTAAATCGACCTTGTTGTTCAATATCCCCAGACTTCCACCCTTTAATTGATTCATATAGCGCATAAGCCTAGACAACGGTCTTAAGAGATTCATCATAAGTACAGAATAGGGAATAGAGACGACCAGCAAGATTAAGGCTAGAAGAGCATAGCTGACCTTCTTCAATTTCTCCAGTTCTTTCATTAAATTATGGACAGGAACAGCAGTTATGATTTTTCCAGAGATCTCCGGTAAGCTAAAGGACTGAATTGCATATTTCTTTCCATGAACCGTCTCGACGATGGACTCTCCATCCCTTCCAGTTGCCCGAGTTTGAAACTGCTGGAGCATATCCTCCGGCTCATTGCTATTAGAGTAGATCATGCCTTTATCATCCATCATAAAAAAGCTGGTTCCGACCAATCGGGGATACTCAGAAATTTCAGTTTGAATGGCTTTCATATCTACAATAACTGCGAGATAGCCAATTTTTTCACCATATAGGGACGTGTCACCTGAAGCGAAGATGTTCATCCCGAAAAGCAGTTTTCTCTTGTCGATGACTTTGTCTGGAGGACTGTATCCGCGATAATGAACGATTCCATCCTCCTCAGCTGTTTTCATAAGATCGATAGCATATTTTGTTCTTCCTGCTAAGGAAATACGTGTGTTTGAGCTACCGATAACAATAATATCTAAGATATCCGTGTTCATATTTCGGGCGATGCTCAACAATCCTTCAACTTTTTGGGATAGATCGTAGACTCGAAGCTTATCATTCTCGACTAGGAACTTTTGGACGGTCGAATCGTAACCCACATTCATCATCATGGAAGAGACGTTGGCATAGTTGTCAGAAATCCGTTGTTTGAGGAGGGAGACTAGCTCCGTATTGTATTGCGTATTTTGATTAATGATAGTCTCGCTTGATAGTTGGTAGACTCGTGAAACGATGATTGGGATAATGGCAACAATAAATAACCCGAATAGCAAAACCTGAGTACGGATGGATAGTCTCTTAAATGTCTTCATTGTTTTGTTCCCTATATTGTGTAGGTGTCATTTTGAGATGCCGCTTAAAAATTCGTGTGAAATAGAAATAATCCTGAAAACCGCATTTCTCACCGATTTGGTAAATGGAAAGGTTGGTTTCGATTAGCATTTTACAGGCGTATTCAATTCGTAAACGACTGATATGTTCGATGATGGTCTCGCCGACCTCTTTTTTGAATAATTGGCATAAGTAATTTGGGCTTAAAAAAAACTGATTGGCTAATTGCTGGATCGAAATTTCTTGATTGAAATGGTTGCGGATGTATAACATGATTTCTTTGACTTTGTGGTTTGAGATTCGTGAAATATCAGATTCGTTTCTGTTCATAAAAATATCAAGTGTCATAAGAATCAGATCATCAATCATAGCTTCAGCCGTGCCGTACCGATAATAGAGCTGTTCATATCCTTCAAAAAAACGGCCGCTAACCCGAGTCCCTTCCCGAGGAAATAAGTAGAGGATCGATGTATAGAGCAAATAGGCTT
Organism: Paenibacillus sp. FSL H7-0323; assembly: GCF_038002725.1. Classification (NCBI taxonomy): domain Bacteria; kingdom Bacillati; phylum Bacillota; class Bacilli; order Caryophanales; family Paenibacillaceae; genus Paenibacillus; species Paenibacillus sp. FSL H7-0323. Next base: position 1,995,777 of record NZ_JBBODB010000001.1, on the reverse strand, counting down.
CTTTAATGGTGAACGTTCCCTCTTTGAATAATTTCTTTATCGATTCCATGGCTGCTATGAAACCGAGCCGGTCTTTATTATGAAGAATCCGGGAAATCTCTTTGAGCTTCTCGTCGATCGGTATTTCCTGTTGTGGATTCACCCGGTAACATCCGGGCATCCCCGTTGTGAACATACTGAAAGCAGCATGAGAGGCGGACTCTAAAGACGCATCCAATTGGTGTATATCCGAAATAGGAGGACCGATCCCGACTCCGCACTCTTGTACAACTTCTGTTTGTTTAAACCCCTGGAGGAAGACTTCGTATTGGCACTCTTCCAATAAGTAACCATACCGACGGCGGCTCATTGGGAAGACCAGGGAAGAGAACTGCCTGACATCTACAGGTGAACTTAACCCTTGGATAACAATGGGGATATGAGGGGTATCTTTCGACAAGGGTATTTTCTTCTCATCCAACCATAAGTTAATTCGTTCAAGATCTCCGGAACAAACCGCTTCATAAAGTTCGAAGTCGTGGATAGGTTGTTCTTTAACTGTCTTGGAATCGTGTTGCTGGGCTATTCGGTTGAGCATTCCTTCAATTTCTTCGATTTCAAAGGGTTTGAGACAATATCCGAAAGTACCATAATTCATTGCTTTTTGTGCATAAGCGAACTCGGCATGTCCGCTGAGTACGATAAAGATCGTATCCGGCGCGATGGCCTTGCCACGTTGAATGAGCTCTAGTCCATTCATAACAGGCATCTTGATATCTGTTAGAACAAGGGTGGGGCGAAGCGATTGAATTAATTGAAGGGCTTCTTGCCCGTTTTCGGCATCGTCGATCACTTCAAAGCCGTATTTCTTCCAATTCACTCCTGCTTTAATTCCTTCTACAATCCACTTCTCATCATCTGCAATAATTACTGAACGCATAAGTGAATCCCCCTCTCTTTATAGAGCTCTTAGATTTATCCTAGCGATTGTGGACCAAGGGGGGTATGGACGATCTTACGCTCACTATGTCCGATATTACGTGCCACAGGAAGGTCTCCCGCAAAGGTGTGAAAAATCCACATGATCGGAGTTGTATTCTCTATACAAGAGAATTTACACTCCCGATATAATTTACCATATAAATCGCTTACAAGCATAACAAACTCATACAGAAAGGTGGGGAGAAGATTGGCTGATTCTGTAACCGCTCGTACGCCTAAACGAAGCTTAAAAACTCGTGCTCCAAAGCAAAGTTTAGGAAAAACGATTTTACAGTACAAGTATTTTTACCTCATGGTTCTACCGGTGTTAATCTGGTATGCCCTCTTCAGCTATGCTCCCATGTACGGTGTAACGCTAGCGTTCAAAACATTTAATTACAGTGAGGGGATTCTGGGAAGTCCTTGGGTTGGGTTGGAGAATTTTCAAACGCTGCTGACCGACCCCGATTTTCGCAAGGCGTTTTGGAATACGGTCATTATCAGCTTGATGAAGCTGGTCACTCATTTCCCGATGCCCATTATCCTGGCGATTGTTTTATATGAGTTTTCCAGGACAAAAATGAAGCGGTTTTTTCAGACGATCCTGACGTTCCCGCATTTTATATCGTGGGTTGTACTGTCGGGGATTATTATCAATATTTTAAGCAAGGACGGGATTTATAACCAGATCATCATGCTGTTTGGTGGAGATCCGAATTCTCCTCTTGTCGATGAAAGTGCATTCAGACCCGTTCTGTATATCACGCATGTGTGGCGAGAGATCGGTTGGGATTCAATCATTTACCTGGCGGCTCTGGCAGGGATCAATCCTGAGCTGTTTGAAGCGGCTGAAGTGGACGGAGCGAACCGGTTTCGCCGTTTGCTAAACATCGCATGGCCGGGTTTGAAGAGTACAGTCGCAGTTCTGTTAATCCTTCAAGTTGGACAACTACTAACCCAAGGTTCGAGCTTCGAGCAAATTTTCAACCTGTATAGTTCGCCGGTATATTCGGTTGCCGACACGATCGATACTTACATTTATCGGACTTCCTTCACGATTGGAGGAGACTTTGGATATATGACCGCCGTGGGTGTCGTCAAGTCCATTATCAGCCTAATCCTTTTATGGGCGGCCAATACGTTCGCTAAGAAGATGGGCGAGGAAGGGCTGTATTAATCTGCAGGAAAAGGGGAGAAGCAAGTGACCGACACAACGGTTAAAAAGAGAAAAAAGTGGAGTGTCTTCGATATCGTCGCATTCGTGGTTCTGGGGCTCCTAGCAATAGTAACATTTTTTCCTTTCTATAATGTTCTTATTATCTCTGTGGCAAAGTTCGAAGCGATTAGTAAAAGTGACTTTTATATTTTTCCGCTTTCGTTTGACCTGTCCGCTTACAAGCTTTTGCTTCAGGATATGAAGTTTTGGACTTCCATCTTTAATTCTGTCATCGTAACTGTGGTTGGCGTGTTGTTCAGTATGACAATCTCTGTGGCGGGAGCTTACGCATTATCCAAGCGGGGTATGCCCGGCAGAAACATAATGCTCAGCTTGATCTTGTTCACTATGTTTTTCAATGGCGGTTTAATTCCTTTTTACTTAGTCGTTAAGGATCTAGGATTCGTAAACAATATACTCGTCATGATCATCCCCGCGGGTCTCAATACGTTTTATCTAATCATTATGAAAAACTATTTCAATACCATTCCAGAAAGCTTGGAAGAATCGGCTAAGCTGGACGGGGCGAATGATCTGTACATTCTTTTCAAAATCATTATTCCGATCTCTGCTCCATTCATGGCGACTTTTGCTTTGTTCTATGCTGTGGAAAGATGGAATGAATGGTGGTATGCGCTGATTTTTATCAGTGACGCTGCAAAAGCACCACTTCAGATTTATCTGCGGGAGACACTCATTACTTCGAATTCCTTGCTAAGCCAAATGGCACAAACGATGGCCGAGCAGGAGCAGACGGGGAAGGTCTACACACCTGCACTTCAAATGGCAGCGATTGTAGTTTCGAGTATTCCGATTATTGTTGTTTATCCGTTCCTGCAGAAGCATTTTAATAAAGGGATTATGGTGGGTTCAATAAAAGGATAAGAAAGATTTTAAATAGATTGATTCTATCCTAAAATAGTATAAAGGGAGGTTTCAAGCATGCATAGAAAGAAAATAATGACATTGGCATTATGTATAACTTTGTTGGCTTCAGTACTCACGGCTTGCGGTGGAGGCAATAACGGCAAAGGGCAGGCTGGTTCAAACGGTGAAACAGCTCCGAATTCTTCTAACTCCACAGATAATCCTTACAAGGATCCAATGACTATTTCTCTTGGGTTTTGGGATGCGGATGCCGAGATTGCAAACATCGAAAAGGACCCGATCGCTAAACAAGTATTGGAGAAATTCAACATCACACTAAAACCTGTCAATTTGTCTTGGGATGACTATACCCAGAAGATTCAAATGTGGGCCGCTTCCGGCCAATTGCCAGACATTTTCGCGATCGACGCCGTCGGCACGCAATATCAGCGCAAATGGGTGAATCAAGGCGTTGTCAAAGCGCTCCCGGATCTTTCAAAGTATCCAAACCTTGCAAAATACTTCGAATCGCCAGATATTAAAGGATTAGGAGTAGATGGAAAGTATTATACTGTGCCTCGCCGGATGTTCCCGAGTGTTGATTGGAGCGCACTGGATCGTATGGTCTTCTATCGTTGGGATCTTGCTCAAAAGGCTGGGATCACCAAAGAGCCAGAGACATGGGAAGAGTTTGAAGCCATGCTTGATGCAATCGTAAAGTCGGATCCGGAAGGCAAGCATGTTACTGGTCTTACGACGACAACTACCAAGATGCTGGGCGGATTCTTCTGGTTGTATGGCAACCCGGTTGCTACTAGTGATGGAAGCGGCAGTGATTTTAAATGGATCAAAGAGGATGGAAAGTTTATCCCTGCTGTATTCTCTAAAAATGCGCTGCCAGCGCTGCAAAACATGAAGAATATGTACGAAAAAGGATTGATCGATCCAGACATCGCGCTCGTCAAACCAGCAGAGTCCTATGACAATTTCGTAGCAGGCAAAGCAGCTGCTCTTCTAAGCGGTGGAGGTTTCATAAATTTAAATAGCGATATGTATGAAAAACGCTGGAAAACAGCTTATCCGGATAAGGATATGACGGAGAGCGTGAAGGCGCTCAAGCCGCTTATCGGTCCTGATGGTGAACGCTCACATGCCATCTTTAAAACATACTGGTCAGAAAGCTATTTCAGCAATAAGATTGACGATAAAAAGATGGATCGCATCATGGCACTCTATGATTATGTGTTGTCTCCTGAAGGCAAGGATCTGTTGACTTATGGCATCGAAGGTGTAGATTATAAGCTCGAAAATGGGCAGAAGGTTGTCATTGAAAAGGGTTCATTAAATGAGAAGTATCCAGCTAGCAGATTTCTGAAGAATTTGGTGGCTTATGAAACTTCAGATAGCTATAACATGGATAACCCGACGATTGCTAATGAAGGAATCCGCAAAGAAGCTGTCGATTACATCGACTGGATTCAGAACAATACAAAGGTGCCAGAATACGACATTCGGTTAACTTATATGTCCACCCCAACAAAGGATAAATTTACTGTGCTTGACCATGATGATTTGCTTAAGATCATGCTTTCCAAAGAACCCGTTGAGAGTTACTGGAATAGCATTGTGAACGATTATAAGGCTAAAGGTCTTGATAAAATGATAGAGGAAGTAAATGAGAAGGCCAAGGAACAAGGTATTGAATAATGGATGAATAGAGAAGATCCGGGCGGAAGTAGCCCGGATCTTCCGTTTAATTATTTGAAGTATGGCTTAGACTGTGCGGCGCTACAGACCGCATACTTATAAGATTGGGAGGGTAAAGTCTATGAACCTTAGCATTCATTTGACAGGGTTAACCGAGAAACAGTTAGCAGCTGTTTCAGAAGTAGCGGGAATATTGAGTATTCGAATGGAACGCTCAGGGATACCAGTGATTTGTAAGAAGCAAGGGAAGGGCATTCAAATATCTTACGATGAGGCTCAGGTCACCATTGCGTATGAACAGGAACATCAATTGTTCCGGGCACTCAGCCGATTTCTTGAGAACGTACGCCGTGGAGAACGAGTTGAAATTAATGAACGGCCGGTTTATGAACAGTTAGGCTTCATGGTAGACTGTTCGCGAAATGCGGTTCTTAACTATGAAGGATACAAGGAATTGATCCGGCGTTTAGCGCTTATGGGATATTCAACGGTTCAGTTGTATACAGAAGACACCTACGAACTGGAGGGATACCCTTATTTCGGCTATTTGCGAGGCCGATATACAGGAGATCAAATTCGGGAGCTGGATCAGTATGCTGCGTTATTTGGCATAGAACTGGTTCCTTGTATTCAGACCCTGGCCCATCTCGGCCAAGCGTTGAAATGGCAGGCACATGCACCGCTTGTGGATTTCCAGGATATTCTCCTTATTGATGATCCCAGAACTTATGAGTTAATTGATCGAATGTTTGCTTTTATGTCGGCTAATGTAAGCAGTCGCCGCATAAATATCGGGATGGACGAAGCTCATATGATGGGACTTGGTAAATACCTGGATAAGCATGGGTATCAGGATCGAACCTCATTAATGTTAAAACACTTTAGCACTGTTATAGAGATCGCCAGAAAATATGGTTTCCAGACGATGATGTGGAGCGACATGTTTTTCCGTCTGGCCAGTTCCGGAGAATATTACGATGCTGAAAGTCCAATTAGCCCTGATATTGTAAAGCTGATTCCTGAAGATGTTACCTTGATCTACTGGGATTATTATTCGGAAACGCAGGAGAAATACGACGGGATGTTAAGCAAACATAAGCAGTTGAATGATCATATTGGATTTGCAGGTGGTGCTTGGAAATGGATGGGCTTCGCTCCAAACAATGAATTCAGTCGCCATGTCAGTCTGCTGGCTCATGATAGCTGTGTTAAGTATGGAATTCAAGAAGTGTTGATTACCGCATGGGGAGATAATGGCGCTGAAGCTTCCGTTTTCTCGGTTCTTCCTACCCTTCAACTTTGGGCGGAGCTCTGCTACACGAGATGTTTCGTAGAGAACCATGTCAAAGAAAGATTCAGTAGCTGCGTGCAAGGCAATTATGATGACTTTATGGCACTCGATGCGGCCAACTTGGTTCCGGGTAATTCGGCACCGGGGGGATGTTCTATCAATCCGGCTAAATACTTGCTTTATCAAGATATTTTATGTGGTTTGTTCGATCGACATGTTATTCCTAGCGCGTATTCGAAGCATTATCAGCAAAGTGCAGAAAAGCTCGAACAGGCGATCACTCGCAATTCGCCTTGGCAATCCTTATTCTCTGTACAAGCCAGCTTGTGTCGCTTGCTCGAAATAAAGAGCGAAATCGGGATTTCTATACGCGAAGCTTATCATCGTGGAGATTTAGAGGAATTGGCTCACTTTGCCAAGGTGACTTTGCCACAATTATCTGATTTGGCCAGACAATTCATGGACGACTATCGAGTGCAATGGGAGCAGGAAAATAAGGTGTTTGGTCTTGATGTCTTTGATCTTCGTATGGGAGGATTGCTTCAGAGAATCAGAACGGCGATTCATCGAATCAATCGTTATGTCGAAGGGAACGTGGAACAGATTGCTGAATTAGAAGAGGAGCTTCTGACGTTCGACGGCCTTGTTGACGAGGGCAACCCCAGGGCGATAAGTGCGAATTTATGGCACACGATTGCAACACCATCTGTGATCGCTGGGGTTTAAGAAGGGGGTGAGGTTATGATTGATACTAATCTGGACAATCAAAAGGGCACAAAGCAGCCTAACCTTCTGCTTATCACCGTAGATCAGATGCGTTTTGATTGCCTGAGCATTATGGGACATCCCGTCGTTGAGACACCCAACCTGGACGCTCTGGCATCAAGGGGGATCTTATTTGAGCACGCGTATTCGGCTACCCCCAGTTGTATTCCCGCCAGGGCTGCTATCATGACAGGAATGGGGCAAAGATCACATGGCCGGGTTGGTTATCGGGATAAGGTTGAATGGAATTACGCCCATACGATTGCCGGAGAGCTTGCTCAAGCTGGTTATCATACGCAGTGTGTTGGCAAGATGCATGTGTATCCTGCACGTAATCTATGTGGATTCCATAATGTGGTGCTTCATGATGGATATCTTCACTACAATCGGGATAAGAACCAAACGTTCCATGATGAACACTATGATCAAGTGGACGATTATTTGCAGTGGCTGCGAAGACAAACTGATACCAATTCGGATATCACTGACTTAGGCCTCGATTGCAACGCCTCAACGGTTGCCCGCCCCTGGCACTTGCCGGAAGCGATGCATCCAACGAATTGGTGCGTAACCGAGTCGCTAGACTTTTTGCGAAGAAGAGATCCTGGGAAACCATTTTTCCTATGGTCTTCCTTCGTTCGCCCCCATTCCCCCTTGGATCCGCCACAATGTTATCTAGATATGTACAAGGACTTGGAATTTCCTGATCCTCCAATCGGAGACTGGGTGGACGAGAGTGCTGCCTTAAACGGAGCTAAGGATCCAACTTCTTCGTTCACTAATTTGCCAAAGCGCAGATTGGATCGTGCCCGTGCCGCGTATTACGCGCTAATTACGCATCTTGACGACCAAATTGGGAGGTTGATCAATGGGCTGCAGGAGTATGGAGTTTTAAATGAAACTTTGATTCTATTTACTTCTGATCATGGTGAAATGATGGGGGATCACCATTATTTCCGGAAATCTCTTCCTTATGAAGGAAGTGCTAAGATTCCTTTCATAGTGTTTGATCCGGGAGAAACGCTTGGACTTCTTGCCGGCTCCCGGCTTGATTCCATTGTAGAGCTTCGCGATATTATGCCCACATTTCTTGAAGCTGCTGGCGTCCAAATACCATTTACAGTAGAAGGGCAAAGTGTGTTGCCGCTGTGCAGGGGAGATCAGACATTGTGGCGATCTTATATTCATGGGGAACAAGCCTATGGAGAAAAGTCCCACCACTTCTTAACGGATGGAAGAGAGAAATTTATTTGGTATTCTCAGACAGGGGAAGAGCAGTATTTTGATTTAGCGGCAGACCCCTCAGAGAAGATTAATGCGATAGGCTGTATTGATAAATTCGAGCGCATAAAAGAATGGAGAGAGCGTCTTATTCACGAGCTGGAGGGACGAGAGGAAGGGTTTGTAAACAACGGCGAATGGATTGCCGGACGCCCAATTTCTCATATTCTAAAGGCATCCCAATTGGGGAAATAATCATAACTTAGGGCAACCTGAACTTTCAGGTTGCCCTAAGTCTGTTAAGGATAGAAAGAAAGGTTAGTGAATTTACCAGCTACTCCGGCGTTCAGGCAAAGGGTCCTGATCTTGAATCATTCGATGGACGAGCAATTCAACCATCGAATGGCGAATATCTCTATAATCGGGATCTTTAAAACGATTGGAGTTCTCATGAGGATCCTCTTTCAAATCATACAATTCACCGTAGGTCTCACCTGCGAAGATTACCAGCTTATAGCGTGTTGTACGCAAACACTTAGCGTTAATGCCGCGATCATGAGCAATATAAGCGGTTAGGGCAGAATTACGCACATGGGACTCTCTTCCAGCCAGCACCTCCATCTGTGACACACCTTGAATTCCGTAGGGAGTTTTGAGACCTGCGGCTGCAAGCAGTGTGGGGACAATATCAACATGTTCCATTAAAGCAGGGACCCGTTGCCCGGAAGCAATCCCAGGACCGCGTACGATCATCGGGATTCGTGTTAACCCTTCATAAAACCACGGCCCTTTGTAAATCAGCCCATGGTCACCGAGCAGTTCTCCGTGGTCGCTGGTGAAGAGGATGACTACATCATCGTACATTTCTTTTTGACGCCAAGCTTTTATAATACGTCCGATCTGCTCATCAATGAAAGTAATCATCGCATAATAATTTCGGGTGAGCCGTTTCATATGCGCTTCATTAAGAGAATGCTCCTCACCGCCACCAGGCCAATATCCTCCCTGACTTTGACGCAGCAGATGTGGAGGACGAAGATGCACGTCGTCTGCTTCGCTGGCTGGGGATGGAATGTCAGTGTCAGCGTACATATCCGCGTAAGCTTTTGGAGGGTCAAAAGGGTGATGTGGATCGACGAAACTGGTCCATAAAAATAGCGGTTGCTCGGTTTTGTGAGAGAGGATCACATCGATGCTCCGTTCAGCAATCCAGTATGACTGGTGTAGCTCTGGAGGGATTTCGCTCTCCCACACATCGTTTTGAGCATTAGAAGCTCTGTAACGGTCCTTGCTGAAACGTTCTGCCGTTTCAGGGTTGCGCTCTCTAAGCCACTCCATATATTCCCCGATACAATTATCTTCCGTAATATGATGTTCATCAAATCCGTAGTACGTTCCATCGGAAGCTCTTCCGCGGTCACGATAAGCAGGCTCTTCATATTCTTGTGAAAAGTCCCCCTTCATCTGAGGGCGGAAATGCATCTTTCCTATACCGATGGTTTTATAATCCGCTTTCTTTAAATGATCGCATAAGGTAAGTTCGTCTTCTCTGAGTGTGGTACCGATGTTCCAGGCACCGTGAACATGCGGATACCTGCCTGTAAAAATGGAAGAACGTGAAGGCGTGCAAACAGGACTAGCGCAGTAAGCACCAGTGAAGAGTGTGCCTTCCGAAGCAAGCTTGTCAAGCTCAGGTGTCAGTACGGAAGCGTTTTCGATACCTAGTGCGTCCGCACGCATTTGATCTGTGGTAATTAACCAAATATGAGTTCTTTTTGACATCCGTAACAACCCCCTATGAATATAGTGTATAGCATCACAAAAGCCTCTAGCAACCAATGAATTCTCCATATATTTCATTAGAATCGTCCATATGGGTTGATATTTTTATTACCTATAATTAAATAGTCTATCTCAATGTTGGAGGAGAAATTATATGCGGAAGTTATCCATATCAGGGGATCATTTTATATTAGACGAACAACCCATCCGGTTGCTTTCTGGTGCGCTTCATTATTTCCGGATCGTTCCGGAATATTGGCAGGATCGTTTGCTGAAGCTGAAGGCTTGTGGATTGAATACTGTTGAAACCTATATTCCTTGGAATTTACACGAACCAGAGGAGGGGAGCTTCAATTTTGCTGGATTTGCTGACATCGAGGCTTTCGTCAGACTTGCAGGAGAGCTTGGTTTGCACGTGATTTTGCGGCCAAGTCCTTATATTTGTGCGGAATGGGAATTCGGTGGATTGCCAGCTTGGTTACTTGCGGACAATAACATACAGCTGCGTTGTAATGATAACGTCTATTTATCTAAGTTGGGTGCCTATTTCGATGAGTTGCTTCCACGTCTGCGGCCTTTGTTAAGCACTAACGGTGGGCCTGTGCTTGCTCTTCAGGTAGAGAACGAATATGGAAGCTTTGGTAGTGATAAGACTTACCTGAATGATCTAAAAGCAGGAATGATCGCCCGCGGCATGGACGTTCTGCTGTTTACTTCAGATGGAGCTGAAGATCATATGCTCCAAGGGGGCATGATTGACGGAGTGTTCGCCACGGTGAATTTCGGTTCACGGGCAAAGGATGCCTTTGCTAAACTACGTGAATATCAGCCTACGGGACCGTTGATGTGTATGGAATTCTGGAATGGATGGTTTGACCACTGGATGAAACCGCATAATACACGCCCCGAATCTGAAGTAGCGGAGACTTTGGATGAAATGCTGGCTTTAGGAGCCTCTGTTAACTTCTATATGTTCCATGGGGGGACGAATTTTGGATTTATGAATGGGGCAAATCTTTTTGACAAATATGAGCCCATCGTAACCAGCTACGATTATGATACGCTGCTGGACGAATCCGGTAAGCCAACTGCAAAATTCTATGCAGCTCGGACAATAATTGAGAAATACGTAACGTTGCCGCCCCTGGAATTACCGCCGTTAATAAAGTCACAAGCTTATGGTAAAGTGTTGATGACAGAAGCAGCACCACTGTTCACTCAGTTAGACGTTTTGTCTCACCCAGTACATAGAGCATGTCCCGAGCCAATGGAGAAACTGAATCAGAATTATGGGTTCATTTTGTATTCGACGAAGATCAGTGGACCCCGCAGCAGTACGGAGCTCTTCCTTCAAGAAGTACGTGATCGTGCGCTTGTATTCGCGAATGGGGCCTTTGTCGGTACAGTTGAACGCTGGGATCCGCGAGGAATTCCATTAGAGGTTCCAACGGAGGGACTGCAGATCGACATCCTTGTGGAGAATATGGGGCGTGTAAATTATGGCCCGCTGCTTCGTGATCCAAAAGGCATAACCTGTGGCGTTAGACTCGGCTATCAATTCCTGCATGATTGGACGATTCGTTCTTTGCCTTTAACCCATCTTAAGGGATTATCATTCACACCGATAGATTGCGAGCAACGTCAGCAGCCCACTTTTTACCGGGGGAGCTTTCAAGTCAGTAAGCCTGAGGATACTTTTTTGCAGCTGGATGGATGGAGTAAAGGTCAGGTTTTTATAAACGGCTTTAATTTAGGGCGCTACTGGGAGCAAGGTCCCACTAAAACACTGTACTTACCAGCGCCGCTTCTGCGTCAAGGTGATAACGAGCTAATCTTATTCGAACTACATGGCGTAATGGAGCCAGTGGTTACTTTTGTGGATACACCGGAGCTCACATGATATTTAACGGGTGAGGAAGTATCATGATTCTATAGTATGGGTCTGATGATTTTTAATATATAATCAAAACAGCCCAACAATTTATAGGAACTGAAAATGCACGATTAGGGTGGGTTAGAGGAGGATTTTAAATGAGCTATGATTTGATGGCATTCGAGACGTCTAAAGCGCCGCAAGAGAGAGCAGCGTTTATGGAGTGGTATGAGCAGCAAGTGCAGTGGTCGGAAGACCATGCCTATAATGATCCATCAGTTTTATCGGAGGCGTTGCAACGCTTTTATAGTGAGTTGTCTGAGCAATTTCCTAATATGAATGTAGAGGACGAGATTTTTGAGGCGATGGAGGAAGCCGGAACGGATAACCGGTTGACTGACTACTCACTTGGCTCATCCGTCATCTATGCAGCTTTCGCTTATTCTGTAGCTGAGGAAGCTTATATGGCGATGCGGGAGTTGGCTATAAAATACAAAGTAGGATTTTTTGATGTAAGCAGCAACGAAGGCGATATTATTTTTCCATGAAGCAAAATGATTTAGAGTGTAGACAGCTGGTTGCTCTACTAGTTGTTAATAAAGTAGTGGCAACCAGCATGTTTTCTATCTTCTTTACTCTACAACAGACGGAATAATACAATCCTTAATCAGAGGCCACCGGTCACGAGGCTGAAGTGTAAATTCTGAGGCGATGGCTACGACAAGTTTTTTTTCTGGAATGCAGCAAATGACATTACCACCATCACCTAACGCAGAGTAGGTGTAAACCCCGCCTTCTTCGCGTAGCCACCACAAGTAACCGTAATGATTAGGGTTCATCGCTGTTGATTCCTCAATCCATGTCTCCGAAATGATCTGATTATGCCCCCATTGTCCACGGTTCAAATATAATAAACCAAAACGCGCCATATCGCGTGGAGACAACATAAGTCCCCATCCTCCTGTGGTGATACGATTGGGGTCTTCCACCCACCCCTTCACCTTAACCCCAAACAAATCATCGAACCCAAATGAGCTCATCTCATAATCCGGGATTTCATTCATTCCGATAGGTTTAAATAAACGTTCGTTGGCGAACTCACGGGCACTTTGTCCAGTGCTGCGCGTGATGATGGCAGAAAGCAGATGTGCTCCAGCGGTAGAATATTTGAAATCCCCAATTGTTCCTTGTTGGCCTAGCATATCCAGCGTATATTTTACCCAGTCAGGCTGCATACACATTTGCTCCAGCGGTTCGTGCCAATCTGCAAAAGCATAAGGTGCGGTCATCGTCAGGAGATGGCGTAAGGTGATTTCTTGTTTTTGCGGATCTTGAGCAGCGTTTGGAACATAGTCCGGGAAAAACTCCAGTACCTTTTGATCTGCATTGTTAATAAAGCCAGCCTCTAAGGCAATGCCTATGAGCGCGGATATGATACTTTTTGTTACAGAGGCCACATGATGTGTGTCATTCGGGCTAGCGCCATTATAATATTTTTCATAAGCGATAGTTCCACTTCTTACCACAACAATCCCATTGATATTGCTATACTCGGATTTGATCTTCGATTCTAGTTCTGAAAGCATATCAGCATCCATTCCTAAGTTTGCGGGGGCTGAGATTTGCCAATCTGAAGTTGGATAATTGTTTTTGAGCATGAAAGTTACTCCTTTATGAATTTTTTTTCTTTACTGGAAAATAGACCTCGGTAACCAGATCCTCAGGCACAGCAACCTGTGTCGGGTCCGTTAAGTAGATTTCATAAGGTGAGTTCACCCATTGATAACCTTCATTTTCTATCCATTCTCTCAGCTGAGCATAGACCGAGGTCAATTCTGAATAGGCGCCTTTAAGAACAGATCTCGCACAAAGAGCATCAGGCAAATCTCTTGTACCTTTTACACTCTCTTTTATAGGGAGGGCAAACTCTGTATCATTTCCGGCTGGATTATATTCATGGCTGTGATATATCGTTATTGGCGTACCGAGCAAAGTGAGTTTTTCCGTGGCGATTTTTTCATATAGCCTGCTAAAATAATGTCCATAACCTAACGCATAGTCATCACTGCTCAACATCTGACGCATAAAAAGAATATTCATAGGCTGAGTTTCAACAAGCTCTACTTTTATCTCATTCAGGTAAGACATCATGGGAATACCTTTCTCCAAATTTAAAACATCACTATTGATTTGTTGTAAGGTGTATTCATAAGCGCTTATTTTCTCCTGTATTTCTTTTTTCTTGAGATTAAGGGCTGAGTAGAGCTTCTCTTCTGAATGATTCTGTTCCCATTGTAAAATGTCTTTGATTTCTTCCAGCGAGAAACAATAACCTTTCAGACGATTGATAAAAAGCATTTTTTTAAGTTGTTTAATGGAGTAATACCTATAACCGTTCTCAGGGTTAATCTCATCGGGATGAATTAATCCGATCTCATCATAATATCGAAGCGTCTTCGTAGAAACTTCGCATATCTTCGAGAATTCTCCAATCGACAGCAAAAAGTCATCTCCTTTTTTCGTTTTAATTAAGCTTCCAAGCCAAAACATCGATGTTTGGTTCTAGCTCTACTTAACACCTTACCCTAAGGTCAAAGTCAACAGCAAAATAGTGAACCGATTCCAAGGTTACGACAATATATAGGTGAATGGCCATTCAGAAAGGAGTAGCCTACTTGGAAATTGAAGAGTTGAGTGACCTAATAAAATTACATGGCAAAGCAATTTACGCATTTTGTTTTACGCTTGCGGGGAATAGGGTGGATACGGACGATCTCTATCAGGAGACTTTTTTAAAAGCTATGGAAATGCGGCATAAAATGGACCTGAACCAAAATCCGAAAGCGTTCCTTATCTCGATTGCTATCTCATTACGCAAAAACAAACGCAGAAAATGGGCATGGCGGCAAAGAATTGCACCTACAGCAGATTATAATGAAGCGGTCGATCTGGCGTGTACTTCCGATGGAGAGGTTATGCCAGAGGATGCATTGCTGTCCCAGGAGCTTCGGCACATGATTCATGCTGCCGCAGACCGGCTGAATGAGAAACTGAAAATACCGCTCTATCTGTACTATACCGCAGAAATGACCGTTGATGAGATTGCTTCAGCGCTAAGGATTCCACCGGGCACAGTTAAAAGCAGACTTTTCCAAGCCCGCAAGGCGATGAAAAAGATTTTGGAGGTTGAATCCCAATGAATGACTCCGAAAAGTTGGATCAACTGCTAAAGCAAGCGCTAGCTTCTACAGCAGAGCCGACAGAGGAATTAAACGAAAGAATCATCCAACAGTTTAAGGAGACTAAACCAATGAAACCAGCCTATAAAAAAAGAGTTTCGATTGGACTAATGGTTACTATATTCACGCTTGTAATGTCTTTAACGGCTTATGCAGCTACACAGCTATTTAGCCCCAAGCAGGTTGCTGAGCATCTGGGCCAGCAACTGCTGGCAAAAGCATTCGAAAGCAGGGATGCTGTTGAAATCAACCAATCGGTTATATCTGGTGATTATAACGTGACGTTGAATGGAATAGTCTCGGGGGAAGGTCTTTCAGAACTGAGTAAGTCTGATCAGAATATTAACCCAAACAGATCCTATGCCGTTGTATCCATCGCCAGAATAGACGGTGGCCCCATGCCTGCTACAAGTGAACCGGAGTATGGCCAGGATCCATTCTTTGTGTCACCGCTTATAAAGGGACTAAAACCATGGCAGGTTAATATCACAACAATGAATGGTGGCTATAGCGAGGCTGTTATAGATGGAATTATGTACCGGCTGATTGAATGTGATGGAGTGGAGATGTTCGCTGACCGAGGGGTATATCTAGCTGTCAGTAATGGTAGTTCTTTTTTCAGCAAAGATGCGTTTGCTTATAATGAAAGTACAGGGGAAATTAGCGCTAATAACGATTACAAGGGGACCGCTATTCTATTTGAACTTCCGCTGGATCCAACCAAAGCTGACCCTGTCAAAGCTGAGAGCTATTTACAGGAGCTGTTGAAAGAACCCTCTGCCGACAGCAAAGTTGATTCAGCGGTTTCAACAGATGCAGCTGCCTCTATTGATGATGATGAGAAGGAACTAATTAAAAAAATAGAGGATATGAAGAAAAAAATCTCCACCGGCACGATTATCCCTGAATCTGTAAAGGAAGTGCGTGTTGATGAACAAGGGGCTTTCAATTATGAATACGATAACTGGAGTGTCAAGCTTTTTGTCCAAAATATGTTTGAGGAAGGGCAAATCGGTTACTCGGATTCCGTAAGCTTCAGTGCGGACGATAAAGAAACTAGGGCACTTCAATTTTCCAGAGATGAAAAGGGTGTAATCACGGGCAGGATTATTATTTTGAATTAGAGTATCATTCAGATAACTTTTCACAAGACTTATCTATATTCGTTTTATTTATCGTCCATGACCTTCAGATCAATTCTTTGATCGGTCAGTAAAGAATTTAACGAAGAATTTAAAGCAGGAGAGATTGTTGAATATCAAATCATAATAGAACAAAACGAAGTATCTATTCAAAAGATTAAGGCCAATAAGTAGCAGACTCAATGATTGCAATGAAAAAAGCAGGTGGACTAGCCACCTGCTTTACCGATCACCACACTTTAATATAATTTTTGCCCTTATTCAAAAGTGTAAGAGGTCCTAAAGTGCTTTTATTCTCTTTCTTGTTATCCAGAAAATCTGTATCCAGGATTATATTGCTGCCATCCGGATTCTCAAACTCGGCATCCACGATGCGCACCCGCGGCAAAGTTTCAGTTGAATGTACTTCACCTAAGAAGTTAACGAAGCTATCAGGCAGATCAATGGAAAGGAATCCCTCATCTCCTTGATCTACAATAAAGAAGTCTGGATCAAAGCTTTCCTCAACCAGCTTTACATTCTCTTTTTCGAAAGGCTCTGCACTGTTTAAGTAAGCGTTGTTATTAATGAACATAGGCTGTTCAACGAGTTCAAACTCCTCAAGATCACCGTGTAACTTATGGACATTCTCGATATACTCCGCCAAAGAGGTGGTGTAGTGATTGAAATGTGATGTTCCCACGCCTGTCCATCCGTCTTTTCCAACAATGATATTGTTATAGAACCGATCGTCCCCACCATAAATAAGTGAGAAACCGGCAATTTTTGTACTATGCGGAAGATGATATTGCGTGGACCGGTTTAGTACCTTTCGATGAACCATCCTGCCGCCGATCAGATTGTTGATATAGGCTCCACCTTGGGCTACATTCTCTAAAGCATGTTTAGCTGTCAAGATATTATGGTCAACAATGTAAGGGCCATGGCTTACTTCTATAAACAAATCCCGATGATTTTGATAGAACAGATTTTTGCTGATTCTTGTCCCTTGGGTCTGCCAATCCAGCCATAAACCTAAAGTACAATCGTGAATCCGGTTATGGTGGATGTGAGTATCGATCGGTGCGTGAAGCTTGATCCCGGCAATTTCGTGGCCCCAGAATTCCCGTTTTGTCGCAATGTTGTAAATATGGTTATGATGAATTTCGCTGAAAATACAACCTAAGTGGCCGACGATGGCATTTTGGCCGCAATCATAAATGGTATTATGGCGGATAAGATGTGAACCGATCGATTCTTTGCTCCAGCCCTGACGCTCAGCAGTAAAGACGGATTCAAGCTGATATTGATATCCGGGTTTGTCTTTTCGAAGGGTGCGGTAATTATGGCCTGTGGAAGCTTCTTTGCCGATACTGATAGCGCTGCATTTGGCATCGTGAATGATATTATTTTCAATAATCCAGCCTTTGCTCCAGTTAGTGCCTAGCAGTCCGGGCTGGTCTGCCGTTGGAGGTGCCCAAGGTGTTGCCGCATGCGCCATTTCAAAACCTTTTACAGTAATATAATCAATTCCGGTTTCTTCAGGGTAGAAACAAGATCTGCGTACATTGATTTCTACCAGTTCTTTGTTCGGGTTGGCACCTTGGAAATTAGCGTAAATCGTGGTGTGGTCAGGGCTTACTTCGGCAAACCAAACGTAGGTCGTCTGTTTTGGATTTTGGACCGGAACCATCTCTTGTGTCCAGAGATCCTTGAACTCCAGCTTTTCGACAGGAGCTGCCAGTTGATCATACTGACTGACCTCGTAAAAAGACATGCCATTTAGATATACATCCCCTAAGTGTCTTGTCTCCTCTATAGTGACGAGCCAATCGCCAGACACTTCCTCAACATACGGATTAAAGCTGCCAAAAAACGTGTTCGGCAAGATCACTTTCCATATTTGGTTCTCAACCTGCTGCCAATCTTGTATATGCTCAGAGCCTTTTATGACAACCTGCTCGTCTTCAGCGGCTTGATAAATAATTCTTCTTTGTTCGCTTAATCCTTTGTATCTCGGTTTTACCCACTCGCGATATATCCCTTCATGAACGATAACCTTATCCCCAGCCACAGCTACTGAAGCCGCTTTATTGATGGTTAAAAAGGGATCCACCTGAGTGCCTTGACCTTGATCTGAACCGGTTTTTGATATGTGATATTCCATTGTCCTATAACCTCCGCTTGGTTGACTTTATCCAATATTATAGGAAATAACGTTGTTAGTTCTATACTTTATATAGTACACTTTAAGACAAAATTAGTGTTTTCGTGAAGGAGAATCTACTTGTGGCCCTTTTTTGAAAAACATGGTGTCAGCGAAAAAGATTACTTTAAACTCATTCCATTGAAAAACTATCATTTTCCACTTCATTTTCATCGGGCATTTGAGATTATTTATGTCAAAGAAGGGCAGTTATCTATCACCATTGATGGGAAAAGCTATCAGGTACAGAAAAATGATCTGGTTTTTATTTTTCCTAATCAGATGCATGAATTTGAGACGATTGATTTTTCGGAGATTATGGTAATCCTCTTCTCCACAGAATTGATAGGTGATTTTCACATGAATTATAAAAGCTTTATTCCAACTGACAATGTTCTCCATGCTGTGAATGAACCTGATTGTACAAAGCTGGATTCGATTTATAGCCAGAAAAGTTTCCTGTATGGTGTATGTGCGCAGTTGATCTGTCAGACATCATTTGCTCCGGTCAAACAGTCCCCGCAAACAAAGGTGCTCTATAAAATCCTGCTTTTTGTAGAACAAAATTATTCTGCCGATTGCACATTAAAAGCTGTAGCAAAACATCTGCAATATGATTACCCGTATTTATCAAAGCTATTTGTCCAGCTGATGAAAATGCCCTTCACAGATTACTTGAATCACTATCGGATCTCACAAGCATGTTATATATTAAAAAACTCGAATCTGACTATTGGTGAAGTTGCCAACCTTTGCGGCTATAGTAACTTACGGTCATTTCATCGGAATTTCCAGAAAATCACCCATCAATCACCGAAAGGGTATCGGGTTTCCAATCCGCCTGATAAGGAAATGAACTAGAAGACTTAAGGGGGGAGGGAAGAGGATAAAAAGAACTCCAAAACCACGAGTATAGTGGTCTTGGAGTTCTTTTTTTATTTTTGCATCATAATTCTGTAAATCAGCATGGCGGCTTCGGCACGTGTGGAATGGGCAGTTGGTGTAAGCTGCTGCTGAGAGTCTCCTTTAATAAGACCTGCTGATACCAGCGTTGCAATATCATTTGCCGCATAATTAGAAATTTGATTATGGTCGGTGTAGCTGTCTAATGCAGAGGGGGAGGAAGCGGTCGTATTCGATTCCCATACCTCAGCAGCCTTCAATGCCCTAGCTGCCATAACAAACATTTCTTGTCTGGAGATGGAGTCATGAGGGTGGTAAAGGCCGTCGGTTTGGCCCGTAACGACCCCTAATTTCTGAGCTGTCATAAGTCCCTCATAAAAGTAATCGTTAGGTGACACATCAGCAAAGCTATTTCCTTCTGCTGCGGATAGACCTAAAGCTCTAACCAATAAAAGTGCGAAATCTGCACGTGTAACAGTCTGGTCGGGCCTAAACTCTGTTTCTGTTACACCATTAATGACACCTTTTGATGTTAGTACTTCTACAATAAACTTCGCCCAATGAGAATCAGTTATGTCCCTGAACGTTTTGTGATTGTAAACGGCGGCGTATTGTCCAGATGAATTTGTTGTTGAGAAAATAGCTTGCTTCTTATCTGAATCATAATTCCCGCCTACTACCGGTTGGATGACTCCGTGCTCATTGACGTTCCAAACTACAATAAAGGCGTTGTTCAATGGAGGTACAGCTGCTGGATAAGGAAGCCCAATTTGTATGGCCGAATTTAAACTCTCTAATTGAACTGTTGTACCATCCAAAAGTAACTCGTAATCAATAAGCAAACTTTCACCCAATTGCTTCTTTAAACTTCCTGTTGTATCGACAGGCTTGAGGAGCAAGGTAACCGTCTTCACATTGTCCAGTGTCTTCGCCGGGAATAGATTATCCGGAAGTACAAAGGTAGCTAGTGATGTATTGATCTCCAGCTGCAATGTGGATGCTCCAACAAGAAATGCTGCGGCAGGGAGAGTGACTTCAAATGAGCCAACATTTGACGATTGTTCCTCTGCGAGCTGAATTCTTAGGATTTTGTGGCCTGCGGAATTAGGTTTGGCTAAAGCCATAATCTTTTGTAAGGAAGATTCAGTCAATATTACGCTAGCTTTTTCTCCATTCATAGTAGTAGGTATCTCAATCCTTACGCTACCGTCCAAATGGAGTATAGTAGTGGTCGAATCTCCAACCGATGATCCGGAACTGCCTGAGCTCGCGGCAGCCGTCGGACTTGGAGAAGCGGTCGGACTCGGAGAAACAGTCGGACTCGGTGAGGCCGTCGGACTTGGAGAAGCGGTCGGACTTGGAGAAGCCGTTGGGCTCGGAGAAACCGTTGGGCTCGGAGAAGCCGTCGGACTCGGAGAAGCCGTCGGACTTGGAGAAGCCGTTGGACTCGGAGAAGCCGTCGGACTTGGTTCCGGCCCATCCAAAGGAATGAACTTCAAGAAATCGCCCCAGATTATATTCCCGTCAGTATCCCGAGAGTAATTGACTACAGGATTTAAGCTGACAAAGTTAGAATCACTCAGTTCTAAACCTGATTTATTCGCCGATCGCGTACCGTCAAACATGAAATTATTGTCCGCAGCTAAAGAAGCTGGATATTGGTCTTTTGCAATGTTGGCAGTTCGGTAAGATAAGAAACCGTCAATCGTAAAGTCTGCAGTAATGTGATCATAAGTGGTGAAGCTTATATTACCACGCGTATTGTTAAATCCGATGTTGTTGATGGCGATCACACCTGGATTACTATTGCTTGTAAAACCATAAGCGCCATTACCAAAAGCGATGGAATCGCGGATGGTATGTGTGACATGAATGCCTTCGCCACCAAGCTTGAAGCCATTTTTATCACCGGCACCTACGGTTCCGTCTGTTAAGAACCCATTGTTGAAGGCGGCGCTGTGCTCAATCAGCACTGAACCTATTGCACCTGAGCCTGCTTTCGTATATAAGTCCCAGCCATCGTCGATATTGTTATGCGCCAGACAACCTCTAAAAATATTACCAACACCCGCAGTCAATTTTGCCGCAAAGCCATCGGCATTATTGTCAGATGGATCACGGTTGTCGAAGGAGGTACTGTTGAGAATTAAGTTGTAGGAAGGCCATTCACTGAGTTCTATCGCGGTACCATCTGTTCGGCTGATTTGTAGACCAGTGTCACCATTCGCATAGAAACGGCTATTTTCAACGATGTTATAATTGCCTCCCACCGTAAAGCCCTTGGTATTCCCTGCTGAGCGAGTGAAATCAAGTCCTTTCACATGCCAATAGTTTCCGCTCAAGAGAACGCCTTCTGTTTTTTTGTCAAAATCAAAGATAGGTCTTGCTCCTGGTGCTGCTTCTATATACTTTTTGGCGGAGGCTTTGCCATCATTGTACTTTTTAATCTCAAGTGGTGATTTCCGCACATAACGACCCTCAAGCACAATAATATGCTGACCTGGTTTAACGAAATCAATCGCAGTATCGATATCAAGTGGGAGATTGATTGTTCCATCTCCGGAGCTTGATCCGGTGGGGGATACGTAGATATCATCATCTTCGTTATAACTTTTTAGGGTGACGGTAAAGTTGCTGATGATCTTCTCATAAGAGGTCAAATACTGAGTATCATCTGATAAAAAAGTAATGCTGAAGTTCGTATCTCCTTGATCAAGAAGTCTCGTGGGAATAGAAAGACGTTTACCAGCTATTGCCTCGATATCCTGAGCGATGATCGTAGAACCTTGCTTCAACGTCACCGTTCCGTTGACATTAGAGCGCACAATCATTTGGTAAGCTGGATCTGAGGTTTTACTTAGTGAAAGTATATTTAAGCTAGGTGTGACGGGAGTCGCAGGTGGTTCTATTTTAGGAGAATCTGTAGCTGCTGAAGTGACTGTTAATTGAATATTGCTTACATTAATTGTGGCTAAACGAGCAGCATAGAATCCGACATACATTTTTGAATCCTGTACGCTTAGAATGTCTGGTGTGAAATGAATAGCTTGCTGGCCATTATTGAGCTGTCCTGTAAAACCACTATTCGTCTTTGCTAAGGTTAAATGGTAAGGTGCTGCTGGAACAGTATTGGCAGGTGCAGGACGTTCTTTTTGAAGCATGATGGTTTGAATCCCTTTACTGCCAGTCCCATCCGTTTTTTCAACTCCCGTACGGACAAAAAGCTGTGTGCCCAGATCGCTTTTCGTCCCGCCGCTATAACCACCGAGGGCAGCTATATTGGATGCAAAGACGCTAGAATTTCCTTGTGTGCCGATGACGTCACGTGCCATAATGCCAAAAGATTCTTGCCCGTCATATGGATTTTTTGCAAAAGCCAACACTTGGATATCCGCAGACAGCACGAAATTATCTTCCGCAGCATCTAGCTCGGTGTAATAGAAGGTAATGCCGTCATGATCTTCGGTGACTTTACCGCCGCCTTCCAAAGCGATCAGTTGGGCGGATCCATCCTCGTTGACAATCGTCTGATTGTTAGTAGCTGAAGTGGACTGACCGAATTGAATGCTTTTCCAAACGGGATCCATCTTTTCTTTTACTGTAACGGAATACGTAATGGGCATAATAGAAGAATCGGTAGGGAGTATGCCAATTTCATACACTCCAGCTGCCTGATTGTTGAACTTGGAAGTGTCGAGCGTATAGCTGTTTAGCTTCTCTCTATCTGAATTATCATACACTTTGGATACGAAGAGATCTTTGCTGTCAAAGTTTTCGTTAATAAAAAAGGTAGTTTTAGGATAGCTGGTGACTTCGATGCCTACTAGTTTTTTAACGTTGACCTTAACTTGAAAAGAGGTTGTTAAGCCTTTATGCGTAATTGTGATTTTTTTATCCCCAGATGTCGTGGTGTCGAGAGGAGAGACTTTGTATTCATTGTTCAACAGCCGAATCTGTGTACCATCACTGTAATGAGCATAAACCACAAGTCCTTCTAGTTTGAGGGAGTCCCCGATATAGTAGAGTGTTTGTTTAGGTTCATTTCGAATTTCTAAAGCGGATAACGTCGCTGCTTTTACTTCCACATTAAAGGTCGATGTGATTGCCGGCGCCTCTGTTGAAGTAACGGATACCGCTGTGGAGCCTGATTGCGTAAATAGATACGGTAATAAATCGCTGATCGGTTGTCCGTTAATGGAGAGGGAATAAAGATCACTGGTCAGTTCTTTGGTCAGGAAGCCGTCGTTATAATTGGCAACAAGAACAAGACCTTCTGGATCGAAGGTATCCCCTGGGTAATATACGGTTTTAGCTGGATAATACTTCACTGATAATGAGGTCATAGATAATGGAACGATTTGCAAAGGAATGCTCACGAAAGCACCGTTGTAGTTAATGGTTATGATATTTTCTCCAACCTTGCTGCTATCAAAGCCTGTAACAATATAATCCGTAGAAGATAAAACTGCCTCGCTCTCATCAGAAAAAATAGCCTTAACGACTAATCCAGTCAAATCAAGGGGCTCACCAACCAGATAAGTGGTTTTCATCATTGCGCTCGTATCAGCGGTTAAGCTGGTTACGATTTTGGATTCAAGCTGGATGTCTATGTCACTGAAAGTAACAGTTGCATCTCTAGCTACATAAATTCCGGCAAAAAGAGTATCTGTGAACGTATCGTCCAGTGTTATGATTTCGGTCTGATCACCCACACTTAATCGATAAGTATCTCCTGATTTTTTAATACTTAGCGAATATACAGCTCCTGCGGACGGGGCCTGGATATCGCTAAAAGGATTTAACTTCACTTGGGTATCTTTTTTATAAAAACCTTTCATTACTTGATCCAAAGCACCGACCGCCGCGTAGTTAGAAGTGCTTGTGCTTGCATCTCCGTTTGTTCCAACACTGTCGCGGAGCATAAGACCGAAGGATTTCTGGTTAGGTGTGCTGACAGTACTATTGTTATTAAAAGCAATCACTGAAGCGGTCGCTTTCAGTTCAAAGTTCGCATCCACAGGAATCTCTTTCGAATAAAAAGATAATCCCTCATCGCTGCTAGAGATTTTGCCGCCGTAAGTCGTCATCGTTACAGAGGTTGGACTTTCAATTATAGGTTCGGGGTTCTTAGCTGGACTAGTATTGCCTCCGAAGGCGCTGAAGCCCCAAGGTCCTAGCTCGATTTGGCCTTCTTGACTGAATTGAATGTTTCGGAACGTAACCGTAGTATTTCTAGCAGTATAAAGGCCCGCATATTGAATGGAGCCGTCAAAGCTTTCGATCGTTTTGGTTTCATTGCCGATGCGGACAATATACAGATTTCCGGTCTTTTTGATGCTTAATTCGTAATTCTCTCCTTGGGCAGGGCGATTAGCGTTATCAAACACGTACCCAAGTTTCTGTAGGCTTGTATTTTGCAATTTATGAAACGCTTTCATTTCTTGATCCAAAGCACCCACGGCGACATAATCTCCAGAGTAGGCTCCGAATTGGTTATCCCACACATTGCCGCGCAGCATTATTCCGAAGGAAACTTGGTTATTGGCTGTCCAAGCATCCACGTGAGCCGTTGCCTTCAATTCAAAATTAACGCTTGGATCAATTTCTTTAAAGTAATAAGCGATACCTTCCGTGCTGCCCGATACTTTACCTCTATCGTTCGAGCTTCGCAGTGTTGCTGATCCATCCGTGTTCTCCGTAATGCCAAAGTTGGCCGCAGTAATCTTGTCTTGCCCCCCAACATCACCAAATACGCTGCCTTGCCATTCACTTTGAATGTTAATCATTCCTTCATAAGGATCAGGTGCTTCCTCTGCAAACATCGATAACGGAAAAGAGGAACACAAAAGCAGGAAGGTTACGAGCATGGCTAACAAACGTTGTTGTTTTCTCAATGATTAAAACCTCTCCTTATATGATCGATTTTGACCAAAGCTAAGCTTGATCATCCGAAATTATACGTTATCACTAAAGCGTACAGCTATAATCAATACGCCATATAACGCTGTTTATGCAGCAGGAGAGGGAGAATCTGAGTTAATGACACCCGGTTTATGCCTTTGCTTCTGCTATTTACGTGGAGTTTTCGGAGTCTGTTGCTGGTGGTTAGTACGCTGCGTGGTGGTTACGGGTGCCGAAGTTGTCGATAAGTATGCTCGCAGTGGAAGTCCGCGACCGTTTGAGTCAAAATTACATACTCGGTTGTCGTTAGTGAACCTAAGCTGCCGATAAGTACGTTCGCAGTGGAAGTCCGCGACCGTTTGAGCAATAATTACATACTCGGTTGTCGTTAGTGAACCTAAGCTGCCGGTAAGAACGCTTGCAGTGGAAGTCCGCGACCGTTTGAGCCAAAATTACGCCCGCGGTTGTCGTTACGGACCGTAGTGCAGCTATTTCGCTCATTTACCCTGAGTTTCGGACTGCATAGCTCTTAATGAGCCGAAAAAGTGGATCTGAGGGGTGCTTTTGAGTAAATAGCTGCAACTGAGTCCGATAAGGTGGCGAAAACGAGGAAATTCAGCAAATAAGGACTATATAGTCCGAACGTAGGGAGTGCATTGGTGATAGTCGTAGATGTTCTGTAAAATGCGTAGATTCTGGGGAGATTAAAGCCAACATATGGGTTTGAGCTGTTGTTAAGTACTTTCCGCATGGTGGTTACGGACCGTAACGCAGCTATTTCAGCTAATTCGCTCATTTTCCCTGAGTTTCGGACTGCATAGCTCTTAATGAGCAGAAAAAGTGGATCAGAGCAGTGTTTTTGAGTAAATAGCTGCAACTGAGTCCGATAACGTGGCGAAAACGAGGAAATTCAGCAAATAAGGGCTGTACGATCCGAACGTATGGAGTGCATTGGTGATAGTCGTAGGTATTCTATAAGATACGTAGATTCTGGGGAAATCATAGCCAATACACGGGCTTGGGCAGTCATTACTTCCGCGGTTGTTGTTGCGGACCGTAACGCAGCTATTTCAGCTAATTCGCTCATTTTCCCTGAGTTTCGGACTGCATAGCTCTTAATGAGCAGAAAAAGTGGATCAGAGCAGTGTTTTTGAGTAAATAGCTGCAACTGAGTCCGATAAGGTGGCGAAAACGAGGAAATTCAGCAAATAAGGGCTGTACGGTCCGAACGTAGGGAGATCATTGGTGATAGACGTAGGCATTCTATAAAATGCGTAGTTTCTGAAAAAATCAAAGCCTTTACATGGGCTTGTGCTGTTGTTAAGTACTTCCGCGTGGTGGTTGCGGACCGTAGTGCAGCTATTTCAGCTAATTCGCTCATTTTCCCTGAGTTTCGGACTGCATAGCTCTTAATGAGCTGAAAAAGTGGAACTGAGGAGTGTTTTTGAGTAAATAACTGCAACTGAGTCCGATAACGTGGCGAAAACGAAGATAATTGGCAAATAAGAGCTATACAGTCCGAACGTAGGGAGTTCAGCTGGCGAGAGTGCATAATGAATGGCAAACAGATTAAAACTGGCTTACAAAGTGAACCAAATCATCTAAATATGGCTCAACAACAATATGTCGTGGAAAAAAGACAGCGGTCAAATATGTTCTTAATGGTGATAAGGCATTCTTTTTTGAGAGCATAGAGTGATCAGCATCAGGAATATAGAAGACGGAGAGTAGGTTTTCAGGAATTTTTTCACGGTAAACACGTTCGGTTTCCTCAACATCTACATTTATATCTTGCCCGCCAAGAACTAAGTGGACAGGTGTAGTGAAGTTTTTTAAATCCCCGCTCGCATCTGACTGATAATTTTTAGCGAAAAAACCCCATTTTTCTTTGGAAATTAATTCGTCCGATTGTGCAATTCGCAAGTACTTTTCATACGACGCCTGTTCTTTAAGTAGCAGTAGGATTTGCGCGTTATAATCTTCTCTCTTTTTTATCTCCTGTTCTGAAAAACCTTCTAAAATCATCTCTTGTCGGGTATTGTATTGTCCTTGAGAAATCCATTGAATGGCGGGGGATACAAGAATACTGAAGGCGAGATCAGGCACTTTTTTAACAATCTTAGGAATCACCCAGCCCGCCTGACTTGCTCCCCACAAACCAATAGCTTGAGCATCAATCATAGGTAAGGCTTTAGCCCAGTTAATCGCATAAATAGTTTCTTGCGCTCTATCCTCCATGCTTTGTTCTAGCCAGTTCCCTGAGGAACCCCCAATACCCGGTTTGTTAAGAGATAAGGAAGCATATCCGGCAGAGGCGAGCTTTTCCCACAAAGGTTTATATCCATCATCGTAAGTATCATTAACTGGGCCATCCCCATGAACAAAAACTACCAGTCCGACGGTTCCAGAGTAACTTTCGGGCAGAACTAAGGTTCCTGTTAGTTGACCTTGAGGTGTATCTATTTCAATTTTTTGCTCAGTCATTGAAAAAGAATGTTGCTGTAGTACGAACAGGACCGCTGCAATCAACAACGAAATGGTAATCATCCAGACAGTTAGCTTATTTTTCTTTTTCATTCATTGATCCCCCAGATTGTAGCGATGTTTTTCTTATCATGTAATGCCAAACAGGCTCTTTAAAAAGTAAATGTCTTACCGCGCTATAGTCAGATTTATGGATCTCAAAGTTCAACTGCTGGTACATATTAATGGCTCGTTTATTATTGTTAGCAACATGTAGCGTTAATCTTTCAACCTCAGAATGACTGTTGACAAAATCCGCCGCCCAATCCAGCAACTCTTTGCCAATTCCCTTATTACGGTGACTGGACCGAACAGCCAAATGAGCCACATAACACTCTTTTGCTCTAGGTTGATAATCCAAAAAATATAACCCAAGGATTAACTTACAAACATTTAAGCAACCAAATTTCTTGAATAGCTGCAAAAAGGGAGTCAGATTCAGTGGTTTCATTGATCCTTTTTTAAGGGAGAGCGTATCCTGCCATTTTAAGTAGATAGTGCCAACCACTTCTCCGTTTTCATAAGCGATTATTTGTTTGGATGATAAAGAAGTAGAATCTTGTTCCCAAAGTCTTATAAGTAGATCAGCAATTTCATTGTCCTCGAGAGAGAGAAGAGAGTGGAATTTCCCGTGAAATGCATCTACCAAAAGCCTGCTTACAGCCTCACGATCTTGTTCCTGGTAATGGGCGATGATAACCTCGTTTGTACTCATTTAGTGGTATCATCTAAGGCATGCTCGATTTGAATTTGAAGCTCATAATGAAGCTTGTCGTTGTTAAACATGGATAGGTACGATTTCTCCAAAATGATGATTGGTCCCAATACCATGTAGTGATGCCCATTTAAAAAGTGTTCCAGCTTGGCAATCTCATGATCTACATCCTGATCGTCTGTTACAAAAAATGCTTTATAGAGATAACACCCTTTTTCTAAAACAATGTCAGGGGCGGGAGTGGTTTCAATGGTTTCAAAGCATAAGGTTACTTGTTCAGAATCGTATACATAATGCAAATCTGTTTCAAATAAATGATGGTACTGCGGTCTTTTTTCATATAAACTTCGTGCAGTTATTGTTTCGTTATCCTCTAGCACCAACCACTTTTTCAGATAACGATTGTCCACATGTTTAATTTGATAATCCCCCTTCATGTTGCCATAATCTGCATGCTCTTTTAGTACCTTTTGTATAAATTGTTGCAGCATTATTAATTGGTTTATTTCTGAGTTGATTTTGTTTAACGATTTCTCTAACAGCAGTTGGTAGTCATTCGTTGCGGATTTATTCATACTTTGGTTAATGGTGCTGACAGGGATGTTTAATTTGCGGAGCAACAGGATATGTGCCAATTGATAGATCTCATCGATGCCGTACATCCGGTACTGATTATTGTCTATATAGGATGGAAACAGGATTTCTTTTTCTTCAAAATATCGAATCTGGTGGATAGATACATTCATAAGTTTTGATAGTTCGCCAATTGTAAGGTACGGATTCAAGGGCGGTGCTCCTAACTGTAAGTTATTTGATAAAATAACTATAAACCTTAGGTCAGACCTAAGGTCAAGTGTTGATTAAAATACGGACTAAGCAGAGCACTTTTTTTCTGAATAATGATTAGTAATAGTAATAGTAATAGTAATAGATGGTAATGAAAAAGACTTAGATTTTGGAAGGACAATGCGGGGGTGCAACGGATTAGATTCAGGATCATTTTTTTGTATGAGCCTTGCTGGTATGACCCTAGAGTTGCCATTACGGACCGTAATGCAGCTATTTTAGCTAATTCGCTCATTTTCCGTGAGTTTCGGACTGCATAGCTCTTAATGAGCTGAAGAATTGGGTCAGAGCAGTGTTTTTGAGTAAATAGCTGCAACTGAGTCCGATAGCGTGGCGAAAACGAAGATAATTGGGAAATAAGAGCTATACGGTCCGAACGTAACTTTGTTAATCAAACCATACTAATCAAACCAAACTAATCAAAACAAACTAATCAAATCATCACATTCTAAGCTGATAGGTTCGATTGCGTACTTTTCCACCGACGATCTCTAGTAGCTGCTGTTCAACTAACTCATATAAAACACGTCGGGCATGGCGATTAGTGACTCTAAGATGGTGGGTGAGCTCTACAGGTGTGAACGGACGCAGAAGACGTCTTGCGAAACGAAGTGTTTCAGCTTCTAACCAAGTTAATGAAGAGGGCGCGTCTGAAGCCATGAATTTGCCGATGAATGCGAGTACTAGTTGTTGACATAGCTGAGGCTCGTCCGTGATTGAGGGATAGGCGATGGATAGGAAGGTCCAACCGTCTAGCGATAATAAGGAATGGCGTCTACATAAATCTTTGAATCGTCGTACATCAAGATCTCTAGCATGCGGACCGTAGCCTTGAATCTCAATTCCACCCTTTGCTCCACCTGGCATATAGGCCAGATCAAGATAACGATAACCATTGTTGAAATCGCGCACTTCCCATTCGGGGAACAAGTAGTTGAAGTTTCCTACAGCAGGAAACCATACCGCACGCAGAAATTCGACTGTTCCATAGCCCAACCCTTTTGCAAGAAGCTCCTGTCTGCGGGGATTGTTCTCCTTATCCAAGTTGATCTGTAACCATTCCTCTAGTTGCTGTTCGAATCTGGACATTTTGTAAAAAGCCGCTCCCATACAATTCCTCCTGAGCTTAACCCAGGATAGAGATTGTATAAAAGCGGCGTGTTCTTCACGACCTATAGTTGCTATTATAACGAGTGCTGGGGATTTCTTCAATGAGTTACTGTGTATAAAGATGACGAATTCTAGTAGGTTTTAAAGGAAGGAAGCTAGCAGGGTGAACGAGCTGAATTTGCTGAAGTTAATAGTTACTCTAAAAGCGGATTCTTCCCCCGCGCGGCCGCATGGCTTTTCTAGGACGATCATCATATGCTTACTGATCCGCAAAAATGGATTACGTGCTCTGCGCAATATCATTATTCATTTTCGAACGTTGCGGACCGTATTGCAGCTATTCGTACATTTTCGCTCGTATTCCAAAAGTTACGGACTGCATAGCTCTTATTAGCCGCAAATCGACTCAAAATGGGGCAGTTATGTGCGAATAGTTGCAACTGAGTCCGATAGCGTGTCAAAACCTTCGTTTTTCAGCAAATAAGGTCTCCTGAGTCCGCAAGTGCCGGGCAGATGCGTTCGAGTCGCCAAAGTAGCACAAGTCGCCCAACTGGTCCATTCATTTCATCATTAAACTCATCATGCTCATTTCGTCGTCCTACTCATCGTGCTCATACCGTCATCCTACTCATCATGGTCATATCAGACCCTCTTTTCATACAAGTCCCGCTTTTTCCGAAAAAAATCCTAATAAAGGCCTATTACTTTGTCGAATTGTGAAGGAAATTAGAAAATTTTATAGAATTATCTATGTTCATCTAAACTTTTTACTCTACATCACGTGTTGCAGGATGGCCCTGGTGATTGCTGCAGCTTTACTCTTCCATAAAAGGGGCCGATACGATGCTCAAAAGGACATTACTTATCTATTTGATTGGTTTAATTTTATTATCTGCGATTCCTCTATCCATTCTTATGGGTCACGATAAACAAGGAAGTCACCTGCAAGTGCAGCATGGAGTCATGGATCTCGCGGCTTGGGATTATGAACAGGATAAGATTATCAAGTTAGACGGTGAATGGGAGTTTTATTGGAACCAGCTATTAACTTCTGAGCATTTTAGGGCGGGTAGCGCAGATATACCTGATTCTACAGCTTGGATGGAGGTGCCCTCCCGGTGGAACGGCAACATCGTTAATGGAAGCCCTTTACCCGCCTTCGGTTCCGCCACCTATCGGATGGTTCTAAAAAACCTGCCTGTAAGTGGGGTATTCGCCTTGAAAAAAACAAATATCCGCTTTTCAAGCAGGATTTTTGTTAATGGACAGTCAGTTATTGAGGATGGTAATCCTGCTGCTAATGAAGCTGATTATCGGTCAGGGAATATCCCGCTGATTGGGCTTTTTTCGTCTGATAAGGGAGATGTAGAAATCATAATTCAAGTCTCTAACTTCGATTATGTAAATGGGGGCATTCCGGTTTCTTTATCCTTTGGTGAGGAAGCAGCAATGATGGAGGTTCAGCAGAAGAGTACGGCCCGTGAATTTAGCACCGTTGCTATTTTAGGCACACTTGCCCTTATCTTTTTTATCTGCTTTGGGGCAGCGTCCTTATACCGTAAGCAGGATTACTCTTTACTTGTATTTGCTACTATTTGTTTGCTGTTTGCGATATATCATGGGTTGATCGGCGAGCGTTCACTCTTACTCTTTTTCCCTAAACTTTCGTTCATAGTGCTCTACAAAGTAAAGGATATAAGCTCCATCTCCTGCTTTATTGTGCTCGCAATATTTTTTTACCAAATGCACAAAAGCATAATATCTTTAAAATTTACTCAAGCCATAACGATTGTTTTAGGCAGCTTTATAATTCTGGTCGCCATCCTGCCGATTCGTTCTTACACGGTCATTTATCCGTATGTGATTATTTTATATGAGCTGATGTTAATTTGGATGTTATGCAGAGTGGCTACCCTATATATCAGAAGCGCAGAAGTAAATAGAATCAAATTGCTGCTGATGTTTATGGCGATTCTAGCTATTAATTTATATTCCATAGACATTATTTTGTTTGCTCTTTCTATAAAAGAGAACCTTTGGCTCGGGCAGTTTTACATTGTGGCTTTTAATATCATCATGATCGTGCTGATTGTTCTACGTTTTTTTGAAGCCTACCATACCATAGACGAGATGAAAAACCAGCTGATCGGGCTGGATAAAATTAAAGATGAATTCCTTTCCAACACCTCACATGAACTAAAAACACCTCTAAATGCCATAGTGAACATTACAGCTACGCTGCTGGATGGGGTTGAGGGTCCAGTTAATGAAAAACAAGCGCAGAATCTAGCGATCGTAATAGGGAGCGGCAGAAGATTAACACATATGGTAAATGAACTACTTGATTATTCCAAAATGAAGTATGGAGACATCACATTATACAAAAGCAACCTGGATTTGAAAGCCGTTGTTGATTCCGTCATGGGTATTCATTCTTTTTTGCTCGGAGAAAAGTCGATCCTGCTCGTTAACAGAGTCGCTTCGAATTTCCCTATGGTGAATGCAGATGGCAATCGTCTGATTCAAATTTTCCACAACTTGGTTGATAATGCGATTAAATTTACGGAACA
The DNA here is from genome assembly GCF_038002725.1 of Paenibacillus sp. FSL H7-0323. Lineage (NCBI taxonomy): Bacteria > Bacillati > Bacillota > Bacilli > Caryophanales > Paenibacillaceae > Paenibacillus > Paenibacillus sp. FSL H7-0323. Next base: position 1,962,961 of record NZ_JBBODB010000001.1, on the reverse strand, counting down.
GGGTGAAATAGAGATTAGTGCCAGAGTTATTCAGGAGTGGGTGGAAGTACGTGTGGCAGACACAGGTTTGGGTATCTCACCGGATATGCAGGAGCGTATTTTCAAAGCTTTTGAGCAGGTGGATGAGGCGGAGATTCATAGTCATGGTGGAACAGGGCTCGGATTAAGTATTACTAAGAAGCTAGTAGAACTGCATGGTGGGAACATAGCTGTGGAATCTACAGTGGAAAAAGGTTCGGTGTTTATTTTTACACTTCCACGGTGGGATAAAGCGGTTAAGCCAATCTCGAGGCCAACCCTTAAGGCGGCACATTCTTATAAAGAATTAAGTTTCTCCCATGGTAGTTATCCCCTTTATATCAAAGGCGAGATCGATGAGCCCATTTTAGTAGTGGACGATGATTTTGCCAATCTGCAATCTATGATCAATCTGTTTAAGCTAGAGAAATATTCTATTGTGGTTGTCAATCGCGGGCAGATGGCACTTGAGGAGCTAGCGAAAAACACAGACTTTTTTCTGGTGGTACTGGATATTACCATGCCGGACATTTCGGGTTACGAGGTTCTGCAAAAGATTAGAGAGAGATTTACTCCTTTTGAACTGCCTGTGTTAATGTTGACGGCCAAGAACAGGGTGAGCGATATGAAGATGTCCATGGATAACGGTGCAAATGACTATGTGGGAAAACCTTTTGAAGCTGAAGAGCTAATGGCACGTGTTAAAAGTCTGACCCGATTGAGAGCTTCCGTGAAGACTGCCAAAGACGCCGAAATTGCTTTTTTACGATCCCAGATCAAACCTCATTTCTTATACAATGCTCTGAATTCAATTGCTGAACTATGTGTGGAGGAACCTGAGAAGGCCGAAGAGTTGACACTGCAGCTGTCCCAGTATTTGCGAAGCAGCTTTGATTTCAAACAACTGGATTCACTAACGAGTCTGGAGAATGAGCTTGAGCTGGTAGAGGCTTATATCAATATTGAAAAAGCACGCTTCGGTGCCAGATTAAATGTGGAATATGATGTGAGAGTGAATACGGATTACCGGATTCCTCCGCTGATTCTACAGCCTTTGGTCGAAAATGCAATAAGGCATGGCCTAATGTCCAATTTGCGGGGTGGCACGGTAATTATATCTGTAAAAGAATTAGAGAATTCTGTGATTAGCTTTATTGTGGAGGATAATGGATCTGGAATGAGTGAGCATAAATTGAAAGAAGTAATGCAGTCAGATGTAGATAAAAGAGGGGTGGGGCTGTGGAATATCAGTCAGCGCATCAAGCTATTATATGGAAAAAATATTCATATTCAAAGTGCTGAAGGATTAGGCACAACGGTATCTTTTGAAATTCCAATACAGCAGCTTAAGCGGATGGGAGGTTGAGGCATGCTGCGAGCGATTATTGTAGATGATGAGGAGTTATCGGTAAAACGCCTGAAGCGGATCTTATCGCAGAGCGGAGAGATTGATGTCTATGAGACGTTTTTGAATCCTGCGGAAGCCTATGCTTTTGCGAAGGCCAATCCGATAGATGTAGCTTTTTTGGATATTTCTATGCCTGAGACGAATGGGATGAAGCTTTCTAGCCTTTTGCATGAATTGGATGAATCGATAGATGTGGTTTTTGTAACCGGATTTGATGAGTATGCGCTGCAGGCTTTTGACCTAAGTGCAGTGGATTATCTTTTGAAGCCTGTAACTGCGGAGCGGTTGTCTAAGACGTTAGAGAAACTCAAAAAAATAAATCGAAATACAACGGCTGAGCCTACGTTAGAAGTTTTTTTATTTAATGGTTTAAAAGTGTACCGCAGAACGCAGAACAGAGAGCTAATCAAGCTGAGAAGTCCAAAAACAGAAGAATTATTTGCTTTTCTGGTTAGTAAAGGGACGGTTAGCCGGGAGGAAATTATCGACACGTTGTGGAGCGGATTGGAGCCTGAAAAAGCATGGAAGAATCTGAACTCGACGCTGTATTATATTCGAAAAGCAATCGGCGCCAATTATATAAAAGCTAGCAGGAATGAAATTCATGTAGTAGAAAGCAGCATTTATTGTGATCTGTATGAATTTGAGCGATTGTTAAAGCAAATCAGGCAAACCTCTGAAAGACATGTTGAATGGATGATTCAAGCAGAAGTTTTATACACAGGAGCATTACTCAAAGGAAAAGCCTATGAATGGGCCAGTGGCAGGACGCGCAGACTCGAGCATGAATATATAGGATTGCTAGAGCTGGCTGCAAGATTTCATTTGGAGCAGAATCAGCAGCAGCAAGCACTGCATTATTTTGGAGAAATAATAAAATTAGATTCCTTGCGAGAGGACATCTATCATGAAATCATTAACTTATTAATTGAATTAGGGCGAATGAATGAAGCACAGCGGAAATTTGGTCAATTGGAAGAGATGCTGCAGCAAGAGCTCGGAACAACACCCGATCCTAAACTCAAAGCGTTAATGAAACAGAAGTTATTGTAATGGAAGGAACCTTCGAAAGGATGGCTATCGAGGGTTCTTTTTTTGTTTATTTTTTGTTTATCTTAATTTTGTATAATACTCTCGATTATTGTCGAATTAAGGACATGATTTATGCTAGAGGGGGAAATAGAGTTTGAAGCCATCATTTATGAAAATAGGCATTAGTATTTCGTTATGTACTGGACTTGTGGTGCAGGGGGTGGGTCCTATGCAAACTCCAATCATAAGTGCAAAAGCTAGTTTCGGTTGGCTCGAGAATAGCCCAGCTATAATAACGTCGATTAATGAAGATGACTATTCCAACGCAGGAGTTGAGGTAGCCAGCTTTTTGACAGGAAAAGTATCGGATCCAGCGTCAACAGGGATTGCTGTAGTAGCTTTAGATAATACCAAAGGGGCCTGGCAGTATTACAACACGGTGGGACGAATTTGGTATAATATCGAGCCGGTGTCAAACAGTAATGCTTTTCTGCTGCTGAAATCGGAGAAAATCCGTTTTGTCCCGGCGAAAGACTGGAACGGAACGGCATCCATTAGCTTTAAGCTATGGGATACAACAGCATCCGGTTATCAAAATTATCAAAAAAATGCGAATACCACAGTATCTGCCGCGTTCAGCTCAGATCCGGGTATAGCCGTAATTACTGTAAATCCAGTGAATGATGCACCTTATCTGACAGAACTAAATGGTGGGGACTATCTTAGTTTTGACGGTAACGGGGATTATGTGACGTTCCCGGATCAACGGATTTATGGGAATTCTTTTACAGTTGAAGGATTTTTGAAGGTAGATGCTTTTCAGACATGGATGAGATTTTTTGAATCATCGATCGCAGAGCAGAACCACAATATTTTTGTAGGTTTTAACGGTAAACGGATGAATTTCACTGCCTACACTAATAAGGGAGATATTAATGTCACTGAGGATTTCCCGATTTCTAAATGGGTTCATGTCGCAATTGTTTATGATCACAGTCAGAAAAAGGGACGGATTTATTGGGATGGTGTACTTAAGGCAGAAGGGGCCATGGATTTAAGTACAGTAGGAAACGTTGCACGTCCGAATAACTGGCTTGGAAAAAGCACGTGGAGACAGGACGGAGATTATAACGGCGGAATGAGAGACGTTAGGTTCTGGAGTAAAGCCAAGACCCAAAGTGATATTGTTCGAGAAATGAATGTCGACTTGACAGGCTCGGAGCCTAATCTGGCTTTAAACTATAAATTAGCGAATAGCAATGATGGGAATGTAGCTATTAATACCTCTGGTCTTCCCCTTAAGAACGGTACAATTACTGGGGCAACCTGGAAGCAGGACACAGGTTTTATGGGGAATACTACAACCGATAAAAACAAGTCGGTCTCACGATCCTTTAAGGTCCTCGATGTGGATGGAGATGACCTACAAGTATCAGCTACTTCCTCGAATACGCTCTTAATTCCGAATAATGGACTGAAAATAAGTGGAAGTGGTGAGCAACGAACTTTAGAAATAACACCCGCAGCGAATGCTTTTGGCACCAGTGTGATTTCTGTTAAGGTAAGTGATGGAGCATTAAGCAACACCTACACTTTTAATGTGACCGTGAACAATACGGGGGATGTAATCGTAACCGGAGTGACCCTGGATAAACCAACACTCAGTTTAACGGAAGGAGAAGCAGGAGACACGCTTAGTGCCGTAATAGCACCTATTAATGCCACGAACAAAACAGTAAATTGGAGCTCAAGTGATGAGACTGTTGCAACCGTTGTAAACGGGGTGGTAACTCCAGTTGGCGTTGGAACAGCGATCATCACGGTAACGACTACTGATGGAAGTTTTACAGCTTCGTCTGTAGTAAATGTGAGTGCTCCAATCCCGCCGGTTGTGGATGTAACTGGAGTGAAGCTAGATCAGGAGACACTGAATTTAACAGCTGGTGAAGCTGATGGACTCCTCAAAGCAACAATAGAGCCTGCCAATGCAACGGATAAAGACGTGATCTGGAGCTCGAGCGATGAAACAGTCGCGACCGTTGTGAACGGAATAGTAACTCCGGTTGGAGAGGGGACAGCAGTTATTACGGTAACGACCAAAGATGGAAGTTTTACAGCTTCGTCTGTAGTAAATGTGAGTGCCCCAATCCCGCCCGTTGTGGACGTAACTGGAGTGAAGCTAGATCAGGAGACACTGAATTTAACAGCTGGTGAAGCTGATGGACTCCTAAAAGCAACAATAGAGCCTGCCAATGCAACGGATAAAGACGTGATCTGGAGCTCGAGCGATGAAACAGTCGCGACCGTTGTGAACGGAGTAGTAACTCCGGTTGGAGAGGGGACAGCAGTTATCACGGTAACGACTACTGATGGAAGTTTTACAGCTTCGTCTGTAGTAAATGTGAGTGCCCCAATCCCGCCCGTTGTGGACGTAACTGGAGTGAAGCTAGATCAGGAGACACTGAATTTAACAGCTGGTGAAGCTGATGGACTCCTCAAAGCAACAATAGAGCCTGCCAATGCAACGGATAAAGACGTGATCTGGAGCTCGAGCGATGAAACAGTCGCGACCGTAGTGAACGGAGTAGTAACTCCGGTTGGAGAGGGGACAGCAGTTATCAAGGTAACGACCAAAGATGGAAGTTTTACAGCTACAACCACAGTTAATGTAGCCGCTCCTAAGCCACCTGACGTTATCGTAACTGGGGTGACTTTAGACCAGACAGAACTTAACTTAACGGTGGGTGAAGGCGAGGGAACTCTACAAGCGACAGTAGCACCTGCTAATGCAACAAATAAAGGTATGATCTGGAGCTCGAGCGATGAGACAGTAGCTAAGGTTGTTTATGGAGTAGTAACGCCGATTGGTGAAGGAACAGCCATCATAACGGTAACGACGAAAGATGGTAGTTATACGGCTTCTACAACCGTTACTGTGAAGGCACCTGTTAAACCAGTTACAGCACCTGGAATTCCAACATCCGTAACTGCAACTGCAGAGAATGGTCAAGCAATCATCACCTTTATCCCGCCGGTGAACGATGGAGGCAGCGAAATCACAGGATATATTGTAACTGCTAATCCGGGAGGTTTGACGGTTACAGGAACTGGAAGTCCTCTGACAATCAGTGGTTTGACGAATGGAACAAGCTATACCTTCACGGTACAGGCAATCAATAAAGCTGGCATCAGCGAATTCTCTGCTGAGTCCAATGCAGTTGTTCCTAGCACTCCATCTGGTGGTGATGTTGTTGTTCCGTCGCAACCAACCCCATCACCAACTCCGGCACCTGTGGTAAATGCTGCTTCCATTCTAATCAATGGTAAAGCTGAAACAGTGGGAACCGCAACGAATGGTAAACGGAATGAGCAAACGTTAACCACTATTGTGTTAGATCAGAAGAAGCTAGAGGACAAGCTCGCCACTGAAGGTAAAGGTACAGTAGTTTCTATCGGTGCAAATAGTAAATCTGATGTTATAGTTAGCGAATTAAATGGACAAATGGTTAAAAATATGCAGGGTAATCAAGCGATTCTTGAGATTAAAGCGGGAAATGCGACATTTACACTGCCTGCTCAACAAATTAATATTGACGCTTTGAACGAGCAAATCGGCAAGTCGGTAGCTTTGCAAGATATTAAGATACAGATTGAAATTAGTGCTCCTACAGCCGATAAAGTTAAAGCTTTAGAAGCAGCTGCGCAAAAAGGATCCTTCTCATTAGTTTCCGCGCCAGTTAATTTTACGGCTAGAGGTATCTACGGAGATAAGAGTATTGAACTTTCCCAATTCAATACGTATGTTAAACGTACCATAGCCATTCCTGAAGGGATGGACCCGAACAAGATTACAACGGGAGTGTACGTTGATTCCGAAGGTTCGGTACAGCATGTTCCTACTAAAGTGGTTGTAATTGATGGCAAATATTTTGCTACTATCAACAGCCTAAGCGGAGGTACTTACTCCGTAATCTGGCATCCGCTTGAATTTAGTGATGTAGCTAATCACTGGGCAAAAGAGGCAGTGAACGATATGGGCTCCCGATTAGTCATTGAGGGAACAGGTAGTGGTCAATTTACTCCGGATCAAGCCATTACCCGTGCAGAGTTTGCGGCGATTGTTGTACGCGGTCTGGGACTTGAGATGAAACAAGCTGCAACACCATTCTCAGATGTAAAGACCACGGATTGGTATAACAGTGCGATCAACACGGCATTTACTTATCAATTAATCAATGGTTTTGAAGATGGCATGTTCCGCCCTGATGAACATATTACCCGTGAACAAGCGATGTTAATTATTGCTAAAGCGATGAAAATTACAGCGCTACAGACTAAGCTTTCTGTTCAATCGGCTGACGTTTTGTTAGCTCCATTTACAGATAGTAGTGAGGTTTCTAACTGGGCAATCAGTGGAGTTACTGACACTTTGCAGGCAGGCATTATCATGGGAAGAAGCAGTAAAGGGCTTGCTCCGAAAGATGATATGACCAGAGCTGAGGTTGCAGAGATCGTGAAGCGGCTACTTGAAAAGTCGGATTTAATCTAATCTACTGAGCTCCAGAATTGTGATCATTAGAGGATTCGTTCAAAGAACATTGAACGAATCCTCTTTTCTTTTTATGGCTTAGCTCGTTTATACGATAATTAATCATTAATGATGTATTTCAGACAGCACAATCAGGCCATGCAGAACGGCTGAAAGAAATCCTGAAAGCTCATCCGCACCTTGCGAATATGGAGAATAATATATTCGATAGTGATGGTTATACTTCCTTACATTCTGCTGCTTTTCATACGGATAATGTAGAACTAATAGAGTTGTAAATCGAACATGGCGCCGACATTTCTGCTAAAATAAAAAGTGGTGAATCTGCATGGTCGGTTGCGATTAAGCAGAGTAATCATAATGTTGCAGAAATTCTTCGCGGAAAAGGAGTAGTCTTGAATGAAAATCACAGTGGATGATAAGAATGATTCAACGGTAGCTATAATCTCTGGTGAGGAGATCATAATCAATAATGTAAGGGATGCCTTAGACTTAATGATGAATGTGAAATACCAAGGATGCGATAAAATGCTTCTGAGGAAGGAACAGATTACGGATGATTTTTTCGAGCTAAAGTCTGGAGTTGCTGGTGAGATTGCACAAAAATATACAAACTATCAGATGAGAGTTGCTATCGTAGGAGAATTTACAAGCTATAACAGCAAAAGTCTGAATGATTTTATTTACGAATGCAATCAAGGCGATAAAATGTTGTTCAAAAGTACTGAAGCTGAGGCTTTAGCGGCCCTACATTTATGCAAATCGTGGAGATGATCCAGAGAGGAGTTATATCATGGATGAAAGTAAAATCACATATGAATCGATCGATGCCTATATTTCCGGGTTTTCGCTTGAGGTTCAGGAAATCCTTAATACGTTAAGAAAGGTGATAAAAGAGGCGGCACCGGAAGCAGAGGAAAAAATAAGCTATCAGATGCCTACTTTTGCATTACACGGAAATTTGGTGCATTTCGCTGCTTATCCCAAGCATATTGGATTCTATCCAACTCCAAGTGGAATTAATGCTTTTAAAGATGAATTATCAGGCTATAAAGGTGCTAAAGGTTCCGTTCAATTCCCTATTGATAAGCCTATGCCTTATGAATTAATTAGCAAGATTGTAACCTTCAGAGTCGCTGAGAATCTAAAAAAAGTTGAAGCAAAATAAGGTCTCTACTGGTATGAAATAGAGAGGTCCATCTGGTCAGGGCTGGAAGTGTGCATCCATTGTGGATGTTCTTCTTGATGCTGGTGAACATTGGATCCACTTCCGAGGCACTCCTGCCTCTTTTTCCTCATTTCGGACGTCGTACAAACGCCAGTATGATATCCTGGGCATAGTCCCCGAACCCACTTCCGAACAGATTTAGTCCTCGTTTATTGAGTGCATCCTCCCGAATTTCAAAACGTACACGAATAGGTTCATTAAACGCCAGCTTTAAAGAGCTGATTGTAGTGGAAGATGAGAAAGAACCATTACAGCTGCTGCCCGATTCCGAGACACTCCATGTAGTAAGAGCTCCATATTCAGTTCCACTTCTCCAACGTTCAGGGGTCAGTTTCCCTTTGCGGTTCCCGAAATCGGAGGGACAGGTCCAAGTCCCGACTAACTGGTCATTGATGGATAAGCTGATATCACTGGCCCAATCCTCTCGAAATGAAGGGGCTTCTGAGCATACTTCTGCCGAAATGCGGATTTCGTCCAACTCGACGCCTGGAGGCAGGGGGTTGGCAAAATAGTATTCGACATAACCGGCTTCTGCGAACCATAAGAGAGAGGCATCGACTCGTTCAGGCATGTAGAATGCTCTTGGATCATCTTGGGAGCCAATGACACCACCATCTTTTCCGGCCATCCCGCAGGACGGTTGTATGGAGCAGTGGGAGAACATTCCGATGGGCATATGTATTTCCTCAGTTTGATGCAGCCCATCCCCTAGCTTTGAAGGGAGATCGAGTTGAATAGAGCGACAGGTGACCGCACAGATTTTTTCGCGATTTGCTCCTTGTGTAGATGAGATAAGATTAACCTGTTCTAACGTCTGCACATTGATAGATATCGTTGGCTGAGCTACACCTAACGTCTCAGCTAATTGACTGACACTCATAGGCTTCTCTCCAAGGGCTTCAAGAATGCGGACGCGAACGTCACCAGACAGTGCTTTAGCTACATCTAAAATGCGTGACGCGGGATAACGTATCGTTTCTTGTGAAATATCATTCATCATATTTGTTCCTTTTCGTATAGGATGGGTTGAGGTTATTGTACAATGAAGAACGAGTATTGTAAAATCATAATAAACATTGCGAAAAACATATACTGGTGCTAAAATGGGCTCAACTTCTTATTTTGAAAGGCTGTGCTCGCCATATGACAACTTCTATATTAGCTTCTGAGACACTTGCGATTCCTCGTTCTGAACACCCTCATCCACATTGGCAACGTCATGAATGGATGAATTTGAATGGGCAATGGTCATTTAAGTTTGATCCGAACAATGAAGGTATGAAGGCGTTATGGTACTCCAATCCTGAAATCGCTTACGACTCAATGATCACTGTACCTTTTTCTTGGGTAAGTCCCTTATCCGGAATTGGCTGCGATCAACAAGGAATAGGCTGGTATCGCCGCACCGTGAATGGGCAGGCTGTTGACCAACAAACACGATTGTTTTTACGTTTTGGGGCAGTAGATTATTCATGTGATGTGTGGATAAATGGAGAACATGTAGGTTCACATCAAGGTGGATATGGTTCATTTGAATTTGATATTACACCTTACTGGGCAGCTAATTGTGAGAATAATATTGTCGTAAGAGCTGAGGATTTCGATCATGCTTATCAAGCGCGGGGCAAACAAGGATATGGAGAAATCCGTGGAATTTGGCAGCCTGTATGGCTTGAAGCACGTCCCGAAACTTATATGAAAGATGCAAAGTTTGTGACCCGTATAGATGGACAGGTGAAGGTAACTACAAGAATAATTGCGCATGAAACGGGTTCGGCAGAGTTTACGCTGCAATTCGCTGATCATTCTGTTGTTCATACAGAGAAGCTGCAGCTTATAGCAGGGGTGAACGAATGTAAGCTGTCTATCGATGTTCCCAATCCGCATTTGTGGAGTCCAGAAAATCCTTATTTATATGAAGGTGAATTGCAGCTTAGTGGATCGTTTGGTACAGATACAGTCAGCACTTATTTCGGAATTCGCGAAATTCAGACTGCCCGCTTTGAAGATCGTGATTATCGGTGGATCACCTTAAATGGTAAACCGATATATTTGAACGGTACTCTTGATCAGTCCTATCACAAGACAGGGTTTTTCACCTATCCAACGGATGAAGACATGCGGGATGAAATATATCTAATGAAACGTTTAGGGCTAAACATGGTGCGAATTCATATCAAGCCCGAAGAACCCCGTAAGCTGTATTGGGCGGATAAGCTTGGCATTCTTGTTATGGAAGATATGCCTTGTTTCTGGGGTAATCCGGATGACAAGGCCAGAGCCTCCTATGAGAGAGAAGCCCTTGAGGTGATTGAACGAGATTATAATCATCCATCTATTTTTTCGTGGGTTATGTTCAACGAGACCTGGGGTTTGAAGACAGATGCTCAGGAGGCTAGCCTCACAAGTGATGTACAGCAGCAGAGTAGTTATCTTAAAGAGACACAGGAATGGGTGCGGGAGAAATATCGCTGGGCGAAGCAGCTTGATCCGACTAGAATTGTTGAGGATAACTCGCCGTGTAATTATGATCATGTGGAATCGGATATTAATACATGGCACTTTTACATTAATGGTTACGAGCAGCTGCAAGCCCACTTAAATGAGGTTGTAGATAAAACATTCCCGGGATCGGAGTTTAACTGTATTGGCGGCAACGTACAGTCTGATGCCCCTCTAATGAACAGCGAATGCGGTAACGTGTGGGGGATAGAAGGTGGTGCAGGGGACAGTGATTTGGCATGGCATTACCGCTATATGATGAATGAATTCCGGCGGCATGATAAGCTATGTGGATTCGTATTTACTGAATTCCGTGATGTTACGAATGAGTTTAATGGTTATTACCGGCTAGACGGGAGCGATAAAGATTTTGGATATGGGGATTTTGTTCCCGGGATGACGATTGCGGATCTGCATTCCCCAGATTTTATCGTGTTAGATGCTCCTCCATGCCAGACAGTAGAAGCAGGGCAGAGTGTTAAAGTACCTTTGCTAGGTTCCAGCTTCGCGGACAGCTATCACGGTCATAATTTGAAGCTGAAATGGGAACTGTGGTACGACAATTTGGGGACTCGGGTCACTGCGCAAAGTGGACATATGTCTGTGAAATGGGATAACTTTGGAAACACTATACTTCCTTCTTTGAACATTACAATGCCTGGTCAGGAGGCGGCTGCAATACTTGCTGTTTCTCTGATTAATGAGAAGGGTGAAGCGATCACGCGGAATTTCATTACTTTTGATGTAAGAGGCGGTAATAACACTGTATTGTTTAAAGGTGAAGGAGAATTTATTCAAATTCCAGTGGGAGCTTATACCGATCATAACTTTAAGCATCAATGGGATGCTATCCAAGGATCTAAGATCAATGGTGCTGGGCAAGGTCAGTATGTATACGAGGTTACACTGCCAGATGCAGCAGATAAATCAATGATTGGTGAGATCGAAATCATGTTCGAAGCAAGTGCTAAACGATTGCTGGCGCGGCATGTTGAAGGTACGAAGCTTAATGATATGGGCCTTGATCTTATGCATGGGGCAGATGCGAGGGTGGAATATAATCCGAATACGTATTATATGACGGATGAAGAGCGGCATCCTTCCCGAGTGAACGTTCTGGTGGATGGGCAGCGGATTGGTTCTTTCTATTTACCGGATGATCCAGCTGATAGCAGAGGGATTTTGTCTTGGCATTATCAGCCAATAGCGAATAAGCTGGATGAGGCTGGATCTTATGGCTACCTATGCAAGGCAAGTGTACCGGGGCAGTTAGCAGCGAAGCTGGATCGCAATCGTGTTTTCCGTTTGGAACTGCAAGCAGAGGACGGCGGGCTAGCTTTGTATGGCCGTAATGCAGGTCGTTATCCACTGGACTTGTTGATTCGTTATCGCTAAATAACCTTAATATGAAAATAAAGCAATCCCAGCTAAGAAGCAGGGATTGCTTTTTTATCGGTACTGCAAGGTATTATTAAAGTTCTTTATCATTAATGCTGTTTAACCAGCTTTCAATCTCTCCAATGACCGAACTAATGCAGCCATCTTCAAAAGGTGAAGTCAGGCCCGCAAGTTCAACCAGCTTGATAAAGGATTTGCTTCCTCCAGCTTGACATAACTCTAAATAATCACTCCAAGCGGATTTAAAATCTTCATTTGAACGTTTCCAGAACTGGAAGGCACATAGCTGTGCTAGTGTATAGTCAATGTAATAGAACGGGGAGGCGATGATATGGCCTTGCTTATGCCAAAATCCACCTTGTTCCAGATAAGCATTACCTTCATAATTGCGGTGCGGCAAATATTTTTTCTCGATTTCTCGCCATGCTTGCTTACGTTCAGCAGGGGTTGCTTCAGGATTGCTGTAAACAAAATGCTGGAATTCATCTACAGTAACTCCGTAAGGAATAAACTGAAGGCTATCTGCCAAATGATTGAAACGGTATTTGTCTGCATCCTCTTCAAAGAACAATTCCATCCATGGCCAAGCAAAAAACTCCATGCTCATGGAATGGATCTCACAGGCTTCATAAGTAGGAAAAGCATATTCAGGTACATTAATATTTCGGCTTTCATACACCTGGAAGGCATGCCCCACTTCATGGGTCAAGACATCAATATCCCCTGAGGTTCCATTGAAATTTGAGAAGATAAAAGGTGCTTGGTATTGGCTGAAGTAAGTACAATAGCCACCGCCTTGCTTACCTTTTTTACTTACTAAATCCACTAGATTGTTATCCAACATAAAAGTAAAAAATTCATCAGTTTCCGGAGAGAGCTCTTTGTACATCTTGGATCCGTTAGCTACAATCCAGTCAGGATCTCCTTTAGGAGTGGCATTGCCAGTCTTGAAGCTGAAGTTCTCGTCATAAAACTTCAAGGCATCCAGACCTAGGCGTTCAGTCTGCCGTTTCTTAAGCTGTTGGGAGACGGGTACGATATGCTCCAGAACTTGTTTCCGGAAGTTGGCTACCATGTCGGCGTTATAATCGGTACGCATCATCCGGTCATAACCTAGCTCAACAAAGTTGCTGTAACCAAGCTTTTTAGCAATGCGGTCACGGACTTTAACTAGCTCGTCATAGATTCGATCAAAGTCACTCTCATGTTCAGACATAAAATCATATCTGGCTTGTGAAGCACGTTTGCGCATATCGCGGTCCGTGGACAATTCAAAAGGAGTAAGCTGAGTCAGTGTCCGTTCTTCGCCTTCGAATGGAATCTTGGCGGACGCGATAAGCTGAGCGTATTCTGTAGAGAGTTTGTTCTCCAATTGTAAATCTTCGATGATTTCTGGACTAAAAGTACGCAGAGCTACTTCTGCAAGCTGAAGCAGCTGCGTGCCCCATTCTTGTTCGAATTCGGCTCTGTATTTGGAATTGACGAGTGCTTTGTAGTAGTCCGTTATGTATTCCTGAACGATAGGGCCAATCTCGTCCATGAATTCCTGTTCAGCCTTGTAGAATTCATCTGTTGTATTGATCGAATGGCGAACGCTAACCAATGTCTGCAGGGTGTCAAACTCATTGCGAAGCTTGTTAATAGCGGTAACGGAAGCCTTTTGCACTTCTAATGGCTCGGTGTCATTGAGATCTTTAAGCAGGTTGTTAAAATCCTGTTTGAACTTCTCTACATCCGGGCGCTCATAGCGATAATCATTAAATTTCATTAACTATTCAACTTCCTTTCTATACCAGATAGTCTCTATTATATATTCTGAACAGCAATTTACGATAGACCTGTGTTAGCTGTTTTTGAATAAAAAAAGAACAAATGGACAAAAGTGTAAAAACTTGTTAGATGAAATACGGTTTGATATTATCTAAGAATATAGTAGAAATGATATTTATAGCGATTACTTAGCCTTTATTTAACCAGCATTCACTGCATACGGGTTATCTCTGTTTATATACGAAGTTTTGTATTTTTCCACTTTACATCCTTCCTCCCTCTTTTTTTGCTGTAGCCGCACAACTGTCGACAAACTTAATATATCATGATATATTATTATGTATAAGATGAAAAAATTAGAGTCAGGAGATAACGAAAGTCATGAGTGAGACAACATCATCCAAACCGATGTATGAAAAAATATTTGATGAAGTGAAGCAGCTTATCGTTAATAAATCCTATGGACAAGGGGAACGGGTTCCCTCTGAGAAAGAACTGGCTGAAGCCTATAATGTTAGTCGGATTACGAGTAAAAAAGCTCTGGAAATGCTCGCCGCGGAACAATTAATTGTGAGAAAACCGGGGAGAGGTTCATTTGTGGCAGATCCAGCAGTCGATTACATGGAATCAGCGATATCTCCGGGGACGGTCTCCGACGGAACTGTTTTCAATTCCTTTAACCATGAGGAAAAGACGATCGGTCTGGTTATTACCGACTTTGGCAACAGCTATGGCACAGGCTTAATTTATGGCATGGAGCAGGCTTCACGTGATAATGATTGTTTTCTGGTTTTAAGAAGAACGTTTGGGGTGCCGGAGAACGAAGAGAAATCTATTCAGAAGTTGCTCAGCTTAGGTGTAGATGGTCTGATCATTTTTCCGGCTCAAGGCGAATTTTTTAATGCGGAGATTCTAAAATTGGTGATAGGGCGGTTCCCGCTAGTTCTGGTAGATCGCCATTTAAAAGGAGTGGCAGCAGCATCGATCAGTACTGATAATATGCAGGCTGCACTCAAAGGTACGGAGTATTTATTTGATCTCGGGCATACTCATATCTCCTTTCTCTCTCCACCTCCAGCGGATACCACAGCTCTTGAAGAGCGGGTAGAGGGATTTATTCAAGCGCATGCGGAACGGGGAATAGCTGTAGACAAGGGATTGTGGGTCAGCGATTTGACCTCAACACTACCGGATTCCTTCAACGATGAGAATATTGAACATGACATTTCGCGGCTAATTTCTCATATGCAAAAGAATCCAACAATAACGGCGCTTTTTGCTGTGGAATATAATATTGCGCTGCTGGCTAGAACTGCGGTCCAACGACTTGGGCTACGAATTCCAGAAGATATTTCGATCATTTGCTTTGATAGTCCGCCAACTCCACTTGGTTCGGGTTATGCATTTACCCATTTACGGCAAAATGAAGAAGAGATGGGGCGGCTTGCAGTAGAAAATGTATTGCGAATTATGAACGGGCAGAGTGTGTCCAATAAGATAATGCTGGAAGCTCAGTTGATTTCTGGTGAATCCACAAGCTCCGCTAAACAATCTATCTCTAAATAGAATTTTGGCTTATTCTCCAAATTAAACATATATTAGTTGTTATAAAAACCTATCCTTTTGGATGGGTTTTTTTATTTGTTTTAGATATATATTTATCATTATAGATGTATTGATATATCATTATAATAAAATAAACATATTGACATACTAATTACATGACAATATACTAATCAATGAAAGCGCTTCAAATTTAAAAAGAAAAAGGGGGTATTATAACTGAAAGCAACTAGAGAAATACCCGAGTCAATGCATAAACTGGCATCTAGCGTAAAAGCACAGCTGAGTGATCGCCCGAAATTAGCCGAAATGTTCGAGAAATGTATGGCCAACACCTGGAACACAACCTTAAAACGAATGCCAAACGGAAGCACTTTTGTTATTACCGGAGATATTCCAGCGATGTGGCTACGGGATTCCGCCGCACAGGTCAGACCTTTCCTAATCCTTGCCTCCGAAGATGAAGAAATTGCAGACATGATTGAGGGACTTGTACGTAGACAATTTACTTACATCCAGCTTGATCCGTATGCTAACGCATTCAATGAAGAAGAAAGTGGGCATGGCCACCAAGAGGATCTGACGGAGATGAGCCCGGGAGTCTGGGAAAGAAAATATGAAATTGATTCGTTATGTTATCCAATCCAACTGAGTTATCTGCTCTGGAAGAATTCGGGCCGTACTAGTCAGTTTAATGAGTCGTTTGTAACAGGCGTAGAAAGAATCATAACATTATGGACTACCGAACAGAACCATGAGCGCGATTCAAAATATCTTTTTCAACGGATGAACTGTCCGCCCACGGATACGTTAGCTCGAGAAGGCAAAGGGACGTTGACGGCTTATACCGGAATGACTTGGTCTGGATTTCGTCCTAGTGACGATGCCTGTGAATATGGGTATTTGGTTCCGGCCAATATGTTCGCGGTGGTTGTTTTACGATATGTGTGTGAAATTGCCCGTAAGATTTTAGGTGATCAGGAGCTGGAAAAGAAAGCTAGAAAACTATCTGACCAGCTTAATAAGGGAATAAGTGAGTATGGAATTGTAGAACATCCAGAGTTTGGAGCGGTCTATGCTTATGAAGTAGATGGTCTGGGACAGGTGAATTTTATGGATGATGCAAATGTACCTAGTCTACTCTCTATCCCTTATTTGGGTTATGTGACTGCTGATGATCCTATTTATAAAAATACCCGTGAACTTATTTTAAGTAGCACTAATCCTTATTTTTTCGCAGGAAAAGCGGCTGCTGGCATTGGAAGTCCGCATACGCCAAATCGGTATATCTGGCCCATAGCTTTAGCGATGCAGGGAATGACATCTACCCGCTTTGAGGAACAGGAAGCCTTACTTCATCTGCTGGAGAAGACGGATGCAGGAACTGGATTTATGCATGAAGGGTTTCATGTGGATAATCCTGATGAATTTACACGTCCATGGTTCTCTTGGGCAAACATGATGTTCTGTGAGCTTGTACTCATGCGCTGTGGTAAGCAGATTAAGCGCGGTTGAGACCAACAAGGTTTGAATAATCGACTCTAAAGGGGATAGAGAACATGAAAAAATGGCTGGTTACCTCAATTGTTTTGGTAATGACTACTGCACTTGCTGCGGGCTGCGGTGGCAATAACGGATCTGCGGACAAAGAGACCGGAAACACAAGCAAAGCTGGGAGCAGTACCGGGAAAAAGACAGAGCTTACCTTCTGGGGAGATTGGGGCGGTGAGGGGCAGAAGCAATTCGAGACCATGGTGGATGCTTTTAATAAATCGCAGGATAAAATTCACGTAAAATATGTGCTGCAACAGGATATGATCACGAAATTCCTAACTTCTGCGACCAATGGCGGCACTCCTGATGTACTGTTTTGGGACCGTTGGAGAACTTCGCTGTATGCCCCGAAAAATGTACTGCATCCGGTGGATGAATACTTAACGCGTGACGGTATTTCCGAAGATGATTTCTACAGTGAATCCCTACGGGAGCTTTCATACGATGACAAATTATATGGGCTGCCGCTTACAGTAGATGCCCGTGCTCTTTTCTATAATAAGAAGCTGCTCGCAGAAGCAGGACTTCAGCCTCCAACAACTTGGGATGAGTTAGAGGCAGCGGCTACGAAGCTAACGAAATGGAATGGAAATAAATTGGAGACTGCAGGTTTTTCTATGGGAGATTTGGGACTTTTTAATATGTATCTCCAACAGGCTGGCGGCACCATGCTTACAGAGGATGGAAAGACCAATTTTAATAATGAGCAGGGCAAGCAGGTGCTTGAGTTCTGGGATCGCCTAATGAACAAGGACAAAGTGTATAAAGTAGGGTTCGAACTTGGACTTGGTGAAGGGCAAGATGCTTTTGTCACAGGTAAAGTGGCTATGCTGTATTCCGGTCCGTGGATGCTCAGCACCTATAACAAATATGGTAAAGACCTGGATTATGGAATCGTTCCTCCTCCGGCCGGACCAAATGGTGATAAAGGTAGTGTCATGGGTGGATTTGGGCTAGTGATTCCAGAAGGCTCCAAACATAAGGAAGAAGCATGGGAGTTCATCAAATGGTGGACAGCGAACAAGGATAACGCGTTGCTCTGGGCAAAGACGAGTCTAAACCTGCCGGGTTATAAGCCATCGATGGAAGATCCATTTTTCAAGGATGATCCAAAGTGGCAGCCGTTTCTGGAAACGTTGGAGTTCGCCAAGGTTCGTCCGAACCATCCTGGATATTCCGTGATGGAGACTGATGCTTTGGCCCCTAATTTGCAGCTTAACCAGCAAAACAAGATGAGCATTGATGAGACCTTGAGGAAATCGCAAGAAGAGGGCGACAAAATGCTGAAGGATAATGAAGTAGTGAAATAATAAGTAAGACATTTGAAGTGAAGGGAGGTTTCGCCTCCCTTTTGCTTAGGAGGGGGTAGCTGAAATGGCTTCCATCAGAAAACTAGAGAAACATCAGGCGCGGACGGCTTATCTGTTTATTACACCCACGGTATTGCTGTTTACAGTATTCACAGTCATCCCTGTGGTAATGGCGCTATATTTAAGCTTTACCAACTACGATGTACTTAGTAGAAACGATTGGATCGGTTTTGATAACTATCGCCGTTTGATAGAGGACAGTTTGTTATGGAAAACATTCCGAAATGTATTTCTGTATTCCATCATTTTCGTTCCATTTAATATTCTGATTTCGCTTCTCCTCGGGATTCTGCTTAGTCGATCCTGGCGTGGGGTAAAGTTGTTCCGCACATTGAATTATCTGCCTACCCTTACATCCGCCGTTGCTGCTGCTACCGTTTGGATCTGGCTTTTGCATCCTGAATTTGGTTTGGTTAACGGATTGTTGTCTTATGTTGGGATTACGGGTCCAGCTTGGTTATCCGAGACCCGAACGGCGATGTTATCCATTATTATGCTTACCCTCTGGCAATCGGTAGGTTCTAATATGATTATCTACTTGGCAGGTCTGCAGGGCGTGCCCGACTATTTGTATGAATCTGCACGGCTGGACGGTGCTAATAAGCTGGCTTGTTTCCGGTTTATTACTTGGCCGCAGCTGCGACCAACAACCTTTCTTGTCAGTACGATGTCAATCATTGGTGCGTTGCAGTTGTTCGACCAAGCTTTTGTGCTGACGCAGGGTGGTCCGGCGAATATGACAAAGACTCCAGTTTATCTGATCTATCAGCAGGGCTTTAATCAATTGCAAATGGGCTATGCGTCTGCACAAGCATTTGTGCTTGCTGTGGCGATTCTCATTTTCTCACTAATAAACATGCGGATCACAAAGGCGGAGGAGTCCATTGTATAAGCCGGGCTTGCCATGCAGAAGGGGGATAGAGGTATGGATACTAGCGGAAGTTCGTTATTAAAAAGAAGCTTAAGCAAATCTATCTATTATATAGTGTGCATAGTTATTGCTATCGTAATGTTTCTACCTTTTTATTGGAGTGTTCTTACATCCTTGAAGCCTGACGAAGAGATCTTCGCCATGCCCATCCGGTGGTTTCCTTCACATTTGACCTTAGAACACTATCGTAAGGCATTTACTACGGTTCCGTTTGCGCTCTATTTCTGGAATTCGCTTGTACTTGCAGTGGCGGGTGTATTGGCGAATCTGTTCTTTGGTTCTATCAGTGGTTATGCGTTCGCAAAATTGAATTTTAAGCTCAATAAGCCGATATTCCGCGTGCTGCTTGCGGCGATGATGATACCAGGCATTGTGACGATGATCCCCACGGTTTATGTCATGCGCCATATTCCTCTTTTTGGAGGAAATGATATTTTTGGTAGCGGGGGTAACGGGCTGATGAACTCCTTCTGGGGGATTATTCTTCCGGGCGCTTCTGGAACCTTTGCTGTGTTCTTTATGCGGCAATTCTTTCTCACCTTGCCTAGTGACATGATGGAAATGGCCCGGATCGAAGGCTGTGGAGAGTTTAAAATATTTTGGCGGATATATTTGCCGTTGACTAAACCAGCGCTGGCTACTTTAAGTATCTTTACCTTCCAAGCGGGCTGGAACAGTTTCTTGTGGCCAATGATTGTGCTGAATGATCCCGACAAAGCAACGATTCAGATGGGACTTCAAGCTTTTTCTTATAATTTTCAAACAGACTACGGTCCAATGATGGCTGGAGCGCTAGTAGCAATCTTGCCGATATTGGTGTTGTTTTTAGCTCTTCAGCGTTATTTTGTACAGGGGATAGCCTTCAGTGGTATTAAGGGTTAATGCAATAAAAATCGAACCAGGGAGAGAGTCTATATGAATCAATTGGAGATAGGGATTTGGGAGGAACGGGCGAATCAAGCACAAGCTGCATTGGATTCATTCTTCTGGAATGAAGCGATCAAAATGTACAATATAGAAACACCTTGTCCAAATGGAGAATGCAACACGATTTTTCATTATTGGTGGATGGCCCATGCTGTGGATGTATTGGTAGATGGACTACAGCGGACTGGAGAGAACTGGTATGCCAAAAGGCTTTCCGCACTTCATGAAGGTCTGCTACAACGAAATGGTGGTATGTGGCCAAATGAGTTGTATGATGATATGGAATGGATGGCTCTCGCGTGGCTTCGTGCTTATCAAGCAACAGGAGTGGAAGGTTATAAAGATACAGCCCTTCTTTTATGGAACGACATTCAGACAGGTTGGAACGAGCATATGGGCGGTGGAATTGCTTGGCAGAAATCACAGTTGGATTATAAAAATACACCAGCCAACGCACCGGCAGCTATACTTGCGGCACGCTTGTATCAAGCTTTTGGTGAAGCTGGCAATCTTGAATGGGCGTTAAAAATATACAGATGGCAAAAAGAGCATCTAGTAGATCCGGCAACGGGTTTTGTATGGGATGGCATGAATCGCACTGGCGATGGAAAGATCGATAAAGATTGGAAATACTCCTACAACCAAGGTGTTTTCATTGGCGCAGCAGTTGAACTGTATCGTATCACTAAAGAGCAGGAATATTTAGAGGATGCTCGTCTAACCTTTGCTGCCGCAGCCCATGAAATTGCTGACTCTGAGGGAGGTGTGCTGCCAGATGAAGGAAATGGTGATGCGGGACTGTTTAAAGGAATCCTGATTCGCTATACAGCTGAATGGGTCAAAGCTGATTCCGCAGCAGTTAAAGCTGTAGATTTCCTGCGAGCGAATGCAGAATGTCTCTGGGAACAAGGAAAGTCAGAGGATAAAGTGTTGTTTGGCACAGATTGGACTTCGTCCTCTGCTGGTGTAATTCAGCTCAGCTCCCAGCTTAGTGCGATTAAGCTGCTGGAGAAGATGGCTGAATTAACTAAGGAACAGGGTTGAGGTGAGTTCTTAATGACACAAGCAAAGGAAGCCATAGAAGCAGTCAGTTGGCAGGAAAAGTCCGAGTGGTTCCAACAATGTCTACTACGTAATTATTATAATGCTGAGACGGGGATCATGAACCAATGGTATCCCAGAGCGTACAACGTTGCGGGGGAAAACTTTTATTATTGGTGGCAGGCTCATGTCATTGATATTTTAGTAGATGGTTATGAGCGTAGTGGAGATCCTGTGTATTCCTTGAAAATTAAGGAGCTAAGTCAGAGTCTGCAAGCTTATAACGGGGGGACTTTCAGGCATAATTACTATGATGATATGGAATGGACAGCATTGGCGTTGCTGCGTGCTTATCGGGTAACAGGACATGAAGCCTATTTAAATGCTGTGCTTGATCTATGGGAGGATATTAAGACGGCTTGGAATGAACAGTTGGGTGGAGGTCTGGCGTGGAAGAAGGATCAGCTAGATTATAAAAACACACCTGCCAATGCACCTGCCGTCATTCTTGCAGCCCGGTTATATGAACTTTTTCATAAGCAAGAGGATCTGGAGTGGGCGCTCCGTATCTATGAATGGAACAAGACATATTTGATGGATTCTACGACTGGTTTTGTGTGGGATGGGATGAATAGACTTGGGGATGGCCAGATCGATTACGACTGGGAGTTTACTTACTGTCAGGGAGTGTTTCTAGGCGCTGGCCTAGAGCTTTACAAGAATACGGGTGATGTTCATTACTTAGAAGATGCGATTCGAACGGCTAATACATGTATTGATCGGTTATGCGATCCAATTAATCTGATGTTGCCTGATGAAGGCATTGATGATACTGGATTGTTCAAGGGCATTCTGATTCGTTATTTGGTTCAGCTCTGTAAAATATCTCCTGTAAATATCCGTATTCGCGAGGTTATATTGGCCAATGCAATGCAGTTGTGGGAAAAAGGTCTGGATAAACAACTGGGTCTGTGCAGTTCATCGTGGGAAGTGAAACCGGAGCTTCCGGTTCAGCTGAGTATTCAACTCAGCGGCTTGATGCTTCTGGAGGGTGCTGCGGCACTGGTGAACGAATAGCCTGAAATATATAAAGACACCTCAAGAGAGGTGTCTTTTTGTTGTTTAAATTAACTATCTGCAATTAGAAAATCCGATGTTTCCAGCCATTTAATTTAGCGATAGCCTCAATATAATAGTAGTCTCCATAGATCAGGGATACATCAATGAAGGAATTGCCACTGCCAGTTCCGTGCAATAAAATCGCTTCATGCTCCGGCAGCTCCCAGGTTGCGTAATTTTCCGTCAGTGAGCGCAGAATTCGCTCCGCTGCATTTGCATATAGACTTTTTTCGCCTAAGGGTACGATATCTGCAAGCTCTAATAATCCTGAAGCGGCTATAGAGGCTGCGGAGCTATCTCGGAACATCCGGGTATCATCCTCTAGGCGGAAATCCCAATAAGGGACTTGATCCTCAGGCAAAGCAGAGATGAAATAATGTGCGATCCGCTTAGCCGTGTTCAGGAAACGTTCATCACCAGTGTGGCGATAAGTATTGATAAAGCCGTACAATCCCCAAGCTGTTCCTCGGCTCCAAGAGGATTCAGCCGAGTAGCCTTGACCGCCAAAATTCTCAAGATAAGCACCTGTCTCTGCGTCAAAAGAAATAATATGTTTGGTGGATCCATCCTCACGTATGCCAAATTGCATTGTCGTTTCGGCGTGGCTAATTGCAATATGCTTATAGCGGGGATCACCTGTCACTTTGCTGGCCCAGAACAGCAGGGAGATATTTAACATACAGTCGATAATTACCCAGCCGTATTTATCTTCATTCCATGCGCGGATGAATTTGCCTACAGGATTATAGCGGGCAGCGAGGAAATTCGCAGCTTCAGTTCCTCTGCGCAGGGCATCTTCGTCACCTGTAATTGTATGTTTGATTACAGCGGTCGGAAGGAATTGGAATCCCACATCGTGATGCATCTCAACCGTTGGTTTAACAAACCATTCCTCCAAGGTACCGTCCCAATGCCAAGCAGCCTCCTTGTAAAGATCTTTTCCGGTCATATCATGCATGATCCAGAGGAGTCCAGGCCAGAACCCTGTAGTCCACCAGTCTGAACCGATATCATCAAATTTGCCATCTTTCCCGGCGAAATGCGGGCACTTGTCACCGATCTGCTCTACCATACGTTCCACTTTTGTATCAAGTCTACCCATGATTTCCTGCCAATAAGGGTGTGTCATTATTATTGCCTCCAGTGTAATTAGGATGTTATGAGTATAGCTTTCTAAAGCTCAGGAAAGTTGTGTTTTGATATAAGGAAATGTTTGATTATTGTCATGTTGAAGTTGGCTTATAATTTAAAACTGACAAAATACAAACATTTCTGCATAACACATTAAAACTTTATCGGTGTTGGAAGCGATACAATCGAAATGAACAGGAGGATGGTAAAGTGGATGATTTACAAGTATATAAAGCACCTAAAGATATCCCGGGACGTGAGGATTATAAGGTTAGAGTACGGCAGCCTGAAGGAGAATGGCATAGCTTGTTTATTTACGAGGTTAAGGTAGATATGCATGAGGTGCGTCCTGCATCCATGGCTTATTTTGATCTGGAAGGTACAGTAGAAGTTGAAGTCACCTGTCTTTATACGGAGATTGATTGTGTGAACATTGCTCCGGCTTCGCGAGGGATCTCTTACGAATATCATGGAAATACCATTTTGTTTAAGCTAACAGGTCCGCAAAAGTTATCGATTGAGATCAACGGTGATATTTTTCGAAATCTGCATTTATTTGCTAACCCTAAGGAGAAGGATGCCCCTCAACCAGAGGATGCTAATGTTCTAGTAGTCCAACCGGGTATACACCGGAAACCTGATCTTTTACGGCTGCTGGATAATGCCGCTGCTGATCCTCGTGAAAAAAGGAAGGTGCTTTATTTCGCTCCAGGCACACATTATATAGAAGAAACAGTATTGCCGGTCCCTTCGGAAACCACGGTGTATCTTGCCGGAGGTTCAGTGCTTGTAGGTTCCTTGGTATGCGAGGGAGTTCATGATGTATCCATTCGTGGTCGCGGTATAATTTATCTTGCGGATTTTCATCGATTCTCGGCCTTTCGAGGGATACGAATTATTTTTTCGCGATCCATAAATGTGGAAGGTATTACCGTGATTGATCCGCCACATTACAGCATTTTCATCGGGCAGTCTGAGCAGATTGTGATTGATAATTTCAAATCGTTTAGCACTCGGGGGTGGTCTGATGGCATTGATATTATGTCTAGTTCCGAGGTTAGAATCCGGGATGTTTTTATGCGTAATTCGGATGATTGTATTGCTATTTACGGCTCGAGATGGGATTTTTATGGGGATACCCGTAATATTAGCGTTCGTGATTCCATTCTGTGGGCGGATGTCGCTCATCCATTAATGATTGGTACACATGGGGACCATGAACGGAACGGGGACACCATTGAGTCTATTGTTTTTGCAAATATTGATATCTTGAATCATCACGAACCGCAAGAGAACTATTGGGGGGCACTGGCGATTAATGCCGGGGATCGAAATAGGGTATGTAATGTTCTATATGAAAATATACGTGTAGAGCGTATTGAGCGGGGGCAGCTAATTGATGTGCGGGTGGTCTATAACAAGGATTACAATCCAGAGCCGGGGACAAGCATCCGGGACATTACATTTCGCGACATCAGCTATAGCGGGACGGCCAACCCTTCACGAATTTATGGATATGACGAAGAGAGAGCTGTTGAAAATGTGACCTTTGTCAATTTAAGGATCAATGGTGAACTGGTGGACGCCCCCCGCCCAGAGCTGATAGATATTAATCATTTTGCTAAAAATATACTCTTCGTTACTGAAAAAAATACGGTTGTGTAGATTGGATCTAATTACTTTTTCTATATTTTAATGGCGTCGTCCCTAGGACTCTTTTGAACAGTTGATTGAAATATGAGGCATTTGGAAAACCAACAGTGATTCCGATTTGCTCCACAGGCAGGTCTGTCGTTCCTAACAAGCGGCAGGCCTGTTTGATCCGGCGGGCAGTCAGATAATCAACAAGCCTTCCTCCGGTTTCCTGATGAAAGATTCTGGAGATATAGGATTTGGACAAGTGAATCTCCTCAGCTAACTGATCCAGATTAACCTCCTCATGATAATGCTCTTCGATAAAACTCATGATTTTCTCAGAATAGCGCAAGGTTCGCCGTTCTCCTGATTGGAATACATGCTGATCTTCAGTTCCTATATTGCTCAATAATTGAAGAATTAACAGTGAAATGTCTTCGGTATCCTCAGTCAGACTGACTTTTTTATTGTGATTATATTGCTCCAGAATCCACTCCACAGACTCAACGTGATCCTTAAGATCAAAGGCACAATGTGTATTTTTCCCTTGCCAAAGCGCTGTGAATAAAGCCTTCCTTTTCGCAAAACCCTCCAGCAGGTGTTCAGCAACATGTGGATCAATGTAGAAGATGGTTCGTTCAAAAGGACACTCGGGAGAAACCTCAGAATAGATCCGGTGCAGCTGATAGGGCTGGAAAAAGAATAACATTCCCCTGCGGATATCGTACATCTGCTGATTCACAACAACGTTTCCCTGTCCGCCATACACGAACATGACTTCACAGCATTGATGCCAGTGATAATAACCTTTGTAATAGTCGTCGGTATATATTTTATAATCCCAAATCAAGGTCTTATGTTCTTCAAAAACAACAGGTTCGAACAGCTGCTTCATAGGCCCTCCAAGATGACAAAATACAAACATTTTCTTATATCTCATTATAACTTTAATCGTTATGAAAGCGATACAATAAATACGTTAAACTATGAAAAATCCGGTAGTGGAGGGTAACATTATGACGCAAAAAATTGTTAATCCGGTGTTGGCAGGTTTTCATCCAGATCCGTCTTTTATTAGAGTAGGGGATGATTATTATATCGCAACCTCTACTTTTGAATGGTTTCCAGGTGTAGAAATTCATCATTCCAAGGATCTAGTTCATTGGCATTCCATTTCACGTGTGCTGACAGAAGCCTCACAAGTAGATCTGCGTGGTAACGTAAGCTCTGGTTCCATTTGGGCACCCGCGCTTTCTTATGATCAAGGCGTATTTTATCTGCTATTTACAGATGTGAAATCTCGCAAAAGTGTATATAAAGATCTGCATAATTATTTAATTACAGCGACGGAAATCATGGGCCCGTGGAGTGAGCCGGTTAGACTTAATGGCAGCGGATTTGATCCATTTTTGTTCCATGATCTGGAAGGGACCAAATGGCTGCTTAATATGCGTTGGGATTTCCGTAAAAATCACAATAACTTCTCTGGCATCGTTATGCAGCAATATGACCCGGAGACTGGCAAATTAACGGGACCTATCCATGAAATTTATAAAGGGACACCTATCGGAGTGACCGAAGGTCCGCAATTGTACCAGAAGGATGGGTACTATTATTTGCTGACAGCAGAAGGGGGCACCGGCATCAACCATATGGTCACCTTAGCTAGAAGCCGAAGCCTCACAGGTCCTTATGAGACGGATCCGGATTTCCCGATTATGACCACGGCACATGATCTGACCTACCCGTTTCAGCAAGCAGGGCACGGATCGCTCGTTGAGACTCAGAATGGGGACTGGTACATGGCGCATTTATGCACACGTCCGATTCCGGGAACGTCAACGATGAATCCGTTAGGCCGGGAAACTGCGATTCAACGTTGTGAATGGACAGAGGATGGCTGGTTGCGATTGGCCCACGGAGGGAAGCTGCCTGCATTGGAGACCGTGGCTCCTGACCTGCCGATATTCACTTTTGAGGAGCTGCCAAACAGAGATGAATTTGATGGAGAGGTTCTTGGATTTCCATACCAAAGCTTGCGTGTACCTTTTGATGAATCTTGGGTTAGCTTGAAGGAACGTCCGGGTTTTCTTCGTCTGCGCGGCAGAGAGTCATTAGCTTCACTGCATGATCAGAGTTTAATTGCCCGGCCGATTCAACATTTTGAATGCTTAGCTACAACCTGTCTGGAATTCGAGCCGGATAGCTTCCTGCAAATGGCTGGGTTAGTCCTCTATTATGATGACAGTGATTACTATTATTTGCGTGTTACCGCAGATGAGATTCGTGGAACTAGTTTGGGCGTTGTGCTGTGTAGAGGTGGCAAATACGATGAGATTTCCTCTATGCAGCTATCTGTGAAAGATTGGGATCGTTATTATCTAAAGGCGGAAATTCATGGACGTGATCTGTTGTTTTATGCTTCATCAGACGGGGTGAATTGGACAGCTGTCTGTACTCCCTTAGATTTTGGTACGCTTTCGGATGAATATGGCGGCAAGCTTGGCTTTACCGGTTCCTATGTCGGGGTATGTGCTCAGGATTTGGATCAGCAAGCGAAGCCGGCTTATTTTGACTATTTTGAATATAAAGCTTTATAGGTGTTCGGAAAAACCATAACATTCTTCATAGTCTATTTTAGGATAAAATGTTAATTTTTACTTATCTTACATAGAAAGGGATGTTTGTGATTTTGAAAAAGACTTTTAAAGTTGCACTAACCTGCACGCTCTTGCTGAATCTGGCCCTGTCCTCTGCTGCAATGGCCGCACCCATCGACGTCGACGTGAGTAATTTGAAAGAAGTCCAAACTTCTGGACCGGAAAAGGTTTGGGTTGGAGAATGGAAGGGCGACGATACGATTATTGTGGACACACAAGGAAATGTTACTACAGTTGGAGAACTCAAAGAGTCATCAAGCTTTGTACCCCCGGCAGATGACAATCTTATTAATAATGAATTGTTAGCACCGGAGCTAATAACACCTACTTTTGAACCTGATTCTCCGCAAGCAACTCTAGCTTCCGCTTATGGTCATGCGTGGCCCTATACAGCCGAAAATAGTTATGGGATTAACTGTTATGGTTATGCCTTAAGATTTCCAGGGGCAATCAACCCTGGTGATGGAGACGGGGTCTCAAATGTCAGAGATCCTGCCTATTTTACTAACGTGTATTATACTGCTGGTCTTGTGGTTCAAGATGGCAATACGAATCCTTTATACTTTAAGCCGGGTTGGCGGATACTTCCGG
The DNA here is from genome assembly GCF_038002725.1 of Paenibacillus sp. FSL H7-0323. NCBI lineage: Bacteria > Bacillati > Bacillota > Bacilli > Caryophanales > Paenibacillaceae > Paenibacillus > Paenibacillus sp. FSL H7-0323. The sequence continues at coordinate 1,934,534 of NZ_JBBODB010000001.1, read as the reverse complement.
GCCGAACTGCAGCGATTAATTCCGATGAACATCGAATTGCACTAAGAGTGGGATGGATCGACTCAAATGGTAATGGTAAAGTCGATATTCCTGAGGATAACGTTGATTACCACTTCATGCTTCAAAATAGCTCAGGTCTATGGTCAGAGAAACATGGACATCAAGCGTCTCAAAATACGGGAATTTCAGATCCTAGCAATTTCGTCTGGAGCAATGGCTCTCTTTATGGTTTTTACAATAGCGTAACCGTTTATATTGCTGCAAAAGTATTTTAGAATTTCATAAAACATTACGTATGGAATAGCGATAGTCTTTTTTTTGAAGATTATGGCTATTCTTTTTTAGTGTCGAATTGTTTATGAGATGTTGTATACACTTTTGAGTTTTAATGTGATACAATTAAATTGTACACAAATTAAAATAAGGTGGTTATTTTGATGGTATGGGTAGCTAATATTATGGTCGGTGTTGTTGCGTTAATACATATCTATATTGTTTATTTAGAAATGTTCGCTTGGTCAAAGCCAAAAGGGCTTCGAGTCTTTGGAATGACACAGGAAGTTGCGGATGCTTCTAAAACACTGGCAGCGAACCAAGGGTTATACAATGGATTTTTGGCGGCAGGTTTAATTTGGGGATTGGTTCATCCGAATGTAAATTTCGGTCATCAAATTGAAATCTTCTTCTTATCAACTGTTATAGTGGCAGCGTTATATGGCGGACTGACGGTGAAAAAGTCTATTTTATTTATGCAAGGACTGCCAGCTTTAATTGCATTAATCCTCGTGGTTTCGATTTAAGATAACATAGAAGTAATCGATTAGGTTTCTACCTCGCGTACTTGCGTGGTGGAAGCCTTTTTTGCGTAAGATCAAGAAATTATTGGGTAATGAAATGCGCTGGATTAAAAACAGGAATTATGGATGGTGTACCAAGAAACAACAGAGAATTGGTTGATTAATGTGTTTTAGGTACAGGTGTGGTCCTTAGATAAGATGTAAGGGACTTTAACAAACCCATTGCATGCTTGTGTGGGCTGAATGAGTAGATGAAATGGCGTTTAATCTGAAAGTTCTAGACTTTTAAAGTAAATTCTCATCATAAAAAAAGAGCTGCTACCCAGCAGGGAACACCTGTCAGGGAAACAGCTCTTTTTATGTGTCTGGTTTAAATGAGGATCTTATTTAATAGAGGCTGCATAAATTGCTTCTACAGATTTGGAGAGGAGCGCGTTAAACTCTTCTTCTGACTGCCCAGCACTTAGTCCCTGTGATAACGCACGTGAGAAGCTGGCGATCAGTCCTTGATTATGGGCGAGCTTATCGTTGGCCTCCGCTTGTGTGTAACCGCCGGACAAAGCGACAATTCGCAAAACATGAGGATCATCCACTAATTCGCGGTAGAAATTATTCTCCGTTGGGATGGAGAGCTTAAGCATGACCTTCACGTCTTTGCCCAGCGTAGACAATTGGGCCGATAGTTCTTCTTTTAGCAGCTTCTCTGAAGCCGTTTTATCAGCACTGTGGATATCAACTTCCGGTTCTATAATAGGTACGAGTCCCGCTGCTAAAATCTGCTTACCGATTTCAAACTGCTGTTCAACCACCTTTTTGATACCGGAAGGATTAGCCTCTTTAATCACCGAGCGCATTTTTGTACCAAAGATGTTACGTTCGTTGGCCCGCTTCAGAAGATCACTCAAGCCGGGAATAGGCTTCATTAGTTGTACTCCGTCTTCAGGGTCGGCAAGACCTTTATCGATTTTCAGGAAAGGCACAATCCCTTTTTTCTCCCATAGAAAATCGGCAGTATATTGCCCGTCTATGGAACGATCCATTGTGTTCTCAAATAAGATTGCACCCAGTATATGCTTTGAATCAAATGCAGGGCTCTTGATAATGCGCGTTCTCATCTCGTGAACCAACCCATACATTTGATCTTCATTAGAGTAACTGTCCTCTGCAACACCATATTGCAGCAGCGCTTTTGGTGTACTGCCACCACTTGATCCAAGGCAGCTATAAATCCCTGTCCCGTCCGAATTCTTTCCCATTGCTCCATATTCATGAAAATACTCCTTCCTTTCGTGAACTGAATGAAAAATCTTATGTTCATTAACTATAACACTTAATGTACCGGCTCTAAACAAATGGCATTGTAAACTTGGCTGGTAACTAGTCTATTGTGAGGTGGTTTGAATCTGCGTTATAAGGACTTCCGGATCTAATTGATCCATGGGGATGACGAGGTATCTACGTGTAAGGTCTCCTGAGTCCGATCTCAAGATGGTGCAGACTTGCAATCTAAGCATACGAGAACGAATCGACGTTTGAGGTCACTTTTTGGTCGAGTAGCTGCATCTGAGTCCAATAGCATGGCGAAATGGGCTAAATCTGCGAAATAGCGTCTCCTGAGTCCGGACTATCGATGGCGAGTACTTGCAGCGTCCGCAGACGAGAACGAATCGACGAATAGCGTCATCTGAGTCCAAACCCATAGTTAGTGAAGACATGCAGCCTCAACTGACGAGTACGAATCGACGTTTGAGGTCACCTGAGTCCGGACTAGCCAAGATTGATGAAACTACAGCATCGTTCGGACTGTATTGCAGCTATTTAGATTTTTTGGAGTATTATTCAGAAGTATCGGACTGCATAGCTCTTATTGCCAAGTATTTGCTCCAAAGAGGGGTGGATTTGGTTCAATAGCTGCATCTGAGTCCGATAGCATGGCGAAATGATCAAAATCTGTGAAATAGCGTCTCCTGAGTCCGAACCCATAGTTAGTGTGGACATATAGCCTAGGTTGACGAGTAAGCATCGTCGTATAATGTCAGCTGAGTCCGGACTAGCAAGATTGAAGATACTACAGCATCGTTCGGACTGTATTGCAGCTATTTGGTGTTTTTGGAGCATTATTCAGAAGTATCGGACCGCATAGCTCTTATTACCAAGTATTTGCTCCAAAGAGGGGTGGATTTGGTTCAATAGCTGCATCTGAATCCGATAGCATGGCGAAATGACCAAAATCTGTGAAATAGCGTCTCCTGAGTCCGGACCGTCGATGGCGAGGACGTGTAGCCACCGCAGACGAGTAAGAATCGACGTATAGCGTCACCTGAGTCCAAACCCATAGTTAGTGAAAACATGTAGCCTCAACTGACGAGAACGAATTGACGTCTGAGGTCATCTGAGTCCGGACTAGCAAGATTGAAGATACTACATTACCGTTCGGACTGTATTACAGCTATTTACAGTTTTTGGAGCATTATTTAGAAGTATCGGACCGCATAGCTCTTATTGCCAAGTATTTGCTCCAAAGAGGGGTGGATTTGGTTCAATAGCTGCATCTGAGTCCGATAGCATGGCGAAATGGGCTAAATCTGCGAAATAGCATCTCCTGAGTCCGGACCCATAGTTAGTGTGGACATCCAATCTCGTCAGACGAGTGTGAAGTTACGTGTAAGATCTCCTGAGTCCGGACTAACCAAGATTGAAGATCTACATCATCGTTCGGACTGTATTGCAGCTATTTGGTGTTTTTGGAGCATTTTTCAGAAGTATCGGACTGCATAGCTCTTATTGCCAAGTTTTTGCTCCAGAGAAGAGCGAATTAGGTTTAATAGCTGCATCTGGGTCCGATAGCATGGCGAAATGGGCTAAATCTGCGAAATAGCATCTCCTGAGTCCGGACCATACATGGTGTGGACATAAAGCCTCGGCAGACGAGTAAGTATCGAAGTAGAATGTCACCTGAGTCCGAACCCATAGTTAGTGTGGACATAAAGCATCGGCAGACGAGAACGAATCGACGTTTGAGGGCACCTGAGTCCGTTTTCTCCACGGTGTGGTCATACAGCCTCCGCAGACGAGTACGAATCGACGTATAAGGTCTCCAAGGTCCGATATCGCCGCATCGGAGATGCGGGTAAACATAATGTTACTCCAAGCAGAAACTAAAGACGCTCTATGCGAACTTTAAAGTGATCCCCCAAAGCGCACACCTAGCAAACTTAAGGACAATCCCAATGGTTCACTTAGCAAACTTCAAGACATTCACAGGGGACACCTAGCAAACTTCAAGACATTCACAGGGTACACCTAGCAAACTTCAGGACAATCCCAATGGTTCACCTAGCAAACCTTAACCTATCCCCAATGGTACTCTCTGCAAACGTCATCTCATCCCCAATCGTTCTCTTCACAGACTCCAAATCACTCCAATGTGCTCAGCGAAAATTCCTTCGAAGTATTCTCAAGTAATATTCCTCGAAGCAGTCACTTTTTATGCTTAATTCCCAAACTTGGAATCAAATCGCATAGTCTTCATCAAGGCGCGCGAGACCAAACCACTCTATTACTTAAAGTTAGTTTGAAACACAGGGGAAGGATGAGCTTATTTAAGCGACTGGGAATTTTGTTTATGTTGTAAACAGCTTTGGATGAAGAATTTTAAATCAGAGTGTGTAAAGTCAGAACGCCAAAAGCCATGCTGGGAGCGGGTTGTTATCTTATTTGCGGATTATTTCCTAGTAAATTAATACGAATAATCCAATAAGATAATTGGTGTGACATTAATCATAATTACCAATTCGAAGCTTTGTGAAAATAATAACTTTTCGTAAATGTCGAAATGAGGTTGACGAATAAAAATATCAGTCGTATGATTGATTCTACTGAGTATGCTAGTAATTAAAAGTAAGTTAATAAATAATATATAATAGCGGGAGGAATGAAAGTGGAATCATCAACATTTGTGCTTTTTGGCGCTACAGGAGATTTAGCAAAACGTAAAATCTATCCTGCACTATATAACCTCTTTTTAGATGGTCAAATTTCAGGTCCTCTCTCAGTGATTGGATTAGGAAGAAGAGAAGTTTCAACTGAAGCTTTCCGTAAGCAAGTCCTGCAATCTTTGCAGACATTTTCTAGACAGCCGGCAGTAGAATCTCCACAGTTGCAGGTTTTCTTGGAAGCTTTTGAATATAGCGTTCTAGATGTAGGTAATACAGAGGATTATTTGAAGCTCCTGGAGCATGTTAAACGTCGTGAGCAATTTTTTAACATTCCGGAGAATCGGATGTTCTATTTATCGGTGGGTCCTGAGTTTTTCAAGGAAATTGCCGCCAATATTCACTCCAGTGGTCTGGGATCTACGAAGGGCTGGAAGCGTCTGATAATTGAAAAGCCTTTTGGTACAGACTTGCAAACAGCAAGAGAGTTAAATGACAGCTTGAATGCCGTATTTACTGAAGAGGAGATTTTCCGAATTGACCACTTCTTGGGTAAACCGATGGTTCAGAATCTGGAAGTTCTAAAATATTCAAATCCTGTGCTTAGAGCACTGTGGAAAAATCGGTATATCGCAAATGTGCAAATTACGGCGAGTGAGATTGTTGGCGTTGAAGAACGGGCAGGCTATTATGATAAAGCTGGGGCACTTCGTGATATGTTCCAGAACCATATGCTGCAATTGCTCATGATGATGGCGATGCAGCTTCCAAAAGGCAGTACACCTGAAGAGATCCGTGGGAAGAAAAGATATGTCATGGAGCGTCTCATTCCGCTAAGTAAAGACGAAGTTAATCAATATGTTGTCCGCGGACAATATGCTGAAGGTGAAATTAAAGGTAAATCTGTTGCAGGCTACTTAGATGAACCAGGAATTAGCCAATCCTCACAAAATGAGACGTTTATTGCAGCGCGTTTGTTTATAGATGATCCATTGTGGAATGAAGTTCCGTTCTATATCCGTACCGGCAAGAGAATGAAAGAGAAATCAACAAGAATTGTTATAGAATTTAAAGAACCGTTTAATGATAACAATAACAAAAATAAAGGAAATGACGTTCCAAATCTACTCATCATCGAGATCGGTCCGAATGAAGCCATTACGCTTCAGTTGAATACGAAGGATCAGCTGCAAAAAGGGAAACTTGAACCTGTCCTCGCTACTTATGAAGCCGGAACTTCAGACGTACCAGAAGCTTACGAAAATCTAATCTTTGATGCACTTCGTGGTGACGCCACTTTCTTCGCTCATTGGAAAGAAGTCGAGCTGTCATGGCAATGGGTTACACCAATCCAGGAAGCTATGGAAGAGGGGCTAATGCCACTTCATACCTATGCTTCAGGTTCTTATGGTCCAGATGCGGCTATGGAGCTTTTGGGTGAAGACCGCTGGTGGTTTGATGATACAGATCAGGAGTCAGATCTTCTCGACGCTCAAGCAGAAGTTGCAGCAGCGCAGGAATCTATACGGCCAGGGGCTTAAGCCCCTGCCTGTTTTTTTTGCCAATTTAGCTAAAATACATCACAAGAATCTATAAATCGGAGGGAATTTACATGAAAGTAGGATTAGTTGGGTTAGGAAAAATGGGTTTTAATTTGGGTCAAAATTTGCTGGATCATGGACATGAGGTTGTTGCTTTTGATCTGAATGCACCTGCTGTAGAAGAAATGAAAGCTAAAGGCGCTAGTGGAGCAGTAACGCTTCCAGAATTGGTACAGCAATTGGAAACACCAAGAATCATTTGGATCATGGTTCCGCATCAGGTCGTTGATTCTGTAATCGCTGAACTTACTCCACAGTTGTCTAAAGGTGATATCGTTATTGAAGCAGGAAACTCGCATTATAAGGAATCGATTCGTCGGTATGAGGAATTGAAGGAGCACGGAATTCACTTTATGGATGCAGGTACCTCTGGCGGTATGGAAGGGGCGCGTAATGGCGCTTGTTACATGGTTGGCGGAGATCCCGAAGCTTGGGAAGTTGTGGAGCCTATTTTCCGTGATACAGCTGTAGAAAGCGGCTTTTTATATGCTGGTAAAGCAGGTAGCGGCCATTTTCTAAAAATGGTGCATAACGGTATCGAATACGGCATGATGGCTGCTATCGGTGAAGGTTTTGAGGTTCTGGAAAAGAGTGAATTTGACTACAACTTTGAGGAAGTAGCTCGGGTGTGGAATCACGGCTCTGTAATCCGTTCGTGGCTGATGGAACTTGTGGAACGCGCCTTCTCGAAGGACGCTAAACTAGATGAGATTAAGGGCATTATGCATTCGTCTGGTGAAGGCAGATGGACGCTTGAAACCGCCTTTGATTTACAAGCGGCGACTCCGGTCATCGCAATGGCGTTATTGATGCGTTACCGTTCCCTTGAGACCGACACATTCACTGGAAAAGTAGTTGCTGCACTGCGGAACGAGTTCGGCGGACACGCTGTGGAAACTAAATAAGATTGGCCGACTCTGAATTGAGTGTTTACAAGCTCGAATTTCCCGCAATTTATATTGCGGAGAAATTTGGGCTTTTTATTTTAAGGGGAATAGATAATGGGAAGTATAGATGGAGTACGAATTTAATGCAGTTTACATATTTTAGGGGTAGAAGGGTAAGTTAGGAAGCAAGGGGGAGATTTCATGCAAAGTGGAATTCGTGAGCGACTTCATTTTCTAAATAAATTTCTGCATGCGCCCCGACAATATGGTAGTGTAACTCCCAGTTCACATTGGCTGGCCCAGACGTTGCTTGATCCAGTGCCTTGGAACCAAGTGCATTCTATGGCTGAGTTGGGTGCGGGGACTGGTGCAATCACAAGGTTTATTCCGCGTGGAGAAAAGACCGGTATGAATGTTCTTCTATTTGAAATAGATCCTGATTTTCGCAGTCAGTTAAGAGAGGAATTCCCCGGATGTTTCTGCAACAACGATTGTCTCCGGCTGCGTCTTGCGCTTCATAACAGCAGTCTGGAGAAGCTGGATTGTATCGTGAGTAGTTTGTCTTTGATGAATTTCTCGAAGCCAGACCGCACTAGGTTTATGGAACAGATCATTTCTTCTTTAAAAGAAGGAGGGTGGTTTATAACCTATGAATATTTTCCGCGGATGAAAACAGAGTTGAGCCAGCATTTTGAGATCCTACACACGAAGTGGGTGCTGCTGAATTTTCCACCAGCGCTTATATATATTTGCAGGAAAAAAACTACAACGCAAGTGCAACGCGAAAATCCCAAATCAACAGTCAACGTAGTCCCAATCTCTCAGGTTTATACAAAAAGATAATCATCTCCATACAACAAATGCCGTCACCCATTACTCATTGGGGAACGGCATTTTTAAATGGGCTGCGAAGGCGTTTGAGCCCGATTAATAGAGAAGCTCAATATTCTCTTTGTTCAGGCGCTTCAACCAAACCTCAGAAGGCTGGCGGTCTGTGATCAAAAAGTCGATTTGGCCAAGCTCGATCAGCTTCGTAAAGGCGGTCTTATCGAATTTGGTGTGATCGGCCAGGAGTATGACCTTGTTAGCTTGACGTAGCATATATTTCTTGAGCTCACACTCCGGTTCATTAGAATCTGTGATGCCTCGCTCCATATCTATTCCTTTACAACTGATAACCGCAGTGTCCACATTGTATCTTTGAATGGTGTCATGTGCTACAGGACCCACGAGTGACATGGATCGGTAACGTAAAGAACCTCCGGTAGAGATGATATCCATCCCAGAATTCGAGAACTCATGCAAAATATTAATCGAGTTCGTAATAATGGTCAGATTGTTTTTATTGCCAAGCAGTTTTAGAAACTCAAAGGCTGTGGAGCTAGGATCCACCATTAACGTATCTCCATCATTGATTAAATCTAGCGCCTTAAGGGCGATTCCCCGTTTGATATCTGTATTCAGCGCATTGCGTGTAACAAAAGGCAAATCCTCGTTCGTGTGACGATTCAGCATGGCCCCGCCATAGGTTCGGCTTAGAATTCCATCCTTCTCCAGCTTCTCCAAGTCTCTGCGTATCGTCTCTTCTGTAACTTCAAACATCCGGCTTAGATCAGAGACTAATACTCGTTTATCCTGATGAACAAGATCTATTATTTTTTTGCGTCTTTCAGCTGCAAGCATAGGGATCACCTTTCCGAAATCTGTATATTCCTTAATCATAGCTCCAAATATCTGTGTTTTGCAATAAAATCAACGTAAAATCATGTTTGTTTTCCAATAATATTCACAAAACGGATATAAAACAAATAAAAACAACATAAATAATATTTAAAATGTTGACAACAAAGATTTGCGGGCATACGATGAAGGAGAAAATAAGTCCTGTAGTGGTAATTAGATTTGAAAGATACCAGAGCCGGCCCAGTTGCGATTTAGAGGCCAGCCTGAGGCGCTGCAGCCGGAATACTACGCTCTAGCTTGCAGAGTTGTGTGTAAAACTTTGGTGTTGATAAATTAACTTTAGGAGGCTGGTCAAGCATGAGCACGCATGTGTATTATGTTCCATCGATCAATATTATGGGCAAGGGATGCTTGCAGGAGATTGGTCCATACATCCAAGAGCTTAAATTAAAAAAGGCGCTTGTTGTTACGGACAAATTCCTTATGAAAAGTGGCATTGCTGGTAAATTGCTGACGGTATTGGACGAAGCGGAGATTGAATATGCCATCTATGATGAAGTGAAACCCAATCCGACCTGTAAAAATGTCCACGATGGCGTTGATTATCTCAAAGCGCAGAATTGTGATTATCTGATTTCCATTGGCGGTGGATCACCACAGGATACTGCCAAAGCCATTGGTATCATTGCCACAAATGGCGGTCATATCAAAGAATATGAAGGTGTACACAAGTCTAAGCATAAATCACTGCCGATTGTCGCCGTGAATACCACTGCTGGTACTTCGGCTGAAGTGACCATTAACTATGTAATCACAGACGAAGAACGCAAAGTGAAGATGGTTATGGTAGATAAGAACAGCCTTGCGACGATTTCAGTCAACGATCCTGAGCTTATGGTTGATAAACCCGCTGCACTTACCGCGGCCACGGGTATGGATGCATTGACTCATGCGATTGAAGCGCTGGTGACGCCGGGAGCATATCCGGTAACCGATGCTACGGCACTAGCCGCAGTGGAGCTTATTTTTGCTAATCTGGCTCGTACTGTGAAGAATGGCCATGATATCGAAGCGCGTGAACAGATGGTATACGCGATATTCCTTGGCGGATTGGCTTTCAATAATGCGGGGCTTGGTTATGTGCATGCGATGGCGCATCAGCTGGGCGGCGTATACGATCTGCCGCACGGCGTATGTAACGCGATGCTGCTGCCTTTTGTGGAAGAAGAAAATGCCAAATATGTGCCTGAGAAATTCAGATCCATTGCTAAAGCGATTGGACTTAATGTAGAGAACCAAACGGATAAACAATGCGCAGATTTCGTAATTGAGTCGATCAAGGCGTTGTCTAAAGAAGTAGGGATTCCAGCCAAATTATCCGAGCTTGGTGTAGAAGAAGTAGATCTTGATCTTTTGGCTGAAAATTCGATGAAGGATGCTTGTGCACCAGGGAACCCTTTTATTCCTACTAAAGAAGAAGTTATTACACTGTTCAAAAAAATATTATAAATCACCCCTTATCATAGGAGATTGTTTATGAATAATCACATCGCCGTTGACATCGGTGCCTCAAGTGGGCGGCTGGTGCGCGGAATATTGCAAGAAGGTATTCTTTCCTTAGAAGAGCTTCATCGCTTTAGCAATAGCTTTACCGAACAAGAGGGTTCCTGTTTCTGGGACATTGATTATTTAGTAGAGCAGATTATGATCGGGCTTCGGAAGGCTAAAACCGATGGAATTACTACCTGTACGCTCGGTATTGATACATGGGGTGTAGATTATGTGCTGGTAGATGCGGACGGGAATCGTGTTCAGGAAGTATACGCCTACCGGGACCGCAGAACGGATCTGGCTGTGGATCAGGTGGCACAGCAGCTTTCACCACAAACCGTCTATGAAAAGACAGGAATCCAGCAGTTATCCATCAATACCTTGAATCAGTTATATGTTCATAAAGAAGAAGAGCTAGCGCAAGCGGATCAGATTTTACTTGTACCAGATTATCTATATTACCGACTGACTGGCCGCAAAATCAACGAGGTTACGATTGCATCTACAACACAGCTGTTGAATCTGGAAAGCCGGGATTTTGACGATGACCTATTAGAATTTTTGAATATCAGGAAAGATCAATTTGCAAAATTAACTGAGCCTGGTGTAGTGGTTGGTCCTCTTGACGAAGCTTTAATCCAACAATATGACCTGCCTGAATGCCAGCTGATCTGTGTGGCATCCCATGATACAGCCTCAGCAGTGCTAGGTGCTCCACTTCAAGAAGGCTCAGCTTATATCAGCAGTGGAACTTGGTCTTTACTCGGTGTAGAAAGAACGGAGCCTCTAAATTCTCTAAAAGCCATGCAGGCTAACTACACCAATGAGTGGGGAGCCTACGGAACTTATAGATTCCTCAAAAATGTAATGGGCTTATGGCTTATTCAAGAGGTTCGCAGATTACTGAACAATTGTTATAGTTTTGCGGAGCTTGCAGAGCTTGCACAGGGAGAAGAGGGGTTTCGCAGCCTGATCCCTTGTAATGCACCAAGGTTTCTTAATCCATCGAACATGATAGAAGAAATCCGCAGTGCCTGTATGGAGAGTGGGCAGCCCGTTCCGGAGACACCTGGACAGTTAGCACGTTGTGTTTTTGACAGCTTGGCGTTATCCTATCTAACTTATTTGGAAGAGTTGGAGGAGCTGACAGAACGTCGGATCGAGGGATTGCAAATTGTCGGCGGCGGGGCGAACAATCGGCTTTTATGCCAACTAACCGCTGACGTTATCGGCAGGGAAGTAAAGGCTGGACCAACGGAAGCGACTGCTCTAGGAAATATAGTAGTGCAGATGATTAGCACAGATTCCATTGCAGACATAACTGAGGCAAGAGCTATTATCGAACAATCTTTTGAAATAACATCATACATTCCGCAGCCGATCAAGCATTTTAATAACATTCTAAATCGCTGGAGAAGCCTTCATCTGTCCAAGGTGAATGAGCTTATCTAAGCGAAACAGACTTGCACTAATTTAGGAGGATAAACAGCATGGATCAGAGCATTATCACTAGTTATAACGAAGCCAAAAAACTATACGCAGCCCACGGTATTGATGTGGATAAAGTGCTGGAGCGACTCGCGCAAATTAAAATTTCCATACATTGCTGGCAGGGTGATGATGTAAAAGGTTTTCTTTTTAAGGAAAAAGAACTAAGCGGGGGCATTGCGGTAACGGGAAGTTATCCGGGCCGGGCGGGTACACCAGATGAACTACGTCAAGATTTAGAAAAGGCGTTGTCTCTTATTCCTGGTAAACATAAGGTTAACCTGCATGCTATTTACGCAGATACAGATGAACCTGTAGATTTGGATGAACTAGAGCCACGACATTTTCAATCCTGGGTGGATTGGGCGAAGGAGCAGGGCTTAGGGCTTGATTTTAACCCTACTTGTTTCTCACATCCGAAAGCAGCCGATGGATTCACTCTCAGTCATTCGGACGCGGAGATTCGGAATTTCTGGATCAGACACTGTAAAGCTTCACGTACGATCGCTGAGCATTTTGGGCGGGAGCTGGGTCAGCCTTGTGTGACGAACTTTTGGATTCCAGACGGATATAAGGATACGCCAGTAGATCGGCTAGCTCCGAGAGTACGTTTAAAAGAGTCGCTGGATGAGATTTTTAGTCAGGAAATAGATCCGCTTTATAATATGGATGCCTTGGAAAGTAAACTGTTTGGAATTGGTTCTGAAAGCTATGTGGTTGGCTCTCATGAATTCTATATGGGTTATGGTTTAACAAATGGAAAAGCGATCTGTTTGGATGCGGGACATTTTCATCCTACAGAAGTGATTTCGAATAAATTATCTTCGATTCTGATGTTCAGTGAGCAGCTGCTGCTGCATGTCAGCAGACCTGTCCGCTGGGACAGTGACCATGTGGTAACAATGGATGATGAGCTGCTGGAAATCGCCCGTGAATTGGTTCGCGGGGATTTACTTCCTCGTACGAATATTGGATTGGATTTCTTTGATGGCAGTATCAATCATCTCGCGGCATGGGTCATTGGCACCCGCAACACTATTAAGGCGTTGCTGCGTGCGATGCTGGAACCAGTGGAAGAACTTAAGCAAATCGAGCGGTCCGGGGATTATACTTCACGTCTTGCTCTGGTAGAAGAGTTCAAATCGTATCCGTTTGGAGCGGTCTGGGATTACTACTGTGCATCACAAGGTACACCGGTGCGTGAGCAATGGCTTACTGAAGTGAAAAATTATGAACAAGACGTTTTGTCTTTAAGATAGAAGTGGATACGGAGAGCAGCAAATACAAAGGAGAGAATAGACTATGAGTACATCCTTGTTAGAATCAAAAGGTTATATTGCCAGCAGTGAAGCTCCATTTATTCAGGAAATGTCAGAGATCACCCGTCATATGTGGGAGCTTGGCTGGGATGAACTGAATGGTGGGAATGTCAGCTATTTGCTGGATGAGAACGAGGTGGCTAAGTATATTAATGTACTGGAGCCTTTGCGTACGATCAAACTCACCTTTCCGGTAAAAGAATTAGCAGGCAAGTATTTTATCGTAACAGGTTCGGGCAAATATTTCAGAAATGTGATTAAAGACCCTGAAGCGAATTTGGGTGTGTTAAGGGTTAGCGGCAATGGCGAAAGTGTGGAAGTATTGTGGGGATTGCGGAATGGTGCAGTTCCTACGAGTGAGCTCGCTTCGCATTTTATGAGTCATATTGAACGTTTGAAAGTAGATCCCACACACCGTATCGTGCTGCATACACATGCTACAAATGTTATCGCGATGACCTTCACGCATGATCTGGACGAACTGAAGTTTACCAAAACGTTATGGGAAATGTGCACAGAGTGCCTTGTTGTTTTCCCTGATGGGGTCAGTGTTATTCCGTGGATTGTTCCGGGCAGCAGTGAAATCGGCCGTGAGACTGCCAAAAAAATGAAGGATCACCGTTTAGTCATCTGGCCGCAGCATGGGATTTTTGGCACTGGCTCCACCATGGATGCTACCTTTGGTCTAGTAGAAACGGTTGAAAAGGCTGCGACGATCTACAACCTGATTGGCGGTAGAGAAATCAAACAAAAGATCACAGACCAACAGCTATGGGATTTAGCTAAAGCATTTGGAGTTACACCTAAAGCGGGGATTCTTGAAGTCTAGAGAGTCATTATAATTTGGTGAAACCGGGCAATCGTAGATTCTGCGAGGTCCGGTTTTTGTTGTCTTTTTCTTAAAATTTGCATTTCCCATCTTTTGGGTAGATAATAAGCTTACTTAAAGTAATCAATTAATAAATTGGAGGTAACATATGAATACAGAGCAACTATTTTTACCTTTTCAAGTGGGGAATCTTTCGCTGTCGAACCGATTTGTAATGGCGCCGATGACACGCGCGCAGTCTCCGAAGGGTGTGCCGGGAAGCAATGTTGCCGCTTATTATCGTAGACGTGCAGAGGGTGGAGTGGGATTAATTGTTACTGAGGGTACTGCGATAAATCATCCAGCGGCTGTCAGTCACCAAGATATTCCTAATATACATGAAGAAGCATCTTTAGAAGGCTGGAAGAAGGTTGTGGAAGAGGTTCACGCAGCTGGCGGCAAGATCATCCCGCAGCTTTGGCATGTGGGGATGGCGCGTACAATCGGCGAGTATCCTAACGTTGAAGCCCTTCCTGTAGGCCCTTCGGGTCTTAATTTAGCAGGTGAGCCGGTGACAGAGCCGCTGACCACAGAAGAGGTTGAAAGTTTAGTAACAGCCTTCGCTCAAGCGGCGGCAAATGCCAAAAGCGTTGGCTTTGATGGCATCGAGCTGCATGGCGCTCACGGGTATCTGATAGACCAGTTCTTCTGGAATAGAACGAATAAACGTACCGATCGTTACGGTGGCGATTTGGTAGGAAGAACAACATTCGCTGTCGAGATCATTAAAGCATGCCGTCAAGCGGTTGGACCAGACTTCCCAATTGTGCTGCGCTTTTCCCAGTGGAAGCTGGGGGCGTATGATGAGAAGCTGGCGAAGACTTCAGAAGAACTTGCGAGTTTCCTGGCACCGCTTAGCGAAGCGGGTGTAGATATCTTTCATTGCTCGACCCGACGCTTCAGTCAACCTGAATTTGCTGGCTCTGATCTTAATTTAGCTGGGTGGACTAAGAAGCTTACCGGGAAGCCGTGTATTACAGTAGGCTCTATTGGCCTGCAAAGCGATTTCTTCGAGGAAGATAAAGCTCAGAAGCCTGAGGATAATATTGATGAGTTAACTGAAAGGTTCGATCGGGAGGAGTTTGATTTGGTTGCAGTGGGCAGAGCGCTTATTAGCGATCCGGCTTGGCCTGCCAAAGTACAAAGTGGAGCGATAGACGAAATCATCCCATTTACTCCTGAAGCGACGAATACGCTTTACTAAAACTAGCAGAATATACAATGACTATTTTTTTAGGTAAGAGGTTGTGTAACTGTTTCAAGAGGAGTGTATCTGCTTATAATAGTAGCATACCCCCCTTAATATGATAGAACTTGACCCTGCCAAACGTTGGCGGGGTATTTTTTTGTCGATATGCAACGCTTCATTACATCATTAATAGACCGGGCACTTCTATGTTAGGCCAGCATTATGTTATAATTTTAAATTAGCAAAGTATAAAAATAATTGTTGAACAATAGAGGACGTGAAAACAGCATGACAAAGGGGAACCATAACTCACCGGACTTAAAATCCGGCAAGGGTTCTAAGGATTATTCGAAATATTTTGATTTTAGTGATGCAAAGGTAATTAGTGAAGAGGAAGGTAAGGTTACTTACCGGATTAAAGGAAGAAATGTGCAAATTAATAGCCAGCCTGACTATAAAGAAGGAAAACGGCGCGGCAAGGAAGAAATAGAAGTGCATTATGATTTCGAGATTCCTGAAGAGATGCAGAATTTCGGAGTGGGCAAATATTATCATATAACGACTTATGGCTGCCAAATGAATGAGCATGACACGGAAACGATGAAGGGCCTATTGGAACAGATGGGCTACCGCAGTGTCGCTGACCGGAATGACGCGGATCTCATTTTGCTGAATACTTGTGCGATTCGGGAGAACGCCGAGGATAAGGTATTTGGAGAGCTAGGACATCTTAAGAACCTGAAGATCGAGAAGCCGGGTCTGTTGTTAGGGGTATGCGGTTGCATGTCCCAAGAGGAAGGCGTAGTCAACCGGATTATGTCAAAGCATGGCTTCGTGGATATGATCTTCGGTACGCATAATATTCACAGGTTGCCACACCTCATTAAAGAAGCGGTATTTAGTAAAGAGCTTGTGGTTGAGGTATGGTCCAAAGAAGGCGACATTATTGAGAACTTGCCGAAGAAGCGGGAAGGCATGCGCGCTTGGGTGAACATTATGTATGGTTGTGATAAGTTCTGCACGTATTGCATCGTACCGTTTACACGCGGTAAAGAACGCAGTCGTCGTCCAGAGGACGTTATCGCTGAGGTGAGAGAGCTTGCGCGCCAAGGCTTCAAGGAAGTAACGCTATTGGGGCAGAATGTAAATGCTTACGGTAAAGATTTTACGGATATTGATTACACCTTCGGGAACCTGATGGATGATATGCGTCTGATTGATATTCCGCGCATTCGCTTCATGACATCGCATCCACGAGATTTTGACGATAAATTGATTGAGGTTTTGGGCAAAGGCGGCAACTTGGTGGAGCATATCCATCTGCCGGTTCAATCGGGAAGTACTGCCGTTCTTAAGAAAATGAGCCGTAAATATACCCGGGAAGCTTATCTGGAATTAGTACGCAAGATTAAGATAAGTGTGCCGAATGCTGTATTAAGTACCGATATTATCGTTGGTTTCCCTGGGGAGACTGATGAGCAATTTGAAGATACCCTATCGCTTGTGCGTGAGGTTGGGTATGATATGGCATATACGTTCATTTATTCTCCACGTGAGGGCACACCAGCAGCGGCGATGGAAGATAATGTACCGATGTCGGTGAAGAGTGAACGTCTGCAAAGATTAAATGATCTCATCAAAGAGAACAGCCGGATCATTAATGACCGGATGCTGGGTGAAGTTGTAGAGGTGCTGGTTGAAGGGGAGAGTAAGAATAACTCCGAAGTCCTTTCCGGCCGTTCCCGCGCTAACAAGCTGGTCCATTTTGAAGGTCCTAAGGAGCTTATCGGCACATTTGTAAACGTGAGAATTACAGATACCAAAACATGGTACATTAAAGGGGATATTGTGGTCGAGGCCGCAGCTGTTCATTAATCACATACGAATGGGGAGATGACTAATGAGTACAGAAGAACAACAGTTGAATAAATATGGAATGAAAACTTATAATACCCGTGATCTGATCGTTCGCGAGGATATTATGGGCAAAGCTAAAGAACTAGCATCATTAATCTCAACCAGTGAAGAGGTACGCCATTTTCAGCAGGCTGAGCAAAAAATTCTTAATCACGAGCGTGTGCAAGGACTGATTGCGACCATTAAGAAAAAACAAAAAGAAATCGTGGCCTTCGAAAGCTTCAATAATAAAGATATGGTCGCCAAAATTGAACGTGAAATTGAAGTGCTGCAAGATGAGATCGACGGTATTCCAGTCGTGAACGAATTTCAGCAAAGCCAGAGCGACATTAATTATTTGCTTCAGCTGGTAATTTCCGTGATTAGAGATACCGTTTCGGAAAAAATAAATGTGGAAGCCGGCACTGAAGCGCCTCCGACCACATGCGGATAACCCACACTCAGTTCAGGGGGCGGATGCAGATCCGTCCCTTTATTTCAATATAAGAGGTAGAAGTAAAGTACATGAATATACATAATCCTTATAATTCAACGACAACGTCGTTTCTCATATAGTCTTTTTTGTAGGATAATGTAAAATAATGGAATTCATCTGTTGATTTATGAAGAACATGTTTGGTACATTTAAAGATACGAATAAGTAAAACTACAGCTTCGGAAAAGGATGGGGCAATTATGAGCGACAATGGGGAATTAACCTATAACGCCAAAAAATATCGTACACCGGATGGTGTTCCGGCCGACATTGTAATGTTTACACTGACCAAACGCGAGCGGAAGACGGTCACCAAGACGCTGCCTTTACGTGAGTTGAAGGTAATGTTAATTAGACGGAAAAAATGGCCATGTGCAGGCATGTGGGCTCTACCAGGCGGATTCTGTCAGGAAGATGAGTCTATATATGATGCTGCAACTCGTGAGCTGAAAGAAGAGACCGGTGTCGATGGAGGTCACTTAGAATATCTTGGGGTTTATAGTACACCTGGCCGCGACCCTCGGGGATGGATTATCAGTCATGCCTTTTTCGCTTTAGTAGAAGAGTGGATGCTGGAGCAAAGACAAGCTTCCGACGATGCGGGTGAAGTGGGTTTATTTACGTTGCAGGAAGCGTTAGAAGAACTGGAGCTCGCTTTTGACCACCATGAAATCATCAAGGATGCATACGTACGTATCCAACAGCAAATGCTGCAGACAACGATAGCAAGACAGTTTTTGCCTAGGCATTTTACGCTAAGTGAGCTTTATCAGGTAATTCAGACAGTAGTGCCAGAATTTAAAGAACCAAATTTTATTCGTAAAATCACGTCAACACGCAGCCGTCAGGGTATATTAAAAGAAGTGAGAGATGAAGAGGGCAATGCACTCAGCTCCAATCAATACTCACAACGCCCGGCTCAGTTGTATATGTTTACAGATCACGAGCCATTGTTGTCCATTTATACGTAGTGTCTTAAATCAGGGGAGGGACGATTCTCATGAGAGCACTAATAGTAATTGACTTTACCAATGATTTTGTCGATGGGAATTTACCGGTTGGGCAGCCTGCAATCGATATCGAGCCAAGAATCAGCCAATTAACGTCTGAGTTTGTCCAAAATGGCGATTATGTTGTAATGGCTGTGGATTTACATGAAGACAATGATCCTTATCATCCCGAGAGTAAACTGTTTCCACCTCACAATGTACGAGGGACTAGAGGGCGGGAGCTTTATGGAAGTTTGAAAACTGTTTATGAAGCTGACCAGGATTCCATCTATTGGATGGACAAAACTCGATATAGCGCTTTTAGTGGAACTGATCTGGAGATTAAGCTGCGGGAACGTGGCATTACTGACCTTCATTTGATTGGCGTATGTACAGATATATGTGTTTTGCACACTGCGGTGGATGCATATAACAAAGGTTTTACTATTACTGTGCACGAAGATGCGGTCGCCAGCTTCAACGCGGATGGACATAAATGGGCACTAAATCATTTCCGGGGAAGTTTAGGAGCAGACGTTGTTAAGGCATAATACTATAAAAAACATACACATACAGCAACGTGGATATTAGGAGATGAGGACTTGAAGAGAGAACTTGCGCTACATACAGATAAATATCAGATCAATATGATGTATGCTCACTGGGTGAATGGAAGCCATAAGCGAAAAGCTGTATTTGAAGCTTATTTCCGCAAATTGCCTTTCGGAAACGGCTATGCCGTGTTCGCAGGATTAGAGCGTATCGTGGGGTACATCGGCGGCTTGCGTTTCACCGAAGATGATATCCGTTACTTGTCGGAGCAAGAAGAAAATTACGCTCCTGCTTTTTTGGAAGAATTGCTGCAATTTCATTTTCAGGGCAACGTTTATTCGATGAAAGAAGGGGCGTTGATTTTCCCGGATGAACCGCTAATCCGTGTGGAAGGGACGATCATGGAAGCGCAGCTGGTGGAGACCGCTATTCTGAACTTCATGAACTACCAGACGCTGATCGCTACGAAGGCTTCCCGAATCAAGCAGGTAGCTCCGAATGATATACTCCTGGAGTTTGGTACCCGTCGGGCACAAGAAGCGGATGCGGCGGTCTGGGGCGCTAGAGCGGCCTATATCGGCGGCTTTGATGCAACCTCCAACATGCTGGCAGGTAAAATGTTTGGCATCCCTACCAAAGGTACACATGCTCATTCTTGGGTTCAGAGCTTCAGCAGTGAGCAGGAAGCTTTTGATGCTTATGCCAAGGTGATGCCGGATGAAGTTACACTATTAGTTGATACCTTCGATACGTTGCGCAGTGGTGTGCCGAATGCGATTAGAACCGCCAAAAAGCTTGAAGCTCAAGGTAAAAAGATGATCGGTATCCGTTTAGACAGCGGTGACTTGGCCTATCTATCCCGGCAGGCACGGAATATGCTGGATGAAGCGGGGCTCGATTATGTGAAGATTGTGGCGTCCAACGATCTGGATGAGAATACAATCATGGATCTGAAGCTGCAAGGTGCAGCCATCGACACATGGGGTGTAGGCACACAATTGATTACGGCTTCGGATCAACCCTCTTTGGGTGGAGTTTATAAGCTGGTAGAAATTGAGTCCGCAACTGGAGAAATGGTACCGACAATCAAGATTTCTTCTAACCCTGAAAAAGTATCCACACCAGGCAGCAAGGACGTATTCCGGATTATCGGGAAAAATGGCAAAGCGCTAGCAGATTATATCTGCTTCCCGGAAGAGGAATCTCCACGTAACGGCGGTCGGGTGAAGCTGTTTAATCCGCTGCATCCATACATGCACAAGTATGTGGAGCGTTATGAAGCGCTGCCTATGCTTGAGCCGATTTACGTGAACGGCTTTCAGGTCTATACTTTGCCGGATCTGAATGAAGTTCGCCGTTACCATCGGGAGCAGAAGGATCTGTTCTGGCCGGAATATCTGCGTAAGCTCAATCCAGAGGTGTACCGGGTGAATCTGAGTGAGAAGGTCTGGACCAGCAAGCAGCAATTGATCGCGGAGCATATTCAGCCGGAGATTGAGTAGGTTTTGTAGTTTCGATGGAAAGAAGCACGGGAAGATTAGATTCCCGTGCTTTTTTGCGTTTGGGTGAAGCTTGCGTTGGGTGAAGCTTGCGTTTGTTAACTTCGAAAGCCGTGAGTTTATTTTCTGAAAGTATATTAAGCTAGTTTGTCCGCGTATATCTGATTTGGCTTTTGTTGCATTTTGTGCAACAGAACACTAGTTAAAGTATATCGACAAATTACCATACACCTAAAAGAATAAGTACATCCGGTAGAATAGGGCGAATTCGATGCGAGTAGGTAAATCAACGGTATAAATCCCGCAGAATGAGGCGAATCCAGTACGAGGAGGCAAATCAACGGTATAAATCCCGTAGAATGAGGCACATCCGGTGCGAGTGAGCAAATCAACGGTATAAATCCCGTAGAATGAGGTGCATCCGGTACGAGTAGGAAAATCAGCGGTATAAATCCCGTAGAATGAGGCGCATCCGGTGCGAGTAGGTAAATCAACGGTATAAATCCCGCAGAATGAGGCGAATCCAGTACGAGGAGGCAAATCAACGGTATAAATCCCTTAGAATGAGGCGAATCCGGTGTGAGTAGGTAAATCAACGGTATAAATCCCGCAGAATGAGGCGCATCCGGTGTGAGTAGGCAAATCAACGGTATAAATCCCGCAGAATGAGGCGCATCCGGTACGAGTAGGTAAATCAACGGTATAAATCCCGCAGAATGAGGCGAATCCGGTGTGAGTAGGTAAATCAACGGTATATATACCGCAGAATGAGGCGAATCCGGTTCGAGTAGGCAAATCAACGGTATAAATCCCGCAGAATGAGGCGAATCCAGTGCTAGTGGGTAAATCAACGGTATAAATCCCGCAGAATGAGGCGCATCCGGTGCGAGTAGGCAAATCAGCGGTATAAAACCCGCAGAATGAGGCGCATCCGGTGCGAGTAGGCAAATCAACGGTATAAATCCCGTAGAATGAGGCGCATCTGGTGTGAGTGAGCAAATCAACGGTATAAATCCCGCAGAATGAGGCGAATCCGGTGCGAGTAGGCAAATCAGCGGTATAAAACCCGCAGAATGAGGCGCATCCGGTGTGAGTGAGCGAATCAACGGTCCCATAAGAAAAGGTGTATCCCCGTTCTACGCGATCGCGAAGAATAATGGATACACCTTTTCTCATGTAAGTGCGAGATATATAGTTTAGTTCTTCTTTCGGAATTTAGCGAATGACCAGATGGTAAGCATCAGCAGGAAGCCCAGACATGTGCCTATGCTGATCCGGTTCTGAGTGTCGAAAAGGAAGGAAATCGTGATAACCGACAAACAGATAAGCGTCAAAATCGTAATATAAGGGAAACCCCACACTTTAAAGCTTGGCTCTTTAGGATAGGTTTTCCGCAGCTTAAGCTGTGATAGGCAGATGCTGATCCATACCAAGCTTACTACGAAGCCGGGAACAGCCATCAGCAGCCGGAAAAGTCCATCCTGTGCGAAGTACGCTAACATAGAACCAACAAAAAGAACTATAGCGCAAAGTTTAAGACTGTTGATCGGCACACCTTTTGCTGAGGTCTTTGCTAAGCTACGTGGAGCTTCACCCTGTGAAGCCAAAGAGTGCAACATCCGTGTGGCGCCGTAGATACCAGAGTTAGCAGCAGAGAGCACAGCCGTAATCAGTATGAAGTTCATAACATGGTCAGCACCCTTAAGTCCTGTAGCTGCTAATACCTGCACAAAGGGGCTGGTATGCTCGTTAAGCTGATTCCAAGGAATTAACCCACAGATGATCAGAATTGGAATGGTGTAGAACAAAATAACACGTAAAATGAAGCTTTTGACAACTCTAGGCAACACTTTTTCTGCATCTTGAGTTTCTGTTAAAGTCAGTCCAATCAGCTCAGATCCGCCGTAGGAGAACATGACGACCAGAAGGGCAGAGAAGATAGGTGTCCAGCCTTGTGGGAATAATCCGCCATAATCCGTAAAATTACTTAAATAGGGAGTCCCTTCAGACATAGGCAATAGCCCAAACAATAATGCAGCTCCCAGAATAATAAAGATGATAATCATAGCTATTTTGATTCCTGCTAACCAAAACTCCGTCTCTCCATAACCGCTTACACTCATCATATTGATGCCAATAATTAAAGCACCACTTGCTAGACTCAGTAGCCATAATGGAACATCCGGTAACCAGTATTGCAAGAAGCTTCCTGCCGCCAGCACTTCGATCACGCAGACAGTCAACCACATGAAGCAATATAGCCAACCCACGATAAAGGAGAGCCGTTCTCCAAAAGCCTCGCGAATGAATTCCTTCATATTTTTGTTCGGGTATACCGTGGCCATTTCGGCAATTGCACCCATAACGACTAGTAGCAGCAAGCCTGCCAATACATAGGAGAGAACAACCCCTGGTCCAGCAATGCTTATCGTCTCAGAGCTTCCTTTAAAAATCCCCGTACCGATTACGCCGCCCATCGCCATAAAGCTGATATGCCGTGGAAGCAATTTTTTCTGTAATGATGCTTCGTTTGACTTCACATTTAATGCCTCCTAAGTAGGTTCAAAAAATTACACCAAGAATCAGTTTATCCTGAAATGGACTAGTTGAAAAGTATAAATGATACACATTTGTAGAAATAGAGGTGATTTTTCATCGGTGTGTGATATTTATCATGAAGAATGTGATGAATTTAACATCTTAATTTTTAATTTTATTGCTAAATGAAAGTAGATAAATAAGCTTAGGCAACACTTGGAAAATGCAAGATTTGTCACTTCGCGTCTTGCAAAATCAAGTTACAATCGTTGAAAAAGTCAAAAGGATATTATACTAGATAACATTCTGAAAGGGGCTATGTCGGTGGTACAGTTACCAAAAGTGAACGAGCTCGGATTTTTTGAGATTCGTCTGGAGTCAATTGGAGGGTTGGGTGCGAACCTGGCTGGTAAAATGCTTGCAGAAGCAGGTGTTGTCGGTGCTGGAATGAATGGGGTCAGCTTTTCGTCATATGGTTCGGAGAAGAAGGGATCAGCGGTAAAAGCGCATATCCGGTTTTGTGATTTGAATACGCCTATTCGTGACACGTCTCCGGTTGAGCGTCCGCATGTTGTTGGGGTATTTCACGAAGCATTAGCAAAGACAGTTAACGTAATTAGCGGAATTTATGAACATAGCACAGTATTGGTGAACTCAGCAAAATCGCCGGAGGAATTGAAATCCTCCCTGAATATGATGGCAGGAACTATTGCAGTCGTTGATGCTACAACGATCGCCTTAGATGAGAAAAACCGCGTTAATATGGCGATGCTAGGCGCGTTGTTCCGGATGTGTGATTTCTTGGACCCTGAAATTATGAAAGGCGTTATAGAGAAATCACTAGGCAAAAAATATCCACAGGCAGTACAGTCAGCACTGACTACTTTCGACCGTGGATTTAATGAAGTTAAGTTTATGCATTTTCCACTGCCTGCGGGCGTGACAATGCCTGAGTTCGTGCGGTCTGATATTTCCGCATTGGGTTATGAAACACAGCCTATCGGCGGTACCATTACGAATCCTGGCAGCAGCTTTTTAAAGAACTTGAGCATTTCTCGCTCCGGTTTGCTGCCTCATTTTAAGCAGGAGGATTGTATTCATTGTGCGCAGTGCGATACGGTGTGTCCTGATCTGTGTTTTGTTTGGGATGAGCAGCCTGATAAGAAGGGGCGTCCACAAATGTTCCTGCAAGGTATTGATTATCAATACTGCAAAGGCTGTTTAAAATGTGTAGAAGCTTGTCCTACAAGTGCCTTGTCTGGCGAACGTGAGGAAGAGGGCTACGCAGAGAGTCATACGGTCCGGCATATTTTTGATCTCGTTACTGAGGCCTAATTAACGGAGGAAAGGTGGAATACACGTGGCTATAGATTATGAAAAAGAAGTAGGCTCTGCTAAAGTAGAGCAGAAATTCCTATATGAATCCGGCAATGAAATGGCGGCTTATGCTGCTCATCAGATTAATTATCATGTAATGGGGTATTTTCCGATTTCTCCATCGACAGAAGTAGCACAATTTCTTGATACGATGAAAGCGAATGGCCAGCATGATATTATGCTGATTCCGTCAGATGGCGAGCATAGCTCTGCTGGTATCTGTTATGGCGCTTCAACGGCTGGCGGACGTGTATTTAATGCTACCAGTGCCCAAGGTTATATGTTCATGCTTGAGCAATTGCCTGTACAAGCTGGTACGCGTATGCCTATGGTTATGAATCTAATCTGCCGTTCGATCTCTGGACCGCTGAATATTCATGGGGACCATTCAGATTTGTATTTTGCTTTGAATACAGGTTGGCCTATTTTAATGTGCCGGGATCCACAATCTGTTTATGATATGAACCTAATGGCATTGAAGCTTGCGGAACATGCTAAAGTTCGTCTTCCGGTAATGGTGGCTTCAGATGGATATTTCACCTCCCACCAGAAACGCCGCGTTCAAGCTTTTACTCATAGGGAGGATGTTCATAAATTTGTTGGACCACAACCTCCAACAGGCTTTACCGATACTTTAGACCGCAATAATCCGGTAACGGTTGGTCCTTATATGAACGAACCTGACTATATTAACAACCGCTATCAGCAGTCCGTAGCTATGTACAATGCGGGTGAAGTTTTTGAAGAAATTGCGAAGGAATTTGCTGAGTTAACCGGACGTCATTATCCAATGATCGAGGAATATCGGATGGAAGATGCTGAAGTAGCCGTATTCTTGATGAATTCTGCCTCTGAGATTATTAAGGATGTTGTGGATCAGCTTCGGTTGCAAGGGATCAAAGCCGGTGCAATCTCGCCGAATATGATCCGTCCTTTCCCGCAGAAGCAAATTGCTGAAGCGCTGAAAAATGTTAAAGCAATCACCGTTGGTGACCGTGCAGATTCTGTTGGCGGACATGGTGGTAACATGGTCAATGAAATCAAGGCAGCCCTGTTCACATATGGCAACACTACGACTAAAGTAATTAGCCGTATCTACGGTTTGGGTGGTAAGGACTTCTACGCAGAAGATGGTCATGCCTTTTTCCAATTAGCAATAGATGCTGTTGCTGCAGATCGAGTAGACATACCATTTGATTATTATGGCCACAATCCGGGTACACCAGATAAAGCTCCGCAACGTCTTCTGAAGCCAATGGACTTTGACTCACTGAAGACAGGGTTAATCACTGTGAAACAGGATGAAGCAACAGGCAAATTAAGCGTACGGATTCCGCCACTGCGCAGCTTGACGAAGAAACCTAAACGGCTCTCCCCAGGGCATGGTGCGTGTCCAGGTTGCGGGATTTTCTCAGGACTGGAGACTTTCTTCAAAGGGATTGAAGGGGATATCGTCGCACTTTATCATACAGGCTGTGCCATGGTAACGACTACGGGGTATCCGTATTCCTCCCATAAATCAACGTTTATCCATAATCTTTTCCAAAATGGAGCGGCTACCTTGTCCGGTGTCGTAGAGATGTTCTGGGAACGCAAACGTCGCGGTGAGCTGGATGGACTAGGGCTTAAAGAGGACTTTACGTTTGTTATGGTAACCGGAGATGGCGGTATGGACATCGGGATGGGACCGGCAATTGGAGCTGCACTGCGTGGTCACAAAATGATTATTGTAGAGTACGATAACGAGGGTTACATGAATACTGGAGCACAGCAGTCCTATTCGACACCACTGGGTCACCGTACTTCAACCTCCAGTATCGGCAAGCAGCAGCAAGGTAAAGTTACTCAGCATAAAGATACAGCACAAATTATGGCGGCTACTAACATTCCTTATGTCTTCACGGGTTCGGAGGCTTATCCGCAGGATCTGGTGAAAAAAGCGGCAAAAGCACAGTGGTACGCACAAAACGAAGGTTTGGTGTATGGTAAAATCCTGATCGCATGTCCGCTAAACTGGATGTCTGATGATAAGGAAGGCACGAACATCGTATCATTAGCTGTTGAGTCTTGCTTCTTCCCGTTATATGAAGTAGAGCATGGTTCTACGAATATCACATATAATCCTGAAGATAAGGGCAAACGTGTTGAGCTCTCAGCATGGCTGAAGACAATGGGTAAAACTCGTCATTTGTTGAAACCTGAGAATGAGCCAGCTTTACACAGCTTCGAAGAAGAAGTTGAGCGCCGTTGGAATCGTCTCAAGGCAAAACACGAACATCCTGACTTATAAGCTGTGTCTATCTCCAGTATATAAAATATGAAATAACCCGGCAGATTTGTCTGCCGGGTTATTTTGTGGTTAGGGAGCATTTGCGCGTAATTCTAACGGACTCCATAGCAGTTATCGGCCCTAAAACTCCCAAAATGAACCCTTTTTGAAGGAATAGTGTCACTGGAGTCCGCGAAACTTCTGTAAAAGCTAAAAACCAGCAAATAACGTCTCTTAGGTCCTATGTGTTAAAGACTTGGTCATTTACAGTTAGAATAAAGTCCAGTTTCCTTTTACTCTTGCATGTTGTTCTGCTCTAACCAGAAGATAGCGGGTACAAATGACAAGACAAGCACTACCTACGATTAAAGCGCCGAGAGCCCACCACCAGCTAGTACCGATATTATCGTATAACGCCCCGCGCACAAGAACCAGACTATATGTGAGTGGAAACAGAAGGGATAAACCCGTTGCCCATGCTGGGAATACTGCTGGTGGAATACGAACCCCGCCAAACAGCTCCATTGGTGCTTGAAAGATGTAATAGAGTAGCCCTGAATCCCTTGAGAATAGAGATATCGCACACAGCAAAGCTCCCCATATAACCGCTGATATCATGATAAGTATTAATACAGGTAATAAGGCGCCCCAGTTAACAGTCGTTACGTCCGCAAGAAAAATGAAAGTCAGAATGGAGAAGCAAGCGAACATCCATATTCCGTGAAATAGTGAATATACGGAACGTCCATACAGGAAGGCCATTTTTGACGCTGGCGTTAGGAACACTACCTCAAGTGTGCCCCCTTTGCGTTCTTGTTCGAATAACCATGCGGCTTGCACAACCGTCCAGTATAACTGAAAGACGAGATATCCGCTCAGCAGAAAAAGGGGAATCCGTCCATCTGGTATTACTGTTGAGAGTGCTGATCCTGCTCCGGTTCTAAAGGGCTGCATAGTAAAGTAGGTGGTTAAAAAGGTGAGCGCCGGCCAGAGTAGAAGTGAAAAAAACACTGCGCGTCCCTTAACTCTATTTCGATGCTGCTTAGTGATCTCCGCGCTAAGGGTAAACCATAAGCTATGTAAGTTCATGATACCCTTCCTTCCGAAAGGAGGATAATCGCATCCTCCAAAGTAGGTTTTTCGGATGCGAAGCTTTTAATGCTAAGCCCCTGCTCAGTAGTCCATGGCAGGAGCTCTGTAATGATTCTATCAGCCGAAGGTGTCTTTACAGAAATGCGCTGCAGTCCATCATTTTGAAGTTCTAGTTTTTCTGTTGCGCAGACACCCATTAATTCCGCAGGCTGAGTAAATGTTCGTAGATGCTCTAGTAGCTTGGGACGAAGTGATTCATGCCAGCCTGTAACCTCTAAATGAGCAGTTTGCGAGCCTGCAACCTGATGGACAATCCGTTCAGGTTTGTCACAGAGCAGAAGCTCGCCTCGATTCAGTACATAAACTCGGTCACATAGTTCTTCGACCTCCTGTAAATAATGGCTGGTCAGAAGGATACCCTTTCCACTGTCCAGTGCAAGCTTTCTTATCGTACTGCGAAGCTGCCTGGCAATAGGGGCATCAAGGCCAAGTGTGGGCTCATCTAGAAATAAGTATTGTGGGTCGTTGATAAGTCCGCGGGCGATTTGCAGCCGTTGCTTCATCCCTTTAGAATATTGTTCAACGGGTTGGTCAGCAGCTTGGGTCAAACCTACTTCCTCCAGAAGACGTCCTGCTTCTCTAGCGATGTGAGGGCTGTTCATTCCATAGAGTTTACCGAAGTATTCAAGATTCTCTCTACCAGTGAGCCGCCAGTACAACATTCGTTCTCCTCCGGCGATCATATTTACTTTTTGCTGAATGGCCTGTCGATTCTTGTGTAGTGACATTCCATCGACTTCAATACTGCCGGAGGTTGGCTCTAGGAGAGTAGAAAGCATACGTATTGTAGTGGTTTTTCCAGCGCCATTTAGACCGAGAAGACCTACGATTTCCCCCGCAGCGATATCTAAAGATAGTGATTTCACTGCTGTCACTGATCTTTTTTCCGAACGGAACCAGCTCAGTTTATGTTTGCTCTCGTAAATCTTAGTAACTTCATGCATATTAATCAATGGTTTTCACCCCTCCAAGGTTTTAGAATCGTTCGAACAACCCGCGCTCTATGCGCCGGTTTGTCCATTGACCAACCGTTATGTATACAACACTAAGCAGTATGATTGGCCATATGTCAGGTAATCGTATTGCTTCTCCAGTTTGCAGCGAGCCTCGAAGGAGTTGTAGCGCATAGGTCAATGGGAAAATCTCACCTATAGCCTGCAAGTAGTCAGGCAAGTATTGCCTTGGAAACTGAAATCCACACAGTAGAGCAGTTAGCGTAAATAGAGTATTTTGCACAATGAAGGTGTCCCTTGTATATAGCATAATGCTTCCTAGCACCAGCGCCATCGCATAACACGATAGTAAAAATAGCAAAATTCCCACGAGGACAGATATGAAGTGAACAGAGGGGAGTCGAAGTCCTGCCAAAAGGCCAAAGAAGAGAACCACCAGCAATTCCGCCCCACTTCGATACAACTGCTGGACAGCGTTTCCTAGAAAATAACCGCTCCGGCTTGAAGGAGAGAGCAACAGTGCCTCAAGTGTACCTTCCCTCCATTCGGTAATAAGTGCCCTGGATACATTCATCATCATACTGACGGAAAATATACTGAGCATACCTCCAATAATTACATAGGTCAGATAGTCCTCACTGCCACTATAGATAGCAAATTTTGAATCTATATCCCCTTTGATTAGATACACATAAGAAAAATAAGAGATGATGACTAGATAAACTCCATCAATAATGTGCCCGAATGTAAAGGTCCAGGGAAAGGCTCTAAGATTAGATTTTTGGTTTCTTTTTAGGGTTGCGATAGCGATATGCCACATATGTACTCACACCTTTCATTAACCTCATTGTTCAAGGTACTGCCTTTGCAGGATGAGCAGATTATCAAAGACTTCTTTGTTCACTGAATAAAATAAATAGTTCCCTTTTCGCTGTGATTGGGTAAATCCTGCTTCATTTAGTTGTTTTAGCTGTTTAGAGACCGCAGCTTCAGAAATACCCAATATTGGCGCAAGCTGCTTGGTACAATGCGCCCCTTTCCACAGCAGTTTCAGAATTCGCATCCGCGTATCATCACTTAAAGCTTTGAGTTGGCGCAACAGGTCACTCGGCGGTCCCTCACTAAAGGCAAGACCGGGAACATCCACCGTGAGAGGCAAAAATAAAGTGTCCTCGAACCAGCCAACAAGCAGATGCGGAAATATGAATGTAGAAGGAAAAACGTACACTTGTCCAAGCTGGTCATAAGGAAAGTAATACGTTACAGCCTTTTGTACTGTCAGAGTCCCGTTCTCTGAGAGGAGGCGTGGGTGGAGCGTATTTAATGCCTTTTCCGGGGAACGACTGGCTAAGTCTTGAAACTGAGCGGCTGAGATGTTCATAAATGGTTCAATATAGTCCCATTCCTGCCCGAAATAATCATGTTCGTATGTAATTAATGTTGAGATTAAGAGCTTGCGAACACTAGCCAGATTGTTTATCAGGTACTTCACGTTTCCACTCAACTTCATCAGCGAACGTTTGCTTTCCGATTCATTCAGCCATTCGACTATGGTACTTAGTGCAATTTCTTGATTCATAAATAGATACACTAGCTCTGCATCCGGAAGTTTTTTGAGTAGGGTGATTCCTTGATTGCAAGAAATAGGGACACCCATACGGTCCGGTAAATCTAGCAGAGCGATCCAACGTTCTGACAACTGCCCAAGTGTGTGGATGTTCTCCTGTAGAGCAAGAGGCATTCTTTTCTTGAGCTCCAAAGCCCATTGTAATCTTGTTGGATGGTGTTCTGGTTGATGGAAGACATGCAGACTGCATAATAACTCATGAAAAGGACTGACGACCGTTTTGATCTTTCGATTTAAAGTTTGGAGTGAGCTCATCTCTTTCCTTTCCGATTAACTGTTTGGTTAATCAAAAACCACTTTCGCGTAAAGTGTTCAAAATTATAGGGGGAATGGTCAGGATTGTCAAATCTTTTATGCAGAAAAAAGCGAGAGCACATCTCCATGTGTTGGACATGGATGTTTCTCTCACTTATAGGATACTTTTAATAGAGTTATGAAGTAGAGTTTTATCTTCTGCCTCTAGGCATCATGGAGTTATCGCACATGATATCTTTAACAGAATAGGTGTAGCAATGGCGAGGAACTGGGACACAGTGATGGCGTCTAACGATTTCTACCGGGTGAATAACATTCACAACTTGAGGGTGGTAATAATCTTGATAAACCACCTTAGGTGGGTCAGTGACAGTTTGGGCCGGACATTTTGGACATTCTTCTGACATTTCCTTCAGCTCCTTTGTGTGTGAACTTACCGTATTATACGCACAGAACAAAGGTATGCTTGGTTATTTGTCTAGTTTATAAAAAAATGGGTGGGATTATTGTTTGTATATCTCTCGCATTACATGACGAAGCTCCGGGATAATTAGCCGTTCCATAGCCAATTTAACGGCTCCAGTGGAGCCGGGCATAGAAAAAATAGCTGTGTTGCCAATCGTACCTGCAATTGCTCGACTAAGGATTGCCGCCGAACCTATATCTTCTGTGTAGCTTAACATTCGAAAAATCTCACCGAAGCCCGGCAGCGTTTTATCCAGCAAGGATGAAACTGCTTCGTAGGTGGTATCACGGGGAGAAATTCCTGTTCCACCCGTGAGCAGTACGGCTTCAACTCCAGTGTGATCAGCGTTTTTATAGAGTAGTTCACGAATGTCTTGATAGTTGTCTTTGATAATGGTACGGCCTATAACTTCATAACCGGCAGCCTCAAGCATGGATTGGATTAAAGCTCCACCGGTATCTGTTTCAGTAGTTCTGGTGTCTGAGACGGTAATGATATAGCAGGACACGGACTGTGGTGCTTCCTTCCGATGTTCTTCAACGGATGACAATGAGATCAGCTCCTAAATTAGAGATGTTCTCATGATAGGGTATGGGGGAAGCAAAGACAAGTTTCGTTATCCAGCGCTAATCTTTTGAGGATATAGGGGTGCCGCTTGCGTGCTTTGGCATCATGTAGTAAACTCGCTACCATACCCGTAATTTGCAAGGAGCGATGAATCATGGAACAGGTTGTACCTGTGTATATATTGTCAGGATTTCTGGGAAGCGGCAAAACTACC
This sequence comes from Paenibacillus sp. FSL H7-0323, assembly GCF_038002725.1. Taxonomy (NCBI): domain Bacteria; kingdom Bacillati; phylum Bacillota; class Bacilli; order Caryophanales; family Paenibacillaceae; genus Paenibacillus; species Paenibacillus sp. FSL H7-0323. Next base: position 1,902,366 of record NZ_JBBODB010000001.1, on the reverse strand, counting down.
CTGCTGCAGCGCCTGCTGGAACATTGGAAAGATCAGGGCTTACGCCCGGCAGTAGTGATGAATGAGCTGGGTGAAGTGAATCTGGATGGGCTGCTGGTTGAGCAAACCGTTCCTATGGCAGAGCTGCTCGGCGGCTGTATCTGCTGTTCTATTCGAGGGGATCTCAGCACAGAGCTAACAACTCTTATCAAGAAGGAATCACCGGATGTTGTTGTTATTGAGGCCACAGGTGCGGCGAACCCGCTGGAAATTGTAGATGGCGTAACCGAAACTTCACTGTATCAAAAAGTAGAGCTGAAAAGCTTGATCACCGTCGTTGACGCCGCGCATCTGCTCGAATTGTACCGTGCGCAGCAGGGCGCAACCTATCGACTGATGCAGGAGCAAATTCGCTGCGCCTCTGTTTTGATTCTGAATAAAACTGACCGTGTCTCAGCAGATGAAGCGGAAGAGATCACAACCGTTCTGCGAAAATGGAATTCTTATGCACCGATTATGCCAGCGGAGCGTTGTGAGATCGACACAGAGGAGCTCCTGCGTAGCGCAGGTGGAGTTCTTACGGATACACAGCTTGAAGAGAGCGACAGCGAAAGCCATGTGCATGAGGAAGCTCTGCAATCTTCAGGAGCCACCCACGCTTCCCACGATCACGTGATGGCATACACACATTACTTCAAACGACCTGTCAACAGCGAGACCTTTGAACAGTTCGTCAAGGAGCTTCCGCGTGATGTTTATAGGGCTAAAGGCATTGTGACCTTTAATGACACCTCCAGTCGCTTTCTTTTTCAATATGCTTACCGTGAAGCTGATTTTATGAAAATCACACCTCAAGGTGAAGTGCCAGACGTAGCTGTATTTATCGGGGAACATTTCTCATCCAGTGAGTTACGCACGAAGCTGCTGGAGATGGAAGGACGTATTTTAGTTCGGCCTGGAACGATCAAAAGAAGCCTGTAATCCGTTCTGCTTCAGAAGAAGCTGTGGTTCATTCCTAATCTTGTAGGTTAATAGTAAGGCATACCATTAAAAATGCAGGAGGTTGAAGGCTATGACCCGAATTCAATATCAGGAGTGCATTGACGCTTGTCTCGAAAGTATGAATGCCTGTAACTACAGCTATGTCTCAAGCCTAAAAGAATATGATCTTGCATCTCTTCGTGAGAGCATGCGGCTCGATCGTGAATGTGCGGATATTTGTTCTTATGCCATTCAAGCAATGACCCGTCAAAGTCCGTTTGTATCTGGAATTCTAAAACTATGTGCAGAAATATGTGAAGCATGCGCGGATGAAAGCAGCAAGCATATACATAATCACTGCCAAGAATGTATTAATGCCTGCCGTAAAGCTGCAGAGGCATGCCGTTTGATTAGCGATGCTGTTGAGGTATATGCGTAAATCGTATAACTTAACTCTCATATATGAACTAATAGCCAGACTGTTGCTGTAGAAATATAGCAATAGTCTGGTTTTTTATATCCAGGTCTGTTTGATTCATGCTATTGGTAGAAAAAAAGGAAACAAGCATGTAGAATGCTAAATACATACAGATTTAACCTTTTACATATTATTGTTAGCGCTTACAAAAAAGATTGGAGGAGCAGTATCATGCAAAAGGTCCTTTTAGTTGATGATGAATTTATTATCCTGGATGGCATCTCATCGGTAATGAACTGGGAAGCATTGGGCACAGAACTTATTGGAACCGCGCAAAATGGCTTGGAGGCATTAGAATTAATCAAGCAAGCTATACCTGATATTATTATTACCGATATTCGTATGCCGGGAATGGACGGGCTGGAGCTGGTGGCGACGGTTACAGCGCTTCATCCTGAGACCTCTTTTATTATGCTGACAGGCTTCTCAGAATTCGATTATGCTAAGATGGCGATGCAGTATGGGGTTAAACATTATTTACTGAAGCCGTGCAGCGAAGAGAGCCTGAATGAAGCGCTAAGCGAGGTAGTTCAGAAGCGAGAGGAACGGCAGTACGAGGAGAACTTTATCCTATCGATAAAATATGGACTGGAACGTGTACTTCCACATGCCAAAGAACAATTCCTGAAGGAGCTTGTAACGAACAAGACCTATGGTGTGGAGGAATGGAAATATTTTGGTGAGCTGTTTGGACTGAATTTTCAGAGTCAACGTGTTAGGCTACTGCTGGTAGAGATTGAAGGAGAACATGAATATGAGCATTTGTTCGCGGTCAGTAATATTGCGGGAGATATTTTTCAACATCATATTTTAAGCTCCACTGTAGGGCGGCGTGTTCTGTTATTAATGGAAGATGACCTGTCTGAAGCTGCTTTATTTGAGAAAATAGACAGCATCCGCGCTACCTTTATGAAATATTATCATATTGATCTGACGGCCGCATTAAGTGAACCTGGAGAGCTGACGCAAGTAAGGCGTTTATTCAAGCAGACGATCGAATGTCTTAGCCATAGATTTTATCTGGGGGAAGGGAGCTTAATTACAGAAAAAGATATCAGCATTCCAGAGGATGAGGAAGGTCTAGAGCTGCAAGTGGATCTCGAACACCTCGTTATGCTCATTAAAGCGGGGCACTGGGCAGATGCTGAATGCGAGCTGCTGTCACTTTTGCATCAACTTCTGAATCTTAGATATGACATTGCCAAGACCAAATCCTATCTGATCCAGATCTTCATGGAGATTATACGTTTGAGTGATCAAAACAAGATGCAAACATATATTGATAAGCTGCCTCGAATGATGGAGACTAGCACGCTCCAGTCTTTTCAGCAGTTTGTAATGAGTATTGCAGAAGAGATTACCCTTGATCGTTATAGCCGCAATCGCAGTAAGCAATCGCAAATGGTGGCAGAGGTACAGCGTATCGTGGATAGGCGTTATTGTGAAGAGACATTAACTTTGCAGACTGTTGCACAGGAGATTTATATGAATCCTGATTATGTTAGTAAGATGTTCAAGAAAGAAACGGGGGAAAAGTTTACGAATTATGTTATGAAATACCGGATGCAAAAAGCGCTCGAAATCATCGAAGGATGTGCACATTTTACGATTGGACCTCTAGCTGAAGAAGTCGGTTTTGGAGATAATGTATCCTACTTTAGCAAAGCCTTCAAGAAATTCACGGGTTTTTCTCCTTCCGAATATAAAAAAACGGCTCCATAATTGTTTTATTTAAAGATAGCCCATACACCCTACGTACTTGATCGATAAGTACTGTGGGGTATTTTTGTGTGCGAGGAAAAAGAGGGTTCCACGGTTTTGAACAAATAATTACCGGATATGAACATGGGGAAAGGAGAGCTTTACCTGTAAAGTTATGTGCATAAGGAAGCTAGTCATATTACATACGGGGAGGCCAACCAATGGAGCTTAAGCATCAGCTGCTGACCAAGAAGTCCGGTATGAAACCCGGCAAATGGTCTTTTGTGAAAAACGAACTGCAGCGGAATAAATACGTGTATATCATGTTAATTCCCGTGGTGCTCTTTTATCTGATTTTCAGCTATGGGCCGATGTACGGTCTGCTAATGGCTTTTCAGAAATCCTATAGTCCTATAAAAGGGATTATGGCGGGGCAGTGGATCGGGTTTGATAATTTTAAAATGTTTTTTGAAAGCTACTACTTTTGGCGGATTATTAAGAACACACTGATTCTTAGCTTTTACAGTATTATTTTCGGATTTCCGGCACCCATAATATTGGCTTTGCTGTTAAATGAGGTCCGGAATAAGTGGTTCAAAAGCACGATTCAAACCGTTAGCTATATGCCGCATTTCATTTCAGTCGTGGTTGTTGTCGGCATGTTAAAAACATTCTCAGCACTTGATGGCGGGTTGTTTAACGTAGTTCGTAGCTTTTTTGATCTACAGCCTGTGATGTTTCTGGCAGAGAAGGATATGTTCCGGCCACTTTATATTCTCTCCAACATCTGGCAAGGTGCGGGCTGGGCTTCCATCATCTTTTTGGCGGCGCTTAGCGGAATTGATCCCCAATTATATGAGGCTGCCAAAATAGATGGCGCAGGTCGCTGGAAACAGCTTCTGAACATTACCCTGCCGGGAATTATGCCTACTGTCGTCGTTATGCTGATTCTGCGTCTGGGCGCGGTTATGAATTCCGATTTTCAAAAAATATTACTGATGCAGACCGCTCCAACCTATGAAACCTCGGATGTTATCTCAACCTTTGTATACCGTTCTGGGGTGCTGGAAGGCAATTATACGTATTCCACAGCCATTGGATTAATTAACGGGGTTATAAATTTCTCACTGCTTTTGCTTGCCAACTCTATTAGTAAAAAAGTGAACTCCACCAGTCTTTGGTGAGGAACAGGAGGTGAACCTATGCGACGTTCGGCAGGTGAACGTATCTTTGACTGTATTAATGTGTTGCTGTTGTTAGGCATCATGGCTGTATCGATTTATCCGCTCCTGTATGTGCTGAATTCCTCTGTGAGTGATCCGAACGAACTGCTGCGTTCCAGGTCATTAATGCTGCTGCCTGAAGGCTTTCAGCTCGAAGCTTACAAAGCGGTATTTCATAATTCGAAAATCTATAGTGGATATTTAAATACACTTTTTTATGTAACTGTTGGGACAATCGTTAATTTATTGATGACATCAATCGCAGCGTATTCCTTGTCCAGATCAGATCTTTTCGGTAGAAAAACACTGATGAAGTTAATCACCTTCACGATGTTTTTTGGCGGAGGGATGATCCCGACTTTTCTGCTCATTCAGAACCTCGGGATGGTCGATACCCGCTGGGCGATGATTATACCTGGAGCGATTAGTACTTTTTATTTTTTGATAATGAAAACTAGCTTTGAGGGAATACCGATCAGCTTAATCGAGTCGGCGAAGCTTGACGGAGCTAATGATATCTTGATTTTATTCCGAATTGTACTGCCACTGTCCAAATCTATTCTCGCGGTTATGACTCTTTATTATGCGGTTGACCATTGGAATGATTATGTAGCCCCGATGCTGTATTTGCGCAGTCAGGATCTCTATCCGATTCAAATTGTAATGCGGGATATTCTGATTAGCAGCAGTACAGAGTCAATGGGAGCTGGGGTAGATACAGGCTTCGCTATCGGTGAGAACATCAAATACGCCACTATCATTATCTCAACGTTACCAATCATGCTGGTGTATCCGTTTATCCAGAAATATTTTGTTCAAGGCGCTTTAATCGGTGCCGTGAAACAATAAATAACATTTATTTATGGAGGCGATTTTGGGTGAAAAGAAAAATAGGGGCCATGATGTTAAGTTCCGTCCTTCTTTCTACAATGCTGGCTGGCTGTTCAGGCAATAATGATGGAACTAGTGCGGGTAATAAGGCGGGAGATCATAAGGGGAATACTACCGCAACTAATACGCCGGTGGAGAAGCTGACAGAAATTCCACTGCCAATTACAAAAGACGGAATGACGATTAATTACTGGCGTGCCAATGATGGTAAGCTTACCGCTTCTTTGGAGAGTTTTGGTGATATGGCCAGCTATAAAAAGAAAGAAGAGTTGACTGGCATCAAAGTGAAGTTTACGCACCCACCACTTGGACAGCAGAAGGATCAGTTCAACCTGTTGATTTCTACGAAAGAGCTTCCAGATGTCATTTATTATAATTGGGCGGATGCGGTTGGTGGGCCGGAGAAATTAATTGAGGATGGCCGAATTATCCCTTTAAATGAGCTGATAGAACAATATGCACCGAATCTTCGCAAAATCATTGAATCCGACCCGGATGTAAAAAAACAAATCACACTGGATGATGGAACGATCTATATGTTCCCTCTTCTGAAGCTGGATGCGCTGAAGCTGAATGCCACTTCAGGATTGATTATGCGCAAGGATTGGCTCGATAAGCTGGGACTGAAGCCGCCGACCACCATTGAGGAATGGCATACTGTTTTGAAAGCGTTTAAAGAAAAAGATCCTAATGGCAACGGGAAGGCCGATGAGCTGCCGTTCACTGGAAACTGGGGTCCTGGTGACCTGACGAAGCTGCACGATTTCTCACCAGGGTTTGGGGTAATCGGCGGTTTTCAGATAAATGGGGATAAGGTCGAATACGGGCCGATTCAGCCAGGTTATTCAAGCTTCTTGGAAACGATGGCCACATGGTATAAGGAAGGGCTTATTGATCCGGAAATTATGACCAACGATGGCAAAGCCTTTGATTATAAAGTGACGAATAATTTAGCCGGTTCTTATGGCGGTGGTGTCTTTAGCGGTATGGGCAAATTCTTCAACCTGATGCGCGATACCGATCCGAACTTTAATCTTACAGGTGTACCTTGGCCGGTTTCTCCTAACGGAACAGCTTATGCTACTTTTAATATGAACAATAAAGTATTGACGTATGGTGAAGCAATCACTACCGGAGCGGATAAGGATAAACTGAAGGATATTGTTCAATGGATGGATTTCAATTACAGCCCGCAAGGACATGAATTGTTCAACTTCGGAATTGAAGGTGAGAGCTATGTGAAGGAAGGAGAAGGAATAAAATTCACAGATGTCATTACCAACAATTCTAAAGGTTTGACTTACGATCAGGCGTTAGCCTCATATGCGCTTTCGATTATGGATGGACCCATCAATCAGGATAGCCGTTATTTGGATGCTTTATTGTTCGATGAGGGGCAACGAGAGGCTAATGCTTCTTGGATGAAGGCTAGCTCTGATTTGACGCTTCCTCCGTTTCGTTTGAGCGTTGACGAAGCCAGCAAAAGCACTTCCATTATGAGTCAGGTCAACACGTATCTGAATGAAACGATGACAGCAATCATTAATGGCCAGAAACCAATCTCAGAATTTGAAAAAATGGTGGATACGATCAAAGGAATGGGCATTGAAGAAGCTATAAAAATCCATCAGGCTGCGTATGACCGTTACATGGCTAAATAAGCGGATTGAGAAGACTATCCGGGTTATCCATAATGTGGTATACAAGTTATATTACAGTGACAAAGGAGAGCCCGGATGAAAGTTTATCGGAATTTGAGTATTAAAATGAAGGTGTTCCTGATGATTGTTCTGATACTGATTCTGATTATATCCATGGCGTTCGGTTCTTTATATTATGCCTACTCTATTTATGACAAGCAGCTTTACGACAAGTCGTATCGGCTGCTTAATTTGTCTTCGACTACGATTGATATGGAGCTTAAAAAGCTGGAATCCATGACTTTGACGATGATTGCTGATCGGCAAATTCAAGAAGGCCTTAAGGAATTGCGCAAAGATGATTCCGATTTTACTGGATATGTTACACGGCAGATGATTGCTGATCGGTTATGGACGCATATCAGTATGGACGAACGTTACATTCAGTCTGTACATTTGATCGATTCCCAAGGGAAGGTCAGCAGATACGGAGAGACGATTCTGTTCACAGAGGAGAAATCGGCACGAATGACCCGAGAGGCAGAAGCGGGGAATGGTGCTGTACGTTGGTTGTATCCTGACGATTCAGATCCGATGCTGGTCATGGTCCGAGAAGTGAGAGCTTATGATCCAATGACGCTAGATAAGCTGGGCACGCTCTATTTACGCATTAATATAGGGAGGTTAGCCCAAGATTACGCTGGTGTGGCCGCAGAAGACAGCGATATTATTTTGAAAGCAGGTCAGGAACTGGTTTATCCTTATCGGAAAGTAGCGGACGGTGTAACAGCGGTTTTACAGCCTTTAAAATCAGGGGCTGGATACGAAATCAAAGAGATGAATGGAGAAGTTGCCTTTGTATCACAGAAGCAATCTTCCTACTCTGGATGGACTTACTACAACTATGTTTCTTATAATGATATTTTTGAAAAAACTATTTGGCTGAAGAATACAATGATCATTATATTTGGAATTGCGATTGTGATTATAATTGCGCTAGGGATGAGCTTTGCCCGTAATCTGACACAACCGATTCGCTCGCTGATCAGTCAAATGAAAGAGGTTCAATATGGAGATCTGGACAGTATGGATACTAAGCTGATGGCTCCTCCACTTCAGCAAATGGATGAGGTGGGGTTATTACAACGGACATTTCGTCAGATGATAACACAGATTAACACATTGATCAAAGAGAACTATGCCAACCAGCTGATTATAAAAGAGACAGAATTTAAGGCTTTGCAAGCGCAGATTAATCCTCATTTCCTCTATAACTCACTGGATTCTATCCACTGGTTAGCTAAAAAAAGTGAACATGCACAGATTTCGAGCATGGTTGTCTCGCTTGCTTTTCTTCTTCGGTCATCGATCAGCTTGAAACAAAATGTAATCACAGTCGCGCAAGAGCTAGAAATCGTGAAGCATTATATCACTATTCAGAATTATCGGTTTCAGAAACGTTTGGATTTTCATATGGAGATTCCAGAGGTCTTCAATACTGTCTCTATTCCAAAGCTAACCCTGCAACCGCTGTTGGAGAATGCTATTCAATATGGTGTTGAGACGATGATTGAACCTTGTCAAATTCTATTATATGCTGAACCATTTGATGGCAAGCTAGCGATTGTAGTTGAGGATCGTGGCCCCGGAATGGAAGCGGATTTCCTCAAACGATTACTAAATGGGGAAGTAGAGACTAGAGGCACAGGTATTGGCTTGCTTAACATCCGTGACCGGGTCAGACTTGCCTTCGGTGAGGAATATGGCATTTATGTTGAGAGTACGGTTGGGTTTGGAACAAAAGTCAGTGTTCTTTTGCCGTTCCCGCAGGAGGTGTAGGTGATGCGCAGATTCATACTTAGCTTGGCACTGCTATGCATGATTACAACTCTCGGTAGCTGCGGGCAACAAACGGACCTTCCACCAGAGAATGCAGTAGAAAAAATTAACCTCCGGATTGCCTGGTGGGGAAGTGACTTCCGGAATAACGCTACAATTCAGGTTATCCAAATGTATGAACAACAGAATCCTCTGGTGAAAATTGAATATGATTACAGCGCCTTTAATGAGTATTGGAAAAAGCTTGCACCTAGTGCAGCAGGCAATGTTCTTCCAGACATTATCCAAATGGATATCTCTTACCTTTCGCAATATGGAACTTTGAATTTATTGCAAGACTTGTCACCTTATATTAAGAGCGGACTTATAGATACGAGCAGCATCAGCGACAACAATCTTGCCGGAGGTAAACTAGGCGAGCAGCTATATGGTTTTAATCTAGGGATTAATGCTTTGTACAGTGTGTATGATCCAGAAGTTTTTAAGGAGCAGGGAATTGAGCCTCCAGGGACGGATTGGAGCTGGGAGGATTTTGAGCAGATCGGCGTTACTTTAAAGGAACAGGGGAAAGGAATTTATCTGGGAACTTATCTGACGCCAGAACAGTTTTTTGCTTATTATTTACGGCAGAATGGAGCGTCATTGTTCTCGGAAGATGGAATAACCCTTGGCTATAGCGATGATCGCTTGTTTGTAGAGTATTTCGGACGTATGCAGCGTCTGATGCAGGAAAAACTGATTTTCGAACCTGATATCTGGACGTTAGATGTTAACAAACCGGATCAAGACCCTTTTTACAAAGGGGAAGCATTGCTGGGTTGGGGATATTCTAATCAGTTTATTAGCACTGTTCAGCGTTACGGAAAACCGCTGGCTTTAGCCACCATGCCAGGCCCGCACAATGATCGCGGCTTATTCTTGAAACCAGGGATGTTTTTTTCGATTTCAAAAAGCTCTAAGCAAAAGGAGGAAGCAGCAAAATTCATTAATTTCTTTGTCAATAATCTGGAAGCTAATAAAGTGCTTAAGGGAGAACGTGGCGTCCCGGTGTCCTCAGCTATTAAAGAGCAGATGAAGCCATATCTAGAGCCAGAGCTTGCACAGGTTTTTGAATATATTGACTGGGTGGAGCAGAATAGCAGTCCGATGGATCCACCGGATCCGGTGGGTGCTTCAGAAGTAACTAGCGTATTACGTCAATTATATGATCTGCTTATGTTCAGCAAAATCACTCCTGAAAAAGCTGCCGAACAGTTCCGCCTTCAAGCCGATGAGATTTTATCTCAGAATATAAAATAAACAAAAAAAGGGGAGAAATACTGGATTGAAAGTAAATTTTAGAAAGGGCTGCTATGGCAGTTCTTTCTTTTTTTTGATTCCTAGAAGAGGAAATTCGTAGGGAACCGGAGAATTAACAGTAGATATGAAGGGAGAATGTTAAGTGGCGAACTTAGTAGATCGTAACTTTGCCGGCGGTAGTATAGGTGTTGCTACTTCCCTAATTGAATTAGAGCAGATCAGTAAACAGTATGGACGCCGACCCGTATTGGAGGATGTATCGTTCACTATTGAAAAGGGAACTGTAACAGCTCTGATCGGACGAAACGGATCCGGCAAAAGTACCCTGTTGTCAATCTTAGCTGGACTTGTCCACATTTCCTCAGGAAAGCTGAGTTGTAAGGATCCAAATCTGAGAATTGGTTATGCACCTGAGATGTTTCCAGGGTTGAAGCTGACCCCAGAACAGTACTTGCGAAGTATGGGTCAGATTAGCGGCCTTGCGCCAGTCCTGATCGAACAGGAGCTAACAACGTTATTTCAACTTTTTAAACTGGAGCACTTTCGCAAGCAGTCGATGCTAAATTTCTCCAAAGGAATGCTGCAAAAAATTAATTTGATTCAAAGCTTGTTGGGAAGTCCCTCGTTGCTGCTTCTTGATGAACCTATGTCGGGCCTTGATCTCCCATCAATGAATAAGTTAGCTGATCTTCTCATCGTTTTGAGAAATAAGGGGACTGCTATAGTCTTCTCTGTACATGAACCCCAATGGATTGAATTGCTTGCGGATCAGGTTCATGTGATACATGAAGGGAAAATTGTAAAGTCAATTCAGGGGTCAGAGAAGCTAAACATAAAACCCTCTACATACATACTATTGTCTAATCTGTCGATTCAGAAACTGCAGCAATTGAAGGAAATGGCAGGTTTCATTTCAATAAATACGTTTAAGGATAGTTGTAACATAGAACGTACGGCGTTGACAGTAACAAGTTCAGAATCAGATACTTTTTTGCGGGTTATCTTGGAGTCGGGTGGTTCAATACAATCGGTAGAACCTCGCGGAGGATCGCATGACTTAGAAAAATGGATGAATCCTAGGAGTTGAACAGGGGGTCTTACGTGTATCCGTTTATCGTTTACATGCTGCGAAGTTATACTCGATCTCAGCGTTATTTCGGCCCGTTAGCAGGGATTGTGATTGCAGTCTTGATATTGTATTCTTATAAGCCCAATCCAGTTATGAATAGCTATGCCGCTACAGCAGTAATGCTCTTTATAAGCTGCGCTTGGATGAGTCTTAGTTTTTTGAATCATGAGCACGCTGTTCATCGGCAGATTGCAGTTGTTCACATGCGAAGTGCGGCTAAACATAGTGCAGGTGGTATCTTAACGCTTGCATTTCTAACGCTGCTGCTAGATCTATTGATTGTCCTTTATCCTTGGGTAACGGGTCATTTTGCAGAATCACCCGGGGGATATCGGTTAATTCTCGCGCTCATAGGACATGGATTATTGGGTATGCTTGGTGTGGCTATTGCCCTATTCTTTCAATCTTCTTGGGTTCAAAAAGGCAGTCATGCGACAGGTATGTTGTTAGCTATCGTTATACTATCACTGGGCGGAGCACAAATCAGCGAAAGTTTGCCTGGTATATTTCATTTTTTGATCTGGTTGTTGCCGCCAGTAACTCCTGTAATGGAGGCCATGATGAAAGCTGATACATTGTCATTAGCGGAGTTGTTAGGTTCCTTTGCACAAGCATTAGTATATATAACACTGCTTATCGGTTTTTATTTGTACAGATCAAGACAGAGGGATTACAACAAAACATAACTTGTATAGATAAAAGGAACAAGGATACAGAAGTGGGGGAAAAGATGAAGGATACATATGTACCTGAGAGTGAACAATCAAAAGAGTTATTCGCCTATTTTGGACTGGCAGTTTATTATGGACAGGCCCTCGAGCAGCAGCTTACCAACTTGCTATTGCTTACTAAGCTATCACAAGGAAAAACGCCAACAGAAGCAGATCTGACAGACCTTTATCAGCGAAAACTCAGCAATTCACTCGGCCAACTCATCAAAGAAATCCAACATCATTTTCCTTTCTCGGAGCAAGAAACCGCTCAGTTGGAGGAAGTGTGGAAACAACGTAATTACATCGTTCATGATTACTTTAAAGAGCGTATACAGGAAACCTTTACGCCTGCCGGAAGGGCTAAAATGATTCGGGAGCTGAAACGTTTTAAAAATAAAGCAAGTAGACTTGAAGTTAAACTGCAAGGCTACTGCACAGAAATGTTCACGAAACTTGGATTAGAGGAGGAAAACTTATTGTAATAATCCTTCTAATCCGCAAGCTGTTACAACCTCTGGTCTAAAATGAACCGAAGAAGCTCTAACACAGCGAGAGAGTGCAGTTAAAGCTTCGCCTAATGCCGGAATCATCTCCGGTGTTAGGCTTTCTCCAGGTTCCCACCACCAATTGTTAATATTCAATGTTTGGCTCTTCTTATCCATCACCGGTTCAAATCTGCCAACAAAACGATCATTATATAATATAGGCAGTACATAGTACCCATATTCTCGTTCTATTGCCGGCTTATAGACCTCCCAGCGGTAATGAAATCCGAATAATTGCCGAACCAGCTCACGTTCCCACAACAAATTATCCAGCGGAGCCAATACGGCCGCAAATGAATCACGTGGTTGAAGCCCAATCTCTTCAGATTCTTGCAGCATCACAGACTCCAAGGTTGGAGCATCTATACTGCGGATATAAAGCGGAACCTTAATCCCCTCGACCCAAACTTTTCTGAGACTATCCTTCTCCAGCAATCTCTGAATCGCCGCCGCACGCTCTTTGCTCTTCAGTCCGGATATGCCCAGCCATCCGTCTCCAGATTTATTCCATAACAAGCCGATACTTCCTATTCTACGTAACACATACCAATCATGAAATTGTTCTTCCGTGACATTTGGATCGGCTGAACTCAGCAGCTCTGAGGGTAACAAACGTTCAGCGAAATCATAATATCGCCGGGTATGTACACGATGGTGGACAACAATCTCTCCCCAAAAGTACATGCTTTCCATTGCAGCTCGTGATAATCTTGTCGGAGCCCAAGCCCAATCTACTTTTTCCTTTCCGTCTAAATCCAGAGAGGAGAGGGGGCCACGCTTCTGAAGCTCTTCACGAACCTGTGCTACAGCGACCATTACAGGCTCATTAGCCTGATGATGGGAGGCAGCAGCAGTTCTTCTCCGCTTAAAATAAGGCCAATCCTCTGTACAATAAATTGACATGTTCTTGTCCCAGCCATCAACGAGCAGCCTGTCTTTATACAGAAGCTCTTGGACCAGTTCTGGCGTAAATCCCGGAATCCGTGCCTGGAGGACCAGCTCATGATTATGGCCAGCGATATTAAGGGGGTCATATTGGATGCAGCCTACGTGACGAACATAGTCATAAATACTAAGTTTTCCAGAAGGGATAGCTCCAGCAGTTAACTTTTGATGAGATAGCAGAAAAAGCCTGGCTTGTTTCTTAGTCAAATTATAAGTAAGCATCGTTTGCTCCTCCAAGGTTATGTATTAATTTCCATAATACAGAACATCTGTTCTAAGATCAAGCAGGAAAAAACCCTGAATCACAATGAAGTGACTCAGGGTTGTAAATTACATTTTCTCAAGAGAGGGTTGCAAGTTTCCGAGTGCTGGACGGTTGCTTGCGCCAGCGTTATCGCCAGAGCTGTTAGCAGCAGCACCTACTTGCAGCTGGTACATACGGAAGTATCTTCCGCCAAGCGCCATCAGTTCATCGTGGCTGCCGCGTTCTACGATCTCTCCGTGATGCAGGACTAGAATCTGATCTGCACTGCGAATCGTGGATAAGCGGTGAGCGATGATGAAAGTGGTGCGTCCTTTTTTGAGAACTTCCAGCGCATCCTGAATGACGCTTTCCGTTTCTGTATCGATGTTGGAGGTAGCTTCATCTAGAATGAGAATAGCTGGGTCAAAGGAGAGAGCTCTCGCAAAAGAAATCAATTGCCGCTGACCCGCAGATAAAGTACTTCCTTTTTCGATGACAGGTTCATCAAATCCTTGTGGAAGATGAGCGAGTAACTTATCCGCACCAACCTCACGCAAAGCACGTTCTACCCGTTCACGGGAAATTCGTTCATCCCCTAGGCTGACGTTCGAAGCAATGGTGCCCGTGAAGAGGTACGGATCCTGCAGCACGATGCCCATGTGATTCCGCAGCCACTGCTTCGGAATATCCGTAACCTTTTGACCGTCAATCGTAATATCGCCTTTTTGTGGATCATAGAACCGGAACAGCAGATTGATGATTGAGCTTTTGCCGGAACCCGTATGACCTACAAGAGCGACAGTTTCACCCGGGCGTGCTTCAAAGGAGATATCGCGCAGGACGTAGTCTTTTTTATAAGCAAAAGATACATTCTTAAATTCCACTTTCCCTTTGTAGCGTGGCATGGAGCCGTCCGTAACATTCTCTCCAGGTTCATCCATAAGCGTAAACACACGTCCCGCAGATACCATAGAAGTATCCAGGTTCGCCAACTGGTTCACCATACCTGTGATAGGCTGGAACAAACGTCCGAGCACATCGACAAAGGCATACAGAACGCCTAAGGATACAAAGGTTGAACCAGTAATACTGCCATGTCCGAAATACCAAAGCACCATCACAAAAGAGAGACTGCGAAGTGAGTTCACCAGATTGTGGGACGTGAAAGCATTCAGATTTAACATTTTATTCTGATATTTCAAGTAATCATCGTTCAGGTTCTCAAATTCTGCACTAAGCTGCTTCTGACGGCGGAATATCCGGACGATTGACATCCCCTGAATCGATTCATTAATAATGGCGTTAATTTCACTTAGACGTGAGCGAATGATCGTATTGTATTTGGTCGCAATTTTGCGATAGAGCACGATCCACAGCACAAGAATAGGTACAATGAACAAGCTGATCAGACCCAGACGGACATCAAGTAAGAACAGAGCGATATACACGCCAGTTATATTGATAATACCGGTGCTGAAATTGGAGAGGACCGCAATGAATAGATCCTTAATCGCCTCGGTATCATTTGTAACCCGCGACACTACCTTACCAGCAGGCAAATTGTCAAAAAAATGAACGGGTAGTCGCTGGATATGCGCGTATACATCTGTCCGCAGCTTCCGGATTACCTGATTCGCCGAAGATTGCAGCCAGTAGGTTTTTCCGAATTCAGCAAAGATGGAGATTACAAGAAAAATAGCATACATTCCGACCAACTGATAGATCCCAGGAAGCTCGGGTTTGTAAAAAGCGAACAGCTCATCTGCCGACAGCTTAACCGCGGGATAGATAACTTCGTTATCACCACGGGTGATATGCATCTCTCCATCGATGAACTTTCGTTCACCGTCAGGCTGTGTTACAGCTTCGTTAATAAAATAGAAACTTCTCCCTGCTTGAAGAACACGAATTTCTTGGCCTTTAGTTTCACCAGGCTCAAAGCGATCGCCGCGTTTGTATAAATTATTGTTATATTCAGCCGCCTTATCGGGAGACGTAGTGCTGAAATAGGGCTTCTCGATGGCCAGCATGTGATTGTCGATCATGCTTTTGGCTATAAATGGACCTGCCAGCTCTGCCGCTACCCCGATTGAAAGCAGCAGAAGGGCTGCGATAAAGGTTTTCTTTGCGGTCAATGCATATTCCAGCAGGCGTTTGCCTGTACTTTGTGTCAACCGTGACACCTCCTAAAATGTTTTGCGTAGTCGTAGCTCGTTTATTTATGGTTGTAGTTTAATCATTCGATAAGTTATTTTCGACTTGCTGCCGATCATATTGTTCACGGTACCAGCCATTCAAATCCAATAGTTCCTGATGTGTACCTCGCTCAACGATTTGTCCGTTATCCAGTACAACAATCATATCGGCATGTTGGACGGCGGAGAGACGGTGAGTAGAGATAAATGTGGTTTTTCCGGCACGTTCATTCCGGATGTTGTCGATAATCTGAGCTTCCGTACGAGCGTCAACGGCTGATAAGGCATCGTCCAGAATAAGAATATCTGGATTAGCGATAAAAGCTCTGGACAGAGAGACACGTTGCTTTTGTCCACCGGAGAGGGAAACACCACGTTCACCCACCAGAGTATCCAGACCATCGGACAATGTGCCCAGGTCGTTCTGGAAAGCGGCAGCTGTAATGGCTTGCATAATCGTATCGTCATCGGCGTTGTCTAGACCAAACTGAATGTTTTGCCGAACGGATTTGGAGAAAAGGATTTGCTCTTGTGGAACATAACCCATCCAGCTATGCAGCTGATCCAGGGAAATCTGTTGAATAGGCACACCAGAGATAAGGATTTCTCCATTACCTGTCGGATATTCGCGGAGCAATTGTTTGAGCAGTGTTGATTTCCCGCTTCCTGTACGCCCGACTACACCTAATGTCTGCCCTTGGTTCAGGGTTAAGTTTACATGGGTTAGATTGTCTATCGTCGAAGAAGGATAACGGAAAGTCACATCGTTAAGCTCGATTCGAGTAGGGTGGGGAACTTGAACGGGATGGGCAGCATTTTGAACATCGGGTTTGGAGTTTAACGTCTCGTCGATACGTTCGAGGGAAGCTCCACCACGCTGCATAATGTTGATCAATTCTCCAATAGCGAACATCGGCCATACAATCATACCGAGGTACATATTAAAGGAGACTAGATCACCCAGTGTGATCTGATTGCGGAATACAAGGTAAATCCCATAAGTAAGACCAATAATGTAGCTGAGTCCGACACAGAAGCGGATGGTTGGTTCGAAGAAAGCATCGACACGAGCTACGGCCATATTTTTGTTGTAAACATCTTCAGTAATATCCGAGAAACGTTTTTCATCAAGACGCTCTTGGACATAAGCACGGATTACGCGCACACCAGAGACAGATTCGAGCACTTGGTCATTCATATCTCCGAATGCATCCTGCGCTAAGCTGTACCGATCATGAATAGCTTTACCATAAAAAATCATAGCTATTGCAATTAGGGGTAATGGTAATACTGCTGCAAGGGTCAATTTCCAACTTACGAGAAAGCCCATCGCAAACAGCACAACCGTGAGGTAGATTGTAGAATCCACCAGTGTAAGCATCCCGAATCCTACGGTAGCTGAGACGGCTCTGATATCATTGGTTGCCCGGGCCATGAGGTCACCAGTTCTATTTTTTTCGAAGAACGAAGGTGTCATAGTCATAAGATGATTCATAAATCGGGAGCGCAGCAGGCGCTCAACAAGGTTGGAACCTCCGAAAAGTTTGTGCATCCATATGTAGGTAATCCAATAAATAACTAGCAGCAAAATGAAGATCATGCCGATATATTTGGCAAGCGAAGCTGTAGTAATCGAACCGCGTACTATGTCGTCAATGGCATTGCCTAGCAGACGTGGAGGGAGTAATTCAAGAACGCCCACACCTATGAGTAATATGAGTCCAATCAGGTAACGCCTTTTTTCTCGGCGAAAAAACCAGCCGAGATCGCGAAGAACAGAGAACAAGTAAATCCCTTCCTTTCAGGTTGTAATGATTGCTTGTGATGCTGATAAAAGCGCAAGTGATTATCTCTTCAGCAAACAAAAAAGGCATATCATCCGAAAACGGACGATATGCCTGTAATTTACAGCTATCATGCGCACGGTGCGTTACAGCACCAAGCATGTGAGAGACCTTCAAGAACTAAAGTTATACGGTCCATAAGACTCGCAAAAACTTCAGGATGGCTTAATCACTTGGGCTGCTTCGGTATTCGGTTGAGTAAAAATTCCAACAATAGTAAAATAATATGGCTGTAACTTCGTAAACACCGCGCTCACCCCTTTCATTAATTTGGTAATAACTAGAAGACGTTTAGTTATGTTCAGAGTTTATCATCCGGTTCGCGAATTTGTCAAACTTAATTTTAAATGGAATGGGAAATCATTAATTGCATAAAGTTGTTTGAATATCGACTTATTTTCGTTATGATTAGAATATACAAAGGAGCTGAGAGAAATGAACATGGAAATTAGTCAAGCAGCGGCAGCTTGGTTTAAGAGAGAATTGGACCTTAAGAATGGAGACTATATTCGTTTATTTCCCCGTTATAGCTCGGGAGGTGGACTTCACCCCGGTTTTTCGCTGGGCATTGCTACAGAAGCACCTGGGCGTCCAGCTATTCAGGTCAAACAGGATGATATTGTGTTCTACATGGAGGAGCAGGACTTGTGGTATATGGAAGGTTATGACCTATCTATCGTATACTCTGAGTCAGAGGATGACATTGAATATAAGTACGAACCAAAGCCGGTATCCGGCGAAGTGCAGGTATAGTTGTCTTAATGATTGTTTATTTTAATCAGGAAAAGCCCTTGCCAAAAGGCAGGGGCTTTTCAAATGCTGTCTTTAAAATGAGGGTATTCCAGTTGGAGATACATAGGTGTTATCAGTGCAAATTGCGAGAGGTTTCTTCCTCCAGAGCGAAGTCGAAGTCGTCAATATCGTACACCTGAACTGGAACTCCACCCTCGATGATCCGTTGAATCAATTCAAATTGATCCGTTAGGATAGGTACTTTCTCACGTTGTGAGGACAGCAGAAGCTCTGTTTCGATGGGATCGAACATCTCACCGTAGGCAGCGGTATCCATACTGTTAATGATGGTGATTTTGGATTGCCCGCCAAGGAGAATACCTGAGCTTTTCGCCCAAGGCACAGCTAAACAGCGGTTGATCTTCTTCGCGTTGAGCGGTTCTTCAAAATAAGCAATGAGCTCACTAATCTTCAACTTTACATGCTTGTCGTCGTCCGGACGGTTCATCAACGGATCATCGCTGTCTCGCAGTTCGTATAGTTCCATCACGGTAGTATAAGGCACTATATATTCTACAGGGCTGCTCGATACGAGAAGCTGGCCGTAAATCGCCATCATGACGGCTTCCGTCACAAATTGTCTAGACATCGTTATCCTCCTGAAGTTCGGTACTGCAATTGTACTTATGATCTAAAATTATAAAAACACTGTAGAGAGCAAAAGTCAACTGTACTTAGCAACTCACTAAAGAGAAGGGACAGAATATTCCTGTGAAGCAATGGAAATCATATTTTACTTTTGTACGACCTTATATGAAATTGATTGTGTTTACGCTGTTTATCGGCATGATCAAATTCAGTATTCCGCTAACACTGCCAATGATTCTGAAATACGTGGTCGATGACCTCCTAATGAACCCGAGCATGGGGATTGAGGAACGGGTATCACATTTGATGCTTATTCTGGGTGGTGCCTTAATTTTATTTGTTATCGTAAGAGGGCCCGTAGAGTATTATCGCCAATACTTTGCTCAGCTTATCACAAGTAAAGTGTTGTTCGATATGCGAAATAAGCTTTACAGTCATTTACAGCGGCTGTCACTGCGGTATTATCAGAATACCAAGGTGGGAGAAGCCATCTCCAGATTTATTAACGATGTTGAGCAGACCAAAAATTTGGTCGAAGTCGGCATGATGAATGTATGGCTCGACACGTTTACACTAGTTTTTGCTTTGGGATTTATGTTTTATTTAAATCCGGTGCTGGCGCTCGTGTCTATCTCGGTATTACCTTTTTACGCAATTGCAGTTAACAAATTGTATAAGCGGCTTAAGCTGTTAACGAAAGATCGTTCCCAAGCTCTGGCTGGCATTCAAGGTTATCTCCATGAACGGATTCAAGGGATATCAATCATCCGCAGCTTTACGATGGAAAAAGTGGATCAGAAGCAGTTTGAGGACATCAACGGTAACTTTCTTAAAAAAGCGATGGCGCAAACCCGCTGGAATGCTATGACCTTCGCAATTATTAATACATTAACGGATATAGCACCTCTTTTGGTCATCGGATATGGTGGTTATCAGGTCATTCATGGCAATTTGACAGTAGGTACCTTTGTAGCTTTCTTTGGCTATCTGGACCGGATGTATTCCCCGCTGCGGAGATTGATTAATTCCTCGACGGTGCTTACGCAAGCCTCTGCTTCTCTTGAACGGGTGCTTGAGCTGCTGAATGAGCCTTATGATATTGTAGACAAGCCGGGAGCAAAAGTGCTAAAGGATTCACGTGGTGAGATTGCTTTTGAGAATGTATGGTTTAAATATAACGAAGAGAATGATTGGGTCTTAAAAGATATTAATCTGAGTATTCAGCCCGGACAGACCATTGCGTTCGTCGGAATGAGCGGTGGAGGAAAGTCCTCCCTTATAAGCTTGATCCCGAGATTCTATGACATCAGTAAAGGCAGCCTCCAAATGGATGGTTATGATATACAGGAATTAACACAGGAAAGCTTGCGTAGGTCTGTCGGCATGGTCCTGCAAGATAATTTCTTATTCAGCGGATCTGTGCGTGAGAATATTTTGTTCGGTAATCCTAATGCCACGGAAGAAGAGGTCATTTCAGCAGCAAAAGCTGCCAATGCGCATGATTTTATTGAGCAGCTGCCACTGGGTTATGAGACAGAAGTGGGAGAACGTGGTGTTAAGCTATCCGGAGGACAGAAGCAGCGGGTTGCTATCGCAAGGGTATTTCTCAAGGATCCGAAGGTTCTTATATTAGACGAAGCTACTTCGGCGCTGGATCTGGAATCGGAGCATTTAATTCAACAAGCGCTGCAGTCTCTTTCTTCGGAACGTACTACACTAATTGTAGCGCATAGACTGTCAACGATTACACATGCGGATCAGATTGTCGTACTTGAGAATGGTGAAATTACTGAACGGGGTACGCATGAACAGCTGATGGCGATAGAGGGTAGTTATGCGCGATTATTTAACGTACAGCATTTAGACGCTTAATATTTTTTTGGAAAAATACTTGAACATCTTAGTGGTCCTCTCGAAAGAGAAGGCCACTTTTTTTGAATTCCAATCAGGGTGGCGGCACACAGTAACTTATACTATGGCAAAAATTCTAAACGGAATCTGAGTCTTTTCGGAGATCATGTGCGTCTAAAGCTTATAAACATCATGAAAGGAAGTGAGGAACGTGAATAAAACCACGCTTGAGGAAAAGGCGATAGCAGGTGATGAAGACAGCTTTACTGCGCTTATTGACGGCATGCAGGAGCGTTTATACCGAATGGCCTACTCCTATGTGCGGAATCAAGAGGATGCACTGGAGATTGTGCAGGAGACCGTCTTCAAAGCCTATATCTCCATTCATAAATTGAAGCAACCGCAATATTTTAAAACTTGGCTCACCAAGATCGCTGTCAACTGTGCGCTGGACTATATCCGTAAATCTAAAAAAATCGTGTATATAGATCAAGAGCTGGGAGGCAGCTATGCTCCGAAATCTAGGGAAGAAGTTATGGACTTGCATGAAGCGCTCAGCGGCCTTGATGAAAAATCAAGAATGGTGATTGTGATGAGATATTTGGAGGACTTGCCCATAAAGGAAATTGCAGAAGTTCTCGATATGCCCCTGAGCAGTGTCAAAACCGTTATTTATAGAGGTTTGGAAAAATTAAAAATAAGTATGGAGGAGAGTGAGTACTTTGGATAAGCAACTAGAACGTCTACAGCAAGCCTATAATGAGATTGAAATTCCTAAAGAACTATCATTCGCTTCTCGTAAAGGAATTGAAAGAGGGAAAATCTATAAACAGAAAAATAGTTCTTCAAAACGTGCCTTGAAATGGACAGGATCAGTAGCTGCGGCTGTATTGATTTCTTTTACGGTGGGTGTAAATACGGTTCCTGCTTTTGCGAGTAGTATGGATCAAATACCGGTTCTAGGTAAGCTGGTCAGTGTTCTGCAATTTACGGAAGGAAGTGCAGGTGGTGGAACCATTCAGGATGGAGTAGATGTGAACTTTATTTCGGTGAAACAATTGAAGAATAGCGATCAATTGATTTTGAATTTTGCAAATCCAGATGAAACACAACAGTTAGCAAGCTCATATAACGTAAAGTTTACGGAAAATCCGGCAACAATGACGATTACAGTAAGTGGGGCGAGAAAATTCTCAGCAGTCAAAGATCTGGAGACATTAAAACAAAGCCGATATGTCCAGGATGCTTATCCACTAATTACGCTAGATGATTCGGCTATTCGGTTCAATGTCACGCTTACGGACTCGGTTGCTTATGAGGTAAAGGAATATAAAGAGCCAGCACAGGTAGTGATTACGTTAAAAGAGAAAGGAGACGAAGTAAAAGGGGGCTCTGTATATTCGTTAAGAACGGTCTCACAGCCTTCTGGTGAGGCGCTGGGTATGGCTGAAGAAATGTTATATGGGTTAGAGGATGTGCGGATGTTAAAGGATGAGAAGGGCTTATATCTCGTGGAAGCAGGATATTTTAATACAGAAGAAGAGGCTTTGAAGCAGTTGCAGAAAATTAAGACAGAGTATGGCGTTGAAGATTTATTAGTCGTTGAAAAAAGAGCGGTGCAGCAAATTCCGCAGTCCATTTCTCAGGTGGAGGAATAATGAAGAAGAAGGTTCAATAAAAGGCACAATAAAAAAGACCGCCAAAAGCGGTCTTTTTTGTGCTGTTCTATTACATTTTGCCGATCATAAGTGATAAAATGCCGGCTGCGATCAGCGGACCGACCGGAACGCCTTTAAATAACGCAACCCCGATCACCGTGCCAATCAGCAGACCTGCAACAACTGTGGGTTGGTTGGTCATGAGCGTAGCACCGCGGCCTCCAAGAAAAGCGACAAGAATGCCAATAGCGATAGCAAGCAAGGACTTCCAGTGCAAGAAGGATTGACCGACTGTCTGCAGCGATATTTTGCCGCTGGCTAATGGGGTCATGACCCCGATGGTCAGGATGATAATCCCGATGGTTAAACCGTATTTTTCTAGCCAAGGAAAAGTTTGCTGTAAGCCAAGTACTCTTAGCAGTAATAGGACGACCATTGCTATTGTTACAGGGGAATTGCTGCTGATAATTCCGAGCGCTGCAAGTCCAAGCAAAAGCAAAGAGGTCATGTCCATCTTAATGTTTCAACTCCTTAGGATTAGAACTTTCTTTTGACACAATGTGATCTGCAATAAGCTTACCATGCCCTCTTCCGGTCTCAATAAACACTTCGTTAGCATTGCGGCCGGAGGCGATTACTCCAGCAACATACAACCCTGGAACATTACTTTCCATGGTAGAGGTGTTAAAAGCAGGCTTATCCATGTCGTCATCCATGATCACACCCGCTGAAGTGAGGAGGGTACGGCTCGGACGGAAGCCAGTCAAGGCAAGAACGAAATCATTATCCAATGCTTTCTTGTCCCCCTTATGATCCGTAACAATTACTGAGCTTGCAGTAATTTCAGTGACACGCGAGCCTAAGTGCAGAGTGATTTTCCCTTTTTGCACCATGCCTTCAAAGATTGGCCGAACCCAAGGTTTAATATTCTCTGAGATGCTTTCACCACGATATACCATATCTACCGTAGCTCCTACACGCATAAGCTCCAGTGCTGCATCTACTGCGGAATTACTGCCGCCAATTACAGTTACCTTCATTCCCGTGTAAGGATGGGCTTCACCGAAATAATGAGTAACTTTAGGTAGTTCTTCACCTGGAATGCCAATCATATTCGGCTGATCAAAATAACCTGTTGCTATAACTACATTTGCAGTGATACGTTTCTGATGCTCACCACGCATATTTGACGTATGTACGGCAAAGGTTCCATCTTCAAGCGGTTCAATGGATAATGCTTCTTCATAAGCGGCGATCTCTAGACCATATTGCTCGGCGGCTCGGCGATAATAGACAAGCGCTTCATGACGGTAAGGCTTGTCGTTGGTCGAAGTGAAAGGAACATCCCCGATTTCTAATAACTGAGCCGTACTGAAAAATTGCATATTTGTTGGATACAAATAAATGGAGTGCACAATAAAGCTTTTTTCAATGATAAGGCTGGACAGACCTTGGCGTTGGCATTCAATAGCTGCCGAGAGGCCGCAAGGACCTGCACCGATAATAATGACATCTTTCATAAAGCGGGTTACCTCCTGATTGTTACTATCTTTTCTTTAAATCCTACCCTAAATTCATGAATTTTTCCATAAGAGCAGATTGAGTATAATATCCATTGCAAGAACAACGTTGATTATTATATAATTAGATATATATCTAATGTATCAATGTATTGTGAAATTCTAGGAGCGTGAACCCAGTGCAGTTGGAGAAAATCGTGAGTTATCATAAAGCTTTAGCTGATCCAACGCGTCTTCGCTTATTGTTGCTTCTGTCCCAAGGAGAAATGCACGGGCAAGCGCTGGCTGAGAAGTTGAATTTATCGCAGCCTACAGTCACTCATCATGCGGCTAAATTACGTGAAGCGGCTCTAATAAAGGAAAGACGCGACAAAAATACAGTTTACTTTAAGTTGAATCCGGAGTTTATCAATAATGGGGCTGAAGCTTCACTGCAATTTATTTTTTCGAAAGGAGCTGAGAATATGGAAGAGCAATTGCCTGAGAATAGTCTTCAGGATACTGTAATTCGTAATTTTTTCTCTAAAGATGGCCGGCTGCGGCAAATTCCAGCACAATACAAGAAGAAATTGATAGCGCTTCAATACATGGTTGAGAAGCTAGAGCCAGGTGTTGTTTATACGGAAAAGGAAATCAATGAGTTTATTAAGCAGTTTCATGAAGATTTTGCCACTATTCGTCGTGAATTCATCATGCATCAGTTTATGTATCGTGAGAAGGACAAGTATGAACTAAATCCTCGAGAAGTATGGACTCGGTGGGAATATGTCAAATAATGATCTTTTAAATATTAACATTCTGTGTCGATTTGAAATGTACTGATTAATTATTCGAATTTCGAATAAAATGGAATTGTAAGCGTTATCTGAGACATATTTAGAAAGGAGACTTTCGTTATGTTATTTAAACGCACAAAAAAGCAACCCAAATCAGATCATGTAACCGTCACATTACCTCAAGTGAAACAGGCGATTCGAAAGTTCGAAGAAGATATGCCTGGACCTATTAATAGAACAGCATTAATCTTAGAGGACAAAAGAATCGATATGAGTCGTCTGAAACGTTATTTGGGTGGAATACCCGAACGGAATTTCTATATGTCTCGAGAGACCTATGAAATTTTCGAGGAAGAAGACAAGTTAGTACCGTATTATCTTGATTTAGTTCAGGCTGCTGTAGACAGTTATATTAGTGATACAGGCAAGCTACCACTGCTTGAAGACACCTGGTTGCCAGAGGTTCATTATCGGTTGTTATCTACAGAAAGTTATCTAAAAGAAACACCTCCTTTTCCGTTGTATATTACGGATGAAGAAATGATGCTGACCCATCGGGCAGAGCATTTCGAGTAAAGGAATGACGTAGATATGAATCTTCACAAAGACTGTTCAGTAAAAGGGAAGCCACAAATCCTTTTTGTTGAATAGTCTTTTCTTTGTCTCTAAAGGCATAGTACAATTACATTCTGTAGGTTAGGTTTGAAAATTAACAGCATGTAAGGGGAATTGCTTGATGAAGGATGTACAAGCTATTTTATTTGATCTGGACAATACTTTAATGGATCGCGACTATACATTTCGCAGCTTTAGCACTCAGTTCGTGCAGGATTTTCTTGGGCATCTTGAACCTGCGGAAGCGCAGGCCGTGATCGAGGATATGATCCACAGAGACGCTGATGGCTACCGTGATAAAGACGGATTTTTTTTAGAACTTAGTGAGATCCTGCCTTGGGAAAAGCCTGTGTCGGCTGAACATATCCGAGCGTATTATGATGCGAGCTACATCAATCATGGTGCAGCCATGGAGCATGCTTTGGAGGTTCTGGAGTATTGCGTGGAGCGTGGATATACTTTGGGGCTGGTCACCAACGGTAAAAAAGAAATCCAGAACACCAAAATTGATATTCTCGGCCTGCGAGAGTACTTCAAGGCTATTGTTATATCTGGAGAAGTTGGCATTGCGAAGCCTGATCCTGCGATTTATCAATTAGCTTTAGACAGGTTGGGTGCCTCTGCGGATCAAACCTTGTTTATAGGGGATCATCCGATAAATGATATCTGGGGGGCAGGTAAGGCTGGCCTTGAAGGGATATGGCTGCAAAGGAAACATCCTTGGGACGATCAGTTGGACATCCAACCTTGGAAAATGATCCGTGAGCTGAAAGAATTAAAGGCTATTTTGTAATCTGGAAAATTTGGGGTTGACATTTTACTGCTGCACCAATTATGATAACAGCATCTTAAATTTCGGAAGGAGACGATGTTTTATGACAGTTTTAAATGTAATGAACTCAACTGTTGTGGATACGTGTCTTCCGGGAACAGCTGCTGCCGAATAATTGATTCGTGCAGTTTAGCAGGTAAGCTCAATTACGCTTATTAGAGCCACCGGGAACCGTATAGGGTCCGGTGGCTTTTTTGCGTGTATAGAAAGATTGGATTTGGTGTAATAAATCCACATGTCTATATACCGCCGCCGGAGTCTTTATTTCCGGCGGCTTTTTGTGTTCTCGGAAAACGCCAAGGGGCAAGAAAAAACATAAACATATCTTTTAGGAGGAAATGAATGAATAGCATAAAGCAATATGGTTGGAATGAAAACTGGAGTACAAAATGGAATGAAAAGTGGAGTCATGCAGAGGATAAACAATTTATTCCCGGGAGAATCGTTGGTGATTTTAGCAGTAAGTACAAGGTGTTAACTGATGTAGGAGAGACGTGGGGAGAGCTTGCCGGGAAGCTGAGACACACATTTGTAGCCTCGGGTGATTTTCCTGCCATTGGAGACTGGGTAGCATTGGCGATGCAAGATGGCGGCGAGCATGGAATCATACATGGCGTATTGCCTCGGCAGAGTGTGATCTCACGCAAGGTCGCAGGAAATACACAAGATGAGCAAATTGTTGCCTCCAATGTAGACACATTATTTCTGGTCAGCGCGTTGAATGATGACTTTAATGTTCGCCGGATGGAGAGATATCTGATCATGGCTTGGAATAGTGGGGCAAATCCAGTTATTCTACTCACTAAAGCGGATCTTTGTCCGGATGCAGACAGTAAAATCGCTGAAATGGAGAGCGCGGCTCCCGGAGTATCAGTACATGCTGTTAGTGCAATACAAGATGAAGGACGCGAGAAGCTGCTGCCTTACATTGGTGAGGGTCAAACAGTAGCTCTTACAGGCTCTTCCGGTTGTGGGAAGTCGACAATGGTCAACTGGCTATGCGGAAAGAACCTTCAGATTACGCAGGATGTTAGAGAAGGGGATAGCCGCGGACGTCATACTACTACCCACCGTGAACTGTTTGTTTTGCCGGATGGGGGGATTATCGTAGATACACCGGGGATGCGGGAGCTGCAGCTCTGGGAAGATGAAGGTGGTCTTGATCTAGCGTTTAGTGATATCAGCGGTCTAGCTTCTAAGTGCCGGTTTAGTAACTGTAGACATGAACGCGAAGAGGGCTGTGCTGTACTGGAAGCAGTCCAAACAGGTGAACTGGAAGAGAAGAGACTATTCAACTACCGAAAAACACAACGAGAAGTATTGTACCAAAATAATAAAGAAGCCAAGCTTAAGAGAAAAAGCGCAGCTTCCACTAAAGTGAGTTCATCCAGAACCAGAGGATACGGATGGCGTAAAGAGCTGGATGAATATTAAAAAGAATTGATATAACGGCATAGACATTGAAAAAGGGCGCCCCTTAGCTTTTGACAGCTAAGGGGCGCCCTTCATTATTGAATTGAATCTAAACGGTTATGGTTTAGAAGGATGCAGCAGTTTCCTTAGCCAGTTGCAATCCGTTTTCAATGATTTCAGCGGATTGTGCTGGAAGTTGGTTGTGGCCTTCGATGATTACTTGTGTAATATCTTTAATTCCCCACAGGTTAAGGTTACCAACGATGAAGTTTACTGCCATTTCAGCACTTGCAGCAGGACCTTCAGAGTAGATACCGCCTCTTGCATTCAGAACGATTGCTTTTTTACCTGTCAAAAGACCAACTGGACCTTCAGCAGTGTAAGAGAATGTTTTACCAGCTTGGCAAAGGTAATCTACATAAGTGTGCAATACAGCAGGTACAGTCATGTTCCACAGTGGGAAACCGAATACTACCTTATCTGCAGCGATGAACTGATTAAGATATTTATTAACGATAGCGGCACCAGCTGCTTCCTCAGGTGTTGCTTCGTATCCTTGAGCGGCTTTATACATACCAGTGATCAGGGTATTGTCGTAGTATGGAAGTTGCTCTGCGAACAGATCAAGCTCAGTGATTTCATCTTCTGGGTGGTTGAGTTTGTAGCTCTCCAAGAATTCATTGTACAGCTTAACACTTACGGATTGTTCTGCTGGACGGTTGTTTGCTTTAATAAATAGAACTTTAGACATTATGATTTCTCCCTTGCATGTGTGTATTTAATATTAACTATATTTAATATAGCATGTAATCTTTTGTTTGTAAATTATTTTTTTGTTCTTGAAATTTGTTTGCGCTTAAGGAGTTTGAAAAAATGAAAACAAGGTTAATAGGTGATACAAGAGAACAGGAAATAATTTCCTGTCTCTATAAGTTCCAGAATGATCTAAAAGGAGCGATTGACATGTCCATCGATCGGTTTATCATTAAAAAATTGGACAGCTGTCACGAAGAGCATACGCGTCAGAATTTAGTGAAGCTATTTAGACTTCGAATCCAGAAAGCTGAAAAAGCAGAGCAGAAGAATTACAAGATCAGCTGATAATTGCTTAGCTCTTCCTAATAGTCGATTTTTCGCTGAATGAGACAGAGTCCTTGGGTTAAAAAAGTCCGTAAATATAGCAGAGCAGTGATCCTCCCGTTAAGGGGGGATCACTGCTCTGCGTTTTTTAGTTCTGGCAGATTGCTTCAGCATAAAGGGGCAGCAAATGAAAGCCAACCTACGACAAACGTCACTTTTGGCAGGTGACATAGTAGGGTCAGGCCACCTGATACATCTAATCTGCTAACCAATGCAAAGTCATTTGTTGAGTTACATACCAAGTCAACTGCTAAGTTACACACTGAGTCAGTCACACGCCAAGTTAACGGCTAAGTTACTAACTGAGTCACATAACTAGTAACGTGTAGGTCACTAACTGAGTCACACATTAAGTCAACCGCTAAACGACTTACTAAGGCACACAACAAATCTCCCGCTGAGTTACCCACTGAGTCACACACCAAGTTAACGGCTAAGTCACCTCACTGACTAACACAACTAATCACCCGTTGATTAACTCACTGATCTACACACCAAGTAACACCAAGTCACCCGCTGATTAACTCACTGAGCTACACACCAAGTCACCCGCCGAGTAACCCACTGAGCTACACACCAAGTAACACCAAATCACCCGCCGAGTAACCCACTGAGCTACACACCAAGTTAACGGCTAAGTCAGACAACAAATCACTCGCTAAGTGACCTTCCAAGTATCCTCAGCGGCCAACGGACTCAGATGACGCTATATGCGAATTTTCAGTCATTAGAGCAGAGTTTCGGACCCCAGTGAAGCTATTCAGCTTTTTGAGGTCGATAATTAGTGTTTTTCGCGCCAATAGTGACTCTGGGGTCCGATAGAATTACAAATGAGCCCAAAAGTTACGATTAAGGTCATCTGAGTCCGAAAGCAGTGGCTATGAGTTCAAAAGCAGCGACTAAAGCTACAACAGTAGCAACTATGTACACGATAGTAACAACTATGTACGCGACAGTAGCAACTATGTACACGACAATAGCAACTATGTAAACGACAATAGCAACTAAAGCAAACTCAGTTTCGAATTTAGATTACCGCGGACTCAGATGACGCTATATGCGAATTTATGAGCATTAGAGCAGAGTTTCGGACTCCAATGCAGCTATTCGGCTTTTTGAGGTCGATAATTAGTGTTTTTCGCGCCAATAGTGACTCTGGGGTCCGATAGGATTCCAAATGAGCCCAAAAGTTACGATTAAGGTCATCTGAGTCCGAAAGCAGTGGCTATGAGTTCAAAAGCAGCGACTAAAGCTACAACAGTAGTAACTATGTACACGATAGTAGTAACTATGTACACGATAGTAGCAACTATGTACGCGACAGTAGCAACTATGTACACGACAATAGCAACTAAAGCAAACTGAGTTTCGAATTTAGATTACCGCGGACTCAGATGACGCTAAGTGCGAATTTATGAACATTAGAGCAGAGTTTCGGACTCCAGCGCAGCTATTTAGCTTTTTGAGGTCGATAATTAGTGTTTTTCGAGCCAATAGTGACCCTGGGGTCCGTTAGAATTCCAAATGAGCCCAAAAGTTACGATTAAGGTCATCTGAGTCCGAAAGCAGTGGCTATGAGTTCAAAAGCAGCGACTAAAGCTACAACAGTAGTAACTATGTACACGATAGTAGTAACTATGTACACGATAGTAGCAACTATGTACGCGACAGTAGCAACTATGTACACGACAATAGCAACTAAAGCAAACTGAGTTTCGAATTTAGATTACCGCGGACTCAGATGACGCTAAGTGCGAATTTATGAACATTAGAGCAGAGTTTCGGACTCCAGCGCAGCTATTTAGCTTTTTGAGGTCGATAATTAGTGTTTTTCGAGCCAATAGTGACCCTGGGGTCCGTTAGAATTCCAAATGAGCCCAAAAGTTACGATTAAGGTCATCTGAGTCCGAAAGCAGGCGGCTATGGGGATGGCCGGCAAGCAGCAATCCAAACGTGCCATGAAATAGCACAAAATCAGTACAAAGTAGCACCAAGCAGAACCTAGCAGAACCTAGCAGAACCTAGCAGAACCTAGCAGAACCAAGCAGAACCAGCGAAACCAAGGTCCCTGACTTTGATAGTTGAAGCTATGTATGCCTATGTATTTGCAAATAGTATCTAAATCAAACGGAGTGTCATTTTGGATCAAGTTTAGCTTCAAAAAGACAACGAGTCCAAGCAGCACCTCTTGTCTACTTAGGACGTTCCTTATTAGAAAGCTTAGGACAGCAATGTTGTGACAAAAAAACTACCCCTCCATTAATAGAGGGATAGCGCCAATGAATCATTTTCACTGTAACTGTGCAATATAGCTTCAGAGCCTTTAATTTCGATACTAATCAGAGAATTGAGGCATTTCTGGAGGGCACTTTTGCCCTTTTGAATTTTGAGCTCCAGCGTACTGTTAAGTAATCTAAGTACTTTTTGAGTGGGCTGTTTATTTTCTGTTGTGAAATACACAGGTACAAGTTTGTTCTGAAATGTGATGAGCATTCTCATTTTGAAATCACCTCGCTACAAGTATTTCATGTTAATGATCATACCCCTTGTTTCTTAATTTTACCTTAAAATTAGCTTATGATAACATAAAGATTGCTAGTTTAATATACATTTATATGTAATACAGGAAGGATACAATAATGTGAATGAGAAAGAACGAACGGATTTAACGGATTTAACGGAATTTTTATTTCCAGATCGGGTAACCGACCAAGTAGTTTTAAATGAATTGTTAAATACTGCGTCTACAGCAGAAAGGATAGGTAGATTCAAATATAGAGAGAAGGAGAAAACTAAAGATCTGTGTTTACAAATACATAAGGATAAAATACTAGCCTACTGCAATAATACACCGGACTCTCCTCCGTGTGTGCTGAAGAACAGAGAGGAAACAGAGAGCTTTTGTCTCGAGTTGTTCGAATGTGAGAGAGCAATGGAGCCCTTTGCTCACGGGATTCCGGCGTTACTAATGTCAAAAAAAAGGTTCGAGGAGCTGAAAAAAGGCTCTGATTCCTCTACGGTTCACAGACTCTCAGAGTGTTTAGCTGCAGAGACAGGAGATGATGTCCATTCCAACCATCTTGCACAAGTGATGAAATGCTTCGACGCAGAGGGAGAATTGCGACTCTGTATTTCTAGTGAAAATGGCTGGAAGTTTCAGTATGCTAGCTTCATAAGTGATCATTCAAGTGGCTGGTTGCTGCGAATGAGCAGCGATCCTTCCCAAGACTGGATTGTAGCTCTTCCTATATCGAAAGCACAATTATGTGGTTCTGTTGCAGAGTGGGTGTTTCATTCCTCTTCTTTTCCTAGTCCACAATAACCGTTGAATAGGGAGGAAGAGTAAGCTGATCTGAATTTAAGGTCACTTTGTCAGCAGTTGTCTTTTGGATCTTGGTGTAAGAGATACCCTCGGCATTTGGATGAAGCGTAATGATTTGTTCATCTCCAGTTAGGTTATGAACAACGAGGACTTGATCCTCTGTTGTTATACGTTCGTAGGCCATTACCCCTGCATTGCCAGAAGTGTAGTCTCGAATTCCGCCATCACGGAGCGCAGAGACTTCGTTTCTTAACGCAATGAGTTCGCGGTATCTTTTAAGCAGTGAGCTGCTGTCGTTAGTCTGGCTTTCGACATTAATGCTAACATCATCAGCGTTATTGCTGCCGACCTCCCAAGTAGTCTGCCCCTCACCCTGATCCGCTGTCATCCATCTCATGGGCTCACGAATTCCTTCATCTGGTTTTACACCAAGCATTCCTATTTCTTCACCATAATAAATAAAAGGATTTCCAGGTAAGGTTAACAGCAGGGCTGCTGCCATTTTTGCATGATCCAGATTGCCGTCTAATTGACTCATGACTCTGTTTTGATCATGATTTGTCAAAAAAATTGCATCGGTAAAATGGCTATCAGATATTTTGGAGTACAAATTATACGTACGTTCCAGCGTAAAGGCAGTCCCGCTGTCTTTTTCAGTTTTCACGGAATTAATAAGGGTCTCGGCTAACCCAAAGTTAAAGCTAGAGTCGAAGGCTTGATCCAAATAAGCCCCTACGGTGACTGCAGAATTCTCCCATACTTCGCCGACAATATAAGCTTGAGGATTCACTTCATTCATCGCTTTGCGGAAATCCTGCCACCAAGATACATTTTTATTAGTTGTGGCTTGGCTTTTGTCGCTTAGAAGGTCTTCGTAAATATGTTTAGCAGCGTCTAAACGGAATCCATCAACCCCTTGTTCCAGCCAAAACTTGCCGATATCTTTCATTTCATTACGAACTTCCGTTTGATCAAAATTTAGATCAGGCATGCCTTCCCAAAAGCCACCTAGATAATGACTACCCAGTAAAGAGTGCCATGCACTGCCACTACCAGCGGCACTAGCTCCATTGGCAGGGCGTCCTTGATCTTCGGCCCATATGTACCAGTCGCGATATTTGCTGTCTTTATTTTTAGCGGAATCTACGAACCAAGGATGTTCTTTGGAGGTATGATTCACGACCAAATCCATAATTACTTTAATCCCACGTTTATGCGCCTCCGTAACGAGCTCTTGTAAATCCTCAATCGTCCCATAATCTGGATTGATTGCACGATAATCTGTCACATCGTAACCATGATAGCTTGGTGAAGGGTTAATAGGCATAAGCCAAATCCCACCGATCCCCAGATCGTCTGTGGTGTCAGGATTTCCGTCATTTAAGTAATCTAGTTTCTTGGTAATCCCTTTGAGGTCACCGATGCCATCCCCGTCAGAGTCATAGAATGAACGAACAAAAATCTCATAATAAACCGTTGAGGGCTGTTCGTCAGTGGTAATCGTTTTTGCAGCGGGAGGTGTTGTAGTATTCTGAGCTGTATTTGCTTTTGGCGATGGAGAAGGGGAGGCAGAGGAAGGAATATTGTTATTATTTCCTGAACAACCGGATAGCAGAACGGCAGTTAAGCTAAGAGTCAAAAGTCCGTTTATTGTGTGTTTTTTGGCGATAGATGTTGCTCGTTTATCCATATAAAATAACCCCTTCTGCTGCAATTTTCCTATAAAGGAAATGGTAAGCGCTTTAATTCTTATAGTACTGTAATCAAATCCTCAGGTAAAACGTTTGCACAGATATAAAAACAGCAAATCCAGTGATATTTATCCATAAAATCAATAAAAACCGCTGATATCATGGATATTCTTTTAATTCCCCACGATATTCGGGATTTTAACCTTTCAGTAGGCATGTGCATATGCTTTAAGCAAGGGCGAAGGACCCGGTAAGAAAGGAGAATGAAGAATGAAGATTCGGAAAAAGCTGTCATTGTCGCTCATGATCATTACTTTATGCTTTTCAGTACTTGCCGGTTGCGGCGGAAAGTCAGAGACGGTAAAGGTGAAGATTGGGGAGGTTACCCGCTCTGTCTTTTATGCACCCGAGTATGTTGCCTTGACTCAAGGTTTCTTCAAAGATGAAGGGCTGGATGTAGAACTGCAGACGATTCCCGGTGGAGATAAAACCATGACTGCATTGCTCTCAGGAGCTATTGATGTGGCGTTGGTTGGTTCAGAAACCTCCATTTACGTGTATCAGCAGGGCTCGGATGATCCGGTCATTAATTTTGCACAGCTGACTCAAAGGGATGGAACATTCCTGTTCGCCCGTAAGGCTGATGGAGATTTTAATTGGGATAAAGTGAAGGGCTCTACCTTCCTTGGTCAAAGAAAAGGCGGAATGCCACAAATGGCAGGCGCGTTTACTTTATCTAAAAAGGGAATTGATCCTGCGAAGGATATTACCTTGATCCAAAATATCGATTTTGCTAATATTGCCGGTGCATTTGCTTCAGGTACTGGGGATTATGTGCAGCTGTTTGAGCCGCAGGCCTCTATCTTCGAACGAGAAGACCGGGGAGCTGTAGTGGCATCGTTTGGGGTGGAGAGCGGTTATTTACCTTATACGGTATTCATGTCAAAAAACAGCTACATTAGCAAAAATGGAGACACCGTGCAAAAGTTCACTAATGCCATCCAGCGTGCTCAGCTTTGGGTGAAGGAACATAGTCCTGAAGAAATTACGGATGCCATAATAACTTATTTTGATAAAACGGATCGTGACATTGTGATTTCTGCTGTAAAACGCTACAAGGAACAGGACACCTACGCTATTAATCCGGTTGTTGATAATGAAGAATGGAATAATCTGCTAGATGTTATGGACAACGCAGGTGAACTTAAAGAACGTGTTCCAGCAGAAAAGATCGTGAATAATACTTTTGCTGAAAAAGCTGAAAAGACCATAAAGAGCAGTAGCTCTAAATAAGAGAGATAAGATCCTAAATGGATTTTGTTAACTATAAGGAGGGGATGACCTTGCTTCCAGTAGTGCAATTAAAGGGAGTAACGCATGCCTATCTCGGCGATCGGGAA
This sequence comes from Paenibacillus sp. FSL H7-0323, assembly GCF_038002725.1. Taxonomy (NCBI): domain Bacteria; kingdom Bacillati; phylum Bacillota; class Bacilli; order Caryophanales; family Paenibacillaceae; genus Paenibacillus; species Paenibacillus sp. FSL H7-0323. The sequence continues at coordinate 1,867,122 of NZ_JBBODB010000001.1, read as the reverse complement.
GCTTCACTGGCCGTTGAGGATCTAAATCTTAATGTCGAGCAAGGAGAATTCGTCAGCTTAGTAGGCCCAAGTGGCTGTGGTAAGACGACTCTCCTATCGATTATTGCCGGACTGCTGCAGCCCTCTGAGGGAGAAGTATTCGTAAATGGCCAACCCATTCTAGGCCCTTCACCTGAGGTTGGATATATGCTGCAGCAGGATTATCTTTTTCCTTGGCGGAGTATTCTTGACAATGCCGTGCTTGGACTGGAGCTGACCGGAAGCTTAAACGAGGAGAGCCATAACCGGACTTTGGAGCTGCTGCGCGAGATGGGATTAGAAGGGAAAGAACAGGCCTATCCTTCTCAGTTATCCGGAGGGATGCGGCAACGGGTGGCTCTTGTACGAACATTAGCTACCAATCCAGGACTGCTGCTGTTAGACGAGCCGTTCTCGGCACTTGATTATCAGATCAAACTTCAGCTGGAAGATTTAGTCTCAGAGACCTTACGCAGCCGGGGAACCACGGCTATTTTGGTCACGCATGATCTGTCAGAAGCGATTGCGGTCAGCAGTAGGGTTATTTTATTGCAGCGAAATCCAGGGAAGATTCGTAAAGTTTTTCCTGTTCCGGAGCTAATCCGCTCAGCCCCACCGCTGTATGCGCGTGATCAGCCAGGGTTTGCGGAGCTTTTTCATGAAGTATGGACAGAGATGGAGATCGCAGGGAGGGAAAGCTAATGAAACGAACAGAGCAAGCGGGTGTCTTAGCTTCCCGTGAACTGTGGCTGCAGCAAATGCATGTGGATTTCAAAAAAACTAAACAGCGCCGGCGTAATCAGGTTATTGCTGTAAGAAGCAGTCTGTTGCTGCTGTTCTTTGTGTTGTGGGAAGCGGGAGCAAGAATGGGCTGGATTGATGAGTTATTGTTCAGCTACCCGACAAAAATCTTCAAACAGATTTGGCAGGATATGATCAGTGGAAGCTTGTGGCCTCATTTGGGGATGACGGTAGGAGAGACTGCGGTAGGCTTTGTTCTGGGAACCTTGTTAGGAACACTGCTGGCAGTGATTATTTGGTGGTCTCCGTTTTTATCAGCGGTGCTTGATCCGTTTATGGTTGTCTTTAACAGTATGCCGAAGGTGGCCTTGGGGCCGATTTTTATCGTAATGTTCGGGGCGGGTTTCACCGCTATCGTTGTGACAACCTTATCGATTACGGTGATTATTACTACACTTGTTGTTTACAATAGCTTTTGCAGTGTGGATCCTAATCTGGTGAAGGTGGTCCGCTCTTTTGGAGCTTCTAAAGTTCAGGTGTTTTTTAAAGTGATTCTTCCGGCATCTTTTCCAACGGTGGTCTCTACCCTAAAGGTGAATGTGGGAATGTCATGGGTCGGGGTTATCGTAGGAGAGTTTCTAGTAGCAAAATCCGGTCTTGGGTACCTGATCATATATGGATTCCAGGTGTTTAATTTCACGCTTGTAATGTCCAGTCTGCTGATTATTGCAGCCGTAGCAACGGCAATGTATCAACTGGTAGTGTATCTGGAGAAGCGCTTGTTATACCGTCGGTAAGTCTAATGTAACGTTGTGTCCATTCACAAAATCTTGTAACATGTCTATATCTTTACCTATTAACGGTTAGTGCTTTTAAGGAGAGATAGGGTTATGGGATTTCGTGTGATTAAAACAGCTGCTGCGACGTTAATGTCCGTTCTTCTCGCGTCTGCAGTAGGCATACCCAATGCACAAAGTGCAGGGCTTTTAGCCATTCTGGGTGTGGAGGTTACCTTGAAAAGGAGTTTCCGGACGATAACGGCGCGTTTTTTGGCCTCGCTCGTGGGACTCTTTTTTGGGTGTATTTTATTTTGGATATTAGGGTTTCATTACTGGGTACTTGGACTGTACGTTCTTGTTGGCTTTCCGATGATTGTGAAGTCTGGCTACAAGGAAGGGATTGTCACTAGCTCTGTTATTGTGTTTCGTGTGTTTGGACAAGCTGAGTTATCGCTACATGTGTTGTTGCAGCAAGTAGAGCTACTGGCCATAGGTCTCGGTTCAGCGGGGGTGGTCAACTTAATTTACATGCCACAGACTGGGGGAGTTATTTATGGAATCCGCAAGGAAGTGGATCGATACTTTTCAGTTATTTTTACTCAGATGGCCCGTACTTTGCGTGAGCCTGCGTATATGTGGGATGGGAAAGAATTAATTGATGCGGATAATGCAGTGCAGCGGGGACTGACAGCAGCTACTCGCGAGATGGAGAATCATGTAATTCATCCTGATGAAGCTTGGAATGTCTATTTCTATATGCGTAAGGAGCAGCTGGAATCGATACAAAGCATGATGCAGCTGATTTCTCAAGTATATCGCCATTTACCGCATGGAGAGATGGTAGCTGAATTGTTCGACCAGCTTAGCGGAGATGTTTTGGCTGAAGAATATACAGGCCGCACGGAACATTTGCTGGAAGAGCTTGAACATGAGTTTGAAAGCATGGATTTGCCAGAGACCCGTGAGGAATTTGAAGTGCGATCAGCGATTCTGCAGCTTTGCAGAGAATTGGCACTTTATTTGAAAATTGCGAAACGCCATAAAATACCGGTCAGCTATAAGCCTGAGAAACGTTTGCTCACCCGGAAAAAAGCTTAAAATTAGGCTTTAATAAAGTGAAGTATTAACATTCGCCCCTGAAATCACGATAAAATATGTATGAACTAAAAGTTGATCTTCGAAAGGGATTAACAATTATAGGGTGAGTTCAAATTCAAGCAGGGAATTCATATACGGATTTTCCGCATTGGCAGGTGAGGCGTATGGACAAAGATATGGAATCATTTATCGGAAAACAACTTGTAGCTAACCTCTTTAATGACAAAGGAGTATTTGTTTTACCCGCATTGACTTTATTGAGTGCTGAACATATTAGATTAATTCGTCAACATAAGATCACTCTGGAATCTCATGACGTCGTCCAGCTGGATAGCGCGGAATTTTTCCAGCTTGCAATTGATGATTGTACAGCTGCGATTGAGAATATTTTTGAACAGATTCGTCATAACAAAAATAAAAGAATTCCTATGCTGGAAGTTAGAAATGAAGTGATTCCGTTTATCCAGCAGGTAAGCGAAAAGAATGACTTCTACGGAGTATTGGCTGCTTTGCAGACCAAAGATGATTATACATACAGACATAATGTAGCTGTGGGCATAATATCTACCCTGCTAGGCAAATGGCTGAAGCTAAAGTCTGAGGATTTGAGCATGTTGACCATTGCAGCGACTCTTCACGATATCGGCAAAATGAGAATCCCGGATGACATATTAACCAAGCCCGGTCCATTATCCGACGAAGAGTTTCAGCTGATGAAAAAGCATACGACCTTTGGGTATGAGATGATCAGGGATACGGTAGGCACAAACCATACCCAAGCGCTAGTAGCCTTACAGCATCATGAAAGAATGGACGGCAGTGGTTATCCATTTGGTGTGCTTGGGAACCGGATTACTGATTTCAGTAAAATCGTTGCTGTGGCTGATGTGTTTCACGCGATGACCTCCGACCGATTTTATCGTAAAGCGGCTCCTTTATACGAAGTATTACTGCAAATGGAGGAGAGCGTGTTCGGTAAGCTCGACCCTTATATTTGCAGAGTATTTATTAATAAGTTAATGCAGTCAATGCTAGGGAACGAAGTGGAATTGACAGATGGGCGAAAAGGAAAAATTGTTATGATTCTTGCTACAGACCCTTTGCGGCCACTGGTGAATATTGATGAGGATTTTATTGACTTAAGCAAACATAGATCACTTGGAATTGTGCGGGTAATCCCGCAATAGCTGGTGTTTTAAGGTTTTATGAGGGGGTAGGAATGGCTCCGGAACAGGTTGGACCATTTTTGGAATCTACTCATATATGTACAAAATTTGAAATAAAATGAACTATGAGTCTCCTGAAAAAGCCTTCTTGAGGGCTTACTCAAATTTATTTATAGTCTAACAATCAACAAATGCCTAGAACCTGCATACACTTGATAGTGAATGATTGTATGGAGGAGGTTCAAAGATGTCATTAAGCCATAAACGTCAAACAAGGGAGATCATTACGAAGGCAATTTGCGGCAAAGGTCGTAAGTTCTCTACAGCAACCCATACCGTGACTCCGCCACATCATCCGACTAGTATTTTGGGGGCTTGGATTATCAACCACCAATACGAAGCGGTTGCCGCCGGGAACGGAATCGAAGTAATTGGTACTTATGATGTAAACATCTGGTACTCGTACGACAAGAACAAGCAGACCGAGGTAGCAAAGGAAACAGTCTCTTATGTGGAGCTCATTCCGCTTTCCTACCTGGACACGAGACACCGCACTTCAACAGTTGAGGTCTCTGCGGAGGCAACGCAGGAACCCAACTGTGTAGAGGCGGGCGTATCGCCAGGCGGAGGCAGTGTGACACTTCGCGTAGAGCGCGAATTCGAAGTGGAGTTGGTGGCTGAGACCAAAGTCCGTGTGTATGTCACTGAGCAAAGTGATGATCCAGAAGACAAGGATTATGATTTTGAAGGTGATAGCTTCGATTACGATGATCTGGACCCTGACAATCTGGATGATGAGCTGTAAGGAAGGATACGCCGCCGTTAACTGAGTATCAATGGGTTATGGTCCATTATATGTAGGGAGTGCGGCGGCGTAGAGGGCGAATGCCCTCCTTTTTTTTATTTATTTTTAGGATGAAAAAAGGTTCACGCTCGGATGGAGGCGCTAAAGAGTATGAATGAAGGTCTTAAGGTGTATTCAGAATTGTCTGTGGCAGAGAGAGAGTCCAGATTGCTTAGAAGCGGGGTTGAAGCAACGCTGACGCCCTCTGGAAAACGGTTTGTCGATACATATGCTTCACATGCTACTGAGAAGGGCCACAGGCAGTGTTATAAGATATTGGTTTATCATTTGACTGTCCTCCACATCTCTTTGCTTGGAGCAGGTCTTGGAATGCGTGCGGCCGCCGATAATTACAGCGAAGCTGTGAGGATTGCTAATGCCGAGAGCAATACCACGGGAGGCCGAGTGCGGGGAGAGCTTCGCGGGGTGATGAAATTGCTCCAGCGGATTGCTGTCCGCACGCTGTACAGCTTGGGGCTGGATAGCGGTGAGGTCCTGCTGAGGGCAATGGGGAACCGGAGGTATGTGGTGGAGGGAGTCACTCCACTAGTAAAGACCTCCGGGCAACGATTGCCCGAGCCTTATCGGTCCGCAGCGCTAGCGCTGGAACGAAAGCTGGCTCTGGAGCAGCCGGGCCGCAGCGGCCTGCTGATGGGCATGGACCCGGAGTTTATCATCCTCCGGGAATCCACCGGCCGCGTCGTGCCTGCGTCGCGGTACCTGCCCACGGACGGCGTCGCTGGCTGCGACGCCGGACCTCCGGGAACGCGCGGCGCGTTCCCGGTCGCCGAGCTGCGCCCTCAGCCGCGCGGGGAACCGCGCGCACTGCTGGCGCAGCTGATGTCCGCCGCGGCGCTGGCGGACCGGCTCATCGCCGACCGCTCGCTGCGCTGGCGGGCGGGAGGCATGCCGCTGACGGGCTGGGCCCTCGGCGGCCATCTGCACTTCAGCGGCGTGACGCTGACGGCGCCGCTGCTGCGCGCGCTCGATAACTATCTCGCGCTGCCCATGCTTCTGCTCGAAGACGTCCGCGCAGGGGCGCGTCGTCCCCGATACGGCGTGCTCGGCGATTTCCGGACTCAGCCGCATGGCGGCTTCGAGTACCGGACCTTGCCGAGCTTCCTGGTATCCCCGGTCATCGCTAAAGGCGCGGTCTATCTGGCTCACCTAATCGTGAGCCATTATGAGGACCTGACGCAACGCCCGCTCGACCGGGAAGACCTGCATATCGCCTACTACAGCGGCGATAAATCTCCGCTGCGCGCCGCAATCCCCCCATTGCTGGCGCAGCTGCGTTCCCTAGGCGGCTACGAGATTGCCGCCCCCTATATCGAGCCTTTATTCGACTATATTGCCGCTGAACGGACGTGGGATGAATCACGTGATATACGTGAGTTATGGTGCAGCAAAGTAAAAGTGTGATTTTACTATTTGGTCTACATGTTAACAATGGTCCATGAACCGATATCTTGAAAACCAAGTAGTTTATAAATAACTCCGGCATGTGGGTTGTCATAAAAGAGGCACAATGACTTTCCTTCATAGAGCAGGTCTGCACATAGCTGTGCCATTACGCGCGAAGCAAGGCCTTGCTCTCTGAATGCTTGATGTGTGGCAACCCCTACAATCATCGCTGACATGGAATTTTCCGCTGAAGTTGAAGCGGTGACAATGACCTTATCTTCCCGTTCTATATAATAGGTGCGGCCGGTGTTGCTTTCCAGCGTTTTACGCAGGCTGGTTCTTGCACCATTCCGGCTGCTTTCAAATTCTTCAATGGTATCCGTGAGTGCGCAAATCGCTTCTACATCCTGAACCGTAGCTTTTTTAATAGGCTCAGCTGAAGAGAAGGACTCACTTATTTTATTGTTCATTTCTTTTAATTCAGCAAAAAACAGCTGTTTTACTTGTTTGAAATTAATTTCCCCGTCAAAAGCCTTCACCACCTCTGAGGCTCCGGAGATCATATGTATGTCATTATCCTTTCGGATAATCTCAGCGAACCCCTCGACATCAAAAGGGCCATCTGCATAAGGAAGGTAACTTCTATAGAAGCGCAGCAGAACGGCTTTTATCCGCCCGTCGGCTGGATCAATCTCTCCCCATAAATCCATGAAATCCTGCTCAAACTCAAAATTCTCCACATCGCCAATGATAAATAAATTAAGCGCCGGCTCTTTCCGCAGCAATGCCATCAGCAGCTCTTGATCATCCTTCGTTAGCTTTCGTATCATATTGTATTCTCCTTTGATTTTTATATGGGCTGACGCTCTGTGTTAAGATTTTACAATATTTAAAAGCAGAAGAATATACCTCCTGCAAGTGTTTGTCTGATAAGTATTCTAGTCTTTCGTTGTACTAATGTGAGGTTTCAGGGTAACTTTGTCCACCAATTTTCTGTTATAATGGGGGACAGCATTAAATAGGCATGGAGGTTGACCATGGCACAATATACGCCGATGATAGAGCAATATTTAAAGGTAAAGGAAGGGGCTAAGGATGCCTTCCTATTTTTTAGACTGGGCGATTTCTATGAAATGTTCTTTGAAGATGCCATTTTGGCTTCCAAGGAGCTTGAGATTACGTTGACAGGCCGCGAAGGCGGGGGCGAGGAGAAAATCCCTATGTGTGGAGTGCCTTACCACGCCGCCGAGGGATATATTCAACGCCTGATAGAAAAAGGATATAAAGTCGCCATTTGTGAGCAGTTAGAGGATGCTTCAGTCACTAAAGGCATGGTGAAGCGGGATATTGTACGCGTCGTGACACCAGGAACCGTGATGGATGGAAAAATCATTGCTGACAAGAGCAATAACTACCTCGTTTGCGTCACCGAAAGTGACGGAATGATGGCATTAGCTGCCTGCGATTTAACAACTGGTGAGCTGTATGTTACTTCGGTATTATCTGGAGCCGAATGGCTGCGTGATGAGATTGGCATTTATGAACCGGCTGAGATCATCGGAGACGCTGCACTTTTGGAGATCCTGCGAAGCGAAACGCCGCTGTTAGCCAAACCTGTAGTTTACACCCCTTGGGAGAAACGCGAGGAGGAGCTGGCACGTCGTCAGTTCGGTGAAGCGGCATGGGTACGTCTAGAGAAGGAACGTGGACAATGTCTGGCGCTTCTGATCTCTTATCTGAATGAGACCCAGCGACGTTCGTTAGGGCAGCTTAGTCAGATTTCTCCTTATGAACCAGGCAATTATATGATTCTAGATCCATTTACACGCCGGAATCTTGAACTAACCGAGACGGTTCGCGAACGCTCCAAAAAAGGATCCCTGCTCTGGCTGCTGGATCGAACGGAAACGTCGATGGGCGCCCGTCTGTTGCGTCGCAGAATTGATAAGCCGCTATTGCAGCGAGCTCCGATCGAACGGCGCCTAGAGGCTGTCGATTATTTGTACAATCAGTTTATCGTTCGCGAGGACCTGCGTTTAGCGCTTAAAGAAATTTATGATTTGGAGCGTTTGGTGGGTCGTATTGCTTTTGGCAGTGCCAATGGCCGTGATATGAATGCTCTGAAATTATCGCTGGCACAAATTCCTGCATTGAAGGATTTATGTATGACCTCCGGTTCAGCTACTTTACGAGAGATCGGTGCAAGTATGGATGAATGCGCTGAGCTGCGAGAGGATATTGACCGCGCAATCGTCGAGGATGCCCCGGTGTCTGTGCGCGACGGTGGAATTATCCGTTCCGGTTATCATGAACGTTTGGACGAGCTTAGGGAAGCTAGCAGTAACGGTAAACGTTGGATCGCTGAACTGGAAGCTAAGGAAAGACAGGCCACTGGCATTAAGTCACTGAAGATCGGCTATAACAAAATCTTCGGTTATTTCATAGAGATCACCAAATCCAATCTGGCTGCACTGCCGGAAGGACGATATGAACGTAAGCAGACGCTTGCCAACGCAGAGCGTTTTGTCACACCTGAGCTTAAAGAGAAGGAAGCACTCATTCTTGAAGCTCAGGATAAAATGACGGATTTGGAATACAGCCTCTTTACTGAGCTGCGTGATCGCATCAGCGGGCAAATTCCCCGCCTGCAAAATCTTGCGGAAAAGGTTGCCGAGATTGATGTGTATCAATGCTTGGCGGCAGTTAGTGCCGAACATCGTTTTGTGAAGCCAGTCCTTTCGGATGGTTATGATCTTCGGCTTGAAGGGGGCCGTCATCCCGTTGTGGAGGCGGTGCTTAAAGATTCTGCTTTTATTGCAAATGGAAGCACGCTGAGTAAGGAAGAAGGTAATATTCTTCTAATTACAGGTCCTAATATGGCGGGAAAAAGTACTTACATGCGTCAGGTGGCGCTGATCTGCATCATGGCTCAGATTGGATGTTTTGTACCAGCAAACAGTGCTGAAGTTCCGCTTATAGACCGGATCTTTACTCGTATTGGAGCAGCTGATGATTTGATCGGTGGACAAAGTACATTTATGGTGGAAATGGCTGATATCCAGGTTATGACAGAGAAAGCAACAGCTCGTAGCTTGATTATTATTGATGAGCTGGGAAGAGGTACCTCGACCAGTGAAGGTATGGCCATCGCTCAGGCGGTTATTGAATATGTACATGATGTTATTTCTTGCAAAGCTCTAGTTTCGACGCATTTTCATGAATTGGCTCATTTGGAAGGAAGTCTTAAAGGACTGCGGAATTACTCTATGGCTGTTCAAGAGAGCGGTGATAAAGTTAACTTCCTGCGCAAGCTAGTTCCTGGAGCGGCTGACAGCAGCTATGGCATCTATTGTGCACGTCTTGCGGGTCTTCCTGAAGGGATTATTGACCGAGCTTATGGTCTCTTGCAGAGCATTGAGCAGGCAGCCCATCCTGGTGGTTCTGAACTTCATTACGGGGGAAGCCTCGAAAGACAGGCGGCTGTAAGAGAAGTTGCTAGCGCATCCTCGATAGCGCAAGCCGTAAGTGTCATCACTGAGGCACCTGTAGAAAATGAGGTTGTTCAGTTGTCTATCTTTGGTGAGGAAGAACCACGCAAGAATCGCAAAGGTAGTGCACATCAAGTTGCGGTAACCGAAATCCAAGAGAATCCTGCGCTAAAAGAGTTCATTTCTTCTGTGCGTGACGCTGATCTTATGAATATGACGCCGCTGCAGGCGATGAGTCTGTTGAACGAGCTGAAGATGAAGGTTAAGGATCTGCAATAAAGATTTTATAATAATTGATTGCCTAAATAAGAGGTGAATGAAATGGCCAAAATTCATATATTGGACGAGCATATTGCCAACCAGATAGCTGCGGGTGAAGTAGTAGAGCGGCCAGCTTCTGTTGTAAAGGAGCTTGTCGAGAATGCAATTGACGCTGGCAGTACAAGAATTGAGGTATCGGTAGAAGAGGGGGGCTTGCAGAGCATCCGCGTTAAAGATAATGGCTCCGGGATTGATCCTGAAGATTGCGAGACCGCCTTTTACCGGCATGCTACAAGTAAAATTCTGAATGGCCGCGATCTATTTCAAATCACAAGCTTAGGCTTCCGCGGAGAGGCACTTCCCAGTATTGCCGCGGTCTCCAAGGTATCGCTTCTAACTGCAACTGCCGATGACGGCAAAGGGCGCCTAGTAGACATTGAGGGTGGCAATCTCATACGAAATGAGGACGCTCCTTCCGGCCGGGGAAGTGATCTTGCCGTTCGTGAATTGTTTTTTAATACGCCGGCAAGGCTGAAATATATGAAGAGTATTCAGACGGAGCTGGGCCATATCTCAGATGCCATGTACCGCATGGCGCTGGCTCATCCGGGGATCTCTTTTACCTTGCATCATAATGGCAATCAGCTGCTGCATACGCTCGGAAATGGTGATCTGCTGCAGGTCATCGCAGCTGTTTACGGAACCAATGCCGCCAAAGCAATGCTGCCGATTACGGCAGAAGACTTGGATTACCGGATTTCCGGATATATTAGTCGTCCAGAATGGACACGTTCCAATCGAAATGCAATCACTACTATTGTCGGTGGACGTTATATTCGCAGTAATGGACTGAACGCAGCAATCATGCGTGCTTATCACACCTTGCTTCCGATTAACCGTTATCCGTTATTAGTTCTTGAACTGGATATGCACCCCTCTTTGGTAGATGTCAATGTACATCCAGCAAAACTCGAGGTTAGATTCAGTAAAGAGAATGAGCTTTACACCTTTGTTGAGCAGGAGATCCGCAAAATACTGCTGGGGCAAAGTCTGATTCCACGTCCAAGCAAGGAAACAATCGGACCCAAGGGCAGCAGCTCCTTTATCCAGGAGCAATTTGCTTTTTCCAAAGGAGCTGTTCCGCCGTCATCTTCGAATGGTGATGAGAAGGATACAGCCCCTAAGGGATCTGCCAGCTTCTTAAGTGGACTACAGTCATCGAACCTTGACCGTAATTCCCGTGATTTTAGCAAGGATGGTCAGGCGGATCATCAGGTAGCTCGCGAGGTAGCTCCAGCTTACGGATCAGGCTATCCGTCTTCATCTTCGCAGGGGCGCCAAACTAATGCGAATACTAGTTATTCCAATAGCTATCGCCCGCAAGAAACGTCAATGGCGCAGAAGCAGCTCCCTTCGGTTGAGAAGCTATGGGCTCCACCACAACAAGAAGAGCCTGGACTTCCGGCCTTTCCTGAGCTTAATTATATAGGCCAGCATCATGGGACCTATATTATTGCCCAGAATGATGGAGGACTCTATTTAATCGATCAGCATGCGGCACATGAACGTATTAATTACGAATACTTCTATGAGAAATTTGGTCGGCCGGAGGATGCCTCACAGGAGCTGCTACTGCCGATTACACTGGAGTTCACGCCTTCTGAAAGTCGTCAGCTTAGTGAACGTCTACATTGGTTTCAGCAGGCCGGGGTATACCTTGAGCACTTTGGCGGACAGACCTTTCTTGTTCGTTCTTTGCCCTATTGGTTTCCTGAAGGGGATGAGAAGGCGGTCGTTGAAGAAATGGCGGAGTGGGTCTTAAGCGAGCGTATGATTGATCTTGCGAAGCTACGAGAAAAGTCATCGATTCTGTGTTCATGTAAAGCCTCGATTAAGGCCAACCATAAACTAACAGAACAGGAAGTGGAGGCTCTGTTGTCCCGACTGGCAGAGTGCAAACAACCGTATACTTGCCCACATGGACGGCCGATTGTGATCTCTTTTTCATCCTATGATTTAGAGAAATTGTTCAAGCGGGTTATGTAATTATACATTTTTTGAAATTTGTTAAGAGCAAGACTGGAGGCACCATGATTATAACTACGGGGTATAGCCCGATAATGGAAATAGTAGAACGCGCGCAAAGCCTTGCGGAGAGAACGGGTTGTAGTTATGCTCCACGTGAGAAGCTCTCCATTACAAGGATGGTTGAACATTACGGAGATGAGGATATTCTGATTCTATCTCAGGACGCTGTTCGACTACACCGCTTAGGAATGGAGCCTATGGAGTTTCATCCGAGCATGGGCTTCGTTCGCGCTAAACGAATTCTAAAGGGTGAGATCGAGCCGATGCTTGTTGCGGCTCGAATGCTTCCCGGAGATAGCGTATTGGATTGTACAGCTGGATTAGGAGCTGACTCCTTACTGTTTGCTGTACATGGTGGTGAGTCCTCAGAGGTTATCGCTTTGGAGAGCTCATTACCGCTGTACGCACTGCTCAGTGAAGGGATGTCTCATTACACCTCTGGGCAAGTAAAGGTCAATGAGGCTTTACGCAGAGTTAATGTCGTGCATAGTGAACATTTGGATTATTTACGGTCTCAACCAGATCGAAGTGTGGATATTGTTTACTTTGATCCTATGTTTCGCGTGCCTCTGACGGGTTCTGCCTCGATTTCCCCGCTGCGGCAATTCGCTAACCGTGCAGCCTTATCGACAGAGAGTGTAGCCGAAGCGGTTAGGGTCGCCCGTAAGACTGTTCTTTTAAAAGAAAAGGCTTTGAGTGGCGAATTTGAACGTCTAGGGTTTACTGAGCTGCTCCGAAGCAACTCCAAAACATCGTACGGGGTGATACACATTGACAACTAAAGAAAGGCATAAGGTTCTAGTGCTGTTAGGACCAACTGCCGTAGGCAAAACCCGGTTAAGTCTGGAGCTGGCAGCGGCTTATAACGCTGAGATTATTTCCGGCGATTCGATGCAGGTTTATCGTGGTATGGATATTGGTACAGCTAAGATTACACCCGCCGAAATGAACGGCATTCCCCATCACCTGATCGATATTCATGATCCGCAGGATGCGTATTCTGCCGCTGAATTTCAAGAGCAGGGCACTAGACTCATCGAGGAGATAAGCGCTAGAGGGAAGCTTCCCTTTATCGTAGGGGGGACTGGACTGTATATTGAGTCTTTATGTTACGGCTTTCAGTTCTCGGAAGCAGTGGCTGATGAAGCTTTCCGTAAAGAGCAGGATCAATTTGCGGAAGAACATGGAGCGCTTGCACTGCATGCCAGACTCGAGGCGGTTGATCCAGTCAGCGCAGCCAAACTTCATCCTAACGACCGTCGCAGAATTATCCGTGCACTGGAAATTCAACACCAGACAAACACTACACTTTCCGCTTCTCATGCTGCTCAAAAGAAGGAATCTCCCTATGACTTATGTCTCATAGGTTTGACAATGGACCGGAAAATACTATATAAACGTATTGAGGACCGAATTGATAGCATGCTGGCGGATGGTCTCGTTGCTGAGGTGAAGGGACTGCTGGATAACGGTTACAGCAGAAGCCTTGTGTCCATGCAGGGATTGGGTTACAAGGAAATTGCCGCTTACCTGGCGGGAGAGCTGACGCTGGAAGAAGCTGTGATACTGCTTAAACGCGATACTCGCCGATTCGCCAAAAGACAGTTGTCATGGTTTCGCCACATGAAGGAAATCGAGTGGATCGATGTCGAAGGTGAACAAAACTTTTCTGAGAATTTCTCAAAAATACGTGGTATAATAGCAGGAAAGTTTCTCTCAGGTCTTGAATATACTTCTGAACAATCTAATTGAACCATTGGGGGTACGTCATATGAACAAGTCCATTAACATCCAAGATACATTCTTGAACCAACTACGCAAAGAAAATATCCCTGCTACGGTATATCTGACCAACGGTTTTCAAATCCGGGGAATAATTAAAGCATTCGACAATTTTACAATCGTCATTGACAGTGATGGACGCCAGCAAATGGTGTATAAACACGCAATTTCCACGTTCACACCACAACGTAGTGTATCACTGATGCAAGACAGCAGTAGTGAAGAATAACATTTATCAAAAATGAATTGAAACCTTTCTTGTTTATAAATCGTTTGAATAGAGTGTGAGAGAGCAACCTGTGAAGGTTGTTCTTTTCATTCATGGCAGACCATTTATGTTTATTTCCGAAAGGGAGTCAGGAGGCATTATGTCTAGAGACGATACATCCAGGACGAATCACAATAGAGATAGAGGATCGTCCAGTTCCAAATCAAAACCAAAATCAAAACCAAAAAAGAAAAAGAAATTTTTGACGAAGAAGCGTGTGCTGTGGAGCTTGTTCTTCGCTACGGCATTGGCCATTTTCTGTGCATTAGGTGGATATCTGTTCATTATGCTAAATGGTCAAAAGCTTCTGCTTGAGAACCAGGATAAGCTAACAGTGAATGAAACGACTAAGGTATATGACCGCAATGCTAATTTAATCGGCGAATTATCACTGGAGAAAAGTGATCCAGTAGAGTATGAAGAAATTCCACCGTTATTGGTTAACGCTTTTGTAGCCACAGAGGACAAACGTTTCTTCGAACATTCTGGTGTGGATTTATGGTCGATTGGCCGGGCAGCAGTAAAGGATATAGCCGCACGAAGTATGGTAGAGGGCGGTAGTACCATTACTCAACAGCTCGCCAAAAACATCTTCCTGACACGGGACAAGACGTTTTTCCGTAAAGCAACTGAGGTGTCGATTGCCGTAGCCCTGGAGAATCAGAAATCTAAAGAAGAGATTATTACCATGTATCTGAACCGGATTAACTTCGGGGGTACAATTTACGGAATTAAAGCAGCATCAGTAAGATATTTTGGTAAAAGTGATTTGAGTCAGCTTAAGGTTTGGGAAATCGCGACATTGGCGGCTATGCCAAAAGGCCCGTCTCGTTACAACCCGCTGCGTAACCCTGATCTTTCGAAGGAACGCCGGGCAGTAGTGCTTCAGCTTATGTATGAGCAAGGGTACATTACGGAGCAGGAAAGAGACGAAGCAAAAGCCGTAGATTATAACTATAAGCCACCAGAAAAGAAACAGCGTTATCAAGCATTTATTGATTTTGCAGTAGATGAGGCGGAAGAAAAATTTGGATTGTCAGAAGATGATCTGAATATCGGCGGATACAAAATTTACACTACCATGGATAAGCATGCTCAAGAAACGGTTGAAGATGCTTTTGCAGATAGTGATAATTTTGAAAAGAGTGTAGATGAAGAGCTGGTACAAGGCTCAATGACGATTGTGAATCAGGAGAATGGCAGCATTGTCGCACTCCTTGGCGGACGGAATTATGAGAAAAAAGGCTACAGTCGTGTAACTGGCAGCCGTCGTTCTCCAGGTTCTGCTTTCAAACCAATTGTCTCTTATGCTCCAGCGCTGGAAACTGGGAAATTCACCATGAATTCAACGCTAAGCAACGAGAAGCAATGTTTCGCGAACTATTGTCCAACCAACCTGCACGGATATTCTAAGAGCATCAACATGAGTGATGCCATTCAGAAATCAGAGAATATTCCGGCTGTTTGGCTGCTCAATGAAATTGGTGTGAATACCGGATTTAAATTTGCCAAGAAACTAGGCATTGGATTGGAAGATGAGGATAAGAACCTCTCGCTGGCTCTTGGAGGCATGAGCAAAGGGACCAATACGCTGGAAATGGCGCAAGCCTACAGCGCTTTTGCAAATGGCGGCGAACTAAGAGAGGCTTATTCCATTAAATCCATCTCTGATAGCAGTGGTGAGACGGTCTACAAAGCGAATACAACGCCTGAGCGAGTGATGAGTAAGGAAACAGCTTATCAAATGACTGAGATGATGCAGAAGGTCGTGGAGAGCGGTACGGGTAGAAAAGCTAGGATTGACCGTCCTGTTGCCGGTAAGACCGGTACGACGCAAAGTGGATATTCTGGAATCAGCTCGAACCGTGATGTATGGTTTGTAGGCTATACGCCAGAATGGACTGCAGCAGTCTGGATGGGTTACGACAAGCCAAGTAAAAAGCATCTGCTTAAGAACAGCAGTCCGCTTGCCGCTGCTTTCTGGGGTAAGGTCATGGAGGAAGCGCTGAAGGATGTTCCTAAGAAATCCTTCCCGCAGCTCGATAACGAGATTGCTCCTGAGCCTACTGAAACACCAGAAACAGCTCAGACCGTTACTGGACTATCAGCAGCATATGATCCTTCTACGATGACTGTAAATCTCAATTGGGAGGCAGTTCCTGTTGCCGGCGTTGAGTATCGTATTTATCGTAGAGAGACATCGGAAGCTGAATTTGGCTCACTGTTAAATACAGTGACTACCAGCGCAGGCGATTTTAGTGCACTGCCTGGTTTGGTTTACGAGTATTATGTAACTTCTTATGACCCTGCGCTAAAAGTGGAGAGCGAACCCTCCAATGTGGTTAGTGTATCCGTGCAGGATGAAATGCCGACCCCTGAACCCACCATAGATCCTAATCTTCCGACCCCGACCCCAGAGGACGGTGGCAACAACGGAGAGAATGGAAATGGTGGCAATAACGGAGGCGGCAATGAGGGAGGCGGAAATGACGGCGGTACTACAATCCCTGAAATCACCCCGCCACCGCCAACACCAATGCCGACCCCAACTCCAGAACCCACTATCGGTGGAGAGGGTTCCGGCGATGAGAGTGGGAATGTATCCATAAACCCTGATCCAGAGACAGGTTTTGTGAACGGGGATTCTTCCACTCAATAAAACGAATTTGAATTTCGAACAATAGCTTTATCCATGGCAGTCCAGCTTTGCTTTATTTATAGAGCGAAGCTGGACTGCCGTTTTTATTAGGTTTAGAAGAAAAATTTCTTGTATTTTGCGGGATATTTTGAGTGTATCCTCTAAATGTGTTAAGCTGAATAGACCATACTGGAGAGGGTAATTTCTATGAAACGTAAATTCGGAGACCGGGCCAACTGGCGCCGGATTACGCGTCGCCATTTTGCCTGCCGCTATGTGGAGAGCCGGGAATTCAGCGGATATATTACGCTTTATACCATCTACGGGCTGAAAGAACCACTGTGGAAGAGCTATGGACGACATACATATCGAATTGCAGATAAAGGTTATTCCTGGCTGCAATATTTTCCGAAAGATAGTCACTATATTGTGACGGCTATGTTCGACGAAAAACAAAATATTGTTCAATGGTACATAGACACCTGTAAAGTGCAAGGCGTTACTGACCAAGGTGTGCCTTGGTTTGACGATTTGTATCTGGACGTGGTAGTACTTTGGAACGGCGAGGTGTTTTTGCTCGATGAGGATGAACTGGAGGAAGCACTGGAGAGGCAAGACATCTCAGAAAACGATTATAAGCTAGCCTGGGAGACTGCCCATACTATTTTACGTGGCATCGATGCTCATGCTTTCCCTTATTTCTCACTCTCTTTGAAACATCGTGCCGAATTATTTCATCATGGAGAATTCAGGAGGAAATAAAGATGGAATGGTACGTTTATGGAAGAGACTCTTCCCCGATTCGGATTGTTCGCAAAAAACGTCGAATTTGGTCTAAACGAACGTTGCTTATTGCTTTAATGGTTATTGTTGTAGTTGGTTTGTTGTGGTGTGCGTACGCATTGAGGAATATCAATAAAGCCGCAACGACAGATCCTATGCTCAAAGCCGATACAGGGATCATTCTTGGCATGTCGATGTGGGGAGAAGAACCTAGCCCGGGATTGAAGGAACGATTGGATTACGGGCTTAAGCTTTATCAAGAGGGGATGTTCCCGCATATCATAGTTTCTGGAGGTTTGGATAAACCTGATCTGAAATATACCGAAGGTCAAGGCATGCGCAATTATTTAGTAGCTCATGGAGTTCCGGATAGCGCCATTTCTGTTGAAAATAAAGCTACCAGCACTTACGAGAATCTTCTGTATAGCAAAGCAATTATGATAAGTGAGGGATTGTCCTCAGCAATTATTATTACGCATACATATCATGGATGGCGTTCACACGAAATCGCGGACGAGCTCGGTTATGTGAATCCTGAACTGGGGCTTACTGAATCCACTGTTCTGTCGATGACAAGGCATAAGTCGCGTGAAATTCTAGCCTATACGAAATGGAAAATCCAGCAGTTGTTCCTGTAATTGTTCTCAATTATCAGAATCTTCTAATAATGCTTCCTATTCCGGAAGAGACTTGATTAGAAAAGCCAGCCCCCAAATGGACTAAACTCTAAAGGGGGGCTATTTGTTATTTGTATATCAAAAATAATGGGGTTGTGAAATGATAAAAAAATAAAGTTCTGCTTATGACTTTTATGCATTTCGGTCATTCTATCCTCGTGTACCATCGTAGAAGATGCGAGAGATAGCAGGGAATCCAATGTCGAAACCCCATTCTTTAAAACAAGTGCATGATGTCATTCAGTTATTGCATATAATGCTCTAACGAGGTGATTACAATGGGTGAAGAAAATTTAAGAAAGATAACCATTAATGATTCCAGAATGAATATAACTTTCAAAAATCAAGACCCAACAAATATTACGAATGAAACATTGGAGAGCGCGCTGGCTCAAAATAATCATTTAGAATCTACAAAAGAAATCCTGCAAGAGCTTCATGAGCTTATCGGTCTTGAAAAGGTGAAGGATCTCATATATGAAATTCATGCGCTTATCCAAGTGGAAAAAATGAGACAAGAACTGGGGTTAAATGTAGTTAATCAGGTTTATCATATGTTGTTTAAAGGCAACCCCGGGACTGGGAAGACAACTGTAGCAAGAATCGTTGCCAAGCTGTTAAAGAATATGGGCATATTAAGTAAAGGTCAATTAATCGAAGTAGAGAGAGCGGATTTAGTGGGGGAATACATAGGGCATACAGCTCAAAAGACCAGAGACCTTGTTAAGAAGGCTATGGGTGGCGTTTTATTCATTGACGAGGCTTATAGCTTGGCTAGAGGCGGGGATAAAGATTTTGGAAAAGAGGCAATCGACTGTCTTGTAAAGGTTATGGAGGACAGGAATGATGATCTCATCATTATCTTAGCGGGTTATCCAAATGAAATGGAGATGTTCATGGAGGCTAATACCGGGCTTCCCTCACGATTTCCAATTCAACTCGATTTTCAGGACTACACAACAGATGAACTGATATTGATTGCACATAAAATGGCTGCTGAAAGAGACTATATAATTACTCCAGAAACAAACGGGAAACTAAAAGAGTTAATCCTTAATGAGAAAATTATTGAAGAAAACTTTAGTAATGCCCGTTATGTACGCAATATCCTCGAACAGGCAATCCGCCATCAAGCGGTTAGATTAATAAGCAGGCATGTCAAAATATCTAAACAATCTTTGATGGAGATCTTACCGAGAGACCTTGTTCTTCCGGTCGATGATTATTCAAAAGGGGAGAGTATAATTTCTTAAATAAATTGACACCGGCTAAGTTTATACGTGCTTAGTCGGTTTATCTTTTATAAAAGATTGAAGATTATCATAATGAAAATGCGGACAGAATGGTGAGCCGTTCCATTATCAGCCTATATTACCAATGAAACTTATGATAAAATGTTTTGAAGCGCTGTGAATGAACAGGTTCATCTGTATAACATCAGCAAGAAGTGAAAAACTGATTAAATGGTACACAAAGATTCTATTACCGTCATAAGGAGCATGAATAAATGGCAATAACTACGCATGATACAGAAACGGATATTCAAGATCGGGCGATATTGGTCACTCTCGTCACAGATAAAATTAAACGTACCGGTATTGACCCAGAGCTTTCTCTGCAGGAATTAGTACAATTAGCAGAAACAGCAGGTGTTGAAGTCCTGGATGTGTTGCGTCAGAATAAGGAAACACCGGATTCGAAATGGTTTATCGGGAAAGGTAAGGTAGAAGAGCTCCGCATGGCCGCTGATGGTCTTGGAGCTAATACGGCTATTTTTGATCAGGAATTATCTGGAGCGCAGGTACGGAACCTTGAAGAGTCTCTGGATCTGAAGATTATTGATCGGACGCAGCTCATTTTGGATATTTTTGCTGGGCGGGCCAAAACACGAGAGGGTATTATTCAAGTAGAGCTGGCACAGCTGTCCTATCTTTTGCCGCGGTTATCCGGTCAAGGCAAAAACTTATCCAGATTAGGCGGGGGTATAGGAACCAGAGGGCCAGGTGAAAGTAAGCTTGAGACCGATCGCCGTCATATTCGCGGTCGGATTACGGAGTTGAAACGCCAGTTGGATGAGGTAGTTAAAACCCGTGAATTGCACCGTGAACGCCGCCGTAAAGCAGGGGCAGTGCAGGTTGCTCTAGTCGGCTACACGAATGCTGGTAAATCGACGCTGCTTAAGCAGCTTACGGATGCGGATGTTTATATTGAGAATCAATTGTTTGCTACGCTTGACCCTACTTCACGTGTGCTTCAACTAACGGGTGGTAAAGAGGTAGTGCTTACGGATACTGTAGGCTTCATTCAGAATCTTCCGCATGATCTTGTAGCATCTTTCCGCGCAACGCTGGAGGAAGTCAATGAGGCCAATCTGGTGTTGCATGTAGTGGATGCCTCATCTCCAATGCGTGAGGAGCAGATGGAGATTGTACAAACTATTTTGCAGGACTTAGGGGCAGCTAGCAAACCGCAAATAGTACTTTTTAATAAAATCGATCTATGTGAGCCTGAGCAACTGGAAATGCTGCCAACAGGCACAGGGTTTTTGAAAATCAGTGCCTTTAACCCGGAGGATTTAACCCGGATTATTGAAATTATCTCTGATGAGTTGGCTGGAGATACGCTGAATTTTCGCATTCCTGGAGACCGAGGCGATATTTCTTCCCTGCTTTACAGAGTAGGTGAGGTTCTGGAAACCACCTATGATGAGAACGATGTTATCTATAACGTCCGTCTTAATAAAGAGGATTATGATAAATGGGGTTACATGCTTGCTGATTTTGTGGACCAGCCGTAATCTTCTTTGTTCCCCTAAAGTGGAAATGCTTGTTGTATAGGTATAAAATAATAGCTAATGACAGAAAGCGTCAGGCAACTGTCGCTTTCTGTCATTATGATGGCAAGTAAATGTAAGGAGCGAATAAGAACTAATGGCAGTTTTTGCAGAAGATATTTTAGGAGCGGCAGAGTCCGCAGAAGTTGAAATCGAAGGTGCAGTCAAAGCTCTTGATCGAATTGTCGATAAGAATCAATGGAAGGTTATTGAAGCGTTTCAACGTCATCAGGTCAGTGATTATCATTTTGCGGGTTCAACGGGGTATGCTTACAACGACCGTGGACGCGAAGTGCTGGATCTTGTCTATGCTGACGTTTTTGGTGCGGAATCAGCTTTGGTGCGCCCGCATTTTGCTTCAGGAACACATACCATTTCAACAGCCCTCTTTGGTGTGCTGCGACCAGGAGACGAGCTTTTATACATCACAGGTCGTCCGTACGATACCTTACACAAGGTGATTGGCCAAGCAGGAGATGGGACAGGCTCACTCGCAGACTTCGGAATTACATATCGGGAAGTTGCCCTTACAGCAGAGGGTAAGATTGATTGGGAAGAGGTAACTCTCTCTATCAATGAGAAAACTAAAGTAATTGGAATCCAAAGATCGCGTGGTTATGATTGGCGTGCTTCCTTCACAGTAGCCGAAATAGGTGACATGACAGCGAGAGTGAAGTCATTGAAACCGGATGTTATTGTGTTCGTTGATAATTGCTATGGTGAGTTTACTGAAGAGCTTGAGCCTCCACAGGTTGGTGTGGATCTAGTAGCGGGTTCATTAATTAAAAATCCTGGTGGTGGAATTGCTGAGACGGGTGGATACATCTGTGGGCGCAGAGATCTAGTAGAGCTTACAGCGTACCGTCTTACAGCTCCTGGTATCGGTGGCGAGGTAGGCGCAATGTTAGGAACTACCCGCGGGTTATACCAAGGCCTATTCATGGCTCCGCATACAGTTGGACAAGCCCTTAAAGGCAGTATTTTTGCGGCAGCTGTATTTCAGCGCTGCGGGTTTGAGACGAAACCAGCGTGGAATGAACCTCGTACAGATTTGATTCAGGCGGTTTCCTTTGATGGACCGGATCACTTGATTGCCTTCGTGCAGGGAATTCAACGTGCTGCGGCGGTAGACAGCCATGTAGTTCCAGAACCATGGGATATGCCGGGATATGAACATCCTGTCATCATGGCGGCAGGTACGTTTATACAAGGTGGTAGCTTAGAGTTATCGGCAGATGCGCCTATCCGTGCGCCTTTTATCGGCTATATGCAAGGGGGATTAACCTACTCCCATGTCAAATATGGCGTTTTGATGGCACTCCAAAGTATGCGTGATCGAAAATTACTGTCAGAAAATCTTACACACCATTGACACGCTGTATTAGGAAATGTACAATGAGATCAGAAAAAGATCATTGGAAGGTTGGATGAGTCATGGGTGATGAAATCCGCAGAAATATGGCATTATTTCCTATTGGAATTGTAATGAAGTTAACTGATTTATCTGCAAGACAAATTCGTTATTATGAACAGCATAGTCTAATCGTACCTGCACGTACCTCTGGGAATCAACGTTTGTTCTCTTTTAATGATGTTGAGCGCCTATTAGAAATTAAGGCCTTGATTGAAAAGGGTGTTAACATTGCTGGCATCAAGCAAGTAATGAACCCAGTCTCGAAGGAATCCGAAGAAGCTACAGTGATTACCCCTGACACAGAGGTTAGACGTAGAGAGCTATCAGATTCGCAGCTTCACCGTTTGCTGAAGCAAGAACTAGTTTCCGGTAAAAGACCGGGACAGGTATCGCTTATTCAAGGTGAGTTATCCCGGTTTTTTAATAAATAATAATATACAGAGTTTTGAAAGGGAGAGGATCACGTGAGCTTTTCTAAAGAGGATATTTTACGCATTGCCAAGGAAGAGAATGTTCGTTTCATTCGTCTGCAATTTACAGATCTGTTAGGTACTATCAAGAATGTAGAGATTCCGGTTAGCCAATTGGAAAAAGCACTCGACAACAAAATGATGTTTGATGGTTCCTCCATCGAAGGTTATGTACGGATTGAAGAATCCGATATGTATCTCTTCCCAGACCTTGATACTTGGGTAATCTTCCCTTGGGTGACTGATAGCCGTGTTGCACGTCTGATTTGTGACGTGTATATGCCGGATGGTACTCCATTTGCTGGAGACCCACGTGGTATCCTGAAGCGTTGTCTGAAGGAAGCCGAAGAAATGGGCTTTACAGCGATGAATGTTGGACCTGAACCTGAATTCTTCTTGTTCAAAACAGACGAAAGAGGTAACCCAACTACAGAATTGAATGACCAAGGTGGTTATTTCGACTTAGCTCCTACAGACTTAGGGGAAAACTGCCGTCGTGAAATCGTATTGACCCTTGAAGAAATGGGCTTTGAAATCGAAGCTTCCCACCATGAAGTGGCTTCCGGCCAGCATGAAATTGATTTCAAATATGCAGACGCGATCACTTCTGCTGACCAAATTCAAACCTTTAAGCTCGTTGTGAAGACGGTTGCCCGTCAACATGGCTTGCATGCAACTTTTATGCCTAAACCATTGTTTGGTATTAACGGATCTGGTATGCACGCTCACCAATCCTTGTTTAATGGCAAAGAAAACATGTTCTACGATGAAAGTGACAAGCTAGGTCTGAGCAAAACTGCACGTTATTATATGGCTGGTATTTTGAAGCACGCTCGTGCTTTTGCAGCGATTACTAACCCAACAGTGAACTCTTACAAACGCCTTGTTCCTGGTTATGAAGCACCTTGTTACGTAGCTTGGTCTGCAAGTAACCGTAGCCCGATGATTCGTATCCCAGCTTCGAGAGGGCTTAGCACACGTGTTGAAGTTCGTAACCCGGACCCGGCAGCTAACCCATACCTCGCACTTGCTGTTATGTTGAAAGCAGGGCTAGACGGAATTAAGCGTAAGCTTGATCTTCCAGCTCCAATTGACCGTAACATCTATGTGATGTCTGAGGAAGAGCGTATTGAAGAAGGCATCCCAAGCTTGCCATCCGATTTGAAAGAAGCGCTAAGCGAAATGATCCGCAGCCATGTAATTACCGAGGCTCTCGGTGAACATGCGCTGGCTCACTTCTACGAGCTGAAAGAAATCGAATGGGATATCTATCGTACACAAGTTCATGAGTGGGAAAGAAACCAATACATGACGCTTTACTAGAACCTTTAAACCCTTGGCGCTCTAAGCGTTGAGGGTTTTTTTTGTGGGGGTAAGGATGATAGGAGATATTGTAGAGGTTTATGAACACCTCCGTAATGCCCCCAAAAAATGTAGTGATCATTCGAGGATGCTTCTCATATGAGCTTCAAATTTATCCATGCTGCTTTCATTTATTTTCTTTGAAATATGTGTGTATATGTTCGCTGTGATTCTCATACTACCGTGACCTAAACGTTCTAGTACATACTTCATATCGTTACCAGCCTCAAGTATAAGAACAGCATGAGTGTGACGAAAAGAATGAATCGGCATCGCCGGGAGACCAATACGTTTCAAAATTCGCGAAAAAGAATTGAATAAAGAAGATTTCGGCATGAAATTACCATCATCTCTAGAAAGAACTAAGTTTAACTTATGTTTATAGGAACCCTTCTAAGCTAATTTATTTTGGTTCTGATATTTAATGTGTTGCTTTAGATCGCTAATGATAGATTGACTAATTTTTATCGTTCGTTGCGAATTAAACGTTTTTGTATCTCCGAATAGAGTTGCTTCATCCTCAGCTGAAAAATCTAACGTCTTACAAATGTGGCAGCCGGTTTAGAATCTGAACCTCCACCGTTGTGGTAATGGTATTCTCCGTTTTCCAGTCCCCACTTTGCGCAATTTGTGCGGCAATAATGACCCCCATTTGCATCTGTGCGTCCTGGATGTGCCTCAGCAAGTACAGGCATCAATAATAAGAAAAGTGACATGAAGATTGGAACAATAATTCTTTTCATAAAAAATAAATACCCCAATGTTTGATTCTTGGAGTAGTCTATCAGAATACATTTTCACTTATCCCTTATTAAGCTAACTGGGCAGGATAGTTGAATGATTTCGCGAATAATTTAAGTCATGACGAATTTACGAAGTTCGCAAAAAGGCGTTAGCCGAAAGAAGTTCTTAGTTTAGGAGGAGTCTATATGATATTAGAAAAAGTTATAAATAGAATTGAAATACAAAGTGAATATAAGGATTTTGTTGATAAGTATATAGATAATATACTTACCGAATTCAAAGGTAAGATTCATAGCATTTATATGTGTGGCTCGATTCCAAAAGGAACTGCTAAACCTTTTAAGTCAGATGCAGACTTTACTATTGTATGTGTAAATCCCAAAGATATTGATTACGAAAGATTGTCAAATATTAAAGACAGGCTTTTGGAAGAATATCCAATAGTAACTAAGATTGATACGATAATTTGCTCGATTGACGATGTATTAAGTAAACCAAATGAGTGGGGTTTTTGGGTAAAGATAATTTGTGTTTGCATATATGGTCATGACGTTGGTGAAAAAGTACCACCGATAATTATTTCTCCAGAGTTCATTTTAGACTTAAATACAGAGACCAAGGAGGAAGTAGATCGTATACATAGTTTACTTTCTAATGCTAGTGATAACACAATGAAAACTAGATATATTAAAGGTTACTCTAAGAGATTAATTCGTGCATTATACTCTTTGGTTTTAGAAGATACAGGTGTATGGCAAGATGACATTATTAAGATGAAGAATGCCATATTAAACTATTGTGACATTGACTCCGCTTTAGTTGATTATCTGTATGCTTGTTACTTGGATAGTAATGTACTTGTTGAAGAGTTTCTGGGAATTGCAGATGAAGTATATAGCTATTTTGAGAACGCCTTAAATACAATGGCTGCTTCCAGAACTTCCTTCGGCTAACACCATATTGACGCTCCGGGTCACTCTGAGAAGCGAGTGACCACATCCAGCCCCCTAAGCCCGTCTGGACGTCACTGCGTTAGGTGTTCGGCAAGTCTCACAACTATAAGCAGCGACTCTAATTAAAACATAAGACTATTGAGCTAACGGGAACTTTAGTTGAATAATACACATTAATGAGCAGGCGCTACGGTAGCCTGCTGTTTTCATTGAAGTAACGGGCAGATTTGCACAATAGTCACCGCAGTTTAATGCGACTTCAAAATAAAAAGGAGAGAAAAGGCCCATGAATACTACACTTGGCAGATTAACAGGTCGAATCGCAATAGTAACAGGTGCAAGTCGCAGCACAGGAATCGGTGCTGCAGTGTGCAAAGAGTTGGCCTATCTAGGCGCTGATGTATTTTTTACACACTGGGTTAGTTACGATCAACAGATGCCCTGGGGTAGCAATAACGAGGAGCAAAAGCAACTTTGTGAGGAAATACGTGCCATGGGCGTTCGTTGCGAACACCTAATGATGGATCTTTC
The DNA here is from genome assembly GCF_038002725.1 of Paenibacillus sp. FSL H7-0323. Classification (NCBI taxonomy): domain Bacteria; kingdom Bacillati; phylum Bacillota; class Bacilli; order Caryophanales; family Paenibacillaceae; genus Paenibacillus; species Paenibacillus sp. FSL H7-0323. The sequence continues at coordinate 1,840,780 of NZ_JBBODB010000001.1, read as the reverse complement.
TGCACCTGAAAGCTTTGTGGATTTATTAAATAACGTTGAGCAGAAGCTAGGAGAACCTTCCATTCTTGTTAACAATGCTTGTTATTCGGTTAACGATGACTTAACCACGATTACCCCAGAGTCTTTGGATGCACACTACGCAATTAATGTTAGGGCGGTAACTATGCTTAGTGTGGAATTCGCTAGACGGTTTACGCAATCGGCAGGTGGTCGAGTTATTAATATGACATCGGGCCAATCACTAGACCCCATGGCTGGTGAAATCTCGTATGCCACAACGAAAGGGGCAATAGATGCTTTCACACGAACTTTTGCAGCAGAGGTGGGTCCGAAAGGCATCACCGTAAATGCGATAAATCCTGGACCCACAGACACCGGCTGGATGACTCCTGACCTACGACAGCAGTTATCTAAGCAATTTGTAACAGGTAGAGTAGGATTGCCTAAGGATGCAGCTCGTCTGGTTGCATTCTTAGCCACCGATGATGGGGAGTGGATTACCGGCCAAGTTTTACATTCCACGGGTGGATTCAACTAACGGAGAACGATAGCTCAATGAGACACCTAGCTAATACGATTGTGAAAATCGCCTCGTCAGTGATAATGCTGACGAGGCATTATAATTTGATGGGTCTTATATCAAATTCAGCCCATCCTGGTGGCAGTGATTCGAAGTCGACTTCTTCGAGGGCTTCTGGTTAAATAATTATTAGTAACGGTTCATATATGTCAATCAACGCACCTATACGTTCGCTGATACCAATAAAAGTACCAATAGCTACAATACTTCCGCACCTTCCACCAAATCCGCTATCGTGATTGTCACAGATATGCACGGACTGTCCCGGCTTTAAATCTTCCCATCTCATAATTTAGGGGGTGCTCCTTGTTCTTCAAAAGTTCTCTGGGACATTCCAAAGTAAGCAGCCCTGTCATTTGAGTAATGGTTCTGTCGTTGTATCGGTAGCATCAGTGGCGTCTCCGGGAAACTATTTTCGTTTGCCGCGCGGGCGACGTTTTATGGTTCCTTTTTTCTTGTCCTTTAGTAGTAGATAAGCTGTGTAACATTGAATTGCTGCTGTTAGGAGTTGTACCATGTAGAAGAGTCATCACAGGGATAACCTGAACTGCTCTTTTATTGCTCAAAAAATTTTGTTTTATCTGTAATCAACTCTACGAGTAAGCGTCATAATAAAACCTTGCTGACCATGATGGTAGCAGGGTTTTTGTTCATACATTAAATTTCTTCCCTCACGGAGGCAATGGATCCTATGATACATCCACCAATGATTCCGGAACGAAGCCAATTAGCGATGGTTATCCGATATCTAAAGTTAATTTTAACGGCGATGATTCTCCCAATACGATTTTCAAGCCACTTTTAAGATAGCGATATTCTGGATTCTATTCCCTAGATTGAAATCTTCAATTGCATTTGTAGTACCTCTTCTGATTGAAAATTGGGCTATATTTCCTGCACACATAAACGCCCACAAAATGCTCACAAATAATAGAAGGAAGACATTGAAATCCGTAATCGTTTTCTCAGAGAACCCTTTATTTTAACGGAGTTAGGTACTATTCAGACCATTAAAAAAAGGCAAACTGTAAATTGTACTCAGGTTCATGAGTTGGAAAGAAACCAATATATGACGCTTTACTAGAACCTTTAAACCCTTAACGCCTTTGGTGTTGAGTTTTTTTGTGTGTGGGGGTAAGGATAGGAGATATTGTAGAGGTTTATGGACGCCCCTGTAATGCCCCCCAAAAATGTAGTGATCATTCGAGGATACTTCTCATATGAGCTTCAAATTTCTCCATACTGCTTTCATTTATTTTCTTTGAAATATGTGTGTATGTGCGCTGTGATTCTTATGCTACCATGACCTAAACGTGTTATTCCAAAGCTTGAAAGGGGTAATAAGCTGGCTAAACGATTTTATGAATTGGACTATAAGAATGCTCTCCAACTTGGGACAAGCCATTTTCGCGACAGGTGAAACTTCTAGCCTCTTATAATGGAGAATGCTATGACTCAGTCAAATGATTGAGTTTTTGAATTGCGAGCTCGGCAACTTTTGATAAATTTCACTCGTATGTTTCGTTATCGATAATCAATTCAAAGGCGAATCCAAAGCATGCGTTACCTTTGAATTCGTTCTTGACTAAAATGTAAAAAAGCCAGAAGGCTTAACACCATCTAGCTTAGCTGTATAGCGAAAAGTGGATTATTAGGATGAGGGCAAAGAATATGGTTTTTGAGGAATTGTGCTGCAGACCATAGTTCGACAGTTGGAAAGTAAACGTTCGATCATATACGAAGTATCAGAAAGAAATGCGGGGAATAATGGTGGTATGGATAGAGCTGACGCATCGTTCACACACATCGTGGGCGGGACATTTGATTGGATCGAGAATGTGGATGAGTTCAACGTGTTAGGGAAGGCGCCGTCATGACACAGGTACAAGATAAGACTTACATTTGCACTCGAGAGAAGGCAGAGGGGACACGCTTAATATTATGAAAGTAAAGTTGTGATTTCTGAAGGGCAGTCGATACAATGACTACTGATTTGCAGCTGAATTTAGTATCAATAAATTATTATACTTCGCTGCATGCTTTTGCTCATCGAGAATAATGCCATATAAAGTATCCTTATAAACGCCATACGGAAGACCGAACCATATCTTTCGATACTTTTCAACCGCTGACAATTCACCTTGAAAGGCTTTTTGCAAACCATTGTTATACGAATTAACTTGTTCAGGGACTTCGTCGCTAACTCCTGTCACTTCATGTCCTGTCAATTCTCTGTACATTTGTCGAAACATAAGATTATGCCCACGTTCATCATTCCGAATAGAAGTAATAACTTCAGCTTGTTCTTTATTCGGAGCAAGTTGAATGAGTTGGTCATAAAAAAGTTCGTCATTTCGTTCACCTTGGACTGAAGTCCTCATTAATTCAAGAGCCTCTTGAGTTGAAGTTGCCCAAATGGGGACAAATTGAGATCTGAACCAATAAGGATACACCATATACATTAGCAAAACCTCCAATAATTTATAAGTATTCTATCAACAATCATATGCTCGCTAACTGATTGTATGAGCATGATCTCACTTCTTACTTTTTCTTAATTAGACCAAAGTCAAAAAAGTGGACGGTAAGAAATAGATTTTCTAGTAAATTGCTCAGCAAAACGAGCAGGTGAAAGATACCTTATCGACGTTTGCGCACAATTGGTTTTCCTTATAATTTTCCAGTCGCCATCCTATGATTTCACGTGTTCACAGATTCATTACGCTAGCCAGATACAACCGACATCCCCGGCAAGGAATATATATAATGACAATGACCCAAACCCTGTTGGGTTTGAGAATCTTAAATTGTTGGTTTAAAGTGTTTGAAGCGATGGGATTATCATGCTTTTACGGGCTCCTCCGGTTGTGGAATCAACAAAGTCAACGGGCTATGTGGGAGCTGCAGCTCAGGGAAGATGAACGTGGATTTAATCTAGCTTTTAGTGATATCAGCAGCTTAGTGACTAAGTGCCGCTTTAGTAACTGTAATCTAACTGTAATCTTAAACTGATAAAACTTTAACGCCTTTGCCATTGAGGGTTTACTTTGTTTTTGTATAGGCAGCCTGCTGGCCTTTTGAGTATCATTTATGATATACCTATAAAACGCCTACAAACAGTTTGTTAATCGAGGATATTATACAGGCTAATAATTTTGATGTGTAAGAAGTTGTTCATTTATCATAAATAATGGGATATCATTGGAGATAGAAGAATTAAATGCAGAGACGGAGGAGTGAATTTGGATATAGTTTGGTCAAACTTAATATTAACTTTGATAATTTTCGGGATATTAGTGGTTTTGATTTTTAAAGGTATTAGTTTATTAGTAAGAAGTTATAAATCAAAAAAATAACTCTATAGACGATTATACATAGTCATGGTCAGTCATTGGTTATATTCCCGCATCGCTCTGACTATAAAAGAATTTATCAAAGAGTATTGACACAAGACCTGAGTTACAGATCATTAAGAATGGCGATTTACAGAACCCCCCGCGGTTGGCTGTGAGTCGCTATTTTATTATTTTTGTATATTCTAAAAGTGTTAAAGTAAAAGTGATTGTAAGTTTTTTCACTTTAATTGTTGTATCGTCTACCTTGCTCTTGCTCAGTCCAATTAACCTTATGAAACCGAGAAGAACTAAGATCTCATGGGTCACTTTATGGAATCTGGTGGCATTAATTAAGATAGTAGGTGCCCGAATCGTCCGGGAACAATTTGAATTTCGAGCACAACTCCATAGCTGTTAATAAGAACGAGTCGATTGTTTGAAATTTTTCAATCCGTAGCAATAAAAATGAAGAAAAGGTTTGAAGATTAAGAGGACACGTCACTCATGTGGGTAATAACTAATATAGTAATAAGGAGGTGCGTAATGAAAAAAATATTATTAACTACAGTTACTAGTATTCTTCTGTCTTCCTCAATTCTCGGTGCATGTAGTAACAATAAAACAACAGACGAGGCAAAACCTACAGCGTCAAGTGCAGCGCCTATGCCAGTTGTCGAAGCTACAACCACTCCTGAACCTTCTGCTACTCCTTCTATGGAGGTGCAGGAGTCCGCCAGTCCGGAGGCCACTGATCCTCTAACATCCGATCGGCCAAAGACCAAAGCATTTGGTGAACAGGAGGGAGGGATTTCAGGGCAAGAAGGTACACTTGAGCAAGGTGATGGATATTCCCTGTATGTCTTTCAGGATTTCACACTAGACTCGCAGTCTAATCGTTTATTATTGACTAAGGATCCAACCTATTATGCCCAAATTGAACACTTGCCTGCCGGTTACGATCTCACAGCTTTGAAGCAGCAGGGACAAACCGAGCTTTCTGCAATTGGCAAAGCAAACGACCATAGCGGGGAACTAATTGAACATCCTCTAGGTTTTGCAGAATTATATCTGCAGGCAACCGGTGATAAAGGGATAGAAGATTATATGGTCTGGAAGAATCAGGCGGGGGAAGCTTTTCTTTTTCGGATACACAATCCTAAGGGGGATTCGTCGAATAAGTTTGCACCTTGGGTGATGGTTTCACTGGCAACACTTGAACTTGAAAGGAATTAAGTGTGATCAGAGCCGTAGGAGTTGTGCGGAGTAGAAGGGGTGTGCCATAACCATAATCAAAAAAATGGTTGTTGGCACACTTCTTCTTCTTTTTGGTACCTTACTTCATTCGAACGCCAATTTTCGTTTGCTGAGGTTGCAAATTTCGCATATGAGCCCGCTATAGGACCCAACAGACCTTATATGGAGCTTTATCTCACATTTGGGATACTAAAGGACTCCATAGTCGCTATTGGCATTAAAAACGCTCAATATGAGCCTCATCCTTAGGAATAACGTCACTGGAGTCCGAAACCATGCTTCAAAGGCTCAAAATTAGCAAATAGCGTCATCTGGGTCCGAAAGTCATGGCACGTAGTAGAGGGATTTAATGTTAAAATATCTTATATATAGATAACTAATTCTTTCCTGGGAAGGAGTAAGTTCATGCAAATTTTTATTTACATAGGATTGGGCTTCTTTATAATTTCAGGTATATGTGTTGGAGCCTTCACGACAGGTACACAACAAAGAGGTAACTTTTATTCGGAATCTAAGCAAGACCGTAAAGCTAAAAACAAAGTAGCGAATTGGTCCGCTTTAGGTGGTCTTATTTCATTAGCTGTAGCTGGGATTCTTTATTTGTTGTAAATGAACGCACAACATAAGGAGGAGTGTTGCAGATGGTGAAGATTTTTAATGAAAATACGGTCTCTTTTACACAAAAACAGTCCCCGATCCCAGAGTTTGCTTGGCATACGAGTGAAAGGTTAGCTGAAATGGTGGGCTCCAAGCATTTAGTTTTTGATATCAGATCTTTAGATCCTGATAAATATTCTTTTCCTTATCATTTTCATAGAAATGCTGAAGAAATATTTGTGATTTTAGCGGGAAAAGCGATGTTAAGAACACCCGAGGGTTTTACGGAGGTTACTGAAGGGGATGTAATATTTTTTGAAATGGGACCGGAAGGGGCGCACCAGCTTTATAATCATTCCGATGCACCATGCAGGTATCTGGATCTCCGAACGAATCAGGGAATAGATGTTTGCGAATATCCAGACTCAGGCAAAATCAACATTTTGCCCTATCAAGAAATCTATCAAGCAGATGAACAGGCGGATTATTGTAAGGGAGAAGAGCATGTAAGGGGAAAATGGAATGGGGGGGGCGTAATTGATTAAAGATCGTTGGTTTACAGTAACGGAAATTGATCCGACCACCTATGCAATCAGTGAATATGGACATTGGGAAAAGGTGCATTCTTTTTTACTCTTGGGGCAAAAACAAGCCGCGTTAATTGATACGGGATTAGGTATTGATAATATAAAAAGAATAACGGATCAGTTAACGGATTTACCTATCGCTGTCATAACTACGCATGTGCATGCAGATCATATTGGCAGTCATGGGCAATTCGAGACAATCTATGTTCATAAAGCGGATGAGGATTGGCTGATTAACGGAATAAAAGGCTTGTCCCTTGCCCAGATTCGAAAAGATATGAGCCGGGACATCACCCTTCCTGTTCCTGAAACCTTTGATCCTAACACCTACATACCTTTTCAAGGGAAGCCAACAGCTCTTTTACAAGAAGGGGATGTGCTCGACATAGGCGGGCGTAAAATAGAAATATACCACACACCAGGTCATTCGCCAGGTCATATCAGCCTTTTTGATCATGCCAACGGATATCTGTTTACAGGTGATTTATTGTATGACGTTACGCCAATCTATGCCTTTTACCCTTCGACTAGTCCGGTTGATTTAGTGGCCTCCTTAGAAAAGATTACGGAAATTCCAGGAGTTACCCAAGTATTCGGTTCTCATAATACACTGGGTTTAGATCCATCTATTTTACAAGAGGTCAAAAAGGCGGTTCGTGAGTTACGTGAGCAAAAGGTAGTGGCACATGGTACGGGCATTCACCAGTTTGATGGGTTTAGTGTGCAATTTTAGATTTTTTTATGTCGAAAACAAATGGGGGTATGGCGATATGGCGTCTACATCAAAGGCTTTTGCTAGATCAATGGATTCTTATTTAAACTACATTAAAATGCCTTGGGGGAGATTGTTTTATCATTCCGCTTGGCAGCAAATTGACAATCACTGCAGCTCTGAAGAGGTTCAATCTATTTTAGATATCGGCTGTGGTTTTGGGATAACCAGTCGTGAATTCGCAAAAAAAGGTTATACAGTTACAGGGATAGATCCGACTCCAGAGATGATAGTCATTGCGCAAGAGTCTGCATGTAAAGACGGTCTTAACATAGCCTTTAGATCGGCAACGCTACAAGATGCAGATGTATTAGCGGACGGATATGACTGGATTTTTTGCCATAATGTGCTTGAATATCTCGATGATCCAAAACAATTGTTAATGGACATTAGTAAAAAACAAAATGAAAACGGAATGCTTTCTCTTATAACTCATAATCCAGTGGCAAAAGTGATGAAAAAAGCCGTTATGAATAAAGATCCTATGGGGGCTATAGACAGTATTGGAAACACGCAGGAATATAGCGGCATTATTCAAACAGACATTACCATCTATACAAAAGATCAATTAGTGGAATGGCTCGCGGAGTGTGGTTATGAGATTAGAAGTATATACGGAATACATAATATCTACGGATATATTGTGGATAATGAAATAAAAATGGATGAGCAATGGCATGTAGAAATGGTGGAGCTAGAGCTTAAGTTAAGCAGTTTATCTCCATACAAGGACGTTGCTATTTTCACACATCTTATTGCGCAAAAAACAACTTAATTATTCAGATACGATTGACCTGAACAGTGCATGTAATTGTTGTACTTGGGAGTAAGCTTCCTTGTACTGGTTGTCGGATTGTTGAATAGGCAATAAACCCGGCAAGAAGGAGATACAATACACAGGCGTTTCTTTGCTGTTCATATATATTTTAAGCGTAAGCTCTTCAATCACATTAGCTTCTTCATCAGCTTCCTTAAGGACGTTAATATCTGCACTTGTTGCAGTAGTTTTGCTGTTTTGATGTCTTTTGGAGACTTTTGAAAGGGTGAGTGCGTTAACCACAATCTCGGATCCCATTACATTATCAAAAGAGTATAGCTTTGCTACTGCTTTTTTGTTACTCTTCGGATTTTTGGTACCGATTGCCAATTTTTTATTAGGCTCGTTAAGTGCAATCAAGTGAGATTGATTGGGGGGAATGAATGTTTTGGTGAAGCTGATGTTAAAAGATGAGGTCGCATTAACTAGCTTAGAAATTTCAGATGAAGCAGATAGCGTTTTCAATTTTATAATGGCGGCACTTAGAATTAAAACAACTCCTAAAATAGCAAATAAGTACATCAAGATAATCAGCATATAATCACACCTCCTAGTTATCTCATTAGACTCAAATTGTTGCTTATTGAAAGATATGCCTGAATGATCTCCACTAGTATCTTTTAAAAGGGAAATTCGTGGAATTATAGGATCGGCTTCACGATTAACCCAAAAAAAGCACCCAGAGAAACCTTCCGATTCTGCAAATGATGCAAAATTGGGGGTTGCTGCAAGGGTGCTTTTTAAGATGATTATGAAAACCTATAGAAAATTGAAGGCAGTGATATGATCGGTATAAACAATCAGCTGTTTGTATTCGATCGGAGTCCCATAACTAGCATAAGGTCTTACAGTAACGTCATTGAGGACAACAAAGTTATAGCTGAAATTTTTATCAGGGTGTTCTGCTCCCAAATAAGATATGTATTCGTCTACAATTACATCATCCATCAAAGATTTTAAATCAAATACATCCTCTTTGTTGGAGACGGTTGGAGAGACGATTCCCTGAATGCTGCCAAAAGAGGTGAGCAAATTCACTTTTTTTCCACTAGCTTGTTCATCATTTAAAAGTAAACCGGACAGCTTACCCAGTGCATCGACTTTAAAATCGACGAGGGTTCTAATTTTTGAATTATTCAAACTAAACACATCCTTTTCAATTTGCAATCCTGTTAACAATATTCGACATATAATCACGAAACTCCTAGTATGCTAATGAAAAAATACTTACTTATGTAATGACCCCCATTTTTTAATGTGATTTGGGGGTTGCCGAGCCTCCATTCGAATTTAATTTCTTATCGTTACTCGTGTGCCTATAGGGACAATAGCAGCGAGTGCTAACACATCCTCGTTGTACATCCGGATGCAGCCGTGGGACACCTCTTTCCCAATGGAGGAAGGGTCATTGTTTCCATGAATTCCGTAGTGTGGTTTAGACAGTCCCATCCAAAACACACCGAAGGGACCCCCTGGGTCGGGTTGTTTGTTAATAATAGTGAATTCACCCACTGGGGATTGGGTTAACATCTTACCGATGCCGACAGGGTAACCTCTAATCACAATATCATTGTCCAGAAGATATAACATTCGTTGGGTCAGATCTACAATAATTCGGTAGTTGGGCATTATACGCAACACTCCTTTCTAATTAGGATATGAGCAGAACGCCTAAAGGGTTATTCATAGAAAATGGCCATTTTAGCCATTGGGAACAAATGTTCGTAAGTGGTTGGAAAAGCAAAAAAACGTAGAAAAAAGGCTGTTCCGCATATGCGGAACAGCCTTTTATGTTAGAAGTGCATACTTAGTGGATATCTCGAAACAATCCGATGACTCTTCCGAGAATAGTTACGCGATTAAGGCGAAGCGGCTCATAAGCTGGATTCTCCGGCTGAAGCCGTATATGATCACGTTCCTTGTAAAAGGTCTTAACGGTTGCTTCATCTTCTTCGGTCATGGCTACAACGATATCTCCGTTGTCCGCTGTTTGTTGTTGGCGAACAATCACATAGTCACCATTCATAATGCCTGCGTCAACCATACTATCACCCATGACAGACAGCATAAATACTTTGTTGTCACCTACATAGTGAGTAGGAAGTGGGAAGTAGTCTTCGATATTCTCTGTAGCAGTGATAGGTACCCCGGCGGTAACTTTACCTACGACAGGAATCCGTGAGATGGTCTGCGCGAATTGGTGAACATTCTCTGAATCCTCTTGGCCTAGTAATTCTATTGCACGTGGCTTCGTTGGATCTCGACGAATAAGTCCCTTCTTCTCAAGCCGGTCCAAATGACCGTGAACTGTGGAGCTGGAAGCAAGGCCAACAGCTTCTCCAATTTCCCGGACGGAAGGTGGATAACCCTTGCTGCGGACTTCGCTTCGTATAAATTCCAGGATCGCCAGCTGGCGACTTGAAATCTTTGACATTGGAATCAACCCCATATAGTAATGTTTGGGAAAATTATAACATAGAACTACCGTTCGCACAAACATAAGTTCTAACTATTATAAATATTAATCTGCTAGAGTTAAAAAATGGTAGATGAATGATAATAAAATGAACCGTTTGAGTCTCTCGAAAAAAAGAGAACAATTGTTCTGAAATAGTATTGAACAAAACACATGTTCGTGTTATTATAAATTCGAAAGTAAGAACAAGTGTTTGGAGGATGATGATTATGCTAAAATACAGTACATACCGCAGCATCTACGATAAGGCCCCAGTGGTTGAATCTATAGGACATAATGACGTTGCCCGTAATTCCGCTAAGGTGAAAGAGATAACGGAACGTTTGCTTGGAGGGATGATTTCGTTGTTCCGTCAAGATTTCTTTATTAAGTTAATATTGATTTTCGTGCTAGTATTATCTGGCCTAACAGTAGTGGGAAATGTATTTGCAGGATCGACGACTATAATGAAGGAAGAGAAGCGGATTGTGGTTGAACGTGGAGATACACTATGGAGTATTGCCCTTAAGAATAAACCAGCTGATATGAAGACAGTTGTTTATATAGAAGGAATTAAACGTTCAAGTGGGATTAAGAGTAGTCAAATTAACGCTGGAGACATACTTACTTTACCTATTTATTAATTTTCTGAGAACATAATAGAATGACCAGTAGAGCTTGCAGGGAGTAGACCTTGACAAGCTCTTTTTCTCATGGCAGAGTTAGAATTAATTTATAGGGGGAGGGAAAGTATTGAATATTGATGAGTTGGTCGCGCGAATTAACGAATTGGCACGCAAACAGAAGAGCGTAGGCCTTAATCAAGAGGAAGTGGCGGAACGCGCCAAGCTTCGTGAAATTTACCTGGGGAATATCCGCAATAACTTCCGAGCACAATTAAATACTATTGAAGTAGTAGATAACGATGAGCATGAACAAGGTAACAAGGGGCTTAAACATTAGCTCGCTGTTCCTTTTCATAGATATTTCAGGATGACTAGGGGGAACGCACATGGCCCGTTCTTGGGAAAGAATGGTTCAACGCAACACACAGCAAATCAACAAGCAAAGAAAGAAGCAAGGCAAGGATACGATTTATGCCTCTAAATCTCCTACCCAGAATGCCGAAGTCTTTAAAGGTCGCAACATTGCATTTCCGGTAGTGTTAGTGATACTTGGCACTATGTTTTGGGTAGTTGGTTCTATTGATCAGGCCAAAGGTAATGGCATGCTGGCTAATTGGCTGGGAGTAGTACTGTACTATTTGCTGGCAGCGCTATTGTTCTTCCGTCGTCCGTACTTGAAGGTGGAAAAAGCAAGACTGTCCACTATTAAATTCAATCGCGAACGCGGACTTCCAGCTGCAGATATTGAGAAAATCACCCTTTCGCGTGGAGCTGTAGTCATTAAGCACAAAGGGAAACGTACGAAATGGATTTTCACAAAACTTATGAATCGCTATGATACTAATGCGATGAGTACACGATTAGAAGCATTTGCTAAAGCTCACAACATTGAAGTAGTTCACGAATAGAACTAGACCAGTTAAAGGGAGAGGGAGACCTGTAATGCCAATTTCTGCTGTACTATTTGACCTTGATGATACATTGCTGTGGGATGATCGGAGCGTCGAAGAAGCATTTCGTTCTGCTTGTGAAGCCGCCGGGGATACGATCGATCCACAAGAACTAGAAGTTGCAGTTCGTAAGGAAGCAAGTAGCTTGTATGAATCTTATGAGACGTTCCCATTTACAAAGATGATCGGAATTAATCCTTATGAAGCACTCTGGGCTAACTTTACGGCAGGTGAACAGCCAGAATTCCGTCAATTGGAGCAGCTTGCACCGGTATATCGTAAAGAGTCTTGGCGTCGCGGACTTGCAGTGTTAGGGGTGGAAGACGAAGCACTAGCTGAGACCTTGGCAACTAAATTCGCAGCAGAGCGCAGAAAACGTCCATACATCTATGAAGAAACAATGCATGTACTGGAACAGTTACGGGGTCAAGTGAAGCTTTTGCTACTTACGAACGGCTGTCCTGCACTGCAACAAGAGAAACTAGATGGTGTGCCCGAGTTAATTCCTTTCTTTGATCATATTGTGATTTCCGGAAGCTTTGGTAAAGGCAAACCGGATAAGGAAATTTTCCTGCATGCTTTAGAGCTTCTTGATGTAACGCCTGAGCAAGCGGTTATGGTCGGCGATAAGCTGACAACGGATATCCGTGGGGGGCTGGCAGCAGGGTTGACCGCGGTCTGGATTAATAGAAAAGGTAGAGCACCTAGTCTTGATATTCATCCGGATCATGAAATCAATCACCTTGAGGAACTTCTTCCACTAGTTCAATCCTTGTAAGATATACAGAGCTATTAGCTCCAATATAAAGACTTTATAAAAGCAGCGAGTTTCTGAGATCCTAAGAAACTCGCTGCTTTTCTGTACATACATACTAACATAAGGATTTCATTAGATTTTTAAGTAAATGATTTAAGTCACAAGACTAATGCGGAATTGATGCAAAATACTGAAAAACCAATAATAATGTGTATAATAGATGGAGATGTATAACATGAATTGGTAGATTTTTATTATTCGATAATGATTGGGAGGGCTCCGAATGATGAGATCGAAGAAATTAGTCGCTGTATTATTAGGTGCAACACTTCTAGTACTAGGTGGATGTTCTTCAAATGGAACCAAGCATTCAGAAATACATAACATGAATATGAACATGTCTATGGAACCTATCAAAGTCGAACTACAATGGAGTCCTGAAGAAGTTGTTGTAAATCAAAAGGTAACCTTTGAAGCTGTGGTGACCCAAGATAACGAGGCAGTAGATGATGCAAAAGAGGTTCTGTTCGAAATTGTGAATAAAAATGATGAGGGACAGAAAATAGAGCTTAAGGGAAAGCTAATTGGTAAAGGAGTCTATCAAGCAGAAGGGACCCTTGAAAAGGAAGGACAATATAATGTCACTTCACATGTGACAGCCCGGACACAGCACTCTATGCCTAGCAAAGAGCTGTCTGTGAAACCATGATTCAAAGGTTCGCAAAGGTTACTGAGCAATAACAGATAAAGCAGAGTGGAAAGGAAGGCTTTTCGAAATTCCTTTATTCTGCTAAACTTACTCTAATGTTTTACTGGGGGGACTATTAGTTGGCTAAATATACACTTGAGGAAAGCTTACAACAAAGGATTTTGATCCTTGATGGCGCAATGGGCACGATGATCCAACAGGTGCCTCTTACTGGAGAAGATTTTGGAGGCGATGAGCTGGACGGCTGTAATGAAATGCTGGTATTAACACGTCCAGAAGTCATTCAGACGATTCATGAGCAGTACCTCGAAGCAGGGGCTGATCTCATTGAGACTAACACATTTGGTGCAACCTCTGTTGTGCTAGCTGAATATGATATTCCTCAGCGGGCACGTGAGATCAATCTAGCGGCAGCAGAGTTGGCTCGCAGAGCAGTAGACAAATATGACACACCTGACCGTCCGCGATACGTCGTGGGGGCTATGGGTCCAACAACAAAAACGCTCTCAGTAACTGGAGGCGTTACTTTCCAAGAGTTAGTTGATAGCTATGAGGAACAAGCAGTGGCATTGATCGACGGTAAAGTAGATGTTTTGCTGCTGGAGACCTCTCAAGATACACTTAACGTTAAAGCTGGAAGTATTGGTATTCGTAATGCTTTTGAAAAGACTGGCATCACATTGCCGGTTATGATTTCCGGAACAATTGAACCAATGGGTACTACATTGGCGGGTCAGAATATTGAAGCATTTTATATCTCATTAGAACATCTGAAGCCTATCTCTATGGGCCTCAACTGTGCGACTGGTCCTGAGTTTATGCGGGATCACATTCGTTCGCTTTCGGAGATCTCCTCCGCAGCCGTGAGCTGTTATCCAAACGCAGGATTGCCGGATGAGAACGGACATTATCATGAATCTCCAGATTCTTTAGCTCGCAAGATTGCAGCCTTTGCCGAAAAAGGCTGGCTGAACATTGCAGGGGGTTGCTGTGGAACGACACCAGAGCATATCCGTGCGATGAAGGAAGCACTTTCTGAATATCCTCCACGCCCGCTGACAGGTAATCATCCACCTGCACTTTCAGGCATTGAGCCTATCTATATTGAGAACGACAACCGCCCATACATGGTTGGTGAACGTACGAATGTACTTGGCTCTCGTAAATTTAAACGTCTTATCGTCGAAGGTAAATATGAGGAAGCCTCAGAAATTGCCCGTGCTCAGGTGAAGAGTGGGGCACAGGTTATTGACGTGTGTGTACAAGACCCTGACCGTGATGAGATTGAAGATATTAAGCTTTTCTTAGAACTGGTTGTGAAAAAGGTTAAAGTACCCCTGATGATCGATACTACCGATCCTAAGGTTATCGATTTGGCTTTGCAGTACTGTCAAGGTAAGGCGATAATTAACTCCATTAACCTTGAAGATGGTGAAGAAAAATTCGAGCTGGTGACGCCGATCATTCATAAATATGGTGCAGCTATTGTTGTGGGTACCATCGATGAGACGGGACAAGCCATTAAGGCGACAGATAAACTGGAAGTGGCTAAACGCTCCTATGACTTGCTAGTGAATAAGTACGGTTTAGCAGGAGAAGATCTTATTTTTGACACGTTGGTGTTCCCTGTAGGAACCGGAGATGAACAATATATCGGTTCAGCAAAAGAAACGATTGACGGCATTCGTTTGATCAAGGAAGCACTTCCAGGTGTTCATACGATCTTGGGCATCAGCAACGTCTCCTTTGGATTGCCGGAAGCGGGACGTGAAGTGTTGAACTCCGTATTCCTTTATGAATGTACAAAAGCTGGATTGGATTATGCGATCGTAAATACAGAGAAAGTGGAGCGGTATGCTTCCATTCCTGCTGAAGAACGTCATCTTGCTGAGGAACTGATTTATAATACGAATGATGAGACGCTTTCTGCTTTTGTAGCTGCTTTCCGTGGTAAAAAAGTAGAGAAAAAAGAGAAGATTTCCAACCTGTCACTTGAAGAACGTTTAGCTTCCTATGTGGTTGAAGGTACGAAGGAAGGACTCATTCCTGACCTTAATGAAGCATTGACTAAATCTGGTCCGCTGGAGATCATCAATGGACCGCTGATGGCAGGGATGTCGGAAGTCGGCCGGTTATTTAATAATAATGAATTGATTGTTGCTGAGGTGCTGCAAAGCGCTGAAGTGATGAAGGCATCTGTCAATCATCTAGAGCAGTTTATGCAGAAGGATGAGACAGCGGTTAAAGGGAAAATTATGCTGGCAACCGTAAAAGGGGACGTGCATGATATTGGTAAGAATCTAGTGGAGATCATCCTCTCTAATAATGGTTATCAGATCATTAATTTGGGTATAAAAGTACCACCAGAGACCATTATCGAAGCCTTCCGTCGAGAAAAAGCTGATGCGATAGGATTGTCCGGGCTGCTTGTGAAATCTGCTCAGCAGATGGTCCTCACCGCTCAGGATTTACGTACAGCAGGGATCGATGTTCCGATTATGGTCGGCGGCGCAGCTTTGACCCGTAAATTTACGAAGACCCGTATTCGTCCAGAATATGACGGTCTAGTATTGTATGCTAAGGACGCTATGGACGGGCTGGATATTGCCAATCGGCTTATGAACCCTGAAGAACGGGAGAAGATTGCCGAGGAAATTCGTGTGGAGGCAGAAGCAGCGGTTGCGGTGGCGCCTAAGCAAGAACTGCCGAAACTAACCAGAGCAGTGCGTTCCAAAATATCTCCAGATGCACCTGTATTTGTTCCACCGGATTTAGAACGCCACGTACTGCGTAACTATCCATTGGGGCATATTATCCCCTATGTGAATATGCAAATGCTGCTGGGTCATCATTTGGGGTTACGGGGTTCTGTAGAAGCCCAATTAGCTGCTGGAGATCAGCGGACTGTTGAACTGAAGGGTACCGTAGACGATATTCTCCATCAAGCGATGCTAGAGGGTACCATTACTCCACATGCTATGTATCAATTCTTCCCTGCACAATCGCAAGGGAATGATATTATAGTGTATAATCCACAGAATACGTCCGAGATCCTGCATACCTTTACTTTCCCGAGACAAGGGGTAGAGCCTCATCTGTGCTTGGCGGACTTCTTGAAACCTGTTGACAGTGGTATTATGGACTATGTTGGATTCCTAGTTGTAACAGCAGGTCACGGTGTACGTGAATTGTCTACTCAGCTGAAAGAAAGCGGAGATTATCTGCGTTCACACGCCTTGCAGTCGGTTGCACTTGAAGTGGCAGAAGGACTGGCGGAACGCGTCCATCATATGATGCGCGATACTTGGGGTTTCCCGGATCCGGCGGATATGACGATGAAGCAAAGACATGGGGCAAGATACCAAGGAATCCGTGTTTCATTTGGTTATCCTGCATGCCCGGATTTAGAAGATCAAGGTCCACTGTTTAAGTTGTTATCTCCGGAGGATATCGGTGTTCACCTTACAGAAGGCTTTATGATGGAGCCCGAAGCTTCCGTTTCGGCTATGGTATTTGCCCATCCAGAAGCGCAGTATTTTAATGTAGAGAAGCTGTAATTCTTTCATTTATATACCTGGTCTGTAGGGGATTGTATCCCTTTCAGCGGAACCTCCCGTAACTGGGGGGTTTTTTGCTGGAAGAAGGTCGTTTAGAATTGAAAAGAGATGGTTGAGCCAATAAGCAGAAGGGAGGAAAAAGAATGGATTTATATTTTTTAGGTACTAATGCAGGTGTGCCAACGCTACAACGCAATGTAACGTCCGTTACATTAAGACTGCTGGAAGAACGTCGCAGTATTTGGATGTTCGATTGTGGGGAAGGTACACAACATCAGGTTCTTCGTTCACCGATTCGGCTAGGAAAGCTGGAAAAGCTATTCATTACCCACTTGCATGGTGATCACCTATTTGGTCTTCCAGGTCTATTATCAAGTCGTGGTTATCAGGGAGGGACAGCGCCGTTAACGGTGTACGGACCCCCTGGATTAAAAGCATACCTAGAGATCTCCTTAGCTGTGAGCCAATCCCGAATTCCTTATAAGATTGAGATTGTAGAGCATACAGGAGGAATTATATTCGAGGATGATAGCTTTAAAGTTGAGGCTGCATTACTTGAGCACCGGATTGACAGCTATGGCTACCGGGTAACGGAAAAGGATAGTCCCGGAAGCCTCAATACGGAATTGCTTAAGAGTTATGGTTTAAAACCGGGACCGATTTATGGGAAATTAAAAAAAGGTGAAGATGTTGTTACGGATGAAGGTGTGCGAATCTGTGCTGCTGATGTTGTCAGGGAACCCAAACGAGGACGTATTGTTACTATCCTTGGAGATACAAGACCTTGTTCGGGAGCCTTAGAACTCTCTCTTAATGCAGACCTTATCGTTCATGAAGCAACCTTCGCCCATGATCTGGCTGACATGGCGTATCAATATCATCATAGTACAGCCCGTCAGGCTGCAGAGTTAGCAAAAGAAGCCAAAGCAGGACAGCTGTTGCTGACTCATTTCAGTTCTCGTTACAGCTCGCATGAAGAGTTAATTCCTTTGCTTGAGGAAGCTGGACTCCTATTCCCAGAGACATTATTAGCTGAGGAATTTAATGCATATCCGGTACCTCGCAGACTAAATGGGCAATAGGGGGAATGATTATTTTCCGGGAAAGCGCAGGAAATGACAGTGCTATGCTAAAAAATGCTGGATGGGACGGTTGTTCGATTTCATTCGACGAAGTGTGTTAGATTTAAAGTAATCACGGAGTAAAAGACGAACGAATGGCTGGACATATTGCCGAAAATCAGTAGGTGATATCTTCCACCTAAAGGGATTGAGTTTTTCTGTAAATCCAAGCAGGGCAAAGGCTACGAGTTTGTTAATACTATTATTTATTTATTATATTAATTAAATTTATTGTGGAAACTGAGGGGTTAGTGATGGAACAAATTGAAGGATTATTGATTGATCTAGATGGTACATTGTACCATGGGCATAAAATGATTCCCGGTGCTGATCTGCTGATAAAAGCTCTTCGTGAAGCGGATATCCCTTTTTTATTTGTTACTAATAACTCATCGCGTACGGCAGCTAACGTTGCTGCCCACTTAAGTGGAATGGGAATTGAGGCGAAAGCTGAGGAGGTATGTACCTCTTCTATGGCAGCCGCACGTTACATAGCTGAGGAATCACCTGGGGCTACAGTGGCGATACTTGGAGAAGAGGGACTGCGTATGGCTTGCATTGAGGCAGGGCTCCAAATCGTCACAGAATCCCCTGATTATGTGGTGCAAGGTATCGATCGTTCTTTTAATTATGCTTCGTTAGCTCAAGCTTCGCGTTGGATTTTGAGCGGGGCAAAGTTTGTGCTCACCAATCCAGATTTAATGTTACCATCAGATGATGGGGTTATGCCGGGTGCGGGTACGATTGGTGCAGCAATTGAGGCTGCCAGTGGAGTGAAGCCAGTAGTGATCGGTAAACCTGAATCCCACCTGATCAAATATGCGACAGATCTTCTGAACATTCAACCTGAACATGCTGCTGTTGTTGGGGATAATATGCGTACGGATATCGCTGCCGGTGTTAATGCGGGCTGTCGTACAATCCTTGTTCTTACCGGTTTAACCACTACAGAGAACCTGGAGCACTATAAAAGCATCACAGGGATCACTCCCGATGAAATATGTGCCGATTTAGCTGAACTTAAAATGTTTCTCGGTGTATAATAGCTAGGGTCTTATTACTTCACCAACTTAGAGGGGACGATGAGTATGCCAGAATTGCCGGAAATGGAGAATTATAGACAGCTGCTTAGCCAGCGTATTATAAATGTTCCGATAACTAATGTAATTGTGAACAGAGAAAAAACAATTAACATGGAAACAGAAGCTTTCATTAATGCCTTGATCGGTGCGCGTGTTGTTTTTGTAGAGCGGCGCGCCAAGTATATTTTGTTTCATCTCCATGATGGACGAAGATTACTATTGCATTTAATGCTGGGTGGATTGCTTTTTTATGGTTCAGAAGAAGAACGGCCGGATCGTAATACGCAAGTAGAAATCGCATTTGGTGATCAGATCCTTTATTTTATGGGCCTGCGGTTAGGGTTCTTACATTTAGTATCCGTGAAGGAAAGCGAAGCAACGATGGGTAAGCTTGGACCTGAGCTGCTGGATCGACGGATGACGCCGGAACGTTTTGCAGGAATATTAAAAGGGCGGCGTGGTGCGTTAAAAAGTCTGTTAGTGAATCAGCATGTAATGGCGGGTATTGGAAATTGTTATGCGGATGAGATTGCTTTTGACGCAGGGCTTCTGCCTTCAGTTTTAGTGCAGAATTTATCACCGGAAGCCATTTCCCGCCTGTATCAAAGCATTCAAAAAGTATTGACTGATGCGACAGAGATTGGCGGATACATGGAAATGCCTTTTATGACCGGTGATACGGTTACGGGTTCTTATAATGACCAATGTAAAGTCTATGACCGTGAGGGTGAACCCTGCCTACGCGATGGGGGAACGATTATCAAAACAGAGCTGTCTGGACGCAAAGTATTTTATTGCCCAGACTGTCAGCATGAAGCCTAAACCCAAAATAGGGGCTCATGTCAGCATTCGTGGTGGATATGGGAGAGCTGCCCGATTTGCTTGGGAGAGCGGTGCAACAAGTTTTCAATATTTTCCGAAAAATCCGCGCAGTCTGAAGTTAAAGACGGTTGATATTCGAGATACAAGGGATTGTGCACTCTTTTGCCAAGAAAAAGGGATCACCTCTATCGCCCACACCCCTTATGCAATCAATATGGCTGCGAATAGGGATGACGCTACCCCTCGAAAGGTGTATGTAGACTCCCTACTTAATGATCTGGAAATTGCTGAAGCCTGCGGTTCCTTAGGTATTGTTGTTCATTTTGGACATTTTGCTGGAATGGATCCGTTACAAGGCTATCAAAATATTATACAATGTATGAATGAGACACTGGAGTCCTGGGAAGGTAACGCCAAGCTGCTAATCGAGAATCAAGCGGGCAACCATGGTACTGAAGGGATTACACTTGAAGAATTGGTGAAGGTTCGTGAGCTTAGCCAGTTTCCCGAGAAGATTGGATTTTGTCTGGATACCTGTCATGCTTTTGCAGCGGGAATTTGGAATCCTGAGCATACGGAAGACTTGCTTGAACGAGGAAACCAGCTTGGATTTTGGCCGCATCTTGTAGCTGTTCATCTAAATGATTCTAAGTTTCCCTTTGATTCGAGACGGGACCGGCATGCTGGAATAGGAAAAGGTTATATCGGCGAAGAGGGTCTTAAGCGCTTAATAACTTCTGATCCATTACGTAAAAAATCTGTTGTTTTGGAAACTGAAAAGGGTCCAGATGGCAGTCATCGGAATGAAATAGCTACTGTTCGCAGTTGGTTTGAAGCGGGGGCTAGAAAGTGATTCATATCTATATGGACGATCTCCGTAAAGGTCCGCTTGGATTTGCTTTAGCCAGGACAACAGAAGAATGTCTTCTGATGCTGCGTGAGTGTGAGGTTGGTATTTTATCGTTAGATTATGATATGGGACCGGATGATTATTCTGGTGGGGAAGTGGCCAGACGGATTGTTCTGGAAGGACTGTACCCCCGTGAAATCTATCTACACACCTCCAGTGTTTTAGGGAGAAAAGAAATGTATGAAATCTTATACGCGGCTAAACCTGAGGGGATGATCTTGTTTAATGGTCCCCTAAGTTCTGATAAGCTTTATGATATCGCTGGGGAGACGGATCTGAAATGAAGGAAATGAATGAAGCGGATTTACTGGAGATACTCACGAGACCGGGAGAACCGCTGGTAGTATTTTTGCATACTCCGCTGTGTGGTACCTGTAAGGCTACAGAACGCATGTTGGAAGTAGCGGCACATCTATTGCCTGCTGAACTCCAAATGGTTGCCGGAAATGTGAACATGTTGCCTAATCTGGTCCAACAATACCGTATTACCAGTGTCCCTGCTCTACTTGTGGCTTCTGCTGACCGGATAGAGGATCCGCATATTTATTATTCAATGGTTTCAGTTGAGCGGATTCTGGAATACATAAGGAGTGTTATATCATGATCATTTCATTACAACATTTATCTCTGCGCAGAGAAGAAAGCCTAATCTTGGACGATGTGTCGTTAGAAGTGAAGGAAGGCGAAAACTGGGTCATTTTGGGACGAAATGGTTCGGGCAAAACAACCATTTTGGAGATTATGACAGGTTATTTATTCCCTAGCAAAGGAACTGTTGAGGTATTGGGGAATAAATATGGTCAATGTGATTTACGCGAGGTTCGTAAAGAGATTGGTTATATTGGTCCTTCCTTAATGGAGAAAATGTCTTTAAATGATCCGGTGTGGGAGGTTGTAGCTACAGGAGCTTACGCTTATTTGCGTTTCTACGAGAGCATTCCACACGAAGTGAAGGAGAAGGCAATCCGCTTGCTAGAGGATATGAATCTGGGCAATATGGCACTTCATCCTTTTGGAACCTTGTCACAGGGAGAGCGAAAAAAAGCAATGCTGGCAAGATGTCTTATGGCTGACCCCAAACTACTGATTATGGACGAGCCTTGTGCAGGTCTTGATCTGTACGAAAGAGAAAAAATGCTGGCTGAAGTAGACAAGCTGAGACAACGTAATGTCTCCGTTGTATATGTAACTCATCATGTGGAAGAAATTGTCCCGCTTTTTACACATGTTGCTTTAATTCGCGACGGTAAGCTAGCTGGTTCCGGACCGAAAGAAGAAGTATTAACCAAAGAAATGATCTTGGCCACCTATGATATTCCTGTTGATGTAGAATGGGATAGCGGTCGTCCCTGGATTAAAATTAGACCTGGAGGCAAAACGATTTGAACGAATTAAGACATGATAACGAAGAGCAGACCACTGCTCCGGAAGAAATGGTGTACTCCCGATATATTTGTACAGCTAATCACGGCTTTGCGCCATATGCTCAGGAAGAGCTTCGGCGCTTGTTCGGCGCAGTGAAGAGTACGCTGCTGCTGCCGGGAGAAATCTTTCTAGCCACCTTGCAGTCTGAACCCGAGGAAGTATCACGATTGCTCACACAGAATCTGCCCATTTTCCTTCGTCATATACAGCCTGTGCAGTTTCAGGATGAAGGAACCATGGATGCGCTGCAGCGTTTGGCTGTTTATTTAAGCCGCCGCAGTGAGCTAGAGGGGGAGAAAGTATCCTTAAATGTTCGTAAAGGGGATCCTTCCTTCTGGCAGGAAAGTCCGGGCGAACTTCGTGAATGGCTGCAGGAGCAATTGCAGAGCTTGGGTGCAGAATTTACAGTACAAGATCCGGCATGGGTCATTTCTGTCTACGCAGACGGGAATGCCTTATATGCAGGAGTGTCCAGACCAGAAGAGAATCTATCCGGCTGGAATGGCGGTGCAATCCGTTTCCGCAAGGAAGACGGACAAATCTCACGTGCTAAGTTCAAGCTGATGGAAGCGGAGAAGGAGTTCGCTATTCCTTTTTACAGCTTCCGTAATGCGCTTGATATCGGTGCCTCTCCAGGGGGCTGGACTTCTTTCTTGCTGGAGCGTGGAATGAAGGTAACAGCGGTTGACCCTGCTTTGATGCATGAATCGCTGCGTAATTACCCGGGTCTGAAGATCCTGCGCAAAAATGCCGGAGAAGTGAAATTCCGCGATAATGAATTTGATCTGCTTGTATGTGATATGAGCTGGAGTCCTAAGCTGATGGCGAAGCTTGTAACCGGGCTGCTGCACAGCCTGTCCCCAGGCGGAACAGCGATTGTGACTGTGAAGCTGATGCATAAGAAACCACTAGCGATGATCAAAGAGATCATTGCAATGTTTGAGGGCGAACGTATGCAGATTCAACGGGCCAAGCAGCTGTTTCATAATCGTGACGAAATAACACTTTATATGATTAAATACTAAGTTAGATCCTAATTTAAAAATCTTAAGGGAAAGCATCCCGTTATTAACGTTATCGTAATCTGCGGTAACAACGTTAATGGCGGAAGCTTTCTCTTTTTTTATGTGAAAAAGGGGGAAGTTCAGGTGAATTTTGCATCGAAGCTTGGGGTAGGGCAGATAATGGACGCCAGATACAGAATTATTGATCAGATTGGAACAGGTGGAATGAGTATTGTCTATCTTGCGGAGGATCTGCGTTTAAAGGGGAAACGCTGGGCTGTAAAAGAAAGTGTAAGCTCAGATGAGATGCCTTCAGACATTAAAGCTGAAGCGGAGATGCTAATGTGTCTGGATCACCCGCGGCTTCCCCGTATTGTTGATTACTATCTTTCGGATCAAGAAGGGTATTCTTATTTAGTTATGGATTATATTGAAGGGATAACTTTAAGTCAGCTGATGAAGGATAATCCCGGACCTTTACCTTGTGAGTTCATCCTACAAATAGCTAAACAGCTTTTAGAAGTTCTGCAATATTTGCATGGTCATCATCCGCCCATTGTTTATCGTGATTTAAAGCCCTCCAATCTTATGTTAACTAAGCAAAAAGAATTGATGTTAATCGACTTCGGAATCGCTCGGAATTTTAGAAAAGGAATCGTTGAAGATACGGTGAAGCTTGGTACAGTAGGATTTGCGGCTCCTGAGCAGTATGGGAATGGGCAGAGTCAGCCGGTTTCTGATTTATATGGTCTTGGTGCGTTACTTTTGTATATGGCTACCGGAGGCTTATGCAGCCACTGGGAGTCTGGAATGGAAAATAAGTTGCGTGACCATGTTCCCGCAGCTTTTATTCCTATAATTAGACGTTTATTACGGCCACATCCGGAGGAAAGATATCAGGAGGCAACAGCTGTTATTCAAGCACTCGTTCATGTGGAGAATGATATGGATGAAGGTAATCCTTTAGCAGTGTCTGTGCCCCTAGTGGTTGATAAACGGAAGGCTAAAGTGATCGCCTTACTTGGAGTAGGGTCGGGACTTGGAACAACACATACTTCATTTGCGATTAGCAGTTATTTGGGACAGATCGGTTCAACAGCTTGGGTTGATCTATCTCCAGATTCATCTGTTTATGATCGCATGCACAGTATGCTTGACGCGCAGAGCGCTTCAGTTCCTGCTAAGAGCCCTGAGCTTGCATTTTCCTGGAGGAAGGTTCATTACTGGAAGCGACCTCTCCATGGGAATGTAGCAGAGCTTATGAGAGGGGTTTATCAATTTGTTGTCTTAGATCTGGGAACGGGTGGATTTGATGGAGCGCTGGAAGAAATCAAGCATAGCGATATTCCCATTCTGATTGCTTCTGGCGCCGATTGGCGATTGGAGGAAACTTTATTATGGATTAAACGGAGTGGGCTGCAGCCTGAACGGGAATGGAGAGTGGGGTTACCACTTGCTGAATACCAATCTGTTGAAGTATTGCGAAATTCTTTAGGTATAGATAGAGTTTATAATCTACCGTGTCAGCAAGATCCATTTTTACAAAAAGGGAAGTTGGCAGATGTAATTGCTGAGCTGTTAGGGGACATTAAGGGCGAGCGAAACGTTGGAAAACGCCGTGGTTTTTTCTTAAGATAGGCTATTGGGACTAACATTTAATTCAGTGTTCCGCTAAAGTATGATAAAATATATATTTATACGTGATTTGATTTACGCATTATTTAAGTATAGACAGGAGCTTGCGGAGAATTTATGAGTTTACTTACTGTAGAAGACGTTTCCCACAATTTTGGGGATCGGACATTGTTCAAGAACGTGTCTTTCCGGTTGTTACCAGGAGAACATGTTGGAATTGTTGGAGCAAATGGCGTTGGTAAATCGACGCTAATGAATATTTTGACAGGAAAGCTTTTGAAGGATAATGGTAAAGTAGAGTGGACCCCTCGGGTGCGTTACGGTTATTTGGACCAACATACGATTCTTACACCGGGCAAAACGATTCGCGATGTTCTAAAGGACGCTTTTTTGCCATTGCTTGAGTTGGAGCAGGAAATGCTGAAGATCACAGAGCAGATGGGTGATGCTTCGCCTGAGGAACTAGAAGTACTACTGGAGCAGATGGGAGACATTCAGGAACAACTGGATATCGGAGATTTCTATCTGATTGATGTAAAAGTAGAGGAAATGGCCAATGGTTTAGGCCTGTCCGTGATTGGGCTAGATCGTGATGTTGCTTCTCTCAGCGGTGGTCAAAGAACCAAAGTGCTGCTGGCGAAGCTGCTACTGGAGAAACCCAATGTACTATTGCTTGATGAGCCTACCAACTATTTGGATGTTGAGCATATCGATTGGCTGACCAACTATTTGAAACAGTACCCATATGCATTTATATTGATTTCGCATGACACTGAGTTTATGAATAAAGTCGTTAATGTCGTTTATCACTTAGAGTTCGGTAAATTGACCCGTTACACGGCGAACTATGAGAAATTCCTCGATATGGCGGAGATGAACAAAAACCAGCATATCGATGCCTATGAGAAGCAACAAGATTTTATCAAAAAACAAGAGGACTTCATCCAGCGGAATAAAGCGCGTGCTTCAACTTCAGGCCGGGCAAAAAGCCGTGAGAAGCAGCTTGATCGTATGGACCGAATTGATCGGCCTGAAGAAGCTGCTAAGCCGACCTTTAAGTTTAAAGAGAGCCGGGCAAGCGGGAAAACCGTCTTCGAGGGAATTGATTTCGAGATCGGTTATGATCGTCCGCTGCTGCCACAGCTAAATATGGTCATTGAACGTGGAGAGAAGATTGCTATTGTTGGCTGCAATGGTGTGGGTAAATCGACACTGCTGAAGACAATTCTGGGAGTGATCCCAACATACAGCGGCAAAACCTATCTTGGGGATTATCTGAACCCTGCATATTTCCAACAAGAAGTGAAAGCAGCTAGTCTTACACCCATTGAGGATGTCTGGAATGAATTCTCCAGTTTAACTCAGAACGAAGTTCGTGGACATCTGGCACGCTGTGGCCTAAAAAATGAACATATTACACGTCCGCTTAGTATGCTGAGTGGTGGGGAGCAAGCGAAAGTGCGACTTTGTAAGCTTTTGATGCGCGAAAGCAACTGGGTACTGTTCGATGAACCTACCAATCACCTTGACGTTATTGCTAAAGCAGAGTTGAAGCGCGCTTTGCAAGAATATAAAGGCACAGTCCTGCTTGTATCTCATGAACCTGATTTTTATGAAGATTGGGTTACGAAAATTTGGGATGTTGAGCAGTGGTCAGCTGTACAGGTATAGAATAATCATAAATCCGGAGAATAGCAGACATCCTGCTGTTCTCC
Source organism: Paenibacillus sp. FSL H7-0323 (assembly GCF_038002725.1). NCBI lineage: Bacteria > Bacillati > Bacillota > Bacilli > Caryophanales > Paenibacillaceae > Paenibacillus > Paenibacillus sp. FSL H7-0323. The sequence continues at coordinate 1,814,070 of NZ_JBBODB010000001.1, read as the reverse complement.
GCTTTTTGGATATGGGGAGGAGATAATGTATGTTTCATAACGCTGGGCGAGAAGATCGATACTCACGACAGATACGTTTCGCGCCGTTTGGAACTGAAGGACAGCAGGGTCTTGCAAAATCAAAAGTGCTTGTAGTTGGTGCGGGTGCGTTAGGTACAGGGATTGCAGAGACATTAGTCCGCTGTGGGGTTGGGCATGTTCTTATCGTTGACCGCGATTATGTAGAGTGGAGTAACCTGCAGCGCCAACAGCTGTATACCGAGATGGATGCGCAGGAGAGAGCTCCAAAAGCCATTGCAGCCCAGAACAGACTGCAGCAGATTAATTCTGAGGTTGTCATAGAAGCGCATGTTATGGATGTGCGGAAGGAAGAGCTGGAAGGACTCATCTCAGGGGTGGACCTGATTATGGATGGGACTGATAATTTCGATACACGTCTCATCATTAATGATATTGCCCAAAAGAATAATATCCCTTGGATTTATGGAGCATGTGTAGGAAGCTATGGAATTACATATACGATTTTGCCTGGAGAAACGCCATGTCTTCATTGTCTTTTAGGTACAGTCCCACTAGGGGGAGATACCTGTGATACAGCGGGTATTCTCCCACAGGCCGTGCAATTGGTTACTGCAAATGCTACAGCTGAGGCGTTAAAGCTTCTCGGTAACCGTAAGGACCAATTACGAAATAAACTGCTGACTTTCGATGTATGGCGTAATGAACATCAAGAAATTGGCGTGAAAAGTGCTAAAAAGGAGAATTGTCCTTCTTGTGGGACTCATCCGATCTACCCTTATCTAACAGCCTTAAATACGGAACGAAGTGATGTGCTTTGTGGCAGGGATACCGTACAGATCCGCCCTGCCCGGCCGCAGAAACTTAACTTGCAGGAAACAGCCAGTCGTCTGTCTCGTTTAGGAGACGGTGAGGTAGAGAGCAATCCTTATCTGATTTCCTTTAAGGAAGGTCCTTACCGGATGGTGATCTTCGCAGATGGCCGGGCATTGATCCATGGAACGAAGGATATTGCCGCTGCCCGTAGCTTTTATCATCGATATTTTGGATAAAAAGCATAATAAACAAATCCTCAGGCCATTTCATAGGAATGGTCTCTTTGTTTTCCGGGGATTCTATATCTATTAATGGGATGCTGATGCATGTCTGATGGATACGGGGGATCTTCGTGAGTGAGCAAATGATATGGTACATGTCTGCGGGAAACGGAAGAGGAGAGGAAGAACTAGACGCTATTGCGAAAGTGTTTAATGATATCGGTCTGCAAATAACAAAAAGCGAAGATCCCGAAGATCTTCGCTTATCCATTTCTGAAGTAGAACCGGTATTGCTGCTTGCTGATTTAGGCGAGGTGGGAACATGGGAAGGATGGAAAATCATTTCCGCAGTAAGAGATGAGGGAATGATTCTTCCGGTCATGGTGATTTCCGAAGAATTATCTGGTAACGGAGCAGTTGCGGCCTTTTTAGCCGGAGGGAATGATTTCATGACAAAACCACTACATACCGGTGAATTTAAATGTAGAATTCTAAATTTATTAACCCTCACGGGTCGGCGTCGAAATTTAAAACATCTGTTAAAGGTAGATGGTTTAATGCTCGATCCCAGCCGCAGGCTGGTCACCCGTGAAGGGATCGAGCTAAAGATGACGCATAAAGAATTCGATCTTCTATATTATCTCGCTGCGAATCGAGGGATTATATGTTCCCGCGAGGAAATACTCAAACAAGTATGGGGATATCAATTCCATGCAGATACCAATGTTGTAGATGTATACATCAGGCATATCCGCTTAAAAATTGATAAAGGGTACCGGAACAAGTTGATTCATACTGTTCGCGGAACAGGATATGTAATGAGGGTGCCCGAAGGCAGCACCACATCCTGAGACTAATTCTCTTTTATAGAAAAGACTCTACTATAGAGCTGTTGTTTACAGTACGCGGCGAGCCTTTAGATAAGTCTTTTTCCATGTACCAGAATTAAGATCAGAAACCGTAACACCTGGTTTACCGTAAGTGTGCAGAATTTTACCGTTTCCAGCGTAAACAGCTACGTGAGTTACATTTTTACCTGTTGCTCTGCTGCCGCTGGAGAAGAATACAAGATCGCCGACACGAAGGTTAGCTTTGGATACAGCAGTTCCTACTTTTGATTGAGCCGCAGCTGTGCGGGGTAATGATACATTATATTTATTAAAGATATGTTTCATAAAGGAAGAGCAGTCAAAAACCTTAGTAGTAGAAGTAGAGGCTCCGAATTTGTATGGAGTTCCCATAAAGTTTTTTCCGAAATTGACAACGCTTTGTCCTTTGGACACCGTAGCGGCTTCAACTTTAGTTGCACCTACACCAGTTGCCATCATTGTTCCTAAGCCCATTGTAGTAACCATTCCTATAACAATCGCTTTTTTTATCCATTGTTGTTTATTCATGTTGTAAGTACCTCCAAAGTTAGTATATCAATCTGTCTTGCTTGGCTTGTCTTGCTTGCCTGATTCGTAGTATAGCAGGTTATCTATGTCATAAAATTTGGTAGAGCAGCAATAAAGTGAGGCTGGGCCTGGGTTGTAAACGTTTTATTAAAAATTCATTAAAAGTTACAAAAAATTAATAACTTGATATTTTGAGCAATAAAATAAGCCGCAAACCCCTTGATATATAAAGGATTTAACGGCTTTTTAATTTTGAAACAAAAGTTACAAGGATGTTTCTATATCACTATGTATTTAGTCTTTGCTCTGGATAATCAGCAATAATCCACTACGTATTCTAACTGTTCCAGTGGAGGAAATCAGTTTGTTGCTTACACCTAGAGATTGCCCTAGCTTTAAAGTAGCATCATTCAAAGGATATTGAAATCCTTCTAATGTAATCCCTGTTACTTCAGGAGTTAATGGAAGCAAAGATACATAGGTGTAGCCCAAATCTTCAATGACTGTTTGGGATCCGGTAAGTGTCACATAGTTATTAGAATCCATCACGTAGCAATTGATTTGCCGTTGCAGAGCCCTTGTCATCATTTGAATGCTCGCTAAGGAGTGATCAATGCGAGTGCCTGTAACTCCTAATAGTAAAATAGAATCAGGTTGCTGATTCATTGCAATATCGAGTGCCATCTCACTGTCGGTTAAATCCTTGTTCACGGCGTCACAAGTGATTGTTTTTTTACTTTTGGATTGAATATCCTGAAAAGCCTCAGGCGATACAGAATCAAAATCACCTACCGCAATATCGGGTATATATCCATGTGAGATGAGGAATAATGCACCCCGGTCCGCACCGATAATAAAATCTTCTTCATCTAATAGAGCGAAATAATCCGGAGATAGTTCTCCACCGGCAAAAATAACAACTCGTTTGGATGGCATAACATCCATTCCTCCTCTAAAACTCTAGTTGGTTATCCTGTCCCAGTATAATGCAGATCGAAAAGTTGCACAATTGACCAAGACAACGCTAAAATGATAGTGTGCGATTTTTTATGTGCATAAATTCATATTTACTAATGTTTTAACAATTGGGAGGTGAATGAAATCGTAAACGTGCTATTTGTCTGTCTGGGTAATATTTGTCGCTCACCAATGGCGGAGGCCGTTCTGCGCCATAAGATTGATGAACGAGAGCTTTCACATAAGATTCTGGTTGACTCTGCAGGAACTGGAGATTGGCATATAGGTAAGGAACCGCATGAAGGGACTAGACGTATACTTGATCAAAACAAGATTAGCTATGCAAATATGGCAGCGCGTTTGGTCAGTAGCGAGGATTTTCAGAAGTTTGATTATATCGTCTGCATGGACAAGTCTAATGGAGAGAATGTTCGAAAGGTTCTTGGTGGAGAAGAGGCTAAGCTTTTGTTCTTCATGGATTTATTGCCTGAGGAAGAATTGAGAGAAGTACCAGACCCTTATTTTACAGGTAATTTTGAACAGGTATATGATTTGATCAATGCAGGCTGTGACGTGTTGCTAGAAATGGTGATAAGAGAAAAGCTGTAACCCGGTTGGGTTCCAGCCTCTCTGATTAGTATTAAAGTAAATTAAGGAAATTTGCTGGATTAAACTGTAAGCGTAAACACGGCTGAAATCTACATACGTTCTTTAGATGTTCATTTTTTGCTTCTATCAATAAGGCATTATGTGTTTAAAAAATAGAGTAGAGATTCAGGGAGTTCCTTTTGCCAAAAGCCCCAGAGATGACGACCGTCTTTCTCCCGGTAGGATACGGTAGCTCCACGTGCTTCAAGCAATGCTTTTGTTTCTCTGTTCATCTGAACAAAATCATAGGTCCCTGTATCAGTCTGGTAATCTGTTTCCTGCAGTCCAACGACCATATTAATGTTGAGCCAGGAGAGATCTTCTTCTTTAGCCAGCATGGCTTGTGATTCGGGATAGAATGCACCGGATAGGCTGATGATACGTGTGAAGATAGCTGGATAAGCAAGAGCGAGATGGAGGGAGACGCTGCCTCCAAGGGAATCACCGGCTAAGATTCGTTCGTCGGGTGTACGGCGTACGGGATAATTTTTTTCAATGAAGGGAATAATCTCTTCGGAAAAGCAAGATAGGTACTCCTTGAATCGGCTGCCGAACGGAGCGTATTCTTGAGTCCGAACAGCGACGTTAACTTCTACACCAACGATAATGAAGGGCTCGACATCTTCTTCTATAATAAGTTGTCCAGCAAGTGTAGCAATGCGTCCAAAGTTGAAAAATTCTTCTCCGTCTTGGCAGTACACCACGGGGTAACTCAGAACTTCATTGTAGCCTGGGGGCAGATAGATACGTAATTTACGTTCCTCCTGCAGATGTTCACTCCAAAGCGTTTCTTTTACAATTGTGCGTTTCAGAAAAACAGAATCGCTCATCGTTGTCACGTCACCTTTCTTGTCGAATTTTGCAATACACACAGGGTTACGCTAAAATTATTAAATGTGTAACTGTGTTATTAATCATTTACTTGTTGGAAAAGTGTTAAACTGTTATATAAAATTTCCTCACCTGTTATACATACAAAATTTGAAGGAATATAAATTTTATAAGTATTTCTTTGACGAAAGTAACTAAACAGGTGTATAATAATATTATAACAGAGGCAGCTGATATTCAAATTTTTTTATTGAGGTGAAGATAATGAGTAAAGTTCCTTATGAAGTGTATACAGAGGACGTCGAGGCTCTATCGGTACTTTCCCCGGATGGAGAAATTATCAATAAGGATAAGATGCCCGATTTAACCGACGATCAACTGAAAGAAATTATGTATCGTATGGTATTTACCCGTACTTGGGATGATCGTGCAGTAAACCTTGGCCGTCAAGGTCGCCTTGGTTTCTACGCACCGGTATCCGGTCAAGAAGCTACCATGATTGGTAGTGAGTTTGCTTTGGAGAAAGAAGACTTCTTATGCCCAGGCTACCGTGATATTCCGCAGCTAGTATGGCACGGACTTCCATTGTACCAAGCTTTCTTATATTCCCGCGGTCACCAACATGGTGGAGCTATTCCTGACGGGGTTAATGTATTGATGCCACAAATTATCATCGGTGCGCAAATCCTGCACGCTACTGGTATTGCTATGGGCTTCAAATTGAAAAAACAAAAGAATGTTGCAATTACTTACACTGGTGATGGCGGTTCTTCAGAAGGTGACTTCTACGAAGGCTTGAACTTTGCTGGTCGTTTTAAACTGCCTGTAATCTTCTTTGTTCAAAACAACGGGTATGCGATTACGACTCCGTTCGCTAAACAAACGGCTTCCAAATCGATCGCACACAAAGCGGTTGCAGCTGGTATTCCAGGGATTAAGGTTGACGGTATGGACATCTTTGCAGTAATCAGTGCTGTACGTGATGCTGCAGAACGTGCACGTAACGGCGAAGGTGCTACATTGATCGAAGCTGTAACTTACCGTTTCCGTCCACACTCCCTTTCTGACGATGCAAGTAAATATCGTTCGAAAGAAGAAGAAGGACAATGGAGTGAAAAGGATCCAATCGCCCGTCTTGCCAAGTATTTGGAGAAGAAAGGTCTTTGGACTGAAGAAGATACACTGCGCGTGAAGGATGAAGCGAAAGCTACTGTTAACGAGCAGATCAAAAAAGCTGAACAAACCGAAAAAATGACAATACCTGGCTTGATCGACAGTATGTTCGAAGTAACACCTAAACATCTGGAAGAGCAAAAAGCCGATTTTGAATAAGGGGGATATCAGGCAATGGCACAAATGAATATGAAAGAAGCGATTCGCGACGCGATGCGCGTTGAACTGAATCGTGACCCTAACGTTCTTATCTTCGGAGAGGATGTTGGTAATGTAGGTGGCGTTTTCCGTGTAACTGAAGGTCTGCAAAAGGAATTTGGCGAAGATCGTATTTTTGATACACCACTAGCTGAGTCCGCTATCGGCGGTCTGGCATTTGGTCTTGGTGTACAAGGCTTCCGTCCGATTGCTGAAATTCAATTCGTAGGTTTTATCTTTGAAGCACTGGATCAAATCGTTGTTCAAGCAGCGCGTTTGCGCTGGCGTTCTGGCGGTAAATATAACGCTCCAGTAGTATTCCGTACTCCTTTTGGTGGCGGAGTTAAGGCTGCTGAGCTTCACACTGACTCACTCGAAGGTTTGATCGCACAAAGCCCAGGGATTAAAGTTGTAATTCCTTCAAACCCATATGATGCTAAGGGACTTCTAATCGCGTCTATCCGCGACAATGACCCTGTCTTCTTCATGGAGCACTTGAACCTTTATCATGCATTCCGTGCTGAAGTGCCAGAAGGTGAATATACAGTTGAACTTGGTAAAGCGAACGTAGTACGTGAAGGTTCTGACGTTTCGATCATTACTTACGGGCTGATGGTACATACAGCTACCAAAGCAGCCGAGCAACTCGAAAAAGAAGGCGTTAATGTTGAAATTATCGACCTTCGTACTGTAAGTCCAATCGACATCGATACTATTGTAGCGTCTGTGAAGAAGACTAACCGTGCTATCGTGGTGCAAGAAGCACAAAAGAGTGCGGGTGTAGCTGCTGAAGTTATCGCACAAATCAATGAAAAAGCACTACTGCACTTGGAAGCACCTGTGCTTCGTATCGCAGGTCCTGATACTGTGTATCCATTCGCACAAATAGAAGATACATGGCTTCCAAACCCTGCACGTATTATTGCAGGCGTGAAGAAAGTTTTGGAATTCTAAATATTTTTACGAGAAACAGTTGTCATCCATATGGATGACAACGTTGTTTCATCTTATAAAGTTTAAATCATAAGGTTAGTCCCAATTTCACGAGGAGGTTTTCAAAGTGGCAAAGTTTGAATACCGATTTCCTGAACTAGGTGAAGGTCTGCATGAAGGTGAAATCATCAAAATGCATATCAAAGCCGGTGACAAGGTAACGGATGATGATATCGTAATGGAAGTTCAAAATGACAAGGCGGTAGTTGAGGTGCCTTGCCCAGTAAACGGTACTGTATTGGAAGTTCTGACTAAAGACGGTCAAGTATGCCGTGTCGGTGAAGTAGTGGCTATTATCGAAGCAGAAGGTGACGTGCCTGATCAAGAGGGTGCTGCTACTGAAGCTCCTGCTGCTCAAGCGCCAGCTGCTCCAGCATCTAACAAAGCATCGAATTTTGAATATCGCTTCCCTGAGCTGGGTGAAGGTCTGCATGAAGGTGAAATCATCAAAATGCATATCAAAGCCGGTGACAAGGTAACGGATGATGACATCATCATGGAAGTTCAAAATGACAAGGCGGTAGTTGAGGTTCCATGTCCAGTGAATGGTACTGTATTGGAAGTTCTGACTAAAGATGGCCAAGTTTGCCGCGTAGGCGAAGTTGTAGCTATTATCGCTGCTGAAGGCGACGTTCCTGAACAAGAAGGTCATGCATCTGCTGAAGCCGATGCAGCAAAAGGAAGTGCAAACACTACTTCTTCCCCTGCAGCAACAAGCCCTACTGATGCTAAAGAAGGCGGATCTGCAAGTGTAACACCAGCTCCTGACCGCGATGTTTTGGCTACACCAAGCGTTCGCAAATTTGCTCGTGAGCAAAAAGTGGATATTTCCAAAGTGAACGGAACTGGTAAAGGTGGTAAAATCACTCGTGAAGACGTAGAAGCCTTCTTGAAAGGTGGTTCTACACCAGCAGCTCCTGCAGCAGCAGCGTCGTCTGAAGCTCCTAAGGCTGCTAAAACCGAAGCTAAAGCAGCACCTGCAGCAGCTAGCGGTAACGTTAGTCTTGAAGAAGAACGTGTACCATTCAAGGGTATTCGTAAGGCGATCTCCAACGCAATGGTTAAATCGGCTTACACTGCTCCACACGTAACCATCATGGATGAAGTAGATGTTACTGAACTGGTAGCATTCCGTACACGTATGAAACCTATTGCTGAGAAAAAAGGCGTTAAGGTTACTTACCTTCCATTCATCGTTAAGGCACTTGTTGCAGCTTCCCGTCAATTCCCAGCACTCAATGCTATGATTGATGAAGAAGCAGGCGAAATTGTCTACAAGAAATACTACAATATCGGTATCGCGACTGATACACCAAACGGTTTGATCGTTCCAGTTATCAAAGACGCTGACCGTAAGAGCATTTGGATGATTGCTAGCAGCATCACTGACTTGGCCGTTCGTGGCCGTGACGGTAAATTGTCTGCTAACGAAATGAAGGGCAGCACGATCTCCATCAGTAACATCGGTTCTGCTGGCGGTATGTTCTTTACTCCAATCATCAACTTCCCTGAAGTGGCTATCCTCGGAACTGGCCGTATCAGTGAAAAAGCAGTTGTGAAAAATGGTGAAATCGTAGTTGCTCCAGTAATGGCGTTGTCACTCAGCTTTGACCACCGTATTATCGATGGTGCGACTGCTCAAAACTTTATGAACTACATTAAATCGCTGCTCAATAATCCTGAGCTGCTGGTTATGGAGGTATAATTATGGTAGTAGGAGACGCTTCACTAGATATTGATACATTGGTCATTGGTGCAGGTCCTGGTGGGTATGTGGCGGCAATTCGTGCCGCCCAGCTCGGCCAAAAAGTCCTCATCGTGGATAAATCGGAACTCGGCGGTGTATGTTTGAACCGTGGATGTATTCCTTCTAAAGCCTTGATCGCTGCTGCGCATCAATTTGAATCCGCACAGCATGGTGAAGTTTTCGGCGTTACAGCTGAGAATGTTAAAGTGGATTTTGCCAAAACTCAAGAATTCAAGAACAGCGTAGTTAAAAAAATGACTAGCGGTGTGACTAGCTTGATGAAGGGCAACAAAATTGAAGTATTTAACGGCGAGTGCATGTTTATCAGCGACACAGAAGCACGTGTGTTCAATGATCATGAATCTCCACGTTACCGCTTCAAACACTGCATCATTGCTACAGGTTCCCGTCCAATTGAACTTAAACCTTTCCCATTCGGCGGACGTATTCTGTCTTCGACTGAAGCTCTGGAACTTCCAGAAATTCCGAAGAGCATGATCGTAATCGGTGGTGGATACATCGGTGCCGAGCTTGGTCAAATGTACTCTAAATTTGGCACTAAAGTAACAATCATCGAAGGTTTGGATACTGTACTTCCAGGCTTCGATAAAGATATGACTCGTCTTGTTGCGAAAAACATGGCTAAAACTGGCATCGAAATCGTAACTAACGCTAAAGCTGAAAGTGCTGTTCAGAACGACAAAGAAGTAACCGTGAAATACTCTGTTGGTGGCGAGTCCAAAGAAGTTACAGCAGATTACTTGCTTGTAACTGTAGGTCGTCGTCCTAACACTGACGGTGAACTTGGTCTGGATCTGATCGGTCTTGAGCTCGACGAGCGCGGATTGATCAAAGTTGATCACCAAGGACGCACAAGCATTCCTACCATCTTCGCTATCGGCGACGTTGTTCCAGGTCTTGCTTTGGCTCACAAGGCTTCTTACGAAGGTAAAATCGCTGCTGAAGCAATTGCAGGACTTACATCTGTTGTTGACTACAAAGTCATCCCAGCTGTTGTATTTACAGATCCTGAGTGTTCAAGCGTTGGTTTGACTGAAAAAGAAGCAAAAGACAAAGGCTACAAAGTGAAAAGCGGCAAATTCCCATTCGCAGGAAATGGTCGCGCAGTATCTTTGAACAGCCCAGAAGGCTTCATCAAAATTGTTGCTAACTCCGAGAACAATTTGGTACTGGGAGCTCAAATCGTTGGTATCGAAGCTTCCAACTTGATCGCTGAACTTGGTTTGGCAATCGAAATGGGCGCAACGCTTGAAGATATCGCTTTGACTATTCATGCGCATCCAACCCTTGGCGAAATCGTCATGGAAGCTGCTGAATTGGTTGAAGGTCACCCAATTCATGTAATGAAATAATTTTTCTCCAAAATTGCTCTAGCAGGCAACAGAAAGGCGGACGCAAATGCGTTCCGCCTTTTTTTGTGTTTTCCACTTTTTTGAAAAGAGATATACTGGGAGGAAGAGCAATTACTTAATCTGTATTTTATAAATATAGGGAGGTTCAATGATGAGAGCTGATAAATTAAAGCCTGGAGATGAGCTGCGTATTATCTCTCCTTCCAGAAGTTTGTCATTAATCGATGCTCAGCAAAGAAAAATCGCTAAAGAGCAGCTTGAACGGTTAGGTTTTCGGATATCCATTTCAACAAATTCTTTTGAGACGGATGATTTTGTTTCCTCTTCTATTGATTCGAGAATTGAGGATTTGCACGAAGCCTTTTTAGACCCCAAAGTGAAAGGAATATTAACGACCATTGGGGGCTTCAATAGTAACCAGCTCCTGCGTTATATAGATTATTCAATCATTGCAGAGAATCCAAAGCGTTTATGTGGTTATTCGGATATTACTGCACTAAGTAATGCGATTTATGCTCAAACAGGATTAGTTACATACTCCGGACCGCATTTTTCCACATTTGCGATGCTCCACGATAATGAATATACCATCGAATATTTCCGCAAGCTGATGATGGACAATAAAGAAATTCTAGTGCAGCCTTCCAGGCATTGGAGTGATGATGAGTGGTATCTGGATCAGGAAAACCGGATATTTATTAAAAATGAAGGTCCGTTCATTATCAATGATGGGGAAGCGAAAGGAACGATTATTGGTGGCAATTTATGCACTTTAAATCTTTTGCAGGGAACAGAGTATATGCCAAGTTTAAAAAATTCTATCTTGTTCATTGAGGATGATTATGAGTCAGCACCTGCAACCTTTGATCGAGATCTGCAATCCCTAATTCATCAGCCTGAGTTTGAAGAGGTCAAAGGGTTGGTGATCGGCAGGTTCCAAAAAGAATCGCGTATGTCAAAGAAGCAGCTGACCACAATTATCCGCTCAAAAGAAGAATTATCCGATATTCCTGTGATTGCAGACGTGGACTTTGGACATACATCGCCGATGATTACCTTTCCTGTGGGTGGACAAGCAAGCCTTCGGGCTTATGGGGCAAGAGTGGAGCTTAGGATAGCGGAGTAGAGATACAATTGCTGAATCAATCCTTTATAATTGAATAGGTAACCCGATTATTAAATATATTTAAAAATTATCTTACCTTCTACAAAAATCGGATTTTTCAGATATAATATATGAGGTGAAATATTACGGAGGTGCAATACTTTGACGAATGAGTTAGAACAAACCTATTTGAATTTTTTACAATATATTTTGGATCATGGTGTGAAAAAAGAAGATCGTACAGGAACTGGTACAATTAGTGTATTTGGTTATCAGATGCGATTTGATTTATCAAAAGGCTTCCCGCTGTTTACAACAAAACGTACACCGTTTCGCTTAATTGCAAGTGAGTTATTGTGGTTTATTAAAGGCGATACCAACATTCGTTATTTATTGAAAAATAATAATCATATTTGGGATGAATGGGCTTTTAAAAGATGGGTTGAATCGGACGAATATGCAGGCACGGATATGACAGACTTCGGGAATCGTTGTTTAGTTGATGAAGATTTTAATCAATTATATCAAGCAGAGATGAAATCATTCTGTGATCGTGTCTTAGAAGATGATGAGTTTGCTGCGAAATATGGCGAGCTAGGAAACGTTTACGGTAAGCAATGGCGGAATTGGACATCTTCAACTGGCGAATCAATCGACCAATTACAAGATGTTATTCATCAGATCAAAACAAATCCTGATTCTCGGCGTTTAATTGTCAGCGCATGGAACCCGGAAGATGTTATAAATGCTGGGACGAAAGGAAGCAAAGCAGCGTTACCGCCCTGCCACGTTATGTTCCAGTTCTACGTTGCAAATGGTAAACTAAGCTGTCACTTGCTGCAACGCAGTGCGGACTCTTTTCTCGGGGCAAACTTCAATATTCCATCTTACTCTTTGCTTACGCATTTAATCGCATACGAATGTGGGCTAGAAGTAGGCGAGTTTGTATACAGCATTAGTGATGCGCATATCTATTCAAACCATGTTGAGCAAGTGAAAGAGCAATTATCAAGAGAATTAAGAGCACTGCCTACACTGGTTATTAATTCACAGAAGAAATCAATTTTTGATATTGAACTGGAAGATCTGGTCATTGAGGGGTACAATCCGCATCCTTCGATAAAAGCGCCGATCGCAGTATAACGTAATTGTAAATGAAGATTCGCAAATATAATTTTTGGCAATATAGTTTTTTACTTTAGTATGGAGGAAGGAGAGAACTTCATGAGTATTAGCTTAATATGGGCAATGGGTGCCAATCATGTCATAGGAAAAGATAACGATATGCCTTGGCATTTGCCGCTGGATTTTGCTTATTTCAAAGCAGAAACATTGGGCAAAAGAATGCTAATGGGCCGCAAAACATGGGATTCGCTCGGAGGCAAGCCCTTGAAGGGCAGAACGAGCCTAATTCTAACTAGGGATACTGATTATTCAGCTGAAGGTGCAGAGGTTCTACACACGCTTGAAGAGGCTCTCAGCGAGGGTAGAAAAGAAGATGAGCTGATGGTAATCGGTGGTGCGGAAATTTATCGGTTGATGTTGCCGTATGCTGACAAGTTGATGTTGACGCAGATCGAACAGGATTTTGAAGGAGATACCCGGTTTCCTGAGATTGACTGGAGGATGTGGAAAGAGGTCTCCAATATCAAGGGAATTCGTGATGAGAAGAATCCGTATGATTACCGTTTCCTTGTTTATGAACGTACGGAATAGCAATAAAACGTTTTCTCTGACATAACATGTGAAATAGTACAAATAATCAGTAGATTTATCCATTACTGTGCAAAAGTGATGAATGTTACTATAATTAAAATTAGAAATGATTATGTATAGGTATAGAATAGAATGTGCAGGTACTTCATTGCGTTGCTGACAACCATACGAAGCCGCAATATGCTACAATGTACTATACTTCAACACGAAGAGAACGGATGGGGGAAACGTAAACATGTCTACACCTACAGGTTTTATGGAGTATAAACGGCAGCTCCCAGGTGATCGGGATCCTGAGCAGCGGGTAAAGGACTGGGAAGAATTCCACCATCATTTATCCGAGGACGAGCTTCGGACACAGGGCGCACGTTGTATGGATTGCGGAACCCCCTATTGCCATACAGGTATTGATATGGCTGGCGGGACCTCAGGTTGTCCAGTACACAATTTAATTCCGGAGTGGAATAACTTGGTGTATCGCGGACTCTGGAAAGAAGCACTGGAACGTCTGCATAAGACAAACAACTTTCCTGAATTCACAGGCAGTATTTGTCCCGCTCCCTGTGAAGGCTCTTGCACAGTGGGCCTGATCGGACAGCCGGTAACCATCAAAACAATTGAACTTGCGATCGTTGATAAGGGTTTTGAAGAGGGCTGGGTTGTACCTAATCCTCCGGAGAAACGGACTGGCAAAAAAATTGCAATCGTAGGCTCTGGACCTGCTGGACTTGCCGCAGCAGCACAGCTTAACAAGGCTGGACATTCTGTAACTGTATTTGAGCGCAGTGACCGCATTGGCGGACTGCTGACATATGGAATACCTACTATGAAGCTTGATAAAAAAGTTGTACAACGTCGTGTAGATTTGCTGGCTGCTGAAGGGATTAACTTCGTAGTGAACACTGAGATTGGTAAAGACATTCCGGCTCAGCAGCTTGTTGATGAGTATGATGCGGTCGTTCTGTGTGGTGGAGCTACTAAAGCACGCCGTTTTAACATTGAAGGCAGTGAGCTTAAGGGCGTTATGTATGCCATGGATTATTTAAATGGCACGATCAAGAGTTACTTGAATTCCAATCTGGAGGATGGTAACTATGTATCCGCTGACGGTAAAGATGTAATCGTCTTGGGTGGCGGGGATACAGGATCTGACTGTGTTGCCACAGCGCTTCGTCATGGCTGCGGCAGTATCACTCAATTTGGTACACATGAAAAAGCGCCTCTGCAACGGGATCCGATTGCTAATCCTTGGCCACAATTTCCGAATGTGTACAGCTTGGATTATGCGCAAGAAGAAGCGAAAGCTATTTTTGGCGATGATCCGCGTGAATTCTCTATCATGACCACTAAATTTGTTGGGGATGAAGAGGGGAACTTGAAGGAGCTTCATACGGTGCAGATCCGCCGGATCGTGGATGAGACAGGTCGTAAAATCTACCAGCCCGTTCCTGGAACGGAAGCTGTATATCCTGCTCAACTCGCTCTCATCGCTATTGGTTTCGATGGACCGGAGCAAGATATTGTTGAGGAGCTTAACCTGGAGACTGATCGTCGTACCAATGTGAAAGCACGTTACGGCAAATTCAATACGAACGTGGATAAAGTGTTTGCTGCTGGCGATATGCGTCGTGGTCAAAGCTTGGTGGTCTGGGCCATCAATGAAGGTCGCGAAGTTGCACGTGAAGTGGATAAATACCTGATGGGCTCAAGCGTTCTTGTCTAGGCATTAATTCAAGAAGCCGTTTCAAAAGCAGTTTACCTGCTGGAGAAGCGGCTTTTTTTGGAGCTGACGCTTGACGGAAATATTATTTTCATATAGATTTAATACAATATTTAAATGACAAAAGCATTGACCAAGGACTTACGATCCTAGTAGCGTTAGAACAGAGAGGGAACTCACCGGCTGAAAGGTTCCTCAAATACGTGTGGATGGTATCCTGCCTGGGTAGCTGCAGCGTATAACCGCTGCCGGAATCGGCCGTTATTCGATCGAGGATCGCCAAATCAAGTGTAGACTATGTACGGACTGGCGGTTAAATAAGGGTGGTATCACGACACATTCGTCCCTGACGAATGTGTCTTTTTGCGTTTAGAGCGTTCATTTTTTAGGGAGGGTACAAATATGCGTCAAAGTAATCTTTTATTAACAACTCTGCGTGAGGCACCTTCAGAGGCGGAGACAAGCAGTCATCAGCTACTGCTGCGTGCGGGATATATCCGCCAATTAGCAGCGGGTGTGTATACTTATTTACCGCTTGGAAGACGTGTTTTACGGAAAATAGAAGCGATTGTGCGGCATGAGATGGATGTCTCTGGGGCTCAGGAGGTATTGATGCCATCTATGCAGCCTGCGGAGCTCTGGAAAGAATCAGGCCGGTATGAGGTATACGGTAAGGAGCTGATGACGCTGCGGGATCGTCATGAGCGGGAATTCATACTAGGTCCTACACATGAGGAAGTAGTAACCACACTCGTCCGGAATGAGATCAGCTCCTATCGAAAGCTTCCTATTACCGTATATCAGATTCAGACCAAGTTCCGAGATGAACGCCGACCACGTTTTGGACTGCTGAGAGGCAGAGAGTTTTTGATGAAGGATGCTTACTCTTTTGACACAAACCTGGAAGGTCTAGATAAATCATATATCCAAATGTTCGAGGCTTATCACCGGATATTTGAGCGATGTGGATTGAAATTCCGTGCTGTCCATGCGGATTCCGGTGCGATTGGAGGCGAGGGCGGCAGTCATGAATTTATGGCGCTAGCTGATATTGGGGAGGATACGATTGCTGCATGCACCGTTTGTGATTATGCGGCCAATCTGGAACAGGCAGAGTCCGTGCGGCCTGTGAAAAATGAAGTTGTCATACAAGTACCGGAGATAGAGAAATTCCTCACTCCTGATTTGCGCACAATTGAGCAACTAGAGCAGGAGCTAGATATCCGGCCAGACCAGATTATCAAAACATTAATCTATGAAGGTGACGGACAGATTTTTGCTGTACTGGTCCGGGGTGATCATGAAGTCAATGAAATAAAGGTAAGTAAATATTTAGGAACGAATGAGATTAAGCTTGCTGACTACGAGTCTGTGAAATCCTTAGCGGGCGTTGAAAGTGGATTTGTAGGACCTGTAGGCTTAACGCTTACTGTCCTAGCAGATGCGGCAGTAGCTGATATGACTCAAGGGATTACAGGGGCGGGAGAAAAAGATTATCACTTCCGTAACGTCGTACCCGGCAGAGATTTTTCGCTTGAGCATGTGGGGGATTTTCGGAATGTAGCAGAAAATGAAGTTTGTCCGCATTGTTTGGAGGGTATTCTGCATTTTCATCAAGGGATTGAAGTGGGTCATGTCTTCAAATTAGGTACTAAATACAGTGAAAAGCTAGGCGCTTCTTACTTAGATTCTTCAGGCAAAAGTCAACCTATGATTATGGGCTGTTACGGAATTGGTATCTCACGGCTTTTATCCGCTATTGCTGAACAGCATCATGATGAGGATGGATTAATGTGGCCAGCAGCATTGGCACCTTATCAGGTTCATATCTTGATAATGTCCGTCAAGCATAGTGAGCATCAGACGGTTGCAGAAGGTCTCTATGATCAACTAACCAAGCTTGGCATAGAGACGCTGATTGATGATAGGGATGAACGCGCTGGCGTGAAATTTAAAGATTCAAGCTTGATCGGGATACCTCTATCAATAGTTGTGGGCAAGGAAGCATCACAGGGAAGAGTAGAGTATCTGAAACGAAACACAGCGGGGAAAGAAGTCTTAGAAATTATGGAAGCTGTGTCTCGGATCAAACAATTCTATTCACCGCTGATATAAATGATCTTTTTTCATTTAATGGGAATGCCAATGATCAGGGCAGGAGAGTGTTGCTGGTAATTTTGTGAGAGTATTGCCTTTTGCCGCATTGATCTGTGCCTGAGTGAGAAAGAGAGCTTCTGCTAAATTAGCACCTCTGAGGTCAGTATCGCGAAAGTCTGCCCCAATAAGATCTGCACCTCTGAGATCAGCGTCCCTAAGGTCTGCGGCTATTAAATAGGCTCCTCTCAAATTGGCGCCTCTAAGATCGCCTCCTTTGAGCTTAGCTCCCATAAGGTCGGCACCTCGACTGAAATTCTTCGCTGATTTCTTTAGTTTACGGCGAGCCTCAGTTCGTACAAGCTCACTGACCTGCAACAGTAACATATTGATTTGTGCTCGATGAGCGGCAACATCCACTTTTACAAGAGCTTCAGGATTAAGTAAAGTGAGTTGTTCCGTTTCATCGAGAGCTGTTTGCAGCTCCGTATGGATTGTACGGGTTATTTTTAAGTTCAAAGATTCATGTAAATACCAAAGCAGCTCGTGCAAATGCCACATGATCGGAAATACCTCGAACATCTGCTTCGCAGTTTTCGGCTTTTTCCTCCAGTCTTCTCCAGCATAAGTGACTTGAGAAATCTTTTGCCCAGCTCCAAAACAGTCATAGACCGTACAACCACGGTATCCTAATTCTCTTAGCTCTGTATGTACACCACAGCGAAAGTCCGACTGTAGATTGTGACAGGGCTGTCCAGCGTCTTTGTCTCTAGCGAAATCTACGGAAGCAGCAAAAGGTAATGCGGCACAACACAAGCCAAAGCACTGCTCACAATCCGCCTTCAGGGCGGCGAGGTTTCGATCTGAAAAAGGTTCTGTAAATCTGTGATTCTCATACAAGGTTTGTTTCCCTCCGATATATGAACGCTTATACCAACTTATTTTAAATCAAACGAAAGATTATGAAAAGTCCGGTCGATTAAAAAAAAGCGAGGTTAATGTTATAATAGAGTACTGGACCTGTTTTGGACTTAAGAACGAGAAGGTAAGGAGCGAATGTTTTTGAAGACACTTATTATTGCGGAGAAACCGGACATGGGGCGGAATATCGCCGCCGCAATAGAACCAAAGGCTAAAAATTACCGTTCCTATCTTGAAGGGGAGCAGTACATTATTACATGGGCAATAGGGCATCTAATCGGATTGGCTGAGCCGGATGCATATGATGTAAAATACAAAAAATGGAATATTAATGATCTTCCCATTATTCCGGACCAATTCAAGCTGGTTCCTAATGCGCGGACCATTGATCAGCTGAAGGTAATCGGAGAGCTGGCTAAACGAAGCGATCTGCTGGTAAATTCTTGTGACGCCGGGCGAGAAGGCCAGCATATATTTTCGCTCATTCAGCGGCATTTGAAGCTTGAACATCCTGTGAAACGGCTGTGGATTTCCGATTTGACACCAGAGACAATCCGCAAAGGCTTTCAAGAGCTAAAGGATGGGGCGGAGTACGAGAATCTAACTAAAGCGGCAAAAGCGCGCAGTGAAGCCGATTGGTTAATCGGTATGAACGGATCACGTGCATTTACTACGAAACATAATGTTCTGCTGTCTGTGGGGAGAGTTCAGACCCCAGTACTTGCACTTATTTATGATCGCCAGAAGACGATTGAGGCGTTCTCATCCCTTAAGTTTTTTGAGGTGGAGGGCCATTTTACACAAAATGAAATGACTTATAAAGGTATGTGGCAGGGTGACCGCCTCACTGATGGTGAGAAGGCGGAGGCGCTGGCTGCCAAGGTCAAAGGAAAACCGGGACGAATTGACTCTTATGAGGTTAAGGAAACGAAAGAGTATCCGAATAAACTGTATGATTTAACGCTGCTGCAGCGGGAGGCGAATGGGAAGTACGCTTTTTCCGCTAAAAAAACACTCGATATCGCACAAGCATTATATGAAAAGCATAAGGTGATATCCTATCCGCGGACGAATTCTAACTATGTTACAGAACAAAATATTCCGGAGATGCATAAGACTTTATCTGCGCTCCAAGGGACGGCTTATGATGAATGGGTGAAGGGCGCGAATCGTAATCTCGTTCATAAAGGAAACAAATTTATCTGCAATCCCTCCAAGGTCGAGGATCACCATGCGATTTTGCCTACATATCGGAAAGCAACAGGGCTTAGTGCGGATGAGGGAAAGCTGTATGATTTGATTGTGCGGCGCTTTTTGTCACAGTTCTATCCGGCTGCGGAATATAAAGTGCATACGGTTATGACTGATGTAGAGGACGAAAAGTTCAAAACTACTGTTAAGGAATTATTAAGTCTCGGTTGGAAGGTCATTTACGCGGACCAGAAAAAAGATAAAGCGAAGTCGTCCAAGGGAAAAAACAAGGATGATGAGGAAGACGAAGAGATTGAAGTGAATGAACCGTTCGCAATCGCTCCGGCAGATGAGGTGATCTGTAGTGACGCTATCGTTAAAGAGAAAGATACACAGCCGCCAAAACACTATACGGAAGGCACGCTGCTTAGAGCGATGGAAAGTGCCGGAAAGCAGATTGAAGACGAAGAGCTTCGGGATGCTATGAAGGATTCAGGGCTGGGTACTCCAGCCACACGAGCAGCAACCATTGAACGGCTTAAGAATGTCGGATACATTGAAATGCAAGGCAAAAAAATCGCCATCACGCAAAAAGGACGAACGGCTATTGAACTGATACGTGGAGCGGGCATCGAGCTGTTGACTTCACCTGAAATGACCGGCCAGTGGGAACGTCGCTTGAACGAAATATCAAGAGGAACGGCGTCGGACGGACAATTTATGGAGAATGTAAAAAGATTTGCCTGTATGATCGTGGACAAGGTTCGTGTGCAGTCTCGGGCGTCCAAAACTTCTTTTGAAGGGGAAACTCCTTCTGTGAATACAGGGGCTAAAGGTCGGAGTGGTGGAGGTACATCTCGTAAAAGTAGCGATAAACCTGCCGCGCCAAGAAAACGTAAACCAGCTAACGAAGAAGAATCAGCAAATTCAGGTCCGAAAATTATCGGAAACTGCCCGCGTCCTGGCTGTGGCGGGATGATTTTTATGGGTAAAAAAGGCTACGGCTGCTCTCATTACAAAGAAGGCTGCAAGTTCGTGATCTGGAAAGAGAACCACGGGCGTACCCTTACAGATACACAAGTAAAGGCATTAATTGAAAAGGGCCGTACGGGTAAGCTGAAGCTTGCGAGCGAAGACGGCACCCCGCTGGAAGGCAAACTTGTGCTTAATAATATGGATACGGGTCAATTAACAGTGGAGTCATAGTCTGACTGGAAGTTTATATGGAACACGGGTGATTACATCACATTTGCATGTACGAAGCCGCTAGCGGACACAGATGACCCAAAACGCGGGAATACGTCCTTTTTGGACTGCTATCGGACCGCATAGTCGTTATTGGCATGAAAAGGGCTATATATGCACCGCTTGCGGGAGAATAGCAGCACTGGAGTCCGCAAACTTGCTCCAACGGCAATAAATTCGCCAATAGCTTCAGCTGGGTCCGTAGTCAAGACTATTAGTCGGACTCGCCGTATATGGGATATGGTTTCAGTGTCGGCTGTGGGAGACTATATATTTTACACATAAAATTCATTAGTTAAAGAGTGTAGGACATACCTATCTTAAACGGGATGTAGTAACTTGTGCAGACAAGATATTATGATTACGTAGGGGGCTGATCTTCACTCTTTTTCTATCCTGCGGGATAAATCCAGAGGTTACATTATGATAGGGCAGTATAGTCACTACTAGAATGGAAGGAAGGATGACAACATGGGAATGCGTGGATATTACTTTGCTATGGATGACAACCTAGTGCAGCAAATTGTTACAGGCGACATTGCATTGAATAGCTTGAAAATAGACGATTATCCCGGACTGGACATTGATAGATCCTGGGAGGCGATTCACTACTTGCTTTGTGGAGTTATTTCCGATGGAGATGCCCCTCTTAGTTATGTTGTTCCGCTGACATCAGACAAAGGCATCGATTTTGGCTCATTCGGGGCGTTTTCCTTACGTGCCAAGCAAGTTGCAGAAGCGCATCAGGTTATTTCTGAGCTGGATGAAGCGCAGCTCCGCTTGCGGTATGATTTCCCGGCCATGGTTAAGGAAGAAGTATATCCTCTTGAACCTGATATTGTTTCAGACGAGGATAAGGATGCGTTCTTTGCCTACCTGCTACAGCATTTTAACGAAATCCGGCGCTTCTACAGCCAAACTGTAGCCGAGGGCAAAGGTCTCATCTTTTATATTTTCTGATTCTAACCAAAAGACGACACACGTCTCCTGATTCCATTGAGCGAGATAAAAAATAGAACCTTTGACTGATGAAGATTATGATGATTTGTGAAATAAATGACCAATTACGGGAAACGGTAGGTTCAATTAATCCAATGAGACGAAGAGGGGGAAACGAAAATGAAGACGATCAAGTGTATGATGGACCACCTGTACTGGGCGGACGCACAAATCTTAGAAGCGCTCGAGGAGAGTGAGATGAAGAACAAGGACCTTCTGAAGCTGGTTCGGCATGTCGCGGTTGCGGAACGAGTCTGGCTGTCCCGATTGCAGGGCAAGGGTAGTGCGCAATATTCGTTGTGGGAGGAAGCAGAGGACCTGACGGCGATCCGAACGGAGTTCGAAGAAAACGCCGAGAAATATCGTGTGTATATCGAAGGGCTCGAGGAATCTGATTTGGACGTGAGGGTCGATTATGCGAACCAGAACGGAGTCCCGTTCCAAACGTCCGTCCGGGATATCTTGTCGCAGGTCATTTTACATGGGCAATATCACCGGGGACAGATCAACCGGGCACTTCGGATGGAATTGGCAGAACCTGTCCAAGTTGATTACATCACGTTCGCCAGACTCTAACAGGGTCTAATCATCACCATTACCCGGAATGAGATGGGCATTGAACTCCTCCGAAATGATTTAGTTTACTCATGCAGGCTCATGAATTCGTAGGATTTTACCTTTAGCTAAATGTGAGATAAGAAGGAAATTGAAGAGGCGGTGGCTTGGAACAACTGTAAGGGCATGTGATTTTCACTCCCATGTCTCAACGGGTCCGAGCCCTTTTGTTTAATGCCTCCCGATACTCCATGCTTCTTGTCCATCCTCCGAATGCATGACACGCTTAAGCTGCTTGCGGAAATAACTTTGACAGAACGATAGGGTTATACACCGACCACTAAATGCAAAGAGGAAATCTGAGATTCAATATGTATTCCTTAACGATACAAACGAAATAGTGGTACCGTTTCATGATGAGATTCCGAAATAGTAGGACCAAAACGTTTGAATTGTCATCTCTTTTCCGCAAGTAGAATCAAGCAATGCAAATTCCATTACTCTACAATGACTATAGAGTGGTTGAAACGAGGTGAACAGACCAATTGTACGAGTGGCACAAGCAAATCCAAATAATCGTTAATGAAATTGACGAGTGTATTAAGAATCGTAACAGTGAAGCAATAACGCTACGATTTCTTTCTCACAAGTTAGGTTATTCCGAATTTCATGCTACGAGAAAATTTAAGGAAATATCGGGAATGCAATTTAGGGATTATCTACGGCATAGAAAATTAGCCTTTGCACTAAAAGAGGTTCGGGATAGTGAAAAGAGCATTTTGGATATTGCTTTTGATTATGGTTTTTCATCACATGAAGCTTTTACCAGGGCTTTCAAGGGAACATATGGTGTAACTCCAAGTGAATACCGGAAAAAGCCTATGCCTGTCGCCCTTCGTACAAAAATAAACTCTTTCGACCGCTACTTTTTCGGATTTGGAGAGATTGGTATGATGAAATCTACAGATGATCTTAACATTTATTTTGTAACCATTCCCACTCACAAATTTTTGCACATTAAAAACTATGAGAGTAATGGGTATTGGGATTTTTGGCAAAAGCAAAGTCTTATTACGGGACAGGACTGCGAAACAATTTGCGGCTTACTCGATAGTATCAAGGGCAAATTGGATGACGATGGCGGGAGTGAATCTAACGGTGGCAGCGGTCAGATTATGGCTTACATTAATGACCCGGATGGCAGACTCTGCGATTGGGGTATTCCACGTACAGAGTGTTTTGGTGTACGTCTTCCTTTTGATTATAAAGGTGAAGTACCTCCACAAATGCTTATGATTGATGTTCTCGAAGCCGAGTATATTGTTTTTGAACATGGACCATTCAATTATGAGCAGGAAAATCGTAGTGTAGAGGAAAAGATGGAAAGGGCAATGGCAACTTTTAATTTTGCAGACACTGGTTACTGCTTTGATACTTCCCCTGGGAGAATCATTTACGTTTATCACGATCCGGAGCGGTTTTTGAAGTATATCAGGCCAGTAGTGAAGTTGACCTCTAAGCTAATCGAAACAGATTAAGCAGGTAAGTAAAAGGTTGGTGCTATGTGCTGATGAAGAAAATAAGCAGACCGGAGTGTAGTCTCCGCATTCATATCGTCGCATGATTAGTTAGATTATCTGCTTTAGAAGCAATATAAGTTTAAAGGTCCTTATTGTTGTTTGAATTATTGACAGAAAATTCCTATTGTCTTATATTAAACTTAATTAATAATTACCAAATGCGATGAAGAGGACAAGTAGATCTGGAAAAGCCGTTCAGAGAACTGCCGGTTGGTGCGAGGCAGCGGATATCCGAATCCAAAAATCACCTCAGAGCAGTCCCCCGAATTATAGTAGATGGGACCGGGATTCTACCGTTACAAAGAAGCATCGTTGTTGGACGATGGCAAAGAGGGCGTTTATTATAAACGTCAATCAGGGTGGTAACGCGGAGCAACTCCGTCCCTAATGGGATGGGGTTTTTTGCGTCTTCATAAATTAATTATTAAATTGGCAGGCGAAAAATGAACAAACCGTAAGAAGAACGATTAGTTCGAAAAATCCGGAAAAACGTTGACCAGATGAAAGGGGGATATTGCAATGCAATTCAAGTTGTATACGGATGTCTATGAGTTTTACAATGATACCTATGGTATGTTGATGCGTCATGAAGCACAAAATTTGATTCCTCTTGGCAATATCATAATTGGACATGAAGGAAAAGACAAAACAGACTGGCGTGACCCTGTAAATTGGCTTATGGTAACGATTTCAGATGCTAGGGGCATACAACTTACCGCCATAATGACACCGCCACACAATATTACGCTTTATGCAACAGACAACATAATTAACCCAGAAGCTATAAACTGTCTGGTAGATGGGCTGAAAGACCGTGAAATTCCAGGTGTGATGACCGAAAAAACCTTGGCAGAGTATTTTGCCAAAGAATATACTTTGCGCAAGGGAACAACCTTTAAAACAATCATGACCCAACGTATATATGAACTTACGGCAGTAAACCCAGACATTCAAAAGGTTGGTATCATTCGATTGCTAGATAAAAAGGATATTCACTTTTTCCCATACTGGGCTGAAGCATTTTATGCAGCGGGGAGTTATGGTAAAACAGAAATGTCCATCCCGCAAGATGCAGACCCTTACCTCTACCGAATAGCATCGAAAAAACTATATATTTTAGAGGACAACGGGATACCCGTTTCTATGGCAGGATATACAAGGGAGATGCAGACGGCTATTGGCGTGGCATTTGTATATACCCCTCCATATGAGCGCGGAAAGGGTTACGCAACTTCAATTGTGGCGCAAATAAGCCAACTTGCATTGGATAAAGGGTTTACTAGATGCGTCTTATATACCGACTTAGCAAATCCCACATCTAATAGCATTTATCAAAAGATAGGCTATATGCCAATCTGTGATTCGCTTCAGTTAAAATTTGAATAGTAGAATGATGCGGACAGAACTTCTACTACTTTTGAAAATAAGAGCAGAATATTCACTACGGATTGAAGATCTTGAAGGTCGATTGATCAAGCTTTGGGAGAAATATAGAGTTACAACCAAATCCAACTGTTTAACTCCGGGGTTGACGAGGTATAAAAAAATGAGTTGACACAAAAGTAGTTAGGGACCATACTACATATATGAACAACAATAATAAAAAAATAAACGACATTGAGGCTATTCCCTCGCTTGTACAATCCAAGCGTCAGATTGATCGCTATAACCTAGACATAGACGCACAGGCTATACTCGTCGCGTCTAGGCTAATGGCAGCGGGAGCCATGCTTGGACACGCCTCGGAGATTCATTTCTCTAGATTCGGTTTATCAACAGGGCGTTATCGTTTATTGGCAGATCTTGAAGATAACGAAGGAGAAGAGTTGCCTTCGCAATTAGCGGAGCATCTAGGCGTTACACGTGCTACAGTGACTGGTCTTATCGACATTCTTGAACGAGATGGGCTAGTATCTCGGCGATTAAGCTCAGACGATGGCCGTCAGAAATCAGTAGTTTTAACGGAAGAAGGAGCGAAGAAGCTCCGTGAAATGGCTCCTGAGCATTTCGCTCGGCTGGAAGCTATGGTGGGGTTGCTCAACATCGAAGAACGCAGCGTATTTCTCGACTTGCTAGGTCGAGTTACACAAGGCATTTCAGCACTTACGGGCGAATTAGGCTCGAAACCAAAGGGGAAACATCAGTAATGAGTAGAATTGGGCTAGTGAAGCTAGCCTATTTTTACTCTTATATAGTTAGGCGCCTAATTATAGTTCGCTGAAATCAATCGTTGAACTATTTCAAAGAAGAAGGGAGCAAGTAAATGAACCAGATGAAATACCCGAATCAGACAGATGATGTTTACAGCATCAAGGCTGTTGGTTCCAAGAAAAAGACTTTTGTACTATGGCGTGAAGTTGTAATGGCCTATGCTGCTCCTGCCATTATGGCAGGTATCGGGGGATTGGTTACTGCAGATAGGGGGCTTCAAATAGCGGCATTGACCACTATTGGCGGTGCATCCGCCTTGATGGCCTTGATGATTGGACTTTTGTTGCATAGTCGAGTGGGCCATTTGCGATGGGTCATCGGTGCACCTCACTTGGTTGTGGTAGGGGTATTCGCAATGGCCGGGTCCTCATTTGGGCTATACGCTGCATGGGTAACATCTGTTGTAGTAGAAATTATGATACCGAGTAATCACTTGGTCTGGGTAAATCGTGTCTGGATCGATTTCCCGTTGTCTGGATTCATAGCGAGCACGATAGTGACATGGCGGTGGCGACTTGCCGTCACAACTAATTTTTCATCCAAAAGGAGAAGATAAAAATGATAGTTATTATGGGAGCAACAGGTACGATTGGAAGTGCGCTTTTGGAACGTTTGGTTGATCTTGGTGTACCTGTCAGGGCGCTGAGTAGAGAGCCAGAGAAGTTGCGTGATCAAATCGGAGAAAAAGGCCGATCGACTACTGAGGTCGCAAGGGTAGATGCTTCCGATCCTGAATCGCTGCGACGCGCGTTTACAGATGCTAGCCAGCTCTTCCTTGCCATGTCCAACAGTCCAAGACAAATCGAATTGGAAACCTCAATCATTCAGATTGCCACCGAATCTGGAATCAAACATATCGTAAAAATATCCAGTCCAGCCTTTGAGCAGAGCGCTCCAGTGGCAGTGGCGGGCTGGCATCAAGAAATTGAGAACACGTTGAGGGTATCGGGTATCACCCATACCGTATTGCGCCCTTATGCGTTCATGCAAAATTTAATGCGCTTTGCACCAACGATCACAACCCAAAATGTTTTCTTCGGCTCTATGGGCGTTTCACCGTGTAACTTTATTGACTGTCGCGATATTGCAGACGTTGCCGTAGAAGTTCTGACCAACGACAAGGTATCAGGCCATATATATACGCTTACTGGTTCGGAGATTTTCAGTTATCCCCAGATCGCGAGTCGACTATCTGCCCTGCTTAATCGGCCGATAAGTTACATCAACATGGACCCTCAAGTACTACTCCGTAATCTTATTGAGCATGGGAATCTGCCTCCTTGGCTCGCGAACCACGTTGTGGAAATTCAAACCATGTCTAGGATGGTGCCAGAAAGTCCAAATGACACTGTGAAGCGTTTACTCGGCAGAGATCCACGCACACTAGACGCCTTTCTACATGAGTGTTTAGATAATTTCCGGTAGAGGCGGAGTCCACCTATTCTGATATTTGTATCGATAACAGTATTTTATTCCGATTCCCATATCTAAATGGTTCAGAGTGTATCCCAAAGGTCATAAAATGACTGCCGGGATGCACTCTTTTTATTATGTCCTAAGGAACTCAACTCATAGAACTAGTTCTTCTATAGCATTTATATCAGCATTACAAGAAATAAGCTAAAATTCGTCAATAAGTTAGTATTATTTACGAAATAACACTAAAAAAGCTAATAAAAAATTAACGAAAAATTCATATTATAAGATTAAGTTATATTAATAATAACTAGTTATGCTAACTAACGTAACTTTTTTTCTTGACAATCTTTGTGGAAAATTTTAGAATGTAAGCGATTACTCTTAGTTTCCTAAGTGATATTCAAAAGAAGACATTCGTAAGTTCACAAACAAACATCGGAGTTTAAATTTAGGGGGGCAAAGCATGAAAAGGTGAAGGATAACATCATAGATAACAAGATAATAAAATGTTAGTTTTTTTGTTTCATGACTATGTATGAGGGGGTTCACTTGAGGATGAAAAAAAAGAACGCGTTCTTAGCTCTACTTCTGTCATTTTCTTTGTTATCTGTGACTGCTTGCAGTAATTCCTCTAATAGTGCCAATGAGAACGGTAAAAATGCTGCAGGTAATAGCAATACTTCGGTAAAAGCAACCAGTGATGTGGGTCAAACGGCAGTTAAGAATGAGGGCGCTTCTGATCTTGAAATTAAAGCGGGAAGTTCGGTAACCGTTTTCAATCCAAAGATCCCGACGCTCGATCCTACACAATGGCAAGGACAAATTCTGGTAGGGCAAGGAACTTTGCTCGAAGGGCTTTATGGCTACAATCAGGATAATGAAATCGTTCCGAAAATTGCGACAGGTTATACCGTTTCAGATGACAAAAAAACTTGGACGTTTACCCTCCGTAAAGATGCCAAATGGTCAAATGGCGATCCTGTAACCGCCCATGATTTTTATTTTTCTTATATGTATCAATTGGATCCAGCTAACACAACCGCACAACTTTGGCTAAGCGTACTTAATTTTGTGAAGAACGGATATGCATACCATGCCGGATCTGTAAGTAAAGAAGAAGTTGGTCTAAAAGTAGTTGATGATTACACGCTGGAAATTACGACCACGCTGCCTCACGCTATTCTGGGGGATATGGTTCTTTCCGGGTCGATGCCTATGAATCCTAAAGCGGTCGAAGCGAACCCTGGTAAGTGGTTTGAACCGGGGAATTTTGTGAGCAATGGCCCTTACATGGTTAAATCTTTTACACCTAACGGTGAACTCGTCATGGTGAGCAATCCGAATTATGTAGGTGCAGCCGGCCAGCTTAATCACGGCAATGTAGAGACCATCCATGTTCTTCCGGCGACAACCGTGCCGGTGGAGGATTATATGTCCGGCCATGCAGATGTCGTTCTAATCCAAAGCGCGTCTGATTTACAATACGTGAAGAAAACGGAGGAGCTAAAGTCCCAGCTGTATACTGCAGCGACTTATGCGATCAAATATTTGCTCTGGAGCAACCCGACAACGGAATCTCCATATGACAAAAAAGAGGTGCGCCAGGCTATCGCCAAAGCGATCCAGCGTAAACCGATCGTAGAATCGGTGCTGAACGGCATGGGCGGGGCGACCAATATCTTTGCTTCACCAGGTTGGCCAACGGAAAAACTGGAGCAAGGACTTCCGGAAGATCTCGAGGCAGCCAAACAATTATTGAAGGATGCTGGGTATGAAGGCGGTAAAGGTCTGCCAACCCTATCGTTGTATGTTGGGGTCAAGCAAGTAGATGCTCAGGGTGAACAAATCGCTTTGGCGTTAGGTCAATTACTGCAACAAAATCTTGGTATCAAAACAGAGCTAGTTCAGCTCAATGAGGCGCAGTTTAACGCTTATCAGTACAGCGGACCTCAGGGCGATGCAAAACCAGGCTTTATTCTGGCGTCGGGCGCAACCAACTGGAGTGAACCAGGAAGTTTGGACATGGGTGCAACGCAGCAACTATATTCCATAGGAACACTGGATGCCCCGCTAGAAGCTACGAAACAATTCGTGGATTGGACCAAGGAAACTTATTATAAACCGGCCATTGAAAAATATGGGGATCCGGATAATAAGAACGCCGGTGTGGAATGGAGCGACTGGGCAGCATTAGAAAAAGCTGCTAAAGAGGATATCGCCTTTTTGGATAAATGGACAGCAGAGCAGCCTGCAGATTGGCAGCCTTATTTGAAACAACCGGGGCTTCCAACGGCCGCTGAACAATGGCAACAGATTGTAGACCTTTGGAAAAATGCTAAAAATAACGATGAAAAACATGCCGCCTTTGTAACCGCTTGGACCTTCGTAGCACCAAACGCGCCAGGTGGCAAGTTGAATCAAAATGCACTTGATGTACAGGTATATTACAACAGTTATCAATCTGATACCTTAAGAGATTTGAGAATGTGGCAAGCGCAATTCGTAAATGCGCTGACCGTCGAAGACGCTGCTCCTATCGCGGCTAAGGTAGTTAATAACCTGCTCGAAGAAGCTTATGCTGTTCCGTTGTATTATCAACAGCAATACTTCTTGGTAAAACCCGGCATTACAGGAGTGCAATCAAATCCTTGGGCATGGGGCAACTTCTATGGGCTACATCTTTTATCTGTAGAATAATCCTAAATGGGTTGAATAATTACCAATCGCGGGCGCCAATTATGGTGCCCGTGAATCGGTAAAGGAGGGTCGGATTTGACCATATTGAAATTTATTTCAAAGCGCATTTTACAAATTATTATCACTTTAATCTTGGTCATTTCAGTTAGCTATACCATGATGTATTATTCACCTGGCGGTTTCATGAATACGAATACCATGGCTACGGCACTGGCTCCGCTGCAAGGGCAAAACCCTGTTCTCTATCAACAAGTCATGGACCAGTTTCAAAGCCGGTATGGTTTGAATTTACCGCTGTGGCAACAAATCATGAAGTATATATGGCATCAATTAACCTTCGATTTCGGTAATTCGATGCAGAATCCGTCTTTGCAAATTGCGACTCAACTGAAGCAGGCTTTGCCGATCAGTACACTTTTGGCCTTTGGATCTGTTGTTCTTTCGGTAATTATCGGGGTTCCGCTTGGCATTATTGCAGCACTCAAACGTAACACTTGGATTGATTATGTGGTAAGCACCATCTCATTGACGGGTCAGGCCATTCCGGCATTTGTTCTCGCGGTGATTATGGTTTTGTTATTTGGTGTTGTGTTTCAAGGAATTCTGCCTGTAACGGGATGGGGTCACTGGAGGCAAGCAATTTTGCCGATTATTTGTTTATCTGCGGCGAATGTCGGTGTTGTTGCCAGATATATGCGGGGCAGTCTGATCGAAACCATGAGGTCGGATTTTATGCGAACCGCAAAAGCTAAGGGTGTCAAATATTGGCCGATGATTTTTAAGCATGGTGTCAAAAACTCGCTGACTGCGATGATAACCGTCATCGGACCTCAATTTGCTTTTACAGTGATGGGCACGATCTGGGTGGAGCAAATTTTCGCCATTCCAGCGCTTGGTCAGGTGATGCAGACGGCATTTACCAGTTTCGACTATCCGCTCGCCATCACATCTGTATTTCTGCTGGGATCCATGATTATGATTATGAATTTACTCGTTGACATTATTTATGCCTTTATTGATCCGCGTGTCAGATTATAAGCGGCACAGACTATACGAACCTAGGAGGGGGAGCAATTGGCTGGCACAGTTGCAGCAACTCAATCGGATGTAGCTTTGAAGAGAAAAAAGAATCTTCAGAGATCCCAGTTTTATCAAGGTTGGAAGCGATTTAAAAGACATCGTCTTGCCGTTATTGGTTTGGTCTGGGTTATCCTTTTTTTGATCGCGGGGATCATTGGACCTTGGGTGGCCCCATATGACTATCGCACGGGAGATTTTTTGGCTATCAATCAAGGGCCGACCTGGCAGCATATTTTTGGTACGGATAATGTGGGGCATGACATGTTCAGCCAGATTCTGTTCAGTGTTCGAAGCGCTCTGATTATTGCTTTTGGCGCGACTTTGGTCAGCTTCATTATCGGGATCATATTGGGCTTGTGGGCCGGATTGCGCGGCGGAATCGCCGATATGATTATTATGCGTGCTGTGGATTTTATGATGACCTTGCCGGGATTTTTGTTCGCCTTGATATTAGTCATTATGCTGGGACGTGGGTATTTATCTTTGATTCTAGCAATTGGAATTCCGGGTTGGGCGGGGTATGCACGCTTGATCCGAAGTCTGGTCCTAAGTATGCGGGACGGGGAGATGGTGGAAGCGGCAAGAGCGTTAGGCGCATCTCAGGCGCATATTGCCAGACGGTATATGTTGCCGAATGTTATCGGCAGTATGGGTGTCTCTCTCGCCTTCGGGATTCCCGGTGATCTCATCCAGATTGCAGGCTTAAGTATTTTTGGCATGGGGCTTCGGCCGCCAATCCCTTCATTTGGGAGTATGATTGCTCAAGCCAGTGAGAATATTCTCGGCTTTCCATGGCTGCTGTATTTTCCGGCAGGTATCTTTGCAATAACCTTGCTTTCGTTTCTGTTTGTAGCAGACGGTCTCCAGGAAGCATTCAGTCCGAAAGGAGGCAATTAATATGGGTGAACCGCTACTTTCTATTGATGACCTTCATGTGAAGTTCTCCCGCAGTGAAGATGAAGTTTATGCCGTAAACGGCGTCAGTTTTTCGATCAATGAAAATGAATCCTTGGGGATTGTTGGTGAAAGTGGCTCCGGTAAGTCAGTTACATTGATGTCATCAATTGGGCTCATCCGTGAAAATGGAAAAATAACATCGGGGACAGCTCAGTTTAATGGTAAGGACTTACTTAAAATGCGTCCCAGACAATTAGAAGATATTCGTGGACGTGACATCGGCGTTGTTTTTCAAGATCCGATGACCAGCTTGAACCCGATCATGCGTATCGGGGATCAAATAATGGAAGCCATGCTGACACATCAATATGCAAACCGGAAGGAAGCTTTTGACCGAACCATTCAGCTCTTGCATGAAATGGGGATTCCGGATCCTAAATCACGGTTTAAAAGTTATCCTCACGAATTTTCCGGGGGTATGCGCCAACGTATCATGATTGCTATTGCTTTGGCATGTGAACCGCAATTATTGATTGCCGATGAGCCAACAACCGCGCTTGATGTCACTGTGCAGATGCAGATTCTTGCACTATTGCAGGAATTGCGCAGAAAACATGGGATGAGCGTAGTGATGGTAACGCATGATTTTGGCCTTGCGACCAACTTTTGTGACAAAATCATCGTGATGTACGGGGGCCAAATCATGGAGAAAGCCACTACGGACAAGTTCATAAGTGAGGCGGCGCATCCCTATTCACTTGGATTGAAACGCTCCATTATCGAAGTGGGCCACAAGGGAAAAGAAATAATGCCTATTCCAAAGACGGCAAAGACACTTACACAGACATTGACCGGCTGCCCATTTGCCGATCGTTGCTTCTATACAACTGAACGGTGTCAGAATGAAGTTCCCAAGCTTCGTGATTTTAGCACCGATCATCAGATCGCCTGCCATCATGCTGAGGAGGTCGCTTCCTATGCCCAATAATCCGCTCTTGCGCGTAGAAAATGTCTCGAAAACTTTTCGGGTACAAGGAAAAAAGCTGCATGCCATCGAGAATGTTTCTTTTACCCTGGAAGCGGGGAAAACACTGGGGCTTGTTGGGGAAAGTGGCTCAGGAAAATCAACCTTAGGGCGAATGGTTCTGCGTCTACTCGAATCTGACAAAGGAAAAATATTTTTTGAGGACGTGGAGCTCTCAAAGGCAAATAAAGAGAAGCTGCGGGCGATGCGCCGGGATATGCAAATTATTTTCCAGGATCCCAAGGCGAGTCTCAGTCCGAGAATGACGGTAGGAGACGCTATTGAAGATGCAATGGCTATCCACAAAATTGGAACTAAAGTAAGCCGGCATGAGCGTGTGATCGAATTACTTGAGCGGGTCGGTTTGCCTTCTGAAGTCCAATACGCTTATCCGCATGAACTGTCAGGTGGACAATTGCAGCGGGTTGGGATTGCCAGAGCGTTGTCACTGAATCCCAAATTGCTCATTTGTGATGAACCGGTGTCCGCATTGGATGTATCTATTCAGGTTCAAGTCATTCAATTACTAAAGGATTTGCAGAAGGAGTTTAACCTGACTTATATCTTTATTTCGCATAATTTGGCAGTAGTGGAGTATTTGAGTGATGATATCGCGGTTCTTTATTTAGGAGAGGTGGTTGAGCAAGCTCCGGCGGATGAATTGTTCAAGAAACCTACGCATCCTTACACGCAGGTCCTGCTAAATTCGATTTTGAAGATTCCGGATAGTGTGGAGCAGAAGCAGCAGATGGTATCGATTCAAGGCGAGGTGCCATCACCGCTTAATCCACCAAGTGGCTGCACTTTTCATCCGCGGTGTTCTTTTGCCTCGGATGTATGTATGGCTGTCAAGCCTGAACGGAAAATCGTGTCAGAAGGCCATAGTGCCGTGTGTCATTTGGTAGAATAAGCAGTGGCTTAATTAAGTAATCAGCAGATGACTTCTGTATATCACAGAAGTCATCTTTTTTAATTCATACACACAAAAAAGCCCTGTAAGAAGGTCACTTTTTTCAAAGTGAACAGCTTATAGGGCGCAGTTTAAAGACTGATTACTGCTTGTCAATCGCTGCTGCTAACCCTTCATACGAAGAATCCTGAAGCAGCACTCCGTTCACCATAAATTTAGGAGTACCGTTGACTCCGTAGGAACCAGCGATCTTAAAGTCTTCTTTTACATCGAACATATAGGTATGATT
The DNA here is from genome assembly GCF_038002725.1 of Paenibacillus sp. FSL H7-0323. Lineage (NCBI taxonomy): Bacteria > Bacillati > Bacillota > Bacilli > Caryophanales > Paenibacillaceae > Paenibacillus > Paenibacillus sp. FSL H7-0323. The sequence continues at coordinate 1,780,045 of NZ_JBBODB010000001.1, read as the reverse complement.
CTTGAGATCTGTTTCAAATTGGGCGTAATCAATGCCCTCGATGTTATTCTTAACGAATTTTAAAATGAATTTCTGAGTGGCCCAAATTTCGCTCTCATCGCCTTGATTAGCGTACAGCTTATGAAGGTATTCCCAGAACTTCTCGTTGCTTTGCTTGTAGATGGCTTCGCCGGCGCTAGCGGCAAGATAAGAGTCCCGGTCCAAAAATGCAAAGTTCATGAAGAAAAGTTCCACTTTTCCGGTATCTACGTAGTCTTTAATAAAAGTATCCAGATACTTTTCAGTCCACATTTTGCAGGCGGGACATTTGAAATCTGCGAATTCGATAACTTTAACTTTGGCATCAGGACTTCCAAGATGAGGTTGCTTCTCATATTTCAGCCCATCAACAACAATGCTTCCCTTTACGTCGGTGTAGTTGGGTAGATCTGCTGTATCATCAGTCTTATTGCTTAAGATGAAAACAATTACAGCGAGAAGGATTACAACAACGACACCTAATATCATGGGAAGCAAAGGTCTTTTGGTCTGAGATTGTTTAGCTGACACTTTCTTATTCATATCTCACCTCCTAGACAATATAGGAATACTATAAAAATAGTATAATCATCCAGTAGGTAGTGAAGATATGTCATTTGTAACAATGCTACGTAACGTTGTAGCTAGTTATTAGTTTTTGAATTTAGCGGCTGAGCGAATGACAGGGGGCACCTCGTGGATGGACGAAATAGTCATCACGGCTTGCTGCATCTCTTGCTCCAGCTCGATAAGGTTATAGCTCCATTCATTTTGCTGCTTCAGGTAAATACTGTTGATGCCTGCGGTAACTGCGGGAAGTACATCTGTACGTAACGAGTTGCCAATCATCCAGGTACGTTTGCGGTCAAAGCTTTGGGTAGCCAAAATATTTTCAAGCGCCTCAACATTTTTATGCTTCCGAATATAGATACGATCGTCAAAATAAGCATCCAGCTTCATTTGTTCAATTTTACGTTGCTGAATGGTGTCGTCCCCGCCAGTATACAAGAATAAATGGTGACCCTCTTGCTTCAGCGTATCGAGTGTTTCAACCATGCCAGGGTAAGCTTCAATTTCTTGGTCATAGACGCTTAGGCCGAGCTTGTGTAATTGCTGCTCTTGAAAGCGATCTGTCGGACGGTTATATTTGGCGCAGAAATAACGGTAGGTGGCGATTAAGGATTTGGGAAAGTTGTCGCTGGCCAGGCCACTTGTGTTGACGGTATCAACATCAATTTCTATTTGCTTGCTGCGTAATTCACTGGTGCTTGGACCAAATTCATTAAACCAATCAGTCATGAGCTCGAAATATTGCCCTAAAATTAAATCGAAATATTTGTTGCAATGAACCAGCGTATCATCTAGATCGAAAATTACTTGTTGAGTTGTGTATTTCATATCTCTCACTCCTTGGATCTGTATCTGTATAGTGTTCTATAGGTGAATATAAGATTCTAGAAACATTTGAAGCTCAGAAGCGCCGTCTGGACGGATACTGAAGCGCTCGTCTTGTTCCCCGCGAAGATGGATACGGAGTAAACCGGCTACGCGTAGGATCATTAGGTGATGCATAAGCATTTCTCTGGATTGATTTAGATCGGACTGCATCTCCCATAGAGATTTGGGTTCATGGGCGACATACCGAAGCAATCGGAGTCTGGTTGGATCTGACAGTGCCTTGGTCATGCGCAATAGCACCATCGGTGGTTCATTTTCATCTTCCAATGGCACATCTACAGGATACTGTACAATCACCATAGTTTTGTAGAAGCAGTAGGTGTTAATTGGTCGATTATGAACGGTAGGCAATAATACTATAGTCTTAAGATCCCGTATATCCTCGAAAACTACACCACCGGATGCATATTCAATTAAAGAAATAGGGTCCATTTTGCTTTCCAGCATTTTTTTCTCAGAGGCATCTTCAATTAATAACGGTAAAATCTTGTGTTCTACATGACGAAAATATTGCTCATACCAGAGTCTAAGAAGCGGACTATAGCTGCTCTTGATCCGGGAAGCTTCATCTATGGTGAAATCATGAATTAACGGTGCGATCTGCTGATAACACTCTTCTATAGAAGCTGAATCCAGATCATCCAGGAAATGCAGCACTGATGTTGCGGGCCCTCGGCTGTAAACCCAAGCATATAACACATCATAATCTGTAAATGGCCACTCGGCAGCTTGCATGAGAGCTGTTACTTTATGAGGAGTAATGCGATCTTCCACATCACTAACCCAGTGGGGACCGAGGTCTAAATTGGAGATCCATTTTCTGGTTACATATATCATAAAACTGTCCAACAGTTCATAAACCGGCGATACGTCGATTTTTAATTCGTAATCCATGTAACATGCACCCCCAGAAATCCGTAACTTCTCATATTATCTCTTGTTTTGAAGAGGGTTGTCCACTATAATGTTCGGTGTTTGCCAATTGGCGTTAGATCACATCATTGTTTTTATTATAGGGGGATATCATCCGTGTCAGACCGGCTTAAAGTATCTATACGAAGTAATAGCAAAATGACTTTCATGATTCTTATTACCGCTACTATAGCCGCAGGGCTTAGCCAAGGGCTGTTGCTGCCTATTCTATCCATTCTTTTGGAGCAAAAAGGAGTCTCCTCGTCACTGAACGGATTGAATGCTGCTGCACTATACATAGGATCATTTGGGATGACCTTGATTGCTGAACGTGTTCTTGGAGCGGTTGGATTTAAAAAATTGATAGCTGGTGGGATTAGTTTAGTCTTAGTAAGCTTGCTCATGTTTCCCTTTTTTACAGGGATCAAGGTATGGTTTGTATTGCGTCTGCTTGTGGGTGTAGGCGATGCTGCGATTAATTACGGGGCCCAGCTTTGGGTTCTGCTTATGACACCTGCCGAGCATCGCGGGCGTAATCTTTCACTATATGGCATGTCCTATGGTCTGGGTTTTAGCTTGGGACCACTTGGGATTAGTCTGCTGCGTTATGGACAGGCCGTGCCTTTTATTGTTCTCGCATTTCTATTTTTGTTAGTCTTAATCCTTGTGACTACAATTCTGCCGGATTCCCGGCCAGATAAAGCGGAGAGTGGTGAAAGTCAGGTTCGCCGTTTCGGTCGTTGTTACAGCTTAGCCTGGTTCGCTTTAATTCCAGCCCTTTTATATGGCTTTATGGAAGCCAGCTTAAATAGCAGCTTTCCGGTATATGGTCTGCGTATCGGTTACAGCACAGATCAAATTGCAGCGTTATTGCCTTTTGCGGGGATTGGAGGACTGCTTCTGCAGTTTCCATTAGGTCTGTGGAGCGACCGGTTTGGCCGCAAGCGGGTACTGATTATTGCCGGGATCGGAGGCGGGATCGCCTTTATGATGTTGCCGCTGGCAGGTGATCATTTTACATTGACAATGGTGCTTCTGATGATCGCAGGAGGATTAGTGGGCTCCTTTTTCTCATTAGGGCTAAGTCTGGCCGCGGATATTTTGCCACGACATCTACTGCCTGCTGCTAATGTGGTTGCTTCTTTCCATTTTAGTATTGGCAGTATTATCGGCCCCGGCATTGGTGGTTTGATGCTGCAAGTGGGCTTAAGCGGCGGTATTTTTGCCCTGATGGGTGGTTTATATATCGTGTTCGGCTTGCTTGGGTTATTATTCTCGCCACAACCTAGAAATTGAGGTAAGATAAGAACGAGTGCTCGCATGGAAATTGAACTCACATTCAGAGTACACTATAGATTATAGATGAAGACAGGGAGAGGCTGAACTATGATCACAGTTGAACACTTAGCCAAGGCAGTTGGGGAAGACAAAAATCCGGTCCTGCAGGATATAGGATTTCAATTAGAGCCGGGTGAGCTCGTAGCCATACTTGGAGCGAGTGGGAGCGGTAAGACCACTTTATTACGCTGTTTAGCGCTGCGAGAGAAGTGGGACAGAGGGAATTTTAGAGTGGACGGTACGGATATTATGGCGAGTGCCTTTTCCGGAAAAAGAAAAATTCGACGGGAGTGGGCTTACCTGGAGCAGAATGCAGAGCTCAATCCTAACCGCACAGCGCTGAAAAACGTGCTGATCGGCCAGTCCGCACAGACGCCAATGTGGCGTATGGTTACAGGGATGGTTCGTTCAGATGATTATATGGGTGCGATGGATGAATTAGATGCCCTTGGACTTCTAGACAAAGCGAAGATGAAGACTAGCCAGCTAAGCGGTGGAGAACGTCAGCGTGTAGCGATTGCTAGAGCATTAACTCATGGTGCCAAAGTAATTCTAGCGGATGAACCGGTTACGGGTCTGGACCCCAAATCGGCAGAAAGTGTATTGGAAACTTTGCGCAGACTGTGTAAAGAGACGGGTCTTACCGTAGTGACGGTGCTGCCTATTGAACTGGCTGAACGTTTCGCTTCACGCATATGGGTACTAGAAGATGGACGAATTAAGCATGATATAAAGGGACGTAGATTAACGTCTCAGGAACGCGCAAATTTGTAAAGTTCGGACACGGATAAGGAAAAGAGTGATGAGGTTGAGTATAAAAAGTCTTAGGTGCCTGGCAGCTGCAACACTGTCGTTATCCGTACTTTCGGGTTGTACTTTCATCAGTGATCCCGTTTCGAAGATGAAAGCTCCGCAGCTGTCTGCTGACAAAGCAACACTTATGGCTGCTATAAATTCACATATTCCAGCGGGTACGGAGTTGATCCGCCCGGTTAATGATGAGAGCTCAATTTTCACAGAGGATCTCAATAACGATGGAATTATGGAGTCGTTGGTGTTCTATAGAACGCCAAGCGAAGCTGTAGAGATTCACGGGATGATCTTAGAGAAGCAAGGAGATGCCTGGGTCAAAAAGCTTGTTTTTGATGGGGATGGAACTATGCTGGAGTCCGTCGATCTGAAAGATATGACAGGTGACGGGAAGCTGAATATCATTACAGGTTATTCACGCGGGGAAGAAAAAGGCCTCGTCGTGTATAGCTATTCCAGCGGATCATTGGAAGAAGTGCTTTCACTTCCTTACACCAAATATATGCTTGATGATCTTAACAAGGATGGAATTGAAGACATCACCGTTGTTTATTTTAAAAGAAATGAATTTGCAACCATTTCGATCTATCAGTACAATGATGGCTTTAAGGTGCTCGATAAGATCGAGGATATCGATCCGTATTTTTCTAATTATTACAATATTGTCGCAGGAAAGATTGCTAAGGATAAAGAAGGAATCGTATTAGACGCTTCGGTGGATTTCCAATCCGCCTACAGCTTAATGGTTCTTATGGAGCATAACAAGCTGCGTGTGGTTTTGCCAGGTGATACGAGGACTTACAAAGATCGTCTGATTGCAAGCGAAGATATCGATCATGATGGCATTATTGAAGTTGGATTGCTTGAAGCGCCAAAAGGATGGGAGTATTTCGACCCCGCAGATATTCCTTATTTCACCTCCTATTATAAATGGGATGGAAAAGATGGCCTAACCTTTGCAGTCCAGCTATATCGTGATCCATCGGATCGCTTTACTATTAATTTTGATCCAGAGCTGCATGGAAAGGTAAGTATTGATACGAAATCTGTTCTGGATAAAAACCTTAAGTTCATCATGACTGATACCGGAGAGACTTTTGCTGAGGTTTCCTTCTTTTCTCCTTCGGAATGGGATAAGGCTAAGAATGAAGGCTGGGAGCTGCTTGGACGGGATTTAGATAAAGTCATCGGCTACCGTGGTGAGCTAGAACAAAGTACAACTAAAGAAGGAAGCAATAAGATTGCCTCCCCTATTGAAAGGAAGGGAATAGATGAGTAAAGTTCTGATATTGGAAGATGAAGAGTCCATTCGCAGTTTCATAGTCATTAATTTGAAGCGTAATGGTTTCGAAGTGCTGGAGGCTGCTGACGGGAATGAAGCATTGCATAAATTAACCACTATACCTGATATTGATATTGCGTTATTGGATGTTATGGTTCCCGGCATTGATGGATTTGAAGTTTGTAGACGGATTAGGGAGACTAATGAACGCTTGGGAATTATTTTTCTTACCGCCAAGGTTCAGGAGCAGGATAAAGTTTACGCTTTGTCCGTAGGTGCAGATGATCATGTTAGTAAGCCATTTAGCCCAACGGAGCTAATTGCGCGTATTCAATCTTTGCTGCGCCGTGTAAATGTGCATCGTGAACAGTCGGCCAAGGTTTCTTTTCATTCGGGGCCTTTCAGCTTGGATCTTATTACCAAACAATTCAAACGTGATAATGTAGCCATTGAACTGACGCCCACGGAGTTCTCTCTGATTCAATTCTTTCTTGAAAAAGAAAACACTCCACTTAGCCGCGATCTTCTGTTGGATCATGTGTGGGGCAAGGAGTATATGGGTGATCCCAAAATTGTAGATGTAAATATCCGGCGCTTACGCCAGAAGATTGAGAACAATCCTTCGGAGCCGGAATTTTTGCAGACTGTATGGGGGCACGGATATAGATGGAAAGGCCAAGGACAATGATTAAGAAGGGGATGCGCAGACAGATTGTTCTGCACTACATTCTTGTAGTTTTTTTGGCGCTTCTCCTCGTAGAAGTTATCTTCCTGCTGGCCATCAGAACATATTATTATGACAGTGTATACAGCAAGATTAAAAATCACATTTCTGTTTCAGAGTCGTTTTTTCAAAAGAACATGATACCCAGCGATAATAGCATCTATCTGCTACAAGAAGTACTGGAGAGGTTCTCATTGAGCAAGACGGAGCTGGAAATCTTATCGCTAAATGGGGATATCATCACTAGTTCCACTGGCTTTCAGCCGGATCGGACCATTACGACCAGTGATGTACCAGAAGCCGTTGGCGGCAGCGTTGGACGCTGGGTAGGGCGTCAGGCAGGCACGAATGAGAGCGTAATGGCGGTTTCCAAAATGCTGCAGATTCATGGACAGGATAAGTATGTCCTAAGGTATATTACTTCACTAGAAGAAATCAATAATGATTTGCTTAATCTAACTTTATTGTCCACTGCTATTGCTGCAGCTGTTATGGCTGTAGTTGTTGGGTTTAGCTTCGGACTGGCCAACTCGATTGTGAAGCCGCTGAATAATATAACGGCAGTTTCAGCTCAGATGGCGAAGGGGAGATTCAACGTACGGATTAAGGGAGACTATAAATTTGAGATTGGTGATTTGGCTTCAACGCTGAATTATATGGCTCAGGAAATTGTACGCAGTAATCAGATTAAGGATGATTTTATCTCATCCATTTCTCACGAGCTGCGGACACCTCTTACAAGTATCAAGGGCTGGAGTGAAACCTTGGTATCCGGCGGGTATGATCCGGAGGAGACAAAACTTGGAGTCAGCATCATTTCCAAAGAAAGTGAACGTCTGATTGGGCTGGTGGAAGAAATTCTCGACTTTTCTAAGCTGCAGCAGAACCAGATGAAGCTGTCGATTGGGGTTGTAGATGTAAAGGTACTGCTGCAAGAGACGATACTGAATGTTTGGGCTAAAGCGGAAAAGAAACGAATACATCTGTTGCTGGAATGTGAAGATGCGATCTTTGTTAAAGGGGATGCCAATCGGCTAAAACAGGTATTCTTAAACTTGGTAGACAATGCAGTGAAGTTCTCACATGAAGATTCCAGTATTGAACTGTCAGCAAAGAGACTGTCTGCTACAGAAACAGCGATTATGGTACGAGACAGCGGGATAGGGATTAGTGAAGCACATATATCCAGAGTGAAGGACCGTTTCTTTCAAGTGGATGCACTTAATGGAGGAACAGGCTTGGGGTTAGCGATTTCACAGCAACTTGTAGAACTTCATAATGGGACACTTGATATGGTAAGTGAGCTTGGAAAAGGAACGGAAGTTACCGTCATCTTGCCTCTTACAGAACCACAGCCGGAAGTTATCACAGAAGAGGTAACTCAAGTGACAGCTACCTTTCCTGAATTAGATGATTGGGAGGCCTAACGTGAGATGGGGGTAACGAAGAATTCGATCCGTATAGTTCGTGGAGAGCCAGATCGGGTTAGCGACATCTTGAGGCTACTGCAAGAAGCGGCGGGGTGGATGGAGCTTAATGGAATTAAGCAATGGACACCCGGACAATTTACCGAGACCGATATAGCAGGATATTTTGCTGACAGACATGTTTATTTAGCCCTTGACGATGGGGCTGTAGTTGGCATGTTCACGTTGCAATTCAGTGATCCACAGTACTGGGGCAGTAAAAATGATGAGTCCTACGCTTATTTGCACCGATTGGCTGTGAAAGACTCCCACCGCGGCCGAGGACTTGGACAGCAAATGCTTAAATATGCAGTAGTTCTAGCCAAAGATCTAGGCTGTAAGAGCCTTAGGTTTGACACTGTGGCACATAACATTAAGCTCAATCGTTATTATCAGAGCATGGGTTTTCACTACATGGGCACTAACGATATGGGAAATGGTCGTTTAGTGAACTTATATGAACATTTTGAGGAAGGTGCTGAGTCAGACCGTCTGATTCTCAGATTTATATCAGAATCTGATTTTGAACACTTAAAGCGCTGGAGTGTTTCTCCAGAGTATCTGAAGCAGTGGGCAGGACCTTCGCTAACTTATCCTTTAGAGGATGAGCAGCTTGTTAAATACTTAAAGGATGCTAATCATCCAGGCTTATCCGATCGTCTTATCTTCTGTGCAATTCAAGAAGCTACGCAGCAGGTAGTGGGCCATATTAGCTTTTCAGCCATTGACCGGGTTAATCGTTCTGCACGTATCGGCAGGGTAGTAGTAGATCCTGAGTTTCAAGGTAAAGGCATTGGTAAACGGATGATGCAAGAGATGCTTCGAATCGGATTTGAAGGTCTGGACCTGCATCGTCTGTCTCTGGGTGCTTTCGATTTCAATACGGCTGCCCTGAAAGCTTATGAAGCTGTTGGCTTTAAGCGGGATGGTGTTCAACGTGAGTCTGCTTTATTCGGTGAGCAATATGTAGATTGTGTGGAAATGAGCATATTAGACAGAGAATGGACGGCTAGCCGTAATTCATAAAATCACTAATTCTTTACAACCGAAGGGGCTGTTGCTCTGGTCATGATCGACCAGGACAACAGCCCCTTTTTATATAAAGTATTTTTCTATATAATGGTTGTTATGAAGGAAGAACTTCACGCAAACGTCCTGTCTTCTCATACACATCCTGAAACAGACGGGAAGGTTGGTTTCGGACCGCCGGCTTGGCAGCCACAGTCTCATGTGGTCCAACGACAACGATATTATTTATGCTTCCCTTGATGACTGCTCCATCCTTAATGATTGCCCCTTCACCAATAATGGCATTCTCAATCAGCACTCCACGGCCAATGCGAACTCCAGGCATAATAACACTTTGTTTGATCTGGCTCATCTTACCGATTTCTACCCCATTAAAGACTACAGAACGTTGTAGACTACCTTCTTGGGAGCAGGATTCATTCACGAGAGAGTCCGTTGCTGGGTTCTGTACACGTGGTTTATGAACTGCAAGCTTAGTCCGGCGAACCCGACTATACATAGGCCAATGAGTCTTGTCTAACTTCATGCCATTGTCTTTTTGCAGAAGGTCCATATGTGCTTCCCAGAGACTGCCGACTGTACCTACATCTCTCCAGTAACCCTTGAAACGGTAAGCGAATAAATCATCGTTCTGATCCAGCATGGTAGGAATTACGTCTTTACCAAAGTCATGACTGGAATTAGGATTAGCTGCATCCCGCAACAAGTGCTCCTTCAGATAAGCCCACTCGAACAGGTAGATACCCATTGAAGCAAGATTACTTTTTGGTACTTTAGGTTTTTCCGCGAATTCGGAAATTTTCAGATCATCGTTTACGTTCATTACTCCAAAACGACTAGCCTCATCCCAAGGAACCTCCATTACGGAGATGGTTGCTTTTGCTCCTTTTTCAATATGATAATTCAGCATCTTACGGTAATTCATATGGTAAATATGGTCACCGGATAGAATGAGCACATGTTCTGGGTTGCGGCTATCAATAAAGTCAATGTTTTTATAAATCGCATCAGCAGTCCCTGTATAACTGTCTCTGCCTTCAACACCTGAAGGAAGCAGTGTGACACCTTTATCCTTTTGACTAACTAAGCCCCAAGGCTCACCTTCACCGATATGATTATGCAAAGAGTCAGCTTCGTATTGTGTCAGAACACCTACTGTATCAATGTTCGAATTTACACAGTTACTTAGCGGGAAATCAATAATTTTATACTGTCCACCGAAAGGGACTGCAGGCTTAGCCATACTGGAAGTCAAGGGAGCCAATCTGCGGCCTTCCCCTCCTGCCAATAACATGGCGATACAATCTTTTTTGTTGTTCATTTGTTATCCCTCCCATTATTTTGTCAATGCTTGTAATATAAACTTACGACAAGCGCTTGAAACGACATAGGTGAAATATATTGCTTTGTAAACAGAAAAATTACAATTAATATTTCTTTATCAGAAAATCTTTTCTTTTAACATCAAAACATTTTCAAAATGGTAATATTCGGGTAAGGTAATAGGTACAAGCACATTGAAAAAGGTGGTGTAGAATTGGCTGAAAAAGCAAAAATCGAGACCCTTCCGTCAGCTGCTGATATCTATCTGTTCCATGAGGGCACCAATTATCGTAGCTATTCTATGCTGGGTGCACACACTGCCGCTGAAGAAGGCGTTACCGGTGTGCGCTTTACCGTGTGGGCTCCTCATGCGACATATGTAGGACTAGCTGGTGATCATAATGATTGGGACGGAACACAGGGCGTGGACTCGTTATATAAGATACCCGATTCAGGATTTTGGAGTCGTTTTTTTCCGGGAATACAGCCGGGAACTTTTTACAAATACAGGATTCTTGCCTCAGATGGATCAAGTTTCCTTAAAGCGGATCCTTTTGCTTTTAAAGCTGAGGTTCGACCGGCAACGGCTTCGGTAGTAGCAGAACTGGATGGCTACCGCTGGGGAGATGCAGCATGGCGTCGGAAAAGCAAAGCTCCATATCAACAACCAATGAACATTTATGAAATGCACTTCGGTACCTGGCGTCAAAAAGAGGATGGAGAGTTCTACACCTACCGGGAAATGAGCGAGCTGTTGATTCCTTATTTGGTGGAGATGAACTATACACACGTGGAATTTATGCCGCTGGCAGAACATCCATATGATCTATCCTGGGGTTATCAAGGGACGGGGTATTTTGCGGCAACCAGCCGTTATGGCGAACCCCATGAGTTAATGTATTTGATCGATCAGCTGCATCAGGCAGGTATCGGTGTGATTTTAGATTGGGTTCCAGCTCACTTTGCCAAAGACGCACACGGATTACGTATGTTTGATGGAGCGCCACTTTATGAATATGCCGATCCAATGTTAGCTGAAAAACCAGGCTGGGGGACACTTTCGTTTGATTTCAGTAAGCCGGAGATTTCTTCATTTCTTATTTCTAATGCGCTGTTTTGGTTCGAGTATTATCATATCGACGGAATGCGTGTAGATGCGGTTACCAGTATGCTTCGATTAGATTTCGAAAAGCGGGATCATCAATATCGGCGGAATGTTAATGGTGGATTGGAGAATCTGGAGGCCATCAAATTTATCCAGAATCTGAACAAGGCTATCTTTCATTATTTCCCAAAAGCATTGATGATGGCGGAGGAGTCCAGTGCTTGGCCGGGGGTTACTGCACCAGTGCATGAAGGGGGCCTTGGCTTCAATTACAAATGGAATATGGGTTGGATGAATGATACGCTAGGCTACATAGAACATGATTTTGGTGGGCGCCCTTATCATCATAATTTACTTACGTTCCCAATATGTTATGCTTATGCCGAAAATTACGCATTGCCGCTATCGCATGATGAGGTTGTTCACGGCAAGAAGTCTTTGTTAGACAAAATGCCGGGTGCTTATGAACAAAAGTTCGCAGGCCTCAGGCAGCTGCTGGGATATCAGATCTCTCATCCCGGTAAAAAGCTTCTGTTTATGGGTGGGGAATTCGGTCAGTTTATCGAGTGGAAGGATCAGGAGCAGCTGGACTGGCTGCTGTTGGATTATGAGAGCCATCGTCGTATGCTTGCCTACACGGCTGCACTTAATAAACTGTATCGCTCCGAAAAAGCGTTGTGGGAGCTGGATCATTCTCAAGAGGGTTATCAGTGGATTGATGCGGATGACAATGATCAAAGTGTGATTTCGTATATACGCCGAGGGAAGAAACCAGGAGATACGCTGCTTATAGTCATCAATTTTCAACCGGTAGAACGGCACAATTATCGTATAGGCGTGCCACGGGCCGGGACTTATGAAGAGCTCTTTAGCTCAGAAAATGTAGAGTATGGTGGCTCCGGATTGCACAATGTCCCTCAAAAGAGCGTTAAGCTGGAATGGCACAATCAGGTGAACAGCATAGAGCTGACTCTTCCGCCCCTTAGCTTCCTGGTGTTTAAAAAAACGTCACGAATGGGTAAGAATAAAGAGGCAAAAGAGTTATAGATCTAAGTACGAATAGAGAATCCGTACAGTTTAAGGGGGAAATAATCATGAAAGTTTTATTTGCCGCAGCTGAAGCCCATCCTTTTGTCAAAACGGGTGGTTTGGCCGATGTCATTGGAGCATTACCTAAAGCGCTGAAGGCTGCCGGGGTAGATGTACGAGTGATTTTGCCTAAATATCGTGGGATTCCTGACAAGTTCACCGCTCAAATGGAGCATTTAACGGAAGTGTATGTTCCAATTGGCTGGCGAAAACAATACTGTGGAATTGAACGCATTATCTATGAGGGTATCCCCGTTTATTTTATCGACAACGAGTATTATTTTGGCCGTGATGGAATTTATGGTTATATGGACGATGGTGAACGGTTTGCGTTCTATAATCGTGCAGTGCTGGAGTGTCTGCCAGCCATTGATTTCCAGCCTGATGTACTGCATTGCCATGATTGGCACGCGGCCGTAATTCCAATGCTGCTACAGGGGCATTATCGCCACAATCCATTTTACAGTGAAATGCGGAGTGTATTTACAATACATAACCTGTTGTATCAGGGAGTGTTTCCTTATGAGGTACTTGGAGAGCTGTTAGGTCTGGATAGCAGCTATTTTGGTAGTGTGGAGTACTATGGTAATGTGAATTTCTTAAAAGGCGGGATTGTATTCAGTGATCGGGTCACGACCGTCAGTCCGACTTATTCAGAAGAAATTCGCACACCTTATTATGGTTACGGTTTGGATGGTTTGTTGAACGCACGGTCAGATGTTTTAAGTGGGATTGTGAATGGCATTGATACTAAAAGTTATAATCCAGCGACAGATTCGAGCCTTGTTACCCGTTATCGTTCTAATTTGACCAAGAAGACGGAGAACAAAGTAGCCTTGCAGGAAGAGCTGGGATTACCTGTGGATGCTAATATCCCAATGGTAGCCATGGTCACGCGTCTCGTGGACTCCAAAGGTTTAGATCTGCTTACCCGAGTGCTGGATGAGCTGCTATATCACGAGGATATTCAATTTGTGCTGCTTGGAACAGGTGATGAATCTTACGAGCGTTGGTTCAAGGAAGCGGCATGGCGGTATCCGACCAAGCTGTCTTCACAGATCTTATTTAATGATGCACTCTCACGAAAAATATATGCTGCCAGCGATATCTTCCTTATGCCGTCTAAGTTTGAGCCCTGTGGCATCAGTCAGCTGCTCGCTTTACGGTATGGTAGCATACCCGTTGTCCGTGAGACAGGTGGCCTAAATGATACTGTGCACGCTTATAATGAAGAAACCGGTGAAGGCAATGGCTTTACGTTCAGCAATTATAATGCACACGATATGATGTTTACGCTACGCCGGGCGCTTTCTTTTTACAAGCAGCCTGAACATTGGAAAAAGATCACAAAAAATGCTTTCGCGGGAGATTATAGCTGGAATGTATCCGCTCAGCAGTACATGGATATCTACGATGATATAACCAGATAAAGTTTAACGAATTCTGTAATGGGTTAATAAGGGATTGCACCTGGGAGTATGGTAAATACTCTGGGAGCAGTCCTTTTTTTATGAAATTAGGAATAAACAGTCGAATGATTTAGCCAGTATAGGGGATAGTAAAAATGTATAAATTTAGCTTCAACGTGAATAAAAGTGATTTTTTAGCTGCGTATTATAGAATTCCCCTCATAGAAATCCATTAAAAGGAAGTTATTGTCACAATTATGCCTTTGCATATTCATGCGTTCTGATTTATAATAAGTCAGTCATTGGGTCAACTTAGATTTTTTCATATGAATAGGGGAGATATAGAAATGAACAAATGGGGTAAACTTAGTTTAGGAATGGTATTAGCGGTAGGTCTGCTTTCAGGCTGCGGTCAAAATAAAAATGATAATGATACCGCTGCTAGTGGTAATGCAAATTCCGGTGCAGTTACTAAAAAGCTGATTATGGGAACAAGTGCAGATTTTCCTCCGTACGAATTCCATAAAGTAGTGGACGGAAAAGATACCATCGTAGGTTTTGATATCGACATCGCTAAGGAAATTGCTGCCGACATGGGCGCTGAGCTTGAAGTTAAGGATCTGCCTTTTGATTCACTGCTTAACGAATTGTCCAGTGGACGCGTAGATATGGTGATTTCCGGTCTTAGCCCGACTGAAGAACGCAAAAAAGCGGTTGAACTTTCAGATATTTATTACAAAGCAGAACAAGCTATTGTAGTACGCGAAGCAGATAAAGATAAATACGCTACTATGGACGCGGTGAAGGGTACCAAAATTGGTGTACAGACAGGCTCTATTCAAGAAGAAATCGCCAAAGAGATTGAAGGCGCAAAGATCACCTCTCTTGGTAAAATCTCCGAGATCGTTCTGCAATTGCAATCTAACCGTATCGATACAGCAATTATTGAAGGACCTGTAGCCAAATCTTTTGTTAAGAATTTAGCGGGTCTTGTAATCACCGATGCTAAGCCTGAAGTAGAAGATGATGGATACGCAATTGGGATTAAAAAAGGCAATACAGAGCTTCTGGATAAAGTAAATGCTACACTTAAACGTCTAGAATCAGAAGGTAAGATTGATGAATATGTAGCGGCTGCCAGCGAGCTTGCTGAAAGCACGAAGTAAGGAATGTATATTGTTTTAGGTCTGCTGAAGTAAATTGTATGTGTATTACAGAAAATAGCGGAACTTTGCTATTTTCTATTTTTTTGGAGATAGGAGGATAAGATATTGGATATTACTTTATTTAGAATGGCTTATGATTATCGTGATCTTTTCTTGACTGGACTACAATATACCTTGCTACTTGCTGTTCTTGGTGTATTATTTGGCTTCATCCTTGGGATTATCGTCTCTCTACTACGCATGTCAAAATGGAGAGTGTTACGTTTCTTAGCCACAGCTTGGGTTGAATTTTTGCGGGGCACTCCAATGCTTGTGCAATTGTTTCTCATCCATTACGGGCTGGCGACATTTGGGATTGAGTTTACTCCGATTCAGTCCGGGGCGATTACACTCTCCATTAACAGTTCTGCTTATCTGGCAGAAATTTTTCGTGCCGGGATTCAGGGTGTCGATCGTGGACAAACGGAGGCCGCACGTTCACTTGGAATGAAACAAGGGATGACCATGCGTCATATTGTACTTCCTCAGGCACTTAAAAGTGTTCTTCCGGCAATCGGTAATGAGTTCATTACCATTATCAAGGAATCATCGATTATTTCATTTATCGGAGTAACGGATTTGATGTTTCAAGCTCGTACAGTTACAACGATTTCGTATGATGGCATGACACCACTCGTGATTGCTGCATTTATGTATTTTGTTCTAACATTTACGCTTTCCAAGATCCTAGGTAGACTCGAAAGGAGGCTGAATACCGATGATCGCCGTTAAGAACCTGCAGAAGCATTACGGAAAGCTGGAGATTCTCAAAGGAATCGATTTGGAGATTAAAAAGGGTGAGGTTGTCGTTGTAATCGGGCCCAGTGGTTCGGGAAAAAGTACCTTTCTGCGCTGCTTGAATTTATTGGAGCAGCCTACAGGTGGCGAGATCACTTTTGAAGGGGAATCGATCACCTCAAAGAAGCATGATATCAATGCAACGCGTGAGAAGATGGGAATGGTTTTTCAGCAGTTCAACCTTTTTCCGCACAAAACCGTTCTGCAAAACATTACGCTCGCACCGATTAAAGTAAGAAAACAGCAGCAGGCTGTGGCCGATAAATTCGCAATGGAGCTCCTCAAGACTGTAGGGCTTGAAGATAAAAAGGATGTTTATCCAGCTCAATTGTCCGGTGGACAAAAGCAGCGGATCGCGATTGCTCGTGCATTAGCCATGCAGCCCCATGTGATGCTTTTTGATGAGCCTACCTCAGCGCTTGATCCGGAAATGGTAGGAGAGGTACTTGAGGTTATGAAAAAGCTTGCCGAAGACGGAATGACAATGGTTATTGTTACACATGAGATGGGCTTTGCCCGTGAAGTGGGTGACCGCATTCTGTTTATGGATGGCGGGTTCATCGTTGAACAGGGTACTCCTGAACAAGTATTTGGTAATCCTACACATGCTCGGACTAAGGATTTTTTAAGTAAAGTATTATAAAGAATTCGTCAAAACGGCCCTGGACAAGTATCCAGTGGCCGTTTTGTTATAGGGTCCTGAGGGTAATGTGGGAATATATCGCTGGGGGCTGAGTTCATTTATTTATGTAAACCATGTATAATAGATGGTCAGTCAATCAACAGGAAAAGGAGTACATACATAATGAGAGATGATCTACGCCGGATAGGCATTATTGATATTGGTTCGAACTCCATTCGTCTTGTAATTTATGATACAACGCGCGAAGGAGGCTATAAGATCATCAAGGAGTGTAAGTACTCCGCTCGCCTTAGTGAGAAGATTACGAAGGAGAATAGACTGGAACAAAAGGACATGGAAACGATTGTTCCGGTCTTGCGGCAGTTTAAGGAAATCTGCAACGCTTTTGCAGTGGAAACCATTCGGGCGGGTGCAACGGCAGCCATTCGTAATGCGGCTAACTCAAGTGAAATAATAAGCTTTTTGTCACAATCCTCTTCCATTCCGATTGAGGTGATCAGTGGCCACCAGGAGGCATATTATGGCTTCTTGGGTGTTATTAATGCCTTTAATGTAGAGGATGGTTATGTCATTGATATTGGTGGCGGGAGTACTGAAATCACTCTTTTTTGTGAGCGGCGTTATCAACACAGCATTTCTTTCCCGTTCGGGGCAGTAAATACCAACCTAATGTTTGGCCAAGGTGGGAATTGGAGCGATGAGCAGATTCACAAGCTGCAGACTTTTGTTCTCGGCAGACTGGTTGAGCATGATTGGCTAAATGCCAAAGCTGGGCTTCCTTTATTCGGTTTAGGAGGGACGGTTCGTTCCTTAGGGAAGCTGGATCAGAAGACACGAGCATACTCATTGCCTAACTCCCATGGCTATACGATGACCAGTGAGACGATCGAGCACTTTATGAACACCCTACCTTCAATGCCTTACGAAAAACGTAAGGATTTAGATGGATTATCTAAGAGTCGGGCGGATATCATTGTATCCGGGTTGATTATTTTCCATACGGTGTATCAGTATATTGGGGCGAGTGAGGCGGTAATCAGCGGGGAAGGGCTCAGAGAAGGCTTGCTGCATGATCTGCTGGAGCCGGAGCAGCCAGTGCGTGATAGTGCATTGGAATATAGCTTAAACACGATCATTCGCTTTGATATTCATACTTCTAAACGGTATTTAGATCATATCAACAAGCTGGCACTCAGCCTGTTTGACGCATTTAAAGATGAATCGAATAGAGCAGAGCACGAGATGTTAATTTACGTGTCCATCATGCTGCATCGTACGGGAACGAATATTAACTATTACCAATCCAAAAGACATACTTTGTATTGGTTGATGAATTCACCGATTCGTGGACTTACCCACCGTCAGCTTATTCTTTGCGCTATGATTGCCTCATACAGCACAAAAAGCCGGAAGCAGAAATTGTCCCAACAACATAAGGACATTTTGCTGCCATCCGACGAAGAGTGGATTCATAAGCTCGGGTCGCTTGTCCAGCTTAGCATTGCGTTGGACAGCACGGAGATTGGAATTGTAAGCGGCCTGAAGGCCAATCTGCACGGCAATACGCTTCATCTGGACTTAGAGGGCGCATCGTCACTGCTAATTGGCCTAGAGGACATTGAGAACGCGATAAAAGCATTTAAGAATGCTTGGGCGGTGAAGGTAAAACTCGGCTTCCCTTCCAACGTGTAACATCCATCGCAGCAAACTGGCTCCGGAAAGGGGCCTTTTTGTCGTCTGGTTGTTCGTAATATCCATTAGCCTGCAAGAAGCTGGCTTTAACATTATCTTTTAGAGACAACTCTAGAATTTTGACGATCTGTTTACGGATGCCGCTGTCTCTGACAGGACACATCAGCTCAATCCGGCGGGTTAGGTTTCTAGTCATCCAGTCAGCACTGGATAAATACACCTCAGGTTTGCCGCCATTTTCGAAATAATAGATCCGGGAGTGCTCCAGAAAACGGTCTACAATACTGCGTACGGTAATGTTTTCGCTTAAGCCCTCTATTCCCGGACGTAGGCAGCAAACCCCTCGCACGATTAAGTCAATGGAGACACCGGCTTGGGCTGCGCTATATAAATCGTCTATCACTTGCTGATTAGAGAGCGAGTTCATCTTGGCGATTATGCGAGCGGGTCTGCCTGCCCGTGCATGTTCAGCTTCACGCATCATTAGCTTTTGCAAGGATAAGCTCATATTCGTCGGTGCAACAATGAAGGAATGCCAGTCAAAATTAGCCGAATATCCAGTCATTTGATTAAACAGCTCAGAAGCGTCCAGTCCGATATCGCTTTGGGCGGTGAATAGACTGAGATCCGTGTAGGCCTTGGCTGTACTGTCATTATAGTTTCCTGTGCCTACATGCACGTAACGGCGCAGTTCAGGGCCTTCCTGGCGGACAATCAAGGTCACTTTGGCATGCGTTTTGAGTCCGATCAGACCATAAACGACATGACAGCCTGATTTTTCAAGCTGGCGTGCCCAAGCGATGTTCCGTTCCTCATCAAATCGAGCTTTTAACTCTACAACCACTGTAACTTGCTTACCAGACTCCGCAGCATTGGCTAGTGCAGTAATAAGTGGAGAATTTCCACTGACACGGTATAAGGTCATTTTAATCGCCATCACTTGCTCATCCTCTGAAGCTTGAATGATAAAGTCTGTCATTGCATCAAAAGACTCGTAAGGGTGGTAGACTAATACATCCCGTTCACGCAGCACCTCGAAGAAATCCTCATTTTCTTGAAATTCAGCAGGATAAACCGGCTCAATAGGTGGATAGTTCATGTAACCAAAACCTTTTAAGCTTCCGGCAAAATTACGAAGAAAGCCTAGATCGAGCGGACCTTCAATTTCAAATACGAAGTCCTCCAGCTCAAATTCCGCTTGCAGCTGCTCAAGAGCATAGGGATGGATACCTTTTTGTACTTCCAGACGGGCTGGCACCCCGCGACGACGCTTGCGCAGCTCTTTTTCGATCTCTTCCAGCAGATCCTCTGCACCTTCCTCATCGATCGTAAGATCTGAGTTACGAGTCAAACGAAACTCACTAACCGCAACAGGTTCGTAACCGCTGAATAAGGTTTGAATGTGATGGCGGATCACATCTTCAATAAATACAAATTGTCTTTTCTTACTATTAGAGCGGTGGGGAAGAGGGATACATCTTGGCAGATTCGAAGGAATTTGCAGGATAGCAAAATAAGGCTCCTCTTCAAGACCATTCTTACGAGTAAGAACAACAGCTAGGTAGATAAACTGGCTGTGCACGAGTGGAAACGGCCGGCTCTGATCAACAGCCATTGGCGTAAGTACAGGATAGATGATATCCCGGTAATACTGTTCTATGGACTGCTCTTGGGCATGGGTAAGATCCTCATAATCCACAAATACGATGCCTTCTTTATGCAAACTCCGCGAAATATCACGGAACGTCCGGTATTGATCGGCAATGATTTTGGTTACGCGTTTGATGAGGCGTTTATACAGCCCGGAAGGGGTGTAGCCTGTGAAATCTTTTTTAGTATAGCCCGCCCGGATCTGATCCTGAATTCCTGCCACACGAACGCTTATGAATTCATCCAGATTGCTCGAGACGATCGCCAGAAATCTGGCACGTTCCATTAAAGGGTTATCAGGGTCCTGCGCCTCCTTGAGTACGCGGCGGTTAAATTCGATCCAGCTCAAATCCCTATTGAGGTAAGCAGTGGCTGGACTGCTCTGATTGTTTTTAATCTCTTCTGTATTCATGGGACCTCCAAATATGCTTCGATGTCTATATCTCAAATCTATTTATCATATTCTATCATTTTACTATTGGATGAGGCACGAAATGTTAAATCTATGTAAAATCTCAAAGAATATTATTTAATTATCTTATATAATAGGATGTGATTGTCGCTATTTAGTTAACATAATCAAAATTACGTTAACTTCTTAATGGACAAAAGACAATAATTAAACATGTTATTTCAGAATGGTAACAATTACATACGCATAGGTTACAAAATTGTGATATATTAAGTCCTGTCAGTTTTACAAATGACAACAATACATCAGGACATCACACAAGATGTACATAAGTACAGGAAATGTACACGAGCGTATACGGAAGTCATACCGCTTACGCCCATCTAAAGAGGAGGCATTTATGAAGAACAAGTTCAGAACCATTAAAACCCTTGCTGCAGTTATGGGAATTAGTGCATTGCTGCACACCGCTCCTGCTTTTGCAGACAGCGTTCATATTGCAAAGGAAGGCAATACTTTCTATACTCTATCTCAGCAATACAATGTCGGTGTTAATGATTTAATGAAAGCTAATCCAAACGTTGCTGCTCTTAATATTTACGATGGACTTAAAATAACGATCCCAAGTAAAATGCAAGCAGAGTCTGTGGCTACGACAGAAACTCCAGTGCTTACACCAAGCCTGAATGTTACTCCAGAATCAAAAACAGTTGAAGCATGGGGCAAGTCCTTTAACTACGAGAAATCGATACAAGTTAAGGCTTCTGCTTATTCCTCAGCGGCTAGTGAGAATGGAGGCTGGGGTGCCGTTGATTATTTCGGGAACCCACTCAAGCTAGGAACCATCGCAGTTGATCCAAGTGTAATTCCTCTCGGAACAAAAGTATTGGTTACCGGACATTCACACGCAGGATTGCCTAAAGAAGCTTTTCTGGCTACTGCAACCGATATGGGAAGTGCCATTAAAGGTAACCGGATCGATATCTTTATCCCAGGCAGCCAAAGCTTTGTAGCCGATTTTGGTTATCAATATGTACAATTATACATTGTTAAATAGCTAGATAAAAATATAGAGATTTATTATAGAGATATGAAATGGGTTAAAAAGGTTAAACAAGAAACGGAGGGAGTCCTTAGCGGCTGCCTCCGGTTCTTGTTTATTTATTTTTAGAGACCTGCAGCAATTGAGGAACGGTAACAAAAGAATAGCCACGTTTACGCATAATCGTGATTACCTCAGGTAAAGCCTGAATCGTTCCGCGAAGATCACTACCCGGCCCACCTCCACCATGCTGAAGGATAATTGCTCCTTTTCCAGCATTAGCTAAGATGTTATTTCTAACTTGAGTTTTGGAAAGTCCCTTCCAGTCCAACGAATCCACATTCCAATTTACAAGCTTATAACCATGATTTTTTGCCCATCTCAACTGTTGCTCAGAGATATCTCCATAGGGTGGACGAATCAAGCGTGGTTTATATCCAGCTAAGGTTTGAATAATGTTCTCGGTCTCAATGATCTGTGATCTGAAATCATGCATCTTTAGCTTTACAAACTGAGGATGATCATAAGAGTGATTTCCAATAGCATGTCCTTCTCTAATCATCCTCTTCACTAGAGCGGGATGTTTCTCAGCTCGGCTTCCCACCACGAAGAAGGTTGCTTTGACATGATATTTCTTAAGAACATCTAGCAATTGGGGTGTAAACCTTGGGTCAGGCACATCATCAAAAGTTAAGGCGATGACTTTATTCCGAGGACCGCTGGTCTTAAAGGTCTCGGGATATTTGTGTAATAGCTGACTCAGAGACAAGCCCTTAGTGTTCTTATTGTTGCTGCTCGTTGAATTATTTGTAGTAGAAGTTCCCGCAGATATCGCCTTGTCTTCGTCAGTGGTTTGCGTGCTTTTAATTTGATCCTGTGAGGATTTCTGACTCTGAGCTGGGGCTGAAGCAACCTCTGCTGAAGAGGTTGGAAATAGCAGGACAATGATTGATCCTAATACTACTAGCAGTTTCTGGACTCTCCGTTGATCATACATCCCCATATGCCTCCTTTACTACCTGATCATCACCATATTCTTCATTGTTATCTCCATTGAAGGATGAATTTATGCCGTTTCTTCAAGGGCTCTGGTAAAGATTTCTTGCACACCCTAATGCGTGTATACTAAATAGAACGGGATATTCCCGGGCCAATTATAGACAGGTGGAAGGATGGGGACAAGGATGTCAGAATTGTTTGCACCTTATGAATTGAAGGGTTTAACGCTGAAAAATCGTATTGTTATGCCGCCTATGTGCCAGTATTCGGTGGATAAAGAGGATGGCATTCCCAATGATTGGCATTTTGTTCATTATGTAAGCCGTGCTATTGGAGGTACTGGTCTAATTATTGTTGAGATGACTGGAGTCCATCCGGACGGTAGAATAACGAACCGGGATACAGGGATTTGGAGTGATACACATATAGAGGCTTATCGTAAGCTCACAGATAGTGTACATGCCTATGGGGCAAAAATAGCCATTCAACTAGGTCATGCTGGACGTAAAGCAGTCGATGCTGAACCGCCGGTTGCCCCTTCTGCAATTCCATTTGATGCTCGTTCTAAGCAGCCACAGGCGCTTTCTAAGGGAGGCATCCTTGAGATGATAGAAGCCTTTCGTGCTGCCGCTCGTAGAGCTGTGGAGGCAGGATTTGATACTGTGGAGATTCATGGTGCGCATGGCTACTTAATTCACCAGTTTCATTCACCTCTGACCAACATCAGATTGGATGAATATGGACAAGATCCAGCACTTTTTGGAGTACAAGTAGTTACAGCAATCCGAGAAGTAGTGCCAGTAGATATGCCCTTGATCATGAGGGTTTCCGCGAAAGAATATGTTGATGGTGGATATGATGCTGACTATGCCCTGGCGTTTTGCCGCCGATATAAGGATGCTGGAGTGGATATGTTCCATGTGTCTTCAGGTGGTGAAGGTCCCATTGGCTCTAATGGTGGACCTAATGCGGGCCCAGCCTACCAAGCAGATCTGGCAGAATATATTCGCAGTGGATTACAAGTGCCAGTAATTGCGGTAGGACGGCTTGAAGCCTATTCTGAGGCACAGTCCATCATTGCAGAAAAAAGGGCGGAGCTTGTAGCTATTGGCCGTGGGATGTTAAGTGATCCTTATTGGGCTTTACATGCTGAAGAAGCGCTTGGTGGCGTACATGATGTACCTAAACCTTATGAACGTGGGATTTGGAAAAGAGGCTAGACCATTTTCGGTGTGAAGTTTGTCACAGATTTTATGCTCCTTCTAAGGCAATCTTAATAAAGATAAAATTTGAAGGAGCTTGATAACGTGGGGACGGTTCTAAGTAACGAACGGCTGACAGATGGTGTGTATCACCTTAAGGTAGAGACGAATAGTGGCGGAGCAATGGGTCAATTCTACATGTTACGGGCATGGGGAGCTTACCCCATCCTATCCAGACCCTTAAGTATACATGAAGTACACGAGGATAGTGTTGAATTTCTGTATCACGTAGTTGGGGAAGGTACGGAGATATTCTCACGACTGGGTTCAGGTGATTCGGTAGCGCTTGAGGGCCCTTTTGGAAATGGATTTCCACAGGTCGAAGGGAAGGTTGCACTCATCGGCGGTGGGATCGGAATTGCACCGCTTTATTATTGTGCGAAGCAGCTTCCGGGGAGTGATATTTTTTTGGGCTTTAGCCGTGAAGCTTACCGGACAGAAGCGTTTCGCCCACTTGCAAGTGAACTTGTAGTCGATGTTGGCGGTTTAATTTTGGATAGTGTGGATTTCAGCCAATATGATCATGTCTTTGTCTGCGGCCCACACCCTATGCTTAAAGCTGCTCAACGTAAAGGCATTGCTGCTGAAGAAGCAGGCAGTAGAACGAAAGTATACCTTTCTCTAGAGAACCGAATGGCTTGTGGGATTGGAGCCTGTCTGGTCTGCAGTGTATCCTGCCGTGATGGTCAAAAGAAGGCCTGTGCAGACGGACCTGTGTTTCTTTCTGAGGAGGTGCTTTTCCATGACTAAGTTGAACACAACAATTGCTGGCGTTCATTTTAAAAATCCAATTATAATGGCCTCTGGAACGTTTGGTTTTGGCCGTGAATATGGCAAGCTGTATGATGTGTCTCTGCTGGGCGGAATCTCTGGCAAGGGGTTAACCCTCAATCCGAAAGCGGGGAATCCCGGCACTCGTGTATACGAGACAGCTTCTGGTATGCTGAATAGTGTGGGACTCGAGAATCCGGGTGTAGCTGTATTTTTAGATAAAGAATGCCCTTATTGGGAAACACTCGACACCGCTCGTTTGGTCAACCTGGGTGGAGGCACACTTGAAGATTATGTTCTTGGAGCTGAGATGATTCAGCGGGATGCAGATGCTCGTGCGAGTGCAGGTAAGACAGCAGTAGACATGATTGAATTGAATATTTCTTGTCCAAATGTTAAAGAGGGCGGCATTGCGTTTGGGATCCAAACTTCAGAAGCTCAAAAAGTAGTACAGGCTGTTAGACGCGCAACTAAACTGCCCCTCGCTGTAAAGCTGTCGCCGGGAGCCGAAAATATCGTTGAAATGGCACAAATGTGTCAGGAGGAGGGTGCAGACGCTGTCTCGCTCATCAACACTATCTCAGGAATGAAGATTGATGTCCGCCGTAGAAGCAGTGTATTCAATAACTTATATGCTGGATTGTCTGGACCTGCGATTAAGCCTGTCGCTCTGCGTATGGTGCATCAAGTTGCACAAAACGTAACGATTCCCGTGATCGGAATGGGTGGCATCACTTCAGCAACGGATATCATCGAGTTTATTATGGCAGGTGCTGCAGTTATCCAAGTGGGAACTTATAATTTCATGAACTTGCGTGCAGGTAGTCAGCTAGTTGCAGAGCTTGAGCAATTTATGGTTGAAGAAAATATTCAATCACTAGAGGAAATACGGGGCATTATATAAAGTGAAGTAGTGAGGGGAATACTATTGACTACTAACCAGATTGATCCTGAGGATATTGAGCTGAAGGCGACGGCTGTCGGACGTGATCTCTTGCTCTTAATTAGTGGAGGGGTTCGGCATATTGGTGCGACGAGTACTGCTTATCTGGAGGGGGAGCAGGTTAAAGTACTGACTTCAGCGGTTCCTCATCATAAAGAGCACACGATAAGCGAGCCCATTGCGATCAGAGTAGCTGAAGCGCTGAACAAGACGGTCACAGTAGTGATGGGGATTCATTACGACAATCTCACGAAAGAAGGTATTATGGAAGTCGTGGAAATTGTGAATTTAAAAGTAAATCAATATTTAGCGCAACAAATATGAAACGGTAGTGGCAATTCTACGTAAAAGATAGCATGTGAGGAATTAAATTATCTTTTGGAGGAATGAAACCATGTCTATATTTAAAAGATTGCGCGATTTAACCATGTCTAATGTGAACGCGATTATTGACAAAGCAGAAGACCCGATTAAAATGACAGATCAATACATTCGTGATATGACCGAAGATTTAGAAGATGCAGAAAAAGCTGTAGCGGCGCAAATCGCCATTGAGAAGAAATTCAAACAGCTGTATGAAGAACAAGAAGCGCTTGTTAACAAACGTACCCAACAGGCTCATGCAGCAGCTCAAGCGGGTAATGTTGACCTTGCTCGCCGCGCTCTGGAAGAGAAAAATGCTGCTGAAGCTAAACTGGTAGAATACAAAGCCAGCTTTGATCAGAACAAAACCTCTGCGGATAACCTTCGTGGCAAGCTTGAAGAGATGCGCAAACAGCTTACCCAAATGAAGAACAAACGTGAGACATTGGTTGCACGTTATAATGCTGCCAAAGCTCAAACCGAGATCAACAAGGCAATGAGCGGATTTAGTTCCGATTCAGCGTCTGCAGGACTCAAACGTATGGAAGATAAAATGCTGCAAGCAGAAGCTCAGGCTGAAGCCAGCAATGAGATGAGTTCAGGCAATAAATCTCTGGATGATGAATTCGAGAAGCTGAACAAAGATCAAGCGGTTGAAGATGAACTGGCGGCTCTGATGAAACAATACGAGAAGCAATAACATTTGATCTTTAGCCGGTTCACGGCTGGTGTTCACAGGCGAAGGGGAGACAGAAATTCGTTTCTTCTTCGCTTTATCTATGCTTATGAAAGGCATGCAAAATGATTAAGCGGGGGCTATAGAATGGATCTCCATATTCTGGTGTCCATGGTCGTGTGGACGGTGAGCGGCGCTGTGTTGCTGTTTGTACTGATGTATATAGATTCACTTTTTACTCGTTATAACGATATAGAAGAGTTAAAGGCTGGAAATATGGCGGTGACTACACGGTTTGTAATGAAGCTTTTAGCTCAGGCCTTCATTTTATCTTCATCGATAGCGGCTTCTAATAGTTTGTTAGATGCGTTGCTGATTTCGTTGGTATCATTTTTGCTTTTGTTAATTTTAGAAAGAACGGTTCGACTTCTACTAGCAAATTGGGGGAAGCTGGATCTGGATCATGGTACACAGCTTGGTAAAATCGGATATGGCCTGCTATCAGGTTCACTGCAAATTACGGGTGCTTTAATTATTACTGCCTTTATGTAGGAGGAACGATCAAGTTGAGTATGTGGAAACGTATAGGTAACCTTTTCTCTAAGCCAGCGCCTCAGGAAGTTCAAAAAAGTATGCTTAATTTGTCTCCCGGAGACATTTGTGAAGTATCGCTTGTCACCTATGAAGTTACTGGCCGGACACATAATCGGGGCCGTAATGCTGTTGTTCTGACCCTTAGAGATGGAAGCCAGATAGCTTATCTTCATATAGAAGAGCGGGAACAGCTGCAATATGGATTGTACAGACCAATCGATGGGCGGTTAGATAATCCTGCTGAGGTTCCAGCAACGCTTGAGCTCGACGGCTATACATTTTTCCTGGAGGAAGAATATGAAGGTTTTGTTGCTGTTGCAGGTCAGACGCCATTTATGAACGGTGGAGAGCAGCATGTGTGGCAATATCAATCAGATGATTCACGTCTACTGCGTGTAGAGTGGCAACATGGACGGTTTATGCTTTATGAAGGGGAGAAAATAATCCCTGGGGATGTAAAGGTAATTAGAGCATCCTAGACTAGTAGAGAAGTAACGGATCACTATACCGGAAAAAATATTGTAGAAAAGGCTGCTGCCCATAAACATGGATGGTGGCCTTTTGTGTTTATAATTTTACTTCAAGAGGTCTCATGTTAAAATAATACCTATTACTGCAAAAATCGACGTTTCAGAGCGGAGGTCTTTATGAAGGATAATAAATTTCAGCGTGAAGCACTGCAAGTAAAAGAAGCTCAGGCCAAAATAATCAAATATGCCAATCCGCTAGAATCAGAAGACGTATCGCTGGATGAGTGTTGTGGACGTTATTTGGCTGAAAAGGTGATTGCTCCACACCCATTTCCTGCGTTTAATCGTTCGAGTATGGATGGATATGCGATTATCGCGGGGGATACCCGTAACTGTGTTAATGGACAAGTGGTATGGTTAGAAATTGTGGATAATATTCCGTGTGGCGCAGTGCCTGCGGTAGATATAACTCCGGGAACAGCCGCAAGAATTATGACGGGTGCACAAGTACCGGTTGGTGCAGATGCTGTGGTGATGCTGGAGGTCACGGAGAGACGTGAAGAGGAAGGAAAGACTTACGTTGGAATTCGAAAAAAACTAGAAGCAAACAGCAATATCACACCTCAAGGTTTCGAATTAAGCCAAGGTGATCTTGTATTGCCTACAGGAAGGTTAATCTCTGCGGGGGATATAGCTGTTCTTGCAGCGTTTGGAATACATACCGTGAAAGTCTATCGTCGTCCCAAGGTAGCCATCTTTGCCACAGGAACAGAGCTGCTGGAAGTGCATGAGCCGCTGGAGCCTGGCAAAATCCGCAATAGTAACTCCCCTATGCTAGAAGCTCTAGTCAAAGAAACAGGGGGTGTTCCAGTAATGTTAGGCGCTATTGTGGATGATCTGGAGCTGGCTAGAAGTAAAGTACAGATGGCGCTGGAAACTTATGATTTTGTGATTACAACGGGTGGCGTTTCTGTGGGGGATTATGATATCATGGGCGACTTGGTTCGCGAACAAAGTGGTAATATGTTGTTCAACAAAGTGACGATGCGTCCGGGAAGCGTAACTACTGCTGCGGTTAGAGGGGGTAAGCTGCTGTTAGCTTTATCCGGGAATCCGGGGGCTTGTTTCGTTGGGTTTCAACTGTTTGCACGGCCTGTGATTTCACTGATGCAAAGTGCTTCTCAGCCTTTTTTACCGGAATGGAGCGCTACACTCGGCACAGATTATAAAAGAGTGAATAATTTTACTAGATTTGTGCGAGCTCGGTTAGAAATTAAAGACGGCAGCCTGTTTGCTTATCCGGCACTCATTGATGAATCTTCCGTAACGGTCACGATCAAGGATAGCGACTGTTTGATAGTTGTACCCCCAGAAGAAAAGGGGCTATCTGCCGGAGATAAGGTAACAGTGATCAAGCTGCCAGGAGAGATTCGGGGCTAGATGTGGAGGGTACTCTGGCCATCGATGATTAAAAGGTATTTGATATCCACGCACGCACAGAAATCGCCATATAATTGCTAAGCCAACGTTATTATTTCCAACATTTCAACATATGAAAAATTCACAATAGACAAACAAAAAACAGTTTTCGTGCTAACCCAATAGTCGCTTACAACCGGTTTAAAGGGAGATTTTACCCCAGAAACTAGAATAAGAAAACCCACTTGCGTACCGTAAGTGGGTTTTTAGTGCAACAATAAAAGGGTTAGGGGTGCCCGCCGGTTGTACTCAAATTTGAAAAAAAGCGAGAATGAAATGCCCGGGTAGGCGACACTATCATAGCAATTCTCCTATCGGAAGAGTCGCTGCTCTGCTGGTTGGAGTTATTAGCCTGCACCACTGCCGAGATTAATCCCCCGCGGATGCTTAAGGACTCAGATGATCTTATTTGCAAATTTATCACCTTTTAAGCGGGGTTTCGGACCTCAGCGTCGCTATTTCATAGAATGGAGCTCATATTTACGTATTTCAGGCCAAAAGCGACCTTGGGGTCCGTTAGCCACCCAAATGTGAGATAATCCTGCATTTAAGGTCCGCTGAGACCGATAACAACTCTGCACTAGCGAAGAGCGGCTACTCATCCGAAGTATAAGCTCCCCTTGGTGATGATTAATTATCGGCACGCCGCTCGATCGCCTCGGACATCGTTTTATCCGTTAGATGAGCGTAGATCTCAGTTGTTTCGGTGGATGCGTGCCCGAGCTGTTCCTTCGTTTTATAAATATCATTTTGCAGATAATAATCTGTTGCAAAAGAATGACGCAGCTTATGAACCGTAAGATACGGTTTACCAAAGCGTTTAGCGTACTTAATAATCATTTCTTGAATCGCACGTTTGGTCATACGTTTGCCTTCTTGACGCCCGTTAGGGAGAGAGATAAACAAGGCTTTTTCTCTCTTGGGTGTTTTGTAGCGAGATTGGCGCAGACTAAGATAAAGAGCTAGATCATCTTTAGCTTGCTCTCGAAAATAGACAGGTGTCTTAAACGTTTCGTCATTATTCCCTTTGCGGGTGACATAGAGCAGCTTGTTGTTAACATCCAAATCGTCTACATTTAGATTAACTACCTCAGATACACGCAGGCCAGAGTTCAGAATCAAGCTGGCAATACAGGCGTCGCGCTCATGATTTAATTGAAACGAATAATATGCCTGTTTGTTACCTTCCACATCCCGTCCATAACCTTCATAAATGTACCCCACAAACTCCAGTAATTCCTCATCTTCCAAAATCTTACCCTTTAACTTAGCGGCAGTATCCTTTGGCTTATGTGTTCGTTTGACTTCAACCTTAGCCATAATGTTGCGTTTAAGCAATGGATAAAAGTTCTCATCCTCGGCGATTTGACTTAAATAATGAAATAAGGAGCGTAATGCAGATAACTTACGGGATACAGTAACTCGAGTGTTCGTTCCCTCGGCGCGGGTAGTTAGATGCAACCGGTATCCGACAATACTGTCCATATGTAGGGTTTCCAATTCTAGAAGTGTGATCTCGGTATTTGAGCCTGCTTGAGATAAGCCCTCTGCCCGCAACCAGCCGAAAAAAGATTCATAATCCCGGATATACTCCAGCAGTGTGGAAGGGGAGAGATCAGGGCGTTTATAATCAATAAACTGCTGAACGAACCAGGGCATGAGGGGTAGCTTTTGATCAAGTTTTTTACGGTCATCGTTCTTTTGAACGCTCATGTGATTCACCTTTTTCCATAGATTGCATAAAATCTCTTCCTTCTATCTTAACATGTTTTGTACCAGATTGGACTTCGAATGAAGGGGAAACTAGGTCCGAGCCTTGCTCCTGATGCCGCTAAGCTTTATGATGTGAAGTAAAAATCATATGGGCTATTTTTAGCCTTCTGAAAAAGCCTTGAAAACACTGAGAAAGCTTACTGTTAAAGGGTTAGTGACGAAATTGTATTTACTGACTTGTACTGATAAATGACTGAAAATAAGTCGTTTTGACTGCTTTTTGTGACCTATTTGTGATTTCTAAACCGAGTCAAAGCATGTGACAATGTTTACCCTAAAAGGGAAAACAGAAACTCATATATAATTCACCGTTCAAATCACGGATTTTCTGTAAATAGGATTAATACTTATGAACTCTTGAACCGTTAGGGGATGTAGCCACCGGAAAATTTCCGATTGTCGGGATTCACGATAATTGACAGACATCTACCGTTTTGGGAACCCCAAAGCAAGTAAAGGGGGGATGTTGAACATACATTGTCTAACCTGTCCGTCAAATTTGACGGAGCGCTATGGTGATACGAAATAACTAACATTACGCAAAATTTTGCTGAACGATGGGGTGTATTGAACTTATGTAACAGCAAAGGGGGACGAAATTTCATCCTCCCTACAAAAGTTGGTCAGGTGTTTCTTTTATGTTTATAACAGTAAAATTGTATAATTAAGGATAATGTTACTGTTAGCTAGTTGTTTTCTATCAATTACACAAGTGTAAATGATTCAAAATAACTAATAAAATAATTAATTAGGGGATTTTAATGTAAAACAATATCCACGTAAATTACAATATAAGGTAAATGATGTGTGGAAAAATATTAAAAATTGTCGATTGAAAACAAAAATTGTAGAAGATATGATACTTATAAACAGATTAGTAATTATAGTAATAAGATACTATAAACAAATAAGGGTAATAATGGTATAATAACAATGTAATCCAAATTAATATATCTCTGGGAGGCGATTTATTTGATTAAACTACTAGAACTAGGCTTAGCAACATCTCTTCTGTTGACTCCTGCTGCTTCTGCAACAAGTTTTGGAGATTCAACGACGACGCAAAATTCTACAGTATCTACAGTAACTCCAGTGTCTGAAGTTTCTACAGTATCTCCATTCTCTGAAAATACTGATGTAATTCATTTTGGTGAATATACTTTTGAAAATAATATTATTGAAGGGCCAGGTACGAGGTTACAGGTTGGAAATGGGATTGAACCACCATTAGTTTCACTTTTCTCAGAGGCGTATAAGATAATCCCTGTTTCTCATACAGGTGGAGCTTTTAATGATTCATTTACTTGTACAGCTTCTGATGGTGTTAACTTAAATATTTGGATGAAGAATAAGAGCAGTAATCCAGTTCAATTTCAAATAAAATTGAATGGTAGCGTGTTTACAGATGTTAAGATTGCTGCTGGTGAGCAGAAAACAATCTCATTTAAGGATATGTTAGGTGGCGGAATAACTGATACTTTTGGAGTATATATCTACAGTACCACTGGACATGCGCTTAATGTTGATGTAAGTGCAAGACAATTCTAAAGATTTAATCTATAGAACATAAATATTTAATGCCCTGCCAGTCGAACATTTTGGTAGGGCATTTTTGTGTTGCAATTTAAAATATGATTGGAGATGGTAACAATTAACATATCTTCATGCAACTAAAGTGATCACTACCCACATAGAAGTCTGAAATATGAGAGTAATCAAACAAATCGTAGCTTAGAATTGATGTGAGAGGAATAGTTAAACTCAACATAACCATAATCAACTTGAGGACAGCCAATGCAGTTGGATGGCTACGGAATACTACTTGCGTCTTGTGCAAGTTTTATGACGGTGTACTTGACCTTGCACTTTAGTTATTGTTCATAGTTCAAGTTAAAATCAGGATGCTAATACCAACTCTATTATATTTCCAGCACTGGCAAGCAGTACTGTCAAAATAATAGACCTGCCGCACCATCCTCTTGCCTACGGCAATTCACCTTCACGGCTCGTTATGGATTGCTTACACTTTCATAATTGGATGGGGTAGGAAATCAGGAAAACGGGGCTAAATCATGGATAAACCTTATATATAAAGAAACTCCACAATTTGGTGCAAATATCACTTCAATACTACTCGTAATTGGTCGAAGATACTTAGTGCATGAAGAAGTTTTTGATAAGTGGCTAAGAGAAGGAAAGTGATTAATATGATTAATAATACATATAGTTAACATTATATAGGAGTCAAAATCATGTGATATAATATAAGATAGTCACATGCTTTGACTCCTATTCTATTAGAGTGGGAGAGTGTTGAAATGGCAGTTCCTAAATACGATGAAAAAACCAAGACTTGGAGATTTATATTTGATTATCAGGATGAAACTGGTGAAAGAAAACAAATAAGAAGAAAGGGGTTTAAGTCTAAGCGTGAAGCTGATGAAAAAATGCTTGAACTCAAAAACGAGGTCAACGCTGGACAATACTCTTCTCCAAACACATTAACTGTTGCTAATTTCTTTGAGGATTGGTTCAAGACTGATAGAATTCTACAGGTTAATGAGAAGACAACTTATTATCATAATTATTTGGCTTTTAAAAATCATATTAAACCTAAACTCGGTAACATAAGACTTCAGAAACTTACCCCAATGCAATGTCAAAAATTCGTTACAGGTATGCATGAAGAGGGTTATGCAAGAAATTCAATTGATAGAGTCGTAACAGTTGTAAAGAAGGCACTAGACAAAGCCATAATGTATAAAATTATCAAAGACAATCCAATGCGAAAAGTAACACTTCCCAAGTATGTGAAACTCGAAATGAAAATATGGACTCTTGAACAAACTATGGAATTTTTAAAAGTAGCAAAAGATTATAGATTTTATTGTGCTTATGCACTAGCTCTATATTGCGGACTTAGAAAAGGTGAAATATGTGCACTAAGATGGCAGGATATCGACTTTGAGAAAAAAGAGCTTGCAGTCAATCAGACATTGGTTAACTTCGGAAAGACCATTAAACAAGGCGCAAAAACATCGTCTGGTGTCCGTAGAGTATCTATACCAAACGCACTTATTGAGATCCTAAAGGAACAGCGAAAAAAGTATTTAGAATTTAAGTTGCGGCTAGGATCAAGATTCATTGATATGGATTTGATTATTTTTAATTATAAAAATGGGAAGAATATCTTTCCAGACGCTCTTACTACAGCATATAAAAAAGATTTGATAAAAGCCAATATGCCACACATCCCGTTCCATAGCTTACGTCATACCCATGCTACGATTCTGATAAAGGAAAACATTAATGTGAAGATCCTTTCAGAACGAATGGGACATTCTAAAGTCGGCATAACGTTGGATACTTACAGTCATGTGATCCCATCTATGCAGCAAGAAGTTGCAGACACGTTAGACAGGGTAATGAGTCTTTAGTAAAAAAAATGTGACCTATTTGTGATTTTGACCTGATGGAGAAGAGAAAACCCTTGGTACTAAAGGGATTTTTGGTTGAAACATGATGTGAAGTAAACATAAATGTCAGAGGTGCACATAATGAAACTTGAAATTGAGCTGGTTCCCAAAGAACGTAAGCATACTATAAGCAGATTAATGCAGTTCTACCTATATGATTTCACCCGTTATTTAGAATTTGATGTCAATCAAGACGGGGTATTTCCGGCCTATCCGGGACTAGAAGCTTATTGGAGTAGCGGAAATAATAAATTCGCATATTTGTTTAAGGTGGACGGGCATATTGCTGGTTTTGCTTTGGTGGACAGGTTATTGCGTAATCCTGAAGGCCAGTTTTATATGACTGAGTTTTTTGTGATGCAAAAATACCGCCGAAGTGGTGTAGGTACATGGGCTGCGCATAAGCTCTTTGATATGTACTCTGGGGAATGGAAGGTTTCACAAGTCCGTGCGAATATACCTGCTCGTGATTTCTGGCATAAAGTGATCGGGGACTATACCCATGGAGAGTTTCAAGAGCGCTTTAATCCACAGCAAGGCAACCCCAGCCAATACTTCAACACATTAACTATTAATAGGGTTAAGAAATAAAAACCGTTATATTGCTGGTTTCTTTTAGCTAAGGAGCTTGCTACTAACAGCAAATGGATTGAAAAAGTGGAGCTAAGTAAGTGAGCTCTCGACAGTGGAGAATGACAAAGAGAGCGTCAAGACGGAAGGTCAGGGAATTGTGATTTTTTATATAACTGACTAGCGATTAAGCACATATACGAATTGTAAAGAAGGGAGCATCTAATGCTCTCCACTATAGTTAACATAACATTTATTATGTCAACTTATTAAACCATTCACCATACAAAAGGTCGTTGGTTTATTTTTTGTGTTCAAAATACCCAGTCAATGAGGGCAATATTGCATATCTTATGATGTACTCAATTACAAAGGAGGAGTCAACAATGGGCGAATTTGCAGGAGGATACGGTGGTTTCACTTCCACAGGAGCTATTCTGGTTCTGTTTATCCTGTTGGTTATCATTACTAAAACCCTCTGTCTGTAGTCCTTTAACTTCACAAATTAAAGGTTCCGTCAGTCTATATAGACTGGCGGATTTTTTATGTCCAGATATGTAGATTGGAGGAGGGGAATACATGTGACTAAGAATATTGACATAATACTAATCCAAAACATATATTAAACAGTGTTCAAAGATTAAACGGTGTTCAATCCATGAGGAGACGAATTTATGACTAAAGAACAACGAAAAGTACGTGAGCGTGAAGAAATGAGAAATCTGATCCTGCAAAATGCAGCTTTATTGATTGCCGAAGAGGGAATAGAGAAGCTGTCTATCCGAAAAATCGCTGAGAAAATCGAATATTCACCGGGAATTATTTATCATTATTTTAAAGGCAAAGAAGAGATTATCGAGAACTATTTGCAACAAAAATATACGGATATGCTTTCTGAGCTTCAGTCTGTGCAACAAGAGGTACAGCAGGAATTACCTCCAGATACACTTTTAAAACGATCATTGGAGAAGTTCATCAGGATGTCTCTTTCTATGGGTGTAGAATACCGGAATGTCATGCTAAACGATGCACCGGCTGTTCTTAGTTACACGGCTGTTCTATTTAGAGGAGCTGCACAGGAACGTAAAGCGATTGGGATGCTCTGCCAGGGCCTGCTCAGATTTGAAGCACAAAAAAACCGTGAAGAAGCTTTCGTAGAACTCACAGCTCAGGTGATATGGAGTGCAGCGTTCGGTTTAATTATGCGGTTGCTTGTCGAAAAGGATCTGCCTGATGATCAGGTCGAAGCTCTGATTTCATGTCATTTGGATTCAATGGTTGCTATTGCCTCCAGGTGAAATCTAAATATTTTCATGAAGGAGGGGGAGGTTGTTATAAAACATATAAGGAAAGTCGTAGTGCTGTCGGTGTTGATTTCGGTTATTGCAGTGTTTGCAACAGCGGTTGGATTGTTTTCAGATGGGATAAGTGATGGAACAAAATATACTTTCACGTCAAAATGGGGCGAGGATGTAAAGCTTCAGGGGTCAGGAGTGTACAGCCATGATTCTGTCTCTGCGGCGGCACAAGCTAAAGCACAGGATGGAGTTACATTATTTCTTGCCATACCTTTACTGCTCAACTCGCTCATCATAACAATTAAAGGCTCGATAAAGGGGAGGATGCTCCTTACGGGCACTCTGGGGTACTTTTTATATACTTACGCATCCTACAGCTTTCTGACGATGTACAATTCATTGTTTTTAGTTTATGTGCTGTTGTTTTCCTTAAGTTTTTTCGCATTCATCCTAGCCTTATTTTCCTTTGATAAAGAATCCATACATACTTACTTTAAAAACAGTTTACCTTCTAAAGGAATCGGCTTTTCCCTAATGGTTATTGCTTTTATGATTTTATTGCTCTGGTTAGGGAAAATACTGAATTCACTACTGGGGGGAACACCGCCACAAGGACTAGAGCACTATAGTACATTGGTAATTCAAGTTTTGGATCTTGCGATCTTAGTCCCATTAGCAATTGTAACGGGGATTATGGTCATTCGTAGACAACCTTTTGGGTACCTACTGGCAACTGTCGTTGTTTTTAAAGGAGTTACATTACTGCTAGCAATTACGGCAATGCTGGTGGCAATGATCTATAGCGGTGTGGCTGTGTCTATAGCCGAGTGTGTAATTTTTCCGACGATGACTGTAGCTATTGCTGCTTGTATGGTTATTTTGTTAAAGCATGTACGTGAACCCTTAAGATAATAAGTGACCAGCAAGCGGCAGGGAGTGATTAGAATGAAGACAATAATTATGTATACCTCGAAATATGGGTGTGCGGAAAAAGCGGCTTATTTATTAAAATCTCAACTGGGCGAAGAAACCGAAGTAGTTAATTTGATGCATGTTAAAGAGCTGACACTAGAACGATATGATACGGTCATCTTGGGAGGATCTATTTATTATGGAAAAATCCAAAAACAAATGACTGATTTTACAACAAAATATCAAAATGAACTAGGGAAAAAACGAGTAGGATTGTTTGTTTGTGCAGGAGCAACAGGTGAACAGGCCTCACAAGAATTGAAATCTGCGTTTCCAGAAGTGTTATATGACCAATCGGTGACGAAAGAAGTTTTTGGAGATGAGATCTATGAAGAGAAGCTAACTTTGCTAGATCGGTTTGTACTGCGGATGGTAAAAGGAAAAAATAAGAACGTAAATGGGTTATCAAAAGAGACGATCGAGCGTTTTGCTCTTGCTATGAAAAGGTTGTGAAAGTGAGTGGACGATCGAGCTTCTGAACGCACTTCGGATTATAGTTAACATAATTATTATTATGTTAACTATAATTTTGACAATCAAAAAAAGTAGTCCTTCTTGTGAGAAGAGAGTAACTTCCTCGTATTGAGTCTCTGTTCATCGAAACATGAAAAAACCCTACAGAATCGTGCAGATAAAGTCGGGAAGATAAAAACCATCTCTGATAACCTTATAATTAACGAGGGGAGGCAACGTCATGGATACGCTGGTACAACTGAACAAAGCAATAAGCTATATTGAGGAGAACCTAACAAATCCCATTGATTATCAGGAGGTTGTGAAAATAGCCTGCTGTTCGGAATATCATTTTACTCGTATGTTCTCCTTCCTAGCAGGCATTACTCTGTCGGAATACATCCGGCGTCGACGTCTAACTTTGGCAGCACTCGAGCTTTCACAAAGTAATATCAAAATTATCGATGCTGCTCTGAAGTATGGTTATAATTCGCCGGATTCCTTTTCTAGGGCTTTCCATAGCATGCATGGGGTTAGTCCTTCGGAAGCTCGGGTCCATGGACATTCCCTTAAGGCATTCCCTCGGATGTCGTTTCAGCTGACTATCAAAGGAGGAAATGAAATGAATTACCGGATTGAAAACAAAGAGTCTTTTCGCATCGTGGGTATAAAAAAACGGGTTCCAATCATTTTCCAAGGGGTTAATCCGGAGATTGCATCGATGTATGAAGGGTTGACGCCGGAAATGATTGATGAGATGAAGAGATTTTCTGATGTTGAGCCCTCAGGATTTATAAGCGCCTCTACAAATTTCTCTGAAGGACGTATGGAGGAAAAAGGAGAGTTCGATCATTATATTGGCGTTGCCACTACGAAAGACGCATGGAATGGCTTGGATCAGCTGGAAGTGGCGGCCTCTATGTGGGCTGTATTCACAGTCGTCGGCTCTTTTCCGAGTGCGCTACAAGAGATCTGGGGGCGAATATATTCGGAATGGGCTCCGTCATCGGGATATGAGCTAATTAAAGGGCCTGAAATTCTATGGAATGAGCACAAAGATATCACATCGCCAAATTTTAAAAGTGAAATATGGGTGCCTATCACTAAGAAATAAAAGAGTTTGGTTGGACTATTGAAACTGAGCGCTGAATATCCTTTCACAACGAAGCTTCCGCGAAAAATCATTCCGGTAGCTTCGTCAAGCTATAGGCAGGATATTTCGAAAATGTTGTAGAAGTACAATTGGTGAATTGAATGATTTTTAGAATGTAGTAGATTTCAATTTTTATGACTCAGACGAAGATTGAATTAATGAATCCTTCTATTTTAAAGGAGTCCCTTATGACGAACGAGAAGCTTTTGGACTTACTAGGCAGGTACGATATCCAACAGCCTGAGATTATTTTCTTAAGGCATAACGAGAACAGAACCTATCGTGTTAATGACAGAACGGGAAAATCATATTTACTCCGCATTCATGAACCTTTTATAGAGGACATGAAAGGTCTGCAACATACATACAGCGGCATTCTTGGAGAATTGCAAATGCTTGAGAAGCTGGGAAGCTGGAGCACCAACGAAATACAGACTCCCGTAAGAAACAATGAGGGTGAACTTATTACGATCATTGAATACGAAGGTGAACTGCTAAACTGCTCCGTCCTCACCTGGTTGGATGGAAGAGACATGAATATGAATGATGTTAACAATTTTGAACTGGTAAAAGAACTGGGATCTCAAATAGCAGAACTGCATACTTTTTTTCGGCAGTACGAACATTCAGGTATGGAGATTCGCCCGAGTCAAGGCAAAGCTTATAATGAACGGATGATCCGTGTGATTCATTCGGGTGTGAAAAAGAATTTATTTACGCCTTCTGAGGCTAATGTCATTGAACAAACGCTGCAATTGATCAACTTCCGGTTAGATGACCATGGCGGGGAGGCTGGCCCGGACCTTATTCATGGGGATTTGTGTATGGGTAATATCATCATCACAACCGAAGGAAAGGTGCGCTTCATCGATTTTGGCTTTTTCGGAAAAGGTTATGCTTTACTTGATGTAGCCATGGGAGCTATGATGCTACCAACCGATCGAAGAGATACTTTCCTAAAGGGGTATTACAGAGAGTGTGAAAATACAGCGAAAGATCTACAGCAGTTGGAAGGTTTAATGTTGGTCGCTATTATTGGGTATTACGTCTTCCAGATAGAGAATGTACATGTTCATGACTGGATGCGTGAAAGAATGCCCAAATTATGCGCTGAGTATTGTCGCCCCTTCCTCAATGGTGAAAGTATATTTTATAAAATATGAAATGGAACGTTCAGGGTTGAACTAACGAGGACTGGTATGTTTGATGAAAATTGATTATAACCGTTTATCACCAAACGTGTTATCAAAAAAATAGTAAAATAATACTGTTAAGCGCGATGGCTGTCGATTAGCATTTATTTCGATTATATTCTAACAAGGAATGAAAGGGGGAATGGTGTTGATTGAACATAGCAATCTTGAAGAATTTCAAGATCCGGTAAATTACGATCTTGAATTTGACGGTGAAATGGACAAATATCAGTTCTATCTTGAGCTTGCCAGATCGAGTCCTGGGGAAGTGTTAGAACTTGCTTGTGGTACAGGCTTAACAACGATCCCCCTCTCGAAAGCTGGTATAACAATGACCGGTGTAGATATCTCTTCAGCGATGATTGCGTATGCGCGGTTGAAGGCGAAAGGGCTGACTGTTACTTTTATGGAAGGTGATGCCCGTACCTTCGAATCGGACAAGCGATTTTCGATGATTTATTTGACTGGTAATGCATTTCAGGCATTCTTAAGTGATAAAGATCAAAGCGATTTGCTCACGACCGTTCACAAACATTTACAAGCCCATGGAATCTTTGCATTTGAGACCCGAAATCCGGAGGGAACGGATTTATCCGATCAAGAGGAGACAGAATGGGGAGCATTTATTGATAAGGATGGAAATAACGTCAAGGTATCAGGCACCCAATGTTACGATGCTGGCCAGCATATCATGCATTGGGTCACGATGCGTGATTGGGGGTATAAGCGAACGACTTCCCGAATTGCTTATCGGTTCACGGATCCGAATACGCTACATTCTTTATTAACTCGTCACGGCTTTTGCGTCGAACATCAATATGCTGACTGGGATAAAACGCCGTTTTCTCCGTCATCTTCATCTATCATTAGTGTTTGTAGGAAATGTTAGGAGAAACGTAATGTATTGCGATAGAAAAAATCTAAGGTGACGCAATTGTATTAATTGAAAAGGATGGATAATTCAATGAATACATTTAACTAACGGGAATTGATAGTGGTTGCTTCTGCAGCCATTTTTTTTGCTTAACTAAAGGGTGGGATAAACCAGCAATAATCTTAGGTGAAAATGAAATTAGAGTGGTTATTTTATTTATCCTATTTATTCCTATATTTTGTGTTGTAATAAGGCATCAGGTTTTGTGAAAAGTAGAGGAACTAAATAGAAGGGAGAGATGAAATGATAGAGTTATCTAAAGGAGAGTACGCTCACATTCTGCCACTGCTGAAAAATCTAGCGTATGAACCTGTGTTTGCATATTCCGTAATTGAGCGTAATCAGTCTGGAAAGGTGTTTGTTGATCGCAGAGAAAATCCTACTTGCGGTCTAATTATCAATTTATATGGACAGTATCTTTTGACTGGCAGTGGCGACAATGAAAGCTTCATGAACGATGTGGTTGAATTTTTGCTAAATGATCAAAATCATTCAATTTACTACGATCTTTATGTTTCAACGCCGGATTTGCTTTTTCAAATTGGCGATAGGCTAGCGGGAAAGACTGTACTATTGTACCGTTCTTCTTTTACGTTCGAGCTATCCCAATTCCAACATCTAAAAACCCTTAACTCATCGCCAGAACAATTTGTAATGAAACGTATGGATGACATTCTGTTCGATAAATACAAAAATGAAATGGACGCTTCTTATGACTCGCTATGGAGTTCGGCACAAAACTTTATAGATAGAGGGTTTGGATACTGCCTAGTGAAGGATGATCAATTTGCAAGTGTTTGTAATTCTTATTTTGTAGGTCGAGGGTATGCGGATATCGATATTGTAACCGTGGATGAATACCAGAATAAAGGGTTAGCAACACTTACGGGTACGGCATTTATAGAACATTGTTTGAACCACAATCTATTGCCGAATTATAGTTGTGACGCTGGCAATGAACGATCGATACAGTTAGCGAAAAAGCTAGGATTTGCAAAAAAAATTGATTTTTCCATGTTATGGTGGCATCAGGATCAGAGTATAATAAGTGATTATTTGAAAAGGTTCAATTATTCAAACACTTCAAAAGACAAATGAGAAACATAATGAGATTGAATTAAGCGAATGGTACATGATGGTAAAATAAGGAATTAATGGAGTTAGTCGGAGTTTTCCGATCTTGTCATGGTTTGACGGAGATGAATATGTGATCGCGTCCAGGCGAGTAACCTCGATACGCTGTCGGCGAACCTGTTTCGGCTGAGCTCTATAAAAGAACGGGATGAACGCATGTATCGGATGAAGAAAGAAGTTCTGCTCAATAAATAAAAAAGAAGTCGACCCTCTCGTTGGTCGGCTTCTAATTGTTCTATTGCGCGGTCAGGATTTGTGGTCCTTCAGCGGTGATGGCGATCGTATGCTCGTATTGGGCGGCGAGCTTGCGGTCCAGCGTCCGGGCGGTCCAGCCGTCCTGATCAATTGTCATGTTGTAGGTGCCTTCAGTGATCATGGGCTCGATCGTGAATACCATGCCTTCCTTGATGCGGGGGCCTTTGCCGGGCTTGCCGACATGCATATAGGTCGGCTCCTCGTGAAGGTCACGACCGATGCCATGAGCGAGAAGGTCGCGCACGACACCGAAGTTGTTCGATTCGGCATGCCGCTGGATTGCGCTCGTCACGTCTCCGAGCCGATTGCCGGGCTGTGCCTGCGCGATGCCGAGGTCAAGGCACTCCTTCGTGACGCGCATCAGCTTCTCAGCCGTCGGTGAGATCTTCCCGACCGCATAGCTCCAGGCTGAATCGCCGAGCCAGCCGTCGAGCTCCGCTACCGTGTCGATCGTCACGATATCGCCTTCCTCAAGTGGCTTATTTGTAGGGAAGCCATGTGCAATTACGTCGTTGACGGAGGCACAAGTCGCATATTGATAGCCATTGTAGCCCTTCGTGTATGGTTTGGCGCCATGCTTCAAAATAATATCCTCGAATATGCGCTCAATCTCGTTCGTTGTGATGCC
The DNA here is from genome assembly GCF_038002725.1 of Paenibacillus sp. FSL H7-0323. NCBI lineage: Bacteria > Bacillati > Bacillota > Bacilli > Caryophanales > Paenibacillaceae > Paenibacillus > Paenibacillus sp. FSL H7-0323. Next base: position 1,737,244 of record NZ_JBBODB010000001.1, on the reverse strand, counting down.
CGGTTTGATGAGCGGGGCAATTGTGCGATGGCATTCGGCCACAACCTGGCATGCCTTGCGGATGGCTTCGATTTCATACTTGCTTTTTAAGATAACCATGTTTGTATTAGGACTCCTTTGTAATGGCTTGCATTGCGAGCTGGGCAATTCGATCGATGTCCAACTCGGAAGTGTTCGCATAGTAGTGCAGCCCGCAGCAGCCGACCAACACGGCAAGCATAAGGTCGACGCTGTCGTCTTCGCGCTGGATGATCGATTGGAGTGGAACATACAGTCTTTCCGTGAATCGTCTTTTGGCAGGATGCCGATCTTTTTCTGGCAAGCCTGTATAATGCTCCGCCGCCATTTTGTAGACGAGATATGCGCGGGCATCTGACTGCCACAACCGGAGTAACGTCTTGCAATACGTTAACAACTGCCTGTCGTCAGGGGTGTCCCGGCTGATGTTCGCCCATTGAGTCAGGGCTTGCTCACATTGCTCGAAGCCGCAGCTCAGCACATCTTCTATTAGTAAATGCCGGTTGGGGTAATAATGGTATACCGTGCCATAACCGAGACCAGCCTCGCGGGCGACATCGCGAATATCAAAGCTTCCGCCCGTAAGGAAGTAGGTGCGCGCGGCGAAGTCCAGGATTTGTTCCCTGCGCTGCATGCGTATGAGCTCATTTTGTTCTTTGGTACGGGGGCACATGGGCGCGTTAACCTCCTTTTTATAGACCTGCAAATTTGTCAATGTAAAGAGTGTAACGCATGAGGCGGAGAAATGCAATTATTTGTTGGCGTTCGATGAAAACAACAAGGACACCATCATTGCGTCGTTAAAACGAAAGATGAAGAAGCTCGAAAAAGAAAATAAAAAGTTGCGAGAACAACTTAAGTTTTCCTATGCGGATGTCTATCAAAGGATTCGAGGGAATGAATGTTAACTTATTCACTTACGGGCAGCTTAGTTTAAGATCAGACTCGGTGAACCGTATCATAAATAGGGGCAAGTTTAACCTTTGAAACCAGTGAGCTAGTTTCAATTTCGTTTCGAGTTAATGTAAATAATAGCCGTTATTTTAAAATATGCGACAAGAATTGCATTTAAGGAAACATTATTGTATGATTTTGGTGTGTTAAAAATTGGAAAATTTAATCGTCATTGTGTGGACAGTACGGAAACTACTTCAGCAGTTAATTATGGCGTAACCAAAGTTTCTTATACTCATTAACTAAGGAGAAGCAGCCTTGCGTAAGAGAAAACATGTTAGCATAGCAATTACATTGATTGTGATGATGGTCGTTCTATTCTACAGTATGAAAAATGTTCTTTTCGACGGCTCTTCTAACAAATCAGAGGAACAGGCCGCCACAACAACCCGTGAGATGATTAACGAGACAGAGAAACCAGCTGCCACAATAACGAATAAGGGAACCAATGAAAAGAAGAGCGTAACCGCGATGGAGGCACTGCGCCTTGGGTACTCAGAGGCGAAGAAGCTGACGGAAGAAGAGCCATTACTTATTAACATAACAAGCACGGATGACACTTCTGTTTCCCAGGAACGAACCGATGGTTCGGATGGAACAAGAGATGCTTGGAATCTCGAATTTGGCAGCAAGAAAGGGAATGTTTTTATTTATATCAAGATCGATAATGGAATGGCCATTAAGACTGATGTGAAAAAGCACGATAAGAATTTACTTGTAAAAGGACAGTATGCGATATCTGATATTCAAATTGATTCTTCCGATGCAGTTAAACAAGCTGTTGAGAGACTGGGGATGAAACCAGGAAATCCTGCTATAGCAGATGACTGGATCAAGGGGTATCATTTTACTATCAGCGGGTATAATACTGATCCTAACTCCTCCAAAACACGTCTGCTGCTAAGAGTTATGGGTATCTCACCGAATTCTCCTAATCGTGAGAATGACAGTTTGAGAATGAGCGCTTTCTTTGATGTCAAAACAGGCGAATTGATGAGCGCTACCGAGATGACAGGCTTCGACAAGGATGGGAATACCATGTGGAAGAATAGTGAGCTTAAATACTGATGACGGCATAAATAAATGAAGAAGGAAGTTATTTTCATAAAAATACAACATATTACCAAATAAAGAGTTATTATTGATGGAACTTACCGTGCGTTACTGCTCATGAGCAGACGCATGGTAAGTTTGTTTTTGTGTAAAGGCGTTATTAACTGTCTACTTGGTAAAGGCTATCGCATCACTCAAGTTTATTGAAACTGGAAATATCCATTCTTCCAGGTGATGTATATGCTGTGTATATTCTTTAGTCCCCTGAACGGCGGTTAGGGCAATTGGAACCTAGCGGATCAAAGAAAGAGCATTCTTCTGCAAAGGATGGCCCAAAAATTTACCGTTACAAACAGCGCGGTGAACTGTATCACAAGTTGTGGTAAAGTAGAATGTTGAGTTGAGCTAAGAGCAGCAATGTTAAAAATTGCAGATTGTTGTTAAGTTACGGGAGTCGACACACATTGAATGCTACGTTAGGATTGAAAGGCTGCAAGATTGATGAATAAAGGGATGCAGGCGATTCGCAAAGCAAATAATTTTGAGCGATCCTAATAAAAGATGAGGTATATGTGATGCCAAAAAACGATAATATGCTGGCAATCCTATGGATGCTGAATTCGGGTGTTAAAATGACCGCAAAACAAATATCCGAAAAGTTAGAAATAAATATAAGGACAGTCTATCGGTATATTGATGCGCTAAGTGCCAGTGGAGTGCCTATAATATCCGACACTGGTCATAATGGCGGGTATAGCTTACTGAATAATTTTATCAGAGCACCTCTGCTATTTGATATTGAAGAAAAAAAAGCACTTCTTCATGCTGCTCTTTTTGCAGAAGAAGCCGGATACCCTTTGAGTGAGGCTTTAGGTAATGCGACATCCAAATTGAAAATGTATTCGAATCAGGAACAGGAAAGTGTTCTCAGCCGTCATTTAGCCGGATTTGAAGTTATAAACCGTAGGGGAGACCCTTCTATTCAGCCAGTATTGGCGGAATTGGAGCAAGCTGTAGCAAACGAATTCTCTGTAGAAATTGATTATCACACACGCCGTGATGATCAACCTAAGACTAGGGTGATAGATCCCTATGGAATGGTGTACTGGAACAATAAATGGTATATTGTTGCATTTTGCCACCTGAGAAATGAGATCCGCAGCTTTCGGGTAGAACGGATTTTACAAATCAAGCGGACTCAAAACATATTTAAACGTTCCGAAGATTTTTTGGCTCGGGAATTTTTTTTGCGAAATCTATTACCTGATTTAGTCGGCAAGGACGGGTTAATTGCTTTAATTATCGAAGGTAGGTCAGAGGCGTTGGATGACTTATGCCTGCATTGGTTTTTGGGGCATCATCTGAAAGAGCGTACATCAAATCAAGCAATCTTTTTACTTGAGGAAAAATCAATTCATACCTATGTTCCTAATTTTCTCTTATCCTACGGGAAATCCATTCAAGTAATCGAACCACAGAAATTGAAGGAAAAACTTGTTGGTGTTGTGTCGGAGTTAATGGAATATTATCAACTTTAAAAACTTCACTGACAGCGGATGTCAGTGAAGTCATTTTATAATGATGATAATCATTGATTACCGATGGTTGGTATCACTTGATGAATTGTAAAATAGGGAGAACTTGCAAATGAATAATACGGTATATCTTTATGTGTTTGACACAATGGCAGACTGGGAAATAGGTTACTTAACTGCCGAACTGAACTCGGGAAGATATTATAAAAAGGGGCTGGCCCCATCAAAAATAGTTACCGTGGGAATTGATAAGACTCCAGTAACTACAATGGGCGGATTGAAAATATTGCCTGACATCAAATTGGATGATTGCAGTATTGAAAGATCCGATCTATTGATTTTACCCGGTGGAGATACATGGACAGAAACCATTCACCACCCCCTCTTAAAAATCGCTGAAAGGTGTTTAAGGGAAGGTATATGGGTTGCAGCGATTTGTGGTGCTACAATGGGACTTGCCCAGACAGGATTGCTGAATTCACGTGGGCATACAAGCAATGATCTGGAATACCTTAAAATGATCTGTCCCACTTATACAGGAGAAAAGCATTATAAAATGGAGTCTGCTGTAACTGATGGAAAACTGATCACCGCATCTGGAATAGCTCCGTTGGAATTTTCTGCACACATCTTGAAAGCTTTGGATGTGTTTTCTCCAAAAACATTAGACGCTTGGTATAGCCTTTATAAGACTAGTGATTCTAAATATTACTATGAGTTGATGAATTCAATACAATAAAAGATATGGGAGTGTCAGGTAAATATACAAGAATGGAACACCCAACGACTTTACATCTATTACCCCATATATAACAGTGTGTTATATATGGGTAAGGACAAGATGCCGTATGAGTAACAATGCGATTTGAAATATTCGTTCCACAGAAATCCTAACGGAGTACGATAGTTAAGCATAAAGGGTTCCACATATTAGTCATGACTAATATGTGGAACCCTTTATTATATCTGACTTTCCTAAATCTAGATCTTGATAAATTTAAAAATAAAGTTGTAGACTGCACGCTGGCGTTAAGTTGTCTAAGAATACATTTGGATAAAGTGGGAGATATTACTGAAAACTTCTCCAGATGGGCGGTTATTATGAAAAAAATACTGATATCATTTTTGGCGATACTTATTTTTTCCACTGTTACAGTAGAGGCTGCGCCTGAATACGCAAAATGGGGCAAAATTGCAGTAGAGGAAACACAAAAACGATACAATGCAGTCATAATTGATTATAAGCACATTGGTCGTACTGAACTAACACCTAAAAAGTCTGAAGAGAAATTCAAACTATGGATTAGAAGCAAAGCAGGTAACGAGTTTGGAGTTTTTGTATCGATCCAATTTGACCCGCTAACTGATACAATCCAATCGATTCAGTTTTCCGAAACTAATCGTTAGATTTAATAAATCTCGCGATTACGCTAATGGGGCACGATAGCACAATGACAACAGGCTGCCGAGATCATAGGCAGCCTGTTCAGCTAACTTATCCTCTAATTGAACTATCTTAATCCCAATGATGAAATCCCTCCAAAATGCTGTGAAATAACAGCTTTTTATGAACAAAAACTAAGCATAGCGTACCAAAAAGGACTGAATTTACTACTTTATTCTACAATTTCAACATATGAAAAATTCACAATAGAAAACTCAAAACCTATTCCTCTCCCTAGCTACTATCCACTAATTCTACAAATTCTACGCCCATACAAACAAAAACCATGAAAAAGGATATCTACACCAACCCTTATGTTTAAACAAGCTTTTTTTCTATTTTTATTGCTAATTCCATAGCTTGTAAGGCATAGTCTAACTCGATTATTGATGTAGAACCCTCCTCTAAGCATTGGAGAGCATGCGTAATACTCTTTTCAAAAGGATTAGCTTGTTCTAACAAAAGTTGCTGTTTACCTGCAGAGGTATATTCAATTAATGATCCTTCAACCGTGCCGTTCATGTCGTCACTTTCTTGATAGACTAGCTTTCCTTGTTCAAAATAAGCCTCATACCCTACGGAAAAAGGATAACCAGTTGGCATTTGTGAGGATACAACGATCTCTGCGGAGACATTCGTTTTCTGAAAATGGGTACGCACTAAAGCTTGTTCACTTCGTCCACCATCGGTTCCCCACACAAAGTATTCTTCTAACGATCCAAGCAGCCACGTTACAAAATCAAGTTCGTGAATCATCAGATTTGTGGAGATAGAATGAAGTCCGAGATCCCCCCAGAGAGGAGACGTTTCTCTTTTTAAGGTGAAGGCTAAAAGCTTTCCATATTTCTCATTAGAAGTGGTTTCGTATAAATATTTGTACGCAGGATCAAATTTAATAAATTGGTTCACGAGAATTCGTCTGCCATACAATTGTTCTGCTTCCTTCATCGCAAGGGCATCTTCAATGGTAAAGCATACGGGGGTTTCACAGAATACATGTTTTCCATGCTTAAGCGCCTCAACGGCATACTGTCTATGTAAAGTCACGGGCAGACAGATATCGATCACATCAATCGTGTTATCAAGCATGATATCCTCTATATTTGTGGTAATCTCAACGCCTAACGTTTGTTTTAAATTTTGCAGCTTAGCTTCATTTCTACCATAAACAATAACTTTGTCTACACGCTCATTTTTCGTCAATAATTCTGCATGATAAGCTCCGAACCCTGTTCCTAATACGGCAATTTTCATATGTTTCAGCTCCCTTTATGTAATGAACTAATCATAACCTGTTATTGTTGACAACATCATGGCAAGAATTTGAAGTATACTAGATAAAAAAGAAAAGCTCGGAGGTTCTCATGCGCTTGCATCGTTTGATTGCTATTTTATTATTAGTGGAATCGAGAGGGAAAATGAAGGCTAATGAACTAGCTCAAGCCTTGGAGACCTCTGTACGTTCAATCTATAGAGATATTGATGTGCTAGCTGAAGCTGGAATTCCTTTGTTGTCTATGTCGGGGCCCAATGGTGGCATCTCCTTAATGGAGGGATACACAGTTAACCTGAAGCAGTTACATGGTGAAGATGTAATCAATCTATATTTAACAGGTATGGGCATCTATTCTGGGGGCCATTCTGAATCGGGTCTTAAGCTGAAGACGACGCTGTTGAAATTACAAAAAACATTGCCCGCATCCTACCAACCTGACATTCAGAAAGCGCAAAAACGCTTTTTTTTCGATGACACACCTTGGTGGACAGAACGAATAGAAATTCCCTGTCTGGAATCTATTCGGACAGCCGTTTGGCGATCTCAGAAACTACAGATTGCGTACCAAAAGGTTAGCGGAGAAATATCATGCAGGAAATTACAGCCCTATGGTCTTGTGGTGAAAAAAGAGGAATGGTATCTTATAGCCTACTGTGAAGAAGCTAAGCACATCCGCACATTTAAATGTGAGCGAATTGCCTCTACGCAGCTTGTGGAAGAAGAGTACTCTATACCTATGGATTTTTCATTAGAAGAGCACTGGAAGCAGCAGGGACAGGTTTTTAAGCAAGCTTGTAAAGAGGAAGAGGTCTATCCTGTTGTGATTAGAACCGATAAGAGAACAAGGTCTTCTTTATCTCAGCTAGAGGTCATGGAAATGAGAGAAGAAGGGGATGCATTCATTTTAAAGGTGAATATGTTTGGTTATGAAAGTGCATGTGCTAATATCTGGAGCATAATAGGACATTCCGAAATCATTGAGCCCTTAGAGCTAAGGCAATATGTGAAAGGCCAGTTGAGTTTTCTGCAGGGAATATATGATTAACCGTTTTTTCTATGTAAAAGAGACCGTAGCTATTGCATATTCTGCAAAGATACGGTCCCGATTTTCTGATAAATGAATTAATTCATATAGTTAGTTAACATAATAATGATTATGTAAACTAATATGAGTATGATCCAGTAAATGACGTATTTAATTGGATAAGTTATCCTTTTATTGCTCTAGTTTCAACACCAAGTGTTAATTTCTCTCTGGCAACAAGTCTTTTGTGCGCTACGAGAAGAAAAGGAAGACCAAAAGCTGTTGTTAAAGCCAAGGGTACGAAGATCGCAAGGCCATTCTGAGCGCCATAATGGTCTAACAACACACCCCCGAAGATAGGTGCCATAACACTCCCTAAATTATTAAAGCCAATCGTACCAAAGTACGTTCCTTTCATTTCAGGTTTGGCAATCCGATCGATCAACATATCCATCATCGTAAAGAGTAAGACTTCCCCTATAGTGAACAGAACTACACTGATCATTAATAGAGCCACACCACCTGCAAGCCCCACTAAGAGAAGACTAAGTGCAACGCAGATATTCCCAAGGATTAAAGGGACAATCGGCGGGAATTTACTTGCCGTTCGTACAATGGGATACTGCACTACTAACACGGTTATAGCATTCAGTGACAACATATAGGAGAATAATTGCCCACCATTGGTGAAATGCGTATTCATCGCTAAATATTGAGCCATTGTTGAGCCGAAGTGACCGTATCCTAATACACAAAAGATGGTACCCAGGAGTACAGGTAGGAACACACGGTCTTTACCGGTGATTGTCAAAGCTTCGAGTAAACGTGGTGCTTGAGCTTGTGTACGGGCGGGCATGCTTGAACGATGTGCCTTAAATTGCATGAATAATACAATTCCATATGCAACATATACGATTCCTGCGATTAGAAAAGGAAAAGTTGATTCCGCAGAGCCAAGCTGTAGCCCAATGATTGGACCAAATACTACACCAAGATTAATTGCTGCATATCTAAGATTAAAGACAAGCAGCTTACTCTCGGGTGGTGTAATATCGGACAAAAGTGCCCGTGAAGTAGGCTCGAATACAGATCGACATAAGCCGTTCAAGGTGTTCACCAGGAAAAATACCCATAGATGTTGAGCCACTGAGAACCCGAAGAAGACGGCTGCCCAGCCAAATACCGAGATTAACATGACGATTTTACGGCCAACAATATCAGAAATATAACCGCCATAAAAACTGGCCAATACGCCTGCCAGCGAGCTAACCGCGACCGTAATCCCTGTTTGTGTCGGGGAAGCTCCAAGAACTTGGGTTAGATAGATGGATAAGAACGGGATGCTCATCGAGGTCACCAGACGTCCGAACATGGTGCCGATGATAATTGTCCAGGCTAGTGGGTGAATGTGCCTTAGATGCTGATTCATAATGATTACGATCTCCTAGTCTTATTGCTCTAATATTGTTGCTGCATATTCCTTGTTGATTTATGTATAATTATAATGATAAAAGGGGGAAGGAAAAGTGTAAGAATTACATTGACCATTTCACCTTTAAAGGAGTGAACCATTTGGACCAGATAAGTAATCATTTTTTATGTTTAGCAGCAGGCGTTACTAGTTCGTTCAAAGTGAATGAACCTGTTCCTGTGACGATAGATTTATTGGCTTCGATCCTGATTTGCACTCCACGTAATGTTAAATTCGTGCTGCGGAAACTGGAAGAGCAGGAATATATTCAATGGCAGCCGGGGAGAGGCAGGGGGCATATCTCTCAACTTACTTTTTTAAAAAGTATTGATGAGGTATTCGAGGATAGCTTTCAGGAGTTAGTCAGTAAAGGGAAGATAAAAGAAGCTATCGAATTGATGAGCAGCGATCAGGTGACCGGACCCTTAAAGGAACGATTATTAACGATGTTAAATAAACAGATGGGTTTCCGTAGTGAAGCAGAGTCAACCTCAGGGCTGGACGTCCTGCGGATTACCCGTAACCGGCATATGGAAGTGCTGGACCCTGCTTATGTATACACCGCTTTTGAATCCTATTTGCTGGGTCAGATCTATAGCACACTAGTTACTTATGACGCAACGACCGATACCTTTATTCCTGGTTTGGCCCATATGTGGGAAGCTAATGAGGAGCATACAAGTTATATTTTTTACCTCCGCAAGGGGGTACGCTTTCATCACGGAAGAATCATGACCTCGAGAGATGTAAAAGAGACGCTGCAACGGCTTATCGACTTGAACAGCCCAGCGGTTAGCCTTTATAAGGATATCGAACGAGTAGAGGTTGAAGGAGATCATCGAATCCGGTTTGTGTTGTCACGTCCAAATCTCTTTTTTCTGCATCTGTTCAGTTGTATTCACATGTCCATTCTCCCTTACGATATAGACATCACTAGTGAAGTAAGCGGTACAGGTCCCTACCGTTTATTGGATCTGAATGAGGATGTTTTGGTGCTCGCAGCTTTTGATTTTTATTTCGGAATTCGGCCGCTTCTGGATCGTGTTGAGATTTGGTATTTGCCAAAAGAGGCTTCTAATGAACGCCAATACCAGCTGCCAGATCCTGAACATGGGGAACTTTTACCTGATATCATCAGCAATCACAGTATAGATTACCCGGCCTTAGGCTGCAGATATATTCTGTTTAATTTTCATAGAGAGGGAATTCATCAGCAGCTATGGTTTCGCCAAGTCATCCGTATCCTTTACAGTCGAACGGCTTTAATAAAAGAATTGGGTGGCAATCGTATCACTCCAGCAGATAGCTTTTTGCCATGGGAGAGCAGTAAGAGAGAGCTTCTAGATCCAACTTTGGAACATGCCCGAGCGCTTTTAGCGGAAAATGGGTATCAGGGAGAAGTCATTACTTTAGCAACTAAGGATAAAAAAGAAGAACGAGAAGAAGCGTTATGGCTCCAAACACGCGCTGCCTCCGTAGGTTTGCAAATTGAGTTATATTTTTTCAATGAATTTAAGGCAGATCATATACAGACAACAGCCGAGATCCAGCTTGCTGAAGAGGTTTTAGAAGATGATTGGCAATGGGGAATGATTAACTACTTTAATAATAAATCTAATTATTTATTCTCTTTGCTTAGAAAGGACCAGATTTCATTGTTTTCGAAGGTATTAGGTCCTTTCACAGAATCTCCAAAGGATGAACGGGTGAAACTGCTGAATCAAGCAGAGGAGATTCTTCGAGACAATTACTGGGTGCTACATGGCTGTCATATGAATAAAAAAGCTCAGCTAAATCAAAGCCTGTTTGGTCTGCACACCGGTTCCTTCGGGTTTCTGGACATCTCTAAGTTATGGATTAAAACTAGGCTTTAAGGTTTTCTTTTGTTATACTTTCCAGGGAGGCTGTATCGATAGAATCGAATGGCGCTCTAGATGGATCAGATTTATGAATAGTAATTTATTTGTAGCCATGGAGGTGAACTCGTTGGATTTTGCTCAGATCCGTATGGACCGAGACAAAAGAACGGTCGATACTTGACTCTTTTTTTGCCATTCGGACCTGTTTAGCGGATAAGCTAAGCGGTCTTTTTATTTGTTAAAAATTAGGTGAAAAAAGGGGAGACTTACATGCGTTTTCTATTCGTGGGTGCAGGAGCTATTGGTGGTTATTTTGGAGGACGTCTGGTTCAAAAAGGGGAAGATGTAACTTTTCTAGTCCGTTCTACTAAACAAAAGCAGTTAGAAGATGAGGGTCTGGCAATAAAAAGTGTGCATGGTGACTTTCAGACTCCCGTTAGGACGATTACATATGGGGAGAAGGCAGCGCATTTTGACTGTATTATTATTGCAGTGAAGGCCTATCATTTGCCTCAGGTGATGATGGATCTTACCCCTTTCGTCGGTGAACATACTATGATTCTCCCGCTCCTTAATGGGTATAAACATTTTGGTATTTTGCAGCAGCATTTTGGAGCAGAAAAGGTACTGGGTGGTCTTTGTTATATCGAGACAACGTTAGGTTCTAATGGAGCTATCATACAAAGTAGTTCTTTTCATAGTATTGTGTTTGGTGAATGGGCGGGTGGGGAGTCAGAACGAACGCAGAAACTTCTCAGTCATTTGGATAAAGCAGGATTCACTGTGATACTAAGCTCTGATATTCAGCACGAAGTGTGGCAGAAATATATATTCGTAGCTAGTTTAAGCGGGATTACAACTTTAATGGATAGCTCGGTTGGACCCATTTTAGCCTCATCTACAGCGCGTACTATTTATGAACAGCTTCTGAATGAGATCGTGAGTATAGCGCAAAGTGCAGGTATGCCTGTTGGAGCAGATATGGTGACTGCCACGATGCAAAAGATGGATTCGGTGCTACCCGAATTTACTTCCTCTATGCATAGGGATATGCTAAAACATCTGCCAGTGGAAGCTGAGCATCTGCATGGTGCACTTTTGGCGATGGCTGTATCTGGTCAAGTTGTGTATCCTATTCTCGAAACCGTATATGCCCGTTTGAAAGTATACGAAAGCGTTAATGATATGAGATGATCTGTATAAAATTACTTTAAGGAGCTGGACGATTATGAAGGAACTGAATCAAAAGATAATGACATTTCTAATGTTCGAAGGAAAGGCTGAAGAAGCTATGAATTTCTATACTTCTTTATTTGATCACTCCGAAATCATCAGTATTAAACGTTATGGAGCAAATGAAGCAGGCCCTGAAGGGAGTGTCATGCAGGCTACTTTTTCATTACATGGACAAGTTTTTATGTGTATAGATAGCTACGTGAAGCATGGATTCACCTTTACTCCAGCGGTATCCTTATATGTGAATTGTGAAAGTGAAGCCGAAATTGACCGCGTCTATGCAGCATTATCCCAGGGTGGACAGGTGCTCATGCCACTAGGCGAATATCCATTCAGTTCGAAATTTGGCTGGGTAGCGGATCAATTTGGTGTGTCATGGCAATTAAATCTTTCGGGGAATGTATAATCGATTGATGTGTTGCACGGTCAGATAATATTCTGTATCACAAGGGGCCGAGTTCGTCTGTAAAATGACGTACTCGGCCCCTTAGTGTTCAGGCAGCGGAAAGGTCTGAGGAATCTTCTGATTTTAAATTACGATTGCAGCCCGCTTATGACTAATGAAGAAATTAGCTGTATATTAGCAATTAAAGCAACAGCTGTTAATTACATTGCTGAACAACGGTTGTGCGTTCATTAGTAATCGTGACTTTGGAATGACCTGATAAATATTCGGTATAACCGCACACGGTTTGTTCTTTAGACTGTCCGTTAGAGTTGGTATATCGAAGATATATAGCACCTTCACCATTTAAACTCAATTTTGGTTTGAATTTTTTCTTTTGTCCTGCTTTTATTGGACTTGTATACAATTTCTTTGAATCCGCACGAATTAATCCTACTTCGATAGAGCTAATATCAACATCAGATTGATTATCTACGATGACTGAGAAGCTTTTAAACGGACTCAGAAGATTTGATATCGTCCCAACACCAAGAGCAACTCCACAAGTAATCAGAAATATCGTAATCCCTATAAAAAATCGTTTTCTCATCCTTCAGTCCCCCTATATAAGTAAGACAGGGGTTACTTAAAAAATGTTACAACAAGGAGAAGTTAGTTATAAAAATTCATTACCAAATCAAGCGTGGACTTGCATGTTATTATAAATATATTCCATATTAATGATTTGAAAAGGGGTTTTGTATTGACTACTATCCGTCATTTCGAACAAGGTGACATGCCATTACTTGGTGAACTTTATAACACAGTATCTTCAAAGGGGAATGTTGTTTTTTGGTGGGTTGGCACAGAGGAAAATTGGGAAAATGTATATTGCGCTTTCGAGGACGGTAAAATGGTGGCCAAAGGTCAAGTGAGCATCATCAATATTGTTCCGCCCGGCCGTTCCAAGGATAGCAGACATTCGATCTACCTGAACTTAAAAACAATACCAGAACGTGAAGGCGATTATGATTTATTAGAAAAAGTTTATCAGTCACTCTTATTAAGAGCACTCGAATTAAAAGAAACGTTATCAAAGGATTACAAAACCACTCTATGTGTAGGGAACGATTCGGCAGAAGTCTTGAATACTCAATTTTTCGAAAAAGTGAAGGGCTTCTCTCATTATAATAGCTTATTTAAGATGAAACACAATCTAAGTGATGGCTTGTCTGAACCCACTCTGGCTAAGGAACTTGAATTCGCAACCTGGAATATGGAGACGCCTGAAGAAGACGAGCATTATTTGGAATTAGAAGCTGAGATTTGGCCGGAAACTCCGCTAGGGAAAGAACGGTTAGCTGAATTTAAACAAAATCCGCTCTGGACATCACTTGTTGTTCGAGAAGGGGAGAAGGTTGCGGGTAGCTTAATGGTCTGGCAGGAAGAGAAGGGTGGCTACATCGAAAATGTATTTGTACTTGAGCCATGGAGAAGATCCGGAATTGCTAAGTACATGCTTTTTCAAGCATTAAGCTATTTTAGAACCCACGGACTGGAAGAGGCATGTCTGATGGTGCTTACGGAAAATGATTCTGCATTACGGCTATATGAATCTGTCGGATTCATTCTAACGAATGAGGAAAGACGCTATCGGATTGAACTATAAAAGTTTTTGAAAGTGAAGGATTACCAAGCAAAGTGCGATAGCTTTTTTGTCGAGCTTAGGTTCGAGGCTAAGGTCGCACTTTATTTGGTAACCCGTTCTGTGAATTATCTGCTAAATGCTTTCATACCTTTTGCTTCCCATCACATTTCTTACATACATTAAGCTTTTCACCTGAAATGCCTTTCCCGAAGTACAACAGCTTAATACGTGTGCTGCCACAGATCGGACATGTTCCTCTAGCCCGGGATGGAATGCGCCAAAGTGCTTTGCCGCGTTTGTTTTTAGACATAATTTGCCCCCACCTTTACTCTTGATACTCCATCTTATGACCAAGAAGAACTTAAAGTTCGAAGAGCGAAAAGAATAGAAAATCGGATGAAAAAGGGGCAAAAAACACCCTCAAAAAACAGCGTATAACTTAAATTATACGCTGTTTTGATTTTGAGGCGTTTTTTTAGGGGGAATGGGGCACTTGGACGAGTAAAACAGGTGGATTTTAAAGGAATATTTTATAAATAACGGATGTCGATGTCTTTGAATCTTCCCGCTGACATTTTAGGCATTCTGAATTGCAGGGAACCTTGTTTATAAGTGCCTCTGCTCTGATCTGGAATGACGGGAACTGGCAACTGAATAATCTCGCTATGATCTTTTCCTAAACCTGTTAATTTAATTTGTGTGCGATTGATTTGTGCCCATATACTTTCGGGGTGAATTCCGTTTGGAATACGAATTTTGGTAATCAGGTGATTATGAGTGTCGATATGCTCAAAACTTAAACTTGTGGTTTCGTTCATAAATGAAGAGGAGGTCGCTGCAGTTGCTTCACGGATTACTTTTTCGACATACCCGTCAATTTGGTTAGGATCCAACTTCCACTGCTCTTCAAGAGCTTTCAAGGATAACTTTTTCTTAAAAAAGGGATCTTCATTCATCCAATCTAAAGGGTTCGTCTTATTGGGACTCATAGCTCTGCGCCTCCTACGGTTTTTATCCATTGTATGGGCGTTTGACTTATTCAGTGACATCTGGGCGAATATCTACATAGAATAGCTTATCATTCCGAAAGGAGGAGTGGTTTGGTGGTTTCAATCATCGGCAATATTAAAATCAATAGCGTAGGCCCCAGCTCCACAGTCTTAGTAGGAAATACGGCATCCGTTATCCTGAGCAGCAACTCTAAAATTTATGCCGGTGCCAACTCCTTCTCCATAGGTGACTCTATAGGTACGAATATAACGAATAATGCGGCCAGCAGTACAAATACGATGGATTCAGATGTGGTGGATCAAGTATCACCTCCTTAAGGGTGGGGTTTAAATGAACATTACGGTATATCAATGCATATCGATCTATAATCTAAAAATCGGCACGATCTCTAATTCCTCGGTTCTTCAGGTAGGGACATCGGGACGAATCATTACTTTGTCTCATAATTATGAGACCTCTGGAGCTCCATCATCGGCTCCAACGACTCCAGTGGAAAAAATGGCTTCACCCCTTGTATCCTTACCGCCAGCGGCGGAACTATATGCACATCTGAATTAGGCTCTTTGTCCCCGCATACAATAAACCATAGGAGGGGGTTGTATGCATCCGTATTACGCTCAGCAGGTTTTTAATACACTAAGATTGCAAGCGGAGAAGATTCAACAGTTAGAGAAGCAGCTTCGCGATTTGCAAGGCGATGTAGACAGCATAAAGAACAATAAATCTGCAAGTATAGGACCTATCAATTATCATTTTGAACAATTAAAAATCGAAAAGCTGGAAGGCACTTTAAATATAGGCATTACACCGAATGAGGGAAACAATCTGGATGAAGCGATGATCAACGGTAAACCTATAGGGGAGCGGGAGGATGGTACAACTGCCTTATCGGATCAGATTCGCCCACAGATTTTGAAGTATGTGCAAGAAGAGGTTCCCTCGCAATTTTCACGTTTAGAAAAAGAGAAGAATTTAAGCATTGATGAGCAATATATCCAAATGGTGACTCAGGATCTGCTGAATCAAATGGATGGACGGATTAACGAGTATGTAAACCAACTCCCTGCCACAGAAGAAGGGCGTGGATACACTGATGAGGAATGCGCTTCTATTGTAGAGCAAATCAAACGAGATATCGTTATGGCAGTAGAGCGGCATTTGGAAATAAATATAACCGGAAGGCGGGAGACGAATGAAGATAACGGTGATCAATAGAGATATTAGTGTCAATGCAGTGAAAGTCGTTTCGATCTCGGGTTCATCAGTATTTTTAGTAGGGGATACTCAATCCATTCATTGCTCCTCGGCGTTTGACAGCGTAATAGAATATACTCAGAGTGCTCCAGATCAAGTCAAAAAAGGCAGTTAACCTATGCACACCTCACGCATACAAGATGTTTATATCAACAATCTGTCCGACAGTTCTATTTTTATATGTGGATCTGTAAACCGGGTTCAATCTAAATTCCTGGGAAGCAAGGAGAATTATCTTTTTAACATAAAGGAGATTAATAATCACACGAAAGAAACTACACTCATAGATATTCCTATCCCTGTATGGACAAACCAAGGGAATGAAGCGGATGAATTTGTGATATTAAAGGATTCCGTGGAAACAACGATTAATATACAATATATTAAAATTCTTTCGATCGGGACTGGCACGACCTTCCAGATTGGAAACAGCGGGTCAGTTCATCTGGAGAGTCGAACCAGTGAGTTTAAACGAGAAGTGGCTGCAAAAAATGAGGAGTAACAACAACTATTTTAATTCTTTTGGCAGGGAAATCGCGAATATATCGTGCTCCGTCTGGATGTAGAGAATACCATTCGCACTAAATAGTGTGCCGTATTGTTGTGCTCCGGTCTTTACTTTGCCAAGCGCTTTGCCTGTTTCTGCATTTATGATATAGAAGTAGCCATTCTCATAGCCAGCGTAAATCCCCTTACCCAGAAATTGAACGCTAAGCGCGGGACTGTCCGGACCGTTGAAGCTTATAATGCGATTATCGTTCATTTGAACGCCAGTGATCTGTGCATCCTTTTGGAAAAAAGCCATGTTATTTACTGGACCAGCCACCCAATTTCCGTACTCCTCATAACTTTTGGGTTCACTCGCTGTTTCTTGACCTAAGGTAAAGCGGTATAGTGGATGACCACCCCATTGGTCTAAACCTCCATCGACTGTATATAGATACGAGCCTTGAAGTGATGTAAAATAATTACCGAGTCTACTGACATCTTCGAGCGGTTTGTAGTTCTTATTGGTCTTCGCTTTTCCAGTTTTAACATCTACATGTATCAAGGTCAACTGATAGCCTTTAAGAGGCTCGTTAGAGGCATCATTTGCAGCATTGGCTTGTTCGCGGAGTAATAATTCACCATCCCGGTAAGCAACAAAGCTATAAAATCCCTGAATTCTCCATAACTTCTTGCCTGTAGCCGGATCGAGTCCGAAAAACTGTGTGCGTCTATTATCAACGGTACTGGATACTACCAATACCCCGTTATAAAGACCGTCGATACTTCCTACATACATAGGGATGTCTTTATTCTCCCAGATCTTTTTACCAGTAACCGGATGATAAGCTGCAATTCCACCATGCTCGTTCCGGAAGTATATCACTCCGTTAACTAACTCCGCGAAAGCACCGATCTCGATCGGATCTTTGGCAGCCTTAACCTTCCAAAGCAATTTCCCCGTTTGAGCATTAACTTTTACAAGATAACCCTCATAAGTGATAAAGAAAACCGAGTTATTCGTTATAATCTCAGGATTTGTTCCGTTTTTGTAGGACCATTTAACTTTGCCTGTAGTGAGATCGGCGGCCTTTAGTGTCCCGCCTGATGAATAATAGAATAATTTATTTGCAATAGGAGCCTGTTGGCTATAAATTCCTTGACCATCTGCCTTGTCGTGCCATAAGGGTTTAATTGTGGTGATAGAGTCGACGGTTGTTGAAGAGGAGGCAGGAGTTGTTACTGCTGCTTGAGCACTAGACAAGTATATACCAGTTCCAGATACGAGCAAGGAGGAAGATATAACGGTCTTTAGGATAAACGGTACATATTTCACGATTTTAGCTCCTTATACATCATTTATAATATATTGACGCAGAGAATGGATATTTGTTTCTCAATTGTAAAAATACACTTGTTAACATAATAAATATTATGTTAACAATAAAAAGCGAATCAGTTTCGCACAAGAATTCTTGTGGGAACCAATTCGCCTAGTAAAGGAATATGTCAATAGTTGATTTGTTTAGAAACCTTCACGAAGCCATGTTGTCGCTAACTTGATAGCTCCTTTTTTAGCATGAGTCTCGGCTAAAGGATTCAGCATGACAAAATCATGAATGATGCCTTGAAAGCGGACAGCCGTAACATTCACGCCAGCTTCCCGCAATTTGGCGGCATAAGCTTCACCCTCATCCCGTAGCACATCTGCTTCACCAGTAATGACCAGTGCATCTGGTAAATCCCGCAGCTGTTCTAGGCTAGCCCGAAGAGGGGAGGCCGTGATTTGATTACGTTCCTCAGGGTCAGTAGTATATTGATCCCAGAACCATTTCATGCCGTCCCGCTGCAAGAAATAGCCTTCGGCGAACTCATGATAGGATTCAGTATCAAACGAGGCATCCGTTACCGGATAGAATAGTAGTTGTTTCGCTATCATCGGCCCACTCCGTTCTTTAGCCATTAGAGTAATAGCAGCGGCCATATTCCCACCTACACTGTCTCCGGCTATAGAAAGCTTGCTAGTATCTAATCCGTGCTCGCTTCCTTTTTCAGCTGTCCACTGGAGTACTGCATAGATTTCTTCAATAGCTGTAGGATATTTAGCTTCTGGGGAGAGGCTGTAATTTGGGAAAACAATTGCGGCCTCCGCTCCGACAGCTAGTTCACGGATCAGGCGATCATGGGTATGAGCATTCCCAAACACCCAGCCTGCGCCATGAATGTACAGGATAACAGGCAGCGACGCTGATGAGGAGCTTGGGGGACGAACGATTCTTATGAAAACATCACCGTTAGGTCCACCTGGCACCATTAGATCTTCAATATCAACTTCAGGTTTATATATCTCACTGGATTGTACGCTATCTACCGTTTCACGGCCTTTTTCTGGCCCAAGGTCAGGTAGAAAGGGAGGTTTCGCATTATCATCGGCAAATTTTTGAGCAGCTGGCTCAAGAATAATCTTAGTTTTGTTTGGCATGATTTATCGTCTCCTTTGACTGGTCATAGTCTAGTATACCCTCTTCATTCCATAACCATCTAAGCAGCTGCTGAAACGAATGCCCGTTTAGGACTAGTTAGAGATTTGACGCTATTTGCACATTTATCGCCTATTGAGCACGGTTTCGGACACCAGTACAACTATTCCTTAAGGAGAAGTTCAAACGCAGTTAGAGCCTTACAACACCTTTTGTTGTTCCTTATGCATTTCAGGACCAATCTCTTCAGTGACACGTATCCTCTGTTTACGCTTATTACGGATAATCCAAACGAATACCAAAGTAATGAGTAGCGGATAGCCTATCGCCCAGCCCGTAAAAGGAAACACAGCAGCTGTTGCTAAAAAAGAAATCCAGCTTATCGTCACACCTAAGCGACTTCCTTTGAGCAGACGTATTCCTGCAGCACAACCTCCGATATAAGTCAGGATAAAAGTAGCATTCGGAAACTGGATCAGAGTGGTGATGGAGAGGGACCCGCTGCCATACAGCGTCATCACCGATACAAAACAGAGCAGAAGAAAAGCTATGCCACCGATAGGGGTATGATACTGTTTGGATATTTTACCCATCCATTTCGGCGCAGAGCCTTGGCGGGATAAAGCATAAGCCACACGTGAGGCAGCTCCTGCATAGGCAATAATTGTGGCTGTACAGATGAACAGACCGGTAAGTCCGGCAATAAATCCTCCCCAGCGCCCAAGAGGCTGACTAATAATCCAGACGAGTGAAGTGCTTGATCCACCTTTGAGGTAGCTTTGTGTACCAACAGTTGCTAGTGCGGAGAGAAAATATAGAATCCCTACTATAATAGCGGCGATAGTTACTCCTTTAACGGCGGCACGCTGTGGGTCCTTGAACTCCTCAGATAGGTGTGAGACAGCCTCCCAGCCAATAAAACACCAGAATAAGATTGCAGCAGCCTGGCCAATGCTCATCCATCCATGTGGGATAAAGGGAGTGAAGTGTTCGACTTCCATACGGGGCAGTGCAGTAGCAAAGGAGAAGACCAGCACAGCAACAATCGCTATAACTACCGCTATTTGTACCTTTCCAGCTACCTGCATACCAATCCAGTTCGTAATCAGGCCAATGACCAACATAATAGCGGCAATAGTAATTCTTGCAGATTCGTCCCAGCCCATAGCGGCGGTCATATAACCAGCTCCAGTCAGTGCAGCAACAGGTGCGCCAATCGGAACGGACATCAGAAAAAACCATCCTACCAGTGAGCCAGCTTTTGGACCAAAAGCAAGCGTTACAAAATGGGACACGCCTCCAGCGTTAGGGAATTTAGCAGAGAGCAGACCCATTGATAAGGCCATCGGCAAAATCAGCAACGACATAAATCCCCACGCCAGTAATGAAGCGGGACCCGCCATTTCTGCAGCTAAACCAGGAACAATTAAGACCCCAGAACCCAACACAGCCCCGATGTAAAGGGCAATAGCCTGAGGCATGCCAATGTTTTTTTGTAAAGTGTTTGAACCGGATTCCTTCATGTTTTTTTATCCTGCTTTCCTTGTCTTTTGTTCTAGAGTAGCAGATAATAGATCCATTGGAAAAACAGAATTTTTGAATAGTATCCATTCGATATTCCGATGGTTCATTTTCATTTAGGGGGAAATTCATGGAGTCACGTCATCTTTTTACCTTTTTAGTGGTAGTGGAGACGGGCAGTTTTACTAGAGCAGCACAGAAGCTTGATTATGCACAGTCCAGTATTACTGCACAAATCCAAGCACTAGAGTCTGAAATTGGCCAGCCATTATTTGATCGGATCAGTAAAAAGATTATCCTAACCGACGCAGGGCGTCGGTTGCTCCCGTTCGCTCAAGAAATATCCAGAATGCACACTTTAGCAGAGGACGCGTTACGTTCGGATAGTGAGCTTACGGGTTCTTTACGGATTGGGGCTCCTGAATCTCTAGCTGCTTTTCGCTTACCAGGTATTATTAAGGAGTTTCGCGCTAAATATCCGAAGGTGCAAATTCTTCTGAAGCCTGGAGCTTGCTGGGAACTATCAGATTTTGTGCGTTCGGGTGAACTGGATTTAGCGTTCTTGTTGCAACCTGAGACGGAAGATAAAGATTTAAATATAGAAACATTAGTACATGAGCCGATGACGCTGATCGCAGCGACAGATCATCCCTTATTAAACCTTGCTGAGGTAGAACCCCTTCATTTAAAAGGAGTGACCATACTTCATACCGAAACGGGCTGTTCCTACCGGACTTTATTTGAACGGCATTTGAACAGTTACGGTGTTTTTCCTGACCCCACGTTAGAGTTTTGGAGCATCGAGGCGATAAAGCAATGTGTGATGGCTGATCTTGGCATTGCCTTTCTTCCATTAATTACTGTAAAAAATGAACTCGCCGAAGGCAAACTTGCCAGGTTGAATTGGAATGATGAATCACAGCGTGTGGCGACGCAGATCGCCTATCATCATAAGAAATGGAAATCGCCCGTACTGACGGAGTTCTTACTTGCGATACAAAAACATGCTGAGCAATGGAGAAGTCTAATATAGATCAACGTTAACAAGGAGGCTCTAAGGCATGAATGAGTGGTGTGAAGACTACGAAGAAGGGCTGGAGGCCTTTCTCATCTGGATGAAGGATGCCGGGTACACTCCCTATACGCAAAAATCCTATTTAGTAGATGTGAAACAATTTTTAGACAGCCTGAATGGTAAAAAGCTTGAGACGGTGAAGAAGCTGCATGTCATTTCTTTTTTGACCTCTGTCCGCGAACGTGGAGTGAGTGATGCGACCCGTAACCGGAAGCATGCTGCGATTAACTGTTTTTTCAAGGCATTGATCGAGCTGGAATTACTTCAGAACAACCCGGCAGCCGGGATTAAGAAATCCAAAACGGAGATCAATCGTGAGCCGGTCTATTTAGATGAAAGTGATCTGGGGCGGTTTTTATCTTCTATAGATGGTAAATACAAAAAGCGCAATTTAGCAGTTTTTTTGTTGATGTCCTATATGGGGCTTCGGGTGGGGGAAGTCCACACACTGAATTTGAGTGACTATAATGTAGAAAGACATTCTCTCCGTGTGTTTGGGAAGGGGCGTAAATGGCGTAATGTGCCGGTTCCCGAGGATGTAGTGCCTTTTCTGGATTCTGCGTTAGCAGAAAGGTTAGATCCTTGGCGCAGTAAAGAGGAAGCGATGTTCATTTCACAAAAAGGACGCAGGTTGTCGATCCGCGGCATTCAGCAAATTGCAGCAGATACCTTTGATCGTTTCCAAAGGGATGTGCCAGCAGCACAGCGACGTCCGTATTCAAGTCATAAGCTCCGACATTCCTTTGCAACCATGCTGCTGAGAAAAGGGGCAGATCTGCGCACTGTACAGGAACTGCTTGGTCACTCCTCGATCCAGACTACAACCGTATACACACATATTACCAGTCGTGAGAAGGAAGAGGCTATGTCTAAATTGCAAATCCAGCTGTGATAGAAAAGAAAGAAACCTCCTTAGAAAATCGATAACAAAAAATAACTTGTTATTATAACGGTATTGATTTATTCTAACAGTTATTAAGAGTTTTTTATAGGAGGTCCTAATCGTGAAGGATGTATTTCTAAAAGGGATGACTTATGGCTGGGGATCAAAACGAGGTGAATACCGTACAGAATATGCAGAAGATTCGATGAGAAAGCTGGCGGAGACAGGAAGTGAATGGATCGCCTTATCTTTTTGGACATGGCAAGACACAGTGCATTCAACAGAAATTCATTATGATTACGGTTACACGGTGACAGATCGTGATCTCGCACATGCGGTACAACTGGCAAAACAGCTTGGTCTTAAAGTTTGTCTTAAACCGGTTGTGAATTCGAGGGATGGCATTTGGAGAGCTAGGATTGGATTTCCGGAAGAGGGAGAGATTTATTGGGCAGCATGGTTCCGTTCTTATACAAATTTCATTAAACACTATGCAGAGTTGGCGGAAGATCTTGAATGTGAGATGTTCTGTATCGGCTGCGAAATGGTAGGCACAGAGTCTAGAACTGCGGAATGGAGACAATTGATTCAAGAGGTCACCAATCTTTATACAGGGCCGATCATTTATAATGCCAATCATGGCAAAGAAGAAGGAATCGAGTGGCTGGATGAGGTGGATTTTATCGGAACCAGCGCTTATTATCCGGTAGCTTCCGTGCCGGGAGATTCTTATGAGAATATGCTGGCAGGTTGGGAGCGGCAGAAACCGCGGCTTAAGTCACTTTCTGAGCGATTTGGCAAGCCTCTCGTATTCATCGAGATTGGATGCCGAAGTGCGCATGGATGTGCCACCATGCCATGGGACTTTACATACACAGACTTACCGTATTCAGAAGATGAACAAGCCAACTTCTATCGGTCAGCGCTGGAAGCATTCTGGAATGAACCTTGGTTTGCCGGTTACTTCTGGTGGGACTGGAGCACGAAATTATATGCCTTGGAAGAGGCTTCCATTGACCGTGGTTTTGATATTTATGGCAAAAAAGCCGAACAAGTTCTCAAAGAATATTACAAGCAGCCTATCACTAAATAAATTGATAAAAAAGATCCGGAATTTCAGGTGAGCCTGGCCTGCTAAAGGATCTTTTTGTCATTGGCAGGCTAAGTTAATTCGTGTTATATTAAAAACCGTCCTTTTCATAGTGGAGGCAACGCTCCACGCATAAAAAGGACGGTTTCTTGTGTCTTTTGTATTCAAAAAAGGCTGTTTCCAGCCATATACGCTTACAATTCTAGCTTAGCTATTTCTGCTTTTAGCTTCTCAGCGGATTTCTGGAATAAAGCCTGTTCGGTTTCATTGAGTGGGAGGTCCAGTACCTGCCGAACACCCGAGCGGTCTACTACGCAAGGTGCACCGAGATAGACATCCGAAACCCCGTTATAGTTATTTAATAAAGTAGAAACATTCAACACGGCGCCTTCATTATGAAGAATGGAGACTACAATTCGGTCCAGTGCAAGAGCTATTGCATAAGAGGTTGAGCCTTTGGCATCAATAATTTCATAGGCTGCATTCTTGGTATCTTGGAAGATTTCTTCGCGTTCTGCTTCGTCAAAACCAAGATCAATCCCAGCTACATTCGCAAGACTCCAAACCGGAAGCTCTGAATCTCCATGTTCACCGATGATCTGTCCGTGAATACTGCGAGGATCGATTTCTTTGTGAAGACCGATCAAATAACGAAAACGAGCACTATCAAGTACCGTACCAGAACCAATTACACGTCTGCGGTCAAACCCACTTATTTTCAAAGTCGCGTAAGACAGAATATCTACAGGGTTAGTTGCAATAAGTAGAATGGCATGTTGGTTATACTTTGTAATTTTTTCAATGATATCTTTAAAAATCGAAATATTTTTACGAAGCAGATCTATCCGGGTTTCTCCCGGTTTTTGTGATGCACCGGCAGTGACTATAATGATATCTGCTTCACGGCAGTCTTCATAAGTACCAGCCCATAACTTCACACCACCGACAAAAGGCATGCCGTGATTCATATCCAGTGCTTCGCCAAGTGCTTTCTGATGATTAACGTCAATAAGTACGAGTTCGGGCATACGTCTACGTAACAATAATGTATAGGCTGTAGTTGTACCAACTGCTCCAGTACCGATAACTACGACCCGATTGGGTTTTGGGGGGGCCATGTCTCCATCTCCTTAATATTTCAAATTTTTGGTTTCAATCTTGTCCATCATAATCGTTAACGGTAGTGTTTTCAAGCTGATCTTATTTAATGCATTACCCTAATTAAGGCCATACTAAAATGTGATTTTTATTTCATTATCTTAGCAAGACTAGACAGGAGAGAATGTAAGGATGGATTTATTTCGTAAAAAGGCTCTACACATACCCACAAGTTCTGAGGGGACGCAGTTAAACAAGACGTTGGGTGCCCTGGATCTAACAATGCTTGGGGTAGGAGCCATTATCGGCACAGGTATTTTTGTAATGACAGGAGTTGCCGCAGCAGAACATGCAGGTCCTGGTCTTATAATTTCTTTTTTACTAGCGGCGTTTGCCTGTGTGCTCTCGGCATTATGTTATTCGGAATTTGCTTCGACCATTCCTGTTTCCGGGAGTGCTTATGCTTATAGTTATGTAGCCTTTGGAGAACTATTAGCTTGGATCTTAGGCTGGGATCTTGTCTTGGAATACGGAGTTGCCGCAGCGGCTGTAAGCAGCGGTTGGTCAGGGTATTTTCAGGGGTTATTAGAGGGCTTTGGGATACATCTTCCAACCGCACTATCGGGGGCTTATAATGCAGAAGCGGGTACAATAATAAATCTGCCTGCAGTAATCATCATTTTGTTAATTTCCTATTTACTGACTCGGGGAACCAAAGAAACGGCACGCTTTAACGCAATCATGGTTTTTATCAAAATAGCAGTGGTGCTTCTATTTATCGTAACAGGATTTTTCTATGTGAAGCCAGAGAATTGGACTCCGTTTCTCCCTTTTGGGTACCATGGCGTGATCAATGGCGCGGCCACAGTGTTTTTTGCCTACATAGGTTTTGATGCGCTAGCAACCGCTGCTGAAGAGGTGAAAAGACCCCAACGCGATTTGCCGATTGGAATTATTTCATCCCTTGCTATCTGTACTGTCTTGTACGTTCTTGTCTCACTCGTATTAACGGGTATTGTTCCATATACTGATCTCAATGTTAGTGATCCTGTATCTTATGCGCTTCGCTTTGTAAATCAGGATATGATTGCCGGTCTGATCTCTGTTGGAGCCATTGCGGGAATGACTACGGTACTGCTCGTGATGTTATTCGGTCAAACTCGGCTGTTATTTGCCATCTCACGTGATGGCCTACTGCCCATAAGTTTATCTAAGATTAATGCTAAAACACAGGTACCTGTACGAAGCACATGGATGGTAGGTATCTTAATAGCTGTGTTAACGGGTTTCATCCCACTGGACCGGTTGGCAAATCTGACAAGCATAGGAACATTGTTTGCCTTTTTTGTAGTGTCTTTAGGGGTAATCGCGCTTAGATATATTCATCCGGATTTAAAAAGAGGGTTCAGAGTTCCTTGGGTACCTTTCATTCCGCTGTTAAGTGCGGCAACTTGTGGTATTTTGATGTATAATCTAGGAAGTGAGACTTGGATTGGTTTTCTAATTTGGACAGTTGTTGGACTTCTAATCTATGCACTATATGGCTATCGTAATAGTAATTTGAATCATAAATAAGATTCAATCCATCCGAGAGGAGAGAGGTTATTGGCATCTAAGATTGCTGGATTGAAGGGAATAAGATTAATATTGATGCTGATTTTGTTAGCGTGGGTGGTCACGGCTTGTTCATCTCCTCCCCCGGAACCTACTCAGCAGCCCCAGCCGACAGAGGCACCTGAAGAAGGTCAGACGATAACCCTGATTACTCCAGACGCCAATCATATTGACAATGATAGCGCTCCGAAATATCAAATTCAGACTCGTCTTACAGATTTTCAGCTGCTTAGTGAAAGTGAGGGTCTGGCCTGGGGGGTTACCAAAAACGAACTCCGGTTGTACTTGACCCGGGATAACGGAGCAACTTGGGCTAATATTTCACCAGCACCAAATGTGCAGTTCCTCTCCAATCCTGTGTATGGGAAGGGGATTTTCTTCACGGATCCATCTCATGGTTGGATTATAAGAAGTGCTTTTGGCTCGACAGAAACGATTGTGCTGCGAACCACAGATGGTGGCCAAAGCTGGAAAATCTCATCTTTAGGAGATGTGAATACAGTATCCTCTGTATATTTCAACTCACCCAGAAAGGGTTGGCTGATGACCTCATGGAACGCTTCTTCCAATAAAGAGAACAAGGCACTTTTTTCAACGACAGACGGTGGGGCCACTTGGGAAGAAGTGATGCAGAATGAGCAATACAATCCGAATTTCCCAAATGATTCGATACCGTTTGCCGGGGTCACCACTGGAATGATTTTTCGCAATAGTACACATGGATTTGTGACACTACAGACAGGTGCTCTTCCCAAAATCTTTATGACAAAAGATGGCGGTAAGAGCTGGAGCCTCGGGCCAGCTTTTCTAGTTAACGAACGTTTAGAAGATTGTGACCGAGTAATTACTGGCAAACCGGAGTTCTTCGATGCTAGTAAGTCTACTGGTTGGATGTCTGTTGGCTGTCAAAAGGATAAAGAAAAAACGATCACTTACCATGGATATTTTACAGCTAACGGCGGCGCTAATTGGAAATTCGCTTCCTTTGGATTGAACGCACAAGCTGGTGTTAATCGTCTAATTGCTCCGACTTTTTTGAATTCACAGATCGGTTGGACCATACTCGGCGACACCCTTTACCATACGATTGATCAAGGAGCGACCTGGTTACCGCTTAAAGAGAGCAGTGTACTGCGATCTAAGCTTTTGGAATATCCGGAGATTGTAAAGCTACAGTTTTTTTCCACTGAGGTGGGGTGGCTTTTGATTGAGAAAAAAGAGGACAAGCGCTCGATACTGTTACAGACTACGAATGGTGGTATCAGCTGGCGTGTAATGTAATAAGGAATAAGAACCTGCCTGATGGTAGGTTCTTTTGTTGTTAGCAGAGTGGGGGTTTATTGTTGTTTGTGAATGATTGAATATAAGGAAAAAACTTATTTAAAATTTTCTTTATAAATGTGAAAAAAATCACATGACATTTAAAGAATCCTGTGATATATTTAACACATAGAAAACAAGTTCAAATTTTCACAAACTCAGACATCGAATAGGAGAGATTACAATGAAAACATTCGAAACAGATTATATGACAAGAAACCTTTTGCAACTTTGCTACAACTGTGATGACGCTCATCTTTGTGAAACTGAAGAACAATGCAGAGCTTGCTGGGCTGAGAATGGAATGTTAGACGATCAGACGGACGAAACTAAGAAATTGCTAGACCTAGTTCATGCTTAATTTAATAACTGAAAACTCTGTATAGAGACCACTCGAATTCTTGATTTCTAAGAAAACGAAGTGGTCTTTTTTGCATCTAGTCTCACTTATTTAATGCTTTCTGGACTAGATGAGGCATATACATGTACAGAAGTACCCAGAACGCAGCAATTAGGCTGAATAACAAGAGGAAGAAGGGGGAAACTGTCATGGGAATGGGCCCGGATCTTTCATGGATGTTTGATTTTGCCGGAACGGTGATGCCGATCTTTATCGTTGTTATGATTGGTATTCTTGCTATATCAGCAGGCAGGGGCTTGCTTCAATGGGGCAGGAACAATGGCTCCCCCATACTAACAATCCCTGCGCATATCGTTAGCAAACGGACTGAAGTACGACAGCAGCAGCTTCAGGAAGAGAATGGCTCAACTCGTACAAGTACAACTTACTACTTAACGTACGAGCTGGAGGGCGGTAGTCGCATGGAATTTAAAGTAGATGGCCATGAATATGGCTTGAGTGCTGAAGGCGATAGAGGAATGCTTACTTATCAAGGAACCAGATATCATGGATTCCAACGACAGGCACAATACTCAACTGCGGAGTAGTCATATGTATTAAATCAAAACAGCGATCCTCATGCTCATGGTGGATCGCTGTTTTGCGTTTTGGTTATGTACCATTCAAGCTCATTGATCCTGTAGCTCTCAAAGCTAACTGATCCCGTAGCTCTCAAAGCTAACTGTAGGTGCGATCATCTATTAAGTGTCAGATCTTCATTACCCTCTCACCTTGCGGACCCAGATGACGTTATTTGCAAATTCACAGTCTTTTGAGCCTAGTTTCGGACTCCAATGCAGCTATTCAGTAGAAAGAGGCTTATAATCGGTGCTTTGCGGGCCAATAGGGGCTTTGGGGTCCGTTAGAATCCGAAAAGTGGATTAATATCGCGAATAAGGTCAGCTGTGTCCGATAGCGCCTTCTGAGCGGGTGCTGACGTTGACGCAGTTGCTAACAAGAAAATTGATCTAACGTGGACATTGTTGCTAACACCGAGCCCGATTCCAGCACCGTTCGACGCTACCACCGACGTGGACTCTGATGCTGCCACCGACCCCGACTCTGACGCTTTAGCGCGGACATACGCAGCTTAGAGTGTCGCTAAAGGGGATTTGCTGAGTGGTTAAAAGGAAAGATCCCTACTCTAAAAAATAGGCGGGAACTGTCACCTCTTAGGCGAATGCACATACTATACAGCATGCAGTTAAGAACGAGGTTGCTACAAGAAGTGACCCCAAGGAGGAGACAGCGTGGCCGTCATCAAAACGAACTCGGAAGATGTGAAGGTGCTGGCGCGGTTGATGAGAGCGGAAGCTGAGGAAGATGGAGATCTCGGCATGCTCATGGTCGGCAATGTTGGCGTCAACCGGATTCTTGGCAATTGCTTGGACTTTAATAACATTCGGAATGTGAATGATATGGTCTATCAAAGTCCTGGAGGTTTCGAAGCGCCGCAGAAGGGATACTTCTACCAGCGAGCCAGAGAAGCAGATATCCGTCTAGCCAAACGTGTAATTGCTGGTGAAAGAACCTGGCCAGCTACCAATGCTTTGTGGTTCTTCAGACCCGCAGGTGATTGTCCTGCAACCTGGTATAACCAACAAAACACAGGCCGCTTTAAAGCCCATTGCTTCTTTACTCCGACCGGAGAAGATTGCCCGACTGTATTTATCGGCAATTAGGATGGTAACTGTGCAAAGAGAATTACTCAATAAAATGAGTAATTCTCACAGAAGTAAGTGTGATTTCAATTGTGTCCAAATGTAAGTTTCATTAGTGTCCAAAGGAGCTTATGCTCTGATAAACATTTAGGAGGTTTCAGTAAATGATCGTTCAACCTTACCGCCCCGTAACTTATACCATCGGTAGTGTCTCTTCTTCAGGTATGCCAATGTCTTCCGGAATGCCGATGTCATCAGGAATGCAAGGCATGGGCAGCATGCCACCCCAAGTAAGCAGTGGCAGTCCAATGACTCCAGGGGGAGTAGTAGTTCAAAATCCACCACAATCGTTCGAACAATCCTACATTGAGAATATTTTCCGCCTGAATTTAGGAAAAGTAGGTACGTTTTATTTTACTTATGAGAACAATAAAGACTGGAATGCCAAAGTTTACAAGGGTGTGCTGGAAGCGGCAGGCCGTGACCACATTATTATCAGTGACCCTGCGACCGGCCAACGCACCGTCTTACTTATGATTTATTTTGATTATGCTACCTTCGATGAGCCCCTTACTTACCAATACCCAGGTGTAATTGGCAATCCTCCAACGATGAGAAATTGTCGCTAAATTTAACCTATCTTCGATGAGAAGAACTCCAACGCCAAAAGGTTAGGAGTTCTTTTTATTTGTGATGATTTTATGGAATAATCTTGATAATCATCGCCCATTTTTTTTCGAAAGGACACGCATGCTTGCGGTTTGCCCCAATATATTAATATAATAAAGTATATATTCAAAAACGTGATTCTAGACTGGAGATGAAACCATTGGGAAATTGATACTGAAAGGAACAAACGGCAAGCATTTTGCCAATACTCTGAAAAAACGAAGGAGGTGGGCCTATCCATCCATGTACGGAAAATGGTGGATAGGAGTATAAATTGAGCGACCCTTTACCCGGTATATTACATGTTGGTCTTATTATTTTGTTGGTATTGTTAAACGGATTTTTTGTTTCAGTCGAATATGCAATGGTGAAAGTACGAAGTGGTAGAATTGATACCCTGATTGAAGAAGGTAGTAAAAAAGCTTTTAATGCAAAAAGCATTGTCAGCAACCTGGATGGCTATCTCTCAGCCTGTCAGCTCGGCATTACATTGGCTTCGCTTGCATTAGGGTGGCTGGGTCAACCAGCTATAGCTAATCTTATCGGGCCTTTATTAGGAAGCATAGGTTTAGGAGAAACTGCTGTTAATGTTGTATCTTTGGTTATTGCTCTTATGTTCATTACTATCTTGCATATCGTATTAGGTGAGCTTGCACCTAAGACCATTGCTGTTAACAAGGCTGAATCTGTCCTTTTACTAACAGCAGGACCGATGAATGTATTTTACAAAATCATGTATCCAGTGATATGGATCGTTAATGGGCTGGCGCGTGGTTTACTGCAAATTTTCCGATTAGCCCCGGCTTCAGAGCTGGGAACGGCGCATACGGAAGAAGAAATTCGTATTATCATGCAGGAAAGTAACAAAAGCGGCTTTATCGATAATACTGAAATGGCGTTAGTTGACAATATTTTTGAATTTGTGGATACCATGGCTCGGGAGATCATGATTCCGCGGACAGAGATGATCTGTCTGAATAATCATGTTTCTGCTGAGGAGAACCTTGAGATTGCCTATGATGGCATGAGGACACGTTATCCCGTCTGTGACGGTGATAAGGATCATATTTTAGGCTTCATCCATATAAAGGACTTAATTAAGGATCGTCCACAAAGTTATCAGAAATTAATTCGTCCAATATTGACCGTGCCGGAATCCATTCAGATTAGTGCTTTGCTGAAAGTTATGCAGCGTGCGAAGACACAAATCGCCATATTGATCGATGAGTATGGGGGTACTTCAGGAATGGTGACACTGGAAGATATCATGGAGGAAATTGTTGGAGAAATTCAGGATGAATTTGATGAGGAACGTCCCGGTGTTGAGAAGCTTGGCGAGGATGAACACTCCATTGACGGTTTGATGCTTATTGAAGAGATTAATGATCTTTTAGGTCTTCATATGGAGACTGAGGATTACGATACGATAGGCGGCTGGCTGTATTCTAAATTGGAGGTTAATCCACCTCAAAAAGGGCAATCCGTAGAATTTGATGATCATCTATTTATTGTAGAAGAGACTGAGAATAAGCGAATTTCTCGAATTAAGCTATTGCGGTTACAGTTATTGAATGAAGAAGCTGGAGCTTAATGGAATTATATATTTTTAAAATAAGAGCAGCGTTTCTCCTTTTGGAGTTACGCTGTTTTTTTTGACCATACTGTTTGCCAAAAAGAGATTAATAATTATATAATTTTAAATGTATATGATAAAAACTACATTAGTCCCTAGAGGACAGAAAGGAATTCTCCTTGAGTAAACCTAAAAAAAGTCCAAATGTTCCCCAGTTGAGCAAACAAGAGAAACGACGGGTAGAACAGGAGCAACAGAAGCAGAAAACGAGAATTTTAGTTATTAGTTCAATAGCTGTAGTAGTTATCATTTTTGTTGGATTGTTTATGTTAGCTTCGAAAGATGCAGCAAAGAATGTCTCTACAGGAGAACCGGTAGAATTCAATTACAGTGAGCTACCTAGGATTGGTAATGAGGATGCACCTGTTAAGCTTGTTGAATTTGGTGATTTCAAATGTCCAGCTTGTTCCCAATTTGCTGGCTCCATGAAACCGAAAATTGTTCAAGATTTTGTCAACGAGGGAAAAGCAGCTCTTTACTTTGTAAATATGGCTTTCGTTGGTCCTGACTCTGAGACAGCTTCACTAGCTGCATTGTCTGTATACCATCAGAATAAGGATGAATTCTGGAAGTTCTATGATGCTGTGTATGCGCAGCAAGGGGATGAGAGCGTGGAATGGGCCACTGAGGATTTCTTGGTAAGCCTTGCTGAAAAAGAGAAATTAGCGATCGATTATGATCTGTTGCGTAAAGACATCCAAGAGAAAACTTATGCAGATGAGCTGAAGAAAGACATTCAGTTGGCAACTGACGCAGGCGTGACAACTACGCCTTCGCTCTACATTAATGGAGTGAAAACGGCTGAACCTTTCGATATTGAAGCGATTACATCTGAAATTAACACCGCCGCAAAAGCAGTGGAGGCAAAGTGACAAAATTCCTATCTTTTTGCAAGCGTAACTGCCTCTATCTGGCCTGGTTCGTCTCTTTGGTTGCTGTAGCTGGTAGCTTGTATTTAAGTGAAGTCTTGAAGTATGAACCTTGTAAGCTTTGCTGGTTTCAGCGGATTTTTATGTATCCGCAGTTATTTTTATTGGGAATTGCCACTTTCCGTGGAGATAAGCGCATCATTCCTTATGTGCTTCCATTAAGTTTGATTGGTGGCAGTATCTCAATCTATCATTATGCGGAACAGAAGATTCCAGCGTTAAGTAAAGTTCTACCTTGTACAGTTGGTGTTCCTTGTAATAAAGATTACTTGAACTACTTCGGATTTATAACGATTCCTTTGTTAGCTTTAATAGCGTTTGCTCTAATAAGTCTCCTTCTTTGGTATGGACGTAGGGAAGAAGAAGTGATTGAAGTAGATGCTGAGGAGAGCTTAGGATTTTAGTTTTTACTTTGGAAGGTACAAAAAAGCTGAAAAGGTATTAAAATCACGGGCTAGAGGGATAATTGAAGATAATGAAAGAGAGCATCCAATAAGACGCTATATTTGAGCTTATTGGATGTTTTTTCATTCTTTTTTCATTTTTTTCAACGCTTTACTGTAGGCACTTTGTAGACTAATATTAGACCTTGTGAGAAGTTGAATATGCGCTGAATTTTCTTAGGAAAAACGGGGGAACCAAACTTGGCATTCATGCCAATGGGGTGAATCGGAACCGGGTCGAACAGACCTCTACCGTAGGGCTATAACCACAGCCCGAATCCGCCAGCTAACCT
Source organism: Paenibacillus sp. FSL H7-0323 (assembly GCF_038002725.1). Lineage (NCBI taxonomy): Bacteria > Bacillati > Bacillota > Bacilli > Caryophanales > Paenibacillaceae > Paenibacillus > Paenibacillus sp. FSL H7-0323. Next base: position 1,703,481 of record NZ_JBBODB010000001.1, on the reverse strand, counting down.
CGTAAGCAAGGTGGGAAAATGACCATGCATAAGCATGCGGATCATTTCCGTATGCTTATTTTTGTGTCTGCATTTATGAAATCCACCGATGAAAACAGCGCACGGAAATTCCGTTTCAGCTCCCAAAGAAAGGAACTGTATCCACCATGGTAAGCAAGGTAAAACGACTATTGATCGGACGTCCGATGAAGTCGAATGAACTCGATCATGAAAAGTTATCCAAGGTTAAAGCACTGGCTGTTCTGTCTTCTGATGCGCTCTCGTCTGTAGCCTACGGAACGGAACAAATTCTGATTGTACTAGTGGCTGCCGGGTTTACTGCCATCTGGTATTCCCTGCCAATTGCATTAGCCGTATTGGGCCTGCTGGCCATCCTGATTTTATCCTATCGGCAGACGATTTTTGCTTATCCGCAAGGAGGCGGAGCTTATATCGTAGCCAAGAGTAATCTTGGTATTCCGACAGGGCTGCTCGCTGGGGGTTCATTATTGGTGGATTACATTCTTACCGTAGCGGTTAGTGCCTCGGCAGGGACGGATGCGATCACATCGGCTTTTCCAAGTCTTCATAATCATACTGTTCTCATCGCTGTATCTGTTATCGTTTTATTAACAATCATTAATCTTCGCGGAGTGACTGAATCGGCTTCATTTATCGCAATTCCAGTGTATTTGTTTGTGGTTTCGATTGTTGTTCTGATTATCTCCGGTATCGTTAAATATGCAATGGGTGGCGCGCATGCGAATGTTCCTGAAATAGGCAGCGCCGTATCTAATGTAAGTTTGTTTCTACTATTAAAAGCGTTTAGCTCTGGTTGTTCAGCCCTAACGGGGGTTGAGGCCGTATCTAATGCGATCCCAAACTTTAAAGCACCCGCTGAGAAGAATGCAGCCAAGACGCTAATGATCATGGGACTTATCCTTGGCTTTATGTTTACCGGAATCACTGTGCTGGCGTATTGGTATGGGATTGTGCCAGATGAAAAGGCTACGGTTGTCTCTCAGATCGCTGAATCGACCTTTGGCCGTGGCGGATTGTACTTTTTCATTCAAGGGATTACAGCAGTGATTTTGTTCTTGGCAGCTAATACAGCATATTCAGCGTTTCCGCTGCTTGCCTTTATGTTTGCAAAAGATAAATATCTGCCACATGCATTTATGGTCCGTGGTGACCGCCTTGGCTTCTCAAACGGCATTATTTTTCTAGGAGTTATGTCTATCATACTTGTGACTGCATTCCATGGGAATACGGAAGGTTTGATTCCACTATATGCGGTAGGCGTGTTCATTCCTTTTACCTTATCCCAACTGGGGATGATGGTGCATTGGATCAAAACAAGACCCGCTGGATGGGTGAAAAGATTTGTAGTAAATACCATCGGTATGCTGACTACATTGACGATTACGCTTATATTTATCATTACTAAATTCTCGAGTGTATGGATGGCATTCATTTTCTTACCTGCTGTAATGTTCGTGTTCCACCGTATTCATAAGCACTATTTGAACACTGCGGATCAACTGCGTATATGTCCGGCTACGGATAAACCTGTAATTAAAGGAAGTACTGTAGTTGTTCCTGTTGCAGGGGTTACACGTGCTGTATTACATTCCATCAGCTATGCGAAGTCTCTAACAGATAATGTTGTTGCTGTGTATGTAGGCTTTGATGAAGAAGACATTCATAAGATGGAGCAACGGTGGGAGGAATGGAATCCAGGTGTACGCCTGATTGTACTTCGTTCCAGATATCGTAGTATCATTCGTCCGTTAGTGAAGTTTATCGATACGGTAGAGTGGAAGACCGCTGCGACGGATCACATCACGATTCTGATTCCACAGTTTATTACCAAACATTGGTGGCAAGCCGTGCTTCATAATCAGACCAGCTTTTTAATCCGCTCGTATCTAATGAATCAAAAGGACGTTGTAGTAGCGACTGTCCCGTATCATTTAAATAAATAAGTAGAAGATTAAAGATGAGGTTATATCCGGAACGTTCGGAATATAACCTCTTTTGTATTTTATATGAAGGAAATTGTTGCAAATCCACAGAATTTGAAATTTATATGTTGACACAGAGAATGAGAATCAATATCATTTAAAAGTGAAGCAGAGGTAAAGGTCACCTTTGAATATCAAAGCAGTTACATATAGGAGGGTTTTTAATGTTTTGGCTTAACAGAAAAAGATCAGGAAGCATGAAAGTGACGATGAGCGGACTAATAGTGATGACGCTAATACTTTCCGCTTGTGGTAATAATAATGCTGAAAGCTCATCAAATGCAGGAACAGCGCCTACAACAGCGCCTACAGCAGAATCTACAGAGGCACCTGCTGCACCTAAGACGTTAACAGATGCAATGGGTCATAAAGTAACGATTCCGGCTAATCCACAGCGCGTTCTGGGTTCATATTTGGAAGACTCTTTGGTAACTCTGGGTGTAACTCCAGTAGCTCAATGGTCAGTTACAAATGGCGTTCAGGATTATCTGGCCACTGAATTGAAGGATGTTCCTACAATTAGTTACGACCTTCCGTTAGAGGCTGTAACCAGCTTTGCTCCGGATCTTATTATCATCCCATCGGAGTCTTCTGTTCAGAACGGGATTTACGATCAGTTGAATAAGATTGCACCCACTTATGTAATTGGGGATGAACTAAATCAAGATTGGCGCAAATCGTTGCTCAAGATGGGTGAGATTTTGAACAAAACCCCTGAAGCAGAAAAAGCCATTAAAGATTATGATGTTAAAGCAGCGGCTGCGAAAGAACAGCTTACAGGAGCTATTGGACAAGAGTCCGCGGCTATTTTATGGTTGGTGCAAAAAAACTTCTATATTGTAGACGAAACCCGCAGCAGTGGAGCTGTATTATATACAGACCTTGGCGTAACGCTGCCTAACTTAGTAACAGAGATCCCAGTAGGAACAAGAGCAACTTGGAATCCGATCTCACTAGAGAAGCTTTCTGAGCTGACCGCAGATCATATTTTCCTTGTAAATAGTGATAAGACTGAGGGTTCGGAGATTCTAGATAGTGCAATCTGGAAGGGCATCCCAGCTGTAAAAGCTGGAAATGTGCATGAAATGAGCTCAACAAGCAGTTGGCTTTACAGTGGGGCGAACGCTGGCAGCAAAATCATTGACGATGTGCTAAAAAGTCTTGTGAAATAAAAGTCGTAATTCACCATGAATGAGACTGATCATTTCGGTGGGGAAGGGCGTGCAGATCAAGTATCTCGGGATACAAAGATCTGCACCATTTTTTTATAAACCAATCCCATAGTACGGAAAAATCGTTCCTGCAATTGTACAACATAAATATTTTTGCGATAATGAGAATGATTGTTGTTATCATATAAACCATTGTAACTATTGAATAAGGAGACGACTCATGGTTTCACCCTCAGATTTCGCAAATCGTATTAAAAATGAACCCAAAAAAGCTCTACATACCCGACCGGCAGCTGCCATTGGTATTCTTATTTTTGGACTTGCTGCCATTGCCTTCGGATTGGCACTTTCGGTCTCAGTGGGTGCGGCAGATATCAAGTTAGCTACGGTATGGGAAGCTATATTTCATTTCAATCCAGATTTACAAAAACATCAGGTGATTAGAGAACTGCGATTTCCACGTGCTATTGCTGGCGCCTTAGTCGGTGCTTGCTTCGCAGTAGCAGGGGCTATCATGCAGGGGATGACAAGAAACCCGCTTGCGGATTCAGGGCTGTTAGGTTTGAATGCAGGAGCAGGGGTAGCGCTGGCCATAGTATTTGCTTTTGCACCCTCACTCTCATTCACTTCACTAATGTTGTATTGCTTTATCGGTGCCGCTGTGGCCTCTTTTATCGTATTCGGAATCGGTTCGCTTTCTTTTAATGGCCTGACCCCCTTGCGATTGACATTAGCAGGTTCGGCAGTTAGTGCTTTATTGGTTGCTATTAGTCAGGGAGTAGCTATTCTTTTCAACTTATCTCAGGACATAGCCTTCTGGTTAGCTGGTGGGATGGGTGGAGCTAGCTGGACTCAGATCAAGATTATATTCCCTTGGGTGGCCGTAGCCTTAATTGCAGCGATGATGTTATCACGATCCGTCACATTGCTCAGCTTAGGAAGAGAAGTTGCGGTTGGTCTGGGGCAGCGGACAAGGTTAGTTCAATTGGCATGTATGATTGTTGTGGTTATCTTAGCTGGAAGTGCGGTTTCAACGGTTGGCCCGATTGCTTTTATAGGACTAATTATTCCACATGTTACACGTTATTTCGTTGGAGTGGACTACCGCTGGATTATCCCTTGCTCGGCAGTTCTAGGGAGCTTATTGATTATCTTTGCAGATATTGCCGCAAGAATGATAAATGCACCTTATGAGACACCGCTAGGAGCTTTAATTGCCATCATCGGCGTACCGTTCTTTATTTATTTAGCGAGTAAGCGGAAGGGGGAGCTGTAATGCCCAAATTAACCCTTACTCCAGATGAAAAAGAACGCCGCACACGCGCCTTAACGGTGTTAGTGCTCCTTGCTATACTGATCGTCGTTGTGTTTATAGTCAGTATGAATACAGGGTTTATGCGTCTATCCCCACTAGAGGTATTACATACACTCATGGGTGATGGAACACATCAGCAAAAGCTTATTTTATTTGATTTCAGATTACCCCGCATCGTAATTTCATTGTTAGTTGGAGCGGGCTTTGCAGTATCGGGCTGTATTCTACAAAGTCTCGCACGTAATGCACTCGCTGAACCGGCTACGCTGGGCATAAGTGCTGGTGCAGGTTTTGCGGTAATCATTTTTATCTCGTTTTTTCCGGCTACAACAGCAGCTCCGGTATTTGTCTTGCCTCTCCTAGCACTTGGTGGGGCTGGCCTGACCGCAGCTTTAATCTATATTCTTGCCTACCGGAAGGCAGATGGTCTGTCTCCTACAAGGCTGATCCTTATCGGGATTGCGGTCGCTGCAGGAATCAATGCTTGCCAGCTTGTAATGGCACTTAGGCTTGATCCTAATAATTATCAATTTGTAGCTACTTGGATCGCCGGGAAAATATGGGGTGGGGATTGGAGATTCGTCCTTGCTTTGCTGCCTTGGATCGCGATTCTGTTACCGTTCGCCTTCTATAAAGCCCGGGTTCTAAATGTATTGAATCTAGGGGACCATACTTCATTAGGTCTAGGAATGCGTGTGGAGAAGGAACGTATTCTCCTTCTGGTAACAGCCGTAGCGCTTGCCGGCTCCTGCGTCGCGGTAAGCGGAGGTATTGGCTTCGTCGGCCTGATAGCACCACATCTGGCTCGCAGGCTGGTGGGACCCCGTCATCAGGTGTTATTACCTGCTAGTGCTTTGACAGGGGCGCTTCTTATGATTACCGCTGATACCATTGGTAGATGGGTATTGCAACCTGCCGAAGTTCCTACTGGCATTGTGGTTGCGATTATTGGCGCACCTTACTTTTTATATTTACTCGCCAAGTCGAAAGCGTAAATTAGTTCATACTTAGGAGCATAGCTCCATAAAACTTTTAAGGGAGTTGTAGATCATGTCAGAACGTTTGAATACAGAAGAATTAAGTATTGGGTATGCTGAGGCTACTATAGTTAAGGGATTGAACTTGTCTATCCCTACGGGGAAAATCACCGCACTAGTGGGCGCTAACGGCTCCGGTAAATCTACAATCCTCAAAACGATGGCCCGGATTATGAAGCCGAAGAGTGGCACCGTAATGCTGGACGGCAAATCGATCCATAACTTTTCAACTAAAGAGGTTGCTCGTCAGCTAGCGATTCTACCGCAGAACCCAACGGCTCCTGACGGTCTGACGGTATCTGAGCTGGTCAGCTATGGTCGTTTCCCTCATCAAAAAGGATTTGGCACGATGACCGCAGAGGATCGCAACATCATCTCCAACGCCATCTCTGTTACGGGCATGGAATCTTTTCATGATCGCCCTATTGACCGTCTCTCTGGTGGACAACGTCAACGCGCTTGGATCGCTATGGCGTTGGCTCAAGAAACAGATATTTTATTCCTTGACGAGCCTACAACGTTCCTAGATATGGCGCATCAGCTCGAAGTTCTTCAACTTTTGCAAAAGCTGAATGAGGAAGAAGGCCGTACCATTATCATGGTCGTGCATGATTTGAATCATGCTACTCGTTATGCGCAGCATATGGTAGCGATTAAGTCCGGTACTGTGGTTAGCGAAGGCTCACCTACTGAGGTTATGACACCAGATGTATTGCGGGAAGTGTTTGGAATTGAAGCGGATATCGTTCCGGATCCACGTACGGGTGTGCCACTGTGTCTTCCTTACGAGCTTGCTGCCTATAAAGCTGTGTAATTATCATCTAAAAACATACAACGAACAGGCTCCCGTCATTGACAAGGGAGCCTGTTCGTTGTTACAGTTGTGGTTGCCTACAATTTCATAATAACTCTTTAAAATAGATCAAGGACCATCATTTATACATGGTTAAAGGAGCATGAAAACATGAATATTGACAAAATTCAAGATGATCTAGAGCAGCTAATGACCGCAGGAATAGTGAAAAGTCATGAGAATTTAAAAGATCACGTGTACACTAAAATGGGCGGCAAAGCTGATATTTTGGCTGCACCAGCTACTTATGATGAAATTCAAAAGATCGTTACATATGCAGAACAAAATGGGATAACCCTTACGGTACTTGGGAATGGCTCCAATGTGATTATCCGTGATGGAGGGGTACGTGGAATCGTTCTGCAAACAGCAGGACTTACCGAAATGGGAATTCGCGACAATCTCTTATATGCGCAATGTGGTGCCAAAATAATTGATGTTTCCAGATATGCGCGTGATAAGGAGCTTACGGGTCTTGAGTTCGCCTGTGGCATTCCAGGAACAGTTGGTGGAGCGCTCTATATGAACGCAGGTGCTTATGGCGGTGAGATCAAAGATGTCCTGCATAGTGCACTAGCTATAAATAAGAACGGGCAATTGGTAACTCTGCAAGGAGATGAGCTGCAATGGGGATACAGAAAAAGTGTATTCGCAAGCGGTGAGTATATTGTACTTGAGGCCAAATTTGCTATGACTTCCGGTGATGTTTTAACGATCAAGGCAAAAATGGATGAACTAACTTATTTACGTGAATCGAAGCAACCGCTTGAGTATCCATCCTGTGGGAGTGTATTTAAGCGGCCTCCAGGCCGTTTTGCAGGTCAGTTAATTCAAGAGAGCGGCTTACAGGGTACAAGAATCGGCGGTGCTGAGGTATCCAAGAAGCATGCGGGATTTATTGTGAATGCAGATAATGCAACAGCCAGTGATTACATCGGGCTAATCCACCATGTAAGAGCGACTGTGAAGGATAAATTCGGTGTAGAGCTGGAAACGGAAGTGGAGATCATTGGAGAAGAATAAATGATAAGCAAAAAGAGCCCGCAGATCGCTGTGGGCTCTTTTTGCTTATCATAATCATGTTCGTTTAATCTACTGAAAGGGTGTAATTAGCTCTGTCCGTAGTTATTTCTGCCTTGCGGTCGGCTAAGTCTACGATTTGAAGACCTTCAACAGCTAAATCATAAGTGGATTGTGGCAGGGATACCAGTTCACCATCGGCGTTAAGTGTGCTGCCGAAACCTCTTAATATCAGTGCACTTCCAAGATATTCATCAATTACGTCGTCTGCACTCCGGAAATCTACGGACTCTAAATTGAAATGAACTTTATCCAAATCACGAAGTTCTTTCTTTTCAATAGCGATTGTTACATTCAAATGATTGTTAAGCCAATCCATAAGCTGCTGTATACTTTGTTCCATAAAATGCTCCCACCCTTAGCTCGAAGATTATTATGAATAAGTTACCCTTTTCTTAGGATTTGAATCCTTTTTTTTGCCACATCTTAATTAACCATATGAATAGTTTATGTGATTAAAAAGAAATCCGCGATCAAATTGCCGTGGTTTTTGAGCTTCCTAATCTCTACATACGCAGGTCTATCCACGTTAATCTGGAGTTATTTGCTGATCTATATAAGGTAACAGTAAAGAGTAGAACTTGTCAGGAGCGGGCTACCCATGGTATAGTTCAAGACGCAATATGCTTTAAGAAGAAGTCTGCGCTAAGTTGTGCAGGAGAGGTTCGCGAACTCCCTCTATAAAAAACTAAGAATATATTAAACAGTACAAGCGGTTGCTGTCCTTTATCCGGACGTTGCTTCCGTTTCTTCTTAGTGGAGCCAAGTTTTCGAAATCTCGTTCTTCTTTCCATTACCGGCCAAGGCCGAAGGAAAAGAGAGGGGTTTTTTGTCGTGTCAGAAGGAAGATTGAAAGAGGAAATGCAAGAAGTTACTTTGCTTGGTAATCAGGGAACACAGTACAAGTTTGGTTATGATCCAGACATTCTGGAGGTGTTTGATAACAAACATCCCGGGCGTGATTATTTTGTTAAATTCAACTGCCCTGAGTTCACTAGCTTGTGTCCTGTAACGGGTCAGCCGGATTTTGCCACGCTGTATATTTCGTATATTCCTGAACAAAAAATGGTGGAGTCCAAATCATTAAAGCTGTATCTGTTTAGCTTCCGCAACCATGGTGATTTTCATGAGGACTGTGTCAACATTATTATGAATGATCTGATCTCACTGATGGATCCGCGTTACATTGAGGTATGGGGCAAGTTCACTCCGCGCGGAGGCATTTCAATTGATCCTTATTGCAACTATGGAAGACCGGGTACGAAGTATGAGGCGATGGCGGAACACCGCTTAATCAATCACGACCTCTATCCAGAAAAAGTGGACAACCGCTAAATTCCAACTTGTGATAAGGAGAGATTCATATGAACAAAAAAGCACTCGTCGTATTCAGCGGCGGACAAGATAGCACCACTTGCCTGGTTTGGGCATTGCAGCAGTATGAGGAAGTGCAGGTAGTTACTTTCAACTATAATCAACGTCATGCGGCTGAAATCGAAGTTGCAACAGCGATAGCAGCTAAGTTTAATGTAAAACAGCATATTCTTGATCTGGGGCTGCTCAATCAGCTGGCACCCAATGCACTTACCCGTCAGGATATAGATATCGTGGCTGGTGAAGGAGATGAGCTTCCAAGTACTTTCGTCGATGGACGGAATTTGTTGTTTTTATCTTTTGCCGCAATATTAGCTAAACAACTGGGGTACTCCCATATCGTCACTGGGGTTTGCCAAACGGACTTTAGCGGTTATCCGGACTGCCGTGATGTTTTTGTGAAATCATTGAATGTTACGCTGAACTTATCTATGGACTATGAGTTTGCGATCCACACTCCCCTAATGTGGCTGGATAAAAAAGAAACGTGGAAAATGGCCGATGAACTGGGGTATTTTGATTATGTTCGCGAACACACACTGACCTGTTACAACGGTATTATTGGCAGTGGCTGCGGTACTTGTCCAGCCTGTCTATTGCGTCAGCGTGGTCTTGAGCAATATGAGGCGGAGAGAATGGAGGCCGGTTCTTAATGCTTAACGAGGTTTCAGTCTGCAAAATATTTACGTTCGATGCGGCACACCAGTTAGTGGGACACAAAGGGAAATGCAGCAACCTGCACGGACATACTTATAAGCTCGAAGTAGTGCTTAAGGGCAAACCTATGGCCGCGGAAGGCCACTCGGATGAAGGCTTCGTCATTGATTTCAGCGATATCAAAATGACAGTACAACAAAGCCTTGTAGATCGTTTAGATCACGCTTTTCTTGCCATGGGAAATGAACCTGTGTTAGAGACGTTAACGAATACGGGCTCCAAAGTAGCCTTGTTGTCTTTCCGCACCACAGTAGAGAATATGTCTTCATATATTGCCTACAAGCTTAAGCAAGCAGGGTTGCCTTTGTACTCGGTAAAGCTATGGGAGACTCCAACCTCTTGGGCAGAGGTGCTGGCTGAAGATGTTCCGGATGAAGGGCCATCCTACCGTTTGTATGGAGGCTGTGACTGTGAGTAAGATTCCTGTCATTGAAATGTTCGGTCCAACTATTCAAGGCGAAGGTGCGGTAATTGGAGTGAAGACAATGTTTGTCCGCACCTATGGCTGCGATTATCGTTGCGGCTGGTGTGACTCCGCTTTTACTTGGGATGGTACGGCTAAGAATAAGGTTCGCATGATGGAAGCAGAAGAAATCATAAATGAATTATTGGCATTAGCTGGAGATAATTTCGACTGTGTTACGATTTCAGGCGGTAATCCTGCCTTGATTGGTGAAGGAATGGGTACCTTCATCAAACTGCTTCATGAGCGTGGAATAAAAGCAGCGATAGAAACTCAGGGGAGTAAATGGCAGGATTGGTTCAATGACGTGGATGTGCTGACAATCAGTCCTAAACCCCCAAGCTCAGGAATGACAACGAATTGGGAAATGCTAGATAACATCATGAGTAAGATGGAGAAACTGGGTCGTTCTACGCATAGCTTGAAGGTCGTAGTGTTTGATGATAAGGATTTTGATTATGCGAAAAACGTTCACCAGCGATATCCGAATGTGCAGCTCTTTCTGCAGCCTGGTAATGATGATGTCACGGAAGAGGGCAACATTTCTGCTCGGCTTCTGGGAAGGCTGGAGTGGTTGTTTAATAAAGTAATCGTGGATTCGGATATGAACAAGGTTCGTGTACTTCCACAGCTGCATGCATTGATCTGGCATAATAAGCGTGGCAAGTAAAAGATTGATGAAATCGTCCGGGTATCTGCTTACAGATACTCGGTTTTTATTTTTAACAGTTGTAACTTCTAGTAGGTAGATAGTCTGTCCCAGTTTCTGGTATGATTTTGAAAAAAGCTCTTGGAGGTTATTCATTTGGAACAATCAACAGCATTATTAATTATCGATGTTCAAGAAGCCATGTTCTCCTATGATCTAAAGCTGTACGATGAAGAGGGTGTGATGGAAAGGATTGTCTCCCTTCAGCAAAAAGCTCGATTAGCAGGTACTCCTATTGTGTATATTCAACATACCGAAGATGAGGAGTACACAAAAGGTACACCCACTTGGCAGATCAGTCACCGCATCACACCGCAGGAAGGCGAAGTTATCGTTGAGAAGCCTACTTGGGATGCTTTTCACCGAACGGAACTGCAAGATGAACTCCAAAAGCTCGGGATCACGGATCTGGTGATCTGTGGGATGCAAAGTGAATTCTGTCTGGATACGACAATAAGACGCGCATACAGCATGGGATATAAAAGTGTACTGGTCTCAGACGCTCATAGCACCTTTGATAATGGGGTTCTGAGTAGTAGGGAGATCGTTAAGCATCATAATGCGATAATTGGAGGTAGATTCGCCCAGTTACGAGCTGAAAGCGAGGTTCAGTTCTAGATGAATACACCCCAGGCTGCCATGAAGCCTATTCAGCGTTCTCGCCTTAGATTGTTTGCTGGCAAACGATATTTTATTTGGAAAAGATATTTGAAATGGTGCACTGGACGAAGCAAAATAGCGAGGCAGCGTACGGATGAAACATTATCTTATGCAGCTATGACTCATGCTACCCCGTTATTAAGAAGTCTTCGGAATGTAGATATGGTGCTTCAATACAATAAAATAACTAACTTACGGCTGGCAATTGCGAAGCTGGATGGACTTGTTGTGCAGCCGGGGGAGACTTTTTCCTACTGGAGAAGTATTGGTAAGCCCACTAAGCGAAAAGGGTATCTGGAGGGTATGGTGCTGCATTATGGTGGTTTTCATTCCGGGGTTGGAGGAGGCTTATGCCAGTTGTCTAATCTGATCTATTGGATGGCACTGCATACGCCACTTACCGTTATGGAACGGCATCGTCACAGTTATGATGTATTTCCAGATGAACAACGTACGCAACCTTTTGGAAGCGGGGCGACCTGTTCTTATAACTATTTGGATCTTCAATTAAAAAATAACACCGCTCAAACGTATCAACTAAAGCTCTGGCTGGACGATAGCCATTTACACGGGGAGTGGAGATGCAATGAGCAGGCGCTTTATGATTATGAAGTATACGAAAGTGATCATAGGATTAGTCTAGAGCCTTGGGGCGGATATATACGCAGTAACAAGATCAGTCGAAAAGTATATACACGTTCTGGAGAACTAATTGGAGATGAAGCTGTAACTGATAATTACGCACTAATGATGTATTTCCCGCTTCTTCATGGATAAGAGGTTAGGGCTTAGGGATATAACATAGAAAGGCATGAAAATTATATCTCTAGACCATCTCCAAAGGAGCGGATTAACAGCATGAAAGCACTAACCTACCAAGGGAAGAAAAAAGTGAAAGTTAAAGAAGTAGCTGATCCGACGCTTGAGAAAAAAGATGACATCCTTGTTCGGATTACCACTACGGCGATTTGTGGCTCGGATCTGCACATTTATAACGGGGAAATTCCAGGTATGCATGATGATTATGTTATTGGTCATGAGCCGATGGGGATTGTTGAGGAAGTGGGTCCTGACGTAACTAAAGTCAAAAAAGGTGACCGAGTCATCATCCCCTTTAATGTCGCCTGTGGGCAGTGTTTTTTCTGCCAGCATGAGATGGAGAGCCAATGCGACAATGCTAATGACGCCAAGGACACAGGCGGTTATCTTGGTTATTCCGATACTTATGGCGGTTTTGCAGGCGGACAAGCTGAATTGCTGCGGGTACCTTATGGTAATTTTGGCCCTTTTGTCGTTCCGGAGGATGCAGAAATGGAAGATGAGCGGCTTCTTTTCTTATCGGATATCGTTCCTACTGCTTGGTGGGGAGTAGAAAGCGCGGGAGTGAAGCCGGGAGATACAGTCATTGTTCTCGGCTGCGGGCCCGTTGGACTGCTAACTCAAAAGTTTGCTTGGATCAAAGGTGCCTCTAGAGTCATTGCTGTTGACCATATCGGCTACCGATTGCAACATGCGAAGCTGACCAATAATGTTGAAGTTTATAATTTCGAAGAGATCAAGGACATTGGGGCTCATTTGAAGGAGATCACTCGTGGGGGCGCAGATGTGGTTATTGACTGTGTAGGTTTAGATGCCAAAATATCTGCTTTGGAGAAAGTGGAAACCACTCTGAAGCTACAGGGAGGCTCACTCAGTGCATTTAGAATGGCCTCGGATATCATACGTAAATTCGGAACTATTCAGCTTGTGGGAGTTTATGGGCTTAATTACAATATGTTCCCTTTGGGTCATCTATTTGAACGCAACATTACTTTAAAAATGGGACAAGCGCCGGTGATTCACTATATGCCGTTGCTGTATAAGATGATTAAAGAAAATAAATTTGATCCTACAGATATCATTACGCATCGCCTGCCAATTAGTAAAGCGGAGCATGGCTATGACGTTTTTAGTGAGAAAAAAGAGGATTGCATCAAGGTTGTTCTGAAGCCGTAGCCTTTTAAGAAGCATGAGCTTTCGTCAGAAATGACATTGCTTGTGCTTTTTTTAGTGAAATCTTATGAAAATAGATGCATTTTTTCACGGTCTGCGTTAAATTAACATAAGTGACTTAAGATATTGAAAGGACGCGTAACATGTGAAACTTAAAAAACCGCCACTTCCGATTCCACTATTAATGTTGATAGGGATTGTGGCCATCTCTTTTTCCGCCATTTTTATTAAATGGTCTGATGCACCTGCATCTATACAAGGCATGTACAGATTATTATTTACCTCACTGCTGATGCTGCCTTTTGCAAGACCCTATAGTGGAGCTGCTTTTGCTCTTCGTAAAAAAGACTGGCTAATGCTCATCCTCTCAGGCGCAATGCTTGCGCTGCACTTTTTGCTATGGATGGGATCATTAAAGTATACTTCGGTAGCTAGTTCAACAATGATCATGGCCCTGGAGCCTGTATTCATTATGCTGGGTGTTTATTTTTTGTATAAGGAAAAGACAGCTCTGTCCGCTATTCTAGGGCTTGGCATTGCGATTGGCGGTGTCGTGTTTATCGGCTGGGGGGATATCGGCATCTCTGCGGATAATCTAAAAGGTGATCTATTATCGGTCGGAGGCACTGTCGCGGTAGCTGTACATATGCTGATCGGTCAAAAGCTAGTGGTGCGTATGCCCTCTTACTTATATAGCTTGATTGTCTTCCTATCAGCCGCTGGCGTGTTTGCCGTATACAATCTGTTCATGGGGATTTCCTTTTTTAATTATCCGGCCAAGGAATGGGGAATCTTTGTATTGTTAGCAGTGGTGCCAACGGTGTTTGGCCATATTTTGTTTAATTGGTTACTACAATATGTATCCGCGACTACGGTTTCAATGAACATTTTAGGAGAACCAGTGGGTGCCAGTATCTTAGCGTATTTACTCTTGGGTGAGCAGCTAACAACCTTACAATGGGCAGGTGGGCTGCTCGTTATGATTGGCCTCGCAGTATATTTGTACGCGGGAAGAAGGAAAACTATCCGGATGGCTGATGCCATTCAGAATGCTTCATAACAGATATTTTACACATAAAGGGGTAGCAATGGATGGAAGAGCAGAATCAATATTCAAATAATCAGGCAGAAAAAAACGCTGTGCCAACAAGCGAAGAGCTTTGGAACGAAGATACTTATACCGCTTGGGTAACTCGGTTTGGTACACCGTCAGAAGCAGCTGCAAAATTAATAAAGGAACCAAGTGCAAAGCTTCACCCGCTCCTTTCTTTTTTTGGAGAGGTGAAGAGTAAGAAAATGATGAATTTAATGGGCTCAAACGGGATGAAGGCCGTGGCACTCTCATTACTAGGTGCGGAAGTAACGGTTGCTGACTTCTCGGAAGCCAATGCGCGATATGCGGCTGATCTTGCCCAAGAAGCAGGGGTACCACTAACCTATATCGTCTCAGATATTCTTAAGCTGCCAGAAGACGTCCTTGATGGTTCATATGACATCGTCTTTGCAGAGTTAGGCATTGTTCATTACTTTACCAACCTTACACTATTCATGGAAACAGCTCGCCGATTGCTATCTCCTGGAGGTGTATTTGTACTCCGCGATTTTCATCCGGTAACGACCAAGCTTATTTCCTCGAAGGGATCTACTGCGAAGGTACGCAAACACAAAGTAAACGGAGATTATTTTGACTCATCATTGGAAGAGAAGAAGGTATCCTATTCCAAGTATTTGCCTTCCACAGGTAAACCAGCAGGTGAACAAGAGCATAGTGTTGTGTATTGGCGCCGCTGGACACTCGGAGAAATTGTAACCGCAGCAGCTAATAGCGGACTAGTGATCCGCCAATTAGTAGAAGAACCTAATCTATCTTCCGACGTGTATGATAAGGGAATTCCTAAGACCTTCACATTGGTGGCTGGAAATGGCGCAAGCCTTTAGGAGGGTTCGCTGACATGTGATTTTTAGGGTATAACATTTGTGCTGAACTGAGGTGCTCTCGGTTCAGCTTTTTTTGTATGTAAAACATAAAATTTTAAACTTTTTTACGGAGATTATTCCATTACAATGGCAACTTATAGGGAATACAATGATTTTACATTCCGGATTGAAAGCGATTACTTTAAGGGTTAAGGCATTCTCAAAGAATTTGAGGTGGATATCAAAATGAACGAAGTGTTGCTTCGTATGGAGGGAATCAACAAGTTTTTCCCAGGTGTTCATGCTTTGAATGAATGTCAATTTGAGCTGAAGCGTGGGGAAGTTCATGCGTTAGTAGGAGAAAATGGCGCTGGCAAGTCTACCCTTATGAAGATTGCGACAGGTGTCTATTCCAAGGATGCTGGTCAAATGTGGTACAAGGGAAATGAAGTGGAGATTGTTAATACCCGTGAAGCACAGGAGCTTGGAATTAGTATCATCCATCAGGAATTGAATTTAATGCCTCATCTTACGGTCGCCCAGAACATTTACATTGGACGAGAGCCGCGAAAAGGTCTGAAATGGTTCGTTGATGATGTGGAGATGAACCGAAAAGTTCAGGTACTGTTTGATCAAATGAATCTGAAGCTGGATCCCAGAGTTTTGGTATCAGACCTGACCGTTGCTAATCAGCAAATGGTTGAAATCGCTAAAGCCTTGTCTTTCCAAGCCGAGGTATTGATCATGGATGAACCAACCGCCGCGTTAACAGATACAGAAATTAACGAGTTATTTCGAATGATTGAGCAGCTACGAGATAAAGGTGTGGGAATTATTTATATCTCTCACCGCATGGATGAATTGAAGCGAATTACAGACCGCATTACAGTAATGCGTGATGGTTGTTATGTAGATACCGTTCGTACCGATTCAATAACGATTGATCAGATCATCAGCATGATGGTTGGACGTGAATTATATCAAACGTCGAAACCAACGATTGCGAAACAGACTCAGCAAGTTGTCTTAGAAGTTCGGAAGCTTTCTAGAGGGCATGCGTTCAAGGATATTAGCTTTCATCTGTATAAAGGTGAGATTTTGGGCTTCGCTGGTTTAATGGGAGCTGGACGTACCGAGGTTGTACGTGCCGTATTTGGTGCGGATCCCATCGATGAGGGTGAAATTATGCTCCATGGGAAATCGGTTCGGATACGTCAGCCACATCAAGCGGTACAGCATGGTATTGGGTATTTGTCCGAAGACCGCAAACGTTTCGGATTGCTTGTGGATATGGATATCAGCATGAATAATGCGATTGCCTCCTTTTATAAATTCCGTAATTCATTTGGCTGGATGAAGGAGCGGGAGATGCGAAGCTCAGCGGAGCAGCATGTTGAAGCGCTAGCCACCAAAACTCCAAGTGTAGGTCAAAAGGTTAAGTTTCTGTCCGGAGGTAATCAACAGAAAGTGGTCATCGGCAAGTGGTTGACTAGAGACTGTGATGTACTCATCTTCGATGAGCCCACACGAGGTATTGATGTAGGCGCGAAAAGTGAAATTTATAAGCTGCTGGATCAGCTTGCGAGCGAAGGGAAGGCGATCATTATCATTTCTTCAGATCTTCCTGAGATTCTAAGAATGAGCCACCGGATTATCATTATGAGTGAAGGGCGTATAACAGGAGAACTCCCCGCAGAAGAAGCATCGCAGGAGGCGATTATGAAATATGCGACGAAACGTTCATAACTGTTCAAGAGTTAACCGGAGGTGTCAGGACTATGAAGATCGCGGATAAAGAGATTAGTCAGCCAGCGGGTATGAAGCAAACGGGAGGGCAATCCGGATTCAAACAAAAATTATTGGCATTTGCCAGTCTGATCATATTGGTCATCGTATTTTCTTTATCCTCCAGCAACTTTTTTCAATTCTCAAATCTTGTCGGAATTCTAGTTTCTACAGCTGTAATCGGAGTATTAGCGCTTGGAGCTACCTTTGTTATTATTACGGGCGGCATCGACCTTGCTCTCGGTACTGTTATGACATTCTCATCTGTTATGGTTGGAGTCATTATTACCTTCTGGGGTCTGCCCGTCCCGTTAGGCATTGTAGGTGGGATTCTGGCTGGAGCACTGTGCGGCTTTATCAGCGGTTTGATGGTGGCGAAGATGAACATTCCACCCTTCATCGCCACTCTGGCGATTATGATGGTGACCAAAGGCTTGTCGCTTGTCATCACCGGAGCCAAACCTATTTATTTCAACGATGATCCGATCTTCGCCAAGATCGCCATGGGTAAAATGATCCCTGGTATACCCAACACCATCGTTATCTTCTTATTACTCGGTATGATCGCAAGCATAATCTTGTCTAAGACGATTATTGGGCGTTACAACTTCGCGCTTGGCAGTAATGAAGAAGCTACTCGCTTATCAGGTGTGAACACAGTCAAATGGAAGATTATTATCTATTCCATTACAGGGATTTTTAGTGGAATCGCAGGTATTCTGATGGCATCACGTTTGAATTCAGCTCAGCCATCACTGGGCACTGGCTATGAACTAGAGGCTATTGCGGCAGTGGTCATTGGCGGAACTTCCTTAAGTGGAGGTGTAGGTTCTATTCTAGGCACGATTATTGGCGCACTGATTATGAGTGTGCTGACGAATGGCTTGCAGATTATGTCCGTGGCTCAGGAATGGCGGACGGTCATTGTCGGTGTTGTAATCATTATTGCGGTTTACGCTGATATTCTACGCCGCCGTAAGCAATAAACTTGGTATGATCTCCATCCGGAGTGATATACAAAGCAAATGACGAGGGGGAAGATTCAAATGAAACTGCGTCGTAGAGGGTTTATCATGCTTGCCTGTCTATTATTAGTCACTACATTGCTGAGTGCATGTAACAACAATGATAGTAACAAGAGTGCATCCGGTTCAGACAAACCATACATTCCAGTCATATCAAAAGGGTTCCAGCATCAATTCTGGCAAGCGGTGAAGCAAGGAGCGGAGAAAGCTGCTAAGGAATTTGATGTTGAGATTACCTTTGAAGGTCCAGAAAATGAGAGTCAGGTGGATAAACAAATTGAGATGCTGCAAACCGCTCTCGACAAGAAGCCAGCAGCAATTGCGCTAGCCGCACTGGACAGCAAAGCTGCGATTCCTTATCTAGAAAAGGCAAAGGAAAATAAGATTCCGGTCATCGGCTTTGACTCTGGTGTAGACAGTGATATCCCTGTAGCAACAGCAGCGACTAACAATAAAGCAGCAGCGGCGTTGGCCGCAGATAAAATGGCTGAACTGATTGGCAAGAAAGGTAAAGTGGGTCTTGTCATACATGACCAAACAAGCAGCACGGGGCAACAGCGTCGCGATGGATTCTTAGAACAAATGAAAGAAAAATATCCGGATATTCAAGTGTTAGAGCCGCAATATGGAGGTGGAGATCAGTTAAAGTCCACAGACCTTGCGAAAGCGATGATGCAGGCAAATCCGGATCTGAAAGGAATCTATGGCTCTAATGAAGGCTCTGCTGTAGGTGTGGCTAATGCAGTAAATGAATTGCAAATGAATGGTAAGATCGTAGTCGTCGGCTTTGACTCTGGCAAGCAGTTGATGGATGCTATCCGCAGTGGTGTTGTGGCTGGTGCTGTTACACAAGACCCCATTGGTATTGGCTATCAAGCTGTGAAGGCAGCTGTGCAAGCGATTAAAGGGGAAGCGGTTGAAAAGAACATCGACACGGGGTTCCACTGGTATGATAAAAACAATATGGATTCCGATGAGATCAAACCTCTACTATACGAATAGAGTTTAATAATAGAGGTTGCCTCCCGCAGGCGGCCTCTATTATGCTTATGCTGATAAGTTCAAAGTTGTGGAGGTGTTGGATGTATAAGATAATTCTGGTTGATGATGAAGATGAGGTTCGTGAAGGGATCAAACAAAAGATCTCATGGAGTAAATATGGGTTTGAGCTGGTTGGTGATTTTGATAATGGCAGAGATGCACTGGAAGCAATCGAGCAGCATCGTCCTGACGTAATTATTACTGATATTTGTATGCCTTTTATGGATGGACTGGGATTGGCCAGAGCTGTGATGGATAGGTACCGGGATATGAAGGTCATTATCGTCACTGGATATGAAGACTTCGAATATGCGAAGCAGGCCATAACACTGAAGGTGACTGAGTACTTATTAAAACCGATTAATGCACGTGAGTTTGCTGAATTTCTAAGTAAGATGAAGCAGGATTTAGATGAAGAGCATCTACAAAAAGCGAATTTAGTTAAGCTTCGTATGCAACTTAATCAGAGTCTTCCATTGCTGCGGGAACGATTTTTGGAGCAGCTGGTAACTACTCGAATGAAAAGCGAAGAAATCGAGAATAAATTGAGTTATTTTCATATTCCGTTGCAGGGTCAAGTGTACCTTGCGCTCGTTATAGATATAGAACTGGAGAAACGAAGCCAGGACCTAGCTTTTGATGCAGAGCTACTGCGTTTCGGTGCCTTTAACATTGTTCAAGAGCAGCTGGAGAAAGAGCAAGAGGGAGTGGTATTCCAGACGAGAGATGGAAAAATCGCTGCGATATTATCCGGCAATTTAGAGACGGTAGAAGTAGCAACGCAGCATCTTGCAGAGCAAGTCCAGGGTAGCTTAAATAAATATTTGAAGCTGTCATCCACCATAGGCATCGGTAGAAAATATAATACTTTGCAACAAATTCCACAATCCTTCCAAGAAGCGATCTCCTCCATAGAATATCGTTACCTTTTAGGCATAGATAAAGTTATCTCCATACAGGATCTTGAGTTTGGCAAGGGATTGGATCAGGCGCATTTCACCTCATGGGAAAAGCAATTTATATCCGCTTTAAAGACAGGTAAAGCTTCTGCTGTATCGGAAATTCTGTTGAAGTGGTTTCAGGAGCTTAAAAGTAATACCTCCTCTATAGAAGGCTGCCGTAGCAGCATCTATCAGCTGCTGGTTTCTTTGATGAACTATGTGGTCGACATCGGCTTCCCAAATACAGTAGTTGTTTCGCATAATATGTTTGCAGAGGTTGCTACGCTTAAGACGTTAGATGAAGCAAGGCATTATCTGGAGAGGACTTGCCATGCGCTGATACTTAAACTATCGGAACAGAGAACAACGGTTCGGACTTCTCAGATGCAAGCCGCAGAAGCTTATATTCGCGAGAATTATTGTAATGACAGCTTTTCACTCAATGAGCTGTGCAGCCATATTTTTATGAGCATCAGTTATTTCAGTGCAACTTTTAAACAGCATACCGGTGAAACATTTATAGAGTATCTGACTCGACTCCGTTTGGAAAAAGCAAAAGAACTCCTTACGGTCACACAGTTGAAGACATATGATATCGCTGCCAGAGTTGGTTATGCTGATCCACAGTATTTTAGTGTTATTTTCAAACGTAATGTAGGAAGCACACCGAAGGAATATCGACACCGGCAGAAGGAGAATCTCTCTCTATGAGATCACAGCGCTTTTTCCGCAGCCGAAGTATTCATACTAATATTGCAATCTCCTTTTCACTTCTTATCCTCTGCACAACTATTGTCCTGAGTTATACTTCCTATCGCCTGTCCTCAGCCGCGGTCAAGGGCAATTCTGTAGCCTATACTTCACAATTAATAGAACAAGTAAAACTAAATATCGAGAATTACATTGGTAATATGGAGAGCATAGCTGCTCTGGTGTTAACTAGCAGTGATCTAGAGAAATATATAAAAGGCTCGAAATTAGATGAAGAAGAGGCGCTTAAGAATAAACTGCTTGCCAGTCATTATCTCCGGTCAGTCGTTCAGTCCCGCTCGGATATTTCCTCTATATTATATGCAGGCTCAGATGGCATGACCGTTTCGGATCGACAGCATGCTGTTTTGAAACCGCTTCCTGAACTAATAGCTCAAGATTGGTATCAAAAAGCTATGAATCAACTTGACGTTGCAGTTTCTTCCTCTCATGTGCAGCACATCTTTCAAGATGAATACCGGTGGGTAGTCTCGATCAGCCGAAAACTCTCGAATGCGATTGCTATGACGGAAGCGGATCAACAAGGTGTACTGCTCGTAGATCTCAATTACAGTGTAATTAATAATCTATGTAAACAAATCGAACTGGGAAAACGAGGTTATGTTTTTATCGTCGATCCCGCAGGTAGCCTTGTCTATCATCCACAACAGCAGTTGATCTACTCCCAGCTCAAGTTCGAACAATTAGAGACGGTCCTTGGGATCAAGAGTGGATCTGTTACGGTTAACACGGGGAATGATCAGAAACTGTACACTGTGGACACTACCAGCTTTGGCTGGAAAATAGTTGGAGTCACTTATCCGGATGATTTGGTCGCGAACAAGCAACGTATGCAAGGAACCGCCGCCTTATGGGGAGCAATTAGTTTGATTTTTGCTATGGCTATATCGATATTTCTCTCTTACGCACTGACCAAACCGCTGAAGAATTTGGAGCTGAATATGAAAAAAGCGGAACGTGGAGAGTTCGACATACGCGTGGAGATTGAGAGCACGAATGAAATCGGCAAGCTTGCTCGTACGTTTAATCTCATGATGATGAAGATTAAAGAGTTAATGGGACAGATCGTTCTGGAGCAAGAGATGAAACGTGTGAGTGAACTGAAGGCACTGCAAGCGCAGATTAAACCTCACTTTTTGTACAATACACTTGATTCGATTATTTGGATGGCAGAGACAGGAAAGATGGAGGAAGTGGTTGAGATGACTTCATCTCTATCCAAGCTGCTTCGTTCAACAATTGGTGAGGGTGAGGAATTGATTCCGCTGGCCAAAGAATTAGAGCATATTCGGCACTATTTAACGATTCAGAACATGCGTTATCGTAATAAATTCACTTATTCCATAGAGGTACAAGAAGATATCCTAACCAGCAGCATTTTAAAAATGGTACTTCAGCCTTTGGTTGAAAATGCGATCTATCACGGCATAAAACATAATCCTGAGCAAGGGCACATTCTGATCCGAGCAAGACAAGAACAGAACGATATTATCGTACAGGTCATTGATGACGGTATTGGGATGGATGAAGAGCAAATGGGTAAGGTACTGCTGCAAAAATCAGATTTCAAGACTGGCAGCGGTGTAGGTGTCGCGAATGTGAACCATCGTATCCAGCTGTATTTCGGTGTGAAATACGGTTTGTCTTTTGCAAGCGAGATGGAGGAAGGAACGACGGCCACTTTACGAATACCTGTGATTTATGAGGAGGAGAGTCAATGAGCGCTTTACGGTCAAAAATTGGCCTGTATACTCTGCTGCTGCTCTTCATTGTTACTTTGGGTTTATTAGCCTATCGTATGTTTACAAATGAGCTTGACGCAAAGGTAAGGACCATTATTTATGTACCCAAGACTATCGATAGCAGTATTGAATTCTGGGAAGTGATGAAACAAGGTGTGGCAACAGCGGCTAAGGAGTTCGGCGCAGAGGTTCGCACGGTTGGAACGGATACAGAGCTTGATGTAGATCAACAGATAGAACTGCTGGAGCAAGCAATTAAGGAGAAGCCTGACGCCATTATTTTATCTGCTACAGATTATTATCGCCTCATTCCAATCGCGGAAAAGATCAAATCAGCTGGCATTACACTTATTACTGTAGATTCGGGCTTGAGCGGTGGTGTATCAGAGAGTTTTATTGCTACAGATAATTATGAAGCAGGACGTAAGGCAGGGCAGGAGTTAAGAAAATATATCGATCCAGAGGATAAAGTCGCTATCGTTAACTTTGTACAAGGCTCTGCCACCGCAATTGAGAGGGAAAGAGGGGCTCGTGATGCCCTTTTAGAGAATGGAGTTCATGATGTGCAGCCTACATTATACAGTGATGGTTCCGTGCGAAAAGCGTACCAGTTAACTGTTGATTTACTAAAGGACGAGCCAAATCTAAAGGGGATAATAGGTCTTAATGAACCTTCTACACTAGGTGCTGGGCAGGCGATTATGGATATGGGATTTCAGGACAAAGTGAAATTATTTGGGTTCGACAATTCTAGCAATGAGGTGAAGCTCCTCGAAAAAGGGATCTTGCTTGGCACGGTAATGCAGAAGCCTTTTAATATGGGGTACTTAGCTGTGAAGACGGCGATTGAAGCTGTTGAGGGTGAGAAAGTGGAACGGATAATAGATACAGGCTCCGTGATCATCACAAAGGAGAATATGTATTTAAGTGAAAATGAGAAATTAATGTTTCCTTTTATAGAATAAATGAACAAGGAAGCTTCTAAAACCGTTTGCGGCTTTAGAAGCTTCCTTGTTTTTTTAAAGATCAAGAGTCGTTACTATATCAACAAAGGATTGCTGCAACGGTGTTAAAATATGATCTTTACGCCAGCCGAGCACAAACCCGCCGCTTTCAGGCAGAATCCCTGGCAGGTTGGCATAGCTAAGCTTGCCTAGCTCAATCTCAGCTTTAACCGCCGCTTTAGAACATATACCAACACAATCACTCCCGCTAACTAACTGCTTAATCACTTCTGGAGAATTCAACTCGGATCGGTTCCATAAACGGATTTGATTGAATTGTGCCCATTGATCGGCATACCCTCGTAAACAAGATCCTTGCTCATGCTGAATCCACGGCTCATTGGCAATTAGTTCAGGTGTTAATTTCTCTAGGACTTCAAATGGATGACCAGTTGCAAAAATTAGGACAGGTTCATCACGGACAATAAGCTGAAAATCAAAAGATTCGTCCTGCCAATCCGCAGTATGTAAAATGGCCATCTGAATATCCCGACTACGGAGACGCTCACGTAACAAAGCATCGCTTTGAACAGTCAAAGAGTTGTTAATCCCCGGATAGAGTTTCATGAATTGGATTAACACATTAGGTAAAATATAAGTTGCAGGAATAAAACTGGCTTCCAGCTCTAATGTTCCTTTTGAGGGGGAAGAAAATTGTTTAACTGTGCGCTCAGCTTCTGCTGTGAGAGAGACGATTTTGAGGGCGTATTGATAAAGGGCCCGTCCAGCATCCGTAAGCAGCACTCTTCCGCTTCGGTAAAGAAATAGAGGGGTTCCGAGCTCAGCCTCCAGATTCTTCATATGAAAAGATACAGTAGGTTGTTTAAGGCCTAATTCTGCGGCTACATCGGTTACTTTTTTATATTTTTCAATTAGAACTACGATGTTCAATTTCATAATATTCATGACTTTCCTCCACATAATGCTAAGTTGGATTATAAATTATATCTCCATTATAGATTATATCTATACAGATATACACTTTATATTGGTATTTTTTTCGTTCGCTTTACAAAGATAAGAAGTTTCTCTAACGAACGAGCTCTAGAATAAGAAGAGTCAGAGGGGCCAAGAAGTCCCGGACAACATATAACATATGCGTTTGATGAACTTTTACAGTAACCATGCATATGGGGGCCAAGCTCCACAACACCATGTTAAAGCTTTCGAAGCCAGTTTGGTATGAACTGATCAGGGAGCCATGCTAACAAACCATTTAGGAGGAGACAAAACAATGCAATTCAAAAAATCATGGATCATGACTTTGGCTTTAACAAGCGTACTGGCACTATCGGCTTGCGGTAACGGCGGGGCTAACAACACGGGAGGAAACGCTGCAGCAACTAACGAAGGAAGCGGCGGCGCTGAAATAAGTGGTTCGATTCTGGCTTCAGGTTCAACAGCATTACAACCCTTGGTTGAGCTGGTAGCAGAGAATTTCATGGATAAAAACACTGGCGTGGACATTCAAGTTCAAGGCGGTGGCAGTGGTACTGGTCTTACTCAAGTAGCTGAGAAACAAGTAGATATCGGAAACTCTGACGTATTCGCAGAAGAAAAATTAAAAGATGCAGATGCGGAAAAAGCAGCAGCACTCGTAGATCATCAAGTAGCAGTAGTAGCGATCGCAGCAGTATCTCATCCTGATGCTGGTGTGGATAGCTTGACTAAACAACAACTGGTGGACATTTTCACTGGTAAAATCACTAACTGGTCTGAAGTCGGCGGAGCGGATCAAAAAATCCAAATCATCAACCGTCCAGGCAGCTCCGGTACTCGTGCTACCTTTGAAAGCTTTGCACTTGGAACCAAAACAGAAGATATCCCAGGTTCGATTCAAGAAGATTCCTCCGGTACGGTTAAGAAAATGATCGGTGAAACTCCAGGGGCAATCGGATACCTTGCTCTTTCTTACCTGGATGATTCCATTAAAACACTTAGTCTTGACGGTGTAGAAGCATCTGTTGACAATGTTGTTTCGGGTAAATACCCAGTATGGGCTTACGAGCATATGTACACAAATGGTGAACCTAATGCAACAGTAAAAGCATTCCTCGACTTTTTCTTAACTGACGAAGTGCAAACAGGTGAAGTTGTTGAACTTGGATACATCCCAGCTGTTAAAATGCAAGTTGTTCGCGACGTTGCAGGAACTGTTACCGCTAAGTAATTTAATTCTAGGCAATGTTATTGATTAGAATCTCAAGTGATTAGAGGCGGATACATCTGCCTCTCTTTTCACTTTAGAAAGAGGGAGCAATTGAGGGTGAAACTAAAGAACTCACGATTCGAAAAACATCATATTGAAGATTTTGTTGGACGTACTTATATGTCCTTCTGTGTATTACTGTTGATAACAATCATTGTATCGATGGTATATTTTGTAGCGTCTAAAGGAATTTCAACCTTCACAAGTGGCAATGCTACAGTTTCTGAATTTCTCTTCGGTACAAAGTGGTCGCCTGAAGCGGATACGCCTTCCTTCGGAGCTTTTCCATTTATCTCGGGCTCCTTCCTGGTTACTTTGCTTGCCGCATTGATTGCTAGTCCACTTAGCTTATGCGCTGCGTTATTTATGACTGAGATTGTTCCAGGGTGGGGCAAAAAATTACTTCAACCTGTTATTGAGCTTTTAGCAGGGATTCCTTCGGTAGTATATGGTTTCATCGGATTAAGTGTAATTGTACCGTTTCTACGCAACAACCTGCCGGGCCAAGGCATCGGGGTAGCTGCAGGCGCGCTTGTGCTCTCGGTAATGATTCTTCCGACGATTACAAGCGTGGCTGCAGACGCGCTGGCTTCATTGCCGCAAAACTTAAAAGAATCTTCCTATGCGCTTGGTGCCACCCGGTGGCAGACGATTTCGCGGGTGATTATTCCAACAACCTTTCCTGCCATTATGACAGGGATTGTATTGGGAATGGCGCGGGCTTTCGGTGAAGCACTCGCTGTACAAATGGTTATCGGGAACGCACCATTCGTACCAAAATCACTCTTTGAGTCAGCTTCTACCTTGACCAGTGTGATCACACTCGGTATGGGGAACACGACCATGGGCTCACCTCACAATAATGCACTGTGGAGTATGGCACTGGTTCTCATGCTGATGACTTTCGTATTTGTCTTCTTTGTGAGAATGCTTGAAAGGAGAAATAAAATTTGAAGCCGAGAACCGTAAATAAAATTGCCACCAGTCTTATTGTATTTTTCGCGATGCTCATCGTTGTCATTCTACTTGGACTTTTGGGATATATCCTCTTTAGAGGCTTAAGCCATATCAGTTGGGACTTTCTTTTCTCCGCACCGCAAAAGATTCGTGCAGGTGGAGGGATCGGACCGCAGCTATTTAACTCCTTATTCCTGTTAGTACTGACGCTTATTATTACAGTTCCGCTTGGACTGGGTGCCGGTATTTATATGGCGGAATATGCTCGTCCCGGTAAGATTACCGGCTTTATTCGCTTGATTGTTGAAGTATTGTCATCTTTCCCTTCCATCGTAGTCGGCTTGTTTGGTCTATTGCTGATTGTTAACTATTTCAATCTGGGCTTCTCCTTAATCTCCGGTGCGCTGGCATTGACGGTCTTTAATCTGCCGCTGATGGTGCGGATTACAGAGCAAGCTTTCCGTAGTGTTCCAAAACAACAAAAAGAGGCTGGTTTTGCACTAGGATTGTCCAAGTGGAAAATTGTTACCTCGGTGTTGTTTCCGGTAGCATTACCTACAATTATTACAGGTACTATCTTGTCTGCTGGCCGTGTCTTTGGGGAAGCAGCTGCGTTGATGTTCACAGCAGGGATGAGTAGTCCAAGATTAGATTTCACTAACTGGAATCCACTTAGTGCGAATTCACCACTGAATCCCTTCCGTCCAGCGGAAACGCTGGCTGTCCACATTTGGAAGGTCAACAGTGAAGGTCTAGCTCCAGATGCTGCACAAATTGCTGCGGGAGCTTCGGCGGTGCTTGTAATTATGGTGTTAATCTTCAATCTGGCAGCACGTTATTTCGGAAGATTTATTTATCGTAAGCTTACAGCTTCAAAAAGAATGAACTAATCATACAAATTAAAGTAGAGATGTAGGAGGAGTAATCGATGGGAACGTCGGCAACAGCAGTGCGTGAATCTTTTCAAACCGAAGACCTGAGTATTTTTTACGGAACATATGAGGCAGTAAAGGGGATAAGCCTTCCATTTGCTGAAAATACGGTTACTGCACTGATCGGCCCCTCCGGCTGCGGTAAATCAACCTTTCTTCGTTCTTTGAACCGGATGAATGACGAAATTTCTGGCTCAAAAACAAAAGGAAGCATCTGGATTGATGGAGTGGATATTAATGCTCCGGGTACGGATGTGATTAAGCTGCGTCAGAAGATCGGGATGGTATGGCAAAAGCCAAATCCGTTCTATAAATCGATTTACGATAACATCGCTTTTGGACCTAAGTATCATGGCATTAAAGGTAAAAAGGCTCTTGATGAGATTGTTGAGAGCAGTCTTCGCAAAGCAGCATTGTGGGATGAGGTAAAGGATCGTTTAAAAGATTCAGCGCTTGCACTTTCCGGTGGACAACAGCAGCGTCTTTGTATTGCTAGAGCGTTGTCGGTTAACCCGCAAATTCTGCTCTTGGACGAACCAGCATCAGCTCTAGACCCGGTCTCCACAGGTAAAGTAGAGGAGCTAATCAAGGAGTTAAAAGAAGAGCTTCGCATCGTTATTGTGACACATAATATGCAGCAGGCAGCTCGGATCTCTGATTATACTGCATACTTTTATCTTGGCTCCCTTGTCGAATATGATAAGACGGATAAAGTCTTTACCAATCCAGAGAATCAAATGACGCAAGAATATATCATGGGCCGATTCGGCTGAAGCTGTGAACATCGTTCCTTCGGGAACGGTGTTTTTTTGTGAATTCAAGAGTTAATATGCAGAGAAACAATAACATCCGAAAGTTTCTGCGAAGTATATCGGTTGTTTTTATATGAAATTAACTGTGATTCGAATGGTTACCTGTTATTTGCAAAAGGTAGAAAGATGCTGTATCATTTGTGATAATGATTATCATTATTACTATATTAGGGAGTGGATCTTATGACGCAATCTCAACAGACTCAACAGAATAGTGTGGCCGAAATAATAAAAGAACGACGCTCGATTAAGCTTTTTAAAAAAGATCCACTTCCACAAGGCCTTTTAGAGGAATTATTAAATGTAGCGGTATGGGCACCGAATCATGGTGTGCGTGAGCCGTGGAGATTTATTGCCTTTCAAGGGGAAGGTTCGAAATTCCTAGCTGAATCTGCATTTGCTTTTGTAAAACGTGCTATAGCTGATCCAGAAGTGGCTGCTAAACGTAAAGAATATATCTCGAATATTCCATTAACAGTAATCGTAGTGATGCCTGAAGATCCTCGGCAGAGAGAGTGGGACGAGGATTTTGCAGCAGCGTCTGCACTTGTACAGAACTTCCAGCTCGCAGCTTGGGAGCAAGGTGTAGGAACGATTTGGAAGACTGATCCCTACATCAACAACCCTGAATTTCGCACTAAAATTGGTGTGAAGCCTGGCGAAAAAATTGTAGCCATGATCCATGCCGGATATCCGGAGACTGTACCTGACAGCCGTCCACGCACAGACGCTTCGGAGCTGCTGAAGATCGTAGACTTCTATCCAGAGAATGGCGTAGTGGAATAAGGAAAGTCGAAGGCATTCGTATATTAAAAGCGGCGAAAGATCAAAAAGATCGAAAGATCATAATTATCGAAAGATCAAAAGTATCGAAAAAGCGTCGAAAGATCAAAAAGATCGAAAGATCGAAAGTATCGTAAAAGCGTCGAAATATCAAAAAGATCATAAGCGTCGAATTATCAAAAGTATCCTTAGGGATGCTTTTTTTTGTTGCTTAGAATAGCCGTAGTCGGGTGAGGGGGGAAGGGCTACTGGGTGCTGATCACGTTTCGCTGCCGGTCCTCTGCTTATGTGGCTCAACCTTCTACTTACTTCATAGTATCTCCTATTGACCTTCTGTGGGCTTCCTACTGACCTCCTAGTGGCTTCCTAGTGGCTTCCTAGTGATTATCCTACTGACCTCTTGTGGGCTTCCTACAAATCTCCGTATCGGACTGTATTGCAGCTATTTGAGCTTTTTGAGTCATTTTGCCGATCTATCGGACCGCATAGCTCTTATTACCTTGTAACTGTGCAGAATTGGTGTGGTTATGAGTAAATAGCTGCAACTGGGTCCGATAGCACGTCAATTAGCTGCAAATCTACGAAATAAGGACTCCTCAGTCCGATGCAACGGCGAATAAGTGAACTAACTCCAAACTAACCTAAACTACCCAAACTAACTAAAGACCCTCAGTATGTTACGGACCGTATAACAGCTATTTGAGCTTTTTAAGTCATTTTGCAGAAGTATCGGACCGCATAGCTCTTATTACCATGTAACGTCGCAGAATTGGTGTGATTTTGAGTAAATAGCTGCAATTGGGTCCGATAGCTCGCCTAAAAAGTGCGAATTGGAGAAATAAGGTCATCTGAGTCCGAACCATTGGCAAAAGTGTGCTTACATACTAGCAAAGGCGGTGAGTTAGGCATCGCAGCTGACTGGCTATGTACTCAGTTACAATCACTCTTCACAATTTGATCCAACGGTGGGGAGAAAAGTATTTCCTGACGGACAGGGAATGGAAAATGAAGTCTGGATCCTAATATGAAACGTTGATCTTAATAAGAAACGTCGATCCTAATATGACACGTCGATCCTAAAGTCAAACGTTGATCCCACCAATTAAATGCAATATATAATGTACATAATGACCGATATAGATTACAATGGTGGAAAATGGAATGCATGACAAACATTAAAAGGGGTTATGGAGTGGGAGAGAACAAAAACATCAAGTTGAAGCTGGCTAGGATCCAAAAGAATCTTTCCCAAGAACAGTTAGCGGAAGTTGTAGGGGTTACACGGCAGACGATCGGCTTGATTGAAGCTGGTAACTATAACCCGACGATTAAGCTGTGCATAGCCATCTGCAAGGCGTTGGATACGTCATTAAACGATATTTTTTGGGAGGATTAGTTGTGAAAGGGCCAAAGATTAAAGATGAACGAATTATCACAGAAATTCAGAAGTTTAGTACGCACGGATTGTTGATTGTGTTAGTGGGATTTATGATTAGCCTTTTGGTAAAAGTATTTATCCTGGAGTGGGACATCAAATATTGGGTTGATACTTTTGGGATTATGCTGTTAGGTTGCTTGTATGTTACCGTTCGTTGTGTCAAAGATGGGATATACCTGCTGCCAAGTAAGGAAGGAGAACTCAAACGGTTTAAGAAGATTCATTTAATATCGGGAGTTATCAGCACGATTATTTGGGCCACGCTAACATTTTTGCTTGATTTTAGAGAAGCGGATATTAGAAAAAATATATCGAGTACTCTCGTGGGGTCGGTTGTTTTTTTCATAGGGGTCACTTGGGCGATGTGGTACATAATTAATAAATCCAACAAAAATGCTGACAAGAACATTAAGAATTAAAGATTAAAGATTAAAGATAACCACCTCTTGCAAAACTAATGTTATTAGTTTATATTTAAGCTAATACCATTAGTTTATCGGAGGGGTAAGGATGAGAGTAACACGTGAAGGTCATTTATTGCAGTTGACTTGGATGCCTAATTTTTTTCCAGTGAATTGTTACATTATTGAGGAAAATGATGGATTGACTTTAATAGATGCGGCTATGCCATTTAGTCTAAAAGGAATTATGGAGACTGAAGCGAAGCTAAATAAGAAGCTTACACGCATAATCTTAACGCATGCGCATGATGATCATATTGGGGCACTGGATGGACTGAAAAAGCAACGTCCAGAGGCTCAGGTGTACATCTCTGAGCGAGATTCGGCATTACTTCGTGGAGATCGTTCACTTCGGGAAGGAGAACCTCAGACCCCTATTAAGGGAGGTGTGCCGAAGAAGATAGCTACCAAGCCAGACGTCCTTCTCCACGAAGGGGATACCATTGGCTCATTATCAGCGATTCACACTCCAGGACATACCCCCGGCTCTATGTCTTTCCTTGATTCACGCAGCGGTGCTGTAATCGTGGGGGATGCTCTTCAGACCTTCCGGGGAACTGCGGTGGCTGGAACCATCATCCCACTGTTTCCTTTTCCAGCAATGGCTACATGGAATAAAGTTCAAGCTCTGAATAGTGCGATTAAGCTTCTAGAGTTCTCTCCAGCTTTACTTGCTGTGGGTCACGGCAACTTACTTAAAGCGCCAAAGCAAGAGATGGAGAAAGCCATAAGTAAGGCACAAATGATTCAGGATAGGAGTAATTAAATGTCACCTAGAGCAGGATTAGATCGTCACACGCTAGTGATTAGAGCAGCAGAAATTGCCGATGCTGAAGGTATAGAAGCTGTTACCTTGGCTGCACTAGCAGCTAAACTAGGTGTTCGTTCCCCGTCACTATATAACCATATAAAAGGCCTGCAGGATTTGCGGACCGGGCTCGCCATTTACGGTTTAGAGTTATTATTTACATGCATGTCGAACGCAGCTGAGGGATTAAATGGAGATGCTGCTGTACACGCGATGGGCCGAGCATATGTGGATTTTGCTAGAAGTAGACCAGGTTTGTATGAGACTACACTACGAGCGCCTGAACAGGAGAACACGGAGCTTGAAGCGGCTGGTGAGCATATTTTGCAGTTTATAATTCAGGTGATGAAGAGTTATCAATTAGGTGAAGAAGGAGAACTTCATGCCGTAAGGGGATTACGGAGTATTCTACATGGATTCGCCTCATTGGATCAAAAGGGTGGATTTGGTATGGCGCTCGATACTAACGAGAGTCTAACCCGCTTGATTAGCACTTTTATAACCGGAATTGGAAATATGAAATCAGATTAAATTAGATCTAGGAGATGATGAACAAATGGGTCAGGAATACGAACAAGGTAGTGTCACCACTTATGGGGAAACAGCAGAGATTATTGCGAAATTGGGGATTTTACCGCTTGCTGCGCTGATTCCCGGGCACCCGTCTTTAAACGGCTTAACTAAGCCCGAGAATTGGCATACTGGAACAGATTTAGATCCGTGGTCATGGCGTGCGCAGTTTCCAGGTGAGGGTCTTGCAGGATACGGAAAGTTTATTAAGAAAAAGGCTATTTTGGTCTCAAGGGAGTGGTTTCCGGCATTTGTAGCAGCAGTAGGCAGTACCAAATCTATTGAAGAGCGGTATAAGGATGGGTTGGCTAGTAAAGAAGCTGTGACCTTACTGCAGATTGTTCGTGAACATGAAGGCATTGATACACGTAAACTTCGGGCAGAGGCTGATATGAAGGCAAAAGAAAAGAAAACAGCCTTCGATAACGCGGTTACTGAGCTTCAAGGATCGTTAGATATGGTGATCTCAGGCATCAAGCAACGCCTGAATGATGAAGGTGAAGTAAATGGCTGGAGCAGCACCTCGTTCGAGACGGTCAGTCACTGGATGTCAGATAACGGTCTATCCGCTTTTGAAGGGGATAGAGAAGAGGCCAGAGCTTGGATACAAACGAAGATGAACGGGGTATGGTCGCCAACAGCAATAGCTTGGACAAACAAAGCATTCTCATGGAATTAATAAAACGGTTAATCACTGCTCCATAGAGAGTGATTAACCGTAAGCGTTTTCCAATAAAATTTTATCCATCACATTAAGGTTCCAACATAGGCGCCAAGTAAGCAATCAGGAAATACAAGAATCCAAAAAGCAGCATAACATAGGCAGTGTATTTAATAGCATTAGATGCAACAATTCTTGAATCTACCGGTGGTTGAATTTCTAGCTGTTCTTCTTCGAGGCTGTCAACTTCTTTGGATACTGGGTCTCTCAACATGATAATCCCCTCCTTGGAAATTCAATCCTTAACTGTATTGTGACATATTTGTGAACGGAAATCAACAATAGTGTGAACAAATATTGAACTTTTATTCAAATTTGGGCATTTTACCACCTGAAATGTTGCTGTTAAAACAAAAACAACCCGCTTACTCTCTAATTAGAGAGCTAAGCGGGTTGTTTGAAGTTGGTTCTATCTAGGATCTAACGGGTGTTGTTTAAGCCTTAAGCCCAATCCCCATTACGGAAGATAGGTACTGTTGTTCCATCATCGTTAATTCCGTCAATATTCATTTCAGGTGAGCCCATCATAAAGTCAACATGGGTATGGCTTTGATTCATTCCTTTTTCCAACAGCTGTTCTTTAGTCATCGTAATTCCTTCTTGAATTGTGAAGGCATAAGCTGCACCTAAAGCCAAATGACAGGAGGCATTCTCATCATACAATGTAGTGTAATAAAGAATACCGCTCTCAGAAATCGGAGAGTGGAAAGGCACCAAAGCAACTTCACCAAGATAGGAAGAGCCTTCATCCAGTGCGATTAGTGATGCCAAAGTTTCTGCGCCTTCTTCAGCAGTAAAATCAATCACTTTACCGTTCTCAAAGGTCAGCGTGAAGTTATTGATTAGATTGCCGCCGTAGCTAAGTGGCTTAGTGCTGCTCACTTTACCATTAATACCAGACTTCAGAGGGGCAGTAAACACTTCTTCCGTAGGAATATTGGCTAAGAAAGGGACGCCCTTACCGTTCACAGCTCCAGCCTGACACCAGATGTGTCCTTCCGGCAACTCAATAGTTAAATCTGTACCAGGTGCTGTATAGTGCAGCTTGCGAAACTTACTTTCATTCAAGGAAGCGCAACGAGTTTTGAGTCCATCTAAATGGCGGCTCCATGCTTCAATAGGATCTTCCTGATCCGCACGTGTGGCTTTAAAGATGGCGTCCCATAATAGTTCAACCTGCTGCTCTGATGGAGCGTCAGGGAACACTTTTGCCGCCCAAGAGGCTGATGGGAAGGCAAGGCCGCTCCAGCTCGCATGATTCCCCATTAAGTACTCACGATAAGGTGCTAGGGTCTGCCCAGAGATACGTTGATTATCGGCAATTCTTCCAGGTTCAACGCCTTTTAAAAGATCTGGGTCAGCGGAGATAATGGTTAGAAATGCGGCTCCCTTTTTAGCAAGATCCTCTAATTCATCGGCTTGCCACTGCGGCGGCTCCAGGAAGGAATCAGATGGAGCAAGATCATAACGTGTACGTAATACAACTTCATCACTATAATTCACCTTTACAAGTCTTGCGCCGGCTTCATAGGCTTTACGAACCACAAGTCGCACAAACTCTGCGGATACAATATCTGCATTCACAACGAGTGTCTGACCCGGTTGAATATTAACGCCAATCTTCACGGCCAGCAATGCGTAATTCTCCAGCTTTTGCTTGAAATCCAACATAGTTTCTATTCCTCCCAATATCCTGTATCTCTTGTGTGCTTAAATTAGAACGCCCAGTTTCCATTCAGGAAGACAGGTTCTTCAGTTCCATCAGCAGTTATCCCGTAAATGTTCATCTCAGCTGACCCGATCATGAAATCTACATGGGTTACACTATTGTTGAGGCCATGCTCAATTAACTGCTCTGGATTCATGTCTTTACCGCCTTCTAAACAGAAGGCATAAGCCATACCTATAGCAAGGTGATTAGAAGCATTTTCGTCAAACAATGTGTTGTAATAAAGAATGTTGGATTCAGAAATAGGGGATTTATGAGGAACCAAGGCAACCTCCCCTAAGTATTTCGCTCCTTCATCCATGCTAATGAGGTGCTCTAGCGCTTCTTGACCTTGCTCAGCAGTAACACTTATAATACGGCCGTTCTCAAAGCTAATAGAGAAGTCATCGATGATGTTGCCGCCATGACTAAGTGGCTTTGTGCTTCTTACAGTGCCATTAACACCAGTCTTTAGTGGTGCAGTGAAGACTTCTTCGGTAGGCATATTGGCTACAAAAGAATGACCTTTTGCATTAATGCTGTCTCCTTGTGCCCAGATATGGCCTTCAGGAAGCTCGATGCTAAGGTCAGTGCCAGGTGCTATGTAATGCAGCTTTTTATATTTTTTTGCATTGAGTACATTCGCTTTTTGCTCCAAGGTGTCAAGATGCTCCTGCCATGCAGCTACTGGATCTTCACGGTCAAGACGCACGGTGTGGAAAATGGCTTCCCAGAGTTTATCTACACGTTCTTCGGCTGGAACCTCAGGGAATACTTTATCCGCCCAAGCTTGACAAGGAACAGCTACAATACTCCAGCTCACTTTGTCGGACATTTGCATTTCACGATATTTGGTGAGGGCAGCTCCTCGTACTTTTTGAAAATTGGAGATACGTACTGGATCAATACCTTTAAGTGCATCAGGATCTTCAGCGATCACGTTAAGGATAGCCGCACCTTTTTCGGCGAATTCAGTCATTTCACCTGCGTACCAAGTAGGAGGCTGAGTGAATACCTCTGGTGCAGCGTGTTCAAACTGTTGGCGTGTAATGCTTGCATCACTCCAGTTCACCTTAACTAAACTTGCTCCGATAGCATATGCCTTAGCGGTAATTAGACGTACGAAATCAGCGGCAAGAATCGGTGCATTCACCACTAGAATTTGCCCGGGTTGAACATTAACACCTATTTGTACAGCTAAATCTGCATATTTACTAAGCTTAGCCTGAAAATCAGTCATTGTAATTTCCTCCATTTACTAATAGTTTAGTACTTTACAAGCATTGTACTAAATTATTAACCGCCGGATGAAAAAAGTCAATTACGTGGAATTTACAGTGCAAAGAGAAGGAATTACATTCATTTCAATGATATACTGAAAGGGTAGCTGATTTGATGATAGGAAGGAAGATAAGTGGATGAATTTAGAGATCGTAAGTGCTGAAATGAGCCGTAAAGAAGATAAAAGTTATGTAGGGAGGACTGTATTCACTCTCGAAAATCATAAGGCTCCATATGAAATTACTTTCTTCAGTACAAGAGGAACGGAATGGGATTACAGTCTAAGCTTTGCGGGTGAGCCTGGGAGCGAGGAACAGTTCTTAGAAACGGATGCATTGCTGGAGAATAACGATGATGTGTACAATCAGTTGCTGGATGCTGCACTTGATCAACAAGAAATCGTGGAAGAACAATAATATTACTGATATGACGCCAGCGGCATTATCTGGTAGCCGCTGGCCATATCATGATTATCCAATCGTTATCTTACCTTCTGGGTAACGGTACAGTTCTTTACTACCTTTTGGTTTCAAAGCATAAGCAAGTGTAAGTGGTCCGGTCCGGCCCATAAACATCAGGATAATCACTAGAACCTTTCCTGCCGTAGTCAGTTCCGGAGTAAGGCCCATAGATAAGCCTGAGGTTCCAAAAGCAGATACTGCTTCAAAAAGTACAGTTAGAAATTCAGCGCTCTCGGTTAAGGATAATAACATCGTAGCGATGACAAGCAGCATAAGAGACATTAATGTAATAGTAAGGGCTCTATATACATTTTCTTTAGCGATCCGGTGGCGGAACATTACAATATCTTCTTTCCCCCGTAATCGCGCAGCTACTGCAGTAACCAGTACGGCGAATGTAGTGATCTTGATTCCTCCACCCGTCGACCCAGGTGCAGCTCCGATAAACATCAATAGAATCATTAGAAATTGTGTGGATTGCCGTAAAAGTGGAACTTCAATGGTGGTGACACCACCAGATCGCGGAGTTACCGCTTGTAAAAAGGTCGCCCAAAACTTTCCGCTTGCACTCAAGGGCTTCAGCGTAGAATTAAACTCCAGTAAAAAAAACAGCCCCGCACCAATAACAATCAATATAAGAGAAGTCCAAAGAACAACCTTTGAATGAAGAGTGAGTCTTCTGCGTTTAGGAAAGTCCATAAGATCAGACAGAACGATAAAACCAATCCCTCCAAGAAATATGAGACTCATTGAGGTGAAGTTAACAATGGGATCATTTACAAAACGAGTAAGTCCGCTAAACGGCCCATGAATATCACCGAAGAGATCAAAGCCTGCATTATTAAAGATAGATATACTGTGAAAAATCCCATAATATGCTGCTTTCCCAAAGGGCATATCCATCATAAACCTTCCAGCAAACAACACGGCCCCCGACAGCTGAATAACAAGAGAATAGATCAGGACTCTACGGATTAAGAGTACAATTCCCTGCATCGAATTTTGGTTCATGGATTCTTGCAAAAGGATTCGCTCTTTCAAGGATATCCGTTTATTAAGGACCAAGGTAATCAAAGTAGCCATCGTTACAAAGCCTAATCCTCCGATTTGAAATAAAATGAGTAGAACAACTTGTCCGAAGGTAGTTAGCTGAGTTCCCGTATCAATGACCGCAAGGCCTGTTACACAAGTGGCTGAAGTCGCCATAAACAAGGCATCGATAAAGGATATTTGTCCGGATGTTGAGGAGACCGGGAGACTAAGCAGAAAAGTCCCGGCAGTGATAAGGATTAAGAATCCTAGTGATAAAACTTTGGGTGGGGTCATTTTAAAACCACCGAAGTTCAGGTTAGCCAATGTAATTCTCCTGACGTACGTGATATTGGAGTAATGCTCACAGAATTATAACACAACTTACCAGCCCTTCCCTAAATGGAGGGAGGTAATTGACATATTTTATCGAATTATTCTAGAATAACACCCTATCCGTCAACTTAAAAGAGGAGGCTTTCTTAATGATGATAAGTCCGATTCTGAATCAGATTGGTGCTGTTTTTATTCCGGTAAAGGATATTGAGAAATCAAAACAATGGTATTGCCAATTGCTTGGACTCCCATTAGATGGAGAGGTATTATTCGGTCATTTATATGTAGTCCCTATGCAGGGACCGGGCATCGTTTTGGACAGTAAGATTTACACCGCTGAATCTGTTCTAAACATCCCTTCGTTTCATCTTAACACCGAGGATATTGATGCTGCTTATGATTATGTAAAGGCCAACGGAGGAGAGATTCTCACGGATATTGAGCATGATCATTGGTTTAATTTTAAAGATCCCGATGGAAATGTGATCATGGTCTGTCGTTGTTAATCGTTGTATAGAAGGGAGTAGACGAATGATAAGAGAAGCAGTGCCCGAAGACGCTACCTTCATTGAAGAACTTTATCGGATTTTGCTGCCTGAGCATCCAGCTATTCATGTATCTCCTGAGCGGCTGAAGCAGATAGCAGATCATCCGGAGAGTTTTCTATATGTGTGCGAAGAACAAGAAACAATTGTCGGGTCGTTACATCTTCATTTTTGTATGGATGCTTTGTGTGACGATAGGCCCTTTGCTGTCATAGAAAGAGTCATTGTGGCTGAAAAAGTACGAGGAAAAGGGTATGGCGCAATGCTAATGAGACATGCCGAGAATGTAGCAATCTCCAAGGGAGCCCTTAAGATTATGTTATCAAGTGCTGCAAAGAGAGAAGAAGCGCATCGTTTCTACGAAATTCTTGGTTATGATAGCAGCTCCAGTAAGGTATTCAAGAAGTATTTATAGTTATTTACGATTGGAAGTGATGATATGATGGTTACACTTAGAGAACTGGTGCCGGAGGATGCAGGTGAACTGCTTCGACTTCAGCATCAGTTAGACCAAGAGTCCAAATTTATGTTATTGGAACCGGATGAAAGACAAGCTAGTCTTTGTCAGGTCAAAGAAATGCTCGAAAGCTTTCTGGCAGCAGAAACTTCAATTCTTATAGGGGCAGAGGTTGACGATCATTTGGCAGGTTACTTGTCTGTTAGAGGTGGAAGTGTTAGACGCAATAGACATAGCGCGTACATAGTGATTGGGATTCAGAAACAATATCAGGGGAATGGGATTGGGGCTGGCCTGTTCCGGGAGATGGACATCTGGGCTATGAACAATGGGATTGTTCGTCTTGAGTTATCCGTCATGACCCATAATCAAGCTGCTTTGGGGCTATATACCAAGAGCGGGTTTGAAATCGAAGGGACGAAGCGGAAATCCCTTATTGTCGATGGTAAGTGGGTGGATGAGTATTATATGAGCAAAATTCTCTAAAAAGAAAAAAGGATAGAGTGTCAGATTTAATCTGATGACCCTATCCTTTTTTTTATGAATAAAGGTTATGATTTCGTAATTTATGATGATTCAGTGTTGCTTGATTGTTCGATAACAACTTCAACCTTGCGGACACGGTATCTGTTCATCTCGCGGATGGTCAATGTTACATGGTCACGAACAATACTTTTGCCAATGGCTGGATCTGCGATATGACTGTATACCCAGCCTCCAACTGTGGTCACTTCTTCATCTTCGAAATCAAGCCCTGTAAGATCCTTGACCTCTAACAGAGATACCTTACCATCGAACAGATAGTTAGTATCGCTTATTTTTTCGACTTCTCTGCGTTCATCACCGTCAAACTCGTCACGGATTTCACCAACGATTTCTTCCAAAATATCTTCAATCGTGATGAGACCGGATGTTCCACCATATTCATCAAGCAGCAAGGCAATATGCACACGCTCCAACTGCATACGAGTTAGAAGATTCTTGACCGGTGTCACCTCAGATACTGTCAGTACGGGTTGAATTAAGCTATGAAAATCAAAATCAGGATTGTTATCATACTGCAAATAGAGCTGTTTCGTGTTGATCATTCCGATAATATTATCCTTGCTGCCTTGTGCCACAGGGAAACGAGTATATTGCTCCTTGCGGATAATTTCGAAATTTTCTTTCAACGAATGATTGGTGAAAAGACATACCATATCGGTTCGCGGAACCATGATTTCTTTGGCGAGCATCTCATCAAAAGTAAAGATTCGGTTAACATAGCCATATTCGGCTTTATTGATTTTCCCGCTTTCGTAACTCTCGGACAGGATCAAACGAATCTCATCTTCACTATGCGCGTCTCCATGCTCACTAGCTGGTTTCATCCCAAAAAGACGAACAAGCATATTAGCGGAACCGTTCATGAACCAAATGAGAGGGTACAAAATTCTGTAGAACCAAATAATCAGCGGTGAAGTAATTTGACCGATTTTTTCCGGAATGTTTATAGCTGCCGTCTTCGGAGCAAGTTCTCCGACAACGACGTGCAAGAATGTTGCAATGATGAATGCGAGTAAAAACGCAAGAGGGTGACTCACACTAGAACTGATATTGGCCCAGTCGAAAATAGGAAGCAATAACTGTTCGAATGCAGGCTCTGCCAGTGCACCAATACCCAGCGCAGTGATGGTAATCCCGAGCTGACAAGCGGATAAATAGCCATCGAGATTAGCGGATACCTTCTGTACTGCCAAGGCATTCTTCTTTCCGTCAAGCACCATTTGACTGATCTGGCTACCTCTAAGTCTCACCAATGCAAATTCTGTTGCTACAAAAAAAGCGGTTAAAATAATCAAAATAACCACCAACGTCAAACTAAGTCCTATACCCATATAATCTTTACCATCCCTTTCGTTCCTAAAATAGGTTATACTCATTATTATGAGTTCTTATGAACTATTCTACGAACTTTTCAGTAAAATATCAAATGGTGGAGGGAAACAGATATGGAATCATTTGCATTGACTCGTGTGGAGATGTCCAGTCTACTGCTCTCATTGACCGGATTGTCAGACCGGAAACCGCTGAATATCCTCCAAGAGGCATGGGCAAAGTTTCACCGTGAAGAATTACAAAAGGGGACTTCGTTGCCCGCTTTTTTATCAACCAATGTTCCACCCATATTACAAAAGATCATTAAAGGCGGCCATGTAAAAGGCTTTTCACTTGGTGAAATTGCTTCATTGGGCCATCTTATAGAGTATTCCACATTGACCGTCACAGCTATGCAAAATTGGGTCAAGCGCGACTTCAAGGAATATCTCG
The DNA here is from genome assembly GCF_038002725.1 of Paenibacillus sp. FSL H7-0323. NCBI lineage: Bacteria > Bacillati > Bacillota > Bacilli > Caryophanales > Paenibacillaceae > Paenibacillus > Paenibacillus sp. FSL H7-0323. The sequence goes on along the minus strand of NZ_JBBODB010000001.1, from coordinate 1,662,062 downwards.
GTTCGCCTAAAGAAGGAAAGAAATATTCGGTTAATCAGGCGGCGCTTTTGTTTATTATCGATGATCTCAAATCTGCTCTTAACTTTGAAAGTATCCGCCAACTGTTCCAGCTAATGTTCCTAAAGCCGGATCGCGATGATGATGATCTAATTGAACCGGCCAAGCTGTATTACGCCTATGCAGGGCTTTTTGAGGAGATCAAAAGCAATCCATCGATTCAGACGCAATGTAAAGTAGATCAAGTGTTGCACAAGGAGTTCTCTTGGAAAGAAGATACCTCGTTAAAAAGCTCTATAGATCGTGTAATTAACCGGCTGACACATTTGTCGAGAGCGCAGAGAGAATCCGTTCGTAATATGCTGCTTATCGCCACAATTTCTGTGCAGACCTGTTATTTTCAATCGCTGGCTAGGCAATACTTTAATGCTGCTTTATTTCTTGATTTTTGAGCACTTCAATTTTAAAATGTATAAGTGAAACAATCAAAAGTAAGTTTATTGGTTAACAGGTTGAAATAAGGGGGCTTCGAAGTGAATCAAATGACACTGCTGCGGAATCCGAAACAAAGGAAATTACTCTTCAGCGCTGGCTTGAGCTGGATGTTCGATGCGATGGACGTCGGAATGATTTCTTTTGTTGTAGCAGCTTTAGCTAAGGATTGGAATCTGGGACCGGAGCAGATCGGTATATTGACTAGTATTAATTCCGTCGGTATGGCAGTAGGTGCTGCAGCGGCAGGGATATTAGCAGACCGCTTTGGCCGTAAACCGGTATTGCTGTGGACACTCCTTATTTTCTCGGCGGCAAGCGGATTATCTGCATTTGCAACAGGCTTTGCGATCCTCTGTGTGCTTCGTTTTATTGCTGGGTTTGGTCTTGGCGGAGAGCTGCCTGTCGCTTCTACCTTGGTCTCAGAGAGCATGCCTGCTCAGGAGAGAGGCCGTGCGGTTGTGCTTTTGGAGAGCTTTTGGGCAGTCGGTTGGATTGCTTCGGCATTAATCGCGTTCTTCATTATCCCTGATTATGGCTGGCGTATAGCTTTCGGAATTGGGGCTGTACCTGCACTCTACGCTTTATATCTAAGACGGGCGATTGATGATTCACCGAAATTTGCTGAGATTAAAAAGGCACCCGTTTCCTTAAAGAAACGAATCGCTACCGTATGGTCGCCAGAATATCGCCGTTCTACAATTATGTTGTGGATTTTATGGTTTACGGTGGTGTTCTCGTATTATGGCATGTTTCTATGGCTGCCTACAGTTATGGTACTTAAAGGCTTCAGCTTGGTCAAAAGTTTCGAGTATGTGCTTATTATGACGCTCGCTCAGTTGCCTGGATATTTTACTGCCGCTTACTTTATTGAAAAGTTCGGACGCAAATTTGTCCTAGTCATCTATATGCTGTTCACTGCGGTTAGCGCTGCATGGTTCGGAAATGCGACTACTGAAGGCATGCTGATGGCTGCCGGAATTTGTTTATCCTTCTTCAATCTTGGCGCTTGGGGTGGCATGTATGCTTATACGCCAGAGCTGTACCCAACGGCTATTCGTTCCACAGGCGCTGGTTTAGCAACTTCCTTTGGCCGGATTGGGGGCATTATCGCACCATTGCTGGTAGGGGTTCTAGTAGGTAAATCTATGGCGATTGGCTCGATCTTTATGCTATTTTTTGTAACGATTATTATCGGTGCATTAGCGGTATTGTTTCTTGGCAAAGAAACAAAGGGAACCGAGCTTCTCTAAAGTGTGATTCTGCATTACATACTTGATGTTAATCTATCAACAATGCTAAAATATCAAGAAGAAACGATGTTGTCGTCCTTATGGATGACCACTATTCACGTAAGAACAAAACGGTTCCTTCACAGTTGTGAACAGGACCGTTTTTTTACATTAATCCTTATTTATAAGGACGGAGCGATCGCACATGAGTAATGATAGGAAGCAACCGCATTTCACAGAATTAGTCTGGGAAAGTACGGAACAAAATGTACCGATTCCGCCGCGAAATTCCCCTGAACCTGCGCTGCCTAAGTCATCTTCTAAGAATAATGGCAAAACAAATTCAACCCCTGAACCTTCATTACAGCTGCAGCTTTGGGATACAGAGATGGAAACGCCGGAGCCTGTGACTACCACCGAAGGGCAGTTCGTAACAAGAGCGAAGGAATTAGTTGAAAGAACTGAGGACTCAGCGCTTTTTGTTCCTTTTAAGAGTTACTGGCCTACATATGGCCATATGACAGGCACGCAAAGCAGATGGTATTTTTATTGGCGGAATGAAGTTAGACAAGGCAGATATCTGAAAACAGATCTTTCTTATATTTTTCTGCATATATATGAGCTTATTAATGGCGTGGGGTGGACTGACCCTAATGATGGCTATAGGCAGCTAAATCTGATCTGGGAAGCTTACCGGGAAAGTTATAAACGTTTGGATCAATATCTTGGCGGCTGGATCGCGGACTTCTCTTTTGTACATCATTTGGATGTCCCGCTTTCTATCATTGTGGCTCGTTCACGTGGTCTTGCTGGGGATCTGGCGGAGCTTGAATTAATGAGAGGACTGACGACTGCTCCTGAGCAGCTAACCTTCGCAGTATTAACGGCAATGTCGGACTATGATATTAGTAAATCCAAGTTCTACATCGGAGAAGGCAATGAGGCTCTTGAACAATACATTCCGCAGGTCGTGGCGTTAATTAATGCTTATGTCACCCGGAAACACGGCTCCAATCTAGTTGAAATGTTTCCGCCTGGACCAGCGGTGATGCGGGAGCGTTATTTATTCCGAAGTGCCGTATATGATATTTCATTATATGGCTATTCTGTTCTTATACCGGTTGTACGTATTAGTAAATCTCCACCACTTCGCAGTCTGATTACAAGGTTATTTCGTCTGACTGAGAATAAACTCCGGGAACTGATGGGCTACCGCGGACGACTTAAAGGTATTAATGTAGAGGCCGATATGGATGATTTGATCACTCGTTTTCTAAAGCGTGAGTATCTTAAAGAGACGCAGGAAGACAAAGGGCCGACAGTCGTCATAGATCCGGAGAAGCTAGAACGCCTGCAAAGTGATTCTGAAATTGTACGGACGATGCTTACGGTTGAGAATATGGACGAGCAAGATTACGAGGCTAGCGAGCTCGAAGCAACTATCGGTGAAATCGATCCAATACAAGATAGTAAGGAAGAATTGTTGCCTGTAGAGGTGATTGAAGAAGCTCAAGCGGTTAGCATAGGATCGGAGGCAGAACAGTTTGCCAATGCTTTAAGTCCACTACAACGGGAAGCACTGCTTGCTCTTTTGGATGAGGATGGAAGTCAAGCTTTACTGAAGCTGGCTGCTGCTAATGGCACGATGTCAGAGCTTCTAATTGATGAGATTAATGAAATCGCAATGGACATTCTTGGTGATCTGATCATTGAGGGGGAAGACATTGTTGAGGAATATATCTCTATGCTGCGCAATATTTAATGAGGTGAACTTTGGATGAGTGAATTAAAAATACCTAAACGAATGACAACTGCGCTAGTCAATTCGTTGACGGCTGGTGTTGTTCCGCGTATCGGACTAGAGCACATAGCCGTTGGCCGTCGGCCGGAGATTGAAGCCATATTAAGAGATATGGAGAACATTGCAGAGGGTGGAGCAGCTTTTAAGCTGATTACAGGCAAATTCGGCAGCGGTAAAAGCTTTCTGCTTCAGATGATCCGTAATTACGCGATGGATCGGGATTTTGTAGTAGCAGATGCTGACCTGTCCCCTGAGCGTAGGTTAGTAGGAACTAAAGGACAAGGCCTAGCGACTTACCGGGAGCTAATGAGCCATTTATCGACCCGCACACGTCCAGATGGTGGAGCATTGGAGATCATCCTGCAGAAATGGATTATTACGCTACAGCAGTCCGTGATGCAGGAGAAGGAATATGGGCCTGATCACCCTCAGCTTGGTGAAGAAGTAGAGAAGCGAATTTACGCTGTAGCCTCTGAAATGCGTGGTTTGGTGCATGGTTTTGATTTTGCCAAAGTGCTCGCCTCTTATTGGAATGCACACAAGCTGGCCGATGATGACCAGAAACAGGATTCGCTTCGCTGGTTGCGTGGAGAATTTGCAACTCGGACAGAAGCCCGCAAAGCGCTTGGAGTTGGCGTGATTATTGATGATGATAATTGGTATGACTATATGAAGCTTTGGGCGGAATTTACTGCGGCTATTGGCTATAAAGGTCTGCTGCTGTTTATTGATGAAGGTGTCAATCTTTATAAAATTACGAACAGTATTTCCCGTCAGAGCAACTATGAAAAGCTGCTTACCATGTTCAATGATACGATGCAGGGGAAGGCAGAGAACTTAGGGATTTTTATAGGGGGAACTCCGCAATTTGTGGAAGATGGACGGCGTGGTTTATTTAGTTATGAGGCACTGCGATCGCGATTGGTTGCTGGCCGGTACGGGGCGGCGGGTCTGAACAATTATACTGGACCTATCATTGCACTGGACATGTTATCACACGAGGAAATTCTTGTACTGCTGCAAAAGCTTAAAGAGATTCACGCCCTACATTATGGTTATGAAGCACGTTTATCACAGGAACAATTGGTTCATTTTATGGAGGAAGCGGTTGGAAGATTAGGGGCTGAGGAACTCTTGACTCCACGGGAGGTAGTACGTGATTTCATGGATCTGCTGCATACGCTCCACCAGCATCCGGAGATTACTTTTGAACAGCTAGTGGGCGAAAAAACGGCTAAGCCAGCTGAGACTGAGCAAAATGAACTGGATGGGTTTCTGGCGGAGTTTGAATTATGAGCGATAATCCGTTCTATAGGCTGGCTCCCTTCATTAAAGAGTTTATTTATAAGAACCGCTGGGAGACTTTGCGTGAGGCACAGGTGGATGCCTGCCGGGTGCTTTTTGATACCCCGCATCATCTGCTGATTGCCTCAGGTACCGCTTCAGGTAAGACAGAGGCAGCTTTTTTTCCTGCGCTTACTGAGCTGTATGAACGTCCTTCCGGTTCGGTTGGCATTTTGTATATCGCCCCTCTGAAAGCTTTGATCAACGATCAATTTACACGTTTGAATGATTTGCTTCGTGAAGGCAATATTCCGGTGTGGCACTGGCATGGAGATGTACCTCAAGCCGATAAAACAAAACTGGTGCAGAATCCTTCAGGCGTGCTGCAAATCACCCCGGAATCGCTTGAAGGATTGTTGATGAACCGCCCGAATGCTATACCAGCGTTGTTCCATGATCTACGTTTTATTGTCATTGACGAGGTGCATGCCTTTATGGGAGCTGACCGGGGGATCCAGGTGTTAAGCCAGCTGGCGAGAATCTCACGAATGGCGGGATGTCATCCTCGCAGAATCGGTCTATCAGCTACGCTGAGTGACTACGCTTCTGTCACAGAGTGGCTGGCGGCGGGCACGCGGGAGAGCGTTGAAGTGTCCGCTCCACAAGGCGGGCGTAAGCTCCGTTTAAGTGTGGAGCATTTCTCTTTCCCGGATGCACGGGATGAGGTGCAGGCGGAGCATTTAGAACGTGCGAAGCAGTCTTATTACGATTTTATTTATGATCATACGCATCTGAAGAAGGCGTTGATCTTCACCAACAGCCGTTCAGATGCGGAGACGGCGACCCTAGAGATGCGGAGAACGGCCGCGAAGCGTGGTGAACGGGATGTATTTCACGTTCACCATGGCAGCATCTCCGCGATGCTGCGTGAAGAGACGGAAGCCGCGCTGCGGCAAGGCACCGGACCGGCTGTTGCCGCAGCGACGTTGACGCTGGAGCTGGGTATTGATCTGGGCGAGCTGGAGCGAGTGCTACAGGTCGGCGCTCCCTATAGCTGCGCAAGCTTTGTGCAGCGGTTAGGCCGCTCGGGCAGGCGTGGAGACGCTGCATCCGAGATGATCTTTGTCACGCCCGAGGAAGAGGACGAGGAAGCTCAGCTTCCGGCGCGGATGCCGTGGACACTGCTTCGAGCGATAGCGGTAATTGAGCTATATGTGCGCGAGAAATGGGTGGAACCCCTGGTCGTGCGTCAGCTGCCAGTTGGACTGCTGTACCATCAGACGATGAGCATTTTGAAAAGTATGGGTGAGGCCGAACCGGATGATTTAAAAGAAGCGGTTCTGAGTTTGCCTTCGTTTAAAACCATAGATCCTACTGATTATGATATTTTCATGACCTATATGTTAGGCATGGGACAAATTGAGAAGATGGACGAAGGCAGCTTGATCATCGGGATGGCGGGAGAGAAGATCGTGAATAACTTCCGCTTCTACGCGGTCTTCAAAGATGATGAAGAGCATGTGGTCTATAACGGGACTGAGGAAATCGGATCGATCACAACGGTTCCACCACCAGGCTACTGTTTTACTCTGGCAGGTAAGCTTTGGAAGGTAGAAGAGGTGGATAATCGCCATAAAGCCGTTTATGTGAAAACCTCACGCGGCAAAGTAGATACGTTGTGGCTTGGTGCGGGTGGGGATGTACATACACGCATCATGAACAAGATCCGTGAAATCTTAGGAGCCACTTCATTGTATCCGTATTTAGCTCCGAGTGCGGCTGCGCGTCTTGAACGAGCCCGTCGTTTAGCGAAGGAAAGCGGAATGCTTGTGCGGTCCGTTATGCCGGCGGGTGGAGATTCCATGTTCATTCTGCCCTGGGCCGGTAGTCGGCAATTCCGTACGCTGGAGCGCCTTCTGAAGAACAACCTGAAGAGCCCTCTGGGACTGCGTTCTATCGTTCCCATGGAACCTTATTATATGGTCGTTGCGGGTAAAACAGATGCAGAAACGCTGGAAGCAGAGATCATTGCCGAAAGTATGGCTGCCACAGATCCATTATCATTGTTATCCCCAGATGAAGCACCCTATCTCGGAAAATACGATGAGTTCATACCGCATGAGCTGCTGCGCAAAGCTTTTTCCTTGGATGGATTAGATGTCCCGGGTTTGATTGAGGTTTTAAAGCAGTGGCAGCAACCTAATTAACCTTAAGCAGTACCTGTTGAAAATACTCTAAATTGCAGACGTCCGCTTATGCGGGCGTTTTGTTATGTCCGGACCAATGCTGATATATGAACTTTCCTTAAGTTTCAAATGTTGCATAAGAATAGGGTGGAAGGAGAATAGTACTAACAGATTCCTATAGAGGATGATTGCGATGTGGCCTAAAATAGTCTCTTATATTCCGGACTGGACAATTTTTATGCAGGCGGCGATTACGCTGCTCTTTCCCGTAGGGATTTTTTATCTTTACAGGCATTTGTATTTTTATGTTGGAAGCGGACGCTCCAAGGAAACAGAGGCCAAATCACAGGATGCGGAACTGAAGAAGAATGACAATCGGGAAGTAAATCCGCAGCCTCCTGTGTCTACTGCTTTTACCCAGGACTATGATGCCGATCTGACAGCGATAAAAACGGCATTGGGGGAGAACAGTGATGTACATTTTCGTGAATTCTCAGTTAAAGGTATACAGGCACGTGCCGCATTGGTCTATGTAGAGGGGATGCAGCACGAGGAGCTAATCAATCAGCAGGTGCTGCAGAATCTGATGTATGCCGGCGAAACGCAGGCTTCAGAAGGAATATACAACTACTTGAAACAGAATATGCTCCCCTTAGCTCAGCTTAGTGAAGCCAAGGATTTAGACCAACTGCAGGAGTTTGTCCTATTCGGATACACTGCGCTGATTGTCGAAGGCATGCGTGAGATGTTGCTGGTGGGTTCTCCGCATGGATCCGTGCGCGCGATTACTGAGCCAACCTCGGAGGCTTTACTGCGTGGGCCTCGGATTGGCTTTACCGAGGTGCTTAGTGAGAATACCTCTATGCTGCGGCGCCAAGGGCTTAATAAGAATCTGGAAATGAAAATGGTTGAAGTAGGCAGCGAAATCAAGAAGAACCTGGTTATCGCTTATATGAAAAACATTGTAAATCCTGATCTGCTCCAGGAAGTGAAGGAACGTATCTCCAAAATTGATATGGACTTTATTCTGGAATCCGGCTATGTGGAACAGTTGATCGAGGATGATTATTTAAGCCCGTTTCAGCAGACACAGAATACGGAAAGACCCGATCGGGTAATTGCTTCCTTGTTAGAGGGAAGAGTCGCGATTTTGCTGGATGGCACACCGTTTGCACTCGTTGTTCCAGTGACGTTCAGTATGCTTTTGCAGTCTCCTGAGGATTATTATGAGCGCTGGATTCCGGGTACACTTTTGCGGATACTCCGGTTTTGCGCATCATTTCTGGCTCTGTTGGCTCCGGCGCTGTATATTTCCTTTATCTCTTTTCATCCGGGACTGATTCCTACACAACTGGCGATCTCCATTATCGAAACACGCCAAGGTGTACCCTTTCCTGCATTAATTGAAGTGTTGATTCTGGAAATTTCCATTGAAATCTTGCGTGAAGCTGGAATTCGGCTGCCGAAGCCCATAGGTCCGGCAATGGGGATTGTCGGAGGTCTAATCATTGGAGATGCCGCGGTACAGGCTGGTATTGTGAGTCCGTTTCTGGTAATTGTTGTAGCCGTGACAGCGATCTCTTCGTTTTCCATACCGATGTACAGTGCGGGAATTACTCTCCGGATCTTACGATTCGCAGGCATGTTATTTGCGGCGGTCCTGGGCATGTTCGGAACCATCCTTTTCTTCCTGCTTATTTGCAGCCATCTGACTCGGCTTTCAAGCTTTGGAGTTCCTTACGTCACCCCTATTTCCCCTTTCCGCTTAAGTGACTGGAAGGATTTGTTCGTTCGTGCACCGTTATCGATCATGAAGCGAAGACCGGAGATGCTGAAGACCCAGAAGAAAAAACGCAGGTCCTAGAGAATGTATTCTTAGCAGGAGCAGAGGGGAGACCACAGTGTTTAAACGAACTGATGACAAGATCACAACCTCGCAGGCTTCTATAATCTTGACCAATTCAATGCTAGGTGCGGGAATTTTGACTTTGCCCAGAAATGTTGTTAAGGCTGTGCAGACTCCCGATGCCTGGATTTCAGTAGTGCTGGGAGGTATCGTCGTATCTTTGGTCATATTGGTTATGGTGAAGCTTAGCCAGCAATTTCCAGGGAAGACTGTCTTTCAGTATTCTAAAAGAATTGTTGGGAATCTTCCAGGCAGTGTAATGAGTACAATATTGATTCTTTACTTTATTGTGATTGCGGGTTTCGAAATCCGCGTTCTGGCGGAAGTAACATTGTTCTTTCTTCTGGAAGGAACTCCGATCTGGGCAATTGTAATGCCGTTCATCTGGGTGGGCACTTATTTGGTCTATGGTGGGATTAATTCCATGGCCCGCGTGTTTCAGATTGTATTTCCGATCAGTATTTTTATCCTGATTATTTGTTATATCTTAAGTGCCAGAATATTTGATATCCAGCATTTACGCCCTTTTCTGAGTGAAGGGCTGATGCCGGTGATCCGAGGCATGAAGTCGAGCATCCTGATCTTTACCGGTTGTGAGGTTGTGATGACAATGACGGCCTTTATGGAACATCCGCAGCAAGCGGTCAAAGGAATGATGGTCGGTTTAAGTATCCCGCTGGTACTGTATCTGGTTACTGTTGTGATGGTTATCGGCGGCCTATCCATCAATTCTGTAATCACCAGCACCTGGCCTACGATAGATTTGGTAAGGAGCTTTGAAATATCAGGGTTCTTTTTTGAACGATTTGAATTTCCGTTGCTCGTCATTTGGCTGATGCAGATGTTCTGTAATTTTTGCAGCTTTTTCTTTAATGCGTCACTTGGCATCTCTCAGGTATTCCACCTAAAGATCCATCCGGTTATGTTCGCTTTAATGCCCATCATCTTCATCTGTACGATGATCCCTCAGCGCATCAATGATGTCTTTAGTCTTGGTGATGCGATTGGCTATATGGGTGTGCTGATCTTTATAATGCTGCCACTGTTATTGTCGATTGTATTAATCATTAGGAAGAAAGGACTCAAGCAGAATGTTTAGACAGCGGGTTATTCGCCTACTATTGGTATTCGTGATTCTACTTACGCAGTCTGGCTGCTGGAGCAGTAAGGAGATTGAAGACTTGAGTGTTTATACGGGATTGGCGCTTGACAAGGGGGAGCCGAAAGGAGTCGAACGGGAGTTTGAGGAACTCGGAGGAAGCTATTTTAAGAAAAATAAATTGACGGCTACGGTACAAATTGTGCCTGAAAAAATACTCGGAAACACTGGCAAAGATGGCGCAACACCCAAAACTCATTATCACAATATTTCTGAGACAGGGGATTCTCTGCTTGAGATATTCCGCCAAATCTCAATACGTAAGAACCGTCCGATTATAGGTCATCACCTCAAGGTTGTTGTCATATCTGAGAAACTGGTGCAACAGGAGAAGATCAGACGGCTAATGGACTTTTTACTGCGAGATAATGATATCCGCCCTAGCTGTCTTATATTTCTTAGCCAAGGGCCTGCATCCGACACACTTAACACGACCTCCGAGGAAATTCCTTCTTTTCGTCTGGCAGACATGATTCATAACCACTTCAGAACCAGTAAAGTTATGAAGGGCATAACGTTGTCTAATCTAGATGCACTTATGTACTCCAGGCAAAGCTTTGTTTTACAAAACATCGTGGAGGCACAGGGTGAGGTGGAATTTTCCGGAGCAGGTATTATCAAGGGAGACACAGGACAGTGGATTGGCAATATTGATCAACAGGATGTGGAGAGTATTGCCTGGATCAAAGGGGACATAAAAGGTGGGAGTATTAAAGCCTATAATCAGTTGAATGAAGCGATTACTTATGAAATTAAATCAGTTAAGAGCAAGATTACGCTGAAGGAGACTGCGGATGAGAAGTTCTCTATTCATGTAGCCATTGAGTCTGATGGACGTCTTATTGAGAATTGGGATGATAATGAGCATTCCGCGGAAGTTGCCTATTTCAAAGAATTGGAGAAGATATTCGAGGAAAGATTAACCGAAAAAATCAATGCTCTTATTCACAAAATGCATTCCACCTATAAAGTAGATGTGGCAGGGTTCGGAAATTGGTTTAGCATAGAAAAACCGCAGGTTTGGAAAAAGATCAAGGATCATTGGGACGAGGAATTTATTCGGATGCCATTGACCTTTGATGTTAAGCTTAAAATCACCGATTTTGGTTCCACGACTGAATGAAGGGTTCACTTGATAGCGTGTTAACTCGAAAAGGATCTCAGCAGCCGATGATGGCTATTGAGATCCTTTTCGTGGTTAGTAAGTAGAAGCTGCAAAAACAAACACAACGACGAATAATATAATAATTGCGTACATCAGCGTGCCCACAATTCCACATACCAGGCCTGCAATCGCGAGGCCTTTGCCTTGTTCATAACGATTACGGATTTCCCTCAGCGATAAGGCGGATAGAATAATCGCAATAATTCCTAACAGAAAACCAATATAAGGCACAACAATAGAGAGGATTCCCAAGACAAAACCAGCGATTGATTTGCCATTCGTCGGTGCCGGAGGGGGTGGAGGCTGATAATAGTTCAAATTGTCGTTTGGTGGATAGCTCATTAAAATCACCTCCAATAGAGTTTGTTATTGAATGTAGTTAATCCAGTGCTCTAGCTGCACACAAGGGACAAGTCCAATAGATTCAGCTAGACGAATGGACGCTTGATTTCTTTCAAGGACGTGATAGCGTGGAATAAAGCCTCGTTCTAACGTTTCTTGTATGGCTGTGCGAACTACCATTTTCGCGTATCCGTATCTTTGAAATGCTTCTAAAGTATGAACAGCGCCGATTTCCCAAATCTGCTCTTCATTTCGGAACGCTAGGCAGGTACTAACCGGATTGTCGCCCTGAAAGATTGAAACGGAAAACGCTCCTTTTTGGAAATATTCCTCAATTTCTTCCTTATTGTAATGGTTAGCAGCCCAAAGTGGAAGTAGTCTGTCGTCAAATGAATGATTGATTGACACCTCTTTGTCCTTACTATACCTTAACCCCTCAGTTGTGCTGTAAGAGAAAAACCCCCGAGTTTTTTCTAAAGAAAAATGCGCAGACAGTGCCTCTTGGTACTTCACATCCTGTAGTTTAAACACAAGCTTCGCCTGTGCTGGGAGCAGTGGTAGTAAAGCTGGAAATATATCGGGGCAGCTGTAATCCAAAAATACGATGTAATCCGCTTGAGGATATACCCTATGATCATATGCGTATGCTGTGGCTGGAAGAAGTAATACAATACCCCACTGATCACCATGCTCAACTAGATGTGTTTCCATGACTTCGTGGAAGGAGTTTAACATTTTTAACAAGCTTACATTCTTTAAGGGATTCGTTTGTAATTTGTTTATGATTCGTTCGTTCTGGTGCACGTTCATCCACTCCTAGCTCAGATTTATATATTTTACTATAAATTGTACTTATGCAGATATTTATATTTTTCCCTTTACTAATCATTAATCTATTGAAGAAGGAAGGTTGACATTGACTGTTATAATATATTAGGGAAATAAAGCTCGCTGTTTGAAGCAGCATACGTGAACGGAGGCACATAATTTCATGACACAATCTATCACAGGCGCTGCTGTTCGTGTAGGAGAAGGTCTATCTAAGCAATTCATCCTAATTCTAGCCATTGCATCAGGACTAAGCGTGGCAAATATGTATTATAATCAGCCGCTCCTAGCTGAGATAGGACGCACATTTAATGCTTCCTCTAACGCAGTGGGATATGTATCGATGCTTACTCAAATCGGCTACGCGCTGGGAATGTTATTTTTTGTTCCACTAGGTGACATTCGTGAACGCAGAACACTGATATCAGGACTTCTTATTGCTGTATCACTGTCACTAATTGGTTTCGCTACCGCACAAAACCTCACTTGGATGTATATCGCCAGCTTTGCTATCGGCATAACTACGGTGGTGCCGCAGGTCATCATTCCTCTCTCGGCTGAGTTAGCTTTACCGGAGGAGCGGGGGAAGGTTATAGGCACTGTAATGAGCGGATTGTTTTTTGGTATTTTGCTAGCAAGAACAATATCCGGAATTATAGGGGATATGTTTGGCTGGAGAGCGATGTACTGGATTGCCGCAGTAGTCATGTTATTGTTATCCCTTATTCTTTATCGGCTAATCCCGGCAACGAAACCAGACAATAATTCCTCGTACTCAGATCTGCTGAAATCAATGGGACAACTGATTCGCAGATATTCGACGCTTCGTGAGTCATCTTTAATTGGGGCTTGCATGTTTGGCGGCTTTAGTGTGTTCTGGACTTCTCTAGCTTTCTTTCTGGAAGGAGAACCTTATCACTACAGTAGCTCTATTACAGGATTGTTTGGTCTTATTGGTGTAGCAGGTGCTGCTGGTGCTCCATTTATCGGGAGGTTAGCAGACAGAATTGCTCCTAAAAAGATTGTAGGAATCCTACTGTTAATTACCTTAATTGCTTACGGATTTTTTGGTTTAGCCGGATTTACGATCTGGAGTTTGATTGCTGGAGTTATTATTCTGGATCTTGGGGTACAGGGGTCACAGGTCAGTAACCAAACACGGATATATGCACTTGAACCAGCGGCTCGCAGTCGTATTAATACTGTTTTTATGGTCAGCACTTTTACAGGTGGAGCGATTGGATCCACGCTGGGAAGTTTTGCATGGCAGCATTGGGGCTGGAGTGGTGTCTGCTTAATGGGGGGAACGCTAGTTGTAGCCGCTTTATGCATATGGATCGTATATAGAGTGATCGAGAAAGAGGATATACCAGAGACTAGCTAGAAACGGATTACAGTACCTTTTATTATACCCGGGAGGTGTTTGATCATCGCTGAGAAGACGAAAGTTATAGAGGTTGTCCCGTATAACCCAGAGTGGAAGGCAGAATTCAATAGATTAAAAGAACAGCTCTTATCTTATGTCGGAGATCTTATTATTTCTATCGAGCATGTGGGCAGTACTTCGATTGAAGGGCTAGCTGCTAAACCTATCATCGACCTTGATCTTGTGATGGACAGCTACGATGTACTCCCACAAATCATAGAACGTTTACAACAGCATGGATATGAACACCAAGGGAACTTGGGAATAGAGGGAAGAGAAGCGTTTCAAAGACTTCAGGATGATGGATTTATGAAATATCATCTGTATGTATGTCCTAAGGATGGAAAAGGCTACTTGGAGCATATCGCTTTCAGAGACTATCTGCGATCGAATACAGCAGCGCGTCAAGCGTATGCAGAGGTCAAACAACGCTTGGCAGAACAACATCGTTATGACATTGATGCTTATTGTGAAGGAAAGACAACGTTTGTTAGCTCAATTTTATCTAAAGCCATGAAAGAAACGTAAGATACATCAATCACTTGCCCGTTCGAAGATGATTTCGAAATTCACTGGGAGACATGCCGCTCCATTTACGGAACTGCTTGGAGAAGTATAACGCGTCATTGAAACCGACCGAGGAAGAGATCTGGTCGATGGTCAGCGTGCCTCCTAGCAGTTTTTTTGCTTTATCCATACGAACCTTTAATAAATATTGTTTGGGAGACATGCCGATCTTTTGTTTAAAGACTTTAGAGAGGTGCGCCCTATGATAGCCTAGAGACGATGCCATATGGTCGATACTGATCTGTTGATGAAACTGTAGAGAAATCCAACGGATCGCTTGATCGATCTGACGGTCGATAACATCCGGTAATTCTATCGATTGAGAGGGGAGCGAACTTATGTTCGCAATACCGAATTTGTGCACTAGCAGCCGCAGCCAACCCGAAGCTTCTAAGCTCTCCAGTCGAGGATAAGCAGATTGCTGAAAGGATAAACGAATATGTTCATATACTTTATGTATCTCTATTAGGTTATCTAAGTGGATTATTGGCTTGTCCCTTGTAATTCCCACTTCGTGTAGTAGCTGTTCAACCGCTTCCCCTTGTAAGGCCACCCATACATATGTCCACGGACGATCCATGTCTGCCTGATAGCTAAATAACGCCCCCGGAAAAATAACAAAGGTATCCCCCTTACTACATCCCTGCGAATTACTGCCACTTTGAAAAACACCTTCACCGTCAATTACTGTGTGAATGAGATAGTAATCATGAACAGAGGGGCCCATTTTATGGCCAGGAACGGGCTTGCCTTCTCCGCTGAATAATACAGATAGGTCATGATCATCGGGAGCCAGATTAAACCCTGCTGTAAAATGATAATGCTCTAAAGCCATTTACTTAGAACCTCCCCAAGATTGCTTTTATAATACATTTAGATTATAGGATTGAATATACAAATGCAACAAACGTCCATATATCTCTTGTATTTCTCCATACTCATTGGGACCGCTCTCATTTATAGTGATTAGTGAAGAGAGCAGACGGTTATGATCTGACATCCTAGTGTTTATAAGGGAATTATAGTTTACTCTATTCCATAAAACTGCGATGTTAATACCGTTTACCTCACCTATAAGGAGGAATATTTCACATGTCTAAAATTACATTTATCGGAGCGGGTAGCACTGTATTTGCCAAAAACGTGTTGGGAGATTGTATGAGAACGCCAGCCCTGCAAGGGTTTGAACTTGCCCTGTATGATATTGATCTACAACGCCTGAAAGATTCCGAGAATATGCTAAATAATATAAAAGAGAGCAGCGGCAGCACTTGTGTTGTGAAATCCTATACGGATCGTAAAGAAGCTTTGCGTGGAGCTAAATATGTCATTAATGCAATCCAAGTGGGAGGTTACGATCCTTGCACCATCACAGATTTTGAAATTCCGAAGAAATATGGCTTGCGGCAAACGATTGCGGACACAGTTGGCATAGGTGGGATTTTCCGTAACCTGCGTACTATTCCAGTGATGCTGGACTTTGCTGCGGATGTACGGGAGGTTTGTCCGGACGCACTCTTTATGAACTATACGAATCCTATGGCAGTTCTGACCAATGTGATGAATACCTATGGCGGTGTAAAGACGGTGGGATTATGTCATAGTGTGCAGCATTGTATTCCGGGCTTGTTCGAGCATCTGGGTATGGATCAGACAGGTGTTCAGGCTAAGATCGCTGGGATTAACCATATGGCTTGGTTATTGGAGGTTACTAAAGACGGCGAGGATTTGTATCCGGAAATTAAACGCCGTGCCGCTGAGAAGCAACAAGAACATCACGGAGACATGGTCCGTTATGAAATGATGCTTAAATTCGGTTACTACATTACGGAATCTTCGGAACATAACGCAGAGTATCATCCTTATTTTATCAAACGTAATTACCCTGAGCTTATCGAACGGTTTCAAATTCCACTCGACGAGTATCCACGCCGCTGTGTAGATCAAATTGAACGTTGGCAACAAATGCGTGAAGAATTGGTTAATAACAAAGAACTTAAACATGAACGTTCGCATGAATATGCGTCTTATATTATGGAAGCTATCGAAACTAATGTGCCTTTCAAAATAGGTGGCAATGTTATGAATACAGGTCTCATCACCAATCTGCCAAAAGAAGCATGTGTAGAGGTCCCTTGTTTAGTAGATAGAAGCGGAGTAACTCCGACCTACGTGGGAGATCTGCCTCCACAGTGCGCCGCACTGAATCGTACAAACATTAATACACAGTTGTTAACGATCGAAGCAGCGATTACCCATAAGAAAGAGCATATCTATCACGCCGCAATGCTTGATCCACATACAGCAGCTGAATTGTCGATGGATGACATTACAAATATGTGCGACGAGCTGATCACAGCCCATGGAGACTGGCTCCCGGCGTATAAATAAATTAACTAGTTAGGACTAAGGAAGCCTGAGAAATCAGGCTTTTTTTGATTGTATTTCTACGAAAAACGAATGCTATCTTTAAAAAAGACCACGTCGTTTCTTCTTGCTTATCTGTCTAGGACAACTGGGGGACATCGGAATACACATATATGGATTATCTAAATGTGGAGGTGATCCTTTATGATCGTTGAAAGCTATACCTTAGCATCGTCCACAGCTTATGCTACTCCTTATTATGTGATTAGAGGTGAGCTTCCTGGTCCTGTCTTTATGGTGGTGTCGGGGATACATGGGAATGAGACAGGAAGTATTCGTGCCGCACAGATCATTGTAGAACGTTTTAACCAGAGAAGGTTGTATATACACCGGGGCACGATCATTGTAGTACCTCTAATGAATCAAAAAGCTTACCGCAAACGGATCAGAGGTGTACCCGATTTAAATCGCACCTTTCCACGTTCTAGCAAAACAGCGGCAAAACATCCATTAGCTTCAGCTTTGCTACAGCTAGTACTAAGATATCGTCCCACCTGGTTTCTGGATCTTCATGAAGCAAATGGGTTGTCACAAAAAAATCCGAAGCGACTTGGCCAGTCGATCATCGTCACTCCGGGAAGCCGAGGAACAGGTACAGCAAAACGTGTCATCAAAGGCATTAATCGAACGATTCCCAAAACCGCTTATCATTTTAATATCCGTTTACGGGAGCGCCCCGGCTCCTCAAGGGCAGCCGTTACCCGTATATTAGGGGCTAAAGCATTTACTGTGGAAACCTGCTGGAGCCTTGATCGTGAGCTACGGATTCGCTATCAGATAGATATTGTTAGCCGTTTTTTAAAAAGTGCGGGATTATTGTGATAGAGAAAATATCTGATAACTGTGTAAGCTGGTTCTTAGATCCTAGGAATCAGCTTTTTCGCCGATACTAGAAAGTTAATTGACAACAATGGGTATAGTGTATATATTACATATATACATTGATAACACATAAACTAGGAGTGAGGGCACGATTCCATGAACATATTGATATCCAACACTTCCGGTGAACCCATCTATGCACAGATTGTCAGCCAGATCCGCCAGATGATTCTGCAAGGAGAGTTAGTGTCTGGCACCCCATTACCTTCTATCCGGCTATTAGCCAAAGAGCTGCAGATTAGCGTAATTACAACGAAACGAGCCTATGAAGAACTGGAGAGAGAAGGGCTTATCAATTCAATTGTGGGGAAAGGTTCCTTTGTTTCTGGTGCAGATCAGGAGTTTATTCGGGAACAACGGCTACGGATTATGGAGAACAAAATGAAGGAGATTATCGACGAGAGTAAAATGCTGGGGATTAATTTTGCTGAGCTTAGTGAGATGTTGAAATTGCTTTATGAGGAGGAGACAGAATGAAAGAAGTCATTCAATTGGACCAAATATCTAAAAAATATGGCCATTTTAGCCTATGCGAACTTACGTTCGGTATTAAAGAAGGGTATATCACGGGGCTAATTGGACCGAATGGGGCAGGGAAAACAACATTAATAAAAATGATGATGGGGATGGTGTTTCCTGATCATGGCAGCGTCAAGATTTTTGACCAGGAGATGTCTATCCATGAAGCAGAGAATAAGGATCGGATTGGCTATGTCTCCGATGAAAATTACTTTTACGATCAATTAACCATCGATCAGATGAGTAAGATTATTGCTCCTTTTTATAGTCGTTGGGATCAAGAAACGTATAGGAAATACATAGAGATGTTCAAGCTTTCCCCGCGGAAAAAGATTAAGGAGCTCTCCAAAGGAATGAAAATGAAGTATTCGCTCGCCATTGCCTTATCACATGGTGCAGATCTGCTCATTATGGATGAACCTACTGCAGGACTTGATCCTATATTCCGAAGAGAGTTGCTTGATTTGCTTAGTGAGCATATCCAGGATGAGAAGAAGTCTATTCTTTTTTCAACGCATAATACGACTGATTTGGACCGGATCGCGGACTATATTGTTTTTGTGAACGAAGGGCACCTAGTATTTAATGAAATGAAAGAATCTCTAGCCAACAAATACATGCTGGTAAAAGGCAATAAAGAGTTGCTTGATCGGGATGTACGAAAATGGTTCATCGGGCTTAGAGAGACGGAAGTTGGTTTCGAGGGGCTTCTGAACAATCGCTCTGAGGGGGAACACTTCTTTAGAGGTCATGCCATATGCGAAACACCTACTCTGGAAGAAATCATGTATTTTACGGTAAAGGGAAACACTTTGTATGTTTAATCTCTTGTTGCTGATTCGAAAAGACTTTATTCTCCTGCGGAATTTTATCCCTATATTTCTCTTGAGTATCTTGTTCATCGCATATGTTCAACTGGATAACTCCAGCATGTTTGCTACTTTTCAATCTTTACTGTTGCTCGTATACTCCTGTTCTATGGATGCACAGAATAACAACACAAAGTTTGTGATAGGGTTACCAGTAAGACGGCAAGAGATTATCTTGGCTAAATACTTATCACTTATTCCTTATTGTTTCATCGGTTTGGTTTGCTCTTTAGCTTTGTTACTAATTTCCTTTTCATTTGGATATTCCATTAGCCCGTTTTATTGGATAGGGGTATCTTTAACATTACTGATGATTCCTTTGGCTGCGTCTATTTATCTGCCGATTCATTATTGGCTTGGTTCCAAAAACTATTACTTCAATATCCTTTTTAATGTAGTAATAACGATTACCACCCTGAACACTGGATCTTCACTCTCAAATTCATCCTTTTTCTTAACAATTACCGACATAAAGCTTCAGGATCATCTGTTGCCGATTGGTTTGATAGGGATTGTTTATCTCTCCATATTGTACTGCTCTTATAGGATTTCTCTACGATTGTTTAGCAAGGAAGAGTTATAAGCTAAGGAGGACGTAAAGTGTATAAATCATTTTTTTTAATTCAAAAAGACTTCATTCTTCTGCGTAAATTTCTGATGCTGCTAATCCCCTTTTTTATTTTTATAGCTTACTCGAACTATCATAGCTTCAGTTTATTTACGGTAATGCCACCCATGCTGTTATTGATAAGCTCCTGCTCAATGGATACTCAGCAGATGACGCAACGGTTTCTCGTTAATCTCCCTGTAAGGAGACAAGAGCTTGTCCGTGCCAAATATTTTTCGATCCTTCCGTATGCGCTTGTTGGGCTGGCAGCCACGTCCTTTACCTATCTCCTGATTATTGTAACAGGTAAAGCCGTAACCCCTCATTTTTGGCAAGAGGTTGGTATTACGTTATCCATTTTCCCTCTCCTTGCGATGCTTTATTTACCGATTCATTACTGGTTAGGGGCAAAGGGAGCGCAAGTGGTTAATCTTGTTTTTATGATGATTGTTATGTTTGGACCGAACGTGTTTAGCTTTTTGATCCAGTGGATACCTGATGTGAACAGATGGCTGAGTTTTGGAGTGAAAGGTACGGTCATTCCCTTTATAATCCTAGGGCTGGCTTATATATTCTTGCTTAGCTGTTCATATATCATTTCTCTGCGGATTTTTGTGCGGAAAGATCTTTGATTCGAAGGATTTGAGATTTTGAATGAATTCATATACCATTGTCACTACAAAGATAAATAGTAGGGGAAGGGTATATAACCAATGCCTAAAATGATCTATAGCTTTCGCACAAAAATGATTATGCTGCTGATGGCCAGTATGCTTGTATCCGGTGGAATTACCTTTTCAATCTATAAAATTCTGCAGAGATATTATCGATCAGAGGTCTTATTAGAAAATCCATTGACTAAAGTTCGCTACTTGATGCGGGATATCGGTGATGTTAATGCGTTTTTGATTATCTTCATTCCTTTGGCCATCTTATTCTTTTTTATATTTACTAAACCATATGCAAATTATTTCAAGGAAATCTCGAAAGGGATCCATCAGCTGGCGTCGGGTGATTTCTCGGAGCGGGTGGATATCCCTTCTAAAGATGAGTTCGGCCTTATTGGCCATGATATCAATCTGGCTATTGATCATCTACAGGAAGCTATCGAGCGGGGCGACTTTGCGGAGAGCAGTAAAGATCAACTTGTATTAAATCTGGCACATGATCTGCGTACACCACTTACCTCCGTTATAGGTTATTTGGATTTTATCCTGAAGGACAATGAATTAACGCCAGAACAGACCAGACATTATACAACGATCGCTTATACTAAATCTCAACGTTTGGAAAAATTAATTGATGAGCTATTTGAAATCACAAGAATGAACTATGGTAAGCTTACGCTTGAAAAAACCTCGATCGACCTGAGTGAGCTTCTTTTGCAGTTAAATGAAGAGTTATATCCCGTTTTTGAGAAAAATGGTCTTACTTCCCGCTTGGATGTAACCCAACCTCTGAAGATAGAGGGTGACGGTGAGCTGCTGGCACGTGTATTTGAGAATCTCCTCACCAACGCAGCGCGATATGGAAGCGACGGTCAATTTATTGATATTCATGGGTATTTAGAGGAAAACGAAGTCGTTATTGAGATCATTAACTATGGAGATTGTATTGATCCGGAAGAGCTGCCGCGTATTTTTGATATGTTCTACACCGGGGATCGAGCGCGAACGCATCCCACAGGGAGTACGGGACTGGGCTTATTTATCACTAAAAACATTGTGGAACAACATGCTGGAACAGTTTCTGCACAAAGCAGTGTAGTGCGGACGATGTTTGAAGTGCGGCTTCCACAAAATAATTGAGAACGAAGTCAAGTGTCGACTGAGCAGGAGTAAAGCCGAGATCTATGTGATCTTGTGGTTTTACTCCTTTTTTAATGGTTTGGTCAGCAAACAGGATGAATGTTACGGACATTTATTTGAAATTTTTAATAAATCGTGATATCATTAGCTTGCTAAGTAATTTGTAAGGCAGTACGGAGGAAATATCTGTGATAGAAGATGAGATAAGGGAACTACTGGATAGAATATCAGCGGAAATGCGTAGAGATTATGCAGAGCTACTTAGAGAACTTAATCTTCATGTGGGTCAAGAACAGTTATTATGCCGGTTATGGAGAACAGATGGAATGACACAAATACAGCTAAGTGAACGCTTGAATTGTGAGCCTCCAACCATAACAAATATGGTGAAATCTCTTGAAAATCATGGGTTTGTTGTTCGAAAAAGAGATTCTGAAGATGGCAGAGTTAGCCGAGTGTATCTAACCCCAGCCGGACGTAATCTCTGCGAACCTGTGGAACAGATCTGGAACAAACAGCTGGATAAATTACTAGCCGGAATTATACCTGAAGAACGTTTATTATTAAGAAGACTTATGAAACAAATGGCCGATAATTTAGCTTGAATCTGGAACTAATCGCCATAACCGTTAGTAAGCTAATTAAAACTAAGAAAAGAGGAACATAGATGATTACAAGTTTGACTCGCATCAATGAATTAGCTAAGAAAGAACGTGAAGTAGGCTTGACACAAGGCGAATGGGTTGAACAGATCGCATTGCGTGAAGACTATCTGCGTGAAATTCGTGGACAAGTTCGTAACAGTCTTTCTGGCGTGACAATTTTAGATCCGGATGGAAACGATGTAACCCCTGAGAAGCTTCGTGCAGCGCGTAAATAATCAATGAACTAATAAGTGGAAACTACACCTTTAGATAACGTTAGATTAGCCTATGGTTAATCGACGGATATCTAGAGGTGTTTTTTGTTATATAAATCTTAACAGAAGCTTAATTCGTTATCCTTAGGAGCTGGTGAAAGTTAAGAATCAATTAAACTTGCGTTACAGAGGATCTAAGACTGGATTGTTAGAATGAATTAGACAAAAGATAAGAGATAACATGAAGGGGTGCAGAAGTTGGAGAAAACTAAAAGAAACGCCAAGGAAGGAAATGAAGTATGAAAAAAACATTATTAATTTTACTTAAAGTAATAGTCGCTATAGTCATACTCCTAGCACTTTTTCTGGTCATCGTTTTTACAGTCAATGTGATCAGCAATAAAGTGGAGAAAGGAAAAATAGAACCCTATGGTCAGCTTGTACCTGTCGACGGGAAAAAGATGAATGTTACCATACAAGGGCAAGGCAAGGAAACAATCGTGTTACTCCCAGGGTTTGGAACCGCATCACCAGTAATTGATTTCAAACCACTTGTAGATGAACTGACTCCTTTCTATAAAGTTATAGTAGTTGAGCCGTTTGGTTATGGACTAAGCGATATCACCACAAAAGAACGAACGGTCGACAATATCGTGAGTGAGCTTCATGAAGCTTTACAAGAATTAAAGATAGATCGTTATATTCTGATGGGACATTCTATAGCGGGAATTTACGGACTGGACTATGTGAACAAATACGAAAACGAGGTTAGTGCATTCGTAGGCATAGACAGCAGCGTACCCACACAAGGGGGCAACGATGAAGAATTTCCATCAGGAACCTATAAGCTGCTTAAAAACTCAGGATTTATGAGATTGCTGGTAAAGCTCAATCCAGCCCAAATCGTTACACCAAGTGATGATGAGGAAACTAAAGAACAAAATAGAATGATTTCACTTAAAAACATGATGAATCCTAATATCATCAGCGAAGCAGAGCATTTTAAAAGTAATTTCAAAGCCACCGAAACATTAAATTTCCCTAAAGATCTTCCTGTTATTTTCTTCCTAGTGAAAGACAATACGGATGTTCCAGGCTGGGAATCCCTGCATAAAGAACAGATTAAAGACTCCTTACACGGGAAATTGATGTTGCTTGATGGGGAGCATTATTTGCACCATACCCGATCTAAAGACATTGTCGAGAACTTTAGAAGCTTTATGGGAGAGATAAAGTAAGAATGAATGAGAAAAGCCTGCTAATTCAGGCTTTTCTTTTTTTCGTATTTTCAAATAAGTGAATCCTTTAGAAAAAAATGATAAATTTATCAAAGCAATTATGGGCACTCTATATCCTAATCTTTATTATAGGAAGGACTACCATAGTATGTGCGGAATAGCAGGAATATTAAAATATAATGGACAGCCACCACATGAAGAAACCTTAAAACAAATGACAGGGGTTATGAATCACCGAGGCCCCAATCATGAGGGAGTATGGCTCGATTCTCACATTGGACTTGGTTTTCGCAGATTGTCTGTAATTGATTTACGTGATGGTAATCAACCGATGACGAATGAAGATCGTACCCTTTGGATTGTTTTTAATGGTGAAATCTATAATTATAAAACACTACGAGATCAGTTAAAGCTAAAAGGACATCACTTTCAGACGCAATCAGATACAGAGGTCATTGTGCATTTATTTGAGGAATACGGCAAGGACTGTGTCCATCATTTACGTGGAATGTTTAGTTTTGCGATTTGGGATCTTAAGGAACAATCTCTTTTTGCTGCTAGAGATCATTTCGGGATCAAACCTTTTTATTATTACAAAGACGAAAATAATCTTTTATTTGCTTCGGAAATTAAAAGCATACTTGCAGTGCAAGGGGTACCCAGAAAGCTTCAATATCAAAGTTTATTCAGCTACTTAACTTTTCAGTATGTCCCGCATCCTGATACGATGTTTGAACACATTCATAAATTAGGACCTGCGGAGCGATTATTGGTTAACTCGGATGGTGTAATGAAGATCGAGAAATATTGGGAACCCCATTTTCAACCGGTAGAACGATCTTTAGCAGACTATGCCGAAGAAATTCAGTGGAAATTGAAAGAGTCTGTAAACCTTCATTTACAAAGTGATGTGGATAGAGGATGTTTTTTGTCCAGTGGAATTGACTCCACCGCAATAGCTGCAATGATGAGAGCAGAAGAATCAACAAAAACCTTTTCGATTGGATTTGAAGGGCTGAACAATGAAACAATCATTGCAAATCAAACGGCAGCCAAACTGGGGACAGATCATTATTTTCACATTTTATCGCAAAAAGATTTTTTTGAAAGTATCCCGAAAACGGTCTGGCATCTAGATGAGCCTGTTGCAGATCCTTCCGCTATTGCACTCTATCATCTAAACCAGCTTGCAAAAGAACATGTAACGGTTGTCCTATCAGGGGAAGGCGCTGACGAATTATTCGGAGGGTATAGAATCTATAGAGAGCCAAATGCATTAAGACCGATAACCTGGATGCCTAACTTCATAAAGGATTCGTTACGAAAATCATTATCTGTATATCCCTATCATTTTTATGGCAAAAATTATTTACTTCGGGGTCTGACACCTTTAGAAGAGCGTTTTTTCGGAAATGCTAATATTTTTAACAAAAGCGGTAAAATGAACTTGCTTCACGAATCGGTACACGCTCAGAATAGCTTTTTACATCCCACGGATATCGTTAAGCCTTTTTATGATAAGACAGCTCACCTAGATCCTACGACAAGAATGCAGTTTATTGATCTGAATTTTTGGTTACCTGGAGACATTTTATCAAAAGCAGATAAGCTGTCCATGGCACATTCATTAGAATTAAGAGTCCCGTTTTTAGATAAAGAGGTTTTCGAGACGGCTAGTAAAATACCTGTGTCCAATCGGATTGGGCAAAAAACAACAAAACTTGCTTTGCGTAAAGCTATGGAAGGAATCGTTCCGGAAGCTATTGTGAATCGACCGAAACTAGGATTTCCCGTACCCATTCGTGATTGGCTCAAAACTCCAATTTCAAATATAATGTTCGAACAAATACGCTATAGTGGCATTGAAGAAATATTCAATATGAATATCATCGAAGAAATGTTTACCCAGCATCGGAGTAATAAAGGCGACTATTCGCGTAGAATCTGGCTAATTTACATTTTTTCAGTATGGTACACTCTTTTTATAAAAGAAGACCTGAAACAATTAAATAGTGCCGTGTTGTAATGGGGGAGTGATTCGTTGAATATTGAGGAATATGCATGGAATAAACATGAACAGCAATTAAGAGAAACTAACATGTTTACTTATACTAGTCCAAAGATAAAGATTGTAGATAACCATGAATTAAGAAATCGGCTTGAAGAAACGCTTGAAGAGCTGCCGCAGAAGTTTCTGGCCAAATGGGCTTTGAAAGTAGCAGTTGAGCACCTGGATCATCTGGACCAGCAACTTGTAAATGACCCGCGGATTGATTTAGGTATAGAAACGCTAGAAAAGCGTATAACTGGTGAGATGAGAGCCTTTGATTTAAGAAAAGTTGGATTCATAGTCAATGAATTGGCCAAAGAGTCCACAACCGAGGCTAGTAAGTATACTGCCCGTTCTTTTGCACAAGCCATTGCAACTGGACATATGCGAGGACACGCTATGGTTTGCAGTGACTATGCAGTAAAACTGGTGAATTACATATCAGATCATTCTTCAGTTGCAGAGGCAGCTACTAAAGAACGGGAAAGACAATTAAGGATAGCTGAAGAGTTACTTTGTAATTGAAGGTTTAAAGATGAACATGTATGAGGATGATTATAAAAGTTAAATAATGGTAATAATTAACTTTTTATAATCGAGAGTTATGTAATCTAATGCAACAATAAAAACATGATCAGCACTTAAAGTTTTATGCGAGACTTGATGAGCTTTAAAGCTTAATACTCGTTTTAGATAATACGATTACTAAATAAGAATCAATTGCTAAGGAAAGGGCAGTTATTTTGAACAGGTTTGAACATTGATTAGATAATCATTAATAGACAGTAAATTGGCAATAATTTGAATCAAATTGGTTGGTTCCTTTAATTTATACACTACTTCCTCACAAAACCCGTATTTTGTACATATGTCTATGAATAGTATTTCAGCTTGGGAATACCTGCTTTCGTTCGTTCTTGTAGGACAAAAACTTGGTCCCATAACTTGGTCCCATTGCCGATAAAGCCCCTATTCTAGCCACAAAAAAAACTCAATTGGAGTTGTTTTCAATAATCATGCTTCTTTGTCAAACGTCACCTATTCCTTTTTAGTACTATTTCCTATTGAACGGATACTTGGGATCCCGTACCTGTCGTAAAAAAAAGTATTTAGAACTGAGAGTAACACGAGGCCTGTCACTACGTGTTGCTCTCTTCACTTTCACTTGTATATGTAAGAAAGCTGGAGTAGTACAGGATGTTAGGAAAAGATTGAAATTGGAGTGAAACTAATTTGATTATATATCCGGAGGAAAATTTAACGAGTACATTGGCAAGAGCACAGTAAAATAGCGGGTTATTTAGGAAGAAAACAGCATTCGAAAAATTCTATGCTATCGAAGATAAAAAAGTATCGAAGGATTTACCCTCTTCAATAAAATACTCATAGAGCTTAAAGTCATAAGTACTTACTGGAAAACTTGCTTCTTCCTCTTTCTGATATCACAAATATGATCGACGACCGCTTAGGCTTAGAAACAGGCAATTCTCTTACTTTAGCTCGACACTTTGCTTGGCTGTAAACCAAGGCTTGTACTCTTTTCCGTACCCTTGGCCCTTCCCCTCTTTTTACCACCGTATTGATTAATATCTCTTTAGCTCGATCGTCCTCATGCCCTATAACTTTAAGTTCACGAATGACTTCCTTAATATAGGATCTATTCATCATATGTCTGCTTTTCGAATTGCTCATAAAATCACCCTTTCCTGATTAACTTATTAGAATCAGATCCACGTTTAATCTATAGTATCACTTAAATTAGATATATAATTTCCGTAAAGCTAGGCAAATATGGAAAAAGCGACTACTCACTCAAAATCGAATGGGTAATCGCCTTATTTTCAATATAACTAGTTCCATAAAACTGTACTGTAAGATCTTTAGCGTTTGGAGAGTCATATGGTCACCCATAGAGCAAACCATAGTTAGCCAAATTAATTAAAACGACACTAGAGTATCCAATGTCTATCACAAGGAACTCTTTCTCAGAGAATACTCCTTACATCTTCGATTTTATATAGTACGATTGATTGATGATATAATTCATAAATTTTTTTGCGTTAATGTCAACCTTATTTTCTTTTCATCTCGCACATTTATACAGCATCCACGAATGCCTCGATATTCTCAATTTGGCTCTAAATCAAGACATTGACCTGATTTCTTTATCGCTTTATCAACTGGTGCAGCATTCAGATATGTGGATATAGTTTCATTGTCTACGCATGACTTTTCGAGATTGTTGAATACCTAAAAGAAAAAGCAAAGACGACGATCCCTAACACAACTGAAACAACACTGATCCAAGGGATCGCTAAAGCTGACCATCCTCCCATGGTAATTCCTCCAATGCCAGCGCCAGCGGCAAATCCGAATTGTACGAAGGAACTGTTCAGACTAAGCACGATGCCGGAAGCCTCCGGAGCAAGTGACATCAGATTAAAGTTCTGGGTTGGACCGAACGTCCAGCATGCTATCTCCCAGATCATGAGTAATAGGATAGCTAAGATAACACCTCCAGAACTGATGGACAGCAATGTGAGAGCGAGAATTTGAAGGACCATAGAACATATGAGCGTAGGAACTTTACCAATTTTATCTGATAAAAAGCCGCTAAGCTTGGATCCAATTAAACTTCCTATTCCCAAGGTGAAGAGTATTATACTCATTTTCTGTTCCATCATCGGCATGATAGCCGTTAGTAAAGGAGTAATGTACGTATTAACTATAGAATAACCGGTAAACACTAAGAACGTCACGCTAATGGTAACCGCAATTTTTGGATTCTTCAAATGGCTAAGACGTTTACCTAGAGGTACGGATGCTTCCCCTTCTGTTGCTGGAATTAACCGTGCGACGGCGAATGCTGCCAGCAGGCTTAGAAGACCGATGACCCAGAAGATTGTTTTCCAATCATATGACGCAGCAACCATTCGGCCGATAGGGACACCGAATACAAGGGATGAGCTAAAGCCCATTGCGACGTTGGACATTGCTCTTCCCGAACGTTCGGGAGGAGCAAGCTTTCCAGCTATAGAATAAGCGGTGACAACGAATACCCCTGTTCCAATCCCGAGTATAGCGCGAGAGGCTACTAGGAAACCGAATCCTGGGAGGGCGATTGTAGATATGCTGCCCAGTATTATGATAGTGAGAGCCAGAAGCAATTGCTTACGCTGATTCATCCTTGCTATCGCAATTATAACTATAGGCGTACCGATTGCGTTAGCGAGTGCAAATATCGTAATAAGCTGTCCCGCTGTCGATACCGATACCTCGACGGAAGCAGCCACTTTATCCAACATTCCCACGATGCTGAATTGTGAAGTTCCAACTAAAAAACTAATAAAGGCAAGCATGTAAATTTTCCAATTGTTCTTCATGATGTTATTTCCCTACCTTTTATAGTTTATTAAAATAAGTAATGGCGAAAATTTCATGACAAGCCTTATTTACTTTCTTGGCATGCCACTCTGTTTGGTTGCTCGGCTCAACCGCTTCTTCATTTAGATTTGCTACAGTGGTATCAATCAGATGATAACCTGCCATTAGGGCACAGAAACACTTTGTTCACATTCATTTGAATCTTCTATCTGATAAACACCAAAGCCGGGAATAGGCATTTCAACATCCATGGTTCAAAACTACTTTAGGCAAGAATAAAGCCATTTTGTTATTTTTAGATGTTATTTGACTCCCATATCATCATCTCCTTTTTTATTTTGCCAGCCATTGAAAATACGCATTGATGGTTTAATGACCATGAGTGTATAATTATATAGAGAAACAGAATATCAACAACACCAAATCACTATAATTCGAGTATTAGTACACAAAATAATAGAAATTGAGTATTTAATTTTTAGAAAGTTGGGTGATTCTCACAATGTCTAAGATGGATAGAAGAAGTCTGAAGTCTCAAGAGGCTATAAAAAAAGCTGTTATAGAACTGATGAGCGAAAAAAACTTTGATGACATTACAATCCAGGATATCGCTGATAGAGCAAATGTTAATCGCAGAACCATCTATCTTCATTACTTGGATAAATTTGATCTGTTGGATAAGCTTATCGAAGAACATATTAAGGAATTAAAAAGAATCTGCGAATTGGAATCTGATATGGATACTTTAGATGGCAATGTGAGCTGGTTCGCATACTTCGAACGAAATTATTCATTCTTTTCGGCCTTACTAGCCAGCAAAGGAGCCCCTTTCTTCCGATGCCGTTTCCTTGAGTTTGTCACCGATGATATCAAGAATGGATGGGATATGACGGAGGGGAAAAAACGCGGAATTAACGAAGATATTATTATACAGTTTATCTCGCCAGCTTACGTAGGGATCGTGGAATGGTGGTTTACAAATGGAATGCCTTATCCACCTGAAGTTATGGGAAAACAAGTCGGAATGTTATTAGAAAGTAATCTCTCATAGTTATCTTACAAATCAAAAAAAAGGAGCAGTTTTGCAAACTGCTCCTTTTTTTTGCATGAAATATGATTTTTTAAATCCATCTTCAGCTTCACTAACATCATATCAAATCACGTAACTATATTATCGTCCAAAAGAGCGACTGAAAGATTGTCCAGATTGCACAATCTGACGTACATCCTTTAAACGGAGAGATTCATATTCCAAAAGAGCTTCAGTTGCTGCAATTCCTTGTATTCCCTTTGCAACACAGTCTGCCAAGGTAGCAGCATCTTGTAATGAAGCATTAAATCCCGATGCAGTCAGTGGTGTAGGTACATGTGCAGCATCTCCAACGATAGCTATACGTCCTTTCACAAGTTTGTCAGGAACGTATTCGGCAATCGGTGTTCCTGTAAGGTTACGTGTTCGAATGCTATAAAGAATTGCGTCTAACCATGGTTGTGGCCATCTATGAGAAGCTTGTTCAGCTAGCTCAATCAATGTCTGTTCTGGAATGTCAGTAGCATTGAGCGAATGTCGTACAACGGTTCCTTCCACACATCCAAGACGACGTAACAAATCATTTTGAGTGTTATCGTACCAAGCCCATCCTAGTCGTCTATGGCCTAGATCATGAGAACCATCTGTTCCAGCAACAATACCACCGAGTAAAAAGTCACCGATACCATCTGGCATAGCTACCCTTGGTGCATTACGATTAGGCCGATGTTCTTTAGGAATAACATTCTCATCTACAATAGCTACCCATATCACATATCCCGCAAAAGTTGCGTTCGGATTATGTGGTGCAACATGACGTCGCACAGTGCTGCGGTGACCATCAGCACCAATCAAAATATCTCCGTGGAATGTCTCACCCTTATCCGTCATAACCCAAGCTGAGTCGTTGTCCTGATTAACAGTTTGAACGCGAGTATCATAACGCAAGTCGATTTTAGGATGAGATTTAGCTTCTGCACGCAATCGAGACTGCACAGAAGACCAGGCTTCAACAGACTTCATTCCACCAGAAGCAAGTTTTCTTAAAGCTTTCGCTGTTAAAGTCCGATCAATATCTCCGCTGTCAACTTGAAGAACAGCGCCACTACGTGGTTTTGCTCCAGCGCTCTCTAAAATGGTTACATGTAATCCAGATCGCGCAAGAGCAATCCCTGCCATGAGTCCAGAAAGCGACGCACCGACAACTACAGCAGATTGGTTTGCTTCTTGAATAGATTCGTCAAACGTTTCATCGATTGATTTACTAAGGGAATTATCCCTTCTTACATTTCTTTCACTCATTATATCTTCTCCTTAAAACACTTGCTGCGATTCATGGTTTTAGATCGCATTCTTTATTTAGCTAGTTGTTTATTAGGACTGTACATGAAGGTTCTCAGTAAGATAAATATTAAGCTCAATATCAAGAACAGCAGTCCTCCTAATACGATGTATTGGGTCCCCATCCCAGATATAAATAAGCCACCTACAGTCGTTCCAATGGTTATACCTAAGTTACCTGCTGTTAGAAACAATCCATTAGCGAATTCAGGAGCTTCTGGAGCTGCAGATGTAATCCAATATTGACTAATATTATTTGATATTGCATACAATATTCCCCATAACACAACAATGATGATCATAGGTGCAGTAAACTTGCCCATCAAGAATAATAAGATGTATACTGCTCCAAATACGAATGGATAGATCACTACAGATTTAATAGCATTTTTAGAAAGTAATTTTCCACCTAAGACATTCCCAAACAAACTTGCCACACCAAATATAACTAACATTAAACTAAGGGCTGTACCAGAAATATGAGTAATGGTTTCAAGATACTCCGCGAAGTAACTATAAACCCCAGCTGTTGCTGCATTTATAAATACGACAGCGGTAATTGATTGCCAAATTATGGGTTTTTTCAACACGCTTAGTTGGGCTCCGTAGGAAAGTCTCTCCTTAACAGGCATAGATGGGACAAATAGTAATACACCCATGAATGCTATTGCATTCACGACAGCAAAGAATGTCATCGCAAGATCAAGCGAAGTTGCACTAGCAATAAATGTTGTGATGGGTACACCAATTACAATTCCTGCTGACACACCCAAAATGACTTTTGAAACAGCTTTAGGAACTTCTTTCTCACTAACTGAACTAGCTGCTGCTGTCAAAGCAATTGAGATATATACTGGATGTAAAAATGCTGGAATTACGCGAGCAATTAATGCAATAGTAAAGTTTGGAGCAAATATAGAAACAATGTTACTTAAAACGAATACACCAAGTACAAATAACAATACCTTTCTGCGGTTGATACCAGAGAACAATAACGGCAAAATTGGACCAGATATGGCAACAGCAAGTGCAAAGAGACTCACTAGTAATCCTGCTTGAGATACGCTGACATGGAAGCGTTCAGCAATTTGAGGCAATATTCCAACAACACCCATTTCAGTATTCAAAATACCAAATACACCCAGGGTTAATATAAATATAAACAAATTATTTCTTTTAGACATTTAATCATCTCCAACCTATTTTTATAATTCCAATCTTTCTTAGAACATTTTCTTAAATTCTTTTTTTGATGCTCTCTCTCCTTTGCACCAGTAACTAAATTCATTTGAATGGCTTAAACCACTCATGTGTATTATTATATATAAAAATAGAACATGATCAATTACTAAACTCCTAAAAAATGTGCACTAGTGCACACTTCAATTAAAATTGTGTATATTAAATTTATAATTGCGATAATATGAATGTTATAGGGAATATTACGAGGGTACTTGAAAAATTATCTACGACAAAAAAAGCATAATCCCTTACTAGAAGGAACTATACTTTTGGTTTGCTTTTAGTATTCTTTTTTACGTATTATATTTCTTATTTATTAAGTCTTTAGATATTAAATCTCATGCTGTTTAACGACTTCACTCTTGCCATATCATTCGGACGATTAAACAAACTCTCTTTTGTATCCAATGTTTGAATCAGTTCCATATCTTCTTGTTTTAATTTAAATTCAAATATATTAGTGTTTTCGATAATTCTTTCTTTACGTACTGATTTTGGAATAACTACGATATCCCTTTGAGTTAGCCAACGTAATATTACCTGAGCAACTGATTTATTATATTTTTCTGCTATTGTTACCAATACTTCGTTTTTAAAGATATCTTTTTTCCCTTCAGCAAAAGGACCCCAAGACTGAATTTGAACATTTTGTTCTTTCATAAATTGGGCATTTTCTATTTGTTGAAAAAACGGATGTGTCTCCACTTGATTTACAGCAGGTTTAACTTCATTATTCATTATTAAATCTAAGAGGCGATCATTTTGGAAGTTACTAACTCCAATCGCTTTGATTTTTCCTTCATGATATAATTCTTCCATCGCTCGCCAAGAGCCATAGATGTCACCATAAGGTTGATGAATCAAATATAAATCTAAATAATCTAACTGCAACCTATCTAATGCATTTTTGAATGCTTTTTTTGCACTATTATAACCAGCATCTTGAATCCACAGTTTTGTAGTTACAAATATTTCTTCTCTTGGAATACCACTACGTTTAATTCCTCTTCCAACAGCTTCTTCATTTTGATAAGCTGCAGCCGTATCAATTAAACGATATCCTGCCATTAGGGCATCACAAACAGCTTGTTCACATTCTTTTTCATCTTGAATTTGAAAAACACCAAATCCAAGGATAGGCATTTCCACACCGTTGTTCAACATAACTTTTTGCATATTTTAATCCTCCGCATTTCTTTGATTAACCAATATCTATTGTTACCATTCGAGTTCTTTGCCATCTCTGAAAAACCCACCAGAAGGTCCTTCAGGACCAATAGTCGCTAACCAGAGTATAGACTCCGCTGCTCGTTTTGGAGTTCTTGGAGCAGATGGACCACCCATATCAGAACTTACCCAGCCCGGACAGACAGCGTTTATTTTGATATCTCCTTTGACTTCTGCAGCTATCAATTGCGTCAATCCATTCAAGGCAAGCTTAGACAGCCTATAGGCCCCTGCTCCTTGAGAGGACATATCCCGCATCGCTCCCATTTCAGAAGAAACATTAATAATTCTCCCATAGCCACGCTTTTTCATGAGGGGGAGAAAGGCACGGATGACATAATAAACACCAAAGAAATTAATGTCCATCGTGTGCTCTAGAAGACTAGGATTCATCGTTAATAGCCGTTCATTCTCATCCAAATACACACCAGCATTATTTATTAATACATCTAGTTTCCCATACTTCTCATTGACTACAGTTGCAGCCTGACGGATGCTTTCTTGATCGTCGACATCCATCCTTACAAACGTAACATCCAGATCTACTTCATTTAGTTTTTGTGTAACCTCCTGACCCATTTCTGGATCTCTACTTGCCAAAATAACCTTAAAACCATTCAAAGCCAATTGTTTGACGAGCTCATAACCAATTCCTCGATTTCCGCCGGTGACTAAAGCAACTTTTTTATCATTAGGCATTTGAAACCTCTTTTCTTTCCTAAAATGCAATTGCAAATAAAAAGTGGTCAAAAAATACTCAACCACTCTTTATAGTTCAATTAATATTTATTAGATTGTCCACCATCAATTGGAATTACGGTTGCATTGATGAAATTTGCTTGATCAGAAAGTAAGAACGAAACTAAATAAGCGACTTCTTCTGGTTTTCCGAAACGCTTCATTGGATTAGGTTGAACTAATTCGTCTGCTGCTTCTTTCCAATTAACTGGATCGATTTGTTTTAAATATACTTCAATCATTGGTGTCAGGATTGCGCCAGGTGCAATGGCTTTAATGCTTATACCGTATTGACCGTATTCAATACCAGAGTTTCTTGTTAACCCAACCACACCATGTTTACTAGCCGCATAACCGGTTTGGTTTCCCACACCACGAATGCCACCAACTGAAGCCGTATTGACAACCGAGCCATAACCTTGTTCTCTCATAACTTTCAATACATATTTCATACCATAAAATACACCGCTTAAGTTAATACTTATGACTTTTTGGAAGTCTTCAAAATCGTAATCCTCTGTTAGGAGGTTTTGTTTCCCTTCGATTCCTGCATTGTTAAAGAAACCATCTATTCTTCCATATCTTTCGACTGTATCTTTGACATAGTTTTCAACTGCTTTTTCATCTGCCACATTAGCAGTGATTAAGAGCACTTCTGCATTAGGTGTAACTTCGAGCACTTTACCTTTTGTTTCTTCTAAAGCTGCCGAGTTTAAATCAACTAGTGATAGCTTTGCTCCCTCCTTTGCTACTTGTAATGCAGAGGCTTGACCTAAACCAGAGCCTGCACCTGTAATTAATACTACTTTACCATCAAACCGATTTCCCATGATTATTCTCCTTTATTATACTTATTGATTTCACCAAATTCACACTTGTGATTTACTACGCTCTCGTGAATAAGTATATCTAGTACCAGAATATGGTCAATAACTAAGTCATCCTAAATTGTGTATTAGTGCACGAATCAAACGAAATTGTATAGTTTCTAATTAACAATTTTTAAAGTTTTGCCCCATTTGTTTCTATTACGTCTTTATACCAGAAGAAAGACTTCTTTCTACTCCGCTCTAGTGATCCGTTACCATCATCGTGTTTATCGACATAAATAAATCCATAACGTTTAGACATTTCTCCTGTTGAAGCACTTACTAGATCAATACAACCCCAAGGCGTATATCCCATCAATTCAACACCATCTTCAATAGCTTCACGCATCTGTTTAATATGTTCGCGAAGATAATCAATTCGATAATCATCATGAATTGAACCATCTTCTTCTACCTTATCTTTTGCTCCTAAACCGTTTTCAACAATAAAAAGTGGTTTCCGGTATCTGTCATATAACTCATTTAGTGAAATTCTTAATCCGATAGGGTCTATTTCCCATCCCCACTCACTAGTTTTTAAAAACGGATTTTTCATTCCTCCTAAGATATTTCCTTCTCCAATATCAGTAGCTAACTTTTCTTCCTTTTCGGTCAGTGACATATAATAACTAAAACTAATAAAATCAACTGTATACGTCTTCAGAAGCTGTAAATCATCAGGTTGAATTTCAATATTAATGTTATGTTCTTTAAAGTAACGTTTGATAAAAGCTGGGTATTCCCCTCTTACTTGAACATCACCACAGAAATTATTAAAAAAACGTGACTTTTGTAGACCATACATTACATTTTCAGGTTTACTGTCATAGACATATATAGGTGCATATATAATCATACATCCTATTTTCGCATCGGGAATAATTTCGTGGCAGGCCTTAACCGCCAAACTACTTGCAACAAATTGATGATGGAAAGCTTGAAAAGTTGGCTGGTATTTGTCTTCGTCATTTTGAATCGCAAAACCAAGACCGAAAATCGGTAATTCAAGTCCAGAATTGATTTCGTTGAATGTGAGCCAATACTTCACCTTTTCTTTGTAACG
The DNA here is from genome assembly GCF_038002725.1 of Paenibacillus sp. FSL H7-0323. Classification (NCBI taxonomy): domain Bacteria; kingdom Bacillati; phylum Bacillota; class Bacilli; order Caryophanales; family Paenibacillaceae; genus Paenibacillus; species Paenibacillus sp. FSL H7-0323. Next base: position 1,625,524 of record NZ_JBBODB010000001.1, on the reverse strand, counting down.
GTTTAAAATTGCTTTTGCATATCTTTCAAAGAAGGTTACTACTTCTCTACTTCTCCAGCCTCCATATTCTTTCACAAGATTTATCGGCATTTCATAGTGAGATATCGTGACAATCGGTTCAATACCATATTTATGCAATTCATCAAACACACGATCATAAAAAGCTAAGCCTGCTTCATTTGGTTCCATCTCATCTCCATTAGGAAATATCCTTGTCCAAGCGATGGACATACGGTATACTTTGAATCCCATTTCTGCAAATAACGCGATATCTTCTTTGTAGCGATGGTAGAAGTCTATAGCCTCATGATTTGGATAACTATATTTTTCTGTATCAATTTCAAAATCGAAACCTGGTGACTTCAATACGTTGAGCCGTTCTTTTCCCCCAGGTAGAACATCAGCTATATTCAGCCCTTTTCCACCCTCATAAAATCCGCCTTCCAATTGATTTGCTGCAGTAGCCCCGCCCCATAAGAATCCTTCTGGAAACTTCTTTTCTTCATAATTCATAGTTATCATTCTCCTTAATCCCATACATATATTTTGTCTATCATTTCTACTGAAAATAATTAAATGATTAGTGTTAATAAATCATCTTTTTCCTGGACGGTTTCTTTATTAGTATCAATAACATCAGTATAGCTGCTTGAATTTGTAATAATTATTGGGGTAGTAACTAGATATCCAGCTTCTTTAATTTTCTCAATATCAAAGTTTACTAGTAGGTCACCTTGAATTATCCGATCCCCCTCATTTACAACCGGAGAAAAGTATTTTCCTTTTAATTTGACGGTATTGATTCCGATATGAATGAGTAATTCTGCACCTTTGTCTGACGTGATACCAATTGCATGTCCAGTCCTAAAAACGGTTGTAACAACACCGTTAACAGGTGATACAGCTTTACCCACAGTTGGTTCAATCGATATCCCTTTACCCATAGCTTCTGTGGCAAAAGCTTCATCCTCCACATCCGCCAATAGCTTAATCACTCCTGTTAATGGACTGAGAATAACCTCTTGCTTTAAAGATTGCTGTTCAGACTCTGTCTTGTTTGCTTCGACATTTTTCTGTTTATCTTCATATCCCAAAACTACTGTCAGAAGTGTTGCGCAAGCAAATGAAATTAGGATAGCAATCGTGTATAGTCCCATTGGTGAAAATGCTGGAATACCTAAAAAAGATGGAAATGAAAATGATATTGCTTTAGCTCCAACAAGGCCAACAATTGCTCCTCCGACCGCTCCTGAAACCGCAATATAAGGAAGTGTACGTTTGTAACGAAGCACTAATCCATAAATAATTGGTTCTGTTACACCTGACAATGCACCAGGTAATAACATAGATCCAGCTAGTGTTTTTAAATTTTTGTCCTTTGTTTTCAACAAAACACCAAAAGAAACTCCTATTTGTGCAAAGATAGCTGCAGAAGCCATTGCAAGAAGTGGATCTCCATCACCAGCTAAGTTAGCTAAAACAATTGGAGTAAGTCCCCAATGAAGTCCTAATAAGGTAAGGAAAGTAAACGCTCCACCCATTATAGCGCCTGTTAAGATTCCACTTTGAGTAGCCAAAAAGCTGATCCCCTGCCCAATCAAATTCCCTAGAGTCACACCAAAAGGACCAAAAGCAATAACAGTCAATGGCACGATGATAACTAATGACAACATAGGAACCATAAACATTTGTATGTCTTTATGAATGATTTTTTTTAGGAATCTATCTAAAACAGCATATATACTAATTGCGATAAAAATAGGGAACACAGAAGAAGAATAATCCATCATAACCACTGGAATACCTAGAAAATGAGAGACGTCACCCGAATTATTAACTAAACTTGTAAAATTCGGCTCTAGTAATGCAGCTCCAATGGCTCCGCCAACGTATGGATTTGCTCCAAACTTCGTCGAAATGGTTATACCAAGAAAAATTGGGAGAAAGTAAAAGACAGCGTTTCCAGCAGCTGATAAAATAAAGTAAGTCCCGCTTTCTGCTGATAATATCCCAGTCATTGTTAAAATAGTTAATAATGCTTTAAGCATACCTGCACCAGCAAGGGCTCCAAGCAAAGGTGAAAAACTGCGGGAAATAACTTCAAATATTTGGGCTCCAATACTTCCCTTTTTCTCATTTGGAGACTTTTCTGAGGCATCCGTATTTGTAGTCTTCGAAATTTCTTTATAAACCTCCGAGACATGACTTCCTATCACAATCTGAAATTGTCCACCACTTTCCACCACGCCGAGAATTCCACTTAATTTTTTGAGATTCTCTTTATCTGCCAGTTTATTATCTTTTAAATTAAAACGTAGCCGTGTTGCACAATGCACAAGGCTAGATATGTTTTGTTCTCCACCGACCAAGTGAACTATTTCTTTCGCAATGTTTTGATTACTCATTTTCCAGCATCCTTTTTGTAATGTCATAAGAAGCAAATATTACAATTAACTAAATTACAATGTAGAAACTTCGATGCACAAATAGCTACAAATATAGGGATAATACCTTTGAAAAAAAGACCGAGCTAGAATACTATGATAAGTTCTAGCTCGGCTCATAGACGGAAGAAATCAATTGAACATTAACATAAAGTACGAATTCCTATTTTTGTTAGACGGATAGTTAATTTAGTAATTATGACGGATCACTCACGCGGTTACTCAGCGTGATCTTCGGAGGATAGAGAAGTAAAGGGCTCAAATGTTCCATAACTTTTGGCACATTCGGATGCTGAGTGTGCTCATCAACAGCTTGTTCATTAACCCAACCGTCTAGAATGTAGAAGGTGTTGGGTTCTTCAATTTTTTGGTATAAGTCGTAGTAAAGGCACCCCACCTCAGAACGTGCTGGTTCGACAAGTTCTAAGAGTAGTTCTTTTACCTTTTCGCGGTTCGACGCTTCGCATTGTAATTCGCAAATGATGTGCTGTTCGTCAGATTTCAAGGTTGTTTTCATTAGTTATTCCCCGCATATACTCGCGTTTGGCCGCCATCGACTACCAGATCAATACCAGTAATAAAGCTACTCGCTTCAGAGGCTAGAAAGACCACTGCGTCACCGATATCTTCAGGTGTTCCGACACGCCCTACCGGAATCTCACTTATAACCCGATCTGCGTAATCAGCAACCTGTTCATCAGTCATGTACTGTTCGGTGCGGTAACCCTCAGTTGGCACAACGCCTGGGCTAACAGAATTCACCCTTATTCCCCGATGCTTAAGATCTGTGGTCCAGCTGCGTGCCAGCGAACGTACAGCTGCCTTGGTAGATGCGTAAACTGCAAAACCAGGAAGACCCATGTCAGCGGTAATCGAAGCATTCAGAATAACTGAAGCTCCGTCCTTAAGAATCGGAAGCATGGTCTGAATGGTAAGAATAACTCCCTTGATATTAACGCCGAGCAAGTGATCGATATCCCCTTCGGTGAGATCATCGAAGGGGATAGCTCTACCTCCGCCAGCATTGGCGAAGACGATATCGAGGGCACCGTGCTCTTTCAGAATGGTCTCGGCAAGACGCTCTAAATCCTCTTTTTTCGTAACATCAACTGCGATGCCTCGCACCGATGATCCGAGCTGAACTGCAGCCTGTTCAATCTGTTCCTGACGCCGCGAGACAATGTAGACAAATGCTCCCGCTTCGGCCAAACGCTTAGCAGTTCCGTAACCAATTCCAGCACTTCCACCTGTAACGAGTGCTACGCGTCCTTCTAATACTTTTGATGTTAATTTTACATTTTCCATTGATTAGTCCTCACTTTCCAAATCTAGTTAGCTATCCTATAAATGTCGTCATACACGTATTAATTGTGACCTACGATTGTGTGCGGTACATATGGTTCTTCCATGTATGCTACTTCTTCCGGTGTTAAGAAAACAGAAAGGGCCGCTACTGCGTCTTCGAGATGAGATATTTTTGTAGCGCCTACAATTGGAGCTGCTACCGGTTCTTTCTGCAGTAACCAAGCAAGTGCAATATGAGCGCGTGGCACATCATGTTTTTCTGCCAATTCAGCAACACGTTCTACAATTGCTCGATCGGTATCGGCTGTTGCATCATATTTATTTTTTTGAACTTGATCAGTCTCCGAACGTTTTGTTGTTTCACTCCAATCACGCGTCAATCTTCCTGATGCAAGAGGACTATATGGTATAACACCGATTTTTTCTTCCTTACAAAGTGGGAGCATCTCCCTTTCTTCTTCACGATACATGAGGTTAAGGTGATTCTGCATGGATATAAACTTTGTCCAGCCATTTTTCTCAGCTACATGTAATGCCTTTTGGAACTGCCATGCGTACATGGCGGAAGCACCAATGTATCTTGCCTTTCCGGCTTTCACAACATCGTGCAACGCTTCCATCGTTTCTTCAATCGGGGTGTTATAATCCCAGCGGTGAATCTGATAGAGATCGATATAATCAGTTCCAAGGCGCTTAAGGCTTTTATCAACTTCACTCATGATTGTCTTCCGGGAAAGACCAGCACCATTTCGACCGTCGTGCATAGGGTAATGCACTTTTGTTGCAAGAACGACTTCATCCCGATTTGCAAAATCCTTTATAGCGCGTCCCAAAAATTCCTCGCTCAAACCGTCTGAGTACACATTTGCTGTGTCAAAGAAGTTGATCCCGAGTTCTAGTGCCTTTTTAATAATCGGACGGCTATTCTCCTCATCAATCAGCCATTTTTGAGGCCAACGCTTGGATTCTACACCTAAGCCCATCGTTCCCATACAAATTCGCGATACATCCAATCCGCTATTACCAAGTTTTGTATACTCCATTTTTTATCCCTCTTTCTAGTTGTTGTAATGATTCGTTGAGTGGTATCTGAGCATTAAATATCAAACTTAACGTTGCTGAGCCATCTGACGCTTTCCAGATCGTCAAATGAAAAGAGCAGGTTCTTTTTCGTATCTAATGTAGCAATCAACTCTATATCCTCTTGGCTTAATTCAAAATCAAAGATATTGAAGTTTTCGATGATTCTTTCCTTGTGAACAGACTTTGGAATCACAACGACTCCTCTTTGGGTTAACCAACGTAAAATTACCTGAGACACGGATTTTTTATGTTTTTCAGCCACTGAAACTAAAACTTCATTCTGGAAGATATTATTTGTTCCTTGAGCAAATGGACCCCATGACTGGATCTGAACATTATTCTCTTTCATATAAAGAGAACTTTCTACTTGCTGGGTGAACGGATGCGTTTCAATTTGGTTTATAGCAGGAGTAACTTCGTTGTGATCAATCAAATCTACCAATCGGTCCATAGGGAAGTTACATACTCCGATAGCCTTGATCTTACCTTCACGATACAATTCTTCCATAGCACGCCAAGAACCATACACATCACCAAAAGACTGATGAATTAAATACAAATCCAAATAGTCCAATTGCAATTTTTCTAGTGATTTTGCGAATGCTTTTTTTGTATTCTCATAACCTGCATCTTGAATCCAAACTTTTGTAGTAACGAATATTTCCTCTCTAGGCACACCACTTCGTTTGATTGCTCGTCCTACCGCTTCTTCATTTAGATATGCTGCAGCAGTATCAATCAGACGGTAACCTGCCATAAGAGCATCATAAACGCTTTGTTCACATTCATTTGCATCAGTTATCTGATATACACCAAAGCCGAGAATCGGCATTTCTATGCCATTGTTCAAAATTACTTTTTCCATATATTTTTCTCCTGAACATTTATTTTTTTATGAAAAGTAGCAAGGTCACTGATTCTATTAATAGCATTAATACGGTGTTCTGTCTGAACTGCACTGATGACATATTCACCTCTAGTACAATACCTAATGACCGGTCATTACAGGCTATTTATCCATTTCATCTGGAAATAAAGATTCCATCCACTTTCACTTTATTGTTATTAAATGCTATATATCATCATCTCCTTCCGAATACACAATAATGGTTTAATGCCCATATGTGTATGATAAAACATAGATAGCATAGCATCAATCACTAAAACATCATGATTCGTGTATTAGTACTCAAAACGATTTACATTGTGGTTTATTATTGTACAAAGGCAGCGAAGCAGATTATATATTATCCCCTGGTTGTTAATATAGGTGTTACTTAGCTTAAAACATCATTGTTTATACATAAATTAAAATCCGTCATAATATAGGTAACTTTGTGTCATTGGACAGTCCAGTCAGTTAAAAGACAAGTTGTACAATTAATTGAGCTTTCGGTACTTATTCATTAAAAACTTCCAATAATTTCTGTAATGCCAACTAAAGTTTGATTACCGATTTGAGCTGGAAACCGGAACAAGTTAATAATTAGATATTAATCGAATCGGCAATAGTACCAAGTTCTTGTCCTGAGCAATGGACAAGAACTTGATCCCTTAAAATAGAAAACCCGCGCTAGGCGCGGGTTCCAATGGGACTATGTTCTTGTTCTCCTACATCGGAGGTAAGGACACAAATCCTCCTCACTAATGAGACGACATTTTTTTTTAGGTAGGCGACCTTTCCATCATTTAGATAAACCTCTTCGGTAGAATATCGATTTATTGATACCGCCTATTTTTTCTCCAAATATGTCCATCTGTTGCATTTGAATAATTCATCATGGGAAACTACACTGAGTTAAAAATTAACTTTCATTTAAAAACAGATAGACCAAAGGAAGTTATCGAAATTCTGAAATATATTTCTGAAAAAGACACTGAACTTTCCTATACACCTGATCCGGAATTTGCTTGAAAATCAAGTGGAGAGTTTCATTTCCTCTTACAAGGGTATAACTCAGCAATTTATATATCCGCTCTCAAGTTCATCAAGCCAATTGTTTACTAAGGCATTGAATATATTGGGCTGTTCTATTTGTAGATGATGTCCAGCCAAATCCAGCAATGAAAAAGCTCCGTTTGGATATTCATCCAATATACCCCATGCATCCTTGTATCCGACAATATGGTCATGACGACCAGTAATAATAAGTACAGGATACTCGTTTATCGTTGTATCAGTGTCCATTTCAAATGTGAACCCGTATCCATTGTTGCGGACTTGAGTTAAAAATGAGTGATCCGCTTTTCTTGAGGGTAAGAGAATTTCGCGATTAAACCTGACCCATTCCTCTTCTCCCTGAATAACGGACACGGCAGCAAATTCAGAGGCATCTTCCAGGGGGAGACGCGACAGCAATGAACTATCGGCCTTGATGACTCTTTTCTCCGGCAAGTTTCTTTCCGACGGTTCACTTACAATTACTGGTGCAATTAAGAGCATGCCACGTACATCTTTTTGAAGATAATGTGCAACACCCCGTGCAATAAGGCCGCCGTATGAATACCCGAAGATCAAAAAAGGTTCATCAGGAATTTGTAAAGTTATGAAGTCAAGAACCGCTTGCAGCATATCATCTGAATTACGAATGTTTGCTTGAGCTTTCGATGCTCCCATTCCTGGTAAATCGATGTAGATTCTTTTCCAGCCCTGCCGTTTCACAAAATTCGGCTCTAGGCAGCCAGACATTACGCTGTGATCCAAAGACCAGCCATGCAAAATAACTACCGGGAATCCTTCACCTACAATTTTGCAGTTAATGACAATAAAATACACAGCCCTTCCCGTTATTATTTGGATTACGACACTCCATCCATTAAGTCTACAGGCATAACTCTCGCTTGCCCAGATGAAACAGCTGCTCTAATCACAGCAACCCTCACTCTCGCGACGACTTCTCTGTCCAATACAGCAGGAACAATATTCACCGGGCTTAATTCTGCATCCGGAATGGCTGAAGCTATGGCATAGGCAGCAGCAAGCTTCATCTCTTCATTAATGGAGGAAGCCCGGCAGTCCAGGGCTCCACGGAAAATCCCGGGAAAAACAAGGGCATTGTTGATTTGATTGGGGTAGTCACTGCGTCCTGTAGCGAATACTTGAACATAAGGCAGAGCTTCCTCCGGTGCAATCTCCGGGTCCGGATTGGCCATGGCAAAGACGATGCTGCCGGGAGCCATATACTGCACATCGTCAGCCGTAAGAACCCCTCCTCTGGACACCCCGATAAATACATCCGCATCCCTGATAACTTCCTTGAGCAGCCCAGGAATGGCTTCCACTTCTGGCCGCTCCGCCAGCCATTGCCACATGGGCTGAGAATAACGGCCGCCTAGTACGATAGCTCCTTCCCGGTCCACGGGGACGAGTCTGGTGACACCGGCTCTTAGCAGCATTCGGCATATCGCCATTCCCGCCGCTCCGATACCGTTGACGACAACGCGAATTTGATCGATCTGCTTGCCTGCCACCTTCAGCGCATTGAACAATCCGGCAAGCACCACGATCGCAGTACCATGCTGATCATCATGAAACACAGGGATATCCAACAGATCAGCTAATCGGCGCTCTATTTCAAAACACCTTGGAGAGCTAATATCTTCTAAATTGATCCCGCCGAATATAGGACTGATTCTTTGAATCGTACGAATGATTTCCTCTGTATCGGTAGTGTCCAGACAGATCGGAAAAGCATCCACCCCAGCCAGTTGTTTAAACAGCATGGCTTTGCCTTCCATTACAGGAGCGGCTGCATATGGCCCGATATCCCCCAAGCCCAGCACGGAAGTTCCGTCTGAGATCACGGCAACGGTATTCTTCTTGATAGTTAATGTGTGGGCCTTATCCGGTTCCCTATGAATTGCAGAGCAGACTTCTGCAACACCGGGAGTATAGATTCTTGCCAAATCCACACTGTTGTGTACAGTCTGCTTAGGCTCTACTGATAATTTCCCCCCTTGATGAGCTGCGAATATTTGCTCGTACATGCTGAAGCTCATGGTCCCTAGAATCTCGTTGTCCTTCACTCTTCCCAACCCCTTCACACTCTTGATGGTCTCGATTTTCTCTGCTAGACCGCTCTGCTTGCTGCCGGCTGCACTTCCGGCGGAATCAGTGACTGGTACACCTCTCCGTCCAACTGTTCCTTCAGCTCAGATTTCGCAGCAGCAATCACTGCGGGATGCTGCAGCACATGTATAGCTGAAGCAGCCAGCACCTTGCCTGCCAGCAGCATGCCTTTATGGGCTGCAGAAGATTTGCCCTGTGTCACCAGCTGCCAGCTATGCGGCTGGGTGCCGTATGCACAGGTGGTCACATAGACCTGCCCTGTAGGCACAATCCAGCTGACATCCCCCACATCTGTCGAAGCATACACATATCCCTGCTCCTCTGAATACGGCTGAAGCTGCTCCGACAGAATCCTTCCGCCTCCGTTCCGCACTATGCGCTTTTCTTCCGCCGAGAAGCTGTCCTGAATCCCCCGGGCAAACCGCTGCTCATCTTCTGTAAAAGCCGCACCACCGAGTTCAGTGAAGCACTGGTGCATCACCCGGCTTAAGGTGAAATTAGGAATCAGATCTGCGGAGGCACCATCCACCTGATGTTCTACACGGGTTCCGGTCATCATGGCTGCGCCACTGGCGATATCGCATACCCGTTGGATCATTTCCTTCACCTGGCTCATTCTTGGAGCACGGAGCTTATACAATACCGAGGCTTTGGCCTGCACAACATTGGGCGAGTGTCCGCCGGCATCCGTAATGGCATAATGCAGCCTTGCCTCAGAAATCAAATGCTCTCTCAGATAGTTGGCTCCTGCATTCATAAGTCCGACAGCATCCAGTGCGCTGCGGCCCAGATGGGGACTTGCAGATGCGTGCGAGCTGTTGCCCCTGAAGGTGAACTGGATCTGGCAGGTGGCCAGCATTCTGCTGTTATATGCCAGATTCTCATCCCATGGATGCCAGGTAAAGGCTGCATCGACATCCTTGAACAATCCCGCCCGCGCCATATAGGCTTTACCGCCGCCTCCTTCTTCAGCAGGACAGCCGTAATAACGGATGGTTCCCGGCAGGCCGCTTCTCTCCAGATAATGCCGGACGGCAACCGCAGCGCCAAGCGAGCCTGCACCCAGCAGATTATGTCCGCAGCCATGTCCGTTTGCACCTTCTTGCAAAGGTTCTTTGAAGGTTACACCGGCAACCTGGCTCATCCCTGACAAGGCATCAAATTCACCAAGTATGGCGATTATAGGCGCCCCCTTGCCGTAAGTGCCCACAAAAGCCGTTTCTATCTCTCCCGCGCTTCGCTGAACACTGAAGCCCTCTTCTTCTAGTACCTTGCATAAGACCTCCGCTGAGCGGTGCTCCTGGTAACGTGTTTCGCAGAAGTCCCAGATTTGATCACTGGCCTCCGTGAGCTTCCCTTGCTTCTGGTCGATGATATCCGATATAAATTGATAATAATCCATAATCCTCACGTCACTTTCAGCTATATTCCAAACGTTCCTTACCGGCAATGCCGGGTTCGGTCATTTGGTAGGGATCGAGAATCAAATCCAGCTCCTCCTCCGACAGCACATTGTACAGAAGGCAGAGCTCGCGGACGGACTTCCCGGTGGCAATTGCTTCATTGGCGATTCTTGCCGCCGTTTCATAACCCAGATGCGGGTTGAGCGCTGTCATTATGCCTACGCTCTGATCCACATAACTTCGGCAGCGTTCTTCATTAGCTTCAATTCCCTGCACACAGAGGGTGTTAAATACATCCAATGCCTGATTCATGATTGTTAAGGATTGGAGGAGATTGAATACAAGCACAGGCTCCATCACATTCAGCTCCAGCTGCCCGGCTGCTGAAGCCTGGCAGATCGTATGATCATTTCCCATGACCTGAAATGCCACCTGGTTAACCAGCTCGCACATCACCGGATTAACCTTGCCCGGCATAATTGAGGAACCCGGCTGCCGGGCGGGCAGCGTAATCTCACCCCATCCGGCCCGCGGGCCGGAGGCCATTAACCGCAGGTCATTGGCTACCTTTGACATATTGATCATGCAGATTTTCAGAGTAGCAGACACTTCAGTATAGGCATCCGTGTTCTGCGTAGCGTCTGGTAAGTGTCCCGCACGAATCAGCGGGAACCCGCTGATGTCCGCAAGCGATTCCACAGCTCTTACAATATATTGCGGGTCTGCGTTGAGACCCGTCCCCACAGCAGTCGCACCGAGATTCACTTCATATAGCAGCTCTTTCGTTCTGCTGATCCTCTGGATGTCCCGGCCCAGTACACTGGCATACGCCTGGAATTCTTGCCCCAGCCGGATCGGAACAGCGTCCTGCAGATGGGTGCGTCCCATTTTGATCACGTGATCGAACTGCGCTGCCTTCCTCTCGAACGCCGCATGCAGCCCGTGTAAAGTTCCAATTAGCTTCTCCAGCATGGAGAGAACCGCCAAGTGAATCGCTGTAGGAAAGCTGTCATTAGTTGACTGTGACATGTTGACATGAGAATTTGGGCTAACAACCCTATAATCACCTTTACGTCCACCGAGAAGCTCAATGGCCCGGTTCGCAATGACTTCATTCGCATTCATGTTAATGGAGGTTCCTGCTCCGCCTTGAATCGGATCAACGATGAACGAACCATGCCACTGTCCCGCTATAATCTCGCCTGCAGCCTGTATAATCACTTCGCCGAGTCTCGGCGTCAACTGCTTGAGCTCCATGTTCGCGGCTGCAGCCGCCTTTTTAACCATAGCCAGTGCAACAATCAATTCCCCGTGAATGCGGTAACCGGTAACCGGGAAGTTCTCCAGGGCGCGCACCGTCTGGATACCGTAATATACATCAAGCGGAACCTGTTTCTCTCCAAGAAAATCCCTTTCAATCCGAAATGCTTCCTCTGTCATTTCCTTGCCTCCTAGATTACTTGGGCGTTTGAGCTCTGCGGGTATGAAGCGTCATCGAGGTTCACTTCCCGCTATGGTTAGTCCGCAGTTCCATAGGACGGTACTGGGGCAACTATCCACAAGTGTGAGAAATGAACAAGAGTTATATCTCTCTATCTTCTTTTTTAGGGATCTTTGACTTTCGGCTGCCGGTTGATGCAATACAAGCTGAAGGCAATCAGCATTAGGCCGGCCAGTAGAAATCCGGTTAACGGCTCATTCAGCAGCAGCGCACCAAGGGTTACGGAAACTATGGGGACAAGGAACAGGAAAGAGGATATCTTTTGAAGATTGCCGGCATTCACCAGGAAGAAATACAGCATCCAGGATACAGCAACTCCAAACACGCTCGCGTACAGGAGGCTTATTAAAAAAGAGCCGTTCCATACAATGCCGCTCCAAGTCTCAGTAATGGAACCGGCACCCGTCAGCACCACTCCTCCAATTAAGCACTGCATGGCCGCAAGCCACATGAAGTCTACCCGGCCGCTGACTCTCTTGACGTACACCGTGCCTACAGACCAGCTGATCGCTGTACCCAGGGCAAGAAGCAGCCCAGCTGCAGATGCATTCCCGCTTAAGTTCTGGATACTTGCCACAGCAACACCCGCAAACCCCGCCAGAAATCCGGTCACCTTCAAGGCTGACATTTGGTCTCCTAACCACAGCCAGGCCAGCACACCAACCATAACCGGCTGTAAATATACAATCACTGCGAACATGCCGGAAGGCAGATAACGAAGCCCCATGATTTGTAGACCAAAAAATAAAATGACGTTCAAGACCGCAGAAAGAATATATATCTGCCAGTTGGCCTTCCACCTCAGTGCGCTCCGTTTGTGAACCATCAGCAGAAACAGGATCGCCCCTCCCGCCAAAGTCCTTATACCTGTAAACAGCAGAGGTGGAGCATAATTCAGTGCAATTTTATAGACCGGAAACGAAGCACCCCAGATCAAAATCAGCAGCATAACCAGCATAGCCGTACCGGCACGTGATACTTTCATTGTTCATTCCCCTTACTTGCTGTATCACCGCATTAACCAAAGGTTAGCGCTTAACAGGTCCTGGTGTTACGTCATCGGGGAAGGGGCATTTATAGGTTCTGCCGTTCAGGCGCAAGGCGTGCTCCCGCTGGGCTTCAGCCAGAACCTCTGGCTGAAGGAACAGTTCAAGTGCGGTAGCGCCAATGACCTTTCCTGCCTGCAGCATCCCTTTATGCCCTATGGACATTCCGCCCTGACTGACCACCTGCCACGTATGGAAAGGGGTCCCCAGTGCAACTGAGGTGACTTCACATTGAACCGTAGGCACCTTCCAGCTGACGTCTCCGACATCTGTGGAGCCCCAGAGCATGGAGGTCTGCGGATCGTATTCTTCCACCCGGTCTGCCAGCGCCTTGCCGTGCAGCCCGGCCGGCACATTGAATGTCCGCTCCTGACTAGTCAATGTACTGCGGATCGCTTCCGCAAACTGAAGCTCAGACTCATTATGAACCGGTCCGCCCAGCTGGACGAATTGCTCATACATCAGCTTCTCCAGCGTTTTGTTGACAATAAGCTCTGAGGAGCCGGAGTCGAATTGAATCTCAAGCTCTGTACCCGTCATAAGAGCAGCGCCCTTCGCCACATTGCATATCCGGTCATACAATTCTGCCAGATCTTCAGAACGTGGAGTGCGTAATTTGTACAGCACCTCCGCTTCCGCCTGGACTACATTGGGCGAGATGCCGCCGCTGTTGGTAATGGCATAATGCAGCCTGGCTTCAGGAATGATATGCTCCCGCAAATAGTTGCACCCCACATTCATCAATTCGACGGCATCCAGCGCACTACGGCCCAGATGAGGGGCCGCGGAAGCATGTGCACTGCGGCCCTTGAACTTAAAGTACACCTGGCAGGTTGCAAGAGAGGTATGATTGGTAACCTTGTTCCTTGCCTCCGGATGCCAGGTCAATGCAGCATCAACATTCTCGAACAGGCCGTTTCTGGCCATCAGGGCTTTGCCGCCCCCGCCTTCCTCGGCCGGACAGCCATAGAAGCGTACCGTACCGGCAAGACCATACTGCTCCAGGCAGTGCCGGACGGCGATCGCTGCGGCAAGCGCGCCCGTACCGAGCAGGTTATGCCCGCAGCCATGGCCGTTGCCTCCCGGGACTACCGGATGATTCGCGTTCTCTCCACGATGCTGGCTGAGCCCAAACAAGGCATCGTACTCTCCAAGAATAGCGATTACCGGCTTCCCGCTCCCGTAGCTGCCTACAACAGCAGTCCCGATATTGCCTGCGGCACGCTGGACCTCAAAGCCTTCCTGCTCCAGAATCTCCGCCATAAGTTCAGCGGACTGCTGCTCCTCATATCTGGTTTCGGCATACTCCCAGATCCGGTCACTTACAGAGATCAGCAGCTCCTGCTTCTGATCGATATACTCTTCTATAAATCTTAGCGTTTCCGCCTGTATTGGGGTCATCTATACCACTCCCATCAGATTGAATTTATCGTTTGACTGGACCGGGAACCACATCGTCTGCGATCGGACACAAGTAACTGCGGCCCGTAACCTTATGCCGGTGCTCCGCCTTAGCCTGTTCAAGCACTTCCGGCTGCAGGAACAGCTCCAGCGCTGTCAGTCCCATCAGCTTTCCGGCATGGAGCAGTGCCTTGTGAGCCGAAGACGAAGCTCCCTGGCTAACCACCTGCCAGGTATGCAGCGGTGTGCCTAGGGCCATGGAAGCGACATAACATTGCACCATCGGCATCTGCCAGCTGACATCGCCGAGATCGGAGGAGCCCATGACCAGGTGGTCCTGCGGGGAATAAGGCTCCAGCCGGTCTGACAGGGCCTTCCCTTCCAGACCGGAAGGAAGTCCATCCAGCTTATCCTGTTCGGTCAGCGTCGTGCGGATCCGGGAGGCGAATTCCAGCTCAGCCGCATCAAAGTCAGGAACACCGATCTCCTGGAATACCGCATAGGCTGCCCGCTCCAGTGTACGGTTCATGATTAGCTCAGAAGCGCCGGAGTCGGGACGGATCACAAGTTCAGTACCGGTCATCAGAGCCGCTCCCTCGGCGATTCTCACAATCCGCTCATACAAATCTGCCAGCTGCTCGGAGCGGGGAACACGCAGCTTGTACAGCACCTCTGCCTCTGCCTGCACAACGTTCGGTGAAATTCCGCCTGTGTTTGTAATCGCATAATGAATCCGGCAGTCAGACTCCATATGCTCCCGCAGATAGTTGACCCCCATGTTGGTCAGCTCCACACCATCCAGCGCACTTCTACCCAGATGGGGGGCTGCCGCTGCATGGGCACTCCGCCCCTTAAACTGGAAGTATACCTGGCGTGTAGCAAGCAGCGTAGCGGAATTAATATAATTGGCTGGACCGGGATGCCAGGTAATAGCCGCGTCCACCCCTTCGAACAAGCCCCGTTTAACCATCAGCCCCTTGCCGCCCCCGCCTTCTTCGGCAGGGCAGCCGTAGAAGCGTACAGTGCCGGACAATCCTTGGTCCAACAGGTATTGTCTCACCCCGATGACTGCCGCAAGGGCCCCGCTGCCCAGCAGGTTATGGCCGCAGCCATGACCGTTTCCGCCTTCCACCACCGGCTGCTTGCTGGAAAGGCCCTTTTCCTGGCTAAGACCGAACAAAGCATCATATTCACCCAGGATACCGATCACCGGGGATCCGGTGCCGAAGCTGCCAATTACCGCGGTTGGTATTCCTCCAGCGGCTCTCTCTACTTCAAAGCCCTCCTGCTCCAGAATTTGCGCGAACAGTTCTGCGGAGCGCGCCTCTTCATAACGCGTTTCAGCAAATTCCCAGATCCGGTCGTTTATACTGGCCAGCAGCTCTCTTTTATGCTCAATCGTTCCGCTGATATGCTCAATAGCTTCAGATCTAATTTCAATGGTACCCATGGCCGTCACTCCTAACCCTCTTATAGTAGCTCTACCTTTCCGGTTCCACCTGCAATCCGGATGTTCGTACCCATCGGCTTGGACAGCCTCTGTAAATCCTGAAGCGCTGCATCACTTGAAGATAACTCAGGCCAGCCCCGTTGGTAACGCGGCAGGCCGAAGCCCATTTCAATGGGGTGCAGCGTAATTTCGATAATCCGGCCGTTCTCCATGGTCCAGCGGGGTAGGAAGGACTGCCAGATCCGCAGATTGGCGGCCATTCCCCGGGTATCATTCTGCCCCCTCTGATCAAACGCATCAGCAGTTCCGTGGGAACTGTCCAGGCCAAACTTTGTATAATAATCAGCGGGCAAATGCGCCACCGTCTCATTCTGAAAGATAAAGTTTCCCAGGCTGTAGAAGATCGGTCTCTCTTTGTACATCTCCATCCCGCATACCTTATGCGGGCCGTGACCAATAACTGCATGTGCGCCTGTATCAATACAGGCATGTGCGAACTCGCGCAGGAAATCGGCCGGCTCATCTAGGTGCGCGCCTTGCATTTCATGGGTATGGATACTGACCAGAACAACATCCGCTTGCCTAGCCGCTTCCGATACCGCCTTAAGAATCCGCTTCATATCGCCGGCATGCGCTGAAGTAGCCACACCTTCCTTCTCACCGGCTTCGAAAATATAGCTCCCGAAGGGAAGCTGTCCCTCCGGCAAGGCCACACGGTAGCCGCTCTCCACAGCATAATGGTATTCAGCATTGATGCCGGTAACCTCCGCAATGGCCCGCAGTTCCTCCAGCCGTCTTGCAGTGACCACTTGCCGTATTTCATGCCGTAGCGGGTTGACCCCCGGCCTGCCTATCATATCGGCACGCTGCTCTCCGGCGGGCCACGACTCGTGAAAAGAGGACGTAACCGCGATTAATGCCACCCTGCCGGAGGGGGTATCCAAATATTTGGGCTCCCCCGCTCTCGCCAGATTCTCTCCGCATCCGGCATGGACGAAGCCGTAGGCATCCAAATATTTAGCCGTCGCTTCGAGTCCGCCGTAGGAATAATCCAGGCTGTGGTTATTGGCCCAGGCGACCAGATTGAAGCCGTATGCCTTAAGGTCCGCCAGCACCTCAGGCGGAGCAATCGCCCAGGTGCCTCCGCTCACCGCCCCCGGAAAGCCTTCATACCTGTGCGTAGTGACTTCTAGATTCGTGAAGCGCACATCTGCCGATTGGATCAATTCAGCCAGAACCGTATACTTTACTCCCTGATTCGCCAGCCTCCTTGTAATGAAGCTGTCTCCGGTGGCTATGAAAGAAATACTTCCCATCTTAATCCCTCCCTGGCTTAAAACAGCCTGCTAATGCAGATGACAGCTTACGAAATGTCCCTCGGTTACCTCTTTATTCAGAGGGGCTTCCGTCTTGCACCGGTCCATGACATAAGGGCAGCGGGTATGAAAAATGCAACCCGCAGGCGGGTTCAGCGGAGAAGGTAAATCCCCCTTGAGAATCACCCGCTCGCGGACCTCATTCGGCTTCGTGGCCGGTACCGCTGACAGCAGGGCCTGGGTATAAGGATGCAGCGGAGTCCTGATCAGCTTGTCTGTAGGAGCCTGCTCGACCATCTGCCCCAGGTACATCACGCCGATCCGGTCAGAGATATGCCGGACCACGCTGATATCATGGGCAATGAAGAGGAAGGTCAGCTTAAGCTCACGCTGAAGCTGCTGCATGAGATTGATGATCTGCGACTGAATGGATACATCCAGCGCAGAGACCGGTTCGTCGCAAATGATCAGCTTGGGATTCATGACCAGTGCGCGGGCCAGCCCGATACGCTGGCGCTGCCCTCCCGAGAATTCATGCGGATAACGATAATATTGATCGGCATTCATGCCCACCTTCTGCAGAATTTCCATCACCTTGTCTGTACGCTCCCGCTTATTCCCCATCCGGTGAATAATCATCGGCTCCTCCAGCGTAGCGCCAATCCGCTTGCGCGGATTGAGTGAGGAATACGGGTCCTGGAATACCATCTGCAGCTGCTGGCGCATCGGCTTCATCTCCCGCTCCGAGAGTCCAAACAGATCCTTGTTCTGAAAAATTGCCTGGCCTTCCGTTGGTTCAGTCAGTCGGAGAATGGTGCGGCCCATAGTGCTTTTGCCGCAGCCGGATTCGCCTACAACACCGAATGTCTCACCCTCGTACATGTTGAAAGAAATGTCATTAACCGCCCTGACCTGCTGGAGGGTTGCCCCTAGAGGGCTTTTTACCGGGAAATATTTCTTGACGCCCTTTACCTCAAGCAAAGGGCGTCTTGGTTGTTGAACGGTCATTGTCATCCGCCTCCTTTACTTGATTTGCTCATAATGCCAGCATCGCACCTTCTGGCCGTTGTCCGCCTCGCTCAGCTCCGGCATCCTCGACAGACACAGCTCATCGGCGTAAGGACAACGCGCGGCAAACCGGCACCCCTTCGGTACATTATTTAATGAAGGCACTGAACCCTTGATGACGTGAAGCGGCAAGGAACGGTCCCCATCCATATGGGGAATAGACTGCATCAATCCCTTCGTATACGGATGAAGTGGAGTGTCGAAGAGATCCTGCACATCTGCCTCCTCCACGATCTGGCCCAGATACATGACTACCACCCGTTTGCAGGATTCAGCAACCACGCCCAAGTCGTGCGTGATGAGAATTACGCCCATGTTAAGCTCCCGGTTCAGCTCCATAATCATGTCCATAATCTGTGCCTGAATTGTTACATCCAGCGCCGTTGTCGGTTCGTCGGCGATCAGCAGCTTCGGGCGGCAGGCGAGTGCCATGGCAATCATCGCCCGTTGTCGCATGCCTCCCGACAGCTGGTGCGGATATTCGTCCACCCGTCTCTCCGGGGAAGGAATTCCGGTCAGCCGGAGCATCTGGACCGCACGCAGCCGGGCTTCCTTCTTGGATACCTGCTGATGGATGCGGACCGCTTCTGCGATTTGATACCCTATCGTGTAGACCGGATTCAGTGAACTGAGCGGGTCCTGAAAGATCATGGCGATATCATTGCCGCGGATATCCTCCATCCCGCCAAGGGATTCCTTCAGCAGGTTCCTGCCCTCAAACAGCACCTCGCCTTCATAGCTGGCTGTGTATTTCTCGTCGAACAAGCGGAGAATGGATTGTGAGGTTACACTTTTTCCGCAGCCGGATTCACCTACAATGCCAACAATTTCACCTTCATTGACATGGAATGTTATTCCGTCAACTGCCGTTACCCTGCCTCGTTCTGTCTTGAAATGCGTTTTGAGCTCTTTGACCTCCAGCAGCAGCTGATTGTTCATGAATAGCCTTCTCCTCTCCGTGTTTTATTTTTTTACATTCTGCGTATGAGGGTCCAGCAGGTCACGCAGCCCGTCGCCGAACAGATTCAGCGAAAGCACGGACAGTACCATTGTTAAGCCGGGAAACACCGTCATCCACCACGCCTTCATGATGACCAGCTTGCCGTCATACAGAATATTGCCCCAGCTGGGCGAAGGCGCCGGAATTCCTGTACCCAGGAAGCTGAGTGAAGCTTCCACGATGATCGCTTCGGCAAAAATAAAAGTGGATTGTACAATCAGCGGAGATAGCGTATTCGGTGCGATATGCATCCATAATATCCGGCTGCCGGAAGCCCCTTGTGCCTTCATGGCTTCAATATAGGTCTGCTCCCGGACGACAATCGCCGAAGATCGGACAGCCCGGGCTACTGCTGGAGTAAAGACAATGCTGAGCGCAATAATGACATTGGTGACATTGGCTCCGAGCGCGGCCATCAGTGCGATGGAGAGCAGAATACCCGGGAAAGCCATAAGCCCGTCGCAGATTCGCATTAGAATATTGTCCAGGAACCGGTAGTAGCTGGCGTACAGGCCAATCACAAGCCCCATGGCTGAAGTGGCAAGTGCAACGGCAAATCCTACCCCCATGGATACCTGGGCACCGTAAAGTGTCCGGCTGAATATATCGCGTCCAAAGTTATCCGTGCCGAACCAATGGTTCGTATCCGGCGCCTTCAAGCGGTCTGCAACAGTCATTTCATAAGGGTCATACTTGGTGATGTATGGAGCCGCAATTGCGGCAATGACTAGAATCAGGACAATAATAGATCCGAACACCATAGATTTATTCGCAAGCAGCCTCCTCATCATCAGGCTCCGGTGCTGTTTTTTCATATGGACTTTCACAGTTTGCAGATTCATATTCTCAATTGCGTCCATTTCATGCCCTCCTTGCTTAGCCATTTAACCGGACTCTTGGATCTATGACGCTGTATAGCAGATCCACCAGCAGGTTGATAAATACAAAAGCTACGGTAATAAATAACACAGCTCCCTGGATGACAGAATAATCACGACGCTGGACAGAGTTGACGATCAGCTGGCCGACTCCAGGGATATTGAAGATGGTTTCGAGAACCGCAGCCCCCGCAACCAGCCCAGCAAAGGTCTGACCGATGACTGTCAATACGGGCAGGAATGCATTTCTCAGGGCATGGCGGTAGATCACGCCTCTTTCCTTGACCCCCTTGGACCGGGCTGTCTTGATATAGTTGGCATTCAGCACCTCCAGCATCGAGGAACGGGTCATCCGGGCAATAAGCGCAGCTGTAATCGTGCCGAGCGCAGTAGCGGGAATGATTAAATACCTGAAATGCGTCCATAACCCGTCACTCAGCGGCCTGTATCCGGCAACCGGCAGCCATTTCAGATTGACTGTAAAGATCAGCACCAGGAACAGGCTAAGTAGAAAGTTTGGGATCGACAACCCAAGCAGTGACAGACTCATTAAGGACTGGTCTGTTGCTGTACCCCGTTTCCGTGCAGAGATAATACCGATTGGAATCGCTATAACAACTGCAATCAATTGAGCCATAATTGCTAATGAAAGCGTTGGCCCAAGGCGGTCAAAAATCGCTTCCGTAACCGATTGCTGCATGAAATAGGAATAACCCAGATTACCTATCAGAGCATTGCCAATCCAGTGAAAGTACTGTTGGTAGAGCGGCAGATTCAGACCAAGCTGGTCGCGCAGGGCCGCCACTTCCTCCGGTGTTGCTTCGTCTCCCAGCATGACTGACGCCGGATCACCCGGCGTCAAATGAATAATCATGAATACGAGCAGCGAGACGATGAACAATACCGGCAGTACAGACAACAGGCGTTTAATCAAATATGCTTTCACTCCGTACCGCCTCCTTGACTGAAAATTACTTGTAGACCTTGGTATTCCACAGCACAATTCCTTCGAAATCGTGGTACCCTTCAACCTTCGAGGTTGTTGCTGTCAAGGTGTAGAGATCACCCAACTTAATGGTCGGCAGATAATCCCACACGGTCTGTTGAACATCTTTCCAGATCGCCTGCTCTTCCTCCTCTGATGCAGCGGCGTTCATCTTGCTGAGCCCTTCCGTAATGGCCGGGTCATTTGTCCAGCCGTAATAGTTCGGATTTAAAGCCGAGATTTGGGAGGGTGTTACTACGGAGGTATAACCGCCAAGATTCAAATCCCATTCAGCGGACTCGTTTAACTTCGCTACGAGCGTAGGCCAATCATACACAACCAGGTTAATATTCATCCCTGCTTTTTCAAGCTGATCTTTGATTACAACGGCCTGATCATAGATATAGCCATATTCACGGGTTGCCAGCAGGCGGATTTCTTCGCCATTGTAGCCTGCTTCCGCCAGAAGAGATTTGGCTTTCTCCGGGTCTTTCTGGTTGAAAAGGCCTGCTTCCGGTTCCACGTACCAGTCGCTCTGCTCCTTCAGCATGTACGATTGGTCAATGCGGTAGAACTCCGGAATGCCCGGATTCGCCATGAATATATCATCGATATTCAGCGCCGCATTTACGGCCTGGCGCATTTTCAAATCGGTAAACAGACCTTGCTTCTTATTAAAGTTCATGCTGATGTTCGTTGTCATTACCTGGGTTGTATTCAGGCTGGAATCATCCTTGATGCTGTCATAGTTGTCGGCTCCAAGCTGACTGGCAACATCATACTCTCCCGACTGTAAGCCAATCATGCGGGTGGAGTCCTCAGAGACAAAGGAGAGGCGGATATCCTTAACTTCAGCCACCTTCTTGCCACCAAGTCCGTCTGCTTCCGTATCAAGCGGTTGATAATCATCGTTTCTGGTATATGAAATATATTGATCCTGTTTCCATTCTACGAACTTGTAAGGCCCGGTTCCGATGAATTCCTTAATACCGGAACTCGGGTCGGCACTCTTAATGACTTCAGCAGGCATAATAGCCGGAAATTGCTTGTAGGTTGCCATTACTAGCAACACATCCAGAGAAGGTTTATTTAATGTCAGGACAACGGTATAATCTCCATCCGTTGTGAATCTGCCATCTCCGATGATTCCTTGTGCAGCTGTTGATAAGGTAATCCAGCGATTCATGGAGGCTACAACATCTGAGGAAGTCATCTCTTTCCCGTTATGAAAGTGAATACCCTCGCGCAGCTGGAAGGTGTACACGAGACCGTCTTCACTCTTGTCCCAACTTTCCGAAAGCATTGGGACCACCTGATACTTAGAATTCAAGGTGAGGAGTGTTTCAAAGATTGGACGAGCAGCATCCTTGGTTGCACCACCTGTAACCATCTGCGGGTCTAGCGTGGACGGCTGAGTCGGATAAGCGATTCTTAATTCATCACTTAGCGCTGCACCGCCGCTATTGCTTTCCGAATTGCCGGTTGCTGCACCGGAACCGGAATTCGAACCGGAAGAACTGCAGCCATACAGAAACATCATTACCGCCATAATCATCAGCAGCATCGTACCCTTTTTCATTGAAACGCCCCCTTTAATAATGTTTAATGATATGTCAGAAAAACTATCATAAAAACAAATTTACTCTGACTTGTCTTCATTCTATAGATTTATCGACAATTTTCTATGTTTAAAACCTCTAATTTAGTATAGAATATATGTATGTTACCTCTATAATCTCGATTTTAATGTCATGTATTCTAACGCAATGGTGAGGAGATGTCGAATTGAATCCGAAAGTAAACCCTGTCATTTCCAGCAAGCTGCTGTTCAGCAGCAGTGAATTCAGAAATATTATTGAAGGTATCCGGACACTCACCTCAACACTTAACTACGATGAGTTGTTGAACAGAATCCTAGAAATTGCTTTGACAGTCATTCCCCTCAGCACAAGCGGAATCTTCCGCTTATTCGACGAGAAACGGCAATTGCTGATTCCACTGGCTTATGTGGGGAATATTGCAAGCTCGCTGCTGCATAATACACGCAGAGGTGAATCATTGTCGGGAAAGGTATTTGATGATGGGATTGCTAGGATTTACAATATGAACGATATGCTGGATGAACTGGAGCACCTGTCGCCGGAGAATCAGAACTTCCGTAATAAGCTGCTCACCGATGAACAATATATTGCCCGTTCCATGATTTCTGTTCCGGTTACCATACGAGGAGAACGAAGAGGGACATTAACGCTGCACCGGTTTGATGATGAGGGCTTGTTCACCGCCTATGATCTAGAATTACTGAAAGTATTTGCCGATCAGGTAGCTATCGCTGTGGAGAATGCAAAGCTGTATAGCGAAGTTCAGAATGTATTGCAGGAGGTTACGGAGCTGAGCGGCCAGATTCAGGAGAACAACCAGATTTTGCAGAAACGCCTGGAGGTTCATGAGGCCTTGACTGCTTTGTCTCTGAAGAACAAAGGCATACATGCCATTGTCAAAGAGCTGAACCGCATGATCAAAATGCCGGCGTCCTTCGTGGATATGCTCAACAAGCATTCCCATAACGGCAATTCTCAGCAGATACAGCTTGAATTTGATGATATTGCAGGGCTTTGGGATACCGAGGATCACGTACCGCTTACAATCAGCTTCCATGAACAGGAATTTTATCTGCATCCCGTTACTGTCGATAAGGTGCTGCTGGGGTGCATCATGGTCAGGCTTACCGGACCGATTGCCAGCATGGACATTGTGACTCTTGAGCAATCCAGCTCGCTGTTCGCCTTGGAGATGATCAAGAAACTCAGCCTCACTGACATTTACTATAAGGAGACTAAAGAAATCTTCACTAAGTTGCTGCAGAACCAGAATGACGATGCGCTGATGGCCAAGGGAGTTGAATTAGGTCTTGATTTCTCCGGGTACATGTCGGTTTCTATACTGGAGATAACCGGTCAATTTGAGCTGTATCAGACAGAAATTAACATCCAGCGGCTTGTGTTCAAGCTGAACGAGACTTTTAATAGCACACCCCATATGGCGTTTGGACTTCATAATCAAGTAATCATGCTAACTTCCTTCCCCCATGCTGCAGATGCCGAATGGGTTAAACAATCCATGGAGCGTATGATTCAGGAGTGGCGGTTCAGTTCAAGCAAGTACGTGCTGAGTGCAGCAATGGGTACCCCTTACAAAGGCATAGTCAATATTGCCAAAAGCAATACGGAAGCTCAAAAAACCCTGCACTATATGTTCAGCAAGCAGCAATCTGGATGTATTCAATATAAGGATATAGGTATCAACCGGTTATTCCTTGGACAGGATGTCTCCGAGATCCACCAGTTTATCTCAGACATCCTTGGCCCTCTGGAAAGCACACCGGGTCATAGTAGCCAGTTGGAGCAAACCTTGCACATTTATATGTCTGAGGATAAAATTGCAATCAATACAGCAGCGGTGCTTGGTATTCACATCAATACGCTTTATCAGCGGCTCAAAAAAATCCAGCAAGTGCTGAACATACGCTTCGACAATAAAGACGATATGTTAAAAATTCAAATGGCTTATCATCTCAAAGATACCTTTAACCAAAAGCATTAGCACGGGACGAATAGAGTAATGAATATAACATCTTCAGCAATTACACAATGAATACAAAAAGAGACGTATTGGCAAGCACTGCTCCATTCGGATCAAGGCTTGCAATATACGTCTCAGGATCGCTTCACTACGTTACTCCTATTTTCATAAAACGGTTGCTCTTTAAGGCGCCAAGCCTCTAGTAAATGTCTTCACACTCTCCGCAATAAATGATTCAAGTGATATATGAGGGAAAAACCGGCCGTTATCCAGGTTGTTTAGGAAGGTCCCATAATTCATTGAAATGAAGGAGTACGCCTGAAGCTCTGGATTCGTATCAATTAGCTTCCCTTTTTCGAACATAACCTTAAAATAATTCGATAGTATCTCCATGAATTGTCTGGGGTGTTTGATTGTTCTTTCATGAAATCCCGGTAAATTGTCTATCTCTTTAATGCTGATCATAATCATTTTGCGGTTACGGTTCATGATTTCATGATAGGTTCGACTGATCAATAACAAGTCCGTCTGTAAATCCCAAATCAGTTTTTCATTAAATAGCTTTGTCATTTCTTCAGCATAATGAAAACGGTCAAATGCAGCTTCGAGCAGATTTTGTTTGCTGCCAAATTGCCGAAACAGTGTTTTTTCACTGAGTCCGGCTGTCGCAGCAATTTCCTGGGTAGTTACTCCTTTGTAGCCTTTGCTTGCGATTAAATCGATTGCTGCCAATAGCAATTTATCACTAGTGCTTAAAGTGCTGTTGTTGCGCAACTTTCCCACCTCATTTTGTAGCCAGTTCGTACCGACTGTCATTCCTCGCGATAATAGCCCTTCACAAAAGAAATGTCAAGGCAACCGGCGCACACCTGAACCTCATTAATACCGGTTACATTTGGCCCTTTTCCACACGTTGGGCTGTATTCATTTTCGAACTGCGGCCGAATAGAACGAAATATAAAACGGCCATTACAGCAACCAGCAACGCAAGCGCAAGGAAAATATTGCTGTATACGAAAGCAGCGCTATTTGTCGGCAGCGGGTTTAAATGAATAGTTGGGGTACCAAAGTCAAGAATCTTCCCAATAGTCGCTGTGGATACAGCTGCAGCAATGAAATTAAACATCGATAACAAGCCCATACCAATTCCGATTTGCTCCTTCGGCAGTGTTCTTGAAATGGTGTTTGACAAGGCAATCTGCATAAACGATTGACCGGGAACACTTAAGATTAGGAATAGGGAAATAAATATAGGTGACATGCCTACAACGGAAGACAAGCACAGGAAACCAATGATAAGAAGGGTGGCGGCTGTAGACAACAGAAAGGAATTGCCTTTTTCATCAGCTAACTTACCGCCTTTACGTCCCATATATGCGGTCACAAGGGCTGATGGCAACATAATGAGCCCTGTTACGGCTGCTGACAAATGGTTTACTTGTGACAGCAGTTGCGGCACCATAAAGGGAACGCCGAAGCCTACTGCAGTCAATACGAAGGTAATGGCTAAACCGAAGGAATAAGATTTGTTTTTAAAAACAACCGGCTTTACGAACGGATCAGCAGCATGACGAATACGTAAGATGAACAAGATCAATAAAACAATTCCGGTTACAGCATAACCTATACCTCCATTGGTTAACGCAAGCAGCAGAGTAGCTACTGTTCCTGCTAACAGAATTCCGCCAATAAAGTCAATTTTGCTGGCACTCCCTTTTTCATTATCCAAATACTTCCGGTAGAAAGGTAACGTAAACAGTGAAAGCAAAGGAATTACAAAAAGGACTTGCCAATTCAATGCGCTGGACACCAAACCAGCAATGATCGGACCAAGTGCAGCACCAAGAGCTGTTCCGATAGCGGTAGTGCCTAACGCACGGCCGCGTTTTTCAGGTGAAAAATAACGAATGGGTATGATCATGGCCAGCGCAGGAATGACGGATGCCCCAACTGCCTGTAAGATACGTGCGACGATCATCATCCAATAAGCGGAGGCCAAGATCCCCGCTAAGGAGCCGGCTGCTAAAAAGATGAGGCCAAAGGTCAGTAAGTTCTTCAAGCTGTATTTGTCTGTCAGTTTGCCGAAGGTGACAGTTCCTATTGCGTATA
This sequence comes from Paenibacillus sp. FSL H7-0323, assembly GCF_038002725.1. Classification (NCBI taxonomy): domain Bacteria; kingdom Bacillati; phylum Bacillota; class Bacilli; order Caryophanales; family Paenibacillaceae; genus Paenibacillus; species Paenibacillus sp. FSL H7-0323. The sequence goes on along the minus strand of NZ_JBBODB010000001.1, from coordinate 1,598,884 downwards.
CAATCATATAACCGGTCACCATCCAGCTCACTTGCGACGGTGAAATTTGAAATTGTTTGCTGATCACCGGAAGCACCACATTAAACATCGTTCCATTCATAACGGAAATGATCAGTGTAAAGACCAGAATTCGCATTAAGCGCTCACCGTTATTTTTTTGAATACTATCTGTAGTTTGCATAAGTTTGCCTCACTTCTAAAAGGTAATATATTTTCGTTAAGTACAAAAAAACTCGCTCCTCCTTCTAACAGGATAAGTCTTTATGTAGAATTGGATCGATTCCTGCCGATTGAATTCACACTTTTATTCCAAAAGATAGTACGCTTATAGTTCCCCTTTCACCTCAAGTATGTCTGTCAGTGCTTACTGACATTCGAAAAGATAATATCCTCTTTTATATATAGTGTCAAGCCAAAACGAAATAGCAATGAATTCCTAACGTTAGACAACCGTTAGGCAATTTAAAAAGGCTGCCGGTAAATAGCAGCCTTACACAGTCCTCTATCGCCTCAAGTCCGAACCGAAATTGAAGTGAATCACATCATATGAGGAAATAGATCCCTTTTTTTGTAATGTTACATCCTTTTCGTGCTTTATTATAAAGTTATATATTCAATATTTTTTTACCACAATCAATCGAAATTCAATATTTCATTCTCCTCGGCCCTTTTCTCAAGCTCCATCTCTTGCATGAATTGCAGGTGCTTGGTACCCCATTCATTCATAACTGCCAACACGGGCTCCAGAGTTAGACCATGTTCTGTAATAGAATACTCCACCTTAGGCGGAACTTGCGCATAGACATTCCTTTTAACGATATGCTGCTCCTCCAGCTCCCTCAGATGCAGTGTGAGCATACGCTGAGTGATCTCTGGCATTAAGCTTCTCAGCTCACTAAACCTTTTGGTGCCTCCTTTAATCAGATGACGCAGAATAAGGGGTTTCCATTTTCCCGTTATGATTTCAAGCACAGGAATCACGCGACATGCTTCGAATTCATAATCCATTTTGAGACCTCCATTAGTACCTTTTTTGATACTATACCACAATTTTGTGCTTACTTCACAATTGGGATGCATGGGTACATAATAACTTCATAGACACCAAATGAGGCTGGTACAAACGTTGTTTCAATGCAAACATAAGGAGGCTTAACATCATGGCGCAACAGATTGATATCGCTGAATACGAAAGTGCTGCTCCCCGGCTTGATTGTGAAGATGATGATGCTTTACTTAATAGCAGTCCCTCTAAGCTTACTCTAATCAACTGGGATAATGAAGAAGCGATTGGTTGTGATCTTAACACTGGTGTTTGTTCACGGATAGAAGAGGAGCAGAAAGAAAATGAAGATTGAAATCATAGCATTTACCGATCCGTTTTGTGTATGGTGCTGGGCATCCGAGCCTATAACCTATCAATTAAAAGAACGTTATCGCGAGCAAATTCAATTTAAATATGTTATGGGTGGGCTAACGAAGGATATGTCTGCTTTTTACGATGCTCAGAATCAAATCGAAAGCACAGCGCAAGTTGCACCCCACTGGAGACTAGTATCAGAAAAAACGGGTCAACCCAGTGATGAACGGGTCATGCTAGATATTACCGACCCCCATTTTTCCACATGGCCTTCCAATATCGCGGTCAAAGCAGCGCAGATGCAAGGCAGTTCCATAGGTGATGATTATTTGCGGAGACTGCGCCGGGCTGTTCATACAGAGCGGAAGAAAATTCAGGAACATGATGTTTATATTCAGTTGGCAGATGATATACCAGGCCTTGACGTCGAACAATTCAAACGGGATCTGGATTCAGGGGCAGCTGAGAAGCTTTTCGAAAAGGATTTGCGCATCTGCCGGATCTATGGAGTGACTGGATTTCCGACTGTAGCCATTCGCTTACTGGATGCGTTAGCCGGAGATAATTCGGATACTCTCCTGTTGAACGGATATCGTCCGTATGACACTTATTTACAGGTTTTCTCCAGGCTAGGGGCTGATTTAGTAGAATATGAGCCACGCTCAGTCCGCGAATTGCTTACGGACTATGGTCCATTGACCACTAAGGAATTGGCAAGTATTTATAACCGGGATTTAGCGGACATGGAAACTGATTTGCTCAATCAATCAGCCGATTTAGGTCTTACCCAAACTGATGTCAACGGACATGGACGGGTATGGGACTTAGAACAAATTTAAAGGAGGAATTTCCATGCAAGTACTCAAAGCTAATCAAGGGCATCAAATGGGGCAAGGCCTCTTTCAGCTTCGTTTAATGCGTCCGGGGTTAATCTGGGGAGATCCTTTGCTTGAAGATTATGCTTTTGGTCCTCTGAGCAGAATCGATCGTGGAATTCTGGGACCCGGTGCGCTTGTTAAAATGCATGAGCATAACAATGATGAGATTTTTAGCTATATGTGGAAAGGAAAGATGCTGCACGAAGATTCGGCCGGACACCGGATTGAAGTATCTCCTAACCATCTAATGATGATGAACGCGGGTAAAAGCTTCTTTCATGAGGAGTCCACACCGAACAGTACCGTCGATATGCTACAAATCTTTATCCGGCCGGAAAAGGCTGATCTTCCTTCGAAAGTTCAGTTCTTTGAGCGTGTTGTCATTCCTACAAACGGAGAATGGACATTGCTGGCAGGACCAAAAGAAGTTGAGGCTCCACTTGAAATTCGACAACAAGTAATCGTTTATGATGCCCATGCTAAAGCGGCAACAGAAATGCAGCCTCCCAGCATAGAGGGCATGGAACCTTGGCTTTATGTGATGGATGGAAGCATTTCAATGAATGATATTACAATAAATAAAGGAGATGCGGTAACTTATTCCCTCTCTGAAATGTCAACGATTCAAATTCTTGAGGACTCTTCTCTTGTGCTGTTCCTGGTTAAACTAGATGCTCCGATGACGCTGGCAGGACCTTTCAGTGGAAGAAAAAGATAAATTACTAAAATAGGAGTGATACCATGTTTACAGTATCCAGCAGCATCCCGGTTAACAATAGTACAAAAAATCATCCCGTATTGGATAGACATCAAGTATGGCAAGGTCTTGTTATGAAAGCAGAAGACGCAACCCGTTTTGTAGGTGCGATAACAGAGTGCACAGTAGTAGAAAAGGACGAAAGATCACTTCTGCGGGAAGTGGTGCTGTACGGTGAAAGAATGAATGAACAGGTTAACTTTTTCCCTGAACAGATGATCGTCTTTGAACCTCTGGGCGGGCCGACTAAAGGCTTCATTAAAAATGAAATCGAAGAAGATGAACATGGCAATTTATCTGTAAGATTTACCTTTACCTTCGAACTAAGAAGCGGAGAACAAAACAAAGCAGCAGAGAAAGAATTCTCTAATAAAATGGAGAAAAGCTATATTGAAGCCGTTGAAACAACACTTGCCTCTATAAGAGAAATGGTTACAGTTGGAGCTCTTTAAGCTAATTCAGACTACTGGAAGGCAAGCAATAAAAAGCCCTTTCACCTCCTTAGCCGGGGTAAAAGGGCTTTATTGTGTTCCTGACGGCTGCAGCTATTCAATGCTTACCATCACTCGTGTTTCGCAGCTAACTGCTGCTCACTTTTTAACAAACAATGTTAAGATAGCTCCGGCTAGTGCCAGGAGGGTTGCCACCATAAATGCCGAGTATACACCTCCTATCATATCCTCCGGCATAGGTTGCCGTGTTGAAGTGATTGCATTGAACATGACCGTAACCAGAATAGTTGTTCCGATTGAACCTCCGACGAGGCGCATCGTGTTATTCATTGCTGTGCCATGAGAGATCAGCTTGCGGTACAAGCGGTTGATGCCAGCCGTCATTAGCGGCATCATGACAAGCGAGATACCAATCATTCTAATCATATAAACCGTCAGTACATAGCCGTAAGTCGTTCCGGTTTCCAACTGGGTGAACAAAAAACCTGTAACAGTGATAATTGTAAATCCTGTGATGGCAAGGCAGCGAATTCCGAATTTATCGAACAACCGGCCTGAAACCGGCATCATGGCGCCCATCAGGAGCGCACCCGGGTAGTAATGCAAGACCTGATTCCAGAGCATTATACCCCAGCATGTTCTGCATAAATACCGGAATCAGTGTCTCTGTGCCAATCATTGAAGTGAATGTAAATACCCCGAGAATCGTCGTCAGAGAGTACACCGGATCTTGGAAAACCCTGAATTCAAGAATTGGCTGCGCCAACCGGTACTGCCGAAGAATAAAGGTCACTACTCCATCCGCTGGAACCAGTCTTACTGAAGCCATAGAGCAAGCCGCCAAATCCGACAGTGGAGAGAACAATTAAGAGGATGATTAGGTTCGGTGACGTTTTTCATAATGAATAAAGCTAAGATAATATTTAGTACGAAAATTGGCAGGACGATGTAAACTAGGCACTGGGCTCCACGGCAGCACATCGTGCCAGAATGCAAGAAGCTCCGGCTAACACTGTTCAGCGCATGCATCAGGAACCATACTCGACCTGCTTTTGGGAAGAAAGCTGAATGCGTTACGCGCGTATGCCGAGCAGTATCTCACAATGATCAACTGCCTTCTTATTTTGATAGAGCTATCGTTTCCCATTATCTTATCTTAATGGATCACATTCGTAGTCTTAATGCAACCTACCACTTATTCCATTAATCTCCCTTTACTTCATTATCATTCGGAATTAATTCATACAAGGCACGAACATCACAACCGATGGAATCGGCGATCGATATGGCAATTTTGAGTGGCATCACTCTTTTGTTTTCAATAAAGTCGTAAACTCGTTCCGGTTTAAAAAGCAAGTCTTTTGCCAGCCATTCCGCTGACTTCCCGGATTCCATCAATCGTTCATTCAGTAAGCAACGTCCTAGTTCAAATTTCAAAAAGTGATGACCTCCCGCATAAGATAATACTTAACCTTAAGCGATGTCCATTGCCAGCATGAATATACTTCATAAAGGGTTCTATAACGATGAAGTTCCCCATGTTTCCTGTTAGTTCAATCTGAGGTTTTCCTATTTTCAGCCTAATTTTCCTGTTCAAAATTGAGATTAATGATGCATAATAGCACTGTGTAGAAAATCTGCTAAATCCTCATTGCTATATTGATTAATGATGTTCATATCTCTCACTCCGTGCATATATAAGCAATAACGCCCCATCTCGTGGTCTATAACATCGTCCACCTTAAGAGTAAGTTAGGTCAGTTTTTATGGAGTATATTGTGTAAACAAGCTTATGCGCGCTTTTTTATTGTTATAGAACATATGCATTTGGTTTGAATGACAGACTCATTCTTTAATATAGGGCGTAAACCCTCTTGAATATAGGTTCTCCACTAACTTGAAAAATTCTTCTGACGATAAATCCTTTTGACGCTGGAGCCAAAGACGAAATAAAGAAAGGGCAGTTGTCAGGTAAAACTCAATGAAGTATGGCGTTAAGGATTGGTTTTGCGGAACGTTTAATTCTAATTGATTCAAAGCGATTTCTTTTTTTAAGCGTTTTAAAAAACGGACACTTCCATAATCACCCAAAAGGGCATTAAGAACCAGGAGATGTTCTTTTTTATCCAGACAATAGAGCGTATCTTGAACCGTATCCATCGATAGCTCTTTATTTGCCAATTCTTTTTTCATTTCATTCAATAGGTCATTTTCAACAGAGTCTAACAATTCGTAAATATCAGTAAAGTATTGATAAAAGGTGCTGCGGTTATATCCTGACTTATTCGAAATTTCCTGAATCGAAATTTTCTCAATCGGCTTTTGGCTATATAACTCACAAAAAACTTCTACAAACTTTTGTTTTGTTTTCTCCGTTATTTGGGGTTGCTTTTTCATGTTTCCCTCCTACTAGTGAATAAGAATATCATCCGACAAATCATAAAAAACTGATGGTTGATCAAGGAATAATGAAGATTTATAATCACATCATACAACACGTTGTCGGATAATCCAAAGGGAATATTAATAAGTAGGGGTGGTTTATATGTCAGCAAAACAAGATAGAATTTTAATTTTTGGTGCAGGTGTCATCGGGAGCATGTACGCAATTAAGCTTATTGAAGCAGGGTTTGACGTTAGCCTGTTTGCACATTCGAATAGATATACATCATTAAGAGAAAATGGCCTGCAGTATATAGAAAAAGGTACAGTTAGATCGATACAAGTGAATGTCATGGATACGCTCGAAAATGACGATGTATACGATTTTATTTTCGTTACCGTTCGTTATGATCGGTCCGAAGCAGCGTTGTTAGCGCTAAAAGATAATCAAAGCAAAAATATAGTTACGATGATTAGTAATTCAATTGGATTTTCTTCGTGGCTGGATATCGTAGGGGATAGACTTTTACCAGCTTTTCCCGGCTTCGGCGGACAGATTAAAGATGGGGTATTACATGCGCGATTTCTACCAAAGTTTATAGCGGCAACTGCATTTGGAGAAATTAATGGTGTAGCGACAGAACGCATAGAAAACCTCGCAAAACTATTTAAAACAGCAAAGCTTCCCTACGTTATTAAAAAGGATATGCAAGCGTATCTAATCACACATTCCGTATCAGATATTGCCATGTTGAGTTTTTTGCATTCTGAGAATAAGATTATTGACAAAAAAACAGCCAGAACCAGAAAGACGGCACGCAAAATAACAGTCACTTTAAAAGCGTATCTTAGGGAAATACAAAAAGCGGGCGTTTTAATTGATCCTCCAATACTTAAAATGGTGCTTAAATTTCCAAACTTACTTTTGGATCTCTTCTTTATGACATGGCTACGAACTAAGATGGTTAGGGATATGATGTTGCCGGATTATGCGAATAATGCTAACAATGAGATTGTACAGCTGAGTAATGATTTAATGAAATTTTTAAGTCAACATGATATCAAATCGGAAATACATGTTCCGTAATTTTTTGTTAAAATAATCTGAGTATGAAAATCTAAATATATAGTTTTTTCGTAGCATCCTTGAATAAACTACCGGGAAATGATAATTGAACAGCGGCAGTCCAAGACTTTATTTATCAAGTCTTGGACTGTCGCTGCTTTATTATCCGGGACAGTCGGCTGATAAACGCATTTCAGTATTCAAAGTTTTACTCACACCTGGGGTGATTCCTATCTTGGTTGTGGTTCTTGCCTGGATGCTGGCTCATAATATTTTGTATACCTATATCTCTCCTTTCCTGGATGATATGGGGCTTGAACCCTATCTCGGACAGGTTCTGCTTGTTTTTGGAATTATGGCACTGGTGGGAATCTGGGTGATTGGGATTTTCATTGATCGTTGGTTGCGTCCTTTGGTTCTCATCAGTCTTACCGGATTTGCTCTGATATCTCTTGTACTAGGACTTTGGAGTGAGCATGGTACTATTATCTTCATTTCTGTTGCGCTGTGGGGGCTGACATTCGGTGGTGCGGCAACATTGTTGCAGACAGCACTTGCTCAGGCTGCGGGGAAGCAAGGTGTGGATATCGTGCTGCCTATCAATACCTTCTTGCTCTGTTTGTTGCCTGGTGTGCTAAAAGGCATGGATTTCGTCCATCCCAGATCCGTTAAGTAATCCGATTGCGATCCGTCTGCTATTGACTGTGAATTGTTCTTGCACGATCGTGGCAATCATTCATCGATTTGCACCACTGAAAATCATAAAATGCACCACCAAAAACCATAAATTACATTAGATCGATATGTGAACCAGGCGGAATCATGAATCTCGTCAGGTTCTTTCTGCATTCTGGCTTTTGTTAAATCAAAGTAGTCCAGGTAAACATAAATATATTATGTAACTAAGTATAAGTAAACTTTACATTTGTTAAAAATCAGTTTATAATTTGATTCAAGAGGTGATGGTCATGAAGAAAGATTTCGGTGATTCGATATCCAATAAGGTTTATGAATATCGTGTACTTGCCAGAATGTCTCAGCAAGAATTAGCAGAGAAAGTCGGGGTTTCCAAACAAACCATTTTCGTAATGGAAAAAGGGAATTATGTGCCGACTCTGCTATTGGCTTTTCGAATTGCCGATTTTTTTAATGTTGATGTAAACGATGTTTTTACTTATTTGAAAGGAAATGATCAAAATGAAAATTAAGTCTATTTCTGATATCCATAACGCAATTTTCCACCCTTTAAAGTCCTGGGCTGAGCAATCTACGGGAAATTGGAATATTCTCATTGGAGTAGGTTTTTTACTGCTCATGGGTAGTGCGATTTTTACCTATGTATTTTATAAGAAGATTGGGCAAGACGATGAACGGACAAATAAAATCTTTTTGAAAAGCAGTTACTTTATGCTGTTGACAATTATTCTATGTGACATGATTTTTCCTAAAGAGTATATGTGGAACATCTTTTTCTTGTTCAAATATGCGCTAGCGTTTTTAGCTGGTGGAATTTACATGGCCATCCAGTATAAAAAGGATTTGTCGTAAGGAAGGGTCAGAGCGAGGACCAGCTAAGGATGGGGATTAGACAATGTTGATAAATATGCTAACTAAGTGGTATGGAAGTTCAATAGGTGCAATCGGGTTGTAAAATAAATTGCTAAAATCAAAAATATCCTTTTATGTTCCTTCCCCCCTCTGCTTCTAGCGGCAATGAATACATGTTCTTGTCCTTTGATCGTGACAAGAACATGTATTCATAAATCAAAAAAACCGCGCTCTGCCCCCGCCTTTTATGAGACTATTATATCGGTGATTGTATACAAGCCATGTAATGCTTGCTGTTAATAATGCTGAAGAAATCAAGGCTGTAAGAACACTATATGGTTGCCAAATAAGTATCGTTGGCCAATCTAATGCACAGCACATTATACACAGGGCAATCGTAGCCATCAGCAAAATAGCTGTTACGATTATTCGCTTTTTAGTCATTGGCTGCCGCCCATTCATTTTTCTTCTGCGTAATCCTAAGAGAAAGAACAGAACGGCCAATAGGCAAAAAATAATTGTGGTAGACGATAAAATGATGTCCAAAAGCTGTGTGCCGCTTATTTCATATGACTGCGTTAGATTGCCGTCTAATATCTCTTTAACTTTTAGTACCATGCTTCTATTGATATTTGCGCCATTGGTCAGCAAGCAGACGGCTGTTCGTTCATTTGGCAGTATGATCACTTCGGTTCCAAAATTGGGATTTCCCCCGGGGTGCTCTATAATCGTTTGGTTGGCGTTTACCGTCCAGCCCGCCGCATAATACATTTCGTTGACGGCCGGAACAGACATATCACCCTGATGTGATTTTTCGATAACCGTATGGAATATTTCGGGTATGTCCGTCACAATACCCATCTGTATGCCCATCCAACGCGCCATATCTTTTGTACAAGAAATGATGTAGCCTGCGGGTTTATTCCCGGAAAAATCCGGCGCGTTATATGGAGTTGTCATAAAAAAGGAAGAACGGTAGCCCTGTGCCAACTGTCCGGTGGCTTGAGCATCTTCTTTATAAACATACGTCTGGTGAAGACCTAACGGCTGAAATACCTGTTCCCTCATAAAGTCTTCATAGCTTTGTCCCGACACAATCTCAATAACCAAACCCAATACGTCATAATTAACGGTCCCATAGTTGTACTGTTCACCGGGAGGGAACGCCAACTCAACATCTACCAGCATTTCCACAGTCTTTTGCAGCAAATCTGGTGTATTGCCTTGTGGAATATTTTGAGAATGCTTACCATTTGTTAGGCCGCTAGTATGGTGAAGAAAGTTATTGAGTGTAAGGCTTTGCATATCAACAGGTTTTCCTTGATACTTTAACGTAAACCAAGGTAAATATTTTTGGACAGTGTCAGTCATTGACAGCAGCCCTTGTTCCTCCAACAGCAGAATACCCATGCCGGTAAAGGCTTTACTGACCGAGGCCAGTTCATATAGTGTGTTCTCACTTGCAGACAACCCACTTTCACGGTCTGCATACCCGGAAGAAAAGTAGAAAATTTCATCATCAGCTAGTATCGAGATTGACATTCCCGGCACACCTGATATACGACGGGCATCATCCAGCAACGCGTGTATTGCCGCAGATTGCGTATCTGACAACGCCGCATAACTTTGTGTTGCGAATCCTGAGAATACGATAAGTATCGCTATTACACAAACAATAGTCTTTTTCATAAGCTCTCCATTTCGAGTAAATTATGCGAGGATAATATAAACAACCTGTAGTACGCCTTATCCGCCTAATGCGTCGCTCCAATATACTTAATGCTAGACGTTCAATAATTAGATTACAATTGTAAACTTCACAGACCCATGTATATTATTTCTTGTTTCGCAAAAAAGGCCCCTCTGATTACTTAGCGGAAAGGTCAATGGTTTAAATCTTATGTCTACAATTTTTCTGCTTCATCATTACTATTTTATTAGGTATCAGCGTTGGTCTAACGACAAAAAGAAAGGAGACTAACCAATATGGCTAGTCTCCTTTCTTTTATAAAAATTTCACCCTATAATGATAAAGCTCAGTGCAGGCAAGCTTCATTAATCTTTCCATGTGACCTGCCATCCATATGACTGAAGTTTAAAGTATTTATTAAACTCCGCAACTACGGACTTCGCGTTCTCTTTCGATGTTGCATGAAATATAGTTATATCGACTATATTACAGTCTGAAATTTCCTCCAAACCTTTAAGTCTTGATGCATCTACTCCAATCTGCTTTAGACTCATACAATTTTTGAGTATTGTTAAATCTCCAACCGGATAAGTGAACTGCTTTAATTTCTTCAATTCTCCTATAACCTCTATATGTGATTCATCTATTGCACAGCTATCTGTCTCAAAAACCGTTAGATTCTTTAAAGCTTTTAAGAATGATAAATGTGGTATTGTCACTTGTTTGAGCTCTAGTTTTATTAACTTACTAAGGTTTGAAATATAAAGCAGGTCGCCAACCTCCATTTCTTCTAAGCTTAGTTCCTTCAAATTTTTTATAGTTCCAATTAATCCCCTATCAATTGAGTTCATTCTACATAATCTCAAACTCTTTAATTTCTTTATATCTTTCAGTGTATGTATATCTTTTAATGGAAGTCCTATTAATGTTAGCTTCCTTAACCCATCTAAAGAAACCAAGTACTTCAAATCAGACTCTTTAAAAGCTTCTGATCCTATCACAAGTTCTGCTAAAGAAGTCAACCGTTGAAGTACATCAAAATTAGTAATTTCATCCGCATGTATAATAAGTTCTTTAAGATTAACCATATGGGTTAAAATATCCAAAGATATTGCTCCGTATTTTTGAGCTTGATCAGCTCTAATAAATACCATTCTCTTTTTTTTCAATGTTTTTGAAGATACAAAACCACTTTCAACATCGTCTTTAAAATACTCTTCCCAAAATCCGCTTACAGGGATAAGGCTGTTCTCTTCGATATTCAAATTAGTCAGAGCCAAAATATCATCTAACAAACTTCCACTTTCACGGGATAATATGATTACATCTTCTTCTTCACGAATACCAATACTACTATTTCTGAGACTCGAATCGATAAATTCAAAGAAATGTCCCAAACTTTCTGCAATAACATAGGAAAAATGAGAATTATGATCTATCGTAATAATTTGCCCATAAACGCCCTTTTCTCCGGGGTCTAAATCTATTGCCAAAAATGAGCCACCACCATCTTCAGCAAAAGGAATCCAGCCTTCTCTGTAGTTCCCATCTTTTATTACATCTGATTTGCTGGATATAATATCGTACGCTGATTCCAAAAGGGACTTCCAGTTGCTTACTATCGATTCAATGTTCATCCAACCAAGACCAGCCATTATGCCAAAAATCTGCTCTCCTTCTCCATTAAAATTCATGTATAGCTTTCTGAAATCTTCTGGAAATTTGCAGTTCATCATGCTCTCGAAAAGATTTATTTCTGATTCCTCAACTGCTGGATTCAGTAATTCCTCTACATTTGGTATATGCGATTTTAATGTCTCTATAAGTAAACACTCTTCTTTTTTATTAGCTAATGACATATATTGGCCCCCATTCTACAGAGTCATAATAGTTTCAGTAAACATTCTTGGTTGATCATCAATCATTTTGTTATGATTCATCTTCAACAGTTCTATCAATAATTAATTCTATCTTAAATATGGAGCATCTATCTCCCGATTTAGCAATATCGTATCATGAATTTGTAAATATTGTTGTATTAAGTCATATGAAAAAAACTAAGAGTCATCTTAGGGGTTAATTTTATCTCTATATAAACTTCATTCACAACTAATTTTCACCCTATTTAATGGTACGGTTCAGCGTAACATCTATAGAACGCAGACACCTACACAAACACCTGCACCATTGTCTCCACAAGCCGCGTTGGATACGATTAATGCTTACTACGTTCAGCAAGCTGGCGATGCGCCTGACCACTCAATATTTGACACTACTGGAGTAACAGATGTTACTCCGTCGAACTTAACCTATGTTGATTATGCATTGAGCGTGGACGAGACATCTCCATGGACAGTACTTGAAATTCAAGAGATTGTTAATGAAGTTCATTCAGGACTCGTATTGACAGCGATCGGCACGGGGCTTTCCCATGCCGTTTTGAATTCCATTTTTATTCCCGTTCTTACCTTTGAGCTTAACTTAATGACCTTGCCTGTTTGGGTGTCCTTATTGTTTTTCTAAGTTTTGCTTGCTAAGCGACTCTATTCAGCATCATTCTGCTCTTCCAGCCATCTCAAAATCGCTTGGTTTGTTTCTTCCGGCTTTTCTTGCTGGATCCAATGACCGCAATCCAGATTGACCACTTCTGCATTAGGCACGAACTTTGTCAGGTTTTCAGACCTCTGGACCGTATCCCGGTCACCATAGATCATGAGGGTCGGCTGTACCATGAAAATGAAGGGGGTTGCGATTTTGGATGAGCTGTTTCATCCCTTCTTCATTTAGCGATTTGATTTATGCCTCGCATTTAAAACGTTCTGACTTTTGATGAGAATTAAACCCTAATTGATTGAGAAATACAGTAGCTCCTCTCTCCTATAGATCAGGGAAACAATAGACCCAGATTTATGCAGTACCAAAAATCCTTTTAACCATTATTTTGTTATTTATATTTCCTTATTCTGTAATATATTTTTTGCAATGTTGAAATTTTAGCCCTTCTTCAGATGAAGCGATCAATATTCCAAGCCTTCTTAATCGTGTTTCCTCTTTCTTGGCGCTCATTACCCACCAGATTGAATCTCTTTTATAGGATGGTGATAAATTAGTGAAGAATAGCCAGGCTGTTTGATTTGCCTTGATTTGTTCTTCATATTCTTTAGCAAGTTCCACGTTTCTTTGTTCAGAGGAATAGCCTTGTGCATCGGTTCTGTTGTTAAAGACGTGCATTCCTTCAGGTCTCATCTTTCCAAACTGTATTAGTGCTTTTACCTTCTTTACGTTCACAGCACTCCATACACTATTTACTTTGCGCGGAGTAAAGCGAATCTTATAGCTTTGTTTATCAATGGTTTTTCGTATACCGTCAATCCACCCAAAACAAAGAGCGGCATCTACTGATGCAGACCAAGTAAGGCTTGCACGACCTGTACTTATCCCAAAATAGCCCACCCAAATTTCACTAGCTTCAGCATGATGTTCTTCTAACCAATCGTTAAACTCTTCTTGGTTGTTGAAAAAAACTACATCTCCCATTGTTCCAGCCATTTTAAAATCGCTTGGTTTGTTTCTTCCGGCTTTTCTTCCTGGATCCAATGACCGCAATCCAGATTGACCACTTCCACATTGGGCACGAACTTTGTCAGGTTTTCAGACTTCGCAACCACATCCCGGTCGCCGTAGATCATGAGGGTCGGCTGCTGGATGATTGGGTTCACTTTCGCCAATAAGCGCCAGTTGCGGTCAAGGTTCCTGTACCAATTTATGCTGCCCGTGAACCCTGATGTTTCAAATGCGGAGACGTAAACGGCCAGCTCGCTTTCGCTCAATACGGGCTCACCGAGCGGTGTTTCTGCTCTGGCGAGATTGATCAACGCCATACCTGGCTCAGGTGCTCTGAGAGGCTCGTTCTTCCGGTACAGGTTGCGAAGGAACCTGTATGTATTGTCTTCGAATACGGCGTCCGCGACGCCTGGCTGTCGATTGAAGTGGACGAAATAGAAATCGCCGCCAAGTATTTCTTCCATGAACTCGATCCAGGGTTTTTCTCCGCGCTCTTGGTAAGGCAAGCTCAGATTTATCACTTTATTGACGCGGTTTGGATGCAACAAGGTCAGTCCCCAAACGACGAATGCACCCCAGTCATGACCGACAAAGGTAGCGTCCTCGTATCCATAGTGATCGAGAAGCGCGATGAGATCACCCGACAAGTGTTCAATGTCATAGTCTGTTACTTCGGTCGGACGGGATGAGTTGCCGTAACCCCGCTGGTTGGGGACGATGGCATGGTAGCCCGCTGCGGCAAGTGCGTCCATCTGATGGCGCCAAGAAAAGGCATGCTCTGGCCAGCCGTGGCAGAGTACAATAGGTTTTCCTGCGTTTTCTCGGCCTGCTTCAAACACTTCGAGTTCCACACCGTTGGCTGAAATAAGGGTGGGCTTGGGAAAATCGGTTGGATTAAACATTGAATTAAAACCTCCTTCTTGTGATACTTGTAGTATAATGAATAAAAGATGACATCTAGGTGTCACCTTTCTGAAATCATGTAAAAAAAGAGGGCAATTATGGACAAAGTGGAGAGACTCATTTCGATTATCATGATATTGCTGAAAAAAGAGGTTGTTTCTACAACGGAATTCTCACAACTATTCAATGTCTCCAAAAGAACGATCCTTCGCGATATGGAAACATTGAGCTTATCGAACATCCCGATCTACTCTGTCAATGGGGTCAAAGGGGGCTACGGCATAATGGATGAATACAAGGTTGATAAACGCCTTTTAAGCAGCTCCGATTTACAGAATATATTAACTGCGCTCGGCGGATTGGAACAAATCCTCCGTACTGAAGAAGTTGAAAGAACGATAAAAAAAATAGAGGCAATGGTTAGTCCATTGTCTCTAAATCGTTCCATTCAACTGTCGTTTTATGATTGGGAAGGTCGGTCCGAGATTCTTGAAACCTTAAAGACATATCAAGAATCCATTTCAAAAAAGAGGCTGGTTTCGTTTGATTATACAGATAAGGACGGGGCTGTAACGAATAGAATGGTCGAGCCCTATGAGCTGCATTTTAGCGAATCGAGTTGGTACTTGAAAGGATTCTGTTTACATCGACAGGGATATCGAACTTTCAAGTTATCTCGGATCGATCATATTACTATGGATGAACGCGCGTTTCATCCTAGAGACGATTGGTCAGAGCAAGTACACGAAGCAAATTATCTACCTGAATTCGTCACGATTAAGGCCTGGATATCGCCTAGCATAAAAGATCAAATCATCGAAAGGTATGGTCGAAGAAGTATTGAAGACCATAATTCTGGATTTTTATTAGCAACCATTTATGTCCCACAAAATCGTATGGGATTTCAACTTTTAGCAAGCTTCGGCACTCATCTAAAAGTTGTAGAGCCCAAAACCTATGTTGAAGACTTTCGAAATTATTTATATCAAATGATGGAGAACTATTCCTGATATATTTAGCATTAAAGCTTCAACCTTCAACTCAACTTTTCACCCTATTTATGGTACGGTTCAGCCCGATTTGTCTTCACCGTGTGATACATCTGTTCCAAGATTTCAGCCACGTTTAGATTCTATTGTGATTGTGCGCCTGAGTCTGAACCAGCTGATCTTCTCAACTGCTGTGTTGCGGTCCCCATCTGCAGTTTCCGGGCAATCTGCTTGTTGCGCATACCTCTGATACCTTCAATAGTCCTCCTTGCTTCATTTAGAGTTATATATACTGGTTCTCTCAAATTAATCACGTAATCTAGTGCTCCGAATAATAAAAAAAGCCCGCAAGCTAGTTACCTGCGGCTGTGAATTTAGGATATGTTGTTATTTATTATTATCTCTCCCCTCTGCAACAAGCCTTAGCCCACTTTCATGGAGTTAGTTGCTTGTGGAAGCTACACCAAAGGCTATACGCGTTGAATCGTGGCTATCATGACACCGGCAAATCCAATGCCTAACTGCACCAGTATTTCCGTGCGCCTAGGAGGACACGCTATGCGATTTTCAAGTGGCAATCGCCTCCTTCTGTTCCTTAGCTTTTGGGAATCCTTGATCCACACCTTGTTCTCTACGATTATCACGCAAGAGCTCGTACGTCACATACACCGGTCGCCCTGTTCGTGGTTCCAGCATAATCTCGGCATCAATGGCAAATACCTCACGCAGCGTCCGTACCGTCATTACACGCTCTGGCGAACCATGCTCCACCACCTGACCCTCACGAATCGCCACCATATAGTCGGAGAAGCGTGCTGCCAGATTCAGGTCATGCAGCACCATCACAATCGTCACCTGTTGACTGCGATTTAGTTCATAGAGCAGTTCCAGCACTTCAAGCTGATGCGCCAGGTCCAGATAGGTTGTGGGTTCATCCAGCAGGATCAGATCGGTTTGCTGGGCGAGCGCCATCGCAATCCATACGCGCTGACGCTGACCGCCAGATAGCGTATCGACCTCACGATGCTCAAACGCTGTAAGCTGTGTAACCGATAGGGCCCAGGCTACTACTTGCTTATCCTCTTTGGAGAGCTTGCCGAAGCCCCGTTGATGTGGAAAACGCCCATAGGCGATTAATTGACCGACCGTCAAACCGCTCGGTGCGGTCGGCGTCTGCGGCAGAATCGCCATCTGCTTGGCCACTTCCTTGGTGGACAGCGTACGGATATCGGCGCCATTCAGATAAACCGTACCATTATTCGTCTTGAGCAACCGACCGACTGCCTTTAGTACGGTTGATTTGCCGCATCCATTGGGACCAATAATCGAGGTAATCTGTCCACGCGGAATCTGCAAGTTCAGTTCTTTTACGATAAGCGTGTCATTATAGGCAATATCGATTTGTTGCGCTGTAATACTTTCCATGACGTCCTCCTAATTGGCCTTCGATAGTAAATAAAGAAAGTACGGAACACTGATGACCGTAATGACGATTCCCGTCGGCACATCTCCCCCCAAGCTAACCGTGCGCGTAATCGTGTCAGCCAGCACCACGACTAATCCTCCGGTCAAGCTGGCAGCCGGAACGAGCAATTTATGATCGGGCCCGACCAGTTTTCTTGCCACATGCGGAGCGATCAAGCCAACGAAAAAGAAGCTTCCGCCCACGGCCACACTGCCAGAGGATAAAGCAACCGCAGCGATCGACAACCCCAAAAACTGCCGCTTCACGGCAAGACCCAGCCCTTCTGCCGTCTGATTGCCCAGATGGAGGGTGTTAAGTATGCGAGACTTGTAGAAAATATAGCCGAGTAAAATCAAGACCCATGGTGCCAGTACGGAAATATAACGCCAATCAGCGCCCCATAAGCTTCCCGCCAGCCAATGCAGCATGAAATCCATCTGCGAATCATTCAGCTTGAGAGTCAGGAAGGTGGTCAGCGCTTCATACCCGCTTCCGAGTGCGACCCCGGTTAAGATCAAACCGATTGGCGAAATATCTCGCCCACGGCGATACGACAATAAGAAGATCAATCCCGCCGCCAATAATCCGCCAACAAAGGCCAGTAGTGGTAGGGCAATAAAGGAGCCCTTTCCTGTCGATGCGATGAATACGACGAAGAACAGGACAAACAAACCCGATCCCGAACTAATCCCCAGCGTCCCTGGACTAGCCATGTCATTACGCAGCAAACTCTGCATCACGACCCCAGCCGCTCCCATTCCCAGACCTACCAAGATCGACAGTGTGATTCGTGGCAGGCGAAAATCGAACACGATCAGATTTTGCTTATCTGTACCGTTTCCGAGGAGAACATTCAGCACTTCTAGCGGTGAAAGATTCATTTTGCCAGAATTCATGCTAATGACAGCAAACATAAGGATGAGCACCATAAGCACTATATTGACGATAATGCCCCTTTGCACCGTATAACGCTGCTTGATCATTCAGATTCCCTCCTTTGCTTGCGAGCCAGGAAGAGAAAGTACGGCACACCAATGATAGAAAATATAATACCAATCGGTGTTTCGAACGGCTTATTGATCAAGCGGCCAGCCAGATCGGCCGACACGGTTAGCAACGCACCATATAGTGCAACTGCCGGAATAATGTAACGATAGTCGACACCGACCATGTATCGCACAATATGTGGGGTAATCAGACCAACAAACCCGATCGGACCAACTAAGACAACAGCCAATCCAGTCAGCACGAGCACGATAATCGTCGATAAACCTTTGACCAGTCCGCTACGAATACCGAGTCCACTTGCCACATCATCCCCCAAACTGAGCAGTGTAACAGAAGGAGATAGCGCCAGCGCCAGCAGTACACCACCAACAAATAGCGGTGAGATGATCAGCAATTCCTCCCACTTAACCCCCGCTGTACTGCCTGCCGTCCAGAATGCTAATGCTCGACCCAGATTATAATTGATCGCTAAATACTGACTGAGTGCGCCAAATAGCATAGAGATGGACAGTCCTGCCAGTACCAGCCGCTGAGGCGTCATCCCGCGCTTGCCCAGTGACGCGATGAAGTAAGTGATCCCGGTCGCGAGTGCTGCTCCCAGACAAGCAAACAGCATCATATGCCCATACGAATAACCCGGCAGAAAGGCCAGGCAAAGAGCAATCGCGAATGCTGCCCCAGAGCTGATGCCCATCAGCCCGGAGTCAGCCAGCGGATTTCGCGTCGTTCCCTGCATAATAGCCCCACATACCGCAAGGCTGCATCCGACGATCAGATCGGCTACGGTACGCGGAAGACGTAGGGTTTGTATAATTTGATGCTCAGTGAGCGTTGGATCAAATCGGAAAATAGCCTCCCATGCAGTCGCTAACCTCATGTCGGCGGCGCCGAAGCTAATCGACGCCGCCGACATGAGAACCGTTAATCCAAGCCCTACCACCATGTACATGGTGAAATTCACCGCCCCACGGCGTTTTTGTTCAGGCTTGTTTTTCATTACGCTTTCCTTTCCTTACCTACTGATAGTCATATTTACAAATTGGAGTACTTCTTTTTACCTCGTCAAAATCCTTATCTAGCCATAGCCAGCAATTGATTTACAATATGATCAATCAATGCACTGGAAGTCATTATATCCGTGGACCAAGATAGCGATGTACCCACCGATATGATCCGATTATGTTGCACAGCAGGTAGCGATTTCCAGACAGCATTATCAGTAGGGACTTCCGTATCTCCTATAGCGATTAGATAATCCCCTATGTAAGCAGCCAAGACCTCCATAGAGATATCTCCCCAATATTTATCTGTGTCAATAATATCAGTTTGAACTTTTGAAGGTGCCTTCATTTTAAGTCCATTATAAACAAGCTCGCCAACCGCATGCTTGGCTCCAGCGATGTAGTTACTTTTATCACTGAATTCCCCCATAGTAATCGTCACGTCTGAAAGACCTGCATTCTGAAGGGCTAGCTTCGCTTCTTCGATTTTTCCGGCATAAGCACTCAGAACAGCCTTAGCCTCTTCCTGCTTGTTCAAAACATCACCAATAAAATGTATCCGCTCTTCTGTAGTCATATCACCATAAGGGACATAAATTGTCGGGGCAATTTTGGATAAATCTTCATAATTTTCATCGCCCCATGCTAAAATGATCAGATCAGGCTCAAGAGTCATGACATCTTCCGGCTCTATAGCTATTTTAATAGAGTCTGTAATCTGGTTAGCAAAAACAGCCTCTTTCCCGTCCCTTGCCGCTCTCGCCACCCCTAAAGGAGTTACACCTAGGGCCACCACATCACCAACCAAATAATCGACTACAACACGCTGAGGGTTGTTCGGTACCTTAACGTCACCCTTTACTGTGGATATCGTTCTCGTCTGCGAGACTGCTTCTGAAGCTTCCGGTTGTGTCGTCTGTTGTGTCTGCGCAGGGTTTGAATTCACCGTTCCCCCGTTATTCGATGGCGTTCCCGACGCACATGCCGACAATAACAGCATCAAGCTCATCGTCGCCGCCAAGATCATTTCTTTACTTCTTACTTTTCCAAACATGGTTGATTCCCCTTCTCTATAAGACTGGACTAGACCCGCTAGTTCCCTCTCATAGTAAAGAAAATGAGAATCATTATCAATACCATCAACCTGCATAGATAGTGCGTTTATTTTCCGATAATCACTTGGTGTCATCTTGTAATACTTCTTAAACATCCGAAACAGATTTTTCTCATCTGCAAAACCAGATCCTGTTGCGATCTCTTTAATGGTTGCTTCTGTATGTTTCAAGTCATGGCAGGCAGCTTCAATCCTTCTCTGAATGAGGTACTCCTGTAAGCTCATGCCTTCCTTTTTTTTGAACAGCCGCGTCAATTGCCCGCCACTGATCCCAAACATATCAGCAATTTCTTGGAACATAATCGGCTGCATGTAATGTTTATCGAGATATATCTTGGCAGAACAGGCTGGATCTGGCTGGAGATACCGAATCTCCCCACTCTCAAAATCTCTGTACACCCCATGTATCAATTGATATAGAAAACTTTTGGCCTGCAACTGATCCATCGCTTTGCCGCGGTTCCAGCCATTCATCATCTGTTGAAACCAATCGAGTAGCAAGATAGGATTACTTGGTGTATAACCATACTGTTGAACAAATGGATTTACTTCCTCGAGTAATTGCTGCAGGTGCCTCTTGAAAAAAAGAGGTAATTCTGCTTTATAAAATACCATAAAGGTCTTCACCTTCTCCCCTTTAGGCGAAATACTGAGCAGGCTCCCCTTCCCTCCGTGAACTAAACCAAAGCGTTCCATTCCAAATGTGGTTTCATTCAGTTGAATTTGTGCTTCTCCTCCACATGCATAGATAAACATGCTACTAGGCATTTTATACTGCTCCAACGGGTATTGGGACGCTACATTCTGAAAACGTACATCTATTAATGTAATGATCGAACGTGTCCAAATGTGGGCCATCGTATCGATCATCTCCGGTGTAAATACCTGGCTTGCTGCTGCTTCGTCTTGCATCTATCTGCGCTCCTTCATCTCACCTTTTGCAATTTATATATCACCTATCAATTCAATTGATATTGATTATCAATATCATAATTAATGAGGTAAGTATATCATCATTAAGTGACATTGGGGACAAGTTCTTGCCCTAAACAAAAGACAAGAACTTGTACCGATAAAAAAAGCCGCGCACAGCGCGGCATCCAGTGAGACTATGTTCTTGTCCTCTGAGCGAAGAATCGTTTCTATAATGTCAGTAGAAGATATTATTTACAGCTAAATATTCCGAAGCAGTGAAAGATTAAGTTCCGCTCTCCCTAAGTAGCCGCTGCAGATAACGGGGCGGTTAATGATTTCATACTTTTTTTAAGATCCGAAATGTACTCTTGGCTCCAAGTTTCAAAAGAATCGAATTCCGCCTTAGAAATTTGATGGTACTCCGGGGAGTCGGTTACCCCCGTAAGGACCTCATATGCATAAATATTATCGCCAAACTTTCCTACTGATTGGTATCTTCCTGTTTTCAGGCAGATATAATCGGTATATTTCACGGTCATCCCTCATCCTGTCATTGATTTCCTCAAGTCCATTAATTTAATCTTGTATAAATCTAACTCCGTAGCAACTCGTCCCGCGCTTCCGTCAGTGCGAACCCCAGCAGATTTCTGCCCCGCCATTTCATGGGATTCTCAGCATCCGGATTGGACTGGCTCATGCCGATCCCCCAAATACGGTCCCGCGGGCTAGCCTCGACGAGGATGCGGTTCTTCGTCGAGTTAAGATAATCGTTAAGCTTCGGATTCTGCGAAAATTTGGCCAAGCTGGCTCTTTTGACGATGCTGTAACATTCCTTATCCCAAATATCTTTGTCAAAGTTTTGGACCGCACGTCCAAAAGCCTTCATCTCCTTTGGATGCTTAGCTTTAAGGATGGACTCCAGCATTTCGTCATCGCCGAACAACCTTGCCTTCTCGGCCATCATAAACTGCTCGGCGCATGAGTACTGCGTTCCCTCTACCGTGAACGTGCACAGCCACCATTGGCTGAAGCAGCTTTTATCAACGCTCCCGTCCTTAGGCGGTGTATGTCCCCAAAAAAACACGAATTTGAACTTTTTCCCCTCGTTATATGCTTTTCTTAACTCATCGATATTGTAAATCATCGTTAACCCTCCAAATTTCTCCGATATAAGCGGGATGGTCTATGCCCCGCATTTTCGGTATAATGATCGGTCTCCACTACAAGGTCGGCTACTTT
This sequence comes from Paenibacillus sp. FSL H7-0323, assembly GCF_038002725.1. NCBI lineage: Bacteria > Bacillati > Bacillota > Bacilli > Caryophanales > Paenibacillaceae > Paenibacillus > Paenibacillus sp. FSL H7-0323. The sequence goes on along the minus strand of NZ_JBBODB010000001.1, from coordinate 1,576,553 downwards.
ACGCCGGAAGGCCGCCTTCAACAGCTCTTTATCCATAATTACCTCATAAACCTGCTGCAGTTCCGTCAAGGTAAAAAGCTTCGGCATCAAGTGCATTGCAATATCGGTGTAATTCACTTTTCCCCGTAACCGATCAATAGCGCATGCTATGATCTTCGCATGGTCGAAGGCCAATCCGTCATTCGATACGATCTCATAATCCGTGCCAGTCGATGTAGTCTTCGCTGTCATAGTCCTCGCCACGACCGCCGAAAGTTCTTCTTCTTCACTGCTTAGTTTGAGTTCGTACTCCAGCGTCTTGATGTATCCGTCCACAATCAGTTCTTTTTGCTCCCGCAGCGGCCGATAGGATACCTTGAACCAGGCGGCGTCTGCTGCATCATCACCTGCCTTTAACTCCAACTTGTCGCTGTTAATCAGAGCCATATAGCTGCAGCTTATTACCCAGGTTCGTGGGTCGCGCCCGATATCACTGAACGTATACAGCTGCTCCAGATAAACGTCTTCTACGCCAGTTTCCTCGCATAGTTCCCTTACTGCTGCCTGCTCAGTCGTCTCATTCGGCCGGACAAAACCGCCAGGCAGCGCCCATTTGCCCAGGAAGGGGTGAGCCCCCCGGCGAATTAGTAGGACGCGTAGCTCTTTTTCCGGTAGTTTGCGATAACTGTCAGCCTCGTCTTCCGTCACAGTGAAGATAACCATATCCGTTGTCACTGAAGGACGCTCGTAATCGCCTGCCTTGTATTGCTTCAAAAATTCAGATTCCGTAAGTCCATCCTTATCCAACAAATCCAAGTAGGTATGCCTCCTTTATATTTGATTTAACCGTTCAGCTCTCCGAAATAGTTCCCGTAGGGCTCGAACTTTGCCAACACTTCATCTACCTTGCGTATACGTTCCTCCAGGCTCCCCCGCAGCGTAATATAGGGGATCCGCCGCTCCTTCAAATCCGCGATAATCTGTTTATGAAAGACATGCCGCTTCTGATCCCCGCTGCGGTCCCACGTATCGTCGTAAGGAATATCGTCAGCGCATAAGAAGAACAGATCATAACGTTGCGCGTTCTCCAGAGCGATCCGGGTTAACAGCTCGGGGGCCCGGCCGTGGTAATCTAGGGCGAACATATACGTCGTGATCGCATTGGTATCGACGAACAGAACCCGGTTCGCCGCAAGCATTGCCTGTTCTTCGCGCTCGATATGACCCACCGCGATTTCATCGAACGCTTCCAAGCTGATTCGGCGGTCCACCTGATGTTCGGTCCAATAATCGCGTCCGTATTCGCTTGCGAACGTCGTGCAATATCGCCGTGCCAGCGCTTCGGTGATCGTCGACTTACCCGTCGACATTGCTCCAACGACCACCACTTTCGTGATCAAATCCCGGTACACGATATCACTTACGAACTCCCTGTACTGATATGGATTGGAACGGACCATCGTCGCTGAGATCGGGACCCATTCTCGGGCTTCATCCACCCGCCGGTCTATTGCACCCAAAGCGAGACTCATATGTTTGCCGTAGAATTCGCTCGAGTAAAAATGCGTTACTTGCTCTCCGTTCAGCAAACCGAGTATATACTGTTCTTCCCGAACCTCATGTTCCCTGTCATCCGAATATCCATCCGGACCATCCCAAGCTTCGATTACCCGGACTTCCGGATAGAGCCTGCGAATCCAATTTGCCCGGACATGAAGCGGGATCGGAGTGACTGTCGTTTCGTAAATGACTAGGATCAATTCATCGACCTCTTGTAGCGCCGTTTCAATCATGAACTGATGGCCTTTATGCAGCGGGGCAAACTTCCCCAGTGTTAGTCCAAGCGTGTTCATGCCGCCACCTCCTTCGCCCCTTTATTCCAAATATAGTACCCGTAAACTGCGTTGACCAGATACGCGCTCCACATCACGATCATCAGTAGGCCTTCCCCGCTGCCCTCCAGCATGCGAATCGCCCACAGCAGCACCGTAAAGAGATTTAGCACGATATAGACCAGCCATTGTTCCTTGAATCTTCTAACCATTAAGAAGGTCGCCACAACAGATAGCACCGTTGTAGTGGCATCAATGTAAGGCGAATTCTGTCCCGGAATGAACGAAAGCCCAAATCCGAGCACTAAACAGCCGATTACACAGACCATCCCAACGAGGAGCAGTCTTCTAAGATCCATCTGCCGCATGGTCAGTCTACCGTCTTTTTGGCGATTATTTTTCCACATGTAGAAGCCAATGACATTCATTGGAACAAAGAATAGCAGATTCAGCATAACCTCTCCAAACAAACCGTTAATATAGGCCAAATAAGCATAACCGATGGTATTGTACATGCCGAAAACATAGCTCATCAGGTTGCCCTTCGCTGCAAGCACCACGCATAACACCCCAGTAATAAATACCGTGAATCCGAATAAAGAGTCCTTTGTAATCACTGTAAACCCGACAGCGATTGAGGTAAATAGTATCAACCACGTAATTTCGAACAGATTCCAGTTAGCCGCCACCTTTTTCATCTTGTATCCCTCCGCTTTTTCCACTCATTCATAGAGCGAAAAAAATTAGTTATACTTAGTATCATTTTGTTAATAACATATTGTTACTATCAAAAATAACAGAAAATTCTGCGAAGGGCAAGCAAATTCTTCCTATTTCGACAGACAGGTACTTATTTAAGGCTTCTCAACAGAACTAACTTTAAATTTGTAAAAATAAAAAGAAACCCCTATTAAAAGGGATTTCCTCTAATTTTGTTCAACTAACGTACCAATAGGTGGACTGTTTTTAAGGTTTACTATTCTGTCTTTCTACTCCAATAAATAATCACCCTCTTTTTCTAAGAGAACAGGTAAATACTGAGTTACCATTTCAGTAAACACGAAATCATCCCCACAATTAAATTGTGCACTTCATTACATAAACCCGTCTTCGGGTTCACCAACATCAAATCCTAATACTTTTGTCGCTTCCAATTTAAATCTCTCTATCCAAGAACTCTAATCACTATTACTCATCTGTGCATAAAATGATAAACCACTTGGCTCCACTGAAGCCACAATAAAAACATCATCATCTTCCTGCCCGAACCAATAGGGAATTCCATTTTTATATATCGTAATCAACTTATAAGAGTCAGTAGCTCCGAGAGAATAACTCTAAGCTCAAGCTCCGTCTGCTCTGACTTCACGGATTTTTCCAGCTTTGCACGGCTTCCGAATATCCGGTATAGAACCTGCTCCCGTTCATATATTTCTTTAGGCGACAGCTCTTGAAGCAGCGCTTCTGCAAGCTCGACCCGATCGATCACGAAGTTTTTGACAGATCTTGCTTCCTCATTTCCTGCTAGCAGAATGTCGACTAGAACTGGCATAAGCTCAGCCTCCACACCGTGCGTATCAATAAAGGTCTCCGCATAACTATGCTGTATCATTTGGTGCTCCGAATCTACCATCTCCATATAACGAGAGACGAGTGAGAAATATTCCTTGCTATATAATCCTAATCCGAGTACAGCATAGGTACCAGGCATGACCGACTTTTCACCCGGTTCCGTGTCCTTGTACCACGCATAGGGCTCCATTGCGATATCCGCATACGCAGCCAGCTTAGGAAAAAGAGACGGATAGGCTAGTGCACCAGCAAAAAACTGATGAAGACCTGATTTAGCCATTTTTTTTAGAGGAAGATAGTTCCTTTGTTTGCTTTTCAGCTTCAGGTGATATTCCTTCGGGAATCCCTGCTGCAGCAATTGGGTAATGTGATCCAATGCTTCTCCATAAGCTGCTTCCTCCTCGTTCAAAATCCGGACTTCAATGCTCTGTGTTACATCATTATTATCAACTTCAACACGGGTCCCTTTATATACTGGAGTGAATTTCCCGCTTCCCCCCAGGATATACTCCGCTGCGTGTTTTGAACCAAGCTGGACAGCTAGTTTCAAATATTGTTCCCGGATGTCCGGTTTCGTTTTTCCAATTTGCAGAGCGGCATATACAAAAAAGGAAAGTTGATCTGCATTCGGATCCATAAGCGCCATATCCTCTTTAGGTATCCAATCCATTCTAAAGCTGCCTGTACGCACAAAATAGCATGGAAGAAAAATATTTTGAATCCAATTATCCATAGCCAAAGTATACTGGCCAGTCCATTCGTCTAAGCGTCGCCTATTACTTCTGAGCTTGTCGGATAAATGCTCAATTAATGGGCCAACCGCATTTTCTTCTTGCTTTATAAGATCAGGGTTCATCAAGTGATGAGAAAAGAAAAACTGGTCATCAACACTCGGCAATACGGGAAGATCAGACATGATTTTGGATGTTATAAACTTCTGTAATGATTTGCGGAGTTCGTTCAGCTTCTCTTCGTTAACCAGATGCACGCAAAGTGTTAAGTCTTCGTCCTCCATTTCAAAGGAAAGTACGATCTGGAATCGGTAATCAAAAAAACGAGGACCTAACTTCTCTGATAAAAAAAGCTCCTCCACTCTCTTGCATAATGCCGGGTAAAGTTCAGATCTAATTAATTCATCCGTGAGTTCGGCGATATAAGGACCTGCTTCGATTTCATAAGAGCTGTCCGTCCAATCGAACGGTTCTTCAACTTCAATATGTATTTTTCCGTCACGCCAAGCTACCTGAAGATAATCCTTTATCCCTGCCTGGAGCGGACGATTTCCTATGAATTCATTTATTCTTATAGTCTCTTTGTTGTATATGGTTATCATCTCGCTCCACACATCGTCTAAAAACCTCTGTACTGCTGCGTTCATTCCCATTCCTCCTCATAGTTAGTGCTAATAGAACCTAGTACTCCTCATGCAGATTGAAGACGGAGCAGCAGTTGATCAACCAGATCTGTCTCTCGCAGCTGGTTGATCCAGCGCTGAGGGATATGCTCATACCCATATCGGATTCCGGCAAGACCACCTGTGATACAGGCTGTTGTATCCGTGTCGTTGCCTAAGGCAACTGCTCGTTTGACGGCATCTTCGTAGGAAGTGCAGGTTTGGAGGATCATACACGCACTGAACAAGGAATCCACAACATAACCAGATCCTTCGCCATAGAATACTTTATCTGGATGAATGTTCTCTTCGAGCTCCCGTTCATGCTCAGGCATCTGCTGGTAGATCGTTCGAAGCTTGCTAAGAGCAGTTCGGTAGCACAGATTGAAGTCTTGCTCTTGCAACAGTTCACGTGCAATTAACACATAGAAGGCACAACATACCTGATTACAGATATGTGCATGAGTTACAAGGCATTGAGTATGTGCATCCTGAACGAGTTGTTTATCTGTTCCTTTGTGCCACAAGGCAAGTGGTAGCACGCGCATTAGCGCCCCATTCCCTTTCCCATCAGGAACTGTATTGCCACTCTCGTAAGGGGACATTCCTTGGTAATAAGTAGACAACGTACGACTGGTTTGTATTCCAACATCAAAAACTTGTTGGGCTACTGCCCATCTACCTTCATGATACCAGTCGACCAATTTGTCAGCAAAATCAGTTAGCTCCAGTGTACCTTTATCGATCAGACTCTCCAGCAGACATAGTGCCTGCGCACCATCATCCGACCAGGTGCCGGCAGGAACATCTCGGTAGGTGGGCTGAAAGCCCACAGGAGGAGTAAACTCAATCTGCTCCAGAGGTGGGAGCTGCTCCGCTGATCTGAATTCATAGGGGACACCAAGAGCATCTCCAATCAATAAGCCGTAAAGCCCACCCTTAATCTTATCCCACATGTTGTATTCTCCTTATCACTAGATATAATTTGGATCAAGCTGTCTACAAATATATAAGCCTACCCTATCAATATTTAAACTGTTTTGCATCATGTAAATAAAAATTGAAGAAATAAGCTTCCAATGAACAATACGATAGTAATCTAAGCCTTTTTTGAAATCAATAATATATAACAAAAGATGAGGCTGTTTTTAAAATCAACAACCTCATCTTTTTTATGAATCTTTCCCGAATAATTACGTGTCTCTACTTAAATAACCATTCAACTTTTTCTGCGTATTCGCAGTTTATTTTAGTCCCTATAATTAGCTAGGATGAAGTGCCCGGGCCATCGCATCCATATAGCCCTGAACAGCGCGCTGACTCACTTCTGTTTCTGGAGCAAAAATTTCGAAAAGGTGAAAACAACCGGGATACAGGTGGAATTCGACATCCACACCTGCTTGTGCAAGTCGTGCCACATACTCCATTGTCTCGTCTCGGAATAGATCGAGCTGACCTATACAAGTATAGGCTGGCGGCAAACCTGCCAAGTTCTCCGCTCTCGAGGGTACTGCATAAGTAGATTTTCCTCTGACGTCGCTCTCCTGGCCCAGGTACATGTTCCAAGCTGCTATGTTGTCTGTTCGGTTCCAGATTGCGCCTGCTTCCGTAATCTCATGACTGGACGGTGTGATGTTTCGGTTGTCAAGCATCGGGTATAATGGCATTTGGAAAATAAGAGACGGTCCTCCTTTATCACGCGCCATCAGCGCGAGCGCTGCTGTCAGTCCGCCGCCACCGCTAGCACCGGCAATTGCAATCCGATTCACATCAATGCCAAGCAAGGCTGCCTCCTCCGTCATCCATACCAATCCAGCATAACAATCTTCGATCGCCGCCGGATAAGGGTGCTCGGGAGCAAGCCTATAATCAACCGATACGACTATACATTCTGCTGTCTGAACAAAACGTTCGCATAATTCGTCGTCCATATCCGGATGTCCTAACACGTATCCGCCCCCGTGAATCCATAGCATGGCAGGTAACAAGTCATTCGTTCGCCCGGCAGGCTCATAAATTTTCACCAGCATCTCGCCTCCATCCCTCGGGATTTTGCGCCTGGTTGTGTTTACATGCTCTGATCCTTCCACGGATGCAGCTGACACTAAGCTCCTGCTCCACTCTAAATTCTTCTCCAATTCAAACCCAGGAAATTGTGAATAAACCTCTCTTAATTCTGGTAGTATACGTGGTTCAACACTCATAATAATCCCTCCAAATAAAATAATGAATTCGTTCGTTTACGTCTTATTCATAGATAATCCTTATCCCATTTGAGCTTCCCACTTGGCAATTTCCTCTCGTACTCGCGGCGCAACCTCTGTACCGAGCAGTTCTATAGCCCGCATAACCAACTCATGCGGCATCGTACTTAAGGGAACATACATCATGAATCGTGTAATCCCTACATGCTTACGCAGATGGATTATTTTTTGGGCGACTGTCTCCGGATCCCCTACATACAACGCACCATCAAAGCGTCGGGCAGCATCATAGCTGGAACGATCGTAGTACGCCCACCCCCGTTCTTTGCCGAGCTTATTCATACCGTACTGGGTAGACGGAAAAAAGAGTTCTGCCGCCTGTTCCGTATCTTCTGCAACAAATCCGATGGAATGTGAACCTACCTGAAGCCGTGATACATCATGTCCGGCATGAGCTGCCGCCTTTTTATACAGTTGTACAAGCGGAGCAAAATTGGTTGGGTTTCCACCGATAATCGCCAGGACTAATGGCAGGCCCAGAAGTCCTGCACGCACGGCAGACTCCTGGGTACCGCCACTACCAATCCATACGGGTAAAGAGTGCTGAACAGGGCGCGGGTATACACCCAGATTATTTATCGCTGATCGATGTCCTCCACTCCATGTAACTTTCTCAGATTCCCGTATTTTCAGAAGCAGCTCGATGTTTTCATTAAATAAATCCTCATAGTCATGCAAGTCATACCCAAAAAGCGGAAAGGATTCAACAAAGGAACCCCGGCCCGCTATAATCTCGGCACGTCCATTGGATAAGCCGTCAAGCGTGGCAAAATCCTGAAACACACGGACAGGATCAGCTGATGAAAGAACCGTCACAGCACTCGTCAATCGAATCCGCTTTGTTAGGGGGGCTGCAGCAGACAACACCACTGCGGGTGATGAAGCTGCATAATCTTCACGATGATGCTCACCTATGCCAAACACATCAAGTCCTACCTGATCCGCAAGGACGATTTCTTCGACGACTTCTCGTAATCGCTGTGCGTGACTCATCACAACTCCGGTCTCAGTATCAGGCTTTGTTTCTATGAACGAAGTAACACCTATTTCCATAGTTAATCTCTCCTTATATTTTCTCTAGCAATTCGCCCGACATCATCGGTGCAACCCAATTTTTTAAGAAGAATGCTCAAGACAACGGATTAAAGCCGTCCAATCCAACTCACCATAACCATTGGCGATTCCTTCAGACAAGTGATGGTGGATAAGCTGACCTAAAGGTAGAGGAGTTTGAACGGACTTCGCTGCCTCAATAGCCAATGCAACATCTTTTAACCCAAGCTTCATTTTAAAACCGGCCGGTTCAAAGCGTTGTTCGCTCATGATCGCTCCATAGTTCTGATATATTGGAGATTGAAAAAGAGCATTCACGACATTCATAAATCGGGACGAATCAATACCGTGCTTTTCTACCATTAGCTGCACTTCCGACAAAGCTTCCAGCATTGAAGCAATTAGAAAGTTAACGCCAATTTTCACAACGTTCCCTTCTTCGCCGTGATCCCCAATCTCTACTATCTCTTGACCCAATACTGTTAAAACGGGAAGTACCCGTTGTCTTGCTTGTTCCGGACCAGCTAAAATAATACGCAATTTAGCTTCTTTAGCGGCATCTGGGCGCCCCATCACCGTGGCAGACATAAAGTGTTGCTTTCGCTCCGCATGCGAGACGGATAATTTTCGAGCCAGATCTACGCTGATTGTACTGGCAGAGATGTGAATTCCATTTTCCGACAATCCATTCAGAACACCATCTGGTCCCTCGACGACCTCCTTCAAAGCAGCATCATCAGAAAGCATGGTAATTACAAGATTGCTTTCTTTCACTGCCTCTAGCGGTGTTTTGGCATATCGTGCTCCCTGTTTCATTAAGGGTTCAACTTTTTCAGGGGTCCGATTAAAGATGACTAATTCATAACCCGCTTTCGACAGATTTTGGGCCATTGGGAGCCCCATATTTCCAAGCCCAATAAACGATACTTTCATTAGACACCTCTCCTTATTTTGAGGGATTTCTCAATAACGGAATGATCGTTCCATAATAATTAAAAAAAATATAGTCTAACACATACTCCTTAATTAGCACCTTCAAAATATGGGAAATATGATAACGGAACGATCGTTCCTAAATAATTAAAAAAAATTAGATTCCTGCTATTACAAAGTTAATCATCTCTTTTGCACGTTCCGGATTCTGATCTGCTTTGGCCATAATATTAATGCTTTGATGTAAATTCAACAATAAATAAGATAACGCTTTGATATCAGTCGTTTTATCAATTTCTCCCCGTTGCTGGCCCTTTTCTAAAAGGTCACAAAAAGCTTGCTCTAATTCCAAAAAACTAGTCTTTATCAACTCATTAATTTTTTCATCTGGCGACTCCAATGTTGTAGCTACATTCGTAACAAAACACCCGCCCGGCAGGCTGGTATCGTATGCTGAAGCAATATGATACTCAAAAAATTGAAGAATTCCATCTCTAACACTAGATGCATGTTCAAGAATAGCCTGCTTATTGAAATTCCCCTTTTTATAATGCTCAAGGGCATCTGTATACAAGGTTTGCTTGTCGGAAAACGTATCGTAAAGGCTGGATCGGCTAATGCCCATCACCTCTAGTAAATCCGGTATGCTAGCCGCTTCGTATCCTTTTTTCCAAAACAACAGCATGGCTTGATGCAGCGCTTGATCTTTGTTAAATTCTTTTGTCCTAGCGATAAGTAACACCTCCCGTCATTGAAATATAACATATCTGAACTGATCAGTCCAGATTTATAAAATAAACGGACACTCATATTGGTGTCCGTTCTTAAGAGCAAATACTTAGTCATTGAATTGCTCATAAACATCTTTTATCCAAACATCAATGTTTGTTGCATATTATTCTAGTTTAATGATCAAATCAGCTAGCTCAGAATTAGGCATCTCGTTTACGGTAAAATATAATAGCTGCTGTAATAAAGATCAGTGTCCATAACAGGGAAATACCTGTCCCTTCCATTGGTGTAAGGACATTTATTTCATCGGAGGAAGGCGGCATATACATATAATATCCTGCTGTATCTGGAAAAAAATATTTAGTATTGTGTAGAAAATCTTTCGACAATGGACTGACAATGAAGTAATAGCCAAGCAGTACCACTAAAGCAGGAGTAGTTCGTCTTAATAAAGCACCTATAGCTGCACTGAGAAGTGTGGTTAAAGTTAGATAGCCTGTTGCACCTGCTAATGATTTTATCATTTCGTCTATTTCAATCACTACTGCTGTGTCTTTCATCATGATAAAGGTATATAGTACACCTGATGCAGTAGTAAAAGACGCCGCAGGAATGGTTATAATGGTCAAGGCCAAATACTTCGTGGATAATTGAAACCCTCGCCAAGGTATCGTAGTTAAAGTAGTTCGAATCTGTCCCCCTGTATACTCTGAACAAGTAGCTAAGATACCAAGAATAATGAATCCTGCTTGAAGATATCCCATAGAAGAAAGTCCTGTATTCAGTATATTTTGCGTTCCTGCTGCCCCTTGTAGATCAACAGAAGTAAAAGCGGCGGCTAAACCTAAATTAAGAATGAATGTAACCAAAAGAGTGAGCCCTATCAATGGTAATGTAACTAATTTATCCAGTTCAGCACCCAGGATTTGTGTTATCTTTCTACTAGATGAGACACTCATGCTGCAACGTCCCTCCTATGGAATACAATAGCTGCAACAATGAAAACAACGACTACCCAGGCAAACATGACTAAACCGCCTGTGAAAGGGGTGTGAAACCTCTCGAATAAACTGCCTGTGGACGTGTTGTCTGTAAACATAAACATTTCAGCGCCAGCTCTATCTGGTAAGTAAAACGCCAACTTTGTAACCCTATACAACAGGACACTAAATGATACAACGGATGAATTTATTATGAGCACAGCAAGCGGGAGGATGCCATTCTTAGTTAGAAAAGTAATTCCAAGTGCTAAAAGAGCAGTGAATGTCCAGTAACAAATGGCACCGATAAGTCTGGACCATTCAAATGCAGGGGCATATTCACCAAGAATAAGATGACTTACAGACACAGTTGTCATAATAGCAACAATACAAAGCAGTATGCTGATCACAGTCACAGCGCCTGCTTTTGCCAGCAAAAAATGAAGACGGGATGAAACAACAGTTAAACTCGTTGTAATCTGTTGTCCTCCACCAGATTCACTGCTCTCTGTCAAATACTCACTGCTGACAGCAAGCACACCAAGAATAATAACGCCTTGCACACCAAGAGCTAACCCGATATAGCCAACTTCCGATAGCCGCGTGCTAACTCCAGCTATAATCTCCTCTTTTTGTGCTATGCTGTCCAAGGCAGCAATAAGCGCTGGGGCAAACGCTCCAATGAGATAAGCAAGCCAAATACCCGGTAAGGAGAACAATTTAGATAGTTCCGCGTTGAATGCTCTCATACAACTTCACCCGCATTTTCAGATGTCAGGGCAAAAAAGGCTTCCTCCAGCGTGGAATAGTTACCTATTACTTCTTCCAATGTTCCATCTGCAACGATAGTTCCATGCTTAATAATCACCACATCATCAACCGTCTCTGCAAGCTCTCCCATTAGATGACTGGATAACAACACCGTATTTCCAGACTCAGCACGTTCACGTAAAAATGTCCGAATCCACCGAATTCCTTCTGGGTCGAGCCCATTTACGGGTTCATCTAAAATCAATACTTTTGGATCACCGAGTAGCGCAGCTGCTATTCCAAGTCTCCTCCCCATACCAAGAGAATACTTCCCAACTCTTTTTCCGGCTGCATTAGTAAGACCTACTATTTCCAGAACTTCCTCGACACGTGAGTTAGACAATCCTGCGGCACGGGCAATCCAACGCAAGTGTGCCCGTCCTGTTCGCATACGATGAGCTCCAAATCCATCAAGTGCGGCACCTACTGTGGATACAGGATTCTGTAATTCTGCGTATGGCTTTCCATTGATTAGTGCACTCCCTGAGGTAGCACGATCTAATCCAAGCAGGATGCGAAGTGTAGAGCTTTTACCTGCTCCATTTGGACCTAGAAAACCAGTTACTCTGCCAGGTCTAGCTTTAAAACTGATACCTGATAAGATTTTCCCAGTTCCGCGATGTTTGACTAAGTTATTAATTGTAAGCAACCATAACACTTCCTTTCTGTTATGGTTCTAATTATAAAGAAGCAAAGTTACATCTCGGTTATCCTGCTGTTTACTTCTGGTTTAACTTTAGGTTAAGCTCTACCAATAGCCACTGTTGTGCCGTTTTCATTTGATGTAAAGTCAGCTTTAAGCTTCATTTTATTCAACATATAATTTGAAGTCGATAAACCTATCCCCGCCCCACGCTCATAGGAAGAGTTATCCATCCCCGGACCTCTGTCTGCAACAATGATCTGTTCTTTTTCTACATCAACCACAATGTTTACATATTTGCCCTCTGCTGCATGGCGGAGAATATTCTGAAATAAATTATCCAGAACACGTGTCATCCATTTAGGATCTGCTTCCCAATAAAAAGTCTTCTCTGTCGGTAAATCAACCTCGATCCGGATTTCTTTTTCTTCAAATACAGGATACCACGCAGCAACAGATGCTCTTACTAAACGTCCAATATCTGTTGAAGTGGGCTCAAAAGGATGTTTTCCTGATGTAAGCAATGTATAGGAAAGTAAATCATCCATTAGATCTCCGACTCTAGTAATCGTATGGTTCATCTCTGATAATGAGTTTTGTCCTTCTAGACTCATTGATTCTTTATTTAATCGGGTGACATGTCCTCTCAAAATGGTAAGCGGCGTTCGTAAGTCGTGAGATAAATTCGCGATGAGTCGATGTCGTAACAATTCCTCTTCATGTTCTCGCTTGCGACTGTCTTCAAGCTGTTGAATCATCCAATTAAAGGAACTTCCTAACTGGTCTATTTCATCCATACGATCACTTTGAACAGCTATTGGTTTAGGAAATGAGTTATGATTAGCTGAAAATGACATGACTTCCTGTAAGCAGGTGAGACGTTTACGAAGTCTCAAGAAGAAAATCCAAGAGATTACCACAAATGCGACAATAATAAAACCAAACACAAGAAGTACAATGTAAAAATAATTTAACTTATTCAGCTCTTCTTCATTAAAAGGAGACGCAATGAACGCAGATAAGAAAATAAGTACGATCGGAGGTAAAAAGATAAATAGAAAATGTCCTTTTAGAAAACGACGAAATAGTGATTTAGTCTGTCTCATAGTTTCACCCGATAGCCTATTCCCTTCAATGTTTCAATAATCTCTGGGGAGTCTGGATGGCGTTCCAGCTTTTGACGCAGTCGATGAATATGTACCATTAATGTTTTATCACCTGTGATATAAGCTTCTTCCCAGATGGCTTCATAGATTTGTTCTTTTGGTAAAACTTGATTAGGGTGGCGTAAGAAGTACATCAAAATATGATGTTGTTTCCCTGTCAATATAATTTCTTCTCCTGTGTGTTTGTCAAATACCGTTTGGATTTCCGGATCTACTTCAATATAATTCCCTAATGAAATGCGTTCGGAATGTGTTCCGCCCTTTCGACGGATTAATACTTCTAATCTAGCAATTAGTTCATCCGTATGGAATGGTTTCGTTAAATAGTCATCAGCAAATTGTAACCCTTCTACCTTATCATCTATCGATGTTCGAGCAGTTAACAGCAAAATAGGAACAGCAGGAGCTGCCTTTTTTAATCGTTTCCCCACAGTAAATCCGTCTAAACCGGGTAACATGATATCCAAAATAACGATTTCATGCTGATTTACTTCTTTTTCAGCTCCTTCACCAGAAAGCAGCCACTGTACTGAAAATCCTCGTTGTTCCAATTCTTCCTTTACCCAACTGCCTATCTTCTCATTATCTTCAATATATAACACGTTTCTTTTCAAGTAACTTCCCTCTTTCTAAACCGAGTTCACTATTAGACAGATTAACACAATCTAAAGAATTGTTTCCAGTTAAGACAATTTTATTGTTCGTTAATAGAGGACTTTCACCGCCAAGTTATCGTCTATGCCGGGCGCACACTAGAAAACCCTCTAACATGGCAGTGCATGTTAGAGGGTTTCGAGCGTAGCTGCTAATTTTAGGAAATACTACTTCGTGATACTAATGGATTTCAAAGTATTATCGAAGAATATATTTGCACCAAAATACTCAGCAATGAAACGTAATGGGAGCATAGTACGACCGTTTACAAGTTCAGCTGCTACATCCATTCCTGGTGCAAGTTCACCGATCTTAATCGACAAAGTCTGACCTTTCAAAGTAATCATTACGGTTTTCGTAACGTTATCCCAGCTTACGTTTGCTCCTAAGCTCTCGGCAACGAAGCGCAGTGGGACTAACGTTCTGCCTTTAACTACCGTTGAAGCAACGTCCATACTCATTTCGATTCCGTTTAATTTATATCCTGTCTTTCCTAAAGTGAATTCCAATTTCACAGGTTCAGGCTTGGCTGTAATGAAGATATAACCTAGTCCTTTTGCCGTGAAAGTAAATTTACCTGTCTCACGCTCATAGTTGCCGCCTAAACGCTCCATGTTACCGTTCAATTGAAGCATAACACCGCATAACATGTTAAGCTCGTTTGTCGACAACTTCTCTTTTGACAGATCGAAGGTTACGGGTATAAGCCCTATATAATCCGTTACTTCCCGGCCATCCACGAAGATCTTTAATTCATATCCCCGCCCTATAGCTCCGCCTCTTTCATCTACAGGTATAATGACAACCTTCATCCGCTTTCCTGTATTCAACTGCTTCAACAATTCAGCGGACAATTTAACAGATATGGTGTCATTCGTAACGATTAGCGGTTTGTCGGCATTAATAATCGCACCGATCGTATCGCTTTGAATCTCAAGCTCATCTTTTCCGGCTGACATCGTCAATGCAATGGAATTACCCTTCTTCAGCTGCTCTTTGATTGTAGCATCAATACGCTCCGCTACTGATGACTCTGGCGAAGGAGTCGGCGTACTGCTGTGGCCATTTGAATTGCCGCCATTGTTATTGCCATTATTGCCACCACTGTCATTTGCAGTAATTACAATAGTTAACTCTATCGTATCCATGCCAGCATGATTGGAAGCCGTAATATTGAATTTGTAAGTTCCCGCTTCAGTAGGCACGCCTGAAATAATACCCGTAGCTCCTTCTAAATTCAGCCCAGCAGGTAAATAATTATCACTCACTTTCCAGGTAATCGGTTTGTCGCCGTAAACCGCTAATGTTACCGTATACGGTTGTCCAACGTTGCCACTTGGCAGATTCTTAGTGATAATCTCCGGAGCTGTATCCACTGGCTTATCTTCTTTAATCTCGATGCTCAATTCTCGCTCATCTCTACCAAAATCATTCGTTGCTGCAACAGTGAATTCGTAATAACCCGCCTCTAGAGGCGTACCCAAGATAACGCCTGTTGCTTCATCTAGGTTCAAATCTACTGGCAAATCTCCTCCCTGGACCTTCCAAGAAATCGGTTCACTGCCATATACCGCTAGTGTTACTGTATACGGTTGTCCAACTTTGCCATTTGGTAAATTCTTAGTGATAATCTCCGGAGCTGTATCAACTGAGGCATCTTCAGTGATCACTATATTGAACTGTTTTGTGTCACTGCCAACGTCATTGTTTGCTTGAACTTTGAACTTAAATTGACCCCATTGATCCGGTGTACCAGAGATAACACCAACATCTTCATCCAAGCTCAATCCTGATGGTAATTGCCCCTCTACAACGGCCCATTTGATCGGCTTATCGCCATCAGTGGTAAGAACTGCCGAATAAGGTTGTCCTACCTTGCCATCCGCAAGCGAATTCGTCATTATCGTTGGTGCCGTACCTGCGTCTTCAGCCCATTTCGCATATAATTTAATATCCCTTGTAACAGGATCAGCATCGAAATTCCAAGCATCGTTTAATCCTTTATCTTGATACCAACCGCCGAAAACAGTTTTATCTTTTGTCGGCGCTGTTGGCTCGGTAATTGTACCGCCCATGTCAGCGAACTTCACCGCAACTTCACTGCCCCCATTGGAATCAAAAGTTACCGCATAAGGGTTGTGCGCGCCGATGGAATGCGTTCTAGCGCTAAGTGAATTGCCGAAGAAGTCTGTTCTCTCCGTCATATGAGGCAGAGCATTCGCCCGATCCACATATGGGCTTACAATCTCGGCACCTGCACCATAGGCCAGGTTATTACCATCCGCAAGACGGAACCCGTTCATCGCATCGTAATCAAGCTTGGCATCCACTGTCCCACTGTTGGTAATCCAATGTTCAGGTGCAGATTTATAATCTTTTAATATAGAATTCAGTTCCTCTTCCGTTACATAGCGGTTGTCTGTTGCTGTTACGCCTGCACCTAGATATCCGCCTCCACCTGCGTTCATGCTGCCAAAAAGATTAGCCGGATACACAATGTTGTTCGTAAACCGTCCGGCTGCAAATGGAGCTGATGTTCCCCCGCCTTTCAGACCAACCTGATTGTTTGCCCCAGTGTAGGCAAATATATTATTTTGGAAATAAATGTGCAAGTTGGAGGCTGTCGGGTCAAATACTAACGAACTGCTATTCTTCAATGGTGTGACGATGACATTGTTATAGTATAAGCCACTTAATTCCTCGCTCGTTGAAGAACCTCCTGCAAGCAATATTAGACTGTTAAAGCTCTTGTTAAAATCGGGGCTGCGGCCGTCGTTCACGCTAATATTATAGCGAACGATATTGCCCTTGGCAGCATTCATCTGTAAGTACCAACCACCATAGTTATTTCGGCTGTAATTGTATTCATACACATTGTCCTGACAATAGTTGTCAATGTCCCAAGCCATACCGTCATTACTTGCATGATAAGGGTTATCCACAGCTTCATTATAGCGGAAGATGGTGCCTTTACTTGCCATAATCCACGCAGCCGCATAGTTTTGCGAACCTAGATATGTTGGTGTTGTATTATTTGGCCCCCAGTTCGTAACCAGATTGCCGCTCTTATCGCTTAAATAGCTATAACCGTTGTCTGTGACCACATTTCGTTCCACAAGGGAGTTGTTCCCGCCGGACATGACAATGCCATCTCCAACCGAACTAGAAACCCAGTTGTTTCTAAACACAGCGTTGGATGCCCAAGGATAGCTAGAATTACTCCAAGTAATGCCTGTGTTATTAGTCCCTGGATTGCTTGGCCCGTAGGCATTATTGCGAATACCTTCGTTATCACAACGAAGGGTTTTGTTGCCTTCAACCAATATATCCACATAACCATTAATAATGATGCCGCCGGATACCTTACTTGCCCCATTTGCTTGGTGCAGCCCATTAACATCATGAACATAGTTATCTCGAATGACGATTCCTTGCATACGAGCATCAGCATAATCTTGAATATTAAACTGACCTTGTCCCAGCTTGGAAATCCGTGACATTACAGCGATACCGGAGCGGCCGTCACCTGCCGCATTGCCGATGTTCGTTACTTCAATTCCACTGACTACCCAATAGTTTACGTCATATAACTCAATGGTACCGTTTAAGGAAATGCCTGATGGGCTCGACGCTGTTCCTCCACCATTAATTACCGGGCGTTGGTTAGGGTCGGTCGTATTATATTTTGTAAGCGTAATCGGATTTCCTTCCTCACCATTGCCGCGCAGTCTGATTTGTTCGTTCCATACGCTATTCGCATCCAGATAAATAGTTGAACCTGGCATAAATACATATTCATTAATCTTGGAGATTGATTTCCATGCCGTAGCTGGTGTGCGTCCATCTGCATGATCGTCACCGTTATTGGAGAGATAATAATCACGGACTTCAAGGGGGACAATGTTCAACTCGAAGGTGATTTCGGCAGGATACAGATCAAGTCTAACGGTATATTTTCCCGGCACGATATTATTTCTTGTGAATGATTCTTTGTTAATCTTCAATACATTACCGCTAACCGTATAATCCACATTCCGCAGCAGAGTTACAGCGCCGATCTTCACTCCAGCCAGATCCGTTAAATCAGGATTTACGGTGATATTATAGTCATCCAGACCAATAACATATGTGCTGTCTTCCAAGTGACTATACTCTTTAGGTAAGAGCTTTAGCGTAATAGAAGCTGTTCCGGTTTGGGCTGCTATTCCACTATCGATAACATATACGTCATCGATAAAATGCCTGTTCTGTATATCCTTAACCGTTCCAGGCTTGTTGCCCCAGTTCGTAGCAAGCTGCAATGCATCGATCTTGGAAATATTGTTCTTAACTGGAGTATCAAAATTTCCGCCAGCTGTTGTTTGCCTTTGAATGTCTTGTCCATCGATTTTATAGGTTGTTCCTGTTGATGTAACGAACCATTGAAATTTATGCCAACCTTCGCTTCGCTGGACATCTACAGGATAGAATCTCCCGGATGAACCAGGCCTGACTGCGTAATTGGTCAGATTTGCCGCCCAGTCACCATCTCCATTGCCATAATTTATTGCGATATGTTCATTGGACGATGGGGTTAAGCCAAAGACAGCGTGGTCATTGGAAGCCGCTCTGCCATCATCATAGTACCAAGCAGTAACGATTGTTGTCTTACCGGTTGCAGGGGCATAATTATAGGTACCTGGAACAGTCGCCACCTGACCGGTGCCGCTTGATGTCGCGGCCTTTCCTCCGGTACGGGACATCACATCGCTGTGAACATATCCGTTCGCACCATTTGAAAATTTCTTCTCCTCTTCAAATCCATCGTAAAACTTAGTGTCAGCCTTATTGAAGTAATCAACGCTCACATGTACAGTAACTTCTTCGTTCCCTGTCGGAATATAACCTTTCTTAACCGTCACGAATCCGGCATCATCAACTTCAATCTTATCCTTGTCTTGATCCGCCGGACTGAAGCTGATGTTATCAGCAACGAACACATCAGCTGTGTCAACCATTAACCGCGTTCTATCTCCTGCCCGTAATGTATCGTTCTGGCGAATTAGCGCAATGTTCGCTGAATATTGTGCACTCTCCCCTGACTCATCAGAGTCTAAGAATCGTGACGTTGCGTTGCCGTTTGCTTTTATTTTAAATGTATCATTTAAAGTCGGGGACAAAGCCGCATCATTGCTTGTTGCTGCAATCGGGCTTCCTTTAGCCACTCCATTACTGAAGAGTTGAACCGAATAGGCAGATGCGTTAGCGACGCGATCCCATGTAGCGTACGTGCCGTTCCATCTGGCATTTGCCGGTACAGGCAATTTCTCAATCTTTAATTTTCCGGATGCTGCAACTTCTTCACTGATATCTCCCGCATTATTTATGACAATAGCTGTAACCGTGTAGTTGCCCACTCCCAGTGCCCTTGCATAGGGCAGAACATGATGCCTTTCATGATTGTTAGGCTGGTCGGGTCCCCCATTTTTCGATAAATAATAACCAACAGGTACACCGTCTTTGAACAGTGTTACAAGGGTATCCCCGTAATTGGAAGCGCCATTATAAATACCCGAATCCGAGTCAAGCGTTGGATTAATTGGTGCATTCACCTGCGTATTGGTGGTTATCAACAACGGTACAGCATGGGATTTCACTACAACTCCCTCTGCCGAGGAAACCTCGCAATAATAAAAATTGCCTTGTTGTGAAGCTGCGTCCACATTGGAAAGTGTTAATACTGCCTTATCAGCTCCGCTGACTTTTGTCCCGCTCAAGCCAGTCTCATCATCAGATACATACCATTGATAAGCGGTAGCAGCGGCTGATGCCGTAATGCTAAATGTTGCTGTTTCACCTTGTTTCACTTCTGCAGCTGTTGGCTGAGTGCTTATTTCTAAATTTGGCAATCCGCCGGGAGGCACCAAATTCACTGTTAATGTTCTGGTTCCTGTTGTTGTAGCCACATCTTTTACAAC
This sequence comes from Paenibacillus sp. FSL H7-0323, assembly GCF_038002725.1. Classification (NCBI taxonomy): domain Bacteria; kingdom Bacillati; phylum Bacillota; class Bacilli; order Caryophanales; family Paenibacillaceae; genus Paenibacillus; species Paenibacillus sp. FSL H7-0323. The sequence goes on along the minus strand of NZ_JBBODB010000001.1, from coordinate 1,556,585 downwards.
ATAAAAATCGTCGATTAGATGTTTATTTTTAATATAAGCTTTGTTCCCTGTCTGGCTGTTCCATCCTCCCGCTATTTTAGGCTGAATGGTTGTACCGCTCTTCATAGCTCTGTAAATATCACTTTGCGCTGAATCGGATATTAATGTTCCGTCTATTTGTAACGTCGCACCATTTGGTGTAATAAGCCACTCGAATTTATGCCAGCCTGTGGAACGTAAAGCCCCGCTATCTTTCCAACGGTTGCCTGCTGTACCCGCTGACGATGGTGCATAAGCCCAAGTATATTTCGTTGGGTTATGAATAATATCTGCCTCTGAACTTTGATAGAATGTCCCGGCAAAGGTGGCATTTTTACCATCTACAATAGCAAATTGCGTTCTATCCGTCGCAGTCTTCTCCTCATTAGGATACGGGTCAAAATACCATGCCGTCATCTTATAATTGCTGCCAGCCGGCAATGCCACATCTTGAGCTACCTTTTCATTATTCGTATCATCCGAAGGTGTAATCGCTTTCAATCCAGAGCGGGACTGTGCATCGGACAGCGTGAATGACGAGCCTAATTTGCTCATAGATGTCATCGGACCATTGTTGTTCTCGAAGTCCTCCATGAATAACACTTCTGAGTCAGGGTAAAAACCCGCCCTGGCCGTGATTGTCACCGGGACGCCCGGAGCATCTGGCGACGCAAATGTATAACCGTTAGATAACGTAATGTTCCCCTGATTATTAACAGTTAAAAGTTGTGAATTGCTGGAATCATAACTTACCTCGTCAATAACCGGTCCTTTAACCAGACTGCTTAAAGGTGAACCTTTATACGTAAGATTTACCCTACCTGTTTGACCTGCCGCTTGTGTCAATTCTAGTACAACGGAGTCAAAAGATTCGCTCCCTCCCGCAGCTGACACTTCGGATGAAGGTGCCAAGCCGAACAGACCAGGGAATGCCAACGTTGTAGCTGTAACTATCGACAAAGCTTTTTGCATCCATTTCCATCGTATCATTCCAAAATTTCCTCCCTTTGAAATTAATAAATTTATACTTTATAAAAAATCTGTATCTATGGAAGTCTCAATAGACATAGATTTTTATAAACTTAAAAACTAACTATTCTAGTTCACTACTAACTCACTGAATCGATTACCGTTATACACGATCTTCAATTCATTCGTATTTGCAACTAACGCTCGCAAGTCAGACTCCGCCGATCCGTATAGAATGGAATCTTTCACTTCTTCCAGTTTAAGCTTGGTGATTTCCGGTTTTGTGGTTAATGTAGCAACGACATCCTCACCCATATATTTACCGATTACTGTCTCACCTACAGAAGCAGCAGCTAAAGACTCCCAGAACTTAAGAGACTCGGTATCTTCTTTGGATATATCTAAACGATTTAGCACTTTCTCTTCTTTGACTTGTCCCGCTGTCGCTAACGCAGCCGTTAATTTATCAGCTACACGAATATAATCCGCACTTTTTGATGCATACTCAACTTGTAACTGGGCGTCGCTCATTTTCGTTTTCTTTACCTGGGTTTCTATCAAATCCGGCCAACGGGCGCCACTTAAATATTGCATGTATTGATATAAATCAAACTGAGGCAACCCATAGTAAGTCTCTCCTGAATCATCCATCTTAGCTCGCTTAACATTTTCTTGTTGCATGTCGGATTTAAGCTCATCAAAGCTTTGGTAAGGGGCGATTCCTCGCTTGTCTGCAATAAATTGCTCCTGCTTGGACATTAGCAATGCTGTCATCGCAGAATTTTTGGCGTATTCAGAGGGGGTTTCATGATTTTTGCCGTATTGATGTGTCCAGAAGCCCTCATCTACTTGGGCCCCATAAGTTCTGAAGAAATAGTCTACCGTTATAGCTCTCTGCTCTTTGACAAAAGATTGAAATTCTTCCTCTGTTACGGCGTATCCATCTACTGTAAATATCCAATTTTCAGGCAGTTCCAACTTTTTGTTAGTTAAGCCCAACATGAGTAAAGCAAGAACAATCAGAGCGGTAAACAAGATAATCACTGTTGGTTTTCGTCTTGTAATCCCCATGACAGCCTCCTCTCCAATATTCAACCTAGCTTTGCATGAAAGCCATGATAGTGAAATTCTTCGCCGTTGCAGGAGAAGTTCCCAAATTTAAATGGTTAGACATTATTGTAAGTTTAGCCACCCCCTAATGTAAGCGCTTATTTAGACTGAATTAGAACAAATTTGACATGTTCAAATTACCACGTTTGGTTGAAAACGCCCTGCTAATCTAGCATGAGCAGTATTATGTAGATATCACCCAGTTGAGAGCCTTGAAAGATTAGCTTTTTGTATAGATCTATACTAAATTCCAGGAAATAAAAAAGCCGAATGGATTGTTCTCATCCACTCAGCTCATAAGTTTATTTTACAATAATCTGTATCGTATCACTTTCCGTTGTTCCACTTCCATTCATAAACTCACCGCGATATTGATAGATGCCAGGAGATTTCCCTGAAATTTGTGAAATGGCCGATTGAGCACTTGGTGTTTGTGAAGATAAAGATTGCGTTTCAATAAGTTCGCCATTTTCATATAATCGATACTGTACTGCGTTCGTGCCCCACCACATATTAGCAGTAATACTATAGTCGCCATCTTGATCCCAGTTGTCACTAGACAACACAGGCTTGCCGGGATTCGCCTCAGCCACGGTGACGGTGTGTGGATCACATGAAGTCGTTCCATACAAATTCGATAACTCACATGTATACACATAGGTTCCATTCGGCTTTCCTTGAATAGGAATAATGGAAGTCTGGGCGGCTGGCGAAACATCGGCCAGTGACTTCGTTTGGATCAATTGACCATTCTCGTACAACTTATACAGTGAGCCATTGTTTCCCCACCACATATTCATTGTAACCTCATAATTGCCATCATTTATACCTGTCGCAACACCGCTATTATTCGAAAGTATCGGTTTACCTGGCACCCCATTTGCAAGCAATTCCGGGCTAACGGAATGCCGTTCGAACTTGACTGCATCAGCCCTCGTATAAATCATATCGGCAGGTTGAGTTGGCGGATCTACCGTTGTCGGAGTAACCCTGGTTAGACGAACGTACTCGCTGCCGTCTCCAGTAAAGTCGAACGTTCCTAGATTAACCCAACCTGATGAGCCGACGGTTGCATCAATATACGTAACCTCGGTAACCGACTGATGCTTCACTTCCACTTTGACATAGTTATCGTTTGCCGTCGTATGGACGAGCTTGTAAATGGAGACCGTATATTTCCCCTCTGGGAACTGGCCTTTCCACGTCGCTGATGAACCTTGAACGGTAGAATAACGGGACTTAACCCCAATTTTGTATCCAGCTAAATTGCTTTGGCTCCAAGATCCTTCTGTCGTGTATAACCCAGTCGTATTCGTGCTGTCGACAATAACCGTTAAGTCCCTGATCGCAATTGTCATAGAAGGTGTTGTTAAGGTCACCCCGTCAATCGTTACAGTGGCCCATACCTCAATATGATCCGTTTCTCCGTCGAGACTTAGAAGGGTCAACATACCGCTACTGTCCACTTCAGCCAGATCGGTTCGATCAACGAAATACTGCACATTTGCCTGTGATAGATCACCAATCAGACCGTTATCCAAATAGCCGGTTACGCTTAGTTGTGCGGTTTGAGTCATTTGCAGTTCACCCCGATCCGACAGGATCACCACAGACTCCAATTGCGGCATACTGTTTGGATCCACCCACATCATCGCATCGGCAACTACCCGTGACTTGTTGGCCTTATTGGTTAATTCGACATATCCGCTATCGCCTGCTGCAAAAGGATAATCTCCCAGGTGCACCCAAGTCCCATTGGCCGTTGTCTCATCAACGGTAACCGTCTCGGAGCCTCCACTATAATAAACGGTAAATGAGGCATTCGTTGCCCAATTTTCACTTGTAGCGGTTATTTGCGGAAGCTTGTAATACACACTGTAAGTAACACTTTCCGGCAGCTCAGGCCGCCATTTAATTCTGCTTGTCGCTGTGCCGGCAGTCGATTTGGCGTACACATAGTTATCATAGTAATAGTCGTTAGCCGTTGTATCCCGTATCCAGACGCCTTCTGTCTCTGCCTCCGTATTATCCACAATGATCGATGAACTCTCCTGCCAATCCGGTTGAACTGGAGTTTCTTGTACTTGATCAGGCAAATAGAGTGTCCGCTTGCGGGTCTGTTTCCCATCCGATTCCACATAATAAGTGAAGGTTTGGGATAAATCGTTTACCCGTATCGACCATTCCATCGGATAGATCGTATCTGGAATGGTTGTATACGTTACTCCGCCATCCAAGGAATAATGGATCGTCGCTGGTTTTGTCGTTTTTGCCTGCACATAAGCATCATAGGCCGTTTCGTCGGGCTTGACGATCAGGATACCTTTAACCGCATCTATTGGACTGTGGATATCGAAGAAATAGCTTGCATCCGATGTATCAGCAGTTCTGACCTGGTGCAGCGGAACATCAATGTTGAGTCCTTCTACAATGATAGCGGTTATTCCTTTGCTTGAAACCGTGGCTTGAATGATTCCACCACTCATAACCGCTTGCTCTGGTGTGCCATTGTCGCGGATGATGGTTACGGTATAATCTTGTGCCGGGTTGAACCCAATGATTTGCGCATTCAATTCGATCGGAGTCTGGACTTCAGCTGATGATTCGTTGCTTAACCCGATGTAGAATTTATTCCCGCTCTCTCCCGTTATCCAGTTCAATTGAGGATGGTTGGTCTTGATAATCCCCTTGGGCATCCAGAGCCAAACGTCGGAATTACCGTAAAAAATCCCTGGTTTATTTCCATAGAGGTGATATTTGAACCATAAAAAATTAGTTTCAAAAACAGAAGGAAATGTAATACTACCATTTGATTTCAACGTTTGTTCGCTGATCAAATAATCCATCGTTTGCCCGAGCTGTCCCGGGATATGGTGATAATAGATGGATGTAGCCCCGCTTGGGCCTTCCAGAGGAAACTCTGGCTCAAGTTGGCTAACGGCGAAGCCCTTATAGTAATAACCTGGATAACTTGAATATCGTCCAATAACTGCATTATGAGCAATATCCTGCAGCAGTTTATCACCTGTATAGAGCGACAATCTCAGCATGAATGGAGCTTCCTGAGCATTCATCCGATAATAGCCAGTTGTACTTCCCGCTTCAAACGTCAATCCATTGGGAGAAACAAGCCAACTATCCGCTTGTACGCCTCCGGCTACATCTTCTGGGAGCTTGATCCGAGGATATTGATATTTACCACTTTCCGGCCAATGGAACGACTCCGCGTAATTATACGTCTCAGGCTGCGGAATCGTAACTCTACCTTCAGGAACCGGACGAGCAACAAACATCGTTGCATACCGTTTGGCTTCCTTATAAGCAGCATTCAAGTATTTGGGATCCTGAGTTTCCTCGTAAAGCTCCAAGATCTCCATCCACAGCTTGCTATAATAATAAATGAACTCATTTTTACTCACATTGACGGATGCAGGCGTATCAATTTGCTGCATGATATAGCTGTCGGCTGCATCCTTGGCAGCCTGTAAATACTGCGTATCTCCCGTCATACGATACATCATCAGGGGTTGAATGACAGGACCCCGGTCTTTCTGGTCAGGATCACGCACGAGGTATTCTTCCTGTGCCAGTGCTCCAATTCCTGCCGAAGTACCCATCATCTGATTGAGAGCGGTTACGCTTGAAAAATCAAACGGCAAGGTTGCCATTTTCCATAACGACGGCACACCGTATACTGGCTTTTGCGTAGGCGACCAGCCTATACCATTTCGCGATAAGCCATACTGGACGGACGGCAATGCTCTCGTATCGTAGAGCTGGTCATCCCCAGTCAAATAGTAAGCCCCCAAAAGAACTGCATTCGAGCTTGTTCGAACGCTATCCTCGTTTTCGATGTCAATAAAGCCCTTGGCACGGCTCCACCACCCGCTGGGTGACGGGACATAATCAACAGAGTCATCCCCTTGCGGCTCTATCTTAAGTAAATCGATCATATTGAACATCGCGTCAGTAAGCGACTGATCTGATACATTTTCCCGGTAAGCAGAATAACCGTACTCTTTGCGAAGAATATCCGCGTAGGACTCATACAATTTGCTTTTTTGAGTGATTAGTCCCATATGAAATTGATAAGTGCTTTCTGCGTTCATTTGAGAATAGGTCCCTAATTGAGGAGCGTACAAGATTGGCTGCACGCTGCCTTCGTTGTTGACAAGGCTCATGCCAAGCCTTTGCTTCGTAACGCCTCCCGTCGGTTCAAATTCAACCGGAAGCTCATCCGACGGTACAAATACCCCATATGTCAATGGATTCCCCGAACCGTCATTCTTCTCAATTAGACTCATCGGAGCGCTTAGTTCCCTTAAGCTTGTTGATTCCACTGAACCTACCATTTTGGCGTGTGATCTGAAACCATTTAACACTTCATTGACGTCTGAGATTTGCTCTGTTGTGAAGGACTGATAACCGATTACATAATTGCCATCCTTGCGAGGTGTAAAGGCGAAGGAAACATCAGGTTTGTCCCCTGACATAGACCAGTTCACTTGTAAATCGTAATCGCTTTCATGTGAAGAATCGGTTAATATCGCCGTGTGGCTGTCTGGGAAATTGATCTCGTCGAATGTAATCCAGCGTTTGTTCATCGTATCGTAATAATTGGTTCGACTCCCCGCATTCCCATCCAATAAGACCCATTGTTCTTCAAGTCTTTCCGCCACATTATTAACAGGCATCCAGTTCCCCGTATCCGTATCCTTGTAGAACATATCACGAACGATGGTTTTGCCTTCATCCCAAGCAGCTTCATAAAAGGTAGCCTTATAGCTGGCATTCTCGATGCTGCCTTTTTCCGTGTAACTGAGATTCGCCAATGTACGACTGCGCAGCGGAGGCAACGGCGGAGCTTGCTGCCGTATATTCCCTTCAAATTTGACCGCATCGGCCCGCGTAATGATTTTTCCGGTCGTAGGTTGTGTTCGAGTCAGTCTGACAAATTCGCTATCATCACCACTGAAATAATAGGACCCCAAATCAACCCATCCGGCCGATGGCCCCGACGAGGGTCTCAGATCCATAAACATAACATCCGTAATCCCATTGTGAACAATTTCGATTTTAACATTACTGTCTGCTTTATCCGCCCAATCAAGCTTGTTGAATGAAATTTTCGCCGTCCCTGCTTCTAATCGCGGATTCCATGTGATGCTTCTTCCTACTGCATCGGTAAATTTGGAACTGGAATTATTATATCCCTTCACTCCCGTACTTGTAGTCCAATCAGGAGCGGAGAACCCGTTATTTGCGTTATCTACATCAGTGGTGACGACATCATCAATCGTGAGGCTTCCATCATCAATGATGATCGTCTTATGAGGCTCTTTTTGCTGAATATTCCCTTCGAACTTGACCGCATCTGCACGAGTAAGTATCGTGCTGGTTGTGCTGGTAGACCGAGTTAATCTAACAAATTCGTTACCAACTCCGGAAAAATAGTACTCTCCCAAATCAACCCATCCCACAGAAGCGCCAAATGAAGGTCTCAAATCCATAAAGAGAACATCCGTCGTTCCATTGTGGACGATTTCAATTTTTACATTGCTATCCGCTTTATCTTCCCAGTTAAGCTTGTATAACGAAATTCTCGCCGTTCCTGCTTCCAATCGTGGATTCCATGATATCGTTCTGCCTGCTGTACTCGTATATTTGGAGCTGGAGTTATCATACCCCTTCACCCCTGTACTTGTGGTCCAATTCGGAGCCGAATATCCGTTGTTCTCGTTACCCACATCAGGTGTCACCACATCATTGATCGTGATGCTCCCGTCATCGATAATAATCGTCTTATACGGTAAGGTCTCTGCATAAGCGGTCCTTATTCCGTCTAGGCTGAAAGGAACTAATATCGTCACGATGAAAACGATTAAGAAAAACAGCTTCCTTTTTATCATACAACTCACAGCCTCCCTTAAGTTGATAACGCTTTCAAAATAATAAAACCCTCCTTTGTTCGAAGATCATAAAGAAGCAATCAGCCGTATTCTTCTGGCTAATCCCGCTCCGTCGTTTTTATCATAGCATGTCACATAACTGTGAAATTTCTTTGATTTCAAGAATTTCTTATAAGATTTTAAGCAAGAAGAAACGACATTGTCTTCCTTTAAAAAGAGACCTACATCATAACTGGCTGCTCAACTGCAGTCAGTATGATATAGGTCTTTCAATTGGAGAAAACCTTATGATTAATTATAATGGCGGCTGCACCAATAACAACTTCCCAAGCTGGATCACCGTTTGATCATACCAATCTGGATGCTGCCGAACATGCTCAATACTTCGTTCATTGCCGCATGCCTCAAATACAGCCGCTTTGTCTGTCTTTTCGGTATCGACTTCGAAGCGCACCGTATGTTTCCCATTCGGGAGCTCCGGCAAGAATACATACTGATTACGATTATGATCGTTGTGTAGTGTGAATCGATCGACAATAAAGGGTTCCCCACCATCCACCGACACCTTCAATCTGCCAGAATCAGGCCCCCCGATATCGAATAACCCGATATGAGTTCCCTCGAACTGCACCGTAATAGCCTCTCCAGGATCGACTGCTCGCCACAGGCCGGGGAACAACCAATTGTACACGCGTACTAAAGCACAATCATCGGGAGTCATGTAAGACCATCCTGCGGAAAAATCGGTAAGACTATCCAATGGCAGCATGCTCGCATATTCCCAAGGATTAGCCGGGACCAACGGATTCTGAGGTAAGTGATGTACTGACCTTCCTGGATGATCCTGAAGTTCTCTAATTTTCTCAAATGACCGGGTGATCGTATCCGTGTAAATCTGATGTCCTTCGGGAATAGTCGGATGGATCGAATCATGTGTAAAAACAACGGCTCCGGAAATGGACACGTCTTCCCTTGAGGTGAAAACGAGTTTTCCCTCCGACACCAAGTGACTGACCGCTACGCCCAGATGAATCGAAGGAATACCGTAATAGTCGGCCACTTCCTCTTGCATTAGAGCCCCCTTCTGGTATTCTCCAGACTGAAATAAGGCCACATCCCGCTCCTTCAGCGTATAAACGAACAGGATATCAGTAAACCGGCTCCGCTTGCGGATCTGACGGACAATCCCTTCGATCCGCGCCTTGGATTCGGGATCTCCGCCATCATTACCGACAAATTCAACAAATACTAGATCAGGTCGATGACGCAGTACATCTGTCTCCAAACGGGCACAACCCAAATCCGATCCTGTCCCATCAATGCCTGCATTCACAGAGCGGATATCCGCCTTAGGATATTGCTTACGAAGCCAATCCGCCGTCATAACCCTGTAGCCTTCAGAACGTGTATTACTGCCGCCGAAATAGACGATTGTTACGGTATCCCCATTTTCCAATTTTTGAATTATATTGGGGAGCCCTTTACGAGGGAATAATTCCTTCATCGTGACTTCACCTGTCCTCATTTATCGATTTTAGGAGCAAACAATTTCACAGCAAACACTTCAAAATAAGGCGAACCATAAGTTGCTCCGAAATTAATCCGAATTCGGGTTACACCATTCGCATCTATCTTATGTTTATTCAACGTGAGATAATTTCCACGAGTTATGATTGTCCTCTCGGTTCCGTCTTCTAAGGTCAAGGTCATATCATAATCTTGGATAAGGGACTCAATCGGGTCGTTGAAATGCTCCAAATCCAGCTGCGAATTAAAAACAAGATGGATTTCGTCCAGATTTTTGGGGCTTGCAAAACAGAATTCCAACCATTCCTGTCCTTCCGAATGTTCAGAAATCCAGCCGTTCGGTTGGCCATAAGGTCTGGAGTAGCCATTGACAACATTCTCAGGACTATACATATTCTGAGCTGGCATCAGGTCCTTAAAGCAAATGCTCTTATTGAATTTCTTCAGCCTGGACGGCTCTTCCGGCCTATAGTGGAAGCTGACCGCTCCTGTCAATTTCTCTTCATTACCGTATATGGCAAGGCTCGCCGTGCCCTCCAATATGATGTAGATTTTGTCGTCAGCCGGTTTCTTGCAGTCCAAGTCTAGCGTAATCCAGTCGTCATGACCGGCTGTAATAACCAAGTGGTAGTCTCTCAACTCGCTGGTTGGAATGTAGTTTTCCTTCCATTCCCCGCCAAAAAGCTTCACATGTAGAGTTTCCGAATGATTGGAGCTATTTTTAATTTTGAACCGTACGCTTTCAGCCACGGATGTCTGAATCGGCAAGACCAAACATAACCCTTTCTCCAAGGAAATCTCTTCGGTTGGATGAAGATTGTCATAGCTGCGCTGAGACGAGGCACGAATAGTTAATCCGTCAGCGAAGTAAGGATCCAATTCCTCTTGAAGGCCTACAATGGTTTGTCCGTCTCGAAGCAATAGCGTCTGCAGCTCCCCCATATGAGCTTCGACTATGGCCGCGGGGTCTACCTCATATTTCGAGCACAACGAAGCAGCCGTTCCAACCGCCTGCCCCATACAACCGCAGGTTGCCATAACCCTTGTAGATCCGAAAGCCACATGGGTAGCACTTATATTGCGACCAGCGAACATGAGATTAGGAATATTTCGTGAATATAAACTGCGGAAAGGGATATTGTACAATCCAGGCACGAAATTCCAAGCTGTAGCCGGTCCCTCATCGTAGATGCCCTTATTAGCATGTAAATCCATATACCATCCACCGACGGATACAGCATCTTCGAAATGCGGCTTTGCTGTGAGATCGTTCTGAGACAACATGTGATCCCCAATAAACCGCCTCGACTCCCGCTTTCCCGGGATCGGGCATACATAATCCAAAATGAGATTGTCTACATCATCAAATTCACCGCTATTTTTGAGATAATCCCAAATCCCGTATACCAATTTCCGCAGCTCCAACGCGATGTCTTCATTATTTTTGATAATATCCATATGTCCGCCGTATTCCAGCCACCACAATCCGCCAAGCCCGTTGATTTTTCTTGGAAAAGCCCGATGGTTTAAGCCTTTTCTGATACTATCGAAAAAGGCCAACTTCGTAATATCATACGCAAAGCCAGGTCTTTTGTATGGAACGGAATATCCTACGTCACGGGCTTGAAACAGGATCGTATCGCCCATGGTGTAATGGTCCGCCACTTCAGGAGCCAATTCTTCCTTGTATTCATGTTTCGCTTCTCTCCCCCATCGGAAGAGAGCACCTGCCTGATATCCGACAACTCCATCTCCAGAGCAATCGATATAGGTTCGGCTTTCAAAACGGAATTTCCTTTCGGAAGCCAATTGAAGACCATCCACCCATTTAATTCTGCCGTTCTCCATGCCCGTCTCATGCACGCATGTATTCAGAAATAGAGAAATGTTAGGCTCAGCATAGACCATATCCAACAAGACCGTATCCGAAAGCGAAAGCATCAGCTTCTTGTTGTATAACGGATTATAGTGGAAAATCTTCAACTTGAGTTCTTCCACCAACCCTCCTTCGCGTGCATAATAGGATGGACTGTTTCCGAGATAAGCCGACCCGTTGATATGAACCCTGACCTCGCTGCTCGCATTTCCCCCAAGAACCGGTCGATCATTAATAAGTGACACTTGCAGCCCTTGGCGTGCGGCAGCAATAGCAGCGCATATCCCAGCAATACCTCCGCCGACGACGGTTACATCTGCTTTAATAAGCTCCATTTTGATAACCTCCATGATTAGATCCTTCTATCATGGTAATCCTTTTGCTCCCTTTTTTTTTACATGATTTCGCGAAAAAATCACACATTTTTTGCAACCTTAATTGGATTCATACCGTGTCATTTTTATCCGATATTGCTTAGGAGTATCACCCGTATATTCTTTAAATAATTTGCAAAAATAACCTTCATTCACAATTCCAACTTCTTCGCACAATTCCAATATAGAATAATCCTGTACATTTAACAGCTCGAGAGCTAATTGGATTTTTTTACGATTGATGTAGCTGATAACGCCTTCGTTCATTGTTTTTTTGAATAAGCTGCTAAAATACGATGGAGCTAAATTCACTTCCTCGGCAATCGCCTCGAGCGTTAATCGCTGTTTCAGGTTTTTCTCTATAAACCGCATAGCACTCATGATTTCTATACGATGTAAAAGTTGGCCAGCGTGTACATATTCGAAGGTAAAGTCGCCAATATAGGCAAGCTGCTCCCGAAAAGCTAAAAATTCTATGGGAAACTCTGCTACTTCCGTGGCCAACTTGTTCCCCGATTTAAACTTCACAATAATGTCTCTGTACAAGTCTCTTAACATAGGCGCCATGATGGACTTATGGATTTTATGGTCCGTAACAAATTGGTTCAGATCAGCAAATGCTTTCTCCAGCTCTTCCTTGGAAACCTTTCTTTTCACCCCAGCAAGAAAATCAGCCAATTTCTGCTGAAATTCTTCTTTTCTGTCATTATGGTAATGGAACCGATGCATGGGTGTTTTTACTACTTTCTCTGTATGATAATAGAAATCATCACTCACATTTTGTGCTTCCGTGTAAGCTTGTTTGATGGATTCCCAGCCTCGGTGTGGACCTCCAAAAGCGACGGATACCCTTTGATTCAAATATTGATGCAAATGGGAGACAATCTGCCCCCCCAATGTCTGGCAATCATATTCCGTTTCCAGATCACTACGATTATTTTCCCAGGATAGAAAGCCAATAAACCGATTATCGGATAGATCCGCAGCTACACCACTGCCACCATTCATCACCGTTTCTTCGATTATATTTGTAATCGCATACCTCAATATGTTCTGATCAGACGCTGAATAATCATTTCGGAAACTTTCATACATATTCATTTCGACAATAAAGCAGCGATAGTTGGCTTGAAAGAAATGGAACTGCATACGATTGGCAAAATCTGATGCCCGATGAGAAGGGATTTCGCCTCTGATAAGCTCGTTAAAAAATTGCTTGCGGACTCGATATTTATTTTCAAGCACGGATACGTTTAAAGATTGAAATTCCGCTTCTTTTTTCTTAACTTCATTTAAAATCCCTGCTGCCTTATCTAAAGCTCGATCCAAATCCGCATCTCTGAGCGGAACCTTAACAATGTATTCCAATACGTTGGCTTGAATAGCTCTCTGGGCGTATTCAAAGGATGAATAAGCGGTCAAAAGAATGAATTGGGTATGGGGAAGCTTTGGCTTTAGCTGCTCAATCATGGAAATCCCATCCATTCGCGGCATGACGATATCAGATATTACGATATCCGGCTTAAGCTTTACGATCTCCTCTATCCCCTTCAGCCCATTATTCGCTTTTCCCACTAAATGAAATCGCTTATCCCTAAGGGAGCGCTCGTGAAAAAACAATTCCAATCTCTGAATGATTAGATCTTCATCGTCAACAATGAAGCAGGTGTAGTCTCTCATCATCATGCATCTCCTTTAAACAAGCCTGCTGGGAATAAGGCGCGAACCCGGGTTATTTCCTTAGGTATGCTTATGATTTGGAGCCCGAACTGTTCTCCGTAGTGAAGTCTAATTCGGTCATGAATATTGTTTAACCCGATTCTTTTCCTTTTCAATTCCACATCCCCCGGTTCTGAAATTAAAATATGCTTTATTTTATCAGTTGGAATTCCCTCGCCCTGATCAACTACTTCTATGATGACGTTGCCACCCTCCCTGTACGCATGAATAGTAATAGGGCCTTCGATCCCCCCTCCGTTATAACCATGGAAGATACTATTCTCCACAAGGGGCTGCAACAGCATTCGAAAAACCGGAAAATCTATTAGCCCTGCTTCGATATTTTCGATTAATTGGAAGTTTCGGTTATAGCGGATGTTCTGGATCGCGATATAGTCTGATACATTCTGCAATTCCTGACGCAGTGATACCTTCTCCGAAGCGTCAGCTATCCCATATTCCAATATTGAAATGAGAGACTCGATCACCACATCTACTTTCTCTATTTGTCCGAGTCGTATGACATTGCTGATAGAACCAAGCGTGTTATACAGAAAATGAGGGTTTATTTGAGACTGCAGCACTTGAATTTCCAGCTTTCGTTCAAGTTCGTTATGAAGCTCTGCTCCCCGAATCAGTTCCACAATTTGCTGCAGCATACGATCGAATGCTCGGGAGAGATCTCCAAACTCATCATTTCGGTTAATCGATATTGTAGTTGTGAGGGAGCCTTGCTCCACCCGCTTCATTTTTGTTTTGAGTGCATAGAGCGGGTTCCTTATATATTTGGCAATAAAGAAGGAAACGAACAGACTTAAGAGAAAACCAGCAGCTAGAAGCTCGATATAATAGGTTTCCAATCTGGATAAAGCAGCTTTCAAGCGTGATTCATCGTTGATTGAGATGATGGTCCAGTTGAATTTTTCAGTCGGTTTTTTTAGAAGGGAGACTTGAATCCCCTCCTTGGTGTGCAGTTGAAGGTTTGTTTCTGTAGTATCCAGAATTTCTTCTGCTGACGTTTCACCGATTGAAAAAGTATGATCTTGAACATTCAGGGGGCCTTTATTTTCCGAAAATCCGGCAATGATTTTTCCCGATGCGGTGATTAGAGCCAAATTCATTTGTTCTTTTTTATTAATCTTGAACAAGGTATCTTCAATGGCATTTAGATCTAAATCTACTGCAATGGCCATAGGAAACGGAGCACTGTTCAGATATCGGACCATCGTAACTGTCCAGCCGGAATATTTAGATTTGTAAGGATCACTGACAAATGTAATCCTTCTATTCTTGTCAGCTGCATCAAACAATGGTTCTCTTTCAGCTAAAGGTTCATCAAATATTCGGGTAGGTGTACTTCCGCCTAGAATAGATAAATCGCTTTTGATCAAATAAATATTACTGACGTAATTACTGTTGAGTTCATAGAGCTCTCTTAATTGCTTTTTAATCACGTCCGGATTGTCAATGTTGGCTTTCACCGATGACTCGACCGAGAACAGCATCGTCTGGAAGGAGGAAAAATTAACTGTGAAATACTGATCAATCTTATCAAGTATTTGGTTGGTATAATAAATGTCAGAGGTTCTAATTTCCTTTTGGACATAGCGATAAGACAATTGGCTTATCAAGATTATGCAGCTTAACACAAATGCAAACACGATAAAAAATAGTTTTAAAGGCAAGCTGATTCTTCTTCGCATCGATCATCTTCCTTTTAAATCTGTAATAAACAAA
Source organism: Paenibacillus sp. FSL H7-0323 (assembly GCF_038002725.1). NCBI lineage: Bacteria > Bacillati > Bacillota > Bacilli > Caryophanales > Paenibacillaceae > Paenibacillus > Paenibacillus sp. FSL H7-0323. The sequence continues at coordinate 1,541,346 of NZ_JBBODB010000001.1, read as the reverse complement.
TAATAGCATATGATAAGAAGAAACGCCTTCGGCGTCCTTTTTAAGGACGATAAGCGTTTCTTCGAAAAATAGAAGGATAAAGTATAAAGTAAAACTTACACTTTCTTATATTTCAATAAAGAGAGGGGCTAATTATAGCCGCTCTCTTCGTTTGATTTACTTGATTAAGCCTGCTTCTTTAAATTGCTTGATTACTGAGTCTTTATACTTCTGCATGTCAAACTTAGTTTCCAATGTATTGAGGAAATTGTCCCAGTTCGAAAGAGGTTCTTTGCCAGTCATAAATTTGACCAAGCTTTCATTAATGTAGCGTTGGCGGTCAGCAGCCAATGAATCGTTCGGGTCTTCAGTCAATAAATTCCCGGGCAACGTAGCCGCCACGTATTTCTGATTGTTCTCAAAAGCTTCTGCCGTCTTCGGATTCTGGAAGCTGAAGTACTCAGCATCATCACCACGACGCGGCATTCTATAATGATCGACCCATAAGTACTTTTCTTTCATTTCCTTTGATAATTCGGAGGTTTTATTTTTGATCTTGCCGTCTACCAAATCCCAATGAATCCCTTTAATTCCGTATGCAAAATTTGGATATGCTTCTTTGTCCGTAAAGAGATAATTCAGCATGGACAAGATCCGAATGATTTTGTCCTTATCCGCTTTCTTGGATATGGCCCATGAATTGCCTTGGAACGATTTTCTCTCTACAATTTGATCACCATAAGGACCTGTCATTGGAGGAATGACGATCCATTCCGGCACCTCTCCACTGATTTCTTTCATTTTTTGCTGATAATCTGGTTCCAGCCTGCGGGCATCTCTTATCATAAAGCCAACTTTACCCTTAAATAACTTTTGGTCCAATAAATCGGGAGTATTCATCGTCACCCAGTCTGGATCTACAACTTTAGCTTCCATCATTTTATTGATATAAGCGAGCGCTTCTTTCATTTTTGGGTCGGTAAACAGGAACACCGGTTCATTGTCTTTCACATCAATGGCTGAGGGAGGATTGACTCCAAACATCCACATCAAACTATCGAAGCCATAGGTTTGCAGATTGCCTTCTTTATTCATACCGCCTATGAATCCGTACGTATCATTTTTGCCATTGCCGTCCGGGTCTTTCTCTGTAAAGGCTTTCATAACTTCAAATAGCTCGTCAGGTGTTGTTGGCACTTCCATATTCAGCTTTTTCAGCCAATCATTACGGATAAAGAAGCTTCGACTAATACCGTTTACGTTATCATAACCTGGAACCCCAATGGTTTTTCCCTGATAGGACATCGCCTCCCAGGAGTCGTTGCTAAAACGTTTCTGCAGTTCAGGGAATTGATCCAGATACGGTGTCAAATCCGCAAGAACGCCTTGGTCATAATATTGCGCGAGATCAGCCCGGCTCTTTAAAAAGATCAAATCTGGAATATCTCCGCCAGCAATGAGCGTATTTAATTTAGTCGTTGCTTGCCCTGATTGAGGAATCATCATTTCCAAGTCGATATTTACTGCTTTCTCCAACATTTGGCGTTGGATATCTTCTTCACGGGGAGGAATCGGAGCAGCAGCATTGAAAGTTCCTTGGTTAAACATCGAAATTTTCAATTTGGTTTCAAAGGGACTAGACTGGCCTTGTGAATTACCCGAAGCTGTCGATGTAACCTCTTTTTGTTCCCCACAGCCTGACAATACTGTTCCCACACCGACCATTGCTGTCAGAATAGCAAATGTAATCGCTTTACGTTGCATAATGACCTCTCCTTTGCTTCTATATTATCACGGTTTCCCCGTAACAACTCAGGTTGGAATATCTTTTTAACCTTTAACCGATCCCAAGAGCACACCTTTGGTAAAATGCTTTTGCATAAATGGGTAAACGATCAAAATCGGAACTGTAGTTACGACAACTGCTGCCATTTGTATAGCGAACGTACTAACAGCTCCGGTATTGGCAAGCGAATCAGCACTTTGTGTTGCGACGTTAAGCAGGATGTTGCGCAAGATCACTTGAAGCGGCATTAAGTTGGAATCATTGATATAAACAATAGCATCGAAGTAACTGTTCCAATGCCCGACTGCGTAAAATAAAGAAATTGTGGAAAGGACGGGCAAGGACAGAGGTAAAATGATCCGCCATAACGACTGAAGTTCACTTGCACCGTCTACCCTCGCTGATTCCTCGATTTCAGCAGGCAATTGCTCGAAAAAGCCTTTAATGATCACCAGATTAAATGCACTAATGAGATTTGGAATAATCAGTACCCACGGACTGTTTAGCAATCCCAGAGAGCGGACTAGTAAATAAGTCGGAATTAATCCTCCCCCAAACATCATGGTAAAGACAATGAATAGTAAAAATGGGCTGCGACCCGGCAAATATTTTTTGGATAACGGATATGCCGCGATTACCGTAAAGAACACATTGAGAGCAGTGCCCACAATCGTTCGAAACAATGTGATTTTATACGCCTGCCCAATACCATGAGAAATGAATACTTCTTTATAGGCTAGAAAGGTAAAGGTTTCTGGTATAATAACAATTCCTCTTCTTAGCACTTCCGATTCTGGCGTTACTGAAACAGCAACCACATATAGAAAGGGTAGTAAGCAAAGTAGAGCTAGCAAAATAAGAATAAAATAAACGAATGCTTGCCAGACCTTTTCTCCGATTGTCAAATTGATCATTTTGATAACCACCTCACCAAATTTGCCCATCGAATTTTTTGGCGAGCTTATTCGCTGCCAACACTAAAACAAATCCGATGACCGCTTTAAATAATCCCACAGCAGTAGCCAAGCCAATCTTAAGTCGCTCGAGCCCTTCACGGTATACCCATGTGTCTATAATGTCGATCTTCTCCTGATTAAAGCTGTTGGCAAACATGAATATTTGGTCAAAACCAGCATCCAGAATATGGCTTAATTTAAGGATCAGCATCAGAATCATCACGCCTCGAATGCCGGGAAGTGTTACATGCCATAGCTGTCTCCACTTGGAAGCGCCATCAATTCTAGCCGCTTCATATAAGCTTGGATCGATTCCTGCTAATGCTGCAAGGTACAATATCGCTCCCCATCCAATATCCTTCCATATTTCAGATAAGATGATCAGCAGTCTACCCCAGGCAGGTTCCGTTAGGAATGAGATGGGTTCAACTCCAGTTTCCTTCAAGATCATGTTAAAAAGACCATCCCCTGGGGCTAATAATGCCACCATCATTCCATAAACAATGACCCATGATAGAAAGTGGGGTAAATAAGTGATCGTTTGAACGATTTTCTTAAACCATTGGGTATAAACTTCATTGAGCAGCAAAGCAAGTATGATAGGAGCTGAGAAACCGAACAACAGCTTATACAGGGATATGATAATCGTATTTCTCATGATGTCCCAGAAATAAACGCCGTTCATAAAATCTGTAAAATTTCTAAATCCCACCCATGGGCTATCCCATAGTCCCAAAGCCAGATTATAGTTTTTAAAGGCAATAATGATTCCCGCCATAGGAATGTATTTGAATACGGCAAAGTAAACTAATGCCGGGAACAAGAGAGCGTACATCACTTTATACTTTTTTATCGTCCTTATCCATGAGTTCCGCTTTTTGGGGAGGGGAATGGCGTCCGCTGCCAATTTTGCTTGCATATCATCACCTCGTCTTTATTTGTATTTGTATAATAGCATCCCCCTACTGGATAAATTTCTGTAATTTCAAGAATTTCTTATAAGATATTAAGTAAGTACAGCCCTGGATAATTCCAATGCAATAGGCATGATTGTCTTGCATTTAAGCTCGTACAATAACTCTGACTCGAAAGTTTGGGTATAGACTAAATACAATCCTGAGTCCCCAAAAAAAAAGCCCCTAAAAAAATTGGGCTTAATTAATGGTCAGTTTCTATATAATGCATCCACGTATTTTATTTTCCATTACTAAAAATAATCACCACATCATCAACCGTCGCTGCATGCTCTTCCATTAGATGAATGGGATAAATCAATAATGCTTATGACTGAGCCAAAATTCCTTTAACAAACAATGAGACACTATGCTTGTAGAACTCTTCCTCGGTGACGAATTGGGATTGATATTGCCGGTGAATCAGTTCACTCATCTGAAATCCGTAGCACATCGAGAGAAAAGACATTGCGACAAGACGCTCATCCTGTCTGGCGATAACTTTTTTCTTCTGCAAGCGTTCAAAATATTCAACCAGCAAGGAGTGAAGCTTCGCCGGCGGATCGGCGAGCATTCTGTCTAATTCGGGAAGCATTCCTTTGTCGCGGATGCCAATCAAAATGATGTCCGCATTTTTATGGAAAAACAAACGGTACTGCTGACTTACATTCAGCAGATCGACTTCCGGATTATCGGTCGCTTCCTCTTTTAACAGCTTCTCAAATTGCGGAATATCCGAATGTCTTTCAATGATGGCTTCCAATATGCCTTGCTTGCTACCGAATTGCCGAAAAATCGTAGATTCATTGACTTTAGCTTCCGTTGCAATGGCTTTGGTGCTTACTCCCCGATAGCCATTCTTTTTGATGAGCTGTGTCGCGGCTTCAATGATTCTGTCTGAAGTTTGCATTGTATTTCTCCTTTTGCATATGTTAATCCTATTCTACTACAAGTTTTGCATATGCAGCAGGGTTGGGGTTCATCATTTTGATAAACGTTTTTTAAGGCAAATCGCTTCTTTTTTCCCAGCGGCTTGGTTCCGTAATCTTGACATGATCAGGCACCAATTGCGTGAGCGTGCCTAATTTATCAAATGTAATCTGGATTCGGTCAGAGGGCAACAGCCATTCTTCGGTCTCGATTGCGCAGCAATCCGGTATCGTCCCCATTCCTATAATCGTGCCCGGGAGCGGCGTGAAAACTTTGAGAACCTCCTCCATCACTTTTGCAGGGTGTGCAGCATACTCGGATGTGCTCCCCTTCCAGTGCAGTCTCTCCCCGATGCATACATTCACATCCAGTACCAGCGGATTGTCGATTTCATCCGGCGTAACCAGAAATGGCCCTATTCCTTTGCTGCGATCAAAATCTTTGCAGCGCGTCGGTCCGGTCAGCCCCTGGAAGTCCGGCCATTGCACATCGCGGACAGTACTGTCATTAAAAATAACATAACCTGCAATGCAGTTCTCCATCCCTGTAACAAAGGCCAGCTCCGGCTCAATATCCAGGTAGGAAGAGTACGAAGGCCAATGAATCGTATCTCCATCGCCAATTAATGCATTATGGTTACATTTGTAATAACTGAAAGTTACTTTGTTCGGATCTTGCTGGAATTTTTCAGCAATTTTTTGTTTAAGCTCTTCTCTTTCCGGCCCTGTATATTCTCTTTGCAGCAGATTTACGCCAGCATTTCTCAGATGTCTTGGTGTCAGTCCGAAATCGATAAGCGCAGCCGGATTTGGAACTGGCGGCAGCAGGTTTACCGCTACAATCGGGCAGATTTCATTTTCATTAAATTGATGCGACTGTTCGACCGCATATTGCATTAATTCCTTAGCGGCATCATAACTTGCCGGCAAATAATGAAGATAGCTGTCCATACTTTCAAGACTGTCAACGAATGTTCCCTGCTTTTTCATGATTGCGGCAAAAGACACGACAAATTTCTCGTTAATTACAAGCCCAAACAAAGGTTCCTGGGATATTTTGGTTTGAAAGGTTACTAGCTTCATGTTGCAGCGCCTCCATACATGTAGTGTGATGTTGTTCTGTTACATCATATTACATGGAACAAATGCATGCAAGTACATGCTTGCAATTATGTTTTCCACTCTCTATAATAAAGGCATGCTTTACCCCAAAAACATATACGTAAAGGAGAATTTTTATGAAGTATGGACGTATTATCCAAAAACCTCGCGTTAAATTTTTTGAAGTCGCAGATGGCGTCTTTGCTGGTATTTCGCCGTATCGTGGGATCAGTTGGGCCAATGCCGGATTCATCAACAAGGGTGACGGGTTGGTGTATGACACGTTTTTCGATTTGTTCCATGCGCGGGAAATGCGGGAGGCTTTTATGGATGTAAGCAACGGCGGCTCTCCCGCATATGTGGTGAACTCGCACTATAACAGCGACCATGCCTGGGGAAACAAAGTGTTTGAAGATGCTTGTATTATTATGCACAAGGAAGCCTCCAGAGAGCGTCTCACCGAAAATATCGCTTGGATGGACAGCGTCATTAGAAGAGGAAAGAATTCTCCGGAATCGACTCCGGGCGAGCGGTTTTTTGCAGCGGAATTTGAAGGATTTGACCTGGAAGGCGTAGAATGGGTGCTCCCGAATATTGAGATAAAGGACGATATCAACATCCGTCTTGGCGATACGGAAGTTATGATTTACAACGTAGCTCCAGCCCACTCTGATAGTGACTTGCTGTTGTGGATGCCAAAAGAAAAAGTGCTGTTCGCTGGCGATGTCGTGTTTAACGGATGTACGGCATACAGTGAAGAGGGAACCCTCAATTGGGTTAAAGTGCTTGATCGCATTATTGATGAAATTAAACCCGAAATCGTTGTTCCAGGACATGGCGCCATTTGCGGCTTGGATTTCGTAAAGGAGCAGAGAGACTACCTCTTGAACCTGATCAGCGAGTTCAACAAGCATTACAATGATGAAATCGATTCCTTGTCTCTGACCAAGCAAATGGATATTTCCCGCTTCCTTCATTGGATACAGCCAGAACGCTTGTATGTTACAGTGGATATCCTATTGAAAAGCAAACGAGGGTTACCACCCCTTCCAGTTTGGAACGAGGTGCCTGCTAAGCTGGAAGACATGAAAGCTTTTTTGGCTGGAAAATATGACAATCAGATCAAGCCATGGGACCCTATGAGTGTTTGGCAAGAATAGCAATTTACAGCTAACCTATGAAAACAAAAAACGGCCCTGTCGTAAATGATGCGAACAGCGGCCGTTCTTTTGCATTGTTCCACGGAATTAAAATCGGTGCTTAGAAACGATTATGATAAAAATGAAGAAGGACTATGGTTTACTAGAGGGGAATCCCCCCAATTGGATGGGAGGAGATTCCCGTTGTTGTTGTATTTATTATTCCAAATAGCCTTCGGCAAGTTTCATTAGGGTTTCTTTGCTTACTTTATTTAGGTCACCTCGTAAAGTATAGGCGTATTTCAGCTTTTTGTCTGGGCTCTCGTATACCCATTTCAGCTCGTGCGTCTGCGAAGGAGCAAATTCTGTATGCAGCATTTCTACTCCCTTCACTTGAACCTTCTCCTGCTTAAATTCAACCTTCTCGTCAATATACATTGTAGGATCGCTCTTTCCACTCAGATTAGTGATATTAACCCCGATTTTATCTTCGCCATTTTGATACGTAGCAAAGAGAAGGAAAAACTGATCTGTCATTTCAACCTGCATCATGGCATATCCCTGATTGGATTCTTCCGCCTGCTTTCTCAGCTTTTCTGCCATTTTCTTTTTTTCTTCCGAAGAAGGAGGATTCACTTCCTGAGCATTTTTAAAGATTACGTCCGCCTTTTGGAATGTATAATTTCCATTGACTTTGTCTGCGATCTTAATGGATTTATCCGTAATCTTATCTCTCAATTGAGAAAGATCTTGGAAGATAGTCACCTTCGTTCCAAGAATTGTTTCATGATTCGGATTATTGGCAACCATATAGAACAGCCCAGCTTCCCCGTTCTTTAGCACCTTATCCTTAAGTTCATAAAATGCCTTGTAACGCTCTATATCATCTTTCGATTCTGTTTTTCCGTAATCTTTCGTCGATTTAGTCTCATATACGACTTCGCCATCCTTATTCGTCAAAGAATGATATTGAACTGCCGCATAACCTGTGGAGGCCATTAACATCATCCCTACACACGCAGTCAAAACAACTTTATATTTCATAAAAAACCTCTCCTTTTCTTTTGGCTTAGCATGTAATATTCTCATTACTTTTCCTGTCAAGTCGGCGTCGGGAATGCGCGGGTCATCAAACAGTTTTTTCAAATCCCGATCCCTGTCCATATTCATACACTCCCACTCCCTTCACTTGAGCGTAATACTTTCGAAATTTTGCAGATGTACGTTCGTACCTTTTACGAAGGCTGGCGCTGTTTTTACCGAGAATCAATCCAATCTCCTGATAGCTTTTATCCTCGACACAACGTAAGATTAACAAATTACGCTCTTCCGCCGATAATTTTGCCATGGCCTGATGTACGGATTCATCAAAATAGTTGGCTTCAATATGCAAATCGACTTCATTATTTTCTTTCTCATCTTGGTAAAAGAAAGGCAAATATTTCACCAACTTTCGCTTACGAAGGATGTCGATACATTGATGGTAGGCAATCTTGTATACCCAGGCGCCAAAATCCATCTGATATTGGGTATATTTTTTCAAGGTGCGGAAGGTCTTCAAAAATACCTCCTGTGCGTTTTCCTCGGCTTCGGCATAATTGCCCAGCATGTGATAACAGTAGAGAAAAATCGGTTTTTGATAAATCTCCATGATTTTCTCGAATTGTTCTGTGTTCCCATCCAACACATCTGCAATGATCTGATTTAACTCCGTATCATTCAAGCTGTCTCCCCCCCTTTCACTCTATACAACGAAGAGCTCAACCTAAAATGTGACAGCAATAAAAATCATTACAATCTAAATCGAGCTTCGCAAGGAGCTTGTACGATCCTTTTCCGTAAACCACCTATCAATTTAGTGCAGTCCGCTTGATTTAATAGTTACGTTTCCCTTGTACAGCCTATCTTTTTTTAACGCTCAATCTGTCTATTTCACTTCTATATATTTTTACATATATTAACATTGTGTTTAAATCTATTGAATGGAGTGATATAAATGAGTCTTTATGTACAAAATAATACCTCTAACTATATTTGGCTTGCTATTGCTCACTATGATCCGACTTGTAGCCCTACCACTTATGTTAAAAAAGGGTGGTACCGATTAGTCCCAGGCAGAAGTTCACTTATAGTAACTGGATCATCCGCAAATCAAAGTTACTATTATTACGCGTATGACAATTCCGGAAATACGTGGAGCGGTAATTTCTACACGTATATTCCTAATGCGGTCTTCAACATGTGTTGGATAGAAAGATGCCAGGGCACAGGCTGTAACAGGGTAGGCTTCCGTGAACTCAAAGTTGGGAATTCTCAGAATTATACTTTAACTTTTACGAATAGAACCAATAATTCATCAAAATTAAGAAATGCTATATTGTCAAAAAAAGGATCTCTGAAATTCAAATTGGATAGATCGAGCATAAGAAAGTTACCCGGTAAGGTGGGTAAAATCGGTAGGGTTATTAGACCTTTGCGAGGCTTATAGAATAGGTTACTTTGAAAACAAGGCGAGGGTATAGTTTTTAGAATTTATCAGAAGCAACCTGTAGAACTGTTTCCTGCGGGTTACTTCTGATTTTTTTAAGTAAGATAGTTTCAGGAGATGAAGTTTAGGGAAGTCGAGGTCACTAAATCATCAGTCCTCAACTTCTCCGATCATTTGCTGTTCGATTTGTTTCATCTCATAAAAATAGCCTTTTTGCCCCATCAACTCCGAATAGGACCCCGTTTCGACTACCCTGCCTTGGTCCATGACCACAATCTGGTCCATCTCTTCCAATCCGGTTAGCCGATGACAAATCAGGAGAAGCGTATCATTAGCCGCCTGTGCGTAGAGATGCTTCAAAACATGATGCTCTGTCACATAATCCAGCGATGAAGTGGGTTCGTCCAGAAGCCATACCCGTCCTTTACGGAGCATCGCTCGCGCCAGAGCCAACCTCTGCTTCTCGCCGTCTGACAGATTCTCCCCTTTTTCATACACCATATCGGTCAACGATGTATCGGGCAGCTGCATTTTTGCTAGCACATCCAACAATTGTTCGTCTGCATGTTCTTCTCCATTCAGCAGCAGGTTGTCCCGGATCGTTCCCCGGAAGAAATGACTTTGCTGAAACACTACAGTAGCCGTTTGCCAAATGCTCGTTTCATCCAGTTCCTTCACCGAAATGCCGTTTAACCGTATATCACCGGCCGTTGGTGTTCGCAGCTTGAGCAGCAATTCGATAATCGTTGATTTTCCTGATCCACTCGGCCCGACAATCGCCGTTTTGGAACCAGGTAAAATGTGCAGGGATACATCCCTGAGCGCCGGTCTCCACTCCCCTTCATATTGAAACGTAACATCGGATAGCTCCATCGTAACGGCATGATCAACAGACAATGTGCCACTTGGCTGCGAGGACTGCTCATCAAAGGTCTGAACTGTTTCCGTCAGTCGTTTGGCTGCGTGTTCGCTGTCCTCTTTATACGCAGGTAATGTGGCCATAGCCGCCGCTTCTTCAAATACGGTTTGGGATGCCATGACCAACATGGCAAGAAATACGCCTGCAAGCGCTCCTTCCATAATTAAATAGGCGCCGAGCGTCAGCACTCCCCAGGAAACGAGAAACGTAACAAAAGTGTGCATCGATTGCCCGCGCAACAAGTGCCCGGCTGCTCGTTGCTGTTCAGTTGCCAATACAGCGGAAGCGTGCTGAAGCTGTTCCTCCCGTTGTGCCAATTGACCGTATACTTTCAAATCCCGGAAACCGTACAACACTTCGGTAACTTCCGTAGACAGCTGCGCCCTCTGCTCACGAACGCGTCCATGTATTCTCCGCTGCCCGAGTAACACAATTCCCGGTACAACGAATGCCGTTATCAGCATACCTAGTACAAACAAAACGGCAATCCAGATCGAAAAGGTAGAAGTAAACAGCACCGTAGCCAAAAACACCATGACGACCATGATCGGAGGATAAGCGACTCGCAAAAAATAATTTTGCAAACTTTCCACATCCCCAACGATCCGCGCAAGCAGATCCCCGCTTCGATTTTTGTTCAATATACCAGGCGTTAAAGGAATAAGCTTGGCAAAAAAGGATGTACGTAAACGGCTAAGCATGGAGAATGTCGCCCGGTGAGAATACAAGCGTTCTCCATAACGACTCGCCGCCCGAAGCAGACCCAGCAGTTTGACCATGGAGGTGAGTACAATTAAAGTATAAAGCGGTGGCGCAAATACCGTTTGCGAAATCAGATATCCGCTCGCAGAAAAGAGTGCCACACCGGCTATGCCGGCGATAAATCCACCCAAAATCGAAAGAATGATATCCTTGCGCTCCTGAATCATCGCCTTTGACAGAACAGCCAGTTCATTCATGAGGATATCCCCCCTTTCCGCTCTACATCAATCATCTCGGCATACTGAGGCAGGCGCTCCAGAAGCTCGTCATGTCGTCCCGAGTCCACCAACACTCCATTGTCCATAAACAAAATCTTGTCGGCTTGTTGAATCGTATATAATCGGTGAGCTACCGTAATCATTGTAGCCGTTTTTGCCAGTTTGGCTATGGAGCGTTGCAGTACCCGCTCGGTGTGCAAATCCAGTCCAACTGTGGGTTCATCAAACAAAATGATAGCAGGACGCTTCAAAAAAGCGCGTGCTAAGGCAAGCCGTTGCTTTTCCCCACCAGACAGTCCCCGGCCTCCTTCACCAACAAAGGTATCAAATCCATGCTCTAATTGGGCTGTAAGCGCAGCGAGTCCTGCTTCTTCCCCCGCCCGCTCAATTTCTGCCCTGGAGATGCTCCCACGAGCACCAATCGCAATATTTTCAGAAAATGTGCCTGCAAAAATATACGGATGCTGCGTAATGTAGCTAACATGTTCGAACCATTCAGTTTCATCGTATTGCGAGAGTGGACTTCCATTCACCAGAAGCGTTCCAGATTCTGGTTTCAGCAGACCGGCAATGAGATGGAGCAAAGTCGTTTTACCGGAACCACTTTTACCTACAATCGCAATATGTTCTCCCGGTTTAAACTGGATCCGACCCGTCTCAAGCTTGAATGAATCTGGAGCATACTGAAACCGGAGTTGGTCAATTACGATGGACGGCGGTATTAAAAGGTCTCCAGAATGGGTAAGTTCCAATTTGCTTATTCTGTCGGTCCTATCACCAACCTTATCTATGTTGGCTATCACGTCGATTCCAGTGGATGTCCCTGCGCCTTCATTGCTATTCAGGTTTTTGCTCCCCCCTGCCGTTTCCTCAAGCATCTGTTCCACCTTACGAACCGCTCCCATACTTGTCCGGCCACTGTGAAAGGCCGTTCCCGTATTCTTTAACAGGTTGTAAAACTCGGGAACGAGCAGCAAAACGAGAAAGGCGGTGTGGAACGTCATAGCTTTGAAAACGAGCAACTGGATGGCCAGTTCAAGAGCGACAATGCCAATGCTAAGCATTACGATCGATTCCAGCATGAAGGTATTCGTAAACGCAATCTTCAAAATGCCCATTGTGGCATCACGATAACCCAAGCTACTGCGCTCGATCTCCTGTTGCTGACGGTAAGCCCGTCCAAATATTTTCAATGTCACCAGTCCTTGAAGAGAATCCAGAAACGTCCCTGAGAACTCAGCCAGTTGCGCATATTTTTCTTCGGATTTGTTCTTCGTTTTCAGCCCTACCAAAATCATGAACAGCGGGATGAACGGAGCAGTAAACAATAGAATGAAACCTGTGTTGGCATGTTGGATAAATGTAACGACCAAAATCAGAACCGGGATGATAGCAGCTTCCATCATACGCGGCATGTATTGACTGAAATAACTATCGGCCTCATCCACAGCATCCAGAGCAACACTGACCTTTCCTCCTGTCTGTCCACGAAGGGTTGAAGGCATGGAGGCATGAGTCAAGTTTTGCAGCACGGCAGCGCGCATATTTGTCTTAGCAGTGGCAGCCATATGTAAGCCAACTATACCGTTTCCATAAGACAACAGTGTGCGCACAGCCATAACAGCTAGAAGTATGCCGAGCAACAGGATAACCGATGAAAATGAAGCTTTCTCGACAAAAATCCGTTGGACTGCTTCAGCAAGCAGTCCAGCCTGACTCACAATAGCTATACCAAGCGCTAGTGAAATGATTGCGAGGAGAGCCATGTTTTTCCTTTGTGAAGACATTTGTTGAGAAATCAGACTGGATTTCCTCTTCACAGATCACACCTCCTTTATCTATAGGCTTGTAGGGAAACCTCAAACATACCGTAATGGATTAATCAGCTTTATTTTTTCCCTTTAACATAATCCGCATCAAACAGGAAGAGTTTGAAGACCAGAATAAGGGATGGGATCAACAGGCATAGACCGCCGATAAACACAATAACTAACGCTAAGCCCATTGCCGGTGAAGTTGCACTGCTCTGAATCGTGATATACGGATCAAGAATATAAGGGTATTGCCCAATCCCATAAGCGAAAAAGGCACAGAAAAACTGCAACATGACGCATATAAAAGCTAATCCGTAACGGCGTCCGTTATATAATAGCCACATCGCGATCATGAAGAAAGCAACGGAAAGTGCCAGCAACCACCATAAATCCATCATATTTTGAAAATGCCGCTCATTGTGTTGACCCAAATAGATAAATGCTGTCAGTGCGAGGATTATCGTCGGTGTGCTCCAAAACAGGGCGTAGTTGCGCATCAGCTTCAACGCGGAATGATCCTCCGCCCGAGAAGCGTAAAATGTCAGAAATGAGCCGCTAATGAACAAAACGGACACGATTGCCAGTCCAACGATACTCCACGATAACGGATTGGTAAACAGCGCCCAGTAATCTAGAGAAACCGTTTCCCCCTGCTTCACGATAAAGCCGCCTTCAGACAAAGTTAGCGCCACTGACAACGATGCTGGAATAAGCAAACCTGTAGCTCCGTACAAAAAAAGATATACTATGTTTTTCTTGGAACCGTAATTTTCAAAAGCATAGAATGAACCGCGAATCGCAAGAAGAATCACCGCAATGCTTCCCGGAACAAGTAACGCGGAGCCATAATAATAGGCTGTGTCCGGAAAAAAACCGACGATGCCAATATAGAAAAAGATAAAAAATACATTTGTAATCTCCCATACGGGTGATAAATATCGGGAAATCAGACGATTAATGAGATGATCCTGCTTTGTTAAACGTGCATAAAAGGCGAAGAAGCCCGCTCCGAAATCAATGGAAGCTATAATTAAATAGCCGTACAAAAACAGCCAGAGCACCGAGATGCCAATCAATTCGTAACTCATCATTCAGTGCCCCCCTTTTCCGTAAATTGATTAGGATGATCCTTCATCCATTTCTCCATCTCAGCTTCTGCCGGATTATTGTTGAACAAGCGTCTCAGCACGATTACACACATACTGCCGAGTACGATGTACAAGAGCAATAAGGCGAAGAATATAATTCTTACATTCGGTGAAGACGTGGCAGCCTCCTCAACACGCATATATCCACGGATAATCCACGGCTGTCGGCCAATCTCTGCATAAAACCATCCCAGCTCAACAGCCAGAAAAGCGAGAGGGGCGCTCAGTGCGATGATGCGAAGCATCCACTTGTTAAGCTCATTACGCTTTTTCCAGAACACAAACAGAAAATATAGAAACGAAATCGCGAGCAGAGTAAATCCAATTCCGACCATTAAATCAAACAGATAATGAACGAGAAGCGGTGGCCATTCTTCCTTGGGGAATTCCTCGAGCCCCGTCACCTCTGCATTAAAGTCTCCAAAGGCCAGGAAGCTGAGCAGCTTCGGCAGATGAAGAGCCCCTAGAACTTCATGCTCTGCATTCAGCCATCCCAATAGCACCAAATCCACACTGCTGCTCGTCTCAAAATGCCACTCTGCCGCTGCAAGCTTCTCTGGCTGATGCTCGGCCAAAAACTTGGCGGACACATCACCGGCTAACGTGTTCAGCAAACCGAATAGTAAAACGACTGCCATCATTAGATTTAAAGATTTTTTGTGGTATGCGGACACACCTTTTCTCAGCATCGCGAAGGCTGCAATCCCGGCTAACAAGGCAGCTCCAGTCAAATAGGCCGAGCTTAATACATGGAACACTTTGGAGAACGTCGCCGTATTCAGCATCGCTTGCACCGGGTTAATCGCTGTGAATTGGCCTGCTTCCATGACAAAGCCTTCAGGCTGGTTCATGAATCCGTTCACCGTCGTAATAAAAACGGCAGACATGCCTGCCCCGGCGACAATCGGTATCGTCAGCAGCCAATGGATATACGGATTTTTGAACCGACCCCAAGTATACAAATAAATGCCCAAGAAGATAGCTTCAAAGAAGAACGCGAACACCTCCATGAATAACGGAAGTGCAATGACATTCCCAGCCAGTTTCATAAAATTCGGCCATACCAGGGCCAGTTGTAGTGAAATCGCTGTACCGGTCACGACACCAACCGCCACAGAAATGACAAATCCTCGAGACCACCGCTTTGCCATAAGTGTATAATGGGGGTCCTTCTTCCGAATCCCGATAAACTCTGCTATAGCGATCATTAGCGGTATACCGACGCCAATCGTCGCAAAAATAACGTGGAACCCGAGAGTCAAGCCTGTCACCAGCCTGCTCCATAGCACCGTATCAATTGCCATTCTTTACTGCTCCCTTCAAAACACTGTTCATTTTTCTATGATTAGGCCTGCTAACTGTTGGCTGCATTCAATATCAGGTTTAGCAAGGTTCAGCGACATCGTTGCCTGTTCGTTTTAGTATGACGTTCATCGTTCTTTGCTATGTAAAAAGAGAAAAAATTCACAAAGCAAGAGTTGGCGAGCCCGATTTATCTGATACTGAGCAGTCAAAATTATAATGTGACCTAATAATTAAAATCATCTTATCTTAAATTGCAAGTAATTCAATCACAGATATCTCTTAATCCCTAAACGTTCAAGAAAGGGTCAAATCTTTCTGACAACTCAGTGAATAACACAAAAAGTACCCGAAGGAGCTATTGATTGATTAGTGTATATGTGATGTCACAAGTTCCCTCCTACTTCGATGCTGGCAAAAAAACGATATTTTCTCATTTTGAGCCGTAATATATCCCCCTTTTGCAACAAAAAAACACTGACTCAAATCATCAGTGTTTTTTGAATTAAAGCTAATGTCATCTTCGTCATGACAAATCTTGATCTGCCAATATCATTTAGTACGACCGTAGAAAAAAGAATACCCATCTGACTTCCCAAGCTTAGTCGTCTCCGTTCCGTCCACTAGCTTGACCGATTTCAGCAACGATACAATTTGCGTATGCATTAGCTTTGCATCAAATTTGTCCATCTCTCTGTTGTCACTATCCACGAGCAGATAGTCGGGCATTGGAATGAAACCAATCACCGGTATCCCTGCTTCAAATAAGGGCTGACTCTCTCCAAACTCAAACTTGTTATGTCCACGCAATAATACAGTACGTGTGCTATCTGTCTTTTCAATAGCCTTCAGCCAAATGGCTGCCATCATTTCATTGCCCGCATAGGTATATTCTGTACTTATTTGTCCAGTTGGACCATAGTGACCCGTATCATCGTCCTTCCACTCCATGCTGCCTAAATGCTCAATCGTAATTCCAGCTACAGCTTTTAAATGGCCATTCTTGCCATCCCACAGCTCTCGATGCCCCTCCATCCAGGTGGAAGTCGCCTGAGAGGACCCTTTGAACTCCGGTAATCTAAAATGCCCTGTCACAAAAGCAAATATCATCGTACGTTCCGGCTGCTCCTGCTGTAAGTAACGAATCATAGACAGCATGCCCACAGCGCCATTCTCCTCCACCACATTTATCCCATCCGTATGAGTATTTACGATAATTGCTTCGTCTTTATTCTTACCGTCAATTTTCACATAAAAGGATTCTGTTGGGGCATCTTTTTGTATTTCCGCTTCTAAAATAACCGTACCTTCTTTATGCTCCTGAGCTGCGCTGATCACCTTTTTCCCTTCCGTTTCATTCACCCAAATCGCAGGGATTCCAGCATAATCGGTGGTAAAAGGCACATATTGCTCTTCAACCTTATCGTCAGATACCCCTTTCCAGACTAAAACAACAGCTTTTACGCCCATTTCCTTCGCTTGCTCCAATTTAGCTTCTTTTAATGCTGTAGTGAGGACCAGATCGCCTTCATTTGGGGCAATTTGGTTGTCCATTGGAGATGAAGCCCGCATATTCATAACGATCCCACTTGGAAAATTTCTGAAATTCTCAATTTCAATGACAGCAATTTTTCCGCTGGCCTGGCCATATTCACCACGCTTCGTATACACCAGCTCCCCGGTTACACCTTTTTCGTCAGTTTCCCCGGAATAGGGAAAAGCTGAAGAGACATGAATTGCCTGCTGATCAATCATTAAAGCACTGTTCTTTTCTTCCCATCGGTCAAAAGTATAGCGATCACGAAATACTTGCAGCCCCATATCCGTTACCTGTTGCTCCAGCCAAGCAATAAACTGATTGTGACCCTCAGAGCCGGTTGTACGGCTTCCAAAAGAATTCATTACTTCAATATCTTTGAGCATCACTGCTGCAGAATCCAATTTACGTTCATCGATCGTCACTGTCGTATCAGCAGCTAATGCTACAGGTGTTGTAATAGGTTTTGCATAGACTCCAATACCCCAAAGTGCAGTAACGATAAGTGCAGCAATGCTGAATAACACTTTACGAACCACTAGAAACGGAGTAACTCTTCTGCTTACCTTTTGCCCCAAGAGTCCTCTCCATATGCCCGCTATGATCAGCAAGAGGATAGAAAACGCAAGCAGCCAAAAATTTCTTGTTAGTAAGAATAACCCTTCTGCCACCATCGCACTAATAAATACTACATGTAACTTCTCACGCTTCTTTAATAGTAAAAAAGAGATGCCTAATTCTGCTAATAAAAAGATGATGGTCACGATTGAGATTACCGTTTCTTTGCCAATGAATACCGTAGCACATAGTGCTAGGATCAAAAGCAGCACCGCTGACAATCGTCTATATAAGATTTCTAACATGACGCCCTCCCATTTTAACTAACGATTATTTTGACATTACATTTGTAATGCCTTATGGTTTTAGCATATTGAAAATACTCATGAAAAACAATGAAACGAACATCAGAATGTACAAATGGAGGGGAAATGTCATCTCAAATCATGAATTATACAGTCCAAATACCTCTCAGCATCGTTCCAATAAAGAAACCAACCGTTTGACAAGAGAAGCCATCTGTACGGCATTAGTCTTCTTGATCCAGGAACAGCCTTTTGACAAAATCACCATCACCGATATTGTGAAGCGCGCAGGGGTTTCTCGAACAGCCTATTACAACAACTATTCCTCCAAGCAAGAGATCCTGGTGGATTTGGTTGATTCGCTTATTTTCGAAATTAATCAAAAACTCTTACCTTACACCAATGAATTAACAGGCAAAGCTAAAGAACCTCAAAAATTTATCAAAGTGCTTTTTGAAGTTATTTTTCAGCAGCGGAACATTTACAAAGCACTTCAGAGTGCAAAGTTTGATCATGTAATTCTGGATTGCTTGAATGAAATGATGCTTTCTACTGCTCATGACAAAAGCGACGAGAATGTGTACCGAATATACTTTAAAGCGGGGGCCCTCTATAATGTTCTCCTTAAATGGATACAATCAGACTTTGCAAAATCCATAGACGAAATGACCAAAATTTGTCTTGAGGTATACCATACTCCAATGTCCCAGGAATAAGGTTTAAAAAACGTGTTTATAAATGAAAAAACAAAGAAACCACGGAACCAAGTTCGGCTCCGCAGTTTAATTATCAACCCTACTATTGAATTTGAATTTGTTTCATGTACTCTTTGAATGCCTCAGCGATTTCTTTGTATTTTGTATGATGCAGATAGTGGGACCCCTCCATTGGGATCATTTTTCCCTGTGCGGATTGTTTGACTTGCTCCTCATGCAGCGGAATCCACTGTTTATTGTGCTCGTTATTCGATTGAACGAAGAGAAGCAGCGGCAAGTCATTTGGCATTGTGATTTTTTCTCCATTTTTGAAATTGGAACCAAGGTGGCCCAGTTCATTCATCAACGTTGGATTGGTCGCGACTTGATTCGAAATCAAACGCATCTGTTCTTTGGTATGCTCATCGAACGCAAGCGATTCATAGGGATCTCCGCTCACTTTTTGGACCAATCTCATTAGACCTGATTTTTGAAGAAATTTCATGGCGTTCAAAGGTAATTTGACATCCATTCCGGGTTGATTGGGAACGCTGCTATCGATGCCGACAAAAGCAAGAACTTCATCCGGATATGTGTTCACATAGGTCGCTCCGTAAAGTCCCGCGATGGAATGTCCCATTAGAATGTAACGGTCTAAACCCAGTTGCTGCACTGCTTCGTGAACCTCACTTACTATATTCTCAGTCGTTCTCTCCTTCTCGGTTTCATCGCTCAAACCATAACCGAAAGGCTCGACCACCACGACTTTATAATTAGGGGTAATTTCATCGATCAGCAATTTGAAATCAAGTGCAGGCGTCGGGGTTCCTTGTCCCGGTAGGAGTACAACCGTTTGTTCTCCGCTGCCTTGAATAAGCACATTCATTTTTTTCCCATCCACATTGACATACTGGCCATACGATTCGATTTTCTTTTTCTCTACCCCATCGCTAATAGAATCAACGATAAAAACGATGCCCATGAACAACACGAGCGCCCCTACAATACCTCCGATTATTTTTAACCATAGGTTCCGTTTCTTGTGGCTCTTAGTCCCTGTTGTTTTTAATTCCACCTTATTTGCCACGTTCATCTCTTCCCTTCCTTGTCCCTGTATCTGAAGTGCCGCCTTGACGACATATTCAAAGTGTAATCAATCAAGATGTACCCTTCGTGACGACAATATGAACGGAATATGAACAAGCCCAAAAAAAAGAAGTTTTAGATTAACATCAAATCGGAAATGAAATAATGTTCTTGTCCTTTACTCAAAAAGCAGCGATTCTCATTAGAGATCGCTGCTTTTTATTGTATACTTCATTTAATATGTGTAGGTTCTCACTATTCTATTATTTCTCAGCACAAATCATGAATATCGGTGTTGACCGGTTTAAGACTTGCTGTTTCTCATCCAGAATTTTTGCGTTCAAATTCTCTTCAGCAAAAATATTAGCGAAGCCTTCTTTTTTGAGAGTCCGTATATCCCACTCGGGACGCCATTCTCTGGTCAGCGGCAATACAAGACTCAGACGGTCTGTCTCCTCTATGTCCTTATGATGCGGGAGTTCACCAAAGCCCTTATCTACATAGGTTTGCTGATCCTCTACTCGCTTTTGCTGCATCTCTTCGTCCCAGAGATGGCGATTCCAGTTGGCATCAAAAACCAGCAGCCGTCCCCCAGGCTTAAGTACTCTTCTCCACTCTTTGTAGGCTGACTGCGGATCGGTAAGGCTCCAGGTGACATTGCGGCACACGATCAGATCGAAGCTCTCCGCAGCAAAGTCAAGCTTGTGCGAATCCATCTTGCGGAAAGTAACGGTTACACCTTCCCGAATGGAGTGGGCACGTGCTTCTTCCAGCATATTGTCGGTACAATCGATCGCAGTAACCAGATGCCCGGCACTCGAAAGAATCACAGAGAAGAAGCCAGGACCGCAGCCAATATCTAAGACATGCAGTCTTTCCTTCTGCGGTGCATTAGTGAGGATAAGCTTCAGCCAGGCTTCCCGCTGGAATCCGTTGAGTTCCTTCTGAATGCCTTCGCTGTACAGCTCGGCTTCGCCTTCCCAATACATTTCCACCTCTTGTTGTATACCCATTTATCATTCACTCCTTCTTGGCAAGTATCATGAACCGGTTTACATTCTGGTAACCGTATTTCAAATAATCTAGCGGCATCGCACAGGCAGGGATAAAGTTCCGGTGAACATCTATGGTTCGGAACCCGGCCTGTTTCAGCGCTGTCTCGTCAGCTTCAGGCCGTAATACATTAACATATGGCAACTCGCTTAGCAGGCTTTTATCTTGACTGCTTCGCTGGTGGATTCTTTGTTCTGTGAGCAGAATCAGTGTCCAGGACAAGGCATACCAAAGTCTACGGAATACAGTCTTGCTCTCTTTATACAAATAGTTGCCGTCAAAAACAATCAGGGTCCCGCCCGGTTTTAGAATCCGGTACCATTCAGCATAAGCCCTCTGTGGATCAGGAAGCGTCCATACTACATCCCTGCAGACCACTGCCTCAAAGCTATTCTCTAGCTCCATATGCAAATCGGCAGCATCAGCGACATAAGCTGGAACTTTATATCCATAACTCTCAAAATTTCGTGAAGCTCTATCGATCATTCCCTGAGAGGTATCCACCGCTGTAGGCAGATGACCCATCTGTGATAAGAGTATGGAGAAAAAGCCAGGCCCTGTTCCCACATCCAGCACCTTTTGCTGGGGAGTTGTTCCCAACCCTTTAATAAGCAGTTGTTTCCAGAGGTTTATGGTTTTTTTGCTGCGGAATTGAGTCTGTATGACTTTGTCATAACTCTCCGAGCTTGATGTCCAGTATTTCGAAATCTCTTTTAACATCATTTTTCTCCTATGTCGAGTAGATTCCAGAAGACCGGCATAAAGGTGGAGTACCCCGGTTTAAATCCAGTCACTCTATTATTTACTGCCAAGATATCGTCAGGGAAATAAATAGCTGCAAACATAGCCTCCTGATACAATTTGGAGAAAATGGAGTCATATGCGGTCTGACGTTCCTGAATATCGGTTGTTCCTACTGCTGTGTCAATCAGTGATTCTAGTCCAGGATCAGACCATACGACAGCAGATGCGTCAGCTGTTTTATGAAATAGGGACAGCAAGAATGCATGCGGATTATAAGCATCATCATAAGTCCGGTACATGATTAGATCATAGGCTTTGCTTGTCCATAAGACATCATAATAAGCATTCGGCTCAAGAACCTGAAGATTCACTCTAATGCCAATCTCCTTTAACTCAGACTGAACCAGTTCACTGATGGACTTCCATTCGGGATATTCAGCCTGCTGCAGCACGAAGTTAAGCTCAAGCTGCGCTCCGTCCTTCTGTACAATTCCATCTCCGTCCGAATCCGTGTAACCGGCAGCTGCTAGCAGTTGCTTCGCTTCCAGCGGATTGAAGCCGTACCAAGTATTATTGGACTCCGTCACATAAGGAACTGTCAGCGGGAACAGGCTTTGAGCTTCACTGCCGATACCGTCCATAAGATCTTCGACAATGCTTTTTTTATTAATTGCCAAATTGATAGCTTTGCGCACATTCAGATCTTGAAGTGCGGGCGTTTTGTAGTTAAAGATCATGAAATGAGAGTTTGTTCCTTGTGCTTTTTGCAAAGTTAGTGAAGAATCAGCTTCAATCACTGGCACGCTTTCGACTGGAATCTTTCCCATTTGTCCCCCGGCAATGTCAATGTCTCCAGCTTGCAGCGCTAGTACTCTGGACTGTGGATCTGGGATTACCTTCAAAATAATTTTCGACAGCTTCGGCATTTCTCCCCAATACTTCGGATTTCTGACGAGTATGGCTTCCTGATCTGTTTTGTAGCTCTCTGCCATCCATGCGCCAGTTCCAATCGCTTTGATGAATTTACCCGTAATATCTCCTGCGGGTTCCACAGCGGAAGGGCTGATAATTCGGACCGGTCTTGCAAAGGATAACTCGGTTAAGAAGGGATAATACGCTTTGTTGAATGTCATTGTAATCGTATGTTCGTCCACAACAACAAGGGATTGCATCGCAGTTGCTACATTTAACGAATTGGCTGGATCCTTAATCCAGCGTTCGAAGGAGAATTTAACTGCGTCGGCATTAAACTCCGTACCGTCAGAGAATTTGACGTCATGGCGAAGATGGAACGTATATACTTTCCCATC
The DNA here is from genome assembly GCF_038002725.1 of Paenibacillus sp. FSL H7-0323. Lineage (NCBI taxonomy): Bacteria > Bacillati > Bacillota > Bacilli > Caryophanales > Paenibacillaceae > Paenibacillus > Paenibacillus sp. FSL H7-0323. Next base: position 1,518,564 of record NZ_JBBODB010000001.1, on the reverse strand, counting down.
TTCTGAAATATCCCAAGACTCCGCAAGCGACGGCAGTATTTCGCCTTTTTCACCATACTCCACTAACCCCTCATATATCATCGCGTGCACATTCATCGAACCATCATAGGCACCGGCATCCAATCGGTCTATACCGGCATCAGACGATATAGCAACAGTGACTGTCTTGTCCTGAGCTTCAGATCCTTGTGCAGCTTCATTATTGGCGGTATTATTGGCTCTAGCCGTAGAATTGCTGTTATTACTGTTGCTGCAACCTGATATCAACACAACTATTACAAGAAGCATAAAGAATAACGATTTTGATAATAGGTTTTTTGTCTTAGGGTTCGTTCTCATTCTTGGTACATCCTTTCTCTACTTAACATCATAGGAATGGCTGGGTTGCCACTCCTCTCCCAGTCTCTTCTTTCTTAAGCGGGGGTCCTGCACAGGTACCGAGGAGAGCAATGTTCTTGTATAGGGGTGGTCTGCTTGCTGCAATATGGTTGCACCCGATTGCTTCTCTACAATTTCCCCTTGACACATCACAGCCACACTGTCGCAAAAACGATTTACAACTGACAAGTCATGTGTAATGAATACATAGGATAATCCCAGCTCATGCTTCAACTCCTGCAGCAGATCCATCATTTGCTTTCGCAGGGTGACATCGAGACTTGAGAAAGGTTCATCGCAGATAATCAGCTCCGGCCGCAAGGCGATTGCGCGCGCAATTCCGACCCTTTGCTGCTGTCCGCCGCTGAGTTCATGCGGATAGCGGTGAATATGCTGCCGTTCAAGTCCCACAAGCTCAAGTGTGTCTGCTACCGTGGCCCTGCGGGCTCCAGCCTTCCTCTCTCCGTAGTTCTGAAGAGGCTCCCCGATAATCTGCTCTACCGTAAACAACGGATTAAATGAAGCCAGACTGTTCTGAAACACCATCTGCATCTTCCTGCGGATCATGCGCATTTCGCTAAAGGTCCAATCCGTATAATCCTCGTTCCGGTACATAACTCTTCCGGAGGAGGGTTTCTCCAGTCCCAGCAGAAGTCTGGCCAAAGTGCTCTTACCACAGCCACTTTCCCCCACTAAACCAAGGGTCTCACCGCTCTCCAGACTGAGAGACAGGTTGTTGACGGCATGAACACTTCTGGCTTTACGTGTGAACCACCCCCTTTCCATCCCATATTTCTTGTTCAGGCTTACCGCTTCCAATAACTTCAAGATCACCACGTCCCTGAAAAATGTAATATTACCGTTGTTATCTGCACTCCATTAAGTATTTAGTATAGGGATGCACGGGATTAGAAAAGAGTTCAAACACATTGCCTGATTCCACAATCTTCCCGGACTTCATCACATATACATAATCTGCAAGCTCCGCAACAACGCCAAGATCATGGGTAATTAATAGGATGCCGACATTGTTCGTCCATCTGATTCGGTCTAGCTCTTTAAGAATCTGGGCTTGAATGGTTACATCCAATGCCGTTGTAGGCTCATCTGCAATTAGCAATTGTGCTCCGGATACCAGGGCGATGGCGATCATTACTCTTTGACACATACCACCGCTAATTTGAAAAGGATATTTATTGAAAAGCAATTTAGGCTCGCTGAGCCCTGCTTGCTCCATCTGCCTCATGGCAAGCAGCTTTGCTTCTTTTCCCGATATACGCTTGTGCAGTTTAATCGTCTCCATGATCTGCCTGCCAATAGTAAGTACCGGATTCAGCGCGTTCATAGGATCTTGAAAGATAACAGCCATTTCTGTTCCCCGAAGCTTCTGTAACTGACGGCTGGAGCACTCACGTAGATTGTTACCCTTAAGCCAGATTTCTCCACTCTCAACTATGCCTGGAGAATCTACTAATCCTAATATGGACATTGCCGTAACACTTTTACCGCTGCCGCTCTCACCTACAAGTGCGACAATCTGCCGGGATTTCACCTCGATACTGACATCATCAACCGCTGTAACTTTATAACTGCCTGTGTGAAAGCAGGTGCGTAAATGACTGACCTTCAGCAGTGGAGACTCTGCCATCATATTCTGGCCCCCCACTTTACTACAGAATTGAAAGCACGCTCTGGTTGTCGCAAGCCTTCTCCCAACAGATTAAAGCCCAGAACCGCCAGCATGATCATCATTCCCGGAAATAGCATCAATTGCGGCTCCGTTTGAATATAGGCACGGCTGTCGTTCAGCATTACTCCCCATTCCGGTGTTGGCGGCTGAGCTCCCAAACCCAGAAAGGACAAACCCGCAATGGAGAGCATAATCGTACCCACTTCCATAGAAGCAAGAACCAGAATAGGCCGGGCTGCGTTCAGCAGAATATGCCTGAAAATAATTTGTAAATGAGAAGTGCCTGACGCTTTGGCCGCTGTAATATATTCACTTTCCTTGATTTGAAGGACCATACTGCGTATCACTCTGGCATACCCCGTCCACCAGACAGCAGCAAATGCGATTAGCAGATTCTTCATACTGGGACCTAGCATGGCTGTAATAGCAAGGGATAGGATTAAGCTGGGAAAGGCAAGCAATATATCTATGATCCGCATAATCAAATGATCGATCTTGCCGCCAGCGTAACCAGCCAGTAAACCAACAGGGATGCTAATCGCAAAAACAACGATCAACACCATAAACGAATCATTCAGGGAGGTTCGGGTCCCATAGATTAATCGGGATAAGACACAACGTCCCAGATGATCCGTACCGAGCGGGTATTGCCAGGAAGGTGTAGCCAGTTTGAGTTCCATGTGAATCTGCAGCGGATCGGAAGGTGAGAGCCATGGGGCAAAGAGTCCAACGGATATGAACAAAAGTACTATGCCCGCTCCTAACCTTGCTCCCTTATTCTTAAATAAGCTAATACGAAATATGACAATCCGCTCCTTCTAAATCGTCACCGCAGCCTGATTCGCGGATCCAGCAGCAGATGTAATAAATCCACTGTCAAGTTAATCAGGACAACGACAACAGCCATCCATAATACGTAACCCTGAATGACAATATAGTCTTTCGCAAAAATCGCCTCAACGGCATACTTACCAATTCCCGGCCAAGAAAATATAGTTTCAACAATAACGGAACCGCCTAATAGCCCCGCTATGTTAACCCCAAGGAGGGTAAGACTCGGAAGAAGCGCATTACGAAGTGCATGCCGAATGATTATTCTCCATTCCTGCAGCCCCTTAGCTCTAGCTGCTGTGATGTAACGCTTGCCCAAAACGTCTAGGAGACTGGAACGAATCAAGCGGATGTAGACTCCTGCCATACCAAATCCTAGTGTGAGGGCAGGTAGAATGACACTGGATACCCCATCCATTCCCATCACAGGAAATAGCTTAAACTTCACCGCACCATAATAAATCAGAAGCAGACTTAGCCAGTATCCTGGCATTGAAACACTGAGCATTGCACATACTCTTCCCAGTCGATCAAGCATTCTACCCGGATATAATGCAGACCCCACTCCTATCGGCAGGGCAATAAGAATAGCGGACAATACGGAACAGGCACTGAGCAGTATAGTTGCCGGAAAACGACTCATCAGCTCTGTGAATACTGGACGACCGCTGCTGTAAGATAAGCCAAAATCGAGATGGGATACCCGGTTCAACCAGTGAAAATATTGCTTATGTACAGGACCATCCAGACCAAGTGTATGTCTGGTCGCCTCAATAGCTTCCTGCGTAGGTTTGATGCCGTCAGCACGCAGCATGATCTCCGCTGGATCACCTGGTGTTAAATGCATCAGCGCAAAGGTAATGCAAGAGATGCCGAGCATCACGGGGATGAGCTGCAATAAGCGTTGCAACAAGTATCGATTGATGGCATTCAACTCCAAAATCTTAATCGTAATAATTACGATTATAGCATAATCTTTTTAAATTAATAGTCTTAAATTGATTTATTTTATGTAGGACATAAAAAAATCAACCCCTATTAAATGAGTTGATCTTTAAACATTTGGTCTCTGCACAGTCGCAACTATTTTTCACAATAATATTGTCAAATCCTTAGGAATCATGTCATTATAAGTAGGTTCATATTAAAAATAACAATAAAGGAAGTGTGTATTTGAGTCGGTTCAATCTAGTCCTCATCTATGTTTTATCCATCATGATAGCTTTTCTTTTAGGAATTTACGTGGCCCCTAGCGTTGAAACACGCTTGAATGGGCAGACTGTGGCAAGTAATCCCGTTATCGAAGAAATACCGCCTAGTACCGCAGATAAAGCTGCTATTGCTGCTGAATCCAACACTACTGGATCCAATCCTATTGAATCAGATCCTACTGAATCTTCACCTTCACCTTCCCCGGAAGCCGTTGTCTTGGAAGATATGCCTTCGGACGATGATACTGGACCCGTTGGTGATGACTCTGAAGATCTGTCAGTAGCAGATACCCCATCCGGTCAAGGGATTGGTGCGCCATTAGAATTCAAGTATAGTACGAACTCTGCCGATGCTGTTAAGCTTACTTGGGAAGCTGACAACTTAACTGGAAAAAGGATCAATTATTACACTGCCCACATCAGCACGTTTAATCCAGTAGGCGATCCTTCCAATGATCAGCTGAACGGCAAGAGCAGCTTTTCGCTTAAATATGTGGGGCCGGTTGAGCCCAATGATACTTTATTTATTTTCAGTGATTTTACATATCAGAATACAATACATACGATAATTATTGACCAGCTCACACTTCAATATGATGATGGTACTATCGAGACCTTCGACTATGGTTACGAAACTACCGATGATAGCGGCCTATAATCCACATGATTTGCAGCCCTGGTGCGAACCAGGGCTTTTAGCAGGCACAATTGAACTAATGGTAATGTAAAAAACGAAGAGCGGCCTGGAATCCGGCGCTCTTCGTTTTTTACTTTTATTGTTACTGTCAGTCTGTTTAGCGGATGACCGTTACCTTGATCGTATCACTGGCAGTCACTCCCGCCGCGTTGACCAGCTCCGCCCGATATTCGTACACACCGGCAGTGCGTCCGCTGATAGTGGTTGCTGCACTTTGTGCCGAAGGCGTATGGGCATTCAGCGGCTGCGAGTCGATGAGCTCCCCGTTCTCATACAGGCGGTATTCTGTAGCGTTAGTCCCCCACCACAGATTCATCGACACCTTATAGGTGCCATCTCCGTCCCAGTTATCTTCGGATAGTATCGGCTTGCCCGGCGCGGAGTCACTTATGGTGACCGTAAGCGGATCGCTCTTGGTCGTGCCATATTTGTTGATTAACTCCGCAGTGTAAACATAAGTGCCGTTCACCTTACCATGAAGCTCTGTACTTGCCGTCTGGGCAGCCGGCGATACATCTTTCAGTGTCTTGGAATCAATCAGTGTGCCGTTCTCATAGAGTTTGTAACTCGTGCCGTTATTACCCCACCATAGGTTCATGGTGACTGTATAGTTACCATCACTAAGTCCATTAGCATAGCTGCTGTTGGAGGATAGCACAGCTTGTCCTGGCTTACCAGTCGCAATCACCTGGCCGCCAATAACCTGGAACGTATTGCTCTTTTCAGTCGTATTGCCGGCCGCGTCATGCACGATGTATTTCACGGTGTGGGGGCCGGCGCCTAAATCGGCGGCGCTCAGGGTCTGGCCTTCGGCAATCGGTCTTCCATCTAATAGAAGCTGTTTCGAGGTGACACCTGACAATACATCGTCAGCAGTCAATTCAAAGGAAAGCTGTGCTCCTTCTTCTACATCTCTCACCTCATGACCGGATTCTTTCAGTTCGGCAACCGGTGGAGCCGTATCAATATTGAGGTTCAGCGTCTTTAGATCTTCCGCTTTGCCTTTTGCCGGCACAGCATGGTATGTCAATGTATGCCGCCCATCTTCCTTCAGGTCCACAGGTGTACTGTACTCAGCTTCCTTGTTGCCGTTCAGCGAGTAATAAACATTAGCTGTATCTGTATTCGCCTTCAGGGTAACGGTGACCGGCTGGTTAAACCAGCCGGAAGCATTAGGCTCGGCAGAAAGCGTCGCCGTTGTTACCGGAGCCCCCTCTTCTGCTGCTGCGGCGAAGTCATCGAGGCTTCTCGGCTTGAGCTGGTAGATGCCTTTAAAAATTGCGGAAACACCTGTAATATTAAGTTTCTGTCCTTCTGTATAAGGGAAGTTATCCTTAGTAATGCCTGTCCGGGCATCCACGCGCACATGATTGCTTGTCCCGTCGGCATTGACGGCGTCGAATTCAAAGGAGCCGCTTGGCGTAGCGTTGATAATGTTCGCCACGGTCACACCGTTCAGTTGAACCAATTGGCCTTGGTTGGCATCATTCACCATACTCGCCGCAATCGGCTGCGGCAGTGTCGCCGTGCCCGTCTTCGCAATTTGCACTGCTTCTGTCAGCTCCAGCTCTGTGTTGTACAATGCGGTGGACGCTGTTACCTTGACCTTATCGCCAACGTGGAAGCCGCTCTGACTCTGAAAGACATAAACCCCACCAGTTCCATCTTGGAGATAGAAGGACTGTCCGCCGAAGATACCCGGCTCAGTCGTCACGGTCCCCTCCACCGTTACCAGTGATCCGGCTGCCTTAGCCCGGGAGTCGCTGATAGAGATTGTAGCCGGAATGGGATCTTCCTCAGCCGGAAGCGGTTCAGCAGGAACATTGCCCAGCGTCACCGATTCAGTCTTGAGGTTTGTACTGTTCTGGCGGAGGCGCAGATTGGATGCAGCTGTGGTGCCCGGCTTGATCTGGATCGTCAGATCCTTATAGGCATGACCGTTCAGATCAGCTGTCAGATTGAATGAGGAGCTATAGCCGTAGCTGCTTGGCCAGGTACCGTCGCTGTTCTGAATCTTGGCGATTTGGGCGCCGCTGCTTACCTGGTAGACACCTACCTGGAAGCCGGATACGCTTGTGCCTGCAGGAAGATTATCTGCACTCACCCGAATCTGAAAATTCTGTGCATTTGGCAGCACAGCCTGGTGCGTGAAGTTATAAACCGCACTTGCAGTGGCTGCCGGTCCGCCGTAGGAGCCTGCTTTGAAGGTGCTGCGATCATACCATTTGTAGCCAGCATTAGGTTGAGCCCAAGGCTCCGGCTGCGGCTCAGTGGACAGCGCCGGCTCCTCGAATGGCAGCAGTGTTGTCGGCTGATCTAGCGTCAGGCCATTCACCTGGGTGAAATCCGTATAGCTCTCCTGCTCGGCGAGCCAGTTCACGGTGTTAACCAGCAGTGTGGCATCGTCCACTTCCTTGAAGCCATCGTAAGTTGTTTTCTTGGCGCCGGTATCTTCGCGCAGGTATTTCGGTGTTGCATCCTCTACAGGAGATGAGTCACCGATGAAGGCTGCCTTGCCGGCGCCTTTTTTAGCAACTGCCACATAGGGACCTTCTGCCACACCGCCGCCGTTATAGACCCCCTGGTCTACGGCATTGGCCCAGGCAGCATTGGTTTGCGGCAGGTAGACGATACCTTTCGCACGGGTTGGGTCTAGAATGGCCAGCGTGGAACCGGCATGCATAGCTACCGCTGATACGCCCGTTGTAATGCCGAAGGCTTGATCGGGAGCTACGACGTTGGTTGCGTTAATGTCGCCAAGCGCATTGTAGCGGAAACGGACACCGAACTCGTCCGCCAGCCAGTCAGAGCTAACCACACCCTGCATGGCTGCAGAAGCGACCTCATCGGCATTCATGCCTTTGGCTGGATTGTCCCATGCTCCACGGCGGTAGCCGTTGAAAGCTTCTGAACCATCCCAGCGGTTTTTGTTGCGGTCGGCGTTATAATGGTCACCGATGAAGAAAATACTGCCGCCATCCTCCACATATTCCGCCATCGCAAGCTGCTCGCTTGCTTTGTAGGGCACGTTGGATTCGGCGACGATGTAGACATCATAATCGGAAAGATCACTCAAAGTAATTGGAGTCGTCTTGCGGAGTTCTTTGACATAATAGCCTTCCTGGGCAAGGGCATTCCCAAAGTCTGAAAAAGCGCCGTCAATCACCCAATCGGCTGCTCCCGCAGTCTGCTCATGGGTGTTGTCGAACAGGATCTTCTGGCCTGCATGCTCATTGACGACTTTGGCCTCAATGTACGGCGCAGGATCGTTTGGTCCTTCTGCGAATACCGCCGAACCGGCTCCGAACGTGAACAGCTGAAGTGGTACGGCCACCGCCACAGCTAGAGTGCTGTTCATCAGCCTCTTTTTCCAAACTGAATTCTTCTCCTTCATACCCTTCCTCCTCAAGATATAGTCCGGTGAGTAATTACCATAAATACCCACCTGCTAGACATCTACTATCCTATCTCAAAACAATTAAAAAAAAGATAGATTTATGTAAACTTCTGTAAAAATTATACTTTTGGCCTATAAAACGGGTCGAATATAGAAAGGGTATTATGAAAAAAGTCACAGTTGCTGAGGCTTATGATGAAGGATTGGACTATCGGCATATTAGCAAAAAAAAACGAAACGGATAAATGCTCCGTTTCGCTCTCTCCTAATTTACTGATAACCAAGTAACAAATTCACAATCGTATCAAGCTGAAGCTCTAATGAAAAAGGATCTTCCATTACGAATTCATCATGATAATTATCACCATACAAATAAACTTTACCATTTTTCACTGCAGGGATGCCTTTCCATATGTTACTTTCCATTGCTTTATTGGTAGCATCCGCATCGCCATTATAAACAAAAACATAATCACCTAAATATTCTGGAAGCACTTCTAATGAAATCGATTCAAATCCCTCCGCCATATTTTTTGCACTTTCTGTTGGAGGTAGCTGAAGCATATTGTATATAGTGGAAGAACCATAGTTTCCTCCCTTTGCCGCTAAGACGTATACCGCCTTTTGTGAAAACTGAACAATCGAAACGGTTTCCCCTTCCTTGATAACCCCGGCAAGTTTAGACTTTGCTTCAGCTACTTTCTGTTCATATTCCGTAATCCATTCTTCTGCTTCTTTTTCTTTTCCGAATATTTTGCTTACACTCCTAAATTTAACAAGCGGCCCTGCTGTTTTTAACCCCTCCCAATAAGGCAGAAAAACAGTGGTCCCAATTTTCTCATATTGTTCTATGTTCTCATCGATCGAACCGATAATTAAGTCCGGATCTAGCATCGTTAATTTTTCCAGATTTAAAGGGAAATCCCCTAAATCCTCAATTTTCTCGATCGTTTCTTTGGGTATGTCCGCTTTTTCCATCCAGCCTTCATCCAGCATAAACGTTCTTGCTCCGATGGGTACAATTCCTAATTTCAATAAATGCCCCATATATTGGTCAGCCGCCACTCTTTTCGGCTCTGCTGGTACTTCCACATCTCCCTTAGGCGTTGATACTATTCGAGTGTTCGTACTATCTTCTGATGTTGCTTGATTTACGGTTCCATTTCCATTACTTTGTTCCTTCGTAGCAGTACCCGTCCCACTTGAGCAAGCACCTAATAATAGAGAACCGCAAAGCAGTAAAGCAGCCGTCGTCTGAGATTTTGTCATTTTAAACATATGTAATTCCCCTTTTTCCGTATTATGATAATGATTATCATTATTAATATACTGTTGAACGATGGGTTCAAAAATAGAGGATGTGGGGAAGTTTAATGGACTTTCAGCAACTTTTGGCCGCTGTGACTCTTTTGTTCTAAAATGTGCAGGGGATACACCTTTTCTTTTCTTGAAAATTCGGCTGAAATAATATACGTCTTTATAACCAACGCTTGCTGATATTTCCCCGACCGAAGCATCTGTTGTCATTAAAAGCTCTGTTGCAAGTTCAAGCCGAAACCGAATTAAGTAATCAATCGGACTCATACCTGTGTACTCTTTAAACAAGGATGACAAATGATAAGCACTGAAATTAAATACTTCCGCAAGAGAATCTAATGTAATTGGCTCCGCATAGTACTCCTGAATGTAGGTGATTACTTGGACTGCAACACTGGTCTGTTTCACCTCAGTCTCTTTTCTATGTAATTCTTTTAAAACCTGATGAATGAATTGATAAAAAAGTGATTTTACGTTGAGTCTCTCTTCTTGCTCGTTCCATTTTTGATACATCAATTGCATTTTGTTATAAAGTAAAATGGGTGCATCAGGGGAAAAACAATATTGTGATTGGAACAGATCCTCCTCTTGAATCCATGCACGGTAATAAATGATATAGTAAACAAAATTCTTACTTGTCGGAACAATATTAAGTATCGCCCCTTTCCCGCTATGCAGGACTTGAAATCCTGTAAAAGAAAATTCAGAGTGATCTAACTGAACTTGAGCGCTCCCTTGTACCGAAAGTAAAAATATACTGGCAGGAATCTTGTACTTATGAAGAATTTCGCCTTGAACCCTTTCAATATGGCGCACATCCAATAACTTGACCGTCGCTTGGTCCCAAAGCAATATTTCATTGCTTTTGTACATAATGACTACCCCTCCGTTATCTGTCTAATCCTCATCATAAATGATAACCATTATCAATAACAGCTTATTTCGTTTATTTGTCTCTACTACGTTCCTCTTTCAATTGTAGATGGTGGAGCGACATGCGGTAGTCAACCGTTATCGTCTCTTTGCTATAAGTCAATATAATAATAATTCTGTATTGAACTGCGGGAATTTTATATATATTTGTATTTTTTAATTCTGTATATTGATTTGTATGAGATTTCTTTTACTCATGGTTAACAAATAAATACAGGATTAATCTATTACTTGGCTAGTGAAATTTATTTAGAAAAGAGGTTGTTCGGGGAATGCTGGATATAAACACAATCGCCCAATTAAAAGGAACATTAAAAGCGAGTATAAACAATTATGAAATCGCAGGTGCAAGCATTATGGTAATTAAGAATGGTAAAGAAGCTTTTTATCACAATGATGGATTGGCTGATCTTGAGACGGGACGCCCTATTACAAGGGATTCAATTTATAGACTATATTCAATGACAAAGCCGGTCACTGCCACTGCTATTATGATGTTGCTAGAACGAGGAGAAATTGACTTATTTGATCCAATCAGCAAGTACATACCTACTTTCAAGAACCAGTTGGTCGTTAGTTATGGTAAATTAGTTCAGGCGAGCCGTGATGTCAATATTCACGATTTACTAAATATGACATCGGGAATTCTTTATGATGGTCCTGATTTAGCTGGTCAACATTCATATGAACTTTTTCAAGAATTGGACTCCCGTTTGTTAAGTGGAAATCCAATGAGTACGTTGGAATTTGCCAGTCGAATGGGACAAGGTCCTCTATCGTTTGATCCAGGCTCAAACTGGCAATATGGAGCTTCGGCAGATATACTAGGTGCAATTATCGAGGCAGTTAGTGGAATGCGGTTTGGGCAATTCTTGAAAAAGGAACTATTTATTCCTTTGGATATGCAGGATACAGATTTTTGGTTGACAGAGGATAAGAGAAACCGTTTAGCCAAAACATATCAGGATGATGGTGCAGGACGATTGAAACTATACTCAGGAAATCATCTTGGTATCATTCATCAGATGGATCGGACGCCAGCGTTTGAATCAGGAGGTGCGGGCTTAGCATCAACTATTGATGATACAGCTAAATTTACAATGATGCTGTTAAATCAAGGGACCTTTAACGGGGTTCAACTCATGAAACCTAGATCAATTGACTTTTTGACCTCAGCATCATTAACAAATAGGCAACAGAAAGGTTTCGATAATTGGCATACCTTGTGTGGTCACAGCTACGGGAATCAGATGCGTATTATGACTGACCCTGCGAAAGCCGGGTTCATTGGTAGCATTGGCGAATATGGTTGGGATGGTTGGTTAGGTGCCTATTTTACTAACAGTCCTCAAGATGATTTATCAATACTATTTATGGTCCAGAAAAAAGATGCTGGTACTATGTCGATCACGCGTAAGCTACGCAATATAGTGTTTAGTAGTTTAAAATAAGACGAAAGACACGTACGATATGTGAAATCGTGCGTGTCTTTTTTTTAAATATAAAGAAACTATAAAGTTTATCAGCGCGAATTTCGTTTTTATTAATGAATTTTCAACGTAAATGGGATCTACTAATAAATTTATTGTTCAGACGCCAATTGCAGAAAATGATCTGCAGCCAAACGGACAGCCAGGATACTTGCGCTATTGAGTGAGTTATCAAAGATAAGAACATGATTGTTTTTCACTGCTTCCAGTGAGTTCCACACGTTCGAAGTTTCCTTGTCCTTGATGGCTGCCTTTGCGATATCCATATCATGCTGGATAATAATATAATCAGGATTCATGCTGTATATCCCTTCCAGAGAAAGGGCCCCTCCCTCTTCAGGATATCCCTTCGGTGGCAACAACCCAAAGCCTACTGTTTGATTGTAGTACATTGTGTTTTTAGAGCCTTGAGCATTAAAATTAGCTTTTCCGTCGACCCGTAGTAAAGCAAAGGTTTTATTCTCAAGACTACTAAGCTGTTCTTTTGTTTTTGCGATCATTTCTTGGGTTTCCTTAATGGTTTGTTCCGCTAATGTCTCTTTACCAACAATCTGAGCACACAGCATCGTCGTTTTTTCCCAGGTATCGGTGTAGTCAATTAAGATGACTGGTGCAATTTTATTCAACTCTTCATAATTGCTATCAACAGAACCCTTGAAGGTTACAATCACATCAGGCTTTGCATCCATGATCATTTCCAGATTCGCATTGTTGCTGCCCAAATCAATAATTTCAGCAGTTCCAGCGTAAGGCTGTAAAGTAGCAAAATCCTTCATCGCTTCCGCTGCGTTAGTTGATGCGATTGGAGGCGTATCAAGAGCAAAAAAGTAATCTAAATACAAGGGATGCAGAACCGCTATACGCTCAGGTCGTGTCTTGAGCACCACTCCATTGTCGCTGGCATCCGCAATTGTTCTTGGCCATCCTGCTTCTTCGATCTTGCCAACTTCTGGTGTAGGCGTGACTGAAGTTTCGGAACACCCAGCCAGTAATCCTGCTAGTATAATTAAGGATGCAATCCAACCATATAGTCTTTTCATTTGGCTCCCCCTTGAGTTGTTATCATTACTGTCTATATAAATGCTTCATTAAATCACGGTTTTTCTGCGTGAACAGGTCATTATGTGAAGACACCATCCCGGATGAATTTGCCTCCGGTGTGATGTATTGTTTGGCTTGGTTTACCGCATTGGCAGCATCCTGAAATGCCCCCGCGATCAGGTGCAGTTTCCCATCATGATGTAGAACATCACCTGCTGCATAAATACCCGGCACGGATGTCCCGCTCATTACTGATCCTGAAATCCGGTGTTCCCACAGATCCATTTTAATTTCACTGTTCACCAGCAGTTCTTTGTCGCGCTCATAACCGTGATTAATGATGACCTCATCGACAGACAGCTCAAATCCCTCTCCGTTGTCATTACTTTTTAGCAGTACAGTCCCTATTCTTTCGTGATCCGGTGTGGCAATCAACTTTTCGATTGAAGTATTAAACAAGCACTCTACGCCATTGTTTGCCAAGCGTGAAATATCGGCTTCATGCCCCTTTAAGTTCTCTTTCCGGTACGTCAGAAACACCTTTTTGGCAATCGGAGCCAGTTCATTCGCCCAGTCAACAGCAGAATGGCCGCCTCCCGATATTAGGATAGTCTTCTCTTTAAAGCGGGCAAGTGACTTCACCGTATAATGCAAATTTGTGATTTCGAATCTTTCGGCACCTTCGATTTCGAGCTTGACCGGCTTCAGAATGCCTCCTCCAATGGCCAATATGACAGTTTTAGTGAAATGCTTCCGGTTTGCGGCCGTGTGTAAAATAAAGTAACCTGCTTCATCTTTCGAGATGGATGTGACCTTTTCATTAAAGGCAACCTCCGGTTGGAAAGTCATCCCTTGACCAACCATTTGTTCAATAAGCTGTGAGCCAAGAATAGGCTGTAAGCCTCCCACGTCCCAGATCATCTTTTCCGGATAGACATGCACCTTGCCGCCAAGCACAGGTTGGAATTCTATAATTTTGGTTTTCATTTCACGGAGTCCGCTATAAAATGCAGCAAATAATCCAGCCGGACCGCCGCCAATAATCGTAACATCAAACAATTCCTCTTCATGCATCGTTCAATCGCCTCATTTCTCTTTTTTAAATCCCTAAATGCTCACGGAAAGTGCTACCCGTATATTCGCTCCGGAATAAGTCTCTTTCAACCAGCTGCGGTACCAACTTCTCAAAAAACAGCTCCATAGATTGTTCCGAACCGCCTGGCAGGGCGATGAAGCCATCTATAGCCCCCGCTTCAAACCGTTCAATAATATCGTTCAGCACATCCTCGACTGTCCCGACAGATACCCAATGTGCAGATCCGACAACCTCCGGCCTGTCCAAGATTTCTTTCACTGTAGGCTGATTTTTAATAATATAACGCCGTAACAACTCAGCATGAGTCCGGCTGCGGACGGCCTGACTGGAATCGGGTAACATATCGGCAGTTACTCGCTTATCTAAGGGATAACCGCTTAAATCAAGACCCAGCACCGATTTAAGCGAAGCATGTCTGCGTTCAAGGCTTAAATTCGCATGTGCAGCCTTATGTAATTCAAGTGCTTCTTCGCGCGTATCGGCCAGGAAAAAATATAAGCCCGGCAAAACTTTGATAGCATCCGGATCACGGCCCTGCTCAGCCGCTCTTCTTCTCAGATCATTCCTTAGTTCCACTCCCGATTCGATATCCGGCATTGCGGCAAAAATAGCATCAGCTACAGATGAGGCGAAATTCCGTCCAATATCCGAAGCCCCAGCTTGGAATAGCGGCGGCGTTCCTGACTTGTGAGCAGGCAAAGTAAGCGGCCCTTTTACACTGAAAAATTTCCCGGAATGATTAATGGCAGCCACTTTATCCTTATCCGAAAACATACCTGACTGACGGTCGATAACAATCGCTTCATTCGGAAAACTCTCCCAAAGCTTGCATACAACATCCGTGAATTCCATAGCCATGGCATATCTTTCTTCCGGTGACGGCATAGGTGAGTCGCTGAAATTATCGGCGCCTTCAATAGAAGTGACAATATTCCAGCCGGCTCGTCCATTGCTCAGCCAGTGTAAGGACTGCAGCTGCCTTGCAACAACATACGGCGGATTAAAAGTAGTGGAAATCGTCGTTACCAGTCCGATCCGCTCGGTTTCACGAGCTATCGCTGCAAAAAACAATGCAGGGTCTGGGCTGCCGAAATTTGAGGAATCTCCTAACATCTGCGGGCTAACATACAGATAATCAGCTCTGAAAAGAAAATCGAGCTTTGAATTCTCAGCCATTTTTGCCAAATCAATATAGTAATCAATAGAATCCATCTTTTCTACTCCGCTATCCGGGTGCCGCCAGCCGTCTCCTTTCATCCAGGTTGCATTTAAGGACAGGCCAATACATAATTGGTTGGGTCTTTTTTCTGTCATATCTACCAGCCTTTCATTTATAAATCAATTTACTGATAATGATTCTCAGTTACAAAGGTGAGTTTATCAAAAATTTAAATAAATTCAAATGTACAAATCTCAAATCCAGCATGCATCATTATTTAATCTAAATAAAAAAAGTCTGCACTTCTGGCTTATCACCAGTAGCTGCAGACGTAGTTCAAGTACAAGAAGCTCATTATGTACATTATTTATAGGCAGAGGGAGAAACACCGAATTTCTTTTTGAATAATCGGCTGAAATATAGTGGATTGTCATAACCGACACGGTCAGCAATCTCGCGGATAGGAAAATTACCTGCTTTGAGTAATTCACAGGCCCGTTCCAAACGATAATTAACGACATAGTCGATGGGTCGTAGTCCCGTATATTTATGAAAGAGGTAAGAGAAGCGGTTGGCACTCATTGCATGCAGTTCCGCTAACTCACCGAGTGTAAGTGAATTCATATAATGAAGTTTAATATACGCAAGGGCTTCGTCTACCATTCTTTGATTCGGAGAACGATCGTTCTCTCTGTAACTGCACGCAATCAGAACCTGGTGCATCAGGCTTAAGAACAACTCCTTGATACGCAGCTTCCCAATTTCTCCGGATGGATGGGCATTCTGATGGAGCATAATTAGTAATTCAATAATTTTTAGATTCGCTCCCGGCTCCAGCTTGAAATGAGAGTCAAATTCGTGAGTACTATTCATTTCTTCCGGCATATCCAATTTATAAAAAAGGGAGTAATACTCGAGCTCAGATTGTCCTATAACCTGCGAATCCATCTGCATGCCCGGAGCAGCATGAAAAACTGATCCTGGCCGTAATTCATATACCGTTCCATTCACACATATTCTGGCTCCCCCGCGAATGATAAATAGAAATCCATGCTTAACGGTGGTGAATTCACTTAATAAGCTTTTGGGCTGGATGACTAAGCGGCTTCTATCTTCTATTTCATAGACACCTTTAGTAAATGCCTTTGCTAATTTGTCCAAATTTATCAATGCTCTGCACCTGCTTCCTAGCACCATGCTTCTTATAAAAATCAGATCCAATTCTGATATTTATTTAAAACAGTATAGACAATAGTATGCGAAATTGCTAGAAGTGTAGTAGATATTCTACTGTAAATTGCAACCCAAGAAGATGCTCAGGAGATTTTGGTTGAAAATATGCCGTTTTCATTACAATCAATTTGAAGAAGTTCATCCTGTAAAATCCAAACATCAGTTTTTTCAACAAAGAAATGAAATCCGCCAATGGATTGAACCCATGCGGGATCGATCGGTGTAGCACTTGCATTAATTCCAACAGTGAAAGCATCAGAGCCTCCACCGGCATATTTTGCATAAATTCTTACATATTGCCCCTCTTCCAAACCCCATTCATTCTTAAATGAATCCAATGCTTTTTCGGATACTGCAAATGATATCATTCCTCTTCTCTCCTTCCTGCTGTTTAATCACATTTTTTTATTTCGCCACGATAATTGGCCATTCTGAAACTGGCTCCGCATCCACATGAAGCTTTTGCATTAGGGTTATTCATAGTGAATCCGCCTACCATTCCACTCTCTTCATAGTCAATTTCAAGACCGTCAATATATGGAATACTATTCGGGTGAACCAATATACTAAAATCTTGTTTATTTAATATAATATCCTCTTCTGCTTGCTGCTCATCCACGACTAGGGTATAGGATAGTCCACTGCATCCCCCTTCATCAACACCCACTCTTAGAAATGGATTTCGGATATTCGCACTTGATAAGATTTCGGCGATTTTTTCTGATGCTTTGTCACTGACCTCGATGATCATTGTGAACTCCTCCTTCGTTTATTTGTTTTTCAAACCTAAAGATTGGATACCCGTTCCTATTTGTTCAGCTACTGATGAGATCCGAGTGCTCGCAAATAAACTCATTACAATCAACAAGAGATGGAAACCCATTGCTACAATTAATCCGGATTGGAGTGACATTCCGCCAGCCTGACAAACCACAAGGATGGAACCGCCGATCCCGATAACTACACCGGGTGTAAAAGAATCCGCGAATTGCAGATTTGCCGAGGTGTTGCCGACACCTCCTTCTCCTGTCTGAGAAAACGCCACAACACCGCTAATCGGATGCGCCAATCCAATGCCGATTCCAGCGATGATCTGTCCAATAACTGCTACGGTAACGGTCACAACGGGTATCCAAAATACGATAGTAATCCCTATGGCAAGCAGCAATACACCCAGAATAATTCGCGTATGCCGTCCACGGCCCTGATCTGCCGAATCCCACCGTCCTTGCAGATACGCTATGACGCACCAACTCAACGCAGCACTCGCTACAATCAATCCGGCCTGAGAAGGCGTTATTCCTTTCACATCGATTAGAGCCAATACCAAGAAATTCTGTGTGCTGGTATAGGCAGCGAAGAACAGCCCACGTGTTGCCAGAATAGCTGGCATGCCTCTTCGAAGCGTAAGAGTTCCCTTCGGTAGCAGTTTGCGGAGCGGAAATATCATAAGTACTAAGCCGATAATGACTAAAACAAATCCCATAATGCTCGGAAGCATGCTTAGACCAACTAAGAAAATCCCTGTACCCATCGTTAACAGTAACGCATTCCAAGTTGATGAAGCTCCGATATCCCCTTGCGTCTTCGGTGTTTTTAATTTCGTGAACGCAGGTAAACTAAGCAGTGCTGAAATCATCAGGATCGGTAATATTCCCCAGAAAACAAACCGCCAGGACCACTGATCTGCGATAAGACCTGCAACGTATGGACCGAGCATGGACGGAAGAACATAGGCCGTACCAAATGCTCCGAGTATTTTGGCGCGTAATTCATCCGGGTAGCTTAAGGATATTGCTGTGTAGACACAAGTCATCATAGCTCCGGCACCCAAACCCTGCATGGCCCGTGATCCTATCATGGTATACATATCGCCTGATGTTGCGGCAGCAATCAACCCAACGATAAACAAAAGAAGTGCGATAGTGAACGGTACTGCAGGTCCTCTTCTATCTATGATTCGACCGACGACCAGAGTTCCGATAATCTGCGCAAGCAGATAAGTACTGAATATCCAGCCAAACAGGCTAAGGCCGTTCAAATCTCCAGCAATTGAAGGGGCAATGGTGGTTACGGACAGGCCTTCGAATCCAACGGCCATCACTGACAGAATAATACCTATGGATAGTGCAAAATAACGTGGGCTGAAAATACTTTGATGATTAGACGACATGAAATGTGACCTCCAAGAAAATTGGTATGTATACATCGTATCCGGACACTTAGTAAACATTTTTATTTATAATGTCTAAGCTACAGTTCAGCTTTGACTTTGTCAACATTTTTGTTTAAAATGTAGTCTGTGATGTAGATTTAGTTGTTTCAGTAGGAGGTGCAACATGAGCCGAAATCAAACCAAAAAGGATGTCTCAACCAAGACCCGAAGAGCGATCATTGATCTGTTAAAGCAACAAGGGGGAATGGATGTTATGGCACTCTCCTCCCAGTTTTCGCTATCTGGAATGGCTATTCGTCAACATTTGAATGCGCTGAAAGAAGAAGGGCTGGTTACTAATATAGAAGAGTCCCGTCCCATGGGGCGGCCAACCAAGCTATGGATCTTAACCCCCGCGGCCGATCGGTTTTTCCCAAGTGGATATTCGGATTTATCCGTCAGTCTGATCCATTCCATGAAAGAAGCTTTCGGAAATGAGGGGCTGGACAAGCTGCTGGCTGTTCGAAATAAGAATATGCAAGAACAATATCTTCAGCATCTTGGTGATACAGCAGACGTTAGAGTGAAGCTGGAGAAACTGGCTGAGATTCGAACAAGTGAAGGGTATATGGCCGAGGTTAAGGAGCAGGATGATGGCAGTCTTTTATTCATTGAGAAACATTGCCCGATCTGTGAAGCTGCTGCTGTATGTACCGGGTTATGCAAAAATGAGTTACATCTATTTAAAACTGTTCTAGGTAATAATGTTCATATTGAACGGGGGGAGTACATATTAGCGGGAGGAAGAAACTGTGTTTATACGGTTAGACAAAATAAGCTCTTGTTTCCAAGCTGCCATGCCGAATGACCGCGCCACTAAGGGAAGGTGTTCCCGTTGAAATATTCATAATTTGAAGTGGTACCCTGCAGCGGTTTTACATATTGTAACAAATTCGGGGGGCATAACTTTCCTTTTCTGATACGGTCATATCATGCTTTATTTCACAAATAGGAGTTTTTGTGAAAATTATGGATAGTTAAGTTCATAGAAAAATGATAGATTATTCTATGGTTAATCCCTCAGCTTGTTCGTGTTCGATATATGTTATTGGGATTACGCGCAAGTCGGGAGATATGTTTAGGCTTATATAATCTATATTTGGGGCGGGTGTCTGCATGGACAAAAATTCTGGTTATAGAACAAATGTTATAGGCGCTGGTGAGGTTGGCGTTGCCATCTCGGTCGATATGGATACGAACACTATTCATGAAACAAACAGCTTATTTTGGGATACAAAAGGAAATGAAGTTTTAGGAGCTACTGCACTTCCTCTTTATGGAGCATTTGTATCGGAAGAACAATGCCAACTTTTTGGTGATGTCTCAGGGAAAAAGTTGCTGGAGATAGGCTGTGGAAGCGGTCAATCTTTGCAATATCTGGGGGAACGCAATGCATCTGAACTATGGGGTACGGATATAGCAGAGAACCAAATCGAAAAGACTAGGCAACTTTTGACGGAGCACGGTCTTTCAGCAAAATTGATCTGCTCACCCATGGAAGAAGAATGTGGCCTGCCAGAGGATTATTTTGACTTTGTATATTCGGTTTATGCCATAGGCTGGACAACTGACCTTGAGGGTACTTTTAGCCGGATTGCTTCTTACCTTAAAAAAGATGGATCATTTATTTTCAGCTGGTCTCACCCTATACACAAATGTGTTGTTGCAGAAAATGATATGCTTGTTTTTAAAAAATGTTATTTCGATGAATCCTGGTATTCAGTATCTCTTGATGAAAGTACGCTAACTTTATCGGATCGTAAATTATCAACTTATGTGAATGCGCTATCTAAAGCTGGATTTGTTATTGAGCAAATGATTGAGCAATCTGATGATGAACTTATGCAGTCGCGGGACGATAAAAGCGATTTTGCAAAAAAAGCAAAGATGCTTCCTGTAACTTTTGTAATTAAAGCAAGAAAACTCTAGCATCCGATACCTATTGAACAACCTTACAACGTAAAAATTATTTTTCTAAGCCGATCCAGAAAAGGATCGGCTTATTTGATAGCTTTTTAAGATCAATCTTGTCTGTTCTCAACAGATTTCATGCGGTTTTGATCATCTGGCACTCGGTCATTACTGAATTCCTGGCCTGCTTCTGCTTCACCATGACCGGAAGCACTTCGGGCAAAATTTGTGAACTGCCTCTTCTGCTCATCCAGCTTGTGTTTACTTTTAAGAAGCTCCTGCGGATCTTGATTTGTCATCATTATCACCTCGCAAAATAGATTCATGCTGTTTATTCGCACTACATAAGTTTTCCATAATAGGGCGGTGCTTATGCAAGATAAAAAAACTCCTGCTCACCATAAGCAGAAGTTTCTAAATGAAGTTCTAGTTAACGAAAAATATCAATTATTTTATGCAAAACAAGGTATTCCAAAACAACAATCCCACCGCAAATGAGTATAAAAAACTGAAGCCTTGCCGTATTCATTCTATCCTTCCAATACTCTCCCCGGAATAATGAAATGATGTTAGGTGTAAAAGTATGCCTAATCGATTCGCTATAATCATCTTTATTCACGAAGAACACGCGAAATAAAAATTTATATACTGGAATATTTAAGAACAGTAATAAAATGATCATCACAAGACTCAATGTCCTCGCCTCCCAAGATCCAATTATCCTAATTTTACCACATGGATAACTATAGAAATCGCAAACTGATGACAACTTTATAACCACTCCATTAAAAAATACCTTCCTTTTAGGAAGGCCCTTTTGAGTAATATTCACTTTCAGCTGCGTAAACGACTATTTATGCTCCAACCACTTACACTCTGTAATTTCCATTTCGGTGAAAACACCTTTAAATGAAGAATTCTCTGGGCTACAAGCATATAAGCCAAAATTTATTTCCTCATTCCCTTCAAACAAATGAAAAATACGCATCTGTTCAAATATAGTCCCGTCCAAAGAGCTTTCAATACAGAAATCACTTTCGCGTCGACTTAGTCTATAATACATAGTTTTAATGTTTGCATCGATATCAGTTGTTGCCCAATCTGAATATCCGTGATTTGTAACCACACTTCCAAGTCTTTGGAATTCCTCATTTTCATATTCTACCGATGCCTTGAACCAATTATCACTGTCCTGATAGATGACTATCCCACACTGCTCGTATCTATGTGTACTATCATAATCTGTTCTTACTATAAATGAAAAATACTTCTCAGCAGTTTTCATTAACAGTGCAGGTGAATTATCATTTCTAAAACCATAATAGGTTCGTTGCCAAAAATCTGTATTCGGCATCGTTACAAATTCAATCCTGTTTTCTGTAATAGAGTAATCATTGATTGGATTTATCCAAAAAAGCTGTTCTTTATCAAAGTTCATTGCTCTACTCCTCACTTTTTATAAAGTTTTGTCAACCATTTTCATTGCTAAGATTCCAAATACAATTTAAATAGTTTTCAGCAGTTCATCCTAATAATACCATTTGAAAAATATAACGCACATCATTTTCTAATCTTTTATATTGAAATATCCAGAGAATTAAATAAAAAGGTTGTCCCGTTCACATAAGCTCTCAAAATCGCTTGAGCATATGGCTGCTCTTCAATCAACCCCTCGGTCTCAAGCGGATTCTCTGCATGAAAGCTATAGGCTTCGATTATCGCCATGACTAAGAAGCACTCTAGCTTCATTATATGTTCATCTTCCAGCTTCCTGATTCTCTGATATCCTTCGACGAAATAAGCTCTTTGTGTTGGGTATAATCCCATAATAGCCTGAGCTATATCGTAAAGATGATAGCCGAAGCCACACCTGCCAAAATCGATAGGATAAGGTTCATTATCCCGAAAAATGACATTTTTATTATGTAAGTCCGCGTGGATCATCCCATAATTTTGTTCATGTCTTGTGAACGTTTCGAGACAAGCTGCCACTTTAGTGGCGGCTGCGGAATACAACTTAAAACCCTCATCCGATATGAAATGTTTGCGATGTAGACTTAGGTGATCCCAGTCCCGTTTAAAGCTCAGTGCACCCCAAGAAGGACGAGTAAAGCCGCTGGAAGGACTAAAATCAGAGCTGGCCTCATGAAGCTTTGCCATCAATGATCCTGTTTTACGGATGCCCTCCTCCGTTAGTTCGCTTTTGTCTACATGCTTTCCCTCGACCCATCGCATTAAGCTCGAATAAAACCGTTGTCCGTCACACACCGATGTTTCCGTAATAAAGGCCCCTTCACGATTGATTACAGCTTCGGGCAAGAGGAGGCCCTTGCTCTTCAAAGCGAACAACCACTCAATTTCTGAAATGGTTCCTTCGCGTTGTTTGTTATCCGGGTGAATGCGGAGCAAGAACTGTTCCCCCACATCGCTTACAATGCGGAAGGTGACATGTTCGGATACTTGAATGAAGTGAATGGAGTTCCAGTCTATTTCATATTCCTGTAAAGCATGAAACGCCGCTTGTTTTACTTGCCTCAGAGTTCGGTGTCGGTTCTCCTCAGTATTGATCCGAAAGCCATTATTCATTGCTTATCTCCTTTGTCTACCATACTTCCATCATTTTAACAGTCTAGACGGATAGCTGTAATGATAAAGAATGAATATGAAAAGAGTTTTCTCTTTTTGACTCACCTATAAAAATAGGGAATTCATTGCCACTTAGGCATGAAATTCCCTACTCTTCAAATCTAATAAGATTCTTCTACAAGCGAAATTGCAACAGGTTCTATGACATTAGTATAAGTGCCATCACCAAGCTGGGCTAACCCATTATACCCCCAGGTCAACAAGGTCCCCTCCTCACTAACCGCACCGCCGCTCATATAACCTGCACTAATAGCGACGATACGATTTCCAATGGTGAGCTTAGAAGCAAGGGAACGCTCCGATTCAGCGCTACCGCCGAGCTGGCTCTCATTGTTCGCTCCCCATATCCATACGTTTCCATCGCTTTTCAGAGCCATGCTATGCAAGGCACCAGCGGATACACTGATAACTGGGACACCCTCGGATCAGCTTATCGCCTCACCCTTCGAGCAAAATCCACGAACTGGAATTTATCCAGCCGGTGTCTAGACTCGGTATATTGGTAAAGCACCGTGTTCTCCAAATACACATAGTTTCGTACTACTACAATATGCGTAAAATTCTTCAAATCGAGCAGTCTATGATCCTCCTCGGTAGAAGGCTCAACGGATATCAGCTTCTTCGCATAACTGATCTTAAGACCCAATTCCAGCTCCAGATATTCATAGATTGAGCCTTCCGCGATTTCCTCACTCAGAAAGGAAACAATATCCGCACGAAAATAATCCTTATCCAAAATGATCCGTTCACCTTCAATTTCCCTGGCGCGAACAACCTTCCAAATCAGAGTTTCAGGTGGAATCTGCAGAGGTCTTGCGATTGCGGAGCCTGCCGGCTCTTGTATCGTCCGCTCTACCAGTGTCCGTGAGGCAGTACCCAGGGTATCGGCCATCTCTTTAAATGAAATCAAACCGGTAACAGGGAAATCCATTCTGGTCATGTCAAGCACAAAGGAGCCTCTGCCCTTAATTTTGTGAATATATCCTTCACGGAAAAGTAGATTCAGCGCTTTGCGCACGGTCTCTCGTGAAGTGGCGTAAGCTTCGGCGAGTTCACTTTCGGAAGGCAGCTTGGTTCCCGGCAGCAGTTGTCCAGAATGGATTTGGTTGCTGTATTCATTATAAATTTGCAAATATTTATTTTCTCTCAATTTTGATCACCGCCCTTTATTGTATCACGTCATGCCTTTGGAAGCATCGATTCAATTGGAGGGGAATTTATAGCGTTGAACATATAAATTCTTATATTTATAGAAAAACAGCCCCCAAGGGGCTGTCTTTCTAAAGTATAAAGTCTTTGCCAATATAGCCTTTATCAACCCTTGAGATGAATAGTCAAGATACTTGTTTGTTTGGCCGTAGCTGGTCCGGTCTTCTCCTCGATCTTCTCGACCATCTCCTGACCTGCAGGAATGATGATTGGAGTAATCACCGGGTAACCTGCTGCGCGGATAGCTTCCATATCAAATTCTAGTAGAAGCTCTCCTGCTTGCACCTTATCACCAATATTCTTCAGGCTGGTAAAACCGCTACCTTTAAGCGCCACCGTGTTAATTCCAACGTGGATTAATACCTGAACACCGCTGGCATGCTCCAGTATAAGCGCATGTTTGCTCTTAATCACATGGGCTACTGTAGCATCAAAGGGAGCATATACTTTCCCCTCAGAAGGTTCGATTGCAATTCCCTCACCCATTTGCTTTTCAGCAAAGGCAGGATCGGGCACCTGTTCCAGCGATACTGCAGTTCCACTAAGCGGTGAGACAAGCTCCAGAATATTAACTGATTCCTGTGACCCTTGAACTGAATGACGGCTGCTCAATTCCTCTGGTTCGCTCGTAGTACTAGAAGCCTCTGTAGCTGTGTTCTTTTCGGAACGACCCACTACAGAACGTCCGTACAATACTGTGGCGGCAAATGGCACAACGAGAACAATAACCATGCCAATAAAGAAAACGCCCCACTGATTCGGGAAAATCGAAAGGAAACCGGGAATTCCCCCTACGCCAATGGATGAAGCTCGAACCTGGTTAACGGTAAGGAGCATACCGGCAATTGCTGAGCCGATCATCCCGAAGATGAAAGGATAGCGATAGCGGATATTCACCCCAAAGATTGCCGGTTCAGTCACACCGAGGAACGCAGAGACGGAAGACGTAGCCGCCAAACCTTTTGCCTTTTGTTCTCTAACAACGAACATCATCGCCAGTGCCGCAGCGCCTTGCGCAATATTGGAGAGCGCCAGCATCGGCCAGAGGAAGGTGCCTCCCTCACTGCCGATGAGCTGAACATCGACTGCCAAGAAAGTATGATGCATCCCAGTGATGACCAGAAGTGCATAGAATCCACCATAGATCAAACCACCAAGGAGCGCAAAATGATCAAATACATAAATCAAACCCGAGGTGATAGCATTGGCAATGGCGAACGTAACGGGTCCGATAATGGTGAAGGCCAGAAAACCTGTAACCAGCAGGGTCACTGGAGCAACGACCAGTAGTTTAATGGAATCAAGCACCCGGCGGTTGAGGAACTTCTCCAGTCTAGCCAGAATATAGGCCGAAACCAGTACAGGCAATACTTGCCCCTGATAACCGATCTTCTCCAAATGCCAGCCGAACAAATTCCAGGTCGGAACGGTTCCCTCAGTTGAAGCACTTGCATAACTGTAGGCACTTAATAGATCCGGATGTACGAGAATGAGACCCAGCACGATTCCGAGCAGAGGACTGCCCCCGAAACGTGTAACAGCTGCCCAACCGATAAGGGCTGGTAAAAAGGTGAATGCTGTGCTGGCAATCGTGTTAATAATCGCAGCAATGTCTTTCCATGCAGGATAGACATCTACCAATGACTTACTATCAAAAAAGATACCAGGTCCGGTCAAAATATTATTAATCCCAAGCAGCAAACCTGCGGTTACGATGGCCGGAAGAATCGGAATAAAAATATCAGCCAGTGTTTTGATCGCCCGCTGCAATGGATTCTGTTTCCGTGCTGCCGCTGATTTCACGTCATCCTTGGAAGAGCGGGCACCACCAGTGATTTGAATCATTTCATCGTATACTTTATCTACAGTTCCTGGTCCGATAACGATCTGGAACTGCCCTTGCGTAGAGAATTGTCCTTTTACGAGTTCGTTACGGTCCAGGGCTTCCGAATCCACCTTGCTCTCGTCATACAGCGAGAATCTCAGCCGGGTTACACAATGCGTCGCAACCTCAATATTCTCCTTGCCCCCAACCGCCCGTACAATATCTTCAACATTTTTGCGGTCTATAGCCATATCTTCACTCCTTACAAAATTGATGTGTGCTCCTTCTCAAGTACACCTCGTTAGCGGACTAACCACATGTAGGAAGCATAAGGACTAAGCTGAAGCTCTTGTGTTAATGATGGTGCATCTGCTGTATTCCCAATCAGAAGCTCGTCCTTACCACTTTGCGACAATTCAGTCCAGTGATTATCTTTAAAGCGGAAAGAGATCTCTTTACTGCTGAAGTTCGAGATCACAACAAGTGTCTCTCCAACTCCTGTTCTGGCGTAAGCGAAGACTTCAGGATGTCTTTCATCGAGTCTCTTGAAAATACCTTCTATGAATACTCCATACTCCTTGCGTAGTGCAATCAGTTTGCGGTAATGGTGGAAGATGGAATCGGGGTTTTCCAGTTCCTTCTGCACATTGATGTCTGGATACCGCTCATCTACCTTCAACCATGGAGTACCAGTGGTAAATCCGGCATTCCGGCTGTCATCCCACTGCATCGGCGTACGTGAATTGTCCCGCGAACGTTCTTGGAGAATGCTGAGAGCAACCTCCGGGCTTTTCCCCTGTTCACACAGAATGCGGTACATATTTAGTGACTCAATGTCGCGGAACTCATCGATACTTTTCCATACCGGATTCGGCATACCGATTTCTTCCCCTTGATATACATAAGGTGTTCCCTGAAGGCCATGCAGAGTTGTCGCGAGCAGCTTGGCGCTTTCCACACGGTAGACCTTATCATCAGTGAATCTGGAAAGAGCACGCGGTTGATCATGATTGTTAAAAAATAGTGCGTTCCAGCCTCCACCTTTCTGCATTCCGGTCTGCCACTGCGCAAACAACCGTTTCATTGCCTCGAAATCATAAGGCATCAGTTCCCACTTCTGTCCATTCGGATAGTCGACTTTTAAATGATGAAAATTGAAGGTCATGGAAAATTCCCGCTCTTCGGGACTTGAGTACCGGATACAATGCTCCAGTGTAGTTGAGGACATCTCTCCTACAGTCACCATCTCAAACGGACCAAACACCTCTTCATACATTGCTTTGATGTATGCATGGACCTGTGGACCGTCAGTATAGAATTTACGTCCATCCCCCGGTGGAACACTCCCGTCATCGTTAGGGAAGCGCTGATCTTTGGAGATTAAATTAATTACATCCATGCGGAAGCCGTCGACACCCTTTTTAGCCCAGAATAACATCATATCATTCACTGCTCTACGTACCTTCTCATTCTCCCAGTTCAGATCCGCTTGGGTTTTATCGAAGAGAGTAAGATAATATTGTCCCGACGCTTCGTCGAACTGCCAGGCAGGCCCCCCGAACTTCGACTGCCAGTTGTTGGGTAAGCCGCCGTCCGGAGCCGGGTCCTTCCAGATATAGTAATCACGGAAAGGATTGTTCCTGCTTGAAATGGACTGTTTGAACCACTCATGTTCAGTCGAGGTATGGTTAACCACGATATCGATCATTAGCTTCATTTCGCGTCTATGCAGTTCCTGTATTAGCTCGTCAAAATCCTCCATCGTACCGAAATCCGGGTTAATATTTTCATAATCTGCTACATCGTAACCGTTATCATGTTGCGGCGAAACATAAACCGGCTGTAACCAGACAATATCGATTCCAAGCTTCTGCAAATAATCTAATTTCTCAATAAGTCCTTTAATATCTCCTGTTCCGTTGCCTGTAGTGTCCTTAAAGCTTTTCGGGTACACCTGATACACCGTGGAGCGGCGCCACCATTCCGAATACTGGGACTGACTCAAGTTGAACACCTCCAAAAAGAATTCCTTTATTTCAACCATTAAACCTGTATATACAAGTTCAAACACTTCACACAGTTTAAACCTGTATATACAGGTTGTCAATACTATTACTATCGAAGGAGTGGCATGAGTAGAAACTAGATTATTTATAACGTTGTATTAGAATGCGATTCATCGAAAAAAGGGTTAACGACAGGTGGCTCTAAAATTAACCCCTTTAATAATTGATTATTACCCTAATATTTGATCCGTAATAACAAAAAAAGCCGCTTTCTCGGCAGCTTTTTAGATACAAAGATATGTAGACAAAAAAACAAACAGGATACCTTTTACTAATACAAGTTAGGTATCCTGTTTCTATTCAAAGTGTCTATTCAAATTATAGTTTATTTAAGCTCCTGTAGGAGGCTCTTACCAAATTGGGGCATGGTCACAACAAAGTTATCAGCAACTGTTGCTCCAATATCCGAAAAAGTCCTCGATATAGGCAGCTCCCCTTGTCGATTGAAACTCTTACTGTAGAGGAGTAAAGGAACATATTCACGGGTGTGATCCGTGCCCGCATGAATGGGATCATTCCCATGGTCTGCCGTAATTATAAGAAGATCATCTTCACATAGCTCCGCTAGAACTTCATGTAATCGATCATCAAATTCTTCTAGCGCTTTCCCATACCCGATCGGATCTCTACGATGGCCATAAAGTGCATCAAAATCGACAAGATTCAAGAAACTAAGTCCTGTAAAATCAGTATGAAGGGTCTCCATGAGTTTATCCATGCCATCCATGTTAGACACTGTTCTGAAAGACTTGGTGACACCTTCCCCATCGTATATATCTGAAATCTTGCCAATCGCTAGTACATCGAACCCGGCATCCTTGAGCTCATTCATCACGGTTCTTCCATAAGGCTTCAAGGCATAATCATGACGGTTCGATGTTCTTTTGAAATTTCCGGGCTGCCCGAGGAAGGGTCTAGCAATCACTCTGCCTAGCATGTACTCCTCACGTAAAGTAATCTCTCTGGCAATCTCGCAGATTTGATACAGTTCTTCCAAAGGAATAACCTCTTCATGAGCCGCAATCTGAATCACGGAATCTGCTGAAGTATAGACAATGAGTGCGCCTGTGTTCATATGCTCTTGTCCAAGCTCATCGAGAATAGCTGTACCACTAGCGGGTTTATTCCCAATCACCTTTCGTCCTGTTCTTTCTTCTAATTCATTAATTAATTCATAAGGAAACCCTTCAGAAAACACTTTGAAAGGAACATCAATTCGTAGGCCCATGATTTCCCAGTGACCTGTCATCGTATCCTTTCCATTAGAAGCTTCCTGCATTTTGGTCCAATAAGCTAAAGGGCGCTCCACTTTGGGAACTCCGGGTATTGAGTCAATATGACTTAACCCTAGCTTGGATAACGCAGGAACATGTAGCCCATTCATTTTTTCTGCAATATGCCGTAATGTATGTGATCCTGCATCCCCAAACTTTTCAGCATCTGGAGCTTCACCAATGCCTACAGAATCCATAACGATGACGAAAATCCGCTTAAACCGGGGTGTTTGTTTCATGTTAATACTCCTTGCTACAACTAGAATATGATACCGATAATCAAAGCTGATAAAACGCTTACAAGTGTGGCGCCAAATAACAGCTTTAATCCAAATCGTGCGACGATATTCCCTTGCTTTTCATTCAATCCCTTCACTGCACCCACAATGGTACCAATCGACCCAAAGTTAGCAAATGAGATTAGAAAAACGGAGACAATGGCTGTAGTACGGCCACTTAAACCTTCTTGAATCTTAACAAAGTCAAGCATAGCAACGAATTCATTCGCAACAAGCTTTGTCGCCATAATACTACCGGCCTCAACAGCTTCATGCCATGGCACACCGATAAGAAAGGCGATGGGTGCAAAGACGTAGCCTAACACTCCTTGGAACGAGATTCCGAATATGCCACTGAAGACTCCGTTAATTAAAGCAATGATTCCCACAAAACCAACTAACATTACCCCAACTACTATGGCTACTTTAAAGCCATCCATAATATATTCGCCCAGCATTTCAAAAAACGTTTGTTTTTCTTCTACCTGAACTTCAACAATATCTTCTTCAGGTGTAACTTCATACGGATTAATGATGGATGAAATGATAAATCCGCCAAATAGGTTTAATATCAATGCAGCTACTACATACCGAGGTTCTAGCATCGTCATATAGGAACCAACGATTGACATGGATACCGTAGACATTGCAGACGCACATAATGTATACAAGCGATGTTTTGGCAATAGTCCAAGCTGGTTTTTCACCGAAATAAATACTTCATTTTGTCCGACAATTGCGGCTGCAACTGCATTATAAGATTCCAATTTACCCATGCCATTTATTTTACTCAATACCAGTCCAATATACTTTATAATGAATGGCAGTATTTTGTAATGTTGCAAAATCCCTATCAATGCTGACATAAAAACAATGGGCATCAAAACATAAAGGAAAAATGTATGCGCCCCTTCATTTGCAATGCCGCCAAACACAAAGTCAGTACCTTCATTGGCGTATCCAAGTAATTTTGCAAAACTATCAGCAAACCCTTTAATCAAAAATTCTCCAATGCTCGTTTTTAGGATAATTAATCCCAAACCTATTTGAATAGCAATCATTACAATGATCGGACGATATTTAATCTTTTTCTTATTGTTACTTCCTAGCCATGCCAGTAATAGAACAATAACCAGACCAGCAATAGAAATTAGATAATGCATTTTTAGCCCTCCAAATTATCGGTTAATTTTCTTGGAATCCTCATATCGAAATGCATCTTTCCACATTAACCCTTGTTCGAAAATAATCGCTAACAGGCTCCCGCATATTAATCCATTATTTAAAATGGCTATCACGATCGGAGATAAATGGGCCGTAGCTGATGCAGGAATAAACATTAAACCTACACCCACTAAAAGGGAAAGCCCACTGACAATAAATGTTCGCTCTTCATGAATAACCTTTTTCAATTCCTTTAGCGCTAGTCCGACCATCTTCACAAAAATGACGAAGGTAACAGAATAGCCTATGGGAGCTGGAATCGCAGATATGAAATTCATCATAGGCGGAAACAAGGATATTGAGATCACTAAGCTGCAGCCTATTAAAAATGATTTGCGCTCCCTCATCCCTGTTTGCTCAACATATCCCGCCGCTCCCGAAATAGGGACTGAGCCGACCGCTCCTAAACCACCACTTATAAGATGCGTAATTCCAGAAGTAAACCCGGCGCGCAAATAACGACGATGATCCCCTTGCTTTGGTTTCATAACGGTCTCCATCAAACGGATGGATGCCACTGCATTGGTTATTAATAATAGGGTTAGTAAAAATGCAGTAGTAATTGTCCCGGCATCGAATCGGGGTGTTCCAAATGGGAATATTTCCGGCAGCTTAAATAGAGTATCCGCACGAGAAACCGCCGGCATACTACCGCAGATTATAAATAATAGGCAGCCTATCACTATACTGAGAATTATTGAAAACTGGCTTAGTAATACAAAGCGGCTGTTGCCTAACCAAAAGGTAATGCAGACCACGATCACACTAAGGATGAATACTTTAACATCTAACATGGTGTGGGCTATAGTAATCCCCATCATCCCTTTCATAAAAGATCCGCTTAATTGAAAGATCAATAAAAGTAAATAAATAAAGGTGATGGTTGGAGTAAAAAGACGAGCGATTTTATCCATTAGCTTAAATGCTGAAATTAGGATAAACAACACTCCGCTAATGATCATCGCTCCACTTAAAGCCTGTAAAACGCCGTTGTTAGAGGAATAGAGTCCCCCCACTAAACTCGCGTAAATGGTAAAAATGCTCCACCATAACCCTGCTGGACCTTCATGAATAGGGAATTTATGACCCATCAGGCCTTGTAAAAATCCAGCTATTGCTAAAGTAATCATGGTGCTCTGAATGAGTCCAGAAGTCTCTATGGGTGTTAAGTTATATAAATCTGCGATAGCAATGGGTGCAGCAATTGCACCAGCGATCATAAAAATCATCCACTGCAATCCTGACAGTATTACCTTCATTTCTTTCTCACTCTCTTTTCTAACAACACTGCACTCTTATCAATAAATCAGCCTTCAACGACTGTGTTAAGAGCTACTTCGACCATTTCATAAAAGGATTGTTCACTTTCTTTATGAGTTAGATGCTCCTGTCTTAACAATTGACTGCCAACGGTCAAAATCGATAACGCTTTTACACCATATTTAGCGGCTAAAGTGTATAGGGCGGTACTTTCCATTTCTACAGCTAATACACCGAAATCCATGAACTTATGAAGCCGATCTAAATTTTCACGATAGAATTCATCAGAATTATAGATGTTACCAACAAACACCTTTGCATTTTTAGCTTGTGCTTGTTGATATGCTTTCATTAGCAATGAGAAATCTGCCGTTGGTGCAAAATTACAGCCATGAAAGATCTTTTCCGTCATATTACTGTCTGAAGATACTGCTTGGGCTAATATAATATCGCGGATATTGATATCTTCCTGCATCGCGCCACATGTACCAATGCGAATCAATTTCTTAACTTCATAATCGACGATCAATTCTGTTGCATAGATACTCATCGATGGATTTCCCATCCCTGTCCCCTGAACCGACACAGGCACACCCTTGTATAATCCAGTGTATCCATACATCCCTCTTACTTCGTTATAACAATAAGCCTCCTCTAAAAAGTGTTCTGCCACAAACTTTGCACGTAAAGGATCTCCTGGCAGCAAAACGAGCTCTGCTATTTCTCCCTTATTTGCACCTAAATGCCTACTCATAGTTCTTCCTCCAACTTTTAATAGTAAACTGAGGTTTACCGAAATCGCTTTCCACTTGCCTTCAAGTAAAATCAGTTTCGAAACTAGATTGAGCATAAGGTTTTTTAACATTACAAACTAGACCAAAAACTTACGGAGCTTACGGAAAATAATTGGTCAAATTATAAAAGCAGTTCTTTACGAATGTTGTCTAAATCTCTTTTAGAGGGGATCGTGGAAATAATAACAACAGGCACTGTCGTTAATGCAACCGGGATATTACTAATGACAAGATCGATATTATTTTGCTGCATGATCTCGTCGGTCAAGCCCTTCATTATGGAAGTATTAAGGATCAACTGATCTCCAATTTCCTTCTTTATCAAATCTGCTATGTAATGACGAATTGAAAATTCTTCCCCGATCACTAAAAAGGCCCTCTTACTTTTATAACGTAAACTCGAGCGGACAATTAAGGTTAGCTTTGTTAAATGAAAATGATTAAACAAAACGGAAGGGTAAGTTTTATTCCACGTTTGCATACAGGTTTGCAATTCTTGATAAATCTGTTGGCATTCCTTTTGAACATATGTTGTTAAATGACTTGTTGAAATCATCATCCATTCAGGAATGGCATTTTCGATTAATAGCTTGTCAAAGAAACCGTAAATCTCCAAAATAAACCGTTCTTGCATATCTAAGTTCGGGTATACCTTTGCTAATAACATTAGAAGCAGATTCCCCATTTGATATTCTTCTTTATCCTTGTGTAATTCGACTTCTTTCATCGGAGTGATCTCTGACCCTTCATAATAATGATATTGGCTGAGACTAACCATGGATTGCATAAAGAATATTTCACTGTTTGGAAATTCAAGGGACAGCATATCCTCAAGACGTTTTGCAATAGTTTTCACTGGAAAATAAAACATCCCCTTTTCCCAAGGGTAAGCATTTTCGTCGATTTTTACACATTTTCCTTTAGCCACTCTTTCTATAACAATGGCCAACAAAAACGATAATCTCCTTTTGGAATTGATAAAATATACAATGTTATTCTCATTTTCTATATTTGTGATTAACTGATTAATATAAGCAAAATCAACATTCGCAAAGGGCCAGCCTGTAAACTCATACGCATCACAATATAACTTCCAATAAAAATATCGAATATTCATTTCATTCCCTTTAATCATGGGGGTAGAAAAACTAATGCGTAGCTTATAAGCTTTTAGATCATCATTATTTAATTGCACAATCAATTTCTTTAAAGACGAGGTACTCATAAACATGGCTTCGGAGAGCTCTTCCACTGACAGTCGACCCACATTCGTAAACAAAAAATCCATCAGCCGATAAAAGATGGTTTGTCTGAACATAGAAGAAATCACTTCACTAATCGTACTTCGCCCATCACGTTGAAGAACTATTCCCTTTCCTCTAGAAACCTCAATGGTTACAGTAGATGGTAATTGCTTGCTGATTTCCTCCACCATCTTCCGGATGGTCTTATCAGAGATCCCTAAACTTTTTTCGATTTCCGCTAAGGTAAACCATCTATGTTCTGTATCAAGCAGCGTTAATAGTTGACTAGCTAAATTAAATCCCTTATCCATTTTTCTACACCCACTTCAATTTCGTTTTAATTTTTATAGTATAAACAAATTCGCAACCATACCCTATTATTTTTCAATAAAAAAACCCGGGTTTTATTTACCCGAGTTTCAAATCACATTATATTTGTGTTTTTTCTTCAATAGGGCTAATTGCTTTCAACTGCATCGTTATGACGGCTGCAATAACGGCTTTGATGATGTCTCCCGGAAGAAAGGCCAACGCTCCGACAAGACCAGCCCAGATCGAAGTATTGGTTAACAATGCCATGACAGGGGCACCAATCAGACTCACTAGTAATACACCGAAGATTATGTTGATAGCTACCAGCTTCCAAGTTCGAACCTTCGGCCAGATTTTTTCGGAATACCAGCCAATAAGGCCGGCCGCGATTGGAAAACTGAATATGTATCCTGCAGAAGGTCCAACTAACACCGCGATTCCGCCGCGACCGCCAGTCAGTACAGGCAGCCCAATGGCTACTAGTATGATGAAAATAATGAGACTGAGGGCGCCCATCCGTTTCCCCAGAAAACATCCAGCCAACATGACGCCAAGCGTCTGGGCAGTGATCGGAACGGGGATGAAGCCGAGGGGGATGGGCGGTATCATCCCCAATACCGCGATAAGTGCTGCGAATAATGCAGCATAAATAAGTTCTTTTGTCTTCAAAAAAATGACCTCCATTGGATATCAATGATTGTATTCTGGTTAGTAAATACGTCCAGTAAGCTGAATTATAATGGAGTTATTCTTTATTGTAAACCATAAATTAATATATGGTTTACAATAGAATAAAATACCATGCTTGAGTTTTTCCTATTGTTATATAGAATTAGAGTATTCAGTCGCAATCGTTGGATGTTAATCTATTCAATGGGTTTTGGTCGGAGAGTTATACTTTTGGAGGTTTAAGTTCATGACAGTAAAAGAACATATTCTTGCCTTGCTCGACAGTAATAAGGGTGAATATTTTTCCGGCGAGGAAATAGCCGTTCAGTTATCCGTGACGCGCAGCGCGGTCTGGAAAGCCATAAAATCTTTACAGACAGACGGTTATTCCATACAAGCTGTAACCAATAAAGGATATTCCATGTCACCACAAACGGATATCTTATCAGCCAGTGCAATTTCAAAGTACCTGGATACTCAGGGGCAAAAGTTACGTGTTGAAGTCTTTAAGACCATATCTTCCACGAATGAAGCCGTAAAAAACCTTGCCTCAAATGGAGAAGCTGAAGGTAAAGTGATTCTTTCGGAAGAACAAACAGCTGGTCGCGGGCGAATGGGCCGGAAATTTTTTTCTCCACCTGGAACGGGTATCTATATGAGCATCCTGCTGCGTCCCAAGCTGTCCGCAACAGACTCAGCTTTATTGACCACTTGCGCCGCAGTAGCTGTAGCCCTTTCTATCGAGAGCGTATCCGGTAAAGAAACGCAGATTAAATGGGTAAATGACGTTTTTATGGAAGGTAAAAAAGTATGCGGGATCCTTACCGAAGCATCCGTGTCATTGGAAAACGGCTGGCTTGATTATGCTGTCCTCGGCATCGGTATCAATGTAGTCCTCCCTTCCGAAGGCTTTCCCAATGATCTTACCGAGATTGCAACAACTGTAATTTCAGAA
Source organism: Paenibacillus sp. FSL H7-0323 (assembly GCF_038002725.1). Lineage (NCBI taxonomy): Bacteria > Bacillati > Bacillota > Bacilli > Caryophanales > Paenibacillaceae > Paenibacillus > Paenibacillus sp. FSL H7-0323. The sequence continues at coordinate 1,482,209 of NZ_JBBODB010000001.1, read as the reverse complement.
AACAATCCTTATGGTGATCTGCGCAACCGTCTCGTTGCAGTAGTACTAAACCATTTCATGAGATATTATGAACATTTAACGGACAGATTGTTTCTTTCCGAATACAAAAAAAGGTTAATTTCACTTGGCGAACCTGTGACCGTGATAAAGGATAATGAACAACGTAAAGCAACAGCCATTGATATCGATGACGATTGCCATCTGAAAGTCAGATATGAGAATGGTGACGAGGAATATCTTTCAAGTGGAGAAGTTAGCATTAAAATTTAACTGTTCAAAAAAAGCCACCAAATTGGTGACTTTTTTGTGTTTTCCCGCTGCGTTTATAAGCGAAAACTTTTCCTCTTAAGATTATTCTACTTTAATTATTGTATATTATTTTTTATCCAGCTAAGCAGCGACTCTTCCTTCGGAGCCCAACCAAGTAAATTTCTTGCATGGGTGGCACGTACACGGCTGTTAGAGGCGATAGCAAAGCGTGCCCAGTCTCCAAGCTCTGCTATCGCTTTGTCTGCGGGCCAGCTTATGGTCTTGCCTCCAAAGCCTAACGCCTCGCTGACCGATTTGGCGATGTCCCCGTAAGATTCCTCTCCATTTTCGGCAAAGAAATACGACGCGGATGGTGCTTTTTCAAGTGCCAATACATACAGTTGGACCAAATCCTTGATGTGGACATTGGACCAGCGGTTTACGCCTTTACCTACGTGAACGCCTGCCTGCAACTCTCTCGATTTGCGAATAATTTGTGGCAATTGATCGCTTTCCACAGGCAACGCTAGTGCATTACCATAAATCATAGATGGGACTATCACGATGCTTCTTACCCAATCCTCAATTCCAGCCTTGCGTACGAGGTTGTTGATCGCTACCCGGTTTTCCCTAATATCCATAGGCACAAATGGTGTTTCCTCCTCAAAAATTTGTTCGCTTGCTGTTTCGCCACGGGCATCATCCCCAACCACACTTGAACCTGATGTATGCAAAAATGGTTTTCCACTTCCGCGCAAAGCAGCTATGAACGTCTCAACTGCCAACAAATGATCCGAATCGGCCGTGTGAATTACTGCGTCGCTGAGCTTAGCATATTTCGTTAGAGTACCCGTATCTTCCAACGTGCCGAGTATAGGCTCTATACCAATAACTCTTAACGCCTCCACCTTATCGGGATTGCGAACCAGACCGAAAACAGTATGCCCGTTATCTAACAAAGCTTTAGCCACCGATCCGCCAATATATCCTGAAGCTCCTGTAACAAACACTTTCATAACAATTCCTCCTCATCTATGATGTTGACGCTTGTTCATTCGACCAAGTATGGCACCAGCCTCAATTATTTTTAATTTTGTTACTACATTATTGTAAGCTTCAGGGTATAAATAAAACAAATTACGAAATAACGACGTATTAATAAATATTTTTATAAATGATACTAGCTAATCCATCTTCGTTTCCCTTATGACAGAAATGATCTCATGAAATTGAGGCAAATGCTTATTCTTTAACTGATATGCGATATATAACTCGTTTTCTACTTTTAAATGCTTAAACACAACTTTTGTTTTGCCTGCTTTTAATGAATCTTGCAAGAGGTATGTAGGTATAACACTCAAGCCCATACCGATTTCAATAGCCTTTAGAATCATGTGTAAATTAGGAATGATGTGAACAGGTCTAATTTCAGGACGTTTCTTATAATGTTCTCTCCAAATTCTTCTTATTATCGGCAATTCCAGACCATAGCTGATCCACTTCTGTTCAGAGAGCCATTGCTCTTCAAGCTTCAGATTATCAAATTCATGGATTTCATAATCGATTGGAGCTACTATAACAAACTCCTCATCCATCAATTTCAAATACTCGACACCGGGAGCTGGGAACCTTTTTGACATAATGAGGATATCTAACTTTTCTTCCTTCAGCAGCTCTAGCAATTGCTCGGCGGTTCCAAAATGCGAAAGGGTACAAGTATTGTATTTAGGAAGCTGTGGCAGTATTTTTTCACTAAAAAACTCATGCGCTGCTCCAAGCTTGATTACACTTTGCGTAGGTAAAGAAGCCATTTTAAAGCTCATCGTCGTATTCTCTAATGACTCTATGAGCGGAGCGAGCTGTGAATATAACTCCTTCCCCCGCTCTGTAGGGGTGATTTTTCTAGTCGAACGAACAAATAAAGTTTCTCCCACCTCCGCTTCCAAGGCGGCTAAGTGCTGACTCATGGCTGGCTGCGTCATCATACGGGTTTTTGCAGCTTCGGAAATCGAATTATACTTATATATTGTGCAAAAGCTTCTATACCATTCGAAATCAACCATACTGTATGATCCACCTTTAGAAATGTATATTAATCAGAATTTGAACAAGATTGATGAGATGTTCCTTAGTGTTCCAAATTATATCATTTTACAATAAGCCCCGTAATTAAAAGCTATAGTGGACTTGTAAGCCCAATGCACCAAAAAAACCTTGCTGATTCAAGGTTTTTTTAGATGAACTAAAAATATCAACTTAAAGCTTAGGATTCTACTGTACTAAAGTATCTAAATCCGGCTGCAATTTGTTCCGCAGAACATACAGCATGATGGCACCCACAAGGAACGCAACAGCATCTGAAATGACGAGCGACCAGACTACTCCGTGGAAACCGTTCATTCGATTAGCGATATACAATACTGGAATCAGAGTAACACCTTGAATAATTGACATAATAAAGGCGGCGGTTCCTTGTGCTGTCGCTTGGAAGATCCCTGTAAACAATGCGGTCGTTCCTGAAATGAACAGGGATAAGAACGTTACATGAAGAATGTAGCTGCCCAGTTCAATTAATTGCGGGTCATTCGTAAATAAACCGATTAAGTGGTCGGAAATCAGATATACAATAATGCCGAACACGGCTGCTAATACCACAGTCACTTTGATTGTGAATGTAATGGTATGCTTCATGCGTAATTTATTGGCTGTAAAAGAGAAGGCAATCAGCGGCACGACTCCCTCACATAAGCCCATCAGAATAACCTCTGGAAATTGTAATAATCGTGATGAAATTCCGAAGGCCGCAATAGCCTGCTCCCCATATTCGACCAGAAAACGGTTAAAGATAAGTGACATTGCACCCATGAAGAGACTCATAACAAAAACGGGTACTCCAATTTTAAATACATTGCTGAGAATGTCTTTGGAAGCTTTGAACCATTTTACAGAGATGGTTAAGAATTGGCTCTTATATCCCATGTGGAAGGCGTAGAATGCACTTGCAACCAAGTTAGAAATGACTGTAGCAGATGCAACCCCGATCACGTCCCAATGGAAGACGAAAATGACTAGCGCATCGAGAATAATATTCACAACAACACTGAGAAGCATACCAATCATCGAAGTGATTGCTGCCCCCTCCGAGCGCACGATATTCTCCAGCGTGAAGAATAAAACGACGAAAGGTGAACCAATAAGCATAATCGTGACATAGTCCTTCGTGAATCCGAAGGAGTCAGGCGTCGCTCCCAAGCCATGGACGATTGAATCGATTAACGGGATGCCGGCAGCCATCAAAATAAGACCGAGAGCTAAACTGCTGTAAAAAGCGAATGAAGACACATGCTTTACATCATCATATTTTTTCTCTCCCAGCAAACGGGAGATGAATGCACTGCTACCGATACCAATCAAGTTACCTAGCGCCATAATGGCGGCGAATAAGGGTAAAGTTAGTGCGAGTGCGGTTAACATCGCAGTATTGCCCAGTGTACCAAGGAAATAGGCATTCAAAATGGAGTATATGACACTCATCGACATGCCTAGCATCATCGGTACTGCGAAGTGAGCTACGGCTTTTGCGACAGGTGCTTTTTCAAAGTAATGGAGGTTTTCTGCATCCATAAGGTTCACCACTATCTTTCTTTATTTTGTTTTTTGAAATTACTTAGAATTCTAACTATCGGTCCAATATGATCCGTGACGCAGCAACAAGCAAACCTGTACCCTAACGACGAGTTTTCAGATTTGGCGTACGAAATTTGACTATTCTTTAGTTTCACATTACGCTGCCTTTGCCGTTCATCTTTCTCTGGTGGAAAGGCAGCGCCTCAGCTACTGTTTGCTAAAAGACTTTAATTACTTATCGTCTGGGCCATGTGACTTGTCAGGTGACGAATTACTGTCATCGCTGGAAGGCCAGCCGAATCCGCGCATGTCACCACGCCCTTCTCCGCCATATCCAGGGAACCTTCCGCTAAAGCGTTCGTCCCTAGAATTTCCCCACATTCTGTGCATTTGTCCGCGCATAGCCATCATTTTTTCAAATTCCTCTGTTCCCATGCGCGCCTTGGCAGCTTCCATCCACATAGCCATCACATCACGTTCTTCGCCCGATCCAAGTTCTTCCTCCAAAGCTGTAATGACGCGAGTTAGGTAATCCCCGAAAGCTATCTGCTCTTCTGGCGATAAGCGAGAAAATATGTTGCCGCTGTCTATCTCTTGTTTCTCTTCCTCTTGTCCTTTTTGCGTTAGGTAAATCAACATGATACGTTTGTCTGTTTCTGAGGGTTTACGGGTGATGTATTCTGCTTTCTCCAGTTTACCAAGCAATTCATTGAGGGATGATACACGGATGTCCAACATATAGGATAAGTCTTTGGTGCTGATACCATCTTTTATCCGAAGAAACGCTAATATCCTCCCTTGCCCACGTGATGCGTCGGCCATAGGACCAACCGCGGCATGAGACTTCAAGTGTTGCCTTTGCAACAGCCATTGCAGTTTCGCGAGTTTTTCGTACAATTCAGTATTCATGTCCATAATGAATCCTCCATTAAGTTTTTACGGTACCTGTTGAACTTTATAACGGTACCTGTTGATTTGTATTATAACGGTACCTGTTAGATATGTCAAAATGTTTTTTACAGGTACCGTTAGTATGTGGTTTGACTGTTTCCCGGAAGTGGCTAAAAACCTGCAAACAAAATAAAAAACCGCGCTAGGCGCGGGTCTTTATCAGATTCACAAAAATATTCTAACCAATAACCAAAATGGCAAATTCGATATTGTATTTTGCTTCTAAAACAGAAGTTCGGTTTCCTCCTTCGTTCCCCTGTCTTCTCTAATAGGAGATTTAAGCCTTTTTTCGTTTAAATAGCAAATACATGAAAAAAGGAGCTCCAATGCCTGCTGTGAATACGCCTGCTGGAATATCCAGCGGCTGAAAAAGCATTCTTCCCGCCAAATCCGCCAACAGTAGAATGATCGCACCTATTAATGCGGATACCGGGATGATCATCTTATAAGAATTTCCGATAAGCCTCCTAGAGATATGTGGCGCCATCAATCCGATGAACGATATCGTCCCCGCTACACCGACCGCAGCGCCGGCGAGTGCAACGCTATAAAATAAGAGAATCATCCGGCTTAGCTGGAGCCTGCTCCCAAGCCCGCGAGCTACATCTTCACCTAAAGATTGCACATTTAATTCCTTCGCCAGACCCAGCGACAAAGGAATAAATATCGCTACCCACGGCCAGAGCACCTTGATATAGCTCCAATTGGTACCGTAGATGCTTCCCGTCATCCAATTTAACACTTGAGCGGCTAAATACGCTGGACCGCTAATAAGCAGGAATGTGGTGAGCGCCCCCATTGCGGTAGAAATGCCAATGCCGATCAGTACCAGCCGGAATGGTGACACCCCTTTTTTCCAAGCAAATACATAATTGATGATAGCCGCAATCAACGCGCCACCGATGGCAATGAACGGTATCCAGTGGATGCTGTAGCCGGTGACGAAGGTCATGAAGGCAACCACAGCTACCGATGCCCCTCCGGTTACGCCCAGCAGATCAGGTGAAGCGAGCGGATTGCGAATGACGCCTTGCAATAGCGCCCCGGCAACTGCCAATGCTGCACCAATTAGAATAGCGGCTGTTATTCGTGGCAGACGGAACTGCATAATAATCAGATCGCTGGCTTCTGCGTTTCGCCCGGCAAGAGATGCAAGTACCTCTTTTAATGGAACACTAACTCCCCCAACCGATAAGCTCAAAAGCGACAAGGCGGCAATAATAAAAGCTAGAGCTATAAACATGAACGTGTGTTTCGCTGTACGCGGATTAAGCATGCTGTTTCCTCCTGGCTACAAGGATCAGAAAGGGAACTCCAATTATCGCCGTAGCGACGCCAACCGGAACTTCTTTGGAGTCCAGGATAAATCGTGATGCTAAATCCGCAGTCACCAAAAGGATCGCTCCACCTAATGCGGTATAAGGAAGCAACCATCTGAAATCATGCCCAATGATGTATCTGCATAAGTGAGGTACGATAAGTCCGATGAAAGCAATTGGACCAGCGGCCGCTACCGAGCTTCCGGCCAGTAGTACGATTGCCGTAGCCGACAGCAACCGTACCAGCGTCAGCCTCTGCCCCAAGCTTTTCGCACTATCGTCACCAATCGCCATAATATTTAACGAGCCCGAGAGTAGCAGTGAGATCACTAACCCTGTTATCATATAAGGCAGTACCATCAACAAATGCTCAATATTTCTTCCTTCTACAGAGCCAATCATCCAGAATAGGGCAGATTCCAGCGATTGCTTATTAATAAGAATAATGCCGGATGTAATAGAGGAAGTGAAAGCTGCCATACAAGCGCCGGCCAAGGTCAGCTTTACCGGTTCGAATCCACCACCTTGCAAGCCAAGCAGATAGACGACTGTCGATGTTGCGGCCGCACCTGCAAAAGCAAGCCAGACCATGCCACTCATCGTTAACGAGGATCCGAACGCCAGCAGCCCGATGACAATAAATAGCACAGCACCCGCATTTACACCGAAGACGGAGGGCGATGCCAATGGATTTCTTGTCAGAACCTGCATGACCGCCCCGGCTACGGCTAAGCTTGCCCCTACCAGTGCCGCAATCAAGGTTCGGGGAACACGAGCTGTTGTCAGAATAAGATGCTCATTGGAACCGTCAAAATGATTGTAAGCCTGCCACAGGTCTTTCAATTCAAAACGATGAAGACCGTACAATACACTGCACAACATACTAATCAGCAGCAGGATAACGCCAACAACTAGGCCGGCGAGCTTTCGTTTGCTTAGGAAAGAACCATTCACGCCTGCACTGAACCTCCTATTCATAGGCAGCCCAAACAACTAAACTGCCGGAATCGTGAACAAGCTGACGCGAATACAGCGTCAGCTTGTTCATTCGTTACGTCTTTATAATTTCACATCAAAATATTTAACGAGTTCGTCCAACAACAGATTGGCCGCTTCATATCCGCCTGCCGAGTTCCAGATGCCTTCGTCGACTTGAATTACCTTGTTGTTCTTATTAACGCTCAAGTTTTGGAATAGTGGATCTTTTTTCCATTCTTCCACGACCTTCGCTGCATCGTTTTTACCTGGAGCTTCTGATACAAAGTAGAAAAGCACGTCACCGTCCATGCTAGGTATCGTCTCTTTGGACATCACTTCTATAAAGGAGTCTTTATCCTGCGATTCCGGGCGTGAAACACCTAATTGGCTCAAGAGCACGCCGGAGAATGTTTGCTTCTGATAGATGCGAACTTGATTGGCGGAAAACCGGACCACTGATACCTTTGTATCCGCTTTGCTGCCTAGCTTCGCTTTGACTTCCTCGACACGTTTGTCGAAGGCCGCCATTGCTTGTTCTCCTTCTTTCTGCTTGTTTAAGGCTTCGGAATAGAGCTTGAAATTGATTTTCCAATCTCCCGCCAGATCATCGGAGAATACCGTCGGAGCAATCTGCTTTAATTGATCGTAAATTTTCTCCTGTCTAACCTTATTGCCAATAATCAGATCCGGCTTGAGGCTCGCGATCAATTCAATATTGGGTTGAAGCTCGTCTCCGACAACGGTGACGCCTTCCATCTCTTGCTTGATATGGTCGTACCAAGGGTCGCCAATCCAAGACTGAACGGCTCCGACCGGTTTGATGCCGACTGCCAAAAGCGCTTCCGTACCTTCATTAGTCAATATGACAACACGCTCAGGGGTACCGGTGAGCGTTTCTTCCCCCATCGCATGGTTAATCACTCTTGTGTCATTGGCTGCATCCGACAACGGGCTTGCAGCCGGACTTGCGGAAGCTGCTACATTACTACTCGGTGAGCTGCTGTTCACAGGTGTGACGTTCGTCCCCCCTGTCGTGCATGCGCTTAACCAAAGGGCGAAACAAAATAATAAGGTTGCTGCCATTGCTGTTCTCGACTTACGATACATCGGTATTTCCCCTTCTCTCTTATATTGATAATGATTCTCAAATACATTATCAATATAACGTTGCTGCCCACTAGCAACAATGGGAGATCTAAACACTAGGGATGGATTATTTCGACGCTGCTCTTGTTCTAATGCAGCTTCTTTAAAGCTGGTGGGCGAAACACCTTCGTATTTCTTGAAGATACGGCTGAAATAATAGCTGTCGGTATAACCTACGCTCTCTGCTATTTCCTTCAATGTGAAATCGGTGGAAAGAAGCAAATGCTTCGCATTACTCATCCGCAATTGAATCAAATAGTCGATCGGGCTCGTTCTCACTTGTTTCTTAAAGGCGCGGAGCAGCTGTCTGGAGCTGCAACCAAGGTGTTCAAGCAGCGTCTCAAGCGTAATCGGTTCCCGATAGTGCTCATGAATATAACGTACCGCTTGGGCCACTAAGTCAGGCTTGACGGCTATGACATTTTGGCGTTCCATCTGCTCTAGTATTTCATAGACCATTTGATAAAATATCGCTTTAACTTGAAGCTTATCGAGTAGCTCCGAGCGATGCCACTCCTTACTCATGGAGGTGACATGATGGAAGATGGAGATCGGGTAATGGGGCTTAAACACATATTGCATTTGAAACGGATTATGCTGCTCCATCAGTTTGACCGTTTCTTGACAGGCTGGTAGTGCCAGTACCGCTTTATACAAAATCATATAATAGTCCAGCAGCTCATCTGCCGTAATATCAAGGTTGAAACCCTTGCCCCCATGGATCAAGGAATACTGATTGACGCGGTGTGCGATGCCATCCAGCTGGAGCTGTGCGCTGCCTTTAGTCACATATAAGAAGGCGCTTGAAGGCATTCTGTACGCATGTAGCTCCTCGCCTTGTTCCATTCTTGTATGCCGGACATCTATGATTTTGACGAATGCCTGATTCCATAGCAAAGCTTGCTCATTCAATTTCACCGACTTACTCTCCCCTTCTCTTTCACTCCATGTGGAGAGATTTATTCCTTCATCATATATGATAACGATTATCATTTGCAATGATAATCGCATAACTATTTTCCAGCTATAACGCTAGTAATTGAGCATAAAAAAGACGAGCAACCGTTGATTGGTTAACTCGTCTTTTTTAATCCTGCTACTGCCTGCGAACAGTAGAAATAAGTATGTGCCATGTGTCTTGATACATAACAGCAAATTCCCAGATAACGGGTCTTACTTATCACCGGCAAGTGTAAGCCACTTGCGGTTATGATGTTCCTGTACTTCAACGGGGGTATCAAAGAAATCACTCAAAACATCTGACTGTAAGCAGTTTACTGTCTCGTCACCTTTGTAGATTTCACCGTTCTTTACCAGCAGCGTGTGCGTGAAGCATGGTGTTATCTCCTCGATATGATGGGTTACATACAGCAAGGTTGGTCCACCAGGTTGCTTTGTTATCTTCTCGATCATCTGCAGCAGCTGTTCACGGGCAAAAATATCTAGTCCCGTGCACGGCTCATCAAGGATTAGTAGATCTGGATTGGCCATTAGTGCGCGTGCAATGAGGACTTTCTGACGCTGTCCTTGCGACAAGGTATCATATGTACGACCAGCCAAAGAAGAGCAGTCTAGAAACTCCATTAACTCCTCGGCTTGTTTTTGATCCTCTTCATTCGTCTTATCATACAGACCAATGGTCGCAAATTTTCCGCTTAGGACGATGTTCAGGGCAGTCTGATGGCCGTACAGCTTCTGCTGCAAGGAGGTGCTTACCCAACCGATTCGTTTGCGTAGCTCTCTCAAGTCCACATCGCCGAAGCGATGGTCCAGCACCTCGACTTGTCCTGTTGTCGGCCAGATATAGCCGTTCACGACGTTTAGCATCGTCGTTTTTCCTGAACCGTTCAAACCGACGATACACCAGTGTTGTCCTTGCTTCACTTCCCAATTCATATCGCGTAAGATCATTGTCGTATCACGTTGCCATGATACATTTTTGAGTGATATAATCATGCCCAATTTTCCCTCCTTAAACATGCTTCAATGAGTTCAATATTATCATGGTACAGTCCTTCCCGTAAAAAAAACATAACCTCAAGATTTTTTTACCAGCGGTTCTACGGACAATTAATCTTTGATTCTCTGTTTGTTTCGGTATACTGTCGGAGGGATCCCGTTAAGCTGTTTAAAAATCTTACTGAAATGATATTCTTCGTAGTACCCGCATAATTTGGCGATTTCCTTAACTGGATAATCGGTAAAAACCAGATAACGACAAGCTTGCTGGTTCTGTAAGTGCATATGGTATTCCTTCGGCCCCATCCCCGTAAATTTCAGAAACATCTTCCGCAAGTAAGATGGCGAAATGCCGTATTTCTCCGCTAATTTCTCGATCCGGTGATGATCCTTATAGTCGTTCTCGAGTGTTTTCTTGATCTGTTCGAAGGCGGAAAAAGCTCCAGACTCCATCAGATTCCAGTCCGGTTGTACGGTCTGGTGCAGCTTATGCAGCAGGATCTGCATTTTAGCCCGGGATACAGCTATACCATCGGTTAGTCCGGGTAGCCAGTCCTGGTGAATCCCCCAGACCAGCTGGCTAATTTCCTCAGCTTGCTGTTGGTTATATTGGCTTAAGAAGGGAAGTCTCAGTTTTCCGATTGGCTTGACTTCCTTCCATACCGCATCATAACTAAGCTCTGCACAATCGAAGAGCAGCATCGTTATGCGAAGTGGAGCATCCATCTGCGAGCGCATGGACAGTTTAAGGCCTGGTTTTAAATAGATTAGCATTCCAGCCTCTACTTTGTGCTCAACATTGGTCAGGAAAACCCCTTTACCTTCATGAATCCAGTACAAGCTGTGCACATTTACCATGTTACGGATGTCCTCCCAGCCGGGATAAGTAGCTTTGTCGAGTACAAAATGGATATGCACTGTGAGGTCATTCAGCTTGTAATCATTTTCTATCAATTAATATCCCCTCCTGCTGCTAAAAGAGCGATTTAAACAAGACGGTAACGTTTTTTTCTATTCAATGCTTAAACTCCAAATGTTACTATCCATATTATCAAGATGTCTGAAATTCACAATACATTACAGGAAAAAAAGGAGGAACACACTTGTTAAGGACTTTTAGCGAGTATCAAATTCGGAGAACTGTGCTGTTGGATGGGCCTTGGGATTTCATGAAGGATCCGTTAAATACGGGTGTTCAAGAAAAATGGTTTGAGCGATTTCCACATTCTTGGCAGTCTCTTTATGTGCCCTCGTGCTGGAATAATGAACTGGGAATGTACGATTATGAAGGTGTCGGTTGGTATCGTAAAAAAATACAGATTGTGAATTCGCAGCATGTCAGACTCATCTTTCATGCCGTGCTGGGCCACGCCGATGTCTATTTGGACGGGCAGCACCTTGGGTATCACTATGGAGGATTTACACCTTTTGAATGTATTGTTCCTTCCTTAGGAGCAGGAGAACATGAGATTATCGTCCGGACGGACAGCACCTTGGACCGACTTACGATTCCTACGGAGCAGGTGGATTGGTTTCATTATGGGGGAATCATACGGTCGGTGGAGCTGCAATATTTGCCTGAACTTTACATCGAACAACTGAAGATTGATTATGAACTGCATGGACCAGATGCCGATGTCACTGTTCAGGTGAGGCTCCATTCCTTCTTTAAGGAGCAGCACACTACAAAGATCACATTCTCCGAAAGCGGACATGAATTGCACTCGGAAGAAGTACAGATTGAGACTGGCCAGACCCTCAGTCATACGTTCAAGTTGCTTATGCCTGAAGTACGTTTGTGGAACGTAGGTCTTCCAGAACTGTATACCTTTCAACTGCGGACAGAGGAAGACGACAAGATTGAACGGATCGGTTTTCGCTATATTGAAACAAAGGATCATCGGATTCTAATTAACGGTTCACCCGTTTATCTTAAGGGGGTGAATAGACATGAAGAGCATCCTGAGTGGGGTTTCGCCTTCCCTCCGAAGCTGATGCACAAGGAGCTCAGTATCATTTTGGAGTTAGGTTGCAATTCCGTCCGGGGTTCTCATTATCCCCAAAGCCCATATTGGCTTGATCTACTCGATGAGCAAGGGATTGTATACTGGAGCGAAATTCCGATATGGGGAGCCTTTCTGCCGAACGAAACAGTAAGTGAGCCGCTCTTCCAGGAGCGTGCACTGACTATGATTGAAGAAATGATCAGCTTGCATATGCATCACCCAAGTGTGATCTTTTGGTCCGTTCATAATGAGATTGATACCCGGACGCAAGAAGCATATGCTTTCACACAAGCTCTAGTCGGATTGGTGAAGAAACTCGACAGTACTAGGCTTGTCACCTACGCTACGATGCATCCACTCGAAGATATTCTACTTCCTTTATTCGATGTTATCGGTATTAATAAATATTTTGGTTGGTACGAAGGCGATACAGCCAGCTTTAAAGACATGCTGGAACAGTTCCATGTGCGTGCGGAGCAGATGGGAGCCGGTGACAAGGTAGTGCTCATGACCGAATTCGGTGGTGCTGGACTATTTGGGGATGTGGGCTGGGAGCAGAGATTGTTCAGCGAGGATTATCAGGCAGATATTGTAACTGAAGCACTGGCGATCTTCAAAAATGATTCGAAAATTGGCGGGACTTACATCTGGCAGTTTGCAGACATCCGCGGCGATCTGAAGAGCAGCAGCAAGAACTTTCGCGACCGTGCCCGCGGCTTCAACAACAAGGGTCTGGTTAATGAATACCGCAAACCTAAACAATCCTTCCGTGAAGTGCGCCGTATCTATCGATCTTGGACAGATTAATATCCACATTGACTAAGAAGCCCATCGTCAACATGGGTTTTTTTAGTGTCTGCATTCTTAGTTCCTTACAGTTGGTGTCGGACGCGGTATTTATATAGTTAAACTGGGCGTATTAAGTCGGTTCTATTCTTTGCGTACTCGGGTAGCAGTAAGTTGATTGTCTATTTTCGGCATTCGATACAAGTGCTAGATAAAGGAGTTTTAATCTAGAGTGATCAGTATGGTATGAATAATACTTGTTAATTTCTCATGGTCCGTTGCCGTTTTTACCATTGTACGTAGTCCTAACCAGGCATTCATTAAATAATGGGAAATAGCCTCGGGCTCCAGTGAAATTCTAAGTTCACCTCTTTGCTGGCCAGTCTGAACGAGGTCATATAACAACTTCTCCGTTTTTGAATAGCTATTCTCAACAAAGGATGCAACCTCCGGATCCAGTACTCCCAACTCCACACCCGAATTAACTATGAAACATCCTTGAGGTTCTCCTTCGCTCCTCATCGAAGATTCTAGAAATTGTCGAATGATCTCCTTTACGGGTTCTTGTTTCTCAACCAAGAAGCTCATTTTTTTGTTTTGAGTAGATTCGTACCGTTGGAGTGCCGTCAAATATAAGGCGTGCTTATCACCAAATGTATCATAGATACTTCTTCTGTGAATTCCCATACAGTCTACCAAATCTTGCATTGAAGTTTTCTCGTAACCTTGCATCCAAAATAGTTTTATCGCTTTATCTAGTACTTCATTAATTTCAAATTCTTTGCTTCTTGCCATTGTAATCACCTCAAGCAATCATTATACATTTAAGTAAACGATCCGCAAACTAATATATAAAACGTAAATAAAATCAAGCAAGATGCTTGATTTTATTCATAACATGATAACTGAACTGATGCTTACCGAAGAATTCTTACTTTGTCTGCTTATAAACAATCCAGAGTCCAATCTTTTTCCAGCGTATGCAAAAGTTGTACCCCACGTTTAAGAATAGGGAAGCCAGTTCTTTTTGCTCCAGTTTCTACAACGATCGTTTTAGTGACTAATATCTAATTCGATTTAAAACTCAGATATAATTGGATAGATTTGATCTCTCAGATTGAAGTCATAGTTCTGGTCAACAATCCCTATCATATCATTGCTATCATAAAGCTCTACCATGAAACTCGCCATTTGTTTGGCAGTGTGGTATTTAGGCATGTTTGCTTTGTAATCAAATTCTTCAGCATCTATTGATTTCTTCACAAATTCCGTTTCAGTTATTGCTGGTGCTAAAACCTTTGCTTTTAATTTCGCGCCTTTAAGCTCTAGTTCCTTTGCAAGCCCTTCGGTGAAGGCACTAACATAATATTTAGATGCAGAATAAGCAACGCTCCCAACAGCAATGGCATATCCGAGTGCGGATGATACGTTTATTAACTGAGTCCCTTCTACATCAGCATAATCTCGCACAAATAGTGTAGAAAGGATCGTCAAGGATTCGATGTTAACACGTAACATAATTTCAGCTTTATCTAAATTCTGTTCTACCACAAAAGAAGCTTCACCAAGTCCTGCATTATTAATCCAGGTTTCTATTTGGTATTCCTTCAAAGTGTTATACAGTGTGTAAGCCTGCTCTGTAACAGACAGATCACTTGAACGAACAATAACATCTACATTAGGATCAATATTCTGAATTGTTGATTTAAGTTCTTCTAATTTATCTAATCTTCTAGCTACCAAAATTAAATTTTTACCGCGTGCAGCAAACGCCAATGCTGTTTCATACCCAATTCCTGAGCTTGCTCCTGTAATCACTGTATATTTCATATTATTCTCTCCCTTTTAAGTTTTTTGATCAATTAACAACATTTCAATAGAGTTTTGTTCACGATTAAACTTGTAACTCATTCCCCCCTCCCTTAATAAATTTCTTCAAAATATTCAAGAACGATCATTCTAGTTAAGGTAAAAAACTACACTATTAACTCTAATTTGCATCAGTATATCAATTCTAGAATGATCAGTAAAGAATTTTTTGACAACAATTGAGCCCTCCTTAAAATCTGATAATAACTTTCCCTTTAGGATGACCTTCAGCAACAAAAGTCAGTGCTTCGTTAATATCTTCTATGTGGAATTCTGTAGGGTCCACTGCTGGTACAATCCCATTATCTTCAATAATCTTCGTAATTTTCTTTAATTGTTCGCCATCACTGCGAACAAAAATGAAATGATATTGAATCTTCTTTTTCTTTGCTTTATGATCATACTTAGCCCCGGCGATGGTGAAGAGCTTTTGTTTCCAGCCAGAGAAGCCCAGATCTTCTGCAAAACGTTTGTTAGGACCGGTCCGCAGAGAAAGAAGGCGGCCTCCTGCTTTAATAATTGAAAGTTCATGATCAAATTCGCTGGGTCCCAAGGTATCTATCACATAATCAACATCACTAAGCTGTTCCCAATAGTTCGTAGTCGTATAATCAATATATTGGTCTGCACCAGCGGCCATTGTCCGTTCACGTGCTTCTGGATTTCCACTGATAATGACCTTGAGCCCCATGCTTTTGGCGATAGGAATGGCCATTTGGCCAAACGAACCAGACCCTCCAGGGATAAACACGCTTTCGCCAGCTTTAGCATTTAATTCTTCATTTAATCCTTGATAAGCTGTTAATCCTGTTAATGGCGCAGCAGCACCAGTCACAAAATTCAGATTGGCAGGTAGGTACCCGATGGCATCTGCATTAATTGTCGCGTATTCCGCAAAGGCACCGATTTTTTGTAGTGGCAGACGTGAATAAATTGCATCGCCAACTTTGAAACCTTGCACCTTCTTACCCACTTTTTCAATAACACCCGTCAGCTCGTTACCAAGTACTAATGGGAATTCATAATCCTGAATCAGCTTTACACTTCCGGTACCAATAAGCAATTCCAAATGATTAACTGCTGCTGCTTTCACCTGAACCAAGACTTCGTTATCACTTATTTCTGGGATTGGAATATCGTTCACTTTTACTATGAACTTTTTTGAATATTTGGTGATCTGTGCTGCTTTCATAATTAATGACCTCCTATGCGTTAAAAAAAGTAACATTTATTTGGTTTTGTAACTTACACAACAAGCATAAAACAATAAGTTACAAAAATAAACAATTGTTACTGAATATTTTATATGTTAGAATACTCGCAAGTGTATTAACGATAAAAGGGAATTTATTGAAGAAAGAAGGGTTAGCAGTACGGTGGCTAAAATCACTCAAGAGCTCATTATTGAAACAGCGGAGGCATTAATTAAACGCACGGAAAAATCCGAAGTGACACTCTCACAAATTGCGGATGAATTAAGTATCACCCATGCAGCGCTCTATAAGCACTTTAAAAATAAGCAAGAGCTCTGGGCAGCCGTATCTAAGAGCTGGTTCAACCGGATGATTTCAGAACAAATTAAATTAGATATGACTAATTTAACTAAACCGCAAGAATTGCTTCACGATTGGCTATGGGCATTTGTTAACGCAAAAAAACGCGCTTATAACGAGAATCCCAAGATGTTTGCCTTGAATACTCAATACGTGGATAGCAATCCACTGGTATTACGCGATGTTCTCTGGGATTCCTACCAAATCATTGACGGCCTCATGGACTATCACGATCCCCACTTGGAACGGGCTGAGGCGATTCTCTCTGCGTTTGCAGTATTTAGCCTCCCATCCTTCAAAGAATCCTGGAATTTACCTGACTACCAAGACAGGTTTGAACGCATCTGGAGTTTAATTAATAAGGGTCTTTGAATTCAAATCCCTTAGTTTTAAAAAAATTATTCTTCAATCATAAACATGGTCCAGAAGCTTCTGTCTTCTGAAGTACTGTAGTTGTTCTCCCACTTTTGTCCGATTCCGCCAATTTTCGTAAACTCGGAGTAAAATTATCATTGCGATGTCCTGCTTCGGTGGAATACGCGGAACTCCTCACTGAGCATGCCAACATGTGCGGGTTACGGACGACTCTGGAACCTGTGGCTGGTGCTAGATATGCGCCGCACGGCGTAATCCTTTATTGTTTCTTCTAACTCTCCTTAAGATGATTTGCTAAAAAAATGTAAAGCCGGTTATTCAGGCTCATCCTGAAACCGGCTTTTTATTTGAAACAAATTAAAGGTATAAATTTTTTGACGAGTCTGTAAATACAGTCCCAGCTCAGGATCCTAATCATAAAAAGGGCCCCTACAGTTCCCTTTAGCTCTAAAAAGTTTAGCTTTTTTTTCTCGGCTTCTATTCCGCAAGCTTGTAAGTCCAAGCAACTCTAAGAGACCAACCACCTCCTATTCTCGATACTCATTCCCGACTGCCTGCGCTCGGTTCTACCGCTGTTGAATTATGATTACCCGTTGCATTAATATTCCTTGCATACAGGTTATCCTTTGTTTGATTAGCTGAGTACTTACCAAAGGTGTTGGAAGTCTCAATGACTCCCCATCAATCCCTGCCTCGGTTGGAGATACACTCCACCATCTCCAGTGATAAGCAACTTCATTGAATGCAAAAGGCATTTGTACTTCCAATCATCACGTTGAAAAACATTTGATTCCTCCACAACTCGTGTTCAATTTTATCGTTCCTTATTTTCACATTTATCCTTAAACTTGCACGAATGACGACGCCTCAAATTTACATACCTATTTTATGCGAAAAGCTGCAACTTCCGTGTTTTTGTGGGCATGCTAATGTTTGTTCAAATTCAACAATAAAGGAGACTGTTTATGACAGGGATTCTAGGCGGTAACCCCAAAGAAGAACCGATGCATTATGGAGAGATTTTTACGGTTTGGCAAGCCTCAATGGTAGCAAAGGGAGCACTCTCTTGTTACAGAGCTTATATGTATCACGCTGGTGACAATGACCTGAAAAAAATATTAGGAGCTTTAATTGATCAAGCGGAGCTTGAAATCAGTGAGTGTGATACACTGCTCTCAGAGCAAGGTATTGCATCTGCACCAGTAATGCCAAATCGGCCCGATGCCAAGCTTGAAGATATTCCTGTAGGGGCACGTTTCACAGATCCTGAAATTGCTGCCAAACTTGCAGCTGATAATGCTGTTGGACTTGTGGCATGTAGTCAGGCAATGGGACAATCGATCAGAGAAGATATAGGGGCTTTGTTTGCTAAATATCACCTTACCAAAGCAGCCATCGGCCTTAAAATTCTACATTTGACTAAGAAAAAGGGCTGGTTGATTCCTCCACCTCTTCTTGTCAAAAGACCTGAATCCGTTAAGGCGTAATCCTACTTCACTCTTCAGCTTCTTATAAAAGAAGGCCTGCAATCACTCGCGGGCCTTCTTTTTGCTTGTCCTACTACGACCTTTATTGGAATATGTTATCTATATAAAGGAGGAGGACAACATTAACGTATTTATAGGTTATATGATTCTAGGATTATCCCTCTCGGCACCTCTCGGACCCATTAATGCAGCACAGCTGGACAAGGGACTCCGCGGAGGATTTATGCCTGCCTGGATAGTTGGTTTAGGGGCGGTTAGTGCCGATATCATCTATATGCTGCTTGTTTATTTTGGCCTCATTCATCTGCTGGATGCTCCGTTTGTTAAAGTGTTTTTATGGTTGTTCGGATTCTTTGTCCTCGTCTATTCAGGTGTAGACAGCATTAAAAATACAAGAGAAATTTCAGGGATTGAGATGAGGGGAAACGATGTCTCACTGTCCAAATCTTATCTTTCGGGATTTCTGATGTCCTTGTTTAATCCCCTCTCCATCCTTTTTTGGCTGGGTATATACGGCTCAATATTAGCTAAGGTAGTTAGCGAGTATCCAATGCAGCAGTTATTGATCTACAGTGGAGCGATCGTCCTCGGGATTTTACTCTGGGATGTAGCCATGGCTGCCGCCTCCAGCCTCTTCCGTAGATTTCTGACCATCCAGGTATTAAGGGTGATTTCTATTCTGTCGGGTCTGTCGCTGATTGGCTTTGGTTTTTATTTTGGTGTACAGGCTGCCCGACTTCTCTTTTTTCATTAAACCTTGTTTTTTCGCATCCTGATGCCCTTAATCCGAAATTCAGGACCGCCCAGTAATGAATGATATTCATTGGACTGTTCGTCCGTACTGTGATCCTTAACAGAACCGCCATTCTTGTTATGGATATGTTGAACAATCCAATCACTCAACGCAATCAGTGAAACAATTAACAGACTGATGTAGAAACCTGGACGACTAAGCGCATGAAATAGCGTACCTGCTACAGCAGTAGCGATCAGCACTAAGCCTAGCCAGCGTTTCACCCCATTTAGAAGACTGGGCTTAAGCAGCTTGCGGGAGGAGAGCAATATAAAGGACCAGTTATAGAGGATCATCAGTCCGGCAGCAGTTGTAATGTATTCGTATACTTTTCCTGGCAACCACAATGACATCATAATGGCACCCCCTAAACCTCCAGCTATTAAACAAAGGGCAAAAAACGGATATTTATCCTTCCATTTCTTCGAAAAAACCTTGGGTGCATCCCCTTCCTGTGAAAGAGTGATCATCATCGAGGTAATGGCATAAAGCGAAGCTGTCATCGTGGAGAACCCAGCTATGATCAACACTCCGTTAAACAAATGCGGTACAAAGGTCAGATGGTCGCTGCTGAGCGCGAGCACAAAAGGACTTTCTTTTGGATTAAAAGCACTAAGCGGCACCATGATTACTGCAAGCCCGATTGAGAGAACGTATACTGTAGCCAGTCCCAGCAACATCACCTTTCCTGCTTTTGGAGCTTCCTCAGGTTTCTTTAGCCTGTAGGACATAATTCCCAGCACCTCAATGCCACCATAGGCATAAAAAGCAAAAATAAAGGCAGACCACAACCCGATACCTCCAGATGGAAACAACGCTTTAAACCCAAGTGGAACTTTCGGTGAGAACTTAGAACCGCCGATCCAACCCGTCAGAAGTACGGCAGCAATAACAAGGAACATTAGTATAGCCGCCACTTTAATGATGGCCAGTATATTTTCAACCCTGTCAAATCCCTTATTGCCAAAAAACACAATCAACAGGCTCACAACAGCGTAACTGGCAGCAAACACCCACATCGGTACGGGCGGGAACCAAAATCGTGAGAATATGGACAATGCTGTGAGCTGACTTCCCATAATCAACAGTTCCGAAAACCAATATACCCAGCCGCTCCCGAACCCTGCCCAATTTCCAAATGCTTTTTTTGCATAGGATCGAAATGAACCCTGCTCCGGATCTTCCGCTGTCATCTGAGCCAGTGCATCAAATACGACATATGTTCCAATAGCAGCTAAAATGTAGGCTAGCAGCACTGCTGGCCCTCCCATAGAAATTGCTAGACCTGAACCCAAAAAGTACCCTGTTCCTATAGTGCCAGCAATGCCTAACAAGCTTAGTTGCCACCATTTCAGTTTATCTTCTTCTTCAGTTTTACTGGAAGGTTGCTTCATGAATTCTGTCCTCATCCTGATTAGAATTTGAGATGTCTCTCATCTCTAGAATT
The DNA here is from genome assembly GCF_038002725.1 of Paenibacillus sp. FSL H7-0323. Taxonomy (NCBI): domain Bacteria; kingdom Bacillati; phylum Bacillota; class Bacilli; order Caryophanales; family Paenibacillaceae; genus Paenibacillus; species Paenibacillus sp. FSL H7-0323. The sequence goes on along the minus strand of NZ_JBBODB010000001.1, from coordinate 1,461,664 downwards.
CCCTTCAGGCGGGTCCGTTATTTACAGGAATCATAATAAATAAGCTTCCCGACCAGAAAGGCTGACAGGCTTATAGTTATTCATACCGGGCGCTGTTCTTTTAAGAATAGCTAGGATACCCAAACGTGCTTCTACAATCATTTATCTCACTCCTAAATACTCCAAACCGTATCCAGCAGCTCGTCCACTGCTTGAATTCTGTTCACAGAGGGTGTTTGTATTAAATTCCCTCTGACCATAACCATAGCTACATTCGACAAAGCTTTTATGTTCTCCAATGGGTTTTGCTCCATCATGATTAAATCCGCATATTTGCCAACTTCTATTGTCCCTGTCTGGTGATCGATTCCCAAAATATCTGCATTTGATTTGGTTACTAGTTCAATAACCTGACTTGCGTTCAGCTTTGTTTGTCGCATGAAATGATCAAGCTCACGCCAAAGATCATAGTGGGTTACATAGGACATAGCGGCATCCGTGCCCACACCAATTTTGATATCATGTTCTATAGCCTGCTGTAGCCCTTTTAACATAGAGCCATACACAAGCCGGGCATTTTCCTTAACGGTTGTATTCAACTTTGTCAGGCTCGGATCTAATTTCGCACTGGGATAAGCTGCTTGTAAAGTAGGGATCACAGCGGTGTAGCCCTTTAAGGCTCTGGGATTATTTTTGTACAGCCTGATCATTTCCTCATCCATCTCCGCGCCGTGTTCAATAGTATCCACCCCACCCTTTAACGCAACTCTTACACCTTCGGTACTTTCTGCATGTGCCGCCACACGCATCCCAATTTTATGAGCTTCCTCGCAAATCGCAGCCACCTCTTCTTCCGTCATTTGCAAGCGGCCTGCTTCTCCGACCCTTTTGGCATCGGTAACCCCGCCAGTTACACATATTTTGATTAGGTCCACTCCGTTTTTTACATTGATTCTTACATTTCTTCTCCCTTCCCATGGTGAATCACCGACCAAAGCCAAATAAGGTGCACCGTGGCCATCCGTTACGCTCAGGAAATACCCGGACACCAAAAGATTAGGTCCAATAAATTGATTTGCCTTAATCTCATCCCTCAAAAGAACATCAGTATAAAAAAATTCACCTACACTACGCATCGTTGTTACTCCGGAATGCAGTGCGATTAGGGCATTTTTTTTCATCCGTTTCTTCAACACGTTTCTGCCCAGTCTCGTATCCAAAATATGATGAAACGCAAAATTCAGCAGCCCTTCACTGGCAGATAGCGTAAATGGCTTCCCATCGGCAAAAAGATGAACATGCGCGTTGATGAGACCGGGCATCACATATTTCCCCGAACAATCGATCGTTTGGTAATGGGTCGGAACAGTTACAGCGCTTGCTTTCCCGATCTCTTGAATCAACCCGTTTTCCTGAATCAAAATAGTCATATGGGTATCTGTTCCTTTTATTGCATCTCCATATATAACATTGCAGTCCTTAAACGCATAACCTATCTTCATCGTAGCTTCCCCCGTTTCATGCTTACACCGCCCAATAATGAATTAACTATTCATTATTGGATTAAAAAAATAGGGACCCTCGTAGATGCTTAATGTGCATATCCACTTAGTTGTCCCTCATTGCAGCGTTGTGCGCCAGTTCCACCCCACACCTAAATTCGGCGCATTGACGTTATTCGTTTAAGCTTTTTAGTCCATGCAGCCAGTATAAGCTTAATGCCTCAAAAATCCGTTTCCGGCTATCGGCGCTCATCTCGTGCTTTAATAAATCCAGAATCATATTGATGACATTGTTCGCGATGATCTTCAGCAGAATCATATTTTCTTCGGTTCCGATTTCGTATCTTTTATAATGATCCTTAATATAGGGCCTTTTAGTTTCGATCATCAGATCGATCAGCTCGTTTTTGGCATTGCTATATACGGTCCCTTTATTCTTTTCAAAAATAATAACAATCTGCCTGCTGTACTGGGTTAATATAGTTATTTGCTCTTGAACGACAGCTGATTTTTTCTCATTATTAACATCATCAAAAAAAGTCTGGTTATCGATGCGAATATTTTCCACTAACACATTCTTCAAATAGTCCACTAAAGACGGCGGAACAACCGAATAGAACAACTCTTTTTTATTTTTAAAATAAGTATAAATATTTCCAACAGAAATTTGAATTTCATCGGCAATATCATTCATTTTGGCATCAGAGAAGCCTTTTTGGAAAAATACCTTTAAAGCGGCGGATTCAATTTCCTGTTTCACTTCATCTTTTTTAGACTGCATATTGCCCCTCACTTTTAATAATGAACTGATAATTCACTATTAAAAATAATTCAAAAGCTTGAATTTGTCAAACCACATTCGTGAATCAGCCATTACAATATCTCGATATAGCCTTCTGTTCCATGCACACGAATTCGTTGCCCGTCTTTTATCAATTTGGTAGCATTCTCCACGCCGACAACTGCTGGCAAGCCATATTCACGCGCAATAACTGCCCCATGGGTCATGAGTCCACCAACTTCAGTAACTAGGCCTTTTACAGATACAAACAATGGAGTCCAGCTAGGGTCAGTAAATAAGGTAACTAATATATCTCCGTTTTCTAGATCAGCATCCTCCATGTTTAAGATGACACGCGCACGTCCCTCTATAACACCGGCAGAAACCGCTAAACCTACAATAGCTTCAGTTGGGAGGTTTTCTCGTTTATACTTACCCGCAATGATTTCACCTTCAGACGTAATAACACGTGGTGGAGTTAGTTTTTCAAATAATTTGTACTCTTCTTTGCGTTTGCTGATGATCTGGTAATCCAATTTATTTGTGCTTACAACTTCGCATAGTTCTCCAAAAGTGAGATAGTATATATCTTCTTTTTCAGGAATAACTCCCGATTGTATTAGTTGTTCAGCTTCTTTCAGTAAAGCTTGTTTATAAACGAAATAGCGATTAACCATGCCGTATTTTGGATATTCTCTAAACCCGCTGAAATTCCGGATGAGATCAATCATTCGTTTTGTTTCATTCGCTTTTTGTTCACCATCGGGTAATTGCTTCAATCGATCTAATAGCTCTTGTTCTTTTTTCAAAGCTTCCTGTCGACCTTGCTCAAATTTCCGATGGCCAGCATTAGGTTTAAAGTTTTTGATATTACTGAGAATCATGGGGACAAGTGTAGTTGGCTTTTCGCTCCAACGAGTTCTTGTAAGATCGATTTCTCCGGTACATCGCATTCCGTATTTACTGAGATAGTCATAGAAAGCGTCTTGGGTTTCCTGCCCACCCTCAAAGCTAACCAGTTCATTTAAGAAATTTTCATCTTTAACCTGCTGTAAGTAATCAATGACTTCCGGATAAGGCCGAATCACATCAGCGAGATTGAGTAGCGCCAGACCCATTTCTGAAGTTATATTGCCTTGTACAGATTGAGAAAGCGTATCCGCTGCGTTTTTTTCACCCAACCACTCATTTATTTTTTCATTGATCCACGCTGAAGCATCCATAGCCGCCATAATCACACGCATACTTTGTGGGTTGAATAGAATCTTCTTTAATTGCTGCATATCTTCCAGAATAAAATCAAACAACTCCGCCCCTGATTTGGTTTGAATGATTTGTTGCAACTCTTCTATCGAGGCTTGGTTGCTCTTAATGAGGTCAGAAACGATTGTCGGATCATTTTCGAGTTGTACTTGAGAATCACTAGGTGGCAGGCTTGTATTGCTTTTACTCGGAGTAGAAGCTTTTTCATTATCTGCCGAGAATTTTATAAAATCTTCTCGCTCTACGATGGTTATGAGTGCGTCTTTTATGAGGGGATCAGATTTACCTAAGGCTTCTATGATCATTTCTCTGCTGCCAGATGAAGCAAGACTTGGTGTGACATCAACAAACAATCTTCCGCCAGCTGTACGCATAGGTGCAGGAGTCGTTAACAGGTAAAAGGCCAATCCCAGCGGTTTCATGGGATCTGTCATCATTTGTTGATGACCAACAGATACATAAACGTGGTTTTCTTGATCATTCGCTTCTGGGATGGGGAATAAAGTCGTGATTGGCCGACTCTGGACGATATAAAATGTATCCTCGGTCAAACACCATTCGATATCTTGTGGGCAACCAAAATAAGCTTCAATCTGTCTGCCTATCCTTGCTAATTGTAAAATTTGTTGTTCAGTAAGTGTTTGAGTCTCTTGCTGATCGATTTCGATCTGCCGGGTCTCTGTTCCGCCTTCTTTTAGTCCGTAAATAGCCAATTTTTTGGTTGCTATTCTCTTATCGACAATTTTCTCTTGCTTTACTTTATAACCATCGGCAGATACCAAGCCAGAGACCAGAGCTTCGCCAAGTCCAAAACTAGCATCGATGGATAGCAGTTTCCGGTTAGAAGTAATCGGATCAGCGGTAAATAAAATCCCTGAAGCCTGTGGAAAAACCATCCTTTGAACGATAACGGATAAATAAACTTGACTGTGGTCAAATCCATTTTGCATACGGTAGATTACGGCACGATCCGTAAATAGAGAAGCCCAACATTTGCTGATATGCTGAAGGATTGCTTCTATGCCGATGATATTTAAATAGGTATCTTGTTGACCTGCAAAAGAGGCATGTGGTAAATCTTCAGCGGTCGCACTAGAACGCACTGCATAAGCATGTTCATCACCCAGCTGGGTGAGATAGTGAGAAACTGCCTTCACAACATCGGAAGGAATTTCTGCTTCCACAATGATTTGCCGAATCTTCCTACTGATTTCACCGATTTGATCCCGATCTTCTACTTTCAGCATAGTTAGTTGATCCAACAAAGCATGATACGTTTGGTTCTGTTCGAGGGCTTGGTGATATCCTACTGTTGTAATACAGAATCCTTCTGGTACTTGTATACCTTCTATTTGTGATAGTTTCCCTAAATTTAACCCTTTTCCGCCAACGAGCAAAAGCTGTGTATTGTCCACTTCCTGAAAACCGAGAACTAAAGAACGCATTTATTATCGCTCCTAACTATTAAATTGAGAAAAAAATTGACAAGAATTTAACGGCATGATAAACTAAATATATAAGATGCAATTTTTACGCCTAACTATAGAATTTCAGTCGTGAATTGATTATATCATCGTGTCTTTTCATATGCAATATATAAGAATCTGATGAGATAAATCAGGTTCTTTTTTTGATTTCAGCTATCATTAGTGTTAGAACAAATAAACCGTAGCCCCTCAAGTGGCCTACGGTTTATTTGTTTTAATATTAGAATGACGTAATAGGGTATATTATAATCCCTTCACTTCAAACTCATAGATTCGCGCTGCCGTATCGGCTCCCTGCGTAGGTTTGAGAATCAATAATTTTACATAGCGGGCTTTTACTAACGCAATTGAATCAGTCGACTCGGCAGCCGAGTTTCCTTGGACGTTGACGACATCCGTCCAGTTCGTTCCGTCACTGCTGACCTGAATCGTATAATCACTGGTATTAAAACCGGACCATTCTCCTCCGCTCTCAGCATGCTTGATGACAAAAGCGCTGAGTTGATGTTCGGCGCCGAGGTCGACCTGAAGCCAATGGGGCAGATTGCCAATTGCGCACCATTTACTGTTATCCGTCACTTTACCATCTACGGCGTTAGGTGCCCCTTCCTTTTCCCCGCAGGCATGATCGGCTGTTGCAGTTTTACCAAGTGCCAGATTTTTCACTGCTCCAGCTTCCTTACTCACTGTGATAAGCGCTTTTTTCGTAATTGTGTCTTGGCCCGAGCTGTTAGTTGCAGTCAGCGTCACACTATAAACGCCTTCCTGAGCGAACGTCACAACTGGGTTCTTTGATGTGCTGACCGCGGGGTTTCCGCTTTCGAAGGTCCATGACCATCCTTCTGTCACTTCAGTCGACAGGTCGGTGAAGTTTACGCTCTCGCCTGGAGCGACTAGGGTTCGATCAGTTTTGAACTCCGCAGTCGGCTTTGGATAATCCGGCCAGCTGATCTTCACGCTAGAGGATTGACCTTGCTCGTATCTTCCATTGACGGCAACAACCTTCAATACTGTGATAGTTTCTTTGTCTATTCTACGCATCTCAGGAACGTAAAACACATGATTTGGTGTTGCACCTATGAACATCTCACTGCCATCTGGAAGCACTCGATAGATTTCGTATTGCTTGACCTGTTGGTCAAGCTGTTTCCACTGTAATCTGGCATCTCCATAAATACCATTGCGAAAATCAGTTTGAGTGACCTTAAGATCGCGAACCGCGGGTAGTGGTTTGATCGGGTCATTAGCATTTTGAATGGAGAGCTGGCCAATTTGAATGTTGTAATTATTAATCGCATTCTTAGAATCAAAATACAGTGACAACGCTACGATCCGTTTCCCTTTGTATGGGGTCAAATTCAATGTTTCAGTTGTCCAGTCTGGCGATGTCTTATCCTTCACATTAAGGAAGATATTTTGATCGGGCTGATCTGCGAATGAAAGACCAACCTTCAGGCTTGGCTTATTTTGTGTTTTGTACGTAATAGACAGCTTTGTGCTTGCTTCGATCTTAAGGTTGGTCTTGTAGAGCTTCAGATGTGTCGCATTGTTAGGGTTCAGTACGCCTGATACCATCAACGAACTGCCGCCGTAATAGGCATCGGACCAATCGAGCACTGGTGAAAGCGGGGTACCTTTGCTGTCTGCAATCCAACGCCAGGAGGGAAGAATATCCTGCAGACTCCGGTTGTTCCAGCTTTTATCCCGCACCTGCTTCCCTCTTACAAAATATTTCTGTCCGCTTCCCGTGTTGAAGTTGGTGGTGAAAGGCAGCTCATTGATTGGTGATGATTCGATCACATCGTTAGCGATACCTTTCCAGGCTTGATCGCTCGAGGTGTTACTCGGATTCCCGTTTGGACCCACCCAAAATTTGTTCTCGCGTACGAAGAAATCTTCCATACTCTCTGCGCTGTTAAAAGCCCAATCGGGGCGGTAAATACCAAGGGAAGTAACGGCAGGATCTTTATCCGGAAACAACAGATTCCAGTTCACCTTTGTATCGTAACCCTTGGCTTCGACATCGATGCCTGCATACAAGTCATAAGGACTTCTGCCCAAGCTTCTAGCCTTCTCTGCCGAGCTTTTAAGATCCTTCCACCAAAAGTTCAGGAACATATTGTCTGTTATTTGCTTTTTATTGTCTTGCAGGAACATCGCATTCTTGTCGTTAAGTGCATTTTGCCAACTAATACTGCCCTCATTGGTCATGGAATCATACCATACGATGTGCATAGAATTTGACTTGTGCGATTCCAGATAACTTAGGAAAGCTTTCATTTGCTGTGCGTCAGCCGGCGTTCCGCCCTCAGTCTCCTGGTTAATAAACCAGCCGTCAAATCCGTAATGGCTCGCAACCTGGATCAACTTGTCAGCAGCAGGAAAGGATCCGTCACTATTCTGCTGAAGCATCTGCTTGACCCATTCATACTTCCCGCCATATACGGTTGGTGGGAAGAACACCGTTCCGATGATCGGCACGCCATTTTTATGAGCCGCGTCGATCGTATCAGCGCTTGGAGGTACGATGATCCCTTCGCCCGCGGAACCACCCCAATAGACCAGCTTGTCAACATATTGCCAATAGGTAAATGTGTTAGCTTCGAATTTGCTTGAACCCTGCGATGGAACTCCGCTTGTTCCCGGGTTCAGTGCTGATAAAGCCATGACTTTTGGCGCTTTGGTTGCATGAGCGTTGACTCCATCTGCTACAAAACGGTCCTGCAGCGGGACTGTGCTCCGGTTAAATGCCGCATCCGGGTCGGATGCCGGACTCCACTGAAGCAATTGCTCCGGAAACCAATAGGATGAATAAGGCTGTTTCGCGAACGCAGTTGTGGATAAGGCTGCGCACATCACAAGTAAGAATATAAAACCTGCCCCAATCTTTTTCATGCCATACTCCTCCAATCGATTGATTAAATGATTGCGCTTACATTTTATCAAGTTGGACAAAGCTATAGATAGTGGATTAATGGCAAGTTCAGGTGCATTTATTACAGGTTGTCAGCCTAGGCTATAATCCCAGTGGAGAATTTGCTCCTAGAAATTTGATATTTATATACAAAAAGCCGCAATTATGCGGCTATTAAATGTATAGGATAAGGTAAAGTGTTCAGTTATTACGCTTTTAGGTTTAAAAGAAAATGCCGTGTGTCCTGATAAGCCTCTGTCCAGCCCATCTTAGCATAGAATCGAAGTCCATCGAGTCCCTTAAAATAATAGGCACCGATTAGCCGCTCCTCAAAATTCGGGGTCACTATTCTAGCTTTCTTTTGATAATTTTGATATGTGTTAATAACATCACACCAAGGCATATGCTTGTCGAGAACCGCAAGGTCTATGAGAGAATCGCCATACATGCAATTTCCATCAATAATGCCGGTTATCCGTGTTCCGTTGGACAACATATTCCACTGTTGAAAATCTCCGTGTATAAAGCTTCTATTAGATTCATTATAGGGTACATAGGTCATCAAACGACTATAGATTTCTTCGTATACGTCTCTTTCCAAGCAAGACGTGCGGAAGAGTTCATGCCAATTTTCCCAGAATGTCCCCGTCTGATCTTCCGCATTTACGGCAATGACGAAGTCTTTCCAAGATGAATAGGAACCATTGCCGTCAGGTCCGATCCAACCATAACCGTTAGTTCCCCCAATATCCGTTTCGGCCATTCTTGTTAAAATGCCGATAATTTCCGGCATCAGACGGGTTTGTTCCTCTGCTGTACAATCGGATAGATTGCGACCTTCCATTCGCTCCATGATCAAATAGGTTAACTGATTAGTCCTCCCTAACCCCAAACATTTTGGGAAAGGGATACCTTGGTCGAGTAGCAAATTAGATACAAATTGTTCGGTCTCATATGCTCGTTCCAAATCGCTGAATTTCACAACATAGTCTTTTCCTTCTAAAATAAAAGAAAACACGTTGCTTATATTGCCGCCAGACAACGGTGTAATCTCAGCCGCTCCCTGTCCAAGATGATTCCACAGTACTTTTTCAATTTCACTCATGGTCAATTCCGGTTTTTCGTAAGCCATATTTACTCCAACTCCTGCTTATTTGAGTCTACATATGAATTTATCCGCAGCATATCAAAAACACCCTCATCCTAAATATCTCGTTTCTCATACTCAAAGGGTTCATCACATGAGTAAATTTCATGGAAAAATCCTACATATGGGATATCGTCTTCTAGACATTTTATACGATATGACAGCTCTTCATCGCATTCCGGGTCTTCACCATTGTTCCGCATTACCTCGAATGCATCAACGATGTTTTCCATGAGGGTTACTTGGATAAACAATGGCAATGTGTCTAACATCGAATCTTCGATCCTGGTCTCGGATCTGTAGCCATCAAGGACTGTTTTAAAATAATCATCCATAAACTGTTTGCGTTTATCAGTTTCTTGTTCAAATTGTATCCAGCCCACTCCAAGTGTCCAGAGATTTGCCAGGTCATACATATACCAACAAAAGCAGGAGTTATCGAAATCAAAAACAGTTATTTGCCCTGTATTAAAATCGATCATATAATTCCCATCGCAGTAATCAAAATGAACCATCCCAAAAGACTCGTGATCCCTGTCCATCCCTTCTAAGGTTGTAAGGAGGTCTACCAGTTTCTCTTTCAACAGAGGTAACGAGTCAGGTATTAGCTTATCTATATAATCGGCATTGTATTTATCAAAAAAATAATACCGGGAATGGACAGGTGTATAACCCTTCGACAATTGATGCATTTTCCCAAGAACTTTACCACAGTTATAATAGTATTCCGTAATAGGAACGCCTTCCCGATACTGATAATTATTTTCCACGAGCATACCCCCCTTGGCCTTTTCAAACAAGCAGACAAAAAAGGTATGATTATCAAGAGTTATCGTTTCCAGCAGATTCCCCTTCTGGGAGTTGACCACATTCGAAACACTGCCGCCATGCTCGTACAAATACCTGATATATTCCACTTCACCCAAAATATCTTCTCGGCTTCTGTCACTTAAGAAGGCAATTCTGATTATTTTTGCTTCAGAATCAGCTTTATCACAGTTATATGCGACATTCCGTCCTCCGTCATGTGCATTGATAAGCCTGATTTCATAACCTTCCAATCCGTACAATTCCATCACTAATGGAAGTAAGTGTGTATCAGCGATTTTAATAACCTCGTTATAATTCAGAATATCTCTCCTCTCAACTTCTTCAATATATGGATAGTTTACCAGTTCCAGCAGATAAACAGGATGGAGAAAACAACTATAACTGAACTATCCTGCTTCATTAGGTCATCGTTCCTAGGTACACACGAATTAAAATATCTTGGTCATGGTTACCGAATCCAGCCCCATAAAGTGTCAAACCACCAACATTAACAGCCTTCTTGTCAACTGCGAACCGAAGCGTCCAGAATTGTTCCCGTAGCAAAATATCTGCGACAGTAATGTCCGACATCCTTTCTTCATCAATAAATGTGCCCGAAGTGTCAATGCGGATCGTCTTCAATAACCCGTATTGATTTACATTCCGATGCCACCAATCCGGAGTATATATGCCTCGTGCCGCTCTTCCAAAGTCTGCCGGACTGGTCCAAGTTCCAAGCTTCACACCGTTAAAAAAGAACTCAATATCCGAAGGCCAATGATCTCTCAAGCCTGGCGCTTCAGAAGCAATTTCCATTGAAATCTCGATGGCCTCGGGCATTTGACCGGGAAGTAAGTAGTTAGGCGTTTTGTACTCTACGTAACCTCTCCCAAACCACAAAATGCCGGCGTTGACCCGCTCGGGATCGAGAAAATAGCGGGGATCGTCCCAAACCCCAATTTCTTTTTCTTGAGTCCCAAGACCACATGTAGGATGGACATCAAACGAGGTATAATGACCGACTGAAATGGTCTGCTCTCTGATCCTCGGGGTTTGAGTGGCAGTGGGGAGTTCGATTTCAACTCTTTTTTGTTTAAGGAAACACATTTTGTGCGTTCCTCCGTTTAGGCGTACCCTGTGGCTTCCTGTAAGTCCAGCTTGTTCGAGCTTTCGGATATGCATAGTAACTATGGAAGGACTAAGCTCTAACTTAGCCGCGATCTCCTTCACATTCATTTCATTATCTGCAATGAGGCTCATAATCCTCCATCTGACTTCGCTTGCCAGCGCTTCATATAACGCCATGAATTTTGCTTCGCCGTTTGCTTTGATCATCATCATAATCACCTGACCTGTGCTTATTGAAATTACATATATATTAATTTAATAAATATAACGTACATCTTCAACCCCGATTCATTGAAAACCTATAAGCAATAGTGTTTAATTTTCTTAGTAGTTAAATATATTGAATTCTTATTTATATGAATTTATTAATGAGGTGGAGAAATGAAATACAATAACCCGGTCATCAAAGGGTTTTATCCTGATCCCAGCGCATGTAAAGTTGAAGACACTTATTATTTGGTCTGCAGTTCCTTTCAGTATTTTCCCGGTGTTCCGATTTTTGAAAGCAAAGATTTAATTAATTGGACCCAAATCGGTCATTGCTTAACCCGAAAGAACCAGATTCAACTGGATACTGTGGACAGCTCCGGTGGTGTATTCGCCCCCACCCTGCGGTACAATAATGGACGATTCTACATGACGACCACTAATGACACTCTGCGCCAGAACTTCTATGTCTGGACTGACAATATTTACGGCGAATGGTCTGATCCGATTAATGTAGATCAAGGCGGTATTGATCCGGATTTGTATTTTGAAGACGGCAAAACGTATTTCATGAGTAATGGGACAGACGATTACGGAGTTAATGGTATAGTCCAATGTGAAATTGAAATTGAAACTGGGCAGAAGCTGTCGTCAAGCCGTTCAATCTGGCAAGGATCCGGTGGGCGTTATTTGGAGAGTCCTCATTTATACAAAATTAATGGACAATACTATCTACTAGCTGCTGAGGGTGGAACCGAATATGGGCATATGGTTACTTATGCAAGGGGCAATTCTCCTACTGGCCCATTCGAAGCCTACCCGCATAACCCCGTATTGACTAATCGAAATTTAGGCGGTTACGAGCTTCAGGGAGTTGGACATGGAGATTTGGTACAAGACCATGAGGGGGATTGGTGGCTGTTACATCTTGGATTCCGGCAGACTGGCCAGTATCTTACCTATCACCATTTGGGGCGCGAGGTTTTTCTAACTCCGATTACCTTTGGCGAGGATGGATGGTTTACAGCAGGTCATGAAGGTACCACACTTATAAGTTTCGAGACTGATCGTATTGCGGACACAGTCATTCAGCAGGAGAAAAGAGTCTTTACGTTCGAGAACACAGATTGGAATTTAGACTGGTGTTACCTGCGTCACCCGGTTACAGAAAATTATCGGTTAGAAGCTGATAAAATAAAGCTTAAAGGAACTGCAGTTACGTTAGATATCCCGGCTACTCCGACATTTATTGGTATTCGTCAAAAAGATTTTAACGCAATTATTTCGTGCCAAGTCAGCCTTACGAATGGTGAAGCCGGAATTACACTTTACATGGACGAAAATCACCATTATGACTTGGCCTTGCGTAAACATCCAGAGGGTTATGAGATTATCGAACGGCTGAATATCGGAGATATCAAATCCATTGAAAAAACAAAAAATATAGGTCAGTGCAACCATGCTTCATTAGTTGTCAAAAGCAGTCCAACGCATTATCACTTTTATATCCAGGTAGACGGTACTGAGATCTTACTCGGAGCTGCGCAAACCAAATATCTATCCTCTGAAATAGCCGGAGGATTCACAGGTGTGCTTATTGGTTTGTACGCCACTGGAGAAGATCAAGATTATAATGCGATATTCACAAACTTTAGCTGCCTTTATTCTTAAACCTTCAAATTAGAATGAACTGTTCAAGGCTAAGGGTGTTCATATAAATAAAAGAGGGGTTAACCCCTTAATTATGGTTAACCCATCTTTTATAAAAACCAACAAGATCCTAAGAAAATTAGATATCCAGCTTCCTGGTACTTAACGCTTTTACCATTACAGGATCTCTATGTGAAAAGAACAAACTCTCTTTTGTGTCTAACAGCGCAATTTGTTCTATATCCTCTGAGTTTAATTCAAAATCAAAGATATTAAAGTTTTCAATTATTCTTTCTTTCCGGACAGACTTTGGAATCACAACAACTCCTCTTTGCGTCAACCAGCGTAAAACCACTTGGGCAACAGATTTATTATATTTTTGAGCTATTGATACTAAAACTTCGTTCTGGAACATGTTGTTTTTACCTTCAGCAAATGGACCCCATGATTCAATCTGAACATTGTTTTCTTTCATGAATGCAGCACTTTCAATTTGTTGGCAGAAGGGATGTGTCTCAACTTGATTAACGGCAGGTGTTACTTCATTATGAATAATCAAATCAATCAGACGATCGTTCTGGAAGTTACTTACGCCAATCGCTCTGATTTTTCCTTCACGGTACAATTCCTCCAGCGCCCGCCAAGAACCATGCACATCGCCAAATGGCTGATGAATTAAATACAAATCCAAATAATCAAGATGCAATCTTGTAAGGGATTTTTCAAATGCTTCCTTTGTACGTTCGTATCCTGTATCTTGAACCCATAATTTCGTAGTAATAAATAGATCCTCTCTTGGTACTCCACTCCGTTTGAGGGCTCTTCCCACCGCTTCTTCGTTTAGGTATGAGGCTGCGGTATCTATCAGTCGATAACCTGACATGATCGCATCGTAAACAGCTTGTTCACATTCAGCTTCATTTTGAATTTGAAAAACCCCAAAACCAAGTATCGGCATTTCAACACCATTGTTCAAAATAACTTTTTGCATAAAAAATCCTCCTATTAGTTGATGATATAGCTCTATTTAAAAGTGTGAACTATCAATATCCATTTTAGACAAAGCTTCATTTAGACTATCTACATCTTCCTTTGTTAATTTGAGATCAGCTCCATATAGGTTTTCTTCTAATCTGTTTAATTTTGTAGTGCCTGGAATTGGAATGATATATGGTTTTTGAGCTAATTCCCACGCGAGTACGACTTGAGCTGGTGTTGCATTTTTACTTTTTGCAACTTGAGTAATTAAATCTAATAACACTTGATTATGATCAATCACATCAGGTTTGAATCTTCCCATGAAACTTCGATAGTCACCTTCATCATATTTGGTTTCCTTGGTATATTTACCACTTAAGAAACCATTTCCTAATGGACTGTAAGCGATAAAAGCAATTCCTAACTCTTCACAAAGCTCAAACAACTCTTTTTCCGGTTCACGCCACATCATGGAGTACTGATTTTGGGTTGCAGTAATCGAACATACAGCATGTGCTCGTTTCATATAATCAATCGGTGCATTAGAGACTCCCCATGTTTTAATCTTCCCTTCAGCTATTAAATCTTTCATTGTTTCTGCGACAGCTTCAGGTTCGACATTCGGATCCACTCGGTGCTGATAATATAAATCAATGCAATTGACCTTCAACCTTTTTAATGAGCCTTCTATTTGTTCACGAATAGAATCTGGTGTGCTATTCAAAATAAGTTGAGGTTGACCGTCTACAGCTTCTTGTCCTAAAATTCCAAATTTAGTTGCAATCACAACTTGATCTCTTAGTGGTGCAAGGGCTTCGCCTACTAATTCCTCATTGGAATCTCCATAAAAAGCAGCAGTATCAAAGAAATTACATCCTAGTTCAACTGCTCTGCGAATTAATTTAACCATTTCATTACGATCGGCTGGCTTTCCATAGGCATGATCCATTCCCATACAGCCAAGCCCTATTGCCGAAACTTCCAAGCCACTATTTCCTAATTTACGCATTTGCATCTGTGATCTTCCTTTCGCATGAAGTTCAGTCAAAGTTCAACGTTCAAGTAAGCTGCATTATTGATCAGCACGTTAATCCAGCTAAATTAGTTTGGGTACTATTTTAGTATGCAATAATTTTTAACAAAACAGATATCATAATAGTATTAAATCATTGCCTATTCCTCTCATTTCATTGAATCCTCCCTATGTATGAGTCACTTTATATCGACTACAAGGATTTCAAACCAAATCTTAAGATTAGATAAATATTGATTCTGCTCCCTTTAAAACAAAATCCTAACAGGTAATAATGGATACAAACCTACTATTGGAGTGAACAGTAATGATTAACATACTCGTAGTTGAAGATGATAAGCATGTAAGAAGACTTCTTGAAGCTGTTCTGAAACGCGAAGGATATGATGTTGTAACTGCTGAAGACGGAGTTAAAGCTTTGGAGGTCCTTGATTCACAGCATATTGATCTAATCATTCTGGATATCATGATGCCTAATATGGATGGTTATGAATTCGCTAAGGAAGTAAGAGATGCCGATAGCTTGGTCCCCATTCTTATGGCTACAGCAAAACAGCTGCCTGAAGATAAGAAAAAGGGGTTCCGGATTGGAACTGATGATTATATGACCAAACCCATTGATACCGAAGAAATGCTGCTCAGAATCCAAGCGCTGCTTCGCCGTTCGCAAATCGCAAGTGCCCGTAAATTAGTAGTGGGTAAAGTGATCCTTGATTATGACGCATTGACAGTAACCCGGGAGGACGAGAAACAAACGCTTCCGCAAAAAGAATTCTATTTGTTGTATAAGTTGTTGTCCTATCCTGAACGGATTTTCACGCGCATCCAGCTTATGGACGAGATATGGGGCATGGAAAGTGAAAGTACGGATACAACCGTTAATGTGCACATCAATCGCCTGCGGAAACGGTTTGACGCTTATCCAGAGTTTGAACTGGTTTCCGTCAGAGGTCTTGGATACAAGGCGGTGCGAAGCCAGTGAGCAAAATAAGTAACAAGCTCAGCAACAGAATCAGCCTTCCCATCTATTTTTCTCTTATCATATTTTTCATCTTTCTTATTACCGTTGTGATTACAGGACTACTCTTCTTTCTCGCACAGGTTTTTGGTTTGTTGAACGAAGAGCTTGCCCAGGATGGATTCGTACTACCCATAATGGTATTAATCGCTTGTACAATTATCGGTACCACGATATCAGCCATCACAAGCCGGAAAATGGTAAAATCCATCCGGATATTTATAGAGGCCACAGAGCGTCTTGCCAGTGGTGACTTCTCCATGCGGCTCCAGCTCAAAAGCCCGCCAGAGTTTGAAATTCTATCAGAGAACTTTAACCGTATGGCTGAAGAGCTTGGGGGTATCGAAATTCTGCGAACTGATTTTGTAAACAATTTTTCCCATGAATTCAAAACACCGATTGTATCTATTAAAGGGTTTGCTGAAGTCTTAAAGAATGATGATCTTACTAAAGAGGAACGTGATGAATATCTAGATATTGTCATTGAGGAATCGACCAGACTTGCCTCCCTTGCTTCGAATGTACTGGAGCTGACGCAGGTTGAGACGCAAAAGATTCTGACAAACAAAATGCGGTTTAATGTTGGGGAACAAATTCGCCAGTCTGTGCTTTTACTGGCTGCCAAATTTGAGAAGAAGCACCTGAAGCTGAATGTTAATATTCAGGATTATGAACTCTCCGGCAATAAAGAGCTTTTAAATCAAGTTTGGTTAAATTTATTGGATAACGCGATCAAATTCACTCCTGAGCATGGTGAAATTGAAGTTAAGATGAAGAAAAACGAAGATAACCTGGTGATTCTAGTTCATGACTGCGGAAGCGGTATTCATCCTGAGGCTCTTCCCAAGATATTCGATAAATTTTATCAGCAGGATACTTCCCACTCGACTGCAGGCAATGGACTTGGATTAGCAATTGTTAAAAAAATCATTCATCTACACCATGGAACCATTTCTTGCGAAAGCATTCCATTACAAGGAACCACATTTACAGTTACGATTCCGATTGGAATGTAGTACGAGCCCTGGAGAACCTCATCGTTCTTTCAGGTTTTTTTTATTTTTCAGAAAAGTTAACTTTCAGTTTATCTTCTTTCGTTATCATTTAAGCAACGCCACATAAAGGAGTCAGATGTATGGTAACTATACTTAAGTACTTAAAACCGAAGGAATGGGCCCTAATCGGTATCAGCATCCTATTCATTGTCACACAGGTATGGCTGGATCTGGAATTGCCCGGTTATATGAGCGAGATTACTCGTCTTGTACAGATACCAGGGAGTGAAATGAGCGAAATCATTGCAGCCGGAGGCTGGATGTTGCTCTGTGCCCTTGGCAGCTTAGCCACATCAATTATAGTGGCAGGGATCGCCGCTAAAATTGCCGCTAACTTCTCTTCAAGATTACGCTCCAAATTGTTCGATAAGGTACAGTCTTTCTCTTTGGAAGAAATCAACAACTTCTCTACAGCTAGTTTAATTACCCGTTCAACAAATGACATTACACAAGTGCAAATGCTGATTGTCATCGGTCTGCAACTGCTGGTGAAGGCTCCCATCCTTGCCGTTTGGGCAATGCTCAAAATTACAGGCAAGAGTTGGCAGTGGTCGCTTGCTACCGGTGTCGCCATTGGGGTATTGATTCTTATTGTCGGCATAGTGATCGTGCTAGTGCTTCCGAAATTCCAAAAATTGCAGCAACTGACTGATAATCTTAATCGTGTTGCAAGAGAGAATCTTACCGGCCTTCGTGTCATTCGTGCGTATAATGCGGAAAGTTACCAGGAAGATAAATTTAGCGTAGCCAACAGCGAGCTTACCCGAACGAATTTATTCGCCAATAATGTACTGTCCATGATGATGCCAAGTATTTCTCTGATTATGAGCGGTTTAAGTCTCGCAATATATTGGATTGGTGCTATTTTGATTCAAAATGCCAATGGTACGGCGAAGATGGGCTTATTTTCAGATATGATTGTCTTCTCATCCTATGCAATGCAGGTGGTTATGGCATTCATGATGCTGATCATGATTTTTATCCTGATGCCTCGTGCCCATGTATCCGCTAAAAGAATCAATGAAGTGCTGGATACTAAGCCAAGCTTAGAGAACGGATCACTTACTTCCTCCAAGGCAAATCGGTTGGGTGAGGTCGAATTCAAAAATGTCAGCTTTAAATATCCGGATGCAGAAGAATACGTTATTGAAGATATCAGCTTTACGGTGAAAAAAGGAGAAACTGTAGCCTTCATCGGTTCAACCGGATGCGGAAAAAGTACCGTCGTGAACCTGATTCCTCGCTTTTATGATGCTACAGCAGGTGAAGTGTTGGTGGATGGTATTAATGTTAACCAATATGAGCAAACTGCACTGCGCAATAAAATGGGATATGTATCTCAGAAAGCGATTTTGTTTGGCGGCACGGTGAGCTCTAATGTTGCTTTTGGCGATAATGGCAGTGATCTGTCCTCTGATGTTGTTGATGCCATTTACACCTCTCAAGCTTCAGATTTTGTTGAAAAGATGGAAGGAAGCTACGAGGCTCATGTCTCTCAAGGCGGTACGAACTTGTCTGGCGGTCAAAAACAACGTCTTTCCATTGCCCGAGCCATTGCCCGTCGTCCTGAAATATTAATCTTCGACGATTCCTTCTCAGCGCTTGATTATAAGACGGATCGCAAATTGCGAAGTGAATTGAAGAAAAAATCCAGCGGTACAACGATACTAATCGTTGCCCAACGGATCGGTACAATCAAAGATGCAGACAAAATCATTGTACTGGAAGCCGGACGAATGGCAGGCATGGGAACACATGATGAATTGATGCAGACCTGTGATGTCTACCAAGAGATTGCTTACTCACAACTTTCAAAGGAGGAGCTAGCTTAATGAACAAAAGCAAAGAGCAACTCAACACGTGGAGCAAACTTCTCCACTATTGCAGAAAATATATCCCTGTAGTTCTTATAGCTATTATTAGTGCTGCAATCGGTACGGTTCTGACTCTGCTTGGACCGGATAAGCTTTCGGAGATGACAGACTTGATCACGGCCGGCCTCGTCACCGGAATTGATATGGAAGCAGTAACTTCTATCGGCCTTTTCCTTGTATTTATCTATATCCTTAGCGCTGTGTTATCTTTGGTACAAGGATTAATTATGTCCGCAGTTACGCAAAAGGTCTCCAAAAACTTAAGAGCCGATCTCTCACGCAAAATGAACAAACTTCCGATCTCTTATTATAATAATTCTACAACCGGTGACATCCTGTCCCGGGTTACCAACGATGTGGATACGATCGGGCAAGCTTTAAACCAAAGCGTCGGCACACTGGTAACTGCCCTTGCCCTCTTTACGGGATCCATCATCATGATGTTCAAAACAAATGTGATCATGACTATTACGGCGGTTGTTGCAACTATCATTGGCTTTGGCCTCATAGCGGCAATTATGAAAAAATCCCAAAAGTATTTTCAAAGTCAGCAAGAATACTTAGGGAAAATCAATGGCCATGTGGAGGAAGTATATACAGGACATACTGTAGTGAAAGCCTACAATGGTGAATCGCAAATGCGCAATACATTTGAATCCCTGAATATGAATCTTAAAGATAGTGCATTTAAAGCGCAGTTCCTCTCCGGTCTTATGATGCCGATTATGATGTTTATAGGCAATCTAGGTTTTGTGGCCGTTTGTGTAGTTGGTGCTGTACTTGCTATGAACGGAACGATATCCTTTGGGGTCATTGTAGCCTTTATACTGTATGTCCGTTACTTTACACAACCGCTCTCTCAGATTGCTCAAGCCGCACAAAGTCTGCAATCGGCTTCCGCGGCAAGCAAACGTGTCTTTGAGTTCCTCGATGCTGACGAAATGGACAATGAAAGTCATAAAGAAAGACATCTTAAAACTGCTGTGGGCAAAGTTGATTTTGAACATGTGCAATTTGCTTATGAAAATTCAGATAAACTTGTGATTAAAGATTTTTCTGCAGAGATTAAGCCTGGGCAAAAAATTGCTATAGTCGGTCCTACCGGCGCAGGTAAAACTACACTGATAAATCTTCTAATACGGTTTAATGAATTAAAGGGCGGAGAAATATATATTGATGATACCCCCATCAGCAGCTTAACAAGAGAAAACATCCATGATCTATTCTGTATGGTCTTGCAGGACACCTGGCTTTTTGAGGGCACTATCAGGGAAAATCTAGTGTACAACAAAACAGGTGTAACCGATAAAGAAGTTGAAGATGCTTGTAAGTCGGTAGGCTTGCATCATTTCATTCAGACCTTAAGTGCCGGTTACAATACCATACTAAATGACAAAGTTAATTTATCCACGGGCCAAAAGCAACAGCTTACGATCGCCCGCGCGATGCTCAAAAATGCCCCAATGCTCATCCTCGATGAAGCTACAAGCTCAGTCGATACAAGAACAGAGCTCTTGATTCAGCAGGCAATGGATAAGCTCATGGAGGGAAGAACCTCTTTTGTTATTGCGCATAGACTCTCAACCATTAAGAACGCCGATGTGATTTTGGTTCTGAAGGAAGGCGATATCCTGGAAAGCGGCAGCCACGAAGAACTACTTGCCAAAAATGGTTTTTATGCGGAGCTTTATAATAGCCAATTCGACCAAGCCTCTTAAAGCCTAGTTGACACTGTGAATTATATAGCGAAAGTCAAAAGGACCTACTCATTGTTCTTATCCAGAACAATGAGTAGGTCCTTTATTTGCTATGAACACATATCATCTACTGGCAAGGAATTCATCAAGCTGTTTTTGCTTTTCAGCAATGACTTTATCTAGGCCGGCCGATTTTTGGGCGGCGATAAATTTCGGCAATTCTTTATCCAGATCAACCGAGCCGGTCTCAAGCATCTTTTGATATTCTCTTAGAACGTTTGCTAGTGCTCCGACTTCGGATTTGACTGGCTCGCTGTCAAAGGTGAAGCCCAGTGCCGGCGATGATTTAGCGCCTTCGTTGAACTTTTTGAACTGCTCCCACTTGTCTGGAGCTTCCGAACTCCAGACATAGTTCAGGAATTGATTTCCCAGCTCCCAAGCGACGCCCGGTGCGTACTGTCCTGACTTCTCCGTCTGCGTCATAACATTACCATTAAGTGTAAAGTGTGTACCTTCAATACCGAAGTTAAGCAGATTAATAATTTCTTGATCTGTATGAAGCAGGTTAATCAGCATCATGGCGCGTTCCGGGTTCTTAGACGTTGATGAGATGGCTAACATGGCGCCGGTAGTCTCCGATGTGGCGACCGTTTTACCTGTTAAAGTAATTTGTGCAAGCTTGCCATCAAGTCCTGTCGCGGATGCGATTTCTTCTGCTTTGCCTGGCTTAAGAGGCTCTACAGTGGAAAATACATTGCCCGTCTTATAAGCATCAAGGGATGACGTTTGGGAAGTGGCCGCATCTTTGTTAAGATACCCCTTCTGGAAGAAATCACGGGTTACTTTTAATGCATTTAAGTATTGTGGATACTCTTCGGCCGGTTTGACTGTCGCTTCCGTGCCATTCTTATCGATAGCGCCAGGTATCGTCGTATCACCTAAAAAATCCAATTCCACAAAGGAGTGAGAGGCGAATGTGCCACCCGTTGTATACAGCGGATACATGGTTGGCTTCTTCTCTTTAACGATCTTATAAACGGCATCTAAATCTTCGATCTTTTGCACTTTACTCATGTCAATGCCGAGTTCATCAGCGATATCCTTCCGGTACACAATGCCCCCTGACGATGCCAATTCTTTATTCGTAGGGACTGCATAATTTTTGCCGCCGATTTTGGAGCCATCGAGAAAAGCTGGATCTAAGCTATCCTTAATGCCCTGGCCATACTGATCGAGCAAGGGACCGAGATCTAAGTAAGCACCTTTGGCAACGTTCTTTGCATACCCGTTCCATGAGGCTGTAAATAGAATGTCTACGGGCTCTCGAGAAGCGATGATGAGGTTAGTCTTATCATCCCATGCTCCCCAATCGATTGGTGCGATATCTACCGTCGCGTTGATTTTTTCGGTCAAGATCTTGTTCAGCGCTTCCTCGACGATAGCCTCGTCCGCCTGTGGAGCTCCTTCGTAGACCAGCTTTATTTTATAAGGCTCCAGCTTCGAGGGCTCATTGGATGTGTTATCGGTGGTTGAGTTCGCTGATGAGCTCGGTGCGGCGCTTTCTTTTCCGGCATTATCTGGTGTAGCGTTGTTCGAGTTGTTTGAATTGCCGCAAGCCGTAGTGGCTAATGCTGAAATAAGCATCAGTGTGAGAAGCAGTGAAGCCTTGCTTTTCGTATCCTTCATTTTCAAGTAATCCCCCCATAAAATAGAATGATATGCTAAACCATATACTGGTTTTAGCCGTTTCCGTGCCCACGTAAGTGATCGGCAATCTTAGCCTTTAACGGAGCCTACTGTCAGGCCTCTGATAAAGTATTTCTGGAAGAACGGGTAAGCAAATACGATAGGTCCAACACCTACAACCACCATCGCCATACGCACGGTTTCACTTGGGAAGTTGATCATTCCGCCAGCTCGGGTAATTTCAGCCATCGCGTTCGGGTTACTGGATAAGTACTGGATGTTGACCATCATCTTGTAAAGAAAGTACTGCACGGATATATTGTGGTTGTCTGTAATAAACATTAGGCTTAGGAACCAGTCGTTCCAGTATGTCAGTGTTTGGAACAGTGCAACGGTTGCCAGAACCGGCAGAGATAATGGCAATACAATTCGGATAAATATCCGTAGCTCCCCTGCCCCATCTATTTTTGCTGACTCCAGCACAGCTTCAGGTACGGTCTCCTTAAAGAAAGTGCGCATGATCAGTACCCAGAATGCGGACATGATCAGCGGCATGATCAGTGCCCAAAGTGTATCTTTTAATTCCAGCATCTGTACGTATACCAAGTACCAAGGGACTAAGCCGCCGGAAATCAGCATCGTTAGAAAAACAAAAAATGTAAAATACTTAGCCTGCGGAAAATTATTCCGTGAAATGGGGTACGCATACAGAGCTATTATGATGACACTTAGTATCGTACCTATCACCGTGACGGTTAGTGAGATTCCATAGGAATGAACGATTTGACTGATATCTTTCATTAGGAATCGATAGGCTGCCAGATTGAAATTTTCGGGCATAAATCGATATCCGTGTGTCATAACGGACTGCTCATCGGAGAACGATACCGAAAGAATCAGCAAAAGCGGTAGGATACAGAGCGCCGAATAGATGACAAAGAAGATGTTGATGAGGGTTGACGCCCATCCTGACAGCTGATTCTTTGGATTGGACCCAGATAAGGATTTACTCATTGTATTGGTCATAAGGGCTCCTCTCTTAGAACAGCGCGTTCTCGCGGTTAAAGCGGCGAACGACCCAATTAGATACAAAAACCAAGATGAAACCAACGACTGATTGGAACAGGCCTGCTGCTGAGGAAAGTCCGATATCCCCAACGGTCAGGAAGGTGCGGTAGACATAGGTATCGATAACGTTTGTCACAGGGAACAATGCCCCCGATTCACGTGGCACTTGAAAGAATAGGCCAAAGTCGGCATTGAAGATCCGGCCAACCTGCAGCAAAGTCATAATCGTGAGGACAGGCATGATCAAGGGAATCGTGATTTTCTTGATCTGCTGCCACTTGTTTGCCCCATCAATTGTCGCGGCTTCGTAGTACTCCTCGTCGATACCAATGATTGCTGCCATATACACAACCGTGTAGTACCCCATGTTCTTCCACGTGTTAATGATCGGCAAAACGATCGGCCACACTTCTTTCGTGAAGTACCAGCGTACGGAATCAAGACCAAGAGCCGGCAGCAACGTGCCGTTGAAGTATCCTCGCTCGTCGCTCATGAACCCATATACTAAGTACGAGATGACGATCATCGACAGGAAGTATGGCAGGAACATGATCGTTTGGTGTAGCTTCGAGAGGAAGCGGTTCTTCATCTCATTAAGCATCAAGGCGAACCCTAGAGGAAGCGCCATGTTCAATACAATAAACAGCGAATTATAAAGCAATGTGTTGCGAATGATGATGTACGAATCCTTCGAGGCAAACAGATATTCGAAATTCTTCATCCCTGTCCATGGGCTTCCCAGGATTCCGTCCTGGTAATTGATTGTTTTAAAGGCAATAACGATCCCGAACAAAGGGATGTAGTTATTTATTACAAGCAGAACGATTCCCGGCAGCATCATTGCGTAGAACATCCAGTAAGTACGAAGATTCTTCACGATGGAAAAATTACGTACAGTACGTATTGGTTTCCTATTTGTAGGAAGCGGCATAGCTTTCAATAGAGTTGTTGCACTCCTTTCACTGTCTTACACACTCCCCACACCGTTGTTTAGGCGGTAATGGGGAGTTCAGGTTTTCACTATTGAGCCGTAACGTCAATTGTGACGTTACTTATTGAGGTTCTGTTCCCCACTGAAGAGCGCCTGCGATATAGCCAGTTGTATGGCTCCAATCGGTGTAAGTCGAATCGGTCGGATCGAAGGAGTAATCTCCCGTCTGCGTGTAGTTCGTCCAATCGGTCTTGTTCACGCGGATCTGAAGCTCAATGCTGGCTCCAGCTGCCAAACTTCCGGCTCCGCTCCTAAAGCCGATTTCCAGATAATGATCAGCTCCTGTCAAAGGAGCCGGCAACTTGACGAAGTCGCCAGTTACGTTGCTACTGCCGACAGTGGACCAATCGCACCAGAAATTCTGGTCCTTCTCCCCATCGATCGTGTAATAATAATGAAGCTTCACGTCGGACAGATTGATGGCAGTGGTACCGGTGTTCTTCAGCTTTATCCGAGGGCTCAACGAATTGCTCGTTGCCGTAACAGGAGAATTATACTGCTGCACTTTGATAGAACCACTTTCGGCAGTGGGGGTATCGACCACGGAGACCTCAAGATTCGCACTTACTCCTGCGCTAAAGTTGAACGTCAGCGTCGTTGTTCCCACCGGTTGGGCAGCCAGATATGCCTTCTGAATCGTCACTGTCGTACCTGATACGGTGTAGTCCGTACCAGCAACTAGGGCAGTCGTGCCATTATTAATGCCGATGAGTGTGTTATCGTTCAGCGTCAAGGTCACCGGAATATCGGTCTGATTCGCGGTTTGCTTGTCAAAGGCAGCGGTCGTCGGACTGATCGTTGAGTTAATAACCGACGAATCGTTCACAGCAACGGATAGCGTAGCAGATGAACCGGCGTTAAACAGGAAAGTGAGGTTCGCCTTGCCGATTGGCTGCTGCGCGAGATAGCTCTTGTGTAGAGTGACCGTGTTGCCCGAAACGGTATAGTCCGTGTCCACAACGAGAGATGTCGTACCGTTCTTAATGTCGGTGAGCGTGTTGCCGTTCAACGTTAGAGTCACCGGAATATCAGCTTGATTTGCTGTTTTCTTATCAAAGGCAGCAGTCGTTGGACTAATGGTCGAGTTGCTGCTATTTCCGGTTGCAAATGCGGCAATGAATACCAACCCTGAATTCCAATAAACGGTATGTTCATTTGTAGTCCATTCTTGGAAGTTATCGGTATAGTTTTTGGCTGCAAATCTTGATATCTGGTTTCCTACGGTTATGTCGTTGGAGTATTTATTCGGTCCTCCGACAAGATATCCCTTAGGTACACCAGGTAATCCATCTGTTCTATACATGATGCTGAACGGATATTTCACGCTGTTATCGCCGTAACCTGATACAAAAGATACGCCTACCGGGTTCTGGCCAAGAATCCAGTCTAACTGACTATTGTTAATCTCATTAATGATAGCGCGGTTGCTCTCAAAAGTTCCCAGTAACTTCGTACCGATGATCATTTCCATCGGTGTGTCCGCAACCTGCATAGTGATTCCCCAATAGTAGTTACCATCTTTTATGATGCTTTTCCAAGGGCTATCGTTATATCTGCTCACTTTGTCATTGAACCATTGCTGGAATTTATCCGAATACCAGCTTAAGACTCCGGAGTCCGGATTAGCGGCTTTCAGATAACTGAAGAAGCCTGTATTCCAGGTGTTTGCCCAACCACTGGCGAAATCAAGGGTATCCTCAAAAAATATTCCCATATCGGTGTAATTCGCCAGGAAATAATCATTGTATTCGGCATCGCCGGTCGATCGGTACAGGGAGCCTGCAGCCCACAGACGATTCGAAGCGTCATCCGTCACATCGTAAGGCCATCTGCCCGTGTTAGGCGTCCGAATATTTTCCGGATGTGCTTCCAGGTACCCCCATGCGTCTATTGCCGCATCCAAGCAACTTTGGGCAAAAGCCGGATCAATATTCTGATAAATTAAGTAGGCATGTGCCAATACACCGGCTGCGGTAGCTGTATCGGCGGTCGTTTTGATATCAGTCCGCGAGCTTACCGTATCCTTATCGATAATTTCTCTGTCTACCATATTGTCATCATCCTGAAAGGTCACTCGAGCATAGAAACCGCCAGTTGCAGCATCCTGCATTTTGAGCATCCATTCCAGTTCCCACCTTGCCTCATCCAGGATGTCGGGAATGCCGTTACCGCTCTCAGGAATATTAAATTGATTGTCTGTAAATTTCTCCGGCATCATTTCATAGGCCCAGAAGAGATCCGACAAGGCTTTGGCTCCTGCGTTAACGTACTTGCCTTTATCACCCGCATCGTACCATCCCTTGGAAACATCTTTTTTGATGGAAGGGTTAGACATTAAAGGCACTGCGGTGTCAGGGGTAAAATCTGTTCTTTGATAATTTTGAGTGTATGGGCTGGTAATATTAATCCCGGTTCTCTGGTAATAGAAGTATCTTGTTACGTCATTTAAAAAGGGTTCATAGATTTCGTTAGCTTCGCCGATCGTGAACTTGGGCGAATTCTGGAGACCCTGCACTGAAACATAATATTTTCCCGGAATCGTTAAATTTGTGAAATC
Organism: Paenibacillus sp. FSL H7-0323; assembly: GCF_038002725.1. Taxonomy (NCBI): domain Bacteria; kingdom Bacillati; phylum Bacillota; class Bacilli; order Caryophanales; family Paenibacillaceae; genus Paenibacillus; species Paenibacillus sp. FSL H7-0323. The sequence goes on along the minus strand of NZ_JBBODB010000001.1, from coordinate 1,434,839 downwards.
GGCGGTAAAAATACGCTCCCCGCTATCGATAGCATCATAATTTTTGGTGAGTACAAGCGTTCCGGAGTAAGCTGTCGAATTATTTGTGGCGTTAATAATGTTAAACGGAGTACCTGCATCGACCGCGAGCACATCCTCAAAACCGGTTACAAGCGCTTGCTTTACTCCATCTACGGGATATCCTAATTGATTAACCTTGATGGGGGCGTACTCTTTCTCCTTATCGGGAGACGTAACCCTAATGTCATTAAGCCACACTTTTAAAGGTTGAAAACCATTATTCTTGATGGATAATGCATCTATGGAAGATACATCAATTCCTTGGGAGACCTGAATTAGATCCTTTAACGGGATCTTCACATGGGTCCAACTTGTAGAAATGTTGACGTAGTTGTTAATGTTTACAGTAGTGGTAATTTCATTGCCGGCAGCTCTTTCGAATACCCGGTCTTTGAAGCCCAGTAAAAAGGACTCTCCGCCCGCATTTCCTTTGATATTAAACTCAAGGAATCCATTTGGATGATAAGAGGTAAAGTCATATGCTTTCCAGCCGGCAACCGTAATTAAAGCGTTGTACCAGGAAGGACTGGTAGGCGTCTTCGCATTCAACAATAATGAAGGCAATCCATTGTACATTGCTGTAGAATCAATGGGAAGCTTGCTGTTCTCCGTCTCCAATCCAAACCCGCTATCTCCTGCCCAGCCGTCGGATATATTACTGAATATTTGGTAATCTAGTAAGTCTCTCCACCCTGCAGGCGCTTCTGGGGTTGCCGCATTAGTCTTGATCGGATTTGAAAAAAAGATAGTCACAAACATAGTTAATGCCAGAAACACGCTTACTTTTTTCCTCATTACCTCTCCTCCTAAAAAGTTTTGTGAGCATAAACTGCTTCGCTCCGCTTCATACAAAAATCAGTTCGAAAGTTTACACTTAGTTAGTGAGAGTTACTCTATGATTAACTTCGTATACCATCACCTCTTTTTTTGAAAACGCTTTCTAATAAAATCATTTTAATTCACGAAGTTAATCCTGTTATATAGAAGAAATAACGGAACATAGAAGAAAACAAGCCACAATATTATGGCTTGTTTTCCATGTACCAATTATTTACTTCTCTCGTGATTACGTCGCCGCCATTCTTGTAAAATTGGGCTACGAACTCATCAAAGTAGGAGATCGGCTTCTCGCCATAAATGATGCTCAGATAACTCTCCGTTGCGAGTTTCTGCAGGAACACTCCGTGTTTCTCCATCCCGTCCGTTAAAGGTCCGTGGTATCGGTTTGGGATTTCGAGTCCCTGCTCGGCAATCGCCACCCCAGCCGCCGTAAGTTGAGCCGAATTTAAACCTTTAATGGCTTGTTCGATCGGCGTCGTCACTATGGCTTCCGAATTTTCAGATAATTTTCTGATTGCATCCGCATTCATATAAGGCAAGGCTGGAGCGCCACCTGTCAGCGGATAGAGCATCCAGCGCATATCCATTGAAGACCCGTCCGCAAGCGGCCACTTATCATTTGGCACGCCTTCAGTCGCGAAATTGACAGTAATGACCTTGTCGTTCATGATCACATAATCGTAACCTTCGTGAAACCCTTTTGCGAATCGGGGATCGAAGTACGGGTCATCCGGGCCGAAATTTTTGGCAAGCAATTTGTTATAATAAGCGAACCAGGCTTCCATATTCGTGAAATCCTTGCTGAACACCGTGTAGATACCGTACAACGGCTTTTGTGCCTTGCCCTTTAACCCATCTGGTCCGGCAGGAAGGGGGTAAGCCTGCCAAGCCGCTTCGGGATCGACCTTCACTGTATCGCCGAGCGGCCAGGCTCCCATCCAAAACGGGCCGAACATGACACCGGCCATTCCGTTAACCGCCAGTTCGGACGCTTGGCTCGGGTCCTGCATGCCTGCATCCCTGTCCATATAGCCCTTCGCCATCCAGGATGCCATCGTTTCCAGGTATTTCTTAGCATCCGGGTGTACGGCGCCAAAGATCAAGCTGCCCTTCTCGTCTTCATTCCAGAACAGTTTGATGTCAGACGTGCTAATCATCTGCCTTGAAAAAGCTCCGGCAATCGCATCTGTCTGCCCCATCCAGCTCCAGGGACCTTCCTTCAGCGGAACCGCTAGACCAACTTCGTCATCTTCGCCATTCCCATTAGGATCTTGTTCAGAAAATGCCTTCAGCACATTCTCCAACTCACTTATCGTCGTAGGCGGGTTCAGCGACAGTTTCTCAAGCCAATCCTTACGGATCCACATGACCGTTCCCTCATCTCCTGCACTAAAACGGGGAAGTCCATATATCTTGCCGTCTTTGGTCACTTCTGCCATGGTATAAGCGTACTTCTCCAGCGCTTCTTTTAGCTTAGGATGAGCATACTTCTCGATGGCATCATCCAGCGGAAGCAACTTGTCGGCTTTGAGCAGATACTTCAGGATGTCTCCTTCTGCGCTAAGGGTGTCCGGCAGCTTGCCATTCACAGCCAGCGCGAGCCGAATTTTGGTATCTGCATCTTCGAACTTGCTGACAATCCAATCAAACTTCGTGACGATTCCCAGATTATCTTCCATCCAGCGGGTATGCACGTTGTCAGTAAGGCTCTCATCTGGCTTGAATGCGTTAGGCCGATTCTCGTCTACGATTCCTGTTGTGATCGTTATAGGCGGATCGTATTTAAAGTCCCATACCGGCTTCTTTTCCCCATTGGATGTACTGTTCTGTGCCGTTTTCCCTGTGCTACTTAAACAGCCGGAAACTAGCAGCACTCCGCTCAGAACTGCCCATAGAAAGATGGCCTTTCTTTTTTGCTTCTTCACCGGCCCAATCCCTCCATTCCCGATCGGTATCTGTCCCTGAATTCCTGGGGCGTCACCTGATAATAGTCACGGAATTTCCGAATAAACCAGTTAGTATTGGGATAGCCAATGCTTTCACCAATATGGTAGATTTTATTATTTGTATGCTTGAGCATCTCGCAGGCTTTGAGCATACGCTGCTCGTAAATATATTGGGATACGGTAGTGCCTGTGCACTGCTTAAAGATTTTTGACAGATGGTTAGGATGTACGAAGACGCGTTTGGCCAGCAAAGTAAGTGACAAGTCCTTGTCCAGCTCCTTCTGGATGTAGAGTTGCGTCTTCCGGACGATCACCTGGCTGTGGTCCTCGGTCTCCTCCCCTAGCTTATCGCGAAGTGTGCGTAGTAAGTCGAGCGCCCAGCTTTCCAGCTGCGACGCGTGCAGCATTGCTTTTCCTTTAACGAAAGCCGATTGCTCAGGAGTGAGCATTTGGGCCAGCGTCCTGCCACTGCGATTCGCGATATACTGGAAGGCATTGGAGAGAAAGAAAAAGACGTCGCGCATGAGGTAAGGTGAACCCGTATGCATAAGCGGTGACACGAACGCTCGGATCTTAGCTTCCGCCGCTTCCCATTGCTCCGTTTCCAAAAGATGTGTCAGCAGAGGCGTTTCATAGAGCTTGCGCATAAGACGCGCTTCCTCTTCATTCCGCTCTGGCACCTGCCCACCCGAAAAACTGTCACTATCCAATCGCGATTTAGCTGTCATATAACTAGCTTGCAGTTCTTCCGGGAATAGACAGTCGGTTTCTCCTACAGAAATTTCACCTTTAAGCAAACGCTGTACTTCTTGCTTTAATCGCTCTATCCGCTCAAGCACCCATTCCGGATCGGGTGGTGCTCCTGATAGGTCGTATACCAGAGCGAGCAGGTTTCCTTCATCATCCGTAGCCGACCAGCAGTCATAGCGGTCCATCAGCAATTCTTCCAGCATGTTTGTTACCGCGAACCGGATCAGTGACTGCGAATAGAGATCTTGTCCGTCGAAAGGGGAACCCAACCGGACAAGGCACATTGAGACGTGACCTGGTATCGGAAGAGGGAGGTCAAACAGCTTTAACTTCTCTGCAAGAACCTTGCCATTTAGATTTCCGCTGAGTACTTTGAGCAACAACCCTGCTTTCAGTTCTGCACTATTGTCTCGGTAGATACGGAAGCCCTGTTCGATTGATCGCTCCTGCTCAAGCTGTTTAATGATCCGGCCCATTGCCGTAAGTAGCTGCTCGTCCTTCGCGGGCTTCATCAGGTAATCGAGCGCTTGCAGCTCAATCGCTTTTCGGGCGTAATCGAAGTCCGCATAACCTGTGAGCAGCAGGCACTTCAGCCCTGGAATACGAAGCCTGGCCTGTTCGATCAGTTCCAGGCCGTTCATGCGCGGCATACGGATATCCGTCATAAGGATGTCAATGGGGAAGGAGTCTATCAGAGCAAGTGCCTCGCTCGCGCTGTAAGCCTTCCAAACGCGGGAGATACCAAGTGTCGCCCATGGAATCGTATCTGCCAGACTGTCCGCATAATGTTTCTCGTCATCAACTACAAGCAGGCTATTCAATGCTCTTCCTCCTTCGTTTCTTCTTTCATCCCCTGTCTCCAAATCAGCCTCACGTTTAGACCACCCAGTCTGGACGGGCAAAACCCAATTTGAGCGTCTGAACCGAAGTTGCCTTGCAGTCTTTGATATACGTTCCAAAGACCGCAGCCTGCATATTCGCTGGCCGGAATATGAAGCTCCATTTGCAGTTGGTCCATCCGTTCTTTATTTAATCCTTTTCCGTTATCCTCCACTTCCAAGTGCAATAGGTCTTCATTGACGTAAACTCTAATTTCAACCCGGCCTGGATATTCGACGTTCTCAAGTCCATGCACGATCGCATTCTCCACGATTGGTTGGATAAGAAGCCGGGGAATTCGCAGCTCCGCCAACTCTTCAGGCAGTTCGATGCTGTAGGACAGTGTCTCATTGCGAAGCCGAAGAATCTCGAGGTGAATGCGCACGAACGCCAGTTCTTCACCCAGGCTGACTCCTTGATTATCCATTCGCGTCGTATACCGGTAATAGTCGGCCAAATGATACGCCATGTCTATAACAGCCCGATTCTTTCCCATCTTGGTCATATTAATGATGAAACCCAAACAATTGTACAGAAAATGAGGATGGATCTGTGCTTGTAGCTGTTTTAGCGTGGCATCACGCGCAAGGATACGCGATTGTAGGACATTCTCGATGAGATCTTGGATCTGCGTCGCCATCTCGTTAAAGTTCTGCATCAGGAACGTGAATTCATTGTTTGATTTCTTCGGTAGCCGGTACGCGTAATCGCCTTCCTTAATCCGCTGCACCGCACGCACAAGTTGGAAGATAGGTCGATGTACGTTCCAGTACAAAGCAGACGCGGCGGTAATACAGGATAGGAGCAAAATAATCGAAGAAGCTCCAAATAATAACCTCTGTTGCTTGATAGGTCCGATAATCTGGTTAAGTGGAACAGAATCGACGAGATGCCACTCAAGAATATTGGAATAATAATAGGTAATCAGATAAGGCCTGCCGTCGAAGGAATGAATTAAAAAACTTGAATTCCGGCTATTGATCCTGTCGCCTAATTCCGTGATAATTTGGTCCATCTTGGGGCCATCTGCGGTTCGGCTGGCGATGATGGCATGTCCTTCTTTGTAAAAAAACGGGTTGTCAGAGTGACCAGATTTGTAGGTATCAAGCAAATTTTCGAAGCTCCACTTGTAGAGGTTAATGCGAACGGCAACATCCAGATCGTCCGGACGGGCTGGTTTGTAACCCGTAGTGACATAAGTTCGAGTAAAACCGTAGCCAATCTCCAAATCTTCGCTGTAGCTCCACCCTAGCGAAAATCGGCTTTCAAACTCTTTAAGGTCATATTCATAGGAGGGGGAAGAAGAAATACTATCGTCTCGTTGCGGGAAATAGACGGTCACGTCATTGCGCCAGTTGCCCGATGCGCTGGCCAGCGACAGCTTCTCTTGGATCAGCAGCCTTGTCTTCATTAGGGAATAATCGCTCATGTTGAGGTTGTAAAGGTACTCCAGCACGTTCGTGTCAACGAGCATAGGTGCGGAGACTAAGTCGAACTTCTCAATGCTGGCATCCAGTTGTGCCACGAAAAGCTCCATCCGGTTCAGGCTGGCTTTGATAAGCTCCTCCTGTATGACGTTGATGCTCTTAGAGGTAGAATAATAGTACAGCGCCACGACCGGAGTTAGCAGAATCAGCAACAACAATAACATTTTCTGAAAAATATTAAATTTGATCCGCATGGGATTTCCATCCTTGTTTTGTAATTACACCTCAACCTGTATTTTACAATGGATAGAAAGCGTTTTCTATACAAATTCTTTGCGTTTCAACAAATTAAAATAACCTCATTCCCAATGAACTCTACTTAGGAATGAGGCTTCGTTAAAATTTGAAGGCATTATCAACCGTTATTTTAGGACTCCCCAAAAAGAATCTCCGCATTAAATATCTTGCGATCCTGCTATTTCCCATCAGTTTCATGCAGGCTAGCGAGAATTTTTTAACCCCTTTAGGGGATTTAACGGTCATGCTGATTATCAACTGTTGAGCAAAATGCACAAAACGAATTTCCCGATTACGAATGGGCTGCAAACGATCTAAACACTTGTATTCATGATTTGGCTCTAATTTTGATGCAACAATAAGTTCAGCAGCGACCAGCGCTGTTTCAAAAGCCAAGGACAATCCGATAGCTCCGAGTGGTGAGGAACAATGTGCAGAATCACCGATTAGAATACAACCCTTATTATGCCAATTGTCCACCATGAAAGTCTCTGATTGGATAGAAACAAACGATTTGAAATCAATGATCTTTTCAATGTCTTCTTTAAGCTCGGGAAAGGCCTTTATGAATTCAAGCTTTAATGGTTCGATGCCTTTGCTTTTTATGGAATTCCATTGGTCTTTCTTCATTGTAAAACCTATCTGCACACAATCAGAGGAATAAGGAAGCCCGATGAAGTTACTAAAATCAGACAATCTGAAAAGGAGTTTTTGATTTAGCTTGAACTCATTAGTCGATATTTTGCACCAGATTAAATCAAAATCTTCTTTTTTATACTTAAAAGAAAAATCGCTTGTCTTCCTAACCGTGGACATCCGTCCATCCGCTCCGACTACTAAAGAAGCATGGATCGCAGTCATTTGTCCATCTACTAAGGCGTTTACTCCGACTGTTCGATTTGCACTTTTAATAGTTGAAGTGACCTTTGCGTTAAAAATGAGCTCAAAATTACTATAATCCTTTGCCAGATCATAAAGAAAAGTTAACAGGACGGATTGTTTTATTTTAATTGCGTAAGGTCCCTCCGGCATTTCTTTTTCATAATCAATTTGAGTGATATATTTCTTATTATTCCATATTTCAGCATTAAATAATTTTATATGCTCATACTTTTCAAGACGCTGTTCCAGATTCAACTCTTTCATGAGCCTTACAAATCGAGGCTGAAGAACTTCTCCTCTGAACTTGCGATTAAAGCTTGTTTGACTTTCCAGTACGGTAACTCTAATTCCGTTTTTGGCTAACAGCAGCCCTAGAAAGAGACCAGAAGGTCCACCACCAACAATGCAAATCTCCGTTTCTTTATTCATTCCTATCACTCTGTGGGTAAAGTAGCAGCCCGTTCATTTTTCACTACTGGAACCCTAGCCGATAATCTAAGAAAAAGAGAGATTAAAAAACCTAATAAAAGAATAGAACCTAATATAGTAAAGGATAACGAATAATTTTCTGTTTTTAGTAATTTTAAAGCTAATATCGGGCCTGTGCTAGCGCCTAGGAATAGAATAAATGCATTGAATGAAATCGCAGACCCTCTTGCATTTCCCCCTAATTGACTGACGATTGAGATGATAACGGGAGTTACCAGCGCGATACCAGCCACAAATACAACGCTCATTAGGACAAGAAGTAGCAGGTTCGTACTAAAACCTAGAGCAAGCAACCCAATTGCAGCTAAAGCTAAGCCTCCCCTTAGAACAGCGGCCATTCCAAGTTTTTGAGCAATTCTTCCGGAAAAGGGTGATAAAAGCATCCCCGCGATTCCAAATGCACGAATATAAAGGATATCCTGTGAGGAAAGACCAAACTTAGCTGAGCTTAAATAACTTCCCAAAACGGTGTACATGCCAACTAAAGTTAATAGAAGCATAAAGGTTATCGCAAAAGCCAAAAGCAATTGTGATTGTTTTAGCAGAATTGTCATTTGTTTAAACTTCCGCAGAACATTTTCTTTCGGTCTTTGCATTTCATCTTTAGGAAGGAACCTCATTACTATCACTGAAGTAATACCATACACAATTCCCAAAATAAAGAAAATAGCACGCCAGCCAAGAGCTTCGTTAACAATCCCACTAAAAACCTGGCCTACTATACCTGCCATTAACAGTCCTGAGCTTATAAATCCGACGGCTGTTAGTCTTTTATGAGGCGGGAACATCTCCCCTGCATACACTAGCGCAATAGGTGCAAAAGCAGCAGCCACTAGGCCTTGCACTCCTCTGAGCATAATAAGCCCGTAAAAACTATCCACAAATCCTAATGCAAGCGTAACTACGGTTAACCCAATAATGCTGGCTACTAAAAATACTTTACGTCCATATCTGTCTGAAAAAGGTCCATACAAAAGACAGCCCAGAGCATAACAAAGAGAAAATGAACTCCCAATCCAAGCCGCCTCACTCGAGCTAATCTGAAAGGCATGTGAAAATACTTCGGATAATGGAATTGTAATATACATGCTAGTTAAAATAACTAATCCACACCAAAATAAAATAATCGTCATTAATGAATAGTTCTTATTGTAATTCTGAACGTCTATCGTCTGATTCATAAAGTAAATATCCCCCGGTTTACTATTAATTTGCAATAGTGATGCCTTCCAAGACATGGATCAACAAATCGTTTATGTAATCCGCATCCGGAATTTGTTTATAGATGAGAATTTGAAAGTATATGGGACCATAAAGCAGATCTAAAGTTATATCCAGGTTGATTGTTGGTTTCAATTCTCCCATATCTATGGCTGCTTGGAGTAATTGTTTGGCTTCATTTCTTTTTGTCATTAAAAACAATACGTAAAAATCTTTCGCGATTTCTTCGCTCTCTGTAACTATAGTTAAAGTGGATTTCCCGATTTTGCTATTGAGGATACGAGCTAAAGCTTCAAGCTGTTGTTTGAAGTTATCCTGAATGGATTTATTACTATCAAATTCAAACTCTGATTCTACGGTCATTAGAAAAGCGTCCAGTACAAGACGCGCTTTATTTTCCCACCATCTATAGATGGTTGTTTTGCCTACTCCAGCTTGTGCTGCAATCGCCTCAATCGTTAAAGATGAATAACTGTTGGATTCTAACATTTCAAGAGTTGCAGTAAGAATCTCTTTTTTACTTCGAGGTTCTTTGTTTTTCACGTTCATATTCATTTCACCTCCTAGATGTTATTTAAGTTATTAAAAGGGTGTAATTATAGAACGATACGTATCGTTTCATTTGTTACACTATCTTATATCATTTTCATAAAATTTAAAATAGTTAATTTGAAAATTATTATTTTCTGGATTTAGGCATGCGGTAGATGACGAAACATAACTTGCGCATACAAAAATTAACGCTTCGGAATGGTCCGAAGCGTTAGTTTTCGTGGATATTTGCAATTAAGGATTCGATGACTGATTAAATATGTGCGATATGTACAATATGATCCTTTTTATTTAAATTTTCACATATAAATCATGGATATCAAAGCTAAGTTAATCATTGTTTTTTCTTTGTTCTTTTTCTCTTGATTTTATCAACTATAAACATAATAAAAATAATAACAAAAATAATTACGATAATTATACCTACTGGTGATTCGAAAAAAATGAGCATGAAATATAGTAATACCGTCTCCCAAAATGACCAGTCAAAATCAACCATAGGTTCCACCTTTCTAATAATCTTGGCGAAGTGATTGAATTTTAATGTTCGTGGGATTTGTCCCGAGAGTAATACTTGTAAGCGCTCCTATTCTATCTTATCAAGAGTCCCAGGCCACTCATTACATAAGGACGAACAATGTCCACAAGTAAATCGGTCTGATCAGCCTCCCCCTCAATTAACCAAGAAAATGCAGCGCCATAGATCGCTGAACCTGTCATTGCTGAAATGATCTTTGTATGTTGGCGGTCTGCAATATCGTATTTATCCCCTCTCAGAAATATGTTTTCAATGATTTGCTGCAGCATATTTTTCACTTTCTCATCCACCAGCTTAGCAATGGATTTGGAATCCATTCTGCATTTCTGATAAAAACCAACGATGTACTGATGAGTCAACAAGATCAGCTGGTTACATATTTCATCTGAAAACTCCCGTGCATTTATTACTTGTTCAGGAATCATTTGATGAAAAGACTGTTCTGTAAATTCATCGAGTAAAGCATATTTATCTTCATAATGAGCATAAAAAGTAGCCCGGTTTATCGTAGCTTTCTGTGAGATATCTTTTATTGTCATTGAATCAAATCCTTTAGTCTGTAAAAGATTTCTGAAAGCTTCTCTTATTAACAGGCGAGTCCGTATTACTCTCGGATCTTCTTGATGTACCATCTGAATATCCCCTTTCTAAAACATCAATTATCGGAATTTGTTGTCTATGCAACTCTTTTCTTACACTGACGGTTGTAAGCATAAACTTGCCATACTATTATCTTATCAAACAGATGTTGCTTAAACAATCAGTGACTAGTTAGTCGGAAGGAATGATAATAGTGAACATAAAACAAAATAGACTTCTAATTTTTGGGGCGGGTGTGATTGGCAGTTTATACGCTCTTAGATTTGCACAATCGGGGTTTGACGTCACTTTACTGGCTCGGGGAAAAAGGCTGGATGAACTTAAGCGGAAGGGTTTGAGATACAACGACAACGGAACGATAAAGCAACTATCCATTAAGACGGTCGAAAAGCTTGCAGATGATGACATCTATGATTTTATCTTTGTTCCTGTACGATATGATCAGGCAGAATCTGCCCTGTCTGCGATCAAAAATAATCAGAGCAAAACAATAATTACACTGACCAACACTATTGGTTATAATTCCTGGCTAGAGATCGTGGGTGATCGGTTACTTCCAGGTTTCCCTGGTGCAGGTGGAGACATTAAAGAGGATATTTTATACGCTCAATTTGGTTCCAAAACTTATTTTGGTGAAATAAATGGACAAACGACCGAAAGAGTTAAGGAGCTTGCTTTGATATTCGAAACAGCTGAAATGCATTATGAAATACAAAAAGATATTCAAGCATTTCATGTTTCACATGCTGCACTCGCTGCAGTCAACAAGCATTTTTATACTAATGAAGGAATGGTAGATATTGAGACAGCAATAAGTGAAAGCATTCTTAGCAAAGTAGCTACAGATATCAAACAAAATCTTCACTTAGTAGAGCAAGCTGGAATCCCTGTAATCCCGACCGAAACGAAGTCAATGGGAGAATTGATGGAAGAAGAGATTATATCCCGGTATCGGCAGATGCTGAGTGATGAATTTATCATTGATGTTAAGTTTGGAAACCAAGCTATCAGCAGAAAAGCAGAAATAATGTTATTGGATGAAAAGTTTCATGAGAAGTTTTCGTTTTTGTCCAAGCAAATTTTTCCATAAAAGTTATCAAATGAGTTCATAGCCCATATTACTAAATACTAAAACAACGTAAATATGGAGGTGTTAGATTGCCACTGAATCAAGATCAGCAGATCTTTCAACAAAGTACAACAACTCAAAACTGGGGAAATATTCAGGGACAGACCTTAGTTGCGGGCCAGGGTAGCTTGAGAAGAGGAATGAACTATAAGTTAGGCGCACAGGCTATGGCACAAATCAATAATTTATTAAATAAATGGGCTGAATTAAAAATATTGGGGAGTGCCGAAGTTTCACTTCTTCTCCAAGTACAGATACAAACGCCCCTGGATCTATTCGACGAAGCCGGGCTAGCTGGACGACTTCAAGCCGTTCTTAAAGCGGCGGTAGCGGCTGGATTAAGCATGAATATGACCGTTAAAGAGTTATTGAAAATCCTGAAGAATAAACCGTCAGGAAATGGTTTATCCGGTGAATTGATTGAGCTATTGTTAGAAGAATCAGAGCTCGAAGGTTATTTGTATGCCCAATTTGCGGTTGGTTTTATGGCGTATGCCAATTTTGTTATGCTTGGTAATTTACATAAGACAGCTACTCTAGGGGAATCTGGATTCCAATTTGTCTATGAGGCGGGAATGGGATTTATTGCGGGGGGTGGCTATAGAGGTGGCATCAATTTTAAATTCCCCGATCCTGCAAAACTGGTCAATCGTTATGGGAACGGCTTAATTGAGGGCATTGTTAATAAAGCTATTGACACACAGCAGGAACAAGCATTAATGCTCGGTACTATGCTGAGGATAGGAGTGAAATCAGCCTATGAGGTCAGTAGACAATTAAATGAAGGTACCGGGAGCAATACTGAAAAACTAGCGCAAACCGTTCTTACATTTATTGGGGGGCAATTCCAATCGTTGTTCTTCTTGACTATGAATGTGTTCTTTAAGGAAGAGATCCTTCGTTTACTTGGCCTTGCTTCTTTACCAGCTGAACAAACCACAGAAGTCATTCAAACCTTGAAAGGTTTTAATTCTTTTCAGTTAGTGCCGGATAACCATGAAATCTTTGTTCGTTTAGATTCATTATCAGCATTAATCCAAAACGAGCAGCTTAAGAAGGAGTTTGTCCGAAGTATTTCTGCTTTGTGGGTATCAGCTTTGTTGCTCCCCCTTGCAGTGCAAGCTGCAGATAAAGCAACCATGCCTACTTTTACGGCACAATTGTCTTACCAACCTCCTCCCGCTGTCAAAAGTGCAATTAATACAGATTTGAACCGTCCGTCTGACACAAATTTGAACCAGGGGGATCTTCTTTCATTTCTACTTGATAAACCTTTGACGATTGCCATTCAACATGTAGATAGCGTTCGGGAGATAGCAGCAATTCTGAAACCTGCCGTTTCAGGAACTGCCCAAGAAGCAATGAAGTTCTTATTTAGTCCCTCATTTCCTTTGACTACAGGGGAAAACTCTTTTAGATCAACACTTGGAGCCATAAACCAAGCTTTCGATCATTATGTGGATACGGAAATAAGTGCTAGAAAAACTGCAATCTCGAACACTTTGGCTGGCGAGGAAGAGATTAAGATACTGTTTGAGCAAGCCCTGATTCCCTGCATACAACTGACTTCTGATGTTCTGATTCCAGAGATCGTTAATGGATTTCAAAATTTTGACATAAAAACTATGCAAGAAGCATTATCCAGCGTATTACTCACAATGCTTGGAAGAAGCGTTATTCATGTCATGGACGGAATTCAGACTTCAGTTAATGAACAAATCGAGGGTCTTCTTCGCGAAGCTGCAGGTCAGGCTGCAAATGTTCTTGGACCACTTGGAGCTCAAGATATTTTAAAGAAACCGTTGGAGGCAGCTGTTAAAATTATTGCGGAAATGGTAGCGCCTTTGACACCTGAAGCACAAGAACAGCTTTTTGAAAATGCTCTAAACATATTTACTCCAATAAAAGGTAACGCCGTGGACTTCGCCAACCATTTGCAAAGCGATCCGATGTGGATGCCTCAAATGGCTGAAATAGAAGCAATAGCCAAAATATTGATAAATCATTTAACTGATCATATGATTCAATTCGCTCTAAAACTGATTCCAGCGTTGTTTCAAGCCTTGATCGATGAACTACTCGCCATAATCGAACGCTGGCTAAATGAAATAGCCAAGATATTAAATACTATTACCGACTTCATAACTAAGCTGATGCAAGAAAAACTAATGAAAGAACTGATTGAACCAGTAATGGAAATCGCTGAAAAAGCCGCTGACGTATTAACGTTTAACATTTTTTCTCTAATCGGTGCCGGTAAAGTAAAAGATGAATTTTTCAAAGGGTTAAGAGGAGCAGTCGAAGCTATAATTCAAGAAGCAATCATCCCTCCTGTTGTTATGACAGTGAAAGAAATCAAGTTCAATCCTCGTAAGCTCGTGGATCTTTGCCGAGACGTTTCCGACTTTACTTTTACAAAATTTTCTGAGATTTTTAACGATTATATTTTTGGGGAGATCCAGAATCAACTTGAAAAAGGTTTAAATATGAAAAATTTCAAATTGGATATTAAAGTGCCGGTTTCTTTTTCGATTGACTTACCATGGCCTTTAGGGTCACAATCCTTTTCTCATACGTTTAGACTTACAGATGTCCTCATTCCGTCATCAATCGTTTTGGACATTGTAATGAATTTAATACGTAACAATCTAAAATTAGGAGGAACATCTGAGTATCTTTTCCAAATGGTTGTAGCAACTATCGATAATTTAAAAAAAGTAGATCAATATAAATTGGATATGGCAGATGCTTTGAAAAAGTATAGTAATTAAAGGAATATTCAAGATTCCAGTTCCCTTATAATGCAGTTTATAACTCAAAAAAGGCAACCAGTCATCCCTGTTTTTTCGGCGACTGGTTGCCTGAATTTGTGATTTTTTGTCCCTGTTCTATTCCTTAACGACTACGGTCATTTCTTTGCTACGTGTGATCCCGCTGCTGTTCGCCAGCTCAGCCAGATTCATCGTGATTTTGAAACTGCCGTCACCATCCCAATTATCATTTCCGAAAGCAAAAAGAGCTGGAGCCAAGTGAACTTGGCTCTAGCTCTTCTTTGGTGCTTACAATTCCATTACTCTGTAAATTAAAGCAGCGGCTTCCGCACGTGTGGTCAGGCTCAGTGGTCTGAAGGTACCGTCGGTATAACCGTTGACAATTCCTGTCTCCCGCAGGTACTCAACCGCATCCATCGCGTAAGAACCGATTTGCTTCTCATCGGCAAGAGTTGCTGCCTTGCCGGAGATATCCGACTGAAGAGCAGATATGCTCAGAGCGCGAAACAGAATAACAGCCATTTCTTGGCGGGAAATAGGTTCTTTTGCGGCAAATACGCCTTCGCTACGTCCGTTAACAAGCTTTAGCGCCTGAGCTGTTGAGACAGCTTGGTAATACCAAGCATTTGAACTCACATCTTTGAAAGTACTGCTACTCTCGGCTTGAAGTTCTAGCGCTGATACTAACAGCTGAACAAATTCCGCTCTTGTAATTTGCCGGGCAGGCTCGAATTTGCCCCCGCCTGTGCCATGAATAAGATCACGGGAAGCCAAAGCTTCCAAGATGACTGTGGAGCCTGAATCAACATCAGAGAAGTGGATATTTGCATTAGCTGCAGCATAGAGTCCAAAATCACTTGATGTAAACGTAATTTTTCCAGTACCTGATACGTATTTGGAGTTTTTGACCACTTTGGCCACTCCCTCTCCGGTAACAGAGTAGACGATGGCTTGATGTGGGACTTCATCAGGGTTTAATTCATATCCAAATGATACCTTCATTGCCGCAGAAGGGCTTAATGTTTCTTTGGACTTACCGTCTACCGTCATTGAGATCCGGAACAAAGCATGCGTTTTCCATTTCTCTTGTAAGGCAACTGGAAGGGTTGACGCATCAACAAAATGGATAGATAGCTCCAACTGCCGGGCACCCTCTGGAATATTCTCACCTAAAGTGTCAATTGGAAGTGTTATTGTGGCTGCACCTGCTTTTACAGTTAGGGAAGTAACATTATCTTTTAGTTCGGGAACTGGCACTTGAAAAGCCACACCACTGGCAGTCGCATCCTCTTCAGCAAGCTCAAGTACTAAAGCTCCATCTTGCACTCCCTTCATCACTTTTTGGAGTTCTCCAGTGAAAAGCTGTGCAATTTTCATTCCTTCAGCACCGGGTGAACCCTGAATGCGAATACGGCCCGCTGAAATTATATTCACTGGACTAACTATTTTTCCTCCACTACTCTCATTTGTGTTGCTATTATTGCTGCCGGACGAATTGCCGGGCGTATCTGTTCCCCCACCTTCTTCACTCCGCACTACATTCAAAGTGTAGGTCTTAGTTGTTATGCCGTTCGCAGCGGTAACTTTAACATCGATTCTGTTATCTCCTACCTTAAGCTCACTTCCGCCTGTTACCGTCAATTTGGCTTCTGCATCAGAAGGTGTCCCAGTTACAGCCACCGCTGTCTTGGAAAAGGGCACATTTATTGTATAGGTCAGTTTCTTACGGTCAAACCCAGGGATGTCTGTACCGTCCATACTCAAAACGCTCAAATCGGCATTATCACTCAGTGGGGTCTCTTCTTCACCTTCTACGTTCATAAACTGGAAGGTGCGGAAAAGTGAGGCGTCCTTCGCAGCGCCAATGCCTGATCCCCATTCAATATATCCTTTTCGACCCGCGCCATCATTATCGTTAACCAGCATGGAGAAGCTTAAGATATCGCTCGCCGCTGGACGGATCGGGCTTATTTCGCTCCAAGGTAGTGCCAGTGCATATGATGTAACCTTGGTCGCCTCATCTCTGGTCACACTTAAAGTTCCCTTAGTCAACACTCCGGTAGCTGCACCTTTCATAGACAGCCAACGATATATTTGCGGCCCCTCTGGGGTTTGCGAGATTCCGTATTCATACCAGGATTGACTATCGCCCGGTACACCGGGAGCAAGACTGAACTGAATACTGTCATTTTGCCAAATATTAATCCCGGCGGCATTATGGCTGAATACATCATCGCGGATATCGGCGGTCAAATAAATGTGTTCTTCATCCCAGCGTAGTTGCGCTGTTCCACTAAGATCATCCGCACCCTTATATCCGTTGAGCAAAGGGGTTCCGTCCGCAAGATCAATCAGAGCTGGACTTCGTGTATCGGACTGATGCTGCATCCGGTTAATATCTATGTTTTGCTTGAGGTGAACTGTCTCATAACCTTCAAGGTCAACTGTCAACTCAAGAGGATATTTAACCCCTTCAGAGAATCCCGGCAGTGGAATTGAATAAGTAAATCCACTATTTGGGGCAATTTCAGACAATTGCGATTCACTACCGCTGATCTGACCAGTCTCTTCCCCTAGGGTCCAGGAAATCTTTTTAATTCTCAGAGGATCCACACTGGAACTGTTCGTAAATTGAAGTTGTAGCGACATGCCGCCGTTATTACCATCTGTAATATGAGGAGCAATTTTTAAACCTTGAAAATATAGTCGCAGATCATCTACAGGGGCTTCTGGAAGCGTAGCAGGATCAAGTCCGGGTCCATTATAAGCTCCTATATTCGGTGGAGTTGCTGCTGAAACGGGATTGCCCCAGTAGTCCCGCCCACCGTTGTCTGCAATGACAGCACCGGCCCCAAGTGCAGGAGACCCCTCTCTCAGCTTGTAACCGTCCACTGTATTCCAGCCCATTCCGGCGGTGCCCTGAGCAACTAAGAGTGGATTTGCTGTGATAGGATTGGTATTTTCCGGCTCGCTTACTGGATGGTTGCCATATAATAGATTATGGTCGAAGCTACCGTTCACCCCTGGCAGATTATAACCTCCTTGACCAAGGTTGTAGACCAGATTGTTCCTAAAAGAATATGGAGCGTTAATATTTCCTGCGTCATCCCATTCATGATCGATAATTTTGGTGTTTTGCCCAGCTCCGATATAGATAGTATTGTTATAGATTTGTGTATCTGGCGTAACCCCGCCTGCAAAATTAAACGTATGCGTTAGATCATTCTGGCTGATGTTGTATCTGACTACATTGTTAGAGGAGCCTGTCAGCACGCCTGGAGTCAAACGGGCATCGACAAAAAGCATGAATCCGCCTTTGTTGCCATGGCTGTAATTATATTGAACCACACTGTCCATCGTATCGATATCCAGATTGAAGCCTTGACCATCTCCCTCTGGTTTGTTCGTGTTAAAAGACTCATTGAACTGGACGATATTATTCTTGCCGCGAGTCGGCCAAATTGCGGCAGAGCCGTTAAACTCGCCTTCTTCGGAATAATTTCCGCCTTCCTCCGCTATGTTATGCTCAATCACCGCTCCATCCGCACCGAAGGTGAGAATACCGTCGCTGTCGGCTTGTTTGACATAATTTCCACGGATCGTAACATTGACCGTAGCATAGTCTGCTCCGTTAAAACGCTGATCCCATACCACAATACCGGTCCGGCCTATCCGTTCCACTGTATTGCCCTCGATCCATACCCCATCGAACTTGTCCGTGCCCGTCGTTCCGCCCACATATACGGAGATACCTCCAAACGCATGTGGGCCACCTTCGGCTCCGGAAACCGTTGGATAACGGAAACTGCTTGATACATCATGGACATAGTTATCCTGAATGCGGATATTACTTAATGTTCCTCCATTTGCGTTCTCCACCATAATACCTTCCCGGTAAACACTTCCCCTCTCGGAAGCATAATTAGTGACCTCAAGATCCCGAATCACCCAGTTCGAAGCGTTACGTAGGTATACAGCTGCTCCGGCCATGCCTCCACCGTTGATAATCGGTTTGCTTCCACTCCCATAGGCAGATATTGTAATCGGTTCTTCATCTGTGCCGCTGCCCTTAGGATATAATTGTTCGTTCCAGATTCCACCCTTCTTTAATAAAATCCGATCCCCAGCCTCAAAGGTAGTCTGATTCACTATAGAAAAGGTCTTCCAGGCAGTCTCCGGTGTTTTTCCATCGTTGTTGTCGCTGCCTGCAAATGAATCCACATAATATTCTCCGTCTCCACCGCTGCTCCCTCCATCTCCAGGCAAGCGGTTGGATAAGGTGACCGATCCTAGTTGCATCAGCCAGGGTGCGGAATCACCGCTAAGTTCTATTTTTAAGTAATGAAGTCCGGAAGGAATCCCCTGTGCCGGAGTATAATTCGTCCCGGTCCAAGCCGCATCACCAGTGGCCTGTGGAGGTTCATGAACAGCAGAAAGTTCTGTCCAAGTGGATGCATCCGCCGAACCATAGAACTTGATAGTCCCGCTAGACCCGGCAAAGGAATGCATGCGGGCTGTGAAATGTTGCAGATTATGCAAATGGTACACGAGTGATTCTGCTGAGTCTGCTGTTCTCACCGCACGAGAATGATCTCCACCAAAAAAAGCGGGATTGCTTGTATCTAAAGACCAATTTGTACTGTGTGTATAAAGCTGTGCAATGTCGTCAAGCTCATCAACAATCGTTTGTGGTGCAAGCGACACATTGGAGAGCGTAAGGTGCCCAAGCTGCATCAGCCAGGTATCGAGGTCACCACTGACTTCAATTTTGACATAATTGACACCATCCGGCAGCGCCCCCGAGGGTGTATATACTGTTCCGTACCAGCCAGAACCGGTTGCGGTGGGACTGTCGTTGATGGCTGGAAGCTCCGTCCAGATATCTGCATCTGGCGATCCGTAGAACTTGATAACAGCCGTGGAACCAGAGAAATAATACGCTTGAAGCGTAAACGACTGAACTCCAGTCAAAGGGTAAATGGCATAGCCAGTCTCCGTGGAGGTTCTGACCAGCCGGGCTGCATCTCCTCCGAAAAATTGAGGATTACTACTGTCAATTAGCCAGTTCTCGGACCTGTGTTCCGCTGCCGGTAGGGTTGAGAAATCATCGGCATTCGTCTCTTCAGAATGGGCAGAAACGCCCATTACGGGAAGCAGCGCTGTGAAGATCAGCACCATTATAAGCAGTGATTTTGCGAGTTTTTTGAACATTATTGTATTATTCCCCCTTGAACATTTATTGGATGGTTTGGTTTGCGAGACCTTCAGCCATCGGGTAATTCCATTCCACGACAGCTTCGGACAGCTTTTCGTCCACAATGGATCTATACTTCTGCTGCGCCAAATTCAGTGCGATGGCATCCTTCACATGATCGAACGGCTGAATAGCTGCATCATCTGCCGACAGGCAGTAAAGTAGGTGAATAGCCCCATTTTCAGTAAACAAACCGCTAAACTCTCCCGGCGCCAGTTGCTCTGCGGTAAGCAATACCTTTGGATTTTCCAGAGCTGCTGTTCGCCGTGAAGCACTTGTTATTTTCACCTCGCCAACGTTTACGCCAAACTCTTTTGCCTGGTCTTGGAAGCCTGTGCCTGAAGAATCTGTTGCTGCTGTCGCTGTTGCTATTGCATGGAGCTTTTCCATTCTTTCTAAGGCTTTTTGCTGATCTTTGTACTCTGTTTCTGGGCCAAAGGGAAGCGTTGCCCATTCCAGACGAATCGTTCCCGGCTGAGAATATTTCGCAATTAGATTTGCTGCATATTCCAATTTCACCTGTTCGTCTGAAATCACGATACTTCCGTTACTGCGCATTGCCTCAATCGTGGCATCCTCAAGGTTGCTCATGTAATAATTGAAATAGGCCTGCGCCTCCAGATGAAGAGGACCATACACCACCTCCTTATTCGCTGCTGCCTGACTCCGCCGATTATTCTCGCGCTCCATCTCCTTGAGAAAACCTTCAAAACTGATATCCGTTACGACTCCTGCTTCTTGAGCAAGCTGTAGCTCCATCCGCTTCGTCAAAAGCTGAGTTTGAGCTGTATTGATCCATTTCTGCATTGGATTTTCGCCGGAATAGTAGGCAGACCAGAAGTCTATTGAATAGTCGGCGTTGTAAGTTTGTTTAAAATAATCAACAATCAGTGCCCGATTCATTTGAAGATGCCAATTGAACTCCGCTGCTGTGGCCTCCTGCCCGTTATAGGTCAGAAGCATTTCTTCTGCTTGGGGAGCTTGCAGCTTCTTCGCACCAATCAGCAGCAGGCTTCCTGCTAACAGAGCGGTCAGAATAACGATTAGCTGATTTCTTTTGGAATGAAGTTTTAGAGTCATAAGTTATTTCCTCCTCTCTCATCCTCGATGTTAAGCGCTTTCATTCTCTTCGATATTAGACATGTTTACGTTGAAATAACAGGCGGGAAAGCTGCGAAATGGTTTGCCATTTCACGATTTGACCGTAAAGCCCAGTTTTCGCCCTATAAAAAAATGCTGTCGGAGAATAGAGAAGTTACGTATTCGAACGTGGAATGTTGTACAATGTGCAAAAATTCAGCGCGTTTGTCGGGAGTGAGCAGCAGCTTGTTGTATATCAAGCATGATTTCCATGCAATTACGGGATCGGAGTGATTTATAGAAAAGTCGATTTGCATTCATCACTGATTCAGTGTGTTCCTCAATTTTTTTTGATTGTAAAATCATCTAATAAAAACAAAGGCAGTCCGGAATTTTCCAGACTGCCTTGCATTGTTCTTAAGACGGATATGCGCCCGAAAACATACAGAAATTCAAGACTCCACCTTTGACAATCTCGTCATGTGACAGAGAGTGGTGCTGCCATAGCGATCCGTTCCAGTGGACCGATTTGCTGTACACATTGGCGGGGCTGTTGTTCTCTGCTTCAATGATCCATTGCTGCCCATTTTCAAGCTGAATAGTTACCTTATCAAAAAGCGGGCTGCCGAGCACATATTCAGGAATTCCGGGACTTAAAGGGTACAGGCCGATGGCGCTCCAAATAAACCAAGCACCCATGCTGCCGTTATCTTCGTCGCCGGGTAAACCATCCATCTGGCTGCTGAACAGTTCGGTCATGGTTTTGCGGACCCAATATTGCGTTTTGGACAGCACACCCAGTCTGGCAAATATATAAGGAATGTGGAAGCTCGGCTGATTGCTGATGGCAAACTGCCCCAGATCGGCGGAGGCCATTTCCGACATTTCGTGTATTTCCAAACCATAGGATCCCACTTTAAATACCGGTTCCTCGGTCATCAACTGATCCAGACGCTGGACAAAAGCCTCTTCACCACCCATCAGCCCGGCTAGTCCCGGGAAGTCGTGGGGCACTGCCCAGCTCCCCTGCCAAGCCCCGCCTTCACAAAACGGATTACCCCACTCCAGAGGATCAAATGCTTCCTGCCAAGTACCGTCCTCATTGCGACCTCTCATAAACCCAACTGTCAGATCAAACAGCAGCTTATAATTCTGTGCCCGAGCCATAAAACGCTCATAATCATCCATTTTGCCAAGTGTTTTGGCCATCTGCGCAATACAGAAATCTCCGTATACATAATCCAACGTGTTGCTTACACTTTCATGGAAACGGTCATGCGGCAGATAACCATGCTGCAAGTACAATTCAAGGCCCCTTCTGCCCAGCTTCTCGTCCACTGATGGACGATCTGCATGCTTCAGAAGACCTTCATACAGTACCTCTGTATCAAATCCGCCGATGCCCTTAACCACGGCATCCGCAGCTGCGGCATCAATCAGTGTGCCGGGCATGGCACTGCGCTCCCCTGGTGACAGCCACTTTGGCAGCCAGCCGCTCTCCTTGTATGCCAATGTCCACGCCTGCATAATCTCACCCAATAAAGATGGGAATAGGATACTGTATAAAGGAAGGCTGGTTCGGTATACATCCCACAGCCCGATATCCGAATACATCGGACCCTGGCAGATGCTGCCGTTAAAGGGGCTGTAATGGATCTGCTCGTTCTGCTCATTATATTCATGCCACGTTCTTGGGAACAGGCAGATTCGGTACATGCAGCTGTAAAAGGTGCGGAGGTTCTCTTCATCTGCGCTTTCAGCAACAATGCGCCCCAACCGTTCTTCCCAGCTTGCCTTTGCTCTATTCAAGATCTCTCCGAAGCTGTCTTCCCCAATCTCTCGGTTCAGATTAAGCAGCGCCTGCTCTCCGCTAATAAAGGAAGTCCCGCACTTCACTCCCACTATGCCAGATTCCGGTGCAGCTATTCCTACGTAAGCGCCCAGTCGTTCGCCAGTCCCTTCATGGGTCTCCAGTGGCTGATAATCTCCGTTAAAGATTCCCGACTCCTCCATGTGAAAATCCCTATCGAACTGGAACACGAAATACATCGCGAAATTATCGGGCACCCCGGCGGTATGGCCTCTTGTGTAGCCGGTGATTCTACGTTTATCCGGCTGGAAGGTGAGATGTGACTCACCTTTCAGAGGTGCTATAATAAGCCTGTTCTGCTGCCTCTCAGAGAAAGTTATTCTTATCGCTGCACAACGTTCGGTTGGAGTCAGCTCCAGCCGGGTGCGGTAACGTTGAAGAAACACATCGAAATAGTGAGGGGACACTTGCATCTCTTCCGTTTTGAAGGAAGAAGAACGTGAACCGGGACTGAGCAGAAGTGGACCTGTCTGTGGCAACAGGGTCAGATGCCCATAATCTCCGATCCACGGGCTGGGCTGATGGGTCAGCCGGATACCCTCTAGGTGGCGATGGCGCGGGTGGAAGAACCAGGTTCCACCTGCTTCATAGGTTTGCGGGCACCAAGCCGCCATACCAAATGGCAGCGCTGTAAGTGGCAGCGTATTGCCATGTGAATACCGGAAATCTGACTCCGTCCCCTGCAATGGATTAACATAATCTAACGAACGCATATAGATACACTCCTTTAGCCAGTTTTCACCAGCTCTATATTCTCCGTTCTTTACTGATACCGGTTAAGATAATCGGAATACTTGAACATCTCCAGCTTCTACCCGCACAGTCAGTTTTGTAGTTGTGGGTTTCAATAGATTCATTGGTTGAATTTCAGCGCTGCCATCATCAAACCACGGTTCGACAGAAGTATAAACAATACCCAGCGTAACGTCAGCCTTAACCGCCATATCCCCTTCATTATGAACAAAAAGAAATGCCCCTCGGTCCTGCTCACCTTCCCACTCGGAGAGATCCGCGCGGACACCGCCGCTTGCTTGTACATACGGCTGCAGCTTTAGTTCCTTCTGTAATAGATCCCGCACCAGCTGAAGCGTTCCGGGATGTCCATCCTGCCAGTAGGCAGCCGCAAGCAAGGTACCAAACCATACGGCACGCCCGTTGCCATAAGCGGCGGTAGTCAACACAGGCATGCGGTCCTCGGCAAATTCAGCCAGTACCTTCACATGGCTTTCCAGCTCGATATCCGATTTGTAATAGGATCCGTGCGCCGTATCGTCTGCTGCCGATTCCTCCGCCTTGCTGTGCTCCATAACATTCCGCAACGGAATCGCTGTCCGTGATTCGAACGCAACCTGATGATAGCTGTGATCCAGGTTCTCAGCGGAATGAATCCAAGTCTCACGGACCCCGAACACCTGGTCAAATCCATAACCGGGCACCGTATAGCTGTGGCAGCCATTCTCTCCCTGAAGTGCTCCGAACGAGCATTCTGAAATCAAAATCCCGCCCTTTTCCACCCACTGGCGTAGGATGTCACACAGTTTGCGGTTCAAATATAGAGGATAAGGCATCCACAAGCAGTGGTATTGCTCCAGTGTCTTCTCGTTAACATCCGTCTCATGCAGAAATTCAACTTTATAATTGAGCTCATGCAGTAGTTTATGGGCGCCTTGTAAGGAATCGTTGTAGGTGTCCAGATGATCATGTGCCGCAAAGTTAGCAACCTGGTTCTGCGGACTGAACAGAATGGCAATCCCGTCTCCGCGCCGTTTTGCATGTATCAGCTCTTGCTTATTGTTTTGCACCAGCTTATTTAGATGAGCCATATCCTTGTACCATGGGGTTGGACTTCCGTCCAAATATACACTGCCCCATGCAGGGGCCTCCTGTCCCAATATCTCTGGTCTGTACTGCCAGAACAAATATCCCGTGATGCCACGAGCGAGCGGGGTCAGAATATGCCGTTTCATTTCCCGCAGGTCCGGCTGACGCGGCTTCATTGCAGTATTGCCTGGCAAAGCATGAATCTCCGAATTGATAATGGGTTTACCTTTGGCGGCAGAGATCAGTAGATCAGCAGACCAGGCCGAGGACCCAAGGCTATTGCCTGTCAAGTCACAGGGCTCAGCCAGCTTGAAGTCGTCCGAACCCGCTGTAATCATATTAAAGATAGGGGCGGGCACAGTGTGGGCCATAACAGGATGCAAAAGATCCAGTGACTTCACTATATCTACCCGGCTCCGCAGCTCATCCGTTAAAGTACCGGACATGAACAGGCGCCAGTCCACCAGATCATTAAATACGCCTTGTCCACGCGGTGCCTCTACTTCCTCCCAGCTCCCGTAAGTCCGCTGCCATGATTCATTGAGGGCTTCCAAAGTAACATATTTATTTTTTATCCGTTCTTGGAACACCAACAGCGATTGCTCGCAATAACACACCTGGTTGTCAAAAGACAGCTTGCGCTTGATTCCTGTGGTTAGTTCAGGCTCATTCCATAAATCCCAGACCCAGAGCGCCGGATGATCCTTAAAAGTCTTCACCGTCTCCGCCAGAAACTTTGCCTTTTCTTCGGCGGCAGCTGCATGATGATAACAGGGCCCCGGCGCTCCGCCGATCTGGCGGCAGTTAATCGCCCTTGGTTCCAGAATGGAACCGTCCGCTGTAACCATTTTGGAATCAGGATATTTTTTATAGAACCAGGCCGGCGCCACGTCGAAAATTACATTCAAAATGACCTTCAAACCATTCCTCTGCGCAATATCCATTAGCTCCTGAATATCATCGAAATGATAGGTCCCTTCTTTGGACACACTCGCGCGCCATTGTACCCAATATTTCACACAATTGAAGCCCTGTCCGGCAATATTGCTTAAGTCTTGTTCCCATTGATCACGGAAGGGGGTCGGGGAACGGTAATATTGAAACCCAAATGGAATAAATGAATCTTGCATCTAGTGTACTCCTCCTACAACGTTCAATTTCGATCTCTCTATGTTTATAAAAGCGCTTACTGCTCTTTTACGCTTAAAGTCTATCACAGTGGATTTTGCAAAAGTTAGGATGGAATCCTATGAAACGGTTTGCGAAGCTGTTGAAATGTTTGATCCTTACGCTACGTGGCAGTCACTGCGCAGAGTCACCGGGGAACATACTGCGAAATCGTTTGCGATCCTGACAACCTCAGAAATTATACCTCCTCTTTAAGAGGTTTCATGTTTATAATGGCTGTAAGACATATTAGAAACTACTTCGAGGTGAAGCCAATGTTGAAAGCGCTTGTAGTGGATGACGAATATCTGGTCCGCATGGGCATCACCCAGACCATAGACTGGGCAGAATACAACGTCGAGATCATAGGAGAAGCCAGCAATGGCGAGGAAGGATTGGAGCTTGCCCTACAGCACCGTCCAGATGTGATCATTACCGATATTCGTATGCCGTATATGAACGGTCTTGAGCTCATCGAAAAAATACGGGAACAGGACATGCTCGTAGGGATTGTCGTGCTCAGCGGTTATGACGAATTTCAATATGCGCAGGCTGCTTTGCGTTATGGCGCCTCCACCTATTTGCTAAAGCCCATTAATATAGAAGAACTTGCAAATACAGTTCGAAGCGTCGGGGATGAAATCCTTGGCAAAAAGCAACTCTCCAAGCGGTATTCACAGCTTAATGAGGAATTGGCCTCGATCTCCAAGCAGTTCTGGCAGGATTTGCTGCATGACCAACTGCATGACGAAGAGTTTATTTCAAATAAGATAAAATTACTGGAACTGCAATTGGAACCTGGAAAAGCTATCCTACCGCTGTCCATTACCTTTCCTCCTGATAACGGCCTTCAAGGAAATACTGTAGGCAAAGCGCTGGAGGATGCAGCGGCGACTATTCTGGAAGCGCATTCTTTTGAGCAACTGTGTCTATTCCGGGACAGCCATCTGGAGTGGGTTATGATCCTTCGGACCGGGGAACCAGAGCTGGCCGGAGATTCTGCACGAAAATTGGGCAAACAACTATCTGAATGGAGCCAACAGCACTTCGGCCAGGCCTTAAGCGTCGGCATAGGTAAACCTGCGGGAGAATGGAACGGGATCGTAGATTCATACCGGCAGGCTGTACTTGCTGCGCAGCGTGCCCTTTCTGGCATAGAACGTGTGCTGTATGCTGAAGAAGAGGCTGGAGCTCGGTGCCGGCGTGAAATCAGGGACGCACTCGCTTTTATCCGGGAGCACTATGCCGGAAACATTACCGTTGAGATGGTTGCTGCGGCGGTCTTCGTCAGTCCAACCCATTTGATGCATCTATTCCGTAAAGATCTGAACAAAACCTTTTACGAATGTCTGACGGAATACCGTATCGAGGAGGCCAAACGTATGCTGCGCAATCCGAAGTATCGGGTGTACGAGGTTGGCAATCAGGTCGGCTTCACTGACTCCAAATACTTTAGCCAGATCTTCAAAAAAATGACGGGCATCCCGCCGAGCGAATATGCAAAAACCTATGGGTAAGCGGAGACTAGCCAACCGGATGGATTCCTGGATGAGGCGGTTCAAGATCAAAAGCCGGATTGTTGTTGTTCTGTTAGCAGGACTGTCTCTGCATCTGGTGCTGATGCTCGTTATTTTCAATTTTTATTCCTATACCTACCTGCAAAAGGATCTGTACCGCCATGTCGTTCAGACTCAGCGCCAAATTGGGCTTAGCGTGGAGCTCATGGTCGATGACATTCAAATGTTGTTTCTGCGGTTTCTGGTGAACAGTGATATCTACCAAATCATCAATAACGATTCCCTGCCGTCAGCTGACAAGGAATCGCGAATTGGAGCTATCATCGACGGTATGCTGGCCCAGAACGACCTGGTGGGTAATGTAATTATCAGCACCAACGATAATATGCTTTATTCTTACCAGTCTAAGGAGCAGATGCTGGAAGTGCCTGAAGCCCTGTTCATCAAACGCATTCAGGAGAGCAGCATGCCTGTTGTCGGTGAGATCAAACGGGATGGAGAAGGCAATGCGTATATTCCATTCGGCCAGCAGTTCCGCAATTTCAATACTGGACAAAATATCGGGGTCGTGATCATTTATGTCAGGGAGGCTGCTTTGGCGGACCTGTATTCCTCCAGCTTCACTGGCATCGGCTACTCCTTCCTGACTTCCGACAATCGGATTATTTCTCACCCCGACAAACGGCTCTTGGGCAATTTTTTGGAGGAAAACGCCCCTCTTCGCCCTGGTAAAAAAGAAGGCTATCGTACCTGGTCAGATAACGGAAATTCCTACATCATTGCTACTTATCCTTTGAATCCCCGGTTGGAGACACTTGGGGTCAGCTGGGAATTCACCAGCGTGATTTCCAATCACAAACTGCTCTCGGGAATCGCCAAAGGCAATCAAAATGCGCTTTTGTTCGCCAGCGTTACCTTTATTGTGCTGCTGATTTTTTCCTTCTATCTGGCAGCCAAAATCACCCGTCCACTGCTGAACTTGAAGAAGAAGCTGAGCCTGTTTGGCAAAAAAGATCTGGCCGCTGTTTATGAACAGCGCGGTCAGGTTGATGAGATTTTTCAGCTTGAGAACAGCTACTATCAGATGGTGGAGCGGATCAGCCAATTAATGCTGGAGAAAGATGAGGAGAAAGAAAAGCAACGGAAAGCTGAGCTGACCGCACTTCAATCACAGATCAATCCCCATTTTCTCTACAACACACTGGATGCAATTGCCTGGATTGCCCGACTGAAGAAGCAGCCCGATATCGAACGGCTGATTTCTTCATTAGCTACCTTTTTTCGAATCAGCCTGCATAAAGGCGACAAGTTCGTGACCGTGGACGAAGAAATCCGCTTGGTGCAGAGTTTTGTGACAGTTGAGCAAATGAGGTTTCCGGATAAGTTCGAGATTGAATACGAGATTGAGGAATCGCTGCGCAAGGTTCGCATTCTGAAGCTGATTCTTCAGCCTATTGCAGAGAATGCGATCAAACACGGCATCAGCGAGAAACGCGGGATGGGCCGAATCTGGATTAAAGGCGAATTAGTGGCAGATGAGATTCGCTTCACAGTGACTGATGACGGGGTGGGATTTTCCAACGGTGCGACGCTTAGCCAAGCCAAGGAAGATGTGTTGTTTCAGAGCGGGTATGGACTAAGAAATGTGGACGAACGAATTAAACTGGAATATGGTCCTCAATATGGTTTAAGTATCTCCAGCACACCGGGGCAAGGCACCACAGTTACGATCAACTTGAAGAAGGAACTGCCCAATTAGCGAATTTAGTTTATAAATGCGGACATAACAAAGAAATCGATCCTTTTTGAGTGGGTAGAAGGGACTTCTACTTTGCTTAAAAAGACGATTTCTTGTTTTATTCTGAGTAGTGGCAAATTAAAGATACTTTCGAGAATTATAGGTGCTTTAGTTGTATTTAATACAGCTAAAGCACCCTTTTTTTGCAGCGAGCAGAAGTTTAAGTGTATTTGGTACATCTATACGTTCCAATTCTGTTGGAAGCAACTAACTTTCCGAATAATAAGTGTACTGAATACAACTATATCTTACTTCATCCGTTTATTGCCCACGCTAGATGTATGAAATACACTTCGGTTAGCGATTTTCATGATTCAGACTCCATCTTATCTTAGTCTTTCATTGTTGAATTAATCTTCAGGTACAACTGCTTCAGTGGATTAACTATACTGCCGCTAAGCACTGAGATCAGCAGCCAGAACACTATGAACACTACGAGGTTCAGGGCGAGCATTAAATACTTAAACGTTCGCAGCTCTGCATTCATGCCATCTGCTGAGATATAGGTGACAATCCGCTCTGCCGATTCCGGTAGTGGATAGAGCAAAATCAGGCCGTCAGCCGTTTCCCGCTCCAGCAGATCTGCATCACCTCTGCCTGTACTATTTTGATCGATACCCTGTGTCACAAGCTCAGCCAAGGTAGCTTTTTCCGAAGTAACTAGTGCTGCTTTGATCTCCTGCAGTCGCTCCTTCGGGACATCGGCAGCACTCAATAGCTTCCCGTTTCCGGTCAGTAGGTAAACTTCATTTCCCCCGTAGATTGTATTCTCGCCAGATAGGTAGAAGCTGTAAAGCTTGTCAATCTCCACTTCGAGCGAGAGCAGACCGAGGACGTCTCCCATCGAACCCTTAATTTTTACTTCAAGCAACAGACGGTCGCGCAGATCCGAAGGTGCATTCATTAGATGCTCCCGGTTCAGCACCGTCCAGCGCAAAGCCTGCTCTCGGTTATTTAGAAATTGTTCCATCCCTGGTTCTTTTTTGATCTCTGCAAAGGGCAGCAACCCGGAAACATTGCTTGAGGAGTAAGTTCCCCCTGCTTCTCCCCAAATGTAAATGCCGAGAATGTCACTACTGGAAGAACGTATGCCCTCAAGTATCGGAGAGATTGCCCCGTCATATGTTGGTTTTTTCAGCGCATTCTGCACCACCTGGTTGTTGGATATAAGCTTCGAGGTCTCCTCCAGCCAGTTCATGAACAGAAGTGTATTCTTATGCTGCTGGCCAGTGTACTGAACGGATAGCTGCCGCAGCATGTCAAGGCTTCTATGCTCCATAGTACGGTACAGAATGAAGCTCGAAGCGACAATATAGACAGTAATGAACAACACCAGGACTAGGCGGATATTGCGGCCGAACGATCTGAACATATGACTTCCCCATCCCCCTCCGGTGTATGAATCATGAAAACAAAATCAACTGAAATCAGACTAACAGCTAAGGTGACTAATGTCGATCTCCTTGTAAAAGGAACCCTCATCTGTCTCATGCACTTCACGATTAGGCAAAATTATTGTAATTGCCGATCTGGTTTGCCAGGAAGCTTTCATGTGGAAGATCTCCTGTCCTGTTACTGAACGGATCTCCCATTTGATGTTTATTGGGCCGATACTTGTATTTACGGTTCCGCTGGCCTGCCGCAGTTCTCCATAGTGGGGCTTTATAGTTATTCCCTCTATTCCTTGTTGGACACCCAATATCCCTCTGGTGAACTCAGTGATCGGCAGTGCGCTCCATGCGTGGCAGTCACTTCTGGTGCCGGTTGAATCTATTTCTGGAAGTGTAGTGAGATTAAGCTCCAACTGCTTCAACCACCGTGTCCATAGTCCGAACGAGCGGTCATACATTCCGCATTTCTCTAGCGCGCGGAATAGATAGTAGCTCATCGGCAACGAAAGCTTAGCCAGTGATGTGTCTGTTAACGTTGACTCCAGCAGTGCCGCCCCTTCTACAACATCCACTGTGCCCGCTAAAACCGCCCAGACCTGCGTGTGCTGGCTATGCTGCGTTCCCGCAGTTGCCTCCGGACTGTCGCGGAACAGCAGACTGTTCGTTAGCCGGCAGCAATCCATTACCGCAGCGTTGACCGCCGCTTTGCGTTGACGCAGTTCACCAGCAATCTGTGTCCAACCGCTGGCTGCAAGCAATTCAGCCGCTTGCTCCAGCGCGGCCGCATACATCAGGCTCAGTACGGTTGCGGGTGCATCATCCGTACAATCCGGTGCGCCGAGCGGCCATTCCTCCACCCAATCGAAGTAATTCCAATATTGGCGGGGCGTTCTGTCCACCAGACCCTCCGGAGTCAGATGTTGATCGAACCAGTCCAGCACAGATAACAGCGCTAACCGGTACTGATTCACCAAGGCCATATCCCCGAAGGATCTGTAGTGGTCATGAATCATTCCGATCCAATATAGGGAGAAGGAAGGAATGACCTGCGGCAGCACTGAGGGATAGCGACTTTGCAGCATCCCGTTTGGTAGCTGAGAGGCCTTATAATCTTCCATAGCTCTCCGCGCTAACCGGTCGTCCCCTGATAATAGGTACGTAAACTCCATCATCAGTTTGGTATCCATGGTATACTGCAGCTGTTCATAATACGGAGTATCCTCGTAGGTCTCATGCATGCAGCGCTGAAGTGTTCGTACACTGAGCTCCCATAGTTGGTTATATTGTTCATCGGAGCAGTGAAAGTTTCCTTCCGGCTGCAGTGGATATCCGGTCTCCCTATAGCTAAAGCTGGAAATCGTTAGAGGCTCGACACCAGCCTGCACTTCCAGCCGTACATAGCGGAAGGTACGGAACCAGAACGGTTCGTAGATTTCCATCCGCGCAGAGATGCCGTAACCTGCCGGGTGATAGCTGTCGTAACCGCCTCTTAATACATGTTCCTTCGTATTATCGCGGACAGCTTTGCGGCGAATCTCATCATCCCCCGTTTCTTCTTCATAACACTCAGCGCATAGTAGGGTAATCCGGCTACCTTTGCCTCCAAGAAGTCTAAGCTGCAAATACCCTGTGGTTAGCTCGCCAGCATCCAACTCCAACCAAAAATGTTGCCCTGCTTCTATTGTTATTCCAGCGGAAGGCAGTACTGCGTTGGGTGAAGCGCCGCCATCTCCATTTCGCAGCTCCAGACTATGCCCTTCCTCAAAAAAGGCATGCCCTTCCCCGCTACTGCTACGCATCAGCTTCAGAAAAAATTGCTCCCGCTCATACAACAGCGGAATCGGACGCCGGGCCAGCTGCCAAGGGGTTAATTGGCCATATTCATCCCGCACCGGTTGCACAATTCCGCTAGCAAGCCAGGCACTGTCATCATATTCGGGCAGTGTCCAATCCAGCAGCGCTGCGTCACCCTCCACTTCTTCCAGTCCACCCATCCAGCGTATGATCGGAAACTGCTGGAACTTATAGCTGCGATCCTTAATACTTTTCCATGAGCTATCCGTATTTAGCTCCTGTACTAGCTGCCCTCCTTGTGTAACTGCCGCTTCCACAAGCAGCCCGCCTTTTTGCGAGCGCCAGACGGACAAAGGTCCGTCTTCGCCCAGTTCAAAGGGCGTAGTCCCTGCATAATGAACGACCATAACAGCAAGCACATTTAAACCTGGTTGTAGAACATTGTCCAGACTGAATTCTTCATAATACTGTATATGACCATGTCCTTTACAAGGACCGGCCCATAAACGCTGCCCATTGACGAACAGCCTGTAGCGGCTGTCTGCGGTAATGGCCAAATCCAGGGTGCAGGTCTTTCCGATACCAGCTGGCAGTTCGAACACTCTGCGAAAGTACGCACGCTCGTGCTGCTGTTCCCTATCCGCTGATCCTTGCTCCTCCTGCGGCCAGATCCAGCGTGCTCCCCAGTCTCCCCATTCTTTTGCTGCCATGTTATGCATATCTCCTTTATCTCATTTAAGTAGTTAAGGCAATCTACGCAGAAACGGCATCGCCGCCCTTCAGAAGGACGACGTCGCCGTTGGTCTGCGTTTTATTTAACCTTATCGAGATAATCACGTTGGAATTCTTCGGCAGCCCTATCCAAGATCTGTTGCGGATCTGCGTTCTTGTCCGTCAGTACGGTTTGCAGTACGATATCCAGCTTTTGGTACAATTCCTGTGCGTTGACTGGTTCTTCCGCCCGCATGCCTTTGCTGCCATTGTCCATATAATCACGGAACAAATCCAGATTGACGTTGTTGTATTTGTCGAGAATCTTTTGTTCTTCTCCAATCCGTTTCTCATCAGTCCAAATCCGCAGCCCGTAAGGCCCTACGATCAGCCCTTGATCGCTCAGTGTCTTCTTCTCAATATCCCAACCGGTCAGTGCCTCTTCAGAGGACTCTGGTGTAAATCCGTAGGTTTTTAGCCATTTGAATCCGGCATCAATCTGCTCAGGTGTTACATTAGGCGAGAACATATATAGGCCGCCACCGAGCAGGGTTACAGGTTTCCCGATTGGTCCTACTGGAAGCGCGGACATTGCCACATTGTCCTTGGACATCTTAGTCTGTTGCTGGATGACCGGTGACCAGTCATTCGTGCCGAAGCTCATAGCGACCTGATCGGTTCCGAACAAGCGGAACATATCGTTCGTAACATCGACCAGATTGTTGTCGGGCAGTACATCATATTTCCATTTTAAGTCCTTCACATATTGCAGGGCCGCTGCTGCTTCCGGCGAATTGAACACCGCCTGCCATTTCCCGTCCACTTGTTTTTCAAATTCTGCTCCGTATGCCCAGGCAATGTTCATGAACATCCAACCGCCTTGACCACTTTTTGTAGGCAAGAACATTCCGGCTTTACCGGTCTTTTGTTTAATAATCTGCGCAGTTTCTGCTAGCTCTTCATATGTTTTAGGAAATTTAGGAATCCCCTTGTCGTCCAGCAGTCCAGCCTCCTTGAAAAGATTCATATTGTAGAGCATACCGATGACGTATCCGTCCTTCGGAATCCCATAATACTTGTCGTCCTTGGTAACCATTTTCAGCAGATCTGGATTGATCGCCTTGTCGTAGCCATATTTTTTCATCGTATCCGTTATGTCAGCCGCGTAATTTGCCTTGATGATTTTGCTTGTTTCTGTAAAAAAGGTTTCGTATACCGTCGGAAGCTGGCCGCTGGCCGCTTTTGGCAGGAATGAGCTGACATCATACCCCCATTCATCTTTGTCCACAATAATTTCCGGATAATTGGCTTTCATCTTCGCCATGACCTGCTCATACTGGGCGATTTTGGCTTCCTCATTCGGCTTTGGCCAGTTACTGACCTTGATCGTCACCTGTTGATTGCCCGCTGTCTCCGTCTTTCCTCCGGCATTCTTCTCATTGGAGCCGCCTCCACAGCCAGCCAGTCCGGCAGAAAAAAGCAGCGTAAGTGCCAGTGTAGCTGTCAGGTTCTTGGTGTGTCCTTTTTTCAATGTAATTCCCCCTAGTCTTATTGTTAAAGCATTCTTCGCAACATGTAAAGCGCTTTCTTTTTGAATCTGAAATCATCTTAACATGCACCTTCTGCAGCACCCTACGGGGCAAAACTGTGAAATGGTTTGTGATCGGGTGATGTTACCCTTTAATACTGCCGCCGAAGGATTGCCCGTTCATAATGTACTTTTGGAAAAAAATAAACAGGATAATCGGCGGCAGAATCGCAAAAGTCAACGCAATAAACTGTATGTCCTGCGGCAATGTCGCCTTCAGATTGTAAATAGCCACAATGACCGACCAGGTCGATTTATCCTTCAGCACCATAAAGGGCCAGAAGAAGTCCTGCCAGACACTGTTCATCGTAAGGATTGTAATTGTAGCCATAACTGGTCCGCTGAGCGGGAGAATGACTCGAATAAAAATACCGATGGTGCTCGCTCCGTCAATTTTGGCGGCTTCCAGCAGCGCTTGTGGGATGGTATCGAAAAAGTTTTTGAAGATCAGAATTACCACCGGATTCACAGCAGCCATAAACCACATCGGCCAGTAAGTATTGGTCAGGTTCAAGTGCAACAGCGGAAAATCAATCAGATTCTTAAACAGCGGCACCATGCCCACTGTATTCGGCACCATCATGGTCCACACGATCAGTGCAAACAGCAGGGCACTGCCCCGCGGCTTTAGCTTGGAGAAGAAATATCCGGCCAGTCCGTTAAAAGTAAGGCAGAACAGTACAGAACCTGCGGCCAGATAAGCCGTATTCAGATAATAACTGAGGAAGTTAAACTCCTGCCAGGTCTCCCATAGCTTGCCAACATTGAACGAGCGGGGGATCAGGGTGGGCGGGATTGCATAAAACTCTTTGATGTCCTTCAGACTTGAGACCATAATCCAGACCGGAGGCAAAATACAGACAGCGGCCAGCACAATCATCAGAATGAACATGCACCAATACAGCAGGCGCACCCAAGGTGATCTGTATTCTATATTGCCGATAATGCCATATGCTTCTTTAGTTTTCATAGCTTCTACTCCCTGTTCAATTTCTTATCCAGCCGGAAATAAATAATGGTAAGCACCATCAGGACTAGAAAAGTAATAACCCCGAGCGCCATTGAATGGCCTGCTTCAAAACTCCGGAACGCATAATAATAGCTTTGCAGCATCAAGGTCATTGAGGCATTGTTCGGTCCACCCTCAGTCATTACTAGGGGTTCATTGAAGATCTGGAATACACCGCTGATCTGCAAAATCATCATCAGTCCGATCATGCTAGAGATTTGCGGAATGGTGATACTTTTGAATCTCCGCCATACATTCGCACCGTCAATCGAGGCTGCTTCGTACAGATCATGATTAATACTCTGTAGACTTGCCAGATAAAGCAGCACTGTTCCCCCGAAATTTCGCCAGGTAATCGTGAAGATAATCAGCATTATCGTCATTTGCGGATCCTGAAGCCATTGCTGCACCGGAAATCCCATGGCACTCAGCATAATATTCAGCACGCCACCCTTTCCGGGCTCAAACAAAAACATCCATAACATCGAAGCGGCAATGCCGGGAACCATACTCGGAAAAAAGACCGAAAAGCGAAAAAATGACTTCCCATGTCTCAATTCATTAATCACGACAGCGACAATAATGGGTACGGCAAAACCGATCAGTAGTGACCAGAACACATACACAAAAGAGTTGGTCAATGTCTGTTGAAACGCCGAGTTCTGTATAACGTCCTTGTAATTCTGCAGTCCGGCGAAGCTTACGGCATTATAACCCTCAGTATTGAAAAAAGAGAGCACAATGCCCTTCACGAGCGGCTGCCAGGAAAAAAAGAAAAAGGCAAACAGTGTGGGTACAATTAATATCCAGGATGACCAATCTTTGAATAAACGCCGTACAGGATAACCTTTCTTTTTCTCTGTCATTAAAGGATTTAGTTCACTGGTTTTTCCAATCATGCTCCTGTCCTTCCTTCCTCCCGGAATCAAGCTTTAATCCGGTCAGGCGTTGTATAGTTGTTATACCTAAATGATAGCGCTTCCTACTGAGCGCCGAAATCCGGTAACCCTGCGAAAGCGTTTGTAAAGCTACTTATTTGTTGGCAAAAAAAAAGCAGTGCACGCACCGGAATGGCCGCACACCGCTTATGTTCATGTTATGGTGAATCGTTTAGGCCTCACTTAACCCTGCGCTGATGCAGAGGACGGCCGCTTCCGCCCGAAACGCTTCGCTCGCCGGATTGGGCTGCTCCTCCAAAATACGAAGCACCGACTGAGGCTCTACGCCGGGCTGTGGCACACGGGAGGGAGAAACTACGCTCCACTTCTGCTCACCCTTGAGCCTGTATGACAGCTCATAAAGATAAAAGCCCGCATGTTGTCCGTCAGTGAACTGGCTTACGCCATCCTGCCACGAGCAGAGTTCAAGCGGATGCTGTTTGTCCGGCAATACACCGGACGCCAGTGTGATGCGCTCATTTCGAACTACCTGCTGCTTCTGTTCCCAAGCCTGCTGATCTAGGATTCCCAGATCCAGGCGGTATTCCATTCCCGGCTCTCCATAAAGAGTCCAAGCCACAGGGCTACCCACCGCTACGAACTTAGGTGCTTCCAGAAAAACGGGTTGATGAGTTGGGACAAAACGTTCGGTCTGCTCCCACTCTCCCGCAGCCGGACTGCGTCTGCGATAATGCACCGTGCCCGTGAATTCGAGCTCCTGTTCCTGTAGCAGAGCTATTAGACATAGAGTAGCTTGCTCGTAAAGATCCGTGCAGTTGTTATGGCCGAAGCGGTATCCGATCTCATGGCGAAGCGGTATCCCGCGACTCCGAACCAAAGCCGCGAAGGAAAAGCTGAAGCGGCTAAGGGTAAAGGCATCATGCGTGCCATGGTTAATCAGCAGCTTTGTGCCACTCGCTTTAAGACCCTCCAGAAAAAATTCGGATTCCAGTCCGGTCGTTTCCTTTAGACTTGCAGAGTCAATAGTTCCCGTCAGAGTCTGTAGCAGAGTCTCGATTCCCGTGCTGCCGTTCTGTGGATGCTGCCAATCTTTCTTCCAGATTTCCCGGTAACCGGTGTCTACTTCCGCCACATGCCAGATCAGTGGGCAAGCTCCTTCGGCAAACTCACGGGTGAGCCCGTTCAGAATCAACGGCGGTGCATAACACAGTGTGTAGCGCACCCGATAGGGTAAGCAAAGCGGATTGCCTCCAGCCAGCAGCGCAGTTAAGCCGCCGCGCGAACCACCTACAGCCACTACCTGCTCTGCATCACCGCCATAACTTTCTTGACCTCTGGTAATTGCCGCCCCAATGCCAGCATAGATGGAGCCTTGCAAGGAACGGCTGCCGATATATCCTCCTCCGTTCCACAGAATGCCGACAACGCCTTTGCCGGTGCTGGCCAGAGTCTTGCCGATGATTTCCAGAAATGAGGGACCTACCGTGCTGAAGGTATTCTCATTGGCATCATAATAACCATTGAACAACAGTGGATATCCCTTAACATTTGCCGCACTCCAGAAGGGCGGCAGAATATAGGAAGCAAGGCTATGCTGGTCATTCTCTATAACTAGCAGACTGCCGCTGATGAGCTGAAATACAGGCGCATTGCTTAAAAGTGCAGCATTGTCTGTGGATGCATTGCGGAAAACCACCGGAAATCCGAAGGTCTTAAGGATGCGGTCGCTCAGGGAAACTGCAACTAGATCATCTACAGCATAGAGACTGTAGCGGTCACCGATATAATGCTCGAATTGCGGAGTTTTAAGATTCTTATTCCCCTCGTTGCCTCCGAAAAGCTGATGATCTTCCGTATTGTATACATAAGGGCTATCTGGGTCGCTATTGTAGAGCCGCGCATGCTCGGAAACAACCTTTTCCCCAGCTTCGTCCATCCGCAATGTCCCTATGCCATCTGTTCCGCCATAACGGAAGCCTCCTTTTCCCTCAGCAACGCTATTATCCCAGTGAGACACTACAGGAAGCATATTGGTCAGCAAAGGACTGACTAATACAAATACCCCCTCCTCTTTCTCGGAGATCTCTTCTGCTGCTTCAGCTTCAACAATGTCTTCATGGAGGGTTGACCAATTCGCTTTCTGATAAGCTACTTCGCCGCCTCGCAAGCAAGCAAGCAGCAGTGGAGCGTTGTGCAGCCTTAAGTAATCAGCCACTGCTCTGCTAACAGGTATAGCTACAGGTGTAGATCCCTCGGCTTGAATAAACCGACTTAGCGGAACATATGCCTCCGGTACAAAACACAATGTTTTACTCACGATTTTTTTCTCCTCCAACCTGTATCATTCTGCTCTGTGCTGTTAGGAACGACATGAATCTAATTTCTGGCAAGCCATCTGTGATCCTATAATTTTCCCCAGACAGGAATCCTCCTGAGAGTTTAGGAGTGCAAGTAACCGTTACTGTTTTGGTCTCACCCGGAAAGAGGGTATGGAACTGCTCATCCGCTTCCATCCAGTAGCGGTCTCCCCTTTCCTCTGCATGTACATGCAGCAAAACTTCACCACCGGTATTTCGGACTGTAAAACGGGCCTGCTGGCTCTTCTCCTGAGGACCCGTCGGCTGCCATAAACTCTCCTGACGCACCTCAAGATTGCCTCCTATAAGTGCAAGCGCGGGAGCATATGGATGCTTTTTATTGGTAGAGAATACATATAAATTCTGCTGTGGTGCTTCATCGCCGTCCTGGTAGGACAATCTGACGAAATATAAAGCATCGTCATGCTCTGGCACGTTGAAATTCAGCACCCCAGCGCCGACAGCCTGATCTTTGTTTCCCTCTGCCTCAAATGATTGCTGATAGATGCACCGTCCGACTGCATCGAAGACTTCCGCGTCGACTTCTACCCTGTGTCCATTTCCTCCATGCACGTATACATCTCCCTGAAATCCGGTGCTTGGTGTAAGCAGTAGACTGCGGTAGTCCAGCGAAACATGTAGCGGACGGAAGGCAGATTTCACCCAATGGTAGGCCATCTTCGTTTCACCGTAATAATCGACAAGGTTAGTGCAGGACACATTCGGCCACGGCTCGTTGAATTGCCAGACAATGCTGCCGCTGTTTCGGAACTTACGGCGGCGGTTAGCCTCCAGCACGAACCGGATTCCTTCCGCCTGTATCCACTGGCTGCAGGCAGAGAACTGCTCCAAATCTGTCATGCTGCCGAACATTTCTTCTTCACGGCTCAGCGTATCCCACCACTCCCCGTGATGTCTCCATATCGCGTTGTTCTCCATAGAAACCGGTCGCCGGTTGGTCTCACTCAGAAATTTCTCCAGACTTTTGAGAGAACTCAGACCGTCCACCCCAAATTCGCTGTGCAGCAGATTATCGTTGCTGCCATATAACTCGTAGTGATAAGGGTTTCCCATATACTTCCAGTAACCGTGCACATCATGCCCCTGACCTTTTGCATCCGTAATATATTCTACCGGGCCGGAAGCTGAGGTCGGTAGGAAGAGTCGCTGCGGATCATACTGTTCTACCAGTTCTTTCAACATCGCCAGATTGGAATCGCTGCTGTCGGAAGGCTTATTTGGCTCACTCATTAATTCATTGCCGCCGCTCCATACCGTTAGCGATACATGATTGCGTTTGTCACAGAGCGCTGTGCAGGCAGTCTTGTGAAGCAGCTCCAAAAACTCCGGCTGCTTCGAAGGGATATTGTCAATACCTGAACTGGACTGAATGAACTCCTGCCAGACCATAATGCCGTTTACATCACATAAGTCGTAAAAAGCCTTTTTCTCAATGATTCCACCGCCCCATACCCGAACGAGATTAATATGAGCTGCTTTCATCAGACGAATCATCAGTTGATATTGTTCAACCGTTACATTCCCGTAGAGATGGTCCAGAGGGGTCATATTTACCCCTTTCATATAGATCTTGCTTCCGTTAATCACCACTGTATATGGTAGGGCGTTGTCTGGACTATCTACATTGTGGATATAATCGAGCTTGCGAATGCCCGTTTGAAAGCTCTGGGTATCCAATTCCGTTCCAGCTTCATCCAGTAGCTTTAGTTCAAGATTGTACAGTGGCTGCTTTCCATAACCGTTTGGGTACCATAGCTCAGGTTCGGGTATTTCCAGCTCCGCGTTCAGAAGCTCTCCAGCTCGAACTGGTCGCGATTGAACCAGCAGCAGATTCCCCTCCGGATCAGTACAGGTGATGCTCGCTGTCAGTGTCCCATCATCTTCAGAGCCAGCCATTCGCTTGATTCCTGCTTGAATGGTGATTCGACCAGACGAGATCTGATTTCTATCGTTCTCGCCAAACTCCGCATCTGTAGTGATCGACACATCATCCCAAGAGCACTGTTGATGTACCCTCAATACCACATCATCCCAGATTCCGACATTGACCAACCGGGTAGAGAAATCCCATTTATAATTAAAACGGCTCTTCTGCGTGAAGGTAGCCGAGGTTTTGCCGATTTGCCCCATTTCATCTGGCGCCTGCTTCAACAGCACTGAAATTTCAAGGCTTTCCCGCCCGGAGAGCAGGTCTGTAACATCAAATACAGCCGGCTCGAACATACCTTTATGTTCACCCAGCAGTAAATGATCAGCGTATACCGAGGCTTCATAGTCCAGTCCCTGAAAGACCAGTTCAACTCTGGCTGCTCTCAGCTCAGGCTGTTTCAAGGTCGTACGGTAAACCCACCAGCGGTTCTCCACCCATTCACAACTCAGGCTATTTAACTCTTGATAAGGGTTGGTAATCCAGCCCTGTCTGAAGAGATCATAGTGAACTCCACCCGGCACAGTGGCAGGCATCCAGTCCGTAACCCCCATCAATTCCTGTCCCAGCTCCATACTGGTGCCCTTTAGCGGAACCCAGGGCCAATACCCTTTGACTTCCCACTTCAAATCGTTCAATAGAATTTCATTCATGTCTTCTCCCGTTCCCCCAAACCCTGCTAAATTTGGCGCTGTTCCTGACGATGAGCGGCTCTGGCGCCATTCGTTAATGCGCTTACAACTTTAGGTGTGTAGCTTCATTACCAATGATAGCACCGGGTTAATGTTTTCAAAGGTCTCCAACCCTGTGAAATCGTTTGTAAAACTGCTCAGTTGCTGATAAACACAAACAACCCCTCTAGGCTGGAGTGAGGGTTATCAGCAATCATCTATAGAGGTGACTTTTTAAGGCTTGTTTTGTTTCGGAGCCTCTGACTCCCGTGCTTTACCAATACGTGTAATACGTCGAACGCGAAAAAAGGAGTTCCCTTCAGCCGCGAAAGGCTGCTTGGTGAACTCCTTTACTTTTTGTTCGATAGAAGTTTTAAGAACTATTGCAACAATGTAGCACCACCTATCGGACATAGATGACGCTAAAAGCAGTATTATTGTACTTTTGGTGGGCTAACGGTCCCCATAGCCACTATCTGTATGAAATACAACTCATATGGACCTCTTTTTAAGCAATAGCGTCACTGGAGTCCGAAATGTTGTTCAAAAGGCTGAAAATTAGCAAATAGTGTCATCTGGGTCCGAAACCCTCAGAGACTCAGATAACGATACACTGTTGAAGCTGGCGGCTACCAATAAACTAAAAGCAGCAAAAAACTAAGAGCAGCGAATCTCTCTTTATTATGAGAAACGCTGCTCTAGAGTTTTTTACGATGAAACCTTCTGTCTTATTCAATAAAAAAGTAGTTTTTAGTATAGCGCCATTGAACTGTGCATCTCTATGAAACTTGAAAAGCAGCTCAGTAATCGCCTGCCTCTGCCTATTGGATCAGCTCTAGAAGCTCCGCAACATTGGCCTTGTACTGTGGTTTGAAATCGTCTGATTTCATATAACCCGCAAGGCTGGATAAGAACTGTCTGCCTTCCGGCGTATCGCTAACCTTAACAGCATCCAATGCGCATATCAGCAGGTTGCCTGCTCCTACACT
The DNA here is from genome assembly GCF_038002725.1 of Paenibacillus sp. FSL H7-0323. Classification (NCBI taxonomy): domain Bacteria; kingdom Bacillati; phylum Bacillota; class Bacilli; order Caryophanales; family Paenibacillaceae; genus Paenibacillus; species Paenibacillus sp. FSL H7-0323. The sequence continues at coordinate 1,392,594 of NZ_JBBODB010000001.1, read as the reverse complement.
GCATTCCACTAGGAAACTCAGCTTATGATTGCGTTCAAAATTATCGATAGTCTGCACAACGGGATTCCAATCGCGGTCAGCTGCATCCATGATGAGCGATTTCGAATTCTCAACAATACTCCACCAAGGATAGGTAGAATATTCCTCGCTCGGGAACTCACGAAGCACCGGGTGCTTGTTATCAATCAACAGCCCCATAGTACCAATGGGTACTGGCCGGTTCATGCTCTCTGAGATCGAGCGGAACATTGGATAACACCAGAAATCTGTGCAGTAATAACCTTCAACAGCATTTTGGAGAGATTCCGGGTTCGGCATAAGCAGCACATTCTCACCTTGCTCCAGCAATGCAAGCGCATTATCAGATAGCTTGTCGAAGACATGGACACCCTCCAGCATGTTGCCACTCTTCACTGGATAAATCCACAGGTCGTAGCTCTTACGGATATCTGTTCCCTGTATGGAGAGGGATAATACGATAGTACTCATCCGTTCAACTACAGGTAGTTTTATTGCCAGATCGCAGATATCGATATAATTCGTTCCTGCAGGTACGTCCACCTCGGTTGAACCTGAGGCGAGTATACCGTTATCCTCGGTAAGCTCCCAATGCAGTTCAAATGCACTCGGCATACCACTGCGGAAACAGCTCAGTTCGACATGGGCATCGAACGATTCACCAGAGACATAGTTATACTTGGGGAATCTTGCCAACAGAACGGCATCATTACAAAAAGTTCGCCAGTCCTCAGGACTTATCATTCCTTTGGAATCCATAAAGGCGTCGAGGACACCCACCAGCGCCGTTCCCTGGCCACTGAAATCCTGCAAATCAAGCAGTTGGAAGCCCGCAAGCCGCCGGGAGCGGAATGCCGCCTCGAGTTCCTCTTTGTAGCAAGCTACTGCCAGTTGCCCCGAGCATTCGAAATATTTGGCAGCCAAATGACCCAGCCCTTTACTTTCCAGTCGTTCACGGAAAATTATGAAATTCTCAGCTTTGAGCGGACCGTTGTATTTATCGATTTCCTCATAATTAGGATAGGTAGCATACTGTCCGATCTCATGCGAGATTACCGGAATGTGCGGTATCCATTCTGCGGAAGCGTCTCCAGCCTTCACCGTCTTGGCTTCCGTACCATACTGGATCTGGATCTCTCCGCCAGCGGCAGCTTCCATCCCCTCTCCGTTGAAGAGATCCTGAGGGACGATCTGATCGTCATAGTCTTTCATCGTGCCTGGCAGATCGATCTGGACATGACCTAATGGAGCATCACACATCGCATAGGAGCCTCTGAACAGCCGATCTCTGGAGAAGCGCACGCCGCTGAAGAAATCGTCATGTTCCAGAATTTCTGGCACCCATTGGTGGTTATTGGACCCCTGTGTAAAGAGAATCCGGTTATCAAATGCTTTATAGTCCTTTAGGAAGGAATCAATCTTGGCTTTGCTGCCCCACAGCTCGTTGCCAAGCGACATCATCACGAAGGAGGGGTGATTGCCAAAAGCCTGGAGAATGGCATAGCCTTCGCTGATCAGATAGTCCTGCTCCGCCTGATTATGGCCCTCGTCGGTTTCTTCCGTGATTGTTCCCCAGAATGGAAGCTCTGGTTGCATGTAGATACCGAGCATATCCGCTGCGGTGAAAGCAGCTTCCGGCGGACAGCAGGTATGAAAACGATAATGATTGATGCCGTAAGACTTGGAGATGCCCAGGATTCTTACCCATTCCTCGACGTCAGTCGGGGCATAACCGGTAAGCGGGAAGATCAGGCCGTCATGTTTGCCGCGGAGGAAGGTTTTTTCTCCGTTGATTGTAAACTTATCGCCCTCTGCCCGGAATTCCTTCAATCCAAAAACGAGCTCCTGTCGGTCCGTTATATATCCATCGCTGTCTTTCAAAACAAGGTTTATGTTATAAAGATTGGGAGCGCCTTCACTCCAGAGCAGCGCGTCTTGACCTAGCTCATAGTTGACGGAAAAACTACCCGGTGAGACTGGGTACTCCCGCTCGTCCACAGCATGTGTATTGTCGCTGTTGAAGCTCTGAGCAGACACTGTAAGTATAGATTCATTCCTGCTGTCCAAGGTTGCCGTGATTCGGACTGAGCGGGCTGAGAGATCCGGATCGAGCCGGATGCCGCTGAGCCGTGACTCACCATAGAACTGAAGCTCCATACGTCCGGTAATCCCGTTCCAGTTGGTCTGGGTATCCTGCGACGTTAAATGTCCACCTTTGGTTGGGTAACCAGTATTGTCCACGCGGATGGTGAGCGTATGATTCCCAGGTTGAAGCTGCGGCAACTCATATATATGTGGGGTATTTAGACTGTTACGGCTGCCTATTTCCTGATTGTCCAGCCATAGAGTCGTCAGTCTCGTGCGTTCCAAAAATAGGAAGCAGACTTTGCCGGCTAGTTCTTCCGGAATGACGACCTCTTTTGAATACCAGACTTGCCCTTCAAACAAATACTCATCCGTTAATGCGCTTACTAAAACATCCTCGTTCTTCGGACCTTTGCGTGCGTAGGACGTTGTTCCGGGCAGTGTGATAACATCTGTAAAAGGCAATGCCAGCAGTCCTTGTTTTCCCTCATCCAATTGCAACTTCCATTCGCCTTCCAGGCTGATCTTTGTCTGCAAAATATCACTCCTAATAATGATAATCTCTGAACTCCTGAGGTGTAGTGCCGGTTGTTTTCTTAAAAAGGAAGGCAAAATAAGCCGCGGTCTGAAAGCCCACCTGCTCGGCAACCTCGTAAACCTTAATATTGGGGTCACGAAGCAGTTCCTTGGCTTTGTTCATACGCGCTTCCTGCACGAAGTCGGAAATCGTCCGGCCCATTTCTTTCTTGAAGAGAACACTTAAATAGCTGTGATTCAAGTGGAACTGCTCAGCAAGCTGCTTAACAGTCATGTTCTCATGCAGATGCTCCTCCAGTTGGCGGGCGACCCGCTGGATAAGGTTATGCTGCTGAGCGACCTGCTCTCTTTGATTAAGCTTAGCATATTGCGCCAAATATTCCAGTACGACCTTCCTGACTTCATCTACGCCTGTACAGTCGATCAGCCGCTGCCACATGAGGATGTTCATCTCTGTTTCCTTCTCATGTACACGCTTCAGTTTTCTGGCTAGCTCGCTAAGCAAACCCATTCCGAAAGCCTGCACATAGGAAAAGGATACAGGCTCTCGTGCAAGTAACACTTCGAAAGCATGATTGAAATAAGCGGAAGCTTTATCGCTCTCTCCTCTGTCCAGTAGCTTAACGATTTCCGGAATGTATTCTTCACGCAACCTGAAATCATGATATTCATTCATCAAGTTCCGGTCGAAATAGAGGATTTGTCCGTAGCCGGCCAGCCTGGCACCGCTCATCATATGCCTTACTTCCTTATACAGCAACGGTATTTCCGTCCAGAACAAACACTCTCTGCTGATTCCGACCGAGACGGAGGCTTTATACTGCTCTCTTAGGATATCTTGGATAAACGCAAGCTGCTTCTCAAGTCTTGCCCGCACCAATGGCGTTGCGTTCAGCACAATGACGGCCAGTTCATCCGCTCCTGTCTTCCCTATATAGGTACCGGAGAAACCAGATAGACCAGTCTTAACGCAGTTCAATAGCCCTTCGCTAAGCAGGATCCGATCCTTGGCATCATGCGGATTATCTAGGAACCTGCGGTCATATCCGAACAGGAATAATGTTGCCTGCCATTCCCCATTAGGCAGATCCAGCAGGCGCCGCCAGGATTCGAGCAGCTCTTCACTGTGGATCCAGCCTTCAACCATATCTTTGACGAAACGTTCCTGCAGCACCTCATAGCTCTCTGTAACTTTCTCCCTAAGTACAGCGGTTTCCTGTTCAATCTGTTTTTTCTTCTCAACTACTTCTCTGAACGCAGCCAGTTTCATTTCGAGTTCTTCCGTCTTGATGGGCTTCAGAACGTAAGCCTTAGCTCCCAGATGTATAGCCTCCTGCACAAATTCAAACTCGTCATATCCACTGATCATCACAGTCTGTAAAGACTGGAGTGTCGGATAATCCGCTCTGCATCTGGCGAGCAGTTCGATCCCTGTCATACCGGGCATCGAGACGTCAGCGATCAGCACATCCACAGGAGTTTCTCCTAGAATCGTTAGTGCTTCTTCACCAGATAATGCAGTTAACGGTTCCTCATACCCCAGAGCTTTCCAGCCAATATGACGAAGAAGCCCTTGAATCTGCATAGGCTCGTCGTCGACAATTAATGCCCGCATTAAGCTCCATCCCCCTTTTTTATCTCAGGACTTTCCTTGCAAACAGGGATATCAATGGTTACACAAGTCCATTCGTCTTCTACACTTTTAATCTCAAAGCGGCCCTCTGTGCCAAAATACAATGCAAGACGTTCACGGATATTGTTCATCCCGAATCCGTTTTGCGTACCCGTGTAGCTGCCGGCACGGATCTGTTCCAGCTTCTCACTGCCAATCCCTTTTCCATTATCAAAAATCTGAAACTGCACCGTATTCTCCACTCGTTTGATCGTAATTTGTATAAAAGCATGAGTTCTAGTTGTGATGCCCCCGTGCAGATAACAGTTCTCGACCGTTGGCTGTAGGATCAGCTTAATGCTGTACAGGTCAAGAACGTCCGGCTCTACCAGCCACTCTACGGATACCTGACCGGGATAACGCAGCTGCTGAATTTCGATATACGCTTTCAGATGCTCAATTTCGTCACGGATCAGCGTCACATTAACCCGGTTATTGAGTGCCAGCCGATAGAATGTCGTCAGCGCATCTATGGTTCGGATTTGCAATTCGTCCTGCTGATCTAATGCCCGCCAACGGATCAGGCTTAACGAATTATAAATAAAATGAGGGTTAATCTGTGCCTGCAACGCCCTGAATGATTGCTCCCGCTCTTTGAGCATGGCCTCTGTATGTTCTTCGACCAGTTTTCTCAAACGGCCAGACATGGAATTGAACAATACCTCAAGCTCCCCCAGCTCATCGTTGTCACGGTTTCTCACTGTAACTTCGAAATAGCCCTGTGAGATATCTGTCATCCTGGTGCCCAGCTTGCGGATCCGCCAAATCACATTTTTAAGTACAATCATGATTAGAAAGATGGACAGCAGCAGGAAAAATGCAATACCTGCTCCGATATAGTACATAATCCGCGTAGACTGCTCCTCCAGTCGGTCAAGATGCACAAGTGCGGCAACCGTCCAGCCAGACTTAATCTCCTGAGTGATCAGCATCATCCCGCTTTTTGTTGCTGAGGTTTCCAACGAGTTGTTCCAGTACTGACCTAAGGAGGATGAGGATAACCGGCTGCCAATTTCAGAGGGCTCCGAGGATGCAATAATGCGTTCGTTGTCGTCAACGATATACAATTCTCCGGCCCCTTCAAAAGGATGTTCGAACGATTCCATGAAGACACCGTTATAGTTCAGTAACAGGTACACAATCCCGTAAACATCTCCATACGCGTTCAGAATTTTATGGGATACCACTAGCTTAGTCCTGTCGTCAGCTGCATTAGTCCATACCAGATTGTCTGTTGTGCGAAGCATTTTCGTATACCAATCCCGCTCTCGAATTCCCGAAAGGCTCCGTTCTTCCGGCTTCCACAGAAGCCCTCCATCTTGCACTAGTGTATCGTTGGTATGATAGATTCGGAAATTCTCAATCCCTGGCAAGTATTTGCTGGTGAGCAGAAAGGATCGGTCCACATAATTGACCGTACCCAATTGTTCATCGATATCCGCATAGTCCCTGGCTAATCTAGAGATCAGCTCACCATCCGTAGCCGTCCGGGTAGCCAGCAGATCATAGCTTTGCTTCCTGAATTCAATACTCTGCGCACTTTGCCGAACGGCTTCCCTGATCGTAAGCATATAATTGGCCCGCACCGTATGAAGCATCATGTACCCTGCACCTGCAGCCAGCAGTACGGTGGGGAGAAATACAATGAGTCCGTAGAATAATACAATTTTACTCCTCAGGTTCATGGAACGGGTCATACGGATGATCCATTTCTCTATTTGTTGTTTAATCATAGATTCCCCCCATGAAGTGCAAAGGGAGCCCCCTCCAAGTGAGAGGTGCTCCATTAATTTTTTATCGTTTACGATCCGCGACTGAAAGAGCATCACGGTTGTCTATTGCAAGGCTGTTACTTCCTCCTTGTACGTATCCAGCCACTCCTGCTTGACTTCACTCCAGTGCCCACGCTTCTCTAGTGCTGCTTGGAAATCGCTCCAATTCTTTTCGAATTGCCCCTCGTCTTTGGCCATTAAAAGCTTGGCTCGATATTCCTTGCGGATATTTTCGATCTCCGGTGAATATTTCTCCCATGCGCCGCCCTGTTTCATCTGGAATAGATCATAAGGCTCTGCCACGCGGATCGTTCCCATTTTGCCGATAGCCTCAGTGAACTTAATGGTCTTAGCAGCTCCGGCTTTTCCTGCATCCTCTGTGTTCCACCATGGGTACCATTCATTGCTGTAAGAGGCAGTCATGTAAAGCTCAGGGGTGACTTTAGCTTTTTGTGCGGTGTCTCCGGAATTGCGGCTCGTCTTGTAGGTTTCGTCTGTGAATTTCCATTTGCCCAACGGTTGATCAATCCAATCCCAGTATAATCCCGCCGGTCCTTCATTAATGACCTGCTGCTGCTCGGGTTTTGGTTGCAAGGTATAATCGAAGAATTTCAGAATAGCTTCCAGATTTTTAGTTTTTTCACTAACATAGACATCATAGCCTGGATTCGGATTGGTAACCTGATTAATTCCGACTTTCTCTACACCATCCACTTTAGGAAAAGGGATCGCTTCGTAAAACCACCCTGGCTCTGTTGGACCGTCCAATGTCTCCCAGGCTGAGGCAGGAATGTTCCAGAAGCTGCCGACATTGAAGGCAATACGACCTGATTTGTTCTTTTCTGTATACTGTTCTTTTTTGCTGGTGACGACCTCTGGATCGATCAACTTCTCCTGGTACATCTTGTTCATCCATTGATACGCTGCTTTATAATTGGGATCGTCGTAAGCGAATACAAAATCATCGCCGCGTTTGTCAACGCCATTACCTGCTGTAGTCACCCCGAATGCGGTCAAAATCGCGTTTTCATCGCTCCAGCCCAGATTATCACTAGTGTCCATTAGGAATGATAGAGGAATAAGCGATTTGCCGGAAGCATCCTTCTCTTCTGCAGCTTTCCGAAGGAAGGTCTCAACTCCTTCTAACGTTGCTAAGTCCTCTTTGGTCATACCTGTTTTCTCCAGCACATCACTTCTGACAATCCAGGCTTGAGATGCCCAGCCTGGCCACGGATCTTCCGGGTTTTGGTCAAACCAGGTAGGAATGGACCAGATATGACCCTCATTATCCTTCATAAGTTCCAGATACTGCTTTGGAATAGACGCCAGTCCTGGATATTTGTCAGGCATGTCGAAATACTGCTCTAGCGGCATAAGCTGTTTCGACCGGTTCATCGCGCTTTTGACCGTTTCGTTTCGGCTGAAGATAGCTGCATCTTCAAAGCCGCCTGTGTTTATCTTCAAATTAAGTGCAGTCATTGCGTCGCCTTGAGTGGTTTCCAGCTTCACATTTACTCCAGGCTCCTGTTCACGCCAATATTTCTGGACCAAACTATCATTATTGATGGTTGCCGTCCATCCAAGCCAGAGATTAAAGGAAGTCGAGCCACTGGCGGGCAGGTTACTTGACGTTTCATTGTCGCTTCCAGGCTTGTTCGCAGTATTCTCACCTGATCCGGAGCATCCGGCAATAGACATCAGTAAGGTTGCTGCAGCCAAAGCGGCTAGACCCGTTTTTTTGAATATCATTGATTTTTCCCCCTGTTCTATTATTGAAAATCAGCCTTTTACTGACCCTACAAGAACTCCTTTCACAAAATATTTCTGCAGGAACGGATACACGCACAGGATGGGGATTGCACTCACCATAACGACTGCCATCTTAATCGACATCAGTGTAATATTCTGCATTTGTGAGCTTCTCGCCAAAGCTTCCTGGTTGGTATTCGAGCCAAGGACAGCGGATAAATCCTGAGCAGCGAGCAATTGCTGCAGGAAGGTCTGCACCGGAATCAGGTTCTGCTTCGTGACGAAGAAAGCACCGGCGAACCAGTCATTCCAGTGTCCCACTGCGGTAAACAATCCAAGTGCGGCAAGCATAGGTTGAGAGAGTGGAATAATAATCTGAATCAGAGTACGAACAGGACCGGCTCCATCTAGTTCAGCGGATTCTACCAGAGCTTCAGGGATTCCCTGTATAAACTTCAGCATGACAAACATGTTCCAGACCGAGAACAGCCCGGGAAAAATATACACCCAGAACGTGTTGATAAGCCCAAGATTATTAAGCTGAATATAGAAAGGAACCAGTCCTCCACTGAATAGCATGGTTAAAAGAATATAGCCTAGAATCGTGCTTCTTAATGGAAGGCCGCGGTAGGACAAGCCAAAGGCCACCAGAAGTGTGACGATAAGTCCTGCGAATGTGCCAATGACTGTCCTAGCGATTGTAATTAGATAAGACTGGCGGATAATCTCATTTCCTAATACAATCTCATAATTAATTAATGTGAAATTTTTGGGCCATAGATACACGCCACCTTTGGCCGCACTTGCACCGTCATTCAGTGAGATGGCCAGCATGTATAGGAATGGATATAGTACAGACAAGCACAGACCTGCCAGTACTATGACGATGACGTATTGAGCTATTTTTTCACCTCTGCTGAGCTTCATATGCCATCACCATAATCCTTCACCATTTATTTTTCTAGATAACTGATTAGTCGAAACAACCAATATCAAGCTGATCACTGAGGATAACAACCCCACTGCGGTCGCCATTCCAAAATATCCCTGCTGCAATCCGTTGCGGATGATATACGTATCCAGTACATCCGCGACCCCTTGATTAGCAGAATTCATCAGCGGATAAATCTGATCCATCCCTACTGAAATCAGGCTTGGGATACTCAGAATTAGCACAATCGATATTGTCGGTAGAATACCCGGGAAGGTGATATGCCGAATCTGGGCTAGCTTTCCTGCACCCTCTACTTTGGCGGATTCATACAATTGCGGATCAATCGTTGTGATCGCAGCCAAATAGAGAATCGTGTTCCATCCGGTCTCTTTCCACAAGCCGCTTAATATAACCATGGGCCGGAACCACTCCGTGGAACCTAGAAAAAATACAGGATCACCGCCTGCTTTCTCGATGAACTGATTGACCAGCCCACCATCCAAAGTCAGAAAAGACTGCAGGATGTAAGCGACTACAATCCATGAGAAAAAATGAGGCAAATAGCTGACCGATTGCACGAATCGCTTAAATACAGGCCGGGTTACCTCGTTAATCACCAGTGCCAGTAGAATCGGTGCCGGGAATCCGAAGATGAACTTAAGCACAGATATATATAACGTATTTTTGACGACAGTTAAAAACTGGGGATCTTGCAGGAAAGAAAAGTTGTCTAATCCCACCCATGTGCTGTTCCAGATCGAGGTGCCAATCTGAAAGTCGCGGAAGGCGACCTGAATCCCTGCCATCGGAATATAGCTGAACAAAAATAGCAACAGCACTCCCGGAAGAATCATTAAATATTGCCATCGGTACTTGTAGAACTTAGCGTACAATTTACATCCCTCCTTGATATTTCTATCATAAGGTGCAGCGGGAACCCTGCCTATATAACAGTGATTGGTTATCTATTGCTCTGATTGGTTCTTTAAAGCGCTTACGTTGTTAGACAAGCTCCGCTCGCACGCAAATAAACGCAGCCTTAAACGGCTGCGTTACATTTTTTATGACGAAAGCTAATTATTCGATTCAAATTATTATTGTTAATGTACGGCTTTTTGCCCTACCGGTTGTGAAGCCTTGGAATAGCGGTTCTCTGGCAATGGAATACCGAGATTTCCACGCAGGGTGCTACTTTTGTATTCAGTGCGGAACAGGCCCCGCTCTTGCAGAATCGGCACTACCCGATCGACGAATTCCTCCAGTCCATTAGGAACAGCAGCTGCGATCATAAATCCGTCTGCTCCTCCACCCTCAAACCAGGTTTGAATCTGATCAGCCACTTGCTCAGGTGTGCCAATAAAGCTGCTGCGCGGGGTAGCGGATTGTAAGGCGACCTGTCTTAGTGTTAAGCCTCTCTCCATCGCGTCCTTTTTGATTTTATCCGTGCCGCTCTGAAAACTATTACGCCCCAACTCGCCAAGCTCAGGGAACGGTTCATCCAGCGGATATTGCGAGAAATCATGATGCTCGAAGAATCTGCCCAAATAGTTCAGTGCATTCTCAATCGTCACGAGACCAGCAACCTCCTGATATTTACGCTCTGCTTCCTCTGATGTGTCGCCAATGATTGGTGCAATACCAGGAAAGATCAGCACCTCATTCGGATCCCGGCCAAATGAAGCTACCCGTGTCTTAACATCGCTATAGAATGCCTGGGCATCTTCTAGCGTTTCGTGGCCAGTGAAGATAGCATCCGCTTCCTTTGAGGCGTAATTTTTACCAACTTCTGAGGAACCTGCCTGAAACACGACTGGCTGCCCCTGCTTCGAACGAGCAATATTGAGCGGTCCTTTCACGGAGAAGAACTCTCCTTGATGGTCCAGGGTATGCATTTTTTGCGGATCAAAGAATACACCTGTTTCTTTATCTCGAACAAACGCATCATCCTCCCAGGAATCCCATAATCCGCGTGTCACCTGCAAATATTCGGTAGCAATACGGTAACGCTTGCCATGGTCAGGATGCTCTGTTTTGCTGTAATTCGAGGCAGAGCCTTCCAGCGGTGAAGTCACCACATTCCAGCCGGCCCGGCCACCGCTGATTACATCCAGTGAGCCGAATTGACGCGCGACGGTAAACGGTTCACTGTAGGAGGTGGAAAGGGTACCAACCAGACCGATGTTGGTGCTGACGGCGGCGAGTGCGCTAAGAATGGTCAGCGGTTCAAACCGGTTAAGGAAATGCGGAATGGACTTTTCATTAATGTACAAACCGTCTGCGATGAAGATCAGATCCAGCTTGCCTTCTTCTGCCTTCTGTACCCACGCTTTGTATAATTCAAAGTTTACACTTGCATCCGGCTTAGCATCAGGATGGCGCCACATCGACGTACTGCCTCCTACTCCATGCAGCAGTGCGCCTAGCTTCAGTTGTTTTGGTTTGGTCATGTTCATTCCTCCTAAAAGTTTTGTGAGCATACGATTCCCAGGTTTTACTTCATGCAAAACTAACTATGAAAGTATTCATTGCACGAACGATGCATTGGCTGCGCCCTGCTTGATTCGCTCAATCTGGCCAAGATGTCTCTCTACATGTGCGGTGAAGCTATGGACGATATCGGAAATTTTAACGTTTTCCCCCTTGAAGTTAACCCCGCTTTTCTCCCAATCCTCTGCGCTGAGTCGTTCAAACAATAGACTGTTATAATAAAGCAGGCTGCGGAACAACTCCAGACTATCGGAAGCACTACCACTATTGGCGTACTGGCCGCTGACCCAAGTGTCCTGATTGAAGACTGGCAGCTGCGCAGTTGTAGCAGCGAGAATATCACGGATACGGAACGAAACCACAATGCTGTGATCAGCTAGATGGGCTAACACCTCAGTAATACTCCAACTCGTTGGTGCTGCCTTCCATTTCAGCTGTTCCTCTGATAACCCTGCGGTTGCATGCACCAGTTGGTTGTGCGTACTTAAAAAATTGCTAATTTGAACTTTGCTCATTAAATCCCCTCCAAAATTAGGCCTGCTTGCGAATGATCAGGTGTAAAACGTGATAACGCAAAAGGTTGAATGTTGTGGTTGGTAGCTCCACTTGTCGCCAAATCAGCAAGTATTTCACCTACAACACTAGAAAATTTAAAACCATGCCCTGAGAACCCTCCGGCTACCAGCACATTGGAGTGGAGCGGATGGCGGTCAATAATGAAATCTTCATCAGGTGTATGCTCATATTTGCATACAGATCCTTTAAGTAATCGGCCAGCTGCACCCGGCATGTAAGTCTCCAGTACTCTTCGGAGGTCTTGCTCATCGCTGGTTTCACTGCCAAAGGGAGCAAGTAGTGTGCCTGGTTTCCATTCCAGCCCCGTATCGTGCCGGCCGATCTTCAGACCGGCTCCAGCAATGCTGGGAAAGCCATAATAGCCACCTTCCTCAGCTCCTAGCGTGAAGCCAGGGAAGTTACCGGCTGCAAAAGCAGGTGAGCTCTCAAACCAGCCCACAACTTTGCGGATCGCCTTGATTGGCAAATGCACAAAAGGCGCTAACGCACCAAACCAGGCTCCGGCACTAAGGATAGCTGACGCTCCGTGATAATCGCCGTTTGTTGTATGAACTGTTACACTGCTTTCGCGGGCGGTGATGTTTACTACCGAAGTGTTCGTCAACAGTTCCGCACCCTGTCCAAGGGCAAGCTGGCGGTAGGCGGAGATACAGCGCTCGCTGTACAAATACCCGGCATCTGGTTCATACATTGCTGCGAATGTTTCCGGAATGTTCAATCCCGGCCAGCGCCGCCGGATCTCTCCGGCATCCAGATGCTGGACCTGCACCTTCCGTTTCTTTGCTTCCGCGAGACGACCGCTGAAGGAATACACTGCACTATCTGCGAGATTCAAAACGCCCGAGCGGACAAGCAGTTCTATTCCGCTCAACTGCTCGGCTTCTTGCCATAAATGATCTGCCCGCAGAGCCAAATTAATGTAGGCGGGATCACCACTGTAAGCATGCCGGATCAGCCGCGTTTCCCCGTGATGGCTTCCCTGTGTATGTGGAGGATCAAAGGCATCAATTAGCAGCGTCTTCACTCCGCGCTTCGCAAGATAGTAACCGGCACTCATGCCCATCGAGCCTGCGCCGACGATAATTACATCGTAACTGTTATGTTCAGCTATAATTCTGCACCTCCTTCGGGACTGTACTGCACTAGGGATCGTACAGCTACATCCGCAAGGAAACGTGCTGCCACAGGGAGTGCACGTTCATCCAGATTGAAGGCCGGATGATGCCATTCCTGGCTTCCTTCAGTACCTACAAAAACGAACAGTCCGGGTACCACGCGCTGATAGAAGGCGAAATCCTCTCCAGCCAGAGAAAGCTCTGGCTGAATCGCTCGGTAGCCAAGAGCTTCGACCGATTCAACTCCAAGCGCTGCTAGGGAGGGATCGTTGATAACCGGAGGTGGCCCTTCTATCCAGCGAACGGTAGCTTCTGCTCCAAGAGCCGCTGCTACACCGACCGCCACTTCTTGAAACCGCTCCAGCACTTTGCTGCGCACCGTTTCATCAAAGGTGCGGATCGTCCCTTCAAGCACCGCTTTTTCGGGGATAATGTTCCATGAATTGCCGCTGTGAATCTGCGTCACACTGACCACCGCACTCTGCAGCGGACTGACATTGCGACTTACAATGGACTGGAATGCCGTCACAATATGCGAAGCCGCTACAATCGGGTCTATGCCAGCTTCCGGAACGGCAGCATGAGAACTACCACCCTGCACTTCAATCACAAACCCGTCAGCTGCTGCCATTAAAGGACCACCCTTAATACCGATGGTTCCGACTGGCAGGTCTGGCTTGTTATGCAGCCCGATCACTGCCCGGACGTCTTCTAGTGCCCCGCTAGCAATGATTCGCTGTGCACCCTGCGCCTTCTCCTCCGCTGGTTGGAATAACAGGCGCACCGTTCCCTGTAATTGCTGCTCTCGCTGTTTCAATTGATAGGCGGCACCAATCAAGGCAGCCGTATGGAAATCATGCCCGCAGGCATGCATTTTGCCGGGATATAATGAAGCGAAGGATACTCCGCTTTCCTCCTGGATTGGCAAGGCATCAATATCTGCGCGCAGTCCGATGACCGAACCGGGCTTTTTGCCGCCAATCTCTGCGATCACGCCGGTAGACAGACCGTATTCTACGATCCTGACTCCTGCCCGCTCCAGCAAGGAAATAATATATTCTGTTGTGCCATATTCTTCATTGGACAGTTCCGGGTGCCGGTGCAGATGACGGCGTATCCCGATTAATTCTTCTTCAAGCGCTTCCGCACTCAACTCTTTAGCTTTACTTGTCATATACAGTCACCCTCCTTTACACGATTTCCTGTGTGATACCGAGCCCGCCCGCTTTATGCCTCTGCAGCCACTTCAGCGATTGCTTCGCTCAGTAGCTCAAAGGATCGGAGCCGTTTGTCAAAGGGCTGTACATTCGTCGTTATGATGAACTCCTCGACACCGGACGCCTCTGAAAGTTCCAACAACTGTTCACGGACAGATGATTTTGTTCCCTTGGTAATCTCCGGTTCCAGCTCTTCAATCGTGTAGGCTTCATTGCTCTGGCGGGCAAATTCCTCCGCCTGTTCCAAGGTCCCTACTGTCAGCTTCTTCCCGCTCGCCAGTTGAATCCGGATCAGCTTATGCGCACCTGCCAGTTCTTTCGCTCCCTCCTCAGTCTCAGCCACCACTAACGCTAAAGCGATAATCGCTTGCGGTTGTCTGCCCTGTGAAGAAGCGAAACCGCTGCGGTAAGCACGAATGGCATCCAGCGCTACCGCCTTATCGCTGTTAATAAACAGGGAGAATACGTACGGTAACCCCAGTTCAGCGGCAATTTCCGCGCTGCTTACACTCGCGCCAAGGACATACAACTCAGGAGGAATACCAGGAAGGGGACCTGCCTTCAACCCTGCCAGCGGATGGTTTTCTTCGAGGCGGTTATGTACATATTTTTCCAGCTCGATGATTTTATCCGTCAGGTCTGGGGTTTCAGCTTTTCCCTGCTGTAGTGCCTGTGTGCTACGTGGGAGTCCACCGGGAGCACGTCCCACACCGAGATCCACTCGTCCAGGAGCCAGTGTGGACAGCACATTGAAGTTCTCCGCTACCTTATATGGGCTGTAATGCTGGAGCATGATGCCACCGGAGCCAATGCGGATTCGCTCTGTTTTAGCCAGAAGATGTGAGATAAGTACTTCCGGGGAAGAGCCGGCTACCTGCTCGGAGTCATGATGCTCCGAAACCCAGAACCGGTGGAATCCAAGCTCTTCGGACAATTGTGCCAGCTTGATCGTATGCTGGAATGCTTCCTCCGGCGTTTCTCCCGGATAGATCGGACTTTGATCAAGTACGCTGATTGTAATAGCCATTATTTTTCCTCCTATATGGAATAGTTAAATTCAGGTGTGATCCGCTTCAGGAACTGCTTCGTTCTTTCTTCGCGCGGATGGTTAAACAGCTCTGCCGGAGTTCCTTCTTCAACAATGACGCCTCCGTCCATAAAAACCACATGATTCGCCACATCGCGAGCAAAGCCCATTTCATGAGTCACCACAATCATTGTGATGCCTTCCTTGGCAATTTTACGGATGACGGCCAGCACCTCACCCACTAACTCTGGGTCCAACGCCGATGTGGGTTCGTCGAACAATATAACCTCCGGCTCGAGCGCCAAGGCACGGGCAATGCCAACCCGCTGCTGCTGGCCTCCGGACAGCTGACTTGGATAGGCGTCCAGCTTGCTGCCAAGACCAACCTTTTCAAGCAGGGCAATACTCCGATTTTTCGCTTCGTCCTTCGGAAGCTTTTTGACAATCAGCAGTCCCTCCATCACGTTTTCCAGCGCGGTTTTATGGCGGAATAAATTGTACTGCTGGAACACCATTGCCGTTTTTTGCCGGAGCAGATGAATCTCCTTTTTGCGGGGATGTTTGCAGTTCACTTTGAAATCGCCGATGGCGATCTCTCCGCTGCTTGGCTTCTCCAGATAATTTACACAGCGTAAAAGTGTCGTTTTTCCTGAGCCGCTGGGACCGAGAATGACGACAACTTCACCCTTCGTCACCGTTAAATCTATATTATTGAGCACCTGATTCCGACCAAATGACTTCGAAATTTGCGCAAGCTTGATCATGCTACTCCACCTCGATTGTACAGATTAATTCTTTTTTCAATCAGCGACGTCACGCGTTCGATTAGGAACGTAAGTCCCCAGAAAATCAGTGCTGCCGCCAGATAAGCCTCAAAAAACTTCCAGTTCGTTGAAGCTACAATTTGCGCCTTAGCATTGATATCCACCACCGAAACGGTAAAAGCAAGGGTAGATCCATGCAGCATACCAATTACCGAATTTGACAGATTAGGCAGACTCGCCGCCAGCGCCTGAGGAAAAACAATCCGCCGCAGTGCCTGGGGCGTGGTCATTCCGATAGAATGGGCCGCTTCCAGCTGACCGCGATCCACAGCAAGCAGACCGGAACGGACAACCTCGGACATATAGGCTCCCGCTGTAATCGAGAACGAAATATAGGCAAAACCGATCATCGGAATGGCTACCGACCTGAAGCTCCAGCCGAACTGCACTGCCAGACCATCGATTAACACGGGAAGTCCAAAATAGATAAGCAAAAGATGCGTCAGCATGGGTGTCCCGCGGATGAACGTAACATAACCGACAGCCAGCGGATACAGCAGCGGAATTCTGTATATCCGGATCAACGCTACAGCCACACCAATCACAAATCCAATGAGTACTGAGACAGCAGTAATAGATAAGGTCACAGGAATTGCACTTAAAATTTGCACCAGAGCAGTCCAGATAAAAGATGGGTCCAGCTTCATAATCCGCTACCTCCTTTACCCGGTCCAAGTTCAGCAATGATGCGGCGGTAGGACCAGCTTTTGTTGATTTTGAACGTTTGTTTCTCCGGTGTATTCCGTTTCTCATGCCGCAGCAGCCGGCGTTCTGCTATAAGCAGCAGTTTCTCGATTGTAAAGCTAATGACCAGATAGATTAGCGCAAGCGCGATATACGTTTCAATAAAGTGCTGAGTTAAGCTGCCTAGCGTCTGTGCTTTACCTGACATTTCCATCACCCCAAGAGTAAAGGCCAATGACGTATCTTTCAGTAGAGCAATCACCAGATTGGAGAATACCGGAACTGCGATTCCGAGCGCCTGCGGCAGCACGATTCGCGTAAAGGCTTGAAACCCCGTCATCCCTGTAGCATAAGCAGCCTCTACCTGCCCCTTATCCACCGCCATTACAGAAGCCCGGATCATTTCGGACATGTATGCCCCCGTATGCAGCCCGTAAGTTAGAATCACAAAAACAAGCACCGGAGTCCGGGTCATATCGACATGAACCAGCTTCATAATTTCGGGCAGACCATAATAAAACAAGAAGAGCTGGATAAGAATCGGAGTTCCCCGAAAAAAAGAAATATAGATTTCGGAGATGGTTTTTAACACAGGCACTTTATAAAGTCTTGGCAGAGCTACGAGAAAGCCGACAAGAATTCCTGTCAGTAGAGAACAGGCGACAATCAGAAGCGTGGTGCTTAAAGTCCCTAGTAACTTAGGCAAAAACGAAAATACAAAGCTGATATCAAACTGTGCGCCCATATATCCCCCCCCCTTCCCGTGCTCACCGGCTCAATCATTTCACCGAATCCGCTGTAACATCCGCACCCAACCATTCCGTACTAAGCTTGCCTAGTGTGCCGTCTGTCTTCAGCTCTTTAATCGCACTGTCAATCGCATCTGACAGCTTTTGTGAATCGGCATCATCCTTACGGAAAACATAGAGAATGTCCGCGGAGGATAGCTCGTCGCCCGTAGCTTTTAGCTGACTCTGCGGATCAATGATCGGCAGGACAAAATCTGCAGCCAGCGTAGCGTCCACACGCCCAGTACTAATCTGTGCGACGGTATCATTCGCTGCACCATTCTGATACACGATATCAATCGTATTGTCATTCTCTTTATTGTAGTTCTCGAGTATTTGTGCTTGTGCACTCGTTGCACCTACAAGCACCTTTTTCCCTTTGAGATCATCAAGCGATTGGATTGAATTATTATCCTTTGCCACTACAATGCGGTTTCTCCAGTGGGCATAGGCTTCTTTGTTAAAAGAGTATTTCAGCTCCCGTTCCGGATTTTTCTCCATGACATGGGCGACCAAATCGATTTTTTTGGTTTCCAGGCTCAGCAGCAGATTGCTGAAATCCATGGTTTGAAATTCGAATTCATATTCTGGCAGCTGCTTATCGATTTCTTTGAGCAGTTCCACATCAAATCCGGTGAGTTTACCATTCTCATCTATGAAGCAGACTTTCGGAAAAGCAGTACCCGTGCCCACAATGATCTTAGTTACCTTTGCCGAATCCTTTGCCGGTGCCGCAGCTTCTGCTGCATTTCCATTCTGATTGCTGCTAGCGCTGTTACTGTTGTTTCCGCAGCCAGCAATCGCCAGTGTCAATACCGATGCAAATACTAGTGAAATGGACTTTTTCATTGTTTTATCCCCTTTAAATGAACTGTGGTTTGTCTGTAAGTGTTTTTTTCATCAGATACATAATGCCGTCACCGTTCTGCTGATCCAGTTCTAAAAAACGTTCGTACCCCCGGCGTTCATACATTTGAACCAACCACGGATGTTTCTTCGCCGTTGCCAGCGTGACTGCAGCCGAACCTAACTGACCAGCAATAATGTTCTCTTCCACCCAATCCAAAAGTTTTCCACCATAACCTCTGTTACTATAATCTGGATGGGCAGCAAACCATTTGATAAAAGGCAATGGGCTAATCTTCTTAATCTCTTCTTCCTTTGAAAGGGTTATGGTCGCAACTATCGTTCCGTCAACTTCAAGCACATAACACTCATTCGTAGCTATATTGTCTTCAATAAGCGCCAAGTCGGCTGTGGCCGCCGGCCAATGCAGCCCGAGTTCACGAATCAGCTGATAGGCACGATATGTAACATCTAGCAATTGCTCCGCATCCTTCAGTTCTGCCAGCCTGTATACCTCACTCATCATATGCCCTCCAGCCTTTCGAAAATTAACTTTATAATCCCTATCGAAATAGTCGTGATTATATGCAATTAACTTTATCACTGCATGTGTCCATGCGCTAATAGAGTTTTTTAATACATCTATACAATTAGTCGATCTCCCACTTTTCCAATCCCGAGTTCAAGCAGGGTTTCGATGAATTCTGCGTTCTCTCCATTTAGCGAAATCAGGCTGGTTCGCAAGGAGATACCTTCCGTCTCCGCAATATCCACCCGGATCAGTGACCCAACCGCCACTTCCTCCTGCACACTGAGGGCGGGAAGGAAACAGATGCCTGCTTTTTTCAATACCAGCTTTTTGGCTGTCTCCAGGTTATCTACCTGATATTCAATCTTCGGTGGTTGTTCCATACTCTCAAATACACGATGCAGCCGCATCCAATCCAAAGATCCGCATTCAAAAAAAACCAACGTTTCCTGGCGGATATCCTCCAGTGAAGCCCGCTGTGCTTTAGCAAAGCGGTGTCCCTCATGTACATACAGTGAGATGGGGTCCTCGCAGAAAGGAAAGGTTTGAATTGCCGGATTTACGACCTTACGAATAAAAGCCAAATCAAGCTCCTTCGATTTTAACTTTTCAGTCAATACTTCCGTAGAAGCTGTCATCAGCTTGATTGTGATATGAGGATATCTGCGCTTTAAATGAAGCATCAGATGGGGCATTAAATAATTGGAAACCGAGACCGTACTGCCGATTCTCAGTTCATTTGGAATGTGCCCCTTAGCCTGAACCTGATATTTTCCGTTCTGATAAATCTGGAGAATCTGCTGGGCATAGGGTAGAAACTGTTTACCTTTATCCGTCAGGTTAATCTGCTTCCCCAACCGATCAAACACTTTGCAATCCAGTTCCCTTTCTAGCGATTGGATCCGGGCCGTTACTGTCGGCTGTGAGATATATAGGACTTCGGCCGCTTTATTGAAGCTTCCATAATGATTGATGTAGACAAAGGCCTCAATATTTTCAATGTTCATCCCTAATCCCCCTATGCTTTTATTAATTTTACTATTCCGATGAAAAAACAATGAATTATAGTGATGCTTTCCTATAGATTTTGTTTATATCTTAGTCATCGCCCTATTTTTTGTCAACAATTAATTCCGTGTAAATCAATCGGATTTTGAATCAAACGTTATGTTTATTTCATATAGAACTTTTCTATTCCTATATCAGAATTATAAAACCCCTCTTATTCCACTGGGAATTATCATATATAATAATTTCATTCGAATGAACATTACATTTGTCTGAAAGGGGATAGCGAAAACATGTCACAAAAGATCATTATCCGTGAAGCTGAGAATAAAGATTGTAATGCTATCGCCGAAGTGCTGTTAGATGCATACCATCAATATTCGGAGATCATGCCTGAGCCGTTGTGGCTGGAGTATCGAAAATCGCTTCTTGATTCCGTTCATGGTGATACTCCGCTCGTACGGATCATCGCTGAAATCGACAAGAAAATCGTTGGTAGCGCACTCTTGTTCAGCTCCTCGGAAACGGCTTACGGGAAACCGGAGCTAGGGATTCACTCCCCTATCCTACGTCTGCTAGCCGTATCTCCATCCGCTCGTGGTCTTGGCGTTGCAACCCTTCTGATTCGCGATGCTGCACGGAGAACACTACAGTTGGGTGCCACCACCTTGAACCTGCACACCTCGGAAATGATGTCTTCAGCCATCAAACTGTACCAGCGCTTAGGCTTTAATCGTGCGTATGAGACCGATCTTATGAACGGTGACACTCTAGTACAAGGCTTCCGGCTAGACCTGCTTTCCTCCGTCCGTTCTACAGCGGGACAAATATAGAATTCGAGAATTCTTAAATATTTGTCTTTTAAATATAAAAAGAAGCCTCGGAAAGCTTACCCAATGATCTTGTGTGATCGTTACGGTGAACTCCCGAGGCTTCTTTATTTTTCTTTTTTATAAGTAATTTCTTTAAAACTCACAGTGATTTTTCCCGTATTATCGGCATCGCCCATTCGAAGATCTGTAGTAACGGTAGCACGGGAAGGGATGGACGAAAAGCTTGCCCCCTTCTGCTTCTTTTTTACATCATAGAGATAATAAGAAACATCCTTAACATTAAGCCCTACATTATCCTTGTGTATAAGTTCTACAGTATAGGATTTTATCACGGCTACATTAGCGTCCATCCACCCCACAACTTCAATAGCTGTATCTTCATGGTTGCCTTCAGTCTTAATGGAGCCGATGGAATGACCATCCTGATTATAAAAATTAATTTTTTGTGCAGCTATTTTCAGATAATCGATATCGATGTCAAGAATTCGGTTTTCGTTGATCTCTGCTGAATCCATCCAGGCAATCGTACCCGCGGGGTTCCACTTTATTTTCTCAGAAGGCACATATTGCTCTAGTGGTAACGGAACAGTACGAAGAGAAACTCCTTTATTATCGTAAAAGGTTAATTCGCCGCTCTCATCATCATGTACAAATCTTTTAAAAGTTGGTGAGAGGAACAGGGATGGCGCCCCGGTCGTCGAATGTGGGATTACGCGATATTTCAGAAGATGGACATCGTCCTTTCCTGTTTTCAGATCAAAGATCCATACATTGCCGAGATAACTCTGCATAAACAATTTTTGCTCATCAGCTTTCCATTGAAATTTATAAATGTAATCATAATCATCAGAAAGCGGCCAGAAGTTTTCCCGAAGTCGTTCAATCTTTCCTGTAAGAACATTATATGAGGACAAATGATATTGCCCAGCTTTTTTCGTCACATCCGATTCCAGAAATAATAGATGATCCTCATCCAGCGGGATTAGCATATTATAGTTGCTCATAAAAGCATTATTCCATCGATTATTGGAATCGTTGAGCTCGTCGCTCCATTTCACCTTTACCTCATCCGAAGCAGGATCATGGGCTAACAAAGCGTTGACAGCATTATGGTCGCCATAGAAAAGATGAATGGTATGATAAGCGATTCCTTGCAGTTCAACTACTTCTCCACCGTTTAATAGATAGTTATTTTCGGATAGGCCAATCGGTTTGGCCACCAGATCTCCAATAGAGTTCCGTTCTGTATTAAACTCCAAACCATTAAATTTTGCTTCCGAGAACAGAATCTTTTTTAACTTGGCAGTTGATTCGTTAGTAAGTGTGTAGCCTGTATCCGTTTTGTTCACATTCATTAACATGCCTTGCTCGCTTGTCTCGTTAATCCATAAATGAAAGGCATATTTATTATTATCTGAAATTAGAACGATATCGTAGTTAGGCGTTGCGGTATTTAAATTTCCTGGTATTTGTTCAGCGGTACGGATGGCTCGGACGAAAATATCTATGGTTTCATGATCTGTATATTCATCCTTTATGTTAGCATTCACTGAACCATGTGCTAGAGCGTTTGCTAATGTGATTCGCTTGATGGTCTCATCTATCTTTAGATTATCGGATTCTACATGCTGATCATTTGATTGAAATAAGGTAAGCAAAGCAGCCTTATCCGTTTCAGATAACTTGTAATGCCCATTTACTCCTGATTTGGTGAAAAGACCATTATTACTGCCCATAATCCAGAATGAGAACTTTTCATTTTCTTTATTCTTCAATTCAACAATAGCCTCATAATCAGGTGCTGCAATATCAAGCTTCGCGTTGTCATACTCAGCAGTATGTATAGCTTTATTGAAACGTTCTATTAGCTTTTGGTCCGTTATGGTTATTAATCCGCCGCTATCATTATGGATTGTAATGGAGTCCACAGAACTCAGATCGATTAGCGTTTGATTCCCTTTATCTTTATTCCCTGTATTGGTACATCCAACAAAGATTATTGAAATAACTGCTAAAAGGGCTAGTAGATTTAACTTTTTCATATAGGCTCTCCCTTCTTATTCTCTCTTCTTTGACGCCGGATAGAGGATAAAGTTGCAAAAAATGAGATTTTGCACCTATTTAAAAAGATCTAATTAAGCCAAATCTAGCCTGTAACCATTGGATCTGATTCTTGGCCTGAACAAAAGTACAGTGTTTATAGCGATAAAAAAAGCCACCGCACAGGCCTGTTCTCCTGTAAGGCAGCTTCTTCTTTATCTCAATATATCTCTTACAGCACCCGTCAGTACACCAACAACTTCTTGCTCGGAGGCCAGCGGAGAATCTCCTTCTACTGTGTGGGCTAGCATACCGGCCGTGGCCGCAAAGGCTACAGAATGCTGAGGATCAAAACCTTCCAGCTCACCATGAATTATACCACTGGCATATGCATCTCCAGCCCCGACTCTATCAAGCACCGGAAAGCTTAAGGTCTCGGAATATGCGAAGCGACCGGATTTGAAGATATAACCGCGCAATGAATGGCGGTTATCATCATGGATGGACCGATGCGTTCCTGCTACCGTACTTAGACTGTAGCGTGAAGCTACTGTGGGAATCAGCTCCTGAAGTTGTTCTTCTCTTGAAGTTCCTTCGGGCTTCATACCAAGGATTAGCATTGCGTCTTTTTCATTCATCAGCACGATGTCGGCCAAATGCAGCATGTCTTCGTAATGGGAGCGCGCCAGCTCATAGCCTCTCTCCCCCCAGAGCGATGGGCGGTAATTGCAGTCAAAAACGACTAGACCACCGTGTTGCTTAACCGTTTTTGCATAAGTTTTCATCGCTTTTCGCACATCATCGTTCATTGCCAGTGTTATCCCGCAGAAATGAACAGCATCCGCGAGGTCTGCCAGCTCTGCGAATGGATAAGTACCCGGAGGAGCAGTATTGAAGCTGCTCTCCGGGCGACCGGAATAAGTCACTCGGGAGGGGCGAGCCCCGAATCCGTTTTCAAGAAAGTACATCCCTATACTTGAGCCCCCGCGTTGGATATGCTCCGGCTGGATGCCCAGTCGCCGAAGATAGGCTGTTGCTGCGTCACCAATAGGATTCGCAGGCAGTCTGGACACCAAAGTCCCCCGATGTCCGTATCGGGACAATGCGGACAGTACATTGACTCCGGTGCCGGAGAACGAATACTTCAGCAGGTTACCCTGAGATAACAGTTCAAAGCCCGGTACCTGTAGCCGCATCATTATTTCACCAAAAGCGGCGATATGTTTAGGCATATTGATCTGCCAGCTTTTTCATCGTCCGATACAGCTGTTGTATGTCCGCCACTCTCGTTCTTCCGCTCTGCGGATCGATGATCGATGTATAGACATGGGGAATCACCTGCGGCACTCCCGCTTCCAATATAATAGACAAGATCTCTTCAAAGTTGTCCAGATCGATACCGCCGGTCGGCTCCAGCGCAAAACCCTCTTCCGCACAGGCTTTGGCCACAGCGATTAGCTCCGCTTTACGGCTCAGCCCCTGCATCGGAAAATACTTTAAAGCATTTCCGCCCATATCCCGAACCAATGCAATCGCCGCATTTACGGGAATTACAGCGGGTACAGATTGTGCCGCACTGGCCGGGCCGGTGGAGATATTCACAAAACCAGGTTGTCCCGTTGGTGCGATCATGCTGTTAATCCAACTATCTTTCGCTCCAAGGTTAGCACGGGTCGCACCAACTGCTGGGAATACCTGATTAATGTGGCTGCCAGCATAGGATTTGACAATCTCTGCAACAACAGCAGCTTGCCGATTATCACCCGCACCTAGTCCTATTGATACCGCACCGTCAATTTCCCGCCCATATGCCTCCATCGCCTGCACGGCTTCTTCTACCGTTGCATAGTCTTTGGACAATACACCGACCAGTACATAACCTTCGGCAGCAGCAAACACCTCTTTGGCATTTTCTATATCCTTAGCCAATACGTTTAAGGCCACCCGACCTTTATAGAACCGCTTGTTAATTTCAGACATTGCTTGCCCCTCCTGTCAATTCCCTTATCCTCGCTGTAATCATTTCTATGTCATCACCCATTAGCGGACGCGGGTCAATATCAAAATAACCTTGCCTTACCCCATAGTCTCTAGTGTAAATAGCCACTTCACCTTGTTGAAGCTGCTGGGACAGCTCAAGTGCTGTTATTGCGCACTGATTCGGGTCCACATGGATGCGTCCACGGTAAATCGCCCGGCCTGCTTCATCCTGCACGATAGTTACCCGAATTCCGGGAAGCCCATCGAGCGGCATCAGCAATTGGAGCGTAGCTTTTTCCTTTTCGCTTGTATCCTGTTTGTGAGCATATTCATCCAACGCTTGCATCAGGCCGAAGGATGTTTCCTTACCAACCTTCATGCTGCGTCCAATGCCGTGAAGCTGCACTTTTAGCCATTCAATATAAAGACGTTTTCCCGCCACAAGTCCGGATGTTGGACCTTCTATGGCTTTGGAGCCACTATAAATGACCAGATCGGATATTTGCACGTATTTCTGCAGATCCTCTTCCGCTGCAGCATCTACAATAAGCGGGACGTTATGAGTTTGAGCCACAGCCCAAGCTTCCTCTACAGAGATCATATTCTTCTGAACGGCATGATGAGATTTGACATACAAGATAGCCGCAGTCTGATCCGAGATCGCAGCAGCCAAATGCTCCGCCCGTCCTTCATTGGCATAACCTGCTTCCACCACTTTACCGCCGCCGAGATAAACCATGGTTTCCACTGGTGCACCGTATTGTACGTTATGACCTTTTAACATCACAATTTCATTTCTAAAAATGCTATCCTGATGGAGCCGTAGACTTGTACGAATATTACCGCGGGTTACCAGCGCCGCCACGGATAAAGCAATTCCACTGGAAGCCGAGTTCACGATCACCGCTGCTTCAGAACCTGTATGACGTGCAACATAATCCCCCGCTTTATCCACCAAATCGGCGATTTCCACATAACTCTGTCCGCCTTGACGCATAGCTTCCATCACCGTATCGGTCGGTGCCGATACCCCGAGGATGCTCATCCGGCCGCTTGCATTAATAACTCTTTTCAGGCCGTATTTCGCATTCCATGTATTTGTCACCTATGATCACTCCTATTGCTTGAATGGTTTGCTGTGCTACCCGGCGTTCCCCCTCAGAATCTACCAGTTCAATCTTCTTATCCGTCACACGAAAAAGGGTCAGATTCGCCTTGTTATTGATCCGAATCTCCCCAAGTTCCGGGCGTCCCAGCCACTGGGCTGCTCTGCTTGTCACCCGTGCAATTGTATCTTCAAGGGAATATCCCAGTGCAAGGAATTTGTTCAACAGATTCGCCATGGAGTAGACGGGACCATTGATACGGTTGCCTCTGTATATGTCTGTGCTGATCGTATCCGGATCAATACCGTTTTGTTTGGCCGCCTCGGCCACAGCGAACGAGAAGCTAGCCGTACCATGTCCCACATCCAAGTGAACTCCACGCTCAATAGCATCTCTCAGCACTTGGAGCGGTCGATTCTCCTTATCGAACAAATTGTTGCTTTTACCATTTAGATAATGGGTTATCACGTCGTTGCGTTGAAGTAGCGGTAAAACCTCACGGATATCCGGCGGTGCGGAGCCTATATGTACCATCAGCGGCAGCCCGGTCTTTTCCGAAAGCTCCAGTGCATGTTGAAGCGGTTGAATGCCATTGTCACCCACTACGCTTTTGCTGATTCTGGCCTTCAAGCCTACGATAAATTCAGGATAAGCAACTACCGCCTGAAGCACCTTTTCATGATCAATCCACTCTAGTTGGGACAACTCGTCAATTCGCATCAGGCCAATCTTTGAAATGTTAAGAAAAGCAAGCAGTTGCGTTGCCGACTTTTTCCCCGCCTCTGCCAGCTCACCAATACGCTCCGCTCCGCAGCTACCTGCGTCCACGAGCGTAGTCACGCCACATTTGATTCCGATTTCATCGATCTCGTCTCCATACGGATTCAATTCTGCAAACGCATGTACATGCAAGTCGATCCAGCCGCTAGAGACATACGCCCCATTGGCTTCCACGACCTTGAAACCATGGTCTTCGGCGGTGCCTCGGGGAACAATCTGGACTACGTTGCCATCAGCTATGACAATGTCCACTTCCGCTCCATTCAGGACTTTCGCCCGGCGGAGGAGCAAACGTTCTGCTGTCATCGTCACACCTTCTTTCCAAATTCAGAACATTACCGTCCTAGGTCTTTCCCGCACAATCTATAACACAAACAGTCCCAATGGATGTAGGATCTTTTTTCACAGGGACTGTTTGGATGAACTATTTATTCTTTATCACTACCGTGTTCAGACCCGAAAACCCTTTAAAAAATTCACAGCCTGGCGGATATCTTCCTCCGGATTAGTGCCAACTTCCCGTTCTATGGTCAGGAATCCTGTATAACCGATGTCGTTCAGTGCTTGCAGATAGTTGTTCCAATCAACAGAACCCGCTCCGAGCGGAACTTCACGGAATGCCGAGCCGGTCTCGGCCATTTCAGCGATTTTCTCATGGTCTAATGCTGGTGCTTCATAACCATATTGACCGTAAACATCGCGTGGATCGATATCGGCAAGCTTGAGACCATCTTTAGCATGGGTGTGTACAATGTAGTCTTTTAGAGTATGAACACCTTGCACCGGATCATCACCAGTCACCATGACCATATTGGCCGGATCAAAATTAACGGAAACCCCTCTGGAACCCAGACCGTCGAGGAACGTCTTCAGACGTGCAGCGGGTTCTGGCCCAGTCTCAATCGCAAAATAAGAATTCATCTCATGTGCATATCTGCTAAGTTCCTCACAGGCAATGTGCATGGTTTCATAGATTTTACTGGCAGGGTTAGAAGGAACAATACCGATATGTGTAGTTACGATATCTGTACCTAGCTCCTTGGCCAGCTCCATAATGCGCTTGGACTTTTCAATTTTGGCACGGTTCTGGGCAGGGTCCTGAAAGCCATGTCCGCCTAAATCTCCAACGAGGGCAGAGATTTCTAAACCTAGCGAAGCAATGTAATCCTTCCATTCACGGCGTGCTGACTGAGAGAGAGTAGCGGGATCAAATTCGCCTTGTACCGCATAAATCTGAACTCCATCTGCCCCAGCTTCTTTTGCCTTGCGCAATCCCTCTTTCACTCCAACCTGAAAGCTGTCTACGATAACACCGATTTTATTAGTGATAATTGGTTTAACCATGGCATAATCCTCCAGTATAATGAATTAGATTTGGTTCCAAACCCGCTTGATGTATTCCAGCCCCAGTCTTGTTCCCTTACGGCACTCTTCCATTCCCTCAAATTCTACAGAGATATATCCATCGTAACCGCTTTCCTTAACGATTCGAATTACACTCGGCATATCGATGTCTCCTTGACCAACGATGGCACCTCTCAACCAGTTCCCACCGGAGGATTGGAACCAACCTTCGCCAGGCTGGCGGTCTTGCGGACGAATATAGAAATCTTTGAAATGCACCATTGAAGCAAGCTTGATGTTGTTAGGTACAGCTATTAGCGGGTTCTCATCTGCGCACAGGAAGTTCCCAATGTCGAGTGTTGTACGGAAGTTATCTCTACCCACCGCATGAACCAGCGCCTGTACACGATCGCTGTGCTGAATAAAGTATCCATGATTCTCCACACTGGTCGTAATGCCTAAACCTGCGGCATAATCAGCAATTTCTCGGCAGGCTTCAGCCAAACGTGGAAGCTCTTCCAAAAAATGCGTGATGGATAGATCGTTTGAGGAGGCTACATCATGCCGCATCCGCTGAATGCCTAATGCCGCGCACACGTCTACTTCCCGCTTTACCCGCTCGACTTCCCGCTGCATTTCCGCTGTCTCCAGCCCGGCAAAGTTCGCCCCGATAGCATAATTGGATAACTCTAGTCCACGACCCGCTGCTGTTCGTACAATCTGATCAATTAGCTCAGGATTTTCAACCAAATTGATACCCAAAGGTACAATCTCCGCATGTTCTGCGCCCAGATCGGCGATCGTCTCAATGACTCCTTCAAGCGTGAGCTCACCCGTTGAAAAAGCCGAATGCAAACTGTAAGTGCTGATTCCTAACTTCATAGTTTCACCTCTTCACCTTTGGCTGCGGATTCATAGATCGCGCCGAGTATCTTCATGATTGTAACGCCGTCTTGCACAGGACTAATTGGTGTAGAGCCGGTACTGATGTTGCTCGCAAAATGATTAATTTCATTCTGGAATGCACTGTTGAACTCAAACCCCTTATTATCGGTCTGCGGATAGGTATTGACGATCGTATCCGCCTGTTCTTTAACAATGACTATCTCAGGATCAATTTCAAACCCCCCCTTGTCACCATACAGGCGTACCGAACGCTCGTCTTCTTTGGCATGCAGTGTAAAGCTGACATCGACCATTAGCGAAGCTCCATTCTCAAAGCGAATCAGTGCATTCGCTAAATCTTCCACCGTATTGTTCGCTGCGTCGTAATCGGCGGCTTTATAGAATGAGAGATTCTTAATATTAAAACGATTGCCGAGCTTCCGGTAGGTATTAGCACTTACCGATACTGGATTCGGACGGCCCATCAAATACCAGCATAGATCAATCACATGGACACCAATATCGATCAGCGGTCCGCCGCCGGAGCGTTCAATATCACTGAACCAGCCGCCGGGATTGCCTAGTCTCCGGAACGTCGTTGCTTTTGCATAATAGATTTCGCCGAATTCTCCTTGTTCCACCAACGTCTGAAGGAGCTGGGCATTGGAGTCATAACGTCGTACAAAGCCTACTTGCAAAATCTTGCCGCTCTTTTCCACTGCTTGCTGTACCTGAAGCGCTTCTTCAACCGTACGGCAAAGCGGCTTTTCCACAAGCACATGCTTGCCTGCCTCAAGCGCCGCGATGCTGATCTCGGCATGAGAGTTGTTCCATGTGCAGATGCTGACTGCATCTATTTCGGAATTGGCCAGTAATTCACGATAATCCGTGTATACCTTCTCGACGTTATATTCTTTAGCAACTTCGCGTGCACGTTCTTCATTCAGATCACATACCGCATATATGGTTGTCTGCGGATTATTCCGATAAGCACTTAAGTGCATGCCGGAGATAGAGCCCGTACCTATTACGCCAATTTTGATCTTATCCATTAACACTCGCTCCTTTATTTTGCATAGGTTATGATTCGTATTATAATGATTTCAACCCTAAACACCATGCAGAGCCTTGCGGTTTCATTTGTACAATTGTGCTATAGGAGGTGCAGTCTATAAATGTTGGACTATGATAAACATCTACAGGAACCCATGGACATGCCGGATCCCGAGTTTCCGATTAAAGTACATACCCAGCGTTTCCACCAAGAAGGAGTTATGTTGTTCCCACATCATTGGCATGAGCATCTTGAGTTTATATTTATTGAGAGTGGTGAGGCTGTTTTTGAGTGCGGACGAACACCGATCAACGTTCGGGCTGGCGATTTAGTTGCTGTGAACAGCAACGAGCTGCATTATGGGGTAAGCGCTTCTTCTGATTTATTGTATTATGCGATTATTGCAGATACTTCTTTGCTGCATAGTGCGGTAAGCGACGCTGCCGAAACCAAGTTCATCGCCCCGATTCAGCGGAACCAGCTGCTGTTACGTAACCATATCCGGGGGGATCAGCATATTACTGACTGTGCTTTGGCGATTATTCGGGAACTGGAACGTCGCGAATTTGGTTACGAGCTGGCCGTCAAGTCCGAGCTATACCGCCTGTTAACGCTGTTGTTGCGCAGACATATCGTCACCGTACTCTCACAAGCTGAGCAAGAGAGGCGTATTCAGACCGTTGAACGCTTCGCACCTGTTTTGCGATATATCGATACCCATTACCAAGAACCGATTCAAGTTGACGAACTTGCGGCGCTAACGGGGCTAAGCCGCTTCCATTTCAGCCGTCTCTTTAAGGAACTAACTGGGCATACGATATCGGAATATGTAAATGCTGTCCGTTTAGACCGTGCAGATTATTTGCTCCGCCATACCCAGCTAACGATTTCTGAAATCGCTACCACTACTGGCTTCAGCGATATCTACTATTTCAGCCGCACCTTCAAAAAGCATAAAAAAGTAACCCCTAGCAGTGTGAGGGGATTCTAGTTAGAGTGAACAAAGGACTGCCTCTTGGCAGTCCTTTGTTAGTGTATGCAGCGTTCCTCTAGTTAAACTATTATTGCCATACAAGCTGTCCCTTTCTTATTTTTGCTGCATAGATGATTTGGCCTGTATGATAATGGACTTCTCTCACCATCGCTATCATGAGATTAAGAGCAGTGGTCTCGTTATTTACTTGGCTATATGTAAGTGGTGGCAAATTAAGAAAGGGTTGTGACATCAATAACTCCGGGTTAGATTGGAGCCGTTCAAGGTATTGGATAATAATATCAAAAGCATCCCTGGTCATGGTTATAGCTTGTTCTTTTGTCATTTCTAGACCTCTTTCAAACTCCCTCTCTCTATCTCTTGTATCAGGAATATCTAAAAGAATGGTTTCAATTCGTGAGTGTACCGCCCCGCTAATATGAGCAACCAAATTTGCAATACTGTTACTTTCCACGGTTGGGGACCATGTAATATCCTCTTGGGTACATTGCTCGATTGCTTGGAGCGTCCATTTCTTTTCCGATCTAAATTTAACCAACATACTTTCAATTAACTCAATGGCGATATCCATTGCTAACCTCCTATTGATATAACCTATGTAAATTTTACCAAACTCATCTCTACTGTCAAATGAAATCCAGTACCAATGCTATTTTTATGCCACAATGTTTTGTTACATTCTTATCCGAGCTCCTGAGTAGAGTTAATTGATAACGTTTGTTGGCCTTAAAAGAAGGAGTTGGTATATGACACTGTTTAATTCAGATTAGTACAAAAGAGACTGATGAGATTATCTACTATTTTTAGAAAAAGGAGATACGAAATGAAACTTAAAAAATGGATTGCCCCTATCCTCACATGTTCTCTGATGAGCCTCTCTTTCGCTACAGGATCTGCAAGTGCAGCAACTAACAGCGAGTATAGCTTGAAATTCAATGCGACTAACTATACTACAAAGACCATAACGGTGGATGGTCAATCCGTCACTTATCGGGCATATGAGAATATCGTTTATGTAAAGAACCCTGTAGATATTAATTATGAAACTATGAACGTCTATGTCCCTGAGGAATACTTCCAGGGTAAGTCGATCGGTAGTTACACCGCCGATACCGCACCTATCTTCTTCCCAAACCAGGTTGGCGGGTATATGCCTGCTCAGCCAGGTAGTACTGAAACAGGTAAAGGAATGGGTATGGGGGCAGGTCCACAGAACGGCGCTCCGAAAACAGACAAGGAATCCGCAGCAGCCCCAGGCGCCGATACAGGAACGGAATTGAATAAACCCGCTGCGGGTAAAGACGAAAACGCAGGAACACCTTCATCTGAATCTCCCAGTGCTATCGCAGTTGCCCTGTCCAAAGGTTATGTGGTCGCATCTCCAGGCGCTCGCGGTAGAACTACAAAGGACGAAAAAGGTGTTTACACTGGTAAGGCACCCGCAGCTATCGTAGATCTGAAGGCGGCTGTCCGCTACCTTCGCTTTAACGACGACATTATGCCTGGTGACGCCGAGAAGATCATCTCTAACGGCACAAGTGCTGGCGGCGCGCTCTCCGCATTACTGGGTGCTACCGGCAACAATGCGGAATATGAGCCTTATTTGGAAGCGATCGGAGCAGCTGATGAGCGTGACGACGTTTTTGCCGTTTCGGCCTACACGCCGATTACGAATCTAGATAACGCAGATGCCGCTTATGAGTGGCAATTCAACGGAATTAACACTTATGAAAAACTTGATTTCTCCGGAAATACGGATTTTAACATGGAAAGAAAGTTGGTAGAAGGAACATTGACGGAGGATCAGATTCAGGTATCTAACGAACTGGAAGCTATGTTCCCTGAATACGTCAATCGTCTAGGACTTACGAATACTGACGGAACAGCTTTGAAGATGGATGCGGACGGCAATGGCACCTTTAAAGATTACATCAAAGCTTTTGTGATCGCTTCAGCGCAAAAAGCGTTAAAATCGGGTACAGATCTGTCCGACAAAACCTGGATCACCATTGAAAATGGCACTGTTACGGATATCGACTATGATCAATATCTCGCATACTTGGGCAGAATGAAACTGCCTGGAGCCTTTGACGGTTTAGACCTGAGCAATGGTGAAAACGATCTATTCGGCACAGCGAATGTCGCTGCCCAGCATTTTACTCAGTTCGGTTTGGAGCATGATACAGCGGGGGGAACACTTGCTGACCAGAATCTAGTGAAAATGATGAATCCAATGAACTATATCAGCACTGAGGGAACAACCACTACAAATAATTGGCGGATTCGGATGGGAACCAAGGATAGTGATACTTCCCTCGCTGTTTCTACTATATTGGCAACAGAGCTTGAGAACAAAGGTTCAAACGTTGACTTTGCAATGGCTTGGGATATTCCACACAGCGGAGATTACGATCTGGATGAGCTTTTTGCTTGGGCGGACAAGGTTAGTGCTACTTCGCCAAAAGCATCCGCAGCTGCCATTCCTTCCAAATCATCATTGTTGGTGAATGGTAACAAGATATCTGTTAACGCGTACAATATCGACGGCAGCAACTATTTTAAATTACGGGACATTGCTATGATTGTAAACAACACTACACAACAGTTTGAAGTGACATCGGATGAAAATACGAATACTTTAAACATTACATCTGACAAAACGTACACTCCGACGGGCATTGAACTTTCAGCATCTGTAAATACTAGTTCAAAGACCGGTGTTATGACAGCCACTAAGATAACTTTGAACGGACAAGAGATTTCAGTAACGGGCTATAATATCGGCGGTAGTGAGTATTTTAAGCTGAGGGATATTGCAAAATCACTTGATTTTAATTTGGAATGGGATGCTGGAACGCACACCATAAGTATAGATACTTCTAACATCTATAAGGACAGTAATAAATAATAGAACAGTAACTTATTCTGGTTACAAGAGGCCGATCCTTCAATCGGTCTCTTTCCATTCCATTTAGAATGCGATTATTTCCCTCACGAACATGCAGTCTTCCTTGCTCCTTTTAGACAATTTACATACAATAAGTTCCAAGATATCGGAATAAAGGTGGTAGCTATGCAGGGTAAAGTGAACATACTAATTTGTGATGACAATATAGCTGTACATGAGAGCATATCTGCTTATTTACAGGCGGAAAATATGGAATATGAATCCGTATACAATGGTGAGGAAGTTCTTTACAAATTGGAAGATCAGCATTTTGATCTCTTAATTCTAGATATTATGCTGCCTGGACTTTTTGGGACAGAGGTCTGCCGTAAGATTCGCTTGACTAGTAACGTCCCGATTATAATGCTGAGCGCAAAAGGTGAGGAAACTGACCGCATATTAGGTTTGGAAATTGGTGCAGATGACTATATTACAAAACCGTTCTCCCCCCGGGAGGTCGTCACAAGAGTAAAAACCATTTTAAAACGCACTCATTACACCTTTCCAAGTGAAGACGCCATCCTGACGCTGGGAGAAATGAAGATTGACCGAAATGCTTTTAATATCAAAATTAATGGATCACGAATGGAATTTACACCTAAAGAGATCGAATTGCTTATCTATTTTACAATTAATAAAAACAAGGTGCTTTCAAGAGAACAAATCTTAAATAAGGTCTGGGGTTATGATTATTTCGGTGATACTAGAGCCGTTGATAATCTCATAAAAAGAATGAGAAAAAAACTGCCTGAAAAGAATTTGGGATTTGAAATCAAGTCTGTTTATGGGATGGGCTACAAAATGGAGACTTCCACATGAAAAAAGTAACTTCCAACAAAAAAGTGATTTATCTGGCCATCCTCTTTTGTTTCATTTTAGGACAACTTGGAGGAACCTTGATTATTAAACAGCTTTTTTTGAATTATAAATTAAAAGATATGCTGCCTCAGGCCTCTGCTATAGCTGCTGAAATGGCACAAAATGAGATGAGCATTCGAGGTTTTAAACCGTATCTTATGAAGGTGTATGATTTAGAGGGGAATGACCTTTCACCTGGTGACGAAAATAAGCATCTTTTTTTCAATGTTACATCGGAAGAATTCAAGGATGCCCTTATAGATTATATTCCCGAAGTAATTAAGTACAATAAATTCGCTGCGATTAAAAATATTAATGGGTTTCCGAGTAAATCCATTGTCGTAGGTGCACCTATTATTCAGGATAAACAAGCGGTCGGAGTCGTCTTTTTATTAGAACCTGGCAGTGAATTTCAGGCGGTATTGAATGGCTTCTATTACGTTTTTACAGGTACCCTTCTGTTAGGCACACTAATAATCAGCTTCTTTATATCCTCCTATCTAAAGGAGATGAAGCAGCTTGAAAAGACTCGTCGGGATTATATAGCGAATATTAGCCATGAGCTGAAATCTCCCATTGCCTCTATCAGAGCTTTAACGGAGACGCTGGCAGATGGAATGATTCAAGATGAAGAAAAAACAAATAAATACTATGGAATTATTTTATCCGAATGTGCGCGCTTGCAACGATTGATTTATGATGTACTGGAATTATCAAGAATGCAAAATAAAAAAGAAACTTGGAATAAAGAAAAAATAGATACTCAGGAATTAGTCATGCTTATTGAGTCTAAATACTCTTTCTTGTCCGATGAAATGGGCATTGTATTTGAGATTACAGATAACGCCAGAAACCTTCCAGATGTTTTTTCTAATAAAGATAAAGTGTTGCAATTAGTCAATATTTTGATGGATAACGCCATGAAATACGTTCAGGAGGATGGGAAAATAACTTTTGATGCTATTGTGCATTCGAGGGTTGTAACTGTGCAGATATCAGACAATGGACCCGGCATTGCAAAAGAGCACCTCCCTTATATCTTTGAAAGATTTTACAAAAGTGAACAGTCCCATAATGAAAAAGGAAGTGGTCTTGGGCTTGCTATCGCCGAGGAAATTGTAAATGGTCTGGGAGAAAAAATATTGGTTACAAGCAAACCGGGAAAAGGAACGGCTTTTCAATTTACCATTAGACGGTTCAAATAATAACTCTCTCATTTAACACCAAGAAGGTCAGGTAAGGGTATTTCCCTCTACTGACCTTCTTATATTTTATTAATTGTGTAAAAGAAACTATCTTCCATCTTATGGGTATAATTAACATAAAGCTCTATAGGAGGGAAAATCATTGAGAAAAATTAGGAAGCTGATTCTTTTAGGATTTTGCATCATGATTTTACCGGGAACCGTGATTTATGCTGCAGCTGGCTCATCTGAAGTTTCATTATATTTGAATAATGTGCTTCAAAAACAGCCCGCAATATTTTCCGAAGGTTCGATTTCCTTGACGACTGAACAGTTGTCTAAAGATTTATTTGCACTATTCGCCTTGGATGAATCAGGTAAAACCGTTCGAATCTACAAGCCTAATATAAACATGGTTATGCTCGATAATAACGGAGAGATTTTTGGTAAAGTAAAAAGCCCGTCACGTTTTGCATTTTCGACTCTATTACAGGTGGATCATTTAAAAACAGAAATTTCAGATATTAAGGTTGTGATCACCGATCCTGCGGATAAAACAGAAACCATTGATGCTCAACAAATTAAGAACAGCGAAGAAAACTTTTGGTTCAAAACCAATGAGTATACATATTCCTTTACTACAAAGGGCACCTACACTATTCAAGTATTTTTTAAAGATGTGGCTTCGAAAAAGTGGTTTCCTGTCTCCGAAATTGATATATTTGGCATTTGAATTCCAGTTATAAGGGACTCCGCTCATTCTATTCTTATCGCGATATTACCAAATTGTTCTCCCTGCTGCATTCGGTGAAAGGCTTGAACTGTGTCTTGTAAAGGATACACTCGATCAATGATAGGTCGAATCGAATGGTGTTCCATAAACTGAAGCATATCCGCAAACTCTTCACTACTTCCCATTGAGCTACCTATGATACTAATTTGCGGGAAAAATATGGCTCGCGTCGGGATTTCGATTCGATCTCCTGAGCTTGCACCAAACGTAACAATACGTCCATTGGGTTTAATAATATCAAAGTAATGTGGGAACGTCGCAGGCCCAATGCTGTCGAGGATGAGATGAACGGTGTCTCCTTTCATTCTTTCCTTCCAGTTGCTATGACTGTCAAACGCATGATCAGCTCCATGAGCGAGTGCAGCTTGTCTTTTCGTTTCACTGCGTGAAGTGACACTGATACGTGCACCCACCGCTGAAGCCATCATCATGGCATAAGTCGCAACCCCACCACCAATGCCAGGTATAAGAACATGTTCACCTTTCTTTAAGCGGCCTCTAGTGAATAGCGCCCGATAGGCTGTTAAGGCAGATAAGGGCAGCACGCCGGCTTCTTCCCATGACAGGTAAGCTGGCTTGCTGATGGCATTTTGCGCAGGAATGATGATTGACTCAGCGAATGTGCCTTCTGAAGGTCCCCCTACAATGGCTGGAACGTTTGGAATATTGTCACTATATTCCCATCCGATGCACGGATTAATGATGACATCTTCACCTACATTATGATCCAGCACACCTTCACCTATTGCTTCAATTCTCCCCGCGCCATCAGAGCCGATAATCAAAGGAACATCCTGTTTTGTTCGGTCATCCATGATAAACAAGTCCCTGTGGTTCAGCCCTGCAGCCATTAACCTAACCTTCACTTCTCCAATCCCCGGTTTTTTATCCATAATCTCTTTATAGTTCAAGCCCTTCAGGCCACCTTCTCCAGCATGTACAATGGCTTTCATCATCCAAGCCCCTTCCTCAAGTTGTTATTAATGAATCTATAATAAATTTTACATAGTGGGTGTAATCCAGTAAAATGATCA
Organism: Paenibacillus sp. FSL H7-0323; assembly: GCF_038002725.1. Classification (NCBI taxonomy): domain Bacteria; kingdom Bacillati; phylum Bacillota; class Bacilli; order Caryophanales; family Paenibacillaceae; genus Paenibacillus; species Paenibacillus sp. FSL H7-0323. Next base: position 1,354,894 of record NZ_JBBODB010000001.1, on the reverse strand, counting down.
AAACTGAAGGTGACTATCATAAATCATCATACCAAGAAGGTGCAAAGGAAATGGAAAGTGGAGATTTGAGAATATTTCAAGCGGTTGCTCGCGAGGGTAGCATAACGAAGGCTGCTCAAGTCTTGAATTATGTCCAGTCAAATGTGACGAACCGGATTCAGTATCTAGAAGCTCAGCTGAAAATCCCCCTATTTCGTCGATCCAATCGAGGGATGACGTTAACGCCGGCAGGTGAGAACTTACTGGTATATACAGACAAAATATTATTACTAATGGACGAGGCTGTGATAACCACACAATACTCTGAGCACCCTGCTGGTCCGCTCCGTTTAGGTTCCATCGAAACAACAGCGGCTACTCATCTGACACCTCTGCTAACCGAATATCACTTACGATATCCCGAGGTTAATCTATCGCTTATAACGGGAGAAACGCATAACCTCTTACAAAAGGTGCTTGATTACCAACTAGATGGAGCCTTTGTTTATGGACCCATTGACCAGCCTGATATAGAACATGTTGTTGCTTTCGAAGAGGAGCTGGTGCTTATCTCACAACCAGGTAAGAGCGAAATGCGCGAATTGCTTACAAAGCCAATGTTGTTTTTCGACGTCGGATGTACACATCGTGCCAAAGCTGAGAGTTTCCTAAATGAAAGCGGGATGAGCTCTTATAAGATTATGGAATACGGAACGTTAGATGTAATTCTAAGTGGGGTTTCAGCTGGACTCGGCGTGTCAATGCTGCCCCAATCTTCGATTTCCAAGGCCGAAGAGGCGGGAGTAATTACTTCCCACCGTCTGCCTGAAGGATATCGAGATTTGCAGGTATTGTTTGTGTATCGCTGGAACGCGGTTTTTTCTAGTGCGTTGTCAAAATTAATCCAAATGATCGAAGAAATATAGCAAACATACATATTGGGGATTGATTATATTCGAGCGCAAAGCTTGTTTATTAATCAAACCCTTTTCAGCTTTTTACGATTATACTTGGTATGTCTTGTTCCCATTTACTCACCACGAATCACTCGAAAACCTTGATCAGGGCCCATACCATTCGCTTCGAACTTTCCCCGAAATGAAATCTCGTTGTTGCTAATGCCGCCGATCCACCCGCCACCCTTTACAACCCGAAAAGAACCGCTCTTACTATCTATATCTCCGTACCAGTTCCAACACCATTCCCTAACATTCCCTGACATATCGTAAAGACCTAGCTCATTAGGTTTTTTGCCACCAATAGATTTTGTTTTGTTATGGTTGTTTTCTATGATCGGCCAGTTCCAATCTCCTGATAAGTATTTGTCTCCAGCGTTTTGCCAATACCATGCTACTTCATCTGCTTTATTGCTTCCACTGTAGGTGTAACTTTTGCTTAACTGTCCTCCACTTGCAGCATATTCCCACTCTGCTTCAGTAGGCAATCGGTAACCATTAGCTCCTGCATTGAGCGTTACTGTCCATTTTAAATTATCATTATCACTCTTATTATTCGGATCTTTTTTATTTTTATCTATATTGTAATAGGGTTTGAACCCCTCTTTTATACTTCTTTTATTACAGTAATCTATTACGTCATACCAGTTAACCATTTCTACTGGCAAGTTGTCGCCTTTGAATGCTGAAGGGTTGCTTCCCATTATTTCAACCCACTCTTTCTGAGTAACTTCATATTGCCCGATATAAAAATTTGATATAGTTGTACTTTTGTAGTTGGAATTTGTGTTAATGAAAGCCCCGCCTTTGACTAATACATAAGTATCCTTCTGTTCAGGCTTTTCTTGCGAACAAGCGCTGATAACAACTACTATTAAAAGAGAAATTAATAGTTTTCTCATGGATATATCTCCTTTCCAACCACTGGTATGTAGTTAAGTATCATTTGTTGAATGATCTAGAATGATCTAAGGCTGCCGGCTGTGGACCGACAACCTTAGCAATGACAGTGATTAATAGTTATTTTAATCATCTGGAGATGCCTGAGCTGGTCCGATGCTCAAGTTACCATACTGTTACGTTTGAGCTCCCGCTACTTTGATATCCTTCTGTCGCTAACACCTGATAAGACCAACTGCTGCCCAGATTCATTCCGTAACTTTTCCAAGCATTAACGTGGTTGGCAAAAGTGATCGCGACATTGCTTCCCGTTGCTCGTTTGGATTGTCTTACACTCCAAAACTGTGTGAAGGTTGCCGTACCATCAATAGAAGGGGCGTTCGTTCTCGTAGTCGTATATATATCATATGTGCCTCCATCACTGGTCACGGTACCTTTATAAGTTCCAGTAGGTCTATAAGTGCCCCAGCTATCAACGACGTAATATTCTATGAGGGAGTTTCTCGTCCACCCATAAAGAGTTAAATACCCATTGCCGGATGGTGCCCAGACGCCTGCATTGTAGTTTATTGTTCTAGATGGGGATCCAGTATTCCAACCTTTACCAACAACAAAGTTACCAGTATTTGACCATGTAACACTGTAATTCCCACCAGATCCATTAGTAGCACTTACTGTCCCGCCACCATCGGTCCAATTTTGCCAATAGTCTGTCGCTGCACTTGAGGTTGCTGCAAACAAGCTGAAACTCATTGAAGCTGCCATAATTACAGTCACGATTTTCTTGTTAAATTTAAACATAATCTACCTCCTGAAATTTTTTGTCACTACATACCTACATACTGCTTGTCTGTATTTCTAGTAGTCGAAGCAATTCCTTGTTGGGGCAGATTCGCAACACCACTTCCTTCCATATATATTAATGTAAGCGATTACATATGGAATTTTATCATAGATCGTTTACTATTTAATCTCTTCAAATTAAAGCTTTTACCCTAAAAAGTATTGTTCTTTTGGGATACCTTATTCACTGGATTTTTGTATCTGCCACAATTACAATCCAGTATTTTTTAGTAACACGTTCATAAACCAAGGCTTAATCAGTGGTAAGGCTACTGCTGGTTGCATAGCTTTTGTATGGTCCATCTGGGCTCCCGAAAGGATTTCAACATCCCAGCCTAAATCCGCCAACTGCTCCTTATTCTTTTTTAACAACCCGACGATGTCAACGGTAACGCTCCCGAAATTTTCACCGTAAACAATCGTATCATTTCCACCTGCAAAAGCTAGTTTAGGGAGACTAAGCAAATGTTGAATACTGCGATCATCAAAGGCTGTGAGGCTCTGGTATAGAGAGACAAATTGTGCTGTAACACGGGTATCTATGGTAACCTTTATATTGTCCCAATCCATTTCGTTTGGATTCTCCGATCCTGTTGGGCTTTCTACAGATTCATTTTGGTTACTCAAAGCTTGTGTATGTGTTTTATGGGTCACAACCCTCATTTCTTGATAGGGGCCATTATAGGGTGGAAAACCTCCCATTACCAAACTCTCCAAGCGATCTGTTCTTATAGCCATTTGCAATCCAATCAACGCAAGCCAGGAATAACCGTAGTAACTAAAGCTTGTAACATTCATTTCATCCGCAATGTGGAGAAGATCCTTCACAATATGATCTGCTGTTAGATTTTCCTCTGGATATTGAAATAGATGACCTTCATAATCGAAATAAAGCACTTGAAACGTATCCGCTAATCCTTCAACAAAATGTTTGCCTAATTCGGGATCTACTCTCCATAGCTTTAAGTTTTCTGCTTCCTGATTGTACACAGATTTTTTAGCGATGGGTAACATGAGGGTTGGACAATCTGGAAGTCCTGCCATACCTACTTCTATTTCTGATTGGTTTGCTAATTGTATTATCTTTTTCAATGAACTCACTCCTTTGTGTTCTATAAAAGTATCATATAACATTCATGCAATCTTTCGGTTTATCCCTCTACCTCCCTTGATATATCTACCTAAATTCGATTTAATATTGTTGTAGCACTTGAAGGTTCAACTTTAATGTTTTGGGGTGATGATGTTTATGGAAGAGATATATACACCTACACTGATAGCTAAGCAATTAAATGTGAGTACCACTACTTTAAGGAGATACGAAGATCAAGGTTTAATTCCAGATGTACCAAGGACCGCCAGCAACCGCAGATGTTACACTTCCATCCATATGCAAGCTTTTATTACCATTCGGGCATTATTGCAGGGATATGAAATTCCGGTTGTGTACGATGTGATGAGGAAGATAAAAGGCCAGCAGATGGAGTCTGCTCTTTGGGCAATCAATCAAGAGCAACATAAGACCCAAGTGGAAAAAGAAAGGTTAGAGGAAGTCTTACGCATGTTTCGGGATGTTGATTTATCTAAATACAAAGATTTAACTGTATCAGATTCAATGACGATTGGTGAAGTTGCACAAATGGCAGGAGTTAATCCATCAGCTATTCGGCATTGGGAACAAGAAGGGCTAATCTCTTCGAATAGGAACAAAGATAATGGCTACAGAGTCTTCACTTTAACGGAATTAAGAAAAATTATTCTTATCAGCAGTTTAAGGAAAACTGTTTATTATATCGAGAATATGAAACAGCTTTTGAATGAAATAGAAACACATAACTACAAAAAAGTGGAGATATCCTTTCAGCTTGCCTTACAAAAATTGAATTCTCAATTAATGAAGCAATTTTTCGCGATAGCTGAACTTACAAACTATGTGAAATTGTATAAAAGTAATGCCGAGTAACATATTGATCATAGAAAAAGGACTACCTTGCGGTAGCCCTTTTGTGCCTATTTGAACTTGATGTCAACAATCTTCCCGCTTTCCACAAAACCAATATTTCGATAAACCTTATTCGAGTCAGGATTCTTTAAATCAGCATAAAGCATGGGCACTAAATCCTCCGATAAAAGAACGGAACATAACTCTGCTACTAGTGCACTTGCATAACCTTTTTTCCGGCAAGACGGTGGTGTGTATACCGCATTTATTCTGGAATATCTTGCCGACCTATGTGCAATGTACGCCATCGATACAGGTTTATCGTCTACAAACCATATATACAAGTTCCCTGTCTCAATCATCCTCTTGGCATCTAGAATTTTAGCTTCTGGGTTCACCCTAACCCCATAAGCCCCCTCTGAGAAACCCGCCAAAAACTCTGCTACAATGGCCACATTTTTTCTCGTTCCTTGTTGCATTATGCCTTTTACGTTCAAAGGTTTCTTTGGATCTGTACAGAAATAAGATTCTATAGTCATCGTGGACTCATATTGAAGATGATTTGCCTGAGAATACAGCTGTGCAAAACGTTCTGTTGTTTTTGGTTCTCCAGATACTCCCGGTAATGTAGTCTCTTTAAGAAATTCTATAAGTTCTTCGTAGAGAACGGCCTTCTTATCCTCGACAATATCCTTAGAACTCCAAAGCCATGCGTTATGTCCCGTTGACTGGGCATAAATCATTGTTTCATCAGAATCTTTTAAGCAAGTAGAACTCTTCGACTCGCAAATAAGGTGAATCAGGTTGTATTGAACCTCATCAGCAATAAACATATCCTGGCTAAGTATTCGATCGGAGACATTGATTTTTTGAAACATTGTTACTCCTCCTTATTTATTTATAAGAACGCAAAAAACTCCGTCCCATTAGGGACGGAGTAGATTCCGCGTTACCACCCTGATTGGTGTATTTATGAATACACCCTCTCTGCTGCCATCGTCCAACAACGATGCTTCTTTGTAACGGCAGAATCCCGGGCCCGCCTACTATGATTTCGGGAGCCAGCTCTGAGGCGATTGTTCGATTCGGGTGTCCTCTGCCTCGTACCAACCGACAGTTCTCTGATCGACATATCCGGATTTACTTGTCCTCTTCGTCGCATTTGATTGCAATGTAATTAGATACAATATAAAGTAATAGGGATTTTATGTCAATAAAAAATATGTAAGTTGGCGACGTTAAACAATTATTATTCACTGCGGAAAAATACTAAACACCAAATTGTCTTAAATGATGGTCTAGATGTTTATAAATCCCTTTACCCCATTGCTCCGGAGTGAATTTCCCGAAAAAAGGATGTGGATGGGATGAACAATTCTCCGGACCGTTACTTTGAAAAGTTATAATCTTTTGTTTCAGTATTTCTTTTTCTTTTCCAAAATCTCTATCATCTAAAATAAGTATGGTCGGAATTGTTGACATATTATGTGGTACTGGCTTGTCATTGTAAAAAATAGATTTCACAAACCCTCCTATTAATATTCCTAGCCAACTTCTAGGAGGAAAGGAGTTTCCATTTGCGATGTCTTGAAATGCTGAACAGTGAGCCAACATTTGAGAAACATTCATTTTTCCCCACTGTGGGTTTGAATTAGGACTTAAATTCTCGATACGGCACAGTATCTCCGCGGTATGTAAATTGTTATATATACTTTCCATAAACACACTTCCATTACGTTTTTTGGGTTTTCGATTTTTTCATTATTAGTTCTGATGATCCATATATCACGATAAGCTATTGTATTCATGATTGCATCATAATAATTTTACAGTATACTGCCGATCTAATATTCGCCATTTCCATTATTCTATCCTTTATTCACTATCATGTCCTTTAACGTAATAAAGCTATCCATCATGGAGGTAGCTCCTCGTCTTAAACTGTCTTTAAATATCGTTTCCCGTCAGTTCAACAACCTACGGATTTCTGCAATACAGAAATACTTTCCTTTAGGAACGCCCTATTCTTTTCAATCCCTCTATTTTTACACCAGACAACAGCACCAAAAGCATCGTAAAAATCATAAAAGGGTAGTATTGTTTCCAAATCCATTAGAGGACGAATTGTTGAATATCCCTCTTTATACGAAATTCTACTTTGAGGATTCACTTCCCAAACATATCGGTTAATTTTCGTGAAATCAATTTCAGAGGATCCACCCCGTGCACTCTCAAAATCAATAATTCCAACAACCATATTATTATTTGTTAGTATATTACCTTGTCGAAAATCCATATGAACAACACACGGGCCATCAGGAGGAGGTAAAACTGAGAAAGCACCCTCAAAGTAATTAATACATTTTTCGAAAAGTCCTCTCTCAAGGACTTCCTTGCAAGGTTCTATAAATTTTTCAAAGCTATTTCTTATATAAAGTCTCCAATTGTTCTGATTAAAAAATTGAAAACCGTCTAATCCTTCCACACCATATCCCGGCATTTTAACTTCATGCAGCTTTGCGTGAAGTACTCCAATTTGAAATGCTAATTCATCGTCAATAGCACCTGTACATGGTATACCTTTAATCTCAGATAAAAGTAATGCACCGGAAATTAAGTCATCCCCACTCCAGAAGTCTAACACCTTTGGAACCGGTAATACCTCCCTCAACAGTTCAAGCATACGATATTCGCGATATAGTTTATCCCTGTTATAAGGGATCTTCGCATACAGCGTTTCTCCATTAGTAAGATTCAGCTTGTATACTTGTGAACTAAAGGACTCAGGAACATTATCTATACTTAATACATTAAGGTTAAATCTTTTTATGATTGTTTCTACTAAGTTCAACTCGCACCTCACATGTTATGAATGAATAGTAATTAGTTCAGCTATCTTATTCTTAATTTTATTGAACTATCCTAACCATTAGTGCAATAAAATTACACTTAGCCCTTTTTCCTTCTTGCTCTCAGGTAAATGACCGAAATCACTACTAGTCCTATTGCAATTACAAAATACAAATCAATATCCTGCTCAAACATTAACCACATCTTGTATTCTAGGTGTACTTGCTGTTTGGGTCGAAGTCCTTCACCGAATAGTTCTGTTGCTTGGTTAAGGTTATTCATCTCAATTGTTGAACTGCATGGACTACTGCTTGATTCGCCATCCACTTCACTAATGTATATTAAGTATTTATTACCTTCCTTAAAATCAAAACCCCAAGTGTAGTCTGTTCCCACAATAATTTGAGAGTCAACTTCAGTTTTCCAACTTCGTTCAACATCCACTAATATATATCTGATTTTCTCTTTTGGCCCCGTAAATCCTTCTTGTTTCAAATCGACCTTTATTTGTTTTACTTCACCGTAAATTGCTCCACCGTAGACCTCTAGGGCTTCTTGGGGACTTCCTAACTCGACACAGGATAAAGCTTTAGCATCTTGTCCATTTGCAATAAAGAATGCGAAAGTGAATAAACATATTAACGTGATTAAACGAAGTTTCAATTTACCACCTGCTCTTATGATTTTATTACATAACTTCTTTATTGACATAAGTTATAGGTGAAATGTTGCACTAATTTTCCAATTCCTTCAATGAAATAGGGAGTACACCTCGACGGTATGCTCCCTATTTGGGTTGACAATAGTATTTCGTTAGCTGTGGATGAAGCGCAAGCGCCGCACCTCAGATGATAGAAGTTAAAGTTCTTCCTGGGAGCTTAAAGCTTTGAAGAAATATTCCCCACGGATTTGATTCAACTTTATTCCCTAATTCATTTACAATTAGATATTGAACTGAGCTTTTATAAAAAAACGCACCTGTTAGCTCAATAGCAATAATCTGCAACTCCTTACTTCTCCCAAAGCTCGATCAGTCGACCTTCTGGATCTTCAATCCAAATAAACTTTCCAAATTCACTAATCTCTATTTTCTTTGCAAGAGGTACACCAATCTGTTCAAAATGCTTAATCGTCTCGTTTAGATCATGCACTTGGAAATTCAACATCACTTGTTGTTCTATTGGAAAATAACTGTCATCCTCGGTAAAGAAAGAAAAAATAGTCTCATTTCCCACTTGAGGTTTTATCACAGTCCCATTCCAATTCTCAATGTCAAGCTTCAACACCTCACTGTACCATTTTTTTGTAGCTTCAAGATTCTTAGTCCTCCAGAATATTCCTCCGAAACCTTTAATCATCGTATCTACATTCCTGTCTGCATTGAATTTTCTAATAATATACCCTTTAGGATTAAGGAGAATCCACCGTTAACCTCCAGTCATTACACCGAAGGTTAGTACTAACGGGGTATTCAAAATCACATTCATAATAAACGAGAAGCCAAGCATATAACAAATGGCATTAGAAGCAGGAGTGAAGTCTATCGGACCCTATAGTCGCTATTAACCATAATTCGGCTCATTTGAGAACCTATCGGACTCTATAGTCGCTATTGGCTCGAAAAGCCCTCATATCACGCATGTTTGGAACAAATAACGCCTCTGGGGTCCGAAACACTTCTTAAAAGTCAAAATTCAGCCGAATAGCTGCATCTGAGTCCGATCGCTCATGGTGAAGATAGCGTGTGGGAATACAATACGCACAACAAGCAGCATAGTCGCACATCCGGTATCACAGACGCCAAACAAGCAGCATAGTCGCACATTCGGTAATACAGACGCCCAACTGCAAAGCACTAATCAAGTATTTAAGTATCCATGTGTTCGAGTACGCAAATGTTCAAGGAGTTACATCATGCTTCTTCCATGTGGAGATCATTCCTCCTAGCCCAACGCGGTGTCCGTTGCTCATTACTTCTCCTTCTTATGTAAATAATCTTCATTTTAGATTCTAGATTAGAATTATTTGCTATAATGTTCTCATGAAAAATAAAACTATTCTAAACAAATTAGCTATCATTCTACTTTTTATAAGCATTCTCTTTGGCCTACGCTGCATTTGGTTGAGTATATTTAAGGTTTCCAACACTGTACCTGTGATTAACAATGGTGTACTGGATTTACGCGGCCAGGATCTGGAGCAGGCTAACTTATTCAGGCTGGATGGTGAATGGAGCTTCTATCCTTCGCAATTCGTAACGTCCAAGGATATTTCAACTTTACCAGAACCTTCCCTCCCGCTTCAAGTTCCCGGAGACTGGAGCCACGCGATAGGAACGAATGACCCTTCTTCGTACGGTTATGGTACGTATCGTTTGCGAATTTTGGTAGACCCGCTTCAGCAACCTGTCTCTTTCTGGATCAAACAAATTTATTCCGCTTCCCGTGTGGAGATTAACGGCACTCCTATTCTCAATAATGGGGTAATAGCTCTTGATGCCGATACATATGTACCCAAAACCACCTCATATACAGCAGCTTATTTTTCAAAAAACACCACAGTGATAGATGTATTTATTCACGTAGCTAACTTTGATCACCCCTATAAGGGCGGTATAAAAGGCCCTATTTTCTTTGGCTCTCAGGAACTCATTGACCGGACATACTTTTACACTGTCGGATTTCAAATGCTTACAGCAATTATCTTACTACTGCATGGGCTTTATGCCTGTATTCTGTACTTATTTAATCCTAAAGAACGTGCTTTGTTTCTTGTAGGGTTAATGACCTTATCTGTAGCTGTAATCCTTTTAGCTCGAAATGACAACTTAGTGCTTTCATTACTGCCGATTAATTATACTTGGTCCTTAAAAATCCGTTTGATCGCCTTCTTATGGCAAAACCTTTTTATTCTGCTTGTTTTCAGGAAATTCACCTCAGGTGCCAAAGTCAACAAGTGGTTACGTGCTTACACATGGTGTCTTTTCCTTTATACCTTGTTTTTATTTATTGCCCCTGCTTATTTAGTCAGCACATCCATTCATTTGGGAATCATTCAAGTGTTCCAGTATATTCCCTTTATTTGGTTGCTCTATAGCTTAGGGCGCTTATTGTTCAAAAAGCAAGATGATAAAGATGTTGTTTTTCTGCTGTTATCAGGTGCGGCGATCGTTTCTAATTTGTTATGGAATTTGTGGGATAGTAACGGACACTATTCAATTGTCTATTATCCTTTGGATATTATCGCAGCCATCGTGGGCTTCTCAGCTTATTGGTTTAAAAAGTATTTTCAAAATGCTAAAGAGAACATGGAACTAAATGAGCAGCTGAAAAAAGCAGACAAACTTAAGGACCAGTTTCTCGCTAATACCTCACATGAGCTGCGTACACCGCTTCACGGAATCATGAATATCGCGCAAAATATTGTCACAAAAGAAAAGGACAGACTTTACGAAAGTAGCCGTCAAGATATGGAACTGCTGATTACAATCAGCCGCCGTATGTCTCATATGCTTGGTGATCTACTGGATGTGGTCCGTCTTCAGGAGCATCGTGTTATTTTACAACAGGAACCTATTTCGGTTCAATCGGTAGTTCCCGGTGTGATTAGTATGCTTCAATATATGATTGAAGGTAAGCCAGTCCAGCTATCTATGGATATCCCAGAAGCTATGCCGCCAGTTCTTGCGGACGAGAAAAGACTGGTGCAGGTCTTATTAAATCTGGTGCACAACGCGCTCAAATACACCGAAGCAGGACTTGTAACTGTTAAGGCTGAGGAACAGGACGGACAGGTTCTTATCTATGTGACAGATACCGGAGTAGGCATGACTGAAGAGACTATGGCACGGATATTTCTACCCTATGAGCAAGGACCTCACGGAATAAATGACGGGCGTGGAATTGGGCTGGGATTAAGCATATGCCGGCAGCTGGTAGAACTGCATGGAAGCAGCCTAAGCATTCAATCAGAGCTTGGTAAAGGTTCAACTTTTAGTTTCACACTCTCTCTTGCCGATTCTTACAGCGAACAGATAATAAGACAGACGGAACCTACAGTTTCGTATATGGCAGATGAGATTCATAGACAGATGGCTGAGTGGGGAATTTCCGAACATCAGCCAAGTAATCACTCTGAAAGGATTCCGCCGCTTTTTACAGAGTTTAAGGTAAATATTCTGGTGGTAGATGATGATCCTGTCAATCTGAATGTACTAAAGGGTATTCTTGAAACCGAACCTTATATCATAACTACCGTGAACTCAGCCCATGAAGCATTGGAATTGTTGGATAAAAGGAACTGGGACTTACTTATTGGCGATGTTATGATGCCACAGATGTCGGGATACGAATTAACACAGAAGGTTCGTACTCGTTACTCCTTATATGAGCTTCCGATTCTACTGCTTACTGCCCGTAGTCAGCCTGAGGATATTTATACTGGATTTTTGTCCGGTGCCAATGATTATGTCACAAAACCTGTAGATGCAGTGGAGCTTAAATACCGTATTCGGGCTTTAACTGCGATGAAGCTATCCTTCAATGAACGGGTGCGGATAGAAGCAGCCTATCTACAAGCACAGATACAACCGCATTTTTTATTCAATACGTTGAACTCTATTGCCGCACTCAGTGATTTGGATACTAAAAAAATGCAGGAGCTCATTGGCGCGTTTACTTCTTTCTTAAGAATCAGTTTTGACTTTTTAAATATCGGAGAGCTCGTGAACCTCTCCCATGAACTGGAATTGGTAGAATCTTATCTGTATATTGAACAGACTCGATTTGCAGAAAGGATATCTGTTGTCTGGAAGGTAGATCCGAATATTGACATCCTAATTCCTCCTCTATCCATCCAACCGTTGGTAGAAAATGCTGTTAAGCACGGTATACTTAAGCGCCAACAGGGTGGAACTGTTCAAATACGTATTATCCGTCTGCACAACGCTGTAAAGATTGAGGTGGAGGATAATGGGCAAGGTATGGATTCCGGGACCCTCTCTTTACTGCTGAAGCCAATGATGGAAGGCAAAGGTGGCATCGGGCTGGCCAACACCCATAGGAGGTTAAGTCAATTATATGGTCAAGGTCTCTCGATCCAGAGTAAGCCTGGAGAAGGCACCTTGGTATCCTTTGTTGTACCAGAGGACAGTGATAACTTTTCAAGCAAAAAAGCCGCTCCATAAGGAGTGGCTTTTTTGTATCGTTATCTATATCCTTTTAGAGTAAGCTTAAAAAATAGTCGGCACCATTCCCCCATCCATGCGAATTGGAGAACCTTTAAATGCAGAGGCATAAGGACTGCATACAAATGCTGCTAGTCTGCCTATTTCAAAAGGTTTAATAAATCGTTGTATTTCAGATTGAGGAAGATTTGTAGTCATGAATTTTCTTTCTTTTTCTGAAAAAGTCATATCTTCATTGGAGTATATCCCATCGATAATTTGATGCACATTTTCAGAAAGTGTTGGTCCTGGCATGATTGTATTGACTGTAACTTCAGTTCCTATCGTTAACTTAGATAAGCTTTTTGACAATGATAATAACATTGATTTGGTCATTGCATATTGAGGCATTTGGCCTGAAGGCATAATGGCTTCTTCACTAGCAATAAAGAGAATGCGGCCATAATCTTTTTGTAACATTTTAGGTAAATAGAATTTTGTTAATCCATTCGCAGCAAGGACATTAGTACGGAAGTAATTTTCGAATATTTCGTCGTCAACGTCCTCATATTTCATAATTTCATAGATACCCATATTATTAACTAAAATATCTATATTAGGGTATTTTTTGAATAAGGCTTCTCTTTGTTCAATATTCACAATATCCGCTGTAGCATTTTGTGGAGAGGTAGCCGGGAAATTTGACTTTATTTCATTTACAGTTTGTTCTACCTGATCATAATTCCGTCCATTAATTAGTACATTAACTCCTTCTTTAGCAAGTTCAAAGGCGATTGCTTTGCCAATACCTTTTGTTGATCCTGTAATTAAAGCTGTTTTATTATTTAATCCCATATCCATATTACATTTCTCCTTTTATCACGGCGTGCTGAGTAGTTGTCATTTTAAGAACAGTCCTGTGTGCCGGCTAGGATTATATTATCGTACCGGGGTTGTTCAGTAACTAGCGGATTGCGCCAAAGTTCTTGTTTAACACGCCAATGATAAATCTCTGAAAATACTGTCTTTATGAAGAGGGTACCGAGTTTAAACCTAAATGTTCAGTACGCCAATTTGAAGGAGTATCACCTTCCCAAAGACGGAAGGCACGGTAGAACGAGTTCTGGTCTTCATATCCAATCAAGAAAGCCACTTCTTTAATATCAAGCGATGGATCTGCCAGATACTCTCGTGCTTGCTCATGTCTAGCTTGTGTCAGCAATTGCTTGAAGCTTGTGTTTTCTTCAGTAAGCCTGCGTTGCAACGTACGGTCACTCATACTTAATGCCTTCGCAACAGCTTGAATGTCAGGGCGTCCTCCGCTGAAGCTGCGTTTCATGATCCATTTGACCCTCTCAGTTATAGAGCGAGTGCCCTTCTGTTCAGCAAGCGTCCGGTCCAAAACGGGAGTCAGAATCTCCAGCAGCTCTTCGTTGTACGAGATAAAAGGCCGATCCAAATCATTTCGACGCAACGTCAAACGATTATATTGAGCACCTATCTGAATTCGGCAGCCGAAATAAGCTTCAAGAATCTTTACATTTCCTATAGGCTGTGAAAACTCGACAAGCTGTGCTGTCAAAGGTAGACCTGTGCCTCGCCGCCCAAGCTCTAGAAGAAATGCCAAAGTGAGGACTAGTAGCAGCGGTGGACCAAAATGCCCGGGATGCTGCCATTCCAATTCGATTGTACATAGCTCGCCTTCTTCGGTAAAACGCAAGCTTTCAGGAGGGCACATTTGTTTGTATCGTACCATTCGCTTAAGAGCATCGCGATAGTCCTTAGCATGGTATGTTGCTAAGACCGTAGGCGGATATTGTGTAGTTTCAAAGACGGTTGCAAGCTTAATGATTCCTTCGGCTGTATCCCCAATGAGATCGGAATATGCCTGCCAGACTGTGAAATATTGGGCGGTGGTGACTTCTGACTCTGTGATCTGGCTAAGTGGAAGATTTGCTTTGCTGGCTACATCTTGTGCAGTTATTCCTAATTGACTTAATCCAGCCCAAAATCCTGGTGGGATTTTAATTTGATCAGAGGTATGAGACTTCATACATATGGACCTCCTTTATTAAGAACTCCAGCACGCTTGGGCAAGCAGTTCGAACGAATGTAACCGTTTCTCATAATCTGGAATCATGGTAACGATAATGAATTCATTAACTCCATACAAAAGAGATAACCGTTCCAACTTACCTTTAACACTTTCCGGAGTACCTACCAGCAGCTTGCGTTCCAAGGGCTCAGACTTCGCTTCGGCAGAACCTTCTTGTTGGAATAATGTCGTACCAGATGAGACCAATCGCTCTGCCTCATCCTCAGTCTCGGCGCAAATGACGCCAACAGCAACCATGGCCTGCGGTTCAGGAGAAAGTGAAGAAGGAGTAAAGGTTTCACGGTAAGCCTGCAAAACCTCCTCCCCTGCTACATCGCTCATGAACTGGCCGAACACATAACCTGCTCCAAACTCGGCAGCATATGCCGCGCTTTTCTTGTTTGTACCCAGCAGCCATAGCTCTGGAGATACGGGAGGGACCGGACGGGCGGTTATTGAACGTCCTTCATAGGAATAGTTACCCTGCAATAATTCAGTGACTCCTTTAAGGAGTTCTGGCATTTTCCAAACATTTTCGAGAAAATTGCCACTCAGTGCTAAACTTACTTCAGCAGTACCGCCGGGAGCTCTGCCTAATCCAAGGTCGATGCGTCCCGGGTACAAACTGGCCAACAAATGAAATGCTTCCACCACCTTTAGCGGCTTATAATGTGGCAGCAATAAAGCGCCTGAGCCAAGGCGAATGTGTGCTGTTTTCGCTCCAATATGCGATAAAAGCACCTCCGTAGAGGTACATGCTAATCCTGGCATATCATGATGTTCAGCAACCCAATAACGAGTATATCCCAGTCTTTCTGCTGTCTGAGCCAGCTTCACTGCTTGTCCCAATGCGGTACTAGCATCCACCGTATTAAAAACAGGTACGAGATCTAATACACTAAGCTTAATGGATGTTGTTGTCATGGTTAAGTCCTACTCGAGGGTTTCGGTAAAATTCGATCATATCGATAAAAATAAGCTTGTAATCAACTGCAACCGCGGCCAGATCATACATTCGGCCATGGCCGTCTTCTTTGGAGGCAAAAACAACATCGTGCCGCAGCTTGTCCATAATCATTTTGCCGATGAACTGATGCTCGTATTCTGCGTACTTCTTTTTGAAAGCTTCATTAAATTCCCACAGCTCTTGGTAAGACCGCTCTAGCATTGCGTTTACCAAAGTCAGCTCGTTGCCCTCTTTTTGTACAGCCACGTAGTAATTTCCGCGCTCATCCTTGATCAAATCCTTATATAACTCAACGTTCAAAGTTAACATCTCCTCTCTGATTACCTAGGACTCAATTTTATAGGCTTGCAGTCAGCACCGTTGGCTCTGTCGTGATTTCTACATTTCCTGCAACGGCTCTGGAGATCATGCAGGAGCCTTCTGCTTTATGGGCAATTCGGATGGTTTTATCGATATCGTCCTGTGACGCATCTTTGGTAAGGGTGATTAGGGGTGAATGTTTGATGGCTTCATATGTAAAAATGTTATTCGTTACATCGACCGTCGCCTCTGAGGTTAACGTCAGCTCTGAAGTCGTAAGCCCTGCCCGCTCCAGCAATGCTGCAAGTGTAATGAGATAACAGGTTGCTGCTGCTCCCAAAAGCATCTCATCCGGATTCGTTCCTACTCCGGGTCCTCCCATTTCCTTCGGAATGGAAATTCGAGTCTTAAGCTGTCCAGCTTCAATAGTTCCGTCACTGTTACGGCCACCGTTCCATACGGCGTTCAATATAAATGGGTGCTTCATTTTTATATATCCTCCCTAGCTTGATATGCATGATATATTTTTCATCGAATACTTTACATGCTAACATAGAAGAATGTGGTGAACAAACAAGCTCAGGCCTACTATTCATGAAACTTATCTATAAATTAAAATTCAGGAGGTTCTACCATCATGATAAACGACACGGATATCAAACATCTTAAGCGTTGTATTGAACTTGCCCAAATTGCACTAGAAGCTGGGGACGAACCCTTTGGTTCCGTCCTTGTATCAGCAAGTGGCGAAGTGCTGGCGGAAGACCGCAACCATGTAGGTAGCGGTGACCATACTCAGCATCCCGAATTCGCTTTAGCCCGCTGGGCAGCTCAGAATATGACACTGGAAGAACGTAAGCAGGCAACAGTGTATACCTCCGGAGAACATTGCCCTATGTGTGCAGCGGCACACGGGTGGGTTCATTTAGGACGAATTGTATATGCCAGTTCCTCGAAGCAATTATCGGCGTGGTTAAATGATATGGGAATTGCAGCATCACCCGTCCGTAATTTAAGTATTCAGGAGGTTATTTACGAAACGTTCGTAGATGGCCCTGTACCCGATCTTGCAGAACAAGTACGGGAGCTTCATCTACAATTTCACGAGAAAAGACTTCATTAGAAAGAAGAAACAAAAATAATTGATTTTCCGTAAAAAAAGAACCTTTGGATAAAGGTTCTTAGGCTGTCGAGAAAGTCTCGACAGCTTTATTTATGTCCAGAAAAGGGTGATTTCACATCCCTTACTTTTTATTATTCTTAATTACTTCGCTAAAGCGGTCAGGGAAATTTGTATGTACACCATCTACACCCCAAATTACGGCTTTATCCATATTCACTTGATAATTCACAGTATATGGAAACACCTTTAGCCCTGAATTTTTTGCCTGCGCGACATATGCCGCATTTATTTTTTGAAAGTTAGGACTTATGCCTACCGCATAAGTTTTTAATCTATTCACATAGGATTCTGATATTTTATAAACAGGGAAATCATACCATACAATTTGATAAAGAGGGACTGCTGGATTTATGGAATGGAATCTACGCAAACTCGCTTCACTAAATGAATGAATAGCAACATGAGCCGACAGATCATAATTTAAGATTTCTTCGTTTAACAATGCCTCGATGTTCGAATTCGACGTGGGATCTTTAATCTCAATCATATAGTCCACTTCTTTTCCGAACCTTTCAAATACCTCTTTTAGTGTCGGAATACGTAAATCTACATATTTATCTCTAGCGAACATGGGATATTGTTCATTAAACCATGAACCCGCGTCTAATTTTGAGATCTGCTCTAAAGTAAAATCCTTTACATACCCTTTAGCATTCGTGGTACGGTTTACGGTCCCATCGTGAATAACAACAGGAACATGATCTTTTGTTAACTGAATGTCTAACTCGATATAATCGGTCTTCATATCAATGGCTAGCTCGAATGCAGGTATTGTATTCTCAGGAGCATATCCTGAAGCACCACGGTGAGCGATGGTATATACTTTATCCGCAGGCATGATAATTTCCTTTACTTTAATGCGAATCCAGGGGGAATAAGCATACAAAGAGGTGAACAATAAGATTAATAAAAGCACATGTATACCTATAAAGTAGATTCTGGAATTTTGAATTTTTTGCATTAAGCTGACCTCATCTTTTTAAAAATATAATGTAGAATACTTGGTGTCTTTCGCTCTAATATTCATTCTTGTGTAAAATTATGATTTATATTCCCTTA
This sequence comes from Paenibacillus sp. FSL H7-0323, assembly GCF_038002725.1. Taxonomy (NCBI): domain Bacteria; kingdom Bacillati; phylum Bacillota; class Bacilli; order Caryophanales; family Paenibacillaceae; genus Paenibacillus; species Paenibacillus sp. FSL H7-0323. The sequence goes on along the minus strand of NZ_JBBODB010000001.1, from coordinate 1,336,656 downwards.
TGTTAATCTCACCTCATCGTATTTGTAAGGTCAAAGTTTGGAGATTTCTATTGTACCAGATTATCTAGAGAAAATATTGTGAGGCAGCATAAATGGAAAAGGATCTGCAAGGTCAAGAAAGCAACATCTAAACTTTGTGGGGTATAAACTATAGTTGCTATATATACAGAGTCCTAAAGTTCTTATACCATTAACTTTGTAAGCGATTAACTTTATAGGAGGAAATGACTTGACAAAGCCAGTGCAACCCAATGAACCTCTCGTAACTCATATTTATACTGCGGACCCTTCTGCTCATGTATTTGAAGGCAAGATTTATATTTATCCCTCTCATGACCTGGATCACGATATGATCTCTAATGACAACGGTGACCAATATAATATGGAGGATTACCATGTTCTGTCTATTGATGGAGATGGCTCCCCTTGTATCGACCACGGTGAAGTGCTTCATGTGAAGGATGTCCCATGGGCTAAACAGCAAATGTGGGCTCCGGATGCAGCATACAAAAACAATACCTACTATTTGTTTTTCCCAGCCCGAGACCATGACGATATTTTCCGAATTGGGGTTGCAACCTCAGCGTCACCTTCCGGACCCTTTACACCTGAACCGAACTACATTCCCGGCAGTTATAGCATTGATCCCGCTGTTTTCGTTGATGATGATGGCAAATCATATATATACTTTGGGGGTCTTTGGGGCGGTCAACTTGAAAAATGGCAAACCGGCTCATTTGTTGCGGATGCAGAGGGACCGGCTAAAACGGCACCTGCTCTAGGACCTATCGTAGCGGAGCTGAGCGAGGACATGCTGAGCTTTGAAGGTGCGCCTAGAGAAATATCCATCGTCGATACGAACGGAAATCCGATTCTTGCTGGAGATGAAGAGAGAAGATATTTTGAAGGTCCATGGGTTCATAAATATAACGGTTATTATTATCTTTCTTATTCCACGGGTACTACCCATAATATTGTATACGCTATCAGTAAAGATCCGCTTGGGCCTTTTGTATATCAAGGAAAAATACTTACACCCGTCCTGGGCTGGACAACACACCATTCTATTGTTCAGTTTAAAGAGAAATGGTATTTATTTTATCATGATAGTTCTTTATCTGGTGGTGCTGACAACAAGCGTTCTGTAAAATATACGGAGCTGAAATACAACGATGATTGCACCATTCAAACCATCCATCCTTAGTTTTTATTGAAATGGAGTGCATGCGTAGTGCACAGGAGGGGAAATATCATGCCAATAACACAACAAGGTGCTTTTTATACGGGGAAATATCGCAATTTATTTAAAGAGCTCGGCTTTTCTGAAGATGAAATCAACGCTAAACTCGAAGAAACTTGGAGTGATTTGTTTTACGGAGATCCGAACGTACGAATCTACTATCCGCTGGACGAGGATAAAAGCTATATTCTGGATACAGGTAATCTGGATGTTAGGTCTGAAGGAATGTCCTACGGGATGATGATGGCTGTTCAAATGAATAAAAAAGATGAGTTTGATCGTTTATGGAACTTCTCTAAGACGTTTATGCAGCACAAAGAAGGCCGTTATGCCGATTACTTTGCTTGGCACTGCAAGCCTGACGGTACAAGAATTTCTCAAGGACCCGCACCGGACGGGGAAGAGTTTTTCGCCATGGCTTTGTTTTTTGCCTCAAAACGTTGGGGGAACGGTCCGGCACCTTATAATTATTCCGAGCAGGCTCGAATAATATTGCGTGCTTGTGTACATAAAACTGAAACAGGCGCTGGTGACTCAATGTGGGACGCGGAAACGAAACTGATTAAATTCGTACCGGAATCCACCTTCAGTGATCCATCTTACCATCTCCCCCATTTCTATGATTTGTTCGCTTTGTGGGCTGATGCAGGTGACCACATGTTTTGGAGAGAAGCGGCGGAAGCCAGCCGCTCATATCTACACACTACATGTAATCCTATAACTGGTCTCGCTCCCGAATATGCTAATTTTAACGGCACCCCGGCAGAACCCCAGCCTCATGGTGATTTCAGTCATTTTTTCAGTGATGCTTACCGGGTTGCGGCTAATATCGGTCTGGACTGGGCATGGTTCCAAAAGGACAGCTGGCAGGTCGATCAATGTAACCGGATTCAAGCTTTTTTTAGGAATATCGAAGTTTCCAATTACCGGAGGTATACCATTGAGGGACAGGCATTCGACGAACCGGCGCTGCATCCGGTAGGCCTTTTGGCGACCAACGCTATGGCTTCGCTTGCTTCTGATGGCCCGGAGGCAGAGCATTTTGTCCGTTTGTTTTGGGATACACCTTTGCGAACTGGACAACGTCGTTATTATGATAACTGTCTGTACTTCTTTAGTTTACTGGCCCTAAGTGGAAACTATCGCATTTATTGAAGTAAATCGAACAAAACAATAGGACTCCATTCCTCAAAAAGCCGAGGAATGGAGTCCTATTAATCGTAATAAAGCTTTGCTATTATTTAATAACTACATATTCCAAGTTCACAAGTTTTGCGTAAGCAATAATTTGGTCTGTTGTAAGAGTTAATGAAACAACGGTGTGGTGACCGCCACCATTTTCGATCCAAGCTTTAACTCCGTCTTGGAAGTTTGGTTTAACATTCCAAAGCACACGAGCTACTGGAAGGTTTGGAGCTGGAACAGTTGGTTCAAAAGCAGTCACTTCATTAATCAAAAGTTTGTAATGCGTACCGAAGTCAGCCATGGAAACCACTACACCGTCTCCTGCTTTGCCGTCAAATACTAAACGGGCTGGATCGTCTTTACCACCAATACCTAGTGGAGACACGATGATTTTTGGTTTGTTGCTTGCCAAAGTTGGATCTACTTCAAGCATATGGGATTGAAGAATAGATTCTTGTCCAACTGTCAATTCATAAGTGTAATCTTCCATAAAGCCAGTCGATTGGTTATGGCTCATCACTTTAAGCAAGCGGTCGAGAGCTGCAGTCTTCCAGTCTCCTTCTCCAGCAAAACCATATCCTTGTGCCATCAAACGTTGAACAGCAAGTCCTGGAAGTTGTTTCATTCCATGTAAATCTTCGAAGTTTGAGGTGAAGGCATTGTAGCCACCTTGATCAAGGAAACGTTTGATAGCAATTTCATAGCTTGCTTGAACTCTTACGCTAGCTTCCCAAGCTTCTTTGCTGTTAGTGCCATAGTCGAATTCATACAGCTCTGCATATTCAGCAAACAAACCATCGATTTCCTCTTCTTTAACTTCATTAATGACTTGAACCAGGTCACCAATACCAAAGTAGTCAACCGTCCAGCCAAATTGAATTTGGGCTTCAACTTTATCTCCTTCAGTTACACCCACGTTACGCATGTTGTCACCAAAACGAGCAACTTTGATATTGAAGCTTTCGTTATAAGCAACGGCTACGTCCATCCATTCTGCAATTTGCTTTTGAACTTCAGGGCGTTCCCAATAGCCTACAACCACTTTGTTTTGTTTGTTCAAACGGGCGTTAATAAAACCATATTCACGGTCACCATGAGCTGCTTGGTTTAAGTTCATGAAGTCCATATCAATTGTTGCCCATGGAATACTTTCATTATATTGCGTAGCTAGATGAAGCAAAGGTTTTTGCAGCATTTTTGTTCCGCGGATCCACATTTTTGCAGGTGAGAAAGTATGCATCCAAGTGATGACACCTGCAACTTCGTCACGGTAGTTAACTTCTTTCATAATGTTGGTGATTTTATCTGCGCTGACAGCCAAATCCTGCAATACTAGTGGGTAAGGCAAAACTCCGCTTTTATTCAAAGCATCTGTCATCGTTTGTGCGTGCGCTTTAACTTCAGCCAATGCTTCTTCCCCATAAAGATGTTGCGAACCTACGACAAACCAAAATTCTTTTGCTACTGCTGTTGACATATTCATCCTCTTTTCATCATTTTGTGGTTTGATTATTTTTGACCGTAATAAGCGTCTTTCCCATGTTTGCGCAAGTAATGTTTATCTAGAATACGTTGTGGCAATTCTTCCGCAAAATGGTTCAACTCTCTAGCAAATAAATTCATTTTCGATACTTCATCCAACACTACGCTGTTCATTACAGCCGATTTTGCATTTTTCCCCCAAGTAAAGGGTCCGTGGCCTTTAAGCAAAACACCGGGAACCGCCATAATATCTATCCCGCGTTGTTCAAAGGTTTCGATGATTACATTACCTGTTTCCGCTTCGTAACCCCGATCGATTTCCTCTTGCGTCAAGAAACGCGCACAAGGAATGGAGCCATAGAATGTATCAGCGTGCGTAGTTCCCATTACAGGAACGTCAAGTCCTGCTTGTGCCCAGATAGTCGCCCAAGTGGAATGTGTATGCACGATTCCGCCAATTTCGGAGTAATGTTTATAAAGTACTGCGTGAGTAGGTGTATCGGAGGAAGGTCTCATCTCCCCTTCAACCACATTGCCATCCAGATCAACAACTACCATATCGCTGGCTTTCATTGTTTCATAATCTACACCACTAGGTTTGATTACGAATAATCCACTTTCGCGATCAATTGCACTCACATTTCCCCATGTATACTTGATTAGTCCATGTTTCGGCAATTCCAGATTGGCTTGAAAAACCTCTTCTTTAAGTTGTTCTAACATCTTGGTCCCTCCATTTTCAGACTAAATTATCAACAGCGGATTGCTCAATCGCCAGACCTTTTTTATAACGTTCGATAAAGGTTTCAAAACCTTTAATATCGGTTGCATCGGGATGAATTTCTTCTCCCTTTACATCTTTGAACACTTTTTGATCGAGGAAGTCTTCCAAGCTTTCTTCCTGATTTTTGTTCATCATGTAGGAGGCAAGAATAGCCATTCCCCATGCGCCGCCTTCTCCAGCTGTCGACATTACGGAAACAGGAACATTCAGTGAAGCTGCCATCATTCTTTGGCCAACAACCGGAGTCTTAAATATACCGCCGTGTCCTAAAATACTATCAATAGCTACATTCTCTTCTTTCGTCAAAATGTCCATTCCAATTTTCAAAGCACCAAAGGCGCTGAACAAATGTGTACGCATAAAGTTAGCCAGATTAAATTTGCTCTCAGGCGAACGTACAAATAACGGACGACCTTCTTCTAACCCCGTAATGTTCTCACCCGAGAAATAACCGTAACTGAGCAATCCACCGGCATCTGGGTCTGCTTCCAAAGCTTTATTCAGCAGTACGCTGTACAATTTGTCAGCTTCGACCTTTTGCCCCATCGCTTCATAGAACTCACGGAATAATCCGAGCCAGGCGTTAAGGTCACTTGAACAGTTATTAGCATGAACCATACCTACTGGACTTCCGTCTGGCGTAGTCACCATATCGATTTCCGGATAAACCTTGGAAAGCTCTTTTTCCAATACGATCATGGCAAAAACAGAGGTTCCTACGGAGACATTCCCGGTACGTTTTCTTACACTATTGGTAGCAACCATACCGGTTCCTGCATCCCCTTCTGGAGGACTAAGCGGAATCCCAGCTTGTAATTGCAATGATGGATCCAGAATTTTGGCTCCTGCTTCGGTTAATAGACCCGCTTGCTCACCGGCAACATACACCTTAGGAAGAAGGTTGCTGGTCTTCAGCGAATAACCTTTGCCAGCAATAAGCTCATCAAACTGTTGTATCATAGATTCATTATAATTTCCTATGGATTCATCAATCGGGAACATACCTGAAGCATCTCCAACACCAAGTGCTTTGTTGCCGGTCAATAACCAATGAATGTATCCTGCTAACGTTGTAACAAACCGAATCTGCGGCACATGTTCTTCTTTGTTTAAGATCGCCTGATAAAGATGAGCAATACTCCAACGTTCAGGAATATTGAATTTAAATACATCTGTCAGTTCTTTGGCTGCCTTACCCGTTGTTGCATTACGCCAAGTCCGGAACGGAACGAGCAATTGATCCTGGTCGTCAAAAGCCATATATCCATGCATCATTGCAGAAAACCCGATTGAACCAACGGTTTGGAGGGTGATTCCGTAATTTTGTTGAACTTCTTGCTTCATCTCACGATAAGCATCTTGTAGACCTTTGATAATATCTTCTAGGCTGTACGTCCAAAAGCCGTCTTTCAACTGATTTTCCCATTCATAACTTCCAGAAGCGATCGTTTGAAAACTATGATCAATAAGTACTGCTTTAATACGCGTGGATCCAAATTCAATCCCTAGCGAAGTTTCTCCCTTATTGATTGCTTCTTCGATGCTTAATCGATTCGATATCACGTTGGTCACCTCTCTGACAGCGCTTTTTTAATATAAAAGAATTCGCTTTCTTAATTGACAGCTTTAGTATAAATTTTTGTACGTACATTTGTCAATAAAATAGTTATATATACATACAAATATGGAGAAGATAATAATTTAACTCCGGTCTTAGTTTGTTTATGATGATCTAAAGGTACGAAATATTTACATTTTTCATAAAAAAAGAGCCCCTTTATATTTAATTCGTAGTCATGCTATAATTTGTACATACAACTTAACGAAATGTACGAATTATAAAGCGAACAAGTATGGAAAGAGGAATTACATGAAACCAAAGTATCAAGTGATTATAGAGGATATAAAAAGCAAGATCCTTTCAGGAGATTACAATGTAGGCGAACAAATTCCTACGGAGTCTGCCTTGCAGTCCTTGTACGAGGTTAGCAGACAGACTGTTAGAAAAGCCATTTTAGAGCTATCCAACGAAGGATTCCTCCGCAGCGAAAAAGGTTCTGGCACGTATGTCAGCAACCAATATCGCACAAAGACCGGCGGGAGTTCCCATAAGAAGACGATCGGTGTAATTACGACCTATATCTCTGACTATATCTTCCCTTCTATTATCCGGGGGATTGAAAGCCGAATGAATGAGGATAACTATTCACTACTATTGGCTAGTACCAATAACGATGTTGCGCAAGAAAAAAAAGCTCTCGAAATGATGTTGTCCTACGGCGTAGATGGTTTAATTATTGAACCTACGAAAAGTAATCTGTATAATCCCAATATTGCGTATTATCTGTCGTTTAAGGAGCAAGATATTCCACTCATTATGATTAATGCTTTTTATGAGGAAATAGAGCTCCCCTTCCTTTGTCTTGACGATGTGCAGTCCAGTTATCTGGCAACAAAAGAATTGATCTCCAAAGGCCACTCTCAAATTGGACTTATCGCAAAAATGGATGATTTACAAGGCAAATATCGAATGAAGGGTTATATCAAAGCCCTCGAAGAAGCTAAATTGCGGTTTTATCCAGAGCAAATATTTTCGTTCAACACCGAGACCAAACAAACCTTAGCTACGAACTTGAAGGATTTCCTAAATAAAAATAGAGATACCCTCTCTGCGATTGTCTGCTACAACGACGAGGTTGGTCTGGAAGTGGTCAATGCTTGCAGACAGCTAGACATTTCTATACCAGAGGAATTATCAATTATTGGCCAGGACAACTCCTATATTGCCCAAAATGCAAACATCAAACTGACCACTTTAACACATCCCCAAGAAACTATGGGCCGTGATGCAGCGGATTGGGTCATTAAAAAATTACAAGGAAAAAAGGATCTTCCCAACAATACTTATTATCAACCTGTGTTAATTGAAGGAGAAACAGTAGTCGAGAGATAGAATAAATTCTGAGGGATTTTGCGTTTCTCTTCATATGTAAATGTAATAACCCACCAGTCGTGACTGGTGGGTTATTTGCAACTGTCATCTCCGTATTCTTTAAAGGTTCGATTCGTGTTTTGAAGTCAACAGTACAGAAGAAGCAAACTGTTTCACAAGCTTGCCGGGATTGATCCCGTATTTCTCCCGAAACACCTCTGAGAAGTGACTTGAGTTGGAATAACCTACAGCACAGGATGTCTCATTAACGTTCAAATTACCTTGCTGCAATAGGTGTAGAGCCTTCTCCAGCCTTATATCCCGCAAATAGCCAAATACAGTTGTTCCGAACATTTCTTTAAAGCCTGATTTTAATTTGTTATCATTCATTCCAATCAATCGGGAGAGCTCCAACAGGCTTGGCGGATCTATCATCCGTTGCAACATGATGTCCCGGGCTTCACTAATTTTTGTCATGTCGCTTTTCGATAGCTTTGTTGTCCCAGAAGTACCCTCTGTTAGAATCGATTGAAAGCCCAACGACAAAAGCTCTAATGTACTACATTCGATCTCCAGATTTTTGGTGCTGCGGTTTTGAAGAGCTGCCAGCATTCGCTCAAGCACGATAGCAGTAGACGGCTGCATCGTTTCCTGGAATACACGAAAAGACGCTTGGCCAAGAATGCGGTCAAAATCAGCGGATCTCCCACCCCCGCCTTCTTCCATGAAGTGATGAAAAGTCGAAACAGGAATACCTATGCCTAACATAAGATAAGATTCATTCCCCTGAAACTCAAATTGAGAGCCAACTTCATTCATGAGTTGTAGCGTACAGCTTCCCGGAACAAACTCATACTGGACACCATCTACAGAGACTTCTCTTTTCCCTTGTAAACAATAATTAAGTTCAACCATTGCTGTTTTGGTTACCAAAGGCATGCTGTAATCCTGGCGAAAGGTAAAATCGGATACCACCACATTGATATCAAAGCGTGGGACGAATCGACGAACGAACCCTTCTCCCCTTTGCGAATGTAGTGCCATGTGCTCTGTACGATCTCTATTCTGCCGCGGCAGCTCAAGCCCATCGAAAAAAAGATTGAAATTGTGATGATAATCTATTCCAGTCATTGCTACCGCTCTCCGTTCAAGTTTTATAATATTGAGAATAATTCTCATTATTATAAAGGATCCTCTCTTTTTTGACCCGCTTGAATATGGTGTTATCTGGATACGCCATCTAGGAAACACTAACATTTCTTTTACTTAATTTCTTAAATACCGAGTATTCCTTATTGGACTTAATAAAACTTAATATCTTTGCGGCACATTCTATTGAATTCATCTCTTCCGTATTTACTTCGAGGTCATATTCATCAAAGCAATATACTTTGCTAAACTGTGAAGCTGCTAGTCCAATCTTTCTATCTCCTCTTGTTTGCTCTCTTCTTATGAGTTCTTCTTTCGAGCATATTACACCTATAAATAACGTAGGCTGATCGAAAAATTGATCAAGAAACACATTAAACCTCTTATCATTGTCGATTACGGTATCTACTATTACATTAAAACCCATTTCTATTAACAATTTAATTGTCGAGCGGTACACTGAGAATATGGAATCATCTAATATTTGGGAAACGACTTGATGATCTATTTCTCTTGGAGGTTCATCTGGAAATTTATTATTAATAAAATCATTGTAATTATTAAAAAAATCATCAATTGATAAATGATAAAAAGGAATCTCTTTCTGTTTTATCAGTTCAGTCGATATGGAGGTCTTTCCGGAACTTGAAGTTCCATTTAGAAAAACTAATATCCCTTGCTTCAATTTAATCATCCCTTCAAATAATACTCATTGCAACTCAGAGAATATTCGAGAAAAGATTAAATTATCCTTTACTGTTTGATATGTTCCTTGATTTGTTCGGCTATTTGCTCCAACAATGCTTCTTTTCCTAAAGCAAAGAAAGCCTCATTATAATTTTGTCTGCTTGTCATGCGATATATATTATTCGATTTTGCAGCTTTCAGATTACTCCAGACCTTGCTTTGGTCAAGAACATTCTGGTCATTATCGGATAATAAAATGATATGGTCTGGATTAAAGGTAGACAGTGCTTCTAGACTTGTCACTTTCCCTCCCCATGGATCTGGCTCCGGTGTACCTGGCGCGAGGGGTAATCCTAGATCATTAAAAATCATATCCGCAATACCTGTGCGGGAATAGATGCGTATTTCTTTCTCTGTAGCTTCGATTACCGCAAACGTCTCTTCCTTGGTTATCTCAGTGATTTGATCATGTAGTAGTAGAGCACGTTGATCATAGACCTTCAACCACGTTTCCATTTCCGCTTTCTTATCAAGTACCTCCGCAACAAATGCAAATCGCTCTCTAAAAGCGTTAAAGCCATAAGGCACCCTCACTGTTGGAGCAATCATATTTAGTTGATCATAGATTTTTTCTTGGGTAGGTCCTGCCAGTATCAAATCAGGGCTTGCTGCAATGATCGCTTCTAAGTTGACTTCCGTCTGAAACCATCCAGCGGGAGTTACATCAGGCAGTTCTTTTTTGAGAATAGGAGTGATTTCTAATGAATTAGCCATATCCGTATTCCCAGTAATAACAGGTTTATATCCAAGCACCAGAAGTTCTTCCGTTGAGCCGGATACATCGGCAATTCTAACCGGATTCACCGGTATTACAACATCTCCTTTAGCATCCTTGAGGGTACGTGTTTCGGTCGAATTAGTAGCGACGGGTTCTGAATTTACCACAGGTTGAGAATTTTCTACCTTAGCCTCCTGACCTGAATTCCCACACCCGTACAGCATCACCATCATGATTAAGGCGATTCCGACAAAAGAGATTCGTTTTAAACTGAACATTTTTTCCAACCCTCTCCAATCTATTGATAATCATTCTCACTTCTAGCAAGTCCGATCATACACTCTGCTAATAGGATAGAACTACCGGCAGAGGGATTGAATAACGGTTTGGCGGATATTTATTTAATTTTTATCGTTTTTTAATTACTTCTGAAGGATTAATTCCATACTGCTTCCGAAAAGCTTCGGCAAAATGACTAAAGTTGTTGTAACCTACCATCGTCGCCGTTTGGCTGACACTAATTTCCCCGGTACTTATGATTTCCCATGCTTTTTCTAAACGTTTGTTCCGTAAATATGCAAATACAGTTGTTCCGTACTCTTCCTTAAATCCAACTTTTAATTTGTATTCGTTAATGCCTGCCAGCTTGGACAATTCGATTAGCGAAGGTGGGTTTGCCATGTGGTCAAGGATGATATCCCTGGCTTTCCGAATGTTTTCTCGGTCACTACGTGATAAATGCAAACTCCGTTTAGTATGTTTCTGCTCAAAAAGAAATGCGTCAAAATATACAGATAGGAGTTCTAATGCCTTCCCCTCTACGTACAACCGGCGCATGGAGGTATGATATGGACAGTCTCTCAATTGCACCAATAATCGGGTGGTTTCTGGAAGAATAGGCATACGGAACATTCGAAAAGCACGTGAATCTAACAGCCCGGATAAGCTGCGAGCATGTGAAGAGCCTTGATCCGCCATCCATGAATCGAATAGTGTAACCGGTACACCTATGGACAATAAACGGATAGGTTCAGCACTGCGATAGTGAAATTCCGCTTGGAAATCCTGCATGAACTGCAATGAACAACTATCGGGCATTAACTCATGGCTGGTATCTGTTACATGAACTTCCCCGCTTCCCTGCAGACAAAAGCTTAACTCAATCATCGCCGCTTCGGATTGAACCCGAACTAGGCGATCATCAGCAAAACGGTAATCACTATCAACAATTTCGATCCCGGAGGGTGTGATCACTCTATCGACGTATCCTTGGGTACTGGATTGTGCAAAATGTTTCCTCTCTGTAGTGCCCCTCATAGACGGAGCCTCAAACAAAGCATCGAAATACCCGTTATAGATGTTATGAATAGATGAACTTGTCATTCTGTTATACACTCAGCAGGTAAGCTGCACTCCGTAATCCCAATATTATGTTTTATCATGAGCAGATCACCTTTTCTCTTCTATTAAATGATAACGATTATCATTTAGATCATTATATGCGAGATATTAGATAACCTGCAATGTACAGTTTTTAAGGATCTCTTATCTCCGCCTTCTCAGTAAAGCGGTAGCACTTCTTGTGTCAGCCCTGAAAAGAGGTCGCTGGTTTGATCAAAAAAGGCATCAGGCAAATAATAATAAGCATCACCCATAGACACCACCTTTAATTCGGGAATGATATACATGGCGATATAAGTCCCGTCTTTGAGGTTGAACTGTAATTGATATGATTTTCCTTGGGATTGCGCCGCTGCAAGAGCTTCATATTCCTTAATGCTTAGCTCTGTTTTTTTTGCGCTGTACAAACCTTCGATAATGGACTCAACAATAGGATGATCAGTGATAGTCTTTTGCACGTCATTCCCCACATGATTCAGAATATAGATATCTTTTGCATGCTCCTTCAGATTAGCCAGATCTAGATACTCCTTCGCGCTCATTGCAGAATCGTCTACCTTCGCCACAATTTCAGCTAGATAATAATATTGCTCATCCTTAACTGCAATACGAAAATGGGATGGGTATGTTGGGATTTCATACAGCTTTCCACCCATAGCGAACGTAGCGGCATAATCTTTTTCCGCATTCTTATCCCCGTCATTCTTTCCGGGCTCTTGGTTGAGATCAAACTCTAATGCACCAAGCGATTTGTCAGGCTCCATACCTGTGAACTTAAACTGAGCGCCATCTGCTACGAATGCATAACGGTATCCATTGTAATTCAGAATTTTGCGAACCCCTGTGGGAGACGAGACTGGTGTCTGCTGTGATATTTGTGGTGAATTAGGCAACGGAGTCTGCGGAAATTTATAAACGGCCACACCTAACACCAATGCAGCACAAGCTGCGAGTGAGCCCCACTTTACATAAGCTTTTTTATTAGTGCGTCTCGCGGAGTTGGCTTTTTCTATCAGATTTTCGTCTATGTAACCGATTGTTTTGAAGAGCTCTTTATTATTCAAAGGAAATAACCCTCTTTCTGAAGATATATTTGGAGTTTTTTGCGTGTTCTGAAAAGAATTGATTTGGTTTTACTTTCACTGATTGAGAAGCGTGCGGCAATATCGGCCAAAGAATCAGAATACCAGTAACGCCTCAAAAAAACATTCCGCTGATCTTCCTTAATGTTGTGTAGAAATTTGCTTATAGATTCGGCTATTTGTGCTTCCTCGTATTGGGTTTCAACGTTGTCTGAAGAGGATAAACAATCGTTTAATTCATTAAGAATCGTATCGAATTTTTTATTCCGTTTTTTAGCCATGTAATAATCGTATTTGTTCAAAGCAATATTTCGTGTGATTCTCCCCAGAAAAGAGGACAGCTTTGCAGGAGACTTCGGCGGTATTGCTTCCCATGCACCAAGAAAGGTATCGTTAACACATTCTTCCGAATCTTCAGCATTAGACAAAATGTTATGAGCGATCCGAGTACAATAATTTCTATATTTTTTCGATGTTTCTTCTACTGCCCTTTCATTACGTGCAAAATACAATTGTATGATTTCACTATCTTCCACTCCATCACTTCCGTTCGATTTGATTAAGCATTCACTTATAAAGTAGGAAAAGAAGTGTTTAGGTTGCATAAAAATATAATTTTCTATAAGCTTCGGCATTCAACGCTGATAATATGACATAAAAATACAAATAACCCCTCATCCTAAGGGATAAGGGGAAGTTATGATATCATCTAATTATTAATTAATTCTACTTCCTTCATTGGAGCCTTTGTCTTACGGAGCATCATCCAGATCCCCCCCAGACAAAATAAAACACTACATCCCATGCCAAACAACGCGCTGGCGTTTAATGCCTGAGGTGAGCCTTTCATTGTAAGCACAGCCATTTGAGTGACAACAATGGAGACTAAGGCATCAGTAAAGCTAATCATTTTTAATGTTGATATAATGGGATTTTTGAGATGACGGTTAACAATATTTCCATGAATGGCAAAACCAAGTTTTGTAAAAGCGATCAGTGCTACCAGATATACAATGTAACCTTCATAAACCAAAGCGTCTCCGACTAGATAAATCCGCAGGCAGACCAACAGATATGAAACCCCTAGAAGACAAAGAAAAACACCGCCACGCTTATAAACATAAAGCTCCATGGAATACCTTTGCTGTGCTGAACTGACTTTTTTAGCTAATGTATATTTATGAAGCACCTGTCCTTTGGCTATACACAGGATCAGATAATAAAGTGCATTTGTGATGAACCATCCGGACAATAGATATAACCCAAGAATTAACTTGCCTATACCAATAAAAGCATCGATGACTAAGGAAGCAGCGTTGAACATGGCGGTTCGATCTTGCGGATTTCCGAAGTACCGAACTAAGATTGCCTTAATATATATCATCCTTTCAAGAAAACCTTCATATCTCATTTTATGTTTCTAAGGGGACAATAGTATCATACTTGGCTCAACCCAGCAATAAAGCAATTAAAGTTCTGATTTATGATATATTAGAAAAGGTTGTGCAAATTCGGCAAGAGGAAATAGCAACAGCAATTGTTAATGGAGGCAGGTCGTATATGTTTAGAAAATTAACAGCAGCAGAGTTAGATGTTATATTAAGCTCGATTAATAAGGAACAGCATTTTTTATATTATTCATACCTTACTTTTCGCAGACAAAACACAGTGCATTACGGTCAGTATTCTGACCAGGGCGAGTTGCTTGGAGTATTAGCCTTTTTAAGTGGCCTTCCGTTTAATGCTTTTTCTGTATATCCAGTTCAGCAATCCTTTTGTCTCAGTTCAATGTTGGCGTTCATGAAAGATGAATTACATCTACATAACCATGCGGTGGGTAGCTTTATTATTAACGAAGAAGAGCTGCAGGTCTTTGCTTCTCAGCTTGAGTTCTACAGCCCTCCCCAAAAATTACTTCTAATGAAACATATTCATGAAGATGTTCTACCAACAGCAGACAAACATGTTATGCACTTAGGGCCTGCTCATTTCCAGCGAATTGAAGCAAAGATGAACGAGCTGCAAACCATGGCTTTTTCAAAAGAAGAATTACAGAATCCGTTCTATGGTGTGATGGCACAAGACGAGCTGATTGCTGTAGGAGGATACCATATATATAGTGAGGATTACGTTGAACTAGGAAATATCGGAACAGATGTGGCCTGGAGAAGAAATGGTTATGGTAAAAAAGTCTGTGCAGAGCTAACACGCCAAGGACATGCCATTTCAGCTAACGTATATTTGAATGTTTTTGAGGAGAATGTAGGAGCCATTTCTCTATATCAATCGCTGGGATATGAACTCATTTGCCAACAATACATCGTTGAATTTGTTATTTAAATTAAAAACGTACTGCAGCTAATGCAGTACGTTTTTTCTATCTAAACCTCTTACGCCGTAGGCATATTCTTCGTAGAAGAATAGATTAAAGCATCTCTCAAAATGTAAATGTATTGGCTGCGCCCATCATCACAATAATCATACAATTCACCATGGCTCCCAGCCATATTTTTCCTGTGCACTTAAAGAGGTAACGCGAAATATAAGCTGCAATAAAAAGCTGGAAAACGAGAGGGAAAAGGACTAGTATTCTGAGCCAATCTTGATTTTGCCAAAAAGTTACGCCTGTTGAAAATAACGTTCCGTATTGTACCCCAATGAGCACTAGAATTCCAAGCACACCGCCTGTCCCGCTAATGAGCAGATCCCTCCATTCTTTCTGCCCTTCAACTGGGGTGGTAGAGTTCACGGCAATTGACTGTGCAACATAAAATATAAAGAAGAAAAGCATATAACGTAAGCCAATTAATAATTGATTCGGAGTGAATACTTTAATTGCCAGTACCCATAAGCGGAAGTCTGTCTGAAAGAAATAATCTGCAAATGCAACCAAAGCATAGAATCCAGTGAATATACATACAGCAAGTGCAAAAGTCTTCAGCAGTTCTTTCAAATTTGTTTTTATTCCCCAGCTTTCAGAGTGCTCATTATAATTTTTTCCTGATAAACGAGTGGTTAACCAGAATAACAATAGACCCACAAGGCCGTTAAAGATTGCCCAGATTAAAATAAAGTTCATGGCGGTTTGTGGAAATAAACTACGAGGCTGAAGGATATTCTGTCCAGCTATAATACTCCAGCGACTGATCGGAAGGTATGATATTGCCGAAATTACCCAGCTCATTATCCAAGAACCCCAAAAAAGAAATTTGCTTTTTCTGGTCTTAGGATCCGGTAACTTGGCAGGAGTAGGTTGAATTAGACTATTGAAACAAGGAAGCTTGAGGAGCAATACCGCAAAGGGGACAATAAATAAAAAGGATCCTAACAAGCCGATAAAGTTAAAGATCTCTTTCCATAACCATAATTGGTTGCCGGAAGATAACGGATTATTGATTTGAAACGCTTTCGTAAAAAAGTCTGCTAAATAACCAGTGCTCGCCACCGAAAAGTGTTGCCAAGGGTGGATCTCCGCTGGATTGTACACGACGCGCAAGGTTTGATCAGCTGCATTACCGTAATATTTGCCGATTTCCACAGCGTTTATCTTTTGATTCTCCGGCATTACTGAATTTATAGCAGCTAGTGATTCTGGGGCATCGCCAGAAAGATCGGCATTCCCTCTCGCAAATCCGGAGCCGCCTTCATCATATTTGCCTACATTGATGCCTACATTGGCATGGATGTTTTGAAAAGTCTCATCGGTAGACTGTTCGACCTGAGAAACAATGAAAGCGGATGCAACTTTATTCAAAGCATCAGCCTTGGCTTGTTCACTTACCGTAATAACTGCGCCCTCTTCCGAAGAGGGATCTTTCGCCGCTTCGAGCTCCGCCAAATAAAGTTGGCCATAATACTGGAGTGTACTCCAGGTAATCATTCCACCCATAGAATGACCACTTATGCCGATTTTTGTAGAGTCTACATAATCAAGACTGGATGATGCATATTCCACTAGAGGAATCATACCATTATTCTCTGACATTATCGTTGGGAAAAATGGCATATCAGGAGAGCTCGAGCCTCCATGCCATAAGAAATCCATTGCAATCACAGCAATTCCCCGACGGGAAAGTTCGATTGCGGTACTATCCTGCATCTCTTTATTATTTAAAAAACCGTGACTAGTAATGACGAGTGGAACTTTATGCTCTGCATTTGCTGAGACAGGTCTGAACAGGTTTCCCTCTATCCAAGTACCATTATCGGACGGAATCTTAAACTTACTAATCTGGACCTTGCCGTAATCTGTTTGCAAGAAAGAAGCTCCCACACAGCTGATCAAAACCATGGATAAAGCGACACATAAAAATTTCAATGCTAATCTCGTAGACAGAAACTTTTTCATCTGGTCTCCCCCCCAAAAAAGTATCAAATGTGTAACACAAAATGGGCAAAAAAAATAACCTGAATCCGAAAAATTCATTAGTAGACCCCATGAGTAGATATCCCTCGGATTCAGGTTTATGTGTAGTTCTTATTTCATTGCTTTTGCCAGCTCTGTGAAAATAACCCCAAGCGCATGAGCACCCGCATCTGGATAACCGATGCTGCGTTCCCCCACTGTGCCGGCTCTTCCCATACGGGCAACGATTTCTATAGTATTTTTAGAACCTTGGACAGCTGCTTCCGCTGCTTTATTTGCCGCCACTTTGATATCGTCGCCTTGTTCTGCACTTTGGGTCCAGGCATCTGCAAACGGTACAAGCGCATCAATCAATGTCTTGTCTCCGACGACAGCCCCTCTGCCAAAAGATCTTTCACCCGTATCTTGAATCCCTTTGACAACAGCCTGCATCATATCAGCAAACTCCTGAATGGTCAGCTCTTCCTTCTGCTGAACATTTTTACTCGCTGCGCGGAACCCTGATCCCCAGATCGGTCCGGATGCTCCGCCGCAATATTCCATAATGACCATGGAGCAGGCGTCAAGGAACTCACCGATATTAGTGAGATGATGAGCTAAAATATCTTCCCACTCGACTTTCAGCTGTTTAAAGCCCTTAGCTACACTCATCCCGAAATCGCCGTCTCCAGCGTGGGAGTCAAGCTCACAGAACGGAACTTCATTCTCGATAATAACCTGGCTCATTTGATCGAGCAGATAGACGATATTTTGCAAAGTAAACCGATTGTTCTTAATCACCGCTGCAGCAGCATCCGTATTATTCTTAAAGGATACATTGCTGTCTGCTTTCTCTTCTTGGATTACTTCAGTATAGTTCACAGGCTCAAAAGGGCCTTTAATCGACAAGGCTGGTGTATCACAAGGCGCAGATAACCATTTCTTCAGTGTCTCATCCAGCTTCATTATCGTCACCGATGCACCTGCCATGTCAATGCTGGTCATGTAGTTACCAACAAACACTTTAAACACTTGCTTATTCTTAGCGGTTAATTCGCGGATGACAGAATTGTTCAGCAAATATAACTCTTGCAGCGGGGTGCCGCCAAAACCATTAATTAATACGGCTACTTCCTCCTGCTTCTGATCATTCATTTGGAAGTTGTCTAGCAAAGAGGTAACCATTCGCTGTGCTAATTCATCTGCGGGTACAATTTTCTCCCTGCGTATTCCAGGTTCTCCATGGATGCCAACCCCGTATTCCATCTCGTTCTCTTCAATATGAAATGTCGGAGTACCTTTGGCAGGCACGGTACAAGAGGTATAGGCGAAGCCTATGCTGCGCACATGATCAATTGCATGTTGCGCCGCTTCTTTCACTTCCGCTAAGGACAATCCAGCTTCTGCTGCTGCTCCGGCTACCTTATGAACAAGCACTGTTCCGGCTACGCCTCTTCTCCCTACTGTATAAAGGCTGTCTTCAACGGCAATATCGTCGTCTACTTTGACATAATCCACTTCGATACCGTCTTCAGTTGCTAGATGGGCCGCATTTTTAAAGTTCATGATGTCACCGCTATAATTCTTGATAATAAGCAGCGAACCTTTGGTGCTTGCTGTGCGGCGAATCGCTTGATAAACCTGAATTTGGGATGGAGAAGCAAACACATCACCGCATACAGCTGCATCCAGCATCCCGGTTCCTACAAACCCGGCATGAGCCGGCTCATGTCCGCTTCCGCCACCACTGATCAGGGTAACTTTACTTTGATTGATCTCTTTCTTAGAAATCACTTTGAATTTAGGATCGAAATCCAGCTCGGGATGCGCCAAGACAAGCCCGTTACACATTTCCCTAACCAGAGTCTCCGGCTTGTTTATTATTTTTTTCATCTTAAAGCTCCTTACTTGATTTATATTGACGGCCTAATTGATCGGCTGCCATAATTGCTGATGCAACCGCATCCTCCGTAATTGGGAACGGCATCGAATGGATAGATTCCTCAGCAATGCAAGCTTTTTTAGCAACCTCAAGCAGTTCCTCATAGGTTACATGCTCAACACCAATATCCGCTAAGCATACTGGGAGGCCAATCGAAAGACAGAAGTCCAACACTTCTTTTAATTCAGTCCGGTCTGCATTTTCAAGAACCAATTGAGCAATCGTGCTGAAGGCAACCTTTTCACCATGATAATAATGATGAGTTCCTTCCAAAGCAGTTAACCCATTATGAATCGCATGAATCGCTGCCAAACCACCACTTTCAAACCCAAGACCCGATAAAAGAATATTCGTCTCAATTATATTCTCCAAAGCTGGGGTTACGATATTCAGATCGCAAGCTTGCTTCGCCTTGAATCCATTCTCAAGCAATGTCTCATAGCAGAGCTTCGCAAGTCCCAACGCTGTTACTGTTCCTTTAGCTTCACCGCAAACCCCTTCACGAACTCCGCAAGGTAAACCTGCATTCACATTGGAGTAAGAATTTGCAGTAGCTCTTGCTTCAAAATAGGTTGAAAGTGCATCTCCCATACCTGCCACAAGAAATCTTGTAGGTGCATTGGCAATAACTGTTGTATCAATCATGACTACACTCGGGCTTTGCTTGAAATAAGCATAATCATCGAATTCACCTTCCGGAGTATAGAGCACCGCTGAGTGGCTTGTCGGAGCATCAGTTGCTGCTATCGTTGGAACGATAATCAGCGCTTCTCCTTCAGCTACACATTTTGCCGTATCAATCGCCTTACCTCCACCCAAGCCAATCGTACATGAACATTGATGTTCTTTGGCTAGCGCTTGTAATCTGGCGACTTCTTGTCTTGAGCATTCCCCGTGGAAGCCGCTTTCAACAAGAGTTATATTAAATTTCTGTTTAGTTGACTCCAGTTTGTCTTTCACACGTGTTACATCATCTGGATGGGCAATTAACAAAGCAGAATCACCAAATGTTTTTACGAAGTAACCTAAGTTCAATAATTCATTCTCACCTTGTACATATTTCGTCGGACTGATAAATGCTCTTCTCATTTTTCGTTCCTCCTCAGTTGTTTATAGTTATCATTATAGATTGCTCTAATTTAAGAAACATGAAACAATAAAAGCTTATTAAAGCGTTTTCTTATCGTATTTTTTTGTCATAATCGTGAAAAATCGAACTTTCATGTCATTGTGTTGAATTATTCTGTATAATGTTCATTAAGATTCTATAACTTACATAGGAGAATTTTGTGATGTCAAAATCCCGGTTCAATCTAGAAGAAATTATTGATTTGAAGAAATGGGAAAAGCTCCAGGATTCCTTATCTCTTGTAACCAAAATGGCTATTCTTACTGTTGATTACAAGGGTGTTCCCGTGACCAAGCACAGCTATTGCCAGCCATTCTGTCAAGGTGTGCGCCAGGACTCCCATCTCTCTCAATATTGTCAAAAATGTGATGCCCGCGCTGGGATTGAAGCGGTTCGCCAGAACAAACCGTTTATTTATTTATGTCATTTCAATATTATAGATATCGCGATTCCGATCATTATAGATAATCATTATCTAGGTGCAATTATGGCCGGACAGCTCAAGCTTCGTGAACCTGACGTGCCACAACTGGAGCAAATTGTCTCTCGCCCTCCGAATGTGGAGACGAACATGAAATTTAAAGCACTCAAAGAGGATTACCAGGCACTGCCTGTTTTATCCTACGATGAAGTAACAAAGTGTGTTGAGCTGCTGCTGCAGTTAAGTACCTATATCGTGGAGGAAGCCATTCAAAAGCATACTACTGTGGATTTGTACAAAAAGGTTCTGACCACCAATATAGAAGAACCCGCTTCTGCTGAAGCAATGGACGAGTCAGACCGTACGTATCGAAAAATCCAATCCATACAGCAGGAGTTATCCGGGGCCTTGATCGAGACCAAATTAAAGAATGGTGTACAAAAGTTCGTCTCAGTAAATTCTGTGCTTCAGCCTGCTTTTAATTACATTTATGCTCACAAAAATGAGAATTTCAGCCTCAAAGAGATGGCTAAGCTTTGTCATATCAGCCCCAGTTATTTCAGCCGTATTTTCACTAAAGAAACTGGAGAGAATTTCTCCATCTTCATTGCCAGACTCAAGATTGAATGGGCTAAGCAACTGCTGGAATCCACGGATTCCCCGATCAATCAAGTCAGTGATGATTTGGGCTTTTGCGACACGGGCTATTTCATTAAAACCTTCAAAAAATACGAGAACCTCACCCCGGCTGTATATCGGAATATGTATATGAGGCGATCAGCAAAAGAAACCCTCCGTTAATAAAATTAACGAAGGGTTAGTTTCTCATTCCCACCAATGCTTCATTTCACTAAATCCTACATCCCATAACTTCACATTCCCTTTAAGGATAAAGGTTATTTCTTTTACGGTAACTAATGCCGTATTGTTGAGTTCAGCTTGGGAACTATATTGTTCACTGGATTGAAGGATCATGTTACCATCAGCTATAATCATTAGTTCACTGCTAGAATTTTCATTTTGCGGGAATCCAAAGCTGAAATATAACCATACCTCTTTTTTATCACCCAAAGTATAGGTGTATTTTTTAATTTCTTCACCTTCACTGCTGTACAAATTCATTTTTGGTATTATATTTTCACCTGCGATAGTGAAACTGGGAAGATTATGCGTGATAGGCATGCTTCCCGTAAGCTTTTCCAACGTTTGTAATCCCTGCACAGGTCTTTCACTTTTCTTCAGAGTTAAATCAATGATCTCAGAGATTCCCATGATTCCAACCAATAGCACAACAACAGATAATGCCGAAGTAAAAAGTGATCTCCTGGTGATTTCCGGGGAAAATCCAATCTTATATGCACAAAATCCGATCATTGCCCCTAACGTATTGGAGATGACATCGGCTACATCAAAGGAACCCAAAAAAGTTAAAGCTTGAAGACTTTCCAGCATAAAAATTGTTAAGATAAACAAACAAATAAACTTCTTAAAATGTGTACGATACAGCAAAGGGAATAATACGCCAAAAGGAATAAAAGCAGCGATGTTCCCAAAGTCATAAACCCAAGAAAAGGATAGGTCAAAGAGATCAGGAAAAAGAAGCGGAACACTTTCTGGAATCAACATAAACGTATATTCATACTGGCTTGTTGCATGCTCTACTCTATTGAAAGCAAAAAACAAAAAATATAAGATCAACAGTGTATACAAAATAGTTCCTATAATAAGAATCTTTCGTAATTTCACTCCCATAATAACTTCACAATTCCCTCCATATGTCGATGGAAATAGTATATCTCTCCAAAGTGACATTCCCGTGACACTGAAGGTGACGATTTAGTCATTCAAAGCTTATATCGACAAAAAGTCATCCCCCTTAATTTAAGGTCGATGACTTTTGGTTACATAAATTATCTATTCGAGACTAGTTTCCAGTGCTGGCCAGCAGAACCTGTATTATTTGTTTGAATAATATTTGCTCCCTCTGTCGTCGAACCCTGATCTACTGCCAGAGCTTTTCCACTATTACGATTAATAATATTGTAAAAATCACCTGAGGACTCCAAAGTCCACTGCTGGTCATTCGATCCGTTATCATTCCATTGTACACTTTGAGCACCGTTAGCTAATGAACCTCCTAAAATGCCCAGGTTTTTACGACTATTAGTATTGACCAGCTTCGTATAGCCATCAGCTGTGCTGACTACAAACCAATTTTGGTCATGGGAAGAAATTCCGCTGGTCCACTGAACCGCCTTCCCTCCATCCGCCATCGAACCTTGATAGATACCCAACACTTTACCACTGTTCTCATTAACTAATCGATAACTGTCCACCATAATATGTCCTTCATCTGGAACTAACTCCCACAGCTGATCAGTGCTGCCTGCATCAGTCTGCTGTATAACTTGGGTACCCTCTTCAGTAGAACCCTGCGCTATACCTAACGTCTGACCACTGTTACGGTTAACAATCTTGTAGTAGTTACCAGAGGCTTGTAAAGTCCACTGCTGGTCATCGGAATGGTTTTCAGTCCATAATACGGCTTTAGCTCCTTCTGTTGTTGATCCTTCTAATATTCCGGCGACCTTTCCACTCTTTGCATTCACAATGGATTTGTAACCGTTAGGAGCATAACCACTTTCCGCTGTGGAAATGAGCCAATATTGATCCAAAGAATTAGTCCCGCTGCTCCATTGGACGAGCGGATTGCCATTCGCAGTTCCACCTTCCAATACACCTAAAGCCTTCCCACTCTTCACATTAATTAATTTGTAGTAACCTACGGACATATCGCCATATTTCACCGTGTTTTTCCCACTAAAAAATCCGGCTTGAGGGATAAATAAGCGGCCATTGCTAAGCGGCAGTAGTTGGCGGTTATACCCTGCATCTACGGGCGGATTATATGGAACCCAGCTTCCGGATGCATCCACTCTAGAAGAGTTGATCAGCACTTCTTTTTTTCCTGCAACGTTTAATACGAGTCTCCCATCTCCCAAAGCAGAAATATAGGGACTTCCTCCGTACCCTACAAGAGATCCTACTTCAGTTAGATTCCAGCTCTCAGGATCTGCTGAAATTTTCAAATAATTGGGCACGCCCGGGTATCCGACCATCTCATAGGTCATTGCGTAATTACCATTGCCCAGCTTAGCGATTGTAGGCATTCCTGGACGTAATTTACTGTCTGCAAATGCCACATCAACTACCACAGGTCCCCAGTTCGTACCCTCCAACGTAGTCTGATGAACTAACTTCTGGGCATGGGCAGGATCACGTTCATCTGAATAATAAACAATGAGTTTGTTGTTGTGAACCAAAAAGAAAGGCTCCCAAATGGGATCGTAACCAATATCGTTTCGTCCACCTTCAGCAATGGTGCTTACATATGTCCATATTCTACCTAAATCATTGCTTTTATATAATTCCAACTTGGTAGCTGCTTTGTTGCTTGGCACAGAATTTCCTGCAAGAAGCATAGTACCTGCAGGCATGTTACCTATAGATTGGGGGAGTTCAAACAATTCAGGGCAATTTAACATTCCCCAACCGTTTTGAGTATCCTCCACTTCTCCAACCTGATTCCAAGTGACACCATTGTCAACGCTTTCATAAATAGGGAAAACAGGGGTGGTATTAGAGGTTTGTTCAAATGTAGCATACATTTTATTATTGTTGATGCCACTATATTTAAGCTGGATTGCCCTAGGTGATAAAGCCCCATAGGATGGTGAATCTGCTGGTGGTACATATAAGACATTAGGACCGAAAGCGTTTACAATATTGCCGTCAAAGCTAATCCCTGTGCCAACCACTGTCACTAAAACCAACAAAAAAGACAAAACCTTCCTCAGTTCTCTTCTCAAAAGTAATTTCTCCTTTACTCTGGTTTTTTTAAACGAATACAGCTTCAATATAATTAATAAACGGATAAATGAGAATGTAATATCTCGACCGGATCATGCAATATGATTACACAAATAGACTCTCATCTTCGATTTCAAGTTTTGAAATTAGAAGAGGCAGATGAACAACCTTTGATAATCAAAAGTTGTTCATCTGCCTCTTAACTTGTTAGGAATCTACTTTTTCTTCTTGATGTGGTATCTTTTCATTGTGATAAAGGACGAATTCGTATTTATTCCCCGTTAGTTGATCATTATAAAATACAATTTTACGGTTCAGTATATCCAAGTTTTGTTGCAATGCCTTAATTTCTTGTTCCACTTGTTGCTTACGCTGTTCAAGTAAATTTTTCCGTTCAGGAATTGTCTCGTCCCCCATAGCCCGCCACTCGGTATATTGCTTCAATTCTGCCATCGTCATTCCTGAATCTTTTAAATGAAGCAAAAATTGAACCCAACCTATATCCTGATCTGTATATTCACGTAAATTATTGTCACTTCGATGTGGAGTAAGTAAGCCTTCCAATTCATAATATCTGAGTGTGCTCTTGTTAACACCGACGATTTCTGCAAATTCTCCAATGGAATAAGGCATGATCCCCACCTCCATTTCTAATTTTGTTTCTATTCAAAGGATATACTTAAATTAATAAAAAACCAAATGTCGGAGTATGAATCCATTTTTATGGCTTGCCTTAAAGTGTACTTTAAGGTCTATACTTCATTTTGAAGCAGTTAATAATCGATGAAAGGGATGTTCTTATATGGCTGAAAAACAAACAGCAGGACGAGACTTGTTAGGAGAATTCGCTCCGAAATTTGCTGAACTGAACGATGATATCTTATTCGGTGAAGTGTGGTCAAGAGAGAAAGAATTATCTGCACGTGACCGCAGCATGATTACAGTTTCAGCATTAATATCAGGAGGAAACTTTGAACAATTAACTCCACATCTGCATAAAGCAAAGGCAAACGGAGTCACAAAAGATGAAGTA
Source organism: Paenibacillus sp. FSL H7-0323 (assembly GCF_038002725.1). NCBI lineage: Bacteria > Bacillati > Bacillota > Bacilli > Caryophanales > Paenibacillaceae > Paenibacillus > Paenibacillus sp. FSL H7-0323. The sequence continues at coordinate 1,311,196 of NZ_JBBODB010000001.1, read as the reverse complement.
GCGGAAATCATCACGCACCTTTCGTTTTATGTAGGGTGGCCTAAAGCATGGTCGGCATTTAATATTGCTAAAGAAATTTATAAAAATTAAACGAAAGAGGTTTTTATTATGGCTAATGAGCAACTAAGCAACAGTACTATCTTTCCACTCGGACAAAAGGTTGAAGCTAATTTTATAGGTGATGCATACTTGCAGATGATTTATACTGATGCGACACCTTTGAATGCGCCTATTGGGAACGTAACCTTTGCCCCGGGAGCTCGCAATAACTGGCACTTCCATAAAATCGGACAAGTATTATTAGTTACCGGTGGTGAGGGTTGGTATCAAGAAGAAGGCAAACCCGCTCAATTCCTCCAAAGCGGGGATGTTGTGAATATTCCAGCGAACGTAAAACATTGGCATGGTGCTACAAAAGACAGTTGGTTTGTCCACTTAGCCATTTCACCCGGAGAAACAGAATGGTTAGAACCTGTTGATGGTGAGCTTTATAATCAATTATAAAAAAACGCATCGAGTCTATAGACTCGATGCGTTTCTTTTCTATATCGTCTTTTTAAGAAAACTAAACTTTATTGCTCAAGAAATTGGTAAACTGCCATCATCTCTTGTTTATTCAACTCACGAATACGATTGAAAATTGGAATATCAGCAACAGCTTCAATATTTAAGCTTTCAGAAATAACGTCACTTACTTTACCCGTTAGCCAAGTTTGAACATCTATACCTTCAACGACTTCCTTACGTCCTTCATCATTGATTCCACTCGCATAACAACTCACACAGGGAATAGTTAATTTATATACACCATCATGAAGTCCATCTTCCGAGATAACTTTTTTTCCTTTACAGAATGGACAGGGATGGCTTGCTTTAACCTTATTAATTAAGGTGACGATTTTTTTGTAACCAAACGCTTCATAGACATAAGTCAGCTTTTTATATTTTCCATTAGTGAAATACTTATCTATGATATTTTCTCTTGTTTCGTGGATATTGGCAAAATCACAGATCGTAATCCGGTTTTTCATGCTGATGGTTTCGATACTGCCGCTAATGCTGTCCCAGAATGGCAGGGCATTTTGTAACACCATTTCATATTGCGCAAAACTTCCTAACTCTAGTTCAAGCATTTTTAGAGCGACTTGTGTTTCCCTAGGTAATAGAGAGACCTCTTCTGTCAAAACCATATCGCCGCCCACGATGGCTTTCATTTTTTCTAGTACCTGTAATTCGCCAACAGTACTAATAACTTGATCAAGGGGCATCCCAATAATCTCACGAATATCAGTGTCGCCGTATTTAAGCTTTTTATGATGATTTAATACCGTTCCTTGACAAATTGGACAGGTAATCATTTTTTTGGATGCTTTAATATGCTCTTTAATAATCGATTTCGAGATAACCATATAGTTCCCGATAATGGTATTAAAGCCATCCCAAGTTCTCGAGGCTTTAGCTGCTTTATCATAGAAGGACTTTTCCCAATACCCGTATAAAAAGGTGTGTTTTTCAGCTTCTGTCATCTCATTATAACTTTTGCTAATATCCTGTCCGAGCTCATTCTTTAACTCATCAAAGATGAATTTTATTTTTGGTAATTGATAGAATTTCAGAATCTCCATCGCATCTGGATGTAATGAACCGTCCCAAAAGGGTACGTTCTTGTCCTGAAGAACAATATCAAAGTCAAATTCTTCAATCACACGGCGGCCCTTACAGCTTGGACAATGATTGTCTGATTGATAGAAATCAAAGCTTTTTGTATCTTTATTAGTGGGATGCGCTGCCACAATATGGTTGATCAAGCCACCCATTTCATAAAGGAAAGTAAACTGACTATACAAGTGTCGTTCCAGATCAATGGCGATGACAGGCGCAATCGTATCCGATTCATATTCACCATAAATCAGGCGAGCCATGGAGGATAAGCTTTTTAAGATGCCACCTTTATAGATGTTCTCTGCATTTTTAAAATAGGGGATCTGACTTTCTTTTAAATAGTCAATTCCATTTTGTAGCTGGAGTGTTGAAGAAATGTGCGCAGGTGCCAAACTATCAGCAGGATTTTGTTGACGATAATAATCATCATGACTGAGAACATCAAGATGCTCCACAGGTGCAAGCTGTCTTTTGCCAAAATCAACGATAAAATCAGAGTTCTCTAACATATAAGAATTATGTTCAATCATGATTATGGAGACAGATTCATCCTGCAGAATGTCCCTAATGCTGTCAATGAATTGATTTAAAATATTTTGTGATAAACCTTTGGAAGGCTCGTCAAAAATAAAAAGTGTATGTGGATTTCTTGAGCCCGCAAACAGCTCAGAAACTAAATGGACACATTGAAATTCACCCGTGGATAAGGACTGTGTTTTTCGCTCCAACGTCAAATAACCAAGTCCAAGCTTGATCAATAAGCTTAGTCTTTTATGAGCAATGTCCTCATTTGGCAGTTCAACAATAATATCTTCAATCGAGCGCTCAAAAATATCATCAATATCCTCACTGTACTTTGTGAGTTTCCTTTTAATATCAAGAAAAGTGGCAACGGTCGAGCGACTGGTAATCGACTGATTTCGATCTTGCCCTACGATCACCAGCTTATCTTTGGAATAACGCTTTAGAAAATCTTTGACCATACATTCATTAACCAGTGTAGATTTACCACATCCGGACTCACCTGTAAAAGTTACCAGTCTATTTTGAGGAATCTGAATTTGGGCCATTTGAATATTACGACAATAAAGATCATGAAATTGATAATATTCTGCAGGTGCTGCCTGATTTAGTTCTCTATTGATGGGCTCAGGACGTGGTGATTCTTCAACAATTTTCCCGCCATATTTGCCACTGCCAGGTCCAAAGAACAAGTGTTTATCCGCTGTGTCCAGCACGGTGTCAGAATGGTCAATGAGCCAAATTTGATTTTTATATCCCAACTGTTTAATCTCCGCTAAAATCTTCAATAGGGTTTGGTGATCGAGACCCACGGAGATTTCATCAATGATAATCACGGTATTTTCACTTGTTGCCATGAATTCTGCCAAGTAAAGTCGTGTTAATTCTCCGCCTGATAATGTACCCATAATACGATTTAATGTTAAATAACCAATATTCATATTGATTATATTTTTCAGAATTTGTTGTTTACCTTCACTTATTTTTAGAATATCTGCCTGTGATAAAATGGTCTCTATACTTAAGTCGTTTAGATCAGAAATACTCTTTGCTTGATCCAATAATTCAATTTTATATTGTTCAGCTGCTTGATTATAGCGTTTCCCCTGACACTTTTTACACTCGACATTTTTTGTAGTTCCACGACCCTTACAATCAGGACACCAACCCAATTCATTATTAAATGAAAAAACCTCTGGAGAGAGATTATATTGCTCAGCAAGAGTGACACGGATTTCAGTAAACACACCTGTATGTGTTCCAATGGTTGACCGAGGATTTGAAGATATGGATGATCTACCAAGAAAAAGAACAAGTGGCATTGCTTCCATTTTGATCGCACTGAAATTAGTCTCCATAATATTGGGGAATAAATACTGGTATTCAGCTTTTGGCAGTAAGGAAACGAGACGTTTTTTTGATTCTTCCCCAATCGTTTGACAAAAAGTTGTTTTACCAGATCCAGACAAACCAGCAATTCCTAACGACTCATCAACTGGCAGTACCGTTTCTAATCTGTTAATATTGTTCGCAATTAATTGATTTATTTTCATAGTAAGCTCATCTCATCTCCATTCTCTTCATCTAGTATTGCCATGATTTATTCCATTAAAAAGGGCACTTTCCTTGTTCCAGAAAAGCGCCCTATTCTTGAAATTATAATTCTGCTAATACCTTTTCGAGCTGACCACCCATATTTGTCCAAGCATATTTAGCACCTTCGATGGCTCCTTGGCGGGCTTTCGTCTCTTCACTAAATCCTGATTGATCTAAATGGAGATTAACCTTCCCCTCTGAATCTTGACTCAAAGTCCAAGTAACAGTTGTACTTTCTCCCGCACTATTCCAAGTATAAGATAACGTATGCGGCTCATCCACGACGAGTACTTCGCTATCTACAATTCCATCCCACCATTCATTTGGCTCAGCACGGAATTGAAATTTATGACCAACGACGGGTTTAAAATCATTACTCCAGATCCATTTCGCAAGCGTATCCGAATCCGTTAAAGCATTCCATACCTTCTCGATCGAACTTGTAAATTGAAAATCTAATGATACATCTGGTTTCATAGTTATTCCTCCAATATAAGTTTTAATTTATCAATTCTTTGTTTCCAGAATCCTTCATAAAAAGATACCCAATCTTGAATTTCTTTCAATGGATTGGCATTCAACCGATACCTCGTCTCTCTGCCAACCTTTCGAGCAATTACGAGACCAGCATCTTTAAGTATATTTAAATGCTTCGAAACGGCTGTACGACCCATTTCAAAATGAATCGTTATCTCATACAGAGGTAATTCATCAACATCAGCCAGAATTTGAAGAAGTTTTCGTCTTGTTGGATCCGCAACAGCGTCATAAACATCTCTCACTTGACTATTGTCGCTCACAACCACCCCCACCTTTTCCGTAATATTTCCTGTAATGTCACCTAGTATCCATCATTATTAATTAATAGGACACCATTTGGTGTCTAATTGATTATAAGACACCAAATGGTCACATGTCAACAATTCAGTAAAAAAAGCATTACCAAAAGCGAGTCCAGCATAGGACTGCTTTTGATAATGCCTCCAGATAAATCATTTCGTTGTACGATTTAATAATTAATCTAATTGTTCTCCATTAGTAGCGATAACATTTTTGTACCAATAAAATGATTTTTTCTTTATACGACGTTTTGTACCTCTGCCCATATCATCTTGGTCCACATAAATGTAACCATAACGTTTGGACATTTGATTTGTTCCTGCACTCACCATATCTATGCAACCCCAGCTTGTGTAGCCCATTACATCTACACCATCTGCAATGGCTTCTTTTATTTGCTTAATATGTTCTTTTAAATAATCAATTCGGTAATCATCCTCTATAACATCGCCTTCTTGTAATACGTCTAAGGCACCTAGGCCATTCTCTGCAACAAGTACCGGCTTTTGATAGAGGTCATACAATTGGTTTATTGCAGTTCGTAAACCCTTAGGATCAATCTGCCAACCCCAATCACTCGATGGTAAATAAGGATTTTTCACTCCGCCTGTAAGCAAATTCCCTTCTGCGCCTTCTATCTTTTCTGGATGTGCACTGACTGCACCAGACATATAGTAGCTAAAGGATACATAATCCACTGGATAGTCTTTCATGATTTGTTCATCCTCGGGCTCTGTTTTCAAAACTATATTTTTTTCTGCAAACATTCGAGCGGTATAAGCCGGATAGTAACCTCTCGCTTGAACATCAGTAAAGAATAAAGAGGTACGTTGTTTATCAACTGTGGCTTGAACGTCGTCAGGATCACAGCTATAAGGAACAAGAAGTTGATAACTAACCATACATCCAACCATTGCTTGAGGATTACTTTCTTTACACGCTTTGGTTGCAAGTGCACTTGCGACAAATTGATGATGCGCTCCTTGAAACATTGCTTGTTCAATATTCGGGTGATTTTCTTCGATAACCCCTAAACTTACATATTGGTGGTGTACTACACAGTTAATTTCATTAAAAGTCATCCAATATTTCACTTTATGCTTGTATCTTTCAGCTACAGTGGTTGCATAGCGAACAAAGAAATCTATAACTTTCCGGTTCACCCAACCTCCATACTTAGTTGTTAGATGAAGTGGCATTTCATAATGGGATAAAGTAACAATAGGCTCAATTCCATATTTGTTCAATTCATCAAACACACGATCATAAAATGCAAGACCTTCTTCATTAGGGATTAATTCATCCCCATTTGGAAAAATACGAGTCCAAGCAATGGACATACGGAAGGCTTTAAAACCCATTTCGGCCAATAAAGCAATATCTTCTTTATAGTGGTGATAAAAATCCACCCCATGTCTTTTGGGATAATACTTTTCACTTGCGGGATCTTGTGCTTCTTCTATTTGTTTATGAGTCATGAGGTGCCACTGGTCAGACCAGTTTTTTTTAGGGGTGTTTTCGTCAAAAATATATACATCTGCTAGAGAAAGCCCTTTACCGCCAACATTACTTGCTCCTTCTAGTTGATTGGCAGCTGCTGCTCCTCCCCATAAAAAGTTTTCTGGAAATGTCGTTTTCAATTCAAACATGTGTAAACCCTCCTTGTTGTTAAATAAAACATATGCTACGGATTAAACCTGTTGGATAAGGGCATCTTGTTCTTCTTTATATTTTTGATTATCCATTATTCTAAAGAACGGATAGTAAATAATAAACGCTACTGCAAACAGTACAATTTGTAAGATCATTCCCGAGATACTACCTGTCATCAAATATCCGCCGATAATTAATGGCATTGTTCCCGGTGGCAGTACACCTATTGGCAACGCTACTAATCCAAAATCCATGGAGAGATAGGTTATCAAAACAGTAACAATCGGTGTTATAAGAAATGGGATTAACATCATTGGGTTTAATACGATAGGCATCCCAAAGATTAACGGCTCATTGATATTAAATAGTCCTGGTCCAATCGTCAGTCGACCCATTTGTTTCAGCTGTTTGCTCTTCGCAAAGAATAACATAGCAATCGTTAGTCCTAGAGTTGCACCAGATCCACCGATAAAGATAAGATATCTGAATTCTGCTGTAACAATATTATGGACGGGTGAACCCGCTGCGTAGGCTGCAGCATTTTCTGAGGTCAATTGCAACCAGATAGGCAACATGACAGAACCTACAATGGTGGAACCATGTAATCCGATTGCCCATAATAAGTTGATTAACAAGAACACAACAATTGTTCCCGCTAAGCTTGTTCCAACAGTGGTTAATGGTTGTTGAAGAAGCTTGGCAACAATGGTATGCACGTTATCAAAACCAGTAAAGTTCTCAACAAGTAGGCGAACTCCCCAGACACTCACGATAACAAAGAAACCAGGAATAATCGCTGTAAAGGATTTAGCAACTGTTGGCGGCACACCATCCGGCATTTTAATAACTATATTTTTTTGTACGATTCTGCGATATATTTCTGTTGCGAAGATTGCGGTTAACAATCCTACAAATAAACCTTGACTCGAAAAATAATTCACGTTCATTGCTTTTGTGACAACATCATCTACTGTGAAAGAAGTTGATGGAGTGACTACAAAATATGAACATAATGCCACAGCCCCTGAAGAAAGCGGATCCACTTTATAGCTCTCTGCTAGTCTATATCCCACGGCAAATGTTGCAACTAATGCGACAAGGTTAAATGTACCATTGTACGGATATAGTAAAGCTGTTTTGATATTTGGATGGGCGACCAAGAAATCTAAATAGGCTGGAATTGGCAGGTTTGCTAAGATTAAAAAAATGGAACCGATAATAATAAACGGGATAGTTAAAACCATTGCATCGCGAAGCGCTTGTAAATGCCGCTGACCAGAGATTTTACCTGCAACTGGCATTACCTTATCTTCTAAAAATTTCGTTATTTTATCCATAGTTTCTTGCACGCTCCCGAAGAAGTATTTTCTTATTGCGATGCCACTTCTTTTTGATCCTATTTTGAAAGCTTATAAAGTTCAATGATTTCCGTAACAAGTAAAGAAATGGTCTCTACACTCATTAGTTGGTCTTCAGCATGCATAAGGATCAGTGAGAATTGAAGCTGTTCGCCATTTGCTTCTCTTTTGATTAATGATTTATGCATTTTATGACCTTCTCTAAAAAATTGCTTTGATTCTTCTAATTTTTCTTGTGCCTCTTTAAATTCTCCCTCTTTGGCTGCGTAAAGCGCCTCCATTACTAAGCTTTTAGCTGCGCCTACATTACTGATAATGTTAAAAGCCACAGTATAGTATTCCTCTTTCACTTCATCTACCATTTCTCTCTACTCCTCTCTTATCTCTATTTACTTTCAATTAATTGCAAGGCTTGTTCAAGTACTTTTTCACCGTTCATCATTCCGTAATTCAACATATCAATAGCTTCTATAGGAATGTTTTTATCTGCTAATCTTGTTTCTAATTGCTTTTTCATATATTTCACCTGAGGTCCTAACAATAAGACATCAACCTTTTTCTCTTGCAAAGTAATATCAATTTCAGATGCTGATTTAGCAAAAACATCGACATCCAACCCTTTTTCTTCAACAACCTTCTGCATTTTTGTTACTAAAAGGCTTGTACTCATTCCTGCTGAACACACTAACATAATTGTATTCATATTGACTTCCCCCTAAAATTATCATTTATTGAACACCTTTAGTGTAAACTTAAATCGCTTTCTTTTTAAGCTAACCTTTTTCCAAATCAACAGGAAACGGTTACATTGCAAATAGTAAGGCAGTACCTAATTTCTCACTCACTCTAGTTTAGTAATTGTATAATTTCTTCCACAGAGTCCTTAGCAAGGATCTGCACAACAATCTCTTTATCCTCTATCAATGATCCTAGCTTTTTATACATTTTATCTAGGTCGACATTGTTTCCTTCTTTAATGTTTAATAAACAAATTAATTGCACCATTTGCTTATCATTCCATCGAATAGGACGTTTTAACGTACAGATTGTCCAAAAGGTTTCCGAGGTAACAGGAAGTGAAGGATGTGGAACAGCGACAAGATTTCCAAAACTAGTGGGTGCATAGGACTCTCTTTCAACTACTAAGGATTCATAATGCTCTGGTACAAGTCCTTGTTTTGTTAGCTCATTGCTTAAAAAATGAATCACACTTTCCTTTGTGGTAAATTCTTTTTTCACGAATACTCTAGATGCGTCAAGGTAAGAATGAGTTTCTGCCACCTGTTCTGAAGACAGTAAGACGTCCTTGATTCTTTTGAGGTCTTTAGCTTCTAGAAAGGTATTTACAACATAGACGGGAATACCTATATCTTCATTGATCGGAACTGTACTGATAATAAAATCAATCGAGGATAGGTCCGTTTCTGCTAATTTGTAAAAACTAATTGTGTCTACAATCTGCAATAGATTCTCAAATGAATTGATCAATCGGTAATAAAGTAATTTGGCACTTCCAACACCAGACGCACATACAAGAATAACTCGTTTTATTTTTTTGTTTTTATTTTTCATTCTTTCTAAAGCAACCCCAATGTGCAAAGCAATGTAAGCAACTTCATGTTCTCCAACTTCTAAATCCAAATAGTAATTAATACATTTACTCGCAATAAGTGCTCCTTCGAATGCGGCTGGAAAACTCGTCTTAATATCATTTAACAGAGGATTTCTAAAATTCATGTTGTATCTTAATCTATTCATCGCAGGCCTAATGTGAAGGGTCAGGGCTTGAATAAATTCATGGTCATGGCCAAAATCCCAATTCAACTCAGTTTGTAAACTTTTCAAAATACAGCTGACAATGGAGTCCACTTCATCGAACTTACTGTACTCCGTTAGATTTTCTTTCGGCAGCAATTTTGTTCCAACCAAATGGATGATAATATAATTAATCTCTGAATCGGAAAAGAGCAGATCCGTGAAATCTTCTATGTCTTTAACAATTTCATGGGCAACAATTTTTTCAAAAGGATACTCTTCCATAAGATTTACCGACGGTTGTTCGATTAAAAATCCCTCTTCGATACGTTTACAAGCTATTATTAAGTGAATAGCGAGGTTTTCCAAGGAAATATCTGAAATCTCAATTTTGTATTTATTTACTTTGCCGATGATTATTTCTTTGATTTTCGTGTATACCTCTTTGTCAAACAAAGTAAAGTTATCGAAAGTTGGATCGGAGTTTTCTTCTCTTTTGTATAAAAAATTAGACAAACATATTCGTTTCTTAAATTCATCGCCCTCTATAAACAGGCCATAATGAGGCCGATTAACTAAATTCAGGTTGTATTTTTCCAGTATCTTACGCACTTCTTTTAGATCGTTTTGGATTGTCGATTTAGATACAAACATCTCATCTTCAATAGTGGCTAACTTGATATACTTATTTTCTAATAAAAACCGACTCAACAAATAAAGAACCCTATTATCTTGTTCAGAAAAGTCTACTGTAGAAGGATTGATTTTATCATTAGTTAACTCATTTAATTTTTGGGAAAATATATCTTTATCGAAGACTCTTACAACGAAGCCCTTCCCACGAATTAACTCTATTTTTAGTCCTACTATGGCGGATATATTTTGTAACTCTTTCAAATCATTACGGATCGTTCGATCGCTAACATTCAGTTCCTTAGAAATCCATGCAGCTGTGACAGGTTGATTAGAATTAATTAAGTATAAAAGTATTTCTTTTTGCCGTTTTGAAAACAATTGTATCCCTCTTTCTTATCCAGAGTATGAATATGAGCTAATATTAACTGAAGCATACATTTACATACATTTGCTCATTTTTTTATATCGGTTACAATATCACTTCCTAAGAAAATTTGATAGTGTTCTTACAGTAACATACGAAACAGGCGTCCTCATTTAAGAAGACACCTGTTTAAATTCCAGCTTCGTTTGACGAGTCATGACAAGAAATTTGCGGGTTAACTCAACTTCTGCTGCAGTATAATTGCTAGCTCTTCCGCTGAATCCCACACAATAGGACGAATATCCTTAAGCTGTACAAAAAGTTTATCCGCCTCAATACTGTTTACGGTCCATAATACGGGTATGTTTAAACCAAGTGCATATCCCGCTGAAAAATACACCTCTGGGGATTGCCCCGTTAAATCTGCGATAATCAGTTTGCTTTCTGCGATTTGATCCAACTCGTATTTTTCGCCGTTTTGAGTTTTCGTATGTGTTAATAAGCGCGGCAGGAAACCACACTGCTCTATTTTGGGCAATAACTTCTCCAACCATGTTGTAGACAAATTTTCTTCATCCGACACGAGCACGAGACAAGGTTTTAGTTTTTTACCTCCAGCGCTTTCCGCAGCTTCATTCCAGCCGGTTTCAGTAAGCTTAAAGGTCATGCCTTCCCTGATCAGAAGCTGATCACTTATCAACTTGTCTATGATGTATACCAGCTCTTGCAGATTGGGAGAATACGTCAAGTTATAGCTGCTAGAGAGGGGTTGAATGACAACCGCTTCCCCCGGGCCTTCAGAATGTCTATATAAATATTGCAGTAGACGGTTTCCTTTATCTTCAATGCTGACAGGTATTTTTGGTGAATTTACAATGGACTCTAAATCATCAGCAGATATAGTGATCTTTTCATCACAATCAGTCAGCTCACGTATGTAAGCAGATACTACATGAAGCATGTCGCGTTTCTTTTGATGCGGGAGCGAATTAATGGGTTCGTAGCTGTCTCTACGTAGACTATAAAACCCGCCTGGTGAACAAGAACAGCCTATATATCTATCGTTATCGCCTTCTGGTTCAATGGAAACAATCTCATCACAGAACAAACAGTGTTTCTTAATCATGACAACTCTTCACCTCTTATTAAGTGTTAGCCTCTACCTTACCAAGATTTTTTTGAAAAGTAGACAAGAAGATATTTCCTGTAGCAGGTTATCCCAAGGCGTAAACGTAATATTTCGAGGCTCGAATATAGATTTTATTCAATAAAAAACCGACATAGGAATCAGCTGTAAACTGAACCTTCTGTCGGTTGATATAAGCTTGGAGCCAGGCATTTAGGATTGAGATAAACCTTCTATAACTTTATCAATATTCCATTTGATCATCTTAATGTATGTGTCGCCCTCTTCGCCCTTCTTAGCTAAAGAATCGGTGAAAATCTTAGAGTGTATCGGTACTCCCGTTTCATTTGCGATGGTTTCCATTGTTTTTGGATTTACGCTAGTTTCCAGAAATAATGCAGGCACTTGATTTTCATCAATGATCTTAATTATGTTTTTCATTTGTTCAGGCGTTCCTTGACTATCCGTATTGATCTCCCAGATAAAAGCTGATTCAAATCCGTAAGCTTTGGAAAAATATTTGAATGCTCCTTCGCTGGTAACAAGGATACGTTTCTCTTGTGGAATTTTTTCGACTGCTTCTTTTGCATATTGATCCAATTCATTCAGTTTCTTAACATATTCCGATTGATTATTAAGATAAAATTCTTTGTTGTCGGGATCCTTTTCGATTACACGTTTTGTGATGATATCTACATATTTTATTGAATTCTGAATATCCAGCCAGGCATGAGGATCTACCTGTGTTTCTTTTCCTTTTTCTGTTAGGTACATTGGAGATACTTCATCTGAGACTGCAAAAGTAACATCCTTTTTATTAGTCACATCTAGAAGATCTTGAAACCACCCCTTACCTGTTTCTAGGTTCAAACCGTTATAAAACACTAAATCTGCGCTAGAAACCTTACTTGTATCCTTGGGTAATGGATCGTACATATGCGGATCTGTTCCGATGGGTACCATACTGTAAACTTCAGCTTTCTCCCCTACAATGTTTTCGGTCATATCAGCGATAATGGAGTATGTTGCAACAATCTGCAGCTTATCATGGTCTGCATCTCCTTCACTAATCTTTGAGCATGCGGTAAGAAGTACGATAAACATTGTCAAAGAGAGTATTTTTATGGTCTTCATCCTTGTTTCAACCCTTTCCTGAAAAAATTATTTTTGGGTGAGATTATAAATGAAATTCCGAACATGCTTACGCCGGCCAGAACAATCGTGGCACTTGTAGGTAAATTGAATTTAAAGCTTACAATTACACCTATAATCCCTGATACAGCGCCAATTGTAGAAGCCAGGATAATCATGTGGAACAGCTTATTCGTCCAGAGATAGGATGTAGCAGCCGGAATAACCAGCATTGCAATCACAAGCACAATTCCTACTTGAGATAACGAAGATACGGTAACCACAGATAGGAGCATCATCAATAAATAATGATAGAACCCTGTTTTTAACCCATAGGCTTTGGAAACAACCGGATCAAACGAACTCATTAAAAGCTCTTTATACAGCAATGAAATGATGGCAATAACAACAATCATAATAATAAAGGATTGCATTAACTCCGACTGTGGGACGGCCAGAATATTACCAAACAGAATGTGAGTTAGATCAAGCCCGCTTTTGGCAAAAGTAATTAGGACGATACCTAGCGCAAAAAATGAGCTGAGAATAATGCCGATAGAGGTGTCACTTTTAATATTGCTGCGACTTGTAATAAATTGAATGAGAACCGCTGCTAATAGTCCAAATAGTGAAGCTCCAAGAAGAATGTTGATGCCTAAGATATAAGATAATGCCACCCCGGGTAACACCGCATGTGATAACGCATCTCCCATTAATGACATCTTTCTAAGTACAATAAAGCTTCCTAAAACCCCTGATACAATTCCAAGAATGATAGCAGATAATCCCGCGTTAAGTGCATATATCGGAATGTTTAATACTCCTGAGAAATAATCAATCATGATCTGTCACCCCCATCCCTTTGATCACCAGATTACCTAAGGAGGCACCATAGGCGCTGAGGATATTCTCTGGCGTAAAGGTGTCTTTAACGTCACCAAAAGCAATTAATTTCTTATTGAGAATGATGACTTTGTCAAAATATTCTTCGACCTCATGCAAATCGTGATGAACGATGAGTATGGTTTTTCCTTCTTCGCGAAGTTGTTTTAGCAGCTTTACAATGATTTTCTCACTGACTAAATCTATGCCTACAAAAGGTTCATCTAAAAAAAATACATTTGCTTGTTGTGCAAGCGCCCTGGCGATAAAAACTCTTTGGAGTTGTCCCCCGGACAGATTGCTGATTTGTTTATTCGCAAGATCACTTATATCCACCATCGCCATACATTCCTCGACTCTTTGCCGCTCTGTTTTTCCGGGACGCTGGAAGATTCGCAAATTTGGGTAAGTTCCAGTCAGCACTGTATCCCTTACCGTGATTGGAAAAGAAAGATCAATGTCATTCTTTTGCGGCACATATGCGATCTTCCGTTTGTACTCAGAAATATCTTTTCCTTCCACCATAACTGATCCTGTTCTCTTCTTTATCACCTCTAACAATGACTTGATGAATGTAGATTTTCCCGCACCATTTGGTCCGATAATTCCGATTGTATACCCAAAGGGGATATCAATATTTACATTTTCTAGTGCAGAATTACCGAAATAATCTACGTTTAGGTTTCTGATTTCAATCATAAAAAAACTCCTTATCTCTGTTAAGTTCATATGTAGCACTGTTCTGTTCATCCTGTTAATTTATTTCCCAATAGAAACAATGATTCCTTTGATCCAATTTGTTTCCCTAGGTAAACTTTTATTCTTATATACAATATATTTACCCGAGGGCAATATGTCAACAACATTCCTTAAATCAACAAAAAAAAAGAACCCAAGTGATTTGAGTTCTTTTGCATTATTTCAATATAAAAATCTCATAGTTGCAGTAGTTTTAAACATCTAGGCTGCATCAAATACCCCCCTGTAATACGCTCTGCCTGCAATTGAATCGTATATTCTCCTGCCGTGGGGAAATACAGCTCACCTACTTGAAAGCTTTGAAAATTACTCACCCCATCAGTAGAATGAACTTTAGCTTGTAAAATTTGATCCGCTGCCTTGATGAGGTAGACTCCGCCACCACCATTCTCTCCTTCTTCGCTGCGATATTCGATACTAACCTGAAATCTTACCGGACCTAATGTCCGGACATGCCAAATTGCGGTATCCTCTCTATCCTTCCAGTCCAACAGATTATCATGGTCTTTTTTTCCTGTATCGTAACGGAGGGTTGGACCAACGATCTCACTTTCAAATACCCCTAATTCTTGTAAGGTATCTTCTCCAAATTCCAATAATCGGATTGGATTACCTTCTACAGGTTCTGCACAGACAATTGCGATGACCAGCGGCATGTTGTTAGAATTTTCGGCAAAGTTCGGTAAGCTGGGGAGTTCGACTTCCAGATCCTGCTCAGATAGCTTTGTGAAAATCAGCTCCTCCCCTCCATCTAAAGCAAATACCTTTTGAACAGCGGTCTTCAGACCGGGGACGATTAGCTTATTTCTCTTCTTAAGATCGAAAACATGCAGATATAATGTGTTTCCTTTCAGAGTGCATCTGCCCCATGACGGTTTGGCTGTGGGCGATTCTCCAGCACCGTAAATGCTATCCCCATTGGTATTTAACCAATCTCCTACATCAAGCAAAATGGATTCGGATACCGGATCCCATTCCCCTGTTGCTGTTGGGCCGATATTGATTACCAGATTTCCATTTTTACTTACAACATCGATGATCTGGCGGATGATAGTTACAGGGGATTTCCAATGGTGATCGGATCTCTTATACCCCCATGAGTCGTTTAACGTAATAATATTCTCCCAGTACTTACCAAGGTTACGAGTCGTAAGTTGATTATCAGATGTATTTGAATAATCTCCAAGTGGTGCTTTCCATACTCTGCTATTGACCAAACATTCTGGCTGAATTGCATGAACCGCCGCCAAAAACGCTTCTCCTTGCTCACGGGTCAGTTTGCCTCCGCAATCAAACCAAATTAAACCAACTTTGCCGTAGTCCGTCAGCAGCTCACGGACTTGAGGGATTGATTTGCTGTGCAAATATCGTTCAAAGCGTGTGCGTTTATCGGTATCATTTATCCACGTTTGAACGTCATCGTAAGCGCCGATATTCAGTGGATAATCCCAGGTATTCCCTTGAGAGTCTGGATCATGCCAATCCATCGCATGAGAGTAGTAAATTCCGAGTACCATTTTTTCCGCACGACATGCCTCCATTAGTTCCCGAAGGGGATCACGGCCCAATGAGGTGTGCTTGACGATCGAATATTCGGATACACTTGAGTCATACATCGCGAAGCCGTCGTGATGTTTAGCTGTAAAGATGATATATTTTAGGCCAGCACGCTTGGCAGTCCGTACCCACTTCATTGCATCAAAAGCTGATGGATTGAACGCTGCGGCCATTTCCTCATATTCAGCCACTGGGATCTTCGCGCGTAGCATAATATGCTCACTGTAAGAAGCTTGTATTTCTTTTCCCTTCCATTCACCCGCAGGCAGGGCATAAGGGCCCCAGTGAATAAACAAGCCGAGCCTGGCTTCCTGCCACCATTCCATACGCCGAGCCTGCTCGTTATCTATCGGAGTTTCGACCGACTGTATACTATACGGATCATCGAGAAGGTTTTCTGTTGTTTTTCCGTTCCTTACCATAACTGAAGAACGGCTCCGCGGAGTTTAGATACAGCCTCGACGAAGAAATAATCGCCATAGATCAGTGGCGTATCAATGTGCACACCCCCTGGAAGATTGGATGTTCCAGAAAGAATCAAACCCTCCTCTTCCGGAATGTCCCAAGTCCCATAATTCTCATAAAGTGAGCGAACGATTTGTTCTGCGGCTCGCAGGTAAAAAGAGGCTTCCGCCTGTGGTACGATCTTTGCCAGCTCAATCAAGCCACATGCCGCACATGCACCAGCAGAGGTATCACGCGGCTTTTCGCCTGCATCAGGTGCCCTGAAATCCCAGTGAGGTACATGATCCTCCGGAAGATTAGCTAAGAAGAAGTGCGCAGCTCTTTTAGCTCCCGTTAGAAACTTATTCTCTCCGGTATAGTGAAAAGACAAAGTAAGACCGTAAATCATCCATGCGCTGCCCCGTGCCCAAGCGGATTCTTCCGCATAACCTTGGCCGGCCATAGCGCCGATTTTTTCGCCTGATTCCGGGTTGAACTCCAGAATATGATAACTTGATCCATCCGGACGTAAAAAATGCTCAACTACCGTTTCCGCATGCGCAGCGGCGATATGCCGGAAACGCGGATCCTCTGTAACTTCCGATGCCCAGTATAGTAAGGGCAGATTCATTACAGTATCAATGATGGACCATCCCGCCCGGTTTATCTTCTCCGTGTCATGCCAGGCTCTGATAAATGACCCTTTCAGGTTAAAGCGGCTGGCCAGTTGAGCAGCAGCCATCAACCCGCGCTGCTTGGAGCGTTCATTACCAGTCACTCGGTAATTGGCCAAAGCTGAGAGTGTCCATATAAAACCAGCATCATGATGTACGGTAAGGGAATAAAGAGGTTCATCCAATTTCTCTTCAATTTGCTCGGCGATTTCTTGCAGCGCCGGATGATTACCTTCTGCGGCAATCTGCCACATAATACCCGGCCAGAACCCTGCTGTCCACCACGATGGACGCATGTTATCGTATACTCCGCTCACGGAGGCATGCGGAAAACTAACACCAATTCGCTTACTAGTCTTTTCCACTTTATTTACAATTTGTTGCCATGCGCCATCCGCCCATTCCAGAGTAGACTCCGAAATTAGCAGTTCGCGAGTTTGTTGAGTTGGTATTACTTCACCCATTTCAGTTCCTCCTGTTAACACTGATGATATTTATGAAATTCAATTTTTTAAAACGTTGTCCGTAGTGGAATGACCATATTCCAAGTGTGCTTCGCATTTCGGAACCCTCCCGGTCCATCTGCTACTGCAGCGAATAAATGGGTAGGAACCCCTTCCTGAAATAATAGGAACGGACGTTCAAAGCTGCCCATCCACTGCTCTGTGCCGTCCTCCCAGAGTACCCGTCGGGAATACGATTGCGTTGAATCAGCCAGCTGCCAGTCGGTTCCATCCGTAGATGATGCAAATATCCCACCGTGCTTTTCTCCACATATCCGGCCATCCATATCCTTGGCGATCATTTGGTACCCGTTCGCGGACCGCCAGATAAATGGATCTTCAATATGAGACCGCTCTGCTGGAAACAGCGGTGCGTTGTTAATTACTCTATATGGCCCTTCGTCCTTAGGTGAACCGGCAATGCCAAGCGTCATCTGTCCATAGGAATTGCCCTCATATTTGCGGGCTTTATATACCAATAGCAAGGAGCCATCTTCGCGGATACAAGGAGCCGGATTGGATGTGAGGAAACTGTCGAACCTGCCCGGACGTGTAGGCAGAATAGGTGCGTCCATCCTTATCCATGGTCCGAATACACTGTCGGCTATAGCTAAGCCAACACGTTTGTTGGCACGAGCGGCAATCACCCGATAGTCGTCAAATTCCACTGTTTCATTAGGCTGCGGCTCAGCGAATGGATGAGTGGAACCCATATAATACAACAGATACTTATCACCATAACGAAGGATATGCGGATTATGGGTGCTTCGTCCGTCCCAGTATTCCGCTCCCCTTGCGGGTAGTACGGTTTCTTGGTACGTATAGGGTCCTTCCGCGTTATCGGCAGATGCGCGGACAATTTCTGAGCGAAGTAACCATCCCGGATGCATCGGCAGCCACTTCGGCCAACGGGATGCAAATAAATGAAAACGCCCATCCTCGCCATGCACAGCTGATCCACACCACACCCACCAATCCTCCATGCGGAACCCTCCGTTCAAAGGAGCAGGCAACATTCGGTCCATCAATGAAAAAGTCATATTCTCCCTCCACGGCTTATTGCTTTACATCTGTTAGTCCATAACGTTTAGCAGCACTCCCATGTAGCCATTCCGCCGCAATGTACAGCGCCTCCTCCCGGCTGATCCAGCCTTCCGCTATTTGACTTTCTAAAAATCGCGCAAGTATTTTTTTAACGATCAGCAGCTTGCCATATGTCCATTCGATACAGCGCGCATCCGAGACAATGAGCGAACACTTGAGCGGGGCGAGTGCCTCCAACCGATACTGCATGCTCTGCAAATAGGTACTGGGTCTGAAGTTATACCACCACATCCCACCTACATGAACGTTAGGGAAATTCCATGCAGCCTGCACAATATCCAGGTTATTTAATTCTGAAGCCACCACCAGCTCAAACGGAATGGAATACCGTTCAAACAAACCATACAGTTTAACAATCCGTAGCGGATCGTTAACTGGCGCAGCCGATGTATTACACCATCTGCGTTCGACGCCGAGAAACAGCTGCAAGAACATTCCTCTTACTTGCAGTTCCGAACAGATATGATGAAGGAGCAGCATCATGATTTCATCCGGTTCAGTTACGCTGCTAAGATTGTAAACATCATGAGCATTGGCTTCAAAGGCTGGCAACGTAGTCATGATTCCCGGACAGCCCATCGTCTGATATGAGTGCAACTGCTCGCTAATAAACTTTTTCGCTTGAGTATAAGCCGCTTCCCGGCTGGGATCAGAGGCATCTGCAATATTCTTTGCCAGCCCAGGCAGCCAGGAGTCAATTCGAGGAATCAGTAGAGCATTTTCTCTCATGTGTGCAAAGTTGGCATGCTCCGGACGGTTTACAATAAACCGCTGCACATGCAGACGGTCAGCTACGTTTTGCGCCCAGCCGGGATCGTTACTTTTCTGTTTAACCGTTATATCCGCTTTGAACACCGACTCTGAATCAGTGATGGAGATACCGTACAAATCTTTCATGATTGCTGTAAAAGCACGATTCATCATCGTATTACGGGAAGCGTGGTAAGCTCTAACAAAAGAGTCAGTCCGCATCTCTTTCGAAAGTTGGTCCGCATCCGCCGGATATCCTGCTGACTGAAGCTCTTGGTTCAACCAGAAATAATCGGCTATTTCCCAGAAGTCAGCCGCGTTTAGCTTATCGCCGACGAGATGGGTATGTGTATCGATTACAGGCAGACGCATGATTTCATCACACAGAGCAGTTTGACTCATTGTTCTCCCTCCTAACTGGCAGGAAGCCCTTCGAATGAAGAGGCTTCCTGAGAATCTATCTATTTCCGGCTTTGCTGATTAAGGATTCCCTCATTATTTTTGTAGCGTTCTGTTGCTTCTTTTAAGATTTCTTCGCCGCCCTTTTGCTTATATTCCTCGATGACTTTTGGGAAATCGCTAATCGGTTCTTTGCCATAAATCATTTTGACCATATGGTCTATGATCAGTTTTGGTGCCTGATCGGGACGTTTGGAGGCAAGATCAGGGAACTTGCTGAAAGACTCCAGATCAGGTACAAATCCGATGCCCCCTAAGCCTTCTTTACTCAGAGTTTCATCCAATGCTTTCAAAACATCTTTACCACCCGTAAGCAGCTCAGTTCGTTCGCGGTTGATTGTTCCGTCCCCTACCCAGCGCAGCTGTGTGCGGAATTTCTCTTCATCTTGGGCAGCCTTGTTCTCTGGCAGCTTATAATCAACTTTTCCGTCTTTTACCGTGTAATTCTCGCCTTCAATCCCAAAGCTATAGAAATTACTGGCTTCCGGGGTCTGCATCCATTCAAACATTTGGACAATCCGGGCAGCCTTTTCTTTACTGACCTTATTGTTGATATACAGTGAGGTATTGACCGAACTATACAAACCGTATCCTTTTTGTCCATGGTCACCGGTTGGCGACGAGATAATATCCACTTTCACTCCCGGATTGGACGCGGCGATCTGGGTCCGGAAATCCAGGAGATTCTGCGCATTAGCTGTCCAAATCCCTGCATTGCCTGCAGCAATATTTTCACCATACTGTGCCGTTTGAATTGTCGCAAAATCCTTCTGAATGAGGCCTTCGTCATACATCGTCTTGTATACGTTCAGTGCTTTTTCCATATTCTCGGAATTATAAAATTTGGGTACGATCTCTCCATTATCCTCTGTAAACTGATAGCCAAGCGCGTCATATGCACCAAATGCGATATCAGCATACTTGAAGTTCTCACGCATCTGATAAGGAGCGCTCACACCGAGTTTCTTAAAAGCGCGCAGCACATTCAAGAAATCCTCAATCGTCACAGGTACCGGAAGGCCTGTTTTCTCCAATAAATCAGTTCGGATAAAAGTGGCACGTCGAGACGGATTGCTGAGCCAAGTCGGAATGCCATATATTTTTCCATCGTAGCTGACTTCATCCCATGCTTCCTGCGGGACAACCTTCATCAGGTTGGGCGCATTCTCCTTCAGCAGATCATCCAGCGGCATAAAAACACCAGCCTGAACCGACCCAGCCATCGATTTATCCGTAGCCCCTCCGACATTTTGAACCACATCCGGGATATCACCGCCGGCAAACATAACAGCCATTTTGGAATCAAAGTCCTTCAAAGGAATTAACTTAATGTCTAAATCGACATTCGCCCGTTTCTCTAACTCCTTGACCCACTTATCGGTATTAATGTCTTTAGAACTTTCCGTGTAAGCGTTTCCGCTTGTGTTTAACGAAATACTAAATTTAAGCGGTTTTGATTCGCCTGCTGCATCGACGTTACCGTCCGATGTTTCATTGCTTCCGCATCCTGCGACGAGACTTGAGACAAGCGCCGTGGATAGGATCAGACTAACCCATTTTTTCATCTGGATAATCCCCCTTATTAGTATAAAAAGGTATTTGGTTTACCTGTACCCATCATAAAGCTGTATCATCAGCACTCCCATGGGGTGGATTATTGTGGGATGTGTTTTTTTGTGATCGGTTGTCGTTATAAAAAAAGGCCATCCCAAAAGTCCGCGGCTCGGACCTCAGGACAGCTTTTTGATCCTCGTTCTCTTCGGCGAGAAGCGCCTATGCGTTAAGCACTTGCTGTTCCTTCCTTCCGGAAATCGGCATTTTCATGATCATGCGTGTTCCGCATTCTGGACTGCTTTCTACGTCAACTCCGAATTCTTCTCCGAAGACAAGCTGAATCCGGCGATGAACATTTTGCACACCGATGCCGCCTGGGCTTCCTTTCCCTTCCTCCACATCGGCGAGTCGATTTTCACTCAGTTTGAGGCGAAGTTCTTCAAGCCGCTCCGGGGTCATCCCGCTGCCATTATCCGTAATGCTGACCCAGAAGATATCGCCATCCTCTCCAGCATCAATCGTAATCGTGTGATAATCTTCAACACCATAACGAAAGGCGTGCTGGAACACATTTTCCACAAGTGGCTGTAAGGTCAAGCGAACCATTTTGCGCAGAAGCATTTCAGGCTTTATCCGCACATCGATTTCAAACGGCCTTCCGATCCGGTGATTGATAATGACCATATAATGGATGACATGCTTCAGCTCATTTGCTACGGTTATCTCTTCAAGATTGGTGCGCACCGAATAATGCAGCATGTAGGACAGGGCTCCGACAATTTCTGATATTTCATCTGAATCCTGAATTACTGCATAGCAGACCACCGTTTCGAGCGTATTGTATAAAAAATGAGGGTTGATCTGCAGCTGTAAGGATTGGAATTCGGCCTTCTGCCGCTCAGCTTCCATTTCCTTGTTCTTCAGTTCTGACTGATACACGGTGTCCACAAGCTCTGACAGGCGGGTTACCATCAGATTGTAACGAACGATAAGCCCAGTGACCTCATCCTGGCTTTTCGGAAGGGAGATTAATTCCCAATTTCCTTTTTCGGTCTGGCTCATTCCTTTCATCAGTATACGGATGGGTGTAGTAACGGACTTACCAAATCGGCTTGCCAGAAACAGCGCTATCATAAATGTCAAAATCGCGACAACAATAATATAATTCCGGATGGTAATTAGCGGCTTTTGCAGCTGAGTGTCTGGGATGGATACAACCAGATGCCAACCGGAATATTCCGCATTACGGCTGATATAAGATTTTTCCACGCCCTCTGCCGAGCTGCGGAACATCGCCTCTCCTGCTTGCTCAATTTGCTTGCCAAGACTATCGGGAATCAACGTCCCTACTTTGTTTTGATCGTTATGATATTGAATCCTGCCTTCGCCATCTACAATAAAAAAATAGCTTTCGGGACCAAGATCGATTCCTTTCCATAACGTAGAGAGCTCCTCCGCTTTGACTTCGATGCCTACAAATCCTTTCATCTCTGGTGACTGAAGACCGCGAATGCTGCGGATTAAGGTCAACATCGGCGTTTGATCCCCACGGATACTGTAATTGATTACATTCAACTGTCCACTGACATCTGTATGTTCTTTGAAATACCGGATCTGTCTAGCGGTGTCTTCCTGTGTAAAAGATGGCGCTGAACCGCCATTATAATAATAAAGCGCATTCCCGGAATACCCGATAATATATAGGGCTTCAATCTCGGGATTGCGAATCCATACAGGTTCAACAATAGCATCGCGTATATCGGTCGTGTAGCGGTAATTTTCATATTCCTCACGGTCTGCTGATAGATCAATATATCTTTTAACTCTCAAATCCGTTAGTAGCGCCACGGTCGACCGTTGATAGGATGAAATATAGAGATTGGTATGATGAACTGCATTATTTACGATCTGAATCATTTGGTTTTCAGTGCTTGACTGCAATTGCTTGGCAGAAATGCTGTAAAAGGAAATCCCCAGCGCTGACAGGGAAAGTAAGATGACAATGGTAAAATAAAATAGCAGCTTCCGGCTGAGGGTTGCTCTCATTATTCAATGCCAAACGAAGCACGGTATTCCGAAGGTGATACACCCACGAGATTTTTAAATGTCTTCGTAAAATGAGGATAATCCTCGTAACCTACATGAATCGAGATGTCACTGATTGTCATGGTGGGTACGGCAAGAAGTCTGCGCGCTTCCTCCATTCGTCTCCGGATCCGATAGTGTACGAAGGTTTCCCCCGTCATTTTTTTGAATAATGCGCTGAAGTAGGTGCGGGCAAGTCCCACCCGTTTGGCTACTTCTTCTAACGATACATCCTCAGCCAGATGTTTATCAATGAAAGCTTTTGCTTCTTCAACCGGGTCCTTATAGTTGCCTTTGCGAGTAAGCTGCAGCTCCGCAAGTATACCGTTTATTATCGCGACAAATGCTAACATCGTTTCTTTTTTCGTATTGGCGGCTTTCACATCTCCACAGCACCGGGACGGAGGCTTCCAGCCTCGGCGTTCCAAGCGATCTACGATCATTTGCAGACAATCATTCAGCACTGCATCCATGCTAAAGACGTTCAATCCTTCAAATAAACCCGATGTTTCTCTTTCATCAAGCAGACGGTTTGTCTCATCACGTTGCAGCAGCCAGATGTGTTGTTCCAGCTGTTCGGCCCAATCCACGTATTTATGAACAGGAATAATGCTGCCTGTCATGCCGGATATCAGTTCTCTCAGGATATCATGCACATCCTGCTGGAGAACCGGCTTCAGTAAATACCGTTTAACGCCATAGGCCATTGCTCGTTGTGCATATTGAAAGTCATTGTACCCGGAAATGACTGCCACCTGGACATGACTGTAATCACGGTGAATTCGTTCACATAAATCAAGGCCATCCATCCGCTTCATGCGCAAATCTGTCAGCACTAAATGCGGTTCTAGCTTTTGGATAGTTTCTAAGGCTGCTTCGCCGTCGTCGGCTGTATAAATCGCGGTGAATGAGACCGGATAACGCTGGACCATCTTCACCAATCCTTTTTGAATGACAGGCTCATCTTCTACAATCAATACTCGCACTTGTATCAAATCCCTTCCGGAATGGAATCAGAATCAGTTGTCTTGTGGTATGAAATTGATTTGAAGTTGCGATTATTGGCAACGCTTCCATTTTTGAGTTTGGATTATATCTTACCATATTTTGATAAGCAGATGGCTGTTTCTTTTAAAGGATGATGCAAGCTGATTAATTTAAGACTTAATAGATCCGATTAACATCCCTTTGATAAAATACTTTTGCAGAAACGGATACACGATAATAATCGGTATGACGGAGACGACAATAACTGCCATTTGCACACCTGCCGGAGATACTTCATTTACGTTTTCTAATAAGCTGCCCGCTTGCCCAAGGTCGTTACTCAGTACGATTTCCCGAAGCCGCAGCTGAAGTGGATAAAGCGCTCGTGTATTGATAAAATACAACGCCGATGAATAAGAATTCCAATGGGATACCGCGTAAAACAAGCCCATAGTTGCCATAACTGGTTTGGACAAAGGAAGGATGACGCTCCACATCGTGCGCAGCTCTCCCGCTCCATCCATTCGCGCGCTGTCTATCAGCTCAGTAGGCAGGGCTGAGAAAAAAGAACGCATGATGAACAGGTTATATGCACTGATGGCCGATGGGATGATTAATACCCATAAAGAGTCGATCAAGTGCAAGTTTTTGATGACCATATAGTTCGGTATGAGCGGAGCGTGAAATATCATCGTAATTAGGATTAAAATCAGAACTCCTTTGCGCATCGAATATTCGGATCTGGATAAAGGATAGGCCAGTGATGCAGTTAAAATCAGATTAATAAGCGTTCCGACAACTGTAATAAATATACTTACCATGAAAGCTCTCCAGATGGAGGTATCCCCAAGAATAACTTGATAATTCATAAGCGTCCAATCTACAGGGAATAGCTTAACCTCGCCTGCATTAATGGCATGAGTGCTGCTAAATGATTTGGCGAGCACATGCAGCAGAGGGAAGACCATCAAGCACCCGACCAGCATCAGAAATATATAGTTGAAAACGTCAAATAGGCGACCTTTATTTTTCATTTACTCTTCGACTCCTTTCTAGTAAAGTCCATCCCCTGATGCTTTTTTACTAAGCGTATTCCCGATCATGACTAGCAACAGTCCGACGACCGATTTAAAGAGGCCTATAGCTGTTGTATAGCTGTATTGCTGATCAATAAGACCCACTCGGTATATATAAGTATCGAGAATATCTCCATTGGTCTCATTAAGCGAATTGATAAATACAAACACTCGCTCAAAGCCAAAATCAAGGAAGTTACCGATATGAAGCAGGAACATAATCATGATAGTGGGCAAGATCGTCGGGATCGTTATAGATAAGGTTTGTTTCCAACGATTTGCTCCGTCAATCCGAGCCGCTTCGTACAGCTCAGGATTCACAGCAGCGAGTGCGGCTAAATAAACAATAGTTCCCCATCCACTGTCTTTCCATATGCCTGTTCCAACCAGGATGGTACGAATATACGAGTCCTCGCCCAGAAAATAAACGGAGTCGAGCCCAAAAGTATTTAAGATCTGGTTCACGATACCTGTCGTTGGGGACAAAATGCCAATCATAATCCCCCCAATAATGACCCATGAGAGAAAATGGGGCAAATAAACGACGGTCTGCAAAATCCGTTTATAGAAAGCTTTTCTCACTTCATTAAGAAGGAGGGCGAATATTATGGGAACCGGAAACGCAAAGACCATATCATATAGGCCGATCAGGATAGTATTTTCAAGAATTCTCAAAAACTCTGGATAGGTGAACATCCGCCGGAACTGATCAAGGCCAACCCACGGACTGCCTGTAAAACCTTTGAATATGTTGTAGTTTTGAAAGGCCATGATGGATCCCGCCAAGGGTAAGTATTTAAATACGATAAAAAAAATAATGCCCGGAAGTGAAATGAGATACAGCGCTTTATATTTGCGCAAATTGGTCATTCGTCTTTGGAATGGGGAAAGATCTGGCCTGCTCGCTGGCAATGCGGCTGGCACTTGTTGTGGCATAAATATCGCTCCTTTGGTTGCAGTTTGGATTTTGTTGTATGGCTAATGTTAATCCAATATCCAGGTCTTCAAAATGGAGATTTTTCGGCTTGCCTGTGTTTTATTACGATTGACTATTGTGCACGAATCTTGCGGGACTTCCCTGCAACCGAAGAAAAAGTATATTCGAAGCCCTGACCATTGCTAATAAGAAATTGTTCTGGCAGATCGAGCGGAACGGCAGACCAAATTCGATATTCAGCGGTAACCGTAGAGTGAACCGTCGCTTCATCAAGCTTTCCTTGGCTCCAAGAAAGATCAACGGTAAAACCACCTCTTGCTCTCATCCCCCTTATGCTGCCTGAAGACCACTCCTTAGGAAGGGCAGGTAATAGTCGAAGTTCTCCTCGTTGGGATTGCAGCAGCATTTCTGCTACCCCAGCTGCTCCACCAAAGTTTCCGTCTATTTGAAAGGGTGGATGGCAGTCTAAAAGATTCGAATACGTGGAGGAGGTTAACAGTTTAATTAAATGCTCATAGGCTTCCGCACCCATACCGAGACGGGCATAAAAATTGACGATCCATGCCCTGCTCCAGCCGGTATGACCTCCACCTCCGTCAAGGCGGCGTTCAAGCGTTCGCCGGGCTGCTGCGGCAAGCTCAGGGGTGTGCCTCATGTCAATCTGTTCCCCCGGATGTAATGCGAACAACTGAGAAATATGCCGGTGACCTGCGTCTTGCTCTTCGTAGTCAAACAGCCATTCCTTAATCTGTCCATGACTGCCCACACTCGGCTGTGGAATGTGTTCAAGCGTCTCATGTAGTTCAGAGAGAAACATTGTATCTTCTTCTCCGATAATTAATGCCGCTTCTGAACAGGCGGATAGCAATGTATATGCGATTTGCAAATCCATGGATGGTCCCATACAGAGGCTGCCGTTGCTTCCGTCCGAAAGTAGGAAGCGGTTTTCCGGGGAGACAGAAGGCCCAGTAATTCGTAAGCCACCTTCCTCTACCATGTAATCAAGCAGAAAAATCGCTGCTTCCTTCATCACTGGATAGGCCCTTTCCTTGAGAAAAGAAAGGTTCAGTCCAAACCGGTAGTGTTCCCACAAATGAAGGCATAACCAAGCAGCACCCATTGGCCAGACCGTGCAGGTAATTAGGATGCCTTCTGGTCGGGTTTCCGCCCATAAGTTAGTGTTATGATGAGCAACAAAACCGCGACAGCCATACATTTCTTTTGCCGTTTCTTGACCGTTCAACTGCATCCGTTCGATCAGATCAAACAGCGGTTCATGGCATTCAGCCATATTTAGGACTTCGGCAGGCCAGTAATTCATCTGGAGGTTAATATTAATTGTATATTTTGATTCCCATGGCGGGGTAAAGCTATCATTCCATATGCCTTGCAGATTAGCAGGCAACGTACCTGGTCGAGAACTGGAAAGCAGTAAGTAGCGCCCATACTGTACATATAGTGCAACTAGTCCCGGATCACCAGACTCATTGGGATTGCTTCTTTCATCTTTTGCTTGCTGTAAACGCTGTAATCTCTTATCGGTAGGAAGCTCAGCGTACGGGTCTCCATCCTTAGTTAAATCGATTGAAAATCGAGCAAACCGGGACTTGTATTCCTCCTTATGCTGCTTTATTAGAGTTGCAAAAGACTGAGCCGTAGCTTGATCCAATTGCTCTAGACAGGCTTTTTCAGGTTGATCTACACGGAAGGTACTCTGCGCTGCCAGCATAAGGGTGACGGAGTCTGCCCCCTCAATAGAGATGTAATCCCCGATGAGCCTCTGGCGGCCCCCTTGTTGAACTGCCCTTAGTGCTGTGCAAAAGCGAACGCCATCCGCTCCGCATTCCCCATTCATTAAAACTGTGTTTGCAGGACCAGTGCTACAGCCGGTATCGAACGGACGACGCATAAGATTCGCAGCCAACGTGATCTTGCCAAGTCTGTCAGCTGTCAATCGGACTAGCAATACACCGTCCGGTTCACTTATAAAATATTGCCTGTAATAGCGAACCCCGCCACAACGGTACGATACCGTAACGACCGCTTGCTCCAAGTCGAGCTCCCGCTCGTATTTTTCTATAACCTCACTGGAATCCAGAAACTTTAAAATCAAATCTCCAAGTGGCTGGTACGGCTGCTCATATTTTGGTGAAGCAGTCATAGCCATTCGTGCCAAATGTTCTGCCTCCGCCTGCCTGCCGTCTTTCAGCATTTGCCGAATCTCTGTTAAATATGGCTGAGCTGCAGGATTAGCTGCACGTCCAGGGCCGCCGTACCAAATTGAATCTTCGTTAAGCTGGATTTTATCTTGGCCGATCATACCGGACACCATTGCCCCGAGGCGCCCATTTCCTATGGGAAGAGCCTCATTCCAATTTGACGCCGGGCTTGTATACCATAATCGAAGACGTTCTGATTCCTGCTTGGTTGCCGGTAATGCTACCTCTTGTTTCGCTCGTCTTCTTTCACTCAACTCTTGTTCACCTGGCCTTTCCTATTTTCAGTTCATATCATTCGTCAGTAACTCCACTTCCTATGCTACTCTTGATCCTGATGTCTCTCCATGGCATAGATTGTTAGGGGTTGTGTTTTTTTATGATCCAAACTAAAAAGGATGCGGAAAATTCCGCACCCTACTGTAAATTATTTTTTTATATTATTGAGCGCATTTCGACCTAAACGTTCCGTCAGCTGCTGCTTGTAGAGACTATTAATGACGACATGTTGACCGCAACTGCACCAATATCCATCTTCACGGGGCCGGGAATCATAATCGTTAGGAAGCAGTCCGGGTATCTTGCTACCAACATGGCCAATGGCGTAGTTTTGAGCGGTTGGTGGCCGCTGTAAAGTGAGCTCTCCTTGTGTATTCCAAGTCACATAATTCGCACCTGCCCAGCCATGTCCGCTGCCTAACCACGCCCTATCCCGAATAGAGATGGGAGCTTTGATATTATCGAACAGGCCTCCGACTGACCAGCGATGATGAGGTTCACTGGTGTTATAATTTTCAACAGCTTCTCCATCCAGAAATACATTCGGCCCCGGTACCCAGCTATCGACGGTGAACGCATGCCGCGCCGTCTCTGTATAAATACGTTGAGCGAGATTTAGCTGGCCCATCTGATGTATGACATAACGGCGACCCCCAGTAACCACACTGATCATATCGTACATTTGACAGTCCTGAACCGTAACCCATTTGGAATAACGCTTCATTTGAACGAGAGAATAGGACAAATGGTAACCTCTCACCTCTCGAACCCAGCCATTCTTCACACTGTTGAACACGACGAAACGTTCAGCATGTTTTTCGTCCGCATAATAAGGATCTGTTGTATCGTTATCCATCTTAATATCTATAATGCTTGGGTCAAAATCGGACTCTACCCTCATTTTCTCTACCCCCACCTGCTGAATGCGGGCATGGTCTGTATATTTATAGATCTCTCCGCCGCCCCACTGACGTTCGATAGCATTCGCCAATGGGGCATCGACCGTAATCGTATTACCTACAATAGCAGTGATGACTCGGTCAAAATCCAGATTGAACGGTGACCATTGGGTTACGGTTCCACCCGGGCGCTTATAGATGTTATCCATACCAATTTCGTGAATCCAGTTTTTATTACCTATTCTGCGGACTATGATCTGATCGCCTACATTGTAAGCACCCCCGTCTTCTACATGGAAAGAACGCGAGCCTGAGGGCACATACAAATCTGAAATCATCTGCTTCGAGTTGCTGTCCAGCATAAGATCTGCATTTTCACCAATTTCAATTAGATTTCGCAGTTTCGCTCCGGTACCATAGAGAATAGTGCCCTCTTTGTCCTGACCTTCACCGCGAAGGACGATCCCGCTTGCTTTAATGAACAACGTGCCTCCGACTTCATATCTGCCTTTTTTCAAAAGGACTGCCCCGCGGAATCCGTTCTTATCGAGCGGGAGCATAGCCAACTGGTCAATTGCCACCTGAATACGGTCCGTCGCGTCTCCGTCCAAGGGTAGAACGGTCGACTTAACGGGAATATTCGGGATCTCAACACCACCACCCCTATAACCCGCATTAGAAAAGTCCAAGATCCGATTACCTCGATAATCACCGATATACATCATCATTCCATCGTTACCAAGGAAAGCGATTGTGCTCTGTCCCGCGGGGATGCTCTTTGGATCCAGCACGGTAAAATAATATGAGTCATACTGAGGAGCTTTTCCGTCCTGCTTGAGGGTCATTCGCAGTTCATAAGTACCCAGTAGATCAGCCGTGCCTAACGGTGTCCATTCCATTAACGAGTCTTTAACCATAGGAGTCTCAGGCAACTCAGTCACCAGTTTCGTTCTATCAAAAATCAATTCACAGGCAACCCTTCCGTTAACACACGGTGTGAAGGAAACCGTCGGGTACACCTGACTTGGATTGAGGATGGCTGGTTGGCCAATTTCAGTATTCATGTGCGTATGCTTCAATGTGGAATTAATAATAAAGAGTTCATCTCCTTTTCTATATTCACTCTCACATATCGGATACATATTACCTTGGCTTAAGAAGAATTAACATGTCATTTTTATCGATTGGAATGTGTTTTCTTATTCACCTATTTATGCAAACCCTTGCACCCGCATGGTGCTGAGCAACGATTAAGCCAAACTAAAGACAAGTTTCTAAAGGCACTAAATGGTAGATGAAAGTTTAGCTTAGGTAAAAAAAAGGCGCGATCCCCAAGGGTATCACGCTTTTTATCTAGCTTAGATTTCCTATAACTGGGTGTGGCACATAAGGCTCTTCCAGACTCGCTATTTCACTTGGCTCCAGCTTCACTGATACCGCTGCAACGGCGTCCTCCAGATGATTTGCTTTGGTTGCACCAATGATAGGCGATGTTACTTGCTCTTTTTGCAGAACCCAAGCAAGCGCTACTTGGGCACGTGGAATCCCGCGCTTTGCCGCAATTTCGGCAACTACCTCAACAACCTTGCGGTCAGCCTCAGCCATTTTTGCATAAAATGCCTTTCCGACTTCGTCTATCTCTGAACGAGCTGTTTGTTCATTCCAATCACGGGTTAGTCGACCTTTAGCAAGCGGACTCCATGGGATCACACCGATTCCTTCTTCCCGGCAAAGAGGCAACATTTCCCGTTCTTCTTCCCTGTAGAGTAGATTCAAGTAATTTTGCATAGAGACAAATTTAGTCCAACCGTTACGCTCAGCAACATGCTGTGCCTGCAAGAACTGCCAAGCATACATAGAGGACGCTCCAATATATCTAACTTTACCTGCCTTTACTACGTCATGAAGGGCCTCCATGGTCTCTTCGATAGGAGTGTCATTATCCCAACGATGGATCTGGTATAGGTCCACATAATCTGTGCCCAGCCGTTTTAGACTGTTGTCTATTTCGGTCATAATCGCTTTGCGTGAAAGTCCTGCTCCATTTGGTCCCTGATGCATCCGGAAAAACACCTTTGTAGCAATGACTACCTCATCGCGGCGAGCGAATTCTTTTAAGGCACGTCCGACAATTTCTTCGCTTGTTCCGTCAGAGTATACATTAGCCGTATCAAAGAAGTTGATGCCAAGCTCCAGTGCTCTTTTAATAAAGGGTCTGCTCTGCTCCTCATTTAGCGACCACGGAGCCATTCCACGTTCAGGTACTCCGTAACTCATACAACCAAGACAAATTCTAGATACATCCAAACCAGTACGACCAAGTTTTGTATATTCCATTAGTTTGTGTCTCCTTTAGATTTTGGGTTTGTTTACTCCTAAACTGCGGCGAATTTCCATATCTGGTGACTCGGCCAATTTAACAACTAATGCAGCCACACTTTTTCGCGACACTTCTCTCCCTTTAAAAGGTTCACCTTTCTGAGTTATTTCGTAGTCTATCTCGTCTTTATAGGTAAACCATCCAGGTCTCAGAATTGTATAGTTAAGATTTGAAGCTTCAATAATTTCTGCAGATTTACGATATGGATCCAATATACTGCTGTACTTCTCTCCTGGAACTTCATCGTAAATGCCCATTGAGCTGATAAAAATCAAACGTTTAAGACCAGTGGTGTTCATTGCTTCAACGATAGTCTTAGACATTTTCTCCAAATTACCTGCCAGATTAGCATAAACAACATCTTGCCCGATCATCGCTTCTTTTAATTGCTCACTATCCAACACATCTCCTTCAACTACTCGAGCACGGCTGGATGTTATATGGCTTAATCTGTCCGAGTTACGGAGATAAAGTGTTAAGCGGGCATCGGTTTCGTTCAAAAACAAATCAATCGCATGTCGTGCAATTCCGCCATTAGCTCCTATGATCAAAACATTGCTCAATTTCAAAACCCCTTTCTTAGTTCTAATTATGCGATAAATGAAGTGAACGCCGTTATCTCAATTATCTTAAATGATTGCCTATTCCTCTCACTATCACTAACACAAAAGATGTTTTTACTTTATAATTGAATAAGAACAAAACATTAGGAGGAGCACATGTCTAAAGAATTACTAGAGCGGAAAGAAGAACTCGCCAGATTGATTGAACATCATTCGAGCCAGGATGGAGTATATGAGACCGCTATCCCCTCATTGTTTGTGATTCGTAACTCCAATGTGACCGAGCCAGTATACAGAGTATACAAACCTTCTTTATGTTTCATTGCGCAGGGAACAAAGGAGATCTTATTGGCCAAGGAGCGTTTTGAGTATGGTCCCGCAAATTATCTAATATCATCAATGAATTTACCCGTTATCGGTCAGATTATAAAAGCTTCTCCCAACGCACCCTATTTAAGCTTTAAGCTAGAATTCACGCAGAGTCAGATTTTGAAAGTACTAAATGATTCCGAATTTAAACTCGCTCCGAAAGAAAATGCTAAGCGAGCTATGTATGTCGGGCAGATAGAGTTATCACTATTGGATGCGATCCTAAGATTGGTACGTTTGCTGGATGATCCCAAGGACATTCCGTTTTTGGCTCCGATTTATACTGATGAAATTCTATACCGGCTTCTGCAGGGACCCTATGGAGTTACACTCGCTCAAATTGCGATGGAAGGTAGCAGCACCTACCGCATTCGGGAGGCCATCGAACAGATTATCGAGAACTGTGATAAACCTTTGCGGATTGAAGAGCTTGCTGAAACAGCCAATATGAGTATTTCTTCGTTCCATAGACACTTCAAAGAGGTAACTGCCATGAGTCCTATTCAGTTTCAAAAGCATCTGCGCTTACAGGAAGCTCGCCGCCTTTTATTATCTGAATCAGCGGATGCAGCGGATGTCGCGTTCCGTGTTGGCTATGAAAGTGCATCACAATTCAGCCGCGAATATTCTCGGATGTTTGGTTCACCCCCTAGAGCAGACATCAAGCGTTTGAAGGAAGATATGCTCATTGGATAAAAGCGAACGTGTTCTTCATTCACAATATGGAACTATCAGCTTAACACCAACTTGTATGGGTAACCTTTGCGCACACGCTGATTCTATCGGGCTGGTCCTATCAGGTTTATCCTATCAGGTTTATCCTATCTGCTGATCACTATCGGACCCAGGGGACCTTAAACGCAGTATTATCTCACATTTGGGATGCTAAAGGACCGCATAGCCGCTATTGGCTCAAAAAACACTCAATAAGAATCTATTTCGAAGTAATAGCTGCATTGGGGTCCGAAACTATGCTTAAAAAGTGATAAATACGCAAATAACGTCCTCTGAGTCCTTAAGCCTAAGAGGTTGATAAATACAAGCTGAGGCAGACAACCAACGACGACAAAAAAACAACGATATCCAAACAACAACAACAACAACAACAACAACCAAAAAACAACATCAACAACAACCAATAAACAACTAAATCCAACAACCAAAAACCACAAAGCAGCGATTCATCCATACTTGGAGAATCGCTGCTTTGTATTTTTCACAAGCTAACACTGCTTTTTCTGACGATCACGTAGCCGACCGCCTTTTATTTCTTTTGATAGCTAAACCAATCATAATAAGCAGTTGTTCCATAAGGAGAGTAGTTATACATGCCGAAGAATACTCCAGTAAATCCGCCTGCGACTTCAGTAGATATCAAGTGTGTCTCGGCTTCGCCAAGCAGATGCCATATTTGATCCACACCTCGATAGTAAAATATATATTTTTCAGGTAATACCTGGATTCTCAATTCTACCCCTGTTCCTTCGAAAGCCGAAGAATATGCCACATCACTAATGCTCCCTACCTGTCTGCGCAGCGTAATAACATTTTCACCTTCCATCTGCGTTAGTCCAATTGCGTAGTGATACTTCTGATCCATAAAAACTACAAGACCAGCTTCGTCACCCTCAAGAGGGCTAAATTCCATTTTGGTGGTAATTTCACAATTCAAATGCCGCTGTCTACAGCCAATAAAAGCAGGCGTACCCTTCTCATTTAATCTCACATCTGATCCACGTAAAGCTAGCCACCCTCCCCGTTCCTGCAATGACCAATCCACCTTATTAGCATTACGTATGAAATTCCAGCTCATTCTTAGGTCAGATTGATCAAAATCGTCGGTTTCAGGCTCTTCTTCCCACGGCATTGGTGAAGGCAGGTCAGCTTCCATTTCTAAACCAACCACTCCGTTATCACCAATCATTGGCCACCCCTCCTCCGTCCACTGAACAGGAGCCAAATATGTCTCTCTGCCAAGATGATGATGGTAAGGATAACCTACTGGTCGAATCCCCAGAAATACCGCCCACCAGCTACCATCCTGTGCTTCAACTAAATCGGCATGCCCTGTAGCTTGAATGGGGTAATCTGAACTTCGATGTGTCAAAATGGGATTGTGAGGAGACGATTCATAAGGCCCATATGGCGATCTACTTCTTGCAATAGTCTCCATATGTCCATATTCTGTCCCACCTTCCGCACACATCAAATAGTAGTAATCGTTTATTTTGTAAAGATGTGGACCCTCAGGGAATTTCCCTCCGCTGCCAGTCCAGATCAAGCGTGTATCGCTAAGCTTTTGACCCGTTTCAATATCAATCTCACATTGGTAGATCCCCATCCCTTGCTCGGAGCCTGTGCTTGTGAAATAAACCTTTCCATCGTCAAAAAACAAGGAGGGATCAATGCCTTCTTGATCCACATAAAGTGGATTCGACCATTCGCCTGCCGGGTCATCCGCCCAAACGTAGAAATGACCTCCGCTATCCTGATTTGTCGTAACCATATAAAAACGACCGTTATAATAACGAAGAGTCGGCGCCCAAACACCTCCGGACACCACGGATTCATCAAATTGAAGCTGATTCTCACGAGTCAAACAGTACCCAAGCTGCTTCCAATGCACCAAATCCTTGCTGTGCCAAATGGGTATTCCCGGAGAATAGGCAAATGAACTGTTTACCAGATAATAATCCTCGTCTACTCTGCAAATGCTTGGATCTGGATAAAACCCCGGGATAATCGGATTGTTATATTTCATGTAGTATTCTCCTTCTCTATCTTAATCACTGAAACCTATGTCAAGGATTATACTGCTTCAACTGGATAGAAAGCCTTGATTATTCGGTCCTAAAATAGCATGATATAGACATTCATCTAGACAAGCTTTTGGAGGGTAACGAGTTGAGTGAATTTTATTTAAAATGGTTTACATCTGATCGTCAATTTCCATTTTTCATTCAATACGGCTATCACGACGAAGACACCGATCTACATAGACATGCGGACTTTTCAGAGCTCGTAATTGTATTGAGTGGCACAGCTACACATATTGTTAATACTGAGGAGTCTTTTATCAAAAAGGGAAATGTGTTTGTAATTAATGGTTCGACCCCGCATGCTTTTAAAGATCCTCAGGATTTCAAGATCTGCAATGTTATGTTTCAGCCTGAATTGCTATCGACGGCCGGAGCGGATTTGCGGACATCCAACGGCTTTCAAGCCTTATTTGTGTTGGAACCCCTGTATCGTCATAAACATTCCTACACAAGCAAACTCAGCTTGCCGATTCCTAACCTGGAGTATGTCTCTTTTCTCATTGCGGGTATGATTGAAGAATATCACAACAAGCTACAGGGTTATCAGACCATGCTGGGCTCCAAGTTTATGGAACTGGTCGTCTATTTGTCCAGACATTATGACCCACAGGAAAAAGGGATTCAGGGGAACCATCTGATGCATTTGGCGAATGCACTCTCATATATGGAAGATCGTTATCTTGAGCCGTTAACACTGGATCAGATCGCCAAACATTCGGACATATCAGTCAGACACTTAAACCGGATCTTTCGCTCCTACTATCAGACAACCCCGATCGCTTATCTTCATCGTTTACGTCTGGAACGGGCTTGCGGGTTATTAAAGCATTCTAATCTCAGTATCACCCAAATCTCACATGAATGCGGGTTTAGTGATAGTAATTATTTTACTCGCCAATTCACTAAAATCTATGGGATGTCACCCAAGGTCTATAGGAACAAGCTTTGAGGGTAAAAAAAGAACACCAGGCAGCGATTCTCCTATTATTGGAAAATTACTCCCTGGTGTTTTTGAATTAATACGCATTACCTGATCAGATTATGGGCAAGTGAATATAAACAGACTAATGGTCGCTAATCGCTTATAGCAAACCTTGGACTTGAAGCGATCGGAAGTTCCTCTCCGCATTCTTCTAGCTCTACGTCTTAATCGAATCTGGAAAATAACTGCATTCTATACACTTATTCCGTACGCAGAAAGAACCTTCATACTTTAACTGCACTTTATACAACTAAAAA
Organism: Paenibacillus sp. FSL H7-0323; assembly: GCF_038002725.1. Lineage (NCBI taxonomy): Bacteria > Bacillati > Bacillota > Bacilli > Caryophanales > Paenibacillaceae > Paenibacillus > Paenibacillus sp. FSL H7-0323. Next base: position 1,274,018 of record NZ_JBBODB010000001.1, on the reverse strand, counting down.
CAACCAAACCTACCTAATGGGTAGAAAATCAAGGAAATAGATGTACGAAGTACACTTATATCCCCGAGCTGAGTGATTTGAAGGAATATAGCTGTACGAAATACAGTTAAACGTTGGTAAACAACGCTGACTTCGGCTCTACGGGATTATCCTCCCCCATTGATTATTTATTAATTAAAACCAACGATGGAATGTGGTACATAAGGCTCCTCTAAAAACGCAATTTCTTCAGAGGTTAAAGTAATGGATAACGCACTTACTGCATCTTCGAGATGCGATGTTTTTGTAGCCCCGATGATAGGTGCTGTAACTGGTTCTTTTTGAAGCAACCAAGCAAGAGCGATATGAATCCGTTGAACACCGTGTTTGTCGGCGATTGTCGCAACTCGCTCCACGACTAATTGATCGGTATCGGCAGTTCCATCATATTTAGATTTTTGAATCTGATCAGTTTCTGAACGATGAGTTGATACCGCCCAGTCTCGCGTAAGTCTTCCTGATGCAAGGGGACTATAGGGAATAACACCAATATTCTCTTCCTTACAAAGCGGCAACATCTCTCGTTCTTCCTCACGATAGATAAGATTGAGATGATTTTGCATAGATACAAATCGGGTCCAACCGTTTTTCTCCGCTACATATAACGCTTTTTGAAACTGCCAAGCATACATTGCTGAGGCACCTATGTATCTTGCCTTACCAGCCTTCACTACATCATGAAGAGCTTCCATCGTTTCTTCTATAGGTGTGTGATAATCCCAGCGATGAATCTGATATAGATCTACATAATCTGTTCCCAATCTCTTGAGACTCTTATCAATCTCACTCATAATTGCTTTCCGGGATAATCCTGCTCCGTTCGGACCTTCATGCATACGGTTAAAGACCTTAGTTGCTAAAACAATCTCGTCTCGATTGGCATAATCCTTAAGCGCTCGTCCAACGATTTCTTCACTTGTTCCATCGGAGTATACATTCGCTGTATCAAAAAAATTAATACCCAGGTCAAGCGCTTTTTTTATGATAACACGGCTCTGCTTCTCATCAAGCACCCATTGATGGATCCAACGTTCGGCAACGCCAAAGCTCATACAACCTAAACACAGTTGGGATACGTCCAGCCCCGTTTTTCCAAGTTTTGTATATTTCATTTATCTCGAATCCACACTTTCCAATTAAATTGTAATATCTTAATGCCCTATCTTAAAGGGGTACATATTAATTCATAAAACAGCTCCAACGCATACCGATGAAAAGGAACTGGGGAATAGTTAACACTTCCGGCAGTACATTGCACCTAATCGATGATTTAAACGGCGTTTGAATAAACTGAATTTATATTCAATCCTGGTCCATGTCAAGCCTATTAATCAAGTAATAACAGCATTTGAATCAAATCTTGTTCATCCGCCTCTTTCCGTGTAAGTCTGTGTCCGAAGATTCTTCATTTCATAAAATAGCTTAATAAGGTTTCTGCGCTTCTACTTGGGAATATGAGGTGACATGATGTTATTTTCTGCACAAGGGGTACCACCCCAAGGATATTACCAAAGCATCTGGGACTTTACTTCCCACAACGAAAACAGTACAAAGGAAGCTGGGAATGTCGTTCCTTTTGACTTCGGACGGGCGGCTGAGTTCAGAGCGCCTAAAAGCATTGAAACGAGTATTGCTCTAGCACTAACACCTTATTGTTTAAAGCCCTTTGGCGGATACGTTGCCACCATTTCCAGAGGGAAGGTATGGGGAGAATCTGGTGCCGTTCTAACACCAGAAGGGAAATTGATCTTTGATCTTTCCCAAGAATATGATGCCAAGCAATATAGGATGCTTGAAGCAGATGAGCACCCAGTGTTTCACCGGTGGAACGGTCCGCAGCTTCAATATTTTGCCGGGACCGCGGCGGTGTTAACCTTTTGCGGAGCCCATAACTATTTTCATTGGATGTATGATGTGCTTCCTAGATTAGCGATGCTTCAATCGAGCGGAATCACTTATTCCACTATTATCATGAATCCAAATCCGTATGGACCCTTTGTGGAACAAACGTGGACCATGCTTGGGATATCCGAGTCATTGGTGATCCGGACGAATTCAGAAGTATATGTTCAGGCTGACCGGCTACTTGTCCCTTCCTTAATGATGAATTCACATTATCCTCCTTGGACCACGGATACACTGCGAAGATTTTTGTTGCCGCATAGAGAAACAACACTAGTCACTCCAGAACGTTTTTATATCTCACGAAAAAAAGCAAGCTCAAGACGGTTGGTTAATGAAGATGATGTCATCCGCTGCCTTGAGAATTTTAATATCGTACCGATTTGTCTAGAGGACTGGACGGTTGCCCAGCAAATCCAATTATTCGCCTCAGCGAAAGTAATCGTAGGTCCACATGGTGCTGGACTCGCTAATCTGGCTTTTTGCCAGCCTGGAACACAGGTCATTGAAATTTTCCATGCCCAGCACGTTGTTCCAACCTATTGGATGATCAGCAACCATAATAATCTCGAATATTATATGGTGTACGGGCAAGGTGTTCCCGATCCTGCGATTCGTTTTCCAGGACTGGAGGACATCTATGTGAACGTAGATCGTCTGAAACAAACGATGCATCTGGCAGGCTTGGAATGAGAAGATTGCTTACTACTTTCTCGAATTCAAAAAGCGCAAAGCATATTTTGCTTTGCGCTTTTTAAGAAACATAGATTTAATCACGCCGTGTTACATACTTCAACCATAGCCCATCATCCGCAAGTTTTTCTACACTCTTCAAGCTAAAATTTGCTGGGGGCTGTTGTTTCATAGATGCATCCATTTCAAATAAGGTCACAGAATTAGAGGCACCATCTGCGATGGGAACTATAACCAGGCTCAACTCATCAATTAAATCTTCATTCAGGAAAGACCCGTTTAAAATGCCCCCACCCTCCAGCATCAATTCATCGATTGAGAATAATTGAGTACTTCAATAATATGATCCTCTGTTCTATTGTGACTTCCTTCTGAAATTCAAAACTCAAGATGCGCTTAAAAAGGCTGTTATTGAACTAATGTCTGAGAAAAATTTTGACGACATTACCATACAGGATCTCTCCGACACAGCAAATGTAAGCCGGGGAACGATCTACCTTCATTATCTGGATAAATATGATTTGTTAGATAAACTTATCGAAGAACATATAGAGGTCCTAAGAACACTTTGTGAATCGGCGTCTGAATTGGATTTTATCGAGGCAACGTTGACCTGGACGGAATACTTCGATAAAAATTATTCTTTCTTCTCTATGATGCTAGCGAGTAAAGGTGCTCCTTATTTCCGAAATCGTTTCTTAAGCTTTCTTCTCGATGAGTTTAGACATGAAGTAACTACCACCGAAGGCATAAACGAAGGGTTACATGAAGAGGTTATTATTAGTTTTGTTGCATCGGCTTATGCAGGGGTAGTGGAATGGTGGTTCAAGAATGAAAGACCTGTGACCTATCAAGTCTTGGCTGAACAACTCGGAACGTTATTAGAGAGGAATTTATAAAAAAAAAGCGGCGATTCTCCTATAATAGGTGAATCGCCGCTCTTTTTTATCGGGCATTAATTACGCCGATAGATTACACATCTTTTTAAGGACTTCGGTCCCAGATGACGTTATTTGGTAGTTTTCAGCTCTTGAAGCAGGGCTTCGGACCTCAAGGATGTTATTCCTTAGAAAGTGACTTATATTTGGTGTTTTTCACGCCAATAGCTGCAGTGGGGTCCTTTAACATTCTGAAAATCAGAAAATCTCGCCTTTAAGGTCAGAGGAGTCCGATAAAAGCATCTACTTACAAATGTTATCGGTTCAAGTAAAGATTCTTTTAAATCGCTCGTTTGAACTGGGTATTGTACAGCTCGTAATAAACACCTTGCAGCGCAAGAAGCTCTTTATGACTGCCTTGCTCGGCAATTCCGCCACCCTGAATAACGAGTATACGATCAGCATCCTGGATGGTACTAAGCCTATGGGCGATCACAAAGCTTGTTCGTCCCTTCATTAGCTTTTCCATCGCCTGTTGAATATGCATTTCCGTACGTGTATCCACACTGCTGGTTGCCTCATCTAGGATCAAAATAGCTGGATCAGCTAGAATGGCGCGGGCAATCGTTAAAAGCTGACGCTGGCCGTGGCTCAAATTACTGCCTTCCGCATGGAGAATAGTCTCATATCCATGCGGCAGTCTATTGATAAAGGCATCTGCATTGGCCAATCTTGCCGCTTCCTCTACCTCTTGGTCTGTCGCATCAAGACGTCCAAAGCGAATATTTTCCCGAATCGTTCCCGAGAATACATGCGCGTCTTGCAATACCATTCCCAATTGACTACGAAGTGCATTTTTATCCAGCTCTCCAATATCGCGGCCATCAATGAATATGGAGCCGCCGCTCAAATCATAGAATCTGATCAGCAAGTTGACAATGGTCGTTTTTCCAGCTCCCGTTGGGCCAACAAGCGCAATTTTCTCTCCGGGTTTTGCTTCAAACGTAACCCCGCTCAGAATCGGTGAATCCGGCTTGTAAGCAAATGAAACGTCTTTGAAAATAACGTTCCCTTTTAACCTTGGCAGATCGTCACTTTGTTCATCACCGTCACCGTATTCAGATGGCATATCCATAACTTCAAACACACGCTCCGCACCAGCAATTGCCGACTGAATTAGATTGTACTGGTTAGCAAGATCGGAGATCGGTCGTCCGAACTGTTTGGAATACGTAAGGAAGCTAACGATTACGCCAACCGTAGCCATATTATGAAAAGCCATCCAGCCACCCACCCCGGCAATGATCGCAAATCCAAGGTTATTAATCATGTTCATAACCGGTCCCACTAATCCGGAAACAATTTGTGCCTTAATGCCGACTTTATTCAACTCTCCGCTGATTTTGCGGAACCGTTTCACTTCTGTCTCTTCCCTGCTGTATTGTTTGACTACTTTTTGTCCGCTGATGGTTTCTTCGATAAATCCACCCAACTCACCTAGATGGCGTTGCTGATTTTTAAAATAAGTTCGACTTAAACCTATGATTTTACGGCTGGACAATAACACAAGAGGGATCGTTATCAGTGAAACTACGGTCAACGGAACGTTCATCATTAACATGATCACTAGTGAACCGCTTAGGGTGATCAAACTGTTTAATAACTGGGTCACACTCTGATTAAGTGTACTGGATACGCTCTCTATGTCGTTGGTTGCCCGGCTCATTAGTTCTCCGTTAGCTTGCGTGTCAAAAAACTTAATCGGTAGCTGTTGATATTTGCTGAACAGATCACGACGCAGCTCAAACACGGTATTCTGTGAGACGGATGTCATAACATAGGCTTGCACCCAAGCAACCACACTGCTTAGACCATAAATACCTATTAGGAGTAGACAAAAGCGAATAAGACCCTGATAATCGTGAGGAATTACGGCAGTATCAATCGCTTTACCGATTAGATAAGGCCCGATCAACGAAAGGATTGCATTCAACACTGTAAATACATACACAATGATTAACCCGAACCGCTGGCGGTTCAAATACATCCAGATGCGTTTGAGTGTTCCCGCTTGATTCTTAGCGCGTACGATCGGCACAGCTCCGCCGCGTCCAGGGCCAGATCCCGGTCCAGATCCAGGTCCGAATCCGCCTGATCGATTAAAAGGAGTGGTGTTCATGCCATTATTAAGCTTTGACATAAGGCACCTCCTCTCCCTTCATCTGTGATCTCCAAATATCTCTGTATATTTCACTGCTGTTCATAAGCCCATCATGTGTACCTTGTACAGCAATTCGGCCGTTTTCTAATACCAGAATACGATCAGCATCAATTACAGAGGTGACACGCTGAGCTATCAAAATATTCGTGCTGCTGCGCAGCCGTGTTTTTAACATCTGCCGGATTCGTGACTCTGTCGCTGCATCGAGCGCACTAGTGCTGTCATCCATAATGAGGATTGTTGGCTGAATTAAAAGTGCCCGTGCAATCGAAAGCCGCTGCTTTTGCCCACCGGACAGGTTAATGCCACGCTGGCCGAGCTCTGTATCGTAACCCTGTGGAAGTTCTAAAATGAAATTGTGAGCTTCAGCGGCTATTGCTGCTTCTTCCACTTCCTCATCTGTGGCATCCGGTCTGCCATATCGGATATTATCGCGGATAGTACCGCTGAACAGAATAGCCTGCTGCATAACATATCCGATTCTGCTACGCAAATCTTCCAGAGCAATCATACGAGTGTCGGAGCCATCAATTGTAATGGATCCAGAGGACACTTCGTAAAACCGGGGAATGAGGCTGACCAATGATGATTTACCAGTACCGGTGGCACCAAGAATGGCCACTGTTTCTCCTGGCTCCGCAGTGAAATTAATATCGTCTAACACTAGATTTTCATCCGAAGGATCATAAGCAAAAGATACATTGTCAAATACGATCCGACCGTTGTGTATGGCATCTTTTTTAGCGTTGGCAACTTCTGTAATCTCACTAATGGTGGAAAATACTTCATTCTCCCGATCGGCAGAAACCTTGGCTCGTGAGAAGAAGGTCAACATATTGCTTAACATCAGCATTGACATCAACAATTGGGTTATATAGTTAATAAAAGCGATCAGCTGACCAACTGGCAGCCCACCGTTCCAGCTTTGCACTCCCCCAAACCATAGTACAGCAACAATACTGGCATTTAGTACAAGCATCATTAGCGGCATATTTAATGACATTAACCGTACCGCTTTTATCGCAATTTCTGTATAATCCTTGTTAGCTGTATTAAAGCGTTTCTGTTCATGGTTAGCGCGGACGAATGCTTTGACTACACGAATGCCTGATAAATTTTCCTGCAACACTGTGTTCACACCGTCTAATTTGACCTGCATTTTCTGAAACAAAGGAAAAGAAAGTCGGATTAACCCATACAATATTAAACTCAAGAGTGGCACGGCAACGGCTAGGATGAGGGTCAGCATAGGACTAATCCGAATCGCCATCACCAAGCTTCCGACTAATAGCAAGGGAGATCGAATACTCCGCAAAATCATTTGCACAAAGGTTTGCAGCTGTACCACATCATTTGTTAATCGTGTAATCAGTGAGCCCGTCTTCAATTGATCCAGGTTCTTATTAGAAAATTTCTGAATATGTTCAAACAAGCTAATCCGCAAATCATTTCCGAAGTTTTGAGAAGCAATACTCGAAAAAATAGTGCAGCCCACCCCACCAATTAGACCGATAAACGCTACACCAAGCATGATCAGTCCGGTCGAGAAAATATGAGACAAATCTTTTGTCATGACACCCTTATCCACAATGCTCGCCATGAGCGTGGGCTGCAGTAAATCCATAGTCACTTCGACCAGCATCAGCAATGGTGCCAACACACACCACACCCAATATGGCCTCAAATAATGCTTAAGCTTCCACATTCCGCCACCTTCAATTGTTTAAGATAAATACGTGATTTTAGAACTAATCGGTGTTCTGGGTTTCGCATTCGGCACTTCCTCCGGATACCCCATTCCAAATATCCCAATAACATCGTAATTTTCTTGAACACTAAGAATCTCACGATTATGGGGCAAAGCCCCCAGCGAAGCCCAATACGTACCTACACCTGCTTCATGTGCAGCTAATAAGAAATTTTGTACGAAACAAGCAGCAGCCATAACATTCTCATCGCGTTCAAACGCAGTTGCGGCAGGCTTAGACAGAACTGCAAAAACAACAGGTGCGTTGCCAAAATCCGTCTTATGCTTTAATTTCGCTCTAGTATTGGGTCCGATGAAAAGAAGCTCCCAAGGTTCGGTCATACGATGATTAGGAGCGTAACTTGCAGCCTCCAGCCATGAATGTAACTCCTCTTCACGAATTGGAGTCTGTTTGAATTGTTTTGTACTTCTACGGGTTTTAATGAGCTCAGTTATTTTCATCTTTTTCTTTACTCTCCTCTTTATTAACATTTGACGTTGTATCTTCTGGAGCGATCTCATGAATCTGAAAGATTTGTTTAAACTCTTCAATGATCGCTTCCGTTGCTTTTAATTCACCGCTAACCACTTGTTTAATCGATTCAAGCTCAGGCTGATTTAACTGCCGCTGTAATGTAGCCCGGTTAACCATAAGCTTATCTAAAAAAGCGATGGCTCTGCCACGGCGAAAAGTTTGAGCACTTTTAGGATGTGGATCCATTGATTCCGTCATCCCATGTTTCATAAAGCCACGATCTCTGTGTTCGCCACGTCCCTCACGATCTCTGTGCTCTCCATGCTCCCTATGACCGCCACGTTTGCCGACATGTCCTTCACGCATTTTATTTCCTCCTTTTGCGGTGTATACATTTGTATACGCGCTCTTCATGTATACAAATGTATACGATAGAAACCATTTCTGTCAAGATCATTTTTCCATTTTGTAACATCATTATTGCTTACTTTATATCTAAAAAAACAATAAAAAACCCGCATAAAGTGCGGGCTTAAAGAGGAAAATTATCAAATTCAACGGAGTGATTTATAGGGAAAAGCTATTTTTCTTATACTCCTGAACGGATACTCCCATTACTTTTTTAAAACAGTTACTGAAGTAAAATGGATCTTTAATGCCGACCTTTTCAGCAATTTGATAAGCTTTCCAATCCGTTTCATTCAGAAGCTTCACCGCTTTTTCCATTCTGCACTTGAGTAGATAATCCGTAAAGCTAATCCCTGTGTCCTGCTTAAAGATCCGGCTAAAGTAACTGGAATTCATGTGGAATTTATTCGATACATAGGATAAAGACATCTCCGGAATGTGCATCTCCTGTTGAATAAAATCTTTAACTTCATGGATAATATTATTAGTTTTTTTGCTTCGTGCCCGGGTTACTTGAGAGGTTACCTTCTCTGTGAGTTCAAGTAATGTCTGTTGCATGTCTGGCAGGCTATCGAGCTCAAAAATCCTTTTATATGGCGAAATATCGAAAGAAAGATTATTATCTAGTATAACTCCCATTTCAGCGAGTGAATTGATTAATGTGGAGACAAATTGGGCGGAAACCAGCCTAGCTCGTTCCACAGAAAAAGCCTCGGACTTCTCCAAATCCTGAAACATTTTCTCAATGGATTGCACAGCCTTGTCTAAGACACCAGCTTTTACAAAAAACAAAATTTCCTCAATTTCAATCGTCTTAACTTCCCAGGATCGGCCCCCGAAATGAATTTCATCATTAAAAAAATAGATAGCGTTACTGCCCTTTAACTTACCATATCTAACTGCCTCCAGCGCCTCTTTATAGGATTCTTTGATCCTATTGAAATCCGTACAGGTACTACCTACGCCAATGTAAGCTTTACATCCTAGCTTTTCATGGAGCGATTGGGCCAGCCACTCTCCAATCTTCGTAAGATTCTGATTATCTTTTCTATTAAGAAGGACAATCCGTTGACTGTTATCAAAAAAAACTTCGATTCCCTCATACTCTTCAAGCGCGTAATCAATAAACCTCTTACAACGCAAAGACTGTAGGATTCGTTGTTCCTCCCCTTCTTCTAAGGGAATTTGAAGTTCAATAAGCATGATTGAAAACAAGCTGTTCGCTGATTCAGGAAAAAAGTAATGGAATCGGCTATCCAACTGATCGGGGTCCCAGAGGCCTGATAGCAAATCATTTAGAAATTTTTCTTTTAGTTGAACGGCGTTTTCATTTAACTGTCGGTTCAGCTCCTGATATTCGTTCCACCGCTCTGTCTCTTCCCGGATTTTTCCATGAAGATCTACCGCAACTCTTCGTACCTCCTCGGCTTGGAGCGGCTTCAAGATAAAATTTTGCACTCCAATGTCCAGGCTTCTTTTTGCATATTCGAATTCGGGATGTGCAGTGATGATCACAATTTTGACTAGCGGATACCTTTCTTTTATCAACCGGCTTAATTCCAGTCCATCCATAAAAGGCATACTGATATCTGTAAATACTACATCCGGTTTCATGGTTTCGATCAGATCTAACGCTTCGCTTCCATTCGAGGCCTCACCTACGAATCTGTAACCAACTGCTTGCCAATCTATAATGATGGGAACAATTTTTCTCGCATTAATTTCATCATCCACAATAATGGCTCTGAGCAGTTCAAGCTCCATGACTGTTCCCCTCCTCAAGCGGTAGTTCCAATTCAATCCGAGTTCCTTCTCCCGGTGCACTGACCAAACTACAATTCATGTCCGCCCCATAGTACAGCTTCAAACGCATCAAAGTACCGCGCAACCCAAAACTGGACTCATTTTGCCCATAGGGCTCAGCTTGCATTTCCCGACGTTTGTCTTCATTCATCCCCACACCATCATCTTCCACGACTAGCTTCAGTCGATTCCCCTGAATACGGGCAAGGATGCGAATCTTACCACACTCCCCTAAAGGGCGAATACCATGATAAAGCGCATTTTCTACAAGCGGCTGAAGCGTCAATTTGGGTATCCGAACATACTCAGCTTCTTCCGGCACCTCAATTTCACTGATGAAAATTTCTGGATAGCGAATATTTTGTATACTCAGATAACTTTTAGTGATCTCTACTTCTTCTCTTAACGTTACTACATCACTGCCCTTACTAAGACTCTGACGATAGAAGGCTGCAAGCTCAGAAATAATCTGGTACGCCTCATTATTATTTCCTGACAAAGTTAAATAGCCAGCTGATTCTAACGTGTTATATAAAAAATGTGGTTTAATTTGCTGCTGCAAAATATCCAATTCGAGTTTCCGAATCAATTTCTGTTCTTCTTTCTCCCGCTTAAGCGCTTGCTCAATGGTCATAATCATATTGTTATACCTATCTTTCAACTGGTTCAGCTCATCCGTTCTCGCCTCGTACCGAACCAAACTGAACTCTCCAATCTCCACTTTTTTCATGGATCGCAGCATATGTAAAATAGGTGTAGTAATGAATCTAGAAATCCAGACGGAACCTAAAAATATAGAAATGAAATTAAACAACATAATCATTAACAGCATCAGATTAAATTGACGATAGGGGCTTTCCCATTCCCCCAAAGGCTGAGCGCTAGTAAACCTCCAACCACGATCCATTGAAACCAGAGAAGAGATCAGATAATTATGATCTTTGATCTTTACGATTTTGCTACTGCCGAGCGGCACATCAAGCATAGAAGAGTTTGTATAAGTCGATAATTCAGGCCGTGTAAAATCAAGGAGTGTCTCATATCCAGTTTCGATCATTAAATCAGGTTTATTATCGTTGATCGAACGTTCATAGCTTTTTTTTAGCTCCTGAACTGTAATGTTCACGACTAATACTCCTATTTTCTTAGAAGTGTTCATGTCGTTTACGATGCGAATCAGAGAAATATATTGTGGATCCTGCTGGGGTTCCTTCGTCTCAAAATTGAAGATACCTCCGGCATTTTTCCTCCAAATTGCTTTTCCGTCTAAGGCGACCGCCTCGGAGTACCATTCCGCTGACTCGATCCCATCTGTTCTGATCGGTTTTGCAGACTGCAAATCAATCGCAAACTTACGTCCTGCATTATCGAATAGATAGACAGAAGAGATAGAGGGCTCTGCGAGCATAAAATCTGACAGAGCCACCTCTAGCTTGTAAGTTAAAATTCCGATGTCGTTACCCGCCAGATCACTGCCCAAAATTTCCTGAACCGTATTGTTCGACACGATCATCTTGGAATAATTATTCGTGCTGTCAAGAAGTGATTCGATTCCGGAATTCATGGCGTTTAAGGTTTGAAGCGATACCTCACCTACCTTTTCCTCGGTGAATTTCTCATTGATTCGTTGGTACATAATACCGCTTGCAATCATGGAAACCACTAATAAGGCCAAGTAGTAAAAAACGATTTGTGATCGGATACGTGCAAACCTCATCGGTAACCTCCTGGCCGACATTAAGCGAATACGGACTTTTATTTATAGCTTCTTCAATACGACACTAGTATAGCATTTTTCGAAAGATTCTTATCCCATTGCTTTAACCCTTAACTGCCCCGGCAATAATGCTTTTTTGGACTTGATTACTTAGGAACAAGTAGATAATGATCATGGGTAGTGTAGCCACAACCATTCCTGCGAACATAGGTCCAAATTCTGTGGCATAGGCACTTTTAAACGAATTGATGGCGACGGTAATTGTTGCTAAGTCAGGATCATTAATGAATGTATTGGCAAACATCAGTTCGTTCCAAGCGGATAAAAAAGTAAAGATGGAAGTGGTTACGATAGCCGGCTTTACAAGCGGAAGCATAATACGGAAAAAAACCTGATAAATATTGCAGCCGTCTACAACGCTGGCTTCTTCCAACTCCCCTGGCAGCGCTCTAAAGAAACCAATCATGATAAAGATTGTAGTAGGAAGTGCACTAACGGTATAAGGAATGATTAAGGCCCAAGGCGTATTCAGCAAGCTTGTCATTTTTAACATCTGAAAGACAGGTAGCAGCGTAGCATGAACGGGGATCATCAATCCCAGCATGAAGAAAGTAAGCACCACATTATTAAGCTTCCACTTCATTCTTGCGACAGCAAAAGAAACCATTGCCGATAACAGAGCAGAAATAATGACAGTTACCGTTGTATACATAAGGCTGTTCAAAAAGTTACGTGCGATATTCGCCTTAAAAAGTGCGTAGTCGTAGTTCGCCCACCGCCACTCATTAGGCAAGCCCATCACATTTGAGCCTGTAATTTCTATGTTTGTTTTAAAGGAGGAAAATACAAGCCACACGAGCGGATACAGTTGAATAACTGCGAAGATTAGAAATGCAATCTGCAAAACAACCTTTGGCCAGCGGCGGTTATGTGTTGTTGTCATTAGCTCTCCTCCTTATCATCGTAGGTTCTGATCAGTTTTTGTAGAACTAAGTAGAAAAAGAGACATTCCACAACCATAAACACGGCCATCGCGCTGCCGTACCCATACATATTGCGATTAAAAATCGACGAATACATCAATGTACTTGGAACACTAGTTTCCGGTGTTGGGTAGCCATTGGTCATAATGAAGACTAAATCGAAAAACTTCAATGATCCCAAAACAGCAAATATGACACATACCTTCAGGATCGGTGAAATAAGTGGAATAGTGATAGAGAAGGCGGTTCTTATACTTGATGCTCCGTCAATTTTTGCAGCTTCGTACAAATCTTCAGGAATCCCTTTGATGGCAGCGTACATTAGAAGCATATGGTAGCCGATATATTGCCAAACGATTGGAATCATAACACTTATTAGTGCAGTTCCGCTTTCCGTTAACCAATCATGTGTCCAGGAGGACAAGCCTAGTTGATTGAGTATCGTATTCAGCAAGCCATATTCAGGCTGATAGATTTTCAGAAACATAACCCCGATGACAGAGGAGGATACCAAGACTGGAATGAAATACAAAGTACGATACAGCTTTTCACCCCACACCCCTCTGGCAAGAACCAGAGCGAGCACCAGAGCTATCGGAAGTTGCATGAAAACAGAAAGAACTGCCAGATACAACGTATTAAGTATCGAATGATTAAAATCCATGCCGTACGTATCTGTAAAAAATAAATCCTTATAAGAAGCTAAACCAATAAATTTAGCCGGTTGTATCCCATCCCAGTCCAGCAGACTGTAATACATAGACTGAAGGATCGGGAAAAAACCAACAAGAATGTATAAAATCAAAGCAGGAACAACAAATACGGCGATAGCCTTTTTGTTTCCGAATACTTGATGCATGCTTCACTCCACCTTAAATCGATCAGGCGGCGAACAATTCTCGCCGCCTGACGCAGATTATTGTCCTTGATTGACCTTGCTCTGTAGTTCTTTCGTGTAGTCTTCAGGTGTTGTTTTTCCGGCGACGAATTTCATCAGCGAACCAAACATAGATTCAGTGTCATTACCATTCAGCATTTGATCCCACCAGTAGGAGAAACCAGTTGCTGAAGAGGACAATTCACCAATTTGCAGAGCCAGTGGATTCATTTGAGAAGTGTCACCTACATCAACTTTCCATGCTGAGGAGCCTGAACCAGCCAGAAATACTTCTTTAGACATGGTCTCAATAAAGAACTTGTATACTTCCCATATTCTTTCCTTGTTTTTCAGATCGGCATTGAGCACGAATGTTTCACCCGAACCTCCGAACCACTCGTCAGCATTTCCTTTCCCCCCTGGAATGGTTGGAAATTTAATCGGTACCACTTTACCTTTGACCAGAGAGTTATCATCTTCAATCTGTCCGTTGACCCAAGCGCCCATGAACATCATAGCTGCTTTGCCTGATAGGAACATATTTGTCGCGTCATCATAAGAAGTTCCAACAAAATGTTTTCCGAAGGAGTCCGCATCAATCAATTGTTTGTATTTCGCAGCAGCTTCTGTGAATTCAGCTGTGTCGAATGATCCTGTTTTCGTTAAAGCGGCATTTACAGCATCCACGCCTGCCATCCGGATGGCTAGAATCGCGTTCCATTGCATTGCTGGCCATCTGTCTTTAGCCCCAAGTGCAATCGGCTGAATGCCTTTTGCTTTTAGTGCTTCAATCGCAGCAACAAGCTCATCCCATGTTTCCGGAATTTTCGCTCCTGCTTGCTCAAATAGTTCTTTATTGACGTACATTTGAGCAGTAGCTATATTGATCGGCAGACCGTAAAGCTTGCTGTCGAAGATGAAATTGTCTGTCGTACCTGGTACAATTTGGTCCAGCGTTCCATCTTTTGCGAGATCATCAATGGACAAAATCCGGTTCCCCGCTATAAATGGCTCAGAGAATCCGCCACCCCAGGTGTAAAAAATGTCGGGCAGCTCATTGGCGGCTGAAGCCGCTTTCACTTTTGTTTTATAAGACTCGCCCCCAACACCCACATGCTCGATTTCAACATTAGGAAATTTAGCCTGGGTTGCTTCAAGTGCTTTATAAAAACCAACAAACCCGCCGTCTTTAGAATTTGGATCCGCGAATTGGGACCACATAGTAATCTTGAGCTTCTCTTCCGCCGCAGGGGTTTTTCCCGTTTTGCCTGCGTTTGCATTAGCCTCAGAATTCACGTTATTCCCGTTGTTCCCACCACAAGCAGTGATAAGTATGGACATAGCCATCAACACTGTTAGAGTTAGGCTAATCCTTTTTTTGTTGACTTTTTTCATTCTTTTTCGCCCCCCATTTTTATATTGCTTACAGGACTAATTATATAAATCAATTTATCGAGTGAACATGAAAGCGTTTTACTTAATGATGTATTCTCTTTACATTAGACATTTTTCTTTATTAGCTACACATAAAGAAGACCTCTGATTTCTTCAGAAGTCTTTTTTTCATTCATATCAAAACTTAGGGAATGAACACCTCTATATAGCTGAGTGGCTTAGGTTCTATCTTCTCTCTTCTCTATTATCAGAAGTTATCTCATGAATCTGAAACATATGTATGAACTCATCGATGATCGCTTCCGTAGCTTTTAGTTCACCACTAATGACTTATTTTGCCGATTCAATCTCTGACTCGTTTAGCTGCTGCTGCAACGCCGAACGATTAATCATTAGCTTGTCCAAAAATGCGATAGCCCTAGCACGACGAAAGGTCTGAGCGCTTTTGTGAGGATGCTCCGAACCCTACTTGACTCCATTTATATTCATTTCTTCATGCTCTCCGTATTCTCGATGCTCGTTATAACCGTGCTTATCTATGTGCCCTTCGCGCATAATTATTCCCTCCTCTAATTCCACTTACAAAACCATAGCCCATTAATAAGACCGGGTAAGATGGAAGCCGTCTGACTCCTTATCCAAGTAATGTGTATACCATCTTCACCTTTATATTCACAAACGGCTTTAGATCTCCCTGAGATGAGTTATTAATTATAGCATTGGATAGATCCATAGTTACAGGATAGGGTGCAAGAAGAAACGGTTTGAATTGTGCTTTCCAACTACGCTTTATCCGATCGTCTCTTAATTCTATTTCTCCCCCTGGAATTGCAACCATAGGATAGTCCAAATAGCCCTCAATTTCGGTCGACACTCTAGCTGCCTCCTAACTATAATTTTAATCATGTATTGACGGGTATACAGAATAGAACTATAATCTATACAATTCCTAGAAACATACTATGAATTACAAAAAAATAAGAAACATTAAATCATCCTTAGTTTGTCCACAAGAAGGAGTGTAAACACATGCCAAATGTTCAAACTTTCAAAGCAACTGCTCATTTGCAAGACGGCGTAAAGGTCGTTACTAATGCAAGACAATTCGAGCTGGTCATCGATGAACCGACAAGTCTAGGGGGCACGGATACAGGAATGAATCCTGTTGAAGCTTTGCTCGCTTCTTTGGGTGCCTGCCAATCCATTGTAGCTCGGGTCTACGCCTCTAAATTTGAGGTGGAGCTTGAAGATTTCAGAGTAGATGTGGAAGGTGACTTGGATCTCGACGGATTCTTCAACCGCTCTGAAGTACGTCCTGGCTATTCCGATATTCGGTATACATTCTACATAAAGACTCCATCCCCTGCTGAGAAGGTCGAACAGTTCGTACAATTTCTGGAGAGCAAATGCCCTGTAGGTGACACCATTGCAGCTCCGGTTAATCTCAAGCTAAATCGTATTGTGATTGAAAATTAACCGTTTAATAATTCTAAGAGGGAATGTAAAAAGGGCTGCAAAGTTGCGTAAAAGCGACTAAGCAGCTCTTTTTCATGTCCTGTTCTCCGACTTCATATAATGTTAAAAATGATGCCCTTCGGAGGAACCCAAAACATGACGGATATACTAAGTAAAGTAGATGAAGAAATCGAACGTTTGTCAACGTTCTTGCTACAACAGCAGAAGGATGACGGCTCATGGCATTTTTGTTTTGAGAACGGGATTGTGATCGATGCTTATATGATCATTCTCTTTAGGGTGTTGAACCTACAGAATGAAACGCTCATTCGGCAGCTACATGATCGCATTCTTGATGCACAACAGCGAGAGGGTTGCTGGCAGTTATATAAGGACGAAGAAGCTGGGAACTTATCCACATCAGTCGAAGCTTATTATGCCCTGCTCTATTCTGGATACAGTAAGATAACAGACGAGCCAATACTTCGGGCTAAGCGTTATATACTGTCTAAAGGTGGTTTAGGCAAGGTCACAAGTATCTTAACTAGAGTCATTCTCGCCGCAACGGGTCAAAGCAAGTGGCCTTTAGCAATTTCTTCGATTCCACTGGAGGTGCTTTTGTTTCCGTCTTACTTCCCAATTAACTATTTCGAATTCTCTGGCTACTCTAGGGTACACCTCACTCCTATGCTCATTATGGCCGATCGGCGATTTTCGATCACTACAACCCATGCTCCTGATCTGTCAGATCTTATGGAGACACGATTGGATAGAGATGAATCGCCTACCCGTGGATATCAGGAGATGCAGGATGTTATTCAAATGGGTTTGAGCAGATTACTCGGGAGTCCACACTACATACATGAAGCTGCCAAAAACAAAGCGGAGCAATATATGCTCCAGCGAATCGAATCCGACGGTACCTTTTACAGCTATGCCAGCAGTACAATTCTTATGGTTTTTGCCCTGCTTGCTCTCGATTATGATCGGCAGCATCCGATAATTACACAGGCCATTCGAGGTCTCACCGCGCTGCAATGCCAATCAAATCATAATACTACAATTCAAAACTCTCCATCTACAATATGGGATACAGCGTTAATCTCCTATGCTTTACAAGAGGCACAAATTCCAGTTGATCACAAAGGAATAAAACACGCTGCTTCTTATCTTCTGGAAAAACAGCATCATAAAACTGCTGATTGGAGCATCCATAATCCGGATATAGTTCCCGGTGGATGGGGATTCTCTGAGTCTAATACAATCAATCCGGACGTAGATGATACAACGGCAGCCTTGCGAGCCATCCGAAGCTTATCAACCATTCACCCTTCATATCTGGAATCATGGAATCGCGGACTGAATTGGGTCCTATCGATGCAAAATAACGACGGCGGCTGGCCGGCATTCGAAAAAAACACCAATAAAGAAATGCTCACATGGCTCGCTATCGATGGTGCTAAATCTGCAGCCATTGATCCTTCGGAAGCAGATCTTACCGGACGAACTTTGGAGTTTCTCGGAAACTTCGCTGGTTTAAATACACAACACGAGTTCATTAAAAGGGGTACAAAATGGCTGATTCAACATCAGGAGAAGGATGGTTCGTGGTACGGAAGATGGGGTGTTTGTTATATTTATGGCACTTGGGCATCATTAACAGGCCTGCAGGCTGTTGGGCTCCCTATAAATCATGATACATTGCAAAAAGGAGTGAAGTGGCTTCTAAGCATTCAGAACTCGGACGGCGGTTGGGGGGAGTCTTGTCACAGCGACCGGCTACTACAATATGTTCCTTTAGGAGAAAGCACACCTTCACAAACCGCCTGGGCACTCGATGCGATTATCGCCGTTCAGCCAGAGCCAACAGCTGCGGTGGAAAAAGGAATTCAAAGACTAATCACGTCTATTCATGAAGAGGATTGGAAAACTTCTTATCCCACTGGCGCTGGTCTCCCCGGTAATTTTTATTCCAATTATCATAGTTATCAGTATATCTGGCCACTACTCACACTGACTCATTACAGAAAAAAATACGGTCAAGGATAATACTCGGTAATACTCTGTAATACTCTGTAATACTCAGTAATACTCGGTAATACTCAGTAATACTCGGTAATAACTAGCGTTGTCCTGCTCCACTTTTTAACTGTCTCGTAAAAGCTTGAATCGCGCCCTATGCCGTCCTTTTTGACAAACTCTCCTTATCAGTTCTTACTTAATAGTCTACATCTCCATTATATCAGCTCTCCTACCCTCTACAATAACTTGCTCCAATACGTATTCATCTGTTCAAACTATACTACATGTTTTCTTTCCATAAAGACCGTCTGCTTTTTCTATAAGTTAAAAACACCAGAGCAGCGACCATCCGTTATTGAAGAATCATTGCTCTGGTGTTATGAACCGGGGGTTGAATGCTTTTGTCCGTTGTACCTACCTCTAAATCACCCAGTCTTGATCAAGTTTAGAGCTTTTCGGACTCAGAAGACGCTATTTGCTTGTTTTTAGGATTTTTAGTTAGGTTACGGACTCCAGTGCAACTATTCCTCAAAAAGAGAGCCATTTTTGGTTTTTTTCATGGTAATAACTGCGATGGGGTCCGATAAAATTCCAAATGTAAGCTAAATCTGCTCTTAAGCTCAGCTGTGTCCGATAGCAAATACGTGTGCGCAAAATGTTACCTAATCAATCCAATTTGCTATTAGAAGCAGCCCTATAGAAATCACTTAGATTACTTATGAGATAGACTCCATTTTTGCATGGAGTCAATTGAGCGTAGTTCACACATAGTCAATCAGGCGCAATCTCCGATAATCAAGGATCGCTGCCTGATATTTTGGATCACTGGCGGTTTGCCTGAGCAAATTATGACTGTAACTTCTGATATCCCCACTCCGTATATTTGTAGCGCAAGATTTTAACGCAATCTAATGAGATAACTGTATTTTATACACTTAATCCATATTGCTAGGGAATAACTCCGACTTTAACTGCATTCTATACAATTAAAATCAAGAGAAATCACCTAATAGGCTTAAACTCGTGAGAATAGATGTAAGAAATACAGCTATTTTCAATGTGTAACTGTTTTGAACGATTATAGCTGCACAAAATACAGTTAAACATCTCGCTGCTCCCCATCCATTACCTTCATCCGCCCCCATACGGGTACACAGAGGGTTGCATCATTACTCAATTTACTTTTTGAAGCATGCTACCGAAATATCTCCTTTCAAGAAACAGGTGTAATCGTTGGTGGTTTCGGTGCCCTTTCCCACGCATGGGTTACCTGCAATGTTGCTGCATAGGTGATTAACGAAACAAGCAACGCTCCGAACAGTTGAATAATCTGCCCCAGGTCCAATCGCTCCAGAATTCCGTGAGCCGCCAACCCGCTAAGCGCCATGACAATTCCTCCTGCTCCCACCTTGAATACAATACGAAAGTCAAAATAAAATCCGATCGTTCCTGCCACAGATAAAAAATTCAACAGTGTCAGCAGCAAGAGCCCCAGTCCGAATCCCATGGCCACCCCTTCGATTCCAATATTAGAACCTAGAACAAAGATCGCAATCACTTCAAAAATATTCGTAAGAATATGATTCCACATAACGGTTGATGCTTTCCCCAAACCAAGCAAAATTGCTTGCAGTGGCGCTCCGAAATAATAAAGAAAAAATAAGGGTGCAATTAACTTTAACAGCTCGCCCGCTTCTGGCGAATGATAGATCATGGTTGTTAAGGGTACAGCCCATAAGTACAGGATGATTGTACATGGGAAACCTACTATAAGCGCGGATCGCATAGCCATATCCATCCGACTATGCATAAGCTTGCTATTGTTGCTCACACTTGCTTCGCTGATCGCCGGAATTAATGCAGTCGACAACGATTGTGTGAAGAAGCTGGGGAGAAACAACATGGGAAGAGCATAACCCGCCAGAAGTCCGAATTGCTTGGTCGCCATCTCAACACCCACACCAAACAGTACTAGACTTTTCGTAATCAGCAGTGGTAGAAAGGCATGATAGAGAGAATGAATAAAACCGCTGCCTGTCATCGGTAAGCCGATGCGCAGCAAATCTCTCAACGTACTGTCTCCTTTAATTGAAATTCTTGACGTAGGTGGTGGAGAGGTTTTGATCTTACCTCGATTTGCCCATTTGAAAACAGCGAATAAATAGAGCAAACCAAAACCTTCCCCAACAACGGAGGCAGCCATTGCACCAGCAGCCGCATAGGCAATACCGTAGGGCAACAAAACGTTGACCACACCGATAATGACAATGATTTGCGCCAGATTCTCAATAATATCGGAAAAGGCAAGTGGGTTCATGTTCTGTTTTCCACGAAAATAACCTTTCAGTACAGCAGACATCGCAATAATTGGAATGATCGGCGTAATAGCAACCATAGCATAATACGCCCGCTGATCGGCCAAAAAAATCGATGCGATCCATTTGGAGCCAAATAGAGCCACTAAAGTTAATATAATACTCAACGTACCCGTAATGCTTAAGGATACTGTGAGAATCCGCTTTACTCGCGCTTCATCCTGCTTAACCTCAGCTTCCGATACAAGCTTTGAAATCGCAACAGGAAGCCCCAGCTCTGTTAGCGTAATAAATAAGGGAAGCAGTGGATGAGCAATCATAAGCAGCCCTACTCCCTCTGCTCCCAAAAAACGTGCCAGCAAGACTCCGTTCAAAAAACCAAGCCCTTTTGTGAAAAATGACGACACGGTTAATATGAACGTGCCACGAATAAAACTTTGTTTACGCATCCCCATTTATACGCATCTCCACCTATGGTTTGTCCTGTCCTTCTTTCTAACTTATTCGAACAAACGCAAGTACATGCAGACAAGTATTTGTAAAGTATTTAATCAGCAATAAGCCCGACACATCTAAGCCGGTATACCAGGCATTTTCCTCACTTTCATTAGCTTCTGTAGCAATAACATCTTTCATAGACCAGAGATACTTCTCTGTATTGTTCATTAGTACTGTTTTTGTATAAATTTCATCCTCCGCAATAAAAGATATATTAAGAAATAAATAGATAATTTACCAATGGCATGTTATCATTTTGAATGCGATTTCAATAGCGTTGTTATAACAGTTTTTTTACTCTTCTTCGTGAATGTCTTTTTGCAAAATCTTTGATATGATAAAAAAGAATACAAAAGGCTTTACGGAAATCATTCACATCGTTAATAACCACTTCTAAATTTTCCAAAGATAAAGGAGAACTTCATTCATGAGTCAGAAAACAAGATTAAATAATGACTGGTTATTCAGCAAACAGCCGCTTAAGTCCACTTTAGAATCGGTGATAGCAGCTGATTCGGAGTGGATGGACGTAACCTTACCCCATGACTGGCTAATTTTTGATACACATAATCTATATGAAAGCGGAGAAGGCTGGTACCGTAAAAGCATAATTATAGATGAGAAAGTGCCAAATAGTCTTGTCTCGCTTCGTTTTGAAGGCGTATACATGGACTCCACTCTCTATGTGAACGGCCATATCGCAGGCGTCTGGAAAAATGGATACTCGACGTTTGAAATAGATATCACGCCATACATTATTGAAGGTATCAACGAAATCTATGTTCAAGTGGTTCATGAGTCTCCTAATTCACGCTGGTATTCCGGTGCGGGCATCTATCGCAGTGTATGGCTGAAGACGTATCCAGGGACACATATTGTGCCTGATGGTATTTATATCTCTACTCACAAAAAAGAGGATTCCTGGAATGTTGAGGTAGATACCGAAGTCTTGTGCAATGATCTATTGCAAAGCGCAAAGCACTACATAATTCGTCACAGTATACTGGACGCTTCAGGTATCTGTATCTCTCATGCAGAAAATGAAAGTCCAGTACAAGTCGGGTCTGCTGTATCCAGCTCTGCCCTCTTATCCGTCAACAATCCAATGCTCTGGGATATTAACCAGCCTTACTGCTATTCCCTAAAAACTGAACTGCTGGAGAATGATCAGGTAATAGAAGAAGAAATCCAAACCTTCGGATTCCGAACGATGGAGTTTGACAGCCAACAAGGTTTCTTTTTGAATGGCCGAAAGGTGAAGATTCATGGCGTATGCCAACATCATGATTTGGGATGTTTGGGGGCTGCGGTGAATAAGGCAGCTCTAAAAAGACAGATTATCCTCCTGCAGGAGATGGGCGTAAACGCTATTCGTACGGCCCACAATATGCCAGCCGTTGAACTGATGGAACTAGCGGATGAGATGGGCGTGCTCATAGTTTCCGAAGCATTCGATATGTGGGAACGCAGTAAAACTCCTTTTGACTACGCCAGATTTTATCCGGATTGGTGGAAACAAGATATTGCCAGCTGGGTACGCCGGGATAGAAATCGCCCCTCCATGCTCATGTGGAGTATCGGAAATGAAATATACGACACCCATGCCGATGAACGCGGCCAAGAGTTAACCATAGAATTACGTGATCTGGTGCAGGTTCATGACCCTAAAGGAAATGCAGTGGTTACTATCGGTTCCAACTATATGCCATGGGAGAATGCACAGAAATGCGCAGATCTAGTGAAGTTCGCAGGGTATAACTATGCCGAAAAATACTATGACCAGCATCATGAGGAACATCCCGACTGGATTATTTATGGTAGTGAAACTTCGTCTACTGTACAGAGCAGAGGCATCTACCACTTCCCTTATGCTCAGTCTGTATTGTCTGACGATGATGAACAATGCTCAGCCTTAGGGAACAGTTCTACTAGCTGGGGTGCCAAAAACACAGAAGCTTGCATCATCGCAGATCGTGATGCGACCTACTCACCTGGACAATTTATTTGGACTGGATTTGACTATATTGGGGAGCCGACTCCGTACTTCACTAAAAACTCGTATTTCGGTCAACTGGATACCGCAGGATTCAAAAAGGATTCCTATTATATTTATCAAGCAGAATGGACGGATTACAAGGTCGCCCCGATGATTCATATTTTTCCGTACTGGGATTTCTCTGAAGGGCAGCTTATTGATGTGCGAGTATGCTCCAACGCACCACAAATCGAATTGTTCTTTAATGATCAATCCATGGGCACGGTTAACATTGACCATAAACATGGTAAAAAGCTGCTTGGGGAATGGCAGCTCCCCTATAGCAAAGGTACTCTCCGAGCAGTCGCTTATGATGAACACGGAGTACAGATCGCTGATGATACGGTAACTTCTTTCGGAGATTCGGCCACTGTGGTCATGAATCCTGATAAAACTCAGATGACTGCTGACGGATCGGACTTGGTATTTGTGGAGATCTCGACCCTCGATCAAGAAGGACGTCCCGTGGAGAACGCCAATAATCGTATTCAAATCTCTGTAGAAGGACCGGGGCGTCTTGTTGGTTTGGATAATGGTGACAGCACTGACTACGATTCATATAAAGGAACAAGTCGCCGGATGTTCAGCGGCAAATTGCTTGCGGTCATTGCCTCTTCATTGGAGTCAGGTACAATCGTTGTACGTGCATCTTCCCATGGCTTACAGTCTGCTGAGCTTACACTGACTTCGGAAGCACGAGAGCTAGATCATTCTAAGGACGAAGAGCTTGTACTTTATCAACACTCATCACAATCACTATCGGATGTGAGGGAGTTATCCCAAAACTATTTATCAGATGAAATTCCCGTTCGCAAGCTGGAAATCATATGCCCGCAAGGAAATCAACTAACGAAGGACACCCGTTCACTTCCGGTTCGTGTGCAAATTCATCCAGAGAACGCAACCTATCAGGAAATTGAATGGCGAGTTACGAATGCTGCCGGTATTGACGCTAATATAGCCGTTCTTGAGGCAAATGGGCATGAAGCAGTAATTTCGGCTTTGGGAGACGGAGACGTCTATGTACGGTGTGCAACGAAAAACGGTGCAGATCAAGTGCGCCTGTATTCGCTTATGGAATTCCATATTCGAGATATGGGAGCTGCCTTTTTGAATCCTTATGAGTTTGTTTCCGCTGGTTATCATAGCAATACGAGCCGGAACTTAACAAATGGGAATGAACGCGGAGTGGCTACTGCAAGAGAAGGAGAAAGCTGGATCTGTTTTGACAACATCGATTTCGGTGATTATGGAGCTACTGAACTTACCCTTCCTATCTTCGCGCTAGATAACGATAAATATACGATTGATATATGGAAAGGTACACCGGATGCTCCAAACGCAGCTCTGCTGACACAGGTAACCTATCAAAAACCATCCATATGGAATGTATATCAAGAGGAGACCTACCCATTACATGAGCGAATAAAAGGTGTCACCACCCTTTGTTTTGTTCTTCATAAAAAGATTCATCTCAAGGGCTTTCAGTTTAACAAGCCTTTAAAAGCGTACGAACAACTTAACGTTCTAGAATACAATCAGATTTATGGGGATTCCTTTACTCTGGCAGATGGACAAATCAAAAATATTGGTAACAACGTCTCTCTCATCTTTAAAGATATGGACTTCGGTCATACTGGAAGCACTAAACTAACCTTATGCGGGCATTCGCCTATCGATAAAAATACTCTGCATATTCTATTTAGCGGACCAGAGGGTGAAAAGAGACAGCTTGTGGAGTTTACACAGTCAAGTGATTATTGCGAAAGAGAATTTGTATTGGAGCGCATAACCGGTCCGCAAACCGTCACCTTTATATTTCTACCGGGGAGCCAGTTTGATTTTAAGTGGTTCCAGTTCCAAGCAGAGTAAGGTATTTTCAACTTTAAACTAGATGGATAGCTTTATTACAGAACAAATCCCCTGCGCATTTGTCACGGTTCAATAAGGATGTTTTCGGCTTTTGAGATTTGCCGTAGGATTATCAAGTCCTACGGCTTTTTTCTTGTTTTAAACCTTTTATCAGACATTGCTTTTGAAATTCATCCTTAATTTGCAGACTCTTTTCTTTCGAGAGATTTCTTCCTGTTACATTTAGCTTCATACTATTTAACCCTATTACATTTTAGCGTTCATATTTCTGCCTTTAATATAAGTTTACACACCCTTTATTTTTTGTTTATACCTCGGACTGTATGTTTCTGTCAAAAGAAATATAATAGATCTAAGGAGGTGTTATGCATAGATTATATAACGACAAAGGAATCAGCGAAAAAATGGGAAATACTTGCCTTGTTCCAATTGACGCTAAAAACCCGGCTAACGGACGATATAGTTGCAGTAAAGTAAAGGACGGTGCAAATAAATGAACCAGATATTTTTGGTTGAGGACGATAAGACAATCGCTAAAAACCTTGTGCTTCTGCTCCGCTCAGAGGGATTTACAGTCTCTCATGTCCCTACGCGGAGTGAAGCCCTTACCGCGCTTGCCGGAAATAAATTTGACTTGGCGTTGATTGATATTTCTTTGCCTGATGGAAATGGCTTTGCGGTTTGCACGGAAATCAAAAAAACGCAAGATATTCCCATAATCTTTCTGACGGCTTCTGGCGATGAGTCAAGTGTTGTTACCGGGCTGAACATGGGCGCGGAAGACTATATCACTAAGCCTTTTCGTCCGCGTGAATTGATTGCACGAATTGGAGCCGCCTTGCGAAAAAGTGGGCGTTCCATATCTGATTTTAAAATTCACGGGCTTCATGTCGATATGGCAAGTGGCATTGTGGAGAAAAACGGTAGCGAAGTCTTTCTTTCAGCATTAGAATACCGTTTGTTGCTGATGTTTATTAGCAATTCGAAAAGTATTATCACGAGAGGCAGGCTGCTTGACGAATTGTGGGACGCTGCAGGCGAGTTTGTCAATGACAATACACTGACCGTGTACATCAAACGTTTGCGGGAGAAGATAGAGAACGATCCAGCAAGTCCGCAAATTATTCTGACTGTTCGTGGGACGGGATATAGATTGGGGAACGAGTATGCTTCGGAATAGAGAGTTTCGACATTTTGTCATTTTGTTCTCCTTAATTGCCACCTCCGCTGTGACGCTGGGATTTGCAATCAATATGGCGGCGGGAATCCTTACCACTACCTCTACCGCCGCTTTTTGCATAGCGTTTTTCGTGTTTACCAAAGCCCGATACATAAGCATTGCACGGATTTCACATCAAATCGACCTTGTGCTTCATAATGCTGACCTTCTGTACATTGAAGAGTCGGACGAGGGCGAGCTTTCTATTCTGCACAGCGAGATAACAAAAATGCTACTGCGCATTCGGGAGCAAAACGATGCGCTGAAAAAAGAAAAAGAACATCTTGCCGATTCGCTGGCCGACATAGCCCACCAACTCCGAACCCCACTCACATCAGCCAACCTCATTCTGTCTTTGTTAGAGAATAGCCCTAATGAAAACGAACGGAAAGCATTTATACGAGAAACAGAAGAATTGCTTGTGCGGATGGATTGGCTGATTACTTCTCTACTAAAATTATCTCGCTTGGACGCGGGCATTGTGGTATTCCAAAACGAGCAGATAGATGTAGATAGCTTGATACGCTCCGCCCTTCGCCCGTTCCTAATCCCAATAGAACTGCGCTATATTGATTTGCAAATAGACGTGCCGAAAGTAGTACTTATTCAAGGCGATCCAGGTTGGATTTCGCAAGCAATTCAAAACATCCTCAAAAATTGTATAGAAAGTGCAGGCGAGCACGGGAGGATTGAGATTGATTGTACGGATAACCGGTTATTTACCGAGATTGCCATCCACGACAGCGGTGCGGGTTTTCAGAAAGAAGATTTGCACTGCTTGTTTGACAGGTTTTATCGCGGGAAAAACCCAAACGCTACAGGATACGGGATTGGATTGGCTCTCTGCAAGATGATTATAACGCGGCAAGGAGGAACGATTACCGCAAAAAACCACCCGCAAGGCGGCGCAATCTTTACCATTCGTTTCTCAAAGTGACAGATCTCTCACCTGAAAGTCACAGAGATGTAAGTTGAAGGTTCTATTATATGGGTAACCCATCAGAAAGGAGACTCACATAATGGAGTTTTTAAAAATTGAAAATTTATGCAAAGTCTACGGTAAGGGAAATAATCAAGTTACTGCGCTTGACCATGTTTCACTTACAATTGAAAAGGGAGGATTCACCGCAATCATCGGTTCGTCCGGCTCGGGCAAATCTACATTGCTTCACAGCGTCGGGGGCGTAGACGTACCGACAAGCGGAAAGGTATATTTGAACGGGCAAGATGTATATAGCCAAAGCAATGAAAAACTCGCCATCTTCCGCAGACGGCAAGTTGGACTGATTTACCAATTTCACAACCTCATTCCCACTCTGAATGTAGTAGAAAACATCACCTTGCCTATCCTTATGGACAAGCGCAAGGTCAACGAGGAAAGGCTAAATGACCTGCTCGAAATGCTTGGGTTGCAAGATCGAAAAACGCATTTACCCAATCAGCTTTCAGGTGGTCAGCAACAGCGTGTTTCCATAGGACGCGCTTTGATGAATGCCCCGGCGGTCATGCTTGCCGACGAACCCACGGGCAGCTTAGATAGCCGAAATGGACATGAAATCATCAAGCTGCTCAAAGAAAGCAATAAAAAATATGGGCAGACCCTGATCCTCGTCACCCATGACGAAAATATTGCCCTGCAAGCAGACCGTATTATCGGTATAACAGACGGCAAAGTAACGCGGGATGAACAGGTGGTTCGGCCATGAATATTTTTAACAGAGTCACACTGCAAAGTATGAAAAAAAGCCGTTCCCGAACGATTGTCACGGTGATCGGAGTTGTTCTGTCCGCCGCCATGATTACGGCTGTCGCTACCTTTGGCACTTCCCTGTTAAATTATCTGGTAAACGGTTCTATTGCGAAATACGGCGGTTGGCACGTTGAGTTTTTGGATGTTGATTCCTCTTTCGTGCAAGAGAGAACCCATGACAGTAAAGTTGCAAACAGCGCAGCATTTGAAAATATCGGTTATGCAACGCTTGAAGGCGGGAAAAGCCCTGAAAAGCCCTATCTTTTCATCGCCGGATTCAGTGAGGAAGCCTTTGATACCTTACCCACAAGCCTGATTTCCGGCAGGCTTCCTGAAAATAGCAAGGAGATTCTCGTCCCGTCTCACGTTACTGCAAAGGGCGGTGTTAGATTTAAGTTGGGCGACACACTTTCACTTTCTGTTGGAAGCCGATTGAATGGAAACAAGAATCTCGGCCAACACGACCCTTATCAGACCGGGGGTGAATCGGGAGAGGACAAAGAAACCCTTGTTCCAAAATCAGAGAGAACCTACAAGGTTGTAGGTATCTGCGAAAGACCCAGTTTTGAGGAACATTCCGCACCGGGATACACCTTGATAACGAAAGCAGATCCTAAAGACCAAGCGGACAACTTCAGTATATTTGTCACACTGAAAAATCCGCACGGTGTAACGGCTTACGCAAGCAGTACAGTCGGAGCAGGAGCTTATGTCTTTAACGATGATGTACTGCGCTTCATGGGCGCTTCGGACAATAAACTGTTCAACACGCTTCTGTACTCAGTTGGCGGCATTTTGGTTGCCATAATAATGATAGGCTCGATTTTTCTGATTTATAACTCGTTCAACATCTCGCTGAACGAACGCACACGCCAGTTCGGGATTCTCGCATCAGTGGGTGCAACGGCAAGGCAACTGCGAAATTCTGTGCTATTTGAGGGACTTTGCATTGGTGCAGTCGGCATACCTATTGGCATTATGGTCGGCATAGGCAGTATCGGACTTGTAATTCCTATGGTTGCCGAGAATTTCGGGAAAACTTTCCACAGCACCGTGCCTTTAACCCTATCGTTGTCTGTCCCCGCAATTGTCGCAGCTACAGCAGTCAGTTTAGTTACCATTTTGATTTCAGCCTATATCCCGGCCAGAAAAGCTGCAAATACTCCCGTGATGGAGAATATTCGTCAGACCAACGAGGTCAAAACCGAATCGAAAGCGGTAAAAACATCAAAATTTGCACAGCGTATTTACGGTTTGGAGGGTACACTTGCGTTAAAAAACTTTAAAAGAAACAAAAAACGTTATCGCAGCATTGTGTTATCGCTCACTTTAAGCGTCGTGCTGTTTGTATCGGGAAGTGCTTTTGGAACAACTCTAAAACGACTTTCAGAACAGTTGATAATGGACATGGACTATGACATTCTTTTTACCACTCAGGTGACGGACGACAGCGAAATGATCCCGCTTTACAACAAACTTAAAACCTCTGACGGGGTTTATGAAAGCTCGTACCAAACCGTTTATGTGTATACATCCGTAATTAAGGCAAGCGATTTTTCAGACCGTTACCGGGAATACGCGGGGTATACTACGCCGGACGAAACGGTTCAACTACCCATGGACATCCAGTTTATTGAGGACAGCAAATATCTGAGTTTTATCAAAGAATTGGGTTTGTCTGCAGATGAATATACCGGGCAGGACGCGAAGATGATTGCCGTTGCCAAAAAGCGGATTGATAATAATGAAAGGCCAAGCGAAGTGTTTAATATGTTTGCAAATCACTCCATGACATTTAGTGTCGCCCCCCAAACAAATGACAAGCAAATGATGGAACAGGGGCAAAGCATAAACATTACGTTTGTCGATACGTACCCGGTGGATCCGCCTCCAAGGCAATCTTTAGAGCAGCGGCCATACGTTTTTATGGTGGTAGCTCCCTATTCATTTAAAGAGAACTTTAAAAGCCCGGATACCCATGCGGAAATGGGCCTGGCCTTTCTTTCAAATAATCCCTCGCAATCGGTGGCTGAAATGGAAGCGATCATTCAGGACACGGGAATGATGTCTGCTTATACCCTTTACAATGTCCATACAATAGTTGAACAATACCGCAGTTTAATATTTGTTATTGATGTGTTCACCTATGTTTTTGTTATTATGATTTCCCTGATTGCGGTTGCAAATGTATTCAATACTATTTCCACAAATATCAGACTGCGCAGGCGGGAACTTGCCATGCTCCGCTCGTTGGGGATGTCCGACCGCGATTTCAATAAGATGATGAGTTTTGAGTGTTTCTTTTATGGGATGAGGACGTTGCTGTTCGGAATTCCAATAGCGGGAATCATCTCGTGGCTGATTTATGAAGGGTTAGTGGCCGTAGAAAGGATAGATAACTTTAATTTTGTATTCCCGTGGGGCAGTATGGCAATTAGCGTGTTTGGCGTAATCTTTATCGTGTTTATTACAATGTTGTATGCCATTAGCAAGATAAAAAAAGAAAATATCATTGACGCGCTTCGGGATGATTTGGCTTGATTTTAATACCGATATTAAGATCAGGTTTTACTGCAAAATTGTGGACATACGGCTTTCTATGTATTCAAATTTAAACTTCACCAAAAAGTAAATCCTCCAATATAGATTATTTACAATTCAACAGTAATCGTTCGGCTGTGTGCCTAAACAATTATGTTTATCGTAAACATCCTTATTGGAGGATTTGCATTAGCGCAGGGTTTTTCCTTTAACTTATATTTAGAGCTACTTAGTCAACTTTATTAAATTCGATCCAGTCGATCTGTAAACCTGGTTTAATGAATTCCAGTTTCATTTCATAAAGACCTGCTTCGAGTTCTACTTTCACAAGCTTTTGTCTAATCCATTGACCTTCTGTCCCGTTGGTTTGAATGGTTGTCATCAATTGATCATTCAAATTAACATTGCATGCACTTTGAGCCAGCTCAGGCTCTGTTGACATGATATGCACGAGGATCCGATATTGTCCAGCTTGGCCAACTTCAAAGAAAGTCGATCCTTCAACGGCTGGCTTAACCTGTGGATTTTGAGATAAGGATTGTACTTGTTCTGCAGTAAGTGAAGGATTAGCCTTAAAGGACTCAACTGTTTCAACAATTTGTTGTTTTCTCGAGAATACTGGAGCATGTATGATGAACTCACAAATATTCATTGCAGAACGTTGCAGCTCTCCTCTAGTCAAAGATCCATTTTCCAAGGATTCAATGGTGTTGTCATTCCATCCATTAATTTCGGCGCCATAGTTAGCTACAACCATGTACAGGTCATTTTGTGCACGGACCATCCAATTTGTAAATTTCCGGTCTGCAGCTCCACCATTAACGACATCATTCATGATGGCCCACCAGTCTGTCATGACAATACCTTTGAAGCCCCATTCTCCGCGGAGAATTGTAGTGTTCAAATCGTAATTTGAAGCGGCCCAATGTCCATTAACAGGGTTATAGGAGGTCATAATTGAATTCGCTCCACCCTGCTTCACTGCAATTTCAAAACCTTTCAAATAAATCTCGCGAAGCGCACGTTCCGACACAACAGCGTCCACTTTACTGCGATGTTTCTCCTGATTATTGCAGGCAAAATGCTTCAGCGTGGCATTAGAGCCACCTTTCATAATCCCACGTGTACATGCAGCCGCAAACACCCCAGAGATCAAAGGATCTTCAGAAAAATACTCAAAGTTGCGGCCATTAAGCGGGCTGCGACGAATATTTAGACCTGGTCCAAGCAAGGTGTCTATGTTGTTTCGTACCAACTCTTGTCCTTCTAACACATACAGCTCTTCGACTAATTCGGCATTCCAAGTAGCTGCAAGAAGCGTTCCGATCGCAACCTGAGTCGCTTTTGCTCCACTATCCATACGAATTCCTGAAGGACCATCTGCCGTACATGCAACAGGGATTCCAAAGTTATATAGACTATCACTTACTCCTCCAAATGCAGAAGCTGTACCCGGTGTAACCAATGGGCTGCTCATACCTTCACCCCGTACAATGGCAGCCAAATCATCGTCACTAAGCTGGGCAATAAAAGCTTCCATACTAACTTTTTGTTCAAATACATCTCTTAATTTATGCCCTTGATTGCCTGTCTGGGAGATCGTTGTTGGTAGATTGCTCTCGATCCGTTCTGCTAACGAAATCTTGCGTGTTGGAACCTCTGCATAAACAAGTTCATATGAACCGTCTGATTTTTGAACGCCAGGTTGCATTCTTGTAAAGCTTTGCGTGGGTGCAAGAGCTTCTTGTAACTGTTCCACAACTTGAAGAGTTTCCACGACATAGCCGCTATTCCCTTCAACCTTGACTTCCTCCACTTTTTTAACACTCGTTCCCACAAATATGCGGTACGTGCCTTCTTCTAGCACATAAGCGGAAGCATGCCCTGACACACCAGCATCATCATAGGAAGCCATTGAATGAACAGGGAAACTCACGGTAAGACGTTGAGCTTCGCCTGGCTGAAGGACTTCTGTTTTTGCGAAGGCTGCCAAAGCTTTAGCAGGCTGTCCCAATTTTCCTTGTGGAGCTTCATAATAGACCTGAACAACCTCTTTTCCTGCAAAGGTAGTTCCTGTATTAGTTACGGTTACGCCGACTTCAACATTAAGTTCGCCAGCTTTGTAAATAAGTTTAGCTTCTTCTGGCTCGAGCTTAAACGTGGTATACGATATTCCATAACCAAATTCATATTGAACCTTTTCTGGGCAAAATGTCTCGAAATAACGATAACCAACATAGATATCTTCCTGATAAAGGTTTGTAAATTCATTACCGTAGTTGTGTGTTGACGGGTAATCGTTGATGGAATATGCGATCGTGTCTGTTAATTTTCCGCTTGGAGTTACTTCTCCAGCCAGCACGTCCGCAATTGCATTACCACCTTCCATTCCCCCCTGCCAAGAGTAGATGACAGACGAAATCGGATTTTTATAGCTTTCATCGTTCAGCCAGCTCATATCAATAATATTAGAGACGTTCAGTACAACAATCGTTTGCTCAAAATATGTAGTTACCTGCTTCAGCATCGCTTTTTCATCAGCTGTTAGTTGGTAGCTTCCTGAACCATCGACATTATCCTGATCTTCTCCTGCTGTACGTCCGATTACAATGATTGCTTTGTTCGATTTACTTCTAGCCTCAGCTACCAATTCGTCGGATAAAAGCATTTCCTTCTGGTTCCATGGCTCTGCAGCCCAAACGCCGCCACCATTATCAAATGGATTTTGCTCAATCCACTTCTCATATAATGCTGCCAAATCTTCGTTGACCGTAAGGTTCTTTTTACTGCGAAGACCGCCCAGCAGGTTGGTCGTATAAGTAACATGAACACTACCGCCCGAACCAGTACCACTGCGATAATAATTCACTTGAGTTCTGCCAAAAACAGCAACATTATCACTTTCACCAAGCGGAAGCACCTGATGATCATTCTTCAACAGTACCGCACCTTCTGCTGCTACCGTCCGGCTAAATTCTGCAAAACCTTCTAATGGAATTCCCACACTCTGTGTACTCAACTTGTTTCCTCCTGTTGTTCAATTCTATAGGTTGTTTCTTTAGGCATCAATTACATATCATAAAGTTTAACTATACCATTATAGTACATTGGATAACTGTAATATATATAATAATTATCTTTATTAATATAATAATATTGGTCTGTTAGAGTTGGAAATTTTCAATCGATGTTAAAAATATCAGCTAAGTTCAATGATCTTCGTGGCAACATTATGGCAAAATTCGCGATCATGCTCCACAAAAACGAGTGTTGGTGTATATTCAAGCAATAGCTCCTCAATTTGCATACGTGAAATAACATCAATAAAATTAAGCGGTTCATCCCAAATATACAAATGAGCTTTTTCACTAAGACTTTTGGCGATCAGGACTTTTTTCTTTTGGCCGCCACTGTAAGTGGATATATCCTTATCAAATTGAATTCTGGAGAAATCAAGCTTTCGCAGAATAGATTTAAAAAGACTTTCATCTATCCCATTCTCTCTAGCATAATCTGTTAAATCGCCCCGTAGATCTGAAGTGTCTTGTGATACGTAGGAAATGATAAGCTGGCTATCCTTAGTGAAGGTGCCGGTATAATCTATATCCTCACCGCAGATCAATTTGATGACACTTGATTTTCCGGAACCATTTTTACCCGAGAGTGCAATTCTCTCCCCCTGCTCAATGGTAATGCTTACTTCTGAACATACCCTTTTCTCTCCGTAAAAAACCGAAACATTGTCCAGCTCCGCAAGATGACGTTTATGATAAGCAAGCTGCGTAATCTCTAAGTTCTCAGAATTTTCGATGTTTTTAAGAAGCTTAGACTTTTCGTTGATGGCAGATTGCTGTCTCTGCTCGATGGCTTTAGAGCGTTTCATCATTTTAGCGGCCTTGTGTCCAACATAACCTTTATCTAACTTAGATCCAGAATTTCTAGTTCCATTTTTAGTTTTTTCCACCTCATGTGACCAGTTACCTGTTCGTTTAGATGAGGCTGACAAGCGTTTGATATCTCTTCTAAGTTTTTCGTCTTCCGCTATCTCAAAGTTATCTTGTCTGACTTTATTCTCCCACCAGCTAGAAAAATTGCCCTTTTGAATCTCTATATTGGTTTTGTTAATTGACAAGATGTGGTCCACACAATTATCAAGAAAGGATCTGTCGTGAGAGACCAGAATATATCCACTTTTCGTATTGAGGTAATCACTGACAAGCTTTCTTGCCGTCATATCCAAATGATTTGTAGGTTCATCAATCAACAGGAAGCTATTTTCCTTAATGAATAATGTGGCTAACAGCACTTTCGTTTGCTCTCCGTTAGACAATGAATCAAAGGGACGATATAACACATCCTCAGAAACCTTTAGCAAAGAAAGCTCACGCATTAACTTCCAATGAATATAATCCGGAAAAATCTCGCTGATCACATCTATGGTGTTAAGCTCCTTGTTATTCACCTGAAAGGGGAAATATTCAAAGCTGACATGAGCAGAAATATTACCGCTGTATTCATGCTTTCCAAGCAATAAGCTAAGAAATGTAGTCTTTCCTCGACCATTTCTCCCTGTAAAACCTAATTTCCAATCGGTATCGATTTGAAAGTTTACGTTCTCAAATATGTTATCGTAGCTGCCTTCATAGGCAAAGGTTAGATTTGTGACATTTATTAATGACATAAAATAATCCTCCTGTATTTTAACAAAATAAAAGCCACAAGAAAGTTACTTTCTTGTGACTCAAATAAATACAGCAAATCCAGCCCCAAATGGAGTTAGATATGGATATATTTTCGAGTGAAAAGAAGTAGTAACTTTCTTGCATACAAAGAATAAAACAAACGAAATAAACCATTGTTGTTGTTTTATTCATCATGGGACGCAAGAATAATTACTACACTATACTTTTCAACTCCGATCATTAATTTGTAATTATGTTATCATGCATACTTATTATTTTCAACTTCCTACCCATAATTCGTTAAAAAAGTTCAAATTCTTCTTCTGTAAGATCCATATTTACACTCATAGCTGTCCGACTCCCGTCAGCCGCGGCAAACACTAACTGAGAAGGCATAAAATAAGAAACATCTCCAGCCGAATATAATCCTGGAATCGAGGTTCTCCCCGACCCATCCGTGCTAAACCCACCAGAATCATTCCGCTCTACAGTCAAATGATCTACCATTGATGCCGTTTGGATCAAATTCGGAGAAATAAACCCTCCCGTTCTTAAGATCTCAGTACCATCTGCAAAACGAACCGCCTGAAGTTGCCCGTCATGACCCATAAAAGAGGAAACTGTTTGTTCATTGACTACAACTCCCTTAGCCTCAAGACTTTTTTTCTGTTCATCTGAAAGGAATGTCTTGCCGTTCGTGCAGATAACCAAATCTTTACTCCAATTGAGCAGCATTTTAGCCATATGAAAAACATGTGGATTTTCGCAAACAACGACAAGGGGTTGATCTCGTAGTTCCCAGCCGTCACAATACGGGCAATTAAACAGACTTTTTCCGTATAATGGTCGTAAGCCCTCTATCTCAGGAAGGACCTCTTTTAACCCGGTCGCCAAAATCAATCTGCGAGCTTCAATGTGACGACCAAACGAATCATGTACCGCAAATCCAGAATCAATTTTGTTAATCGAAATAATCTCAGTCTGGATATGCTTAACAGATGGATAACGTAGTACCTCTTCATACGCAATGCGACGAAACTCGGCTGGTGTAACCCCGTCTCTTGTAATAAAACCATGTGATGCATGGGTAACAGCATTCCTTGGCTGATTATTATCAATTAAAGCTACTTTTCTTCTTGCCCTACCAAGAACAAGGGCTGCGTTCAAGCCTGCGGGTCCACCACCAACAATAATGCAATCGTAAATCATATGAATCATCTCCTATATGCAGATATTAAAGACTCTTTTTGTCTGTTATTAAACCAAAAAATATTTGCCACATCATAGACTTAATGAATCTATAATATCTCCAAATTAGCTAAAGTGTCAACCCAAACTTTCCGATCCTCCGTGAGTTTTATTTAGTGTAATACTAGAAAAAAGTAAATAAGCCCATTACCGTATGTTTGGAGGTAACTTAATACTCCAATATATCAGGTAAGAGCTATATGTTGAACTTACTTGGCAGTGCAGGGCTTCCTCACTTATCAACCTTCACCGTTTGCTAATTCTAAATCATCAGCCGAGGGTCCGTAAAGACCAGGTACCGGCACGTCAAGCAGCCGCAGATAAACTCCAAGCTGCGCCCGGTGGTGAACCATATGATTCAATCCGATGGTACGAAGCGCAGCTGCCCGTGTCTGACGACGGATGATCTGCTCCCCGTTCCGCAAGGTCCACTCCGCGCCGAGCATCTCCACATTGCTTGCAGTAATTAATTCCTCAATCTCACGAGCTTTCAGGTCGAACTCTTGTAGAACCGCGTCGGGACTCTCCAGTGCTTCTCGTCGATATGCCACAGATGCCAAATCAAACTCCGAGTAAAGTAGAATTGCAGATTGCCAGCTCAGAAGGTTAACGAGGTGTGTGGCCAGCCCACCCAGGCTCATTGACTTAGAGTGTGGTTTCCATGTCATATTCTCTTGAGGCAGCTTCTCCAGTATCCGACGTGTACCAGCCAGCTCTTGCAAAACATCCCCAATGATCAGCTCTTTAACCATTCATCTCTCTCCTCTCTTCTGTAAAGCAATTTCTTTTGATCATTCGTGTGATACTTTTGATTTCTTTTCCCAAACACTTTCTAACTCTCCGCTAGATCGGACCGAGGTGCACTTATTTCGTAGATTTATAGCATTTCACCAGGTTATCGGACCCAGATGCAGTTATTTCCCTAAATACACTCCAATTCTGTGCCATTACAAGCCAATAAGAGCTATGCAGTCCGATAAGCTTGAAAAATGCAGCGAAAATCTAAAATAGCTGCAATGGAGTCCGATACGATGGACATTTGGCGAAAGTCCAATACAGAATACATCAGAAGAAAGATCAAATTGGATTATGAATAACGAATTCGACATCGCTTAAGAAACATCCTTCTGAGCATTCGCTTTCCAAGTCTTCTCCCTGCAACTTTTTAGATACTTTCTGCCAATTGCATAGTTGTAACACATGTATTATCACTCTTAAAAGTGGAAAGCTCAGATTTTGCTGTTTTTCCGTCCTGCTCAATGGTTACGTTATATTGTTTGTCCCGGGGCAACCAAAGATCAATAAATCCGTTAGATAGCGATTTCATTTCTTGATCCACAATCACATTGCCTTCGCTGTCTTCGATATATACTTTAAACTCATCATCCGTTAATTCACCTTGGCAGCCAGTCAAGCTATGTGTTGCGCAAGGATGCGTATTCTCCACATATGGAGCTATAGAAACAAAAAACTCATCTTTAGGCAAGTCGTAAGTTTTCTCTTTATTGTTACTATCGGTTACAATAAGTTGCTCAGAAGTGATAGACGCGGACAGGTTTTCCAGACTGCTTGAACTATATTCTTGCACTAATTGCTTAATGTCGGTTGTATCTTGTGCTGAAGGCGTATCCTTATCGATACCTCCCAATAACAAATACGCACCTAATGCAACAACCGCCGCTCCCGATACCACCAAGATATTTCTTTTCATTTGTAATCATCTCCTTCGCTTATTCGCCAGATTATGTACTCACTCAAAGTATCTTCCATTTCTTTTAGTATAACTAGTTAGACTAAACTAACACAATTATGAACAAGGCAAAATAGTGAAAAGTTATGTATTTGATTCATCCTCTATCAACACAGAAAAAAAGGCCTCCTCACTGGTTTTTCAACCTCGAGGAAGCCTTTTATCTTTTATATTATTATGCTTGTAAATTACCGACCATAACACGAATGACATCCGCAAGAGGAGTAGCTGAACGTTTCAGCAGTTTCTCTAAATCGCTACTTTCAATATTAAGCCAACCTTCACGAATCCCACGTTGTATAGCTACAACTATTGGAAGCGCAGCTTCTGGGACACCCACCTCCGACATGGTCTTGGCATAAGCCTCGTCGTCAACCTGGATTACTTTGATTTCTTTACCGATTACACTGCCTATGATCTCAGTCAATTCCTCTTGTGTTAAAGGGTTGCCAGACAATTCATACACTGTGTTCTCATGTCCGTCACCTGTCAGAACATTTGCTGCAGCTTCTGCATAATCTCCGCGTGTAGCCCAGCCAACTTTACCATTCCCTGCTGAAGTCACCCATGGGGCACCTGCTAGAGCACCTTGAATGGAGCCGATCTCATTCTCCAAATACCAGTTATTACGGAGGAAGCTGTAAGGAATGCCTGTTGCGCGAATAGCTTCTTCGGTGATGCGGTGAACTTCAGCAAGAAATAGTTCACTCTTGTCTGCTTGTCCTACACTTGTGTAGGCAATGAAGCCGACGCCTGCTTTTTCCGCAGCAGCAACAGCTGCTTTATGTTGACGAATCCGGGTTTCATTATCACCATCTGCAGATACAATTAATAATCGATCCACACTGGCAAATGCTGATTCCAGCGTCTCAGGTTGATCAAAATCACCATGACGGACTTCCACTCCACGTGCCTGAAGATCACTTGCTTTTTCTGGGTTCCGCACACTAACTACAAGATCACCTGCAGGTACAGTTTTAAGTAAAGCTTCTATCACCAATGATCCGAATTGACCTGTTGCTCCTGTTATTGCTATTTTCATTTTTACTTCCTCCTCAAATTAGGATGATAAATTTATTTTAACCACTACCTGTAACTATTGTAGTTACAATCAGTTTGGATGTCAACTTATTTATGATCCCAACTCTGGCTGGATAATAAACAGGAGAATTAAAAAATTATATTCAGAACAAAAAAACCACCGTCATTTCCGTTAGGAAAAACGCTGGTTCTATGATTAGCTCCAACTCAACTTAATAATGGTCCCTTGTCCAGGGCTACTCTCAACAGCAATTCTGCCCTCCATACATTCGATTAATCCCTTGGAGATCGCCATGCCAAGGCCGGATCCGTTGGAGCTAGATACCGTGTCCGTTCCTCGATAATAACGTTCAAATAATCGGTTAAGTGTGACTTCATCCATTCCATCGCCATCATCGGAGAATTGAATAGTAAATCCACTGTCCAAATCATTCATAGTAAGCGAAACCGTTAAAATCGTATCCGAGGGGTTATGAAGTAAAGCATTCGCAGTCAAATTGTTCACAACCCGCTCTAGCCATGGAGTATACAATCGGGCCCTTACTTCGTTTGGTGCCGGCACAAATATAATTCGCTGCTTCCCGTATTCGGGATTTGCAGCAGCTTGATCAAGGGTTTGATGTAACCAAGAGTTCAATTCCACTTCCATCAGCTCTGGTGGCTTGATCCCTGTTTTTAGCCGATAGGTCATGGCAAGATCACTGATCAGCATGTCCATATGGGCTGATTTATCCAGCATCGTCCTTGTAAACTTGCGAACTTCCTCTTTCGACCAATCATACGAAGGCTCCGCCAGTAAATGAGCATAACCAGTTATAGAAGATAAAGGAGTTTTTAAATCATGTGTAACACCTGCGATCCATTCTTCCCTCAAATTCTCTGTTTGTTGCCGCAACGCCTGATCTCTCTGCAAATTAGCAGATAATTTCTCTATGGAGACCATTACATCAGAAAAAACCCGGTATCTCCGCCTCCATTTACCTACGTGTGTTCGACTACGACGATTTCCTTTACGGTCCAAAGGCTCTGTATATATGGCATTTCCAATAGAATCGAGCCATACAAGCATATGCAGCATTGGCGCTCCAAACCTATGAGCTTGCCATAAAGATAGCAATATAAATGCAAGCAATAAAGCCGCGAGCATTGCTAATGAGCCTTTAATGACAATTTTAACCTCTTCAGGTACCCATACCTTTTGTCCTGTATCTGCACCCTTTACGTTCGGTTGTCCAACGATCCATGTTTGGCCCGTTTGTTTATCAAAAGAAGATCGGACATGATAGCCGTAACGTTCACTGTAGAGAGTGCGTAGTGCTAGCTCTGGCACTGAGTACTTGGTGGGAATCATCTTTGGCCTATTATAGGAGAGCAGCTCCGTACCCGATGAATCGATGAGTTGAACAAAAGCCTGTGATGATTTAATTTCTCTTTCAATCGAATCAGGCAGAACCAGATCTCCATCTACTGCATCAAATGTACCATCGCTCATTTTTTTTAACAGAGGATCTAGTATATTTGGCGCGCCATAAAGAAGTGTGAATTGTCTCCCATTTTTCTCTTGAATCCATACAGCCAGAGTATACGGAAAAGGCTGAGTCCCTGTCCAATAGGCGACTACTTCACCCGGTCCATATTGAATTGGGACATCTTTTGGAGTGTTGTAGGCACTTTCAACTTTTCCATTTTCATCGATATTTTGCAGCCAGCCCTTATTCTTCTTCACTTGCTCCAGCAAGCTCGGGGAAAATTGAATGCCCTTCTCATCGATTTTGGAGGATTCAACCAGTTGCTCTAAGCCAACATTAGCAAAATCACGCGTAATACTGATATCGAGAAAACGCAACAGCATCCAAGTAAACGTTACTGCTGCAATAGCGAGAACAACCATTCCCGTAATTGCTAGCTGTAGAACGAACCTTAACGTTAACCGACGTTTGATATTCATGGCATGGACAACTCCTGGCGGTCTACCTTCACCAGCTTATAACCAAGACCCCTAACGTTAACAATAAATTTTGGATCGGACGGGTCTGCTTCGATACGTTCTCTAATTCGATGAATATGAACCATGACCGTATTATCATCGCTCAGTGCTTCATCGCCCCATACTTTCTCATATAACTCACTTTTGCTGAAAATCTGATTAGGATGTTTGCATAAGAAGACCAGCAGTTGAAATACAAGTGCCGGACAAGCAACAGACTGACCCTCTACCAGGAGTTCTCCCGCTGTCTCATCTAGCTTAAACCTTCCGTAATCATATACATTTGCAGATTTATTGGGGACTATTTCTACACTCTTGCCAGTAGCCTGTTGGTTAGCAGAAGCAAAATATCTCCGCAGTTGTGCTCTTATACGAGCCACCACTTCAAGCGGGTTAAAGGGCTTGGTAATATAATCATCTCCGCCTATAGCAAATCCCGTTAATTTATCGAAATCAGACGTTCGAGCAGTCAGAAAAAGAATAGGGGCATCCGTCGTCTGACGGATAAAAGGGCAGATTTCGATACCACTTCGTCCGGGCAGCATTACATCCAGCACAATTAAATCATATTTTTTGGATTCACAGGCACTTACTGCTTCCTCACCTGTTTGCACTGTATCTATATTGGCGTAGCCTTCCTTACGCAGCACTGTCTCCATAATGTCTAAAAGCGATACCTCATCATCAACCAATAAAATTGAAGCCTCATTCATATAAATTTTCCCTTTCACAATAGACGTTTTTAACATCATAGCATGATTTTTTTGGCTAGCAATCTTACTAATCTTAACGGAAGCTTAATTCGTATTCATTAAATAGCTAGTAAATTATGTAAGTGTTAATATAGAATTTCAGAAGAGCTAAGGATAGACTGCTACAATCGTAATACTGGGAGGCGATATATATGAACAAAAAACCTAAAAAAATCATTCATAAAGTTATTTTGAATACAAGAACTGCATTGGCTGTAGGGTCATTGTCTTTATTAATGGCTGCCTGTGGAGGAGAGAATGCAGATGTGCCGACTACTGAAAAGGCGGAGCAGACAACAAGCCCGGCCACAGCTGCCATTCTGAGCGGATTTGCTCCAGATGAACTATCAAAGATTCTACTGGACGGGAAGTACAAGGAGTTGTATGCCCGCTTTAATCAGCCTTTAAAAGATGAAATAAGTGAAGCAGAATTAACAGAGACAGGAAAAGAATTCACTAAGGGTATCCATACATTGGAAAAGGCATCGACCATGCAGCTTAATGGATTTGATCGACGCACATGGGTTAGTGATGCTGGCAATAAGGGGCTTGTCGGGATGTTTGATCCGGATGGGACGATTACATTAATTCAAGTTCAAGAGCTTACTCCTTCTCCTGAAACCGACAATGTACTAAGCAAACATGAATACGCACTGCCGTTTGAGGGAGATTGGTATGTATTTTGGGGTGGTGAAAATGTGCTTGTGAATTATCATTATGAGTTAGAAATCCAGCGGTACGCTTACGATTTTATACAAACCAAAGATAACTATTCCTATACAGGAGATCCACTAAAAAATGAAAGCTATTATGCCTTTGGCAAAAACATTCTCGCTCCAGCGGACGGCACCGTTGTATCGGTCGTGAATGACATTAAAGACAATGAGCCAGTTGGGGTCATGAATCCGAATCAAGCTACCGGAAATATCGTTGTCATTGATCATGGCGGGGAATATAGTCATTTGGCGCATCTCAAACAAGGGTCAGTTACTGTAAAACCGGGGGATAAAGTCGAAAAAGGTGAAGTTATTGGCTTAATAGGTAATTCTGGTAATACGAGCGAGGCCCATCTACACTTCCAAATCTCAGATGGAGCTGATCTATTCACTTCCCGGGCAATCAGAGTTAAATGGGAGAAAAATTTAAAACCAATTCAAGGTGAGACTATTTCCGCCGCTAATTAGCGCTAAATTCCGGGTCGCTAAGGTTGTCTCTCATAAATAATAAATCAGATGAGACAACCTTGATCTTCCCTAAAAAACATCCTACTTTCTTGTAATACCAATACATATAATCCGGGTAAT
Source organism: Paenibacillus sp. FSL H7-0323 (assembly GCF_038002725.1). Lineage (NCBI taxonomy): Bacteria > Bacillati > Bacillota > Bacilli > Caryophanales > Paenibacillaceae > Paenibacillus > Paenibacillus sp. FSL H7-0323. The sequence continues at coordinate 1,230,409 of NZ_JBBODB010000001.1, read as the reverse complement.
TCACAAATAATAATAGACATATAGGATATATAGTGACTAAATATGGCTCTCTTTTCAGAGGAAAGGAAGTGTCAACCCCGATGTCTTTACTCCTAGGCTCTCATGTGTCTATGACCGGAACAAAAATGCTCCTTCGAGCTAGTGAAGAGGCAGCCTCTTATGGAGCGACCACCTTCCTTTTTTATACCGGAGCCCCACAAAATACACGCCGCAAACCCATTGAAGCTTTGAATATTGAAGCAGGACATGCTCATATGAGAGATAACGGTATTTCTAATATTATTGTACACGCTCCATTTATTGTTAACTTAGGAAATACACTTTCGACACAGGTCTTTGAGCATAGTATAGAGTTTCTTCAATCAGAAATCATAAGAACAGAAGCTTTGGGTTCAACCCAAATCGTCCTACATCCTGGCTCCCATGTTGGTGCTGGCTCTCAAGCTGGAATCTCTCGGATCGTGGAAGGCTTAAACGAAGTGCTAACAGATAAACGAAATGTTCAGGTTTCATTAGAAACTATGGCTGGAAAAGGTAGTGAATGTGGAGTCTCTTTTGAAGAACTTGCAGCTATTATTGATGGAGTGACCCATAATGAGCGCCTATCAATTTGTTTGGATACTTGCCATATCCATGATGCCGGTTATAACGTAAAAGAAGATTTTGATGGCATATTGGATAAATTTGATCGATTGATCGGAATAGAGCGACTAAAGGTAATTCACGTCAATGATTCAAAGAATATTATGGGCTCACATAAAGACAGGCACGAAAATATAGGACACGGATATATCGGCCTTCAGGCGCTTCGATATGTGGTCCACCATCCTCAACTATCAACCATTCCCAAACTCCTAGAGACTCCCTCCATCGGTGAAAAGAAATATGTAAACGCACCCTATAAGCATGAGATTTCCTTGTTAAGGGGAGAAACAGATGAGCTGGTAAGAAAATAAAAACCGCCAGCTACGCGGTTTAACCTTAATCGACCTATTCGACTTGAGGCTTCCCATTAGTTAGGGTATAAATTGGTTTAACTTCGGATGAAACACTCTATTTTTGCAATTTTTCTTCGTAATAAGAATGATCAAGTAAACTAACTCTAATCTTTTATTCTGTTTTCAAGATGTGATAAACATTCTAAACTTTTTTATTATCCCAGCTTTTTTGGTTCCTATAATTGACAAAAACTCATTTCTACTTATGGTACAAGCGGGAACGAGCTTTAAAAGTTTATCAAGTGTTTGAATGGTTAAGTTTTTGCTTTGTTGGTTGTATTATTCCGTAAAAATTAACTTATCTAACATTGTTTTGAAATTTACTCATAACTCAAAATGTTATCGTTTAACCATTTTTTAGCTTCTTCACCTACTAGAATATTCGGTTGTTCAGGAGACCCAATATTGATGCTTTTAATAAAAGCCTCTTTAAGCCCCCGAACTCCAGTTAATATAGCTCCTTTTAGCAATGCTCCTTCAAACGTAGCTAACCGTACATCCGCATTAAATAATATTGCATTCCGAAAATCCGTTTCATCAAAAAGTCCAGCAACTAAATTAGCATCTGATAAATCAGCTTTAATAAACACTGTCTCAATACATTCACAATCAGCAAATCTAGCTCCTTTAACCTTAGCATTTGTAAAGTCCGCATATGAGACATTAGATTTACAAAAGTCTGCCCCCTCTAAACTTGTAGATATAAAAGTTGATGAACTAAGTAAAGATAAAGAGAAATCTTTACGATTTAAGTTCATACCATCAAAATTACAAGCAGTAATATTTGCTTGGTCTAATGGATAATGTGATAATTCCACATTACGCAAATCAATTTCGTCTATACCTAGTTTCTCACCTTGTTCTCCAATAGTTTCAATCCAAATACGATGTGATTCTAATCGAATCATAATATCTTTGTTTTCAGTTGTCATACCTAACCTCCAGCTATGGATACCAAATAATCCTATCTGATATTCCAGATTTCTCTATTGCTTCTTTTAACTGCTCGACATGTTCAAGAATCATGTCTCTTTTATCCACAATTATATTGTAGTTTTTATCCAGTTCTTTATTAATCGCTTTCATCGCATTATTTACTGTAAATGCACCTTTTTTAGGTGATGTATGACCATTTGGGTAAGATAGGAAACTTTTAACGTTCCATTTAATGTTATTTGTTGTATCAATAAATTCCGCTCCACCATTTCCTTGTGGGTCACGTACTATTTTCCCTAGTTTACCTTGTTGTTCCAAATCTATTCCTGTCTCTCTTTCTTTCAAACCTTGATCCCTAATCTTACCACGCGGCAAGTAGCCAGATTGTTGCGAACAATTTGCAGATAAGTTCTGACAATATTAATAGTCGGGCTAACTGTTCCAAATGATGCTTTGCCTTTTTTTCTCTCTATCGGGGCGGCGTATTCTACAGTTGCGAGTAAATTTGAAAAAACCGAAAGAAAACGAAGACAACAAAAAAACAAGCCAATCATGGTAGTATCTGACCATAATCGACCTGTCCAATGTAACGGAATAGCGTTGTTTAGGTTATAAAATTAAAGCATTTGATGTGCGTACAACCGAAATCGAGAAATCATTATACGGGTATTACTTGGGTGAGATGTGTTCTTGCGTGAATGATGAGTTCATTCGGCACTGGGTAGCCCCCACAATATTTACTAAGTATTAAAGAGAACATAGGATTGTGACATCAAAACTATCCTATAAATACAACTGCGTCTTTACGTTGAAATGCATTGGGTAACTTTTCCTTGATTCCTTCTACTCTTTCAAATAATTTGGTTTTCTGTTCTTCTTCTAGATTCTGATCCGCCCACTCTTTTAATTGATCAAGTTCAGCAAGAATACTTGGCAAATCTTCCTCTTCTACATCAACTCCTGTTGAAAAAAGATCTACCCATCTTAATCCTAAGGATTGGATGGCAGGTATCCAACATTCTTTGAAAAAGGATTCCGTAGCAACTGGAAGAAAGAAGTGTTTTTCAAAATCGTTTTGTGGATCAAGGATCATTACACTAATTGCCATCTGTTATTCACCTCCAAAAACAGCACTGAATTTATAATCAGGAAATTCTTTTCTAAGCTGATTCAAACTGTTTTCAACTGCCTGTTTCAATTCAGGTGTATTTCCATCTAATCTGAAAACAAATTCTCGAATATTCTTAATACTATCGAGATCTGGTATTTCTGTCGATCCATTCTTTGTTGCCCGTGTAGAAGTTGCATTTTGAAGTTCATTAATTCGATTTCGAGTTTTTGTCAGTATTTGCTTGTCAGCAAATTGCTGTGGAGTTTGTGCAGGTAAGCCCGTTTTAGGATTAACTCTGTCAAGACCTTGAGCAGACTTGTCCTCGTAAAAAATCTTTTTCACCAGATCAATTTCATCAAATTCACCAAGTGATTCTCCTCTTTGGTTTACAATCTCAACCTCTTTAGCACTTTTAATCTTAGGAACTTCACCCGTCCCCTCAATCTTGCCACCTTTCACATCCCCAAACCCATTCATCTCATTTATATAATGCTCCTGCACAAATGTTTTGGGCAGTGAATTTGAATCCATGGGGATCTTTCCTACACTGAAAGGCACACCTTCTGGCGTGCTTAAAAATGACTTGAATTTCGGGAGTTCAGCCAAGTGACCGGAATTCTGGAGGACTTTATTAAGGTCCTTCACGCCTTCCATCGCTTTAGTAGCAAAATCTTGTACCCCATCGGCCACTTTTCCTACCTTTGTACCCTTAGTCACAGATAGCCCCGGTACCAATACAGAAGCAGCTGCACCCAGCATGGAAGCCTTTTCCTCCGGCGTTCCCTCATTAAAGTTATGATACATCTTCTTCGCTGCTTCTGCCAATACTTCTGGATGTTGCATGATATAAGATGCTGTATCTGCCATTTCCTGTGTCGTCTTCTCCGGGTCAATGACAAAATGGAATGTAAACGTTACTGTATCCACAACACCCATAACGGTTTCCTCGATAAGTGATCCCATAAATGCGCGCGTAACCGCATCCGCTTGTACCACTTTTTTCGCCACTCGGTCATTCCGTAGGTTGATTCCAACCATGAATAATACGCCAGTATTGAATTGGTTTCGTTAGGTTTTAATACATGCGCTTTAAAATAGTTGAGTGTTATCTCATTCTTATTGTTATATGCGGTAATCGGTGTCCCATCTGGCAGCTCCATCGGTGGAATATTTAGTCGTTCCCCTACGAGTTGGCGCTTAGCCCAGGCTCCCTGTTCTCCTGATTCCATCGCCATTCGGAGCATCAGCAGATACGATTCATTCTGAACTAATGCTACGCTGCTGGTAGTAATTGACGGATCATAATCACACGCCTTAACCGCTGGTTTCTTGAAATACCCACTTAGGTCCTTACCTGCTTGGTAATGGACTTCGTCTATGCCTAGATATTTCAGCTTTTGGCGTGCGTCTTCCGCCAGGTTATGCATTGCGTCCATTTGAGTCTTGTTTCCAAACGCTTGATAGACTTTATATGCGGTCTGCGCTTTTGCAATTTGATCCCGTGCCTGGTAGATATCCTTCAGCTTGCTATGGGCTGCAATAGAGTCGACCGTTCCCGGCCCGGAATTCTTAACCGTTGTTTGGAGTTTCTGCACCAAAGGATCGCTATTCAACTCATCCCGTCCCATTAAAGCAGCAACCGAGGTGATCAGTTTCGTGACCATCTTCTGGGCATACGTTGGGATCGGAAACTGCCCACTTGCACTGCCTCCCCCAAGTTTTCCGAACATCCCTCCAAGAGTGCTAAACTGCTGAAAAAGTTGATTAGCCTGCCTCTTGTTCTCATCCTGTGCGCCTTGAACACCTTTTAGTGCAAGACGAATAATATCTTCAAGCTTTTCAGCTTCTACCGTCAGTTCATTGATAAGCGTCTGAGCTCGTATCAAATCTGAACCTAGCGGAATACCACCCCAGTTATTGGTCTGACCTCTCAGCTGCAAGTACAGCTTATTGGTATCTTGGCTTACCAGTCTGATTTTTGTCTGCAGGCGTTCGACTTCATCTTCTTTAAATACCATTTTGTCCAATGCCATTTATGACCTCCAGTTCTTACACTTAGACCATCCAATGCACTACTTTTTTCGACCCCTCAGGTCTTTATGTACTACTTCATATTTAAAAACTTAAGTATTTGGAGCGCACACCTAACCTATATATCGGCGTAACTTCCCATTATTTTACTTTAAATCCTTTCTTTTAATTTTTAATTCTAATCACTGCTGTAAGAATAAGTAGACAACAAAAAAACAGGTTGATTATAGTAGTAGCTCCCTATAATCAACCTGTTTTACAGAACGCATATGATTAATTCTTGTATCTGATGCTTTATATTATTCAATTAATATTGTTAGAAATTCTTCGTAGAACTTAAAATGAAAATAATAGAAGGGTTGGGGAAACACATGTGACTTTGACAAAACAACAAGTGCGGGAGTTTATCAAGGAGAGTAATTTGGTTTCTGCAAATAATGAGCAGAATGCCTTAAAGGATCTATTTAAAGAAACGATTCAGGAGATGTTAGAAGTCATTTAGGCTATGGCAAGCATGAATTCAGGGCGAAGCTCACACCAAATAGTCTCAACGGAAGGAGTCGGAAAACGTTAGTCAGTGAGTAGAGCAGGAAATCGTTATCCCTCGAGACTGTCTATGGTAGTTTGAGCCTTTTGTCGTTAAAAAGCATCCATCGCACAAAACGTGATCGAAGAACAAATTAGTTACCTTACCTGTTAATGTTGACTGGTCGTCACCATACTTCTTTCCTGCATCGTAATCATCGTTACATGTGTTCGTTAAGTTACGGACAAAGTCCTATTCTTTGCATTTCACCTTTACTATAGTTGTCGTGCTATCTATCTTGAAAGGTGCGATTCCGTCTTCCTCTCTCTCACTATCACCACAGGGTAATCTACAGTTGCGAGTAAATTTGAATAAAGCGCAAGAAAGCGAACATAACAAAAAACAGGTCAATCATGGTGGTATCTGACCATAATCGACCTGTTCGATGTAACGGAATAGCGTTATTTAGGTTATAAAATTAAAGCATCTTATGTGCGTACAACCGAAATGGAGAAATCTTTATACGGGTATTACATGGGTTATATGTGTTATTGGTTGAATGATGGGTTCATTCGTCACTGGATAGCCTCCAAGTAAATATACAATATAATAAATTTACACAAACCATTTTAAAGTCCCCCAACTCCACGTCAAGACTGCAGATAACTACTAATCAAATCTTCTATTTGATTAACACTTTTAATGTCAGGCTCGACTATCATTAGTTTTATAATTATCTCAGTTACTTTTGAGAATGACAATTTGCTTGAGCCCACCTCTCCGTGAGCACCAATATAAAATTCTAAATCGCCACTAGAGAATTGAGATATCTCTTCTTCAATGACTTTTTTTGCAGTACTTAAAACGGCTTCAGCATACTCAGTTGGAATTCCAACGAAAACATTATCCGATTTCATTGCAATATGGTCATTTAATAATTCATCTTCATCCAAACTAACATCAACACTAATATTTACTCTTTTTTCTTTATTAGGGATAAATTTAACACCTAAGAACGCATAGTTACTCATGTCACGTCGAGAAAGTAAAAGTTCTAGGGCTAAACTAGAAGGTTTAATATGAATACTTTGTTTTAATTCAACCGAAGTCGTTAATTTATCAATTACCTTGTATTTATTATCGGGCAAATCGTTTATCCATATTCTCCCTCGACGATACTGTCCTAAATTATCCAATGCAATCATTCATCTAACCCCCAAAACTTTCTCCAGTTTTTATTAAATATTTCTGGCATTGATTTGATAATATCAGCATGATACACACTAAACCGAGAGACATCATATTTTTGAAGTGCCATCTCATGAGCAGTATCATAATCAATTCCTTTTTTCATCATTGTTGATTCTGAAACCTCATGCATATAAAAACTTGAATCTGCACCTGATATTTTCTTCTTATTAGCTAAAGCATCTTCAAGTCTTTTAATCATAGCTAAATTCTCAGGAAAATCCCCAAAATTTTGTGAAAGATGCTCTTTGACAATGTTTAAACCTTTTTCTGACACATTCAATTCTTTTCCTTCTAATTTACCTAAACCTTGACCAGACTGACCGTTATATGATGAGTTGTATGCACCAGTTTTTCGTACATCTTCACCCGTCCCCTCAATCTTACCACCTTTCACATCCCCAAACCCATTCATCTCATTTATTTAATGCTCCTGCACAAATGTTTTGGGCAGTGAATTTGAATCCATGGGGATCTTTCCTACACTGAAAGGCACACCTTCTGGCGTGCTTAAAAATGACTTGAATTTCAGGAGTTCAGCCAAGTGACCGGAATTCTGAAGGACTTTATTAAGGTCTTTCACGCCTTCCATCGCTTTAGTGGTAAAATCTTGTACCCCATCGGCCACTTTTCCTACCTTTGTACCCTTAGTCACAGATAGCCCCGGTACCAATACAGAAGCAGCTGCACCCAGCATGGAAGCCTTTTCCTCCGGCGTTCCCTCATTAAAGTTATGATACATCTTCTTCGCTGCTTCTGCCAATACTTCTGGATGTTGCATGAGATAAGATGCTGTATCTGCCATTTCCTGTGTCGTCTTCTCCGGGTCTATGACAAAATGGAATGTAAACGTCACTGTATCCACAACACCCATAACGGTTTCCTCGATAAGAGATCCTACAAATGCCCGCGTAACCGCATCCGCTTGTACCACTTTTTTCGCCACTCGGTCATTCCGTAGGTTGATTCCAACCATGAATAATACGCCAGTATTGAATTGGTTTCGTTAGGTTTTAATACATGCGCTTTAAAATAGTTGAGTGTTATCTCATTCTTATTGTTATATGCGGTAATCGGTGTCCCATCTGGCAGCTCCATCGGTGGAATATTTAGTCGTTCCCCTACGAGTTGGCGCTTAGCCCAGGCTCCCTGTTCTCCTGATTCCATCGCCATTCGGATCATCAGCAGATACGATTCATTCTGAACTAATGCTACGCTGCTGGTAGTAATCGACGGATCATAATCACACGCCATAACCATTGGCTTCTTGAAATAACCGCTTAGGTCCTTACCTGCTTGGTAATGGACTTCGTCTATGCCTAGATATTTCAGCTTTTGGCGTGCGTCTTCCGCCAGGTTATGCATTGCGTCCATTTGAGTCTTGTTTCCAAACGCTTGATAGACTTTATATGCGGTCTGCGCTTTTGCAATTTGATCCCGTGCCTGGTAGATATCCTTCAGCTTGCTATGGGCTGTAATGGAGTCGATCGTTCCCAATCTGGAATTCTTAACCGTTGTTTGGAGTTTCTGCACCAAAGGATCGCTATTCAACTCATCCCGCCCCATTAAAGCGGCAACCGAGGTGATCAGATTCGTGACCATCTTTTGGGCATACGTTGGGATCGGAAACTGCCCACTTGCATTGCCTCCCCCAAGTTTTCCGAACACCCCTCCAAGAGTACTAAATTGCTGAAAAAGTTGATCAGCCTGCCTCTTGTTCTCATCCTGTGCACTTTGAATACCTTTTACTGCAAGACGAATAATATCTTCAAGCTTTTCAGCTTCTACCGTGAGTTCATTGATAAGCGTCTGAGCTCGTATCAAATCTGAACCTAGCGGAATACCACCCCAGTTATTGGTCTGACCTCTCAGCTGCAAGTACAGCCGGTTGGTATCTTGGCTTACCAGTCTGATTTTTGTCTGCAGGCGTTCGACTTCATCTTCTTTAAATACCATTTTGTCCAATGCCATTTATGACCTCCAGTTCTTACACTTAGACCATCCAATGCACTACTTTTTTCGACCCCTCAGGTCTTTATGTACTACTTCATCTTTAAAAACTTAAGTATTTGGAGCACACACCAATATATCGGCTTAACTTCCCATTATTTTACTTTAAATCCTTTCTTTTATTTTTTATTCTAATCACTGCTGTAAGAATAAGTAGACAGCAAAAAAACAGGTTGATTATAGTAGTAGCTCCCTATAATTAACCTGTTAACTGAACGCTATAGCGTTATTTACGTTATTCTTTTCTAGCGTCTAAATGATCGATTATCCTTTAGTAGGATCACTGGTCACTATAGATGCATTTACCTGGAGTTTTTTTAACGAGTTTTTCTTTGCTGTTAATTCTTTGGAAAGATCAGCTTGCAGTCGATTCATGTTCTTAATCTCATCGTTAAGCTTTTTGATTCGCGTCATTTTACTGCTCAAATCTGTGTGAGACTTGCTAAATTTCATATCCTGTTCTAATTGATTAATTTTGAATTTGGATTTTTCTTTTTTGTTCTTCACGTTTTTGAGCTTGCTCTCTACCTCTATGATTTCTTGTTCTAACCTTTGGATCATTGGTTTGGTGAAATTAATCGCCATTCTTACACCCCATATCATTTAGTGTTGCCGAGAATCAATTCTACTATAAAAGTACAAAAAAGCACACTCATTAGAGTATGCTTTTTAAAAATAATCAGAGAAATAAGGATGTTCTGGCCTGATTAACCCTTCCAGGAATTGAACTGTAGCTTCATCTGCCTGGATCCGACCGATCCTAGCCAAATAGGTAGGTCGCTTATAGCCCATTAACATCGTGGTTAAAGTAGGAATGTCAATCAACAAGGAAGGGTTAGTCCCTCCTGCGTGCAAAACACCTGTTCCATCTTTATCCACATTAAGTGTAAATGTACCCCGGTTCCATTCCAGCATCGGATCACTCAAGGTGAAGATAAGGCAACCATCTTTATCCTGTTTTTTAAACGGATACTGTTCGATAAATAATTGCACATCCACTATCCGGGCCATAAAATAAGGAGCAATGGTTTCCTTGATGTCACCATCATCTAAAACGAAGAAAAGCGGCTCCCCTTTATAAATATCCCCTTTGACAAGAGTAATCATCGAAAAATGTGCACTTATAAAGTTCCATAATCCCACGCGAGCTTCTTCGTTAATATATACCATTTCTTTGATGTAAAAGATCTCCTCAGCAACCCAATACAACAAATACCCTGTGGGCAAATCTTCATTGTTATAGTAGATGCCCACTGTCATTTCATCCAGATCCCAGCGTAAATATTCTTCCCAAGCCAACTTATTTCGAAGCATAGCTCCATGATGCTGCATGGAGAACTGATCATATATCTCCTTGATATCTGGATGTTCAATAGTTACCCGCTCCACGTTCCCAGGAACTTTTTTAGTTTTCGGCAACTGGGTATCCGGAACTTCAAATGAGATTTTATCGGTAATGATCTCCCAGCCTTTCCGCCTATAATACGGAATAGAATACGGAAATAGATAAGAAATTGATTGCTTGCGGCCCCGCATTTTAGTTAATGCATGCAACATCAGCTTATTCATTAAACCTAAATTAGCATATTCGGGATAGGTTCCAACACCCGTCAGGCCACCCATCTCATAAATTCGCCCAAAAATATTTACTTGAAATGGGTATACTGCTAACTGTGAAATCAATTTATCACCATCAAACCAACCGACCACATCAGCATACTTTAGAACTGGCAGCTTCGCTTGGGTGATTTCACGATTTTCCCAACCAAAGATTTGTAAATCACGATTCGTCACTTGAAATACATAACGTAATAAATTATTAAATTGCTCTGCATGTTTAGTCTCGACATTTGCTAACCTGATTCTATCCTGCAACTTATTGCGACTCACTAGCAATACCCCCGCTGAATTCCCCAGATATAAATCAGAAATCACTCTTATTATTCTTTATATCCGTTCAATAAATACATTCTTTCAGAGAAGGTTAGCCTAGCGTATTCTTTTGCAGCTGCGGGATCAAAGCATACGCAAACGTGATGAATGGGCTTAACCACAGAAGGGTGGCATAAGGTATATATTCAATTACCGGCACACCTAGTGTAGCAGCGAAAAAAGCACCGCTAACTCCCCAAGGAATTAAAGGATTAACAAGGGTTCCACAATCCTCTAACGTACGGGATAGTGTCTTTGCTGGAATGCCTCGGCGATTATATTCATCTTTGAACATTTGACCAGGCAACAAAATAGAAAGATACTGTTCACCAGTCATCCCATTAACCGCAATGGATGATGCGCCGCTCATAAGCACGATACTGCTTTTACGTTTGAGGGGTTGAATGATTTTGCGAAAAAAAGCCTCTATGACACCACAATGTTGTATTAGCCCGCCTAATGATAAAGCAATCAAGATAAGTGAAACGGAACTCATCATTGATTGCATTCCACCTCGGTTAACGATAGAAGCAACGGTTTCATTGGCAATAGTACTTTCGTATCCATTCTGCATCACACTGAACCAGACACCGATTTCTGCCTGCTGCTGAATAATAGCGGTCACTAGAAGACCAGTAACAATACCAACTATCAGTGTAGGAAGGATTGGGATTCGTTTGATTGAGCAAATAATAACGGCAAGTGGTGAGATCAACGTTAACCAGTGGATATGAAATCCATCTTGTAGAGCAAACTTAATCCCTTGAATCGACGATAAATCAATCGCATCGGCTTTTGGTGCGAACAAGAAAAAGACAGTAGTTATAATAAGCGCTGGAATCGTTGTGTACATCATATTACGAATATGTGTGAACAAGGATATACCTACCACTGCAGGTGCAAAATTCGTCGTATCGGATAAGGGTGACATTTTATCACCAAAACAAGCTCCGCAAATGATCGCTCCAGCAGCAAGTGTGGGAGAAATCCCTGTCGTCAAAGCAATACCCATCAAAGCTACGCCGATCGTGCTAACGGTGGTGAATGAGCTTCCAGTAAACATAGAGACGACAATTGTGACATATAACGCGCTTACTGCAAAGTAGTTCGGATTAATATAATCCATACCATAAAATAAAAGTGTAGGCACCGTACCACTCATCATCCATACAGCGATCAATATTCCGATCAACATGAGGATAAGAATGGGCATTATAGCTGTTTGGATGCCTTTAATGATAGCTGCCTCAATATCTTTCCATGACACGCCAAATAAACCCAATAAGACTGCTGTGCCAACTGTGGTTGCGAGAAGAGGGATATGAGGTTCTGCTTTTAATAGGAAAATAGATACAAAAAGAAGTGCGAAAATAAAAGCGATGATAATCATACTTTTTGAAAAACTAAGCTGACGGTCCATAACGATAGTGCTCCTTAACATTGTGATTGGGATAAAATTCGGAGATTGCGGTGCTTCCTTACTTTTAAGCTTTTAAGCTTTTAGGCTTTTGGGCAATGAAGCACAGAGGTAATATTAACGATAAGATAGAGAAGAGTCAATGTTAAGAACATACAATGAAGGTTTTTCCATTAAAAAAACAGAGGGCAAAATGCCGCTCTGCTATATATTCACCCTATTCACTTTACAATTGCAGCTTTAAAATATCCTGCGGAGTTTCAAATTTATATTTCGCGGGAATATGCTCATGCTGCTTGCATCCCCATAAAGCTAATCCAAAATCGACACCAGCATCTCTTGCACATTCATAATCATAGATCGTGTCCCCTATGTAAATAGATGATTCAGGGTTTGCTTTTGATACTCTAATAAATTCTAGCAAGGGGTCTGGATGTGGCTTATGCTTTGCTGTATCTTCTGCGATAACGGTATATGATAAATATTTAGTTAAGCCAAATGGAACGAAATCGTCATTTAGCTCATCTCTTGTCTTGGAAGTCACAATTCCTTGAACGATCCCTTTTGACTGTAATGAACTCATTACATCTACAATTCCGTCAAAGATGTTAATAGTATCATAGAAATCTTTCATGAAAACATTCCATCTCTCATTGCCCTCATGAATATCTTCGATCCCAAGTTGTGGTAATGAAGCTGAACCGGGAATACCTAACACAAAATAGAGCTCTGACAATTCATACTCTCTGTTATGATCCACCTTTAACATCTTTTGCAGAGAACTCAGAACAGCGATTTCTGTATCAATTAAGGTTCCATCCACATCAAAGATTACAGTGTTATATTTACGCATAACTACCTCCTATAGGATTACAACAAATACAAGATTATTAATCGTTAAGCTTAATCTATTACTTAGAAAATAACTCTACGGCTTGCGTATCCATAATCGGATTAATATATTTCTCTAGCGTAATCGTTAGGGGTTGAGGATAATCTTTCGCTCCCTTTCCAAAAGTATAACGCATTTCATCCACGGCTGTACCCTCCTTTGAAGTCATGTAGCCACCGAAGTTTCCTGCCGAAGTTGTTTTGATTGCTCTTTTATGCACATTTCCTTCCGCATCAGTAAAAGTCTCAGCAAGTCTAGTGTAGTATTTTAAATATTCGGCATCAGTAATTGTATGCCGCAACAAGATCTCTCCTTCATCTGCATAATTCTCTTGCGTTGGAACAACAAGCTCAAGGCCACTTCCCGGTGCTTCAATGATTTGCTGCTTATTGAGATCGACAACAATTTTCATTTTATTCTTTTCCACTGCCGAGATACCAAAGGTTTTTAATGAAACGGTGTCTGGCTGACGGTTTAGACTGCTCTGGCTGTTCCTGAACACCAGTGTAAACTTGGTGTTGTCCGAATAGACTTCAGAATTGTCAGAGTTGATGATGTCGGGGTAAAATAATTTTTCGGTAGCTCCCCCATTTGTACTAATCAGAACTGGATTAATCAATTGGAAAATTTGTTTATCATTGTTCAGATCATACTCCAAATCTACATAGGTACTAAGCGGTGTATATTGCACTAGATTCACTTTAATCTTTTGCCCGTCAACTGTCAGCGTTTTATCCGTTTTTAGAATTCTTTCCTGTGCTTTGAGCATATCAGGATTAAGTTCGAAAGCAACATCCAGATTAGTCCGGTACTTATTACTACTGGATTGTAGCGCCTTATCTGAAGTTTCAGTGAGAATGACATTATAGTTTACTTCCTTTGGATATTTAACCGTTGGTGAAAGACTAGTAGTGTATATAAAATCCTTAGACTGGCCTGGTTGAATTCGGTTATCGCTGGCAAGCATACTTAGTGCAGCACCTTTATGTAGATTCGACTCCTGTATGCCTTCATATTGAAGCGCAAAATTCGCATGTATAACTTCTTTGTCTGTATTGTTCTGAACACTGTATAGAATATACACCTTCCTTCCATCTGTTACTGCACCAGTTACATCCACTCGGTACCCCTTGTTTTCCGCGCTCTGACCCACCGGCATCACGAGATTCTCTTCCAGAGCACTAGCAAGCGCTGGTTCTAACCTTGAAAATGAACGATAAGCTGCAAAATCATCTGTATTTTTAGGGCTGGCGGTTTGAACTGAAGGTTCAGCCACTTCCTTGGCCGGTAACCCGATTGAAGAGTATGTAAATAAAAGGGCTGCGGCTGCAGCTGCGATCACTCCCAAACCTGCGGTATAAACGCGGCGTTTCTCACGTTTTTTTCCTTCCATAATTCCCTTTCGCATCGCGTTATAAATTTTCATTTCCTGTAAAGTTTCAGTATTCTGATTCATTTCATCAACATTTTTCTGCAAAATACGATCTTCTTTATCTGTCACTCCGTTCACCTCCCATATCACTTCAGCACATTACGAAGCTGTTTAAGTCCCTCGCGTAACCAGGTTTTGATTGTACCTTCAGGTTTTTTTAGCACTTTTGCGATTTCGATTGTAGTCATGTCATTGTAATATTTAAGAAGTACCACATGCCGATATTTGGGCTTTAATCGGTTCAGAGCACGTTCCAGATCAATCCGGTCGTTACTTTTCATTTCCTGAGTTGCAACCTCTGCCAGCTTCTCCGTAGGAATCACTCGTTTTTTTCGTCGTAGTTCATCCATACAGCAATTGATCGTAATTCGAATCAACCAAGGTGTAAATGACTGTTCATCTTTAAGCTTCTTACGTTTCATCCAGGCTCGACATGAAGCCTCTTGTACAACTTCTAACGCGTCCGCTTCTGTCCGTAGATAACTATAAGCGACGGTGTACATTTTCCGATGCTCCACATACAGGCGTTTAAAGAAAACTTCCTCATCCATTCGGGCAAAATCAACCATTCTGACCTCGTCCATCGTCCTATCCACCACTCACCACACCCCCTCTTTTTTTGTCAGTGTCGGTATTAGGATAAAGTCATCGTTCTGATGTTCTTATAAGTAAGACGGAGTTGAACGTAAAAACGATTGATTTTTTTCATAAAAAAGTGCTGGCAAAGATGCCAACACTCCATTTTCATATTTATCGATCACGATTAACCATATAATTCAATAGATGTTTTAAAAAATTGATATTGCGGGGAATCTCTTTTAGCGCCTCCATGGCAAGACAATAGTGCTCCCACATCTCTTTTCTAGCGCCTTCTGAACCCAGAATGGAGACAAACGTTGCATTGTTATTCTCAACATCCTGCCCTGTGGGCTTACCCAGTAATTGTAAATCCCCTTCCAAGTCGAGTAAATCATCTTTAATCTGAAAAGCAATCCCCGCATGATAAGCAAATTTCTTCAAAGCTTCAATTTCTGTCTCCTTAATCTGTGCGAGAATCGCTGGCATAACTAGTGAAGCTTCGAACGCAATGCCCGTCTTATAGAAACAAATCATATTTAATTGCTCTAGCGTCAATGCTTTCCCTTTAGAATTCAAATCCATCGCTTGCCCCATGCAGGTATCTTCCGCCTTTTGAGCTGAATATTGCATTAAAGCAATTACGGATTTAGCATCGAATGTAGAAAGGGATGCCTGTTCCTCAATCGACTTCTGAATTAGAAAGAGTCCTGTCAATTCCGCCGTTGCGCTATTATACACCTCATGTAGAGTTGAACGGCCTCTTCGAGTGGGGGCATTATCCTGAGAGGGCAGATCATCGAAAATTAAGGATGCAGTATGCATATATTCCAAAGACCTCAAAAGCGGCACAATTGCCGCGCTGTCTAATCCGTATTCGTTCACCCCCATAACCCAAGTCAGAATAGGTCGTATTCGCTTGCCATCACCCTCTAAACTATAATTGGCTGCATCAATTAACATTTCTTTCATAGCTGGTGTCCCAACAGGTTTATTAATTGGCAATTGATTGTTGATTTCACCACGAACCTTTTGAATCGTATTGTGAAAATCCACCTTTTCCTGCTTGTTGTTTTTTAAATTCGTAAGCATTTGATCTCTTAGTAGTTTGTCAAAAAAATCCACATCATCAGCTTTCAACACCATTTGCTGCACGAGACGATTAAATTCGGGTTGACCCGAAGCAAAGATCTCCATAATCTCTTTATACTTTTCAGTGCCCAGACGTTCTTTACAACGCTTCAAACCGTTAATTGCTCGATCTAGAATCACTTCACGGGTTTTGGCATCGGAGTGATATACGGAATGGATTAGATGAGAGATGACGGTCCAGTATAATTCAAAAGGGTTTATCAAATCTGAACGTTGATCACGGTATTTCAGAAAATAGGTATACGGCGTTACCGCTCCCTCTTTCATATCGTCAAACATATCTGCAAAATCATCAGCCAGTTGATTGTAAAGACCATAATAAAAAGTGCGTTGATCAAATCCATCATCTGTAGGTGCACTAATAACGGATCGGACAATTAAACGGGAAGAAGAGGATTTTAAGATAATGGGGATATAAAGCTCTTCATTGGTGTAATTAGCGTTGGAAAGTTCCTTAACACGGTCCAGCTCCTGAGATTGAAAAAACACAAAGGATTGCTCGAAAAATATGTTCTGCATTTCTGGACGTTGATAGCTTTTAATATATTCGAAAGCTTCACTAAGCTCCGAATGTACGTATCGAATGAATTCCATGTTCTCTCCGGACCATTCTCCAAGCTCAGGCACAGATCTAGTAAGGATAGCGTCGCGTATCATGAGGGAAAATTGCTCTTTTTCTTGAACCGTTAAGACACTGGAATCGAGAAGATCATCAATAAAAGGGTAAGTCAGCCCATAAGAATAACCAAGTCTAATGGCTTCACTAAGCTTCTTAGAACGTTCCAAAGGTGGGGTACTCTCCCCCATTTCCTCCATTACATGCAGAATGACCCCGATAATGATCTTAATTAACTTACGCTGCGCTTGTTCGGCATTCATTTCCTGCGGAATATGGGTTGATACGTTCTTTAGCTTGTCGATCACCCAGATGGTGGCGGTCTCGACGCCTTCTTTCTGCGCCCAGCGATATACTCCTGCCAAACTCATAAATTCCGATTGATCTCTTATCGTTGTTGAATCGTCTGGGATCAATTGAGATCTAATGTCAGCAACCATTCGCTGAATCCTGTTTTGTGTATCAGTAGAATCCAAGGCTTTGCCCAGATCCCTCATATATAAATAGGACACGCTGCGATCTAAATAATCATCCAATTTACCGTTAAGATTCAGCCAGCCTATATACCTATGATAATCCTGCGAATCAGGTTTCCTTTTCCCTCTAGAGAAAAATGACAACCATGAGCGGCGATGAATATGATGTTTTTTCCATAATTGAATATCTTCAGTGAGAGTAGATACATAAGTTTTTTCTTTGAACTGCATGTGCAGTGAAACAAAATACTGAGCCGCCCTCTGCTCAGCTAGCGAATAGGCTGAATCGGCATGATCGGTTACATTCACATTCATAGGTGGATTACCTCAACTTCTCTTTTGGTTAATTGTCGGTCATGTTCATATCTTATACGGAGAAGTGTCTTTATGGTTACGAATTCTTCGCCATACGTTTCCCAATAAAGTCAAAGATCAGACCCGCTGTCCTTTTTATAGGACCCAATGAAACAGGATAATAATAACCCGACTCAAACCAGCCTTGTTCTTTGTAATAACGATAATCCTTGGAATGATCATCAAGCATTGTTTTTATACTTGTACGTGACATTCGAAACAGCATTAATCTGAGAAAAGAAGGAACTGGAGTCTTGGGCGACATAAGGTCCTTATAGAATCTTTTGGAGGCTTTCTTTATTTCTCTCGTCATTTTTTTCTGCGCAACTTCTGTTCTTGGCTCCAAAGTAGTCAAGACACAGCCTTTTGTAACTTGAAATCCGAAATTCTCGCCCATATTACTAAGGTATTTCACAATTTTGCTGCCTCCAAAGATCCCCTGATTGACAATAGCCGTGAAGGTTTTCCCGAAGAATCGAGGTCTATGAAATACAAAAGCAAGCCGGTCCAAGAGGTTCTTCATCGGTGCCGATACATGAAATGCATAATTAGGCGTGGCGAAAATAATTCCGTCAGAATGGATCATTTTCTCCATCAATACATCGCGATCATCCTTTAGTGGACAATATTCCTCACCTTTATTGAAACATATCTTGCAGCCCCGGCAATATTCAAGCCGATAATTTTTTAAAAAGACATACTCAAATTCAATATCACCATATGCTTTTAAATTATTGCCAAATTCACAAACCGCTTCAAAGGTCGCATGCTTTTGTTGATTCCCAATAAATGCAGTAACTTTTTTCATTTGAACCCCTCCATATATGCATATTTTGAATAAGATCCATCAATATGAATGAATATTATTTTATTCATTCATATTGTAGCACCTTGATCCCTTTTCTGCGATATAATTCCATTTGAGAATGCAAAAAAAGAAGCCCGACTTGACCAGGCTTCTGTTAACTTCCCTCTATATCTTTTTAGCGTAATTATGTGTAACAAAATCAACTAGCAGATTCACACTGCTCTCCATATCGTAAATCTCTGTGTTAACTGTCAATTCGGCATGTTCAGGGGCTTCATAAATAGCATCAATACCTGTAAACTCACGAATTTCACCTTTTCTAGCTTTCTTATACAGCCCTTTAGGATCACGTTGTTCGCAGGTTTCTAATGAACATTGCACATAAACCTCTGCAAACTCGCCAGACTGAAAACGATATCTAATCGCTTCTCTAGCAGCTGAAGAAGGTGAAATCATCGGGACAAGCACTATAAAGCCTAGTTCCAAAAACATAGATGCTACTTCGGCTGCGCGACGCATGTTTTCTTTACGATCCTCTTCTGAAAAGCCTAAATCAATATTCAAACCTTTCCTTAGCTGGTCGCCGTCGATCACAGCACATCGGATGCCTTGCTTAAACAATTCTTTTTCAGCTTGTTGTGCTAGTGTACTTTTTCCTGAACCTGATAATCCTGTGAACCAAAACACGCCCGCTTTATGACCGTTCAACAGCTCCCAATCTTTTCTATTCATTCTAAGACGCCCCTTTCTATATGATTAATATTATACTAGTTTACCGCAGTCTTGAGAGAAATGGCTGATCCTAATTCCTTCTGTATATACGCTATATCAGTCATCTGCTCAATATGGTAAACTCCACCTGGGGGTGGTGAATCATATAGATGTTTTGCTACTGCCGCTGTTACTTTTGCCGTAATGATAGATTGATTCTTTCCTTGTAATAAAAAATCCGCATGAAGTAATTTACCTTCTGAATTTCTTCCATGTGCTTCAACCTTAATAGCGAACCCATCATCCCCCAAATGCAGCCGCCCCATAACACGAACAATTGAATTCTTCAGCCAGCCTATTTGCAGTAAGCGAACGGCTCCAGTTCTTTTCGTTATTGCCAGTATTTTAGTAACTAGAGCTGAATCAAGACAAAATCGTGTAGAGATAGACGATGATTTCAGTGTTCTGCTAAGTGTCTGTTGATCTGAAAATGGAAAACGGTAAGCATATCGGTTACCCATCTCATCACCAAAATGATACAACCTTCTGTCTGTAAAGCTCTCCACCTCAACCTGGCGATTATCCTGCTTCACTTCGAACTTAGCTGCTAAACTGTCAACTGTCCATTCTAGCGCCGCTTTGCCATGAGAATCACCTAATCCGAGCATAATCGCAATTTCTATCTCCTCAATCTGATCCATCTGCCGCTCTGCTTCAAGGGCCAGGAGATTAGTGATGCCGGGAGCAAGTCCTACGCTTAAGACAGCACTTGACCCATTGTCTTCAGCTTCTCTCTTGTATTTCTCAATTTCATTCAAAAACAAACCGTTCGCAGATACATCCACATAATGAATACCGCTTCGAAACACAGCTCTTATAAAATCCGTATCCGTTTGATCTAAGCACATAATGATTAATTTCACTCGTTCTAACTTATCAGTAGGTAAAGGTTTATTAATATCCAACTGCATCGGCTTAATTTTCCCATCAGTTGCTTGACTGAATTGCTTTGCTTTTACAAGACTTCGCCCTGCAGCATATACTTTTCCAGGATATTTTTTCTCTAAGATTTCACAAATGGTACGCCCTACATGGCCATATCCACCGACGACTACAATATCTTCTTTTCTCTGCATTTTATCACCGCATCCTATATAATAGAAATAATTAAGAACCATTCTCAATTATACGGATATGGTTTACATTCACTATCCCATAAATGTGGGATACCTGTTTTTATACTCCATGACTAGAGGGCTGACCTATGAAAACCATAAGACAACTTAATCATATTAAACAACAAATCATAAGGTTAGGTACTGTTTCTGAATCTTCACATAGCTACCGTACTTCATTACTGTCGATTTTACGCGAGGCTGTACCCTTTGATGCTGCCTGCTGTACCCATGTTGATCCACAGACACTACTCTCGACAGGTGCGGTTACAGAAGATAACGTGGAATCCATTCATCATCACTTGTTCCAGATCGAATACGGTGAAGACGATATTAATCCCTATGAGCAAATGGTTCATAGTAAAGTGCATGTAGCTACTTTATATGAAGCAACCGAAGGGCAGCCAGATTTGAGTGCCCGCTATCAAAAAGTACTGTCTCCGGCAGGATTTGAGGATGAATTACGCGCTGTACTTGTTCATGGAGATGCGTGTTGGGGGTATCTGACACTTTACAGAAAGTCGGGTCAGCCTGTATTTTCACAGGAAGATTGTGTACGGATAGCCTTAATGCTTCCTGAGATTGCCGCAAGAATGCGGGCTTTCAGTCTTGAGTTGCCTGAGAGAAATCAGACTTGGCTGGAAGAAGATTACGGTTCCGGAATTGCCGTCCTTTCTGATCAACTAGTGCTCCTCTCCTCCAACCCTACAGCAGACCGCTGGTTAGAGAAACTTCGTTCATTAGAAAAAATTGATCACCATATCCTACCACGACCAATTCGGGCGGTGAGCACACAAGCAATCAATAGTCCCTCTGAATCTTCGGGGATGGCAAAGTCCTGTATCCGGATGTCAGACGGACCTTATCTAGTGATCCGGGCTAGCCGGCTTCATGCATACGACGGTCAGACGCAAATTGCCATTTCATTCGAGCCTGCACGTCCAGCAGATATGCTTCCTATCATTGCAGAAGCGTATGATCTGACGAAACGGGAACAGCATTTACTTGAAGGAGTAATTCGCGGATTATCTACTAAAGAATTGGCTGCTGAATTACATATTTCTGCTTACACGGTTCAGGATCATTTAAAATCCATTTTTGCTAAAGCAGGTGTCAGTAGCCGTAGAGAGCTTATCTGGCATTTACATTCTCGTTATAGCATTTCAGAGAAATAGGATCGCCGAGCTTCTTATCAAAAAAGCCCAAGCCTTTATTAACAAAGGACTTGGGCTTATTTTTTATCTTTTATTTCCTTAATGCGATGCCGTAAATTCTTCCAGCTCAGTAGCAGGGTCAAACTTCTCCCTGCTCATCACAAATGCTGCCATTAGAGCTATAACTGATGGAATAATCGCCCAAGCAAAGGTATGAACAAGAGAAGAAGATAATCCTTCGGTGATTTTATCAAGAACCTCAGAGGGAATTTTGGCCCGTGTGTCGGGAGTCAAAATTGTACTTGGATCACTTAGATTAACACCTTCTGGTGCCGCGCCTCCCTTACTGAACATGGAAGCTAGTTTATTCGAAAAAATGTGACTTTGAATAATACCAAATACCGTAATGCCAAGTGTCATTCCCAGCTCCCGTGTGAAGCTAAGTGTCGAACTTGCAGAACCCCGTTGTCTTGCTGTAAATCCATGAATCGCTGCATTGCTTAGAACAGAAAATGATGAACCTATGCCAAGACCCACCAGAAACATAAAAATAGTGACCATAAACCGGGAGGAGTCTGGTGTTAGTGTGGTAAGTAGAGCCATACCTGCTACAAGGAGTACTAACGTAGAAATCATGATCGTGCGATAATTAAATTTAGAGAGCAAGAATCCTCCGCCAGCAGCAGTGATAACAGAACCAATCATCATCGGAAGTAGAACAAGCCCCGAATTTGTGGCAGACCCGCCAAGAACCCCTTGAATATAAATTGGAATGTACACCGAGGCTGTAATAAATGCCGCTCCGCTAAATATCGCCATAACATTACTCGTAGAATAGAGACGATTCTTGAACATGCCAAAGGTAATGATTGGCTCTTCTGCACGACGTTCGATAACAATAAAACCAATTAAAAACACAACAAAAGCCATAAACAATCCCAGAATCATTGTCGAGTCCCAAGCATATTTCTTACCCCCGAGCTCAATCGCAAACATGAGACAAAGGATTGAAGCTACAAGTGTAAAAGCCCCAAGATAATCAATTTTTTCTTTGGAATGCTCAACAGATTCTTTGTAGAAAAAAGCGATCATAAAGAATGCAATAACACCAATGGGTAAATTGATATAAAAGACCCAAGACCAATGAATATAATCCGCTATATAAGCGCCAATAAGAGGACCAAAAATACTGGAAATACCATAGGCAGCACCGAATAACCCACCGATTTTCCCCCGTTTTTCTGGGGCCACTACATCGAACATAATCGTGAATGCAATAGGAACGAGTGCCCCTCCACCAATACCCTGAATTGCCCGATAAATACTAAGCTGAACAATAGAATTTGCCGTACCACATAAAGCTGAACCAATCATAAAAACAATAATACCGAAAATAAAAAATCGCTTACGTCCATACATATCCGATAATTTACCGAAAATCGGCATACCCGCCATCTCAGCTATCATATAAGCGGACGTAACCCACATCAATTTGTCAAAGCCGCCAAGGTCACCTACAATGGTTCCCATTGCGGTTGCAAGTATAGTATTATCCATTGATGCCATAAGTGTAGCCAACAATAGAGCTACTATAATAACCCCAACTTTATTTTTCTTTTCCATGCTCCTTTTTCTCCTCCACTTTTCCCAAATGTTTAGTTCTACTCTAATTGTTAAAGGATTGTGCACAGGCTTCATTCCAAACCACGTGATGTTATACCCTTTGCAAATTAGTGAATAATTCGATAAAATCAAGACAATTAATTAGGTGTTCATCAAGCATCTTGTTTATTAATTATCTTGACTATCAAGATATAAACATTTTAAAAGGAGGGTCCTCTTTTGTCAAGAGATCGACACAATCAAGTTACAATTCAGCAGGAAGACTTAACTTTACGCATGCGGGGCCTAGGCAGCCGAACGGTTTTGTATCAGCAAAAAGTAGCAACTTCTCTAGGGTTATACAATAACGATTTTCTATCTATAGATATCCTTCATGAAAAAGGTCCTATCACCGCCGGCGAGCTATCCAAATTAACTGGACTTACTACAGGCAGCATTACCACATTAATTGATCGACTTGAAAAAAACGGCTTTGTTCGCAGAGAACATGATCCCAATGACCGTCGTAAGGTGATCATTGTTCCTTTATATGAGAATAACGAGGTTGGAAATGCCTACCTTCCTTTGCACACTAAGATGGTTAAACTGGCGTCTTCCTTTACTGAGCAGGAGCTTGAGCTTATAACAACATTTTTAGGCAAAGCAAGTACCATCCTGAAAGAGCAGATTCACTATCTCAGCACTACAACGAGTAACTAAGACTGTATAATCGTCAAAAAGGACGATATCCCATGAAGTCAAATGACTTTGAGATATCGTCCTTTTAATATAAGTATGGCTCAAAGAGAAGCTGAAGCTTGAGCAACTAAAGAGACCAATTGTGCAGAATCAAATGTGTCTCCTTTTCGAAGCTTCAGGGTTTTCCTTTCAGGTGGTCCCTCAAATGCTCCCTCTGGAAGCGTTAGCTCGGTTGTATTAAAGATTACAAAGCTGACTGCGTCTTTTGATGTCGAGATGGCCGCAGCGTATTTTCCATTTTTCAAAAAATGAGGTTTCTTATACTGAATACGTTCCTGCACATCCGGTATAGCCTGATGAACAACCTCACGTAGTGAGGTGGACAACTCCACCTGCCATGATTCTTTTAGCGCTTCAATAAAATCGATTACTTCCTGATTCATTTTTCATCTCTCCCTTTAAGTAATTAAATGGTTTGCCTGAATAAGCGCAGTAAGTTGTTTAACAAAATCAGGAGGTCCTTTGAGATCCGACGCATCTGCTATGACGAACATAAGATGATGAAATCAACACATCCGCAAAAGAATTTCAAAAATTTAATAGTTTAAATTCCCCTTATATTAATTTCTTGTTCATGTAGTCATTATCCTTCTGGCAATTTAGAGATATCCAGCTCGTTACAAGCTAAAAAGGGAAAAGCTCCTAAGAGCTTCTCCCTTAACCTCGTACATAAAATTAATGAATCGTTAGATTAAAACCGCTCTGAATATAATTCAGATTCGGATAAGCAATGTTGGAGGTTGTCAGGTTATTAAAGGTTGCAGCACCATTGCCTGTATAGGTGTAAATAGCTGCACCTTTATGTGGACCTGAGAACCGTGAAGTTGTTATTCCATCAAGTCCTGTACCGTTAATATTGATGTTGTTGAACACGATGTTCTCGAATCCACCACCATATCCAAATTGAATCGCATCACGCTGGGTATTAATGATGTCTATGTTATTAAATGTAACGTTCTTGATAGTATCATTTGATGCTTCAAGATCAATTGCGCCACGTTCACCCCCATAAAGATCTTTACTCGTGCCACTGTTAATAATGGTTGTGTCTGAGAAAACTACACCCGTATTATTCTGGAAATGATAACCTGGAAAAACGGTATTCATACGTATGCCGGAACCACCAACTGTATCAATGATATAGTTATGATCAGCCTTATGACCACTTCCTCCAAAGAAAGCAATCGCTGCCGCACGCCAGTTATTCTCAATGGTGTTATACGAGAAGGTATTATTCACACCAGCAGGTGCACCATTTGTGTTACTGGTCCATACTGCAAGACCATCGTCACCATTATTTCGCACACTGCTATTGCGTACAATTGAATTGCTAGTTCCTTGCGAGAAGTTGATGCCGTCTGCAAGATTGTTCCGAATCCGACTGTTTTCAACTACCAGCCCGGTAGCATAAATCGCAGGTGTATGAGCGTAGTCGCCTACCCACATTCCGCATTCAAAATGCTCTACCCAGACATCATGGATAATAGAGTTGGTTCCAAAGTTATCCATAAAACCTTTGTAAATTGCATTTTGTCCATAACGTGAGCGCAAATTAGAATTCATATATACATTACTGAAATCTAGCTTACCTGAAATACGGAGTGAAATACCACCGCCCGCAGCATTAGGATTGGTGAACTGAATATTGGTGTGCCAGAGACCAGCACCAGTAATAGTGAGGTTATTGATCATATTACTAGCAGAACCAATCTCCCACATACTGCTAAGATTAAAGGTTCCTGCTGGAATATAAATAGACTTTCCGCTTGCCACGGCTGCATTTACAGTAGCTTTAAAAGCTGCCAGATCATCTTGTCCGTCGTTTGCCACAGCACCGTAATCTGTTACAGATACGGAGTTAGCTGGGCGGGCAATTGCTGTTGGAACAGATTCAATTTCAAGGAAATCCACACCATATTCCAAGCTATCTCCATTGTTCTTCTGGATTCGAATCTTGTCCCCAGGTTGGAGGGGTGTATCCATCTTCCAGTGAACTTCATCAAAACGGAATAGTGGACGTCCAGCACTAGGTGTATCGCCAGGCATATCACCTGAGAAATACTGCCAGCTGTAGTATGAGGTTAAGGAAACTGTTTTTACTTTCGCTCCATTCACATACACATCCAGTGAACCATTCAATCCCATCCCATCTGCAGAGTCAGGCATTGTAAATCTCATAGTTACACCTGCGCCGCCTTGACCCTGTCTGACCGTCCACTCTAAGTTCGAACCATTCGAAGGAAGAGCTATATAACGCTGGCCAGAAGCTTCAGAAGCGATTAATGCTTGATCAAAGGTTGGCGCCGATTTCAATATCGCGCCACCCCCGAGTGTAGCATCCTCGGTATCATATCGACTATACGGCATGCTTGCACCACGCGCAGCATAGACAACGAGATTAGAAACACTTACATTATTCGCTTGCTTGGCAGCTATCTCATTAGCATCCACTTCAACAGTAGTGGTGACTGTGTAGTTACCATTAATCGCTGTCCAAGTCCCTGGAATCGCTACATTAACTATTGCCCCCGCTGCTAAGGCACCGTTATAAGATCCATTATAGGTTTGAATAGTGGAACCCGCAGAGTTTTTAAGAACAACGCTTATACCATGTGAACCACTTGCAGAGGCAATGGTTCCTTGATTCTTAAGATTTACATTAAACGCTACATTGTTATTAGCAACAGGATTACTTGGTGTCCATGTAACAGTTCCCACTAAGTCAGAGCTGGACACTGGAGCGATAATAAGTGACGCTGGGTTCGTGTAGCTGTTATTCGCTTCATTTTGTTCGATAACTAGGTTGTCTTCATCAACTTTGGCACTAACTGAATACGTTGCGGCAGGCTTAACTCCTGCGGTAAGTGTCATCGATGCTGTTGTCGATGCTCCAGTTGCTAGTACACCTACCGGAGCTGAGCCTACAAGCTCATTATTTAAATAGAAATTAACAGTAGTAGCTGGAGAGCTGGCATTGCCGATATTCTTTACGATTGCGTTCAGCGTAATCGCATTAGACTCAACCGGATTCGTTGGTGACCAGGACATGCCAGTAATCACCAAATCCGGATTCGGAGCTGGAGTACCGTATACTTCAAATTCGGCGATCTGTCCAGCTGGAGCACCCGAGTTGGCAGTAATATTAAGCTGTAGACGTTTGACAGTTGCGGTAACAGGAATGGTTACTGTATTTCCTGAAGCTGGATTAAACGAATACGATTGTGCTGACACCAGATTCCCAAATGTCGTTGTGTTCTGATTGTGACCGAGCACTTGAATCGTTTGGGTACGTGCTCCCCATGCAGCGGCTGGATTTAACTTTAGAACGATGGAGGAAACGTTGTAGTTTGACCCCAGGTCAAGTATCAATGAACTAGGATTACTGCCACCTTCCCAGTATGTGTTGGTGTTGTTGTCATTAGCATTTGCTGCCACAAATGATTGCGTATTAGAGGATGCGGTAATCGATTTGCCAACCGCGATATTACTGCCCGCAACAGGTGTGGCTGTTGGCGTCGGTGTGGCTGTTGGCGTTGGTGTGGCTGTTGGCGTCGGTGTGGCTGTTGGCGTTGGTGTGGCTGTTGGCGTCGGTGTGGCTGTTGGCGTTGGTGTGGCTGTTGGCGTCGGTGTGGCTGTTGGCGTTGGTGTAACTGTTGGCGTTGGTGTGGCTGTTGGCGTCGGTGTTGGTGTACTAGCTCCGTAAATTTCGAACTCAGATATTTGCGCTGCCGGCCAACCCGTATTGCCTGTTACATTCAGGCGTACATAACGAGTGCTGGTTGCTGAAAAATCAATCTTAACGGTGTTCCCTCCTGCTGAAGGATTGAACACATAATCAGCTGAACCAACAATGTCAGTGAATGTAGATCCATTTGTGCTGCCTTGAACGGCGAGTGTTTGTGTACGCATCTCCCAGCCCGTTGGCAGCTTCAATACGATTTGGTCAATACTTGTCTCTGTACCGAGATCTACTTGGATCCATTGCGGAAATGCATTATTGCTGCTTTCCCAATACGTCTCTTGATTGCTGTCTTTCACATTGTTTGGACTATACGTTTGTGATTGACCACTAGCCGTCACAGTTTTGCCCAGCGTCAAATTCGTGCCACCAGAGGCACTAACAATTGTGAACGGACCCGCTGCCAGGTATAAACTTGAGATCAACAGGGTTACTACAAGCGACCATACGACATACTTGTTGCGCATTATAATCCTCCTCTTAATGTAGATACTCACTAACGTGTCGCCTTATCGGAGTGCTCAAATGATAGCGTTTACAATCAAATTCATCTCAGAGCACATTAAATAACAACCGATCCTCCTTTCAATGTGAGACACTCTCATTATAGAGAAAGAGCGGATCAAGCTATAAGATGTAATTCTACGGAAAAGATATGTGATACCAATATCGCGAAACTACCCTAAATATGGAATCTATTAACATCACGTCCATCAAATAAAGGCCTGATTTCTCAGGCCTTAGTTTTTTATGAAGATTAACTTGTGGTTTTAAGTTCTTTTTCATTAGCTGAATCTGGAGAGTTTAATAAAACCACACCTCCAACTATTAATACTATGCCTGCAAGTGTAAGCATACTAAATGGATCCCCCCATATTACAATACCAACGATGGCGGTTAGAACTGTACCTACACCTGCCCAAATCGCATAAGCTAGGCTTAAAGGTAAAACTCTGAGACTTATGGACAAACTATAAAATGCGATAATAAAACCAATAATAACACCTATAGTAGGCAATATTTGTGTGAACCCTTCTGACATTTTCAGCATAGTTGTACCTATTACTTCGCTTATAATAGCTACCCCCAGTACCCAAAAACCCTTATTCTTGTTCATAACATTTCCTCCAAGCTCTAATGAGATCCACCAGAAAGTTTCATAATGACTACTCCACCAATGATAAGAATCAGGCCGAGTAATTTCTTCAGATTGAAGTTTTCTTTATAAATGATGACTCCAATTAACGCAGTTAAAGCCGTACCTACCCCCGACCAAATAGCATAAGCCGTCCCTAGTGGAATCGTTGAAAGCGCTAAAGAAAGACAATAAAAGGCTGAACCCATGCCGAGTACGACTCCTATTGAAGGTAAAATCTTTTTAAACCCGTTAGAAACCTTAAGCATGGAGCTACCAAATACCTCGCAGATAATCGCTGTTGCCAGTAACAGATATGAATTCAACAATAGCCCCTCCTTACTCCGTCATGTTTATTAATTCTTGAATCACTTTATCTCGTAAATCCTTATCTAAAGCTCCTAATCCGAACATTTCTGAATACCATAAACCGTCCGCTGCCAGCCTGACAATTGTGGAACGTACAGGATCTATTCCATCGTTCTCTATATTGTTTTGCCATACTGAGTATTGATCTTGAAATTTCTTAAGGATATCCGGATTCGTAAAAAGAGCAGCCGAAAGCGCGGTGCTAATCTCTTGCTCTTCCTTAAGATCGTCGTCTATCGCCTGAACAAACGCTCGTCCCCACTTCCCAGTTTCTCTAGATGCATTCGCTACTCTTTCTTGAACATTACTGAAAAAATCACTTGTTAACTCTTCCACCATACTTTTTATTAAAGCTTCCTTATTCGGAAAATGGTGCAGCAGTCCACCTTTACTGACCCCCGCTTCTTTGGCAACGGCTTCAAGCGTAAGCTTCTCCACCCCATTATTTTTAACTACTATAGAAGCTGCTAATAAAATACTACTTCGTTTTGAATTACTGTTCACGATAATCACCTCTGTTATTTACTATGCCGTCTGGACGGTTTTATTGTCAAATAAAAAATCATTACCTTAGATCAAAAAAAGCCTGGTAATCCAGGCCTCCAACATTTTTAAAGCAATTCACATTAAATTTTTAATATACCAAGCATCACAAGCGAAATGCTCCGACCCCGCAAGCGGTTCATCCAAAAGCTCAAATCCATTTTTCATATAGAAACGGTTAGCTGCGTGCATGTTTTGAAGTGTCTCCAAATAACATTGGTTGTAATGAAGCTTAGCAAAGTCCAACGCTGTATTTAAAAGTTCTTTGGCTATCCCGTTACCTCTAATCGACTGAGATAAATACATTTTTTGCAACTCACATATCTTGTCATCATTCCCGAAAGGAGCAATGCCACACCCCCCTAATACTTCCCCTCCCTCTTCGACAACCCAATAAGCCCGATTCTCACTATGATTATAATCATCTGATAAATGATGCAGGCTGTCATCCTCCCAGGCTAGACCCGAGCGATTCCCGCCAAACTCAATTAGGCAGTCCCTAATGACCTTTTCAATGGAGCTATTATCTTTCATTTGTAATAGTCGGATATTCATGAGTAACGTTCTCCTATCTTTCGATTAGCTTTCTTCAGTTATTATATTGTATCAAGCTTCAGAATGGATAATTATAATGGGATTCAAACATAATATAGAGAAATTTATTTAGGAGGGGCTTCAATGAAAATGGCAGCTAAGCAGCTCTCGATTGCAGCATTAGGCGGGGTTCATGAAATTGGTAAAAATATGTATATCCTACAATACGCAGATGATATTGTTGTCATTGATTGCGGCTCTAAATTCCCAGATGAAAGTCTCTTAGGGATTGACCTAATTATTCCTGATGTTTCGTATTTATTAAATAATATTGATAAGGTACAAGCGTTGGTGGTGACTCACGGACATGAGGATCATATCGGCGGGATTCCTTACCTGCTTAAACAGTTGAATATCCCAATATATGCTTCCCGTTTAACCTTAGGATTAATCGAAAATAAACTTAGGGAACATGGAATTTTACGACAAACGAAACTCCATTGTATTAATTCAGAATCCACGTTAACCCTGGGAGCCATTACTACAACATTTTTTAATACAAATCATAGTATTCCAGATTGCCTTGGCGTAGTATTCGATACACCTGAAGGTACCGTAGTTCATACAGGAGACTTCAAATTTGACATGACGCCTGTCAACAAGCAGTATCCAGATATACATAAAATGGCCGATATTGGGAAAAACGGTGTAAAGATCTTGCTGTCAGAAAGCACTAATGCTGAGCGTCCTGGCTTCACCCCTTCTGAAAAGCTTGTTGGCGCTCACATAGAAGAAGCCTTTTTAAAAGCAGACCGTAGAATTTTTATTTCAACCTTCGCCTCAAATGTACATCGTCTACAGCAGATCATTGATGCTTCTCATTTAACTGAACGTAAATTGACCTTACTCGGCAGAAGTATGGTAAATGTAGTCAGAGTGGCCCAAGAACTCGGTTATTTGAACATTCCGGACGATATGCTGATCGAACCTGCAGAAGCTGCTAAGCTCCCTCCGGCACAGGTAACTGTTTTATGTACAGGCAGTCAAGGAGAGCCCATGGCCGCACTATCCCGCTTAGCGAACTCAAGCCATCGATTGATGGAGATCCAGGCTGGGGACACGGTGCTGCTCGCAGCCAATCCCATCCCGGGAAATGAACGGAATGTTTCAAGGATTGTCGATAATTTATATATGCTGGGTGCTAAAGTCATCTATGGTTCACGCAGTGAGCTTCACGTCTCCGGGCATGGCAGCCAAGAGGAGCTTAAGCTAATGCTGACTCTAATGAAACCTGAATACTTTATTCCGATTCATGGTGAATACCGTATGCTGCATCATCACAGCTTGTTAGCGGAGGCGGTAGGCGTCAAACCGGAAAATATCTTTATTCTAAAAAATGGAGACATCGTTGAGTCATCGTCTGGTGTTGTCCGCCAATCCGGTCGAGTGACTGCTGGGCAAATTCTAGTAGATGGCCTTGGGATCGGAGATATTGGAAATGTTGTGCTTCGCGATCGTCGCCAGCTGTCAGCAGACGGTATTCTGATTACAGTGATTACACTGAGCCAAACCGATGGACGTCTATTAAACGAGCCAGACACTATCTCCAGGGGATTCGTTTATGTCCGTAACTCCGATAATTTAATGGACGAGATCAACCAGCATGTAACATCAACCCTTAAAAAAATGAACGAAACGGATCTCGGCCAATGGAATATCATCAAGCAGACCATCAAAGAATCATTAAGTAAGTTCCTATACGAAAAAACGAAACGGCGGCCAATGATTCTTCCAATCATCATTGAGGTTTAATAAAAAGGAGTTCCCGTGGGGAGCTCCTTTTCTCTTTGTATCCAGTTGTAGAGGATAGATTTTAACTACATATTAACTAAATTGCGCCCATGTATTCATCTTGATACATTCTGTCGCCATATTCCGTTGAATATTAATAATTTGCTCCAATTGGGAA
This sequence comes from Paenibacillus sp. FSL H7-0323, assembly GCF_038002725.1. NCBI lineage: Bacteria > Bacillati > Bacillota > Bacilli > Caryophanales > Paenibacillaceae > Paenibacillus > Paenibacillus sp. FSL H7-0323. The sequence continues at coordinate 1,198,204 of NZ_JBBODB010000001.1, read as the reverse complement.
ACTCGATCTTGAAGCTTTAGGTTAGTTGGATCCGTTTTTAACTGTGCGGCCAATGAAAAGTATTGAGGCACTTCCCAGATACAACGTAAAGCAGTGCCTAAACAATAACCATATCTTGCAAGGGACTCGTCCCCCTGCCATCCTGAATCTTTTAATCCCTCGATATAGTTTTGGAATAAAGACTCTTTATATTCCTCGTAGCGATGATTAGGAAAAACTCCTAAGCTCATATTTACGCCAAACATTTTGCCAAGGTCTTCACCTATCCCCGATATACTCATAAATTGCCAGTCAATTAATATTAGCCGTCCGCCGTCCGTATCACTTTGAGTTAGCAGCATATTCATTTGACTGAGGTCTTGGTGTGCAAGCACTCGCGGCAAGCTATTCAAAGAACGCAAGCTTCTGTCAATCTGGTCTGTGAAGTCTTGGAACCATGTCCAGATACTACGTTCATTATCATTGTGTAATTGATTTATATATTTTGCTGGATTAGGGGCGTAGATTTTACTCGAGGTAGTCCATGATTTAAGCCAGTTTCTGCAAATCCACTTCTCATCAGGAATTTTCTTTCCTGTCAGATAAGTTCCATTGAAACGACCTAACTGTTCAGCGATGTAATCAAACTGTTCCTTTGTGTAAGCATATTCCCCATCTATTCGTTCCATCCATAACCATACGGTACCATCTGCTTGTTCCTCAACAAGATAACACTTAGGTGCCTTGATTGAGCTAGGAAGCTCGTCGAGAATCTTGGATTCAAAGACTAGAGCTTCTCGTCGCCAGTAATTGTGATGCTTAAGATTATCTTTCTCCGCACTATCTGGCTTGATTATCTTTAATATGATTGACCATGGAAGCTGCTTATGATTAATAGATGCAAAACCGCTTAGACGAAAGATACCCGCTGTTGTAAAGTTAGGTGTTTTATAATCTAAATCTTCACATGTAAAATTGACTATCTTTGCTTCGGATTCTTCAAAAATCCGCTGAACACAGCTGTTAAGCTGATCCATTCTATTCTCTAGCACATAGACCCTCCCTGTCTCTGTTAAGATCCCATTCTATTCCGCTAAAAAAAGCCTATGAAGCGTAACAGATTCGTTATCACTCATAGGCTTGTTCATCAAAGACTTACTTATTAGAATACTTTCGTTGTCCAATCTTCGCAATTCCAGATATCGGTTACGATGTCCTGATAAAAATCGGGTTCGTGAGAAATCATAAGAATGCTTCCTTTGTATGCTTTTAGAGCGCGTTTCAGTTCATCTTTGGCATCGATATCCAAGTGGTTCGTTGGCTCATCTAATACGAGAATATTAGTTTCGCTATTAATCAGCTTACATAGACGAACTTTAGCTTTTTCCCCACCACTTAGTACAGCAATCTTACTCTCAATATGCTTCGTGGTCAATCCGCATTTAGCAAGGGCAGCACGTACTTCGAATTGTGACAGAGACGGGAATGTATCCCAGATTTCCTCAATACAAGTCTTGTAATTGCCTTCCTTCATCTCTTGCTCAAAATAGCCAATCTCCTGATGGTATCCACGTTCTACCGAACCGGACAAAGCAGAGATTTCACCTAAAATGCTGCGCAGCAAAGTTGTTTTACCAATTCCGTTTGCCCCAACCAACGCGATCTTCTGTCCACGTTCCATCAACAAATTAAGCGGTCTGGACAATGGAGAGTCGTAGCCGATAACCAATTCTTTTGCTTCGAAAATCATCTTGCCGGCAGTTTTACCTTCTTTAAAGTTAAACTGTGGTTTCGGTTTCTCCTTGGCAATCTCGATGATCTCCATCTTGTCGAGCTTCTTCTGTCTGGACATCGCCATGTTACGGGTAGCCACGCTGGCTTTGTTACGAGCTACGAAATCCTTCAGCTCTGCTATTTCTTGCTTTTGGCGATTATAGGCAGATTCAAGCTGTTGTTTTCTCATTTCGTAGACTTGTTGGAATTGCTCATAATCCCCCACATAACGGGTCAGCTTTTGATTTTCCATATGGTAGATCAGGTTGATAACACTGTTCAAGAATGGCATATCATGTGAGATCAGAATAAAAGCATTATCATACTCTTGAAGGTAACGTCTCAGCCATTCAATATGCTGCTCATCCAGATAGTTCGTAGGCTCATCTAGGAGCAAAATATCTGGTTTTTCAAGCAATAGCTTAGCAAGCAAGATTTTGGTACGTTGACCACCACTAAGATCGGCTACATCGCGATCCAATCCAATGTCAGTGATCCCTAGTCCACGCGCGGTTTCTTGTACTTTCGCATCGATCATGTAAAAGTCTTGATTTGTAAGTGTATCTTGGATGGTACCTACTTCTTCAAGCAGCTTTTCCAGCTCTTCAGGTGAAACGTCACCCATTCTGCCATACATATCGTTCATCTCTTGCTCAAGATCGAACAGGTACTGGAAAGCACTTCTGAGTACATCTTGAATCGTCATTCCTTTGGTTAACACTGCATGCTGATCGAGGTAGCCAACACGCACCCGCTTGGACCATTCGACTTTACCTTCATCAGGTTGCAGTTTGCCTGTAACAATATTCATAAAAGTGGATTTTCCTTCGCCGTTAGCGCCGAATAATCCGATATGCTCGCCTTTTAGGAGACGGAATGAAACATCCTTAAAGATCGCACGATCTCCAAAGCCATGACTTAATCCTTCAACATTTAATATGCTCATTTATGGACACCTTTTTCTTATTTTTCTCGCTATATTATAAGCAGGATTAGCTAAAAACTCAATGGAGAAGCAAAAAAATATCATTTTATGGGCTAATCCGCGAGCAATTTTAGTTTTGTGGACCGTCACTTGCCGAGAATGGGATTACGCTGGCGATTGCTCGTCATCTTTTATATGATAGTATGCATAGATACACATTGGAGTTGACTTGAGAACTAAGGAGAATTAGAAATGAATAAACTTGTATTTTTTCTTGGTCCAGCTGGAGCAGGCAAAACAACGTTAGCTAAAGCGATTGCTTCGCATCGCAAAATACCTTTTTTCGATATGGATATTCTACTACGGCCTGCTGCTGACGCGATAATGACTTTACACGGACTGGATCCGGCAGATAGAGACTCAGCTGAGTACAAAAGGTTATGCCGCGATTTAGGTTATCGAATCACTATGGATGCTGCGCTGGATAATATAGGCTTGGACGTCGATGCTTTTGTAGTTGGTCCCTTTACCAAAGAGGCGGCCAATCCTGACTGGATCAGCCATGAGTTAGCTCGGATCGGGCGTTCCCTTCATGATGTTGAGGTCAAGGTTGTCTTGGTAGGGTTAGCCAACGAGGAATTGTACCGGGAACGAATCCAAGGCAGACAATCACCACTAGATGAATGGAAGTTCCAGCATTGGAATGAATTCCGCACTTCTCTTGGCAACCGTACGGTAGAATGGCCGCTCCCGGCTGAAAATATTGCGTTGATCGACAATTCTAACCCGGATATTACTGCTACTGTTGCGGCAGTAGAACGATTTATTTACGGCTAAACTTTCGGAGTCAGATGACGTTTTTTCCACTTTTATCAGCTTTTGCGCATAGTTTCGGACCCAGATGACCTTATTTCCACATTTATCACCTTTTGTGCAGAGTTTCGGACCCCAGTGCAGCTATTCGTTAGAAAAGTGCGCTTGGGGTGTGTTTTTCGTGCCAATAGAGACGATGCGGTCCGTTAGGATTGCAAAAGTGCGATAATGCTGCGTTTAGGGTCAGCTGAGTCCGATAGCTGCTGCGTCACCCGTAAAATAATGAGAGCAAACGATGTTTGAGGCTTGGACAAAGAGCCTTGGCTAAACTTTCGGACCCAGATGACGTTATTCCCACATTTATCAGCTTTTGTGCAGAGTTTCGGACCCCAGTGCAGCTATTCGTTAGAAAAGTGCGCTTGGGGGATGGTTTTCGTGCAAATAGCGACGATGCGGTCCGATAGGATTGCAAAAGTGCGATAATGCTGCGCTTAGGGTCAGATGAGTCCGATAGCAGCAGCGTTCGCGTCAAATAATGAGAGCAAACGATGTTTGAGGCTTTGACGAAGAGTTTTGGTTAGACTATCGGACCCAGATGACGTTATTTCCACTTTTATCAGCTTTTGTGCAGAGTTTCGGACCCCAGTGCAGCTATTCGTTAGAAAAGTGCGCTTGGGGGATGGTTTTCGTGCCAATAGCGACGATACGGTCCGATAGAATTGCAAAAGTGCGATAATGCTGCGTTTAGGGTCAGCTGAATCCGATAGCAGCAGCGTTCGCGTCAAATAATGAGAGCAAACGATGTTTGAGGCTTGGACAAAAAGCCTTGGCTAAACTTTCGGACTCAGATGACGTTATTTCCGCTTTTATCACCTTTTGTGCAGAGTTTCGGACCGCAGATGACGTTATTCCCACAATTCTTTTATTGAATATACTTCTGACTGACCAAATCATCAGCAAGCACCGCGGTTGGTATCACAAATTCAACGGAGCCCATATAACCCGGTGCGACATCGTATTTGTTAAACACAATCACAAGCTTACCTTCGGTGTTGATATAAAAGCTCTGATCCTTCGTAATGGAGGTAAACTGATCCGTTGGTACATCATCGCCATACTCAGGGATCCAGTAAACTTTCTCAGAGTCTGCTTTCATTTGAGCAATCATCTGTTCTTTAATATTTTCGCTGATGCGTTCAATGTATTGATCATCTTTAAATAGCATTGGCAATGTAATAAGGATCTGGTTCACTTTGTCTATCGTATCAAAAGTAACTTCCATTGAAGATGAACCAGCGGTTTCCTCAACATATCTGCCAATGGAGAAAATGCGCTCATTATCCGTTTTCACTTCATAACCTACGTCCAGCCCCAAATGGCCCCCACCTTGTTCCTTCAACGCTTCGATCTCCGCTTGGAACTTTTCGTATAGTGCTTTATTCTCACTTAAATATTTGCTGTTCAATCCAAGCTCCAGTTCTTTATTTTCCATATCCGTAACGGCTGGAACCTTGATATTTGCATCGTAGTTCTCTTCTTCTACAACGTATTCTTTAATAGTCAGCACTTTTATTATCCGATCTACGCCTGGAATGGAAGATAATGCACTAGCTACGGTTGTACTGGTGTTTATGGCTACTAGAAAAATAACTGCGGCCGCACCAACACTAGCCACCCACTTAGTTGTCGTGTGTTTTTTTCTATTGGCTTTAAGTGACTGCTTTATAGAGCGGTTTACAATCAAATCAAGTTCTTCCGGAATGGGAATATCGGTATACTCTTTATGTAATTCTTGTATTCTTTCGTCCATCTTACTTTATCTCCTTTAAGGCTTCATCATTCAGCTTCACTCGCAATAACTGAAGGGCCTGATACAGCCTTGTCTTTATTGTATTGGTGTTCTCGTTAAGAACTTCAGCCACTTCATTAATCTTCATATCCTCAAAATATCTAAGCACAATCACACTTCGGTATTTCGCCGGCAGCTCTTCCAGTGTTCTTTTCAAATCCATATCTGTATAGCTATCCTCAACAGCCGGACTATAGGTTTCTATTATCTCTGGCTCCATCGTCTGAACCTTCTTGTTTCTGCGCAAAAAGTCTAAGGAAGTATTCACGACAATCCTGTAAAACCAGCTTTTCACGGCATCGTGATCCTTTAGCAAATCCATTCGTGTCATCGCTTTATAAATAGAATCCTGCACAATGTCGAGGGCATCCTCTTTGTTTTTCACATAACTGTAAGCAAGCCGGTATACATTTTCTTTGTTTTCTTTGATACATCGCGTCAATATTTTCTCGGTTTTCCTATTCAACATGGTCGATTATCCTTCTCTGTTTGTGATCTGGTGTTGTAACAGGAGTAAGACGTTTGGTGAGTATAAAAAAGTTTGGAGATTCCAAATAAATTATTTATTTTCTTTTTCCAAAGCTTTAATTAGAATTGATGCATAATACTTGGCACCCTCACGTTTCAAATGAATACCATCTTTGTAGAAGTAGTCGTCTTTTCCTTCACTAGCTGAGTACCAGTCTACTATGGTCGTATTCCTGAATTCACTGGAAACTTTTGAAAGGGTGGAATTCACAGTCTGCTCCCACTTTCTCGGCACACGTGTATTGACCAAAATAATCTGCTCCGCATCGCTTAACGAGTTTAGTAGTTTACGTAATTGCTTGGAGTTAAAAGCTCCATTCGTTCCCAGCTCTATGATCATCCGCTCCCCTAACCGTCCTTGTGCTCTAAGCTGATCAATTACCTCCTGTGCCTGCATCATCTGTCTGCCGACCTTTCCATCGATGACAATACCAGGGAGACTTTCTACCAAAAATGGTGCTGCATCCAAAATGACAGAATCGCCAATGGCCGTAATATTCTTTCCAGTTTGATTTTTCCCGGTTACCGCTATGTTTCCTTCTGGTTCAACTTGTTGCTCTTCAGTGTCAGGTTTTTGCTTTTCAACATCAGTCGTATCTTTTTCTACGGGTGGTGCCAATGAGTTGTGATCTATTGGATCTTGCGCTATTCCCTCTTGCTGTACATTCTGCTTCTCTTGCTGTACATTCTGCTTATCTGCAACTTCGATTGGAAGTGTGTCAGATTCAGCGTTGGATAAATATCCATTGCAGGCAATCGGAATAAGAATCAAAAAGATCATGGTCATAAGAAAGACCGGGCGGTAGCTGCGGCGTTGTTTTGCACTCCAATTGTTCCAAATGTTTCTTAATGATCCCCGCCGGAGCGGCTCCTCGACATATTTGTATGATAAGGCTGCCAGTAGAAAACTTCCTGCTAACTGAAGGATAATTCGAAGCACGCAGCTCTCATCTGGATTCCCATTAGGGCTGGTAAGAATTATTACGGGATAATGCCAAAGGTATAAGCTATATGAACGTACACCTATCCATCGCAAGGGTTTACAGCCCATTTTCCGTCCAAGAGAGCTGGCAGGATGAGCAAGCACGGCAATCACTACTGCAGTAATGATAGAGATGATCAAAAATCCACCCCGATATAGTGATTCATCAAACTCGTTAACCCGGTAAACTAGCACCATTAATACCAGCAGTCCCAGAGCACCAATGATATCAAACATATAACGAGATCTTTCTGTGACTGTATTTTTAAGTTTCTGACTAGGCCATGCAACAGCAAGCGCCGCTCCAATTAGAAGTGCAAATATGCGAGTATCTGTTCCATAATAGACCCTGCTTGGATCTGTGCCCGGTACATAGAACATAGCCATGGCTAAAGCTGAGACAGCAGCACAAGCCAGAATCCAGGCAATAAGTTTACCTCGACGAGGTATGATCTTTAGTCCTAATACGAGCAGCAGCGGCCATAGAATATAAAACTGTTCTTCAATAGAAAGTGACCATAAATGTCCGATCGGAGAAGGAGGTCCAAAACTTTCGAAGTACGAAACATCATGAAATATTAACCACCAGTTATTAACGTAAAATAGTGATGACATGAAATCTCCTGTCAGCCCATTTAATCTCGTGGGATCTATGATTAAGAGCCATATGGTGACAACGATCAGCATGACTATCGTCGCCGGCAGCAACCTCCGTGCTCTACGTATCCAAAAGTCCAGAAGGTCCAATCTTCGATGACGCTCCCATTGGTTAATGATTTGGTCTGTGATGAGATAACCCGAGATCACAAAAAAGATTCCCACTCCCAGCAGTCCACCCCCAGCCCATTTCAAATTCAAATGATAGGCTATGACAGCGAGTACGGAAAAAGCTCTTAGTCCATCAATACCAGGCATATAACGCTTGTTGTCATTCATTCTGTTTCAGTCCTTACCCTTAATTTGTTGTTCATAGGCAGGACGCAGGAGCAGCTCAAAAAGTTCTTTAAACTGGCTAATCTGTTATCAAAAGTAAAAAAAACACCCGCGCAAGAATTACCCTGCGGGATGTTTTTAATAAATCAAACTACTTTCACAAACTTCTAAATGGTTATTTCTGAACTTCAACCTGAAGAATTTCTGATACGAATTGAACAGGTACATAGGTTTTGTTATCTTGCAGAACAGGTGCGGCACCTAAAGCTTTAGGAGTCATTTTTGCGAAGAAGTATGAATCTTTGTTAAGCGTAACACTTGTCCACTGTGCTCCTTTCATCAACTCAGCGGTTTTGGTAGACTGATTCCATTTCAATTCATAGTTTAGTTGACTGGCCACATCACGAAGCGATACCATGAGCACGCCTTTCTTATTCGTGAAAGTAGCTACTTTTTTCAAATCAAGCTTAGTTGTATCCGTTGAACTATGATTTAAGCTGAACCGAAACTCTGGTGAACCTACATAACCTGGCGCAATGCTGTATTTAGGGAATACGATTACTAAGTTACCTTTATCGATATAGAACGACTGCTCAGTTGAAGTTCCTGTGTACTCTTCTAAGAAATATTTATCTGAATCCTTTTTAATCGCTGCCAGAATGTCTGCATCGAGCTTCTCTTTGTAGTTAGCGCCCAGTAGATCCGTTAGCGCAACAGGTTCTGCCTCAGCTATATTTTTCACATTATAAGTATCGATCCGCGGCATGCTTGTTCCACCTTCAGAACCTTCAGTAGTAACAGTCAAGGAGATAACGCCTGCTGGAGAACCTGTTCCATCTGATTTCAGATCATAAGTAATATAAAGAGTATAAGGATGAAATTCCATTTGATCAGCCTGTGCTTTTTTGCCCATTTCTGCGGCGTCTTTCTCCCACTGTGCCAGATCCTTTTCAGCATGAGAGAGGATAATATCGTTCAGTTCATCTTGATAATGAGTATCCAGCATTCCTGTTAGCTGTGGTACTTTTAAATCTGCAATCAGGTATTTACTTGTTGTGTTAAGTACTTTTTCTTGCACTTTTATGCCAGCAAGGACTGGTGCTTTCGACGGTAAAGCCGCAGAAACATTAGCTGTTACTTGTGTGGAAACCATAGCATGAACCGGTAAAGAAGCTGCACTCACTCCCATAATGGCTACACATCCAACTGCACTCATTTTAAATAGATTTTTTGTTCTTTTGTTCATATCTCGTCATCCTCCATCTCTATTTATAAGTGCCTTCCGATGACACTCATTAGCTAGGACGCAGGAGGACCTCTAAAAAGTTTGCTGGTTTTCTAATTTAAATATAATTTCCTCAACTTCTGTACCCCGTAACTCTACGTAAAAAGGCTGCACCTCATCATTTAGACAATACTCCAGCCGCAGTCTGAGGTTTTTCCATGTGACCATTTCCAATGCTTGTTCTATCGAGAAAAACCCAACTTCTAAGCTCTCGGAACTAGTAGCAGGTTCGCCGCCGATGGCTTTCCCTAGAAATAGGTTAGTACAAATAGATCGATCAACATTTTGAAAAACTCCGCAGAACTTATTAATCTCTATATCAATGCCCGATTCTTCTTTGGCTTCCCTGATTGCTGCTTCTATAAGGGACTCCTCCTCTTCAACCTGTCCGCCTGGCATCTCCCATCCTCTACGTGGACCTTTTATTAATAAGATTTCTTCTTGATCATTGAATACAACTGTAGCTGCTGAAAGAATATGTTTGGGGGGATTCATATCCATTGTTACCTCGCTCTAAATTTATTCTAAGCCTTAATTTATTCTGAATACAGGTCCTTTGGGTGAGAAAGGTAAGTCATTTCCCTTGGGCAAAATATAAGCATGGTCTCTTTTAAGGGTCAGCTTGTCACAATAACCATCTGTAATAATTAGAAGTGGTCCTTTTTTCGGAAAATCCTCAGCTTGTTGAATCAAATCAATAGCTGGTTGTAAGATCGTTCCCCCTCTTCCCTTCACTTGTACCCGATCCGCGATAGCCTCCGGGGGCATGTAACCTGCATCATAAGGACAAGCATCACAAAAGATAATCCGTGCAAAAGGAACATCACGAGCCTGCGCATAACTTGAAATGGCTCCTAATGCTTTGGCCAGAAGCTTTTTATCCATTGAGCCTGAGGTATCTAAAATAACTCCAAAAGTACGGCCATCATCTGCAGCACCGCTATGAACCCACTGTGGTCGAGGGATATCAGGTGTAGAAGATTGACGTCTGCTAATTCGTGAATAAGATCTGGTCTTCTCAAGCGGTGAGAAATAATGATCAAACCAACGAGCAAGCTCTACATCCCATTTAATAGGTGGCTGGCCCAGCGCTCTAATCTCTTCAACTAGGCCTGATGGCAAAAGACCGCGACTATGCTCTTCATGATACATAAGTCCTTGTTGCATAGCATTTTTACAGAAATCATCTAGTGTCTGTCCTTCTCTCGCATCCCAAAAACTTGATGAACCGTTATCTAAAATGTCACCAAGTCCATTCCCTCTCAAGGTTGCCAGTTTCTTATAAGTGCGGATATCTCCGACCATACGATCATAAATCGTTTCAGCAGATAAACCTTTAAGCTCAGGATCTAATAAGAGTCCAATTCGCGGATACTCCCCTACACTCATTTCTACTAGCCATAGATTTATTACGTAGTCACAAGCCACATTCCAAAGATAATGATCCCGGCCAAGACATCGCTCGTGATGCTGAAGCCCCGCGTGCAGAAGCTCATGCGCCATCACGAAAATACACTCCTCATCGTTTAGTCCGGCTGCAGGGTTCATAAATATTTTGCGCTCAATAACGTCAATGGCAGCTATGGAAATATCAAATCGCCGACATATCGCTGGATCTTCTATAATCTCAAAGCCGGCGGCAAGCGCACCTAATAAAGGATATCTGTCCATAAACCATCGTTTTGCACGTTGTGGAGCGGTTAATGAAAGTGCAGAGTCACTAATAGTATTAGCATGGCCTCCAGCAACACTTACTGCATTCGTCACAGCATTAGATAACCCATAAGCAAAATAGGCTTCCCAATCCGGTGCTTTTCCCCAGTATCTTTTGGTGGTTTCTCTAACATTCATATCCAGTTTTGAAACACCCGCAGTCCCAAAATATCTGGAGGTGTCCGGAATTCCTTTTATCATAAACTGCTCGTAAAGCTGTTGTTCATCTTTAATTGTAAGATCAATTCGCGACTCCATATCTGCGGGTACTTTCCCAAGCTTCAAGTCATTTAAAAACTTTGCTATGTACACATCACATGCAACGTTCCACGCCACTTGATTCTCTTTAATCTTTAAATGTCCAAGACCTAAATGAAGAAAACAATGTGCCAAAACGTACATCCATTCAGCAACCTCGCCACGCCGTTTAGGATGAGTGTAAATATAACCGTTATTAGTGACAATTGCCCAGCCGTCTTCAGGATAGGGACTATTTTCATTATGAATAATCGAAGCTCGAACAGATAACGGCGCAAAAATAGGATGATCCGCGATTAACGAACATGCTTCATTAAAATTTTTCAAAGCGGGATTATCTGGAGTTGTTTTTTTAGCCATATTTACCCCCGCTCTTTTATTGCAAGACGTGGTAAATCACGTACAATTTCAACCATTAACCAATCTGGAATATTATCACTTTGCTCCTGCTTAGCAACTACTAGCTGTGCAATTTCAAAGCTAATGACGGACAAGTCTTTAATCAGCTTTTTAACAGTGTGTGCAAATTGGCGATGTCCATCTCGTACGTTATCTTTAATCGGAGGGAGTTCTTTGATAATCTGGGCACGCAAGGATTGCGCCAGGAAATACAGGAGATCCCGATCTTCTGGAGCCGTTGGAAATGAGGATTTACCATCTATAATTTGATTAAGTTCATATTTTCCAGTTAGATTTTTATAAAAAGCCCTGAATTGTGTGGCGTGAGCAGGTGTCAGTGAACCATTCGCTAAAATCCCCACGGTATCCGCATTTATATCATCGCCAAACTCATGTAGTGCATCACTAAGCATATGCCAAGAGCGTGGCGTGGAGAAAGGCTCTTCAGTCTTTGGAGGTGCACTCCACAAATGATCGGGACGCAATTCCAGATATTCAATAACCATAGGATGAATGTTATGCTCATATGCCCAAGAGATCCAATTTTGAAACGATACATTTAACTGTATATGGAACATCCGATTGATAAGCGCGGAGGACATAGGTTTAACAATTGCACTATCTTGTGCACGGTTACCAGCTCCTATTACTATAGAGCCCTCAGGTAGGTGATAATCGCCTATGCGGCGTTCGTGGATGAGACTATAAAAAGCTTTTTGCACTTCTTGAGAACAGGCATTAAGCTCGTCCAGGAACAAACAATAAGGTTCATCCCGAGCAATCATTTTTGGAGGACAGAATTGGCTCTTACCGTTAACGATTTGCGGGACTCCAATGATGTCTTCAGGTGCTAATTGAGAACCTAATAGAGACACACAAGGAAGACCCACCTGATCAGCAAAAGCTTCTACTAGCGAAGATTTCCCAATACCAGGCGCCCCCCAGATAAAAACAGGGCGAATCACAGAAACGTTTAGAAGTACTTGCATAAGTTGAATAGGTGTTACAGGCGTTGCTAGATTCAAATAAATGCTCCTTTTTTAATGAAATGATAATAACGATAACTATACACAGTATAACAAATAATTCATTAGCTCAGGAACGAACTTCAACAACAGATGAATAACCCCACATCCTAAGTCGAGGGTTACTATTTATATCAGGGGAGGTTGTTGCGCAGATTTTAATAATTTCCCACCGTCATAATGTTTCCCATATTTTTTCACTATTTCTTTAATTTCATTATCTTCAGGAATTGAGTTTGAGATTTTCCATGTTAAAAAGTAAGCCTGTACTTTCCCGCCATAAAAAACCCATGAAAAAAATCTCATAGCAAATTTATGTGCACCTTTTTTCCTGAAATTATTCATGGAGCTTCCTTTTTTCCACACCGTTATAGTCTGCCCGACACCTCCCTGAAGTTGTCCAGAGAGCTCGGCATATAGGAGATTTTCATTTTTCTGAAGTTGTTTCTTAACGAAATTATTAATAGTTCCATTAATCATAATTCTGAATATATTGAAATTTTCTCCTCGTGTTACTGAGATAATCGCCGTTTGGGGTAACTCTACATCTCTATCGCCTAAAGTGAACTTTGCACCGTACTTATTGTTTGGATCTTGATGCTTAACCCATTCTCTCAATATAAACTCCCCCGATCCTTTCCCTATATATATTATCAACCCACTCTATTTCATTCGAAAAAACAAACCTTTTCTTGACGAGATATAAAAAAGGATGATATATTGTTTCACGCTTTAATAATTAAGTAGTTAATCATTTAGTTGTTATCTAAAATTTAATGGAATTACTTATTCCGCCCTATTTCATAACTTTAGGAGGCGTGATTTGGCTAATAATGAAGATTTTCTTCAGATTTCTACTATGTTCAAATCCTTTTTAAAAGGAATCTCTCAAGATTGGAACAAACAAGACTACCCCCTAAATATTACACAGTTCAAAACCCTCAGGACTTTATCTAAGAACGGTCCACAAAACGTATCACAGATTGCTGCAGCTCTTGGTATTACCTCAGCAGCAATTACAGGCGTAACAGACCAATTAATCGCTGAAGATTACGTAAATAAGGAACGCGCCAAGGATGATCGAAGAGTGGTACACATCACCATTACGCAGAAAGGAGCAGCAACGATTAAAGAGGTGCAGGAACGCCATCAAGAACTTATGGAATCTTACTTTAAGATACTGCCCGATGAAGATATTGAGCATTTAAGAAGAATTTTCGCAGTAATAATTTCTGATTTAGACAAGAGATAAAATTTAAAAAGTGGCGGGGAAACAATCGAATGGAACATTTATCCAGCAAACGAAAACTTAGTATTATGATAGCTATTATGGCTGCAATGCTGTTCGCAGCGATTAATCAGACAATTACAAGTACTGCTATGCCGCGTATAATCGCAATTCTTGATGGCATGGATTACTATACTTGGACTATTAACATTTATTTATTAACATCAACAATAGCAACCGTTCTTGTCGGTAAGTTATCTGATATGTTCGGACGTAAACCCTTTCTATTAGCAGGTATTCTATTATTTATGGTTGGGGCTTTTCTGACAGGAACATCTTCCGATGTTTATCAATTTATCATTTATCGTGGGATTCAAGGGGTAGGTGCAGGTATTATTCAATCCACCGCATTTACTGCCGTAGGTGACTTATTCCCTCCGCGTGAACGTGGTAAATGGATGGGGTTGATGATGGCCGTATTCGGTTTCTCCAGTGTGCTTGGACCAACGCTTGGAGGCTTTTTGATTGACAATATGGATTGGCATTGGCTGTTCTGGATCTTCCTACCGCTTGGTGTAGTGGCCTTCGTGATGATTCTTACCTTATTTCCTAAAGGCAAACGCGGAGAGTCAACCAGCATCGACTATTTAGGTTCCTTGTTAATGACAACTACCATCGTTCCTCTACTGCTTGCCTTCACCTGGGCAGGTACAGAATATGATTGGGGTTCTTCGCAAATTCTCGGCCTGTTGGCGGGAACAGTCGTTTCGGCACTTCTCTTTATTTTTGTCGAATCCAAAGCTAAAAATCCAATACTCCCGCTTCATCTATTTAAGAATAGTGTAGTTACCATATCTAATATTATTGGTTTTATTATGAACTTCGGTATGATGGGAGCTATGATCTATCTTTCCTTCTTCGTACAAGGTGTTCTGGGGATCTCCGCGACATATGCAGGGTATGTTACTATGCCAATGTCGATCGTTATGGTTGTAGCCAGTGCCCTTACCGGTCAAAAGATGGCGAAAAAAGGGAAGTATAAACGTTACGCATTAATTGGAATACCCATTATGATTGCCGGTATGACAATTATGGTATTTATGAATAATGTACCGATGGCTGTCCTAAGTATGATTGTGTTTGGTCTTGGGTTAGGATTGGGGATGCCAGTATTCTCACTAGCTACTCAAAATGCGGTTTCACACACCGAACTGGGTGTAGTAACGGCCTCCTCACAATTATTCCGTAATTTAGGCGGTACGATCGGTATCGCAGTCATGGGTACCGTTATGTCCAATAGTCTTACTAAAAACTTGAAGGAAGCTCTGCAATCGTCATCAGCACCGGATTTCACACAGATAGATCCAAAACTTGCTGAGCAAATGCTCTCCTTCGCTAATCCACAGGCATTAATGAACAAACCATTGCTTGAACAGACTCAAGCTAGTCTGCCAGCCGATGTACAGCCTGTCTTCTTACAAATGATTGAGGGTATCCGTGATGCTTTAGGACAGACATTGTCATCCGTGTTCTTAACCGGAACCATTGTGCTTGTTGTAGCTTTCGTGCTTGTCTTCTTCCTGAAGGAGCTTCCACTTCGTACTTCTAACCAAATGCCAGTTCCTGAAGAAGCTGAACAGGACCTGTCAAACATGAAATCTTCAAAACTTGCAGTGGATAAAGCCTAACCGCAAATTATTTTGAAGCTGACTATAAAACAACAAAAACTGCAACGTACTCATGCGTAACTGAGTAAGTTGCAGTTTTTGTGTTGATCTATTATTTTACAGGTGAAAGCTCATCTTCTGTTACCCACTTATGATTTTTCACTTCATCTCCACCCGTAGTAGGTTTGTAATTAATCATATAGACAGTGGTTTTTT
Source organism: Paenibacillus sp. FSL H7-0323 (assembly GCF_038002725.1). Taxonomy (NCBI): domain Bacteria; kingdom Bacillati; phylum Bacillota; class Bacilli; order Caryophanales; family Paenibacillaceae; genus Paenibacillus; species Paenibacillus sp. FSL H7-0323. The sequence goes on along the minus strand of NZ_JBBODB010000001.1, from coordinate 1,182,631 downwards.
CTGCTGAGTTAATCTGAGCCGTTGCACCCTTCATATCCTTCATATGATCAGCTTCCATAATAACCTCTGAGCCTGGTTGATAGGATATATCATCTGCTTCTTTTATTTCTTCATGAATAATCCACTTATGATTTGTGACCGGTTGACCTCCTGTAGTAGGTCTATAGGAAACATTATATGCTGTCGTCTCATAAGCTCCCACAATTGTCGCAATGGCTCCCTTCATCCCTTCCATATGGTCAGTTTGGATCACAGCTTCACTTCCTACTTTGTAAGTAGGATTCTCCGCTACCCTCAGATCTTTTGGAACTTCACCTGAACTTGAATGTGAGTTATGTTCCATTTGTGTATCGTTAGAAGACATCTGATTGCCATAGCTATTGTCATTACTACAAGCACTTAAGCTGAAAGCAGCTGCGACGACTAGTAGAAATAATTGCTTTTTCATATAAAAGACCTCCGAAATTTTATCTGCCTATAAGTATTATTTTACCCATTTCAGAAAATCACAAACGGAACTAAGGATTTACAGTTTGTAAAACAGTAATTTATTTTCCATTAAATGAGTGTTGTCTCAATGATTAAACTATATTTATAATGTTTTCTGAAAGGAGGCTACTATAATGAAGACTAAAATATTCACTTTGTTGCTTCTTTTGGGTCTGGTGAGCATGGCTACTATGATCGGTTCTGCTAATGCAGCTCCGCTATTAACCATAGGAAGTTCTTCAGGAGATGTATGGGATCTACAATATAGATTAAAAACCCTTGATTTCTATACTGAGCCCTTAGATGGGGTATACGGATCACAAACGAAAGCAGCGGTTGCTAAATTTCAAAAGGCCTATGGCATAAGCGCTGATGGAATTTCGGGGACAAAAACTTGGAATATTTTAAAAAAACACACACTTAATATTAATGAAATGGATATTTTGGCTAAAGTTATCTACAGTGAGTCTCGCGGTGAGCCTTATGTTGGACAAGTTGCAGTGGGTGCAGTAGTCATGAATCGTATACAATCTAGTCAATTTCCTGACAATATTAAAGAAGTTGTATTCCAAAAAGGAGCTTTCACAGCCGTATCTGACGGCCAGTATTGGCTTACACCAAATCAGACAGCTTATTTAGCTGCTCTTGATGCTGTTCGAGGTTGGGACCCCACAAACCATTCAATCTATTATTTCAATCCCGATACAGCAACTAGTGCATGGATTTGGTCACGTCCGCAAAACTTAAAAATTGGTAAGCATATATTTGCGAGTTAATTACATCAAATAGCTAAGATCAACAAAAGCCGATCTAACTACGATAGTTAGATCGGCTTTTATTATTAAACCTATTCGGTTGTGTTAGTATCCATTTCAAGCACTAAAGCCACCAAATATTGCAGTGAATTGTACTTATAAGCTTTTGCTTTTAGGAATGAATTCTTAAACATAACTTCGAAATCCCCTTTTATGGATTCGATAATTCTGATTGGTTATTGAATGTAAAAATCATCTTTAATTCATCATCATATGACTTCCCGCATTCCTCTAAATAACTATCCCCAGTGTATTCTTTTAAAGTTTTCCTCCAAAAATGCTGTGCTCTCCTATTTGTATCCGTGGGATTCGTTTGTAGCTCCCAGTTACCCAAATGAAGCTTAAAGACTTCCTTAGCCGCATATTCAGCGAGCCCCTTACCACGGAAAGGCCGTAGAATAAAAAATTCATTCAAATAGAATTCACAAGCAGACGGAGTATATGGTGGTGTAGCAACTAATGCAAACCCTATTGGAATATCATTTTCTTTTATTAAATAAGGATACAAAATGCCAGCTTTCTCCCACCAAATGTCGAAGACTTTATTCTGTTCCTGCAGTGACTGTGTCTCGTCCTCCTCGAATACCCCGTATCGATTAGGAATCGTCCCCCATATTTCTGATAGATCGTGTAAGTATAGTGGGTAAAGGTTGTTAATAATAAACTTCGAGGCACTGTCAGTTAAGGTGATTGTGATATTCATGTCGTTCCCTCCCTACCTTCTGTCGAATTCCTGAATATATTTATGGAGATCACTAAAATATTATGGTTACTGGAACAAGCTTAATCTCCATCATACCTCCACAAGTTCTTGTCTAATGTCACTTCTTTTTTAGTATAATTACGACCTCGCTCTAGTTATATGCCATATTCGATTAGAATTAATTTTTATATAATGTCACCATTTATATTTGATAATTAAGTTAACCGTACCTACTGTACTTCTATATACTCGTCTTAACTTTTGCGGATACAGTACAAACCTCACGCATATTACAATTGTATAAAAATGGGAGGTGCGCTCAGATATGCCGGATCCTTTTGTTTCGAGATCTCTAGATGAAATAAGATTCTGGTCACGAATCATGAAAGAACACTCTTTTTTTCTTAAATTAGGGTTTCGTTGTGAAGACACGCAACTAATTAATGAAGCAAACCAATTCTATGTCACATTCGAAGCCATAGAGAATAGATCACTCGGATTTACTGTGGATTCTGATCCAGCTGTAATACGGAAGTTTAATGAGGAAGTTCATAGTGCAGCTTCACATATCTGGGCGTTTAAAAGAAAAATACTAGGTCTAATTCTACAATGTAAGCTTCCAGGCGGAACGAACTTCCCCTTATTAGTGGATCATGTCAGTAGGGAAGCCAACTATTTTCGAAATCGACTGGAAGAACTGAATCAAGGTAGGTTAGATCTTTTATCAGACGCAATTATTAATGAAAATGTATTCTTCCTACGTATAATGGCAGACCATGCTAAATTTATTGGTCATTTATTGGACCCCTCTGAACGTCAACTTGTTGAACAAGCAAGAAATTTCAGCCATGACTTTGATGTTTTGCTGTATCAAGCTATTGATCTTAGCTCCATGCGTCCTCAATCCCAAACCAAACCCCTGCTCAGTCAGCAACTTGACGAGAATAAAGTCTCAGTTAAATCTCTCCGTGACTTTAAGAAAACGGCACGTGATCTTATTGAGGAATGCCGAATAAAGAGCATCATCCATCCATTGCTTGCGGATCATGTATTCCGGGAAGCAGAACGATTCCTGTATATAATTGATGCATTTGAAGCCTCTTTGAATATGAATAAACAAATCGTATAGCATTACATGAAATCAATTTAAAAGCGATTAAGTTGCAATTAGAAGCAATGACAATGATGAAAGAAGCACTATACAAAACAAAGGTTTCTAGTACAGCTATTAATGCCGCAAATAAAAAGATGGATGAATTATAATTAAACTCCAAAAACCACGTCAGAGTTTCCTCTAACGTGGTTTTTTTGGATGATAAGCTATTTTTTTGAATAAACAATTTTCTTAATACTATCCCTAGATAGGCAATATTCATCTGAAAGCTGGTCAACCGTTGCACCCACAGCAAACCTTAGACAGATTTCGATGTTTCTAGATCTTAAGTATTTTCTGCTCCCTGACTTTTCGCCCCATTTTACATGTGATTCTTCAGGCTTAGGGATATAAACCATACCCCCGTTGATATATTTCTGAATTTCCTCTAATAATTCTTTTGGGAAAATCGTATCTGCATTTACATATTTCATAATCGCTCTGCTCCTTAAACTTTTTATGAGTTTGAAGGTAGCAAAGTCTATTCTTTAAACAACCCATGCACACTGCACTAGCGGTAAAATCAATTTTTCGCTCTATACAAACAACCGCCGTTGTTTATAAGTCTAGACTTTGCATAGAGCTGATCGCTAATCTTCTCACGATTGTACACCCTCCTTTTTAATGTGAAATTACTTGTTCCAAAATACGCTCTGCTGTTTTTTCTCCATTCGCAATACAATCTGGAATGCCTACACCATAATAGGAGCATCCAGCAAGGATAACATTAGGATACCTGTCTGTCATCTTCTTCTCTAAGGATACTACAATTTGATGATGAAGTTTATGGTAGTTTGGCATTACATCATGCCATTTGGTCACATCGTAGGTAGCTGGCTGTCCTGTTATCCCGAGACTGGTCTGTATATCTTTCAAAGCCACCTTCAATAGTTCCTCTTCAGATAGCTTGATCAACGAATCATAATGAGGGTTTGAGCTTTTATAAAAGAGTCTGACAAGCAGACGCTGTTGTCCTGACGTATGCTCCCACTTGCGACTTGTCCACGTACACGCATTACATAGAACATCATCGCTGTTGGCAGTGATGAACCCTGTGCCATTCGCAGGCAGCTGACTGTCGGGGATATCAAATCCTAAATATACACTAATCATAGAACTATTATATAACTGATTGAAATCTTCATTTAGTTCTTCGTCTTGAAGTAGCGCTTGTGCAGTAGAATGCATCGTTCCAAGTACGACAACATCGGAGTCTATGATTCGTCCATCTGCCAAAGTTACCTGGTACTGCTCTCCACGCTTCTCAATTCTTTCGGCACGAATCCCTTTGATGATCTCCGAATTAGAAAGATGTTCTTCCATAGAGTCGATCAAGGCAGATACACCTCCCTTGAATGACATGAACTTCTTATCACCATTCCCTTGAAATTTGGCTTTATTTGCGGATAAGCCTTGAATAATACTGCCATATTCATTCTTATAATCAATCAAATAAGGCAGCGTTGAGGCAATTGTAAGTTCGCTTAGCTTCCCGGAATATACACCTGAAAGAACCGGTGAAATTTGCTTCTCGACAAGTTCTTTTCCAAAGAATGCTTCTAGAAAATCACCCACGGAATCGTTTTTCGTAAACTTATTATTGGGAGTGTAGAAATCTTTGAGTGCTTCAACCTTTCCTTCAGCTGAGATCAGTTCTGTTGTAGCAAGCGACTCCATACTGAGCGGAATGCCAAAGACTGCATCTTTAGGAATTTGCTTCAGTTTACCTTCTGTATAAATAAAGGATATTCCTGTCGCGTTATATACAACCTCATTTTGAATACCCAACTCTTCAATCAGAGGTGCAACATTCGTTTTGCGAGTGACAATAGAATCTGCCCCAGACTCCATAATGAAGTCTTCTTGTTTTAGTGTTCTGATTTTGCCGCCCAGTCTATCGCTGGCTTCAACCAAAATGATTTTTACATCTAGCTTGTTATGCTCTATAGATTTCTGTAAATAGTAAGCGGTAGACAATCCAGTAATTCCCCCGCCAATCACGACAACTGTTCTCAATTCGTTGACACCTACCTCGTGGTTATAATCTGTTCAATTCAATTGTGTACATTATATCATAGGAATTTATAAGAATTTACATACCAACGTGTCAGATATGACACAAAAAAGCCGCGTTAAACGCGGCAATGATGGGCTAATAGTTATATATTTTCCTGTTTCAATGCATCGATAATGTTCTCTTTTTTCACTTTTGAGCTTGAATATAACATAGCTGCGCTAACGATGATAAACACTGCCAATATGACACACAAGATACTCATCCACGGAAGTGTGAATCCATAAGAGAAGCTGCTCATCATTGATCTATAAATCAAGTACATAATAACGATACTAATCGGAAGCCCATATAGTAGTGACTTTATTCCATAAAAAACACTTTCGTAATTAATCATTTTATTAAAACCATTTGGCGTCATGCCCACAGACTTCAGCATCGCAAACTCTCTTTTACGAAGAGATATGCTAGTTGATATCGTATTAAAAATATTCGCAATTGATATTAAAGTAATCAAAGCAATAAAACCATAGGTGAAAATAGACATTAACATGATCATCTGCTCACTATTTTGTCTATTTTGATACACATTTTGAACATAGATATTCCGCTCTTTCATTTCCTCTATGGCTTGTTGTGTTGCTAATGGGTTTGTGCTGTTCAAGTTAAGCCGGCTTTGAATATCTTTGCTCATCGCATCATTTGTTAGTTTATCGAAGACTTGTTCAGAGACGATGATGTTTATTCCACCAACCATTGCTGAATGTACTCCCATTGGACGTTTATCAGTTAGAGCGACAATTTTTACTGGTGATAAATCCGTCTCTTTTTTGGTATCCCAATCCGTATAAATAAGCTCAAGCTTTTGGCCGACTTCAGAGTGAAAAGCTTTGGTCTCAACAATTTTTTTAGCTTTCTCATCCTCAAAGGTAACCGTATCATTCACAATAGCAGTCATCTGATCAAGCTTCGTTAGTTGTTCATAATTTATACCGACCGCTTCTGCATAGGTTTTCAAACTCTGTTCATTTAGTGCATAGATCTGAATATAGTAAGGATATTTCCCGTTCTTTAGAACACTCTTATCCGCCTGCACAATCTCTTGCAATTCTTTTGCCATATTTTTCTCATCAATCCATGAACTCACACTGAGTTCCTTAGTCACATTATATTCCGTTATATTAGGTAATTTGGATATCGAGTTCGTCAACCGGTCCACTTTTTGAGCGTCCTCAGTCCCCATATATACTTGGATATCATAGTTCAAACCATCCTGTGAGAGTTCTACCGATCTTCTCATATTAGAAGTGAACGCTGATACAGATAAAAATAAAACAATACTAATGACAAGTGAGAACACGGTTGCTTGGTACCTGCGTTTATTTCTCTTTAAATTCTTCAAACCAATTTCTGCTTCAATACCAAACAATCTGCGCACGAACTTGGATGTTTTCACCGCTTTACCTGAGAGCTTAACATCGGTTGTTTGTCTGATCGCATCAATTGCCGAGATCTTTGAAGCCTTTCTGGCTGGAAGATAGGTGGATATAAAAATTGTCAGTATTGAAACTAAACAAGCGGTTAGTAGAGACAGAGGTGTAACAATCAACATTAATCTCTCAGTTATCCCTAATACATCTTTAATCATCGAATTGATAAACATAAAAGTGATCCCGATGCCTGCTATACCGCAAATGATCCCGATTGGAATACTAATTAAACCGATAATCATTCCTTCAAAAAACACTGAATTCTGCTTTTGCCACTTTGTAGCCCCTACACTGGAGAGCATCCCTAAATGACGTGCACGCTCCGAGACAGAGATCGCAAAAGCATTATAGATTAAAGAAACGGAACCAATGATAATCACAACCATAATAATTACTGACAATAAAAGAAGTGTGTTACGTAAGCCATCGTTATTCGTCACACCATAATAGCGGAGCAGACTATTATTATAAGAGATCGACTCGATCTTATTTTCTTTTGCCAATTCCTCTGCATGCTTGTATATGGAGCTGTCCACCTTTTTTAATACAACCGTCGCTGTGGTTTTTTCAGCTGCTCCAATCATGCTTTCATCCACATAACTTATGGCAGTATAACCCGGAGACCATGTTGGTTCCCAAGTAGGACGTTTTATCACTCCCACAATCGTATAGTTCATTGATTTTTTATGAATAATCTTTTCAAGCAAGGTATCCTCTTCAGTCCGTAATCGTTCATTCTGAGATAGGGGTTGGCCACTATTTTCATCATCGCTAGTGACACGTTCACCCACATCAAGCGTTAAAGTTTCACCAATCTTGTAAGAGACTTTTGCATTCTTTGCAATCTCCTCAGAAATGACTACTTCGTGGTTTGTCTTCGGGAGTCTACCTTCCAGCAGTTCAATCGGGAATTGTTTAAAACCAGCTGCATTATATTCCTTGATATACCAATAGGGTTTATTCTCATTCTTCCCACCCTCTAAAGGGGCGTAGCCACGATCGTTGGAGATCACTAGGGCTTTTGTCGCATCATCTGTTTCTATCGCTTTGAGCTGAGCTTTAGTAACATTTCTATATTGGACATGCCATTCTCCATTTGTAGAGATACTTTGCTTCTTCATTAATTCCAAAAAAGAAAAACCTAACGTCGCCACAGCCGTTACCATAGCTACTGAAATGATAACTCCAATGATAGTTACCAATGTTCTTCGCTTATTCTGTTTCAAATGTCTTATAGTTAATTTGTTTACGATATTCACGGACGAATCACCTCATCTTTAGCGATCCTTCCATCTTCAATAGTAATAACCCGATCTGCTTGCAAGGCAATACGTTCATCGTGAGTAATCACAATCAGTGTTTGATTATACGTTTTATTAAACATTTTTAATAATTCAATAATTTCACTGCTATTCTTGCTGTCAAGATTACCAGTTGGCTCATCTGCCAGCATAATTGCAGGGTTACTAATTAATGCTCTGCCTATGGATACCCGCTGCTGCTGTCCGCCTGATAGCTGATTCGGCAGATGGTTTAAACGATTTTCCAAATTTAACGCCTTCACGGTATCTGCAAATTGCTTCTTATCCACTTTATGCTGATCGAGCAGCAACGGAAGTGTGATATTCTCTTCAACCGTCAGCACCGGTATGAGATTATAGAACTGATAAATAAGACCAATTTGTCTGCGTCTAAAGATCGCCAGCTGTGTTTCATTCAAATCATAAATATCCGTGTTATCTACAAATACTTTACCACTTGTCGGTCTATCCACCCCACCTAATAAATGCAGAATCGTTGATTTTCCTGAGCCGGATGGTCCAATAATCGCTACGAATTCACCTTTTTTAATTGAAAAAGATACATCATCCAGAGCCTTTACTGCGGTCTCGCCTTTACCATATGTTTTAGACAGATGTTCAATCTTTAAAATATCCATTGTTAGACCCCCATTTGTTGATGAGATCAGTATATCTGTCTACAATGACTCTTCAGTGACTCTTAAGTGACATTCTAGTCACTAAGCCATAAGTGTTAAATCACTTGCTTGTAAAATTTGATCCGAAATTGTGTCCCCTTTCCTACTTCACTCACCACATCAATCGTGCCGTTTTGTTCAGTGATAATACTTTGCGCCAAGGCAAGTCCGATTCCAACGCTGTCTTCGTTTGCATTTGTACCCTTGTAGAATCGTTTGAAAATATAGGGGATCTCTGCCTTAGGAATTCCTTTGCCATTATCAGTAATGACAATTTCCGTGAACAGCGTGTTTTCTGCAAAAGAAATCGTAATCTCTCCCCCAGCAGGTGTATGCTCTACACAGTTTTTCAGAATATTAATCATCGCCTCAGTTGTCCAATTGTAATCGCCTATGAATGAGGTAGCGTCTTCACCTTCGATTAGGATCCGTTGCTCCTTTATATCCATTGGAATCAGTATGGGCTCCATAGATTTCTGAACAAGCTTCTTTACTGTTATTGAATCTTTTTTAAATTGAATGGTTCCGGCATCGATCTTTGAGAACTTTAATAATGAAGAAACCAGCCAGCCAATCCGATCGAGCTGAAGGCTGATTTTCCGCGTAAATTCTATTCTTTTCTCAACGTCCAGATCAGGATCGCTTAATAAATCTGCCATCACGGTCATGGAGGTAAGTGGTGTTTTGAGCTGATGGGAGATGTCGGAGATCGCATTGGTAAGCTTTATTTTATCCTCTTGCAAAAGCAAACGCTGCTCCGATAACATCAACGTCACCTTATAAATATCATTTTTCAGGATACTAAGCTCGCCTTCCTGATTATCACGAACATCGAGCGAATAATTACCGCTGCTAATTTGACGTAGATACCCTGAAAGCTTCTCAATTTCGCGGTATCTCCAGCGGGTAAATAATAAACAACAACCTATAAGCAGAACTGAAGTTACCGCCGTGATCCCCATCGCTGCTGATGAAATAAATGCCGTTCCTATAATCGCCAGAAGGCTGATCGTAGTCATCGTTAGTAATAACCATCTAAATTCTCTGTTTCGTAACATCTAATCACCAACCTTATACCCTAAACCGCGTACTGTTTTGATCAGTGTGGGTTCTTGCGGGTTATCCTCTAACTTTTCCCTTAAGCGTTTAATATACACAGACAATGTATTATCATTTACAAATTCTCCGGCGACATCCCAAATCCGCTCTAACAGCTGATTTCTGGAAAGGACTTGTCCCACATGATTAGCAAATATCAGAAGCAGACGATATTCTAATGCTGTTAGCAGAACTTCATCGCCGTTCTTATAAACTTTTCCTTCAAGCGTATTAATCCGTATATTCTCTAGTTCAAAATTAGATGGAGTTTGAGCCTGCTTGTTATATCTCCTTAACACCGATTTAATGCGTGATAACAGCTCGCGAATCCGAAATGGCTTAGTTATGTAATCGTCTGCTCCCATATCAAGTCCCATCACTACATTAACTTCGTCATCAATCGCAGTTAAAAAGATGACCGGAATATCGCTCCGCTCCTTCACGATCTTACACAGATCATATCCGCTGCCATCCGGTAGAGAGAGATCAAAAATGCAAAGTGTTACTTCAGATAACCGCTCCGCCAACACCCTCCTAGCAGAGGTTGCATCATAACATAAAATAGTTTCAAAATGATCCTGCTGCAAGGAATATTCAAGTCCTGAAGCAATCGTTCTATCGTCCTCTACGAGCAATATTCTCATCAATGTTCATCCTAACCTAATAATTTGCGAAACCGTCATATTGAAAAAGCACTACACTTATATTGATGAATTTGCTGAAATCCTAAACGGAGCGCTAGCTTTCGGGAAGCTTCATTATCTAATGAACAGTCCCAGTAAGGTGTAAAACCATTTGTAAGTATATCCTCCGCTACTAAGGCCGCTAAATGAGTCCCCACTCCTCTATTCTGATACTTGGAGAGAGTTTCAATTCCGATAGCATGTGTATCCTCCGTAACGAAACTAGAATAACATACACCCATAATCTCAGTTCCCTCAACAGCAGCATATCCATAGCCTTTTGCCCTAAAGTCTTCTTTCGATGACCAGAATAAATCAATATTATCATGTACAAATTCTATATTCTTTAGATCTAAGTCCTCCCAGTCCAGCATTTTAAGATTTATAATTCTAATCGCATTATTAAGGGACTCAACGGGCTTGTGGAATAACTTGAACACCATTTGTTCAAAAGGATATAGCTTCCTAGAAGGAAACATCAATGCCAGATTCCATTCATTGTGTTGACCTGAGACTTCAAAATACTCCAGCCCAAGCTTTTTCATCCTCGGTGCAATATGACTGGATATATAACTATCTAAGCTCTTAATAAATAACTCATTGGTGTGATCGCCTATAATATAAAATCCTTGCATCCCCTTACTCCATACCAACGCGCTTTTTGGTGTTACAAGTTGATCTACAAAAATCCAGCCCGGATTATTTCCCTCGATAATGGAGAGAATTTCAGGATGAATAGGAGCACCTGTAAGTAACGGTTTCACTTCATTAAAATCCTGTTGAGATAATTCATGCATATGAACACTCCTCGCCAACAATTTATCTAAATCACTGATCAATACTTAAAAAGATTAAATCCCCTTTGTATATTCTATAAGATAATTCAGCAAATTGCTTATTATAAAATCCGATCCGGGTATCCTAAATAAAAAAGAATTGGACCCAATGCTTGACGCACAGGCCCAATCCTTTATTTGGAGTATCCTTAATGATCGAAATCAGCTTGCATTATTGACCTATCATACCACCGTCGACTGTATATAGAGAACCCGTTACGAATGAAGCCTCATCCGACAGAAGGAAGTTCATCACAGCGGCAACCTCTTGCGGTTCTCCGTAGCGTCCCATAGGTGTTGCAGCTTCGTTAGCTACCTTGTATTCTTCTGCGCTTCCAAAATTATTTTCAATTTTACGCATCATTTGTGTATTGATCGTTCCTGGGAGTACCGCATTTACACGAATACCAAGTGGTGCAAGCTCATTTGCAGCTACGCGAGTCAGACCAATTACAGCATGCTTAGACATAATGTAAGGGGCCATACCTGGTGCACCCATGAGTCCTGCCAGAGAAGAAGTGTTCAGAATAGCACCTGATTTTTGTTTTTTCATCACAGGAATTACATAATGTAGTCCAAGAAATACACCACGTACATTGACGTTATATACAAGATCAAGTGCTTTAACGTTAAGCTCTTCGATTTGACCTGCTGGACCTTCAATTCCGGCATTGTTTGCAAAATAATCAATGGTTCCAAATTTCTCTACCGCTTTATTAACATAATTCTGAACGTCTTCTTCATTAGAGACATCCGCAGCTACAGCTAAAGAGTTAGTTTCATTTAAGCCTAAATCTTGGATGACATTTTTTATCGCTTCTTCATTCAGATCGACAAGTACAAGATTCAGTTTACGATCAGACAATCGACGGGCAAGCTCTTTACCGATTCCACCTGCAGCTCCAGTAATTACAGCAGTTTTTACATATGATTCACTCATTGTATGTTCGCATCCTTTGTTATGAATTGGCTATATATTATAGTCTTAGGAGATGGGATAACCTATCTCTATTACTAGAGTACACCCCATTAGTTAACCTGTTCAATAATCAGAATTTTAAGTAATGTCGCCTAACCAACATACTTGCTCTACGTGTTTACTTATGTCTAAATCTTGAACATTAGCTGATCTTTTGTTACTTTTAAAGTAAGAACTATAAATGAACGATAAAAAGATCATAGCTGGAGGTAGTTTTTTTGATACAGGAAGAACATGAAGACAGAAGAACCAGAAGAACACGCCAAGCTCTGAAATCTGCATTCGTTGAGCTAATATTGGAAAATAGCTATGATTCAGTTACGATATTGGACGTGACTAATCGAGCGGATTACAATCGAGGGACTTTTTATAAACATTTTGAGAGTAAAGAGGCTTTGCTTAAGGAAATACATGATGAATTTCTACAGGGTATAGGAGAGGCGCTATTAGACCCTTATGAGGGATTGGAACGTATTGAGGCAACGGAGGTCTTCCCTTCCATTCTGCAGCTGTTCGAATATATTGAGGGGCATAAAGCGGAGTTTTTAGCCTTATCCGCAGTGGAACGAGGGAAAATGACTGTTGAACTGTTCGACCGTTTACGGGAATCCATGCGTGAGGATATGCGAATTGAGATAGAAGCTGATGCTGCTCCTGTGGATTATGAAATTATGTTGAGTTACCAAATGTCTGCTACAGTAGGTGTCATTATGCACTGGGCTGAAGTCAATTTCAAATATTCGGCGAGCTACATGGCAGAACAGTTAATTACACTGGTGAACAGCAAAATAGACCATATAGCTTTTATGAAAAAATCCAATGGGTAAGAAACGAATTGCAAGTGCCATATATAGGAACGAAATTTAAAAAACCAGCGCATTGAGAGATGATCTCAAATGCTCTGGTTTTTAGTGTAGCAGTGCTCTACTCAGCGAATATCTTTTACTCGAATATTGCTTCCTAACAGGCCCGAATCACTACTTAATCTGAATGACGGGTAATTCTCATCTGCTTCAAGTCGCATCTGTTCATCAAATAAAGATTCCTGTTGACGGTCCACAAAAAAAGTAAAGGGCTCTTTCTGAACTTCAATATCTGTAGCATGGGGTTCACTAATAATCTGAATTACGATCACGCCATTACAACCACAGCCCTCTGTATCGAAGAACAATTTAAAATAACCTGGTCGTTCACCAAGGTTTTCATTTAACTTTTCTGTAGTTAGAGAGTTCAATTGTATGAACATTGGATGATCTGCTCCTTATTTATAATTGAGTTACTACTTTCCCAAAGTATAGATTGATTTGCTTTCACTCTCGTGTGACTGACATCACTTCTATTTTGACAAACATGAGTCTGAGGATAAATTAAGCCGACTTTTGAGTCTCCCGGGCACCCCCTAGCTTAAACACTAGAATACCGCCAACAATCACGAGTACTCCGACCAACTGCTTCCAGGTGAATGGAACCTTTTCAAGCCCTAACCAGCCGAGGGAATCCCACAATAAAGCAAACCCAAGCTGAGAGATTAATACGATCGAGATCGCATAGGTTGGCCCAAGACGTTTGGTGCCTTGCACGAGACAGATTACTACACCCACCCCGATCAATCCGCTGATCCAGTACCAAGGCTCCATATTTCGCAAAGTAAATATTCGGCCGCCTTCAAAGATAAGACTCATAATAAAGGAAGCCAGAAAACCCAACCCTAATACTAACGTCGTTGTGGCCCAAGATCCAACCTTTTGATTAACCTTCGTATTAAAAATATTTTGTAAACTAACGAATGAACCCGCGACAAGCGCTAATATTAACCCTAAAATCATAACGTAACTCCTCCAGTTGTTGATTGTATTCTCAGAATTTCAAAATCACTACTCCAGCAATCATCAACCCTATTCCAATAAACTGTGGGAGTCTCATTTGTCGTTTTTCCATCCCAAACCAGCCTTTAATATCAATTAAGAAGGTCAAGCATAGCTGTGCAATGAGCAATGTCGATATAGTAAAAGTAACGCCAATCTGTTGAATGGCAGTGACTTCACTGAAAATAACGACTGCGGCAAAAGATCCGCCAATTAGATATAATGGTTTTACTTCTTTTAATCCTTGCCATTTCCCATCTCTAACAAATAAAAGGATTAGTAACGACATGATAAATCCTGTTAACTGTGTAATTGTCGCAGCTTGCCAAGTCCCAATATCTTGACTAATTCGAGCATTAGATACTCCTTGCAGAGTGATACAAGCCCCCGCTAAAAACGCAAATATAATTCCTCTCATTTCTCTCTCTCCTCAACTTCGATCTCTTACATATTAAAAAGCAATTCAGGCCTTTAAAAAAGGACATCTGTCCCAAAGCAAAATAAACGATGTTGTTGCCCCTATAAGCCTTTCGTATATTTTCAAAAAAAAGACCGCCTCAAGCCATCTCTTAGGCTTAAAACGGGCTTTCAGAACTTTAAATTGTGGATTAGGAAAGTAATTTATGCTCATGCAATTGATCGAAAATGATCTGTGTAACGACTGAAACACGATTTCGATCCTTATAAGATAACCAGGATAACTCTTCAATTTCCGACGCAGGACTAAGTGTACCTTCAAAATCCGCGATATAACATGTCATTTTTACTATGACGCCTTCAGCTTTACCGTGAGCTTCCGCTTCAAAGGTTCCAAAATAGGAGATGGTTTCTGGTTTAATACGAACAGAGATCTCTTCCTCGATTTCGCGCACGAGCGTCTCCTCGTCTGTTTCTCCAGCTTCTCTTTTTCCTCCAGGCAAATAATAGGTATCTTTCCCTTTGGAACGCGCACACAAAACTTGTCCATTCTGAATATGAATCCATGCAATTTTATCAATGATTGTAGTCATACAGTTCTCCCCATATTTTTTTCTAATAATTATATCATACAGCCAAGACCATCTATTTATACAACGTCTATATTTGATTTTTGTATGTGCAGCTTAGCTTTGGCCTGAGGTACATGATGAAGCAAATAGTACGCAGCAAGAGAAAGAAGTGTTACTCCCCCCGCAACCTCATACATCATTCGGTAATCCGTATAAGAAGCAATTAAACCCATGAAATACGAGCCCGCTCCATAACCCAAATCAAATAACAAGAAAAAGGTCCCATTCGCACTACCTCTACGATCTTTAGCCGCTAATTTAAGCGCAAGAGTCTGGAAACATGGCATAAGTGCACCATATCCAATTCCCATAATGACACCAGACATCATTAACATCAAACCAGACCGAGCTTGACTTAAACTAAGCAATCCAACGGCGAAGATTAGAATTCCGGGATAGATGAGAATATGCTCATTATA
The DNA here is from genome assembly GCF_038002725.1 of Paenibacillus sp. FSL H7-0323. Taxonomy (NCBI): domain Bacteria; kingdom Bacillati; phylum Bacillota; class Bacilli; order Caryophanales; family Paenibacillaceae; genus Paenibacillus; species Paenibacillus sp. FSL H7-0323. The sequence goes on along the minus strand of NZ_JBBODB010000001.1, from coordinate 1,167,060 downwards.
TTTATCGAATACTTTACCTATAACCGGGCGAAACAATACAATCATAATTGCAAAAGCCACAAAAAAATAACCAGTAAGCTGTGATTGATGAATTTCTTTCGTAAAAGAAGCTATAAATCCAGACAAGGAGCTGTAGGAAAAAGCAAGCGTAAATCCGACAAGTGATATCGGCAAGGCTTTCGGCTCGATTACGTCTCTCCAGCGAAGCCCTTTTCGCGTCTTAGCAGGTTTCTTAACAGCTTCAATAACGTTAGCCTTATCTTCTTTTGGCATCCGAACACCTAACGTGAATAACAGCGAGAGAGCGGCAATCACACACACGCCTAACAGTAGTACATTAATATTCTCATCTTTCCAGAGAAAAAGACCCAATGCGGGTCCAATGACCATAGCAATGCTCATAAACATGCTAAAATAACCGATGCCTTCTCCTTGACGTGAATAAGGAATTAGCGTCGAGGCTATTGTACTAGTAGCTGTCGAGGCAACAGCATAACTCATTCCGTGTAGGAAACGAATTACCAGGAATAATACAATTCCATTAGATCCGAAGTAACCAATACAGGCGATTAGAAATATGGTTAGCCCAATAACCGCCATTTTCTTTTTGCCGAATTTATCGACCCATTGTCCCGAAAAAGGACGGATCAAAACTCCCCCTATTACATAGATAGTAATCGCTAACCCCATTTGCTGCTGATTCCCGTGTAAGCTTTCCTTTACGTATAACGGGAATGCAGTTGCCAGAATGTAAAAGGTCAGGAACATAAAAAAACTACTTAAGCAAACAACAATAAAATTCCGGGTCCATATTTTCTCTCTAATCACAACAGACTCTCTCCATCCTACCTATAACTTTTTATATGTTACAATAGTATAGGACTGAAAATTAATTAAGTAAAATACATATTATATGATCGATAGATCACATTAGAGTTATAAGTAAAGTGAGGTTTTTGTTATGGAATTCCTTCAGCTTCAATATTTTCAGGCAGTTGCACGCCATGAACACATGACTAAGGCCGCAAAAGAATTAAATGTATCTCAGCCCTCCCTTAGTAATTCCATACAGCGTTTAGAGAAAAACTTAGGTGTTCCCTTATTCGAGCGACAAGGCAGAAATATAAAATTGAACGAATTCGGAAAAACCTATCTGCAACGTGTCGAGCAAGCTTTTATGGAACTTGAAGAAGGACAGCGTGAGCTCACAGATATGGCTGGACTTGAACATGGTGTAATTTCCATTGCGGCCACACTCCCGTATGTATTGCCCACTTTACTAAAAGAATTTCTTACCCTTCATCCGCATGTACGGATCATCCAACGTCAGCTCGGCTCTGCGTTAGAAATGAGAAATGATCTAGAGAGTGCAGCGATTGATTTTTGCATATCATCTACACCTGTTACCGGACCAGATATCGAGTGGCATACCTTAGCAGAAGAAGAATTATGTTTAACTGTGCCCAAGAATCATCGCTTTGCTAATCGAAAGAGTATTTCTTTGATAGAAGCTGCAGGTGAGAATTTCATTTCTTTATCTTCTAGATATAATTTCCGTGAAATTTCAGATGAATTTTGCCGACAAGCTGGATTTGAACCTCAAATTACGTTTGAGCTTGAAGAAGTAAGCGCCATTCAAACCCTAGTAGAAATGGGACTAGGAATCACCTTCACCCTCCCTCTCTCCTTAGGCAGAAGAAGTCAAAATACAGAAATTGTTCAATTAAAAATAACAGAACCACTATGTCAACGCTCTTTTGGCATCGCATGGAGCAGAAAGCACTTTTTATCGCAAGCAGCTATACATTTCCGGAAATTTGCTGTGGATTTTTTTAGTAAACCTCATGAATATAATTAAGGTAAAAACTACTATGCTAAGCATTTTTAGTTATACCAAGATGATTGTAAAGCGTACATATCTGCATAAATCCCTTTATTATTTATTAAGTCTTGATGCTGCCCCACTTCAGCTATACTTCCATTATCAATAACATAGATCGTATCAACATTTTTCGCCCAGCCCAGTCTATGTGAAATGAAGATCGCAGCTTTATCTTGGCAGATATCTAATAATTGTGTATAGATCTGCATCTCAGCATTCGGATCAATCGCAGAAGTAGGTTCGTCAAACACTATAAGATCCGCATCATTATATAACGCACGCGCTATCGCCAGCTTTTGCCACTGTCCGCCTGATAGCTGCCTGCTTCCTTCAAGCATTTGACCTAACCTTACATCTAGTCCCCCTAATTCGTAAAACAAATCCATCAGCTCACATTTTTCCAGAATACTTAGTATTTTCACATCGTCCGGCGAAGATTTGGCATCACCCAACAGGATGTTTTCTCTTAGTGTCATTTCGAATTTAATAGAATGCTGGTACACGACGGATACTTTACCTTGAGGTTCTGGACTGTCTTTCCAGTAAATAGATCCAGAACTAGCAGTGTACTGCCCTAATAACAATTTGATCAAGGTAGACTTTCCTGCTCCATTTTCTCCAACGATGGCTATTTTCTCACCGGGCTTTATGACCATATTGATGTTAGATAAAACATACTTACTGGATTTGGCGTATTTAAAATAGACATTTGAAACGGTAATAGGAAGCATAGCTTCAGAGCTGTTATTGATATTATTTTTTCGGAAATCTCTATTTTTATAGGTAAGCACTTCATTTAAGTCATATAATTTACTGCTGCTGATGTAAAGCTTGCTTAGCGGCCAGGTCAAACTCATGATTTTACCACCACAGGTTAACAAAGCCAGAAATAACACTGAGATTGTCCCCACAGTAACTGTATTTGACTCCCCCATTTTACTTAACAGATAGACCAATACGATAAAAATAGCACTCGTCTGAACCATAGCCACAATCATCCCTGTTTTGATCTCGAATTTCCTGGCACTATACCTTTTATCATGCTGCTTTTTCATAAGCTTTGCCCAGAGATCCGTAAAATAGGAGATAGAGTTATAGATTCGCATTTCCCTAATCGCATTAGGATCTTCCAAAGTTACAGCTAGATAATCTCCCATTCTTCCGTCAAAAGTAAGCTCTCGCCCTGTTCTTCTAACTTTAATCTCTGTAAACATTCGAAAAGATAAAGTAGATACGATCATTAAACCCACCACCAGTGTGACAAAAAAATATCCACTTGTAGCCGATAACCAGATGATACTTATAAGTCCTGAGACATTCCCTACACTGGACAGCAAAAAACCAGTAATTCCCTCTAAATCTTCTCCAACTATTGTTTTAGCTCTTTGCAGCTTGTTCCCAAACTCTTCATCATCAAAATCCTCAAAGTCAACTTGGTTTGCAATATCTATCAGCTCGGATTGGAAAGCGAGAGTTAGTTCCGCATTCATTCGACTTTTCATTATGTTGGTTATACTCAATGAACAGGCTTGTACTCCATGAATTAAAACAAACCATAGAATCGGAATAAAGGTTATCGCACCAGCAGCTACTGCATTAATGATATGAACTTGAACAGAATACGAGTAAAAAGTTAATAATCCACTGATTATAGGAACTATGATCGTTATTGTTGAGATTACTGGACTTTTTCCAATCATCCGTGCCAGTATCGTTAAAATATTCTTAAGGTCTCTTCTCAGCAGAATCTCTCCTTTCTCAGCCATATAAAGAGGACTGGCGGTTAAACATTCCCCTGTACTTACCATCCAATATCATTAATTCTTCATGTGTTCCACTTTCAACGATTTCTCCATGCTCAAACAGAAAAATTCTATCAACAAATTTGGACATATATAGCCGATGTGTCACAATAATGGAGGTCTGCTGCTCTCCTAATTTCATAAAGGTTTCAAACGCCTGCTGTTCCGCGTAAGGATCAAGGGCTGCAGTAGGTTCATCAAAAATCGTAAGCGAGCCGTTGTTGAGGTAAGCACGTGCAATCGCAAGTCTTTGCCATTGTCCACCAGACAGATCGATCCCCCCAAACTGTGGACCTACTAAAGTGTCCAACGCAACACCATAAGAATCGGCTTCTGCTTTTCTCATCGCAGCTAATAATCTTGAATCGTCATACATGGCAGCAATATTCCCCATGGCTATGTTTTCTCGAATTGGTCTATGTAATTTAGTGAAATCCTGAAATACAACTCTCACACCCTTTGTGACGTTATGAGCCAGAACTTCCTGCTCTCCATTAAACCATTGGATGTTTCCCGCTGTTGGATGGTATAACCCTGCTATCAGCTTGATGAGCGTGGATTTTCCTGAACCATTCTCACCTACAAAAGCAACTCGTTCACCAGGTTTGAGGGTCATGTTTATATTTTTAAGCGTGTCCTGTGCATTGGTTGCATAACGATAATTCAACTGCTGAATTGTGATCTGCATCGCATCGGTATTCCTTATGGAATCTTCCGGATCTCTTTGAACTTGCTCTTCAAGTTCCAAATACGCACTATACTCATTGAAGCGCACGCGACTTTTGGTCAGATCAGAATACATCCTTGTTAGTGCAGGAATGACAATAAATAATTGACTAGATATCTGAAGTAATAATACGAAAAGTCCGGCGCTCTGCCCGCTACCTCCAAGCGTAATTGCTAAAATAGCAATCGTAAGCCCGTTTAATAAAGTCATAATTATACTTTGGGAGAAGCTTAAGGTCTCAGATAAAATAACTTTTCGGTGCATTTGTTTGAAATTTCCATTAAAGAGCTCTTTCATTGTGGTAACCAAGTAGGAGGACATTCCGTACATTCTTACTTCCGGGAGGGTATTTCTACTAACCAGCAAATCAACGATATAATTAATCATTCGTACAGAGGAGGTTTGATTCGCTGAAATGGCCTCTACTTTCCGAGACATCCATCTGATGAGGTAAAGCTGCAGAATTTGTACTACTAAAATGAACATTGCCAGGATATAAAAGCCATAACAGGATAGGACTACGATTAGTGCGATCAATGTTATAAAGTGGATTGTCACCCCGGTCCATTGATCTAACAAATCGATCAGGGAAAGCCGTTTTGCTTTTTCTCTAATCGTTTTTGTTGCGGGATCTTCCAATAAAGCCGTCGATAATTTAGAGGTCTTAGCCAAAATACTATGTTCCAGTTCATAAATACTGGTTGCCGTTAAATTGGTTACAGAAATGGCTCGAAGAGAACCATTGATGCCAGCCAGATATAAAATTAACATCAGTGAACTTACCAATAGTAAGATATGTAGGTAGGCGTTAGTCGTGAAGTTCTGAATAAGGTCAACCACATATTTCGTTATGAACAGCTCTGCAAATAGAATTGGTGGGCTCAGCAGGTTAGTGATAAAATATAAAAGTGAGTTTCTTTTGTCTTTTACATAGAGTAGCTTTACAACGTAGAGAAAGTCAGGCAGATAGCATCTCTCCTTAAGTGTATATTTTTCACTGAAAACTCTTTCCTTTTCAAACGTGGAATCTGATTATAACGTTAATTGTTTATAATTGGAAGAAGTACTTTCAAGCTCACCAAATTATAGGAGTGTGAATTCATGAAACTTCAATTCAACTTATTCCCAGACGGATTATCAAAGGCGCTCACTATGAGCTATGATGACGGCCAGAAACACGATATCCGCTTGGCTGGTATTTTTGATCAATATGGAATTAAAGGGACCTTCCATTTAAATAGTGCAATGATCAATGCACCTGGGTTCTTATCGCCCGCTGATGTTAAGCATTCGCTCAGGAATCATGAAGTGTCCGCCCATTCCGTTACTCACCCACATCTAGAGCGTCTTCCTTTACCGATGGTAATTGAAGAGTTGTTCGAAGACCGTAAACGATTGGAAAAGCTGGTGGATTATCCAGTGCGAGGCATGTCCTACCCCTACGGTACATACTCTCAGGAGATAATTGCACCACTTCAGTCCGTTGGCATTGAATACAGCCGCACTGTTCACTCTACCAAACAGTTTGATATGCCTCTTAATTTCATGGAATGGCATCCAACCTGCCACCATATTGAAGATCTGCATCAGGTTTGGGAGCGATTCACCATGGAAGGACCCTCCCAGAAACTAAGACTCTGTTATGTTTGGGGCCATAGCTATGAGTTCGCACAGCAGAACAATTGGGAGTTAATCGAAACTTTTTGCCAACAAGCAGGTGGACATTCAGATATTTGGTACGCTACTAATATTGAGATTTATGATTATGTCACTGCCCTGTATTCACTGAAATTAAGTGCCGACAAAACGATTATCCGCAACAATTCTGCCATAGATGTTTGGGTATCTATTAATGATCAACCCGTTCAGATTAAGGGTGGAAGTATGATGACAACGAAATAATCATAAATACATAAAAAAGAGCGATGTTCAACATCGCTCCTTTTTTGTACTAATTATATTGATGTGATTCCGAATTATTTCGCTAGAAGTGTATATGTCACTGTTTTTGCTTTTTCCTCAAGGATTGGCGTATAGGTGAATGTCAGCACATTCCCCTTACGGCTTTTCATCCCTAACATTCTGCTCAGAATGTATTGATCTCTGCCATCATTTACTTTATCCCATTCTTTACGATCCTCACTAGTAATCAGTTCTTCACTGAGATTGACGATTTCTCCTGTACTGCTGTAGACAATATATAATTGTGTTGTATCTAATAAGCGAACAAGTGCCACATCCTCCGCGGCGTACTCCACTATGAAATCACCGGTTGCCCCGGTTAATTTCTCCATCTCAAACAACTTGCCCAAACCGCCATCCTTAGTAATATACTGAACATTCTTCCCATCGGTCATATACACCTGAGTGGAAGGTACTTGAGGCGCATGTGGATAAGCAGAAATCATATAATGATAATCCATTTGCTTAATTATTGTACCTGCTTGAACTAATACCTGATAGCTGTTGCTGAAATCATTAAACATTGCATAGTGATTGTCCGTTAACTGGAGTAAGTCCGTGCCATTTCCAAGTTTTTTAATCTCAAATCCATGATTGTAAGCTGACTCCTTAAGGGGTAGTTGGCCAATAATTACTGGTTTCCCAGCTGCCGTAGCCCGGTAATATAAATTAGCGTTTTTTTGAGATATCCAATAGGATCTACCTTCTACAGAAGCAGCAACAAATCTAGGTTCATCTACGATTTGGATAACCCCATCCGTTTTATTAAGCGCGGTTTTACCCCCGAGTACACTGACTGCAGAGACCAATGGCAAGTACAACGAACCTTTTATGATACGAGGAGATTTTGTTAATGCCATCGCTGCCCCGTTCACTTTTGACGTTGCAGCACCCGCGGTGAAGATGATTTCACGCTCTGGACGTACCAGCTTGGCCATTTTGGATTTTTGATCCCACAATAACGTATAACCCATAGCATCTGCGAGTGATTTCAAGGGTACAAAAGTTGTACTCTCCGCGATCACTTGTTTACTGCTGATTCCAATTTCTTTATAGTTAAATTGAATTTGCTTGTCTGCTTGCGCAGATACCGATCCATATCCAGTACTTAAAATCAAAACAGCAAAGATCCCTAGCGTTACCTTCCATTTATTCATATCTATCCGTCTCCTTCGACATTATAATCATATGTAATTAGACGGAAGATAATGGAAAAAGTTTCTTCTCACCCTCTAGCAAACTCATAAAATGCCAAAGCATCCTCCCAAGTTGGGAATCCTGCTTGCGCCAGTTTATCGCTGCCCCCGCCTTTACCTTTATAGCTGCCTAGATGAGCTTTGAAAAAAGCTCCACAGGAAATCTCCGTGCTCCCATTCTGCGCAAAAACAACCTTATTCTCCGCAGAAGTAGCTAATAATACAGGAAGATCACATTTCGAAGTCAGCTTATTTGCTAAGCTCTTTAGATCTTTTAGAGATTTACCCTCAAATACTTGTGCGATCATCTTTCCCGCTTGCTCATTTAAAAGCTCTTGCACAACATAGTCGTCATTTTTTTCTTTAAGCAGGTAAATTTCAGCTTGCAGCAGCTTTTGTTCATTTTCCCATTTTTCAATTCGATCAATAATCTCATCTTTGCCTGTGTTGAATTTGGAAGACAGTGTTCCAAGGATTTGCTGACTAGTATTTAATTCCTCTAAAGCACGATATCCACATTTAAAATAAATCCGCGTGTTCGCTTTTATTTTCTCAGCTTTCAAAAGCTTAATTATCCCAATTTCACCCGTTGAGGACACATGTGTCCCCCCACAAGCGTTGTATTCAACATCTTTGATCTCAACAATCCGGATGTTCTCTGTCACTTTTGGCTGTTTAACCAATTTAAGCTGTGCAGCCTCTTCCCCTGTTACGAAATAGCTGAGAATATTGTGATTTAAGTAAATCTGCCGATTAACTTCTCTCTCTATGGAGTACAGTTGATCAGCAGACAGTTCTGGCACTTCTATATCAATAGTGCAATAGTCCTCACCTAAATGAAAGCTTAAGGTCATAAAGTTATGTTTTTCTAGACAAACCGCTGAGAGCAAATGCTGGCCACTATGCTGCTGCATATGGTCAAATCTTCTATTCCAATCGATCTGACAAGTTACCGATTCCTCATTAGGTAAACGTTCCAGCTTATGCAGTACAAGCTCTTCCTCACTGATTACATCAAGCACAGGGATTCCCTGAATAGCTCCAAGATCACAGGGTTGTCCACCACCATGCGGATAAAAAGCCGTCTCCTCTAAAAGAACATAAAGCCCATCTTCTCGTTCTATGGTTTCAGTCACACGGGTTGGCCAATCAGTCAGGTATGTAGAATTGTAGTATAGTTTGTTGGTCATAAATGGTTTCCTCTCTTTTTTACGTTATCGACATATTAAGTTTATAGTATCATAACGGATAGTGTGAATCTTATTATTTCAAAAAAACCAGCTCCACGCAAAAACTGCGTAGAACTGGTATTAGGGTAATTAACAAGAACAAGTAGCATCTTTTAAATTTCTAATGGCAATTGCATTTAGTCGAAGCGCTTCTACTATTGAGTCTCTTACTGCTAACAATTCAAATCTTTCACGACTGCCAATAGGCAACCTGCAAAGAATGGCTTCAATTCTTTTAAGACTTTCTTTCAGAACCACTCTTTGCTTACGCAATGCGTTCAAAGCTCTTTGAATTTTTCTCTTCTCTGCAGCAGTCATAAACTACCACCTCTTTTCGATTGTGATAGTATATGAGATGCTTATTCCCCCTTATTTGCTTGTACAATCCGGAAACCAAATAACTATATTTACTCTTTTTTGCTAGCTTCCATGATAGGAACGGACCAGTCTACATTAGAATACATTCGATTGTTTATCGTGCGCACTAATTGAAGCTGCTCGGGAATTTGTGTAAGGCCATCGGCACGGAATTGGAAATATTTCTTTTGATTATTTGACTGAGACTCGATAAATTCAATATAACCATCTTTCCATCCTACCCCTTTAGTAGTAAAAGCTCCTTGTTCAGTGAGTTTGTACTCCTTGCCATCTAGTGTCTTAAATATCCATTCACTATTTAAAAACTCATTTCTCAATCTTCCTCTAAAATGTAATACACCTTCCTTCGCTGATACATTGTTATCGGGAGATGACTCCACTGTAAAATCATTTAACATCAGTTCATCCCCGTCAAATGCAAAGGGAATCGGCTGTTCTTTCAACTTGGCAGGCTCAAATTGCACACTAGAACCATCCTTCTCTGGGATGAAATATCCATCCAATACGAAAGTATAAGGCGTATCCTGAGGTAAATATTTAAACGTATAGCTCCAGTGCATAAGTCCCTTTGTTGCCCCGGGAAGGTTAGAGTAGGACATCACGCTATTCTTATTAGGAAACTTTCTAGCATTAACACTGTGAATCTCTTCGCCTGCTGTATCCTCAAAATGGAATTTCAAGCCCTGTTGCTTCCATAGTTCGCCAGGAGAACGGGTCAATGCCTCTTCACTCAATTGCGTATCAAACTCAAAACGAACACCTTGCACCATATGAGTTAATTTTTTCAAGGTCACAGTTAAACCGTCCGGGGAGGTGTAGCTACCCGTTAGTGGCATGGAGGTTGTTTGTTTATTCGCTTCTGTCATATCCATAGAAAAATTGAAATTCCAATCGCCTTTAAGAGTAGGGATGTTCTTGCGTTCACTTCCCAATTCAGTAATATGACCTTCGACCGTAATTCGATCAGTTTGCAGAGGTTCAGTGAAATTAGCGATCAAATAGTAAAAGTCACTGGTAAATCCTATATCGTATAACTCCCCAACAACCTTCCCTTGATCATCCTTAATCGCAATACTGTTCCCATCATTAAGGGCCAACCGCTTTTTATCATGCTTTCCATCTGGTCCAAACAACTGTAACGCAACAATTACCCGTGTAGGATCTGCCACTGCTTCATCTATTTTGATTGTGTAGCCCTTATCCTTCACCTTAATATTAGGATGCTCTACCAACCCAAATTCTTGTGCTCGTAGAAGGCCAATGTCCATGTTGTTTTTTACAAAAAGAGAACGTAAAGTCTCTGCCAGTGTAGGAACGGAATATAAGATCACGGCACTTAGCACAACCAGTAACAACGCCGCACCCATAAATAATCTCAGCAACTTATTGCGCTTCGGATGCTTGCGATTCCTTTGTGTTGGAGTAAATTCCTCAAGCTCTACTTGTTCCAAAGAAGCCATTACTTGAGCAGTAAATGAATCTGGTAAGCGCTCTTCATACATAGCCTGCGACCATTCAGCTTGTTCCTCAAGCTCTGCTTCGTAGATCATATTACAATGCGTACAAGTTGCCATATGTTCAGCTACGGCTTGATCTCGTAAGATAGATTTGCTTAAAATATATTCTTCGATCTCATAGGAATTTAAGCACCTCATCGGTCTTCACCTCCTGGAGTGTAATTAGCTGCTTCAAACGCTGTTTAGCCCGGTATAAATCATTTTGAATCTTGCTTAATGGAACATCTAGAACCATACACATTTCTTCATAGCTTAAATCATTGGTATAACGAAGCAGTAAAGCCGTACGATAATTAGACGGGAGCTTCTGCATCAGGTGAAGCAGCTCTGTGCGATGCTCCGATCGCATTAATTCTTCTTCTGGATTATCCGAAAGAGAATGTTCGGCATTGTCGTCCGGCAAACTCGCTGTCGGTCGGTCTTTTTTCCACAAATCCTTCAGTAAATTAGTCGCGATAGCATATAGCCACGCCGCAAAATTCTTATCCAAATCATGTGAGGCCAGCTTACGGTAAGCTTTAATAAACGTCTCCTGCGTTATGTCTTGTGCATCTTGATGATTGGCTCCCATTCCTCGCAAAAGCCCATAAATTTTATTCTTATATCGATTTACAAGATACGAATAGTCTTCTTTATGTCCATCGAGAACATTTTGGATCCATAGCCTCTCATCCTCTTTTTCAACTTTCGGTACATGTCCCTTCACCTTGAAGCCTCCTTGAAGCACGATACTATATAGACGATCCCTATTAAAAAAACTCTCACTTTATACAAAAAAAAGTAGATCTTCAAATAAAACGAAGACCTACTGTGTAATCTACCGATTACGTTTTAGAACAAAATACAACAATTGATCCATTTCTAAAGCCATAGAATCACTGAAGCGCTAAAGAAACCACTTTACTCCAATAAATTAACTCTTCATCCCTACCATATGCCCCGATACATTGAAATCCTAATGGCATGTTATTTATAGAGGCAGCTGGAATACTCACCGCAGGCGCTCCAGCATATGACCAAATGGCCGTCATTCCGGTCCATCCGGTTCGTGAACCCCACAGCGGAGCTGTTCCTGCCTGAGCTGGCGAAACCCACAAATCAATCCCCTGTGACTTCTGCACATCTAATAGATCATTTCTGAGCTTGATTTGTCCGCTACGATATCCTTCCAGTTCTTCCTCAGTGATGGTTCGTCCAGATAAAATAGCCTGCCGTACGGTATCCTCATAAAGATCTTTATAAATATCAAATAGTGAATGATGGACTTGCGCCATTTCTCCGTGAACAAACCGCACCATGGCATCTCCGTAGATAAAGCTATCTTCCCACGGCATCGCAACTGTTTTTATGCTGAACCCTGCTTCCTCAAGCTTCTTAAGCTGCTTCTGAAAGGTTATCTTGGTGTCATCCTCCAATAATGTCATGTATACACCTTCGGGTATCCCTAGCACAGGTTTACGAGCTTCATTAAATGGTTTCCATTCTGTTACTAGCTCCGCGGCGAGAAAGTCCATACCCTCCATATCCTGAGTGAAAAATCCAAACGTATCAAAAGATGGCGACATCAATTGGACACCATCTATAGGGATACGCGCATAACTAGGTTTAAAGCCGACCACTCCGCAAAATGAAGCAGGTGCCATAACAGAACGCAAGGTTTGTGTACCTATCGCAAATGGACAGATACCCGCGGCAACCGCAGCAGCAGAGCCTGCACTAGAGCCGCCAGGCGTATGATTTAGCTGATGAGGATTGCGGGTTGTGATAGGTCCGGCATAAGCAAATTCCTCCGTCACTGTTTTGCCGGTGAACCAAACCCCTTTTTGCCGAAGCTTTTGAATAAAACTGCCCTCAGACTTCGTCAATGCTTGTGGGGGAAGGTTCGACCCTGCACGGGTAGGCAACCCGTCTAAGTGAATTAAGTCTTTGATTCCAACAGGTATTCCATATAGCGATGGGTTAGGAAATTCCGAATACTTCTCTCTTACCCTAGCCACTTCATTTTTTATTCTATCTGCTCGGTTCTCCTCTGGCACAAAAGCACGCACGTGTGGTTCTACTTTATTGTAAAGATCTAAATACTGCGTTAGATATCTATCCATGGTCACATCTGAGGTCTTATTGCCCTGAGCAAACTGAGCTAACGAAGATTTATTAATGTACATGTCTGATTGGAGCCCTCCTTAATATTCACTTAAACCAGGAAGCCATTTAAAGACGATTGTATTAATTTGGAACAGCTTCATGTTACTAGTTAACCTTATCTATGGCTATACTTTAGTTCTCTATTTCTATTTTCATCCACAATATTGATTACACGATCCACCCACCCTTGATAAAATTGCTCCTCATGAGAAACCAGAATCACTGTACCTTTAAATTGGATTAAAGCATTCTGTAAAGCATCTTTTGTTTCGGCGTCTAAGTGATTAGTGGGCTCATCTAAGATTAAGAAATTGCATGCTGTAAGCAATAAAAGACATAGCTTAACTTTGGATTGTTCGCCACCGCTGAGTGTACGGATAGGCTGTGTAACGTGACTATCTTTTACAACACATAATGCTAGATGACGACGTATTTCCTTAATAGTCAATTTTGGATAAAACGATGAGACGATTTCAATAGGTGTCATGTTATCGTTTTCCCAAATTAAATCTTGCTCGTAGTAACCAATAGAGACTTGTTCCGCAAAGCGGAATGCCCCGTCAACACTGGGGATTTGACCAACTAATGTTTTCAGCAATGTTGATTTTCCGATGCCGTTAAAGCCTGCTATGACTATCTTTTGTCCTCCTCGAATGGAAAATGTTAATTTTGGCAGCAGCGGCCTATCGTAACCAACCACAAGATGGTCTACTCTAAGCGCAACTTGTGCAGTAACAGGAAGCTCTTGAAAACGGATAGATGCTTTAGTGACAAACGTCGGTGCAGCGATTCTCTCCATACGATCCAGCTGCTTCTGACGGCCACGGGCAATTCTAGAATTAACACCAGCACCATTTTTCCGGATATATTGCTCAGTGGCTTCAATTTTTTTCTGCTGTGCATGGTACTGCCGGATATGGCTTTCTCGAAAATGCTCCTTCTGTCTCAAAAAATCAGCATATTTGCCATGATATTTTTTAATCGTTTCCCCTTCAATATCGCAAATGCTTGTTGATATTTTATCGAGAAAAGTGTAGTTATGAGAGACCACAATGAAGGCTTGATCGAACGCTATCAGATATTCAGCAAGCCAGTTAATATGCGTGGTGTCGAGATAATTGGTGGGCTCGTCGAGCAATAACACATCAGGTTGTTCAAGCAACAGCTTTGCCAATATAACTTTGGTTCGCTGCCCCCCACTAAGCTGATCAATAGGACGGTCCATCCCCATTGCATTTAATCCTAGCCCCGTAACCACTTTACTGATATTGCTCTCGATAGAATAATAGTCGAGCGCCTCAAGTCGTTCCTGAAGGTCTGCTGCCTTCTGCAAAAGCACTTCATTGCCAGAAACAGCACATTCCGCATAAAGTGCATTCATCTTTTCTTCCATTTCGTATAATTCAGTGAACGCTCTCCTTAAATAACTTTGAACGGTACTTGACCCATCAATAACCGCGTATTGATCAAGATGACCTATTTTGATATTGGGCTGCCATTTAATCGTTCCACCATCAGGAATCACCTCGCCCGTCAGAATACCAATCAATGTGCTTTTCCCTGTTCCATTCTGACCCACTACACCTACATGCTCCCCTTTGTAGACTTCCAAAAAAACCTGTTTATACAGCACTTTATCTCCAAAAGCATGTGATACATTAGAAACCTCAAGTAAACTCATTTGCTTTCCTCTTTTCTATAATTGTTTTTAAGCACAAAAAAAGCAGAAGACACCGCGCCCTTGGGCGCAAGCCTTCTGCTTATTAGTGCACGAATAGACGGCACAAATAGATAATTGTCAGTTTGGAAACTGAACATTATAAACACAAAAGGCTGTAGACGAAAATTGTCTACAGCCTCTTAATCATTAACATCGGAAGATGGCGTAATCAAATAAGCATGAATAATCACACTAAAATGACCTAGCTAGCTTTCGATGATATAAAAAGCGATTCGCTTTTTGATTAAGCTCCGGACAACGTTTCATCGTTTGTATCCGATTGTTCGGAGCAGCTTCTGGTATATAATTTTTCAGTTTCCACATGAATCATGTTGAACCATCCCTTCGTTTGGCTACATTTTAAATCGTGTATCCGCACTTGTCAACCACCATCCGAGAGGTGCTGTTATTTTTTGCGGGCGCGTTTGACCGTACCGATCCTAGTCCCTTGAGGAATAGTAATGAACTGGCTCTTCGATACACCAATAAGCTGTGAAGTATAAATACTACTATGTCCGGAGAATAAATAACTCACCACACAAGCGATAAACATGTATATGGCTCCTTCCGAACCAAACAGCTCGATCCCCATTAAGAAGCAAGCGATAGGCGTGCTAGTAGCTCCACAGAAGACAGCAATAAAACCGAGGGCAGCTAAAAAGGGTCCATACACATGTAATATTCCAGCCAAGACATTTCCTAGTGTGGCACCAATCGTAAATAACGGAGTAACCTCACCACCCTGAAATCCTGTTCCTAAGGTAAAGGCGGTAAAGATCAGCTTCCATAAAAAAGCGAACGGCGAGACATCTCCCTCAAAAGAATCCTTGATTAACGGAATTCCGAGGCCTAAGTAATCACGAGACCCTACAAGGAATACTAAGGCAATGATAATTAATCCACCTACGGCACCTTTTATCATTGGATTGCTTATCCTGGCGGTGAAGATTTTTTTTAGAAAATGAGTCAGTTCACTGAAAAGCATACTCACGAGACCAAAAATTACAGAGGCCAATACCACTTTTAGAATAATCATTAAACTTAAAGCTGGAAATTCGTTCACTACATAGTGTGTATGATGAACACCCCACAATCGAGTGGTGACCAGATCACCAACAAAACTAGCCACAAAACATGGAAGTAATGCCTGTTGGCTAATAAGTCCAATGGTTACTACCTCTAGACCAAATAAGGTTCCAGCCAGCGGTGTTCCGAAAATAGAACCAAAGCCTGCACTGATCCCGCACATTAACAGTATCTTACGATCCAGAGGACTGATTTTAATCAGCTTTCCGAACCATTCCGCAAGGCTTCCGCCCATTTGAACAGCTGTCCCTTCACGCCCAGCGGATCCACCAAATAAGTGGGTTACCAGTGTCCCGAACAATACTAAGGGTACCATCCGTAATGGAATGGTCTCGTTACCATCCTGAATTTGTTCTATAATAAGGTTATTTCCTTTAGCGCTGTTTTTTCCGTAACGCATATATAGGAAACTAACAAATACTCCCCCAAGAGGCAACAAATAAAGTAGCCCTGGATGCTCTAAACGTACATCTGTTACGTAATCCAAGCTTTTTAGAAAAAAAGCAGAGGCGGTGCCGGATAAAATACCAACTACACTGCCGAGCACAATCCATTTGATAAATGTACTCCAAAGAGCAAAATAACTTCGCTTCTTAGTGATTTCAAACCATCGGGTAGACCATGGATTCATCTCGACAGCTCCTAAGGACAAAATAAATTAGTCTCAACAATAAAACAGACTCCTACCAGGGAAGCTCACACTGGTAGGAGTCATTAGTCTCAGAGAGACAGTTACGGCGAACTCCATCGCCCTTTATAAAACTTAAATTATTCTTCTTCTGAATCTACGTTATGATACACTTGTTGAACATCTTCCAGGTCTTCCAAAGCATCAATCAATTTCTCGAATTGAGCTTGAGCATCTTCTGGGAGTGCCACATAGTTTTGTGGAAGCATGTTTAACTCAGCAACAGTAAATTCAGTGATGCCTGCATTCTTGAATACTTCTTGTACTGCATTGAACTGATCAGGTTCTGCATAAACAATAACTGCATCATCCTCTTCCAGCACATCGCGTACATCAAGTTCTGCATCAAACATCATTTCAATTACTTCATCAGCAGTTTTACCTTCTACACCTATAACGGCCGTAGAGTCAAACATGTAAGCTACTGATCCGCTGACACCCATATTTCCGCCATTCTTACTGAAGGTTGAACGGATCAATGGAGCTGTCCGATTAACGTTATTTGTTAGCGCATCAACGATGATCATTGAACCGCTAGGTCCAAATCCTTCATAACGAAGCTCTTCATAATTTTCTTCAGCGCTACCTTTAGCCTTATCAAGCGCACGGTCAATGATCGCTTTTGGTACATTGTAAGTTTTTGCACGTTCTAATACAACTTTCAGGGCCCGGTTCGCTTCTGGATCGGGTTCGCCCTTCTTTGCTGCTACATAAATCTCAACACCAAACTTTGCATAAACACGACTTGTGTTTGCGTCTTTGGAAGCTTTCTTTTCTTTAATATTATTCCACTTACGACCCATATTGTTCCCGCTCTCTTTCAACATGAATTAAAAACAATTGTTACTTATTATACCCTTCTTCGATAGCTCTAGTAAAGTGCAGTAGTAGGTTAATCCTCTAAGCTGTCACAATACAGATAGAAAAAGCCCCTGATTCAATCAGGAGCCTGCTAATTTTTTATAGATTACTGCCAAATTTCATCTGCAATCTCTTTAATAAACTGCAGTTTATCCCATTGCTGTTGATCTGTCAGATGGTTTCCTTCTTCCGTAGAGGCAAAACCACATTGTGGGCTCAGGCACAACTGATTGATATCCACATATTGCGAAGCTTCTTTAATCCGTCCAATGATTTCTTCTTTATTCTCAAGCTCACCTGACTTCGAACTGAACAAACCTAAAACTACTTGTTGATCTTTAATAAATCTAAGGGGTGCAAAGTCTCCGGCCCGATCCGTATCGAACTCCAGATAGAAACCATCTACATCCACCGTTCCAAATAACACTTCTGCGATAGGCTCGTATCCGCCGGATGCTGCCCAAGTGGACGCGTAGTTCCCACGGCATACATGCATCGTGATAACCATATCTGCTGGATGATCTTTAATCGCTTCGTTATTTACAAATGCGTATAACTTAGCGATTTCGTTAACATCTACACCCTCTTTTTGACGGGCTTCCCAATATCCTTTATCACAGAGCATACCCCATGTGCAGTCGTCCAATTGCAGATTACGGCAACCTGCCTCATAGAAATCACGAATAACTTCACGATAAGCTGCAGCAATATCAGCCACAAGTTCATCCTGCTTGTCGTAAACAGCTACAGTAGTCTTTTGATTGCGCTGAAGTTCAGCAAGGAACTGCGCTGGCGAAGGAATCGTTTGGCGCGCTACTACATCATTTCCCGCTACGCTAACCAATTGTCTGTAGTCAGCGATCATTGGATGGTTAGTCCCACGGATTTTACCGGATAATTCTGCAGTTTCCGCTCTGGTCTCTACACCATTAAACAGGTAGCCCACTGGGCTGACTTTCTTTGTTACCCCTTCAAGGCCCCACATAAAATCTAAATGCCACCAGGAGCGGCGGAACTCTCCATCCGTTACACCTTTTAATCCAACCGCTTTTTGTTTTTTCACAACTCTGGCAATCTCTGTATCTTCTACCTTGCGCAATTCATCAGCGGAGATTTCATTATTTTGATATTGGACACGAGCTCTCTTAATCGTTTCCGGACGTAAGAAGCTGCCAACGATATCTACTCTGAATGGCACTTCAGTTCTTTGTTTTCCTTTTTGGATGGTACTCATAGGGGTTCGGCCTCCTTCATTGTCTGTGCTTTTCTGTTGAATTCACTATAGCACTGTACAATCAGGACAGGGTAACTCCTAAAAACTATGGCCTACCATAAGCTTACGCTATAGCAGGCCACCAAATTAGCTTATTTAATTATAACCAGACCTCTCGGGCGGTTTCGATCACAAGGCGTATTTTATCCCACTGCTCTTCTTCAGTTAGAATATTTCCTTCCTCCGTAGAAGCAAATCCACACTGAGGGCTAAGGCACAGCTTCTCAATATCTACATATTGTGCGGCTTCTTCGATTCTTGCCTTAAGCTGCTCTTTACTCTCCAGACCCCCATGTTTGGTCGTTACTAATCCCAACACTACAAATTGGTCTTTAATAAATCGTAAGGGCTCGAAATCGCCAGCTCGTTCATTATCATATTCCAAGAAAAAGGCATCAACTTTGGTATTGGAAAAAAGCACCTCGGCAACAGGCTCATAACCGCCAGCAGCGAACCAAGTGGAGCGAAAATTACCTCGGCAAACGTGCAGCGCGATGGTCATATCATGCGGACGATTCGCAATACTCTCATTGATCAGCCTAACGTAATCCTTTGCTAACTGATCGGGATCTGTACCTCTACTGCGTAAATGGGCGCGATGTCGGCCACTGCTCAGCGTTCCCCAAGTTGTGTCGTCTAACTGAAGATAACGGCAGCCTGCATCGTAAAAGGCTTGAATCGCAGTTTGGTAAACCGCGATGATATCTTGAAATAGAGTTTCCTTATCAGGGTAAACTTCATTTCCATTAAACTCCTCCACAAAGTGAAATAGGGCAGGTGATGGAATCGTCATTTTGGGTATCCGGTCTCCCGCCATTTCCTTGAGCTTTATAAATTGCTGTAGCATGGGATGATCTTCAAAGGCAATCCGGTCAACAATTCGGAATGATTCTGCACGCTGAACCGTTTCGGCTCTTCCATTCCCTTGGTTTAAGTTAATCTTTTCAGTTCCTTTAATTCCGACAAAGAAATCAAGATGCCACCAGGAACGGCGAAACTCACCATCTGTTACTGCTAATAATCCTACTTCCTTTTCTAATTCCAGTAGTTTAGCAATCTCAATATTCTCTATTTCATAAAGCTCACTACCTGTAATTTCACCATTCTCATATTGGAGGCGGGCTGCTTTAATCTCTTCCGTACGCAAGAAGCTGCCGACGATATCATAGCGAAAGGGTGGAGCATTTCTCTGGGTGCCAGTTACGGGTCTAATCATACCGATCCTCCTACAGCTATAATAAAAAATGATTAAGATCAAAATAACTTCCGGAAACCAAGTCATTTAAGATTTCTATATACTTGGATGCCATCACACTAGGTCTACGATCTTTATGCGCAATCCAACCAACCGTGAATACTTCATTACTCTCAAATGGAATCGTCTTCAGTCCATTACCGTTCAGATCGGATGCCATGATTCCTGTACCCACTGTATAACCGTCCGTGCCCATTAATAAATTGGTCAAGGTTGCCCGGTCATTCACTTTAATATTCTTCTCAATCTGAGAAAAACTTAACATTTCCTCCGAGAAGTGAAGTGAATTGTTCTCACCCTGTTCAAAAGTAATATACGGAAAAGGTAAAATATCGTCCTGCGAGATCCTTTCCTTCTGGGCAAGCGGATGTCCAGTTCTAACATAAAGATGTGGGTCAGTATTAAAGAGTGGCGTGAATTTCAGATTACCGTCACTGAACAGCTTATTCATATGCTTATAGTTGCTCTCGTTAATATAAAGAATCCCCAAATCGCTACGGAGAGTACGCACATCTTCGATGATGTCGTAGGTTTGCGTCTCTCTCAAGCTGAAGTTGTACTCTGAGACATCACTTTGCTTCATGAGACTCACAAAAGCATCTACCACAAAAGCATAATGCTGAGTCGAAATGGAAAAATAGATTGGGCTACGCTTTTTCCCAGTATAACGATTCTCCATAAGCTCTGTTTGTTCAATGATTTGACGGGCATATCCGAGAAATTCCATTCCTTCTACAGAAATGCTGATTCCACGGTTCGTCCTTTCAAAGATGGTAATCCCAAGTTCATTTTCAAGCTCTTTAATAGCATTGGACAGGCTCGGTTGAGAAACAAAGAGTTTCTTTGCCGCCTCATTCATGGAGCCACTATTTGCAATTTCGATAGCGTAGCGGAGCTGCTGCAACGTCACTCCTATTCCCCCTGTTCCAGACCTATTCGTACTACATTCTGTTTCATACTAGCTGATATCGTAGCATAAATACACATCTCATTCCAAGATAATCCTTATTATGTGCCCAATAACGCGTACTTATTGTGTTCTCTTTTTCCCAGCATCAATCTTGGCAGGATCTAGTCCTTTCCAGATATTTGGCATATCAACCTGTTCTGGATGCTCAAAAACTAAAAAAGCTGTAGGCAAATACCGCTCACCATATTGGGATGAGGGTTTATTCATAATCTCATTATCTTTTACTAGTACCGTAGAAGATCCACCATCCAGATTAGCCGCTATCACAGCTCCATGCTTAAGCAAAATTTGCTGCACATCATAGAGATTCGCTCCAATACTATAAGTAGGCTGTCGTCCGTCAATTACCACAAAAATAATAGCGCCATCTGCCCGCTGACCCATTGCTGTTCTAGGTGCAATCCCCCAACCTTCTGCTGCATTCTTAATCAATCCTTTGCCATTGACGATTAGCCGCGGGCTAAAAGTAACTGCCTCCTGAACCCCCATTTTACTAATCTCATCTAGCGTATAATTCCCTGCAACCATTTTCCCTTGTTTATCAAGACCAACAATCTGTGTAGATTTTTTACCGCCAAGACCGTTGTAATATAACTTACCTTGTGAGACTACAATTCCTATGGGTTTAAACCCGTTACCTTTCCAGTTCGGATCAGCGAACCCACCACCGTTAACTCCAGCGATAGCGCCTGTACGCTTCACCATACTGGTTACTTTTTCACCTGAACCAATCTTATTAGGTATTCCTAGTCGGACTTTGGTTGGATCATTAACAATCATTACATATCCGGTATAGCCACTGCCTGAGACATTCTCAATCTCGACAAGCGGCTTCTCTACCACCTCAGGTTCGGGAGCGATCGTATGTGTATCTATTTCGTCCCCCATCTCTTCAAAACGGGCGGTATATTCGGTTACCCGTTCCTTTAGTTGATCTTCACCTATAATATATTTAGCCATATAGCGATGTTGTGTTGTAATTAGCGTATCTGCGATTGTATAACGTAAGTTCTGAGCCGAGGGTGCAAAATAAAGCCATCCACCAGCAGCGATCATTAAGAATAAGCAGAATAAAAAAACTTTGGATAAGGTGCGAAAAAAACTTCGTTTCTTCCGCTTTTTTATTGGTTTCTTTACAGGTTTCTTATTGCGTGCATTGGAACGTTGAGGTAATGATGAAGTGCTCACTTCTGAGTATTCCTCCCTAAATATTACTAATTTGATAATATGTACAACTCGTCCTTATCATAGACGATGATTTTCGTTAAAAGTTTCTATTTGAGTAATAGTCATCATTTCAAAAACAAAAAAGAGCAGGTTTCCAATATCTTGGCTACCTGCTCATCTAAAGCTAAACAAAATCTAATGTCTTCCTACTCCACCGCCGCTGCTAGCGCTACCGCCGCCACCTGATGAGCCACCACCGCCGGAATAACCGCCACCACCTGATGAGCCTCTATCATCATCATCTGAGTAGCTGCGGCTGGATGAGCTTGAAGAATGTCTTCCTGCTCCTCCACCACTGCTGGAACCTCCACCACCATGGTTCTCGTTGCTTGAGGAATACCGTCCTGCACCGCCACCGTTAGTAGAGCCTCCGCCACCACTGTTTCCCCAGAAACTTGATTGCGAATTGTTTGTATTCCTATGGTGGTGATGATAATAACGTCTGTGCCAGCGTCTGCCATAACCGTAATCCGCTTGACCATGCCAAGGACCATAACGGCGTATATTCCTTTGGCTATATGGATTAAATGGCAAACCATACATTTCTATATATCTATTGCGTCGTGAAGCAGTAAATCCAAATAAGATAAGCGAACCAAAAATCGCTGAGAAAATTAGAAAAGCCTTGCTTTTACTAACCGCCTCACCTCCACTTGTAGCTGTAGTAGAGGAAGAACCAGAGTTCGTTGTAGTTCCAGGATTAACATTGTTTCCGTTGTTTCCAGTGACTCCTTGCGGATGATCCGCTCTAGCTAACAAGAAACTGTAGAACGAATTAACTGTCGTTGTAGCTCCCGTACCGTAATCTTTTTTCACAAATTGGGGTTCAAGCACGGTATTTAAAATATTACTAATAACCTCATTGGTTAAAACCTTGTCGATATCCTTGCCTTGTAGAACATGATAGTTGTCTCCGCCTATGTCCAATACCAGCATAACATCCTTAGGACCCGCACCTACCGAAGCAAACTTCATATAGGTATAGTCCTGCAATGTTTTATCTCCAGCATTTTTTACGGTGACCACATAAATTCCACTTCCGGTTGTTGTTTTATATCTGTTGCTGGAATCGTTCAGATAGTCTTTAGTTACTTTTTTGAGCACACCCGCATTATCGGATACGTAATTTTTGGTGCCAACATTTTCTGCCCAAGTGCCGCCCATAGCTTGAATAAAAGCTCCATACGTCTTCCTAGCACCATTACTGTATGTTTTAGCTGCGAAATCCGGCTCAAGATATTGTGAAAGAATCTCTTTAATCTTACTGTTAGGCAATGATTCCTCTATACCTTTACCTTGTACCGCCCAATAATCATCATCTTTTATAGAAAGGAGCAGCAGCAGACCGTTATTTTTATCCGCAGCCCCCACACCCCAGCTATTGAAAAGCGATTTTGCATACTCTTCCATCGAAACCCCTTCAGTAGAATCGACAGTTACAAGCACAACTTGAGCTCCAGTAGCCTGATGTAATCGAATACCGTAGTTCACCATGTAATTCTCTGCTTTCTCGTCAATCACATTCGCAAAATCATTCACATAAAATGACCCTGTATGCTTAGGTACAGCAGTTTTGGCTAAACTTACGGCCGGCAAAAGCAATACACTTAACAATAAGGCAGCAAGTGTGGTATGTAGCAGTATTTTTAGAGTTCTCGTGTTCATATGTACCTCCTGATCTATCATTATCTCTCTTATTTATCGGTTACGCGCGGTTAGCGGAATAGTTCCATTTTATTCTAAACTGGAAATTACACAACAGGAAAAAACGGTTAGAGTTTATGAGGCGGGTGATTTGAGGCGTGCGAGTCACTTCAGGGGCAATCATCGTGTTGTGTTGATGGATCAAACTCAAGAGCATTGGAGATTTGGAATTCCCTACTGGATAACATACTTTTCACTGATGCATCGGACTCAGGAGACGTTATTTTGTTTATTCGAGCGTTTGCGGCAGGCTATCGGACTCAGTTGCAGCTATTTACTCAAAACCACACTGTTTATCCACAAATGTTGGCCAATAAGTGCTATACAGTCCGATACCTCGGCAAAATGAGCTGAAATGCTGAAATAGCTGCAATACGGTCCGTAACACACTGAACTCTCTTAGTTACTTGAAATAATGGGAGTTTTGGATCCTTCTTAAACTTCTTAGTTACTTGAGGTACATTGGAGTTTTGGAATCCCCTGCTGGATAACATACTTTTCGCCGATTCATCGGACTCAGGAGACGTTATTCTGTTTATTTGAGCGTTTGCGGTAGTATATCGGACTCAGTCGCAGCTATTTACTCAAAACCACACTGTTTATCCACAAAAGTTGGCCAATAAGTGCCATACAGTCCGATAACGCAGCAAAATGAGATTAAATGGCGAAATAGCTACAATACGGTCCGTAACACACTGAACTTCCTTGGCTACTATACAAAATGGGAGGTTTGGAATCCCCCTTGAACTTCTTAGCTACGTGTAATAATAGGAGATTTGAATCCCCCTTAAACTTCTTAGTTACTTGAGATACCCGTTATCTGGAGATATACAGCCAATACTCCAACAACAAAAAGGCTCAGCCTATAGCTGAACCTTTTGCTTGCTTTTTAAAGCCAATTCCTTGGATCTAGCGCTCATGTTCCGTTAAAAATCAAACAGCGTAGTGGTTAAGTAACGTTCACCGGTATCCGGCAGAATCACCACGATGGTCTTGTCCTTATTCTCAGGACGCTTAGCGATTTGTGTAGCTGCGTAAACAGCTGCTCCGGAGGAGATACCCACCAGCAATCCTTCTGTTCGCGCAAGAGCACGTGATACGCTATAGGCATCATCATTTTTCACCTGAAAAATCTCATCCACCACTTCATTATCGTAATTCTCCGGAATAAAGTTTGCTCCAATGCCCTGAATCCCATGTCCCTTAGGACGGCCTCCTGATAAAACAGGAGAGTCAAACGGCTCGATGGCGACAATTTGGACTGCGGGGTTCTTTTCTTTCAACGCTTTCCCAACACCCGAGATAGTGCCTCCAGAACCAACACCCGCTATGAAAATATCAACATCTCCATCGGTATCCCGCCAAATCTCCTCTGCTGTAGTCGTTCTGTGTATTTCCGGGTTCGCAGGATTGCTGAATTGTTGGGGAATAAATGAATTTGGAATTTCCGCAGCTAATTGTTCTGCCTTTCTTACAGCTCCGCTCATTCCTTCAGTTCCCGGTGTTAACACAAGCTCAGCACCTAATGCCAGCATTAATTTACGGCGTTCAATACTAAATGTATCTGGTAGGACGATGATCAGTGAATACCCTAAGCTAGCAGCTGCAAAAGCAAGTCCTATCCCAGTGTTTCCACTAGTAGGCTCAATAATGACAGAATCTTTATTAATGAGACCTCTCTCTTCCGCATCTTTGATCATTGCATACCCAATACGATCTTTAACACTACCTGCAGGATTAAAAGATTCCAGCTTGGCAAGAACCCTTGCTTCTACGTTTTGGGTTTTACTATACTTTGAAATCTCTAATAACGGTGTATTTCCGATCAGATCGGTTAAGCTCTTATAAATATTAGCCATAATGATCCGCACCTCATTTCTTAATTTCCAATCAAATTACTCTGTATTAAGTCTAGCAGGATTTAAAGGATTTACAACCTATTCATTCTTAGTAGTCGCAAACTTGAGGCCTTTAATTCGTACTACGTCTAACCGAAACACTTGACTCTCGCACGATTAATCGCGGATCAAGCTGCACTCTTTGATACTCCCCGGTAATATTATCCTGAATACGTTGCAAAAGAAGCTGTGTGGCTAATCGTGCCACTTCATTCCCCATGATCGAGACCGAACTAATCTGCGGACTTGTAATGGTTGTCCATGAGTTATTATCTACCCCAACCACCGCCACATCTTCTGGAACACGAACGCCTAATTCTTTAAAACGATTCACAATACCTATGGCCACCATGTCATTCACTGCATAAATAGCATCTGGCATATGCGTCAGGCTGTAGAAATAGTCAGCGGCTTGTAGTCCAGTTTGCAAGGAAAAGTCTTCGCCAAAATATACAAGCGAAATATCCACTTGATTTAAAGCTTGCTGATAAGCAAGATAACGATCTTCAATAAGATCTTTTTGTGCCCCTGCATATGCAATCCTAGTACGACCGATATTGATTAAATGCTCCATCACTAATTGTCCTTCAAAACGTGACAAACTAACGATGTCAGCTTTCACATTTTCTGTGATTCTTTTCCCGTAGTTAATGATAGAGACCGGAACACTCGATTTATTAATTAACTCTACCATGGTCTTTGGATAAGCAAGAGGCATGATAATGAGTCCATCTACATGTAATTTTTTGACCTCACGGATTGTTTCGAGCTCAGTCCGCGGGTTGCCAGAAGTATTAATCTGGATTACCCGATAGCTATGTTGTTTGGCGGCTTGCTCTACGGACCAGGCGATATCCGGAATAATTGCGTTGCGAATGTCAGGAACGGCCAGAGCAATTTGCTTCGTTTGGCGGATTTTGAGGCTTTGCGCAGAGGTATTTGGAGTGAAACCCATCTCCTCAATCACTTGCAGTACCAGCGCCTTGGTCTTGGAACTAATTCCCTCTGAATTATTAATGGCTCTTGAGACAGTAGCAATACCTACCCCCGCCCGTTTCGCTACATCCTCTATGGTTACTTTGTTTTTATTAGCCACTCTGATAGTCCCCTTATTTCCGGAATCGTTTTCGTATTTATCTCTATTCCACTCATCTAAAATCAAAATTCCAATGTATAGATTATAACATAATAGTACATAGAAGAATACTTATCTCAACGACTAATGTGAGCCTAAAGGCTTGATATAACTCTGTTTTAGTGAATTATTTCACTAATTTTCAATATTAATATTTTCATTATTTAAATTTGACAATATGAAAATTATGTGACATATTTGTTCTCGGAAACGTTTCCTCTTTTCCAGAAATAAAACACTATTTATTATCAATAATTAATCTAGGAGATGAATGATATGCAAGCATTAAGATGGCATAACGTCAAAGATCTACGGTTAGAAACGATTGAAGAACCAGCAGCCCTTGAAGGAAAAGTGAAAATCAAAATCGAATGGTGCGGAATTTGTGGCAGCGATCTTCACGAATATGTAGCCGGCCCTATTTTCATTCCCCAAGGAACAGATCATCCCCTTACTGGTGAAAAAGCTCCAGTCGTAATGGGACATGAATTCTCTGGACAAATCGTAGAAGTAGGTCAAGGCGTTAGCAAGTTTAATGTTGGTGATCGCGTCGTCGTCGAGCCTGTTTTTGCATGTGGTGAATGTGTAGCTTGTCGACAAGGTAAATATAATCTTTGTGAAAAAATGGGCTTCCTAGGTTTGGCTGGTGGTGGCGGTGGATTCTCAGAATACGTCGCAGCAGACCAACATATGGTGCACAAAATTCCAGACAGCTTATCCTATGAACAAGGTGCTCTGGTGGAACCTTCTGCCGTTGCTCTACACGCTGTTCGTTCCAGTCAACTCAAGGTTGGAGATAAAGCTGTAGTATTCGGTGCCGGCCCAATCGGTTTGCTGGTCATTGAAGCTTTGAAAGCATCCGGCGCAGCTGAAATCTATGTAGTAGAACTTTCCGAGGAACGTAAGAGTAAAGCTGAAGAACTTGGTGGTATTGTAATCGATCCTAAACAATATGATGTGGTCGAAGAAATTCAAAAACGTACCGATGGTGGCGTAGATGTTGCGTTTGAAGTGACAGGCGTACCTCCCGTTCTAACCCAAGCAATCAATTCCACTAAATTGAGTGGACAAATCATGATCGTTAGTATTTTCGAAAAAGATGCTACGATTACTCCAAACAATATCGTACTTAAAGAACGCAACTTAACTGGTATCATTGGTTACCGTGATGTTTTCCCCGCTGTAATTAGCTTGATGGAACAAGGGTACTTCCCTGCTGAAAAACTTGTTACTAAGAGAATTAAACTGAATGAAGTGATTGATCACGGGTTTGAGGCTCTTTTGAAAGAAAAAAATCAAGTAAAAATCCTTGTAAGTCCTAAACAATAACCATAAGCAGCCTATTGGCTGAATCATAAAAGAAGGCGCTGCTCCAAGCAGCTCTTTCTAGAATTTGTAGCGGTCTCTGTTATTAAAAAAACAACCAGGCAGCGATTCTCCGGGAATTGGAGTATCACTGCCTGGTGTTTTTGATCTGTGGGGGGTTTAAGCAAATTCATGGGCAAATCCTTATACCCTCTGACTTAACTCGCTTAATCATCCGCTGATCCACCAAGTATATTCATCCTCACTAAGCAGGAGTTGCAAGTCTGATGCCTTGAAGAAATCCTTTCAGACAGAACGTAGCTTCCGGTGCATTCCCTCTTGTTATACTTCTAGCACCTAATTTAAAGGATTCGAATGAGATAATGGAGAGTGATATAGGGTAAATGTGAAATAACTGCATTCTGTACACTTATTCCGTATGCAAAAGTAACTATTCTTGTTTTAATTGTATTCTGTACAATTAAAACCCTGAAAATCCACCTATAAGGAATTATATGAGGAATATAGATGTACTAAATACAGTTATATCTATGCCCCGACCAATTAAGGAATTATAGTTGTACAAAATACAATTAAACGCTCACTCTGCTTTAACAAATTGCTTCCGTCATCACTCTGATTCATCAATTATAGATGAAGTGTAGCTCCCTATGGAACGGCCCCTAGCCCGTTTGTTTGCTTCATCTATACTTATGCGTATTTATCATTTATCAGATAATGCAGATTCTCTTTTACAGCAGGCCATTCGGTATCCAATATGCTAAAGACCACATTATCATGAATCGATCCGTCAGACTTGATTCTATGCTTACGCAGAACCCCTTCTTTAACCGCCCCTATTCGTTCTACTGCTCTTTGTGACCTCAAGTTGTTCGCGACCACTGTAAATTCTACGCGGATCAGCTTTTGTTCTTCAAAACAATAGTGTAGCAGCAGCGACTTGCCTTCTGTGTTCACACTAGTTCTCCAATAGTCTGGTGAGATCCAGGTACATCCAATTTCAGCGTTACGATGAACCAAATCCGGATGCATAATACGAGTGGTTCCGATAATTCGCTCCGTTGCTTTATCAATGATAGTAAAGGTAATTTGTGAACCGTTCTTTTGATTCGCTAAAGCTGTTGAGATTAATCCTTGCACCTGCTCGTCCGACGTTATTTTTCGCCAGGTAAATTCCCAGATGTCTGGATTTCTTAACACTCTCGCCAATCCTTCTGCATGACTTTCATCTATTGGAACCAGCTTAATCGATTTCCCGTCAAGCAGTTCTGTATTCATAACATTCATTTGGTACACCGTTCTCTCAATGAAATATGCTGAATGATATCTGCAATTTCTTCCACACGAAAGGCGATATGGTCTGCTCCGGCTTGTTCAAGCTCTTCCTTGGGACCATAACCAAAAGTCACTCCAATGGATTCAACACTACAGCCAATAGCACCGATGATATCATGCTTACGATCCCCTATCATTACCGCTTCCTCTGGATGTATGTCATTCTCATCAAGCACGTACTGAATAACCTCTTGCTTCTTAGAACGGGTACCGTCCAGATTACTTCCTCCGATATGTTTGAAATAATGATCGAGCTTATAATGCTCAAGAATCTGTGCTGCAAAAACAGTCGGTTTGGAGGTTGCTACATACAATGAGTATCCATTCGTCTTAAGTCCCTCCAGCAATTGGGGTATACCTTCAATCACCATATTCTCAAATAATCCCGTGGCACTGTAACGCTCCCGGTAAAAAGCAACCGCTTGAAGCGCTTGTTCCTCAGTGAAATGGTGCAGCTCGATAAATGAATCATATAACGGAGGACCTATGTAAGGAAGAAGCTCATCCAAATGCTCGATCTGTATATCAAATTTGTTCAAAGCGTATTCTACGCTTTTGGTGATGCCTTCTTTGGGGTCTGTTAAAGTACCATCTAAATCAAATAAAATGTTTTGTAATCCTCTTCCCACGGTTGTCTTGCTCCCCTCGACTGATATTATTGCATATATTTATCATACCTTCGTTTCCACATACTTTCCACATACTTCTCGAATACGATAAGTAACTGAAGCTATTACATATTATCGGAGGAGTATCTTATGAACATGACGCATTACATGTCTTTGCTAGCGGACAACCAGCCTTGGAATTTGATTATATTCATGGCCATCCCCGTGATTTTTGCTGAGACGATTACCATTACAGAGTTTATTATTTTGTTCACCAAGAATCTAACAGGCCCACTACGATCCTTCAACAAAGTCTGCAGCATACTCGCAGGGATATATTTCACAGGTGTATTTCTCTACTTGTTCCCAACTGCGTTTATTCCTTTGTCTGTGAATGGGGAATGGCACACATGGGTTGATATCGTAGCCGTGGGCTTCTATTTAAGCGGAGTACTCTTCTTATTGCCACTGGCTTTGTTAGATCTTGGTCTGATTGCCCGTAAACGATCGGAAGAGCACAAGATGAAGCTGCATTTTCTGCTTATTAGTGGATTCTTGGTCGTGGCGCATATCGCGATGATATTTGGGATGATTAATCCGGAAATTGTAGGGAGTATGGGTGGAATGGGCGATATGATGCATTAAAGTTTATTAACAAAACGTAATCTAAGACAAAAAGCAGATCAAGGATAAAACCTTGATCTGCTTTTTGTATCGTACCGGTTATCCTGCGTTTTGTACAGTTACCACAGTACGCTTCTTGCGTAATAAAAACATCAGTGGAAATCCAAACAACACAATAATGGAACCTACCACAAAAACATCATTCACACCCATCGTGAACGATAGCAAACGTATCGAATCTGTATTACTTGCACCGGAGCTGATCAACTCTTTAGAGTGGAGTAAGGATCTGCTCGACAGCAGGGAGGTGAATACTGCAATCCCAAGTGAGCTTAACACATTGCGAACCCAGTTGTTGATCGACGTAGCATGCCCAGACCATTCGACAGGAATTTCCTCCATTGAGGCTGTACTGCTTGGAACATTGGCTAGTCCAATGCCGAGATTACGAACGACCATCGCCCACATAATAAAGCTATAAGATATGTTCGTTTGCAGCCGACTAAGCATGAATAAACCGATGAATATAAATAAAATACCCGCAGAAATCAACTTCACAGGTCCGAACTTTGGATACAGCTTACCTACGATTGGACTCAATAAGGCAAGGAGGATCGAGGACGGCAATAAAATCAGCCCTGTTTTAAGCGTTGTAGCCCCTTCTACCGTTTGTAAGAACAAAGGGGTTAAATAGGTTCCGGCATACATCGCAATCGTAACTAAACTATAGATACTAAGCATGGCGGTAAAACGGCGATTACGGAATACACGCAAATTCAGCAGAGGTACCTCCGCCTTCAGCTCGCGCAAAACAAACAAAACTAACAACACAACTCCCAAAAGGATTAACGATAAGGTTTTCCACGAAGTCCATCCCCAGCTATTGCCTTGGCTAAATGCAGTTAATAATGATAAACTACCGAGGACAACGGTAAGGAAACCAGGAATATCAAATGACTTCGGAATATTCATTCGATAATATGGAATTAACGTTAGGGTTAGAATAACAGCTATGATTCCAATAGGGATGTTAATTAAGAATAACCAATGCCAGCTGGCATATTGGAGCAGCCACCCGCTAAACGTTGGTCCTATGGCTGGCGCGACCATCGCGGATAACGACCAGAGGCTTACTGCAAAAGGTCTGCGTTCTCCCGGTATTACTTGAAATATGATGGTCATCGTACAAGCCATGATGAGACCGCTGCACGAACCCTGAAGCATCCGAAATACAATTAATGATGTTGGATCCCATGCCAAAGCACAAAACAAAGAGAACATGGTGAATCCCATCAAGGCGAAAAGATAAAGCCTTTTGTAGCTGAATCTTCCTCCGAGATAGCCGGCGAGTGGTGCGGTTACTCCTGTCGCCAGCATAAAACCCGTGACCATCCATTGCATGGGGTTCAGACTCGTATTGAAATGATCCATTAAAAGAGGAACAGCAATGTTGATCGTCGTTGTACTTAAGACAGAGACGAAATTTCCGAAGAATATGGCAATCATGATCGGCCAAAAATGTATTTTGCTTGCTTGATTTTCTTCCATGCTTCCCCTCCTCATTATTTTTTATATGTCTACTTTTACATATATAAGGTGACTTGAATAATGTTATAATCGTATGATCAATATGTCAATGATGACATATCCCCGAAAAATTCAATGAAAACGGATTTATAATAACTGGAGGGCTTTATAGTAATGAATACACTGTCTTATGGACTTCTAGCTTTACTTAGCGCTAACTCATTGTCTGGATATGAATTAACTCAGAATATCAAGCCGCTCTGGCGTGCTGGACATAGTCAAATCTACCCTCTATTAATGAGCATGGAGCAGCAAGGTTATATCACCTTTAAGCTCATTGAACAGACCGATAAACCGGATAAAAAAGAATACTCCATTACGAAAGCAGGACTGGAGCAATTGCGGCAATGGGTGGAAACTACTGCAGAGCCTCCGGTGCTACGGGATGAGCTGCATTTTAAGCTGTATAGCTTATGGCTATCCAACCCGGAAGAAGCCAAGGACCTATTGCTAAAACGTGCAGAGTTTTGTAAAAGTGAGCTGGAGCGATACAAGGTTTTGCTCAAAGCAAACGAAGTCTTACGTGATGAACGCGGTGAGACGCGTGAGTTAAAAGCCACCACTTTTGGACGTTATTTACTGATCCACAAACGTGTGCTTGATATGGAGAGCTCTATACAATTTTGCGAATGGGCACTTGAAGAGCTGGAGTCGAATAAATAACATTATAAACATGCAAAAAAGAGACCTCATTTTGTATCTGAAGTCTCTTTTTACTTACATTTATTCGGATTTAGATAGATTAAATAGTTGCACCTCGCAACGAGTACCCGCTCCAGGCTGACTCATCATTCGAATCTTGCCTCCATGCAATTCCACCAGCTTTTTAACAATGGAAAGCCCCAGACCTGAACCACCGTATTGTCTTGAACGTGATTTCTCTACCCGGTAGAAACGTTCGAAGATATAGGGAAGCTCTTTCTCAGGAATACCTATTCCTGTATCTTCAACTATTAGAGTTGCAGCATCCGCTGCAAATTCCACATGAACAATAATCTCGCCTTCATCCGTATAACGAATTGCATTTTCCAGAAGGTTCATTATAATCTGTTCCATACGTTTTTGATCTCCACGGATCATATACGCATCTCCGCTAAGCTGAAGCTTCAGGTGTAATCCCTTCTCTTTTGCTTTCAGTTCAACTCTGCGCACGGCTTGTTCCGCTAGCTTACTGAGATCGATCCACTCTTGGGTAAGTGTAACCTTTCCTTCCTCCATCTTTGCCAGTTCAAATAAATCATCCACCAGATGCTGGAGCCGATGTGCTTCCTGATGAATGATGTCCAGGTATAGATCTCTTTCCCCTTCGGTCTCGTAAAGTCCATCTTTTATAACCTTGGTGTACCCCTCCAAATATGTAATGGGCGTTCTCAGCTCATGTGAGATATTTGCCAGAAATTCCTGCCTTGTATCCCTGTATCGTTGCAGATCGACAGCCAGATCATTTATGGCCTCTGCCAAAAAACCAATCTCATCGTTACTACGTATAGACAGTCTCGTTTCCAGCTCGCCAGCCGCGATTTTCCGGGTTGCCTTTTGCATCTTGATCAGAGGTCTGGACAAAATCATGGCGATCACACCAGTGATCCCTAAAGCCAATATAAAAGCCCCTATTCCTGCAATCAGCAGCAGGTTCCGGATGGAAGCCAAAGATTGCTTCATACTCTCTGTAGAGGACATTACATAAAGTGCAGACTGAGTTGTATCCCCCTCCATTATTGGTTTTCCAATGATAAAATAAGAATATCCAGCAGGATCTTTATACTCAAAATCAATACTTTTCCCAGCAAAAATCCGGCTAACATCCGAAGCTTGGATGAATGAACGATCCATACGATCATGTGCACCCGAGTGGAGTATCACATGGCCATCCTTCGAGATATTAAAGATACTGACATCCGAAAATTCTGCAAAGGTACTCATCATCTGCTCGTTTGAACTATCCTGCGATTCCGCCATTCCAATAAAATGTGAGGTGAGTTCCTCCGTCTCTTTTTGCATCTCGTTGTAATAGAAGCTTGTAAACATCCGGTCTATAGTAATTCCAAGAACAAGCAAAACAACCACAAAAACAGACATAATAACAAAACCGAGCTTAAGTCCGATGATGTTATTTTTCATACCTGATTACCGGGAGCATGAAATTTATAACCTAATCCCCACACCGTCTGAACCGGATTATAGGCTAGGCCTGCTTTATGTAGTTTCTCGCGGATATTCTTAATATGAGTGTCAATAACACGATTCTCCCCCTCATAATTATTCCCCCATAATCGCTCCACCAGTTCTTCTCTCGTAAAAACCCGGGTAGTGTTTTGCGCCAAAGTGGCCAGTAGATCAAACTCCTTGAGCGTGAATTCAATGGATGTATCCTGAATATGTACCTCCCTAGCTTCTGGGTATATTTTAAAATCAGGGTATGTGAGCACCTTTTCCTGAGGTTGTTGAACAAAAGTAAGTGTTGAACGCCGCAGCAGAGAATAAATCCTAGCCACTAATTCTTCCGGCTCAAACGGTTTAGTAAGATAATCATCTGCACCTATACCGAGACCACGTACCTTATCCTTGGTTTCAGAACGTGCGGTTAGCATTAGAATTGGGATAGAGCTTGACTCCCTCACCAGCTTGCAGACCTGCCAGCCATCCATATCCGGCATCATCACATCCAGCAAGATTAGGTCAAAGCTGTGTTGTTTCAACAGTTGGAGTGCCTCATGACCCGTTGACGCCTCTTTTGTAGACATCCCTTCTTTACTTAAATAAATCCGCAATAAATTCCGCATGTTCCACTCATCATCTACGATCAGTATCTGTAGCTTATTCAAGCCGTTCACCCTCTTTATGACCTAGTTCTTCTCATTATACAAAAAAAACACAGAACAAGCCGACATCATCCCTAAATGATGCCAGCCTGTGATGATGGTTAGTGGCCGGAATGCGGATTGCCTCCTGCAGCAGGTGAGATTTCTAGCATGTCATCGATTTCACTTTGTGCTCGCTCATTTATTGTAAGGTTATCCCCAGTTATCCAAGCATGATTGTAAGGACCTTCTGCTGGTGAATCTTGAAATTTAGGTTGAAGCTCCATCATATACTCCATTACTGAATCTGGCAGCCCGTCTTTTTCCGTAAAAATAAGCGGCGCATGTTTCCCCAAATGGGAAAAAGGCGTAGCGGCGATAGCGAGCATCGTAGAATCCGTGGTTAACAAAGACAGGTTATGACCGGGTGTAGTGATTCCCCAGCCGAATCCGTTATTAGCATCCTTAAAACTTGCAAAAGCTATAGCGTTCTTAAAAACATCTTCTCCTGCTATACGGGTAACTGTTCCGTATTCTTTTAATTGCTTTTCTACATCTGCTGAGACAATGTCTTCTGGTCCTAGAATATAAATGGTTGCGCTACCTCCACGTTCTTTTAAAGCCTCGACCGTTGAGTTAGGAATTTCGTCTTTGGTTACAAAGAGAAGAGGTTCAGGCATATGTGCGATCCAATTCACTGCTGGCAACGTGTACTCAGGGCTATCCATAGAACCAATAATGACCGACTTTGGAAGTTCACCCGCTGCTTTGGCGTAATAAGTATCTATAGCCTGAGCTACTGCCGCTGGCTCATCCCCTTCTATCCGGTCTACTTTTAAATCAATGGCCTTTAATTGTTGTTCGACATTGGATGCCATAGGCCCAACAAGCACTACCTGAACCCCTTTATTGCCTTCAGCACCTATTGGATTCAGTCGCTTAAGTTCAGCGAGAGTAACCTCAGGAACCCCTTCTTTTGTAGTATACAGTACAGGCCCATTACTGGGATGATGAATCAAATCTGCACTAACTGCGGCGATCTGCCAATTACTCACATCCGTCAAAACTACACTTGAAGGTCTATTATTCTTTGTTTGCGCAGTCCATAAAGTCTGAGAAACTAACACTGCGGCTTGAATCGGATCTGAAGTGTTAATACGAGTAGTATTCTTCGTAGCTATCCATGGTTGCTCCACCGTTGCAGAACTAGCTTGCGAATTAACCTTAGATTGAACATTATTGCCTGATTGGCAGCTTGTTAACACTGTACTCAAAAGCAAACTAACGGCAACAAATGGTATGATTTTTTTCATCCTAAACCCTCCTGTGTGATGTTCTCGCTTGATTTAGAGTAGTTTAGTCTACAAATGTGTGGAAAGTATGTAGAATTTAAAATAAATAAAATTTGTATATAATGAAAAAGAGCATCCCGTAAGCCATGAATGACTCAGGATGCTCTTGGTTTAAAGTTTTTTCAACACTTACCAGTGTTTAGCGATAAAAGTATCCCGACCGGATTGCTCCCGATCTTCTTTGTAGTGCTTGGGATTCTTATGATGATAATCCTGATGGTACTCTTCTGCACGATAAAAAGTTGGCGCCGGAAGAATTTCCGTAACGACTGGACCGGAGAATCTGCCACTGACCGCAACCTGTTCCTTCGAGGCAAGAGCTGCTAAACGCTGTTCTTCATTATAATAGAAGATCGCTGTCCGGTACTGAGTTCCTCGATCCTGGAATTGCCCACCATCATCGGTAGGGTCAATCTGAGGCCAATATAATTCAAGCAGCTTCTCGTATGAAAAAAGCGCTGGATCAAACGTAATCTGCACAACCTCGTAATGCCCCGTTGTTCCGGTTTTGACTTCTTCGTAGGTTGGATTCTCAGTTAACCCTCCCGCATATCCCGATACAATTCCATGAATGCCTGGTAATTCCTCAAACGGTGTCACCATGCACCAAAAACATCCGCCTGCAAACATCGCTTGTTCCATATGATCCAATCTCTCCCTATCTATCTTCATCTAATAAATAATATATGCTATGACGATAAAGCCAAAAGATCATAAAGTCAATGGAAGTCCGAAGCACCATTAGAATTCAATTCTCCAAAACGTTATAATATAACAACAACAGAAGTAGAAAGGAATGCGCTATGAGAAAAAATCGTTTAGGACAATCCGATTTGTATGTAAGTGAAATAGGACTTGGCTGTATGTCTTTGGGTACGGATGAGGCGAAAGCCATTTCCATTGTTCATGAAGCACTCGATCAAGGAATCAATTTTGTTGATACAGCAGATCTTTATGATGAGGGCCGTAATGAAGAGATTATTGGCCAAGCCATTCGTCAACATCGACAGGATGTAATCCTGACCACAAAAGTTGGCAACCGCAGAATTCCCGGCCAAGATGGCTGGAGCTGGGATCCTTCAAAAGCCTATATTAAAAATGCAGTCAAAGATAGTCTCAAACGGCTGCAAACCGATTACATCGATCTATACCAGCTGCATGGCGGCACTATTGAAGATCCAATTGACGAAACAATTGAAGCTTTTGAAGAACTTAAGCAAGAGGGTCTTATCCGCTATTATGGGATCTCTTCTATTCGTCCTAATGTAATTAGAGAATATGTGAAAAAATCAAATATTGTAAGTGTTATGAGCCAATATAGCATTTTAGATCGACGTCCTGAGGAAGAAATCCTTCCTCTGCTAGCTAAGCATGGAATTAGCATGATCGCACGCGGACCTTTAGCAGGGGGCATACTGTCAGAGCGTGGTCGCAGCAAGGCGGAGAAGAATTACTTAGATTACAGTAGTGAGGAACTTCTGAATTTACATGATCAGCTTTCGCAGGAAACTAGTGACTCGCGCAATCTTGCACAAACAGCGCTTCATTATCCACTAGCCAATCCATCTGTAGCCGTTATTATTCCTGGGGCAAGCAGTCTGGAGCAATTAAAAAGCAATGTAATGGCTGCTGATGTAGCTCCACTCACTTCGGAGGAACTTGCAGACATTCAGCGGATAAGCAAAGCAAATCGTTACAAGCTTCATGTATAGATTAGTCACTTTCGTTAAAAACAATGAGGTGTCCATAGCCATACAATGGCTGTTGGGCACCCCCTCCTTTTTGAAGCTACCTGATCGCTGATCTAATCCTTAAACTTGGTTTAATTAAGTACTAATCACACTTATGAATCGCACTATAGGACACAGTTGACCTTATACGCTACTTTTTCCTATATTAAGGGTGCTCGCGGACTCCATAGCCGCTATGAGCATGATAATCACCATATATCACCCTCTATTTAAGGAATAGCAGCACTGGAGTCCGAAATCATGCTCCAACGCCTAAATATATACAAATAACGTCATCTGGGTCCGAAAGTATTCAAGTCACTCCGCGTGACACATCCAGCCTGCCATAATTCCAGTAGAATAAAATCGAGTGATTCTTGTGAAGCCTGATTCTTTCAATAACTCTTCAATTTGTTTTTCGGGAAGGAAAGAAATTTTCGTAATATTGTTACTTACATTATCAAACGCATCGGGAGATTCATACCCTGCAACCCAAAAGCTTTTCCATACGTTTATTCTGTCGTGGAGTTCAGGATCATCCAAATCTCCATATGCACTTACGAGAACAAATGGAGCACCCGGTTTCAGATTATCCTTTATGGAGCGAAGCAATTTCAATTTTTCTTGAACATCATGGATGAAATG
This sequence comes from Paenibacillus sp. FSL H7-0323, assembly GCF_038002725.1. NCBI lineage: Bacteria > Bacillati > Bacillota > Bacilli > Caryophanales > Paenibacillaceae > Paenibacillus > Paenibacillus sp. FSL H7-0323. The sequence goes on along the minus strand of NZ_JBBODB010000001.1, from coordinate 1,128,397 downwards.
AAGGACCAAAATACAACTTGCCACATCGAACTTTGAGTCCTGCTGAGGAAGATCATCGATTGTACCAGGAATCAGACTGACACGGCTCTCTAGGCCCAGTTCATCTATCTTTAATCTCGCAATCTTAAGCATATCTTCCGAAGGATCCACTCCAGTAAATGTCCAGTTTGGGTTAGATGGCCCCCATGCCGAAAATTCATTTCCTCCCCCCGCACCGACCACGAGCATAGATACAGGGATGTCACCTAATTCGAAGCGAAAATAAGATTGGATCATCGAAAATAATGAATCATAAGAGGGAATCGAAATATGAGTGGTTTTTTCATAGGTTGCCCTCTTGGCATTTAATTTTTGCTCTTCAGTCATTGTAATCATCCTCCATTGTTTTAAACTTCATATTTTAGTATCAAAACCCACATTAAAGTCATTACGGATTTATATTGTCTCTAATAACCCCGAAAAAAGAACGGATCTTTACTCCGTCTTCATCGTTTTTGCCAAATCTGCAATTTTCGTGTTCTCTAAGTACTGCTCCATCTGTCGCTCAGCGTCAATCACAACCTGTTGAATCAGACATTCACTTCCGTGATCTAGACTGCATTCAAAAAAGGAAGCCGTTCCTTCGATTGCATGGATAATATCCAAAAAAGAGATTTCTTCCGACTTGCGTCTGAGACGATAACCACCATTAGCACCAGGTGCAGATTGAATCAATCCAGCCTTCACTAGCTTAGTCATCATTTTGGACAGATAGGTTTGGGAAACACCTAGCTTCTCAGCAAGCAATTGAACACCCACCGGCTTATCAGACGCCACCGTCACCATATAGAGCATTGCATGAAGTGCATAATCTGTCGCTTGGGAATATTTCATTCAGCACCTCCATTAACGACTTTAGAAATCTATGATAACTCTAACATAGCTAAAAGGCAAGTTTGTTCGCTTTTTAAAAGAGAAGAAGCTCAAGAACCTTTGTCCCAAGCTGGCTCATTTTTCCCTTCAAAAGTAACGATAAAAACCGGAGTTTTATTTAGATGTTTTGCTGTTGCAGCGTATTATTTTTTCCAGAGCATGTTCTGAAAATAATTCAAAATTAGGGTTAGTCATTAATAAATACTCAGCCTTAATATTCTTAACTGTGACCATCCGAATGAACTCCCCTCAACTAATTGGAGTATACTCACCATTAAACTCAAATTCATAGTCATTAGCGATACGGATATAGCCATATACGCAATGCCAGCGATCTCTGTAGAAAACACTGGAATAATTCTGATTATCCCTATTTCCTTCAGCAACTAAGATCTCCTTGTCATCGCATGCTAAAACAATACCTGTATGATCGTGAGGGTCATTAGTTAGCAATTTTTCATAAATCACAATATCACCACGTTGAGGAGTAAACCCCTCTTGCCCGTCAAAATAAAAAAATGCGGTCTCAGGTAGTTGCGCCCACTCTAACCAAGCCCCTACGCCAGCTAATCGAAAATCAGCATTCGGATATCGAATCGGCAGCAGAAATCCAGCTTGCATACAGCAGTAATATACAAATGCTGCGCACCAATTGTTTTGTAATACTTTATAAATCGCTTGGTCAGGCCAATATTTACAGATTTCTCGATATCGTTCGTTTCCTGGTATTCCAACAATGTTTTCTTTTCCAAATGCTTCAGCAATAGTAGCTAACTTACCTCGTTTATCCGTAGGCTGGAGAACTTCAGCCCCGCTACTGTAATCTATCTCTTCCAAAAAATCCTCTGGAATCGTCATTTCACGAAGTACATTCCGAAGTCTAGTATTGTCCTGAGGCATTAAGATACAATTCCTATTCTGCAAGTGTAATTGTAGAACTTGAGCATCCTTTAGAATCTCTTCATAGGGACCCTGAACTTTATTTCTGTCCCCTTGATGGAAGATCGCCTTTAGAATTTGAGTCAGCTCTTCTTTGGTAAACATATTCAAGTCTCTTAATAAAGGCCTTATGGTATCTGCACTGTTGGGACCTGGAAATTCCTTGACTCCGGTTTTGAAGAAATAATAATTATGAAGCAGTCCTATAATGGCTGCCAATTCCTGATTTTGTTCTCTTTTCATGGCAAGCAATGAAGCGAAACTAGACACTCCGTACAGGTGAACACACGCTTCCTGTTTCCGTTGTTCGCTACCTATAGACATGATCATTTCTTGAACCAGCACACGCACACTATCGAGGCGCTGGTTCACTTTTGTTATCAGGCGTTGAGTCACTGGAAACCTTCCCTTCCGTTACTACTCAGCTGTAATAATATTAAAGCAAATAACTCACATATTTATTTTTATCAATTCATTCCCTAAAGACTACCTTTTTCTGTCCATCCTTGACGAACTCCACACCAAAATAATCGGTATTACCGTCCGCCCCGAATTCAGCAATCCGAGCGTCAGACTTACTCTCAAAGTGAATGTTATATTTAATATTAGATCTTGGTAACAAGGTAATCTCTTGCGGCTGAACCTCTGCGAATGACCAGATCCCTTGAGGATTACCGTACTCTCGAAAGATTGGACGGATCATAACGGTTTCATTTTGCCCGCCATAGTTGATTAGCCTGATTGTACATTGAACCTGCACAATATCCTCTTGAGTACCGTACATACAGTGCGAATCTTTTTCCAGAAAATCCACAACTTCAATTCCATCATTGTTCATATTCACAAGATAATACAATCGTTCTGTTAGAAATGGATATAATATAATGAAAATGATGATAGCAAGCAAAACGGTTCTGCCTACATATTTTTTATAACGCTGTCTAAAGTGCTTTATAGTTAAACTCCCACTGAAAATTAACAAAATGATCCCGAATATTGCTGAATAATGTAAACCATGGTTTGTCGCAGGCTCGCTCCAAGGCGGAATTCCAATGGTTCTGAAGAGGTAATCCCCAAACATAGTTCCCTGATGTGTGATTCCCACAAAAACTAATGAAAACAGCAAAAATAAAACAGTTATCCAACCTTTACCCTTGGTCATTTCATCCCTCCCAACCAATAACAGTTATGTCTTCTCTAACCTCCAAGGAAAGATTCCTATGCATATACAGTTCAATTTTTTTACCGCTAAAGCTCAAGGTGTAATCAACTACGTAAGGGGTTTCAATGTAATATACCGTGAGGATTAATTTGGAATCATCATATTGCCAGCTTGCAGATGTACAAACTTCCTGCTCACTAAGGGATAAGTCTTTAATAAATAAACTTTTTGCATGGGTAGGCCTTGAAAAATCGAACGGAAATTCATCTAAATGATCGTCGTAAAGTAAAGAAAAACTAAGGTGCTCATCTTCAAACTTCAATGTTAATTCTTTGATTTTATGCTTATTGTCTTCAAAGATATAGGTTCCACTATACGATCTATAATCTACTTTAACTATCCTGTCTACTAAGGAGGTAAAGGTAGGAGGTTTAATAATGTTAGATGCAACCGTTGGCCAATCAAAGTTTAGTAAATTTGCATATATGATATCTAAAAAATCCTGTAACTTCTTCATCTCGGTAAAACTTGAAGTTGCAGCAATCACAATCTCTTGACTCGGATCAATGAAACACAATTGACCAAAAGCTCCATTCCCCATCTTACATCCATTCCTGCACATAAAGAACTGATAACCATATCCGTTTGACCAGTCGGGCTTATTTTGTCCCCAACGATTATCGCTTTGTTCATTTAGCGCCAGCTTTAAATAATCTTTCGAAACAATTCTACGACTATTGTAAACCCCTTGATTGAGGAGCATCTGGCCAAATTTCGCGATTCCATCTGTTGGTATGCTTAGTCCCATTCCACCAGCAACAATTCCTAACGGGCAATTCTCCCATTCCGGTCTTTCTATGTCCAACGGGGCAAATAATCTTGGCATTAGAAAATCAACAAAATTTTCTCCAGTCGTCTTTTCGATAATAGCCGAAACCATATAAGTGGCGTGTGTATTGTAATTGTAATAACTTCCCGGTTCATCTTCTACGTCCAAAGCTAAAAAGGCACGAACCCAATCATTTTGCTTGGCTATCGCACCATATATATTATTGTTATGTCCTGTATTCATGGAAAGAAGATGATGTATCGTCATCTTAGCCAAATTAGGTGAAATCGAGTTAGGAACCTGATCCGGGAAAAAAGAAACCACTTTATCCGTTAATTCAAAATAACCGTTATCCCATGCTATGCCTGCTGCAATAGATGTAAAGCTCTTACTTAGAGAAAATAAAACCTGGGGAACGTTTTTGCGGTACGGTTGACGATAAAACTCGGTAATAACTTCTCCCTTACGCAATAGCATAAAAGTATTAACCGGTAAATCAGATCGTTCAAGTTCTTCATAAAACTTAGACAGCGCTTGGGTCAAATTCTCTGGATTATCCATTTAAACCTCGCTTGTCGTTATATTTTTGAGTTTTCTAATAATCTCAGGTAGAGCACTAAGTCTCGTGTCAGGTCTCCTCCATTTGTTCATTTAGACGGCAACCTTGTCATACTTAGCCTAAAGACTTGTTATACCAAAAATAATCTTCAACGTTTTACGACTCTTCTTACATATTTTCAAGCCTTGTTTTAAGTCTAGAATGATTACAGTTTTGCCAATCCAAATCCTTAAATATAATGAGCGGAACTTTACCGGTTTCACTATGCCTTTTTCTTCATATTCCGTTCCATCCTCTAACTCCGTTTCAGTTCTAATAAGCCATGTATTGCCGAGACCAAATTCGATATACTTCAGAATCTATCTCCCCCCGTACATGAGCTGCTTTTATTGCTCAATAGTTTTTATAAGATAAAGGCAGAGATCATCGTCCACACAAACATGTGCCCCAGGCTCAACAGGCTTATTATCGTACATGATTCCCCGCCCATCAGGGATAAAACCACGCTTTATATACATCCGTTGTGCGGTTCCATAGTCAGCGTATAATCCAAATCCAATACCAATAGTATTAGATATAGTAAAAGCATCTTTTTCAAGAGCTTCAATTAATACACTTCCTACCCCACGTTTCCTAAATGGCGGGATGACGTCAAAGTTTTGAATTTCAGGTATATTATTCTCTGCAAAATAAGGATATTCCGACCTGAATACCACATGTCCCCATCCAACAAACTCATTTTCACAAAAAGCTAAAAGTGTAACTCGCTTTTCATTTTGATTTTCTTGCCAACAACGTTGGACATAATCAAGAGGTTGGCTTACGTCATGCTCAGATAACCCCGTATGTATAATATCAATATCGTTTTGTGTCATTCGACGGATTTGTAAAGGTAAGGCCATAATATAATTTCCTCCTAACTTATTAAATGAGTCCATTCCTATATTAACATACTAATTAGGATTAATCTGGTAAAAAACAATTATTGTTAAACTAACCTGTCAGATAAAAGAACAGGCTGCCGAATATACCGGCAGCCTGTTCTGATTTTGTTATTTTTTTATTTCTTTAAGGTAAAAGTCATATAATTGATCAATAGATGAACTGGAAAAGATAGACGTGGCTTGTTCAATTTTCTCACGTTTCCAATCGAACCAGCGCATTTCCTTTAACTTTTCGATTTCTTGATCTGTAAACCGTTGCTTGATCACTTTAGCAGGATTGCCGCCTACTATCGTATACGGTGGGACATCCTTTACAACAACTGATCCTGCCGCAACAATAGCACCTTCGCCTATTTTCACACCGGGCATAATCATTGCATTCATCCCAATCCAGGTATCACTAGCAATGATTGTATCCCCTTTGGATTCGTAAGAGTTTGCAATCTGGTCTACAAAAGGATACACGGTAATCCATTCAGGATGATGATTGTGATTCCCACCCATGAGAATAATTACACCACTAGCAATACAAACATAATTTCCTATACTCAATTTATCTAAATGCCAGCCATAATCTTCACTGGGATTAAACAACTTTCTTGATTGTTCATCACCCCAAAGGTATCTGACACACCCATCTTCAAAATCAAGATTATCGTAATAACCAGAGTAGTAAGAGTACTCTCCTACCTCTATCATTGGGTTGGTGACAATATCCTTTAAATACTTAGTTTCAGACCAGTGGCTAAACTGATGTTGTTTCATTTTCTTTCCCTCGCTTCTAAGTAATGTAATTCATTTATACTTAGAAGCTTGATGCAGTAGCGACATTCTTAAACCTTTTCAAACGACGAACCATCGTCCTCATCCTTTTCCTAATTGATGCCGTCATTGTAACAAACGAATGATTTATTCGTCAAATCAACCGTATTGTCCGAACTCAGCTCAATTATGAATTTATCGGATTACGGCTAGCCTTAACATGTTTAAGCTGGGCAACTATAATGACGCTAATGATCACTAGAAGGAACCACGAACTGATCTTACTGAAACTAACCAGTTGCCACGTTTGATATTGATCAGGATATTTCCATGCATTAAAAAATGTAGCGATATTTTCAGCTAACCAGATAAAAAATCCTACAATAAAAAAGGCCAGTGTCAAGGGCATTCGATAGGTAACCGTCCGTACCCTATAAATGATCCATGTTTTCCAGAAGACAACAACCACAAGCGCTGTCAGCCACCAACGAAAATCAGGAATGAAATGATGTGTGAAAAAATTTAAATAGATGGCTCCTCCCAACAATCCCGCTGAAGCAAGCCCCGGCCAACCGGTCATATCCATTTTCAATCTTCGCCATATCTGGCACATAAAGCTTGCGACACTTGCATACATAAATCCACTATAGAGGGGTACACCAAACACCTTCGTAAACCCTGGCTCAGGGTATGCCCATGAACCCATCTTTACCTTATAGATTTCCAGCAATAAACCAATAACGTGGAACACACAGATTACTTTTATTTCATCCAGTGTCTCTAATCCAGTACGGTACATGAGGTACTGCACTGTAAGCAGTATTAGAAGAATGGCATCATAACGGTAAAGAAAAGGCATTTCTATTATGTTAGAAAGAGCTAAAGTCCCAAAAATCGCAACAGGAAATATGCAACTCATCGCCTGATGATATCCGAAATGCAGTAATTGTGTTATTGACTTCATTCTTATGTTTCCTCATCATTTTTGTATTCTAATAGATCTCCAGGCTGACATTCCAAAGCCTTACAAATTGCCTCTAACGTTGATAATCGCACCGCTTTTGCTTTTCCATTTTTCAAAATAGAAAGGTTAGCCATTGTTATTCCAACTCTCTCCGAAAGCTCAGTAACACTCATTTTTCTTTTAGCCAGCATCACGTCAATATTAATTATAATCGCCATTGTTTTCACCTCAGACAGTTAAGTCATTTTCTGATTTTATATCAATAGCTTCTTTTAAAAGCTTTTGTAGAACTGCAGCAAAAACGGCAATCACCATGGAGGCAAAAATGATAATCAAGCCGATGACTATAATCCCTGGGGCATCATCTTTCTCCGCCATGAGGTAAAAGAGTGGCATACCAACTACATACAAGCAACTGATGATGATTGCACAATATTTTATTTTCTTTAAAACCTGTACAGACATTTCCGAGAAAGCATTGTTTTTGTCAATATAGCCTAACAGTTTAAAAGCTTGATACAGTGCAAAGTAAAAAGGTATCGCCGAGGCATACAAATCAATGGCAATGAGATATTTCAATAAACTATAATCCGGATACAGTTCTGCTGCGAAACTCGCTATTTCCGGCACCACAAATATGCACAAGGCAAGCACCGGGATACCAATAAGAATAACCGCTGCCCTTAAAAAAAGTGTTGATCCTCTTTCCATAATAAACACACCTCACAGATTTATTGTGAATTGAATTTATCATATTATTTATCGTTTTACAATATATTTTAATCGATATACAGTTATTATTGGTTGTTTTATAACTTTCGACTAAAAAACCGAGCTAATTGACTTTTGAAGTCACTAGCTCGGCTTATTTCACCTTTTCATATCTCTTTATCTCTATTTTTCTATTCTACAAGTAATCCTAATACTGACCGAGATCGATAAAATTCAAATCCATGTTAGCTTCATCTTCAGCCTGATTTGTAACCTCTGTTGATACTGCTTTTCCTTCGTATTCAAGGTTACCGCTTGTCAAATTGAATACATACAGACGATTACCTTTGAAGTACTTATTACCCATATTCTTATAACCCACAATATAGAGATAGTCTTGTTTAAAATCATAGGTAATGTTTTCACTTAAATCTATATTTGTATTCTTCAGAGTAGTCTCATATTCTTTACTCACGAGATCGTAAGAAATAACAGTAAATCCTATATTCTCCTTACCCGATACAGCTTTTTGCAGGAAATAAATTTTCTGTCCATACGCATTCATAATATTATTCAATAACATTTCATGCCCTTGGAACGCGAGCGGCGAGATTTGTCCTGTTGCAACATCTACTTGATATGCCTTTTTATGATTATCTTTACTAACTGTTAAAATCCATTGATCCGAGTGATCCAGATTTTGATTGGCTAACCTAACGAATTGATTATCCCCATTTGCTGCTTCAGATTTAGCTCCTGGTAATACGAGCGGCTCATTCGTAATCTCCTTTGTTGTTAGATTAACACGGATAATCTGCGGTTCAGTTACATAACCTTTGGCGCCGTGATTCAAAAACACCATTGCAACAAGCTCTTGATCAACAAGCTGTACATTTTGTACATAGATATCTGAAATATCATGATCCACATTGATATCGGATCTGATTTCCTGCGTATTATCCTTTTGCTTATTAAGCACAGAAATACTGAGTCTAGCATTTTTCTTCGCTGATGGATCATTTGATTGCTGCTTATCTACGGTCCAATTCACGTAAGCAAGCATATCCTGATTTTCATAGAACCCAGCTAAGTTCTTCTTCCCACGCATGAACTGACGATGCTGATCCCTCCATTTATCCAATTGTGTGTTCACTGGTCTTCGGTTTAAGCTTTGGCTGATCGTTAACTTTTCATCTGGATAATCTGTACCATTTGTAGTGATATTAGCTCGTTTGATGCCAAAAACACTATCCTTAGTCAGATAATTTCCGTATAAGGCTATACCTTCAACGAGGGAAGCATCCCCTTGAACCATCGTCAGCTTATAATTAGGTAGTGTCTCTTGTGAGGCCTGTACATAATACGTCCCGATTGTAACAACCGAGAACACTACAAGAACGGCGGTAACCATATATTTTCTCATTCCTTAACCTCCATACCCCTTCAATTATACCGATATTTTCTTACGCAATAGATATAAGCTGTACCAAAGCGAACCTCCAGCAATAATCACTATTAATCCGAGACAAGCACCTATGATCTCTCCGGGATAGAAGTAGCTATCATATCTGCTATAACCCATAAGATAGGGTATTGAGGCTAATCCAGCCAGAACCGCTAAGTATAATATGATAAAGCCGATCCCTTTCAGTCTGTAGCTCCGCTCCATTAGAATCGCTGTGAACAAGACGATCAAACCCGTAATGCCCAGTCCATAATATAGAACAAACTCAGAAAAGTAGGGCGGAACCAGAACTTTAAGCACAGTAGGATACTTCAAATAATCAAATACCGAGATGTTCCGATATAGTTCAGCAGGAAGAATCGACTGTGCTATCAAACGCTCCAGTGGCACAAGGACAATTTGCAGGGCAACAAGTCCAAATGCGAATAGCAAGATCGTAACCAGCTTGGCAAAATACAAATTCGCCCGATTGGATGGCAAGGTGAGCAGGCGATATACTATCGTATTTTTACCTCTCCAGTCACGGTACCAGATGAAGCAGCTATATATTAGCAACACTGTTGTGCTCAAAAATATGGGTCCGAAATATAGAAGTCCATTATAGCGAGCATACAGCATACTGTTTAGCTGAATATATCCAGTCACATTGTGATATTGCTCAAGCGTCCATTGATTCACTCTCATTGCCTCATTCGCAGAATCCAGCCAATGATTAGCACCGATGGTGACTGCTGCAAGCTGCAAGGCAACTGTCAGCACCATGAGTCCAATATATATTTTGGCAAATCGCTTCATTTCAAAATTCAATAGCTTCACAAAAGCTCTCATTTCATGTACACCTCTCTCATTACGTCCGTAATGGACTTACCTTCCTGCTCGCGAACTTCTTCACAGTAGAATTCACGTTCTACCTTCCCATGCTGTAGCAAGACCGCTTTATCAATTAAATGCTCAATATCGTTAATTTCATGAGTTGTAATAATCACACCACGATCCTCGATCAATTCACTCGTGAACACATCAGTAATTTGCTCGCGGCTGAACATATCAATTCCCGAGAACGGCTCGTCCATTAGGATGTAATCACAATCCAAGGCAAGTCCCAGCAACAAATTCACCTTCGCAGCCATCCCTTTCGACAATGAGGATACGCGATCTGAAGAGCTCAGTCGGAAGAACTTAAGCATTTCCTTTGCACGTTCAGCGTTCCAATTCCGATAAAAGTCAGCCATAAAGCTCAAGCAATCAGCAATTCGCATATTAGAGGGCATCGTTAACGAATCTGGAATGAAAGTGATTTTCTCATACATCGCAGGTGTTAGTGATACATTATCGATTAAAACTTCCCCTTTGAATGGTGTCAGTCCCATGATGGACTTCAGCACTGTTGACTTCCCGGCACCATTGATTCCGATCAGGCAGGTAATCTCTCCCTTGGCAGCAGTGAAGCTAACGCCATTTAGTACCTTCTTGAATCCATAATTCTTTACCATCTGATTCACTTGGATCATCTTGTGTCACCACCCTCTGGAGATAACTTGCGCTCGGATGTATATTTTGTCTTTATGATCTCTACCAGTTCTTCAACTGGAATTTGAATATTCTGAATGGAGCTGATGAATATATCCACTGCACTTTCGATTAATTCAGCTCGAATCGAGTTTAGGATTTGCTGATCCTGTGTAATTCGGCTCGGGGAATTCCCTTCTGTTACGATCAAACCCTGTTCCTCCATTTCCTTATATGCCTTCTGCGCCGTGTTCGCATTAATCTTCATTACTGATGCCAGTTCACGCCGTGAAGGAATTTTGTCTCCCGCTCCGATTTGCCCTGTGGCGATCTGTTCCTTGAAATGACGCACAACTTGAATATATACCGGCTCACGAATATTAAAGCTGACGCCTGATTTCTGTTCTTCTGTCATACAACCAACTCCATATACTAAGTGTGTGTACTAAGTGGTTCATACATCTCATTTATGTACTATACGTGTAATACACTTTTGTGTCAATAGTTCAGATTTGAGCAAAAAAAAAACTGCCTCTCGGCAGCTCCTTTATTACTAAAACACCTTTTGATTAAAAACATGTTCTTTTCCACCTAAACCCAGTGTATCTGCTGTTGTAGTGTGAATTTTCTGCAGAAGCACGGGATTATCCATTAGTGACAAGCCATAAGAAGGAATCATTTCTTTTATTTTGGGTTCCCATTCTTTTATATATTGAGGGAAACATTTGTTAAGCACTTCAAGCATCACGTGAACAGCCGTAGAAGCTCCAGGGGAAGCCCCTAACAATGCTGCGACCGAACCATCAGCGGCACTAATAACCTCCGTACCAAATTGAAGTGTGCCTTTGCCAGCTTCTGTATCTTTGATAACTTGCACACGCTGACCAGCTACAACAAGATCCCAATCTTCAATTTTGGCATTGGGGATAAACTCTTTCAGTTCTTCCAAACGTTTTTCTTTCGATAACAGCACTTGTTCGATCAGGTATTTTGTTAATGACATATTTTTAGCACCTGCCGACAGCATTGTTATGAGGTTATCCGGTTTCACAGAAGTTATTAAATCAAACATTGAGCCCGTTTTTAAGAATTTAGGTGAGAATCCGGCAAATGGTCCAAATAGCAGTGATTTTTTATTGTCGATAAATCTTGTGTCTAAGTGCGGTACGGACATTGGAGGGGCTCCAACTTTAGCTTTGCCGTATACTTTGGCATGATGCTGCGCAATAACTTCCGGATTATTACACACCATAAAAATACCGCTTACTGGGAATCCACCGATATGTTTTCCTTCAGGAATACCGGATTTCTGCAGTAAGTGCAGACTTCCTCCCCCGCCACCAATGAACACAAATTTCGCTGTATGTTGTTCAATGTTACCGCTGGCATTTCTGATTTTTAGATCCCATAAGCCAGCACTGTTGCGCTTCATACTATTGACACTATGTTTGTAGTGAAGATCGACGTTTTTACTCTTTAAATGCTCAAATAAGATACGCGTTAAAGCACCAAAGTTAACATCCGTTCCAGAGTCAATTTTTGTAGCCGCAATGGATTCGTTCGCAGGACGATTTTGTATAATAAGCGGAATCCATTCCATCAGTTTTTTAGAGTCAGCGGAAAATTCCATCCCTTGGAATAATGGATTTTTTGAGAGCGCTTCAAATCTTTTCTTTAAAAAAGCTATATCCTTCTCCCCTTGCACCAAACTCATATGAGGTAACGGCATAATAAAGTCCTGGGGAGTATGTATCAGCTTGCGATTTACAAGATAAGACCAAAACTGCATCGAAAGCTGAAACTGTTCATTAATCTGAATAGCTTTGCTAATATCTATAGATCCGTCTGGCTTTTCAACAGTATAATTAAGCTCACAGAGCGCCGCATGCCCGGTTCCTGCATTATTCCATTCATTAGAGCTTTCTTCCCCTGCTTTTTCAAGCTTTTCAAATACTTTAATTTTCCATTCCGGTACTAATTCCTTCAAAAGTGTTCCTAAAGTCGCACTCATGATTCCGGCACCAATTAAAATGACGTCTGTATCAGTTGCACTTTTGCCCATTATTACCATCCTTATCCCCTGAATTTTGCAGAAAGGATGTGGGCGCTCCTTCTTAGGCGTCACACCTTTTCTGTATCAATTATAACCTTATCATGTCGTATTACAATTATTTATAAATTTAATATCTACTATTATATGAAAAAAATAAAATATTTAAAAGCTTGTAAAAAAGATAGAAATAAGTCCTCAAGATTTATGGAACAAAAAAAGGCTGCATCATGCCCTGTTCTCATTGTAGACAATTCCGTTTTGATAGCCCAACCCCACTATTGTTTTTTGAATTTCCTGATCTACTTTTCTTTTAAAAGTTGCAAACTCTATTGTGGTTAAGCCGATTGGAAGCTCTTGTTCTATAAATGAATCAAAATCGATCGCCGTTTTGAAAATACGAAGCTTGTGCAGAAAAGGTAATTGCTCCATTCCCGTCAAATGAGCCAATGTTTTGCAATTCATAATCGTTAGCTCTTCCAGTGCCTTCATCTGCTGATCAAAGTTAATCTCACGTAGCTGGATTTGATCTTCAATCACAAGCTTTTTTAACGCACGAAAAACCGAAATATTACTCAGGTCATGAAAGCCACGGACTCTACAAATTTCCAGGCTCTCGATTTCATTTTCTTCGATGTCCTGAATATGTTCTCTGCCTCCAAGTAAAATACGTAGGTCTTTCAATTTCTTTAGCCGATTAATAAAATGTAAGGGTTTATTGCTGATGGAGTGCAGCGCGAGATAGGTAAGATCCTCCAGATCTCCAATAGCATCAAGGTTTTTAACCTTACCTATAACATGCAACTGTTCTAAACGGGAGAATTCTTTTAGGTATTCCAGATTAAGCATCTTTTTCTCCGAGCTAATATTTAAAATACTTAGAGACCGTAACGTATCTATACTCAGAATTTCCGGATTTTCAAGCTCATATATCCCCACGCTCAGACTATACAGGTTATTCAGCTTAGCCAATACGTTCGTGTTATGTGCCTGGTGAAGACAATTCAGCAGCAGCATTTTAACATTTGGAATCTGCAGGAGTGTCTCACAATCAAAGGATACAGAATAGTGGCCATAAAAACGCACTCCAAAATTTTCATCAAAACGCGCGCAAAGCTCATTTACTTCATCCAGAATCGAACCATAGGTCGATGGATCAGAGAACTGGACAATAACTTGGTTGCCGCTGTACAAGTCTTGCTGAATCTGAACTGGATCTAATGAAATAGGATCATTGATCAGAATCCTTCTTTTCCATGTAACACTCATTCCTAATCCCTCCTACTTGCCGTTAATCATCAGTGTATATTTATTGTAAATCTACGAATTACTTACCCAAGAACATAATTACATAAATCAACCCCATGGACAAGCTACCAAGGAAGGTTACAGGTTATTTAGAGTTTCGTTGATTTAGGAGGATTGAGTACAAGTGTTTTACATTAAAATACAATAAGCTGTATCATTCGTAGATTACTCTACTTTTGATACAGCTTATTTATTATTTATTCAGCCTTCTGCGATGAACTATAAATCCCCGCCACCAACTCCAGCGCTTTTATCCCTTCAGCACCATCCAACCAAAACTTTTGGCCCCTGGCTACATGCTCATAGAAGTCCTCAATCAGTCTCTTATGCCCGGTGCCCCAATAGGATTTACCTTCCGTGGCACTGAAACTAGGCTCGCACAGCAAGGTTTCCTTTCCATCCTTCCAAAGATACAAATGATCTCTGCGGAGGTTGATAGTACCCTTTTCAAAAACTAGCTCCAGCTCCACTGGAGAATTCTCCAGATAGGTATTTGTACCATAAAAAAGCCCCCTGACATTACTAGTGAAATCGATGCAGGCATGGGCGGTATCTTCTACCTCTATGACCCCATTTAGCACATCCGTGGTAATACTCCCTTTCACCGATGCCACCTCTCCACCAAACCACTGAAGTAAATCCAGTGTATGAATGGTTTGGTTAATTAGCAGACCTCCACCTTCCGTAGACCAGCGTCCTCTCCAGTTACTATCGCTATAATAACTTTCGCTACGGTGCCAGGTCACGATTCCTTTCATACAGAGCAGCTTCCCATATATTCCTGAGTCAATCACCTGCTTAATATACATCGAGGCATCATTATAACGGTTCTGAAACACCACACCAAGCTGACCTGTGCTTTGCTGTGCGGCTTCAAGTATTCGTCTGGCTGAAGGAAGATCTGCCGCCATAGGCTTTTCGGTAAGGACATGTTTTCCTGCTTGTAACAACTCCGTAGCCATTTCTGCATGTAAATAATGAGGCGTACAGAGATGTACAACATGAATACGGTCATCCTTCAAAATTTCTCTATAATTATTAGTGGCTTGGCAGTCATATTCATTAGATGTCTGCAATGCTTTGTCAGCATCAATATCTGCAACCGCAAGTAGTCTCACACCATCGATGCCTGTTAAGGTTTTTGCATGAAGAGGGAAAATGGCTCCGCATCCAATAATGGCTGCTCCAAGTTCTTTCATCTATATTACCCTCCGTTCATCATTCCATCGTTATCTGAGTATTGCTGGGGTTAGATTGATCGCTTGCTCTTGAGCCTTCAGACATAGCTCGGCAGCTTTGAACACATGGGTCTGTGTCATCGCCAGCTCTGTCCGATTCAGACAGTCAAGGATTAGCTCACCAAAGAAAGGAAAACCAACCTTTCCTGCTACATGCTCATAATGTTCCCCTTCCCCATTGACCCAGTACACATGATCCGGTGTATTTGAACGACTTATATCAGTATATTTACGCAGTTCAATGTATCCTTCAGTCCCCATAATCATCGTGCGCCCGTCTCCCCAAGTGCCCAGCCCATCAGGGGTAAACCAATCCACGCGAAAATATTGTGTTGCCCCATTGTCCCCTACAAGAGTAGCATCACCAAAATCCTCTAATTCGGGATAAGTCGGATGATTGTAATTGGCCACTTTACTATGAATAACCGAAGCATCCTGACAATCTGCATAATACAAAAATTGTTCTATTTGATGACTGCCTATGTCACATAGAATCCCACCATATTTCTCCCTTTGGAAAAACCATTCCGGCCGGTTAGGAGCATTTAGACGATGTGGCCCTAATCCAATGACTTGCAGGACACGGCCAATAGCGCCTTGTTGAATCAGCTGCCCCGCATAGATAGCGCTTTCAACGTGAAGGCGTTCACTATAGTAGACCATATATTTCTTATTGGTTGCAGCTGCCATTGCTCTAGCGGATTCAAGCTGTTCCAGGGTCGTAAAGGGGGCTTTATCCGTAAAATAGTCCTTACCATGAGCCATTACTCTATTGCCTAAAGGTCCTCGTTCAGATGGAATTGCGGCCGCTGCAATTAATTGTACTTCGGGATCTTCCAGAACTTCTTCCATTGATCCGGCAGCTTTGACACCGGGATATTTACTAATAAAATTTCTGACCTTTTCCTCGTCCGGATCGTATACCCATTTCAGCTCTGCCCCTGCCTCAACCAGTCCGTTACACATCCCGTAAATATGACCGTGATCTAGGGCAATAGCGGCAATGATGAATTCCCCCGGCTTCACTACGGGTTTGGATTCATACGTTGGTGCATAGGTCATCCCATTTTTTCGATTCATAGAAACCCTCCTCCTATTAGTATTACTCCATTCTATAAGGTATCAAGAAGATACCGCAGACTGATCTCCAAGCTTTCAAAAGGATCACGGCGGCAAACATCCTGCTCCACTACGAACCATTCAACACCCGTTTCGCGACAGACATTGATAATTTCTTTATAGTTCATATTCCCTTCACCGATTTCAGCAAAGATCTGTTTTCTATTAACAATCGCCATATCTTTTAAATGCACTACCTGCATTCGACCTGCAACTTTGCGTATCCATTCGGCTGGACTCCCTCCGCCCGCTTGAACCCAATATAAATCCAGCTCAAAACCAACAGCAGGATCAGACTCAGTGAGCAGAATTTCCATGCCAGTCAATCCATCAAACCGTTCAAATTCAAAATCGTGATTATGATAAACAAATTGCAAATCATGTTGTTCTTTTAGTGTAACTGCAATGCCCGACATCAGCTTGGCGAATTCACGGTAACCTTCTTGCCCCGTACGGAATTTTTCCGGTAAACTTCCTAGTCCAATATTTTTGCAGTTCCACAGCTTATGTTCAGCGGCTAAAGCATCCAAATCGCTCACTAGCCGATCCCAAGACACATGGGTTGCACATATTGCCAGACCTGCTTCATCCGCATACTCTTTTACGAGCTTCGGATCGATTGGCCCGATGCCTGAAATCTGAATAGCTTCATAACCCATAGCAGAGACCTTTTGAAAAGTAGATCTTATATCCTCCGCAGTTTTAGTAAAATCACGTAATGTGTACATTTGAGCAGCAATGGTTGAACGATTCATAGGATCTTTCCTCTCTGATTAAAATTTAATGAGTTCCCTTAACATCAAAGGTTTGGGCGGCTGTGGTTTCTTTGTTGAAGTTAGAATTCTCCACCTTTTCCATGAGCTTCTCATAAAATAAATCTTCATCAATCGGTAACTCCACCCAATCGTCGGTCCAAGCCGATAAATACATCCCATTAGATAGCGTTAGACCGTGAATGCCTTCCTCACCCGGAGCTAACAATTTCTCATCGTGTAGAATGGCATTCGTAAAGTTCCGCAAAATTCCTTTATGCTGTTCCCCGCCACCCTCTTCTACAGGAATCTCACATTTCCAACATTCTGGACTGCCGAATCCTCCCGTAAACTCTGCATTGAATTGCGGCTCCGCCGTGCGTAGACGCCAAAAGGTTAATTTCCCGTCTTCCACTACGATTTTTCCATGATCACCAGTAATTTCGAAACGGTTAGTTCCCGGTGCTTCACCTGTTGTGGTGATAAAAAGCCCTGTCGCACCATTTTCATATTCCACATAAGCGGTTACATCGTCTTCAACCTCAATATTGCGGTATTTACCAAAATGACAAAATGCTCTGATCCGCTTAGGCATCATACCTGTCGTCCACTGCCATAAATCTAGTTGATGAGGATCTTGATTCAGCAGCACCCCGCCACCTTCGCCTGCCCATGTAGCCCGCCAACCACCAGAGTTATAATAGCTTTGTGATCTGTACCAGTTGGTGATAATCCAATTTGTGCGGCGGATTTCGCCTAGTTCACCAGACTGTATGAGATCTCTAAGCTTTTGATACAAAGGATTCGTCCGCTGGTTATACATGATTCCGAATTTACGATCAGACTTTGCTGCAGCTTCGTTCATCTGCTTAACAGCTTTGGTATAAACCCCAGCCGGTTTCTCTACCAATACATGATATCCATATTGAAAAGCCTCGATAGCTAAAGTTGGATGATCATAATGTGGAGTACAGATTAATACTGCATCTATGAGATGAGACTCATATAACTCTTGGGGTGTTGCAAATTTCTGTACACTTTCCGGTAAATGCTCTTCTGCCCATTTCAAACGTTCTTCCCTTACATCACATACAGCTGCAAGCTCAGCATCTTTAATATGATTCAACAGACTTTGTGCATGTGCACTCCCCATATTCCCAATTCCAATAATGCCATACCGTACTTTATTCAATCAGATCACTTCCCTATTTGAGGTTATGTTATGAGAATATACTTAATTAATAGACATGAACATGAGCGAAACTAAGCATTATTTGCACAATAATAAGATGATTTAGTTAAATTAATTCGTTATAATAAGGATAATCAAGTCATAGAGGAGCTAGATGATGAATAATCCAGGTAACCTTACCGGCAGATTCCTCCAGAATCTTACCGTAAAAGTGACTCATGCCCAACTAAGAAGCGGATATAGCGGGTGGAATCGTACGTTGGAAACTCCAACCTTTAATCGGCTGTATTTTATTGACCGCGGTGAGGGAAAAGTTATCATTAACGGTGTTACTTATTATCCGAGAGCTGGTCAGCTAATGATCATGCCCGCAGGAAGCACTCAAACTACAGAGACGTCAATGAATGATCCCTATACACGCTATTTCTGCCATTTTGATGCTGATATTGGGGAGTGGCCCTTATTCCATTCGGCAAACAAACTGTTTATCTGTGATGCGCCCAACCCAGATTCCGTACGGGTTATTTTCACAGAAATGATCGAACAGTTTCAAAAAGATGATGTATTGTCCATTCTGCGTACTCAGGCGAACGTCCTCAATCTAATTGCTACTTGTCTTGAATCGAACGAGAATATCAAAACAGACTTTATGCAAGAATTTATACATACGGGGGATCAAGGAAAGCTCGCCTATGTGCTTCAATATATTGATGAGCGGCTGGATAAACCCATAGAAATAGAAGAGTTAGCAGAAATTGTCCACTTACATCCGAACTATTTCATCCCCTACTTCAAGAAATTTATAGGGGTTCCCCCCATGCATTATGTACAATTGAAAAGAATGGAGCATGCTAAAAGACAGCTTTCTTATAGCAATTTCAGCATTTCAGATATCGCGGAGCAAGTCAGTATGGAATTAGCCCATTTCTCTAAATATTTCAAAAAGACAATAGGAATCTCCCCTTCTGCCTATCGTAACAGCACTAAGTAAATTTATTAGGGAATGTCTTAATCTATGTGATGAACTATAATAAAAAGGCTCTAACCTACAATTTTGAGGTGGTGAACGATATTCTTATCAGAACAGCATCTATAAGCGACATTCAAGAGATAGCAAGACTCTCAAGCCAGCTTGGATATCCTTTGAATATCGAACAATTAGGAGAAAGACTACAAGAAATCGGAACACACAAAGATCATACTGTATATGTAGCTGAATCAGATCACCAATTGGTAGGATGGATACATGCGACCGTTCGAATCTTACTTGAATCTCCTTCATTTATTGAAATCGGAGGTCTTGTTGTTGATCAGACTTGCCGCGGAGAAGGAATTGGCAGACAGCTTGTAGAAACCTGTGAACGATGGGCAATCCAAACAGGGTTTAGCAAAATTAGAGTACGTACCAATCAAACCAGAGAAGATGCTGTACAGTTCTATAATCATATAGGATTTTCGCCAAAAAAATCACAGCACGTACTTGATAAGGAACTTTAATCACACTCAGGACTTTTAGGGAGGTTCAATGGTTATGATAGAATTAACTTTGCATCCAGCATTAGAAGGAAAAATCGCTGTGATTACCGGAGGAGCCGGTGTATTATGCCGGGTTATGGCGCTAGAGTTAGGTCGGCAAGGAGCTAAAGTCGCGATTCTAAATCGCACCGCAGCTAAGGGAGATTTGGTTGCCGCTGAAATTACAGCCGCAGGCGGTCAAGCGATTTCACTTTCCTGTGATGTTACAGATCAACAGAGTGTTATGAAAGCCGCAGAAGCTGTTAAGAATCACTGGGGTCCTTGCGATCTATTAATTAACGGTGCTGGCGGAAATGATTCCTCAGCAAATACGACCCAAGAGATTTTCAAAAATGATGATCTGGAGAACCCGGACATATTTACTTTTTTTGACCTTAGTGTAGATGGATTTCGCAATGTGATGGACCTTAATCTGATTGGAACATTGATCCCAACCCAAGTTTTTGCCAAGCAGATGCTCGGCAGAACGGGCACATCTGTTATTAATATTTCATCCATGAGCGCACCTTCTCCAATGACCAAAGTACCTGCCTACAGCGCTGCCAAAGCAGGAATTAATAATCTCACCCAGTGGCTCTCCGTTCATTTCGCTGAGTCTGGTATACGTGTGAATGCCATTGCCCCTGGCTTTTTCCTTACTAAACAAAATGAGAAGCTGTTGGTTCGTGAAGATGGCGAGCTTACAGACCGTTCCCAAAAAATCATCTCTCATACTCCAATGCGCCGCTTTGGACAGCCGGAGGATCTGCTTGGCACACTACTCTGGTTAGCAGATGAAGCAATGTCAAGCTTTGTGACCGGAGTTACCGTCCCCGTTGACGGTGGATTCTTGGCTTATTCGGGAGTATAGACTAATCTAATGAGGGATTACAATGATTGTAGATCCATTACGCGTATTCGTTACTGTAGCTGAACTGAGTCATTTTTCCAAAGCAGGAGAAGCGCTGAATTTATCTCAACCCGGTGTCAGTCTGCATATCCGGAATCTTGAGAATGAGCTCGGTGCTAAACTCCTGCATCGTTCTTCTAAACAGGTTAGATTAACAGAAGCCGGCAGTATTCTTTATAAACACGCCAAACAAATATTGGCTCATTTCGATGAAGCAAGTCAGGAAATCCATATGCTTCAGGACGAAGTCACTGGGAGTATACATATCGGCGCTAGTTTTACTATAGGTGAATATATTTTGCCGGCAAGACTTGCTGATTTTGCCAATCAATATCCGCAGGTCAAGCTGCAAGTGACGATAGGCAATACTGAGGAGATTATTGGAGGCGTTAAATCCAACGAACTGGACATAGGGTTTATTGAAGGTGAGGTCCATGAGAATGATCTGAATGTCACTCCTTATATGAAAGACGAGATGATTATGGTCGCTCCTGCTACCCACCCTCTGTCAAAAGCGATTTCTGTGGAGCAGAGCATGTTGCAGGATCAGGTTTGGGTGCTTCGGGAGCACGGCTCGGGTACACGAGCTTTCAGTGATCATTTCCTACAGGAGGAAGATATATCTGTTAAAAGATCCTATGTCTTCAACAGCTCTCAAGGTGTTAAAGAAGCTGTAGCCTCTGGCCTCGGAATCGCCATGCTCTCCAGATGGATTGTACGGAAGGAACTAGAAAGCGGTGAGATCAAAGAGCTGCCAATCAGACAACATCATCTGGAAAGGCAATTCTCAATCATCCGACATCAAGAATGTTCTTCTTCCTTAGCTACCGATGTCTTTATAAAAAAGCTACTTGTCTTTAGAAAAGACAAGTAGCTTTTTTTCTTCCACACTATGAAATTATACTTGATGTTCAACCAAATGCCCGTCTTCCAGATGCAGAACGCGGTCACACCATTCGAGCATCCGTTCATCATGAGTGACCATTACCGCTGCTTTACCTTCACTCTTCACCTCATCAGCGATCATGCGTACAACTTCTCTTCCGCGTTTGAAGTCCAGACTGGCTGTCGGTTCATCTGCAAAAAGAATCGCTGGTTTATTCATCCATGCTCTAGCGATAGCTACACGCTGCTTCTCCCCACCGGAGAGCTGTTCCGGATAATGATTACGCCGTTTCCAGATATCCAGCCGCTTCATCAAATCAGCAGCCCGTTCCTTCGCTTCCTTAGCACTCATTTTCGCCTGCTTGGCTACAAAAAGGAGTTGCTCCTCCACCTTCAAATAAGGCAACAACTGAGCGCTTTGGAACATAAAACCTATCTTCTCTAAACGGAGCTCCGTCAGCTCACTTTTACTTTTATCTGTAAATGATTCCCCATCTATAAAAATTTCACCACTAGTAGGTGTTAGAAGTGCACCAGCCGCTGAAAGGAATGTACTTTTCCCTGTTCCCGAAGGTCCAAGGACAGCAACGAATTCCCCTTCATTAACGATCAGATTCAAATTGTTCAGCACAGACACCGTTGTATCGCCATCACCGTAGTTTTTGGTTACTTGCTTCATGATTAGTTTTGCACTCATGCTCCAGCCCTCCCAATAGCTTCTAATGCATCTACTTTTGCCACTTTAGCGACAGAAATTAGTGATCCTAAAAGAGACATCCCAACGAATAAACAGCTGGTTAAAAGAATGGTGGAAGGCTCCAGTTGGAATGGCATCGAATCAGGCAGAACCTTATTCATCCCAAAGGTAAGCAGTAAGCTAATGCAAAGACTTGAAATAGCTAAAATCATAACCTGCCCTACCACACTCCAAGCCAAGTAAGACATTTTGGTACCCATCGCCTTCAGAATACCAAACTGACTAGTTTTCTGAATCGTAATGACATAGAAGAATACTGCCAGAACAAACGCTGCGATCACAAACAGGAAAACAATCATCATTAGCAGTGAACCCTGCTCTGCCGAGTAGCCCGGAATATTGGAAATAGCTACTTTTTGCGTAATGACCTCTACATCTTTTACATTCGTTGAAATCTTATTTACTTGATCAGCATTCGCATTAAGGGCAATCACATTAAACGGTACCGACGAAGAGGTTTCTTCTCCTTGGTTAACCCCCTGCTTCATAGCTTGCCAATCCTGATTGTTGATATAAACTACTGGGGTATGGCTGTAAGAGCTATCCTCAACAAAACCTGCGACAGTAAATTCCATCCCGGTCGCCTGATCACGAATGATACTGCCAAGTTTAATTCCTGACTGTTCCAGGTCACGATCAACAAGGACTTTACCGTTTGTCTCATTCGTAATCTTGTCACCTTCAACTACTTTAGGAGCTAATAACCCATTCATATCTACTGCAAAAAAAGTAATATCTGCTTTTACGTCTGCCTCGTTAGCAGTGACAGTGCTCATCTGCATTGCAAGTGAAGATGCATTATTGTCTCCAACTACTGCACGTACATTCTGGAGCTCCGCATCTGTTAACTGAGAACGTCTAAAGGTCTGATCCGCATCCCCTTGCACTACAAAATAATTCGCCGGCATGTTCTCTACTGCAGAGATATTTGCATAAGCTAATCCTCTGGCTAGTCCCGTGACGAAAAGTACAAGAAAGGAAACCAATAACATGATAACCATAATTAATAGGTATCTGGCTTTAGAATGTCGCATTTCCCTTAAGGCTAAAAACATATTACCACTCCTTCTAATCTGTATAGTCACAGTTTAGAAGATGAAAATGAACGGAGTATGAATAATGAATTACAAAAGCGGAAGTGTAACTGTAAAGGTAGTCCCTTCACCCAAAGTACTGGTTACTTCAATGGTTCCGTTATGCGCTTCTACGATTTTTTGAGAAATCGCAAGTCCAAGTCCGCTGCTATGGGTTTCATGTGTTCGTGCTCGATCTACTTTATAGAAACGATCAAAGATTAACGGTAACTCCTCGGCTGAAATGCCTTCACCCGTATCAGACACAGAAACAATACAGTTCTGTTCCACAAGCTTCGCGGAAATCATAATGGAACCCTCAGCAGGTGTGTATTTTATGGCGTTGGAGAGCAGGTTCATCCATACCTGGAACAATAGATTTGGATCACCTAGAACGCTGATATCTGCAAGATTCAAACGCACGGCCAGTTGTTTCTCTGTTAATCTCCATTCCATGATTTGTACGACCTGTCTTAGTTGTGCACGCAAGTCTGTCGACTTTTTCTGTATGGAATTAGGATCATAATCAAGCGAAGACAAGGTAAGCAGCTGTTTGCTTAGCAATGAAAGACGATGGCTTTCTTGGTCAATGATATTGAGATACTGTAACCGTTCATCCTCAGGTAAGGTTGAATCTTGTAACGCTTGGGCAAATCCCTGAATTGATGTTAATGGCGACTCAATTTCATGTGATACATTAGCGACAAATTCCTGACGTGCCCGATTTGTTCGTTCCAGCTCCCGGCTCATAATCATAAAATGGGAAGCTAACTGACCAATCTCATCACGCCGCCACGTATTCAATTTGATATCGTATCTGCCTTTTGAGATCCGTTTAGTGGCCGTCGTCAAACGTGTAATAGGTCTAACTACATGCAGTACGCTAATCATTACAAAGCCTAAGCTAAACAACACGGTGAACCCAATGATCACAGCAAAAAAGACGCGCAGCTCACCGAATTGTACTTCAGCATCCGGACGCATAAACAAAGCATACGTCTCATTGTTTACTTTTACAGGAACACCAATTGAATTACGCAGTTGATTATCAAAAAATCCGGTAATAAATGCACTGTCCGGGAAATCCGCAACCCCATGATAAATTTGCCCATTCAGAACCTTCTCTAGTTGCTGCTCATCCAAATCTTCTTTTCTAAAGGGCTTACCGTAGAATCTTGATTCCCCTTCAGCATCTGTTAAATAGATTTTATAACCCAGCTTGGCTATACTCCGCAAATAATCCTCCATTGTCTCCGGATGTGATTCTGCGAATTGTTGAACCTCGATAGCCATTCCGGTAAGTTTGGCATCGTTCTGAGATTTAATCTGGGCTTGATAGTAAATATTAGACACCAAAAATCCAAGAAGGCTACTCACCACAATTACTGAACAGAAGACAATACACATCCGGACATACAAGGATCTCATACGTTAACCATCTCCAATTTATAGCCAATGCCTCGAACGGTTCGGATCACAAAATCTTCCTGATAATCTACGAAGCGCTGACGCAAACGTTTGATATGTACATCGACTGTTCGCTCATCCCCTTCATAATCCATGCCCCATACCAGTTCAATTAACTCACTACGTGTATATAACCTGCCTGGATATTGTGCCAATTGAGCCAGAAGCTCAAACTCTTTTACCGGTAGCAGCAAAACCTCATCACCATCGGTTATTTCATAATTTTTGCGGTCAATAACTAGAGAATTTAATCGAATCCGATCATCTGAAGCAATGGAATAGCGGCGAAATAACGCTTTGATTCGAAATAGCAACTCTTCAGGCTCAAAAGGTTTCGTTAGATAATCATCCGTCCCCCGCAAATAACCTTGCTCTTTATCACTCAGCTGCTGACGTGCTGTCAATAAAATAATCGGAATATCATACGTTTCTCTAATATGCTGACATAGCTCTAACCCATCTACATGTGGCATCATTACATCTACGACCGCTAAATCCGCAATACTGTCCTGCAATTTATGTATCGCATCTCGGCCATCACTGGCCTCCATCACCTGATATCCTTCCCTTGTTAGTACATGTTTTAATAATGTTCGAATATTCACATCGTCATCTGCTACTAAAATCTTCTTCATCATTTACACTCCCTGAATAATGGATGAACTCATAGTAACAACTTTATAACGATAGAACAACTAAAGTCAGATCAAACAAAAGGCTTGATACTCTCTCTAAGTGTGGTAACCGGCCGCTCCATCAGTCTCTCCAGATCTTTTGATGTAGAAGCAGTATCTATCTTCGCTAAAAACGAATAAATCCAATGCTGAATACTTGAATCCTGGCGAAACGTAATTTTTTTCCCTGATAACTCTGATAATACATCAACTAATTCGTTGAAGTCCCAAACGTTGGGTGCAGCTAGTTCGTAGACTTGGTTCATATGTCCATTCGTTGTAAGAACCTTTGCCGTAGCTAAAGCGAGGTCCTCACGAGTGACTGAATTAAACTGCCAGTTCCCTGGATAAGTGGGTAGCTCGCCGCTTTCCATCGCTTCCTTCAACCCAAGCACACCCACAAAATCTATATACAAAGCGTTACGTAGAAACGTATAATCTATCCCTGATTCAAGAATCATCTGCTCAGTTAGTAAATGGACATGATAAGAAGGAATCGGACCTTTGGGTGGAAAGGCAAATCCAGTATAAAGCAGATGCTTCACATTGGCCTTTTGTGCTGCATGAATGACCTGAGCATGCTGATATAATCTGATCTTATCATCGGTATGAGAGCTGGAGATTAAAAGTAACGTTGTGACCCCAGTAAAAGCTTCAATCAGCGTATCTAACTGGTCATAATCGCCAAAACGGACTTCGAACCCTTTTCCTAAATAATTAACAGCTTTCTCTGGCTGACGAACACAAGCAATAACTTGACTAGCCGGAACGTACTTCTCAAGCTTCTCCATAATTAAGCTGCCTAATTGACCTGTGGCTCCTGTAACCATAATCGACATACATAACACCCTTTCTGTTATTCCAATGTACTCAGTTTTTGCAATAAAAAGATAAGTTGATGAAGCTCCTGATCATTCAGATTCTTCATTCTCTCTGCGACAGCCTTACGATTCTCTGGAAGATGCTCCAGAAGTAATTGCTGGCCTTCAGTCGTAATCGAAATGACGCTTTTTCTGCCATCCTTGGTATCATTCGAACGGGTTATTAATCCATCTCGCTCCAATGGTGTTAACAGCATGCTTATATTAGCTTTGGTAACTCCAATAATGTGAGCCAATGTAGAAGGCAGAATCGCACCTCCCTGTTTAGAGATCTCCACCAAGATACGAATTCTTGCTCCATTCAATCCTTTCGACTGCCAATATTTCTCAGAAACAGAAACTAAATTTGCAGTAGCTTCAACTAATGTAAAAAATGCTTTGGTATGCAATGGCTGATTCAGCACAAACTGTTGTAAATGATCCATATTCTATAATTCAGCTCCAATATAGTTAAGTCCTTAACTAATTTTAAACATACTACACTCCCCATGAGTTGTCAAAAAAAAGAAGCTGCCTCACCTGGCAGAATAAATCTGCTGATGAAACAGCCTCTAAATAAACTCACTTTAGATTAACACCGTTTTTGTGGAAACAGGCTCTTCACTGTATTTTTTAGAACCCTCCAGCATAACCTCCAGCTTAATGATCTCCGACCGGCTAGCTAAACGAATTGGGGGTCCCCATGTTCCATATCCTGACGACACCACTACATGCAAATTGTCCTTACGAAGATATCCCCAATCCAGCTCGAACAAACGTTTAGTGATCCAGTGATTAGGAGCAATCTGTCCTCGGTGCGTATGACCAGAGAGTAGAACGTCTACCCCAGCTTGAGCGGCTACGTCGAAGCCTGTAGGCTGATGATCCATCATAATCACAGGACGTGTAAGATCAAGTCCTTCGAGCAAGGTGCTTACACTTTGTCTGCCACCAGCTTCCATCGTCTCGGCTGTCTTGTCTTTTCGGCCTACAATATACGTTCCTGCGACTTCTTCAACCTCATCTTGCAGGACCTTGATCCCAATACTACTCATCAAATCGGTATATTCCTTAATTGATCCACCATAATATTCGTGATTGCCCAGTACTGCGTAGACACCATAACGAGCTTTTAACTGTTTAATCTGTTCACTCATACTATTGCGGATAAAAGGTTCAATGCTGTCATCCAAGACATCTCCAGCCAGCAAAATCACATCGGGTTGCATCGCGTTCATTTGTGCCACCATTTTTTTGAGATGACGATTGCCCACGATATTCCCTAAGTGCAGGTCTGAAGCAACCGCGATCGTTAATGGCGTGCTGGTGCCAATAGATTTATCAATAGGTATGGAATGTGTGCGGATCACGGTACTCCAGGCGTTGATTGAACCCCAGACCAGAAAGACTGCCAGTAATATCAGAATTGTCCCGCCCGCTTCTGCAATGTAATAGGTACGATTGATTCCTGACCATCCCAGTATCACATATAATAGGTCTGCCAAAGGTAACATAATGATTGCAAATTCCATACACGCTAAATAATACGATCCAATCACTTTAAAGAATCTGGCGATCGGTTTAACCGATTTTGGCCATGGGATCATTCCAATGACATACGCAAAAGCGATCAGCATAAATAATGTCCAGAATACTGCTGACGAAACACCTGAAAACCATTCATGAATAAGTAACCAGCCGTGATAGCCAATGTAGAAATTAACAAGACCCAGAATGAGCAGCATAGCAAATCCTGAAGCTAACATTCGTAATGTTTTCATCGTTTCTCTCCCCTTTACCTAACTACTTCTCTACTTCTTATCTCAAATCATAACACAATCCGTTAACCCAGTATAAACTGCAATGCGGTGTTCGGAAAACATCGGAACTAAAAAAAGAAAATGCCCATCGGCATCTTCTTTGGAGGTTTATCTTATATCGCTTTATCACGTGTGGCCATACATTGACCAATCAGCTTATCGCATTTATTGATGTGATTTATCAGCCAGTCTGTTAACGTTCGATTAAGCTTGATGGTTGAGAGTACGGATACTCCCTTTGTTTTGACCGTTTCTTCCAATTCGAGAACTGCCTTCACGAAATCAGCATGCGTCTGACGATGTTCAGCTAGTTCAGGGAAGTTGATCTCCTCCATCAGCTGCTCTTCATTACTGAAATGTTCAATCGTGTATTCTTTTAAGAATTTCAGTGTTTCCTCAATCTTTTCTTTCCCTTGCTGATTACTGCATGCTTCAAAGAATTCGTTCAATTTCGCTAACAACTGTCTGTGCTGGCAGTCAATTTTTTCTACACCGATATCATATGAATCTTTCCAAGCGATCATGAAATCACCATTCCGTTTCTTGAAAATTACATTTTAATTTTATTTTCCACCTTTCTCCACAAAAGAACTATTAACAACATCACAGGTGCTTATATTCAACCATTAGCTGTACATATGGCACCTACTGATAAATCTCTACTTCATCACGGGTTCGATATGTACAAGTACATTGGAAACTTGGTGCCGGTCTTTTAACTGTTCTTCAATTTCTTCCGTAATATCATGACTCTGCACTACACTTAGCTGAGAATCCACTAGCACAGTTGTGTCTACTAATACGTTATTCCCATGGATACGGGCTTTGATATCTTTTATGGATTGTACACCATCAATTTCTGCCACAGTTTCTTTCATATGTTCAAGCTCTTCCGCATCAAATCCGTCCGTCAGATCATGCGTAGCTTTGCTAAAGATATCCCATGCCGTCTTACAGATGATTAGTCCGACAATGATGGCTGTAAGCGGGTCAAGCCAAGGAACGCCCAAGGAGGAAGCCACAATTCCGATAAAAGCGCCCACGCTAACTATAGCATCTGATCGATTATCCAGTGCTACTGCCCGCATTGCGTTACTGTTAATGGCACGGGCTAGCCTAATATTATACATATAGACAGCCATCATAACTACAGCACAGCCCACTGCCGTCCACGCCGCTATGAGATCAGGACTTTCCAGTGCTGGTTGAATAAATTTGTTCACAGCTTGGTACAAAACTTGAAGCCCTACCGCAATCATAATGAATGAAGCAATTAATGAAGCCACGGTCTCCGCTCTAAAATGCCCGTAGCTGTGGTTCGAATCCGGCGGTCTTCTGGAAATCTTCAGGCCAATTAGTACCGCGATAGAAGCAATAATATCTGTACTGTTATTCAATCCATCTGCAAGCAACGCTTGAGATCCTGAGACCGTACCTATGAACAGCTTGATAGCTGATAAAAAGATATAAGCAACGATGCTTAGCCAAGCTCCTTTTTCGCCTTGTTTAATGTCGTTATAAGTTTCCAAAAAAAGAACCCCCAAAGAATAGTATTGTTCTATACTACACTTTGAGAATCGGGTGGGTCTAGAGAAACAGTGTTGCTACGGGGCGCAATAGTTCCCTCTGTCAAATAGAGTTGCAAGGTCGTAACTGTTTTGCAGGACGCAACATAGTTTGCCCCCGTTCAACTTTGCTTCCATTCTTCTGGAATAGTAACTTTTTGCTATTTTTATTGTCTAATTATAGTAATGACTAATTCAAAGGAGCGTGGAGTGATGATTCAGTCTTTGCCGAAGAAAATTGTTACATGTTTAGCTATAGGGAGTATTTTAATTCCAATAACAAACAGTGGATCAATGTCAGTCATTTCTGCAGAAAAAGCAATTGTAAGCCTAAGTAACACTTATTACAGTGAAGTCACAGCCCCGATCCTAAAACCTGTTTGGTCAGCACAACTCGCCATTTTAAAAAAAGACAGAATCACCGGACAGGACATTACAGCACTCGCGGAAAACGGGAAGATCTTTGCGTTGCAGCGCAATGAAAAATTAACCGCAATGAATGCGGCAACAGGCAAAAAAATATGGGAGTTCGGAAGTGGATTAGCGCCGCTATTCACGTACAGCAATGGATTTATCTACGGTCTGACCCAAAGCGGCTCCCTATATGCCGTTAATGAGGCAGGTAAAAAAGCATGGTCGGCTTCCATAACACTCCCCAAAGCTACAAATATACAGCGTTTAGGATCTACTATTTATGTTACTCAAGAGGAACAATTAGCAGCAGTTGACGCCGTAACCGGAAAGATCAAATGGAAGGCTGTAGAGAAAAGCAATAACTTTACAGGCTTATCAGAGGTCATGGAATCAGATGGGGTCGTTATTCGCAGCTATCTGTCTCAAGGGGCCTTAACAACTGCTGGACTCGCCGCTTATGACAGTCTGACAGGAAAAAAACTATGGGACCAGACCCGGCAGTGGATGCCGTTAGCAGTGAAGGATGGGCTCCTCTACTCTATCACGAATACATTTATGATGGATGATGACCCGGTAAATCGAAAAGTCAAAGTATCCGTGTTCAACATAAAGACAGGTGAATTAAAAGGAGAACGTTTATATAAATGGACAGATACCGAGAATAAAGATGGTGTGTACAGTTATAATGGGATGAATGGAAACGCGTTTTTGGATGGAAAGGACTTTTATATCTTTCAGGGCAGTAAGTTTGTGAAATATGATTTCTGGAATTATTCTGCAGAGGGTAAACCGGTGCAAACCTGGGCCTCGATGGTTAAAGAAAAAGACTCTCCATTGAACCAAGTTTATCAACTAAGAATGTTATTTCAAAATCAAGATAAAGGTACTTTATCCGCACTGAAGCTAGGAACCGGCCAGCTTGTCGACCTCAATATTGGAGAGAATCCAGTGGTACAGACGGATCTGTTCGGAAACGTGGTTTATAGTGGACAATCTGACGGCCTATTTCACGCTTATGACATGTTAACTCTAAAGCCTATTTTCACTGTGAACACAGGCTCTCGTAACTTTGTCCCTTCCCTTAAAACTGGAGGGATGCTGATGATTCGGACGGATAATAAGCTGCTCGCGATTAAACTTCCTACCTCTATAAAATAAAACAGCCTGATTTCTCAGGCTGTTGGGCTTCAATAACTTATTCAGCCGGAGCTGTAAAAGTACGTGCAGCAAACTCGGCATCCAGCATGTAGAAGGCGTTGCTATCTTTTTCAATTCGTTTCAGTTTACTGATGATGTTGCTAAAGAGTGCTTCTTCTTCTACTTGCTCGTCTATAAACCATTTCAAGAAATAAATCGTCGCATGTTCACGCTCATCCAGAGCAAGGTCAGCCAAATGATAGAACCGTTTAGTGTTCTGCTGTTCATGCGCGAAGGCATGTTCAAAAGCATCTAACATCGAGTTATATTCGTTCTTCGGCTCTGGTAGTGCTTCTAGTGTAGCACGGTTATCCCGGTCGTTAAGGAATTTATAAATCTTCATGGCATGGAACCGTTCTTCTTCGGCTTGAATTAGAAAAAAGTTTGCAAATCCATCCAGACTTTCGCCGGAACAATAAGCAGCCATCGCTAGATAAACATGAGCGGAATAAAACTCGAAATTCATCTGTTCATTAAGTGCTTGTACTAATCCATCTTTCATTGGACCGTCACCTCATTATTCAAATTTAATATGTAAATATTTAAGTTTATCTTATCACCGTGCTTCTAAGTCAGCAAGGATTCCTCTCCCAATATCTAATTTAGCTAACGAAAGGACGACTATTCAGATGATTAGATTCACCCGTCACAGCCTAAAGCCTAAGATTTCCGGTACACTCTTCATTATTGCAGCTATGGTGTCACTGTTCCTCATTGCTGGCTGTTCTAATAGCAGCAGTAATTCACAGTCCGAAGCTACCGATTCACCGACCTCCCAATCCACACCTGCACCAACCACCAGCTTGGCTCCCACCCCCTCAGCAGTCAGCGATCCAATTGCTCTTCAGGTTGCTGAGATGACTTTGGAAGAAAAAATCGGACAAATGCTCCTAGTTGGAATTGATGGAACTGTCCTTGATGAGCAAGCTAAAAAGATGATTACCGAAGACAAAATAGGTGGAATCATCCTCTATAAGGACAATATTAAAAGCCTGAAAGGGATGATCAGTCTTATCAATTCTATGAAAAAGAGTAACACTGGTAACCCTGCCCCACTATTCATGAGTGTTGATCAGGAGGGTGGAAAAGTCAGCCGGATGCCTAAAGAATATGCTACATTCCCTTCTAACGGAACAGTGGGTGCAAGTAATGACGCTGCTGCTGCCGAGAAAATGGGAAAGCTGCTCGCAAGAGAAGTACGTTCAGCCGGATTTAATATGAACTTTGCTCCCGTTCTCGATATCAATAGCAATCCAGACAATCCAGTCATCGGAGACCGGTCGTTCGGCAATGCTGCTGGCCAAGTCATTCAACTAGGGATTGCCGAAATGAAGGGAATTGAGAGCGAAGGCGTCGTTCCTGTTGTCAAGCATTTCCCAGGACACGGAGATACTTCTGTCGACTCCCATCTGGATCTGCCGATTGTGAACAAAACAGCCGGTCAGCTAGCCGACTTAGAATGGCTCCCCTTCCAAGCAGCCATTAAAGAGGGGACGGACGCCGTAATGGTCGCTCATATTTTGTTTCCAAAATTAGATCCAGACAAACCCGCATCCTTATCGCGTACCATTATTGGTGAACAGCTTCGAGATGAAATGGGCTACCAAGGAATCGTAATTACAGACGATCTAACCATGGGAGCCATTATGAAGAACTACGATCTGACTACAGCAGCAGTAGATACTGTGAATGCAGGTAGTGATATTCTCCTTGTCGCTCACGGCTATGATAATGAAAAACGGGTCATGGACTCCCTCCTGCAAAACGTAAAAAACGGTAAGATTCAAGAAACACGGATTGATGAAAGCGTCTATCGGATCTTAGCCTTAAAAGCCAAATATAACCTTTCCGATGAGCAAATCCCGGTTCCTGATCTTACCGATCTTAATAAAGAGATTAACGTTTGGCGTCAAACGATTGAGAAGTAAATCTAAGCGTTAGTCATTGTTACTGAAGAACAACAACATCTCCAACCTTCAACCCAGAGAGAACCTCTGTTTTGTCCGTAGTTTCCAGACCCACTTCGATGTCTTTTCGTTCATATTGCCCGTCCCCTTTATCCAGCATAACGTAGGAGAGGTCTCCTTCATGCATTACAGCTATGCTGGATACAACGGTGGCATTTTCTTTGCGAACTGTTTCAATTTCTCCGTTTAAGCTTAAGCCACCGATCAAATGCTCGTCAGGCTGCAGCGTGATAACCACTTCGAATTGAGGAACCGAACTGGCAGTAGCATTCTGACCTGAAGCTGTCTTTGCAAATTTCGCCACCTTCGTAACTTCTCCAGATAACTTCAAATCTTTTATAGCTGTCATTTTTACGTCAACCTTCATGCCTGTCTTTATACGGAAGACGTCTTGTTCACCTACAAGAGCAATGAATTCTAGCTTGTTCATATCTACTATTTTTCCGATATATTGATTATCTGTCACTGTTTGCGGAATTTCGCTTGCACTGTCAAATAAGAAAATGCCGGTTGCCGGAGCATAATAAAGTGCTGTTTTGAGTTTGGCTTTTTTCTCTGTTAATTCGCGTGCCTGTATTTCGGCATTGACCTGATTAAGCTCGTCCCCTAGCCGTGTTGCTTCTTGGGCTGTGAGTGCTTTAATCCGTTCTGCTTCAGTTGCACCAAGGGCTGCATTCTCCTCGTCTTGCTGGCTCACAAATGCATTCAGCTCTGCTTCCAGCTTTGCTTTACGGATGGTCGCCTCTTGTGTAGCAATCTCATTCTTCAAGGCTTCCTGATCGAGAGTAAACAGTAAATCACCTTTTTTGACCTGTCCACCGTTCTCAACCTTCCACTTTGTCACCTTTGAAGCATATGGAGCATAAACAAGCGTTTCTTTCTCATAATTAGAATTACCTTTAACCTGTATGGAATTGGTAATGGTCTCCTGTGTGACCTCAAAAGTTATGGCTTGTGGGGGTTCAACAGGCTCTAACTGCGCTTCAGGCTTATACATCTTACTATATAGAAAATAACCTGCTGCAATTATAATCAGTACCAATACAATCCACTTGATTCTCCTCTTCATCACTTTGGCTTCCTTTCAACTTAAAAATAGCTAATCCCGTTTAATCGCCGTGAGTGCATTCGTTCTGGATGCACTGATCGCCGGATAAATACCCGATAATACCCCTGTCATTACCGCAAATGCGATCCCTACCGGAAGAGTCATCAGAGGAATATAAATCACCAAAGGCTCGCCTCCACCCATTCCTGAAGAGTTACCGATGAGCTTATTAATTCCTAATACAATCAAGTATGAAAAGGCTATGCCGAGCAATCCGCCCAACATCCCGAGCAATGCCGCTTCTGTAATGAACATATTGCGGATCTGGCCCATATTGGCGCCCAACACTTTCATAATACCGATCTGCCGTCGTCGTTGATGAGTGGACATAGTCATCGCAACGATAATGGAGATCGAAGCAATAATCAGAATAAATACACCTATACCGAGAGCTGCTTTCTTGACCATGCTGAAGGTATCAGCGAGTGCCTCTTTTTGATACAAATTCGTGCTTGTTGTTAGAGTAAGTTTCTGAATAAGCTTCTCTAGTTCCACGATATTCTCAGTGCTGTCTACCTTTACAATCGCTGAGTTATAGACACCCTTTTGCCCAGCGGTTCCACTCGATAGCTTCATTTGTTCTACAAGCCGCTCGCCAGTCTCTAGTGACACATAGATCTTCTTGTCGTACATAGCCATGTTCTCGTTCGTTCCACTCGGGTTGTCGAGGATTCCCACCACTTGAATCGGTGAGCTAACCAACATCCCTCCAGTTTGAGAGGCGGGATCAAAAGACTGTAATTGAACCTGTTGCTTGTACATATCTGTTGGAAGCATGCTTAAGCTGTTGTACTGTTCCATCAACTTATTGTTATATGGATCTGTACTCAGTTGTTCAAAAAGACGCTGCCGAGTTTCGTTATCAATCAGTCCAACGGTTGCACCATAGTTCAGTACAGCCATTCCTACCAAATCAGAAGCTCCGCCTTGTTTGAATTTCTTATCATATTTCGTTAACAAGCGTAGATCCGTTCCAATAAGCTGTACATCTGTTATTTTATTATCGATAGTCAACATCTGTATGTACCCTAGCTCTTGAAAGGGAGCTGCTGCAGTTACATGCCGCAAGCCTTTAATAATCTCCAGCTTTTGTGCTGTCAGCCTGCCGGGATCAAGCTTTTCATTGGCCGCAGACGATCCGCTGCCACCGTTGCCTCCTCCTTGGGAGGGTATACCTCCGTTGGGAGACACCGTAATTTCATCCATTTTGAAATTGCGGTTGATTTCCCGCTCCGTGTAGCTCTGTGCGGAGTCTCCTATACTTAATGCAACTATGATTGCAGCACATCCAATGGATATGCCAGCCATACAAAGACCTGTGACAACTTTCCGCCGTTTGACCTGTTCCCAAGCCAAGCGGGAAATATCACTAATCCTCAATGAGTATACCCCCTTCGAGTTCAGTATTCGAAGAAGTTTGGTTTTCAGTAATCATATATCCGTCCCGAAGCGTGAATATCCGCTGCATTTGCTCCGCGACTTTTAGCTCGTGAGTTACAACTATGAAGGTGGTCTTCATCTTCTTGTTCAGGTTAAGCAGGATATTGATAATTTCTTCTTCTGTCTTCGAATCTAGGTTTCCGGTTGGTTCATCTGCAAAGATAACAGATGGTTCCGTAATCAAGGAGCGTGCAATACTAACACGCTGCTGCTGTCCGCCAGACAGCTGGGAAGGGAACAAGTCGGCTTTATCAGGAATGCCGACTCCTTCCAACAATTCTAAAGCTTTTTGTTTACGTATAGAGGGTGCAACGGATTGAAAAACCAGCGGCAGCTCTACATTTTCACGGACTGTCATGCTAGTAATCAGCTCATAAGCTTGAAAGATAAACCCGATATTTTTTCTGCGAAATTCCGATAGCTTATTCTCACTCATCTTCACGATATCTTGATCGGCAATATAAATATGGCCTTCCGTAGGTTTCATTAGTCCTGCCATCAGATTGAGCATCGTTGACTTACCGGAACCCGAGCTCCCCAGCAGTGCTACCATCTCCCCCTCTTTCACAGAAAAGTCAATTTGATGAAGCACTGCTGTAGTTTCATTACCGTTTTTATAAGAATGCGTTACATTTTCCACTCGCAACATTGGAGCTGCTCCTCTTCGTACAATAATAGATATGAAATGCTATTTCTCAGTTACAACTGCTCTATCAATCTTGATGTTATAAGCTTGACTAGCCAGCTCGATCCGTTCACCTTGGAATTCATCGTACAGCGTGATCCGGTAGGTTCCTCCTGACAAATTCTTATACATATTATTGCTAAAGCTTGCTGTATACGAGTTGTTGGTCCCTTCAAGAATATCGGTGCCAATGTTCAAGCTTCGTTCCTGAGATAGACCATATGGATCCGTCATTTTGAGGACCAGCTTATGCGTGAAGGTTCCCATATCATAGCTGCTGTCACGAAGAAGATTGTAATTCATAACTATATTTATAGAGTCACTGCCTTGTAGTGAGCGCCCTTCCGAACTTAGAACGGACATGGTATACGGATAAATAGCCACCTTCGTCAAGTTCTTCTCTGGTGGTGTGATGACCGGATTTAATGACAGTGAAGCCATATTAATAAATCCAGTGGATTCCTGACCGGGTTCCGTCAGCTTATTCCCAGTAATCCCTGGCCCAAGGAACAGGCTTACATCAGAAGCATTAACAGCCTTCGGAACCTTAGCCCAAAAGGTGATTAATTGCTTACCGCCTGGAGTAGCAGACGTATCCGGCTGATTGGCTGTAGCTTCGAATAGCTGAC
Organism: Paenibacillus sp. FSL H7-0323; assembly: GCF_038002725.1. Taxonomy (NCBI): domain Bacteria; kingdom Bacillati; phylum Bacillota; class Bacilli; order Caryophanales; family Paenibacillaceae; genus Paenibacillus; species Paenibacillus sp. FSL H7-0323. The sequence goes on along the minus strand of NZ_JBBODB010000001.1, from coordinate 1,091,016 downwards.
CATCTCCCGTTTTGTAATAAGCTTGGAGGCGAGCCATTTTGCTTTGTCTTTTCTCTTCACTGCTCAGAAGCAGCTCTGTGTATACGAGATTGGAGTTAAGTCCTTCATAAATAATGGTTTTGTTCTCTTGCACTTTTGCGTTCTTGCCTTTACCAGAGATAACATAACTTCCTCCAGTTTCAATAGAAGCTACAGCGTTCATCATGCTGTTCGTAGTAACTGACAGGAACGAGCTTTTCTCTTCTTTTACCATAGAATAAAGATTTAATTTTAATTTATCGAACTCTTGTGTATAAGGAATTTTGGCAAACACATAGATTTCAGCGTTTTTACCGGGCCCAATCGTTGAAGTTTCCTTATCCATAAACAATTCCGTTGAAGATGACATGTCCTCATTGTCTACCTGAACAGCTCCCTTTAATTCCGGCAGAGACAAGGCAACCGATTGGGTATTCGTAATATTTAATCTGGCAACAACGATATCATCGTCTTTCCATGGAAAACGCTGCAAGGAAACTAAACTATAAGTAAACGTCCCATATTCATTTGTTGCTCTATATTCCATACCTTTCTGTATCTCAGGACGCAAGGTATAGGAGATCGTAAAGTAAGCAACCGGAACCGTTAGTTTAGCTGTGTTGCTCGTAGCGACATTGGTTCCACCAGTGCTTCCAGTTGCTACACCTTCTCCAGTAGTTCCCGTTTCACTATTATCTGGAGCAGAAACAGCCTCAATCATCTGCAATTGCAGTGAATTCTGTTCTACCTCAAGGGGTACCTGTGCGGTAAGCGGGATGATTTTTTCCTCCAGCGGTTTTATGGTTAATCCGCTCAAGCCCTTAGAATTGATCGGAAAGGTTGTCCCCGTTGAGGATTTGACAGCAAGCTCATAAGAAGGTAACGTAACGGCTGTCTTTCCTGTATTCTTCACTCGCAGCTGAAAAGTCCAGAATCCCTTATTGTTCTCTGCGTATACGGTTGCGTTATTTAATTGGGTTTCAACCGTATTGTTATTGATGGTAATTTTCTTGATTACACCTTTGCCAACTACCAGATTTGGTGTAGTAGCCGCAGGCAGCTTGTACGAGGATTTGGCAATCTCCAGCTTCAGCGCCTCATCCTTTTGGGTGAATTGCAGTTTCATATTATCCGTCTTCATATACGAAGGAATTTCTGTAAGATAATAAATGGTTTTTTTCTCTTGGGGCTGAATTTTATAACTAAGCTGAGAACGGTCAAGGGCTAATTCATACGAGCTTCCCCCTGCCGAGACCAAATATGCTGCGTAACCAGGATCACTTAATACTTTGCTGCCTTTATTGGTCAAGCTTATGCCCACCTTGGCATAAACCTTTCCGCTGTATTTGTAGAGCTCCAAGGATTCACTTTTAGCAATAACCGGAATGTCATTCATTGTAGTGCTTACATTTTTTCCGTTTACAGCGGTTGGCGAATAGTTGGCGGGTATATTAAAAGTTCCTACTTGCTTGAGATACCCCTTGGTTTTGGAATCCCAAACGTACATTGGAATCTTGATACCTTTTAACGAATTTACCTGGCCGACATTAACATAATATGTAACGCGCAAGCTTTCGTTAGAACCCACTTTTTTCTTAGTAGCGTCCGCACTTAGTGGATTCCCTGGAATAACAGAGCCGCCAGAGGTCATAACTCTCGAAAAATAATACAGTAGGCTAGCACTTTTGTTGCTGCCATTCGAATAGTTAATTGTATAAGTTAAAATATTGCCTCCAGGCTGTGACCAAATATTCACATCTTCCAGTGTAGCTTTGATATTAGCTCCTAAAGAAACGGAACCCAGATTACTAGGAGCTGTTACAGTTGCAGCAGCTACCGCCGATTTTGGCTGAACAGAACTAACTGCAGCAGCCGAAGCGGTATGCCCTGTCAACTGGCTTATGACAAAGGTGCTTAAGAGTAAAACAACATATGTACTGCTATGCTTTCTCATTGACTTCCCTCCACGAGTATTTTACTAGAATTATTATAGTGGTTAGCACAGATCCAATTGTATCCAGTTTGTAACTCTTACAGGTCTTTTGTAACCTATTTGTTCCAATTTGCATATATTCTGAAAATGATTCTATAATTTCAGTTGATTTTTCAAAGCTGCAATATCAGAAGCGGCAGGCTCATCTTCTCCGTATCTAACTTTTTCATATATTTCAATCAATTGATCTGCTGCTAAAGAATCATCATCACCCTTACGTTTATGCTTGCTACGATCTCCCCATAGCAAAACATCCCTTTTTGTTTCCTGCGGCGTAAGATAACTTTTCATTTCATAACCGTTATCGCGCTTTATATTAAGCCACCGCCGATAAAGCCAACGGACACGTTCCTGCTCGCCATTCATCTGATCCCAGCGATCCTTACGATGTTTTGAAGGAAGACGAGAACTCCAGAAATCCTTTAACCCTCGAACGGTTTGTTCCCAAGTAAAGACGCTTTTCTCCTCGTCAAGATATGCTGTATTATTCTTAGGGGTATGTTCCCTACGTAACATCGATAACAATGCATCTATGACTTTCCGCCACTTTTCTCCAGCATTTCTGTACAACCAGCGAAGTGCATAATAGGCTGCAAATCCCAATAATACCGCCGCCAAAATATAAAAGCCATATTCTAGTATAATAGCTAGCCAGCCACGCTTTTGCTCGCCAACAGGTGGTAACATCGGAGTTGCTGGCGGCAATTCTGCTGGCGGAGGCTCTGGTTCTTTTGTGCCAGAAAATAACTCATTAATAAAATTGAAAAATGAGCGTAAGAGTCTCCATACCAATGATCCTATAGCTTTACCGACACCTGCCGCTAGTACAGCTGCAATAACTCCAATCACAATGACATATATACGATTATTCCGTTGTATCCCTTTGGGCAGCGTTTCATTCTCTTCAGTAAGTGCGCTGTATCGTATATAGCTGCTATTAGAAATAAGTAAAGTCAGTATTAAATACAGACTGCCACACCAGGTCAATAACGGCACACTTGGCTCCAATTCAGGAACTCTATGAAACGCTATAGTTGCCACAAAATAGATTATTATACCTATCCAAAACATTCTGAATCTATTATTTCTAGAGTCTACCGTCATCCCTAAGAATGTACATATAATTCCAGCCACACCTAAGGGAAGGCTTTCGATGGATAAACTCCCTGAAGCCACACCTAATAATGCCCCGAGGATTAAGGCGGCAAGTAATTGCTTCCATCTTACATTGCAAAAATTGCGCAAAAGAATGCCTGCTAAAGCTAGTATAGGCAGCGCAATCAACCATATTTGTTCATCTTGTTGGGGCAACAAATAAATCTGAAATAGAACCCAAACCGGTAGAAATAGCAACAATTCAATAATAGACCACAACCAGAGTTTCACTGTTTCCCTTACATAGCCAGACAACGTAAGCTTCATGCGCTCTCTCTCCCTTGTTCCGGAATATCCAGCCATTCCACACCATTGCCTTGCTGCATTAGGAGATCCGTCGCCTTTTGCAATTCTGCTCCCCTATGGCAGCTTATGATTAGAAAGTCTGTGTCACTAATTCCACTCTCAACCTGCAATTCCAATAGTCGACTCATAGGAAGTGTTCTATCCAGCTTCAGCCTTGCCAGGAGCTCTAACATATCTTCGAGCTGAGCCATCGGCTCTGCTTCAATTGGATCTCTTTCGCCAGCATCGTCCAATCTGCCATTACAGATTAATCCGGTCTCAATTCCATGCTGCATTGCGTATTCAGCTATAGTCGCTGCATATCTTATTCCTTGCTCGATTCGTTCCACATCAGTCACCGTTCTCCACATGGAATCACTGTCCTCTATATTCAGACAGATGACGAGCCGGGAATCAGCCGTGTAATCTTTTTTATGAACCTGCATAACACCAGTACGTGCTGTAGCCTTCCAGTTTACCAATCCCATAGAATCTCCTGAGCTATATTCACGAATGCCAGCAGTCAGAAAAGGGTCTTCAACGATCCATCTTTTCACAGGAAGCTCACCCAGCCAGCTATGAATGGGCAATGGAAGCTCGTCTAGATTCAGCAGAACGGGATAGATCAACAACTCTAACTCGAGTGGATATGTTTTGTTTTTTCGAGTCAAACCAAATGGATCTCCCGTTGTCATAGTCACGGATTCCAAACGATATAAACCACGGCGCTCACATGTCACTTGATGCCGTCTTTTAATATGACGATAAGATTTTAAATAGAATAAACTAATATGATTCTGAGAGATTTCTCCTGTACTAATCCCAAGATTATCCTGACTTCCAAATTCCAGACCTCTCGCAATACTAGACTCCAATCGGAGCCACGGCAAAGGAAGAAGCTTCGCATTAATGATCTCCTCGATCATCTCAATACGTTCTCCTTCATAAGCAGTCTTACGTGAAAAATAGCGAGAATAACTAAGCGCTTTCAGACCATTCCGTTTATAAATGTCAGCAAGAAGTAACACCAACGCCACTGTAATGAAAATGAACCAAGGCAAAGCCATAGGTCATTCCACCTTTCCGCCTCTTAAGGACGTCACGGGTTCAGCAGGCACCTCAACTTCACGAAGCACTTGCAATACAATATCCGCGGCTTGTCCCTCTCTTGAGCCTAATCCCCGATGAAGCAGCAGACGATGTGCAAGCACGGAAACAGCCACGGCTTTGATATCATCCGGTGTTACATAGGATCTGCCTTGAATAAGTGCATATCCCTGAGCTGATCTAAGCAACGCGCCACTGGCACGTGGACTCGCACCCAGTTTTACTGCCGTAGATTTGCGTGTAGCTTCCGTTATCCGTACGATATAACCTAATAAATCATCACTGATACTTACCGATGCGGCTAAACGCTGTGCGGCTTGAATATCTTGTGCCGTTGCTACAGGAAAAGACTCTTCGAGCGGATTATTCTCACGAAAACGCTGCAAAATATGTATCCCTTCATCAAAGGTAGGATAACCCGTAGTAATCCGCATCAAAAATCGATCTAATTGAGCCTCAGGCAGTGGGAAGGTCCCTTGGTTGTCTATCGGATTCTGAGTAGCAATGACAAGAAACGGTGCTTCTAATCCGTGCGTTACCCCATCGATAGTAATTTGCCGTTCCTCCATACACTCCAGTAGGCTGGATTGGGTTCTAGGTGTTGCACGATTAATTTCGTCAGCCAGCAGTATATTGGCAAATACCGGACCTGGTCTGAACTGAAACTCTCCCGTCTTCTGATTGTAATAGTTGATCCCGCTTAAATCGGAAGGCAATAAATCCGGCGTAAATTGTATGCGCTTAAATGAACAATCCAATGATTTGGCAAGCACCTTTGCCAGCAAGGTTTTACCCGTACCAGGTACATCTTCCAGCAAGACATGTCCATTCGCAAGTAATGCGGTCAGCAGCAGGTCTACTCCCTCCTCTTTTCCTACAATGACTTTGGCAAGATTGGCCCTAATAGATTTGATAAGTTCAGCTACTTCTTGAAGATTCATGTGAATACACCATCCAATCTGAGGATAATTATGTAATAAGTGCTTTAATCATAACAGAAAGCGTACCCGATTTATAATTCACAAAAAAAGGCACTGCCCATAATTAGACAGCACCCGTCTTCCATTCGATTTTCATTTCGCCGTCTTATGCCGATATCGAAAGAAAGCTACAATCCCGTAATAAATGGGTATGCTTTCAACGATTAGCCAAATGATCACAATGGCAAAGCTTTTGTAGTGTTCGTAATATCTGCCGACGTCGCGTGAATATAAGTACGCTATTGTCACTGAAGCCAGTGTTAAAAGGGGAACGTAAATTTTTTTACTGTTAGTATTAAACAAACTTGCTACACATTTTGAAGCTATATAGATAAGGAAAGCGCTGTGAATAAACATCGAAGACGACCATATTCCAATCAAAAGCGGGTCTGTATTACCTAATAAATTATCTTCTTTCGAACTACGCACCATCTCAAGAAAAGGATATTGGAGTTGCTGGCCTAAATGTGGACCAAAACTCATCATTGTCAATAACCATCCTATTAAGACCGTAATTGAAACATAGAACTGCGCAAATACTAATCTTTTCATCATTTTCGCTTCAATTTTTAAATCAGGTGCAATGAACAAAAGGACAATCCATTCTCCAAACCATGACATGACCACAATAGAATCTTTCAGGGCGATTCCAGGATCATGATAATGAAAGAAAGCAGGTACCATATTAAAGTCCGCGTTTGGAAGGAATAAATTAAATAAAATGATCACGGTAATAAAGAAAATAATAAATAATCCATCGGCCATATATGTAATTGTTGCAAATCCTAGACTTGCCGTGTACATGATTACGAGACCAACGACACACTGGATAAATAGAGGTGGAGTTCCTCTTAAATAATTCGAGCCGAAAAATAGTACGAAATTCTCTATATCGAAAGAAACATAATAAACACACCAGCATAGTAGGAGCAGAATCATAAATTTATGTGGCCATTTGCCAATGATCTCTTTTCCAAAGTGAACCCAAGCTTGATTAGGTCGCAGCTTACCAACATAGATTGTAAACCACAATAATATCAATCCTAATAAGGAGCCAACGATTAATGCAATCCAGCCTTGATAAGAGGAAGTAGCAATAATAGCTGGTATCAAAAAAATGGTGGTTTGTGAGCTAAAAAAAATGGTGATAAACCGGAACAGCTGCCACTTTGTTGTACGCATAACTTCTCCTTCCTCAGTTCTTTATTTTGCTGTTCCAAAATCCACAATCCGAAAGTCCGTCTTCACCTTAATATCTGCCTCATGAGCGTAGTAATTATCCCAACGTTCTCTTAATTGCTTCCAAAGTTTCGGATCATTCCATTCCAGCAACATGCCCAGCTGTAGAACATCCGCACCTGCTTTTTGGGATAAATGTATAGCTTCGGTCAGATTAACAGTTACTTTATCGCTTAGTTTCTCTGTAATGATATTACTGATCTCTTCTAGATTTCTTTTCTTAGGATCCCTTAAATAAATCACACTAGCTTTTCCCTTTAATTTCACTGTAAAAACTGGACCCTTATCCGTTATTTTTACTTTTTTCGAAGATTTGGCGCTAACAAATACAACACTTGCTGCACTTTCTCCACCATCCCAGGTAACAGAATAAACCGACAGCTTAAGCTTGCCTGCGGCCCATGCCAATGCCCTCCCCTCTTTAAGCTTTAGTATTCCCTTCATTTTCTCATTCTGAAACAACATAGCTCCTTGAATGCCTGCCCAATATTGTGGTTTACCTTCTTTTGTAGTTTCTTCTTTTTTACCAAATGAAAGATTATTTATAGCAAATCCAACGCCCGAAGCCTCAGCGAATATGCAGTCCTTAATTGTAGTCGAAAACATGTATTTTTCTGTTCCAAAGCTCCTCAGTACATCAGAAGGCAATTGTTCATAGATAGGTGTTAATGTATTCATCTCTTTTGCACTGCCGGGACTAGCCATAACATAGGTTCCAAGGGGGAGACTTGGCTCTCTTCTAATCCATAATAGGAGTTCACCAATCCCTTGTTCTGCATAAGCTTTCCCTAAGACAATTATTTTCAATTGGGAAAGACTAAGTTGACGTGTCAGATCTTTCTGAACTAGTAACATGGCGTCTGCGATCGTATCTGCGGTCTTAGAAACTGTAGAATAACTATTCCCATCACCGCCACCACTTGAAGGCTGGCTTCCCGAGTTTAGACGATTGGGCAAAGGAGAGTTAATCGTAATTTCAACGGTGCCTGCTTCTTTGCCTACATCTATAAATAAGCCGTACACAAAGGTTAATTCGTCCAGTTCCACCTTTGAAGACCAACAGCCTGTTAAATTTAGGAGTAGAAGTATAACAACTCCTATCTTTAGAGTTCTCATTTTTGATTCTGTCTCCTTAGATTCCTGTTGCTATAAAGTTTGCTGCGTTTCTTCATATAGTTAGAGGGAAAGCGAGATAATGTGTCCTTCCAATCTTCTAACACCAAAGGGGCAACGGGTTGTAAATATGGTGATCCTAACGGTCTAAGATTAGCTAAATGCCCGTAAATCAAAAAAGCTGTAATATATACCCCGAGCAAACCCATTGTTCCCCCCATAATCAATAAAGGGAAACGAAGTAAGCGAAAAGTCAGACCGAGCTCATAATGGGGAATAATGTAGGTGGCAATACCGGTAATGGAAACAACAATAACCATAGGAGCGGATACAATTCCCGCTTGCACCGCAGCCTGACCGATGACTATACCGCCAATAATTGAAACGGTCTGGCCTACAGGCTTTGGTATTCGGGTTCCAGCTTCTCTAAGGGCTTCGAAGGTAAGCTCCATAATCAAAGCCTCAGTCAATGCTGAGAAAGGAATGTTCTCTCTGGCAGATGCTATCGTAATTAACAGGTTTGAGGGAATGATCTGAGGATGAAAGGTTGTAATCGCAACATAAAGCGATGGAAGAATCATCGATAGGATGGAGAACACAAATCGAACGATTCGAATCCAGCTTGCGGCATAGAAGCTTTGATAATAATCCTCAGAGGATTGTAGCATTGTAAAAAAAGAGGTAGGTGCAATCATTGCAGTGGGTGTGCCATCCTGTAATATTCCGATCCGGCCTTCCATTAAAGAAGCTGCCACCGAGTCGGGGCGTTCTGTATATTGAAATACCGGAAATGGTGTCAAGTTCCCCTTCCGTAATTGTTCCGATATATAACTAATGCCCAATATGCCATCAATATCTATTTCATTTAGTTGCTTTTCAATTTCAGCAAGAACTTCTTTTTTATAAAGTCCTTCAATATATACAACATACACATCAGTTTTGGTATATTTACCAATCGTATAATGAATAGTCTTTAGATCCGGATGTTTAATTTTGTGTCGGAGCAGGGACAGATTTGTTTCAATATCTTCAATAAATGCTTCCTGTGGTCCAATCACCACAAGTTCATTTTGTGATTCCGTAACCGATCTTTTCTGATATTGCGTGATCTCAAAATAATAAACATAAGGAAGCTCTTCAAAATAAAGCACTACTTTTCCAGCGACAATCAAATCCACAGCCTTGTTTATGTCAAACTCCTTAAGATACGGGATGGGAAAAACAGCTCCTCGATCCAATCGTTCTAAAAAATCCGGCCATTTGTGCTCTGAATTTGCTTCATTTTTTAGCGGCAATGCAATATCTTTATGAAGACTCAGGGAATTTACGATGAATGGGATATAGATCAAGTCACAGGAATGCCCATGAAGGCGAATGTTTTGAAAAACTGCATCACTAGATCCTTCCAGTTGTTCTTTTATTGTTTCAATAATTCCAGACATCTGCAGACTACCCCCAAAATTGTGACTTGTTAATCTGGCTTAGTTTGCCAACGTGATGGAAGGTTTATACTTAAAACAAACCAAATAGGCACAAATCCGGTATAGTACCGGACTCATGCCCATCAAAATATCGAATAAAATGACCTATCTAATCCTACAGAGTCAATTAAATAAGGAGCTCAAACCCCTAGCTTTCAAATCACGGAAAAGTTGCACCAATATTAGTTCCGCTAGGTGTTCCAGATCCGGTTAGATCGCTACCCCCAGTTAATTTGAGGAAACTGCCCAGACTAAAAGAACCATCTGCATTTCGCACCACTGAAGGTGTAAGACTTACAAAATCAGCGGCACTGGCCACCAAACCCTTGGCATTGGTACTTGCATTACTTTTCCACCACACATTAGTACTTAGAATATCGGTTCCACTTGTTTTGTCACTCGATCCTCCAGCAAAAGACAAGTTGTTCGTAAATTGGTGAGTACCGGCATCAAAAGCAAAGTTACTCTGTCCGTTACTCCAAGAAGTATTATTTGTTAGTTGAATGGAGCCTGGATTACTATTGTAAGTGAATCCGTGTTTTTTATTTTGAAATGCTATGCTATTCAGCACAATATGGTTTACTGCAATTTTTTCACCACCTAGTTTGAATCCATTCCCATCACTGTTTGCCGTTGAATTTCCATCTGAGGTCTGTCCGTTCTTATAGGAGATACTATTCTTGATCGTCACCACTCCGATGGGACCTGTTTCTGATTTACTGTAAAGATCCCAGCCGTCATCTGTATTCCATGCAGCTATACATTTATCGAATACGTTACCAGGACCTATGGTCAGCTTAGCAGCAAAACCATCAGCGTCTTCCCCGTTATCCGGATCATAATTATCATGAGAATACACTCCAATGATCTGATTATAGCTCGGCCATTGACTCATGCTGGTCAGTGATGAAGCATACCGGCTGATTTGCAGTCCCGAATCCCGATTATGGTGGGTTTCAACATTCTCAATAATGTTATAGTTCCCGCCAATAAAGATCCCATTGTCTCCTGAGCCTCTTATCTCTAATCCTTTTACCTTCCAGTAGTTACCGTATATCTGCAAACCACGTTGAGCTGGGTCAAATGGCTGGGCGTAAAAATCCAATATAGGCTTCTCAGTCCCATATGCAGCGATGTTCTTTCGTAAGTTAGAGCTTCCGCTATTATCTTGTCCAACAATTATTGTTGAAGAATACGTGTAAACCCCTCCACGCATATAGATGGTTTCCCCGGGGGCTACCTTCGTAATCGCTGAGGCCAGTGTGGTTGGACTACCAATTGTTCCTGCGTTGCTGTCCAGACCATTTGGAGCTACATAAATAGAGCCTGCAACTGGTGTTGCTGTTGGTGTTGCTGTTGGTGTGACGGTTGGAGCTACTGTCGCAGTGGGAGTTGCACTTGCTGTTGGAGTAGCCGTAGGAGCTACCGTTGGTGCAATTGTTGGAGCTATAGTAGGCGTTGGTGTCGGAGTGCCCGTTGTGATATCGGAGACATTGATATTGTCGAACTTCGCTGCTGTCTTATAAGCTACAAGTCCTATACCTCCTGCTGTCAAAATGTTATCGTGTGCATTTAGCTGTAAAACATCATTAACATACATTTTAAGCGAATCTCCACTAAGCTCTAGCCTAACTGTATAGGCAGTCCCTGTAGTTATAGGAAAATCAGTTTTACTAGCCAGTGTTGAACTTGAACCATTCACTTTTTTTCGTATTTCAAGCGTCCCACCATTACTGTTAGACAGAGATGCAGCATAATAGTTATTTCCGTCAACATAGCGCCCGCACACATAAGTTCGATTAGTCCCATTGAAATCATCAATCTTCACATCAGCTTGAACGCTGTAATCTGTCCACGTGTTGCTACCGGAGAACGAACGTCCTTCGTTTTGACTGGATTGGTAATACACATGATTGCCACCTTCTTCAACTACAGACCAAGTTCCTGTTGTACTCGTCCAATTGTCGGCATTTCCATTCTCAAAATCATTACTGAAGATATTTGCTGCCTGTGCGGTAGGGTTACTCCATGCCAAATTACCTAGAACCAGTAAAGTTGTAAGCGTAACCATAATTCCGAATGAAAATCTTCTTTTTAGTTTCACGTGAACATCTTCCTCCTTGTTTTCTAATTTAAATAAAAACCGAGGGCATTCCTCCAATCTTATGTCATCTATAACTCCAGCCTAATCTCAACTATAATTAATATTTCGAGGTTGTACAGCTACTTTATGCCCATATTATTACATTTATTTAAATTAATATAAAAAAACACCCTCGATCTTACTCGAGAGTGCCTTTATCTTTACCCTTAGCTTTGAATTAACGGTTTCAAAACCTTCAGTGAAGCTTGCAATTGCTCCGAACATTGCTCATACATTTTTTTAGCTTTTTCATTATCTGTTGATAAACTGAACATTTCTAAATCAGCTTCACATTTTTTCAGCAAAGCATATAATTGAGGCTTATCCTGCGGCTGTGGGACTTTAAAGTTATCGGCATACAAATCGACAGTCAGCTCACCATAAGAATCAACTTGTCCAAGAAAAACATTCTCAACCGTAAAACCCATTTTCTCAAGGGCTCCATCCAGCCAGCTTCGCGTCAGGTTTAGGGTGTCTAATGGTTTGTCGAGCACTTTACCATCCATAATGACAACTTGCGACTCTTTCTCCGGGGCAACCTTTATACCCAATTGCTTAGGGGTTACCGGCTGATATTCACTCTTGAGTAAAACATTTATGGCTCCATCAGATTCCATAATCGCAAATTCCACTTCCGATATATTGAAAACGTCTTTTTTGCGTAATTCCTCCAGCAGTTCATCTGTGGTTAAACGTTCTTTTTTCATATGATCTTCGAGTATTTTTCCGTCCTTAATTAGTACGGTGGACTTGAAATCAATAAAGTCTCTTGCTTTTTTACTCTTCATCTGAAGGTATTCGATCCCTAAAGAACAAGCCACCCATACAATCAGTGCAATGAGCCCTAAATGCCATAACTTATCCGTATCCAAAGAAATGTAAGCGGCTAAGCTGCCGACGGTTATCCCCGTAATATACTCGAAGAACGAGAGCTGTGATACTTGTCTCTTTCCAAGTAATTTTGTTAAAAAGAAAAGTACAACCACAGCAAAGAGCGTTCGAACTACAACCTCCAACCACTCCGGCATTACAAATACCCTCCTTTTTGAATCAAAACTTGTTTATTTACTAACACTCATTATTTGTCAATAAAGCCGCATTCAATCCGGAATTTCACTACTTATTTATGGAAAATCATCTATTACTACAAGTATGAATTTTTTTCCTGCATAACGACAGATGCATTTGAGGACAATAGCATTCGTCATGCTAATAATCCAACACAGAGGAGAGAAACTCAATGACAGTAGCCTCACAAGTTAAAACATGTTTATCTTCTTTAAAAGGTGCTCAAGCCAGTCTTGAACAATTTGCATTAGAAACACAAAACGAGAGTGCAAAAACCTTGTTCACAAACGCAGCCGAGCAAACACAACAAATCGTAACTCAAGTAGAGAACCGGGTAACCGAATTGGAGTCCGAAGAGCCTCAATATAAAGGATTCTAATTAAAGTTAAAGGGGTCTTAGGCTAGAAAAACTAGCTTTAAGACCCCTTTTCACCATGTACAACATTCGAACGAATGCCACGCTTGCCCTTATTAGCAGGAATGAGTATCTGAACAGAAGTGCCAATTCCAACACGGCTAAAAATGGTTACGCCGTACTCAGATCCATATTGTAGTTTAATTCGCTGATCTACATTACGGACCCCATAACCTGTATTCGTGTGACCCTTTGGATCAAAAATTTGATCAATACGTTCCTGTCTCATGCCGATTCCATCATCAATGATACGGAACAGAATATTATTGCCCTCTTTACGCCCAACAATGCGTAAATGAATGTGATCACCACACCAGGCGTGCTTCAGCACGTTCTCGATAAATGGTTGTAGAATGAGCTTTATGGTCTCATAAGGCCAGATTTCTGTATCAAAATCAAACATAACTTCCAGACGTTCACCGTATTTAATTTTCTGAATTTCTAAATAAGCGTTTGCCTGCTCAATTTCAGTCGGGACCGGAATCATGGTACGTCCTTCATTAAGCGTCAGGCGATAAAACTTCGCTAATTCCAGCACCATCTGCTGCAGCTTCTCATTTTGACCAAACTTGGCTAATTGAATAATAGATGACAACGTATTATATAGAAAATGAGGATTGATTTGTGATTGCAGAATTTCAAGCTCTGCTTCCTTCTTCTGGAGCTGCGTCAAATATACCTCTTTAATCAACATATCGATATTTTCGCCCATATCATTTAATGCGGTAGCAATCTGAGAGAATTCATCCTTGCCTCGATAGGAAATGCGCTTGTGAAGATCACCTTCCCGATAGGCATTCAGCACATATACGAACTTATTAATCCGAATTGAAAAATATCGGGATATAAATATGCCGACGAAACTAAAGACAACACAACAAATAAGACACATCAAAATAATAAACAGTCGTACCTTCACTGCATCCTGTTCAAGAATCGTAATTGGAACTAGCGCGTTTAATTGCCAAGCTTGGTTAGAAACTGTAACTGTTTCACTAATCGTCAGGTAATCCTTATTAAGTTCGGCTTCGTTGGAATAGTGCTCTGGTAGTTCTCCCGATTGGTACATCGTTCTTCCGAACTCGTTTTTTAAAATTAGAATACTTCCTTTTCCTATCTTCGTATAATTCACACTATTGAACAGATCTGGAATGCCTACATTAATCCGCAGGAAGCCAATCTCCTTAGGTACGAGAGGGTCATATGTATCTATTAATCTACGTAGCAACGAGATACGATTATTTTCTACATCGCGCTCAATCTGCCACCATTTCATAGTCTCCGCATATTTCTCGGTTGGAAAATCATAATACCAGGATTTCCCTTCAATCCGGTTCATATGATAAAGATGATAGAAGCTACTATTATCCAGATAGCCCTCTAGCGAATTCGAATAGATCTCAGGAATGGATTCATTCTTTAAAAATAGCGACATCCCAATCCTCATACCCGTTGATTGAATAGCTACATCCAGCTTTGGAAGTACCTTCATAGACATCCGGTCATAATTCTCCCAGCCTTCTTCATAGCTTCGCAGATTCCGATAGAAATCATAATCACTATATAACTGTGTTGATATCCGGATAACTTCCCCCATTTTATAATCAATATTATCGCGAATTTGCAACAACGTACCTTTAATATTCGAACTTGTATGCTCGCGTAATGAATCATTGTACATAGAGTGAGAGACAAAACCTATCACAGATACTGGGATAATAATGAAAAAAATATACGTCAGCATTAATTTATACCCTATCGGCACATACTTATGTTTACTTCTTGGTTGTTTCATGCAACATCATCCCCCATCACTTCTCCCGCTTACGATACTCCATAGGTGTCATACCATAGGCTTCTTTGAATTGTCTGCTGAAGTAAGGAAGATAACGGTAACCTACCTGGCTCGCGATTTCATAGATTTTACACTTCGGATCTTTCAAAAGCTTGCCGGCTTGTTCCATTCGCAGCTGAATGAGTACTTCGCTGAACGTTTTCCCAGTCTCCTCTTTAAATAGATATCCCAAATAGTTGGGTGAGAAAGAGAACTGCTGTGCAATATCCTTTAACGTAAAATTCTCGCTCATCTTATCCTTCATCATTTGCATAATTTCTCTAATCAGTTTATTGTTCACTGACTCTGTTTTACTGCGTAGGTACTCGGATATTTCAAACGTTTTGAGTACAAGCCAAGAGCGTATATCACTGATCGTATCGAATTGAAGCAAAATATCTAAACTATGTAACTCCATACCTAAGATTTCAAATAAATCCTCACTAACCTCTTTCAACTGCTGATCCAGCTTCCATATAATATACATGGCTAGATTATGAATCGTGAATTTAGATCTTAAACTACTCACGGATTTAAACAGCTTATCGATCTCGTCATAAATAAGGACTAACTCATATTCTTTCATCGCTTTAAAAAGTGTATCCATACGGGCATCCAACGTACGGGCATCAATCATACCAGGTTCGCTGCTAACCGTTTCATACATAATTAGTTTGCCCTTGCCGAGAAACATCTTTCCGTCAACGGCTTCCATAGCTTGCCGATAGGAGGTGTGGACCTGGTCCATAGCAAATGTAGGCTTCCCTACACCTACGGTCATAGTGACAGGAAATTTTGTGCGAATTGACTCATAAATTTCTTCAATAAACTTCTCCATCTCCTGTTCGTTAATCAACAACGCGATTCGATAAGACGATACCTTATAGCAATGTGGCATACCGTGCTTCTGAGCAATTGTATTCACTTCATACAGAAAGTCCTTGGACATTAGATGTTTAGTTAGATTATCCTGTTCTTGAAACCAATTGAAATAATCCAGCTCCAAAACCGCCACACGTATAGGCCACTCCAGCTTATCCAGACCGTAAGACTTCATAAGCTTCAACATTCCAGCTTGAGTGTCCCCCTCCCATTCCCCTTCAAATAAGCGGATCAACAAATCATTTTTGGCCATAGGAATCATATGCTGATAAGCTTCTTCCACGTCACGCCGTTTACTTTCATCATCTAAATCCTGCTTTACTTTCTGTAGTGCAGCAATAAGTTCCTTGTCATCCATTGGCTTAAGGACATAGCTATATGCTTTTAGTGAAAGCGCCTGTTTCACATAGCTGAAATCCTGGTAACCGCTTACAAAAATCACACGTATATCGTTTTTTTTCTCTATGGCAATCCGAGCCAGCTCTAGACCCGACATATTCGGCATATTCACATCACTAACAATAATATCAATAACATGCTGTTCTAAAATATCGCATGCCGTAAACGCGTTATTCGCTGCCTCCACGACCTGCATACCCAGTTCATTCCAAGGAATGAATTGTCTCATGCCTTCAAGATCAAGCATCTCATCGTCTACTAATAATACGTTGTACATCAACACAATCCCCCTTTGAAATGTTTTTAAACCAACCTGCTGAATCTACTAACCAATCTTTTTCAGTATACCATTCATTCTCTTCCCTAACAGCTGATAAAACAATGAGTACAAGAAATGGGACGTAAAAACGAAGGCTTGCTAAATAGCAAACCTTCGTATTACAAATTATTATTTACCTAAAGCTTTCTTATTTTCTGTCCATACTTTTGTTACATAATCAAGAAATTTCTCATAGCCAACCTTGATAGAATCTTCATGTGCTTTATCAAGAATTGCTAATGCTTCTGCATCAGTCTTCGCATACATCGATTTTGCTCTTGCTGTTAACCAGATATCTCTGACACTTTGTCTGATAATCCCTTCTTCACTGTCTGGAGCCGGATCCCAATTCAGGAACTCCGTAAAGTCACCTTGCGAAGCCCAAGTTACTTCCATCTGCCAACGGTTACTAAAGTCAATTTTGTCAGCTGGAAGGGTTTGCAACATCATTTTCTTTGTATTATCCAAGAAAACAGTATTACCTACCCATACCAAGTCACCGGCTTTTCCGTTAATTTCGGACAGAGCTTCTGGCTCATTCAGATATTTATCTTTATTAAATTTAGGAGTAAGTCCATCTGCTTCAAATCCATCCCAATACCCTTCTGGTCCTGGAGGACCCCAGTTAAGAACCATAGAACCTTCTGGTCCTGTCATCCAGTCAAGCATAGCGAATACAGCCTCTGGATTTTTAGCGTTTTTAGTGATTGTAGCAACGTTCCAACCTAACTGATTATACGTTCCTGGAGTAATCTTACTTTGATCCAAACCAGCTTTGTAAATCGGTTTAATAAACATATATCCAGCTTCCGGATCCGTCTTCTTCATCTCTTCATCAGCAGTGGCGAGCAATTTCATTGGATCAAAAGTCGCAATAACAGCAAACTTGCCATTCATCGCTTTCTCTCTAATTTGATCTTCTGTTTGAGTATTCGCATCCTGCGTCATTAGCTTCTCACGCATTAATTTAGCAGCAAATACAACTGACTCACGGAATCCTTCATCCTTGTATATCGAACCCATTTTGTCGCCATCAGGTACGGCGTATATTCTAGTATACGACAGATTACTCTCTTTAAAAGAGGAGAATAACTGGTCAATTCCGTTACCATCTCTCGCTAAACCCGTCTCGAACGGAATAACGTCAGGGAACTTCGCCTTAACAGCATTTAAATAAGCATACAAATCATCTGTCGTTTCTAGCTTAAGAGAACCAAGCTCTTTGTAAATCTTTTTATTAATAGCATAACCGGCGTTTCCGTTTGGTTGAGTTGTATAATAATTCGGTAGCTGATAGATCTTCCCATCAGGGGAACGAAGCAATTCCAAATGTCCAGCTGTTAAGTATTTCTTAAAGTTTGGATATTTATCAATATATTCATCCAAAGGAACTAGCATATCCGCTTGGCGAAGACGTTCTACGTCAGCACCTTTCTCGGTCCACACAATATCCGGCAGCTCGTTACCAACGATCATCGTTTGCAGCTTTTGAGCGTTATTACCACCAGAGCTAATTCCTGTGACATTGATCTTCAGATTATCTAAAATCCATTTAGAAGCAGCATCTTTGCCCCATTTCGGCATTTGATACCAGCCGTAATTTCCGTAGAATGAGACTTCAAGCGGTTCTTTCCCTAATTCATACAAATCAGCCGCAGGAGCTTCAGTTGCTGTGTTGACCGCTGTTCCTCCTTCTTTCTCTGGTTCAGCAGTTGCCGCCGGAGCGCTTGAATTGTTGCCACCACAACCCGCAACCAAAGTCGTTAATAGCAAGGTAGACATCATACCGAGAAGCATCTTTCTCTTAGTCTTCAATGTATTTTCCCCTTTCAATTTGTAATCTATGTTCAAAGCAATACGCTCTAAACCCATTCTCATTCTATCATCCTACTCTTTCAATGATCCGACCAAGACCCCTTTAACGAAGAATCTTTGTAGGAATGGATACACACATACAATCGGAATGGTTGCAACCATGATCGTAGCCATCGTTAATGACTTCGAGGTTATTTTCTTTGCCGAGTTAATATGAGCAATGGAGCTTGCATCTACATTAGACAGCTGTTCTGAAGCAATATTAGAGAACAATATCTGTCTTAAGATGGTCTGAATCGGCATTAACTCCTCTTTCGTAATGTAAATACTCGCTACGAACCACTCATTCCAGTGATTTACTGCTGTGAACAAAGATAATGTTGCTATAACTGGTCCCGACAAAGGAAGTACGATGCGGACAAAAGTCCCCCAATATCCGCAACCGTCAATCTTTGCTGACTCCTCTAAACCTTGTGGAAGACCTTGAAAGAAGGTCCGGAATATGATCATATTCCATACGCTGACCAGTGCAGGAATTATAAACACCCAAAATGAGTTGAAGAGACCTAAACTTCTGATAAGCATGTAAGACGGAATGAGTCCTCCACCGAAATACATAGTAATGATACACATAATCATGTAGTATTTGCGACCCATCAGTTCACGCTTCGACATTCCATAAGCGAATATCGAAGTGGCCAGTATCGCTGTTACTGTACCGATTACTGTCCGCAATGTAGCAATGACGAATCCACCCATTAGACGAGAATCTTCAAAAACGATCTTATAATTCTCAAGCGTGAACTCACGGACCCAGAAAGTAACTCCACCTTTCGAAGTATCCATCCCCTCATTAAAGGAAATAACAAGTGAGTTCCAAAATGGATAAAAAGCGGAAAATGCCAGTAAGGTCAAAAATACATATATGAATCCTATAAATATTCGATCTCCTATATTAATACGTTTCATAGTTTGGTCCCCCTATATTGAGTAATTCATTACCACAAGCTGTTCCCTGCTCTTCTGGCAATGAAGTTGGCAAAGGTAAGTAATGTCACGCTGATCACGGCCTTGAACAATCCGATAGCAGTCGCATAGGAGTACCTGAAATTGTCTATACCGACACGTACAACATATACATCAACTGAATCTGACACTTCTCGCAGAGCTGGATTGGAAGCTAGGATCAAAATGTCTTCGAATCCTGCATTCACCAGATTACCGATTGCCAAAATCATAAAGATGATTACAACTGGCATAATTGAAGGCAACGTTATCAAATATATCTGTTTAAACCGACTTGCACCATCCATCGAAGCCGCTTCGTATAAATGCGGGTCAATACCAGCAATGGCAGCTAAGTACACGATTGAAGCAAATCCAATTTCTTTCCATACATTGGTTGTAACTAAAATGCCCCAGAAATATTCTGTCATGGAAAGGAAGTTGATCGGTTCATCAATGAATTTCAATTTCTCAAGCAGCATATTTATACTGCCGTTATCTACGGATAACATCGAGGTAACCATTGAGCCGATAACTACCCAAGATAAGAAGTGAGGCAAGTAAGTAACGGTCTGAATCACCCGTTTAAAGAACATCTTACGGACTTCGTTCAGCATTAACGCCAAAATAATCGGTGCAGGAAATCCAAAACAAAACTTCAGTAAGCTGATGATGATTGTATTTTTCATAACCACTTCAAATTCAGGAGCATTAAAGAAGTAAATAAAGTGCTTTAAGCCAACCCAGTCACTGCTAATAAAGCTATTCCCTAACTTGTAATCCTGGAATGCAATTAGAATCCCGTACATGGGGATATAGGCAAAAATAAAAACTAGAACAAGTGCTGGCAATACCATAAGCTGTAGATCTATTTGCTTAAAAAAGCGTCTGATCCCGCTAGTTCGTTGCTTGTTGAGATTCGGTCCGGATCTCTTGTCTGGTGCGACGCTTGCGTTCGCCATAGGTGAATCCTCCTTGTGATGATTTTGAAGATATGTACAGATAATTGATGTCCTTTCTCCCTCCGCTATAGTTGCAACATTTATAAAATAATCATAAGGTTTAAGCGCTTTCAAAAATATATGACAAAACAACTATTATTGATACTTTGACACTCTCTTGCATTAGCTCGTCTCATATTCCTTAAGCTTGAATAAAAAAAGACACATACAGAGATAACATCTGCATGTGTCTTTGACTTTCTCCTTAATTAGCAAGAGTCCTCAGTATTTCTTCATTTATCTTTTCAGTAATTACTTTTTGGACCTTCCCATTATCCAGATAAACAATAGAAGGAACTGAATCTATCCCTAGCTTGGCAGCAAGTCCGGGTGACTTATATACATCTACCTTTGTGACCCTGACATCCGAATGGGATTGCTCAAATCCCTCAATTAAAGGCAATAACTCCCGACAGGAAGGATCTGTGGCATTCCATAAATAAACAACAGATGCTTTGCCTTGATTCAGAATTTGATGCTCATACACCTCACATTCAGATATATACTTCTCTGCACCATACCCTGCAATGGCACCATCGCCAACAGCGGTAGCAACTTGTTTTAGAAATTTATCGCACACATCTCCTGCTGCAAAGACCCCAGGTATATTCGTTTCCATTTTCTCATTAATAAGTACATATCCATTACGATTCAAATCTACTACCCCTGATAAAATTTCTGTGTTCGGGGTGTATCCAATAAATAAGAAACATGAATCGACCTTTACGATTTGCAGTTCATTAGATTTTAAATTTTTCAGGACGACGGAATTCAAACGTTCTTCACCTTCGAAAGAACTTACCACCGTATTCCACATGAATTCCATTTTAGGGTTTTCTAGTGCCTGCGTTTTGGCAATTTCATTACAATCCATTTTCCCATGATCATGCATGACAGATACGATCACTTTATCTGCAAACTTAGTCAGAAACATCCCTTCCTCAATAGCTGCATCACCACTGCCAACGACCATAACTGTTTTCCCCGTATTTGCCGCAGCGTCACAGGTTGCACAAAAGGAAATCCCTTTATCATATAAGAACATATCTTCATTAGCTGCACCTGTAATTCTTGGTTTTCCTCCACTGGCTATGATAATGACTTTACATTCATATCGAACCCGAAAGGTTTCCACTACTTTAATCTCTTCCGCTACCGAGACAGATTTGACATCTGTCATTTTGAAATCAACACCAAATTTTTTGGCTTGTTTATGAAATAATCCCATAAGATCTGTTCCGGTCGTTCCTTCAGGAAAACCAGGATAATTTTCTATTTCATTAGTATAAGTCGCAAGACCGCCTACCAGCGATTTTTCCAAAAGAAGTGTCTTCAATTTTGCTCGTCCACAATAGATCCCTGCTGTTAATCCAGCAGCCCCGCCACCAATAATGACGACATCATACTGTTCTGTCTTCTTTTCCATTTCAATTGACCCTCCTGTGTAGACTATGATTTCAATAAAATAGGCTGACTCTCGTCAGCACTATAAGCTCAGTCTATTTCACTTTTACATAAAGAATTTGGCTAATAATTTACTGCCTATAAATGCACCAACCAGCAGGAACAATCCAAAAATCCAGCCTGAAAGCGATAAAGAAGCTATAGCCGTAAATAATGCACCTATATTACATCCATTAGCCAGTCTAGCTCCGTACCCCATGAGCAACCCACCAAGTACAGCCGCCACTACCTGCTTTTTGGACTTAATTTTCTTAAGCTTGAATTCGGAAGCAAACAATGTCGCTGCTAATGCACCTAAGATAATCCCTACATTTCGAATAGACCCACCATCATTCAAAAATCCGGAAGATAATGTTTTTTGAGCTTTCTCCGTACTAAAGTAAGCCCAGTTATCTACATTTCCTCCTACCAGTCGATACGCCCAAGCTCCCCAGTCCGCGAAGGCGCTGGTTACTCCCCATCCTTTTGAGAAAACAGCCAGATGTGCTGTAGCGAACACAGCGAGAAGTACAGCTCCAGTTACATAAGTAAACGGTTCTTTGAGCAATTGCTTGTAAAAGCGGTTAGACGATATCTTCAACCAGAATTCGTTCACCGTTTCATTCACCGTCCTTTCCTACTTAGCGATCCTATTTTACCTTCTCAATAACAACTTCCCACTCGCCATCATCGACCTCTTCGATTTCCACATTATGTCCCTGTTTTCTCGCCCATTCTGGTACGTTTTTCATTGCGCAGCTATGATCAATAGCAACAACTAGAACGTCTCCAACATTTAGTTCAGTCATTTTCTTTTCTGTTCTCATTAACGGTACCGGACAAGCTTCTCCCAGGCAATCAAGTGTAAATTCAGCCATCTTAAAAACCACCTTTTATATTTTTTAAAATTCCTAATAGTGAAAATATTCACGTAATAACTTAAACTAATCTGCGCTTCCCATCTTTTTCTCTTGCCATTTAACTGCAGCGATGTACAACAGAAGAATGATCAGGAACTGAACAACTAGTGCTCCAAGCCAACCAAAGACGTCTGGTAAAAATACAGTGGGTGCATCCTTTATAACGTTAGCTCTCCACCAACCCATATCATGTGATCCCCAAAGTGACCCAATGACAAAAAACACAAGTGACAACATCTGCATCGTGAATCCTTCACCTACACGCATCAATGTACCCGAAGCGCAACCCCCTGCAATAACCATGCCAATTCCGAATAATACTGCGCCAATTATCAAAGCAAAACTGATTTGACCCACATTATCCATCCCAGGAATCGGTTTACCTTCCAGGAATGCTGGATACTTTATGGCTGTAAATCCGATCGTAGCGAGAGAAAATGCTATCAGTACAGCTCTTGTTACCGATGTGCTGCCTGTAATACATGGATCTCTAAGTGATGCAGTAAAACAGAAACGTGATCTTTGCAAAATAACGCCAAACGAAATACCGAAAAGCAGGTAGACAACCATTTTATCGTGGGAATGGTCTAGGAAAAAACCAAACCCAATAATGAGAACTGTGACCAGCAACGCGATGGGCAACTGACTCTTTTTAGGTTTTCTAGGAGCTCTGGTTCGGATTGATTTCGTTTCGGGACTTACGGTTTGCCCCATAGTCTAACACCTCCATCGTTTTATGTAATTGACTATGTGAAAATAGTAACATACTTATTTGCGCTGTGGTTATCTGCTTTCTTTATGCTGTATAAGTGTTACTAATGGCACAGATGGAGCGTAATCAAGTATGCTATAGTTTGCACTAACAGCGGGCAACAGGAGGAATAAGTATGAATATGGAAACGCTTAAATTATTTTTAGATATTGCTTCGTTAAAAAGTATATCTAAAGCCGCTCAGAAATCTCATATCACCCAATCCGCACTGAGTCAGCAGTTGAAATCCTGGGAGAATACCTTGGGTTCTGAGCTTTTTGTGAGAAGTAATAAAGGGGCCAGCCTAACAGAAGCAGGGATTATAGCAGAGAAGTATGCGGAGCAAATCTGTAAATTGTATGATGATATGGTCACAGAGATCAATCATTTACAGCCAACACAACATGAGCTGTCTATTTATGCGATTCCAGAAGTCTGTAATTATGCCCTGCCATGTACCTTATATGAGGTAAAAAAGCATTTTCCCAATTGCCATATCACTCTAAACGAAGGGGCATCGTCACTAGTAGAAGAACGTTTGCTTCTTGAAGAAGGTGATGTTGGCTTTATTTCCGGGCCTTCCCCGAAATCTGAATTAAGCTCCAATATGGTGTTTTCTGATCAAGTTATGCTAGTGGCAAGCAGTACGACCGTTTGTCCTGATAAAATCACACTGAATGAGCTCCCTAAATATCCGTTAATCTGGTCCTCACAGCTTCATTGTGTGCAAAGGGCTTTAAATAACATATCTGCGGGTGAGCTTAAATTAAACATACTGTTTAATCTGGACTCCCTTGAGGCGGTAAAGCTTGCTGCAATTAGAGGACATGGTGTTGCCTTTCTGCCTTATATGTCCATAAAAAAAGAGTTGTATAGTAAACAACTCAAGATTATTCATATTGATCAGTTCCAAGTAAATAACGATGTCTACATGGTAAAAAAACATAATCAGCGTTGTGACAATGATACGAAACAATTAATTCGTTATATAGAAAAGACATTGATTGATACATTGTGTTGAACTTATATCTCAATCGTAATCTCCCATACCCCATTAATAACTTCTTGGATGGTACATTTCAAATTTGAACCACGACAGTAATCCGTGATGGAAACTTTTGCGCAGCTATGATCAGTAACCAGCATCACCTGTTCGCCATTTTGAATGGCTTTTTGATGTTTTTTTAACATCATTACTGGTACTGGACAGATTTCTCCCAGACAATCAATTTCAATCATGAAGTTACCATACTGAATTGAATGGGTAGCACCCCCACGTTTGTTTCGATCTTTATCGAGCCAGCCTCACCAAGGATCCCCTTTGTTTTTAAAGCAAATAAAGATGCCATTGTAGCATGTCCACAAAGATTGATCTCATGGGCTGGCGTAAAATACTTAAGCCTTAAATCAGCTACATCTGATGAGACTACAAAAACTGTTTCGTTAAAACCGACCTTATGAGCTATCGCTTGCATGTCACTTTCGCTCAAATGAGCCGCATCTAATACTACACCAGCTGGATTTCCTTTGTTGGGATAAGGAGAAAAAGCATCATAATGAAGTACTTTTATGTTGTTCATTGGTTAGTCTCCTTTCAATTTATTTCAATAAAGCTTGATAACTTCACGAAGTGAGAAACTCAGCAGTAAAAATTTCTATTTCTCTTAAAACTTCTTGGCGGTTAGATATCGCATTACATATATAAAAACGGTCTTTATTGTGCTCATAAAACTGTTTAATTACATTAGGCTGCTGATTTAAGAATTCTTTATGAAGAGCTTCACAATCAATTTCAAGATGAGTATCATGAAGTTCCTTGAGTTCAAATACAAGGACATCTTTTTTGTGCTGGATTATTTCACAGACCACATCTTTTGCGTATATACCGTGAGTTAATAAGATTCTTAATGCCGATAGGTCATTGGCTTTTTCCTGTGAAATCTTAATTAATTCTGCTTGTATCTGTTGGACTTGGTTCGTGTTCCAATGATCAATTAATTTTTCGAAAATCCAATACACCCATTCTTGATCATCGCTGTGTTGATTTAGTACATCTTTAACATATGGAATCATCGGATCCCCTATTTCAAGTAAAAAACCAGCTATTTCCCCCGCACCTGGCCAATTTAAATCTTGTATCCATTCAAGCAAACCCGGCAATATGCTTTTCACACGTGGATATCCTAAACGTATGACTGTTTCAGCCGCTCCATCCCAATAGTCTTTTGATATAGGTTGTACTAATAAATGCAAAGCTTCATCCTTTATATATTGTAGCTTATTAATTGCATCTTCCTTTTCCTCTTCGCGTGTGTGCCATGATAATTTTTTGATTAGACTAGATGCTTCTTCCACTAGATTCACCCTTTGAACTTGAATTTTCCACCACGCCGTTCTAGCTACAACACTGCTTTCTTCCGCTTCATTATCCAAATTATTAATAAGACGATAACCGATGTCCCCAATAAGAAATACATCCAAATCGTTTTTTTAACCAATTCATCATTGGGATAATGGCCTTTATTATAAGCTTTTACAAAGATATCCTCTTGGGTCTTAATAGCAATGTAATCTTTTGGATCCGTATTGATAATTGAGTAGTAGGGCGTACCTTTAGGATAAATATTCGAGAAATTTCCCCTGTACGTGCCTTCCTCATCGGAATATTTAGTTACATGCCCTATCTTCTTATCGATTTCTTCGGAGGGGATGAGTTCATCGTCTGATATTTCGTAGATGTCACCTGAATAAACAACAAACGAACCGGCCCAATCCGCGGAGACCGCATGTAATGGCAATAAAGCAATTATGGCTAGAATTACAATAATGAATTTCTTCATCTCAACCTCCTAGCTTTGGGATTCGATTGATTTATAGATTGTTTTGAAATCTTTTACATTATTTAATCCATCAATAAGCTCCACTAAACCTGACAAAGATTCCAAACCATCTATTAATTTCTGAATGGGCGATCACATCCGCGTTAAATCCGTCTGGATCAATATCGTTCAAAAGTATCGTTGTTGTGACCTCTGTAAAATCTGGTTCTACATAACAGGTTGAGGATTTATTATATAGACTACAATCAGCATCAGAAGCAAAAATGAAAGAAATGCGGTGATGATTATGAGTTTCTTTCTTTTTTTGATCATAGGGATTAACTCCTTACGGTTTAGATACAAAGTGATTTCCGATAAATGTATTTATGATCCTCATCCATATCCGATGATTTCATATACCCCACACTGCGCCAAAACCTTTCATTTGCATCATTAGTCGGGGTTAACTCGATATACTTTGCACCGTCTGCATAAACATGTTTTTCGACCATTGAATAGGCAAATTCACCATACCCTAAATTCCGATACGTAGGTTCAATATAATACTCCATTAAAAAACACTTTCCACCCTCATCAAAATAAGTAACATACATTAAAAATCCAAGCACAGTACCGTCCTTATGTATAAGAAACAAATTTAAAGGATTTATATCTCTTGTTCTTAGCTCTTCAATGATCTCTCTATACTCGTCTGAATAAAAGTAATCCAGGTCAAAATCATCGCCCATAGATACGTGGAGAGATAATTCATTAATGTAACTATTAAAAAGTCCCCAAAATATATCTACATCCGATTGATCTTTTGCTGCAAAAACTTTTAAATGGATCGTATTCATTTCAACCTCCTTAATCATAGTTTTTAATGAAAATCTTAACCGAGCTCTCAATTGCGTCAAAATCAGTCGAGCCAATAATTTGATCCATAACCTTGCCATCAGAGTTTATAAAAAACAACGCTGGAAAAGCTTGTTCACCAAATTGTTTATGGAGATCACCTGTTTCATCTAGGAGAACGGGATACTTAATGTTGTAATCCGCCACGTATTGTTTTACATCAGAAAGATCATCTTGATAAAGCAAATTGATTCCGTATATGTTCACTCTATTTTTATATTTCTCATACAATGAGACAATCTTAGGAGCGTCGTCATTACAATATGGACACCATGAGGTGAAAAACACGAATATAGTGGGTTTCTCCGAGAAGTCCACTTGTATTTTGTTTCCATTCGCCAACTCTTTTAGTTCAATGTTATCAGGACTCTTAATAGGTTTAGAAGAGTTGTTTACTACGACAAATATAATCGAGCTTAATGCAATCAAAAATATAAATGTACTTACAATAATAGATATCTTCTTCAAAAATCATCCGTCCTTTTATACTTCCTTAGTTACATTAAGCTTTTTCCATTTGCGAATTTTAGAACGAAAAGTCTTAAACGGTGCTACTGAATTAATATGAATCCATTTGACCATTGGCCATCTTGGATTGTTTCCTGTCCATTTCCGCACGCCTTGCGTAAAAAGTTCTTCATCACTTAAAGAATCAATCCAGTTCTGCCACTGATGCTCTGTCTCTTGAAATAAAGATCTTAACTCGTCTAATGAGTAGGCAGCATATGTATGATAAAACGATTGATATAATCCGCCAAGCTGATTCCATTTATAATCCGGTGAAGGTGTAATAACGGTTAACCCTGCTTTTTCATCCTTATCCCATTTCATAATAAGATTCAACCAGCCCAATTGATAAGCAATGATTTCTGCTGGGGTACGATCAACCCCTTCCATACGATTGTCTCTTTGGGAGTGCTCAATGCCATCAAATTCATGATCAAGAGACTGATAGGCAATATGAATCGCATCTTTCAATTCTTCTTTTGATAGATAATCTTGTGTAGACATCATACCCCTCCTTTAAAACACTTTTTTAAATTACTTTACAAACGTATTATGTACTCGCTCTGATTTCAATAAATATGCAGTCCAAATTGCACACGTAAACACTGACCTAATGATCCCTTTGAGTGAATCTCCATTTCCAAGTTCTCTGGCAAGCGGAATTTGATAAAGAATTTTACAAAGTGATTTTATCACCCACAACAATACACTTACTGTTACTGCCATGCCCAAGCTCGGCTGTCTTTATAATAGGAATGGAGGCGGAATGGCTAATTTCCTTCACATACTCTTCTACTATCGGGAATTCATTAAAGTTCTCAAGTTCTGAAAACGAGCCTAGAATCAATCCAGCACAAGCATCAAAATATTTCAATTGCTGGAGCTGAGCAAAAAAGGAGACTATTTTGTTAGCTCTGCCACTTAAACTCTCCAACAATAATATTTTGTCACAAGGATCCGGAAAATAGCTTGTCCCTGCCAGCTTCAAAAAACAGCGAATATTTCCCCCGATTACTATCCCGCTCATCTGGTTACCACGAACCCAATGATACCGGAAATCGTAAAGATCGTTTTGACCCTCGAAGAATGTTCGATAAAAAGCCCTTTGCTGCTCCGCCCCATCAGAAGACACTAAATTCATCAACTGATAATGATACGATTTCGAATTATTTTGCGTAAATAAAGCGTTCAAAATAACTGACAAATCACTCATTCCAAAAAAGGGTTTGGGGGTCATTCGGATACTTTCATAGTCTATGTACTCTAAGATCTGATTGGCAGAATCCCCACCTGAAATATCGAATATCGCGCTAATTTCAGTATTTTTAAATAGTTGATTCAGCTCCACTGCTCTTTCCATGGGATTGCCGCTGAAATAACCCTCTTTTCTAAACAAAGTATTAGCCACCACTACATGGAGTCCAAATGAATGCAAAACTCTTTTTAATTCCTCTACTTTTGCTAGGTTTTCTACTCTCACACCATCTGAACAAGCAATCAGTCCTACTTTATTCCCGTGAGTAAATTTTAAGGTTGTGTTCATTTTAATAATCCTTTCGATTCTACTTTTTAGTTTAATCTCCTCAAATTTACGATCATATTTACACCATACCATATTTAGGGATTTGAATCATTTTCTTCTTGAAATTATGAAACCACAACATGGTAATATAAGTATAATAATGCAAGATCAAATACATTGGGGGTGTACTAATGCGTAAATCACCGTTGATATTAAGCATGATATTATTATCCCTGGCGTTAATTATGGGATGTAGTTCAGAAGTAGATGATGCTACTAAAGCCGCAGAGAAATATAAAAATGTAGAATATACCGTCAAGGCTTCTGAGGATTTAATGTCTGATGAATCCATTCTTGCGCGAAATGAAGAGATGAAACCGTATTTTACAGAATACTTTTCCGAAAAAGCTATAGCGAACCGAATTACAACTATCCCATTTAAAATCGCTGATACACAAAAGCTTTCTTTAAAACCGGAAAACCTAAAATTCAACCTTTCCGAACAAAAAAAGGATATTGTCGAGTTAAAATATACGGTGGATCTTGTTTTATTGGATAAGGATGACAAAGAAAGTAAACGTGTACCTTTGGAAGGTATATTGACTCTCTTTGATGTGGACGGTAAATGGTTAGTGCAAGGGGATCGATTTGATACTGTAGCATTAATGAACTTGATTGATGGGTAAATTTGAATATCCTTCTTATCATAAAAAGCAGACTGCTCTAATGAGCAACCTGCTTTTTTTGAATCACATTATTTTTTTGCTCATCCTATAATTGACCAACAGAACACCTTTTCGTTCTATACTTTGTTTCGCAATAAGCTGGTACCCCAATCGTTCAAAAAAAGGTTTAGCAGTGATGCTTGCTTCGGTATCCATTTCATAAAGACCCTGTTCTTTTGCTTTTAATTCAAGCTTATTCGCCAATGCAGAGGCTACACCTTGCCCTTGGTAATCCTTGTGAACATATAATCGATCCAAATGTCCTTCTGCTGTCATATCAGAAAAGCCCACAATAATATTATCAATTTCGGCTACATAAGTGATATTTTGACGTAAAGAAGCTCTCCAAGTATTAAGCTTAAGGGCCTCTTCCTCTTTAGGTGCCCAAGCATCCAGCTGTTCCTGTGAGTAGTCTTGTTTGTTTACGGAATGAACTGTTTCGTAGAACAATGAGACAATTTGACTAAGATCCGATTCTCGGTAAGCTCTAATATTCATTTTGATCTCCTTGCTGGCGATTGTAGTAACAGAAGTCAATCTCAAAACTCCACTAGATCGATTTTCCGGCCAGATTCAGCACTTTCCAGCGCTCCGAACACCATTGCCATACTATACCGATTATCTCTACAATTCGTCTCTGCAGGACGTTGCTCTGCTAATGACAAGAACATCTCATCCAAACACCCTTGATGGAATGTTTTACTCATCTCAACGTTTTCACCATTTACACGCTTTACGTCACGAATGAACTTATCACTCTGATCTCCTGCAGTAACTACCTCAGCATATGGCAGCTCATGACCATCCCAGATTGCGGTTCCTTTCTCCCCGTTAACCCGCCAAGAAGCTTCCCATGACGTGGATGCACCTTCTGCACACCAAGATCCCTGATAGGTAAATATTGAACCGTCGGACATCTCGAAAATGCACACTGCCGAAGCATTCCCCTCATACCATGAACCGGGAGGATTAAACTCCTGACAGTATACGGACACAGGGTTCGCGCCACTAATAAACCGGGCCTGGTCGAAGGTATGAATCGCCATATCCAGCAGCAACGGACTTTTCATAACATCACGGAATCCCCCGAAATGAGCCCCAAGGAAAAAGCTTGCACCGATAAATCCTGTTCTACCAATCGTTCCTGATTCTATGATTTTTCTTAAAGAACGAATACGAGGATCATAACGGCGGTTCTGCATCACAGCATGAGCGTTTCCAGTCCGTTCCGAGATCTCAACAATCTTATTACATTCCTCCATAGTCTCAGCTAAAGGTTTCTCACTAAACACATTACATCCAAGTTCCAATGCAGTGCTAGAAATATTGAAATGACTTCCGGGAACAGTAACGTCAAAGACGAGATTTGCTGCGGTCTCCTGTATCGCCTGCTTAATATCCGTAAACGTCAGACATGAAATCCCATGCTTCGCGGCCATCGCCTCAGCTGACTCCAACCTTATATCTACTAGAGCAACGATCTTAGTATCTGGACGCAATAAAGCGTATTCAATCCATGCATTAGCCATTCCTCCGCAACCTGCAACTACTACCCGATACTGTGCTGTCATATTTCTCCCCCTGACTTATTAAAGCGGATTAGGCACAAAGCTGCCCCCGCGGCATTGTTTTAAATGATTCAAGGCATGTACTTGACCCATCATTTCCAGTACATCCCGATAGACAGGATCATGCCAACCTTCAATATCAATGGTGCCTTTATAACCAGCCTGACGCAAAATGGAGATAACATCCGTCCAGTTCGTATCACCAAAACCCGGAGTACGGTGCCATACATAAGGTTTCGGGCCGTGGATTCCATATTCTTTTACAATATCCCAAGCGATGGTGGCATCCTTGCCGTGTACATGGAAAATCTTATCTGTCCATTTGCGCAGCTGTGGGATCGGGTCAATCAACTGCACCATCTGATGGCAAGGCTCCCATTCGAGTCCCATATTGTCAGCAGGGACAGCGTTAAACATCTTTTCCCAGGCTATTGGATGATGAGCGATATTCCAGTCCCCAGAAGTCCAATTGCCATCCATGGAACAGTTCTCAAAAGCAATTCTTACTCCGCGATCTGCTGCTCTTTTTGTCAGCTCACCAAATACCTCGGCAAACTTCGGAATCGATTCATCAATGGACACTCCTGGTAGTCGCCCCGTGAATCCTGATACCATATCAGTACCAAATACATGAGCATGATCAATAAGCCGTTCCCAGCTCGCTAATGCATCGGAATTGTCACCCGTATTCGTCAAAGGATTGCCAAAGATGCCAACCGATGAAATCACAAAATCATGTTTTGCCGCAAGTTCTTGCACACGCTTACCAGTTTCCACAAGATCTGTTTCACCTGTAGTCTGCCAGAAGGTTAAGCTAAAAGATTCGAAGCCATGACCTACGATTTGCGGAATCACTCTAACAGCATCTCCGCCACCAACTAATGTACCTATACGCATTGTATCCTTCATCTTGTGTACCACTCCAATATTGGTTTATAGTAAGTTCTATAACCCGAGTATATACTGCATTTGAGCTTAAAACTCTTATTATATTGTGTTTATATAGTCGTATATTGTGGGAGTTGAATAAATATTGAGCTATCCTAATGATCTTAAAGAATACCCTCAATTAGAAGGAAACACCTATCCGTTTCGATTGTTTTTTAATGAATGCAGACATGCGAAAATCGGCCAGAACATCCTTTTTCTACACTGGCATGAGCATTTCGAAATCATTATCATGCAAGCAGGCAGCGCCATTTTCCACATCGACAGCAAGCCCTACGAACTGCATCCCGGAGAGGTTTTGTTTGTTCCTTCTGGAGGTTTGCATGTTGGATATAGTCTGCGGGATGATCATGTCCGATTTATATCCGTCGTATTTCATAGTTCTTTATTTAAAGATTGGAAGCAAGATCCTCAACATGAACAATTCGTAGCTCCCTATTTGGAGAATCGATATCAGCTACCAGTTAAACCAGCAGCACTAGTTCCAACCTGTTCTACTTATTACTCTCTTCTGAACACTATCGTGGATGAAGTGCATCAGAAAGGTCCTGCATTTCAGCTGATCATCAAAAATCAACTTCATCTGCTTTTTGTATTGCTCTCCCGTACCTTTTTGCCTGAACAAGTGTCTGGCAGAACAAATGAACGTCAATCCTTCAATCGTGAGCGTTTTAAGCCACTGCTGGAGTACATGGAGAACCATTTTGATGAGAAAATGACCATTGAAAGCGCCGCGAGATCCGTTAATCTAAATCCATACCATTTCTGCAAAACCTTTAAGAAGCTCACCGGCCGAACCTTCATCGATTATGTTAATCTTTGCCGCGTAAATGAAGCAGAACGACTGTTGCTGGAGACAGATTTTACTGTAACGGAGATTGCTGGACGAGTGGGCTGCGACAATCCTAATTATTTTACCAAGCTGTTTAAGCAATATAAAGGAACTACACCATCCGGTATTAGAAAATAATTCACACTGGAAAATAGGAGATTATAAAATGAATTTAAAAGAAACGTTGATATGCATAAAAGAAAATGATTACCAAGCACCTCCCGATACCTTCCAGTTGGTACAAGAAATGATAAATAACATTGGTTCTTTAGATGCCCAACTACGGGATGAGCTAATTTATACAACCTTATCACATTGGATCCCAGGTAATTCTCTAACTACAAATGAACTGGAACAACTTATACCCGTTATCTTGGATAAAAACCATTTGCATTTTAAGCTTGGTGAAACCAATACAGACTCTGTCTTTACTAGATCCTTCTCTATGCTAGTCATCCCACTCCTCTTCATGAGGCATAAAGAATCACCATTTCTCTCAAGAGAGCAAATTCATCAGATAAAAGAGAAGGTATTTTGCAGTGTGCAAAATGAGCGGGATTACCGGGGGTATGACGAAGAAAAAGGCTGGGCTCATGCTATAGCCCATGCAGCAGATACTTTGGATGAATTGGCTCAATGCTCCGAACTGGATGAAAATGACCTCTTCACTATCCTCGATTTGGTTTACGAAAAGATGACCATAACAGACCGAATATACTCCGATGGGGAAGATGAGCGAATGGTAAGGTCCATAATGAGTGTTTTAGATAGAAAAATGCTTAGTCAGACTTATGTAGAGCAATGGATTCAAAGTTTTGGTGATGTGGAGAAAAATCCAGAATTTCTTCCTGCCTTTAAACAAAAAAATAATATAAAGAACTTTTTGAAAAGTTTATATTTTCGAGTTAAATATTACAAAGTACATGCCAATCTCTGTCCAACAATCGAGCATACATTATATAAAGTAGAAAAAGTATACTATTCCTAATTAAAAAAAGTGAGGGTTAGAGCACCCTCACTTTCCATCTACAGTTCAAATACGTGGAGCACTTGCTACCTGTTGACGGGTCTAATAGATTATTCAGTAATTGCTAGCTCCATCCTCCGCACACTCGCAAGCGCGGGAAAAGATTCCAGCACCATCCCTGTATTCCATAACTTAACCTGCTGTCCAACCTGTAAATCCTTAAAGCTGATGGTCTCTCCAGCTTCATTAAACATTTCAGATTTCGCATTGAATGTGAACCAGTAAGATGGATCTTCGTTACCAGGTTCAAGGATTAGAATCCGTTTCGCCTGTTTAGTATCGATATCAACGATTGTACCTACTACATGCGGATCACCTATTTCTGAAATATCATAGGTCAACATCTTTGGATCGATCCACTTTTCAATTTCAAGCTTAGCTGCTTCCGCATCATCTGACGGAATGGTTATAGTTACTTTATTACCAATCGTATCTACACCAGAGCCGTAGAGATTCAGCTTCTGGTATAGTTCTTGTTCATGCAACAATTCTTGAGCAGATAATAACTCTTGCATCGTATATTTCACATCATGAAGCTCATAAGTACCTGCAGTGAAAGTCTGAGCAAAGCTTTGCTCAATCTCCGAGTTCAAACCTACAATATTAATATGAACCTTGTTATCTTGCAGATAAATATCTCCGTTAGGAATCTTCTGAGCAGATAAGAAAGTCTTAACCGCGCCTGGATCATCCATTGCGGGGTTCGTAGAAGCTAAAATTTGTGGTTCTGAACTAATTACAGGAGTTGGAACCGGCTCCTTATTCGCTTGTTGAGCCTCTGAACAGCCACTGATTAACAAAATAACAACGGGAATCCATATCCAACCAATAATTATCTTACACATCCTATTAACACCTCCACTCTTCATCTTCTCAAACGAAGACCGGAAGTGATAGGTTGCAGTTTCAGGAAGAATTCTCTAATCCAAAGTGTAAGGAGCAAGACCGATTGGAAGTGCCGCCGGACGAGTGCAGGTGCTTTCCATTTCGTAGAATGAATGAGCATCAGAAGAATCATGGAAAGCCCACATTGCTTCTAATACGTGATAAGCCAGTTCTCCACTGGCACGATGCCCTCTACCCGTCCGAATGGCGTAAGCCATATCTGCTGGTCCAATCCCGCGGGTATTCTGATCATACCCTGACAACAACGGCTGTTCCGTCCACTCATTCTCACCCATAAGCCGGAGTTTCACGGGACCCCCAAAGTTATTCGGGTCTGGAACTTGAATCGTTCCTAGCGTTCCGTAGATTTCTATATGTGGCAGGTTGCTCCCGCCAAAGATATCAAAGCTTGTAATCAACGTTGCAATGGCACCATTTTCAAATCGTAAGGTTCCGGCTACGTGAGTTGGAATTTGAACAGGAATTTTATTCCCAAATTTCTTCTCGCTTGTAATCGTACGTTCTTCCAGCGCTTTCCCAGTCATTCCGCTAACCGTATGAATAGGACCCAGCAGCTGCACCAAAGCCGTCAAATAGTAAGGACCCATATCGAACATTGGACCTCCACCAGCGGCATAATAAAATTCCGGATCTGGATGCCAATGCTCATGTCCACGGCCCAGCATAAACGAAGTAGCTGCAACAGGTTCGCCAATTACTCCTTCATCTATCAGCTTCAAAACCGTTTGAATTCCCGCACCGAAGAATGTCTCCGGTGCACTGCCCACAAGTACTCCCTTTTCCCGCGCAGCTGACAGAACTTTGCGGCCTTCTTCTCTCGTCACAGCTAGAGGTTTCTCAACGTATACATGTTTACCTGCTTCAATAGCTTTCAGGCATACTTCCGCATGAACAGCTGGGATCGTTAAGTTGATTACGATTTCTATCTCTGGATCATTCAGTAATTGTTCTGTGGTATAGACGTTTGGAATATTGTATTTATCCGCTTGTTCTTGTGCTCTCACCAAATCTAAATCCGCACATGCAACTAGATCAAGGATCTCGAACTTTTGACAGTTCTCCATATAGATACTACTGATTTTACCGCATCCAATAATACCAACTTTGACTTTATCCATTCGCTGATCGCTCCCAGAATTTATTGACTGTCTGCCATTCCACTATAACTATTATTAACCCCCGAAACATTGGATAATGCTTGCGCTTTACCTTCAGCTGCCCATATTAACCCTCTACGCATCATTTCACGCACTTGCGGCTGATCTACAATGTCCGCATGATGCCCCAGTGAATTATAATAAACTCTGCCCAAGCCCCAACGTTTTGTCCAAGCTACTGGCATATCAACAGCCTTATTATACGAATGAGGTCCTTCAACTACTGGAAAACGAGTCGTAGCAAGCACTTCAACAGCTGGATCTACATGCAGATAATATTGCTCTGAGCAAACGCTGAAATCTTCTAATCCTTCTACCAGAGGACTTGAGCTTTGACAAATCTCTACGGTATAGTTAACGCCGTCATTCCCAGGATGAGCTACCCATTGTCCACCCGTCATAAACTGCCAATCTACATTATTACGAAAAGAATCACACATCCCGCCATGGCAACCGGCAAGACCTGTTCCATGCTGTACAGCTGCGGAGACATGATTCACAAAATCCTGCTCGATTGTACCCATCGTCCATACCGGAACGATCAAATCTAGTCCAAGAAGCTTATCTGCATCAGCAAAAGCCTCCAGTGTATTCGATACTTCAACTTCAAACTGTTCCTCTTGCAGCATTTTAGCGAATATATCCGCTACCTGCTCAGGCTCATGACCCTCCCAACCGCCCCATACAATCAATGCTTTTCTCATCTTCAGCACTCCTTCTAAGGTTAGATTACATCTCAGATAAATCGACCCACCGGCGTTCATCAATAGAGCGTTCTACTGCCTCTAACACCGCTTGGCATTTCACTCCATCATTGAAATTTGGTTCTGGCTGACGACCTTCTTCAATTGCGTTAGAAAGCTCCAGCATTTCGTGAATAAACGTATGTTCAAAACCAATCGTATGACCAGGCGGCCACCAAGCCTCTGCATACTCATGAGCAGGATCGGTCGCCAGCACACGGCGAAAACCTTGCACATCCTCGGCATCCGAGGTCAAATAAACTTCCAATTCATTCATACGTTCAAAGTCGAATTTCACACTGCCAAGACTTCCATTGATCTCAAAAGAATTGGTAGAGCGATGACCCGCTGCGAATCTTGTAGCTTCAAAGCTGCCCAGAGCACCATTATCAAAACGGGCTAAAAACAAGGTGGCATCGTCAACGGTAACCTTACCCTTGGGTGCATCCTTATCTCCTTTAGCGCTTAAACCAGTCATTTCAGCGGCGAGCGGACGCTCTTTTATGAAGGTCTCGCTCATGCCGATTACTTCCTTCATATCACCTACTAAGAAATGAGCCAAATCTATGAGATGCGCCCCCAGATCTCCATGCGAACCCGAACCGGCGATATCCTTCTGCAGTCTCCATACTAAAGGGAAATCCGGATCTATTATCCAATCTTGTAGAAACCAAGCCCGAAAATGATAAATCTTTCCCAGCCGCCCACTCTCTATGAGCTTCTTAGCCAGTCGAACTGCCGGAGAAAAGCGATAATTAAAACCAACCATATGTGTAACTCCCGCGTCTTCAGCAGCTTGCAGCATTTCACGGGAATCCGCCAAGGTCAGCGCAAGTGGTTTTTCACAAAAAATATGTTTACCTGCTTTGGCTGCTGCCAAAGCTATCTCCTTATGCGCGTTGCTGGGAGCATTAATATCTATAAGATCAATATCCTCTCGAGCGATCAGATCCTTCCAGTCCGTAACACAATCCGCCCAGCCTAACTGCGATGCAGCTTCTCCAAGCGCTTCACTATTACGTCCACAGATTACAGACATTTCCGGTTTAAGCGCTTTCGGGAAAAACATAGGCAAACTGCGATAAGCATTACTGTGGGCTTTACCCATAAATTTATAACCGATCATTCCAATGCGAAGCTGTTTCATCTTATTCCTCCTAAGTGTTGATAGATTTAGATGAAGCTCGTATAACTAGTTCTGTCGGTAATTTGATCTGTACGGCTGGTGCGGGTACTTCTGCCAGATTGTTTCCCAGCAATTCAATGATTTGGGCTGCAGCAAGTTCTCCTAGTTCGTAAAAGGGAACCCGCACACTGCTTAATGCAGGTGTGGTAAGCTCCGCAGCTTCCGAATCATCATAACCCACAATAGCTGGCAGGCGATCCCTTGGTATTCCTAGCTCCTGTAGCCCTTGCTGCAAACCTATGGCCATCCGATCATTGGCGGCCATAATCGCATCAATCTCATTCAGCAAAGGCAACATTTCTTTGGCAGCTATAATTCCGCTTTTCCGGCTAAAGTTACCTTCGAACAAAAGTGAAGAGTCTACAGAAAGATTCACCTCTGCCAAAGCGCGGGTATACCCCGTTAAACGATCTCGGCTGTTGGAATAAGATTCTGGCCCATTTAGAAAAGCAATCCTCGTAAAACCTTGTTCCAGTAAGTGTTTAGCTGCTTGCCAGCTTCCTTCGACATGATCGGCATCCACCTCGTGAAAAGCTTCCCCAGCAAAATGCTGATTAATCAGACAAAAAGGATGGTCTTCTTCCTTCAAACGGCGGAGTGAGGCTAGCTCACCTGGCTTTTCTTTAGCGCCAAGCACAATGCAAGCATCGATCTTCCGCATCTTAAACAACTCGTTATAATCCATTGGCGCTTCGGCATTCCGAAACAGCATTAACAGATCATAACCCTCTTCTCGCGCCTTGCTCCCTATTCCACTTAATATTTCCGAAAAATAATAAGTGGAGAACAAGCGGGCTTTCGGCAAATAAGGCATCACTACACCCAAGTTCCCGCTCCGTCTACGAGCAAAGCTCTGAGCAAGTGAACTAGGGGTATAGCCTAGCTTCAGTGCAGCTGCCAACACACGTTCCTTCGTTTCTTCCTTAATCGGACCAACATTGTTTAACACGCGAGACACTGTGGCTTCTGAGACACCTGCAAGCTCGGCAACCTCTTTACGGCTGGCGATATAAATTCCTCCTTCTCATAGGTTATGAACAGTGACATTAAGCCTCGTTCAATTCGCTATTAGAAAACGCATTCATTTAATGTACGCGCGTACATTTTCTCATGAACAAGGCTCTTCGTCAACCCTAAGATTGGATAAATTTAAAAGACGTTCATATACAGTAAGGGGGAAGAACGTCTTTCTTTTTCTTTTCAACTATCCGCGAGGCACTAGCATTAGGACACCAAGTAAAATGATAATCAGAAATAAGTAACTCTCAAATTTTTTAGCAGGAATACGTTTATTCACATATACCCCAAGGACCGTAGCTAAGAGAATTGCTGGAATAGAATATCCATAAAGAACAAGAGCATCCACCGTCCACAATCCCCCGATAGCATGCCCCGTTACAACGAGTACACCAGAAATAAGAAAATGAGCTTGCAACGTACCCCGAAAACGATCCGGATTCCATTGTCGTAAAGTTCCATAGATCACGACAGGGACACCATTAAAGTTATAAGCACCGCCAAGTACACCCGAAGCGAATCCGAAAGGATACACCCAGCCTTTTGCCTTAAGCAAGGGATGATCGATCGTCTTAACTATTCTCTTCTTAATCACCGAATAAACTCCATAAACAATCAAAAATATACCAAGTCCAGTCATAATTACACTTGCAGGTGCTAAATAAAGCATGACAAGTCCTACAGGAATTCCTATCACTGTTGAGAGTGCTAATCGAATCAAGATAGGTCGTTCTATATGCCGCCACCCACTCACAACTGTAAGTGAGGCAACCGTGAGGCCTGCCAATCCAATCAAAGAAACTGAAGTATGTATAGGAATCGGGAGCAGTGCAAGCAGTGGCATGCTCACAATCGCTTCACCAAAACCAAACACGGTTCTCATTAAGGCACCTATAAATACTGCTACTACGACTAGTGTAATTATTGTAACGCTCAATCGCTTAATCCTCCTCCTAATCTCATCCATCCGTAATTGTGCATAAAGTCCTCACATTTCCAGAACATCTGAATACATTCCTTATTTCCACTCTTCTAATTATAACATATTAATTATTCTAAAACAGATATTGATAGAGGATTAACATGCAATTTAACGTTTCTTAAACCATATCTAACGCCGTAAAACTATAAGATAATGGAGATATACATATATTTAACTTAAATCCTTTAAAATCGATTATAGCAGCCTGTGTGTAGTTCCTATTTTCTGAAAAACTAGCTGAAGTACTAAACAAAAAAACTGATCCCTCTTAACTTTGATGAGGTATCAGTTTCTTATTTTTTGACGTATTTATTTAGGTGTTATCTTTCAGCCACACTTGCACATGCTTTAGAAATTTTTTGGTGACGGGAGAAGCGTATTTCATAGAGTGGACAGCAATTCCTAACGATCTGAAACTACGTTCCTCCAATTCTAGCATGGCCACATTATAATTTTGCCGGGTCAAGACAAGCTCTGGCAAAATACTAATGCCAAGGCCTTTCTCCACCATCGACATAATGGCATAGTCATCACCTGCTGAGAATTTAACATTAGGTTTAATACCCGCCTTATCCAGCACACGTCTAACATCATAATCCGAGCCTGCTTTCGGGATAATGAAATCCTCTTTAGCAATTTGCGATAAGGAAAGAAAGGGTTCTGCACTAAGCGGATTCTCTTTAGATACAATCCCTAACATCCGGTCTTTTTTTAAAGGAATTACGTCAAACTTCTCACGTGTAGGCAGTGAAATAAAACCGCAGTCGATCACTCCAGCCTCTATCCATTGCTCAACCTCCAAATAACCGCCTTCCATCAGCTTGATTTCTATATATGGGTATTCACTGCGAAATTGCTTAATCATCCCTGGCAGCCAATGCACAGACACACTGGTGAACGTACCGATGGTGATCGTGCCAATCTCTAGCCCGTGGATGTCCGCTACCTCCTGCTTCAATTTCTCGTTCCATTTCAAGATTTCACGGATAGGCTGCAGAACTTGTTCCCCGTTTACCGTTAATTTCACACCGGATCTATTTCTAATTAATAACGCGAACCCAAACTCCATCTCCAAGCTGCTAATGGTGTGACTAATTCCGGATTGCGTAAAACCCAGCATTTCTGCTGCTTTTGTTAAGCTGCCTAGCTCTACAACTTTCAGAAAAATCTCATATTTATTAATGCTCAACCTCTGTTCCCACCCTTATAAATTACATAAGTTTTACTCATGTATTCTATGATAAACATTCAGTTACCTTATGTATAGAGCCGTATTATACTATATTGAGTTGAAAATGAAGAAGGATGGATGAAGAGATGAAACCGCTCAAAGCTGAGCTGCTGCTGTTAGTTGTAACATTATTTTGGGGCTCCTCTTACATATTTATGAAAATGGGGTTAGGTACGTTAGGCGAATTCAATCTGATTGCACTCCGCTTCGGACTTGCTTTTATATTAGCCGCTATGATATTCCACAAACGATTAAGACGAGTAGACATGAGAACATTAAAATATGGTGCTCTCCTCGGATTCCTCCTGCTAGGCGTATTCACATGTATAACCTTCGGACTTCAAACAACCACCACCTCAAACGCAGGATTTTTAGTTGCATTGACGGTTATTTTTGTACCGATCTTGGATCGAGTTATTTTCAAAAAAAGAGTTGCACCTCCGCAAGTGTTCGGCTCCATCCTCGCCATAGCCGGGATTGGACTTCTTACCTTAAATGCAACCTTAACTATTCAACCGGGTGACTTTCTGTGTATCCTTTCGGCAGTGTTCTATGCGGTACAGATCTTATTTACAGGCAAGGCGGTAAAAGAATGTGATTCCCTGAATATTGGAATCTTGCAGTTAGGATTTGCCGGAGGGTTGGCCTTAGTGTTGTCCGCAATCTTCGAGACACCTTCGCTCCCCTCTACTTTGCCAGGTTGGGCAGCAATTCTAGCGCTTGGTATCCTATGCAGTGCCTGTGGCTTCATCCTGCAACCTATTGCTCAAAAATATACTTCACCAACCCGCACCGGACTAATCTTCTCCCTTGAGCCGGTCTTCGCTGCGATGTTTGGTTATTGGTTCGCTGCTGAGAAGTTGTCGATGCAAGGCTATGCTGGCGCAGCGCTTGTTCTGCTGGGAATCGTGGCTTCTGAGCTGCTTGGTAAAGCAAGTCTCCCCGCATCGTGGGCTCAGAAGAAACCAGAGCATTTATAACAATAAAGGCGTCGTTCAACTATACAAGCTGAACGACGCCTTTTCTATATTATTAAGTTTATGGATTCCATTAATGCCCCATCATCATCGCCGCATCTGCCTTCTGTCCCTCTCCAGAGGTAGGATCGCCAGCAGAAAGCTTAGGCTTGCGCAAAATAATACTCATCAATACACCTACCACTCCTATGCAGCCAGACAGGAAGAACACATCATCAAAACCACTAACTGCGGCTGTCAAAGGATTACTTCCCGCTTTCAGTGCTCCCATATGAACAGCGATCTGACTAGTCAGGTAACCTGTCATTCCAGCTATAGCAAATGAAACAACGACTTGTTGAGCAGCAGCAGTAAGTGAAGTTACACTTCCCACCCATTCACGTGGAGCAGCATTCAAGACATGAGTATTCAAAGGCATCATCGTTAGACCCATCCCAAAGCCTAAGAAACCCAGGTATGTCATAATTAACGATAAATTTGTTGTAACACTAATTCCGGATAACAGGAACAAGGTGACCGTAATGATACTAAGTCCAACAAACGCCAGCGGACGAGCCCCGATCTTATCAAACAACCTGCCGCCAATCGGCATTCCGATTGCTGAAGCTAAAGCCTGCGGAAGTAGAATCAAACCGGTCTCCAGCGGGGTATAGCTTCGAATCTGCTGCAGGTAAAGGGGCACAAATAACATGGACCCAAACAAAGCAGCTTGCATAACCCAAGTTAAAATAATACCCCGAGTGAAATCCGACGAACGGAAAACTCGCAGTTGTAAAAGCGGATTTTTGTGAAGCAGCTCCACAATGACAAGAAGGATCAATGCAACCCCTCCAACAGATAAGCCAATAATAGCGGGAGTAGACGACCAGCTTGTTCCACCGCCTTCATTCACCCCATAAGCCAACATAGAGAAGGCAATTGGGGCAAGGATAATGCCTAGGATATCGAGTTTGCCTTTGCTCTTTTGTTCAGACTTCGGCAAATATTTAACACCAAGAATAATGCCAACAATTCCAATAGGTACATTAATCAGAAAGATCCAGTGCCAGCTTACGTACTCCACCAGCCAACCGGATAAGACTGGACCGAGTGCCGGTGCTAAGAGCATTGGAATACCAAGCATCCCCATAATAGAACCTCGACGTTCTACTGGAGCTAATTTAAAAACCATCGCCATCCCAATGGGAGCAACCATCCCCCCGCCAAGACCTTGAATGACTCGAAAAATAATGAGCTGAGATGAGCTTTGTGCAACCGAACATAACATAGAGCCAAGAATAAACATCGTAAGAGTTGCCAGAAAAACTTGTTTCGATCCAAAACGATCGGTCATCCAGCCCGCGAGTGGGATTACAGCCGCTAAAGCTAAAGTATAACCCGTAATCGCCCACTGAATCGTTTTGAGATCGGAAGCAAAATAATCAACCAGCTTGGGAACGGC
Organism: Paenibacillus sp. FSL H7-0323; assembly: GCF_038002725.1. Classification (NCBI taxonomy): domain Bacteria; kingdom Bacillati; phylum Bacillota; class Bacilli; order Caryophanales; family Paenibacillaceae; genus Paenibacillus; species Paenibacillus sp. FSL H7-0323. The sequence goes on along the minus strand of NZ_JBBODB010000001.1, from coordinate 1,047,147 downwards.
CACATTCACAACAGTACCATCCAGAATAACCATAATCATACCGACAATAATAGCAAGAAGCGGGGGGATGATTGCTTTTAACGAAAAGGGTTGCTCTTCTGCAGTACTCATTCCATTCATTGTTTTTGTCATCCAGTACTCCACTCATTTCTCTAATTTAATTAAATGCTTTATTGATTATTTCAAATTTTAATTTACATTCGATGAATCGGGAAGTCAACAAATAAAACCATTTTTTACATTAAAAACACATCGGGTTTACGATACCCTTCAGAAATTATCTGGGAAAGTATATTAGAACAGCAAAAAGACTATGCATAATCCCCTAAAATCTTCTCGCTTGGGAAATGTGCATAGTCATCATGGAATCATTTTCCGATTAGAGCGTCTCTCTTAATTCTATAATTTTGCCCGATGTGTTCAAAATAATTTCAAGTGGAATCTCTGTCTCTGCAAAATCCAATACACAGCGGATAGAAAATTGATCCTCGTTATAGCTACTTTTTGTAGATTTAATCCCATGATAATTCCCGGCTTTTATCGTAATTTGCTTCCAGTCTTCCAGTAATCCATTTGAGCTTGGCTTATTTACGACCACATCATAATGATATCGCTCCGATAATTCATTATATTTACCGCCGACCAGTAACCCCGCTATAACACTCGCTGTCACTTCAGGGGTATACACTTCAACTTGATTGGACTCCCCATCATATGAGGTTACTAAACCAATTGTCTTAAAAAAGGAGATTGGAACATAGATATGATCCTGTCTGAATTCGAAATCATCTTTAAAAACCAACTCTTGTGTATTATTGATGCTAACTAAATGTTCGTTAAGCTTCCATTTAATTATTTCATTTATCTTTGTTAGTGTTATAGTTTCTGAACTTTTTTGATATGTTGTTGTATATTTCAGTGCATTGGAAGCCTCTCTGAGCGGAATCATGACCGTGGAACCCTTATTGTAGGCTGAATGGGGATTAGTTTCCAGTAGTTTACCATTCAAAATTACGCTAACCTGGCCGGAGTCTGCCCATACTGTTGGAGCGGCAAATCCACCAAATCCATTAGTTAAAAACAGAACACCTAACACAACAACCGCTGCCATTTTGATCATCCGCTCGAAACCTCCCTTTAGTTATTACAAGTATTATGTGCGTTTCCAGCATGTGCTAATCCTAAGGATAATCAAGACAAGCAAAAAAAGAAGCCGTTCAACATTATGTTGGGCCGCTTCTTTTAAATAACTATTCCACCTTGAAGTCAAAATACTGCTTAGGAAAAGGTTCTTTTATCAGCGTAAAATGCCACCATTCCTTACTATAAGGTTTAAAGCCTTGCTTCACCATAACCTCTTTGAGAATTGCGCGATTTGCTTTCTGAGTTTTGGTGATCAACGATGTATCATAAAAAGAGATCTCTCCGAAAAAATCAAACGGGCTGCCCATATCTACATCTACACCGGTCTCTTTATTGACGATCGTTAAATCGATGGTACTGCCACGGGAATGTCCTGATTTTTTCGCTATAAATCCGAGTTTAAATAAATTACGTTTATCCAGTAGCGGGTAATATTGCTGCTTCATCTTAGTATCCGCAGAATTCTGTGACCATCTTACAAAATGATTCACCGCGGTCTGCGGACGATAAGCATCATAGATTTTTAGGATATATCCTTTATTGGCTAAATCCTCACTTACTGCCTCCAAGGCTGTAGCTGCAGTCCGTGAAAAGATCGCTAAAGGCGCTTTATAACCATCAATCCGCTTCCCTACAAAATTATTGTCCCCGTAATAACGAATCTCAAATTGAGCAGTAGGAATTACTTCATCCAAATAGACAAATCCTTGCGGCAGACGGTTTTTCTTCTCCAGCTGCATTTGCTGCAGTACATTGTCTGTAGATGATCCAACGTAAGCTGCATCTGCACTGCCCATAAAAATAGTGTTTGTCCATAACAACAGCACAAATGCGAAAACTATGATTTTTGTTCCTCTAAATCCGCTTCTCAATAGATCCCGCCTTTTCATTTCGAATTAACCGTTTGATTCAGAAATTTCTCCACTTCAGGTGTGAGTTTATTATTCGTGGAATCAAGTAACTGCAGTAGTTTTTCTAAAATCATTAGGATTCTGGTGTCGCCTTTGTTTCCTTTTAATGCATTCTCATACGCCTTCTTTACTTCAGGTTTGATTACTTGCTCATCATAGTCATAAGCTGGTGTGTTGCTTGATCCATATAATAAGCGTGAAGTTGCATTGAGCAGCTCTTTTTGAAGAACGGTTGACCGATTGGAAGCTGGGTATTTCGTCACAAAATCCTCCAGTGCAAGCGCCCTGTTCGTTAACTCTGTCCAACTAATCACAATAGCTGCATCAAAAACACTTGGTTGATTCGATTCAGTGGCCATGATATCTATATAAGCAGCGATGTCCTTCGTGACATACGGCTTAAAGCTTTTGAACCCCTCATAATGCATCACTGGATAGTACATGCCCTCACTAGTCTCCAGCTTATACCCCTTATCCCGTCCTTCAATTAACATATTGCGTACATTAGCATCTTTGATCGCATTAAGGAGTGTGCTGTAGGTTAGATTTTTGCTTTTGGAAAAAGCATTATTTATCTCTTTCTGAACATTCTCCGGAAAAACCTTCTCAGAGTACACAGGTAAATATGCCTTCTGTGCATTTTCGAGCTGGAGTGTCATCTGAGTTGCTGTCCAGGTATCCACTTCTTTGATATGGTTAATCAAATAATTCCGTGCGTTAGCAAGAGATGCCGGTTTCTGTACATATTGTTGGAATTGGTTATAGACTTTTGCAGATTCTTTCACAGTTGCGGCAGCTACAGTATCAGTTGTATGTATACTCCCAAACCCTCCCATAGAGCCTAGGGCAAAGGCAACACTTAACAAGCCTGTTTTTTTCCATCCCATTAAAAGACCTCCCTTAAGTATTCATACTTAATAATTAGACATACGAGAGGATCCTGAATCTAACTCAGTACAGTATTATCCTGGACGGCTCCAATATCCTTCCTACGATAAATGCCCATCAAAAGTCCAATAGCCGCATATTCAAACCATACATGACTCCCATAGCTCAGGAAAGGGAACGGGATAGAAGTCAGCATCATTCCGCCGCTCAAAACAGCAAGACCATAGGTTAGTCTTATGGCTAGTAAAAATGCCAAACCCAACACTAAAGCTTGTCCATAGGGCTCACGAATCGCTCGTATCGTAGATAGAAGCTTAATAAAGAACCAGGAGATAACTGTAAGCAAAAGCAGCGCCCCCGCCCAACCAAAACAATGAATAAGATAGACAGGCAACATATCTGAGTAGACATACAGCAGCTTTTGTTCTACTGCTCCGAATCCGTGCCCCCACCAACCTGCTGAACTAATAACTTCACGCATTACTTGATAGATATAGCCATAACCTTCTGGATCTAAAGATGGATTTATTGCACTAATAATTCTGGCCATCAGGTAGTCGCTATTGAAGATGACCATTAGTCCAACTATTACAAAGAACCCTAATAATACTACACTCTTTATCCAATCGCGAGTAATCCATACATATAATACTAGTGAAGAGATTAGATACACCACAAGCTCTGGAAGAGAGTTTAGAGAGATAAGAAGCCATGCAGGTGCTAACAGAAGGCTTATGTCGAAAAACCCACTTCGCCAAGTTTTCTTTTTAGCCGATTCCTTACGATTCACTAAAATCCCTGCTAACGCGACTATCAAAACATAAGGACGATAGGATGTCATATCAGGTAAGATCAAAAAAATCCTAGGACCATAATTCACTCCATTCATTGTTATCCCCCAGAATATACTCGACAGAATTCCTGCTATTGATGTTCCGTATAATACCCACGAGAAACTTTTCAGCTTTCTGAAATCGATAAAATACAATCCAAACATCAATACAATTCCAATGAGTATATTTATCGCTTGGCGTCTAAACGCATTATCCAAAAAAGCACCTTTAACAATATCACTGTAGCCTACATCCACAGAACTCATTCCGATCAGACTGATCGCGGATAATAAAGCTACAACGCCAAACAATCCCCAAGGTACATGTGGTTTATGTATTAGATGAAGTTCCTTTCCTAACGTTTGCGGATTTCCCATTTGTGCGATCGCCCAAGCTATGGCTTCTTCCCGTGATACACCGTCTGATTCTTTTTCACAAATTAAATCTTCTAGATGACTAGCTAATTCTTGACGTATCTCTGGGTGAGTTTTTTTCGCTTTAATCTCTGCACACACTTCATCCAAAAATTGCTGCTGCCTCTCTTTCATCATACACCACCCTCTCCCAGAACGGAGTCAACTGCACCTTTAAACATAACCCATTCTGCTTTTTTCTCCTTGAGTTTCTCTTTACCTTCATCCAGAATTCTATAGTATTTACGCTTCCTTCCCTCTACCTCCATCCAGTAAGCCTCTACCCAGCGCTCACTTTCCATCGCATGCAGAATTGGATACAAGGTTCCTTCTTTTAATGAAAAAACACCCTGTGATCTCAGCTCCAGCTCTTTGATTAACTCATAACCATATAATGGCTTCTCCAGTAAAAGAGTCAGAATTAACGTACCCGTACTGCCCTTCAGCATCTCTTTACTTACTTTCAACGGCTAACACCTCCTAAATTCTAACTTTACAATTGGCGTGGGACCGGATTCGGCTCATTCTACGGGATTTATACCGTTGATTTACTTCGTCGGTCCGGATTCGGCTCATTCTACGGGATTTATACCGTTGATTTGCTTCCTCGGACCGGATTCCGCTCATTCTACGGGATTTATACCGTTGATCTACATCGTCGAGCCGGATTCGCCTCATTCTACGGGATTTATACCGTTGATTTACATCGTCGAGCCGGATTCGGCTCATTCTACGGGATTTATACCGTTGATTTGCTTTTTTTCCCATGACTAATATCTGTATATCATGAATATTAGTTATCCTTTTATACCTAGGACAACTATACATCGTAAATCTATGTATTTAAAGTTTCTATTAAGAAAGCCCTTATTCCCTCCTCATTCATGTATAATAATGGTAATACAAGCAGCATGTTGAGGAGATCAACGATGAGAAAAACAACAATAACAATCTTGAGTTTTACCGTTCTTTTCATATTTATTTTCGTTGGATATATGCTCCGTAACAATTCAATGAACTATTATGAGACGTGGAAGATAAATTGGGGCATATCGATCTCTAAACCTACAGAGTCAAAGGTGATATTTGAAAGTCCACCCAGTTTCCATGGGGATGGCGAAAGCTATTACGTATTAGATTATGACGAAAAGCAATTCAAAGAAATCAAAGATGCAGCATTTTGGCATCCCCTCAATGTTGAATCCATTGACCCCTTAAAAGAGAGAATATCAAGTTTCAAAGACTCTGTGATTGCCATTTATCCAAATGAAAAAGAAAAATACGAAAAATTATTTTGGGCTAACCCTATAGAACTCGAAGAAAGAGGATTCTATTACTATAAGAAAAAAGATGATGGTAGCTACTGTATCGTGATCCTTAACGTGGAGTTACAACGAGTATATATGATGGAATGGACACAATGAAAATTTAATAAGTGAGAATTAAATGACGATCGCTCCCCGGTATTCTGCCAGGGAGCGATCGTCGTTTTTTCGGGATGTCTCTTAATTATTATGAATACATAAAAAAACAACTCCAAGTATCCGTCCAATATATATTGACTCAATATATAAAGGTCTGATATATTGTGATAACGATATACAAATATTTAGAAACTTAAAGGAGGCCCTATTTTGAACAGTCAGGATGTTATTTTAGGCATGCTTATGAAAAAATCGTTGACTGGATACGAAATAAAGCAGTTATTGGAGGAAATATTCTCTAATTTCTATAGTTCTAGTTATGGAACGATTTACCCTACACTTGCTCGCATGGAAAAGGAGGGTCTGATTACTAAGGAAAACATACCTCAGGAAGGTAAGCCTAATAAAAATCTTTTAAACATCACGGATAAAGGAAGAGATAGTTTTAATGCCTATTTACTAGCCCCACTAGAGGCTGACAGTATTAAGAAATCTGATTTTATGATGAGGCTTTATTTTGGTGAATTTGTCGGGTATGAGAAGGTGATTATTTGGTTGAAGCAAGCTCAAGAGGAATCACAACATAAGTTAGATCAATTACTCGCTCAGTATTCGCTTTATAAAGATGAAATGCATCCAGCACAGATCATCTGCATTCAAATTGGCATAGAAGAATATAAGGCTAAACTAACAACCATTGCTGAGGGATTGTTAAACATGGAGAAGTTAGTACTTACGAAGTGAGTTTTAATACGAACCAGGTTAAGATGTACCGCTCATAAAACTTTTAGGAGGAATTGTAGATGAAAACAATTTTTATAACGGGTGCTTCGTCTGGTATCGGTAGAACTACAGCAAAACATTTTGCTGAAAGAGGATGGAATGTGGTAGCCACGATGCGTTCACCTGAACAAGAAAGTGAATTCACTACACTTGATAATGTGTTGGTGTTACGGCTCGATGTTGAGAAAGCAGACACGATTCAACCTGCGTTAGAGGAGGCGATCAAACGGTTCGGTAAAATTGACGTTCTTCTCAATAATGCTGGTTATGGAACAATGGGACTTATAGAAGTAGCTACAGATGAGCAGATCAGAAGACAGTTTGAAGTCAACGTTTTTGGTCTTATCAGTATGACTAAAGCCATGCTGCCACATTTTAGAGCTAATCAAGATGGTTTGCTAATCAATATCTCTTCTATGGGTGGAAAAGTTACCTTTCCTACAATGTCTCTGTATCATTCAACGAAATTTGCCGTAGAAGGTTTTTCTGAATCCGTATCTTATGAATTAGCATCACAAAACATCAAAGTAAAGTTAATTGAACCTGGTGCCATTCAGACAGACTTTGGTGGTAGATCGATGGAGTTCTTTTTTAATGAAGCATTAACGGAATATAAACCTTTTACTACTGCATTTTTGGGTAAATTGGGTGAGATGGAAAAACAACCTGCGTATGCTTCGCCTCCAGAACTTGTTGCGGAAACAATATATCAAGCCGCCACAGATGGGACAAGTCAATTCCGATATGTTGTTGGTGAAGATGCAAAAATGCTCATTCAAATGAAAGAAAATACGGCCGAAGAAGAATATCTGACTAATATATCCCAGCATTTTTCTTGAAAAAAATATTAAGTGGAGGTCGCTTTTCGGTATTCTACCGAGGAGTGGTCCTCTTTCTTATTGCGAACAAAAAAATCCCCTTCGATCAACAGTGTTAAGTCCATGAGATCATGAACTTTTTTTCACTGTCTATCCTAAGGGGATTTTACAAACTAACCTATTCGAACACCTTTTCTTGCGTCAAATTTATTTATTAATGCATCGGGGTATTCATTTTATGATTAACAACTACTCTTTTTATGAAGAAAGCAAGAATTAGTCCTACAATCGCCATACTCATTCCGAAAATAAAAGCATTTTGTACACCGTTCGTGAACGCAGGTAACATATTAGCTGGATCTGCTGGGTTCTCCACAGTTTTCATGTAGCTTTTTGAACCCGCGGTCATAATGCTGACTGCTAATGCAGTACCAATGGCACCAGCAACCTGCTGCAGTGTATTCATAATAGCTGTACCATCTGGATAAAGTTCTAGTGGCAACTGGTTAATACCATTCGTCTGTGCCGGCATAAATACCATCGAAATACCAATCATAAGCGTACTGTGAAGTACGATTACGAACACAACCGTAGAAGCTACAGTAATACTGGAGAAGAACCACAAGGCTACTGCTGCAATAATCAGACCTGGAATCACGAGCCATTTCGGACCGTATTTATCAAACATACGACCCATAATTGGGGACATCAATCCGTTTATAATTCCACCTGGAAGCAGCAACAGACCCGCTTTGAAAGCTGTATAACCTTGTCCTTGTTGAAGGTACATCGGAAGAATCAACATGGAGGACAGAATAACCATCATACAGATAAATACCATAGCTACACCAATAGCGAACATTGGATATTTAAAAGCACGCAGATTAATCATTGGCTCCTTCATCTTCATTTGACGAAGTCCAAACAATAACAGCGCTACTACACCTACGATGATCGCAATGATCACTTTCGGACTTCCCCAGCCCGCTTCTTCACCGGCACTGCTGAAACCAAACACAATACCACCAAACCCGAGTGAAGACAACACAATGGAGAGGATATCAATCTTCGGTTTCGTCACCTTTGTTACATTTTGCATGAACAGAATCCCGAATATCAATGCAATCACTAAGAATGGCAATGACAACCAGAAGATCCAGTGCCAGCTGAGGCTTTCAATAAGCAGTCCAGCAATGGTAGGCCCAATCGCCGGAGCAACCATAATAACCAGACCGATCATCCCCATTGCTGCCCCACGTTTTTCAGGAGCAATGATGATAAGGATTGTATTAAACATCAGTGGTAACAGAAGCGCTGTTCCCATAGCTTGAACCACTCTTGCTGTAAGTAAGAACTCAAAGTTAGGTGATACTGCCGCTAGGAATGTTCCTAGGATTGAAAAACATAAAGCGGCTATAAACAGCTGTCTCGTCGAAAACCATTGAAGCAGCATCCCCGAAATTGGTACTAATATACCCAGTGTAAGCAGATAAGCTGTTGTCAACCATTGTGCTGTTGCTGGGGTAATTTGTAGGACATTCATAAGATCGCTTAAGGCAACATTTAATGCCGTTTCACTGAACATTCCGATAAAACCTGCTAGTAATAAAGAGACAAGAATTGGAATAGTCTTAAACTTCTTGACCTCTTTTTGTTGATTCCCTTGCATAGTTGCTTCCACCCTTAATCCTCCTGATAATCTTATCTATTTGTCTGTATCTAACCAAGTATTACTGGGATAAACTTTGCCGCCGCGAGAAGCGGTTGTTCCTCCCGAAAAGTCAGCGTCTGGAGAAGCGCCCCTTCAAATAAAGAGATTACCACTGAAGCCTTATCGGCCGCGGGCTTGTTCTCTACGCCCTCATCCAAAAGACGTTTCTTGATCACATCCTGCAAGTCCATAAACACAGATTTACATGCAGTCCGCAGCTCCTCACTAATACAGGATGTCTCCGCCGCCAACCAAAAACTAAACGGAACAATCCCTTCGTATGAGGATTCCACAGCATCTTTAGCCATTCCTAGAATGAAATCCTCCATTGCCTCAGACGCACTCTTGCTGTTCTCCATATGATGTCTAAGCTTCTGAGCGACAACTTCACTAGTCCGGTTAATACATGTTAAAGCCAGTTCTTCTTTACCGTGAGGAAAGTAGTAATAAAGAGACCCCTTCGGTGAATCGCTGTCTTTAATAATCTGATTCAGTCCTGTTGCATGATATCCCTGAGAAAAAAACAATTTCGAAGCTGTGTCCAAAATCGCCTCACGCGTATTCGGCTTGTTTGACAAGCTGACACTTCCTTTGCATTATAACAATTGGTCTACATAATAAAACCATATTTCAAAGAGATATGTCAACACATAAATTACTTAAATTCAAAGTAATTTTGGTGGAAGATCGTGGGGGTTGGTTGGGTTAGCTCCATCCTCCCTATCGGACTCAGATGCAGCTATTTGCGCTAAAACATGCTTTTGGGCTCATTTTCGGACCTCACCGTCGCTATTCCCCTCAAACCGGACTGTTTTCATCCCATTTTGTGCACATAGCTGCAATGGAGTCCGATAATTACTCAAAAGGTTACTTTTCCAGCATATAAGGACTCTGGGGTCCGATAGCTCCTAACTTCGTACATCCTTCTACTTCACATTTACTTCTCATCGAGCTATTAGCTTCATTAGGTCGCACACTTGCCTCACACTATTTCCGCGTATGCATTTGTCCGTGTACTCCCTTGCTTCACACTTACTCCCACACTTTTGTTTTCCATGTACTACACTTGCTCTCAAGCTAACATTCCTATCGGACTCAGATGCAGCTATTTGCGCTAAATCATGTCTTTTCACAATTTTCCGGACCTCACCGTCGCTATTCCCCTCAAACCGGACTACTTTCATCCCTTTTTGTGCACATAGCTGCAATGGAGTCCGATAATTACTCAAAAGGTTACTTTTCCAGCATTTAAGGACTCTGGGGTCCGATAGCTCCTAATTTCGTACATCCTTCTACTTCACATTTACTTCTCATCGAGCTATTAAGCTTCATTAGATCGCACACTTGCCTCACACTATTTCCGCGCTTGCATTTGTCCGTCTACTCCCTTGCTTCACACTTACTCCCACACTTTTGTTTTCCATGTACTACACTTGCTCTCAAGCTAACATTCCTATCGGACTCAGATGCAGCTATTTGCGCTAAATCATGTCTTTTCAAAATTTATCGGACCTCAGCACCGCTATTCCCCTCAAACCGGACTGTTTTCATCCATTTTTGTGCTCATAGCTGCAATGGGGTCCGTTAATCTTTCAAAAGGTTACTTTTCCCGCAAATAAGGACTCTGGGGTCCGATGGAGTGAATGAGATGAGGTGAAGGAGATGGTGTGCAGGAGATGGTGTGAAGCAGATGAGGTGAACGAGATGGTGTGAACGAGAGAAGGCCCAATGTGCTGTGGAGAGGAGGTGAGGACGTAATGTGCTTGGGGTGGGATGCTATTAATGTCCATCTGTATTTTCGCAATAAATTACTACCTGCCTCCATCCAGCCCATCTGCTCCTTCTGCCCCCACTCGCCCCATTTGCTCCATCTGCCCCCTTCTAGCCCGTCTGCTTCATCCGCCCATCTGCTCCACCTACCTCCATCCGCCCGCCCCATCTTCCCCATCCGCCTCCAGCCATCTCCATACCTTCTCTCTCCCTCACTAAATTAACTCCCGACACCCCACGTCCGCTTGAAATTCTCTACTTCCCATTCCCGCAATCCCAGCGTATACTATAATTATTCCAATGAGAAAGGTGTGAATAAAATGCAAAACGTGCCCAAAGGAATTCCCCGGCCATTAGTAAAAACTAATCAGGCGTTTATCGTCATTTCTGTAATATTAACCTGGCTAACAGGACAACACTGGATACTAGCGCTGCCCTTGTTTGCCGGATTGCTCGGTCTTTTGTTCGGTTATAATCCCATCATTAAGCTAGCTGCCAGGTTTCTGACAAAAGAGCGTTCCCACTATGTACTCGAAGACTGGTCACAACAACAGTTTAATCAAAGCATTGCTGTCTTCTGCCTCGCAGGGGGTCTGATCAGCTTCATCGTTGGCTGGACGATCGCAGCTTACATTTTCACAGCGCTCGTTGCGGTGGCCGCCACTGTGGCAATCCTAGGTTTTTGTATCGGATGTTTTATCCATTATCAATGGAGAATGTACAATTACAGACGTAAACAAAGCAGCACAAATTAAATTTGTTAATTTTAATCTCTCTCTTCTCCAACAACATCCCAGCGATGGCGAAATTTTAGTAACCGTGGATGCAGTGATAAAGGTGCAGCTGGCAACAATAACCGAATCTTTACAATCCACTCTTCAAAAGAAGAATAAGACGCAAACTGATTCGCCACCTCAGGCGTTAAATACAGAAAAATCGGCGAAGGATAGATCTCCAAAAGATGCCGCAACGCTGAATCAAGCGGAGTATACTTCTTTCGCTTCCCTTCCAAACTCTCTACCGTGATAAAGCTACGCCCTTGCTCCCTTTTCCATTCATGCAGCCGGTCCTCTCGCTTATAATAAGCGCTCACCGGCTCTTTGGTCATCCGTCGCACCGTTTCCTCATGAAGTGGATATAACACCAGTTTGGTGAAACGCCGGTCTGTTGCAGTTTTTGCCGCCACTTCAAGCTCTTGATCTGTTATATGTTCAAAAGAGTCGTAAAACACTAAAGTCCCTTTACGTTGCTCAACTGGCGGCTCATAGCCATAGGGTACATGCTGAATGTCTCTTTTCAATGAAATCCCTCCTGCTTGTTCTATTTATTAATCATATCATGTGACAACAGCAGGGCTATCATTCTTATCCTACAGCTGAAGATGAATGGTTAATGAAATCCTGAACTTTTGATATCAAGGCTGGGTAAATCAAGGGATACGTCAGCTCTTTTGGTATCTCAGTAAATCCTCTGATTTCTGCCATCTCATAAGGAGGAAGTTCTGCGAACTGTTCCACATTTGCAAAATATAACTTACCATAATTTTCTGGAGCGTCGATACTAGTGACCCTATAAATAGCTATTGGAAAAAGTGAGAATTGTTCCGCACCCGTTTCTTCATATAATTCTCTGGCAGCAGCCTGCTCCGGGATTTCGCCAACCTCTATATGCCCTCCGGCAAACTCCCACGTCGAACGGTTCTGATGTCTCGCTAAGATCCATTCTTCACCATGTTTAACCATAATAACAACGTACTTCAGCTCAACTTCTTTTTCCTTATCCAAATCATAAAAGTTTACCAGCAATTATATCCCTCGTCTTCCCTCCAGCCTCAAACATTTTTTGCCGCATCCCAAGCCAATTTAAATTCCGCTATATTCCGATACCGCTGCTCCCTCACCGCACTGACAGCCCGCAAAGCAACCTCGTAGAGAGCTTGGCTGGTTTCCCATTTTGCAAACGATCGATCGGATGCTCCTCCTAATAAAACAAATGCTGTGGCGCCCATATTAAATACATTCGTAACTTCATCAATCGGCGCATCCAAGCTAAACTCTTCCGGTGACTTGAATCTGGATGAACCCCAGAAGTTCTCTCCCAGATCATTTACAGCAGGCTTACCTCTATAATAATCAATATCACAAATTTTAGTTTTATCGTTTACAAAATCATAAAGAATACTTCCATCATAAAAATCGACAGCCACATAACCCTGTACCTCCACATGTTCATGAAACGAAAAGATTACATCTAATGAAGACAGACGTTTTTCAACGGATAATTGCTTATAACGAAAAAAAGGCGACTCCGGATGACTCAGCTTTGCTTCTCCCGCAAACAGCCAATGCGAATGTAAACATTCACCTGCAAACCAATCAAATACTGCTACATACCCCGACTCAACTTCAAAATGCGACAGTAGCGCGATCAGCGCATCATATCTAAGTTCGTTATATAACGGAATAGCTTCAATTAAACGGTTAACAGCATCCTGAGGATTCCCGGCATAAGTCAAAGGTTTCCCCCCAGCAAATTTCACAAAATACTTCTTCCCCTCCTGCTCCACACCAAAAGAAAGATTTCCGGAGTCTTGCTGATCGAACACTTTAAACACTTTTCCCAGCTTAGTTAACCAAGCAAAATCACAGGCTTCCTGCAATTGAAAAATTACCGCATCGATTTCATATGTATAATATTTTTCGCGCAAATTAACCTCCTGCATTCATTATCTAGAATATATCTATTAGCTTCATTCATGGTCTTGTTCGATATTTAATCACTAGAATAATAACCAGCAACACAACACATAAAGACATCGTATTCGTAATCAAAAAAGCTAATCCAACCCCCGTAACCGCCAAACTGATCGCATAAGCTTCCATTAAACTAATCCCGAGCAGCATAAGTAAATACGATTTGAGATTTAAATCGGCTACGGATTTTGATTTGAGGATTTGAACAATCTGCGGGATCCATCCCAAAGAAAGAATCACTCCACCTATTAATTGCATGATTGCAAACATAAGAGCACCTCCACGGTTTTATACAGTTGTATTCCGGGCGGCTCGATCTGGTTCCATTTCATGTAAAAAAACAAATAACACTAAGCAAAGTTTAATTTCCCTGCATCTTGCAGCTTACTATACGCATAAGAGGCCGCACCTATAGTTCCTGCTCGACTCCCAAGCTCTGCTTGAACAATTTTACACTTACTGCTTGATAGCTTCAACGCATGCTGATGCACAGTCTCTCTTACAGGTTGGAGCAATTTATCTCCCGCCGCTGCCATTCCCCCACCTACAATAATAAGATCCGGGTTGAGGATATTCACAACATTCGCTAATCCAAATCCAAGTATAGTTCCAGTCTCCTGCATTACTTCCATAGAGAGAGCGTCTCCAAGTTCGTAAGCCTCAGATATCATTAACGCGGTAATTTGCTCATCTTGATCCTTAGTCCAAGTCTGAATAATACTTGTTCGACCTTCTTTCAGCTTCTCTTTAAAAGTATTCACCATGCCAATCGCGGACACATATCGCCCCAAACAACCGGAGCTTCCACATTTGCAGGGACGCCCGTTCCTGTACATATTCATATGCCCAATTTCACCCGCGCTATAAGACGTACCATAGATCACTTTTCCGTCGTTCACAATACCCGACCCTAATCCCGTTCCCAAGGTAATCAGAACCAGATTGTTATACCCTCTTCCTGCACCTTGTTGCCATTCACCATAAAGATTAACCCTAACATCATTATCAATAAAAGTAGGAAAGTCATAGAATTTTTTCATCTCATCTACAACATGTACATGCTCCCAATCCGGAAAATTCGGTGAGAAAAAAGAAATTCCCGTTACTGGATCAAGTAATCCTGGCACTCCCATTCCCATTCCTTCTACCAAATCTAATGGAATATTCGCTTCATCCGTGATTAAACGTACTGCTTCTCTAATCCGTCCCAACACATGGGCCGGGCCCTTAGCAGCCTCTGTTGGTATAGATCTTTCTTTTACAGCCATAAAATCAGTATCGTAAATCCCTGCTTTAATATTGGTTCCGCCAAGATCAATCCCTAACATATACCGTTTCATAAAAACCTCCAGAATTAGATATTCTATCGCTTTCGATTAAGTTCTAGTACTAACTGCCGCTTCCGTTTCAGCTAACATCAAGCGGTTCACACCCATTTTAATCTGATTCTCGGTGAGATTGGAATAACCAAGTAGAAAGACAGGACCTTGAGGTTTAATGCCCACAAAATAAGAAGACGCAGGATAAACCCGAACTCCATATCGTAACGCCAATTCAGCTATACGATGCTCTTCGGCATTGGATTCCAGCTCAATTAATAAATGAAGACCCGCCTCTTCCCCATAATAGCGGACATGACTGCCAAATTCAGCATCCAAACTTTTTACTAGACAAGCCCTGCGGGCAGCATAAAGTTTCCCCATCTGCGTAACATGCCTTGCATAATGTCCATTCTGAATAAATTCCGCCAACGCTTCCTGATCCAAAGCAGAAGACATACGATCTGTTATCCATTTGACCGCCAAAAAAGGTTGAATCAAAGTCGGAGGCAATACAACATAACCTATGCGCAGAGAAGGAAATAACACTTTACTAAAACTGCCTACATAAATTACTCTACCCTCAACATCTAGTCCAGCAAGTGATGATAGCTTCGGACCCTCGTACCTGTATTCACTGTCATAATCATCTTCAATAATAAAAGCTTGATTGGCTTTGGCCCATTCCAGTAACTGCACTCTTCGTTTCATCGACAGGGTCACCCCGAAAGGAAACTGATGCGAAGGAGTGACATAAGCTAGTTTTGGTTTTTTATGAGGATCTTCTTTGATGGTATCACAGCTTGCTTGGAGCTCATCTACACAGATACCCTCTAGGTCAACTCTGATGGGTGTAACCACCGCTCCAGCGAACGAAAAAATCTCCCGCACAACGTTATGTGATGGATCTTCAACAATAACTTGATCACCTTTTGAAACAAAAATTCTCGATAATATATCCAATGCCTGCGTCGCCCCGGATGTAATCACAATTTGTTCCGGAACCACGGGCATCGAACGAGTAGACCGTAATAAACGTGCAATCTCTTGGCGTAGTCCCAAAGAGCCCTCGACCGGGCCGTAACCCAAAGTATCAGGAGATGCACGACGACAGGCATTCATTAATGCTTTTTGCCACTGATCCATTGGAAAAGCGTCCCATGCAGGTACACCGTGCCGAAAATTACATAATACTGTGTTCAAGTCGTTTTCTATAATAGAAGTAGGATTGAGTGTTAGGAAATCAGGACCCTTCGTTATAAAATTGTAAGGGTTCTCAGAATCCTGGGGGTCTTTCTCCTCCACCGGCAGCCCCGTTATATAGGTTCCTGCCCCTTTTCTCATCTCCAGATAACCCTCTGCTTGAAGTAGCTCGTAGGATTGAAGAATTACACTTCTGGATACTTCCAGTTGATTAGCCAAAGTCCTTGATGGAGGCAGTGAATCCCCCCCACTTAAAGCTCCTGAATGGATAGCATTACGAACCTGCTCATAAATTTGACGGCTTAATGGAATGGGTCTTTGTTTATCGAGAGTAATCAGCAATTCATGCTTCATAAGATTTCCTACCCTTCTAATCCGGGTTTTCTTAATGGTTCATAGTAAGGATTTTTACAATTAGTGCTGCAGAAACAGCGCCTAAGATCACGAGTAACAGCGGGATTTTCCTAATTAATACCAGTATAACAGCGACTATACCCGAAGCGATACCTACAAGATTGTCATCTGCGTCCACCTGAAATATCCCAGGAACCGTTAAAGCACTAAGAACCGCGATAGGCAAATATTCCAACAAAGCTTGGACTTTGGAAGAGCCATTCGTATGCTTTGTCAGCAGCAAAGGTACAAAACGAAATGAAAATGTAAGGATTGCCATCCCGATAATGATCAGAATAGTCATACGGATACCTCCTTTTCTACTTCAGCTTGCTCTCGAAATAAGGAGCCTACTGCCATACCCATTAACATAGCTGCAAGTATCGAGGAGTTTCCAAGTACGGGATGTAGGAGCCATGAAGAACCCGCCGCTGCTAAACATATGGCCAAATTCCGAATGCTTCCCTTTAGTTGTGGCACTATTAGTGCTATCAGTAAGGCATATAATGAGGTGTTCAAAGCAGGTAAGTATACAGCCGGAATGTAGGATGCCAGCGATATTCCCGCAGCTGTTGCCAGTAAATTTGCTATATACGGAGGAATTTGTAGACCCAGCAAATATGGAAGAGTTATATTTTCTTTTGAATGATTGCGGGGGATCATACTAACAGCGTACACTTCTTCTGTTAAACTGAACCCAATCCAGACTTTGGCCAGCGGATTGATTGTACGGTCAAGCTGACTCCCAAAAGATAGGCTTATAAACAAATATCTTAAATTAATGATCAACGTAAGCAGCAGGATCATTGGAGCGGCGGCACCAGCGGCAAGCATTTTCACGCCAATAAATTGGCTGGCTCCCGCAAATACGAGCGCTGACAATAAGAACACTTCCAGACTCCCCAGGCCTAATCCCTTACCGACCAATCCAAACGTAAAACAAGCAGGAATAAATCCTGCAACAATAGCTACAGAATCCTTAAGACCCGTTCTAAACATCACTTTCTGATCACTCATAAGTTTCTCTCTCCCTTATCGTTGTCCCTAGAGAGAGCATACTTGGATACAATTCTGGTGGGAATAACCGCATGGGTGCGTATGTACCATACCAATTTCTTGACATAGAAAAAAGACCGCCCGCTAAGAGAGCGATCTTTAATGAAGGTTAAACCTCCTGAGGACTTTCCACAATCCCGCTGATTTCTTGTTGAATTTGGGATTTAATCTGATCTATATGGTCAAAATCTGTAGCTGCGGCATAGATTGTCTTTAACTCATCCAAAAATACTTTGGCATCTGTCAGATGTTGAATGGATTGTTTCATGGTGCTGGAATATCGCTCTTTAATACTTGCGATGGCTTCGGCAAAAGCTTCATCCGTACCTGGCTGAATGCACCGTGAATACATATCAACAATCTCGTCGGTAGCACGATCAGGGAAATACTCATGCGGAGCTGTGCTGTCAAAAATAGCAAACCCAAGCTCGCGTACGATAATCATATCAAGGCTGTTCGGATCGAAACCACAGTGGTAAATCTCAACATCGACACCACGTTTTATTCCTTCAGCCGCCAATTTTTTTAAAAGTGTAGATTTACCGGAACCCGCGCGACCTTTTACAAGATATCTTTTTAGCCCTGCGGTTAAATTAGGTACAAAATCCACTGCACCCTTAGGCGTAGCTGCACCTAAAAAACGGTGATCCACCCGGCTTACTTTTTCGAAGTTCTGATCACCATACAGAAGTTGAATATACTCCTGAGTCAGCTCATCAGCGGCTTGGAAATTCATTGTCGCAATATAAATCGCTTCCCATTCGTCATGAATGCGGAGTGCTTCAGCAAAGCCTGAATAAGCTAGTTCATGCTCTTCCGTGTACTGATCAACTAAGCTGTCGATCTCAACACAACGCTGGCTTAACTGGAGCGTATCGACGGCCTGCTCCAAATTCACATGTACGATGGCCTCTTCAGGCAATTCTGGCTTAATGACCCGTGGAGCCGTACCATCTATAATTCCTACTTTTAATTCAGGAATAACCACTCCGTCGAGTGAATCATTATCTGACGCTGTGTGAATTAACCAGATCTCATAACCTTGTTGAGCCAGAAGATCTCCGATTTCTCGAATGATTCTAGTTTTCCCCGTACCGGGGCCTCCTTTTAAAACAAACAAACGTGTTAAACCTTGCAATGACGACTCATAGAGGTTAGAGAAGCCGTGAGCTGTGTTGCCGCCAGCAAAGAAATTCAGGATTGTTCCGTCCATAATCGCACACCTTTCCGGGCTGATGTCATGTTTCACTGTTCATCTTATTAATGTACCCAAGGAAAGGTGACGCTTTGAGTGAGATGTGGTTTCGTTAGATAATTCAGTTTCAAACAAAACGATCCAAAAACCTCTTAATGACGGGAACATCTGGAGGAGACAGCTCGCTTGGCAATTCTGCATAATTAAAAAAACGCAATTCTTGCACTTCAATTCCATCTACTTTTAGCGCCCCATCAAAGTCTGTGCATAGATACGCAGCCACAACATTATATACTTCATCCCCGTGCGGGTATTTATAATAAAGATCTTTTCCAGAGAACATGTCGAACAATTCAAGACCTTTGGCTGTTAAGCCCGTTTCCTCAAAAAGCTCCCTCTTAGCTACCTCTTCTAAAGTCTCCCCAAGCTCCATCGAGCCACCTGGCAAACCCCAGCATCCGTTGTCCGTTCTACGTTGTAATAATAATTGATGATTGCTGCACAATAAAACACAGGCTCCTGCCATTATAAGCGGTCTGGTACCTACCAGCTTTCTTAACTCCATAATATAATCGCTCAAAAAACTACATCCTTTCTTCTAATAGGCTCAAATATCCTAAGCTAATTAAAGTTTATTTCTTTTTCTGCACATGAAAACCATTGTCTTGCGCGTAATTTTCAATGCTCCAAATACCTCTTCCCCGCTCTCGCGCCTTATCCTGAATCGCTCTAAATTGATCTACGTATTTTGTATTAGGTGCAAATACATAGGCTACACGTGCATAACCCTGCTCTAGCAGAATCTCATTGAACATTTTCCCATCTATATAGAGGTAACAAAGTAGGCGGCCATATTTGTCCCGCTCCGATACATCTAGTTCAATTTGTACATCTTTATCCGTAAGCATCTTTTTGGCGAAATCAGAAGCTTCTAGCGAAAAGGGCTGTGGTTCGGGGATGTTCGGATTCACTGACTCTGGAGTATCGACCAGCAATAAACGAATGGTTTCCTTTTTGCCGCCTATAGTCAGCTTCATGGTGTCACCATCGACTACTCGTGTTACCTTTGCATCTATTAAACGTTTGTTGTCCTCTGTTGTATTGTCTGGCGTAGAACCCAATCCAGAACTGGAATCAGCCGTAATCGTTGGAACTGGCTCTAAAGTAATCTGCTCGGCTAAGTTGCAGGCAGTTGTTGTTCCAAGTAAGAGTGTGATAGCTAAAAATCTTTTTACTAGATAAATCTTATTCATTGTTAACCTCTTTCTTATACACGTATGTAATTTCATGGGGTCTATTAAAAATAAATTAAAAAACTTAAAAACACAAGACTGTACAACTAATCATAGAAAACAGCGACAGCCATGTACCAGAAAAAAGATACTTGGCTATCGCTGTTTCGCCTTTACTCTACTTCCACCACGTTTAATTTGGAAATCTTTATTTTGATTATGATCGATAAGAAAGCAAGCAGGGAAAACATAATTCCGATCCAGATGAGTTGATGTATTCCTGCGTGAAAAATAACCCAACCACCGATAGCAGTCCCTATAGTAATTCCAAGGTTGGAAAATGAGATAAACAAGCTGTTACCGAATTCGGGAGCTTCTTTCGCTTCGGTCGTTAACCATGCTTGACTGACAATCAGTCCGCCGGAATGCACTGCCCCCCAAATGATTATGATAACAACCATCGGAAGGAAATAAGAACCTAGATAATATACGAATAAGTAAGTTACCGCATATAACAATGGAAACATGATAACGGTCTTTGTAATGCCTTTATGCAAAAGGCTTCCAAATAAAAAATTCCCAAAAATCATGATTATCCCAAAGGCCATCAACATGATACTAATCCATGACCCGTTCATATGTGTTACCTGCCCAAGATATTCAGCAAAGTAACTGTACACAGAAAACATAGCTGCAAAGATAAAAATAACTGCCACAATATTTAACCACAATAGGGGTTTGCGTAAAATATCAAGTTGTTTACCATATGACATTTTTTCTTTAACTGGCATGGAAGGAAGCCAAGCTAGTATTCCTAAAAAGGCAATTATACTTACGACAGCTCCAAACAGAAAAGCGACTTCTAACGAAATTTTGTTCGCGAGATAAGAAGTCAAAGGCACACCAAAAGCAAACCCGACCGTTATTCCGGCGAAAACCTTTGTAACTGCTTTGGTGCTCTTTTCCGGAGGGACAAGTTGGGCAGCGGTAACAAGTGCAACTGAAAAAAACACGGGATGAAAAATAGCAGGGATAATACGGAAAATCAGCATTACTTCAAACATGGTCGTATACGCATAAACAATATTTGAAATTGCAAAAATAAGTACAGCAGTTAATAGAATTATTTTACGATTAATTCCAGAAGCCAATAAGGTCAGAAATGGACCTGAAATAGCAACAACTAAAGCAAATATACTTACAAGCCATCCAGACTGAGAAGTTGATATATTAAATTTTTGAGTTACCTGTGGCAGAACACCTATAATCCCCATTTCCGTTGTAATAATGCCAAATACGCCTAAAGCCAAAATAATAATAAGCAAAGGGTTAACCTTTTTCATTTTAAAATAATCCTCCATTTATATTCACATATTTAGATTTGTAGATATGTATTACCAAAAAAAAGCTCTTCCTCCTTTCTCCTATAGTTTCTCTTTAATATAATCGGAAAACTCTTGAATTGTCTTTTCGTTTCGACGATAATACGTCCACTTCCCAATTCGCTCAGATTCCAGCAAACCAGCTTTTTGCATAGTCAATAGATAGCTCGAAATAACCGACTGTGCAAGCCCCGCTTTAGCTTGAATATCTCCCACGCAAATCCCAATTTGAAAATTTAGGCCTTGTTGTAAATAAGGCTTTTCATCAAAAAATTCCTCGGGAGTTTTTAGCCACATCATAATTTGACTACGAGTCTCGTTAGACAACGCTTTGAATATCAATAAAGGTTCCATGTGTTCCATTATATCTATTTTTATAGATTTGTAAATACAAAAGATGCCGATGTCTCGTTGTTGCAATAACATTATGTAGATTCATGTTTCGTATCGAATTGTTCGTTTAGTGAATTAAATATTTCCATATCAACCAGCACAGCAGTACGGATACCCAAGAAATGAAACCGAAAATCATCACGATTTTGTTCTCACTCCATCCGTATTTTAAGCTGAAGTGGTAATGGATCGGAGCCATCCGGAATAGCCGCAGCTTCGTCCGTTTGTAGTACCAAACTTGTAAAATGACCGACAACTGCTCCGCAAAATAAACGAAAAACAAAATCGGAATCAAAAGCTCAACCTTTTCAATGACAGCCAGAACGGAAAGGGAGCCACCGATCGCGAGTGATCCAGTATCGCCCATAAACGCTCTTGCTGGATAAATATTGTAAAGCAAAAGCCCTAGCAGACAACCGATCATAACAAGTGAAAAAGTCTGCACTTCAGGTTTGTCCGAAATCATAAAAAAGAAAAAATACGACGGTATGGCAACATTGATCAGTAGCCCATCGAGACCATCTGTAAAATTGATGGCATTCGCGGAGCCGACCACAAACAGCAAAATGATAGTCACATAAAGGTATAAAGGCAACTGCAGATTTTGCCCTTTAAATAACTCGATATTACTCGTCAGGCCGAACGAATGGAACAACACATATAATATAATTCCAGTAAAAAGAAATTGAAGCACTAGTTTTGAGCGGCCGCTGATGCCGGATGGATTTTGCCAAAAAGCCTTTTTGAAATCATCCAAAAATCCGACTGAACTAAACAACAAAAACGTAACGCATAAGAGTAACATTAGAGGCCCGGGTTGAAACTGCAGCGAAATCGCTATCCCGATAAGCAGGATCAACCCTGCCATTAGTGGTGTACCCCGTTTGGCCTGATGCTCTGCTGGAAGCTCGGCACGAATCGGTTGCGTTAACCTCAGTCTATGCAGCGTCCAGATTAATAGAGGCGTAAACACCGCCACCAGAAGAAAAGACAGGCCGGAAACAGCCAGAATTCCATACATACAACGAACTCCCCTCTTTGAAAAGATCATTTATAATACTCACAAAATATTTCTAGAGTTAATGAGGTCGTCTGTAATTATGTACTCTTTTCATCTGTTGATAAAGAGAAATTATTCTATTTTTATTTCCTGTTTTCTGCTGTGAAACTACTGGGAATTTTCTATAAGCAGATTCCAAAGCATAAACTTGCCCAATGAGAAAGTTTGCACTTTGGGCAAGTTTAAATTAGTATATAGTCAGCAATCCTAATCTTCACCACAATTACAGCTATATGGGAGGTGTATACATAAATTATGATTAAACAAACGTTGAGAGATTTCAAAAAAGAAGCCACTGAAAAAGCGCTAGCAGAAGCGGCATTCGAACTTGCACTTGAACATGGGTTGGACGGTTTTGTTGTTGAAGATATCGTGCAAAAAGCCGGCTACTCCAGAAGAACTTTCGCAAACTATTTCACATGCAAGGAAGAGGCAGTTGCGATGGGAGCAGTTACCGTACGGAACACAAATGAGTATGAAGAATTGCTCACCAAAATCCCTGAAAATGCCTCCCTGCTGGATACCTTATATCAACTAATTAAGATGCAACTTACATCTGAGCTTATAGGGAGGTTGCGTGAGCTTTCTTTACTTTCCCGAAAATTCCCAGCTCTCGAGCCCCATTATCTAAGAGCAATACATCTTACGCAAACTGGAGCACAAAAAACATTGTTGCACTTGTCAAATGGTAAGTATGACGAGGTCTATACTTATCTGCTTATAAATTCGGTTTACGGAACTGTACTTCCCTTAATTGACGGAAAACTTAATGTGCTGCTTCCGGGACAAACGACGAGCGACGATCCAAGTCCTGAAACGCTTACGTTCGATCAATTTTTGGAAACTATTTACGGATATTTACGCAACGGATTCTAATAGGCTAACAATCAGTTTTCATCAACGAGGGAGTGTAAAATAGATACATGTCAACATTATTATACAGAGTGGGAAAAACCGCTTATCGCAAACCTGGGTACTTCATTTTAGGTTGGATTTTAATTTTAGGAATTGTCATCTCTATGATCAGCATGAATGGTATTCATATCAGTTCAGAAATGAAGATTGAAGGCACAGAATCGCAAAAGATTTTGGATCAATTAGCAACAGAACTTCCGGCTGCATCTGGTGGACAAGGAAGTGTCGTGTTCAAAGCACCTGAAAATGAGCGATTGGATACGCCAGAACGTTTGGCAGCGATCACTAAAGGTGTTAATGAGGTTTATGGTATAAACGAAGTGATTAATCCTGCGGATTATGCAGCGGAAGCAAGTAGTTCAACCACTGAAACAACTCAGGCCGCCAGTATGGATCAGTCTGCAGCAGCCACAGCCCCCCCTTCCTATGGTCCTCTGATGGCAGATGGCGTTCCAGTACCTGGTGTTATTCTTTCCGCAGACGGTAGCATTGCATTGTTCCAGTTCCAGTTTACCATTGAGCAATCTGCTATCTCTCAAGATATTTTTGATTCTGTAATTGATACCGTCATGAATGTCGAGAAAGATACCAACATCACTGTACTGCCGGGCGAGACACTCAAATCAGTATCTATCGGTGTAGGATCAGCTGAGATTGTCGGACTTGTCATTGCTGCAATTGTTTTGCTGGTGACGCTTGGCTCTGTCGTTGCAGCAGGTCTGCCCCTTATAACTGCACTGCTTGGAGTCGGCATCGGTGTAGGTGGAGCATTTTCTATTTCCAAATTCATTGAAATGCCTAGTGTCACTTCCGTCTTGGCGCTTATGATTGGATTAGCCGTCGGAATCGATTATGCTCTTTTCATTGTAAATCGCCAACGCCGGATGATTATTGATCAAGGATTAAGCGCACAAGAAGGTGCGGCTAGAGCTATTGGCACATCCGGCAGCGCCGTATTTTTCGCCGGTTTGACGGTTATTATCGCTCTCTGCGGTATGCTTGTAATCGGGCTTACTTTCTTATCAACGATGGCGTTAGTAGCAGCTGCTACCGTCCTTATCAACGTATTTGTTGCCTTAACCCTATTGCCGGCATTGCTCGGATTGGTGGGTGAACGCATCTGTTCGCCTAAAGCTCGCAAGAAAAACAAGGATCATCATACAACGGGTAACCGCGGTATAGCTGATAGATGGGTTAAATTCGTCATCAAGTATCGTTGGGTCACTATTGTTGCCATCGTCGTGGTACTTGGCGTAGCAGCAACCCCTATAGCCAAAATGGAAATGGGCATTCCCGGAGCTGCCTCAGCGAATTTGGACACGGTAGCAAGACAAAGTTATGATGCTATATCCGAGGGTTTTGGAGAGGGCTTTAACGGACCGCTTATTTTGGTTGCAGAACCAAAGAATTCTTCCAATCCAGTCACTCCGGAGCTCCAAGGAAATCTTGTAAAAGAGCTCCAAGCTCAAAAGAATGTCGCGTTGGTCACTCCTCTGGGCATGACTAAGGATTTGGCTATCTTCAGTCTGATTCCAGAAACGGGTCCTAGCGATATAACAACCAAAAATCTGGTGAATGATTTACGGGCTACGGAATCTAGTATCGCTCAAAGTAATGATGTTAAACTCGGGGTTACCGGCTTTACCGCTGTTAACATCGATATGTCGGCCAAACTGGCAGATGTATTTCCCATTTATGTAGGAATCATCATTCTCTTATCGCTCATTATTCTTCTGTTGGTATTTCGTTCGATTATCGTTCCTATCAAAGCTACGATCGGCTTTCTGCTTAGCATACTCGCTACCTTCGGGATCACCACAGCCGTGTTCCAATGGGGCTGGCTCCATTCTCTCTTTGGTTTCGACACCGGTGGCCCATTGCTAAGCTTTATGCCAATCATCGTTACGGGTATCCTATATGGGCTTGCGATGGACTATCAGGTTTTCCTTGTCAGTTCCATGCGTGAATCGTACGTTCATGGTCATGAGGGATCAGAGTCCGTTGTTCATGGATACAACCAGGTGAGTCGTGTCGTAGTAGGCGCTGCTATAATTATGATCTCCGTTTTTGCAGGGTTTATTTTTACGGATGATGTCATGATTAAACAAATCGGCTTTACACTGGCCGTAGGGATCTTAATCGATGCTTTCATTATTCGAATGGGATTAGTTCCTGCTGTAATGTCTATTTTCGGCAACAAAGCTTGGGCACTTCCAAAATGGCTCGACCGTATTCTGCCAAACCTGGATGTCGAAGGCGAGAAACTGATTGCTACACTCAATGCTAAAGACAAATCTAATTCCATGAAATAGATACAATAATAAACAGCCTGAGACCTGTATTCCTAGGGGTTCAGGCTGTTTTGTTTCTGTGGTAGGGTTCACTTCCCGCGAAGAGCAGATGGGCAAGGCTCTGGAAATTATCTCATTGAAGATTAAGGATTAAAGCGGGGCGCACACCGTAACAAGCTAAGTTGACATGTCCGTAACTGCGAATACTGCTACGAGTACCTACAAAATACGCACGTGAGGAAATCGCAGGTTGAGTTCTCAGCCACCACCATGAGCAGCCAAACTCTTCATCCTTCTCAAGGATATAATCAGCTTTGACTTTTTTATCATACACATACAATTTACATCCATCGTTCTTTTTCACTTTAGAGAATCCCGTTCCTATCGCCCTACGCTTCGCACGTAAAGTATCTTCTCCAAGTTTAAAGGTGAATTCATTCGCCTCCGAAACACTAAGCAGAAAAATCTTATCTTCCGTGTTTATACTTCCCTCTCCGTTATCTGTGCACTGTGTAGTCTTGATGAGCCTGTGCTCGGAGTCATTAAAAGCGGCATTATAAAACTCATCGTTCAACCACTTTCGCAAATCGGAGTCACGCCATGTAACGTCAACATATTCACTGTGATACCGCCTGCAATCCAAAATGTACTCGCTCAAAATGAACAGTTCTCTACCTGAATTTTGCAGCACTCGCCACTTTATCGGCATTTGGTCTGCTCCGTCCGCCATTTGCGGATAAGAGCCAAAAGTAATTAGTTCGCCGGGTTTTGCCCGCTCATACACGAAAGCAAGATTATCATTTTCATTACAAATCATAATTATAAATTCTGTAGTTCCTTTAACGATTTCAGCTTCCCTGCTAAATCCTAGTTTTTCATACAAGCGTATCGCTCTATCGTTGAACTTCGCCACTGTCAGCCGCTTTGGTTTTTCCTCGCATCTCTCATTAATATAGTTAAGGACTGTAGTGAAAAATAGTGTCCCATTCCCCTGTCCGGTTAACTCAGGCTTCATTCCTAAACCCACATCTATAAAATCCTGAGAATATGTATATATATCATTTGGAACCTGTGCCGGACTTCCTACACAGAAGAAACCAATCAATTGTTCATCTGTATCAAGTACAGAAAAAAACGCTTCCTCTAGCATTTCACTTATAGCTTCAGGAGTTAGTTCATTATTGTAAAAATCATAGGGTGGATCATATTGCCAGCTTAAAATATCCTTAGCAGCATCAGCATTCAGCTTTTCCACGTAAAGTTCCATTTCGCATCCCCCTTTGTTTTCAAAATCGATAAGTCCTTAAGAGTCTAGCTCTGCTAACTCCTGAAGGATTGTCTCTACATCACCATCAGGATTTAACGCTTTGATCATCTCTTTTGTAATGGCTGCCCCCTCATAAACTTGTGCAACAACCTCTAAAGGGAGTGTGAGTTCAAAATAACCTTCGGCAAATTCCACAAAATCCTCAGCTGTGCGGAAAATAGTCCCTAGCAAAAAGTCCGAACCATCTTCTACCTCCGCTGGAATCTCTACCTTCCCCTTCTGCCACGTCAAATCATTATTTTCACGCCAAAAACAAAAAGTAACATCATCCTTAGCTATCGCCTCATCTTCCAGTAAAGACAATAGCGAGGTTGGGACCTCTTCATAGATTCCTGGCCAAATTTCATGTTCGTCACGCGCATATGGACTTACTTCGGACTCATGATCAAAACCTTTAATTATCGTTCCTTGAGGTGTAAAAATAATAAACAAATTATCGCCTGAGCCATTATCGATCGATGCTAGAGAAACATTCTTATCAAATTTAGAATCAAAACTATGATAGCGAAGCCAGTCCTCTGGACATAGGACAATATTTAGAGAAGCAAGTGTTTTCATAAGTTTTTTTAAGTTTTCGGGTGCTGGTAAAATATCTAACACATTCATCTATGATTCCTCCCCATTGTAGATATAAATGATTTTAGCATATTCATGAATTCCGGGTGAAAAAAAAGACTACCCGAAGGTAGCCTTTCCAACTTAACAAAACACTAGCTTAACTTAAGACCCCGCACCTTTATATCTTCGTACGCCATAACTCCAGGCTAACAAACCAATCCCCAGGAATATAGCGCCTACTACAGGTGTCATCAGAGCAAGGCTGGTCATCTCCTCCCGCTGTAGAAAAAGCGCGGCTGGATACACTCCGACGAATGCAAATGGAATGATCCAAGTAAGCAATACCTGTATAGCACGATTGTAAATCGTTACCGGGTAACGGCCATAAGTCTGAATGTTGTACATTAACGGAAGAATGCCAGTAGGAGCATCCGAATAGAAAGACAATGAAGTCAACGTTGTGTAAATCCCCGTATAGATGGCGACCGCACTTAACGTTAGAACGATCAGAGCCGGTATCGTCCACCATTCAAAAGGAAGACCCAGATTGCTGCCACTGATGGCCATAATAATAATACCTATGAATGAGCCCATAAGTGCTGGTGGATCAACATTTTCCAAAAAGATCTGGAACAAATTATGAGCTGGGCGTGTCAAAATACGGTCCATCTCACCTTTAACGATGTAACGTTCACTAAATCCCCATAGATTCACAAAACAACTAAACACCCCAAAAGGCACCATAAAGAATCCATAAACGAACACTACTTCATTCTGATTCCAGCCGCCCAGGCTATCTGTGTGCATAAAAATTACGAGAATAAAGATAAAGTTGGTAGCTTGAAAAAGTAAGTCTGAAATGACCTCTACCCAAAAGTCAGCGCGATAGGTGAGCCGGCTCTTCATATAGTTTTTGATATATTCAATTAATAATCCCAGGTAATACATGTTTCCTCAACCTCCCTGCACGAAGAGACGCTGCCGCGCCGCATGATATAACCAGACAATTGGAATCAGCAATACCAGGAACCAAATAATTTGTATCCCTAATACATTCCATATTCCAACCCCTTGCACCCGTCCCGTAAACACTGAACCTGGCAAGTAGGTAATCGCCTGAAACGGCAGCACCTCAAGTACGGAAGATAACCAGTTAGGAAACAGACTGATCGGTACGATTAAGCCGGAGAATAAGTCTACAATCACCCGCTTCATTCGCATCATGCCTTCATTATTTTCCACGAAAAATGCCGAGAGCCCTGTAATGATATTGATCTGTGAATTAATTAAAAAGCTGAAAAAGAGCATCACCAGGAACCCTGCCCAAGCAGATGGCGCTGTTGGCAATTGAACCGGGAACAGCAGCATCGCTATGGCCATGCCGGGAATCATAAATAAGAGGAAGCGGAACATTCCCTCTCCAAGACCTTGCATCATTTTGACTAAAACATAGTTATAGGGCCTTATAAACTGGATAGCGATACTTCCATCACGGATATCCGTAGAAATCTCGCGGTCTAGGTTATTAAAATAAAAGGCTCGAGCCATCCACGACACAGCAACATATGATGTCATTTGCGTTGCAGTAAAGCCACCCAATGAATCCCCATTGCCATAGATGGCCATCCAAGTGAAATAGTTAACCCCAATATTCAGTGAATAGATAAGAATACCTGAGTAGTAGTTAATCCGATAAGCAAGCATGGTAAGAAAACGGATGCGTATAAAATCTAAGTAAGCCCCGAATAGTAATTTACGGCTATTCTCCTGAGGACCACCAGAAGACGCGCCTCCTGAGGAGGAAGACATAGCCGTTGCAGGATTAAGCTTATCAGACATGTAAAGCCTCTCTTTCATCCTTCAGAGCGGCAGCCATTTCATCAGGCTTGTCTGCAGACCCGGATTGATAAATACTGCGAACAATATCGTCCGTATTGGTCTCTATGATTTTGATATCAGTAATGTCTGCTTTTCCCACTACTCTGCCTAATACATCCGATACATTTAGCTCAAGCGGTATCCAGACAGACGCCCCTAAATCGTTCTCCGCAGACCAAGTAACAGGCAATCCCTCAGTCCATAACTCAAGTTGCTGACGTTTCGTAGCATTTCCAAATTGAAATTGAACCTCACGTCCGGTTCCCCAACGCTGCTTCAGGTCTTTCAGTCCTCCGTCATAAATGATACGGCCATCATCAAGCATTATCACTCGGGAGCAAAGCGCCTCAATATCTTGCAGGTCATGTGTAGTCAGCAGTATAGTTGTCCCATGCTCGCGGTTCATATCTTTTAGAAATTCACGGATCTCTGACTTCACCACAATATCTAAGCCAATGGTCGGTTCATCCAGAAATACAATCGATGGATTATGAAGCAATGCTGCCACTAATTCACAACGCATCCGCTGACCTAGACTAAGCTTACGAACCGGACGATTCAGCAGTTCTTGCAGTTGCAGTCGTTCGACCAATTCATCCAGCCGTTTCTTGAAATCTTGTTCAGATACCCGGTAAACCTTGCGCAGGAGCTGGAACGACTCAATCACGCCAATGTCCCACCATAGCTGACTGCGTTGCCCGAATACCACACCGATATTTTTCACGAATTTCTCGCGCTCCAAATACGGAACATACCCACCTACTGTCAGGTTTCCGGAAGTCGGCACGAGAATACCTGTGAGCATTTTGATCGTGGTCGATTTCCCAGCACCGTTCTCGCCGATATATCCACAGATCTCACCTTCAGGAATGGAAAAGGAAATGTCCTTCACCGCAGTCACTTCCGTATATTCCCTTTTAAACAAATCAGCGAAGGCCCCTTTGAGACCCTCGCGGTTTTTTTGTACTTTGAATGTTTTGCGTAAGTCTTGTACTTGAATAGCAGTCATATTGTACCTCACTAAGCTTAGAGTTGGTTCCCAGTACCCCATTATAATAGAAGAAGCGCAAAAGCACTACTTCAATCTTTACTTAGCCAGTCTTTCATTTAGCGAATGGGTGTCCTTCACAGCTTCTAAATGCCCTGAGCGAGCGACTTTAGTCCGCAAATATTTCTCGTTAAAAGAAGATACATCTCCCCATAACGCTACTCTTTTCACGGCATTCATCCCTGCAGCCTTGAGCGCATCCAATTTCTTCGGATTATTCGTAATCAGCGTCACTGGTTTGTGACGTAAAGTTTGCAGAACACTGATTGCCTCTTCGTAGTTTCTTGAATCATCAGCAAATCCCAACTCTAAATTAGCCTCAACTGTATCGTATCCTTCTTCCTGTAAAAGATACGCTAAAGATTTACTGAACAGGCCAATGCCTCTTCCTTCATGATTCGCGAGATAAAATAATGCCCCAGAGCCATGCTCAACAATCATTTTCATGGATTGATGCAGCTGGAAGCCGCAATCGCAACGTTTACTGCCAAAAATATCGCCAGTATGGCAGATGCTATGCATCCGGATCAATGCATCCTCAGATTCTTCGAAATCGCCATATACCAACACACTGGATTGTTGTCCTTCTGCTAAGTTCATGGATGGCAAACGTGAAATTAAAGCTGCCGTTGCTTTACTGCTATCCTCTTGAAGAAGCTCTGCATCCGTTGTATTCAGCCAGTTGTACCATTTAAAAACAACGGTCTCGCCGTCTAAATTCACCGGTAACGTAATGGGTCCAACCAATATATTTGTGGAATTTGCTAAAGGAATTCGCGTGATTTTATTCTGTAAAATAGAAGTGATTTCTGGTTTAATCATAATTACACCTTCCTCATTGTTCATCAATGCTTAGATAGAGCTAAGCATAAGGATAAAATATTAGTTAAATTATAAGTAACTATTTGTAAGTAAGTTTATCATTGTAATATAACTTCGTCAAGTTATAATATATCTTTAAATATTTATAATTACTTTATGTAAGTTTATGATATAATGAATGTCGAGGTGATATTATGAATGATTTCAACATGTGTCCTCGCTTTGAAAAAGCGGTAGACTTGCTAAGTAAACGTTGGGTCGCGCTGATCGTTTTCGTGCTTATGCCAGGGCCACGCCGTTTTGGTGAAATTGAGAGCTGTCTGTCCAATCTCAGTGGCAAGGTGTTATCTGACCGATTGAAGGAAATGGAAACCGAAGGCATTATAGAGCGAACTGTATATCCTGAAATGCCAGTACGTATTGAGTACTCTCTGACTCCAAAAGGCACAGCGCTTGCTCCTATACTTGGTGAAATTGGAAACTGGTCTACCGAATGGATTGAGCTTGGTATTAAGAAATGATTCCCGCTACACAACACAAAGAGCCCTAATTGTCCCGATCATGAGATAAGAGGGCTCTTTTTGGATTAACATCCCCTTTATAAGTCTTTTCGCTCGAAGCGAAGTAGACCTATAACAAAAGCTAACAGGGTATATCCTATCGCATAAAAAATAAACATATTTGACGGAACCGTATTAAAATCCAGCAATCCATTCATGCTGCCGAACAACCCCATCATTCCACTCATTTCATTAGCGCTGAACAGGACGGCGGTCATTTTCCGCTGTAAACCATCCACTGGCATAAGCAGTGCCATCATTCCTGACAGATTATTTAATGTGTCAAGGACATCGGGTTCTAATCTCAGCGATCCTCCGATCTTATCAATCATCCCACCTAACCAGCCAGCTCCATATAACATTGTCATAAAGACACCATTCCCCACTGCTGAGAAGAATCCAGAACCCAGCATAGAAATCGTAATTAGCAAAGGCACTACAGAGGAGAATAACAAAAATGATTTCAATAGGACTACGACGTCTCTAGGAACGGTGGCACGGATCTCAGTAATCCATAAAATAGAAATAAATAAAATCAAGGCATAACCGATCCCAAGCGTCACATATCCAAGCCAGCGACCTGTGTACCATTTCCACCGCGGCAGCGGTCTTGGCAGTAAAGCCTGCATAACCCCTTGTTCCGCTTCACCTGCAATAGCTGAGAAGGAACTGAAGATCGCCAAAAAGGCGAGTACAAAAGCGCCAAAAAAGAATCCAAGTGATAATATAAAAGCACCATTTGTAAAATTAGCTAAGAGATGCTCGCCACTGCTAATATCTGTTCTGTTCGGTATTCCGCTTTGTCCGATCGTATTTGCCACAAACCAAAATCCTATAAGAAAGACAATGGTCATAAGCAATGTTAATACCATTACTCGTTTACGCAGCGATTCCTTCCAGGTCATTCCTATGATTATTCTCATTCGTGTTCACCTCTGTGACTTAGGCCGGATACAGCACTCATAAACCAGTCTTCCAGACGTTCTCGCTTCCGTGAGACTTCATATAAGGTCATGCCCTGTTCAATAATTAACGTGTTCAGCCAGCCTACTTGCTCCTCATTCTCCAATTCCGCTTCCAGCCAAACTGTGCTACTCTCCAATGTAGCTGGGAATGAAGCTCCTTTTTCAGATTGAGCTCCGATATCCGCTGAAACTTTGATCTGAAGTTCAGTACTATCCTGTAACCAAGACAACAAAATAGGCGTAAAACCGCCCACTTTAAAATGCCAGCTTGTTCGCTTATTTAAGATCTCAGATACTTTCCCATGCCGCAGTATAACTCCGTTATTCAGCAGTGCCATACGGTCGCAGATGAGTTCAACATCCTCCAGTAGATGAGAGTTAAGAAATATTGTAACTCCCTTCTCTTTTAGCCTCTGCAAAATATTCCGAACTTCCTGACGTCCAATCGGGTCTAGCGCCGATGAGGGCTCATCCAGAAAAACGATGGCCGGATTGTTTACAAGAGCGCAAGCAAGCCCTAATCTCTGCTGCATCCCTTTGGAATAATGTTTCACACGATCCCGTCCACGGTTTCCAATTCCAACTTCCGCTAGAAGCTCTGGAATTCTTTTGTCGGCTACAGATCGATCTACACGGCACAGCTTGGCATGCAGTCTTACTACTTCTTCCCCCGTAAGCCATTCTTGATAGCGATATAATTCCGGTAAATATCCGATTTGGGACTTGGCTTCTAGTGAACCGATCTTATGACCAAATAGAGTAGCACTACCATTCGATGGACGAATGAGACCTACCAACATTTTGACAAAGGTACTTTTCCCCGCACCATTAGGGCCGAGGAAGCCAAAGGCTTCCCCTTTCCCAACAGTAATCGTTACATCACGGCAACCACGTCCGTTATCATATTCTTTGGTCAAAGACTTCGCTTCTATTGCAGCAGCCGTCATTATTCAATCAACTCCCCTAACTTCTCTAAGAATACAGCTTTATCTGTATACACGCTTCCTCCGTTGAAATCAAACAGTTGTCCGTTCTGTACCCAAACGGCCGAGTACACAATCCCTTGACTATATTCATTCTGATTCAGTAAAACCGTTGTATCTTTAATCTTTATTTGATCGGTATTCAGGCCTTTTACCAGTGGCAGAGGAATTTCACCCGATAAAATGCGGCTCTGCTTTAAGCTGGATTTCAGATAATCTGGCAGCAATGGAAAATCGATTATAGCTTCCAAAGCTTCATCAACCTTTATAGTTGGATCTACCGTAATTAAAGGAGTCTTCGTCTGGGTAAGATTAGCCCATTTATCATTATCAATCGAAAGATCATAATTCACGATCTCCGAAAGATCTAATTTAATTTCTTTCCCATCTATGGCTTCTGGAAGAAGCTGTTTTGCACCCAATCTTTTCATTGCTTTATTAACTGCTTCAATATTAAGCTTCAAGGTTATTTCTTGTGAATTGGTTATATATGCGCTCTTCACATTCTCGAGCAAAGTTCCGCTTGGAAGTGTAAAACCTAGAGTCTCTTCCACCTGATTTAGCGGAATAATCCCTTTATTTGAACCAAAGGAACTTGTAAACACACCAAATTTGTTCATAGCTTCATTCATGGATTGACTTTCATTTACCTGATAAAAAATATCCCGGATATCATTTTCATTCACAACTGTAACTTCTTCCATCCGAAATTGATTCAGCAGCGATGCCATAGCCGTATTTCCTACTGGAGTTCCAAGTATAACCGCAAAGATCGCGGCACCTGCCACTGCTACTCCCCATTTGCGCCGACGATTCATGCGAGGACGCTTGGATGGGCGATTAGCTGTTGGATTGTCATCCGTAGATTGAGGCTGGTCTATATGTGGATCTGTTTTGTCATCATCTTTCATAACATCCACAGACAACTGCTGACTCCACACAGACCATTTGGGACTTGCAGGCTCAGACGCTAACTTGTTTTGCAATTTGGCCCAGGCTTCATCTGTATGTTGTTTATTATGATCTTGATTTAGCGGTTGTTTAGTCATTAGTAATCCCTCCTAAATAATTTAGCTTCGCTTATCTCGTTTTATTATTCCGTCTGAGACAGTGATTTTGCTGCATTTTGTCTTAACCTCTGGGTCGCACGGTGCAGTAATGTCCCTACTACGGGAGGTCTTAGACCAAGCTCGCCTGCTATTTCCGCATAACTGTAACCAGAGTATCTAAGCAGAAGCGCTTGTCTATCCCTGTCAGGCAGCTCGTTCAACCATTCATGAACATCCTCCTGATCCAGCTTACTGATTAAGACTTCCTCTCCTGAAGGAGGTGATTCCCCCACTTCGTATAACTGTTCTTGTTTATTTTGCAGCCGCCGTTCCCTTGCTTTTTTGTCCAGATAATCATATCCAATACGAGTAAGGACTCTATGAAGCCAGGCACCCAGCGCTGCTGGATCATCTGGGGGGTTACGATACAATCTCAGAAAAACTTCTTGTGCCAAATCATCTGCTGCCGACTCATCACGAACCAAAGCGGTCAGCTTACGTCTGACAATAGGATAATGTTCATAGAATATTGCTTTAAAAATTTCAGATTCCGGAATTCCCATCTTGTAAATCCTCCTTATCAGCTGCAGCTATAAGTAAGACGACTATCAATGTATTTTTGTATCAAGATTACGTAAAAAAAGACAGCCCCTAAATTAATAAGGAAACTGTCTTCTAGTGTTTACCTAATTCGAATGTAACGATTAAGAATCTTTTTAGATAAAATACTCCGTTCCAGCCTAAGCTCCCAGAGCTGCTCTTTCCACTGAAACTGTTGCTCTGAATGTTCATTCTCCCGTAACTTCTCAAACAGCTTCATAATCATTATGTTAATGGCATCAAACCTTGACCAAAGTTCTATTACACTTTCTTCTTGTATCTGAGGACTTTCCGCTGCTGCACTAAGATTCTTTAAACGCTCAATGATGTCAGCCTGCCACTGCCCATCTTTAATCGCCTTGGCGTAATTTAAAAGATCCAAATAATCATCGACTGACATGTGTACCGACTCCTTTGCTTACTTATACCAAGTATTATACTAGGCATTATCTATAAAGCAACCCTTTATCTCTGGACACAGCAAAAAAAACAGGACTGGTATGAGAACCAGCCCTGTTTAAGGATTTCAACATGATCAATTTAGTTATAAAAGCTTTTGAATATCATCTTTAATTTGCTCTGATTTTGGACCAAATACGATCTGCACAGCCCCTTGACCCAGTCTCATAACACCGGAAGCTCCGAGCTGTTTCAATGCGGAATCTTTAACGGCTTTTTCGTCATTAACAATCAGACGAAGGCGTGTGATACATGCATCGATATTGCGGATGTTCGATGGACCGCCGATGTTCTCAAGAATTTGAGCAGCTTTAGAAGACGATGAAGGCGTTCCATTACCTCCAGGTGGTGCTAATAGACTTTCTTCATCATCATCTTCACGTCCAGGTGTTTTTAGCTTGAACAATGAGATAATAAAGCGGAATAGTACATAATACAAGACGAAGAATCCAAGACCCACAGGAATAAGTATCCATGCATTAGTAGACAGTTTCAGGTTTACAAGATAATCGATCAAACCTGCGGAGAAACCAAAACCAAGCTTAACATCTAAAATGTACATCAAGGCCATGGAGAATCCTGTTAATAAAGCATGAACTCCGTACAAGAGTGGTGCTACGAACATAAAGGAGAACTCAAGTGGTTCAGTGATCCCTGTTAAGAAAGAGGCAATGGCAGAACCGATGAAGATGGAAGCAACCATTTTACGTTTTTCCGGTTTAGCTGTATGAATAAATGCAAGTGCTGCCCCTGGAAGCGCAAACATCATAATTGGGAAGAATCCAGTCATAAACATCCCAGCAGTTTTATCTCCAGCGAAGAAGCGGTACAAGTCACCATGCACCAGTTCACCAGCTGCATTCGTAAAATCACCAATTTGGAACCAAGCAATCGTATTAAGCACGTGGTGAAGACCGAACGGAATCAGCAAGCGGTTAGCTGTACCGAAGATGAATGCTCCAACAGCCCCCAGTGACACAACCCAGTTCCCGAAGTCACTGATAACATCTTGTATCGGACTCCAGATCATACCCACAAATACAGCAAGAACCATCATAGAAGCTGCCGTAATGATTGGGACAAAACGTTTACCTGCAAAAAATCCGAGCCAATCAGGCATTTTTATATTGTGGTATCTCTTGTATAAGAACGCTGCCCAAGCACCAGCAAAAATACCACCAAGCACACCCATGTTCAATACAACATCATCATTGATGAAAGAGAATTGAAGCGGTACGATAAGCAGAATCTTAGTCAGTACCATGTAAGAAATTACTGCTGACAAAGCTGCTACGGCGTCACCGGCAAATCCAATGGCAACCCCTACCGCGAAGATTAAGGCTAGGTTACCGAAGATCGCATTCGCTCCGGCGTTTAGAAATGGAGCAAAGTATTGATTCAGAAATCCACCAATGGTCGCTCCTAGCGGAATATCTTTTTCGTAGTTAAGCAAACCAAACCCTTGAAGAATAGCTGCCGCCGGCATGGTTGCAACAGGAAGCATTAACGACTTACCTAGTTTTTGTAGAAAAGCCAACATTTAAAATCATCCTTTCGGTTCAATAGTAGTAGTGCTCTATAAACCATTTACTTTGAAGCCACGGTAAGAATCAGATCCTGTCCTGCTGTAACCTGACCATAATGTCCGCTTACTTGAGGTGGATTCTCCTCTGTACTGGTCACGATTACAGGCGAAATTGTGTCACAACCTGCCGCGCGAATTACGTCCAGATCAAATTCGATTAGGGTTTGACCTGCTTTTACTTGATCTCCAGAGGTTATATGACTGACAAAACCGTTGCCCTTGAGGCTGACAGTATCGATTCCGATATGTAATAGCAATTGCATACCGGAGGAATGTTCCAGAATGACTGCATGACTCGATTTCACGATATGAGCAACCCTACCGTCAAAAGGCGCTTTCAAAATTCCTTCAGAGGGTTTTATTGCAATTCCGTTACCCATATGACCGCCAGCAAAGGTTTCATCCGGAACCTGTGCTAGTGGAACTGACTCCCCGCTGATTGGTGCCATGATTTCGATGGTATGTTCAGTATGTTTCTCTTCTTTTTTTGATTTCCATTTGGAAAACATATGCTCCACTCCTCTTAAGATGTTAATTTGATTTCACTAAGGTCTGAAATAACCGATGCAAATGCATGGCTAGAAAACATAGTTCTTCTTCCGGAATTTCGACCTCAAGCGATCTTTGCATTACTTTACCGAGCTTTTTAGCCAGCTTGTATTCCTCTTTGTATTCTTTCTTAATATGTTTCACAAAGGGATTATCTATTAGTGATCCTTTTAAAATACGTTCCAGCGAAAAACGCAAGTGGATCATTAATCGGATATGATTCATACTGCCGTGCTCAAAAGTTATCTTTCGTTCTTGCTGAATCATGTCTAGAAGCTCATTGACAATATTAGAGGCCTTGACTAACTGACCAACCGATACATTATTGACTGCTGAATACACATGATAAGTAAGAAATCCAATCTCATCTTCGGGGATTTGCACTTGAAATTCAGCATTGATTTTCTCCGATGCCTTGTAAGCGATCTCAAATTCCTTCGGAAATGACATTTTGGTTTCTTGCAAAAACGGATTAATAATATCCATCCCGTTGCGCAGACGGTAGATGGTGAACTGTATGTGGCTCGGGAGTGCCAGATAAATCTTGTCGTTTAACTTGTCAGGAAATTGACTTTGGATATCTGCAATTATCTCATCAGTTATTTTCATTACCTTAGGATCTATATCTTCCAGCAAAACTTGATATTGGCTCCAGGCTTCGCGATCTTCTAGACGAAACAATTTCTCAATCCGAGCATCATTTCCTTCGATCACACCAGAACCCTTCACTGCAAATCCAATACCTTTGCCAATGATGACATATTCCTTCCCGTTTTTGCTTCCCTGAACCATTACAACGTTATTCCCAATTACACGCTGTACTTGAAATTGCTCGATCTCTCGCGACAAGCTCATCACTCCTCTCCCTAATTATCGTCAAATTGGAACAAAAAAAGCCAAGAATTGTCTAATGGAAATAAAGACAATTCTTGGCTCATGCCCTTAACGGTAACACGCCACTAAAATATAAATGATCATTTATGAACATATCATAATTCATGAACTGCTAACTCGTCAATGGTAAATTTAGAAATGTCAAGCGGAGCTCCCATTATCCCAAACAGCGCCTTATAAAAACTCTTCCACGCGAGGAAGCTTATCTTTAAGCTGGCGGACGTTAGTTTCAAGCCTCAGAATAACCTCTTCCAATTCTTTTGGATCAATGCCTCGGGAAACAGGAACCTGGATAACCTCTGTTTTTGTTTCTGCCTTTAATTCCCGCATTTCCAGCTGCTGCTCTTGCCATTTATCCATCAGATCAGCTATCGTCGCATAGAAACGTTCGTAATCTTTGATTACGCTGTCCAGAAATGTATCTACTTCCTCCGCATCGTAGCCACGCAGCTTCATGCTGAATTCTTTTTCATGTATGGTTAGAGCGTCTAATGTGATGCCAAGTTGACTGAACAGCTTCCGCTGTTTGTCTAACCGGCGTTTCATATGTTCATCCATCTTTTGCTACCTCCAAGTATATACTGCAATCATCCGGCAGTAACCATTATAACAGGGTGAGAGCATCCTGAAAATATTACTATAGTTGCAGTTCTAATAGTTGTCCACAACAGCTTTATTCAAAATGCCTAAGCAGCGGTCAAGATCCGTCTTTACCTGCTTTTTATATAACTTTGCTTTCTCTTCTCCATCTGAGGTGAAATGGTAAAGTACGATTTCTTGAAAATCCACTTTAGGGTCATTGCCTTTCAGCTGCTTGGTTCGATATAAAATCCCTTGCTGCACCAGCTCATGCAGGGCGCGATAGATTTCACTCTGTGGAGGGGAATAACCATGGGCTTTGAAATCCCGACGTAAATCCTCCAGCATTTGATATCCGTAACCGCGGTGTTGTTCTACCATTGTTATAAGATACACTTTGATAAACGCTCGTTGAGCAATCATAAACGCCATATAAACCCTCCTCATGTTGTAAATGTTGTTGGCTAATCTTTCCTTCTATTACTCTAGTATAAGCACTATTTTCCAACTTTCACAACCTGAAATTTGATAGAGGGTTCACTTATTACGTTGTTTATAGAGATTTGGTGGGATATTGGATGATTTATGTGGATGTGAGTAGGTAGAGCTTAGTTTTTTTGTGGTTTTCTATTGTGAATTTTTCATATGATGAAATTATGGAATAAATGATTGTACATCGTTGATTTCGTAGAATGATCCTCGAAGAATTAGGTCCACATGCTTCGGCACGATACAAATTCTATCTGAACCCGCATGCTTCGGCACCCCCTCCCATTCTTTGTTTAATTTGATTCGTTTGGTTTGTTTGGTTTGATCCGTTTGGATTGATCAGTTTAGTTTGATCAGTTGCTTGTTCGAGCTACTATCGGACCCAGTTGACCCTATTCGCTGCTTTTCCCCACTTTTGGTGTGCTATCGGACCCCATGGGCGCTATTAGCATAAAAAGTAACATATATACAGCTATTCTTGTGGAATAGCTGCACTGGTGTCCGATACTACTCTCAAATAGCTAAATATTTGCAAATAGCGTCTTTTGAGTCCGAAAGCTTCAGCGCGAACCAAACTCTATTTAGATCGGCAAGTTTCTGCGCGAAATAAACTCTATCTGAGGCCACATACTTCTGCATGATCCCCTCCCATTCTTTGTTTAGTTTGTTCAAGTTTGCTCGTTCGAGTTGCTATCGGACCCAGTTGACTCTATTCGCTGCTTTTCCCCACTTTTGGTGTGCTATCGGACTCCATGGAGGCTATTGGCATAAAAAGTAACATATATAGAGCGATTCTTGAGGAATAGCTGCACTGGTGTCCGAAACTACTCTGAAAAAGCTTAATATTTGCAAATAGCGTCTTCTCGGTCCGAAAGTTTCTGCGCGAAATAAACTCCATCTGAGCCCACATACTTCTGCGCAAACCAAACTCTATCTGAATCCACAGGCTTCAGCACGCTCCCCTCCCATTCTTTGTTTAGTTTGTTCAAGTTTGCTCGTTCGAGTTGCTATCGGACCCCATTGACTCTATTCGCTGCTTTTCCCCACTTTTGCTGTGCTATCGGACCCCATGGGCGCTATTGGCATAAAAAGTAACATTTATACAGCTATCCTTGGGGAATAGCTGCACTGGAGTCCGAAACTACTCTGAAAAAGCTTAATATTTGCAAATAGCGTCTTCTGGGTCCGAAAGTTTCTGCGTGAACTAAACTCTATCTGGATCCACAGGTTTCTGCACGAAATAAACTCTATCTGAGCCCACATACTTCTGCGCAAACCAAACTCCATCTGGATCAATATACTTCAGCACGATACAAACTCCATCTGAACCCGCATGCTTCAGCACGATACAAACTCTATCTGAATCCACAGGCTTCAGCACGCTCCCCTCCCATTCTTTGTTTAGTTTGTTCAAGTTTGCTCGTTCGAGTTGCTATCGGACCCAGTTGACTCTATTCGCTGCTTTTTCCCACTTTTGGTGTGCTATCGGACCCCATGGACGCTATTGGCATAAAAAGTAACATATATACAGCTATTCTTGGGGAATAGCTGCACTGGAGTCCGAAACTACTCTGAAAAAGCTTAATATTTGCAAATAGCGTCTTCTGGGTCCGCAAGCTTCAATAGAACATCAATTCGAACAGCAAAACGCAAAAAAGCGATCCTCCATGTATTGAAGAATCGCTTTTTAGGTAACTAATAAGTTCCACTTTGCCAAGTTCATTTTCTAAACGTCCTTCTCAGCTATAATCCCTGCGCCACTCTGCTTTCCAAGTAACCTCTCCTAAGCACTATTTCATAGCGTTTTTCTCCATAAATTCATCCTTCGTCAATCCAAACAACAGTAAGTCTAAATACTGTCCATTTGTATAAATAACTTTACGGCGCACGCCTTCTTGAACACAACCCACTTTTCTAAGCATAGCTGCTGAGGGTTCGTTACCTTCGAGCGTACATTCGTTAAACTTGTTGAGTCTAAGCTCCTAAAAAGCATACTTCAACAGGATGTTGATAGCTCTTGTCCCATACCCCTTACCTCGATGATCTCTATCCACTTGCACGCCTATACTGAACGTACCATTTTTCTCGTCTATGCTATTAAGATTTAATCCACCCACATATTCACCATTCAGATTTTCGATCGTAAACATTAGCCGCTGTGATGAGAATTCTGCAAATGTGAACAGATCTTAGTCTTATTTTCTCATCCTGCCAAAAATAATGACAGTAATCTATCTCTCTCATCTTATACCTCCGAGTCAATAATTTAGAGATTATGATAACACATCTACAGGATTATATTGGTATAGTATTTTTAAAATCAACTTTACGGTTAAAAAGCATAGTATTATATATTCATAAAATGCGAATCCCAAAATCATCTGAAATAGAGGTATATTCTATGAATGAATATCAATTGATTAGCGATTATAAATACATCGATAAATATAAGCTTAGCTTCAATTCTTTAGCCCAATCAATCTTTGGTATTGATTTTAAACCTTGGTATGAACAAGGGGGCTGGAATGACAAATATATTTGTTATTCCTTTATCGATGAAGATCACGTCATTGCGAATGCATCTATTAATAAAATGACTATTCTCATCAACAAAAAAGAATACAACGCCATCCAAATTGGGACGGTGATGACACATCCTGATTATCGTATGCAAGGTTTATCCCGAAAATTAATAGACCACATTATCGCTAAGTACGAACATGAATACGACTTTCTCTACTTATTTGCTAATGAGCGCGCTTTGGATTTTTATCCTAAATTCGGGTTTGAACGCATGCAAGAAAGCAGCTTTTCACTTAACGCTGCTCATCTTAGCAATCAGCCAACTACAACCTACTCTGTGCGGCCTTTATCTATAGGTAACCCCGTTGATTTTAGCATGATCAAAAATTTTGCAGTCAAAAGAACACCGGTATCCTCTGCGCTAAGTGTGATAAATAATGAACATCAGCTGCTGTTTTATTTTATTCTTCCTTTTCACGATTCCTTTTATTATATTGAAAAGGCTGACGTTATTGTGATCTTTAAACATGAGGATCATCAGCTTCATATTTTTGATATTATTAGTACAACAAGTTTTGATATCAATACAGTATTGAAAAGCATTATTTCTCCGGATACTGAAGTTATACATTTTTATTTCACACCAGATTATCCAATCGATCAAGTTAAGGCAGAATTAATTTCACAGAGTGAAGATACCTTATTTATACGTCCGCTATTAAAAGAACTCCCTCAACATTTCATGTTTCCTATTACCTCTCATGCCTAGTTAACAAAAAAAAGGCTGCCATCTGGCAGCCTTTCTTAGTCGTGCATAGGAATATACATACTCTGTATCTCTTGTACTCCAGGGACAAATCCTAGATTTAAATAAACAGACTCCGCATCATTACCTTCCATGACATATAATCTTAGGATCGGATACTTATCTTTCAGGAGATTAAGTCCTCTTTTCAACATCAGTGTAGCAATCCCTTTTCCTCTGTAAGCAGGTATTACACCAATACTGTAAACTGCTGCGTAATCATCTTGTAAACCCAAAAGACAATTCGCAATTAGCTGTCCTGATTTCTTATCATACACAAGCGTTGACGCTGTCAGTAATTCTTCATTTGTGTAATTAGGTTCCACATGACCCATTGCTTTTAACATTTTAGCTTGCAAAATAACCCCTGGCACCCACACGCTCACATGCCTCGAGGAATTACACATAA
This sequence comes from Paenibacillus sp. FSL H7-0323, assembly GCF_038002725.1. NCBI lineage: Bacteria > Bacillati > Bacillota > Bacilli > Caryophanales > Paenibacillaceae > Paenibacillus > Paenibacillus sp. FSL H7-0323. Next base: position 1,003,179 of record NZ_JBBODB010000001.1, on the reverse strand, counting down.
CAAGCGCTTTGTCCAGTTGGACATTTGCATCTTTAAGATGATTCCGTTCATAGAAAAGATCCGCCAAAAATACAAAACCATGTCCTTGTAACGTTTACTATAGATGCAAATTTCTCTATGCCTTCCCTGTTTTGGTCCAATAGCTCAACGAACGTATCCACGTCCCCCTGATAAAATGCAACCGAAGCACGATACAGATCCAACCGCATTTGAATTACGGCTTGCTCTTTTTCCGGAATAATAAATTCCTCTTCCATGAAAAGTTCAACCTTTGTAAGAAGCGTTTGGCATCATCTGATCGTCCAGCGACAGCCATCGAACCCGCTTGAAAATAAAATAAATCAGGGTGCACAATCATATTTTTGATCGGCAACTTATCTAGTAAATCTAGCAATGTAGATTCATCGCCATCTTTGATAATTGAATTGAAAGGCCTATCCATACATGATGCAGAAAACGTATAATCCTCTGCCTCAAAAGCATGCTGGATAGCTTCCAAGACCAGCCCTTCCTGAAAAAGAGCGGAAGGCAAGAATTAAACCCGCTGCCCATCCTTCTGTTTTTTTTCCAAGCAAAAATAACTCATCTTGTGAAAGCTGCTCGCTCAAGGATTGAGATTGTAGCTCATCTATTTCGTCAAATGTAAACCTCAGATCATCGTAACTTAATTCTAGTAGTTCCTGTTGTGCTCTTAGGCGGGATAAGGCGAGTGGCGGGAGAGTTCTACTCAATATTACAAGCTTCACATTAGCCGGAAGATGTCCGATGAAAAAGCCCATACTCTCATGAATCGATTGATTCGTAATCGCATGATATTCATCCATTATAAGTGTAATAGAGCCTGGAAGAGAATGCAGATCGTTTAATAAAAGAGGAATCGCAGTTTCTACTGAACCGTCACGAATAGACTGGATAAACAAATCCAAGCGATTTAAAAAGGGGCGAAAGATTCTCTCAATTGCAGCATGCAAATTTAACCAGAACCGTACAAGATGGTTATCTGCAAGTTCCAGTGACAACCATGCAACCTCATCGGAATGAGTGCGAGCCCATTCAGCTGCAAGTGTCGTTTTTCCGAATCCAGCTGAGGCGGCAATAAGCGTCACTTTGGCACGATTTTCATCCATGAGTTTAGACATTAATCTTATGCGCTGATCATAATAAGGAGCCTGTTTTAACCATCTATTAAGTAGTAACATAACATTCTAGCTTTCTGACATCCAATCTCAAAAAAAAGACCGCCAATTGGCAGCCTTTTTTCTAATATATTCTTGAGCATAACCAAAAAGCTGAACCCACTGCGATAATGCCTGCCATAGATACAAACAGGACATACCCTTTCTTTGTTCTAGTAACGGTGTGTTTATCATAAAACTCTGGTTTTCGAACGATTCCAAACCATAGATCAGCAATTAAATTCACGACTACTAAAGAAAAATTCTTTAATTTACTCATGTTATCTCTCCTTGTACATGTTTGGATTCATCTCTAACCTTTCAAGCTCTGAGCAAAACCTGACCTCCATGAAGGGTAAGATGGACTCCATCCGTAATCCATTCGAGCTTTTGTATTGGACGCCCCCCGTTCCCAGCCTTCTCTGCCCATTTGCAAAGGAGGTCTAGGAGCTCCCAAGATTTCAGAAAAAACAGGCACCCAATCTATTCCTCGCGCAGGTTCATTGTCCACAATATTAACTGGACCAGAAGGCCAGTTCAGAGCAAGCGCCGCCGCGTTAGCTGCATCCTCCACGTGAAGGAATGACGTAACCGCTTCTGTTGCAGTCAGTCTCCCTTGTCGAATTTCTTCTGTCATTAATCCCGCAGTATCATACCAAGTCCCTTGGCCGTACAACATTCCGTACCGCAAAATCACATGATTAGGAATTTCTGCAACTGCCTTTTCAAGTGAGCGGATACCCTCAATGGTTCTCATCCGGGATTCAGAAGCATTAGTATCTAATGGAGTATTCTCCGTGGCAGGTCCCTCACCAGCTTCATAAGCCCAAGAGATACTTTGAGCAATAATCTGTTTAACCCCGTTTGTCAGTGAAGCATCGACAATATTTCGTGTTCCTTCTATTCTTATCCTTGAATTATCTGCAAAATTCCGCTGACTTAATGAAGTCAGCTGATGAATTACCACTTCAGGTTGGGCTGCTTGAATAGCCGCAAATATAGACTCACGCTCATACACATCCGCGATTACCGCTTGTGCCCCTATGCTCTCAAGGATTGTTTTGTTTTCTTCTTTATGGGTCAGACCGATAACCTCATGCCCCGCTTGTAGTAACTTAGGAAGCAATAACCGTCCAATCACACCAGCAGCACCTGCAACAAAGATTCTCATCTATTCCCTCCTTTTCGCTGTACTGTATCTTATGGCATAACTAGAGACAAAACATAATTTGAATGATTATCCATATGATACCACATATGCAAAAAAGACTGCACCTCACAGTCTATTGCTAAGAGGTGCAGTCTTTGATTTGTTTCATTTTATAAAGTGGTTCATCCAAAAATAGCAGCTTGTCTTTTATAAAGATCTTCCAATACTAAGCAAGCCATTGCTTCAACAACCGGCACGATTCTCGGACAGATACATGGATCATGTCTGCCCTCCGTTTTAATCTCAACTTCTTCACCATTCGTGTTTATGGTCTGTTGAGTAACAGAAATCGAGGATGTAGGCTTTACACTTATTCGAAAAATAATCTCTTCTCCTGTGCTGATTCCGCCTATAATCCCACCGGAATGGTTACTAAGAAATCCATCCTTATTCATCGCGTCATTATGTTCACTTCCAAGCATAGAGGCCGCTTCGAATCCAGCTCCAAACTCTATTCCTTTTACAGCACCAATAGATAACATCGCTTTAGCTAACTCTGCATCCAATTTATCAAATACGGGTTCTCCAAGACCCGGAATAACCCCTCTAATCCGACACTCCACGATACCTCCGCAGCTGTCTCCAATCGAAGCTAAGTGTTCAATTTTTTTAATCATTTCAGCTCCAGCCTTAGCATCACAGGCGCGGACTGCATTTTGTTCAATAACATCTTCATCAAAGGTTTGACACTTAATCCCTCCGACCTCTTGCGTGTAGGCTAGTACCTCAACCCCTCTTCTTTCGAGCAGTTTCCGAGCGATCGCTCCGCCAGCTACTCTTGCCGCTGTTTCCCTGCCTGATGCCCGTCCACTGCCTCTATGATCGCGAATTCCGTATTTCTGCAAAAAAGTATAGTCCGCATGCCCGGGTCTAAATGAATGCTGAATATCGTTATAGGCCTCCGGTTTCATATCTTTGTTGTACAGAACTACAAAGAGTGGAGTTCCGGTTGTTTTCCCTTCGAATATTCCTGATTGTATTTGCACCACATCATATTCCTTACGCGGTGAAGTTACAGAGGACTGGCCTGGTTTCCTTCTATCCATCTGTTTCTGAATATATGCTTCATCAATTTCAACATTAGGTGTAACTCCATCCACTATGACCCCAACCGCTGCACCATGTGACTCTCCAAAGGTAGTAATCTTAAATACTTCTCCAAATGTGTTACCTGCCATAATATTCAAACCTCCATTGCCGACTCTTTTATTATTTATATATCCAAATTATAATAAGATTGTTGCGATTAATGAAATCACATTTTCAACAGACTGTCATAGAGGTGATCTATATCAAATTCTTTAACCTTGAATGGTATCGTATTTTTTTATATACGGCTCGTTACAAAAATCTAACAAAGGCTGCAAATGAATTGCATATTACACAGCCATCCGTAAGTTATGCCATTAAACAAATGGAGGATTCTTTAGGCCTCAAATTATTTCATCGTTTATCTAAAGGTGTAGAGCTAACCGAGGAAGGACGGGCGTTATTGGAATATGTTGAGCCCTCTTTAGTCATGCTGGATTCTGCACAAAAGCATCTTCATAATCTAAAGCAATTAAACGAGGGAGAAGTTCGGATTGGAGCAAGTGATTCCCTTATAAAAAATCTTTTGCTGCCGCAATTGAACGCATTCCACAAACAATATCCCGGCATACGAATTCGGCTATCACACGGAAAAACGCATGAGATCACCAAACGTTTGAAAGAAGGCGAAATAGACTGTGCGCTCGTCCATATGCCTATTGACGATCCACAATTAAGTATTCAGACGCTTGCCACCCTTGAGGATTGTTTTGTAGTGGGACGAGCCTTTCAGGAACTGGCAAACCGTTCGCTTACGGCAAAAGAACTTGCAGAGTTACCTTTTATTTTATTATCCCCAGAAAGCAGCACCAGACTGTTTGTTGATCATTGGTTTGCTGGTAAGCGGTTGTCCGTTAAACCAGATATAGAGCTGGGCAGCATCGATTTACTCTCTGAATTCGCAAGACTTGGTTACGGGGTAGCCTTTATTAGCCGTTCTTTTGTAATTGAGGAGATTCAAAAAGGAGAACTTTTCGAGTTGCAATTAGATGATCCCCCTCCCCCCCGGAATATAGGCTTCGCAATCCATCGCGATATGAGGTTATCCGTGGCAGCTGATTCTTTCATCCGCATGCTTCGTATCCTTGATTAAGATCGTGCTGGTAGCAGCACATAAGGACACTCCGGAACGTGGCACGTGCTTAGCAACCATAAGGGCGCTGCGGAACGGGGGGATTTCGTAGCTGCAAACCGGGGGCTTATGCTCAGTAGGATAAGGACACAGAGTCCGGGTGCGCTTACGTAGCAATACAAGGACACAGTGGAACGATAATAGTAAAAGGACTCTAGGGAACGGTGCATGTACGTAACAGCATTAAGACACAGCGGAACGATGCACCTCCAACAAAGGTCACCGTGATCGGGTACGCATAGATAGCAGTACAAAGACAGCACGTGCGTAGTAGTATTAAGGACACTGCGTAACGGGGCACGTTCAGAGTTGCAATCCGATACGAATACTCTGTAGCATAAGGACACGTGACCGGGTGCGCTTACGTAGCAATACAAGGACAGCACGTGCGTAGCAGCATAAGGACACTCCGAAACGATGCAGGAACGTAGTAGCAAAGGACACAGCGGACCTTAACCGCAATATTATTCAATATTTGGAGCCCTATCGGACCCCATTGCAGCTATTGGCATAAATAACAGCAAATATGAGCCTCATTCTATAGAATAGCGTCCATGGAGTCCGAAATCCTGCTGCAAAGACCAAAAATTAGCCAATAGCGTCATCTGGGTCCGTACACCTCAGAAGAGGATGAGCAAAGGGGGATTCCGGGAGGCGCGATGGACTAAAAATACAAAAGGAGCGATTCTCCATTAAATCGGAGAATCGCTCCTTGTAACCTTTTACCGCTTTTAAAGCAGGTTATTATAATGTTATATTTTATCGCGGTTGTAGACTTCAGCCGTCCGATCCGCTCTGTTAGCCATCGAATTTCCTAGTCTAGTGTCTTCGTTATAGACGCCTTCGTAACGCTGAGTATTCAGCGAACGGTTACCGCGGAACACATCATGTGCTTGATAGCCGCGTCCATTATCATCGACTAGTACAAGGATTTTGCCGCTTTCCACATAACCTTCGTACTCTTTAGCCTCATCCTCAGGAATACCGAGTCCGATCAAGCCGCCGACTAATCCACCTGCGCCTGCACCAACTGCTGCACCTGTAAGGGTTGCAACTATAGGCCCTGCCGCCAGAATCGGTCCAATCCCCGGAATCGCCAATGCTCCGATCCCTGCTAATAGTCCGGCAACGCCGCCAACTACACCACCTGTAGCAGCGCCTGTTGCTACTCCTTCTGGAGCTTTTGTGCCTGTATCCTCTGAGATGTTTCTAAGCTCATCACGATCACGTGTGATTACTGATATTTCATCATTATTAAATCCTTGATTGTGAAGTCCTTCAATTGCTCTGGTTGCTTCTTGTTCTGTGTCGAAAATACCTACGATTTTTTTAGTCACTTGAAGCCCTCCTTAGTAATTGTCTTCGCTAGTAATTACCCTTTAAACGGGAGACCAAACATCTAAGGAAAAATTTCAAGAGCATATGTAACCATAAATTATTTTACAGGACGTGTACGATTAGTCGGAATAGCCTGTAATGGGTCATCTGGCCAATAGTGCTTCGGGTACCGTCCTTTCAGATCTTTTTTGACCTCAAAATAGGTCCCCCGCCAAAAACTTGCTAGATCAGAGGTTACCTGCACAGGTCGTCTAGCTGGTGACAAAAGATGCAGCAATACTGGCACTTTCCCCCCTCCAATTCGAGGTGTGTCCAGCTGTCCAAACATCTCTTGCAATCTTACTGCCAATACCGGGGCAGCAGGATTAGTATAATCTACAGGCACACGCGAGCCACTGGGAACAGATATATGTGTAGGTGCCTCCTTTTCCAGCATCTGCCGCTGATTCCAGTCTAACATCCCCTCAAGCGCTCGCGCTAACGGTACACGCTGAAGGTCGCGGAGGTTCCTCATACCTTGCAGATATGGCAAAAGCCATTCATCCAACGTAGCAATTAAAGAAACATCTGATACATCCGGCCAATCTGAACGTAAGGTATGCATAAACATCAAACGTTCGCGAAGCTGTATGGTTCCCTTCTCCCACGGTAGGATTTCAATGCCATCTGTAGCGATGACACTTAATAGTACATTTGCCATTTCTTCCGCGGAGGGTCTTTCATGTGAAGTTTCTTTTAAGACCAACGCGCCGAGCATTGTGCGACGACGTTTCTTCACACTTCCACTTTCTTTATCCCAATACACATCCGCTTCCTCGGTGATGCGGTCTGCATGATAGGAAAGCAGTTGTCCTTCTTCTATCTCAGCTGTCAGCATAATTGCGCCCTGTGTAGCGCGATCATCGATCGAAGCAGCTACGATATAAGATGACCGGGCCAGCGGTTGCCCTTCCCGCATGGCCGCCCCCCGACCGGAGGAGAGCAGAAACGCGCCATCGCCGCGTTTCGGCCCGATCCGGTCGGGATAGGCGAACGACAGAAGCAGCCCGCAGCGGCTGATGTCGTTCACGTTCTCGCCCGGCGCGGCTTGCAGCTGCGCCAGGAAATGGCGGCTCTCGCGCTGCACAGCGCGCAGAGCCGCCGGGTCCGCTCCGCCGCTATCAGCGGAGCGCTCGAACCGGAGCAGCGCCTCAACGCGGAGCGTGAGGTCGCAATCTAGGGCCGCGGGACCCTTGAAAAGGTCCCGCTCTTGCAGCAGCGCCGCCAGCCGGCAGGCGAGCGGTGCTGTGCCAAGCTCTGCCGCGCGCAGCAGCATATGCGCGGCTCGCGGGTGCGCGCCAAGCGCGGCCATGCTGTGGCCGTGCGGCGTAATAGCGCCGCGGCGTCCAGCGCGCCGAGCTGGCGCAGCAGCGCGGTGCCCTGCGCATAAGGCGCAGCGGGCGGCGCGTCAAGCCAAGATAGCGCGGCAGGATCGCGCACGCCCCACAGCGCCAGCTCCAAAGCGAGCTGCGCAAGGTCCGTCTGCATAATCTCCGGCACATTGTCATCCGGAAGTCGATTATGCTCCTCCTGACTCCACAGCCTGTAGCACACGCCAGGGGCTGTTCGTCCGGCACGTCCCCGCCGTTGATCCGCGGAGGCTTTCGATACCGGGACTGTCGTCAGACTTGGCATTCCTGTGCGTGGTGAGAATACCTGTGTACGGCGCTGCCCTGTGTCAATTACCGTTCGCACGCCTTCAATCGTTAGACTTGTCTCAGCGATAGAAGTCGCGAGCACTACTTTTCGTTCACCTTGAACAGATGCAGCCACAGCTGCATCTTGGATATTTTGTGGCAGCTGGCCATATAAAGGGCGAATTACCGTCTGCTCTGCCAAGCTTCCATTTTCCAACTCACTTTGAGTTCTGCGTATTTCTCTTTCCCCCGGTAAAAAGACGAGAATATCTCCGGGTTGTTCAACAAGCGCACGTCTCACAGCAGCAGCAGCAGTTTTTTCCAGTGGAAGATTCCCAGTAGTTGGCACATAGATTGTTTCTACAGGATAGGTTCTGCCCGGACAATTTACTACGGGCGCATCGCCTAGTAAAGCAGACACCCGCTCACTGTCCAAGGTAGCTGACATGATAAGAATCCTTAGATCCTCCCGCAGCACAGCCTGTGCTTCCAGTGTAAGGGCAAGTCCCAAATCCGCATGAAGACTGCGCTCATGGAACTCATCAAAAATAACTAAACCCACATCACCCAAAGAAGGATCGCTTTGCAGCATTCTCGTTAATACTCCTTCAGTGACTACAACAATCCGCGTATTTTTGCCTACTTTAGTGTCATTCCGCATCCGATAACCTACCGTCTGTCCAACACTTTCTCCAAGGCAGGATGCCATGTAAGTGGCGGCAGATCTAGCAGCAAGCCTTCTAGGCTCTAACATTAAAATGCTTTTACCCGCCATCCAGGGCTCGTCCAAAAACGCCGGAGGCGTTCCTGTTGTTTTGCCTGCACCCGGTTCAGCGATAAGTACTGCTGCCTGCGCAGTGTTAAGTATGTTTTTCAGGTCAGGAAGCACCTGTATAATCGGAAGTTGTTTCATTCTATCTCTCCATCGTCTATAATCATATGTTATAATTTCCCTTGAAGTTATCTTAGATCATCTTCATCATGTGTGAAAAAACCTTAAAGATCAAGACTTACCATTCATACCCTCTATAATATTAATAAGGAGACTTACTATGATATTCGTAACAAAAGCTACAATTTCAGATCTACCCATGCTCACCAAAATAGACAGCAAGATCATTGGCAATGAAAGCCGCAAATCGAAGATTGAAAAATATATCAAGCATGAGCAGTGTTACGTAGCATCACATAATGGAACGTTTGTAGGATTTGCTTGCTGCGATACCACCTTTTTCGAATGTTGTTTTATTCAGCTGGTCATTGTGGATCCTGAGTTCAGACGCCTAGGCATAGCCAAAACACTCCTTAGCTACATCGAGGAACAATGCCCAACCCCCAAGCTTTTCACCTCCACCAATGAATCCAATACGATCATGCAGCAACTATGTCTTTCTCAAGGGTTTGTTAAAAGCGGAGTCATTGAGAATTTAGATGATGGCGATCCGGAATGGGTATATTTTAAACAAATTAGATGAGTATACATGTTTAGTTACACATAACAAGCAAAAAGGCAGCTCTTCTGTCTAAAACGACCAAGAGATGCCTTTTTATTTTACACTATTTATTCTGATGTCCAAATGACTGTAGGCATTTAGGCAGTAACGTAACCAGCGTTATTCCTCTTCCTTTATCATCTGTTCGTGTATTTGAGCACTGTATTGCATAAAAGCAGGGTTACTATCCAAGCCGCGTTCACGTAATAACTCCTGTAGACGCAGTCTTTTCATAGACAGTTTTGACCGCAAAGCCTTGCCCTCACTTGTTTCTGCACTTCCGCTATTATGACACGCCGCTAGCAATCCTTCCAACGTAACACATTCAGCTCGCAGAGAGATTTCCTCAGGCACTAGTCCGGAGTTCTTCATGATTTTAAAAGACATCCGCAATTCTTCCGGCACACCCGATAAATCCTCGAGCTCCAGCGGCTTGCCATGCCCAGGTAAATCTCGAAATTCCCCGTTACGCATAGACTCCTGAATTCGCTGCTCAGCTAACCAAGACATCATCCCCATATACGCAGCCTCCTTCACTAATACCACACTATTAACTACCCTGCCTAAGCAAAAGTAGATTTTACGGAATTGCGTTAATTTTAGCATAAAAGACTTAGGATTTGCATCAAGGTGCCGGAATGATTTCTCAGATATTTCCTATTCTGTTATCTATAGGGATGGCGAGCTATTTACTCAAATGCCCCTTGCCCTCGTCGCACAGTTGAATAGCTCAGACTCTGTAACTATCGTACACAATGCATATTCTAAGCCCATAACCGCAATGTCAGCATACACTGGCCACCGTGAAACGTATGGACCCAGGAGCCCTTGCTTGTATACTACATCCTTTATTACACATTCATTACACATTCATTACATCTTCGTCGCATAGATCGTTCGGACTCAGCAGCCCTTATTTCACAAATTTAGTCCTTTTCGCTGTACTATCGGACTCAGTTGCACCTATTCGCTCAAACACACCCTACTTTTGTTCAAAAACGCGGCAATAAGCGCTATGCGGTCCGATATGTTCAAAATACAAACCAAAAACACCAAATAGCTGCAATACAGTCCGATCCATTAGCGAATCCAGGTCTCCGCAAACCGATCGAACCCAGTAGCTCTTGCTCATATACTACATCCTTTGTACCTTCATTACATCTACGTCACCATTGATCGTTCGGACCCAGCAGCCCTTATTTCACTAATTAAGTCCATTTCGCTGTACTATCGGACACAGATGCAGCTATTCACTCAAACACGCCCTACTTTTGTTCAAAATCGCAGCAATAAGAGCTATACGGTCCGATACTTCTAATAAACACACCAAAAACGCCAAATAGCTGCAATACAGTCCGCAACGCCGATGCATCCTCGCCACCATATAACGTTCGGACTCAGATGACCTTATTTTATTAATTCAGGCTTATTCTCTCTGCTATCGGACACAGTTGCACCTATTCGCTCAAATACGCCCTACTTTTGTTCAAAATCGCGGCAATAAGCGCTATGCGGTCCGATACTTCTAATAAACACACCAAAAACTCCAAATAGCTGCAATACAGTCCGCAACGTCAGCGAATCCAGGCCTCCGCAAATCGATTGGACCCAGTAGCTCTTGCTCGTATACTACATCCTTTACACCCTCATTACATCTTCGTCGCCATAGATCGTTCGGACCCAGCAGCCCTTATTTCACTAATTTAGTCCATTTCGCTATACTATCGGACTCAGTTGCACCTATTCGCTCAAATACGCCCTACTTTTGTTCAAAATCGCAGCAATAAGTACTATGCAGTCCGATACTTCTAATAAACACACCAAAAACTCCAAATAGCTGCAATACAGTCCGCAATGCCGATGCATCCTCGCCACCGTAGATGCTACTGTTTACTTCCGCCATTCATCACGCACTTATCCCTGTCTTCACTCACTTTTCATCGTCATGCACACTTATCTCCTACATCACTCCCTTTCCCCCGTCTTGCACACTTATCTCCTACATCACTCCCTTTTCTCCGCCAACACTAACTCCGCGCCGTACGCAAATCGAGCTCGTGGACTTGCCTATGACCTTATTTCTCCCGCTATTTTATTGCCCTCTATACCCTATAAGTTACGCTTCAGCCACACAGCCGGATCGTGCAATTAACACAGGCGATTGCTATACTCTTTCTAATGAGCCTCAACTCAATAAAAAAAGGACTACCGCAGTAGTCCAAAGGAGAAATATAAATGTTAGCTAACATCCAAAAAGAAGATCAATATTATGTCGCTCGTTTCGAACGCCAGTTAAAGCATTCCGCAACTGAGATTTGGTCCTATTTGACCGAAAATGAGAAGCTTGCCTTATGGTTCTCTGAATTAAAAATCGAGGACCTGCGTGAAGGCGGACTTATAAAGTTTGATATGCAAAACGGAACGTTTGTGGATATGGAAATTACCGTGCTGCAGCATCAATCTATTTTTGAGTTTACTTGGGCTGAGGATCTTGTTCGTTTTGAGTTATACCCTAATTCAGAAGGCTGTTTACTCGTCTTGAACGAAACACTACAAACGCTTACCCCGCATACACCACGAGATCTCGCTGGCTGGCATGTTTGTCTAGAAGTGATCCAGCATCTTTTGGAAGGCACGACGCTGAAGTCACGGAAAGACGAATGGAATAAATGGTACGAGCAATACCGGGAAGCGATCTCGAAATTAGGATAACAAGGACTCCGCGCCGTCAATCACGATTTGCGCACCTGTAATATGGATAGATTCATCCGAAGCCAGAAAAGCAACGAGATCAGCGACATTATCCGGCTTGCCCGGTCCATCTGCCAAGGGTTGCGCTCCATCAGGGAATTCAATCGGAATGACGATTGCTTCAACATCCTCGCTCATTTCAGTGGTTTCATCTATATTCGTAGCAATAGCCCCAGGGCAGATCACATTTACACGAATCTTAAACTTAGCAAGCTCGAGAGCTGCCATTTTGGCAAAAGCCACCTGTCCAGCTTTGGTAGTGCTATAAGTAGACCACCCAAAGCTGGCAAATCTAGTGTTCCCATTAATGGAACTAGTAATAATAATACTGCCCTTCCCTTTATCTTTCAGATGAGGAATAGTATATTTCAGAGTCAAAAAAGTCCCCGTCAAGTTCACCGACATCGTACGCTCCCAGTCGCTCAAGCTTAGTTCTTCTATCGGGCCCACAGCGCCATTAATCCCCGCGTTAGCGAATACTACATCCACACCTCCGAATTGTTCCACCGTACAACGTACGGCTTCCTCCATCTTTTTCTCATCCGAAGTATCTACCTCTATGGCCAGCGCGCAATCTTTTCGTAGCTTATTAAGCTTTTCTGCCAAGGAAGAGGTTCTTTCAAGATTTAAATCGAACAATGCTACATTTGCACCTTCCCGCGCCAGCTTAATAGCGGTAGCACGGCCAATTCCCGAGCCCGCTCCGGTTATAATCGCTGTTTTTCCAATAAATCTTTGTTTCTTAGATATGTTTGGGCTCATATGTAATCTCTCCTCTAATGTCTGTAAGATAAGTACTATGGATCAAGATTACCCAAATAAACCTGTAATGGAATCATCTCGTTCATAAATCTTCCGAATTTAGGCACGCCGCACAAAAAAATCTCCCCATTCAATAAGATGAGCGGAGAGTTTGTTTCGAATATTTTGATTTTTTTGATTGTTTCGATGTTCGATGTTCGATGTTTCAATTATTTCAGTTCAGTTGTCCAGCTTGCGTACGTCCACTTTTACAGTTAGTGTGCCTGCTCCACCGCGATATACCCCTTTTACAGGTACTATATCTTTATAATCCCGTCCATGACCCAGCTTGATATAACGCCAGTTCACTTCAACATTATTCGTCGGATCAAAACCAAGCCAGCCCGTACCCGGAATATGGGTCTCCACCCAAGCATGTGAAGCCTGCTCGAAATTAGCATTGCTGCTCTGTAGATCACCGACAAAATGATATCCACTAACATATCTTGAAGGCAGACCCACACTGCGGCAGACAGCGATCATAAGATGAGCATAATCCTGACAGACCCCCCGCTTGAGCTTGAGGGCTTTTTTTACCGTTGTATTTACGCTTGTTGCCTCAGGATCATAGGTGAACTGTTCATAAATCGTCGAAGATAACTTCAGAATCCATTCATACATATCCTCAGCTTCACTAAAAGGGTACTGGGAAGCGAACTCCACTAATTCAGGAGTCACCTCGGTATAACGGGTCGGCAAAATAAACTCAATATAACGGTTCTGAAACTTTTCATCATTTAATAGTTTAACTTGCTCTTCAAGGCTGGTTCGCGGAAGATCGGTACCTTGGGCTTTATCCAGCGTTACTACAGTAGCTTTCGTATGGATTACCATTTCCGTATGTGGCTTATTAACCGAATAGGCATGCACCCGATTACCGAAGAAATCCTCATACGTTAATAGATTAGCTGCCGGAGATACTTCAACCTCATGGTGATAACAGGATTGCCGATAGTTGGTGCGTGGGGTAAGCCTGATTTCATTGACACTGTCCGTAACCGGCTCTGGATAACTGTATGTGGTGGTGTGATTGATTTGAATCTTCATACAGATACTCCTTCTCGCCGAAAAAAGGCGCCCTCCATCGTTTTGCCCAGTCTCTGGCAAGATATTACGAGTGATTGCAGCACATCTTCCACCAGTTCACCGGACATTTCCTCTTTCTCCATATAATCCAGCTCTGCCTTCAGCTTTCCTGCTTGACGGATGACCTTCTCATGACCTGAGCCTTTTTCTGAGGAATCTAATTCAAGTCTAGCTAAATGCTCTTCCAGCTGGTGAAAAGAAAAGCGGATCGAACGTGGAAATTTGGGATTTGCGATCAAAAAATCTAAAATGCTCTCCGGTGACATAGCATCTGCATAATAACGGCGAAACGCCTGATAACCACTTACCGATTTCAGCACAGCCTGTAACTGAATATAAATTGCATGAAGCTCTTTAAAACGGCAAGAGGCAATAACTGCCTGCAAAATACGCGTCGTATTCTCTGCCCGTTCCAGAAAACGGCCGCTCTCTATAAAATGCCATTCATTTCCCCTAAGCATTACGGATTGTTCTGCTCCTAGAAACATAGCCGCACGTTCCTTCACCTGCTGGTAGAAATGATGTGGGCCACTCATAATATCAGCGACTGACCGCTCCCCAAGCCATAGATTAAAGCTGTTGACGATATCCCATAGCTCACTTGGAAGATGCTGACGCAGTGTGCGAAGATTATTTCTAGCATGATGTACGCAAGAGAATAATGAATTCGAATTGCCCAAATCGAGTGTAATAAAGGATAACACGTCCTGTTCAGAAAAGGTTTCGAACTGCTGCAAATACTCACTTCGAACTCCTAATGCATCGATAAGCCTCGACCATTTATGTCCTTCTTCCTGAAAATCCTCTTCCTGCTGGATATGATAATGTACATTGATTAGCCGCGCATGATTCTCTGCCCTTTCAATATATCGGCCGATCCAGAATAAAGCCTCCGCATTTCGATTCAGCATCTTTAGCCACTCCTTTATCCTCCAAATTGATGCTGCATATTTTTGATTCACAATCAAGGCTTACAAGATAATAGATCAAGCCATAACCCAAGTATCCTTTACTCCACCGCCTTGCGAGGAATTCACAACCAGTGAACCTTCTTTCATAGCCACTCGTGTTAATCCACCAGGTATGACATGTGGCTTCCGGTCTGCGCCCATTAATACAAAAGCCCGAAGATCTATATGCCGGGGTGCCATAGTGCCTCCCGACAATACGGGTGCTCTGGACAAGGACATAATTGGCTGTGCCACATAACGGTCCGGATCGGCAATAATTTTCATTCGGAACTCCGCTAATTCTTCTTTGGTCGCCTCACTTCCGATCAACATCCCATATCCTCCGGATAATGAGGTTTCTTTAACAACCATTTCGGATAGGTTCTCAAGAACATACAGGCGTTCATCGGGTCGGGACAACAAATACGTCGGCACATTACCAAGGATCGGCTCTTCATTCAGATAATAACGAATCATATCCGGTACATAGACATACATCGCTTTATCATCTGCAACACCGGTTCCCGGCGCATTAGCAATCGCTATGTTGCCTGCCCTATACGCATTCATAAGTCCTGCCACACCCAATAAAGAATCAGGTTGAAAGGCTAGCGGATCAATGTAATCATCATCCAACCGACGATACAGCACATCCACGCGACGCAGTCCGTTCATTTCTTTCAAATATATTTTGTGATCCTTTGTTACCAAATCTCGTCCTTCGACCAAATGTATACCCATCTGCTGTGCCAAAAAAGCATGTTCATAATATGCAGAATTGTATTCTCCAGGCGTTAGGAGTGCTATAACCGGATCTGACCTTCTTGAAGGAGATAGACTACGAAGCACGGATAAGAAGCGATTTAAGCTATGATCTACATCTCGGATGGAGCTGGCAAAGGACAATTCAGGAAACAATTGATTCATAAGGGTTCTGCCTTTAAAAAGATAGGAAAAGCCGGAGGGTGTTCGCAGGTTGTCTTCAAGTACATAATAATGTCCATCGTGGTGGCGGATCAGATCGATTCCTGAGGTGGTGATATAAGCTCCACCGGGCACTCGCAGACCTGACATTTCTGGCCGGAAATAACAGTTGGAAATAATCATACGCCTAGGGACGATGCCATCTTTAACAATGTATTGCTCATGGTAAATGTCATGAATGAATAAATTCAAAGCTGTGATACGCTGAATAATTCCAGCTTCTAGCCTCTCCCACTCATTCTTAGGGATAATACGTGGAATCATATCGAAGGGGATCGTTCGCTCCATAGGATGATCCTGAGCCGGGTTGTAAAGCGTAAAGGTAATTCCTTCTTCCATCATCCTACGCTGCATTAAATTTTGCTTCCCTTGCAGCTCTTCGGAGCTCATTCCGGAAAACATGCGATTCACATGTCTGTAGTGCGGCCGGACATTCCTCTTATCAGCATACATTTCATCGAAAAAATGCTGTAATGGATACGGAGACAGACCTGGCAGAGGATCTAATTTGGACATGAGCCCGACTCCTTTCGATAGATGTAATCTTTGTTAACAACTTATACTTTCATTTCAGAAAACATCCATGGAAATATTGGTTTATATTCTCATAATACGTAAATCCACTCGTTCATGTCAACATATATAACAGAGAAATGTGATTCCGGAGATATTTGTATTTTTTGGAATCGCTTCCTTTCTCTCTTATATAGGTTGCCGGAGATGAAATGTAGATTCATCATTGAATTGTATGCAGGAAGTGTGACAAGCATTACTGTTATGAATTTTTCATATAATGTATTTTTTATATAGTTGCCTGAGGATGTGGATTCATTGAGTATGGTATAATTTGTTGCGATGGGAGAGTGACCTATGGAGCACAAATATACTATGTCAATTGAGCAGGAAGAGACTAGGCGGAATCACATTTATCTGTTATTTGGCCTGTCTGAAGCGGGATCAATGAAGGTAGCCCTTAGTCATCTGGGTTGTCGTCATTTAATACGAGTACTTTCATTTAATGAGATGTTCTCTGCTGGACCGTTGCGTGGATTACATAATAATGAAGGCTATCATACCCGTGAGTTATGGTTTCAGGAACGATTTCCGGATCAGGGTTATCATTTAAATCCCCAGCATAAACTGGCAGCCATGATTCAGACCTTAAAAGAAATTCCCGAGGACAAAAAAATCACTATTTGGTGCGGAGATAACTCCCATGATCAAACGGGTTTACGATTTGCACTTTCTATTCTTAGTGAGAGGACGCAACCTATTCATGTTATTGATCCAGTCAAGGCTTATAGGGAGATTGCTGCTCCATTTGAAATCGGCTTATATCCCAGAGCACTTAGTCAGCTCCCAAATGAAGTTCTGCAAAAAATTATAAAAATTACCGAAAACACACCCCCTATCACCTCCGCTCAAAGAAAACAGTATGAACTAGAATGGCAAAAAATCAGCAACACCGAGGATATGCTTAGAGTTTGGGCTGAGGGCCAGCTTATGAATGTTCCCGAGAGTTACTATGACGAAGAAATTCTTTCTTTAATTCTGCAACTTCAACAGTGTGAGGAAAGAGATGGCTACGTAAATGCAGGTTTAGTTGTAGGCACAATTATAGGGCAATGGAATTTGTATCTCAGTACCTCATTCATAGAATATCGCTTCTGGAGGCTAATTAGTGAGGGAAAGCTGTTATTTAAAGGGATCCCTTACGCGATGCATTTATACTTTCTAAAAGTCGCTTAGCAGTTGCTACAAAATGACGGACAAACCCTTTATAAAAAAGAAAAGGAATGCCCTCCTAACTAAATATAGCTTCGAGGGCATTCCTTGTAAATATGACTTCTTTATGATTATATTGTGCTGTTGATTACACTTGCTCTTCCGATTCTTCTGACTCTTCTTCCTCGGCAATTAATCCGGCAAAAAGAGCATGTACGAACTGCTGCGAATCAAATGGCTGCAAGTCTTCCATTTTTTCTCCAAGACCTACAAACTTCACCGGCAAATTCATTTCCTGACGAATCGCTACAACGATTCCGCCTTTAGCCGTACCGTCCAGCTTCGTCAAGACCAAGCCAGTGACGCCACTCTTTTCACCAAATAACTTGGCTTGTGTAAGTGCATTTTGACCCGTCGTAGCATCTAGCACCATCAGTACCTCATGTGGAGCACTTGGGATTTCTCTTTGAATGACGCGGAAGATTTTGTTGAGCTCTTCCATCAGATTGCTTTTATTCTGCAGTCTGCCAGCAGTATCGCAGATTAAGATATCCACGTTGCGTTGCTTTGCCGCTTGGACCGCATCGTACATTACAGCCGCCGGGTCAGAGCCTGCTTGTTGTTTAATGACATCTACGCCTGCGCGTTGGCCCCAAACCTCAAGCTGCTCAATCGCTCCGGCACGGAACGTATCCCCTGCAGCCAAAAGAACTTTTTTACCTTCTTGTTTGTAACGATGAGCCAGCTTGCCGATGGTAGTCGTCTTGCCCACGCCATTGACCCCAACGAACAAAATAACCGTAATTCCATTCGGATTTTCCTTCAGGCTGTTATCATCATCTCCACGCAGCAGCTC
Organism: Paenibacillus sp. FSL H7-0323; assembly: GCF_038002725.1. NCBI lineage: Bacteria > Bacillati > Bacillota > Bacilli > Caryophanales > Paenibacillaceae > Paenibacillus > Paenibacillus sp. FSL H7-0323. The sequence continues at coordinate 984,913 of NZ_JBBODB010000001.1, read as the reverse complement.
CATAAGCTTACGGGACAAAATCGGCTTCAGCTCGGCAGCATCTTCAATCCGATTTTGCTTCACTTCGGCACGCAAATCCTCGACAAGGGTCATAACAGTGTTTACACCCACGTCTGCACCAATCAAAATCTCTTCCAGCTCTTCGTAGAACTCTTCATCTATCTTTTTGCGGCGGATGATAAGGTCGGAGACCTTCTCTACAAAACCTTTACGGGTTTTCTCTAATCCGTCGCGGAATTGTTTCGTTACACTTTCCGTTTTGCCGGAAATGCTTTCTTTTAATTTTCTAAAAAAGCTCATTTGGTTCCTCCTAAAAGTTTCTCTTCTTTGATGAATTTAAGCAATCTCAGCTTCTTCATCCTCTAAACGTACTGAGACGAGCTTGGAGACGCCGCCCTCTTCCATCGTTACTCCGTATAACACGTCCGCCTCTTCCATCGTTCCTTTGCGGTGCGTAACGACGATGAACTGAGTTTGTTCAGAGAACTCGCGTAAATACTGTGCAAAACGAACAACGTTCGCTTCATCGAGCGCAGCCTCGACCTCATCCAATACGCAGAACGGAACTGGCTTCACTTGCAAAATAGCAAACAATAACGCCATCGCAGTTAGAGCGCGTTCACCGCCAGATAAAAGCTGCAGATTTTGCAATTTTTTACCCGGTGGTTGGGCTACGATATCTATACCTGTTTCCAGCATATGTTCCGGATCCAGAAGCATGAGATCCGCTCGCCCGCCGCCGAACAGCTTTGAGAACACGGTCCCGAACTGTTTGCGGATCGCATCAAAGGTCTGTTTGAAACGTTTGGACATTTCATCTTCCATCTCGCGGATTACTTGATACAAGGTAGTCTTAGCTTCGACTAGATCATCTTTTTGTCCACTGAGGAACGTATACCGTTCATGGACCCGCTGATATTCTTCGATCGCCCCTAAGTTAACCTCTCCTAGCGCAGAAATACTGCGCTTCAAACGCTGTACATCGGCTTGTGCGGCAGGTACATCTTCAGGCACTGGATATCTCTGTTTTGCTAATTCATAACTTAGCTCGTAGTCATCACTCAGCTTGCGGAGAATATTATCCAGCTCCACATCGAGTCGACCGACAGAAACTTCAGTGGCACGCAGCTTGTCCTCGACTACTTTAAGGGCCTGACGTTGATCTTTAGTCTTGCCTTCCTCAAGTTCCAGCTTACGGGTTAACGCTGTACGCTCAGCACGCGCAAAATCCAAAGTTCCAGTCGTCTCTTCCTTCTTCAAGCGGTAACTGTTCAAATCTTCCTTCTGCTTCACAGCTTCCAAAGCATTGTTAGCCAGATCCTGTTCAATCGTATGTAACAGATTTCGATTCTGGCGCAGCTCCTTGTCCTGTGAACCCACATCTTGTCTTAGGCGACGTAACTGCTCCTCCAGGGAGAATATCTCCTGATCGAGCTTGCCTTCCGAGACTTTCATACTGGTCAACTTGCCTTGCAGCTCTTCCTTAGCTGATTCATTCGCTTTACGCGCTGATTCAGCGTTACGGATACCCTCATGGGCTTCCTTTTCTTCCTTTTCAAGGCGTTCAAGCTCAGCAGTGGCTTGCTTCCGCGTCTCTTCAAGCGCACGTACTTCATTCTCAAAGCCGCTGCGTTCCGCACCTGTGCTCTCCACTTGCTCCTGCACATGCCGAAGCTCATGCTCGAGCTGCTTCAAATCACCGGAGACACTTTGCTCTTCCAGTCTTTTCTCATCGCCATCACGGCGCAGGTCCTCCAGCTTCACGCTAGCGTTCTCCTGCTCCTCACGAAGTCTGGCAATGCCTTGCTTCAGCTTCACTATTTGACGTTCGCTTTCTTCAATCTCACTGCTTAATTGATCCAGCTGACGTTTACGGCTAAGCAAGCTATTATTCTTCTTATGCTGGCTACCCCCGGTCATCGAACCGCCGGCATTAACTACATCGCCTTCCAGGGTAACTACCCGATAACGATATTGACATCTAGCGGCGATACGGTTCGCTTGCTCCAAGCTCTCCGCAATAACCACATTGCCGAGCAAACTGCCAATAATGCTAGTATATTTATCATCGTAACCAACAAGTTCGGAACCAATTCCAACAAATCCGTCAGCATCACCCACCATACCACGGTCACTGCCAGAAATCTGGCGCGGCCGGATAACATCTAGCGGAAGAAAGGTAGCTCGTCCCAGCTGACGTTGCTTTAGAAATGATATCGCTTGGCGGGACACAGTCTCATTATCCATGACCACATGCTGAAGTGATGCGCCTAGAGCAGTCTCAATCGCCATTTCCAGCTTCTCCGGAACAGAGATCAGCTCCGCAACCGCACCATGCACACCGTTGAGCTGTCCTTTGCGCGCACCCTTGAGCACTTCTTTAACCCCAAGCATGAAGCCGTCGAAATCATCCTGCATCTCTTTCATGGTCTCATGACGAGAGACTTGCGCTTCCCGCTTCTGTTCCCATTTCCGAAGACCGGACTGTGTTTCTTCGATCAGCTTCTGACGTTTACTGAGCTGCTCACTTTCAGTGATATAAGCCCCGCGAAGATTGCTAAGCTCCTTCCCCAGCTGGGCAATCTTGTCCTTCAGCCCTTTCTGGTTGGCAGACAACTCTTCATGCCGGGCTGTCCATTTGCCGCTTTCTTCTTCACTGCGGCTCATACGACGTTCCAGATTCTCCTTTTGCTGATCCGCGTAACGAATTTCGTTACGTGCATTCGCCATAAGGTTCATTAGCTCCAAAAGAGCACTTTTGAGCTTTTCTTCCTGGCTCTGGCTAATCCCGTCTGCCACACCTTCAAGCCTTGTCTCTTCATCTTCGATCTGTTTCCGAAGATCCACAAGCTTAAGCCGCGATTGTTCAAGCTTAAGCTCCAGATCCACGACTTCACGCTGACGATCTGCAGAACGCTCGCCAACCGAACCTAACGTGAGCATTAACTGCTCACGATTACTTTCCAGATTGCGCTTGCGTTCCCTCAGCACTTCACCGTAACCTTCGCTCTTCTCAAATGCTTCGCTATAACGCAGCAATTGCTCTTGCTGCTTCTCGATCTGTGCTTCGATCGTGCGCAGTTCAGAGCGCCCGCTCTCCAGCTTGGCATCATGAGCCGAAACCACAGTAGACAGCTCCAGCTGCTCGTCCTTCAACGTTTCAAGCTTAGCGTTACCTTCCTGCCAAGCGGTATGAATGCCTTCAATCTGGTGTACGTATACTGAAATTTCCTGATGTTTTAATTGTTCGCGAAGTTCCTTAAAGCGGATAGCTTTCTCGGACTGATCCTTAAGTGGCCCAATCTGATCCTCAAGCTCACTGATCAAATCATGAATACGAAGCAGGTTCTGCTCGGTATCATCCAGCTTTCGACTTGCGTCTTTCTTGCGCGATTTATATTTTACAATACCTGATGCTTCTTCAAAGATGCCTCGCCGATCTTCGGAACGAGTACTTAGAATTTCTTCAATCCTACCCTGCCCGATAATCGAGTACGCTTCACGTCCGATACCGGTATCCATAAACAGCTCTGTGATATCCTTCAGACGGCAGGACTGCTTATTAATTAAATATTCACTATCTCCACTGCGGTGGACTCTCCGAGTCACTGTAACTTCGCTGAAATCCAGCGGAAGTGTGTGATCTTCATTATCAAGCGTAAGTGATACTTCGCCATAATTCACAGCTTTACGCGCATCACTTCCAGCAAAAATGATATCCTCCATCTTGCCGCCACGCAGTGATTTAGCACTCTGTTCGCCGAGTACCCAGCGTATGCCGTCAGAAATATTGCTTTTGCCGCTTCCGTTCGGGCCAACTACAGCCGTTATACCGCGCACAAACTCCATTTCTGTTTTGTCGGCAAATGATTTAAAACCAGCTAATTCTATCCGTTTCAAAAACATACTTGCCAATCACCTCTGACCCATTATACCATAGCGTTTGTACCCTAAAAAACCATTAAGATGTACCTTATCCTTTGTAACGCGGAACATATAAGTTCTTATATTGTCGAAAAAGAGCAGCAACGGTCTGAGCTCCGCCTAAACGCCGGTATTCAGACCTTTGCTGCTCTCCTCCGCTTGTCCCCTTGATGCAAAACTCAGGCACCGTCCTCTTTCAGATGCAAAAGTGCTGCTGCTGCAGCCTGCTGCTCTGCTTCCTTCTTGGACCGGCCGCTTCCTTTACCAAGTGAACGGTTAGCCATATACACCTCTGAGACGAATTCACGCTCATGTGCAGGTCCCCGTTCTTCTATAATTCGATATTCCAATGTACCCATATTGTGCTGCTGAATTAGCTCTTGCAGTTCCGTCTTATAATCGGTCATCTGCATTTGCAATTTCCCATCCGTCTCCACGAGAGGAAATACGTGATTATCAAGAAAACTCCGCACTGTTTCCAGTCCTTGGTCGAGATAAAGCGCTCCCACGAAGGATTCGAATACATCAGCCAGCAGGGCCGGGCGAGTACGTCCGCCCGTAAGTTCTTCCCCTTTGCCCAATAGTACATAACGGCCAAAACCTAAACTCTCCGCAAACTTGACCAGTGAAGGCTCGCATACAATAGCGGCCCGCAGCTTGGTCAACTCTCCCTCAGGTCGGTCTGGCAATAGATTGTACAAATATTCAGAAACCGTTAACTCCAGAACTGCATCGCCAAGAAATTCGAGACGCTCATTGTCCTGATGCTGATTGAAACGGTGTTCATTCACATAGGATGCATGGGTAAAGGCCTGCTTCAGAAGCACAGAATCGTGAAATTGGATTTGAAGTTGCTGTTGTAACTGCTTCAGTTCTCCTTTCACCGCACTGTCCCCTTACTAATTATATTTTTTTAGAATAACTGTTGCGTTATGTCCCCCGAAGCCGAACGAATTCGACATTACAATATCAAGATCAGCTTTACGTGGCACATTTGGTACATAATCCAGATCACATTCCGGGTCTTGGTTGTCCAAATTAATCGTTGGCGCAATCATCCCTTTTTGCAAAGAAAGGCCACAGATAATAGCTTCTACTCCACCAGCAGCACCCAGAAGGTGACCTGTCATGGATTTCGTCGAACTAATTGCCACTTTATAGGCATGGTCACCCAATGCTTTTTTAACAGCAGCAGTTTCTGATCTATCTCCTACAGGCGTTGAAGTACCATGAGCATTGATGTAATCAATATCTTCAGGAGAGATACCAGCATCCCGGATTGCCATCTTCATGCAGCGAGCTGCACCATCTGGATCAGGCTCAGTCATATGATGAGCATCTGCGCTTAGACCATAACCGATAACCTCAGCATAGATCTTCGCTCCACGTTTCTCAGCATGTTCGAGTGATTCCAGAATAAGAATCCCGGCACCTTCACCCATAACAAAACCATCGCGATCCACATCAAACGGACGACTTGCCTTCTCAGGCTCATCATTGCGAGTGGACATTGCTCTCATAGCACAAAAACCAGCCATACCTGTTGGACGAATGGTCGCTTCGGAACCACCGCAGATCATTGCATCTGCGTCTCCACGTTGAATCAAGCGGAAGGATTCCCCAATGGAGTGACTTCCTGTAGCACAAGCAGTTACTGTCGTCGTATTAGGACCCTTTGCACCAAGGTTAATGGACAACTGCCCAGAACCCATGTTAGCGATCATCATCGGAATGAAGAACGGACTAACCCGCTTCGGTCCTTTTTCAAGCAACAAGTTATGATTGTCTTCCCAAGTTCCAAGACCACCAATACCTGATCCTACAGATACACCTATTCTTTCGGCATCAATATCTTCACCGATCTTAAGTCCGCTATCTCGCAATGCGTCCTCACCGGCAGCCACTGCAAATTGTACAAAACGGTCCATTTTGCGGGCTTCCTTACGACCAAAAAGTGCCTCTGGATCGAAATCTTTAACAGAGGATGCTATTTGCGTAGTATACTCACTGACATCAAAGGTCTCAACCTGTGATACACCGGATTTGCCGCTCATAAGATTATCCCAGAACGTCTCCAAATCTTTGCCCAATGATGTAACTACGCCCATCCCGGTAACAACCACTCTATGACTCAAACACAATCACCCCATCTATAGGTTGTATACATTATATTCAGAACTTATATACTTTCTGTTGCTACTATATGAACAGCGATAACCGCATCATTAACCATCCTGCGGTTCTGTTATATCCCTTATATAGTTGCTCAAGGCAACCTTTGATTCATCTTTAATGCTCTATAAATGAGGAGAAGTCCCGCCCTAGCAGGAACGGGACTCTCAATCATATGACTCTAGGTATGAGATTGTATGTACTTCACAACTTCACCCACGGTCGTAATCGTCTCTGCATCTTCATCAGAGATTTCCATATCGAATTCATCTTCCAATTCCATAACCAATTCTACTACATCAAGAGAATCAGCACCTAAATCATCTTTGAAAGACGCTTCTAATGTTACCTCAGCTTCATCGGCACCTAAGCGGTCGATGACAATGCGTTTTACACGCTCTAATACATCGGACATCCGGTTCACCTCCTCTTTTGGTATTATACGAGATATGAGTTCAAAATACCATAGAGCGTCAAAAACGCTTTCTTTATCCCTCACATTTCAGCATTAAAACAGTGTAATTTCTCCTTGACGGAGAGTTACATATACATCCCGCCATCCACGTGTAGTGTCTGGCCGGTCATATACGCAGCGCCTTCAGAGGCCAGGAAGACTACAGCCATAGCAATCTCTTCAGGGCGCCCCAGCCGAGCAAGTGGAATGCCCTTCTCAAGCTCACTGCGCACTTCCTCAGAGAGCTCACGCGTCATATCTGTATCAATGAAGCCAGGAGCGATACAGTTCACCGTGATCCCCCGTGAGGAAAGCTCACGAGCCGATGCCTTCGTTAAACCGATGACACCTGCCTTAGCTGCGGAGTAATTAGCTTGTCCAGGATTTCCTGTTACACCTACTACGGAAGAAATATTGATAATGCGCCCGTAGCGTTGCTTCATCATAGGGCGTGTAGCTGCCTTTAGGCAGTTAAACACCCCTTTTAGATTCGTTTCGATCACTTGATCGAACTCTTCTTCTTTCATGCGCATAATCAGGTTGTCTCTGGTAATGCCGGCATTATTGACAACAATGTCAATACGTCCCCAGGTATTCAGAACCTCTTTGACAAGGTTCTCGGCCTGTTCACTATTGCCGACATCGCCACGAAGGGCAATACCCTCCGAGCCAAGCTCGACAATCCGAGCTACGGTTTCTTGTGCGGCTGCTTCACTGCCCGCATAGTTCACGGCCACCTTCACGCCATGTTCCGCGAGAGCAAGTGCAATACTGCGGCCAATGCCGCGAGAGCCACCAGTTACAAGGGCCGTTTGACCCCGCAATGCTGAGAACATCATTTATTCCCCTTTCGATCATATTGCTATTGATAAACAATGTTTGAACGTATCTTACAAGACAGCTTGCACACTTTCAAGCGTGTTAATGTTGATTACTTTGACTGTTTTGTCTATTTTGCGGATCAGACCTGCCAGAACACTGCCAGAACCAATTTCCACAAAAGTATCCACACCATCAGCAATCAGCCATTCAATACTGTCTTGCCAGAGCACAGGGGAGTACACCTGGCGGACAAGCAGTTCACGGATTTCTTCAGGATCCGTTACAGGTGCTGCGGTAACATTGACAATAACAGGTACAGCCGGAGCATTAAAAGTAACACTCTTCAGCTCGTCTGCCAAGCGGTCTGCCGCAGCCTTCATCATCGAAGAGTGAAAAGGTCCACTTACTTCCAGCGGAATAGCCCGCTTTCCGCCTGCTTCCTTAACACGCTGCACAACACCGTTAACCCCGGCCTGTGAACCAGAAACAACAATCTGTCCCGGGCAGTTCACATTCGCCAGTTCTACCACGCCGCTCTCCTCGGATACGCTCCGGCATAATTCTGCCAGAGCATCCCGCTCCGCACCAAGCACTGCAGCCATAGCTCCCTGTCCACCTGGAACAGCTTCCTCCATAAAACGACCGCGTAAACGCACGAGTCTTACAGCATCTCCATAGGACAATACGCCTGCCGCAACCAGTGCGCTGTATTCTCCTAGGCTATGACCAGCTACATAATCCGGCTTCATCCCTTGATCACGTAATGCTTCCAGATAAGCCACGCTTGCTGTTAGCAGAGCCGGTTGTGTATTTACGGTCTGTTTCAAATCACTGTCAGGTCCTTCAAAAATCAGCTGGCTCAGTGGAAATCCGAGCACCTCATCACCTTTTTCGAATACCGCGCGGCTGTGCGGAAGAGCTTCATATACATCTCTACCCATTCCAACTGCCTGTGCACCCTGACCGGGAAAGACAAATGCGATTTTACTCATAAGTAAGAACTCCTTCCTCTATTACCAGATCAATACGGACGCGCCCCAAGTCAAGCCACCGCCGAATCCAACCATCAGAACCGTGTCGCCTTCCTTCATGCGTCCTTCTTCCGCCGCTTCAACTAGAGCTAGAGGAATAGAAGCTGCTGATGTATTAGCATATTTATCAACATTGATTACACATTTCTCCGGTGGCAGGTCAAGCCGCTGCATAGCGGATTGAATGATACGAATATTCGCTTGATGCGGTACGAACAAATCAATATCTTCTTTACCTAATCCGGCTTTAGTAAGCACACGTTCTGTAGCTGAGCCCATAACACGAACGGCAAACTTAAACACTTCACGGCCATTCATATAGATGAAATGTTTCTTGTCTTCAACCGTCTGCTGAGATGCAGGCAAGCGCGAACCCCCAGCTTCCAGCTTAAGCAAGTTTCCTCCAGAACCTTCAGCACCCAGATCGAAGGATTGGAAACCGCGTCCCTCTGGAACTTCACCGATGATTACTGCTCCTGCACCATCGCCAAACAGTACACAGGTGTTACGATCCGTATAATCAGTGATGCGGGATAAAGTGTCCGCACCAATTATGAGTGCATTATTGTACATTCCGTTCTGAATAAAGCCAACCGCAGTAGCTAGGCTGTATACAAAACCAGAGCAGGCTGCTGATAAGTCAAAGGCCGCAGCACCTTTTGCTCCAAGTTTATCCTGCAAAATGCAGGCTGTGGAAGGAAAGGAGCTATCAGGGGTTACCGTTGCAATAATAATAAGATCCAGATCTTCGGCTTTCATGCCTGCAGAATCCAAAGCTTTAAGTGCAGCTTCATAGGCTAAATCAGAAGTTGCCTCATGTGGTGCAGCGATATGTCTTTCACGGATCCCTGTCCGACTGACGATCCATTCATCGTTAGTCTCCACTATTTTTTCTAGATCACTGTTTGTTAAAATTTTCTCAGGTACATATTTACCCGTACCGATAATCCCAACCGGCCGCAACTGTTTCATTTCGTCACTCACTTCCCGCTAATTTCCTTGGATATACTTGGCACAAGATCGGCTTGCAGAGCAATCCGCGCTTGTCTTACTGCATTTTTAACCGCATTTCCGTCTGAAGATCCGTGCCCCTTAACTACCAATCCGCTAAGACCAAGCAGCGGTGCACCGCCATGCTCTTTATAATCCATCTTGCCCTTCAGGGCTCTAAGCTCCGGCATCAGCATAGCCGCTCCAAGTTTAGTCTTCAGAGAACGGCTGAATTGCTCCTTCAGTAAAGAGAACAATGCACCCGCTGTACCCTCAAGCGACTTCAACAGGATATTACCAGCAAATCCATCGCAGACAAGCACATCGCAGTTTCCTGTCAGTACGTCGCGTGCCTCAACATTACCGATAAAATGAATGCCCGGCAAGTTCTCCAGCAGTGGATAGGCTTCTTTGGTCAGTTCGTTGCCTTTCCCAGGCTCCGTCCCTACATTTAGAAGTCCAACCCGCGGCTTAGCAATGCCATGCACTTTATTCCGATAAATACTGCCCATCAGCGCATATTGCACCAGATGTTCAGGCTTCGCATCCATGTTAGCGCCAAGATCAAGCGCAAGCACACCAACATCATCCAGCGTCGGAATCATAGGTGCCAGCGCCGGACGTTCAATCCCCTGCATACGGCCTACTACAAGTAAGCCTGTAGTCATAAGCGCCCCCGTGTTACCTGACGAAATCATAGCATCTGCTTCGCCCTCACGCACCATACGTCCAGCTACAACCATGGATGAATCTTTTTTGCGGCGAACCGCCTTAACCGGCTCTTCATCAGAACCAATAACATCTCCTGCATGCCGCACACTCAGGTTGGACGGCTTGTCCTTCAGCAGTGGCTCTAGTCTGGCTTCGTCACCTACGAGCACAATCTGCGTATCTTTCCATTCCGCGGCCGCGGACAACGCCCCCTCGACATTACATTCAGGAGCGTTGTCCCCGCCCATGGCATCAATGGCGATCAGCACTACGGTTACCCCCTTCACTATACTCTTCATTAGCGGAACGATACACTATAAAGTGGCCTTGAAATACCAATTCTTCTCCGACATAGGTGAATACGTCCACCTCTGCTTTGCCGCCTCTGCCTGCAAGTGACCGCACTTGAGCTTTAGCAATGCACTTCTCACCAAGCAGAACCATACGAACAAATCGTATGTCGGCTGAAGCAGTCAAGGCAATTTCATCGTTAATCACAGCAACCGCAAGCGAGTTGGCTTGAGCAAACACGTAGTGGCCACGGGCGATCCCATTTCTGGAAAAGACATGATCCTCACGAATTTCAAAGATCGAAATCCCGCTCTTATCGAGCTGTAAATCGACAATATCTCCGATCACTTCATCCGCAGGCAAAGAGCGCACCTGATCATAGGAATGCTCTGCCATTTGTTTCATTCTTTCACGCAGTTCTGGTATTCCCAGCTCCATCCGGTCTAACCGAATCGTCTGAATGCTCACCTTCAACTGACGAGTCAACTCCCGATCAGTTACAAAAGGATTGCCTGCAATTATATGTAGCAGCTGTTGCTGACGTTCTTTCTTGGACATCCGCTCGATAGCGGCTCACCTCCTGGCACATGCCAAGCATAAACGCCTTCGGCGCCCTAATAAGGACAGTAAGCGTTTAAGCGAGAAATATAAGACATAAAGTATAGGTGCATAACTTATACTTCCTTATATTTTAAAGAAAGCATCCGGCCGCTTGAATGGCCGCTGTTATATTAGGTCTAACAATCATAAATATTTTTTAGAACCAGGTACTAATATGTAGTATAAAGCATGCCGCACCAAAAATAAAGCATTGACTTCTGAGCGGAACATAAAGTATAGGTGCATACCCTATCTTTATTAAATTTGGACAAAAAAATAGTACCTCACCGAAGTGAAGTACTACTTATTTTTGAAACTATTGTTTGATGATTTCTCTTGCTTTGTAAGTTCCGCAAACTTTGCATACGTGGTGAGCTAGTTTCAACTCTCCGCATTGTTCACATTTCACCATGCCCGGCACAACCAACTTAAAGTGGGTGCGACGTTTGTCACGGCGTGTTTTAGACGTTCTACGTTGTGGTACTGCCATGTGTTCCACCTCCTCGTGATATTTCTGTCAGCCTGCTCCTCAGAGCAGGATGTGTTTTGTTGTAATGTTTCATTTGAAAAAGTCTTTCAACCCAGCGAGTCGAGGATCGATCACTGTGTTGTCGCAACTGCAGGTGCCTTCGTTCAAGTTCTGTCCGCATTTCTGACAAAGACCAAGACAGTCTGCCTTGCACAATACCGAATCCGGTAAGTGCAGTACGAAATTTTCTTCCACATACGGGATAAGATCCACAACCTCATCCTTGACGTAAATGAGATCCTCATCTTCGTCATCATCTGGAAGAACTGGCTGCTTAAGCCACTTGAAAGTCTCAGCAAAAGGAATGTTCAAATCACTTTTGACCTCCGTGAGACAACGTGAACATAACATGTCCACATCTCCACTCAGTTTCCCCACCACGTTCACACAATCGGTTCCCGCGGGCAGCGCTTTAAGGTCTACTGAGAGCGGAGCAACAGTTAGAATATCCTTGCGCCCTTTGACTACCTCGCTGACATCCACAACATCGTGAATATGTAACGGTTCGTCGGCATTCGCTAATTTGCGAAAGTGAATCTGCATACTTATCACTCCCAAACAAACAAAATTTATTATACCTAGTATTCTATACCTTTGTCAACCATTTTCCCTTTATATTGTTTCAGAAAATGCGGTGAATTATGATATAACTATTAGTGTAAATCAAAAGATCAGCTTGTGCTAACAGTATCTCTAGAAATCTACCCTACTAAACTCAATAAATATACCTTACTTATCGGAGGGAAGCCACAGTGACAACGGTTGGAATCATCGCAGAATACAATCCTTTACATAACGGACATGTGCATCACTTCACGGAAGCCAAAAGACTTTCCGGCGCAGAGCGCACCATCGTCGTCATGAGTGGTCCCTTTACCCAACGCGGCGAGCCGGCGGCGGTAAGCAAGCAAGCCCGGACAGAGATGGCGCTGCATATGGGCGCCGACCTCGTCATTGAGCTGCCGGTGGCTTATGCCGTCCAGCCAGCCGAGTGGTTCGCGTTCGGAGCAGTTGCACTGCTGGAAGCGACCGGGGTCGTGGACAGCTTGTGCTTCGGCTCCGAAGCCGGCACTTTGGGCTCGCTGCTCCCGCTGGCCAGATATCTGGCTGAGGAAAGCAGCGAGCTTCAGAGCGAGATCCGCCGCCGCATGGCGCTCGGAGCGAGCTTCCCCGCCGCGTACAGCGCAGCGGCGGCGGTGGCCTTTGAAGGGACTCTCCCGGAAACGGAGAGTCCCGGAGATGCAGGCGAGCTGCTGCGCCAGCCGAATAACAGCCTTGGACTGCATTATCTTATCGCCTTGCAGCGGCTGCACAGCAAGATAATGCCACTAACCATTCCGCGCACAGCAGCAGGCTTCCATGACCCATTACAAGCCGACTCTTCTATTGCAAGTGCGACGGCCATCCGCAAGCTGCTGCAAGAAGGCGGATCTCCCGCTGCTTATATGCCGGATTATAGCGTGTCCATTTTGGAAAGAGAGCATGCAGCCGGAAGGGGCCCTCTGAGCTTGGAGAGCTTCAGTATCCCGCTCCGCCATCTGCTGACCACCCATACTGCTGCCGAGTTACACGCGATCCATGATATGAATGAAGGCTTGGAGAACCGAATACTGCGGCTTTTGCCTGAGTTGGAGCAATTCTCTGTTTCAGGCCTGCTTCACGCCCTTAAGAGCAAGCGCTACACGCATACACGGTTACAGCGTCTGCTGCTACATGTTCTGTTAAATCATTCTAAAAAAGAAATGACCCCTTCCATACTAGCAGAGGGGCCCGGATATATTCGTATTCTTGGTTTTAGAGAAAGCGGACGAGCACTGCTTAAAGAGATGAAACAAAAAGCTACGTTGCCCATCGTCATGCGCCCGTCCCTTTGTTCCCATCCGCAGCTTGAGCGAGATCTTCAAGCCGCTTCCGCTTTCGCGGGAGCTTTTAAGGAACCACGCAGAATTGATATGTACCGCGATTATTTGGAACCTCCGGTCATGGTTTGACCGGCAGTTCCTCCATATACTTCAGCGCCTCATCCAGCGTAGATACAGGCACCAGCTTCATAGATGTGCCGATTTTATCAGCTTTTGCTTTGGCTTCGTCATAATTCTTAACAGGCACGAAAAAAATCTCCGCCCCTTCTCGGTCCGCAGCCACGATCTTGTGTTTCACTCCACCGATAGCACCAACTACACCCTCAGCGTTAATCGTACCCGTCCCTGCAACCCTATGGCCCTTAGTTAAATCTCCAGAAGTAAGGCGATTGTAAATTTCCATAGTGAACATTAGCCCTGCCGAAGGTCCGCCAACATTTGTATCTACAAAGCTGACAGCTTTCCCTGCTTCTTTTGGTTTTACTTTTTGAACGGCGGCAATAGTGACTCCAAAACCAGGTCGAACGGCAGCGCCCTCTTTATCCTTTATTTCAACCAACGTCACTTGTTCTTGTACTTCCTTGCCATTTCTTTGCAAAACAACAGCGACTTGATCTCCGATTTTTTTAGAGGAGAGCAGTTTAGACAGTGCTTCAGGATCGGGCACTTTTTGTTCCTCTACACTAATGATTTTGTCACCCGGCAGAAATTGTCCTTTATTACTTTCTACAGGAACCGAAAAGACGTAGAGATAATCCACTACATCCTCATATGGAATTCCCGCTGCATGATAAGCGGCCTGAACAGAATAAGACTGTGAGCTATTCATATAATAAACCTGCTCTGCAGCATATTCGTCTTCTGATTTATCCCCTAGCCGGGTTTCTTTTCGCACAACCTCTGAATTGGAATTAAAAGCAGAGGCGACCAATAAGGCCACATTAGCATAACTAGCAGACACCGTAGTCATCATAAACGTTCCTTCTTCAGCCGGATCGGCATTCTCTACCTTAATCATAGGGGCAACCTCAGATGCACTGCCTGGCTGATATACGATGTACGGGGTGTTCATAAAGACAAATACATACACGATTACTACAAACGTAAACAGATAAGCTGTGGCGCGGAAACCCGGCCGATGCTTCAGTTGCTTCACTGCTCTTCCCTTCTTTCCCGCGGCACTTTTAGGATATGAATGATTGAACTTCATTACCGCTTCGACTAGTGGTTTGGCATGATGGTTGTCTACTCTGCATAAATTGATAACACATCGTCCATGCCTTAAGTTATGAAGAGGTGATCTGAGAAATGAAAAATATTCAAATACGCCGACTAGCTACACGCTCCACACCATTTATACCCGGGATTATGGCAATCCTGACAGCCATTGCAATTATTATCTCACCGGAGAGCTCCTTTGAGGCTTCACTCCAAGGATTGAAGCTTTGGTGGACACTCGTATTCCCTGCCCTGCTCCCCTTCCTGATGCTGTCAGAGATGCTTACCGCCTCGGGTTTCGTGCATGGTTTCGGAGTGCTTCTGGAGCCATTGATGAAAAAGGTCTTTCGTCTGCCCGGTGCCAGCGGCTGGACCTTGGCACTCGGAATCACAGCCGGATTCCCCGGTGGAGCTGGAGGGGTCATGCAGCTACACAAGCAGAATAGCATTTCTGACAAGGAAGCCGCCCGACTTGCCGCACTTACACACTTCGCCAGCCCGGTAACCATGCTTATAGTAATTGGCATAGCTTTTCTACACAGTACTTCAGCAGGTTATTTCCTATTGGCCATCCACTGGATCTCTGGACTTCTAGCCAGCTACACCGATGCTCTATTAAAGGGGCGGTCAGCGAACACGAAACCAGTTGATAAGATCTCTACGGACACCAAACAGCCTTCTTTATATAGTCGCGTTCAGCTTGCAGCAACAGATGCCAGAGCAAAAGACGGACGCAGCTTCGGCAAGCTTCTCGGCGAGTCCGTCGCTAATGCCGTGCAAAGTCTGATGGTCGTGGGCGGTTACATGATTATGTTCGCTGTAGTCATCAATATCATCACTACTGTACTTCCCGCATTGCCAGCTGCTCTGCCAGCAAGCTTGCTGGAAATTCATTTAGGCGCCGACGCAATCAGCAAAGGGCTAGCAAGCATAGGAACAGGTCCCTCTAGTATGTTTGGGATAGCTTTGCTGTCTGCTGCGCTGGGCTGGAGCGGACTCTGTGCGCAACTACAGGTGCTGACCATGCTCAAACAAGCCAGAGTCAGATTTCTACCCTACGCTACGGTTCGTCTGATGCATGGACTTTATGCTTTTCTGTTAACTTTATTGCTCTGGAAACCATTGTTGGCTATCCCTAAAGCTGCTTTACCAGCACTTGCAGACTCACGCCCGACTCCAAGCGGCACCCTTAATGTAACGGACATATGGAGCTCTTTTCCACAGCTGCTAAGTCTGCAAGCCCTTCTGCTCATCATCCTGTTGGGATTATCTGCTGGAACGTATCTAGTAAGTACTATTCGCCATCGGCTCGGTTAAATTTACGCTTCATCGCTTGTTCAACCTCAGGCGTCACAAAATCAGTCACATTCCCGCCGAAGTGGGCGATTTCTTTAACAACGCTGGAACTTAAGTAGGAATATTTCGGATTAGTCATCATAAAAATCGTTTCTGCATCGGGATCCAGGCTATGGTTGATCGATGCGTTTTGCAGCTCATATTCAAAGTCAGTAACGGTACGGATACCCCGAACAATGACTTGAGCATCTTTTTGACGAACATAATTCACTAACAGATCACGGAAGCTGTCAATTTCCACATTGGGAATATCAGCGGTCGCCTGTCTTAATAGCTCTGTCCGTTCATCAACAGTAAACAGCGGGTTTTTACTCAAATTATTAAGCACCGTTACAATCAAACGGTCGAATTGCTTGGATGCGCGCCGAATAATATCCATATGTCCCATAGTCACGGGATCAAAGGTACCTGGATAAATGGCAACACGTTCTTTTCTAATTTGCTGACTCATTCTCTACCTCCTCACCAGCTTCACTTTCCTCTGCAGGATTAGTTTCATACTGGTAAATAGAAATTGTCGTTTCTCCGTATACGGCCTGACGCAGCCTATAAAATCCTGGAATGTCTTCAGGATAGGCATAACTTGATTCATGCTCCAGAACAATAATTGCGTCCTCTTGCAGCATTCCTTTTTCGACCATCATAAGCATAAGCTCATCCCCGTGCTTCAAGCGATAGGGAGGATCTAAAAAGACCAAATCAAAAATTTTCCCCCGCTTCTCCAACGCACTTAGCGCTCTCCCAGCTTCATTACGGTACACCTGCGCTTGTTCTTCCAGCTTAGTAGCCTTCAGATTGGCGCGTATCGTGTCGATACTTTTAGGATCCATATCAACAAATACGCCACTTTCCATCCCTCTGCTTAAGGCTTCGATCCCCAAACCCCCAGTACCGGCGAACAAATCCAGCACCACTCCACCTTCGAAATATGGGCCTATCATGCTAAATACAGCTTCCTTCACCTTATCGGTCGTAGGCCTTGTCCCACTTCCCGGAACACTCTTCAGTGGCCTTCCTTTTGCACTTCCCGATACCACTCTCACTGTTATTCACCCGCTCTATATCTCTGTTTGTTATGCCCAAAAGGGCATAAGTCCACGCCTATCGTAACACATTTGCGCGATGAAATAAAAAATTTGTCTAGATATGAAATAAGAAGGCGAAACAGCTTATTCAGAGAAATAAGTCATCTTAATGTATAAGATTGGACTTCCAGGGACATCATGTAATTATCGACACCACAAATGTCGTAGACAACCGCGGAGCAGGCTTACGTTTCCCCATAAGCTCTTCGTCCGGTTTCTCCTCTCCCATGAAAGGGGCCCTCGAAAGAGGGCCCCGAATTTATGTTTAACGGTATTATAAGCACGAAAAGACTACCTTTCGGCAGCCTTTTCAGCAACAACTATTTCACAAATCTTCCGATAAACTCAGAAACTACGCTCTCATACTTAACCGGATCCATGCGGAAAGCTTCTCCGTGACCCGCATTAGGAACGATGTAAAGCTCCTTCTCGACCGGACTATTTTCATATACCGTATGAACCATTTCCGTAGGAACAAAAGTATCATTATCGCCATGAATAAACAGAGTTGGCGTTTTAGATTTCTTCACCTGTTCTAAGGCCGAGGCTTCACCAAAGGAATAACCTGCCCGGATCTTTGTTAGCATACTGGTCGTATCTACAATTGGAAAGGCGGGGAGATGGTACATTCTTTTTAATTGAAAGGTAAGCTCGTCCTTCACTGAGGTATAGCCGCAATCTTCCACAATTGCTTTAACATTAGCTGGTAAATCCTCACCGCTTGTCATCATTACGGTAGCTCCCCCCATGGAAACACCGTGCAGTATGATCTGTGTATCCTCACCGTTTGCTTTCAGAACGTTCTGTATCCACTTCAGGTAATCCTTACGTTCTGGCCATCCAAATCCGATATAGTCCCCCTCACTTTCTCCATGTCCTCTGGCATCCGGCAGCAAAATATTATATCCAAGTCTCTCATAATACATTCTGGCATAACCGCTCATTTGAGTTGCATTTCCAGCATAGCCATGAGCAATAATCACTGTCTTATCGGAATGTTCAGGAGCAGCTAAATAGTACGCTTTAAGCTGTATTCCGTCATCAGAATTCATTTCCCATCTATCAAAGCTCTGGGTATCCCACCACTCTTGGTCTGCCTTCGAGGTATCTTTAGATTGTTCTACCTCTGGACTGGACTGCAGGTCAGGGCTTTCATTTAAGAAGTCCTTTGAAGCACGTGCAATAGCAACATGATAGAAATAAAAGCTTCCCACAGTTACAACAATGATTAAAAGTACAATAACAGAAGAAATTCCGATCATCATTTTTTTCTTCAAACTAGCTCTCTCCTAAATAAAATTTAACAGTATTAATCTATGTTATCAGATTAAGATAACATGTATATTTGAATATTCAAAATCATAGTATTGTAAACTCATGTTATTCACTACGTGATTAGTATTCTTTTAACTTATTATTTTATATTACCTTAATGGACAAAATATCTACAAAAAAAAAAGCCCCAAGTCGGCAAAATGCCAACATGGAGCTCTGCTATTTTAGTGATTTAGAATATGCATGCGCTTGTAATAATTACTAATAAGATGAACAAAACTAAGATTGCGCCTGTAGAAGTAAAAGCACCACCAACATGACCATATTCAGCACCCATGAGAAGACCTCCTCCGTATTTAGAATACATCATAAGATATGTAATGATCCCCTTAGAAGATTGGGCGTTCAGTTAAAAAAAAAGACCTCTACTGGGCTACCAGCGAGGTTAAAGGCTCTACAATTAATCAGAAACTAAAATACCATCAAAGCTTTCTGGGCCCACACGTACTGTACCGAGAAGATTAGAAGAAACAAATGCTGTATAAGTGAGCTGAGGTGTGATGGCTGGTAAGAAATCCGCTGCTGAAAAGGTTATTACTTGCGGAGCCAATATACTAAGAGCAAAAGTTGAAGTAGCAGAATACACTTTTGGATCAGTAGCCAAGGTTCCTCTTACAATCGTAATTGTGATGCCCACTAACGCTAGCGGAAGCGTCACTGATATCGTTCCTTTAAGGAGAACACGTGGATTGGTAGTCACTCCAGCCGTTAACAACCCAATCTGTCCAAAAAGCTGCGGCGTGTTAAGTACCGTAATAGGAATAGATATAGAGTTGGCGAGGCTGGCATTTTGAGATGTTCTAGCATCAAGGTAAGTTCCCATCGTTGCACCCCCTTTATAAATTGGCATACCATAATATATTAGTGTTCTCGATAGAATGCATAGCCACATTACCAGTGTAAAACAATTGTTTTATAAAACTCATAGGCAAGATCTATTTATCATCTTTTTTCGTCCCCTCCCTTTTATTAAAAGCTAGTTCAAACAAACCGGTCGCTGATAGTCCCGCAAGACCCCCCGCCCAGAGTCGCAGAATCAGATTCATATCAGTGAACGGGTAGGCAACTGCTCCAACCAGCAAGCCAATAGCCAACCCCACTACTGGCACAATATTCCGCGGAAGTTCAATGCTATTCTTCACAAGTTGTACAAGTGCCATTACAAAAACAGCTAGGACTGAAGCAAAGGCAAGCACACTGTTGAGAGCATCGTTATACATGTTTTTTAATCCTCCTTATTTCATTTTTTACTTCCTGTTACAAGTAAACCTGCACGGTTCAGCACTGTTAATATGCGATAGAAATCGTAACTGCCACCCGATGAAGTATCGAGAAGTCCTGCCGCAGTCGCTGCTTTCACAGCCGCCTCAGCCCATGCAGGGACATTCATGACTGCCCGATTTTCAATGAATGTCACCCGATCCGTAAGCTTATTAATCGACTGCCCCTGTTCTTGCACACCTGTTTTCAGCGTATCCCTGCTATCTGTAAGAGCTGCTATAAGAGCACGCAGTTCCTTTACTTCCGATTCTAGACTAACAAGCTTTTGCTTATCCTCTGCTGACATCTCATCATCTCCTCCCATGGATTTGTCGTCATATTGATACAGATTATAGGTATTCATAATTTGAATCAGCTTAGCTGCATAGTTCGGATCAGTAGCGTAACCAGCTGCGGCAATCTCTTGTGCGGCCACCTTGCCACTCGCACCGAGAACCTTGCTGTAAAGGTTGCGATTCCATGAGACTCCATTCACAATCAAGTCGGAATGATCCGCGATAGATTCTCCCCAGTTGTTATAGGCTCGAAAAGGGGCATTCACTTTAACAGCTTTACCGTTAATATATTCGGTAGTTTGTACAGTAATGCTGCCAGCAGGTCCACTTCCTTTGATCCCAAACAAATTATTCGCTTTCACAGTCAATCCACTGCTGCCCCAGCCTGACTCCAGAGCCGCTTGAGCAATGGTTAACGAAGCAGGAACCTTAGTGAGCTGCATGTCCTTTACAGCAAAATTCGCAATCTTCGCTATAAACTCGCCTTCTGTCATCTCATCACATCCTCTCCGTTTATTAAATGCGAGGCATCATAAAATGACTGTGCTTATCCCCTTCTAACATTGTGTTTTTACTAGATTCGAATCCAACTCGGCAACAAAAAAAAAGCCATCCCATTACCCATGAAATGACTGCTGGAGTAGCCTCAATGATCTGAACATCTAACTTCCTAATTACATCTCATTCGCTTACGAATCATCTATCGGACTCAGCTGACCTTATACGCAGCGTTAGCTCACTTTTTGGATATTAACGGACACCACAGCCGCAATTGGCACCAAAAACACTCAATAACAGGCTCTTCATATAGAATAATGTCTCTGAGGTCCGAAAGCACGCTCAAAAGGTTAAAAATATGCTAATAACGTCATCCGGGTCCTTAAGCTTCAGTGGACTGAATATGACTCGGCGGTGTAAAAGCAGCCAAACAACGATCCAAAAAAAGGAGTAGTAGTTCTCCTATTATTAGAGAACTACTACTCCTTTGTCTTTCATGACATCGACCACTGCTATCCACTATGACGTGGAGCGTCTATGTAAAATGGAGGGGTGCACTTCTCGGTAGCTCAAGCGGTGCCTTAGGTCCTGCATAATGCATCCTCAACCCCTTTCACCCGGACAATATGTAATTATTAGTAAATCTAGCTTGTGAATCCCGTAGAATTAGCGTAATATATAGTAATAATTTACTATATAGGAGGGTCTAACAGACTATGCCTTCATATTATTTTAAAGAAGTATGGACACCCTTACGCTGGGTAGGTATAAAGTTTTTTCGTGATGATGATGGATTCTTATGGATTAAATGGTGGGCAAAACCCAGAAAACGGTTACGTTAACGCATACTATTACATATGCCATAATACATAGGTTCAGCAGTTAGAATACTCATAATAATCTGCGCTGCCACCCCCTCCGCTTCAAGCATTGATTTGCTAGCGGAGGTCTTTATGATCCACGCTAGCAACTAATGCCGTCCGTTTACTAATTCCCTACTTTTGCCCCAAACGAACGTGCCAAGAGTACCGCTTGTTCAATATCCATCCGCACTCCCTGCAGATCCAGACTCTTTAAATCAATTCCTTCAACAATCGCTTCCCGCATATCCGCTCCCTTAAGTTTGCATTGAGACAATTGTACACGGCTCAAATCCGCTCCGCGCAAGTCACTTTTTTGCAAATTACAGCCCATTAAATCCGCTTCTGTAAATCGAATCCCTCGCAGATCCTGTCTGCTTAGATTAGTATGTCTTAGGTTCGTGTACGACCAGTCCCCTCCGAGTAGGGAGATCCCGTCCAAATATGCATTTGAGAAATCCGATCCTACCATCTTGCAATCTTCAAATTTAGATACAAACAAGTTCGCTCCCGTAAATTTACAATTGGTAAACGCTGAACCTTTATGGTGAGACGCATTAAGCATGGCTCCAGTAAAATCACAATCAATAAATCGGCAGCCAATAGAGTTCATCTCTTCCATAGAAGTGCCTTTGAAGGAGCATTGCTCGAATGTGCAGTTATTTAACTCACCATCCTGCAAGCTTCCTTGATCAAAATTGTGATTACGGAACGTTTCATTAAGGTATTGGTACATATAAATCTCATCACCTTCATCAGTATTAAAAAAATTAATTCTTAATTAAAAATAGCACTTTAGTAGATTGTTCTCAACATTCCCTTTCGATATAATAGCAAATAAACAACAGGGAGGAAAATTATGGATGTGTCCAGCAGGAAAGAACCATTCCGTTATGTTATGAACCATCCGCTTGAATGCTGGATTGAAGTTCCGCTTAACAATTCCGGTCCAGGTGCTGGAAAGTTAACAGAGGCTGTATTACTCGATCTTAGCCGTTCGGGTTGTAAGGTACGTACTCCTTTGAATCTTCGATTCACTGCAAGAGATACTAGGCTTATTATTCATCTTCAATTAAATGAAGAGAAGCTTCAGCTCTTATGCAGCGTCCGGTGGGGTTGGATGTTTGGGCTGGGCCAATATCAATATGGAGTTAAATTCCGCTTGGACGAAAATGAGGAAGAACGCCTAATAAGAGAGCTTGAAACATGGACCGCCACCCTTCGGGTTGAAGGTCTGTAGAACTTACCCTAACAGATGCCCTTCACTTAGAAGGACGTCTTTTTTTTGCACAAAAACGAAGACAAAGCTAAATCGCTCTGCCTCCGTTCAAAAAACTATTCCGCCAAGTTGTGGCTAGACGTCCACTCTTTTATTAACTAGCTTGATGATGACCACTATAAGAAGAACTGCTATCACCGCTTCAAACAGAAGAGGAGCTAGATTCAAATGACCCTGTATAAGCTGTATCCCATTTGCGGTATCCGTCTCATCTATGACCTCGAACTGGAATACACTTTCCCAAGCAGTGAAGTTACTTTTGAAAATAAAATACTCCAAATAGAATATTCCATTCTGTAACAAATACGCAGTGGCCAGCCCAATCCATACTCGCCCCTTAAATTTCACACTTCGTGCAACCGTAATGGAGACCATCAAGGTAAGCATGATATAACCGGCAAACCAATACGCCTGCAAGAGAACTAACAATCCCACTTTCCAGAAATTCTCCGGAAGAAATGAGGAGGGATACATTGAAAGATACACACCAAAATGGATCAAAGCTATTAAAATAATACCCAGCATTAGAGCTAAATAGAGCACTAACGGAGAAAGGACTGTGTTCAAAGTTCTTACGGGCACTAGGCGACGATTATAGGAATTTATATTGTTAAAAAAGGTTTTTGCTGCCATGACAAGAAAGATCAGTCCTGCAATAACATAAGCTATTCCGTTCAAAGTAAACCGTTCATAGTCATGCAGTTTGGTAAATCCTAACCCAATCTGTGCCAGAATTATGATTACAAAAACTGCAAGAAACTTATCCCTATCCCGTCTAAAATCATACTTCACTAGCTTTAGCATTCTGCGTACACCTCTCTGAACAGTTCGTCAATACTTTTGCCATGGCGTAGCCGAATATCCTCCACCGCAGTATGCATCAGAATTTCTCCTTCTTTTATAAAAATCACATCATCAAAGATCCGCTCAATATCCGATACTAAATGGGTTGATAAGAGAATGGTACTGTCCTCTTCATAAAACTCTACTAACGCGTTAAGAATTTTTGTTCTAGCTACCGGATCTACACCACCAATGGGTTCATCCAGCAAATAAAGGCTAGCTCGGCGTGATAGGGCAAGTGTAAGCTGTAAACGTTCATTCATCCCTTTGGACAGGTCCTTTACCTTATCTTGCGCTCTTAGTTTCATAAACTCCAACATTCGCGAGGCTTTAGTCTGATCAAAATCCGGATAGAAGTCAGTTTGGAATTTCAGAGCATCGGAAACACTCATCCAGGATTCTGTAAGCGGCTTATCAGGCATAAACGACACCACCGCTTTACTTTCTGTTCCTACAGAACCCCCAATGACGGATACACGACCAGAGGTAGTTTGTGTCAGTCCAGCGATGATTTTCATAAGTGTACTTTTGCCGCTGCCGTTACTGCCCAGCAGTCCTGTGATCTTACCCGCACTCAGATTAAAAGATACCTTGTGGAGGGCATGTTTGGATCTATATTTTTTTGTAACTTCATGAACCTCAAGTATATTTCCCAACTTGTTTATCCCCCTATTCTTTATCTTTGTTACGGATATTCTCCGCAACCGCCGCTAAAATATCTTCGCCTTGAAAGCCAAGATCCTGCATACCACGAATGAAACGATCTAGCACATCTTTGGCCATTTCTTTTTTGATGGTCAGGATAGTACCTTCATTACTTGTGACGTATCTTCCCATTCCACGCCGGGTTTCCACGATTTCTTCACGCTCCAGTTCCTGAAAAGTTCTTTGCACCGTATTCGGATTAATCTGCAGTTCACTGGCAAGTTCTCGTACTGAGAGTATTTTATCTCCCGGTTTAAGCTTGCCTGTGACGATTTCACCTTTGATGTAATTCATGAT
This sequence comes from Paenibacillus sp. FSL H7-0323, assembly GCF_038002725.1. Lineage (NCBI taxonomy): Bacteria > Bacillati > Bacillota > Bacilli > Caryophanales > Paenibacillaceae > Paenibacillus > Paenibacillus sp. FSL H7-0323. Next base: position 960,495 of record NZ_JBBODB010000001.1, on the reverse strand, counting down.
CTGTATATAAATCGGCAGGTTGTTATCGAATTCGATTGTCATGATTAAGCAACATCCCTTCGTCTAAAGACGGAGAAACCTACGAGAAGAAAGACAGCTGTGTATAAGACAAGCATCACGATAGAAAAGGTCAGTGTCATTCCAGGCATAGGTGCTCCTCCACCTTCATAAGCAGATAAATTTAAGTTTGGAAACAGAACATATTTGTAAAAATCACGAGAAATAATCAATTTGTCTATCATTAACGCAAACATAGTAGCCCCTATCGTTACTCCCGTTGAAGTGGTCAATATCCCCAGCATAAAAGCAAGTGTTCCATACACAACCGTACTAACGAGATTATACAATAGGTTTGTAAGCATCTCACTCATACCCGCTTCTCCACCACTTAGTCCAAACCACAAAGCTCCTGTTCCAAAAACGGCTATACCTCCGATGACAGTCAAAGTCAAAGCATACAACAGTACAACCACATATTTGGATGCGAGGATTGCTGTACGGCTTCTGGCGCGGATAAGCAGGAACTTGATGGTTCCTTGACTATACTCTTTTGAGACAATACCTGCTGTTCCGATAATCGCAAGAATTGTAATCACTTGCCCAATCCCTTGGGAAAGCAGCATCATTGCTGAAAAATCATAAGCTGATTCAAACAGGCCAGGTGAGACAGAATGAACTATATAACCTAACAGCAGGGATAATAGAATTAATATCAGATATGGCATAAAAAATGTGCGTTTTTTTGAGAGCTTGAGCCATTCATTCACAATCAGATTATTAAAGTTACGCAATGCGGTTTCCTCCTGTCCATTTCAAGAAATCTTCCTCAAGACTTTGTTTATTCTCCGTAATCCGAAAAATCCCCACGCCTTCATCACTAAAAGTAGATACAAGCTCCGGTACTCTGCTATCAAGCAGACTTACTGTCACTTCAGATCGCGCGCTATCCATAGAGATCAATTCTGCATAATCCAAGCGCTCCAAGATATTTATAGCGGATTCGATTGATCCTACACGGATGGTGAGCTTCACTTGTGCGGTTGCTTCCTGCTCCTCACCAATCGTAGTTACGGTCACCAGCTTACCATTCTGGATCACAATAGCCCGATGGCATATTTGTTCAATCTCAGTAAGTAAATGGCTGGAAATCAGAATAGAAATGCCTTCCACTTCGGCGATGGTACGCATATAATCACGCATTTCCCGTATTCCGGCCGGATCAAGTCCGTTCGTAGGCTCATCTAAAATCAATAACTTCGGCCGATTGAGAAGCGCCTGAGCAATCCCAAGACGTTGGCGCATCCCCAGCGAATAAGCCTTTACTTTTTTATTCATCGCTTCTTGAAGTCCTACCAGTTCTACAACCTCATCTATTCTGCCAGCCTCAATGTTATCCGTCATTCTTTGATACTGCTTCAAATTATCAAGTCCAGTCATATAGGGATAAAACTCTGGATTTTCAATTATCGCACCGATATGGCCAATCGCCTGCTTAAAATCCTTTTTCACACTGTGGCCTTGGATAATCACATCGCCTTCGCTCATCCTAATTAAACCCGTCATCATTCGAATCGTTGTGGTCTTTCCTGCACCGTTTGGACCTAGCAATCCAACAATTTCACCCTTACGGATATCAAATGTCAGCTTATCCACAATTGGTCTTCCTTTGATGATCTTACTTACCTCATTCATTTGCAGAACGATTGAATCTTGCATTTCTACACCACTCCCCTGTTTCATGCGAATCCTCCCTGCCAACTAATGTATTGTTCATTTATTATATTGTGTCAGTGTCATAGTTAAATAGTACACTAATATATTGTTGGAGTAAAGCCCAAAATAATAAATTCATGCAAATAAGGGCTTTCTATTAGACTATCAGCCAAGCCAAAAAGTTATATGAACATAGATTAGATAACAAAGGAGGAATTACAAATGAAAAAAGAAGTTCACATTTCTCAGACTTTCCCTCGCTTGACCGTGTACGATGAAGAAAACTTCAATGGACGCCGTAGAGTATATACTGGCAACCTGGGTATTCGTAATACGGACAACATCCTCGATGGTATTGAGAGCCTTCGGTTCTTCTCTACTAGCAGCAATGCTACACTGGTACTCTTCACAAGAACCCGGTTTAGAGGAAATTTCCGTGTTCTTCGCGGGAACCGCAACATTAGGGATCTGGATGATTTCATTTCAGGTAATGACGTGGAATCCATTATTTCTACTAACCAACGCTTAACCCTCGAACAAATCCGTAATATCCGCAGCAGCGGTAACTTGCCTTCGGGATATCGTTTGATCTAGGAATTGCTTACAACAACAAAAAGGAGTAATCCGGAGCCTAGCGCCCAGGTCACTCCTTTTTCCAGTCGAAACTACCGCATTCATTTATGGTAAATCTGGCGGCGAGTTGTCGAAAACGACAGTTCGTCAATCGAACTTGGAGGGATTAACCATGATTACAAAAAAAGTAACATCTGTAATATATCCTAGGCTAAGAGTGTTTAGTGAGGAGAACTTTCGGGGGCTTCGCAGAACTCTTCGCGGCAACCTGGGCATTGCAGATATAGATTCAGTCCTTACAGGAATAGAAAGCTTGCGCTTCTTCTCCACAAATCCGAACGCTACGCTTGTGTTATTCGATCGTTCTGCCTTCCGCGATAATTTCGTCATTTTGCGTGGTAACCGCAGCATCCGCGAACTGGACGACTTTCTGCGAAGAGGAGATGTCGAATCGCTCATTTCAAGCAATCAACGGCTGACCCCGGCGCAGGTTCGCACCATTCAACGTACCGGCAGCTTGCCATCAGGATATCGTTTGATCTAATTCAATGAGGACGCAGTTTAAGCCATAAGCTTAAGGTGCGCCCTCTTTTATTTTCCGCTATAATGACTCCATACATATTAAACAGGAAAGAAGGCTACTTTATGGAACCGATCGTTTCTACTCGATGGCTGCTTGCTCGGTTATACGAGCCTGAACTTGTAATAGTCGATTGCCGTTTTTTACTCACGGATCCGGAAGCTGGGCGTAAAGCCTATACGGAAGATCATATTCCCGGAGCACTTTATCTACATCTGGAAGAACAGCTTTCCGCTCCAGTAAGCGCACACGGTGGACGCCACCCACTGCCTGAGATCTCGAAGCTAACCACCGTTCTCAGCAAGGTTGGCATTAACAGAGATAGCATTGTCGTTGCTTATGATGATCAAGGTGGAGCTTACGCTTCCCGTCTGTGGTGGATGCTTAAATATTTGGGACATGAACGTGTGTATGTAATGGATCAAGGCTACTCTGCTTGGAAAAATGGTAAGTTTCCCGTCAGTGATCATCAAGCCGTGCGAATTCCTAGCCAGTATGAAGCAGATGTTCAGAAGAAGATGCTTGTTAGCATGGAAGATGTGCAAAATGTAGTTAACGACGGTGGTGCACTATTGATGGATTCCCGCGAGTCCCGCCGCTATGAAGGACTTGAAGAACCTATTGATCCGAAGGCAGGTCATATTCCCGGAGCGATCAATAAGTTCTGGAAGGATGTACTGGATGAGCAAGGGCGCTGGAAATCAACTGAGGTGCTGAAAGAGCATTATGAAGGAATTAATCCTGAGCAAGAAATTATCGTGTACTGCGGTTCAGGCGTAAGTGCCTGCCCAAATGTGCTCGCACTAGGCAAAGCCGGGTACAAGAATGTGAAGCTGTATGCAGGAAGCTGGAGTGATTGGATTTCATATGAGGAGAATCCGGTGGCTACTGGAGGAGAGTAAAATACAAGAGCCCGCGTCCGACGCGGGCTCTTGTATTTATGAGTAACTCCGATAGATAGCTAAAATCAACAAATCAAAACTCAAGTCAACAGTTAGCTAACTTTAACTACGTCTTTTATGCTGTTTAGATCGGTGAAATCCTCTCCCAATGCGCTTTCTAGCTGATTATTCCCTCTGTTTACTCCTTTTCAATGTTTGGAGAAATTATTCTAAAAATCGCTGATCCGCAGCTGATTCTCCGCGTCCAACAGCTCGAATTGATTTCGATTAAACCGGATCAGCCCGTCCTGTGCCATTCGCTGCAGCTCTCTGGACAAGGCGCTGCGGTCAACAGTCAAATAATCAGCAAGGTCGCTGCGGGTAAACGGAATTTCAAAACAGGCGGAATTGTTTTTTTTGGTCTGGAGGGCCAAATAATGCAGGATACGGTCCCGCAGCGATTTGTGGGAGACCAGATCCAGCTTTTGATAGATAGACCGGTTGTTCTCAAGCAGCAGGGCCAACATATTCTCAATGATCCGTCCCCTTAAATGGCAAGTGTCCTGGCCGGGCCGGACGATTTTATTTATTTTGATAAACAGAATCCGGCATTCCGATCCCGCCACCGCTTCGTAGCCGCTGTGCTCTTGGACAAGGCGAAGCGCCGTTTCGCCAAAGATTTCTCCATCCCCGAGTTCCGAGAAAATAAATCTCATGCCTGAGATATTATCTTTGCATAACAAAACATTTCCATGGATAATAATGCCCACCGAATCCAGAATATCGTCTTTTCTAAAAACAACCTCCTTCCGCGCAAAATCCTTGATTGTGCCCTGCAGACAGCTCAGTGCTTGCTGCACCTCCCGGTCCGCGAATCCCTTAAACAAAGTGGTGCTCTGTATCCTGCTCAGATATTTCTGCAATTTTCTCAGCCTCCTGTTGCCATGGCAACAGAGTCATGATGAATACTCTGCTACAATAAAATAAATGAGAACAATTCTCATTAGTCATTCTCATTATATCAAATTGCAGGAATCATTCAATCAAGCAATTTGGAAATAATCAAAATACTGTACTTTGAACAGGGGGATCGTATGAGTGGAATTACAGCAGGCAAGGTATTTTTCTTAACAGATATGATCAGCGTCAAGCCGCACCGGATTGCGAGCCGAACGCTGTCATTGCCCGTAGCTGCAGCCGAAACAGCAGCACAACCGGAATGGGTATTGTATGCCATGGATCAGGAGGAGACTATCAGTTCGGAGACCTCCCCCAAATCTAAAATCATCCATGTGCTGGAAGGCGAGCTTCATCTGCTGGTGGCGGCAGAGCCCTATCAATTGACAGCCGGCGCATCTGTTATCGTCCCAGCGGGCACATGGCATGATTATTCCGCCCACAGCAGCTGCAAATTTTTGCAAATCAGTATATAAAACGGAGGTATTCAAAATGGAAACAGGTTTATTTATTAAAAAACTGCCGCAATCCGCAGTCATAGATTTGAAAGAAATCATCACAATAGAGGAACAGCAGGTTTCCAGTCTGACCCTTGTACAGCGGCCAAATCTGGCAATGACCTTACTTTCGCTGGATAAAGGCTCGTCGATTGGGGGCCATTCTTCCCCGGGCGATGCCATGGTCAACATATTGTCCGGGCAAGCGGAAATTACAATTGGAGAAGATAACTACACAGTTCATGCGGGGGAGACCCTAGTTATGCCGGCCAATATTCCGCATGCCCTATACGCAACAGAGGCGTTTCAGATGCTTCTGGTTGTAGTCAAGCCGGATAATTAATGGGGTGAATGCGATGAAAAAGGAAGTAGGCCATAATTTTTTGGCGCGGCTGGGAAAAAAACGTTTGCGGCCCGGCGGCGTTGCAGCAACCAACTGGCTGATCCAGCAAGCCAATCTGAGTACGGACAGCCAGGTTTTGGAGGTAGCCTGCAATATGTGCACCACCTCCATTCAACTGGCCGGGAAATACCACTGTCAAATTACCGGCATTGATATGGACCCGCGGGCGCTGGAAAAAGCAAACCGAAATATTAAAAATGCCAATCTGGAAAACTATATCCATGTCCGGCAAGGCAATGCGATGAAGCTCCCTTTTGAGAATGAGAGCTTTGACGTTGTCATTAATGAAGCCATGCTCACGATGCTTAACCAGCCTGCGAAGGAAAAGGCAGTCGCCGAATACTATCGGGTACTAAAGCCTGGCGGCATTCTGCTAACACATGATATTACCTTTGCCAAGGAAAATATGGAAGAACATCTAGCCGAGCTTCGCCGCACCATTCACATCAATGTCGAGCCGCTGTCTGTTGGGCATTGGGCGGGATTGTTCCACTCCGCAGGCTTTAAGCAAGTAGACAATGCTACCGGTCCCATGTCCTTAATGAGTATCAATGGACTCATTCGCGATGAAGGGGTTATCGGGGCGCTGCGTATTGTGAAAAACGGGCTCAAGAAAGAGAACCGGGAACAGTTCAAAAAGATGTATACCTTTTTTAATACGACGGGTAAAGATCTGAATTATATTGCCGTTTGCAGCAGCAAAAAATAGTTGGGCGCAGGCCTATCATGTCTTATGATAGGTTTTTATTTTCACTGTAATTGAGAATAATTATCAATAAAATTCATCAGCATTACCATCTAGCTGTCAAAATAACCGCTTGAAAGGAACTCACGATGAAAGCTAAATCTGTTTATGCCTTGTGCCTCAGTTTACTGTTAAGTTTATTTTTTATGTTAAGTGCCTGTTCGCAACAAAAAAATGAAAATTCGCCCAAATCCGCCGCTCCCTCCGCTGGCCCGGCAGAAACACTGAATATCACGGTCGGCGGCCCTCCTTCTCCGCCTTCTCTGCCTATTCTGAGGCTAATTGAATCCAAGGCATTGGGAGAATCGGTCAACATCGAGTTCAAAACCTGGGAGTCCATCGACACGCTGACCGCGCTGGCTAAGGACAATCAAGTAAGCTTCTTAGCTCTGCCGCTGAACAATGCCGTCGTGATGTATAACAAGGGAATGGATCTTTCCTTGATGAATGTGAATACCTGGTCAGTGATGAGCATGATTACAACAGATCCGTCCATCCAGAGCTGGGCGGATCTTAAAGGAAAAACGCTGTATGTGCCTATGAAATCCTCGCCTGTCGATTATATTACGCAGACCTTTTTGAAGCATAACGGACTGGAGCCAGAGAAAGACATCACATTGCATTACACCCAGCTGGCTGAGGGAGCTCAGCTGTTGTTATCCGGCAAGGCCTCCACAATTGTGAGCATTCAGCCGCAAATTACCGCGATACAAATGAAAAATGATCAGGTGCGCTCGATCGTGGATTACAAAAAGGAATGGCAGCAGGTTACCAAATTAAACACCGATCTGCCCAACGCCGGACTCGCAACCAAGCAGTCAGTAATTGCCAGCCAGCCGGAACTGGTCGCCCGCTTCCAGGAAGAATATCAAAAAGCGCTGCAATGGACGCTGGACAACCCCAAAGAGGCGGCTCAGTTGGCCAATAAGTATTTCAAGCTGGATGCCGGTGTGGTTGAGAAAGCGATTCCGCATATGGCGCTGGATTTCGCCTCCGCTTCCGAGAGCAAAGAGGTTCTGTCAACGTATTACCAGACGCTGATGAATTACAGCAAGGACAGCATTGGAGGCAAGCTTCCCGATGAAAATTTCTATTATCAGCCTAAGTAAAAAAGCCATATCCCTGTTGGGCATTGCCTTGCTGTGGCAGCTTGTAGCTATGCAGATGGACCCTTTTGTCCTGCCTGGCCCGCTGGAGACGATGCGCACGGTCCTGAGCTATTTCGGTGATCCGGAATTTTATTATGCAGTTTATCGCACGCTGCTCAAGCTGCTGATCGGCATGGTCTGCGTTCTGCTGCTGGGCGGCTGTCTGGGGCTGCTGCTTGGACTTTATCCGCGTTGGAAGCCTTATCTGGAACCTGTCATCGATATAATGCAATCCGTGCCGCCGATCGCCTGGCTGGGCATCGCGATCATTTGGTTTGGGCTTACGGATCTGCCTGCAATTTTTATTATCGTGTTGTCCACTACACCGGTTTTGGTGGTCAATCTGTACGAGGGATTTGCGGCGATCGATGGCAAATTGATGCGGATGGCCAAGGTCTATCATGTACCTGGTAATAAGATTCTCCGGCATATCATATTGCCTTCGCTCAAAAGCTATCTGAAATCAGGCATGATCACCTCAGCGGGACTGGGCTGGAAGCTAGCCGTAATGGCGGAGCTGTTGACCTCCGTCGACGGGATCGGCAGCCTGCTGTCCGATGCCAGAACAAATCTGGAGACCGATCGTGTGTTTGCCCTGGCGTTGTTTATGGCTATTTTCTGGAATGTGATCAAATCTTGCATTACATTTCTGTTCCGCAGCAGGGTAAGCCTGCCGACGCATTTGAATAAATAAGGGTGGGGCTTATGCTTATTACACTACAAGAAGTTTCCAAACGCTATTCGGGAGTTCCAATCCTGGAAAAAATCAGTCTTGAAATCCAGATGCCGAAAATCATTTGTATTCTAGGCCCTTCAGGTGCGGGAAAGACAACGTTGCTGAATATCCTGTCACAGTCCGAAAGCGCCGATTCCGGCAGGGTCACTGTGCATCCAGAGCTAAAGCTGTCCTATGTCTTTCAAGAGGATTGTTTGCTGCCGTGGTCTACAGTTGGTGAGAATATCAGCTTTGTTAAGGAGGCTTCTCCGACCTCTGCGTCGGAAATCGAAGCATTTTTGGAAGAGGTCGGGCTTGCTGCCTACAAGAATCATTATCCTCATCAGCTGTCAGGAGGCATGCGGCAGCGCTGCTCCATTGCCCGCGCTTTTTATCACGGCGGAAATATGCTGCTGATGGACGAGCCTTTTCACTCCCTTGACTATCATCTGCGGTTTGATTTAGTTCAGAAATTAATCGCATTGTGGGAGCGCAAGAAATGCGCCATCGTTTTTGTTACGCATGATATTGATGAAGCCCTGCTGTTGGGGGATGAAATTATGATCTTGTCCCGACATCCGGGCAGGATTGTAAAAATTATTGAAATTGATACTCCACAGCGCAGCCGTTCGCTGAAAGAGCTGAGCCTGCTGAAGATTCGCGCCGAAATTCTGGAGCAGCTGCTGACGGCACAGTAATTGCCTGAATGATGCAGAGCATTTCAAAAACAGGTATATAGAAAACGCGAGTTGGGCGGCATTGCCCTGAACTCGCGTTTTTGTGCTAAGTGATTCGGTTATGTATTTCTAGCGCCTATTTTGCCGGGTATCGTTTCAACTGCTGCTCAAACACGGTATTATAGTAAAATTTTCGCGGATAGGTATCCTCCTTCAACACCTTGTAAAGCACGGATTGACCTTCTTCATAACGGACCGCAAATTCACATTCATCATAAAAACGCCGGGACAGCTCACGGATATTGTCTTTCTCGGACGAACAGCGCCATCCGAAATAAATCATGTCTAGCTGGTCCAGCGGATCACGGTAAGTGTCGAGGACAATACAAGCGTTTGGTTGCTCTGGATTGCTGTAAACGAGCACATGTCCGGTGTGAACAGGGTTGGCAAAAAAATGTTCATAAATCTCCGCAACGGGTACTGTAATACCCAATTGATCCATGATGATCTGAAAATTCGGGTGCGGAATATAGGTATCACTCTGCTCATCCGGGTACTCCACCAATTCTGTAATGGATGCCATGACCCCAAATTCATACTTCATATAAACATCCTTCCTGTTGATTGCTTGAAAAATATCCCTATGCTTGCTATGATAACAAAATTATTAGGATGAGAGGCGATTTTCATGAAAAAAAAGCTGCGTTCTATCACGCTCAGGGAACTGGAATACAGCTATATATTGGGCATGAGAATCCATGACGAACGGAGTCTGCTTGAATTAAAGATTTATCATAAAAATGTAAAGCTCCACCCCCTCCGCATCCAACTCCTAACATGGGATGATCCTATTGCCGGTTGTCCGCTAAATACAGGCTATCTGCTGCAAAACCATAAAAAGGGTTTTGAAGATGTCTATAATCTAAATCATCCACAGCGTATCCGCGAATGGATCGAATATGGAACGGCTAAAGGCTGGGACGGCACCCGGACAATAGAGATCATAAATGGATTGGATGCTATGCAGGAAATGGGCTATGATATTACTTCATTGCGCACCTCTATATAATCAGTCAAAAACCTGTTCCAGTGCTTGCGGATAATAAGGGCTGATAATTTTATAGGCATTCAAGTGAGGATTGCTTAAATCATTATCATAAATGATCATATGCTGTCTGCTTTTTAAAATAATATCAAATCGTTGCTTGCAGTCAGCCTGAACTATCGTAATATAATAGCTAAAGTTTTTGTCAGAACTGACATTTCGGGCCGATTTCATTAATTGAACATGAGAGAAATCAGCAAAAATCCGCTCAATAACAGCAGGATCAGTTATAATGATGTCTTTCTTTTCACCGGGAACTGAAGACAATCGCGAGATTTCTAGTGAGGCGATTTCTTCCAAACGGATGGTATTGGCTACGATTCGTTTAAACGAAGTATAGCGGCTTGCTGTATAGGCCATCAAAGAGACACCTACCCCTGTCAGAAGCGCACCGACAAGCATATATTTTCTATTTTTATCCATTTCCCCATTCCTCCCAGTAATACGATTAAGTAAACTACAATTATAAAACTATATAGACACCGGTGCAAATTCAGAAACATAAAGTTCAAACGGTACAAAAGGGCGGCGAGCTCCTAATCCTCAAGCTCGTCCAGCTTCGCTTCCAATTCAGCCAGCTTACAATTCGCTTGATCCAATATTTCTTCAAGCTTTGCAGCTTCTGCTCGTTTTATTTCTTTTTTAACGGCCTTAATCTGCTGCTCCAAATAAAGAATATCGGCTTCATTTCCTGAGTTGTTCCAGATCTGTGAGTAAGTCATAGTCAGCCTCCGTTTATCTATGTCGACGATTCAATCATAACCCGCATTCCACTTCTTCAGATTAATCGATGCTACTCTTGGAGTCTAGCTAATCAACAAAAAACAATGACCGATTACTATTCTATATTCAACCCTCTTTACTTTATAAACAAAATAAAGAAGCAGCGAGTTCCTCCTCTGCTTCTTTGTTGCGGATTAACCTGAGATCTCATTTATTTAGCCAGCAGTTTAGGGAACTCATCCAGCAGCATGCTGCTGGTCAACATATCGTCATAATTCCATTTAGTCTCCACAAAAGTAACTTTTCCGCTCTTTACAGCAGGGAGCGAGCTCCACAACGCAGTTTTCATTAACTCATTAAAGGAATTTTCCGCATCAGCATTGGCCGGATAGATGACAAACAAATGGTCACCAATAAGCATCTTATGCATTAGCTCAGGGGAGACCTCAATATAGGGTGCACCTTCTGCCGGCTCGATTTCCTTCACTGCCTCGGACATTTTGTAGCCCTGCGGCTGATACAGCAGTGCAGGAATACCACCAGTTTTCATCAAATACATTGTCTTGTTCCAATAATAAATCAGCACTACCGCTGTTTCTCCTTCGGCAAGTTTGCCTTCCTGACGCAATCCGCTCCACATATTCTCGGCCTTGCGATTATATTCGGACAACAGTTGCTCTGCTTCAGCCTTTTTACCCACTATCTCACCAATGACAGGCAGACGCTCAGACAAGGGTTTACTCTGGTCAAATACAACAGTAGGTGATATTTTGGACACTTCTTCATATTGTTTGTCCATCACATAACCCAGCATCGTCAAATCCGGTTCCAGATCCAAAACAAGTTCCAGATTTGTAGGAAATCCAATATCCTGTGCCGGGGTTGTCTCCTTGTCTAAATAGACTGATTCTTCAATAAACCGGCGGTCGACACCGACCGGCTGAATCCCGAGTGCCAGCAGGTCTCCGATCGAATTACCTTGCAGCACAATCCGCTGTGGACGCTCTGGAATATCAACCTCATGCCCCTGACTGTCTTTATATACTCTTGTAGATTTTGAATTGATGGCTGAGTCCGGTGAACTTGTCTCTGTTTGCACAGAGGATACCGGACTAGGGCCAGCATTCACAGAATTAACTGGACTGCTCCCTGAAGAGCAAGCACTAAGCATTAAAACCAGACATAACAGCATCGCTGCTCCCATTGACATTTTTGTATTTCTAACCATCGGTAAATCCCCTTTTCTTCTATATTGATAATGATTATCATGATCATTAACAATATAACTTGGCTCAGCCCATCCTGCATTAGACAATCTTAGCCTGATTTTAGGACGATCTGATCCTTTGGCAGAGCCTAGGGCCAATGACTTAAAATTACCCGGAGTCACACCGGTTGTTTTCTTGAAAATACGGATGAAATAGGACAGGTCCGTGTACCCCACTCCGGCGGCAACCTCCTGCAATGATGCATCGGTATTTAGCAGCAGTTCCTGCGCCTTATCTATTCGCGTCCGAATAAGAAAATCAATCAGACTGGTACCCGTCTTGCTTTTGAACTGCTTCGCCACATAGGCCACACTATAATTAAGCTGCTCTGCAATAGAGGATAAGGTAATAGGCTGACTGTAATATTCTCGTATGTATCGAACTGCTTGCTCCACCAGATCCGGCTTGACGGGATAGACTCCATATGCCTGTCTCTGCCGCTCAACTTCGTAGACAAATTGATAAAGCATTGCTTTGATCTGAATCCGTTCAAGTGAACTTGAGTCCAGCCATTTCCGGTGCATCTCCTTTACTTGAGACAACAAAGCCACTGGAGCATTCGGAGCAAATTCATATTGTTTTTGAAAAGGACTGTTTCTTTCAAAAAGTCTACGTACACCTGATCCGGACGTTAGCGAAAGCGAGGCTTTATAGAAAATAAAATAAAACTCCATTTCCTCCCTGACCCAATCAATATCCAGTTGCCCTCCCTTTCCGCTGTGTAGGATATGAAAACGTTCTGCAGCATGTTTATTTCCATTGAGCCGAAAAACCGCGTTGCCGCGAACCATATATAAAAAACCTGCAGCCGGGAACCTATAGGAGTTCAGCTTGTCTCCTGCCTTAAACAACATATGGCGAATATCAATCAGCCGGATATGTGCATAATCCCAGAGCATCAAATTATCATCAGCATTTAAAATCTTCACTCGCCTCCTTCCTATCGGAAGTATAATTGATAATTATTATCAACCGCAAGAGCTGGAAGCAATCTACAAACAAGAAGTCTGATAAAGGCAGTTAAGCATCACCTAAAAAAACAACAGTTCGCCTCTAATCAGTAGATGCAATGTGCCAAGCTACAGGCTAATTGTTAAGATCTCCCTCTCCCCCCACCATCTTGAAATCCCGCACCAGTCAAGGATTTATTCTGTGCATCATCCATTTTAATTTAATTTTTTCATTCTCAAAATTACTATTTCGAAAATCTCACTATCTTCCGATATGTTCTTATGAGCTATTTGCTCAGAGACAACTTGGGGGAGATGGTAGCATGTTACAACAACTAAAAAAAAGGCGGTTTGGTTCATCAAGCATAGCAAATACTTTGTCCATTGTACTTTTAGTTATTATTGTTGTCGTCTTCTCAATCTTGGGAACCTTTATGTTTTCCAGCACTCGCAGCATACTTGTGAAACAACAAGAATCTATGCTTCAGACCAAAACACAGGCACTTGTCAGTCAATTTGATGCACTATTTAAGGAAAAGGGTTCACTGGTCAAGCAAATGTCAACGAATAACTTATTCAAACAATACATCGAAACCACCGAAGCTCCTGAAATGGCCAAAACTTCTCCGCATGCCGCTGAAGTAGCAAAGACACTAGCTGCCATTGTAAAGGTGGAACCCACTTTTGCAGATGCATGGATTGCGAGTACTGCCGGCAAAGGTTTTTATATCCTCAACAATGGTACGACATCAGATGCTGCTTTTAACATTAAAGAACGGCCGTATTATAAGCCAGCAGTCGAAGCAGACGGCCTGTACTACTCCGATCCTTATATTGACATCACTACAGGTGATATGCTGATGGGTATTTTCTATCCGATAAAAAATGACAACAATACATTAATCGGTTTTGTCGCGGTTGATATAGCGTCTAAAAATATCCCTGAGATAATGGAAAGCTATAAGCTAGGCAGCACAGGTTATTCCATTCTCGCCTCCAAAACAGGTGATATTCTGTATCACCCAGACCAGTCTAAGGTCACAAAGGAAAAGATTAATGAGCTGCCAGGTGAACTTGGGGAAATCGGCAAGAAAATGATCGCTGGTGAATCCGGCGTACATCTGATTAATGACAACGGAGAACGCCGTTACATCGGCTATGCTACAAGTAAAGATACCAGCTGGTCCGTAGGTTTAACTATTTCAGAGCGGGAAGTGCTCTCCGAATTAAAAAAGTTCACCTGGATTACGATTGGCGGGTTTGTTGCAGCGGCGATTCTGCTCGTTCTATTTTCGTATATCACGCTCCGTTATCTGCTCAGATCCATACCGAAGCTGCTTACCAAAATCAAACGGGTGGAAAATGGGGATTTGACGGTTCAATTTGATGCCTATTCCAACAACGAAATTGGACAAATCTCCAACGGAATATTCAACATGGTCCAGAAAATTCAAGGGATGCTCCAAATAGTGGGTACCTCCGCTCAGGTATTAAACCAGTCCTCAAAGGATCTGCAATCTATTTCTTCCCGTACAGCTATAACGATGAACGATACAGCCACAGCCATTAATGAGATTGCGAATGCAACCAACTATCAGTCGATCGAAACGGATACGATTTTGCAAAAAACCGGATCATTATCTGGTCAAATTGACGAAATCGCTAATGATGCCATAGCCATAGAGACGATGGTGCAGGCTTCTGCCGACCAGAGCGAACTGGGGTTGGGTGTATTAGATCAGTTATCAAAATGGGCAGAAGAAAATCATAACTCCACTCATTCGATATCGTCTGCCATCCATGATATTGATCAAAGCCGTCATGAAATTTCGAGCATCGTGGACACGGTACATCAAATCGCTACGCAAACCAATCTGCTGGCACTAAATGCTTCCATAGAAGCAGCACGTGCGGGAGAAGAGGGACGCGGATTTGCCGTTGTTGCCGGAGAGGTTCGCAAGTTGGCGGAGCAGACTGCACAGGCTACACAGGAGATTGGCAGAAAGGTTCATGAAATCGAAGAGAAAACTAGAGCATCTGTGGAATACACAGCCCAAGGACTTGAAATTGCCGAAGAAAATGCAAAATCCGTGCAGGCTACGAAACAGGTATTCTTTAGCATCAACAGCGATTTGGAGGCTTTAAGATTACGTATGATTCAAATCAGCAGCAACACCTCCAAAGTCCATAAACACAAAGATGAAATCCTACAGGCACTCGAAATCATTTCTTCAACTACAGAAGAGAATTCCGCTTCAACGGAAGAAGTTAGCGCAAGTACGCAAGAACAATTGGACAGCATTGAACAGGTTGCCGAACTGTCCCTGCAGCTCAATCAGTTGTCCAAAAAGCTTCAGGACGAATTAAACCAGTTCCAGGTCGAATAGTCCTTTAGTCATCCGTAATTTACACAGTCGTAAGACTGTCCTCCCTTCAAGAAAAATTAAGCAGCCAGTGCATGCCGATAATCTATCGGCGCGTACTGGCTGCTTTTAGTTTCAATTCGCTAGTAATGGTCTCTTCAATAATACGGTACAGACCTTGAAACTTAACTATTGATACGGGTCAGGAATTTCCTCCCACTGACCAGTAAAGACATCTACTTTAATCGTGAATTCCCTGCTTCCTTGCCTAACATCACTGAACAAATAACCATCCCCGATAAAGCCTGAAATCCAGTCCGTATCTGTTGGCTTGAAACCCTCTGTATCAAAGATAGGTTGGAGTAACTTATACAGTTCCTTCTGGTATTCTGTACCGTTAGAGATGTTCCACAGATCTATCGCTTCTCGGTTTACAAGACTTCTCAGTGGACTGCCAGAAGTTACGTCATGAACCGTTCCGGTAAGCGGATTTATTTTATAGCTATTGCCTTCCCCTACGCCATTCAGTGGATCTATATCCACCCTATACTGATCTCCGTCTTTGCTAAAGGTCCAACCACTTGCCGGAAGCTGTTTTTCCATCATGGACTTGATATCCTGTTCACTGAGTGGTGGAGATATAAACGATCCATAGTACATCTGTGCGCTCTCAATGGTCAGATTCTTCCCGTAAACGGCAATAACTTCGAGCGGAAACTCAGACATAGACGCCGCACCGGACATATGGGCTACAATTTGGTCATCTATCAGTTCGTATGAAACTATAGAGCCAAATCCGACCTTCTCTCCCCAAGCTCCCTCCGTGTAATCATACACTTTGGTCAAATGCTTTCCGTCCAGTTCAGCAGATACATAAGTGTGGTTATTTCGATGTGTAATGGATGATTTCAGCTTCTGATTCAACGTTTCGATCGGATCTTCGACCACAAGCTCTTCCAAGCTAGCAGGCTGAAGCACATGAATCTCACTCATAGAAAGTCCAGTACCCGTGCCGGTCGTAATGCGTATGAAAATTTCTTTCGTTCCATCTCCGTTCACATCTGCTTCTTCAATCAATGGAGGCCGAGTTTTATCTTCTCCTGCATTCCACAAGAACGTACGGCTTACTTCACCACGCACATCTACCGTGACTTTATGCAAAAGTGTATTCTCACCAGTGGGATTAGCAGATACCGTGATTCCGTTTTTTTCCGCCAATAAAGTGCCTTTAACACTGGAATCCGTTGTATTTTTATCCTGCACTTCTGCCTGAAAAGTAGCAGGAGCGCTCATTGCCGGAGCTGATGCAGAATTCAGCTTTGCTCCTGTAAGGGTACAGCCACTTAAGATCATAATTACAGCTAGGCCCAGCATTGAGCTTTTTGCCGTAAATTTTTTGTGCCTGGTGATCATAATAATCCTTCTTTCCATTTCCTTTTTGCTGCTCGAAATGCCAGCTGTACCTGCCAACCGGATCGGATCGGGTAAGGTTTCTAACAATTTGAGAAGTGTCAAGGCATAACTTCTGTGGCAAGCTGGTTCAAGATGCTTCAAGGCCAGAGCATCACAGGCAACCTCTTGATCCTCTTTCATTTGGCGTACGGCATACCACAACAGCGGATTAAACCAATGCATGGCCAGCAGCAGACCTGTCAGCAGATTTAGCAAAATGTCATGGCGCTTCACATGTGCCAGCTCATGAAGGAATATATGACGGAGTCCGTTCGTCTCCAGAGTGTGTAAAGTAGAGGTGGGCAGCAGCAACTTGGGCCGCATAACGCCAAGTAGTGTCGGTACGGCAATCTGCTTCGTCCCGATCAGCTTGACTGGGCGACGCACCTGCATTTCCTGCTTACAGGATTCGAACAACCGTTGGACTTCTGAGGAATGAATCTCCGTTTCCTGTCGAACCCGTGCGGTAAATCGCAGTTGCGCTCGAACCGACATGCCCAGCACCACCGCCGCTCCGCCAAACCACACCAAAACCAGTACATGTATCGGCTGCCATCCTGAATCTGTTTGCGGATTGACTTGTACCATAACATCCGATGTCGATTCTCCCGGCAAAGGTCCACTTTTTGCAATTCCAGTAACTGACGGCGGTTCCTTTTCCCCTCCGGTCAACTCTGGGACATAAGTAAAGCCAACTTCCGATTGCGCTGACGGAATAAAGGAACTCTGCGCCGTTTCTTTCTCCAGCGGCAACAGATTAAAAATACTAAATGTGCTTTCAGGTGCCCAAGGTATAACCAGCCTCACGATCAATGGTATCCACAGAAGATACGTCCAGGTAGGTTTCAGACGATCCTTGAACAGGAAGCGGGTCAATAAGATCAGCAGAGCCAGCACGCTCGCCATGGCAGACAGCGACAATACCTTGACGAACAGATTGTATGCAGCTTCCAGCAAGCGGCTCAGTCCTTTCGTTCATCCAAAATTCTCTTCAGTTCTTCAATATCTTCCCGGGACAACTTTTCATCCTGCAAAAAATTGACCAACATCGGGCGCAGAGTTCCACCGTAGATCCGCTTCAGAAAGGATCTTGTCTCCGATTGGACACATTCCTCTTCCCGCACCAGCGGATAATAGGAATACACCCTACCTGTCTGGTTATAACCAATAGCCCGTTTCTCTGTCAGACGCTTAATCAACGTCCGTACCGTCTTTGGGTTCCAGTCCCTGCTGCCTTCTAGTGCTTCAACAATCTCACCTGCAGTGCGTGGGGCACTTGCCCACAGCACCTTCATCACTTCCCACTCGGCATCCGAGATCTTTGGAGTTTCCGTAGACATCATTCTATCCGCCTTTCTTTCCTCTGTATGACTACACTTGTAATCCAATATCCAAAATATACAAGTCAGCATCGTTTATGTCAACCCTAAACTCCCAGCTCACCACGGTTTATGGACAATGTACACGGAGATTCATGATTACGTACATTAATAGCAATAATACGGCTTTATTAGTCAAAGATGACTTCAAAGAGGGGGAACCTATGCCTATAAAAACAGGTAATCAATACATCGAACGAATCGACCGGCAAAAGATCAATATCTGGTACAAAGGAACACGTGTTGAAGGTCCTTTATCCAAACACCCTGCCTTTCAAGGTCTCTTACAAACACAAGCCGAAATGTATAACATGCAGTGTGATGAACGTTATTTGGCGCAGATGACCTATCCTTCACCTGATACTGGAGATCCGGTTGGTTTATCTTTTCTTCCACCCAAAAATGCTGAAGATTTAGAACGCCGGAGAAAAATGATTGAACTCTGGTCCAACAGACATCACGGATTTTTAGGACGTTCCCCCGATTATATGAATACGGCCATCATGTCTCTGTTCACAGCTGCTGATATCCTTGAGGATCATAATCCGAAATATGCTGAGAACCTCAGAAAATACTATGCCTACTGTCGAGATCATGATATTACCTTATCCCATGCTTTCATCCAGCCTCAAGCCAGCAAAATATCCGGCCAGATTGATGCTACAGAGGATTCTATCGCTGCAAAAGTCGTAGAAATCAATGATCAAGGGATGTTTGTTACCGGTGCTTTTATGATGGCAACACAGGGAGCTACATGCGATGAAATGCTTGTATTCCCAACTCCCTCACCCTCACTTGTGGATGATGATAATCCCTTTGCGTTTGCCTTTGCGGTGCCTAATGATCTGCCTGGGATGACTTTTTTTTGCCGTGAAAGCTACGCTGCCTCATCCACCTACGACCATCCGTTAAGTTCAAGATATGAAGAAATGGATACCCTTGTTATCTTTGACCGCGTACTGATCCCTCATGATCGTATATTTTATTATGGCGATGAGAGGTACTGTTCCCGATTATTCGGCGAGAGTAACTTTCATACGCATATGGCCCACCAAATTATCACCCGCTATATTGCAAAGACCGAGTTTTTTCTTGGTATGCTAGAGTCTTTGGCGGAAGAACAAAATGCTGTCCTTGAGGCCTACACGATTTTGCCTATTTCCAGAATATTAACCTATTTAGAAACTTTCAAAGCCTTAAGACTTGCAGCGGAAATAGGGGCTTCGCTCGACAAATTTGGATATCTCGTTCCAGATAAAGGTCCACTGTTGGCTTCAACCATTCACTTTTCAGAGTTTTATCCAGAGATGGTTGAAATGGTTCAAAACCTCAGTTCAAGCGGGCTCATCATGATCCCCTCTGAAGCCGACTTTACATCAAGCGCTGGTTCGTATCTTTATGAGTATTTGAAGGGAAATGTCTCGGATGCGTGGTATCGAAATGCCTTATTCCGGCTGGCTTGGGAACTAGGAGCGGGTGCATTCGGAGGTCGTCAAACCCAGTTTGAGCGGTTATTTTTCGGCAACTCCCAAACAGTGGCCTGGCGTATGTACAACAGCTATGATAATCACGAGTATTTTCGTCAAATCGTTCACGAATTTATTGCCCCTGATGCCCACTTGTCTAAGTCAACAACAGATGGAATTTCCAATTAATCAAGAGTTGCGAAGGTTTATAATGATGTTTTTCAGGATTGATTAAGAGACTGCTTCCGCTCTCTTTTTCAGTCCTTTTTGAGCTTTATCAACAAACCAAATTAGGAAGAACTAGATGCTTTTCCTTACCTGCACTGGACAATTCTGTAATAAGTTGTTTATAGTTTATTAGCATTAGGAAGTGATTTGCTAGCTTAGGAGGGAACAATGAACTATGGGCCATATCATAGTCGTAGAAGATGAACGTGCAATCAGTGACTTAATTACTATGAATCTAAAATTAGTCGGACATACCTATAGCAAGGCTTATCGCGGGCTGGAGGTTATTGAACTGCTGGAACGTGAAAAGGCCGATTTAATTCTGCTCGATATAATGCTGCCCGAACTGGACGGTTTTGAGATCATGCAGCGGATTGCTCACTTACAAATTCCGGTGATTCTGATCACCGCAAAAGATTCACTGGCTGATCGCATCAAAGGCTTTGAGCTGGGCGCCGATGATTATATTATTAAACCTTTTGAAATCCTTGAACTGTTGGCAAGAATCAATGTGGTGTTACGCAGGAGCGAAAAAGGCATTTCCAATTTTCTCTGTGGAAACGTTGAGGTACGTTATCTTGAGAGGCTTGTGATGGTGGATCAGATACCCGTAGATTTAACCGCTAGGGAATTTGAGCTGCTTGAGGTCCTTATCCGCAACAGAAATATTGCTTTATCAAGGGAAAAGTTGCTGGAATTAGCCTGGGGCTATGATTTTGAAGGAGATACCCGTACCGTAGATGTTCACATCAGACAGCTGCGCAAAAAACTAGGCTGGGAAGAACGAATTAAAACCGTATTTAAGCTTGGTTACCGCTTGGAAGTTCAGGTCTAGTATGAGATTCTGGCATAAAATTCTGCTGTCAGTCCTCGCTTTCTTCATCGTCGCCCTAGATGTGAGTGTAATCATGATTATGAAAAAAAGCTGGCAGCTGAACATGGACAGCGAAATGCAGCGTGCTTCAAGCGAACAGCTATTAATTGCAAACAACATTTATGAAAATCTTGAATCGATTCAGACCCGTGGGGCCACACTTACCTCTACTTTAATCTCAAGTGTGGCTCAATCCTATGGTGAATTTTATCATAAGCAGGGAATCGGACTACAGCTCTGGGAGAATGACCAGCTGGTTTATCCGAATGCCGGAGTCCCATCAGTCTCAACACCGGAGTCACATTCTATTCAACTCTCTACTGAGCTCCCTGCTCCCTATCAAGCTTTGACGATCGTTTATCAACGTGATATCAGTGACCTCTATGCTAAGCAGCATGAGCTGAACCGTTTTTTTGTAATGATTAACTGGATTATCGGTCCAATTCTGCTCCTATTACTCTACTTGCTGATCCGGCAGTTGACCAAACCACTTAAACAGCTTTCAAAGACTACAAAAACGATCGCTGAAGGCAAATATACCGAGCGCGTGCAGTTGCGCAGTAAAGATGAATTTGGTGAGTTAGCCCTGAACTTTAACCGAATGGCAAACGCAGTGGAACAGCACGTGATCGAACTGTCTAATATGGCCGATGAAAAGCAGAGAATGGTCGATAACCTCGCCCACGAACTGCGCACACCTTTAACCAGTATGCAGGGATTTGCTGAATTTCTGACTTCCGCGAATATAGGCCAGGAAGAACAGCAAATGGCTGGTCAATATATCCTTAGTGAAACCTTACGCCTGAAGAATTTAGCCTTCAAACTGCTGGATTTGTCCGTCCTACGGCATCATCCTCTGACTCTGAAACAAGTAGACATATCAGATTTGTTCAAATCGGTTAAACAGATTGAGCAGCTTAAATTGGACGAAGCAGGCATCAAACTAGAAATGGATTATTCCATCCCTGCGGTTTGGGGTGATCATGATCTGCTAACTTCCTTCTTGGTTAACCTTGTCGAAAATTCCATTCATGCCTCTCCGCAAGGGAGCACCATCCGCTTGCTTGCCTATGTATTGCAAAATGAAGCCATATTGGAAGTATGTGATTCAGGATTTGGGATGACACCGGAACAGAGCGCGCGTGTTTTTGAACCCTTTTATCGAGGTGAAAAATCGCGCACACGCGAATACGGAGGTGCGGGTCTTGGTTTATCTTTATGCAAGCAAATCGCAGATGCGCATCAAACTAGAATTTCACTCAATTCTACTTTAGGTCAAGGAACAAGTATCCGCATCTTTTTACAACTCCATAACATCTGTTCACCTACTCTATAACATCTATAGTTTAAGGTTAGGAAGATTCAGCATCATCCGAAGCAAATGGAGGATATTCAAGTGAATAACAAATTCCCCACTACTTTAGCTATACTCCTGTTCTCGGGGAGTCTGCTAATCGTCAGTGCAGTCATTCAAAACACCACCCATTTAGCTTTAACCAGCACCAAAACCCCAGGGGTGAAGTTGGAAGCACCAACGCCGGTGTCCACAGTGAATGACGATCTGCAACCGCAGATGAGTCCTAAAGAAATACAAAACATTAACAATTTCATAGACATGGCGGGTCATGAGACTTCTGAATCCAAACGGACCACTGTCACACCGCCTGCTGCAGAGAATTTGAGTCAGACTGATGCCGTTATTCTGGCTGCTTCAAGCGTACGCAAATTATTCGATGTGGACATTGCCAAGCTGCAGATGCGGGTTATTCTGAGTGATACCCGAACCTCGCTGCCGTGGACATGGGCTGTACATTTCAGTCCATATAACGCCAAGACCCTAGAAGGGCAAGGTAAGGAATTCTGGGAATATGATGTACTAATTGATCCCATAAACGGTATGGTAGTGAACACGACCGCGATTAATATTGCTCTGAAAAGAACACCAATTAGCGCTTCTGCTGCCAGCACTATCTATAAAGATGCCCGTTGGATCAATGCGGCCATAACTATCCTTACAGATAAACAAAAAGAAAACCGGAAAATTGCTACAGCAACACTGATCAACACTGACACCAATGATAAACGCGGCATGGTCGCTGTTCAGATGATGCTGGAAGATGGCAGCAGCTACACGGCAGAAATGCGTTATCCTGATCAAAGTCTGCGCTGCCTTACCTACGAGACTGCTCAAGTAGTGAAATAAATCAAAAATGGAATCAGCTCTTCACTAATCCTACTTTTATGTCGATAATTTATATTACATGGAAAAGTATGGAGGAGCATATGAACACTAATCGCAGAACCGAACCTTTTCGATATACCCTTAAAGAACCTGTAACATTTGATCTTCATATTCTTACTATTAACGGAATCCAGGTTCCTTCCAAGCCTGTAAGGGCTGTATTGTTCGACATCAGTCGATCGGGTTGCCACTTATCGTTACCCCTCAATATCAACCCAGAAAATAACCTAGTACGCATTGGCATGGAAATGAATCTTACGGATGAATCTATGTACATAGAAGGAATATTGAAATGGAACAAAGAACAACAAGGCAGTTTCCACTACGGCATTCAATTGGACATCCCTGAGAATGATGGTGATCGGCTCCCAAGAGTACTTCGCATCCTTGCTGGAGAAGGCAAAATATTAGTTCGTTAAGATAACAAAAAAGAGTAGTTTTAATCTAAAAAAGAAACAACCCCGCGTTTTCATGCAGGGTTGTTTCTTTTTAGCTATTGCGATCCAAACTTATTGTTGTAATCCGAAATCGCAGATCACCATTTCATGGATTTTA
The DNA here is from genome assembly GCF_038002725.1 of Paenibacillus sp. FSL H7-0323. Lineage (NCBI taxonomy): Bacteria > Bacillati > Bacillota > Bacilli > Caryophanales > Paenibacillaceae > Paenibacillus > Paenibacillus sp. FSL H7-0323. The sequence goes on along the minus strand of NZ_JBBODB010000001.1, from coordinate 937,001 downwards.
TTCTTGAGGCACATCCCGTTCAGGGGATGCTGCTACAGCTTTTTCTTTCTCCAGTACCTCTCTTAAATCATCTTGAATTCTGCGATTCCATAAGGGAACCCCTGAGCGATAAGCAGCTCTGCCCGTCAAATGCGCAGATAAAGGTGAGGTCATAAATACAAAGACAATCCCCAGTAGCAGCTTAGCACTTATATGATCTAGAAAAAATGCAAAATATAGAAAGGCCCCGCTCAGAACACATAAAACACCAAGGGTGGCACTTTTGGCAGCAGCATGTGATCTCAGATAAACATCAGGCAGCCGAATCAGACCATAAGCACTTACAGCACTAAGCAATGCCCCCATCAGTATTAATAAGGCAAACAGCAATTCACCGACTGTCTTGATCATTTCCATGTTCAAGCACCACTCCCCTTTCGATGTATCTGGCAAATGCCGTCGTGCCGATAAAGGAAAGAATGCCTATTAACAAAATAATTTCGATAAAAGCCTGCGTTCGGAGTAAAACAGAAAGAACGGCTACCATGGCTAACAGATTAATTCCAATCGTATCCAGTGCCGCTACCCGGTCGGGCAAAGAAGGTCCCTTCAACAACCGCCAGGCACATACACCAATCGCCAGCGCCATAATCGTAAGCGAGAGCATAAGAATAAAATGGATCATTAACGGGTCACCTCCAATATCGCACGCTCAAAGGTGTCACGGATATTCGCTCTGAACTGTGCGGGATCCTCAACATCCATGGCATGAATATACAAAGTCCGGTTATCATCCGATACTTCAAGTACCACAGATCCGGGAGTAAGGCAGAGCAATGTGATCAACGTAGCCACTTCCCAATCCGATTTCAGCTCTGTAGTATATTTCAAGATTGCCGGACGTATATTAAGCTCCGGTCTCAGAACAGCTTTTACCACTACATAACTTGAAACGACCAGCTCCCGCAGCAGCAACAGGATTAGCTTAATAATTGCCCACACTTTTCCTAGATATAATCTGGGCCAAAAACGTCGCATTCCGAGCAGAATGAGGATACCGATCAAGAAACCAATGACGAAACGTGGCCCAGTCCAGTCATTGTGCAGGAACATCCACAGGAATGCTATCATGAAATTCAATAATAGTTGAAAAGCCATAGTATCACTCCTTCATGACAGCGTTAATGTATAGTGCTGGATCAGCCAGTACAGCTCCGGCTTGGCTGACAAGTCCGTTTACCGTCTCCGCACCCACACCCATCAGAATTACAATTGCGAACAGAACAGCTGCCGGTGCCATCATAGCTTTATAATGAAGCGGTTTGACTTGTTCTTCCCTTTTCTCGCCACCCCAGAACACTTGCTGGAATACCTTGATCAAGGAATATAACACTACGAAGCTGGACGCAAGTGCAATCAGCGCCAGAGCCACGTGATTCTCGCCAAATCCACTCCGCACCATCATCACTTTTCCAGCGAAACCACTAAGGGGCGGAACACCAACCAATGCCAAAGTCAGTACAAAAAACATCCAGCCGGTCCACGGATAACGTCGGATTAAACCACCCATTTCTTTTAAGCGGTCAGTGCCTGAAGCTGAGATAATCATCCCACCCAGAAAGAATAATAATGCTTTGGCAACCATGTCATGCATTAAATAAAACACTACACCATTTAACGAATCCTGAGTCGCGACAGAGATCCCAAAAGCAATAAATCCTACACTGATGATGATATTATAATTAAATATTCGGCCCAAATCGTTGTATGCCAATGCCCCGATTGCCCCAAGTATCATCGTCGCCCCCGCCATCCAGGCAATCAATGTATGGGTGAGTCCCGGTTCTTGAATAAAAATCAAAGTAAAGGTACGAGTAATTGCATACAATCCGACCTTGGTTAGCAAAGCCCCAAACAGGGCTCTAACAGCCAATGGTGGTGCACTATAAGAATCGGGAAGCCAGAAAAAGAGCAGTAAACCTGCCTTAATCGAAAATACAATTAGCAGCAGGACCGCAATGACGTTCATTACACCGCCTTGTCCCGCCTCTGCTACACGCATAGATAGATGCGCCATATTCAGTGTTCCTGTCGCGGCATATAAATAAGCAATCGTCGCCACAAACAAGGAAGAGGAAATCACATTAATTAATACATACTTTAATGTCTCTCGCAGTTGACCCTTGGACCCACCAAGTACGATCAAAGCGTAAGAGGCAACTAACAGCACCTCAAAGCAGACAAACAAGTTAAACAGGTCCCCGGTGAGGAAAGAGCCAAATACCCCGGTTAATAAAAAATGGAAAAACGGATAGTAATAAAACCGTTCCCTGTCTTCCCCAATGCTAGCGAAGGAAAAAAACAGACAAGCCGCGCCAACAATGGCCGCAGTCAACACGAGCAATGCCGAAAACATATCGGCAACAAACACAATGCCATAAGGTGGACGCCATCCCCCCATATATAAGGTCTGGATACCGTTTGTATTTACCTGATACACAATGAATCCTGCAACAAAGATATTTAAAAACACACTGACGGCACTTATGATTCGTTGCAGACGTACTCGTTCTTTCAGAAAAATGAGTATAACTGCCGTAATGGCCGGAATCAGCAGAGGCAGCACTAACAAGTTGTTCATCGTCTCTCCTCCTTGGTTCCTTCCACATCATCGGTACCCGTCGAGCGGTAAGTCCGGTATGCCAAAACAATAAAAAATGCTGTTACTCCAAAGCTAATTACAATAGAGGTCAAAATGAGCGCCTGCGGCAAAGGATCGACATAAGCTTCCGCTTCCTCACCCAGCAATGGTGCAGCACCTGTCTTGAGGCCAGACATTGTCAGTAACAACAAATGAACGCCGTGCGTTATTAAAGTGGTTCCCAGAAGGATGCGCAGCAAGCTTTTGGAAAGAACTAGATAAACACCTACGGAAAACAGTACACCGATCGCCAGGGCAATAATAAGCTCCATTAGCTATCCCTCCCGATCGTAAATATGATATTCATAGTGACACCAATAACAGCTAAGAAAACACCGAGATCAAAGAACATTGCTGTGGTCAGTTCTGTTTTGCCCATAAGTGGCAGTTGGAAATAGCCAAACGCTTGGCTCAGAAAAGGTACATCGAATAAAAACGAACCTATTCCTGTAAGAAAAGCTACAGATACCCCAACCGCGATTAACTTACGATAGTCGATAGGCAATACCTTCTCAACCATATCAATCCCAAAAGTAATGGCGAGCAGTACCAATGCGGCTGATGCCATCAATGCTCCAATAAATCCGCCTCCCGGATTATTATGTCCGGCGAAAAACAGATAAAGTGAAAATATTAGTATCATAACGAAGGCTACTTTAGCTACCGCTTGTAGTAACACATCATCACTTACAGAAGAACGTGGTTTATTATCCTTCACAGCCCGCTTCAGTGGGGCAATAGTTCCATCCGTGTCCAACTGCAGTTTGATCATGGAATAAATAGCAAGTGAGGCAAGGCCAAGCACTGTAATTTCAAACATGGTATCAAAGCCGCGGAAATCAACGAGCAGAACATTAACAATATTTTTACCGCCACCCAAGGTATAGCTATTCTCCACATAATATTTCGAGATGGATTCAAACGGACTACTGCCTAAAGCAGCAAGTGCAACCAATGTCATGGTTATTCCCATCCCGATGGAAATAATTAGCTTAGGCAAGCGGGACCGAAGTTTGAGCGGCTCTTTCTCCAGCTTAGGTAAATGCCGAAAACATAGCAGGAACAATGTAACGGATACTACTTCGACAATCATCTGGGTAAGCGCCAGATCAGGTGCCCGGAACAGAACAAAGAGTAAAGTAACCATATAACCAACCATTCCTGTTAACAAAATGGCTGTGATTCTGGAACGAACAAAGGGGATAGCCAAAGCGCCCACAAGCATAACCATAACAACAATAACTTCAAACAAAGAAAACGGAGCATATTCAGTTGTCCCAAGCGTTATTCCATCGGTATACCACACGGCTCCACCAATGGCTACGATCAGGAAAGCGAAGATATACATCAAGTAATGGCGCATGGAACCTGTCATATAGGTGCCAGTCAACGCCCTAGACGATTTCTCGACCAGCCGGATTACTCCGTCATAGACTTGATTTAAAGTGTAGCCACTGCCCCATTCTTTATCGACCAGACTCCAGCGGCCGTAGATTCGGTATACAATAATACCAAGAATCACAACACCAAGTGTCATCCATATTTCTGGTGTAAAGCCGTGCCAGAAATGAATATTGACAACAAAGGGTTCTCCGGTCTGCAAGATAGGGTGAATAGCATTCATTGCAGGGATAATAAGTGTTTTGGATAATATATTCGGGAAAAAACCGATAAATATAGACAGCACTGCTAGCAGGCACGGGGCAAGCAGAAGTCCAAATGGGGCTTCATGCGGTTTTTTGTCCAGCTTCTCAGGCTGATATTTTCCGAAAAAGGTGTGGAAAACCAAAATCATACTGTATGCAAAAGTAAACACGCTGGCAATCCAGGCCAAAACCGGGAAGAGCGTAAACAACGAGGGAATAGACAATATATCCAGGTTTCGGATATTCAGAACAGCCGTAAAAAACATCTCTTTACTTAAAAACCCGGAAAATGGTGGCAAACCAGCCATCGAGAAACTGCCGATCATCGCTACCGTAAAGGTAACCGGCATAATGGAAATCAATCCGCCCAGCTTTCGCAGGTCGCGGGTACCCGTCTCATGGTCAACTATACCGACCATCATAAACAAAGAGCCTTTAAAGATGGCATGGTTAATAAGGTGAAAGATAGCCGCTGTTGTTGCAGCAGTGTAAAAGACTGAATCTTCCCCTACATAAAATGCCGCTGCCGATCCCATTCCCAGCAATCCCATAATCAGTCCAAGTTGACTAATCGTTGAATAGGCTAATAGAGCCTTCAGGTCCGTCTGCTTCATCGCCTGGATGGAGCCATAAATCAAGGTGATCAAACCGACGCCTGACACAACCCAGAACCACTCATATTGCCCCGCAAAAACAGGGCTGAAACGGGCGACAAGATACAATCCAGCTTTAACCATCGTTGCCGAGTGCAGATAGGCGCTGACGGGTGTCGGTGCCTCCATGGCATCCGGCAGCCAGATATGAAACGGGAACTGAGCTGATTTGGTGAAGGCGCCTAAGAGAATTAGTAGCATCGCCGGAATAAATAAAGCATGCCCGCTAATATCGCCAACCTCACTCCAAATTTCCCGGATACTAAAGGTGCCTGTCATTACATAAAGCATTAAAAAGCCGGCAAACATCGCTAAACCACCAAATACGGTAATCAACATAGATTTGAGAGCACCATACCGCGATTTTTGCCGCCGATGCCAAAAGGCAATTAACAAAAATGACGAAACACTTGTTAATTCCCAAAAGCCGTATAACACCATCAAGTTATCCGAGAGCACAACGCCAAGCATCGCCCCCATAAACAACATTAGATAAATATAAAAAGGGGTTAACGCTTCTTTTCGCCGGTCCAGATAATAAATTGAATAGATAATTACAAGACTACCCATCCCAGTGATTAGCAAAGCAAACAACAAACTTAATCCATCCAGATGGAAAACCAAATCAATTCCTAGTGAAGGAATCCATGAAATGGTTTCATATCCCAAATCTCCACCTTTAATAACGGGAATCCGGGTTAAGAAATAAACAAACAAAACGAGTGAACCAGGGAAAACAAGCCATCCTCTATGAAGGTTGGGTGCTCTCTTGGACAAAAGTGCGATTACTAAGGCCATTAGAAACGGAACAAGTATGATTACATGCAGCAAAGGCAGTCCTCCTTTTCCACTTGAGCTTATCAAGTTGTGAACTTTAGTACTTACTTTTTTACCAAAAGCCAAAGATCATATGATTGGTAGGGCCTTTTATACAAGGCCCCAATGTTGATAAGGGCAAGCCCGATTATAAAGAATCGGTCAATGTGCCATCACAAATATGCAGATATCTAGCCTTTCCATCTTCTTGCTCAATTCTGAATAAACCGTTCTCAAATTCTGTGTGTAGTTCGTGAAAGAACTTTCCCTTAAGCGAATACTCTCCCTGAGGTTCATCACTGAGCTGGTACTCAGCCCCGTTTTTGACCAGGTAAGCGATAACGCCTTCCTCATGGGTTTCTTCCAGCCCTGCACGCATCCGCTGCACAGCCACGACATGCAGATCCATCATTTTCATTTTACCAATGAGTTCATTGATGAAATTACGTTTGGTAAGCTCCTGCCACCGAGTTTGAGCAGATTGTCCAATGACGATCTGTGTAACCTCATTCTCTTCAGCAACTTCTACAATAATATCTGTTGTTTTTCGGCCTTCACGTTTCCGAATGATAAACTCTGCGCCAGCTTCATCGGCAAGACGTTTCCAGACCGTCATATACATTTCTTTGCTCTGATTATATTCATCAATATCCGAACTATCGACATTTAATACAAACAATGGCGCCCCTATAATTTCAGATAGTTGGACACCACGCCGGATTAAACGCTCCCCATGCGGACCATAATGAACACAAACCATAATCTTTTCATTGTGTATGACCTTCACCCTCCTGTAACATGGCCAAGAAATACAAAAGGAGCCCACTGGCGTTAGGCCCCTTGCGTAATTCTAAAACCCGATAAGTTATACTTAATTATATCTATTCCTATGTTTTTTGTAAAGTTTGTTGGTTATCATGGAACATATTTCTTTTTAATGCTTGTATCATGCCCTTCTCTAGCAGTTGTCATACAATGGTTATTATATATTCCTTTACAGGAATATTCCCTCCGTGGTATATTATCATCACAAACAGGAAATACCAAAAAGGAGGCGCTATAGAGCCGCTTAACCAGAGTATGTCATAATAGAGATGCGAATGAATTTAATGAATCGAAGTGATCCTTGTTTATGAATACTAACGTTATGAGTGCCTTAGCTGAGCCCCACCGCATGCAGATCGTTGAACTATTACGCGAGAATCCTCTAACCGTTGGGGAGATTGCAGAAAGTCTTCAGCTACGGCAGCCTCAAGCGTCCAAGCATTTGCGCGTCCTTAGTGAAGCGGGCTTAATTGAAGTTCAAGCTGTTGCTAACAAGCGCATTTGCAAGCTCCGTCCTGATCCATTTAAGGAAATAGACGATTGGTTAGACTCCTACCGCCATATATGGGAAGAACGATACGATCGACTGGATGATTATTTACAAAAGCTACAGAGAAATGAAAACAATAATAAATCATAGCCTCAGGTCGAAATTGGCAGGAAGCAAACAAATTTGAGGAGGATCTATCCCATGACAAATTCTAACCCGTCCAACCAAGTGGTATCCAAAGTTGTTGATGGCAACACATTAGTATTAGAGCGCGTATTCCAAGCTCCACGTGAGCTAGTATTCAAGGCTTTTTCTGAGGCTGAGCATTTGAAGCACTGGTGGGGTCCAAAAGGGTGGACGCTTCCCGTATGTAATGTCGATTTCCGTCCAGGGGGTACTTGGCATTATTGCATGAAGTGCGTGGATAAGAATCAAGGGGATTTCTACGGTATGGAGTCTTGGGGCAAGGCGTTGTATAAGGAAATTACAGTCCCAGAACAAGTCATTTATACAGATGGATTCTCAGATGCAGAGGGTAATATTTCAAAAGATTTGCCTGAAACGCTTGTCCAGCTAGATTTTATCGACCTGGAGGGTCAAACGAAGCTGGTGAACACCGGTAAATACACTTCTCCGGAAGCCTTGCAACAAGTGATTGATATGGGGATGTTAGAGGGGATTTCCCAAACCTTCGATAATTTGGACGCCCATCTTGAGAATTTACAGAAGAATAACTAGAGCAGCTATCACACGATAAGTAGGACGATGCAAGGATACTCTCTCCTGCTCGTCCTATTATGTTTATTTTGCAGGAAATAAGAACCTGATACTATTCGGAAAATATTGCAGGAAAAACGTGTCATTATGCGTGCCCAGCGGATCCGTCTCAAACTTCACTCGCTGATCCGTTCCAACAATCTTCTCTTTTAAAATATCATAAGCACGTTTGCTGTTAGGCACCATGTCCTTCTGGGCGTTTGTCTTGTGGATCCCTTCCTGTTCACCAACATACATATAAATTCTGCATTCCCTATCTAGTCTTGAAGTCTCCATGAAATGAATGAAATCTTTAAACCATACAGACGCAGATATCAATATAAAATTTCCAACAGTAACTTCAGTCTTGTACATCGCATACAGACTTATTAATCCACCTAGTGAAACACCACCCAAAGCCAATTTCTCCGGCTCGTTGGAGATGCGATAGGAGCTTTTGATATAGGGTACAAGATCCTGATAGACATAATTCAAATAATCATCGCCCTTGCCCCCAAAGGACCAATCCTTAAAAAGAGCAGGCATTTCCCAAGGTGTATATTCATCATTCCGCAACTGAGAATCAATCCCTATAAAAATAACCGGTTCTGTTACTCCCTCTTCCATATCTTTCTCTATAGCTGTAATCGCCTCTTTGAACAAAAAATCTCCATCCTGTAAGAAAACCGCTGGGAATAACCGCTCCGGGAATAAATGGTATTCTTTCGGTAAATACACGGTAATCTGACGATCCATATGTTCAAAAAGCACAAGCTCGCCTGCCCTCATTTGGGTCATATCCCCACTCCTTAACAGTTCAGTACTCGAAACGCTCTACTCATAATCGTTGGTACTACAGAAGCGTGATTTTCATTGGGTGCGACATAGTGCTTAACCTCTAAATTAGGCAAAGCATACTCATTCAATTTTGAAAATAATATTGCTGCGTCATCGACCATAAACGACTCTTCACTCCCTACGGTAATCAATACCTTTTGTTTATCGGCCGTCAGCTCTTGACCCTTGTGATAGAACTGCTCCGCATACGTCAGGACTTCATGATCATTCCACCAAATGGATGGACTAGAGGCCAAATAATACTGGAATAGCTTCGTACGAGTGAATAACGTCCAGAGGACAAATAGACCGCTGAGAGAGTGACCAAACAAGGCTTGTTTATACTGATCCACATTATATTTCTTGTTGATTGCTGGCATTAACTCTAATTCTAAAAAAGCCAAAAAATTCTCAGCCCCACCATGTGGACCTATGTCAGCATTTTTCAATCGGTCCGGATATACATAATGCTTCGCTGGAGGTGTGAAATCATAAAATCTTCTTTTAGAGACCTCTTCATCTGAACCATAATGTCCAATGCCAATCACAATTGCTGGTGCAATAAAAGTTTTTGGGGCATTTCTTGACTGCAATTTCACAACATCCCGACCCAATTGAAAATATGAATTACCATCGAGCATGTAATACACGGGGAAGCCCTTTTCTGGTGCTGCTTCTCTGGGAAGAGAAACCTTTATATCGTACGTGTAACCCATATACTGAGATTCAAGTTTCCATGATTCTGTGTGTTCGAGCTCTACTTGTGTTGTCATTTTTTCTGTACACTCTCCCCTACACTCTTGACTTTGCTAATAAATATAAGAAATAAGGAATTCCAATAATCGAAACGACTATACCCACGGGTAACTCTGCCGGCTGAAATATTGTTTTGGCAAAATAATCCGAGATCACCAGCAAAAACATCCCTACCACTGCACTGGATAACATAATATAGCGGTGATTAATCCCTACTAATCTTCTGGCGATATGAGGAGCCATCAAGCCTATAAAACTTATAGAACCGGATACAGATACACAAACACTTACGATCCCCACACTGCATAACAGAAAGATCAGCTTTTCTTTTTCTACAGAGATCCCTAAGCTCTTTGTACTGGAATCCTCCAATTGAAAATAATTGAGTAAATAGCTTTTTCGATACATTATAAATCCTAAAATAAGCACCCAAGGTGCGATCATAATGATATAAGTCCAGTTCGCGCTGTAAATACTTCCGACACTCCAAACCGCAGCCATCTCATAATCACTTGCATTCATTTTCAGAGAGATATACAACGACAACGCACCAAAACCACTGCTAATCGCGATCCCTGTCAAAATCAAGCGTTGCATATCGAGTGCACCATTCCGCCATGAAAAAATAAAGATAATGACAACTGCGGCAAGCCCACCTACAAAACCAAACAGCGGCATGGCTAGTATCGAGAACCAGCTTTCTTTGAAAAAAGTAACTCCCGACATCTGAAAGAAAAACATAAACGCAACGATGGCAGCTCCTGCGCCTGCATTAATCCCAAGGATACCTGGATCAGCCAGCCCGTTACGGGTAATCCCTTGAATGACAGTTCCCGCCATCCCCAGACCTATTCCTACTAATGAGGCAATAATGATCCGTGGTAACCGAAACTGAAAAATAACCAGGTCAAATTTAGCATTAGGATCTATTCGCAGCAGTGTTTTTATCACATCCATTACAGACATATCAAACACGCCATTCGTAAGATGAAAATATCCGGCCACAAGGGTTAACAGGATAAAAACTAATAGTGTAAGCATATAGCGGCTAAACTGTACTTTACTTCTATCCACGCTGCTCTCCCCCTTTAACCCGAATTAAATAAAGGAAGAAAGGGATGCCAATAAAGGCTGTTACAACACCAATTGGCGTCTCAAACGGAAAGTTAATATAACGGCTTAAGACATCGCAAAACGCTAAAAAAACAGCTCCAATCACCGCTGAGCAAGGAATGATAAAGCGATAGTCTATACCTACGATAAAACGTGTAATATGAGGAATGATTAGACCCACAAAGGCTATCTTGCCGACTAAAGCTACTGCTGTCCCGGTCAGACATATAACAGATATAATACTGACAATTTTCACCCATTTTGTTCGTTGACCCAAGCTAATCGCGGTTTCATCCCCCAGGGAAGCAACCATTACTGACTTAGAAATACTAACCGCCAAGAGCAGTCCAACGATTATAAAAGGAACTGATAATATTAGCATATCTGGATTAACGGTATGTATTTTCGAGCTATACCAAACGCTAACATTTTGTGAGACTTGAAAAAACATCGCTACTGCTGAGGCGATACTACTTAAAAAAGTACCAATTACAGTCCCAATAATAGCTAACCTGACTGGTGATAAACCGTTTTTAACCAATGAACCAAATCCGAAAACCAAACCTGCTCCGATGGCTGAACCCACCATAGATAAAATAATCATCTGAACATTCGATAATCCCGGATAAAACACCATAGCCAACGTAATAACAAATGCCGATCCGTCATTTACTCCCATAATCGATGGTGATGCAAGATAGTTACGTGTAACCCCCTGCATTAACGCCCCTGAAACAGCCAGAGCCGCTCCAACTAATAAAGCGGCGATTACACGCGGAAATCTAGATGTCATAATAATGTTGTGGTCCACATTATTAGCATCGAAGTGTGTAATCGCCTGCCATATTGTCAATATTCCAATATCTTTAACACCATATAAGACGGATACAACAATTGCTAATACGATGAATAATGGAGAAGTTGATAGGATCAATATAACTTTCCAATTTTTTGTATTCATCTTATTCATCGCACCTTCGGTTTTACTTCAACAGGTTTTCAATTGCCGCATCCAGGAATCTTACTTTAGACCAAGCCGTTCCACCTTGTGCCAACGGATCAATTGCATTTACAAACACATGCTTATTTTTGACAGCAGTTACGCTTTTGAAGATCGGATTCTTGAGCAAATCATCAAGTGCTGTTGCATTATCAGTATTCTCACTAGTCTCAAACTGCAAGAAAATATAGTCCGGATTAATATCCGCCAAAGCTTCTAATGAAAGCTCTGCTTGTGCTTCTGTAGAGGAGATCACCTCAGGAATGGCAGCACCCAGATCTTCATAAATAACCGGATTCAAATAAACGCCAGCAGGATACACACACATACTGCCCTGACGAATACGAATGACTAGAATGGATTGATCTTTCAGCTTTTCTCCAATTTCAGCCTTTGCACCCGCAGCTTTAGATTCATAATCACTAATAATTTTTTCTGCATCTGTGGTCTTACCGGATAATTGGCCTAATAAGAGCAAGTTATCTTTCCAGTTTGTTGAAATATGTGAATAAGGAATCATCGTTTGAATTTTATTAAGTGCGCCGGCCACATCTTCCCCAAACTTGGAAGACCCTAAGATAACATCTGGATCCAGTTGCAGAATCGCTTCATTACTTGGAGCAAATTTATCCCCCACTAAGGATGCACCCGCTAGGTCAGTTGACAGATAACCTGGAATAGCATCAGCTATTGCAAGTACACCTACAGGTTTCACTCCCAGTATGGCAGCATCTTCCATAGATTCGAGACTTGCTGCTACAATATTATTAATCTTTGCAGGCACGACATAATCCTTGCCCAAATATGTAACGGTTTGTTCAGTGGCAACAGCCTCCTGAGCCGCATTTCCTTTGTTATTTGCAGTTCCTTCTGCTGCTACTGCAGCATTATTTGTGCTTTTTTCTGAAGCTGTCTTATCCTTTTCATTGTTACCGCAAGCTGCCAAACTCAAAGCTAATACTGCTGATACCCCAGCTAATAAATATTTTTTCTGATTCATAATCAATCTCCCCATCTATATTTTATTTATCATTCTTCAAACTAAAGTAATGATAATGAGAATCGTTATCATATTAAATCATATGAGAATAATTATCAATACTTTTCTTTGATTATATGAAATCTTGTAATTTTACAGATACGTTGAATGATTAGTGAACATGCAGAAGAACCCGCACCAAATGCGGGTTCTTCTGCACTATAAATATGAGTCCACTTTTTAATCTGCGTTATAAAACTCAGATAAGTCACGGAACAACAATCCGCACGCCTCTAGTCTATTAAGTTCCTCATCCACATCAGTGATCAAATTGCTTTCTCTCTCATGGGCTGTATTGATTAGCCACGGTTGTCCCTGTTTTAGAAAACAAAGATCATCAGGCAGCCTGGTCTGTACCCACGAGTACAAGCTGGTGGAATAGGATAAAAGAATATTGACCGCTTCAGGTGAACAATCAAAAAAATAAACATCTGCATAATGCCCCATAAGCCGAGTCCCCGGCCAATAGTCATCTTTTATGACCTTTTTGAGAAAAGGTTGCAGCTGTTCAAGCAGTTCATATCCTTCTGGCTCCAACTCCATCTGATCACGCTTTACTAGAATAAATTCATCACATACTTCCATAGCTACCTGTACCAGCGTCTTGTAGGTCTGACCCGTTGGTTCCTGCAAAATAGTATGAATAATAATGTACCCCCTCTACTTACTTGTATTATTCAAATATTCTTTATGCATCCTACCCCAGCCACACATGCTATCCAAAACTGTAATTAGCGATTTGCCATGTTCTGAAATACTATATTCCACCCTGAGTGGAAGCTCATGATAACTCACCCGGTCGATAAGCTGATCCTCTTCAAGCTCCCGTAATTGTTTAGCTAACGTACCTTGGGAGACATCTGGGATAATCCGTCTAAGTTCACCAAATCGTTTTGTGCCATCTATCAATAAAATAAATAAAATGAGCGGCTTCCACTTTCCACCGATCTTTTCAAGTGTTGTAAGAACCCCGGTTAATCTCGGCTCCAGCAAATCCATGCGATCCCCTCTTTCGATAGTTATATAACTGTATGTTCGAACCAGCTAGTACGAAAAATCGTACCTAGTACGAAAAAAGTGCGTACTGTGCAGGTTATATTTTATAGCTAATAATAAAAAACAGAACTTAATAAGTCCAATTAACTATGAACGGAGAAGATAAATATGTCCACTATTTCATTAAAAAACCAGCGCATCGTCATTATCGGAGGAAGCTCCGGAATAGGGCTTGCGACTGCCAAACAAGCGGTTGAACAAGGCGCAGCTGTCATAATCGCTGGGCGTTCACAAGATAAATTAGAGAAAGCTCAACACCTTCTGGGATTCGATTCTGTTGAAATTCATTCACTAGATAATCAAAATGAACAGGACTTGAAGGATTTCTTTGAAAAAATCGGCGTTTTTGACCATTTGTTCACTCCGGGAGCCTCCTATGTTAGAGGACCGATTACTTCTAGCTTGGAGATTGCACACAGTTGCTTTAATGCAAAGTTCTGGCCGCAATATAATGCTGTAAAGCATGCCATCCCTTTTATCAACCCAACAGGCTCCATTGTTCTTATGTCCGGCGCATTCAGCCAGCGTCCACTTGCAGACGGTGCCTCCTATGCAGCTTGTAACGGCGCGATTGAAAGTCTGGGAAAAGCATTAGCAGTAGAATTGGCTCCGATTCGGGTAAATGTCATCTCCCCTGGAACCATTCATACCAACTTTAATTGGGAAGGCGCAGAACAGGAAACTAGAGACAAGGCTTACGACGAATATACGAATATCAATATCCTTGGCAGGGTGGGTCATGCCGACGAAGCAGCGCATACAACGATTTATTTGATGACCAATAGCTATACAACAGGAAGTACTTTATTTCCGGATGGGGGATATATTTTGCGATAAAAAACAGCTGAGTCAATAAGTTGGAACCGCTACTTATTGACTCAGCTTCTTTTAGTTGAAAGAATCAGGGAGAAATTCCCTGATTATCAGCCAGAGAATCATTTCCCCTTAGTTACGATCATAGTAAATTCAAAAAAGGAGCATAATCTCAGTTGAATTTTAATTTCTATGACTACTTCGTATTAAAGATTATACTTATGGAATCCTCCTGAATCTCCTTAATTGTATATATACCGATTTTTTCAGCAGCGCTCACTAACGCTGAGATATACTCAGGAGTTGAATTTAATTTCCGAGCAGAAAGCTTCAGGTTAATGGAGAACTCATCCCCATGCTCGTCAACATCAAGAGATTTCACATAAACTTTAAATACCTTTACATAATGCTCATAGTTAACCAAATGCTCTTCAGTAACACCTTGAAATGAAACATTTACTTTCAAGGATTCCGGCTTCAGGAAGCTCACCTTACCTGCCTTGTCTACCTGCCCTACTTCAGGATTCAACACTTGATATTCAACTCCATCAAGGATTGTAAAATCCATCCCATTATCCATAGTGACTAGTAAATTAAGACGTATATCGATAGCTTCTGGTCCGATTAATGTCAGATAGTCACTTACTTCATGCTTGATCGTTTGTCCAGCCTCTTTCCCGGCGAACATAATCAATGGACTATGTACACGTCTATTCCATGACTTCTCTTCATGTGTACCCAAAGGGTCCATCTGAAAGAATAGATCCTTCCCTAATACAAATCCCTTCGACTTTAGTACAGTCACAAGCGGATCAATTGGCATTCCTTCGGTTACGCCCATGTCGAGCCAAATCTTCAATGCAGGCTTCCCGGACTCTTTCGCCAACTCATCCAATATACGTCCATTGCTTACCCAAGTGGCAGGGGATAAAGCCCCTATCGCTGAGAAGGTCTCCGGGTGCTGATACCCCATCCATAAAGCCTGAATAGCACCGAATGACGATCCCATTATCATCCGGTGATCCCGATCGGGAATGGTCCGGTAAGCACCATCAACATAGGGAATAACTGTATTGATAAAATATTGGGTAAATTCGGCTGCACTCGCTCCATCCGAAGGAATAGACTCATCCGGAAATGGAACATACTCCATTCCCCGTTCTGATCCATCACTTGAAGCGACTCCTATCACGATAACCTTCTCCATGGTTCCATCAGCAACGAGCTGATCAATAATCTCCTCAACTCTCCATTCTTTGCCTAAAGAGCTGGTATTTGTATTGAAAATATTCTGCCCATCGTGCATATACACAACAGGATAACGCTCACTGTCAGCTTCATAACCTGCAGGTAAATAAACAAATATTCTCCGCTCACCTATATTTTCTATGTGCACAGTACCTTTTGCCGCCCCCACATTGGTTGGGTTCTCCGATGCATTAGAAGTATTGCTTATCGTTGGATTGGGGGTTGGTGATGTAGCAACTTTTTCATTTACATTTTCGTAACTGGAACATCCCGAAAGCGCTAACAAAACTAATACTGCAAACCCCAAAAAGCTCCATCTAAATAATCCATTTGAATGCATAGAACCCCTCCTGATTTTTGTTCAAACGTTTTCACAACTCTTATTATACAGGATTTATATGGGATTATGAACATTTTTTCACAAGTTGGGGCAATGTGTAAAAGCACTCAAGTTTAATTGTATTTCATACAACTATAATCAAACAGAAGGCTCGATCACTGGATATAAGTGTATTTCATGCAGCTATTTTCTGAAAATACTCCCTTATAAGTGGATTCTCTAGTTTTTAGTTGTATAAAGTGCAGTTAAAGTCAGGATTATTCTTTGGGCACTCGAAATAACTGCACAAAGTACAGCTATTTCGCAGATTCCATCAACATCCATCACCAGTAACCGACACTAAAAAAAATCAATGAAGCAATCAGGCAGCCTCCACTAGCTCATCATTTGCAAAAGCAAACCTCCCCGCAGACCAAAAACACCAGACAGTGATTCTCCACGAACTGAAGGATCATTGTCTGGTGTTTTATTCAGATTCAGTAAGGGTTGTTTGGAGACAATCTCTTCTTTTCAATTAGTACTGTTGTCTTTCCTCGTAGGATACGAACAGCATTCTACGTTGCACATCCATAAGCATACGAATTACCCAACTTGCTAACAAGGCAACAACAAATCCAGCTACTACATAGGAGATATATTGTTGGGATAATGTCCAGTCGATCTGGAACAAAGCAAACACACTATTCTCTAAAATGTTCAAATCCATGGTTTGCAAGAAAATCTGGTGCAGCACAGGTAGTGTAATCAGGCCCAATGCAGCCGCTACTACAGTTACTGTTATTGAAAAGAAAATAATGCTGGATACGAATCGACCCATAATCAGCATGACGTTACGGGCAAACTTCGCTCCATGAAAACCTAACTTCATTCGTTGCAGGAAGCCCGCTCCCTCTAGCTGCATATCCGATCTGGCCTCTTCACTAGGTCTAGGAATATCTAACAATGATCTGACCAGCTCTTGCTCAAATTGTACGATGTAATCCAATCCCTTAGCTACTGCAAAAAACAAAGGAATTCCGATGAATATTGGGGTTAACGCAATGGATAACGTCAGCCCTGTCACCATAAACACGAAATATACAATCGTAAGCGGTAAAGAGATTAAGAAGTATAAAATACTCCGATATGTCTTTGGACTTGCTCCACGTTTGCGCGTTTTAGATTGGGGTTGTGATTCTGCTGGAATATGCATGGAATCAAGAGCTCCCATCGGCATAGTGTATAACTTATCATTCATTTCTATTGTCCTTCCTCTCACGTTTTTCAATTAATCTCATTATACGTGGGAAAAAGAAGGCTCAAAACAGTCTTGGGGCTGGAGTCATACCAGACTAAAGGCTAGGATTTGTTGCTTCGAAGCGCATAATTAACCAGATTTATGATTTTGCTAGGCTACAACCCCAACTTATTTCCCTTTTCCAGCCGTACAATCTGCTGTTCGCCATTATCTGCCAGCTCTCTGAACTGATTAATGGTTTCACGCATTTTGGGGAGAGCTTCCTGCTTATAAGTACTGATGGAATCGAGAGCGGATAGCACATCTGTAAAAGCTTGCTTTAATGTATCCACTGAAATACTTGATTCTAACGACTGTTTATGGATTTCCGCCCCTTGGTTTTTCAACATTTTTGAGGTACCGCTGATCAGGCTATCGGTGGTTTGATTTAAAAGTTCGATCTTTTTCAAAACAATTCGTTGATTATACAGCGCACTAGCTACCGTAACCGATATTTTCAAGGCAGACACGGTAACATTTCTAGCTCTGTCCACCCCTCTGATCAGCTCTTTATTATTTCGAATAACCACTTCTATGGCCATAATTCCTTGTTGATTCACTACAAGCATCTGTTGCAAATCCATGACACGCTGCCGCAACGGAAAAAGCACTTCTTCTGTAATGAACCGAACTTTCTCCTCATCCTCATCACGCAGCTTAGCCGCTTCCAGTTGCGTCTCTATTTCCTGATCCATCAGCATGCCGAGCTGAATTTCTTTTTGTAGCTTTTTTGTAAGTTCCCGAAGTGCCTGTTGCTCAAATTCCAGCGTAGTATTGTCGTTCTTCAAAACGGTCTTACCCTTGTCTAAAGAAATTATAATATCTGAAATGACAGCATCCGCCTTTTGATATTTAGCAAAATAACTACGTAATGGATTAAAGAACTTCCCAAGAAAACCCGTCTTGGCAAAATCTACTGCACTGGGATCCAAATCCTTCAGCTGGAGATTAAGCTCCGTCAAACCTTTTGCTACTTGGCCGCCTTCATCCCCTGTCTTTGATAAATTCCCCACTGAAACCTGCAACAGGGAGTTTTTGTCCGAAGAGGATCTCATCGTTTCCATACCGAAGCTATCAATGGATTGCAGCACCGCTTTCCGCTTATCCAGTGACTCTAAATTCAGATCCAGAATGGCGGAGACATTGTTTACTGCCAGTGTTTTCAGTTGTGATACTTCCTCAGGCTCAGGTTTGACCTGCTCTTCAATTACTGATTTCAGCTTTTCCTGACTTACGACTTCCATAGTAAACGACATAGAACCCCTCCTATAAAAAATAGCTTACATTTGAACATTGAGCAGGTTGCCAATTTT
This sequence comes from Paenibacillus sp. FSL H7-0323, assembly GCF_038002725.1. Lineage (NCBI taxonomy): Bacteria > Bacillati > Bacillota > Bacilli > Caryophanales > Paenibacillaceae > Paenibacillus > Paenibacillus sp. FSL H7-0323. Next base: position 918,344 of record NZ_JBBODB010000001.1, on the reverse strand, counting down.
ATAGACTACATCATCTGTATCTGCATTGATGTTGGCCGCTTCATTTATACTCGAAATACTCTCAAGCGCCTTGATATTCGCATTGTAGCCAATCGTGTAAATCGGGATTTTGTAGGTCTCAATAAGACCTCTGATATCATTCAAGGAATGCCCTTCATTGGTCTCTCCATCACTTAATACAAAGATTAACGGCTTCAAATCCGGATTTAGCTGTAATTCCGTTTGAAGCATATGGATGGCTACCGCGATCCCGTCAAAAGTAGCCGTCCCCCCATTTGCTTGAAGACTATCAATCGCACCAACAAACATGGACTGCTGGTTCGTGTCATATTTTCCAATCGGAAGATTGATTGTAACGTTATCAGAGTAAGAGACAAAACCAATGCTGTTATCCTTGCCCAAGTACTTCTGGCCTGTTAATAAAGATTGCTTTAAGCGGTTCAAGGGTTCCCCGTTCATACTTCCTGAGACATCTGCCACAAATACTGCGGCGATAGGTTTATTGCCATTTTTCTTCTCTTTCCACAGCTTCTGAGCTGAGGATATGAGACTGCCATCCACTGTACTAAGCTCTGATTGGTAATCATTAAGACCATTGAAGCCTTTTTTCTCACCCAGCTCCTGGTATTTATCCTGTTCAACAAACTCAGCAAACTTCTTAATAATATCGAGTTTTTCCTGAGGAAGATCACCTAAAGCATAAAGCGGGCTGTCATGTCTTACACCAAAAGGAGTGAATACATACCCCCCTTTCAAATCTGTTGCATTCAAAAAGATCTGGTATTCTAAGACAAAAGCATCAAGCTTACCGGTTTTTGCAGCCTCTCGCATCTGTAAAGTGGTTGAGGCAATAAAGGGAACATTTGCTTGGAATTTCTCAAAGCCCTGCACCGCTTGCTCACCAAGTAAGTCTGAACCGCCAAACGTCCCAAGCGCTGTTACCAGAAAGTTTAAACCCGTAGAACTGGCAAAAGGGTCGGTATAGCCCATTGATAATTCATTATTTGCTATGGCATCTGTAACCGTCTTGACGTTTAAAGAACCGTATTTCTCTATTAGTTCATCATATTTCGCCTTACTGGTAACAATACCAGCTACATTACCTACAAGACGTTTAGTGATTAGCTGAGTGTTCATCCCGTTTGCTTTTACCATTTCGCCCCACAGCTCATTTGAAGGGGTAAAGGCATCTGGCACATACTTCCCAGATCTTATGTAATCTGTCGCTGTACCTGAAGCAATATTACGGATTTTCACAGAAACATGACTCCCGTTCACCTCAATATTAGAGTTGTTAAAATCTGTAGCAACTTCATTTAGCCAACCATCATTACCCGTTCCTGATTTCTCTGTAGAAGAAAATATCTCTACAAAGCTATCTGTTGTATTGTCTACGGATACAGGAAACTTTGAGATATCTGGTAGTGAATCCCCAATCGCGACAGGATCCAGATCAATCTGGCCTTTGATTTGCTCAGCAGTGGTCACGTTTATGTTCTTATATAGCTTCTCAAGCTGCTTCCCCGCATCTTCGGAAGAAATCTGGGTTTTGGTTTTTCCTATATTAGAAGTCAAGGTGATTCCAAAATACACGAGAGCAAAAACTACCACCGTAATGGTCCCTAAAACTGCTACTGTTTTTCCTTTATTAGCCATACACATCTCCCCTTCATTGCTTATAGAATTTCGTCTGCTTGATCAGCTCATCGATTTCCTTCATACAAGGCATCTCTTCAACATCTGTATAATCTGTACTGTCAAGTAGCGATATTTCCAGCAGCAGCTTATCCAGCTTCAGCAGAATCTCTTCATTTGCCCCAAGATACCCTGTTACGTAGGCTAAATATTCATTGTACAAAGCTGTCTTTTTTTGCACCAGTTTATCTGAGAACTGCGAGGGTCTATGCTGGCTGGAGAAAAGGGTGAACTCTGAGGCATCAAATACACTGAGTTTATTCAGAATCCCTCGAATGTTCAGGTAAAAAAGCTTTGCTACTTCATAACTGACTGCATTAAATTTTTTGAAGCTAAGTTCAGTGGATTCGAATCTCTGACCTAAAACATCTAACAAGGTACTTCTCTTCTTTTCCATCCGGGATATCTGATCTAGAGCAAGCGCAATGTCTTTTTTCAGCACTTTGACATTTTTGTATTGAGTAAGCGCGGCTATATAATCCTCATAAGATTTCAGTGTTTTCACAGCAGGGATAGATGAAGGTTTAAACAATAAAATATAACTTCCGTAAAGAACAACAAGTAGACTAACAAACAACAATGTCACACCTAAAGCTATTTCAAATACACTGGTTCCTCCGATTTCCACCCCTAATAAACCTGGTGACAACACGATAATGTTCAGTAGTACCACACCGAGAATAAGTCCCAACAGCTTTATGGCTCTAACCCCGTTCATCACAACCACCTCCTGCATCCCAGTCACTTCTATTGTATGGAGCAATTTCTGTTATTACGTCTCTTCATTTGCTATATGCTAAAAAAATAAGGAATTAATCAACAAAAAAACCTTAACAGGCAATAAGCCCATTAAGGTTAACGATCCCTATTTTATACCCACGCATCATTTGAATACCCGCGTTGCTCCCAATATCCCGTATGATCGCCTTCGATCAGCTCAATCCGGTTCAGCCACTTCACAGACTTGTATGCGAACATCTTCGGAACGATTAACCGTACAGGACCGCCGAGATCGCTAGGAATCGGCTTTCCATCATGCATTACCGCGACCAGCACATCATCCATGTCGGCTTGTTCCAATGTGAGCGTATCCGTGTATACACCATCACCCGAATAGAATTTCACAGTCTTAGCTGTGGGCTTCACACCGGCCTGACTCAAAAGATCTTTTAGCTTGATTCCTTCCCAGGTATTCTTATAGACTGACCAGCCTGTCACACAGTGAAAATCACTCACCTGAACGGTCCGCTTCAGCTTTACGAACTGTTCCCAGTTCCACTTGAAATTCTGCTCCACAAGCCCATCTATCGTAAAAGACCAATTGTTGTTCGTAAACTCTGGAATCGGAGTGACTGTGTAAACACGGAATTGTCCTTGCGCCCCTCCTCCGAGAGGGGGTGAGGATGCCGCCAGTGGCTGGGGTGCAGGCAACAACTGATTACGATCACTTTCGATCAGCTTATCAATTGTTTCGCTGCCTCCGATATTTCCAATTGAACTGCCGAGCCATTTTATAAACGATGGACCTATAGTTACCGCAAGCCCAACACCAATCGATCCGCGTATGAAAGCTCTACGTGTATAAACCGGCTGCGGGGTTTCCCGATGATTCGAAGGGCTGCCTGTCTCAATGCCACTTTTCACTATCCGCCGGCTCGGTTCTTTAAGCCATTTTACCCGAGTCAAAGAATGATAAATAATATAAGGAAGGCCTATCCAGGTCAATAAGTCATGGACGATCAGAGCAACGTTCGATACATGTGGACCCACCACGCGGAATTGCCAGAGTAGTACTCCTGAAACGAACCAGCCGAGCAGCAATGAAAGTACAACGATTACATTAAAACGTTGCCAAGGCCGCTCCTTCAGTTGTTTCCAATGTTTCCCTGCCAGCAGCAAATAATAAATAACCGGAATGATCGAAGCGACACCGACCACGATATGAAGCCCTTTGATCCATACTCTGCCTTCCCCTAAGAAGCCACGCCAGAAGCCACCTACAAGTACAAGTCCTGTGAGTGTGAGCAACACAACCAGCCAGCCATTCCAGGTATGAAGCGCCCGAAGCTTTTTCCCGTATCCCTTTCGCAGCCGAGCCAGTAAAGGATTCATTACCTTTCCTCCTCTTCACTATGTATGCTCTAATAGCTCTTTCCTGATTCTACTCTAATAATGTTAGAAAAGACTTTGAAGCAGCTGTAAGAGGAACTCCACGCAGGGTAGCAATTCCTATGTTACGTTCTGGCAAAGGCGGGTCCAGAGGAATTTCGACAAGCTCACCTTTCTTCAATTCTTCGGTTACGTAATCACGAATAACAAAAGCAAGGCCAAAACCACGTTTCGCAAACTGAACAAGCAAATCCACACTTCCCAGTTCAAATTCAGGTGTAATTGTCAGATGATTAGAAGCTAAAAACTGATCCATATACTTTCTGGTGCTGCCACCCGCTTCTAAGCATAACAACGGATACTGCTGAATGTCAGCAAGCGGCATGGTCTTGTCCGCTAAATGACGAAAACCTTTGCCCCCTACCAGGCAATCTTGAAGCTGAGTACTTTTGCGAAAATCAATCTGTTTATCAGATGTCGGCAAGCTGACGATACCAAAATCAATTTTCCCTTCTTTTAAAAGCGTAAGTGTTTCTGGTGTCGTACGATTTGTAATATGAATGCGGATATTGGGAAATTGTTCATGAAATTGCTCCAAAAAAGGTAACAGATAATATTTGCATAAGGTGTCACTTGCTCCGATATGAATCTCGCCGCTGTTCAGATTGTTCATATCTGCGATCGCTCTTTCGCCCATGTCTACATGATGAAAGGCTTGCTCAATAAAGCTTAGCAGTACTTTTCCTTCTGTTGTTAGATCGACCCCGCGAGAAGTGCGAAAAAATAACGGGCCGCCCATTTTTTCTTCCAATTGTTTAATCGTGTGACTTACTGCCGGTTGTGTAATATTGAGTCGTTCTGCCGCAGCAGTTAAACTCCCAGTATTCGCTACCCAATAAAAAGAGCGATACCACTCCAAATTAATGTCCATCCCCACGTCATTACTCCACCTTATAATAGATATAACTTATATCAATTTTTCTAATGATTTAACTAGCATTATACTTAGTCCTGTAGCCAAAAACAAGCTTGGGAGGCGAAAACGCGTGACCGTAATTGCAATTGTAGGAGCAAACTGGGGCGACGAAGGAAAAGGAAAAATGACGGATGTGCTAGCTGCACAATCTTCCTTTGTCGTTCGTTTTCAAGGTGGTAGTAATGCTGGGCATACCATCATAAACCAATATGGAAAATTTTCATTGCATATGCTGCCATCTGGGGTATTTTATCCTTCCGTTACAAACATTATTGGACCCGGAACAGCACTTGATACAGAAGTATTAATAAAAGAATTGAAAGCTTTAACGGATAGAGGTGTGCCAAAGCCTAGATTATTCGTATCCGAACGGGCGCAAATCGTGCTTCCAATCCATCGTTTGTTTGATGAACTAGAAGAGGAACGTCTGGGATCTCAAGGATTCGGTTCAACAAAACGGGGAATCGCACCATTTTACGCAGATAAATATGCAAAGCTAGGCATACAGGTAGCGGATTTATTTGATACCGCCCGACTTGAGAAACGTCTTGAACAATTACTCGCTTCCAAAAATATCTTACTTGAGCATTTATATAAGAAAGCGCCGATTCAAATCTCGGAATTAATGATTCAGCTGCAAGAAGAAGCTGCACAGCTAGTGCCTTATGTAGCCAATACAACAGACTTGCTGCAAGAGGCTTATGCCAAGGGAGAGACTATCTTACTTGAAGGTCAGCTTGGGGCTCTGCGTGATCCTGATCACGGTATTTATCCTTACTCCACCTCCTCTTCAACACTTGCCGGGTTTGCACCTGTCGGTGCCGGTCTTCCTGCAGCAGCTATCACGAATGTCATCGCTGTAACCAAGGCCTATTCCAGTTGTGTCGGCGCTGGACCTTTTGTTACGGAATTAGAAGGGCCCGTTGCGGATGAACTTCGTACAAGAGGTGGCGATGCCGGGGAATTCGGGGCTACGACTGGCCGTCCTAGACGTATGGGCTGGTTTGATGCTGTAGCTACTCGTTACGGTTGCCAAATGCAGGGTGCCACTGAAGTCGTGTTGACTAATCTTGACGTGCTTGGTTATTTGGATGAGATTCCGGTTTGTGTGGCTTATGAGCTTGAAAATGGAGAGATCACCGACAAGTTCCCGGCTACGAATAAACTGAACTCTGCAAAACCGATATTCACGCATTTATCTGGCTGGAACTGCGATATCTCTCAGATCACCGACTTCGAAGATCTGCCAGAACAAGCTAAGCTTTACATTGATTTTATTGAAACCTCTATTGGCACGCGTATTACTACGATTTCCGTGGGTCCTAGACGCGAACAGGTCATTAATCGGATAACGAAATAATCATATACGTACTAAATCTCTGTAGAATTTAAAAGAAGCGCCTCTCTTATTAGAGAAGCGCTTCTTTGTTTTATTCATGAGAAGGGCTGCCTCATACGTAGAAAAATCCACTTTTGAGACAGCCTCTTTTTGTGTACTCTTTTTAAATCAACACGGCATCCACTTTCGTCTGCGGAGCCTTGTCACAGCGTTTACAGACCTTAACGACTGCTCCATCCGTTTTTTTCTTGGGATAAAGCAGCTTAATACGGGTGTTCTGACAGATTGGGCAAGTGCCCCTGCCCCTTGATGGTAAATTCCAAAGTGCATGTCCACGTTTTGACTTTGCCATGAATAAACCCCTCATTTCGGCCAACAATAGTCAACACTTTAATTCTGAAAGTGCTTCTCCAAAATGATATGTCGCAAAGACAGGCTCTATGACTAAAGTAACGCAGAAGTTAGGAAGAATTAATTCGTATAAATCATGGAGACAACACCGTTCGTAAAGGTAACATAGTTATAATTACCATACTGCCAGGTCTCCACTTGAATGCCACTACCTGATAATGTGGATTTACTTATTGGCTTACCCCAACTAAACTCCACTTGCTGCTTGGTCATCCCAGTAGCAACTATGCTCTTTTTAATCTTACTCCAAATCGCATCTGACCACTTATAGGTCTTAAATGGATCCGTTGTTAAGAAATATTCTTTATTTCCTAATGTACGGATCAACTCATCCCCCGACATTGTATAAGAGTTAAGAATTTGCCCCGTTGATAAAACCTTAAATGAAATGGCGAATTCACCTTCATAATCAGGTAGAATATCTACAATAGTGACTTTTTGGAACTTATAATCGGAGTCGAATTGATTGAGCCAATATGTTTTTCCAATGAACTTAACGAGGTTTCCTTGTTCTTCCTTCTTAAAAATCTGCGCAGTTTGTTTCGTATAGGCGAACAACTCTGCTTTGCCGAAGTAGATCTCCATCGTCTGATAATTTCCATCCCAAATTAACTCTGCTGACAGTGCAGTTTTTAAAAGCGTGGCAGGAAAAACTGTAGATCCGTCGATCTTTTGCACTTTACCACTCATTTTGACCTTCGCACCATTCACCATTGCAATATCGCTTCCGAGTTGAAGCTGTATTGGCAAATCTCCTAGGCGAATGCTAAAGATTTTAGTTGCTGTATTAACTTGGACTGTTGCTCCCAACGTTTGAAAAACCGATTGAACCGGCAAATACATTGTTCCATTAACAAATGCACCTTGATCAATATCATGGTCCGCACTGATCGAAACTTTTATTGTTTTGGTATCTGATCCTGAAATGACCGTTACGTTCGTTTCTCCTACCGCTAAGGCTTTCATTGTGCCATCGGCTTGCTTTTGCAGCAAATAAGGTTTTTCAATTACGACATTTGCTTGAGCTAACGGAACGCGTTCGGATATGCCATCGGCATCTTTAGCATAGATTTGTACCGGAACATTGTCCCCAACAGTGATTTCGGTCGCATCCATCTGAAAAATCAAATCTTCAACCTGCGGATTGCCTTCATTGTATGATGACGAAACTGAACTGGCACTCCGTAAAATACTACCTTGATCGTAATCGACGTTACGCGTATCTGCCGCCTTCACTGTATGTATTGGACCCAACATAGATACTGCTAACGCTGCAGTGATGCTCCATTTAATAGCTTTCATTTTCCTTACATCCCCTCTAAATATATAAACCTTAATTACTGTATCACAATTCCACAATTTTACTAGAGAAAAATTTACAGAAATATTTTTTTGTATTTCTAGTGAATTTACTCCGTGATAATTACAGAGTCTTCCATTATAATCATGGATTAGGAGGTATTAACTCATGGAAATAATAGCCGACAGATTGATATTAAGAGATTATACAAGCGATGATTTTTCTTTTTATGAAGAACTGGAACTTAATCCTTTGTCTCACAAATATGAAAACACCGCACCAGATGCAAAACAAATTAAAGAGAACTTCCTTTCGATTCTGACTCAGACTACCAGCGATCCGCGTGAGCATTATGATCTAGCAGTATGTACAAAGCAAAATAGAACCCCCATAGGCAACGTAAGTATAAAGTTAAATTGGGAAGAGATCAGAGAGTGGGAGATTGGCTGGGTCCTACTGCCGGAATACTGGAAAATGGGCTATGCGACAGAAGCCGTCAAAACACTGATAGGCTACGCCTTTAGCTCTCTTAATGCCCATAGAGTCGTTGCCTATGCCAATGCAGAGAATCTTCAATCTGAAAAAGTTATGATTAGAGCAGGAATGATTAGGGATGGAATCCTCAGAGAGACTAGATTTTGCAATCAACAATGGTGTGACGAACTCATTTACTCTGCTTTGGAAAAGGAGGCTACATTAAATTGACAACAATCAAAGTTTTAAATGAAGGTTATGTAAGATTAGTAGATCATATGGGCTCAGATTTAACGGTTGCTAACGCTGCGCGTGTTTCTTATGCAAAACAATCTTTTGAGCTTAGTGATCGGGATATTAAACTAATAAAATTCCTTGCCCGTGAAGGACATACCTCTCCTTTCCGCCATGCCATCACACAATTTGAGGTTTATGCCCCATTAATGGTTGCGAGACAGTGGTGGAAATACGTAGTCGGTTCTGCTCATTACGAAGGTACTGGAGATAGCTTGGAAGCCTGGAACGAATCCAGCCGCAGATACATAACAGAAGAACCCGTTTTTTATCAACCTGCTGCGGGAGAATGGAGATCCAAACCAGAGAATTCCAAACAAGGCAGTGGTGAAATCATTGCATGGGAGCTTGGTGAAAAATACACCCGTGAGCTTCAAGAATACACCGAGTTAGGATTATCTAAGTATGAAGCAGCTTTAGCAGATGGTATATGTGCTGAACAAGCAAGACTGTTTCTACCTGCTTATGGATTATTCGTTCGTTGGTACTGGACAGCTTCAGTTCAATCTGTAGCCCATTTTTTAAATCAAAGACTGGAGCATGACGCTCAGAAAGAAATTCAGGAGTATGCAAAAGCAATTTTATCGCTAATTGAGCCACTATTCCCTGTCTCTTTTGATCAGCTGCTGACAACCGGCTCTGTAGATTAATTTATTTCCTAATATAAAAAAGAGCCGCCAAACCCTTGGCGGCTTTTCCCTTTTTACACTACCAACCCTCGTATAACTTCAAACTCGTCCCTACTGACTTCAACGAACCCGAGTGATGTATATAAATTCGTAGCACGTTCGTTTTCGATCCGATGGCCAATAACGATTTTGTCGCAATGATGTTCTGCTTTAATATAACGAATTAAGGTATCCATACCCGTTCTGCCTAAACCCCTGTTCTGATATTTCTGGTCAATCATAAAAGCCATAATCCAATAACTTCCATCCTCAGGATCTACGCTATACACAGAGAAACCTACCAATTCTTCATCTGCGTATAAAGCGAGCGGGGTCATACCACAATAAGCTGCTTCTGCTAACCAATAGACCACCGGTACAGGAAAAATAGCCTTTTGCTCATCCGATACTTCTAATTGAGTACAAGCGTACCAGTTTTTTTCAGTAATATCCTTCAGCACTATATGTGGTTGAAAGCCGGTTCGTAATCGGTCACAAACTCTTTCTAATTTCAGTTTAAGCTGTTTCGCCCAATCCGGGAAAATAGAATCATCCGTATTCTCCATACACCGAAGTAATCTAGCAAAACTGTATAAGTCTGCAAATCTTTGAAATTCAGGTATCAACTTCATATACTCATCATCTAGCTGCTTAACCGATCTATATCCACTAATAAAATGGTCAATGTTTCTTCTACTCTCATTATCATCCGATTCCGTCAGGTCTCTTAACGCCGATGTAATATCCATCGCAAACCAGTGATACATAGAGTCATCAAAATCGATGGCACTGTAGCGGGATTCTTCTTGCATATAAAAGATATTATCCATCTCAAAATCATAATGCACGAGCCCAGTATGCCCTACTCCAAAAGGAAGCTCTGATAGCCAAGCTTCAATCCGCTCATATTCCTTAAGCGCCTTATGCTCCTCAGGATGCCTGCTCAATACGGAATAAATAAAATTCAATGAATCGACCCAGCTTTTGCGATAAGGTGTGCTCGGTGCATAGGTTTCCGAAAAATTATGCAGACGTGCAAGCGATTGGCCCCATTGATAAAAATGAGGTTCCTTCATCTCATCAAGTGAAACATATTCACCCTGGGCCTGTTCAAAAACTACCCCGTGGTATCGCCCGTGATCCGTTAACAACGTTTCAATCCAATTGCCAGACTTAGAACGCACTGGAGAGACAGTCTCATAACCTTGTTCTAATAAATACATCATAAAATCCAGCTCTGCCTGGATATTGTCTGGAGAATTATCCTCTTCATGAGTAAACCTTAAATAAAAGCGGTTACCATTCCACTGAAAGGTATAAATAAAATTGCTGCTGGCCCTTACCATCTTTAAGGTTCCAGGCTCATGATTCCAATACTTAATCATCTCTTTAGCAGGAAGATCGTTCTCCGTTCCCCGCACCATGTTCATTAAAGTCATCATTGTCCGATAGTGCCTCCTGCTTCATGACGGATTTGATTCTGGGTTCCCCCATTAACATTATCGGTAAATTATTCTATTAAATCAAGGGATTTTGATAGGCAGAGCTTTTGCTCTCCCACCATATCTATAGCATTATAAAAAAACACTTTTCTAATTAGGACTATATAATTCACTGTGCCGGAGCAAATCTCCGACCAAGCGACTCATCGTCCTCTACCCAGTCATATTTCAGAATAAGCGGAGCAGGCACAACAGTCTCCAGTTGCTCTACACTCTCCCGCACATCATCATCAAAGTATCCTATAGTCAAGTACAAGGGAAGAGATCAAGTTAGACAAAGATCTGGCGCCTTCACCAATCGTTTCCCAGTTGAATTTCTCCCCCAGTACTGTTGTCCAGCCTTGGGACTGCCCGATGGAGATTTGCAAATGAAGTTCCCATTTAGGCTCCATCTTAGCCGTCCAATAGGAGGACAGGACGTAAATCACTTCATCATTTGCCAAAATCACCGAATGAATGGAACCTTTGATTGCGGTCTCTGCTAAATGCACTCCTTTTTGGGAAAAAATATCAACAACGGAGTAGCTTTCAATCGAGTTATCCATTAAGCGACTTTGAATAACGTTGCCGCATCGGCCGAGAATTGGCTGAGTTATTGCAAAACCTTTAGTTTCCGCTCTCCATAGCTGTTCACCGTCTCGCGTTAAACAAATGAATTCCCCGCCGGTCAAATTTACGTATAAATTACCGTCTGCGCCCAGGGAAGGGCTGTTGTCAACGTAACTTTCCTCCGGTTGGTATATCCATTTCACTTCGCCATCCGGAGCAATGGCATATAACTGGCTAGAAAGACACCCATACATAACCCCATCCTGATCTATGACAGGGGGACGGTGCCCTTCTCCTTGACCCATCCGTTTCTCCCACAACAACTCTCCATCAGGACTAAAAGCATAAAGTTTGGAATTCACATTTTGACCAATATATATGATTCCTTCACGGGAAATAACCGGATCGCACCAAAATATGGACGAGCACTTGTAAACCCATCTTATGGTTCCATCCGCATCAAAAGCATAGAGTCTCCCAATAATTTGTGACTCATCTTCATATGTACACAGGTAAATATGCCCTTCGCTGTTTACCACCGGCCTGCCATACGGCACACCATCCACTGCGGTCTTCCAATTTATCCGGCCGTTTTCGTCAACCGAAATGAGCTGATTATCTCGAATGCTATTGGTCGCAACCAAAATGGAGGCTGGGCTGATCAGCAGGGGAGACATAAGGGATGACTTAGTCTCCAATAGCAGCTCCACAGTGTCAGATTCAAAGCAAACCCGAAACAGTTTGCCGTATTGATGATTAAGCTCGAAATCACCCTGCCCCACAGCTAAAATGGCTCTCCCTTGTTCATCCACTGTAAACGAGCTTAATCCATATGAAAAATCCGGCCGCCCCGAGTCAACAACTCGCTTCAAAACTGAAAGCGATGTTGGAGCTCTGAATCGGGATTGTCTGGTCCAATTCGCCTCAATGGGATGAATGGCTAATGGACAATAGCTGCCTTGTTGAAAACCGCCTATTCCTTCGTTGTTATTATAACCGACCATAATTTTCCCATCCTTTGTTATATAAGTTAAGGGATACAAACTGGATATCTTGTATTTCTTAAGCCTAATTAAAATCTTAGCTAGGCTGGTTTGGTCAAACAAGTTATCCGAGCCGGACCAGTTAAGGTCGAATTTCCCCGAGTCTTTGGACACATTGAATTCGTCGTAGCGATATCGTGTGATATGCTCACATTAATGAATCACCATCATAAATTCAACGTAAAAAGCGAAAAACTACTTCCCATAACATGGGTTAGTTGTGTTGATGGTTGAACGAAGAAGGGTTCATTCGGCAGTGGGTACTGGGGCGGGCTATAACTAATAAAAGAAACCACATGGAGTATTATTCACATGTGGTTCTAACTAAATTATTTAAAAAATTTAACCAATCCCAAAACACTAATCAATCTTCAATGGTTCAATTGTTTTTACCGCACTCAGGGGAATCTGAGAAATAGAATAAATGTATTCTATACAGTTATTTCGTAGGCGAATGCAATCATTTTGACTTTAGTTGCATTTTCTACAACTAAAAACACGAGAAGCCACCACTAAGGCTGTAAATCAAGAAAATAGCTGTACAAAATACACTTATACCCATCGGCTGGAGGGATTCGAGAAATATAGTTGTACGATGTACAATTAAACTCGCTTCTACGTATTGCTCCCCGTGATTTTCTATACAGATAGATGGTGAATAGCCCCTTATAACTCTGCTCTCTTTACTTTATCGGGACTATACTCCCACATCTGCAGCCCCGCACCGATCATTCCACATAAATTACCATAATAGGCTGCTTCAATATGAACATTTTCCAGCATCGATGGCATTACTCTGCCCTTTACTTCCCTTCTAATGCCTTCAAACAAAAGTTCGCCTGCTTCAGCAACTCCACCGCCAATGACGATGACTTTAGGGTTAAAAATATGGATTAATGAAGCAATCGCGGATCCGAGCGCAGCAATCGTGTCTTCCATTAACGCTGTAGCCAGAGAGTCACCTGCCCGCCATCTCGCTATCACTTCCCGTGAGTCTACGTTCTCTGGGGACTGGTTATGTAATAAAAGCTTGTCGCGCATGCGACGTGCGATACTTGTGCCTGAAGCATACTGCTCCAAGCAGCCTGTTCCACCACAAACGCATGCAGGTCCTTTGAAATCTACGGACATATGGCCTAACTCTCCAGCCCCACCCCAAGAACCGTGGACAAGATGGCCGTCTACGACTATCGCTCCACCCACGCCCGTACCAAGGGCAAGACAGATAAAGTCTTTTACCTCTTTGCCTGAACCTAAATATTTCTCTGTTATTGCTAATACATTCACGTCATTATCAACGATTACTGGAAGTTGAAATTGTGTCAGAAGCAGATCCTTCAAAGCTGTGCCAGCATAGCCAGGGATAAGATCCGAAGCGGAGCGGATACGCCCCGCCTCCCAATCCATTTGCCCTGCTGATCCTACGCCAATTCCTTGGAGCTGAATTCCCGCTTGTTGTGCTGTTATTTCATCCATTAATGTCCGAATTGCTAGTATAATGCGATCCATTGTTTTCGTCTGTCCAACCAATGTGCTTAGGCTTACAGTATGTAAAACGTCCCCTTGTGAAGAGACGAGTCCGGCATTAATTTTCGTGCCGCCAATATCTACTCCGATCGCATATTCTATATGAGGATCATACCCTTCCATCGCGGACTCACCTCCGTCAGTCATTGAAATTGCTCACGGCCTTAACATATCTCGAAGTGATCAATTGTGGCCTAGTAATTGCACTTCCTACAACAACATAGGATGCCCCCGCATTCTTAGCTTTTGCTGCGTCTTCCGGTGTCCATATCCGTCCTTCCGCAACAACAGGAATGTTCACTAATTTGCTTAATTGTTGAATTAAGACAAGGTCCGGTCCTTCCTGCTGTGTACTGTATGGGGTGTAGCCTGAAAGCGTGGTACCGATGAAATCCACACCTAATTTCTCAGCGGCAAGCCCTTCCTCAAATGTCGAAATATCCGCCATAACCAGCACACCTCTCAGATGTGCATATTCTATTAATGGCTTTACTGACTCTAAGCGTTCTTCCCGATTCGTTACATCAAGCGCAATAATCTCTGCTTTTGCAGAAACAATCGCCTTCACTTCATCTAAGGTTGGTGTTATAAATATGGCTGATCCGGGAATATCCCGTTTAATAAGTCCAATGACCGGTACATTTACTTCTTTTTTGATAGCTACAATATCTGGAACACCATTTGTCCGGATTCCTATAGCTCCTGATTGAACCGCTGCTCTTGCCATTTTAGCCATTGTATCCCCACCATGAAGCGGCTCATGCTCAAGTGCCTGACAGGAAACAATCAGACCTTTCACCGGAAAGATATCACTTATTCGAGTCATTATTAACCCTATCCCTTCGCTTCAAGAATATAATCTAATATTCTATTGTTCAGAGCTTCCACCCGCTCCTGATCGGAATCCTTAATCGGTAAAAGCGGCATTCTTGGCTGACCTGTTTCAAATCCGCGCACACTAAGGATAGCTTTACACGCACCATATAATGAAGGAAAGGATAGCAATTCAACAATGAGATCATTGATGATAAACTGCCATTTCTGCGCCTCAGCCATCTCTCCTTGCACATAACATTGTTCCACTTTTAGGAATAACTCGGGCATCACCCCATAAGTTCCACCAATCCCGCCATCTGCCCCAATACTGCGGCCCGCCAAATACTGCTCATCAGGTCCATTTAAGACTAGAAAATCCTTCCCGCCTGCGGCTTTAAATTGCTGAAGCTCAAACGTGCTCTCCGCCGAAATTTTCACCCCGATTACTTTATCCTGAGCTGCCATCTTAATCAGCAAGCTTTTCGATAATTGAAAGCCTGTAGTTTGCGGGATGTGATAGATAATAAATGGAAGCGCCGTACTATCAATAATCGCCTGCCAATGACTTTCAACACTGTCCGGTGAAAGACGATAATAGATCGCTGGAACAGCCGATACGGCATGTGCGCCAACTTTCTCAGCATGGATAGCTAGTTCAACACTGTCTCTTGTAGATGGGGCACCCACGTGAGCAATGATTGTAAGCTCTTTTCCAACCTCTGCTATAACTGCCTCGAGCATTTGTTTGCGTTCTTCTACAGATTGCAGCATACCTTCGCCAGAGCTTCCGCCAACATAAAGACCTTTTACTCCCGTAGAAGCATACTGACGAGCTAATTTCCGGGCTGCTTCTTTATCGATTTCCCCCTCAGGATCATAACTGGAGTACATAGCAATAATAATGCCTTTAAAGGATTCAAGATCATATGATTTCATAAATTACAGCCTCCATCGTTTAATTCATTACTATTAATTTTCGTTGTTATAGGAATAATTAGCCTTTTACAGCCCCCATAGTAATCCCTTGGGTAAAGGCTTTTTGGAACATTAGAAAAATTGCAATCATAGGAATAGAGGCTAACGCAGCACCCGCCATAAGCAATCCATAGTTTGTTGTGAATTCACCCCGAAGAGTCGCTACCCCAAGTGGTAATGTCATCATTGAAGTCGATCTGGTCATGATCAGCTGACTGAAATAATCATTCCAAGAAGTGATGAAGGTAAAGATTGCCAGTGCCCCTATTGCAGGCTTTAACAAAGGTAAAATGATGGTTCCGAACAAACGAATCTCAGAGCTGCCATCTATTTTGGCTGCTTCAATTAATTCTCCTGGAATCGTCTGCGCGAACTGCTTCATTAGGAAGACTCCAAATGGCCAGCCAATCGCTGGTAAAATAAGCCCTTTATACGTGTTGACCCACCCAAAATCTGCAAGCATCGTAAACAGCGGGACAAGAATAACTTGCTTAGGCAATGCCATAGCGGCAACAAACATCGTAAAGATAATCCCTCGGCCAGGAAAAGACTTTTTGGCTAGCACATATCCAGCACAGGAAGAAACGATACAAATCGCTGCCATTTCACAAAAAGCAATGATGAAACTGTTAAACATCCAGCGCTCAACGGGATTCTTAAATAACTCGGTCCAGTTTTGCAGAGTCGGCTTAGCCGGAAACCATTCCGGGGGAATCGTTGTTGCTACAGTCTGAAGCTTAAATGCCCCTGAAACCACCCAATAAAAAGGGAAGATAAAAAACAACGTTGCTAGAATCAACAGGATGGTCGCTAATATTTTTGGAATCGTCAATTCTTTTTTCCATTTGCTTACTTTCTTAGATTGGCCAATAGGTGCTCTCAGTTCTAACGGATTCGTAGAATTCATGATGTCCCCTCCTTAATACTCAACATCACTGCCAAAGTATTTGAATTGAATGATAGAAATGATCCCGATCACAATCGCAAGGATGACACCCATCGCCGAGGCATATCCAAAATGACCGAGCATAAAGGCTTGTTCGTAAACGCCATACATAACAGTCGATGTGCTATACACAGGTCCACCCGAGGTGAGCAACTGAATTAGTGCAAAACATTGAAAGGTGTTGATCGTGGTAATCACGATAATATATAAGTTCGTTGGCATTAGCATTGGCCATAATATTTTCCGGAAAATCTGCCAAGGCGTCGCTCGATCAATCTCAGCTGCTTCTATGTAAGAAGTAGGAATGTTCCCAATAGATGCCACATATAAAATGATCGGCTGCCCTACAGAGGTCGTTATCAGAACCACGATAATAGCAAGCAGTGCAGTCCTCGTATCTCCTAACCAGGATATAGGCTCCATTCCCAAAAAGCTGGTCAAATAATTTAGAATCCCATAGTTCGGATGATAGATCCAGCCCCAAACGACTGTGATGCTTACGACCGAGGATACAGCCGGCAAATAGAACACTCCGCGGAAAAACGATCTGGCAAACTCTTTTTTCTTATAAATATTCATAGAGATAAATAACGAGAAAATAATAACGATGGGTACGGTGATGAGTACAAGCAATAATGTATTTCCCATCGACTTCCTGAAGTTATCATCTTTTATTAAGGAGATATAATTATCGAGGCCAATAAAGCTGAAATCTCTCAAGGAGTAATCAAAGAAACTAATATAGACCCCTTTCACCATCGGATAAGCTACAAAAAGCAGGAAAAACCCAAATGCCGGCACTAAAAAGAGATAACTCATCATCCAGTCACGAATCACATAACCTTTTATTTTGCGAACCGTTGTCCCCACAGTCCTTCCCCATTTCTTCGATGATTTAAAAAGAAAAGAGTGCTTCCCGCACTCTATTCTTTTGGACACCATTCACTTTTTTTATTTCATTGCAGCCTTTGCTTTCGTAATCGCTTCGTTTGCTTTTGCAGCAAAGCTGTCCAAAGCTTCTTTACCGGTTGCTCCTCCAGTTAAAGCACGTTGTAATTCAGGGAACCAGAAGGTACGAATATCAGCATATCCATCGGCAATGGTAGGTGCATCTGTTGTGAATTTACGAGCATACTCAGCGTATTTGTACTCTGCATCATCATAGAGACCTGTAATCGAATTACGAACAGACAAACCACCTGTTTGAATCAAGTTTTTCTTCCCCCATACAGGATCATTAGCAATAAAATCAATCAGCTTCTTAGAAGCTGCAATCTTAGCTTCATCACCATTATTGAATACCGCCATACCGCCGAGGTAAGGTTCAAGCTTAGGTTCCGATCCATCTAAAGTAGGGAATGGAAGCAGAACATCTTCGAATTCAACCATTTTTTTGGATACGTTCTGAGCTTTAAGTACTGCAGAATAGTTGAGTGTAAAGGCTAATTTTCCTTGTAAAAATAAGTCGTTCACGTCAGCAGCCGCAAGGGAAGCCGCACCAGAAACGCTAAGTTTATCTTTTGTAGCTTGAACGATCCAATCCAACGCTTTCGCAGCATTATCAGTATTGATCGCGACTGCGGAATTATCTTCATTTAGAAATCTGGATACACCTAAGTTAGCAAGATATGCACGAGTTCCTTGATCTCCAGCCTGGCTCTTCGCGAAGAATCCGGTAGGAATAACATCAGGTGCTTTTTCTTTAACAGCTTCCAGCGCTTTCTTATATTCTTCAAACGTCCAAGTTCGGTCTTCCTTATCCAGAGGAAGCAAATCTAGCGCGCCAATCTTCTCAAAAACGGTCTTGTTTACCGCCATCATAAAAGGAGCTGTATTGATCGGATACATAAAGATCTCTTCGCCAACACTAGACTGTTTCCAAAAGGCTTCCGAAATATCATTTTTCACTTCATCGGTCACCATATCATTAAGAGGTGCTAATAAGTCCTTTTTACCCCAGTCAATAATCCGTCCAGGAGCATCATAAATTACATCAGGTGCGGTATTCGAAGCAATTGCCACATTCAGTTTTTCAGGGCCGCCTTCAAAGGTGATCATCTCAAGGTTGACTTTAATTTCCGGATTCTTCTCATTAAAAGCTGCAATGATTTCCTTCTCATATTTGCCAACTTCACCATCTAAAGCTTGAAAGCTCGGAAAATTCCACCATGTTATTTCTACTGGTTTAGCAGCAGTCTCAGTGGCCGCGGGCTCACTCTTATCAGTATTATTACTTGGTTCATTGGCGGAATTCGCTGTATTCGTATTTCCGCATGCAACTAACTGTGTACCTAAAAGTGCGACACCAACAATGCTCATTAGCCCTTTTTTCATTGCTCTCATGTGCTACCCCCTATTATTTTTGTGGAATAGAATGCTTTCTCATTCCTTGCGCTAATCATAAATCAATTATAAATTCAGGAGAATCCCACTCCTTTTACATTTAGGGTCGTATTCTGACCTATACCTTCTTTCAGCCCCTCTTCAATGTTATAATACATTACATATTTCACCTATAATTATTTTAATTTTTAGCTTATAACTTACATTTGATGATATCGTTGTTGAAAAATCCACTATAAATCTAGTCTTCCGGAGGGATTTCATGTACAAGCTTATGATTGTAGAGGATGAACCGTTAATACGGACGGGATTAAAACATTACTTTTCGTGGCAGGAGCTTGGTGTTCAGAGTATTGTTGAAGCGGAGAATGGAAAAGAAGGCGTCGCTACCGCACTACGTGAGCAGCCAGATTTAGTGATCACTGATATTCGCATGCCCGAAATGGATGGTCTTCAGATGATAGAAGAGCTTCGCCAATTCCTTCCTGATACTTTGTTTATTATTTTGACAGGATTTAATGATTTCGAATACGCTCAACGAGCCATTAAACTTGGGAGTGTGCATGCTTTTTTGCTCAAACCTCTGGAATATGAAGAAAGCCTAACCGTGATTCAAGAATGCATGAACAAGCTGCAACTTAAACAACAAGAACAAAGGAAACGTTCTACTCTGGAAGGCTCACAACTTATAAAGCTACTACTCGAAGAAGAACAACCTGCAATTGACACTAATTTGATCGCTGAATTATGTAATTTTAAAAGTAAACATTATCTGTATCTCCCTTTTGTTTTGGCAGGTTTCCCTATCAGAGAAACACCTTCACCATCCACAAGGTGGATGCGAGAACAGGCGACTAAGTTCATACATCTTGCAACGGAGGCCTATCTCCCGGCGAGTCTGCCACGATCTATTTTTACATATGCTGCTAAATCCAAACTCTACGGGCTAATAGTCATGGGATCACAGACTGCAACGAGCATTGTCCCTTTTGAGACCCAAGTACTTACTGAACTCGATCAGCATTTGAACAAGCTTACGTTAGAACATCATCTTGCCCTTTATCTTGCCATAGGTACAGTGACGAACGAACTGTCTCAAATCACTTCATTACTTCACGAGTCTGAAAAGCTGTTATATCAACGCTTCTATCAGAATGAACAGAATATATTCCATATCTCTTCCATAAAGGCAGGCGCCACAGCTACTAAACCAATGCTTATCCAACTAGATGACAACGATAAGAAACGAATAATCTCCTGCATCGAAAATGCCAATAAACAAGAAATTCTACAATTAATGCAACGATTGGCACAAGATATTTTGCATAAAGCAGATGGCCCTTCACCTGATCTATGGCTTGCGTATGTACAAGAAATCATAAGTGTCATTATCCGCTTCGCTAATAAAAACCACATTCATAGGGATGGTGTGTACAGCGATAAACTATTAAACCTTACTTTTGTTGAGGATTTTCACTCCCTTGAGGTCATGTTCGAGTGGCTGGGGAATTGGATGGTTCATCTGGGGAACATATATACCGAAGGTCTGACGGATAACCATCAGCAGGATGTGATTATCTTTGAACATATTAAATCCTTCATTAGAGCTAATATTGATCAAGATATTACTCTACAAATGGTAGCGGATCGCTTTTTCTATAACCCTTCTTATTTAAGCCGTCTGTTCAAAAGAAAACTCGATAAGAACTATATGCGATTTGTAACCGAAATCCGTATGGAATACGCGCAGGAATGCTTAAAAAAACCGGAGATTCTAGTGACCGATGTCTGCACAATGTGTGGTTACAAGAGCTATAAGCATTTCGTTAAAACGTTCCGGCTCTTCACCAACATGACCCCATCAGACTATAGAAAACAATCGGGGTGGTAAGCAAAATGATGCAAATAAACCAGCCAAAAAAACGCTATCGGATGCGGCATGTCAATCGGCAGATTTTTGTGCTGATGATCCTGACCATTACTATTCCTTTGCTGATTATATCCGCGATTATCTATATTTTTTCAAATCAAGCCGTCAAAAATGAATATCAAAGCAGCTCTAATCTCATCCTTAATAATCTTTCTTTCAACATCGACCAGTATCTGCAAAGTATTGAAAAAGGGACCCTTAACGCCCAGGTAGATAGTCAATTACAAACCGCTCTCGAGCATTGGACTATCAACAAAGATAATATCGGGAATGATCTAAGTATTCAGTATGGAAACACGATTGAACAGTTCATCAGCGGGATTGAAATGACGATTAAAAATGTCGACAGTGTGCAGATTTTCGCGGGGTCACGTGTATTCTACTCCGCCAATTTCAATCGTGCGGATTATGATGTGAAGGACTACACCCAAGAGGATTGGTATTTACAGACGCAGCAAAAAAAGGGGGGTGTAATCCTGTTTGGAAGTCATCTCCCCTTCTATCGCACCAATTCCAAACAATCCGTCATCTCCATCGCCAGAGTCATTAATAAAAAAGGAAGCAAGCAGCCCTTAGGTGTCATGTTAATCGATATCCGGCTGGATTCATTACGGGAAATCTTAAAGCTGTCCGAGAATAGCAAGCGGAAATTTATTATTTTAGACGATAAGGGGGGCAACGTTTACAGCTCAGATTCATTGGAGACGAGTCCTTTAGAGCCAGTCCCTATCGACAAACAGGCGCTTAACACTTTTATGAACAATGACGCCGGGAGCTTATATGGTACTTTTGATGACAAGGATTCGTACATTAATTTTGTTACCTCTCCTTACTCCAGCTGGAAGGTCATTCAATATATTGATGAAAAAGAGATGACTAAGCAGGCTTCTTTTCTTGGCAAAATCATTTTAACCTTGGCGCTCTTATCGCTTGTCACTGCACTCTTATTTATGTATATCCTCTCGGAACGCGTAACCAAACCTATTATTCTGTTAAGCCGGAAGGTGAAGCTGGTGGGGATGGGGAATTTCGATGTAGATTTGTATAGTAATCGTCAAGATGAATTTGGGGTTCTATATAATGGAATTCGTAAGATGGTAAAAGATTTGCAAAACTATATTGAGCGATCTTCGATGGCCAAGGCTCAACAAAAAGTAGCCCAGTATGGTGCGCTCAAAAGCCAAATCAATCCGCATTTTCTGGCAAATGTCCTTGAATCTATTCAAATGAAAGCCATCATCAATGGGCAAAGAGAGATTGGCGAGATGGTGGGGATCGTGGGCAGATTGTTTCGGATTCATATCCAGACTGGAAAAATCACCGTTACCCTGCGCGAAGAACTTGAGCATGTCCGGCTATATGTGAAGATTCAGCAGTTGCGTTTTGGGGATAAATTACAGTACATGGAGCAGCTAGATCCGCAATGCGAAATCGTTAAGGTCATGCACTTCTCCTTGCAGCCCATCGTAGAGAATGCTATCGTACACGGCCTAGAAAGCCGCAGTGAACCAGGTCTGCTTGAGGTATCCTCGGTGATATCGGGGGAGGATATGCTGATTATCGTTAAAGATAACGGCATTGGCATCGAGGAAGAGAAACTTAAACAGCTGCGTTTCCGTCTCTCTCAACCCTCAGATACCTTAGATGAAGAACATATTGGCATTAAAAATGTTCATGATCGCATTCAATTTCATTTTGGCGAAAAATATGGAATTGAAATTTCCAGTCACGTAGGTGAAGGAACGACAGTGATCATCCGACTTCCCGCGTAATCCTAGACATTTTGCTCAGTAATGCCTAATTCAGGATCAAAGGTGAGCATTTTCGTCGCTATTTTATCAATAAAAAACCGATCATGACTAACTGTTACTACAGCGCCAGGAAAATGAATCAACGCCTGCTCCATCACCTGAATACTGGTTAAATCCAAATGGTTAGTGGGCTCATCTAAAATAATGACAGCAGCTCCGGAGAGAAGGCATTTCGCTAAAGCCACTCTGGCCTGCTGTCCGCCTGAAAGGCTGCCAATCGTTTTACTCAGATCCATTTCCGAGAATTGCAGCATCGCTAGAAATTTATTCACCTTTTTCCGCGGTGCGTCCAGTCCCAGTCCATAAACATTTACGGCATGGCTGACGGTATCTTTATGATCCAGCTCATCCCACATCTGATTAAAGTACGCATAACCGAACCCGCGTTCCCAAGTCACTTCCCCCGATTCCGGTGCTTCTTGTCCAGTCAGTACTTTGATTAGTGTCGATTTTCCGCTGCCGTTCGGACCTACGATAGCTATCCGGTCTTCCTTTTGAATATCGAAGCTAATGTTCTGGAAAATGGAGCGGCCATCATAACTTTGTCCAATCCGCTTCACTTCCCCCAGCTTGTCAGGAAAACGTAAATTACTATAAATATCAGTGATTAATACGTTAACTGGATGAGGTTCCACTCGTTTTTTCATATCCGTTAGCTTACGGGATAGACGGTCCTTAGAAGACTTCTTACTACCACGGTTTTCAATGGCCTCGGACTCCATAAGGAGAAGTTCTTCTTCCCACTCAAATTGCCGATCGAGCACTTTTTTACGCATCTTCTTTTTACGAACGTAATCGGTATAATTGCCTTCATATTCCTGAAAATGATAGTTCTCGATTTCTATCGTCCGCGTGACCACTCTGTCAATAAATTGCCGATCATGAGAAACCAGAAGCATCGCCCCATTGAAACGGTGCAGCCACTGCTCCAACCATACGATTCCTTCCATATCCAAAAAATTAGTAGGCTCATCGAGCAATACAACATCGGGCGCTTCAATTAAGACTTTAGCCAGTGCCGCGCGGTTCCTCCAGCCTCCGGATAACTCCTCTACAGGTTGATGCCGCGATCTCTCATCGAATCCTAATTTAGTCAGCACCGTATTGATTTCCACAGATACATTCCAGCCATCCAAATGCTCCATTTGTTCAAAAAGCTCAGCTTGGCGCTCTAAAAGTGCATTCATCTGGACATCATCCGACACCTGCCCAAGCTGTTCTCCTATTTGGTTAAGCTCCTGTTCAATGCGTGCTACCTCTTCGAAGCAAAGTTCTAACTCTTGTTGTACAGACAAAGACCCGGAAAGCTCCGAAAATTGAGAGAAGTAGCTGATCTTCACATTGGGATCTAACTCTACTTTTCCTGCCGTTGGCTCCTCTTTTCCCATGATTAGCTTAAAAACAGTAGATTTACCTGCTCCATTTCGTCCGATTAAGCCAATACGTTCGCCCTTGCTCACACGAAAATAAATATCTCGAAAGATCAATGTATTCTCATATTTCTTAGTTACGTTCTCCATTCGGATTACGCTCAAATCTATCACTCCTAGTTCGTATAGATCAGAATTCATCGTTGAATACCCAAAAAGCTATTATAGCACTAATTAAAAAAAGGACTTTATAATCATATTATTACTTATATTTATTTCCGATATATGTATTTATATTAATATAAATTTATAAATACATAAGGAGGATTACAATGAGTTTGCTAAAATCATTCAAGAAAAATGCGAGTGTTATTATGTGCATTACCCTGCTCTTTTCTCTTTTTATTGTGTATCCGGCAAGTGCTTCTACCTTCTTCCAAGACCGCTTTGAAGAGGGCGATAATCTATGGACATCCACTAGTGGGAATTGGACTATTGTTGAGGACGAAGGCAACAGCGTATATTACCAGTCTGCCACAAAAGAAGGACGTACTTCTGCAGGTGATCCAGCCTGGAGCGATTACACTGTGGAAGCGGATGTAAAAGTTGTTGATTTTAATGGCTCAAACAGAACTTATGTTGCGGGCAGATACATAGATGGAAATAATTTTTATGCAGCTTCTTTGTATAATAATAATGATGGCATGCTGGAAATCAGAAAGAAAGTTTCTGGATCTACTACAACTTTGTCCAGCAAACCTTACGCTCTGCAAACAGGAGTTTGGTATAATGTAAAACTCGAAATGAGCGGAAATACCATCAACATGTATGTAAATGATACGCTGGAGCTCTCAGCTTCCGATTCCAAATTAAAAAAAGGTGCAGCAGGGCTCGTTACCTTTAAAACTATTACGATGTTCGACAACGTGACCGTTTCTGACACCATTGGCACTACACCGACACCAACACCTACTGCTACGCCGACTCCGACTGCTTCACCGACTCCGACTGTTACACCAACACCTACTGCTACGCCGACTCCGACTGTTACACCGATACCGACTGCTTCACCAACACCTGCTGCTTCACCGACACCTACTGCTACGCCGATACCGACTGTTTCACCAACACCAACTGCTACGCCGATACCGACTGCTTCACCAACACCAACTGCTACGCCGATACCGACTGCTTCACCAACACCAACTGCTATGCCGACTCCGACTGTTACACCAACGCCTACACCGGTTCAGGTTAGTGAATATGATTTGGCTGGGTTTGCCACAGGAACTACAGGTGGTGGAAATATCCAAAAAACCAGTCCACTCTATAAAAAGGTATATACCGCAGAAGATCTTGCCACTGCACTGAGAAAAGGATCCAAAATAAAGGTTATTGAAATTATGAACGACTTGGATCTGGGATGGAATGAAATTTCTGATGCAGCAAAGATCTCCCCATTTAGCGCTCATAACAATGCTTTAACACATCCCGTATTAATAGAGACTGGTGTCAGCAAAGTGTCTATAGACAACTTCGACGGTTTGACCATTTTCTCTGCTAAGGGTGCAACCATTAAACATGCCGCTTTTACCTTTAAAAGAAGCTCTAACGTCATCATCCGCAACCTTGAATTTGATGAGCTGTGGGAATGGGATGAAGCAACCAAAGGGAATTACGATAAAAACGACTGGGACTACATCACCATTGAGAACAGCAACAACGTATGGATCGACCACTGCACTTTCAATAAATCTTATGACGGAGTTGTTGATGTTAAAAAAGGCAGCAACGGCGTCACCATTTCATGGTCATCCTTCTTAGGGGATGATAGAAACGCAAACAGCTGGGTTACTCAGCAAATTAATGCTATGGAAGCCAACAAGGCTGCCTATCCCATGTACGCTTATTTAAGAAGCAGCTCAGTTGGCCTAAGTAAAGACGACATCATTGCGATTGCCGCTAGTCAAAAAAAGGGCCACTTAATAGGCGCAACAGAGTTTGCAGCTGATAATGCGCTTCTTTCTGTGACGCTCCATCACAACTACTATAAAGATATACAAGACCGCATGCCCCGCCTTCGTAGTGGTAATGCGCATGCCTATAACATTGTAATGGACAACGAAGATACCAGATTGGCTAAAAAACGTCTAACCTCCGCTATGGAAAAAGCGATCTCAAGCAAGGGGTATCATTTCGGGGTTACAAGTAACGGAGCCATCTCGACAGAAGGAGGAGCTGTATTACTTGAAAGTTCTGTAATCATTGATGTAGTGTATCCTCTTCGCAACAATCAAGCGGATGCAAATAATAGCAAATATACAGGTGCAATCGCAGCTTTAGATACGATCTATTCACTAGATGGAGCAACATTCAGAGGAGACAGTACAGCAAAGAACAGCCCTCTCTCCCCTGCACCCGCTGCCGTTAAAGCATTTGCATGGAACGGATTCACAACACTACCTTACAGCTACACTTCAGATGACCCAGCTAGTCTAAAATCCAGACTTACCGCTGTTGACGGCTCAGGGGCAGGCAAATTGTCCTGGTCAAACGAGGAATGGTTGAAAACAAATTACAGCAACTAACTCGACTAACTAATTACTGAACACATATCCCATTACTACAACGAGAAAAGTTACTAACTTAGTTGTCACACTAGCGCCACCTTTGCAACAAATTAGCGACATATTAGTGCTACTAACGCCATATTAGTGCTACTACCGCCATATTAACGCCACATTAGCACCACATTAGCACCACATTAGCACCACATTAGCACCACTTTTGTACCGCCGAAATTGCTCAGACGCTCAGACAGTGATTTTACAGTTTAGAGTGTAATATTTACGAGGTCAGACGACGATTTTAGTTTACAGTGCAGTATTTACGAGGTCAGACGACGATTTTAGTTTACAGTGCAGTATTTACGAGGCCAGATGGTTCGGACTCAGCAGCCCATATTTCGAAGAATCCGGGCATTTCGCAGTGCTATCGGACTCAGATGCAGCTATTCATCCCAATATGCTCATTTTGGGTGTGGATTTAGACCAATAAGAGCTATACAGTCCGAAAACTAAGCAAAATGGTCCAAAAAGCCAAAATAGCTGCAATACAGTCCGTTAGGAGTGCTAAGAGCGTGAGGAACATGAGGAGCATGAGAAACCTGAGGAGCGTTATTAACTTAGTTGCCACATTAGCAACTCATTTGTACCGCACTAATGCCACACTAACGCCACTTTTGTACCGCCGAAATAGCTAAGACGCTCAGACGACGATTTTAGTTTACAGTGCAGTATTTACGAGGTCAGATGGTTCGGACTCAGGAGCCCTTATTTCGAAGAATCCGGGCATTTCGCAGTGCTATCGGACTCAGATGCAGCTATTCAACCCAATATGCTCAATTTTGGTGTGGATTTAGACCAATAAGAGCTATGCAGTCCGAAAACTCAGCAAAATGCTCAAAAAAGCTAAAATAGCTGCAATACAGTCCGTTAGGAGTGTTACGCGCGTGAGGAACATGAGGAACGTGAGAAGCCTGTGAAACGTGAGAAGCGTGAGGAACATGAGGAGCATTATGCACATACAATCCCGATAGGAGCATCAGGAGTTTGTTCTCATTTAACAAGTGGCGTGTTTGGTGTTAAAAGGTAACTCGCAAAGTTAGTATAATGTCCCAACAATAACAAAAAGGCCGCAACCTGCGGCCTTTTTCTATATTACAACTCCCAACGCATATTCACTAATATCGCTTACCGCTCATTTTTTCAGAATATCAATATACTCTTCTTTCTCTCGATCTGCCCCCGCATTAAGTTTCAGTCGCAGTGACTTCGGGTGATCCAACACATTACTGCTGAAGTAACTTATAAATCCATCATCAGATCCACTACCAGAATTCGGATTAATTTTAATGTCGTGCTTCCCAACCTGCGCTGTTAATTCATAGGGGAGCTTTTGAAACAGTTCATTTCGGACGATCCAATCCGTTTTCAATTCCTCATTTATCGTAAATTTGAGCGCTATGCTTAACGGAGAAAGCTCGACTTCGGCTAGTTTTACTTCCTGTCCGTCAATTTTGAAGGGGTGGTCTACAACTAATGTCTCCGTCTTCAGCTCCCAAAACTTAGGATCAATAGAGAAGTTCACTTTTAAACGATCAGAATACCGCATGTCGGATAAAACCGTTCCTGTTTTCGGTTTACTTAACATTCCCGGGTCTACAGAGGCAATCTGAAAATCCGCCACTACGTCTGTTGGCCTTGGTCTATTTCGGTCCAGTGAAAATACAGTTTTGCCGAGCCAAGTATATATGGTTCCCTCTGCGTGTGCTCCCATTCCGCCTCTATTCCCATTCTCCTCCATTACATCTCGTCCAGTTTCAGCTTCTATCAGCTTCACACTATTTACACTGTACACTTCCTGACCATCACTTGTTGTCCCTGTATACAGCAGCATGATTTTATTTTCATCAGCAAGCACAGCATTTAGCGTAATTTTATATCCATTTGATTCAGCACTCTTATTAACGATTTGTACATAATCATTCCGGATTGCAGACTCTAGTGTAAGAGCATCAATATCAGCTGCAGCCAATGTTTTAAAAGGCTCCAATACGCCCCAATCGAACGTGTCAACACTCGAAGTCCCTTGCTGTGGCAACAGCTGGGTTGGATTGAAGAACAGCAAGCCCGCTATCATCACTGCAGCCGCCAGCACAGACATCGCGCTTTTTGTGAATATTAACCTTCTGCCACGTTTCTTGCCTAATTCCAAACCTGCTTGGATCGCATAGATCTGAGCGGCTGCATTCTCTATTTTTTGTTCTTGTGGGATACGTCCGGCATCGCTTAACATGGCAAGCTCCTCTTGACTACTCATTGTTCCATTCACCCCGATTCTTTATGATGGTTCGCAACTGCTTCAGCCCCTTATGCTGCCAAGTCTTAACCGTCCCCTCGGGTTTATTCATAATGTTAGCGATCTCAGTCAAGGTCATATCGTTGTAGTATTTTAGCAGCAGCACATGGCGATACTTGGGCTTAACCTGCTCGAGTGCCCACAGCATTTCCATCCGATGATGGCCAATGTGTGTGACCTGTTCTCCTATTCTTTCATCTACCAGCGGCATGGAACGTTTTCTTCGTCTTTGTTCATCTATACAGACATAAATTAGAATTCTAATAATCCATGATTTGAATGCTTTGGGGTCCTTTAAAGTTTTTCTTTTAATCCAAGCCCGGCAAGTCATTTCCTGCATCGCTTCCAGCGCATCGTTTCGGTTCCGCAAGTAACTATAAGCAATACTGTACAATTGTTCTCTATGTACCAATATCGAATCGTAAAAATCCGTCTCGCTCCGAGTATCAAGAATCGTTACTTTTTTCATTTCTGCATTAGTCATCGTCATGTCTCTCCTTAGCCTCCTCTCTTCAACCTTTCATAGATTAAGACGGGGGAGGTATAGAAACGGTTTTAATTTCGTTTTTCTTTTTTTGCTCAAAGCTCTCTAAATTATAGCATTCTATAAAAATTGAATGAAAAATGTTATGATAGGTTAAATTGGACATAATCAATAGTACGCACTCAAAAGTGCCATAGGTGCTAAAAAGTACCCATACCTTGGAGGTTATCATGACAACAACATCTACAACAACTGTCAAGAAAAAATACAATATTTCTGTTGAAGCCACCCTAGAGGTCATCGGAGGGAAATGGAAATGCGTAATTCTATGTCATTTAACTCATGGCAAAAAACGCACCTCCGAGTTAAAACAGTTGATGCCCGGCATTACTCAAAAAATGTTAACCCAGCAGCTACGCGAGCTTGAGGCAGATGGAATCATCAACCGAATTGTTTATAATCAGGTTCCACCAAAAGTAGAATACGAGCTTAGTGAATATGGGGATAGTTTAAGCGATATTTTGACTGCATTATGTAATTGGGGAGAACAACATATCATTAAGCAATACGGTGATAAATACGCTGTTTTAGAGGATAACATCTTAAATAAATAAACCGCTATATCAAGGTAATGGTTGGAGATTTATGCTGCGAGAGTTGGACTTCAATTATACACCCACGAAAAAAGGACAGCTGAATCAGATCGATTCAACTGTCCAAAGCTTTGATTCACCCGTCCCTTGAATGGCGCACAGGAACATAACTTAAATTACGCCTTCTCCTCCTATAGCAGTTGCTGTGAATGATATGGGTCCAAATAGATTGATAGGCAAGTTGCTATCATTCTGAATTACCAATTCATAGTTGTGGACTCCAATATAAGCACCATCGACCCACTGAGCACTTAATTGAATATCAGTAATTGTAGTGAAACGATAAAAGGATCTATAAATATCGACTCCAGCTCGTCGGATGATAACAAGAAATTGGCTATTAGCAAGTGCAGTAAGACTAAAACTTCCATTTAACTCGACTCTACTGGAGAAAGATGCCGGATTAGCCGGACTAATATTTACTTGCGCTGTAGCTAAACCCGCTCCAGCTCCAGGAATCCCTGCAACCGTTATAGCAGTAGTAAACGGATCTAACGGGATTTTTGCCTGTGACCCATAACTTATTATTGTCGCCATTTATCATCACTCCATTTCAAGGTTATAGAGTAGTATATTGTGAATCCACAATGATAGATTGGACTTAATTCCTGATGATTATATACATTTAAGGTATACTTTGCTAGATCATATAAACCTAGATACCTCGTCAATCACCATACGATTTCCACTCATTGACAACACCCCTGTTCAGAATTACAATAATTCACATATCATGAACAACGATGACAAAGGGTAAGTAGACAGACGAACATGGTCTTCAGAGAGCCGGTGGTAGGTGCGAACCGGTGACCAGCGTATGCTCGAATGGCCTTTATAGTTGTTTTTCCGAACTATCTTAATGGATGCAGTAGGGAAAACCGGGGTTCGCGCCGTTATCAAGGGACCTGTATCGAGAATAAATTCAACCTCTCCGTACAGGTAAGAGAAGATCGAAAGCCAAGAATCGTAAGGTGACACGATCATTTAAGGTGGTACCACGACAACTTCGTCCTTATTGGATGAGGTTTTTTTGTCATTTAAAGGAGGTGATGGCCATGGATGATGGCTGGTGGTGGCGACTCGAGTGTAACCAAGTGCTAAATAACAGGAGGAATTTATATGATGAACGAACGTGTCTTAACTGGAGATCGAGTGACGGGAAAGCTTCACCTTGGCCATTACGCCGGCAGCTTGCAGACCCGGGTAGCCCTTCAGGAGCAATATGAAACTTTTGTGTTTTTAGCGGATATTCAAGCCCTAACGACCCATTTTGATCGTCCACAGCTGCTGGGTCAACATCTGCATGAGATCACACTGGACTATTTATCTGCGGGTATAAATCCGGAGAAAACAACTATATTTATTCAATCGATGATCCCTGAAATCGCAGAGCTGACCCTCTTGTTCTCTATGTTTGTTACTGTGAATTCTTTACGGCATAATCCCACGATTAAAGCCGAATCGAAAAATTCGAGCTTAGATGAATTGTATTACGGTTTTCTTGGTTATCCAGTTAGTCAGACTGCTGACATAACATTTTGTAAAGCAACGATAATTCCTGTAGGGGAAGACCAACTCCCTCATCTGGAATTAACCCGTAAAATCGTCCGCAGATTCAACGAGCTGTACAGCCCGATACTGGTGGAACCCAAAGCGCTGATCAGTGAGACGCCGAGGCTTGTGGGTACGGATGGCAACGCTAAAATGAGTAAAAGCCTTGGCAATGCCATCGAGCTGGACTCCACTAAGGAAGAGATTATCTTTAAGATACGAAAAGCCACAACCGATCCAGCGCGTGTGCATAAAAATGATCCTGGACATCCAGATATCTGTCCTATTTTTGCTTATCATGGTGCTTTTCGCTCAGCGGGGGTAACCGAAATTCGTGAAGGCTGTGAGCGGGGTACCATGGGTTGTTCTGCTTGCAAACAGTTGATTTCGACAGCTCTAGATCAGCTTATAGAACCGATGCGAGAGCGTCGTTCCTATTATGCTACTAAGCCCAAGCTTGTGCAGGAAATCTTAATCTCTGGAACACAGCATGCCCGCAGCATTGCTCAAGAAACAATGGCCGAAGTACGTGAGGCTATGAGTCTTAACTATTTTTCAATCTAAAAATGACCAGTATAGGCACTCAAAAAAAGCCGGAATCTCATTGGAAGAGATCCGGCTTTTTTCTTCTCCTTACAACACCCAATTTCCCTTACGGAATACGGGTTCAATCGTGCCGTCCGCCAGCTCTCCGTCAATATCCAGCTCTGCTGAACCGATCATAAAATCGACATGAGTTAAGCTGACATTAGCTCCTCTAGCCATAAGCTCTTCGTTCGTAAGCTTTGTGCCGCCTTCAATATTTACAGGATAAGCACTTCCTAACGCGAAATGGCAGGAGGCATTCTCATCAATCCCTGTATTGTAAAAAATGCGGTTCAAGCGAGAGATTGGAGAATCATGCTGCACTAAGGCTACTTCTCCTAGATAAGATGCACCTTCATCCGTTGCCAGCAGTGAGGTTAAATGTTCGCGTCCGGATTCAGCTTCATAAGCTACGACTTTCCCTTTTTCAAAAGTGAATGAAAGTCCTTCAACTAACCGTCCATTCAAATTAAGAGGGAGCGTGCTTCTAACTGTGCCATTAACGCCAGTACGATGGGGCATGGAATAAATCTCTTCCGTTGGCATATTAGCTACAAAATAAACGCCTTTATCATTCTCACCGCCACCCCCGCGCCATAAATGGCCTTCCGGAAGCTCTACATGCAGATCCGTTCCCGGAGCACGGTAATGCAAGCTTTTATAACGTTTAGCGTTCATTCTGTCCTGACTTTCTTTCAACTGACCAATATGCTCTCTCCAAGCAGCTACCGGATCATTGCTGCCCACACGATTCATCTGGAATACAGCTTCCCACATCGCCTCTACCCGCTCTTCTTCAGGAAGATCGGCAAAAACCTTGTTCGCCCAAGCACGTGTTGGCGCTTTGACCAGAGACCAGCTGATTTTGCTGTTCCGAGTATATTTGGAGTAGTTCTTGCGAGCAACAGCCGCTGCTTTGACTGCTCTAGATACCTTAGAAGAATCAATGCCATTAAACAGTTCAGGATCAGGTACTTTAATATGTAAGATGGCACCATTCTCTTCCGCGAATTTCTCCATCATCTCAGCCTGCCACTGTGGATAGTAATCGAAAGAATCCTCTGGGGCTTTTTCATAACGGATCCGTGTAGTTGCTTCATCGTCCCAGTCAACAACTACATATTTAGCTCCCGCTTCATAGGCTTTCGCTACAATCAAGCGAGTAAGTTCTGCGGTTTCTATCGGTGCATGTACCATAAGGACTTGTCCAGGCTGTACATTTACTCCTACTTTTACAACTAGGTTCGCATATTTCTCCAGCATTACTTCAAAATCTTTCATGAATTCTCTTCCTCCATCTCTAGGGTTGCTATAAGCACTCGGTCAGCTTCACTTCTTATTTTAACGCAAAACGAGGATAGTTGCGATTCGATTTAGATTCTCAGCTACTTCACTTCAGGTATTTCACCTGTATAGACACCTAGATCATTCTTATGAATCTCTACATTGGACGTTCCGATCTGCTTATCATTATGGTAAGCAATCACTGTGATCTTGGTATCCTGAGGTTCATCTATTTGCTTATTCCCCCCATCCATTGGACTCCAATAAATTTGATCTCCAGATTTGATTTTCAGCTCAAGACCTTTGTTATGCACCTTGTAGTCAGGGGGAGTCCATAACAATAAATTGCCGGATGTAGCCTGTATCTTAATAACATCCGCCCCTTCAGCAGTTATAAGCATAGGTAATCCTGGAGCACTACTATCAGTCACCCTGTATTCCGCTGTTGGGAACATAACATCCGGTTTTAACTCAAGTGATTGATTATTATGCCGCAAAATAAAGAAGAAAAAAAGTAAAATCGTTAAGCCCATGACGCCTCCGATGATTATTTTTTTCACTATTCAACCTCCCTTCCACCCTAATACTGTAACATATTTCCTTAATTTGGACAGTTATGAGCCAAATTAAGCGGCTCCCGCGAGGAACCGCTCACTTCAATCCCTATTTTTTATCCACCTGTAACAGTGTCACTGTCTTCAAAGCATAAGTATGCATGATTTTATCCTCTGAAATTACATTCAACTTGGTCAAGCTTGCCACCTTTGCCGGATCTGATTTGGAGAGCAAACGCCACACTTCGGGGTCTGATAAGGTCTCATATAACTTTGCATCATCATATTCTTTGCGGTTTTGCACGACCAGCTTCACTTTATAGCGGCCAATTTCAGTCTCGTTAGTTTCCTGCTCACTACAATAATTTAAAATATCCTGACGAAGCTCGGCCAATTCTTTTTCAATATCCTTTTGCTTTTGCTTGAGCCGATAATACTGCTGAACCTTTTTCTCCATCCACTTCACGCTCCTTCATAGACATATGTATGCCGGAAACGTTGGATAAATTAGTTGAGTTCCCTATCATAAAAACTTATAATGAGCCGGGGATAGCTAATTTCCAAGTAGAGTCAAATTTCTTATAAAAACAATTCCACGGCAGGTGACTTATGTTTCATTCGTACTTTTTTCCAATTTCGTATGCGTTCATGATGTTTCCAATAGCAGCGCTGGTCTTCACACTACCTTTTCTTATCGTACAATACCGCAGACATGGCTATATACATAAGCTTAGAGCTTTAATCCTATATCTGCTGCTGCTCTATCTGATGAACGCTTATTTTCTTGTCTTGCTTCCTTTTCCATCCTCCCGGCACAATGCTGCACCTTCTGGGAGTGTCGTCCAATTCATTCCCCTTCAGTTTATTCAGGATATTGTGGATGGATCGTCAATCATCCCTGAACAAATCTCGACCTACTGGTCATTACTGCGTGAGCCTGCATTTTTACAGGTCATTTTTAACGTTGCATTGACTGTACCGTTTGGAATGTTTTTGGGCTATTATTTTCGTACACGCTGGGTCGTGTGCATTCTACTATCCTTTGCCTTTTCCTTGTCCTTTGAGATCACGCAGATTACAGGAATTTATGGTTTCTTCGATCATCCTTACCGTCTTTTTGATGTCGATGATCTCATTACCAACACAATCGGAGGGATTTTTGGATTTCGAATTTCCATTTGGATCTCCGGGCTATTGCCACGTATAGAACAACTGGATACAAACATTGACCGCTCTGCCAAAAGAGTCTCCTATACCCGCAGAGGAATAGCTTTTCTAATCGATAGTATGGTGTGGAGCATCGGGTTTGGGGTACTCTTCGGATTCGATATAAAAGCTGCCTTCTGGATTGTAACTGGTATTTACTTCATGCTTGTTCCGGCTCTCACGGGCGGACGGACCTTAGGGAAATGGATGGTGCGGATTCGGGTGAAGAGCAGCGGGAATCATGCTTTTTTCTGGGCTCTGATGATCAGATATGGCCTGCTATATTGGGTGCTGCTTGGGATTCACGCTCTTTTGCTTGATTCCGCCCTTCTAGGGAATCTTTCCTCCGTATGGAATATGCTTATTCATCTGTTTGTTCTATTGATAGACTTGGCTTTCTTTATTCATTTAGTCATTAGTATATTCAAAAAAGAAACTCAGCTAATATATGAGAAACTAAGTCGAACTTCTCATGTTATTTCTTGGCCAGAGAAACGGCTCCAATCTGATGTATCCAGCAACAGCCCTGTAGAAAGCTAAACTAGTTATTTTTTAAATGGTATTTTTACATTGGAAATTATTATAGAATTAGGAGGTGAGCATTCTCAAAATTTAGGAGATGAGCGTATGGAAACTACAAGCAGCTTGCAGTTATCTAGAAGTCTTCCAGAAGAACAGGGGATTTCATCAACCGCAATATCCAGCTTTATTAGTGCAGTAGAGGAACAAAATTTAGGCCTTCACAGCATTATGCTACTACGACATGGTTATGTGGTCTCTGAAGGCTGGTGGGCTCCTTACAGGTCCGTTCTTCCGCATATGTTATTTTCCCTTAGCAAAAGCTTCACCTCAACCGCAATCGGGTTTGCTGTTACTGAGAAACTTGTCACCCTCGATGATTCTGTCCTCTCCTTTTTCCCTGAAGAGGCTCCTTCGACTATCACGGAGAATCTATCCAATATGACAATCAGACATCTATTGATGATGGGTACCGGGCATGTCGTGGATACTATGGACACCCTTCGCAAAAGTACCGACGGGAATTGGGTGAAAGCTTTCTTCTCCGTCCCCGTCGAGAAACAACCGGGTACACATTTCCTATATAATACCGGTGCTACTTACATGCTGGCCGCGATCCTTCAACGGGTTACTGGCCAAACACTGCTAGAATATTTAGAACCGCGCCTCTTCGTTCCTCTGGGCATTCACGGTGCAACGTGGGAGTCTTGTCCACGTGGAATTAACACAGGGGGATTTGGCTTAAACATTACAACCGAGGATATCGCTAAATTCGGCCAGCTATACTTACAAAAAGGAATCTGGAATAATCAACGGGTTCTGCCTGAAAAGTGGATTAATGAGGCTACTTCCAAACATATTTCCAATGGCGAAGGTGATCATGACTGGGCAATGGGATATGGGTATCAGTTCTGGCAATGCCAGCACGGTGGCTACCGGGCAGATGGCGCCTTCGGTCAACTCTGTGTTGTGCTTCCGGAGCAAGATGCCGTAATTATTACTACTGCTGCATCAGACAGTATACAAGGAATGTTGAATGCTGTGTGGGAACATCTGCTTCCCGCGATGAAGCCAGCTCCCTTGCCATTAGAGCCGGCTGCTTCTGCCCACTTGGTTGAACAATTAAAGAATTTATCTATCCATCCGCCACAACTGCAGCCCTCTTCATCACAAGAAGAACGAATAAACGGCTTAACCTATAAGCTCGATGACAACCAATTTGCCTTGGACACCTTCTCTATCTCTTTCAATAACAACGAAGCTGCAGTTACTTTACAATTTAAGACTGGAGAGGATTCTGTGATCTGTCTTGGTCGAGGGGAATGGCTCGAAAGCTTCGCACAGGTCATTGATGCTTCCTTGAACCGAATCATGTCCAGCTTTACTTGGGTTGCTGATGATCAGCTACAGCTTACTTTATTGTTTATTGAAATGCCTTTCTGCATAACTCTTGAAATAATCTTACTAGAGAATCAGCTAATTCTTAAACAAAAGTTTAATGTGAATATGGGACCGACTGAATTCCCTGAGATCATTGGCAGACTATAATGAATACAAAAGACCGCTTCGTCCTTTAAAGAGACTTAGCGGCCTTTTAAATATTCGATTCTAATCTGTGAAATCAGCAAGCTTGAGGATGACCGGACAATGATCGCTCCCCATAATGTGGCAATCGATTTGGGCATCCAGCAGATTAGGTGCAAGTCTAGAAGAAGCTAGGAAATAATCAATCCGCCAGCCTACATTCCGTTCTCTCACCTTCGGCATATAAGACCACCATGAATAAACGCCTTCAAGCTCTGGATGAAAATATCTAAAGGTATCTATGAAGCCGGACTCCAGCAGCGTACTCATTTTTCCTCTTTCTTCATCGGTAAAGCCAGAGTTTCCGCGGTTAGCTTTAGCATTTTTGATATCAATATCCTGATGGGCTACGTTCATATCGCCGCATACAACGACTGGTTTTAGCTTGTCCAGTTCCAAAAGGTAATTGCGGAAGCGGTCCTCCCATTCCATTCTGTAATCCAATCTAGCCAGATCTCGTTTGGCATTTGGTGTATACACATTCACTAGATAAAAATGTTCGAACTCCAGCGTAATAATCCGGCCTTCCGCTTCCTCATCCTCTTCCATTCCGTATCTCACAGAGATCGGCTTGATTTTGGTGAATATAGCTGTGCCTGAATACCCTTTTTTCACTGCATAATTCCAATATTGATAGTATTCTTCACCCTGTTCCAGAACAATCTGCCCTTCTTGCAGCTTCGTCTCCTGTACACAGAAAATATCTGCTTCTACTTCCTTAAAATAATCATCAAACCCTTTTTTCACACAGGCCCGAAGACCATTCACATTCCATGATACCAACTTTATCATTAACGTTTCTCCTTGCATTTTGCTTTAATAGTAACCAGTTTATCATATTACGACCAGAAATTTATAGAGGGTTAGGGTCATCTTAAGCAGTTCCGCGAATAGATTTATATCCTAATCATTTATTATCCATGATACAATAGCAAAATTGACTCTATACAAATTTTCTAACACGTGAGGTAAAAAAACTTATGAATGCACCAAATCTTTTACGAGGGTTTAACTTTTTGTATTTTGCTCTGCTAGCCATGTTTATTCCCTTTCTGCCAGTCTATCTAAGTGAACAAGGTCTAAGCCCATCGCAAATCGGCTTCATTATTGGAACTGGTGGTTTTGTTACCATCGTTGCCCAGCCTTTATGGGGGATGATCAGTGATAAAACAAAAACCATCCGCAAAGTGCTGTTAGCTCTGCTGTTATGCTCAGCGGTAACCGGATACTTTTTGTTCGATTCCAGCAGTTACGTTGTTCTCATTCTTTTTGCTATGCTGCTGTATTTCTTCTTGATGCCCATTGATCCGCTGACAGAAAGCTTGAATTTCCGAGTCTCTGAGGCGGCTGGAATTAGCTATGGTTCTATCCGTACATATGGTGCGCTAGGTTATGGTGTAATGGCTCTGATTACTGGCTATGTGCTTGGTTTTTTCGGCTCTCATGGAATAGCTCTTCTGTTTGTTGCCATTTGCCTTATAAGCTTTATAGTAAGCTGGAACATGCCAGATGCCCCCGTCACAGGTAAGCCGGTCACGCTGGATAGCCTCAAGCACTTTTTTGGCAACAAAAAGACATTGATGTTTCTGGTGCTCATATTTATTAGCTCTGTACCCGCACGAATGAACGATACATTTATTGGAGTTTATATTCGTGAGCTTGGTGGCAGTCCTCAACTGGTAGGCCAATCATTTTTCCTCGCGGCAATAAGTGAAATCATTGTCTTTGCATTAAGCTTCTGGTGGTTGCGAAAAGGAAAAGAACTGATTATCATATCGATTTCCGGAGCCTTCTATTTCCTTCGTTTCTTTATTTCAGCTTGGATCATTGATCCACACTTGTTAGCGTATTTGCAGATTCTGCAAATTCTTACCTTCCCTGTGTTCTACTCGGCTGCTATTCAATACCTGTACAGCATTGTACCCGAGGAATGGCGTGCTACAGGGCAAACCGTCCTTGCACTATTGTTCTTCGGTGTATCAGGTATCCTGGCTTCTTATGCTGGTGGAGCATTATATGATGCCTTTGGGGGTAAAGCTCTTTACTTAACGATCTCCGCAATGTCGTTTGTCGGCATGCTATTCGGATTGATACTGTATCTGATTTATCGTAAAAAAAACGGAATAAGCGTACGAAAATAAACCGGGGATGTCCCAGCCGCTTTCTAAGTGGCTATTGGACATCCCCGGTTTTTTCTATTAAAA
The DNA here is from genome assembly GCF_038002725.1 of Paenibacillus sp. FSL H7-0323. NCBI lineage: Bacteria > Bacillati > Bacillota > Bacilli > Caryophanales > Paenibacillaceae > Paenibacillus > Paenibacillus sp. FSL H7-0323. The sequence continues at coordinate 878,722 of NZ_JBBODB010000001.1, read as the reverse complement.
AGTGCTAATTCACCATGGCATTCGCTCTAGCATTAATAGATTTTCAACATAGAATATCCTATCAAACGAAAAGGAGGTCGTTACTATGGCCATCGTATTACCGCTTCAATATTTCAATTTAGCCCCTGTCATTGGTAAATCTTATTATGAAAACCTTGCAGGTGGAATTAACGCTGCTGTTACTGTGAACAACAACTCCAACTTCCCAGTAGATTTAGTAATCACTCGTGTGAATGCTCCAGTTATCACATACACGATTCCAGCATTCAATAGCCTTACGCTCGCAGTTCATGCCCTTTTGGTAGCTGCACTCTTAAGCACTCCTGCTGGCACCACATTCGGAACTATTGAAATTTCAACATCAGATTTCTAATAGTGTAGCATTAGGCATCTCTAGCTGGAAGTTCAGCTAGGGATGCTTCTCTATGTGAATCTAGCTTAATCCTTCTATTGTATGCTGCTCCATAAGCTGCTTCAGCTTGGTTTCAGTATTCGAATCTCCCGCAGGAGTATAGATGCTGCAGCGTAAATCTGCACTGCCATGAACCTGCAAAGAGGTTAGATGAAATAACATTTTTCCCGCCTTGGCATGTCTGAATTCTAATAACACATCCGGGGCCGAACTAACCCGACTTTGCTCCCACATCTCATTAAAAGCCGGATGCAATTCTTTCAATTCCTCTATAAATTCATCATACCAATGATCCTCTACATACTGTCCGTAATACGCTCTGAAGATAGAAAGATAACCGCTGACGAATTGTTCCCAATTCACTGCTAAGCGCCTAAACTCCTTACGAACAAATAACAATCGGATCATATTCCGCTCTTCGATAGGCAGCTTTGAGAAATCAAGAAAAACATGGGCGGCAGCTTCATTCCAACCGACGATTCCGCAACGTCTATCAGAAATAATCGTAGGACAATATTTAAGTTCCTGTAAAATTTTCTGCAGCGAAGGACTAATTACGGAAGATTCATCTTGCGGATAGGGTGTGGTTCCGGTTCCAGTTTCTAAAGCCAGTGCAAAAAGATACTTCCGCTCATCTTTAGTCAGCCTAAGTGCAGTGGCAATACAGTCCAAAACAGAGGACGAGACTTTTATATCTCTGCCTTGTTCAAGCCACGTATACCAGGTACTGCTTACCCCTGCAAGCTGTGCAACCTCTTCCCTGCGGAGTCCTGGCGTTCTTCTGCGTGTGCCTTCTGGCAAGCCTACAGCGCTTGGTGAAATTGCCGCACGACGTGCTTTCAAAAAATCGGATAATGCTTGTAATCTTGTTTGATTAGCCATAAGCTACCTCCACTTTGGGATTTCTGTTCCTTTAGTATAGTACAAATTATACTAGGATAAACGATAACTTGTAATAGGATAAATAAAGTGGAAAAATACTAGTATACACTAGCTGAGGAGGTTCATTATGGAACGCGTAGTGATTACAGGCATGGGCTTAATCTCACCACTTGGAAATACAATCGAACAATTTTGGGATCGGCTAATTTCTGGTGAATCGGGTATATCCCCGATCACTTCATTTGATACAACAGGTTTTAAGACGAGAATTGCCGGCGAAGTACGTGATTTCGATGCAGAGGGCAGATTTGGGCGTAAAGAGGCACGGCGAATGGACAGATTCAGTCAGTTTGCCCTCGCAGCTACTGAAGAGGCTTGGAAACATTCTGGCCTCCAGCTTGATAAGATTGACAAGGAGAGACTTGGCGTTTATGTAGGATCTGGTGTTGGAGGAATTCAGACCTTGATGGATCAAGGTACGGTCCTGAAAGAGCGTGGACCTGATCGAGTCAGCCCTACCTTAATTCCCATGATGATCTCCAATATGGCTGCGGCGATGATCAGCATTAAATTTGGAGCTCTCGGCCCGACCATGTCTCCAGTAACAGCTTGTTCTATTGGAAATACTGCGATTGGTGAGGCCTTCCGTTTAATTCGTTATGGCGGTGCGGACATTGTTATAGCCGGGGGTTCTGAAGCTGCTATTACTGAAATCTCGTTGGCCAGCTTCGGGAATGCCACCTCTTTATCTACACGAAATGAAGAGCCTACTAAAGCGAGCCGCCCTTTCGATGGAGGACGGGATGGCTTTGTAATCGGTGAAGGTGGCGGCATAGTCATTCTTGAGTCACTCTCCCATGCTCAGCGTAGAAACGCCAAGATTCACGGTGAAGTGATCGGGTATGGTGCTAGCTCTGATGCTTATCATATGGTTGCCACTCATCCAGAGGGGATTGGTGCCTATCAAGCTATGAAGTTAGCGCTAAATGAAGCTAATCTCCAGCCCCACAACGTAGATGTAATCAGTGCGCATGCGACAAGTACAGTAGTAGGAGACCATTCTGAAACCCTAGCGATTAAAAAATTATTTGGCGAGCATGCCTACCACATCCCCGTAACCGCTAATAAGTCCATGACTGGACATGCTTTAGGGGCCGCTGGCGGCTTAGAAGCCATCGCTTTAGTTAAGAGTATCCAAGAAGGGATCATTCCTCCTACCATCAATCAGGGCACGCCTGATTCCATCTGTGATTTAGATTACGTACCTAACAATGCACGAAAAGCTAATCTCGAAATAGGCATCTCCAATTCATTTGGCTTCGGCGGCCATAATGCTGTTATTGTGATCCGAAAGTTCGTAGACTAATCCTACATTATAAAAGGGTTTCAACTTAGCCATTACACATGACTAGTTGAAACCCCTTCTGCTGTTAATCCTTTTAAACTATCTTATTCCGAAGGTGATACCTGACTTCCCCAGATAGAGATCCCTTCATTAGAAACCGCGGTGAACGTCATAACATTACTGGCTGTAGCTTCATTCCACTCTTTCAGGAACACACCCTTGTAAGTAGAACCACCTATCGTTAACTCTGCAGTATGATCGTCGATAAGCTTCCACTTGCCCTTTACTGCGCCTTTGATTTTACCACTCTTCGTCAATTGAATTAGCTCCGATTGCACGATATCTGCCGTAATTTCTTTATTATGATTCACATATTTGTATTCGCCTGCGATTTGCTCTTTCGTATATTTATCAATGGTCTCGCCACCATAACGGTGTGGTGCGACCACCGGCCAGCCATCAGCGTTCATGAACATCTGGTGTACTCTAACCTCATGCTTTTCACCACGATTCGGGAACCGTGTATGGAAGATCAAATAATACTTGCCAGTCTCTTCATCGTAAAATGCGGAGTTATGTCCTGGTGATACATATCCTTCCCCACTTACTGGGAGCTCATCGTCATTATTCAGGAATTCGAAATTCCCCATGAGTTTAACTCCGTAAGGAGCATAAGCAGGATCATCAAACAATACGCCAGCTGTGCCCTGTGAATCGATCATATCCTGGCCCTCAGAATCTTCAAAAGGTCCATCAGGTGTCTTCGAGCGAGCTACACGGATGTTATATCCGCCATCAGCAGCCAGCCCCCCGTAGGATAGGAACAGGTAGTAGTAATCCGTCTCAGGACTGTACAGCATATAGGGAGCTTCTATCCGCGCATGATTTGCGCCTAGAAGCTTTTTGCCATAACCTTGATCTGGCAGTGGGAATCCTGTGCTTGTATCCAGTTCCATAATAAAAATACCACCGGAATAAGAACCATACACCATCCACAATCTGCCTTCTTTATCAAAGAACACATCCGGATCTACAACATTCGGCTTTTGTGCGGCATCATAAGTTTCTCCGTCATCGCCTACACCCACCATACCTGACTTTAAGAAGATCCCTTTGTTCTTATAAGGTCCTTCAATATGGTCTGACACGGCTATACCAAGTGCTGATAATGGGGAATCACCTTTACACGCGTTGTAATACATATAATATTTACCATCCGCCAATTGAATGACATCCGGTGCCCATAAAGTGTCCGTCTTTCCCCAGGTTAAGGCCTCTTTTAATTCCTCTTTGACATTCGGGATGAGTACGTTTCCATCAACAACTCCAGAGGACAATTGAGTCCAGGACATCAGGTCGTCGGATTTAGCAGAAGCCAAATGCGAGCCAAACACATAGTACTTATTATCAGCCAAAATAATGGAAGGATCATGTACAGAAACATTCTTGAAGACAGGCTGAACAGGCTCAGGTCCGCTGTTTGTGTTGCCAGAATTATCCGTGTCGTTGTTGCACGCGGTTACAGCTAATAATGAAACGCTAAGTAAAGTAGTAATAATTATCTTCTTCATCGTTATACCCCCTATGTATGCCTTTTCATTTTGAGATGAAAACGATAAATAGTCAACCCTTTTATTTAATTAAGTTCGTATTAATTCATATTTATTTAAATAATATTGAACATTGTAGAAAATAAAAAAAAACGCTAAGCCAACTAAATGGCCTAGCGTTTCCTCTTATTATTTAGTTAAAACAAGTTGCTTACTTAGCGCCTTCTTGCACTAAAACTGGCTCTGGATAAGCGTTCTTAAGTATACGTTGTCTATTCTTAACGACTGTTGGTGGTTCCACCTTAGGTGCCATCGGATGCATTAACCAAGACTTCACCATATGGGTATCCGAAACCTTATACATTGGAGGCTCTTTCTCCATATCGATTTGCATAGCATAGGTGCTGCGAAGTGCGAAGGCATCACCCTTAGGCGGTTTGATCAAATCTGGAGGGGTACCAGGAATAGCGGTAAGCAAAGAACCTTTGCTCTCTAAACTTGGCATGGATGCAAGCAATCCCCAAGTGTAAGGATGTCTTGGATCGTAGAAGATCTCTTCTGCAGTTCCCATTTCAACAATTTGTCCGGCATACATTACCGCTACACGATCCGCCATTCTTGCTACAACACCAAGATCATGGGTGATAAAAATAATCGCCGTATCAATCTTTTTCTGCAATTCCTTCATCAGGTCAAGAATCTGTGCCTGAATGGTAACGTCGAGCGCTGTAGTTGGCTCATCCGCAATCAGAAGCTTAGGGTTTGCTGCAAGTGCCATTGCGATAACGACACGTTGACGCATACCGCCACTGAACTCATGCGGATATTGATTGAAGCGGCGCTCTGGTGAAGGAATACCTACTAGCGTAAGCAGTTCAACCCCACGTTTATTGGCAGCTTCTTTGGAGATTTTCTCATGTTTGTGCAGTACTTCAGTAATTTGTCTGCCGACCTTCATCATCGGGTTCAAGGAAGTCATCGGATCCTGAAAAATCATACCGATCTCTTTACCACGAATCTTCTGCATTTGCTTCTCAGTCTTACCGATCAAATCTTGTCCATCAAATAAAATTTGTCCACGTTTATATTCTCCTGGCGGCGTTGGAACTAGCTTCATTACCGCTTGTGAAGTTACACTTTTACCGGAACCGGATTCCCCAACTATCGCTAGAGTTTCACCTTTATCTACATGGAAGCTAACACCACGGATCGCTTGTACTTCTCCACCGTGTGTTTTGAATGATATCGCTAGATCTTTTACCTCTAAAAGGCGCTCCATCTTGTCACCCTCTCATTTCCTCGTCAATTATGATAATGATTCTCACCAAGTTGTAAGCAATAAGTATTATTTTATCTAGTTCTAAGGGTTCTAGTCAAGATTTTTCTGAAAAAGATATGGCCAGCAGCAGCCTTATGTACTAGTTCTGTTTAATGCGAGTTCTATTCTTCACTAACAACCACAATATTGGCGGAAGCAGCAAAAGAACTAACAGCAGAGACCATCCGATATCTCCAAGGGATACCAAGTTGTCATTCAATAGTCGATAATACGCATAAAGAGAATAGGGAAGAACTACTAGTACTGCTGTAACTACCCCTGGTGTATATATCTTTAAATATATCGTCTGTCCTAGATGAGTAAATACATGTAAGAAAAATACCGCAAGCACTGCCAAGTACAATAAGTAATTAGAAAAGAATACTGCAATACAAGTTACCGTCACTATAAAAATATACACGAATAATACGTCCATTGCAAAATTACGTGTAGTCATTTGTAACATCGAATGATACGTCTTGCGCATAAACGAAGGAATTGCGTCCTCTAACCTGGTTCTATACTTTGCCCCCCATGCTTCAATCGTTAATATTTCTTCAAAATCATGAAACATAAATAGGATCGGCAACAGCCACAGCAAACTTACGATATCAATATGTACACTTAGCCACTCAAACATGAGAATCCTCTCCCTTCTCCTGCTCAGCCTCCTTACCTTCTTATGTTGTAATCTTGCTGAAAATGTCCTAACCCATGAAACGTTCCCAACCTTCCAGCAGATTATCCTGTGCCCACTGGAAATGGCCTTGGCTATCGTATTTACGCGAATAACACTCAATGAAATAAATTAAATCGATATATAAGTCGTAGAGCTTTTTGCGTGCACATTCATTAGGGCTATCAAAACTGTCCCCATAACCTCTACAGAAATGCTCAGAATCCTCAATATAGCGAAAATAATATTCCATAAGGTGATCGCCCCATAACGCCCGTTCCCAATCGATTAAGGCAACAATGCTTCCCTCTCGCACAAACACATTCCCATCCCATAGATCCCAGTGAACTAAACGTGGCTCAGTGACCACATCCATCACATGTATACGGCTGTTGATCTCCGCCTCAATCTTTTCTAAAGGAATGGGCATCTTTGCCTCTAAGCGCCGAGCATCATCAAGGAGGTTGCCAATCAAATTTTGAAAGGTTTCCCGCCAAGAAGTCCCCTTTATCTTCGAGGATACATTAAATAATCCGAAATGATCCCCTTGAATCTCATTGATAATCCGGCTATAACGACCTAATTCTTCCTCAATACAACTTCTTTGCTGCGGACTAAGCTCTTCCTTAATTTCATTATAGGGCTGGCCGATTATTTTCTCCATGAAAAAAAAGTCACTCGATATTAAATTTCTGCTGTTATCATAAGCGTATACCTCAGGCACAGGTACCGTTCCTTTAGACTTCATTAGCTGCATTGCCGCAACCTCTGTAGCCATGATATCGTGCTCGTAACTTAGCGTGTCTGTCTCATCGGATGGCGATATTTTAAGGATCGTAGCTCTGCCATCTGACAATAGGAGGTCATAAGCTGCGTTGAAATAACCTCCCGTCAATTCCGTACTTTGAATGATTTTCACATGGCTTCCAAAAGCAGCACCCACCAGGATGTCCTGCTGCTCAACCGTCAATTTTGTTTTAGTCTGACTTTCCAAGACTTCACCACCATACAGAGTTAAGTAAAAATCCAACCTCATAAAAGCCCGGGATTCATTGTATTTGATACAAGAAAGATAAACAATCCTTCTCCATTGGAATGAAAATTGTTAAAATTAGAAATAACACGTATCATTAGCTGCTTTTCATGAAAGAGAGGAAACTATTATTATGATCATAAAACCTAGAACACGTGGCTTTATATGTACAACCGCACATCCGCAAGGCTGCGCTCGTCAAGTCAAGCGGCAAATTGAGTATATTAAGGCACAACCCGCGATCAAAGGACCCCGGAAGGTGCTTGTCATTGGCGCATCCACAGGCTACGGCCTCGCCTCACGGGTTACAGCCGCCTTTGGGGCTGGAGCCAGCACAGTAGGCGTATATCGGCCGAGCAGCAGCAATGGAGCCCGTACAGCCTCTGCTGGGTGGTACAATTCCGCCGCCTTCGAACAACTTGCGGAGTCTGCAGGCCTGCAATCCTACAGCGTTACCGGAGATGCTTACTCCAAAGAGACCAAAGAAAGAACGATTCAGCTGATTCGCAGCGAATTAGGACAAGTCGATTTGGTCATCTACAGTGTTGCTTCTGGGCGCCGTACAGACCCGGAGACAGGTGAAGTATATAACTCTGTTCTCAAACCTATTGGCGACACCTTTACCAACAAAACTGTAAATTTTCATACGGGTGAAGTCACTCAAATCTCCATCGAACCCGCGACCGATAAGGAAGTTCATGATACCGTACGGGTGATGGGCGGTGATGATTGGCAGTTATGGATAGAAGCACTCCAGCAAGCCGGAGTATTAGCTGATCACGCAACCACTATTGCTTATTCGTATATCGGATCAGAGCTTACTCAAGCCGTATATCGCCAGGGAACGATTGGACTTGCTAAAGACCATCTCGAAGCTACGGCAAGAACACTTAACGAAGCGTTAGCTGTTACTCACGGTAGAGCTTATGTAGCGGTCACAAAAGGTCTTGTCACACAGTCCAGCTCGGCGATTCCTGTCGTGCCCCTCTATATTTCCGCCCTTTACAAAGTCATGAAAGAGCACGGTCTTCATGAAGGTTGTATTGAGCAAACCTATCGGTTGTTTGCTGAACATCTCTACGCAGCGAAAGGAACTCCTGTGGATGAAGAAGGGCGTATCCGTATAGATGATTGGGAATTGTCTCCGGCAGTCCAGCAAGAAGTAATAGAAATCTGGGACCAGCTTACTTCAGACAATATCTACGACCTAACGGATCTGCATAGCTATAAACAGGAATTCTTCCAGCTATTTGGATTCGAGACTGAAGGTGTAGATTACGAAGCTGATACTGATCCAGACGTAACTGTTATAAATCTGCGCTAAAATTAATCGTGTTTTTGGATTATCTTCTGCCTGAGGATAAGGGTTGTTCGAGAGCATAAATCTCCTCTTCCAGAGAAATCATCTTTTGCTCAATCATTTTTCGTGCATCTGCCAACGCTTGATTGTAAATATAAGGCGAAAGTTCTTTGAGCATAAAATCGAGAAGGTTCTCGCTGGCTAATTGCCCAATTTCACTGGACAGCTCTGTGTCAAAATATTCTTGAATACTAGCTGTAATCTGAAGCTTATGTTCTCTCGGTATTTTTAACGGCTGCATGGTAATCCTCCAATCTAGTTAGATACAGGAAAATGACGTGCTTTCGCACGTCATTTTTCACACCTATAACCTTCATTCACTGCTGCCTTTAAAACGGTTCCAACCCTCAGTCAAGTTATCATGCGTCCAACGGACATAACCTTCGTCTGCATATTTGCGTGAATAACATTCGATAGTAAGAATAAGATCAAGATAAAGATCATAAAGCTTCTTCCGCTGAATCTCGTTCGGACTGTCGTAGGTTGTTCCGTACCCCTTATAGAAACCGGCAGAATTCTCAAAATGCCTAAAATAATACTCCATCAGCACATCGCCCCATAGGGCTCTCTCCCAGTCAATCAGCGATACGATGACTCCATCCTTCACAAATACATTCCCATTCCATAAATCCCAATGCACCAGTCGTGGCTCGGTTACGGCATCTAATGCAGGGAGATACTTGGAAACCTCCTGCATAATCTCTTCACAGGACGCAGGTAGCTTTGCATTCAGCCTCTTGGCATCAGCAAGTACACTTTCCATCAGGCATGAAAAGGTCTCTCTCCACGAGGCTCTTGGCTCCTCTGAATCCGTTCCAAAAATGCCAAAACGTTCTCCGCGTATCTCATTGATTATGCGATTGTAACGCCCCAGCTCCGTTTCGATAGCGTCTCTCTCCGGAAGCGAAAGACTCTCCTTTACATCACTGTAGGGCTGGCCCTCCACCTTCTCCATAAAGAAATACGGAATAGGAATAAGCAGCAGACTTTCATCATAATGGTAGACGGCAGGCACGGGCACAACACCCTTATCTGCAACCATACGGAGAGTTTCCACTTCAGTTCGCATAATGTTCTTCTCGTAACTTAACGTATCTGTCTCTACAGCAGGGGCAACCTTTAGAATGACAGATTTCCCAGTGCTGAGTTCCAAATCATAGGCTGTATTAAAAAAGCCTCCCGTAAGTTCTGAACTAAGGTTAACCGCAGTTTCTGAACCGAAAACCGCTTTCACCAAAATATCCAGCTGTTCATCATTTAATTTAACTTTCGTGAAGCTCTCCATTTCGTTTAAACCCACCACATTTCTGTCAGTGGCTCCTCAATCAATACTTGTTGAAGGTTACTTACAGCTTTGGAGAAACCTTCTTCAATAGACATCAGCCCATCTTCATGCTCGATACTAACCACATAGTCATACCCAACCAAACGAAGTGCACTAATAATGTCAGCCCAAGTCTTAAGATCATGTCCAAAGCCGACAGAACGGAACTGCCAAGCACGGTCAAGCATCTTGGTATACGACTGCATATCAGTTAATCCGTGCATATTGACATTCACAGGATCAATAACGGTATCCTTCGCATGGAAGTGATGGATTGCACCTTGGCGTCCCAAAATATGAATCGCTTGCACAGGATCAATTCCTTGCCACCACATGTGACTCGGATCAAGGTTCGCACCGATCACTTCACCTGCTGCTTCTCTCAGCCGCAGCAGAGTACCTGGTGTGTGTACAGAGAATCCGCCATGCAGCTCAAGACCTACCTTTACATCATGCTGAGCGGCAAAGGCACCCCATTCTTTCCAATAAGGAATAACCTTGTTCTCCCATTGCCAGTCCAGAATTTCTTGATAATCATTGGGCCATGGAGCTACAGGCCAGTTCGGATATTTAGCACCCTCATGATCTCCAGGACATCCAGAGAAGGTATTCACAACCGGAACCCCTAGCTTCTGCGCCAATTTGACCGAGTTTACGAAATCCTCATGATCCTTTTGAGCAAGTTCTTTTTGCGGGTGCAATGGGTTACCGTGGCAGCTCAAAGCACTGATTGTAAGTCCGCGAGATTCCACGGCATGTTTGAATTCTTGTAAGGCTGTTTCATTCTCCAGCAGCATTTTAGGGTCGCAGTGGCTGTTGCCAGGATTGCCTCCCGTACCGATTTCTACCGCCTTTAGCCCTTTGGATACTACGTAATCAAGAGCATCCTCCAGCTTACGACCTCCAAACAAGACCATAAATACTCCAAGTTTCATTGTAGGCCACCTCCTCTTGGAAATAGTTTACTTATTATTTATCGTAGATATCAAAATTCTTCACCACTTGATTACTCTCAGCAGCTTCAAAAATAACTTCAATCAAATTCTGTACCCGCATAACCTCAGCGTTCTTAACGATAGGTTCTGCAGTACCCTCAATGACAGCAGCGAAATTATCATAAAAGCTAGAGCTTAACTCCGACGGCTGAGGTAATTCCTCAGTGATCGTTGCCCCCTCCGATGGAGGTGCCATAGTTTTAGTTAGTCCTACACCTGCACGAATCGGCTTCGGTTCGATTTTTTCGCCTGCATTATTTCTTGTCACCAATCTTCCAGTTAAAGACCAGTCTTCAATAATTCCAGTGCCTTCGATACCCTTCACATACCATCTTGGCAAAGTAATAAAGTTAGTCGTGCCAACCTCTACGATCGCTTTAATTCCATTCTCAAATTGCAGAATAGCTTCAAAACCGTCATCGACATCGTTTCCTAAAATAAAGCTTAAACTACTGCTCACACTGGTAATTTTGCTATCAATCATGAATAATAGCTGGTCCAATAAGTGAACGCCCCAATCCAGCAGCATCCCTCCGCCTTGTGCCTTAACATGACGCCAGTCTCCAGGAATTCCGTTCGCTCCGTGCACGCGGGATTCGATCTGGAATAGGGATCCAATCGTCTCCTCGTCGTACATTTTTTTGATGGTTAAAAAATCTTCATCCCAACGTCTGTTCTGATGCACCATAAACACACGTCCAGCTTGATCAGCCGCCGCCAGTATTTCTTGAAATTCAACCTTAGATAGAGCAACTGGCTTCTCACAAATGACATGTTTGCCAGCTTGTAATGCACGAATCGCAATTTCTTTGTGCACATCGTTCGGTGTGGCAATTAGAATAATTTCGACCGAAGAATCTGCCAATACTTCTTCATAACTTTGGTACGCCTTGTAGCCAGCGTCGTTGGAGTTGGTACGACGTGCTTCAAGCACATCGTACGTTCCAACTACGATTAAGGTAGAGGTCTCTTTTATCAACCCTGCGTGATAACTTCCCATTCCTCCAAAACCAACAATGACTACAGAATGTCTGTTTGAACTCATGAACTTCACACCTGCTTCTCGTTTAGTTATCTGATGTTCCGTCAAAATACACAGCACGACCTGTACGGGAAGATTCGTAAATAGCCTCCAAAATTTGGGTAACGACAAGGGCTTGTTCAGGTTTAACTACTGGTTCTTTATCTTCCCGAACTGCTTCAAGCCACAAGCGAGCTTCACGATCGGATTCACTCTCTTGTCCTCCGTTAAAGAAAGCTACTCCCCCTGCGGACAAGTCAATTTTAGTCTCGAATAGACGGCCACCACGGTCACCATTTAAGCGTAACCCGTCCTTCATATCTGCACCACCCTCTGTACCTGCTAGGAGCGTCTTCGCTTCTCCAAATTCAGATACATTAAGAGCCCAGCTTGATTCCAGTACAATTGTAGCACCATTTTCCATGGTAATAAATCCAAATGCTGAATCTTCTACTTTAAATTGTTCAGGGTCCCATGGACCAAAGGCATTTCCGCCGTTTTTACGGTTACCAAGCTTATGGAAAGTCGAGCCCATAACACTACGCGGTTTATAATTGTCCATCATCCATAATGTTAGATCAAGCGCATGCGTACCGATATCGATCAGTGGACCGCCGCCTTGCTTTTCTTCATCCAGGAATACGCCCCATGTAGGAACCGCACGACGACGAACGGCAATCGCTTTTGCATAATAGATCTCACCAAGCTCACCGTTTTCACAAACGTCTTTAAGATATTCACTATCCGCACGATAACGGTTCTGATAAGCTACAGACAATTTCATGCCTGTACGTTTGGCAGCCTCTAACATTTCCTGTGCTTGAGCTGTAGTCTTCGCCATTGGCTTCTCACACATTACATGATTGCCAGCTTCCAATGCTGCGATTGTGATCACGGAGTGACTGTCATTCGGTGTACATACATGCACGATATCGAATCCTCCGGCTTTCAAAAGCTCTTGATAATCTGTATATACAGCCGCGCCTTCAGCACCATAGGTTTTTGCTGCTTCCTGTGCACGTTCTTCGACGATATCACAAAAGGCTACCATTTCAGCATCTGCTTGACGTGACAAACTTGGCATATGTTTTCCATTAGCAATTCCACCGCAACCGACAATAGCAATTCTCAACTTTTTAGACATGAACATTTCCCCCTTGATTAGCGTATGCTTTTACCCATTTCAAACTATCTTCTACACTTCCTAATGGTGAACGGCTGCAATAATCCTGCTCCACTACCGCCCACTCTACCTTTGCCTGTACAGCCGCATCAAGAATTGCTGTAAGGTTTACTTCTCCTTCACCTAGAACAACCGTTTCCGGTGAACCATCCTCATGTTTCTTCAAATCTTTAAGATGGATGATTGGCAACCGGCCAGCGTATTTGTTGATATATTCTACGGCATCATAACCTGCATGATGTACCCAGCATGTATCCATTTCAACTTGCAGCAAATCAGCCGGCACCTCTTCAAACAAACCGTCAAACGCTGTACGGTCACCATATCGATCAGTTAACTCAAAGTCATGATTATGGTACAAAAGAACCGCTCCACGCGCCTTACACTTTTCTCCAATAATCTTCAGATTCGCAGCAACTTCTTCATAGTTACGTTGTTCTTCTGACAGATACGGCACAATTAGATGATGATTTCCAATCTCCAGGTTGTACGCGATCTCTGCCTCTGTATCATTCAACAACGCGTCATAGGGACGGTGTGCGCCCAGCGCTACTAGTCCAAGTTCATCAAGCAATTGTTTGACTTCTGCTGCGCTACGGCCGAAGTAATGAAAAAACTCCACACCTTTATAACCAAGGGCTGCTACTTTACGCAGTGTCCCTTCAAAATCCTGTTCCAGTTCTTCTCTGAGCGTATACAATTGCAGGCCTATCTTCAGCATTTTCGAATCACTCCAATTGGATTTAAAGTTAGCTTTCTGTAGTGACAATCACTTGAACAATAATGCTGTAACAGAATTGACTAATCTGATTCACATCAGTTTCCTTAAACTGTCATTCTTGTAAGCACAGCTAATACCGACTGTTTCTAGCGTTGATGGTCGATTTCTTTCTTTATTGCTTAGCTACATAGTAATATGAAAGCGTATATATTAAAATGAATAATATGATTAAAACATGAACAATCTGCTTATCATTTCAATACACCCAGGAGGACCTATGACACATTCTGCTACCTGTCACGTATTATCAGCCGGATTTTCTTTTCATCGCAAGCCTTTTCATATGTCTCAAAGTCAAGGGAACCAGAACTTTCTTATACGTCTGCAAACAGAAGGAAGAAGCCGTGCATTGATCGATGGTGTAATGTCACCTGTGGAAAGCGGGGATATTATGTTATTCGCTCCAAATGATCCTTACTATTTGATCATAGATAAAGAAGAGTACCCTGTAGGCAAGCCACGAATTGAAAGCGGAGATTATCATATCTTTTGCGGAGGAACATGGATTGATGAATGGTGGCAACGTTCACAAAGACCCACTCGCCTAAGTGTGCCGCTTAGTGAGAATTTTCTTGGCTTGTTTCGCCAATTGATTCTGGAGCACCGTCGACTTTCCGACTTCTCTCCAGAAATATCTGCCTGCTATCTGCAAATTCTATGTATGGAAATCGACCGGCTAATTACAGACCAGCCAGCAATTACTCCAAAAGGTTATCTGGCATACCGAATGAAGCAATATGTTGAGGAGCACGCAACCCTACCCTTTCTATTGGAAGATGTAGCAGGTTTTGTGGGTATATCCGTCTCGCGGGCCGTTCATTTATTTAAGGAAGCCTTTGGGACCAGTATTATTAAATATGTAAACGATGTCCGACTGGAAATGGCCAGAGAACGGATAACCTTCAGTCCCATGCCGCTGGAGCAAGTAGCAGAAACTTGTGGTTTTGCGAACTACACCTATTTTCACCGGGTCTTCCGAAGTCGTTTCGGGATGTCACCAAGAGAATATCGTGTGCACAGCAGAGAGCAGGTGTAAATGAAGAAAACCCGTTTCATTGCAAAAGGGTTGTCCCTTAGTAGAAAAAGCTACTTTTAAGACAACCCCTGCTTCTATATTCGAACATAACTCGTGAGCATGAGATTACTCTTTTACAGCCGAAATGATCAGGAACATCGGTCTACGCTCCTCATCCTTCATCCATGGATCATTACTCATTTCTGCTGAAGGCTTTGGTTCTTTAACCGCTTTAATAGTAAAGCCAGCTTCAATCAGGTCATTGAAATAGGTGGAAATCGTGCGATGGTATTTAATCACATTTTCTGTTAAGAATTTCGTTTCACGAAGTCCTTCTGATTGATAATGATCTACGGGCCAATGCAGGCGGTTTCCTTGTTCATCGGCATACCAGTCTTGCTCTTCACGTGAAGTAAAGATTGGATGCTCCACTGAAAAAATAAAACTCCCGCCAGGCTTAAGAAACGAATGCACCTTTCGGCAGATGGCTGCAAAAGATTCAATATAGTGGAAAGCCAATGAACTGAGAACCACATCAAATTGCTCGCTCGCAAAATCAATGTCCTCAATCGGCAGCTGGATATAAGTTATAGCAGGATCGTTCGTTTTTTCACGCGCCTGTTGCAGCATTTTTTCAGAGATATCCACACCTATAACTGAACTCGCCTGCTGCTCACGGGCATATAGGCAATGCCAGCCAAAGCCGCAGCCCAGATCAAGCACACTTTTATTATGTAAGTCTGGAAGAAGCGCCTTTAATACATGCCATTCTCCTGCTGCTGCAAGCCCTCCAATAGAACGGGGCATTTGCTGGTAGGCAGAGAAGAAATTCGAATCGTCATATTTATTTTGTTTCATCAGGGATACATCTCCTATATATTATTTCTTCAATTACTATACGCTGAGCGATGTTCTCTTATCAAATAGCCAATAAAAAAGGAGCATCATCTTGGAAGATCTGCCCCTTATATCTATTCTTATTCAATTGTTCCTGCTTGCTTGGTGTTAATCGTACATGCTGTGAAATGGCTCCATAATCACTATTCAATCTACGACTCTGTGCTGTGCACCAGGCTCCGGAGCGCTCTGCCTTACGCAAGGCTTTTTGTGTCTTGGTTCGTGCCATGTGACACCACTCTCCTATTCATGGGTGAATGATTATTGATCTTACATCTATAAGACAACTTCATTTTAACATATTCCAGACTATGAGCGAAGCAAGAATTCCGTTACACTTAGAGCAAAGCTAGTATTCTATCTTATCTAAATAGATGCGGAGGTTTAAAGGATGAATTACCAGGTTTTGTATGAAGGTGCTTTTGCTATGTTAAAGGTCCAACTAAATCCCGGTGAAAGCGTAAAGGCTGAAATGGGCGCAATGGTCGCGATGTCACCTAACGTAGAATTAAAAGGAACCGTGGATGGTGGTTTAATGCGCGGTCTCGGGAGAATGCTGAGCGGTGAGAAATTCTTCTTTCAAGAACTTAGAGCGACCCGTGGTCAAAGTGAGGTATTGCTGTCACCTGGCTCACTCGGCGATATTCAGGCGATAGAATTAGACGGATCGTATAAACTGTTAGTTCAAAAAGACGGATTTCTCGCCGGAACTGAAGGCATTCAAGTAAATACCAAAATGCAGAATTTAACCAGAGGGCTCTTCTCCGGTGAAGGCTTCTTCATTGTAGAAATCAGTGGCAGAGGAACGGTGTTCCTGTCTTCCTTCGGTGCTATCCATGCAATAAATTTAGGACCTGGTGAAGAAATGATTATCGATAACGGACACCTCGTAGCATGGCCAGACTATATGGACTACAAGGTGGAAAAGGCAGCCTCTGGCTGGCTTAACAGCATAACCAGTGGTGAAGCACTTGTCTGCCGCTTCCGTGGAGAAGGTGTAATTCTCGTTCAGAGCCGTAACCCTGGCAGTTTCGGAACGTGGATCAAATCCTTTGTACCTACTCGAAGCTAGACTTCCTAGAACGCAGTAATCAAAAAAGACACAGGCTTAGAGAAAGCCTGTGTCTTTAGGTTAGAAAGCAATCTTACGAGACTGCTTTATCTGCTTCTGCTTTTGCTTTTTTGCAGCCAGTACGTTTACATGTTCCATAAGTACCCTTGAAATCAAGGCGGTGATCCGTGACGTTAAAGCCATATTCACGTTCCACTCTTCTCTCCAGCTCCACAAGCCAGTCGTCCTTAATTTCCTCCAACCGACCGCATACGCTGCATATCAAATGATGATGCATATGCGAATGATCGTTCCCGCGCAAATCGTAACGGGCAACTCCGTCTCCGAAGTTCATCTTCTCTACAATGTGTAGCTCACATAAAAGCTCAAGTGTACGGTATACCGTTGCCAGGCCCAGATGTGGATAGCTGTTCTTAACAAGCATATATACTTCTTCTACGCTTAAATGATCCTTCTCATTGTCGAGCAGAACGTTCACTATAGCTTCACGCTGAGGCGTTAATTTATATTTTTGCGCCGCAAACAATTGACTGATATTTGATATTTGATCCATTTGGTCTCCTACCTTCCCGGAACGATTTAACATCCGTACCCTCTGAGACGCTCCTATTTATGCAGTTAAGACAAACCATAAATAGTAATCGTTACGATATAATCATAACAAAATTAACCACGAATGAAAAGAGCCTGACATCATTATATCATTTCATGCCACTTATCCAAAGTACTACACCCCAATCTGGCCTATATTTCTATTAAAATCTACTTTTTCGTGAAATAATACAGATTAGACCGCAACCTTTCCATAATTTACAACGTTAAAGGAGTGACAAAGGCTAAGGAGTCTATCCATACAACGAGGTGAAAAGACATGAACATGAAAAAAAGCACACTAGCAGTAATCACAACCGTAGCCATTTTCTCCTTTTCTTTGGGTGGTCAGATGTTTGCAGCTGGGAACACCTTTAAGGATATTGATAACATAAACGGCAAAGAAAAAATCATTTCTTTAAAAAATCAAGGGTTAATTAAAGGTGTCAGCGAATCTCAATTTCTCCCTGGCTCTAAGGTAACTACAGCCCAAGGGATTCAGTTTATCTCCGGCGGTCTTCAGCTCAGCCTCGCAGCCATTGACTTTAACAAAGCTCCTGTTGCCAGCGGCTTGTTCACAAAAGTAAAAGACAAAGCCTGGTACGCTGAAGCCTTTATCAATGCTTATTACAATCAAGTTAAGCTACCAAAAGACATTGATCCTAGCCTAATTATGACCAAAGAGCAATTCACTAACTATCTAGTGCAAGCGATCGAAGGCGTAGGTAATCTGCCGATGATCAATATCGTTCCAGTAGATATCGCTGATGAAGCGTCACTGACCCCTGCATATCAAGGCAGTATTCAGCGCTCCCTGAAATACAAGATCAATACTCTAGACGCTAACGGAAAGTTTAATCCAAAAAGCGAACTCACCCGTGCCGAAGCTGCGATTATGCTCTACAACGCTTTGGAGTTCCTGAAAACTGGAGTATAAGCCAAATTTCAGTTACTCTTCTCATTTGAATAATCTACACACGAAAAAGCAGCTCCGGATGATTCCCGAGCTGCTTTTTCATATATATTGTCTTTCTACTCTTCTTCACCATTCAGTCTATTCAGAAATTGCAGAGCCCGGGGATTCTTCGGATGCTCCAGCACTTCTTGCGGAGTTCCTTGCTCTAAGATATGACCGCCATCCATCAAAATGATCCGGTCCGCTACATCGGCGGCAAATTTCATCTCGTGGGTCACAATCACCATAGTCATACCTTCTGCTGCTAATTGTTTGATGACCTTAAGCACTTCCCCTACCAGCTCGGGATCGAGCGCCGAAGTGGGCTCATCAAACAACAGCACTTCTGGATCTACTGCCATAGCCCGGGCGATGGCCACTCTCTGCTGCTGTCCTCCTGACAGCTGATGTGGATAGTTATCAGCTTTATCAGCCAAACCCACCTTAGCCAGCAGTTGAAGGCCCCGCTTACGCGCTTCTTCCTTGGTTCGTTTCAAGACAGTTACCTGTCCCTCCATCACATTGCCTAGCGCAGTCATATGCGGAAATAAATTATACGATTGAAAGACCATCCCTGTTTTCTGCCGAAGAGCTAATACGGAATTCTGAGGAATTTTCTTATGATCTGTAAAATTGATGGTGATATCCCCGAGTGACAGGCTGCCTTGATCCGGGATTTCCAACAGATTAAAACAGCGCAGCAGTGTAGTTTTACCGGAGCCGGATGGCCCAATAATGACAAGTACCTTTCCATGCTCCATTTTCAGATCAATACCCTTTAACACTTGGAGTGCACCGAAGGATTTATGCAAATTAATGATTTCAATCACAAGTATCTCTCCTTTAGGTCGCAGAGTAACGATCGAGTCGTTTCTCCAAGTAATTTTGCAGCGCCGACAGCACAGAACAGAACACTAAATAAAACAATCCTGCTTCGGAGTATACCAGCAGAGGCTCATAAGTGGTAGAGGCTACCTGCTGAGCAGTTCTAAACATCTCCGTATAGGTGATGATCGCTGCAAGCGATGTATCTTTGACCAAGCTAATAAAAGAATTGGATAACGGCGGTACAGAAACGCGTGCAGCTTGTGGCAGAATTACGCGGCGCAGAGCCTGCCCACGAGTCATCCCGACTGAGAAGGCAGCTTCCCACTGGCCTTTATGTATCGACAGGATAGCAGCGCGTACGATTTCCGATGAATAAGCCCCTACGCTAAGGGTAAATCCAATGGTGGCGGCAATGAAAGGGTCGAGTACAATACCAACAGCCGGCAAACCATAAAATATAATAAATAGCTGCACTAACAACGGGGTTCCCCGAATGACCCATACATAAAAACGGGCGATTAGCTTCGGAATTACCCACGGTGAAAGACGTGCCAACGCGGTTAGGATCGCCAAAATCAATCCAAGCACAAAGGAAAGTAGCGCCAACGGAATGGTAAAAGCCACCCCGGCTTTAAGCAGGGGTAGCAGTGTATCTAAGAAAATTTGTATTTTGCGGTCATCCATTATTCAGACATCCTTTTTAGCTTCTAGGCTTAATTAGCCTTGCTAGCCTTGTATTATTTTGAAACGTCAGCTCCAAAGTATTTCTCGGAAATTTTCAAGTACGTTCCATCACTTTTCATCTCTTTAATCGCATCACTGACCGCATTCACCAGCTCATCATTGCCTTTCAGGAATACCGCGGCACTTTGTGAGCCTTCAGGAATCTCATCAACCACTTTAATTTTTGCATCTGGTTTTTGTTTTTTCAGATCCAGATAAGACAAGCCATCATTCACAGTTGCATCAATACGTCCCGAAGTCAGCAGGTCCATCGCTTGATTGAAACCGTCCGTAGCTACGATTTCAGCACCGTTCTCACGAGCGATGTCGGATAAGTTACTGGTCAGGGATTGTCCGGCTTTTTTACCCTTTAGATCAGCAAAGGTCTTAATATCCTCATTGTTTTCGCTCACGATCAATACTGCCTTGGATACAATATAGGGTTCAGAGAAATCATATTTCACTTTGCGATCTTCGTTAATGGAAACTTCATTAAAAATGACATCAAACCGTTTCGCATCCATCCCAGCAAAAATACCATCCCACTGAGTTTCAAAAAATTCAGCTTCAACACCTAAACGTTTGGCTACTTCTTCGGCAATTTCCACGTCAAAACCCGTCAATTTCCCCGCAGTGTCATGATAAGTAAAAGGTGCATAAGTCCCTTCTGTACCTATCCGCAATTTGCCGCTGGCCTTCACAGCCTCCAAACTGTTTTGCGCTGAAGATGCTGCTCCACCATTCGTTCCAGCTGTTGGTTCAGCAGCCGTATTGGTATTCGAATTATTGCCGCAAGCCGCTACAAGGACCACGGTTAACGCCAATATAATAGTTAAACTCCATTTTTTCATTATTAAATCCCCTCTCTCTATCCGGTTTTTTTCCGGTAAATTGAATAGTACACTGCCATCACATGATCGTCAATACTTTTTTCCGATTATATGCATCGGAATTGTAATATTAACTAGATTTCTACTTATATCTTACCCAATCTTGGATTAATCCTTCACTTCTTTCTCTCTTTACTTCTCAGAAAGATATGGTATATTTATAAACAAATTAATATGGACCTGTTATTTCACTAGGGGAGTCGGTTGACTGAGACGGAGCTTCAAGCTCCGGACCCTTGGAACCTGATCTGGATCATACCAGCGGAGGGAAGTGGAGCAGAATTTTCATCAAGCATGTTAAGTGTTATTATGCAGAATGAACTTTTTGACCCATTCATTTCCTCTGGAAATGGATGGGTCTTTATTTGTTTGGGCGCTCCACAAAAATATTAGGAGGTTAGATCATCACGACCATTTTATCTATTCAAGGCCTAACCTACTCTTTTCCGGAAACTGAACAACCCCCTGTATTCGCAAATCTATCCATGGATATCAGGCAAGGGGAATTCGTCTCCGTAGTAGGTGCTAGCGGATGCGGGAAAAGCACATTTTTCAAAACGGTTGCCGGTTTACTCGAACCTACTCATGGAAAAATAAAACTCCCTACGCTCCCCTCAACCGCTAGTCGTTTAGGTCAGATCGCTTATATGCCTCAGCAGGATTTATTGCTGCCTTGGAGAACAGTGCTCGACAACTGCCTTTTGCCCTGGGAGATCAAGCCCAGATTTAGTAAACAGAAAACGATCACTCAGATTCGGGAAATGTTGGCCCGCTTCGGCTTAACAGATGTAGAGAAGGCTTATCCCCATGAACTTTCGGGAGGTATGAAACAGCGAGTAGCATTTCTGCGCACCTTAGTGGCTGGAGGCGGAAGTGGTCTTATGCTGCTGGATGAGCCCTTTGGCGCTCTCGATGCCATGACCAAACGTGAGATACACCGTTGGCTGTTGGAGTTATGGGGTGAACTGAATCAGACGATTATGCTCATCACTCATGATCTGGAAGAAGCCCTATTGCTCAGTGACCGGATTTATTTATTATCTGGCGGTGCGCACAGCGAATTACAGGAGATCATTGTCGATCTACCAAAACCAAGACATTATAAGATGAACTATGAACCCCGGTTTATAGCACTACGGGCAGAGTTGGAGCGAAGATTGCATGCAACCTATACCTTTTAAAAAACATCTAGACAACTATGGTCCCTTCCTTCTTCTGGTACTGCTCATTCTTGTAATCTGGGAGTCAGCTGTTCGCCTTCACTTGATTCCAGCCTTTATTCTCCCTGCACCTTCATCTATTGGCATCGCATTGATCGAGCACAGGCAATTATTATTTGGACAGCATTTATTGGCGACGTTACAGGAGATACTGGTGGGTTTTGTCCTTTCTGTGATTTTTGGTGTATTGCTGGGCATTGGAATGTTCCTGTTTCGCCCCGTAGAAAAGGCCATCTATCCCTTCCTTATCATTAGCCAGACGGTCCCATTAATTGCGCTATCCCCCCTTTTTATTATGTGGTTCGGATATACGCTGTGGAGCAAAGTGGCTGTGGTGTTTTTGACGGCTTTTTTTCCAGTCGTAGTGAGTACATATGATGGACTTCGTACAAGTGGCCAGACTTACAAGGACTTATTATTAACATTTGGTGCAAACCGCTGGCAGCTGCTTGTCAAAACCCAAATTCCACTGGCATTGCCTGCTTTTTTCTCTGGCTTAAAGCTGTCCATTGTATACTGCGTCATCGGAGCTACTATCGGGGAATGGCTCGGCGGCAGTAAAGGACTCGGTTACTTCAGCCGCAGAATGGCCGGAAATATGCAGAGCGATGAAATGTTCGCGGCTGTATTTCTGCTGTCCGCGCTTGGTGTTGTGCTTTTTCTGGCGATAGCTTTACTCGAACAATTATTTTTAAAGAAAAGAGGATCTAACCAATGAATCATTTAAAATCCCCACAACGAGGACTTATTTCTGTATTTCTAGTATGCACACTTTTGCTCTTAAGCAGCTGCGGGAAGGCAGACAAGCTAAATAACAACTCCCAAACCGGTTCCTCCAATACCGATAATAAGCAGTCACACAAGCTGACGATTATGCTTGATTGGTATCCCAATGCCGTTCATTCCTTTCTATACGCTGCGCAACAGCAAGGATTTTTCCAAGAGGAAGATTTGGATGTCGAGATCAAAATGCCTGCGGACAGCAATGACGCCCTAAAGCTTGTAGCAGCAAATCAAATTGATCTAGCGCTCAGCTATCAGCCTCAGGTGCTTATGGCACGCGGCGAGAAAATCCCTGTTCGTTCGATTGCAGCTATCGTGCGGCATCCACTGAATCATCTGATGGTTCCTCAGGCAGGCAGTATTCATAGTCCCAAAGAGCTCGCAGGAAAACAAATCGGCTATTCCTCCATTCCGCTCTATGAAGCAATGATTCGGACAATGATCCAGAGTGATGGAGGCGATCCTTCATCCGCCAAGCTGATTGACGTAGGTTTTGACCTTATCCCTGCGATCTCTACAGGACAAGTGGACGCAATAATGGGCGGGTTCATCAACCATGAACAACTGATCCTTGAAAAAGAGGGACATCCGGTCACCTCGCTTAATCCAACGGATTACGGAGTACCTGACTATTATGAGCTTGTGCTGGTGGCCAGCGAACAAGGATTGCAAAATTCTGAAGCCTACTTCAAAAAATTTCTAAATGCCATAACAAAAGGACAGGAATTTGTGGAGCAGAATCCTGAACAAGCCCTGGATTTACTGGTTGCACATGAAGATGCAACTTCACCGCTCGACAAGGAGATTGAGAAAAAAAGTCTTGAGATTCTACTGCCACTGATGAATGCTGGCGATCAATCTTTTGGTTATCAAGACCCGACATCTTGGGAAAAGGTTCAGCTGTGGTTATCCACCAACGATCTTCTACCAGAAGATATTAAAGCACAGGAAGCTTTTATCAATCTGTAACGTTTAGTTAGTTATTCATACAAGCTTGAGGAGGAATTATGATGAGTTACTTAGCCAAAGTACGGGAATCCAACCCGTTGATCCACAACATCACTAATATTGTAGTAGCCAATTTCTCAGCCAACGGTCTGTTGGCGCTGGGTGCCTCTCCCTTTATGGCGGATGCCCACGAAGAAGTGACCGACATCGCCGCTATGTCGTCTGCTGTAGTTCTAAATATAGGCACACTCAATGACTACGCCATTCAATCTATGTTGCTTGCTGGTAAATCCGCTAATAAACACGGGGTTCCCCTAGTGCTTGACCCGGTAGGTGCAGGCGCAACTTCTTATCGGACCGCTGTCACTCAAAAACTAGTGAATGAGATGCAAATCACCGCACTGCGGGGGAATGTGGCTGAAGTCGCTAATGTGATTGGGGAGAGTTGGTCCATTAAAGGGGTGGATGCTGGCGAAGGTGAAGGCGATGTAGTCCTTTTGGCTGAAGCTGCTGCGAGGAAGTTAAGCTGTGTGGTCATCATAACTGGAAAAGACGATGTGATCACGAATGGAAAAAACACTTATATTTCCAGCAACGGTCACCCTATTCTCACGAAGGTTACAGGAACTGGCTGCTTGCTCAGCGCTGTTGTGGGTGCATTTCTCGCGGTAAGTGGCGGTGCCTCGTTGGAGGCCGCAGTGGAAGCTCTCTCCTTCTATGGAGTAGCCGCTGAAATCGCCGCTGAACTAACAACTGGTCAAGGGCCGGGAAGCTTTCAGGTTGAGTTTCTAAATCAACTGACATGGGTCACGCCAGAAGTCTTCCTAGAAAGATCTAGCATCAAACAGCTCAGTTAATGACCCTCAAAGGAGTGAATTCGATGATTATATCCAAAGCTCTAACCATTGCCGGCTCCGATAGCGGCGGTGGTGCTGGCATTCAGGCCGATCTAAAAACCTTTCAGGAGCTTTCTGTCTATGGCATGTCCGTCCTCACAGCTGTGACAGCGCAGAATACGCTGGGTGTCCAAGGGGTTTATCCAGTGACTCTGGAAGCTATAAATCAGCAGCTTGATTCTATAGGACTTGACCTGCAACCAGATGCCGTAAAGACCGGGATGTTATTTAACAGCGACATCATCCGCATTGTGGCAGATAAAATTAAGTATTACGGCTGGTCTAATCTTGTAATTGATCCTGTGATGGTCGCTAAAGGAGGGTCCACACTGCTGCTGCAGGAGGCGGTTCAATCCTTAATCAGCCATCTGCTGCCCTTAGCATTGGTGACGACACCCAATATTCCCGAAGCCGAAATGATCACAAAGATGACGATCTCCACCATCGAAGAACGCAAAAAAGCAGCCAAAATCATTCATGGCATGGGCTCCAAATATGTAGTGCTAAAAGGGGGACATGATACCTCAACCACAGCCGTAACCGATCTTCTATATGATGGTCACGAATATACCTTATTGGAGAGTAGCCGGATTCAGACCAGACATACGCATGGTACAGGCTGCACCTATTCAGCAGCAGTTACCGCCGAGCTAGCCAAAGGCAAATCCGTAGCTGAGGCCATTCAAACTGCCAAAGCATTTATACAAGCGGCGATTGAGGACGAGTTGGGCATAGGGGCTGGGCATGGACCAACCAATCATTTTGCTTATCAAAACAGACTGCGAGGGATAAACAATGCAACGAATGAACAGTGAACATCTGCGAGATCTATTAAAAGTCTATTTCATTATGGGCAGCGTAAATTGCCGTAAAGCTCCTGTTAAGGTGCTGCAGGAAGCGGTTGCTGGAGGCATAACCATGTTTCAATTCCGTGAAAAGGGTACCGGATCCTTAAGCGATAAGGCACGACTTAATCTTGGCAGACGACTTCAAAAGATCTGTCATGCCAATGGCGTGCCCTTTATCGTGAATGACGACATTGATTTAGCGATCGCACTTGATGCGGACGGAATTCATGTAGGACAGGAGGATACCCCTGCATTGGCGATCCGCCAGCTACTTGGAGAGAATAAAATCATTGGTGTATCCGCTCACTCCTTCGCTGAAGCTCAGCAGGCGATTGCCGATGGAGCCGACTATCTGGGCGTGGGTCCCATTTATCCTACGTCATCCAAGGAGGATGCCAAAGCTGTTCAAGGCACTGCGATGATTGAAGAACTAAGAAATAAAGGCATTACCATCCCTTTGGTTGGCATTGGGGGAATCACGCTGCAAAATGTTGCACCAGTATTAACAGCTGGTGCGGATGGGATCTCTGTTATCTCAGCGATTGCCGGAGCTGAAGATATTACCACAACTGCCAGAGGCTTCGTTGACAAAGTCAGTTTAAGCGGGACATAAGCTCATACAGCTCTTCACTGCTTAAATGCCGCCATTGTCCCAGCTCCAAGCCGTCTAATGTAATATTCATAATTCTTATGCGCTCCAGCTTTAGCACTCTATATCCTAACTCCTTGCACATTCTGCGTATTTGCAGATTAAGACCTTGAGTTAGGATAATTCTAAACTGACATTCTGTGATCCGATAGACCTCACAAGGTTTCGTTGTGACTCCAAGAATGTTCACGCCGCTAGACATCTCTTGTAAGAATTCTGACGTAACCGGTTTGTCTACATGAACTACATATTCTTTTTCATGCCCATTCTCGGAACGCATCATTTTATTTACAATCTCTCCATCGTTGGTTAACAAAATGAGGCCTTCCGAGTTTTTGTCTAATCTGCCAATCGCAAAGATCCGTGAAGGATACCCTACAAAATCAATAATGTTCCCAGCCACATGTGGGGCTGCTGTACAGGTAATGCCTATCGGCTTATTCAAAGCGAGATACACTGGCTCCCCTTTACTGCTTGTTATCGGCTCCCCATCGATCCATACGATATCCTCTGGCTCTATAAGAATGTTCGCCTCACAGACAATACCGTTTACAGTGATTCGACCTGCTGCAATTAATCGTTTGGTTTCCCTTCTGGAACAAAAGCCTGTTTCGCTTATATATTTATCGATTCTCACTGCTGATCCTACTTTCATTCTATATACTTACCTTACCTCTAGTCATAAAAAAACACCTGATTTTAACGATCAAAATCAGATGTTAACCTTCAGGAATAACCCAGTTTAAGGGAGCTATTTGGTGCTTCCGCTTTTTTTCACGTTACTGCCCTTGCTTCCACTTGCACCTTTAGCACCTGGACCCGTCGTTGGATCACTTTTAGCAGGTTTAACTGGTTTTGCTGTTTTGTTCCAGCGTGTCCAGCCTTTACTCCCCGTACCTCTGCCTGTGCCGCCACCTTTACTTTTTGCACCCATCATATCACTCCGTCAGTCATTCAGAATTCGTATATTTTATACACTTTACCTATCTTACCACACTCTCAACCTTTCTGTTTAAGTAATAACAAATGCTTCATCTAACTAGCCACTGTTTAGAATTTAGCATCTTTATTCATTTCATGAATATCAAAGGTATCCTGATGTATTTCGATGGCGATGACGGTGTCCTTTTTTTCAAAAAATTGCACATGTCCTAACCGCTTGTCCTCCTGCTCTATCCATCCAGCATCGTTTAATTTATTAAAGTAGTGTTCAGATCGATAAAGACCTTGTTCTCCCCCTATATTATCCAATTCGTACTTTACACCTATTTTTATATTGGGGTTACTTGAAGTCGTTGTCACTTCGATTTCTTTGGCATTCTTCGGAATAGGAATTTCGGCATTTATAGAGGACACTCCATACTCTTGTTCCTCTTGAGTTGACGATGTACAACCGCTTGTAAACAGGATTAATGGTAACCATATAAAAGCTAATAAATATTTATTCAATGGTATCCTCTCCTTCCATAACTTATTTTACCAAATTCAAAATTAAAATAAAAACACCCCACCAAAGACTAAGCTTTGATGAGGTGTCTATTCACATCAGCTTTGCAGCTCATGCATGGACTTATTTCGGTTGAATATAACCTTCTGCTTTCAGAAGCTCTGCGATCAACACAGCACCGCCAGCTGCTCCGCGCAGGGTGTTATGGGAGAGACCTACGAATTTGTAATCATAGAGGGCATCTTCCCGGAGTCTGCCCGTCGATACGCCCATTCCGTTCTCGATATCACGATCCAGCTTAGTCTGTGGACGATTGTCCTCTTCAAAATAGGTAATGAACTGTTTAGGTGCGCTAGGCAGTTCAAGCTCCTGAGGACGTCCTTTAAAACTCTTCCAGAGATTCAGAATCTCTTCTTTGGACGGTTTTTTCTCAAAAGAAACAAATACAGCAGCCATATGTCCATCCGCTACAGGCACACGGATACACTGCGAAGTAATCGTTGGCGCTTCACTCTTTACGATACCCTCTTCTTGAACGCTTCCCCAGATCCGCAAAGGCTCTTGCTCGCTTTTCTCTTCTTCGCCACCGATGTAAGGAATCACGTTGTCCAGCATTTCTGGCCAGTCTGCAAAAGTCTTTCCTGCACCAGAAATGGCTTGGTAGGTGGTGACCACCACTTTAGATGGATTGAAGTCTTTGAGCGCATGAAGTGCAGGCACATAACTTTGAATGGAGCAGTTAGGTTTAACCGCAATGAAACCTGTCTCTGTTCCCAGACGTTTTCTTTGCTGTGCAATAACCTCAAGATGCTCCGGATTAATCTCAGGAATGACCATAGGCACGTCAGGCGTCCAGCGATGCGCTGAGTTATTGGAGATTACTGGTGTTCCGGTGCGAGCATAAGCCTCTTCGAGCGCTTTAATCTCATCTTTTTTCATGTCTACAGCACAAAAAATCAAATCCACGTCCGCAGCAACTTCTTCTACCTTAGAAGCATCTTGGACCATAATATTCTTTACGTTCTCAGGCATTGGAGTAGATAACTTCCATCTGCCCTTGGCCGATTCTTCATACGTTTTTCCAGCAGATCTAGCACTGGCAGCAATCGCAGTTACTTCAAACCAAGGATGATTCTCTAGAAGGGCAATAAAACGTTGTCCTACCATACCTGTGCCGCCAACTATGCCGGCTCTTAGCTTTCTTGACATCA
Source organism: Paenibacillus sp. FSL H7-0323 (assembly GCF_038002725.1). Taxonomy (NCBI): domain Bacteria; kingdom Bacillati; phylum Bacillota; class Bacilli; order Caryophanales; family Paenibacillaceae; genus Paenibacillus; species Paenibacillus sp. FSL H7-0323. The sequence goes on along the minus strand of NZ_JBBODB010000001.1, from coordinate 849,869 downwards.
GAAAATACACTTCCTTTTGATTAACTGTCCTATTGTGGATAATAGGCCGATAATTAATGATATACGGCGCGGGAACATTTGGCGAGTGTTAACATCAAAATAACATTAAAAATTTTATTTTTAGCGGATTATATTGAATTTCACTAATGCTAATAAAAGAAATAGCTGCACTCAGTACAATTATAAGTCTATTTTCTGCTTAGACAACTCTTTAACTGCATTCTCTACAACTATTTCCCCGAAAAATAATGGAAATGCCCTCTAAGTGAACTTTTAGATGTAAGAAATGCAACTAAATCGCATCTGCAGAGCATTTTATAGCATATAGTTGTAGGAAATACATCTATTTGCGATTGGTGAGCATAAATCAGGAATCTGCGATCAGCGATCAGCGTTCAGCGATTAGCGTTCAGCGATTAGCGTTCAGCGTTCAGCGTTCAGCGTTCAGCGTTCAGCGATTAGCAATCAGCGATTAGCGATTAGCAATCAGCGATCAGCGTTCAGCGATTAGCGTTCAGCGATTAGCGTTCAGCGATTAGCGTTCAGCGATTAGCGTTCAGCGATTAGCGTTCAGCGATTAGCGTTTACAAGCTGCTTCAACCAACTAATCGTTTCTTACCCCCGCTCACTTAAACCAACCTTTTTCCTTAAATCGAGTGATCGCCTCGATGCGGTTACCTACATCCAGCTTATCTAGTATAACTGAGATGTAATTCCGGACTGTTCCCGTGGTAATGTACAACTGGCTGGCGATCTCTTTTGTATTTTTACCGTCGGCAATGAGTCCAAGTACTTCCTTCTCCCGCTGAGTCAGAGGATTTACTTCACCGCTGTAGGCTTCATCCATTAGCTCCGGTGCATACATGCGTCGGCCTGCCATCACATTACGTATCGAAAGTGCCAGTTCTTCGCTAGGACTGTCTTTCAGCAGATAAGCATGAACTCCCGCCTTGAGCGCACGTTCGAAATATCCCGCACGGGCAAAGGTGGTTAATATCATCGTTTTGCAGCCGCTATTCTTCAGCGCTTCCGCAGCGTCGAGACCACTCATCGCTGGCATCTCAATATCCATAATACAGATATCCGGCTTATGCTGCTGAACCATCGCTACAGCTTCTTCCCCGTTGCTTGCCCGGCCCACGACCTTCATATCCTCTTCTAAATCCAACAAAGATGCCAGCGCTCCAAGGAGCATTCGCTGATCCTCAGCGATTACAATCTTAATCATTATACGGTTACCTCCTGTTCCGGATGCTTAAATGCATTTGGGACCTTAATCACTATCGTAGTACCCTCATCTCGCACGATATCCATACAGCCATTTACAAATTCAAGACGTTCCCGCATACCTTGCAGGCCATGTCCTTTAAAATAAAGATCATTGCCCGGGATGCCAGTTCCATCATCTTTCACTTTAATGATGAGATCTGTGCGTGTGGGTTCAATGATAATTGCGCAAGATTGTGCATTACTATGCTTCACAACATTTGTGACAGCTTCCTTAATACACATGCTGAGCACATTCTCCGTAATCAATGAAGTATTAGACAGTTTAGGATTGCCTTGCAAAACATAGTCAATCTCCGCAGCCGCAAGAAACTGCTGAATATGAACGAGTTCGTCCTCAAGCCGAATGCCGCGCATTCGCGTAATCATCTCCCGGACCTCTTTCAGTGCACTTCTTGCCGTCTGGCGTACATCATTGATCTCGGCTTTGGCTTGCGTCGGATTACTGTCGATAAGCTTTCCTGCCAAATCACTTTTCAGACCAATTAACGAAAGCTTCTGACCTAATGTATCGTGAAGATCACGTGAAATCCGCTGGCGTTCCTCGAGCTTAACTAATTCTGAGATACGCTTATTAGCATCCTCCAATTGGTCTTGCAGCTTCCCTTGATTATTGCGGTTATAGGTACTGATTGGCAGCAGGATCACTGCAATCATACTGACAAGCACAAAGGGAAGCTGGCTGATAAATACGGGATTACGCGACAGCAGCTCATAATTGATCGTAATAATCGTAGTCAGCAAATGAATGGAGTACAGGGTGAAGAACCCTACTCGATTCTGGATATTCCCAATAAAAAAGGCTAAAAAAAGCGCAAAATACATATATCCGAACAACAACGTCATCGTTATAGAGACCAGTATCTGCACGCTCGTCCAAAAATAAACTAACCAACCCTTGGAGACAAAAGAAAGCACATAACAAACAAAAAACACAGCGATCATCAAGATTCCCGAAACTACCTGGTAGGGAGAAGAGGACCGAAAGATGAAATAAAACGGTAGAATATAAAATACGACCCATACATAAGGGCTAAGACCTGTACTTTTATGAAAAATATGATGCCACTTCTGCATGTTTGCTCTCCTTTTTGCCATATGCCACTCACCTTATTCTAGCATAAATCCGGTAAAATCCGGTGAACCACAACGATAAAGAGAAAAAAGATTAGAGCGCGAATGAGTTCTCCGGCTCTAACCTTCCATATTGCTGCTATTTGATTACAATGTAGCCATTATTCTCCCTGGAGTCTGGGCTTATGAACTTGCAGGACCTCGCCTGCAGTTTTCGGTTTATTTAATATGGACTTCATCTCTTTGAAGCTAATGAATCGTTTATTTTCCTCATCCCAAAGACGGAAATTAAGGGCCTTCAAGCTGGTACCAATCGTAATCGTTGTTGCTTTTTGTAGCGGTGGCGTCGCGTTATGCGCTTTTTCCAAATTATAGTTCGGCACCTTTGGACTTAAATGATGCACATGGTGGAAGCCGATATTGCCCGTAATCCATTGCAGCACCTTCGGCAGCTTATAATATGAGCTACCTTCAACCGCGGCCATCACATAACTCCATTCAGATTCATTCTCGAAATAAGAGTCTTCAAACTGATGTTGGACGTAGAACAACCATATGCCGAGAAACCCTGATACAAATGCTACAGGCAGCTGCACCATAAGAAATGCCTGCCAGCCAATAGCCCATATTAGCAAGCCATAAAGCGCTGCGATTGAAATATTCGTCAAATAGGTATTCATCCGCTCTTTGCGTCTAGCACCTTTAACATTGAAACGATACTGAATCATAAAAACAGCAATCGGTCCAAGACCAAACATCACGATGGGATTGCGGTAAATCCGGTAATATAGACGTTTCCAGAAGGAAGCCGCTGCGTATTCCTCGACCGTCATAATCCAAATATCGCCGATCCCTCTTTTATCGAGATTACTGGAGCTGGCGTGGTGAATGGAATGACTATGTTTCCACTGCCGATAAGGAACCAGTGTCAGTACACCTGTGATCGTTCCGATAATATCATTCGCTTTACGATTCTTAAAAAACGATCCATGTGTGCAATCATGAAAAATAATAAAGGTTCGAATTACAAATCCTGCTGCAGGAATAGCTAACAGAAGGGTGAGCCAATAGGAAACGGATAAAGAGAAATAAGCTCCGCCCCATAACAGCACAAGTGGTCCTAAAGTATTGATGAGCTGTCTTATACTTGCGTTGCGGTCATTTTTCTCGTAAGGGGCTACACTCTTTTTAAGGCTGGAGAGCTGTGATGTCTGTTTTGTAGTCATCTATATCGTTTCCTCCTTGATGTGTCCGGCTAAGGATCTTTTCATCTACTCTAAGTATAGAAGATAAAGTGTCATCCTATAAGTCATAAACATCAAGTAGAGAGTATGACAAATGTCATACTCTCCTTCTCATTTAAATTACGTTAGCATTGCAGCCAACATCCATCTTCCTTCACTTCGTATTGACCTTTGATCTCACCAATTCCATTAAGGATTAACGAATCTTTATTAAAAGTTGGAGGTTCATCTAGTACGAGGTGCAGTTTATTAATATTTCGAAGGTCAGCTGTATAGTAGCTAATCACTGGCTTTTCCAGAAAATACTCCGCATCATTGATTTGGATTCGTAAATTATTCTTATGAATGCATTTCTCATCTCCACCAATAATACCCATAGGATTAAAACCCGTAGATTTTATATCTCCTTCAATATACAGGTGGTACCCTTCCAGGCTGATAAAATCAATGAATTCCTTCTCCCTGATTGTTTTGACCGATCGCATAATATCTTCCGTTTCTTTGCTGATGGATATCTCCTCGAAGGGAATGATGACTTGATCCACAAATTGCTTAAAAAACGCATATAAACTTAACTCCGACTTCATAAACTCTTCTTTCCAATCGGTCCGAAGCTCATCCAGCAGCAAACATATAAACAGACCAGAACCGTAGCAGCTTCTTCTGATATTAGCCGAAGATTCAAGTTCATCTATTAAATACGAACTGAATTTGTGCAATACTTCCTCATTAGGTAGGGTGGATTTTTCGGCATAGGCATTTAATTCAACATACCAAGCGGGTCCTTCCAGCGTTTCGATAAGATATTCATTTAGCACGTACTCCCCAAGCAGTTGTTCTCTTTGTTGACGGATGGCAATAAATCTGTACATTGCGTGATTACGCTCTTCAATAGTAGCTGCCATTACACTAAGATATAAATGATGTCTTTCTTGAATCCGCAATTCCATATTTTCGAGGGATAAAGGGTAGGTAATCATCAATAATTCATCTGCATAACGTTCATCTCCCATCAGGAATTGATAACCGTGAAATAATTCGTGTACACAAATGGCGTACAAGTCTTCGAATTCTTCATGTAATTCCAGATTAACGATGGCTGTAGGGTGATCCTCATATAAGATGATGGTATCTCCTGAGAATTCATTACTCCAAGGAAGCAAATGTGGATGATATCCTACCGTTTTGAATTTGGGATGATTGTACAGATACACGTTATCCTTATTATAAAATGCAAAAGAAACAGCCTCGAACCCTTTCCAATATTTCTGCAGCTTGTGGTTCGTTAAACACTTAACAATCATCTCCAAATGAAATTCCATCCCTTACCTCCTCGTTAATGGCTCTGCTTAGTATGCTCTTCTCGGTATTCTGTTGGTGTTTGACCACTAGCCTTTTTAAAAACCTGTGTAAAATAACGTGGGTCCTGATAACCGACAAGAGGAGCTATCTGATACACTTTTACGTTGCTGCTCTGCAAAATATACTTTGCCCTCTCCATCCGGCAGTGTGTAACATACTCCAAAAAGGTATATCCCGTTATTTGCTTATATAAAGTGCAGAAATGACTGATGCTGAGATCAGCCAGCTCCGCTACTTCCTCAATACTTAAATCTTTATGGTAATTACTCTCAATATAACGTTTCGCTTTCTCGATGGCGCTACGCGTATCCTCGCGATTCACAGGCTTGTTCCCTTGCTCCAATCGCACACCAAACTCTTCTTTCAGAGCAGAGATCACTTCATTTAAAGTGCCGAGATTGTGCATCTTGCTAAGTAATCCATGCAAGGACCAATCTGAATTTATATTCAAATACTCATAATTTCTATACAAAACAACAATCAGTTCAACAAGAAGACGTTCAGCCATATCCTTAGGAACAGCTTGTGACTCAATAAATAAAGCAAGCTTATCAAATAAAGACCACATCCGGTCTCTATTTAAGGTACGTATACTTTCTATCAGCGCGGTTTCCAGCTCTTTTGGGTATTTCACCTCTTTACTGCTTGGGAACGATATCTCTTCATCAATAAAGACCCCGGCAAGACCCGAATAGAACCGTTGATATAAGGCCTTCGCGGCCAGAGGGTAAACCGTACTTAATTGATCAATGCCTTGTGTGGTGCGGCTGATGCCTACGGAACAAGACTGCTTGGAGTATCTCTTGATTCCCGCTATCAAATGTTCACCAAGTTCTCTCCTGCTGGCGCTTAAAGATCCAGGGAACAGTAGTATCCACTCTCCATTATGAAACGGGAAAACCGTCAGCACGCCATGCTCCAGTGACCATTCTTCCACAATATTGCGGATTGCAAACAGCCATAGCCGTTTTTCTTCTACACTCCATTGACTGCTCAGTGTGGTGTAGTCATCTAACTGGACAACAGCCATGAAATATCCGCTCTCCAGTTCACTGTTCTCCAGCCATTTCAGATGCTCAAGCGGCCTTGCATTTCCCAAAGTGATTTCTGCAAACAGACGTTCACGTGCAAGCAGTGACAACATCTGGACAGAATGAATCAGCTGATCATTTTGCTTCTGTTCATCCAGCTTGGTTCTGGCGCGGTTTAGCATTTCAACCAGTTCATCATGATCGATCGGCTTCAATAAATAATCAAAAGCGCCTTGACGTAATGCTTCTCTTGCATATTCGAACTCTCCGTACCCGCTTATAAAAATAAACACCAGCTTCGGGTTTTTAGACAATACTTCCTTCATCAACGTAATCCCGTCAATTACGGGCATGCGAATATCACTAATCACGATATGTGGTGAAGTGTCTTCTATCAAGCGGAGAGCTAATTCTCCATTTCGGGCCTCTCCCACAATCTCCATCTGAAGATCATTCCATGGAATGGCTGCTTTTAAGCTACGAAGAATAATCGGCTCATCATCCACGATTATTACTTTATATTTCTCTTGTAACTCATCCATTCCCTGTACCTCCAGCATCATTGTACACTTGAGCTTTGGATCAAATTCCAATATTGAATGGAGGATGCCTGCACTTGCTTTAACGCTTGCTCAGCAGACATTTCTCCGTTAATCATCTGTTCTATAACACTCAGGAACGTTTTTTTCACTTCTGGTGACAATACATTATCATAAGGGACAAAGCTCTTGCGGTTAACTTCCATCATATTCATGACTTGCGCGAATACGGGTCCTGTCTTGTCAGGATCAAAGGCGATGCGCATGGACGGAATTCTCAACCCTTCATATACAATCCGAGTCTGAACCTCCTGGGTGTAAAAAGCTTTCATGAGATCGAGTGCAGCCTCCCGCTTCGCTCCGCTTAGTTCGGAGGAAAGACCGATGCCAAATGTATAACCGCCGGCAATCGAAGGTTGTTCCCCCTTCTTCAATGTGGGAAACGGAATAACACCTACCTCATTTTGAAAATCCTTAGGAGCTGCTGTTCCGGCAAATAAATTGATATCCCAGTTTCCGTTCAGATACATCGCAGCCTTGCCGCTCGTAAATAGTCCCACCGCATTTTCTGTGGATAACGCATTCGATTTCGTACTGAAGGCACCTTCTTTGATCCATTGCTCCAAGTGCTGAAAAGCCTTTAAATACGCCTCATTCTGAAAGCTGGCTTGATCTTCACCAGTGATCAGCTTCTCGATCAAGTCGGCGCCGGCATAACGATCCATTAAATAATGTGCAAAAATTCCTGCGGGCCAACGATCCTCGTTGCCAAGTGCAAATGGAATATATCCTGCCGACTTCAGCTTTAGTATGGCAGCATCAAGCTCTTGCAGCGTTTCTGGCGGCTTCAAACCGAGCTTTTCGAATATGGTTTTATTAAAATATAAAGGTTCAGCATTCCCTTCAATGGGCAAGCCATAAATATGGTTGTCAAAGGTCCAGAGATCCAGATCCTTGAATTGATTGGTTAGCGCATTCTCCCGGACGAAATCCGTCAGATCAATCAGACGCTTAGAGCGCACATAGGGCTCAATTTCCGCTCCACCGAACAAAACAAACATATCTGGCGGGGTGCCAGTAACCATCTCGTTCTTCAGCTTTTGATCACGGTGCAACGTCTGATCCACACCTTCAAAGTTAACTTTCACATTTGGATGCTCTAACTGGTATTTGTCCACGATATCTTCATAAATAGTCAACAGTGGCCGATCATGCTCTTTAATCCAGAAATGACGGAAAGTTAATGTGATTTTCTCTGGTGAATCATCTTCAATGGGTTCTTGCTTTCCTAAAGTTATAAATAAAACCGCACCCGAAATCAGCACTAGATATAACCACATCCAGCCCCATTTCAATAACCATTTTTTGATAACATTCTCCCCCTTTCTTTCCGTACGGTCGATTACGGCAGTATTTTTGGTATTCGGATTCGGATGGTTGAACCAAAGCCGGGGGATGAACACACTAGTATGCCGTATGGACTGCCGAACCGAATATTCAAGCGTTCATGCACATTTTTAAGCCCCACGCCGCTATCACTGTATTTCTTCTGAGCACTTCCCTCGTTATCCCAAAGACTCATCATCTTGGCAAGGTCAAAGCCGGGGCCGTTATCTTTTACGATAATGATCATATCCATGCCCATTTCATAGGCCGTAATCTCAATGACCCCTGGGTCCTCCATCTGCTCAATCGCATGATACAGCGCATTCTCAACAATCGGCTGAACGATCAGCTTTTGTGTCATGAACGTCCTAAGACCATCCGAAAGATCTATGATATACGAGAATTTATCTTCAAAACGAAACTTCTGGATATCCAAATAATGACGGACATGCTCGAACTCCATATGCAGCGGAATCAGCTCCTGATTCTGACTGATGCTGATTCGCAGCAGCTTGCCGAGTGAGATGACCATTTTGCTAATATCTTTATTGCCTTGCAGCACTGCCATCGAATTAATCGATTCGAGTGAATTATAAATAAAATGAGGGTTAATCTGCGCCATTAGCGCTTGCATTTCTGCTTCCTTCTTACGTCCCTGCTCAGTCTCCACCTGCACAAGCAGTTCATTGATCTGCGTGCTCATCCGATTAAAGCCATCAATCAGCAAATCACTTTCATCATCAGCACGATAGGGTGTAGTGATCGGCGTAAATATCCCCTGCTTCACCCGCTTCATCCCGTTAACCGCACTATTAATACTATGAACGAGCCTCCGTACGAAATAGCGGTCGAACAAAATGGCGGACAACAGCGAAACTGTACTTAAAATAATCGCAATATTCCGGATGGATACAGATTCTGACGAGATGAGATTCATAGGTGTAATGGCTACTAAATACCAGGCTGCATTATGAGAAGGTAGGAAGGTTATGAGTGATTTTTCCCCCTGATAGTTGTCGATGTAATAGTCATGTTCCTTAGCATAATCATTTTGTAAAAAGGGGAACTCTGTGCGTTGTCCAATATGTTCACCGGATTTATTAAAAACGATATTTCCTAGCTTGTTGACCAGCAAAATATCCCCCTTCTTAAGGGTTGCTGCTTCCCAGAAAATCTGATCCAATAAATCAGGTTTTACATTAACAACCAGATATCCGATATCTTCGAGAGAATATGAATCTTTGATTACTCTTGCTTGTACAAGTACCGGATTGCCGGAGATCTCCGAGCCGTTTTCTCCCGGTCCTGACCACACAGGCCGCCCTTCGGCGCCTTCCATTGCGTCAAACCAGCTTTGTCTCTTCAAGTCCTCAAAAGACATCGATGCATTGTATTGATAAATTAAACGATCTTTACTATAAAAACTAAATGAAGTAATCATTGGATGATCAATGAGATAACTGCTAAGCTCCTGCTTTCGATCATAAGTGATTACAAAGTTCTTCTGCTTCAGTGATTGCTGAACAACCGGCTGCGTAATTTTTGAATTCGTGATCGAGGTGATTTCACTAAGCGCGAATTTAAGCTTTCGATCCGTTTCAAGCAGTGAAATCCAGTAGAAGTTGCTTGATTTTTTCTCCATTGCATTAGAAAAATTAACGTAAGTGACGATCCCCATCAGAATAACCGGAATAAAGACGAGAAGAATAATAGCGAACAAGATTTTACGGCGGAGTTTCATGATATTCCCCTTCCCCCTGCTGTCTCTGTCCTCTAGTATTCTTCACAAAACCGCCTATTCCCTGTAAAGATCAAAAAGTAAGATCAGCTCTTAATAGCTCCTGAAGTAAGTCCAGCAATCACCCAGCGGCTAAATAACAGGAATACAATCAGCAGTGGCAAGGTTGCCGTAAATGTTGCTGACATGATCATTCCGTAGTCTAGACCATCGCGATTGGAGAACAGCTGCTGGAGCGCAATCTGAATTGTGAAATGCTCTTGATTCTTCAGTACCACTAAAGGCCAGAAGAAGTCATTCCAAACGGTCATAAAATTCAGTATACCTAGTGTAGCCATAGCTGGAGTAATGACCGGGATAGCGATGTTCCAGAAGATCCGGAAATGTCCGCCGCCATCGATCCGACCTGCTTCAATCAATTCCGTATGTACAGCTGTAGTGATATACTGCCGCATCCAGAAGATCCCGAAGGCATTAACCATCGCCGGAACAATAAGTGCCTTGAAAGAGTCTATCCAGTGGAGCTTGGCCATAATTACGTAAGTAGGTAATACACCAAGCTGCTGTGGCACAAATAATGTAGCAATTACAAAGTAGAACAGAAAATTTTTAAACGGAAATTCATATTTGGCAAAGGCATAACCTGCCAGTGTACAGAAAAACACGACTGATATTGTAACCATAGATGAGACAAATAAAGAATTGCCCAAGGCTTGAAAGAAGTCTGTTTTGTCCAGTACCCGCTGGAAATTCTCAAAAAACTGGTCTCCAACCGTAAGCAAAGGTGGCACATGGAATACTGCGCCTCTGTCATTAGTGCCAACTACAAACATCCAGTAGAAAGGAAAGATGGACACGAGCGCACCAACAATCAACAGCAGATAAAATCCTAACTTGCCGATGATCCCTAGATCATCCGGATCTTTTTTAAATACACGCAGCGTACTCACGCTTTACCCCCTCCCGTATCTCCACCCATGCGATTTGAGACCAGCATATTGAGGACAGAGAAAATAATCGTGACCAGGAACAGCAAGACTGCCGTAGCTGCTGCCGTACCAAAAAATCCGTTGCGGAATGCTTCGCTATACAAATAAGTAACCATAGTGATTCCTTCCTGACGTGTAGATCCAGTTCCCGCTTGGCCCAAAAATACATAAGGCTCAGTGAACAGCTGCAAGGCACCTATAGTTGAAAGCAAGGTAACAAATACAATGAATGGCTTCAATAGCGGTAACGTTATAAAGGTTAGCTGTTGTCTTCTGTTCGCACCGTCAATACGGGCCGCTTCATATAGATCCGTAGGGATACTTTGCAAGCCTGATAGAAAAATAATGGCATTATATCCCGTCCAGCGCCACATTACCATCGTAGAAATGGCGATTTTAACGCCCCACCAGCCAGAGTTGAAGGCCATACTATCCAGTCCCAAGCCGTTTAGTATCCAGTTGATCATTCCGTTGTTGCCAAACAGTGTACTGAACACGAGCGTAACCGCAACGATAGACGTAATATTAGGCATAAAAAATAAAACCCGGAACGTCTTCTTAAAGCGAGTCATCGCCGAATTCAACAAAACAGCAATCAATAGAGCTAGTAATATCTGTGGAACAGTACCCATAAGCCCCATAATTAACGTGTTGCTAAAAGAAATCCAAAAGGTCGGATCACTTGTGACCAGATCATAGTTTTTCCACCCTACAAATTTCATAGGATTCAGGGCATCCCATTTAAAGAACGAGAGATAGATCGTGAAAAAGATCGGATATAGTCCAAATATCGAGAACAGAATAAAAAAGGGCGAAATAAACGTGTAAGCAGTGATGCGGCTCCTTCTTTGTTCAGTTAAAAAGCGGCGCTTGCTCTCGGCATGCGGACTTGAAATAACAGGTTGTGCCATGTCACACCTCCAGGTAATCTAACGTGTAAATCCGAATTCACAGAGAATGTTTCACTCTATGAATCCGGACCTTCTAGAAATTGAATTTCATAAGCTTGAAATCTTAGCTGCGTTCAGCCAATGTTTTCGCTTGTTTTACTGCTTCGTTCCATTCTTTGGTCGGATCTGCTTTTTTCTCCAACACATTTTTCAAGGCGTTTTTGAAGAAAGTATCGGTTTGGTCGTGAAGCGGACCGTAGTATACAGGTTTTACCCGGTTTGCTGCTTTACCGAATTCTACAGCGGTTTGTTGTCCACCGAAGAAATCATCTTTGAAATCTACGAATGCAGGATCTTCATACAGGGCAGGAATGGAAGGCATAAGGCCTTTGGTTTTGAAAGATTCCAGTTGGTTTTCCTTGTTATCCATCCATGCGATAAAGTCATAAGCTTCTTTCGAGTGTTTGCCTTCTTTTGGCAGCGTCAGGAACGAGCCACCCCAGTTACCAGCACCTTCAGGGAGCTGAGCAATTTTCCATTTGCCAGAGGAGTCTGGAGCATTACTCTTAACATTTCCCGCCATCCAAGCTGGTCCCATAACTACTGCAAATGAACCGTCGTTCATGCCTTGACCCCATTCAGGAGACCAGAGCATAACATTGCTGATCCAGCCTTCTTGAATACCTTTAACCGTGAAATCATAAGCTTTTTTGACTTGCGGATTGGTATCTCCGATAAAGCTGCCATCAGCTTTGCTGAAATAGATTTCATCAGCAGATTGATCACGCAAAGCATTAAAGGTAAGATCCGTAAGGTCTACAAATGGTTTGCCTGTTTTCTCTTTGAAAGCTTTGGCAACAGCTGCGAACTTATCCCAAGTATCAATAGCAGCGCCGAATCCTTCTGAATCACTTGGCAGTCCAGCTTCTTCAGCCAAATCTGTGCGGTAATATACAACCGTTGGACCGATATCTGTTGGAAGACCTAGCTGGAAGCTGCCATCTACGGAAGAAGCTTGTTTCCATTTCCAATCCAGATAGTTGGCTTGAATATCTTTGGCACCCAGATCATTCAGGTTATAGAACTTGTCCTGAGCGTTGATGAAACGTTCCATGAAACCGATTTCAAGTTGGAAAATATCAGGCGCACCCGATCCAGCCGACAAAGCAGTGGTCAAATTATTATGGTGAGCGGTTTGGTCACCGGTATTTTGCACTTTGATCGTAATGTTTGGATGTTCCTTAGTGTACTCCTTCGCTAAATCCTCGTAGTTCACGTTGCCCAGTGTCCAGAAAGAAAGTTCGATTTTCTCAGCCGGTTCTGTTCCCTCATCCTTAGTAGGTTCACTTGTGCTTGCTGCGTTGTTACCTGCATTTTTGTTTGATGTGTTGTTGTTCTCGGCGTTGTTGCCTCCGCATGCTGCCAGTGAACCTACGAGCATGATAGCGACTAACGATAGCGCCAAGTGTTTTACTTTATTCATTCCCCTGTACCCCTTTCAAAGGTTTCTCTTACAAGAATTAGTGTACAGGGTTTAAATTCTTTTTTTGAGGAGGTAAACTTCCGATTTATGGTGGAAATAATTACGAAACCATTCATATCTATGTTATGTCTAAGGAGGGAGTATAAAATTTCGTCCAAATATGTTCCTCACAGAATACGTGTACTTCATCTTAAATTGGATTTCTTGTGCTTCCGCAGGTATACTATTTTTATTTCTTACTTCATTACATGATCAAAGGAGTTATTTCCCATGCCCATTAACCGCCCGCTGCTAAGCGACAGCGATTTCCAAGAAGCCGTTGACCGCAAATTACCTGTTCGTGTATTTCAGGACGATCATTTAGTAAATTCAGGAGCAACCGTTGTCCGCTTCACTGATTTCGATGTTGTTATTCAATCTAGAGTTAGTGATCTGACTTACTACTCACGCAAGAGCTGCGAATTTTTTGAGGTTAGACCCTAAAGAAAGCCGGAATGCAATGATCTCTAGGATCATCGCGTTCCGGCTTTCTTTAACAGACATAGGGTATAGCTTTCATCTTTAATTTTTGTTGTAGGTGCTGTACGCTTTCATTTTCTCATTCAGAACTTCCTGGAAACTCATTCTCTTCTTGTCTGCTTTTCCTTGCTTGGGATTGACCACGGGCTGAGGTCTAAAAAACTGATGATTGTAAGCCATAAGATTATGTACGATCACATTCATTGGATTTCAACCTCCTTCCGTGATGTTCCTGAAATTTGCATTTCTGCTTGGTTACTTACGGCTTATTTACCCATCTTCTCCAAAGTTTAAACAGTTTTATCTCTTCTAATGTCAAAAAACCTCCAAGCCATATAAAAATAGCTGGAGGTTGTTCATATTTCTTATTGCTCTAGCGCTGAGACGGGAACCTTGCTTTCCCCTTCTCATCATTATTATGATCCACTCGCCCTCTCATCAGTTCAAGCAGATATTCGGGTTCTGAGTTCATATGCAGCATTTGAAGTGCAGTTTTTGGTGCAAAACCTTCAGCCACACTATGGGAGATCAAGGCTTGCAGTGGATTAAAATAACCTCGAACATTCAGCAGCCCTATAGGCTTCTGATGAATACCAATCTGCATCCAGCACAGAATTTCAAATAGCTCATCGAAGGTTCCAAGACCTCCCGGCAAAGCAATAAAAGCATCCGCCATACCGCTCATTACCGCCTTACGTTCATGCATACTAGAGACCTCAATCAGATTCGTCAATCCGGAGTGTCTGATTTCATCTTGAAAAAGATCCACTGGCATAATTCCTACAGCTTCGCCACCATTAGCGAGTACCCCGTCCGCAACCTGTCCCATAAGGCCATTCCGCGAACCTCCATAGACCAACCTACAGCCTTGTGCCGCTATATGATAACCTAATTCCCTAGCCATTTCCGTATATTCAGAGTTAAGACCTGGATTCGATCCGGCAAACACACATATTGTAAAAGCCATTCCTATCACTCCAGACTGGTTATTATGGTGAAATTGAGATTAATTCACTTATTGTACCTCAGAATATTAATATATGTGTTAAATGTAAGTCATCTTTTTGTTTGTAATGTTAATTGGTACAGCGTACTATTCCACTCCGCAGATAGACCTGTAGCTTTGGCCAAAGCCGCTGCTGGCACTAGAGAAGTATAGCTTACTTTAATGGATTCTGCTGATGGTAATGAAATTTTCTTCCCAGCTTTCGTCAACGTCAGTTCCCCCTCCAAAGACAGGGTATATCCCAGACTTTCTGCTACATCCCTAATCGGTACTTTTACACTTCCATCCATAAAAATAGCAGACTGTGCGGAATCCATTTTTTGACCATCTACAATTACAGTAACAGGCTTTAAAATAGGAGATATAGTAAAAGGACGTGAATCAACCGCGCTAATTCCGAGTTGACCAAACCTATTTGTTCCCCAAGCCACAGCTGTTCCATCCTTCAGGACTGCATACTTACTATTCTCACCCATGGCAAAAGAAACAGGATCACTCAATCCTTTTATTAACTTAGGCTGCGTAAAAACTAAACGGTTGTCGGTTGATGGTTGGGTACTCCAAGTCCACACGGTGCCATCTTTTTTAACAGCTGCAAAGTTGTCTAAATCCAGCGTAAGTTTTGAGATCGTTTTTACGGCTGTAATCTTTTGCAGACCTTGTAGTGAGGTACCAGCTTTCCATACCCAGTATTCTCCTTTTTTATTGCCAACAAGATTGAACCCGTTTTTCGTCTGGACAGATACAATATCCGTAAGACCTGGCATCTTGCTCATCGTGACTTCGTTATAATTATTGCTGTCAATTGTTCCCCAGACGCTCCCGCTCTCGGTTAAAGCCAGTATACTGAGATCGCTCATAGAGACGGACTTTACATGGTATAAATCCTTAACTGGGGTCGGTTTCTTCATCACATTCGTGTTCTCTGTTTGCGGGATAGCACTCCAAATCCACAGCGTACCGTTAGTTCGAATGGCGGCATGATAAATACTGCTTCCGATCCACTTCACTTCGCTCAAACCCTGTACCTTAGTGGCAGCAGGCAGCTCTGTATAGCCCACATCTGAAGCTTCTGGAGGATTCCACTGGAGTAGACTTCCATCGTTTCTCAAAGCTAATGCACTATGCAATCCTGACGATATACTAACCACATCACTCATTCCTGAGATCCCTTGAGGAAGCAGAACCTTGTGTTGTTTAGCACTTGCCCCATTGCCAGCTTCTGCTACACTCTTATCCCGATAATCTCCCCAAGCCTTAACCGTACCGTCTTCGTTCAGCGCTACATAGTACGCTTCGCCGATCGCCAGCTGTTTCGTATGTTCAAGCCCAGCTATTTTATGGGGAGTAATCGTCCACCCCTCAGGCCCGGCGGTACCATTAGCAAATTGACCAAAAACATTACTCCCCCAGGACCAAACATCTCCGTCAGTTCCCACCGCAAAAGAGCTTCCACCCCAAAAACCTGGCGAAGCAACAATCTCCTTAATCCCACCCAACTTCCCAGGTGATGGAGCTGCACTTATAACTTGAGGGACAGACAATGCAGTCACCAGACTTGAACAAACCAACAAACTAAACAGCCTTAGCTTCCTTGAAAATAAGTGCATCTTGATTTTCCCTTCTTATGATATTATTGTAATTATTATTTCTATTACACTAAGACGCTATAAAGCTGACAAAAGTTGTAGTTTATCTTAAATCCCGGGATTCAGATTGGTTTGAATTATGATATAATTACGCTGCCTTAGATCTACTCTTATTCAACCGCAATACCGGAACCAAATGATCATGGAGGGAAATCATGCTTAAATTTATAGGTATTATGATGCTTTTCAGATTAGTGGGCAACCCTTTTCTGGCTTTATTCATCCTGCTTGTTATCTTATATTTCTTAGATCGGCGATACGTGGGAATTTTCCCTAGTATTACAAAGCCCTTCAAACGAGTGCGGCAAATCTCCAAGCTGCGCACAACAGTATCTTTGAATCCAAATGATGTTTCTGCTAAATTTGATTTAGCCCGGAATCTGTCAGAACGTAAAAAATACAAGGAAGCCAAGGATATCCTGCTACAGATCGAAGACCGTTACGAACAATCTGCCGAATATTGGGTGGAGCTGGGTCATGTGAATCTTAAGCTGGGCGCTTTGGAAGAAGGCGAAGATCAGATGCTTCGAGGTCTAGAAATCAACCGAAAAGCCCAATATGGTCAGCCATATCTTCGGTTAGCGGAAACCTTTCGCCATACAAATCACGATAAAGCGTTGCATTACGTTACTCAATTTCAAGAGATTCAATCTTCCTCTAGTGAAGCCTATTATTTAGCCGGCTCCATGTACAAAGCACTGGGCAGAACTGAGGATGCTAAACGTGCTTTCGACGAATCCACCGCCATTTACCGTTCGCTACCCAAATATAAAAAACGGCAAGAACGCGGCTGGGCGTTACGTAGCTTTTTTGCCAAAATGAAATAAACTTTGTACTTATATTTTCACAAAAAAACCTCTAGCCGCCTATTTAGGCAAACACTAGAGGTTTTTTGCTGTGTAGAGTGATTACATGTTTACATCTTGTTTAGTGGGTTCTCCACTTTGTTTGACCGCAAATGGCCACCAGTTCCCACGGCCGAAGATCCGCACCATAACAGGAACAAAAAACGGCAAGAAGATTAGTGCATACAAGGCCAACCCTACAAGCACCACTGTTGCAATCTGCATCATCGACAATACCCCTGAAGGGTACATCGATGCGAAGGTGCCGCCCAAAATAACTACCGCCGAAAGAATGACTGTTCCCATATTGCGCATAGCATGCAGGATCGCTTCCCGTACATCCCATGTTTTATATTCGTTAAAGCGGGCCATTAAGAAAATACTATAATCTACACCAAGTGCAATCAGCATAACAAAGCTGAAGAATGGCGTTGTCCAGGTAATCCCTTCAAAGTGCAGAAGGTGAACGAATATAGCCTCTGTAACACCCAATGCTGAAAAATAAGTAATCAAAAGAGAAATAATAAGGTAAATCGGCATTACGATTGAACGAAGCAGCAACACCAAGATAATGAAGATCCCACCCAGCATCAAAATTACTGTACGTGTGTAGTCTTCGTTGGAAATATTACGTAAATCGTTCTGGCTGCTTGTAACCCCGCTGATTGCAGACTCTGCATTTTCCAGCTTCGTTCCTTTCACTGCACGATCTACTGCTGCTTGAATATCATCAACACTGTCAATAGCTTCTGAACTATATGGATTCTCAGTGAATACTACATCCAGCGTCATTACCTTACGGTCGTCAGACAAGTAGGTATTAAATACCTGCTCTATACCTTCAGCTTCAAGAGCCTCAGCCGGTACAAAGAATCCACTCAGCTCATCATCCTTAGCCGCTTGAATCTGATTCAAATAATCTTGTGCAGAGCCCAGCCCACTGGTAATTTGTTTCAAGCCGTTTGCACTGTCGCTTAAACCAGTAGTTAAGGCTCCTATCTGCCCAGTTAATTGACCAAAACCATCCGCAAGCTGCTGCTGTCCGCCTTGCAATTGATCTAGTCCACTAGTAATGGATGGAATTTTATCTACGATCTGTCCTTGGCCTGCTGCGGCCTGCTCCAGCCCATATTGCAGCTGACCGATGCCCGCAACAAGCTTAGCTAAACCTTGTGCGAGTGCGGTTTGCCCTGCCGAAGCTTTGGCATAGCCAGCATTCGCCTCATTTAAGCCAGCTGCTGCTCCTTTAAGCTGCTCTGAGATCTGCCCGAGACCCGCTGCCAGCTGTGCTGCCCCAGTACCACTCTGCGTTACGGTGCCTTTAATGGTCAGGTAATTAACATCCTGCAGAATTTCCGGATAACTGCTCTCAAGACCATTAAAAGAACCATCCAGTCCCTTCAACGCTTCTGCCACACCTTGCAGCTGCTGCGGAAGCTGCCCAAGCCCTTGATTCAGCGCAGTTAAACCGCTGCCGATTTTTTTATATCCCTCCAGCAGCTTCGTATTGGCATCCGCAAGCTGCTTGGCACTAGCAGCTGCCTGTTGAAGTCCTGCTTTGATTTCTCCTGCACCAGCTGAGCCGCTTTTTATTCCGCTCTCAATACGTGCCAGCCCATCGCCTAACGCGACGATCCCATCTTTCAGTTCTGCTGTGCCTTCCGTCAGCTTAGCGCTGCCTTGAGCAGCCTCTGTAAGCTTAGGTGCATTTTCACTCAGCTGTTTACTAGCTTCAGACAATCCCGTTTGAATCTTGGTCAATCCCTCACTGGTCTGATCCAGACCGTCAGATAAAGTCCCCACCTGATTCGGGATTAAGAAATCACTGATCAGCTCTCCCGTTGGACGAGACATGCTGCGCACCGATTTTACGCTGTCCACTTTTTCCAGCTCGCGGCTGATTTTTTCTGCAAGTCCAAGATATTCTGAAGTATCCATCCGATCATCATTTTTGATTACGATCTTGCCAGGCATGGATTCACCCGGCCCGAAGCTATCCGAAATGATGTTAAATCCTTTTACCGAGGCATATTCTGAGCCAATTTCCTCCAAGCTGTTGAAGGACAGCTTTCCGCTATAGGTAACAAGGAACGGAGCTACGATTACTGCAACAATTAGCAGCGCGGCCCATGGTCTTTTTAAGGAAAAAGAACCTGCTGCTCCCCAAATACGGCTCTCACTGTGCTCCAGCTTGCCGCGTGAAGGCCAGAAGAGCTTTTTGCCAAGTACCGCCATGAAGAATGGAACAATGGTTACAAGCGCCAGCAGCATAACCGCAATCCCCACGGCAACGGCTACCGCCGATCGATACAGAATGAATTTGGATAATCCAATCGCTACAAAACCTACGAATACCGCAAGTCCGGAATAGAACACCGTTCCCCCAGCCTTACGGTAGGTTGCAATAATAGCACTTTTGGTATCTTCTGCTGTCATCATTTCTTCTTTAAAGCGACTGATTAACAGGATACAATAATCCGTACCAATCCCGAACATGACCGCAACCATAAAGATTTGAGTAAATGTAGATAGTGGAAAATCATAACGGTCCACTAAAAAAGCCACAACGGACTGAGAAACAATATAGCTGAGTCCTACCGTCAGTAGCGGAACAAACGGTGCCACGAACGAACGGAATACCACGAACAGGATAAGTAAAATAAAGACTACCGTAATATACTCCGATTTCTTAAGCCCGGCTTCCGAGCTAGCAATCATATCCTCAGTAATCAAACCCTCACTGGTTAAATAATGATCCGCCTTAACATCTGTGAGTAATTCATCCACTTTATCAGGAAGTGCGGTGACAGACTCTCCTCCGCCTTTGATAGACAACGCCACCATTATCGTCTTGCCATCCTTGGCAATCAACGTATCCTTAAGCTCACTTTGTGAAAAAGGATCGGTGATGGAATCGATCTGCAGCGTCTCCTTATTCGCAGCCAACTTCTCAACGCCCTGCTGGATACTAGCTGTTTCATTGGCTCCGATTCCCTCTGGATTATTGAATACAAGAGCTACCTGATGCAGTGTCTCTCCGCCCTTATCATTCGCCGCTTCCTTTAAGATTTCTGCCGCTCTAGATGAGGAATAGCCATCAGGTACAGTAACCTGCCCCTTCTCACGTACAAGATCAGAGAACGAAGGGGCCGTCATGACCAAAACTACGGCCACAGCGAGCCAGATTGCGATAACCGCCCATCTTGCTTTTAGAATCGTCTTCATGGATTCTTCCCTCCATCATCATTCTGAATTAAATTCGCCAGCTTCTCGAACATCATGACGAACATTTCAATATCCTTCTCTTCAAAATGAAACAAATACGGGGAAATCACTTCATGTACCTGCGTCTCCGCTGCTTCAAAAACTTTTTTTCCGTGCTCAGACATCGACAAATACACCTGGCGGCGATCATTCTCGTCACGAGTTCGCTCGATTATACCCGCTTGCACCAATCTGTTGATGATTGCAGTAATGGAGCTTTTACCCACGCAAAAAGATTCAGCAAGATATGTAGACGTACATTGTTCCTGAGCATTAATCAACCGAAGAATTTGATACTGATCATTCGTTGTCTCCGCCGCAATACTATCTTTAATTCTTGCTGCTACTTGTCTTGTCACAATCAAATAAGCATCCATGTAGCGATTGATCCAATGTTGCACTTCGTTATCCAAAGCTTCCTACCTCCAAAATATAGTTCAACTATCGAACAGTTTCATTGTCAAACTATAATACCTGCTTTTATAAAAGTCAATTGGCTTTTTTTCGGGCATTTAAAGGCAAAACGCAAAAAAAACAGGCCGAGATTCCTCTCGACCTGCCATTTTATGACCTTCAAAGATTTTTTAGTCCTCATCCTCGGTCTCTTCAACTTCGTATACACATCTTAACATTTCAATTCCGGCTTCATTCTCTCCTAAGCTGTACACCATGAACCCTAGACTACGATAAAAATCTGCGGCGATTTCATCCTCAGTCTCAGCTACCAGATAACGCGGCTGACGAGTAGCGAGCAGCTCCAGAATCATTCCCCGTGCATAACCTTTCCCTCTATTCTCTGGCAAGACGGCAATATGCCGAATGTCCAAAGAACCGTCTTCGGTTTCTTCGAAGCCTACAAGACCAAGCAGGAGTTCTTCTTCTTCCCAGCCATATAACTGCAGCCCGGCTTGTTCGCTGTACTCAGACGATGTCTGCTCCAACGCGTTGGGGTCATCAATGACCGCATACGTCAACAGCTCGTTCACCTCAGGCGAACCAATAAGGGATTTAAGATCTACCAACATTGTTCACATTCCTCCTTCTCTGTTGCTTCTGTACTCGATTCGAAACATACAGTAACCTGTCCATATCCCTAACATGTTTAAGAATAGATCATCAATATCAAAGCTTCCGACATGCAGCAGCATTTGCAGAAACTCCAAAAGCAGGATGCAAGGAACAGCATATAAAGAGATTCTTTTCCAAGAAATTGGCCGTGTCTTTGCAAGTGGAATTAGTATACCAAATGGAATAAACACAACAACATTTCCAAGCAGATTCACAAACCGGCTGATCAGCGATACCCCGTTATTCATGTCGAAATAAAGTGACACCGTACGTAATGGAATCAAATTGTACTGAAGCGGGCCACCTGTATGGATCTCTCGCCCAAAACCGATAAACATCCAATAGATAACAGTAGCACTATACAGAGTCAGCCCTATCCGTGTCAATGCTCTCAGCTTCCGTAATCTGCTAGATTCTCCAGATCTACGAATGATCAATTGCCTGGCTTAGCTTCTATAATTTCAATACTTCCATCTTTTTTACCCACAATAGCCATTTCTGCAATTCCAATAAATAAGCCGTGTTCCACAAGTCCCGGAATACTTTGGATGGTCAGTGCCAGCTTCGGTGCGGACTCAATGACTTCGAACCGGCAGTCTGCGATGTAATTGCCGTTATCTGTCTTGTACAGCTCTTCTCCGCTACGACGCAATTCAGGATTGCAACCCAGCTTGGCAAGTTCAGCCACAGTCCATTCCCATGCAAAAGGAACAATTTCCACAGGCAGCGGGAATTTGCCAAGTGTGTTTACCACTTTACTCTCATCAGCAATAACGATCATACGAGTACTGTTACTCGCAACAATCTTCTCCCGAAGCAGCGCGCCGCCGCCGCCTTTAATAAGCTGTAGACTACTATCCAGCTCGTCCGCTCCGTCAATGGTCAGGTCCAGACTATCAATATCTCCAAAAGCTACGATTGGAATCCCAAGTTCACGCGCCTGTTCTTCGGAAGCACGGGAGGTTGCTACAGCGGTAATTTTTAGACCTTCACTGACGCGCTCACCAAGCTTGTTGATCGCCCAATAGGCTGTAGATCCAGTGCCAAGGCCGATCTTCATGCCATCTTTTACAAATTCCACTGCTTTTTCCGCGGCTAATTGTTTAACATTGATACTCATTTTATTACCCCCATGTTATCCGTTATAATGATCTATGATGATGTTGAAATCACCTATTGTTCAGGAGGATTCCGGATGAGAACCGAAAACCAAATTCAATCTAAAATCAACGAATTGACACTGCAGCGCAGATCTCTGGAATCAAGATTAGCTTCATTAACAGAGAACAGCCCACAGCAAGATAACCTACAAGCTCAGCTCACTAGAGTTGAAGATATGGTCATGATGCTGGAATGGGTGCTTAATGCACCCGTAGGGAGATATCATGCCTAAGGCTGACTGCCATCCATTATTTTACCAAACAATGCCGGTAGCTGTGTTTACATAAAACGCGATTGCTTCCGGCTGTTTGATTCTTTTTTATATCCAAATTTGTATTATGCTTTGCGCAGAGCAAAAAATCAATATTTTTCACCCTACTCTATGTATATTGTAAATTCACTGCATCCTCTAGATTGAGAATCATCTCTTTTTCTGTGTGATTAGCCGTCCTGTGTAAGTAGGCTTTATGCTCAGAATACGCATCCAAAGGCATTGGCCTACTAATCTTGTCAAGCATATTACGCTCGACATCAGCCAATAAGTAATCCCCTTTTCCCGCTGCAACTCTGCACAAAATAATCATAGCTACAGGCTTGTTCACAACAACCGCTCCATTCGACCGCGCAAATACAGTGTATTGAAATAACGGAATGGCCTCAGGTTCTTCAACACCAGCTGCACTAGATTGGTCAAAGATAGAATACATAAGGGAAGGATCACTTGATGAAGTACCGAGTTTCTTCTGATTAGACACCAACTTGCTGTTTTGGTAGGCAAGGAATCCCGCTGCTGCCAGCACAAGCACAAGTAAAATCACCAATATCGCATACATCATCCCATCCCCACCTCCCACTCCAAAATAACAATTCCGGTTATATATTATCATGGAGGGAGGCCTAAGCCAATCTTATATTATCTGAAATTCAGCGCATACAGGTAATACTGATTCTATAAAGTTATTTTGAAATATTCAAAATAACAGTTGAAACTTTGATTTGCATGTCTCATAATGTAAATATGAATGTTGCTTGTCAATCCATATGGAAATCAAGGGAGGAAATTTAAAATGAAGTTTTTCTTGGATACCGGAAACATTGAAGAAATCAAACGTATTACTCGCCTAGGACTAGTGGATGGCGTAACGACTAACCCTTCGCTGATCGCTAAAGAAGGAAGATTGTTCAAGGATGTTATCAAAGAAATCGTTGCAATCGTTCCAGGACCTGTAAGCGCAGAAGTAATCGGACTTACAGCAGAAGAAATGCTTAAAGAAGCATACGAAATTGCTGAATGGGCTCCAAACGTTGTAATTAAACTCCCTATGACTGAAGATGGCTTGGAAGCTTGTTATGAGCTTACTAAAAAAGGCATCAAAACTAACGTTACACTAGTATTTTCCGCGGCTCAAGGTTTGATGGCTGCTAAAGCAGGCGCAACTTATATCTCTCCTTTCGTTGGTCGTCTGGATGATATCGGTGTTGACGGAATGAAGCTGATCAAGGATCTGAAGACTATCCTGACTAACTACAACTTGAAATCCGAGATCATTGCAGCAAGTATCCGCAACATTGCTCATGTTGAGCAAGCAGCTATTGCTGGTGCACACATCGCTACAATCCCAGGTTCACTTCTGCCAACCCTCTGGAAGCACCCGCTGACAGATAACGGTATTGAACGTTTCTTGAAGGATTGGGAATCTGTTCCACAAGCCTAAGAATATCTTTTATTCTTTTATCTAGAGGGCTATCCCACAAGCTGCGGCAACGCAGCTTAGGGATAGCCCTTTTTTCCATCCAGAGACATTGAGGAGGTTTGGCGAATACGTTTCGGCCAGATTGGAGGAATTACCTTCTCTGTGTCTTTAACGCCTGGCTCCCCCTTATCCCCCTTACTCGGAGTTACTGCAAACAAGGTCAGCAATCCACCAATTGCCCCTACTGTAGCCATCAACGCAAACAAGACCCAATGCCCGCTGCTTAGCAGCAACGATACCACCGGTGGCCCCAACGCTACCCCTATAAACCTCATACTACTATAAAGAGCGGTGATTGTGCCGCTGTTCTCCTTCTCAATCCCCTCCGTGATTAAAGCATCCATACAGGGAAGTACAATTCCGATTCCAACACAGCCTAAACCCATAAACCCTACTAAAAAATAAATGCCTTTGTTGAATCCCGCACAAATCATCGCCGCAGTCAGTAACACCATGCCCCCAAAGCCCAGCCATTTCATTAGCGTTTTATTCTGACCAATGATCTTTCCTGTTCCATAGGAGGACAGACATAAGAGGGCAAGCGGTATCGCCAGCACAAACCCCTTCGTCGCTCCGTGCATTTTATATTTAGTTTCCAGCATTTCTGATAAATAGAATTGGACACCAAAGGTCACAAACATACAGATGCCGCCTATGGCAAAAATAGCGTACAACCAACGTCCCTTTTTACGTAAAACGCTCACAATTCCAGATAAAAACGCCCGAAGTTCCTGTTTCTCAGGTTCATCCTTTGCTTCGGGTTTTCGGACCAGAAATAAGACTAACAAAAATGAAATTAGACATAGAATGGGAATTGCAATAAAAGGAGCAAACCAGAGCCATATCCCAAGATAGGCACCAAGAATTGGACTGAGTACTTTACCAAACGTATTGGAGGTCTCAATGATTCCCAGACTTTTGCTCACATCTTCTTCTTCCTTGAACAAATCGCCTACAAAGGGGATTACAATTGGAAAAGCACCCGCTGCACCAATTCCTTGCAACAGACGCCCCGCTAAGATCACCCAATAAGCGCTAACCCCCTTCATAAACCAAGCAGCCACCACGCAGACAGCACCGCCAATTGCGGCAATGATTAAACTCGGAAGAATAACCTTCTTTCGCCCAAAACGGTCTGACAGATAACCTGCAATAGGGATCATTACAATTGCCATCAATCCATACACGGTAATCAGCATACTGACTTGAAAAGCGCTAATGCCGAGTTCTTTGGAGATCTGCGGCAGAATAGGCAGCAGCATGGAGTTACCGAGGGTCATTATTAGTGGGATTGATGCTAAGGCAAGCAGATCCCATTTTCTTTCCTTCATGAACTGACCACCTTTGTCATTGTGTACAACATTCTTTATTGTGGTTTGTTCGCCCTTCTTTATTCATGAAAACAAAAAGACCGTCCCTCCGCTGCTGCGGAAAGGACGATCTTAAAATGAAGAAATCTATGCTTACAGCGACCCGGCGCTTAAAGATGCCACATTAGCGGACGGTATAAAATGGCTAGGTTCACCCAGACTAAAAATGTGCAGCAAGTGCATAGCCCGAGTGCACGCCGTATAAAACAATTTGCGTTCACTTTCTCTGCCATATTGTTCAGCCGAGCCATCATAGATGACGACCGCATCAAACTCCACGCCTTTGGCTAAATAAGCAGGCAGAACCAGTGTCCCCTTCTGAAAATTCGGTGTTTCCTTTGTAACAAGTCTCACCGGCAGGCTACGATTCAGTTCAGCATGAACCCTTGCGCTTTCCTCCGCTGTTTTGCAGATGACCGCCACATAATGATATCCCTCAGAATGCAGCTTGCGGATATCCTGTTCCACAGCATTCAGAAGCTCCTTCTCGCTGGATACCACACTTATCTGGGGTTCTTCTCCCCGCCGATTAAAAGGTACGATTCGTTCTCCTCCAGGGATCATTGACCGCGTAAACTCCACGATCTCATAAGTTGAACGGTAGCTTTGGGTTAACGAGATCACTTCTGTGTTCTCTTCACCATATATACTTACGAGACTAGACAAATCCCCCAGTACCTCACCTTGCGCATAAATGGCCTGGTTCAGGTCGCCTAATACGGTCATTTTTGCTCTTGGAAATAAACGCCGCATGAACTCTAATTGGAATGGAGAATAGTCTTGTACCTCATCTACAATCACATGGCGGATCAGTGTGTTGGTCCGGAAGCCTTGGCTTAACTCCTTCAGATAAAGGAATGGCGTAGCATCCTCATAAGCAAGCTCGTTCACTCCAATGGATTCCAATGTTTGCTCACAGATATCATCCCACACCTCTGGTAAAGGATAATCTCCATTGAGGCGCGCCATAAGCTCGCGATCTGTAAATAACGTGCTGTACAAGCCCTTAACGTCCACAAATCGACCCCGTTTAGTCCAACCACGCAGGGGTTTGAGCCGCTGGCTGACTACATAACGAGATAACACTTCTTTTTCCGTATCAAAATCATCAAAGCTATCCTGCGAAGCTTTCTTCTTCCGACGCAACATCTGATATGCACGGTGATAATCGCTGGAATCCAGCAGCTCGATCTGATCTTCGACCCACTTCGCATTTCTTTCCTCATGAGTAAAATCTGCAATTTTCTTAAGCAGCCAGCGGATCATCAAATCCACACGATTTGCAAGCTTTATGGCAGGATCGTACGCGTAGAACTGGCGTTCCATTTCTTCTTTACTGACCACTGCTTTCCCTTGAAACATTAAAGGCTTAAAAAGCATACCCTCCTGTTCCAACAACGTAGCATACCGCCGAATCACATCAAGGAAAGGGACGGACGATTTATAGGCAATGCCTTCTCTACGTATAGCAACCTCAGGACCCTCAGGAGCATTAAGTAAACTTTCGGTCTGACTAAAGACATCTTCCAGCAGGAATTCATGTCCAAGACGATGTTCTAAATACATTTGAAACGTTGTTTGCTGCATATTTTCTTCGCCTAGCTCCGGGAGCACTGTAGATACATAGCTGTTAAACAGCGGATTCGGTGAGAACAGCAGCATTTGATCTGCTGATAATACTTCACGGTATTTATATAGAAGATAAGCTACCCGCTGCAATGCAGCAGAGGTTTTTCCGCTTCCCGCTGCTCCTTGCACAACTAGCATCCGGCTTTTGTCGTTGCGGATTATCGCATTTTGCTCTTTTTGAATTGTAGCAACAATACTTTTCATTCGATCGTCAGCGCTATGACTTAGCACCTGCTGCAGCAGCTCATCCCCGATCGTAACCCCAGTGTCAAACATAACTTCAATTACACCGTCAGCAATAACAAACTGGCGTTTAAGATTCATTGTTCCGGAGACTAATCCTCCAGGTGTTTCATAAGCTGCAGGACCTGGTGCTCCGTCATAATACAGACTGGAGATAGGCGCACGCCAGTCATAGATCAAAAAGGTGCCATCATCCTCCATCAAAGATCCAATCCCTAGATAAATCTTTTCCAGCCCGCCCGTTGGTTCCTCTGTGAAATCAATTCGGCCAAAGTAAGGAGAGACAACCAGCTTTTTATATTTTTTCAGCGCCTTGCTTGATTGCAAATGATGACGTTCCCGTTCATTTAGGATTTGGGACTGTTGGCGAAGACTTGTTGAGGTTTCTCCCAAATCATCCGGGCTACTGAAGTTTACGGTTACCTCTTCCCAGAAGTCTTTCCGCATATCCACTACATCACTACGATGAAGTCCAAGCTCCTCTGATAAATTGCGAATATGGGCGGACAAAAGCTTGGTTACTCCGTCAACCCGTTCCTGTTCCTCTTTCCACTGACTTTCATTGTTATCCACTACATTTCATCCCCTTTTGGAAGGTTGACATTCCATTTGAATCATGATATGATAAATTTGCATATTTATGTTTTTAAATGCATACTTATTCGATATCTTATCATTTTAGCAATTTCAGTTTGAGATTTCAAGTATTCTCTTAAATAGATGATCCGGTCCCTGTGGAACCGGATTTTTTGCTGTTACAAAGCTTATATGTTGCTCTTCACAAGGTTATGTTTAGGCTTCATGCACAGATTCTTTATCCTCCGCTATACGATTCATCTGATCGGCCACTTTATCTAAGCGCTCCAATTGATATCCGTAATCATAAATTGCAGCAGCCACAACATATAAACGCAGCTGACCTATTTTCTCTGCATTATACCCCAAAATCGCGGTATTCAGGAATTCATCATTGTCTTCTCCCAAGGGTTCAGATTCATTGGCATTGGGCTTTAATTTGTCTTCAAACTTAAGTAAGATGTGCTGATGATATTTGATTAAATGTTCCAAATGATTATCAAATAGAGCATCTGTATGTTCGGTCCGATCCGCCTGGAAATAATGCCGATCTACGGCCTCGAGAACATCGTAACCTTTTTGCAAAGAAGCTAACAGGTTCTTATACACAACCATTTGTCTTGTCTGGCTATACTTGGCCCGTTTTAACTGCTTCTGCTCCTCCTCAAACAATGCATACTTATCAGCCAACGATTTTATGGATGAATGCAAAGCATTTTTTTCATCACGAAATACACTTTCCTTCATCTCATGAGAAACCGCTGTTCTCAGCAATAAAGAGAGGCTTGAAAAAACATTCTCAATTTGCTTAATGTATTGCTTACGAGGTTTTGGAGGAACGACAATAATATTGATTAGAAATGCAGAAACAATACCTGTCAAAGTTAATAAAAAACGATTAAGTGCGAATTGCCATTCACCCGAAGCCTCCATCACTGTTATTACAGTAACTAACGTAAGACTTATCGTATCCGCCCGGTTGATTTTCATACTGATCATAATGACTAGAATACAGACCAAACCGACTGCTATTGGGCTGTTGGATAACAGCATCCCTCCGAGTAAAGCCAGAACGGCCCCCATTGTACTAGTCGTGAGCTGGTCAAGAAAATAACGCCAAGAGCGATAAATAGAGGGCTGCATAGCGAAAATCGCCGCAATCCCTGCACCCACGGCAGAAGGAAATTGAAGCATTACAGCTAAATACAGGGCTAGCGTAACGGCCAAACCTGTTTTAAATATGCGAGCTCCTAAAGCCAAACCTATCCCTCCTAAAAATTAGCCCACGCTACAATATGAACATCAGCGAACCCTCGTACTTCTAATTACCCCAGCCTGGAGTTGATGAATTTTAAGAACATTTAAGCTCTCACTCATGTTTCTTTCAGCTTTCAGGGAATACTAATTCGAGTAGTGCCTATCACATAACATACGAGGTGAGTGAATGAATAACAATATCAAAAGATTAATGACTTTCACGACCGTTATTTTTCTCAGCCTGTCTCCAGCTCTTGCGCCAATCGGAAGTGCTTCTGCTGAGAAAGTAACCCCTACAGCCACCGCACCTGGTGCCCATCCTTCAGAGAAAGGTCACGGTCACCATCCAGGAAAAGACGGAAAGGTTAGGGCTGGTGGACATTTCATTATTTTTGAAACGGCTAAACTGCTGGAAATGGATCGTACAGAGCTAATCAATAGCCTGAAAGCAGGCAAAACGCTCCCGCAGCTTGCTCTTGAGAAAAAAGGCTGGACGGAAGATCAATATATTCAGAAGCTCTGCGAATCGGCAAACCAACGGCTGGATCAAGCCATCACCGAAGGACGTCTGACAAAAGACGAAGCCCAAAAGCTTAAAGCAGGACTTCCTGCGATGCTGAAGCAAAGAATAAGCAAAATGGGGCAATTCCAGGATCGCAAAACATCTGAACAACATGTGACGACTCCTTAAACAATCCTCTTACACATAAAGACGGATATCTTCATGCGTTATGAAAGATATCCGTTTTTGTATCTATCCTACTTCTTACGCGAGCTCTTGTAGATTTGAAATAAACAAATGGACAACATCAGCCAAGCGCCACTAGCCATATATCCCCCAATTACGTCACTCGGGTAATGAACACCCAGATAGATACGGCTCCAGCCAATCCCCACGGTCATGAATACGGCGAACATTATTAATAAGACCCGTTCATGCCTCCGCCGCAGATGACGCCACAATAAAAAGGCAATAACACCGTACAAAGAGAATGCTGCCATTGAGTGCCCGCTCGGAAAACTATAACCAATCTCTTCAACAATGCGATGTAAATTCGGACGTTCTCTGTGAAAACATAACTTCATTATTGTATTCAAGAGCTGTGAGCCTAATCCAACCCACAGGAACAAGATTAATTCAAATCGGTGTTTCAGCAAAAAATAGAGCAGTGCCATGGTAACGATAGATAGGCCAATAGCGATCTTAGAGGAACCAATCAGAGATAAACCTTTGGCGAATGAGGTCAACCCCGGTGATTCCGCTGATTGTACCCCATCAATAATATAGTTATCAAAGGTTGATACCTTATTCATACTTACAAGGACAGCTATAACGGCGAAACAAGCAGCAAACCCTAAAAAAAAGCGAAAAGCTCTAGACCAGTTCTGATAATAAAGCATAAATACCTCCATGTCTATTCAGGTGACTGTTGATCTCATTTCCAGTGAGGGACTAACCCATGTTATAATTATTGAGAGAAAAAAATTCACAGAAGATGGAGTGCTGCCAAAGTGGAGAGTTTAAAATTGCAAGAACGATTGTTGAACCAGTTCATTTCCACAAAGGTGCCTGTGACGATTTTTACGACGAATGGTGTGAAAATGCAAGGGCTCGTAACCTCGTACGATGCTTTCACAATCACTTTACAAGGTCAAGGTGATGGCAGGCAAAATGTACTATTCAAATCTGCAGTATCCACTATTGTACCTCTTAAGCCCGTTTCGCTCAAATAGTCTACTCCCTCATTCACCTCATCAACCAGATAATCACAGGCTTTTATTTTCAAAAAAAGGGAACACCGGACTTTATATCCGGTGTTCCCTTTAGCATTTCCCAAGATCACTGATTCACTCTTCAAATGGAGTAACTTTATACAGGAACATTTACGGGCTTCACACATACCGGTTTGGATACTTCAGCTGTATTTCCAGTAAATTCGAGTCGGCCACTTGCCGCTTCTATTGAAAATACAACCAGGTTATTCGCATCACGATTTGCCACGATAAGATAAGCTCCATCTGGTGTCAATGCGAAGTGACGTGGATGTCCCCCACGAGTAGATACATATTCCAGATGTGTAAGCTTAGCAGATGCATTATCCACAGCATACACAGCGATATTATCAGCCCCACGGTTTGAAGCGTACAGATATTTTCCGTCCTTGGAAATGGCGATTTCAGCGCAAGTATTCTCTTCGTTAAAATCATCAGGCAGCGTCGGCACTGTATCTACAGTATGCAGAGTGCCTGCGGCACTGTCATATGTAAACGATGTAATGGTGGAATCCACCTCGTTAATTACATAAGCAGACTTTCCGTCTGGATGAAAAGTGAAGTGGCGTGGTCCCGCTCCTGGATGCAGCGCCGTATCACCATGCACTTCTAGCTTGTTGGTTTCTCTATTGATTCTATAGGCACGAATTAAATCAAGCCCAAGATCCGATACAAACACATACTGCCCGTCCGGACTGAAAATAGCGGAATGGGGATGAGGGCGGTCCTGCCGTTCAGGATGCTGGCCATGACCTGAATGTACGGCCACATCAACTAATTGATCCGCAGCTTTCTCTTCATTTAATTTGATCAAACCAACGCTTCCACCATGATAACTACATACAACAACGTATTCATCATTCAAATCTCTATTGATATGGCAGGTGGTTGTTTGACGGTTGCCAGAAGCAGGCATGGAGGGAATGCGTTTCAGTTCACTCAATTTCCCGTCTTTTGGATCAATGGCAAAGGTAACAACCTCGCCTTCTTTTCCACCCTCACCATTCGGTTTTTCTCCTATAGCATATAGACGTTTTTCAGCGGTATCTACATTAACAAAGGTAGGATTAGTTAAGCCCTGCACCGAATCCAGCAGCTTTAGCGTACCACCTGCAGCTCCATCGAATTCAAACACCTGCACTCCGCTTTCCGCGGCACTTGCATAAGAACCTGTAAACAGCAATAACTTATTCTGCTCATTCATCTCTATATTCCTCCTCAAAAGTATTGCTACTTCACACTCATTAGATGTGATCATCTATATAATCTACAATTTTTAAACGTTAATTACAAACGATAAAGTTAGAAATGTACGAAACAATTCAAAAATGGGTCTTTCCAACGATTAACTGTTGTGATATAATGAAAGCGCTAACATTAGTCTTTTATTCCGTATAAAGGGGGAACATGAATGAGTAGCATCCTGCTGGAAGCCAGAAATGTGTACGAGGACTTCGAGGTGGAAACAGACATTCTGTTCTTTAAGGTCGGGGACCATGATTTGGTCATTTTTCACGGCAGAAACTATAACATAAAAAAGAGAATGACTGCCGAGCAATTAAATCGATTGTTGTCCAATTCAAGTTATTATCATGTGTACGGTGGCTGTTATGTCAACCTGAACAAGATCAGCTCTATCGCAGATGACTGCATTTATTTCGGTGAAATGGGCCTGTATGCTAAAAACGTACGTGTCCCAAGACGAAAACAAGAAAGCATTCGTCATCTTCTGAAAGGACTGAAGTAGACATCTTATTCCCATTAGCCGGAAGGGCATGTTACTGATGCCATTTCCGGCTTTTTGCTTTTTATTAATAGAAACTTAAAAAGATCCTGCCTTTTTTTATACTTTCTTAAGGTTTAGGATTAGGATTTCTGTTAAAGTTGTAAATAGACAAGCAACACCTATATTGAAGGGAGTCATTACTAATAATGGACAAAAAAGATCTGAATGGAAATGAGAACTTAGAAAACAACGGTACCACGGAAGAAGAATTGAACACTTCCGAGATTATCAATGAAGAGGTTGAAGTAGCGCAAGTTGCTGCTGAGGAACCTGTGAATACAACAAAAGCAGACAGTATTCCAGTAATGAACAAAGTCGGTGCGAACAACGCTACGCCACCTACACCTCCGACAGCTCCTAGAAGCAATAAAGCTTGGATGATTGCCTCTATCGTATTAGCTGCAGCACTAATCATTGTTCTGGTCGTCCAAAAAGACGACAGCAAAAAAGCTGTTGCAACAGTAAACGGAACAAAAATCACAAAAGAACAACTTTATGATAAATTGATCGAAGCAGGCGGAGAAAGCACGCTGCAATCTATGATTACAACTGAGCTTGTTGATCAAGAGGCTAAAAAAGCTAACGTAACTGTTACAGATGAAGACATCAACACTGAACTTGAAGATCTTAAAGCACAATTCGGTGGAGAAGCTGCCTTTAATGCTGCTTTGTCCCAAAGCTCAATGACTGTAGACGACTTGAAAAAGCAAATGCCGCTGCAAGTAAAGCTGCGTAAAATCCTTGAGCCACAAGTCACTGTAACGGATGATGAAATCAAAGAATACTATGACACAAATAAAGCTACTTTCAGTGAAGAAGAACAAGTTCGCGCTTCCCACATTCTCGTTGAGACTAAAGAAGAAGCAGATGCAATTCTGAAACAACTGAAAGAAGGCGCAGATTTCGCTACTCTTGCCAAGGAAAAATCCTCTGATACGGGTTCCAAGGATAATGGCGGAGATCTAGACTTCTTCAAACGTGGCGATATGGTAGCTGAATTCTCTGATGTAGCCTTTAAGCTAAAAGTTGGTGAAACCAGTGATGCTGTCAAATCCGATTATGGTTATCACATCATTAAAGTAACCGACCATAAAGATGCTAAAGATTATACACTGGAAGAAAAGAAAGATGAAATTCGTAAAACACTAGTTTCGCAAAAGGTTTCCACTCTGTCCTCCACTTGGATGTCAGAAACAACTGAAAAAGCAAAAATCACGAACACACTTACTGACGCTAAAGAAGATGCAGCTGCAACAGCTGAGCCAACTGCAAGCGCAGCAGCAGGAAATGAATCCACTAAATAATTGTGCCCGTCAAAAAGCAGGACAAGCGTTAATAAACGCTGTCCTGCTTTTTTTATTTCTATGTTCAGGCCTTTGATTAAGCCTTAATGACCTTTTTTACGGATTTGTTTATCGTGGTTCTCCCCCCACTCTTTCGCCTGCGCTGTGGCAATTGAAATCGCCCGCCCCTCCTCATAACCATCTTCGAGGAGCGCATTCGCAATATCGATTGCCTTATTGCGAACAGGTGCTGTGAAGTTCTTCAATGATTCTGGATAATCCTCTTTGTTCCATGGCATACCAAAAACCTCCTTAACCAGTCTATATACATACTTAGCCTGGTTAAGGAGGTTTCAAACGCTTATTTCACTTATTTAAAGACTTTAACACGATCTTCAATCGGTTGGAATTGTTTCTCACCAGCAGGAGTAACTGTTTTACCAAATGGCAATTGAGCAATCAATTTCCATTCTTGCGGGATGCCCCATGCTTCTTTTACTTCATCATCAATCAGTGGATTATAGTGCTGCAAGGATGCACCTACACCTGCTTCAGAAAGTGCTGTCCATACTACAAATTGCAGAATACCAGAGGATTGGTTAGCCCAAATTGGGAAGTTCTCAGCATATAGAGCGAAGTTCTCTTGCAGGCTCTTCACTACCGTTTGATCTTCGAAGAATAGTACGGAACCGTAACCTGCTTTGAAAGACGCTAATTTTTGCGCTGTTCCTTCAAATTGTTCGGCAGGAACGATTTTACGCAATGTTTCTGTAGTGATATCCCATAGTTTATCGTGTTGTTCTCCAAGAAGAACAACGGCTCTTGAGCTTTGGGAGTTGAAAGAAGTTGGGCTATGTAGCACCGCTTGTTCAACGATTTCTACAATTTGTGCATCCGAAATCGTAGATTCTTTACTAAGGGCATATATGGAACGTCTTCCTTTTACTGCTTCAAAGAAATTGTTAGACATAAAATAACTACCTCCATTAATTTTAGTAACTTACTTTTGTATATCTTAGCACCTTTTTTCTGAAAACACAACAGTTATTCACAACTTATTTTGTCGGATATATTCGTTGCCAACTCTTATTGTCGCATTTATGGGCTTAATTATGCACCTGATCTATTAATCATTAATCACTTCAGGCGGGCTAGAAACTGCCCTCTTCCTTTTCCGATATACACCACGAGCTAAAATGCGCTACAATAGTGCAGCAAATGTATAGAAGGAAGGTTATAATCATGAAATTCCCAAGCGAGAAAGCCCTTGTTCGGCATAGAAAATCAGCCTTAATCTCATTATTGCTGCTCCTTTCAATGAGCTTGGCTCTAACTAGCTGTAAAGACACAAATTCGTCTAATTTAACCTCAACAGCACAAGATCCGAATGATCTTCACCCCCTCACTTTCTGGGTGGCAACGGACACTCACTTCTTAGATAAGAAGCTACAGGATGGCGGTACAGCTTTTCAAAAATATGTAACTGGCGGTGATGGAAAAATGCTGCCTTACAGTGATGAAATCCTTGAAACCTTGGTTTATGACGCTGAGCAGCAGAAGCCTGATTTTCTCATCCTGAGTGGAGATTTAACAAATAACGGAGAACGCAGCAGCCATCAGGAGCTAACCCAAAAATTAAAGCGAATCGAAGCACAAGGAACCTCTGTTTATGTCATTCCAGGCAACCACGATTTATTTAATCCTTGGGCCAGATCCTTCAGCGGGGATAAGCAGCTTGTTACGGATTCCATTACAGACAAAGACTTTACCAAGATGTATGAGGATTTCGGTTACAAAGAAGCTGTATCACGTGATAAAGAATCACTAAGTTACATCGTTAAGGCATCGCCAAATTTATGGCTCCTTATGATTGACAGCAGCCAATATCATAACAATCAGAAATACGGTTTCCCCCAAACGGACGGACGCCTGACCGCCTCTACCCTATCATGGATAGATAATTCTGTTAAACTGGCTGCCAAGGAGCATGCTTCTGTTCTCACGGTTATGCACCACAATCTACTAAGCCACACCTCTATGTCTGTTTCAGGCTTTAAACTGAATAACAGTCAGGAAACAATAAAGGTACTTCGTGAAAATGAACTTAATTTAGTCTTGTCAGGCCATATCCATATGCAGGACATCCGGGTAGACCCGGTAACTTCTTCGGAAGAAACACCAATTTATGATATCGCAACAAGTGCAATGGCTGTCTATCCACATCAATACGGAGCGATGACCTTCGATCCCCTGAGCAGAACCGTCAATTATGAAGCAACGCCCTTAAATGTAGAGGGATGGGCTAAAGCTAATGGCAATACAGATCAGAATCTTTTAAACTTCAAGACCTATGCTGAGGATACTTTTGCTACAAACTCTTATAACAAAGCTATGGATGGTTTAAAGGAGAGTTCCTTTACGCAGTCTGAAAAGGCATCGATGGCAGAGGTAATGGCCAAGCTAAATGTAAGATATTTCGCGGGGACAGCCGGCAGCTCCTCAGAAGATATTAAAGCGATGCCAGGCTACAAGCTTTGGGAAGGCCTACAAGAAGGCTTCTTAGGTGGATACATCCAAAGTATGACAGAGGACAAAGAACTTAGTAATATAGCTTTAGAGGTGGTATTAACGAAGCAATAACTGGATTATGCATTTCATATAAAAAACCCAGCCTCCACCCGCATTTATGCGTCAGATGGAAGCTGGGTTTATTGTGTTAATTAATCGTTAAGATACAACTATTTCCGTACAATAGTAATCCAACCATCTTCATCTACCGACACAGTAGCATGAAGCGCTTCAGCAAGCAGACGCAAGGATACATATGCATCGCCATACTCGTCAACAAATACAGGTTGGGCAAGCTTTACAGCCGTGCCGTTAATCAAGGCTTCGGAAGAACCGATTTTGAATACCAGTTTATCTCCGTACACACCATCAGTAACGTTAATTGCACGATTGGCCGTATCCCATTCTACAGTAGCATCTAAATCTTCTGCCAAATAACGCAGTGGGATATAAGTAGTGTTCTTGTCTACAATCGGGTAATAATATTCGTCATCAGGTTCGATAACAATGGTTCTCTTCGTAATGCCCAGATCATCCTTCAATATACGATATACATCAGAATCTGGGGCAAAGTTTCTCAAAGTCTCTCCAGGTGTAAGTCCGGAAGAAATATCAAGTGCACCTTCAGTGCTGATTGGATCAGCGGTTACAGCACCGCCAATGTTCCAAATCTGACTGGAAGCTTTAAGCGAGAGGCTCTTCAATGGGAAATCCTCGGTACCCGGAAGCGCCACTTTCAGATCAACATTCTGTTTACGCACATGCTGAGCACTATCAACGAAAATATCAACAGATAACTTCGTATCCTTACTCAACACGGTCTTCATCTCAGGAGTTGATTTGTAAAGACTGTCCACTTGATTGTCATATACTAGCAGCAATGCATCAACAGCCAATTTGGCAGCATCATGCAATACAGTTACGACAGCTTCTTTATCATCCAGTGGAATATCTCCGAATCCCAGATTGAAAATATCGCCAGAACCGTCTTCATCCATAGCTTTGATCACAGGGTACAGATAGTCGTAAAGACCACCCACCAATTCAGTAAAACCTTCTGTGTCTTTGGAAACAGACTTCAGGAAGCCTTTTAACAATGCAGGAAGCTCATCACCAGTCACTTCTGCATGCAGCTTCGTCATGTTCAACTGCTCACCATACACAGCATCACTAACCGGTGTAATGTTGATTACGCCAGGATTTGGAAGATTCTTAACAACGAATTTCGTCAACAGCTTACTGACATCTTCAGCTTTTGCCGTATCCAAGCCTACTTCACCTAAGATTTCATCGTATCCTTGTACAGGGAAGTAGAACGGTTGTTTTGCTCCTTCAACTGTAAAAGCAAGTGTTTGTTTGTCCATAAACAAGGTGAATGGAATATTCAATTGTTTATAACCAACAGTTCCTTGGGCCGATAAACTCCCATTATCTTGTAACTTAGCTTTACTAATATTCAAGGAAAAAGAATTAATAAGATCAACCATTTCCTTATCTTCCGCGCTAATTCCCTCTATGGGCTCAGCATTCATGGAAAAAGTCATACTGGATTCTGATGATTTAACATCAACATCCCCAATCAACGCCTTATTAACATCGAACCCCCCTACCGACTGACAGCCGGCAAGAACTAGCATCAGTGCGACAAAAGGCAAAAACCACTTCAATTTCGCTTTAACTCTACTCATAGCATGTCTCCTTCATCTTATTTTGTGAAATCAATCCATTATCTCAGCTAAGGTAAGTTTTGTAAATCAAAGTTCCTTTTATTGTAAAATGTTTAGATATTCAACAAACTTCGCCATTCGATCTGAGCCCAATCCTTGTAAATTACAGCCTTAACTATCGCCAACATCAGTAAATGTGCAGGATAAAATGACCACCACATCCAGCGCGGAACCCGGTGCCGCTCCAAGCGATCCCAAATTAAAGGCGTAAAAGCAATCAGCAAGGTAGGTAAAATACTGAGCATCTGTACAACCCAATAATTATAAAACATATAGAAAAGATTCAGTGCCAGATGGGCTCCAACAAGCCAGTACGATTTCGTATAACGAAAAATCAATACTAAGAGCAAACCGTACGCATTATAATCTATAGGGTAATAATCCATTAACACTATAGCAGCAATTACCACAGGTATACCAAGCCATAGTGAAGGCAGCTTGTCCAAAATTACCAGTACGATTGCTGACAGCAATAACGTAAACACCACGTTCCAGCCACCAGAATTTAGCGCTAGATTATAGGGAATCTGGGCAATAATCGCAATCAAGAGCAACCGAAATAAATATTTAGGTCTGGATGAAGTATGGATATGTCCCTGCACAAGCCCATAACAATAAATCG
The DNA here is from genome assembly GCF_038002725.1 of Paenibacillus sp. FSL H7-0323. Classification (NCBI taxonomy): domain Bacteria; kingdom Bacillati; phylum Bacillota; class Bacilli; order Caryophanales; family Paenibacillaceae; genus Paenibacillus; species Paenibacillus sp. FSL H7-0323. The sequence continues at coordinate 810,746 of NZ_JBBODB010000001.1, read as the reverse complement.
GAAAAGCTATTCTCCCTACATATCTCCAAGCAAGATTCTCCGGGAAAAAGATATAGCCAATATGGTCGATTAGCATCGTCAGCATGGCAATAATCTGCATTACAATCCCCCTTAAGCATGTTGAAATATAAATTCGCCAAGTCCATCCTCATTTCCTTTACCAATAAGCAAATGAAGACCGCGGAGAAACGATCATCCGATTTCTGTGCACCTCCCCCCTTGACTTTATCGAATACTATTGAGTAATATTAACTAGCAACAGAATATGGCAATGATCAAAGACATGATTTCCTACACGAACTGTCCAGAGAGAGAAGTCCAGGCTGCAAGCTTCTCCAGTTACCGGTTGTGAAGTTACCCCTTTGTAGCCGTGGCGCTGAATCCGTAGAACTTTGTTTTTTCGGTAGTATGCGGCACCGATTTATCCCCGATATCGGATACCAATGAGGTCCTGTCTATATGACAGGTCGAATTAGGGTGGAACCACGAGCTGAACGCACTCGTCCCTTTCTGGGAGAGATGCGTTTTTTTGCGTTCACAACTAACAATATTTGAGAAATGGAGGCTAAAATCATGAAGATCAAGGTAACACTGCAAGATGGAACAATTAGAGAGGTACTGCAAGGAACAACGATTAAAGAAGCAGCAGGTGCCATAAGTACCAGTCTGAAAAAAAATGCTGTAGCTGGAAAAATTGATGGAAAATCTGTTGATCTAAACCAAGCGATCGAACATGATTGCCGGCTCGATATTGTTACGTTGGATAGCAAAGACGGTCTTGAGGTTTATAGACACAGTACTGCACATATCATGGCGCAGGCCATAAAACGTATATATGGAGATAAAGCTGTCCAGCTAGGCATAGGTCCTGTTATCGAAGACGGCTTCTACTATGACATTGATATTGAGAAACCTCTATCCACTGATGATCTTGCTGCAATCGAACAAGAAATGGCGAAAATCATCCAAGAGAATCACCAGATTGTCCGCCGTGTGGTGAGCCGCGCAGAGGCCATTAAACTTTTTGAAGAGCTGAATGAGCCTTTAAAGCTGGAGCTTATTCATGATCTGCCGGAAGACACAGTATTAACTATTTATGATCAAGGTGAATTCTCCGATCTTTGCCGTGGGCCACATCTTCCCTCTACTGGCTTGGTCAAAGCCTTTAAGCTGTTGAATGTAGCGGGTGCCTACTGGCGTGGAGATTCCAATAACAAAATGCTGCAACGTATTTATGGAACTGCCTTTCCTAAAAAAGCGCAGTTAGAGGAACATTTACTGTTTCTTGAAGAAGCTAAAAAACGTGACCACCGTAAGCTTGGCAAAGAACTTGAGTTGTTCATGTTCTCTGAAGAAGCTCCAGGCATGCCCTTCTATCTTCCCAAGGGAATGACAATCCGTACAGAGCTTGAGAACTTTGCCCGGGAATTACAAAGACAGAGAGATTACGATGAAGTTCGTACACCGCTGATGATGAACAATCGGCTTTGGGAGCAGTCAGGACACTGGGATCACTACAAGGACAATATGTATTTCACAGATGTAGATGAAACAAAATTTGCCCTTAAGCCGATGAACTGCCCTGGGCATATGCTAATTTTCAAAAATAATCTGCATTCCTACCGGGAACTGCCTATCCGTATCTCGGAATTCGGTCAAGTGCATCGCCATGAATATTCCGGAGCACTGAACGGGATGATGAGAGTCCGCACTTTCTGCCAGGATGATGCTCACCTCTTCGTTTTGCCAGAGCAAATTGAGGATGAAATAAGACGGGTAATCTCACTGATTGACCATATTTATCAAGTGTTCGGCTTTGAGTATAAGATTGAATTGTCAACTCGGCCGGCAGATTATATGGGATCTGAAGAATTATGGGATCAGGCTGAACAATCTTTACAAAATGTATTAGACAATCTCGGGATCGAATATCGTGTGAATGAAGGGGATGGCGCGTTCTATGGACCTAAGATTGATTTCCATATCTTAGATGCGCTAAAACGTAGCTGGCAATGTGGAACAATCCAACTAGATTGGCAAATGCCAGAGAAATTCGATCTTACTTACATCGGGGAAGATAATCTTAAACATCGCCCGGTCGTAATCCATCGCGCTGTTTATGGGTCGATCGATCGTTTTATGGGGATTATTACTGAACATTTCGCTGGGGCTTTCCCACTGTGGCTCGCACCTGTTCATGCGAAGTTATTGCCAGTCTCTGAGAACTATGTTGACTATGCACTGCAAGTGAAGCATCACATGGAGAAGGCTGGCATTCGTGTCGAAGTAGATATCCGAAATGAGAAGTTAGGCTACAAAATTCGTGAAGCTCAGCTTGAAAAAGCACCTTACATGCTCGTACTTGGAGAGAACGAAAAAAATTCCGACACTGTCTCTGTAAGAAAACGTGGTGAAGGTGATCTTGGTTCGAAGAGTATCCAAGACATCATTGAACAGATTAATGAAGAGATTATTAGTAAGAGATAAATTTAAGGGGCTGTCTAATCGTAGAAAAACTACGTTTGAGACAGCCCCTTCTTTATAACCTATTCATGTCAACTGAACTCTATTTTACGTACAGGCGGCTGCTTTCTTCCCAATATTCGCCTGGTTTCAGGCTGAACAAGCCGATTTCATCAGCAGGAAGATCTACCATTGGCGCATTCACCAAGTTAATTTGTGGCTCAGGGCAGAAGAACTGTTCTGTAGCACCATTATTCCAGATCATCCATTGTTTGTACGAAGTCCCTACATCGTACACCAAGGTTACTCCGGCTTTGCTATCAGTAAGCTCCATCCGGTTGCGTCCGTTCTGAGGTACAGCCGTGTAGTGATTGTCCATCGATGCAAAATATGGATTCACACCTTCTTCACGAAGCTGAACTTCTCCTGGCTCCAACGCCTGGAATTTGCCTGTTGGCAGCATGCGGTCGTTGAGCTCCCAGCGCTCGCCAATAGTAGCTTTTACGCGGTAATCTTGTGCACTGCTTTCTGGTGCGAAAGGTGCGTTAATTGCAGTGTGGAATGCCAGCAAGCAAGGCATCACATCTTCTCCATCATTGTGTACCAGCACCTGTTGAGATAATCCTCCTTCGCCGAGGGTATAACGCAATTTGATCGTATACTTATGTGGCAAATACTGATAAGAAGGATGATTCTCATCCACCTTGATGAATACGGTTACGAAGCTTTCAGTCTTACCGCTGCCAAATTCTTCGACTTCCCAAGCTGCAGTATGTAAAAATCCGTGTAAATGGTTGCCCGTTGCAACTTCATTTACTGGGAATTGATAAGTTTGACCATTCCATGGAAATTTACCATCCTCATAACGATTTGGAGGAAATAATACAGGAATTCCGTGAATCCCCGGACTTGCCTTAAAGGCTTCCATCTCTTCAGCTCCAGGCTCATGCAGGAAGCGATATCCGTTTTCGGTATCACGGAAACAGATCAGGTTGCCGCCAATGCCTGGCAGAATAGCTGCCTCATAACGACCGGCTTTCAACCAGATAGCTGCTTCTCCTTCATATTGTCCTTCATACGCTGTGATTGACATAATATATTGTTCTCCCTTCCAGTGTCTGATAATTGTCTCCACTTGATAGATTACCACATCTAGTCATGAGGTGACATGCTCTTTTTACAATTGCTCCACTTCTACGCTCATTACATGTTCAATTTTCTTCACATCGTAATAGATTTCTGTTGCGTAATCCCGATCCGGTGCTGAGATCACCATATCGATCATTTGTCTGCCATCTTCCAAATCTTTAATTTTCATTCTTCGAATCGCTCGGGATGGACCTCTAGTACTGCGCTGCGAGCTGACCTGAGGCCGCTCGATTTTTTGGATCACTTCTGTAAGCACAAAATTAGCTTCCATAATGATCCTCACTGAAACTTCATGTTTATTCAGTACTTCTGGTCCTAGCGAACGGATTAAATGAGGAACTAAATTCACAGCAAACATCAGCAGAATAACCGCATATGCTGCCTCAATATAGAATCCCGCACCCACAGCTATACCAATTCCAGAAGCTGTCCAGATGAGTGCTGCCGAAGTAAGGCCCGAAATGGCATCTCCGCCTCTACGCAGAATAACACCCGCACCCAAAAAACCAATCCCGCTGACAATCTGAGCCGCAAGCCGCATTGGGTCCATGTTGGGATGCTCTGGTCCTGCGAACTTATCAAAGGCATGGATAGACACCACTGTGACAAGACAGCTCGCAATGCTTATGACCATACTGGTCCGTATCCCCAGCGGTTTCTGCTTGATCTGTCGGTCAATCCCGATGAACAGCCCGAACAGCATGGCCACTAGTAACTTCATTAATGATTCCAATTGAAAATCCATATCGCAATCTCCTTTCTCCAGAGATACTCCATTATAACGGAAATTGGAGATAATGATTAGCTTTATTTTACAACAAAAAACGGCATAACCATCCTCAGCGCATATGCTCTTTCGACCCGTGTGGTCCGGCATAGCGACGAGGATGGAATCCGTTATGAGAGGCCAAGATTATGTTGAAAAACTAACCATGCAGAAGCGACTCTGCACCGTCACAATAAATTTCCGTCCCCGTAATATGATCTGAATCTTCAGACGCCAGAAACAGCGCCAGCTTCGCTACTTGATCAGGTCGCCCCGGACCTTCTTCCAACGGTTGATCTCCCTCAGGAAATTCTACTGGGATTTTCACTTCTTTCAGATCCTCTGATGGAAAAGTGTTGTCATCTATATTGGTCTTTATAGCCCCAGGACAGATCGCATTTACGCGGATTTGAAATTGAGCCAGTTCCAGTGCCGCCATTTTCATAAAAGCAACCTGTCCTGCCTTTGTCGTACTGTAAGCAGAAAAACCAACATTAGAAAATACACGATTTCCGTTAATGGAGCTGTTGATCAGGATGCTGCCTCCGCTTTCTTTTAGATGCGGTATCGCATATTTAACAGTCGCGAAGGTTCCACGCAGGTTAATATGAATGGTCTGATCCCAAGCTTCAATATCCATCGTTTCAATAGGCGTCATCGCCCCATTAATCCCTGCGTTGGCAAAAACAACATCAAGACGACCCCATTTCGCGGCCGCCTTATTTATCGCCGCTTCCACTTGTGGTGGTTCAGCAACATCACATTCGATAACTAGGGCTTCTCCGCCTTCTTTCTCCACTTGCTGTCTAACCTTTTCAGCATTTTCTACAGTTCTGTCCAATAATACAACTTTGGCTCCGTTACGTGCGAACTCAAGCACGGTTGCCCGGCCAATTCCTGAGCCGCCTCCGGTTACAACTGCAACCTTACCTACAAGCTTTTTATCTGCCATATCGTGATATCCTCCTTCTTATCATGCAAGTCTTCCAGTTAAGTTCTTTCCTTAACCTTAACCTTGCATACAGAAGTTGAACCGACAGATATTTACTTTTCCTTTAGGATTATTATTCTCCCTGACGAAGATGAATGATGAGATCGTTTAATCCAACTTCCCGGATCCCTTCCACTATAAGCTCAGCTAGAAGACGAGCCCCTAAAATCTGAAAATGTGTATTATCCTGCACCCCACCTGGATGCGCAATAAATTCTCCTGGATAGCTCCACATGAATAAATCTTTTGAGCCCTCTGAGCCATAAGCTTCAAAGAGCTTGCGGCTCTTCTCGGCTAAATCAATCAGTGGAACCTGCTCGGTATCTGCGAGTTCCCGCATGGCGATTAAATAATCTCCATGCGTGTCTACAATTGCTTCTTCACTATCAAATCTTCGCCGATGTACAGAGCTCACAAGAACCGGATAGGCCCCCGCTTCTCGGGCGACTGTAATCAACCGGAGCAAATGTTCTTTATATGTAGTAAAGGGCTCGGTATGTCTTAAATCATCAGTTTTGGAATCATTATGTCCAAACTGGATGAACAGATAATCTCTGGGTCTGATATCTGCGGCAATGCCCTCCAAATGCCCTTCCTCAATAAAACTCTTGGAACTGCGTCCAGAAAGTGCTCGGTTATCTACAGCTATTCCGGCTTTGAAGCAGCGTGGCAGCAGTTGGCCCCACCCCGCATAGGGGTAACCTTCTTCCCCTTGATCGGTCACCGTGGAATCTCCCGCCAGAAATAAGACTAACGCTTCATTGTCCATCTGAATGTCCAAGGCGTTAATACGCGGTGCCGCACCCGAGAACGATAGCTTTAGCTGCCCATCCTTAACCCTAATTGCAAAGGATTCGCGCAAATATTGGCCCGCAGGCACATTTAGCGTGTCCAATACGAACTTGCCTTCTCCAGCTTTGATAAATGTGCTGGTATCTGCCAGAGCATCACCCAACAGCAGCGTAACACGGTAGATCCCATTCGGGAGATCCAGAAGAAAAACTGCTTTCTGTGGGATGCAGCAATCGCTTCGCAGTATATCTGTTCCCCCTCTGAAACGACCAAAGACTGAGGAATCAGAAGTGAAACCATACCCTATTTCCTTAGAATAAGATGTGTCCGGCCGAATTTTGGTGTAGCCAGGCTCAGCTTCCTTAATCCCAAAATCAAAACGATAGCTATCCAAATTCAGCCGCACCTTTCTTAATTAGAGATTTAAAACATTTATATTCGTTTGCTGAAATCAACCTTTCAAACCACTGGTGCTGATTCCTTCTACAATCTGCTTTTGGAAGATAAAGAAGATAATCATGACTGGTGCCAAACTTAGAACAGACATGGCGAACATTGGACCCCAGTTGGATACGGACTCACTGTCCAGGAACATTTTAAGCCCCATCGAAACTGTATATTTAGAAGGTGAGTTCAAGTACAATACCGGTCCAAGCAGGTCTTCCCAGCGCCAATAGAAGGAGAAGATCGCCGCAGTAGCCATAGAAGGACGAATGAGTGGAAGTATAATTCTGAAATAAAGTCCAAATTTCCCACAACCATCGATGGTAGCCGCTTCATCAAGTTCAACAGGAATGGTCCGAATAAACTGCAGCATTAGGAAAATGAAAAACGGGACACCGAAGAACTGTGGAACAACGATCGGTTTGATACTGTCGAGCCATTCCAATTTGGCATAGATAATGTATTGAGGGACGAGCACCACATCGGAAGGAAGCATCAGGGTCATCATCATGATTCCGAACCATAAGCCATGGCCTACAAATTTATTGCGGGCAAAACCGAAGGCAACCAGTGAAGATGAAATGACTGCGCCCAGTGTTGCGACAATAACAATTACAAAAGAGTTCTTGATGAAGACACCAAAGGAGTAACCTGCAATACCTTCCCAGCCTTTAGCATAGTTCCCCCATTCCCATGGATCAGGTATAAGGTGCTGCGCTGTAACAAACACAAGCCGGCTCTCTTTAAAAGAACTCATGATCATCCACAGAATCGGATACAGCATAACGATAGCGAGGCCACCTATAAGGATGTGATAAAGCGGCCATTTCAGTTTAATTTTCGCCATGGATTATTTTCCTCCTTCCGACTCGTAGAAGACCCACGATTTGGATGTCTTGAACAAGATTCCGGTCATGATGCCGACAAGCAACAACATTACCCAAGCCATAGCCGAAGCATAACCCATATTGTTAAACATAAAGGCCTGACGGAATAAATAGAGAGAATACAACATAGTGCCGTCCATAGGTCCGCCTTCACCTTTAGAGATAATATAAGCTGGAACAAAGGTCATGAATGCGCTGATCGTCTGCATAACTAGATTAAACAGAATCACTGAACTTAAGAGTGGCATAGTAATCTTGAAGAACTTTCTGAAGAATCCGGCTCCATCCACACTAGCTGCCTCATACATTTCACCAGGAATATTTTTAAGACCTGCAAGAAAGATCAACATGGATGAGCCAAACTGCCACACAGATAGAGTTATCAACATGATAAGCGCAGCGTTCGGATTGCCAAACCAACTTACCGGTCCAATTCCGAAAAAGCCAAGCATGCCGTTAATAATTCCAGTATCACTAAAAATATTACGCCACATGATGGAGACCGCCACACTACCCCCTATAATAGAAGGTAAATAATAAGTTGTCCGATAGGCTCCTACCATACGTGATTTCGTATTTAGAATCATGGCCACAAATAATGCGAAGGTTAGACGTAAAGGCACACCGATAAATACGTAAAGCAGCGTTACCTTTAGTGAATGCAAATATTTCGGGTCATTTGAGAACATTTTGATGTAATTATCAAATCCAATCCACTTAGGTGGAGCGAATAAATTGTATTTGGTAAAAGAAAGATACAGCGAAATGATCATCGGGATCAGTGTGAAGCAAAGGAAGCCAATGACGAACGGACTGATGAAGGCATATCCTGTAAGGTTGCTTCGTAACCGCCGGCCGGTGAGGTTCTTTTTCTTAACAGCCAATGGATTCGAAGGTAGGGGATTCGTTAATGCCAAGGGTCTCCAACTCCTTTTTATGTGAATAATATGGGAAACGGGATGCCGCCTAGCGAAATGGCATGCCGTTTCCCATGTGAGACGCAGTATAGTTTTCTGTTACCCTACGATTAACGGCTGGAGAGAATAGAGTTCGCTTCTTTTCGGAACTGTGCTGCTGCTGCTGCTGGGTCGATTTTTCCGAAGTTCATTTGTTCAGCAAGGTCTGTAAGCAGGGCTACAACCTCTGGGGAACCTACCGGTGGACTCATAGGTGAAGTTGTAGGCTCCATGTCAGCAACAAACTTAAATACTTGCTTACCGGAATCAGTTAATTGTGTAGCTACAGATTCTTTGATTTTGCTTGAAATCGGTACTCCGCGTTCGCCTTTGATCAGGTTGTTAGCTTCCACATCATTAATCCAGAAATCAACGAACTTCGCTGCTTCTTCCTTCACTTTAGAGTTAGAAGTAATTGACCAGTACATACTTGGCTGCATGTAAAGTCCTTTATCCATATCTGGACCAGGCATTTGTGCCAGCTCCATAGGACGATTTACAGCGATTTGCAAAGCAACGTATTGGTTCGACCATTGCCATACACCGATACCTGTCCCTTTAACAATATCCGACTCTTCAATAACCCCTTTATTTTGACTCAGTTTGTCTTGTGATGGGACCGCTCCATCTTTAATCAGACCAGACAACATTCCGAAAAAGTCAGTGAACAACGCATCGTCCTCATAGCCAAGTGCGGAACCATCATTGTTATAGAGTGCCAGCCCTTTTGTACGCAGATAATAGTTGAAGAACACGTCTGCTGCCATGGAACCATCCATATACAGTCCAGCCGACTTAGCTTTTGCGGCGATTTCCTTGTATTGATCCCAAGTCCAGTTCTCTGGGATAGAATCAACACCTGCCTTTTTCAGCAATTCTGGATCATATTGAAAACCAAGTACGTTAACCCCTAACGGAATTCCGTATTGCTTCTCACCGATCACTCCAGTACTCAGCACGTTCTCATTCACATCGCCGACTTGAATCTGAGAGTTCAAATAAGGTTTCAAATCTTCGAGCTGTCCGTTAGATCCATATTGATTAATATAGGAAATATCCATTTGAACGATATCAGGAAGTCTATTTGCAGCAGCTTGCGGAGCAAGCTTTTTCCAGTAATCATCAAAGGATGCATATTCAGGCTCAATGGTTACATTCGGATATTTGGCTTCATACATATCAATAACTTGTTGTGTATAAGAATGTCTTGTATCTCCACCCCACCATGCGATACGCAGGGTTACTGGTTCTGCTGAGGTCGTCGCCGCAGGTTTCGTCTCCGAAGGAGTATTTGTAGCGGAATCCGTAGCAGCAGCATTGTTATTGTTGTTACCTCCACAACCAGCTAACATCGACGACAACAATAATGGTACGGCTAGTAAAGCGAATCTCTTTTTCAATTTCATGTCCCCTTTTCCTATGATAGTGTAAAGGCTCTGATCCCTTTAGGTAGCGCTTTCATTGGTTAAATTTTCTCAAATATTCCGTGATTATTGAATACAAAAAACCGTCTTGTTTGTTCAATAATCAGTTCGCTTGAGGGGGTTTCATGAAATCTGTAGGGGTCTGGCCGGTTACTTTTTTAAAAACCTGACTGAAATATTGTGCATTTCCACCGAAGCCGAACATTTCAGCCAGCTCAAATACTCTTACATCCCCACTTCTCAAAATATGCTCCGATGCTTTAGCAATCCGGTAATTGGTTACGTAATTCGAGAATTTCTCTCCGGTAATTTTCTTGAATATTTTGCCTAGATAGTCGGGATTCATATATAACATTTCAGCAGCGACCGAGCTAAGCGACAGCTCTGCATTCTTGTAATCCTCTGCGATAATTTTGAACATTTTGTCTACAATAAGCGATTGCCGGGAACTAAAATGTCGGTCATACATCGCTGTTAAGCGAACCGCTGCCTCTTTGACGTATGCTTTTAAACCTCCCAAGGTTCTAATTTCGGCAAGCTCCGCCAAGCCCGATGTGAAGCTATTTCTTTCATCAGGGACTGCTAAACGAATCATAGCGGAATATAACTGTAAAACATAAGAACGCGTCACGTTAATATCTAACCGTTCATCCGCGAGCAAGTTGAATAATCGTTCCAATTCCAGCTCCACCGTATTTTGATCGCCTGCTTTTATAAGTAGACAAATATGCTCTTCATCTAGCTCGATATCATTTCTTCCACTTAGCTCATCACTTGGGATATCACTCCCGGTAATCAAACCGCCCGCCTCCAAATAAAAACGATGGTTTAGGCACTGCAAGGTCTGACGATACAATCTCCGGGAATGAATCATAAGGTCAGCATCACTAATCGCGATTGTCACATCCATTTTATAAAACTTGCAGAATACCTCTCTTACTTCAGCGATACGTTTAAGCAAGGGGCTATTCTGCACCGTATTTCCTTCGTCTTCCAGTAATATTAATAAATGACCGCCTATCGTCGCACTCAGGAGTGTTTCCTGAAGTACGTCCTGGGCAATATTTTGCAGAGCGAACAATTGCTCATATTCGTAAGAACCTTCTAGTCGGAACAGGAGCAAGCGTACCGTTTTGTCATTGAGTTCAATGCCGAATAATTCCTGATAGTACTCTAGATCCTGACTTCCATAAGTTTTGTTAGAGATCCATTCCTTCAAAAATTGTTCTTTCACATGGGGCAATACCTTCTGAAGACGTTGTTTCATGCTATTTACGAATTCGCCCCGGCTCTTCTGTTCATCGAGCTCCGCTACCAGCTCAACCAATGCATCATGGATCTGATTCTCATTGCACGGCTTTAAAAGATAATGTTTAACCCCGTTCTGCATAGCAATACAAGCATAATCAAAATCCTTATAACCAGTCAGCATAACGAATTTCACGTCTGGAAATCGTTCACTGCATTTTTGCACCAGTCCCAAACCATCTAAACCAGGCATAGAAATATCCGTAATCACTATTTCAGGGCTAAGCTCCTCTATTTTCACCAAAGCCTCAATCCCGTTCCACGCCGTGCCTACAAGCTCTGTTCCCGCTCGTCCCCAGTCCACAACCTGCGATATCCCTTCCAGAATCAAGCGTTCATCATCCACCAACAGCAGTTTATACATTCTCTAGCACTCCTTTTAAGTAAGGTATACGCACATGTATAGTTGTTCCTTGACCCGGTTCACTTTCTATGACTGTACCCCATTCAGGGCCAAACACGATTTGAATCCGTTCCGCGATGTTAGCTAAGCCGATGCCTTCTCCACGTGTCTTAACTCTTCCCATCTGCAAATCTTTGATAAATTCAGCGCTCATTCCCGGTCCATTATCACTGACTCTGATATCGAGCCCCTGCTCTTCTTCACTAACTGTTATAGAAATGGTGCACGGTTCAATATTAGGCTCTAGTGCATAGCGGATAGCATTTTCGATTAAAGGCTGCAAGGTCAGCTTCGGAATCAAAGCGTCATGCAGATGTTCAGGTACATCCATCCGGAAATCAAGCCTCTCATCAAACCGTGTTTTCTGGATAATGACATAATTGCGCACGATAGTGATCTCTTTTTCAAGTGTAATCAGCGGATCCTTTAGACCAATAGAGCTGCGGAACAAGTAACCGAGCGCTTCTACCATTTCTGAGATTTTGGCTTGTTTGTTCATTTTGGCTAACCAGTTGATCGATTCCAGTGTATTGTACAAAAAATGCGGATTAATCTGTGCCTGCAAAGCTTTTAGCTCTGTCTCTCTAATAATCAGCTGCTTCGCATAGTTCTCATCAATAAGCTCTCTGATCCTGCGGATCATCATTTTAAAAGTCCGGTTTAGCTGGCTAACCTCGTCCTGCGCAGTCTGTGAAACCACACCTAATGACTGTTCCTCCAGATTGTCCAGATCGCCCTTCTCGATTTGCTTCATTTTTTTGGTCAGCTTAGAGATCGGACGTACAATACTGCGAGCAAGCCTGTAGCCTAAAAGGAGACCAATTAATAAGATTAGTGCGAATATGATGACGACCAGCTTTTTGACAAAAGTAATATGTTTGAACATCTCATTAAATGGAGTGGCATTGATGTAGATCCAATCTATATAAGATGATTTCGTCTTGGTTATAAAATAAGTACCTTCTTGATATTTGGCCGTGCGATATAGCTCCGGACGTTCTGTCTCTTCTTTAAGCTCTTCTGGCAAAAGAATCGGTGTTTCAGGATAGATTGCCTGTCCCGTCGTGGCATCAACTGCGATTAATTGGTCAGTATCGCTCGTACTATCCGCAATGATTAGATCGATCCGAATACGGATCACGAGTGTTCCCAGATCATCCAGCGTAAACGTTGACCCTGTATAAGATTTAATCTGCCGAACCGCCAAAAGTGAATTTCTGTTTCCTTGCGGATACCACACTATACTTCCGCTAGCTTCCGCAGCTAACGGCTTTAACTGATCCTGCAGATCCTGTGATACTCCTTCACGATTGCCCGCAGTCATTACTCCGCCACTCGTATCCATCAGCATCATGGAATAAACGTATTTCTCTGCCCCTGCAAAAGCAACCAGCCTGTTTATGATCTTGTTATGTAGAACTTGTCTTTCATAAGGCTGTGGATCATTCTGCAATTGGCGCAGGCATTCTTGAATTTGCTCATCAGACACCACTGTAAAAGAAAGCTGATCCAATTCTCTTAAGGCATTTTCGATGCTAATGGAGGACATCCCCAGTACCTCAGAGGCCTTTTCATAAATTTGCTTGTCATAGATACGATACACATATTGTAAAACGGTCAAAGAGAATAAAAAGGAAAGTAGAAGCAAAAAGGAAATAATCAGTATCATTTTGTTGAAAATGCCCGAACTTCTGTAAGCGCTAACATTTTTCCAAATCATCTGCATTCTCCGCTCCCTAAATATGATAATTTTCATTTATTATCACTATAATTCCATTATAAACCATAATGTTCCATTTGGGTAAATTTACGTGAACTGAAAGATAAGGATAGTATAATGGCTCGGCGAAAAAATTCCTATGTAAAAAAGGGCTCGAAATGAAATCCAGAATCAGACTTCACTTCAAGCCCTTATATTGAGCTACCTTCACACCTACAACTGACTAGCCAAGCATCATTCGGTCATCTGCCAATTTATGTCCGCTGATTGTCTCGAATTCTCCGAGCAGCCGTTCTACAGTAAGATCTTTTTTACGTTCCTCATCGATATCCAAAATAATACGGCCCTTATCCATCATGATCAGACGATTGCCAAGACGAATGGCCTGTTCCATGTTATGAGTAACCATTAGGGTGGTTAACTTCATCTCACGGACAATGGACTCTGTAAGTTTAGTAATCAGCTCCGCACGAGAAGGGTCAAGGGCTGCTGTATGTTCATCTAAAAGTAAAATTTGCGGTTGAGTAAAGGTCGCCATTAGCAGACTTAGCGCTTGTCTCTCTCCCCCTGACAACAACCCTACTTTTGCCCGCAGGCGATCCTCCAGCCCAATCCCCAGACGGCTTAGCTCATTGCGAAACAAAGCTCTTTTTGCTTTATTTACGCCAAAGGTTAACCCTCTGCTTTTGCCTCTTTTATAAGCCATAGCTAAATTTTCTTCAATCGTCATATGTGGAGCCGTACCCGCCATTGGGTCCTGAAAGACACGGCCGATCCAACGACTCCGTTGAAATTCCGCCAAATGGCTGATTGAATTTCCCTCAATGCTGGCTATACCCAGATCCGGCTTCATGACACCGGAAATAATGTTCATCAGTGTAGATTTGCCAGCTCCATTACTTCCAATGATGGTGACAAAATCACCGGGAAGAAGCTCCAAATCAATGCCGAGCAGCGCTATTTTCTCATCGGGTGTACCGGGATTGAACAGCTTAGATACGTTCTCTAGTTTAAGCATCGATGGTGCCCCCTCTCTTGCTGCTTAGCGCCTGCTCAGCTAATTCAACGGAACGCCTCCGCGCCATATTCTTCTGCTTCAGGAAACGCTGAATCGACGGGAATACAAGAGCGAAAATAACGATAATTGCTGTGATCAGCTTAAGATCCGAAGCTTTCAGCCACGGTACTCGCAAGGCAAGTGCAACTACGATCCGGTAAACTATGGATCCGAGCACAACAGCCAATGTGGCCCGAAATACATTTTTAGCACCGAATATGGCTTCACCGATGATCACCGAAGCTAACCCGATTACAATCATCCCAATACCCATAGAGGAATCCGCAAAAGTAGAATACTGAGTGATTAGCGCCCCCGAGAGCGCCACCATTCCATTGGATAAACTGACACCAAGAATAGTGGTATTATCCGTGTTCACACCCAGACTACGGATCATTCTTGCATTATCTCCGGTAGCCCGCAGCGCAAGTCCAAGATCTGTACGCAGGAATAAATCCATTACTATTTTCACAAAAATAACTACAAACGGCAGTACGAGCAGAGGATCAATGGAAGTGAACAAGGTAGTGTCGCCCATTAAAGACCAGTTCGGTTTGCCACCAAATATCCGCAGATTAATGGAATAGAGTGCAATCATCATCAGAATCCCGGATAACAGTCCATTAATCTTGCCTTTCGTATGTAATAGGCCCGTACACATTCCTGCCAGCATTCCACCAGCAATAGCGGCCAGGGTAGCAAGCCATGGTGCATAACCGTTAGTAATCATAACAGCGGCAATGGCACCACCAGTGGTAAAGCTCCCATCTACAGTCAAATCAGGGAAATCAAGAATACGAAAGGTAATGTATACACCTAAAGCCATAAATGCGTAAAGCAGTCCCATTTCAACGGCCCCGAGCATCGAATTTAACATAGATGACTTCCTCCTTCGAGCGGAAAGGGGCGTTCTCACGAAATCGCCCCTATATAATGGCTTATTGAATAATATTGTTAGCTTGATCGGCAACTTCTGCCTTCATTGCATCAGTCACTTCTATGCCTTGCGCTGCTGCAGATTTCAGGTTAAGAATGAGATCGAGTTTTTCTTGCATGGTTACTTTCATATCAGCTGGCTTTTTACCATTTTTCAAAATATCCACGGCCATTTGACCCACTTGATAGCCATGATCGAAATATTTAAAACCAACGGTGGCGAAAGCTCCCTTTTCAACCGTATCACGGTCACTGGAGAAGAAGGGAATTTTCTTGTCATTAGCTGTTTGAATAATGGTATCCACTGCACTTACGACTGTGTTATCCAAAGTAATGTAGAATGCATCTACACGACCCACAAGTGATTCTGCAGCTTGTTTGACTTCAGAGGTATTCGTGATGGCAGCCTTCACTAGCTCGATTCCATGTTTATCCAACTCTTTTTTAGCAATCTCAGCCATAATTACTGCATTTGGTTCACCTTCATTAATAACGATGCCCAGCTTTTTCACGTTAGGAAATTGGGTAGCTATAAATTGCATTAATCTGTTAATCGCTTCGGGATTGGTGTCCGATACCCCTGATACATTGCCACCTGGATGCTCCAGATCCGTGACAATCTTCGCGTCGAGTGGGTCAGTTACGGCTGCGAATAAAATCGGTGTATCCTTACTTGCTTTGCTGAGTGCTTGAACAATTGATTGAGCGGAAGGCGTTGCAATTGCCAATACCAAATCATTAGAGTCAGCGGCAATCTTTTGAGCAATGGACAAGTTATTCGCTTGATCAGCCTGAGCATTCTCAAGGTCAACCTTCAGGTTCTCACCTTCAACGATTCCTGCATCCTTCAAAGCAGCGAGAATTCCTTCACGTGTAGCATCAAGTGAGGGGTGCTCCACATATTGCGAGATCGCAATTTTGTACGTTTTTGAATCTGCTGCTCCTGCATTCGTAGGGGAATTACCGGAATTCGCTGCATTTCCTGCGTTTCCCGCAGTGTTATTGTTACCACAACCAGCTGCTACGAGCATGAAGCATAAGCTTAATCCCGCCAAAATGTTTCTCTTTTTCATCAAAGTACCCCATTTCATTAGTTTATTAACGCATACATCAAGGTGAGCGACTCAGCATTATCACTTTTATCGATAAAAGCATTAAAGCATAAGCTTACACGTACCTCACATTAATGATAGAAATCTATTAAACCTATATTATATGGAGGTTGTTTATCCGTCAATCACTTATCATATTTCCATAGATTTCAAATTCTGAAGAATATATGACATCAAAACAGGTAATGCTTGGTTGTCTCTTACAGCGATTGCCTTCGTTTCTTTTACATAAAAAAAATCGCCCTGCACAAACTGAATTTACAGTTTGAAGATGGAGCGTGTTAAATGGCTAATAATCACAAAAGACTACTAACCACCGCTACTGTATTGCTTGCTGTCGCTTTAACGAGTTCATCCTGCGGTTATTCATCTCAATCGCAAAAACCTAAGGTTAACGCGCTAACTCCTGATGGAACAAATGCCTCCAGTTATTATGAACAATCTGCAATTACCGACGCTCAGGGAAAGTATTGGATTCCACTTAAGCCTGCGGTTACTTCGCTCGGATATCGGATGAAAGATGATGGTTCTAGTGATGGATACACTAAAATCGGTTATAGCGATGTTATGTATATGCTGCGCCCTGGCTCACCACAGGTATTCTCACTTGGGGAAAAAATCACACTGCCACAAGCCCCTAGACGGCAAGAAGGGCAAATCTATATCACCCCTTTAGCCTTGTCCAAATTTCTGCAAACAGAAGTAGGCTGGAATCCCCAGTCGGGTGAGATAAACATTGCTACACCGTCCGAACGTAAGACTATCGAAAAATTATCGACGGTCGAATCCACGAGTGAATCTAAATCTTTACGCATTCAAAGTATTTCTGAAGCGGATAAAAAGGAGTTAGTCGCTTTTGCCAAAAATTTCTTAGGTGTACCCTACGACTTTGGCGCTGGATCTTATGAAGAAACCAAAAAATTTGATTGCTCTTCTTTTACAAGGCATGTTTTCAAAAAATTCGGTGTCAGCTTACCTCGTTTAGCTAAAGATCAAGATAATTTAGGTACTCGTGTAAGTCGAAGCGAACTGGATGTAGGGGATCTTATCTTTTTTACCGTTCCCGGCCGATTTGAAAGTGATGCTATACCTGGTCATGTCGGTATTTACATTGGAGACGGAAAGTTTATCCACACTTGGGGTGAACCCGGAGTTCAGATCAGTGACCTCGACTCGGGTTATTGGAGTAATGTAATCCTCCACATGCAACGTGTTTTATAAGCTTCCCATACTTTAAAAGAAATCATTCAAAAAGCCTGAATCCCTATTGAAGGGATTCAGGCTTTTTGACTACAACTCTTAACCAAATTCTTAATCCCAGCTCTTGCCCCTTCCGCTTATCCGGACAAACAGCTTTACAAGTTCTACTATGACAATAATCGCTACGGCTGCTGCACATACTATTCCCCACTGTAATCCACTTAAATGTGAGACACCAAACCAGTCGTTTAAGCCCGGGATGATGATCACAAGCACAAGCATTAGTATAGAGATCAGTGACGCCCATAACATATACCGATTGCTGAACCAACCGATCTGGAATAGCGATTTTTTATTGGATCTGACGTTAAAAGCATGGGCAATTTGCAGTAATCCTAATGTGGCAAAGGCCATTGTAACCGCAATGCCTTCATTGTAATGCGTATGCGCCCATTGGTACACAAATAACGTAAGTGCCGCTTCTACAATCCCTTGATATATTATCCCGATCCCAACGCCGCCAGCAAAAATGCTACTGCTTGCTTTACGCGGCTTCTTCGCCATTACATCCTCACCGGCTTTCTCAAGCCCTAGGGCAAGTGCAGGTAAAGTATCCGTAACGAGATTAATCCACAGGATATGGATCGGCTCTAGAATACGCCAACCAATCATAGTGGCAATAAATAATGTCAGCACTTCCCCAAGGTTAGCGGAGAGAAGGAACTGGATTGCTTTGCGGATATTGCTGTAAACTTTCCGTCCTTCTTCAACGGCAACAACTATAGTCGTAAAGTTATCGTCGGCAAGCACCATATCTGATACACCCTTGGCAACATCCGTTCCGGTTATCCCCATGCCCACACCGATGTCGGATGATTTAAGTGCAGGAGCATCATTTACACCATCTCCGGTCATCGCCACAATTTTTCCTTTTTGCCGCCAAGCCTTAACGATACGCACCTTGTGTTCAGGAGAGACGCGTGCATAAACCGAATAATCGGTAACCTTCTCCGCAAATTCCTCTTCGCTGAATTTATCCAGCTCACTGCCCGTTAATACACCTGATTCATCTTCAATAATCCCTAATCTTTTGGCAATAGCCGCTGCTGTATCACGATGATCCCCTGTAATCATTACAGGTCTTATTCCCGCTTTACGGCAGATGGCTACCGCATCCCGTACTTCCTCACGCGGAGGGTCTATCATACCAACCAAACCAATAAATACTAACTCTATCTCCGTGGTATCTGGTGAAAGATCGGTCGGCAGCTGCTCCTCATCTCGGAAAGCAAACGCCAACACTCGAAGTGCGTCATTTGCGAGCATTTTATTACTCTCCATGATATTCCGCTTATGTTCGTCTTGTAGAGGTACAATTTCTCCATCCACATAAATATGGCTGCATTTAGACAAAAGTACATCTGGTGCACCCTTTGTCAGCACACGATATCGACCATCTTCTACCTCATGAATCGTTGTCATCAGCTTGCGATCAGAGTCAAAAGGCAGCTCATTTTTACGTGGATATTTCTTTTCAAGCTCCCTTTTGTCAGTACCTATACTAAGCGCATAATCGACTAACGCGGTCTCCGTCGGATCGCCGATGATTGCTTTTCCGCTCTTGGTTTGGGGATCCTTGGTTCCAGCTTTTGCTTCAGTTTCACTAGGAGTCTTTCCTTCGTCAATGCTGGAGTCATTACAAAGCGTCATAGCTTGAAACAATAACTCACCACCAGGAATCCCTTCAAGTCCTGCACTGGAATCAATGGTCTTTCCGTTGACATGTACTTTTTCGACAGTCATTTTATTTAATGTTAAAGTACCTGTCTTATCGGAGCATATAATCTCTGTACTTCCGAGTGTCTCCACCGCAGGAAGCTTGCGAATGATCGCTTTTCGTCCCGCCATTCGCTGCACACCAAGCGCGAGAATGATCGTAACAATTGCTGGCAGCCCTTCCGGGATAGCCGCTACCGCAAGTGAGATCGAGGTGAGTAGCATATCCATTAGCTCTCTTCCCTCGAAGATCCCAACGGCAAAGATAATCACGCAAACGCCAAGAATAATAAAGGTGAAATATTTCCCTAGTTCATCCAGCTTTTTTTGCAGCGGTGTTACATCATTATCTTCCTCCGAGATAAAACCGGCAATTCTACCGACCTCCGTCTGCATTCCTGTTGTTGTAACGACACCAACCGCCCGGCCATAAGTAACACTGCTGCTCATGTAAGCCATATTGGTGCGGTCTCCGATTACAATGTCGCTGCCTTCAAGCACACCGGCCCGCTTTTCTGATGGCAATGATTCTCCTGTAAGCGCGGCTTCCTCCGTCTTTAACGATGCGGCTTCCAAAAGTCTTATATCCGCCGGAACTACATTTCCGGCTTCCAGTAATACGATATCCCCGGGAACGAGGTCTTCACTTTTTATCTCAGTAACCTGACCGGAACGTCTTACTCTGGCATGCGGAGAGGACATGCTTTTAAGCGCATCGAGTGCCTGCTCCGCCTTATTTTCCTGAATAACTCCAAGCACCGCGTTCAGAATGACTACAAGCAAAATAATAATCGTATCCGTCCATTCCCCCAAAACTCCTGACAATACAGCTGCTACTAGCAAAATAAAGATCATTACATTTTTAAATTGTTCGATAAACTTTTCTAATAGCGATTTAGTCTTCGCTTCTTGCAGTACATTCTTCCCATATCGCTCCAGAAGTTTAGCTGCTTCATCGGAAGATAAACCCTCTTTCCGAGTTTCCAGCCTATTCAGCACTTCTTCCTCGCTCAGTGTATGGAAGGGTACCAGCCCTTGCGATTGTGAATTATTTGAATTCAAGACCATAGCCTCCTTCCAGAATTGAGATCTGGTAAAACCTCTCATATGAGTTTTACCCAAAACAGGCATGGTGATTCTTGAATGGTATGTACTTTTTTAGAAATTTAGATGTTCTTTCTTCAAATCGCGATTGAAGCTTTTAAACCTAGTCCCTTGATACAGGAGTTCACCTCGGTCCCCTTCTACAATCAGGCCAAAATCCTGATCTCTTACCTGCAACTCTAAACGAGTGCCATCGGCAAACTCAAACGTAACGTAATAACTAGTATTTGCTCTCGATTCACCGGATCCACCCCATACCTCGGTTCGTTTGGTGACCGCTGTGCAGTTTGCTTTTATCAAAGGACTTGCGTTATTGGACATCCAGATTCTCACTGATTTAACAATTATAAAAACGAAAAGGCCAAGAAAAAGCAAAGCAAATAATTTAAAAAACAGTGGCATCTCATGAATGAAACTTCCGAAAAAGCTGCGCTCATCAAAACCGTTAAAATCCTGCCATTCGCTCAAATTTATCCCTCCTGACTGAAACTAGATAATAAAAGTTATCTATGCTGCGAAATACGTCATTTTTCCCGTTCGGTTTCATGTTTTCATCATCTATATATGAATTTTTTTCACAAAACAATTTGGATTCAAAGGAAAAGGTATGGTATGCTTTTTATACTACATACAGTTGGGAGGTGTTATTTCGGTGCAATATATAGCGCGTTTATCACTACATTGGTTTCTTCGTATAGTCCTAATTCTGGGAATGATGTTCTCTTTTCCACCTGCCTGGTCTGGAGGATTATTCACTACGGAGCAAGAATCAACGACATCCGAAATTGAACGCTACGAGCGAAAGTTTACACCTCCCGTAAGGATTGCACCTCAAATAACCCCTCAGGTAGGAGCCATCAAAATAACTGAACAGTGGGGAACGAAGTCACTTGCGGTAATTGCAATACTCCCTGTACTTTCTTTACTGTTCCGTCCAGTGATTTATAAATTCCTGCTTCGACTGCGGCTGTACCTGTTAAAATTCACGTCTCATTTTCTAATTTCACTCTACTAACGAAGTTCACCTCTGCCCTAAATGAATGTCGGCTGAAGGGAATTTAGAACTTCAATTGATAAAAATCTTAGGTTCATGAATTATAGAGATGCGGATTTCCCGGTGGCTATACATGCTCGCATTGCTCATCATCCACTGGAAGAAAGCAAGTATCTTGGCTGAACCATGTTCTGGATATCCGTTCCGGTGTACATTAGTAATATTCGCAGCACTATTCTTGATTGCTGGATTCTCCGAGAGCACTCGTCTAGCAGACAGAAGTTATTGGCGCACTACTAGTGGACTTGTCCTCGCT
The DNA here is from genome assembly GCF_038002725.1 of Paenibacillus sp. FSL H7-0323. Taxonomy (NCBI): domain Bacteria; kingdom Bacillati; phylum Bacillota; class Bacilli; order Caryophanales; family Paenibacillaceae; genus Paenibacillus; species Paenibacillus sp. FSL H7-0323. Next base: position 788,948 of record NZ_JBBODB010000001.1, on the reverse strand, counting down.
GAAACCGAACATGTGAGACGAATTGAAAAGCTCGTGATCCTATTTCGTTATTTCTTAGGTGCCATCTTCTTCTTCAGCTTGAGACTAAGTTACATCCACCCACCTTAGGCGGTGAGGCGCTCTGGTACTCCCTTGCAGCAGTTATCGTTATACTGATTGGCGCAACTTCGTTGCAGGCTTACTGGCCGGACGTAGCGTTGGTCACAGCCTTCATGCTTCATCTATCATTGGATGCCTATAGTCTCACGGGATAAACTTTAAATTGTTTTAGCCAATTTGGGTAAAGCAGGCGGAGTGCTGGCTAGTCTTCACTATTTGCAGCCATTTGCAGCCGTTCGCAACCATTTGCAGACATTCGCAACCATTCGCGGCCCTTTACAGCTATTTGCAGCTATTTGCAGCTATTTGCGGCCATTTTCAGCCTTTCGCAGAGATTTGCAACCATTTGCAGCCATTCGCAGACATTTACGTGCTGATCCTTGTTGTCCTTGGACATTGTCTGACGAAGGAATCTAAATAGATTTGTAAAATAACGGATAAAGTATCCAACTTTGAGAAACGACATGATGCACGAATATCCAAAAAATCTGCCATAGCCACTGAAAATGAGTAAGGTCGTTTCCCCTGTTGAAGGAGGAAAAACTATGCAGAACAAAATAAATCAACGTCAACAGCTACAAAGAAGCTCTACCTTCCGAGTTCTCACAGTCATTGCCGGCGCATTGCTTGCTGCTGTAGGATTGGAATTATTTTTAATGCCACATGGCCTTGTTGTCGGCGGGATTACAGGTTTATCCGCATTATTCGCTCATACTACTGAAATGCAGCTTGGATTGTTTCTATTTCTATTCAACCTGCCCTTTATATTTATGTCGCGAAAACAAGTAAATCTCCGCTTTGCTCTTTACACTGTTTTGGGATTAACCTGCCTAACCATCGCGTCTCTTGCGCTGCATCGTTTTCCTGCTGTGATTAGCGATCCTTTACCTGCGGCAATGGCAGGAGGCATCTGTCTTGGAGTAGGTATTGGAATATCTGTGAGATTCGGCGGTGTAAATAAACAAGCCAGTGACCAGGGGTATTCTCTGCTGAGCGGCGGACCTCCAAAATCAACGGAAGTCGTTATTATGATCCTGAACTGTGCAATTCTGCTTTTTGCAGGAACATTGTTCGGTTGGGAGCAAGCAATGTATTCTATTATTGCCTACCTGCTGGCTTTCGAAGGTGTTCGTATCTCACTACGGGGATTATCCCACTCCCGCACTGCTTGGATTACCAGCAGCCGATGTTTGGACATTCAGCAAGCAATCGCAAGCTCCCTAAACCGAGAAGCTGCGATTGCTGAAGGTTCAGGGCAAGATGGAGAGGTTAGCACGTTGTTTTGTCTGACGAACAGAATGGAAGAAGAGCATCTTCGGGCACTCGTTCTACAGTGTGATTCAGAGAGCCAAATTGTGTTCAGATCAGCCACTAAAGATCATAGACAAACACGCTTACACGAATAAAAAAAGGGAGCGCCCTTAAGCCATGAAAATGGCTGGAGCGCTCCTTTCTTTTTGAACTTAGCCTTTGATCGCAACCAATTTTTCTGCGCGAGACCTAATTTCTTGAGCGAAGACTCCTTTTTTTTGTTTGAGACCCAAAACTTCTTGATCGAGGCCTCAAACTTCGCTTAATCTAACATGTTTGCGCGATTGAGGCAGCTATCGGACTTAGGAGACCTTATACGCGAAATAATCCTGAATTTTGGATGCTATCGGACCCCATAGCTCCTATTGGCACAAAAAACGCCAACTACGAGTCTATTTCTTATGAATAACTGCACTGGGGTCCGAAACCTTGCTCCAAAGGCGATATATTTGCGAATAACGTCATTGGAGTCCGAATGCCACAGCGGATGATCATGATTCGGCGGTAGCAACTTGCAGATGAACAAGATTCGGTGGTACCCGACAGCAGATGAACTTGATTCGGTAGCATCAGACGATGGATAAACATAATTCAGCGGTACCCCCACGGCAGATGAATGGAATTCGGTGGCATCGGACACAGCGGACCTTATACGCGGAATTATCCTGAATTTTGGATGCTATCGGACCGCATAGCCCCTATTGGCACCAAAAACGCCAACTACGAGCCTATTTCTTATGAATAACTGCACTGGGGTCCGAATCCTTGCTCCAAAGGCGATATATTTGCGAATAACGTCATTGGAGTCCGAATGCCACAGCGGATGATCATGATTCGGCGGGAACAGACGGTGGATGACTATGATTCGGGGTCAGCAGACGATGGATGAACATGATTTGGTAGCATCAGACGATGGATAAACATGAATCGGTAGCATCAGACGATGGATAAACATAATTCAGCGGTACCCCACGGCAGATGAACATGATTCGGCGACATCTTACGGCGGGTGAATGTGATTCGGGGTATCGGACGGCGGATGACTATGATTCGGTGGTATTAGACGTAGGATGGATATAATTCGGCGGGATCGGATAGCGAATGATCATATTTCTACGGTATTGGACAACGGTTGACTATGATTCAGTGGCATCTGACGAAGGTTGACCATGATTCGGTGGCATCAAACGATGGATGAACATCATTCAGCGGTAGCGGACGACGAATGGCTATGATTCGGAGGCAACGGTTGTCCGAAATAGAGTCACTATTCAGCAAGCCGTAACTACGGCCAAAAACGCAAAGCAGCGATCCTCCAATAATAGGAGGATCGCTGCTTGCAGACTGTCACATACGATGAAAAAAACATCTATGGACAACCCCTACTTTTCATTTAATACGCTACTTAACGGAACATTCCCCACAAGCGGATCAAATGAAAGGTGTTGTTCGGATCGATTTTCTGCGCGATGATAAACTTCACAATTTGTTCTTCCTGTGTCGAGGTCAATTTCTCGTTCAATACACCTGACGCTTTTCGTACCAATCTGCGAACAACCGCAGGATCCTGCAGCTCCTGTTTCGAGATGCCCTCAATCATACTTTTGATACGATCCTTCACAGTCGAGTTTTTCATCTTCAGCTTGATGCGATCCACCAACTGAGGGCTAATTCCGAATTGTTGATAACCCAAGTGTAGCACCTCCCGTCATATCCAATCTTTCACAGTATATGAGCCTTCGGTGCTACATGTGCCTAGTTAGTCAATTAATTCTCCTTGGAAGATCTGTTCACTCTGTAAATAATGCCGAAGAGCTGCATATTCAGGTGATGTCCAAAAGGCTTCATCCTTAAGCAGCTCAGCAACATCATCCCGCGCCTGCTCGAGAATTTCAAAGTCAGCCGTCATATCTGCCAGCCGAAACTCCGGTAATCCACTCTGCTTTGTCCCAAAAAAGTCCCCCGGACCACGCAGCTCCAAATCCCTTCGGGAAATCTCAAATCCGTCATCCGTATCGGTCATGGCAGTCATTCGCTCACGTCCGATTTCAGATTTTGGATCAGCTACCAACACACAAAAAGAGGCATGCTGCCCTCTTCCTACCCGTCCACGCAGCTGGTGCAGCTGTGACAGGCCAAAACGATCCGCATCCATAATGATCATCAATGTAGCATTAGGAACGTCCACACCCACCTCCACCACCGTAGTGGACACAAGCAGCTGTAGCTCATTGTTATAAAATGCCCGCATCACTTCATCTTTTTCAGCGGGAGTCATTTTACCATGTAAAAGCCCAACTTTATAGCTAGGGAAAGCTTGGCTCATCTGAATATGCAAATCAATAGCATTCTGCACATCCAGCTTCTCGGACTCTTCAATAAGCGGACAGATCAGATAAGCTTGACGACCGAGATCAATTTCACGCTTAATCAGATTCAGCACACGATCCATGAGATCATGCTTTACCCAGTAGCTAGTTATTGGCACCCGGCCTTTCGGCCTCTCAGATAAAGTGGATACATCCATATCGCCAAAAACAGAGATGGCTAGCGTACGAGGAATAGGCGTCGCCGTCATCGTCAGTACATCCGGATTATATCCTTTACGCCGCAATACACCACGCTGATTCACACCAAAACGATGCTGCTCGTCAGTTACTACAAGTCCCAGATCACGGAAAAATACATCCTCCTGAATCAAAGCATGTGTTCCTACCACGATATCAAGCATCCCCATTTGCAACGAGGCCAATAATTCTTTACGTTTTCGGCCAGTCACACTGCCCGTCAGGAGTCCTACAGTAATCCCAAACGGCTCAAACATTCTGGTAAGTGAACGCATATGCTGCTCTGCTAAAATCTCTGTAGGCACCATAAGTGCGCCCTGAAAACCAGATCTTACCGTAGCAAAAAGCGCCACTGCCGCAAGCACTGTTTTACCCGAGCCAACATCTCCTTGCAGCAGACGATTCATGCAATATGGTGAACGCAGATCATGTAAAATCTCCAGCTCTACACGTTTCTGTGCATCTGTAAGCTCAAAAGGCAGACTGCGAACGAACTGGCGTACCGTCGCGTTATCCACTGTGTGGACTACCCCATCCATCCGCCCGCGGTTCAGAACCCTGAACGCTTGCATCTTCAACTGGAACAGGAATAGTTCCTCATACACCATCCTACGGCGCCCCTGCTGCCCTTCACGAGTGTCCTCAGGCCTATGAATAGTGGCAATGGCCCGTTTACGCGGCATGAAGTCATATTCCCTCATAATAGAATGCGGTAAAATTTCTGGAATCAGATCCCCGTACTGCTGAAGTCCCTGATTAATAACCTTCCTGATCCAGGACTGCGTGATCTTACCACCTACTGAATAGACCGGCTGCAGTGTTCCCGTCTTCCCTTCACCACGATCCGGAAATTCATAATCAGTCACTGTAATCTGATTGCGCTTCTGATCCCATTTGCCGGTCAGCACAATTTCCCGTCCCACAGTGAGTTGCTCTCTTACGTAATGGCGGTTAAACCAGGTTGCTGTGAACATCCAGGGCTCTGCAACCATCTTACAGCTGAGACGTGACTTGCCGCCAAAGCGCTGCAGCACAGGGATACCGATCACTTTTGCCTCAACGGTCACTTTATCCCCGTGTTTAGTCTCGCTAAGCGAGCGGGGCCGATAATCCTCGTAGCGGAACGGATAATACTCTAATAAATCCTTTACTGTAAAGACGCCAAAGGCGTGAAGCTCGCTTTGCTTTTGAGCACTCACGCCAGTTATGTTTTTCACTTCAATTTGATTTAATGCCAGTGTCATATTTATCCCTCATTTTGCAGGCCAAATGAACACAGCTAATGTACCGTTACCGACATGGCTGCCCACGACAGGGCCGACGTTCGTCAGCACTTTTTCTTCCAAGGTGAAGTGTCCTGCAAGCTCATTCAGGAACTCCTCGCCGGAAGCCGGTTCAGCCGTATGACCCACGGCCACATTGATTTTGTTTACACCCTGCAGATCCCGCTTGAACAGTTCAATCATACGGGCGACAGCCTTCTTACGGCCTCTAACTTTCTCCACCGCATAAATAATTCCTTCTGCATCAATGGACAGGATCGGCTTAATATTCAGAAGTGTCCCCAGAATAGCGGAGGCTTTCCCAATTCTCCCGCCTTTTTGTAAATATTCAAGTGTATCTACTAAGAAGTAAAGCTTACGCGTTTGACGTAGGCTTTCTACAGCCTCAAGTATCTCTTCAGGTCCTTTGCCCTCAGCAGACATTCTGGCAGCTTCCACTACCATAAATCCAAAACCATAAGAAGCGGAGAGAGAATCCACAACAGTGATTCCTTCTCCCTCTTCCTCCAGCATCGATTTAGCCAGCAATGCAGATTGATAAGTCCCGCTCAGTCCAGAAGAAATATGAAAGGAAAGGATAGAACAGCCCGGGTTACGCTCCAGAATACTGCGGTACACATTCATATATTCAACCGGTGAGGGTTGAGAAGTAGTCGGCAGCTGTGAGGTACGGGGAAGACGCTCATAGAACTGCTCCGGAGTCATATCCAGATTGTCCCTAAAAGCCTCTTCGCCGAACATTAAGGTCAACGGTACTACCTCAATTCCGTACGTTTCCGCCATTGTTGGCGGGATATCTGAAGTGCTGTCGGTGACGATAATGGTACGATTCATGGATTTTCTCCCCCAAGCTATAATTTTGCCAACTACGCAATAGCAAATTTCTACTCCATTGTTAAAGAACCATTAATTCCTACCTATGGCTCTACAGAGAACAGATAATAATACAGGGGTTGGCCACCCTCATGAATCTCAACTTCCACATTCGGATAAGTCTCTTCCAGCCACTCACTCAAAGAATCAGTAGCCTCGGATTCTGTTTCTGCACCAATAAGGATCGTGACGATTTCGTCGCCATTCTCCAGCATGTTGGATAACAGCGCCTGACTTGCAGCCAAAAGATCATCCGCCGCAGCAACAATTTTAGAATTAGAAATCCCAATAAATTGGCCCGATTTAATCTCCAGCCCATCAAAGCTTGTATCACGCACAGCGTTCGTTACTTGTCCGGATTTCACATGAGAGATTGCTTCCAGCATATTCTCAGAATTAGTCTCCACAGCATCTTCCTCTTGGAACGCAAAAGCTGCTGCTATTCCCTGTGGAATACTTTTACTTGGAATCACCGTAATCTCACGTTCGCCTTCTAGAAGATCTTTAGCTTGTTGAGCGGCAAGAACAATGTTCGAGTTATTCGGCAAAATATAAACATGCTTCGCAGATATAGAAGAAATCGCGTTCACGAAATCCTCCGTGCTAGGATTCATTGTTTGACCACCAGCTAGGACTACGTCCACTCCAAGGCTTTTGAAAATATCAGCAATACCTGCGCCAGAAGATACCGCAATGAAGCCGTAAGGTGCCAAATCATCAGCTGGTGGCTCAGCAGGAGACATTTGCACTGCACTCTTCTCATTCGGCATATCAGCGAATACATCAGGCATTGGTGCAATATCCATACCCGCAGTCAGCAGGTCACGATGCTGCTCTCGCATATTAAGAATATGAATCTGCGTGATCTCCCCATAAAGAAGAGCCAAGTTCATCACTTCACCTGGAGCCTTAGAATGCACATGCACTTTAATCGTCTCATCATCCGAAATTACAATAATGGAATCGCCATTAACTGACAACGCTTTCCTAAAAGCTTCCTCATCAAAATTAGTTCTCACGTTAGCGCCTAACTGGCGATTAATGAAAAACTCCATATCATATAGAAATTCTATATCTTCAGTAGATAGCTGTGACTGCGCAGAAGACTGTACAGAAAACAGTTCATTTTCAGGTTTCGTTAACACGGGTTTAGGCGCTGGTGCAACGGGTGTGTGGGTTTGTCCTTGCACAGATTCAGACAGACCGGTACTTCCGTTCGTCAGATGCTGGTGAAACCCTTCATAAATGTAGACCAAACCTTGACCGCCAGAATCTACAACACCGACTTGCTTCAATACAGGTAATTGCTCAGGCGTATAAGCTAAGGCTTCTTTTGCTTTGGCTAATACCTCTGTCATCAGCTCCACAACGTCAGTAGTACGGCGGGCATAATAAACAGCATGTCTTGCAGCCTCTTTAGCTACAGTAAGAATAGTTCCCTCTACAGGCTTTACAACTGCTTTATACGCAGCGTCCACTCCGGTTTGCAGCGCAGCAGCGAACTGCTGTGTATTAAGCTCATCATGTTGAGCCGCATACCTGCTAAACCCTCTGAATAACTGGGACAAAATAACGCCGGAATTCCCGCGAGCTCCCATTAATAAGCCCTTGGAGAGTACACCTGCACATTGGCCCACAGAAGTGGTGTTATTTTTCTTTAATTCATTCGCACCTGCGGTCATCGTCAAATTCATGTTTGTACCGGTATCTCCGTCTGGGACCGGAAAAACATTTAGGGAATTGACGTGTTCTGCATGCTGTTGCAGCTTATCCGCTCCAGCCAATACCATAGCGGTAAAATCTGTTCCGTTTATAGAACGCTTACTCAATTGAGAATTCCCCTTCCTAACTTCATGCCTAATCATTCTATGATTAACAGGACATAATGCACTAATTTACATTGTACTATAAGTATTAAAAGAAATAAATGTTTTTGAATCGGTTGACGTAGCAAAATTTGCTGTGATATTATAGATAAGTATTGTTTATGCAGGTGTTAGGAATAAGGAGGTGTAATCTATGTCCCGCAAATGTGCAGTAACAGGCAAGAAACCGAGCAGCGGCAACCACGTGTCTCACGCTAATAACCGCAACCGTCGTTCTTGGGGAGTTAACGTTCAGAAGGTCCGTATCCTCGTGAACGGTAAACCAAAACGCGTGTACGTCAGCACCCGTGCTTTGAAAGCCGGTAAAGTTGAACGCGTTTAGTCTTTAGCAATTTTTAAGACCGAACGATAACTTATATGAAGCAAAAAGCACCCTTTACATTTGTAAGGTGCTTTTTTTCATGTTTTCTTTTCTGTTAGAGGCTTAACTCTTCTGAAATGTGTTCAATATTGCTTTAACAAAACCTCCCAAAAACCTTGGCAGCTTAAACGTGTAAAATTTCATGATTTACCCTCCCATCAATTCATGCCGTACGCAGGAGACTTTCCTCTTGTCAATAACGGAAACGAACTGCAGTCCTCCCTGCCAAAACAAAAAAAGGCTACATGAGATTTCTGCTCATGTAACCATATTTATGCACCGAGGACTTGGCCTATACCTCTAGTCTCAATCGCCTATTTTTTAACACAGTGCTGATTCGGCTGCTTCTCGAATTCCTTGGATCGCCGCAGCACGATCACTCCGGCCAAAAACTGCATTCCCCGCTACCAAAACATCGGCTCCAGCTGCCACAACCAATGGTGCTGTATCTTCCGATACTCCACCATCTACTTCGATCAATAAATCTGGATTCACTTCATTCGCCCATTCTCGAATTTGAGTGATTTTGCGCAAAGTGTTAGGAATGAATGCTTGACCACCAAAGCCTGGATTAACGGTCATCACCAGAATCATATCCACATCCTCCAGCACCTCACGCACCGCTGATGCCGGAGTACCCGGATTAATTGCTACACTTGCCTTCAGCCCCAGTTCCTTGATCTGATGAACCACACGATGCAAATGAACGCATGCCTCAGCGTGAACGGTGATCACACTTGCACCAGCTGCAGCAAAATCAGGGATATAACGTTCTGGTGACTCAATCATCAAGTGAACATCAAGTGGCAGCTTGGTATGTAACGATACAGCTTTTACAATAGGTGGACCCAACGTGATATTCGGCACAAAATGACCGTCCATTACATCCACATGTATCCAATCTCCACCACTGGCTTCCGCCTCTGCAACTTCTGGACCTAAACGCGCGAAATCTGCCGACAATAAAGATGGTGCTATTCGTATCATGATGTTAGTACCTCCGCTTTTTATCTTTCATTTCATTAAAAAACAGTTTGTAATGATCATAGCGACTATCCGCAATTTTCCCTGCTTTCCAAGCCTCTATTACACGGCAGCCTGGTTCATGCTGATGACTGCAGCCCCGGAACTTACAATCGGATGCGTATTGAGCAAATTCACGAAAACAAGTGGACAGCTCTTCTACACCAAGCTCCAAGAAATCAAGCTGACTAAAACCTGGGGTATCTGCAACAAAACCACCACCACCAATATCCATCAGCTCCACATGACGGGTCGTATGACGACCACGTCCCAATCGTAAACTGATCTCTCCAGTCTCCAGTTTAAGCCCTGGAACAATACGATTCAATAAGGTGGACTTACCAACCCCGGATTGACCCGCAAATACGCTGATGCCTCCAGTAAGCCTTTGTCTTAGCTCATCGCTTCCGGCACCAGTAAGTGAACTTGTGACCATCACTTCATATCCGATATCCTCATAAAGTTCTTTAACATAACGGGTAGCTTCACCATCATCATCCGCCAAATCCTGTTTAGTCAGAACAATTAGGGGTTCCAGACCCGAATGCTCAATATGAACTAGAAACTTGTCCAACAGATTCAGGTTCATATCGGGCTCCCGAACGGAGAATAAAAGCACTGCGAGCTTAACATTCGCTACAGGTGGACGAATCAGTTCAGATTCTCTAGGTAGAAGTTCATCCACCATTCCTTCTCCATGCTCAGTAAGGATATAAATAACCCGATCTCCAACTAGCGGAGCGATCCCTTTTTTCTTGAGAATTCCTCGGCCTCTGCATTGAACAGAATGCTCTTCAGTCGCAATTAATCCTTCGCGGAGCGGTTTCACATAATAATAACCGCTTAACGCCTTAACAATTATTCCTTCAGGCATACATAGTGAGCCTTCCTCTCCTGATTTTGCGAAAATGACCCAAGTCTGATATCCCCGGGTCATTTCGCTACGCCAACCGTTCAGGTTAAACCCTGTTTAGTTGTTGTTTTTATCTTTAGATTTATCCTTGCCTTTATTGTTGTGCTTATTATTGCCATTATTAGTCGATTCACTATTTATAGAACTATTGTTTACGAACCCTGTCTGATTCACCGCCCCGTTATTCCCTCCGTCATTCTCTGAACCTGAACCCGGCAAGATCTCCGGTTCAATCGTAGGTTCAATTGTAGGCGTAGGTTCAGCAGAAGGTGTTGGAGTTGGCTGTGGTGTTGCTATAACTGGTGGTTCAGGCTCCTGAACGGTTCCGTTCTTCGCATCGATATAAGGAATGACATAAGTGTCCAAAAGCACACCGTCACGGGTAACAATAACCGAACCATCTTTATTAGGAGCCAATACTAGATTAACGGATAACACTTGGCTCTTTCCAATGGTACGTGTTCCCCAATCCTGTTTCTCTCCATTATTGCGTGCATCCACGAATTCGATACGAATCTTGCTCTTTTTCCCATCCTGAGTAGGAGCGACTGGCACATTAAAGGTATAATTCAGGGCTTCAGGTGGATAACCTGTACTTAAGTAAATCGTAATCGCTGTTCCAGGTGGAACAGAAGTACCTGTCCCTTTATCAAATGCCCAAGTCTTTGTTACTTTACCTTCTTCAATGCTGAAGCTGGATTCTTTCTTCACTTCTCCAAGAACAAGCTTGGCACCTTCAAGCAGCGCCTTTGCCTCACTCTCCGTCTTACCGATGAGATCTGGCAACAGTACACTTTCTTCTCCTTTACTAACGTAAAGGGTGATTTGAACCGTCTCAGGATCGAATTCAGTATTTAATGCAGGGTCAGATTTTACAATGAGACCTTCATCTGTATTTTCGTCATAGAGAGGTTTATTATCAATCCTGTCTTGGGCTACACCCAGCGCCATCAATGCCTTAACCGCATCATCAAAGCTCTTGTTAACTACATCTGGCATCTTGGGTAATGGCTTAGCCGTATTCACAGTGAGTATAAGGGACGCTCCTTTTTTCACTTTGGCATCCTTTTCCCTACTCTGCTTAATGACCACATTCTCTTCAAAATTCGGACTGTAGTCATACAGAATAGGATCAGCAACCTCAAGCCCCAAATCCTCAAGCTCAGTTTGTGCTTGTTCTATCTGTTTACCTACTACATAAGGAACGGAAACCTCAGGAACAACTAGCTGTGATTTAACGTACCATACGAGACTGGCCATAGCCAACAGCAACAGTAAGGTAAGCCCAATCCATAATGTGGGTTTTGCCCATTGTTTTTTACCTTTGCTTGAAGGCACCGGTTCATCATCTTCATCACGAACCATCCGTTCCTCACGATGATTACGATTACCATTGCTTCTTTGAATCGGTTTTATCGCCGGGATAACCCGCGTACGATCCTCATCTTCTTCATCGTTGAACAGAATCTTCGCCTCACTGCGGCGCTCCGGCAATAAGCATGTTTCCAAATCCTGTAACATTTCTTTGGCAGAGTCGTACCGCTCCTCCGGGTTTTTACGCATTGATCTCAGAATTACATTCTCAACGCTTTGCGGAATGAGTGGATTCAGAAGTTTTGGCTCTTCAAACTCTTCTTGCAGATGTTTTAAAGCTACACTAATCGGACTCTCTCCCAAAAAGGGCAGGCTTCCAGTAAGCATTTGATAAAGTACAATACCTAATGAATACAAGTCAGACTTTTCTCCTGTAGAGACACCTTTGGCATGCTCTGGCGAGAAATAATGTACTGAACCGACCACAGAACCGGTCTGTGTAATGGTTGTTGACGTAACTGCGCGGGCAATCCCAAAATCGGTTACTTTCACCCGTCCATTGCGTCCGATCAGGATATTATGTGGTTTTATATCACGATGAATAATTTGATTCTGATGCGCATGATCTAGGGCATCACAGATTTGTGAAGCGATCCGTACGGATTCATCAACCTGCAATGGCGCTCGTTCTTTTATAATTTCATTAAGATTCTGACCCTCAATATACTCCATGACAATGTAATGAATTTCGTCTTCTTGTCCTACATCGTATATGCTGACGACATTCGGATGAGACAAAGATGCGGCAGACTGCGCCTCACGCCTAAAACGGCGAATAAATTCCTCGTCATGCACAAACTGATTGCGCAATACTTTGATGGCGACATTTCGGTTTAAAAGAATGTCATGTGCTCTATAGACGAGCGCCATTCCACCTCCGCCGATCCGTTCGATGACTTGGTAACGGCCGCCCAATTCGTGACCGATCATCAATCCCACTCCTTTGTTTCGGGCACAGCGGCCTCTCCATGATGTTCTAACAAAGCGACGCTAATATTATCGCCACCGCCGGCGAGCAGTGCCAGCTGAAGTAAACGGTCCGCTCTTTCCTCTAACGATATCTCATGTATACCTGCTACTTTGCCTAAATGCTCATTTGTGACAAAGTTGCTTAAACCATCGCTGCATAGAAGCAAAATTTCCCCTGGTAACAGAGCTATAGGCGCCATATCAACCTCAACCTCAGCATCTGTTCCAAGCGCCCTCGTCAGCACATTACGACGCGGATGATTATCCAATTCCTCCACACTGATCTGACCGTTCTTGAACAGCTCATTGACTAGCGTATGATCCTCGGTTAGTTGAACTGCCGCACTGTCTTTTATTAAATAGGCTCTGCTGTCTCCGATATGGCCAATATATCCGTTTGATCCATTCAAAAGAACAGCAACGACAGTAGTACCCATATTATGATACTTATCGTCACCGGAAGCCTCCCTGAACACAGTGCTGTTAGCTTCCAAAATAGCAGCTGACAACGCATCACGCAGAGCTTCGTCTTGAAGTTCAGGCTCTAACCCGTCCAGGTTATTCCTCATTGTCTCCAAAGCGAGCCTGCTTGCGGTTTCACCAGCCTGATGTCCACCCATCCCATCGGCAATAATACCGAGTGTATAACCGTGGCGCGTCGCGCCGATCCAGACCGAATCCTCATTGACAGAGCGCACTCGGCCAATATCGCTGGCATGAACTGTTCTGATCAAATATCCTCACCCCAACTCCATATGTTTGGCACGCAGCTGTCCGCATGCGGCCGCGATATCATGGCCTTGCTCACGGCGAATAGTAACATTCACCCCGTTATCAGCCAAAATACGTTGAAACTCAAAGATATCATTGCGTGAAGTACGTACATATTTTCGCTCAGGCACATGGTTTACCGGAATCAAATTGACGTGGCACAGCATGCTCTTAAGCACCCCGGCCAATTCCTCAGCATGCTCCGGTTGGTCATTTACCCCGCCGATCAAGGCATATTCAAAGCTGACACGTCGTCCAGTCTTAGCTTGATAATAACGCAATGATTCAATTACATCATCAAACGGAAAACGGCGGTTAACAGGCATTAGCTTTGAACGCAAGGCGTCGTTAGGCGCATGAATCGAAATTGCCAAATTAATCTGGGTATCTTCTTCTGCAAATTTATAAATGCTCGGTACAATACCGCTGGTGGAAACAGTAATATGCCGTTGTCCGATATTTAGGCCCTTCTCATGAATCATAAGACGCAGGAATCTCATTGTTGCATCATAGTTCTCAAACGGCTCACCAGTACCCATGATAACAATGCTGCTGACACGTTCGCCGCGCGCATCAAGGATTTGTTGGGAACGAACAACCTGAGCTACAATTTCTCCCGCTGTCAAATCCCGTTTTAATCCACCGAGTGTGGAGGCACAGAAAGTACAGCCGATTCGGCACCCTACTTGGGTTGTTACACAAACGCTATTGCCATAATTATGTTTCATGATAACTGTTTCGATAGCATGATCGTCATGCAATCCAAACAGGAATTTTACAGTTCCATCTTTAGATTCCATTTTAGTAATTTCAGTTAACGCTGCAATAGAGAATTGTTCATTCAGCTTCTGGCGAAGCCCTTTGGACAAATTGCTCATTGCTTCGAAGTCATTCACACGTTTTACATACAGCCAATCAAAAATTTGTCCACCACGAAAAGCAGGCTCACCATTGTCTTTCGCCCACTGTTGTAACTCTTCTAAAGAAAAATCATATATTAAAGGTTTCATTATTATCTACACCTGTTCTTTCATAAGGATATGCGTATTATTTCTCATTCTTCCTATTTTAACACAAATTTCAGAGACGGTAAAAGAAAACGCCCGCCGTACGGTAGCCCGGCGGGCGGAGGATACTACAATTGTCAGAAAATTTGCTATATTACAAGACTCTCTGCAGCTTGGAAATATAGAACCCGTCGCTCCCATAATGATGAGGCAGCAGCTGAATTCCCTCACCCTCAGCCAGCGCAGTACCCTCCAGCCTGTCCCATAATGGGGAGGCAAAAGTTACAGCGGTGAAGTCAGGATTCTGCTTCAAAAAGTCAGCTACTACTTCACTATTTTCCGCTTGTTCAGTAGTACAGGTACTATATACCAGAATGCCACCCGGTTTCAACAGTTTAGAGACCGACTGCAGCAATTCCCGTTGCAATGACGCTACGCTAGCCACATCTTCCGGCTGCTTACGCCATTTGAGGTCTGGCTTACGGCGAATTACGCCGAGTCCAGAACAAGGTGCGTCGAGAAGAATTCTATCAAAGGATTGATGCTCTAAAGTGTGCTCCAGCTCCAGCGCATCTGCACTGCCTGTAGATACGCAATCAAGACCTAAACGTTCTGCTTGATCTGAGATCAATTTCGCTTTATGCAAATGCAGATCATTAGCGTAAATTGATCCTTCATCTTTCATGAGCTCGCCCATATGTGCTGTTTTGCCCCCCGGAGCAGCGCAGCAGTCAAGCACCCTCATCCCAGGCTCCGGAGCTACCGCTTCAGCTACTAGCATAGAACTCTCATCCTGAACGGAGAGATATCCATCACGATACCAAGAGGTGAGCGCCAGGTTTCCGCCGCCTTTCACAACAATGCCATAGGGACTAACCTCAGATGCTGAAGCTTGCAGACCTTGTTCAATCATCTGGTTCAGCAGAGCTTCACGACTGATCATCGTTGTATTCACACGTACGCTGACCGCAGGCGGCTCATTATTAGATGCACAAATCGCTTCCGCCGTGTCGACACCGTACTCGGTAATCCAACGTTCCACTAACCACAACGGATGTGAGTATAATATCGATATCCGCTGCGCTTGACTCAGCCCCTCAGGCAGAACCGGTAGATCACCAGCGCGCAACACACTGCGCAGCACACCGTTAACCATCCCTGAGATTCCCTGGTGGCCTTTTTTCTTCGCTATATTAACAGCCTCATTTACAGCTGCATGGGACGGTATACGATCCAGATACATAATTTGATATAAACTTAACCGCAGTAAATTACGGACCCATGGCTGTAGTTTAGCTATCCCTTTACTAACAAATCCTTCAAGCACATAATCCAAGGTGTTCATCCGCGAAATAGAGCCATAAACAAGTTCTGTGACCAGTCCGGCATCTTCTTTGCTAAGTGTCGCCTTCTGTAGACTGCTGTTGAGCAGCAAATTGCTATATGCACCTTGCTGTTCAACTTTAACCATTATATCAAGCGCGATTTCCCGGGCAGAAGCAGGGGCAACCTTACCCTTATTGCCAGCTCTGCCGTTGTTGCCAACTGCTTTGGAATTGTTCCCCTGTCTCTTCCCAGCGTTAGGATTTACTGCTGATCGGCCAACACCATTTCCACCGCCGCTCAACCTAACACCGTCCCTGGCTTCATAACAGCACCACGGCTAAAATCGGCCGCACTCATTGCTTTTTTGCCAGCAGGTTGAACCGTTGTCAGCAGCAGACTTCCGTCACCTGTTTTCACTTCGACACCTTGCTCGGTTACAGAAAGCACCGTTCCTGGAGCACTATCGCTTGCTTTCAGCTCTACAGGCAGTTTAGAAGCCCAAGCTTTAAAGGTCTCACCATTCCAGAGCGTAAATGCACCGGAAAAAGGAACTAATCCACGAATTCGATTATAGTTATCACGCGAGCTCGCGTTCCAATCCAAACGTTCATCCTCGCGATTAAGGTTAGGAGCATAAGTTGCCTCACTATCGTCTTGCTGAACAGCTTGAACTTTTCCACTCACTAAACGTGGCATTTCAGACTTTAACAGATCTCGTCCCGCTAGGCTTAGCTTCTCAAAAAGAGTTCCAGAGGTATCTTCAGCCTCAATAGCCACTTCGACACGAGAGATCATGTCACCGGTATCCAGCCCTTCCGCCATATACATCAAAGTAACGCCGGTCACTTTCTCACCATTGATGATACTACGCTGAATCGGAGCACCTCCCCGATATTTAGGAAGCAACGAACCGTGTACATTCACACAACCATTCCGCGGTAAGTCCAACACAGCTTTAGGCAAAATTTGACCATAAGCAGCCGTGACGATCAAATCCGGCTCATATGCAGCCAGCTCAGCGACTGCCTCAGGACGACGCATGCGTTCAGGCTGAAGCACAGGTAATCCGAGAGCTAATGCGGCTTCCTTAACTGGTGAAGGAGCCAAGATCTTTTTTCTCCCCTGCGGACGATCCGGTTGGGTGATGACAGCTACAACTTCATAGCCTTCATCTACCAGCATTTGCAAGCTTGGCACCGCAAAGGCTGGAGTTCCCATGAAAACAATCTTCATATTCCTCACTCCTCAGTCTCGTTAGCAGTCATCTCGTACACTTTTTCAGCGATATCTGTAAACAGAACTCCATTCAAATGGTCAATCTCATGCTGAAAAGCCCGGGCAAGTAAACCACTGCCGGTTATCGTAATCTCTTTTCCCTCACGGTTAAGGCCACGTACAGTTACAGTCTCCGCACGGCGTACATCACCATTCAAGCCAGGAATACTAAGACATCCTTCTGGCCCTAGCTGTTCACCTTCCATGCTGATGATTTCAGGGTTAATCATTTTGATCAATCCATGCTCTTCATCCGCATCCACCACAATTAGACGTTTCAAAATTCCGACTTGGGGTGCCGCCAGCCCTACTCCTTCAGCGTCATACATCGTATGTGCCATATCATCCAGCAATTTTTTAACATTAGGAGTAACTACAGCTACTTCTTTAGCTTTTTTGTGCAATACTTCATCCGGTTCCTTAACGATCAAACGTATAGCCATTACAAAACACCTTCCCGTTCTGAACATTTCTATATTTAAAGTCAATTGATAAAGCTCTTTTTTTACATTGTAACATGATACGGATTTACATCAACATCTGCGGATCCACATCAATGCTGATCTGAAGACCAGTATCCCGTACAGAATCCTCTAACTCTTCAGCCACTTGGCGGACAAGTCCAATTACATCGATGGCGCCGCGCCATTTTATCATACACTGGAATCTATATCTACCCTTTAATCGAGGGATAGGTGAAGCCACAGGACCCAACAGATCTAACACATCACTGGTTAGCTTATCGAGACTTCCATACCATCTTAGCTGTCTGGCTTTTCCTTGAAGATTCAGAGCATAATTCTCTGCCATCCGCAGTAGAAGCGGCAGCTGTTCATGAGACAATGTGACCAGGATGAGTCTGCAATACGGCGGATAATGGAGGCCTCTACGATGCTTCAGCTCTTCACGTACAAAAGAGAGATAGTCATGTCCGCTGGCATGAATAATGGAATAATGCTCTGGCGTATAGGACTGAACGACCACTTCGCCTGGAAGCTGATGCCGGCCTGCTCTGCCTGCAACTTGTGTAAGCAATTGGAATGTCTTCTCTGCTGCGCGAAAATCGGGCAGGTTCAACGCTGAATCTGCTGTGATTACACCAACAAGAGTGACATCTGGAAAATCCAGTCCCTTTGCTACCATCTGAGTCCCCAGGAGAACATCCGCTTTTTTGTCCCGGAATTGGTTCAGCAGCTTCTCATGTGAGCCTTTTTCTGTTGTTGTGTCCACATCCATTCGAATCACTCTTATGCCTGGGAACAGCTTACCAAGCTCTTCTTCCACACGCTGTGTACCCGTTCCGAAAAACCGGATATGCTCACTCCCACACTCCGGACAAAGCTTAGGTGCTGGTTCAGCATGGCCACAATAATGACAACGCAAATTGTCACTACGGCTATGATATGTTAGTGAGATATCACATTCTGGACAACCGGCTACGTAACCACAGCTACGACACATGACAAAGGTTGAGAAACCTCTACGGTTAAGCAGCAGCACCGTCTGTTCTCCGCGTTCCAGCCTCTCTTCCAGTGCTGAATGAAGCTTTCGGCTGAACATCGAACGGTTGCCTTCTTTAAGCTCTTCCCGCATGTCTACTACGTTCACCTTTGGAAGTTCATTTCCAAGCGCACGGGTAGGCATCTCCAGCAGTACCGGTGAAAAATGAATATCACTCTGCGATCTTGCAGCATGATAGCTTTCCAGCGAAGGCGTGGCAGATCCAAGAATCACAGCTGC
This sequence comes from Paenibacillus sp. FSL H7-0323, assembly GCF_038002725.1. NCBI lineage: Bacteria > Bacillati > Bacillota > Bacilli > Caryophanales > Paenibacillaceae > Paenibacillus > Paenibacillus sp. FSL H7-0323. The sequence goes on along the minus strand of NZ_JBBODB010000001.1, from coordinate 770,170 downwards.
CCCACACTGCTCCGCTCTACGAATAGCAGCATCACGGGCATGATATTTCGGATTCTCCTCCTGTTTATAAGAGGTCTCATGTTCTTCATCCATAATAATCAGCCCTAAGTTGGAGAAAGGAGCAAACACGGCCGATCTTGCGCCTACAGCGACTGTGGCCTTTCCTTCACGGATTTTACGCCACTCATCGTATCGCTCACCAACAGACAGCCGGCTATGCATAACCGCGACCCCGCTGCCGAACCGTCCCTTAAACCGCTCCACCATTTGTGGCGTTAAAGCAATCTCTGGAACAAGAACAACAGCCTGTCTACCCTGATCTAAACAACGTTTAATACACTGCAAATAGATCTCTGTCTTACCACTACCCGTAACGCCATGAAGCAGAAATACTTCGTGAAGCTGCTCTTCTACGGTTCGAGAAATCCTTGTATATACGACCTCTTGTTCCGCTGTGAGCGGTAGAGGTGCGGTAGGTTTAAAATCTCGCCCTTGATAAGGATCGCGATAGACTTCAATTTCACTGATCTCGATAAATCCTTTTTCCTCCAAGGCCTTTACAGTACTTGCCGTTACTTGGAGTGCAGACAAAACTTCTTTAAAGGCCATGGGGAGTGTAGCTTCCATATCAACTAAAAAGCTCAGAACTTCCTTCTGGCGTGCTGATTTTTTCGGAAATTTGTTTAAAGCCTCACGGGCAGCAGTGACACCTATCGCCAGATCGACTGCCTTGAGCTTTTTCTTGCCCATTTTATCCTTAATGGATTGACTCTCTATAAGTACTCCACGCCGCAGCATGAACTTCACCGTCTCAGCAGCCTCAGGAAATGCACGAGTAAGCTGCTTCATGGAAACTTCGCCACTACGTCCAATAAATTCTGTGATTAGCCGTTCCTCATCCCCTGTGTCCGCAAACATTGGGAACAATTCTTCCTCTGGAAATGCTGTCTCTTCCTGCACATCTCCAAGTGAAATCAGCCGTTCTGCCTTCCCTTTTAGAGCGGTGGGCAACATCGCCTGCAGTGCTGAAATTCGTCTACATGCATATCTTTTACTCATCCAGTCCGCAAGCTCAACTAATTCAGGAGATAAAGGCGGAAGCAGATCCAATACTTCTTGGATTGGCTTTAGGCTAGGACTCACTAGGGTCTCGCCGGATTCTAAAGAAACTACAAAACCTTGGACTGTCCGGTGCCCAAACGGAACGGCTACCCGACTGCCCACTTCAATCCATAATTTCAGGGATTCTGGAATACTATAATCAAATGGCCGGTCAGTGCTGCGTACAGGCACATCCACAATGACCTTGGCGATATCCATTATAATGAAGCTCCAGTAATTCGCTCTGCCACGAGCGTCAGCAAACGACGAGCAACCTCATCCTTCGACAATTGTGGCAATTCAAGCACCAATCCATTCACATCATATATCGAAACGATATTCGTATCCGCTCCAAATCCGGCTCCTGCAGCCGCTACATTGTTAGCAACGATGAGATCGCAGTTTTTGCGGACCAGCTTGTCCTTAGCATAAAATTCCGTATTGCCCGTTTCCGCAGCAAAGCCAACCAAAAACTGCTTGTTTTTGTTCTTACCGAGTGTTTCCAGAATATCCGTTGTCTTCACAAGCTCAAGTGTCATCGTCTCTCCGCTTTTTTTAATCTTAGAAGGCTCACTATGCTTCGGACGGTAATCCGAAACAGCCGCCGCCTTGATCATAATGTCGCAGCTGTCCCACTGTGCGGTAACTGCTTCATACATATCCTGTGCAGATTGAACACGAATGACTGAAATCTCTGGATCCTGTGGAGGAGCCTCATCTGTACGCGCAGCAATCAACGTTACCTCAGCTCCCATTGCGCGCGCAGCACGTGCTAATGCGAAGCCCATTTTACCTGATGAATCATTGGAGATATAACGTACTGGATCAATGCGTTCTACCGTTCCACCCGCTGTGATGACGATTTTTTTACCCACAAGAGGTTTGGATGCGACGCTTGTTTGATGTGCAAAAAAATTCTCAACCACACTCACAATAGCCTCTGGCTCTTCTAGCCGACCTTTGCCAACGTATCCACATGCCAGCAGTCCTTCACCAGGCTCAATAAATTGAATGCCCCGACTAGCGAGAATATTCAAATTATTAAGTACAGCTGGATGCTGATACATATGAACATTCATAGCTGGTGCAACCATAATAGGAGCCGTAGTAGCTAGCAGCGTTGTAGATAACATATCATCGGCGATCCCGTGCGCCATTTTGGCAATCATATTTGCGGTCGCGGGTGCTACCAGCACAAGATCCGCAGCATCTGCCAGATCAATATGTGAAATGGAGGATGGATCTCTCTCCTGGAATGTATCGCTGTATACTCGTTGCTTCGATAGTGACTGTAGAGTTAATTCTGTAATGAACTGCTTCGCCGAAGCTGTCATAATGACATGGACCTCGGCACCTTTTTGGACAAGCTTACTGGTCAAGGACGCCGCTTTATAAGCAGCAATTCCTCCTGTGATCCCAAGTAAAATAGTCTTCCCCTTCAAGCTCTTCAACATGATCTCCCCCCTGTTCCCTACTCTTACAACGAATGGCTATCTTTACGACGAGAAAAAAATAACAACCTTCCGGTTGTCATAAAGAGCCCGGTTCTGGGCTTTCATCATAAATTTAAGACCCGTAAATGCTCCATAACCCAAGAAGAAACGGCAGCGCCTCAAAACAAATAGGCGGCATCCGTTTCTACAATAGGTCATTATTACTTATGCTTGAGACTACTCTTCACCGCGGGTTAGAGTAATGCGATCTTCGTAAATTTCCTCAAGAGCAACACCAACAAATTTATGCGATCTAGGATTCTTCACATCTGTCTTGCCACCCTCACGCAATTGTCTAGCACGACGTGCAGCAGCGACAACGAGCGAATACTTACTGTCAACCTTAGTCATCATTTCATCAATGGATGGATATAGCACTGGGACACCTCTTCATAGTTTACTGTTAATACATTTGACCTTCAGCATAAATTATCTGACTTTACAATGTTCGGCGATAATAATGCTTTCTATTCTCTTACAAGCCAGATCAATCTCATCATTCACAACAGCATAATCATAATGCTGCATTAAGTTGATCTCATCCTCCGCTACAGTCATGCGGTGATCGATCACATCTGGATGCTCAGTACCCCGTCCGCGAATACGGTCCTTCAACTCGTCCATGGATGGAGGAAGAAGGAACACAAAAATCCCTTCAGGAAATTTCTCTTTAACTTTGAGAGCGCCTTGAACCTCAATTTCGAGAATAATGTCTTTGCCGCTATTGAGAGTTCTCTCCACAAAATCACGTGGAGTACCGTAATAATTACCTACGTACTCCGCGTATTCAAGCAATTGATCGGCTTCGATCATTGCCATAAATTCATCTTTGCTTTTGAAAAAATAGTTGACGCCATCTTCCTCACCCGCACGCGGACTGCGAGTAGTAGCAGAAACTGAGTAGACAAGTTCGGGCATCTTCGGACGTAGTGCTGTACAAACAGTACCTTTACCTACGCCGGAAGGTCCGGATAATATGATGAGCAATCCTTTTGACATAATACACTCCATTTAGTTGTTATTCGTCGTTGTCGTCATCTTTACTGGATAAGCGATGCGCCACAGTCTCCGGCTGTACAGCCGATAGGATGACATGATCACTATCTGTAATGATTACGGCACGAGTCCGTCGGCCATAGGTGGCGTCGATCAACATATGCCGATCACGTGCCTCCTGGATAATACGTTTGATTGGTGCAGATTCCGGACTGACGATAGAAATAATGCGGTTGGCAGACACAATATTTCCAAAGCCAATGTTAATAAGTTTGATTGCCATGTTCCGGTAGTTCCCCCCATAAAGTTCTATGCTATTACCTATTCCCGATTACTCTATGTTCGCAGCTTGTTCTCGAATCTTCTCCAGTTCTGCTTTCATATCTAGCACAAGACCCACGAGAGTTAGATGATTGCATTTCGATCCGATTGTATTCGTCTCACGGTTCATCTCCTGAATGAGAAAATCCAGTTTGCGTCCTACCGGTCCTTTCCCCTTCAGGAGGGCTCTGCATTGCTCGAAATGACTATACAACCGGGTCAACTCTTCATCAATATTACAGCGATCTGCAAAAATAGCGATCTCCATCCCAAATTTATGCTCATCAAAAGCGAACGTCCCATCATTTAGTTCATTTAATCGATGTCGAAGTTTCTCTCGATATTCAATGATTACGACAGGTGCAAGTTCAACCATTTCAGCATGCATGTTCTCAAGATGGTTCAGGCGCTGTTCAATATCAGCGGCTAGAAAACTTCCTTCACGGGCGCGCATCTCCAGCAGAGACTGCAAACACTGCTCAAGTCCCGCCTCCAATACTTCGGAGTAGTCTTCTAATGTCGCAGACACGGCACCCGCAGCCTCGTCTTTGCTGTCCATAATACCGGGTATAGAAAGTATATCACGTAAAGTCAACTCACCACTCAAACCATATTCATTCTTAAGCTGCTCTGCTGCCTTTAGATAGGTCATTACAGCAGAGTGATTCAGAACCGGTCTAACAGTCGACTCATCGTGCTCTCTATTGATGGTAACATCTATTCTTCCCCGTTTGATGTGCTGCTGAACCTTTCTTCTCAACACATCCTCATAACCCGTCCAATCCCGGGGCATCCGCAGTACAACTTCGCAGTACCGGTGATTCACCGATTTCACTTCGAACATAATCTTGTAGCCGCCGAATTGCAGGGACGATTGACCGTATCCGGTCATGCTAAATGACAACGGAATCACATCCATTACACTATTGTAATTGATTATTACTAGCGAAACAAGGGGGACAATTTGCGTCCTGATTTCTCCCACACATACTCCATTAGCTGTGCACTCATATCGTAGAACATGAACGGAGTCATCAGATAGATCCCATTAAAATGTGCAGTAGCAACATCTAACAGTTCCTTAGCGATAGCGACACCTTCTGCTCTTCCAGCTTCCCCTTCAAGTCCCTTCATGCGGTTGCGGACATCGTCCGTAAGCTGAATACCGGGAACCTCATTATGCAGAAACTCTGCATTTCGTCCGCTTGCCAGTGGCATAACCCCAATGAATACAGGGATTTCCAGATGTGCTGTTGCCTCAGCTATCTTCACGATAAGTTCCTGATCATAGACAGGCTGGGTCATAATATAGTCGGCACCAGAGGCGATTTTCTTCTCCAGACGTTGCACTGCCTTATCCAAATGTTTAACATTCGGGTTAAACGCAGCTCCGATTACAAAATTCGCTTTCTGTTTCAAAGGTTTACCTGAGAAGGAAATCCCGTCATTCAGCTGCTTGATCATTCTAATTATCTCAAAAGAAGTTAAATCATAAACCGAGCTTGAGCCGGGAAGATCTCCAAATTTCGCAGGATCACCTGTTACGGCCAGCACATGATCAATTCCAAGCGCATCAAAACCCATCAAATGGGATTGAGTACCAATCAAATTACGATCCCGGCAAGCAATATGCACTAGCGGACGAAGTCCGGTTTTAGCGTGCACCAAATGCCCCAACGCCATATTGCTCATCCGTGTAACAGCCAGAGAGTTGTCGGCGAGTGTCAACGCATCCGCGCCTGCTCTTCTTAGCGCTTCTGCACCCTGCATAAACTTTGCGATATCCAATTCACGAGGTGGATCAAGCTCAACAATAACCGTATGTCGTTCCTTTACCAGATCAACCAGGTTCGGCTCTCTACCCTCTCTACCATCATCGCCAAAATTATCTTGCAGCGATACACGCTCCACAGTAGGTGGCAACGGTTTAGGAAGCGGTTGCGGTACATAATTCTTCAGTGCAGACGAGATTTCTGCGATATGCTGCGGAGTTGTACCACAGCAACCACCGATTATCCGGCAGCCCATCTCCGCAAAAGTCTGCGCCATTTGCCCAAAATATTCTGGAGAAGCCCCGTACCGGTATTCTCCGTCTACATAATCCGCTACACCCGCATTTGGATACACAGAAGCTGGCAAAACCAGACTCCCTTGTACAGCTTTGAGCGCCCGCTTCATTCCGTTCGGGCCTGTGTTACAGTTAAATCCGATAACATCAGCACCATCGCTTTCCAGGATACGAAAAGCTTCCGGCAAAGTTAATCCATCTAATGTGCGTGCTGTTTCATCGACAGCTAATTGGCAAACTACAGGAAGCGAGCTGATCTTGCGGAGCGTTCTTAGAGCTAAATGCAGTTCCTCAACATCGTAGAAGGTTTCCAGCATAATGCCATCTACGTCCTCTTCTAACAATGCAGCAATCTGCTGTGTAAAATATTTTTTCAGCTCTGTGGAAGAGAGATTCGCACGTTTGCCCGCGCGAATAGATCCTACAGCTCCTAATACATACCCATGATCTCCAGCAGCCCGGCGAGCGATTCTAACCCCGGCTCGATTGATTTCCTCAACCTTAGATTCTAGACCATATTTAGAGAGCCTGTCATAGTTCGCCGAGAAGGTGTTGCTCTCCAGCAGCACTGCCCCTGCCTCAATATAGCTGCGGTGAACATCTTCGATTACCCCCGGAGAGGTCAAATTCAATTCTTCATAGGAAATGCCGACCGGGAAACCCTTCTGATATAAGTAGGTGCCCATCGCTCCGTCTCCGACTAATACTTTATTTCCCCATGCGGAACGTAAATCCGGCTTCACAACAAGATCCTCCCCTGCCACATTAGTTTCTAACTTTAGTTTCATACTAATGTAACATAAATCGGTATGGATGATAAGCTTTCCAAAAGAAATGCATTTAGCCCAAAATATCCACCATGCATGTTCATCTATAAAAAGCTTCATACTAACGTTAATGCTGATATTTCCATAAAGGAGAGAATACTTTGAAGAAAAAAACAAGAAAGTTTCTGATCCGAAAATACGCTGTAACTTTACTGCTAGCCACTCTCTGCTTATTGTATATTTATTTGCTAGATTGGCTGTATGGCTATGGGCTGGGTAACGTCGGCTATATCCTTAATTATCTATTCTATACCGCCTCTGAGAAAGCAACGGCTTGTATTTTGCTGCTCTGCTTGTTCATCCCCGATATCTACTACTGGAAAACAGGACATCAACCAGAACGTGGCGGGGAAAGATGACTTCTTATCGCCGCAACAATGACAAGAATTACAGGGATCAACACCATAAAGAAGGGGAAAATCGTATATAACAATCTCCCTCCCTCATTAATATGTTCAGTAAAGCTCCGCGCGTTCAACATCGAGCTGAACAGAATGATCAGAGCACAGGGATAGACCATTCTCCGGTAAGGAATTTTGAACAATTCGGAAATTCCTATAAGTGCCGCCGCAAAAAACACTGACATTTTGAAAAAAACGCCGATAATCAGCACCATAACTACTAGAATATCCACACGTTGAATAAAATCAGAGATTGAAATCTTGCTAATCGTGGGCATCAGAGGGAGGGGTGAACGTTTCACAATATCTGTGCCCAGCACGGAGATATTCAGCATCATAGTCAGACTTAAGAGCAAACCTGAAACAAATATCCCTGCTCCGATGACCCAAGGACCTTTTTTAACATTGTTCAGATAGGGCATTAGCATGGTAAAACAAATCATTTCACCAAAAGGGAACATATAGTTCTGGCGAATGACAGATTCGATCACAGGCTGGAACCCATTCTCAAAAACAGGAAGCAATCGATTCAAATTAATGGAGCCCGATAACATCAGCATAATCGAGCAAAATATACCTATCAGCATTACGAGAGTTGCGAATACCAATGAAGTTCGGGATAACACCTCTACTCCTTTATGCAAAACATACGCAGAAGATAAGATCATCAATGTAGATATGATAAACAACGGTGTGCGGTGCATAGTAGCCATAACCAGCATGGAACTGCCATCCCGTAAATCACGACCCGCTAAATTGAGAAAAAGAATAATGTAGAGAACGGAAATCACCGTACCTAAGGATCTTCCCAGCAGCTTGCGGGTATATGCCGTTAAGGGGAGATCCGGAAACTTTCTGTATAAATAAGTGTACCCCGAAAAAATAATCAAACCGATCAAATTTCCGAGCAGTATGGATATCCACGCATCTTTACCAGACTCCATCCCAAGATTCACTACCAGTGCTGTTCCAAGTTCAAACAACAAAGTCAACGTGAAAAATTGGAGTAGTCCTATTTTTATTTTTCCCATAACTGCTCCTCCTTTATCGTCATTACTTATACTTGGACTGAAAGGAATCACTCCGCATATCCGTATGCCTGATCACAGCATCCGTATTGATATTAATCTGGCAGGTTTCAAATATACGGTCCCAATGATCTTTTACTTGTTTCCAGCCACGTGGATTAGCTCTTTCTGCTGCTTCACCAAAACCTAGATAATCACTTTTTAACGAACGGGCAGTTGTTATGGCAGCGCGAATCTGTTCTTTAATATTCTTTTCCAAAAGCTTCGAAAGATTATTTAACACCGTCGGATCTGTTAGATCCAAGCCATTGGGCGATTCCTTTAATCCAGCCTGCTGAGTGACGTTAATCGTGAAGATAGGATGCTCTATGTCTTTCGCATCAGCGTGGATATGTACCTGTGATAAATACACATTAAACGATATATAATCATTCTCACCTATCGAGACCAGTACCGGCATCTGAGAGATTTTATTCTTAAGCAAAACGGTACCGATCGCCTCCTCCCCTTGCAGCCACCCTTTAAGCTTGTCTTCTTTAAAAGCTGCAAGACCTGTAACTTTTATTATGGCCTCCGGTCTTATTTTTTTTAAATTATCATTACTTTCCCTCTGCTCCAAATCTCCAGTCACTAGCACGCCATTGATCACTGGCCCCCCACCAGGAACCTGTATCCCCCGGATAATATCATCCACTTCCATCCGATAGTTATATCCGAATTGCTTGGAGGTCGTCTGCAGCTTTTCCACCAAATCATTGGATGGAATTCTTCCGAACACGGTCATAGTCGTCATACATTCACTAGCAGGCTGTCCCTTGGAAATAAAAATCAGGCTTGTCAGCCGGGTTTCACTTTCCCTTTCCAGCACATCCATGATATCCTTGATACCTTCTTGCGCGAACTTCTCGGAAATGATGACCACCCGAATATGTCCTAAAGACAAAAAACGTGCAGTCTGACGTGAGGCATTGGCTAATGCTTCAAACATAGAGCGGCCGCTACCTTTATATACCGAAACAGGTGAAGTCCCTCTAGCGTTCTTCCCAGAGATTTCGTCAGCAACGATAACCTGAAAGGATACTACATATTTCTCTTCTTCTGTAGGTCCTCTATCTATGGACACACCCGAAACGATGGCTCTTCTGTTTAATTCCACACTATCCCAGCAGCCTGTGAGACTAAGACAGATCAATACGCAAGGTAAAAGTCCTGCTAAGAAAAAATTGCATTTACTCAGAATCTTGCTTTCCTTTCTTATGCGACTGTGTCCCTTTAGTCTTATCAAGAATTTTTGGAGATAGGTTCTGTTCATGTCCGGTTGTGATCTCCTTCCCTTCTGAAATGTTCCCTTGCTGCGCAGTAGCAGGAGCTGGTTCTGCTGTGCCAAGCGCCCACAAAGGCAACCTTAAGACGGCATCCTTCTGACCTCTAGATGACAAAGGCACGATTGGAGACAAATAAGGAACGCCAAAAGTCCGCAGACTGTTCATATGTGCAACCAGTACGATTAAACCCAATGTAATCCCGTAAAAACCAAACATACCGGCCAATATCAAAAAACCAAAGCGGATAATTCTGCCCGCAATCGCCATGTTATACGCTGGAATGGCAAAGCTCGCAATCCCGGTCAACGCGACCACAATCACCATAACGGGCGTAATAATTCCAGCCTCTACCACGGCCTGACCAAGAATCAGAGCACCTACTACAGATACGGTCTGCCCAACTGCACGTGGCATTCTTACTCCCGCTTCCCGGATGATCTCAAACGCACCTTCCATTAGAATAGCTTCGACAAAAGCGGGGAAAGGCACATTTTCTCGTTGCGATAACAGGTTGATCAGCAAAGTCGTAGGGATCATCTCATAATGAAACGTCGTCAAAGCTATATACACGGAAGGCCCTAGAATAAGCACGATAAAACTGATATACCGAATAATTCGCATCAGAATAGCAATATCGAACCTTTGCGCATAATCCGAAGCTGACTGAAAAAAAAGAGTGAAAACCGCAGGCAAAATCAATACAAAGGGGGTGCCATCAACGACAATCACTACCCTCCCTTCTAACAGATTCGTTGCAGCCACGTCTGGCCGCTCGCTGTTATTGATCGTTGGAAAAGGGGTAAAGGTCTTATCCTGAATCAGCTCTTCGATATAACCGGATTCCATGATGGCATCTACATTAATCTGTTGCAGCCGTTTTCTAGCTTCTTCAACCAGCTTCTCGTCCGCAGTATCCTTGATGTACATTAAAGCCACATCGGTCTGAGTTACCGACCCGATCTTCACATGCTCGAGCCTTAGTTTGGGTGATCTTATTCTTCTGCGTATTAATGAGACATTCGTAGCCAAAGATTCAACAAAACTATCCTTTGGACCACGCACAACTAGCTGAGTCGAGGGTTCGGTGACAGAACGAGCTTCCCCTCCTTCAGTCTCACACATGATGCCACTGTCATAACCTTCAATGAGAATCAGTGTCTTCCCAGAAAGAATTCCGAGCAGCACCTCGTTCCAATCCTCCTGCAGCTGCGCTTCACCTATTTCCAGGGCACGGTTTAAGATGAGGTCATTCAGATTATTTGCTGCAGTATTACTTTCCTTGAGCATCTCATCCGTAATAGAGAGCAATGAACCCATTACAAATTGATTAACGGTTTCTGTCTTAGCTAGACCATTAAGATGTACCGCAGCAGCCTCAACAAAGGATTGCTCACCAAGCTTTACCTGGCGGATTCTAAGATCCGGACTATCTCCCAGCTCGGTAATGATATTGTTTAGTGTCTGCTCCAGATGAATGGTTAATCTGGCTCCAGAACCTGAACCCGCCGGGTCTGCTTGCTGTCCCTTACCGGATTTATTTCTTTTAGTTAACCCGTTGATGTTCAACAAGCTCCCCTCCTTTTTTTCATAAACATTGTAGTATTATTCTCGGTTACTCCTTCCATTATTCGGCTGCTTAAAGTCACATCAGGTTAGAAACACAAAAAAGGCAGTCCAAGAATGCGCTCTTGGACTGCCTTTTTTGTTATTTTTTTATATTGCTACACTGCCCGTGAATACGACCTCAGCAGGTCCAGTCATATACACATGATTATCCTCTTCATTCCATTCAACATAGAGATCGCCGCCCTTTAGACTAATCCAAGCTGCCCGGTCTGTAAGATCGTTCAGCACAGAGGAGACAAGGGTTGCACAGGCTCCAGTGCCACAGGCAAGCGTAGGTCCTGCTCCACGTTCCCATACGCGCATATCCACTCTACCCCGATCAAGCACCGTTGCGAATTCAACGTTCACCTTTCTCGGGAACAAAGGATGTACCTCAAGCTTAGGTCCCCATGTGGCAAGATCAAAATTCACTGCATCTTCTACGTAAATCACGCAATGAGGATTTCCCATGGATACCGCTGTGAACGTAAATTCGGTTCCGTCCGCTTCAATCGGCTGATAGAGCACTGGCTCTGCATCAATAGATACTGGAATTTGCAGACCGGACAATACAGGTTCGCCCATATCTACGGTTACAGTCTCCACAACACCGTCTTTCACGTTTAATGTAACCTTTTGTTCTCCGGCACCAATCGTTTCTATTACAATCTGCTCTGAGCTTACCAGTCCGTGGTCATATACATATTTAGAGACACAGCGAATGGCATTTCCGCACTGCTCCGCCTCCGAACCATCAGAATTCATAATACGCATCATGAAATCGCCACGCTCAGAAGGAAGGATATATACCAGTCCGTCAGCACCGATTCCAAAGAACCGGTTGCATAGGGTTACAGCAAGCTCCGCTGCATTACTTGGCAGCTCTTGCTCTCCGAAAACAACGATGAAGTCATTACCGAGGCCGTGCATTTTTGTAAATTCCATTAAAAGTCCACTCCTAAAGGTTATATTATGTTAGCATTCGCTTAAGCTTAAGGTTCTGTGTAATTTAGCATTTCGCAAGCATATGAGCGGTTAACTGCAACAAGTATACCTTTAGGAATGGAGCATTAGTATTGACTTTATGCTGAAATTTTTGTACTTTTTATCATCGTACTGCCGCTGCGTCCACGATTACGTTTGCCGCCCCAAACACTGCCGGCACCCATCAAGAAGGTTGGGATCCCCGCTGTTACAAACACCAGACACCATTCGCGGAAATTGAGCGGCACTGTTTTGAAGACAGGCTGGAGCACAGGCACGTACATTACGGCCAGCATCAGTAAGACTGATGACAATACGGCAAGTACTAGATACTTATTCTGGAACGGATTGCGGTGGAACACTGAGCGCGAGCTGCGGCAATCGAAGACGTGGATCAACTGTGCCATAACGAGTGTCGCAAAAGCCACCGACTGTGCCCGAATCAATTGTGCAGGATTGTCTGGTGCTATACGTAAAGTTAGCCAAAATGCTCCTAGCGTACATAAGCCAATTAACAGTCCACGGCTTATAATTTTCCAGCCTAAGCGGCGGGCAAAAATATTCTCTTTCGCACCACGCGGTTTATGCTCCATCAAATCCTTCTCGGGCTGATCCACGCCAAGGGCCATCGCTGGCAGTCCGTCTGTCACCAGATTGACCCAAAGGATTTGAATGGGAACGAGTGGCAATGGCAGAGCGAGCATCATGGCAAAGAACATTGTCAGAATTTCTCCTACATTGGATGCCAACAAATAACGAATGAATTTACGAATATTCTCATAGATGTTTCTGCCTTCTTCGATGGCAGCAACGATCGTAGAGAAGTTATCATCTCCGAGAACAAGTGATGATGCTTCCTTGGTCACATCTGTGCCTGTGATACCCATGGCTATTCCGATATCCGCAGCCTTAATGGCTGGAGCGTCATTCACTCCATCTCCGGTCATAGCCACTACGTGACCATGACGTTGTAGCGATTTAACGATCCGAAGCTTATGCTCTGGAGATACGCGGGCGAATACATACACATTGTCCGATACCTTATCCAGCTCATCATCATCCATCCGGGTTAACTGAGCACCTGTCAGCACCGTTCCACCACGCTGCAGAATTCCCAGCTGGTGAGCAATAGCCTCGGCAGTTGTTCCATGGTCACCGGTAATCATAACCGTCTTAATCCCGGCCCGGCGTGTGACGCTGATGGCATCGCGGACTTCACGACGTGGCGGATCAATCATTCCAGCCAAACCAATAAAGACTAATTGATTCTCCGCATCCTTTTCACTATTCACATGTTCATTTGGACGCATATCCCGGTAAGCCATACCTAGCACACGAAGGGCTCCAGAAGCCATCTGCTCATTGGCATCAAGCACCTTTTGCCGCAAAGTCGGCGTACAAGGCACAACACCGCCCTCCCAAAGCATGTATGAGCAGCGATTGAGCAGTACATCGGGCGCACCTTTTGTACATACCATCCGTCCTCCAGGATGGCCTACGATCACAGACATCAGCTTCCGTTCAGAATCAAACGGAAATTCCTGTTCACGAGTGTAGGTTACAGCAAGCGTCTGAGCGGTCAGACCCATCTTTCCTGACAGTGCCACGAGTGCTCCTTCAGTCGGGTCGCCCTTCAGTTCCCAAACGGAAGTGTTGTCTGCAGACTTTTCAAGAATAGCATCCTTATCCTTCCCTTTGCGTTTGCCTCGCACTTCAGACTGGAAGGTCTCGATGATTTCCGCGTTGCTGCATAATGCGCCGACCTGCAACATCCGCCGTAAGCTTTGATCATGTTTTAGATCCACTGCTTTACCTTTCTCCAGAACCTGTCCATTTGGAGCATACCCTTCGCCTGTTACCTCAAGACCACGTCCACCCGTCCATAATCGGGTCACCGTCATTTTATTCTGCGTTAAAGTTCCTGTCTTGTCTGAACAGATTACCGAGGCACAGCCCAGCGTTTCCACTGACGGCAATTTACGAACGATAGCTTTGCGTTTGATCATCCGCTGCACACCTAGCGCAAGCGCAATAGTTACAATAGCGGGGAGCCCTTCCGGAATCGCGGCAACTGCCAAGCTCACACCAGCCAAGAACATGGAGGTGGCAGGCTGTCCATGCAGAATACCTGCTGCCACAACTACAATTGTCAATCCCAGAGATACGTAGATCAGAATCTTTCCTAGTTGCTCAAGCCGGTGCTGCAAAGGTGTTTCCTGAGAATCCGTATTTTGGATTAGATCTGCTATCTTACCCATTTCCGTATTCATACCGGTACGGATTACAACAGCTCTCCCTGTTCCTCTGGTTACCATAGTGCCCATGAAGCCTAAATTCTTCTGATCACCAAGCGGAATCTCTTCTGCACGGATCGCTTCCGAATGCTTCGAAACAGGCAATGATTCCCCAGTAAGTGCGGATTCTTCCACATATAGAGCACTGCATTCCAACCAACGTACATCAGCAGGAATCCGATCACCACTCTCCAGCAAGACAATATCGCCTGGCACCAACAGCTTGGCTGGGATAATCTCGCAATTCCCTCCACGTAGCACTTTCGCAGAAGGTGCGGAGAGCTGCTTTAAAGCTCTGAGCGAACGTTCGGCGCGAAACTCCTGAACAAATCCAAGCGCTCCATTCAGTAGGATAATCGCGATGATCGTGATGGCATCCAAGTATTCGCCTAGCAACCCGGATACAAGCGTTGCACCCATGAGCACAAGCACCATGAAATCCTTGAACTGGTTCAACAGCAGGGTAAACGGAGATACTGTCTTTCCTTCCGACAGCTCGTTGTACCCGTTCTCCTTTCGTCTCTCCGCGGCTTCCTCATCACTGAGGCCCGTCCTTGGCTGGACATTGAACATTTTCTGCAGCTCTTCTGCACCGAGACGGTGCCAACTGTTTTGTTCCATGACTTTTCTTTCCCTCCCGGTCGTTTCTTTACTTCCGGCGGCGCACAGCTTTTCCACCTGTTCATGACAAATGTATTCAAGGTCGTCCAATAATATCACCCCTATCCAATTCCCCTTTTGCGCGAATGTCCTAAAGTATGGCATCATAGAGAGGTAAGCATAAACGTCTTTGGCGTCCTTATAAGGACAGGTAGGCGTTTGAGCGAGAAATATAAGACATAAAGTATTGTGTGAAACTTTTACTTTCTTATATTTAAGAAATTCATTTCACGGCGACAGGAGAGCTTTATCATGGCATTAGACGGCATTGTTACCAAAGCTATCGTGCACGAATTGCAATCATTCATAGGTGCACGTATAGGAAAAATATATCAACCGAACAATCACGATTTAATTTTTAACCTGCGCGGCGCAGGTGGCGGCGGCAAGCTGCTGCTCTCTGCTAATCCTACGTATCCTCGGGTGCATTTTACCGAAAGAAACAGCATTAATCCTTCGGAAGCACCCATGTTCTGCATGCTTATGCGGAAGCATTGTGAGGGAGGGACCATTGAAAGCATTACGCAGGTAGGCATGGAACGAATTATTCACATAAACGTCAAGACTAGAGATGAGCTTGGTGACGTATTTGCCAAAAAGATCATCATAGAGCTCATGGGTCGGCACAGTAACATCATTCTTACTGATCTCAGCTCTGGAACGATCATAGACGGCATTCATCATGTAACTCCATCGATTAGCAGCTATCGGATTGTGATGCCCGGCATCGCCTACACAGAGCCGCCTCAGCAGCATAAGCTGAACCCTTTGGAAATCGGCCAGGAGCAATTTCTCAATTTAATCTCGGCTGCTGAAGAAGCTGCGCTGATAGAGGATGTTGTGGAGGAAGCTGAGCCAGAAGAAATCATTGAGGGAGAGCTTGCTAATCTGATCACAAAAGAAGCAGTAGAGCAAAAACCTGACGGCTCTGGCGGTCCATCTCCCTCAGCTGACCCGGTAGGCTGGATGGTACATGCTTTCAGCGGAATGAGCCCGCTGATTGCTGGTGAAATTGCTCTTCGTCTGAGAAACACCTTGGATAAAGGCGAAGTTACAGAAACCGAAGCAGCGTTTCCAACAAAATTATGGGTTGCCTTCCATTCCGTAATGGGCCCCGTACGTGATAACGAGTTTTCTCCTGTTGCAGGTGCAAACGCAAAAGGTAAAATGATTTTTTCTGCGATTCCCTTAACACTTCTAGGTGAGAGTGCGAAACATTACAACTCCATCAGTGAATGTATGGAGGATTATTACGGGGATAAAGCCGAGCGCGATACTGTAAAGCAACGGGTGAGTGATTTGATCCGTTTCCTCAGCAATGAACGGAGCAAAAACGTTAAAAAACTCGCTAATTTGCAGAAGGATCTCGACGAAGCTCAGGATGCTGATCGTTACCGCATTTGGGGTGAGTTGCTTTTCGCTTCATTACACGCGGTATCCAAAGGGGATAAAGAAGCCTCCTTGGTCAATTATTATGATGAAAATCAGGCGGAAATGGTGGTTCCGCTCGATCCGTTATTAAATCCTTCGGACAATGCACAACGTTATTTCAAAAAATACAACAAATATAAAAACAGCCTGCTTGTTATTAATGAACAGCTTTTGAAGACGCATGAGGAAATTTTGTATATGGAGAGTCTGCTGCAGCAACTTGCCCACGCTTCCCTCAACGACATTGAGGAGATCCGCGACGAGCTTGTAAGCCAAGGTTATCTGCGTGACCGGAGCAAAAAGGGTAAAAAGAAGAAAAAGGCCACCAGACCCACATTACAGGTCTTCACCTCTTCGGAAGGAATCGATATTTATGTCGGCAAAAATAATTTGCAGAACGAATACGTCACCAATCGGCTGGCTTCTCCGAATGATACTTGGCTGCATACCAAGGACATCCCCGGATCACACGTGGTCATCCGAAGTGAGCAATTTGGAGATGCAACGCTAGAAGAAGCCGCTCAGCTTGCCGCTTATTTCAGCCAAGCCAAACAGTCCAGCAGTGTGCCTGTGGACTGTACATTGATCCGCTATGTACGTAAGCCAAGCGGTTCCAAGCCGGGATTTGTAATCTATGATCATCAAAAGACACTGTTCGTCACACCTAATGAGGA
Organism: Paenibacillus sp. FSL H7-0323; assembly: GCF_038002725.1. NCBI lineage: Bacteria > Bacillati > Bacillota > Bacilli > Caryophanales > Paenibacillaceae > Paenibacillus > Paenibacillus sp. FSL H7-0323. Next base: position 752,962 of record NZ_JBBODB010000001.1, on the reverse strand, counting down.
AAGAATTAAGAGTCTTCCAAATACTTTGAGAAGCTAACTACTAGATATAAAGAAACCTCCAGCTGCAGATGTTGAACATCTAAGGCTGGAGGTTTTTATAATTCGCTCCGCAAATCGACTAATTTCATGCCTTCTTGTTTAAAAACTTCAGTACTTCTGTAGAAACCGTAACACTGCCGATATCCCCGTGAAAAATTACGCCTTGACGGGCACCATGAAAGTCAGAACCTCCGGTTATTAACAGATTATAATCCTCAGCCATAACTTGATAACGTTCTTCTTCCGCAGGTCCGTGATCAGAGTGATAGACCTCAATCCCTTTAAAAGCGCCTTGCTCCAGAATATCTCGCACCAGAAGGTCATCCCCGTACAAGCCCGGGTGGGCTAATACTGGAGACCCTCCTGCCTCAATGATCCACTCGCAAGCTTCCTCCGGTGTGATTCTGGGAGGTGACACATAGGCTGCTGCATCCTCGGCCAAATACTTGTTGAAGGCATCTCTCATATCGGTAGCTGCCCCAAGCCGAACCAGCTCGTCGGCAATATGTGGCCGGCCGATGCTTTCGTCAGGCTTCAATTCCCGCCCGATCCCCGCTATAACCTGTTCCAAGGTAATCGCAATCCCAAGGTCTTGCAGCTTGGTAATTATCGCTTCATTCCTAAGTGCCCGGGTATCTCTTAGCCCTTCCAAACGTGAGAGAAATTGTTCATTCTCAGGATCAACATAATAGCCCAGCACATGAATGTCTTTGCCACCAGCACGCGTACTGATCTCTACACCAGGCACAACGGTTATTCCGTACTTCTCTCCTGCTTCACAGGCTTCCTTCACGCCAGCTACTGTATCATGATCCGTAATGGCAACAGCGCTTAGCCCCTTCTCCTTAGCAAGACGTACATTCTCCGCTGGCGGCTGCATGCCGTCAGAGGCTTGAGTATGGGTATGGAGGTCGCATACATCCTTAGCAGATAGGTTACCTGCATTCTCCCACTCTTCCCGCAGAATCCCCATTTTTATGGCATCATAGTATTCTCCTCGCACGATTCGTGCTTTACGGACGCGAGCTTCCTCCACCATGCCACATTTCGCTGCCAACCCGATCATTCTTTTATTCCCTGACCAGGTGCCTATTCCAAGACGGACTGTATCAAGAGAATTAAATAAATAATCTATCCACATCTTAAACGCTTCCGTACCGTAACCACCTGACCAATAACTAGAATCAAAGATTACTATACCAATCTCCATCCAGTTGGTTTCTTGCGATATCCAGTAGCGCCCTACTTTCCCCTTTACCTTGCCGTCTATTTCTATGATCAACAGGTTACGCGGGGTTTCCGTCTCAACTAACGCCAAATGACCTATGTAGTCCTCGGTAAACTTTTCGAATCTTTGATGTGCCAAAGATTTATAGGGACCATCCCATTTCAAGTGTTCACGGTCTTCAGCTTCATGATAGTGATAATAAAGCTTCTGAAAATCAGCCTCTGTAATATCGCGCAATACTAGCTTTTCTCCACGTAGAACAATTGACATTGTAATATCCCCCGCTTTAACTATCAGATTTGATTCGAATGCTCACGCAAATAAGTCAGGAAGGTTACTGCAGAAATTGGCAGCAGTGTTGATTTTAGATGAATAGCGTAGAATTGTCTTTTAAAAGAGGCATCGGAGATATTCACAATTTTCAACAGTCCCAGCGCAACTTCATGCTTAACCGAAGAGGTCGATATGATCGTTATGCCAAGACCTGCTTCCACCGCTGATTTCACAGCTCCCGTACTTCCAAGCTCCATCACGATCTTCATAGTTCCCGGATCAAGTCCCTTGGAGAACAGCTGCTCTTCCATCACACGCCGCGTTCCTGAGCCCTGCTCACGCAATACAAAAGGATGCTGAAGCACTTGCTCCAAAGTAACCTCTTGCTGCTCCGCAAGTGGATGATCATGTGGCACGATCAACTTCAGTTCATCCCCCATCACGGGCTCGATCTCCATGTCCGGATGTGTGACCGGGGCTTCAATTAAACCAAAATTCAGTTGATGCTTGAGGATTTCCTCCATAATTTGCGAGGTGTTCATCACTTTCATCATAATTGAAATGTTAGGATATTGCTTTCCGAAAGGGCCTAACAGCCGTGGCAGCACGTATTCTCCTATCGTAAGACTCGCCCCAAGCTGCAGCCGCCCCTCCAGCATATGTGTGAATGCTGACATCGCTTGATCCGTCTCACGCATCAGCTGAATACTGCGCAGCGCGTATGGCATCAGGGTGTGCCCTGCTTCGGAGAGTAAGATTTTTTTGGTGGAACGGTTAAACAATTTGGTGCCAAAATAATCCTCCAGTGCCTGTACCTGCATGGTCACAGCTGGTTGAGTCATATGTAAAGTCTGCGCCGCCGCCGAGAAGCTTCCCCGCTCGGAGACCGTATAAAAAATATGCAGCTGATGAAAGTTCATGCTTCGCAACTCCTTATATTACAAAAGAACGTCCTTTAAAGACGACAATCGTTTCTCGTAGAAACTTAAGAATATTATAATCGTGCTGTATATAAATTCTTATATTTTTAAAAAGGACATGCAGACTCGCCGCATGCCTCTTGCCCGTTTCTTTATAGACTATTTGCGTCTTCGTTTCTTCTTCGACAGCTTTGTGCGGTGAGAAATACGCAGCAGTGAAAAATAGGTCTTTAAATCTCTCAGCTGTGGCATCTCCGAGATTCTCCCAAGAAACGAAACGATGATCATAGAATATAATGGCTGGCCTGAGAGATCTCTCTCACCTGTCAATTCCGTAAACTCAGCGATTACTACAGAGTCATCGTCAATTAAATATGCGTTATAATCACTGCTTGAAAAGGGCTTGATCCGATTCTGCATTAGGCACTGCCACATCCATGCAGCGACCTCTTCGGCATTGCTTGCACCATTGCTGATGCGGTCCATATAACGGCTCTTCGCATGATTGGTTATAACGATATCGGCGACCCTGTAATCGTTCAGCATGATGTGGAAGGGCTCATAAGTGCTGGGCCAATCCGTCCCCTTGTTGCGCATCATCATCACACTCCACCATAAGGGTCTTAGTATGCACTTAATGTTGTCATCTTACCTCATTGCCGAAAGTTGTACAAGTTTCTACCGTCGAGAGTAATGGCGTTTTTTTGTAAATAAGCATAAAAAAAACAGGCGCTGTTTAAGCGCCTGTTTATCTCCTGGAATCACATACTGTAATTACGGGACTTGTCCGGTCCATTACTAGTATACTCTGTCTTAATTTCGTTACGATAAGATCTTTCAATCTTTCGCACATAGGAGAGTCTGCGGACATTCTTCATAACTTCCTCGGCCCGTTCTGCATTTACATACATAACTGCATAATGCATTTTCCGAGAAACATAATGTAATGTTCCGTATTTCTCAAGGTTACGTGCCGCTTTAACGTCACTTACCCAAATGATGTATCCTGTCCGTTCCGCAAACATAAGCTAAACCGCCTTTCTCTCTCTAAATCCTAAGGGAAGCTTATCCGCAGGAGCATTTTCCCCCGCTGCCGCATCCACCTTTAGGGGAAGGATCATTACTTGGTACTTTAATGCTATCGGATACTGAAAAAGCAATCGCTTCCGACATGGAATGCAGAATGTCGTCAAGGGTCTTCTCTGCCAGCTTGAAACGAACAACTTCTTCGAACCGCTCCAGTTCCGCTTCTACTGCCGAAACCTCATCCTTTGCTGAATGATAATTCGGGTGGAAATGTCCGAATCGCTGTGTTTCTTCAAACAACTCCTTCTTAGTCTGAAGTCGTTTGACCATGGCCTGAATTTCGGGGTTCGTATCAACCCGTCCTTTCCAGTATAAGTAATCCGACACCTCGGCGGATTGATTAATCATATCGCCTAATTCATAGGCGTATGTCAGCACTTCAGCCATATCGACCGTATTTATTTCAGCTACGCTCATGAACTCAGCTCTTTTCTTCGTTAATGATCTACCGATTCAGTAGACTTTTCTATCATACCATAATCACTCGCTTGAGCAGAAGAGGAATTTCTTCGTCCTTTGGGAATAACTAACTTCATTTCCTTCCAGTCTTCCGGAGTGAGCTCTATATCTTCAACCGTTTCACCATCGTGATAGAGCAGCTGTCCGGAAACTCTCCATGGATTTCCGCTTATGCGGGAAGGGATAAAATCTAACATCTGATCATTTAGTGCAAAACGCACCTTGACTCCCCATCTTAACCCTTGCTCCATCACCTTTTGTGCAGTCGAGCTATGATAATGCCGCCATTCTTTGCTCCAGATCTGCGGTACATTTTCTCCACCGAAGAGAATCTCCTCCTCTTGTTCAGGAGCAATAACCGGCAGGTTAAGAAAAGGATTCCCTTTGGACAGCAATCCTAGTTCTACATTCAGCTCTGGAAGAACATACGTTGCCTCGGGGTTTCCTGTTTCATGAGGAAACCAACTCCACCCTACGTTTGGATCCTCCCCTTGTCCTCCAATGATTCTGGAAGGCGCTAGCCCCGCGGAGTACAGTTCTTTTCGTATCTGTTCCATATATTCCGGGTCCACTATGAAATGTAAAGGACCGATACGTTCAAGATTCTCCTGTAAACGCGGGTGAGCTGCGATAGCAGCTCCATCGGCTTCCGTCTGACAGGTCAAGAGAATTACTCGCGATAATGAGGTACGGCCAATACTTTTTGCCCATTGCTCAAGGGACATTTGAACCACCGAAGGAAGCCCGCCCAGTGCATGCTCGCTTATCCAGGAGATGATGTCATTCGGTGACATTCCACGCTCAGCTGCAAGTTCCAACCTCTCTTTCGTCAGCCGGAAGCTCCATATCGTATCACTTTGCTGGAGCTCAGCGCAGCCAGCCAGTGTCCATCGTACAGAAAAGGGGACCTCCGGTGGAACCAGTACCTCGAAATCCGGCTGCACAATAAACTGTTCCTGTGTATCTCCAGACCCAACAGCAGCGAATGATCCCCTCTCAGCAGATAGCATTGGCTTAGCAGCGGTCCAGCGAAAACACAACATGCCCTCAGCGGTTTCTCCCAGTTCACACCAGCCAAAGCCTGTTAAACAACGTAACCAGTTCAAGCTTGACTTCTCAAGCTCATTACGGGCAACGTTACCTGTGAGATTAGAAGCCATCATCCAGTCTAATAGTGCGGGCAGCATTATCCATTTCCCGGGGATAAAATCTGCATTAGAAATTATATAACGAAAATGTTGATCGGCTGGGCCCACGCTTCCAGAGCGATTAATTACAATCCCATAAAGAATGTCACTCATCGTCGCTTCAGGAAGCTGCAGCCAACGATCCAACAGCTCCAGATCAAGCGTGTATCCGGCACTCTGCCTGCGAATAAGTCCAAGACACAGCAGAATATCCACCGTCGCTATGACAGAAAGTGTTTTCTGTTCCTCTAAAAGAGAACCTACGGAGAGCCCTTGCAAATGCTCCTCCCCAAAAGAAAGCTGCGCCGCTAAGCGGTTTAGATGCTTTTTATGAATAATCCCCTTGGCTGTCAGCGGCAACCCTTCCCAAGCGGTGAACAGCAAAGCCCGAAACAAATCTATCGCCAGTCCGGCTCCTGCTTCCATGGTAAGACTCACTAAATGCCCGGCAATGAATTGCGGCTGATACGGGAAAAATTCTTGTTCAATTGCCGGCAGCTGATCAACAGGAATCTGGTACAGCTTTTCGCCTAATATTTTATGCCTTGCAGTTAACAGCCCCTCGCGGCGCAATTCGTTCATTGCAAGCTTTTGCTCAGCACGACAAAGCGCCACAGGGCGCAATCGTTCTTCCTTCCCTTCCTCAAACGGCTGGGCAGCATAAGCTGCACATAATCGCTTTAAGACCTCTAATGCTTCTGTAGACAGCTGGTTCAATGGATGGTTCTCTCCTCTCCACTCGGCATCTTTTTAACGACATATTCATAGCCCTGCTCAGTCAAAAACATCCGGCGGCGCAAAGCGAAATCCTGTTCCCGGCTATCTTCAGATACCAGTGTATAGAAGTAGGCTTTATTCTCCCCCGCTTTGGGACGGAGGATTCGACCTAGTCGCTGGGCTTCCTCCTGCCGTGATCCATAAGCTCCCGAGACTTCAATTGCAATCGACGCGTCAGGTAAATTCACCGCGAAATTCGCTACTTTTGACACCACCAGTACCTGTATATCTCCCTCGTTAAAAGCCGCATATAGCTCGTCTCTTTCACGCTGCTTCGTTTTGCCGGTAATTAAAGGCGCCCCGATCCTGTCAGCCAGTTCACTTAACTGGTCGAGATATTGTCCAATAACCAGCACCGAAGAACCTGTATGGACCTTTAGAAGCTTAGCTACAATTTCAGCTTTGGCAGGATTGCAGGAAGCCATACGAAATTTTTCTTTTGCCGCCGCATACATATATTCTTGTTTAAGCTCCGGATTCATCGGCACAATGATCTCTACACATTCCACTTCAGCGATCCAGCCCTGCTGCTCCAGCTCCTTCCAAGGCAAATCGTAGCGTTTCGGTCCGATTAAAGAGAACACATCCCCTTCCTTCCCGTCTTCTCTAACCAAAGTGGCTGTAAGCCCCAGTCGACGTGTAGCCTGAATGTCTGCTGTAGCCCGAAATACAGGCGCTGGAAGCAGGTGAACCTCATCATATATAATCAAGCCCCAATTGCGTTCGTTAAACAGCTTCATATGAAGAAACGGACCGTCTTTGGACGAACGATGCGTTAATATTTGATAGGTGGCAATGGTAACTGGCCGCACTTCTCTTTTTTCACCCGAATATTCACCTACTGCCTCCCCAGCCAAATCTGTTCGCTCCAGCAATTCATCCATCCATTGCCTTACGGACGTTGTATTTGAAGTTAAAATCAGGGTTTCACATTGGAGACTTTCAAGTACTGCTACTCCTACAATTGTCTTCCCAGCGCCACAAGGCAGCACCACCACACCGCTTCCCCCTTGTCCTTCTGTCCCTTGAAACAGCTGAACGGCCTCCTGCTGATATTCACGTAAGCCAAATGAATCGTTTGCCGAATCAGCCTTGCAGGTATCGAGATTCTCCTTCCAGGTCAAGCTAAGCGCTTGCCCTTCATGATATCCGGCGTAGTCGAGAACTGGATACCCCAATCTCATCAGCTCTTGTTTCAAAAGCCCTCTATTCTCCGCGGGGCACGAGCATTCCAGAGGATTTATTCTCAGTAGACCCAACGCTTTTAGACCTTGTACATCACTCAATTCATTCAAAAGCTCAGGAGCATCCGCTCTTAACATAACGACCTCATTCTGAGTCTCTTGGCCATGAAGAGTCAGCTTTCCATATCTGGACAAAAGAGTTTCAATTTCCTCCTCCAATCCTGTGGGAACACCCCAGCGTGCAAGGTGATGCAGGCTAGTGATAATCTCCTCAGCAGTATAATTAAGCGCAGCTGCATTCCAAAGAGATAAAGGGGTAATTCGGTAGGTATGGTAAGCAGGAGGACTTTTTATCAGCTCCGCGAAGGTCCCTAGCTTTTTCCTTGCCACCTCAAAATCCGGATGAGCACATTCCAGTAAAATTGTCCGGTCCCTGCGTACGATGCAAGCTCCTGATCCATTCATAGCTTTTCCTCCCTAGTGTTCAAGTGATTTAAGCTTGCGCTATGTAATTTTGTTTATTTTCATATAACAGGAAAAAGCCCATCCCCGCATAACGGTCATGAGCTTCCCTATCTGACTATTTAATGTAAGTGCTGCTGCGAAATATCATGGAGGGCATCACCAGCTTCATCCGCAAAAATGTCGCGCACAGCCAGATCTCCAATCGACACTACGCCCACCAGCTTCTGGTCACGTGTCACCGCCAGCCTGCGAATTTGCCAGCCAGCCATTACCTCTGCAGCCTCATCTACTGAAGTATTCTCCGAGACGGTCTGAATCTCTTTACTCATTACAGTTTCCACTGAGGTTGAACCAGGATGTTTAGCCGCATAACCTCTAATCACGAGATCGCGGTCAGTAATTACGCCGAGCAGTGTCTTATGTTCTTCATTATCAACAACAGGTATAAATCCAGTGTCATAATCTCGCATTTTCACGGCAACTTCATACACATTATCTTGCAGCGTAACCGTTGCAGGCTCCTTCGTCATAACCTCTTTCACTGTCTTCAAGAATGAACCCTCCTAATCATGGTCCCCATGTTATGGGAATAGGTTCTCCTCTATGAAACGAAATTATACGATTGTGTTCTCACGCATACAGGAATTCGCCATAGCAATGAGCAGCTTCATTCCGTGCAGCATGGCATCTTCGTCAAAATCAAATTTGCTATGATGATGTGGATAGTCAGCCTCTTTATCCGGATTTCCGGCACCCACAAACATAAAGCAGCCTGGAATCTCCTTAACATAATAGGCAAAATCCTCAGCTGGCATCAGCTTTTCCATCCGAATCACTTCAACAGATTCTCCTAAAGCCGCTGGGGCCACCTCGAAAAACCGCTGCACTTCACCATCGTGATTTACGAGGGGAGGATATCCCATAACGTAATCTATCTTAGCTTCTGCCCCGTAAGCGCTGGCAATAGAAACGGTCATTTCTTCGATTCGCTGGCGTATCAAATGCCGTGTCTCCTCGTCGAATGCCCGCACTGTCCCTGTGATCCGGCATTGCTCGGCAATGACATTCTGGGCGAACCCCCCTTGAATGGTTCCTACACTGAGTACAGCGGGCTCCAGCGGGTTCACAGAGCGGCTTACAATGCTCTGCAGCTGGGTCACCAGCGCCGCTCCCGCCACGATGCTATCAATGGTACGGTTCGGCATGCCGCCGTGTCCGCCTTTGCCAATGATATCTATAAAAAACTCGTCTGCAGACGCCATCAACGGTCCCGGAGCACTCCCTACAGTTCCCATAGGCAATGGAGTCCACAGATGCAGACCATACACCGCATCCGCTCCTTCTAACATGCCTTCGGCAATCATCCCCTGCGCCCCTCCTGGGCATACTTCCTCTGCAGGCTGAAAAAGAAAACGCAGCTCCCCTTCCAGCTCCTCAAGCCGGCTGCTGTAGTAAGAGGCTACACCGAGCAGTATGGAAGTGTGGCCATCATGTCCACAGGCATGCATTACCCCTTCATTTTGCGAAACGTAATCCTTCTTGTTCTCCTCTTTAATAGGCAGGGCATCCATGTCCGCACGAAGAACAACAGTTTTCCCGGGCCGCTTTCCCCGTAGTATGCCAAGCACACCATACCCTGTCCCGCTTTTTCTGACTTCAATTCCGAATTTGGCTAACTTATCTGCTATAAATGCTGACGTTTCCTTTTCATGAAAAGACAACTCCGGATGACGATGCAAATGGCGTCTCCATTCCACGATCTCCGGCATGAGCGAATCAACCGCTAAGCTCTTCATAAGTTCTCCATCCCCTTCTCGATAAACCCGCATCCATAGCAAGCGATAGCAGTCCTGTTCACTTTGTTCCAGCCGCGAACGACTATAATTCTTTTATTGTAGCAGAAACGCAAAAAACTGGGTATTGTTAGGCACTGCCTACTCTTGCACAACCTTTAGAAACATACTATCATGAGGTAGAACATCAGCAATCGGATCAGAAATTCATCATTATACTTCATAAGGGGGATATGCGTGCTATGATTTTTGAGAACACGGGCCTCGTAGGATTGAAGAGTGATCTTCTCTATCTGGACGAGAGTGCCACAAAAGCTGGCTTCATCCGCTGGCAATGGGAATACTATCGTGCCACTTACGACTGCAAAATTGAAGACCCACAGGATGGTGGCGAATACTTCCTACGCATTAACACTCGCGCTGTCGAGGGAAAGCTAGAGAAGTCTGATGCCGTACTTGCAATTGAAGCCGTATACTTAGGAAAAGCAACCTTCCCTCATGGCCTGGAATATGAATCTCCGGTGCCAAAACCAGTATTGGACACTGCTGCTAAGCGGATTCTTGAATTAAAGCAGCTGTTAGAGGCTTGAGTAACAGAAAGGGAACGACGAAACAAAATGTCAGCCTGCCCAAAAGAGGAACACCCGATTTCCAACTACTTATCTTAACACTACTACTTGTGGGTTTCGGTCTAGTCATGGTCTTCAGTGCTAGCTCAAGCTTAACCTTAGCAAGCTCGAAGTTCGGTAATGACCCTCTATATTTCATTAAACGCCAAGTGATCTGGATCGTACTCGGAACCATTGTTATGTTTATAGCTATGAACATTCACTACAGTAAGTTTAAGAAGTGGTATGTACCTATTTTTATCATCACCGTTATTCTTCTACTGGTGGTTGCCTTCTCTGAAAAAATTAATGGTGCCAAGAGCTGGCTTAGTATCGGGAAACTTGGAATTCAACCCACCGAATTAGCCAAAATATCGATTATCCTGTATATCTCAGCACTCATCACCAAAAAAGGTGAACGGTTTAGAGATTTCCGTACAGGATATATCCCTGTAATGGTCATCGTGGGTATTGTTGCCGGACTTATAATGATGCAGCCGGATTTAGGTTCTTGCCTCATTCTCGTAGCTACCAGCGGACTTGTTATTTATGCCGGCGGTGCCAGCATGAAGCATATTCTGGGCTCTATAGCACTGCTAGTGCTGGGTGTAGGACTAGTTGTAGGCGCCAAAGCAGCGATTGATTCCTTATCTCCATCCGATAAAGCCACTGACACTCAGGATTATAGAAAAGGTCGTATCGTTGCCTTTTTAGATCCTTATCAGGTTGCTGAGGGTGATGGTTATAACATTATTCAATCCTTAACCGCTCTTGGCCAAGGTGGAGTAAGTGGTTCCGGCTTCGGCAAAAGCATTCAAAAGCTGGACTATCTAAAATACCCTTATACGGACTTTATCTTCCCCGTAATTGGTGAAGAGTTCGGCTTTCTGGGGACCTCCATATTTTTGATGTTATATCTGTATTTTATCTGGCGAGGTATTCTAATCGCTTTAAGGTGTAAGGATCCCTTTGGTACGCTCGTCGGAATTGGGATTATGGGCCTCATAGCCATTCAGGCCTTTGTCAATATCGGCGGTGTAACCAATACAATCCCTCTTACCGGCGTTACCTTGCCGTTTATCAGCTACGGGGGCTCTTCACTCCTTGTCAGCATGCTGTGCATGGGAATTATGCTAAGCATCTCAAGAGAAACCAACCTTCCTGCCAAAGAGGAAGTAACGAAATCTGTAACAACGGTTAGACAGGTTCGTTCCCGGTAAGCTTTATAAAGCCGGAGGTTAGGGAATTTACACATAAAAAAGCAGCCCAGGGAATTAACCTTGGACTGCTTTTTTGTGTACAAGTTTTTTAAGAGATTTCATCATTCTTGAAAGCTACGCCTTCAACTTTGACATTTACCTCAACAATATGAAGTCCAGTCATGCTCTCCACAGCTTCACGTACGTTCTGCTGAAGCATCCGGCACACTTCGTGGATCGGTGTTTCATAGAGAACGATAATTCGTAGATCTACTGCTGCTTCCAGCTGTCCTACTTCAACGGTAACGCCCTTCTGAACGTTCTTACCGCTTAGACGTTTCGCCCAGCCTTCTGACAGGCCACCAGACATGGCTGCAATTCCCGGAGTCTCCAAGGCAGCCAAACCGGCAATTTTTGAGACGACGTCATTTGAAATTCGTATATTTCCCATTTCCAGTTGAAGTTGTTCTGCCATGCCATATCCCCCCTACACTCATTATCAATTATTGTAATTCCAAAACAGGCTAAAAAGCAAATCACTTTATCGCTTTCTCGTTTACACCTAGGAACAATTTGGGTATATTGATTATGAATTCAATCTAAATACATAGATAGGAGTGTCCTTCACATTGAAAAAATGGATTTCACCATCACTGATGGGTATCGCCTTTATCCTTAGTGCGATCGGCCATTATGCCGATTGGGATCATACCCTGCAGTTCATTCTCTCAGCAATCGCTGTGGTGTTTGTGGCTGGTTTTCTCGGCCGGGCCACTGAAAGTGTAGCTCATTATGCCGGACAACGACTGGGCGGCTTCCTAAACGCCACCTTCGGCAATGCTGCTGAGCTAATCATTGCCTTCTTCCTGGTTAAGGAAGGATTGTTCGACATGGTCAAAGCCAGTCTTACCGGTTCTATTATCGGCAACCTGTTGCTTGTTCTAGGATTGAGTATTTTCGCCGGCGGGATGAAGTTCAAAGTTCAGAACTTCAACGTAACCCTTGCCGGAATGAATGGCTCCCTGATGATCGTTGCCGTCATTGCCTTATTTGTTCCCGCTATGTTCTTTACCACCCACTCTATTACGGAGAAGGATACCGATGTGCTCAGTTTAATCGTTGCCGGGCTGCTCATCGCTTCGTACATAGCTTGGCTAATCTTCTCCATGATCACGCATAAGAAACATCTAGAGGACGTTACAGAAGAGGGTAAAGAAGAATTAGCTCATGAACATGCCCCTGCTTGGTCCAAAAACAAATCCATCCTTTATCTCGTGCTTGCCACTGTAATGGTAGCCTTCGTGAGTGAGTGGCTGGTAGGAACGTTAGAGACTTTGACAGAGCGTTTCGGATTCAGCGAGCTGTTTGTAGGTGCGTTCCTCGTAGCCATCATCGGTAATGCCGCAGAGCATAGTGCAGCCATTATGCTGGCCATGAAGAACAAAATCGGTGCGGCAGTAGAAATTGCGGTTGGAAGCAGTCTGCAAATCGCCCTGTTCGTAGCACCTGTCCTAATCTTCGCCAGTTATTTCATGGGTGATACAATGGACATAGTTTTTACGACCATCGAAATCGTCGCCATCGGTGTAGCCGTCTTTATTGCCAAATCAATTACTCAGGACGGCTCAACTAACTGGTATGAGGGTCTCTTGTTATTAACGGTCTACCTGATTTTAGGAGTCTCCTTCTATCTCGTATAATCATTATTAACCATTGTACACAACAAAAAGCGCACATGAGCGATTCGTCCTCATGTGCGCTTCTATAAATACTTAAGAAACCGATATTTATTCTTCCTTCGCTTTGTTGTTCAAAGCCTCGTAGAGTACTGCTAAGTTACGCTCCAGCTTACTTAGTACCATCTTACCAGTAATCTCTGGGACCAAACCTGCTCTAACCGCAAAATCCACTTCTCTGGAGAAACCGTACATCTGGGTATCCAGCACTTCCTCATAGAGAGGGCAGTAGCGTGTTGCCAGATTCTCCATCTGCACTTCTATAAGTTGCTGAATTTTATCGGCATCTTCTTGTAGAAGATTGATTGCTTTAAGATTATACTGTTCCTGTAATTCCGATGAAGTCATGCCTCTATCCCCCCCATGTCCAAAAGTTAAGCTGCTTTTACTATTTTACTTAATATTAGACGAAATCCGGTATCAATACAACAATTCAGTTTATACTAACCATATATTTAAAAGAACCTGCTGCGTTATCCTATCAAGTTTCGTATCTACTTCTAGAAAAAACGCCCCACCGAAAACCGGTAGGACGTTTTTAGCACGACTATTACTCAGCAACAACTGTGAATTTCAAACCGTGTTTTGCAAACACTTCAGTCATTGCCTTCTTAGCTTCTTCAGCATCTGCCCCATGAACATGAAGCTCATAGCTTTGGCTGGATACCAAAGTAGTGAACAAACCAAGGATACTTTTAACATCAATGTACTTGTTGTCCGCTTGAAGAACGATTGAAGAGTTGAACTGGCCTGCCGTTTGGGCAATATCGACAATTGCCGCATTGTTACTGGACATAGAAATCCCTCCGCAACTTGATTATAAAACTTTAGTCTTTTGTTATCATTTCTTATGATACATTGAATCCGCTTACTTGTGCAAGGAGTTTTCTTGTTATTACATTTTATTTCAAGTTTTCAGGATTCAGACCTTCGAGTTCCGGCAACACAAAAATTCCATCCTTACGGATCAATACATCGTCAAAATAAATTTCACCGCCGCCATAATCGGGACGTTGGATCAACACAAGATCCCAGTGAATGGAGGAGCGGTTACCGTTATCTGTAACATCATATGCTTGTCCTGGCGTAAAGTGCAGGCTGCCTGCGATTTTTTCGTCAAAAAGAATATCATTCATCGGATGAAGAATGTAAGGGTTAAAACCAATAGCGAATTCGCCAATATGACGCGCGCCGTCATCTGAATTCAAAATTTCGTTCAAACGAGCGGAGTCATTGCTGGTGGCTTCAACAATTTTTCCGTTCTCGAATTTGAATTTGATATTTTCAAAGGTCACTCCATTATATACTGACGGTGCATTATAGCTGATCGTTCCATTTACAGAATCGCGAACGGGGGCGCTGTAAACCTCGCCATCCGGAATATTTTTTTGCCCGGAGCATTTCTCTGCACCGATTCCTTTAATCGAGAACTTAAGATCTGTTCCAGCACTCAAAATATGTACCTTATCCGTTCTGCGCATGAGATCAGCTAAAGCATCCTGAGCCTTGTCCATCTTGGCGTAATCCAAATTACACACTTCGAAATAAAAGTCCTCAAACGCTTCAGTGCTAATATTCGCAAGCTGAGCCATGCTCGCATTCGGATAACGCAGTACTACCCACTTCGTATGCTTCACACGTTGTTCGCTATGCACTGGATGAGAGTACAACGAGTTATACAATTTCATATTTTCTTCAGGAACATCGGACAGATCGTTCACATTCTCACCTGCACGAATCCCGATATAACAATCCATTTGCTTCATCCGGTTCAAGTCAATTTCAGCCCATGTCTGAAGACTCTCACGAGTTGCGTATTTAAGCATGCTGCGCAGGACTGTACGATCTGTTAATTGTACAAAAGCATGACCGCCGGCCTTGCCGATTTCCTCTACAACAGCTTTGATTAAATCTCTTTCATTGCCAATCATTTCGACGAGCACGTTCTCGCCTGGCTGGACATTTACGGAATAACCGACTAGGTTAGCTGCCAGCTTTTGAATTCTGGGATCTTTCATTGTGTATTCTTCCTTCCTCTGTCTAAAAAATAAGCAAGCTTTTCTATTGTAGCACGCCCTGTATGGAGCGCAAGCCTGTGGGATAATGTGAAAATCAACGAAAGCCTGAAAAATTCACCTGTGATACATAAGTTTCATTATCAGATTCATTCCCCGCTTCCGAATAGGTAACCTTACGATTTAAGGTGAGCTTTCTCGGCAGATTATGTTTTGTATCAACGGTTAAATGGTAGACAGTTTCAACATTAGCTTGTTTCAGCTTTTGCTGTAATTCATTATTTTTCTTCTCCCATAGCTCCATCAAAGCTTGCGTAACCGCCTGATCGTTCTTTGTTATTTTTCCTGCAGAATCTGGTGTTTCAGGTCGAAGGTCTTGCATCTCTTTTTCCAATTCAGCAGTCAGCTGCTTTCTGGCCTCAGCAGGCGTCAGCTCGATCCGCAGCACATTTGTCCCTCTGCCTGCACCCGCATCTTCAGTCACATTAGCCTCCATGGATTGCAGCTCCTCCAGCTGTTTCAACGGATTAAGCAAAGCAAGCGGATTTCCGTCCTCAGAGGAACCTTCAGTGGTCAACGCTACCCATTCCCCCTCTTTTTTCTCTAGCTGACTATGGAAAGCTTTCATAGAAGTGATGCTGCTTTTTAAATCTTTAGCGCTATTTGCTGATTTTTTTGTGGATGAGGATTTATCAGGAAGCAGTGTATACAGATTGACCTTCTTATGGTCCTGTACTGTGCCTTCGTAAAATATCATGGATTCCGGAACGGTCTTTCCACCCTTTGTAAGCATGGTTGACCCTTTAAAAGTAACCCCATCGCTGCCCGTTATACCCGCTAACACCAAACTTAGATCTTCCTTGGCTGGTTTGTCTCTAATAACACTGCAACCGCTGTTGAACACGCAGGACAAGGTAAAAATCATAAGAACTAACCCCTTCAGTAATAATGACTTTCTCACGGTCATCAGGCCTTTCTTGGAGTATTTTACTTTACAGCCCACTATAGGGTTCTCCCTTCCTGCGCGCCTTATACAGATGCAAATACGTTGCTGTAATCGGTTTCCATACATTGCTCTAACTTATGCGCGTTTGTCGCTTGCTTCTGAATGTCAGTACATACCACCTTCAGACTCACGAAGTTACCGCTGCCAGTCGCCACACCGTTGAAGCTTTCGGACACAGCTGACCTTAATTACAGTATTTTGCGGTATTTCGTATGCCAACGGACTCCATTGCAGCTATTGACCCGAAATGCGCCCGATATGCCCCTCTTACTAAGCAATAGCGTCTCTGGTGTCCGAAACCTCACTTAAAAAGCTAAAATCATGCCAATAGCGTCATCTGAGTCCGAATGCAACGCAGCGGCATATTTGATACACGATCGAAGCGCCAGCCAACTATCAAAACAATGACCAGCAACTCCCTATTACGTCAGAAACGCTGGTCAAATGCCGATTCGCGAATATGACCGTTGCAGTCGCCACGCCGTTATCTCTATCGGACACAGCTGACTCTTAACGCAGCATTTCCCGATATTTCCCATACCAACGGACTCCAGCGCAGTTATTGACCTTAAAAACGCACAAAATGAGTCTTTTTCTAAGCAATAGTGTCTCTGGTGTCCGAAAACATGCCCCAAAGGCAAAATACATGCCAATAGCGTCATCTGGGTCCGAATGCCTCGCAGCGGCATATTTGATACACAGTCGAAGCGCCAGCCAACTATTAAAAACAATGACCAGCAACTCCTTATTACGGGAGAACTGCTGGTCAAATGCCGATGTGCGAATATTACCGATGCCAGTTGCCGCACCGTTGTCTCTAACGGACACAGCTGACCCTTAACGCAGCATTTCCCGATATTTCCCATACCAACGGACTCCAGCGCAGCTATTTACCCGAAATGCGCCCGATATGCCCCCATTACTAAGCAATAGTGTCTCTGGTGTCCGAAAACATGCCCCAAAGGCAAAATACATGCCAATAGCGTCATCTGGGTCCGAATGCATCGCAGCGGCATATTTGATACACAGTCGAAGCGCCAGCCATCTGCCAAAACAAAAAGCAGCGACTCTCCAAATACGGGAGAACCGCTGCTCTGCTATCTCTTTTACTTATGAGGCAATTCCTTCACACCGCTGCCATTCTCTTTAGTGTCAACGATCACCTGGTTACGCCCATTGTTCTTAGCTTTATACAGTGCCATATCCGCTTGATAGAACAGGGATTCGACGCTTACACGTTCGTCCATCCAGCTCCATTCTGCTATACCGCAGGACACTGTTACATTAGGTTCGGTTTCATTCATCACTCGCTTACGAATACGTTCAGCCACATTTACTGCCTGTTCTACTCCCATTAATGGTAAATAGACCGACAGTTCTTCTCCACCCCACCTCGCAGCAATATCCCCTTGACGGATGGAGGACTTCACAATTTCACTGACCTCTTTTAAGATCTTGTCGCCCTTTTGATGACCATAGGTATCATTCACCATCTTGAACTGATCGATATCCACAACGATTAAGCAACCGCAAAAATCTGTAGACTGCCGTTCCTTTATTTCTTCGTCCAGATAATGACGAGCATAAAGTCCAGTTAGGCTATCTCTGTTCGCTAATCGTCTAACTTCGGCATGCAGCCTTGCGTTCCCTACAGCTAGTCCAATATGCCCCGCCATCGCTTGAAGCAATCTGTAATTGTCATAAGAAAAATAATGGGCATCGCGATGGGCCAACATGATGGCACCACGCACTTCACCACCTACACTTAAAGGTGTGGCAATCAGCGACTGCGACCCGGTAGCATTCATTAAACGAGAAGTAGTATTAGGATTATCTATGTAGTTAGACATGATTAATGATTCCCCAGTAGTATAGACCTTCCCGCCTAAACCTTGTCCTACTTCTAAAATTTCATTTTGCAAGGAGGAATGATTGCAAGCAATAACCTCTAGCCCGCCCTTTTCTTCGTTCATATGTAAAATACAGCAGTAGTCTGCACCAAACATCTCCAACAGCTCTTCAAACGCAAATTGAAAAATATCCCCTAAACGCAAGCTTTGATTCAGCCGTTGTGTAAGTTCGTTACTCATACGCAGCTCACGAATGAGCTGATTGGAGCGTTCATACAGCTTGGCATTCTCAAAAGCAGTACCTGCGGTATCCGCCACCATCGAGAGAAACCGTAAATCTACATCCATAAAGATCGAGTTATCCATCACCATGTGGAATACGCCATAAACCCCTTGCTTCCCGCCTAGCGGAAGACCAATCTCTACAATGTGTTGATCTTCGGTGTTGGTGTTCAGAGCAACACGGCCGTCTTTAAATGCTCTAGCACAGACATCATCACTGGACATCTGAAACGGTAAAGGTTTGACCTGCGGATGAGTGCTGCGGTGATCTTGCGACATAAACAGCTCAAGCCTGGCACCAGGGTACATTGCAGAAATGCTATCTATAACCTCCGTAAGCACAGCGTTCACATCAATATTGTCATGCATCCGCTGAACGATCTGAAATAACAAGGAGCGGCGATTGCTCTCACGTTCAGCATGTTGATGAACACTCGCAAGATCAGTTACAAAAATATGTTCAAACTTATGATAGAATATGGTCCGGTACTGCAAAGATATAGCCTCAGCAGTATCTCGTCCACCCATTAAATATTGTTGTGTCGGCATAGCACAGCCTAGGAAGGCAAAAATTTCTTTGTCAACGCGAGTGATGAGCGGTATAGTAAAAAAGCTCATAGCCTGACCCTGCACCGTAAGTTGAACAGAGGAGGTTGCGCCAGAAAGTAAACTAGCTGCAGCCGCTTGCTCCCATTGGTGCCTCCATCGTTCTTGCTGATCGGCAATATTAGCAAAATATCTGCCTTCAAAATTCAGCACACACCAATCCCATGATTTAGCGAATGGTAGAGCCTCTAGCCCATCGATCCATTCCTCGAAGCTGTCTGCAATCAGATTGGCCAAATATGGGAAGTCATGGGACACTATTTCCGTTTCCCTAAGCCAGGCGGTGGGATCTTCGGAATCTCTACTAGTGTGCAATTTGTCCTGTATCAGCATACGACTGTCTTGAGAAGCGTATGCTTTCTGTTCTGACATAACGAAGATCCCCTTTGCTTCTCATTTAAGAAAAAAAACCTTCCCAATTAACATCTAATTAACTATATTTTACTCCCTTTCTTTGTGTATTGCATTATATTTTCCTTATTTCCGGGATTTTTTTTAGGACCAAAGAACTAACGACAAAGAATGACAAAAACTCTTTTAATATGCGCTTGACTTTATATGCTACTTTCATATAATATTTATTGTTGAACAAGACTGTAACAAGTCTTACTTGGGCGTAACGTTGTGTCACCCTCACGCATTTCGTTACTGCCAGGGCAGCGGCTGAACTTCCCTGGTAGTGTGAAAGCCAATAATGCTAATCACGGATACGAAATGCGGCGCAAATAGAGCCCTAACCTGAAATTTCAAATATAAAGGAGTCTACTATAACATGGCACGTTACACCGGACCTAAATTCAAACTCAGCCGCCGTCTGGGCATTTCCCTTAGCGGTACAGGCAAAGACCTGAAACGCCCTTTCCCACCAGGACAACACGGCGCTAACCAACGCAGAAAAGTAAGTAACTACGGAATGCAGCTTTTGGAAAAACAAAAACTGCGTCACATGTACGGCTTGGGAGAGAAACAATTCCGTACTCTCTTCGCTAAAGCACAAAAACTTCCAGGTCTTGCGGGCGAAAACTTCATGTTCTTGCTTGAAAGCCGCTTGGACAACCTAGTTTACCGTCTTGGATTTGCTAACTCCCGTGCTGGAGCACGTCAGTTGGTATCCCACGGACACGTAACTGTAAACGGCAAAAAAGTCGACATCGCTTCTTACCGTGTAAGCTTGGGCGACGTTATCGGTCTTCGCGAGAAGAGCCAAGGCATGGCTTCCATTAAAGAAGCTCTTGCTAACCGTAACCACCTTCCAGCTTACCTGGAATATGCTGAAGGATCTTTCGAAGGTAAATATATTCGTTTGCCAGAACGTTCCGAGCTTTCCCAGGATATCGATGAGAAACAAATCGTCGAGTTCTACAACCGTTAATATCTCGCTTTTAGCGGGTATGACCAAAGCCTCCGGATTAATCCGGGGGCTTTTTGTTATGTCAATATCCTAAATTCCATGCCGTTTGTAAAAGGTTATGCTTCCGCAAATCATACCCTAAATTACTTTATTTATAATTTTTGCACAAAAGTCGAATCTTAAGACCATGAGAATCAGGTAGAAGCGCATTCAAAAACGCCAATTTATGCTATAATAATTCCGTTAAAAGGAGGAATTATCGTCGATGGCTCAAGAGAACAAGAAAAAAAACGCTAAGAAGCCTTCACCCCGCAGATCCGCCCTAAGCAGGTTCGGTTCTGTAGTTAAGTGGATGTTTATTCTTGGAATAATAGGCGTTCTATTTGCCGGTGGTGCTGTAGCAGGCTATGTCGCTTCCATTGTGAAGGATGAACCTGTTCGCTCCGAAGAAATGATTCAGCAGCAGGTCAGTCAAAATGCGATCACCGGATTCGCTTATTTCCGAGACGGCGCACCGATCGGCCAGCTTCGGACAGAAGAAGACCGAAGGCTCATTGAATTCAACGATATCCCCCAGCTTATTATCGATGCAGTTCTCGCTATAGAGGACAATAATTTTAATGAGCATAATGGCGTGGATTTCAAAGGCACCTTGCGTGCCGTCAAACAAAAGCTTCTCAATGAATCCGTTCAGACCGGAGGCAGTACACTCACCCAGCAGCTCGCAAGACGTGTATTCCTGAATCTGGATCGGACAGAAGATCGCAAAGTAAAAGAAATTCTACTTTCTCTTAGATTGGAACGCTTCTTGACCAAGCAAGAAATATTAACGGCTTATCTGAATAAGGTTCCTTTCGGCAATGGCTCGAATGGCTACAATGTATTCGGAATTAAAGCAGCAGCCAAAGGGATATTCGGTCTAGACGATCTGGACAAATTGAACGTGGCTCAAGCAGCTTATTTGGCTGGTCTTCCGCAGCTCCCTTCCACTTATTCTGCATTTAATGGGATAGGTGAATTCAACGAAAAAGCTTTCAACAGAGCTATGGACCGTCAACATCTTGTACTTCGTCGTATGCTTGAGGAGAATAAGATCACTACCTCTCAATATGATGAAGCCCTTCAATTTGATATCAAGAGTTCTCTGGCGCCGCACACCAAAAAAGCCTATGCTACCTATCCATACCTGATGATGGAGACTGAGCGTAAAGCATCCGAGATCCTTCTATCATTGAATGAAGAGAAAAATGGCACAACGGATGCCAATAGCACTACTGACAATGCCGTGTTACTTGAGGAAGCAAGACAGCAGCTCATGACCGGCGGTTATCGAGTCTACACAACCATTGATAAAAAAGTTTACAATGCAATGCATAGTGTCTCAGAAGACAGCAATAATTTTACTAAAGACAGCAAAACCAAAGGTATGGAACAAACGGCTGGCATGTTAATCGACAACAAAAGCGGAGCCATTCTCGGCATGATTGAGGGTCGCGACTTCAATATTGAGCAGATGAATTATGCTACTCAAATGATCCGTCAGCCCGGATCGACCATGAAGCCAATTTCAGCTTATTTACCAGCCTTAGATGCAGGGCTGATTCAGCCTGCCGGGATTGTGGATGACGCGCCAATTATTCTAAAAGACGGCGGAAAAGGATTCCACATTCCTAAGAATGCCAATAATCGCTATCAAGGTCTGGTCACTGCCCGTTACGCACTTAACAAATCGCTCAACTTGCCTGCGCTTAAGCTGTTTAATGAAAAGGTCGGAATAGAGAAATCTTGGGCCTTTACTAAAAAGCTGGGGATCACCACCCTCACAGATGATGATTACAGCGCGCAGACTGGAGTTATAGGTGGTCTCAAATACGGTGTATCCGTAGAAGAGTTAACCAATGCCTATTCCGCTATCGGTAACCAAGGAGCTTTTAATGATGCCTACATGATTGAGAAAATCGTCAATTCAGAGGGCAAAATTATCTATCAGCACAAGGTTAATCCTGAGCAAGTATTCTCTAAGCAAACAGCTTACCTAATGACAGATATGCTGCGAACTGTAATTACAGAGGGTACAGCCAGCACCGTAAAAAGAGAATACAAACACTCTAAAGAAATTCCGATTGTCGGTAAGACTGGATCTACCCAGAATTATGGAGACGTATGGTTTATGGGCTACACTCCTGATGTCACACTGGGAATGTGGGTCGGCTACAAAGAGCAAATCAACACCCTTACGGGAGATACACAAAAACGTCAAGCCCAAACATTATGGGCAAAAGTGTTGAATGCTGTCATTGATAAGCAGCCGGAACTATTCGTCACAGACAAATTTGCACAACCTGAGGGAATTATCAAAAAGACAGTTTCCGCATATAGCGGCAAACTGCCAACATCCCTGACTGATAAATTCACAACGGATATATTTAATACAAAATATGTGCCAAAAGAGAGCGACGACGGGATTTCCAAAGCCAAGTATATTACTTACAAAGGCGTCAATTATATCCCGTTGGAAGGCACTCCAGAGGAGTTCCTAAAGGAAAAAATCGTCGTTAAACGCGAGAAGCCGATACAGGAACTAGTCAAAGAACTCCTGGCTGCCTTCCCTAAGATGAAGGATCATAAATCACTGGAGTATTATATGCCAGCCGATGCCAAGACGGATTTTCCAACAGAAGTTGATCCACGTGTGGACGATGGGGCTTCCCCTGCTGCTCCCGGAAATGTTAACGTCTCTTATAGCACTGGTAAAGCGGTCATCAGCTTCTCCGCTAGCAGCTCGGCAGATGTTGTGGGATACCGCTTATATCGTTCATTAAACGGAGGTTCTTTCCAGAAGCAATCTATACTCATGGCAGATGAGAACAAGGTATTCACACCGGGTACACCTGCAAGTGCTAATGCAACCTTTTATGTAACAGCCGTGGATGTTGCAGGTAATGAGACGGCTTCTGGCAGCGTTGCTGGAGGGATTACACCAACGCCCGAAGCAACTCCTACACCTGATCAACAACCTGGTACAGAGGCGCCTACAGAGCCTGAGACGACACCAGGAGACGTTATTGAGGATCCAGGTAACATTCTCCCGCTACTACCGACGGAAACACCAGCCGGCGGAGGTAACAGTACTGGAGGCAGTAATAATACCACAGCAGGTAATAATGCAGGGACACGTTAACCCAAAGATCATTAAATAATTTCACACAGCAAAACACCGTTCCCATGAATTCATCCGGGAACGGTGTTTTTTTACAATTCATTCTAATCCTCAATCGTGGATAGATCTCCTGTCGGTAGATGCAGCTCCCATGCCTTCAGTACACGCCGCATGATTTTACCTGATCGTGTCTTCGGAAGTTTATCCTTAAACTCGATTTCCCGCGGGGCAGCATGTGCAGACAGACCCGCTTTGACAAAAGCGGCGATCTCCTCTTTCAAGGCAGCAGTTGGAGTATAACCTTCTCTAAGCGAGATAAAAGCCTTAATAATCTCCCCCCGCACAAGATCCGGTTTGCCGATTACACCCGCTTCTGCCACTGCCGGATGCTCCACTAATTTGCTCTCCACTTCAAATGGACCAATACGCTCACCAGAAGAGTTGATGACATCATCAATTCGTCCCTGAAACCAGAAGTATCCTTCGTCATCCATATAAGCTGAATCGCCAGAAATGTACCAGCCAGGAATCCGGAAATATTCCTCATACTTCGTCTGATTGTTCCATATCGTTTTCATCATGGATGGCCATGGAGTTTTTATAGCAAGATTCCCCATAGAAAAAGGCGGGAGAACATTTCCCCGGTCATCCAGAATCGCTGCTTCAATCCCCGGTAACGGACGGCCCATCGAGCCTGGTTTGATATCCATTGACGGATAATTACAAATCAATTGTGCCCCTGTTTCAGTCATCCACCAAGTATCATGAATACGCTGATTGTAAAATTTATCTCCCCAACGTACTACTTCCGGATTTAACGGTTCACCAACCGATAGAACATGGCGCAAACTGCTTAAATCAATCCCCTGTAAAGAGTGCTCCCCTGCACCCATCAACATACGAAAAGCTGTAGGTGCGCTGTACCATACAGATACCTTATTCCGTTCGATTGTCTTATACCAATCCTGAGGACTAAAGCGGCCGCCTCTGACTACATTGGTCACCCCGTTTAACCAAGGGGCAAATATGCCGTATGAAGTTCCGGTCACCCAGCCAGGATCTGCCGTACACCAGTATATATCGTCTTGACGTAGATCTAGCACTACTCTACCTGTATAATAATGTTGAATCATTGCTCTATGCACATGATAAACGCCTTTTGGCTTACCTGTAGAACCAGAAGTATAATGCATAATAAGGCCATCGTCCAAATCAAGCCATTCTAAATTAAGATCAGCAGAAACGTTAGCCATCTCTTCTGCGAATCCTAAGTTTCCTTGCTCAATATCAGTTGCTCCACCTACTAGAAAAATATGACGCAGCTCAGGAAGCTCTTCTCGCTTGACCCGATGCAGCAATTCAGGCGTAGTTACCAGCGCAACAGCCCCACTATCCTCCAAACGATCCTTAACTGCTGTTTCCATAAAGGCTTCAAATAAGGGTCCTGCTATGGCTCCGATTTTGAGAATACCTAGCAGACTGAAATACAGTTCCGGTTGGCGAGGCATAAAAATAAATACCCTATCTCCTTTACCGATGCCATATTTACGCAATACATTTCCGAACCGGTTCGACCGCTCCTGCAGATCGGCAAATGTATAGGATTCTTCCCGTACAGTGTCACTGTAGAGTAGGGCCGTTGCCGCTCCCCGCCCTTCATCCACATGGCGATCAACGGCTTCATAGGCCATATTAACCTTGCCGGTTTCATACCATGAGAAATTACGTTCAACATCCTCCCACTCAAAATTGGCTACTGCCTCCGCATAATCAGACATATTGGAGCTCTGCACACGACCCGGCAAAATTTCGCTATGGACTTGACCCATCACTCTTGCCTCCCTCACTCGTTTGATTTAAGCTTTAAGGGTAAGACTCATGTTTTAAATAATGATGTCAATGCAATGAATGTGAATTTTTTATGTCTGAATCAGTATACCATAGCAAGCGTTTACATACCATTTTTTTGATCTGAAAGGAGCACTGTCATGGAGCATCGCAAAATCCCTATTTCCCATACTCTCTGCTATATGGGTAGAACGATAACTGTGAGCGGACCCCGATCTCCCGAGGACCTTGAAGTCCTGCATATGCATCAGGACCTTGATGCTTTCCGCAGGCCCTTAGAGCAGCAAGAGGCGCTCGTAGAGATCGCCAGCTTGCCAGAGGGCCGTGTAATTACCGCAGTAGAGAATGACGTTATAGTAGGCTATGTGACCTTCCATTATCCAGATGAAATGGAGTTATGGTCACAGGGTGGTATGGAGGATCTTATTGAGCTTGGAGCGATAGAGGTGAGTAATGATTATAGAGGGGCCGGACTAGGCCGGCTGCTGGTTTCTACTGCTTTTGAGCGGGAGCAATTGGAGAATTGTATTGTTTTTACAACAGAGTATTACTGGCACTGGGATTTAAAAGGCAGTGGGCTGGACGTATGGGCCTATCGCCAGATGATGGAACGGCTGATGAAGACGGTTAATATGGTTTGGTATGCTACGGATGATCCGGAAATTTGTTCACATCCCGCTAACTGCCTAATGGTTCGCATTGGACAAGAGGTGCCCATGTCCTCCCAGGAGACCTTTGACAGAGTACGTTTTAGACAACGCTTTATGTATTGATCATTAAATATGCTGCAGCATAAATTCTAATATGGAATGCGAGCGTTGCGAAGATTGTTCTGTAAATTCCCTGAAATCCACCTCAGCTGATCCATCAGACTTATCTGACATGGAGCGAATGATGACAAAGGGTGTGGCGTTCATATGACAGACTTGGGCAACCGCCGCCCCTTCCATTTCCACACAAGCTCCATCCATTTGCTCTCTTAATTCAGCTACAATCTCCGCATTAGAAATGAATTGATCACCAGATAACACCTTGCCTATCAAGTACTTTTGACCTAGCTCATTGCATGCCTTCTCAGCAAGCTGTACTAGCGCAGGGTCTGCCTGAAAGACGGAAGTCTCCTGATAAGGAATTTCGCCTCTTGCGAATCCAAGCCCCGTAGCATCCATGTCATGTTGTACACATGTAGACGATATAACAATATCTCCAATATTCAATTCAGGATGTACTGCTCCAGCAACCCCCGTAAACAACACACGGGATACGCCAAAATTATCAATTAGAATCTGAGTCGTAACTGCTGCATTTACTTTACCCACGCCAGATTTACAGAGCACTACGGATTTGCCTAATATGTTTCCTAAGTAATATTGTATACCTGCTTTAACTTTTGTCCGCTTGTCCTCCATACCCTCTAGAAGCAGCTTGATTTCTTCATCCATCGCTCCGATTAATCCGATGACTTCACTCACAGTAAATACCTCCTTTGAAGATTTATTTAGCAAATAAAAACATAAAAAGCTCCATAAGGAGCTTTTTACGGAATAACTGTTCAGTTCTTAAATTACTTATTTAGATGATTAACCGACAAGCGGAGAATCGTTTCATGAGGCAGGATAACCCGCGGATTCTCAACGGTTTCTTTCTTCATAAGCTTGGTCAAAAGTCTCATCGCAACTGCGCCCAAATCGTACATAGGCTGAGCTACGGTTGTCAGCAAAGGACGAACCATCGAAGCCATACGAATATTATCCACACTAATGATGGAGAAATCATCCGGTACCTTCAGACCTTCATCTTGAATACTGTGAATGGCACCAATAGCCATTTCATCCGTTGCCGCAAAAATAGCGGTTGGTTTCTTCTTGAGTCCAAGGAAATACTTCATTGCTTCTACACCAGATTCATAGCGGTAGTTACCGATGCGTACCAAATCCTCTTGGTACTCGATTCCTGCCTGTTCCAATGCTTTCTTGTAACCATGGAAACGTGCATATCCATTTGCAGGATCCTGCAGTGTGCCACTGATCATAGCGATCTCACGATGACCGTGACGAATCAATGTGTTCACAGCATCAAAAGCAGCGGTTTCATGATCGATGTCAACGGAAGGATAAGTTCCCTTCTCATCCCGTGTAGCACATAGAACAATCGGAACTGCAGAAGTCTGGAAAGCTTGAATATGTTCGTCAGTTACTGTACCCCCCATGAAGAGCAGACCATCGACCTGTTTCTCCAAAAGGGTATTAATGACACGAATTTCTTTCTCTTTACGCTTATCCGCGTTACACAATATGATATTGTAATGATACATGTTCGCGATATCTTCAATCCCGCGTGCAATTTCTGCAAAAATCGAGTTTGAAATATCAGGGATGACAACCCCAACGGTTGTCGTTTTCTTACTGGCAAGACCTCTTGCCACGGCATTGGGACGATATCCCAAACGTTCAATCGCTTCAAAAACTTTCTTCCGGGTCTGCGGTTTCACGTTAGGGTTATTATTCACAACCCGTGATACCGTAGCCATAGATACGCCTGCTTCTCGAGCTACATCGTAAATGGTTACCGTCAAATTACTCTCTCCATTGCGATAAATTTTATCGTTCGACTAATTAAAAATATGATACGACACTTTGTACATTTGTGCAATGATAACGCTTCATTTTCCTTTCAAAATTTCTTTCAAGGCTGAAAACGTCACCCTGGATTAAAATTGTGACCAGTGCTGGTTAACCTGTCCAAGAGCATCAATAATGTAACTTCTATCTATCGTAACAAAAAGTGAGTGAAAAATCCAACATTCCGTGAAAAATTTTCATTATTTTCACACAATTTTTTTATAATCTTCATTTTCAGCCATTTGGAAGGTTAATTGAGACAATCTTCGACTAGTTTCTTCCATCCAATGCTGGTCTGACAGCTTCTCAGCTAAACGATAGATATCGAGAAGCATATCGACTCGGCTCTGAATCCTCTCTCGGATTATCGTCTCTAGTTCTGATATTCCCCCTATTATAGTTTCTGACAAGGATTCTTTTAATACACTGGCCAATTCATTTCTCTCCGTAAACAAAAAATCTTTTCCCGGATCCTCTCCACTGAGTTCTTTTACTAATTTGCCTAGATCTGCTTTAATAAACTGCAAAGGTTCATAACTAGCGCATTCTGGGCAGGTATAGACAGGAACATGGGTAATCTTCATCTTCGTATTAAAAATCAAAGAATGCATATGTAAGTTCATGAGGCCACCACAACTGCACAACTTCTCCATCAAATTATCTTTATACATCTTCTACACCTCTTGCACAAAATTAATAAAGCACAAAGTTTGACTTTTTCAACTTCTATATTCGACTCCACTCGATTAAAACCCTCCTTTATTGCATATAATGATTAAATTGGCAATTTGTCTATAATTTACATCCCTAAAGATGACTTCATATTTTAAATTTGATAGAATAATGAAAGAATCATGGGAATCGAAAGGAGCTTAACTAAATGAGACTAACCGGTAAAAAGGTCATAGCACTCGTAGACGATGAATTTGAAGATTTGGAGCTCTGGTATCCCGTGTATCGGGTGAGAGAAGAAGGTGCTGTGGTTCATTTGGCAGGTCTGGAAAAAAATAAGACGTACATCGGTAAATATGGCGTACCTGCTAAAGCAGAATACTCCTGGGACGAGCTTAATGCCGCAGATTATGATGGGATTTTGGTTCCAGGCGGCTGGGCTCCTGATAAAATCCGTAGATACAGTGCCGTTCTAAAGCTCGTACAGGATTTTAATGCGGCTAAAAAACCGATTGGGCAGATCTGCCATGCAGGCTGGGTATTAATTTCCGCTAAAATTCTGGAAGGTGTAACCGTCACCTCCACGCCAGGCATCCGTGATGACATGGAGAATGCCGGAGCCATCTGGAAGGATGAAGCTGTGGTTACGGATGGACATATCATTTCTGCTCGCCGCCCGCCAGATCTTCCGCCATACGGGAAAGCCTTTTGCGATGCACTCGCTGGGGAATAAAACAGTAGGTATATAGTTTAAAATCAAAAAAGCCCTGTTTCTCACAATTTGAGGAACAGGGCTTTTGATTTGAGGCTTTAAAATCCAGATGGTTATCTAATCCGCACAGAATCCGTCTCCATGATCATATTTGGATAATTTGTAAACCTAAAAGTCAAAGGTTGAGGCAGCTTTTCTTTGCCTACGTTGAGAAAATAAGTTATTGTAGTTCCCTTAGCGTCCTCACGGTATTCTCTATATCTAGAATAACCCTCAGAATCATGTACAAGCCAATGTCCGCTTCCAGCGCTATCCACAAAATTATCGTCTATCCCAAAACCGGTTGCTTCATGCAACTCCTCAACTTTTTTGGGAATCAATAAATCCAATAATATAATCCCCTTCTTCTCATCCGCGGTCCGTTTAGAAATTGTGAGGTAGCTATCCGGTGCCTTTAAAATCTGCTGTGTTTCCGTGTTAATCACTAGCTCGACCTCTGACTGATCTAGAGCAGAGATTCCCTCAACTTCAAGTTTGATTGGATCATCAGGTCTCATATTGTCATTGTGGTAAATATTCGAACCACTTGCCCACATTAGTTCCTCTTGATGATCCCCTTTTCCGAGGACAAGCTTAGGTGAAAGCAAACTGAAAATCCTCATCGTATTCTCTCTGCCAAAGGTTTGTCGCATATAAATACCCGTAGGCCCAATATAAACCTGGTCCATTATAATTTTCTGTCCGCCGATAGACAGACTATCCTTCAGATCAACGAGTTCTCCTTCAAAATAATTGTTATCAGCTTCCAGTGGAATTTTGACATCCATTTCTTTTATATCCTTGTTATTAAAAACTTGACCAAGAGCATCTGGAAAAAGCGATAGTGTGATATTCAACTCCTCTGGTATCTCATCCTGATATTTATCCCAGACGATTTGCTCATACATACGAGTCGTCCCAGGGGACCCAACCTCTTGTGCATTAGAAGTGCTAAACCCGCTGTATCCACTAAGGTGGTATTTATCCTCTGGAGTCTTTTTCAAAGACAAGCCAAAAAGCCGCATCTTCTGATCCGTATTGTTCTGGATTGTATAAAGCACCGCAATGCCTCTTCGGTCTGCAATGATTCCATTAACAGTCCATGTTATCCCATCCACCTCAGGAGAAGAGATATTTACCTCCTTCATCATCCCCGCATCAAGTGCTGATTTAATCGTCAGATTATTAGCAATAACGGGTCTAAACACTTCAAGCTGACCCCAGCTTTTTGGAGGTAATTGCGCACGTACGGGATTTATCATCTGATTTGCCCAAGGCACAATTATAAGTAAGGCGAATGCCAAGACTACCAATACAACAACAGCGTACTTTTTTCTAAAAGACAAACGTGAACGGTTCCCTTGCTGCATCCCCTTGCGGATCGCGGTGTCCAGTTTTACATCCAGAATTTCTTCTGCCTCCGCATCGATTTTCTGAAAATAATCTTTAAGCAGCTTCTCTTCAGACTCAGCCATAAAATAGCTCCCCCTTCCGCTTCATTTTGTCACGCAGTTGTTTTAATCCTTTATTCAGCCATGTCTTCACTGTGCCCTCTGGTTTATCCAGCACCTCTGCAATCTCGGCAAGGGTCATATCCTTGTAATATTTGAGCACCAGCACTTGGCGATATTTGGGTTTCACTCCATCCAGCGCTTGTTCCATGTCCAGTCTGCGGTCACTTTTCATCTCCATGATCCCCTCATCACTTCGAGCAGCTTCTGCGACTGTATTCCTCTTTCGGCGCTTCAGCTCATCATTACAGCAATTAATCAAAATACGTGTTAACCATGGAGCGAAACGCTCCGCATCTTTTAAGCTTTTTCGTTTAATCCATGCACGGCAGGTGGCCTCCTGCAAAACCTCCAGCGAATCCGCTTCATTTCGCAAATAGCTGTAGGCAATGCTATAAAGTTTTCTTTTCTGTCCAGCCACTTGCTCATAAAACAGCTCTTCATCCGTAGCAGCCATTTCCATTTCGTCATTTATAATGTGATCCATTTTCGGCCTGCCTCCCCCCTTGCCTTTATTCTTAAATCGGTTCTGTGTAACTCTCTCTATGTATTGACTGCGCCGCAGGGCAAACGGTTTTGTTTTTTTTAAAAGTATGGCTTAAATAAAGAAAAAGGCTCGGCAAGAATGCCGAACCTTGATATGAAATGAATAAAAGTTACAGTAACTTTAGGATGAGGCTTTCTCCTGTAGTTCCCCGCTTGATCCAAGTGTAAGACCACTTTTTTGGGCAAACGCAGTTAACATTTCTTCCGTCTCTGAGCTTGTACGATGGTGGAAACACGCTTTGGCGATTCTTTTGGCATCCTTGGCCAATGTGTTCAGTGTGCGGTGTTTAACCTTCAGCAGCGCCTGCGGCGACATGCTGAGATCTCTAATTCCCAGCTCCAGCCAAAGAGGCAAAGAACGCTCATCCGCCGCCATTTCACCACATACACTGATATCAATCTTGGCATTACGTGCCGCTTCTACCGTCATACGGATCATTCGCAGAACCGCTGGATGGTACGGATGATACATATGAGCAATTTGTTCATTCATACGGTCTACCGCTAACACATATTGAACCAAATCATTAGTGCCGATACTGAAAAAGTCAACTTCCTCAGCCAGTAAATCAGCAATCATAACCGCCGCCGGAACTTCAATCATAATACCCACAGGAAGATTCCGGTTAAAAGGGATATCTCGTTGCTCCAGCTCAGCTTTCACTTCTTCTAAAACAACTTTTGCCGCCTGCACTTCCTCTACGGAAGAAATCATTGGAAACATTAACTTTACATTCCCGTATGCACTTGCCCGTAGAATGGCACTTAGCTGGGTTTTGAACATATCTAATCGGTCCAAGCTGATGCGAATCGCCCGATAACCAAGGAAAGGATTCTGTTCTTCAGGCAGCTGGATATAATCCAACTGCTTGTCCCCGCCAATATCCAGCGTACGAATCACTACAGTGTTATTGCCCACCTTCTCGACAACCTGTTTATACACTTCAAATTGTTCATCCTCAGTTGGAAAAGATCTGCGGTCCATATAAAGAAACTCCGTGCGGAACAGGCCTACGCCTTCAGCTCCATACTTAAGCGCTATGTTGAGTTCTTTAACTGAACTGATATTGCCGGCAAGTCGCAGGTTCACACCATCCTTGGTAACAGCCTCCACGGTGGCGAGCAGTTCCAGTTGCTCTTTCTTTTTATGCTGTTTATCCCGAATCGCTACGTATTCATTTATCGTAAGTTCATCTGGATGGATTTGTACAGATCCGGTATCGCCGTCGATCACAAGCATATCCCCGGTCTGAATAGGATTAGACAGATTATTCTCCAAGCCTGCTACAAGAGGAATGCCTAGCGCACGAGCCATAATGGAGGAATGTGAGGTTTTACCGCCCATCATAGTGACAATACCTAGAACATAAGTTGGATTCAAGTGAGCTAGCTGGGAAGGAGACAACTCCTTCGCAACAAGAATATATGGCTGAGTATCCGATGGTAACGTAACCTCTGGAGCGCCTAAAAGATGTTTTAAAAGACGGTTTCCGACATCCTTGATATCCACCGCCCGCTCCTTCATGTACTCATCGTCTAGCAGATCAAACATCGCTACAAAATGATCAATCGCTTCTTTCACAGCTACTTCTGCCGCCTTGTACTGGCGCTCAATGATCCCGCGGATTTCACTCATGAACACAGGATCATCTAAGATCGCCAGATGAGCATCAAAAATACTCGATTCCTCCGGACCTACCACTTCTCTGAACTCTTTTTTGATGAATTCAATCTCGTCCTTAGAGGTACGGATACCTTCGTATAAACGCTCAAACTCCTTAGCTAGATCCACTGGGTTCACTTGTGTATCCGGTAAGCTCCATTCCCAGTTCGGCAAGACAAAGGCCTTCCCGATAGCTACACCTGCTGCTGCGCCTATGCCTTGTATCATCCTTCAATCCCTCCAACGTTACTTTCGTGTAAGACTACGGACATTACTGATGATTGCCCCTTTTTAACATTTTTAAATGGAGCATAGCTCCATGATTTGACTCGATCAGGATTCGTGATCACCATCGGTGTAGCCAATGAGGCCGCATGTTCACGCAAATAAGCGAGGTCGAATTTAACAAGCAATTGACCCGGCTCCACGCTGTCGCCTTCTTTTACAACCGCCTCAAAGGGTCCCTTGAGCTGTGAAGTGTCGATCCCTATATGCATGAGTACTTCCAACCCTTCCGGCGTCGAAATACCCACGGCATGCATTGTAGGATAGACGTGCATAACTTTCCCGAATACGGGTGAAGTAAGTTCCCCTTTTTCCGGCAAAAATGCAACACCATCCCCCACTAGCTTAGCTGCAAAAATGTGATCAGGCACTTCCTCAATGGGCATCATTCTACCCTGCATTGGCGAACTGAACAGCACCTGCGGTAAATCACGAAGCATAAGCTTATTAATCTCCTCGCGGATCAGTTCTGAATACGTGCCAAATACTACCTGGACATTTCCGCCGCCTAGCTTGATAATCCCAGCAGAACCTAAACCTTTAAGCGCTCCAGTATCTATATATCGGTCATTATGAACGGTAAGCCGCAGACGGGTGATACAGGACTGCACTTGTACAATATTCTCCTTGCCTCCAAGCGCCTCTAAGATCAGCGGTGCCTGATAAGGGATATTGCCGGCCCAATCCCCAAGCTCTGAACCTTCTTCACGCCCCGGTGTCGGGATCTGAAAACGGCGAATCGCCCAGCGAAATAAATTATAGTATACAATCCCGTAGCCGATACCAATCGGAATCAGCAGCCAAGCCCTCTGTGACAAATGCATGTTCAAGAAGAAATCGATGGCTCCAGCCGAATAGGAGAACCCGTGATGGATTCCCAGCATGTAGGTCAACAGCATAGCGAGACCGGACATTACAGTATGTACCGCGAACAAATACGGAGAAGCAAATAAAAATGCAAATTCGATCTGCTCCGAAACCCCGGTCAGAAAACAAACCAACGCCGCCCGCACAAAAGTCTTTTTAATCTTGGGCTTCAAATCCTCGCGCGCTTCCTGAATAATTGCAAAAGCAATGGCAGGCAGCGCAAACATCATAATCGGAAACAACCCCGCCATAAAAATCCCCGCCGTTGGATCGCCTGCAAAAAAACGCGGCAAATCCCCCTGAACCACAGCACTGCCATCAGGAGTCGTAAAATTCCCAAATTGAAACCAAAACACATTATTAAGAATATGATGTAGTCCAAAAGCGGTCAGAACCCTATATAGGACGCCATAGATAAAAACGCCAAACCCGCCCGTCTGCAATATTCCCTGAAAAAGATTATCCAGCCCTATCTGCAGCAGCGGAGATATTCCTAACATTACCCATGCGAACCCGGCAGAAAACAAGCCCATGAACAGCAAAACAAAACGCGACCCTCCAAAAAACTGGATCGCCTCTGGAAGCTTAATATTTTTAAACCGGTTTTGCGCGACACCGGCAACGATCCCCAGCAAAATTCCGATTAGTGTTGCAGGTTGTACAAGCCCGTCTCCCATTTGGGTGACAATTCGGTCGTAAGTGAACATCCCAGCCAGCGCTGCAAGCCCCGCTGTTCCAGCTTGATTGGATAACCCCCATGCTACACCTACAGCGAACAAATAAGGCATATAATAAAATATTGCCTGCCCCGCGTAAGTAGCCACTTCAGACACCGAAGAAAGTCCCCATGCAGACCAAGGTAAGCTGCCCAAACTCAGCAAAATGGCTGCCGCCGGCAGTACCATGGTAGGAAGCATTATGGCTCTGCCCAATTGCTGCAATGATCCGAGCCAATTCAAGGCTACCCTCTCCTTTCTTTCTATATTGAATGGTAAGCGCTGCGGGGATTTTTGTCAAAAGAAACTCATGAGATCTTCACGTTACATTTTTAAAACAAATATTCTCACATTCCACTAAACATTTATTCATTAGTATCCATAGAACGGCTGGTATTTACGTGAAGCTGATGAATACTACAGAGTTAGTATCGAGTTTAAGTGTACTTTGTGCAACTATTCCTATCGACGTTACTCTGAGCACCTTTTAACTGCACTTCACACAACTATTTTTAGTGATTTTCCACTTCATCTAATCTTTGATGCGTTCTAAGTGTACAAAGTGCAACTATTTCGCATTTAGATGGCTATTTCGGCGATTTAGTTGTATAAAGTGCAATTATTCCCTTTCGCAGCTATCGTATAGATATCCCTCGCATACCTGGTCCGATCAGATCAGGTATGATTTGGTCTGATTTGATTTGATTTGGTCTGGCCTGGTCTGGTCTGGTCTGGTCTGGTCTGGTCTGGTCTGGTCTGAACTGATCTGATCTCAGAGCATTCGCTTCATAACATCGAACTTTTCTCCCACACTAACTAGCTCCAACACCCTAAACTCACAGTTAGGAATTCCACCTGAGTTTAAGTGTACTTTGTGCATCTATTCATATCGACGTTACTCTGAGCACTTTTTTAACTGCACTTCATACAACTATTTTTAGTGATTTTCCACTTCATCTAATCTTTGAGGCGTTTTAAGTGTACAAAGTGCAACTATTTCGCATTTAGGTAGCTATTTCGGCGATTTAGTTGTATAAAGTGCAATTATTCCCTTGCGCAGCTGTCCTATAGATGTCCCTAGCATACCTGGTCTGATCAGATCAGGTATGATTTGGTCTGATTTAATCTGATTTGATTTGATTTGGTCTGGTCTGAACTGATCTCAGAGCATTCGCTTCATAACATCGAACTTTTCTCCCACACTAACTAGCTCTAACACCCTAAACTCACAGTTAGGAATTCCACCTGAGTTTAAGTGTACTTTGTACAACTATTTATATCGACGTTACTCTGAGCACCTTTTTAACTGCACTTAATACAACTATTTTTAGTGATTTCCCACTTAACCTAATCTTTGATGCGTTCTAAGTGTACAAAGTACAACTATTTCCCATTTAGATAGCTATTTCGGCGATTTAGTTGTATATAGTGCAATTATTCCCTTGCGCAGCCTCTAAAGATCCTCTTACCACATTTGATCTGGTCTGAGAGCCTTCACCTCATAATACCGAATTCTTTCTCCCTGATTAAACGGCTTCAACAACCCCTTCTCACTTAATGATTGCAGCAATCGACGCGCCGTACGGAAATTAATGCAGAAATGCATGGCCACATCCTTTGGACGAACCGGTCTACCGAGACGCCAAGCGAAACGCAGAACCTCTTTTTCCTCAGATAAAATAGCTACGCTAGCAGATTTACGCGCCAAGTAAGGCGCCAGCACCAGTTGTAACAGCATCCGGCAGACCTCGGGACGTTGCTGGATATCATCAAAAGAAAAATGAATCATCCTCCAGCCCATCCCAGTCAAAAAAGTGTCCCGATTTACTGAATAGTTGAATTTCTCGCGGTCCATATCTTTCACATGGCTTTGATATCCATCACACTCGATCCCAAAGCTGCTGCCCGTCTGTGGAAGATAAGCAAAGTCCAGAAATTGTGATTTACGATTCCAGTCATATACTTCGTATTCTGGATGCAAATCGCCTAGGGACTCAAACATAGGCCACCATACATTCTGCAAAAATAGCTTTTCCGCAAAATTATGTCCTCTAACCAGCCTCCCTCTTCTTTCACCTGTTCTTGATTTCATATGCTGGTCGATAAACAAACCATGCGCTTCTTCAAACTCCATAACCTATAGCCTCCCCTACAAAATAAAAAAACGCCCTTCACCGCAAAAAGCGGTTTAAAGGACGTTCTTCGTCTAATCTTATTATAACTAGCTCAACAGGCGTTTTACATTAGAAATCGCACCTTGCGTTACACAATACCACTTATTTTGGCTAAACTTCATCATCTAAGTTTGCATTAGCCACAGCATCATAAATTTAAACCTAGTTAGTTTATTCCACTTTTGCTCGTTCTCGCCAGTTTGCTCATTCTTCACCAGTTAGTTCGTTCTTCACCAGCCCGTTCATTCTTCACCAGTTAGTTCGTTCATCACCAGCCCGTTCATTCTTCGCCAGCTAGATCGTTCTTCACCAGCCCGTTCATTCTTCACCAGTTAGTTCGTTCATCACCAGCCCGTTCATTCTTCACCAGTTAGTTCGTTCATCACCAGCCCGTTCATTCTTCGCCAGCTAGTTCGTTCTTCACCAGCTAGTTCGTTCTCGCCAGTTTGCTCATTCTTCACCAGTTAGTTCGTTCATCACCAGCCCGTTCATTCTTCGCCAGCTAGTTCGTTCTTCACCAGTTAGTTCGTTCTTCGCCAGCTAGTTCGTTCTTCACCAGTTAGCTCATTCTTCACCAGTTTGCTCATTCTTCACCAGCTAGTTCATTCTTCGCCAGTTTGCTCGTTCTTCGTCAGTTCTTTGTGACGTCCGTTGGTCAACGCTAACTATAATCACTACACATTTAACTCAGTGTTTAGTTTAACAGTTATATAACCGAACCTACTGCCGGCTACGCCCATGCATTGTGATCGCTTCTTCGACCTTGATGCAGCGGTCCATAATGGCGATCATACCGTGCTCAGCGGCGATTTCAGCGGCTTCCGCGCTAACTATACCCTGCTGGAGCCACAGCACACGTGCGCCAATGTCAGCTGCCTCCTGCGCGACCTTTGCGCAGTGTTCGCTTCGACGGAATACATTGACGATGTCCACTGGCTCTGGAATTTCTGCTAAAGTGTGATAACACTTTTCTCCCAGGATTTCTCCGTCCACCGTTGGGTTAACGGGAATGATCCGATATCCCCGGCTTTGCATGGCGCCCGCGACCATATAAGAGGTACGATCTGTTTTGTCTGATAAGCCAACAACAGCAATGTTACCTGCGGAAGCAAGAATATCTCCGATCTGCTCCCGACTTGGATTCTCAAAGCTCATAAGTAGTGCCCCTTTCCATAGTTACACTTAATGATCCTTGTTTAACTGAAGCTAGAACTGAAGCTAGATAAGCTAGCTCCCTTATTCCTATTGTACCCACTCCACATTCGCACCAAGCGCACGCAAGTGATCAAAATATTGCGGATAAGATTTTGCCACATGATGTGCATCCTTAATCAAAAGAGGTTTACGCGCACGCAAGCCTACTACGGATAGTGCCATAATTACGCGGTGATCATAATGCGCATTAATGGTGACTCCGCCTTCGACACCTTCGGGCATGCCGTGAACAATAATCTCATCGCGGCGTTCTTCTACCTTGGCTCCGGCACGGGTTAACTCTGCCAAGTAATCGGTAATGCGATCACATTCCTTATAGCGCAAATTCTCAACATTGTAGAATCGGGAGGTACCTTCTGCAAATACTGCAGCAGCCACCATGGCCAGTACCGCATCTGTTGCAGCATCTCCATCGAATTCAACAGCTTTTAGGATACCGTTCCCTTGGACATGTACTGTACCCTCTTCATGTGTAAGAGGAACTTCCATCATCCGCAGCACATCAACAATAGCTCTTTCACCTTGTTTACTTTGTTCTGCAAGACGGTGAATTTTCACATCCGACTTTGTAACGGCAGCCGCCGCAAGGATTGCCGCAGAGCCTGGATAGTCACCTTGAACAGTATATGATTTAGCTGCATAAGCTTGACGACCTGGAACTTTAAAGGACATGTAATCATCCGCGGCGTGCACCACAATACCTGCCTGCTCCAACACTTCCAAGGTCTGTCCCACGACAACCTTCGATTTCAAATCATCGAGGACAATAATTTCACTATCTTCTTCAAGCAATGGTGTCAGAAACAGTAGAGCACTTAAGAACTGGGAGCTTACTGCACCAGAGACAGTAATTCTGCCTCCAACCGGTTTACCCCCACGGATCGTGATCGGCAGTTTCCCTTCATTATGCTCCACCTGAACACCTAGCTGTTCCAACGACACAATCAAGTCGTCATGCGGACGTTTGCCCAATGAGTCTGGATACGTATTTACAAAAGTAACCTCAGGACTTAACGCGGCCACAGCCATAAGAAAACGCAGTACTGCTCCGGCATTTCCTACATTAAGTTCTTTAACGTCTTTTGGGTGACGTCCGAAGCCTTGAATCACAATCTTTTCCTCATCTTCTGTAAGCACAGCACCCAAATCTGCTATGCAGCGGCGGATCGCGTCGCTATCCTCGCTATGTGCAGGATGATAAATCGTACTTACTCCTTCAGACAATGCCGCAACCAGCAGATAACGTGTCGTATAGTTTTTGGAAGAGAGGGCTCCAAATTCTCCTTGCAGAGATGGCGTTGGCCTAACAATAACGTCCATAATATAAACTCTCCTTAGTAGATGTAGTGGGTATGTAATGCTCGTTTGACAGGGTATTCTGTTCTTGTGTTATCATTAAACCATTCTTCTGATGAAAAGAGGTCAAACCCATGCATAATGTACCACAAATCACACCGCAAGAATTACGGCAGTGTATAGAGACAGGCGAAGACCTTGTACTCATCGATGTTCGCGAAGACGAAGAGGTGGCCTTTGGGATGATTCCCGGTGCACAACATATCCCTATGGGAGAAATTCCGCACCGTACTGAAGATATTCCAAGCGATGCCAAAGTGATCTTCATTTGCCGTTCCGGTGCCCGCAGCCAACGTGTCTGCGAATATCTACAGCAATTTGGTTATAACGCTGCGAACCTCAGCGGCGGTATGATTGAATGGAATGAGACACTCTCTTAAAAGCTCAACCGCGGTAATGCATTAAAATATGTTGCGACACTTCTGCCGCAGTCAGTCCCGTTGTATCGACCGTGTAATGCGCGAATAGGTATGCATCCTGGCGATCTTCCATGATTCGTCTGACCCGTTCTTCTGCATTGCCGGCGAGCAGCGGACGATTCTCATCCCCGCTAACACGTGCAATAATCTCTTCCTCAGTTGCCGTTAGCGCAACTACATGCCCTTTACTCAGCATTAAGGCTGTATTCCCCGGCGCCAATACCGCGCCTCCACCAGTGGATATTAATTTATTCTCAGACTCTAGCATTTGCTTTAGAACCGCAGTTTCTACGCCTCGAAAGTATTCCTCACCATCTTCTGCGAAGATTTCTGCAATGCTTCTGCCTTCAGTCTCAATAATGACATGATCCAAATCAACCAGCTCATAGCCCAGCTCCTCGGCCAAAATAGCACCAACAGTTGACTTACCAGTCGCCATCATCCCTACTAAAATAATGTTTTTGTTCTTATCTTCCTGACTCATCGTTTTTAGTTCTTCTGTATCCCCAGCCATGACTATCCTCCAACCGCGATATTTGTCATATCATAACACAGGGTCAAAACATTAGACAATCCGCTTCTTCCAGTAAAAAAAGACCCGAAAGGCTCCCCATTTCTGGTGAAGCCGTCCGGGCCGCTTGTCATACAGTCAATTAGATTATTCCGCTGCCATCCAGTTGTGGTGGAAGACGCCTTCTTTGTCCACACGTTTGAAGGTGTGAGCGCCAAAGTAATCACGTTGAGCCTGAAGCAAGTTAGCAGGCAAACGTTCTGTGCGGTAGCTGTCATAGTAAGCCAATGCGCTGGAGAATCCAGGAACTGGAACACCCAAAGTTACCGCAGAAGCAATGACTTTACGCCATGCAGATTGGTAATTGTCCATAACATTCTTAAAGAAAGGATCAAGAAGCAGATTCTTAAGCTCTGCATTGTTCTCATAAGCATCTGTGATATTTTGTAGGAAACGGGAACGGATAATGCAGCCGCCGCGCCAGATTTTAGCCAGCTCGCCATATTTCAGATCCCAACCATATTCGTCGGAAGCTACGCGAAGTTGAGCGAAACCTTGCGCGTAGGATACGATTTTGCTCGCGAACAATGCTTTACGCACGTTCTCGATGAATTCGGCTTTGTCGCCTTCAAATGTTGTTGCTTCTGGTCCGTTAAGCACTTTGCTTGCTTCTACGCGCTCATCCTTCATAGCAGACAGGAAGCGGGAGAATACGGATTCGGTAATCATGGACAGAGGTACACCAAGATCTAGTGAGCTTTGGCTTGTCCATTTACCAGTACCCTTTTGGCCAGCAGAATCAAGGATAACGTCAACCATAGGTTTGCCGGTTTCTTCGTCATATTGAGCAAAGATATCAGTAGTGATCTCGATCAGGTAGCTGTC
Source organism: Paenibacillus sp. FSL H7-0323 (assembly GCF_038002725.1). Lineage (NCBI taxonomy): Bacteria > Bacillati > Bacillota > Bacilli > Caryophanales > Paenibacillaceae > Paenibacillus > Paenibacillus sp. FSL H7-0323. The sequence goes on along the minus strand of NZ_JBBODB010000001.1, from coordinate 711,698 downwards.
GAGCTCGCCGCTGTTCCACTCTTTGAAAATATTGTGAAGTTCTTTTGCATCCAGACCTAGAACATCTTTCAACAACTGATAAGCTTCACAGATCAATTGCATATCACCATATTCGATACCGTTGTGCACCATTTTAACATAGTGTCCTGCACCGTCAGGTCCGATATATGTACAGCAAGGCTCTCCGTCCACTTTGGCTGAGATTGCCGTTAGGATAGGCTCTACAAGTTTATACGCACTTTCTTGACCACCTGGCATAATCGAAGGACCTTTAAGAGCACCTTCTTCACCACCGGAAACTCCAGTACCGATAAAGCGGAAACCTTTTTCTTCCAGTTCTTTACTACGACGAACTGTATCAGGGAAGTAAGCATTCCCTCCGTCGATAATGATGTCGCCTTGATCAAGATGCGGCAGCAGTTGCTCGATGGTAGCATCAGTAGCTTTACCAGCTTGAACCATGATCAGAATTTTGCGCGGTGTTTCCAGCGAAGCTACAAATTCCTCAACGGAAAATGTGCCTACGAGGTTTTTACCTTCCGCTTCAGCAAGAAGATCATGTGTCTTCTCCGGGGAGCGGTTGAATACGGATACGGAAAAACCTTTGCTTTCGATATTTAGAGCCAAATTCTTGCCCATTACCGCCAAGCCAATAACGCCGATTTGTTGTTTTGCCATCTGGTCCTCCACCCTTTGCACCCTATATTTTTGTGAAATCCATTTCTCGCAGTATAAGAATACCACCCTTTATCAGAGACAGCAAAGCCTGCCCTGCGAATAGAGATCAATTTCATTGACAAATTCAGTCTAAGAAATGATCACAATGACTATTTTAACGTTTTTAACGTCAGAAGTGAACCCCTGTCTGCAAGTTCCAATACAAATATAAGACACCCCGATGAACGGGGTGCCTTGAAAGAACATTTGCGGCACTTGCTTACCATTCTAACATAAACAATTCCTTGGTCAAAAAGGCAAGCTCAGCTCGACATTTGTCCGCGCGAACCGTATCTCCAGCTTTTAGTGCATCATTTAACCGATCCAACTGTTCATCCACTTCAATTCTCCGCTGGCGAACCCGTTCTTCCCCTTCAATAGAATAAAAGAGTCTTGTCAGCTCCTCATCTGTGAGCATAGGTCCCTTCTGATATAACACACGCTGCTGATAACCAGAAATTTCAACTAGGCGAATCACTTCGCCAAACAAAATATTTTCAATAATAATCTGCCGATCCCGGAAACGTTTAACGATTGCATGCCCGCGCATATCCCCAATTAATTTCTCCATCCACTCTGACAAGCGAGCATCACGGATCATATAATCGCCCACAAGCTTATAGCCGTCTTTAATCCTTTGAAACCGCAATTTCACTAACTTACGACCCGTACGGACCGAAATCACAAAGACCTGTTCATTCTCGCTCCAATATAGGGAATAACCTTCTTGAATCAAATCCTTGATCAGGTCCTGGATATGCTGTCTGTCGAACCGCAGTTCCAGGTTACAATACTCCACCTCGTCGTTTTTGTTCACGGCACTCCCCCCTAACAGCTTCACATCTGTAAAGCCAACCTTCATTAGTTCAATTCCAGAGTAATCATGGCTGCCGGACCTCTTCTTGAGTTAACTTCCTTTTTGCGTTCGTCTTAATCTTATTTTATACTTCAGTTTATGTAGCGGTAACTTGGTTTATTGACTATTTTTACCCGCAACAGCCTTTCTCCAAACGCTGATCGAGAATTTTAATGCCTTTTAGTCCTTTTGGAGCATAAACGTTCTAGTCCTTCAGCTGCACAGTGTCATACAGAAGACCTTCGAAACTTACTTCCGTTATATCGTATATCCTTCTAATTTTCTAAAAAGCCGCTGATTTACCGGATCATTCTCCGGTTATCAGCGGCTTTTTTTCCTCAGCTAGTCTTAAATTTCTGTTTCGTTCTATGCACGATAAGCAGATGCAGCCCGAAGAGCATCAGCATTACAATAGCACTTGCCAGGAATGGGACACCATGTCCTACATGATCCCATAATCTACCTGACAATACTGGCCCCGCTACCATTCCTGAGCCTTGGAGTGTCAGGAACAGCCCCCAGACCGTCCCTCGTTCTCCCTTAGGTACTTGCTTAGCCAGAAAGGCATTCCATGCCGGGAGGATAAGCGCGTAGCTTATACCGACCAGTGCCACCGCGATAAAGGCAAGTGGCAGCCAGCGAACCTGAGAGAAAAAGGCCAGCGAAAAGGCAGCTAACAAAAAACCTATATTCAGAAACACCGTTGTCCCTATACGGTCCACCAGCTTACCTGCGGGAATAAGTGCAAGAACTGTAATCCCTCCCCCTGCAATGAGGAGCAAACTGAATTGATTGGGACTAACATGCAGCTCTGTACGTGCAAATAAGGTAACTACAGGTGTCATCAAGCCAATGGCGAAGGCCTGTAGGAACAACGCCGGGTACAGCCATCTGCTGACTTTCAGGGTAGTTCTCACCTGATGCAGCGTTCTTTTTATACTTTCTAACGGACTAAGCTTTTTACGCTCCATTGCTCCGCCAAGTCCATGCATGTCCCTCACGACAGCATGAGACCCGCTAGAAGAGATTCGTTTAGGTAAGAAAAGGGCTACTACAACTACAGCGGCAGCACAACCTAACAAGACTAGAAAAGCTACGTGATAGCTTTGTCCACCCTGATCCATTAAAAAATTCACAACAATTGGACCGATTCCTGTTCCTGCGAGAGAAGCCATCTCAACAGCGCCCATGGCCGCACCACTGCTGCCGCTTTTGGTTGATCCGGCCAGCTCGGTAATCCCGGTCATCACACATGGCCAAAGCGGTGAGGTCCCGATCCCAAGAATGAGACAGGCGATGGATAACGCAACGGCCGTTTTGGCATAGATGATCAAACCAATGGCTACTAGAATCAGCAGCAATGCACTTGTCATCGTCCAGCGGAACCCTATGCGCTCCATAACCCAGCCTGAAGGACTGCGGAAGACGTTGTCCCCCAAATACTGTAGGGCAAAAGCGAATCCCACTACTGTCACCGACAGCCCCAGTATATTCTCCATATACACTGGCAATAAGGCAACAAGCAGCGAACCTTTAACAAATTCAACTAAAAAAATAATTACCCACATCTCAACAATAAATGGTGATGCTAAACTAATATTCATCCGTTGTTCAGCTTTCGTGGACATTCTATCACATCCAAATCCTAGTATTCTGAAGATTGTTTTGTTATACTGATGCTTGCCTTAAAAATTAACTATTCGCGAAAGGTTGTGACAGCATTAAATGAATCAACACCGTACTCCCCTCTTCACAGCTCTAAAAAAGCATGCCGCCGGCAATCCAGTTCAATTTCATATTCCCGGGCATAAGAAGGGGCTAGGAACCGATGCCGAATTCCGTGAGTTTATCGGCGATAACGCTCTATCCATAGATCTAATCAACATCGCACCGCTTGATGATCTACATCAGCCAACTGGCGTAATCCAGGAGGCTCAAAAGCTGGCTGCGAAGGCTTTCGGCGCCGACTATACGTATTTTAGCGTACAGGGCACGAGCAATGCCATCATGACGATGATCCTCTCTGTCTGCTCACCGGGTGAAAAAATAATTGTGCCGCGTAACATTCATAAATCCGTAATGTCGGCCATTATCTTCTCCGGAGCCAAGCCTGTGTTCGTCTCGCCTGTACAGGATGAGAATCTCGGGATAGATCACGGCATAACCACCAGTGCGCTGGAACGAGCGTTAAAGCGTCATCCAGACGCTAAAGGAGTTCTAGTTATCAATCCAACGTACTTCGGCGTATGTGCCGACCTGCGTTCGATTGTCGACCTGGCTCACCGTTACGGGGTACCCGTTCTGGTGGACGAGGCACATGGAGTACTGATTCATTTTCATGAGGATCTGCCGGTGTCGGCCATGCAGGCCGGTGCGGACATAGCTGCCACTAGTGTGCATAAGCTTGGTGGTTCCATGACGCAAAGCTCGGTACTGAATCTAAATGCGAAGACTGGGCTGATTAACCCACAACGGGTGCAGACCATTATGAGCATGCTGACTACAACATCAACCTCATATATTTTATTAGCGTCTCTCGATACATCTAGACGCAATCTCGCGCTGAACGGACATGAAATGGCGGAAAGAACCATCCAATTGTCCAACTACGCACGCGAGACTATTAACACTATCGAAGGCTTGTACAGCTTTGGTAAAGAAATACTTGGAACAGAAGCAACTTTCGATCTAGATCCAACCAAACTTAACATTCACGTTCGCCATTTAGGGATCACTGGTTACGAAACCGAAAACTGGCTGCGTGAGAAATACAACATCGAAGTTGAACTGAGTGACATGTATAATATTCTTTGCCTTATTACCCCAGGTGATACTCAAGAATCAGTAGATAAATTATTAGCTGCTTTACGGGTGCTATCCGCTATCCATTATAGCAAGGGTGAAATCTATGAACTGAAGGTTCAGGTTCCAGAAATCCCGCAGCTTGCTTTAATTCCAAGAGATGCTTTTTATGCTGACACTCAGTTAGTTCCGTTCCGCGAATCTGCTGGATACATCATTGCAGAGTTTATCTATGTATATCCACCGGGGATACCGATTCTCCTCCCTGGCGAAGTCATTACTCAGGATAATATCGACTACATTATCGACCACGTCGAAATCGGCCTGCCGGTTAAAGGGCCTGAGGACCGCAGCATCACTAATGTTAAGGTGATTGTTGAAGCCGATCCTATATCCTAAGATCTATCTTTTTCCTTAAAAACTTAAATCATTTATACAAAAACCCGATACCATAATGAGTATCGGGTTTCTGTATATAAGCATCAACTGTTCCATTCACATAGAACAGCTTAAGTTTAGTCGCTAGAATCTATTCTTGCTGAGCAAGCAGATTGTTGTAAGCTTCTTCAACAGCTTTCCATTCTTCTTCATCTTCGATATTATACAATACCATTTCTTCGTCTTCTTCTTCCATACGCAGAATAATGCCGTCTGCTTCTGGATTCTCGCGCTCTAACAACAGAGCATATAATTTCTCGCCTATGTCGAACGTTTCTACAAGCACCATTTCCACATCTTCGCCCTGCTCGTTCGTCAAGGTCAGCACAAACTCCTCGTGCTCATGGTCGTGATCATGCCCGCAACCGCATGCTTCACCATGCTCATGTTTGTGATCGCTCATTGTAATACCTCACTTTGAATTGTATTATCCTACATCTGGTATCGTACCACGTTAGATTAGTTCAGGTCAATTTAGAACACCTAATTTAACGCTGTTATTACCTTCTCCGACACAAGTACGTAATCGGCATTTTTAGAGGGCTTAATATAGAAGCCTACCCGATATTTGCCCGCTTCTTTAAAATCATAAGTAAACTCCGAGGTTGGAAACCAGAAATTATCCTTCTGCGAGCCTTCAAGCACCTGTGACTGAATATCCTTAACGTTTCCAGACGGATCTGTCATAGCCACTTTCACAGCTGAAATCTCTTCGGTCAGACTATCTACCTGAGTTAATATCTTTATTTTCAGCTTGCCTACATTGACATTGCCAAAAACCGTATCCCCTTTAAAAAGTACAATATGGACATTAGGTTTAAGGATCGTAACTTTCCCAGAACCGTCCCAAGTAACAACCCCGCCTGTTTCTCTAGCAGGAATGTACGTTTTTCCATCAATTAGATAACCGCCGTCTACAATTTCTTTTCCGTTGCTCCATACTCTAATTTTCTGATTAACGGAATCGGCGAATAATAATGAGCCACCCATTAAGGAAAAAGCAAACACGCACAAAGTGATTTTTTTCCATCTATTCATTTGAGACCCTCCAGATAATTCATGCTGTTAATATATACTTACTTTGTTTCAGCAAGTTGCGCTGATTTCAGGTAAATATTTCATTGATCTTGCGAAAAATGATATTATGGTCTTATTCGAAGTAGAAACATTAGCTATAACCGATTTCAGGAGGGTTCTTTCTTATGAGTCTAAGCCTACAAATGCTAGGAACAGGCAATGCTTTTGCGAAAAAATATTTTAACAACAATGGCTTGCTGCTAGATGAAAATTACACCCTGCTGATTGATTGCGGGATAACAGCCCCGCTTGCCATGCATAGACTTGAAAAATCCTTCAGTGACGTAAATGCTACGCTCATTACACATATTCATGCAGATCATGTTGGAGGGCTGGAAGAGCTTGCGCTAACCTTAAAGCATGTGCACGGTAAAAAAATGACCTTACTTCTTCCGGAGACACTTATAGAGCCCTTGTGGAACAATACGTTAAAGGGAGGTCTATACCAAGAAGATGCTGTGTCTTCCTTATCTGATATCTTCGATGTTAAGCCCATGCAGCCTGAAAATACCTACAAGCTCTCTCCTACTCTTTCATTAGAGATCATACAAACACCGCATATTCCCGGCAAAAACAGTTATTCCCTTCTAATAAACAACGAGATTTTTTATAGTGCGGACATGACCTTTCAGCCGGATCTACTGATTAGCCTTGTGCGGGAGCGCGGGATCCGGATCATCCTGCATGACTGCCAACTAGGTGGAACAGGCGTTGTTCACACCACGCTGGAAGAGCTGATGTCTCTGCCTAAAGATGTTCGCGAGCGGATCAAGCTCATGCATTATAGCGATGAACAACCAGATTTCGTCGGACTTACAGGAGAGATGGAATTTTTAGAGCAGCATGTGAACTATAAACTCTGATCTTTACAAAAAAAAGCCGTACATAAACGTCTGTAGACGTATGTACGGCTTTTCGTGTTGAACTATGAAAATGTCGGCAAATTATCCAGATTGTTAGTTGGATCTCCATCCGCATCTCCGCGAATATAAGTTTCTCCATCCTTACCTTTAAAAGCGTTCACTCCGGCAATATTTCCGGCCTGTACTTCTTGCAGGGCTTGGTCATACGCCAGCACACGTCCTGTAGAGGTCTGGAAGCTTGTTAAATCGCCATCCCCATTTTTTTGAACAGCTACGAAAGATTCACGTTCGTTATTTGGCACTTAAGTTCGCCCCTTGCACTTGGATTTGCCATCATTCGGCACATCCTAGCTTGCGTAGAGCGTCCAATAATTATGTGCGCCAATCTTTAAAGCATTTTTTGCATACGTACATGTAATATACCTGCATCATAAAATGGTTCTGTAGAAATAACTTCATAGCCGAGTTTCTTATAGAAATTCTCTGCCTGACACTGAGCATCTAGAATTGAAGTTTCCAGTCCAAGCTCCCGAGCAAGCTCTTCCATCGCCAGTAACAAGACACGTCCGTATCCTTTGACCCGATAGTCTTTCAATACGGCGATGCGCTGCATTTTAGCCGTACCTGCTTTGTAATAGATCAATCTACCCGTTGCTACAGGTATCCCTTCATCTATAATCAGAATATGGTGCGCATTCGGACTGATGGCATCATATTCGTCAATTTCTTCCTCGGCCGGTACCTTTTGTTCCTTAACAAATACTTTAGTACGGATATCCAGCCCCATCTGAAGCTGTTCCTCTGTAGTTACCCGTAAGATTTCTGCCGCCATGTTAGTTGCAAACTCCTCTCTCTATGTAGCCAACGATAGTTGTCTATTATATAAAATAATGACAAGAAAGAAAAGCCTACACATGGAATCCGTAACCTCTCAGTAGACTAATCCACAGAATATACTTCTTCAGGGATTGAACGGTTATATACGTCTTGCATCACAGGTGACAACGGAGGATACTGACTTTTAGATTTGCCATCCAGATTGGTCATCTCATTGATTTCGATAACTTTTGCGGGTTTCACCGTAGAGCACCCCACTACACCCAGCAGTAACACTAGGCAAACGCCGACTTCCCATTTCACAATTTTAGACATAAAAAAGCTCCTTTCATCGCAGCTGCAGTTATACTCACTACAGCTTTGACGATTCAGGAGCTTTATAAACAATAGGAGCTATTCATTCCAGTTGCCCTCTTAGAGATTGACGTTTCCAACCAAATGGACTAGATACATCATCCCAACCAAAAAGCCTGCTAAAACAAAATAAGCTGTTCCATATTTCCAGCGTGTACTGGCTGGCACATCGTAATACTTATCATTATCGTGCACGGTACAGCTGATGTCACATTGCATTTTTAAATGAAGACCATTCTCTAACGTTACTTGCTCCAGCTGCGAAATTCTTACCTTTTCAATAATACATTGCTGTGGCAGTGTAGCTTTGCCATAATAATTCAGCTGGTCCCATCTGACCACAACATACTGCTGTCTCTCTAGATCACTGTAGGTAGTAAAAGGTAAATCCCGGCGATGCTCAGCTCCTGGAATCATGTAACCCGCCTCTCGCAAGGGCTCCACGGGAATTAAGAACCCCTTAGTGACAGACTGCGGCCGGTTGTTGTTACGTCTTTTCACATATTTATTATACAGATCGTAAGCAAACATTGCCCAGATGATAAAGAACAAAATCGAACGCAAGTAAACGATTATAGCTAAGCCACCCACCAGACCCACAAGCCACAGCCAGCGCGTAACTGCGGTAGCAATACGTCCACCGTCTAGCGGATGGATTGGCAGCAGGTTAATCAAATTAAGCAATAAGCCTATATAAGCCAGGGAATAAAGAAGTGGACTATCCATATAATATGCCGCTCCAAACACAGCAGTAGCCCCAATAGTACCCAGAATCGGTCCGCCAAAAGCAACATACGCTTCTGTCTTCGCATCCAGCGGATGTTTTTTCATAGTAATTAACGCGCCTAAAAAAGGAATAAATAACGGAGCGCTGACGGGTAACCCGATCCGCTTAGCGGCTATGACATGTCCCAATTCATGAACAAGCAAAAGCAGGACGATACCTATAGCAAACCCCCACGGATAAATCAAAGCATATGCCCCTATCGAAACCATCATGGAAATTAACGGCCCGGCAATTTTACCTATTTTCAGCAGAGACAAAATCGCCTTTCCTTTTAACAGGAGCATGGCGGCTCCGCCCCCCAACCATTTCAGCGGAGTAGAAGTATTCTTTTTCTGCTCATTTTGCATTTGCGGCAAGATCACAAGCTCCTTTATCTTTCAATTTTAAGAAACTACTGTACAGTTCCATCTATCTTATCATAGTAGCATTAAATATATTTCTACAGTGAGCCCTTCGGAAAGTATACGACGCAACTTTTAGAAACGTTTCAGCGTCAAACCAACTATCTTGGATAAATTTTACTGCCAGATAAAGAAAGGGTTGGTTCATATGCTCTCTTTTCACTCCAAAGCTTGGTTATCCGTCTTAATGCTCTCAACACTTTTACTCCCTACCACCATGTCAGCAAGCTCTTCATTAACTGTATCGGAGTCCTCTGCGCTTGCCCAAGCTTCCTCTGCTAGTACTTCGCAAGTATACTACCAATTTGGCATTCCTGGTGGAAACATAGGCGGACCTGCGCTGCTCAAAAATGGTGTAATCTACGTAGATGTTCGGGGGATCGCTGAACAAGCTGGCTTAAAAATGGAATGGGATAAATCCGGCAAACGTGCTCTGTTCAAAGGCTGGACTAAAAGTTTTGCTGTTCGAATCGGGAGTCAAACTGGCGTGCTTGACGGGAAAGCGGTAGATCTAGGAGGAATACCTTTTAAATCCAAAGAAGATGGGATATATGTGCCGGCCCGTTTTATCGTTAAGGCTTTCGAAGGCAGCCATCTCCGTCTGGACTCCACAACGAACACACTTTTAGCAGATGATCTGAAGACCTACAATGTTTTCACAGAATCCTTTGGAGGGCGTACCTATACGCTGGTCAAAGCTAATGGTGATTTATATGTCTCACAAGGCAAGGATACGGTGATAAAACTCACTTCACTCCAAACAAACTTTGACTGGGCAGGAATGAAGATCGAGAAAACGGCGGGGGGTCTGCTAGTCATTAAGATTATTGATTCCTATGGAGAGCCTCATATTAATACACGCGAAATCACACTCATATTCAAAAATGGTGCATTACTACGCAAGGCCACATTCGCTTACCAGTTCAGAGGAGATGCAGATTTCAAACCTTATGATGGCAACCTCATCTTGCATGATGGTAATACCTTACGTTTCATCCAAGACGGCACAGGCAATGTAATAGATACTCTTGATCTTGTAAAGCTGGGTGGCGAGGAAGATGCTTACTATGTAGAAAGCATTGATAAAGAAATCATACTGCTTCGTGGAAATCAGAATGGATTGCTAACCTTAATCGACCGCCAAACAGGCGAGCGAACCCTTTTGTATAAGGAGCTACTCACAGCAAAGGATCAGGAATATGCGGAAAATAACGATGTTCCTTTTAAAGGAGATACTTTGAAATTCGTAAAACGGAGCGGTGACAAATTGTATTTTATAAATGACTCTCCGCTTACTGGCAAAAAAGAAGTTATCTACTCCATTGAAGCTCATTCCAATAACTCCAAGAATAATACTGATTAGAAAGTACAGCACAAGCATGTGTATAGATTAAAGAACTAATCGAATCCTCCTCAGTGATTATCCCTGAAAATTAACCTTCCTACATATAGGCAAACGCCGTGAACGTTGTAGGCAAAGGACCATAGACTGTTATCAGGATTGAAACATTCGAGGAGGATATCCATGGAATCAAATACAAATTTTCATCAACAGGTCGCTTGGAATTGCATGAATAAATATGTAGGTATAGTAACGACTGATGGTCAATCCTTTGACGGCTTCATCGCTCACGTGGATCAGAACTATATCACCCTAGCGGTTCCCAGCAATGAAATGGTCGATCGTATGAACGGAATGCCTGCCGAGCAGTCGAACTATAGACAATTCGGGTTCCAGCCCGGCTTTTACCCAAGACGCCGCTTCTATCCACGCCGTATCCCTTTTTTCGGAATAAGCAGTCTATTTCTACTCCCGTTTTTTATCTGACTCGGTGCAGGGGGATGAAGGGTCATCCCCTTTCTAGCTATTTAACTACTTAATCGGAGAAAATTAAGAAGTAAATACAACTCTACATCTATATTGATTATAAAAAAGAATTGCCATCCTACTCTATCGTATGGTATTATAAATTTCGTCGCAGGACGGTAGCTCAGCGGGAGAGCACTATCTTGACAGGGTAGGGGTCATGGGTTCGAACCCCATCCGTCCTATACTGAAAAAGCCTTATTGTATAAGGCTTTTTCTTTTGTTTAGGGATGTTTATGTTTTGAGTGAATTACGAATTGGTGCCATTATGGTGCCCTGTAGTAGACTAAAGCAAAAGTGGTGCCATAATCGGCACCACTTTTTTTATCCCTGTAACCATTTAAGAAATACATCTTTTGAGACTTTTATCATCTTTCCGACCCGCACGATATGAAATTGACCCGAGTTTAATAGTTCATATGTTTGACGTTCACCGATACCAAGTATTTGTTGGATTTCCTTCGCTGTGAGTACAGAGGGATAATCAGAAGTAGTCTTATATATTTGTTCAATCACCCTTCTCTTCCTCCTTCTCGAAAGACAAAAACTCAAATATCCTATATTTTTCAAGAGCCGCTTCAACGGCAGCTTGCGTCCGTTCTCTATCTATCTCAGGCAATAAAATCTGTTGCACTGGGCAATCCCCCTTTGTTAAGAATCCCCCGACCGAAGTCGGGGAGTGTACCATCTTAGAACGGCAGATCGTCTTTATTCACAGGAATTATTTGACCATCTGTATCTTTTAGTTCCTGTTGTTCTTCCTGTTCTTCCTGATCGTCTTCTCTTTCTTCGTTCTCGTCTTCCTCTTCAGTCACCTCTTCTATCGTCATCTGACCGGAGTCAACATTAACCGATCCATCATTATCAATCGTTCCGCGAATACCTTGATGCGTATGTGTTGGAGTATAATCATCCAGATCAGCTTGCGAGCTGCTGAAGCTTACGAATGCTAGCCAGTATTTTTAATGTTTCGCAGGATGGATACCTGCTGGTCTGTGATATTGCCCTCGATCGTTAACGTGATTACGTCCTCTTTATTACCAAATTTGATATCCTTGATCTTTGTAGTTACGTTGGCTTTCATTTATAATTGCTCCTCTCAAATTTGGGTTTTATGAAAAAATAACCACCGCAGCTAATGCGATTATTGAAGCAACACATATTGCTGCCATGTCATGCTACCGAATTTATTTCTGTCCATTTCGGCGATTTACCCTATGAATGAAACTAAGAGAATAAAAGCAAAGATGATCTTAACCATATTGACGTCAGTTCCTCCCTAAATCCGTGCTATATTAATTAAGAGGTGAATTTTATGAACGGCAAGAAAGTTATCACTATTCTTTTATCCATCTCTTTACTAGGTGTGATTGCTTACTTCGGAATAGCTTATGGATTACTATGGTATATCTTTAATGGGTAAGAAATGAAGATTATCCAACCCCTTTATAAGTTCAGTACAGCCAAACTATCTCTTATATCCTCCTTGTGGGAGAGAGTCTTTTTTTTGAAATTTGTTATACTTAAATAAAAACTTTTAATGAGGTGCTATCTTGCAATATTTTTTTTTAATACCGTTGGTATTTGTTTTGGCGATTCCCTTGGTTTTACTGTTAAAAGGTGATTATGGAACCAAAAACAAAGTTTCAGATAAAACTACTAACATAGAAAAAAAATTAGACAGAATAATAGAATTACTTGAAAAAGATAAGGATGCATAAGCATTTTTATCTTTTTTCATGTCGCAATATGTATCTACTACGTCATAACCTTTGTGAGAGGAGGGTTATTAACCCTCTCTGTCCATGTATCTTCGTACTGAGAGTATCCGATTTTGAATCTGTTATGAGCCGATTTCAAGCGAGAGGAACTGATAAAATAACTCAACTCACTGGGACACTCCCAGCGTATTACGCCATCTTTGATATCTTGATATACAAAGGTAAGGATACGGAGTTTGTACATCTGGAGTCCCGGACCAAATCTGGCATGCTTCGAAGCCCAGTATTTACAGAGTTTATCGTATAAGCACCTAATAGACTCAGGCATTAGCTTGACAGGTTATTTTATGTTTGTTCTGAATCTAAATCGCTACGGGACAAACGTGGCAACTCATAATTTCTAACAACACCTAGCCTCTAAAATTGGTCCCTTTTTTTATTAAAGAATTGGTAAAGGCAGGAGTAGACTCAATTGGTGTACTGGGATCAACTGGTAACTATGCGTATCTCTTAGTAGAGGGGAGCGTTTGCGTGTCCTTGAGCTTGCTGTTAGTTCTGCTGAAGGGATTCCCGTGATGACAAGCATAAGTGCGATTCGAACTTCAGAAGGACTTCGATTAGCGGAAGATGCACAACAAGCTGGGGCAAGTGCAGTACTCTTGGCTCCTATCTCCTTCAGGCGCTAACAGATGAAGAAGTGTTTTTTCTATACGAACAGGTGACAAGTTCACTCTCCATTCCACTTTGTGTTTATGATAATCCCGGCACTTCACATTTCCATTTCAGTGATGAGCTGCACAGCAAAATTGCTGTAGAAAAACTCAGAGCTGTTATTCCACTCCATGTTACGTTTGGAATAAGCGGGAATCCATCCGCATATCCAGGCTTGAGTGCAGGTTGTGACTTATGGTCTCAGTGCTAGGTGGTTTATTTCCGAGGTTATGTCTAGATATCACAAGAACGACTCAAAGTGGCCATTTAGAAGAAGCACAACACCTTTCAACATTACTAGAACCGATCTGGAAGTTATTCAATAGCTATGGTAGCCTTCGAGTGATTTCAGCAGCTGCTGAAATAATCGGCTTAATTAAAAGTCCTAGTCTTCCTTGCCTTTACAACCATTAAACAAATCCGTTAGGAATCACCTGAATATCATTCTAAAGGAATTAAAGTTTACTGTATAAACTTAATATAATTCATTTGGAAGTATATATGCTGCTCTATAACACTGGTAAGGATCGTTAGTTTTCATCAATACAACAAATCCCCCTCCTACCACTTAAGGTTGATGGGGGATTTGTTATAGACATGCTTATGCCAAAATCACGCTTAAAATATTACAACATTGTCAATTGTCAACTATTTTGCGTTCATTAACAATGAAGTGGGTATTTTATGAATATAATCATCTTATGCAAGGGAGCTATAATATGAATCTCACACTGATTTTTCACGCAATTGAAACAGAATTACAACTACAAATACATTTAGTCAGTGGAGAGACATATGTTGGTTTTTGTCAGGAGAGCGACTCTTCAGGTTACTTCACAATAAGAACTAAGAGTGGTTTATTTTCTTTTCCTTCTTGGGCGATCAAACGGATTAAAGAAGTGTGATATCGTAGGTTATTGAATGCATGCTCTAAATTCAAATCACTTCCAAACAAAATGAGATCCAGCAAGTTTAATAGATCCGGTGCATCCCCTCTACAATCCCACCATAATCTATAAGATGACCTATTGGATCTGGTTCCAAACGAAACCAATCCAAGTATGAGTATCCATAGAATTGCTGGATTCCCCACAATAAAGTATGTCTCTCTGTATTGAAAATCTTTATTGTTCATCAGTACAAAAACTCCTTGTTCTCCGAACTATCTATTTCTTCGCAACCAATCGTTTTTCTGCTTTAAAGTCCATCTTAATAACTTTATTGTTGTTCATGTAATTATCCCACGAATCATACTTCCAATTAGGTGAAAAGTTATGACTAATCACATCGATGTAAATACGACACTAAGTAAACACTTCCCGCTTCTGGCACATCTTTATTGTAAAGACACTTCTTGCATTGTAGCTGTGGCTCTTGAAGAAAAACGTGGACAAAATTGAGATTAACTCCTGACTGTCCTTGGTGAAGGGGAAGTATCCGATCTTTTTACAACTCCATAACAACTATCCTCCTAATTCTATAATAACTTGGTGTTAAGATGTATAAAGATTCATCATCTTAGATCCCAATGGAGGTAATCCGATTGAACAAGAAAAAGCGGTCCGCTACATTAGTTGTTATCCTGTTTTCAGCTGGTGTGCTTGCAGCCAGTGCGCTGCTCGTCCCCAGCCTGATGAATTCCGTAGTTTTCGCCAAGAACAGTTCGTCAATTCAGGGCAGTAACCGGCTGGCTTTGAGTGAAAGCACGATACCCGTGCTGAAGGTGGAGGCGCCGGCGCCAGTATCCACCATACAACAAGACCTGTATCAACAGATGACAGCAGCGCAAATCCAGCAAATCTATGACTTTATAGACAAAGCAGAAGATCCCCATACTTCAGGTCGGGAAGAAACCCAATCCGAAATCAACCGCAGACAAGTGTTGGACGATAAGTATGTGTATGACGGCCTCCGCCCCAAGCAGCAGCTGCCGTTAAAGGCTGGACAAGCAGATTTGTATCTAGATTTAGAAACCAATACGTACACCTACCCGGAGAGGAGTATGACTGATGAGGAACTGTTACAGCTGATTGACTGGTACTACCGGCTGAATTACTTCGTGTCCAAACGAAATCCGACTGTGCCTCAGCTTCAGCCTCAGAAAATCAGCCAGGTTGAAGCTGAGGCACTGGCCTCTGACAGTGTGCGCAAGCTGTTCGATGCCGACGTGTCCAAGCTAAAAACATCGGGAATGCTAATTGAGCTGGGACTAACCAAACGTCCAACCTGGACAGTTCATTTTGCTCCTTACAAGAATCTTACCCTGCTCGGATCAGGCGAGGTATTCTGGGAATATGATGTGTTGATTAATGCAACAACCGGTGCCGTAGAGGATACGACAGCCATTAATTTGGCACTGAAGAGAACTCCCATCGACGACGACGCAGCCGGCACCATCCAGAAGGATGCCAGTTGGATTCATAAAGCCGTGCAGGTCATCACGGACAAGCAGGGAGAAACAAGAACCATTGTCAAAGCTTATCTAACCGATACCGAGTTTAACAACAAACGCGGGATGGTGGATGTTAAACTGTTGCTGGAAGATGGAAGTAGCTATACCGCGGAGTTCCGCTATCCCGATCAGACTCTTCGCTGCCTAATCTATGAAGCTTCTGACAAAGCCAATTAAGCGGAAACGTTACAGAAACAAAGCAGTCGGGGCACCGCCGCCACACTGACTTTTTCAAGACCAGTTATTAATGTAATTGTGAGTATTACGCGATCACCAGATGGTTCTGATTCAGGTTGATCTGCCTTCTGAGGGGTAGTTGATGCTTCGTTTGAAACTTAACTTTCCATTATTATTCAATGTAGTAACTACATAAAAATTGGTCTTACCGTTAGAAACAGATATATCTAAAAACCTATCTTATTCCCAAGAAGCACAGTAGATGAAATACACAACATTAAAGGTGCTGTCTCTAAGAGCGGTATCTGTCGATATGGTGCAGAGGTTACATTTAAAGATGAGATCGGATATCCATATGAGTATGGTGTCTGTAAAACAACCTTTCTGTGATGCTTTAAAGTAATTAATATTTATAACTGTCAAATCATTTCATGTGTAGGTATGACTATGTTCGAAGGTTCCACCATTTGTAAAATCTAGTGGCCCAAGCATTTCCTACTGTGCATCAAATCTCAGTCGAATGAATAGTACTCAGCAGCCTAAATCTTGTAAATATTAACATTTGATTATAAAATCAAACAAAGGCGGTGTTAACAATGAGATTAGTACTGTTCATGTTGGCTGGAGTAGGCGCGATTTTCTATCTCTCATTAGGAATCATCATTGTAAAGGTAATCCTTACAAGAAAATTACCAAATAATAATTACACTCCATTTGACTACATCACGGCCCAATCTCCTGTTGAGTTTCACGATGAGAAAAAAGAGATAGAAGAAAATGCAGACCATGGTGATGATAAGGACAAAAACATCATTTCATTATCAAAACGACGACCTTCTCTTCCCTGATGCGCAATAGGCTGCTACTTCTTCATAGCCTTTGGGAGAGGATTGCTGTAACCTCCTCTATCCCTTAATGTCATGTATCTTCGTACTACGTTTCACTCAATCATTTTTTGTTAAACTAAATTTAGATTTTGTTAATTTGTTTAGAGAGGAATTAATGATTTGAAAATATCTATCCAAACATTCTTAATCACCATGTCTTTGGTATTTGGAATTATCATCGTACAAAAAAGCCTTCAATTAATTTTTTCATCTTCGGTACTTATTAGATCACTAAATGTTGTAATGATTATTATTCTTTCTGGCTGTATTGGCGCTTTTATAAGAACATTACTTCTGCCAAAAGAGAAATAGGCTGCATTACCGCTAGATAGCCTCTATACTTCGCAATATGCGTCTACTTCGTCATGACCTTTGGAGGGACACTCCTACTCCTTTAATGTTCTGTATCATCGTACTGTGACATAAAAAAACTCTTACGTTATAATAATGTTGAATTAAATATTGAAGGGACTGAACTATGCGCAGATATCGATATCTTAACCCCAAAACAAATAGATAATGGAGGTAATATATTGATTACAGAAATACAAACCAAAAGACTAATATTAAGAAAAATGAAATTATCTGACTCTGCTAGTTTGTTTAACATTTGGTCTGATCCTGAGGTTACAAAGTTTATGAATATCAATAGTTTCACTGAGGAAAGCCAAGCAGTAGAAATGATTAAAATTCTTAATAACCTGTCTTTGGAAAGCAAAGCTATTCGTTATTCCATAATTGAGTTAGAATCAAATCGCATAATTGGTTCCTGCGGTTATAATTCTATAGATTCTTCAAACGCTAAAGCAGAGATCGGATACGATATTAGTAAAGATTATTGGGGCAAGGGATATGCTCCTGAGGCCATTCAATCTCTGATGGATTATGCGTTCAACACTTTAAATTTCAACAGGATAGAAGCAAAAGTCGAACCCGAAAACAATAATTCCATCAGAGTTTTGCAAAAATTAAACTATACATTCGAAGGAACAATGAGAAAGTGCGAAAAGTCCAAAGGAAAGTTTATTGATTTAAGCATTTTCTCAAAATTAGTAACAGAGTAACTTTTAATGGGTGGGCCTACATTTTTATGGTGTAGGCTTTTTATTTACTTCACGTTGCTCAACTCAACTAAATGAATAGTTTGCGGCTACTTCGTCATAGCCTTTGGGAGAAGAGGGATACTCCTACTCGTCTAATGAACTGTATCTTCGTACTGTGTATTAAGTAGAGCAACTGTTGTCACATCCTCCAAACGATGTACACATTCTTCCAGTTTGTACTCACAAAACATAATACGGTAAATGATTTAATCAATAGCAACCTTTTAGTTTATGTCGTAGCTGCTGCTATTCTTGAGGCATTACATAATCTATATGACTTTTTATGTGGCCATCTAGAGCGGTAATCTACTACTACCAAAGCTTTCCCAGGCACACATCATGGCGCAATAATGGATAGATTTACTCTATTGGTCCCTATTAATCATCTATTTTTTATATGGAGCACTTAATTGACCATCTATTGATTACATTGTATAATACAGGTATATTATGTAAAATAAAGGCAGGTGAGGCCGTTGGATGGAAATATCGATTTAGATTTAGATATAAATCTTCTAGATCTTGATCCAGCCGTAAAAGTTCTTAAAATGATATATTCTTTTGAAAGCTGGCCCAATCTTCTAAAACTAGCAGATACCTTTTTCAACCGAATAACTCAAATTTATAATAATTACACACACAATAATGAACTGGAACTAAAACACCAACGACCTTTAATTTATTATTATGGATACAGCTTGCTTATGTTGGGACTAGCCCACAAAGAAATCGAAAATTATGATAAAGCTCGAACTTACATTAAAGCTTACAGTGATTTGAGTTGGTTCAAGGGATTAGATGCTGAAGGATTAAATGAGGTAGCCTATTATAAGTACATATCAGAGCCAAATCTCTTAGAAGTAGAAGTGCTTTCCGGAAATATTCAATTCATAGATCGTTATGTTTCTTTCCTTTTATCCAACACTAAAGAAGTTCTACCGGGACTGATAACTTTGTTAAAGACAGCTACTAATTTCAATTTAAACATTGAATCTCATTTAGAACTTTTCTCTAATAGTATTTCAAAATTTGAGGATACCGCTGCTGATGAAATTATAATAAATTCCTACCAAGAAACTTTTTTTATTAATATGATCAGATATAAAACAAAAATTCAAGATTATAATACAGCTATCAAATATAGCATGAAATTATTAGATTCTGCAGAGGTCACAAACTCTGATAAAATCTTTAAACAAGCAGTAGTATACTTCGAATCATTACGTTCATGTGCTGATGCTACTCAGATTAAAGATTTTGAAGAGAAAATAATAAATTTCAAAGAAAGGGTTGAGTCTCTGTGAAAAAATTTGCCGTCTCTTTATTGTTGGTCCTCACTATCGTCAGCATTGCGCCAGCACTGCCAAGTACCTCACCAGTGGTCTTATTCCACGGAGCAGAACATTAACATCAGAAGTACAGCGCGGGTTAGGAGATTGCTCCTAACCTGTTTTTTATGAAGTGCATTATGTAGTTATTGCAATAACATCCTCCATCTTGAACCAATCCCACTCCTCCTCCGACCAGCGGAGTTTAATTCCCTGTTGTTTATCCAGCTTCATCACAATACCTCGTTTTAATATATTCTCCATGGGATCAAACAGAGTGAGTGTAATCGGGCTGTGCTCTTCCATCGAACGATATAACAATATTTCAAAGCGCTCTATCTCCTGTAGATCTAGAGTGGGTTTTTCACGACGTTCCTGCTCATTATTGTCATCTATAATCCGGTTTTTATGTTCGGGCAATATCATTCTGCTACACTCCCATACGTTCTCTAATTTTTTCATCATGAAGCTGCCCTCCTAATAATCCGTCCAGTAGTTCGTTTTACTACCATCTATCCCCCATTGGAGTTCTTGTGGCTCTGACTTTCTCTTTTTAAACCTAGGGTCAATCCTTTCCCAGCCTTCAATAATTCGGGCGCTCTCGGGTGGAGTGTGTGGGGTCCATTCTATATATTTTTCGTTAACTAATTCCCTAAGCCCACTAATGATCTTATCTGGTGTCCGTCCACTCTTGATCTCTAACTCCTGTAGAGTTGGCATATGAGCATGATGCACGGCAGAGTGGCGCATGATCATTAGTAGCTTTCGTGCGGTGTCACTAAGCATAGCGCTTTTTTTGCACAGGCTGCCAAGCAAGAATATTAGCCTCCAGAAATACGCGCGGAGCTCCGGTTGATAAGCAAGTTGCGCGAATATATCCTCCACGAATCCCTTTCACATCAATTTTACGTTGAGATATCTTACCTGATTTATCTTGGTACACTATTTCAATGGTTTGACCGATGCTTATTTGCATAATTATTCACCTTCCAAAGATAAGAACATTTGTTTGTATTATAACCAAACGTACGTTCGTTAATCAATGTAAAAATATCCCGCCAGGCATGAATTATTACATACAAAGTCATCGCTCAGGTTTATAATTTGTTCTATAAGCATTTATTGCATTTCCGCAAACAAACTAAGGAGTATGAGTGTTTTTTATATGTTATAGGGGGAAACGAATATTAGGACCGATGACTGAGGCTGAAGCTATGCGTGAATGGTTTACTCTCTCCGGTACAGTGAAGGAGATTTATATTATTGAGGTAGATGAGAACGATAAGGTAAGACGCCAGATCGGACCCACTAAGAAAAAAAAGAAATAAATATAAAGGGAAAAAACGTAAAAACACCCCGCCGACCTAATAAGGTTGACGAGGCTGTTTTTAATTTTTAAAAAGGAAACTGAGTAAGCGAGGCTATTAACAGTACAATCCCAACAATCGAGGATAGCACAGCCATTTTATCTTTCGTTTTCAAATACAATGCCGCTCCATTAAATATTAAAGCTCCGCACATCCCCAGCATAGTCCAAGACACTATCACTTGATCCTGGCCGCAGAAAAATGTGATTCCCAGAATGATTGTTGCTGCACTGAATAAAATACCGCACACTCTTAGTACTTTCAGCAAAATGCTCACCTCCGTAAAATAAAACACGCTAATCTAATATATTGGTTCCGCCATAAATTATAATTCATAGATTACTATTCCTATATCTGGTAGAATTAATTAGCAATTATTAGCAGATTTAGGGGGATATAAAATTGAACAAAAAAGCTTTTTTATGTATCGTGGCAACTATTGTAATCCTTTCAGGATGTGGTAGTTCCACAACAAATTCAGAGAAAAAAAATACAACGTCTCCAGGAGTTATACCGTCCGAAGCAACAGCCAGCCCTTCAGAGCCCACTCCTGAGCCAAAAAAGAAACTTACAGCTTCCGAGAAACTGGCTCTCAACTATGTGGAGATTTTCCTCAATGGTTCAGATATCGAAGCGAAAAAGAAATTCGTATCCGAAAATATACTTCCAGATGTACAACCCATTTTCCAAATGGCTGAATCTACTGAGACACCCGAGAATAATAAACTTAAGAACCCTACAGTAATTGAAACAGCTGATTATACGGACAAAGATGGCGGAAAAGATAAACTCGTGCTTATCCAAGGTGAGAAGTCTTCCTCCAATAGCGAACTTATCATTTTTATTAAAGATGACAAAGTTGGTTGGGGGTATTCGTCTAATGACAAAGATAAGGATGCATTTAACGAAGTGAGGAAACTTTTCAAGGAACCTGTAATTAATACTTCAGATTCAGGTAATGCAGGTACAACTGAACAGTCTCCTGAAGCGATGCTTAAAGAAATCAGTAATTTTGTCGTTTCAGATATTTGGAATGATGGATTTGTTGATATCAGCTGGTATGCAGGTTCAGGAACTGGCTCTACGGGTGAAACAATAGATATAGATTTTACAATCGAGCAATTAGGAAAAGCTATGATTCAAAAAATGGAATACGATAGTTATATCAGCAAGCTTGATGCAAAATATGATTCAATTAAAAGCATCTGGGCTAAGCTCACGGGTGAGATGGATCGTATGTACAAACAAATCCAAGATACGCCTCCTATTGCAAATGATGCAACCACCAAAATAGATACAGGATTATTCACCCAGTACTTGGAAGCCTTTACTGACGAGGTTAACAAATTACCTAATACTTAGATTAAAAAATAACGTCCCTGCCGGCCGCCACGGTTAGCAGGGATTTTGTTCGGCTTTAATGGCTTGCCGCTCAAAATAGTAATCCACCAGAGCATAGATGAAACCAGCAATACCGAAAAAAATAATAGCTGTACTACTATTCAAATGGTATTCCCGTATAAAGCGTTCATCGTACACCTCGTAAAAGAAACCATATCCCGCAATACCACTCAATAAGAATATCATTATGCGGTTTACTAAAGGATTAACTATCTTTCGAATAACCCATGATAAAGGAAGCAGTATAACCGGGTAAAGAAGAACTGAAAAGAGGAACACCAGAAAAATAAAAGCAAACCCAATGTTTTGAAAACCGTAATATTCTGTTGTACTTATTTTAGTTCCTTCCCAAAGCTCCAATCCAAAGGCTGCCAGGGTGAATAAAATCGTCGAAATAAACCATAACATTATAGGATTAACTGCACGCAAAACAATCCCACCATCTTTATGCTTTTTATACTTACAGCCGATTTTTCAAATCATCATTTCGCACTTGGTTTTATTGAGGTTAAGAATGGCTTTTGCCCTATTCTACTATTATATGAAATAAAGTACTCCTCATTTACATCTATTAACTTATATATTCCTTTTGGGATTGTGACTGTATTTTGATCACCGCTCATATTTTGTATTACTATTTCTCTTTTATTTACTGACACTACATTAACAACAGCTGAAGTCCCTGCCATCAAAAAGTACCATATAATAAACAAAAAAATGATCATGGGAAGTAGTGAGAATACTTTACGATAGTTCATATCTATTACCTTACACCTCTATTCATCGCCTTAATTATTTCACTTTGGATATTATATCATTAATTCCCATATATTATAGTTATGATTTCCCTTTGGAAGGGTTAATTGTCTTGTAATATGGGTAATCCATCTTCTCTTGAACTTCTCGAACTACATTTTTATTAGTAAGCGATTCTATGAAATATAAACCCAGATCAATCGAAGCTGCTACTCCTCCCCCAGTAAAAACATTTCCATCCCTTACGAACCGTTCCTTAACTACTTCGGAACAATAAGGTGCTAATAGTTCATATGCAGAAGGATTGGTAGTCGCCTTCTTCTGATTTAAGAAACCGGCAGCTCCCAAAATCAAAGCTCCTGTACACACTGACACCTTGTATTCAACCTCTCGGGCAGTCTGAATCCATGTTATAAAATTAGTATCGAATCTAAGTTGTCGAGTCGAAAACCCTCCAGGGATAAATATCAAATCATAGGCTGACAGATCAGGGGAAACCTGGTTTATTTTCAACGTCAATCCTCGATCATCCGTGACTTCTTCCTTGTTGGAACAAAAATCCCACGATACATTTTCTATCGCCTTTAGAACTCCCATCCGGGTAACCGCATCGTAAAAACCAACAAAATCTAACGTGGTCATCCCATCAAATAGAATATAAGCCATCCTCATCATTTTCATTCTACACACTCCTTCGATACTTTTCGGCGAAATTCATTGGGGGTGATCCCGTATTCATTTTTAAAAACACGATAGAAAGAACGCAAACTGTTGAATCCGGAATCAAACGCGATATCCGTGACCGGATGGGTAGTGGATAACAGCAGCATATGAGCAAAGGCTACCCGTTGGCCATTGATGTAATCACGAAATGAAATGTGAAACTGCTCAGAAAAGATTCGGGAAATGATAAATTTACTAATGCCAAGCTCTCTTGAAAGCGTATTCAGATTTATGTGATCTAAAAAATGCATGTCGATGTAAGCTAGGATTTTGGGGACGAGATCCATTTCTTTTTTGTAGTCTACTTTTTTCATTAGCAGTAACGGCAGCGCGTGCCCTAATACTACAGAGGTATAAGCCTTGAGCAGACGAACATCACATTGTTCTTTATATAGTTTATACAAGGTTGCCAACAGATCTTGAAGCACCTTTTGTTTCGAAACTATAGGGTTATCCGGAACATGATTAAGCAAATCCCCTGCAAAATCCCCCGGAAAAGTGGCGTCAAAAAAGAACAGCAGGATCTGGCTTTTCTCTAGAGTTTTGTAGCTGTGAGGTTGATTGGAAAAAATAATCGCTATGTCTCCTTCAGACAAATCATACTCTTTTCCATTGATGTTGATATTGATTTTGCCGGACAAAACCATTGTTATCTCTACATTTTTGTGTAGATGAAGAGGATAAGTGTTATTGGTAGAAATAAAGGAGTGAAACGCCTGGTCACGATGCTGATATTTAATATTCATGTTTTTCTCCCTATCGTCATGAAATGCCAAGCACTATAGCTATGTAATACTAAGAACATAATATGAATTTGTTCGTTTACGCAAGAACCAAAGAGCAATAGTTGGCACAAAAAAAGATTTTTTTGGCAGGTAAATACGCCCTAAAAGTTTTAAAGTATTACCAGTAAGCTGCTTGTCGTAGACCAGTATCATTTCACTGAGAGGAGGAAGTATAACAGGAACAGCATTCAGCGATAAGACTGTATCCATGTTATACGTCAAAAAGATGAAATGGAAGAGTAAAAAATCAGGTAAGGTTATAGGTGTCTTATTGAGTTTTTTGGTAGCGTTTTCATTTTTAGGAGGTCACACACTTGCAGCTTCAGGGCAGGCAGACGGAGACAAAAGTTTTGCGGGTGCCTCTATTCTTGCTTTTCCTGGCGCGGAAGGTGGCGGCGCCTATACAAGCGGTGGTCGAGGGGGCGATGTATACATCGTAACTACCCTTGAAGATTACGCTGTAAAAGACAAACCGATTGCAGGGTCCCTTCGCTACGGGATTTTATCTACGCCTAAAGAGGGTCGTACCATTGTTTTTCATGTTTCCGGAACGATTGAACTGAAGAGCACGTTAAGTCTCAATAATATTAAAAACCTGACCATCGCTGGGCAAACCGCTCCAGGCAACGGAATTACCATTGCAGGTTGGGATACCAATATCAGCAATTCAGAGAATATCATTATTCGGTACACCGCTTTCCGTCCGGGTGCCACTAATGTGTATAATGGCAGTGATTCAATGGATGCGCTTTGGGGGAGAGACAACAACTACTTCCTCATTGACCATTGTTCCTTCAGTTGGAACACAGATGAAACTCTATCTTTATATAGAGGCGAAAATGGCACGATCCAGTGGTCCATTATTTCCGAAAGTCTGACTCTATCCGGGCATTCCAAAGGAAGACATGGCTACGGCGGTATTTCAGGCGGAGACAAAACAACATTCCATCACAATCTGTATGCGAACCATACCTCGCGAAATCCAAGACTAGGCGGCGGTTACGCAGGTGCTGCAGATGCTGATCATGTGGCGGTTGTTCAGTTCTCGAACAATGTAATTTACAATTGGGGCTTTAACGGCACTTATGGCGGAGGTTTTACTTTTACTAACTTTATGAACAATATCGAAATTGCCGGCCCAGGTACAAGAGATAATGTAACTAACCGAGTGATTGATGCCGGTGAAGCTACCAAGCTGGGCGGTTTCTATATTACTGGAAACAGAATTAACGGTAAGCTCACAGGCTTACTGAATGATTCTTCAGATTATGTGAAATTTTCTGGCGTACAGAGTGGTGAACAAAAGACGACCCTTGCAGCCACACCATATCTTTCCGCGGACAGTACTGGAGTTAACCATGGTATTACCAATAAAGCATTTGATAATTATGTTAAGTCCGGCGTAAAGCTAGCGAATGAATCACTATTAAAAAGCATTCTGCAACAAGCGGGAGCTACCTATCCACGTCGCGATGCTATCGATGCAAGAATTGTGGCAGAAGTCGAGCAGAACTCGGGAAGATATATCAACACTGAACATGAAGTCGGGGGTTACATTTCAGACTTTGGCGTCATTGAGGCTCAATATGATAAGCAATTTGACACTAATAAAAACGGAATAGACGACAAGTGGGAAAAGAAAAATAAAATCTGGGGCATCAAGGATGCATACAAAACGGTTACTAAAAATGGTTACACCTGGCTTGAGCTTTATATTAACGGCCTAGTTGATATGAAACACGTCGCCGAAAACCCTGATGCTAAGCTTTTAGCGCCAGAAAACAATGCACAATTTGTTACCGGGAAAGAGGTCGAAGTTAAAATTAATGCTTCCCCTAAATCCGGAAACAAAATAAAAAAAGTTGCTGTATATAATGGTTCTAAATATCTTGGAGAAGCAGCCAAAAAAGGCAACACATACACATATACCCTCAAGAATTTAACGGATGCTTCCTACTATATTTCTGCAAGAGTGACCGATACCCAAGGAAATGAGACGCAGACCACAGCCACTAACATCCACATCAATGCTGCTACCTCTTCCCTGGCTGGAAAGGGTTGGACTACAGCAGATATCGGTGATCCGAACATTAAGGGTTCCGGAAGTATGACAAATGATGTGCTTACCGTTAAAGGCAACGGAAAGCTTGGAAAAAGTGAAGGTGGCACAGAACGATCCGAAGCAAACAATGCAGCCAAAGATGACTTCCACTTCGTGTATAAAGAAATGAACGGAGATATGGAATTTACCGCGAAGCTCGAAGAAATCGGGGCCGTTGACAACCATGCCTTCACCGGGCTAATGATCCGCGATGACTTGAATAAAGACAGTGCCGCGGCGGCCCTTGGTATCTCCTATGTGAAGTTGTCCAAAGAGACCAGCTGGTCATCTTATCTGACGGGCAGAAATATTAAGGGCGGAGGATTTGATGAATTAACTGAAACTTTAGACAGCGTATCTGCTGCTGAAAAAGCTGGCATTCAACTTGTTTCAGATATTCCATTTAAAATTAATGGTGTGGAGCAAGGGTATTGGCTCAAGCTTGGCCGTAAGGGAGATGTTTTCTATGCTTACGGATCAACGGACGGAAAAGACTGGAAGCTAATTGGCGAGCGAACTATTGTTATGGAGGGTTCGGTATATGTCGGATTCGCCGTTGACAGCAATGATGTCGCCAATAAGATTGAGCAACTAAACTATGCTAAGTTCTCTAACCTTACTGTGGAGAATACATTCACTCCAATAGGTGACTCAGCGATAAATAAATAGCGTCTGTTCATCTCCACAGTTCCAAAAAGACGGAAGCCAGTAAAGCGGCTTCCGTCCTTTTATTGCTATCCAATTGGACCAGCACAATAAATTGCCTGATTCACTGTTCATTATGCTTTAAAGTTTTTTCTTTAACATTACTTCATCATCCTTAACATACCCGCTCAATTCATACGCTTTAATGGCTACACGATTATCTTCTCCTGTTAAAATCTTAACTGTTTTGACTCCACGAGAATAAAGCTGACTTTCCAGAAAAGAAATTAGAGCAGTAGCGACACCATTTCTACGAGCTGACTCTTTTACATACATTTCAGTAATTTCACCATATGCTTCATTATAACAAAATGATTTCAGACTTTGAGCACAGCCAAAACCAACTACTTCATCCCTTAAAGTAGCCACGGCCACCACTTCATTATTGCTGTTCAAACACTTGATGATCTCTGGCACAGGACGTTTTACTCCACCATTGAACTCATGATTTAATCTAGACAAAACATCCGCGTCACATATCGTTGCTAGCCTAACATTTGGAAGCATTCTCTTCCCCCTCTACAACGTTCCCTTTTCAAGAACATACTCTTCATTGGAATTTTTTAAAACGATATCAAATTTATGATGATAAGAATGCATAAACAACTCATATTGCATCCTGCGCTGTTCATGGGATTTTCTTAAATAATTAATATCTGTTCCTCTTTCAGAAACATCACGTATACTCCTTCTCATCAACTCAGTTTCTCCATCCGTGTATAAGTAGATTTTCAGATCATACAAATTCGGATCAGTAAAGGCAACACTCATGCCTTCTACAATATTCACCTTCTTTTGTGAAGATATGAACATACTTTTTGTATAGTCCGTGCCAATTGTGTAAAAATCCAACCCATCCCTCAACATATGAATGTCTCTCTCTAAAGCAAATATATGATGAGCAGCAGGATGACAAGCTGTCACTTTATCGTGGTAATGTACATTCTTATATTCATAGTCGATAGAAGTGTATTTTCTAAGACTAGATTCAACAATATAGGGGTCTGTATTAATATAATTCACATCATCCTGCTGCAAAAGCTTTAAAAGATTATTAGCAAACGTTGTTTTTCCAGATGCACCATGACCCGAAATCCCAATGATGATTCTATTAGCCTCACCGCTAATCAAATTAGCTATCTTATGTAACACCTTGTCCATATTATTCGCCCCTCTCCCTACTCGATCCTATGTATTCCTTACTCCGCTATGGTTTAGCACATTAAAATCAATGGTGCATTTTATATAAAGAAACTTAATAGAAAGGGGTAGATCTTCCATGGCTACTCGTCAGCCAGATTTAGTATTGATCAGTTGGAGCAGAAATCCTTTGGTTGCTGGATCAGCACGTAGGATTATTGCCGCCCGTGTTATTGGAAATGCCGTGCCGTGCAGACCTAGCTTGAGACCCCACGGATTGCTTAACACCGCTTTGGCTTGCTTATTAGACAACGATGTTGGTTTTAAAGTGGTCTTTCGTAAAAAAACTTCAAGCATTAGTGGATATATTTTGTTACAACGTAACTAATAGATTTAGGGGGCAGTGACATTGCTGTTCTCTTTTTCCTGTGTATCTCATTGCACTTAAAGTCCAATCAACCCTAGAAAATGGTGTATATAATTTATTAGAAACTGAATCTGATTGAAATTGGGTGAGTCCATGAAATTACAAGCTGTGAAAAAAAGCTATGATTTAATAGTAAGCTTAGGGATGTCTTGTGCTCCTGCTATAAATCTGCAAAGAAATAGCTTGAGGAAATTCTCCATGCCGCTCGACTGGATGGTTTCTTATTCATTGGCTGATGTAAATAGACTTTATAAGAATAGATTTCAAAATTTCATGGAATTAATAAATCTGCAAATTCTTGATGAAACACATTTTTTTCTGGAGGATGGATTACCAGTCTATCCTAATGGAAATAAAAATGCACTAGTGAAATCCTATTTTATTCAGGATACTTTATATAACATTATCTCAGTTCATGATTTTCCAATCCAGCAAGGTAAACACTGGTCTATAACCTATCCTTCGTATAAAGCGAAGCTGGAATTACGAATTAATAGATTTTGGGACAAGTTAATCCACAGTAAAAAAACTTTATTCATTAGATGGTCCGCCTCATATGAACAGGCTGTAGAGCTACAGTCAATTTTGTCTGATTTATTAAAACCGAACGAATTTCTTATTCTTATTCTTATTCCCGTTCGTGAATCAACCTCGGTACAAGAATTAAATTGGAACATTAATGATATTTGTGTGTTAGAAGTTCCTGAGGATATGAACGATTATGATAGCTGGGATTATATTTTGAAAGACATACACGTAACTAATAACTAATTTCGCTTTGATCGATCATATGATTAATTATTTCCTCTGCTGCAAAAACATATGGATACAAATACAGCCTACTGATGCTGACCAATAAAGCAATAGGGTTACTAATTCCAAAATCGTATTGACTCCCATGCGCTGCTGGATTTGCGGGTTCAGGCTCTACAAGATCATACTTCTCCATCAGCCTTTCCTTGGTTCCACTATCTACTACTGTTCCGTTTCCTTTATCCGCAAGGACAGATCCCGATTGAAAACACGCCATGAATAAGACACAGCAAATGGTGAGGATCGCTAGTTTCTTTTTTCGCATCATACATCTCCTAATTCTTTCTGGGTCTCCCCTATAACTTAGAGCCGTTCAAATTATTTCTTGGGTAATCGCAGGAAAACTATGTATTCGACAATCTTGATCAGTATAGATCATATTCCATGAAAATAATGGGAGAAAAAGTCTCGAATTCTATAATACTCCTTTCTATATATAAAAACAAAAGCACCCCACAGCTAAAATTAGCAGGGTACTTTTGGATGCTTCGCCGTATTTACAATATCAACATTCCGCTGAGCGGTTTATGGAGTTGGAGTTCCGCCGTTCGCATTCAGGGTTTCGCCACTGATATAGCTAGATTCCTGGCTAGCCAGGAATACATATGCCGGAGCCATCTCCGCAGGCTGTCCCGGACGACCTAGTGGTGTGCTCGACCCGAACTCCTTCAGCACTTCCTCCGGTTGCCCACCCACAACTTGAAGAGGTGTCCATACGGGACCAGGTGCTACTACATTGACGCGAATCCCCTTATCAGCTACTTGCTGAGCGAGAGACTTACTGAATGTATTAATAGCAGCCTTGGTGGTCGCGTAGTCCAAAAGGATCGGTGAGGGATTATAAGCTTGAATAGAAGAAGTGTTAATAATGGTGCTGCCCGGTTGCATATGCTTCACCGCAGCTTTGCACAGCCAGAACATAGCATACACGTTCGTCTTAAATGTGTCGTCAAAATGCTTCGTAGTGAGATCAGCGATGTCTGGAACGAATTGCTGTTTGCCCGCGATATTGGCTAAAATATCAATTCCACCTAGCTCTTTAACCGCAGTATCGACGAGTTGTTCGCAGTATGTCTCATCCTTCAGATCGCCTGGAATGGCGATTGCAGTACGACCCGCTTCCTGCACTAGCTTGACCACCTGCTTTGCATCTTCCTCTTCCTCGGGCATATAAGATAGAACAATGTCTGCCCCCTCACGAGCAAAAGCAATAGCAACAGCACGGCCTATACCGCTGTCGGCTCCCGTAACTAACGCTTTACGTCCGGTCAGACGCCCAGTTCCTTTATAGGTATCTTCTCCTGTATCAGGTACTGGATTCATTTTCTTCTGCAGACCCGGCTCCTCTTGTTGCTGCTGAAATTCCGGTCCAGCCTTAGTGTACTGAGTGGTAGGATCTTGCATCGTATATTGGTTAGACATCGATCAATTCCTCCTTTATTTTTAGAAATACATTTTTATATTTTCCGAACTCTTTGTTATGTAAACACAACCAGCACGCCTCTAAACATTCACCTTCAATAACATAGCCTTGAATAGTGCCGCAAAAATACCCCAACCACCTGTCAAGGTGGCTAGGGTATCCCCCGCCTAAAAATAAATATATGGAAGCTCACTTGTTAGTTAGGGAACGCTCCGTATAGTCTGGCGTATACATTAGATAAAGGAGTGATAAATCATGGGCTTTTTTATATTCCTCTTTGTACTATTAGCATTGCTTAATATCTTCTTTCCTCATTTGGGATGGTACATGCGCTATGGCTGGATGATGAAAGGTGATGTAGAACCCAGTGATGCCTATTTATTAATGACTCGCATCAGCAGTATAGTGGCACTTATTATCCTCTTTTTTATCTGGACTAGTTTCTGACTTACCCTAACGCTCTTAACACATCTTCAATCTTGCGCTGATGCGACAATACCCCATAATTCATCCAGGCCATAAAATCCACCTCATATACACAACGATTACGAACAGCGGGCAGATTGCGCCAAAGCGGTGTATCCAACAGCTCCCGTCCTTCTCCTTCCTGTCGATCAAAGGTAATGAACAAATGATCTGCAGTGAGGCTCGCAAGCTCTTCTCTTGTTAGGCTCACCCGCTTCTGTCCACGAGTCAACTTCGGAACCAAGGCATGGGGCTGCAAACCTAAATCATCATGGAGTACGCTACCTGTATACCCCAATTGCCCGCATCCATAGAGATTGATTCCGTAGGAAGATATTCTTAGGCATGCTACAGTCTGCCCTTGGACAGAACGGTTTAGCACTCGTCTAGCTTGCTGCGCCCGATGCTCATAATTGCCGATCACTTCCTGGACACGATCCGTTCTGCCAAAGACGGCTGCTGCGGAAAATAACGTGGCCCGCCAATCCTCTTGATGAAAAGGCAGCTTGAACAACGGAGCAATTTGGCTGCACTCATCCAGGTGCCAACGCTGAAAGCCATCATCCAGCAGGATCAGTTCGGGCATGTACTGGGAGAGCTCCTGCCAATTGCCAGTCGAAATATCCACTGCAGGCACATCGAGGAGGGACAGATACTCTTGCTTCCCCCACTGAGCGTGAGAATATTGCGCCACCGGTGTAATATCCAGAGCCAGCAGATAGTCTTCCAGAAAAGGAGCGAACACCCGCAGCCCTTCCTGATGGAAGCTTCTGTATTGGCCGGGCGTAACGCCCACCGATCTTTTGAAACGCCGGTTAAAATAATACTCATTGCTATACCCTACAGATAACGCGATGTCATGCATACGGTCATTCGTAAGCAGCAACTGCTGCTGCGCCCTTTCAATACGAAGTCCGTTCAAATGCTCTAAGGGAATCCGCCCTGTCACTTCTTTAAAAATCTGTGTGTAGCGTGCACGTGTAATGCCTGCCACTTCAGCTAATTGATCGACGGTTATGGCGTGATTGTAGTATTCCTGCATATAGCGGATGGAACGCTGTACCGCCTCATGGGCTCCTTTCATCTGGATGACAGAGGAATTTGCCCGCATGATCAGCAGCAGTAACTCTTGAAAGCGGGTATGGCCTGCGAACCATTCAATCTCTTCCGTACTTCTGCGACTATGATAGATAGCCTCCAGCAGTAATGCACATTGTGAAAAAGGTCTGCAGCTTAGCGGGCCGGACTGGAGAATTCCTTCTTTAGTCCCCTTTTCCATTCCACTCTGCCTGCTTCCCCCCGTTTCGATGACTTCAAACGTAAGCCTATAAAAGCTAAGTCCTCGCTCCTCGGCATTGATTTTGCTTATTAGCCCAGGTTCGAACAAGAACCCGACACCTTTTTCCAGAGGAAAACGCTTCTCCTCGGCTTCTAACCATCCCTGTCCTTCCGATACAATGATCAGGGTATGATTTTGAAACACTAAGGTCTGTCCGTTCACCGATAAGGATTGGGCTTCTATGTTAATCAAGCTATAGAATAGCCTCTTTTTATTGCTGTCTTGTAAATCTTCTGCCATTCTAGCGCCCTCCAATTGAGAACCATTTTCATTCACTTTACTATAGTTTAGAATAAAAAAGAAGGTCTATCAACTATGCTGATAGACCTTCTTTATGCTATTCCTTACGACGGCTGCCGTTTTATTTCACCATAGCTTTCAGCAAGTCATCAAGCTTCATCGAATTGGCTGTGATGGCACCAGTCTGCCAGTGGGAACGTTCCATTCTATAAACATTCCCGTTCTTCACCGCCGGCAGGCTCTTCCACAACGGGCCATCAAGGATTTGAGTCGCTTCCTGATTCCCTTCAGTATCCCAGCCCCCGTTGTCAGGGAACACAATGATATGATCCGCTTCGAGCTGAGGGATAAGCTCTTCGGAGATAATAGATTGATATTCGGTCATTTCTGCCGCCATAGGCACAGGTGTCAGGCCAAATTGAGAATAAATTACACCGGTGAAACGGTTTTTAACACCGAATAGAGCAAAGGTTTTATCCGCTACGTTGAGCCGGATCACTGCTACTTTTTCCTGACCTAGGGCCTGTTGCAGCTTAGCTTTCCCCTCTGCCACTTTCTGATCGTACGCTGCAAGGACAGATTCCGCCTTCTCCGGAATACCGAGGGCATCTGCAATAGCCGTAAGCACTTGTCTTGAGTCTTGCAACACCGCCTCAGGTAGACGATAGGTTGGTGCTATCTTGGAATATTGTTCATATTTCGCCGCATCCGCACCTCCATCCACAATAATCAAGTCAGGGTCTTTTTCCAGCAACACTTCCATACTACCGGTAATATCAAATTCTGGTACATCAAGATTTAAATAATCCTGTTTGCCCCAGCTTGGATGATACCACTGCACCACCGGGGTAATGCCCAATGCCTTCAAATAATCTTCAACATAGATCCCGGCTACCCGTTGCGGTTTAATTGGAATTTCAACATCCCCGAATTCCCCGGCAATCGTCCGAGTTGCACCCTCTTCTGCGGCATTTCCATTTCCTTCAGTTGGTGCGCTAGTGCTCGCTGAGGTAGATTCCTCTGCATTCTGTGTCTTAGCAACGTTTTCTTTCGCAGTATTGTTATTCGTTCCGCATGCTGCCAGCGCAGTTATTGCCATTATAAGTACCGCTGCCCATAAAAACTTCTGACCCCATCTTGCCATTGATCCCTTCACTCCTATGCTTTATTGTCATTGATTATCATTCTCAATAACCTTTATCACAATAGTAGCATGACTTTCATAGCTTTCAATGCACTTTCTCCGCAAAAAACTTATACAAACTATTTCTAGTTGCTCTGCTCTATCATTATTCGGTAGGATTCTTCTTCTATTAAAAATATGTCATCCTTTATTAACTTGATCGCAAAATTTCTTTTTTTACGATTGATTTATACGATGCTTTCGCTTACAATAAACTCATAAACGCGCGTTTATGAAAAGAGGGGAAACATGCGCAGCGAAGATATTGCTAAGTTGGCCGGGGTTTCCCGTAGTACGGTATCCCGCGTGATCAACAACTATTCCAATGTTCCTGAAGAAACCCGGGCCAAAGTGCTGCGGGTGATTGAGCAACATCAGTACGAACCGAACAGCTTTGCACGGGCTCTGGCCGGTAAGAAAACCGATACCATCGGATTGTTCGCCATCAGTATGAACGAGAAAGAGAACACTACCCGAATTTATCAGAACAATTACTTTGCACCATTCGTCGATGCCGTAGTCGACACGTCGAATGCCCGCGGATGTTACGTTCTGATTCATACGGTATACTCTCCGGACGATTTTCTGAAGGTAAAACAAGCTTTTCTGCAAAAACGGATTGACGGTGGTATAATTGTCGGCACTCAGAAGGATATTAATATCGTCCGCGAAATGGTGGGACTCGATTCTCCGCTAGTACTGATTGATTATGATATCTCAGAGATTATGTCGGAGCATCTTGACCGCAATCATTTGGCCATTGTGAATTCCAAAGATTACGAGGGCACCACAGAAGTGATTGAACATTTAATCTCCTTAGGCCATCAAGAGATCGGCATTATCTGTGGGCAAATGAATACGTACTCTGGTCGAGAACGCTACACGGCCTATGAGGACACGCTGAAAAAACATGGTCTGCCTATGAATGAAAAGTTTATTCTTAAGGGTGATTTTCTGAAAGAGACGGCTTATGAAGAGGTCAAGAAGCTGCTTGCTTCTGGTGAACCTTTGCCGACTGCCTTTTTCTCTTCCAACGATGACATGGCTATTTCAGCGATGGAAGCGTTCTCCGAACATGGAATCATTGTCCCTGAGGATATCTCCATTGCGGGTTTCGATGACATTCAGCTGGCATCCCGTATTCAGCCTAAGCTGACCTCTGTACGCTTGCCGATTTATGAAATGTCCAAGGCTGCAGTGGAAAAAGTAATCGAGCTGTGTGATTCGCAGCAGCCGACTTTCAGCACGATCAGCTTTCCAGCTCGTTTAGTGGAGAGAGATTCCTGTCAACCGCCGAAGAAGTAGCACAGATTCATCCTTCACTGAAGAATACATATTTTTCTGTGAAGCTGCTATCATCGGTTCTCGAAATCACTGCCTAATACTATCTTTTAGAAACAACGGAAAGAATCCCTTCCCTCGAGGGAATTTTTCCTGAAACTTATAAACGCGCGTTCACAATCGAAAGGAGACTTTCTCATATGAAATTCGGTACCTTTGACGACACTCGTAAAGAGTATGTAATTAACACACCAAAAACACCTTACCCTTGGATTAACTACCTGGGTAATGAACAATTTTTCGGACTTATTTCTAATACTGCTGGTGGCTATACCTTCTATAGAGACGCTCGTCTCAGAAGATTGACCCGTTACCGTTACAACAATATCCCAATGGATGCTGGCGGCCGTTACTACTATCTTTATGATGATGGTGATTTCTGGACTCCAGGCTGGATGCCAGTAAAACGTGATCTGGACTTCTACGAATGCCGTCACGGTCTTGGCTACACCTCCATTACTGGTGAACGCAACGGTATCTCTGTAAACCAGCTTGCTTTTGTACCTATGGGTCATAACGCTGAAGTACATCGTCTTGTAGTGAAAAACACGGGTTCCGCGAAGAAATCCGTTAAACTGTTCTCTTTTGCAGAGTTCTGTCTTTGGAATGCACAAGATGATATGACTAACTTCCAACGCAATCTCAGCACTGGTGAGGTTGAAGTGAAGGGTTCTGTTATCTATCACAAAACAGAATACCGTGAGCGCAGAAACCACTACGCTTTCTACTCTGTTAACAAAGAAATCGCCGGCTTTGATACTGACCGCGAAGCTTTCGTAGGGATGTACAATGGTCTGGAAAGCCCGCAAGCTGTTGCTGCAGGTGAACCAACTAACTCCGTTGCCAGCGGCTGGTCCCCTATCGGATCGCACGCCCTGAACATTACTCTGGAGCCGGGCGAAGAGCAAAGCTTCATCTTTGTCCTTGGTTACATTGAAAACCCAGAAGAAGACAAATGGGAATCTCTGAACGTAATCAACAAAAAACCAGCAGAGGCTATGATCGAGCAATTTGCTACAGACGCTCAAGTGGACGCCGCTTTGGCTGCACTGGCTGCACACTGGGATAACCTGTTGTCCAAATATCAAATCCAAAGTGGCGACGACAAGTTGAACCGTATGGTTAACATCTGGAATCCATATCAATGTATGGTTACCTTCAACATGTCCCGTTCCGCTTCTTACTTTGAATCCGGTATTGGCCGTGGTATGGGCTTCCGCGATTCTAACCAAGACTTGCTCGGATTTGTGCACCAAATTCCAGAACGTGCTAAAGAACGTATTCTCGATATCGCCGCTACACAATTTGAAGACGGCAGTGCCTATCACCAATACCAGCCGCTCACCAAAAAAGGTAACAATGAAGTCGGTACCGGCTTTAATGATGACCCGCTTTGGTTGATCCTTGGCACAGCTGCTTACATCAAAGAAACTGGAGACACATCGATTCTTGATGAGCAGGTTCCTTTTGACAGCAATCCGGATAACACAGCTACTCTGTTTGAGCACTTGAAACGCTCCTTCGAGCATGTAACTAACAATCTCGGACCTCACGGGTTGCCGCTGATCGGCCGTGCAGACTGGAATGACTGCTTGAACCTGAACTGCTTCTCTACAGAGCCGGGCGAATCTTTCCAAACTACTGCCAACATCGAAGGCCGCGTAGCGGAATCCGTATTTATCGCGGGTCTGTTCGTCTTCGTTGGACCGGACTATGCAGAAATCTGCCGGATGCGCGGACTTAATGATGTAGCTACGGATGCAGAAGCTAAGATTGACAATATGCGTGAAATCACACTGACTCACGGTTTCGATGGTG
The DNA here is from genome assembly GCF_038002725.1 of Paenibacillus sp. FSL H7-0323. Taxonomy (NCBI): domain Bacteria; kingdom Bacillati; phylum Bacillota; class Bacilli; order Caryophanales; family Paenibacillaceae; genus Paenibacillus; species Paenibacillus sp. FSL H7-0323. The sequence goes on along the minus strand of NZ_JBBODB010000001.1, from coordinate 674,293 downwards.
ACTGGTTCCTGCGCGCTTATGACCACTATGGCGACAAGATCGGTTCCAAAGAAAACGAAGAAGGTAAAATCTTCATCGAACCACAAGGTATCTGTGTTATGGCCGGTATCGGTGTGGAAGATGGTCAAGCTGAAAAAGCTCTGACTTCCGTGCAAGAGCATTTGGATACTAAATACGGTATCGTATTGCAACAGCCACCATATTCCAAGTACTATCTGAACCTGGGTGAAATTTCTACGTACCCTCCGGGCTACAAAGAAAATGCTGGTATTTTCTGCCACAATAACCCTTGGATCATGATCGCTGAAACTGTACTTGGACATGGTGACAGAGCGTTTGAAATTTACGCTAAAATTGCTCCTGCTTACTTGGAGGACATCAGCGAAATTCACCGTACTGAACCTTATGTATACTCGCAAATGATCGCAGGTAAAGATGCCGTTCGCCACGGGGAAGCTAAAAACTCCTGGTTAACTGGTACTGCGGCTTGGAACTATGTAGCGATTACACAATCTATCCTTGGTATTCAAGCGGACTTCAATGGTCTGAAGATCGATCCTTGTATTCCTACAGAGTGGGACAGCTTTGAAATCACCCGTGTCTTCCGTGGAGATACTTATGTGATTCAAATCAAGAACCCGAACCATGTATCCAAAGGTGTAGCTAGTCTTACCTTGGATGGCGCAGCTGTAGAAGGTAACATCATCACTCCAGTTGGAGACGGTGCTGTACACCAAGTAGTTGTAGAACTGGGTTAATACAAAAAAAATCCGCTCACCGTTCGTTTGAACGATTGAGCGGATCGGATCTAAAATTAACAGTAGATGCCCCCTGAAGGATTCAGGGGCATCTTTTTTTTACCCTTCCACAATATCTGCTCTTAAATCACTCGCAACCTCAAGCATTCTAGGAATCACGGCTTCATTGGCGCCAGAAACATAAATATCGCCCTGATAATGTCTAAATGGGATTGTTGTATCACCATAGCTCCACATAAAGAAATCTCCCTCAATGGACATGGTAGTGGCACCTGTTACTGTAAAAACTGATGTATAGGTGAAATCAGGTTTGGATGCGAAATATTGCTTACACTCTTCTAAAGATAGGGTTGTTGCTGAATCTCCAGCATTCTGCATTGCTCTTGTCATCCGATAACGTTTACTCATTGTGATGCCTCCATTATTATCTGTAAAATGATCAGTTGCCTTATCCAGATCAAATATAGCATACAATGAAGGGCAAATCCCATTCCATTTCTAAGTCGAAAATGTTAATATAGCCGTTTTTCATAGCTTTCTTTTAGTGATTTTGAGATATCCTCTGGAGTAACTCCAAGTTTACGGGCATGCTGCGCCAGTATTTTTGATGGATTAGGCAAGACTTCTTTCGCAAGCCAATGATCGTCATCCCACAAATGTGACCGCTTAAAGGCTTTTGCACAATGCATATAACATTCTTCAACTTCCACGCCAATTCCAATGATCGGGACTTTACCATGCGCTTCCATAGGTTTCAATATATCTTCATCCTTAACTATACTCGCGTGCCCATTTATTCTTAATGTTTCTTCAAGTCCGGGGATGATGAATATCAAACCGACTTTTGGGTTCTCAAGTATATTCCGCAAAGAATCAAACCGTCTATTCCCAGGGCGTTCAGGGATCACTAAATGTTTATCATCCAACACGTGAACAAAACCTTCTGCGTCCCCGCGCGGAGAGACATCACAAGCACCGGACGAACCGCTTGTAGCCATAAAAAGCATTGGAGATTTTGAGATATAATCACGGCAATGATGATCTATAACAGTTATGGTTTTGTTGTTAACCAATTCGCTTGGGTACCCAAATAAAGACCTTAGCTCTTCTTCTGACTCTATAACTTTTTCGAAAAAGTTTGACTTCATACTTCTCCCTCTCTCAACTTAATAAGCCCCAATGTTCTTATTTTTGCTCAAATATCCGCTTGCTTAGAATGCACATCTTCATTTTCAATGCCCGAAACCAACAAACAAAAGGGACAAGTATAACCCTCTGGAGCATGATTATAAATATAGCCCGCCTCCACTGTTATAGGATTTAAGAATATTTCTATGTTTCTTCTAATTTCGCCATTTCGCATGTGTTCTCCTTTTTGCAAAAAGAAAAGGACAGACTGTAAATTACAGCTGTCCTCATCGGTAAATGTTGATAAACTACAGCCATTCCCGAGATCTATGTCTACCTATAACTTAAACGCTGGCTTCCGGAATCCATACCTTCATTTCACCACTGCCACGATTTCCCCATAAGTAATACGGAACCGCCTTAACCTTTACGGTTTGAACTGGTGCTTTGACTCTGCTGTAAAGCTCACCACTCCAGCCCTCTTTATCTACACGTAGCCCCTCTGCCTCGACAACAACAGCGCCGCCGAGCAATGTCTCATCAAAAGCCGCAGTAAGTTCACTGCCTTCTTTTAAAGAAATCGAGCTTAACGGCTCACCATTATCGATACTTTCAAGACAATACACAAGAGGTCCACGCTGAATCGTTACTTTTTGAGCATCAGCACGCAAACTTGGATGTGCGTAGATACGATGTGCCTCCATGGGGTCATGCACTTCGATTACATCTCCTGCTCTCCACAGTCTCCGGATAACGAGGTATCCCTGCTCGATGTTCTCAGCAGTATTCATTGCTTCACCGTTGACTCTGATCTCCATTCCTTGGCTCCAAGATGGAATCCGTAAGGCAATCCCAAACTCTGCTTCCGCTGCGGGATTAATCTTCAACGAGACTTTACCTTCCCATGGATAGTTACTCTCTTGCTGAATCGCAACATCTGTTCCACCCAGCTTTGTTGTCAGCTCACTGCCAATATACAAATTCGTATAGAGCGTATCACCATGGATCGTATAGATATATTGATTAAGCGAAGTCAGCAGACGCGCCACATTCGGAGGACAGCAAGCGCAGCCAAACCAACCTTGGCGCTCGGACTTCACATGATGTTTATCTGGATTGCAGCTGCATGCCTTAGGCCATACTTCTAGTGGATTCACATAAAAATAGTGCTTACCATCCTGTGCCATTGAACCCAACACATTGTTATAAAGCGCCCGCTCCATCACGTCGGCATAACGTGCATCCGGCGATATTCTCAGCATCCGCTGTGCAAAAAAGATCAACCCAATAGATGCACAAGTCTCTGCGTACACCGAATCGTTAGGCAGATCATAATCGAAGGTGAAAGCCTCACCCCGATGCGTAGATCCGATCCCGCCAGTAATGTACATTTGCTTAGTAGTGATGTTATTCCACAGTCTCTCGCATGCTTCGCGAAGGGTGTCATCTCCCGTAAGTGCGGCTAGATCAGCCATAGCAGTATACATATAAACCGCACGCACAGCGTGTCCTACAGCCACTTCCTGTTCTCTTACCGGAAGATGACTTTGGTAATATTTTAAATCTAAATTCTCCTTCTGACCTGTAAAAAAATTGATACTCCCCAGATTATCCCATTGTTGCTTTAGGAAATTTGGCTGTTGACCTCGCTCATTAATAAAAAAGCTGCTGAGCTTCAAATACCGCTCCTCACCTGTGAGCCGATACAGCTTCACGAGCGCAAGCTCAATCTCCTGATGGCCATCATATCCCCGCATTTTGCCTTCTTCCGGACCAAACACAGAATCGATATGATCAACCATTCGGCACATGATGTCGAGCAGTTTTCTTTTGCCTGTAGCCTCGTAATAAGAAACGGCTGCCTCAATGAAATGCCCAGCACAGTACAGCTCGTGGCAATCGTTCAGATTAGTCCAGCGTTTGCCGGGTTCTTTTATCGTAAAATAAGTATTTAAGTACCCGTCTTCCTGCTGCGCTTCTCCAACGAGGTCAATCACTTCATCCGCTTGACGCTCCAGCTCAGGGTCACGTTTGATGCTTAAGGAATAACCTACGGCCTCCAGCCACTTGGCTACATCACTGTCTTGAAATACCCAGCCGTAAAATTCACCGGTCTTCCGGCCCGCAGCAATCTCAAAGTTAGCAATGGCATGACTGGGCTCAGCTCCCGCTGCTTTATCGTGCAATGCCTCGTATTGATACGGGATTACAACATCCTGAACCAGCTTTATATAACTTCCCCAGAAATCATCTTTAATGCTAACGGATTGATCTTTTACAACTTGCTGATCCTGGATCGTTTTATTCATCATCATCTTCCCCTTAGCCTTATTTTATACTCGCTAATTACAATTATAGAGCGTACAATAGATAAAAAATATAATCAGAATCAACCCCTTTTTTGTACTATTTCACACTCCTATTTTCAAGGACTATTTGAGCTCGGACTACGATAAAAAGAGAGGTAGAACACAGTGAGTCCTTCCTATGTACATTTCGCAGCGCCGCCTTTTCCATATTTTCTGGAATGCAATCACACTGTTTATCAACCCGGAGAGCAGCATCCAAATAGAAGCCATATCGGCTTATTTGATCTGATTATTGTAGAGCAAGGTTGCCTATTTATCGGTGAAGAGCATAATCAATGGGAGGTTGCGGCTGGGCATACGCTGCTTCTGCTGCCTGACCGCTATCATTATTCCGTTAAGTCTTGCGAGGAGCTGACTTCGTTTATCTGGATTCATTTTCATACCCTCGCAGATTGGTCAAGTTCTGATGGCGAGCCCGTGTATATCAACCGAGAGACACATTTCCGGCAGTTTCTTACTCATCCATATACCATTCGCATCCCGCAGTTTGGTCCCCTTCCTGATCCCTTTAAACGGAGTGGACAAGCTGAGAAGCTTTTACAGCTGTCCACTGGAAGACGTTCCAGTGCAGTTTGGGAGCAGCAAAGGATTTTTGAAGAAATGCTGCGGATGATGGATCTAGCGCAGCATGATACTTCAGAAAGTCATGCGGTAGAGATCGCCGAGAGGACAGAGACTTATATCCGCAATCATTATGCGGAGCCTCTCTCCAATGCCTCTTTGGCGGATGCGCTGCATTTTCATTATAACTACCTTGCCCGCTGCATGAAACGCGTATATGGACTGACTCCGATGGAGTATTTAACGGATTACCGTTTAGAACAGGCCAAGCTGCTTCTGCTTAAGACAGAGATGCCTATAGCTGCGATCGCAGAACGTATCGGTTTCGAGAGCACCGCCTACTTCTCGCGTCGCTTTACTCAGCAGATCGGAATCTCTCCGCTTCGCTTCCGCAAGCGGTATTCCCGATAACGGCAAAAACAGCATGTCTCATAATTGGAGGCGTGCTGTTCTCGTTGTTAATGCGGTGCACTGCTGTAGCTTTCTTGTGTGCTGCTGGCTTTCTTCTGCGCTGCTGGCTTACGTGATCAGCTATGGATTAATTGGACGCGAGATGCGAGATGCTCCTCTAGATCGGAGAAACTTAGGTAACTATTATGATGGAGCAGTACTCCGCTTGGCACATTTCTTGTGTACCCGTGATCCGCCTAAATCCTTCTGCTGCTCCTTGCTCCTTGCTCCTTGCTTCTTGCTCCTTGCTCCTTGCTCCTTGCTCCTTGCTCCTTGCTCCTTGCAATAATTTTACCAGTTTACCTTCCTAGGCGTGGCGCACTCATACTTATCATAGATCAACGGCGATCATGCGGCTCGACCCTCCAAAGCTTATCAGCAAGTAACTCACTGTATAGCCATCACACTACTCTCTGTATCCCCCGGAGACGCGTCTACTTAATCATCCATTCATAGCATTCCCCGTTGCGGACCGGATTGCAGCTATTTTTGATTTTCGATCCATTTTGCGGCATTTTCGGACTGCATAGCGCTTATTGCTCATAATTTGCTCGGAATCAGGCTACATTTGTGGGAATAGCTGCAACTGAGTCCGATAGTGTGACAAAACGAGCGGAATCATGGAAATAAGGGCAACTGAGTCCGAACAGTTGCTAAAAAGAACACCGCCTGCCGAATTTGATCCTAAACGTGCTAACCATTGTTTAAACTAGCTGTCCGGGGCTCAACCTATCTACTCTGCGAGAAATTAGTTACCTGTTGTTCAAACTAGCCGCCTACTTCTCGAAATCTGCTACCTTTTGCTCGATCTTGATCGTATCGTATCGGACCGTATTGCAGCTATTTCAGCATATGGGTTCATTTTGCGAAGGTTTCGAACTGCATAGCTCTTATTGCTCATAATTTGCTCGGAATCGGACTACATTTGTGGGAATAGCTGCAACTGAGTCCGATAGTGTGATAAAACGAGCGAAATCATGGAAATAAGAGCAACTGAGTCCGAACAGTTGCTAAAAAGAACACCGCCTGCCAAATTTGCTCCTAAACGTGCTGCCCAGTGCTTAAACTAGCTGTCTAGGGCTCAACCTATCTACACTGTGCGGAATTAGCTACCTATAGCTCAACCTATCTACTCCGTGCGAAAAATTAGTTACCTGTTGTTCAAACTAGCCGCCTACGTCTCGATACCTGCTACCTTTTGCTAGAACTTGATCGTATCGGACCGTATTGCAGCTATTTCAGCATATGGGTTCATTTTGCGAAGGTTTCGGACTGCATAGCTCTTATTGCTCATAATTTGCTCGGAATCGGACTACATTTGTGGGAATAGCTGCAACTGAGTCCGATAGTGTGACAAAACGAGCGAAATCATAGAAATAAGAGCAACTGAGTCCGATCAGTTGCTGAAAAGAACGCCGCCTGCCGAATTTGATACTAAACGTGCTAGCCATTGTTTAAACTAGCTGTCTGGGGCTCAACCTAGCTGTCTAATTCTCGAAATCAGCTACCTTTTGCTCGATCTTGATCGTATCGGACCCTATTGCACCTATTTGTGATTTTCGGCCCATTTTTCGGAAATTTCGGACTGTATAGCTCTTATTACCCTTGATTTGCGCAGAAAAGGAGCGCATTTGAACGAATAGCTGCAACTGCGTCCGATAGTGTGATAAAACGAGCGAAATCATGGAAATAAGAGCAACTGAGTCCGAACAGTTGCTGAAAAGAACGCCGCCTGCCGAATTTGATCCTAAACGTGCTAGCCATTGTTTAAACTAGCTGTCTGGGGCTCAACCTAGCTACACTGTGCGGAATAGCTACCTATAACTCGACCTATCTATACCGTGTGCGGAATTAGCTACCTATGGCTTAACCTAGCTACTCCGTGCGGAATTAGCTGCCTATAGCTCAACCTATCTACACCGTGCGAAATTAGTTACCTGTTACTCAACCTATCTACACCGTGCGTAATTAGCTACCTATAGCTTAACCTATCTACACCGTGCGGAATTAGTTACCTATGGCTTAATCTAGCTACTCCGTGCGCAGAATTTGTTACCTGTTGCATAACCTAGCTGTCTACGTCTCGAAATCATCTACCTTTTGCTCGATCTTGATCCTATCGGACCCTATTGCACCTATTTGTGATTTTGGGCCCATTTTGCGGCAGTTTCGGACTGTATAGCTCTTATTGCTCATAATTTGCTCGCAATCGGACCACATTTGTGGGAATAGCTGCAACTGGGTCCGTTAGCTCGAAAAAATACTTTGTATCTGCCTAATAGGGGCTCCTGGGTCCGCATGGAGGCTGGGCGGTGAGTTACTCTAATGTCTGTTGAGCTAACGGACCGCACTGCACCTATTTGTGGGTGGGATCTCGCATAATGTATTGGTGAGAGTAACTTAACGTCTGTTGAGCGCAACGAACCGGATTGCACCTGTTTGGGGGCGGGATCTCGCTTGTGATTTATGGGTAGGAGTTACTTAAATCTATTGAACGTTGCGGACCCTATTGCACCTATTTGCGATTTTCGGTCCATTTTTCGGAAATTTCGGACTGTATAGCTCTTATTGCTCATAATTTGCCCGCAATCGGACCACATTTGTGGGAATAGCTGCAACTGGGTCCGTTAGCTCGAAAAAATACCTTGTATCTGCCTAATAGGGTCTTCTGGGTCCGCATGATTAGGCCCGAAATCAGTTTTTTTGCTTCAATGCAATTTTTTGGAAGTGACAAGCATATTTATAAGACATGCCTTTAATGTGGAGATGTTAAATATGCAGTCATTATTAAGATACGCGATCATCCTGATCGGAAGCTTGCTCATTGCAGCAGCAACTAATTTTTTTCTAGTCCCATATAAAATCCTAGATGGGGGAATAATAGGAATAGCCCTCATCATCAATTATTTATCCGATGCCAAAATCGGTATAGCTGTCCTTCTCTGCAGCTTTCCGATTTTCCTGTTAGCCTGGCTGAAGGAACGCGATATCTTTTTCAATAGTGTATTAGGTTTATTGACCTCATCGTTTCTGATTGAGCTTCTCGGTCCTTTGCAGTACCACTTTCTGTATTATTTTGAGTTCGGCTCCATTTCCAGCGCCATTATTGGCGGTTTTTTAATGGGAACGGGTCTTGGGCTTATGCTGCGGTTCAAAGCCAGTACAGGCGGAACGGATCTGCTTGCTCAATATATCAAAAGGTATCTCCCGCTTAACCTTGGACTCATCATTTTTTTGACAGATTTTATAATTATCGGCGCGGGGGGACTCCTGATTTCCAAAGAAACCTTCTTCCACTCCATCCTCACGATTATCGCTGGGGGTGTGGCCACAGGTCTCTGCACCTTGGAGACTGAAGAGAAATGGAAAAAAATATGAATATACACGATCATATGTTCGTATTATAATAATAAGAAAATCATCTACCGTATCTCTACCTCACCTGGAGAGTGTGAATCTATGAATAAAGAACGTGTTATTTTGTTATCCGATTGTCAGAGCTTTTACGCCTCCGTGGAGAAGGCCTCTAATCCGCAATACAGCAACAAACCGCTTATTGTCGCCGGAGATCCGGCTAGACGAAGCGGGATTGTGCTTGCCGCTTGTCCGTTAGCCAAATCTTTTGGCATTACTACCGCCGAGACCTTGAAGGAAGCACTCGCGAAGTGCCCCGAAGTAATCGTCGTCAGACCACATATGCAGCAATATATCGATGTTTCCTCCCAAATCACGGACATTCTACGCAAATTCAGTGACCTCGTAGAACCTTATTCCATCGATGAGCAGTTTATTGATATCACCGGCAGCCTCAGCTTATTCGGAAGCCCAAGACAGATCGCTACGATCATTCAGGACTTAATCCGCAGAAATACAGGTGTGCGCGCACGTATCGGTATAGGTTATTCCAAGGTTACCGCCAAAATGGCTTGCGACCTGTGGGCCAAGAAGAACCCGGAGGGTCTATTTACCCTCACTCAGGAAGAGCTTCCAGATGTACTTTGGCCGCTGCCCATTAGTGAGTTGTTTATGGTAGGCCGCCGCATGTCCGCGCACTTCCAGAGCATGGGCCTCACAACGATTGGCCATTTGGCACAGATGCCGCTAAGCGAGCTGAAATGGCGCATGCGGGAGAAATTCCATAAAAAATGCGATATCGATGCCGAGCTATATTGGCGAATTGCCAACGGCATCGACGATAGCCCTGTAAGTCCGGCTACCTATGAAGTTGCCCCCAAGAGCGTCGGGCACCAAATGACGCTGCCACGGGATTACTATACACTGCAAGAGATCAAGACCATCATTTTGGAGCTCTCAGAGCTGGTGTGCAGGCGCAGCCGCAAGCTGAAGGTGCATGGTGCAGTCGTGTCTGTTGGCTGCCAAGGCGCCAGCTTTGATGACCCCAGCGGCTTCTCCAGACAGACTACGATGAGTGATCCTACGAATGCGACCCAGCTGGTATACGAGGCCGCCCTCGCTCTTTTCAAACAGCATTGGGAAGGTCAGCCTGTGCGCCGAATTCATCTAAGCCTGTCCAATCTGTCTGACGAAAGCCAATATCAGCTAACCTTATTTGAGTCGCGCCCCCGCTACCGTGAGCTCGAACGGGCCACTGATGCGCTGAAGAATAAATACGGGGAATCGATCATCGGACGCGCTGCATCGTTCACAGATGCCGGACAACTTAAGGACAGATCCGGAAAGATTGGCGGACACTATAAATAAACAGTGCATCTTTATACATTTTATTTCTGAAACTATATTAAAATATATCCCATATCGTTTATAATGCTATATTGAGGTTGTTATTTTCACACAATGAAGCGACAATCATAAGTATATACACATAGATATGTAACATTCCAGGGGAGGACCGGAGAAGTTGGAAAGCACGAGCAACACTAACACTACCTATTATGAAATCGTTGATCTCTGTCTTCTTGCTGGCAAGATCATGCTGCAAAACGGTGCAGAAACCTACAGAGTAGAAGATACAATGACACGTATGGCTGCTTCTCTCGGTTTTCCAGGGGCACATAGTTATGTGACACCAACCGTTATTATGTTCACCACCAATAGAACGGAGCCCGTTAAGTTATATCGGATTGCCGAGCGAACCACAGATCTGCAGAAAGTCTCAGAGGTTAATGATATCTCGCGGCGTCTGAACGAGCGTCAGATTACAGCCGAGGAAGCTCGGACACGATTAGGTGAGGTCGATGATGCCGCACATGCGTATCCGGTATGGCTGCAAATCATAGCAGCGGCGCTTACCGGCGCTTGCTTCACCGTTATGTTTAAGGGCAGCTTGTGGGATGCTCTCCCCGCATTACCGATTTCCGGGTTAGGTTTTGCTGCGGTTATCTACCTGCATCGTCTTGTGCAGACTAGATTTTTTGCAGAGTTCTCTGCTTCCTTCCTGATCGGACTTCTGGCCTTCTATTCTGTAAAGCTGGGCATAGGTCAAGAAATGGACAAAATCATCATCGGCTCCGTGATGCCTCTAGTACCCGGTCTACTCATTACTAATGCCGTTCGTGATCTGATGGCTGGTCATCTGGTCTCAGGCATATCCAAAGGAGCAGATGCCTTTCTAACTGCTTTTGCGATCGGTACAGGCATTGGGCTTGTACTATCACTATTTTAATTTTCCATGTGAAAGAGGTTAGCCCTTCATGATTTTGCAACTTATAACCAGTTTTATCGCCGCGGCAACCTTCTGTATTTTATTTAATGCGCCTAAGCGCGCTCTACTGCAGTGTGGTTTTGCTGGAATGGTAGGCTGGATGGTGTATGTAATCCTTGATGTAGAGTGTGGGCCTGTTGTTGCTACGTTTGCGGCTACTGTAGTGGTGGGCATCGTCAGCCAGCTGTTTGCCCGATCCTTCAAAATGCCGGTTATTATTTTTAGTGTAGGCGGTATTATCCCACTTGTTCCGGGTGGCCTTGCTTACGATGCTATGCGTAGATTTGTAGAAGAAAACTATAATCTGGCTGTAGAAATCGCTGTTCGGGCATTAATGCTCTCTGGCGCAATTGCGGCTGGACTGGTACTGAGTGAAGTTATCGGACAAATGTTCCGCCGTCGTGCAAGCAAAGCATAACCTTCTTACAACGTCATCTCATAGATTCAAAAAAAAAGAAATCGTCTCTTGGTATAATGAGGATCATCCGTCCCTCTTCCAAGAAGCGATTTCTTTGTTTACTATCCTATCTACACAAGTACTGCTACAGGTTCAACCTCCGAATAAATACTATTGATCCGGTTATTTTTAATCCAAGAAAGTCCCACGGTACCTTCACCCGCATGAACAGCCACGGCAGGAATGTAAGTCATAATCTCCGTACGTAAATCAGGCGCCATCTCTTTGATGTCTTCTTCTAGCTTCAGCGCCATTTCTAAATTATTGGAATGCATGATGCACACATCGCTAACAAGTCCAGCATCCTGTTTAAAGATATCTAACAGCGCCTGCTTCGTCTTCTTCATCGTGCGGATTTTTTCTACAACAATGACCTTGCCCTCGTCAAAACGCAGCAGCAAATTTATCCGTAGTAATTGACTAAGAATTACCTGTGTACCAGAAACACGCCCACTACGGTGAAGCTGGGACAAGCTTGCAGGAATTAAGTAGAAGGACATATTTTGAATGATATTCTCTATCTTTTCTTTAATCTCTAGGCCAGTAAAGCCCATCTTGTGCCAATGAATACCTCGCGTAATCATTTCCCGAATCGGATAAGCGCCAACCTTGGAATCAATTCCAATAACATTAGCTTCCGCTATTTCAGCACCTTGCATGGAAGCATTGTATGTTCCGCTAAGCCCTGTCGAAAGATGCACCGCGATAATCTCATCATATTCTTCCTTCAACCGTTCGTATAACTCGATAAACTCACCGATTGGCGGCTGTGAGCTGCCTACTTGATCATGCTGACGCATTTTCTCATAGAACTCATCGATCGTAATATCTATATTTTCTTTATAACACTCGTTGTTAATAATCAGACGTAAAGGAACAATATACACATGGTTGTTCTTGGCGAATTCAGGATCGATTGTACATGTACTGTCGGTTACCCAGGCAATTGATTTCATGGTCACTTGTCACTTCTCTCTTTCATGAAAGGAATAGTAGAATGTTTGAAGAGACAAGGGCCACTAAACCTTCTCGGCCAATGAATCACTCTCTCATCCTGTACAATCAACATACGAATAGATCAGCGGTTTAGGAAGTCCTCGTGCGTATTCGTAAATTATACAAGATAACGAGCGATAAGATAGGCAAAACAGGCCGATAATGCAAATTTCATTCATCTTTTTTCAACTTTATTCGACATTATTTCACATTATCTATGACGAATATACCTATCCTAATAGAGCCAGTTCATGTTATGTAAAAGCCTAACCACAGCAAAAATATCCCCGTCCCCACCCTCACCGTTCTTACATAAATCAGCGCTTGGTAGTTACATTAATAGGTACTCTTTACAGTTGTTACAGTACGGGGCTAAGTTATGATTGGTCAGATATGGCCCGGCATCTGTCAATTTGTCCAACTTTCCCTGTTGGCGGGTTGCGCTCGCCTTTATAAAGATCAGTTACCTTCTGCTGTGATAAAGCTTTTTACGGTGTGATTAAGGCTACCGTCCAGTTTTTCTCCTGAATTTTAAAATCCAACTCGCGATAAGACTTAGACAGTTCATCAATCCGCTTCTGAATCTCAGCGACATCTATCGTTCTCTGGAAACGAACCTCAGAGCGGCTATACCGATCCTGAGTGATCGAAGCTTGCTCAAGCAAATCGCTAAACAGCTTCCGCAGCTGAAGCATTTTATCCCGTTCGGCTAGGGCATCGGCAATACTCCAATTCTCATTGAAGGCAACAGATGAATTCGTTCGATTAATCGCTCGAATCAAAATCGTCTGCTCGTTAACAGCTATTTCTAGCTCATGCAAAAGAGCCTCCGGCTGCTCTGCCGGATCTTCCCCCTCCTGCACCTTAACGACCCGATCGAGCCGCTGCTTTAGCTGCGCGATTTTACGGGTAAGATCACTTCGGTTCACTAATGCTTCCGCAAGTTTCATCTTTAAGTTCCCCCTAAGATTTTCTGATAGCTGGCGATATCCAGTCTTCGACCAAATTTACAGCCAATCTCCTTGAAGTAGGCACATTGTTCATATCCATTCTTTGAGAAAAGCTGGCGACTGCGTTCATTCTCTGCGCAAACGGTAGCTACTAACACATGGAAATCCAGTTCGGCAGCTCTCTTTTCAATAAAGCATAAGGCATGCTGTCCTATTCTTTTACCCACACAAGCAGGTTTCAAATACACACTGATCTCCCCAGAGCTATCATAAGCCGGCTTACTCTTATGTCTAGCAATCAGAACATAGCCCTGAATAACATTATCCCAGGATAAAATAACGTATGATTTGAACCGCGGATCATCATTCATCACTGATTGCCGCATTTCGTCCACACTTAAAGGCTCGGTATGAAAAGAAACCGTAGTGTTCAGCACGTAATAGTTATAAATATCGAGTACATCCGACAGATGCTCTTCGCGAATTTCAGTGAATAACAAGCTTTCTCCCATTACTTTGTTCAACACAGCTAATCCTCCCAAATGGATGTTTCCAAATGATCGACGAACTTGCGTAATTTACCGGCTAGCTTGCGGTTAATAGTTCCATCCTGGTACATTTGCTGCACCTTATCCCGTTGCTCCTGAATAGCTTTCAGTTTCAATTCAAGCTTTTGATCATCAACGAGACCATCCTTTGTCCAGCCTTGACCCTGCTCGAAGCGTGCGATTAGTTGCTCATAACTGCATGCAACCTTCTCTACTGCTTTTCGGTTGTTCTCATTCATACTTGCATTAACAGCAGCTATTGCTGCGCGGGACATAGAAATCTTAGCTTTTCTTGCACATTCAGCCTGTTGCAGCATTTGTTGGCTAGCTTCCCGTTCGTTTTGTCCTGAGAACATCCCCGCAAATAGCCTTCTAATCTCTGTAAGGGATAATCTAATTTGAGAGTTGAGACTTCTGGCTAAGAAAACTTCACTATGATCCAAGAATTCTTCCATTTTCTGAGCCACTGAGGCAGGAATCTCATTGTTAGTAAGCAATCGGGTCAGCTCTTTGCGTTCAGCATGCAAGCCCACTATCCTTGCTTCAACCCCAAGCCGACGGAGTTCCTCAAATGCCGGATCGTTCGCTTGATCCTCGCGGTTCAGACTATAAACCTTTTCTCTGAATTCACTCAAAGCTGGCTGTGCGGAATCCTTGCTCTCCTCCGTCATCATACTTTGAAGCAGCGTTATCCCGGCAGCAACGACCTTAGATTTGGCCGCCTGTTCAACCTCAGTGTCCCCTGGTTCGGCAACCGGCTCTTCTTTACCTGCGAGAATTGGTAAAAAGATACTAGCGATCAGCAGTGACATCAGAATCACACCCGCAGCGATAAAGATAATTAGATCACGTTCAGGAAAAGGTGAGCCATCTCCTAACACAAAAGGAATCGAAAAGGCACCGGCTAAAGTAACCGCGCCTCGCACCCCTGAAATGGTCAGGATTAGCATGGACTTAATAGACGATTTTTCCATTTTTTGCAGGCCGGCGCCAGCCAGGGAAAATACATATACCCATATAAAACGCAGCACAAAAAGCAGTAACGTTATCGCTAATACATAACCAATCACCATAAGATTGTCCACTGCTGTATCCCGGTAGATCACTTCTATAACATCTGGAATCGACAATCCGAGAATAAGGAAGACCAAGCCATTCAAGATGTAGAGCAGCACAGACCATGTGCTGGCGGATACCAGCTGTAGCTTATACTGTGGCGAAACTGCACGATCCTTCTCGACCGCATGAATTATCCCTGCTGCAACCACAGCTAAAATGCCGGATACCCCTATTTCTTCACTAATCAGATACACAATGAAAGGAGTCAGGATTTGCAGCAGCACATGTACTGTGATGTCCTCCATCCCCAGTCTGCGGATAAATACACTGAACCGAATCAGGAGGAACGCGAGTATTGCTCCGACAATTAGCCCACCTAAAGCGATAATCACAAAGCTAATGGAGGCTTTCGGCAAAGAAAATATGCCTGTAACAGCTGCTGCAATAGCGAAGTTAAACGCAACAAGGCCAGAGGCATCATTCATCAATGATTCGCCCTCTAGAATACGATGAATACTCTTGGGAAGATGTACTCTCCCAGCGATTGCGCTTACCGCCACAGCATCTGTCGGCGATAAAATCGCTGCCAGCGCAAAAGCAGCTGCGAGTGGAATGGTGGGGATCATCCAGTTAATGGAATATCCAGCGATAAGCACTGTAGCAAATACCAAGCCTAGTGCCAGCATTAAGATTGGAGCCCGCAGGTTCCATAACTCATTTCTCGGTGTTCGCTTTCCGTCATTAAACAAAAGCGGCGCAATAAATAACACGAAAAACAACTCTGGCTCCAGTGACATATGTATTCCCAAAGGCAATAGTACGACCACTACACCCAAGCCAATTTGTATTAAGGGTATCGGCACGAAGGGAATGAATCGGTTTATGATGTTGGATATTGCGATAAGCCCAAGTAGGACGAGTACAACTAGAAATGTCTCCAAACCACATCAACTCCCTTTTTTATATTTGATTATTATATCGCAAAGCTTTAGGCAAGGGCAAAATCTAGCAAAAGATTCTTAACATTAAAATCCCCTACAAATTCCACAAAAATTCCATCAGATACATATTGACATAAATATTTATTTGTGTTATAATTAAATTTTTACCTATTGTGTTTATTTTCAGTTTTGAGTAATATATGCATTAGCCTCACGGCGTCGCTCTTATTATCAATCACGGAGGGATATAATGTACATTGCTCAAGGAATAGAAATGCTCGAGATTACAACGCAGGTTATGGGTGGAAAAGACACGATTTACCCCACGCTACTCTGGGATGAACATGCCGCCGTACTCGTCGATACCGGATTCCCGGGTCTACTCTCTACTTTCAAAGAGGCTCTAAAAGAAGCGCATGTGCCTTGGGAGAAGCTCCGTACCCTTATTATCACGCATCAGGATTTAGACCATATCGGTTGCCTCCCTGCCCTATTGGCTGATGAAGATCTAGAGCTTACTGTTCTGGCTCATGAAATTGAGCAGCCCTATATTCAAGGAGAGCGAATGCTCCTTAAGCACACTCCTGAAGCTTTAGCGGCGGCAGCGGCTATGATCCCAGCTCATGTACCTGAGGAGTGGCGGCGTGCCTTCCTCTCTGTATTAGCCCATCCTCCTAAAGGAAAAGTGGATCAAACGCTTGTGGATGGAGAAAAGTTACCTTTTGCCGGTGGAATTACGGTGATCCATACCCCTGGCCATAGCCCAGGGCATCTCAGTCTTTACCATCATGATAGCCGTACACTTATTGCCGCCGATGCCTTGACCGTTCAGGATGGCGAGCTACAGGGTCCCACTCCTTCCGCCACACCTGACATGGAGCTGGCTTTGTCCTCTCTGAACAAATTCTCTGAGTATGAGATCGATACGGTCATTTGTTATCATGGCGGACTCTACCGCGGAGATGCAAACAGACGCATTGCTGAACTAGCAGAAGGAAAAGGAAAGCTGTAATGATATAAAAGAAGACAGAGCCTGGAATCCGGCTCTGTCTTCTCTTGTTATATATAATCGTTATTCTTCATTATCACTTAAGACTCTGAACCCACCGTAAACCGTTCACGAATATGCTGCGGCTGTTCGATTTCATCGACAATAGCAACGGCATAATCTTCGTAGCTGACATAACTCTCGCCTTTGGAGTTCACCAGAAGATTATCCTTACCTTTTACATAAGAACCCGTTCTTGTGCCGATGGCAAAATTAGCAGATGGGCTAACAAAGGTCCAAGAGAGTGCATCTGTCCCTTGCAGAATCTCCAGATTCTTGGCTTGATTCGTCGCTGTTGGCTTAATAAAGTCAGGAAAGTCATTCGTATCCACTACTTTAAGCGTTTTGGCTTCATCTACATAAAGACTTCCTGCACCCCCAACTACAATCAATCTTGTATCGGGCGAAGCCTTCAACGCTTCAATAAGCACATTCCCGGCATCCACATGCAGATGTTCTTGTCCAAACGGCGCACCAAAAGCATTTACAACCACATCGAACCCCTGCAAATCTTCAGCGGTAAGTGCAAATACATCCTTTTCAACGACATTCGCTTTACTATTTGTTACTTTAGATGCATCCCGCACAATCGCTGTAACTTCATGACCTCTATCCAACGCTTCCTGCGTAATTCGGCTTCCAGCTTTTCCACTTGCTCCAACAACTGCGATTTTCATATGATTGTCCTCCTGAGTTTACGATGTTTTCGCTTTAATATTTATATCAAGGAGCTCCTGAACGATGGTTCTATCGATATCGAGATCAAATTTTCTCCCCCAAAAGCATTCCGTGCCCCGTTGAGTGATCCGATCATAGTCTTCAATCGTTAGCGTTCTAGGATAATCCGGTCCTGTTTCCCAATCTGTATACCGCTTAATTTCATTCAGCACATGCATCTTATAAACACTATTCAAAATTATCGTATGGAAAAAGATTTCATCTCCACATAAAGTGTTCCTAAAAAATCTGACGTATTCCGGAGAGCTTTTTGTAAAATCCAAGATGTACTCCATACATCCACCTGTAATAGACATCCAGTTTGAGCCTTTATATAAACCGTTCGGCAGAGCGCTTAATCTTCTTTGCAGAAACGGAATGCTCATAATTAGTTTAATGTACCTCATTCGGATCGCTGTCATACGCCGGGTCCTTGAGATGAGGAATCTAGGATAATAAACTGAGACCCGCTCGTAACATCCCCAAGTTTCCGCAGCATTAGGCAGCTGCAAATACTTCACAAATTCCTTACCTTCATTCCCCTTAAAGAAATCTAGAATCACTTCATTTGAAGCCAGAGGCAGATCCTGACCGCTTAGAATGTGAATATAATTGAAATCCCCATGTTCTTTGATCAGCGAAAAGCACTTCAAAATGCATTCAATCTGGCTGTAATGCCCCCACTGCACATCAATAGGCTTTTCCACAAAATGAATATCGTTACGATGAATAATGTCAGCTTCAATATTACTTTTCTGATCGACATGCAGGAAAAACTCTACGGACTCGTTAGTTAAACTATCAATTAGCAAATTGATCTGCTCCGGATTCTTATGACAAAGAATGATATACGCCATTTTGAATGCTTCCAACAAACTTCACCCTTCCGCCCACCTATTTCCAATATTATAAAATAAATGGACGAAAATGGATATATAATTATCTCTCTAAAACAAGTCTGATTCCAATGTTCCAAGGATCTTGGAATGTAGGATCTCCATTCACTTCTGTAACTGCGTAACCAGCCTGCCGAACTCGCTCCACCACAGCGTTGCGTTCCTCTTCATTCGTAAGAATTAAGGTAAAATAATCAATCCCCACAGTATCAGCTGGAGCCGCAGGTGCGCCCTGTCCAGCCCAAACATTCAGCCCGATATGGTGATGATAGCCACCAGCAGAGATAAACATAGCAGCACTTCCATAATTAGCTGTTAGTTCAAAACCAAGCAAATCGACGTAGAAGGCTTTCGCCTTATTTAAATTCCCCACATGAAAGTGTACATGCCCAATCACTGTTCCCGCTGGCAGCCCGTTCCACGATAAACCTTCAGAAGCTGCCAATAGTCCATCTACATCCACTGGATCAGTGGACATCATTACATGCCCTTCCGCATCATATTTCCATTCACTCTTAGGACGATCTCGATAGATTTCAATCCCATTATTATCTGGATCCTGAATATACAACGCTTCACTGACCAGATGATCCCCCTGCCCCACTTCAATCCCCGAAGAGATCAAATTGCGCACAACCAATCCAAGGCTAGGACGATCTGGAACAAGGATAGCGAAATGATACAACCCAGCCACAGAATTAGGGCGGATCACCCGCGCATTTTCAATCTCCCGCAAAATCAATAACACATTCTGACCGTCAGCGGTCATTTCAACTTCGCGGCCAGTCTGCCGCAAAACGCTTAACCCCACAACATTCTGATAAAAGGTGAGCGAACGCTCCAAATTGCTTACTCTAATCTGCACCAGACCGATCTGAGTGTCTGGTTGAAGTATTGTTTTAGTCGTCATTATAAATTCCTCCCAGTCATGCTGTAACTGTTTTAGTTACAAATTAACTATCTTTAGTATAGTTACCTTCTATATGTTTGTCAATTACCTATAAAAAAATCATGTCGACTGGTTCACAGCCAAACATGATTCACAGGAACATATAATAAGTAATTCAAAAAAAGGTTTCCGGGTATTTCAACTCTCCCTTAATCCTCTGCAGTACGCCTTCCTTCAGCTCACAGACCATAAAGACATTCTCCGGTACCGCGAATTGTTTCAACTCCAGCCCATGTAGCCCTGCGGGTTGAAATCCGAATCTTGGATAATATTCGGGATGCCCGATCAAAAAGACAAGCTCATATCCGAGCGTTCTACATCTTTCTAACCCTTCTTGGATCAGCGCCTTGCCGATTCCTTGCTTCTGAACGAATGTTTTCGACCAACTGCGCTTCATCTTCCCGATCACCAAAAGCCTTAACATTCACTTGAAATACTTCATTATAGTCTGCCACAGTTTCTGCTCTAATTCTCATTTTTGTTGCTCCATTCCAGTAAATACTCGGATACACTGGATTCCAAAAGGCCGATCAAGTCTTCATCCATATACTTATAGTCATCAGCTATGTTCAGGCAAATTATTTTTTTGCCCCTTACACAGTCTCTAAATTTATCTTGAATTCTTCGAACATGTTTCTTCTCCATCACAAAAATCACATCCGCCCAACCCAAATGCCCTTCAGAAATTTTAATTCTGGCATGATCTTCAGTCCCTGCTGATCTCGCTTCATGACCATCAATTCCTTGAAAGATCTTCTCCGCAGTTAGACTCCGCCAGCGATTCTGGCTGCAGACAAACAGGAGTTTAATAAGTGCACCTTCCTTATCCGATTGTTAAAAAGATATTTATTGTCTCGCCTGCTTCGTGTATTCAATCAACCAACAATCTCTTAGCTCTCCTTCATGTTGTTCGTGCTGTTCAAGGTATTTCTTTTTCACAAAGCCAATCTTTTCGTATACTCTAAGGGCTCTTTTATTCCAGGCTTGCGGGTCCATGACAATTTTTTCAGCCTGTTTTGCTTCGATAAGATAATTAACCGTTTCTTTAATGAGTCGCGAACCCATTCCTTGATTCCATAAATCAGGCTCGCCAATAAACTGGTCCATCCCAAAGATTTGACCTTCGAATCCCACGTAGCCGTACACCTCTAATTCTTCATCATCTATAAGATAGAACTGGAGATAACCTATATCCCGCTCCTTGTATTGCACAATACACCGTGTAACTTCAGCTTGCTCGTCGTAAAAATGCTCCTTCACCAGCTCCAAATCATGCGGGCGATCACGACCTTCATAGAACTCCAGTACAACGGGGTCTGAGAGCCATTTTACAAGTAATGCGGCATCGTTTAGCTCAAGTGTTCTCAGTCTGATCTCTTGCTTTTCAAAAATAATCATAACGCACTATACAGTTCATAAAGAGGTCTGTAGCTTGGATGTTCTTCTATTTCCGTTACGACAACACCTTGCTCGGAGTCAATCACACGGTAGGCTTTAGCTTCTTCTCTGGTCGACATCACTTTATATTCCTTATCTTTATAGATGATTGCACAATTGTTATCCACCGCGATTCCAGGCAAACCTCCACCTTTAACCATGCGTGTAAAATCTTCAACCCGAATATCCTCATTATAATGCGGACAATGAATGCCCGGCAGAATCCCCATGGCTTCAAGCTTGATATACTGCCATTCCCCCTGATCGTCGAACGCCTCAGAGTCACTATGCCCATATTCAAACCAACAGATGGAACCTGCGCTAAGCCCGGCCAATACGGTTCCAGAGGAATAAGCTTCTTTCAAAAGCGTATCTACCCCTGTATTTTTCCAAATCTCCAGCATCTTTCGGGTATTGCCTCCACCAACATAAATCAAATCAGCAGCTGTAATTAAATCTGTAATCTCATCATGAGTGTAGGTTTGGCTCACAAGCAATAAGTGACTTGTTTCACATCCAAGAATATCGCCATATACTTTGCTAAAAGTATCACAATACCCTGGCGCATCACTACTGGCTGTTGGAATAAATAACGCCTTCGGCTTAGCCTTTTGAGTTAGCTGCACAACTTTACGATCAATTTCCAGCGTTTCAAGCTCGATTAACTCTCCCCCGCCAATCACTACGATAGTGCCCATGATTTCCCCTTCTTTCACTAGGATTACATCCTATTGCTCACTCTTGGCTTACCGATGCTTGCAAAATATTCCTCTGCCAAAATGCTGTAGATCTCCAGATCCACCAGACCTTTACCTGACCATACATGCGCCTGCCTTAACGTGCCTTCTTTCGTAAAGCCATTTTTCAAAAGCACCCGCTTCGATCGTTCATTAAAGGGCATAACCTCAGCTTGAATTCGATTGACTTCTGCAGTCTCAAATAAATATTTCACCACTAACTGAATGGCCTGAGCTGCAATCCCTTTTCCCCAATAAGGTTCCGCCAAAAAGTAACCGATCGTCACCATATCCACCTTTTGATTAAAATCCATAACTTCGATGATACCTAGCAATATGTAAGGGTTATTTTTGAGGAAAATCCCCCATTTCACTCTTACCCCTTTGGTAAAATCACGTTCGAAATGACCGATCATATTCTTGACTGTATCTTTATTATGTTTCGGAATAATTCCACAGTACTCAAATACTTGATCATTGCTATATATCCCAAATACCTCATTAAGGTTGCTGACTTCAATCTTTTTCAGTAATAATTGCTCGGATTCCAAAGTAGGGAATTGCTCAAATACGTGACTAAGCTTCAATTTGTTCCCTCCATTACTTTTTGATGGCTTGGATCAGGGTTGCAGTTTGACTTTTTTTCCTTTATTATCCTTTCCTTTATTATCCCCGGACACTTCCCCTGTACTGCGCGGTTCTAAGCTCACGAATATAAGGCTCTGCAGCTGGCATATCTGCCTCAACGGCCTGTTGAACAGCTAACTCGATGTCATAAGGCACTCTTACAAATTGCATATTCAAAGGAGCTGCTGACACTCCCATGTATTCTCCCTCCATAATCACATAAGATGCCTGGGTTAGATCAAGCGGATTCCCCACACTGCCTACGTTAAATAAGGTCTTACCTTCTAGATGTTGAATAAAAGCATTATGAATATCCCCGTAACCTACGATATCCGCTTGTCGTTTTTCCTGGCAGAGATCAGAATAATCAAACAAAGATAATCGCTTTTCATAATCATCCCAAGGTTGAACACGTTCATACAGGCTTCGTGGCGAAGCATGAAATAACCGTACAAATTTACCACTCATCATAAACTCAATCGAAAACGGCAACGTGCTTAAATAAGCTAGGCGCTCTTGACCTAACAACCCGCGGCACCACCGAGCCATCTCAAAATCAACATCCTGATTCATTAAATCATCCCAGTTCCCCATAACACTGATTTCACAATTCTTTTTTATGATATCAACGGCTAGATCTGAGTTCGGTCCTTTTCCAACAATATCGCCTAAACAAAAGACTCTGCTGATTCCCCGCTGCTGGATGTCATCTAAAACGGCCGTAAGGGCTGGTATATTTCCATGAATGTCTGAGATTATTGCAATTTGCTCCACTGTAGAACCTCCGTATATATTGATCTTTAAAAAAATTACTTATCCTAAAACTAATTGTACTGCATCATCAGCTGTTGCTCGTTTATAGGGCATTTTTGCCTTTCTTTTAGTTCATCCATCGACTGTTGCTCGTTTATAGGGCATTTTTGCCTTTCTTTTAGTTCATCCATCGACTGTTGCTCGTTTATAGGGCATTTTTGCCTTTCTTTTCACACTTTCAGCGGCTGTTGCTCATTTATAGGACATTTTTGCTTCTCTTTTTGCTACTTTGGATGATTTCAGCCAAATCCGAGGCGTTTATACCGTACATTTTACCATTCCAGCTACTTCAGTCCATTTCAACGGCATTTATACCGTACATTTTATCATTTCAGCCACTTCAGCACATTTCAACGGCATTTATACCGTACATTTCATCATTCCAGCCACTTCAGCACATTTCAAAGGCATTTATACCGTACATTTCACCATTCCTGTTACTTCAGCCCATTTCAGCGGCATTTATACCGTACATTCCACCATTCCAGCTACCTCGTTCTAGTCACACTTAATCTTTTGTAAACTTTATGGATTGTAAAATATCCTCTATCCTCTTCATATCTTCTTTATGTACTTCATCCACACTATAAGGGAACTGCACCATAAATGACATTTCCGGTTCCTCAATAACGTAATAGATAGCTTTTCCTTTACTCCCTTCCTCTTCGAATACTTCAGTTTCGTACTTTATGGACTCTAACCCGCCTAAACTAGCTTTACTTTTTGTCAGCTCCGCCCCGTTGTTGTAATTCGTTTGGGCATCCTCGAGCCATTTGTTGACAAGCTCCATGTCCTTAGGCTTAAATCCAAAGAGCATTACTCCCGGACCTTTAAGTCCCTCAGCAGGTTTATAATCAGTCGTAGAGACTATCAACCATAATGGCGCTCCATACTTCTCAGTTACAACCCAATCATCCGGATAGTTAAAGGTGATTCCAAAATTAGTATCCTCGTATTTAGTGGTATCCTTTGATTCATTACATCCGGTAATCATTACTATAATTAGTAGTATAGGCAGTAATTTCTTTAACATTCTTTAGCTCTCCCTCAATGTATGTATGTATATTATCTTTAATCCGGCTTCTAAATACAGATTCTATATTCTCTCTTACTTCCCTTCTTTGACCCTAAACCTAATTAAGCCAAAAAAGACCAGAATCACGTTTTCACATGTTCTGGCCTTACTTCTAAGCTGTGATATGGAGGAATCATAGTTCTGGCATTTCATTCACAATCTGTTCCAATGTAACCTCCTGGAGAACATTCTCCATTGCTTTTTGGGCGAGTGAGAACACAGGTACAATTGCACTGGCTATATTCTTGCCAACAGGACAATCGGGATTAGGAT
This sequence comes from Paenibacillus sp. FSL H7-0323, assembly GCF_038002725.1. Lineage (NCBI taxonomy): Bacteria > Bacillati > Bacillota > Bacilli > Caryophanales > Paenibacillaceae > Paenibacillus > Paenibacillus sp. FSL H7-0323. The sequence continues at coordinate 649,821 of NZ_JBBODB010000001.1, read as the reverse complement.
GCTCATGTACAGAAAACAACGAGTCCTCTTCCACCGCATTAACTGCCTTATAAATCTGCAGCAGCGTAATCTCGGATGCGCTACGTGTAAGCGAAGCGCCTGCGACTCCGGGGCGTGCATTTACTAGTCCTGCTTTTTGCAGCATACTCGTAAGCCGACGGATAACTACAGGGTTTGTGTTTACGCTACCAGCTATCCACTCCGACGTGCTTTTGCCTTCTTTATTGCTGTCAATCAACGTTAATATATGAATGGCTACCGCAAATCGGGTGCTAATATTCATGGAAATCTCTCCTTCTGCCTTGCTGCAAAACATCCTTCAGATGCAACTATAATAGTTACATTTCATGCATTTGTCAAACTTTTGAGGATATGAACAACTTATAATCTATCAATATCCTCCATATAGATTATTCCTCAATATGACACATATTATTGAATCCTACATCAAGAATTCAAGAACTGCATTTACTTTTACAGTAAATAGAGTAATAATTTTGAAATGATTAAATATAGATAGGTTGGTGCATTTTAATGAAAAAAGATCGTTGGGACATATTTATAATAATAATAGCTGTCTTTGAATTTATTAATATAATGTACAGTTTAATATTCGAACAATCCATAGAGTGGTTTTCTTTGATTATATTAATTCTCTTTGTTTCTTTAATTGTTAATTCTATTATAAGTAAAAACAAAAAAAATGATTAAATACAACTGCCAAATGGCACTCGTATCCTAAGTGTCTTTTCCTATCTTATCTTATCGAATTCCTTTAGGATCTCAGCCACCTGGGCAGCATATTTTTTACTCAGACGCGATTTGCCAAGATTACTCTTCACAATCTTAAGGATTCGGGCATCTCGGCTCTTTGCAAATCTCTCCAGCATAACAAAGCCTTCTTCAGGCTCATTCGCCACAAATACACTCAAGCTGTATTCAAGTCCCTTAGATAATACACGAAAATGCTCAGCGTCCTCATGTTGCGCTCCCCCACCATCTATACTCTCCATGATTCGGGCAGCCAACTGAAGACAATATAGCGTATTTTCTTTCTTTTTTAAAAGAGGAGGATGCGCTAATGCCGCTACAAAAGCCCGTTGTTCAAGCCTGTTCGCACCCTTCTCCCACATGTCAATCAGCTGCCTGAGCAGGGTGAAATCATCCTCCCCTATACTTTGCAGCGCCATAGCAGACGCTTCACGCACCCTCCATCGCGAATCATTCATAGCTGTCTTGATGCTGTTTTGAATCACTACTTGCTGTTCTTCTCCAGCGTAACTGTAATAAGCACCCAACGCCCTAACTGCACAAAACGGCAGAAACTCACGGGGATCATTCACCCCAGCTTCAGCTTCAGTAATGTCAGTCCAAGAGACGAGCAGCTCCCAGCCTGTATCTGTTAGATTAGGATGAGCGAATTGTTTGGCAAAATGGTCTGAGAGCTCCAAATTCACTCGTGGTCCTGGGAGTTTACTCTCCTGCATCATCAAATCATTAAGCTGTACCCACAGCTCCTTATCGTTTACCCATTGCTGAAACGGCACTTCAATCATCTTTTGCTCAGCCATCTCTGGTCCCTCCGATAGTTATCTTCAGATTTGAACAATTCCTTGCATCGCGTATGCGGGGCACAACCTATAAATAATAAGGTCTGTTCGCACACTACTCTTTATGCCTTAGTCAGAATAACAGGCTCACCTTTAGTCACGATAATCGTATGTTCAAACTGCGCTACCCGACCGTTATCTACAACACTTAGCGTCCAGCCATCCGATTGCTGCTCCACATAGTCCGCTCCAGTCGAGAGGAAGGGCTCTATTGTAATTACTTGTCCTTCCTTTAGCACCGTGGTCACTCTTGGATTATAGAAGGGTAGAATTTCAAAAGGCTTCTCATGCAGTGATTTGCCAATTCCATGGCTGCACAGATTACGCACCACTCTATAACCGCGTTTGCGAGCTTCAAGTTCCATCATTCTGCCGATCTCGTTAACCTTCATTCCTGCCCGCAGATGATTGATCACACTCATCATGGTTTCCTCTGTACTCCGGCATAAACGCAGAATATCATCGTTATAGGGCGGCAGTTGAAAAGAAACGCCAGCATCCCCATAATACCCATTCAGCTCAGCAGAGACATCAATGTTGATCAAATCGCCAGCATTAATCACTCTCGGACCCGGAATACCATGAGCAACCTCTTCGTTCACACTGATGCAGGTGCTGCCCGGGAAATTATAAGTTATCTTCGGGGCTGAGGATGCTCCGAAGCTTTCCAGAATCTCAGCTCCAATAAGATCTAACTCCGCAGTCGTCATCCCAGGGGTTACTTTCTTTTTCATCTCGGCGATGGTGTGGCCCACCACTTTTCCAATAGCTTTTAACCCTTCTAAATCTTGTACCGTATCACTTGTCATCCAACACACATTCCTCTCACTTCATGAATTAATCATTTGTCGAGCCTCTGAAATGCACTCCCTACCCACTGAAAAGTATCTTCCACTTGTTTGCCTGCTGCGTTATCGTAGTAACTTCTCTTGAAGCTATGCTCATCAACTTTATCCAGCTTTATGGAATACCGCTCAGGACTGCTGATAAACAGCTGATTTTCAGGTTTAATAGGCAGTTCTTCTATCACGTTATTTCTTCTGAGTGTAAAAAGCTTGTAGAAATAACCGTTACTCGTTCCATATTGTCCGATCGTAAAATCGGGATCACCATCTCCATTATAATCCTCAAACTGAAGCTGGAAAAAATCATTAAAGGTCTGGGCAAATTGATCATTTAACGGATAGCTACTCAGTGTTTTTCCATGCTCGTCAGTCACTACTAGCCTAAATCGGCCACTCCAGTTTCTTCCCGCTAACGGACTCGGTGTAGTCCAATCTTCGCTATATGTCCCCTCTAGCAGTTGCAGATTTAAAAATCCCGCTCTCCCTGTGACCGGAGACAGTTCATTATGTGATAGGGTTACTGGACCTGTTACCTCGACAGAAGTCTCCACAGGGTCTGCCTGTTCAATGTTCTCCGTATCGATTGTTCCATAAATGAGCTTTCTTAACTGGTCAGAGTTTTTTACAGGAATTGTGTAGCCCTGACTGCTGTTCTCTGCTGTAGTAAACATCCCTTCATGTCCAAGTTGATCTCCAAGCGCTATGTAATAATCTTCCGAATAGCCGTCCCCATAAACAAGCTTCATTTCAAACTCCGGACCCCAATCCAGATCATCAGAAAATTTCTTACTCTTGTTCATAGCCTCCGCAAGCGTCTTGATCAAAACAGAATCCTTTAGCGTTAAGCTCTCTGAGTGCAAAGGACGATCCGCTTGTTTCTGATCACTCGTTGCCACGGGTGTCAACGACACGCCTTCGATCCATCTGGCATTGATGAAGCCCAAATCACTTTTACATCCGCTTAACACTACGACCAATAACAAAGGTGCTATCCATATTAACCGCCTAATGCGAATCGCCTCCAATACATAAGCATATTCCAATTATAACAGTGTCTATAAATATATAAAAACGACTTTATGAACACGCGATTAAAAAAAGACTACAACCTGCTTATTAAAGCGTGGTTCTAGTCTTAAAATGGCAATTGATTAGATTGCTCCCATCGTTTTGAGCCAAGCATCCGCAATAAGTGCATGACCTGCAGGAGTAGGATGTACTCCATCATATGCCCAGTAAGCCGGTTCTGCTTTTACGGAAGCCGCTGCAAAAAGTCCATCTAGCGGAACCAGCGGCGCCCCATATTCACGTGCCAGCTCTCGGACAATATGAATCTTAGGATCAAGATCCTGACGCCAAGTTCTACGATCTTCCGGTACAGGCAAAACAAAAGGCTCTATAAGCACTAATTTAACATCCAAAGATTTCCGAGTGCGTTCGATCAGGTCCCGATATGAAGCTTCAAACTGCTCGGGAGTGGTTTCTTCACCAGAATCAAAACGCCGCCAAGTGTCATTAATTCCAATATAAATGGACACCCACGTCGGCTTCAAATCCAGGCAATCCTTATCCCACCGTCCCTGTAAATCAACAATACGGTTGCCACCAATACCACGGTTAAAAAAAGTAAGATTCTTCTCTGGATATAAATGCCCCAGTCGAGCGGCGACCATCATTGCATAACCTACTCCAAGTGATGAAGCGTCTTCATGATTACGCCCCCAGTCTGTTATGCTGTCCCCTTGAAACAGAATGACATCGTTTTGTTGGAATATCATAAATGAAATCCTCCTCTAACTACCTCTGTTAATATAACCCAATCTATTATATCAAATACAATGAATACAGCCTACTGTGAAACATCAATAATGCAAACATTTCACTAAAAAAACAATAACAAAAACCCCGCTCAGATTTGAGCAGGGTTTAGGGTTAAACTATATTAGTAAGCTAGGCTGAACAATCCTTTAATGTGGGACAAGTAACGGATATTACTTGCTTCCTTCATTAGAGTTGCAGGCAAGCCTTTTAACGGAGTAGAACTTGCACCAACGATGGCAACACCGTCTTTACGGCCTAAGCTAGCAAGTGTACCAGAGTTGATTGGGCTAAAGCTTTCAAACGATTTATTTTTCAAGAAGGCATACAGATTGTATCCGATCAATTCACCCATTTGCCAAGCAATTTGCGCAGTTGGAGGGTAAGGACGTCCGTCTTCTGCAAAGACCACCGCGCTGTCACCAGCAACGAATACATCTTTGTGGGAAGTGGATTGCAAGAATTCATTCACCGTTGCACGACCTCGGTTAACTTCAAGACCCGATTCGCCGATGAGTGGATTTCCTTGTACGCCACCAGTCCATACAAATGTGTTAGCAATAATTTTTTGACCGTCTTTCAAGTCAATCGCATTGCCTTCTACATTCGTAACAGGAAGACCTGTCAGGAATTGAACACCACGTTTCTCCAAGCTTGCTACAGCACGTTCGATTAATGCATCTGGCAATACTGGAAGGATTTTAGGACCTGCTTCAACGAGCATAAGCTTAATTTCTTTAGGATCAACGCCATATTTTTTAGTAAGTGTAGGCAATACATCCGCGATTTCACCAACAAGCTCAACACCTGTTAAGCCGCCGCCACCGATCAGGATGTTTGCATCTGCTTCATTTTTCGATTTCGCATATTCACGAATACGATCTTCAATATGTTGATGAATTTTGTTAGCATCTGCAGCTGATTTCAATACCATACTGTATTGTTCAAGCCCTGGAATGCCAAAATAAGCTGTAGTGCTGCCAAGACCTACAACAAGCGCATCATAAGTAAGTGTCACACCATCAGAAAGAACAATTTGTTTGTTCTCCACAGAAAATGAATTAACCTTCGCGATTTTCAGGTCAATATCTTTCCCTGCGAAAAGCTTAGTTAGAGGCATAGCTACAGCACCCTCTGCAACACTACCTGCTGCAAGACGATGCAATTCTGTAATGATTTGGTGGGTAGGATACTGATTAACTACAGTAATTTTAGCTTCATCTTTTTTGAGATATTTGCGTACGGTTAAGGCGCTTAGTAGACCACCATAACCTGCTCCTAGAATGACAATATGTTTAGACATGATGTTTCCTCCGTCCCTTACGTATAAGATATGAAAATGATTATTTCTGCTTACTGCGTTCTCCAGCAACTTGAAGGTATGCATTTACGAAACGGAAAAGCTTTTGCGCTTGCGGATCTTTCAACAACTTCATAAGACCAAAAAGACCAATAACTTCGTTACTTTCATTCGCACGATCTTTTGCTTCGATCACTGTAGCTGCCATATTCTTCGCGGAATGCACTACAGGTTCAGCAAGTTCTTTAATTGCACTTACCGTATCACTTTTCAAAACATCATCCGCTGCGACAGTTTGCACAAAGTCATAGGACTTTGTAAGCACGCCAACAAGCTCAGTTAATTTTGGCAGCTGTTCCACCAAGACTGTTAATGATTCCTGGACTTCTGGTTTCAAGAGCTGTTCTAGAACATCCATTTGTTCCTTGCTAACAGCTACTTTTGGTGATTCTTGTTCAGGTTGTGTTTGAGTGATTGATTCTGACATATCCAAATCTCCTCTGCAATAAGCTTTGCTGCTTAATAGTAATGAAAAACATAAGAACTTTTAACGCCATATTTCTATTATAGCACTTATCAAGTTATAAATGTCACAAAGTTTTTGAATTTCCATAAAAATTTGTGATTTTTATTACATTATAATAAATTATTTAAATTACTAGTGTTAATTAAAACCGTTTGAGTGAATTAATGTACAAATTCATTCAAATTCTTCTCAGTTTTCAATAAAACCTCCACAATGTCCATATTCTTCTCTGTTAGAAGTAACCTGAAATAAAGAGAACGCAGGAAGTTCTTTGTATTTATTCGATTAACGTACTGGCTGTGGCTTCTAGGCCAACTGCCACATTGCGCCAAGTTGAGAATCCAATCGGTTATAGACTGCTGTGGAAGTAAATGATGATCGATGATTGTAACTATAATAGTAGCAATCCGTTCATCTTCTTCCTCCCTGAATATGTATTGATCGTTATAAAGCATCTTTTGAATAACTGTCAGAACCTCTTCCCGCACCTCGGCATCACTCTCCGAGCATAAAACCAGCTCATCCAAGGCGTCTGCGCCATGGGCTGCTGCGTGTGCCCAGCCTTCTTTTTCCATATAACCTTTTAAGTCCCGTTCTTCCTCATAATAACGAATCAAACCCTGCTTCACCTTTATAAATTCAGAGCTATCCAATATAGCCATTTCCCTATGCCTCTGGAGAATAAGAGCAACAACCAATACAGAAAATGTTCTTGTATACACCGTCAGATCTTCTTTATTCCCAATGTGATAAAAAAGATGCTGCTCGTCAAGAAGTATCCACAGCAGTTCACGAAGCTCCGCATCATTAAACCAATGTTTCTCATTAATCCATTTGTAGAATGTGGAATAAATCAATTCATCACGCAGTACAGGCTCGGGATCTCCTATATGCTCAAGCATCAACTTCACATAATCCTTTATGTCCTCTCCACTTTTAAGCTCGTAGTCATTCTCTTCGATTCTTTGCAAATCTATCATCAATTGTTCTCTACTATTAATCAATTTATCCACCCTTTCATTCACTGTGTTTCTACATATCCTAATATCCTAATTTATGTCCTATTTTTTGACAACAGAGTGTTCAAGATTAACTTCAATAAATTTTATCATTGACGAATTTTATAAGCTGTGTTATTTTGAGTTAGTAACATTTAGTTAGTTCATTTACAAATATCAGGTGTTGATATTTTACAACCGAATACATACACAACGGAGGAATACTTATGAGCGCTTTTACAGACTTGATTCAGTCACGCAGATCCGCTATGAATTTTGTGGAAGGGGTTATCATCCCTCAGAATGAATTAGAGGAAATGTTCTCTTATGCCAGATTGGCACCCTCGGCCTATAATCTACAGCATACAAATTACAAAGTGATATCTAACGAGAGCTTAAAAGAAGAAATTCGCGAAGCAGCTTACGGCCAATATAAAATCCATACTGCTTCAGCAGTTATTGTAGTGCTAGGAGATAAGCATGCTTATCAGCAGGCTCCAGAAATCTATGGCGGGCTTAAAGCTTTAGGAGCGATGTCACAAGAGGAATATGATGAGCAAATAGAGATGATTAACAATGCTTACATTGATAAGGATGCTTTTCAAAGAGATGAAGCAATACGTAATGCCTCTCTCTCTGCCATGCACTTTATGCTGATCGCCAAAGATAAAGGCTGGGATACCTGCCCGATGATCGGCTTCGATGCTGATGCTATCCAATCCACCTTGAATCTGCCGGATCATATGGTACCTGTTATGCTGATCACGATCGGCAAAGACAAAAAACATAAAATCAGACCCCGCGGCTACCGTAAGCCAGTTAACGAATTCGTTGAATTCATCTGATTATAGATACAGCAAAACGTTCCATCCGAGGCAAGTAGCGGGTGGAACGTTTTTTAATTGGAACTCATCATGAAGATAATGAACCGTACGCCCGATATACAAGAGGGGCTCTACTTCGCATATTGTAAAATGGCTATCGCTGCTCGTTCCCGTCGTTCGGAGTCATCACAAATCAAAGCATCTTTCAAAATATTAAGCGCCTTAGAGAGTGTCTCCTCATCCAATTCCAGCGGACTATTCACTTCTTGTTCATTAGCAGAAACACCTGTAATCCACAGATCCAAGCGAGCACTTGGTTTGGGACCCTTATATTGTACAACCGTTGCACTTTGGTTAAATAACTCCCGCACGCCTGTGTTTAGTTCAGAAATCGGCACACTTTTCAACCACGTCACACCACGCCGATGGCATGTACCCTCGTCAACATTATCAGTAAACTCGTTGTAAAAATAATCTCCGAGGTCCCCGAGATGTACCCAATCTCCATCGGCCACCAGCACATAATCTCCATCTTGCATCGTATGTACAAATAGCTGAAGGGCTTGCAGATGTTGCGTAAGCTCCAACTCACTATATTGGTATGTGCCAATCAATCGATCACGAAGTTCCTCTGTGCTTAGATTCTCCAGATCCCCTATTCCGGGGTAGCCGATACTCACATAATTATCCTCCAAAAATGTGGTGATCCGCTCAATCCCCAGTGGCTTCGATCCCATCCGAAACAGATTCATATGTCATTCCTCCAAATACTTAATAAAATGCTTGTAGTAGCCCTTGGATTTGGGAGTAACAAACCGTCCATCATTCGCAGAATCCTTCATTAGTTTATGAAGCTTCGGACCTCCAGTATAGGGATCTACTACGCTAGCCTTAAGTCGTGTCGCTTGGATTGCCTTCTGAGGACAAGAATAAACACAACGCATACATAATAAACAATTTTGACTGAAAACAATTCTTTCTACGCCGCTACTAATATTGGATGTTGGACAGTTTCTGACACATTTTAAGCATAGTGTGCAAGCGTCCGTTGTACGCAATCCTTTGGCGAAGTATTTTCCCCCTTGGTGCTCCTCACAATAATACACTGTTCTCAGAACCCGCTCCAACACAGGGTGAATCGGCAGATTTCGTGGTGTCCGCTTTACGATTTCCTCTGCAAACAATTCCACCTTACGCTGTGCGGCTTGATACAACTGCTTATTCAACCTGTCATCATATTTAATATAAAAATTACATGGCATCGCCAAAATCGAATTGTGAAAGGGATTATATCCCTTCCCACGCAAAGAACGAAGCACCGTATTCGAAGCACCGTTATTGATATAGTGTGGAGAGGATGCCGTTTTGAATACAAATGCCGGGGTTCCATTACAATCAGGTAGCCCTTCTGCAAAACGTTCAACAAAACCGGAAGCGCCAAAGCCTAGAACCGGATGACCAATACCTATAAGATCATAGGCTTCATATTCTACAGAACGAGTGCCTTTAAAAACATCTTCCACTCTAAACAAATCTACATCTTGCCCTTTACTTCTTAGCCTTTCAGCAAATTGCTTAGCAATAATCTCCGTATTGCCCGTACCTGAGAAATAAAATATGGCCGTCTTTGCATTATGCATTCCATCCCCTCCCAGATCAAATATACCTCATTCCCGTCTGGGAAAGCTGTGAAGTTGAGATGGGTTTTGGCTAATTCGGACTCAGTTGCTCTTATTTCCATAATTCCGCTCATTTTGCCACACTATCGGACTCAGTTGCAGCTATTCGCTCAAATGTGCTCCTTTTCTGCGCAAATCAGGGGCAATAAGAGCTATACAGTCCGAAACCTTCGCAAAATGAACCCATATGCTGAAATAGCTGCAATACGGTCCGATACGATCTCAATCGAGCAAAAGGTAGCTGGTTTCGAGATGTAGGCGGCTAGGTTGAGCTATAGGGAACTAATTCCACGCACGGTGTAGATAGGTTGAGCTATAGGTAGCTAATTCCGCACGGTGTAGATAGGTTGAGCTATAGGGAACTTATTCCGCACGGTGTAGATAGGTTGAGCTATAGGTAGCTAATTCCGCACGGTGTAGATAGGTTGAGCCATAGGTAGCTAATTCCGCACGAAGTAGTTAAGTTGAGCCCAAGACAGCTAGTTTAAGCAATGGGCAGCACGTCTAGGATCAAATTTGGCAGGCGGTGTTCTTTTTAACAACTGTCCGGACTCAGTTGCTCTTATTTCCATAATTTCGCTCGTTTTATCACACTATCGGACTCAGTTGCAGCTATTCACCCAAACCTGCTCAAATATTGTACTTAACAAATCCTCAATCATGCGTCCTCACAGGAGTAATTAAAAAAAGTGTGGACGAAGATGCGTCTACAGGTAGGATCACCAGCGGCCTTTCTTTTCCCGCGAACCTGATTCTAAGCGTCTCGCTATCGATCGCCCGAAGGATGTCCCTGAAATATTTTCCGTTAAAGGCTACTCGAAAATGATCACCTTCCAGATGCTCCAAAGGAATCTCTTCTTTTACATCCCCAATTTCTGCAGTCTTGGACACTAAACTTAGCATGTTAGAAGGAAGTACGCTGAGCATAACACTCTCACTAGCCAATATAGAAATACGTTCAACCACATGTAACAAACGATCCTTCTTAACAATCACTTCGGAGAGGTACGCTTTTGGGATTAAATTATTGACAGAGGGATAAGTTCCTTCTAGAAGAGCAGACTGAACCCTCAATCCACTAGAAATAAATCTGATCTGCTTGGGGCCTATTTCTAAATCGGTGCTGCTGTCTGGATCATCGTTTAATATTTTTAAAAGATCCTCCAGGGTGCTGCCCGGGATTACAACATCTAAAGGAACTGTCCCGTAATCTTCTACGCTTTCAACAACATGCTGGGCGAAGCGGATGCCATCAGTGGCGACTACACGAATATTATGCTTCTCTATTTGCAGCAAAACTCCTGTAAGCACAGGTCTGGTTTCCGATGAAGAGACCGCAAAAACCACTCTTTTAAATATTTGCTTCAGGAGAGTGTTCTTCATGCTTATCCTTTGAATGTTTGGATGATCTATGTATTGGATTCTTGGAAACTCTGCCACATCCATTCCACATAAACGAAATTGAGTGCTCCCTGATTGAATATTTAATATCAATGACTCTACGATTTCCAGCCTAATTAGTCCAGGATCAAGCTTACGAATGATCTCATAAAAATAACGCGCGGGAACGACGATCTCACCTGTGTTGTGCACAACCATCGAATCCATCTTCACAGGGAGCTTATATTCAATGGTCATTCTTATATTGCTGGCTGTTAATATCAGACCCTGAGTTTGCGCTTGAATAAGTATTCCTGATAGAACACGTGAGGAACTATTCGCGGATATGGCTTTTAATGCTGCCTGTAAAGCGGTACTAAGAGAATCTTTTGATACATGGATTAGCAAAGACTTCACCTAACTCTCCTTAGATTCCTTTACAAAATGCGCCTCAATGATGTTCCGAAATACTTGGGAGCGAGATGCGTTCTGATCCGCGCAAGCCTGCTCTATCTCCTGCCAAACGTCCTCAGATAACGTCAGTGATACCTTTTTAGTTACACCAGTGCTTTTTCTACCTGCACCTTCCCGAAGCCCTCCCCTTGTAAAAAGAAACCCCAACTGCCCGTCTTTAGTAGCTACACCTACTTTGACTTTATCCTCGTTGTTACTTGCGCTATCGCTAGTGACCTTATTTTTAATTTCGCTAATACTGCTCCCCTTTTGTTCGCCCTCGAATTTATGATCACCCAATCCCTCACACCTCCATATTTGAATTTAGTAACTTAAATCAATATATCCACTAATTTCATAATACCATAATCGCCATTAATCCACCACAATTCTAACCACAAAAAAACACCCCAAAGATCGGAGTGTGTGCGGTGAGCTGGGCATGAGTTGGGTATGAGTTGGGTATGAGTTGGGTATTGCAACGATAACCCATGGATTTTTTTATTTTGCTTAAAATCGTTTGGGAATGTATGAGTTAATTGCACTTTATACAACTATAAACAATACATTGTGCTGCCCGAGCGAAATAAGTGTATTCTCTGCAACTAAATTCAACGATATTAACAAATTAGTGTGAAAAGACTTCTTTTAACTGCACCAAATGCAACTAAAAGTGACTAAGCTTCTTATCTCCTGCAAATAAGTGTATAAACTGCAACTATCCCGTTTGCCCGCTCGCGGACACACGCACGCACACCCTCATCATCCCACTAACCCAATCTTTATCCCCTCACGCACACCCTCATCATGCCACTAACCCAACCTTCCTCCCCTCTCCCTCACCTCATCATACCACTAACCCAACCTTCATCCCCTCACACACCCTCATCATCCCACTAACCCAATCTTTATCCCCTCACACACCCTCATCACGCCACTAACCCAACCTTCATCCCCTCTCATATCCCCTCTCCCAAAGACTCCTTTCCCTACAACTCCCATCATCATTACCTCAGAACTCCCTACTCATGTAAAAATAGCTCGCCTCATAACTCAACGTGTGGCACATATTAATATCTACTCTTCCACCCACGCGCCTTACTGAAACTACACTATCTCAGGATGTTCTGATAATTTGGTGGGAAGTCTGACTTTTTGGGGTCTTTTAGATGCTTGAACGATTCAAGCTTCACCTTAGGACCAGGAGAGATCCTAAAAGTCATGGTATCTTCTCCAACTGAAATATGTGGACCAACTGTAGGATATACGTTAAGTGTAATCAAGAAATCAAACCCACGGAAACCATTGAGCCGCTTCACCTCAGTCACATCCACAAAGTAAGGATAAACCATTGGCGATTCTCGCAAAAGCGGCGAATAAATATCTGCAATCTTTTTCTCAATATGGGGTAAAAGAAATAACATCAGCATGTCTTGAAACTTAAGTTCGCGAGAATCTTGATCTGGCAGTTGAAGTCCCGAATCAGACCTGGAAGGTGTTACAGATTGAGGTTGAATTAACCTATTTGCGGAGCAAGGTTGTGGCGTCAGAACGAGCATCACTGCGACAAGAAGGGGAGCAATCCAGCTTTTTTTCATCACAATAGCCTCCTTAGGGAACTTTATATAAATTCCCCAAAGAGACCCTATTTCTATACGTTAAATCTCAATCCTGTTAAAAAGAAAGGGTTCTCCCTTAAGATAATTTTTCAGGATCGCTAACGCATACGTCTGTTCTGCTTTTAGACCCTCGGTTTCCCTAGGATCGGATGCGTGATGGCAATAATTTTCGATCATAACCATGACCGTAAAATTCTCTAAAGTCTGAACCCACTCCCCGTCAAGCTTGGCGATACTTTCGTACCCCTTAATGACCCCTTCTCTTTGCAATGGATACAGTCCAAGAAGGGTATGTGCCACGTCATAAAGATAATACCCCCAACCACATCTCCCAAAATCAATCGGCCGAGGCTCACCCTCTTTAAATATGATGTTGCCTTGATGTAAATCTCCATGAATAACGCCATAAGACCTTCTGTTCTTATTTTTATGCTGCTTGCTTAACCAGTTGAATAATTTCTCAGCTGCCGACTGATACAGCACAAACTCATCATCCGTAAGAAAACAATGATAATGCAGCTTTAAACGAAGCATTGCTTTTCGAAAGCTATGTTCATCCCAAACAGGACGATTAAAGCCAGGGGGTAACTCCAGCTCCTGTGCCGCCTTATGTAGCTTGGCTAATAGAACGCCTTCTTTGTAAATTTGTTCTTCGGTAAGATTTTCATTCGCATGTTCCCCTTCAACCCAGCGCATTAAAGAGGCATAAACACCTTCTCCATTTCCCTGTTCCACTCTGAACGTTACAGCACCCGTGCGATCATGAACACCTTTTGGCAGGGGGACATCAATTTTGCTCTTCAAAAGCTCCAGCCACGCGATTTCGGAGTTAATTTCCTCTTTAGATCTCCCCGAATGAAGGCGCAGTAAAAAAGTTCCCTCTTTATTAGTTTCGATAACAAAGGTACAGGTATCCGATAGCTGGTTAAAACGAATCTGCGTCCAATCCAGGTCAAAGTTCTGAAGCGCTATTAAAGCTGCCTGCTTATAATTTTTTCTCATCGCAAAGGAAGGAACAATTCAGTCTCATCGGGCCAGGAAGGGTTCGCAAATTGATAGATTTCTATAACCAATCCACGATCATTACTCTGCAAACTGCTATTAAATTCTCGCTTCATTTCCGGCAATTCAAGCACTTGGACTTGGCCTTCATCATTCATAAATAACCATCCCTTCAATGATCTATAAAAATGAAAACTATCTGAAAAAATATTTATCTTGAAAATATTTTCAGAAAACTAAATAATAGAAAAGCAATACTTACATGTCGGATCTATCATCTTAACCAAGGTGGAGCTTCATTACAGGCAGAAGAAAGGTTGAACATCGGCATCATGAATGCAATTCCAAACCTCAACAAGGCACAAACACGCAAAGAGCGAGCAGGGAAAGAGCCCTTTCCCATCTCTATACTCTCTCTTACGGTAGGCGCTTTTGCAATTGGTATGACTGAGTTTGTTATTATGGGTATTTTACCAAATGTGGCCAACGATTTACAGGTTAGTATTTCGACTGCTGGCCAACTCATTACAATGTACGCACTTGGAGTGGCCGTTGGCGCACCCATCCTGACCATTCTCACGCAGCGCATTCCGCAAAAGAAACTGTTATGTCTTCTCATGATTCTTTTTATACTGGGCAACGGAATCTCTGTGTTTGCACCAAACTATACCGTTCTCATGGTAGCTCGTATAATTACAGCTTTAACTCATGGTACTTTTTTTGGGGTTGGCGCAGTCATTGCATCCAATCTTGTACAACCCAATAAGCGGGCCGGAGCCGTATCTATTATGATGGCAGGTTTAACGATAGCCAATATTGTCGGAGTTCCTCTAGGAACATTTATTGGACAAAGTATGGGCTGGCGGGCCTCATTTGCAGCGATTGCTGTCATGGGAGTCGCCGCGCTGATCGGCATCCTCATTTTTATTCCAAAGCTTAAACAAGAGAAACCAGCGAGTGTTATCCAGCAGATTGCTGCGCTGGCTAATCCAAAGCTGCTGCTATTCTTATTGATCGGGGCGTTAGGGAACGCCAGCTTGTTCACCGTGTTCACATATATTACTCCACTGCTTGAAGAAGTGACCGGTTTTGCTGAACATAGTGTGACTTGGATTCTAGTCTTATTCGGCTGTGGGGTGACCATCGGGAACATCGTTGGCGGAAAGCTTGCGGATTGGAAGCTGATGCCTTCTATCGTGGGACTTTATTTTGCAGTCAGTATGATTCTAACGATCTTTTCCTTCACGATGCATAGCCCAATAGCTGCGGTAATCACAATATTTTTCTGGGGTATGGTGTCCTTTGCGGTCATGCCAGGTCTGCAAATACGAATTATGAGTCTGGCTCAGGCAGCCCCTGCACTTGCTTCAACGACCAGCCACTCCGCCGGGAATCTCGGTAACGCAGCGGGTGCCTTTATTGGCGGTTGGGTTATTTCTCATCTAGCGATCACTTCGCTTCCTTGGGTCGGTGCGGTTCTAGTGGGCCTTGGTCTGGTATTAGGCATAGCTTGTTTTGTAGCAGAACGGAAAGAAACTGTAGCGTAAGCTTTATAGATATTTATACAAAAAACGAGGGTGCTCCCAAAGTCATCATGGCTTGAGGCACCCTCGTTTTTTATATTTCAGAGGAACAATTCTGCTCTTCTAATCTTCAACATCTGCTTTGCACCTTTTTGAAATTCATAAGGAACCTCTAGTTCCTCTGCAGTAAATCCTTGCCTCACCAAATCATCAATAAGGCGGTCTAAATACTTATACCTTTTACAAGAGAGGTCGACTAGTGGAAAGATTCGAAGCTCGCCTCTCGTCACCCGCATGAGTTCCTTAACAGTCTCTAAATGAAATTCATAGTCCAGCCGATCGCTGTACATAAATAGAAAGTGAGCAGATAATGTCAGATCAAATGCTTCATCCGCAAATGGCAGATCCGGAAGTATCACAGGAACATATCGCTGCGGGGTTTGTCTTCGATCCTTAGTGCTGGCGGTTAACGCTGCGTTCCTCGCTTCGGTCAGTCCCTCGATTGATTTAAAGTAGTTCCAAACGAAATTATCCTGTACTTTTTCCATTCCGGACATCGCATGTGCAATATCTTGAGCCCCTTTGTCTGCCAGCTCATCTTCAGAGTAATAGTAAGCAATATCAGCAGCCGTTACTTCACCACCCAACCGATTCGCTATTGCTGTAAAAGAGCAAGCACCCGCAGGACAATCCAGAATGCTCTGGCCGATAAGATCTGATTCCAGCAAATCAAACATACGTATATATTCCTCATAGGTTCTGCCAATAAAAACAATTCTCTCCAAATCAAGTTTTCCCTTTGCTCCGCTCATCTCAGCTCACCTTTCCTCTTCTAGGCTCATCTACACTTCTACTTCTGTTTTAATATACGAATAAGGTAATCCATTAGAATACCCAAAACCAAAAACGTTCCAAAATGAATAATATACGTTGGGAATCTGACGCTGATTAACGCACTACTGGTTCCCCATCTCGAATTATTTACATCAACCATGAAGCTTTCAAAAGGTTCTGTAAAGATCAGTGTATCTATAATAGGGTTCAAACGTACAAGAATAATATTCGCGATCCCCACCCCCAGATAGTCACTCAGACAGATGATGATACTTATAATTGAAAGCCAGAAACTGAATTTCCTCCTAAAAAACATCAAACACCGCCCTTTCTATTTTTTCTATTTCTTAACAATTCGTTTAAAATTCAAAATATCCTTGTCACGGTTAGTTCCTGTTTTAAAAAATGATACAATCTGGAGCTCGCTTGCTTAAGCGGATAATCTGAAAGTTTACATAGGATCCCACAGGTCATATCAATAACCTTCCCCTCCAGCTTCCGTACTATAGTTCCTGCTGGGGCTGGATTCAGCACAATCTCAGGAACAAGTGCCACACCTAAACCACTTCCCACAAAATATTTCAGCGCTGTCATGCTCCCAATCTCCATTGTATCTAGTGGCGGCCCGCCTGATTCCTGCAGCACACTTTCTAATTTTTTACGATAAGGACAATTCGCTGCCGTAATCAGTAAGCGATGACTCTGTAGATCCTCTGGGGTGATACGTTCCTTGGATGCTAGCGGATGCTCTTCTGGCAAAAGTAACAAGAATTCCTCCGCAAATAAGGGTTCAAAATACAGCTCCTTACCGAGCTCTGGTGCCGAACACACTGCCAAATCAATTTCACCACGCAGGAGTAGTTCACTAAGTGCGGCGGTTCCCGCAATATCCACGGAGATCTTCACTTTAGGGAATTGCACCATAAACCTACTTAAAAGCTGCGGCAAACGATAGCTCGCCGTAGGGTCCGTTACCCCTAATCGCACGTTGCCAGCTGCCCCTATTTTTAAATCAGCCAAACGGCTCTCTAGTCGTTCCATATCTTTAACAATATGTAGGCTCTCTTCATAAAACAATCTGCCTGCTTCTGTTAAGCTGATTTGCTTCCCCCGCTCAAGCAATTGACATCCCAGATCAGATTCAAGCCTTTGCATCTGCATCGTAACTGTAGATTGGGCATAGTTCAATTCTTCTGCTGCGCGATTAAAGCTTCCGGAAGTTACGATCGTTTGAAAGGTTTTTATTGTTTTTAGATCCATCCTAGTGCCCTCCCCTATTCAATTCAAATTAATTGAACCAAACCTTCATTATATTCAATTATACGAAATCCACTTTTCTCTATAGAATACTTTATAACAACAACATACGCCAACATAAGGAGTGATTGAGGGTGGATCTCAACAATAAAGTCGCATTAGTAACCGGTGGAGGGACTGGAATTGGCAAAGCTGTAAGCTTGGAGTTATCCAAACGCGGAGCCCACGTCGTAGTGAACTATTCTAGATCTGAGGATGAAGCCAATGAAACCGTAAAGACGATTCTGAATCAAGGAGGGTTGGCTATAGCAATACAAGCGAATGTGTCTAAAGATCAGGAAGTGCGAAGTATGGTCGATTCGATTATTCAGCATTTCGGGACAATAGATCTGCTAGTGAATAACGCCAGTATAACTAAACATATTGCTCTCGGAGATCTGGAAAAGGCAACAGAGGAAGTATGGGATGAGTTATATGATGTAAATGTGAAAGGAATGTTTTTCTGCGCTAGAGCGGTTGCACCGTATATGAACCAAAAAAATTCAGGAGCCATCCTCAATCTCGGCAGCATCGCTGGACAGACAGGCTTAGGCTCATCCCTTCCTTATGCCGTCTCCAAAGCGGCTGTCCACGGTCTTACCAAATCTCTGGCACACGCGCTGGCTCCCCATATTAGAGTTAACTGTGTAGCACCGGGAGCCGTTGCTACTAGATGGTGGTCTGGACGAGAAGAACAAATGCATAAACTAGCCCCTAATCTGCTGCTTCAGCATATTTCAACCGCCGAGAATATCGCCCAGTTCGTCTGCGCTGCGCTAGAACAGGAAGCAATGACTGGACAGATCATTACCATAGATAGCGGACAAACATTGTAACAGCCAAAACAGCAAATGGTATGTCAGAACTACTTTTAAATATCATTAGCTGGTTTTTGCGTACCGTACAGGAGGAAGTGAAGCGTTGATAGCATAATTGGGGAATTTCTCCCTAAAATTCTAAGTTTTTTGGTCATCCAGCCAATAATTAGGGAAAACCTCCCTAATTATTGGTTAATTTGCTGGAAACTAACGAATTCGCCTGATTTTCAGGGAAGAATCCCCTGATTTCGTTGATTTAAAGCAAATATCGGCTATTTTCAGGGAGGTTTTCCCTAATTACTATATAGCCAACACTATAGGAACCATAAATGCATCCGACATACCACATACCACATGATTCATAGAACGTAGCACATAGCGTACATACCACCTATAGCCTGAGGGTTAAAGTAAGAAGCTGCCCCAAAAGTAGAATTTTCTACTTTTTAGGACAGCCTCTTCAGCATAACTATTGGTGAAGATTCTTAGTTAGGTTCATTACCCCAGATCAGGTTACCTGAGATGTAGGCGGGCGCTTTTGTCCAGTCTACAAAATTGGTATCAACCGCATTAAAGGAGTAATCTCCGGTTTGAGTGTAATTTGACCAATCCTCTTTAGCTACTCGCACTTGGATATCGATGCTCGCACCCGCAGCTAGTGAACCTGCTGCACTCGAGAATCCAAGCTCCAGATAATAATCCGCATCCGCTTTAGCCGTTGGCAGCTTCACAAACGTGCCCGTTACATTCGCGCTTCCAGCCTGTGACCAATCGCAGAAGAAGCTTTGTGCCTTCTCTCCGTCAATTGTGTAATAATATCTTAATTTCACATCAGAAAGTGCAACGGCACTTGTACTTGTGTTCACCAGCTTAAACTTTGGATTTAGCGTATTTCCGGAAGCAGTCACTGTACCGTTATACATCTGCACTTTCAGTGCTGCTGTAGGAGCTACTGACGTATCTGAGAGAGTGACAACCAAGGATTGTGCCGCTCCGGCACTAAACTCAAAGGTCAGCGTTGTCGTTCCTACCGCTTGAGTTGCCAAATACTCCTTCTTGAGAGTGACTGTTGATCCACTTACCGTATAATCCGTTCCGGCTACGAGGGTTGTCGTTCCGTTCTTGATCGCACTCAGCGTATTTCCGTTCAACGTCATAGTTACTGCAACGTCTGCCTGATTCGCTGTTTTCTTATCAAATCCCGCGCTTGTTGGCGTTATCGTGGAGTTGGATACTGGTGTTGTAGTATCCGTTACCGCTACCGCCAAAGATTGTGTAGCTCCAGCGCTAAAGCTGAACGTCAGCGTTGTCGTTCCTACCGCTTGCGTCGCTAAATACGCTTTTTTAATCGTCACTATTGATCCACTTACCGTATAATCCGTTCCGGCTACGAGGGTTGCCGTTCCGTTCTTGATCGCACTCAGCGTATTTCCGTTCAACGTCATAGTTACTGCAACGTCTGCCTGATTTGCTGTTTTCTTATCAAATCCCGCGCTTGTTGGCGTTATCGTGGAGTTGGATACTGGTGTTGTAGTATCCGTTACCGCTACCGCCAAAGATTGTGTAGCTCCAGCGCTAAAGCTGAACGTCAGCGTTGTCGTTCCTACCGCTTGAGTTGCCAAATACTCCTTCTTGAGAGTGACTGTTGATCCACTTACCGTATAATCCGTTCCGGCTACGAGGGTTGCCGTTCCGTTCTTGATCGCACTCAGCGTATTTCCGTTCAACGTCATAGTTACTGCAACGTCTGCCTGATTCGCTGTTTTCTTATCAAATCCCGCGCTTGTTGGCGTTATCGTGGAGTTGGATACTGGTGTTGTAGTATCCGTTACCGCTACCGCCAAAGATTGTGTAGCTCCAGCGCTAAAGCTGAACGTCAGCGTTGTCGTTCCTACCGCTTGCGTCGCTAAATACGCTTTTTTAATCGTCACTATTGATCCACTTACCGTATAATCCGTTCCTGCTACGAGGGTTGCCGTTCCGTTCTTGATCGCACTCAGCGTGTTTCCGTTCAACGTCATAGTTACTGCAACGTCTGCCTGATTCGCTGTTTTCTTATCAAAGCTTGCAGTTATTGGCGTAATGGTCGAGCCTGTAGCTGGTGGATTTACAGGATCAGCATACAAGGTGCCTCGGCCATTCGTACCGAGATATACACGTCCATAGATTCTTGGATCCCCAGTAATCGCCATATTGATCTTAGCGTATTGATGAGCATTGTCATTAATACGAACCCAAGTTGCGCCAACATCATCGGAACGGAATACGCCCCGTACACCATCAATCTTAGCTACGGTGTACAATGCCATATAAGTTTGGCCCGGAGCAGCCTTACCATAACCAATAAGGTCAGCTTCTTCTACATTCGTTAACTTCGTGAAGCTCGCACCTGAATTAGTGGAGTGCCATAGACCATATTTATTCTCAACCGTATTTCCTCCGGCAAACCAAATGTCACCTTCAATACCTGGAACTGCCTTCATACTGATTTGGGCTTCATTCGGCTGTAATCCAGCCACATTATTGGTCGGGAAGCCCGAAGCTGCGGTGGCAGTAAATGTAGCTCCACCATCCACACTTACATAGAAGGTTCCGGCATAAAATCCATAGTATTTGTTAGGATTCACGCGATCAGACGCTATCTTCGCTCCAGCCGGTAATCCTGCACTTGCTGTCCAAGAATTGCCTGAGGTTTTGGAATAATACACCCCGATATCTGAGGTGCTCCACAGAATGGAATTACCACTTGCAGAGACAGCTACTTGTCCATGGCCAACCGTTGTTTTGGTTCCATTGGAAGGCTCGGAGTTTGGCATGTACCAATTCACTCCACCATCGTTAGAGATACCAATGGACTTCATACTTGGCGTTTTTTCTTTATCTGCACTGCCTACCCGCACCATATAGGACGGACTCAGTTCAGCATAGTCAATACTCATCGTCGTTGCCCATGAAGGACTGGTCTGGAATTTAGTCGGCGCTACCGACAAATCCTCATGACGGAAACCGGAAACGTCACCAAGTGCAGTGATCAAATGGGAGGTTCCGGTTGGCGGGCTAATTAGCCCCAGCACTGCAGTTTCCTCCACACCTTTTGCCATGACAGAGATATTTACCTTGCCTCCGGTATCCCATGAGGTCAAATTGTTCGAGCCATAAATTGTTGCTCCAGTTCCGTACATCATTCGATTCGAGTTAAATGGATCAATTTCCAAATCACCCATCATCCAGCCTAGCTTCGGTGAAGGATCCAGGGATGTTGAAGTGGTTCCATGATCGAGCCATGGAGCAGCGGTGATGTCCATGCTGAACTTATAAGTCCGTTCTGGATAATTGCCCCAATCCCAAATGCGACTCCAAGTAGCCCCACCATTGGTACTGCGGAAAATAACTTCATCAGGCCACCAAGCGTTTAAGCTGGATACCATCAATGTGTTAGGGTGCTGAGCATCCAGCGCCAATCCACCAAAGCCATACCAGTTATCTTCACCGGTCGTAGGACTGATATTGGTCCAAGCCCCACTAGTTTTGTTGTATTTCCAAACTTCACCCTTACTGCCATCATAGGGACCTACACCATTACTATAAGTAATATAGAGATCACCTGTGGATGACAGCTCGCCGTGATGTGGCAAGAACCCCGTAGGTTGTCCAGCCAGAGCTGTCCAGGTTACTCCACCATCTGTACTCCGATATACGCTGCTAGCCGTATCGGCCACACCGACATATATCGTTTGAGTAGCGTTGCCAAGTGTACCTGTGCTCTTATCGAAAGTGATCCAAGACAATCCGACAAGATCATTCCCATAATCAAGTGTCGGATTCTGAATATACGTTCCTACGTTTGGAAAAGAGGTTACCTTTGACCAAGTTACACCCGAATCAATACTCTTCCAGAGACCATTACCACTTCTAGCTCCAAAATAGAGAATGTTGTTCTTATTGGGGTCGATGACTAGACGTTCACCAGCGGAACGGCCAGGCATATTGCCACCTACTTTAAAAGGCAGTGGAGTAGTTTGCCAGGTGTTCCCCCGGTCATTAGAGCGCATAATCTGGCCATTATTATCCCAATGATTAGTATACGTACCCGTTGCCATGTAGACTTTATTAGGATCAATTGGGTCTGTAGCCAGAGCATCAACACCATTCTTGTTCCAATCCACCCAGCCTACCGAGTCACTAATTGATGTCCAGCTAGATGTAGCTTGATTCCAGCGATAGGCCCCGCCAATATCTGTTCTGGCATAAATCAGATTCGGTTCAGTTTGATTAAAAATAATTCCGGGTACAAAGCCCCCGCCAGCTCCCGTTACAACGCTTTTCCAGGTGTAAGGTTCACTTGAGGCTGCATGGGTAGTAGCTGGGAATGCAGAGAATAAAGAGCCTACCATCGCGCCAAGCAGGACCAAAAGTCCTGTTTTCCGGATACGGTTACGAATCACGTTTTACGCCTCCTACGATATAATTGGTTTGTTTATGCCTTCTTCTTACTCTATATCCCTGCTCCTCCCTCCCCCTTAATCCATACCTTCAGAACTTAGACTCCATTTTCTGATAACGCTTTCATTATAATGGTAAGGTTTTTCATTATCGAGAGAAAATGGTTATATTTTGCAGAAGATTGTCTCTAAAAATCGTACCATTTTCACACTTCTGGATACAATTTCACTAAATTTTGATTGAAAATAATTCTGCTGATAAAGAAAACCTCCGGAATAAATCCCAGAGGCTTCTGATATAACTATTCTTCACTAGTATCTACAGGCATAACAATCTCTTTTATACCATTAAAATTGCTGATAGTTGTTTGCAACGTGAGCACTGACTCTGAATTTAAGTTTTCTGATTTCAATGAAGTGAATATTTCTGCCTCCACTTTATGCGGCAAAAGTGTAGTTTTATCCAGCGTATATCTTAGTTTAATCTTGTCTGTCAAATTCTGCTTCATCAATTTCATCGTTTCCTTACTCGCATCATGAGACGATATCTCTATCGAAAGTATGTATTCTTGTTCCTCCTCAGAAACAACGATCCCCTGAGAATCTATCCGGTACATGTCTATATAATCATACGGGTCAATAAATCTTTGTGCGATTTGTTTTTCTTTCGCTGGAATATAATCGTCCTGCTTAATAAATAAATCATCCATTACCTTTGTATGATATTCAGTATCCGATATGTATTCTTCTCGTTCCTTTCCTTCCGCAGTCTCCGATTTTAGATATACGGTATAAGGATTTCTAACATAGTCGACATGAAATGAAACAGCGCTCGACCAATGTTTATCTTCACTTTTTTCCGATTTGCTGGATGTTTCTTCTTGTTTCTCCATTTCTATAGTATAGTTCTCCTGCTTAGCCAGTTCACTCCGAGACATGCTGAGCAGCTCCTCTGCACGCTTATCTCCCTCTCCTTCAGCACCTGATTTAGTGTTCGTTGCACAACCTGTCAAACCTAACATACAAATGATACCGATAAAAACCATTTTTCTGATAAACATATTACTTCCCCTTCACTTCAAATGAAATCCAAATATAACTAAATCTATTTTATCATTATAAAGTTAACAGCTTATATGACGGAAAAGGTAGACATGTGAAAAAACGGCTTAAGATACACAGTTGTTGCGCTGAATTTAGTGTTTTAATGCAAATCAAAAAATACCTCCCCGACTTTACAGCAGAGAAGGTATTTAAATAATATTATCCAATTCTCTTAGCTCAATGTGTCAACACAAACTCATCCAGCAGCTTTCCATCCACATCATAGGCCTGATAGGTTAATGTATCCCCGGTAACGTTAATGCCCGCAAACATTTGCTTATAGTTCTGAAAATGCACCGCATGATAGAACTGATCTTCTTTTTTCTCGTTAAATTTCCCTCCAGAAGCGTTGGTCACCACATAGACTGTCCCTCGTTTAGCATCTTTGGAAATCTCACCTTCTGGAACTATTTTTCCGCCACGTAACGGGTAGGATCTGGAGTATTCATGATTATGACCCTGCAGCACTAAATCAACCTCATACGTATCAAAAATATCCGTCCAATTTTCAACTTTCTTATAGGAGTTCCCCCCGTAAGCCGGTCGGTGCATCGCAACGATTTTCCACTTCTTGTCTGTGTTCTTCAGATCTTCCTTTAGCCACTCCGTTTGCTTTTTTAGATTGCTCTCTGTATTCAGTACCGTTACATGCACTGGTCCATAATCGAAGGAATACGAGGTGCCTGCAATTGAACCCTTTGCCCCATTATCCGGCAGGTTGAAGTGTGAAGTATAATGCGTTGCATCCTCATCCACCTCATCATGATTGCCTGTTACCGGCATTAACGGAATCCCCGAAATCCAGCCCTGCACATTGCCAAAAAAATCATCCCAGCCTGCCGAATCCTCCGGATTCTCCGTCAAATCGCCGTTATGCACAATAAATTCAGCTTCAGGAAATGTCTGAAAAGCCTTGTTCAGCGTATTTCCCCACAGCTTAAAATCCTCTGCCGTTTCCCCTTGAGAATCCGTTACGTTGATAAAAGACACACTTGCCAGTCCATCTTCTTCCGTTGTAAATTCCGCTGCCGGACTCCATTCTCCTTCAACGCCACTACCCACTCTATAAGTATATAACGTCCCGGGTTCAAGACCCGTAGCTTCCACTTTATGAACACCTTTGGTGCCATTGTCTGTTTTGATGGAACTACTTTTCGCATCTACCCTTTGTACATCCGTATTTGCAAAAGAGGACACTTGTCCCTTTACAATCTCCAGAATGCCTGCTGCACTCGAATCACTTGTATACCAAGTAAACGCGCGGCTTGTGCTCGCATCTCCCTTAAAGGTAGTCACGAGATCATACGGTGCTGGTGAATTTGCATTACTTCCGCTTTTCGATCGTTCCAACCCATAAGCCACTAAAATAACCACAATCACAAGCACTCCTATGATTATGGCAAATTTATAGTCTCTCATCACGGTACCTCCTTATGAAAATTTCTCTCTAGCCTTCTAAATAAGATAGCCCCCTGCAAAGTCAGAAGTCAAATTTGCACACGAATCTTTATACAGACTTTTGTTAACGCAGTGTAAAACATTCAGCAAACATTCAGTCTATTTTAAGTTAAGCATAAGGTCTGTCTCCTAGAATTAGTCAAGCAGGAAGGTTAGCCAGAGATAGAGAGAGAAACGAGGTGTGAAAATGAATAAGAAGCTTCAATTCCGGCATGAACTTAAATTTTTCATTAACTATCATCAATACCTTATATTGCGCCAGCGATTGCAAAGCTTGATTGATAAAGATCAACACGCTAATGAGAGTGGAGAATACCACATTCGGAGTTTGTATTTTGACGATATCAACAACACGGCACTTGCAGACAAGCTCGGCGGTCTCAGAGAGCGGGCCAAATACCGGATTCGCATTTACAACATTCAAGACAACATCATTCACTTTGAGAAAAAAATTAAAATGGACGATTATATCGCCAAAATCAAAGAACCACTAACCCGGCAAATGTACGACGAGATTATGGCGGGCAACTACGAAGTGCTGAACGTCCCGGACAGTCCGCTGTTCTTGGAGTTATACGATCAGATGCGCCATAACCTGCTGCGACCCAAGGTCATCGTGGATTATGTTCGCGAGCCTTATGTTTGCCACAACGGAAATGTGCGAATAACGTTCGATAAAGAACTACGTACGGGCCTGCACTCTACGGATATTTTCGATAAGGATTTGCATCCGATTCGGGCGATTGATGAGAACTTCATAATTTTCGAAGTGAAATTCGATGAGTATATTCCGGAGTACATTAAAATCGCGTTGCAGCTGGAGGGACTGAATAGGCAGTCCGCTTCGAAATACGTGATCTGCCGCAAATTCTTAAAAACTAACACTTGGGAGGATTATTGATTATGAATGCATCACTAGCACCGCTAGCAGCTACAACAACGACTACAGATACTACAAATAATTTTTCAGACATTATTAAAAACTCGGTGATCGACAATTTTGTATCTGATATTAGTATCTCCAAGATGCTGATTACCTTGGGCGTAGCTTTTCTGATCGGATACTTCATTTACCTGCTCTACAAACGTGTCTTTAGCGGCGTTTTATATTCCAAAAGCTTTAACGTCTCACTCATGGGCATGACCATGATTACAGCTACTGTCATTATCGCGATTAACTCTAACCTTGTGCTGTCCCTCGGTATGGTCGGCGCATTGTCCATCGTTCGTTTCAGAACACCGATCAAAGATCCAACTGATCTGATCTTCTTGTTCTGGGCAGCTGTAGCAGGGATTGTAACTGGAGCAGGATTTTTCACCTTGGCTATTATCGGTTCGATCATTATCGGCCTTATTTTGTTCCTGTTCATTAAACACTCTTCTATCGAAACGCCATACTTACTGGTCATTAACTGCGACAGTGATGAAAGCGAACGTGAAGTACACAGCCATATCACCAAATCCGTAAAACGCTACAATGTGAAGCAAAAAACAGTCTCCGCAAACAATATTGAATTGACGCTGGAGCTTCGTCTGGATGATAAAGTAGGCGGCTTTGTCAACACAGTCTCTGACCTAAAAGGTGTCAAAAATGCACTCTTGATCAGCTATAGCGGTGACTATGTATCTTAATTACAACGAGATGAAAGGCGGTGCCCCAGATGAAAACCAGAGGTAAGTCAATCCTGCTGAGTTTTTGCTGCCTGCTGCTGGTCATCGCCGTAGCCGGGTGTCAGAATGCAAGTCCGTCTGCAATAAATAATCCAACGTCTGATGCTCAGGACAAGGTCATTTCGAGCGATGAGAAAAAGCTAGACGAGCAGGTCTTTCCAAAAGATAAGGTCGTGGATGTCAAAATCACCTTGGACCCGGACGATTTTCAGGATATGCTGGATAATGCCAGTGCTGAAGAATATAAAATGGCTTCCGTCGAGTACAACGGTATGAAATACGATAATGTAGCTGTACGGACCAAAGGAAATCTCAGTCTCAGAAGCGTAGTACAGATGACAGACTCTGACCGCTACAGCTTCAAAATTTCTTTTGATGAGTATGTTAACCAGAATTTATTCGGCATTACTAAGATCAACCTGAATAATAATTACAGCGATGCTTCTTATATGCGTGAATTTCTGACCTATGAGCTCGCTGAAAGTGTCGGTCTCCCGACGCCGAAATATTCCTTCGTCAATGTGTATGTAAATGATGAACTGAAGGGTTTCTATCTTGCAGTAGAACAGATCAGTGATGCTTATCTGGAACGCAATTTCGGCAACACTTATGGTGCACTTTATAAAGGTGTAATGACCGGTCAGGGCAGTGATTTGACTTGGCTGGGCGATGATCCATCCCTCTATACTGGACTAGAAATGAAATCCGATAAGTCTAACGATGATATTCTTGTCGACATGCTGAATGAGCTAAACAACGGCACCGATTATGAAAAATACATCGACGTAGAGGAATCGCTGAAGTATATCGCTCTAAATGCGGTCACGGGTAATATGGACAGTTATTTAGGTGGAAATAAGCAGAATTATTACTTATATGAAGACGATGGGGTCTTCTCGATTCTGCCGTGGGATTACAATATGGCTTTTGGCGGCATGGGAAGCGCAGATGTGTTAATTGACGAGCCTACCCAAGGTGCGTTGGCAGAACGACCACTGATTGCGAAACTGCTCGCTAATGATGAATACAAAACGAAATATCATGAGATTGTTAGTGAGATGATTACTGGCTATCTAGCGGACGATACGTTCCAGGCTCGGATGGATGAGCTGAACACGATGATTTCCAGCTATGTCAAAGCGGATCCATCCGCCTTCTACACTTTCGAACAGTATGAAAATGGGATAAAGGCTGTTGAGACCTTCATGTCGAACATGGCCACAAGTATCCAGCAGCAACTCGACGGTACCATTCCTTCCTCCGGTGACGGATCAGGAAGTGGTGGTGGCATGGGCGGCGGTGGCTTTGGTGGCGGTGCTAAAAATGGCGCAGCTCAAGGCGCTGCGGGTGCTGGGCAGGCCACAGGTGCGGATGGCGCTACTGGTAATACTGGCGCAAATGCAGCTGCACCAAATACCGAAGGGCAAGCGGCTACGGGTGGACAGACTGCCCAAGGCGGTGCAGGTGGTGAACCTGGTGCCATGGGCGGACCGGCTATCCCTAATGGCGGCGAGGGGCCTGGCAGTAACTCACAAGCAGCTGCGGGTGGGCAGACTACACAAACAGGGCAAACTGCTCAGGGTGGACAGGCCAACACTAACAGCCAAGCTGCTCAAGGTGGACAAACCAACACTAACGGGCAAGCTGCTCAAGGTGGATTTGACGGCGGCGCGGGTGGTGAGCCTGGTGCTATGGGCGGACCCGCTTTCCCTGAAGGCGGCGGAAATGGTCCTGGTGGTGGCGGCATGGGCGGCGGTGGCTTTGGTGGCGGTATGCCTGGTGGTATGGGCGGTGGCGACTTTGGTGGTGCTGGTACTATGCAGCAAAAAGGCAGCACGAGTGAAGCCATCACAACTGGCGTCGCCATCCTTCTCCTAATACTAACCGCTGCTTTCGTAACCTTTTACAAACGCAAACGGCTGTAGATAAGTAAAAAGTATCCTCATCACCAATTAATTCATGCAAGAAGCCTCCGTCGTTTATTGACGGAGGCTTCTTGCATGAACACTATATTCTTGTATCACAACTAGTTCCCGCTTACTCTTTTCGCCCGCGCAATATACTTATGGTTGCTATTAAAAAGGCTAGTAAAGAGATCCCTAATGCGATATAGACCATTGGGTTGACACTGGTGGAGTTGTTCTCGCTTTCCATGATGGCATTATGTTCTTCCATGCTCATGCCATTGTCACTGGAACCATGAGAATGTTCATCCCCACCGGAGGCTTGCACAATCGAAGTAATAGAATGCGGACTTTCTGTTCCTGCCTCACCAGACCACTGCACCAAGCTGCCATCGGCATAATGCTGATAAGCATCCCAAGCAATGTCGCCTGCAGTATCAGGATTCTTTGCTGTGAAATAGAAACGTTGGAATTGCCCTGCTTTAATTCCTTCTCCATTAGCTATCCAGCTAACTTTGTTCCCCTCAATGGTAACATCCCAGCCCGGTGTAGCCTCATATTGCTTGAACTCGGCACCCGCCGGGATTCGTAGATCGACTTGTACAGTCGCCACATCTTTTTCTGAAGGAACTTTAAGTGTGTAAGTCTCCCATGCTCCGGTACTGGATTGTGCTGGTGCTACGGTTACGTGCGCGCTAGCCACGGCTGCGAACAACAGAAGTGTTGCAGCGGCTGGTGCGAAGAGTGTCATTATTTTGCGAGATAATCTGTTCATAGTTAGAGTGCCTCTTTCTTTAAGTAATTTTATCATTTTTCACTTTCATCTCTATCCTCATATTTACCGCGGAAAATCACGTTTACGTGAAGCAAGCCCCTGCTCCAGAGCATAACGCGTCAGCTGCGTACGATTTTGGAGTTGAAGCTTCTGAAGGATGTTTTTCAGATGGTTTTTTACGGTATGCTCCGAAATCGACAGGCTTATGGCAATCTCTTTATTCGTCGATCCGGAAGACACACAGCTTAAAATCTCCTTCTCCCTCGCCGTCAAAGACTCCCCTTCGTCCGTTAATGAAGGAACGGTAAATTCTTTCAAGATTTGAAAAGCCAGCTCCCGGCTTAGCGGTGCTTCTTCATTCACAATCGCTTGCAAATATTCAATCCAGGTGGAAGGTGCCAGATTCTTCAATAAGTACCCTTGTGCGCCTTGCTTCAATGCTTCGAGGAGGTGGGAAATTTCGTCCGATACCGTAACGATAACGATTTTGACATAGGGATATTCCTGCTTGATCCGGCGAGTAGTCTCCAGCCCGTCCATCTCCGGCATCTGAATGTCGATAAGAATGAGATCAGGCATCCACTGGGCCGTGAACGCGATCGCCTCAGGACCACTCTCCACTACTCCAATGACCTCAAAACTATCATCCATGGACAAAATCTCACACATCGCCTCACGCGCATGCGCATGATCATCCACAACCAAAACCCGGTACCGGCTCATAAACTTCCCCCTCCTTTCGTAATTTCCACATTTGTCCCCGTATTGCCGGAGCTCACCTGAAGCTTCCATCCCATTCCTTCGACACGTTCCTTCATGATCTGAAGGCCGTAACTTCCGTTCACCTCAAAGGGATCATGCTGAAATCCTTCGCCATTGTCGACAATCGCCACGCTCCAGTTTTTCTCAGTGCCTGCACCTGTGATAGAAACCTTCGCCGCTCTTGTATGCTTACGCACATTAATAATAGCCTCTCGGATACAAGATAGCAGCTCTGCTTTTTCCGAAGGAGAGAGGGCTTCATCCTGTAGACTCCAATCCAAGGAAACCTCAATCATAATCTCGTTAGCCATTTGAGCAAGCTGATCTTTAACCGACTGTTCCAATGAAAAAGAGTGCTGCTCAGACACTGGTACCTTCAGATTGGCGATCGCCTGTCGAACATAACGGTTCACCTCGTGGACGGTCTTTTTGATCTGATCCACATTTTCTTCGCTGACTTCCCCATTCCTGCGGCTTGCTTCCAGACGATCTATTTTGACAGATAAAAGAAATAAAGATTGCGCCATCCCATCATGCAGTTCCTTAGCTAGCCCTTCCCGGGCTTTCATTGCCTCTTTGAGCGCACGTTCCTGCTCCAGCTCCCGTTGATTCCGCTCCATCAGCGAAAACAAAGGGACGAGCAATACAAGAGTGAACAAAAATACGAGGACAGGTGTCAAATAATTCCCCAGATCCATCGAGATATAAGGCATTAGAAACTGATGGCGCACGACCTCCCAGATCCCTACCATTAGCGTTGGCAGTAACAGGATCATATACTTGATTCGGTTATACGTTGCTGTCCCCTCCCGTACATCTTATGATTAACAATATCACCGTCACAATTCTGCTACATGACTCGATCGGGCTATTTAAAGTTCTTATTGTTACAAATTTAAGTATTTAAAAAAATAATGCTATCCTTCATAATATTATAAGCAGTATATAGTGAAAATTTATACTTTCTTATATTGTAGCAAAAAAAAGATACATCCTTCGATGTATCTGCATCCCAGTTATAGTGGTGATGTGTAGCGTCCGTATTGAATGTCCATTTCTTTAAAAACATTTCCCTCTTTTTTCAGGAAAAATGTGTTTACGCCTTCCGCTCCCCACCACTCCATACCGAGTAATGGACCTTCAGCAGTTTCCGCCGCAAAAAGAATAGAGAACATCTCAGGTATCACTTCCCCTCCATCATCCACTCTCCAGACGGAAAATTCATCGCCTTGAATGACAGCCGGATAATCCATAAAGGTAAGCCCGGCCTTATCTTCCAGCACGAGACTAAATAACATCTCCTGATCCTGCCTAATGAATTGAACGAGATACAGCTGCCGATCACCAGACAGGTCAGCAAGTTTCCAAATGTGCTCTACTTCACGATTTTTCGCAGAAACAATATTCTGCCGCACACTTTCTGCAACATTTAGCGAGGCTTGCTTAACCTCCGTAGGCTTAACAGAGATTAGCGCATTCGCATTAAACTCTGCCTGATCCGTCAGGTAATAGGTCTCATCAGGGGTCGCATTCCCCGCTTCAACCGTATAAAGATACCCTGGCAGATTCACAAAATTGTGAGCCATCTCCCGGCCATTACTGTTCTCCGTACCCTCCTGCCATTTATTCAATTTCACTTTTAGCACTTGCCCATGATCGCCGATCGCCTCATTCAATTGTTGCATTTGCGCATCCAGCCCTTTTTCCTGCCCGGTGACTAAGATGCTCTTGCCAGACTCATCTGCAAAACCAAAATTCGCCTTCAGCTTTCCAGCTTCCAGATAAGCTGCTGGCTGCTGCATACTTGCCGTTGGTGTTGGCTCTGCACTTGGAGAAGGGTTTGGATTGTTAGAGCCTGAGCAGCCCGCCAGCAGTAGAACAATAAGGAAACTCACACTGAGCTTATTCATTCCCATTCCTCCAGACGAAACTAAAATATTCCCATACTAAGATACCGTTCCCCTGTGTCAGGTGCAATGCAAAGCACGCGTTTGCCAGCCCCAAGACGACGTGCTTCCTGCAACGCCGCCCATACAGTGGCACCCCCGGATGGACCCAGCAGAATTCCTTCTTTTGCAGCCAGCGTTCTTACCGTCTCCAAGGCAGCTTCATCCGCAACTTGAACGATGTCATCGTAGACCTGTGTATTCAAAATGGCAGGTACGAAGCCCGGACTCGTTCCTACCAGCTTATGTGGTCCTGGCTTTCCTCCAGATAATACGGGCGAGCCTTGCGGCTCAACCACAAGAACCCGGATATCAGGTAGATGCTCACGCAAAACCTCACCGGTTCCAGTTATCGTGCCCCCAGTTCCTGATGAAGCAACAAACACATCCAGCTTACCTTCCATTTGCTCCAGGATTTCCAGAGCGGTCGTTGTCCGGTGAATATCCGGGTTGGCTTTGTTCTCGAATTGCTGCGGAATAAAACTGTTCTCCACTTCTTTTCCCAGTTCAATCGCTTTTGCTATAGCTCCCGGCATCCGTTCTGCTGCGGGCGTCAGCACAACATCCGCACCATAAGCCTTTAGAATATTGATTCGTTCCTTGGTCATATTATCAGGCATGACAAGAATCGCTTTATACCCTTTTGCCGCGGCATTCATCGCTAAGCCTATCCCTGTATTTCCACTAGTCGGCTCAATGATCGTCCCGCCCGGCTTCAGCAAACCTGCTAGCTCGGCTTGCAGGATTAGATTATAAGCTGCCCGGTCTTTTACACTGCCACTTGGATTAAAAAGCTCCAGCTTCACGTATAGTTCTGCATCTTGGGGGCTAGTCAGCCGATTTAATCTTACAACCGGTGTATTCCCAATCAGCTCTGTTATATTGTTAACCACTAAGGATGTCATTTTAGAGCCTCCTTCATTTCTGTACCTTCCATTATTGTAACGTGAGCAGCACCTCCTGTCGATTCAGAACCTTACTTTCTGCAACCTGAAAACAACCGCCCCCCACGAAAGCGGGAGACGGCTGTTCAGTACTGGCAGCATTTATTTTTAAGGATTAACGTTAATCGTAAAAGTAGACGTATTATTTTTAATATTCGTTACCGTGTTGGTAATCTTCAGATTGTTAAAGGTGGCTGACCCTCTGGCAGGACCTTGCCCAGCCTCAGCCGCTTCATTTACCCAGATGCCCACTCCGGATTTGCTGTCAAAAGCATCTCCACTCTTTTGCGCACCGGAAATTGTGACATTCGTGAAGAGGGTATCTGTCACTGGGAATTGCGGCGTGGAGCCGACATAGTTGGTCTGGAACATGATGCCATGATAGGTTGGATCAATGATATCCACATCACTGACACGAATGCCTTGGAATACCTTAGAGGCTGAGAATACCCAGATTGCCGGGAAGGTCTGTGCCCCCCAGAAATGTCCACCTGCACGAACAATGGAAATATTCTCAAAATTCGTTGTCGGTGAAGCGCCAAAGCCGTTCATTGGATACCCGAAGTCAAGCGAGCTGATCGTAATTCCAGAATAGCAAAGCGTGTCAGCAATATAAATGTTGCGGAAGGTATTGGCATATCCGCCATAGACGGCTACACCTGCTGCCCGCCAGGTCAAGATTGAAGTGAGATTCTCATAAATATTATCCTTCATATCTGAACCACCGGAATCAATAGCCGAAAACAATGCAAAGCTATCATCCCCTGTTGCCCGTGCCTCAATATTGGACACGAGATTATTCGTGCTGCCATTCGTCATATTGATGCCGTCAGCGAAGGTGTTGCGGATACGGGAGTTTTTGATCACCATGTAATCCGTATTAGCTCCCCAATACATACACACCTGATGTTCGGTCCAGATGTTATCGATCGTAATATTTGCCACATTGGAGAAATCAAATACTTTACCCGGGCCATCAATACGTGATGTGTAGTTCCCGAAGTAAGCAAAATTCGCAAAAGTAGAGCCGTTAGCGGTATCGCTTGCCCGGAAACCGATATCCGTATTCTCCTGATTCGTTGGAGCGTAAAATCTCGTATACCATGGGCCCGCACCAATGATCTTCACTGCTTTTCCATAGACCTGAAATTTACTGGAGGTCTGATAGTTACCGGCTGGTAAATACACACCTACGAGATTTCCGGTCGTATCCATGCGTACTTTATCTAGCGCATTTTGCACATCCTGATGTGTAAAGCCGGCTGGGACCGTATATTTGGCCGGATCTGGATTGGTAATCGGTGATACCTTCTCCAAACTGATGAAATCAATGGCATACTGCGAGGTATTTGCCACATCCTTTTGCAGTCGAATCGTACTACCTTTCGGAATCGTGCTGTCGAACATAATGTTAGCTTCATCATAAATATGCCTCGGAGAACCCGCGCTTGGTGAATTGCCGGGACTTATCTCTGAACCGTACAGCCATGCATATTTAGAGGTCAGATTAATCGCCTTGGTATAAACTCCGTTCACATAGATGTTCAGTGTAGCATTCGCACCGTCTCCACTCGCCGAATCTGGAATGGAGAAGCGGGTGACCAGTGTATTAGTGTCAGCCTTAGTAGTGAATTCTACATAACTGCCTGTAGTATTCAGTGTGACTGCTCTTCTGCCTGAAGCCTCACCCGCAAGATCTCCAATGGTCCGATTAGCAGTAAGCTTCACAGCCCCGCCACCAATCACACCCTCCTCAGCCTCATACATGTCGTAAGGCATATTGGCTCCACGACCTACAAAAAGAGACTGTGTTTGAATATTATTGGCCTGTTTAACTGGCAGCTCATTAGTGTCTACGGCAATTTCCGTCTTCACAGTATATTTGCCATTAGCTGCTGTCCAAGTGCCAAGACTAACAGGAGGCGCTGTTACTCCACTGCCAATCACGCCGTTATAGGTTCCAGTTAAGGTTTGGAGTACAGCATTCGTAGTAGCATCCAGAACCTTCAAGGTTATGTTATGCGCACCCCCTGCGGATGCTGCTGTCCCTTGATTCTTGATTGCCACCGAGAAGCTGACCACATTGCCGCCTGCTGGATTGCTTGGTGTCCAGCTAACAGGGGAAGCTACTAGATCAGAACTGGATACGGGAGCAATAATAAGAGAATTTGGGCTAGTGAAGCTGTTATTGCCTTCGTTCAATTCAATAACCGTATTATTCTCATCAACCTTTGCAGTTAAAGTATAGGTAGCAGCATCCTTTGCGCCCATATTTAAAGTGACGTTCGTAGATGCGCCAGCCGCTAATGCCCCCACTGGGCTAGTGCCTACAAGTGTGCTGCCCAAGTAGAAATTCACATTAGTCGCTATGGAAGCTAACGTTCCAAGGTTTTTTACCGTTGCATTTAAAGTAATGGCATTGGTCTCTACTGGAGCTGAAGGTGACCATGTAAGACCGGTTATCGCCAAATCCGGATTAGCAGCTGGTGCACCCATCACTTGGAATTCAGCGATTTGTCCAGCGGTTGAACCAGTATTGGTGGTAATCTTCAACTGTACTTCACTAGCCGTAGCCGTTACCGGAATAGTGACCGTATTGCCAGCTGCCGGATTAAAAGTATACACGGTTGCTGGCACAAGACTAGTAAAGGCTGTTGTATTCTGATTATGCCCAAGCACTTGAATAGTCTGAGTACGTGTGGACCAGGCCGATGATGGATTCAGTTTGAGGACAATGGATGTAATATCGGCATTACTACCCAGGTTTACAGATAATGTATTGGGATAACCTCCTCCTGCTCCTTCCCAGTAAGTAGTTACATCACCGTCATTCGCATTTGTAGGAACAAAGGTAAAGACGGAAGAGGAAGCGTTGATGCTTTTGTTCAAAGCCAGATTGGAACCCGCCCCAGGCGTTGGTGTAACTGTTGGTGTCGGGGTCGGTGTTACCGTTGGAGTTGGTGTAGGTGTTACTGTCGGGGTCGGAGTTACCGTCGGAGTTGGGGTAGGTGTTGCCGTTGGTGTCGGAGTTGCCGTCGGCGTTGGCGTAGGTGTTGTCGCAGAAGCTGGAGTGACGTTCAAATTATCTAGATTCACATTTCCAGTGTCTCCTGCATCGTACTTATAAGTAATCGTGTTAGCACCAGCATTCAGAGCCAGCGTCTCAATCTTTGTTGACCAAGTATTCCAATTGGCCAGATTCGCAAGTGAGGTTTGCTTAATTTTAGTTCCATTCACATAAACACTAATGGTTTTTGTACTGCCTGATGCATTTGAAAATCTTAATGTAGCATCATAGTTACCAGCAGAAGCCACATTAACGCTAAATGCAGTTGCAGCACCTTGATTTAGGTAACCATCAACAAATCCTGTACCTGTATAATCTGTATGATCCGTGTTAACCTTGGCACCACCGGATAATGCGGCATTCTCCGCTTCATATCCTGAGGATGGAGTTGTAGTTGTATTACCATGAACCTCAAATTCCGCTAACTGTGCTGCTGGCCAGACCGTATTGGATGTGAAATTCAGTTTAACATATCTGATATTCGCAGTTGTAAAGCTGATGGTCACTGTATTGGAATCAATCGTTGGATTAAATGTATAATTGGCGGAATCTACTAAGTTATTGTAAGTTGCATCATCTGTACTTCCTTGTACCGCTAACGTTTGAGTTCTTGTTTCCCAATTCGTTGACAGCTTTAGTACAACCTGATTCACGCTGCTTGCTGCCCCTAAATCCACTTTAATCCATTGCGGAAAAACACCGCTTGCGCTCTCCCAATACGTTCCTTGGCTGCCGTCATTAGCATTGGCTGCTACGTATACATCACCGAAGGAGCTTGAAGTAATAGTCTTCCCTTGGGCTAAATTCCCCGCGGCTAAACTCACCGAGGGATATAATCCTAACTGACCTACAAATAATATAACAATCAAACAATAAAGTACTGCCGTCTTCCCGGTAAATCTTTTAGAAGCTGCTATCATTGAATAACCACCTTCCAAAATTTTGTGGAGCTATGCAGCAGAAAGGATGCGCTTTCAAAACAGTAGTTTTATA
Organism: Paenibacillus sp. FSL H7-0323; assembly: GCF_038002725.1. Classification (NCBI taxonomy): domain Bacteria; kingdom Bacillati; phylum Bacillota; class Bacilli; order Caryophanales; family Paenibacillaceae; genus Paenibacillus; species Paenibacillus sp. FSL H7-0323. The sequence goes on along the minus strand of NZ_JBBODB010000001.1, from coordinate 612,230 downwards.
GACATTCGCCTCCTACATTTGAAATGATGGATTACGGATACAAGCTAACTAATAACGCTAATAATATAAGTTATAGGTAGATGGCCGTCGATGGCGATTTCTATGCTTTGTATGTGGAATATTACGTTCAACCAAAAAAAGCCACAGAGAGGTCAAGGGGACTATATTGCCCCTTAACTCTCCGAAGCTTCGTGTTATACATTAAATCTAGCTACCAACCCTTGCAGTCCATGCGCCATTGTACTTAATTCACTTGCAGAGGATGCAATTTGTTCGACTGAAGCCATTTGCTCTTGTGAGGCTGCTGACACATGCTGAGTACTCGCAGCGGTTGTTTCCGAGATTTGCGTAACGTTACGAATTGACTCTACAATCTCATCCGCAGCCGCCGTAATCTCCTCCACGGCTCCAGATACTTCCTGAACCTGTTCGGCGAGTGAATCTATAGATAATCGAATCTCACCGAAGGAACGTCCCGCTTCCTCGATAATCTCCGTACCTCCCTTTACTTCACGCATGCTGCTCATCATCACCTTCATGGCATCATCTGCTTCACTTTGGATCCCAGTCGCCATTTCTGCAATTTGATTGGCGGATTCCGCGGACTGCTCTGCCAGCTTACGGACCTGATCGGCAACCACAGCGAAACCTCTACCTTGTTCACCAGCACGAGCTGCCTCAATCGTCGCATTTAGGGCCAGCATATTCGTCTGCGAAGCGATTCCTTTTATGACTCCTACAATACTGCCAATCTCCTGGGATCGATTCACAAAACCTTGGACTTGCTGTGATAAAGATTGTATGGAGCGATTAATCGATTCCATTTGCTGTCCTGCGGCCTGAAGGGATTCATCTCCTGTAATGGCAAATGCCGCAGAGCGATGGGAGGCTTCCGAGATGTCCTGGACACTGGCAGCAATTTGACCGATTCCTAGAGATATTTCTGAGATTGTAATTGTATTGGTCTGCAAATCATTCATCTGTCTGGCTGTTCCGGAAGCGACTTCACCCATAATATGCGATATTCGTTCTGTGGCGCCTGCTGTCACTCCACTATCTGACCTAAGCTTTGTAGAGGAATTCGCGAGACTATTCGCCGATAACTTCACCTGTTCAATCATCGTGCCCAGATTATCTGTCATTTTATTAAAGTTAAACGCCAGTTCACCAATCTCATCTTTAGAACGAACACTTAATTTGCGCGTAAGATCGGCATCCCCATCTGCAATTTCCTTCAACTGAGTGTTCACATCACGAAGCGGTTTAATAATCCGTCCAGAAATTAGCAGCGCAAGGATCACCGCGAGCACTACCGACAATCCGGTCACACCAAAGCTAGTAATCAAAGCGTTGTTACGATGCGAATTTGCCAGGCTTTGTCCATTCTCTATTTCCTCTATGAGCATGTTCTGAAACACAATCTGAGATTCAATCATAGCGTCTAATGACAGGTTCGTGAATTTCTTCTGCGCTTCCGGGAAGTTGCCTTCCTTAGCTAAGGCAAAAGCTTCCTTCAGAACGATTAAATAATCATTCCATTTGCTCTTCAGCTCAGCTACACCCTTTAACTCAGCTTCACTTAATCGGGCATTCTCCAGCTCTGTAATAGCATTTTCAATCAATGGGAGCATTTCTTCATACTCTGCCAGATATGAATTCCGCTCATCATCTGTGTTACTCATCACATAACGAGCACCCAGCTCATCTGCGGTACGAATCTTATCTGTTAAGCCTTGAACAAGTGACAGCTTGTCCCAGTTACGATTAACCTGATCTGTCAATTGGGTAACCTTCCCCTGAAACAATGTGTTTCCGGCTATCGCCACTAGAAAGACTATAATCACAGCAGTAAATCCTAAGACTATTTTCCCACGGATACTTTTCACCATCGGTTTTCCTCATCTCTATATGTATGTAGATCTATTTGGTACTTTTATCCTACTAGCTCTCCCTTAAGCCTCTCTGAATTTGAACTGAATGTTTGCTTAAAAAAAACAAAAAGACCCCTATTTCCGGCCGAGGCAGGAACTAATGGTCTTTTGAGATCTTTTTATTCGTATAAATTTCCGTTAGCCAGCTCTGCCAGCTTCGATTCATCCAGTACACTTAAGCGTCCACGATTTCGTGTAATGATTCCTTCATCAATAAAACGCCGTACGATTCGATTAAGATGCCGATAGCTTGTGCCAAGCAATTCTGCTGTCTCAATAAGACTTGAGGTCCGAATCTCCTCCACCCGCCGGTCACCATTTTTATCCGCGAACAAAGACATTAAATAACTGGCAAATCGATTCTCCACAGGATACAACAGGTTAAGTGCAGAGGCTTGACCGAGCGTATGCAATTTGTGACTAAGTTCTCCGACGAGAAAACGTAACAACGCTGTATTTTCCTCAAGCTCTCTCAGGAGTAGTCTTCTCCCTGCAAAAAGAATCAAGCTCTCACCCACAGACTCCACTTGATTCTTAACAGGGAACCGGTGAAGCAGCTCTACATCCCCAATCACAGATATCGGATTTGTAAACCGCACCAGCATAGATTTGCCATTTGGCAGCAAGGTCTGGATTTTGAGCTTACCCTCAACCAATATGAACATCCCATCCAATTGATCGCCAACCAGACACAGCTTTTCTTCATCCGCGTAACGTCTCAACTCCATTTTATGCGTTACCAGCGGGCTAAATATTCCGTCCAGACCGTTCTTCACTGCCAAGGCACGGACAGCCTCACGGTCATTTATCGTCTGCATGTAGTGCCCCCTCTATTGTTTGCTCCAGTGTAATTTAGAATACCCCACAAAAAAAGGACATATGTCCTTTTTAATGAGGTTTTCCTATGACACTTTACATTACAACAGAATCCACACAATAACGAATCATATCTACCTTCTGATCCTGCAGCCATAATTCAATACTCCGATGGTTGATTTTATCCACGTATCCGATAATCTCAGCCCCTTGCTCCCCTCTTTTATAATAAGAAGTGCCATAAGCCTTGATCACTTCGTCCGCTGAAGCTCCAATATGAATATCTCTTGCCGTACTCATCGTATGATCGGAATAGACGCTGATTAGAATGATCTTATCATCACCACGTGCTGTGGCTATTGTTGTCTCGTGACCCAGATCGTAATACTGATACCGCTCTATATCATTATTTGGCTTAGGTTCCCTAGCGATTGAATCAAGGCTTTGAAGCAGCTGAATGCCGCCCAGACTTTCCTGTTCAAGATGGGTGCTGGAAACACGCGAGTAATGATTTTGTTTGGGCGCATTGTATAAATAGATATGATAGATCCCGTAACTTAAACCTACCGTAATAAAAATAATGATAAATGACCAGCCTCTTTTAAATGGCTTTTTCCTCACTGACCTCACACCTTCTTCTTACCTTTACTGTGCAAAATATTCAGCCAGCTCACGCTGCGCCAGATATTGCGGGAAATTAAACGACTGCCATGCCTGCTCACGCTTATTGAGTTCTCTCCATTCATTCTTTAAAAAATCATCCAGCATCCCATCTTCCTGTTCACTAAACTTTATCAGAGAAGGGATGACCTCCGGAGATAAACGGACCAAATAATTGGCGTCCAATTTACCACTCGCTGCATAGCGATCCATATTTTTATTAGCGATAATAACATCCATCCCGATATAGTTCATGACGACGTAGGAGATCAAGCCCAGCACAATATAACATTTCGCCAATGGCACACGCTGAACAGCTATCCGTAAGGCTGCAACCACCAACAATAAGCCCATAAATATCATAAATGCATGCACTAAAAATCGAGTCGTGGTATAGCCATACACCTCTTCATAGAGAGTCAGACGGGTATAGGCGGAATATAGCATCACTGTCGAGCAACCAACCAGAATGTAGAGCAGGACATTAATGAATTTTTGCAGCCCCCCACTTCTTTTTCCTTCCGATACCAAAGCCAGCAGCAAAATCACGAAATTAATCGCAGCCACCATAATCAGCTCAAAAAATCCACTACGTGCGTAATCAGCATATGAGCTGCCCTCTGGTAAAATCCCTTCCCATGCTCCAAACAAGTAAGAAAACTGTACGAAAACAAACAATACATATACCGTGTTAATGGCTATAAGAATCGTCGTCATAATTATCGGATCCATTTTAAAGCTTACAGGCGCCAGCACTGGACCATATTCCTTAGGCTGCATATTCCAGTCATAGATTTTCGAATCCACATACCCCCACACTAAGCCGAACAAGCCCATGCCCAGTAGGATAATCCACAGCACCCGCACAAAACCTTCCCCAAATGAAATCCGATCCAGCACATTCGGCAGCGCCAGCAGTACATGATGAAACACTCCGTCCGCTGAGGACAGCAGAGTCACCACAACCAGCAATATTGGAAAAGAGATCGCAAGTCCTATCAGCACTTTCCCCATGACCTGCTTACGCTCGTCCTTCATTTTACTGCCGCCAGACCTTTTAATGATCGTAAACACAGTGCTCCAATGGCGGAAATTCTGTGGAAGCACATGCTCCAGCGTGTTCCCCACTAATCCAAGCCGGCTCCAAGCCGGCCGTTTATCACTAAGCAAATAAGTCATATGTAATAAAATCAACACCGGGATCACCAGCAGGTTCAGCCCAAAGAAGAAAAAATTATGAAAGAATAAATAGGTTAATGAAAGTAGAAAAATCGCTCCAAACCAGAAGTAACTGAATTTGTTAAGCTTGCGGATTTTAGCCTTGGCATAATAAAGCATGAACGCATAGAACAGACATACAAAGATTGGATACGATAGGCCCGCCAGCTTCCCATAAAATAAATACTGATGAACTATTGCCAGTAAGAACGCGGCAAGCAAAGCAGCAAGCGATCGATTAAGCCTAAGTCCCGTTCCCGTTTCCATTTCCTCGGTCATGGTAATTACCCCCATTTTCTTACTTTCTCATCCTTATTTTACGTGATAAAATAAGAAAAAAAAGAGAAAGAATTTATTTATAATTTCCTATTTTCCGAAAGGAACCAAAACAATGAAGCTGCATAGCCAATTTTTAAAGCTGCAATCTCATTTTGGGGGAGCCACAGAAATCTCAGTGACGATGGATGAGTTGGCATTGATTTTCGGCTGTACACACCGCAATGCCATGCATATTGTGAATAAAATGATGTTGCAGGAATGGATCAAATGGACGCCTAAGCGTGGGCGGGGAAGCCGCTCTTTGCTGCAATTTCTTGTTCCCTCCGAAGAAATTGCCCTTCAATCCATGATGCAGGCGATTAGCCGCAAAGATGTCCACAACGCTATAGAAGGTATCAAAACCCATGCCAGCTCCACCTCACTGCAGGATACACTGCAGGGTTGGCTGCTGACCTATTTTGGGCATCATTCTGAAATTCGTAGTGACAAGCAAATTGATACTCTCCGGCTGCCTATTACCCAGCAACTCCATACCTTCGATCCGCTCTATATGAATTTGCTGGCAGAGTCATTTGTTTCCAGCCATGTTTTCGACGGGTTAGTGAAACGAAGTGGTGAACAGGACAAAATCGTTCCCTGTCTGGCTCACGCCTGGGAAGTCGATGAGAGCCGGACGCTCTGGACTTTTTTTCTGCGCAAAGAGGTGTTATTCCATCATGGAAAAGTGCTGACAGCCAAGGATGTAGTCTATTCCCTGGGACGGTTGATGCAAACCTCTAAACGGACACTCTATAGCTATATTTTCAAAGAAATCCAGCGGGTCACCGCATTAAATCCATCTACCGTTCAAATTACGCTTAAGCAGCCTAATGAACTATTTCTGCCATTTTTGTGTACGAGCAGAGCCGCAATTGTACCGCGTGATTTAGAAGGAATGGATGAGCAGAGCTTTGGCCGTAGACCCGTGGGGACTGGCCCCTTTAAGGTTGTGGATATGACCGAGGACACTTGTGTGCTGGAGGTTTTTCCTTATTATTTTCAAGGACGGGCTCATTTAGATCGGGTTGAAATCCTTTATGTCCCGTGGGATACCGAAACGTCATCCTCTGATACGGGTTCTGCTTTTCACGTGATTCAGAATCCCTCATCCGCCAGTTCTTCGACCTGGAGCCGAATTCATTCGGAGTCTTCCATTCGGAAATTCGTCACCTGCAATACGCAAAAAAAGGGACCGCTAAGCGATCCCCTGCTTCGGGCAAAAATAGTCTCCTGTTTAAAAGACGATTCAGCGTCCATCGAGCAAGAAGCGATAATAGATCAAGAAATCACGTTGCAAATCTCTACTATTCCACAATATGCTGGCGATGCTGATTTTATTGCCACTAGACTAGAGCAACAAGGTTATAAATGCAATGTCATTTCCGTGTCTCCAGAGGAATTTAAAGGTCCGATTCGGCTGGAATCTGACCTGATTGTTTTCTCATTATTCCGTGACGAGGATGAACAACTTCGTTTATTTGATCTATACCTCACGCTCTCCCAGCATATTGAACCGCATACCCGGGCGGATATAGAAGGCTGGCTGTATACCATCGCGCGCGAACCTAATCCGGTGGCCCGAGCGGAAAGTTTCAGTATCATCGAGAACCGTCTGATTAAAGAGCACCACCTACATATTTTGTATGAAAAGCCGACTCAGACAGCTTATCTCCCCTCTGTCCGCGGGGTTAGCTTCAATAGCCAGGGTTGGGTCGATCTTCGTCATGTCTGGTTTCCGCCACTGCTCTCTAGCAGCAGCACGAGTTGATCTGCTTGAATTAAAAAATGCGGAAATCCAGAGCTTGCCCCGGATTTCCGCATACGCGATAAAGCTAATTATTAAGCTGCTGTTTTAGTCGTAGCTGTAACTGTAGAAGTCCCTGCATCCCACTTCACATCCATATTCAATCCCTCGGAAATAAATCTTACCGGAACCAGTGTCCGATTTCCGATAATTTGCGGAGGAACGTCGAGTGTGAGTACTTTGCCATTGATGTAAGCAGTCTTGCTGCCAATGGCCATTACGATCGTTGTATTGTCTTTTATTGCGGTAATTTTCTTAGTCGTTTGATCCATGGTTACTGTAGCACCCAGAGCATTAAAGATTGCATTCACTGGCACCAGCACACGGCCATCCTTATTCACAGGAAGCTGATCTGCAAAGCTGACCGCTGTTCCGTTTAAAAGTACGGATATTCCCTTAGTGCCCGTCGTGTTCGGATTCGTTGTTGATGGCGTTGTAGTTACAGAGGGTAGAGGTGTGACGTTAAGTCCTAGCTGGCCTTGCAGATTAGCAAGTCTGTTCAGCGCAAAGGTCATAATCGAACCTGCTGCCATTGTCCCCATACCTTGTCCCCCGCCTCCAGCGTTACCTGTTGGAGGTGTAGGATTGCCATCAGTCGCAGTCGCTGTATTATCAGGACGTGCTGGCGGTGTCGTTCCATCCGGAGGTGTCATGCCCTCCATCCCTTCAGGAGGAGTCATGCCTTCCATCCCAGCTGGCGGAGTCATTCCTCCACTACCACCCATTTCACCTGTTGCTGAATAAGTAACATTACTTTCAAATTGTTCCATGGTATAAAATTTGGTTGGGTCTGCTTGAACGTAAGGTTTGATCAAGGTAGCCAATTCAGTAATTCTGCTCTGAATTCCTTCCAAATAATCAACCAGCTCAGATACATATTTCAGGTATTTAGTCTTATATTCAGGCACTTCCAACAGATTAGCAATCATTGGGACCTGATCTAAACTTATCCCAAGCGTTGGATTATCAATTGATGCAGTTACTGCGCTGGTATTGGCTGCAAGGGTTGTTGCCGATGTAGAAGTTGTGCCCGCAGCAGCTGTTGTGTCTGTTGTACCTGTTCTGCCGCCTCCGCCACCAGAATACCCGTTAAAGGACATGTTCATATCCCATGGAAGTACACTAAATTTACCGGATGCATCCCCGTACAACATATAATTATGACCTTTATCCCCGTTATAGCTGTCATAATTACCCAATACAGCATTAGCGGCAATATACTTCAGTGCCGAATCCACATCTAGCACACTTTCAATAGAACCCTTCTCACCGGCAGGCATCTCATTCAGCACCTTGATGAAGTTCTTCAACGAAGCTTTATCATCTTCCTTACCTGTATCATAAGTTATCGTTTCGTAGTCACTGCCTTCTTTGTACTGCAGATAACTTTTTTCTTCTGTATCATACAGAACACCATCGTCATAATTTTCTCCATAGGTACGTTCTAGATAGCTATCATCTATCGCTTCCACACCTACATAAAAACCATATAATTCTCCGTTGATATACAGGTTGGTGAACACAGTCAAAGGTGCATCCACACCTACAGAACGAAGCGCTTCGTAATGTAAATATTCACGAATATACGAAGGGTCTGAGTAATTGTTGTTCAGTACCATTTTATCAAGACCAAGTAACGTTTGCTTCTTATCATATTTATCAAATTTCAGCCGGAAGCTGTATCTATCCGAGTCTGTCATACTGGCTACCGATTTTAACGTCAGATTCCCTTTAGTAGAAAATCCAACATTTTCAACAACATTCCCGTCAACTTCAACCTTAACTTTTTTGTATTCTTTTTCGAGGGGACTTGCTAATATACTTTTCCAATCCGCATCATCAATCGTTACTTTAACATCAATGATTCTGTCACCAGCGAACAGGGATTCATACGCTTTCGTTACACCTGCATCCGCCGCACTAACTACGGGCGTGTTTCCAGCAACACCAAACGCCGTTGAGACGATAGCAAGACTTAGTGTAGCTGCCATGAACTTTCTCAGCAAATTTTTCTTCTTCACCATGTGTAATCCTCCTTGAAGTACAGATTTATGTTTTCGCAGTTCAAGGAGATTGTAAAATATGAATCTGAGTATACGCTGAATAGCTTGTCTACACTTTGCCAGGTAGGCTGTTTATCAGCCCTTTGCCAATCAGATTAGCTGAAACTGGCGGTTTTCCGATCTCTCTAGCCCAGACCGATAATTGCCCGACATGATGAATCTCATGAGCAATCACATGGCGCATTACCTCACCCCAGGCATCGGTCACGATCCTGCCATCCGGAAGATGATCCTCAAAAATCCTCTGCTCCAGCCCCTCATGCCAAGCCGTTACAAAAGGTTCCACCTCTGTGTGGAATTTTGCATCCAATTCTCGTACTTGCTGCAAAGTCTTGTACCGCTCAAAATCCTCTTGGAAATCCGGCTTTCCTTGCAATACTTGAATCCAGCTCCACTCCACATCAACAATGTGAAAAAGCGTCTTAAGAATACTGCCTACACCACCTATACGTGTTGTGAGCAACTCCTCCTCAGAAATATCTCCACACCACTCATACCATTGTTCACGGACCATCCAGTTATATTGAAAAAATGTTTGCAGGTTAAAAACCTCCTAGAAAGTTGTGTGCTTTTTAATGGGAGCTTAAATGTTTTCGGTATCCCTCCACCTTTTCATCTCTATAACCTAACGATTCATAGAACACATGCGCTTCCTTCCGCTGCTCACCGGAGACTAAAATGATATAATAGCAGTCTCTTTCCCGGGCCGCTTGTTCAATGGCGTTCATAAGTTTTTTGCCAACGCCTTGACGGCGTGCCCGCGCTGAAACCACCACATTCTCAATCACCATAAACGGTTTGCAGTCCCCCACTAAATCCTGACACACGATCCCCATCAAAGACCCTAGTAACTCTCCTTCTACAAAAGCACCCAACAGGATGTAGCGGTTATCCGCCTTGACCCCTTTAAATACTTTTTCAAGCTTATTAAGGTCAGACGGTTTATTCATCAGCTCTTGATATAAATTCCCCAGTTCAGGAAGAGATTCCATTTCTATTTCTTTAATAACAACCATGATTGTTCATCCTGCTTTCTTTTAAATTAACAGCCCTGCTCATACACATACAGTCCGCCATTCCGTGGATGAGATATTCGCTTTCCATTATAACCTCTTTGGACCAGCTGCTGCGCCAACACCTTCATAAAAGCTCCATGGGTAACTACTAACACATTTGCTGATCCAAAATCGCGTTCTAAGCGCTCGATAACTGCTTGTGTGCGGAGTAATGTTGCGGTTCTACTCTCTGACTGTGAGGAATGCCCATAATACCAAGCCATCCGCCCCAGCACTAACCACATAAAATGATGCAGTTTAATTCCCTTCAGCCAAGTTGCAGCAATCTCGATTTCTCTTAACTGCTCCATATATATAATATTACCAGAGTAGATCAGATTCGCGGTATGTATGGCTCTAGGCAGATCACTACTGAGACACACATCCCAAGCTTGCTCAGAGCTTCTAAACTGCCCGAACTTTATATCAGATTGATCATATGCTTCGACCCAAGCGTTAAAATTCTCCCCAGATATTCGTCCGCGCCTCGGTTGATTGTCCACTTTAAAGTGCCTCACTAAACCTATCTTCATTGAACTACACTCCTATTTGCTTAGACATTCAGAGCCCCTTTTAAATCTATGTATCGCTTATATCCATTTGTAAATATCTCTGCACGATCTCAACGCGCTCTCCAACCGATAAATCTTCCTCTATTCGTAAAATAGGACATTCCAGTGCGGACATCCATTCCTCATGCAGCACTTTGCTCCTGACTTCAACTCCAGCAACATCATATAATGCCGCCCACTCCATAAAGGTCTGATATGCTTCGTATTTACTTCCTCCAGGCAAAATATGATCACCATATCTCTCGTACTCTCTGGCTCTTAATCTATCTAAACGAATTTCCGGTGGAAGTCCTAGAAAAATAACCAAATCGAATAATGGTCGAAGGCCATCTCCCCAGCCACATACCGCACCGCTTAAAATCCAAGGCTTCTTATGGGTCAAATCGCTTGTAAGTTTCGCTAATCGCGCATTGACCTCACGCTGCTTAGTGAATTTATGCTCCCAAAAATAGTCGTCACTGTCTAACTGTACATGTGGCAACACTTTAGCTAATTCGTAACCTAAAGTACTCGTTCCTACGCCTGAGGCTCCCATAATATGAATTCTTCTCATACACTCCCTCACCTTTAAGTGGATTTAAAGTTGCAATTCGGGCAATTTTCCTCCAAGTATAAAAACAAATAGACTGCTCTCTAAGTAAGCAAAGCAGTCCATTTATCGTATAGATCTTATTCCGTTATAGCTGCTACGTCTTTAGGAATCCGGCGTGCTGCATCCGTGGATATAGCTGCTTGGATTACTGCCAGGCGCACCTGTTCAACTACTTTTTCGTTAAAAATACTTGGGATGATATATTGCTCATTGAGTTCATCCGGATGAACGACCGATGCAATGGCTTTTGCCGCAGCCAGCTTCATTTCCAGATTCACAGTTCTAGCCCGGCAATCAAGTGCGCCACGGAAAATACCCGGAAAACATAACACATTGTTGATCTGGTTCGGATAATCACTTCTGCCTGTCGCTAGGACGCGAACAAAAGGTTCTGCCAAATCCGGTTCAATCTCCGGTGTAGGATTAGCCATCGCAAAAACGATGTTATCACTGGCCATACTTTTGAGATGATCCACGGTTAGAATTCCCCCACGGGACACCCCAATAAAGACATCTGCCCCTCGTATAACCTCCGTTATTCCCCCCTCAATTCCCTCAGGATTGGTTGCGGCAGCAAGCTTCTGCCATTCCGGATTATCATATTGGAGATCTTTTCTGAGAACGCCTTCACGATCAACCGCATAAATATAACGCGCGCCCGCTGCCAGCAGCAGATTACATATGGACACCCCAGCCGCCCCAATACCCACAACAACAATCCGTGCATTTTCAATAGATTTATTTACAACTTTAAGCGCATTCAAAAGTCCTGCAAAAGCCACCACGGATGTTCCATGCTGATCATCATGAAATACCGGAATGTCCAGCTCTTCCGCAAGCCGGCGTTCGATTTCAAAGCAGCGTGGCGAACTTATATCCTCTAAGTTTATCCCTCCAAAGCCAGGAGAAACTGCTTTTACGATATTGATAATTTCATCCGGATCTTTGGTATTTAAGCACAGCGGAAAAGCATCAATGTTCGCCAATTGCTTAAACAGCATCGCCTTACCTTCCATGACAGGCATAGCGGCTTCCGGCCCGATATCCCCTAGTCCAAGCACAGCAGTGCCGTCCGAAACGACTGCAACTGTATTTCTTTTCATCGTCAGAGAATAAGCTTTTCTGGGATCTTCGGCAATCGCCGTACATACCCGGGCTACCCCCGGCGTATACACTAAGGATAAATCCTCCCGATTTTTAATCGGCATTTTAGGTGTGATTTCAATTTTTCCGCCAAGATGAGCCAGAAAGGTCCGATCCGACACGTTGATTATTTTAATTCCCGGCATCTTCGATAATATTGAGATAATATCTCCATTAGCTGCGTCTTGCACATTCACTGTTATATCTCGGGTAGTGACATCCTTCCCTGCACGTATCACGTCAATAGCAACAATATCTCCGCCAGCTGCGGCAATTCCTGAAGCAACATCGCCAAAAGATGCAACCGATTTCCGAATTTCGAGCCTGATAATCATTGTAGTCGCAATCGACATGAATTAGCCTCTCTTTCTTCAATCCTATTATTTAAAAAATACTATACTTTCCCATTTAAACATATCTTCCGCCTATTAACTAGATCAACGAAAAATTTTTCTTGTTACAGTATTCCCATCCGCACCCGACCCAAATACATCAGGTATGACAGCTACGGGCACAGACCCATTTTTCCCATAAAAATAAAATTCATCATAATCTTAAGTGTATGTAAGCATAAACAAACCGTAAGCTCTTCTACTCTTCATTACCTTTTCTGCATGCTGTAGAGCATCCTGCCGATTCCTTTTCTCCACTAGCCCTTTCTAGTTGTTCTCCTTCACTAAGGTCTGTACTGCTCTTCTAGCAAAACAACCTTACCTTCTACAAATGTCATATGGAATAATCTATCCATTAGCTCTTCGCTAATAATACTCGTATAGTCCACTTGCTGATGTCTCGCCCCGTTTAGTTCAGCTATAGTTACATCAGGCTCCAGCTTAACCCGCTTGATTTCTTCGCTTGCATTTCGGATATAGAATCCATTAGGCAATGATTCGGGTTCTAGTACACCATCTTCTTTAGCTGCAATTTCTGCCGCCGCTCCACCGAACCATTCCACCTCATCCAGATCCAGATAAACCGTATTCCCTTCTGTGATAACGCCCTTTATAAAAGCTAATTTTTTCTCCACTTGCGGTAACTTATAAATAATTTTTTTCAGTTCCTCCACACTCTCACCCTGCACTCCGCTCTCAGAGTTAGATTGGATTGAAATCACACCCATAGTTTGAACTAGCTCCTTGGTAGTTGGGTTAGTCTCTTTTGGTGGCTTGTTGTAAAAAGAATATCCATTAAAACCAAGTGAGACTAATGTGATACCCACTAAGACTGTAACCCTTAAATTTTTCCATTTCATAAGTTTCACCCTCTATCACGCGATTTAACGGAACCTTAATAAACAATTGCGCTATATCATAGACAATCACAAGTTGACCGGGCAGAATAAATATTATATACATGTCTTACCTATAACGTAGTTGAAGGAGCTCACACTTATGACAGAATCATTTCAAGCGTTAGTTGTCGACAAAACAGAATCATCCTTCTCCGTAGCTGTTAAACCGGTTACCCTAGAGGATCTGCCAGCTGGAGAGGTTGTAATTAAGGTTGCATACTCCAGTGTAAACTATAAAGACGGTTTAGCCAGTATTCCAAACGGTAAAATTCTAAGAACATATCCCTTTATTCCAGGGATAGATTTATCCGGTATTGTGGTATCTTCCACAGACGAGCGGTTTCATAAAGGGCAGCAAGTCATTGCGACAGGATATGGTGTTGGCGTATCACACTTTGGTGGCTTTAGCGAATACGCTCGTATTCCCGCAGGTTGGATCACTCCCCTTCCAGAAGGCCTGACGCTTAAAGAAGCTATGATCTACGGTACTGCAGGACTGACAGCAGCCTTGTCCATACTAGCCCTGGAAGATCATGACGTTTCCCCGGACAAAGGCAAAGTACTTGTAACAGGCGCTACCGGCGGTGTAGGTGGATCTGCTATTGCCATGCTTGGCGCAAAAGGGTATAGCGTAGTGGCAAGCACAGGTAACGCCGAAGCTGCCGATTACCTTAGAGGTATAGGAGCCGAAGACGTGATCTCACGTGAAGAGGTCATTGGCGGCGCCAGCAAACCCTTGGACAAACAATTATGGCAAGGCGCAGTAGATTCGGTGGGTGGTGACACCCTTGCCGCAGTTCTGAGTAAAATCACCTACAGAGGTTCTGTAGCTGCAAGTGGCTTAACCGGAGGCACTTCAGTTCCAACTACAGTACTTCCGTTTATTCTTCGGGGTGTTAACCTTCTCGGTATAGATTCTGTGGAATGTCCTGCAGACCTTCGCCAGCAGGCTTGGAAACGGATGGCGAGCGATCTGAAGCCAAGTCTGCTGGAGAACCTCGTGGATCGTGAAGTCATGTTAAACGAGCTACCGCAAGCATTGGAAGATATTCTACAAGGAAACCTTAGAGGAAGAGTTCTTGTCCGTTTATCCTAGGTTTAATTACGAAACCTCCCGGAATCTAGAGTTCCGGGAGGTTTTTTAGTTTACTCTTGGTTATTCGGATATTGGTAATGCGGCTGCTGCTGTACATAGGGTTGTTGGCGATAATGCTGATCATAACCCTGCGTATAGTACCCTTGCATCGGGTAAGGCTGATAATTAAAGGCTTGTGTAGCTGGAGGCATTTGTGAAGATATCGGGATGGGTTGCGCCTGCATATGAGCGTAAGGATTCATATTTGGCTGCATATTAGGATGCATATTTGGTTTAACATTGGCTTGCATATTTGGAGCCATGTTAGGGGCCATATTAGGAGGCATATTGCTGCTGCCCATTACTTTATCTTCTTCGCAGCAGTCAGCAGGAGGGCCGATGAAGGTTCCAGGCTTGATTGGAGCTAAAGCTTCTTTTACCTTAGCTTCATTTAAGCAGTAAGTATGGGCTAATACATTTGCCGGGGTTTTGCTAAGAATATCCGAACCTAAGATAACCTCAGGAATAGGTGCGTCAAAAATCGCGAGCAGATGTGTATTATCGACAGTAGCTATCTCATAATGCCACCAGCCTTGCGGCACATTTGCCACTTGACCCGGACAAATCGGAAAATGCAGAAGTTCATTTGTGAACGGATTGATTAAAGACACTACCGCTGAACCGCAGATACAATATACAAGCTCTGCAGCATTTTGATGATAATGAGGTTCAACCACATTTGATTTGCTAAGAAAAATATCCAGCAATGATATGTTCTCGAGCGTATTCAATTGTTTAACCGACAGCAAGTTAATGAAGTTGTTGGCATCTTTTTTAAAAAGTGTATTAGTGTTCACATCAAAAGTAAACTCTGTATTGGGGGACGTATAGTCCATGTATGAAGTCACTTTTTTTCCTACCTTTCTGTTGCTATAAATTTTTGCTTTCACTAAACACAAGATATGCGTTTGCCTATGCCTAGGTGCGGAGATTCACTACTCCTGATAAAAATTCATCTTTCTTTTCTAAACGGGGCATCCTCTAAGTATTACACTCTCACCCCACATAGGAGGCACAGTATGAAATCGATTCGCACAAAAATAGTGTTAGCTTTATGTATCACTGTCTTTACAATTATGGGTTTCCAGCCTATGAATCTTAGCTCCACAGTTGAGGCCGCCAATAACAAAACAGCAGCGAAACAGGCGCCTCTTACATTCGTTCTAGTTCATGGGTCTTGGGCTACTGCTGGTTTTTGGGATCAAACGGCCGCCGCACTTCGCAGCTTAGGACACACCGTCTATACTCCGGAATATGCCGGACATGGCGGGGACAAAAACAATAATGTAACGCATGCGCAAATCACACAGTCTGTTGTCGACTATATCAAGCAAAAAGACTTAAAGGATATCATTCTGCTCGGACATAGCTTTGGTGGTTCGGTGATCCAAACCGTCTCTCAGGAAGTACCAGATCGAATCAAACGTCTGGTATTCTTCGACGCCTTCGCACCGCTAGATGGGCAAAGTGTGGCGGACCAATTTCCAGCTGATTCGCTGAAGTACTTTGAACAGCTGAGAGATACTTCCGGCAATAACACCATAACGCTCCCCTTCCCTCTTTTCCGGGATACATTCGTCAACACCGCCAGTCTTGCGGAAGCGCAAGCTTTTTATAAACAAGCTCCTCCTGAGCCAGCAAGTCCACTTTTCGAAAAGCTTGATCTCAAGAAATTTTACAGTCTCCAGATCCCTAAAAGTTACCTTTATCTAACGGAGGACACCGCGATACCGCAAGGTCCATACGGATTCCACCCTACACAATCCAGTCATTTAGGCATCTTCCGCTTCATCGAGGGCAAAGGAGATCACATGACCACCGTTCGAACCGAACCCAAAATGCTGGCGGAATTAATGGTGAAGGCGGGAAGAGATTAGTCGTTTAACAGCTGGATAGTCTAGGTAGCTGTTGTGGCTTGGTTGGGGTTTTTGGCGCTGAGCTGGTGATTGAGCTGAGCTGTGTGATGTGAGTTGAGCTGGCGGCTCGAGCTGCGCTTTGTGAGCAAGCTAGACTACTGACGCTGAGCTGGGCTATGTCATTCTGAGATAGCCTTGCTACTTTGAGCTGGCATTGTCACTCTGAGCTGAACATTGCGACTTTAAATACACTAGAGTTTGGCGGTGATCGGACCGAGGAGCTCTTATTTTCATAATTTCGGCGATTTAGCCTTGCTATCGGACTCAGATGCAGCTATTCACCCAAATGTACTCCTATAATGCGTGATTTCAGGGGAATAAGAGCCATACAGTCCGAAACTCTCGCCAGAACGACCATAATGCCAAAATAGCTGCAATACGGTCCGTAACGATGTCTGAAGCGCTGTCTCTTAAGTAATCACCAACGTAGGCTGATCATTTGTGACGCTGAGTTGGCATTGCCACTCTGGGCTGAACATTGTCACTGATCATTTGTAGAAAAACAGACCACGTGGACTGAACGATGTGCTTTCGAATCAAAAAAAGAGCAAGCGTATGGGCCCCCCCTACTACGCTTGCTCTTTTTCCTATCCATAACCAACCTACTTCCTAGGCAATCCGCCACGCGGCAGCTCGGGGTCCGATGTCACTCCGGTAATCACCCAGCTATTCTTCTCTTGCACAAGTGAGATTGTCAAAAGTATAGAAGGTGCTGGTCCACTTGAAGTCGCAGTATCCAGACGCATTTCTATGACCTCTGAGTTCTTGTTAATTATCGTTTCTTTAGTGACCTCGTAGTTCGTGATCCAAGGGCTGGAGACACCCGTCACCCAGTTTAGTTCAACAAACCGCGGATACATAATCTTTTTGAAATCTTTAGAGAAGATCGAATATTGAATCGAGGCATTCCGATGCTGTAATCCGAACCCGTATAGCTCTGACGCTTGAATTGCAGAAGGTAATATAATGCGCCTAGACTCCGGAGCTGGCTTGGGCATAGCCGATAGCAGTTCTCCATTAACGTGAGTCATAGTAACGGGGGCTGATGCACCCATAGCCATTCCCGGCAGAAGCAACAATCCCGCAATTAGGGCAGTCGCCATTTTCATTTTGCTAATTAGAATCACCTCATTCGTAGCCTGTTCACTACATGTGAATTGAATCTAATTATTCCCCCACTTCACTCATAAATATGTACACTGTTTCCAAATCCACCAATAATGTATACCTCAATGAATTAAACTGGTAATATAAAATACAACGATACTACATAATCATTAATTCCATTAAATTTTTATAGGAGTGTTCCCATGAAAAAAATCTTAAACATTTGTCTAGCAGCAGGTCTGCTACTCACTCTATCCGTCGCTACCTTGAATACAGCAAGCGCAGAATCCAAGGTCAAAACCTACAAAAACTGCACGGAGCTAAACAAAGATTACAAAGGTGGAGTTGCCATTTCCAGCTCAACCAAGAACAAAGGCAGCAAAACGAAATACAAACCCTACGTATCGAAAGAACTCTATAATGCCAATAAAAAAAGCGACCGTGACAAAGACGGAATCGCTTGTGAGAAATAGGCTTAGCCTTGCTCCACTATTTGCTTGAGCCTTAGATCCGGCGTGAAAAAGAGTCGGTAGCTCAGTACACTGAGCAGCATACTCGTTATGGCAGCAGAGGCAGTGAACGAGAACACAATTAATATCTGATAACGAACAGCTACTACAGGATCAGCGCCCGCGATGATCATTCCGGTCATCATTCCAGGGAGTTGAACAAGCCCAACCGTCTTCATACCGTCGATGGTAGGAATCATGCTGAATTTTACAGATCTTTTTCTAACTTCCTGGATCGCCTGTGGGATCGTTGCGCCAAGAGACAACAACGTTTCAATCTCCCCTTTGCTCTGCTGAATTTCATGCTTGATATGGTTAATGAACAACCCTGAAACCACCATAGCACTGCCAATGGTCATGCCGCTAATCGGAATGATATATTGTGGCGTAGCCTCAATGATATGTAAGCTGAGCAGAATGCCCATCATGAGCAGTTCCATAGTAGCAATCGCCAGTCCAATTCTCCAGACTAATCCGCGCAAGCCTTTGCCTCTTTTGGCTGCATTCCATGCGGCTACACTGATCATAAAGAGTATTATCACAATTACATAAATGACCTGATCCGATTTAAAAATAAATTGCAGCACATACCCCACCGCAAGCAATTGAATGGCCGACCGCACTGTGCCTACAATGATATCTTTTTCCAGTCCGAGCTTTTGCCACACGGAGACCAACATTGTCCCTAATACAAACAGAAGCGTGAAACTTAGTGCTGTATAACTCATAACAACGACGCTCCTTCCGAAGGCCGAACGAACCTTTTAGCCAATTCTTCCGCAGATTCAGCAAAAAAAGACTCGCTCACATGCTGTTCCAACCTGCCTTTTCCCATAAACCATGTAGTTGTGCTTATTCTGCTCGCCTGCTTAAGATCATGAGTGACCCAAATCATCGAAGTGCCTTCTTCCTTATGCCAATCCTCTAGTAGCTTTTCAACCATTTGAGTGCTGTTGACATCGAGCGAAGCGGTGATTTCATCGAGCAATAATACCGTAGGTCGGAGCAGCAAGGAGCGAATCAAAGAAATCCGCTGCTTTTCACCACCCGAACAATCTGCCGCTTTTTTGCTTAAATCCAAATGCTCCAGCCCCAATTGCCCAATTAGTCGCTGCACTAGTTTAAGATCATAAGGTTTGTCATGCAGTCTGCTGACAGTTCTTAAATTATCCTCCACACTGCCAGACAGCATGACCGCTTGTTGTGCTACAAACCCTATTTTCATCCTCCATAATCTCGCATCCATACTTTTATATGAAGTCCCCTTTACCAACATATCTCCCTCATCCGGAGCATCCAAGAGAGCCAGGATTCTAAGGAGTGTACTTTTCCCTTGGCCAGAGGCACCAATCAATGCGATGCGGTCCGATTCAGCTATGTCTGCGGAGATCTCCGAGAAAAGATATTTCGAAGTTTGCTCGTTACTTTTCCAGTTAAGTTTTGCAAGTCTCTGAATCTCAAAAATACTACTCAATCCCCTACCTCCTAATACCATCCGCTAAAATAGCATACCGTCTAGTATTATAGCATTTCAGCTATAAAAAAGAGAAAGACATCCAGTTTCAGGACGTCTTTCCCTATTCGAACTATTGCATTTTATTGATTAAAACGGGCCACAACAAACACCGCAGGTGAATTCCAATAGATCGTCACTTCATTCGTAGAATAGCTAAGCTCATGATCGACAAAGCACTGCGCAGCTGGTTTTCCTTGTAAATGCTCAACTACATATTCATCATGCAGCCCACGATCTGGCCCCCCTGACACCAATCCCGGCACCGGATCAGCCACATGGTCACCTACAGAAGGGCGATGATGCGGATTCATCACGGCATGATCCCCAAACCCGGTAACATAGCTGATATCCAGAACGTTACGCCCTATCAGATAATGTAGATGATCTAAGGCACAGTCCGCAAAACCGGAGTCTCCACTAAAATATTCAGCCGCCAGCAGCAGCATTGCATTGTTCATTACTAGCATATTGCTGCCCCAGATATAGTCCTCCTCTTTTAAGGAGATCCTATAGCCCTCCTCACGACTCTGTTCCGCTAATCGTTGTGCCTCAGCAACAAGCCCTTCTTTTAACGAGGCATATAAAGCACGGTCTGCCTGCTCCTCACCATTTAACAGATAAGCAATAGTGCCATAGCCCCCCATATCACCCCAGCCTAAACTGTATTTTGGAAAAGCCAGCTGCACTAGCTGCAGAACAGCTTGATGATATTCCTCTTTCCCTGTCGTACGATACAGCTCCGCCGCTGCCCAATACCGCTCGTCCTTATCGACTCCATCCCCGTATTCTCCAGTGCTAATCTCAGGCGGATTCGTAAAACCGGGTACATCTGGATGCTGTACAAGCCATTCCCATGCTGCCCCCGCAGCATCCAGACATTTCCGCGCATAAGCAGCATCAAAAGGCTTGTACACTCTTGCAGCCATAGCCATAACACCAGCAAAATCCCCAGTTGCAGTAGCAGATATTGGTGAGAAGTACAGATCTGCTGTATCGTCCTCAGGCATAACATCCAGACCAGGAAAGCTTAACGTAGTCAATTTATGGTATACACCACCTGTTGCGGAGTCTTGCATTTTAAACAACCAATCGAGCTCCACCTTGCATTCCAGCAGCACATCTGGCGTAGATCCATCACTTTCAGGCAATGGGATAGCGCTTACAAAAGCCGAGGGATATAATTCATAGGCAAGCAGCATATCCGCGATAGCTTTCGCTCCGGGACCGCTATATTTTCCATAATCACCTGCATCATGCCAGCCACCCGAACAGTCTAGTTGAAGATCCGGTTGCCCATATACAATCCCTTTTGCGGTATGGCACGCCTTGTGCTTCCAATCTCCAGCATATTCTTCAGTCAACTCAACGCCACAGCGATAATAATAGAAAGCTTTCAGCAAGCCCTGTTGAAGCTCATGATAAGGCTGATCTGAGATTGTAAAGGATGCCGAAGCTACACCCTCGCTCTGCTCAATCCGATATCTTCCCTCAGTATTGACCTCCGAGAAATCACCTGTGTGCAAAGTTACTCCACTGGCTTTATCAAATCTTCCAGCATCTGAACTACCTTTGAACACAATAGTCCCACTATCAACATCAACTACCTGAAAATCATGCTCAGTACCTGTAAATACTGCGATCTTTTGTCCATCCAGCGGATATCCGATTTGATTCACAGTAATGGTGCGAAGTGTACGCTCGCTCATCTTCATTCTCCTTTTATGTAAAAATGATGAAGCTGAAGTAACCATTCTCTTCTAGTTGAGAATACTCTATTCTAGTTATCTATGGCAATGATGTATACAAGAAAAAACCTAGAGTCACCCGAAAGGAAACGGATAACTCTAGGTGGACAAAACAGTTTATTTGTCGTCAAGCAGTTTAATAAAGTTAGCTGGAAGTGTGAACTGCTTATTATGAACCACTATACGGCGAAGCTCTTCCTCGAAGGAGCTAAGATCATCTTCATCATCGTCTTTGATTTCCTTTATATCCCGGTGCAGACGCTCCATTTGCAGATCAAGGGCATGAGCGGCATCCGCCGCATTTTTCAGTTCACGAGTCATACTCTCAGGTACTGATTTATTATATTTATAAAAGATTTTATGTTCGAGGCTTGCCCAGAAATCCATAGCAATGGTACGAATTTGAACTTCTACACAGACAAGCTCCTGGCGATCGGACATAAAAACAGGGACTTGAATCAGCAAGTGAAGACTCTGATATCCGTTAGGTTTAGGGTTCTTAATATAATCCTTTACCTCAAGGACCGTTAGATCATCCTGCTTCTGAAGCATCTCACTAACATGATAGATATCAGAGATAAAAGAACAGGTGATCCGCAGACCAGCGATGTCTTTAATACAATTTTTCACTGAATCCAGCGATAATTCACCATTTTTGCGCAGCATCTTGTTCATGATACTTTCTGGAGACTTAATACGCGATTTGGTATGTTCAATTGGGCTGTAATCATGCAGAGACTGAAACTCCTGTTTTAGGATCTCAATCTTCGTTTCCATCTCATCCAATGCAAATTTATAAATTAACATGAAACGAGTGATATCGTGCTTAAGCTTCTTAAATTGTTCGATTTGATTCTCGGGGGTCATTATCTCATTTCTCCTCTTGTAGCGTTTCTCTATATTTATCATAGCCAATCCACTAGTGAATTTCAAATTCAGCGGTAATGTAGCCATAATCCAAACCTCACACTTCGTTTGATTACGTACCTTTTGCGCCGCGAATCCACTTGCGAAGTCGCTATAGGACCCAGTTGACCTTATACACAGTATAATCCCATAATCGGGATGCTATCGGACTCCATAATCGCTATTGGCAAAAAAACACAAAATATGAACCTCTTCATAAGAAATAACGTCACTGGAGTCCGAAACCCTGCTCAAACGGAGATAAACCTAAGAACCAAACCCATGATGCCCAAGAAACTAAAGTAACCTAAATAACGAAACTAGCCAAAGACCCTCAATATGTTACGGACCGTATTGCAGCTATTTGCGCTTTTTGGTCATTTTTACAGAAGTATCGGACCGTATAGCTCTTATCACCATGTAACAGTGCTGAATCGGTGTGGTTATGAGTATATAGCTGCAATATAGTCCGATAGCTCGCCTAAAACGTTCGAAATGGAGAAATAAGGTCAGCTGAGTCCGAGCGGTAAAGGTCATGGAGAAACTAATGCCTGATGTCGGTTGGTTTACGTCCAGGAACACAGTGTACCCGAGTACCCGATCATTAAACTGAAAGTTTCATTATTCAGTTGAGCTGTTTCCACTTTTGCTCAAGCGTTTGCGGAACATACTCCTTCAATAGAGTTAAGAGTTCCAACGGCTCGTTGGATACGTTTAGCAGACTGAGATGCGAAGAATTAGAGAAGCCTTCTTGAATACTGTTATGTATCAGATTCATCAGAGGATCAAAATAATTCCTGATATTTAAAACCCCTACCGGCTTCTTGTGTATGCCAATTTGTGACCAGCACAAAACCTCAAAGAGCTCCTCATACGTTCCAAACCCTCCAGGTAAAGCAATAAAGCCATCTGCCAGCTCTCCCATTTTTGCTTTACGGCCATGCATATCCTCTACTTCTATCAACTGCGTTAACTCTCTATGTACCATTTCCCCATTAAATAATCCTCTAGGCATTACCCCGATTACCTCGCCTCCACCATTCAAAACAGCATTAGCGACTTCACCCATTAATCCGATTTTTGAGCCACCGTAAATTAAACGATAATTATGCATAGCCATGTAATTACCAAGTTCAACAGCTTTAGCTTTATAATCCTCATGCAACCCTAAATTCGATCCTGCGAAAACACATATTGATTTCAAAATCTCATCTCCAAACTATATATTGATAATGTCCGCTATCTAATATACTATATGTTGGAGTATAAATCATGTGAAAGATTAAGGAGTGCTACATAATATGGAAATTAATGATGTGCAGAAATGGATTAATCATTTTTATGGAGAACGAGGCTGGACTACTTATGGTCCTTTTATAAGAGTCGGATTCTTAATGGAAGAGACAGGTGAAGTCGCGCGAGCTGTTCGCTCCTATGAAATCGGCAGAGATCGACCGGATGAATCGACTCGTACTCCAGAGCAACTGAAAAACGACTTGATTGAGGAAATCGGGGATGTTCTCGGAAATATCGCATTGTTAGCGGACTTATATGGCATCACTTTAGAAGAGGCTTTTACTGCACATAAAGACAAATTAGTGAAGCGATTTAATTCCTAGGGACGAAGTAATCCTAGAAAAAATAGGACTACAATCGGCAACACCGAATTGTAGCCCTTCTTTATTTTACTCTTTAAGCCCTGTTAAGCTTTACCGCCTAAAGTATGATTCGAAATGGCTTTGATTATTGTTTCCCAATCATCCGGGTGGACTTCGTGGCCCGTTCCTTCCAGGGTTAGAAGCGACGCATCAGGAATTTCCGCAGCAAGCGCCAAGCCATGCTCTATAGGAAGCACCGTGTCTTCTGTGCCGTGGATAACCAAGGTAGGAACCATGATATTTTTTGCCTTGCCCTCGTAGCCGTCATCCCCTGTAAGAAGAGAATGATTAAACATGCTAAGCAAGTTGTTGGCACGTTTTATTTCCATCCTTACTTGTTTATACGCTCTTTTCTCATCGAATTTATGTTTTGAACCACAGAGTATGCCGGAACCTGAAACCAAATAATTGGCTACCTCTTCCTCATTAGACCAATCCAGTGTTGCTCCATCTGCATGGAATGCGAGGATCCGCTCATCCATAGGAGGCAAGTTCCGATCATTATCATCAGATTCGAAAAAACTTGATGCGATCAAGGTTAAGGTTAAAACTTTTTGCGGATGACGTGTAGCAAGGACTTGCGCAATCATTCCGCCTAAGGACATTCCAACGATATTTGCCTGTTCTATATTATAGGCGTCTAGTAACCCAGCAGCATCATTTGCCATGTCCATCACGGTATAATTGGAACTCCCAGGCTCATAAACAACGGAACGTCCGACATCCCGGTTATCATAACGAATAACGTAACGTCCGGTATCTGCTAATCGCTGACAGAACTCTTCATCCCAATAAACCATAGAACAGGTGGCACCCATAATCAGCAATATCGCAGGATTGCTAGGATTTCCAAAACTTTCCGAACATATATCAATTCCGTTTACTTTTACTATTTTTTCGCTCATTGTTCATTCCTCATTTCATTCGAATTTTATCAATGAATGCACAGTTAAATAAGACTCAATACATTTTCAAAAAAATGGATGATGTCATCATTGAATTGCACCTCAAATTAACGTAAACGAATGAATTTGATAATCACGATAAGCACTCTCCTATTCCATATTGAAGGGTTTTTAACCCAATTTCGATTATAACACAAAAAAGCTATCCCCTGATTTTACGGATCAGGGAGATAGCCTCCTATTTATCGCCACAAAAATATTCGTTAAATAAATACTTCTTCAACAGTCAAATTACGCTCTTTAGATAAGTCTCTGAACGTAGTCTCATTTATTTTTACCAGAGGTTTGAAAATATCCAACGGATTATTCATAATAATCGTACCTTGCTCACCATTGCTAAGCTGAACGCTCTTACCCACAAAATTCGGCAATAAATGTCCGATCAGAGCTTGTACCGCATTTCCATTCAGCTTGCCAAATCCAAGCTCATGTACCTTGCGCAGAACGTTAATCAGGCCTTGTTTTGGTTGATTCGCTCTTCCTAAGGTCATGCCTACATAAGTATTTGCAACAGCAACAATCTGCGTATACGGATGCAAGTCCTGTTTACGGAGATTGTTAGGATAACCTGTACCATCCTCGAATTCATGATGCTGAAGCGCCACTAGTGCGGTCTTTTCGTCATTCATCGATTTAAGGATAATGTCGTATCCATACGTAGTATGACGTTTTAGTTCTTCTGATTCTTCGGGAGTTAAGTTATCCGTCTTATTTAAGATATGTGGAGCAATCTGGCTTTTTCCGATATCGTGCAAATAACCGGCTCTACTAATCTCAAATCTTTCGGCTTTTGTATGACCTAACCAAGTCGCTATGTAAAACGATAACAGTCCGACCTGCAATGAATGATTGTATGTACTGATATCATCACGTTCCAGCAGCAATAATAAAGAAACGACATCCTTTTGTTCATCCAATTTCTCCAGCAATGGCTGCAGCGTATTATCAACATCCGACTGCGTAAAGCTACCCTTGCTGAGTGCTTCCAGAAATATAGATTCATAGTTTTGGATGGCTTGATCAAAATTACCATCTATCCCTTGTGCCACATTCATTTCTTCATTATCCAGCACCATCATGCGTGGTTCAATATCGACATAATCAATCTGATGCCTCATCAGGATGGTGATTTCTTCTCCGTAGACCACTGTCCCCTTCGGAAGCACGTGTAGGCCAACACTATTGAATGTATCTGTGATTAGACAATCGCCATGTTTGAGATCTGTGACATGAGCTTTCAAAATTCAGCACCCCTTACTATATGTAGGTATATTTTACCTTAAGGATAGCTAAATTCTTCCAAAGTAACAATATGGTTAAAGACTCATTAAAGCACTCGGTTAGTTCAAAAGACCCCCGCGACTTCAGCACCCCTAAATCTATTTTTAGAGATTAAGCCTTACATTTATCCGTCTTACACACTACCTAAAAGGGATTGCTAAATTCAGCGATTACTTTCCCAATCAACTTATCCTTCGACACAAATGGAGTATCCCACAGATGAGCATCATAGCTTATATTCCGGTTATCTCCGAGAAAAAAATAATGATCGGCGGGTACCGTAACCGGTCCAAAAGTGTAATCCATCTGTTCATTGAGGTAAGGTTCGTTAACCTTCGTTCCGTTTCGGTAAAGTGCGCCATCTTTAATTTCCAAGGTATCTCCAGGCAGCCCCATTAGCCTTTTTACATATCTTTTATTCTCATCACCAGCTACAGGTGGCGTAAATACAACAATATCTCCATGCTCCAGTGTGGTCATCCATAACATTTTCTCAACAATTAAGCGATCATTGATTTGAATCGTTGGGATCATAGAGCCCGTTGGAACTCTCATGGCTTCAGCAACATAGGTTCTAACAAACAAAGAAATAACCACTGCGATCACAATACTCGGCAACCATTGCTTCATAAATTTCAACATTATTGCTCACCTCACATTCATTTTATAGAGTCAAACTTTTTTTAGCTGGTTCATATTCAGTTCATATTGTCGTCATGTATAGTTCATCTTCATCGGGTAAGCTTTCTTTAGCAACTCATTAAGATAGCTAGAATAAAGCGATTAGAACAGGAGAAGATGCGATTGAAACCAGAAGAAGAGGTTATTAAAAAAAGGATGAATAAACCGCTGAAAATTATACTTATTTCCTTAGGGGCTTTAGCTACTGCAATAGTACTTTTTCTAGTGACTGTTTTTGTCGCTAATATTTTCCTCAATAAATCGGACCAAGCTAAAATAAAACCCTATGGTCAGTCTGTAAGCGTCGATGGTAAAAATATGAATGTTTTGATTCAAGGAAAAGGTGAAGAGACTGTTGTGCTCTTACCTGGTTATGGAACGGTGGCACCGGGACTTGATTTTAAGCTGCTAATAGATGAACTATCACCATTTTACAAAGTTGTTGTGATTGAGCCTTTCGGTTATGGATTAAGTGATAGAACTGAAAAAGAACGAACCACAGAAAACATTGTGAGTGAAATTCATGAAGCTGTAAAGCAGCTTAATATTGACCGTTATATTCTAATGGCACACTCTATTTCCGGTATGTACAGTTTGAATTATGTGAACAAATATCCAAACGAAGTGAGTGCATTTGTCGGGATTGATAATAGTATTGCAACGGAAGACAGAATAGGTGTTAAAATACCAACAGGAAAATTAAAACTACTTAGAGAATCAGGCTTGGGCAGATTGTTATTTAAATCAAGTGGAAATCCCTATGCTGAATTGCCGTTTGATGATGAAACTAAAGAACAATTGAGATTGCTTACGCTTAGAAACACTTATAATTACACTAACTTAAATGAAGTGGAACATATGTCTTCTAATTATAAAGGGGCTCTAAATTCAACTTTTCCAAAGGATCTCCCCCTTTTGCTCTTTGTTCAAGGGGATGATACTCTCTTAAAAGATTGGATATCATTGCATGAAGAGCAAGTCAAAAATTCCGTACAAGGAAAATTGGTAAAACTTGATGCAGGACATTATCTGCACCATACCAAATCAAAAGAAATCGCCGAAAATTTTAAGACATTTATGGAAGAATTAAAATAAAAAGCGTTTCTTCTATTCTCCATGCTGCGGTCATCATGTGCAAGTTTCCTTGCATTTCATGACGCAGCATTTTTTCCTTAGTATTTAAATCTCGAACCGCTCAATAATTCGATTCATTTCCCCATCAACATCAATTGAAGTATTCTTAGGAATATGAATGACGAACAAACCGCCAAAGATCAACTCACATTTGCCTTCATTCTCTATAATTCTATGTTTAAAAGCTGCAATGGCCGTTGAATCAACAGCTTCTTTACTAAGCAGCCAAGCGTATCTTTTGAAAGGAGATTTCTGAACAGTCTCTTGGTAATAATAGACTCCATTTTCTTCCTTCACCTGTATAATATCTCCCATTGTAACAGCCGGATTAAAAATCGGTGTCTCTTCAATTCGAAATTTATCTTTGCCAAATGGAGTAACATCGAGGATTTCTATTTCACGGCCATCTGCGTTGAAGCAGATATGGATTCCGGACGATTCTAGCATCGGCACACCTCTATCCTTGTTCAATATCTAATCTTGTTCATTCTAAATAACACAAAACAAAGTAAATACATTAGGCTCGTAATCCCGAACAACCTAAAGATTCCGGGTGTTAATAACATATATAAACTGTAGGGAAAACTCCAGATAAATGCAAGCAGCATTAGCCGACTTCTGTTTAAAAAGACACCTATTGCTAATAACCCCGCCGGTAATAACAACATGATTATACTAATCACAAGAGTGGAGCGATTCGTAATCTCAGCATAAGGATTGATGAATATAAAAATTAGCCATAAAAAAACGGTCATCAAACTGGACACATAACCTATTAGTTTAATGATTGTTAAATTTATGGATGACTCCATCCTATCACCTCAATTCTTTCGCAATAATTCTCTCCAGCCACTTCCATGGAAGCAGCGTTTTGCCTAAAATTAAGATTCGCGTACCTTTGCCGATAGGATAACGTAGCCGTGGTGCTTTCATTTCGGTAATACGACCGATAAGATTAGCCACTTGACTAGGGTCAGGCGCTGTCTCAGCAGTATGTTTGGAATATCGTAGCACAGCGTCAAGACGCGCTTTATACGGAGAATCCTCCTTACGTCGAATTTGCTCCATGCCTTTTCCCCATATCGGTGTACGGAAGGAGCCCGGTTCAATTAATACCACCCTTATTCCATAAGGGGACATTTCATGACGCAGGCTTTCGCTGAAGCCTTCAACAGCAAATTTAGAAGCTGCATAAGGCGCATAACCTGGAAATCCGGATAATCCACTTACACTTCCCACATTAATAATCGTGCCGCTCTGCTGTTCTCGCATAATGGGCAGCACAGCTGTTGTCACAGCCACTAATCCAAAAAAGTTCGTCTCCATTTGCCGCCGCCATTCCTCCATAGATATTTCTTCTATGAAACCGCCAATGGCAAAACCTGCATTATTGACTAGAACATCAATTCTTCCAAATGTTTCGTGTACTGAAGATATTGCTGTCTCTATAGAATCGCTGTCAGTTACATCCATGGTC
This sequence comes from Paenibacillus sp. FSL H7-0323, assembly GCF_038002725.1. Taxonomy (NCBI): domain Bacteria; kingdom Bacillati; phylum Bacillota; class Bacilli; order Caryophanales; family Paenibacillaceae; genus Paenibacillus; species Paenibacillus sp. FSL H7-0323. Next base: position 582,737 of record NZ_JBBODB010000001.1, on the reverse strand, counting down.
ATTAAATGAAGCTGCTTTAAAATTCCTGCCTGCTCTGCCTGCAGCACCAGCTCGCCTTTACGGCTTAAATCACGCATGGTTGCTATCACCTTAAACCCCTGTCCAGCTAATTTGAGCGCTGTCAGCAGTCCAAATCCACTGGAGGTTCCGGTAATCAGAGCCACTCGATCGTGCCCATACTCTAGATGTGAACTCATATTTACTCCCCTTTGTATTTCACAATTATTAAAACAAGCAAACAAATGTTCTATTGTTCATTGACTATCCATTAATTTCAAGTTATAGTAAGAGCATCTTTTATATTTCTGTGCGGGAGAAGCACCTCGCAAGACAGGCGTCAATGCCTATCTTGGAGGTGCTTTTTTGCGTATATTAACTAATTCATTAAGGAGCTGAGAGGAATGTTTAAGCCAAAAAACACCGTCAGATGTAGAACGAACATTTTCAGAATTAGGGATTTAAAATGGGTGGCTCAATTAGTGCTGGTAGCAGCTTTCTTAACCTGTAACCTCACACTTGTGTCTGCTGCTACTGGCTGGGATTCCGCGCTGGATGACATTAACAGTCTTCATGGTAATTATACCGCGCTTCAAGCCACCCTTAAGACAGATAACTCAAAAATTCAGAAGTTACGCAAACAGAATAATGACGCTCTGAAATCTATTCGTACCGTCATACAGTCAACAGATCAAGCACTGTTAAGCCGCTTATCTTCAGAAGCTAGCTCAGTTCAGAAGAAACATGCTCCCCTTCTGGAACAATACAGCACACTCAGTAAACAGTCTACCGCAGCCAAGAAAGCTAAAGACTTGAAAACAGTCACATTGCTGGACCTGAAGCGTAATAAACTAAAGGCTGCTGTAACCCTCGCCCGAGCCGAAATTAAGACAAAGACAACCGCTTTGGCAGCCGCTCGCAAGCAAACCGCTGCTAAGCTTAAACCCGTCAAAGATGCGTTGGCACCCATCACTGCTTTAAAGAAACAAATAACTGCCGAGAGTAAGAATCTCGCTGCCACGCAAAAAGTACGCGCGGAAGCTGACAAACAATATAAAGCAGCTGTTAAGCAAGGAGATGCAGTTAGAGCCGCCACAGAATTGAAATCATCCTATGAGCAAATGAAACGAATTCATTCCATGCAGCAGAATATTTACAGCTGGGAACAGAAGACTTCGCTAGCACTACGAGCAGCAGAATCTAAACTTCCCTAATGATTATGATTCGCCCCCACCGGCTCAAATCAGCTTCACTAACATACTAATTAATTGGGCTGCAGGCACAATTAGGAGCTGAGCAAATATAGTGCCTACAAATCGTGAACCCATCAATACCACATATATTTTTCCTAGCTGATCACGGTATTCTACATTTTCAGTAGCCTTATGGGTAATAAGACCAAGCTGTGGGTCGATAAATATGGTCAGCAGAATAGTCGCCATACCGTTAATCAGTCCGGAAGCTTGAGAAGCAGTCGTGCTATATTGAGGCATTAGATGAGCAGCGTACAAAGATGATATGACACCTACGGTGTAAAAGGCTGTCACAAAAACATTCATCACAATAAAACGTTTAGGAATCCCCAGGTATCTGAAGTTATATAGATTCACTTTTGGTTTTCTTATGTATTTTCTGGTGTTCTTTAGTTGCCCGATCGTCACACTGGTAAGCAGTTTTGGGATAGAACCTTCGATTTCAAGCTTAGAGATGATTCTCCCAAACAAGCCTACAAAGGTAGGGAACACAGCAATGGCAATTAAAGTCCCTAATGAAGAAGCCAATAATATAATTCTCAAGTAATTAAGAAGTGGAAAATCGGAATGTATTTTGGCATAATCTACGAATTTAGCCGTCAGTGGAGCTTGGATCATATTTGCAGTTCTTGAGACGAGAACAATAATGCCTGTGAGAGATAACGCAATGGCTATCTTGTTCAGCTTCACTCCGGCGTATCGTACCGAATACGATAAGGTTTCTGCCGTGTGAATAATCATCGTAAGCAAGCATACCACAATCAAACTATTTACCATTTAAAGGTTCCTCTCCAATAAACACTATTTATTATTTCGGTGCACCTTTTGGTGAAAGTATTGATCCAATCCATAACAAAGGGCAATGCCCACTAAATATCTAACAAGGTCGATCCACAGGAATCCTTTTCCGAGAATTAGACCACCCAATACTGTAGAACGGATGCTGTTGATCCACTCCGCTTGATACAGCTGGCTAAATTCTATGCCGAAGTTAAACACCAAACTCCATACAAAGGCGAGCCTTAGCTTTTGATTTACCAGTAGAACCCGAAACATAAAATAAACCATACTGCCCCAAAGCGCATCTCCGAAATGTCTAGATACAAACAAAGGCAGCTGATCCGTGAATACTCTAGTGCTTAACCCCAATACAATAACAACGAGGCAGATACAACTATAAAAAAGTCTTTCTTTCAGATCATTGATCCTCATTTCCAACCTCTATCCAGCTTCTGACTTAAAATTGATGCTTGCGATAATACTAATCATTGCGATATAAAACGGATAAATAATCAGGGCTCCTATTATGATCAGTCCTGTTACCGGTGCAGGTTTATCTGCAGGTTCTGTGATTGGGAACCAGGTTGCGAATAAACTAATGAATAGAATCAAATAGGGAAACCATAGGATCGTAGTGAAATACATGGATTTTTTTCCGCTCAAATATTTTTTTGTAAGCCAAATAAATACTATAGAAGATAATAAAAATAAAACAAGCTTGAAGATAAACAGCAAGGTATCTACTTTTCCCAGCTCCAAGCCGGAAATTCTGCTGATTCGATAAATATTCAATGGCAGCTCTATTACAACAAACAACATAAAGGCATAAAGTACGCTTAGTGCATTCAGCTTTATAAAATATTTCATCTGTTCAGCACTTCGGAGTCCCACAGCCGCTCCACATGGGTAAGCTCCAATTCTTCAAATTCCAGCTTATAAATATCCGGCTTGGACGTCTGTTCAAAGAACTCATATCCATACTTCTTATCGAAGTAATTCAGGATAATGGTCATGATATTCCCATGCGTACCTAATGCGATTTTTCCGCCTTTATGCTGTTGAATTAATTGCTTGATGACAGGAATTGCACGCTCTTGTGCTTCCTGGGTACTCTCTCCATCCGGCATTTTATATTGCTTGTCGTTGAACGATGTCCGAATGCCCTGCAGAAAATCATCTTCACTGATTTCAATCTCGACACTTCCGATTGCTCGTTCTCTGAGTTCTTCATACAGTTCAATCTCTTGGTTCGAAGCTTCTGCCAAATATTTAATTGTCTCTACGGCTCGTCTATATGGGCTGGATACAAAATATGTAATTTTCTCCTCCGCCAAAAGCTCTTTGATTCTATAAGCGTCTGCGTGTCCTTTTTCGGATAAACCCCGTTCCCGCTCGTTCCCTAATACAAAAGGTGACACTGCATGTCTAACCATATAAATGTATGTCTTCATGAGGCACTCCTCTCAGTCACTCAAATATCGTTGCAGTCTTCTCTCGGTCTTTTATAAAAATCTCTCTAGGATAAAGAATTGCAATCTCTGGCAGCTCGTTCTCTTTGAAAAATTTAAATTCTTCGATCTCCCCATCTATAGCTCTAAGCGTTCCTCTGATAATAGAGCACTCAAATACAATAACCGTATATTCTACCTGATCGCCATTACTATATTCGTATCTATATTTCGCTCCACCAAAAACACCTAAAATCGACGTAGGATGAACCATCAACCCTGTCTCTTCATATACCTCTCTGCGTAAGGTTCTTCCGGGACGCTCCCCTGGCTCAATCGCTCCCGCAGGCAATCCCCACAAAGATTCTCCTGGCTTGCGGATGAACAGAATCTCATCCTCTTTATTTCTTACTACTGCAGCTACGGAAGGCATCATTAATAATTCTGAGCCCACTTTCCCACGAATCCCTTGATAGTACTCAGACATCGGCATATTGATCATCCATCCTCTCCGTAAATGGGTTTATAATCTTTCTTTTAAAAAGCTGATCACGTTTATTTTCTCACCGTCTGGCTGAACATTACATTGAGATAACTCGACATTAAACCGCTCACCTGTCTCTATTAGTTCAATCGCTTGGCATACATATTCGATCTTCTTAGGACTACTACTCCATGCATCTCTTGTATCATCCTTTACCCAATGAAGCTCTTTACCATTAGAATAGAAATCATGAATTAACCGTCCACTATCCGTGGTTGGCTCAATCAACATCAGGTTATCTCCTTTACCTTCACTAAACCTTTGAACGGTTTCTTTCATCCTGTTTAAATCTTTTTGATCAAAATGTATTAAAATATCATCATGTTTAGACTCATCTGAGCCTGTCTCACCTAGATCGGCCGCCAACACGCCTACAAGCACAGCAATCATAAATAACTGCACAATGATTATCCATGTTCTAAATTTCATAGTTCCCCCTAATTTCTTTCCTTGGACTTCCCAAAAACCCACTATATGTATATTAGACATCACTATGAAGGAATCCTTTAGATTTCACAATATGCATAGCCGTGGACAAAAAAAGCTTCCGAACTCAAAAAATGCTGAGCTCCGGAAGCAGTTACAATGAGGTGAGACTTAGTGTTTACCTTTTGTGCCAGCAAGCTGTACGATCATAATGACAAGAACGAGCAAAGCAATGAGCTGATCAATACTCATCTGCGTCCGCCTCCTATCCCAAATGAAGGATGGCTCATCGGACGGCATTTCCTCTCCCAAGGACACTGCTTCGTTCCCCTTATACACACTATGTATCCTACAGCCTATTTATTACTTAAAGAATGCCCTGCCCGTCCGTACGTGCGAGTTCCTGCTCGACTTCATCCAGCTGATCTTCGCCAAATACTTTAAACCCATTTTTCCTCAACAGCTCCGTAGTGGTGCCCTCTCCCGGTGCTTTCGTATCCTTAAAGGTTCCATCATAAATATACAGGCTTCCGCATGAAGGACTGTCTTGTTTTAAAATAGCTAATGCAACCTGATGCTCCCTAGCCAGCTTTAGTGTGGCTTGAGCCCCCTTCATAAATGGCTCCGTAACATCGACGCCTGCCCCCGTCACTACCCGATCTCCTTGCCGCTGTGCGTCAGGACGAGGGGTTGGCAAACCTCCCACTACCTCTGGACAAATATGGACAAAACGCCCTTCCTCATACCACTTTAGGAATCGGGCATCGAGACACGGAACATCGCCATTATCATAACGTACTTTATGCCCTAACAGACATGCGCTCACTAGAATCTTCCCTGTCATCGTTATCGCCACCAGTCCGTCTAGTATTTAATATATTGCTATATTATTTATGACTAGAAACGGATATGCAATATCGAAATGCCTGTCCACGAAATGTTTGTGCTTGATACACAAAAGAAGACTCGTAGTACACATATAGAAAACCATTATTTCTGATATTGAGGGGTTTTCTCCATCCGATACCGGCTCCAGCAGGTCCATAATAAATCCGCCATAAAGTAGAACCCCACGATCGGAAGCACGAATTTCCAAATAGGCTGAACACCCGAATATAAAAGCTCCATAAGCGGCTGAATTACATACACACTAGCTACTGAAAGCCCCCACCAATATAGAGAAAAACGCAGGCAAATATGCCCTTGCAGTTGATAAGACATTCCTGAGTAATCCCACCATTGCTTATGGAATACCGTTTTTAACAGCCAACCGCTTATAAATTCAACAGCAGAAGGAATGATTAGCGCAAGAAATAGGAAAAGCGGAAGTGGCAGCGTCAAATCTCTAGCAATCAATAGCAATAGTGGAGCAAAGCCATACATCGGCTTAAATGGACCTTTTAGAAATCCTTCTTTGCGAAAGCTTCCATTACTGTATAAATTATAGGTCCCTTCCAATACCCAACCTAAAAAGGAATAGACCATAAAATAAAAAAAGTATTGGCCCACCACAGTAACTGCTATATCTCCACTTAACGAAAATATAGGAATAATCATGACCTAATCTCGCCTCCCGTTGTCATTATTTTCTTAGTTGTCCATCCGGCCCTATTATGTCTTGATCGTTCTGGAAATATGCGCACAAAAAAAGACATAACCCAAAAGGTTATGCCTCCATTCCAGAATTCCAGGAGTAAAAGTCTCCCACTTGTTACCTTCTAATTATTTAGGCTCTTCTTCATGAGGTGTCGTCAGCAACTGATCGTCGTTTGGTTTCTTCAGTGCATCCATCTTAAGCTCACTGCGTACGCCAAAGTTTGAACCGTACTTTTTCTCAAAGTTTCCTGCTAGAGCCTCACCACGTTTTTGCCGGTAACGGCTGTTCTCATTCCGACTACGCATTCCATTTCCTCCCTGTTGGCAAAGATCTGTGAAATTTGCGAAAAGCTAAGACGAACTTGGAGAAAACACTCTGATGAGGTTGTACTTTTATTTATTATACAATACTTACTATATTCATCAACAAAAACAGACTGTCCCCTAAAGGACAGCCTGTCTTCCGAATCATTTACTCCAAATTATCGGGAAGCGGATCTGGGTGTGAGGATTCAGCAGGTTTGGCTACCCACTCATCTGCCTCTGGCTCGATGTCTACACCGTTCTCCATCTTCTTAATTTCAGCTAATGAATCGCCTTCTTTATTTTCCTTGTTGCGGATTTCCGCTTCATCTTGTGTGTGATCGGACATGTGAAATCCTCCTCAGGTGCTTTGCTTTTTTTGTTCCTTAGTTATAGTTACCCGATGGAGTGTTTTGCAAACATAGTCCAATTAAAAGAATAATTTAAGGGTACATCATCCACGCTACAAGTGGGCCGATACAAGAGCCAACTATGGCGCAAACAGTCATCGCAACCGAGCTCATCGAAACGGATTGTTCACCATATTCCAAGGCCTTTGCTGTTCCTAGAGCATGAGAAGCGGTTCCTAGACCAATTCCGATTCCAACCTCACTACGAATTCTAAACAGTTTGATGATAAAAGGTCCGCCAATCGCACCTGTAAATCCAGCAATCATAACAAATACAGAGGTTAAAGAAGAGTCCCCACCTAAGCTGTTCGAGATCTGTATCGCTACAGGTGTAGTGATCGATTTAGGTAATAAAGATAAAACATATAATTTAGAGAAGCCTAGACCTGCCGCCAAAAGCAGTCCACTAAACATCCCTATAAGCAGACCTACAATGGCTCCGCCCAGAATTGCCGGGAGATTCTCAATCAACACATTACGTTGTTTATATAATGGGTAGGCTAACGATACTACAGCAGGACCGAGCAGCTGATTAATCCATTTGCCGCCTATCATATATGTATCATACGGAATATGAAAATATAGTAGTAAAGTTACAACAATCACTGTTGCTGTAAGCGCGGGAATAAGTACAGGAATACGAAATCGTCTATATACTACTGACATCATCAAATAAATAGCTACGTTAAGCAGTACAATACCTGTTGCGATAAAAAACATTATATTTCCTTCCCCTTTTCGCTTAGTCTCTTGCCGCTCCATCCCGCTTTCAGCTTGTTGTTTACGCTAGTAAGCCATTGGCTAGAATGTGCAGCTGCGGCAATCGTGAGAACACTGCTAACGATAAGGATTAGGATTAATAGTAAACCTCTACCACTAAAGATATCCATATGATTCACGATCCCAGCTGTCGCTGGAATAAAAAATAACGGAAGATAAGCTAATATCGTTGTAGCACCCTCTTCAATCCACTTCACAGGCACGACCCTGAATAGCAATAGAACAAAAAGTAACAGTAATCCTACGATACTCCCGGAAACGGGGAGATGCAGTTGCTTTTGCAGATAGTCCCCAGCCAAGTAGAACAAATATAGCAGGAACACTTGGATAATAATGCGAATGATTTTCATGATGCAGGATCCCTTCATTATTAAGTTAAAGCGATAGCGCTAATATGGAGTCACCTTCATAAGGGTATCAGAGTTTTCATGAAACTTTCAATTACTTTTTGAATCTTATAAGAAATATCGCAAAAAAACCTGCAAAATCCCCAGAATACAGAGACTTTACAGGCTCAAAGATTAAGATTCAATTTCGTTAAACCCACTGAATTACTTGCTCTGCACCTTGACGCGTCTTACCACGTGGTTCGTTCAGGCGATATCCGAAAGCTGCCATACAGGAGATTCCAAAATGCTCAGCGTCCAAAATCCCTTCTTCTTCCAGAATCTGCTCAACCTTAGCTTTATCAAAACCTTCCATTGGGCAGGAGTCGATCCCGATTAACGCAGCTGAAGTCAGCATATTCCCAAGCGCCAGATAAGTCTGCCGGCAGCTCCATTCGAACATTGCCCGCTCATTCTCCATCAGTCCGAAATCAACCTTCAAAAACTTATCAAAAACTTTACGTTTTCCTTCCATTCCTTGCGGAGGCAACTCCTGCACATTCTCCATGATCCCTTTAATATAATCGGAGTCAGCAGCCATATCTTTAGGAAGACGTGAGAGAATAAGCACAAAATGGCTTGCGGTTGCCAATTGCTTTTGTGCGCCCCAGGCATAAGGACGTAATTTCTCACGTACTTCCAGACTTTGTACTACCACAAAACGCCAAGGCTCGAATCCGAATGAACTTGGTGACAATCGTCCAGTTTCCAGAATAAATTGAAAGTCCGATTCACTAATTTTTTTACGGCTATCGAATTCTTTAGTTGCATGTCTGAACTGATATGCAGACAGGATTTCATTCTTGTTTAACGATAAAGTATCCATGAGTAACACTCCCTTTACTTGGTTAGCATCGACGAGCATTTGACTGTTTGCCGATCACATGCTTAATATTAGTGTATATATCACTTCTTTAAAAGTACGCACAATAATGTTATGTAGTATACAAAATGATACCATGGGAGTTGAACAGCTATGCGTGACCGAAAAGGTGGCTTTGGAAATTTCCCGGAAAGCAACAAAGAAGCTTGCCCTGTAGAATTTACACTGGACGTTATAGGAGGCAAATGGAAAGGAATTCTCATCTATCACTTGATTGATGGCACGAAACGTTTTAACGAATTCCGCCGGATCTGCCCGGGCATTACCCAACGTATGCTGACCCTGCAACTAAGAGAGTTGGAAGAGGATGGGGTTGTACACCGTGAGGTCTACCATCAGGTTCCCCCAAAAGTCGAATACTCTTTAACTGAATTCGGCAAGACACTGATTCCTATTATTAAACTCATGAAAGATTGGGGCGAGGTGTACAAAACAAAACAGCTTTCCGCAGAAAGCTGTCCTGAAGGTACAGATATTACGGTGTAGCTCAATGCTGCACCTTTTATTTTTCCCCATTAAAAAAAGCTGCAGCTTTTTCCTTATGTTCGTTGGTTACCTGACCGGATATCGCTTTAATGCCTGCTGCGATAATCGCTGCATCATCTGTAAATCCAAGGCCTAGAATCGCATCGGGTATAGCATCTATAGGAGAAATAAAATAAGCCAATGCACCGAAAGCAATTCCTTTCGCCCATAAAGGTGTTTTAGCGTCGACGGCACAATAATACATCGCGATAGCATCTTTAGTAAATGGAATTTTGCCTGCGAACTTTTTAGTTTTCGTCCAAAAATTTTGCGTTACCATTTCCTCATTTTCTTTGCTATATGGAAATTCCTCTGCAGTGAGCTCCATGCTATTCTTGACCTTATCTTTCTTCATTGCCGGTTCCCTCCGAAAGGTTCATATGACGTACATACCTAAAGTATTCCCTCAATTGAGGTTTATATCTTTAAGATAAACTAAAGTCCGTATCCTGAACCTACTTACGATTAATTGATCGCTTTGATTTTCGTTAAATCGCTACTGCATAACACTTCAAGATTCTTAAAGATTCGCTCAGCATCCCAATCCCACCACTTCAGCGCTTCAAGATATTCGATCATTTCATCATCAAAACGTTGTCTAATCACTTTGCAGGGATTTCCTCCAGCTACACTATACGCCGGGATATCCTTTACAACTGTAGAATTGGCTGCGATAACTGCTCCGTTTCCAATATGCACACCTGGCATAACCGTAACATTTTGTCCAATCCAAACATCGTTTCCGATGACTGTATCACCTTTTAGCGGCAGATCTTTTAAATCCGGGACCGCCTGTTCCCAGCCATGGGCCATGATATTAAACGGATAGGTCGAAACCGAATTCATCCGGTGGTTGGCACCATTCATGACAAATTCAATGCCTTTGGCAATCGCGCAGAATTTTCCAATAATAAGCTTATCGCCAATAAAATCATAATGATGAGTCACACGTTCCTCAAACTTCTCTGCACCGTTTATATCATCATAATAGGTATAATCGCCAACAATGATATTGTCTCTTGTAATCGCATTTTTTATATAGCAGATACTTTTAATTTGTTCATTGGGATAGAGCGTATTCGGGTTCGGTCCATATTGTTTCATAGTTTGCGCCTCGCTCTCTTTTGGATAAAACATAGCAGAGATCAGAGCTGAATTCAAATCATGTACGATTCATAAACATAAAAAAGCGGCTACCTGCCGGTAACCGCCTATCTTTTATCTACTTATATTGTTAAAGCTCGTTCTACTTCTACCTCTATCTTTTCGATAAAACCTCAGCCTCATACTGTTTTACTTCATTTAGCCAGCTTTCCCGGACCGGTACGCCATTCTTCGCACAATAATAATCCCAAATGGCTCCAAACGGATACGATTTAAATTCCTCGACCAAGGCAAGTCTTGAAGTGTAATCTCCATCCAGCTCAATTTGCTTCAATTGCTCGATTGGCTCCAGCATAGCACGAAGCAAAGCTTTTAATGTATTTCGTGTTCCGATCACCCAAGCAGCAACATGATTAATGCTTCCGTCAAAAAAATCTAATCCAATATGCGTTCTGCCCAGAAACTGACCACGAACCAGTTCACGGGCAATCTCGAGCAGCTCATCGTCCATAGTAACCACATGATCACTATCCCAGCGTACTGGACGGCTAACATGCAGCAGCAATTGATCCCCAAACAGCAGCCAGGAAGACAGCTTATTCGAAATCGTCTCGGTTGGATGGAAATGCCCAGCATCGAAGCACACCGCCTTACCCCGGCTTAGCGCATAACCCATATAGAATTCATGTGAGCCAACCACGTAACTTTCCGAACCAATACCAAACAGCTTACTTTCTACAGCATCAATGTTATATTGCTGATCGATTTCCTCGCTGAAGATTTCATCGAGTGACTGCTGAAGCCGTACCCTTGGTGACAAGCGGTCGATCGGCGTATCTTTATAACCATCTGGAACCCAAAAATTAGTGACACAAGGCTGACCTAATGCTTGACCAAAGGACTCGGCGATTCGACGTGAGGCCTTGCAATGAGCGATCCAGAAGTTGCGGATCTCAGGATCTGGGTGACTCAGTGTGAAGCCATCATTTGCTTTTTCATGAGAAAAACAGGTAGGATTGAAATCCAATCCGAGTCCCTGCTCTTTTGCCCAGCTCACCCAGCGCTCAAAATGCTTAGGCTCTAACGCGTCGAGATCTACAGTCTCTTCTGTATCCGCATAAATAGCATGTAAATTTATTTTATGTTGCCCTGGGATGAGTGCTAGAGCCTGTTCCAAATCCCGGCGCAGCTCCTCCGGATTCCCGGCCCGCCCCGGGTAACTTCCGGTGACTGCGATCCCGCCGCTCAGTTCTTTTTCCTTATTCAAAAAACCCTTCACATCATCCCCTTGCCAACAATGCAAAGAAATCTTAATTTCCGCTAGCTGCTCCAACACCTTATCTACTTCGATCCCATGCTGTGCGTAAAGCTTTTTCGCTTCATTGTAGCTGTTCTGAATGCTCTGTAAGCTCTCTTTACTCTGCTCCATGTTTGAGCCTCCTGATTTTTAACTTAGTGTGTTTTAGATGAGGCATTTCTGCCTCTCTTTCGCTCGTGTTCCGCGTATCGCGCTCGATGAGAGGCACTTTTGCCTCTCTTTAGCTCGTGTTCCGCGTATCGCGCTCGATGAGAGGCACTTTTGCCTCTCTTTAGCTCACTTTCCGCATACGCCGCACGATGAGAGGCACTTTTGCCTCTCTTTAGCTCACTTTCCGCATACGCCGCACGATGAGAGGCACTTTTGCCTCTCTTTAGCTCACTTTCCGCATACGCCGCACGATGAGAGGCACTTTTGCCTCTCTTTGGCTCGTTTTCCACTAAACTTAGCTACTAATTAACGACCTGCAGCCGGGCGAACTGTGCCAAAGCCGCTTTTTTGGTCGTGGGGTCCATCCCCTTCGGTATATAAGATGTTACTTGGAATGAACGACTTATAATTTCTCTCGCCTCTTGAAGATCAGTTACAGCACCCGTGCTGATCATCTGCACCACCAGATTGCCTAAAGCCGTAGATTCCGTTGGTCCGGCGTGAATTTCCATCTCCAACAGATCTGCCGTAATCTGGCACAACAGGCCGTTATTCGCACCTCCGCCAACGATATGCAACCTCTCTAAGTTGTCACCCGTCAATTGCTGGAGATCCTGAATGTAGAAATAATAAGATAAAGCAAGACTATCAAATACACATCGAGCCATTTCCCCAGGTGTTTGAGGGACCAACTGTCCTGCTTCCACACAATAGCTGCGGATCTCGTCAATCATGCTCTGTGGATTCATGAAGCGTTCATCATTGCAATAAATGATCGATCTAAAAGGGATTTCTTGTGCTGCCAGCTCTACCAGCTCGCCGAAGCTGTATTGTCCGCCGTACTCCTCACGAACCTTTTGAATCAACCACATGCCCATAATGTTTTTAAGAAACCGGAATGATCCGTAGGCTCCCCATTCATTCGTATAGTTGCGTAACATTGCCTCTGGACTTGTGATGGCTGAACTCCGTTCCACCCCGATGAGTGACCAAGTACCACTACTGAGAAATCCCCATTTCTCGCTGTTTGCCGGAACCCCTAGTACAGCTGATGCTGTATCATGAGAGGCTACTGCTATGAACTCGCAATCTGGAAGATCGCCGCGAGCCGCCAAGTCCTCCGTCAACCTCCCAACGGGTTCCCCAGGTTCTGTTAAGGGAGGGAATTGCTCTTTTGAAAGACCAAGCACCGACAGAAGATCCTCATCGTAATCACGAGTGTGAAGATTCAGCATCCCAGAGGTGGAACCTATCGTCACCTCACTAATCTTGCGACCCGTAAGCCGATAATAAAGATAATCAGGGACCAGGAGGATGGAATGTGCTGCTTCCAGCTCCGCCTGATCATGCACAAACAGTTGATACAACGTATTTATCGGGAGATATTGTATCCCCACTTTTCCGTAAACGCTTTCAGTTGAGATGTTACGATGCAGCCTCTCTATCGCTCCATCCGTTCGGGAGTCACGATAAGAAAAAACCTCATGGATCCGCGCTCCCTCCTGATCGAGAAGTACATAATCGACACCCCAAGTATCGATGCCCACGGTGCAGCGCTCGATCCCTCTAGCCTTGGCCTGCTGTAAGCCTTTGACGATTTCAGCAACTAAATAATCTATATCCCAATAAAGATTACCATTTTGTTCAGCGAATCCATTACTGAAGCGATGAATTTCTTCTATAGACAGGGTTCCTCCCGGCTGCTGCAAGGTTCCACAGACCACTCTCCCACTAGAGGCTCCGATATCAACAGCAATGTGATACTGCATTTGATTATGAGCTTGTGTATTCATCCCTATACAACACTCCTTATCTCCTATCAGCCTACTAGCAAAGCGAATACGATTCCTGGACCATGCACGCCTATCGTCAGATCATTCTCAATATCCGCTGAACGGCTAGGTCCGGAGATAAAATGGATGCCCGCCGGCAGCCCCGATGGCCCAGCTTCATCAAAATCAATAAGCACCTCACCGAGACGAGTCTTCAGCCGCTCCAATGGCACGATGGCAATTAATGCGGTAGGTAATAAGCTGACTGAACGGCCTTTATTCTCAGAGGACAGCACAGTAATGGAGCCTGTATAGGCAACTGCATAATCCGCAATCACAATTCCAATATCAGCCTCGGCCGCCCTAGCTTTCCATGCCTCCTGATCATCCGTATTCCAGACAGACACCCGTGTATCTGTGAGTTCCTCCTCTAGTCGAAGTGCTGCTAGCTCGGTGACATTTTGCCGGAGAATATACCGTGCGAGCATCTCATCCGCTTTGCTGACGATAAAAGCCTTGGCTTCATCCATATCCTGCACACGAAATACATGGCCACCGGCACTTTGAAAATTCGCCGTAAATTGTTCAATCCTTTCCTCCGGACTCCACTTGAATTGCTGCCAGTACTGCGGTGCGCCGCGAAAAGGGTGTGCGGGAGCTTCAGTAATTCTCGGCCGCTTCAGGCGGCGAGCGATATCATTCATGAATCCCTGCTGCTTTTCACGTGAATCCTGCTCCATACGTTCCAACCAGTTACTGTGCGTCTCTTCAGTCATGCCCGGCCTCTCCTTCCAGCTCTTCCCGCTTCCGCTTCGCTAGTAAATCTTCCATTCGCTTCTGTATCGCCGGGTCCATTTCGCGACTGTTCTTGTCTAGCTCCTGTTGCAGCCCCTTCCAGCTCTCACGGAAGGATTGATCTGCCAGCTTCGGGGCGATCCGATAATTGTTCCAGCCTTTCAGCGGCCCCAGTTTCGACGGAATTCCTCCGTCTCGCACGAGCAGCTTTTGCCCGATTCTACCTACCTTCATCACATTACTAAATCGCTGTGACTTCGCCATAATCGCCCCAAAACCCTTCATGCCGAGACCTTCTGCCTTATCCCCATAACCACGTTCAACCTTCCGCCGCCGTAAATAGATGAGCATATCATGCAGAGGAATTTTGACCGGACAGGCTTCATAACATGCTCCGCATAGGCTAGAGGCTGAGGCGATGTCATCCCATTGATCTACATTTTTATTCAGCGCCGGGGTCAACACCGCTCCTATAGGTCCGCTATACGTTCCCCCATATGCATGACCGCCAATATGACGGTAGACAGGACAAGCATTCAGACAAGCCCCACAGCGGATGCAGTTCAGCAGCTCCTGAAACTCAGGATCGCCTAGCTGCTCAGATCGGCCATTATCAAGAATAATAATATGCTGCTCTTCCGGCCCATCGCCATCGTTGGTTCTGCGGGGACCCGAAATACCCGACATATATACCGTTAACTTCTGCCCTGTTGCCGAACGAGGCAATAATGTAGCCATCACTTCAAGATCACTCCACGAAGGAATAATCCGCTCCATCCCCATCAGGGTAATTTGTGTTTTCGGTAAAGTGGTGACCATACGAGCGTTGCCTTCATTCTCGAACAGCACCATCGAACCCGTCTCTGCAATAGCAAAGTTACAGCCAGTCATTCCGATATCCGCATCAAGGAACTTCTCTCTCAGCTTTCGCCGTACAAATCCAGCAAGAATAGTAGTTTCAGGCAAAAGCTCCTCCCCTGCCTCTTTGGACAACAGCTCGGCAATCTGGTAGCGGTTCTTATGAATCGCCGGAATAATGATATGTGACGGGGTTTCCCCGGCAAGCTGGATAATATACTCCCCCAGATCCGTCTCTATGGTCTCCACACCAATGGATTCCAGCGCCTTATTTAAATGCAGCTCCTCAGTAACCATTGATTTGGATTTGACCACAGAAGCTGCCTGTTTTCGCTGCGCGATTTCAAGGGCAATCTTCACAGCCTCTTCACCCGTTGCTGCAAAATGAATATGTGTGCCGTTTGCTCTTGCCTTGTCTGCAAAAAGGTTCAAATAGTAATCAAGATGGGCGATCGTGTGTAGACGGATTTGCCGCCCACGTTCACGCCACTCTTCCCAGTGGCCATGATCGTTAGCCGCTTTTTGTTTTCCATCACGCAGTCTCTCCGTGGTAAAACGAACAGCCTTGCGTAAAAAGTCATTATTCAGTGCCAAGTCTGCACGCTCTTTTACTGTTGCTGGCTTTCCATTCTCTGAACTCGCCGTGGAATTGGTGGTGGCTTGGCTCATTTATCAGTCACCCCCTCATACAGCAGTTCTGCTAAATGCATAACTCGAACGGGTTCGCGGCGGTAACGCAGATTTCCGGCAATATTCATCAGACAACCCATATCCAGACCCGTTAGGATTTCTGCTTCCGTCTCCAGCACATGATCTGATTTCTCAGTGACCATCGCCCCGGAGATATCAGACATTTTCACGGCAAAGGTTCCACCAAACCCACAGCAGTCCTCAGCAAAAGGCAGTGGTACCAGCTCCATCGCCTTCACATTTTGCATAAGCTGCATAGGTTCGTCGCGAATCCCTAGAATCCTTGTGCCATGACAGGAAGGATGATAGGTAACCTTATGCGGAAACACTGCTCCTAGATCAGTTACGCCAAGCACCTGCACCATAAACTGGCTGAATTCATAGGATTTACGTTGCAAATTCTGCGCCTTGACCAGATTAACCGGATCATCCTGAAACAGCTTAGGGTAATGATGAAGCATCCCCGTACAGGATCCGGAAGGTGCAATGACAAAATCACTGTCATCGAAGGCCTGCAGAATCGTAAGTGCAGCTTGCCGCGCTTCATTCCAATATCCACTGTTGTACGCAGGCTGTCCGCAGCAGGTCTGCACCTCCGGGAACTCCAGCTGTACGCCATATCTGGCCAGCAGACGAGCCATGGCTTCCCCGACCTTCGGGAACACGGCATCGCTGACGCAAGTTATAAACATCGATACCTTCATGCCTTCACCTCCTGCAAAACTATTTACTACACCGTCGTTATTGCGATGTTCAGCTTCTGCAACTGCTTCATTTGTTCTTCAACAGGGCTGTAATCCGTTATTAGAACATCCACATCACTAGGAGCCGCAAAATGTGTGAACGCTTGAATTCCGAATTTACTGGAATCGCATAATAAGATCACTTGCTCCGCTATAGAAATCATCTTTCGTTTCACCATAGCTTGCAGCTCATTTGATTCACTAGCGCCACGTTCGAGATGAAATCCTTTGCAGGAAAAAAACATTTTATCCACGTGATACAATTCAAGCGAACGTTCTGCTAAATGACCCACATAGGACATTGATCTGCGGCTAAGTTGCCCGCCTGTAGAAAAGACCTCGATCCGCTCCTTCCCGCTTAACTCTGCTGCCACTCTAGTAGAATTGGTCAACACAGTGAGCGGCATATCCGGCAAATGCGAAGCCATATACCAAGCCGTTGTACTGGCATCCAGTAAAATCCGATCGCCCGGCTTAATCATCATTACCGCCTCACGGGCAATCCGCTGTTTCTCCGCTGCATTCATGATTTCTCGTTCGACATAAGGAGTCTCCGGTTGCCGGTCACGCAGGCTAACTGCTCCGCCATGCGAACGCAGCAGCCGCCCCGCTTTTTCCAATCGATCCAGATCGCGGCGAATGGTTTCTTCCGTCACTTGGCATAATGTACTCAATTCTGAGACACGGATGCTGCCGCGTTCATTCACTAGTTCTACGATTCGTTCATATCTGTCTGCAATCAGCATGATTTCCCTCCGTTATCCCTATCTATATTCATGCTACTTCTTATCTAGTAAAAGCTGCTGGCACTCCACCGTCGATTGTCAGCATACAACCCGTTGTTTTCTCTGACTTGGAAGAAGCAAAAAAAGCAACGCCTTCGGCAATATCACGTGGATAAATATTAACTAGCAGCGTCGTGCGTTTACGGTAATGCTCCTCTAATTGATCCGGTTCAATCCCGTAAGCAGCCGCCCGTTCATTACGCCAGTTCGAATTCCAGATGGCTGATCCTTGTAGAATTGCATCGGGCAGAATCGTATTGGCACGGATGCCAAACTCTCCACCTTCAGCTGCTATGCAGCGGGCCAGATGGGCTTCGAGCGCCTTGGCAGAACTGTAAGCCGAGACGCTTTTACCTGCAAAAATAGAATTTTTGGAGCCGATGAATACCATGCTGCCTCCGATTTTTTGCTCCTTCATCACTTTAAAAGCTTCGCGTGCAACGAGAAAATATCCTGTGCCCAGCACAGAAATATTCAAATTCCACTCTTTCAATGAAGTCTCATCAAACGGACTGGAGGTTGCAAGCCCAGCATTATTAACAATAATATCGACCCCGCCATAAAAAAGGGCTGTCTCCGCATAAGCTGCGGTTACCTGCTCTTCCTGAGTTACGTCCATTTTAACGGCGAATGCACGATTTTCACCATACTTAGCGTTAATCTCTTCCGCTACTTTTTGTGCACCCTCCAGATTGAGATCTGCCAATACAACATGCGCTCCTTCTGATACTAAACGACGAGCCGTCTCACTCCCAATTCCCCCGGCACCACCTGTAATAAAGGCAACTTTACGGGAGAACTCCGCTTCTGCCGGAGCCAAGGATAATTTATATAATTCCAGGGGCCAATATTCCACATTGTACGATTCATTCTCACTAAGAGAGACGAAATCTCCCAGCGCAGTAGCTCCGCGCATAACAGCAATCGCCCGGTGATACAAGGCTCCGCTGATCTTAGAATTGCTCCAGCTTTTACCTGTGTTGATCATGCCCACGCCAGGGATTAGGATCACACGTGGCGCAGCCTCGAACATTACATCGCCTTCATGTTTATTACGGTCGAAGTACGCTTTGTACTGCTCCTTATAATCGCTAATCGCCTCGCTCAGCTTCACCTTCAAGCCATCGATATCATTGGTATTTGGCTCCCACGCAACAAAAAGCGGCTTCATTTTGGTATGTACCAAATGATCTGGACAAGCTGCGCCTACACCGGATAACTTCTCCGAGTCAGCCCCTCCTACAAAACGCAGCACATCCTCCGCATCGTCGAAGGTCAAAATCATTTTACGCTCATCGCTGACCGCGCCTCTGATCAGTGGCATCACTGCCGCCGCTACAGCCCGCCGCTCTGCTTCCGGAAGTGCTTCCGATTTACGGCCGCCAAATAGGTTCTGATCTTCAATTCTTTCTTCAATATAACTTTCCGCTTCGTTAATTATGGAGATTGTTTTGGCATAACAAGATTCAGGTGTATCCCCCCAAGTCACGAGACCGTGTTTCTCCATCAGCACTAATTCAGCTTTCGGGTTTGCGAGCACACCTTCGGCAATCATTTTGGATAAAGTGAAGCCTGGACGGATGTATGGCACCCATACGAAACGATCCCCATAAATCTCACGGGCAATTTCCTTACCGTTATGAGCGCAGCATAAACTGATAATGGCATCTGGATGCGTATGATCCACATGCTTGAAAGGTAAAAATGCATGCAGTAACGTTTCGATAGAAGCACGCGGATGTTTAGGATCAATCATACAATTTGCGAGATAAGCTACCATCTCTTCATCTGGCATTTCATCACGTTCAAATAACGGGGCAATATCCTGAAGCCTTAGTCCGGTAAAGTTGCCTGCTTTCATCGTAGCAAGGTCAGAGCCGCTGCCCTTTACCCACATTACTTCTACCTCACGCCCGCGAAAATCCAATTCTATCGTTTTGCTGGAGGTATTCCCTCCGCCAAAGTTACAGACTCTGCGATCTTCGCCCAGCAGATTAGAGCGGAACACTAATGCATCCAATCCCCCGTTTAATTTCGTTTCCCGAGATGAATCCCATAAGTTTTGTACCATTTGTGAATACCTCCGTTTTTGAATGTTTGTTTTTTTGTTTATTTTTGTTTGTTTTGATTTTAAACTATTTGTTTGTGTTTGAATAGAGCGCTTTCAACAAAATTTTAAATTTTTTCACATTTTAGACGAATCTCCATTGGATGAACTACAATAACATCGCGAATAACAAAAAAGAGCTGCCTCTTGGCAACTCCTCCCCTATTTTTCACACCAGCTTAAAGGGTGATCCAGTAGTTACATTTTTCATTCTCAATGCCATGTAGTATTCCTTTGTTCGCTTCAATAACCTTTCTCGAAGATATATTATCCGGCTCACAAGTCAGCATGACCTTATCAATCCCCATGTCCGCAGCTTTTTTTAACAGCTCTGCCAAAAAAATCGTACCATAACCCTTTCCTCTTTCACTGGGTCTGATACTATAACCGATGTGTCCACCGGACTTCCTCAATTGATCATTTAAGGAATGTCTTAGTTTTCCGACACCAACAGGATAAGCGTCAATCAGTAGCCAGTAGTTGGTTTGTGCTACATACTGTGGCGGAAGATTATCACCTTGTGAAAGTGCTATCCGATCCCGGATGAAATCAGGAAATTGACTGTAAGCCAGATCAAATCCGTTATTGACGAATCCATTTTCCCCCGGACCTATCTCCACAATCAGCTCAAAAATATCGCGTTCATCTGAAACACTAGCTTCCTTTAGCTCAACGAGCATAATCATCCCCACCTAGAACGTTATTAATAACTTCCCTATCAAAATTTACCGCAAAAGAGACCGGCATGCATTATTTAATTGCACATTCTACAACTAAAATGAACTTCAATGCTCACGCCTAATGTGTTAAGTGTACTTTGTGCAATTAAATTCGCCCAATTTAGCTGAATCAGCTAAATACGAGAGAAATAGTTGTACGAAGTACATCTATTTCACCGTAGTGAGAGTAAAGTAGCAATTTAGTTGTATGAAATACACTTATCTGGTCTGCACCCCTCTTTTCACAGGAATGTTCCTATTGCGCGCTCCTCCTTCCCCACTCTCGTAGTATACTTATTGGAATAAGATACAGATGTTGTATTTTCACTAAGGAGGTTTGTGATGGTAAATAGCTTTAAGAATGCCAAGGTGCAAGAACGAGTGTGGCAATCCTACCAACAGCTAGTTGATCAGTGGCCTATTCCTCTTGAAGAGCTCGATCTCCCAACCACATATGGGCTGACGCATTGTATCCTTACCGGGCAAAAGAGTAATCCCCCTTTATTTCTGTTTCATGGCGTTGGTGATAACTCGGCGGTCATGTGGCTCCTTAACATCGAGGAATTGTCGCAGCATTTTTACTGCGTTGCTATTGATACTCTGGGCGGACCCGGAAAAAGTATTCCTAATGCGCACTTTAATAAACAAAAGTTTGAGCAGGTGGAATGGATTCATGAAATAGCCAAACATCTGAGCATAGACATCTTTAATATTGCAGGGGTGTCAAATGGCGCCTATATTGCTTTTAATTATGCAACCAAGCAACCGGACAAAGTGAACCGTGTGATTTGTTTGGAAGGCGGAATGGTCACCACACCCATCAAAGCCATGCTGCAAACGCTAATGATGATGTTCCCAGAGATTCTGATTCCCACGGATCGCAATTTACTGAAAGTGCTGAAGAAGTTAAGTGCGCCTGACTCCCCTTTATTTGACAATCACCCAGAAGTAGCTGCTCATCTAATTCTTTTAATGCGAGCTCATAATCAGCAAGCTATGTTTGTTCATAAGCTTCAAAAATATGATAAAAACGCCGCAGTTGCCGTCAGAGATAAGCTTTATTTTTTAGTAGGAGAACACGCGTTAAAACAATCAAAGGACTTCATAGATATTTTAGAGGATGGAAAGTTTCATTACCAAGTGATCCCCCGTGCGGGACACGGCATTAATCATGAGCAACCAGATAGAGTCAACACTGAAATCATCAATTTCCTGACCCGCGATAATGATAAATCACTTGCATCCTTATGAAAGCGTTACTATTATGAAGGTTATTACTCATACTTACTCTATTAAAGGAGAGGTTACTCATCAGATACGGAACTCTGGCCCACACATTTGGCTGCCTGCCGCTCAAGTCGTTAACTGCAACCCTTCAGAATTATGATATCGATTTTGTTCAGCTTGCATTATCCAAAGCCATTCAGGACATCGACACTTCTACCGGTAAACTAAATCCAGGTCTTGCCAGCTATATTGGCGAACAATTTGACAAAGCAGGAATACGTATCGGTGTTTTGGGCTGTTACATCAACCCTGTTCATCCGGATCCTGTCATCCGGAGAGCTGAGATCAATCGTTTTAAAGAGCATCTTCGTTATGCCCGCCAATTCGGCGCACCTATGGTGGCAACAGAAACAGGTGCGCTGACTACTTTTCAAGCACAAGATCCGATCCATTACGAAGCTATCGGCTGGGATACGTTAAGGGCAACTGTAGAAGAACTTGCAGAGGAAGCTGAAAAATGGGGCGTTTTTCTAGGACTAGAAGGGGTCTGCACACATACACTTTCTACACCAGACAAGATGCGCCGCATCTTAGATGAAGTCCCATCAAGCTGTATAGGTGTTGTATTGGACCCTTGTAATTTTATTGGCACGGCTGCGCATTTGCAGGATCAAATTGTCGATGATTCCTTTAGATTATTCGGCGACCGTATCATTCTTGCGCATTTAAAAGATATCTATCAAGATGGTGAAAAAGCATACCACGGAAAAGCAGGCAGCGGAGTATTCCATACCGAGGCTTTCCTGCGCAAACTCCAAGAATATAAGCCAATGATCGATGTGTCATTAGAAGATATCAAGGATCTGGAGGTTAATGAAACCGTTGCTTTACTGAAGAAGCTTGCACCTATAACACAATAAAAATCCATTTCTGAGGATAGGTGTTAGCAGCAGCTGCGCATCTATCCCCAGCTTTATCTATGCTCAAAAATAATGCTTCCAGTTATTGAGCAGATGATCATCCTCTTTCTGCAGCAATTTAGAGGCATATACGATTTGACCTGTATGATAGGAATAATGCTCTGCCGCTCCGATCATAATCTTTTGAATACTCCAAGTATAATTCTCCATTCCAGCCCCCTCAGGGAAACTAATGGTGACCTCCCGTTCTAGATCAGCCTTCGTCAAATTGCCCACCACCGAACGGCTTTCTTCCCTGACCTTTAGCATATACTGTAATAATTCCTGTGATGAATAACCGCCTCTGGTCAAAAATTCATTAGGTCTATCTCTTTCTATTGGCTTATTGCCGATTCCGCTGACCAGATGCTGATATTCGCTGCCCGCAATATGCAGGCATAGGTTACCAATGGCATTCATTTTTGACTTTGGACGAAACCAGATCTCTTCGGTCGTTAGCTTATTTACAGCTTGCTCCACATACCCCAAGGATTGATCGAGCCTTCTCATACATTCGATAATGATTTCACTCATACTAACCCCTCTTCCTTCTACTTTTCTTTATAAACTTGATAAATGGTACTTTTCTATAGGAGCTGAATAAAATAAAAAAAGGAACGATTGAATCATATTTTTTCATATTATAGCTCTAACTTGGAAGGGACGGGATTATCAATGCGATTCACATTCCCTATTCTGACCTTATCTCATGGCGGAGCACAACGTATGCTAGTAGAGCTCACCAATGGGCTGACAGACTTGGGTCATCAGGTCAATCTCCTTTTGCCTGTGGATGGCGCTATTTCTTATGATGTGCGCGCAAACGTAATCCGCTCCTCACATATGAATATTCACGAGCATGACTTTCCTCCCGGAGACGTCATTGTTTCTAATTATTATACAACTGTCCCCATCGCCCAAGCAGCAAGCCAACAAGGAAAAGGGGTTCATGTACGTTTATCTTTATGTTATGAGCCACCTTTTTTACCGGATAACGGACGCTCCTTCCCCTCCTATCACATCACTGAGCATCTAATCGTTTTATCACGTTGGCAGCAGGAGCTGATCCGTTTAAATCATGGTATCACCGGCAGTATCGTGCCCATTGGCATTAGCTCCTCTTTTAAAAATATGAATATCCGTCACAGTCTTCAAGAGCCTTTAAACATAACAGCTATATTAAGAAAAACAGAACGAGGTTTCTCCTGGCACCGTGAGCAAGATTATCTTATAGAACAGCTGGATTACGTAAAAAGCCAATATCCCGATGTAAATATTAACTTCATCAGTCCGCCTGACGAGTTCAACACCTCAGAAATTCTCCAAAGAATGAAAGCTACTGGCAAATATCGGTTCTTTACGCCAGCAAATGATGAGGAGCTCTGCTATCACTATAACGGTGCGGATATTTTTGTTAGCTCAAGTATTTTTGATACAGGCTCTTTACCGGGACTTGAGGCCATGCGTTGTGGAGCAGCGTTAGTCTGTGTATATTCGGGTGGGAATATGGAATACGCCCATCACAAGAAAAACTGTTTGCTCTCTTATCGATATGAGAACCGGCTCGGTGAAGATGTCATCCGCTTAATACGTGATCCCAACTTAAGAACTAAATTAGCGGAGCAGGGGGAAAGATATTCGCGCAAATGGACTTGGGAAAATAGTGTCAGATTATTTGAACAAGCGATCACAGATTTATTATAAAAATATAAAAAAGCAAGTCTCCGGTGACCGAGATTTGCTTTTTTATTGATCCAAAAGAATCATTGACTAGAGAAATAATACAAGATATTATGTAAGCGTTATCAATTACAAAATAATGAAACACTTTAGGGAAATCTAAACTAAAAGGAGAAGGAATATGGCGAAAAAAGGTAGGCAAGGTTATCGGTTGTTATTGTTGTCTTTTTTAATGCTTTTTACAACTGTTTTTTCAGCAGGATCGCAAGCTTATGCAGCAACCTGGAATCTGACTGGAGATACCAATGTACACGACCCTTCATATATCAAAGAGGGAAACACACATTGGGTATTCAGCACGGGATCAGGTCTCCAAGTGATGTTTTCAAACGATGGAACGAACTATATTCGCTCCCTCCCGATTTATAACTCGAAACCCTCCTGGTGGAGCTCTTACGTTCCCAATCAAGAAGGGCTAGATGTATGGGCTCCAGAAATTTTCTACTATAACGGTACCTATTACCTCTATTATTCTATCTCCACATTCGGCTCAAGAGTGTCTGCTATTGGTTTAGTAACTACTAAATCGATCTCCGGGGGAAAATGGACGGACCAAGGTGTCGTTATCTCGTCAAATGACGCCTCCAATTATAACGCCATTGATCCTAACATTACGGCAGATGCTAACGGAAACCTATGGATGACCTTCGGTTCCTGGAGCAACGGGATTTACATTACCTCCATCAACAAAACAACCATGAAGCCAACGGGCAACTCCTATCGCATTGCCACTAAATCCGGGGGGATTGAAGGCTCCAGCATGGTTTACAATCCAAATACCGGATATTATTATCTATTCGTATCCATTGGCCAATGCTGCTCAGGCGTAAACAGCACCTATAAAATTGCAGTGGGACGCTCAACCAGCGTACTGGGTCCTTTCTATGCAAAGGACGGTACTGATATGAAAAATGGCGGGGCTACGGTCATCGATAGCGGCAACAGTTTTTGGGCGGGTCCTGGTGGACAGGATATATACGGAACCAACGTTATCGTCCGCCATGCTTACAGTGTCGCCGAGAATGGTGCACCCAAATTGTTAATCAGTGATCTCGAATGGGATTCAGCTGGCTGGCCTTACTATAATTAACGTCTAATCGAGGAGTTGCCCCTAAGCCCTATTCTGTGATTTATGGGGCAGCTTCTTTTTACTGCTAAACCTTCTACTCTCTCTTTCGATAAATACCTGGCGAGACACCATAACGCTCCCGAAACACCCTGTGAAAATAGGTATAACTTCCAAACCCCGTCTCCTCTGCTATACGCTCTAAGGTGTAATTGGTATTGTCCATTAATCTCAGTGCCATCGCAAGCCGGATTTGCCCCGCATATTGCATAATAGAATAACCGAATTGGATTTTGAATACATGCACGGCCCTTGTCACACTAATTCCAGCATGAGCGGCTACGTCCTTTAGTCTGATCTCTGAAGTAGCATGCTCCTCCACATAACTCTTCATCTTAAGTCCGTGTAGAAGTGAAGCCGAAGATGATGCAGGTGCCTCTTCCATAGCCCGATCTAACAGCAAACATAAAGCTTTAAATAGCGCTTCTAGTATTTCAGGGCTACCCCCGTCTAGTCTTCTATTCTCCAGATCAAGCTGTTGCCATATACTTTGCAGCTTACCATCATCCGCAATTCTAACCTTTTTGGGTCGCTCACGCAGGTTCCACCAGTGGTCCACCCATTCCCCTGTACACATTACAAAATAGTCCACACTATGTCCCAGAGGACTTTTCTTTTCACCGATTCTCAGATCATATATATCATAGGGCTTAAATAATAGTAGATCCCCAGGTACTACGGTAGTCATTTCTCCATCAATGAGGACTTCACATTCCCCTTCGGCTTGCAGCCTGATGATATAGGTATCCAACCCACTGCGATATAGTTGCCGAAAAGGCTGAGTATGGCGGATAAATCCACACAAACTAATTTGAACGCTGTTTGTTTCCATCGCATTTGCTCCTCTTTCTATAGTAATCAATGACCAGATTGTTGAGGTTCTTAGCCATATAGTTTCTTCAAAGTGCAGTGAATCTCCTTCTATAATAAAGACAGAATTCATATGTAGGAGGTTATCAACCATTATGAGTAAAACTATTCGCGTCATTCAAACCGCTAAAGAAACCACGGATCGTTTAACAGAAAAGGACCCTCTGATTTTCCTTCCCGATACGTCAGGAGTCGAATCAGAGCTAATCAATATCTATGATGATCTGGAGTATCAAGAAATTGAAGGCTTTGGTGGAGCCCTTACGGAGTCCTCTGCCGTTACTATCGCTAAACTTAGTGAAGCTAAACAAAAAGAAATCATTGACGCTTATTTTCATCCTGAGCACGGCATCGGATACACCCTTTGCCGCTCACACATCCAAAGCTGCGACTTCTCACTGGGCAACTATGCTTATGTAGAGGAAGGCGATGCGGAGCTACGTTCATTCGATATTTCCAGAGATCACGAATCAATTATCCCCCTCATAAAAAATGCTGCCGCAGCAGTAGGTGAAGATTTTCGTCTGTTCTCTTCCCCATGGAGTCCTCCAGCGTTCATGAAGACAAACGGGCAAATGAACGGAGGCGGAGCTCTTAAGCCTGAATATCGTGAGGCTTGGGCTAACATGTTCGTTAAATATATTGAGGCGTACGCTGCAGAAGGGATTGATATCTGGGCTGTCAGTGTTCAGAATGAAGCCAAAGCTGTACAAAGATGGGATTCCTGCCTGTATACCGCTGAAGAAGAAAAGGATTTTGTGCGTGACTACTTGGGACCTGCTCTGGAACAAGCGGGCTTGGGCCATGTAAAAGTTATGATCTGGGATCATAACAAAGAACGGGTATATGACCGTGCTAAGGTTGCTTTTGAAGATCAAGCAGCGTCCAAATACATATGGGGAATCTGCTTCCATTGGTATTCCGGTGATCACTTCGAAGCCCTCTCTGCTGTACATGATCGTTTCCCAGATAAAAAGCTGTTCTTCAGCGAAGGCTGCCAAGAAGGTGGCGTTCATCTCGGCTCATGGAACACCGGTGAACGTTACGGACATGATATCATTGGCAATCTGAACAACTGGATGTCGAGCTGGACAGACTGGAACATTGTCTTGGATGAGCAAGGTGGACCTAATCATGTAGGAAATTACTGTGACGCTCCAATTATCGGAGATACCAAAAACGATGAAATTACTTTTGAGAGCTCTTTCTATTACATCGGGCACTTCAGTAAATATATTCGTCCGGGTGCTAAACGCATTGGTTTCTCCAAATATACAGATAAGCTTGAAACAACAGCTTTCCGCAACCCTGATGGCACTATTGCTGTTATCGTTATGAATCGCACAGAGCAAGAGCTTCCATTCACCCTGCGCTTCCATGACGAACTGGCTGAGAACATGATTCCGGCTCATGCCATTCAAACCCTGCTAATTAAGTAGCAGCGGTTCATTCCTAATAAAAAAAAGGTTCTCTTTATGCCAGCGCACAGAGAGAACCTCCTTTTTTATTAAATTCAATGAAATAGTGCTTAAAGTCTTGCCGACAGTATTTCGCATAACGCTCCATACAGTGTATGTTCAAGATCCAACGAGGCAAGAGAAGCCAGGGCTGCCATCGGCGTTACTGCTGCTTTGACTACATGGTAAATTTGTTCTTTCAATTGGAAAAGAATTTGCGCACGGTTCAGAAGGCTGAACACCTCATCATCTACCGAATTCACCGCAATCCGGGCATCTGTGAACGTTACCTCCAATGAATGCTCTACCGCTTGATCCGAAATCATGATCGTAAGCGTATGTGTAGCCTCATCATAGTCCATGTTTGCTTCGATTTCTGTGCCGCCAGCGAATACCTGTACCTTCGTATCAGCAAAACCAACAAAGGACAGCTTCCACGATCTCCGCTCAGGCACAACCTTTGTATTTCCCTTAGCAGAGAGGATCTTGAAGCTCGCTCTATCCCCCATTTCCAGGATCATTTCTGTATCACACCATTGATCGTCCTGATCCTCCGCAGTATCGCCCTCATCCTCCCAGAGATGAAAATGACCCCTTCCTCCCGCAAATACACGGACCTCCATATGCCTCGGATTATCCACTGAAGAGGTAAATTGCGTCAGATCTGCCATGGGCACAATAGCACCCGCTTTAGCTAATACAGGGATATTCTCAAGATTACGATAAAGAGAAAGCTTTCTGCCACCGTCGTACACTCTTCCGTTAAAAAAATCTATCCAAATCCCTTCAGGTAACCAAGCCTTAAATTCGGCAACGCCTACCTTTGGGTTGACCGGCTGTGTAATCGGACAGGCAATAAGTTCCGTTCCGAAATAATATTCATTGGGCACTTCATAGGCTT
This sequence comes from Paenibacillus sp. FSL H7-0323, assembly GCF_038002725.1. Taxonomy (NCBI): domain Bacteria; kingdom Bacillati; phylum Bacillota; class Bacilli; order Caryophanales; family Paenibacillaceae; genus Paenibacillus; species Paenibacillus sp. FSL H7-0323. The sequence continues at coordinate 554,085 of NZ_JBBODB010000001.1, read as the reverse complement.
CATTCGACAACGCATGATGATAATACATCGGTCGGATTAACGGAAGACTATCGCGGCTGGCGTAGCGATTCATAGTGTACAGATAGGGAAGTAAACTATGCCGCAAGCGCAGGCAATCCTTCATCACATCTTCCGCAATCTTATTGAATCGCCATGGCTCCTTGCTGTTAAAGGCACTAGCAGAACTATGTAACCGCAGAATAGGTGAAAACACACCGAATTGCACCCAGCGCATTGCCAACTCATCGTCTAAATAACCATTCATATGGCCCCCGATATCATGGCTCCACCAACCATATCCCACGTTGGCGGCGTTGGCTGTGAAGTATGGCTGGAAATCCAGCGACTCCCAAGTGACAATGGTATCTCCAGAGAAGCCCACAGGATAACGATGGCTGCCAAGACCTGCATAACGGGAAAAAGTAATCTGCCGGTTGCCTCGCCGGCCGCTATCCAGATAGTGATAATGGTTCAGCATCCAAAGCGGATCTAGTCCCGGTACTTTAGTCACTCCACCCTGCTGCCAATCAATCCACCAGAAGTCCACACCTTCATCCTCTAGCGGATGATGCAGAAACTTAAAGTATGCCCGCAAAAATTTCGGATCCGTGATATCAAATTCCACAGCATCCCCTTTTTCCGGGTCCATCCCCATCTCTGCAGCAATGGCCAGATAAGGATCTTCAAAGGCCCGTACACCGTCTGCTGGATGTACGTTGAGCGTTACTCGAAGGCCTTTTTCATGCAGCCATGCCAAAAATCTTTGAGGCTCCGGAAACAGTTCCCGGTTCCAGGTATAACCCGTCCAGCCACTGCCGTACTGCGGATCAATATCGACGAGATGCCAATCCATATCTATAACAGCGACGGAGAACGGAATTCGCTCGAGCTCAAACCGCTCCATTAACGCTTTGTATTCTTCTTCTGAATATCGGTAATAACGGCTCCACCAGTTGCCAAGGGCATAACGTGGCAATAGGGGCGTACGACCGCAAAGGTGATAGAAATCCTTCAAGCAGTGCAAATAATCATGACCGTATCCAAAAAAATAAACATCGAGGCCAGCCAACGCCCGTAGCTCGACCCGTCCATCCTCTTCCAGTACTAGGGAGGTGCTATCATCAACTAACGTATACCCCGCACGTGAAAGTAGTCCGTACTCCAGCGGAATGGCACCATCTGCATTATCCAGGGTACGTGCTGTTCCTCCCAAATCTTGGACTGTATCTCCATAATTCCAGACACTCATTAGGTGACCCGCTTCGTTTCTCACCCGAACACTGAGACCATGCCGGGAGAAAGGCTGCTTGTCATAAGTTAAATGCAGGCGCTCCGTAATCAACTCAAGTTTATTCCCCAGATCCATTACGCGGAACTCTGGAACCGGGAAATTGCGATTCACAACGGTCTGCGACGCCCGATCTTCGAAAAAACCTTCCTCACTATATTCCATCCGGATAAGCTCCGGAGTTAAGACAGTAAACCGATAGCACTCCCCCTGAATAATCGCGTCAGCATTACTGCCTGGTTCAGAATGCAGCTTTAATTGGGCCGCCAAAGGGGTTGGCTCTTTCATTATATTTCCCATCAAGTAAAAACCTCATTTCTTGTTATTCAACGCCCATATAACGGCTGAAAGCATCTGTCCGAATTTTCACCATCTTTTCGAGGCCCATCCCCCGTAGCTGCTTCACATAGTCATCCCACTGCTCGTCAATAACACCTGAGATTATAAATTGAGCACGCATTGTATTGACGTAACTATCAATATCGGTGGTCAAGGTCGGCAGCTCCTGAAACTCTTCTGCAGTGTACATTACGTTGGGGAAAGGTGGTGTTGTGTAGTCACTTCCCAGCTTATCGAGTTGTAGCTTCAGTCCATCTCCGGTTTTAGGATTTAGAAAGATGGTCTTTTCAAAAGCTGGGCTTACATATTTCGGCCCAAAATCCCGGAGTGACTGTTCCCAATACCAAGCATCCGCACTGGTGCCGGTTGGAGGGTCCATCAATGTATACGTACCGTTGTCATTTTTCTTAATCACCGTTCCAATGGCACCCCAGAAATTCTGAATGCTGGCTTCATTGGTATAGAACTGATCCGCCCAGCGTGCTGCAATTTCTGGATACTTGCAGGATGTGGTGATCAACAGCTCGTTGCGTTCCAGATTCATCCCATACGGGTTCCCAACGGTGTAGCGCTTCCCGTCTGGTCCAGCAATTGGCGGAATGGTCACATATTGATCACTCCATTTGCCAAACATAGCGTCTGGCGTCCACTGATAAGAGAAGCCTACGATTGGGGCATCCGGATTTAGAAACTTTGCCGATCTCATCGTTTCGTCTTGAGTGAATACTTCTTTATCAAGTAATCCGTCTTTAAACAATTTGCTCTCCCATTTGAGCCCTTCTTTGTATTCCTCTGAAATCGGGTAATAAACCGCATTTCCGTCCTTGACCACCATGAAGTTATTATTCAAATCTGCAATTCCGAAGGGACTGATTAGATCATTACTTAATTCGATAAAAGGAATCTCATCCTGTTTTCCGTTTCCATTCGGATCTTGTTCTTTGAATGCTTTTAGCACGTTATAAAGATCGTCTATCGTATCCGGTACCTTCAAACCCAATTTGTCCAGCCAGGATTTATTAATCACAGGCTGACGTGAGCTTTTAGGACGTGAGGGTAATCTTGCAGGCAGCGAGTAGATTTTCCCGTCAGGAAAGGTGCTGATTTTTTTCATTTCCGGTGTTTCTTCCATAGCTGCTTTGAGATTAGGCATGTTTTGCTCAATATAATCATCTAGCGGCCGAAATAAGCTTAAATTATTGACGATATCCGCATCTCCAAAGGTCTGACTCCCTAAAATGATATCTGGAAGTGTGCCGCTGGCCAGCATAATAGACTTCCGTTCACTCCAATCATTGGAGGACATCACCTGCCACTCGATTTTGACATTCGTGTTCTTCTCCAAATCCTTGAGCCATTGATTCTCGGTAAAAGAATCTCCCATGCTTACCCACCGGACAGTGAGTACTTTCAGCGTCACAGGCTTATCCACTATCGGCAATCCTTCTTTGTTAAATCCGCCCGGCTCAGGTTCAACAGAATTAACCCCATTGCTCCCTTTACAGGCAGTAAGGCTAGCAAGCAACGTTGTCACTAAAAGAATGACGGTGATTGTTCTATATATCCTGTTTTTTTGTTGCTTTTTCATAACGTTCTTGCTCCTTACGAATGAATGTTAGTAGAATAGCCGAATGTACTATTCCTTCACTGCGCCGATCATTACCCCTTGGTTAAAGTATTTTTGTACAAAGGGGTACACACACATGATCGGAACCGTTGCCACGATAATAACAGAATACCGCATCATATTGGCGAGTCGTAGTGCGATTTGCGCAGCTTCCCCGGTTCCCATCCCCGATTGCATCTGATTGGTGATCAGAATATTTCGCAGAATCAGCTGCAAAGGATACATATTAGGATTTTTCAAATAGATCAAGGCATTAAAATATGAATTCCAGTAACCAACGGCGATCCATAGACCCAGCACGGCAATAATCGCCTTCGATAGTGGCAAAACGATCTGTACAAAATATCGAAGATTTCCACAACCATCGATCTGTGCAGCTTCCCATAAATCTCCCGGAATACTCGACTGAAAAAAGGTGCGGGCAACGATAATGTTAAACACCCCAACGGAGAAAGGCAGTACCATCACCAGAAATGTGTCGTACAGATGGAAATCACGGATCGTTAGAAAAGTCGGAATTAACCCCCCATTAAAAAACATCGTAAAGATGAAAAACAGGGAAAGATATTTTCGCCCCACAAGATCCTTTCTGGACAACGCATAGGCCGCAGAAATATTTACAATTAAACCGATTGCCGTCCCTACCACCGTATACATGATGGTATTCCAGTAACCGATCCAAATATTTTCATGACGCAGCAGCTCTTTGTAACCATCGAAGGTGAACCCTTTAGGAAATAACCAAACCTGCCCCCCCGCCACCGCGGAAGGATCACTGAACGAAGCAATGACGATAAAATATAGCGGATAAATTAAGATAACTAGAAAAATTGCTGATATAACATACATCACTATTTCCATTATAGTATCCGAAGAACGATTCTTCTTTATTTTCCCCACATTCCCTTTAGTAACTGTCTCTAAACCTCCCATTTCAATGTTCCTCCCTTCTACCACAAGCTATTTTCGCTTAGTTTTTTAGAAATCTGATTGACCATGATCAATAAAATAAAATTAATAACGGTGTTAAACAGGTTGATCGCCGAGGAAAAGCTGTATTGACTGCTGAGCAAGCCAATTTTGTAGACATAAGTAGAAAGAATTTCGCTTGAAGTGATGTTCAAGTCATTTTGCATTAAGTACACTTTTTCAAACCCAACCCCAAGCAATCCACCGACCCGCAAAATAAGCAAGGTTATCGCTGTTGGCATCAGCATCGGAATATCGATATAACGAATTTTATGCATCCGGCTTGCTCCGTCTACGGTTGCCGCCTCGTACAAGCTAGGATCAACTGCGGAGAGCGCAGCGATAAAGATAATGCTGTCCCAGCCGACATGCTGCCACACATCTGACCAAACATACACACTGCTGAATAATCCAGCGGAGCCAATCAGATCAGGAGCCTCTTTTCCAAAAAGACTATATATATTGCCCAGCAGTCCGGTGCTAGGTGAGAACAAAATCATCATTAAACCCACCATTACTACTGTGGAGATAAAGTGCGGCATATAGGACACCGTCTGGAAAAAACGTCTGAACCGGTTAGGTCTCATCTGGTTAACCATCAGCGCCAGTATAATTGGAATCGGAAAGGTAATCAGACTGTATACACTGATGATCAATGTATTTTTAATCGTTGATGAAAATTTATAGGAATGAAAAAATTTCTCGAAGTACTTGAATCCAGCCCAAGGGCTGCCTCCAATTCCCAACGCCGGGCTATAATCCTTGAAAGCAATCAGCACCCCGTACATTGGCTTGTACGCGAATAATAGCGTCAGAACTACAGCAGGGAAAAGCAATAGATAGAGACCCCAATTTTGTTTGATTTGTCCGAATTTCCGCCCGAAATGAAGTGGACTAGATTTCATGACATCCCCTCCTTATTTAAAATAGAGAATGCTACCCCACAGCTATCCTGCAGGGCAGCACCTTTTTCGAAAGACGAATAGGTTATTTCACGTTCATATAACGGCTGTAAGCATCCGTGCGAATCTTAACTAACTTTTCAAGTCCCATTTTATTAAGCTTGCTCACATAATCATCCCAGCCCTCGTCAATTCCGCCTTTGCTAATAAATTGCGCCCGCATAGTATTCACATAGCTGTCGATATCCGTAGTCAAGGTTGGCAGCTCCTCGAACTCCTCAGAAGTGTACATTACGTTAGGGAAAGGTGTGGTTACATATTCACTGCCCAGCTTATCCAGTTGCAGCTTCAGTCCATCTCCACTTTCAGGGTTCAGGACGATTTTCGATTCAAAGGATGGGCTCACATATTTCGGTCCAAAATCACGTAGCGATTGATCCCAATACCAAGCATCTGCGCTGGTTCCAGCTGGTGGATCCATCAATGTATAAGTGCTATCATCGTTTTTCTTAATAACCGTTCCAATCGCACCCCAGAAATTCTGAATGCTCGCTTCGTCAGTATAGAACTGATCTGCCCAACGTGCAGCAACCTCAGGATATTTGCAGGATGTGGTGATCAGCAGCTCATTACGGTTAAGATTCATCCCAATCGGATTCCCGATCGTATAACGTTTACCATCTGGTCCGGCAATCGGTGGAATCGTCACATATTGCTCGCTCCATTTCCCAAACACGGCGTCTGGAGTCCATTGGTACGTAAAGCCTACGATTGGAGCATCCGGATTCTGGAACTTAGCCGATCTCATCGTATCGTCCTGAGTGAATACCTCTTTATCTAGCAAGCCTTCCGCATACAATTTATTTTCCCATTTGAGACCTTCTTTGAACTCCTCCGAAATAGGGAAATATATCGCTTTTCCGTCCTTGATAATCATATTATTGTTATTTAAATCGGCAATTCCGAAAGGACTGATCAAGTCATTACCAATTTCAATAAAAGGAATCTCATCTTGTTTTCCATTCCCATTCGGATCTTGTTCTTTAAAAGCTTTGAGCACGTTATAAAGCTCATCAATCGTTTCAGGCACCTTCAAGCCCAATTTGTCCAGCCAGGTCTTGTTAATCACAGGCTGACGTGAGCTTTTTGGACGTGCAGGAAGTCTTGTTGGCAGGGAGTAGATTTTCCCGTCAGGAAATGTGCTGATTTTTTTCATTTCTGGGGTTTCTTCCATAGCTGCTTTGAGATTAGGCATATTTTGCTCGATATAATCATCAAGCGGCCGGAAAAAGCTCAGATTATTTACGATATCGGCATCCCCAAAGGTTTGATCTCCCAAAACGATATCCGGAAGCGTGCCACTTGCCAGCATAATCGACTTCTGCTCACCCCAGTCATTGGAGGACATTACTTGCCAATCGATTTTGACATTCGTATTTTTCTCCAGATCCTTCAGCCATTGGTTTTGCGTAAAGGTGTCCCCCATACTCCCCCAACGGACAGTCAGCACTTTAAGTGTCACAGGCTCATTCACAATCGGCAGACCTTCTTTGTTATAGCTGCTCGTTTCATTTGTCGCTGCATTATTCCCGTTGTTACCGCCGCAGCCAGCAATTCCAAATACCATCGCAGCCGCCAGCAGACCCACAGTCCATTTCTTTGCAGTTTTTTTCTTACTGTGTTGACTCATCTCTTAATCCCCCATTTCAATTTATCAAAATGCATCTGAATAGCTTTATAATAACTTCTTATTTTTTCGTATTCCGGACACATTAAGACGGTTATCCAGACCTTTGAATTCGCTTACAAAAAATACAAAAGCTAAATGCTCTACTTGGGGAGATTTAATAACAGTATCCCGACTTCTGTATGTGCTATCCGGACTTTGAGGGAAATCACTAGCGAGTTCTTATGTTTTTTTCACGCAGAGGTTTTATAATGACTTTATGATCAAAAAAACAGCGAAACATAAAACCTACCCCATTCGCCATTATATAAAAGTCATGATGTTGGTTTCATTCACAGTCCTTATTCTGGATTTAGGAATCAGCATCGCTTCCATTTCCATCGTTAAGCAGCAGTCCACTCGAAACTTGCAGGATACTGCGGCGCTTTACATCAATCGTATTAATCATGATTTTGCCTACATTAATCACTATATGGGCTGGACGCTTGGGAACGATGAGAGCTTACTAACGATGAATACTTACGGGGTCAACAGTATCGAGTTCTTAAAAGCAAATGATAATCTGTTCAAACGCTTTACCGAGCTGCAAAAAAACTACGGGCATGAGTATAACTTCTTCTACTACTTGAAAAATGAGACCTATTTTTTGAATTGTGCACCGATCAGCGTAACCTATACGGATTACAGGGAGCTGAAAAAGAAGATTATTTCTTATATTGATGATAAGGAGATGTATGAGAAGTTTTATTCCAAATGGACGCCTATTCTTGTGAACAACCATTATTATGTAATTAATATCGTGCCCTATTACAATCGCTATTTAATTGGACTGATCTCCGCAGATAATCTGATCCGGCCGCTACGCCAAATTAATCTTGGCGCCAATGGTTATGTTTCTCTAGTAGATGAGAATGAACAGCCTTTAACCAGTCCGATCTCCAATAGCGGAACGTTAATAACGGAAAATGGGGGATTCGCTAATCTTTTGCAATCGCGTACAACCATCAACAGCGCATTCTCAGACACCACCTTCAGCACCAAAATGGTCATTAAATATGGCATATTCGAAAAAATCATGATTGCCCAGCTGCTTATTATGTTATTGTTCTTCATTGTGACCTCCACGTTATGCATTGTTCTGCTCTTTTTCAAAAAAAGAGTGTTAGGTCCGATTCAAAGCTTCTCCGATAACCTTGCTTTCATTAATGAGTCTGGGCAACCCGCAGATTTCAAAAGCAGTGAGATTATAGAGCTGGAACAGGCAAACACTCAGTTTAAAGGCTTGGTTGAACAAATCAAAACCTTTAAAATCGCTATGTACGAGCAGGAACTGGAGAAACAAAGAATACAGCTGGACTATATGAAGCTACAGATTAAACCACACTTTTTCTTAAACTGTCTGACTAGCATCTATAGCATGGCGCAAATTCATATGTATAAAGAAATTGAAAATATGACGTTGTCTACCTCTAAGTATTTCCGTTACATTTTTCAGAATGGCGAGAATTTTGTCCGGTTGGAGGATGAAATCGAGCATGTCCGAACCTACTTGGAGATTCAAAAGCAACGTTATCAGGACGCATTTATTTATTACATCGAACAAGAGGATCAGGCAGGCAGTGTGGAAATTCCACCGTTAGTGCTGCAAACCTTTATCGAAAATTCAATTAAATATGCGATTTCACGCGAACATGAAGCCGAGATCAGACTTACAGTACAACGATTACAGATGGAGCAGGAAGAAGAAATGCTCGTTATCCAGCTCACCGATACCGGTCCCGGTTTTCCACCTCAGGTGTTAGAGAAACTTAATCTTGGAGAGCCCTTGGATCAAAGTAAAGGTACGCAAATCGGCATTATGAATACGCTTAAAAGACTAGAGTACCTATATTTAAAAAGAGCAACCGTCACCTTCTCCAATTTGGAGGGCGGCGGCGCTAGTGTAATCTTATATCTTCCGAAACTTCCTGATAAATCTAAATGAATGGAGAGCAAACTATGAATGTACTGCTTGTTGATGATGACTTTTATGTTATTGCCGCATTGCAAAAGAAAATAGATTGGGAATCACTCCACATTGATACCGTTTATACGGCTAATAATGTCGCTCAAGCACGTGAAATAATAGAAAAGCATTCTGTTCAAATTCTGATTTCAGATATTGAAATGCCGCAGGGCAGCGGACTGGAATTACTGGCATGGATTCGCGAGGGAAATTATAGTATTCAGACTATTCTTCTTACCAATTATGCAGATTTCAACTATGCGCAGAAAGCAATCGAATTGCAGAGCTTTGAATATTTCCTCAAACCCATTGAATTTGACAAGCTGATGTTGATCATCCAAAAGGCGGTCACCCAAGCAAAAGAGCAGCAAAAAAACGAAAAAGCCATTCAGGGCGGTTACTTTTGGCAAAAAAATCAGGCGAAGATTCTTGAGCATTTTTGGCGGAAGCTAGTCAGTGGCAGTACATCATTTCCGATTAAGTTGGCAGACATCACACATGCCATTGAAGAACAAAACCTCTCCTATCAAATGAGCGATACTCTACAGCCTTTGATATTTAACTTATTCCCTTACAATGGCAGCATGGGAAAAGAAGAAAAGGATCTGTTTGATTTTGCCCTGCTAAATGTATTGTACGAATTGTTTCAGCACCCTTGTTTTACCATCGAAAGCATTCTGGAATATAAAGATTATAACTGGATCGCCATTTTAAAATGGAACCAGGCACCAGACACGCAACGGCTTGAAGCATTATGTTCTTCTTTTATTCAAAAGGCGAATCCTTATTTAAAATGTGATGTCTGCTGCAATATTGGCTTATACGATAAACTGAGTAATGTAGGGAATGTTCTAAAACAATCCCTGACTATGGATGAAGAAATTACGAGATGCAGAAATCAGACCTTTTTGGTGGAGGCTTATCTGCAGCAAAATAAACCGGGCTATACACCACCGGATCTTGCCTATTTGGAAGAGCTGCTGAACCAGAATAAATTCACTGCTTTTCTTGAAGAAGTTACACAATATTTAAAGGTCATGCTTAACAATAGAACACTTGAGACCTCTGTCCTTAGCTTGTTCCGTTTAGATGTAGTTCAGCTAGTCTATTCATTTCTCAACCTGAAAGGGATACGATCGCACAAATTATACTCTGGCAAAACTAATGATAAGTTATCTATGCACTCTTTGGATTCAATCGAGGATATGGAAGAATATCTTAAATACCTTGTCACTACAGCCATGAAATATCGTGACTTTGCTGCCCAGCCTAAGTCCGTCGCAGAAGAAATCAAACAATACATTCATTCACATTACGGCGATGATCTGACCCGAAATGATTTGGCTGAAATTGTTTATCTCAATCCTGATTACCTGGCGAGGATATTCAAACGAGAAACTGGGGTTTCATTAGGCAGTTACGTCATCCACGTCCGAATCGCTGCTGCGAAACATCTATTAGAAACCACAAATATGTCTGTATATACCGTCGCGAACAAAGTCGGCTATAGCAACTACTCCTATTTCTCCAAGCTTTTCAAACAAGAAGTAGGTCTCCCTCCAAACGATTATAAAAAGGAACAACAATACAATCCAGCTTACTAAAAGAGGGTAACCCAGCATCTATTTCATGGATGCTGGGTTACCCTCTTTGGGATATCTTCTGAATATTAATTACTGTCTACCTTTACTCCTACGCTGCTGATAATGATCCACCTACGAGCTTACTCTTGCGCCCAGTAATCATACGCCACGCCTGTACTCCTACACTGCCGGAGTCATTTACGCCGAGATTACTCTTACACACAGTAATCATCCGCAATGCCTTTACTCCTTCGCTACCGGGAATCTTACACCCCTGACCTTACTCTTACATCCAGTAACCATTCGCCCCAGGTGCTTCCGGACTCAGATGACGCTATTTGCCCATTTATTGCCTTTTGAGCACAGTTTCGGACTCCAGTGCAGCTATTCCTGAGATATTGCTCCAAACCGAGTGTGTTTCTGGTCAATAGCGACTATGCGGTCCGTTAGAATTCCAAATGTGCCATAAAGCAACGTTTAAGGTCAGCTGGGTCCGATAGCTACTTCCTACGCGGAAATCTGGAGCTAATTAGCGTAGCTTGCCGGGGATCAAGGGGACAGCGCAACTCCGCCAGTAACTATCCGCTTCACTCTCTCCCCTCTGATGCTTTCGGACCCAGATGACGCTATTTGCCCATTTATCGCCTTTTGAGCACAGTTTCGGACTCCAGTGCAGCTATTCATGAGATATTGCTCCAAATCGAGTGTGTTTCAGGTCAATAGCGACTATGCGGTCCGTTAGAATTCCAAATGTGCCATATAGCAGCGTTTAAGGTCCGCTGAGTCCGATAGCTACTTCCTACGCGGAAATCTGGAGCTAATTAGCGAAGCTTGCCGGGGATCAAGGGAAAAGACCAAGACCCCACCAGTAACTATCCGCCTCACTCTTGCAAACAGTAATCATCCACCGCACCTTTACTCCTACGCTACCGGGAATCTTACACCTCATACCTTACTCTTACACCCAGTAATCATCCGCCACGCCTTTTCTCCTACACTACCGGAGTCATTTACGCCGAGCTTACTCTTACAACCAGTAACCACCCGGCCCACTCTCGCCTCAGGTGCTTCCGGACCCAGATGACGCTATTTGCCCATTTATCGCCTTTTGAGCACAGTTTCGGACTCCAGTGCATCTATTCCTGAGATATTGCTCCAAATCGAGTGTGTTTCATGCCAATAGCGACTATGCGGTCCGTTAGAATTCCAAATGTGCCATATAGCAGCGTTTAAGGTCAGCTGGGTCCGATAGCTACTTCCTACGCGGAAATCTGGACCCAATCAGCGAAGCTTGCCGGGGATCAAGGGAAAAGACCAAGACCCCACCAGTAACTATGCGCTTCACTCTTACACCCGGTAATCATCCGCCACGCCTTTTCTCCTACACTACCGGAGTCATTTACGCCGAGCTTACTCTTACAACCAGTAACCACCCGCCCCACTCTCGCCTCAGGTGCTTCCGGACCCAGATGACGCTATTTGCTCATTTATCGCCTTTTGAGCACAGTTTCGGACTCCAGTGCAACTATTCCTGAGATATTGCTCCAAATCGAGTGTGTTTCATGCCAATAGCGACTATGCGGTCCGTTAGAATTCCAAATGTGCCATATAGCAGCGTTTAAGGTCGGCTGAGTCCGATAGCTACTTCGTACGCGGAAATCTGGAGCCAATCAGCGAAGATTGCCGGAGATCAAGGGGACAGCGCAACTCCGCCAGTAACCACCCGCCCCACTCTCGCCTCAGGTGCTTCCGGACTCAGATGACGCTATTTGCCCATTTATCGCCTTTTGAGCACAGTTTCGGACTCCAGTGCAGCTATTCCTGAGATATTGCTCCAAATCGAGTGTGTTTATGGTCAATAGCGACTATGCGGCCCGTTAGAATTCCAAATGTGGCATAAAGCAACGTTTAAGGTCAGCTGGGTCCGATAGCTGCTTCCTACGCGGAAATCTGGAGCAAATCCGCGAAGCTTGCCGGGGATCACGGGAAGGTTCCCCACTGCCAGTAATCTTGCAAGCTCCAAAAAAAACATAAATGCCCCAGCAGTCATAATCAGAACGGCTGGGGCATCTCTTTTACTAAATTAAGCCTGAAGCGCTACATATTTATCGCCAAGCAGATTTTTAAAATAGGTGCGATTGTATAACATACTAGGATGGGATGGATAAAAACTCAACGCCGTTTCATTGTGATGATTCGCCTTCTCGTGTTGGCCGAGACGATCATAACAAAGTGCCAATTGAAGATGCGGCAGCCAGGTATAAAAGATCCCATTCTTCATCCCCATCGAATCGTTATCCCGCGGTAGCTGAATCGCTAGCTCATACCAGTATGCGGCTGGATGCAACTGGCCTTTTTCCAGCAGAAGTGCCCCCAGTCGGCAACAGAACTCTGACCGTGGTTTATCATACTGCAAGGTTTTACATAACGCTTCAAATGCACCGTCTTTATCCCCCAACCGTTCCCGGCATTCGGCAAGCTTTAGGCAAGCCTGGAAATTATCTTCAATCCAGCCCTGCCCACCCGCTAAGAAAATCTCATAGTATTTGCAAGCCTCTTCATTTATAGCATGATCCCTTAATTCATTCGCATAATAATACTGGTCTCTCGGCGAAAATACTTCACCCTGTGCAACTCGTTTTTGATAAATCCGCAAATTACGATCTGTGTATTCCTTATCTTTCTCATGTGTGATGCAGACATCACTACTAAAAGAAGGACCACTTACCTCTAAATACTCATGAACAGGCCCAATCCATTGAAAGTTGCAGCTGCGCCGAACCAGCCTGTTGCGGCGTAAACTAGCTGTGACATTTCCCGCTTTGTCAAAAGCCAGATTATATTGCATGTTCACACTGTGAATATGTCCGGGCAGGATTTCTTTTAGTTTTTTAAAAAGAATCTGATCCTCTTCCTTTATATAATCATCCGCATCAAGCCACAAAATGTACTCCTGAGTAGCTTTGCTAAAGGCAAAATTACGTGCGGCACTAAAATTATCAATCCATTCAAAATCATAAATTACAGCTCCGAAGGACAACGCAATCTCTTTCGTTTTATCCGTCGAGCCTGTATCCACGATAACAATTTCATCTACGAGACTTGTAATGGTAGACAAACATCTGTGTAAGCTTTTTTCTTCATTTCGTACTATCATACATAAACTAATCGTAACCATACTCGCCCTCCTACACGCTTTGTTTGAAATTCTTTCTATATTGATATGCAGGGTTTAAGAAACGGACTCCCTCTCTATCCCGCCCGATCATGAAGAACTTCAGAAATATAAAGGTTATGTAAGAAACTTTCCACTCCATTCTTAGGTCTATATAAGTAAGATCAAAGGAGGTACAACATATATGAAATCCAAACGAAGAGGTGTTAGAAACGGCTGGATCTTAACTTCAATATTATGCGTCGTAATTGTACTAGTGCTGCTGGTTGGATATAAAGGGCTCGACTGGGGTACACCTACCACACCACCTACATCCACCAACGCACAAACTAATAATGAAGCAGATAACAAACATAGCTCCACTCAAGAAATGCTCGAATTTCCTAGCAGTGATCCCGATAATGGGCAGGTCATCATTCCACTGCACACTACGCTCGCGCAGCTAAATATTGATAGTGGTGACGAATATGTAAATACAGAAATCCCCCCCATACCTGAAATGACCTTTGCTTTATCTCAAGACATGAAAAACCAAGTAGAAGCAACGCTGGTCTACCGCCCTGATATCGGTGGAGGTTATCTTCTACTCGCTCCTGCCGGATGGCAGGCTACTGCGGTTGTCGGCGCTAACGGTTCTTATGGAGTTACCTTTCAGGATCCGAACCATCCGGAACAAAACATGCACTATTCAGATACGGCTTGGACTTGTATAGGCTGTGCCATCACTGCAATCGGAGCTTATTTCCCGGAAAAAGCCGAATGGGCTGACGCGCTGGGATTTACCATTAATAATCCACTTAAGTTTAGCGAGCAGCATATTTTAGGTACTGCCGGAGCTGAAGCAAGAACGGTCAGATATACGCTTCAAGCAGACGCGAATGGCTTTCAGGATGAGGGTGCTGCCTATTACGATAAGGGAGAATGGGGTTATTTATTCCGCAGTATCGGAATACATCAAGCTCAAACATCCCCACAGCAGGAAGTAGTGGAGACCCTCATGAAGTTCTTTACAGATAATCATGGACCGCTCTTCATTGCTGACCCAAACGCAGAGAAGCTGGACTAAGGGTGGGAATTTTTAGAGGAAGGTATTTTCAACCTTGCTCTTGCTTTTAGAAAGACGTAGGTGCTATTTTTTGTTATAATCAATGCAATGCGTTGTTTATGAATTCAGACATATATAAAGGGGACGTAACCATGACTCAAATTATTAAAACTCTAACTATTGCAGGCAGCGACTCCAGTGGTGGCGCAGGCATCCAAGCGGATCTAAAAACATTTGAAGAGTATGGTACCTACGGCTTTAGTGCCTTGACCACTATCGTTACTATGGACCCGGACAACGGCTGGCACCATAATGTTTATCCAATTGATGCCTCCATTGTTGCTGAGCAGTTAAAAACTATTTTCGCTGGTGGCCCGGTTAATGCCATGAAGACAGGTATGCTTGGAAGTGTTGAAATTGTGCGCGTTGCAGAGCAAGCGATCAAAGAAAATCTTCAGACTAATGTAGTTATTGATCCAGTTATGGTGTGCAAGGGTGAAGATGAAGTCTTGAACCCTGACAGCGCTGAGGCTATTCGTGACTTATTGCTACCACTAGCAACTGTGGTCACCCCAAACTTGTTTGAAGCAGGTGTTCTTTCAGGTCTTGGCAAACTTACTACCCTTGAGGAAATGAAAGAAGCTGCCCGTCTGATTCATAAGCTCGGTGCACGTAATGTCGTGGTTAAAGGCGGCAAAGCACTCGGCGGCGATCAAGCGATTGATATCTTCTTCGACGGTTCTGAGTACACTGTATTCCAAACAGCCAAAATCGAACCCGCTCACAATCATGGAGCTGGATGTACTTTTGCCGCAGCAATTACAGGCGGTCTAGCTAATGGCTTAACGGTTCATGAAGCTGTTGCAAAAGCTAAAGATTTTGTCTCCGCAGCCATTCGTAATGGATTTGCGTTTAATGAATATGTGGGTCCTGTATTTCACGGTGGTTACCGTTTAGAACGTTAGAACTCGCAATCCAATTACACAAAAAATAAATGGCAGTCCAGACGCTGAACTTCAGCTCTGGACTGCCATTTTTATTTACTATTATTGAAAATCCGTAAATTCAAAACTTTGCTTACCGAACATTGATTTTTTATACGATTATTTTCATAAAAAAAGCACCCGAATCAAGATTCGAGTGCTTCTGAGCTACGTCCTCTAATTATTTTATCAAAATGGATAAAGCACTTTTTGACGCCAAACGGAAAGATAATTCATCCGCTCCCGGCAAGTTCAAAGCCACATTCTCAGCCTTTTCACTATCGTTGAACAGAACAACTGCAATAGAGTTATCTGTATTCTTAAAAGCTACGGAACGAATCACTTCTTGATTGGTGGAGGCGTCAATGCGCACAGCCTTCGGACGAATAAATTTACTGAAATGGGCCAGCGCATAATAGTCGAGCGTATACGTAAGCTCCTTGGTCTCTTGGTTGACTGTCACAACACCACGACAAGTACTTTTGCCAAAACCCGGTACGGTTGGGCCGTTCTTTTCATCTAAGGCCATATTCCATAACACAAAGGATTTACTATGATTTCTAAGAATATCAATCCCTGTTCTCATTACATTGGAGAAGGCTTGTTCAAACGGAGGAATCCATTCTCCACCAGAACCTTCTGTAAAATGCACTTCTTTATCAGCAAAAGCTTTCAGAACCTCTGATTGCGCTGACGCATTGCCACCATACCAGTGCCAAGCTACACCATCTACTTCATCTTTTGCATAATCGAGCACGGTTAACGGATAATCTGGACGATCCCAGTTGTGGTCGTAGCAGAGAATTTTTGTAGCGATGTTATGCTTAACAAAGCTCGGCTTCAGGTAGTTTTTAATGAAATCTTTTTGCGCCTCAGGCAACATTAACATACTAGGGTAGTGTTTGGGTTCAAATAAAGGCTCGTTCTGTGGTGTTACAGCATAAGTTGGCAATCCGTGCCCTTCAAAAGCTTGAATATATCGAACAAAATAATCGGCATAAGCCTGATAATATTCTTGTTTAAGTTCTCCAGCAATCATCGATCCGCTAGTCTTCATCCAACCTGGTGCACTCCATGGAGAAGCCATCAGTTTGATCTCAGGGTTAATTTCCAGAGCTTGTTGCAACAAAGGGATAATGTCTGCTTCATCATGTGCAATAGAGAAGTGGGTTAATTCCGTATCCGTTTCCTGTGCAGGTCTATCGTCATAGCTATAAATATCTCTAGCATAATCCGATGCCCCCATTGGATTTCTTAATACGGACAAACCAATTCCATCTTGTGCGTCAAAAAGCTTGCTCATGACTTCCTTTTTCTGTTCGTTGTCCAGGACTTGATTAATCAAATAAGCGGATGAATCCGTAAAGGATGCTCCAAAGCCATCCATTTCCTGAAAGGTTTGATTCTCGTCAATAGTTACAGTAGTGGTCGCCTCTGCGTCAGCAATTGGAGTTAATTGTTGCAGACTTTGCTCTACAAACAATGTATTCTCCCCGGTGGATTGATATATTTTAAGCTCTGGCATGTTGTTTCCCTCCATTTTTCTATGAAGAGGCCCCAGTGAAGGGGCCACATTCTATTATCTAACTTATTTAAGACCTAATTTTTCTTTGTTATTTTTCATTTTTTCAGAACGAACTTCTACAATCTTATCCCAGTTGTTATCATTTAAAAATGTTTTGTAAGCAGCTAAGGTGCTGTCGAATGTAGCATCGTCTTTAGCGCGGATCATACTTACAAGCGTAGTGTTCCAAGTAGTATCAATTGCAGTAAGACTGCGAGCTTCAGGCGTTCCTTGAGCCGGGTTAATGTTTTCAAGAATAAAGTGTGGTTTTAGCTTTCCTTTGCCCCACTCTTGCATTTGTTTAATGGAATCTGCGAATGCGTCATTACTCAGCGCTTTATCACGGTCATGTCCAAAGAACATAAATTCGCCCATCCGGTAATCTTTTTTGAATTTATCGGCATTATTTAATTGCAGGTCTTTGATTTCAGGCAAGAATTCAATTTTACCGCTGTCGTTAACTTTATAGGTCTCTCCTTCAATACCGTAGTTCATGAGCTTTTGTCCTTCGTCGCTGAGCAAATAAGTGTAAATTTGAATCGCTTTTGCAGGATCCTTAGCCTTTTTAGTAACATAGCTAATCATCCAACCTGTAATTCCGGATTGATTCAACGTTGGTTCATGTCCAACAGTACTTTGTGGGCCATCAATAGCGATATATTCCTTGCCTGGATTTTCTGTCATGAAGATTTGCAGGTTACCACTTTGTTGAGGGGTTCCATCCAAAAGTATTGTTGCATATTTACCGGATTTCACTTTTTCTTCAAAGGCAGTACCGTCATCAGCAAAACTGTCATCACTGATGTCACCATTTCTGTAGACTTCATTTAACGTTTTCAACCAAGTCAAGTAATCCTCATCCAGGTTACGGTTGTAGAATTCGCCATTTTCAGTTTCCATCGGCACTCCGATGAAATCCTCCAATACATCTCCCAAAGAACCAGTGCCTGAACCAATGGAGTTAAAACCAAAAGGAATCATGTCCGGGAATTGTTTTTTGATTTGTTGCATAACGCTCTTGAATTCCTCAGGAGTTCCAAAGCTTGGTTTTCCAATGGCTTCGTAAACATCCTTGCGGATGACAAAGGCTGTTTTAGCAGGGATGTTACCGCTATCATAATCGTTTTGCGTATTGGAATAGTTAGGGTATCCATAGGTCTTGCCATCTGCTAACTGGAACCAGTTCATCGTATCTTTTTCTGCAACTTTATTGAAATACGGATCATATTTATCTGCCAGATCATTTAAAGGCAATGCCCAGGTAGCAGCTTTTTGTACGACTGGAGAGTTGGAATCAAAAATAGTCAACAGATCTGGCATTTCACCGCCGGCAAAAATCGTATTCAGCTTAGTGTCATCGCCTGTAATGAATTTAATGTTGATGTTTAAATCCTCTTTAATTTTCTTGGTGACAAGGTCTTTTCCGAAATCAGTATTCCACCAGTCTGCATTCACGTACCAAGTCAGATCTGTTGTTTCTTTTTTTGTATCCAGCTTCCATGCCGGTGTTTCCGGATCTATAGTATAACGGCCTTCAATGGAGCTTAACTCTTTACTGGAGCTGTCAGAATTACCTTTCGATCCACAACCTGTAAATACTAATACAACAGCCATAAGTGCCGTACAAAGTTTGAGTCCTTTTTTCCCAAATGCTTTGTTCATCTTTTGTTTCCCCCTAAAATGTTTTGTAAGCATTCACTACTTGGAGATTTACTTACTATTCCTTCACCGCCCCCATCATCATGCCTGAGATAAAGTACCTCTGTAATATTGGATACATCACAACAATCGGCAAAGTTGTAATGACAATTGTTGCTAGTTGAACCCCTTTAGTCGTAGTTTCGATAATCGCAGATCCACCAACATTTTGCATGGATTGTGTTTGCGACTGAACAATGATTTCATAGAGCTTCATCTGCAGCGGGTAGAGCGATTGATCGGTAATATATAACTTGGTAGTCATAAAGTCGTTCCACTGCCCAACCCCGTTAAATAACGCAATGGTGGCCATAGCCGGCATGGAAAGAGGGATAAAGATTTTTAGGAAAATGCGCCAGTCACCTGCACCATCAATTTTGGCTGACTCTTCAAGTGAATCCGGTACATTTCTGAAGAAGTTCATTAGAATAACTACATCATAATAACTGAACAAGGCCGGGATAATATAAACCCAGAAGCTGTTTAAGAGGCCTAATGATTTAATCAATAAATACGTAGGGATCATTCCACCAGAGAAAAACATAGTGATTACACCCATGGCAACATACAGCTTACGTCCACGTATGTATTTCTTACTCAAGCCATAACCGATCATGGCACAAAAGAATACGTGGGTAATGACACCAATGAATGTTTTGGCAAGCGATACTACGAATGCTAAACCAATGGTCTCATCTTGAAATACAGCACGATAATTTTCCAAGGAGAACTCTGGAGACCAAAATATGAATCCGCCTTCCGCAAGCGCCTTGCCCGAACTTAAAGAGGATATGACTACATTCCATAAAGGAACGACAATAATGATTGTACAAATACAGAGCAGGATAATATTTAAGGTATTAAAGATTCGACTATCGAGATCTTCTTTAGCCACCGTACGATTCACAGAAATGCCTCCTTCTACAGAACTGATTGATTATCATTTAATTTACTGGATACTTTGTTGGCGCTAATCAGTAGGATGACTGAAACGATGGAGACACCTAAACCAACAGCAGTAGCATAAGAGAAGTCACCTTGCGTCATACCCATACGATACACATAAGAATTAATGACCTCCGCCTTAACGCGGTTCTGAGAATTCATCAATACCAGGGTTTGGTCCAGATTTGATCCTAATAAACCGCTTACAGTGAGAATCAGATTTAAACTGATAATCGGTTTCATGTTAGGAAGTGTGATATTCCAAATTTGTCTCATACGGCTTGCGCCATCTATTTTGGCAGCCTCATAATAAGTAGGATCAATTTTCGACATAATGGCTAAGTAGAGAATCGTTCCCCAACCAGCCTCTTTCCAAATATCGGATAACGTTGCAATCCACCAGTATTTATTCGCATCAAGCAAAATATTTACCGGTTTCGAAATCAGTCCCAAACTGAGCATAATCTCATTAAACATACCGGATGAGGAAAACCAGGCAATCAGCATCCCGCCGAGAACGATCCAGGACAAAAAGTGTGGTAAATAAGAGATGGTTTGCACTATCTTTTTAAAACGTCCACCACTTAATTCGTAAATCATAACGGATAAAATAATAGGAATAACAAACCCTATGGCTAATTTCAGAAAGCTGATCCCTAATGTATTAACTACAGCGTCCCAAAAATATTTATCAGATAAAATAATTCTGAAATTATCGAGCCCTACCCAAGGTGCAGAATCGAGCGTATCAATTACGGTGTAGCTTTTAAAAGCAATCGTCAATCCGTAAATCGGAATAAAACAAAAGATAATCATAAAAATAATTCCCGGGATGACCATGGATTGAATTTCCCATTGTCTCTTGTAATCAATTACAAATTCTTTGACCCTCTGCCCCATAGGCTTTTTCCCGCTCATTGGATTCTTTCCGTTTGTTGGCACTACGGCTAATTTATCCACTTTTTCTTCTCCCCTCCAAATCATGATCCCCAAACAATAAAAACGTTTTTATTTTTTTGAAAAAAAAAACCCTCCCAAAACAACAAAATTATAAAAAATGATCGGGTGAAATCTTGAACCCATTACATATATGTGTTCTTACCGACCAATCTTCACTTGACTAGAACCTCTTACAACTAATTCACCCGCCAATTTCATCATCTCGCCCTGTTCCTTCTTCTGAATCATACGAACGAGGTGATTAATAGCCAAAATACCTTGTCTAGCAATTTGATTTCTTACAGTAGTTAAAGGCGGTGAGAAATATTGCGCAATATCAATATCATCAAACCCCATAACACTAACATCTAGCGGAACTTCGTATCCATGCGATTTCAAAGCTTGAATACATCCAATCGCACTCAAGTCGTTCCCTGCTAAGAAGGCATCAGGTATTTTATCAGGACTATAGTGAAGAAAAGATTTTATAGCGTTGTAAGTGCTTTCTTCTTCAAAATACCCTTGTATAATATACTCTTCATGCGTGGGTAGCTGATACTGACGCAAAGCAGCTAAGTATCCTTCTCTCCGCTGAACACTGTCGTACATCTCATCCACACCAGATATGTAAGCAATCTTTTTATGCCCTAGACTGATTAAATATTTGGTCGCTTCAAACCCCGCTTCAAAAGAATCAAATATCACGCTTCCCATCGTGTCGTTCTTAAGCGGCCGATCCAAAAATACAGCCTTGATCTTGTCTTTCACCATTGCGGCAATTTCTTCTTCGTCTATTCTCAGCTCCTCGTAGATAATGACACCATCCACTCGCCGGCCTAGAATATTGCTCATAATCACTTGTTTGTCCTTGGTAACAAATACATTCAGCCCGTAACCTAGCCGATCACATTCACGCGACATGGACTCAACAAGCTTATAGAAGTATGGACCCGACACACTTGTTGTGAAAAAACCCAGCATTTTGGTTTTCCCATTCCTAAGGAGCTTACCGTTCAGGTTAGGAACATAATTTAATCGCTTCGCAACCTTAAGAACATGTGATTTCGTCTCCGGGTTCAATACATCTACGTCATTTAGCGCGTTGGAAACCGTAGAAATGGAGACTCCAGCCTCTCTGGCAACATCTTTGATCGTTACCTTTTCCATAATGATTCAATCTTCCTTTACGAATAAAAACGTTTTTATAGATTTAAATTAACATAAAAACGTTTTCATTACAATATATTTTTTATTTTTATTTTATCAGAGGTAATAATTGGTACACAAGCTTAAATTTTCTACAGAATCTTATAAAACACCTCTTCTGCAAACTCGAAATCATTCATAATACACTCTAAACATAATGTCTTGCTCGTAATTCCCAAACCCACGGCCATATATGGTTAGTCCGCCTCTTCTCCGTCCGCTATTCTCTGCCGTTAAACGAAAGGTCCACTGATCCTGCTCTACTCGTACATCCTCCAAGGTAATATCTGAGATTTGCTGGCCATCCACAAAGGTTCCACCTGTATTAATCCGCAGAACCTTCAGCAAACCATATTGGTTAACATCCGAACGCCACCAAATGGGATTTAATCGTCCTCTAGTGAGGCCAAAGTCGCCCGGACTGGTCCATTTTCCTAAATCCTGACCATTCATCATAAAGCCAATATCCGACGGCCACTTCTCATTTACATGTGGAGCTTCGGAACCTATTTCCAGCGAAATCTCAATTTCCTGCACCACTTGATCTTGAAATAGATAATTTGGAATCTTGTACTCGATAGAACCTTTCGCAAACCATACAATGCCGGCATTCACCCGTTCCGGGTCCAGAAAATAACGTGGATCATCATAATAGCCGATCAGCTTCTCAGTAGTAGCAATCCCGCAGGTAGGTAAAGCCTGAATATCGGTATATTGCCCTACAGGGATAGACACTTCAACCACCTTTCTGGCAACTCCACGGGAGCCCGATAATTTAATCTGCAGATAATTCGCAGACAAAGAACAATATTTATAGGTCCCTCCATTTACTCGTCTCATTTTAGAACTGATCAGGCCTGCTTTTTGCAGCTTTGCTACATGAGTACTGACAATTGCACTACTAAGATAGAGCTCCGCTGCCAGCTCTTTGATGTGCATCTCTCTGCGGTCCAGAAGTTCAATAATTAGCAGCCTAACTTCACTTGCCAGCGCTTCATACACCTGCAAGGATTCAGAATCTGTGGTTAAGTACATTTCAACGTCTCCTATGCTTATTGAATTAGTATTTTAACGAATCCTAAATTAATTCATTGCTTATTATAAGCTAAAATCAGTATCATGTAATCATAAAACAATTACTTAATTAGTGAAATCATTAATTCAACTAGAGGGAGCTGTACACTCATGCCGATTAAATCGACAATGATTATTGACAAAGATTTCAGACTAGCTGAAGTAGACCCGCGGATCTACGGCTCATTTATCGAACATTTAGGAAGAGCAGTTTACGGTGGCATTTATGACCCGGGTCACCCTACTGCGGATCAGAATGGTTTTCGGAACGATGCCATCGAAGCTATTCGTGCCTTAAACGTTCCTATCATCCGTTATCCTGGAGGAAACTTTGTATCCGGTTACAATTGGGAAGATGGGGTTGGACCCAAGCATGAACGCAAGCAATCTCTTGAACTAGCTTGGTGGACCACTGAAACCAATCAAGTGGGTACCAACGAATTTGCAGATTGGGCTAAACTCGTAGGCAGCGAAGTCATGATGGCAGTTAACCTTGGAACACGCGGCATCGATGCAGCTAGAAATCTAGTAGAGTACTGCAATCATCCTTCCGGCTCCTACTACAGTGACCTGCGGATCTCTCATGGGTATAAAGAGCCTCACGCTTTTAAGACCTGGTGCCTCGGAAATGAAATGGATGGTCCGTGGCAGATTGGAGCTAAAACCGCGGTCGAATATGGACGGTTAGCGAACGAAACTGCAAAAGCTATGCGCTGGGTCGATCCAACGCTTGAGCTTGTGGCTTGTGGCAGCTCCGGCAGCGGCATGGACACTTTTGCCGAGTGGGAAGCTACCGTGCTTGATCTTTCTTATGATAATGTGGACTATTTATCACTGCATACGTACTACAATAACAACAATGACGACACGCCTAACTTCCTAGCCCGCTCTATGGATTTGGATCATTTCATCAGCAGTGTGGCTGCCACCTGTGATTATGTTCAAGCGAAGAAAAAGAGCAAAAAGAAAATTAATCTGTCGCTCGATGAATGGAATGTATGGAAATCACAAGGCAGCAGCCGTGCCGAACAACATTGGCAGATCGCACCGCCAGAATTCGAAGATGTGTACACACTTGAAGATGCACTTGTTGTGGGCTGCTGTCTTATTTCATTGTTGAAGCATGCTGATCGTGTGAAAATGGCCTGCTTAGCGCAGCTGATCAATGTAATCGCCCCAATTATGACTGAAAATGGCGGACCGCTTTGGCTGCAGACTACTTATTATCCGTACCTGCACGCTTCCCTTTATGGTCGTGGAACCGTACTTCACCCGCTGATTTCCAGCCCTAAATACGATTCCAAAGATTTCACTGATGTGCCTTATTTGGAAGCCATTAGTGTATACAACGAGGAGCTGAATGAAGTAACCGTCTTCGCTGTAAACCGCCATTTATCCGAAGGACTAGAGCTCGACGTGGATCTGCGCAGCTTCAGTTCCGTAAACATCATTGAGCATATTGTACTGGAACATGAAGATATTAAAGCTGTAAACACCAAATCCAATCCACATAACGTGATGCCTAGCCAAGGCAAAGCCGTTGTTGAGGGTGGACATGTAAAGGCCCTTCTCGCAAAAGCTTCCTGGAATGTGATTCGTCTGCGGGTGAACGGCTAAGTTAACTTGTAATAGTCATAGAAATGCCCCCATGAATCTTTAATAAGCCATAGATTCATGGGGGCTTCTTCGTTATTTTATTCTGAAAATTGTCACGGATTGCTTCGGAAACTCATAACTAAAGCTGCTTCCTTCTGTCTTAAAGCTAGTTTGTTTCGGAGAGACCTGCTGCTTATTCTCGAAGTTATTTTCGTCCTCAAGCTGGTATCCCGACATTTCATAGACTTCGATGGTCAGTGCTTCTTTTGCCAAAGATTCCAGTGCAACCTCAGCAGAAACACTATTCTCTTGTACGTTTACTGTCTTGAGGATAATATCCCCCGTTAAGTCTTCCACACTTGCCGTGTAATACAGCGGTTCGATCACCGGAAGTTTATCTTCTGTCTCATTCACCAGTTCTCCGTTAATAAAAGTACGGATCTGTCTGCCCACTACTTCTAACTTAAGATCGTATTCTACATCTGTTTCAACCGTAAACATAGCATGCGTCAGAACAGAATTTCTTCCGTTGATAATTGAGGCCACAATCGAATCTTGATTCTGCCAGCCACCCAGCTCCCAGTACAAATGATTCTGATCATCCGCTTTACCAAAATAGAAGATAAACCCTTTATTTCCTGCGGTTCGTCTAGCCTTAAAATGCAAAGTATAGTTTTCCCACTCTGTCTCACCAAGCTCTAGTGTCCGATTAGCCGTTTTGTTCTGAGCAGGGTCAGGCAGATTTGAAACTTCCTCTGATAAGTCAGAATACGTCTTCACTTCTCCCGTAAGATTGTTGACTAAGGTGATCTCGGAGAAACGAGCAGCAGAGGCATCCACACCGAAACTGACGGCTCCAGTGATCGCTTCCTTTCTGCTTTCCTTCGGTGCCGTGAAGCTATCTGCTTCCATCTTCAGCAAATGATCTCCCTGATGGTTCATGAATAGCTTTTGCACATAATAGTTTGCCGTTCCGTACACTTCATGATTATTGAACCAGATCATATCCGGCTTCCAGTTAATATAATCCACATTACAGAGCATTGGAGCATAACAAGCTAAGCCAACGGCATGGGCATTATTTTGCAGACCTGTCATAAATGCTGCTTCCACCAATGCATTGTAATAGGTATTGCCCCATGAAGCATATTCACCGAGGAATACCTTTGGTTCATCCGCTTTGAAGTCATCATAACGATGATGATTAGCCAGGAACCATTCAGGTGTACAGTAATAATGCTCGTCTACGAGGTCAGACTTGTTCTCTTTTGCCGACGTCCAGCCCCGTTCATATTCCTGACCGGCAGAGAACGGGCCACTAGAATTAATGACCTTGATTTCCGGATATTTTGCTTTGATGGCTTGATGAAAGTAAGGATATCTCTCGAAAAAGGGTGCACCTACCTCTTCATTCCCAATGCCGACATACTCCAGCCCAAAAGGCTCGGGGTGACCCAGTTCTGCACGAATGCCTCCCCACTTCGTGGAAGAATCCCCCTTGGCGAATTCAATTAAATCCAAAGCATCCTCAATCCAAGGCGTTAATTCATCCAGCGGTACCATCCGTTTATGATGCGGGTCGTAGCCGCCCGGAAGTACGGGGATCGGCTTAGCTCCAATATCCTCACAGAACTGAAAATATTCATAATAACCTAACCCAAGCGTTTGATTATATGACCAGTTATTGCGTCTTGCGGGTCTCTGCGCAACATCCCCAATCGTATTCTTCCATCTGTACATGGAGTCTCTGTCATCTGGATCCAAGGAACCGTCATGCACCAGACATCCTCCTGGGAACCGCATAAACTTAGGTTTTAAATCAGCGAGCAGCAGCGAAATATCTTCACGCATGCCTCCGGGTCTATTCTTAAAGGTCTTCTCAGGAAACAGGGAAACCATATCCAGATATACCTTCCCGTTACCTTTGGTAACGATTACAAGACGACTGCTTGTGTCCGTGCTATTAGCTGTAATAACGGCTTCATATCGGGTCCATTCAGAGCTGCTTACGGCGATCTCCACTTCACCAAGAATGATGCCGTCTGTGCTTTCGATGTTTACGGTAAGCGGCACATCAAAGCTTGTCTCCCGGCGGGCATACACTGAGAAGTTATAATTCTCGCCTTCTTTTACCGGAATACCACTGTTAAAGCCTAGATTCATCAGGCCAACGCCGTCACCTTCAGCCACAATATCGATGGCAACATAATGTTGGTTACGATCATTTAAGGGCTTGCTGTCTTCTACAGAGATATTTACCTTTCCATCTCCACGTTCTACAGGCTCCCAAGCCATCAGCGCATGATAATCTGCCCGGTCAATCGGGTCGAATTCAAAAGATCGGTTCTGAACTAGCTCAGCGTAAAGCCCACCATCGGCCGCATGATTCAAATCCTCGAAGAAAATACCGAATAGATCGCCTAACTCCGCCCCCCGCTGCTGCGTATGTATCGTCAATTTTCCTTCTGTCTTCATTCTTTTGTCTTCCTCCTTGTGAATTCCAATTTGATTTATATTTATATTACTTAGTTCATATCAATATAAATCATTATAATAACTCCTCTCTATATTCGTCAATTCAAAAACGAAAAACTGACACCGAATATCCCTCGATGTCAGTTCACACTAGGAAGCCCTAGTAAAGGTTATAAAGAAAACGTAAATTGATAGCTGCCCGAACCTAATTGAAGTCTCACTCCGTTATCGACCAAGCTGATACTGTGCACGCCTCTGGACTGCTCTACAGGAACTTCATTTTCTAATAACCCTAGTTGATTGGCTCCAGGCAGAACGACAATACCGTTGGTATTGGCAGGAATCGTAACGTGAATCATCATTCCATTATCCTCTGATCGCCGCCACGCTGACTCTACTTTTCCGTACATGGTTTCAAAACTAGCTTCTGCGTAATCCAGACCGGGGCCTGGCTGTGGCTTGATATGAACGATTTTGAAACCAGGCTCCAACTCATCTGTTCCGATTCCTGCAACGTAACGATACAACCATTCACCTATTGCGCCATAGGCATAATGATTGAAGGAATTCATATCTGCACTCCAGAAGCTGCCGTCATCCTTTATCCCATCCCAATGCTCCCAAATCGTAGTCGCACCTTTCGTCACCTGATACAGCCAGGATGGATAATCCTTTTGAAAAAGAAGCTTATACGCGAGTTCATTATTTCCAATCTCGCTGAGCACAGGATTCAGATATGGTGTGCCCACGAATCCAGTAGTCAGATGATCCTTAGCTTCAGCAAGCAGCTCAGTGAGCTTCTGAATTGCACGTTCTTTGGCGCCCCCTTCTACAAGATCGAAACGTAAGGCTAATATCTGTGCAGTCTGTGTAGAGACGGATAACCTTCCCGCAGATGTTATGAACTCATCACTGAATGCTTTTATAATTTTGGCGTGCAGCTCACTATAATAGTCCACGTCCTCCGATTTATCTAAGGCTATTGCCGCTTTCAAAGTCAGAGAAACAGAATAGGCATAAAAAGCGGTGGCGACATAATCCCGATCTGTAGCTCCCACATAGCTGTCTGGCTTGGAATCAAGCGCTAGCCAATCGCCGAAATGAAAGCCAGTATTCCACAGATAAGGGTTACTTCCCTGTGCATAGATATATGAAATCCATTGCTTCATGCTCTCGTATTGCTCTGCAAGCAGCCTTTTGTCGCCGTACATTTCATAGATTGTCCATGGACAGATCGTAGCTGCATCCCCCCAGGCTGCAGAAGAATGGTTAGTATCTCCGTCGCCAGGAGGCGCTGCTCTCAGCTCTGGAATAAAAAACGGAATGCCGCCCTCAGGGGTTTGGTCTGCCTTCAAATCCCGCAGCCATTTCGTAAAGAATGGTGCCGTATTCATCAAATAAGAGGCTGTTCGGACAAACATCTGAGCATCCCCCGTCCAGCCGAGCCGCTCATCACGCTGTGGACAATCAGTGGGCACATCGAGGAAATTCCCTTTTTGCCCCCACAGGATATTGTGATGCAGTTGATTCACAAGTGGATCTGAGCACTGAAAATCACCCGTACGTTCCATATTAGAGTGCATCACTATTCCTGTGAAATCCTCTAGTTGAAGATCTGCTGAGAACCCACTAAGCTTCACATACCGAAAGCCTTGGAAGGTGAAATGCGGTTCATACGTCTCTTGCTCCCCACCTTTCAGAATATAGCGGATGCACTGTTTCGCTTTACGCATATTCTCCGTGTAGAAATTTCCGTCCCGGTCTAATATTTCAGCATGCTGAAGTTCTACCGCCTGACCAGATTGACCTTTTACATTAAATTTTAACCACCCTACCATGTTCTGGCCCATGTCCAGCACTCTATCTCCCTGCGGGGTAGTCAGCAGTGCAATCGGCTTCAAGGTTTCAACTTGTGTCACTGGCACATTTTCCTGGGCAACGATGATCGCTTTGGAATAATTAATAATCTCCACTGGATGCCAACCTTCTGATGAAGGATCGGTGATATCCAGCTCCAGCCGAGCATCATAGGTTTCACCATTATAAATTTCAGACATCATAATTGCGCTTTTTGCAGCCTGCCAATTCTGATCTGAGCTAATAAGCTCATTTGAACCGTCTGCGTACCGGATATGAAGCTCCAGCAGAAGTGAAGTCTTTGATCCATAAATCTCCTTTTGATTATCCCAGCCCAAATACCCTCTGTACCAGCCATTGCCCAACAGTGCGCCTAACGCATTCGCACCTTCATGCAGAAGCTTTGTGACATCATAAGTTTGATATTGCAGCCGCTTACTGTAACTGGTCCAGCCTGGAGTAAAATAATGATCTCCCACCCGACTTCCGTTCAGCTGCAGTTCATACAA
This sequence comes from Paenibacillus sp. FSL H7-0323, assembly GCF_038002725.1. Taxonomy (NCBI): domain Bacteria; kingdom Bacillati; phylum Bacillota; class Bacilli; order Caryophanales; family Paenibacillaceae; genus Paenibacillus; species Paenibacillus sp. FSL H7-0323. Next base: position 524,619 of record NZ_JBBODB010000001.1, on the reverse strand, counting down.
GCCCAAAGCAGTAGCATAAATCCTTGCACTTTCCACTGGACCTTTTACATCCACGAATGTACGAAGCTGTGGGCAAATCTCAGAATCTTGTGAAAAAGAGGCTGTAGGAGCGCTGATCCACTCCGCCTGCCAATTCCCTGCATCTAATAGTCCGGTTTCAAAAAATGCAACCTCAGACCAACCCGAGTCTATTGCATTCTGATTCCATGCCCGAACCCGATAATAATAACGCGTGCGAGCTTCCAGCAGCAGACCTTCAAGCTCAACATGGATCGATTGAGAAGACTTTACTTCCTCTGTATCCCATAGCTTGCCTTGAAAAAGCATATTCTCCGCCACTTGAATTTGATAAGCAGACTGCATGCAGTCCCTGTCATCTGAAACTAACTGCCAACTGATTCTGGGTCTGATCACATCAATTCCTAGCGGATTTTCTTTGTACTCACAACGAAGCTTAGTGATTGCGAACATATAGATAAAAACCTCCTTCTATAGCGACAAATTAGTCTTTGCCCTATAATTATAGCTGGGTTACCGCTTTCATCACCCGGTAAAAAGGACATCATATCCCTGCAATCATGCCATGAATTTGGAAGGGGCAATTCAATATGCAACGAACCACCGAGTTGTTCAAAAATGAAATTTTTTTTCAAAACGATCTGCATCTGCTCGTTAACCGCTATTCAGAGAACTTCCACGCCCCTTTTCATGCTCATGAATTTATTGAGTATTGCTATGTAGCTGAAGGAAGAGGTTTTCATCACCTTGAAAATGAGATCTTTCCCGTTAGAAAAGGAATGCTGTTCGTGATTCCTGTAGGTGCCCCCCATGTGTTCCGTCCAGCATCTTCTGATACTTTAGGGAATCGCCTGATCGTCTATAACTGCCTTTTTGATATGCAAATGGTGGAGCAATTAAATATCGTCCTTCAAGAGCCATCTATCCGGGAGCACCTAGCCACTCTTGGGAGTAGCAGCTCATCTTACTTTTCCGTCTCAGATCGAGATGGCTCTATTGAGCGCTTAATGCTGAATTTATATCATGAAATGTCGGTATCCGGTATGGGCTCCAAAACAATGCTTTACACCCTCTTAAGTCAATTAATCATAGCAGTGTACAGGCAAAAATACGGAGAAGATGACAAATCTACGATGGATATGGCAGACTTCACGCAAGTCATTCAATACCTAGAGCATAATCTGTCGGAAAAGATTACACTTGCCGAATTAGCCCGTATTTCACAGTGGAGCAGCAGGCATCTTCAGCGCATGTTCCACAAGCATACTGGCCAGTCCTTTGGGACCTACTTGAAGAATCTGCGAATGCATAAAAGCTGTGAATTGCTGCGTACTTCTGGACATAAAATTAATATGATTGCCGAGCTAGTTGGTTACCGTGACATCGACTCCTTTAACGCTGTATTCAAAAAAATAGTCGGCCAGACACCCATCGCGTACCGCAAGCTCTACAGATCATAAAAAAGCCGATGTCGTATGAACATCCATACAACATCGGCCCTATTAATTTATTGATTAGTGATCTGTTTAAGTAAAAACTCAACAAAATCAGTTGATTTAGTCTTACTGTCATCTTGTCCTAACGTTCCGACGATCATCTGGTTTGAATGGATAGGGAGTTCTGTAGCAAAATCCGTATCTGTGATATCTATGCCAGTAATCAGCTCTTGACCACTCTCCGGGTTAGTCATACGTTTCAAACGGTTATCATCAAGAGGAAGTCCTGCGGATTTAATAAACGACTCCAGATTTTGCAGTCCCGACTGCTGGCCAATCCATTCAAAAGTAGCATCATCCATAATCAGGATATCCGGATGATCGGCTGCCAGCATCGCCATAGCCCGCTGCATATAGCTCATATCCAAGGCTCCACCGTCCGTCCCACCTGTTGAGGGTAGATAAACGATTTCTGCCTCCACTCTCTTCCAAGCCGGGTAACGTTTGATAATTTCTTGTTTTAGCTCTTCATTCTTACCTGACGAGTCCTGAGATTCATAGTTGCCTAGGAACATGATTCGAACATCTACCGGTGGGAGCGTAGCTTCATATTTTCTTTCCTGCCATTGATCATAGAGCGCTTTCCCTCCAAAGATAACTACCAGCAGCACGATAATAGAAATAATAGTGTGCGTTTTGTAGAGTCGAAAGAAATTCTCCGATTTACGTGCTACGCCGGACATGGCTCCCCACTTCTCCAGCCGCTTGTCCTCTGCTTCCTGAATCTCCTTCTGATCCAAGCCATCTAGGATGGTTTTGTAAGCGCGGAATTCCTCTTCATAAGCTGCAACCTCATCTTCAGTCGAATTCGATCGACGGCGTTTCAAATGCATATCTAACCTTTTGTTCAATTCCTCCCGGGTAACGTCTTCAGGCAAGTTCAAACGCTCATAGGCTTGCTTTAGCTTCTCATTCAAAATGATGTCTCCTTCCTGATGCTTTTCGTCATTTCAGATTGTTAATTTGGTTCTATGTATTGAATTCTTGTGGCAGTAAAAGTATGGGCTAAGCCGCAAAAAAAACATCGCAGGAACTCAAGTAAACTATATCATGTTGTGCTAGACGGTAACAAGTAAGCGTTTATCTAATCCAAACCATGCAGCTGCTTAAATTGCTCAGGACTCATCCCTGTCAATCTTTTAAACACCAAACAAAAGTAACTAGCATTATCAAAACCCACTAACTGGGCAATTTCATACATTTTTTTATCGCGTCCATTAAACATAAGCTGTTTACTCAAATTGATACGTTGCTTATTGATATAGGTTACAGGTCGATCATGAATTGTTTTTTGAAAAAGCCTGCATAAATACTGTGGCGATACAGAAATAATCTCCGCCAGCTCCTTTAAAGGAAGCGTCCTATGCAGATTGCTCTCAATATAACGCAGCACCGGCTTAATTCGCTCCAATTCATGTGCCTCATTCAGAGGCGATACTAGCTTTCTTTTTAAATCCAGAAGCAATGCATAAAGATGTTTAGATCGTGCCAAATTAGTCTCCAGCTCATTGCTATCTGGCAGCATAAGGATTTGCTTTAGAGGATTGAGCCATTGATCTTCTTTTAATCTAGCAGGACCAGACTCGCGGATGCCCGCATAGAGCAGCATTTGACCAACCTCTCTGCCATTGAACGAGACCCATGATACCTTCCATTCCTTCCCACTGATAGGGGCATACGAATGAGGAATATCCGGGAACAAAAAGAACACATCCCCTGGACCCACGAGATATCGGTTCTCATGAATGATAAGCTCACCCTTGCCTTCGTGAATCTGATGTATTTGATAGTCTGGAAAGCCTGCAGGACGTATAGTTTCTGGCTGATGCTCCCAAAATCCAAGGGTTGTAGCATAAAGCGGCAGCATGATTACATCTTCTGTTTGGCAAAAAATAATTTTGCTCTCCATAAAAAGACCTCGTTTCATATTTTGTTATCTGGGACTAAAATTCTTTTATTTATCCTAACATTACTTCAACTTATAATATGAATATAATAACATTACAATGATTATAAAGGAGATCAACTCATGCGAGCAAAGTTTGTCTACCAGCCACCTGCTAACGGTTATCCGGAATGGAATAACAACCCAGAGACTTTTGAATTAAATCGATTGGATGCACATGCCTCCATGATCCCTTACCGTAGCTTATCCCAAGCGCTAACTAACGATAAAGAAACCTCACCTTTCTACCAAACCCTCAATGGGCTTTGGAAATTCGCTTTTTCCGAAACACCGGATCAACGAATTGTGGATTTCTATAAAACCGATTTTGATTGCAGTACTTGGGATACAATTCCTGTACCGTCCCACTGGCAGTTCCAAGGTTACGACTACCCACAATATACAAATCTCCGGTATCCTTGGGCGGAATCCGAGCCAGAGCTTAAAGCCCCCTTTGCCCCAACAAAATATAATCCAGTAGGCTCTTATCTACGAACCTTTACTGTACCTGAGTCTTGGAACGGTCAACCGGTGTACCTAAGCTTTCAGGGTGTTGAATCCGCTTTCTACGTCTGGGTAAACGGTGAACTTGTCGGGTACTGTGAAGATACATTTACTCCATCAGAATTCGATATCACCCCATATTTAGTGGCAGGGGACAACAAACTAGCTGTCGAGGTTTATCGTTGGTGTGATGCCAGCTGGCTAGAGGATCAGGATTTCTGGCGCCTGAGCGGTATTTTTCGGGAAGTCTATCTTTATTCGGCTCCTTCCGTTCATATTACTGATTATTTCGTCCACACAGATCTGGATGAAAACTTCGTACATGCGGATTTAAATGTAGATATCAAGGTGGAAAATTACTTTAACGAGCAAAGCCCATATACACTGCAAATGCAGCTTTACAATAAAGAGGGCCAGCCTGTTTGGGAGACTCCTATCTCCGCTACTGGTTCCTTTGAGCAAGAAGGCGTTCAACAACTCAAGCTTTCTGCCCCGGTTGAGCAGCCTTTTAAATGGAGTGCTGAAACCCCTTATCTTTATACCTTAGTTCTGTCTATAAATGACAGCAACGGGCATACACAAGAAACGGTCAGCTGTAAGGTTGGATTCCGCAAGTTCGAGATTAAAGACGGACTTATGAAGATCAATGGCAAAAGAATCGTACTCAAAGGTGTCAATCGCCACGAATTCTCTTGCGACACAGGTCGTGCTTTAGCCAAAGAAGATATGCTGCGCGACATCCAATTAATGAAAACACATAATATTAATGCTGTTCGAACCTCCCATTACCCGAATCAGTCTGTCTGGTACGAGTTATGTGATGAATACGGATTATATGTGATTGACGAAACTAATCTGGAAACTCACGGCACCTGGGCATACAGCCAAGAAGGGTTGAATGACGGGAATGTCCCTGGAAGCAAACCGGAATGGCGGGCCAATGTCATTGACCGCTGCAACTCCATGATGCAAAGGGATAAAAACCACCCTTCAGTCATCATTTGGTCTCTCGGCAATGAATCTTTCGGAGGCGACAATTTTATCGCTATGCACGACTACCTGAGAGAAATCGATCCTTCGCGGCCGGTTCATTATGAGGGAATCTTCCACTGTAGAGAATCGGAAGCAGCAAGTGACATAGAATCTACTATGTACATTAAACCGCAGGATGTTGAAAAATATGCGCTTAATAATCCGAAAAAGCCTTATATCCTCTGCGAATACAGTCATGCCATGGGCAATTCATGCGGTGGGCTGCACTTATACTGTGACTTGTTCGACAAATATGATATTGTTCAAGGTGCATTCATTTGGGATTGGGTAGATCAAGCCATTCGGACCCACACCTCCGAGGGAATTGAATATCTCGCTTATGGCGGGGACTTTGGTGAATCGCCTCATGATGGCAACTTTAGTGGCAACGGATTGCTTTTTGCTGATCGTACGGTTACTCCTAAGCTCTTTGAGGTCAAAAAATGTTATCAAAATATTAAAGTAACGGCTGAAAATATCCTAGAAGGACTCTTCCAGATTCGCAATTCCTTCTTATTTACCAACTTAAAGGAATACGATCTCAAATGGGAAGTTCGTTTAGACGGAGTAACTGCACAAGAAGGCTTGCTGAAGATCTCATGTGCACCAGGTGAGAACATTTCATGCAAAGTTCCTTACGAGCTGGATTCACTGCGTGGCAATCATGAAGCAGTTCTGAATCTTTCCTTTATTCAGCCTTCAGCAACTATATGGGCAGAAGCTAATCACGAAATCGCTTGGGAACAGTTCATTCTGTCACCCCGTTTTGTAACCAATACCTCAAAGACAATCGCAGAACCACTGCGTGTCAGCGAGCTTGAGAATGTTTTGAATGTACAAGGTGATAATTTCGAACTGAGCTTTAGTACCACTACGGGTGCTCTGAACTCTTATCGTTCCTCAGGCAAAGAACGTCTGCTTGAACCTGTAAGAACTAACTTCTGGAGAGCAGTCACTGATAATGATTGTGGTAATAAATTGCCACAGCGGTGTGCAGTATGGAAGCAGGCATCGCATAAACAACACTTAATCAGCTTTACATTTAGAACCGAAGGCTCTCTCTGTTTCGTCTCTGCCAGCTACCTTCTGGCTACAAGTCCGGATTCCACGCTTCGGGTCCAGTACATGATTCGTGCTGACGGGACTTTAGAGATCACGCAAGAATTGAGTCCGGGCAGCAGCGTTCTGCCAGAAATCCCTGAGTTCGGAATGATGTTCGTTCTAGATGGAAGTCTTGATACCCTGTCATGGTACGGCCGCGGACCTCATGAGAATTATTGGGATAGACAAACCGGAGCCCCACTTGGACGTTACACTGGTAAGGTCAGTGATCAATTCACACCTTATCTCAAACCTCAAGAGTGCGGCAACAAGACTGATGTCAGATTCGCTTCGATTACAGAGGGCAACGATGGAACAGGATTCTATTTTGAAAGTGCAACGCCTATCGAAATTAATGCCCTGCCTTGGAAGCCTGAGGAACTGGAAGCCCATGACCACGTCTATAAATTGCCAGTCTCGAACAAAAGCGTACTAAGAGTTAACTACAAGCAAATGGGTGTTGGCGGGGACGACAGCTGGGGCGCACCAACCCACGAAGAGTTCACTCTGCCGGCTAATCGCCCGTACATCTTCCGTTTCACTGTCTCACTGCTCTAATCTCTTCCACTTATAAAAAAGGCCGTCTCTGGTTGGTTTCTACCACACAGGACGGTCTTCTTTTATTTATTTCACTGCTACTGTTCCTTGTCTGAATTCCGAAGGGCTTAAACCCACATTTTTCTTGAACTGTTTGGAGAAATAATAAAGATCACTAAAACCAAGATCATGGGCAATCTCACCGACAGAACTTTGCGTCCCCCTCAATAGCTCCTTGGCCTTAGTTATCTTTTTTCTGGTGATATACTGTATGGGTGGAACTCCGATTTGCTGTTTAAATAGCCGGATAAAATAGTTGGGATGCATGTACGCAATCTCGGCAAGCTCGTGTATGGTGATATTACGCTCGATATGGGTGTCTATGTACGTTAATATTTTCGTTAATTTTTCGATCGAGCTTAGATTCTTAAAAGTGATTTCGTCTACATCTATGTTCATAATAAAATAAGAAAATAACTCCATTAACTTACTTTTGGCTAATAAATGAGCATACACCGCATCAGATTTCATATGACTCGTTAGGCTGCTGAATATCTCTTGGATTACATGAGGATCTACTTCTCTGCATACATGACTTAGCTCTAACATTTTGAATAGATTAATGTCTCCGACTTTTGCGCTGAAATGGCACCAATACTTCTCAAAGGGTTGATCACTTATGCAAGAATAAGATTGCTTAACTCCCTCAGGCATCAAAAAAAGCTGACCAGGCTTCGGATAATATTCTCGATCGCCAATCTTTAACCAACCCTCCCCATCGCAAATAAAATAAAATTTACTATAGTCAGGTGTGTAGTCAAGATCTCTCCAGTCACGGCCACAAAGATTGTAATCAGCCATAAATAAATCAACCTTTAAATTGGATAAATAATTTGTAAGCAAAACATGGTTATCCATCCCTTACTCCGCCTTATCAGGTTAGTTTTGTACATCTAAAAGTTAATGTCCTACATTTTGATTTCCACCTCCAATCACTACAATGAAGTAGAAATAAACGTTTGAAAGGATGATTGCAAAATGGTGGATAAAAGCAAATATTTAAAAGTAATCGAAGATACGATCGCAACTGGAAGATTCAAAGCCAATTGGGATTCACTAAGTCAATTTCAAGTGCCTACGTGGTATGAGAACGCTAAGTTTGGTATTTTCATTCATTGGGGCCTTTATTCTATTCCGGCTTTCGCCAATGAGTGGTATCCCCGAAATATGTATATCCAGGGTTCGCAGGAATATGAACATCATCTTGCTACTTATGGTGAGCATAAAACCTTTGGTTATAAAGACTTCATCCCCTTGTTCAAGGCTGAGCATTTCAATGCTGAGGAATGGGCCAGTCTCTTCAAATTATCTGGTGCCAAATACGTGATGCCTGTTGCAGAGCACCATGACGGCTTTCAAATGTATAAGAGCGCTTACTCTCACTATAACACATATGAGATGGGTCCTAAGCGGGATTTAGTCGGGGAAATGAAAGACGCTTTTGAGCAGCAGGGATTAGAGTTTTGTGTATCTTCCCATAGAGCTGAGCACTGGTTCTTCCTGTCTCATGGCAAGGAATTTGATTCCGATATCCATGAACCGCTTGTATGTGGAGATTTCTATTGGCCATCTATGCCCGAACCCGATCATCACGATTTATTCGGCTCCCCACCTAATCAAGAATTTCTGGAGGATTGGTTGATTCGCTGCTGCGAGCTGGTAGACAATTATCAGCCGAAAATCTTTTACTTTGACTGGTGGATTCATACAGCTGCCTTCAAACCCTATCTCAAAAAGTTCGCCGCTTACTATTACAATAAGGGAGAGGAATGGGGAACTCCGGTTGCAATCAATTATAAGCATGATGCCTTCATGTTTGGCTCAGCAATCCCAGATATTGAGAGAGGTCATTTCTCCGGGCTTAAACCTTATTTCTGGCAAACGGATACAGCAGTTGCTAAAAATTCATGGTGTTATACTCCGGAAAATGATTATAAATCTGCCGTAGAAATTATCAGAGATCTAATAGATATCGTAAGCAAAAACGGCAACTTGCTGCTGAATATAGGTCCTAAAGCGGACGGCAGCATACCAGCTCAGGATCAGGAAATTCTGCTTGGCATCGGAGAATGGCTAAAGGTGAATGGTGAAGCAATCTATGATACGACCTACTGGCGCACCTTCGGGGAAGGCCCTACAGAGATCGTTGAAGGTCAGTTTACAGATGGGATCACGAAAATTTTCACTAATGAAGATATCCGCTTTACGGTAAAAGGCAGTTATCTTTACGCTACTGTTCTTGTCTATCCAAACAACGGTATAGTGCAAATCAAATCCCTTAAAGAAAACGCTGCGCACTTCCATGGGATGATTAAACAGATCAAAATCTTAGGTTTTGAGGAACAACCTGCATGGGAAAAAACCGATGAAGCCTTGGTTATAAAAACGACCTCGGTTCGCAGTGATACTCCGGTTGTTCTGCGGATTGAATTGGATTAGGGACACTTACAGAACTTCGTAACCTATAAAAAGAGTGCTCTTGCCCATCCAGCAGAGAACACTCTTTTATAGTTTTATAACCATCGTTTTATATTAAAAGTAGGGTACCCTGACGTTTACTGTCTTCATTCTAGTCCTATGAGGATATCTCGCGCGTAATTTGTTGGACTCCAAAATAATGCGACCATGAAGCGGATGCTCCGTGGGGATTTTTAGTTGTGCAGCAATGACTTCACTTAGCCCGTGGTTTCGGATGTCCGCTTGAAGCTGTAAGGCTTCTGGATCTTTTTCATGATCAAAATAAAGTGCAGAAGCAATAGCTGAGACTAAATGTGAGGTCTCAAAACCAAGTTCATGAGCAAGCATTGCCGGTTTTACGAGCCGATCATTAGGTGAAAGCTTGCGAAGCGGCGAGCGGGCGACACGTGTAATTTTATCGTTAAAGTTGGGGTTAGTGAATCTCTCCATCATCTTTTCTATATACCGGTCATGTTCTATGGGCTTGAAGCCATATAAATGCACCAATAAGGCCCCTGTTTCCTTAAGCACCCCGTGAACACGAACTCTGATTTCGGGATCAGACATCGCTTCTTGAATGCTAGTATAACCTTCCAGGTATCCAAAATAGGCTGCACTGCAATGACCTGTATTCACAGTATATAGCTTCCGTTCGAGGTATGGCGCCAGCGAATCCACATAATGGACGCCTTTAATTTCATTGTAATTACCAATCATTCCACTGCGGGGAATAACCCACTCACTGAAGGGTTCAACGAGGATTTCAAGTGAATCTGTATTTTTCTGCATAGGTACAATCCGGTCCACCATCGCATTGGGAAAAGCGACATTGCGGTCGGCAAGTTCCTTGAAGGATTGCTTCATATGCCGATAAACTGATTTTTTCAACTTCTGACTGCTTCCAATCCCATTCTCACAGGCAATGATATGAAGAGGGTTGAGATTTCTGCTATTTTCAAGCCTTCGTTCGATGCCCTGCGCAATGGTCTCAGCAATATCTTTTAAAGCGGATATTCCGACGGCAGTTGTCACAATTTCAGCTTCTGCTATAGCTCTAGTAACGTCCTCAGTATCATTCAGATTGATTGCAGTAACATTATCAACAATAAAGCTGTCCCGGTTCTTGTTAGCTAGGGTGACAGGATATTGCCCACGTTTTTGCAATTGGGCAATTTTACTCTTATTTCTTCCGACGAAACAAACATTGTAACCGGAGTCCGACAACATAGGCCCAATAAAACCTCTGCCAATATTACCTGCTCCAAAATGTACGGCTCTCAATTTGGTATCCCCCTTTAATTTGAACTTAGTTTCTCGGTTTCTCTATACGAAGCAACGTTGAGTAACTACATGATCAAATTCAAGAAGACTTAGATTATCAATTTTATGGTGCTGCTTATCGAATTCAAGAAAATTAGTAATTTCGTTAGGCGTCACAATGCAACGGATGCCAGCTGCTGCCGCTGCCTTAGATCCATTCGGTGAATCCTCGATAGCAACCGCCTCATCAGCTGTGATTCCAAGACAAGCTAACGTTTGGTTATATAGCTCGGGATCTGGTTTCACTTTTGCCACATGGTCGGCAGTCCGAACACATTCGAAATACTCGCGAATACCCAATTGATTCAGATATTTTTCCACCCATTCCAGTGAAGAACTTGAGGCCAGCCCTACGCGCAGTCCAGCTGCTTTGGCGGAATCAAGATAATGCTGAATGCCTGGTCGTATTGTTTCAAGCTCCATAAGTTTACTGTGTCTCTGTTTAACAGCCTTACTGAACTCTTCTTTGTCAATCGCTAGCTTAAGATCAGTCATTAAATATTCATAAGGATTAAAACTGTTCAAGCTCGTGCCGATGCAGGTGGAATATTGTTCAAGCGTCAGATCCACTCCATATTCTGCATAAGCCTCGTTAAATGCGGTGTACCAAGCAGTCTCCGTGTCGATAATCGTTCCGTCAAAATCAAAAATAATTCCTTTGATCACAATCAACCATCTCCCTCGTATTATGTTTGGTTAGAATATCTTACGCAAAACCTTCTGCATATTCTACAAAAAGCTATTTCGGCTTGCGTTTGACTATAAAAACCATAACAAAGCCCTTCTACTGACGTCAAGCACGGTAGATAACATGCCACGTAATGATAACGATTACAATCAATGTGGACAAACCTGGATTTTTGCATCACCTGAACATCTAAATACATAACAGTAATCAGATTCAAAAAAACACCACAATCCTATGTGCTTCAAGGGATTCCTTCTGCCAAGTTTGTTATCAAGACAAGCTCCCTCTCTTTCTCTCGATTGCTGTTATTTAGAGTATTTTTCCAAGCAGCTAAAAATAATTCAAAATAATTTTAAACACATCCTTTTTACTTGATTGTACAAATCAAATTACGGGGTTATTTTTTGTCCATTGAGTAAAAAGAGGCTTTAATTTATGATATATTTTAATCGAGAATGATTATCATTATTGGTGGTCGTTACATATAATAGGGAGGCAATAAGATATGAACAAGGTACGACAGTCCTTCGCTGTGGTATGTGTACTATTTTTGCTGAGTACATTGCTACTGGCGTGCGGAAACTCAAAGGAACAATCCTCTGCCAATAGTACGGTGAACGCAACCGGGAACTCTTCCGCTGCAACCGCGGTACCTTCAGCAGAACCCTCAGATAGCAGTACAGATGAAGCAGCAGCGACTACCCGCTCCTATACAGATTACATAGGGCATACTGTAGAGATTCCGGTGAATCCACAGCGAATTATCTATTCTGGAGAAACTTATGGCGATTTGCTCGCACTTGGTGTGCAGGCGGTAGGTTATCCTCTTTCTATGGGTGAAGGCCAGGTTTTTGAAGATCAATTACAAGGTGTGGAGGATGTAGGCTTCCCTATCAATCTGGAAAAAACATTGGAGCTTCAGCCTGACCTCATCATCTATGCGGGCACAGATGAAGCTGATTTCGAACAGCTCTCCAAAATTGCACCCACTATAATATTTGATACCTTTGCCCCACTCCAGGAACGTATGCTGGACATTGGTGGAATTGTTGGGAAAACGACTGAAGCAGAAGCATGGCTTGCGCAGTATAAAACCGCTGAAGAGAACATGTGGAAGCAATTGAAATCCGCAGGCATGAAAGAAGGCGAAACGGCTGCGGTCTTCACTTATTATCCAGGAGACAGACTGTTTATAATGGCAGCAACCGGACTTTCCCAGGTACTCTATGGGGAGAATGGCTTCAAGGCAACTCCAGCTATTCAGAAGATCCTTGATGAAGGTAAAGGGTTCCAGGAAGTATCCATGGAAGTCCTGAAAGAATATGCCGGGGACCGGATATTCCTCTTGACTCCAGTGGCAGAAGAAGCAAAACAATCCACAGAGAATCTATTAAAGAGCCCTATCTGGAAGAGCCTTCCTGCCGTCAAGAACGGATATGTCTATACACAAGACATCATGAAGACTTCAAGTGATGCGACAACAAGAGAATGGCTGCTTGGCGAAATTCCACAGCTATTGAATATGAAATAACCTTCTGTGATGAAGAGTTTAACACAAGGCTGATAAAAAACTGCAAGAAGCATGTCAACAGCTGTTGATATGCTTCTTTTTTTTATATACAATGAATTCATTGATAATCATTCTCACCAAATGAACGGAGGCTGAACCCATGCTGCATACATCATCGTCCTGCCCCCCACTCCACTCTCTGCTATTTCAGCTAAACGAGGCCGAACTGATGATTCAAGCTGCCGATTCAAGCTCTATAACGCGTACAACCCAGGACTATACCCTTCTCATATTTACTGGAGGGAACGGACAATTGAACCTCGATGATCAAAGCGTGATACTAAGTACGGATAAATGTTATCTACTATCTCCTGGAATCTCCTATAGTACGGACAACCAGGAGCTGACGTTGTATTATTACCTCATCACCTTTACAGCAATTTATACAACCGAGCATCCTAAACGATATTCTGGAGAGCTGCTTTCCGGCAGACGGGAGTTAATTGTGCACCCGTTCACCAAGGTAATCCGACTAGTCGAAGACCTGCTCATGAACAGGAATAACACCGATGATGTACAACAATTCAAGCGACAATTAAAATTCCAAGAATTGCTGCTGCTACTTTTTGAGCATAATTACCCTTCCAAACACCTGCCAAGTCCTACGGAATCCGTAGAAAAGACCATAACATTCATTCAGGAGCATTATACAGAGAGTATCACCGTGAAGCAGTTAGCTGAACTGGCGGGAATATCAATCTGGCAATATACACCGATCTTTCAGCAGCTTACGGGTAAAAAGCCGCTTGAATACCTGACGGATCTGCGCATTAATCATTCCAAACGATTCCTGCAGGAATCGACTGAACCACTGCGGGAAATCGCCAGACTGGTCGGCTTCTCGGACGAATACTATTTCAGCCGCCGCTTTCGGCAAAAAACCGGAGTTACACCCGGACAATATGCACATCAGAAAGGTCGTAAGCTTACCGTCAAGGATTGGACGGGTCATGAGGTGGAGATTCCAGAGCGAGCGAAACGGATTGTCTATCATGGCGAAACACTTGGCGACCTTCTCGCGTTAGGCGTAAAGCCTATCGGTGGAGATGAAGCATTCGCCCGGAACAGCGTCTATAAACATCGGCTTAAGAAGCTCGCCAACGTCGGGTTTCCACTGGACCCGCAGTTGACCGCTTCCCTAAACCCAGATTTGATCATTTTGGCTAATAGTGATGAAAGAGCCTACAGAGCAGTTTCTGGTATCGCTCCGACACTCACCTTTGATTCATTTGCATCTCTCGACAACCGAATGCGGACATTAGGCAGTTGGCTAGGTAAACAGCGCGAAGCCGAAGCATGGCTGGAGTCATTCACAATCAAAAACGCTGCCATGTGGCAGCATCTTTACACGACAACCCTCCAAGTTGGAGAAACCGCCTCTGCTTTGGTCTATGATCATGGAGATCATCTGTATGCTATGGGAATGTCCGGATTCTCCACTGCGCTTTATGCCCCATGTGGTTTACAACCGACCGAAGAGATCCAGGCCATTTTGGACGAAGAGTTAGGGTTCGCCGAAGTTGATCCAACGCGACTGCCTGCCTACGCCGGAGATCATATCTTCATGCTCATTCCGGAACGCAAAGACTCGCGAGCTGCGATGGAACGATTACTAGACAGTTCACTTTGGAACAATCTCCCGGCAGTACGTCAGGGACATGTTTATCTGCTCGACGGAAGCAAATGGAACTCTAGTGATGCGTTAACCCGGGAGAAGCTGCTAACGCTGTTGCCTAAACTACTCGGCGGAAGTAGCGCTAGCAATTGAAAGTGAATCTAGGATTCTCTTTTGACTTTTCAAAACTTGATAGGGTATACTTTATCTACGCTTAATTTCCAACTTTTACAGTTGAAAAGCGGGGGAACCAGTTAATTGGGGCGAATCATTGAGCATTAGAATGTAGGGTACCATCTTACCCGAGTCCGTCAGCTAACCTCGTCAGCAGTGGATGGGTCTGCTTTTCATGTTATTTACATAACCAGAGACCCTTGCTAAGGGTCTCTTTTTGTGCTTTTTTGGACCCTGCTGGCAGTAGATTGGCCTTTGACACTAAGGCTCCCTCATTTCTCACACTACGAGACAAAGGAGAGATGTACGTGCAAAAGGTAAAGTACTTCACGGATATTAACAAAATAGCTATGTTGTCTGAGCTGGAAAAAGAGAATCTGAAAGAAATTACGGACAAGTTTGTTTTTCGTGTAAATGACTACTATCTGTCTTTGATTAACTGGGATGATCCAGATGATCCCATCCGTAAGCTGGTTATTCCTAACGAAGGTGAACTGCTGGAGTATGGGTGCTGGGACGCCTCCGATGAGGACACGAATTATGTGGTACCTGGTTGTCAGCACAAGTATAGAACAACTGCACTACTGATTGTATCCGAGGTCTGCGGGGCTTATTGCCGCTACTGTTTCCGTAAGCGTCTGTTCCGAAATGACGTGAAAGAGGCGATGGCTGATGTCTCTCCGGGCTTGGAGTATATCGCAAATAATCCGGAGATTAACAACGTACTTCTTACGGGCGGGGACAGTTTAATTCTCTCCACACCGAAGCTAAGATCCATTATTGAAAATCTAAGAAGCATTGAGCATGTTAAGATCATTAGACTGGGTTCCAAAATTCCCGTATTTAATCCGATGCGGATCTCTGAAGACGAAGAACTGCTGGAGCTGATTCGTACTTACTCTACCGAAGACAAACGAATCTATGTTATGGCGCACATCAATCATCCTCGTGAAATCACACCTGAAGCCAAAAAAGCATTTAAAGCTCTCCACAACGCAGGGGCAATTGTCGTAAATCAGACCCCCATCCTCAAAGGCATCAACGATGATCCCGTTATTTTAGGGGAACTACTGGACCGGCTTTCATGGGCTGGCGTTACACCCTACTACTTCTTTGTGAACCGGCCCGTAGCCGGAAACCGAGATTTCGTATTACCGCTCGAGCAAGTCTATCAAATTGTAGAAGAAGCCAAAGCCAGAACCTCAGGACTTGGCAAAAGAGTACGCTTATCCATGAGCCACACCTCAGGAAAAATAGAAATTCTCGCCATTGATAACGGAAAAGCCTATCTCAAATACCATCAATCCAGAGATCAGGAATACGGAAAATTTATGATTCTAGATTGTCCAAAGGACGCCGAATGGTTCGATGACCTGCCTGGGAATGAGCAATATTGGACCCCACCTGTGAAAAAAAACGATGCTATTATTTCTGTTAATGATTTATCAGGCGAGCCTGCGGATTTAATCTGTAAATAGATTTAATCGACTCTGTCATAGGATATTTCTTCATCGCCAACAACAAAACTCCTCCCGCCCAAAATTAGCCCGAAAAAATCTATGATATAATCACGCTGTAACACGAAATGGACTAATGGGTGGGAATGCACACATGAAATTGGAACGATTGATTTCTATGATCTACAAGCTATTGAACCACGAAGTTTTATCTGCCTCCAAGCTGGCTGAAGAGTTTCAGGTTTCCCAGCGAACAATCTATAGGGATATCGATGTGATTTGTGCCGCTGGCATCCCGGTCGTATCGTATCAGGGTACTAAAGGTGGATATGGCATCATGGACGGATATAAAATGGATAAAAGCCTGCTCCGTTCGTATGATGTCACTTCTCTGATTACTGTACTTAACAGTCTTTCTTCCGTGTTTGAAGATGAGCATACGCAAGGAACCATTGAACGGCTGCAAACGATTGGAACGGAGCCACAGACCTCTAGTCTCGCGGTGGATCTTGAAACCCGGCGTACGGATCCTGACGCACTTCCTCTTTTACGTGCGGCTATATCGGAACGAAATGTTGTCCGTTTTGATTACATCAGTGTAAAAAATGAACGTACAACCCGTGAAATGGAACCAGTAAAGCTTCATTTTAAATATAGCAACTGGTACATCTATGGTTATTGCCGGACACGGCAGGACTATCGGGAGTTCCGACTTTCCCGGATGCTGAATTTGTTCCTGACGCAGGATACCTTTCATTCGCAACATGAGGTACCCAAAGAGGCCGGCTGTTCAAACAGGGCAGATCAGGTGGAGGAAATAGTGATCCGGGTAGGCCCTGAGGCTTTGGCAGAAGCTTTGGATCAGTTTCATCAAGTCGACAAGGAATTTCATTCCGATAAAAGCATGACGATGCGAATTCCTGTGTATAAGCCATTGGAAGCACGTTGGCTTTGGTCCATTCTGCTGAGTTTTGGCAGCGGCGCCGAAGTCCTCGAACCCCCTGCATTGCGAGGTATTTTAAAAGAGCAGCTTCAAAACACACTCAAACTTTATGAAGAAGTATGACAGTCTGATGTCATACTTCTTCTTTTATATTAACTACAGTAACAAAAACAAATCCATGACCATTCAAAAGGAGAATGTACGAATGACAAATTATCCAGTAGAAATGTTTAAATACCACACATGGGCAAACCAAACTATCCTGGGGAGAATCAAGGAACTCCCGCCTTCTGTGCTAAGTCAAGAAGTGAACAGCTCATTTCCCACCATCGCTCATGCCCTTAGCCATATCTATGCGGTTGATACGATGTGGAATCTTGTATTAACAGGCACTGCCATGCCAGAGGCTTTTCAACAAAGTATCCCGCTAAATTTGAGCATTCTAGATTCTGTGGATGAATACGTAAATATCTTTGCCCAGCTATCAGAACAATACAAAGCATGGTTACACAACCAATCCGATTTGGAGCAAACCATTCTGCTTGACAATCCATTCGCCGGAATCCGCCAAACACGCCTATCAGAAATTGTGTTGCAAGTCGCCAATCACGGGACTTATCATAGAGGCAATGTATCTACTATGTTACGGCAGTTAGGCCATGCTTCCACCATGAATGACTATGCTCTTTTTTGGTATCAGGTACCTGCGGAAGCTATTTAATCTCGGATGGGCAAGACGCTCCACTCCATACCTAGAAAGGAAATTGTATTTTAATTATGGAGATTGAAAATCTAATTACAGTGAAAACGAGAGAAGATTTAAGAGTTTGGCTGCAGGAGAATTGTAAGACTGAACAATCTTGTTGGGTACTCGTTAGTATGACGCCAAACTCAGAAACGTTGCTATATTTGGACGTAGTTGAGGAATGTTTGTGTTTTGGATGGATCGATGGAGTGAAAAAGAAAATTTCGGAAACGGAGCTGGCGCAAAGACTCTCTCCCCGAAGCAACAAAAGCTCTTGGACTGAATTGAATAAAGAACGGGGCCGCCGCCTCGAAAAGCTGGGGTTAATGAGTGCTGAAGGAAAACGGGTACTTCCTGATATGAACCCTGATTCTTTTATAGTAGATAAGATTATAGAGCAACGGCTAAAAGAGGACAGGCAAGTATATGAGAATTTCACGGCCTTTCCAGCCCTTTATAAGAGAGTTCGGATCGACACGATCCAAAGCAATAAACATCAGCCAGATTTATTTAAGAGTAAATTAGACAAATTCATAGCAAACACTAAAGAAAATAAAATGTACGGGCAATGGCATGATAATGGACGTCTGCTAGATTATTAAGCTGCGCTAGATGCATGATCTCCTGCTGAGGCTTTCGGACTCCAATGACGCTATTTACTAATTTATCGCCTTTTCAGCAACTCATCGGACTCCAGCGCAGCTATTCCTTAGAAATGGGCTCTTATACGGTGATTTTTCCGCCATTAGGAGCTATGCGGTCCGATAATACTCCAAATGGCGGATTTTCCTGCATTAAGGTCCGCTGAGTCCGATACCGCCAAGTATGATCATTCGCTCTACTTCTGAGTCCAATACGCCGAAGAATGATCATTCGCTGGCTCTACTGTTACTGTTACTGTTACTGTTACTGTTACTGTTACTGTTACTGTTACTGTTACTGCTACTGTTACTGTTACTGTTACTGTTACTGTTACTGTTACTGCTACTGTTACTGTTACTGTTACTGCTACTGTTACTGCTACTGTTACTGCTACTGCTACTGCTACTGCTACTGCTACTGATACTGCTACTGATACTGCTACTGCTACTGCTACTGCTACTGATACTGCTACTGCTACTGCTACCATGATCTCCTGCTGAGGCTTTCGGACTCCAATGACGCTATTTACTAATTTATCACCTTTTCAGCAACTCATCGGACTCCAGTGCAGCTATTCCTTAGAAACAGGCTCTTATACGGTGATTTTTCCGCCATTAGGAGCTATGCGGTCCGATAATACTCCAAATGGCGGATTTTCCTGCATTTAAGGTGTGCTGAGTCCGATACCGCCGAAGTATGATCATTCGCTGGCTCTACTGCTACTGCTACTGATATTGATACTGCTGCTACTGACACCATGATCTCCTGCTGAGGATTCCGGACTCCAATGATGCTATTTACTAATTAATCGCCTTTTCAGCAACTCATCGGACTCCAATGCAGCTATTCCTTAGAAATGGGCTCTTATACGGTGATTTTTCCGCCAATAGGAGCTATGCGGTCCGATAATACTCCAAATGGCGGATTTTCCTGCTTATAAGGTCTGCTGAGTCCGATACCGCTGAAGCATAGTCATTCGCTGGACTCCTGAGTCCGATACCGCCGAAGCATAGTCTTTCGCTGGGTCTACCGCTACTACTACTACTACTACTACTCCTACTGCTACTACTGCTACTGCTACTGCTACTGCTACTGCTACTGCTACTGCTACTGCTACTGCTACTGCTACAGCTACCATGATCTCCTGCTGAGGCTTTCGGACTCCAATGACGCTATTTACTAATTTATCGCCTTTTCAGCAACTCATCGGACTCCAGCGCAGCTATTTCTTAGAATCAGGCTCTTATACGGTGATTTTTCCGCCATTAGGAGCTATGCGGTCCGATAATACTCCAATTGGCGGATTTTCCTGCTTATAAAGTCTGCTGAGTCCGATACGCCGAAGAATGATCATTCGCTGGACTCCTGAGTCCGACACGCCGAAGAATAATCATTCGCTGGTCTGCTGAGTCCGATACCGCCGAAGCATAGTCTTTCGCTGTCTGTTGCTACCGTATCCTAATCATCTGCGGATCAAACACCATTGACTCATGATCATCTGTTAATCCTACAGTTCTACGTAAGTATAATTCATCAGTTAATCCCAAAGTGCTATGTACGCGCGAATGGGATTGGTTCAGACGTTCAGGCAAAGTTTAGAGTTGAGAGCAGAGGTTTGGTTTAAGTTCAAAAAAAGAGAGGTGCCCCAGCCATTTTCATGGCTTTTGGGCACCTCTTTTTATTGGATTACAGCCCTTCAGCCAGAATCCGTTTCAGGAACATCCCCGTGTAGGATTCCCGTACTTCAGCAACCTGCTCCGGTGTACCTTCAGCTACAAGCTTACCGCCCACAACGCCACCTTCAGGGCCGATGTCAATCACCCAGTCGGACTCCCGAATCAACTCTAAGCTGTGCTCCACAACCACGACGGTATTTCCCGTATCAACCAATTTGCTCAACAAGGTATGGAGCTGCTTGATGTCTGACGGATGAAGGCCTGTTGTTGGTTCGTCAAGCAGATAGAGCGTATGGTTTTTGGAAGGTTTGCTCAGCTCTTTAGCCAGTCTAATCCGTTGCCCTTCACCACCGGATAAGGTTTTGACAGATTGTCCCCATTTAAGGTAACCGAGACCCACCTCACACAATGTCTCGATAATCCCCGCCATTTTGGCTTCCGACTTAAGAATCGGCAAGCTTTCCTGTACGGACATGTCCAGCAGATCCGAGATGGAATATCCATCATATTTCACCTGGAGAACCTCATCCGTAAATCTTCTCCCCTTGCATGCGTGGCATTTAACCTCCAGATCGGGTAAGAAATTCATGTCTACAGTCAGCACCCCAAGACCCTGACAGGTTTCGCAGCGTCCACCCGGTGTGTTGAAGGAAAAATGCTTGGAGGTCAGTTTTCTTTTTTTCGCCTCCGGCAAAGCAGCAAACAGCTGGCGCAGATGTGTGAATACATCTGTATACGTCGCTACATTAGAACGCAGCATTCTACCCATGGGCGATTGGTCAAAGATCACTATATTTCCAACCTGATCTAAGCCCGCAATCTCCGCACAGCCTATTTGCTCATGTCCTTTCGTACTGCCTTGCGCAAGAATATCAAAGACTAGGGTCGACTTGCCTGAACCCGAAACTCCAGTTACAGAGACCAGACAACCTAGAGGTAAAGAAACTTCCGGGATATCAATATTCCGGTACTGTGCCTGTCGGATGGTGATTTGTTTTCCGTCACCTTTCCGGCGAACATATGCAGCAGTCTTATGACGCTCTTCTCTAAGATAGGCTCCCGTAACAGAAGCCTCGCTTGCCATCAAATCCTCAATGCTGCCCTCGCCAACAACTTGCCCTCCGTCCAGACCAGCACCCGGACCCATATCAATAATATGATCGGCAGCGCGCATCATCTCAATATCATGCTCGATAACGAGCACCGTATTACCCAAATCGCGCAGCTCCTGAAGCACACGAATGAGGCCAACAGTATCCCGCGGATGAAGCCCGGTCGTCGGTTCATCTAGAATGTATAACACTCCAGTCAGACCTGACCCCAGCAATGAGGCAAGGCGCAGCCGCTGTGCCTCTCCACCAGAGAGGGAGACCGTCTGACGGTTCATGGAAAGATAACCAAGACCAACATCGATAATCCGTTTTAGTCGGGTAGGCATATCGTGAAGGATGGGTTCAAGCAGATGAAGTCCCTCGGTTGGCAAAGCCGCCTCCAAGCCTTTCGTCCACTCGTAAACATCGCTTAATGGCCAATCCGATACCTCCGTAATCGATGCGCCAGCTACCCGAACGAGACGAACTTCTTTTTTTAGGCGAGCGCCAAGGCATTCCGGGCATTGCTGCTCATGAAAATATCCGCCGTCTTTTTCCTGTGTACCAGCTTCTCCTTCCTTCTCCTTGTAACGCCGCCACAAACCAGGAATGACGCCTTCAAATTTGGTGCCTTGAATCGGCTTAACATTGGGAAAATGGCGCTTAAACGCCTCACTTTCCACTCCGTAATACAACAAGTCGCGCTGAATTTCACCGTAATCTTTTAAGGGCTGATCCGGGTCAAACTCAAAGCCAAAATGCTTGCCAGCGGCCACTAATATACGCATCTGTATATCACGATGAACACCATTCAGCGAGGCCACCCCACCCTCACGCATACTAAGTTCTGGATTAAACACCGCCGCTTCATTTATAGTTGCCACAGATCCAACACCACCGCAGGCTTCACAAGCTCCCTCCGGTTTATTAAAAGAAAAGTGGGACATGCCCAGCCTCTCAAGCTCAGCTCCGCAATGCGGACAACCCATCGTTTGACCATCCATTTCCTCGTCTTCCTCGATCAGCATTCCCCTCGCTTCAAAAGAAGGTGGGATGCTGCCACTACAGGAAGGACAAACCCGCTCGCCTAATCTGGAAAAGATAAACCGGACAAACGTATAGATGTCGGTAACTGTCCCAACTGTCGAACGGGGATTACGATTGGTGACATGTTGTCCAACACTAATGGACGGAGACAGTCCAATAATAGATTCCACCTTTGGTTTGCTGATCGTATCTGACGTCATGCCCATGGAATCCAAATACTGTCTTTGGCATTCCCGCTGAAGTGTATCCATAGCTAAGGTCGATTTCCCTGATCCCGAAGGTCCTGTCAGGACAACTAGCTTATACTTAGGAATCGTGAGCGAGACATTTTTCAGATTATTCTCTCTTGCACCTTTAATAACAATAGTCTCTTTCACATCTATTCCCCTCTCAATTCAACCCACTGGTTCGTAGTTATATCTTCTATCCACATGGTTGCCCAAAGTTGTTGGATTGCAATTATTTTGCAAAACATTTCTAATTTCTATAGAATGTATTTGATGAATCACAAAATTTTCGAATAACTTTATAATCTAATATCTTGACTATCAAGATATAATTATTTTAAAAGGAGCGTTATCTTTTGTCAAGCCACGAACAACCTACAACAGAGCAGGAACAATTCACCTTGCTTATGCGCAGTTTGGGAAACCGAACGGTATTGTACCAACAAAATGTAGCCGCCTCACTTGGGTTATACAATAATGATTTCTTATCTATAGATATTCTACGGGAGAAAGGTCCGATCACTGCCGGAGAACTGTCCAAATTAACGGGTCTGACCACAGGCAGTGTTACGGCATTAATAGACCGGCTCGAAAAAAATGGCTATGTCCGCAGACAAAATGACCCGAATGACCGCCGTAAAGTGATTATCGTGCCATTATATGAGAATAAAGATGATGTCATTAATACGTACCAACCGCTCCATACCGCCATGGTTAAGCTCGCAGCTTCTTATACGGATGAAGAGCTCGCCCTTATTTCGCAGTTTTTAGGCCAAGCAAGTGCGGTTCTGGAAGAGCAGATTGATCATCTTGGATCCACTGCGCGCGGCAAATCTTCTTCCTAAGATACGTATTTATACAAAAAGGACGATATCCCAAAGTCATACGACTCTCTGGATACCGTCCCTTTTCATTTATTTTCTAATACCAATCGTTACAATTTCGCATGGACCGATCAGTAAGTCCAAGCTACCTTTCTCATCCCTAGAGACTGGGTGGCTCTCCTCTTCTAGAATCGTCGTTTTATAGAAATACTGCTGTGGAATAGACGAATGGAAGGCCAGGTTGGTGTTCTGCTGACTCATGTTGTACCAACGCATCAGTATATCTCCAGTCTGCTCGTTCATTTTTAGTGAAGAAAATGCGAGTTCCTTACTCTCCCAATCGAATGGAGTATACACCGGCGCAACCACACCTGCATGTACATCTGTCTGACATACAATCCACGGAACCTGGAATTGGTAAGCTTCAGCATAAGCACCGGAAGTTATACCCTCACCTGTGTGCGGGATTAGCTCCATACGAACAACATGCTCTCCCAGACACTGCGCTTCTGGAGTTGGGAATAGCCCCCAGTCACCAAGTTCGCCAACAGAACGTAGCAGCGTAATCGCAATAGTGTTACGCCCATCTCGCAGCACTTCATATTCATTTAATCCAAAATTAGCGACGGTTAGACCCGCTTTCCCATCACTAACATCAACAAAGGCTTGCTGATGTTGCGTGTTACTCGGATTCTTCCATTCTGTGGCTGGTTCAATATTCCGCTCAGCAACCTCGAACATCGAATCTACACGATGCGTGGCAGCGTTCAAATCTGTTGGAAACAGTATACGAATCCGGTGATCTTTGGCCTGGTTATCTATTGTCGTTTCGATATGCAATCCCTTTCCGCCCCGCTCCAAGGAGATTACAGTACGAAGTTTCAGAATGACTGTGTCACTACTGCGCTGAGCTTTGCGCTCCGGATAATAAACCAGTGCACGCTGCTCCTCATCCAGCTTATCATCTGCCGAGGCTGGAATCTCCCAGTTATGGTTAATTTCTATAGCGGCGCGAAACGATGTATTTTCCAGTACACAAATGTTAGCCTTCAGTCCCTTAGTCGTCAAAGCTTGTTCAGCCTCTGGCTGTTTGTACATATATTCATTGCCGATATCCCCGGTGTTTTCATATACACCAAGATCTTGATAGGTCACTCCACTAGTTTTGTCACTTAGCATAAACGAACCATCATCATTAATGACTACCTTGATAACGTCATTTTCCAGTACCCGATCTCCATATAGCAAAGATTCAGCGGCTATTGGCAGTTTTGCATCTGCTCGGCGAACCCAAGCATATGATCGAAGACCTAACGCAGGAACTTCTACGGCTTCAAAGGTAAGTCTTACCCGGCGGCACATATACGGCTGACGGAACTTATCATCTGGCAAATCATAACCAAACTGAAGCCCCAAGTCCTCCAGCTGGCAGGCAATGTTATTCCCTTGATCGTCTACTAACACACGACCGTGCAAGTCAATTCCAGTCATACGCCTAGCCGTTTCTTCCAGAGAGAACCCTTCTCGCAAATATAGACGCGCCACATCAAGTTCTACGCTCACAGTACCCGTGCGACTCCAACCCGTCATATTCATCGCTACTAGTGGAAGCACGTCTTCACCATATGCTGTAAACCCGGACGTATCCACAGCTTCTGCAATCACTCGTTTGCTATCCTCAACAATGGTCTCTGCCACATGACGGCTTTTGTCAAAACGGGTGACCATCTCACGGTGTACCTCATCCACGCTGCATCCACAAATACTATCATGCGGATGATTCTGCATTAATGTCTTCCATGCATAGGTGAACAGATGATGGGGGTACTCTTTCCCCAGTAAATGTGCGAACGAAGCAAGTGGCTCGGCCAACTTTTCAAGCAAGATTTGCCCTTCCTGATTCCTCTGTTTCAAATAGACACGAGCAGACGCGGTATTCACTAACGTACCCCATCCATCGGTGTGCTGGCTCCGCAGTTCGCCCTTTACAGTCGACAGATTGCTGCGATCCATTACACCCTCTACGGCCTTAAGGTAATCAGGAAAGTTCGAATGAATGAACTCCATATCTGGATACAACCGCTTCGCAGTTTCGATAGCCTCTGGCAAATCCAGTTGAGCCGGCTGATGATCACAACCATTCATGAACAGCAGCTCACCAGTAGAGGCAAACTTCCGCGCATCTGCCAGCTTTTTCTCCCAGAACACTTTGGCTTCTGCTTCATTTACAGGCACTTCGTTTCCGTTAGAATACCAATTGGCAAATAGGATGCCGAGCACTTTTGATCCATCAGGACCTTCCCAAATCAGCTCCGAGAATGAGGATTCGTAACCTCCATCCGACACCGTATTATTGAATCCAGTGGGCTTCACACCTCTTCCAAAAAAGGTATTATTGATGCCGGATTGCAGCATTAATTGTGGAGTCTGGCCGACTAGACCAAAGGTGTCCGGAAAATAACCGATTTTGGAGGGTTCCCCGTAACGCTTCGAATCCTGATGGCCAATCTGCATATTACGAACATTGGCCTCCCCACTGGTAAGGAACGCATCCTGCAAAATATACCAAGGTCCTATTAGAAGGCGACCTTCCGCAATATATTTCTGTAGCCGCTCTTGATTTTCGGGACGTACCTGAAGATAATCTTCCAGAATAATCGTCTGTCCATCCAGATAGAAACTCTTAAATTCGTTATCCTCATCCAACCGGTTCAGTAATTCATCAACCAGTTTCACTAAGCGTACATGATGCTTCTCATAGGGAAGATACCATTCCCGGTCCCAGTGTGTATGGGAAATGATATGGGCTGTCTGAGGGCTAATTGATTGTTTTGAGCTTTCCAAAGTGAAGACCTCCTTATATGCAATGCGTTCTATCTACCAAGTTGCTTAATGTAGAAGATGTGGATAATTGACATGAATCTCGACTTCCTGCGGGCGATAAACACCAAGCAAATCTCCTTTACTATCCGTGGCAAAAAGAACAGAACGTTCCTGTTCCAACACGAACGAATAAGTTCGGCCAGTGGCCGAATCCTTCACCTCGATCTTTGCATCCTGGGCATATTCCGACACGAAGGTAAAAAGTGCACCCGTAGCAAAGCTCAGTTTCCGTCCGTAGATACCCGCTAAGTCCCCACCACTAATCCATTCAAAATCACGTTCCACAAAAGCAGCATTAACCGCGTAGCGGTAAAGTGCAGCCGTAGTATCCCTACGCTCACTCAATTCAACTGGCAGTGGACTCCATAGGAGTCGACCCTTGCCCAGCGGAAGGTTCACGACAGTGTCTATAGTAGAACTTCCACCATTTTTTTGAATGATCGTTTCCTTCGTCACCTCAGCAATCCGTCGGTGACCGAAGGAGACGGGGAGTTCTTGGCCTTGAAGGCTAAGCACTTCTTCGCGGCGAACATTACGTAATTCACGTTTGCCAAGAATATCATTCAAGCGGTCTGATGAACGCCAATAAGCATCAATTCCGAGCGGGCCAGTGGCAAGCAACACCGCTCCTGTCTCTTCAACAATGTGTAACAACCGTTCCATCGCTGCATCAGCGAAGTTATGCGCGCTTGGCAGTATAATCAGCTTCGCAGGGTTCTTTTCCAAATCATCTAGATGGTATTCGGATGCCCCCCGAAAAGACATCTTGAGCTCATAAGACAGAATGCGGGTAAGCTCTGTTGTAGACGCAAAAGCCAACTTTCGATTAGAGAAATCATTCGAATAAGGGAACACCACCGCAATCTCTTCCAATTTCCGATCACCAAATATATCACGGATACCTTCTATAAACTTCCCGAAATCATAAGATACGTCTGCCTCAGGCTTCTCGGTTCCATCTGCTCTCAGTGCTCCGATATGGGACTCATTCGCATTATCCATATAGAAATTTGTATTCCAGATCCAGTGAATAGCTCCCGCACCTGCCGTTCCAAAAGCGTAAGCATACTTGCGTTCCAGCAAATTCCTCAGCTCTTGTTCTGAACGTTTGGCTCGGCCATCTGGAGTTTCTACATACATGACGCCTGTCTCCTGAATTAGGTTTGGCTTATTGGGGGTTTTGGCAAAAATGCCATCCCATATCAAATAGTCGTTAAACCACCAGGAATGCACAGTAGTGTAATCTACCGCCTCCTCATAGAAAAATGGCGAAGGACGCTGCGCTCCAAGTCCCTCATCCTGGCCAACCGTAACCATCTGAGCTGGACATTGCTCCTTAATGGTGTCGTATAATTGCTTCACCCAACGGTTATGCATCTCCATAGAAAACAGACAATAATCCAACCAGCGTGTTCCCCTCTTGGCACTGTGCATATCTTGTACGTCGAAGTTCATCTCTCTTGCTTCAGGCAGCCCTGCCGATGCAAAGTCCGGAAGCTGTGCGGGTGTCATATTCCAACGTTCCTGTAGTACTTCAATTTCCACATGTCTATGTCGAAGCCATTCTATGAAAGCTTGTCGCTCAAAGCGATCATGGCATGAACTCGGGCCGTCCGAGAAAATACGGTCCGGATCAAACATCGACGGTTCATTAATAAGATCCCAGTCTACATTCGAAGAATCTTTATGACGAGATACAATAGACCGAATGAACCGCTTCTGAGCCTCCACACTTTGTGGGTCCAGATAAGGATTTACCCCACCCCACGTTTCCGGGGTGAAGGAGAAAAACGTGAACGTCACCTGAAGATCATGCTTTTTCGCCGTCATGATGAAGGCGTCGATCGCCCGCAATACTTCTTCCGAGACATGTCCATCGTCTTGCATCACATTGCGATAAGCTGTCCAGATCCCTGTACGGATCCAGTTAATCCCGGCCTTCCGCATCTGGCCCATATCACGATCCCAAACTCCGACGTTCGGCAGAAAAAGAAATTTTCGCGCCACATCACTCGCCATATAAGTCATGCCGACCACTGGTAGCGGACGCCCATCTTTTATAAAATAATCTCTGCCGCTCGTTACCGGATGGCCTGCTGCCAGCAGCTCAGGAGCATGACCCCAGAACCCTTGGCGCAGAATACGAACCTCACCATCACTGGCTTCTGCTTCACAGACAATATGGTAGAGGCCCCTACTTATCTCCAGAGGAATGGGCAGACGCACCATGTTTAGTTCAGCATTCGCCTTCATTTCCAAACTCTGAGACCACTTCAAAGAGGTATCTGATTCATGCTCTACATAAATTGTGAAATTCCATGTATCTTCATTTCGCATAGAAGGTCTCACTCGTTCAAGCTGCTGAATCTGAAGGGTTAGGGAAGCTCGTTCTCCTGATTCATAAGACGCGTAATTGGGCTTAACCCACATTTCCGTAACACCCTTGCTGCAGAAACGCGCCCAATTGGATATCGCGGAAGGACCTTTTTGCTTCCAAAAAGAAGCTGTTGCAGGTGTATTTACGAACAGCCAGCGTGAACCTGCATACAAACCGCTCGTATTCTCCCAAAGAACTACTGGGGCAGAAATTTCCCGACCTTCGGGCGTAACTCCTTTTAGTAGCGGATAAATCCGTGTGCTCATCGGACCTGCCGAGCCCATTTGATGTGGTAAATCACTCGACTTTGTCGTATGTGGCACGAGGTTCCATGTGTCTGCACTCGTTAGAAAAAGAGATTCTTGACCCTTAAGCAGAGGAATGACATCCAAGGCAAGCAATGAATGGTTGCGTGAGCATTCAACACGAAGTGCCTCATGAATATTCAGTTCCTGATGATAGGAAGTCTGTTCCGCTTCCACATGCCATCGGCCATTTTCCCAACGAACAGGTTGTTTGAAGGGTGCGCCTCCAATGCTAATCAGCCCGCCTCCTCTTTGCAGGTATTCAAGAATGGCTATCCAGGCCGCTTTCGGGAAATAAGGGGCATGCAGATTGATGAAACAGCCGCCTTCCGTTTCGCATAGCGTTTGTGCAAGCTGATTCTCATTTACAATAGATCCGAACTCACTCATGGATGTAATCGCATCGCTAGGAATGGGACTGGAAATTGGAAAATCAGAATCATAAAATATGATGACAGTTCTGCTCGGGCTGGTCATAGTAGTCCTTCCTTCATCGTTTTATAGACAAGTTGGGAGAACAGGCTATTGGACCAGGCGAACCATTTTCTAGTGAACGTATTCGGATCATCAACATGGAATCCCTCATGCATAAAGCCAGTATCCGCATCTGTAGCTTCTAACATCGCAAGCATCTCCAGCTTTTCTTCCTTAGTTGATGCCGTCAAACCTTGCATGGATAATGCCATATGCCAGATGTAGTCTTTGGGAGTATGCGGACTGCCGATTCCCTTCGCTGCGGTTCCTTCAAAATAAAAAGGATTCTCCTTGCTCAGAGCAAATCGTCTCGTATTCTGATAAATTTCATCCTCTGCGGTAACATAGCCGAGATAAGGAATCGACAGGAGTCCTGGTGTTCCCGCATCATCCATCAAGCAGTAGTTGCCATAACCATCGGTCTCGTAGGCGTAGATTGGGCCGAATTTCGGATGACGATAAATACCATACAATTGAATTCCGTGATCAATCTCAGCTTCTAATGCTTTAAGCTGTTCCAGAAATTCAAGATCACGGAATACCCATTCAGCAAATTCCTGCATATGACGTAATGCAACAACAGCGAACATATTCCCCGGGATGTTGTAATGAAAGTCGCATGCATCATCACTCGAGCGGAATCCGGACCAAACCATACCCGTGTAATTAACAGGCATACCTAGACCGTTATTACGCAGTGTATCTTCAGGAATCCCATTGTTACGCGTAAAGCGGTATGGAGATAATTCACTATGGCGTTGTTCAGTTTTGAACAGGTTGAATATTTTGAACATTGCTGCCTTAAATCCGGCGTCGAATATATCAGCCTTTCCGGTTTCTTTCCAATAGGCATAAGCCAGACGCATGGAAAAACAAAGAGAATCGATCTCGAATTTACGCTCCCACACCCAGGGGGACATTTCCGTAATATCGCTAGTGCTCCAATGCCAATCATTCGCTGTCTCATTAAACGCATTGGCGTACGGATCGATATGAATATACTCGATATGACGTTTAATTAACCCGCCAATAATCCGCTGAAGATCGGGATCTTTTTTAGCAAAGGGCACGTAGTGCATAACCTGCTCCACAGAGTCTCGCAACCAAGAAGCTGGGATATCTCCTGTAATTACAAACGTTGTCCCATCATCCATAAGCTTAGTCGTTGTCTCAAGCGTATTGGGAAAACAGTTCTTAAAAAGCTGCAACAGCTTCGGCCGATGAGCTAACTTCTCCTCTGCTTCGTTCAATACTTCTTGAACCGCTTGAGGAAGCGGCAGCTTCGGCATAGAGATGGCGGGAAGTCGGAATTGTTCCATATTCTCACTCCTTCATAATAAATGGGGATAGATAGAGAGACGGGCAGCATAGCTGCCCGTCTCCACTAATCCTATTTGTGTTACCTTTAGTGATTAATCTTAGGCGTGTTACGTTCATTAGCTTATTTCTTTGTCTGGTTCCACTCATCAAGTTGCTTTTGAACTTCTGCAATGACTTTATCAAGTCCAGCTTCTTTAAATTTCTTCGCTGCTTTTGGCAGATATGTTTTAGGATCAACAGAACCTGTGTATAGCGCTGGCATAAATTCTTTAGTTACGTTGTTGATAGCCGCTACTTCTGTTTTTACAGGTGTAGGATCAAATGCAAAACCGAAGGTAGGGGCTTCTTTTGAAGAATCATTAAACTTCTTGAAAGCATCCCATTTATCAGCAGGGTCATCAGCATGCAGATAAGTCAGTAACATGTTTCCAAGTGTGAAGCCTGGCATTGCATAGCTATCTTGCATAGCTGGCAGATCTTCAATGACATTGTCAGAGATTTTCTTATAATGTGTTCCTTCAATACCATAGTTGAGCAAATTGCGTAAGTACTTATCTGTATTCAAAAGATTCAAGAACATCATCGCGCGCTCAGGATCACCTGAGGTTACGGAAATCGCGTGCATCGAACCAGCGGCGGACTGTGTATATACATAAGGCTCATGCATAGGCGAAGTTACAATTTCATAACCTGCTGAACGAGACCAACCTTTTTCTGCATAAGGCTGTGTAATTTCGCGATCGGCAAACCATTTACCGGTCTTAATGTTATCAATACCTTCAAGTGTTGCAACGTCTGGGCGTAAGTAACCTGCTGTGTAAAGTCTACGCATCGTATCTAACGATGTTGCAAGTTCAGGTGTCTCCAGAATATTAACAACCTTGCCATCTGTGGAATCCATATAGACCCCGATAGGTAGCTCATCACCTAGTACATAGTCAAATGGCATAAATGGTTTAAAGCCTTTAGGAACAGCTAGCGGTGTAATATCAGCCGGCTCGTTCTCTTTAATCGTTTTAAGAAGTGGCTCTAGATCATCCAATGTACGGATATTGGAAATGTCCATGTTGTATTTATCAACATATTTCTTATTGAAGCGCCATACCCATTGCTGTCCAAGCTCCTTATTTACAGGAACACCATAGATCTCACCTTTAATCTTAGTTCCTTCTAAGAAACGAGGGTCCAAAACTTCTTTCGTTTCCTTACCATACTTATCTAGCAGATCATTCAGACCCAAGAACGTACCATTAGCTGCGTTACGGCGGAAGTCATTTGTCCAAGAAGAGGTAAAGGCAATATCATAAGGCTCACCAGAAGCGGTGATGACTTGCATCTTCTTATCGTAATCGCCCCAATCGAACATCGTAATGTTCAACGTCGCGTTAATTTTTTCTTGGGTATATTTGTTAACTTCTTTTAAGACAAGATCTAAATCCTTTTGAGGCCCACCAATTAAATACATCTTCAACTCATATGGCTTTAATTCTGATGTGTTCCCTGCTGAATTCCCTGCTGCCGCTGAATTGTTTGTTTCTTTAGCAGCATTTGTATTATTATTCGAACCACATCCAGCTAGAAGGCCAGAAAAAAGCATTGTCCCTGCAAGAGCGAGTGTTAAGCCTTTTTTCATTTTCATTTCTATTTTCCCCCTTTAGATTAATGAACGCTTTATTTATATCGATTCCTGTCCTAGCGATTCGAATAAATACATCTTAGTAGTGTTACTCCTTTAAAGAGCCCACAGTTAAGCCTTGTACAAAATACTTTTGGAAGAACGGATACGCTAGTGCTATAGGCAAGGTCGCCAGTACAACCATCGCCATACGAACGGTTTCTGTTGGCAAGGTTGCAGCAATCTCAAAGCTTGATCCCATCTGCATACTGTTCTGAATGACAAACTCCATATTATTCTGAATTCGCATCAGCATCGCTTGGAGTGGAACAAGACTCGCATCATCTATATACAGCAGGGCATTAAACCAATCATTCCAATAGCCCAGCGTACAGAACAATCCAATCGTTGCAATCCCCGGTAAAGAGATTGGAAGTACAATTTGCAGGAAGGTCCGAAACTCACCAGACCCATCAATTTTGGCAGCCTCAACGAGTGCATCAGGTACACTAGTCTGGAAGAAGGTCCGCATTACTAGAATAAAGAATGCATTCATCGCGATGGGCAATATCAAAGCCCATATCGTATTGTACAAATGTAAAAACTGCGTAGCCACGATATAGTTGGGAACCATTCCGCCTGAGAATAACATCGTGAAGAAGGCGAAGAAGCTGAAATAATTACGATAGCGAAATGATCTTCGAGAGAGAACATACGCATAAGTTGTTATTAAAAATAAACTAATGAGCGTACCTAGTACAGTAACCATCAAAGTAACTCCAAAGGAACGAAGCAATTGATCACCTGTGTTAAAAACAAACTGATAAGCTGCTAAACTATATTTTTCGGGTAACAAGCTAAATCCATTTAGAGCAAGTACTTTCTCATCTGTAAAAGAAATGGCTATGACAAACAAGAACGGAAACACACAAGTAAAAGCGAAGATGCCAATTATAATATTGAGTACCACATTCCATAAAGGAGTAATGGCGTTGTTGTCGATTTCTTTTGGCTTACGTTTGAATACTGCCATAACGTCACTAACTCCTTTCTAGAATATCGCATTCTCTTTGCTGATCTTTTTCACAATAGAATTCGTTACAAGCACCATGATAAATCCAACAATCGATTGATATAGACCCGCTGCTGTACTCATCCCTAGATTACCTGTCGTACTCATGCTGCGATAAATATAAGTATCGATAACATTCGTTACGGAGTATAGAACACCTGAATCCCGAGGGATTTGATAGAATAAACCGAAGTCCGATCTAAAAATACCACCAATCGCTAAAATCGTTAGCGTTACCATTAAAGGTTTAAGCAAAGGAAGTGTAATAAACTTAATCTGCTGCCATTTGCTGGCCCCATCAATCATAGCTGCTTCATAGTAGGACTTGTCGATACCCGCTATAGCCGCTAAGTAAACAACACTTGAATAACCAATTGATTTCCAAATCCCCATGAAAATTAGGATATATGGCCAAAAGCGAGTATCCCCATACCAGGAAATAGGATCGCCTCCGAAGTAAACAACCACTTGATTCAATATTCCTTTATCTACACTCAGAAAGCTGAAGGTAAAGAAACTAATAATGACCCAAGAAAGGAAGTAAGGCATAAACATCGCCGTTTGATAAACTTTAGCCATCCGTTTGTTCACAAGTTCATTTAAGGTGATCGCAATGCCCACCGCAAGAACTAAACCGAGAGAGATCAACGCCAAGTTATAAAGAATCGTATTTCTTGTAATGATATAGGCGTCCTCCGTCGAGAACAAAAAGTTAAAATTTTCAAGGCCAACCCACTTACTATTTAAAACGCTTGCAAAGAATCCATCCCGATGAATCTTGAAATCCTTGAATGCAATTACTGTTCCAAACATCGGTAAGTAGCAAAAGATCAGGAACCATAATGTCCCTGGTAATACCATAAACCAGAGTACTTTATCCTTAATTAAACTTTTGAAAAATGCAGGCATTATTCCACATCCCCCTTCTCTCTATCCCCAAACAACCCCTATATATCCCTTCGATCTTTTTCCCTCGCCCCTTTAACTACCCTTAATTCTGCGCTATAAAAGCGGTTTCATAAAGTTGAAAAACTCCAGAATCAGATGTAAAAATTAAAGATCCACAGCAGAAAGGACATTTAAAAAGTCTATTTCCCCTTAAATTTGAGCAAAAAAAAAGGAAACATTCTCGTTATCAACGTCCATGAAGCCCGTACTTGAACGTGATACTCAGGAACATTTCCTTTATTTTAGGATCTTGCTTTTTTGTACATATTCCGAAGCTCTGTCGGCGATACACCTACTGATTTTTTAAACTGGCGATAGAAATATGCTGGATCCGGATATCCTACTTCAGCTGCAATTTCGTTGGTTAGTAACGTAGTTTGAAGCAGCAATTGTCTTGCCTTTTCAATTCGAAATTGATTAACATAATCAGAGAAACTACGGCCCATTTCCTTCTGAAATAGCTGGCCCAAATAATTAGGATGCATTTCCATACGCTGACTGAGCGTTTTCAGGGATAGCTCTTCTCTATAGTGTTTGCTTACTTGATCAACCATATATCTCATATTCGGACTGAGCTCATCATTTACTAATGATAATTGGTCTAGTGTTTCTTTCACACTTTCCTGCACATGGTGCACCAATTGCTCAATAGTATGTATGCGCAGCAATGGATTAAACACGGCACTAAAATTAGAGTTTTTCTCCATTTTCTTAGCAATCAACATTAACTCAATCGCTACGTTGTAATTATCAATGCGGGTAATCATGCCACAGCCAAACAGCTTTTCGAACGTTTCTGCGATAAATTGGTTCGTAGCCTCCCGGTCTCCAGATAATAATAATTTGGTGAATTCCTCATAATCAATTTCGAGCTTCTCCTCATGCAGAACCATCTTTGATAGTTGTTCCACATCTATAATCGGGTAACCCGGTAGCATAAGATGATCAACATATAAACTCTTCGCCTTTTTATAACTATTTGGGACTTCCTGAAAAGCATGCTCCTTACTTCCTATCGTTATCCAGACAGACTTTTCTAACTCATGCATAATCTCACATTGCACTTGCTCCAGTACACAATAAAGCTCTTCTTTGTTCTCAGCTTCAGCCCGCTCAGCAATAATAAGAACAAGATCACCTTCCATATCTATAAATACAATAACGGTTCCAAGTTGCTCTAATGATTTCACAGCGATACGATAACATTCATCCATAAGCTGATTCCTATGGAGTTTATCCTGGCCCTCATCGTCATCCTGTTCGGTGATAAGCCGAATCGCAGCCACCGTAAAAAATGAACAGTCCAGTGAGATATTTAAGACTTTTGAACGGTGCTGTAGCTCCTGCCGGCCTATATTGCCAGTTACCCAGCGGTTTAGAATATTATTGCGTAGAACTTGCCAATCCTCTTTAGCATGAAATTGTTCAACATCCTCTTGATTCAGCACTTCAACAATTTGTTCAATGGTTGATTCCAACTCATGTATATTAATGGGTTTGAGAATATAATTTTCAATGCCTAGACTCATTCCAGCTTTTAAATACTCAAATTGCTCATACCCGCTCAAGATTATAAACCTCATTTTTGAATCAAAAACCTTTATTTGCTGAATCAGTTCAAGTCCCGTAAGTTTTGGCATCGTAATGTCAGTAATTAATATGTCGATCCCTTCATTATGATTGCGTAGAAATTCTAAAGCTTCTTCCCCATTAGACGCTTGTCCCGCGATTCTCAATCCATATTTTTCCCATTCAATCACTGAACGTAATCCTTCAAGAATAAGAGGTTCATCATCCACGATAAGTATATTGTGCATTATTAGTACTCTCCCTTACTACTGGTATATTCATGATGACTATTGTTCCTTTATTTACTTCACTAGCGATCGTTAATCCATATTCAGTCCCATAATAAAGTTTAATTCGTTCATTCACATTACATAGGCCTACCGAAGAAGGAGGTTCATCCATTCTCATACTGACTTGAAGCATTTGCTGTAGCTCTGTCAGCTTGCTGGCAGTAATTCCATTCCCGTTATCACTTATAGCAATTTGAATTTCCCCGCCAGATTCAGTAACTTCAATACGGATGAGATTGCCAAAACGGTCAGGTCTAAATCCGTGAACAATATAATTTTCAATGACCGGTTGGATGAGCAATTTAACGATAGAACAATTCATGGCAACTGGACTTATTTGTGATATGATTTGGAGCCTATCTTTATGTCTAATCTGAAACAACTCCAGATACAAATTGCAGTATTCAATCTCATCAGATATTGTAACGACCATGCTTTTCTTAATCATCGTTCGAAATAATGTCGATAAAATGTAAATCATCTGACCTACATCCTTCGCTCCTTGCGTAATTGCCCGCATCCTAATCGCCTCAAGTGTGTTATATAAAAAGTGTGGATTAATCTGCGATTGAAGTGCAACTAGCTCTGCATTTTTCTGCGTAAGCTCCGAAATGTACACTTTATTAATATAGAGTTCTAACCTTTCACACATATAGTTAAAGTTGTTGGCAATTAGCTGCAATTCATCTTCTCGATTTAGGTGAATACGTGTGCTTAAATCACCTTCCTGTAAGCGCTTCATAGATTTGATAATGATCTTCACTTTTTTAGAAAAACGTAAAATAATTCCGTATGTAAAAGACATTGCAGTAATAATAAGCGCTGTGGTAATCCCGATAATCCAAGTTCGAACCGTTTTCATTTCGTTGTTGACCTGTGACTTCTGAATGATCCCTGCCATAATAAGACCTGAGCTATTCGTTGTATTTAAGTTAACCTTGGAGATCCCATCCAGTGTTGTCCAACCATCCGCATGAAGCGCATCGAGATGTGGATATCGCTGTCCCATATACCTTCCCAATGAATCATATATAACGTCACCGCTTGGGGTTAAGACCAACAATTGACCATTATTTTCTGCAACTTTTGTGCCAAGCCATTTTGAAATAAGTTCTGCGTCAAAATCTACTATGAGCATACCGATCGTTTTCAGTGTAATCGGATCTTTAATTTCCCTAGTCATTGTATACAAATTGTTATTGTCTTCTCTTATTTCCTTAAGCACTAATTTGGTTTCATGCGAGACCCAGCCATTCTTCGGTAAGGATAACTTTTGCTTAGAACCGTCCATGTCGCTCAAGTAGAATTGTCGGGTATTATTTTTATATAAATAATAAAATTCTTTCTCTGTACTGTATAAAATAACGTCATAAATCCCGTTTTTCTGATTCAAATAGGTTTTGAAATAAGTATCGAACGTATGAGGAACGGAGCTCCCTATGTCTGCATATTGATCTAAACGGTATTTAAGATAATCCCCATAATCATTTTGCAAAAAGTAGGACAAATCCTCACTAACAGAGGCATCGCTATAAATTTGCTGGATGGCTACCTGGATGCTTTCGTACTGCTGATTCATATACAAACTTACATAATCCAGCACCTCCCGATTGGCATCTACATGTTGGCGAGTGATCGTCTGCTCATAGTATTTATATACGGTAATGGAAGAGGCAATTAACGTAATTATGATGATCGAAGAGTATATAGCTAAAATTTTATTGAACAGTTTTTTCTGCAAATGGTTTTGATAAAATTTCTTTACATTCAACAAAGCCACCTTCTTTCTGAATATCACCTTTAGGATTAGAAGCTTAACATCACACTTCTTTTTCTGCAATGGAAGCGCATGCATTTTTTTAATTATATATTCTAGCGCTCCAACTTTTCTCTCCACCGAGAGTTTACAACTCACACAAAATCGTCTATAGTTGATTTCTACCCCCCAAACAAACCTATAATAACCCAAATAGATCTTAATTTCCTCGTCCCCCATCAACATATTGGAGGGGCTATTACTCATGTTTCTAACCAAACGCAAACTCAACTCCCAACTAAACGAAATTTCCGAATATCGTTACAGGGATCGTATACACATTCCTTTTTTCAACTCTATGATTGACGAACAAGGTGAAATTGCAGCCGAACCGCCCGTGGATGGAGAATGGTCTAAGCTACGAGTTGGAGATACTTGGAAAGGCCGCGATTTGTATTTATGGCTAACAACAAATATAGAAGTACCCGCTACTTGGGCAGGCCGTAGAGTACTGGGTCGATTTGATTTTGGCGAGACGGGTGCTGGAAATAACTCCGGATTTGAATCCTTATTCTTTTTCAACGGCAAACCCTATCAAGGTGTGGATTCCAATCATACCGAAGTGTTCTTGCCAAATGAAACGGCAGGCACTCAGCTTCCACTGACCTTCCGGTTATGGTCGGGACTCGAAGGTGGCGGCCCAAAAAAGGATCAGACACATGGGATTCGCATGGCTGAAATTTGTTGGCTGGATGAACCAACGGATGATTTCTATTTTACCGCGCTTGCTGTAGTTGAGACGCTGAACGTACTCGATGCCAAAACACCAGAATATACACAACTTATGAGTGCAGTAGACCGCTCCTTTCTTCTGATCGACTGGTCTCGTCCAGGTTCAGACAACTTCTACGCTTCGATCGGGGAAGCCCGCAATTATTTGCGTGATGAAATTAACAAAATGGAGAAGTCCTCACCCGTCACAGTTACCTGTATTGGCCATACCCATATTGATGTAGCTTGGTTGTGGCAATTGAAACACACCCGTGAGAAATGTGCGCGTTCCTTCTCAACCGTACTACGTCTGATGGAAATGTTCCCGGACTATACCTTTTTACAGACTCAGCCGCAACTCTATGAATATATCAAAAATGACTATCCAGAAATCTATGAAAATATTCGTGAACGTGTGGCTGAAGGACGCTGGGAAGCTGGCGGAGGTATGTGGCTTGAGGCAGATTGCAACTTGACCTCAGGGGAGTCTCTAGTCCGTCAATTACTCTATGGAACTCGCTTCTTACGTAATGAATTTGGGGTTGAATGTGACTATTTATGGCTGCCGGACGTATTTGGCTACAGCTGGTCCTTGCCACAAATTCTAAAAAAATCAGGAATTAATACCTTCATGACCACAAAAATTAGCTGGAATCAATATAACCGGATGCCCCATGATACCTTTCAATGGCGTGGGATTGATGGCACAGAGGTGTTAACACACTTTATTACAACGCCTGAGCCTTGGTCCGAAGAAGATTCTTGGTTCTACACTTATAATGGCCGGATTATTCCTAAGACTGTGAAAGGAATTTGGGATACTTACCGGGATAAAGAAGTGAATCGCAATCTGTTACTTTCTTACGGATATGGCGATGGTGGCGGGGGTGTGAACCGTGAAATGCTAGAGATGCGCCGCAGGCTAAACGATCTTCCCGGTCTGCCGAAGATTGAAACAGGAACAGCGGGAGACTACTTCCGTACCCTGCAAGAAACTGTTGCAAATACGGATCGTTATGTCCATGTATGGGATGGCGAGCTTTACTTAGAATATCACCGCGGCACCTACACAAGCCAAGCCTACAATAAGCGGATGAACCGTAAGCTTGAACTGCTATACCGTGAGGCGGAATGGCTAAATACACTGCAAAGTGTAATGACAGGTGACTGGTCGAACTATCGTCAGACCGATTTAGACGAGGGCTGGAGAATTATTTTGCGCAACCAATTCCATGATATTATTCCGGGCTCTTCGATTCGTGAAGTATATGAAGACAGTACGATTGAATATGCACAAGCAGAAGCAATAGGTCAGTCTGTCTGGGAGCAATCCAGTAAGGCACTTGTGAGCGGAAATGAAGCCGGTAAATATACGATCTGGAACAATGCTGCTTGGGAGCTGACAGAACTCGTAGAAATTACTGTTGAAGCCGGGATGGAAACAGGACATTGGATAAGCTCAGAAGGAAAACAACTACAAGCTCAGCGTGAAGGTGAGCGCTGGATCGTTGAAGTATCTAACATTCCTTCGCTTGGATACACAACGATCTCCTTTGTAGAAGATGTGAATTCTAAGTCACTAAGCGCTCCATTCAAGCTAAATGAATCAGGAATCTCAACGCCTCACTTCGAAATTGAATGGAACGAACAAGGTCAATTAGTATCCATCTATGATATAAATGAACAAAGACAAGTATTAGCAAACGGAAGTCACGGTAACGTGTTCCAAGTGTTTGAAGATAAACCCCTAGCCCATGAAGCTTGGGACATTGACATCTACTATCAGCAAAAGAAACGTGAAGTCACCGACTGCCGCAGCATTGAAGTCATAGAAAAGGGTTCATTGCGATGTGTTGTACAATTCACATGGAGTTATATGGATTCCACGATTAAGCAGCAAATGATCTTACATGCACACCATCGTCGTATCGATTTCGTGACAAAGGTAGACTGGCATGAGCGACAACAGCTAATGAAAGTAGCTTTCCCTGTTGCAATACGAGCTACCGAAGCCACTTATGATATCCAGTTCGGTAATGTTACGCGTCCAACACATTGGAACACTAGCTGGGATTATGCTAGATTCGAGACTGTGGGGCATCAGTGGGCAGATTTATCAGATCGTGGTTATGGCGTTAGCTTGCTGAACGACTGCAAATACGGTTATGACATCAAGGATAATGTGATGCGTCTATCCTTAATCAAATCGGCAACGCACCCTGACCCTGAAGCGGATCAAGGTGAACATACTTTCACCTACTCTATCCTGCCTCATACTGGGGATTGGCTACAGGGTGACACCGTCCGTCAAGCTTGGTCCGTCAACAACCCTCTACGGAGCACCATGGGTCAAGCAGAAGGAGCATCCAAGTCGCTTATTCGCCTTTCTACTCAAAAGGTTATGGTTTCTGCGATCAAGAAGTCTGAGGATGGTCAAAAATTAATCGTACGTGTGCACGACTATTCCGGAAGCCGCCAGCAAATTGATATGACTAGCGACTTGAATATTATTTCGTGGCAAGAGTGTAATCTAATGGAGCGTCCTGAAGGGGAAGTCCACACTGAACCTGTCATTACTTTTATACTTGAACCTTACGAACTAAAAACATTTGAAATCAAAGCAGCAAAATTAATAAAGTAACATACA
Organism: Paenibacillus sp. FSL H7-0323; assembly: GCF_038002725.1. NCBI lineage: Bacteria > Bacillati > Bacillota > Bacilli > Caryophanales > Paenibacillaceae > Paenibacillus > Paenibacillus sp. FSL H7-0323. Next base: position 483,423 of record NZ_JBBODB010000001.1, on the reverse strand, counting down.
CAATCGAGGTGTCCCTGTAGCCATGGATCAAAGGCTACGAGGACACCTCTTTATATATTTTCTCACGATTGTTTTATGATTTTAGGTATACACCTTGTGTAATGAGTGATCTTGACGTATACTCCGAGTAAGGGAGAGATGGATATGAGAAAAATGAGGAAAATGAGGAAAATCACAATATTCACAGGTATTGGATTATTCAGCCTTGTTTTGATTGCCATGTTTGCAATCAGCGCTTTTGTAATCAAAAGACCGGCGACTACCACCCCTTTAATCGCGGAAGTGAAGCCTTACAAGTGGAATAAAGTCACGCTAGACGGAAATGTCATATCAAGTGATGGATCAGAGTATTTTTTGTGGAATAAAAAGGGTGAAAATAATAACTGGATCATCTTTTTTTCCGGTGGCGGAGCCAGCTGGGATGCCCAAAGTGCCGCACACCCCATCAAGCTTATGAACTTTATTAAAGGTGGAGATACAGGCAACTATTTCCAGAACATCCCCTTCTATATGTTGACATTGCTGAGAGGCATGATGGATACGGATAACCCTGCCAATCCTTTTCATGGCTGGAATGTGGTCTACCTTCCCTATTCAACCGGTGACTTCCATATCGGCAACCGCACAGTTGAATATAAAAAAGATGACGGCAGCCCCTTTACTATGCGTTATAACGGCAGCAATAATGTGCGAAGCAGCCTCGATTGGATATATGCCAACGTGGATAAACCCGGCAAACTACTGATTGCTGGCGAAAGTGCTGGTGGCTTCGGGTCCGCTTTTTGGGCTCCCGAGATCGCCTCTCATTACAAGAACTCCGAGATTTTCCAATATTCAGACAGTTCCTTCTTGAAATCAGACAAGTGGCCAAATGTTGTGAAGCAGGAATGGCAGGCAGACTTCGTGAAGAACTTCGGATATGCCCCTGAAGCGGATATCATCGGGGCAGCTTTTAAAGCGAACGGCCATCTACTTCCTGCGAATGCGATAATATTGCAATCCTACTCGGTATTTGACGAGATTCTAATCCACTTTCAGAACAACATCAACGATTACAAGGGGCCAAGAGATCAAAGCATCATTAATGAGTGGTCACAGGAAATGCGGCAATCTGTTTCTTCTTTGGCAGCCACTTTACCTAATTATTATTACTATCTCACCGACTATGGACTGAACGCTAAGACGGGTACAACTCCGCACACTTTTGCCACCAGAGAGACCTTCTTTCAGGCTGAACAGGATGGTGCGAAGCTTCTGAATTGGTTAGGTGATGCGATCAACCGGCAGAACCCCTATTCAGTGGGCAGCAAATTCCTCATGAATTCGAAGCCAGCTCAGAAATAGTGCTAGAAGCAGCGGAAGAGTTGCAACAAGACAGGAGAGAAAATCAATGAATTTGCGGGAAAAGCAAATGCAAATGACAAGGGAGATCATTAAGGATACAGCGCTTAGCTTATTCTGTGCTCAAGGTATTGAGCGCACGGATATGGCACAGATTGCGGAACAAGCCGGCATCTCCCGGCGTACTTTGTATCATCATTATAAAGACAAGGAAGAGTTAGCCGCTCAAATCTATGTCCTTAATCTGGAGCGGATGTTTGGACAGCTGCTGTTTGATTTTGATTTTGAACACCCTATACAGTCATTGGAGAACATTCTCGATAAATATCTGGCATTAAGAGATCAGCAGGAAGCCCTGATCTACTATGATGCCATTTTTGGAGTTTACTACAGCACGCTTTCCAAAAATCCCGCGGAACTTCCTGACTTTAAGCAGGCTATGGAAGGCTGGTATTCACGGTTAATTCTCCTTGAGTCCATATCAGTAGCTCCGGAGGAAAAAAATAAGTGGCTGGACATTCTGCACAAGTCCACCCACCTGTATTTCATGTATTTACAAAAAGCCGTCATTATTACTCATCAGCGGGGGGGTGTGGTTACGGAGGAAGATCGGGTTATGGACCGGCAATTCAAGGATTTCATTATGTTTGGCGTACGGCAATCCAAGAATCAGACAAACCCTTAATTTCACTTATGGGGCAACCTGACGATAATCGTCGTTCCCGCTCCAACCGCACCGTCCACTTCTATGTTTCCCTGATGCAGGGAGACAATTTTTTTAACGATTGCAAGTCCCAAGCCATTGCCATTGTTGTTTCCATTCCGTGACTTGTCTATTTTATAAAATCTTTGGAATACGGCGTTGAACTCTTCCGGGGAAATCCCGATCCCGTTATCACTGATGGTGACCGATACATCTGCTGCACTGTCATCTATACTAATGCGGATGTTCCCGCCTTCAGGTGTGAACTTGATGCTGTTGCTCAGCAAATTCATCCATACTTGCTTCAGCTGATCTTCATCACCCTTAATTTTGACAGCTTCCGGCAGCTCAAGATCGATAACGATGCCTTTGGCTGACCATTGTGGCTCACAGGTCACAACGATGGTTCTAATCTGCTCGTCAAGATTGAAGGAACCTGCATTAAAGGGATGATGTTCAGAATCCAGGGAAGCGAGCTTCAGCAAATTATCACTTAACCTCGACAGACGTTCACTCTCTGCAATGATGATATCAAGATATTCAGAACGTTCCTCTTCCACGATTAGATCATTGTTCTGCAATGCCTTGGCAAAGCCGGAAATAGACGTAAGCGGTGTCTGAATTTCATGAGAAACGTTGGATACGAAATCCTGCCTCATCTGTTCCAGCTGCTTCAGCTCCCCGGCCATCTCTACATAGCTTTGTGTCAGTTCCCCTATTTCGTCTACTCGGTTTACTTTAAGCTCTACCTCGAAATCACCCTTGGCCAGCCTTCTTGTCGCATTCGTCAAAGCTTTGATCGGCTCCACCAAATATCTGGCGGCAATAAGAATGCATAGACTACCCAGTAAAAGCACGAGTAAAAGCACAAAGAGCAGCATCCGATTGACGATATTTTCGTTCTCGGCAGAATACTGCAAGAACATTGCTTGCCACTCCCCGTTAAACATAAAGGGCATCCCGATAAAGGTATCCTTATCTTTTGCGGAGGAACGATAGAGTTTTCCTTGCAGCACTTGTTTCACAGCCTCGGGGGTGATAGTGACGGCCGGACTATCCTTGAGCCCATAAAAGGTATATTCCCCGGAATGATTATACAAGTGGATAGGGTATGCAGATACCTTAACCATACTATTCAAGAACTCGTCTGTATCCTCAGGCTTGGCGTCATCATAACGGTGAATGATCTCCTTCCCCACTGTGATCATTTCATTCTGTCCCTCGTAACTTATTTGTTTCTGAAAGACATACAAACCAATGAAAAAGGAACAGATCAGACTAAAGATAATGATGCCTAGAAACGTGAGAACGACGCGTACATACAATGTCTTGATCATAGCGCAGGGATCAGCCGGTATCCTAGGCCGCGGGCCGTTTCGATTTGAAATTGCTCGTCGTTACCGCAGAATTTCTCCCTCAACCGGCTTATATGCACATCTACAGTCCGGCCGTCTCCTTCATAGTTCAATCCCCAGATTTGAGAAATCAACTGTTCTCTTGTGAAGATTTGCCTAGGGTGACTAGCCAGCAGAAACAGTAGCTCAAATTCCTTCAAAGGAATCGTTACCGGTTCTTCATCACGCGTAACCTGGAAAGTGCGGCGGTTAAGCACCACATTGCCCAACTGCACAGACTGGGAAGAAACAACCAGCGAGCGTTTAAGCAAAGCTTTTACTCGCATCACCAGTTCAAGCGGATCAAACGGTTTGGTCAAATAGTCATCCGTGCCGAGTTGAAAACCTTTCACTTTATGTGCAGATTCTCCTTTAGCCGTCACCATGAGGAGGGGAATGTTGGCATCAGAGCGCCTGATTTCTCTGCACAGATCCCAACCATCCAATCCTGGCATCATAATATCTAGGATGACGAGATCGACTCGCGAGTTCTCTATAATGGACAGCGCTTTGGTGCCATCCCTGGCTTCTTTGAGGTCAAAACCTTCTTTTCGCAAAAACAAAGACATTAGCTTTCGGATGTTATCATCATCATCAGCAATAAGTATAGTAGCCACGATTGTCCTCCTCTCTTAAGCTTACATTATATATGATATATTCTTGACAAGAAACGAAGTTATCCGAACTGCCAACCCAACAGGTTCCAATAGTAGAAAAACAGAGTCATCACTACAGCCGAAAGTGCCACTAGTGTATAATGCACACGCTTGAAAGCTGTCCAGTATTTATTCTTCCAAACCAGTATAGCCGAGATTAGCAAAGCTAAAGTCAGTCCAACCAAAAGGATTGGCATAACTAAACTGAGAGAAAGCGAAAGACTGATACCGCTGAACTTCTGCATCGTATCCATGGACATAACCACCATAAATATCGTAACGAAAGATAGCAGCGCCCACCCAGCAGTTCCCGCAGATAAGCGGATGGCCCACTTTTCCGGAGGCGTCATCGCCTTGATCTTGCGTCTGGAGAAGATTAGTCCAAGCAATGCAGTGATGAAAATCAACCCCGAGCCGCCAAGTACGATAAGCCAAAACTTATTCTGATTCAAGAGTGGCGTACGCTCCAGTGGCATTTCCGGTGCCATACCTAAGAGCATATGTGTAACCTTACCGGTATCATTTGTGCGGAAGCCGATTTGTTCGGTGCCTCCCTCGAGCTGGAACAGATTCGGAGCGATTTCTCTATACAACTGTTGTTCACTACCACTTCCCAAAGATAGCTTATTATCCTTTACCTTAACATTTAGCTGGGCAAAAAAATTGAAAAATTTATCAATATCACTGTGGTTACGGCGTGTGAATTGATAGGTTCCCGCATATTTCTGAACAGATTCTGCAGAAGTGGAGAATTCAGGCTGCTTCGCTTCAGGATCGGGATAATAGCGCTCAAAAAAGGCATGGACTAGGCCTGCCGCGGAATCACCGCCCTGACCGCCGTTATAGGAAACAAAGATACCTACATGCTTGGCAGGCACAAGATAAAACTCTGTATTAAACATGGGGTCGGAACCACCATGAGTGATTAGTCTAAGACCATTGATGCGTTTCTCAGAGAACCCCAGATCTACTCCCGGCATACGTTTATCGAATTGGTACGCCGTTGAATGCATTAGTTCTGCAGTCTCCGTTCTAAGAATCTGCTGGTCACCATATTTCCCGTTCTGCAGATGGGCAATCATAAAGTGCGCCATGTCTACTGCTGATACTGTACCCGAGCCGGCAGGACGAAAGCCGCCCTCGAAGGTAGGTGTGCCAGGAATAAAGCTGCCGTTCTCACTCGTGTACCCTACAACTTGATTGGGTATGAATGACTCCGGCAAAGGCTCTACCACCGTCGAATATTTCATGTCGAGCGGATCGAAAATATACTTTTGTATATAGTCATTGTAAGGAACACCGCTGACTTCCTCCACAATCAGACCCGCGAGAGTAGCCCCGAAGTTCGAATAAGAACTCATCTCTCCGGGGGGTCTTACCCGTGCCAGCATATGCTTATTGAGTGTTTCCGAGATTGATCCCGGCAATTTGGCAGGGTCGGTAGTGATTTGATAACCCACTCCACCCTCTTCAAACCCCGCTGTATGTGTCATCAAATGGCGCATCGTGATCGGCTCAGGATATGTAGCAGGGATCTCCACTGATTTCAGGTAGGTGTTAATATCAGTGTCCAGATCTATCTTACCTTGTTCGACCATTTGCATCACCGCTGTCCAGGTGAACAGCTTTGTTGTTGAAGCGATTCGAAACATGCTGGTTGTCGGATTAACCGGTGCCGCTTCTTCCAGATTGGAACTGCCATAACCTTTGGTCAAAATAATCTTGCCGTCTTTTACAATGGAGATAACCGCTCCCGGAATTTGCAGCCGGTTCATATCTTTTTCCATAATTCCATCAACGAAGCTAGTCAGTCCCGCGGTATCATCGAGATTGGCAAATGCTTCAATTTGCGCTGCCGGCAGCGCGGTTTGACCCGTTTGGTTCTCAGCCGAGGCCTGTTTCCCGGGAAATACCAAGCTTGCGCCAAAGCCGGCACTAATCACAGCCAATAGGGTCAGACCAGCGATCAGCCTTTTTTTCATAGGTGTCAACATTATTATCCTCCGAGTCATCATTTATTGGGGTGGATGATCATCCGCCTAACACTTATAGAGATTATCAGAGTATTATGAATGGAACGTTAACAAGACAATAAAAAAACTAGACAGCAATCCACCCTTAAAAGTGACGGATCATAGTCTAGTTACATCAGAAAAATCTATAAAAAATCCCATAGCGAACGTATGCCTACAACCTTACTGTAGCTCAGTCCCGATCCCTTTTTCTCTAGCCTTCTTCACGAAGTATACCGCTGTTGCGATATCAAAAACCGCCATCCCCATCGGACAAAAGAAAATCGGCTCATCGGCTCTGAGTTCATTCAGGCAATGGCGCGAGACGACATCGGTAATCATTCGGGTATCGGCACGAGTTAACCCATGTTTCAGATGGAGCTGCTGTATGTCAGTGTTTTCGCGGCACACCTCATCCCAGTCGTCGACGATTATGGACTTCACCGAAGCTAATGCCTCAGGTTTATAATCACGCAGTGAAATATTCAGTAGAAGACTACCTTCCGCCGGAAGCATATCGATATATCTATGATTGGATACGGTACAGGTGATAAAGATATTGGACTTTCGATAAACGTCCGCCCACGTCTCCTCCACTTCTATCCTATCCTTATATATAGATGAGATGTCTGACAAATCTACTTCCCTTATATCAAAGATGCGGACACGTTCAACTCGATCTCCGTACAATGCCATAACCATTTGAAAATGATATTGCCCGATTGGTCCCCAGCCGATAATGCCAAGATAAATCCGTTCAAGTGAACGTGCCTGCAAAAAGTAGCCAATCATCAGTCCACTGATGGAAGCTGTCCTTACGATGCTGGGGAGCGGAGAGCTTAGGACGGATATAGGCTCGCCCGTAATGGGATCATTCAAGACAATGATGCTATGCGCGCGGGGAAGACCAACCTGGATATTATCCGGGAAGCTGGAAATCCATTTGATCCCTGCTGCGTTCACGTTCCCCCCTACGTATGCGGGCATTGCAATAATACGATTTTGAGGATTTTTATACCTTAGATAAGGTTTTACGGGCTGCGCGTAATCTCCAGAATCAAGTATGCGCACCGTAGTTTCTATCGATTCCACGAGAGAAGGCCAATCAAGCCCCACCTCCCGGATGTCCCGATCGTTTAAATACAGCATTCCACAACCTCCTTTTGCCGCTCGTTAAGCAAGGACATCTCCACCGTCAGCCGAGAACTCCTGCCCAAATTCATTCTGAATCCATGGGTCAGAGTATACCGTATCGAGGTAACGCTCCCCTTTGTCATGCAGGATCACCGCACAGACAGATCCTGGAGCCAATTCTTGCTCCATACGCCTAACAGCGGCAAGGTTAGCCCCTGAGGATGCACCGGCCAGAATCGATTCATTCTGAGCGAGTGCTCGGCATCCTTTTACGATATCCAAGTCTGAGACATGCACGATACGGTCGATTAAATCCGTTCTGCAGAAAGGGGGTACGATGCCAGCACCGAGTCCCGGGAACCGCCGTTTCTCTTTGTTGCCACCAAAAATAGTACTTCCCTCCGCATCGACGGCAACAATCTTAGTCTTCAGACCATGATCCCTTACATATTCCGCGAGACCTCGAATCGTGCCGCATGTACTTACGCTGCAAAACAAATAATCTACTTCCCCAAGCTCAGTCACGATTTCTTTCATGGTCGTATGGTAGTGGGACAAATAGTTATTTGCGTTTGCATATTGATTCGGCCAGTAGCTGCCCGGTATTTCCTCCAAGAGTCGCTGCACTCGATTCAGTCTAGCAGGCAGATATTCACCGGTCTCGGGGTCGGGATCGCTAACAAAGTCAATTTTTGCAGTTAATGTTTTCAGAATCTGCAGATTTGTTGTGGTAGTTCTTGGATCAACCACGCTAATAAACCGCAGCCCTAAATATTGGCAAATCATCGCCAAGCTAATCGCCATATTTCCCGAACTTGACTCAATAATAGTAGTTCCCGGCCCGATTTTCCCTTCCTTCCATGCCTCATGGATCATCCGCAGAGCTGGACGGTCTTTCGCACTTCCTCCCGGATTTAGCAGTTCCATTTTTGCGTAGACTTCGAACTCATTGTTCTGGAACAAATTATTCAGCTTGATTAATGGCGTTTTTCCGATAGTCGACAAGATACCGCCTTGGATATTTATGTCCACCTTAGCTTTGTCCTTCTGATAATATAACTTCTTGTTCTTGACCTGCCCGCTGGCCAGCGACTCCCCTTTAGCTACTATAATGATCTCAATATCATCAAGCAGATGGTTGCGAATCATCATCCCGATTTCCGGAATACACTCCCTGATTTCCTCTTTGATTACCGGAATAATAGAGGGCTTCACAGATTTACTCTTGATATAAATAGAGAGCGCATTGTTTTTTACCTTGACCCGAATGATCGCATCTTCAATATGACGGTATACGACCTGCTCGATATCGTACAGGCTGATCTTCTCACCGTGCTTCAGTTCTTGACCCACTCTTTTTACAATGGACTCAAAGCTTTGTTGTTCAACCCCGTCTATCATCACAGGCCTAAAATCCCTTACAACGTCATAAGTAACAAAACGAAGAGCTGGCAGCATCTTGCGGACAGTTGAGGTAAGCACCAGAATACTTTCATTGTTCCGAAGCGGCCTTACTTCTTCGTCTAACTCCTGAACCCCGATTCCTTCCGCAAAAATTCCGTCGGCAAAAATGTACCTGCCATGATCATGGGAGTAATAAGCGATCGTACCGATTTCAATGGAGCCGTAAGTATCGATGATATCTCTAGGATCAATACCAAACAAGCCAGCCATATTCCGCTGCCACTCAGGCGGAGCAATTTCCCCTACCAAAATAATCTTGCGAATTCCGAATTCACGCGGGTTTCCGGCAGCATATACGATATGGTCAAGGATGGACGGCATCGTATAGAGCAAGTCAGGTTTAAAAGCTTTAAGCTGTTCAATATGCTGTTCGATTGGCAGTTCAAAGGGCATTGAACTTTTCTCCAATCCTAACCTTTCAAAAATGGTCAGCGCAGTATTTGCTGCATGTCCAGTGCCCATATCCGCCAACGCTCTGTTACATCCGCTTCCCGCAATAAGCTCGCCGAATAGCTTCGTTTTAATATCCACATAGTGTTTGTCATCTTCCTCAGAGTAGAGGATTGCTTTTCTACGGCCTGAGCTTGTACCAGACGTCCTATAAACAGTCCAAGAAGGATCGATGGGTTGGTTATAATAGAAGGTTTCAAGTATTTTCGAAGACATAAGAGGTAAGTTCTGCAGGTTATAATTCGTTTTCTCCCCATCGATCAGCCCCTTGTACCAAGGGTATTCGTCCATTACTTCTTGCACCTTATTCTGCAATTTCCCGAGCAGCATCATAGCCGCCTCCCGTTGACCGCATGCTGCAGCCCAAGTTTAATAAATGCCTCCAATATTCATATGTAGAATTCTTTGCATGTGTTCTATTATTCTGTGTTTGCCCAAGCAAAAACTGCGTATTCCCGTAATATAGCCTATAGATATATAGAACGGAGGAACAAAATGAAGGAGCCAATACAGCGGATATCCAATAAGCTGACGAAAACAAGGGTACTGCTTAGAAAACAAGAGCTAAGGAAGTATATCCCGATAACGAAAAAAATGAATAAAAACGTACTCTATGAGATGTTGCAAAAACATAAAATGGTGTACATTAAGCCCTGCTGTGGATCTTTGGGACAGGGTGTAATCCGGATTGAAAGATCGCAAGATCATTCCTCCAAAAAACGACCAGCCTACAGCTATCAGTCCGGTACGCATAAACATACATTTTCTGATTACGAGATGGCTTATCGGGCAATCTCTAGCGAGACCCAAGGAAAGTCCTATTTGGCGCAAAAAGGGATTTGGCTTTTGGTTTATGAGGGAAGGCCATTTGATATCCGGGTTATGGTGCAAAGAAATCTTAAGGGTGGGTGGGAAGCTACAGGCATTGCGGGTCGCGTAGCTCATCCTCGCAAAGTGGTTACGAATGGGAGCCAAGGGGGAACGATTTATCCGGTAGAGGCATTATTAGAATCCTACACAAACGTAGAGAATAGTAGCGCGTTGATCCGGTCCATGCAACAAATCGGAGTGAACTCCGCCAGACAGCTGAGCACAGCCTATCCCGGCCTGCAGGAAATCGGTGTGGATATTGCTTTGGATCGACGCCTTAAACCATGGATCTTGGAAGTAAATACTGCCCCCGATCCGTGCCCGTTTACCAAACTGAATGACACCAGCATGATTGAGCGAATCGTCAAATATGCAAAAGCCTATGGCCGCACATACAATCTTAAATGCATGAAGTCCAAACAGGGTATGGTCTGAACGGATTTGATTGGTAATAATACAAACAGCCCTGATATATAAAAATCTCTACCAGAGCTGTTTGTGTTGTTTTAGAATTCGGAGTCGCTCACCTTAACAAGCATCTTCCCGAGGTTCGCACCTTGGAACAATTGCAGGAATGCTTCAACCACATTGTCGAATCCTTCAACAACTGTTTCTTCATATTTTAATTTACCTTCTGTTAGCCATTTTCCAAGCTCTTGAAGTCCTTCTGACTGGCGAGCTGCGTAATCACTAAGAACGAATCCTTTGATAAGGGAGCGGGTTTTGATCAATCTGCTCTGAATACGTGGACCCATATCTCCATCTGTACTATTATAGGAAGAAATAGCGCCACATAGGGGAATACGTGCATAATCATTAAGCAAGCTCATCACAGCATCTGAAATCGATCCACCCACGTTGTCAAAATAAACATCCACACCCTTTGGACATGCTTCTTCCAAAGCCTGGCCTAAATTTTCCGTTGTTTTATAATTAATGGTTGCATCAAAGCCAAGTTCTTTTTTCAAATAGTCGCATTTATCATCGCTACCTGCGATCCCAACGACACGAGCGCCTTTGATTTTGGCAATCTGTCCAACAAACATCCCCACTGAACCCGCTGCTCCAGACACTACGACAGTCTCTCCTTCTTTCGGCTGCCCGATATCAAGTAAACCGAAATATGCAGTGAGCCCTGTTAAACCTAGAACACTTAAGTAAGCCGATACAGGTGCAATCGAATCATCGATTTTGGTTACTGCTTTAGCATCTACAGTATTATATAACTGCCAGCCCAGCATACCGATGACTTTATCTCCAGCTTTGAATCGCTCCGATTTGGATTCTACGATCTCTCCCACAAGTCCTCCAGCGATGACTTCATTAAGCTGATACGGAGGAATATACGATTTAGAATCATTCATTCTTCCGCGCATATAAGGATCCACTGACAAATACAACGTACGTACAACAACTTGTCCTTCTTTTGCTTCAACTACAGGAATATCTTTGAACTCGAAATTTTGCTGGGTTGGCATGCCTACAGGACGTGAAATTAACAGGACCTGTTTATTTTTCAACTGATTCATAGATCACTACTCCATTAATATTTATTTTTGCTGCTACCTATAACTATTAACCAAACCCTGTACGTGATTATCAAATAGTTATAAAACTATCAAACTATCAAGAAAAAATTATAGGTTTCCGGACATATTATAAACTGTCCAAGAAACCCGGTAATAATTCGCTAAACGTATCCTCTCGAAGCTGGCTAATCTTATTCTGCCCCATACGTGTGACACTTACTAAATCAGCTTCATACAAAATCTTCAGATGGTACGACACATTGGATTTATCCATTCCCATAGATTCACCAATGGACCCACATGTATTGTTCTCCTTATGGAGATGAAGATAACGAATCATTTCAATTCGTTTCACTTCTGCTAATGCTTTAAAAATCTTCACTCGCTTTTCATCATCTTTTAAGGAATATTGTTCGATAGTCATAAAACTATTGTATTCTTCTGATTGCGCAAAGTCAATTTACAATCCCATTTCTTAATTGGATTCATTTTTGTATAATATACCAATCGGCATTAGCGCGGATCTATTTATAAGGAAAGAGGGGTGGTAGAAATGGACATTACCAAATACGAAAATCTTGTTCCCCGTGTTTTTTTGTTCGTTGATCGCCGATCCTTCCCGGATTGGGAGATTACGAGGAGTAAAATTGATTTCCATGATCTTACCTTCATCGTAGAAGGAAAGTCTGACTATTTTATTAATGGAGAGAAATTCACGGTTGAAGCCGGGGATATGCTCTATGCCCCTTCTGGCAGCATTCGGGAAGCTCAGACTTTCAAGGAGGCACCCATGCGTTCTTTTGCCTTCAATTTCTTCTGGGAGGGTGAGGACAATCATGTGCAGCTCCCTTTTGAGACTGTAACTAGGAATTGGAGAACTAAAGAGATTCTAGAGGATATTAAAGAATTCTCACATATCTGGATGGGCAAACAACCTTTCTACAAAATGAAGGCCCGGGCCATCTTTCAACTGATTGTGTACCGCTTATTAAGTATCGCCCACCATCAAGAAACACCTCTGATAGATCTAAGAATCCAAAAAGTGATGGCCTATATCATGGATCATTATTCGGAGGAAGTTACGATCAAGGAGCTGGCAGATTGGGTTGCCCTAAATCCCGTATATCTTGGTAAGCTGTTTAAGCAGAACACTGGCTCCACCTGTAAAGAATTTATAAACAAGGTGCGGGTGAACAATGCTGAGATGATTCTATCGGCAGGTGGTTTTAATGTGTCCGAAGTGGCAGCGCACTGTGGTTATCAAGATGTCGCCTACTTCAGCAACGTTTTCAAAAATATAAAGGGTTATCCTCCGTCATCTGCCCTGAAATAACGGAGGATTCGAAGCAACAACCTAGTTGTTCGCCCTTTTAATTCAGCCTAACTAAGAATGGACGCCGTCCCGCTAGTATAAAAGCTCTCCTCCGGCCCTAAATAGGAATAAGGAAGCTGGGCAGCGGACAATACAAGCTTTTGTAGAACCAGACCCGCATCCAATCCGTAAAAGCGGAGGGTATGAAGACCCTTCGTTAAAGCATGGCTGGTGGTTACAGCATGAATATTGTCCATAACCGCACGGCACCACGGTTCATTATCATGATTGCCGCCTTCAAAGTTCGTTGGTAAAGCATCCTTAATCACGGGTGCCTGATCATCGAAACCTATCGCATATTTTAACCGGCTAGTTTGTGACAGATTGTTTGTCGGCGCAATATACGCGGTTAAGCTATAATCTGTGTCCTGCTGCACTAGAATCCGATATTCCAGACAAGGTGCATCCTCCGGTTGTTCAAAAGATACAGCATCCGGAAACATTTTAACCGAGGATAAAGAACGTCCATAGCTGTCAATGGTCTTCCATACCACCCCTGATTTCGAAACACGAGTTATGGTATGCTCCGCTTCAATGGACACGATATTATGGGTCTCGATGAATGTCATCGGTGGCATATCCGGAATGTCTATCCAATCCACGGCTGCCTTCACCTTAATTATATTCCCGGCACCGGAGATCGTAATTTCGCCCGTCGATGTTTCTTTGACCTTCTCCCAATCTACGGAAACCTGAAGCGTCTCCCCTGCCTCAATCCAGCCGCGTATTTTCTCAAGCTTGATCCAATCTACGCTGCTCCGCACCTGATATTCAAAACCCGCTTCTCCACCGTTACTGATTGTGATGCGATAGTTTTCTTTTTGGAGATTTGTAAATACCGGAAGATTAGCTGTGCCGGAAACATACGCTTGTTCCGTTCCTTCCACATCGACAATCATTAAAGAACCTCTGGCGGGCGTCAAGGTGTTTACATCCGGATATTTCCACCCTTCTGCATTCCAATGTATATACCCTACATGAGGGGAACTCATCATTCCCTGCCATTTCCCATCCGAAATTCCGCTATTATAAACCAGCTCCAGATACTTATCCCGTTCGATGGTTTCGCGGGTCAGAGCAGCGTAAGTATTTGCCAACATACTATTTCGTTCAGCGTATAGATGGTTCAGTCCAGCATAAATTTGCATTTTGACCACATTGGCCGAGGCAACAGCAGGGAAATATACGAGCTGGAAGTAAGCATCCTTTAGTTGTTCCGGGATTAGCTCATCGTATTTGCCGGCAGCCTTCTCGATCATCACCGCTTGCTCCAGAACTCTGTGCGCCTCATTGTAATGGATAGGACTGAAGGTGGACGGATAAATAATTTCAGGCTTGCGCCGACCGTTCATCCGGATATAATCCCCTAACAATTGTGCGATTCCCAGACATGTCTCTTGTTCCAGCACATATCCGAATTGCTGCTCTACCCAACGGTTGGTGTATTCCACAGTCCGATTGATTGCACCTGTCCCCCAAGCCTCAAAATCGTAGGCCAAATCCAGAAAGTAGGAAATGGGCAATTCCATAGGCTTCAAATCCCCGACGTTCACAATCCATACATCACGGATGCCATAGTCAAATGCCATACACATTTGCTCCCAGACTTTTTCAAGCGGGGTCGTATTTAACCATTCATAGGAATGCGGACCACCATGGTAGTCAAAATGATAATACATCCCCCATCCTGCGCTGCGGTTACGTTCGTTTTTCGTCGGGATTTTGCGGAGATTGCCAAAGTTATCGTCAGCAAGCAGGATCGTAACGTCATTCAGAACATCCCAGTCCTTCAACCCTTCCACCCCGGCAGTGCCATACCAGTACTTCTCAACTTCCTTATAAACGGCCAAAATTTGCGGCGCATGTTCAAGATTGTATTTCTTCAATAGTTCTTTTTGCGTAAGTATAATGTCCTTCAGCAGATCAATATTCTCCTGGTCGGAGCCCTCCAGCGCAGAGTCACTTTCCCCCCGCATGCCTAGAGTAATCAAGTTATCAAAGTCCTGATTGCGCTTGATTCCGTCTTCCCAGAAATCTGTAATCGCCTGTTTATTACGGGCGAAATCCCATAGGTTACTTGTTCCGTATTGGCTGTATACCTTCTGCCATTCACTGCCTGCCCGGAATAAGGGTTCATGATGGGAGGTCCCCATAATAATTCCGTATTCTTGTGCATGCTTGGCGTTGGCAATCGGGCTGCTTTTACCATTCAGGCTGAATTCGGCGCTCCACATCGCCGGCCATAAATAATTCCCCTTCAAGCGAAGAATGAGTTCAAATACCTTGTCATAGAAATCTTCATTAAAGTCACCAAATCTTTGAGTTACCCAAGAACCTAAAGACGGCCAGTCGTCATTCAAAAAAATACCTCTATATTTAACCGAAGGCTCCTTGGAGATCACATGAAGCTTGTTATCAGGAATGGACAATGCCGGCTTCTTCTCCGGCACAATATCCGCCCAGTACACCCAAGGACTAACTCCAATCTTTTCGGAGATCGAATACAACCCGTAAATCGTCCCCCGTTTATCACTTCCTACAATGACGAGCGCCTTGTCCACTCCCGCTGTGGGTTGTTCAACCACCTGAATTTTATAACATTCTCTTTTACCTTGGATGACCGATACATCAACGGTTCCCTCCGCGATTAAATTATCGATAAAATCATTACTCCCTATCGATCCAGTGATTATGACTGTTCCATCCAATTCGTTCAATTGTGTATATATCTCAGGCTCAACCTCTGTTACCTGTTTAACATCTACTGCAAAAGACTGTGCCACCCGGCGTAATCCCTCATAATCTTTCCCCTTGGGGTCTACGTAAATCTTGGCAGCACTGCCCTGCTTCACAAGGTGCAATTCCTTCGTAGGCATGATAATTCTCCCCTTAAGCATCCTATTTTCGTATGACTAGGCACATTATATAAGTAAGCGATTTCAACATCCATGTGTAAACTAGCAACTTTTTGTAATTATTAAATGAAACTTTGTTTATCGGTTGAACAATCTGGATATTTGGTGTTACTGTTAACAGGTATTCCTTCTAACAGAAGCATGTTTTTTGCAAACGCATCCATAACAAGAAAAGCTTATACAAAAAGCGAGGATGATCAATATGAAAAACAATAACGGGGTCATTACAGGTGGCAAGATTGAAGGTCCAAAGGCGCCCAAGGACCCGGCTGAACGCAGGAACGGTTTTTTTGTGCTCTACGAAACAGCGATTGAGGCGACAGCCCGGGCCGAAGGTCCATCTTCACAGGAAGTTTATCTGGAAGGTAACTATCTAATCGACAAGGCCAGATATATTGGCGGCGTCACTGATGAGACAATACTGGAGCTGCTAGGAAACTGTGTTGGATTTCGCAAATTAGTCCATAGTATCGGAGTGTCTGTGAGAAGGGATCATGAGCAGAACGAGCCTATCTCTTTTCTATTGCAGAACTGGGGCAAAACCAGCAAATACGAAACAGGCAGCAGCATACGTGTGCCCTGTCCCTCCGACGGTTCAGAAGTCCTCTTAAAGTTAGAGGATTTGGAATGGTCTGAAGAGGATGCAGTGCTCGGCAAATTCGCTTTTGAATTTAAACATGAAGGCGAACTGGCCATCGCGAGTATAATTTTTTATTTGCATGACGGTTATTCTGTACCAGAGCTAATCATTGAACCGCCTGTAGCGTTTGATTCTAACGAATACCGGGAGATCATTACCCAATCCTTGCTTCATCCGGGCAATAATAAAAGATTAAAAACGGCCATCCATAAGGCTATAAAAGGTGAGGATATCACGATTGCTTATATTGGGGGTTCCATTACTCAGGGAGCAGGCGCTAAACCGATCCATACAGAATGTTATGCCTACCAATCGTATCTGAGATTTAAGGAATTATTCGGTACGAATGGTGGCGAGAACATCCATTTTGTGAAGGCTGGGGTAGGTGGAACACCATCCGAGCTTGGGGTCATCCGTTATGAAAGGGATATTCTCCGGGAAGGTTCTGTAACACCTGATATCGTGGTGGTAGAATTTGCGGTAAACGACGAAGGGGATGAAACAAAAGGCAACTGTTTTGAAAGCTTATGCCTAAAAATACTTTCCGCCGATAATAGACCGGCTGTAGTTCTCCTGTTCAGCGTGTTTATGAATGACTGGAACCTGCAGGAACGGCTCTCCCCCATTGGCCGGCGTTATAATCTTCCTATGGTTAGTGTAAAGGATGCCGTATCCGGGCAGTTCCGCCTAAGCAAAAATGAGGGGAACATCCTCTCGAAACGGCAATTTTTCTATGATATCTATCATCCTACTAATGATGGTCACCGGGTGATGGCTGATTGTCTTGCTTATTTATTCTCCGAAACCCACAAAACGCTAATGGACGAAGATGATCTCCTATTGGATCAACATCCGGTCATCGGGAATGATTTTGCGGGAACCCTTCTGCTGGACCGCAAAAGCCATATTGACGCAGGCAGGATCGAGGTGGGCGGATTTTCGGGGATCGATACCGATTTGCAGCGGGTAGAAATGGATGCCAATCCTTTCGGAACTCCGGAATTCCCTCATAATTGGATGCATTCAGCGTCTTCTGGGGAACACAGCTTCAAGCTGACGATAACAAGCAAAAATCTCATCCTCGTATACAAGGATTCTGGCAGCAGCGAATTCGGCAAGGCGAACATTTACGTCGATGGTTGTCTTGTAGTCACCGCTGATCCACATGAGAATAACTGGACACATTGCAATCCGGTAATTCTTTATCAAAATGAGGTTAGTGGGGAGCATCAGGTAGAAATCAGAATGGTGCCGGAAGATCAGGACAAGTCTTTTACTATACTGGGCTTCGGCTATAATGCTTAGTGAGTTGACCTAGAGAGATGATAACCCCGATGTAAACTACATCGGGGTTATCCTTATTGTATCGCATGGAATTTTGTCCATTTCCCTCTAACGTACCGCCAAATAAACAGAACCCCTTTGATCAGCCAGTCGCAATAAACTGCGATCCACGTTGCAAACATATCCATATGCAGCCAATATACCAATATATAAGCAAACATAATTCTACAACAAATCATAGTAATCATACTGATGACCATAGGAAATTTGGCGTCTCCAGCAGCTCGAAAAACCGTGGGCAGCGTATTTCCAAAAGGCCAGATCAACATCATAACGATCGCATGACTCCACACAATCTTTGTTGCCCAGAGTTCCGCTTCTGCTGAAAAATGATAGATGCTCAATATGCTTGGAAATAAAGCTAAACTCACAATAGAACTGACTACCTGTGCCATATAAATAAAACCAATAATCCTTCTCGTATAATATCTAGCTTGAGCATAATCCCCAGCCCCCACACATCGAGAAATAACAACAGACAACCCTAAACCAATCGCCATCCCAGGTAATGCCTGCAAGGAAGCAATAGTACTTCCTACTGAATTTGCTGCTATTGCCGCCGTTCCAAATGTGGACACCAAACTCAATATCAATAACCTTCCAATATAAAACATGCCATTTTCCAGCCCATAAGGGACACCAATTCTCATAATCTGTTTGATCATCTTAGTATCAAATTTATGCCGCAAGGTCTTTTTCAGATAGAGGAGATTCTTAGGGTTAGAGATTAACACAAGAATACAAATAGCAACGCCCGTTCTGGAAATTAAAGTTGGAATCGCGATGCCGGCTGTCCCCATGTCAAAACCATAAACCAATAGCGCATTCCCTGCTATATTCACAAGATTCACAACCAACATAATTTGCATAGGCAGCTTGGAGTTTCCCATCGTTCTGAATACGGCTGCACCTGCATTATATAGAGCCAAGAAAGGAACGGAAGCCCCAACAATTAATAAATAAGTATTGGCATGCCCATATACCTCTTCTGTAATCGTTCCAAAAAGCCCATTTAAAATAAAACCCTTCAGCAAATAAATCAATATCATAATCACTAACCCAGCTGCACCCGTAAACCAAACTAATTGATTCGCTGCTTCTCTAGCCTGATGCGCTTGCTTTTTTCCAAGATATTGACCGACAATTACCGTTCCTCCAGTAGCTAATGCTGCAAATAAGCTAATCAACAGTAACATGACCATTTCAACTAAAGATACACCCGATACTGCTGATTCTCCAACAGAAGCTACCATGATAGAATTCACCAACCCTACCAATGCTTCTAATAATTGTTCAATAATTAATGGCAGGAATAATTTCATTAGTTCTTTGTCTGAAAATAATCTTGGTTTCGTAATCGCACTTTCCAGTTTACTCATAGGATTAGCTCCGTTTTGTATTGGTATTAAATCTATGGTAAATTCAAAAGCGATAAATATCTAATACCTATGTTGGATTACGTACCATGCCTAAAATGCATATATATGACAATGCTAATATATCAGCTGTAATTTGAAAGGATGTTAAAAATAATGGATGTGCGTGTTCTCAGATATTTTTTAACCGTGGCTAAGGTTGGTAATATAACAAAAGCAGCAGAAATTCTCCACATTACCCAGCCAACATTAAGTAGACAGCTTATGGATCTAGAAAAAGAATTGGGAACCGGCTTGTTTATTCGGGGAAAAAGACAGATTACATTAACAGATAGTGGACTTCTCTTTCAGCAGCGGGCAAAAGAAATTGTTGCGCTTTTGGATAAAACAGAACGGGATCTGGCAGAGCAAAAAGAGCTAGTTGGCGGAGTAGTTTCGATAGGTTGTGTTGAATCCTCTGTATCCAAGGCATTACCAAAGTTACTAGAAGAGTTCTCCAATCGGCATCCGAAAGTACAATATGAAATATATAGTGCGGATGGTGATGATATTCGAGAAAAGCTAGACCGGGGATATATTGATATAGGTATATTATTGGAACCCATTGAAGCCGCCAAATATGACTACATTCGTCTGCCTTATCAGGAAAAGTGGGGAATTCTGATGCGACGGGATGACCCTCTAGCCCAGAAAATCTCTATTGGAATTGAGGATATTCTTTCTTTACCTCTAATCCTCCCCCGCCGTACTCTTGTACAAAATGAAATTACGAGCTGGCTTGGAGTTGAAAATGGCAGCTTATGTATCTTTGCCTCACACAATCTGCTGACAAATGCCATGCTGCTGGTAGAACAAAAGCTTGGGTATGCCATTTGTGTGAGTGGTTCATATACCATCCGAGAAAGCGAGCAAACTTGTTTTGTTCCATTTGAACCTGAACGTACGACAGGTCATGTATTAGCTTGGAAAAAGAACAATCTATTTAGTTCCGCAACAGCACGTTTTATTCAATTTATAAAAGATACCTATCATTAAACTCGCGAATCTGTAAGCATATAGCTAAAAAAGCTGCCTCCGATCGTGTACCGGAAGCAGCTTATAGCCCAACATAATAGGTAATCCTGAGCAGTAGGGTGGCTTAGCAAAATCCATCCGCTACTTCCTAGTTCTTTGCAATATGTTACATGATTGATTGCTTTATGTTGGATTCATGACTCGGCAGCTTCTTATCCAAAATAGCCTTCACATCTTTAACAAGCTGTACGGACGCTTCAATCTCCAACTTACTTGTTGAAACACTTTCAATACTGCAACCAATAGGAATTCCCTTCTCCAGCCCGAAATCTAGTAATTCTTCAAAGATTTTTTGCGATAGCTGGATTGATTTATCCAAAATATCATTCGAGTATTTCAACTCGTTTTCTAACCATCCCGGGATACTGATCCCTAACCACTTCATAAATTGTAATGTTTTCGCCGTGCCGCATGGTGCAAGATTAAATAAAATAGGAACCATCTCAAAACCGTTATTTGTATAGTAATAATATAAATCAGACAATAAATTCTTAGATGCCTCTACATTATAAGTTGCCTGTGTAATAAAAAAGTTGCACCCATTGTTGGTCTTTTCGACAACCCGTATATGCTCATCATTCTTTTTTATATGTCTTTCCGGAATGACAACTCCGCCAAAAGTTAAATTGTTATTTAGCTGTTTACTTAGCTTATAAGCCTCTGGTAAATTCAATTTCACCTCTTGTTTACTTGACGAAGCGCCCACATACACGGAAAATCTATCTTCATTTTCGTCAGTTTTAACCCAATCCTCGAACTGAGCTCTAGTATCATTACCGACGCACCGGTAAATTATTTTCGGGACCTCCACCTGTCTTAGATATTTATCACCATAGACAGCCGGATCAATCGTTGGTAAATAGGGATAAGGTCTTTCATGATCCACTCTGTCTACTTCTTCCTGAACGTCGTACAGAATTAACGCATCTAAATCAAGGTTTTTAAGTCTCTCAACCTGTTTCTGGGCGATTTCCGAGACCTTTTCTGGTGCGTGGCTTGCCTTCGGTGGTGTCATCCCATATGTTATAATACCCGGTTTTTTGCTCAATATTTTTTGTTTAAATGTATTCTCTGCCGCTCCCACATTACAAAACCCCTCTACTCGTCGCTTTTAAGATAAGGTTACCATGGCGGGCTTAATATGTGTAACTTCTATTTACTATATCTAGTTATATTTTAAAGCTATGATTCCTTAATGATACTTATCGAGTAGTACATGTTGACAACCATTTGATGTGACTATAATATTAGAAGTCCTGCCAACCTTAAAGTTGGCGATAAGGGGACCGAAAGGTTCATTCTTATTTAAAAAGGGTGAGTATTATGAATAAAGAAGAATTAATGGAAAGCGCACGTAACACAAAGAAAGCTGCTTATGCCCCTTATTCTAAATTTCCAGTTGGAGCAGCCTTATTGCTTAAAGATGGAAATGTTATTAATGGAGTAAACGTAGAAAATGTATCTTTTGGCGCTACTAATTGTGCAGAGAGAACAGCAATCTTCACGGCTATTACAAAGGGCTATACTAAAGGTGATTTTCAGGCTATAGCTGTAGCAGGTGACACAATGGATTTTCTGCCGCCATGCAGTATCTGCAGACAAGTATTATCGGAATTCTGTTTGCCCGACATGCCTGTCTATTTAACCAATGAGAAAAAAGAGATCTTAGAATTGAGTTTAAAGGATTTATTGCCTTATGCATTCAAAAATTTAGATATGTAAAAATAATTCCTCTCGTAGTGGAATAACAAAAACACGCGTACCTGTGTTAGACAAGTACGCGTGTTTTTGTGTTAAAAAGCTTAGCAGAACCAGAGTTCACAGACCAGACACACCGCGTAAATACGTTGTTACTTACCAAATCGCAATTCCAACCTTATCTTTTTCTTTAAATACTACCTTTATCATTTCCAAAGCATTTCTTACCCTAAATTCAATAAATTCTTTATCATAGTCTGTATGTAGTTCTATAGTATCTAAAACTCATATAGTTAAAACCTCTCAATGAACATCATCAATAATAAAAAACAAGCGATCCATTGAGATAAAAGGATAAACACTTCCTCTCGAGGATCGCTTGCTTTTAGTAGCTATGCATAGTCACATTTCTAGTTTTCCCATAAAACACCTATTGGCTCTACCGTTTACCCGCAACGACTATACCCGCAATTGCCACAAGTCTTACAGCCCTCAATATTAATCAGCGAGGCGCTGCCGCAGGATGGGCAAAGGTCACGGGAAGCCGTAGCATGGTTATGTCCATGATGACCACCATGTCCATCTTCCGTAGCTGACGGAACGCTCGATTTCAACTCCGCATTTAATGCTTCATTGAAATCCTCCAGCTCCAAAGTTGCTGCAATCGGAGCGGGTACATGATCATCATGAGCATTGTTCAGCACATGTGATTCCAGTGCCTTAGCTACAGCATCAGCAATGGATTCAACCCGGTTTGCGCCGAAGCCGATAGCTCCTGATCCGCCAATGCCTTTCAGATGTTTGATCAACAGCTCCACTTTCTCACCATGATCTCCGTAACGGAGGAACAAGGAGCAGACACGGCCTAATGCTTCAGCCATAGCAAAGACGTCAGAACCCGCTTTACCTACATTCAGGAAGATTTCAGCCGGTATTCCATCAAGGTCATTGATCGTAATATATGCCATCCCAAATGGTGTGTTGATTTTATAGGTAGCGCCGCGCAGAACCTGCGGACGTTTTTTGTATTGTTTATCCGCCTCTTTTGTAGTCACTTGAGGCGCTGGACTTGCTGCTACAGTAGTTGTAGCTTCCTCTGCCGCAACCGGAGCGGCTTCTTTTTTGTCTTCCTTCTTCGTGGTTTCCAGAACTTGAACGTCACGACTTCCATCGCGGTAGATCGTAACACCCTTACATCCTAGATCAAAGGCCATTTCATATAGCTCAGCCGTCTCCTCAACCGTAAAGTCAGACGGGCAGTTCGCTGTTTTGGAAATAGAGCTATCTACCCAGCGTTGGATCGCTGCTTGCGCACGAATATGATCTTTAGCTGACAGATCCATCGAAGTTACAAAGTAGTCCGGTAGCTCTTCACCCGGATGAGCTTCCAGCCACTCTTGAGCGATTGGAACAAACTGTTCATCATAGCCAAGACGACTTTGACGGAAATATTTAAAGGCAAAATAAGGCTCAATTCCCGTAGAAGTACCTACCATTGTACCTGTACTACCTGTAGGTGCTTGTGTAATCACTGTAACGTTACGCATACCATGTTCACGAATCGCTTCGCCAACCTCTGGATACGCTTCGACTATATTTTTCATAAAGCCGCTCATTAGATATTTCTCAGTATCAAAAGCTAGGAAGGAACCCTTCTCTCCAGCAATTTCTGCCGAAGCAAGGTAGGCTTCACGAGCCATAAAGCCGTATAGCTTGTCCAGAAACTCCAACGATTCCGGGCTGCCGTAACGGATGTTCAATTTAATCATCAGCTCCGCCAATCCCATGGTTCCGAGACCCACGCGGCGTTCCTTTTTCTGATTCGCTTCATTTTCCGGGAAATGATAAGGTGTTTTATCAATTACATTGTCCAGAAAACGGACCGAATAACGGGTTGTAGTCGCAAGATCTTCCCAATCTACATCATGATTTTTCTCATCGTAGAACTTGGACAGGTTCACCGCAGACAGATTGCAGACTCCCCAGCCTGGCAGGCCTTGCTCTCCACAAGGATTCGTACAAATAATCGGGTTGAAATACCAGCTGTTAGACATCTGGTTATAGTATTCCATGAACACGACGCCTGGCTCAGCAGATTTCCATGCCGATTCAATGATCGTACGCCACACGTCACGCGCTTTTACGGTGCGATAATGGATAACGTTTTTGCCGGCAGCTTTCCACTTGTCGAGATCGCCATCCCATATTTCGTTATATTCAGGATCGGTTGTATCCGGGAATACGAGATCCCAGTCCAGATCTTCTTTTACAGCCTTCATAAAACCATTGCTCACACATACCGAAAGGTTAGCATTAGTGACTTGGCCCATCGTTTGCTTCACGGTAATGAAGTCCTCAACATCGGGATGCCAGTCATTAATCATCAGCATGAGCGCGCCACGACGGCTGCCGCCTTGCTCAATAAGCCCCGTAGTATAACTAAACAAACCGCCCCAAGATACGGAACCACTGGATGAACCATTAACCCCTCTAACAATCGCACGACGAGGACGCAATGAAGACAGGTTAATGCCCACACCGCCACCACGGGCCATAATCTCCGTCATTTCAGACAATGTCTGCATGATGCCGCCACGGCTGTCTTTTGGAGAAGGGATTACATAACAGTTGAACAATGTTAATTCTTCACTAGCACCTGCACCAGCCGCAATACGTCCACCCGGCACAAGCTTCCAATCATCTAGAATTGAACGGAATTTGCCCGCCCATTCTGCTTGAAGCTCAGGTGTCTTCTCTACAGAAGCCATCGCTGTGGATAGACGGTCCCACATTTCCTCAGGAGTTTTTTCTATATTAAGGGTCAACTTTTCAACATCCGATTTCACAAACTCACCGCTGCGTGTCTTTACAGTTACGATTCGACCACTGCGCTCCACAATTTCTCCGACTTCCTTAGTTGGAAACTTCGGATCATCTTTGGTCAGCACCAATACAACGTCGCCTACTTTAGCATTGTTGCTGTCTGCATCCTTCCAAGCATAACGATCCAAAAATATTTTTTCACTTAGCCCTTCAAGGCGTTGCTTACGTTCCACTTTACTCAATAAAAAAACCTCCCGCATGTGTAGTAGATATTAGTTTCCGGTCCAAGGTATGGGCCCACAACAAAAACTCCCTTACCATCCTCCACTGCTTAACAGGTGTATGTAGGAAGCTCATCTTGTCAATAACAAATACCAGCTAAGCACTCTATAAAAAATACATTTTCAAGCTTTTGTCACAATATATTGTGTGCGTCAGCTTTTAAACTATACCACATATTGTATCGAAGGTCTTATTCGAAAATAGAGTCAAGTTGCCGAATTATCGCAAACGTTGCTGCTTTTTCTCGCTCTTGCTCTCTTTTTTAAAGGCTATCGTGAAAAATAGGAGGTTATGAATTCTCTCGTTTACGAGCATACTACTCTTACGAATGGTGATATAAATCCGAGCTTGAGGAGGCTGCATTATGACGCAATTATTCCGTAATTCTCTACCCCAGCAAGGGGGAACACCCGCGCCGATACTGCCTGTTCCTCTTTCTTTTGACCGGAATTGGTTGCAAGATCTGGAGCTCAAATTGGAAAAGGGCGGCCCATGGGGAGACTACCGTTTATCTAAGCTTGCCGTACAAGGAGAGGAAACAGGTCTAGTAACGAGCTTCGATGAGCTGCAATGTATGAAGCATTTATCCGGCTTGTCCCCTCTTCCCCATCAGCTGGATACAGCGCATAAGGTTCTGTTCGAAATGTCAGGCCGCGCGATTCTTGCAGATGAGGTTGGACTGGGCAAGACCATTGAAGCAGGACTGGTGCTCAAAGAATATCTCGTACGCGGTCTTGTCTCCAAAGTGCTTATTCTCGTACCTGCTTCTCTAGTATTGCAATGGGTTCGTGAGCTGAATGCGAAATTTGGCATCACTGCTGTCGCTCAGAAAAAAGCCTATTCGTGGGGCAACGCCATAGTCGTCGCATCGATGGATACCGCCAAACGAGATCCGCATAAGGAAATCTTGCTGGAAAATGAATACGATATGTTGATCATTGATGAAGCTCACAAGCTGAAGAATAAAAAATCGACCAATTATCTATTTGTACAGCAATTACGCAAAAAATATTGCCTGCTGCTCACCGCAACTCCCGTTCAGAATGATCTGGGCGAACTCTTTAATCTGATCACTATACTGAAGCCGGGGCAACTTGGAAATCAGGGCGATTTTGCCTCGAATTTCGTGGTTGATAAACGCCAGCCCAAGAATGAAGGTCAACTGCGGGACGAGCTTTCGAAGGTCATGATCCGCAATCGCCGTGGTGAAGGTCCTGTTAATTTCACGAAACGAAAAGTCCGTAATATTCCCTTAGTTCTCTCCCAAGAAGAGAAAGATTTGTATAACAGTGTTACTTCCTTTGTCAAAGACCAGTATCAGGAATCCGGCGGCAATCTTAGCAGTATGCTTTCTCTGGTAACCCTTCAACGTGAGGTGTGCAGCAGCCGGGATGCCGTCTTTATCACTTTAGTTAATTTGATCAAAAAGCTGCCTGCGGATTCCCCAAAAAGAGACCGGATGATGGAGCTGCTACAGACCCTCCGTACCGTTAAAACAAACACTAAAGCTGAAACAACCTTAGCCCTCATTCAAGAAATGAATGAAAAGGTCATCGTTTTCACGGAATATCGCGCAACTCAAGAGTATTTACTACAATATTTCCGTGAACATGGGCTGATGTGTGTCTCTTATTCCGGCGGAATGAACCGTGGGAAAAAAGATTGGATGATGGATCTTTTCCGCGGCCGCGCTCAAGTTATGATTGCAACGGAAGCCGGTGGTGAAGGAATTAACCTGCAATTTTGCCACCATATGATCAACTTTGATCTGCCCTGGAATCCCATGCGCGTGGAGCAACGTATCGGACGTGTCCATCGGTTAGGGCAAGAAAATGACGTAGTGATCTACAACTTGTCTACGCAAGGCACGATTGAAGAACATATCCTGCATCTGCTGCATGAAAAAATCAATATGTTTGAAATGGTGATTGGCGGGCTGGATGTAATCCTGGAACGTTTTGAAAAGAAGGAATCGCTGGAGAAAAGTTTATACAAAATCATGCTCGAATCCCGCTCCGACGAAGAATTGCGGCATGAGCTGGACCATATTGGTGAATCCCTCAGTGAATTGACACAGGGTATTAAAAAAGAAAGTGGGACTGCGACATGACCCTCACCGCACAGGAAGTACGCAAGCATGTGATGGACTATCTTGAAGCCACTGAATGCTCCATCATTGAGGCTTCGCCCCTTCACGTAACTGTGAAATTATCACCTAGAGCTGACAAAATGCTCACCGACCGACCGTATTATTGGGGATTCGTGGAGCGCACAGGTGTAGATCCTGAGACCCTTTCTTTCACCTTTGTTTTTGATCCGGAAAAATACGACAGTCAAGCTGCAGTAGAGGTTACCCCCATTGCAAATCGTAGTGCTGGCATTTTGAATCAAGTTGTCACCGGAAGCCTAAATACAGGTGTAACAAACGATGCAGAGGCCAGCACTGACTTACTCGAATCCGCCTCCCCGGGCTCAGAAGCAGTGAATGCTCCATCTACTGACCCGGAGGAAAGTATCCTAGCCCGCTACTTCGGCATTGTGCCGGCACTCCCACGAATTGGGCCAGGAATGATCCGCAGAGAGGATATTATTTACGGAAGCAAGCGATTGCAACAGATTTGGAACGCCGCTCGGGACGAAGGGAAATGCCTTTACTTATTTGAGGACCCGGGCAGCAGGCAGCGAAACACGCTGTTCTCTGCCGCTTACGAGCCATGGCTTAGTGTCTGCTATAAAGTGGAGATGAGCTGCGATTTGAAACGTGAAGAACTCCATTATCTTGGCATCTCCCTAACAAAGGGAACCATCATTGATGACTTTAATGCAAAAGTTTCCACAAAAGAGATGATGCCACGCTTGCCGGAAAATGTGCATATCCAGCCTTATGAAATGACAGTAGCAGCCGCTACCGACTTATTGGAAACTCATCTTACCGCTCAGTTAGCCGAACTGGACTACACTTGGGCAGAACAGGCACGTGAGCGGCTAAGGGTTGAACTGGACATCATTGATGTCTATTATGGAGAGCTGCTGAAGGAGCCTGACGAAGAAAAACGCCTAGTGACTCAAGAGCAGTATAATCGGCGTCGACAAGAGACCATTTGGCAATATGAGCCGCAAATCGCAGTTTCTGCGGTAACCTATGGACTGTTTCATCTGCGGAGCCTATAGAATGCGACCCTACTCGCTAAAAGCAGGCAAAAAAACAAGAGAACTTCCGCCTTCCGGCGCGACAGCAAGCAACAGCCTTTTTATAGCTTGTCCTCTACAATAAAAAGGAAGCTTTTTACTTTCTGATATTTCATAACAAAGAAAGGTGAACGACGCCATGAAAATAAGTGTACGGCGGAGGCTGCTTCTTGCAGGTCAAAGCTGCTTCCTCCTGCTTCTATGCATCGGACTCATCGCAACGAGCTCCGGTTCCTCTTCTGCGCTTGCCGCTTCCAGAGTAAGTGTAGTTGATTCAGTCACACAGGATTTGATACCTGTACTGCAGATGGATATCTTACCTTCACCCGGTACGGTCCAAGAATTTGCCAAGAGTACACTGAACAAGCTCGCAGCAGAAGCTCCATTTACAGCCTGGAAGGACGCAGGAATAGAATATTATCCTCTGGGTCCAGGTACTCATAGCTGGCTTGTCAACGTTATGAAAGGTGAACAGCGGATCGGCTACATGATCATTTCCGCTACGGATCAAGGTGGTTATATGCTTAGCGAATATGGAGCTGGCACTTACGGACTCCCCTATAGTTTATTAGAACTGCGCCAATTTTTGGTGCAGGAAGGACTTATACCTTCATCTTATACAGGAAAAATAAAACTCACAGCCTTATATGCACCACTTCTACCCGTATGGAAAATCGTCATTGACAATAAGACAATATTTATCAATGCTTCCGTGCCGCAAGTTTTACCGTGGACGCTAAGTAAAGCGGAAGAAGTGCTTAAAGGACAGCAGACAGAAACGGATGTAATCACTAACCTAACTACTGATTTGTCTCCGCTTTCGGCCTATCAAAGCGGGGGAACAGATGATCCTTATAAAGATATCATGTGGTTGACCTCCCCAAAACTGCTTGCTGTAGGCGGTGACAATATCGCCACACTGATTCGTCCCAAGGAAAGTATTGCTTATCAAGCCGCTGGCCGAAATGATATCGTAGGGGCACCTTTTATGATTACAGGTTATCAAAACTGGTTGCCTGCTTCGAATAAAACAAAAGCAATAAACAACATGCCTACCGTTTACGCAGCATCAGGGCCAGAAGGAAGACGGTATTTGCCACTCACTGCCTTGCAGGCTATAGGAACACTGCACAAGCTGCCCGACAGAAATATCTATAACTAAACATAACAAATAACCTTCCGCTGCCACCCTCAACAAGGCACTGGAAGGTTATTTGTTATTTGTTATTTGTGAAATTCAATCCTTGTCACTGTGGCTCCATTTGCTTCGCCAGATCGACCAACCAAGCGGAAGCATACCGAACCATTTCTGTGACCACGGCTGCTTTGTAGCCGCTCTACGAGCATGAATGGCACGCGGATCCTCGATATAAACAACTACCTTCTCAGTGATATACTTTACAAGCTCATCGCCGCCGGAAGCCATTTGTAACACCTCCTACATTGTAAGTGATTTAAGATAGCCAGCGTCGTTCCATGCTCTTAGTGTGCACCACCGAGCATATATCTAAACTCTTGTCTCGAATTGTTCGAATAGGTTTACCTATTAAAGCACAATATAACAAAGAATCTAGGGCACGAGGTTATTCACATGCAAGGAGGAGTTCATTTGAACATTGGGAGAAATAAAGCTTATTCCAAGACAGCAGCTGCAATATGCGGCTTGCGTATTACTTTAACCACAGTTGGACTTCTAATGCTGTTTATGGGGAGTGCATATGCTACTGCAACTCCATCCAAACCCGTAGTGAATGATGAACGTCAGCATCTCTTAAGCCACGGCCACCGGATGATCTTAATTGATGCAGGACATGGGGGGATCGACGGAGGAACTTCCTACGGCAACATTCTTGAGAAGGATATTACATTAGATATCTCACGCCGATTATTTCTGCTGCTGCGCAGCGATGGATTTGACGTTGCCTTAAATCGTAATGGAGATTACGCCCCAAGCGATGAGAACCGCTGGCTGCGCAGTAAATCCCGGCATCTGCGCGACCTTGCTCAGCGTAAAGAGCTGGCTGAGACATTACCAGCTACTGTAGTGGTCAGCATCCATGTTAACTGGGCACCTTCACCATCCAAGCATGGACCACTTGTATTATATCGCCAAGAAGGCCGCAGCTTTATTCTTGCCCAGACCATTCAGCAACAATTAAACAGTCTCTATAATATCCAGGCTGAGACAAGACCAGGTAAACCTTTTTATTTACTCAACAAAATAACCGCCACAACCGTAATTGTTGAGGCGGGTTTTGTAAGCAGTCCGACAGATCGCGAAAAGCTATGCACCCCTAAAGGGCAACAAGAAATTGCTGAAGCAATTGCTGGCGGCATAGTAGCTTATCTTATGGAAGTGTAGGATTCGAGTTCCATTTCATTTCGTTTTTAACGAGATCAGATATGCCTATAAATTCAACATCATCTTTTATTTGCTCCACACCGCTGCGGATGCCTGCGGCGGTTTCTTTTCCATATACACCAACATGACCAATGGTTACGCAGAATCGTTGATCCTTCGCCAGATTATTTACGAGACCCATTTGTTTCAGCACATGATTAGCTGTATGTGTATCATCCAAAAAGATATGGTTCTCTACGCGCGGCAGTCCCATTCGATAAGCCATATTGCCAGCAACAGAACGGTAGTTGGTTTTACTGTCCACAAAAAACAATCCCCGCTCTTTGCACACGGATAAGATCACACCCATAATCCGTTCGTCCCCAGTAATTTTAGAGCCCATGTGGTTGTTTATACCGATAGCATAGGGCACATTATCGAGCGCTGCCTCCACCTTTAGACGCACTTCCTCATCAGACATCTTAGCCAGAATAGCTCCGGGTCCAAGCCATTTAGGATTCCCTTGGCGGGGCTCCATCGGCAAATGGACCAGAACATCATCTCCGCGTTCATGCGCACGTGTGGCGTCCTTCACAGATGTAGGCAAAAAGGGCATAACCGCCACAGTAAGCTTTATTGGCAGCGAAAACATTTCATCCGTCCCCTTCATGCCATTGCCGAAATCGTCAATAATAATTACGACCTTATTACGTTGAGATGTCTTCTCTTCACTTGGTGTGTTTGTAGGGTTGTCTCTGGACTCGGCAGCTGAAACAGACGGTGCCATGGGAGCGATTAAAGTAACCATTAGAGCAGCAACAGCAATCCAAATTAGTAAATAACGATTAAACTTTCGACTGTCCTTCATCAAGAGGAACGCCTCCTTCGTCTTAAACAATTATTCTCATTGTTTGGTTCACGAAGGTTAAATATGTACGGGGAGGGTTCGCAATAATTTACAATCGGGCTTTTCTATTGTCCCCGCGCGTCTGCGGCAAGAATTGCTTCCAGCACATCCACAGCTTGAACTTCAAAGGGCATATTCCAGATGGGGCTATCCTCAGAACAGCTAGCTTCCGCCACCATCATCAATGGATCAATATCCTTACTGGTAATTCCAAGATCGTTGAGAGTAACGGGAAGACCGATTTTTTTGCAGAAACCAATCACCTGATCAATCTCTTCATATGGTGCTTTCTCCAGTACAAGCTGAATGATCGTAGCAAAAGCAACCTTTTCACCATGAAGAGTATTCCTGCATTCCTCATGCAGCGTCAATCCATTATGAATCGCATGCGCCGCAGCAAGTCCTCCACTTTCAAACCCAATGCCACTCAAGTAAATATTGGCTTCAATGATATGTTCCACCGCAGGAGAGGTGATGCCTTGCTTAACATCTTTTAATGCCGTTTCACCCTCTGCAAGAAGCGTATCCAGACAGGCACGAGCTAGTGAAAGGGCTGCAATTGTGCTAGTCCCACCTGCATGTGTAATAGCCCCAGATTCTCGACAAGCTCTTGCTTCGTAAAAAGTGGACAAAGCATCACCCATTCCAGCAACAAGCAATCTTGCAGGAGCTTTAGCAATGATATCGACGTCTACGATAACCAGATCGGGATTTCTTTTTAGTGGAAGATAACAGTCAAAGTCTCCCTCATCCGTATACAACACTGATAAAGCACTGCAAGGTGCATCCGTTGAAGCCACTGTGGGTACAATAACTACCGGGAGGTTACTCATGTGGCTTACTGCTTTTGCCGTATCTAAAGTTTTGCCACCACCAATCCCTATAATGACTTCCGCATCCTTCAAGCCAAGTGCTGCAACTATCTCATTAACCTGATTACGACTACACTCGCCCTTGAATTCACACATCACTAGCGGCATTTCGTTCATTTCAAAACTGTATGTGATCTCATTTTTGTACACAGAGAAAATATAAGGATCAATAATGGCATAAGCTCTTGTCGCTCCAAGCTGCAAACAATAATCTCCCAGCTTACGAATTTCACCATGTCCTTGTATATATTTAGTCGGTGAGCAGATGATCTGCGTCATGGTTCACTCCTCCTTTTATTTACATTCATATTAGAAGGATTAACCACATTCAGCTATTAAAAAGATCCCTTTAACCACCAGCTTAAATGAATCCACCATTCACACGGATCGTTTGCCCTGTAACCCACTGTGATTCTTTACTGGCTAAGAACAACACAATGCTTGAGATATCCTCAGGCTCGCCTAAACGTCCAAAGGAATTCATATTCCCCACGGTCGCAATCTCTTCCGCTGATTTCCCTACGGTAAATAACTCCGTATTCACAGGTCCAGGTGAAACAGCATTGATAGTGATTCCTTTTCGTCCAAATTCTTTGGCCAGCTGACGAGTGATTTGTTCCACTGCTCCCTTAGTTCCTGCATAGACGCTGTAGGTCGGGAACATTTGACCCGTAACGGAAGTAGAAAAATTGATAATCCGTCCGTTATCATTCATATATTTAGCTGCTTGCTGGCAAGCAAAAAAGGTGCCTTTTACATTTATCGCAAACTGCTTGTCGAAATCTTCTTCCGTCATATTTAGTATCGGCTTCGTAATCATAATCCCGGCGTTGTTGACGAGAATGTCGAGTTGTCCATAGGCTTCTAATGTGGTTTGGAATAATTGTTCAAGTTCTGCCACCTGGCTGATGTCTGCGCGAATAGCGACGGCCTCTCCACCCTTTTGTTTAATACCGGTTACGACTTCCTCGGCTTTGCCGGGGTTACTCGAATAGTTAACGACCACCTTCGCACCCTGTTGTGCCAAGTTCTCCGCAATCTCCCGGCCCATGCCTCTCGATGCACCTGTTACTAATGCTACTTTTCCAGCTAAATTCTGATTCATAATTACTCCTCCTATCACTTTGTCCTTCTTGTTGGTCTGATTATAAATCGATCAATTACAAATTACAATTGACATTTTTTAATATTTGTCATTTAAAATTGGTTTTGCACACGGGATTTATACCGTTCATCTGCTGCTAGTCGCTCCACTCAGCCTGATCTACGGGATTTATACCGTTCATCTGCTAGCAAATCGCTTAATTAATCAAATCTACGGGATTTATACCGTTCATCTGCCGCTAGTCGCTCAATTCAGCCTAATCTACGGGATTTATACCGTTCATTCGCAGCAACTCGCACGATTCAGCCTAATCTACGGGATTTATACCTCTTTAAGACACAAAAAAACCTCCTGAGTCTCAGAAGGTTTTAAGTAGATGTTACAAAGAAATCCCGGAAATAATCAAATCCCAAACGGAGGCGAAATCCTGATCAATCGTAGCCGACTGCCACTCTATAGCATGTGCTGGATGATGATACCGCGAAGTAGCATTAAAAATTGCTCTAGCCGTTACCACTGGTTCAACCACTCTATACTCTTTGGATTGTATGCCTTTTTCAATAATGCCTGCGATTTGCCCAATTAATTGATCTACGTGTAGGGTAATCATATCCACCGCTTCTAAAGTTACAGCTGCGTACATAGCAAACATTTCGGCATCATCCACAGCATAGGTGCGTTTACTACGAATCAGCGTATCCATCCATAATCGGAGCTGCTCTTTGGCATTCCCATCAAAATGCTCTGAAATATTCTTTAAAGGCTCTGAAATATTATACTGCAACCATCTTTCGGTTACGGCTTCTCGCAAAGCAGATTTACTGGAAAAATGTCTATACAACGTACCATGACTTACTTTAAGCACCTTCGCTACATCTACAACAGAAGTCTTGTCCGGGCCAAAACGCCGGAGCACTTGTTCAGCCGCGTCCAAAATGTTTTCTTTTGATAATGGAAGATCATTCGACATATGTATTCCCCTCGCTCTATCTCTGGTGGTAATTATCATAGCATATTATGTTCAAAAACGAACTGACAATATTACCACTTTGTCATTCGTTAAATCATTATCAGTATATACTCGCACCCAATTATTAAACTTAAGTCCCAGTTTAGTATCTTATTCTCTGTAGCCCCCGTACTACATGAATTCGGACTGAGGAGCCCTTATTTTCAGAAATCACCGTAATTCGCCATGCTATCGGACTCCAATGCAGCTATTCACCCAATTCCCCACCTTTTCGGCATTCTAATGTGCTAATAAGAGCTATGCAGTCCGAAAAGTTAGCCAAACACGCTAAATTGAGCAAATAGCTGCAATACGGTCCGTTACGATGAAGAAGCCTAGTATCTAGCAATCCACCTTCTGCTAACCTACGATTTCACCAAAAAACCTCCTTGATCTCTCAAGAAGGCGGGGAATATCAGCTGCTTTTTTGCTCAATCCGATCTAACCTCGTCCTAACAAACTTACCGACATTCGCAATCGCTTGCTGCGCCTCTGGCAGCATATAAGCTAAAAAGTGAAAGACACTCCACATGTTCTCCCATATTTCCAGTTCTACATGAACATCCGCAGCCTGTGCTCGTTCAGCCAACCTCGTTGCATCGCTTAACAATACCTCGTGGTCGCCTACTTGAACAAGTAAATCAGGTAATCCCTGCAAATCCAACCTTAAAGGAGATAATATAGGAGCCAGTTCTGTTCGAGCACCTAAATAAACATCAATTATTCGTTTATTTCCGTCTATGCTGCCTGTTGGATCAAACTCCGCTCGGCTCAGATACGATTCACCATCCAAATGGACGAGATCTGTATGCGGCGAGATTAAAAAAGCACCCACCGGCAATTCTCCACCCGCATCCCGTAAAGTAATCAACGTCATCAGCGCAAGGCTGGCTCCAACAGAATCCCCTCCAAGCACGACATTCCCGGCAGAATATCCATTCGCGAGCAGCCACAGATAAGCGTCTATACAATCTTCATTAGCAGCCGGATAAGTAAACTCTGGTGCCAAGCGATATTCAATGATTAGGATCTTCGTGCCACTAGATTTTGCAATTCGTGTAACCAGATCCCGATAAAATTCACAAGTCCCCGAAATAAAACCCCCACCGTGGAAATAAAGGATCACTTCATCAGCGAGTGAAGCAGATTTCACAGGAATAATCCACTCTCCGCTTAAGGGTCCAATCATGACCCGCTCGATGATAACATCCGTAGGACTGGGCATG
The DNA here is from genome assembly GCF_038002725.1 of Paenibacillus sp. FSL H7-0323. NCBI lineage: Bacteria > Bacillati > Bacillota > Bacilli > Caryophanales > Paenibacillaceae > Paenibacillus > Paenibacillus sp. FSL H7-0323. The sequence continues at coordinate 447,697 of NZ_JBBODB010000001.1, read as the reverse complement.
TTCGCAGCCGTCCCATCCATCTCCTGCCGTATTTGCCCGATAGACTTGCTATCCCATCGGTTGCTTTGTCGCAAATAAACTTTGATCGCTGCAAGCTGCTCTGTACTTGTCTTTTCCATCTCGTAAATCCCTCCTACAATTCTTTTCAACTCAGATTGTAAAGGCTGTAGGAGACTACAAGGTCAAGTTAAGAATCCATTTTTAGGATTTCGAGCGTGGACTGTACGCCTGGATGTTTATCTGTGGCTAACAAATTTTTTCTCAAATCTGCGAGGGCTGTTAGTTTTATTTCCTGTTTTGCAATTTCGCCACGAACTCGATCCATTTTCTTATCCACAACATTTACAAAATCATCTATGCTAATGCCGCTGCTTTCAGATTTAGTGAGTGCCTTCTTAATTTCCTTTAAAGTGAAACCACACAGTTTAGCATTATGTATAAAAACAAGGCGGCTAAACACCTCATCCGAATAAAGACGATAACCAGCTTCCGAACGTAAGGGAGTGCTAATTAATCCGAGCTCTTCATAATACCTTAACGTCTCCATATTCACATTCGCCATTTTGGCAATTTGGCCTCGCAAGTACTCTGTCATAATCAGCGCCCCCTTAGAATCCCCTACATTATACCAAATCCAGAGGCTGCAGAGGACATCAAAAGGACATCAAAGGGACATCAAAAGAACGTCAAAAACTACCCAAACTCCCTTTTAAAAACTCCTTATTCACGCACAAAAAAAAAACGACATTTCTGCCGTTTTCTCATCAATCTTTTCCCAATTCACTATACTTCACTTCGAACTGCATTTTTCTGTATAAGCGAAATCTGTCCGGCATGAATACCTGTATGATACATAAGTCTGCCTATCGCTTCAAGCGGTGTAGATGTGCCAAAAGCCGACTCCACACTCACATGCCATGCTTCTTCCGGAAGCTCCTGCATCGCAGCAGTTAGATTCTCATTGGAAACAGTCAGCAGATCAACGAGTTCATTCAATGTAGAATATGCCGCCTTGTCGCCTTGAGGATTAGGTTTTCCAAAAAACCACTCTGCGAACATAAACTCAACTTCTGCATTATGCTGAATTAATCCCCCAATTGTAGAGTTCCCTAGCTTAAGGTTAAGATCTTCTTCCGGCAAAGCCTTCACGATTTTATGAAATCGCGTTTGCACCGCTTGCCAGATTGGCAACACTGAAGTGAAAGTCATAGATTATTTGCTCCCTTGTACAGTGGCTTCTTCGTCTTTTTTCTTGTCGATCACCACATGGTTGAACAGGTTCGCATCTACGTCGATGTCAAAGGCCAAGCCAAAACCAACAACATAACGCCCTTGGAGAGGGGTCAATTCAAACAATGAAAAATCCAATCCACGCAGCAAATTCACCATTGCAACCCCATGATCAGCATTAAACAATTCAAAGATCTCCTCATGCCCGTAATTCCCGATATTGCTTGATGTGCAATTCCACCGCACACGTTCCGTTGCAAATTTATTATTCGTCGCAGACTCATCTGCAATTAGAAGCGCATCTACAAAATCGTTATTTTCCATATATCTGTAATGCTCGGCGATCTTACTAATGTAGATATACAGCTTGCCTTCATGCTTAACAAAAGGAGCATAGCTGATAAAAGGTTTTCCTTCGTCATCAATCAAGCTCAAAATCAGATTTTTACGATTCGCAATAAATTGCAAATAGTTTTCTTTATTTTTTTCAACATCTACAGGCTTCTTCATTATAAAATCCCTCCATTAATAGGTTATGTAATCTAGCCACGAATCTAGCGAACGGTACTTAGCAAATGAATACGAGGTTTCGTCTCTGTAGGAACATATTGAACTTCGGCATCCATTCGGTATATATCCCGGATCATATCGGTGGTCATAACTTCATTTGGTGTCCCATACATCGCTTTTTCACCCGCCTGCACCACAACAATACTATCACTATAGGTAGAGGCTTGATTGAGGTCATGCAACACCATCACGACAGTCATTCCCATGTCTTGATTTAGCTCACGTACTAACTCAAGAACTTCATGCTGATGCGAAATATCCAAGTAAGTGGTCGGTTCGTCAAGCAACATAACCAAAGGACGCTGCGCCAAGGCCATAGCAATCCAAGCACGCTGTGATTCACCACCGGATAACGAGGAAACGGCTCGATCCTTATAATCCTTTAAATGTGTCTTCTCCAGTGCCCAGTCGACAATGTCCATATCCTCATGATTTAATTTTTCGAACCATTTTTTATGTGGATACCTTCCATAGGAGACGAGATCGATCACAGTCATATCATTAGGTGCTTGGTTCTTCTGGCTCAGCATACACATTTTTCGAGCGACTTGTTTGGCAGTCATAGACTTTAGATCCGTACCCTCGAGTGTGACCGCACCCGTATGATATGGAATTAGCCGTGATACCGCCTTAAGCAATGTAGATTTACCTGAGCCGTTTGGTCCTATAATCGAGACGATTTCACCCTTTTTTACGGAAAAAGAGAAGTTGTTAATAATGTTTTTCTGCTCATACCGGATCGAAATAGAATCGACAGTAAACATGTTAGAACGCCTTCTTTCTCATCAGGTATAGAAAATAAGGTCCACCGATCACCGCCATAAGGATACCCGCAGGAATATCTAAAGGTGCAAATAGGGTACGTCCACCTGTATCTGCTATCAACAATACCAATGCACCAAGTCCCATACTCATCGGCAAAAGAAATTTATAGTCTGAACCCACCAACAATCGAGCCATATGTGGCACAACAAGCCCTACAAAGCCAATCATCCCAATAGCCGCTACAGAGATAGCCGCTAGAAATACTGCCAGCAAGGAAAGTAGAATACGAATTCGGTCCACATTTTCACCTAAATTCGAAGCTATCTGATCCCCTAAACGTATAATATTCGCCTTGCGGATCGCGAAAAAGGATAATATCCAGCCTGCTATGGCATACGGGAAAACCATCATCAAGGCATTGTTCCCTTTAGCAGCCAGACTGCCGTTTAACCATTGGACCGCTGCCGGAAGTCTGTCGCTGTACATGATGGTCAGGAGTCCTATTAATCCCCCGCAAAGAGCATTCACAGCAACTCCTGATAAAATAATAGTGATGGGCGAAATACCGGTTCTTCTCCACGCTAATGCATATACAATCCCTGCAGCAATTAGTCCACCCACAAAAGCCGCAATTGGAATGAACTCCGTATATTGTGGAGCTGCAAGCATAATGACAAGCACACATGCAGCCGCTCCACTCGTTACACCGGTCAATCCTGGATCAGCAAGTGGGTTGCCCATCACGGCTTGCAGAAGAGCACCCGAAACCGCGATATTTGCCCCAATGATCATCGCCAGTAATACACGCGGCAAACGAATATCCCATATGATGGTCGCATTCACCGCTTTTGCCGCTGAACCAAAGATCGTGCTTAGGATGTCTGGTATAGGAATGTATACTGAGCCTAGTCCAATCGCAATTATAGCGGCAACGAGCGCAAGTGCTAACGTTACAATAACAATAATTCTGCTACGAGATGTATTTATCACTTGCTGTCTCCTTTAATTATTCATAGAAGTATTTTGCAATTTCGGTTAAGGCTGTCTCCGCGTTAATAATCGAAGTGACACCGAATACGCTGTAATCTAGAATGTTGATTTTGTTATTTGCATAAGCCGAAAGCTTTGTCCAAGTTTCATTTTTCTCTATTTCTTTTTTGAACTTATCCTCAGTCGCTCCGTGATCGCCTGAAGCGAGTACGAGAATGATGTCTGGATCAGCAGCTACAATGTTCTCCATATTGATAGGTGAGTAAGTGTCAGTAACTTGCAATACAGAAGTTGCGATGTTATCAGCACCAAGCTTTTTAACCAAGCTACCTAAATAAGATTTCTCACTCATGACCATAAAGGAATCTGCGGTTCCGATTACTAGCAGCACGCTTGGCAGTTCTTTGCCTTCGGCTAATTGACTCAGCTCATTTTCTTTGTTCAAAATCTTAGTTAAAGCAGCATTCATTTCATCTTTTTTATTAAAATAAGTGCCTAATACTTTGAGACTAAGCTTTAGATCCTCAAATGATTCTGTTCTCAAATATGCTTTTTGTAGGTCGATTCCTTCTAGCGATTTGTCCAACGTGCTGCGAAGAGATTCCGCTCCCAGCAGCAAGTCCGGTTCGAGTTTGGTTACTACCTCCAGATCCGGCGCCATAGGTGATCCAATACGATCAATTGTTTCGAAATCAGCAGGGATTGGATTCGTTGAAGTTGGTACACCTACCGGTGTTATGCCGAGCAAATAAAGCATTTCTGTTAACGGTACAGAAGTTGTTACAATACGCTCCGGTACTTTGGCTGGGAATTGGCTTAACGCTTCGTTGAACAACGCTTCATCCACACCATCATTCTCCAGACTGTACACCTTGCCGGCAGCTTCCGCTGTATTTGCTACTTCTGTTGTTTTTGCTGCATTTGCTTCTTTCGATTCATTAGCAGTTGTATTCGTTACCGCTTCATTTTTTGGATTGTCCGCTGTATTTGTAGACGAACATGCAGTCATTGCCATAAGCGCTGCAATAACCAGTAGTACTAATATTTTTTTCAAAATCTATCCCTCCAAATATGTATATTTATACGTTTCATGTAGTGATAATGATTTTCATTTTCACTCATCGATTCCTATGATAATCGTTATCAATGAGAAGTGTCAAGAATTTTATTTTAATTTTAAATAAGAAGGAATTTCATTATTGTCCGTTGAAGCCAACTAGCATTTCTAATAAAAAAGCCACGCCCTATAGGCGTGACTTCAAATAGTGGTGTATGAAATCCAAGCGTTAGTTAGTAGCTCCCGTATTTAATATCCCATAATGAATAAGGTCTACAAACTCATTCTCTTTATAAATATGCTGTAACAAAACGCCTTCTTTCAGCATGCCAGATTTTTGCATAACTCGTCCCGAACCAGGATTTGAAGCAAAGAATCTGGCGTACACTTTGTGATAATGTTTTTCTGTAAAAGCAAAATTAATGACCGCTTTTGTTGCTTCTGTAGCATATCCATTACCCCATTGTTCCTCGCCTATCCAATATCCAAGCTCGCCATTTCTGTGTGTCCGGTTATTTCTCAAACCTATAGCACCATACAGTTCGTTTGTATTTTTATCAGTAATAGCGAATTCATATGAATTATCATTATTGAACTCAACTTCATGTGTTTCAATCCATGATAATGCACAATCAATAGGGTATGGATAAGGTAGAGTTAATGTACTTTTGTAAACATTATAATTATTGCAGAGCTCACTGACACGCTGTGCATCAGACAATGCAAAAGGTCTTAAAATCAATCTTTCCGTAGTAATTGTTCTCTTCTCTGAATTGTACAATGGTGTCCCCCCGTTAAACTAAATATTATAATACAAATACAAGCCAGATAAACAGAAAACTTGGCCACCACTGCTTGCCCGCTTTCACAAACAGCCAGCCAAATACCAAAGAAAAAGCAGTAATATACAAGCCGCTTTGCAGACCATGCGTCAAATGACCTAATCCCCAAGTCAGCATTAAACCTATTCCCCCATAAGGAAGAGAAGGATTCTTAAACCATACTTCTCCTGCACGCTGCATTAGCGCAACCAATAGTACAACTAGTACAGCTTCCACAATGTAATATATGTTTTGAACCAAGGCAACCCATATGCCCATAAAACCATGTTCTAACTTGAAGTTTTCATATTCCCTATAAATCTGTGGAATGCTCTCCCCATTAATCCAAAATTCCAACACAGCGAACAAAAAGCTTGATATAAAAGCTACAATTAACAAAGGAATGACCTTAGAGCTCCAACACAAAGATATAACCGGTCCAATCAACTTCCTCTTCCTGAACCAAAGTAGAAACATCATAGCTCCTACTGCCCACAATAGGGTAACTATGCTCCAATGAACAACTAGTACGTACCAAGGGCTGACAAAAAAGTCGTCTATATTAAACAAATCCCCCCATAACCATTGATCTAATCCCATGATGAACATATCCATTCCTAACATTAAAAATATAAGCAGTCCTAATAAAAAATATTGAATACCTGATATATTCCCTTTTTCTTTCACGAAACCTCTCACCCGCCTTATATATTGTCCATTTTTGTACTATATTCCCAAAATTATGATGCTGAAAGTATGGCATCCCCTCAATCTGTTTGTCTGTAACAAATCACTCACTTGAATCAAAGTTAGAAAAATAAAAAAAACAGCACGCATCGATATAAAATCGACACATGCTGTTTACTATCAGGACTTGTCCAAACTAGAATCTAGCCACAAAAAATTCGCGGTCTGCGGGAACGTTAAAACTTCTTATAGTAGCTCCACTCTCATCTCTTAAAGTGAGAAGATAAGGTACCGATGTTAAGGTGCTAATTGTTGGAAATCTAACTACACCAAATTCGTCAAAATCTGCAGTAACCGTTGTAGTTCCAGCTCTCAATGAAGCTGTCCACCCCGTAGTATCTTTAGGTGTACCCGTTGCATTTGTACCAATAGCAACAACAATAAATCTATCCAGAGTCTGTCTAATTCTACGTTTCTTTCTTGTAGGAGCTGCTTTCGCTTTTTTAGCCGCGAGAACTTTGCTAGCCATAACTGCTTTCTTGTTAACTGGTTTTTTAATAATTGCCATTTACTTCACCACTTTCTTTTTAGGATACGTTAGTAAATGCAAGAATCGTAAGGTTTGACCTCTCTTTCACCTACAAATCTGAAAATATGTTAAACCCTAGTTTCATAGTTTCGTGTCCACTAGCTCTGCAGTGCATATAATGCCTTCAAGAGGTGATTCATTACTAATGAACGGTCAAAAATGGCTAGAGCAATATCATTCGAAAATGCACCATTCCTTGAGAAAAAGAGTTCAACGTTCCTATCTTCCAGGGCATAAAGCGAATACCATTCCAGTTATCATTAAATTCAAACAAAAAATAACTACAGCCCAGCTACAGTCTTTACAAAAGCATTTAAAATCCCACGACCTTCCGATCAGACATCATCTTCACCTGCTCAATTCGATATCATCCAAAGTTTCAAAGAACTGCCTGAACCGGATGTGCCGCTGGGATGGAATCGAAAAAATTTATTTGGATCAAGTCAAAAAAACATCCCTTAATATAGCGACACCATCCATTGGTTCTACAACCGCCCAAAAGAAAAAGGGGCTTACCGGAAAAGGCATCAATATTGCTATTCTTGATACAGGGGTGTATCGGCACCCTGACCTGTTTCGCCCTGTTAACCGTATAGTTGCTTTTAAAGATTTTATCAATCATAGAAAACAGCCCTATGACGATAACGGCCATGGAACTCATATCGCAGGGGATGCAGCAGGCAACGGATGGATGAGTAAAGGAAAATACAAAAGCCCTGCTCCAGAGGCAGGGATAGTAGGTGTCAAAGTACTAGATAAAAATGGCGATGGATATGACTCCACAATCATTAAAGGAATTGAATGGTGTATTGCGAATCGGAGAAGACTTAATCTTCGTATTCTTTCGATGTCATTCGGGGATAAGGTGAATCTTCCTTGTTCAGATGATCCACTCTGCCAAGCTGTAGAAAAAGCAATTAAAGCCGGACTTAACGTTGTAATAGCTGCTGGAAACAGCGGCCCGGGACGCAGTACGATCGAATCTCCAGGGATTAGTCCTTCAGCAATTACTGTCGGTGCAGTGGATGACCGTCGCACGCTCACACAAGCGGACGACCGAATCACTTGGTTCTCCAGTCGCGGACCCGCACCGGGAGGAAGGAAGAAACCAGATCTCGTTGCTCCAGGCGAGACGATCATCTCCCTTCGTGCTCCACGATCCAAGCTGGATCGCGAGCTTCCTTATTTGCGGATAGCTAAAGATTACTTTGTGCTGTCCGGTACCAGTGTCTCAACACCTATCGTCTCGGGTGTGATCGCGCAATTACTCCAGAAGAACCCTTCTCTTACGCCTAAGCAAGTAAAATCCATACTAAAAAAGAACACGTATCGCCTTAAACTAAGTCCTAACACAGCAGGATGCGGTGAGATCAATGCGCGGTTTTTATCGTAAATCCGCTTCTTTTTTAAAGGCAGTAATGACGGAAACCGACAAGTCCTCTGTAAATACACCTGTAGGTTCTATTTCTAATAAAGCTGATTTCATATCATCTTCAAAACGTTCTAAGTTATCTCTAAATAATCGCTTAGAAGCATAAGACGTAGAATACAAATTTCCTAGTATCGAATCAACAGTCCAAGTGATGGAATAACTCGGTAATACCTGTCTTTTAACGTCTTTAAAACTGGATCGCTTTACAACATCCTCATGTCTTTCTTGGGGATGTTTATATGTACTTTTTCCGGCTATTCTTTCGTCACCCAACCAGCGTTTCACTACTTCCTCTACCTTTTGTTGCCAAGGTAACGGTTCTTGTTGTTCATTAAAAGTATCAATTACAGCAATACCACCGTTATCATCTAAACTATGATAGAGAACTTCAAGTATGGATTCTCGGTCCATCCAGTGAAACGCCTTAGCCATCATGATGAGACGAAAGGAACCCCAGTCATTGAATAGTTCTTCCGCTCTCCCCTGTTGCCAGCTAACATTCTCAACCCTGTTGTACTGTGATAACAGCTTTGCTTCATCTAGCATCTCTAGTTCAGTATCTACGCCAATGATTTCTTCGAACCAATCCGTAAACCTTAGCGCTAACTGCCCAGTACCACAACCTAAGTCCAGCAACCGGCCCTCTCCGTGAAGTGAGAATTTGTCCACTAGATATCGAATCAGTGAGGACGGATATAGCGGGCGATATCTGGTGTAATAGCTTGCAGTATCTTTGAACAGATCCGGACCATAATCATTCATAGCTGAACTCCCCCTTCTTTTTTACCAAGGACAAAATCATAGCAGATATGTTGTGCAAATAAAAGGCTATCCAGAGCATTCCGGGCAGCCTTTTATTTATGGGGATATAGCCCAAAATAATTAAAAATATTGACAATTAACTTCGTTGCATATATGGTTAATTACATAACTAACTAACCAATGAAGTTGGCGGTGAATACATGGGAAACTTAATGGATGATACACGACCGATATTTATGCAGATCGCCGAACGAATAGAAAATGACATCATCGAAGAAACACTGCTGGAGGAGTCACAAGTTCCTTCGACAAATCAGTTTGCTGTTTTCTACCAGATCAATCCGGCTACGGCTGCGAAAGGTGTGAATTTGCTTGTGGATCAAGGGATATTGTACAAAAAACGAGGAATCGGTATGTTTGTGGCATCTGGAGCGCGTGCAGTATTGATGGAGAAGAGAAAAGAACAATTTTATGAACAGTATGTAGTAACCATGGTCCGTGAAGCTGAAAAATTAGGAATTACGTTGGATCAATTAACAATTATGATTCAGAGGGGAGACAACAAGTCATGAATGAAGTTGTTGAAATCAAAGGATTGACTAAGTCATACGGAAATGTCACTGCCATTCATGAACTCAGTTTTTCTTTGGAGAAAAACAAGATATACGGGCTTCTCGGCAGAAACGGTGCAGGAAAAACCACAATAATGCATATGATCACAGCTCAGCTTTTCCCCACAAGTGGTGTCCTGAACGTATTTGGTGAACATCCATACGAGAATAATCGGGTTCTCAGGCAGATTTGCTTCATTAAGGAAAGCCAAAGGTATCCGGACACGTACCGAATTATCGATGTACTGGAGGTATCCGAATTATTTTTTCCAAACTTTGATCGGGAATATGCCCACTCTTTAATCAAGGATTTCAATCTGCCATTAAAAAGAAGAATAAAAAAGCTATCCCGAGGTATGCTCTCGGCTGTAGGAATTGTAGTAGGTCTAGCCAGCCGTGCTCCGCTTACCATTTTTGACGAACCCTATTTAGGACTTGATGCTGTAGCTAGAAGCCTGTTTTACGATCGCCTAATTGAAGATTATGCTGAATATCCACGCACAGTTGTTTTGTCCACCCATTTGATCGATGAGGTAAGTCAGCTTTTAGAGCATGTTATCGTCATCGACAACGGCAAGCTAATTATTAACGAAGATGCTGAAGCCCTTCGCGGGCAAGCTGTTACGGTAATCGGCGCGACAGCGAAGATCGAAGATTTTATCGCCGGCAAACAAGTCATTTCCCGCGAGTCTTTTGGCGGATTGCTTACGGCCACCATTATCGGTTTCAACGCGAAAGATCACGCACATGCTGAAAAGTTAGGCTTAGAGATCTCACCTGTATCTTTACAGCAATTAATCGTTCATCTCACAAATAAAAAATCTCTAGGAAAGGAAGTGACCGTGTAATGAATCCTACGGCAGGCATGATAAAAATGCATTTCAGAGATAAGTGGTTATGGTTGTATATGCCTTGGGTAATCTTGTTATCCAGCTTCTTGGTAAATGTCATCGTCGCTTCTTTCATCCAAGAACCAATCTATACCGGCGGTCTCGTCTCCATCTTCATTTATATGTTAATCACCGGTATACTCATTTTGGTGCAGACCTTCCCTTTTGCTCTGGGCCTAAGCCAACGCAGAACGGATTATTTCATAGGCACTTCCTTAATGGCTATTATAACTAGCGCCACCTACTCAATTCTCCTCTACCTGCTCGCAATCATTGAAAGCAAGCTCACGGGTGGCTGGGGTTTGGAACTACATTATTTTCATTTGCCCTATTTAAATGATGGTAATGCCATAGAACAGCTGTGGATGTATTTTGTGCTCTTTCTTAATATGTTTTTTCTGGGGCTAATGATATCCAGTATCTTCCGGAGATTTGGCCGAAGCGGTTTGTTCATTTTCTCAGGGGCTATGTTTATCCTGTGCAGTCTCGGTGTATTATTAATGACCTATAATCAGTGGTGGGTAGACCTCTTCAACTGGTTTGCTGGATATACCGCATTTGAACTTGCTTTGTGGTCCATGCCTTTGACAGTTGTGTACGCTCTTTTATCGTTTTTGATGCTGCGTAGAGCAACAGTGTAATTCATTATCCTGTAAAAAAACAGGTGTGTCCCAAAAGCCATGCCGGGTGCACCTGTTTTCTTTCGTGTCTTAGACTTTGATCTAGACAACAAACTTTATTGGATTCGAGCATAGTTGCGCGTGCGATGGTGCTATCGGACCCAGCGGGGTGAGTAGCTTAAAAGCAAACGCAGTTCGCTATTGCAGGTAACGACGGGTCGAAACACAGATTAGTATTTCGCTAATCAGCGCGTGCGAAGGCTCTATCGGACCCAGCTAATCTTATTCGTGGCTTTAGAGCACATTTGGATTCCTAACGGACCCAGCTGACCTTATTCGTGGCTTTAGAGCACATTTGGATTCCTATCGGACCCCACAGTCGCTATTGGCATAAAAAACGCCAATTGTGATCCTTTTTCCATGCAATAGCTGCACTGGGGTCCGATACTACGCTCAAAAGGTGATAAATGAGCAAATAGCTTCATCCGGGTCCGTTAGCCTCTGGTGATGATGACGACTCCGCGGGGCGAGTAGCGTAGAAGCAAAACACAAATTAGTATTTCTCCAATCTGCGCGTGTAAAGACGCTATCGGACTCCGCTGACCTTATTCGTAACTTAGAGCACATGTGGTTTTCTATTGGACCCAGCTGACCTTATTTGCAGCTTTAGAGCACTTTTAGATTCCTATCGGACCCTACAGTCGCTATTGGTATAAAAAACGCCAATTGTGATCCTTTTTCCATGCAATAGCTGCACTGGGGTCCGATACTATGCTCAAAAGGTGATAAATGAGCAAATAGCTTCATCCGGGTCCGTTAGCCTCAGGTGATGATGACTCGGTGGTACGAGTAGCATAGAAGCAAAATACAAATTAGTTTTTATCCATCTGCGCGTGGAGAGACGCTATCGGACTCCGCTGACCTTATACGTAGCTTAGAGCACATTTGGATTCTATCGGACCCAACTGACCTTATTTGCAGCTTTAGAGCACATTTAGATTCCTTTCGGACCACACAGTCGCTATTGGCATAAAAAATGCCTTATTCGTTCCTTTTTCCATGTAATAGCTGCGCTGGGGTCCGATACTACGCTCAAAAGGCGATAAATGAGCAAATAGCTTCATCTGGGTCCGTTAGCCTCAGGTGATGATGACGACTCCGCAGGGCGAGTAGCTTAGAAGCAAAAATACAAATTAGTTTTTATCCAATCTGCGCGTGGAGAGACGCTATCGGACTCCGCGGACCTTATTCACAGCTTAGAGCACATTTGGTTTTCTATCGGACCCAGCTAATCTTATTCGTGGCTTTAGAGCAAACTTGGATTTCTATCGGACTAACTGACCTTGTTCGCAGCTTTAGAGTACATTTGGATTCTATCGGGCCAACTGACCTTATTTGTAGCATTAGAGCACTTTGAATTCTTGTCGGACCCCATTGACCTTATTCGCAGCTTTAAAGCAGATTTGGATTCCTATCAGACCCCACAGTCGCTATTGGCATAAAAAACGCCAATTGTGATCCTTTTTCCATGCAATAGCTGCACTGGGGTCCGATACTACGCTCAAAAGGCGATAAATGAGCAAATAGCTTCATCTGGGTCCGTTAGCCTCAGGTGATGGTTCTTAAGGATACCTTCCTCTTTCGCACTACCGTCTGCTGAAAAACATAAAAAAAGGATTATAAACCTGCTACTAGAGCAGTTCTATAATCCTTTTAGCTATGCGGTCAAGAGGACTCGAACCTCCACGATATTGCTACCACTGGCACCTGAAGCCAGCGCGTCTGCCAATTCCGCCATGACCGCGTATTATAATGACTCGCTTATTGCGGTCACAAGATAGATCATACCACGCTGAGAATCCAACGTCAATATATTTTCGCCGTTTTCTTATCATTCATTAATTTATGGATAATTATTGCTTTTGTTGCCGAATATAAGGTATAATGAGAACAAAAGTTCGCATAATATAAATGAGGTGATTTATAATGGCGACTACAAAGCTAAACACATCCATTATTGATGAAGAAGTAACTAAAGAAGAACTGTCCCTGGTCAGAAGCTATTTGCTGCTAACGTTTATTCATAAAGTGTTCGAACGTGACTGCCGTGTAATCAGTAGAAGCGGCCTGTTTAAGACCCCTCAGCTATATATGGAGCTCGTATCTGGTGCCACAAAGAAGACGTCACTAATGCTTCAAGAGGTTACGCGCGAGCTGAGCTCCCATGATTTGAAGATTACTACCGTTCGCCAAGATCAGCGAGGAGTCGAAGCCTTATATTCCTGCAGAGGATTTCAAGGAGAGATGAATATATTATGGCCAGGCTTCCGTAGAGAAATGATGCTGCGCATGCGCGCGTATCTTGGACTGTCCACAGAACTCTCCATACTCTCCAGAGAAGAGAATGCGTCTGAACTAGCTCTAACTATATAATCCCAAATGATATTACAGAAACAGCTCCCGCCCAGTAGGGCGAGAGCTGTTTTGTATTATGAAGATTATTACTGCGGAAATTATTACTGTGAAGATTATATATTATCCGGATCTTGTCTTGGTTCACTAAATGGCTGGAATATATAATTGCGATCCAGCTTCACTACTCGTCTATTCTGACGACGTATCATCACCTGAGAATCATCCCAAGCAAGAACTATCCCTTTTACATCGTTACTTTCCAAGCCATCACGCACTACACGAATTTTCTCACCGGAAATCCGGTAGGCATCCAATTGCTCATCGCTAATCATCATTAATCCCTCCTGTCATAGCTTGTCCTATTTAGTCTCAGAAAAAAGACCCAAATGATAAATCATCTGGGTCTCATGTAGGCAATTAACGACTTGCATGTCTACTAAAGCATTCTTATATCAGCGCTTCATTCTTCTCAAACCAGAAGTCAAGAACTTTAGCGGACATCACACGTTGCTCCAGATACTCCACTTGGTTAGTTGTGAATTTCTCCCTCCACGGGAAGGATAACTCTTCGCACAAACCTTTGATTGTCAGAAGCTCTGACCAGGCTACATAGCGTTTGTACCAAAAAAACTGAGGATGTTCAATCATATAGGGATACAGATCGTCGAATTCCGTGTGTTTGCAATCCAGCGCACGCTCGAAATGATCCTTGGCCTCGGTTAATTTATCAATAAAAAATTGTTCAGTCACCGGTTCTTTCCCCATTGTGACGCCTCCTCCCTATGTCTAATTTTTATTATAAAGGAAAATCCATAGGGTGAAAAGCAGTTGTTTAAAAAATAGGCCTGTTCTTATTGCCAATTAGGTTATTCCCCAAATTCGATGGTGCCTCCATTTAGAGAGGTGATTCTTACGAGTGACTCCAGACGAATGCCTTGCTCTCTGATCGTCCGAGCCCCTGCCTGAAAGCTTTTTTCTACTACAACACCAAGACCAACTAGCTCAGCGCCAGAACGTTGAATGATCTTAATCAAGCCACGCGCTGCATCACCATTGGCAATAATATCATCAATAAAGAGGATTTTATCCTCTGGAGAGATGAACTGGCGAGACAGCATAATATCTGTAACGATACCTTTTGTAAAAGACGGAACTCTTTCGCAAAGCGCATCCGGATCAGCTAACAGTGTTTTTTTGCGGCGTGCAAAAACTAGCGGCACCTTTAATTCATACGCGGTGGCAAATGCCACGGCAATGCCCGAGGATTCTACGGTCACAATACGTGTAATTCCTGAGTCCGCAAACCTCCCGGCAAACTCCCGTCCCATTTCCATCGTAAGCTGTGGATCAACCTGATGATTTAGCAGTGCATCCAGCTTCAGCACCTCATCCGAAACGACGACACCTTCTTCCAAAATCCGCTGTTTCAACACTTCCATGACTTTGAACCTCCAATACCCTTTATAATCGCAGACATTCCGTACAAATTAATCACTGATCATAAAGCAATTACGACGGAAGTCATGTCCTACTGATCCTCATCATAACCTGTACTATACAGAGTACACAAGGTTATCCTGCATAGCACTCATTATGATTTTTCTTTAGCTTCGTAAAACTATTAGGAGGGGAGCCATGAAATCACATGTCCGAACATTACAGATCGCTTTCACTTATATTGGCACCATTGTAGGAGCCGGATTCGCCACCGGGCAGGAAATATTAAAATTCTTCACACGTTACGGGCACTGGGCAGTCCTGACCATCCTGCTCTCAACTATATTGTTCATATGGCTGGGTACAAAAATGATGGTCATTGCTCGGCGAATAGAAGCGGAATCCTATGAGGACTTTAACCGTCACCTCTTCGGGGAACAGGTCGGAAGCACCATCAGTTTGTTCACGATGGTCGTCCTGATCGGAGTAAACAGTATTATGCTTGCAGGGGCCGGCGCTATTTTTCAGGAGCATCTCGGACTTCATTATCAGACTGGACTAATTATCACATTGCTTGGTTCATACTTTCTGCTAAAACGAGGAATTTCCGGTATTCTGCAAATGAACAGTATTGTAGTTCCTTTAATGCTTACTCTGTCACTTATCATTATTTTTAATACTTTTCAAATTCCGGGAGCTGGACGGTTCCTGTTCCTTGATAACGATCGCTCTCTCTTTGGGGCATGGATGTCACCGCTGCTCTACACCGCCTTTAATTTAGGGATGGCACAAGCTGTTTTAGTCCCTATGGCTCGTCACACAGAGGAAGAAAAATCCCTTGTATGGGGCGGTATTATTGGGGGTACCGGGATTGGTTTTATGTTGATTGCCGCACATTTCGCAATGAGCTCACAGATGCCAGGGATTCTCAAGTTTGAAATTCCGATGGGCAGCATCGCCGTCCGGTTGGGTACTGTAGTGCAAACTATATATCTGCTGCTGATCTTTTTGGAGATCTTCAGCACTTTTGTCGCCGATATTTATGGAGTAGCTGTACAGCTTAAGCAACGGCTTCCCCTATCAACCGCATTGATTACACCACTTCTGATGTTGGTCTGCTATTTACTGAGCCAGTTCGGCTTTAGTTCACTGCTCTCCGTGTTCTACCCAATCTTCGGAGGTTTATCACTGGTCTGGGCTGTCAAACTGCTACGAACACCATGGTCCTCTCCACCAGGTAGTAATACTTCATCGAACTCAAAGGAGAAGGGGAACAGTATCGTATCCGTAAAACCAATCACCCGAACTACACGGAAATAACCGCTGCTGTAGGAATCATACGTGCTGCCGCTTCCGCCACATGCTTGTGACAGGTCATCATCACAATCTGGCGGGAGATCGACAGTTCTCCAAGAAGTCCAAGTGCAGCATGAAGACGAGACTCATCAAAGTTAACGAAGAGATCATCGAATAACAGCGGCAGCGATACTTGCCGTGACATGGTCTCTGCCAATGCCAGCCGGATGGCAAGATACAGCTGTTCTGCCGTCCCTCGGCTGAGCAGTCCACTGTCCAGCAGTCCCCCGTCCTTGTGTTCAGCTTTCAGCTCTTTATGCCCTAGTGTCATAACAACCCTTTTGTATTCCCCTTCCGTCAGCTTGGAGAAATAATCTGAGGCAAGCAGTAATACCTGTGGCTGCTTCTCCTGCTCATACACACGGCGAGTTCGCCCGATTAGTTCGGCAGTTATCGCTGCCACTGCATATTTATCAGCCACGATCCGCAAGGCTGCTCTCTGCTCTTCCAGTTGCTGAATAACGGAATCCTCCACGCAGCGCTCCTTCAAATACTCCCTTTCCTGAAGCAGCTTGCCTCGTTGCTCCAGCAGGGTGTTCCAACCCTCTTCCTGCCGTTCCATCAATTCTTCAGCCAATGACCGCTTCAGCTGCAATGCTTCCACATCATGATGATTTAATAATTCCAGCAGAGCAGCAACCCGCTCCTCCTCCCAACCACCGAACATAGCAAGCTCCCACTGGCGAATCAATTTATTCAGATCACTGCGCCGCTGCACAGCTGCTGACCTGCGTAAGAAATCCTCTCCACCAGTCGCCCCGCCTTCCTGTATCAGAAGCTCACGCTGTTCTCTCAGCTCACCTAATATCCTGTGGCTCTCCTTGAGTTCTTCATCCACATCCTGCAATCTTGACTGCATAGTTTCCCGGCGAATCAAGTCCTTTTTCAGATCATCCCATGCTCTTTTTCGCAGTTCCAGCCAGCTTAGTAAGGTTAATGCAGATACTCGTTTCCCCTCTTGCGGATCTATTTCAAAGCCAGCTGCCGCTACACCAGACTCGTCGCCAAGATCAGCACCCGACTCATAAATAAGAGCGAGCAGCTCCTCCTCAAACACGTTACATTCTGCTTCCAGCTCCTTCAATCGTAAGGAGAGTTTATTCTCTTGGCGCAGCAGCTCATTCCCTTGTTCAACCATAGCAAAAATATCCGGCAGCCCTTCAGGAGATAATCCTTCAGGCAACCTGCGTTGGCGAAGCCATTCTTCATATTGCTCAGCAGTTTCCGTGAATGCCGCCTCCGCCCGGTGCATTTCTTCAGCGAGCAGCTTCTCTTGGCCTGCCAGCGTCTCCAGCTCCGTGTGGCAGGCATCACGCTCGGCGGCATAGCGTTCGATGCGCTGCCGCCAAGCTGACCAAGCCTCCATGAGCCTGCGAAGCTCCCTCATGGAGGCCTCCAGCCCGCCTGCGTCAGGGCTGGACCCCGGGGCGGCCGTCCGCCGCCCCGGCACAACGCTCTCCGGCTCCGCCCCGGAGAGCAGCTGCCCCGCAGCCGCAGCATCTCGGCTGCGGCTGCGCTGACGTCCCCGCCATGCTCTGGCGGGGACGCTTCCAGCCGGCGCGCTCCGCGCAAGCCCCAAAGGGCCAGATCGGCCGCGCCCAGCAGGCCGATCGCAAGCACGGCGCTGGTAGAGCGGAGGAGCACCGGTCAGCCACAGCGCTGCGGGCAGCAGCACGGTTAGTGCTGCCCCGGCCCACAGCAGGCGCCGAGCGCGCGGCCATGCGCTTCGCGCCAAGGCCGTCACTTCCGGCGCCGCGCGCTGGCCCTTCGCTGAGCTGCGCTTCGCGCCAGCGTTCGGCCGCCTGCTGCAGCTCGTCCCACAGCTGCAGCACTTCACGGGCGCTGCGCGGAGCCAGCTGCGCAAAAGCTTCCGCGCCGGTAGCGTGCTCACGCGCCAGCGCCCGTTCTGCTGCTTGGAGCGACGCTGAGGCAGCGGCCAAACGGGAGCGCAACGACTGCCGCGTTGCACCCTCCGCCTCCATGCGGCGGTCATAACTAGCGAACGCCGCCGCAAACTTCCGTGCAGCTTCACGATCCGCCGCTGTCCCAGAGAACGAAGTCAGCTCTGCAGGGCCCCAGCTCACATCAATGCCGCGCAGAATTCGCCGCAAATGCTCATTCAGCGCCGTTAATTCTCCCTCAAGCCGCTGTCTTTCCGTTCTACGGTTCTCGTAACTGCTCCGATGCCGGTCCAGCCGCTCTAAAACAGGCCCCTGCGCTGCTAATACTTCATCTGGAGGGTTCTTTGCCAGTTCAATAGTAAGCTCGCTTAGAAGACGTTCATAACGTACTACTGATCCCTGTGCATTCCGAATTTCTCCTTCAACCGCCTGAAAGCGAGTTGCCCCTTCTTCAGGAAAGGCTGAAATCAATGGCAATCCTTGCAGCTCTAGCTGAGCCTCGCTCCACTTTAACCACAGCTCACGGACTTCCTGTGCTTTTCGAAACATCACTAGCTGCTCTCCAGTCAGCTTGCGCTGTTGCTCCAATTTATCTAGCTCCGACTCCGTTACCCTCAATGCCACTATATTATCATTATATCGGGGAAGATAAGAACGGCTCTCAACCATTTGTCGCTCAAGCTTTTCAATGGCTTGCACAACTTTTGCTGCTTCTTGCAGCTTGCCACGAGGTTTGTACAGCTTCTCAGCTTCCTGCACCAAACGGCGTTCCGCGCGCATGATTGCACCGCCACCGCCCATACCTGCATGAAAAAGAAAGCTGCTCATCTCCTCAGATTGAAGGGCAGCAAGCTCCTGCAGCTCGTCCAGTGAAACTGCGAACAATTGCTGGAACATACTCCTAGAGATCCCCCCAAGTAAATGTCGTTCCATTTCAGCTTGTCCCAGCTCTTGAGTCATTTCATTTGGATGATTTACTGTAATGTTAAGCTTTTCATTTCTTCCTGATCCCTCAGCACCTGAAGCAAAACGGCGAATGGTCCACAAACCATCATTACTGTCACGTATCTTCAAGGTTCCCCCATGCAATCCGCCTTGCAAAGGTTCATACCTTTCCAAGGGATTTCCACGGCTTGGAATTCCAAACAGCATAGAGCGTATGAATTGCAGTGTCGTACTTTTTCCTGCTTCATTACGCCCATAAAGTACGGTCACTCCCTGCGTTAAATGAATCTCTCGATTGTGAAGACGCCCAAAGCCATTGATATGCAAATGTTCAATTCTCATCGTTTTGCCCTCCGGCTTGTTGATACGAAAGACTTTCCGCCGCTTCAACAGTATCATCCATCCCGCCAAGCATCGTGATTCCCTGCTCTGCTGCACCACGTAGCCAGCTCAATTTCTCTTCTTGACTAGTCATAGACAACAGCTTTCGCAGCTCCTGATTCTCCAATAGCGGTTTAAGCGCACTATTTAATAGTTCTTCGAGCGCTTCCGGGGAATGTTCCGTATGCTCTGCAATGCGCAGCATTTCTCCAAGAAAACTATCCTCTTCCAATAAGCGTTGGCGATCAATAGCTAAACCGGACTCTATAGCGAACCCTTCCGTCCAGACAAGCCCTTTGTAATCTTTACGCTCAGCCCTAATCGCCTCACGGCGCTGGAGTTCAGACAGCAAATCCTCTGCTGCCCCTTTTTCAGCCAATACTTTATGTACGTCCCCTCGCCCAATCAGACGAAATCTGACCACCGACATGAGCTCCGGGAGCTCCGCGCGGATGTCTTCAATAACCTGCTCCACTTTCTGTATCCATTCTGCTTCATTGCTTAATCCTTCTATAGATAAGTCTCTAACCTGCCAGCGGACGAAATCCAGTTCATGAAATTGCAGAGTGGATCTTCCAGCCTCATCTACATCCACAATATAACAACCTTTAGCTCCGGTTTCCTTAATGCTGCGCCCTTGTATATTGCCTGGATATACAATCACAGGCTTCTCATGCAGTACACTACGTTTATGAATATGTCCAAGCGCCCAATAATCAAACCCCCGTTCGATAAGGTCCCTGCGACTGCAAGGAGAATAGGTCTCATGCAGCAAATCACCGTCTACATTGCCATGCAGCATCGCAATATGAAACAGGCGGCTGCCAGGTTTACGAGAAAAGGTTACTGCTGTGTTGTTCGTCACTTTCGCCGTTGGGTAAGAGATTCCACTAACGATGGCAACTTCTTGGCCATCTATACGGCGGCAAGCTGTAGCGTGATCTGGCTTCTCTCCGCCAAATACGGTAACATGCTTTGGCATTTCCGTTGTCAGACGCAGTCCGTCAAGCGGATCGTGGTTGCCATGAATCAGGAACACGTGAATCCCGTGCTCACCGAGTTCTTTGAGCGCTTCCTGAAATCGCAGCTGTCCCTGTAATGATGCATCTGAAACATCATACACATCTCCACTAATGACAATAAAATCAACATTCTCTTGGATCGCAACGCGGACAAGCCGCCCGAGGGCGGCAAAGGTAGACTCACGTAAATAAGCACGAATGGCTGGCGAAATATGCGCCAGCCCGGCAAAACGGCTATCCAGATGTAAATCAGCAGTATGCAGAAAGCGAAATGGAATCATAGGTGCTCACCCTTTCGTTCCTGAAGGATACTGTAAATAGGTTTTTTTAAGTTCATTAGCAACTCGTGTCAACGAATATAGGCTTTTGGCTTTATCCCATGCGGAGCGCGAAAGCTCATAACGATAAGCCGGATCAGATATCACCTTCTCTAATGCATCAGCAAGAGCAATCTCATCGTCAGGACTGACCAATAAACCATTCACACCATCTTCAATCTGCTCCGGTATTCCGCCCACATTTGTCCCCACTAGAGCCAGGCAGCTAAGTGCCGCTTCCGCAAACACTGAACCGAACGCCTCCGCCCGAGAGGGCAATACGAAAATATCAAAGAATGGCATGAATTCTTCAGGGTGCAGCGTATATCCGTAAAAGATCGTTTCATTATAGATCCCTAAATGCTGGGCCATCTTTTCCAGATCCGCACGTGAAGGACCATCGCCAATAATATGCAGTACATACTCATAGCCGCGATTTTTAAGCTCCGCGCAAGCTTTGAGTAATATATCTATTCCTTTAGCCGGAACCAGACGTGTCACGGTCACTAGCTGCGGAATAGCGTTATCATGCGGAACAGGCTTAAATCTTTTTTCATCAAAACCATTCGGTATAACACCTATATTAGAAGGATCAATAATATAAGGGGCCACATACTCTGCAAAAGATCGCGACACCGTCATTAATCGATCACTAACATGCTCAAGTTCACGATAAAGTGAGACTAGAAAACGATGCTCCAAGCCATCCTCGGAAATCGCTCCATTTAGAATCAATTCCCGCTCGTAACTGGAATGCAGGGTATGAATTAACGGAGTATCGGGGAACACTTTTTTCATCGCTAAGCCAGCAATCGGATGATGAGAATGAATAAGATCATAAGGCTTACTCATCCGCAGTTTTGTCCACCATAAATAATCACGATAGGTCTGAATATATTTTTGAACGATCGGACTTTCTCCATACTGCGTCCAATCAAACGTCTCGAATATTACTTCCTCATGCCCCTTATTGCGAATCCGCTTAGGCAGCCAAAACAAATCCATCTCCCAACGGCTTGAACGGAATCTTTCCTGAAGATAAGGGATCATAGATGATACACCACCGGGTTGCTCCGGCGGGAAGAAGAGCGCTTGCAGCAAATTCATATGGTACATCCCCTTTACAATTGCCCTGTGTACTGTAAGACTTGGCAATTATGATATAGTTGAATATATGTAGAATTTCAGGTACGATTACGTTCCCCATACTTTGATTTTATCGGTATAAACATGAAACAGCAACTAAGAAAAAGGAGAATGATCTATGAAGGAAGAACAGCTGCCTGCCTCTTACACCGCATCTATTAAAGAAATGCTGGGGCAAGAGGCAGATGCTTTTCTAGAAAGTTATTCAGCGCCACGAACTCAAGGACTGCGCTTTAATCCGCTAAAAAGCACCTCAGCCATAGGCCAAGTTGCGGTGGACCGTACAGTCTCACAATTTAATTTGAAGCCTATCCCATGGTGCCAGGGCGGGTTTTATTATGATGAGCCCGCTCGACCAGGCAGACATCCTTACCATGCCGCTGGACTATATTATATTCAGGAGCCTTCCGCAATGTCCGCAGCTGAACTGCTGGCACCTGAACCCGGTGAAACCGTCCTCGATCTTGCAGCAGCCCCTGGAGGTAAAACTACGCATATCGCTGGTTTAATGCAGGGACAAGGCCTCTTAATCTCTAATGAAATCCATCCGGAACGCGCAAAAATTCTAGCAGAGAACGTTGAACGTCTGGGCATTAAGAATACCCTCGTAACCTGTGCAACACCAGAACAGCTATCTGCGCGTTTCCCGCAAGCTTTTGACCGAATTATGCTGGATGCTCCTTGTTCTGGAGAAGGCATGTTCCGAAAAGATCCAAAAGCCATTCAAGAATGGTCTCCTGCTCATGTAGTTATGTGCGCAGCGAGACAATGGGATATCCTGCAAGACGCCTACATTATGCTTAAACCAGGGGGTACTTTAGCTTACTCTACCTGCACCTTTAACCGTCAAGAGAATGAAGAAACCATTGCTCGATTGACGGCTAGTTACCCCGATATGGAACTTCTCACCTGCAAACGCCTTTGGCCGCATTTAGAAAAGGGCGAAGGTCACTTTGTTGCACTCCTGCGTAAGCAAATTGACACTGTATCCGTGAATGACGATGCCAACCGCAACGCCAAAAAACGCCGAAGCAAAAACAACCCAAAAACTAATTCTTCTGTGCGTGATGCCTACCAGCTTTTTCAAGACTGGGCTGCGGTAGAACTGCCTGGTCTTTCATGCCAAGGTGTACCCCTGCTCTTCGGCGAATCTCTTTATTTGCTGCCAGAATCCTTTAATGGCAACCTCCATACCGGGCTGCTGGACGGACTGCGTATTCCACGAGCTGGACTACATATTGCCCATTTGAAGAAAAATCGGATTGAACCTGCTCATGCATTAGCTATGGCACTTCAGCCCATCCAAGCATCACGAAGCTTTGATCTCAGCAGTGAGGGCCCGGAAATACATGCTTGGCTCCGCGGTGAAAGCCTGCCTGTCCCCAGCGAATTACATGGATGGACGCTTGTAACTTTAGATGGTTTGCCAATTAGTTGGGGCAAGGCGAGTTTAGGCCAGCTTAAAAATCATCTCCCTAAAGGATTACGTATCCTAAAAGCCCATATTGACGAGCAATAGGCCATAGACCAGTGCAACAGGCCCTCTTCGGCATATGATGTCATTATCTCAGAAAGCTGCGACACCAGTCACAGCAATTGAGAAGAAGACATAAGTTGAGGAGGAATAAATCATGGGTGAATTTCAAGGAGGAGCTTTCACTTCGACCGGAGCGATTTTGGTACTTTTCATCTTGCTGGTCATCATTTCCCGTTCGTTGTTTGTTTAAAACCTTCCCGGCTTAATTAGCTGGTGAAACGAAGCGGCTGTGTCGTCCTTTTTTGGGGCGGTGCGGCCGCTTTATTTCTTTCCGACATAACATCTCCATTTGTTATTCTCGTGAATATTTACCGTCTGAAAGCCCGATTTCCGTAATAACTGCTCCATCTCTTCGTTCTTAGTGAATTGCTTCATATGATAATTGATTTTATAGATCTCAGAAATAATAACAAATGTACCGCCTGCTATCAGCACCCTAAATGCTTCACTTATATCTTGTTCGAGGTCCGGCCAGAAATAATGCGTCTGAATCGCTGTGATCGTCCCAAAAAATCCATCGTTGAACGGTGATGCTGGTATGTGCCTGATTCATGATTTTGATCATGATATTTCCTACGAACCCTCTAGGATTCTTGGCTTGCTCAATCAGCGCATTCAATAAACCCATATTTGTACCTCCCAATCAATTGGCCATACCAGCAGCCTGATCCCTTGATATATGTTCCGTAAGATTTTCTGCTGTAACTGCCCACTTATCTGCTTGATACTCTATTTTATGAATACTAGTATATGAAGTCGGGAAATGAGCATTCTTATTCGTCCACGTTAGCCCTTTTAAAATATGGTATATAACATTAATTACGCCACCATGAGTGACCATAATTACATTTTCATTTGGATCAGTACTCTCCAGTTCATTACATAGTTTTGAGAAACTTGAACTTATTCGCGTAAAAAATTCCTGGGGACTTTCTCCTCCTGGAAATCTCTCATCCATTCTTAAAGCCGAGAAATAAAGACCCGGGTATCGTTCATTTGCGATTTCATGGGGCATTCCAGCGATTACACCATTGTTCGTTTCTCTCCAATACTGGCTGCTTTCAACAGGCAAATTAAGCTCTCTGGCGATCTCATTTGCTGTATCTAACGCACGTTGCAAATCACTACAAAGAATACGGGTTATGTTAAAGCTAGATTGATTTTCCTTAAGATAATATCCAAGACGTTCGGCTTGTCTATATCCCTCTACTACAAGTCCACGTTGACTCCAACCCCCACGAAAGCCTTCTTCATCTATTCCATGCCTTATAAAATATATAGCCATCGATTGTATACCTCCTGAACAAGATTGTTATACATTTGCATTAAACTTCGAAAACGCTTGTTTTTTAAGTTGATCCCAATTGGGCGTTGCGATGTTTGCTTGTTGCTTCAAAATATCAAATGAATCAAACAAAGCTGCTATTTCGCTGAAAGAACCGTCCACTAATTTCATAAACGGTAATTTATGAATTATTGTCAGACCATAATATACAGCCTGCTTGTGCTTTCGAACAAAGTTAACTTGCCCTGCTGGAGTGACAGTATAACCTAATTGCTCCATGATTTGAAACCCCTCGTCCATTACTGAAATGGCTTGTTTTAATAGCTTCTTATCTTTGGATACCTTTTTCAAATCCCCGTCATGCAGATAACTAAGGGAGTTCAAAGCCACTATAGGCACGATATGACTTTTGAGCCAAGCATCCATATCCTCATGATAAGTTAGCTTATACTTAGCGTTCTCAAACGCTTTTTCCAGTAAGTGTTTTATTGAGATCTCACCGTCTAAACTGCCAAGTACCATTTGCCCTCCTGCGTGTATTTTGATAACACGACCGCTCGTTTCCCGAATTCCTGCACTAAGCTGAAATCCGAAGAGTATATTTTTCCTCACATTGCTCATTTCCTGGAGAGCCTTTTGCATGCCAAGAGCATCGCCATTGTTCCCCACAAGAATTATATTCTGACTCTGATTCTCAGCTAGAATAGGTAGCACAGATGGAAAATCATTATATTTCATAACAACAAAAATAAGATCATAGAGATCATCGGATCGAAGCGTAGAGATGACCTTTACTGTATCCACAGTGTTTTTAATTTGAAAATAATGGCGAAGCACAAGTCCGTCTTTCGTCAATTGCTCTGCTCGCTTTCCTCTGGCAAGCATGGTGACATCATTTCCCCCACGCACTAGAACATGTGCAAGATAGCTGCCTAATACTCCCGCTCCAAAAACTAAAACTCTCATATTTAACTCCTCTATCCCTTTTTAGACATTTGTTGAATTTTGATCAACTGTTCGATAAAATCAGATTATCACATCTCGGGTAGGGTTCAATCGTTAGTTTGATCGGGTTTGTTGATTTTTCAACAGAATACAATACATTGTTTAATAAAAAGGGAGTCTTACCATGGACAGAAGAATTAAAAAAAACCAAACAGCCATCATGAATGCATTAATTCAACTGATGGCTGAAAAAGATTTTGAAAAAATAACGATCAACGAAATCGCAGAGCGCGCTGATGTAAACCGCGGAACGATTTATTCCCATTATGCGGATAAATACGATCTGATGGATAAATGTCTGGAGGCTCAGCTCCGGCAACTAATCGAAAGCTGCTCCGCAGTGGAGGATGAAACCGAACCTAATCCCTCGAAGGCGTCATTGCTCCGCACGCTGGAACAATTGGAGGAGAATGCTCTCTTTTATAAGACTTTATTAAGAAACAAAGCTTTACTCTCCTTTAGAAACCAATTACAAGAAATGATAAATGAGCAGATTAAGGTACAATTTTTAGAAAACAATTTTAACCTGGATGAGCTGAGTAAAGATATATCTGTGCAATTTTTGAGTTCGGCGACTGTCGGAGTGATTGAATGGTGGTTTACTCATAGTAATCCTTGCTCTGCAAAAGAGATCACTGAAAAGTTATGGTCCATGGTCGATCTAAATCTGCAGATGATCCGTTCTCAAGCTTGAATATGCTCTCCCGTATCCATCTCATAAATGGAGCTGATGATTTTTTCAATGGGAATCTCCTTAATAGATATATCAAGGATCTCTACCTTTTCGCTAAGAATATGCAGAAACTCGCCCATTTTACATTGCTCGGTATCGATCAGCAGCTCCACTTCGTAATCCGATATTCTTTCCGATATCAGAGTCCCAGGCAGATCAATATCTCCAATAGTTGTGGCGGCTGAAAGCCTAACTACTTTTTTGGCGCCCAGATGCAGTCGAAGTTCAGAAAACTTGTCGTCATATACTTTTTTCCCTTGATGAATTATAAGTACTCTTTGAACCAAACGCTCTACATCTTCCAAGTCATGTGTTGTCAGAATAAATGTGGTGCCTTCCTGATTCATTTGCTTAATGAATTCTCTGATTCTTTGTTTAGCTATCACATCCAGCCCGATCGTCGGCTCATCCAAAAAAACCACAGGTGGTGAATGAAGCATCGCCATAATAAACTCGCATTTCATTCGTTCTCCCAGGGAAAGGGTTCGTGTGGGTTTAGTGATAATATCGCCAATCTCAAACATGTTTACAAATCGGTCTAGTCTTGTACGAAAGTCGTTCGTAGGAATATCATAGATTTCCTTGTTCATATAAAAGCTATCCAAAGGGGGTATGTCCCATATTAACTGCGATTTCTGTCCGAACAATACCCCGATTTGTTTTACATATTGATTTTTCTGCTTATGAGGGTTGTACCCTAGAACATTTATTTCGCCCGAGGTAGGATAGAGAACGCCTGTCAGCATTTTAATAGTCGTAGATTTCCCCGCACCGTTTGGACCCAGAATGCCAATGATTTCTCCTTTTCCAACACTGAACGAAAGATCTTCTACAGAGGTAATGATCGATTTTTCACGGTGAAACAGACTTTTAAATACGCTTTTTGCATCTTGTCCACGGTGATAGGTTTCATATTGCTTGGTTAAGTTCTTGACGGTAATAATGTCCAAGTGAAATTCTCCTTCTTAGAGCTAAACTAATCTTTTATCCTCCAGCGCTTTTGTAACTGCGAAGCATGTATGTATAGAGCCAAATTCCGAAGGCAGCAAATAACACACAAGGGATAATCGCTATAAAAAAATAGGGTTCCCATCGGCCAATCAGTGTAGATGCTGGAAAGTAAGCAATCATGGAAACCGGAAACAGAAAAGAACTCACGGCTACGACTGCTTTAGGAAAAATCGTCCCTGGATAACGTCCAAAAGACTTAATGCTCTCAAACATCTCCGGCAAGCGGGAATTCGCTACCCATTTGAAGGAAATCGCTGCCACAATAAGCGCCACGCCGAACATAACAAGCAGCCCTGCGCCAAACAACAACAGGAACAATAACCAAGAGCCGATGGTCATCCCATCGATTCCGCTAAGTGCGTATACGAACATGATTACTCCTCCGCCTAAAAGCCCGATACTTTCGAACTCAAAAGATCTGGCCAACAGCAGAAAAAGGCTCGAGGTCGGTTTAATTAATACCACTTCCAAAGTCCCTTCTACAACATGAGACATCGTATTCCACATAATTCCGTTAAAAAAAATCCCGGCACAAGCCGTAGACAGAATAAAAACGGATTGAATCAACAGCGCCTCTTTAAAGGTCCAACCTGCAAATGAAGCATTCGAATTATAAATGAATACCGTTACTAGAGGAAACAGCACATTCCCTATGAGCATGATAAGACTATTAAGAATAAAATTAACACGATAAGTGATAGCAGAAGCAATATTCGCCTTCATGCAGGTTTTATATATTTGATACATACGTTTCATGCGCCCACCCCCGTAAAATGCTTAAGCGACACCGCATACAGCACCCGGCAGACAACTCCGGCAATAATTACCGCTATGAGCTGCAGCAATAACACTTGAGGAATAGGTAAGGTTATATCCGCTAAAGTATAGCTACCTGTATAGACCATTGCAGGAAGAAAGGCCGTGTATTGAAAGGGTAAGAAAAAGGACGCCATTTGTAAGGATTTTGGGAAAAATACTAATGGAATCAGCGATCCTGAAAATATCCCTTCGCAAAGATTAAAAAAATTACGAATACTAGAGGATTGCACCATCCAAAAGGCGACCATTCCAATACTATAATGAATGAAAAAATTCATCATAAACGCCATAGCTATCGAAAGAATCGCGTATAGTAAATTTGCGGGTAAGACATCAATATGAAAAATAAAGAAAAAGATCATAAAGCAGGGTAAAAATTCAAATAAAAGCCCAAGTACCCTATGCCCTGCCTTCTGAGACAAAGCAAAGAACATATGATTTAGCGGTCTTAACGAAAACGTAATGAATTTCCCGGTACGAATAAGCATTTGTAAATTCCAATCGGCAAAATCCATCGTCAAATAGTTGATCAACATCGTAGCACAAAAATAGGAAAGCATTTGGGAGAGAGACATCCCGTTGATGTAAGATTCCCCGCTATAAACAGCACTCCATATATAATACTGCACTAAAAAGTACACTGGGCCTACAAAAATAGAAACCATCGAATGCGTCCTGTACGCACTCCATTCCTTATAAGTAACAAAAGCAACCGCCCTCATAATGCGAAAGCGGTGCTTTATCATCTCAAACATAAGTCACATCCTGCCTATCTATAGATATCACATAAAAAAAGTCTTTTTCTTATTCGAGTCCGGACCAGATCACATTGTGGGTGCCAAATACCGCTCTACCGTCCCATACCCCTTTGTGAAAAGGAAGATACCAAACGGCAATCAGCTTTTCAACCGGGTCAACGAATAAGGCACAGGCCCCAGCCCCTTCGTGAAAAAAAGTGCCTTCAGAGTAAGAAGTACTCACATTATAGCGAAGGTCTGGTCCAAGTCCGTATGGTCGATCCGCTCCTGCATCTCCCCATGCATAGTTTGGGATTTTCTCAGAATTAAACCGCTTGGTCATTCTTTGTACCGCCATACGGCTTAAGATATGACCCCCTTCGTATTCCCCTTGATTAAGCAGCATAATTCCGAACTTTTGCAGATCAGCAACTGTGGAATATAAACCACCACCAGTTTCGGGAACGTTGATTTCTTCCTCAGACCTATGTCCCGCGTCCGTAATTTCCCCGTTTTGCAGCTTCTGAAGATATTCCTTAGCCCTTTCCGAACGAATGGCGATCCTACCAGCTTTTTCTGCTGGTATATCAAAGAAGGTATCTTTCATGCCTAACGGTTTTACAATGTGGTCCATTATGTATTTTTCTGCAAAAACACCCGTTATTTTCTCGATAATTGCACCCAAGATCGCGTATCCAAACGATGAATACATCCATTGAGTCCCTACCGGAAAATGAATCCCTTTAGATAGACCGGCTTTAATCCAGTTTTCTTTTCCAAGCTCTGATTCAAAAATATACCACCATGCACTTTTATAGTAAGTATCACTTATAGTGCCAGGATCGGGAGCGATGCCAGAGGTATGAGTCAGTAAATGTGCAATGGTAATCGGCTTAAAAGGGTCGGCATCAAACTCTGGAAGAATAGAACTCACAGGCTGCCCCATAAAAATCTTACCATCATCCGCAAGCTGCCAAATCGCTGTCGCCGTAAATAGCTTCGTAATTGAAGCAACACGAAAAATTGTATCCGTTTTCATTTCCTGGGTGCTTTCTTCTTCGTAACTGAAACGACCTCCGGCAGCACTAGCAAAGATTTTCCCGTAACGACTAAGAGAATAAATATAACCATCGACTACTTTTTTATCACAGAGATCCTCATAAAAATGATTAACTACCTCTAAACGGTCCTCCCTGTAATTCACTTCGTTCAGCTTGCTAAGCTCTGTGGATGATAACATTATTCGCACTCCCCCTTATTATTCAATAAAATACATGATGCATAAATATCTTGCAATAAAACCCAAATAATTGAAAGGGTGATTTTACATATAACTATTTTATACTGCTCCAATAATTCTGTAACAGCAATGCTGTAATCTCGTTAACGGTTTGTCGTTAGAGATTTAACTAGTGCCATTCCACTAACTAGACCAAATACTATTCCATCATGTATGGTTGCGAATTTGAATATCTCCATATTCGAAATGTTAAAATACATTACTAAAGTTGGATACATAAGCAGAAGAAAACTTGGAAGAAACACAATAAACAACAGAAGCCAATTAACAACAAAAGCTTTAGGTAATCCTTCTAATAACGCCAGATAGATCCCATAGACAAACGGAACAATAGCCGTGATCCATACAGTATTTTCTAATTGATAGTTCTTTTGTGCCTCTTCAGTGTAATGACTAATTAGCGAGTTTCCATAATGTAATAAGAGCGCCCCCACTATGATCCAGACAAGATAATATAAAATTTTTGAATTCCGCATCTTCATGAAATCACTCCATTTCTTTTTATATAGTTCATTAGAATGTCTCCATTTAACTTACCATATAATCCATACTTTGGATATTACATTAAAGTAAACTGGCCCTAACTAAAAAGGCTACCTCTCGGCAGCCCTTAATTGAATTCCAACTCCCCTGGAGGATAAGTTTATCTGCGAGGCATGGTGACGCCAGCTTTGTTATTATATTTTTCCGTAGCTTCCTTGATGACATCGTTGCCGCCCTTAGAAAGCCACTCTTCCACAACCTTCGGCCAGTCGCTGATAGGTTCCTTGCCATATACCATCTTTACCATGTGCGTCAGCAGTACCGGAGGAGCCGTGTCCGAGTTAGGTGCAATGTCTGGATTCTTCACCAAGGCATCTAGCCGCGGATCGAACTGAATTCCGTCACGGCCTTCGTTAGCCAGAATAGTATCGTATACATTGATCAAGCCTCTACCTTCTTCTGTCATGTTAAGGACACCCTTATTATAAGTAGTATCCTGCACCATCCAGAGGAATGACTGGCGGTAGCGCTCCTCATCTATAGCGGCGGAATCCGCAGGAGGAGTGTATACGATTTTGCCGTTCTCTTCCTTATAGGTTTCGTCCTTAATCCCAAAGGTAAAGAAGGTTTCTGCCTCTTCGCTCAGCATCCAGTCAAAAAATTTCACAATATCCGCAGCATTCTTCGTACCTTCCTTAATAAAATAAGTGCGCGTGGCGGAGCCGTACAAGTAGGAGCCTCCTTTTCCATCAGGTCCCACTGGCGAAGGAATAATCTCCAGCTTGGCGGATGGCGTCGTAGCCTTCAGTTGCTGCTCCCACTGCAGAAGCTCGTTGGCATTCATCGTCCACATGCCCGCTTTGCCTGAGAGAATCGCATTTTTGTAGTTGGTCGGGTTAATGGTGGCAAATTCCTTGTTGATCAACCCCTCTGTATACATGGTGTTGTAGGTTTGCAACGCCTTCATCATATTTTCGCTATCCATAAACTTCGGCTGAACCTGGCCGTTTACTTCCTCGAACATAGTCAGATACGGAAAAACATCATAAGCGCCAAAGAAAGCATCCGCATATTTGAAGTCTTGGCGGCCCATGTACGGGTTCTCTATCCCCAGCTTTTTGAAGGCACGCAACACAGTCAAGTACTCATCGACCGTTTTTGGAACCTGCAAGCCGGTTTGTTCCAGCAGGTCCTTGCGAATCCAAGTCGCCCGGCGGGAGGGATTGGACAGAAACTCTGGTATTGCATAAATTTTTCCTTGATAGGTGACGTTCTCCCAAGCTTCCTTTGGGATTACTTTCAAAAGGTTCTGGCCGTTTTGCTGCAGCAGATCATCCAAGGGCATGAACACACCAGCTTCAACAGAACCAGCCATCTCCTTGCCATTTACGCCGCCCGAACCTTGAACGACATCCGGAATATCATTAGTGGCGAACATCTGCACCATTTTCTGCTCGAACTCTTTATGAGGAACCAACACTATATCCAAGTCTGTGTTTGTCATCTCCTCCAGCTTTTTCACCCATTTGTCCTTATTCAAGTCGGGTGATTTCTCAACATAGTTAAAAGCCAGCGTCCGCATCGAGATCGAGAATTCAGTTTTCTGCGGCGTATTTGACGCGCCTCCGGCAGTCTCTTCTTTGTCCTTGTTCGAGCAACCTGCAATAACGGTAGCACCCATTACGATAGCCAGACAGATGCCAATCCATTTTTTCATAATATAACCCTCTCCTTGTACAATGGGGTGTATACGTAAAATGAAGATATCTTAAGACTAATAAGCTTTTGGGATCTCAACCCGGTGGGTAATTCCCTGATTCGTAAAGTAGACATGAACCCCATGGTCCTGATCGTCCATAAAGTACGATACGTAATCCCGGCTTCCTGCTTTTTGGGGAATCAGAAGAGTAACGATCCGATGGCTTACGGCCTCTTGAGTAGAGGCAGTCAAATGCCAATGCTCGGGCAGCCCTTCCCATTCTTTCGGATCTACATCTGTAAATTGATTGCTTTGGCTGAGTGTCATTTCTCCCGAGGAACTATAGACAAATCTGCCCTCCAACTGAGCTTTTTTACCATGTACTTTAAAAGATTGATCCTTCAGCTTCATGGGATACAGCGTATGAAACAGCCAATCCAATTTTCCCGGACGTTCCAGCTCGACACTGTCTGCGACAACAAAGTAAGCGCTATTAAAGAAAAATATTTCCCGCATATACCGCTTGATATAGGGCACATTCTCGCGGTAGGCTTCGGTGGCATCCATTTGCGTGTAGTTGATTCCGGGCGTACTATACGCCTTCAACACCTTGCCGTAGGCTGCCATGTTCTTCGACTTGTCCGTGCCAGCATATTGGCCTTTGCCGTCAATAAGAATTGCGTTCTTGGAGCGGGTCTGCCTGCGCCACTGCATATGCATCGTACTGTTGAATGCAACGTAATAGCCGCTTTCAATAGCCAAGGGCTCGCCGAAGGCATGCAGCAGGAAGGCGTTTTGATCCCCATGGCTATGGCTCACAGAGCCGTAACGGCTGCTCTTGGTCAACAGCATGATATGTTCCTGCGGATCCTCCATCCGATGATGCATGGCCACCCATCCCACATCCTGAAACCACTTCAAAGGTTCTGCAGCCACCGGTGGCTCTGAAGAAATCTGCGGATAATCTGTGCGATAAACCATCTCATCGAACCGGAAATCCCACCAGCCGTAGTTATAGAAGATCATCTGGGTGTCAGGGTTCAGTTCCTTAGTTTGCTCAAAATACCATTGGTACTGGCCATTCCCGGTTAAACCGGCGAATTGGCGGATATTGAAGCCCGTTTTGAGATTGACCGGATCTCCCAGTGACGATTGATCGCCGAAGCTGGCCCTCATGGTATCCGGACTGAAGCAATAGAGCGGAAAGTCACCTGTTTTGCGAAAGAAAGGACGGTCATAGAAATTGATTGCCATGTATTTGCGAATTAGATTGAGCGCCTCCGTAACGAATGCCATCTGAGTGGTCCAATACATCGGACCTTCTGCCCACCCGCCATCTTTGCCACCCCATGGGGTATACATGGCGGAGAAGTACTCCAGCGTATAATCAAGCCATTCCTGCGCCTTCTCCTCCTCACCCAACATGGAAATACAACAGGGTACGAGTACAGAGGATAAAGAGCGGATCGCATGGCTGTCATAAGGAACTTGATGGATGCGGGAACGTTCGATGACATGGAATGCGATCTGCCCGGTTCTTCGCAGTAGCGCCTGCCTTACCTTAAGGCGTTCTTCTTCCGTCAGAGAGCCGTGAAGCCAATCATAGCCCCATGCCAACGCTCCGGCTATGCGAAAGGAGCATTCATCGTTGTAATCCCGGCTGGTGGTACCATCTGTGTTCCAGCTTGCAGCATGAAGCAGCCACTCTTTAGCTTTGGCGATAAGCGCCTCGTCCTCTAACACAACTCCAGCTATAGCAAGATGCCGGATAGCATAGAAGACTTCCTGGCAGTCCATATACATCTGCCGCCATAGTGTGGCGACACGCTTATTATCTGGATACGGTGCAGGCTCGGGAATAAGCTCGCGCTTTGTCCAGGGTAGAACGGAATGCTTCAGGAAGTCTTCCCAGCCAGTTGAAATCGGGTCTTGGCGGACAACTTCCCGGTAAGACGGAAGTTGCTCCGATTGAAGCCAAAGCCGCGGATGGTTGGCGGAAACAGCTGAATATCGTTCTGTACGGGAAGGCAGTGGCGTTAGCGGCAATTCATCCTCCACCACAAAAGCTCTTACTTTACTCCACTCGGAACGGATATCATTCTCCCCGATAAGACTGTATCGCCAATAATACGAGCCGGGCGCCAACGGCTTATCCGGGGTAAACAAATTATAGGGAATTCTACTGTAGGTCAACGTATCTTCAGACTCAAATTCAGTTTTTGAGGAGATCTGCAGCTCATACATGCTCTCTTCCAGACAAGCAGGCATCCAAGTAAACCGCGGAGGATTCTCTCCAACATCTATATGTTCATCTGGCCCATACGACAGGTCGAGTACGCCGCTGGTAGGTTGAAATAAAGGTTCTAACATCTCTACTCCTCCGTATTCCGGGACTTTTCCTGAATCAGTCCCGCTTTAGGGTCAAGGCAATACACCACTGCTTGCCCAGTTGTTGCTATTTGGATTTGGGGCGGTTCGCCCACCTGACTCACTAGCTTCAGTACAGCAGGTTCGTGACCGTCCCGATAAACCGTAATAAAATCAACCGACGGGCCTTTGTGCCGAAGCATAATACCTCGTAGCAATCTACTCGGGTCTTCGGCATTACCCGGTGTGCGGATTTCATACATAGTGGAGCCGGGCGCCAGTAGAGTACTCGTGGATACTTCATACTCCCGGCAGGTGCTCACTCCATCATAACGGATATTCCACTCCGTATTTAACGGACAATCCGTCTCATTTTTCATTGCGGACAGTACTTCTACTGAGCCATAACCAGCTTCCAGACCAAGGACTGTCGGAGAGTCCGTCTGGACACGGTGAGGGTCGAACGGTAACAGCAAATGTCCCGTCGGATGAAACCATAAGTCTACTTCCTGACTCCGCTCCGTTACTTGCTCAACATGAAACCAATCCAGCAGCCAACCGTCGGCCAATACAAGATGCCGCTCTAGAACAGCTCCTTCATAGGCGCCGTCTGAACGAATCCATAAGTACGTAGCGTTGCCTTCCTGGCGAAATTGACAGCAGCTTCCGGTATGTGGAGCTTGGGAACGACCTCCGATGGTGACCGTGTTATGGCTCGCAGTTTCGGAATACCATTCCTTGCGCAAAACAGATCCATAAGGAACCATACCCAGTTCGGGAGCAACCTCGCCCCATCGGTGCATAATCGTGATATGAAGCTTGTCGAAATGTCCATGTGATCCGCCATGCTCTCCGAAATCCGCCAGCACGGACAGCGGATTGCCCGGGTGGCGGAGCACGGCGAATCCGGAATCCGGCAGTAGGACAGAGTCTCTCACCCTGTAACTGGTCTGAAGCTCCTTACTCTCACCTGCTCCATACAGCACTGCCTCCAGACCAGTCCTTAATTCCTGCCCGTATAGATATCTATAAGCATTCGCCAGTATTGGCTGGAGACTCGGGTCTTGGTAAACCGCAATACCTATTTCAAATACTTCAGCAATTTCTCGGGCGAAAGGAACGCGCGCATAAGGACCATCATGCACGGCTGGAAGCTCCCCGTTATCGCCGCTAAGCTCTGCCAGCAACTGAAACATGCCACGGATGGATTGTCCCTGTTCTCCTTTGGCAGCATAGAGGTCAATCCCGAAGCGCCCGTACATCTCGGCTGCTATGAGATAAGCCCGCAATACAAAAATATGGTAGTACGTGCTGCCTTCAAATTCAAAACCATCTGGCTTCACGCCAATGGACAGATGATGATAGAATCCGCCTTCTCCCTCCAGCAAAGAAGCAAGCTTTTCTCTGGTACCTTTGGCGGCATATACACAAGCCAGGCTAGCATTCAGCCATGCGGTATAATTGTTCTCTGCATTCTTCTTCTCGTAAATGAGGATGTGGCGGTATTGCTCCATACTCTCCTCCAGCATCGTGAAGAACACTTGCAGCTTTACCTCTTCCTCCCCAGTGAACGTTACTCCATGATCCACAAGCAGCAGATAGGCCCGAATAAGCGTAGTGGACCAGATAGCCTCTGTCAGCGCCTGATGAAAGGCACGGCCACTAAGCATCCAGGGTTGAGCATCGGGATGAACCGGATACAAAGGAAACTGCTCCGCATAACCTACAAGAATCTTCCGGGCTAAGCTGCTGTAGAATTCTTCTCCGTCTGCGGCGAATACCACGGCAGATTGCAGGGCGTATCGCGCCATTGCCTGATGCCGGTATACCAGCCATGCTCCCCGGTAGGGTTCACCTTCCAGCTTGCAGCCCTTCGGGCAAGAAAAGACAACCGCATCTTGCTCC
Organism: Paenibacillus sp. FSL H7-0323; assembly: GCF_038002725.1. NCBI lineage: Bacteria > Bacillati > Bacillota > Bacilli > Caryophanales > Paenibacillaceae > Paenibacillus > Paenibacillus sp. FSL H7-0323. The sequence continues at coordinate 410,872 of NZ_JBBODB010000001.1, read as the reverse complement.
ATAACATCGAAGATTAGCTCAGTATGATGCTGGGGACATACATATTGGTGCCACCAGCCACCAGGTTCTGTCGGGAGCAGAATCTCTTCTCTCCGGAAGGGATCCAGCTCCATTTTCAATTTATCCACCTCAAGACCAACCCAGGAAAAAGTATCTGCTTTCTCCTTAAGGTTCATCATCGCATGAACAAGCCTCCGTTAATTTCAATAATTTCGCCTGTCAGATAATCCGACAGCTCTGAAGCGAGGAAGAGTGCCACATTGCTCACATCCTGTGGAGCACCTTCCCGGCCCAGCGGAATCTTCGCAATCGTTGCCTGTCTTGCCGCATCCGCAGTAAAGGTAGCATGGAAAGCGGTCTGACCGATAAATCCAGGAGAGATAGCGTTTACATTAATCCCGTGAGGACTCAGCTCCTTGGCAAGTCCCTTGGTATAAGACCATACCGCAGCTTTGCCCGCTGCATAAATGGAAGCCCCCGGTCCGCCGCCGTCATGGGCCGCAAGGGAAGATACATTGATGATTTTACCGCTTTTCTTGGCAATCATCCCTGCGGATACGGCTTTGCAGGCAAACACGCATGATTTAAAATTGACGTCCATCACCTTGTTGTAATGCTCTTCGTTCATTTCAGTATTGGGAACCCGATTGATCATGCCGCCTGCATTGTTGACGAGAATATCGATGGTTCCGCCGAAATGCTCCTCTATTTCCTTTACCATATTTTCCAATTGGGCAGGACTTGTTGCGTCTGCCTGAAAAGCATAAGCTTCTCCTCCGGCCTGACGGATCGCTTCCACCGTCTCCTCCGCAGAACCGAACAAATAGTTTACCGCCACTTTGGCGCCGGAAGCAGCCAAAGTCTCCAAGATTTGTCGGCCTATCCCTGCATTGGACCCTGTAACAAGCGCAATTTTACCAGTCAAATCAATTTTCATTGCCTATTTCCTCCTAATAGTAATTTTTTCTGAAAACATCTTTTTCCTCACTCCGCAGGCATGGATAAGATCAACCGGGTTCCCTCATTCTCCACGCTTTCGACACTTAATCCGTATTGTTCACCGAACACCATTTGAATTCTCCGGTGCACGTTCATGAGCCCGATTCCACCTCTATGATAGAGGGAGTCTCCTTCCGTATCCGCCAGCTGATTCAGATTCAGCTTCTCACGAAGCTTATCAAGCCGTTCGCGGGACATCCCTGCGCCGTTATCCTCTACAAGAACTAGAAAACGATCTCCCTCTTTTCTGGCGTCGATTCTAATATAGTGCTTGTCTTCAATTCCCTCGGGAAACGCATGCTGAAAAATATTTTCGATCAAGGGCTGAAGTGTAAGCCTGACCATCTTAGCCAGTAGCAGCGTCGGCGGAATCACTACGTCAATTTCGAACTCCCTGCCGATCCGGTGCTTGAGAATCGTCATGTAGCTCAGTACATGATTAAGCTCATTGGCAATCGTAATTTCCTCCAGATTAGTTTGGATGGAGTAGCGAAGCATGAATGCCATGGCCTCCACTATTTCTGTGATTTCATCCGAATCCTGAACGACCGCATAACATTTGATAGTCTCTAATGTGTTATATAGATAGTGCGGATTAATCTGCAGCTGGAGTGCCTGGAATTCAGCTTGATGACGTTCCAGAGCCTCCTTCTGGGTGGTAAGCTCCGCTTCGTATACCCGCTCAATCATTTCGGACAGCCGGGTCACCATGAGATTGTAGCTGCGCATCAATCCCCCCAGTTCATCCTGACGGCCGTTCATCTCAAGCCTGCGCCACTTGCCTTTTTCCGTCTCCCTCATGCCCTCCTTAAGAATCAGGATGGGCTTCGTGATGGATCGTCCGAACCAGGCTGCAAGGAGCAGTGTGCCGACAAGCGTGAGAACTCCCACCACCAGCGTGGTCGTACGAATGGTAGAAATAGGCTTGCGCAGCTCACCAACGGGTATGGATACTACAAGCTGCCATTTGGAATATTCGGATTTTCTCGACACGAACAAATACTCTTTCCCGTCTACTTTTTCCACCACAGAGTCATTTGGGTGTTGAAATACGTTCTGAATGTGCTCAGCAGATAACCCAGGGTGGTTATTATTCCCTTCCGCCCGGTAAAGGAGCTTGCCGAATTCGTCCATGATAAAATAGGACCCGCCCTGTCCCAGATCAAGAGGTTCCCATATACGGGCCAGATCCTCAGCCTTGAATTCAATGGCGACTATACCTTTGGGACGATAGGAAGAGACCCCTCTGATTCGGCGGACCATCGTAATAATGTTCTTATCCCCTTCATTCATCACATTCGTGTTGAGAATGGTGATGCGGCCGCTCTCCGGCGTATGTTCGCTTAAGAAACGGTAGCGTTCCTGAGGATGAAACTGCAGGCTATGTGCCTGATAGGAGTTATCATCGCTAATGGCCTTGCCGTGTTCACCGATGACGTACATCAGATTAATCTGGGGATACAGAATAAACAAAGAACGAAACAAATACTTCTGAATGTCATTCGTATATTGATAGTAGGAGAAGCTATCCTCCGGGTCCATATCCAAGAACTCCTTGACTTGATTGTAGGACAGGATGGAATCGCTAGCCTTTTCATAATTTTGCAAATACAGATCCGTTTGATAAGACGCACTTCTGATGACTTGAGCAATGGACTTCTCAGAAGACTTATCCAGCTCAGCCGAAGCCTGAAAATAAGAGATAAATCCAACCATGGACAAGGATAGAAGAATGACGGTCAGAAAGGAGGCAAACAGCTTGTTCGACAGACTCTTTCTCATCAATCGATCCCCAGCTGGTTGCGGTACTCAGAAGGAGCCAGCCCGGTGAACTTTTTGAACGTCTTCGTAAAATGAGGATGGTCTGCATACCCGACTTCATAGGAAATATCGGTGATCCGATAGCTTGCATCGGCAAGTAATCTTTTGGCCTTCTCCATCCTGCGTTTTATGCGGTAATGTACAAAGGTCTCTCCTGTTGAGTGCTTAAACATCTGGCTGAAATAAGAGGCATTTAGCCCAAGCACTTCCGCCACTTCTTCCAGCGATACTTCCTGGGCGAGATGCTTTTCAATAAATGCTTTAGCTTCCTCTATCGGATCCTTCGCTTTACCCTTGCGCTTTCTACGAAGCTCTTCCAATATAGCTGCTGACGCTTCTGCGAAGCAGTGAAATAACTGCTCAGGTCCAGCTGCTGCGGACAAGTCTAACAGGCTTTTACCGGGTGTAACTGAATTGACAAGCAGCTTCTTCACGAGTAAAGCATAGCCCTCTTCCAGAAGCTCTTTTTGCTGAATCCGGCTCATCTTACGCTGGAGGAAGTCAGTTTCCCATTCCTTCAGTACAAGGTACAGCCTTTCTTTATCCAAGGTCCAGATGGCATCATCCATACGCACGACCCATTCATCGAGCTTAGCGACAGAGACAAAACTCTCTAACTTCTCTCTATGCGCTTCCAGTTTGGCGATCACATTTTGAAGGTTCCCTTTGCTCACGGGTTTCAGGAGATATTCTTTCACTCCATAGGACACGCATTGGCGGGCGTATTCAAAATCCCCATAACCCGAGATGACAACAGTCTGAATATCCGTCTCCATCTCCGACAGCCGCCGGCACAGCTCCAGTCCGTCTACCTTGGGCATACGGATATCTGTAAAAAGAAAATCCGGCTGCTCCTCCATAATGAGCTGGATGGCCTCCTCGCCATTCTGGGCCAGCTTAATGTTATACAGATGCTCGCCGCATTGCTGGATCATGATAGAAAGTCCCTTTCGAATCATGGGCTCGTCGTCTACGATTAATACACATCTCATCCATGGATACCACCTTCCGATTCGTCTCGCTTAACGCGTTCCTATTCTACCACACTATGATAGATCAGGATTTGACGGATCCGACCATCATTCCTTTAACGAAATGGCGTTGAAGAAACGGATAAATCATGATAATCGGAATAGTAGCGACAATGATAACAGCCATTTTGATGCCCTCAGGTGAGGTGTGGGCCAAAGAGCTATAAACTGAGGAAGCCGGATCAATGCTGATATCGTCCGTCTCGAAGAGCTTCTTCAACATCACTTGCAGAGGCCATAATGACGGCTTGTTGATATAATACAGAGCGCTCATGTACGTATTCCAGTGCCCGACGGCGTAAAAAATCCCCAATGAGGCCATTACCGGTTTGGACAACGGCAGTACCATATTGACTATGATCCGCAGCTCGCCACACCCATCGATTCTGGAGGAATCTATCAGCTCCTGAGGCAGCTGCATAAAGAAGCTTCTCATCACGAAAAAGTTAAATGCGCTGATGGCCCCCGGAATCATAAGTGCCCATAAGGAGTTCATAAGCCCCAAATTTTTGATCAGGATAAAGTTTGGAATAAGAGGGGCACTGAATACCATAGTGAACAATACCATCATGACGATGTATTTACGTCCTACGAATTCCGGCCGCGACACCGGATAAGCGAGAGAAGCTGTCGCAATCAGATTAATGGCGGTGCCCAGTACCGTAATATAGACGGAAACACCGAACGCCCGCCAAATGGAATGATCGCTGAAAACGTACTGATAATTGATCGCGGTAAATTCCTTTGGCAGCAAGCCTACCCTGCCATTAATAATTGCTTCAGAGCTGCTAAAGGACTGGGCAATCACATTCAGAAACGGCAGAAACATAGCCAAAGCGAGAGCGGTCAGAAACAAAAGATTGAACACATTAAATAGATTCTGGCCGCGAGTATAGCGTACTCTCATCATCCCTACCTCCATAAAGAGCGATTAATACAGCGATTCACCGGTTGTTTTTTTGCTCAAAATGTTGCCGATGAGCACCAGAATGAGTCCAACTACCGACTTGAATAGCCCCACTGCTGTTGTATAGCTGTATTGCTGAGACAGCAGCCCCGCCTTATAGATATAAGTGTCCAGAATCTCCCCGTTCCCGGTATTAAGCGCGTTCAGGAATACCCATACCCGCTCGAAGCCAAGATCAAGAAATCTCCCGATATGGAGAAGGAACAAAATCATAATCGTCGGTATAAGAGACGGCAGTGTAATGGCTAAGGTTTGTTTCCAGCGCCCGGCTCCGTCTACTTCAGCAGCCTCATAAAGATCTGGGTTTATTCCTGCCAACGCGGCCAGATAAATGATCGTACCGTACCCGGAATCCCTCCAGATACCGGAACTGATCAAAATCGTGCGAATGTATGAATTTTCACCAAGAAAATAAATCGATTCAAAGCCGAAAGCTTGTAAAGCCTGATTCACAATCCCTGTTCCTGGGGAGAGGATACCCAAGGCGATACCGCTGACAATTACCCAAGATAGGAAATGGGGCATATAAACCACCGTTTGCAAAAACCGTTTGTAAAACACAAGCCGAATTTCATTCAGCAGAAGCGCAAGCAATATTGGAGCCGGAAAGGCGAATATAAGATCATACAAGCCTAGCAGAATTGTATTGCTCAAGATTCTTCCGAAATCCTGGTATTGGAACATCGTCCTAAAGTGCTCGAGTCCCACCCATTCACTGCCTGTAAAGCCTTTAAAAATATTGTAGTTCTGAAACGCAATAACTGAACCAGCCAACGGCAAGTACTTGAAAATAATAAAATACAAGATCCCGGGAATCGCAATCACATAGAGTGCTCTGAATTTCCACATGTTTAAAAGCAAGGACCTTTTCGTGTCGGCTTTGTAGTTAATAAGGTCAACCCCAGTTAACTTAGCTTTCATAACCGTTTCCTATAGGTCCTGTTTTCAGCAGGTTCGCCGGAGCATTCTCATCCAGGGGAATTTCTAGAAATTCGACGGTAATAAATCGTTCCTCCCGTTCAATAATTCGGGATAACTCCCGCGTGAATACGGTGACTATCTCCTCCTTCTGCTCACTCGTTCGGCCTTCGTACATCCTAATCTCAATATGTGGCATCGGCTTTCCTCCATTTCCTTAAATAGTGAATGAATCTAACCTCATTCTACCTACAATAAAGCGCTTGCAATATGGAGTTTCTATGAGTGAGCTTGTGTTTTCTTTAGGGTATAATCGGTAACGGCCAACCCTCTACTACTACATGATCATTTTTGAAATAATTGCAACTTATACTGTCAATAAGATTCCCCTGCAGGATGATCCCTTTTCCAGCAAGAAGTCGAATACCGTTCGTATTGCCAATCAGCGAATTTGCGATCAATTGAACGTCCTGCGGGTCGCCCGCTCCGATATCATTTGCTTTGCTGTCGCCGGGATCATGCTCAAGGGATACAGCCCAATAATTCGACGCGGTGTTGTTGCGAATGATATTCTCCTTAATGATAGTACCTGGCCCGTTCAAAATCTGAATGCCCTTGGCGTTCTCTATATGCGTTGTATTCTCAATCACATTTCGCTCAATGACTGTATCCGGGGTGCCCATAGTTACATTGATTCCTTCTCTTGTATTACGAATCGTATTGTCATGGATATAGTTACGCGGTCCTGACTTACTGTGATTGCTGGGTGCTGTACCCCCGGTGTTTCCCAGTCCGATCGCCGCGCCGTAGGGAATATCGCTAATCACATTGCCGTATATCTCGTTCAAATATTCGAGTTCTCCGTGCAGATCGATGGCATCCAGCTTTGTATTCATAAACTGATTGTTTCGCAGGACATTGTTATGGGCAACAAATTGGATCAGCGCCCCATGCCGCAAATAAGGGCCTTCGAAATGGGAGTCCTCCACAACATTCCAAACCGTGTCGTTCTCATACCCGTTGCGATCCTGCTTGGCCATGCCCTGAATCGACACACCATAGCCAGCACCGCCCGGACCTACATCTGTCGCATTTCGGAACGTGCTGCGGCGTACGACGATATCACGGCTGTTGTCGATACGCACACCCATACGTGAATACTTCTCTACAGTAACTCCATCAACCGTGACGTTGTATGACGGAACCTCACCAAAATTTGCGATGGTAATCATGCTGTCGGGACCACCGGCGTCCGGGTTGTTCACTTTGTGATCCGTCGTGTAGACACCGTTCCATGTAGAAGTCAATGTGAGATTAGTTATGGACAGATCATGCTGTCCGGATACTTTCATCAGGGCGCTGTTTTTTACCTTATTGAGAGATGTCTTGAGGATGGTTGTTGATTGATCCTCACCGCGAAGGTTTACTCCTGACTTGAGCTTCAAATTGACAAGAGTATCCAATGTTGAGTTCAAATTATAAACCCCAGACGGCAAATAGACCTCATCGCCGGGCTCAGCACTGTTTATGGCAGCTTGAATAGCAATACCGTCATCTGTGTCGTTATCGGCGAGATCAGCATTATAGTCCAGCACGTTCAAGATGCGCCCAGTGGTAGTAGGTGAGGAATGAACCGGATGCACCGTACCCTCAGGTTCGGTTAATCCGGGAGCTGTGAATGGGATCGGTTCCCGGGGGGGATTAGGTGTGTAGTTCGGGATGCTGGCTACAGGTGTATCGCCATTTGCGAACGGCGCATAGATGTTTACCTCCGATAAACTTGTAAACGCGCTGCCATCAGAATTTCCAAGACCCACGATCCGCACATATCTGGCTTCTGTGTCAGGAAGATCAAAAGGTTGCATCTCTATGGTTCTGTACATGCTTGCACCAGTCCATATGGTAGTCCAAGCCAAACCGTCATTTGAAGTTTCGATACTCAATTGAGCCGTACGCGTGTCACCTTTATAAACGGCAATACCTAAATAACTGATCTGCTTCCGTTCGCCTAAATCGTATTGGACCCACGGGCTGTTACCTGCGGCGGACCAACGGGTGAACAAGTTATTATCGATGGTATTCGTTGCGATATTGCCATCGCTGTCGCTGGCTGTCACGTTTGCAATCGCGTAAGGAATGATGGGTTCTGTAAGCGTTGACCACGTAAAAGAAAGCGGTACGGATGTATTGCCCGACTGATCCACCGCTTCAACCTTAAAGCTGTACGCCGTGCTAGGGCTAAGCCCAACGGCTGTATACATTGCACCGGTAACATTGGATAACAGGGTGTTATCCCGGTATACGCGATAGGAGCCGATACCTTGATTATCGCTGGCGGCCGGCCATGAAAGTTGAATGAACTCTGTACCTATATTGACAGCTTTCAGAGAACTTCCATCCGGCCAGGAAGGTTTCTCATGGTCGCTTGAAGGTGCAACCGCTTCTTGAACAACAAGCTGTGGACGGGGGTTGCTGTTGCCATTAGCTTCTTTCGAATAGACATTGAGGGAAATTCCAGTGCTTGCCGCATCACCAAGCAGAAAAGCGATATTACCGCCCGATGCGGACAATCTTTCTCTGACAAACTCGGACACATCGATGCTGTAAACCTGTGGAGCTCCTGATTTGTCTGCCGTTACGGTAAATTTCCCACTTAACGAAGCAATGGTCAGATCTGTGACAGGCGCATTGCTCCAAGTCAGCTCCGATTCAGTCCAATTTATATCCTTTAGGCCGAATAACGAAAGTTCGAGGTCCGCATTGGATGAACCCTTTTTGGCAGCAACATTAAAAATGTACCTGTTTACAGGATTGCTATATGAAGAGACATCAAATTTAAAATACACATATTTCTTGTTCTCGGCGCCAGAAGAAATACTGAACAATCCATTGCTGCTGCCCGTCGCGCTATTGAAGTTTACAGTGGGCTTGCTGCTGTCGATGACTGCATCGTCGCTCGGTGCCAGACTGGCTAGATCGCGATATACAACCTCATCATCAGGTGTTGTTGCCATTCGATTCTTTACATATTGATCCATAAAAGCCCAAGCCTCGGCGCTTGCTTGCTCAGCCGCTTCGCCTATAAAACCGTGACCTTGTTTAGGTACAATTTTTACATCGACCACTTTCACGCCTGCATCCTTCAATTGATTGGAGAACGTAATGCTGTCCGTGTATGGGATCGTTGCATCCACATCCCCATGGCGGATGAAAAAAGGCGGATCGTCCGGTGACGCATAAGTGCCAGGCATGGCCAACCTTGCCTGGTCTGGCACAGAGAACGCGTCGTTCCCGCCTAAAAGCGCTTTCACTGATTTATAGCTATTAGCGAAGTTTGTTGTAAAATCCGCTGGACCGTAGAGATCGACAACGGCTTGCACTTGATCAGAATATTGCTGCCAACCGCCATTCCCTGCCAAATCCGGAACATTTACGGTATGTCCTGTATCCAATGTGATTGTCTCGCCTGACTTAATTTTCCCAGTCGTACCGAGCAGTGAGGCCAGATGCCCCCCTGACGACGAACCCCATACACCGATCCGACTCGGGTCCAGATGGTATTCTGCCGCATGCGCGCGCAAGTAACGAATAGCAAGCTTCACATCCTGAATTTGCGCCGGGAATGGCGCTTCCGGGGTTAAGCGGTAATCCAGCGATACTCCGATATATCCTCGCTTGGTTACATAGTTGCAGATACTGGCAAGGGCTTGCTTCCGGTCTCCGTGATTCCAACCTCCGCCATGAATGTATACCATCACTGGCACGGGTGCTTGAGGCAGGATCTTGGGTACGGCAATCGAAGTATAAATCGGCCGCGTTCCAGCATTCCCAATCCGCACATCTTCATACAGCTTAACGCCTTCAGGAACCACAAACGGCTTAGGTTCAGCCGGTGTAGGGATTGGCACCGGTGTCTCTGCGGGTGGTATTCCGGGAATCGCTTGAGCTTTGAGGGCGACACTATCGATGTACATATTCGCGCTCATAAGCTCCCCCACACGAACCCGGATTTTGACGTTCGGGTTGTTGTCAGCTCCGCTGCCCAAGTTTTGGACTTTGAGTTGGTTCGGCTCACTGTTCTTTTGTTCCAGCGTTCCTGGGGGCAGCTTAAATTCCTCCAGCGTTGTCCAATTTATCCCTCCGTCACTTGACCATTCTAGAATGACGCTTCCTCCGATGTAGGAGGATGCCCGTGTATAATAACTCAATTGAAGATTGCGGTACCCCGTCGAATTCACTGGCAGCGCCAATGCATCCTTGCCATCGATTTTCACCAGATTCGGTACGGACGGGGCCGTGGACGAAACCGAAGTTTTCGCCATACTGTTTCCTTCGCCTTCCTGCAGCCAAGGCCCCGGAATGGCAATACCACCGGTAGATCCAAAATTGTCAGGGTCATCGAAGTTTTCCTCGTAGAGCGTAACATAGTCATCGGTTATTCCGTCTGCATAAACTACAGTAAGCGCTTGCATTTCCAAAGGCGAATATAACAAAGCCAAAGCCAACAGTACTCTAATGCCCACTCGAAAAGCTTTCCTATATAGTCCGTTTCTCAAATGAATTCCTCCCTGACATGGTATAGGTAATCACAAGCATTATGGAGTTCAAACCTCTTGTGAGATGCAGCTTATTAATGTCGGGACAAAATCACACCGTCGTTATTGTTATAACGTTCTGTTGCTTCCTTGACGACGTCACTTCCCCCTTTCTGCAGCCATTCCTCCACCACCTTCGGATAGTCGGAAATCGGCTTTTTTCCGTATACCATATTGATCACATGCGTCAATATAACTGGTGGCAATTTATCTCCACCTGGGGTGATGTCCGGGTTTTTCTGATAGCCTTTTACTTGCGGTTCAAATTGAATCCCGTCGCGTCCCTCATTCGCAAGTACTGTGTCGTAGAGCTTCATCAAATCTTTTCCTTCGGGTGTGAGACTAAGCGCACCTTTATTGTAGGTAGTATCCTGTACGAACCACAGCAGGATTTGACGGAACGTTTCTTCATCAACTTCATCAGCTGTTTTCGGTCTGTTATAGTTAATATTTCCGTTCTCTACAGTGTAGTTTTCCCCTTCAATTCCGAAGGTAAAAAACTTCTCCGCTTCGTCACTAACCATCCAGTTGAAAAACTTGACGATCCCGGCAGGGTCTTTCGCATTCTTGTTAATTAAATACGCTCGCGGCACCGTACCGACAAGACGAAGTCCCCCCTTACCGTCTGGCCCTGTGGGCGAGGCGATCAGCTTCATTTTACCAGTAGGCACCTGTTCTCTTAGCTGCTGATCCCATTGGATCAACAGGTTCGCATTCATGTTCCAGATGCCCGCCTTGCCTGCAAGAATATCGTTCTTAAATTTCGTGGGATTAATTGTGACGAATTCCTTGTTGATCAGTCCTTCGTCGAACATTGTCTTGTACGTTTGGATCGTCTTTTGCATATTTTCGATATTCATAAATTTCGGGACAATTTGATCCCCTTGTTTCATAAAGAAATTAGCAAAGGTATCGTAAGATCCGAAGAACATATCCGAATATACAAAGTCCTCCCGGCCCATATAAGGATTCTCCACACCCAGCTTCTTAAAAGCACGCATGACATTCAGGAAGTCATCTACTGTTTTAGGCTCTGGCAGCCCTGTTTGTTCCAAAAGATCCGCACGAATCCAAGTTGCCCGGCGTGACGGATTGGACAGCCATTCCGGAATCGCATAGATATTACCTTTCGCATCGGTCTCCTTCTCCCATGCCTCCTTCGGGACTTTCTTGAGAAGATCCTGCCCATACTGCTCAAGCAATTCATTTAGGGGCATGAATACTCCGGCCTCCACGGAACCTGCCAACTGAGGGTTCGTCAGCCCAGAGCTTGCTTGCACGACATCCGGAATGTCGTTGATCGCGAACATTTGAATCATTTGCGAATCAAAATTTTTCTGCTGCATCAAACGGATGTTAAGATCTGTATTTGTAAGTTCCTCCAGCTTTTTGACCCATTTGTCATCATTGATATTCGGATGATTGTCTGCATACGAAATGTTTCCGCTCCGGAACGATATGGAGAAAGCAGTGGTTTTTTCCGGACTCTCCCCTGCTTGTTCTTCTCCTCCCTTATTAGAAGAGGAACATCCATTCATAGAGGCGGCTAATAATGAAACTCCCACCATGGTAAGCATCCAACGCTTCATTTCCATCAACTCCCTATTATAAAATTGGGGACACTTCGGTAGAATGACTAGAAGTTCGGAGGGGTTCGGTCATGGGCCGCAACAGCTTTGCTAAATGCTCGCTCATTAGCGTGTGTCCATAATCGGAAGGATGAATAAGATCGGAGGTCAGCGAGGTTAGATCGCGCATGACTGATGCGCCATCCAGCAGATGTAGTTGTGGATGTTTATTGCTCTCATAGTAACGAAGCAGCACTTCGTTAAAAACCGCCTCTTGGACATGAAGAAGATGGCCTGTATCAAGAAAATACGTTGCACGATTCGGATAAATCGTAGTAACGAACACAGGTTTGTCAGGATGATTTTTGATAACCCGGTCCAGCATGTAAGACACTCTACGCTTGAATTCCTCTGGAGACACTACAGCACGCATATTGACACCAAGTTCCAGAAACAGAAAATCCCAATCCTCACGTTCAGCCAGATGATCGGCAACTACGTCCTCGCAATAACAAGATCCGCTAAGCGCAAGATTTAGCACATCCACACCAAGTCTGCGCGCTGTCTGCTGTAAGTAACCATTGAAATGATGCGTGGATCCCGCGCTCTGGCTGATGGAAGATCCATAGGCGAGCATCGTAAGCTTCGGTACCTCTTCCGGTCTAGGCGCACGTACTTCACAACCAAAAGCATCCACATCGTAGAAAACAGCTCCGAAACGATCAAAATGCAAACGCCATACGTTAGAGGAAAATCCAGACTGATTCAGCCGCTTACTTGATACCTCTGTAAAACGTTCCGGCTCCTCCAAGTGCAGAGTGGTTACCGTACCCGCCTGCAGAAAATGCTGAGAATGAAAAAAATCCCCTCTGCATACCACAACGCGGCCGTTACTATCATTCGATCCGACAGTGACCCTAACATGCTTGGATTCGGTGACAAACCGCAATTCGCAGCCGTTCGATTGTATAGCTTTGGTTCTTCCTTTCTCTGACAAGCCATTGCGCACATGCTGTGGAAAACGCTGGAGATGCAATCCAGATTGATAGGGTTTATGAACCAGCTCCGAAACATTGTGAAAATAAACGCCTTCCTTTTCCATCTTTGCAGCTACACCACCTTAATAAAATCGAGTTCGCGTTAACTCATATCTGACTTCTATTGCATCATATAATAACAACAAAAGCATAGTCAACAAGTTTTTATGTTTATTATGAGTCATATATGAGTCAATTCTTGTGCAACAAACAAATACTTCAACATACCAAAAAGCACAGATTCAGAATTGAACCTGTGCCGGGATTTTCACATAAACTTTCAGTCCTCAAGAGTGCTGAGTCTCCTGATTTACCGCATTCAATATTTCCTCAAGCCTGCGGCATAACTCGTCGTTGTCCAGTAGACCTGAAACAAACATCATGATATCACGTTGAATCTCTTTCAACTGGAGGTTGCTCAAACCCAGCTCTGTAACCAGACGATAGGTAGGGAAGATCTCACGGTAAAGCTGAAAACGGGCCGGACGATACCCCACTTCCTCACCTTCCCAATCCATCACCAAACGGTTGGCTGCAATATTCAGCGTTTTGCGCCTAATGATCAGTTGCGCCTCGTGTGAGGTGAGAAAATCAACGAGCAGCATGGATGCATCCTTGTTCTGTGATTTGCTGTTAACCGCCAGTCCATTTATAATCAGCAGCGTATCAGCATTTTGCAGCCGCGGCAATGGAGCAATATCGAATGCCAAATCGGATTGACGCAATTGATTCAAGAAGTAATAGGTCGTCATAATCATGGACACTTTGCCTTGCAAGAACAAGGCTTCCGCATCCGCATCGCTCTCGGACAATACGGCTGGAAATACATCCTTCATGCCTATCAGCTTACGAATGGTTCCTAAACTGTCGAGTAGCTTTGAGCCACTGAACCGGAATTTGCCTTCGTCATCCTGTTCTGCCGCAAACGTCGTACCGCTCTGAAGCAGGAACAACGGCCACCGGTTACGAGAAGGCAAATAAAAATAAAAACCATACCAGTCATGACCTTCAGCTACCTTTCGACCATTAGCGAACAAATCGTCCCAGGTCCAGCTACTGTCTGGTGGTGATACGCCGGCTTCCTTAAAGTGCTGTTTATTATAACAAAGCACGACTGGAGAATAAATGAAGGGGCGAACGCGATTACGGTCACCATACCGGAACGGGTCGGAAAGAAAACGATACGTGTCCGGCTGTTCCTCCATCGGCTCCAGCAGCTCCGTACAGCCTTGCTCCAAAAAATCCTGATAATTGTTATTATTCATCAGTACGACATCCATGATTTCCGACTGCAAATATTCCTTCAAAGATGTCGAGTAGTTTCCTGAAGACAACTCGAGCGGCTGAACGTCGATATGCGGATAGCGTTTGCCGAACTCATTCAGTAGCTCTTGCATCTCTACAAGCTTGGGGATGGTGTTCACATATCCGAACTTGATCGTCGTTCTGCCTTCCTCTACGGGGGGAATTACCCGATTGCCAACACGCGGAATTTTCTCAATTAAGCCTTCATCCACCAGCACCTTGAGCCCGTTGCGCACAGAAGCGTTGCTAAGTCCGAAGCGCACCTCTAAGTCGCTTTCTGAAGGAAGATAACTGCCGATCGCTATACTTCCCGAATGAATTTCATGTCGCAAGGTTTGAATCATTTCCTCTAGCCTGATACGGAAAAATTTTCTGCTATTCCTTTTCTGCATTGGGTTTCCTCGCCATCTTCCGATTAATCGAGCCCATAGGGACAAGTTTATATAGTATTCATCATACTGAAATCCTTTGGGAACGACAAGTATCGGAGTCTGGCCCCATATAGCGTATGTTCTGCACCCACGGTGTCATACAGAGCGGTCAATACACCGTAATCCTCTTAATACCCCATATAACTCTCCAAACCGGCTGGATCTATAATGAGCATTTGCTTGTTTCCGATTAGCTCAATAAGACCTGAATCTTCAAACCTTGAGAATTTTCTGCTAATAGTTTCGCGGGTGACCCCAACATAACTGGCCAGCTCTTCACGAGACAACGGAAGGTCAATATGAATATGAGTGCCACGCTGCTTACCATATTTGTCGCTGAGTTCCATGATCATATAAGCAATTCGTATTTCGGGATCTTTGGTCGCCAGGCTTTGCGCCAGATTTTCCGTATGGGCTAGTCTTTTGGTCACACTCTTCAGTAGTCTGAGCGAAATATCCGGATTATCCCTCATCAGCTGCTCCATATCCGTTCGGGTCAGCATGCAAATGTTAGTGTCTTTCAGAGCATAAGCACTGAAGTTACTCAGCTCATCGCTGTTAAAAATGCTCAGTTCCCCGAAAAAGTCTCCATTCGTCAAGATGTGCAAAATTTGTTCCTTGCCCTCAGGAGTTGTTTTGGATAATTTAACATGCCCTCGCTGAATAATGTACAGCGTATCTGACGGCGCCCCTTCCAGAATTAAAGGTTGACCTTTAGTAAACTTACGATGCTTGATCATAGCGCTGATCCGGGAGAGATCGTCATCGCTTAACGCAGCAAAAATAGGCACCTTGCGGGTACAAGGTTCAGCAGCGTATTGGCAAGAATACTCCTTCATAACTGTCCCCCCTGTTGTTCATTTTTTTGTACAACTCCTACTTTCCTTTAGGATACAGAAGTTTTTTTATCTTCAACCGGCGCAAAATGACTGGTATCTTCACCGCATACCGGACAGACCCAATCTTCAGGCAAATCTTCAAATGCAGTGCCTGCAACAACATCCTCATCGGGATCGCCTAATGCCGGATCATAGATATAACCACAGGGTAGACAAATGTATTTTTTCATCTTTATCATCTCCTAAAAAGTTAATAGTTTAGTTCAACCTGGTTTGTACTTCAGCCATAATCTCCTCGATGCTACTCCTGTTAACATCGATCCCCTCAAGGGAGATGCCATACTCTACAGCGGTTTTATACCCAAGAGAAGCAGCTGCACCTTGCCAGGATATCGCACCGATCATTGTGTTATCTTTCACATAGATACGCGTAAACGCCCCATTGTCATCTCCGCTTACCGCCGTATCGCAACACTGTTCATCCACGTTGCCTATCGAAAATAAAGAGATACCAAAGGCGGTAAACAAGGTAACCGGAACAGCTCTACGATACGCCGTCAGATTGGCGACCATATTACTGCCGGCAATCCTGCCCTGCTCAATCGCTCCGCCCCACAGTCCTTCCACATGCCCGTTAATTTCAGCCACATCTCCGGCTGCATACACATGCGGATCATTTGTTTGCATTTGTTCATTTACGATAATGCCCTGCCGGACTTGAATATTCGAGCCACTTACCAGTTTCGTATTCGGTACAATACCAATAGAGTAGACTACATGGTCACAGGAAAAATGAGATTGGTCGTGCAGCGTAATTCCGGTAACATACTCAGTTCCTGTTATAGACGCTACATCAGCTCGAAGAATAACCTTCACACCTGCTTGTTCAAGGTTCTCTTTAAGGAGCTGTGAGGATTTCTCATCAAGCTGTCTGCCCATCAACCGGTGAAAAGCTTCGATCACCGTTACCTGATATCCCGCTTCATGCAGCGCCCAAGCGGTTTCGATTCCCTGCACTCCCCCACCGATTACGGCTACATGGCTGCCATCCTGCAGGTTTTCTTTCAATCTGTCCGCGTCGTTCATATCCCGGAGGGTATGAACATTGTTCAGGGCGAAGCCCTCAAGGGAGAGTGCACGATTCTTCGCTCCCATACACAATAAAAGCTTATGATAAGAAACACTCTGCCCATCTTCTGTCACAACTATTTGCCGGTCCGGGTGGACAGAACGGATTCGGGTCGAGGTTTTTACGGAGATACGGTTATCGCGGTACCATTTTTCCTTTTTAATCAGCACCTTCTCACTGTGCAGGTCGGTAAACAGCCCTTTGGTCAGCTTAATCCGGTTATAGGGCAGTTGACTTTCCTCCCCGAGGATCGAAATTTCCGATTCTGCGTCTTGATCACGGATGGCTTTGGCGGCATGGACGGCGGCTACTCCTCCGCCAACAATAACGTAATGTTTTGTCATCCTATGTTCCTCCTCCCTAAAATGAACTCAGCAGCAAATCCGAAACAAATTCAGCCGCATTTTTAATTTTTTGAACTTTCTCAGGCTCTTTCGGGGAAAATCTGATTCGTACAGGGAACTCTACATGTGTCATCCCCGTGGTTTTAATAACCTCAGATGTGCTTTGCACCGTCATGTTTGTTCCATTCAGATAATCCTGAATGACTTCAATGGCTTCACCACTCCAGCCGTAGGAGCCAAAGGCTGCAGCAAGTTTACCTTCCAGATTCATATTGTGCAATTCTTTCAGAATGTTCTCCAGGTTCCCAATCATGTCCGCGTATTTAGTGGAGCTGCCAATAAAGACCGCGTCCGCTGACGTTATGCTGTTCAGAATATCAGTGGCACTACTTTTATCTGCATCCCAGACCTCTGTCTCTATATTATTTTCCTGCAAGCAATCCTGTATGATTTTGGCCATCTTCTTGGTACTGTTTTTGATGGTGGTATATACGATGGTTGCCTTTTTTCCTTGCGTCGTTTCACGGCTCAATGTGGCGTACATCCCGATATATTTACGTATGTCCTTCCGGATCACAAATCCATGGGAAGGAGCGATCATCCGGATCTCAAGATCCTTAACAGCCTCTAACAGGGTTCTTACATATCTTCTGTGAGGATGAATAATTGCTGCGTAATAGCCCTCGAAATCTTCCGTAATATCAAACCCGGCTTCATCGCTGAATAGATTCTCCACCGCAACATGCGTGCTGAAAATATCACAAGGAAATAAGATTTGATCTTCGATACAATAGGTGATCATCGTTTCTGCGGTATGGAGATACGGTGTTTCTTTAAACAGCAGCGTTTTCCCGCCAATATCCAGCTTATCTCCGTCTTTAACCACCAGGAAGTTCCGGCTATGAAGCTTGTACATTTCCTGCAATTCGGGAACAGCAATCTCGGTGCATACGATCGTGGCATTTGCAGCCTTGGCAGCGAGAGCTGCCAGTCCACCAGAGTGATCAGGCTCTGTATGATTAATTACAATGTAATGGATATCTAGAAGATCAATCATTTCACCCAGACACTCGGCATATTCACGTCCGAATTCCATATCTACGGTATCAATGACAGTTGGCTTACCTGTTTTTAATAAATAAGAATTATAGGTAGTTCCTTTTGCCAGAATCAGGCGGTGAAATGGAACCGGGCGGTTATCGATTTTGCCTATCCAGTAAGTATCCTCGGCGATTTTTTTGAATTGTGTACTCATTTCTTTAACCTCCAATGTTTGATTGATAATGTTTATCAACAACCTTATTTTATTATGGCTGCCAAACAAAAAAGAGGATTTGAATCAAATTATAAAAGTTTGAAAAAAATGAATACCTTAAATTTAGACGATCTAAATAAAGTGATTATGCGTTGAGTCACATTTTAAATAAAAAGCCACACAAATGTTTGCACTTCGCCTTAAAGAAAGAATAACCCATAACAACTTTATGCCATATCCTAATGAAAATAATAAAAAGGTGGATATCCATGACTGAAATACAAATAGCTGCTGTGGGAGATCTAATGGTCAAACGTTATATTATTTCGGATGCTAAACAGCCTGACGGAACCTATTCGTTCAGCCCCCTGTTTGCAAAAGTAGCTCCTTATCTGAAACAGGCTGATTTAACGATTGGCAATCTCGAAACCACCTTTGCTGGAAGTGGCCCCGAATGCCGGAAAAGTCCCCGATCAGGCGGTCCGATATTCAAATGTCCAGACGAACTGGCCCCTGCACTTAAGGAAGCCGGATTCGACGTATTAGTAACGGCCAACAATCATTGCATGGATTATGGTGCCCCGGGTCTGGTTCGGACGTTACGAGTTCTGGACCGTAATGGAATCGACCACACGGGAACAGCTAAATCATTAGAAGAATCCAAGAGAACGCTTATTAAAAACGTCAAAGGAATTACGATTGGCATCCTCTCCTACACAGCAGGAACCAACCGAATTCCTGTACCAGTGAGTAAGCCATGGCTGGTTAACCGGATATCTACGCCCAAGATCATTCGGGAGATTCGAGATTTAAAAAAGAAAGTCGATCTAGTCTTGCTTTATCTGCATTTCGGAAGCGAATATCGTTACACTCCAAACAAGAGGCAAAAAGAGCTGGTCAATCTCTTCTTTAAAAATGGCGCCGACATCATACTGGGGTCTCACCCACATGTTCTTCAACCGTTAGCGCTTCGTGGAAAAAAACAATTCGTTATTTACTCATTGGGGAATTTTGTTTCGACTAAACTAATGAATATTCCTTATACACAAAGCGGTATCATTCTTACGCTTAAAATAAAGAAGGATGAAAAAGGACACACGAGTATAACTAACGTAGGTTACATCCCGACTTGTGTAGATCGAAGAATAAAAAGCGGCAGGAAAATTACAGAGATCATCCCCATCCGCGACGCATTAAAGAGAAGCGACACCGACATAAAAACAGAACGGCGAAATCTCATGAATCGAATGTTGAAACATACGACAACAATCTTAAAGAGGGAATAGAGTCGTTACAGAAAAATAACGTTCCGCGGAATTTACCGCGGAACGTTATAGATTTAGACCTCAAAACTGTGTTTGGGTTTAGCGTAAACGATCAGGCATCATTAATTTAAGGAATTCTAGAATACCATTCTCTACTACAAGTTCTTCTCTATCTTGATCAGCAAGTACTCTTCTGATGAGATCTTCTTTACCCTCCAGCACTTTACTTGTCCAATGAGGATCAATGATAAGAGATCGTCCTACTGCTACTAATTCAGCATTTGTCAACGTGTCCTCTGCGTCCTGTTTGGTACGGATATCTCCTACCCCAATTAAAGGTACACGGCCATTGATTTTCTCATGTACATATTGCAGGATTGATTTTTCTTTAAAATCTTCTGATGCAGATACTTTCTTAAAATCCCCTAATGAAATATGCAGATAATCCAGCTTTTTATCAGCTAATTTATCAATAAGATAAAAGGTATCGGTGATTTTAATTCCAGGCTCTTCATATTCTTCTGGAGAAAAACGATACCCGACAATAAAATCCTTAACCTTTGAATTGTCAACGACAGCAATAACTGCATCCACTAATTGGTTAATGAAATTAAATCTTTTCTCTAAGCTTCCGCCCCATTGATCTTCACGACGGTTGGAGTGTGGAGAGAAGAATTGTTGGATTAAATATGTGTTTGCTCCATGAATTTCTACCCCGTCAAATCCAGCTTGAATAGCACGTTGAGTCGCTTTTTTAAAATCCTCAATTACACCGAAAATTTCATCTTCTGTTAATGCTCTTGGAATTTCTGCATTCGGGCGTTCGGCAGCAATGGCGCTGGAGGAAACGGGTTGTACGCCACGCAATATTTTTGAATCTGTCATTCTTCCTGCATGGAATAGCTGTAAAATAGCCTTTGTTCCATTTCGTTTAATAGTAGATGCTAATCGGCTGAGGCTAGGAATAAATTCATCGGAGGAAACACTAAGTTCACCTTCCCATCCTTTTCCACCCTCTTGTACATTTGCTGCCGCAGTGATGACCGCACCTACTTCGCCCGTTCTTAGCGAATAGTATTTCAATTCATCTTGTGTTACTACACCGTCATAAAAGCTCATTCGCGTGGTCATTGGAGCCATAACCACTCGGTTTTTTAATGTCAGCCCTCTGCGAAAAGTTAATGCTGTGTCTAGTGCTATCATCTTTTTCCCAACTTTCATTAAATTATATTTAGATAAATTATTATATACATGCGCATACATATAAATTACAGCAATGATTTATTCTTGTCAACTAATAAAGAACTGCTGTTGGATACAACAAAAAGCGCTGTTCATTGGAACAGCGCTTTTTGCTCGATATGAATGGTCCTTATTATTCTAGTTCGGCCGGTTTTACAATGGCTGCACCTTTATTATTTTTGGAATATTTAGCTTCGATTTTCGTGGTGTATGTATCTTTGGCTCCATCACTTACCAGTACATAACTCAGATCGACTGTCAGCTTTTCCGTTTGCCAGGTCTTAGTATTGACGAATAATTTCCACGTTACGCTTTTGGGTTGAACTGTCTCTCCATCCCAAAGGTTCTCCTGGTCATAGAGTTTGATTATCCCCTTAGCTGCTGTCGGATCGGTTACCGTGAATTGTAAGACTGTTTGTGCGCCAGCAGTGCTGACTTTCATGGATTTTTTATAACTTTTGACCGAATCAAGCATGGAAACAGGATCGTATTGGCCTTTAGAGTAAAAGGCATCCCATTCCGTTTTCTCCAGTCCAAGCCAATATTGTGCATCAGGATCGATTGGCTCCCCGTCATCGTCGTAACCTTCATCTTCAGATTCATCGATCAGTTCACTTCCGTCTACAAGATAGTAAAACTCCTTGTCATTGGCATATAGACTGTACGATGTTTCTAAAAGACTACTAGCGACAGTGCCTGCTGCGGCAAAATTCGGCAGACGGTTGATATCCAGCTTCAGAGTGTTGGTGTTGCTGATACGCACCCCGCCGCTTTGAATATCCTGTTTTTTGGTCACATCCAGATGGAAATTCTTTATTGCTTTGGAGGCTGCCGTTACTTTGCTGATCATCTGATCCGCGGTTACTACTGTTGAGGTAGCTGCAGACACTACTCCTGGATTAGACATCCATCCGATCGTTCCGGACAGCAATAAAGCACCTACTGCCAAACTAGTACCTATTGTTTTGAAAAAACTGTTCATGTACTTCCCCTTTCGGCCCCTTGCGATAATGTAACGCCGTATAGGTCGAAATAATAAAAGAGCTCAAAATAGACTACATATTCTTAGAGCTATCCTTTATGCTTCATAAGACATCCCTATGGCGGCCTGGCGATCATTTCCTTCTGTCGAAAGGTTTTAGACCCATGGCTTTGTGTCATCATCTTTCGATGATTTTACCTTTAACGCGGACATTCAATTAGTTTTAATAGATTACGGACGCATGTCCCACCGCTAATTTTATCATGGTTATAATTACCTGTAAACGACTTATCTTCCATTCGAATTCGCTATGATACTCAGAAGAAATACTACAATCAAAATGAAAAATGAACGATTACATACGCTTATAAGTCTTATTAATGAGAACAGCAAAGACAGGGGGTGCAGCAAAATGAGTGACCGGGAAATTTTCGAGCTCTATAAAGAACAAGTATATTATTTTTGTTACTACTTAATGAAAAATCAGGCAGATGCGGAGGATATTACCCAAGAGGTATTTGTAAAAGTTATCTTAGCGGATAAGTCGAAGGTAAGAAACTTGAAAGCTTGGATTTTACGAATTGCTTCGAATGAGTGCAACAGTGTGATCAAAAGGCGTAAGACGGGGTGGATGAAAGAAGTACGTAATTATTTATTATCCAGGTCTGAGGAATCAAACCCTGTAGAAAAACGTTTGGATCGACAGGAAACTAAAAAAGAATTACAAGGGTTATACAGTCAGCTTCCTGACAAAATCAGAATGGTAGTAGTCCTTCGTTTTATAAACGAATTGACTGTACCCGAGATCTCTAAAGTTATGAGCATACCCGAAGGAACTGTAAAATCCAGACTGAACAAGGGACTTAAAATACTAAATAGAATGGGTGGAACCCAACTAAAGGAGCTGAATAGTAATGAGTCTCTATATTGAAAAAGATAAACATATTCCCCGACCGGATTATGATTTGATGTGGACTGCCATAGAACAAGAAGCTTATAAACGTCAAAGAAATCTGCATGCCTCCCAGAATACTCCTAGGTCTAATAAAAAGGTTATTCCTATCAGTATTGTCTTCTCTTGCCTCTTACTTGTAGCCATTCCTGTATTCGCTAGTATGACGATTAATTGGGATAAAATTGGTGGTCGAAGTGTGAGCAATGCATTAAATAACGGCATCGGTCAACAGTATAATCTTCAAACTTCCAGTTCAGGAGTAACAATGAATTTGAACGGTGTTGTAACTGATGGAGAAAAAATGAAAATGCTGTTATCACTTGATACTAAATCTGATCTATCCAAATATACTGGATTTGCTACAGAGGAAAACATCATGACTAGTGAATCCGGTGCCAAGGCAAAGGTATACGGTTATTTAGAATACGATCCTGAAAGCCAGAAACTCATTGGAGTATATGAGACACCCGATACATTAAAGGATGATAAAAAGGACTACAGGTTTGAAGCACGGAATCTCATTTTTTACAGTGATCGGAATATTCCCTTACAATCTAATCATCAAGCAGGGGATACTATCAATACTGGAGTTAAGCAATATCCAAGCATTCAAATCGAATCCGTTCGATATGTTTCCAATCAAACCATTATCCGTTACAAAGTCGCTGCATCACCATCTGACTTAGGACGGGGTAACCCACATTTGGTAGTTAGTACTGGTAGTCAAGAGAATGAAGCAATTCCAACCATCATGCCTAACGAAGGATCGGATTTATTTATTGAACAGGTTTTCAATATAACTGAATCAGATTGGAAGGAAGCTAGTCTTCATTTTAGTTACATTGAAGAAGCGAAACGATTTTCAGGTACGTGGAAGTTCGATTTTAAAGCAGATGGACAAAAAGCAAGTGAGGCGATTTACACTAAGAAACTGTATAACAGTCCTGAATTTCAAGAAAAGACCGGCATAACCTTAGATCAGCTAGTGGTTACCCCTTTAGATATCCAAATTCTAATAGATGAAAATGATTCGCTTAAAAAAGGAATTGTCCACTATAATACCGCTCAGTTGGTTATAGGTGATCAAACAATCACTGGGGGTTGGAATTTGAAAGGAGATCATTCCGAAAGCTACCAGCATTTATTTCAATTCGAATCTCCGGAATGGTATAACGACTGGTCCGATGTTCCAATGAAACTTATATTAAAGGATGCTGTCATTGAGAAACGTGATACTACTAAGAATTGGATCACTATAAACAAACCTAAAGAAGAAAAGCAGTTCACTTCACTTGATGTCGATGGGTTAAAAATTGAATTCACTTACTATACTGAGGGCGAAAATTTGATTGTCGAATCAACATCCAAATCTTCTGGCTTCAAAAGCGTTAACCAAACTACGTTACGGATTAATGGCAAAGAAGTGGTGCCTGAAATTACACCTAAGGGCATGATATCTACAGGAACTAATATTGATAGCTACAAAGATATCCCTTTCGACGAAAAAATCGAACTGAACCCTGGAATCTATAAATATAGCGATCCTAGCCGGAACGAGGAAATTAAACTTTAATGCAGGAAGTTAATCTATGTCCCGCCCTTTCTAGTTAATCCTAAGGGCGGGTTATTTATGGATAAAATCATTTCTGTTTATGTATCTCTTTTATTTCCTTCACAACAAAAAAAGCATAGAACGGACTCAAGTCCGCTTTATGCTTTCCATTATTAAGATAAACAATATTTAACCAGCGCATCTCGCACACCATGCTCGTTGTTAGACCCCGTGACAGCATTCGCTGCCGCTTTGACCTCAACCGGAGAATTATCCATCGCAACGCCCATACCCGCGTATGTAAGCATAGAAATATCATTAAAATAATTACCGATCGAAAGAACTTCCTCTTGCGGAATTCCCAGCTTCACAGCCAGATTCTTTAAGGCGTTGCCCTTGGAGGCTTCCGGATGCATCAAGTCAACGAAAAATTCACCACTGCGCAAAATATTGTACTCATGTGTCCAAGTACGCCATTCACGTTCAGCTTCGTCAAGGATTTCTGGTTGTGTAAATACAGTAAACTTAACAACCGGTTCACGGAAATCTTCCCATGCTGGCAGTGTAGCCGGCACGATACGGAAGTGTTCATACATATAATTGGCTTCTTTGGTCAGGTTTTCTACATTATCTACATACATATCAAAAGCCGTATTCACATCATAATGAATATCATGCTTTCTACAATAATCAATATAAGGGTCAAGACCACGAGCATCCATACCGTATTGATGCAGCACTTCCCGATCTTTCACACGAACCGTAGCAGCTCCATTATGACCCAGCACATAACCAGACAGCCCCATTTCCTCCATAAAAGGAATCGAGTTCTGCGGACTGCGGCCGGTACATAACACGATCTGCCCGCCAAGACGCGTAACCTCAGCAATGGCTTCTTTATTCTCAGTGCTCAAGTGGTGATCATCATTCAACAGTGTACCATCTACATCTAGTGCAATCAGTTTGTATCTCATACTCCCACCATCCTTGTCTTTCTTTTTCTATATATATTGAACCTGGCTATCTGAGTTAAGTTTCAGTCGCAACTGCGGTGAATATTTGGACTTCCAGCCGCTGTTGTTTCCAGATTTCTTGATTTATACCGTTTACTAGTGGTTGAAATCCGGAAACAAAGGCGGTCGCTATCGCTCTTACAGTTCCAAACTTCCCCTCCGCCACTCCATCCCCTTATCCCAAGTTTCCAAATTCAATTTACATACCATTTTTTCTCTATATTATTGTTCTAATGCTTCTGTACTTAAGAGTGCCAGTTCCTCTAGCGTAAGTTCACGACTAGCTCCCAGTGGCAGGCTTTCGTCCAGCTTCAATTCTCCCATAGATACTCGTTTCAGAAAAGTGACTTTTTTGCCGACAGCTTGGAAC
This sequence comes from Paenibacillus sp. FSL H7-0323, assembly GCF_038002725.1. Taxonomy (NCBI): domain Bacteria; kingdom Bacillati; phylum Bacillota; class Bacilli; order Caryophanales; family Paenibacillaceae; genus Paenibacillus; species Paenibacillus sp. FSL H7-0323. The sequence continues at coordinate 385,254 of NZ_JBBODB010000001.1, read as the reverse complement.
ATTCGCTTAACCTGGTGAAACTTTCCTTCTGTGATGATCAGCGAAATATGTGAGATTACTTTACTGCCGCGTTCTCTTCCCAATATAGTTAGCTGTGCAGGTAAAGTAACATATCCATCTTCCAGCTCGACACCTGCCGCAAAAGCCGCTACATCGTCTGCGTCTACGTCTCCCTCAACTGTTGCTTCATACGTCTTAGGGACATGCTTGCGTGGCGATAATAGCTCGTGAGCAAGCTTTCCATCATTGGTGAGCAGAAGCAGCCCTACTGTGTCCTTATCTAACCTTCCTACAGGAAAAGGTTCAAACTGTACATATTCCTGCTTTAAAAGATCCAGAACGGTCCGATCCCGCTTGTCCTCTGTTGCCGACAGAACTCCCGGTGGCTTATTCATCATAAGATAAATAAATTCACGATAGGTAACAAGCTCGCCGCCAACCACAATTTTATCGTGATAAGGGTCTACATGAAATCCACTATCCTTGACGACTGCACCATTCACGGTAATTAAACCTTGCTTGGCTTGTTTACGAATATCGCTGCGTGATCCTACCCCCATATGGGACAATACTTTATCTAAACGCTGCTTTTTTGCAGTTTTCCCTGATAGGCTCATTCTTACATCCACCTCCAGCCTGCGGGATATTCATTCTTGAGCACACCGTCCTGCCACTTCCCCCAGCCTGCACTATAACCATCTATGCAGACCAGTACGTATCCTTTTTGGGTAGTTCCTATTTTAATAGAGAGACGTTCTTGACTAATCAACAATGTCTCTCCTTTAAGATAGGAAATAGCTTCATTACTCGTACTGGAAAGTGAGACACTTCGGCAGCTCTCTTCAGGGTGTAACGCGGTAGCCATTGGATGTCCTGGGATAAATCTGCCGTTACGGACATGTCCTACATACCATCCTGGACGAATCGCCTTTAATCCATTTAATCTTTCCTTAGGTAGTGGGGAGATGTACAGATGATCACCGAAGAAAATCGGATACCCTTTTGGCTCCCAGCCAAGCTGGTCTTTTATAAAATCTCCATATGCAGCCAAGGCTTGCTCTTCTCCTGAACCTTGACGGCCACGTTCAGCGCCAGCAGCAGATTTATTAGAGAACTTACCTTCTTTCCCTCGTCTGGCTTCTGGTTTGTTTGCGGATTTAATATGAGCAGTGCCTTTTTTATTCGTATTCCGTGTAACTGCACTCAACTTAACTTCGGCTTGATCACGTTCCTCTGCAGATACCTTTGGCCCCACATGTTGCAGCACAGCCATGAAATGTCCTTCACCTTTTACTTTATGCGGCCATAGTCTTGCTGTCCCTGATAGTTCTCCAAAACCAGGAGCAAATGAGCCAGTGCCTCCAACTGTAATCACCGAAAACTGTGGATGTTCAGAAATAAACTCCGCTATAATTTCTTCATTTTCTTCTGTAGCAAATGTACAGGTTGAATAGACAAGTGTACCTCCCGGTGCCAACGCTGTTGCAGCAGAACGTAAAATATCCCGCTGCATGGCAGCATATTTGGCAGGTGTACCTGAATCCCACTGCTTCACCATGTCTTCGTCTTTACGGAACATCCCTTCACCTGAGCATGGAGCATCAATCAAGATTTTGTCAAAATAAAGCGGGAATGCCGCTGCAATATGATCTGGACTTTCGTTTAGTACGATACCGTTGCGCACCCCATATAGCTCTAGATTTTTGGCTAAGGCTTTCGTGCGTTCTGGATGAAGATCATTGGTAATCAACAAGCCTTCTCCTGAGAGCTTGGCAGAAATCTGTGTGGATTTGCCCCCAGGTGCAGCGCATAAATCAAGGACACGATCTCCTGGCTGTACATCAAGCAGTTCCACAGGTGCCATAGCGCTTGGCTCTTGAATGTAATACAATCCCGCGTGATAATGTGGATGTTTACCTGGTCTGGCCCCATCCTCTGTATAGAATCCGGTTGGACACCACGGAATGGGTTCCAGCTCTAAAGTGGAAAGAGCTTGCAATTTTTCCACTGAAATTTTCAAGGTATTAACACGAACGCCTCCGTTAGGGGTCTCCTTGTACGAATCCGCAAATTGATTATAATCCGTTCCCAGCAAGTCCATCATACGCTCGCTGAAAGAACTGGGCAGTTGTGCCGCCATGATGCCGTCCTCCTGATAGTACTGCTAAAATTTAGGTGTTTAAAGATTCAAGGAACACCCTTACGGGTGTTCCTTTGGCAATACTCATTTATAGAGGATCATTATTTACGATGAGAAGAGGTCGGTCTTTGAGGACCTCGTCGTTGAGGATTATTCGGTGTGATCACCTCAGCCGCAGAGTTCACTTCATCCGCTAGACCTTGATCAATGATTTCTATAGTCAGATCATAATAAGAAAATGGCTGCTGCTCACACGACTCCATGCGGCGAACATAATCCTTCACTTCCACCACTAGCTTAGCCAAATTAATGCCGAGTGTCACTGCTGAATATTCTTCCAGCTTGGCAGCAGCCCCGCTTAGCATAATCGTTGCACCACGCATATTATTATTACGGCAATGGTACAACCCAACAGCTACTTGGAGAAGTGCTTTGTACAATGGGTCGCGTTGCTTGGCAAGCCATAGCTCTTCGAGCACCTCGTGACATTCGAAATAATCCCGGTCACGATTAAAGTACACTAGATACGCCAAGTACAACGGATCATAAGCCATCCGGCAAACTATCCTTTTTAGCTGCGGAGAGAAGTCCCCGTACATGATCCAGAAGCTCCTTCATCGCTTCCATGTCCTGAGCCTGCCATATTTCGTTAAATCGAGCCTGAGTATCTATAGCCTCATTCACCAAATGATAGAAATACAATTGATGAATAGATTTGAGAATTTGAGTCGTCATATTCGAGTTTTCCTCGAAGGTCTTTTGCGCTTCCAGGATTTCATCACGAATACTGGACATTTCGCTGTCCAAGATGGAGGCTGCTTCAGCTGCGGTTTTCAGGCGCACTCGCATTTCATCCGGCAAGCTTTCCCGATATTTATAATTCAGAGAGTGCTCTATGGTTGCCCAGAAATTCATAGCTAGTGTACGAATTTGGATCTCTGCGAGCACTATTTTTTGTCCCAGAGCTGTCTGCACAGGATATTTAATAATCATATGAAAGCTGCGATACCCGCTCTCTTTATAATTGGTGATGTAATCCTTCTCATACAGGACTTCAAGATCCTTACGAGCCCGGATATATTCGGCCACTCTGCGGATATCCTCCACAAACTGGCACATAATCCGGATCCCGGCTATATCTTCAATGCCTGTCTCCAGATCCTCCATCTTCACATTCAGGCGCTTAGCCTTCTCCAAAATGCTTGACAGCCGCTTTACACGACCAGTTACGAATTCAATCGGCGTGTATTCCTCTCTTTTCTTCAACTCCGAACGCATTGTTTTGAATTTAACTTTCAATTCTTCCACAGTCTGTTCATATGGAAGCAAAAAAGTTCCCCAGTCCCTGCCGTCCATCGCCTTCGTCCTCCTGTCCTTTCGACTCCTTCAATCAGTGATGATCAGCACCCACTGCTTCAGAGATATGACTGAATCCGTCCCGCCGTAAGAGCTGCCGTAATCCGGCATGCAGCCTGCGGTTAACCTCAGGTCCTTCGTAGATGAGTGCTGTATAAATTTCGACCAGACTTGCGCCTGCTCTTATCTTGTCATACGCATCCTGACTGGTGAATATGCCCCCTGAACCTATGATCGGCATCTTCCCTTCAGTCTGGCGATAAATCCTACGAATGATTTCCGTTGACCGGTCACGAAGTGGCTTACCGCTTAATCCACCTGTCTCATTAGCCTTTTCATGACTAAGTCCATCCCGGTTCAATGTAGTATTCGTAGCAATAATACCATCCATACCAGCTTCTGTCAGTGATTGAACCATATACTCCAACTCAGAGTCACTTACATCTGGAGCAATCTTAACCAACAAGCTCTTATTCATGCCTGTGGCTTTACGCTGAATCTCCATTTCTTCCTTTACTTGTGCCAGCAGGAACGCTAATTCGCTGCCATGCTGGAGACTGCGCAGCCCCGGTGTATTTGGTGAGCTGATATTGACCACAAAAAAATCACCGTACGGATAAAGCGTACGGATACACTGACGATAATCTTCATGAGCCGCTTCATTACTAGTTATTTTATTCCGTCCAATATTTACTGCTATTGGAACTCTGCGATTTTTTAATTTTTTTAGACGCTCTGCCATAGCGTCAGCCCCTTCGTTATTGAAGCCCATACGATTGATCAGAGCTTCATCAGAGGGAAGACGGAACAAACGCGGGCTATCATTACCCGGTTGACCCTTAGGGGTAACCGTCCCCACTTCCATAAATCCGAATCCGATCGAAGAGAATCCAGAAACGGCCTCGGCATTCTTATCCAAGCCTGCTGCCAGTCCAACTGGAGTCGGAAAATGTATGCCAAACAGATCAACTGCTAAATCTGCCGTTTCAGGAACGCCATACATTAAACGCAATGCCGCGCTTCCCCCTGGAACTGATGATGATTTATCCAATCCACCTATGACGAGATGGTGAGCCTTCTCAGGGTCCAGCTTAAAGAAAATTGGTTTACCAAAATTACGATACAACACCGTTCTCGCTCCTTAAGGGGTACTTCACTAATCCACGTGTCTACCCGATTCTGTAGGTTTCTTCTTAATTTTAGCCTTTTCTTGAACAAAAGAAAAGCATTTTACCCTGTAAGTGTGCAGAGAGCTTAACCCAAAGTATAGTAATTTTCTTGTAAACGCATTACAATATAGGGGTAATCAGCGATTAAGAGAGAAAGAAGGTATGCTGGATGTCAACTAAACGTAAACCACCAACTTTGCAGCAAAAGAAAGAAGAAGTTAATCGTAAAGCGCTAATGTGGATCGGCGTAAGTTTAACTTTACTAATTCTTCTCATCATCGTTCTGTTTATAGTTGCCGGGAACTAATTCAGCCAGTGGTATACTTTGTGGGGGTTGGTCTGATCATATGGAGCAGCAGGGTTGAAGCGTTTCGCCGGCAGCAGCTGCTTGTCAGGCAGAACCCCTTTACTAATCACCACTTTTGTTCCTTTTGGAATCATAGCGAATAGTTCTTCCACATCTTCTCGACTCATCCGAATACAGCCAAGGGATTCATCCTTGCCGACACTTTCTGGCTCATTGGTGCCATGAATAGCATAATTACTATCTGAAAGTTGTAGTCCGCGGCTTCCGAACTCCCCATTATCATGACCGTTTGGATTGACCACTTTATCTGTAATGATGAAATTGCCTTCCGGAGTCTTGTCTCCCCCAAGCCCTACCTCATAATTTCGTAGAATAACAGAGCCGCTGACTACTGCCAAGCGGTGTTTTTGTTTATCCACAATCACTCTAAGCGGCTGGTCAAAAAAAGGAACGCCCTTTCCACTACTTCCACTCTCGCTTAACGCCGTCGGTATGCCCATTCCCGCCTCAGCAGTTGAGCTTGGAGGCTCACCCGCAACTTCCGGTGTACCCAGTGCCTTAGCAGTTGCTATTTCCTTAAGAGATTTGAACTCACGTTTCATAACTGGTGTCGTCCCGCCAATCCAATTTTCCGGAAAAGGTCTGGTCAATTCCGCCAGAGAAGCCGGAAGCTTGCCTTTATGATTCTGATAAGACCTCATTGCACTCCATAATGTAGCTAGCTCCTCTTGATCCCCCTGCCACTTAGCTGCATCCACCGCAAGTTCCCCTTGCTCTGGCGGTTCGCATGCACATGCCGCTGGATCATAGGATTGGTATACCAACCGTCCGTTCCCATTCTTCTGCAGTGTGGAATTAAGCGGAAGCTTCTCTTTCCACAGCAGCCACTTCCCTTCCCGCTCCATGCCCAAAATAGCAGCTTGAAACGGTTCCTCGCGCATTAGCATAGTTGCCATCAGCTTCCCTGACGAAGCCGAAGCTCCACTCTCTTGCGCTGTATACATCATTTTTCGTGCCTCTAGAACGGGTTCCTTCTCAACATCTTTTTGATCAAGCGGATCTTTAACTTCAGAAGTAACCGTGTCTTGGACCGTATCCTGATCTCCCGCAATATCTAGACCCGGAGCCACAGCCGATGGCACCATAACCAGTAATAGAAGCATCAGCCCAAGCATAATGTAGCGGAATCTTTGCTGCCTTCGGTCCCGCTGGCGGCTTGCCTGAAGCAGCCCTTCCTCATATTCCCGTAGCGTTTCCGCAGGCACCTTACTATGCTCGAAAGCTTCATATACTTCTCCAGCCTGATTGAAGCAATAGTTAGCTTTCCCCTGTTGACCGTTCTTATAGTATTCCTTACCCAGCAAGTACCATGCCATCTTATTGTCTGGATGCATCTGTACATATGCTTTGAGGTGCTGAGAATTTTTCATCGGAACCTCCGAAATTTTATAATTCCTTCCTACATTAATATCGGTCAGACATCGCAAAAAAGACATCCCTAGCTGAACAAAAGTTCGCGAGAGATGTCTTTATGTTGTGCTAGAAGTTACAAAATCCCGGCTAATTAGCCCTCTTTGTTAAAAGGCTCATCCGCAATTTTAATAGAGTCGGTTGGGCATCCATCACAAGAATCCTGGAGATCATCAAACAAATCATCCGGAATCGCTGTGATGCCGTGGTTTCCGTCATTTTCATAAATAACTTCTGCCAAACCTTCGTCATCGTAATCAAAAATATCAGGAGCCGTTGCGCCACATGCACCGCAAGCGATACAAGTGTCTTTTTCGACCCAAGTGTACTTAGCCATTTTATCTCTGCCTCCCGTTGAACAATACAGCGCTGTTGTACCAGCGTCTTATATTTTCTCATATTAATATAAAAAGAATACAATTTCAATCGATTTTCAATACGTTTGCATTTCTGACGCATTCTACGGCATCTATTTTGACATGTCATAGAATGTTCTTGTTACTCTTTATCAGACTCGACAGATAGAAGATTATCCTTTTGCAACGAAGTGCCACGTTCTTTATGATTGCGGAGCCTTGCAGAGTGAGAATCGCTTAACATCCCGGCGGTCAACACTGCATTTTCACCGAATTTATTACGTAGCATGTCCATAGTCTTGTTAAGAGACTCTTTCTTAGGCTGACGTTCGTAATCGAACAAATCAAGCTGAATGGCAGAATCCTCTTTAGCAATCAAGCCCTGCAGGGTCACACCCAGCAGCCGCACAGGCTTCTCCCCATTCCAATGACGAACATATAGATCGCAGACGGACTTGTAGATATCCTCCCCACTCTCCGAAGGAGCCTCTAGCTGACGCGAACGGGTTATGGTCTTCATATCGGGTGTCCGAATGGTCAGCTGCACCCCTGAGGCAACAAGACCTTGCTTACGCAAGCGCCGGGCTACCTGATCACTTAAATTCAACAAAATCGGTCGTACCTCAGCAAGACCTATGACATCCCGCGGCAATGTTGTGGTGTGTCCAATCGACTTACTCTGCTCCCGCTCAGGATTAACGATCCCATGATCAATACCGTTGCCAGCACGCTTTAGCCATGAGCCCATAACTCCGAAATTCTCAACCAGCATATTTTCATCAGCCGCTGCTAATTGACCAATACTGTAAATGCCCAGTTTGCGGAGCTTTTCTGCTGTTTTTCCACCAATGCCGAACATTTCGTTACAAGGCTTGTCCCATAAAATCTTAGGCACATCCCGCAGCCGCAGCACCGAAATGCCGTTTGGCTTTTTTAAATCGGAAGCCATCTTCGCAAGCAGCTTATTGGGAGCGATCCCCACTGAGCATGGCAAGCCCAATTCTTCCATTATACGGCGCTGAATCGTCTCCGCTATTTCCATGGGTGTACCGAATTGTCTGGAGCCAGTTATATCAAGGTAACATTCATCGATGGACACTGCTTCCAGTAACGGAGTATAGCTATATGCAATCTGCATAAAAGCATTAGAATATTTGCGGTATAAATGGAAGTCCGGTTTAATAACGATAAGCGATGGACAAATACGAAGCGCCTTCTGAACCTGCATTCCCGTCGAAATCCCCATTCTGCGGGCGACGTAGGAACAAGTCACTATGATCCCTTTCCGCAATTCAACACTACCCGCAACCGCAGTAGCTTTGCCTCTATATTGGTCAGGGTCCTCTGCCTCATGCACAGAGCAGTAAAAAGCATTCATATCGACATGCAGGATAACCCTGCCACTCGTTGGATAATACTGATCAACATTCTGCACAATATCTACCTTCTTATCCTCAGGTTTTCTATTGTCCAATTTAGAATAACTCTCCGCTGCGGTTAGGTCAACTTAAGAGGCTGTAAAGTTCTTTGTTACATTCCCGCGTAAAAATGCTATAATATATAAATTCATTTCCCTATAAGGAGGACTCTCATGTCTAAGTCCATCTCCATCTTCGATACTACATTACGCGACGGCACCCAAGGTGAAGGCATCAGTCTGTCGGCTGACGACAAGCTGAAGATTGCCAAGAAACTCGATGATCTGGGTGTGCACTATATTGAAGGTGGCATCCCGGGAAGCAACAATAAAGACATTGAATTTTTCAAAAGAGTCAAGGAGCTTCATCTGAACGCCAAAATCACAGCGTTCGGCAGCACTCGGCGGAAGAATTCCTTGGCCGAAAACGATGACAATTTAAAACGTATGATTGACGCAGGGGTTCCTGCTGCTACACTCGTCGGAAAATCTTGGGATTTCCATGTACACACTGCATTACAGACTACGCTTGAGGAGAATCTCGCCATGATCGGCGACTCCATATCCTACTTGAAACGCCAAGGCCTTGAAGTGATTTTTGATGCCGAGCATTTCTTCGACGGATACAAGAATAATCCTGAATATGCAGCAGCTGTTCTGTCCAAAGCCCGGGAAGCCGGAGCAGATTGGCTTGTAATGTGCGATACCAACGGTGGGACCTTACCTTACGAAATTCATGAGATTGTTACCGCTCTAAATCAACAATTGCCCGGAGCCAATCTCGGAATTCACACTCACAATGACTGTGAGCTAGCGGTTGCCAATGCACTTAGCGCCATCGGAGCTGGAGCACGGCAAGTACAAGGTACCATTAATGGTTACGGTGAACGGTGTGGCAACGCCAACCTATGTTCTATTATTCCTACACTACAGATCAAAATGGGTTATCACTGTATTCCAGGCGATTCATTGTCACAGCTTACCAACACTGCCCGCTACATTAGTGAAGTTGCCAATGTTAATCTGCCCGTAAATCAGCCTTATGTCGGAAATGCAGCTTTCGCACACAAAGGTGGAATCCATGTCTCCGCCATCATGCGTGATTCACGGACCTATGAGCATATCGCTCCTGAGCTTGTCGGGAACAAGCAGCGTGTGCTGGTCTCCGAACTTGCCGGACAGAGCAATGTACTTTCCAAAGCGCAGGACATGGGTTTAAATCTGGATCCAAGCAGCGAGCAGGCTCGCCGGGTGATCGAGAAAATCAAAACGATGGAACATCAAGGCTATCAGTTTGAAGGTGCCGATGCCTCACTGGAGCTACTCCTTCGGGAAGCTACTGGCGAGATGAATGAAACCTTTACCTTTGAATCCTTCAAGATGTTAGTTGAGAAAACCGCAGAACATCCAGTAGTATCTGAAGCGTTCGTGAAGCTGAAAGTTGGCAGTGAGAATCTTTATACCGCTGCTGAAGGTAACGGTCCAGTCAACGCACTCGATAACGCGCTTCGTAAAGCATTACAGACCTATTTCCCACAATTAAAGGAAATGCATCTATCCGACTATAAAGTCCGTGTAATAGATGAACAGGATCAGACTGCAGCGAAGGTAAGGGTATTGATTGAATCCAAGAACTTCACAGACACCTGGAGTACGGTTGGTGTCTCCAGTAACGTAATTGAAGCCAGCTGGGAGGCACTTGTTGACAGTATGCGCTACGCGCTTCTCAATGAGCTCTCTTTGGAGAATGAGAAGACGACCAGCAGTGAACCTAGAGGCCTGGTCAATCATTAATTGATCACTTATAGAATTTTGTAAGACAAAAAAGAAGCTTCCCAAAAGTAGAATTCTACTTTTAGGGCAGCTTCTTTTTATTAAATAGTCTGTGTAACGGACTATTGCTTTAGCCCATAGACTTTGGGTGGTGGGTGGTGAGCAATGGGCAGTGTGCGGTGCGGGATGCGCGGGGGCGAGTGCGGGTGCGGTAGAGTAATTAGGGGAAAACTCCCTGAAAATAGCCGATATTCGCTATAAATGAACAGAACCAGGGAATTCCTCCCTAAAAATCAGGGTGATTTCATTATTTTCCACCAAAACAGCTAGATCAGAGGGATATTTTCCCTAATTATTCGTTGAATGACCCGAGATCTCGAAATAATAGGGAAAAACTCCCCAATTGTACAACGAGGCTTCCTTCGGGGTTCCAGCTATTTCTGCTCCACTGTATAGTGAAATTAATGCTTGGGGTCAACTAAAGCAAATCGTGGCTGACCAAAAACGCAGATCAGCGATCCTCCAAAAAGAAGAATCGCTGATCTGTAGACTTTTGCTGTTTGGAGAAAAAAGCAGATCTGTCTCCACATGGGACAGCCTGCTTCATGATTCGGTAAGCTTGATTATTTTCTCCTCCAACTCTTCAGGGCTAAGAATACCTAGAATAATCTCAGAGATCACTCCATTCTTATCAATGAGCACATTGGTGGGAAAAACAGCTCCATTATATTTGCTGTACACCTCATCTTTTACATCAAACATAACCGGAAACACAAGACCGTATTTCTTGATAAAACGTTCAGCATTGGGTTTATAATCCTGACTGCTCACATTAATACCGTAGATATCTAGAACATCCTTATACTTAGTGGCCATGGTATTAAGTTCAGGAGCTTCCTGCTGGCAGGGATCACACCATGAAGCCCAGAAATTAAGGATTACCGCTTTATCTCTGGGGCCATCAACAACATAGGTAGTCCCATCTGTTCCCTGAAGTGAAAACGAAGGTGCACGCAGTCCAGCCTTAGGTCCGCTCTTCATCGGCAGCTCATTTTGTTGCGCAAGCACAGCTTCTGCTTTTGGCTCACGATTATACCACACCGCAAACACAGCAACACATACAACTATGAGTAATACTGTTATATTTAATTTATTACTTGCTTTCATAGTCATCTGTTCCTTTACGATTGGAATAGTTTTCTACTATTGTACCCTCAATAGGTTAAATTTCAAACCATCCATTTTTTACACAATAATATATACTTTTATAATAAAAAAGAGGGTTTCGTCTGCGACGAAACCCTAATGAAGAGAGAGGGGTGAACAAATGGCAGCATTCCAGGGAAATGTCCAGCCTATTAGACTGAAACATTCCGTACAGCAAGCACTGGGGAAGCACCTGCTGTCCTGTTATCCGCATGAAGCATGCGGAGTCCTGCTGGGTGCTGCCGCAGCGGGTGGCATGCTCATAGATACTTACGTACCCTTGCGCAACGTAGCGCCAGACCCGCTGCACACCTTTACTCCTCACCCTGAAGAGTGGATTGATGTTCTTTACAACGAACCGACAATCATCGGCCTATTTCATTCCCACCCACATTCAGCACCTATCCCTTCAGTTGCCGATTATAAAGGACTAACAGCACTAGGACCTGAGTTTGCGCTCTATCTTATAGGTTCTCCCAACATCAAAGACAGCTGCAATCCCATTCTGAACGGATTTTATATTGAGCGTTTGCCTGATAACCGCGGTAATTTGTCCCGCGGTTTATCCCAAGCCCCGCTTCACGTTCTACTTAAATAAGCATATAGATCTCCCAAGGTATCCACTTGGCCGCGCTCCGAAATTTCCCGCAGGTAGATCACCCACAGCTGTGCTGTCATCTTTGCGTCTTCCAAGGCATGATGACGGCCATGAATCGGAATTTCATGTACATATAGCAGCTCATCCAGCGAATAATTACTTCGCTGTGGCTCAAGCCATCGCGCTAACATCATCGTGTCCAGCACACGGTGTGTTAGCTGAACTTTAGAGGTTTTCCATAAAGCAGCATTAAGAAAAGCCTTATCATGTGAGCTTGCATGTGCCACCAGCACATTCTGACCTACAAAGGACATAAAATTATGAAGGCCATCGATTAAGGAGGGAGCGGATTGTGTCATTTCTTCCGTAATCCCAGTCAGCCTTGTAATATCCTCCGGAATAGCCGTCTGACAGTTCACCAGTGTATAAAAGCATTCCTCTTCTTTGATCTGCTCTCCAACAACCTTGACGGCTCCGAAAGACATAATCTCATCCCCATGCTGATGGGAAAAGCCTGTAGTCTCTAGATCAAAGATCACTGTCTCTAATTCAGATAATGGGGTATGCAGCACCTCAGGCCGCCGCTTCTCTCGCATCAAAGATCGAATAAAGGCCATTTGCTGCGCAGTCTGTTGCGCAGTTTCCCCACCTCTCATCGAAGCAATTGCCGAGGGCATTCCACCTTGTCTTAGATTACTCCAGAATCCTCCGCTTTTGTTCGGCTCCCTCATGACCGCCACCTTTCCGCTGAGCGGAGCTGACGCTGCAGCGCCCGATGAAGGCGTCTGACAAGCAGCAGGCTTTCACGCAGCTCAGACAGCAGCTGCTTATTCTTCAATTCACTCTCAGCTACATAATCACTGCTGATTAACAATCCATCCTGAACACTATATGGCGTGTTCACTCGCAACCGCATTGCTAATAAGAAAGCTCTGCGAATATCCTCTAAATGTTGATATTTCCCAAGCCTATCAAGCGCTTCAATCCGCTCTAATGTCGAGCCAGCTCTAATGTCATGTAGTAATGACAACCGTCTAACAATGTTCACTAACGGAATATAGACCCCATACTTAACATCAAATCCGCCTGCATAATCACCAAACCGTTCTGTTAACACCTGTCCCAGTAAATTCAACGTCGCTTTGTGGCGTACTGTATTGCGAAGAACAGCATTAGACAGCTGCTCATTTTCCGCAAAGCCTTCATAGAAAGCTTCTTGCCACTTCGCTGATAACTCCACGCTTCCTGCCACATGACGCATATCCGAAGAGATAATAAGATACCGGATCGGCTCCCATTCCAACTGATTTCTCCAGCTATCAAGCTGCACTATCCATTCAGATAATGTCTTACGCCACATGACTTGGGAGCACATTACCTTCCCCGCACATTTCTCATATCCTACTTCTTCAAGCATATCGGATAACAAAGTTCCGAAAAATTCGAAATAGCGATTTTTTTCCCCATCAGGCTCTCCTTCGACTATCAGGCCATTATCCTGATCGCTCCAAAGCGTTGCCTCCTGCCTCCCACTGCTGCCAAACACAATAAAGGAATAAGCACAGGGAGGCGGGCCATAGCCCGCCTCTTTCATCTGCGCCTCACATATGAGTACTGCGGTTTGGGCAATAAGATCATGCATAGTATTCACACGGAACATCCATTCCTCTATAGGAATAACATTCAACCGTTCGAGAAGTACTTTTTGACAGGCAACACGCCTCTCCCTAAGCTCCTCTGACGAACCGGCCAATACGATGGTCCTAAAGCTTTCTTCATTATACTCATCTGTTAACTCCATCGATGCCACACGGTCCGCCTCCCTGTCCGAGTTGAAATGTTATTGTTTAAGGGTTTTGGATTCCGAATCTGCGATCAATTTCATTTGCTCAGGGTATCCGTAAGTACCATGTTCACTGATATCCAGGCCCATCAATTCTTCTTCTTCTGTAACACGAAGTCCGATAGTTACCTTCATTACATACAAGATGATGAAAGAAAGAACGGCTACGAAAACAAATGTTCCAACCACACCAAGCACTTGAACGCCTAGTTGATGGAAACCACCACCGTAGAACAACCCAGCTTCACCTACCAAGCCGCCTTTAGTGATAAGCTCAGGTACAGCGAACAGACCCGTTGAAACTGCACCCCACATCCCCGCAATACCATGCACCGAGAAAGCATAGATTGGATCATCAAGCCCTGCACGTTCCAGCCATTGGGAAGTCATGAATGTAAAAGCGCCAGCTACAAAACCAATAATGATTGCTGCCCATGGATCAACGAAAGCACACGCTCCTGTGATTGCAACCAATGCAGCCAGAACACCATTCAGCATTGCTGGAATATCAGATTTACCAAAGTACAACCAAGAAGCAATCAATGCTGCCAAACCACCTGCTGCTGCTGCGATGTTCGTTGTTAGGGCTACGTGACCGAAGAAACCGCCCATTGGGGACAAAGCACTACCTGGATTGAATCCGAACCAACCAAACCAGAGGATAATAACACCGAGTACAGTAAATACTTGGTTATGACCTGGAATGATCACGGGTTTACCTTCTTTATTAAACTTACCAAGCCGAGGCTTAAGCAATATGGTTGCTACCACTGCTGCCGTTGCACCTGTAAGATGGACAACCGTGGAACCTGCATAATCTTGCATACCCAGCTCAGCCAACCAGCCACCGCCCCATACCCAGTGAGCTACAACTGGATAAATTACGACGGAGAACAAAATTCCGAAAATGATATACACACTTAGCTTCGCACGTTCTGCCATACCACCAGATACGATAGCCAAGGAAACTGCTGCAAAGGCCATTTGGAATAAGAATTTAACATTTAAAGTAACATCAGAAAATGCAAGTGATTCAAAAGAAGCTGCGGTTGAATCTCCTCCGTACAAGAAGCCTGTAGTACCGAAGAAGCCATTGCCGTTACCGAAACCAAGTCCAAAGCCGATAGCCCAGAAGCAAAGACTTGCGATAGCCAGGGTAAGTACTGTCTTACCTGCTACGTGCCCTGCATTCTTCATCCGAACCGAACCCGCTTCGAGCATTGCAAACCCTGCTTGCATAAAGAATACTAAAATGAATGCCAGGAAGGTAAACGCTGTGTCCAATCCGACTTGTAAGTCAACGTTCGTCGGACCGTCCGCTGCAAAAGCACTTACCGGATAAATCATCAGTGTAATCATGGCCAGTAACATCATCAACCATTTCTTTTTCATTTTTACCCCACTCCCCAATGTTATATTTTCTAACAAAGCGTGAAACTCTTAATGTCATTATAATCAGAAGTCAGGTAAATTGACAAGACTATTTTGGGAATGTTTTTATTTTATTTTATTTGAGCACACGAAATTTTCACAGTACTAATGGACTAGAGGTCCTAAAGGCCTGATTCTAGCTGCATTTTCATTAAAATAACTACGCGCACAACCTCATTTATATTACCTGATAATTGAACGCATCTTTTATCAAAATCACAAAATACATAACATTTAATGTTATGTATTGGGGTAACTTATAGTTTTCAACCCCAATCATTCTTCAAATTTGATATCCCTTTGAGTTTGAGTATATTGTATAGAAACTACAGATCACCGTTCATGAATTAACCCTTCTTTACTGCATATACTTTATGAAAGTATGACGTTTGACTGTATGGTTTCCAGTTTGTTATCATTACAGATAGCATAAGAAACCATCAATTTAGGAGATGACCGCCACTTATGGGCAGTCGTATTCAATTAGTGAGGCGAGATTAAATGGGGATATGATTTTGTATCGAATTGGAGAATTAGCTAAGGCTGCTCACATTAGTGAACGAACTATTGATTATTACACGAAACTGGGATTAATCTCCCCGGAATCTAGAAGCACCAAAAATTATCGGCTATACAGCCATGAAACCTTGGCTGCTTTAGAACGTATTACTCAATTAAAGCATGACAAGTATTCATTGGAAGAAATCAAATCTATGCTAGGCAAATGGAACGAGGCAACACCAGAAACTGACGTCTCTGATAAATTAGTTGAGTTAGAGCAGCAAATGCAGCGGCTAGAACGGGAAGTAAAAGCCCTTGAACCTCTTATTAGTGGTTTGAAGCCAGGACAGGCCAGTCGCGTACTTTCAAATCTGCTCCCTCAGGGATTAGCCTGCATGGAAGCGATCCGGCTATTGCTTACGCAAGGACCGCCAATGTAAATACCATATTTACAATACAGTGGAGGAATGCATCTATGTTTATGTACCTATTAGTAATTATTGCTTTTCTTTTCTCATTGTGGGCACAGTTTAGAGTCAAAGGAACCTTTAGCAAGTGGTCAAAGGTAGCTAATTCGAACGGCCTGACTGGATATGAAGCCGCGAGACGTATGCTCGATGCTAATGGCTTACACGATGTTCCGATTGAACCTGTAAGAGGCACACTCTCAGACCATTATGACCCCATCCACAGAGTTGTACGCTTATCAGAGCCTGTGTATTATGAAAGTTCCATCTCTGCAATTTCTGTCGCTTGTCACGAAGTAGGCCACGCGATTCAGCATAAAGTAAGTTATCCTATGTTGACACTTCGTCACCGGATGTTCCCGGTAGTTAATTTCGCATCAGGCATCGCGCCTTTCATGCTGATGGCAGGTTTCATCTTCGGTTACTTTAATCTTATAGGCTTGGGTATCATTTTCTTCTCAGCAGCTGTTGCATTCCAGCTCGTAACGCTGCCTGTAGAATTCAACGCCAGTAACCGGGCTCGTCAGGTCATGGTAGAACAAGGTTTCATCCGCAACGAAGAAGAACGCGGAGTAGCAAAGGTTCTCAACGCCGCTGCATTAACTTATGTTGCTGCCGCTCTAGTATCCTTGCTTGAATTGCTTCGCTTGATCACCGTCTTTTTAGGCAACCGCGACTAATATCGCATACCTCTAAACAACAAAAACCCCGGAAGGCTAAGAGCCGACCGGGGTATTATTTTGCCTAGCTTTAAAGTAGGAGATTAAAAAAGTCCGAAAGGAACGTGCCACCAGCGGTAATTTACTATCTGTACGGTAGATCAAGCCAACCGTTCTCGTCACCGCAGGCTCCACAACCTTCACCTGGGCTGGTTGGAGAGGATTCGTCTGATAGAACGCCATCTCCGGAAGCAGGCTTACACCCATCCCTGCGGCCACCAAACCACGAATGGTATCGGTCTCTCCGCCTTCAAAAGCAATCTGTGGTTGGAATCCCGCCTGCAAGCAAGCTTGCCAAACGATAGGTCTCAACGAATAGCCTTGGCTGAATAGAACAAACTTCTCTTTTTGCAGCTGTTCCAACCGAATTTCAGATTCTCCTGCCAGCCGGTGATTCTGAGGAAGAATCGCAAACAACTCTTCAGTCATTACAATATCCCCCGAAACATGCTCATCATTCTCCGGAAAAGGCGAAATGAAAGTTAAATCCACTTCTCCAGACAATACGTCTTTTATCAAAGAAGGGTAAGATCCTTGTTTAAAACGAAATTTGACATGAGGATAATACTTACGAAAATCTGCAACGATAGTCGGGATTAGATGTGTGCCAAGGCTATGCGGGAATCCAATCCGAATCTCACCACGCTCGGGATCCAGAAATTCATGCACCTCATTTACTGAATGCTCCAACTCCTTAAGGATACTCTCAACCTTCTTGCAAAAGAGCTGCCCAACAGGGGTAAGCTGCAGATTGCGCCCTTTTTGCATGAATAGATCAACCCCAAGCTCTTGCTCCAGCTGATGAATCTGACGGCTTACCGCAGACTGCGCTACATGAAGCTCTTCTGCCGCTCTTGTTACGTGTTCTTTTTGAGCTACCTTTAAAAAATATTGCAGCTGTCTTAGCTCCACTCCATCATCGCCCCTGTCTTAGGCTTTTTTTGAATATACGAATAATTAGCCCATATACGAAAAAGCCAGAAACCAAACCTCCGAGATGTGCAACCCAATTCACATTCGGTGTAGCAAACGACATAATGATCCCGATCATTAGCAATCCGTATAAAGTCTTACGCGAGCCCTCATCCATCATCGCCCGTTGAATAACGGCAATGTATAAAAATGCACCATAAATGGCGTAGATTGCTCCAGAAGCGCCAACCGAAACCGTACCAACCTCCACAACTGAGCGGGCACTAATCGCAATTGTAAGCAGATTTGCCAGAAAACCACCCGCCACATAGAGCAGCGCATAACGCCACCAGCCCAGCAATCGCTCCAGAGGCGGTGCAAACACCAGGAGAGCGAAGCAATTAAAGAACAGATGGGAAAACCCATTATGTAAAAAAATAGCGGCCAGATAGCGCCACAGTGCCTCTTTGTACGGACTCACATCAACTATAGCACCAAAATCAATAAGCGTTTGAATATTAGTTGATCCTCCGTTAATTACCGTCAGGATAAACATGATCACATTGGCCAGTATGAGCAGACAGGTTACCGGATAATACCGGACATAACTTTTCCAATTTTCGTATCGAATAAATATCATAACACCCATCCCTTTACATATATATCTTGTCCGGTTGGACATCTTCCTGCTATTAAGATTATAATTTATTGTGGCAGTAAGAATCCAATATTATAATTCGAGGAGGAAAACAAGGATATGACGCAAGAAAAAACAGGCGTAGCTACTTTTAAAGGCAACCCCATCACTCTCGTAGGACCTAAGCTAACAGCTGGTGATCCTGCACCCGATTTTGTTCTGAGCAAGAATCTTCTAGAAGACGTGTCTCTAAGTGATTATGCCGGTAAAATCAAGCTAATCAGTGTTGTCCCTTCTCTTGATACCGGGGTATGTGACGCACAGACCCGCCGGTTCAACAGTGAAGCCGCAGAGCTTGGTGACGATGTGGTAATTCTCACGGTAAGCACGGACCTGCCGTTTGCCCAAGCTCGCTGGTGCGGTGCTGCCGGCATCGATCGAGTAATTACTCTATCCGACCACAAAGCAACCTCATTTGGACAAGCCTATGGTGTGCTGATTAAAGAATTCCGCTTAGATATGCGCTCCATCTTTGTTCTGGATAAGAACGACAAGATCGTGTATGTTGAATATTTGAGTGAAATGACCGAGCACCCTAACTATGAAGATGCTATTGCTGCTGTGAAGAAGCTGCTCTAATTCTTTAATCAGTAGCGGTTATTCCAACAATACTTAATTATCTCTGTTAAAAAAGCGGCAGAAGGTCCATCCTTCTCCCGCTTTTTTTGTAATAGAAAGATTTATCGATAACACACTGAGCAGCTCACCGTTTACGTAAACGCATTCATACTACCCCTAAGCAAGAAGGGTTTGACGGGCCTCTAAAAATCAGTCTGCTTTGTATTTTCCTAATTTTTTGTCCAAAGATGCATACAAGCGTTGAATCACACGGTAATTCGCCCCGAGATCACCAAGTGAACCTCTAGATGCAGAATACATGTCTACACCACAACGAACAGGCGTCGTATTTAGCACCGATACCGTAATGTCCAGCGTACGGCCAAATGCCGTTCTTTTCTCAAGAGTAATCTCACCTACAGACTCCACTTCGTGAAGCACCTTAAATCCAGGAACTTTCTTTAAAGTTGATGAAACTTCTTCCCATGCTTTGTCTTTAGTTAGATTGTAATAACGCGTTTTTAATGTCGGATCTTTGGCGCGGTCGCTTGTTCCATCATGACTGCGGAATAAGCCAACCAAGGTTCTTTTTAACGACAAAATTCTTCCCCCTCTACAAATCCCAAGTTCATTATTATAAGTGTAACACTCTTGTCTCAGGAACAAAAGGGTATAACTCACTTTCCCTTTATTCCAGACATACAAAAAAGCGCCCGCTCCCATTATTCACGGGAAACAGGGCGCCTTGGCTTAAACAAGAGAAAACCCGCTTATGCCGTCCGGCTACAGTGTCTTCTGAACCTGCTAGAGCAGGTGGGTGATCGCAGAAAACGTTTTTGAATTCCCCAAGTCATATAGACAGGGCGGTTCAGCTGCGCTTCGTGTAGATCTCCCAAGACATTATCATTGGTTCAAAACAACGAGTAACCGTAACGTACATCGCAGGATTTGTTATTATTATATTGCGTTTTAACGAAAAAGTAAACCTGTATGCGCTTTATTTTTACACAGGAATTAATTACCTGGAAATATCCAACGCTTAATCCAGCATTTTGTTAAATGCGTTTGGTGTCCTTTTCATCAATTTCATCCTCGTAGTCATCGTCATCGTCATCGTCGTCGTATTCATCCGCCCGATTGTTCAATGCTGCTGCTTCTGCTTCTTCCTGCTCTTTTAGTTTCTTCTTTTCTACTTGCAGCTGTAGCTTATTATAAGTAGCGTAGAAGTTAAAGAAGGCCGCCATTGCAATCAACGTTGGAATACAAATGAAATACAGAGCCGGATATCTAAGACCGATATAAACAAGAACCGCGGCTGCAATCAATGTAGAGAACACACGAATTGGGCGTGCTATAGTCAGCAATATAGAATTGGTCATCACTTGCTTGAAGCCCATTTGGTAATGAACCACAATGGAAAAGAAGTTAAACATGGATACCGACAAAAGTATCATCAGCACCAACATCAAAATACCAACAATTCTGAAGTTAGGCATTTGTGTCATGTAAACTGTTACATCAACGTACATAACAACGAACATCAATGTATAGATAACTCCTCCGAGCATGCTTTTTACATAGTTCTCTTTATACCCCTGGAAAAATGTACGAAAAGTTCCTACATCCGTATTCCCCATTACCCACTTACGTACTACAGTAAATAAAGCGGCTGAAGCTGGAAACACCGTAAAGGGCGCTAGAATCCCCATTGCCCAGTTCAATGTAATTTGCTCGTTCGCTCCACCTGCGCCTGTCCCTAACATAATCATCTTTAAAACACCAAAAAACAAAAACGGGGCGGAACATAGTGCCCATAAGATATTACTTCCTGCGATACGTGAAATCCATTCTGTCACGCGGTATAAGCCGCCCATTGCTCCTTTAAACTCCAATTCCCTTCCTCCTCTGTCTCTTACATACTACATATCTTAACTATACCTCATTTGACCTCCTCATTTCCATAGCCCAACTTTCTGAATTATAGACTATCGTCTATACGTAAAGCCTTTATAGTCCATATATTAGGATTGTAACCATAAGAAATACCAAAATCCCCACATTCTAAAGGAGGTTATCTCATGTCTACACCTGTTGGCTTCGGCGGTTGGACTTCTACAGGCACGATCCTCGTATTGTTTATCTTGCTCGTTATCATCACTCGTACATTCGGATACTAATATCTCACAAAACAAATTCGCGCCCTACTAAGGACACAACAATTCACCAAACATCCTTATATTTCAGCAAAAAGAAGACGAGAACCGCAATGCGGCATCTCGTCTTCTTTGGTATCTTGACGAAGTATTAATTATCGAAATCTTCACGTTTTGCAGGACGAGTGCTCGTGCTGCTTGGACGAGTGTATGGTTTACGCTCTGCGCTGCGGTTTGCACCACCGTCACGAGCTGGTGCACCATCACGGTTGCCTTTATAGCCACCGCCATAGCCGCCACTGCCGCTACCGTAGTTACTGCCACCGCTGCTATAGCCACCACGACTACCGCCACCGTTATTATCACGGTTACCACGGTATCCACCACCGCTACTGCTGCCACCGGAAGTGCCACGGTTTCCGCCATAACCACCATTAGGTTTACGGCCACTGCGGATATCGTTTTTGCCACCACGACGTTTAGCACGAATTGGATCTTCAGGAGTCAATTCAATTGCAGAATCCTTCTTGTCGCCAGTGAGAAGCTTCATAGCTGCGGACAACAATTGTACGGAATCATATTGCTCAAGCAATTGAATAGAAATTCCTTTGTACTCGTTCAACTCTCCGCTTTCTACCACTTCAAGCAAACGCTCAGCAGTAACGCGTTGTTTACCTTCAATAGCTTCAGCCATTGTTGGCAAAGGTTTACGAGTAATCCGGTGACGAGTAACACGTTCGATCAAATGCAGGTGATCGATTTCGCGTGGAGTAACGAATGACCAAGCCGTACCTTCTTTACCTGCGCGTCCTGTACGACCAATACGGTGTACATAGCTTTCAGGATCTTGTGGCAAGTCAAAGTTAATTACGTGAGTTACGCCGGATACGTCCAGACCACGTGCCGCTACGTCAGTAGCTACCAGCACGTCAATGCTGCCATCACGGAATTTACGCATTACAGCATCACGTTGGTTCTGTGACAAGTCACCATGCAATCCATCAGCAGAATATCCGCGTTTTTGCAAAGCTTCAGCAAGCTCATCAACCCGGCGCTTAGTACGTCCGAATACGATAGCTAATTCAGGTGATTCCATATCAATCAAACGACTAAGAGCTTCAAACTTTTGACGCTCAGGCACTTCCACATAAGCTTGATCAATCAGTGGGGCACTGATTTGTTTCGGAATAACGGAGACATGTTGCGGGTTGTTAAGAAATTGTTGAGCTAGGCGTTGAATGTTTGGTGGCATTGTAGCAGAGAACAACATGGTTTGACGTTCTAC
Source organism: Paenibacillus sp. FSL H7-0323 (assembly GCF_038002725.1). Lineage (NCBI taxonomy): Bacteria > Bacillati > Bacillota > Bacilli > Caryophanales > Paenibacillaceae > Paenibacillus > Paenibacillus sp. FSL H7-0323. Next base: position 362,896 of record NZ_JBBODB010000001.1, on the reverse strand, counting down.
AGGAACGAGCTTCAAGATCGTCTGAATATCTTCCATAAAGCCCATATCCAGCATTTCATCTGCTTCATCCAATACAACGGTTTGAACATCATCCAAACGGATCGTTTTACGGTTGATGTGATCGAGCAAACGACCAGGTGTACCAATAATGATTTGTGGTTTCTTTTTCAATCCACGGATTTGACGTCCAATATCCTGTCCGCCATAAATCGCCAACGAGCGAAGACCTTTGAAACGGCTTAGCTTGCCAATTTCTTCTGACACTTGGATGGCCAACTCACGAGTTGGTGCCATAATAAGGGCCAAGATTTTTTCGTCTTCACGGTTAATCTTCGAAATGAGGGGGATACCAAAAGCAGCAGTCTTACCTGTACCAGTCTGAGCTTGACCGATCAGATCCGACCCAGTCAATGCTAATGGGATCGACTGTTCCTGTATCGGTGTTGCCTCCTCAAATCCTAACTCTGTGATTGCTTGTAGCACTTTTGGCTCCAAGCCAAATTCTGCGAATGTTTTCAAATTATTCATGCTCCTTCTATACAGTGGACATTCCACATGCTTGTCTGTATTCTTAAGTAGCGGTAAACACATTTATAGGCTGTCCAATCATGCTCTATTTTCTGCATGATATAGCGCTTTTGGGACGAAAAGCCTCCCTAATCATCAGGTACCTTGTTGTACCTGAGCAACTGTAGCTTTACATCCGATGCAATGCAAAAATACCATTGTAACGTTCTACTCAAGAATATCCTATACATTATATCACAAACACATGTGAGAATACCAGTGGGTTCCTTTCTTTTCATTGCTTTCATGTTTTATTTTTTTAAATATATATATAAGGGTGGATTTACTTGTTAAGACAGATTTTGAATTGTTTGGTTGTTTTTTTAGGGGCAGCACTGATCGCCAGTGGATTTAATCTATTTTTAATTCCACACCGTTTACTAAGTGGTGGCGTATCTGGGCTTTCCATGTTAGTGGGTTATTTCACTCCATTAAACATAAGCCTCCTATACTTGCTCTTTAATATTCCTCTGCTGGCTGCTGGCTGGTTCCAGTTAGGCCGGAGATTTATTATTATGAGCATGTTGTCCGTTGTGTTTACAACCTGGTTCTTAACGGTGATTCCTGAGCATCTGGTGGCTACAGATATGCTGCTGTCCTCTGTATTTGGCGGAGTTCTCGTTGGGATTGGCTGCGGTATCTCTTTCCGTGCAGGAGGTTCTTCCGGAGGTTTTGACATCTTGGGTTCAATCATCACTAAATACCGTGATTTCCCGGTCGGTAATGTAGTGGTAAGTTTAAATGGACTAGTTATCCTGGCGGCCGCTTATCTTGACCAGAACTGGAATTTAGCACTTTCATCAATGGTATCTATATATGTAACAGGTAAAGTGTTGGATATGATTCATATCAGCCACTTAAAGGTAACCGTATATATTGTAACAAACCGTACAGATGAATTACTGCAACATCTAATAGGCCTTCAACGAGGTGTCACAAAGATTAAAACAGAAGGCGCTTATTCTCACGTTGAAAAGGACATGCTAATGACGGTAACAACCCGCTACGAACTTGCAGAGCTGCAACGTATCATCCGCACGACAGATCCTCAAGCTTTTGTAAATATTGTTGAAACAGTGGGTGTCATGGGCTCCTTCCGGAAAGACAAAATGAGGAAATAAAAATTCCTAGTATTGGAAAATGCACCAAACTCAGAATTATGATATATTATACACACGCAGAACCCTAACAATTTCATAAAGATTGAGATTTACCCCTCTTTTTTCCAAAGCACTTCGTTTTCCGATGAACACTGAATCTATTCAGAACTATCGAAAAAGGAAAGGGTGATTTTTGTGGAAATGGAAACGGTAAAACTGTCAGCAATCGTCATGAGGTGGTATCCTGATATGATGCCGTTTCTCAAACAGGACGAATTAAATTCAGTAATCGTTCTGCGAGACGGGCTAAGTATTCTGGAACCTGCAGATGCCATGGATATTATCCATTACAGCATCTGTGAACATCAGAATTCTGCGTATCTTCAATGAGCAAGCCGCAAGAGAAGTCTTGATAGTTGCCGCCTTGGGTTCGGCCCTGTTGCCGATTTAAGGCGGCATTTACTTTTTTCATACCGTTTCGAATCCATACATCTCGTTTATAAACAACAAAGGCGGTTTTTTATTCCCAATCTGAGCTAATATTGTTACAACACTGTTCTTTTTGGGAGCAACCGTTCCTATATAATTTAGGGGAAAGTACATAAAGGGAGAGAAAAACGAATGAACATCACCTGGGCTCTACTGATGATGGCCTTGGGAAGCGTAGGCGTACAACAGAACCAACATGACGCTGAAGTGGCGATCGCTTTGAAGTCCGCCATGAATCCCCCCATCATTGCACAACAAAACAACAATTCGAATGTAGCAACTCCAGCTCCAAGCGCTTCACCTGAAGCAACAAACTCAGAAAGTATGTTACACACCGATCCACAGCCAGACGCACCCAAAGTAAAAGGCATTTATGTTACCGCCTACAGTGCTGGTGGGGAACGAATGGAAAAGCTGCTTACATTGCTTGACCAAACCGAACTTAACTCAATGGTTATAGACATTAAGGACGATGCGGGTTATATCACGTATAAGACCGATAATGCCGACCTTCAGAAGCTTGGTAACCCTCAGCCTTTTATTGGAGATATCAGCAAGTTAATGGAACGTTTGAAGAAACATGATGTTTATCCTATCGCCCGGATTGTTGTTTTTAAAGATTCCATTCTTGCCAAGAAGAACCCGCAGATGTCTTTTGTTAATTCTGATGGCACTGTATGGAAGAATAAAGGCGGCGACAGCTTTGTTAATCCTTATAATGAAGATGTTTGGAAATACAATGTGGATATCGCCAAGGAAGCTGTCAAGCTCGGCTTCAAAGAAATTCAGTTCGACTATGTTCGTTTTCCGGAAGGATTCGAAAAACGTGCTGAAACCCTTAAATACACTAAAACCAGTGATTCACGCGTAGAAATTGTATCTAATTTTGTTAAATATGCCAAAGCAGAGCTAGCTCCACTTGGTGTCCGTGTGTCCGTAGATATTTTTGGATATGCCGCATCTGCCCCTGCTGAGGGTATCGGCCAAGACTTTGTTAAAATATCCAAGAATGTGGATGTTATCAGTCCAATGGTTTATCCAAGTCACTATTCAACGGGATGGTTTGGCGTGAAAGAGCCCGACTTAGATCCTTACGCTACAATCAAAGGCTCCATGGTTGATACACATAAGAAGCTTGATCCACTGGGCAGCTACAAACCCGTTATTCGGCCTTGGATTCAAGACTTTACAGCAAGCTGGCTCGGAAGTGGTCATTATGTGAAATATGGTAAAAAACAGGTGGAAGATCAAATCCGCGCTTTAAAAGATGAGAATGTGGATGAGTTCCTTCTCTGGAACGCCAATAATCGCTATACAGCCGATGTTGATTACAAAAAACAATGAATCCAGCCCTTATTATTTATAGCTGATCTGATATACGTATGCTAAAGACCCGGCGTCTGCCGGGTCTTTTAACGGAAACTTATTGAACTATTTAACCTATTCCATGAAAAATCATAAAGAATGAGGCACAGAATTATGATACAGACCACCTCTTTAAAACAAAAGGCAGGACAATTTTTTCATATTTTATTCCCAATCCTTGTTACACAAATTGCTTTATCCGCGATCACCTTCTTTGATACTAATATGTCCGGTAAATTCGGAACCGTCGATCTGGCAGGAGTTGCGATAGGAACTAGTCTTTGGATTCCAATCCAAACCGGTCTCAGCGGTATTCTTATGGGGATCACACCTATTGTTTCACAGCTCATCGGGAGCAAAAAAGATAAGGATGTTGCCTTTCAAGTCACACAAGGTATTTGGCTGTCACTGATTGTTTCGATCATCGTCTTGCTGATTGGCAGCTTTGCCTTGTCACCTATTCTTAATTTTATGAACTTGGAGCCTGGTGTAAGAGATGTTGCTTTCCGCTTCCTCAGTGCTATTTCGTTCGGAATTATCCCCCTGTTTGGATATACGGTACTTCGTAGCTGTATAGACGCTTTAGGGCAAACACGCGTATCCATGTGTATTACACTAATAGCTTTGCCTGTAAATGTAGGTTTGAACTATTTGCTCATCTTCGGGAACTTCGGATTCCCTCGTCTCGGGGGTGTTGGTGCAGGGGTAGCTTCAGCCATTACCTATTGGGTTATATTTGCCGTTGCTCTACTGTTCATATATCGTTCTCAGGCCTTTGTAAATCTCAGATTATTCCGTAATTTCTACTTCATATCGTTAAACAGCATTAAAGATTTGCTTAAAATCGGAGTACCCATCGGTTTCTCGATTTTTTTCGAAACGGCTGTCTTTTCCGCTGTAACCTTGTTAATGAGCCGATTTGATACCGTAACAATTGCCGCGCATCAGGCAGCAATCAATTTTGCAACAACACTTTATATGATTCCGCTCAGTATTTGCATCAGCCTTACCATCCTCGTCGGCTTCGAGACCGGGTCTGGCAGACAAAAGGATGCACGCCAATATGCCATAATGGGTATCGGGCTGGCGGCAATCCTTTCGCTGGCCACAGCTTTATTACTCTTGTTTGCCGGAAATCATGTAGCTGGTCTATATTCAGATGAACCCGATGTCATCTCGTTGATTCAGCATTTCCTGATCTATGCAATCTTTTTTCAAATCTCAGATGCAATTGCTACACCTACTCAAGGGGCGCTTCGCGGATATAAGGATGTTAACCCAGCCTTTATCATTTGTTTTATTGCCTATTGGGTAATTGGCTTACCTACAGGTTATGTACTTGCAACTTATACAGATCTAGGAGCATTCGGCTACTGGATTGGTCTTATTACCGGTCTTGCCATCGGTGCGACCCTGCTATTGTCTCGGCTTATCAAAGTTCAACGGCGTTATGCCGCACAATACACACAGGAACAACCACAGAGTTAACGATCCATATTACACAAAAAAGGAACAGTGCGCATCTCGCAGCTGTTCCTTTTTATATATAGCGTCGCTAATTATTGGGAAAGACGGGAAGCCAGCTCGTACAGCTCCAGGTCAAAGCCCTTTTTCGTATTTACAACGAGATCAATATCTGTAAGAGTTAATTCACCTTTGATGATACCACAAGCCTTGTCGGATTCACCTTCGATTAGCTTACGTACGGCAAAATCGCCAAGACGGCTAGCCAGATTCCGGTCTCCAGGAGTTGGTGTTCCACCACGTTGGATATGTCCGAGTACAGTAACACGTGCATCCAGAGAAGCATGACGGTCTTTCAGAGCTTGAGCCACATCTTCACCTTTGCCAACGCCTTCGGCAACAATTACGATACTGTGACGTTTACCTCTGATAAAGTTATCGCGCATCCGGTCAGCAACTTCATTCAAATCATACGGCATTTCCGGCACAAGAATTGTTTCTGCTCCGGAGGCCAGTCCAGCATGCAGCGCGATATCGCCACAGTGGCGTCCCATAACCTCTACAATCGAAGAACGTTCATGGGAGGACATAGTGTCACGCAACTTGTTAATAGCGTCTACAACAACGCCAACCGCTGTATCAAACCCGATAGTGTAGTCTGTGAAGGAGATATCGTTATCAATCGTACCTGGCAAAGCCATAGTCTTGATACCAAGTTTACTTAATTTGTTAGCTCCTTTATAAGAACCATCTCCACCGATAACTACTAGACCATCGATACCCAGTTCATTAAGGATATCCGCGCCTTTTTGTTGTCCTTCCGGTTTCGTGAACTCCAGACATCTTGCAGACTGCAGAACAGTACCGCCACGTTGAATAATATCCCCTACACTGCGAAGATCCATTGGGAAAATATCGCGATTCAGCAGACCTTGATAACCACGTTGCACCCCAAATACCTCAATACCGAAATAAAGTGCGCTTCTTACAACCGCACGAACAGCGGCGTTCATTCCCTGTGAATCTCCACCACTAGTCAATACTGCGATTTTTTGAATTTTAGACATTCTGTTGTTCCTCCTTAAAATTGTGCGAAGTCTGATACATCTTATAAAAACAACTTCGCGACATGGTTACAAAAAGCGTTTGCGTATCCAACGGCTGTTAGCGAAGAAGAACAGTCTTGTAAGCGGACTGCCTTTCATCAGGCTTTTAGATACAGAGCGAACTTCCCGCTGTTCGCTAACTTTGGGATCAGATAAATAAAGTGCCAGCAATCCCTCAATCACCATACGATGCATCGAAGACTCTGGAAGATTACGAACATCCTTACGGGCCCACTCAACCATTGCAGCGATCCGACTCAGCATGGTATCCGTGTCATCATAATAATTGCAGAAATTAAGATCACCGCCTGCTCGGTCCTCTTCCTGATCAATCAGATAATCCAGCATAATGTGCAGACCACATACATGCGGAAAATACGCGGCTCGAATCGAAGCCGCAGAAGCTTGGTTCAGCTTCGGATCACATGCGGAAAGAAATAACATAAATACACCTAGTGTTGATCCCGTTGCAGCCGAAAACTCATTCCATTGCAGATGCGGCGCTCGACTGCCCTGTTCCTCCCACCACTCCTTCAGGGCTGTTTCCCTGAGTTCCGGACGGATGTGCTTATACACTTGTAAATCTGTATAGAGCACAGCCAGTTCTCGAATCTCCGCTGCAGCAGCGGAATAACCTGGCAACAAAGAAATCATTTCTTGGCATTTACGAACCAGCCTGTACAAATATCCGCCGTCATTCTGTTCACTTCGAAGCGCATAATAATTACCTGGCTCAGCATTTGGATCAATAGCATCCAGCATAGATTGATGCAGCAGCCTGAAATCTGCAGGATCAAGCGAAGTACTGCGATCACATAAGTTGTCCAGATAATCACTGATAGTTTGATAAGCAACAATTAGCGGAATCAGTATATGTTTCATCGATAAATTGCCGGCGGCATAAATACCACCGCCTATGCAATGAAACTCTTTAGTTTCAATGCTGGCAAGTGCTTGCTTCCGGAGCTCGGGATCGGGAATCCCGTTCGCATCTTGGCGCCAGAAATGGAGACATTCTCTCACTTCCGGCAGCACGTACTTATAGACCCTGTTCATAAGTCCCAGTGGACCACGCGGGCTAAGGTAACGGCCTTGCTCTAATTCACTCAATGACAGTGCCTCCACATTGTTGTCTCCTTATCCAAATCACCACTTATTATAATATGATCAGGCGTATTTGTACAAACAACAAAATCACTTTCGTAAAATCATGAAAGATTCAGAAATACAGCAGTTTTTAAAAACATCTCCCCATTGCTTTATGCTATACTAGGCATATTTCAATTTCGGAGGAGTGCAATCCATGTTTTCAAAACGGACCGGCAGCCTTTACAGTGATCAAAACTGGCTGCGTTCCTTTCTCTTTACCATATATGGTACCAGCGTCCTTGTAGTATCCTACTTTCCTTTATTCTACACACATTTAGGGTTTAGCAGTTCTCAGATAGGCTACTTGTATTCCCTCGGCCCCCTTATCTCCATCCTATCCAATCTATTCTGGAGTATGATAAGCGATAAGTTAGGCACCGTTCGAAAGATCATGTTCATACTACTTGCGGGTCAATTAGTAACTGGTCTTCTATTAGCCAGAGCGGCCGAATTTTCATCTGTCATGCTTATTTTGTCCTTCTTCTACTTCTTCTATTACCCAGTTTTTCCGCTTGCCGATACAATGGCTATCAAAGTTGCCGAAAGACACGGACGGAACTTCATTACCATTCGCGTTTTTGGCTCCTTAGGCTATTCTTTCTTTGCTCTAACCGTTGGCTATGCATTAAGAGCATTGGGCTCTACTTGGAGCTTGACCCTATGTATCATCATCATTATTGCTGCACTTTTAATTACCCTAGGTCTTAAGGATGTTAAGAGACCTGCTGTTATAGAAACAACGAATCAAGATAAGGACACAGCTGAAGCTGATAATAGCAAAAATGGACTTAAAGATATATTGTTGCAAAAAGAGGTGCTGTGGTTCTTCGGCTGTGTGTTTGTACTCGCGTTAGGCCATAGAATGAACGAAGCCTTTCTGACGATCAGTCTAAAACAACTAGGCGCTGGTGAGGAAATCATTGGCTGGGCATTGCTCGCGTCAGCTCTTAGTGAGATCCCTGTATTATTTATCCTCAGCAGATACGGCGACAAATTCAAAGAATTGCCCTTGCTGGCCTTGGGGAGTCTGATGTATGCTCTGCGTTTTCTTTTGATGTCCCTGGCGGATCATCCAGGCTCAATGATTGCCATTCAAGCCATGCACAGTATATCATTTGGTGTTTTTTATGTAACATCTGTCCGTTATATCACCCGGATTATCCCGGATCGCCTTCGGGCAACAGGTCTTGCCATTTTCACCGTCGTTTGGTCAAGTGCCTCTGGGCTGCTTAGCGGTACCTTTGGCGGCATTATTTATCAAGAGGCGGGGCGTTATATTTTTTATATAGTGGCTACGGGTTTCAGCTTACTTGCTTTTGCAGGGTTTTTGGGACAGCATTTATTGAAATCCAACCTGGAGCCGATCAATTATTTCAGAAAAAAGAACAAAAAAGCCTCCCTATAATTAGGGTTAGTGTTATTCCATAATACAAAAAGGTCGTTTCACTCCCCTTCACTGGAGTGAAACGACCTTTTTCATTTTGGATAACTTCTATAGTGAGCGTAAAAAAACACAGTTCCCGAAAGAACTGTGTTCTGTAAGTTGGTAACCACTCTTGCAAGGGCTTGCCAAGTAAATTATATATTTGTAGCAGACAGCTTAACTGTCCTGCTGTTTCTTATAATTTTACTACGTTTTCAGCTTGCGGTCCGCGACTACCATCAGTGATGTCGAATTCTACTTCTTGACCTTCGTCCAAAGTCTTGAATCCTTCACCTTGAATTGCTGAGAAGTGTACGAATACATCTTCGCCGCCTTCTACTTGAAGAAAACCATAACCTTTTTCTGCGTTAAACCATTTTACTGTACCTTTCAATTGAACAACCTCCTAAAAATAACCGCCATATATGGCGTATAACTATAGTATACTGCAATCTTCTGTTCAAATCAATCAAACCCAACCCTTAATATATGATTTAATTTGCTTTTCCCTTCTCCAGTGCGTTATCATTGAGCCAAAAGCCAAAAATCGCCAGGGTGGTAATGATAATGATCAAAAAACATGAAATATACAAAACAGACAAATGGAATATGATGACGGTAGAAGTTCAAGGCCGCTACATTGTACTCCGCGAAATTTCCGATCAATGGGGAGAAGAAACACATACCTTCCTTAGTCGTCCAGCGATGATGCAATGGGTGAATAACCGCTTCAACAAAGAATCTTATAAAGACAATGAAGAAGAGTACAAAAACATCATTGCAGCTTTCAAACAGGTATAACAGGAAATGAATAACGAAAATCTCACGATTTATGTTGTCCTAGTCCTCTGTCTAGGCGCAGTATTAATTATGACCAAGGATCGTGTCCCGCCGAAACTAAAGCGGGGCATGGCCATGGCTGCGGTCGTAATGATTCTGTTTGCTTTCATCTTTGTTATTTATAGCTTGTTGGCATAACTACCATATAAAGAAGACTAAATATTAATAATCAGGACTTAGCAGGACATAATAAGCTGACTCTACTTTTCAAAGAGGAGGACGTCATGCCTATTACACTCAAGTCCATCCCTCTTCTACTTGTGCTCAGCTTGCTACCGGGTGAAATATCATCCACAGTATTGCCGAGGGAGATTATGCCTACTACATCTCATCATTCTAGGAGGGTTTCTATGGAACAATTATTGAAGAGAAGTGAAGTACCTGCTGAGAATCGTTGGAAGCTTGAAGATATATTTGCCTCTCAGAAGGATTGGGATGCAGAATATGCTGAAGCTAAATCACTGATCAAAAAAGCTGCTGATTTCCAAGGTAAACTTGATTCCGCAGAAGCTGTGAAACAATGTTTTGAGCTGGATGACAAGCTGTCCGTCTCCACTGAGCGACTTTTTGTCTATGCTCATATGCGTCAGGATGAAGACACTGCTAATCCTGAATATCAAGCTTTGTCCTCCAAAGCGAAGAAGCTTGGGATCGAAGCAGGCGAAGCCTTTTCTTTTGTAACCCCAGAAATCTTGGCACTGCCTATTGAGAAGTTGGATCAATTTATTGCTGATCCTGAACTGTCCGCTTACACCTTCACTTTAAAAGAGATGAAACGTGAGAAAGCGCATGTATTGTCCAAGGCTGAGGAAGCTCTGCTTGCCCAAGTTGGAAACCTAGCACAAGCGCCTCAGAATATTTTTAGTATGCTGAACAACGCAGATCTGAAATTCCCTAAGATTAAAGATGAAGATGGCAAAGAGGTCGAGCTGACTCACGGCAACTATATCAAGTTCTTGGAAAGTTCCGATCGCGAGGTTCGCCGAAATGCTTTTAAAGCAGTCTATGACACCTATCGTAAGCAAAAAAACACCATCGCAGCAACGCTTAGCGCCAATGTGAACAAAAACGTCTTTTTCTCACACGTCCGCAAGTATCCATCTGTAATGGAAATGTCTCTTTACGGTGATAACATTCCAAAAGAGGTATACACCAACCTGATTGATACGATTCATGAAAGTCTTCCTTTAATGCACCGTTACATGAAGTTGCGTCAAAAGCTGCTTGGTGTGGATGAGTTACATATGTATGACCTATTTGCACCACTAGTAGATGAATATAAGCTGGATATCACGTACGAAGAAGCGAAGAAAATTACCAAAGAAGGCCTCAAACCGCTGGGTGAAGATTATCTGAATGTGCTGCAAAAAGGCTACGACAATGGCTGGATTGATGTCTATGAGAACGAGAATAAACGCTCTGGCGCTTACAGCTGGGGCCCTTATGGCACACACCCATACGTCCTGCTGAACCATAACGATAATCTGAACAGTATGTTTACTCTGGCACATGAGATGGGTCATGCTCTACACTCTTATTTTTCAGACAACGCTCTGAACTATCGGGATGCACAGTATACTATTTTCCTTGCAGAGGTTGCTTCGACTACCAATGAAGCTTTGCTTATGGATTATCTACTCAAAAAGTCTACAGATCCTAAGGAAAAAATGTATCTGCTCACCTACTATGCCGATCAGTTCCGGACAACGATTTTCCGGCAAACAATGTTCGCAGAATTCGAAAAGATCATTCATCAGCGTGTTGAAGAGGGCGATTCGCTTACCCCTCAAGATCTTTCAAGTATCTACTACGACCTGAATGTCAAATACTACGGCAAAGAAATGGTTGTAGATCAGGATATCGAGATGGAATGGGCACGAATTCCGCATTTCTATAACAGCTTCTATGTTTACAAATATGCAACAGGCTTCTCGGCAGCGACTAGCTTTGCCAAACAAATCCTTGAAGAAGGTAAACCGGCGGTAGATCGTTACCTCGGCTTCCTGAAGAGCGGTGGCAGTGATTACTCCATCAATATTTTGTCAAAAGCAGGCGTTGATATGTCGTCTCCTGAGCCGATTCGCGAAGCGATGAGTGTGTTCGAAAGTGTTATCGAGCAAATGGAACAGTTGACCAAATAAGGCAGAGAGCTTAGTATTACATTAATCCCTTGCCCTATCTGGGCAGGGGATTTTATATTGTTATATCCCCCTGAGGAGGAAGAATTCAATGAGAATTCAATGGTCACTAATTGCGGGTCTAATCTTCGCGCTGCTAACCGCCATATTCGCAGTCATCAACGTTGATCCCGTTCAAGTCAATTTCGGTTTTGATGTGGTTAATATACCACTTATACTCGTTATTCTTGGCTGCGCGTTAATTGGCGGAATCATCGTGGGCTCTTACGGCATTTTTCGTCAATACAAACTACAAAAGCAAATTAAAAGCTTAACTGCTGAGCTTACCAAGCTTCGTGATGCCGACACTTCACTGGATTCTTTTAACACAGACAATGATGGCTTAACAGGAGGGCTTAACTAATGATTACCATTCAACCTAATGAAGACTACATACTTTCCATCCTAAAAAAATTACTCGACACCCCCAGCCCAAGCGGTTTCACCGCACAGGTAATGACACTAGTTGCTGAAGAAGCAGCTGCGCTGAACGTACCTTTAAGCTGGAATGAAAAAGGCGGCGTAATTCTTAACGTCCCTGGCTTAGATCCCTCTCGTACTATTGGCATCAGCGCTCACGTGGATACACTTGGTGCCATGGTCCGCTCGATTAAAGCTAATGGTACACTGCGTCTGACCTCTGTGGGTGGCTTCGCCATGCACAGCATTGAGAATGAATACTGCACGATCCATACCCGTAGCGGCAAAACTTATACAGGAACCATCTTAACCAGCCATCCATCTGTTCACGTATATCCAGACGCTCGTGACTTCAAACGATCAGAGGAGAACATGGAAGTACGTATTGATGAGCTGGTATCTTCTAAAGAAGACGTACTCAAGCTTGGCATTTCCGTCGGAGATTTCATTTCTTTCGATGCACGTGCAGTGATTACGCCTAGCGGCTACATTAAATCCCGTCATTTAGATGACAAAGCAAGCGTGGCTGCCCTTCTCGGATTGCTGGAAAGTATTAAACGTGAAGGCTGGAAACCTCTCCACAACCTTTCTTTCCTCATCTCTAACTACGAGGAAGTGGGACATGGTACAGCTTGGATTCCTGGTGAAATCAATGAAATGATTGCCGTCGATATGGGCGCCATGGGTGATGATCTCAGCTGTAAAGAAACCGATGTATCCATCTGTGCAAAAGACTCTTCCGGCCCTTACGATTATGTTATGACAGGTCGTTTGATTGAACTGGCAGAAGCACTCGCAATTCCTTATGCCGTTGATATTTATCCTATGTACGGCTCCGATGCTTCCGCAGCGCTCAGAGGCGGAAACAATATCCGTGCAGCATTGATTGGCCCAGGTGTACATGCCTCCCACTCCATGGAACGTACGCATAAGCAAGCTGTAGTGAACACTGCTAAGCTTCTCGCTGCTTATGTGGGGACAAACTGAGGGTAGCTCTGGCAAGCTGAACCAGCTCTGGAGGCGCAGACAGGGACTTATCGTCTCACTTCTGGTGTTATTGATAGTGGGGTTAGCGCTATCGTTGTTTCTGGTATTTAGAAATCACAAGGAAGATCCCTTTAAAGGTCTTCCTCACGCCTATAGCTTTTTGGAAACAGTGAGTACAGATAACGTGCAGCTCTATATGATGTCACTTTCACCTGAAGATATTAAGCTCAGGGCCGCGGGTGTCCCTTTACGGCAAGTTAATGCATATGGGATTAACGGTGGTTTTTTCTATCAAGATGCGCTTTTATCCATGGCAATCATGAATGATACTCCAGTCAACGGAGCCCAGAAGGGTTATGGGTCTGGCTGGTTCAATGCTAAATACGCACGTGGAACCCTTGTCTGGGATGGTGCCAGCCGTAGCTTCTCCGTACAGGTTGTCTCTTCTGGAGAAGAATTGAAGATTACTGATCGCCAGCATTATTTTGCGCAAGGTGGCATTAGTATGAATCTGGGACACGAAGACTTATGGGAAGCGGCAGTAGCTGAAGAGCATCTTCCTTACGCTGATGAGAAACGCCTGCGCTCAGGCATGGTGTATGACAACACAGGAAAGCTCTGGCTGATTGTTACCCCAACGCTCTCAACAGCGGCAGAGTTCCGCTCAGCGATCCTCCAGACAGTTCCTGCTAAGGGTCTGGAGGGCATCTTCTTGGACGGAGATGGCTCTTCCCAGATGAATGCGAAGGAAATCATTGTACCCGGCGATTCTCGGTCTGTAGTACAAATGATTGCTGTGGACGGAACGAAATAAATAAGTAGAAAAATAAAAGAGTAGAATTCTCCAATTAGTGGAGGATCCTACTCTTTTTTTGTTTATTGGTGGTTCACTTGTTCTTCAACAGACACTGCCGGAATTTCCGGTGGTCATCACTTTCGGCTGGTGCTTACGGACCCAGAAGGCGTTATTCGCAAATTATTAGCCTTTGGAGCATTCTTTCGGACCCAAGCGACGTTATTCACGCAAAAAAGGAACGTATTGGGTGCTTTTAGTGTCAATAGCGACTGTGGTGTCCGTTAACATTCCAAATGGGTTATAATGCTGCGTTTAAGGTTAGCTGTGTCCGGGTAGTGATTTGTAAGAATCACTGTGATTTAAAAGCCAGCCTCAATCCCAGACTTGCTCCAGTTTATCTGAATAATAAGAAATGGCCTTACTGTAACTTCTTATCCCTTCATCCGCAGAGGTTTCTGCCAACAGCTTAAGCAGCAGTTCCATCGCTTGACTATGCTCTCCAAGATTGTGCAAGGTCATGGCTAGGAACGCCGGAAATTCCTTATTCTCCGGGTACTCCTGAACAGCCTGCATCAGAAGACCTTTTGACTTCTCGTATTCTCTGAGTGTCCGGTAGGTGCTGCCCAGTCCCAATAGAGCGCCAACTCTCTGCTCAGAAGGTAATCCTAACGCCAAGCTTTTCTCATAAAAGGGTACTGCCGCCCGCTCCAAACCCAGCACATCATGCGTCCAGGCCAATTGATATAGAAGTTCAGCGTCCCCAGCATTCTGCTCATATAGCTCAAACAGCATCATTTTGGCTTCTTCCGCTTTACCAGCGTTGCGTAGGGCTACGGCAGCTTTAAGTTTATCTTCCACACAGAGCCCTCCCCTATTTTCATTCAAAGCCATCCAACGGGTTTAAGCCTTACCAGCGATTTTCTCCGCAAGCTCGTTCAGATAGGTCCAGCGTTCCATAAGACGCTCCAGCTCTGCTTCGGCTAGGCGTTGCTCCTCTACTAGCTCCTGCAGCCTTCCAGAGTCAGCAAAAGCCGCCTCCATCTGTACACTAATATCCGTCAAACGTTGCTCTGCAAGCTCAATTTGCTCATCAATGCCCTCATATTCACGCTGTTCCTTGAAGCTGAATTTGAGTTTTGTTTTGGGAGTCGTTGAAGCTGCAGGGTTGCTGGCAGTGTCCGCGGCCTCTTTTTGCTTTGAGCTTCCTTCTTTGTTCGGTTCTCCAATGCGTGACGGTACATTTTTGGCCAGCCATTCTTCATATTCCGTATAATCGCCAACATGAATCCGGATATCGCCATTTTCAAAAGCAATCAGCTTATCTATCGTACGGTCCAAGAAATAACGGTCATGGGATACGGTAAAGACGACACCCGGAAATTCATCCAGATAATCTTCCAAAACAGCCAATGTGCCGATATCCAAATCGTTCGTAGGTTCATCCAAAAGCAATACGTTAGGTGCTCCCATCAATACACGAAGCAGATACAAGCGCCTTTTTTCGCCACCAGACAGCTTGGAGATCGGTGTCCACTGCATCGCAGGAGGGAACAAGAAGCGTTCCAGCATTTGACCAGCCGTAATCACACTGCCGTCTGCTGTCCGTATCACTTCTGCTTCTTCCTTCACGTATTCAATGGCACGCATACTGTCATCCATATCCTGATGCTCTTGTGTAAAGTAACCAAGCTTAACCGTAGCGCCAAGCTGAACTTCACCTTTATCGGGTTGCAGCTGACCTGCAATCATATTTAAGAGTGTGGATTTGCCGCTGCCGTTCGGGCCGACGATGCCCACTCTATCCTGGGGTACAGCGATATAGCTGAGATCTTTGATTAGCTGACGACCATCCAACGCTTTCGACAGGTCATTAATTTCAATGATCTTGCGACCTAAACGTGTAGAAGCCACAGAGATATCCAATGAACCGTTCGAGCTGCTTCCCGTACTCTCTTTCAGCTTCTCGAAGCGGTCGATTCTTGCCTTCTGTTTTGTTGAACGGGCTTTGGCACCGCGACGAATCCAAGCCAGCTCTGTACGCAACAGATTCTTACGCTTCTGTTCGGCAGAGGCTTCTCGTTCTTCTCGATCGGCTTTAAGCTCTAGAAACCGTGAATAGTTAGCTTCATAACGATAAAGCTGGCCACCATCTAGCTCTAGCATGACACTAGCCACACGCTCCAGGAAGTAACGATCATGCGTCACCATCAAAAGAGCGCCGCGCCGTTTCTGCAAATATTGCTCCAACCAAGCCACGGAATCCGTATCAATATGGTTGGTAGGCTCATCAAGAATCAGCAGTTCAGAGGGGGTAATCAGTGCAGCTGCCAGAGCCACACGTTTACGTTGTCCACCAGAAAGTGTGTCCATTAACGCATCAAACTTTAAGATGCCTAGCTTGGTAAGCACGCTTTTGGCTTCACTCTCCAAATGCCATGTTCCCGCAGCGTCGATCGCCTGCCCAATCTTTACTAGTTTTCCTTCCAGTTCAGCATTACCAGGCTGCTGTTCAAGCTGGGACATAGTCTCCATATACTCACGCATGGTAGCAAGGTCTGGATCATCCCCGGCGAACACTTGCTGCAAAACTGTATTCATAGGATCATAAGGAGGATTCTGCGCCAAATATTGTACTCTTACATTATTCCCGATGGCAATTTGTCCACCATCCGGAGTATCCAGACCGGCAATAATCCGTAAAAAGGTTGATTTACCCGTTCCATTCACACCGATCAAGCCAATTTTATCCCGATCGTCCATACCAAATGAAGCGTCGCTAAAGAGTACTTTCTCGCCATAACTCTTGGAAAGATGTTCCACGGTCATAATATTCATGCTATTTCCTCGCTTGCCTTATATTTTCATAAAACCGGCCCGCATCTAACCAATGCTATTTATCCGGTCTATCATCCTATCCAAAATTCAGGTGATCATGGCCCCTCTAATAAAAAGACCAGCAGCGAAATCAGCGCGTTTATACGCGTCCTCCTCCGTAAAAGACGGATCAAATAAAATATCCATCTTCAAACGATCCAGCATCCCTATGTAGGACTGTGCCATAAGCTCAGGCTCGGATGCTCCACCTTCTAATAATACCTTGACCACATCTTGCATGTATTGCTCCATAAATTGAGTCATATACGCCACTAATTCAGGATTATTGTTAGGGGCACGGAAAAAGAGCTTCGTATGCCGCTTGCGTTCATAATAATAATTCAAGTGATGTTTAGCAATGATCGAAAGTTTACCGGCCAAAGTATCACTAGCCTTCAGCCTTTCCTGTAATTGCAGGAGAAACCCCTCACAATCGCGGCGCGTCACTGCCATGAATAATTCTTCCTTGCTCTTGAAGTATAAATAAACGGTGCCCTTTGCTATCCCGGCTTGCTCCGCCACTTCCGACATCTTCGTTTCGTAAAATCCACCTGAACCGAAGAGCTCGTATGCGGCATCCAGAATAGCAGTATGTTTTTGATTGGATGCGCTACTCATCGGTCCCTCCCTAAACTGTGCCGTTCAAAGCTTAAATTCAAATGCTAAATGATCATGCTCAGCAGTAAGGCAGCTGCACCGCCGAGGATAGAGCTGATGGCATTGACTGCGTCATTGCTCATCCACTTCCAGCCTCTTGCGTGTACAGCTGGAGCCCCACAATGCTGTGAACCTTCCACTTCGCGGCCGCATACGGTACAGCGGTTCATCTGCTGCACGGTTGCACCAAGGATAGAGTCGGCAAAGGCGCCGACTAATCCTCCGGCAAGTCCTGCTAGGGTAAGCAGCACGAAAGAGTGATCCGGCATGCCGGATATCATACGCAGCAGCCAAGCTGACGCACCGATGAGTGCGCCTCCTGCCGCCGCCGCCAGCGTACCCAAGCTGGATACACCACCCGAAGCTCCGGCAGGAAGAACTTTACCCGTAAGGACAGAACGAGGCGGTTTCTTGCTCAGTGTTCCGATCTCCGTAGCCCATGTATCCGAGGTTACTGTAGCCATTACACCAATAAATAGGAACCCCCATAGCTCATGCGGGAAGATCGCATTCAGAAAAACCAGAACCATGCCAAGTCCACCGTTAGCAAAGACCTGCCCGGCATCGCGGCGGCCCGTCTTAGCATACGTCAGCTCTAATTCTGCTTTATTATCATGATGAAGTTTGGACAGCAGGCTTGAAGTGATGAAGAAGATCAGCAATATCCCAAACCAAAAAGCATTTCCGGCACCAAAATAAATAGTGCCCATCACTACCGCGGCAATCATGCCAGAGAGACTTAAAGACTGCTTCCAATATGCCGCTCCCGCAACAATCAAAGCGCCTAAAGCGCCAATAACCCACTGCATAGATTCATCTCCAACAGATCTATTAACCGATCAGGCAAGTCCCCATCAGCTTGTCGCCCCAGTACAGCTCGAAAGCGTCGCCAGCTACAGTAGGACCCACGCCTGCCGGAGTACCTGTAAATATCACATCGTCTTTCCCTAACCCGTAGCGCTCCGCGATAAAATCAACAATTTTTTGAAGTGAAAAAATCATGTTTTTAACATTGCCGCGTTGTACTTCCACCCCATTTTTCACCACTGTAAAATCAGTTCCCTCCAGCTCTTCCTTATCTGGAAACGCTATGTAAGGGGTGAGTGGTGCGGCATTTTTAAAGCCTTTAGCTGGCGTCCACGGCAAACCTTTCTTCTGCAGATCATTATGCACATCACGCAGCGTGAAATCCAGTCCCAGTGCCATAACATCTACCAGATCCTCCACGCTCATGCCTGGTGTATAATCACGTGCAATACGCAGTACAAGTTCACCTTCATAATGAATCTGACCCGCATCCTTTGGCAGCTTAATTACTGCTTTATCGAGGGAAACAGCCGCATGTGAGGGCTTCATGAAGATGAGCGGCTCCACGGGCACATTGTTACCCAATTCCTCCGCGTGTAGCTTGTAGTTGCGTCCAACACAATATAGATTATTAACAGCAGCGCACATAAACAGTCAGCTCTCTTTCCCATCGATTTGGATTATTTATACCTTCAGAAAGGTGTCGCCCCATATATCCGGGCGGTTTGTACAGATCATTATATCAGAATGCATGTCGGCTAAGCGACGCATCTCTTTCGCTTTGTTCACAGTCCAAGCCATAATTTCCACCCCACGCTCGGACAAAAGCTTAGCCAGTCTAGGATTCAGACGCGAGAAGCTAATCGAAAGTAAAGAGCAATCCAGTTCATGCAGCCTGCGTGCAGGATTGCCAAATCTGGAATCAAAGATCAATCCGGTACGAAAACGGGGATCAATTTCCTTGACTTTTTTTAATGCTCCAGTATCAAAAGAGGTCAAGATCACGTCGTCCCGCATACCTTTTGCAGAAATAAGATCCGTCACCGCCTTCTCAATGCCAGGATACATATCTCCCACTGTTTTCAGTTCAATATTCAGACGCAATCTTCCAGAGGCTAGTGACAACACCTCTTCCAAAGAAGGCACCCGCTCGCCCTGAAAAACACGCCCTTTCCAGCTCCCCGCATCCAGACGCCGGATATATTCCCAGTCCATGTTCTTTACCTTGCCATGACCATTGGTCGTCCGGTCCAACGTATAATCATGAATGACAACAGGAACGCCGTCTTTGGAGAGCTGGACATCAATTTCCATCCAGTGCACAAAGGGCATGGCAATCGCCATCCGAATGGCTGCCAATGTATTCTCTGGAGCTTTACCGGAAAACCCTCGATGGGCTACACACAAATTGTTCATCATAAGGACCTCCCAGGAACCCTATTTGGTAACTTGAGTGACTTTACCGTCGCTGCCGATCTTTACCCGTCCTGCGGATAGAGCTTCTACTCTTTTTAACAAAAGCTTTCCATCCACTTCGTTCATTGGTACAGGCTGTGCTAGCTCGGCTTTCATAGGCTTCAGCTTTAAGGAGCATTGACCTTTTACACTACATTCCGCCTGAAAAACCGCAGTTTCCCAAGTGGCAGGCACTGTAGATCTCGTAAAAATAAAATTCCCGGTGCTGTAGGCAATCCATTTGCCCTTGTATGGCTCCACGCCTTGCAACACATGTGGATGGCCGCCAATGACAAGATCGGCTCCTGCATCGATAAAGCTATGGCCCAGCGACTGTTGCGTTTTATCATATTGTTCTACCCGTTCTTTACCCCAATGGACCACTACGACCACCAAATCGGCTTTCTTTTTGGCTGCAGCAATTGCCTTCAATCCCTCTGCACTATCGTATACGGAGGCAAGCCCCGGCTTATTTTTTCCTGCCATCCAATCCGACGCAGGAATCACCCGGGTGAATCCCAGCAAAGCGATCTTAATGCCCTTACGTTCAAAATATTGCGCCGAATATGCTTCTTTGCTGTTAAGCCCCGCACCCACATAAGGAATTCCTCTTTCAGCAAGGTGGTTAAGGGTATCCCGCAAGCCTTGCTCTCCTTGATCAAGCGTGTGATTATTCGCCATATTTACTGCGTCCACACCCGCTGACTTAAGCGCATCCAGAGCGAGTGGTGATCCTTTGAATACAAATTGCTTATTAGTGGCACTTACGCCACCTGTGGTCACTGGAGTTTCCAGATTCAAGATCGTAAGATCATCTTTCTTGAACAGACCCTCCAATGCGGCATACGAATAATCATAACCTTTCTTCTCCAGCAGTTCTCCAGCTTTCCCGGAAAATATAACATCTCCACCAAAATTCAAAGTTACCGTCTTACCAGACGCGTTATCATCTGACGGCAGACCAGACACTGCATCATTATTTGCTGCTTCCGAGCTGTCCTCATCCTTCGCAGGGGTCGCTGTCGCTTCAGGAGCTTGTGTTTCAATAATCTCTTCGGGCTCCTCCTGCGGTGTAGGCGTTGGCTCTGGAGTTGCCGTAGGAGAAGGGCTTGGCGTCTCTGTAGCTTCAGGCGTTGCAACTGCAACCACCGGAGGTGCTGTCTGAGGCTGATCACTACTCTCTGGTATAGGCGTAGCTGTCGCTTCTGCTACCGGAGGCGGTGAGGCGCTTTTCTTGTCAGGGTCATTCGTAAAGCTATAAGTCAATAACACGGTAATCATCAAAAGAAGACCTGCATTGATCCAAGCCCAGGCCGTTCTGCGCTTGCGTTTGCTCTTATGTTTGTTCTTTTGTCTAGAACGCGATCGCGGCGGATACATGGTTTCTGTGATCTCCTCTACTCTCAAATTGTTTTTATTATAGCATATCTATCACAGCACCCTACAAATAAGAGAGTCGATAGAAATAGAAAATTTTACTAACTAAAGAAAAACAGTGAAGCGCCTCATGCTTCGCTTCACTGTTTTATTTAGTCATCGTACTCACATTTCATTCATTAGCTGTTTAGCAACGCTTTCCGCAATAAGCTTGGACTGCTTGATGCAATCTGGCATTGCTATGCCATTAAATCCGGCGCCAATGACATACACACCAGGAAGCGAAGCCGCTAAATCTTTGCGGAATTCGGTAATATTATCAAGATGTCCTATAGGATACTGCGGCATGGAATGCTCTAAGCGGGTGATTTCCGTAAATATTGGTTTCGCAGTAATGCCCATGATCTCTCGTAAATCTTTAAGCACAAGCTCCGTCAAAGCCTCATCAGGCAGCTGAACATTCTGTTCATCACCAGAACGACCCACATAACAGCGCAAAAGCACCTTACCATCAGGAGCCGTATGCGGCCATTTCGTAGATGTCCATGTGCAGGCAGTAATATTTCGCCCTTCTTTACGAGGCACAAAAAAACCTGATCCATCATATTCGTTAACAATATCCTTTTTGTTAAAAGCCATGACTAGATTCGCTACTGAAACATAATCCACCGCTTCCAGCGCCGTAACCTCCATATGGGGACGAAGTAAGTCAGCAGCCGAAAAATTAGGTGTAGTGATATATACATCATCTGCAAGCAACCGTTCGCCATTCTCCAGCTCTACCTCATAAATAGAAGGACTCCCAACAGCCTGAATAGAAACTACGTTAGATTCCGTCCGTTGTTCTACATCATGTAGCTCATAAATCAGACTATGCACGAGGCTTTGCAGCCCTTTGCGGAACGTCAAGAAGGTACTCTGTGTAGTACCTTCCTGTACCTTTTTATTCTTTCGCCCTGTGCGCATTCCACGAATAAGGCTGCCATACTGTTGTTCTAATTGTCCAAATTGCGGAAAAGTAGCATGCAGGCTAATTTTTTGTATATCTCCGGCGTACATGCCAGAGAGGAGCGGCTCGGTTAAGTTCTCCAGCACTTCAGACCCTAGACGGCGCTCAATAAGCTCACCAAGCGATTCGTCTTCATCATTACGCCGCGGAGGAAGAATAAAATCCATCATCGCACGTATTTTACCCCCAAACGAAACTAACCCACTTGATAAAAAAGGTTTCAGTTCGGTAGGGATACCGAGTACAAGACCGTTTGGCAAAGGATTAAGCTTGTCCCGCTGCAAGATATATCGCTTCTTAGCAAGAGGGTTAGTGGATACCAGCTCGTGATCCAATTCCAGTTCCTTAGCCAGCTCGCACATCTCCGCCCTTTCCGCCAGAAATGAATCCGGTCCCTTTTCAATCACAAAACCATCGCGATGTAAGGTTTCAATCTTTCCACCGAGGTTTTTCTCTTTCTCAAGCAAGACAATATCAGGCTTAATACCCGCTTCTTTATAAAATTTACGAATATAAAAGGCGGCGCTGAGTCCGCTCAGCCCTCCGCCTATGATAACAATTTTTCTTGTGGGGCCAATCATGATTGAGCGGCCTTCATCTGCTCCAGTCGTTTACGAATTACATCGCTCAATACAGACATATATGCGGGATCACTATTCAGTGAGTCAATCCGCATAAGACGCATATCAAGCTCTGCAGCTACGGCTGTTGCCTCAATATCGAGATCGTACAGTACCTCTAAATGATCGGATACGAATCCGATAGGGGCCACCAATACGTATTCCACCTGTTCTTTACTAAGCTGTTGCAGCGTGTCCAGAATATCTGGACCAAGCCACGGTTCAGCTGTGCGGCCAGCACTTTGCCAAGTAAACTGCCAGTTGGTTACGCCTGCTTGAGCTGCAATTGCCTGCGAAGTTTCCAGCAGCTGATCCCGATATGGATCACCCATAGCCAGAATACGTTCTGGAAGACTATGAGCGCTGAATAATACGCGAATCTCATCACGGGTCGCACCTGCTTCAATATATTGATCCAGCTTCGCCGACACTCTTTGGCTTAACACATCGATCAATTCAGGATGCATATGGTAACTCTCCACAAAACCCATGTCAATCTTGCATGCATCAGCCTTTTCCTGCGCACGCTTGATGTAGCTCCCTACACTCATACTGGAATAGTGTGGCGCCAAAACAATACCCACTGCTTGAGTAATGCCATCCTTCGCCATAGCCTCCACGCCGTCCTCAATAAAGGGACTGGCATGCTTCAAGCCTTGATAGCAGACAAATTCAACATCTGCTCCCGCTTTATCCGCATTTAATGCTGCTTGTAAAGCTTCTACTTGCCGGTCTGTATTCTCCCGCAGTGGGAATACCCCCCCGACGATTGCTTCATAACGGTCGGTTAACTCTTTAAGCTGCTCTGCTGTTGGCGGGTTCCCCCGTCTAATATGCGTGTAATAAGCTTTAACATCTTCTAGGCTCTTAGGAGTGCCATACGACATGACGAGAACACCTATTTTTACTGTCACGGATTCCGTCCCCTTTACAATTTAATAGCGTGGAACAAATAAATTCTTATATTTTTACGAACGTTGCTTAGCCGTTTCTTGTAATACTTCCTGAGAATAAGCGTGAATATACTCCGTCAATTCTCTAAGTTTGTCTAATGAGGCCTCCGGGAATAATCCATGGCCCAGATTGAAGATATAACCTGGCTCAAGCACCCCTTCATCGATCAGTGCTTTCGCGCGTTCTTTCAAGAGGTCCATCGGAGCTGTAAGCAAATATGGATCAAGATTTCCTTGAATCGCAAATTTATTGCCTATTCTGCGTCGGCCTTCAGTCAAGCTAACTCGCCAATCCAGCCCGATTACGTCTGCTTGAAGCTTCGTAAGGCTTGGCAGCAATTCTCCAGAGCTTACGCCAGGAAAGTATATTTTAGGTACATCAAGATCAGATAATTCGGAAAAAATACGAGAAACCGTCGGCAGCACGTACGTTTCAAAATCGCGTGGAGCAAGCGCACCAACCCAACTGTCGAACAATTGGAAGGCTTTGCCTCCACTCCGCACATGACTTCGGAGGTAAGTGATAATCATATCGCCTAGCTTGTCCATCAGCATTTCCCAGACACGGGGTTCACTGTACATTAGCTCTTTCGTACGGATATATCCTTTGGAAGGTCTACCTTCGATCAAATAGCTGGCAATTGTAAACGGCGCGCCTGCAAAAGTGATCAAAGGAACGTCCAGTTCCTTATCCAGAATAGCAATCGTTTCCAAAATGTGGCTCAGATCACCCTCCACATCAATGGGTTTTAGTCTCTCCACATCAGCTGCACTACGGATCGGATTCTCAATCACTGGACCGATATCCTTAACGATATCGAATTTCACTCCGATTGAAGCAACTGGATTCATAATGTCGGAATACAAAATGGCCGCATCCACACCCAGCTTGCGAACGGGCATCATGGTTACTTCTGCCGCCAGCTCAGGCTGCTTGCAGATTTCAAGCAACGAATACTTTTCCTTAATTTTACGGTACTCGGGATCATAACGGCCGGCCTGCCGCATGTACCATACGGGAACGTGCTCCGTGTCCTGCTTTCTGCAGGCGCGGATAAAAGTGTCATTGTAGGTCATGATAAGATCTCCATTATATTTTATTAGATTTTTTTTAATCGGCATATCTACTATTATGCCCTTTTTAAAAGCTTGTAACAACTAATACGAAGAGTTTGGAATGACAATCCTATGACATTACTATGACATGTGTTGCACACATGAAGCTGCAAAAAATGATATACTGATAAAATGGCATTTTTTCCGTGAATCATATATTCTCTGAAATTCTTTGAAAGGATGTGAAAGCACTATGAAGAAATGGGAGACCTGGAAGGTCAACCTCTTAGTGCTTTGGTTCGGGCAATTTTTGGTGAATGCTGGAATGACAATGATTACACCCTTCCTGACCTTGTACCTTGCGAAGGATCTTGGTGTCCAGGGTGAACATGAAATTGGAATCTGGGCGGGACTTATTTTTGCCGCAAACTTCTTAACCTCTTTCATATTCCAGCCATTATGGGGCAAGCTTGCAGACAAATATGGACGCAAAATCATGTTGCTGCGTTCCAGCTTTGGGATGGCTATTGTCATGGTATTAATGGGCTTCGCACAATCCCCTTTACAGCTGCTCCTGCTCCGTCTCTTAAACGGTACAATCTCTGGCTTCAATCCCGCCTCCATCGCACTGGTGTCAGGTACTACCCCCAAAGAACGTATGGGCTTCTCCATGGGATTGATGCAATCAGGATCTGTTGCAGGGACAATTCTAGGGCCACTGATTGGTGGCTTACTTGCCGATTTAATCGGATTTCGGCCGATTTTTTATGTCGTTGGAGCCTTGCTCTTTATCGCCTCTCTGCTGGCATTATTTCTTGTTAAAGAAAAATTCGACCGCGCTGAAGCCGCACAAGAGCCACAGGTTTCTGTACTCGCAGGCTTGAAGGAATTAATCAAAATCCCTCAGCTTCCAGCTCTATTCGGTGTAACCTTTCTGCTGCAATTTGCAATGATTAGTCCTATGGCCTTGTTGCCACTTTATGTAGAAAAATTAAATGGACCCGCTGAGAATATAGCCTTCTTGGCCGGGATGGTCAGTGCGGTTACAGGGATCTCCAATATGCTGGCTTCGCCCTTGCTTGGGAAGCTAAGTGACAAAGTCGGCGCACATCGTATTCTGACCTATGCGTTAATTGGCGCTTCACTCTTCCTAATTCCGCAGGCATTCGTAACTAGTGTCTGGCAGCTGATTATAGTCCGTTTCCTAATGGGAGTCTTCATGGGCGGACTGTTGCCCAGCGTTAATGCGCTTATCCGCTCCTATACCCCTGACGGAAAAGAAAGCCGCGCATTCGGCTTCAACAGCAGTACATTGGCGCTAGGCAATATGCTGGGAGCTATCTTGGGCGGCTTTCTATCAGGTTACATCGGAATTGAGGGGCTTTTCATTATATCCGGCTGCTTGCTGCTGGTTAATACGATTTGGGTTCGATTGAAGCTGTACAAAGTAACAACACCGCGGTTATTTCGCTAATCAGCTATTTGACCATCGCTAGTGCCAGTCCATCATAGGCAGGCAGACATGTACTGATAAGACGTTCATCCGTAGCGATCATCTCATTGAAGTGGCGCACAGCCAGGATGGCAGGACCATTTCTATCTGTATTTAAGGTCCGTCCACGGAGAAAAATATTATCACCCGCAATGATCGCTCCTGGATTGGCCAGCTTGATGGCATATTCCAAGTAGTTAGTGTAGTTCAACTTATCTGCGTCAATGAAAAAGAAATCGAACCTAGCGCCCTCTGCTTCCAGTGCCTTCAGGCTGTCCATTGCGGGTCCTATTCTATACTCCGTAGTATCCCCGAAGCCTGCCAGCTCTAAATTACGGCGGGCAAGCTCGGCATAGTCGGCTCTCAGCTCTAGCGAAGTCAGTGTGCCACTTTCAGAGAAACCGCGGGATAAGCAAATTCCGCTGTAACCGCCAAGTGCGCCAATTTCCAAAATACGCTTAGAGCGAGACAGTCTAACTAGCATGGTGAGCAGTCTTCCGTACCCCGGCTCGACAGACACCGGCGGCATGCCTGCTTGAACGATTGCTTCTTTTACTCGAAGCAGAATTTCGTCCTCTGTATAAAGTTGTTCACTGTATTCTTCTTGCGTAAGCATAAAGATTCTCCTTTGAGGATCCCCCGTTTGCTCATAGTAAGGGATGACGGGGAACATTTTATGATTTATGGAATGCCGGGCATTGTGAAGTGTCCCACATTCCCCTATACTTGTATGGATGCTTTAAAGGACGACAATGTCGTCTCTTCTTATTGTACTGGCTTTTAGTATTTATCTACAAGTTAAACGGAGTTGAGAGTATTTGAGCAAATTACAATTAATCGCTACTGCCCCTATGGGTTTAGAAGCTGTGGTAGCGCGCGAATTAAACGAACTGGGTTATGAGACCAAGGTCGAGAACGGACGAGTATTATTCAGCGGTGATTACATCGATATCTGTCGCTGTAACTTGTGGCTGCGTACATCTGACCGCGTATTGGTTAAAATGGGCCAATTCCCTGCTAAAACCTTTGACGAGTTATTCGAAGGGGTTAAAGCGCTGCCTTGGGAAGACTGGATTCCAGAGAATGGAGAATTCCCGGTTGAAGGACGGTCCCATAAATCACAACTAACGAGTGTACCCGCTTGCCAAGGGATTGTCAAAAAAGCCATCGTCGAGAAGCTGAAGCTTTCGTATCATACAGACTGGTTCCCGGAGAACGGTCCTCGATATGTGATCGAGGTGATTTTATTAAATGATATCGCTTTGATCACATTAGATACCACAGGACCCGCGCTTCACAAACGGGGTTACCGCAGACATGCAACAGAGGCTCCGCTGAAGGAAACAATGGCTGCTGCACTAATCCAGCTTAGCCGCTGGAATGGCCATCGGCCGCTGTTCGATCCATGTTGTGGTTCGGGAACACTGTTAATTGAAGCTGCCATGATCGCTTGGAATATTGCTCCAGGACTACGCCGCTCATTTCCATCTGAACATTGGCCAGTCATCCCCAAACATCTTTGGGAAGAGGCTCGCGAAGAAGCTTTCGATGCTGTGCGCGATGATTATCCTTTGCAATTAACAGGTACGGACATCGATCCAGAAGCGATTGAAATTGCTGAAGCTGCCGCCAAGAGTGCTGGACTGTCCGGAGAAATCACCTTCAAAGTGATGGCTGCTGCCAAAGCAAGACCTGAAGGAGAATATGGTTGTATCATTACCAACCCTCCCTATGGAGAACGGATCAGTAATGACAAAGAAGTGGAAAAGCTGACCCGCCAGTTTGGTGAAATGATGATATATCTGCCAACATGGTCATTTTTTGCGATCAGCCCATACAAGGAATTCGAACAATTTTACGGTCGTAAGGCAGACAAACGCCGCAAACTGTATAACGGACGTATCGAGTGTCAATATTATCAATACTTGGGTCCACTTCCACCTAGAAATCCGAAATAATTAGGATCACCATTGCTTTGAATGCAGAACGGACATCTACCTCGTATGAGGAGGATGTCCGTTTTTCTCCGAGTATAAGACTGTTTTAGTTTAGCGCCTATAACTTTTCGCTCATATATTTCTATGAGAAACGTTTATCATCTGAAAAAGACAACAACATTGTTTATTCTGGTTTTAATTATTTTCTGTGTTAGGAGGTTTTATAATGTCTGACTTTCCATCAAATCGGAGCAGCACAACCGTAACAAGTACAGTAGTTGCTGTGATTCGCTCCCGATATATCGGTTATCTCCTTTTTCTTGGCATCATGCTGGCCAAGTTATTATTTCTGCATAGTGGGCTGCATGCTCCCAATATAGATATGAACCGGCAGGACAAATGGATTGCTGTAGGTTCAGTCATGTTATTGTCTTTTTGGACTCTGTGGCTTCCCCGCCGGGGACAGACGATAGCGTTGTTAAGTATAAACTTGCTTCTGACACTGCTTATTTATTCGGATATCGTCTACTATCGTTATTTTCAGGATTTTATCACGGTACCTGTATTGTTTCAGGCTGGACAGATGGATGCGCTTGGTGGAAGTATCTTCGCCCTACTGCGTCCTTCCGATCTTTATTTGTTCGCTGACTGGCTTCTGTTTATTGCCTATGGAATCGGAACAGGGTTCTACCACCAGAAAACCCATACATACTTGTCTAATGCCGCCCCTCGCCGTTATGGGCAATCTCACTCTTATTCTCAAACCGGTTATTCCCGCCGCTCTTCACGCCTGAGCAGGATGCTAAAAAGAAGCGTGAATGGCATCGTTGCTCTGGCGCTAGGTTGCGTGCTGACCTTTGGCCCTATCCACACCTACGCTACTACCTGGGCTAAAGATCTATTCACTGGCAACTGGTGGAGTCTGGCGATGTATAACGTAACCGGACTAATCGGTTTTCACGGTTATGATATTTACTTATATGCTAAAGATCATCTAGGTCCGCAGCCCGAGCTTTCGCAAGAAGAAGCCACCTCAATGCAGCTCTGGTTCAATAAACAAAACACTGAGCAAAATGCCAATAATGACAGCTTTGGAAAATACAGCGGAAGCAACATCGTTGTTATTCAAGCTGAAGCTTTTATGAACTTTGTAGTTGGACGCTCAATATCCGGCCAGGAGATCACGCCTAATCTGAACGCTCTAATCAAAGAAAACACCTATTTCAGCAATTACTACCATCAGACCTCACAAGGACGAACTTCCGATGCGGATTTCACGTCCAACGCTTCCCTGTACCCGCTGGTCTCCGGCTCGGTATTTGTCCGTTACCCGGATCATCAGTTTGACACGCTACCTGCTATTTTGAAATCAAAGGGCTACAGTACCAATGCTTTTCATGCGTATGAAGGCAGCTTCTGGAATCGGCAGATTATGTATAACGCGATGGGTTATGACCATTTTTATAACAAAAAAGACTATACAATAGACGAACCTCTAGGCTGGTCTCTGGGTGACAAATCCTTTTTGCGGCAATCCCTCGATATTATGGACACTTCAGAAACGATACAGCAGCCTTTTTATTCATTTTTGACTACACTATCCAGCCATCATCCTTATTCTCTCCCTGCAGATAAACAAGGGCTTGATACTGGAGAGTTCAAGGGCACGATCTTCGGAGATTATTTGCAGGCTGTTCACTATACGGATGAAGCTTTAGGGGAAATGGTCAAAGAGATGAAGCAGCGTGGGCTGTGGGATAATACCATTGTTGCTTTCTATGGAGATCATGATAATTCGATCCAGGAGACCTCTTATTACGAACAATTTCTCGGCAAAAGCCTTAGCGCACTCGATATGCAGCAAATAATGCATCAGGTTCCCTTGCTCATTCATCTGCCAGGCTCTAACGCCTCTGTCCTAGATTCAGCTCCAGCTGGTCAGTTGGATCTTACACCTTCCTTGCTCCATTTGCTGGGGATCTCACGTGATCCTTATTATCTCATGGGCAATAATCTGTTTAGCGGGCATGAGCGTCTTGTAACGCTGCGATCCGGCGCCTATGCCGATGCAAAGCTGTCTTATCTCCCCAGCGAAAATGGGCAATTTGCCAGCGGAACCTGTTATAGTCTCGAAAGCCGCGAAGCCGTTGACGTAGGGGAGTGCAGCATCGGGTATGAGACCAGTAAGCTCCGGCTACAGATCTCCGACGATATCATGAAATATGATGGAATCAAGAAGCTCAAGAACACACAATCTGCACCTTAAGCTTACATCCGGGTAAACGAAGAGACTGTCCAAAAAACTATCGAAAAGGGCTGCTGCGATATCCTCTCTATGTTGGACATTTACCACTTGATTGTTGTTGGAAGCACGTTTAGTTTTCCGACTTGGATCCGCGAAGTATCTCACTAACGGACACAGCTGACCCTAAACGCAGCATTATCCGAGATTTGGAATGCTAACGGACTCCAGAGCAGCTATTAGCCTAGAAAACGCCGATATGAGCCTCTTTTTAAGGAATAGCGTCACTGGGGTCCGAAATCTTGCTTTAAAGGCTAAAAACAGGCAAATAACGTCATCTGAGTCCGTAACGCCTGTGGGATGAGGAGATGATGGGATGGTGGAATGATAGGATGGTGGATGGTGGATGATGGGATGGTGGGCTCGATGAGACGGTGAGATGGTGGGACGATGAGATGATGAGACGGAGAAATGATGGGATGATGGACACGATTGAAGTAAGCCGTCAATGGCCAGAAAACGCAGAGCAGCGATCCTCCAAATAACAGGAGAATCGCTGCTCTGTTTACTTTTACTTATTCTGAGAATGAAGAGGGATCGACCCTATTATCTTAGTTGATAAGAACTCAGTATTATTTCTGAACGGAGGGCTGTTTGATAAAAGCTTCCGCTTTCTTCAACACTTCATCCTCCGTTGGAGCACTCACATAACGACCATTCACATAAACAAAAGCCCGTTTGCCACATGGACCGCAGTACGACTTGCAGCCGACCTTGATCTCGGCATCAGGTGCCATTTTTTGCAGCTTAGGGATAATACTTTTCAACTTCATGAAATTACATTCATCGCACACTTGTATTTCGTTAGCCATGGAGCAACCCTTCTTTGTGTTCGAAATTTACAGGCGAGTGTTTAGTGATCGCCGTGATTACCTTTAGAGGGATTCGTAATGACAAAACCTTCTTGTGGAAGATACAAATAATCAACGACCACGCCATCAAGGAGTGGTTGGCTCGGATCAAGAATAACATCGATTTCCTTATCTGTCGATACTACAACATCGTTCTCTTTAGGCGTGTCCAAGTCCAGTCCGTAGTGAGCATGATCACCGTGTGCATGTGTAATTGCTACGCGCAGCTTCAACTCACTGTTTCCTTCCAGCTCCATTTGTTTCTTTATCACTTTAGCCGCATTACGGGTAATTTTGACCTTCATCTATATTCCATCTCCTAGTCCGAAAATTAAATACTCAATTACTTATTTTAAAGGTAAATGACATCTAAAAGCAACTATATTGGCTAATTAGCTCTGAAGTTCTTGTCGAAAATGTGCGGTGCTATCCTTCACCCTGCTGAAGGGTAGGATATTTCCGGCCCATTCGTGACACGAACCAGCCCATTAGCAGCATGTTCACTCCAATATCATCGATCGGAATAAATGGCATGAAGTCCGGCAAGACCCAATAGAGCAGTACTGGAATTGTAAATAACAGCTTGTCCCCCATTGCTACTTTAGGGGAGCGGATGTATTGCCAGGAGCTACTGAAGATATGGGACCATTGTTTTAGTGACAGTATTTTTTTCAGTTTCATGGTGACCCTCCTCCCAAGTAAAAAGGATACAGCCGCGGATAACGTGTAGTGACGACAGCGGCCATACCCTATGGTTTATTTTACGCAAGTTTACTGCAAATGTTTCATAATTATTTCACATTGGAAAGGAGCGTCGCTAATATAAGTCCTGTTTCCAGGGCCATATCTTCAAAATCTGCTAGTGGCAGCGGATTTTTGCCAATCCCAAGCTCCACAGTAAATCCAGGTTTGCGGAAGGTCTGAATAAACCAATCCTTATATCCGGCATCACTTCCCGTCAGCTCCACTGCCCGGTAACTGCTCGCAACTGCCAGCTGCGCGGCTAATTCGCGGCTCTCGGGAGGCTCATACCCCCGGTAGTTCCAATAAATCTCTCCTCCTTGGCTATGCAGAGACACTGCAGCTTCGCCAGGCGCTTCCTCAGCCAGGGCTGCCAGAGCAGCTGCTTCAGGCTCACTCAGCGGCTCAGGGCCGCTGTAATCCCGAGGTGAGGGCTGCCTTACTCCCCGACGTTCCCGCTCCTCTTCCCAATGAGCGGGAAATTGATCCCCAAGATCCACACCGCGGATGTTAGCTTTCCAATGCCGGAAGCTGCTTCGTCCACCATTCCATCTCATGAGGTCATCATAAAACGGATGGTCAGGCAAAACCCCTTCCTGAACCAGCTCCACACCATCTGGATTAGCCATAGGCACGACCCATAATGTCCAGTTTTGGAACCAAACCTCAGGGTTATGTCCATTCCATTCCAAGCCTTCAGCATAAGCTGCTGCATACTCCTCTATGAAGGACATCAAGCATGGCGAAGTCAGCCATTCATTGGCATGCAAAGCGGCGTTAACATGCAGATGACGAGTGCCGTTCCCGATCTTGAGTACATGGAGTGGCTTGCCGAGTACGCTCGTGCCTATTGTGGCTGCTTGTATAAACGGGTATTGGACAAGCAAGCTGTCAATGTCACTCTCAACATCAGCCGGACCGTACTCCCCGCGCAGAAACACCACGCGGTCTGGAATCGGGGGTGGAATGACAAGTATTTTTCCAGGTGTACAGCAGCGCCCTGAGGTCACACCAGGATTAAGCTTCTCCAAATCCTCTAAATTCACATTAAATAATGAGGTTATCCGTTCTGGAGTGTCCCCTTCCTGCACAGCATACCTTTTACGCGGCGAAGATGGCAGAAATAAAACCTGGCCTGGGTATAAATAAGACTGCCTCCCAACCCATGGATTACCTTGAATAACATGCTCAGGAGTTAATCCATGTAGAGCGGCAATTCGGCTTACGGTATCTCCCCTGTTTGCAATATATTGTCGCATTAGGTCTCATCCTCTCGGCCTTAAATTGCTGATACAGCAATACAAAAACAGCGGCATACAGCACTTAACTCTATTGTATGCAAGCGCCACTACCCGGCATGAAGGAGAAATGAATCACAAGAAAAAACAACGTCATCGCCCTATAGATGGCAACCATTTCTCATGAAAATAAGGATATTACAGATCCGCAGCGTATAAATGCTTATATTTCAAAAAAACAGACTGGGAAATGTGCTTTCCCAGTCTGTTTTTCTTTTTACACTCCCATGGAGTTTGTCCCTATTCAATTCAACATTGCTCCTGCTTATAACGTGGATACTTGCCACACTACTGGAGTACGTCTAATTTGTTCTCCAAGCCAGTCTCGCGCGATGCTTTGAAACATCTCAGCATCACCGCTGCAGAAGAACTGATGAATTGGACTTTCATCGCCGATGGACAGCTTGCCTTTGTCATATAAAATTGTGCTGATCTCACGAGCGGTCTCATCTGCAGAACTGATCAGCTTGACTCCTGATCCCATAGTCTCACCAA
This sequence comes from Paenibacillus sp. FSL H7-0323, assembly GCF_038002725.1. Classification (NCBI taxonomy): domain Bacteria; kingdom Bacillati; phylum Bacillota; class Bacilli; order Caryophanales; family Paenibacillaceae; genus Paenibacillus; species Paenibacillus sp. FSL H7-0323. Next base: position 329,089 of record NZ_JBBODB010000001.1, on the reverse strand, counting down.
TGGGTTCTACAAGAAATGGATAATGAGTGCATCCTAAAATTAAAGTATCGATGTTAGTGTCTTTAATGCCTTCGAGTGCCTCTTCTACGATATCGTAACTTTTCTCTGAGCGGAACTTGCCTTGCTCGACAAGTGGGACAAGCGCTGGACAGGCTTGACTTACAACCTCAACAAAAGGGGACAACTGCTTTAATGCGTTAGTATAAGCTCCGCTGTTGATGGTTCCTACCGTACCGATCACGCCGACATGTCCGCTTTTGGTTGCGCTAATTGCTGCGCGGGCTCCGGGATGAATCACCCCAATTACAGGGATGGAGACCTTGGCTGAGATATAATCGAGTGCCGCAGCTGTTGCGGTATTACAAGCGATAACGATCATTTTAGGATTAAACTGGATCAAATAATCTACAATTTGTTCAGTAAACAGTTGTACTTCCTCGGTCGAACGGGGTCCGTACGGAGCTCGGGCAGTATCTCCGAAATAAATGATCTTCTCCCGCGGGAGTTGCCTCATCACTTCTTTGACAACTGTTAACCCTCCCACACCTGAGTCTAATATTGCTATAGCTTGCTGCACGAACACACCGCTTCCTTCTACTTGTTTTGTGTAGCTTATGTAAGGTGAAAACAAAATGTACCTGGCTTTCAGCCCCAATTGCAGATATTACTCCTTTTGCCCTCTTAGTTCAAGACTAGTCTTCTTCCATCATTTAACAAGCGGGGGCAAACTAATTAAAAAAGCCACCCTCCGCCCAATGCGAAGAAGCGGCTCTATTATAAGAGAATGAGTACTCTTTTACCACTGAAACAGAGGATTTAAACCACGGTCCCATTATAGAATTTCTTTATCAACCTTGTCATCTTGAACGACTTCTTCCAGGCTAACTTCTTCGCTTACATCTTCACTTATAGTGGCCTCAACCCACTCAGTTACCACTTCCAAAGTGGCAGCAGCCTCTTCAACAGCTTCTACAGCGTCAACTGCTTCTACAGCATCTTCTGTAGCAATACCGCTTACAGTTACTGTGATTTTTTCTTCTTCATCAACAGCATTCGCACATGATTTGCTCCATTCCCGAACTTCATGCACTACATGCCCAATCGAATCTTTTGCTTTGTCATAAATCTCAATGCTCTTGTCTCCGGCTTGAACGGCAATTTCTTGAACCTTCTCAATACCAGCGGCAGTTCCTTCCGCAATATCCTTGCGCAGCTCTTTACCTGGTTTAGGTGCGAACAGCAATGCTGTCACCGATCCAACCACACTGCCGACTAAAGCGCCCCATAATAAGCCTTTGGTGTCCTTTTTCATCGTTTCATCTCTCCTTTAAATTCATTGCTCCCCGCTCTACCGGGCTAATGCCTATATCTGCTATATCATAAGCAGCAGGGGATTGTCTTGTGACTAATTATTATAACTTTTCAGAAGTTTTGTCTGTAACATTTTTGGGTACGATAGCGTAGCGGCAGCAATGGCCGCCCTCTGCCATACATTCATTACGTGTGACCTTAGCATCCAGCAATTCTTCGAAAAGACTATGCTCACATTGGCAAGCCTTACGATACTGGGTAGCCACTTGGCGAATCGGGCAATTGTACTCCTTTATGACATATGAGCCATCCTCTTCGCGGTTCCATTCTGCCATATATCCACCGGCATTTTGGATGGAAGATAATTCGGCGACGCGTTCTTCCAAATTCCGCCGTTCCATCATCGGAGCATACTGAGCGAGCATCCGGCGGCGGCGTCCTTCAAATAATGTATTAACAGCATCCAGTCCACTGCCGTAATCCAATTCACGCAGAAGCTCCAAAGCCAAGTTGTGATAACTTTTTGGAAAATATTCTTCGGCTCTCTCCGTTAATGAGTACATATGTAAAGGCCGCCCCATCGCTTGCCGGACCACTTTTGTCTTTGCAAGCCCTTCTTGCTCCAGCTGAAGCACATGACGACGGACACCCATCTCTGTAATTCCCAATTCTTCTGCCAGCGCGCCGATGGTCAGTGTTCCTTTCGTCTTCAGGAGCGTCATAATCATTTGTCTTGTCGATCCGTTTTCCTGCCCCATCTTCATCATAAAGGAACCCCTCTCTTTCACGGCTATCGCCTATTCTATGTGATTCTATCCTATGCTATTATAGCGGTACACTGGCTCCAAGCTCCTGGTCCAAATATTTCCGTACCTCAACGGCAAACTGCTCAAGTACTTCCGAAAGAATGGGGGTAAGTGGATGCAGATCACCTCTCTCCCAGGCATAATAATCCTGAACGAGTGGCTTACGCAGAGCAACTAATTCTATCAATCTCTCATAAATCACACTTTGACCTAGCACTTTCTCTTCATGAATAATAGAAATTATATCCTCATAACTTCCAGCATCACGCATAATAAACCCGTCAATGAGACAGCTACCAACGTCTGTTACAACCTCTATTGCCAGATGGAGGCAGCGTTCCTGTATTAGTCCAGTTAATGTTGTACCATCCCAGGAAGCTGCTACAGTCCGAAGACCAGCGGTAATATCAGGGATTTGAGCAAGAATAGTTTCGATTTGATTGCGGTTGACATAATACACAGCAATACCCCCATGTCGATAATTGTTAGAGAATCGTCCTAATCTCTACTTACCGCGTTTGCCACGGCGTTTCAGCCAGAAGAACATTACGAAACATGCTCCGAGAAAAACGACTAAATAAGTTAACGCTTCCATTGGATACTCAAGCTCACGCATTCCTGTCACCGCTTCCGGTATAAAATGATGATACTATATTCAAGCAGCAGCTTAAATTTCGTAATCTACAGCAATCGAGAGCTCTTTGACTTCATTAATGTGAGCAATAACTTCTTTATGCGCCGGATGAACCTGATACGCCTGTAAATCCTCTAGAGAAGCCACTTCTGTGACTAGAGCAATATCAAAGGAACGATCGGAATGAATGATGTCAGCACCCACCTCGATGGAGAGAAGCTGCGGGATCTTACCTTCCATATTACGCAGTACCGCTACCGTTGCCGCTACACTTTCTTCGGACCGATCTTTTAATTTGAAAAACACAATATGTTTGATCATTCTATATCGCTCCCTAATGTAATATTGTAATTAGATATTAAAAATATATCATAAGCGTAGCTGTTCTGAAAGAAACTTAAACGGTGTTGTCAGAAATAGCAGCATTAACCATTGCCGATATACCAGAAAGTGTTGTAGTATATTTTTAAAAAATCGGAGGAATTATGCCTAATAACCAACAAGAAACTCATAATATCCAGGCGTGGTCTCTGATCAATCGCAAATACCTTGGACAAGGCGTTCGAGTCAAAAGATTTCGCCGTCCAAAGCGCAGCCAGATTAGAAACCGTGTGCTGCTTGCTGTATTGATGGCTAAGGATATCAAGCTGTCACGACTCGCAGAAGAGCTTGGTATATCCTCACGCAGTGTAAGCGCTTGGGTATACGAAGGTCGTATCCCTTCCAACAATAACATTGACAAGACCTGCCGCCTATTGGGGTACCCACCCCACATTCTGTTCAATGAAGCATTGATTCGTCAAAGCCCCATTGTATGTCAGCCTACACCTTCACGTTTTATGAAAAGAAGTATTACCAGTTCACCGCGCAGCAATGTTATCCTGACCGGACTTTGTATGGTTTACGATTTCTCAGTAACGGATGTAAGTATCTGGATAGGCGTCCATCCTGGAACATTTCGAAAATGGCTCCACAACAGCCATCTGCCGACCCCTGCTCTGCAGGAAAAAGCCGAGGCTTTCTTTCGGATTCCACGCCATATTCTATTTGCAGACTGCGGAACGCTCTAATACAATCCTCTCACAAAACACGTCTAACACAGCCCTTCTTCAAGAAATCATGAGAAGGGTTATTTGCCATACCTTTTTTTCTTAAAAAGAGGTCATACTACTGTGTGTAAATATATTGTGTAGTACTAAAGAACGGGTCAGGAGGCGCAAGATGAAACTTAACGGAATTCTGTCAAAGGGCTATACCGATACTTGGAAAGTGGCCCCTGGTGTCATTGGACTTCGCACTATGTTTGTAAATGTCGCATTAATTGGCCAGCCCTCTTCGGATTGGGTTCTTGTAGATACCGGTCTTAGCTCATATACAGGCAATATTATTGATTTTGCTACGGAGCATTATGATAAACCTCCGGTGGCAATTATCCTGACGCATGGGCATTTTGACCATATTGGGGGTGTAAAAAGGCTTGTTGAGGAATGGAATGTGCCTGTATATGCTCATCCGCTAGAACTACCTTTTCTGACAGGTAAAGAAGACTACCCTCCAGCCGATCCGGCCGTAGGCGGCGGGCTTATGAGCATGATTTCCCCTTTATTTTCACATCATGGCATTGACCTTGGTTCAGCCGTTCATCCCTTGCCGGAAGACAGGACTGTTCCTGGTGCGAAGGGCTGGGAATGGATCCATACCCCTGGACATAGTCCCGGACATATCTCCCTGTTCAGGCCTGAGGATAGAGTTCTGATCGCAGGTGATACGTTCCTTACGGTCAAACAGGAATCTGTATTTGCAGTGGCTACGCAGCATCAGGTGGTGCATGGCCCACCCTCTTATTTCACGACAGACTGGGAAGCTGCTGAGAAATCGGTCCGTACCCTTGCCTTGCTGAATCCACATCTTGTTCTTTCGGGACATGGAGTACCCATGGAAGGTGAGGAGCTGTCTACTCAGCTTGCTCATTTGTGCAAAAATTTCAAAGAAATGGCGCTACCGGGTCAAGGTAAATTTGTGTAAAAAAGGTACTCCTGATCAGCGCACAGAGGTCTAGGGAAAAAGTCCCTATAATTCATTTGATATAGCCGATTCTACGGATATTCAACGAAATTATAGGGAGTTCCTCCCTAAATTACTTGCTTAGTGCAGATTTACGTGCGACGATATATCTCAGTATGTATTGATGTTTTTTTCCAAGCGGCCCACATAAAGTCTCCACACATGAGCCGGTCGTAATTATTTTCGTACCTGCAAAATGTTGTCTTAAATCTTCTTCACTAAAAAAATGGGCGTATTTTCCCTCTTTGTATTCGTAGGTTCCCGGTTCCAAAAGTGTTCCACAGCCGTTGTTCGCATCCTCATCGGAAAAACTGGTAAAATAGAGCAAGCCATCCGGCCGCAGCTGTTCCAGACAATTAGCTACGAGCCTGCGGCGATCCTCTTCGAGAAATAAATGCAATACGTCATAGCAGTAGACAGCATCAACCTGTACTTCAGAAATAGGATCTAATACGGAACCTGAGATAAAATGGCTCTTGGGATCCCATTCTGCCGCCATCTTTAACGCGTCCTCGCTCAACTCAATGCCTAAGGTCTTAAACTCATCTGAGAACACCTTCGTATTTCTTCCGTATCCCGCACCCGGGACTAAAACTGATTTCACGTTATGTTGCCGGAATATATCCCTTGCTGCCTGAGCTGTAGGACTAGGTTCACTCCCCCAGATCATGCCTTCCTGAGCAAATCTTCGACTCCAGTATTCGGACATAGATTAGACCTTCTTTTTAAATTTATTCGCTAATTTCATCGCAAGGAACTGAGGGATCAGGTTTAGCATACTAAAAAATATAAACGATCCTGTAGGTCCAAGTGGTTTGAAAAACGTCCCGTCCCAACCGCCTTCCCCTGACAAGTTGCTAATAAAATAATAAGAGACAAATGCAGAAGCAATATTCCCAATGACTATAGCAATTATATTATTAGACCATTTTCCCAAAAAAGCTATTAGTGATGTTATGACGATCATCATTAAATAACCAACCATTGAACCATTATTGAAATCTTTATCCATCGCGAAATATACAAATGGAAAACAGTACACAATAATGATCAGGAGATTCAATCCTAATTTTCTCACCGCATCCCCTCCTCAGCTAGTTTTTCACTCTATACCAATACTGATAGATCTCCTTAAAACCCAGCTTGTCATACAAGGCTGAAGCCCCCGTATTCGCTTGCACAACTTGCAGAAAGGAAGTCGTTGCTCCCTTTGCTCTCCCCCAATTAAGCAACGCTAGCAGCAGTTGTTCCGCCATTCTCTTTCTACGATGAGCAGGGGAAGTGACAATATCATACAGACCCAAGTACCCGTTCTGAATCACACCAAGACCGCAGGCGACAGGAACACCATGATTAAACAACAGGACATAACCCTGCTGCAAATGTGATGCAGACAACATTCTAGTTAAGGTTTCCCGGTTCTTATCAGACAAGCCGGTAAGCTCACTGAAGGTGTGCAGCCACTCTTCAGTCAAGCTCTCCTGTATCTGAACCGTATAACGCAGATCGGGGCTCGCTAAGTCCCCCAGATCAAGAAGCCTTACAGATGAAGGCTCGGCAATTGTATAGCCACGCTCTGCAAGAATCTCATCAAGCTTTGGCGGCAGGATGTAGGGGGTTATTTTGAACACAGACTGTAGTCCAGCATGCTCATAATACCGCTCCGCAAGCTTGATTTGTTCTGTGAGTTCAGCCTGAGAGCTGTCAGCCCCGTATAATGGATTGACCGAATTGGCCCTTTTTGTATAACCAGCTGCCGAACGTAGAATCCAGCCCTGCAGGAGAACGCTTTGCTCCGCCGGCCAAGTATTAAGTGTGATTTCTTCTATGAATTTATACAGCTTAATCCGCTCCTTTTGAAGCACGTTTGTTACGCATCGCAGGCAGTAATTTCACAGCTCCCTCCCCTTGGGAGGTGAAATAGTCATATTCGGGAGACTCTTTGCCATAGAGAGCTATTTTCCCCTCACCGTTATAATGAACACCCCAACCAAAACGCTTCGGCAACAGTGAAGCCCTTAGACAAGGATGATTTTTGGAAAATAGTTCGTTCCATATTTCTTCCTTACGGGCCAAACGTTCTTCCTGTGGAATTTGTTTATGGCGCACATGAACCTCGTACAGAAGTTCTTCATGATTGTATTTGTAGGGCTCATTGATTAACAGTTCATATTGAATCACATGTGCAGGCGGGAGCGTTCGGCAAGACATCGGAGGAACTCCTATTTCCTCAGGACAGTCCTCTGCTACACGAATAAAAGTATTGGTATAGCTCATTTGCATCACCTCCATCTTAAATAGAAATATATTCCTTCTATGATAAATCATTTTCCTATTCTAAGCATAGCCGAATTTTCTAAAGCCCATGATGGATGAACAGCAAAAACGGCCAATCCTCTAAACTACGGAGGATTAGCCGTTCTCATTTACCAACTCGACTTGGTAATGCCCGGAATCTGACCTTTATGCGCCAATTCGCGGAATACAATTCGGGAAACATTAAATTTCCGCAAATAGCCTCGAGGTCTGCCAGACACTTGGCATCTATTTTTTTGACGAGTTGCGGAGGAATCACGTGGCAGCTTTTGCAAAGCCATATAGTCCCCCTGTTCCTTTAGTTCTTTTCTTTTAACAGCGTATTTGGCGACTAGTGCTTGTCTCTTCAATTCTTTCACAACTTTAGATTTCTTGGCCATGTTCGTTCTCCTTCCATCCTTTAAATCTACTCGTTCAATGCACTCTTCAAGGCTTCCAGGTTCTGACGCATGATTCCTAAATAATCCAGGTTTTGACTGCGATCTTCCTCTGTTAATCCTTCAATTGGGTTTAGAACGGCTGCTTTGGCACCAATCTCTTTTGCTATTGTGTCTGCCACACTGGAGGATACAAGTGTCTCGAAGAAAATCGTTTTCACTTTATGCTCTTTCGCAAACTCCACAATCTTACTCATATTTGCGGCAGAAGGCTCCTGCTCCGGAGATAGTCCGGCAATCGGGACCTGAGTTAATCCATACTGCTTGGCAAGGTATCCAAAAGCCGCATGCTGAGTAATAAAATCCTTGCGTTTAGTATCCTTAAGACCGTCCTTAAATTCTTGATCCAGTTGCTCCAGCTTAGCTACATAAGCATCTGCATTTGTCTTAAAATCCTCGGCATGTTCAGGTGCGGCAGCAGCTAAAGCTGCTTCAATGTTACGCACTTCTTGAATGGCTAATGTAGGATTGAGCCACACATGCGGATCTAATCCACCGTGATCATGCGAATGCTCTTCATGAGCATGCTCTCCTTCTTCATGAACATGTTCCCCTTCTTCATGAACATGCTCCCCTTCTTCATGGTGGTGGTCAGCCTCTTCCTCTTCCGTGCCTTCCATGATGTCCAGACCCTTACTCGCTTCTACAGTAATTAACGGAGTGCCAGATACACTTTCCAGCACCTGATCTACCCAACCTTCCATTCCTGCGCCATTATAGATCAGCATATCCGCATCTGAGATTTCTGCCATATCTTTTGCTGTCGGTTCCCAATCATGGGGTTCGATTCCTCCTGGTATGAGTGCTTCCACGTCCGCCAGATCTCCTGCCACATTTTTGGTAAACTCGTAAATAGGATAGAAACTGACTTTAATATTTAATTTAGATGACTCCGGAAGGGCTGTAGCTTCTGCGGCTCCAGAAGCATTCGTAGTAGTAGAAGAATTAACAGCATTATTACCGCAACCGGCGGTAATAAGTAACGCGGACAGGGACAAAATGGCTAAATGATGGATTCTAAATTTCATTGAGAGGTGTAACTCCTTTACTGGAAATAGTTTTATGAATTCGCCGACGATTTCTTAGTCGGATCAGCTTCTGTACCAAAATTGCGATTAATAAGAACGATAGCAGTATAAGAGCAATCGTCCCACCAGGCGGTGTATTGATGTAATACGAGGCACTTAGGCCACTAAAAACGCCGAGTAATCCTACGCCAATTGAGATCAATATAGCTGTCGTAAAACCAGACGCTATACGCAAAGCAATCGAAGCTGGCAAAACAATAAGCGCTGAGACTAACAGCACTCCAACAACTGGCATCGCAGCAGCGACTGTCATTCCAGTTAGTACAGCAAACGAAAATGATAACCAGCCCACATGAACTCCACTGATACTAGCGGTCTCTTCATCAAAGGTCAGATTATATAAGGATCTGCGTAACACAATAAAATAGATCAGACCGATTACAGCAACCACAGCGATAATCTTTAGTTGAGTGTCGCTGACCGCAACGATGGAACCAAACAGATAGGAACTGAAGCTTTTACTTAAATTCTGCTTTAAGCTCATAAGTACAACTGCCAATGCTAATCCAGAGGTCATAATAATCGCTACCGGAAGCTCGCTATATGTACGATAAGAACGTCGAAGCTGTTCGATGACAATACCACCGAGAATCGCTACCATGAAGCCACTTAGTGCCGGATTAAGCTGTAGTATTGAGCCTAGTGCTACTCCTGCAAGCGAAACATGAGAGAGGGTATCCGCCATTAGGACCTGACGGCGAAGCATGAGATATACCCCGAGTAGCGGACCGATAATGCCAATTAATCCACCGGCCCAAAATGCACGTTGCATGAATTCGTAACTAAACATTGCCAACCCTCATTCTCCTTTCGTTCCAGGCTGATCAACGTATCCAGATAGGAGCTGGTCTCTTCCAGGCCATGCGTCACCATGATTACGGTCCGGCCGTGTTCACTGACATCATGGCGCATCAGCTTATAGAACCCAATACGACTGTCCAGATCCATCCCCGTAGTAGGTTCATCGAGAACCAATATCTGCGGCTGTTGTGCCAATGCTCGAGCGATGCAAATCCGCTGCTTCTGGCCGCCTGACAGTTCTCCTATCTTCCGGTCTCGCAAATGCCACATCTCCACCTGCTTTAAACTTCGCTCAACGATCTCGTCCTGCTCAGGTGTAAAGCGTCTAAATAATCCAAGCCTTGGATAACAACCCGAGCGAACCAGTTCGATCACCTTACTTGGGAACCCTGCGTTAAAAGAAGCTACCTGCTGTGGAACGTAGCCGATAACCATCTTTCCGTTATCTGATAACTCTTTATTCAACTGAACCGTTCCACTCCATGGACGAAGCAGGCCGAGCATTAGCTTCAGCAGGGTGGTTTTAGCAGCACCATTGGGTCCCGTTATACCAATAAACTGTCCGGTATGAATATCTAATGAGATATCATCAAGAACAGGTTCATCCCCATACCCGAACACTACATTCCGCATGGATGATAGGATCATCATGCCTCGCCTCCCTTCTGACTGATATTATGTCCATCCCAGATTAAATCGTAAATTTTACGATTTAACAAATTTGATAATATCGTAATCATTACGATTTGTAAACCCAAAACTGAAAATTAATCGTAATAATAACTATTAGTCCTTTTTCGAATACAACAAAAATCCGGAATCCCACCTTCTGGATTCCGGATTTCCACCGTTAATTTACTAAGTATCTATTCCTCAGCAGCCGCAAGGAGTTCTTCAACAGGCCACGGAAGTGGATTGTTGAACTTTGTCCAATCCTGCTTCAGCTCCTCCGCTGTCAGCAGACATCTGTCCAATCTGGCTTCGAGTTGTGCCTGATCTATATTTACACCGATAAATACGATTTCATTTATTCTATCGCCCCACTGCTCGTCCCATTTTGCCCGCAGCTCAGGTTCGCTTTCCAGCACCTCCAGCTGCTGATCCTTAGGCATTGTAGCCAACCAGTAACCAGCAGGTCCGAACTGAATGGAAGGTCCTGCCTGACTTACAGTAGCTGCAAGATCACCTTTTGCCGCTACCCATGCCACCCCTTTTGCCCGAACGACCTCTTCCGGCCAGTTGCTAAAGAAAAAACTTAATCTTTGCGGGTGGAACGGTGTTCTCCGGCGATAGACGAAAGAAGAAATCCCGTATTCCTCCGTCTCAGGGGTATGGGTCTCTTTATTCAGCTCGGCGATCCAACCAGAGGATAAGCTTGTTTTCTCAAAATCAAACAATCCGGTATTTAGAATTTCCTTTGGATCTACTACGCCGTTAATTGTACGGATCAGCTTAGCAGACGGCTGAAGCTTACGCAGCACAGCTTCAAGCTTATTGAGTTCATCTTCTTTCAACAGATCGCACTTATTAAGCAGCAAGACATCACAAGTTTCGATCTGATCAATAAGCAGATCCACAATATCGCGGAAATCCCCTTCTCCAGCCGTTTGGTTGCGGTCCATCAGACTATCACCTGAGGAGAAGTCATGCCAGAAACGCCCAGCATCCACAACAGTCACCATCGTGTCTAATTGAGCAAGCGAAGTCAGATCAATATCCAACTCGGGATTGGCATAGGTAAAGGTCTGTGCTACTGGTACAGGTTCGCTAATGCCTGAGGATTCAATCAGGATGTAATCAAATCGCCCTTCCGCAGCCAGTTTTTGTACTTCGACAATCAAATCATCACGAAGTGTACAACAGATGCAACCATTGGACATCTCAACCAATTTCTCTTCAGTCCTGGAAAGCGTATTTCCGGACTTCACCAGATTCGCATCCACATTCACTTCACTCATGTCATTTACAATAACAGCTACTTTAAGACCGTCACGGTTGTGCAGAATATGATTCAACAATGTTGTTTTCCCAGAGCCCAAATATCCACTGAGCACGGTAACAGGGAGCTTTTTCAACTATACCACTCCTATCGTTTATAAAATCAAGATTAAAAACATCCGCCCTTAACGGGTTTCGCGATGTAAGGTTACTCTCTTTAGGCGTGGACAATATTTTTTCATTTCCATACGCCCTGGATGATTTCGTTTATTCTTGGTAGTGGTATAGTTGCGATCTCCTGTCTCCGTACATGCCAGAGTAATGATTACTCTCATCATTTCCATCTCCTTTTGATTAAATCGTAATAATTACGATTAACACATCGTACACGGTTTATTCACAATCTGTCAACTATGATCTTGTAAAAATTTCAACTCTCTTAATTTTGTGGTCTTTCTGGTGGACAAATTACGTATAGATGGAATTATAAAAAATATGATTCTTGTAATTCCTAGAGAATCAGGCAGGAGTGGAGATCATGAAGATACCAGTAATTATTTTGAGCGGGTTTCTGGGGAGCGGGAAGACAACTCTGCTGTTGTCCCTGCTGAAAGAGAGCAAGGTAAGGGGGCTGAATCCAGGAGTAGTAATGAATGAACTGGGCAAACGAGATGTGGACGGGTATATTTTGCAGGAGCATACCGGTACAGCTGTAACTAAACTGCTGGACGGATGCGTATGTTGTAGCCGTAAAGAGGATTTGGCAGATAGCCTGATGGTGCTGCTGAGAGGACGTCCAGATGCCATTTATATGGAGTTGACCGGCGTCGCCGATCCTGAAGAAATCGCCAAAACGTTGCAGGAAACTCCTCTACAGGATCTGGTGGAGCTGCACTATACCATCACTCTGTTAGATGCGGAAAATGCTCTGGAATATAACAGCAGACTCTCCTCTGACAAACAGCTCGTTCGGACCCTGCGTAAGCAGCTTTCCACAGCTGATCTTATTGTCGTTAATAAAAGTGATCTCGTAGAACCGGAAACCTTATGGCGAATTGAAAAGGGAGTTCGTAAACAAAATACAGAGGCTGAAATTGTGTACACCCATTACAGTGAAATCAACCTGTCTCCGATATTGTCAGGAATTATCCCACGTAAAATCATAGCTCCGGCTCCGCAGCGAGCGCCTCAAACCTTCAAAGGAGCATCACTGAAACAAATGCATTCAGAGCATGGGGGAACCGCTGTAAAAGAGCTGCATGAGGAGCAGCATGCTTCTTTCTCGCAGGTAACAGCCATCACGTTAACCATTCCGCAGGTAAGGACAACTATGCCTTCTAAAGAACGCCTAGAGGCCTTCTTCCAAGAATGGGGTGACAACCTATTACGTGCCAAGGGGCATATTCTTTTGTCCGAACAGGAGCCGGTTCAGCTTGTTCAATATGCGGGGATGCGTACTACCTGGGAAGCCTCTCGTTATCCTGGTATGCCTTATGTAGTGTTCATCGGGATGAATATAGATGAAGAACAGCTGGCAGATCGGTGGTCCGCCTTATTCGAGTTTTGACTACCTTTTCACCATTAAAAATACTGCCGTTGCTCCTCCCGATCTCGTTCCTGATTATCATTGGTTTTGTATGGCTGCCGAATCATCTGGAACTGCTGGATAATGCGTACATCGACACCTTCAAAACCGCTTTTATCGGCATATTGCTGGAAGCCTTGCCGTTTGTATTAGCAGGAGCATTGTTATCTTCACTGCTTCGCGTCTTTATCCCGGATGAAATGATTTCCCGGTGGATTCCGCGGCGACCTCTTCCGGCCATTCTGTTCGCATGTCTGCTCGGAATTATTTTCCCGGTCTGCGAATGTGGAATGATCCCGCTCGTCCGCCGGCTTATCCATAAAGGTATGCCTGTTTACGTGGCTATCGTCTTTATTTTGTCCGGACCGATCCTAAATCCTGTCGTCTATGGGGCGACCATGACAGCATTTCGCAGCCACTCGGAGCTGGCCTATGCCCGTATGGGTCTGGCGTTTGTTGTAGCCTGTCTCATAGGCTTGATAATCTACGCAACGGTCAAAAAATCTCCCATCCGCCTAAATGTTCAGCGTGAAACGGGGGAAGCTCATCAGAATAATTCTCGCGGGGGAAAAATAGCCGCTGTCTTCGTCCATACCTCAGATGAGTTTTTTGAGATGGGGAAATATTTAATGATCGGCTGCTTGTTAACCGCTGGTATTCAGACATTTATGGTTCAAGACAGTCTGGCCGCGATCGGAGCTAAGCCGCTGGGGTCATATTTCTTCATGATGGGACTGGCATTTGTGCTCTCGCTCTGCTCCACCTCAGATGCCTTTGTAGCTTCCACCTTCGTACATTCTTTTCCATCTGGGGCTCTGCTCGCTTTTATGGTATTCGGACCCATGCTGGATTTCAAAAATTCATTGATGTTGCTCTCACTGTTTAAGACCAAATTCGCTCTTTATTTGTTCTTTCTGATCTTCGCAAGCGTGTTTGTTGGGGCGGTATTCATGTCCTTGTGGCTGTAATTCATAGAGGTGGTAAGCTGTTGCTTACAACATGGGTAGGAGGATAGAGCATGAATGACTCTCGTAGCATCCGGTTTCACTATTTGTTAAGGGCGGTCATTCTGCTCGCTTTCGCCCTCTATATCGGGCATCTGGTACAGCAGGACGCTTTGCATTATTATGTAGCTCCTAAACTGGCACGCTGGGTTCAATTATGCCCAATCCCGCTGACACTTATGGCGCTCAGTCTGACCATACAGGCTTTATTTGGCAAAGGTAGTGTTCTCTGTGACTGCGAGCATCGGCTCCCACATTCTTTTTTCAAAAGTACAGCGCTATATGGATTATTCCTTTTTCCACTGCTGCTCGGATTTCTTCTTCCTGATCGCGCATTGGGAAGTATGGCTGCTGCTAAAAAAGGAATCTCCCTATCCTCCTTGCCCACTGAAGCTAAAAATTCCGCGAGATTCGAGTCCATTGATCCTTACCATGAAGAGCTTACCGAGCTGGCCAAGATCCTTTATGCACAACCTGTGGTCCCAGTTTATTCGGCGATTTTCTCCGAAACTTTAGGTGCGCTTGAGCTGTACAAACAACAATTTGCAGGCAAAGAAATTACTATTACCGGCTTTTTATATCGTGATCAAGGTGAACATTCAGAGAATTCTTTTGCCATAGGTAGATTTCTGGTCCAATGCTGTACTGCCGATGCTACACCTTTTGGGATATTAGTGGATTCCGGCAAGCTAAAAAGCCTGCCTACCGATACCTGGATAGAGGTCCGGGGCAAGCTTCAAGTTGTTCCCTATAAAGGTCAAGAAATTATGCAAATTAGTGCAGAGTCTATTACACCTATCAAACAACCCGTAACACCTTACATCTACACCAGTCCTGACTCTATCACCGCATGGAAGGAGCTAGAAGGCTCAACTAAGATTACTAAATAATCGCATCTAGCTCATCCTCATCATTCTCAGACTTATTAGGATTAAATACTTCTACCATAATACGAGCTGGAATACAGATAATTTGCTGTTTGGGTCTTGAGATGAACCCCATTTCCAAAGCAATTCTTAAGGGAGCATCAGAATAGGTCATTTGGATTCCATAATCAAACACCTTTAGCGTATTGTGACCGAATTTCGTTTGAATATCTATAATTTGTTCTTCTTTAGTCAAAGAAACGGTTTTGTACTCTTGACCGTCCACCGTAATTATAGCTTTCAAATCCCCTTGCTGATACTGCTCATTGCTGCTGTCCCACCACTTCATGCCATAAATCAAGCCCGCAGCTAACAAGGCTATCACAATAATTAAAATATCCCCGCGCTTCATTGTTAGCAAGATAAGAATCCTTTCATGACAAATAATATACGTAATGATTACGATTAATATCAATATATTAATCATAACCTTATTTGTCAATGATGCTCACCTAAACGAATTTGGGCAGACCACTCTCTTAATACCCGGTCGAGCTCTTTTATCGAGATGGGTTTAGAAATGAAATCCTGCATTCCAGCACTAAGACACATCATCTTATCTTCATCTCTGGCAAAGGCTGTAGCCGCAATGATGATTGGATTCAGCCCAAGCTTCTCACGTATGATTCCTGTTGCTTCTATTCCATCCATAATAGGCATCTGAATATCCATAAATACCAGATCATAATGATTGGAAAGCACAGCCCGAACTGCTTCCTCACCATTTAAGGCGATGTCAGGAACATATCCCCTCTTTTTCAGATACGCCTGCATAAGCTGCTGATTCACAGGATGATCTTCAGCAATAAGAATGGACATCGGTCCATATTCACCGGTAGTTAACTCTTTAACAGTGGATTTATCATTTCTGACCACATCCGTTGAGGCGTTGACGGTCAATTTCTGATCCCATTCCTCTTTGGGTAGAGAAACCTCCACTGTAAAATAAAACTCCGAGCCTTCATTCTCACAGCTATTTACACCGATAGATCCGCCAAGAAGCTCGGCCAGCTTTTTACTAATGGCAAGGCCAAGCCCTGTTCCGCCATATTTACGATTGATCGACGGATGCAATTGCGAGAAGGATTGAAATAATAGACCTTGGCTGGAAACTGGAATCCCCAACCCAGTATCTTTTACGACAAATTTCACGATAAGATTTCCGGATGCCTCTGAGGCTTCTAGCATAACAGAGATACTGATTTCACCTGTCTCCGTAAATTTCACTGCGTTCCCAACCAGATTTACGAGAATTTGACGCAATCTCGCCCCATCAGTCATGATGACGGCTGGAAGCTCAGGAGATAACTCGCTAGTAAGTAAAAGCCCTTTTTCCTTAACCTTCGGATAAAACAGTTCACAAACGTTCTGTATCACTTCATGCAAATCCACCATTTGCAGTTCAAGCGTCATCATGCCTGCTTCAATTTTGCTGAAATCCAGCACTTCATTCAGAATATGAAGCAATGCCTCTCCGCTTTTGTTAATGATCTGTGTGTAGTAGCTTTGCTCTTCATCCAGCTCCGTCCCAGATAAAAGATCAGCCATCCCAATAATACCGTTCATAGGCGTACGCAGCTCATGGCTCATGATCGCTAGGAACTCCGATTTTGCCCGGTCGGCTTCCTCGGCAGACTCCTTCGCCCGCACAATCTCCTTCTCCTCCGTGATATCACGAAAGACGACAACCGCCCCAATCCGTTCATCACCATCAAACAGTGGGGTCATTCGATATCTGACTAAAAAGCTTGAACCATCCTGCCTCCAAAACACACCCTCCCTATCTTCAATAGTGAGATTATTGGAGCGCGAAGGAAGCAGCGTCTTCTGAATTCCTGTAAAAGACTCGTTATCCAGCCAGGTTTGGTGAATCGCATGAAATTTGCTGTTTCCCCACTCAGTAGGATCGAAACCCAACATAGTAATGGCTGCTGGATTAATGAACATCGTGTTGCCTTCAAGGTTCATCCCAAATATGCCCTCAGAGACCGAATTCAAGATCAGCGCATACTCGTTACTTAATTTCTGTATTTCTTCAAAATGACGCGTACGTTCCCCAATGTCGCGGGTTACACAGACAAGCTCCTGATTCCCGCAGGTCTCAGAGTAAATATACCGCAGTGTCGTTTCTGTCCAAATACAGGTTCCGTCTTTGCAAATAAACCGGAGAATAACAGGCTCAAGCTTCTTCCCCTCCATACAATTGCTGAGATATGAAGTTAATTTGATTCTGTCCTCCGGATGTATGTAATCAATCCCTCTAGTTCCGCACATTTCTTCTGGTGCATAGCCAAACATAGTCTGGCAGATGGGTGAGGCATACAGATAGGTAAAGCTCCCGTCCGCTGCATTACGTGAAATGAAGTCCATAGAATTTTCTGAGATCAGACGATAGTTCTGCTCACTTTCCCGCAGTTGTTCTTCCATTCGTTGACGTTCGGTGACATCCTGGGCTATCCCGCTGATCTGCAGCAGTCTTCCTTCTTCATCCGTAATCACTTCCCAGTGCGCATCCAGATATTTCAGCTCTCCATCCGCACTATGAATACGGACCGTTACTTCGCCATTAGTCCCATTCTCCATGGATTGATGTACTAACCGTTCAAGCCTGATGAAATCGTCAGGATCAATGCAAGCAAAAACACGTCTGTAATCAAAATAAGAATGATTGCTCTCATCTTCCAAAAAGCCAAAAATATTACGCATCTCTCTGGAAACCGTCAGCCGTGATTTTGTCATGTCCCATTCCCAGGATCCCATCTTCGCAAGGTGTTGCGCTTTAGCCAGCATATCCTCGTATTTCTTGCGCTGAGTAATATCGCGACCAATGGTTAATATCTGTTTAACGTTCCCCTGCTCATCACGTACCACTTGGGAAGAACTCTCTATCCACAAATAATGTCCATCTTTATGACGGGCTCTACGAGTAAATACGTCCGTATCGGAATATATCTTACCTTGTTCAATCATCTCTAGAGCATCATCTACGTGATAATACTCGGGTCTTTTAGTACCTATCATTTCTTGTGCAGAATAACCTAATAGCAGCTCCACTGAGGGAGATACGTAGTGCAGTGTCCCGTCAGGATCGCCAAAAGAAATCATATCCGGTGTATTTTTCGTAATCAAATTATATAACTGCTCATCTTCATGAATCTTTTGTTCAGCAAGTTTTCGGTCAGTGATATCCGTTAACTCAGAAATCAGGACATAGGGTTCACTGGAATTCTCCTGATAGATTAAAAATATATGTTGGGCTACCCAGATGATTTCTCCATCCTTACGCAAGAACCGCCGTTCTTTCTCCAATGCAGTCCCAGGCTCAGCTAGCAAATCGTTCAGGATAACGGAATGATCGTTATTAGTTTTATCTTCCGGATACACAAGATCCAGATAATTTATATTCAAAAGATCTTCTTCTGCATAACCAAACATTTGGCATAGCGCAGGATTCGATTGTAATAACGTCCCGTCCTTCGGAGAGACTACCGCAATCCCGATAGAAGACCGTAAGTATAGCTGTTTAAAAAGAAAATCAGACACCTGTAAGCCTCCTCTTTTGAAAATGGGGGACTATATTAACAAACTTGTAATAATTTCAGTATACCTTTTTTTCGGTAAATAAGCTTGATAGTTGAGTCCTAAATGATAGACTGGTAACTTTCGCAGTAAAACTCCGCAAAAATAAACAGCAAGTCTCCCTCTGATAAGGAAACTTGCCGTGTGTGCATGTTACAACTCTAAAGTCCTATTCTATTATCAAATTTTCCAGTTGAAGCTTCTTAATTTTCTTCCGGATAGGTGCACCAATAATTAAAAAAACAAGACCTAACAAAATCAACATTCCGCCCATTATTACGTTTACCATGCTGAGATTCTGTGATGAAAAAGAATAATTTATTACACCAATCATCACATTAAATAGGCCTAAAATCAACTCTAACCACATTACAGATTTCCATAACCTGTTGATTCGCTTATAGTGTTTTATTCTGGATTCCAGATCTGTGTAAATATCAAACGGACCTTCCACTGACTTCTTTCTAAGGTAAACCCAGCGCATGTAAGTACTTACACAATCTATACCGTTTTCCTCTAAAAACTTGAGATATTTGATGCTATCCGGATGATCCGGCAAGTTATCTAAAAGCTCAATTCTATACGTGTACTCATTATTGGGGGTCTCTGTAAACACATATTTGCACCAAGATAATTCTGATAGAGCCATCCCCTTCGCAGACATTTCATTAAGCCACTGTTCTTCCTTCTCATAATCCCAAATCAGCTTGCGAACCACATGTTTCATTTGGACTCACCTCCAGCTATTCTCTTACCATTGGCTATCAATTCTTCCAGACGGATGATCTCTCCCTGAATCACTGACTTTCCTAAGCCGGTAATTTCGTATTCTTTTCTACGAGAACCTTGCTCCCCTTCCACTGCTTTTATCCAGCCTTTTTCCAGTAAAGTGTTAAGTGCTCCGTATAAAGTGCCCGCGCCCAGATCAACCCGACCGTTACTTAAGTCCTTCACATTCTGCATAATTGCGTATCCGTGCATTGCTGTATATAGAGACAATAAGATATAAAATACAGCTTCAGTTAATGCGCCTCTTTCTGTGCTTTCAGGCATCATTTCATCCCCATTCTATTACTGTTGTCGATATATCGGCTTCCGTAATACCATTATTACGGAAGCCGATATAATTGTCAATACAAAAACACCCATTTTTTCATCGCAGCGATTATGAGCGCAACAAAAAAATGCCTAGCACTTAGCTAGGACGGATTTGTTGGGGGGCTACTCAGCAGCTAGATACTCCCACCGTGGCACCTATTCCTTCTTCATTATGAAGTATCGGACTGAGATGCCGCTATTTCCGAAAAATAGCGTGTTTCAGATTACGTTCGGACTCAGATGCAGCTATTCGTCTCCAAACACTCGCTTTTCACACGATTCCTTAGCAATAAGCGCTATGCAGTCCGAAACCTCTGTAAAATGTGCCAAAAATCAATAATAACGGCCATACGGTCCGTTAGCAGACATTGTTCGTACAGATTCTAAAACTACAAAAGTCTATACAAAAAAATAGGCCAGATAAGATATGTAAAAAAAGGAACATACCCAACCTGACCTATTCTTTATTTTGTTCTGCATAGTTTTTTATGGTCTCTCTTTTGAGGCATTTTTAACCATGACACCTAGTACATTTTTAAACGTTTGAAGATCCTGTTCGGAAATATTGGTGATCGTATCATCTTTAAACTTTTCGGCAACCGGCAGTAAATCGAGATAGATCTGTACTCCCTTATCTGACAATTCCAACTGCTTGACTCGCTTATCCGCATGGGTGCCAGAGCGATGCAAGAAACCCTCAGATTCTAATTTTTGAAGCAGCCTGACTACACTGGGCTCTTTTATAGACATTTTATCTGCTAGTTCTCTCTGGGTAATGGATTCACTGGTATAGATGTAATACATCGCAATCCATTGGCTCCGGGTCATATTATACGGCCGAAATTCCTTTTCCAAGGCTTCCGCGAATATTTTTGCACTACGGTTTGCAATAAAGGCCATACAGTCATCTAAATTAAACACTGTTTACACCAACCAATCCCAACTGTTTTATCTTAAAATAATCAACTCTTTTCTAATTTATTATAGCAAAATATATTAAGGAAGCTGAACATACTTTTCAAGTGATCACATAGTTCATTTATTTAGGCTGCAGTAGGGGATCCGTCTCCTGAGATACATAGAACAACTTATCCTTGATGCAACGCCCCAATTCCTAAACCGAATGCAGCTTCATGAATTACTTCCCCAGTAGTTGGATGGGCAAAGATTGTCTGTGTAATCTGTTGTTCCGTAAGCCCATTGGCAATCGCAAGTGTAAGACTACTAATCAGAGAAGACGCATCGGGACCAATGATAGACCCTCCCACAATCTGTCCGGAGCCATTATCTTTGATTAATTTGATAAAACCTTCCGGTTCATTCATTGTCAATGCTTTTCCGTTACTTGCAAAAGATACCTTACTCACACGATAGTCCAGCCCATTCTCCTTACATTCATCTTCCAACAGCCCGACGCTGGCAATCTCTGGAGAGGTGAAAATTACATTCGGTACCGCGGAATAATGCATATCTTGGGATTCACCGAGTAAGGTGTTTACAGCCGTAATGCCCTGATGTGAAGCAACATGAGCAAGCTGAATAATGTTAGTTACATCGCCAATCGCATACACATTTTCTACATTCGTACGCATTTGTTTATCAACGGCAATACCTTTACCACGTTCATTTAGTTGAATACCTGCTTTTTCGATATCCAGACCCTCTAGGTTAGGCTCGCGTCCAATAGCGACCAATACTTTTTCACTAACTAGCAGATGCTCACCCTCACTATTCTCATAGGTTACAATCGCCTGACCATCATCCGCACGTTGGATTTTGGAAACTTTGGAGTTGGTATGAATATGAATCCCAGCCCGCTGAGCTAAACACATAATTTCTACCGAAATATCACTGTCCAGCATCGTTAGCAGACGGTCCATAAATTCTACAACATGAACTTCAACTCCTAGGTTACGGTAAATGAAGGCGAATTCCATGCCGATAACCCCGCCACCGATGATAGTTATTACCTTTGGTAACTCTTCGCAGGCGAGCGCTTCAGTACTGGTCATTACAAATGGCAGATCAATTCCTGGGATATTCACCTTGGAAATCCTCGAGCCTGTTGCCACAATGATATTTTTTGCTGAAATACGGTAACTATTTTCGCCGGTTACCTTCACTTCATGCGCCGATAGGAACGAAGCGTGGCCGCGAACAACCTGAACACCGTTTTTTTCCATTAAATAACCAACGCCGGAGACCAATTTCTCTTTGACTTCATTTTTACGACGAATAACCTGCTTCATATCCACTTGAAGATCAGATCCTGTTGTTATACCAAACAAAGAGGAGTTTTTTATTTCATGACAGATTTCAGATGATTTGACTAAAGATTTTGTAGGGATACAGCCAACATTTAAGCAGGTACCTCCTAATTCTTCTTTCTCAATCATCGCTACCTGAAGTCCTTTTTTTGCTGCATAAATAGCGGCAACGTAACCTCCTGGTCCTGCTCCAATGATAAGCAAGTCAGGGTTTATAGCATGAGTTTGTTGCACGGCGACTGCAGGTTGTGGGACAGATGATTGGACCGGAGCCTCCACCTGGATCGGATTTACTTCAAATAAGACTTGATTTGAGGCAATCTCGCTCCCCTCTTCAAATAATATATTGATAATAATACCCTCTTCTGCCGCTTCAATCGATCTGTTGCCTTTTCCAGTTTCAATCTGTACCAAGGTATCTCCTGCAGATATCTTGTCTCCGATATTTACATTTATCTTGCCTGCTTTCCCCTTTTTACCACCTGGAATCATAGACATTTTTATTTCCATCGTTATGCTCCTCATATCCTTGAGGGGACTCATAAAGAGCCCCCTCAAGCGAATGTATTAGTGAATGACTACGCCTGCTTTTACCAGCTTCACACCGTTAGCAAGACAATCTCCAACAGGACATGTCTTCTCGATAAAGTCAGCAAAAGCATCTGCCTTTTCTTGGCTTTCGTTGGTTTTAAAATGCATAACAAAACGAATTTCTTGGAAACCATTTCTCACATCTGCAAGACCCATGAAACCATCCGGATCTAAGTCTCCTTCAAGTTCAACATAAAATTCTTCGAAGCTAAAATCGTTAGCGTCTGCAAAGGCACTAGCGACAATGGACTGACATGCACCAAAGGCACACAATAACGCCTCGACGGGATTCAAACCAACATCGGTCCCCCCCAAATCCTCTGGTTCGTCCATAATAATCTTAAAACCTCTAGAATTGGTTTCAACTTGCATTCCATTAGGCAGTTTTTTAGCTGTCGCTTTAAAAGTAGTTAACATATGTATTACCTCCTCCTTAAGATTGTGAAAATAATAACATAGTAATCGGTGAATATCAATACTTAGCTAAGTAAGTATTTTTTCGAAGAAGAACTCGAACCTGATTCAATAAAAAAAACAGGTTTCCAATCTACCTGAATAGGTAAATCAGAAACCTGTTTTTGTTGATAGGATGCGGTCAAGAGGACTCGAACCTCCACGATATTGCTACCACTGGCACCTGAAGCCAGCGCGTCTGCCAATTCCGCCATGACCGCATATTATGTAACTGGCGACCAAAACCGCCTGTACATAATACTATACTCCCTCTGCACTTAAAACGCAAGGTTTTTGTGTTTTTGAAATAGGCTTCATATAGACTCATAGGCACAACCAATCAATATTATTCAGTTTATATATTTCTATTATAAAGCCTCCTATGGTACAACATAGATAAAGTAAGGCGCTATGACGGAGATGTCGGAATAATCGATCAATAGAAAGGATGAATACTTATGAACCAGCAGTGGAATACCCAAACCTATGATACTGATATGGCCTTTGTGTCTCAGTTTGGAGAATCATTAATTGAGCTGCTTCACCCACAGCCAGGCGAACAGATTATCGATTGGGGCTGTGGAACCGGGGATTTGGCGGCAGCCATTGCTGCTAGGGGCGCCACTGTGACAGGTATTGATGCCTCTGCCGAAATGATTCAGACAGCCAGTGACAAACATCCCCATCTAAGCTTTGTCTTAGCTGATGGGCAAACTTATGTCGCGGAACAGCCAGTCGATGCTGTGTTCAGCAACGCTGCCCTTCACTGGCTAACAGACGCAAACGGAGCGGCGGCGTCCATCGTGGCCAGCCTGCGGGTAGGCGGCCGTTTCGTGGCCGAGTTCGGTGGACTGGGTAATATTGCTTCCATCGTCGCTGGCCTTCCACAAGCTTTTGCAGCCATTGGCTGTAGTCATAAGCTGCATTTGCCCTGGTACTTTCCAAGCGTTGGCGAGTATGCAACTCTACTAGAGAAGCACGGACTGACCGTGGACCTCGTTCTTTGTTTTGACCGGCCAACACCACTGGAAGGCTTGGAGCAAGGATTTCAGCGGTGGCTGAATACTTTTGCCGATGGAATCTTAAGTGTGCTCACACCCACCGAACGCGCAGAAGTTCTCTCTTCTATGGAACAGAAATTGAAACCCAAGCTATATCAGGACGGCCGCTGGGTAATGGATTATCGCAGAATCCGGATTGTTGCTTACAAACGAAGCTAGAATAGATAAGAAATACTTCTCATGTTCAATAGCCAAAAAAAGAGTGCACTGGCGCTTAACACGCGCTAGTACACTCTTTTTACACGGGATCCTATTTTCTATCTCCAACGTACCGATCACTGCCAGCGCCAAGTCCCACAACCATCAAGAGCACACTTGCACCCAGCAGTAAAATCAATGGCACCGTCCAGCTGTTCGTTACATCATGCAGCCAGCCGAATAATGCCGGTCCCATTGCTGCCAGTACATAACCCACAGATTGGGCCATTCCTGACAGCTCCGCCGCTTCTTGCGTGCTTCTTGTTCTTAGACTGAAGAACATCATCGCAAGACCGAAGGCAAATCCTCCGGCAATACCAAAGCATACCGCCCAGACAGCCATTAAAGCGCCGCTGCCTTGCCAGATGCCACCTAATGCGATGAAATAAAGAACAGCAGTGATTATAACTAGAATACGTTGGTTCTTCATCCGGCCTGCCCACAGCGGTACGAAGAAAGTAAAGGGTAGCTGTGCCAATTGCATGAGCGAGAGAAACCAACCCGCATTACTCGACGACATTCCCCGTTCACCGAGAAGAACCGAAAACCAGGCAATAAAGACGTAATAAAGCAGTGACTGTAAGCCCATAAAGATCGTGACTTTCCAAGCAAGAGATGAACGCCACATATTTTTGCTTGAGGCTGCACTCTTAGAGCCGGTTCCTTGATTAAGCTTACGCATTTGCGGAATCCAGAACACTGTTGCTAGAGCTGCGATCATAAACCAGATGGCCAAGGTCCCTCTCCAACCGAATCCAGCATTCGTTGCCAGCGGTACACTAATTCCTGAGGCAATAGCTGCGCATAAATTCATAGAAACCGTGTAGATACCTGTCATTAGCCCGATTTTGTGAGGAAACTTCCCCTTAATAAGACCTGGAAGCAGTACATTACACACGGCAATAGATAATCCAAGTATAGCAGTACCTGTGAACAACAGACCTGCTCCAGATCCCGAGCGAATTAGAATCCCCATAGCCAGCATGACCATGGCAACTAATAACACATTAGCTAAACCAAAACGGCGGGCCAGCTTTGGAGCAAACGGGGACAAGATGGCAAAAGCCAATAATGGTAAAGTAGTAATAGCTCCTGCTAGAGTATTGGATAAGCCGAGGTCATCCTGAATCAATTGTATTAATGGACCCACAGAAGTAAATGGAGCCCGCAGCGCTGCAGCGATAAAAATAATTCCCAGCACAAGTAACCAGCGATCATACTTGCTGTCCATTAAGCTATTATTCTGAATGTGTCCTTCGCTTTGTGAAGCTTTCATCGTGTATCCTCCTAAATTACAAACAAATAACCCCGCCAAGCACAGAGCTTGTCAAGGATTTGAAATATTTTAAACACTATGAACCATCATCTACTATTCTATTAGAAGTTACAACCCTTAAGTAATTTTATACCCGAATTATTGACAAAACCGCTGACCATCTTTAGTATCCATATCATCGGGTAGTTGAGAATCAATTTCATTTGAACTCATATTTAAACCACAGAAAAGAGTGAACAGAATGCTTCGAAGGTTTTTTTCCTACTATCGTCCGTATAGAAAATTATTTATATTGGATTTCTCCTGCGCTGTTTTTGCGGGACTGCTAGAACTGGCTTTTCCGGTAGCCGTCAATAAATTTATTGATGATTTGCTTCCTGGTCAAGATTGGCCGCTTATTCTTATCGCTTGTGTTGCGCTGCTGGCGATTTACGCCTTAAATACGGTGATGCAGTATATTGTCACTTACTGGGGTCATATGCTGGGCATAAATATCGAAACTGATATGCGCAAAAAAATGTTTGACCATATTCAGAAACTATCGTTCCGATTCTTTGATAATAATAAAACAGGCCATCTAATCGGAAGAATCACCAATGACTTAAATGATATCGGCGAAGTGGCGCATCACGGTCCTGAGGATGTATTTATTGCAATCATGACCCTTGTCGGAGCCTTTCTCCTAATGGCTGATATTAATCTGAAGCTGGCGATTATTACTTTTATTATCGTTCCAATTATGGCTTGGGTAATCATCTACTTCGGCCGCAATATGACTTCAACTTATCGCCAGCTATTTGGAAATGTAGGCAGTTTCAATGCCCGTATCGAAGATAATGTCGGCGGGATTCGGGTCGTGCAATCTTTTGCCAATGAGCAGCATGAACAAGAGCTATTCGCAGTAGACAATCAAATGTTCCGCAAAACAAAACTTATGGCTTATAAAATCATGGCTAGAAGCTTGTCCGTCAGCTATATGATGACCCGCCTCATTACCATCCTGGTGATGATCTGCGGCGCATGGTTCTTCATCAATGGTGAGCTGCAAATCGGTGAATTTGTGGCGTTTATCTTGTTGTCGAATATCTTCTTCCGTCCTATCGAGAAAATCAATGCCGTGATCGAAAGTTATCCTAAAGGAATTGCCGGCTTCAGACGTTATCTGGAGATCATTGACACGGAACCTGACATCAGTGACAAACCGGATGCCGTGGAGATTAACGCTTTGCGCGGTGATATTACATTCCAGGATGTATCTTTTGGATACGAAGAGAATCGTCCGGTTCTGCAAAATATAAGCCTTAACGTAAAGGCTGGCGAAACCATTGCCTTTGTTGGGCCGTCCGGCGCAGGCAAAACAACAATCTGCAGCCTGCTTCCGCGCTTCTATGATGTCACAGCCGGGGCCATCACGATTGATGGCATCGATATCCGTGACATGAAGCTGGAATCGCTGCGCAAACAAATCGGGATCGTGCAGCAGGATGTTTTCCTGTTCTCCGGGACAATTCGCGAGAATATCGCCTATGGGAAACTGGATGCAAAGCTGCCTGAAATCTGGGAAGCTGCGCGACGTGCTCATCTGGAGGAGCTCATTCAGAATCTGCCAGATGGAATGGAGACAGTCATCGGGGAGCGCGGTGTGAAATTGTCCGGTGGACAAAAGCAGCGCCTGGCTATCGCTCGCATGTTCCTCAAGAATCCGCCGATTCTGATTCTGGATGAAGCTACTTCCGCGCTGGACACAGAGACCGAAGCCGCGATTCAGCAATCCCTGGCTGATCTGTCCGTAGGCAGAACCACACTCGTCATCGCTCACCGTTTGACGACGATCAAAAATGCCGACCGGATTATGGTCGTGAATGAAGAAGGAATCGCTGAACAAGGCAGACATGAGGAATTAGTCCATGCTGGTGGAATTTACAGCCGTCTGCATCAGGCACAATATAACTTTTAAAAAGTAATTTGCCACAGCTGGGCAAAAATGAAGCAAGCCTAGTCACCATGTTTTTGGCGACTAGGCTTACTTTTTCACGTAACTCCTCTGTTTGCAGCAAACGTGATGCTTGATTAAGGAATTCCTCCCTGATTTTCTTTGGTTTATTGCTCTAACCCTTGCAATCAGGGAAAACCTCCCGCAATTCACCCCAATTTGCTCTTAATAGTGGAATTCAGGCAATATTTAGGAAGGATTTCCCTGAAAAGCTAAGTAACCAGCAAAAATTAGCTATTTTCAGGGAGGTTTTCCCTAAAAATTAAAAACGGCACAATTAAAGCTCAGTTCCCCTAGTTTCGCTATTGCGGCTCTGTTCCCCATACCAGCACTCCGTTCCGATAAAGGGTCACCTTGTTCCAATCCGCATAAGCGGTCTGAAGTGAATTAAACGAATAATCATTGGCCTCGTTAAAATTGCTCCAATCTGTCTTGTGTATCCGGGTCTGAATATCCCCGGAAGTTCCTCCAGCGGCAAGCATGCCCGCACCTGCGTTGAATTTCACTTCCAAATAGTAATCCGCTCCCGTTCGAGGCGTGTCCAGCTTTACAAAACTGCCTGCTACCTTGCTGTTGCCGATCTGGGCATAATCGCAGAAAAAGGATTGCGGCTTGTCTCCATCGATCGTATACCAGTAACGGATGCTCAGCTCGCTAAGATCGACTGCAGTTGTGCCGTTATTTTTAATATTAAAATAGGGCTTCATCTGGTTGTCATTTGGGTTAGTATCCGCTGTCCGATACGCCACTGCAAGCCCGGTGACCGGTTCGACAGGCCCCGAGCCTTGCGGTGTAGCCATCGCTTGTACAGAATTGCTGCTCGTACCCGCACTATTGACAGCATTCACAACATAATAATAAGTCGTTCCGTTGCTAACCGCCGCATCGCTATAGCTCGTCCCGGTAGCCGTAGTCAGAGTGGTATAAGGGCCACCACTCGTAAGTGACCGTTTCACCGTATAGGAAGTTGCGCCCGCCGAGTTGCTCCAGCTAAGATTCACGAGCCCATTGCCTGCAGCTGCATTCAAGTTAGCAGGAGCTGCTGGAACTACGGGAGCTGCCACTGTCTCCAATACAGACCAGTAGGCTAGCTTAGATTGGAGGCGCTCATCAAATAATAAAGGCCAATTGTTACGGGCTACCGGATAAGTGCGCAACCAAGTATTACTGTCATCCTTCCCCCAGAGAGTGACATTCGTGACCGTATCCGTGTGCCGCAGGAAGATCTCAAATAATGATTTGTATAAAGCCGCTTGGCGCTGCTTCAAATTATCAGGGAAGATCTCATAGGCTTGAGAATTATCAGAATACACACTAATATCCAGCTCAGTAATATGGGTTTCCAGCCCTAAAGCCTTGAATTTGATAATCGAATTCTCGATTTCAGAGAGCGATGGATAATACAAGCTGATGTGCGTTTGATGCCCTACTCCGTCAATAGGAACCCCTTTGGCCTGAAGTCGTACAATCAGATTGTATAGCGCCTGGCTTTTGGCTGGCTCATGCGTATTGTAATCATTGATGAACAGTTTTGCATTAGGATCAGCTTCATGAGCGAACTGGAACGCCTTCTCAATATACTCTTCACCCGCGATCTGGTACCATAGGCTGCGGCGCATGCCATCCGATTGTGAAGTGTCAATCACTTCGTTGACGACATCCCAAGCATAGATTTCACCTTTATAACGTTCCATAACAGTCTTAATATGACTCTTCATTCGCTCATATAACACCGTTTTGGAGACCAAATTACCGCTGACGTCACGGAACACCCAATCCGGTGTCTGCGAATGCCAGACTAGGGTATGTCCACGTACCTGCTGTCCATTTGCGGTGGCAAAAGCTACTGCCGTGTCAGCTTCAGCGAAATTAAACACACCTTCCTGCGGCTCCGTGCTGTCCCATTTCAGAACATTTCCTGGCGTCACACTATCAAAATGCTTGGCCAACAATTGCCGATCCGGAGCTGTCAGCAGCTCACTATTCGTAAACGCCGAGCCGATCAGAAATTTGTTTGCAAACACATCCTTCAGCGAAGGAATCGCATCCTCGATGACAATTGGACCGAGATCGGGTAGCTTTTCCAATCGAAAATCATCCAAATAAAAAGAAGTTGTCGCGCTAGCCGGCACTTCAAAATAAATAGAAAGTTGATCTGCCGGCTCCAATAGCTTGTACTGCGCCTGAAGCTTCACCCAACCGTTCGCTGTCACTGCACCAAAGGTCAAATTGTCATAATGAATGGTAGAAGGTAATGTCCGCTGCAGTGACATATAGATATTCGCGTTAGATGATCCGGCAGGCAGCTTCACCCATCCAATAAACACATAAGTTTGTCCTACTTCCAGCTGGCTAGTCACATCCAGTGAAGGTCCATGCCACGTTTTTGTTCGGCCGCTTACCTCCAGGCCATATGTGCCGCTGCGTGCCGCATCTGTTTTAGCTGTAAGCACCTCAACTTCCCCACGCCCACTCCAGCCTTGAACAGTGCCATCTTCAAAATCACTTTGCTGAATAAGCGTGTTCTCCGCATGTGCGGGTGCAGCCCAATACACAGGTACAAGCAAACATAAAACCAAAACAAAATTAAGCGCTTTCAAAAAAGTTCCTTTTTTCATCGCTTCGATTCTCCCTTCTGAATTAGGTTCGAACCTTATGGCTTCGTTTCTTCCTGTTCCCCGATACCGCTCGGGCCACACCACCTTCCTCATAAAAAAAATCAGAGCCTATCCTCAGGAGGAACCAAGCTAGGCAGGTCATCCGTGAAGTATGGGCTCTATATCGCCATAATATCACATTTGTTTCCATTTATGGAACGAAAATAAATTATTTTCGATCTTATTTTACTTAAGCTGAACGGATCTGCGTTATCAGCTCCATTTAGCGCCGAAAAAACCCAAGAGACGACACCATTATGGTGTTGTTCCTTGGATTACATAACATGCTGACTGAATGTACGGGAATTTTACCGTACAATTCGGCGTTTCCAGCAGGATCAGCGCATTGTACGGGAGTTCTACCGTACATTTCGGCGTTTCCAGCAGGATCAGCGCATTGTACGGGAGTTCTACCGTTCATTTCGCCACTTCCAGCTGGATCAGCGCATTGTACGGGATTTATACCGTTCATTTGGACGTTTCCAGCAGGATCAGCACATTGTACGGGAGTTCTACCGTACATTTCGCCACTTCCAGCTGGATCAGCGCATTGTACGGGATTTATACCGTTCATTTGGACGTTTCCAGCGGGATCAACGCATTGTACGGGATTTTTACCGTTCATTTCGGCGTTTCCAGCAGGATCAGCGCATTGTACGGGATTTTTACCGTACATTTCGGCGTTTCCAGCAGGATCAGCGCATTGTACGGGATTTTTACCGTTCATTTCGGCATTCCTAGTATGTACAAGAACATTATGCTAGTCAGATATTGATTTTTCTTTCGTTACTATCATGATCAGTAGTAAAAAAATCAAAACTAGTTGAATACCTAAATATATTATAGGAAAAAAATAGATAAGACTTATCTGATCAAAGTCAGGCTTAATATCAAAAAAACTTAAATCAACAACCCCTGAACCTCTAGACTCTTTTCCTTGTAATTCTTTTAAATAAAATAGAATTCTCATGCTAGGAACAATACTAATAACTAACCAAGAAATGTTGTATCTAAGCTTTTCCGTCTTTAAAGCTATCTTGCAAGACACATTCAGAAGAATTATTGGTGCTGCATACATTATAAACATTTTTTTTACTACTTCTACTTCCAACTTCCCCGTTTTCATTCCCAAATGGTGACTTGTAGGAGTGCTTTCATCCTTGTGCTTCTAGATTCACCTTTCAATCTATCACCTCTCACAAGTTATATTCTAGTTTCTATAATTTTACAATGAAATAATGGAGATACTGAGATACAACAACAAATAAAAAGAGAGCCGTGTTGTGAACACGACTCCCTCTTCATATAAACCGCATCAGTAGCGGCATATTTGCAAGGAGCTCAGCAATAAGCTGTCATCCTTGACTTATTTTTTCGCAATATGAACCTTCAGCTGCTTGCCCTTCACGGTGGTCTCTCTCATCGCTTGCAGCACCATTGCGCCTTTACCGTTCAAAATATCCACATAGGTCACATTGTCCTGAATCGAGATAATCCCGATATCTTCGGCGGAAATACCTTCAAGCTTTGCTATTGTGCCGACAAAATCGACGGCTCTTAGCTTCTTTTTCTTGCCGCCGTTGAAGTATAGCTTCATAATCTCTTTGTTTAAGCTTTCGCTTTTGTCCTTCTTGCGGACAGGCTGCTTATTGATCTTCTGCTCGAACGCTTCCTTTGCGTAGGCCACTGCGTCGTCCGAAGGAGCTTTCATATGCGGAATGCTGAAGCCAATATAGCTTTCGATTTCAGTTACCCACTTCTGCTCATTCGGAGTGACAAAAGTGATCGCTTTACCTGTCTTGCCTGCACGCGCGGTTCTGCCTGTACGATGCACGTAGCTTTCTTTTTCCAGTGGAATATCGTAATTAATCACATGGGTGATATTCTCGATATCAATCCCTCTAGCCGCCACATCGGTAGCGATTAAATAGCGGAATTGCCCTCTTTTAAAAGCATTCATGACCTCAAAGCGCTCATCCTGCTCCATACCCCCGTGGATCTTATCACAAGGATATTCCAGATCCGCCAGTCCTCTGAATACAGCATTCACCTGCTCCTGCGTACGGCAAAAAACAATACAGCTATCCGGATTCTCCACCGTTATGATATCGCTTAGCAAAGAGAATTTGGCAGCTTGTCTCACTTCAATCAACGCATGTTCAATCGTAGCCGTCGTAATTCCACTTGCCTGAATCTCGATATCCGTTGGATCGCTCATATATTTTAGGCACAAATTCTTAATGACTTCGGGTAAGGTAGCTGAGAATAACATCGTTACTCGCTCTTTGGGCAGCTGCTTAATGATCTTCTCGATCTGCTCAATAAAGCCCATGCTCAGCATTTCGTCAGCTTCATCGATGATCAAATATTTGATTCGATTTAGCGGAAGTGTGCCTCTTTCAATATGGTCAAATACGCGTCCAGGCGTACCTACGACAACATGTGTTTTTTGCGTAAGCTCTATCTTTTGGGGGGCAAAGGGCTGCTTGCCGAAAAGAGCAACTGCTTTAATCCGTTTAAAACGTCCGATGTTCGTAATATCCTCTTTCACCTGCATCGCAAGCTCCCGAGTTGGCGTAAGAATCAAAGCCTGCGGCTTATTCTCCACCCAATCCACCAGATCGCAAAGCGGAATACCATAAGCTCCCGTCTTGCCACTGCCTGTTTGCGATTTCACAATCAGATCCTTTTGCTGCAAAGCTACAGGAATTACCTTGCTCTGTACCTCCGTAGGTGTCATAAATTTCAGAACATCCAGTGCTTTAATTATCTCTTCGTCTAACTCATAATCTCTAAATTGCAATTCACTCATCGTTCAACCTCTTCTATGCCGATTGTTCTGGTTAAAGCGGAAACTCCGCGATCCTTCCATCTTGTGCATACTTATCATTATAACAGTTATTGGCGTCCTTGATTCCATTCCTTATAGAACTGGTCCAGAAAATTCAACATGAAATCATGCCGTTCTTCCGCTAACTTGCGTCCATAAGCCGTATTCATTAAGAATTTTAGTTTCAACAGCTTCTCATAAAAATGATTCACAGCCGTCCCTTTGCTATAATCCCTGTATTCCTTCTGCAGCGACTCCTCGCGTGGAGAAACTTCCGGATCATAAGCCGGACGTCCCTTTGCGCCTGAGAAAATAAAGGTTCTGGCAATGCCAATCGCGCCAAGTGCATCTAGTCGATCTGCATCCTGCACCACTTGACCTTCCAGAGTCTGCATAGGTTCTCCTCCACCACCACTAAAAGACATCGTTTCAACGATCAGCATGATATGACGAATTTGCTCCTCCTCTGTAAGGTTTGCCGTAAGCCAAGTGTGGACTTTAAGCAGACCTGCTTCTTTTGACGGATTAAGCTTCTCGTCTGCAACATCATGCAGCAAGGCTGCCATCGTACAGATAAAAATATCCGCACGCTCGATCTCAGCAATTTCACATGCCGTGCTGCGGACCCGATGGGTGTGCCACCAGTCATGCCCCGTAGTATCTTGTCCTAGTTGTTCTTTCACAAATTCTTCCGCCCGGGCTATTATTAAAGGTTGATTCATCGTCAACAAGCTCCCCTCACCTATGAAATATCGAAGCCCTATTATAGCTGATTGCCTGTCCATTCGCCTACTAAAAATCTTTGTTATAACAAATTCTTACTTGCACGACTCCAAATGATCCGCTATAATCGGCAGTAATCAAAATGTCGAAGGGAATTGATTCTGATGAACACCATAACAATCATGCTGAATCAACTTCATTATTATCACAAACAGCGTTAGCAACCCTGAAATTCTCAGGGAGGCTAACGCTACTCGCGTTGGCCTCCCTGCGGCATAGATCACGCGCAGGACCATGAGGTCCTGCGCGTTTTTTTATTTCTAAACTATGCCAATTCAAAGGAGCTACTAACGATGCAAAACATTAAAGGAACTTATGATTACTTCGGAAAAGAGCAGGCGCTCAGAAAGAACATTCAAAATACGCTGCAGGATTTGTTCGAACTCTATGATTTTGAATCCATGGACACCACATTATTAAATGAACTGGAGTTATTAACCTCGAAATATGCAGGTGG
Source organism: Paenibacillus sp. FSL H7-0323 (assembly GCF_038002725.1). Taxonomy (NCBI): domain Bacteria; kingdom Bacillati; phylum Bacillota; class Bacilli; order Caryophanales; family Paenibacillaceae; genus Paenibacillus; species Paenibacillus sp. FSL H7-0323. The sequence continues at coordinate 294,936 of NZ_JBBODB010000001.1, read as the reverse complement.
GGATGAAATTCTCAAGGAGATGTACCAACTCACCGATCAAGGCAACCGCAAGCTGGGCTTACGATATGATCTGACCATCCCTTTTGCCAAAGTGATCGCCTTAAATCCTGGAATAGTGTTTCCCTTCAAGCGTTATGAGATCGGAAAAGTATTCCGTGATGGTCCCGTGAAACGTGGGCGCCTGCGTGAATTTCTGCAATGCGATGTTGATGTTGTTGGTATTTCAGGATCTGAGGCGGAAGCTGAATTGATGCAGCTGGCCACAGAGGCTTTTCGTAAGCTGGACATCCCGATCATCCTAAAATGGAACAACAGACGTTTTCTCGGTGAGATCCTGGAATCGATTGGTGTACCTGCCGAGGACCAACTGTCCGTTATGCTAACCTTGGATAAATTAGAAAAAATCAACCTCGTCGGCGTGAAAAATGAATTGATCAGCAAGGAAATCGAATCTGCAACCATCGCTGCTATTCTAGAGCTTATTGAAATGGACAATCCAAGCTTTGAGCAGTTATGCGAAAAATATAGTCTTACCGGACAACCGGGAGCAATGGAGGTTCTTGTCCTGCAAAAGCTGCTCCAAGACATTCAGCTGCAGCAGACTTGCCGTTTCGATCCCTTCTTATCCCGCGGGCTTTCTTTCTACACTGGAACCGTCTACGAGATCTTTGATGCATCCGGTTCCTTTACCTCAAGCTTGGGTGGTGGAGGCAGATATGACGCTATCATCGGACAGCTAGTGGGCAGAGAGGATATTCAATATCCTACGGTTGGCTTATCTTTTGGTATGGAGTCTATCATGGCGCTCCTTGCAGAACGTCCTATCCAAGAGCGCAAGACAGCAGAGGTTATGGTCATTCCGATTGGCGAGACGCTCCCACAGGCTTTAATTGCAGCCGCCGAGCTCCGTGCCTGTTCTATCCGGACCAGTCTGGTATCCGGTAAAAGAAAACTTAAAAAGCAACTCGCCACAGCCTCATCCCAAAATATACGTTACGTTATTCTGATCGGCGAGAGTGAATCCAGTGTGGATAAGGTGCGTCTGAAGGATATGAAGGAACAAACAGAGGTTATAGTTCCATTAGATGAAGCTATCTACCTTATTACTGGCTAAACTGCTGCCTGATATCCTCCTAAAAAGATCTGCATAAAAAAAGACCCCGCCGGCGACCGGCGGGGTAAAGTCTATATATAAGGGAGGTTATACATGTACTATAACCCTGCAAGCTTAATATTTTATGAAAAAGAGATAAGGATTCCCTTAATTCATTTCAAACCCTTAGATCTTAAACTTATCTACTAACCCCTGAAGCTCTTTGGCACTTTGAGTATTTTCATCAGCCATAGTAACCTCTAGGAATGTTTTTTCCACGATATCCGCCGTTTTTACCGCGATATCCTGAATCCCTATAGCTCCCTCGTTTACTGTAGCAGCTACCTCATTAACGGCAATATTAATACTTGATATAGCCATACTCAAATGATCAGCTGCGCTCTCGAATTGTTTTAACAGCGTATTTACGGTGGCAGCATCACTGTTGTATTGCTGACTTACCTCAGTTAATCGTTCATAATCTGCTAGAACATTCTGATCAATAAAAGAAAGTAATGCCTCAGAATTCTCCTTCATGGATTCAACAGAGGAATAAACACCTGTTACCACACCTTGAATTCCGGCCGCAATCTTAGACGACTTCTCAGCCAACTTCCGAATCTCACCAGCTACAACCGCAAAACCTTTACCTGCCTCACCCGCTCTTGCCGCTTCTATAGCTGCATTCAGGGCCAGCAGATTGGTCTGACTGGCAATGGATAGAATCGTATCCGTCAGTACATTAATCTCTGCAATCGCGCTCGACTGCTCAATCGCTTTTTCCATATCCATTCGCACGGATTCATAAATTTGTTTAGCATTCGTCGTAGATTCTGTTGCCTCATCTTGGAGAGTCAGCGCCCGCTCACTAATTTGTCTAGAAACGGCAGCGCCTTCCTTCACATTATTGGTGATCCCGGATACATTGTTATCAATTTCTGTAATTGCTGCTGTCATTTCCTCTGTAGAGGCTGCGGTCTCTTCCATACCTGCCGATAGCTGCTGCGTAGTCGCTGAATTATCGTGGGCATTTTCCCGCACATCTATAGACAGCTTCTCCAGCGTTTCTGCATTTTCAAGCACTTTGGACGAGATCGTAATTAAGCTTCCAGCCATCTCACGAAGTGTAGCCCGAGTGCTGAACATCGCTTTGGCGATCGTCCCTGTCTCATCTTTGTTTTTAGTCAAATACTCATACTCTGAGTCATGCGTCAAATTCAATTCTGCCGTTTTATTAATCATGTCCGTTAGTTTAACAATCGGAGAAGAGATTTTTTTAGCAAAATAAAGAGCAATCAGCAAGGCAATAATCAAACTTCCCACACCAAGAAATAAGTTGAAATTTCTCATATCAGTGACAGGTTTCACGATTTCATCGAGGTCTGCGGTTAATACAAGCAACCAGTGCGTCTCAGGTAAAACTGTATAGGTTGATTTTTTTTCCACACCATTATATGTATTATTGAGCAGGCCATCCGCTACCTTCTCACCAGATTTCACACGCTCCATAACAGCTGCGATCTGCGTATTCTCAATAGGCTGACCAATTTGTGTTTTATCCGGATAATATAATTTATTGCCGTTCTCATCCAGTAAATAAGCGTAGGAGCTCGTCGTGTTTACCACTTTGGTATCGGCCAAATACTTAATCATACTATCTGCGGAAACAGCTGATGCAATAAATCCAATCATCTTTCCATTACTCTTTACGGGCTGTACAAAAGCCACTACATAAGCTCCTGTAGATTTTGATTTCAGCGTTTCACTGATCACAGGCTCAGCCGTCTCCATTACTCTTTTCGTATAATCTCTTTCACTAAAATCTGTCCCTATAAGCTTAGTATCACTGTCAGCCACACTAATACCTTTCATATCACTGACTAGAATGTGCTCAAGGTTTCCCGCTTCCTCCACAATGCTTTGTAGACTGGCGTTCACCTCATTCTGAAGCTTATCGCCTTTGTTAACTCCACCATTCCCAGCTTGCAGCAGTAGATCAACAATTTCCGAACGGCTCGCAATAAGCTCTGTACTTCTCTGCTCTTTTGCTATCATGGCTGATATAGTCTGAGCTTTGTTCGTATTGACCTGCTTCATAGAATTCTCAGTAAGATTCACAATCGCCTGAGTTGATTTCAAATACGTAAATATCCCCATTACAGAAATACATAAAAGGGTCACACCTATCATAACAAGTGATAACTTTAGACGAATCTTCATATTCTTTTCATCCTTCCGACTGCTTGTTCATTTGCGAACAATGAAATTGTAAATAATACAATTACTATCGGGTGGCAAAGTTGAATAGTGAATATAAATCGCGCAAAAATAAGAAATATATCATAAAATGTCGAAATTTTTCATGTAAATGAATAAAATATCACAGCTTTTAGGTCATATATCCTTCACAAGATGTTTAACAAGGCCTGTCATCTGTCCTAGATGAACTATGTGGTTCTAGCTGAGAGACCGTATTCGCTTGCATTAATGCACCCTCACTTAACAGTCGTTTAGTTCTACTACGTAAAAATAGACCAGACATCGCAGCGAGTATTTGTTGGAACAACATCCCCGAAATTACTGGAAGCGCAACAGCAGGAGGAAAATATTTCACCGCTAATACAGCTCCCGCACTTAAATTCCGCATACCCGAATTAAACTGTACAGCCACGGAATCTTCATAACTAAAGCGGAAGCGGCGTGACACCAAAGCTCCGATTACATAGCCAAGCACAACGGTTATGAAGGTCACTCCAATTATGATCGCTAATTTGCCATCCGGATGTTTCAGATAACGGGCAATGCTGGCCCCATTAATAGAAACAACTACAAACAATCCGACTTTAACAAACGGAGCAAGCGGCGGTCCACATACCGTATTTACTTTCCCTTTTGTCCATTGATTCAGCAGCATCCCAACTACAGAAGGAATGACTACCATCCATAGCAGCCCTTTCATCATATCGCCTAGCTGAATTTCAACACTCGCTCCCATCAGCAAATATAAGGTACCCGGGACAACAATTGGCGACAAGAGCGTATCAATCAGAATAAGCGCCAATGTCAGCGCAATATTCCCTCCGTACATCGACACCCATACCACACTTACAACACCTGTAGGAATCGCGAACAACAATACATAACCAGTTACTGTATATGGATCTCCCGGAAAAAAAGCCATGGCTGCAAGCCAGCCGATCAGCGGCATTACAATATGTAAAATTACCAAAAGAATAATCAGCTTCTGAGGTTTCAGAAGTACCCCCAACAGATCCTTTAGGTTGGACTTCAAGCTACCGATCAGCGTCATTACAGCAAAAATCCAGGGCACGAGACCTGTGAACGGCAGCAGTCTGCTTTCGTTAAGTACGCCGACCACGATGGCCGTGGGTGTTAATAACGGCATAATCTTTTCTAGAACAACATTAGATTTGATGAGTCCATTTCTTATATTAGCAAACACTTGGCAGTACACCTTATGTATGAAGCTCATACATCCCTTATCTTTGTTTTTTATTAAGTCTACCATAAAAAAATAGGAACCAATTCTTAAATTGGTCCCTCGAAGTAATCTATATAGAGTGTTAAACTTCTATGCCCTGTGGAAACAATGCATCCAGTGCTGGGCAGGGTTGCTTATCCAAAAACTGTGCCAATGGCGCCGGCATATTATTGTATAAATCTTTTAGTGAAGTTCCTTGATAAATGTTGCCGATAATCACCGGATGGCAAAGCTCTGAAATCAAAATGTCGCCATTTCCATGCAGATGAAGCTGCTTCTTCCCCTCAATACAGTGAGGAAAATACACACCCGGCTGCTCTTCGAACCCAAGGGCGTCCATAAAGCGGTCCATACAGGTGAAATACAGAATCGTATCTTCTTTCTTCCGTGCGATCAGCTCGCTCACTGCATTCTTTAATTGTTCCCGTGCAGCTATAGACTTCCAACCCGTATGATCCATGATAATACTGTTCTGAATTTCATGTGTGCGCACGCCCATTGCGTAGACATGATCGCTGATCTCCTTCATATTATCCTGGGTTTCACTGAACAGCAGCGTCTCCAGTACGGTATCCACACTTGTTGCAGCGAATAGGGTAATATTTTCTCTTATTTTTTCATAGATGCTTGGATGAATATTATAATATTTTGAGAAAGCTTCCGCAGTAGTAAAATTGAAGGAAATATGTATAGTCGTTAATCCTGCGGAGACCAATTGGCCAATTCGTTCAGCATTTAAAAGACTGCCGTTGGAATTTAACTGTGTCTGAATCCCTCTGGATGCGCAGTAGGTTACAATTTCCACACAGTCATCGAATTTCAGCGTCACTTCTCCACCTGATAAGCGTACTCTTTTAAGGCCTGGAAGTTCGTCCAGAATGCGGATGACCTCTTTGGCTTTGATGCTTTGTCCATCATTTCTATTATATGCACAGCAATAATCGCAGCGGAAATTACAGTTCGAAGTTACCCCTATTTCTAACCCTTCCAGCTCATAAGTAAGCGGTTTGTCGAGCTCTAATGCTTTATATCTCATACTCTAAAGTCCTCCTGAAAAATAATGAATTTAGTTCAAAAGTTCAACCTTAGAGATTATATAGGTTTATGGCTTAGGTTAATGTGAGTTTTATAACATTCAAGTGTACGGTTTAATTAACGAATTAGTCGGAAGCGCATGCGTAATCACTTTCAGATACGCATAGTAACCTGTAACGGACTCAGCTGACCCTAAACCTAAAATTATCCTATTTTAAGAATGCCAACGGACTCCAGTGCACCTATTGACCGGAAAAACGCCCAATATGAGCCTTTTGCCAATGAATAGCGTCAGCGGAGTCCGAAATCATGTTTTGATAGCTGATAACATACAAATAACGTCATCCGAGTCCGAAAGCCTCGTGGAGTGATGGATAAACCGATACGCATTCAGGCTTGTATATTACAGGTTATCTTCAAACTGGTGATGTCCACCGACACTTTTTATAGGGATATAAAGATCAACTTTTGCTTTACCTTCAGGGTCTGTATATGGATCATTCATACAAAATTCGAGCGCATACCGATCATCCGGTTCATAATCACTGTTAGGTAGCCATTGACCGTACACACTTTGATAGGCAATAGCCAATTTGTCGATCGTATCATAAAACGAATATAAGGCATAAAGACCACCAGATAAAGTTTTGAACTCTACGCTCGAATCACCCTCTTTAACAAACTCTTCTGGAATGGTTATGCAGGCATCATATCTACAAGAGTATTCGTCAGTCACGCTGGGATCATCTAAAGAAATACCAATGAAGTATTCTGTTGAAGGTAAATCATTTTTCTCAACCCACTTGCTGAGTGTTCCCCATGCCTTATACGTTTCAAGATAGCTGCCAACATGCCTTACGTATGCCACTTGATAACTTGGAAGTTTTTTTACCTCAATGTTCATTTCCCATACCTCCTTAAAAAATTATTTATGTTGATACTCATATCATAATTTTTAGAAGGAGACAATTCTTCCTGATTATTGCTGGACATTAACTGATAATTGCTATGTTCTTGCCTTGACCTTCTCATCTCGCTTGGGGTTGTCTTAAACAGTTTCCTAAAGGATGAATTAAAACTTGAGATGGAACTAAAACCGCATAGAGTTGAGATATCTAGCATGGTTTTATGGGTTGTTTCAAGATAGGTTATCGCGTGATGTAGACGTCTTTCCGTCAGATAGGTCATTGGTGTTTTATTTGTAATTGCAGAAAAAACTCTAGAAAAATGATACTTAGAAAAATTAGAAACTTCAGCTAGCGTTTCTAGATTTATTTCTTGATCTAAGTTGTCCTCAATAAAATGAAGAACCGTCTGAATACGCACCCTGTAATCATTGTTCACTAGACCTACCTCAATCCCGTGATGATTAAATGATTTTTTTCTTATTTATTTTCTTCGCCCTATATACAACAGATGAGATGAAATCCCCAAAATGGATGGATCCTTTGCTGCATTAATGAGAAATTCTAAGAGCTCCTCATGTTCACCCCGGTCAGTCCAGTATTGTTTCTGCTCATTTGTCAGTAATGCTCCGAGGCTAGAAGAACCAATTAAATCTATGGTTTGAAATCCATTCTCCTCCATGAAAGGTTTTATTTCCTCAATATTGAAGTAATAAGCTCCCGTAAACCTACCTTCATCTTTATGATTAAAAATCCCGCTACCATAAAACTCTTGTATTGAATCCATGTTGTCATTAGGCTTCCAATGTTGTGGGAACTGTAGGGATGTAAGAGTCATTCTCATCCGACTTTGAAAGGCTACAAATACGATGCCATTCTTCTTTGTCACACGAAACAATTCCTTAATTGCTAAAATCCGATCCTCTTCTTCTTGCAAATGATATAAAGGGCCTAACATCAGAGAAGCATCAAAGCTCTCGTCTGATATTCCCTCTAAACTAGTTGCATTCAGCACATGAAAACCTTTAAATTGCTCAGTTAATCCTAATTCATTAACCTTCTGCTGAGCTATTTCAACTAACTTAGGGGTAAGATCCGATAACGTTACGTTATAGCCCAGCTTCGCCAGCTCCATGGCATATTTACCGGGTCCAGCACCATTATCCAGTATAGATTGTGCGGTAGTTAAATACTGTTTTATATAATGCAGATTAATGATGAACTCCAGCGGCTCCCTATCCAATCTTCCCCACTCATCAAATTGGGAGTAATAATCAATAATATTGCCCATTGCCAAAACACCGACCTTTAATTGTATTTTTTTACTGTAGAGAACAGAAAAAACCTATCGCCTCCAAAGAGGCGATAGGTTTAACCTTCGCGGTACCACTCTTTTTGATCGTTGCATATTGCTTATAATAAACAACGAATCTTAGAACCCGATTACGGAGGGTTAGCCGTTAAGATCTACTGAGGTTCGATCTTACCGCTCATGGGTGAGTTGGGGAACCCTACTCCGCTGTCTTGCACCAACCGGCAGCTCTCTGGGCAGTAGTTATTCCTTAATACTCCCAATCATCACGTTTATTCCGTATTGTATTTTGACCTAGTATATATATAGAAATTATTCCCTGTCAATACAAATTCCACTTACAGCTCTACTGACTTCCCCATCTCGTTCCAGACAGGCTGTCCGATCAGACCTAAACGCCAGATTGCAATTCCTTTAAGGCCATAACGTTTAGCAAGTCCTACCTTCGAATTCACTGAAGTTTCGTTTTCGCTATACACAGAGATCCCGAGGATCAGCTTATCCTTACTCACTTGCTGAAGCGCAAGCCGGATGCCTTCATCAACTAAACTCATCGGCTCTGGAACTTTTTTCTCTTGTAAATAATCGTACGCCATAATGACCAAATCATCTGCAAGTGTTCCTAAAGTTTTGTAATCATAACCTTTATAAGAACTATTTAATGGATGAAGAATAACGGTAAGTTTAAGTCCTGCTGCATGTGCTTTTTGTGATAGGTTTTTCACAAAAGCATTGTAATCTGCTTGCACCTTCGCCTTATCACCTGTTAGACCTAGGCCCTCCAGATCCAGGGTAATGCCTTGGAATCCTTTTTGCGTTGCAAGATCTACGATTCCAGTAATCGTCTGTTCTTGAAGCTGTTTATCTTCCAGGTTCTTAGTTAACTCTGATGCGGTGTCTCCAGAGAAGACCATCAGATAAGGAGCTGTTCCACCTGCCGCTGCATTCGTGACAATTGATTCCGGTGTTACGTCACCAGCCGCCTGAGGCCATTTGAAATCAGTCCCCGTTGTGGTGAATTGCCCGGTTTTATCAATCCCACTCCAACCGAAGGCCATAGCATCAAAATTAGGAAGTAAGGAAATCTCACTATAAGAACTCAGCGCATAGAAACCAAGAGTGTACAGCTCAGTCTTCGGCGAAGTAATAGATACGGTCTTCGTGGATTGATTCCAAGCTACACCCGCACCAAACTGCTGGCCGAAGAAGCTAAGGGGAATCATCGTTGTATCCCGGATCGTCTGCGGAGCAACTCCTAACTTCACAACCGCGCCGTTAACACCTGCATTTTTGCTGCCAAGGGTCAGGGTTACCACTTTGGTCCCTGCAGTATCTGTTTTGGTAGCCGTAATTTTCTTCTGCGCTTGATTCCACTCGACATTAATTCCCAAAGCTTCAGATATAGCTCGGAATGGCACCATCGTTGTTCCGCTCATCACAACAGGTTCTACTGGAAATGGTAGTGGATAACCATCCAGCACAATACTAACTCCACCAGCTGTGGCTGCCTGTGTAGTATTTTGGAATAACGCCGTGGTGCCTCCTAGCGAAATAGCCATACATAATACTACTTTACCGATTCGCTTATTCATGAATGTTAAGTCTCCCTCTTCTATGATATGCAGTCTAATCTTGTAAACTCTTATATGTCCTCTACCATTTTACCAAAGATTATCCAATTGTAAAATTAATAGATTGTCATCTATGAGCTGCGAAATTATTTTTCATATTAGAAGAGGTCGGCAAAATTACATAAACACGCTCAAAAAGGTTCCCACTGCTCGTTCAACATCTACATCCACTGCAACTTGTATGGGTTTACCCACTTTTGGCTGAGCCCGCAAGTCCGCTACGACCATTCCCGCTGTAAACTCACCTTTGTGCTCCACACGAACATTCATCTCTTTGTAGGTTACCAGATCTGGTTGCAGCGCAACCATAAGTGCGAGTGGATCATGCAGCGGTGCGCTGTTGATCAAAAAGTTCGCTTCACGATAGAAATTAAAATAATGAGTAAGCGATTGTTCCATAAACGAAATGATCGCTTTATTTTCTTCACGTCCAAAACGTTTTAATAAATCGATATGCTCTTGTGTAATCCGCGTCTTAAGCGTAACGTCTAGACCCACCATCATAACAGGAAGCCCAGATGTAAATACATGATCAGCAGCTTCCGGATCCCCGGCAATATTCGCTTCCGCAACCGGTGTTCTATTGCCGGGACTGAAGATCGTACCGCCCATCACCACTACTTTTTTCAAAGTATTCTTAATACCAGGGTCCATATCAAGCGCCATTGAAAGGTTGGTTAGATGTGCCAGTGTGACTAATACAATCTCTCCGGGATTCTCATTAGCCATCCGAACAATAAACTCAGATGCAGTTTCGCTAATGGGACGCTGGCTGGATGGAGCAATTTCCACATTGCCAATACCGTTCTCACCATGCACATGAGTGGCGTAGCCTGAGTGCTCACGAACAAGTGCCTTGGATGCTCCGATCGCTACAGGAATCTCATAACCGGGCTTAACAAGCTCGATTAGCCGCAGTGAATTGTCCGCCGCCTTTTCGACCTCAATATTTCCAAAAACGGTTGTAATTCCTTCTACAATTACGTTTGGAGCACGCAAGGCATATAGAATCGCCAGTGCATCGTCAATACCTGTATCTGCATCAATAATAATTCGTGTTTTGCTCATTTATGTTCTCTCCCATTATGTTTTTTTCATAAAAGCTATCATATCACGGCCAACGAGGGTCGCTCAATTTTTATTCAATTCCTGTTCTTTAAACGCTTCAATAAACCGCTCAGGATCGCACTCTATCAAATAAGCATACACGCCCTTACTCGTGTGGAGATAGAACATGCCGCCCATATCCCCCATTGAGCGATAAGACATATCGAAAATATCTTTTAGCGGGAATTCCCGATGGCGTGTTACAATTCTATCTTGATACAGATACATTAGCCGATTCGAAGCAACACTTCGTTGTTCTCCATCCCTAATTTCTCGTTGTATCTTATAATACGGAAGCTGAGCTACCCATTTCATTTGCAGTCCTCCTGCTTGTCGTAATGGACTCTATTTTATTATTCTTTTTACCCTATTGCAAAATAAAGAAGCTTAACGATCCCATTAGCGGAATCATCAAGCTTCAGTAATCACCGTTTATTTCGTTGTATAAGCTGCGGCTGCCTTGCAAAAGCGTTCCAATGCCTCAACTAATGTGGATCTCGGACAAGCCAGATTAATCCGTAGATGGCCTTTGCCTTCTGTTCCAAAAACAGAACCTTCATTAAAAGCCACTTTAGCCTCTTTGTACATCAGCTGCTTCAGACCGTCTATTTCCAAGTTCAGTTCGCGGCAATCCACCCAGAGCAGGTAGGTTCCTTGCGGCTGCATCACATGAACCTGTGGTAAATGCTCCGCCAAATAGCTGACTGTATAATCCACATTATCTGATACATATTGTAACAGCTCATCCAGCCATTCTTCTCCGTCATTGTAAGCGGCTTGTACCGCTCCTTGCGCGAAGAAACTAGCCATATGTAAGCTCAAGGCTTTCATTTTTTGATCAAATTTACGTTTTAATTCCGGATTCGAGGACACGATAAAAGAGGATTGAAGCCCCGGAAGATTGAAGGTTTTGGTCGCAGCAAGGGTGGTTAACGTAATATTGGCAATTTCCTCAGACAAGGACGCAAAAGGAATATGCTCATAACCTGGAAGCGCCAAATCACAATGGATCTCATCAGAGATAACTGTCACTCCGTGACGCAAGCACAGTTCACCGAGCTTCAACAGCTCTTCTCTTTCCCATACTCTACCGCCTGGATTATGCGGACTGCATAACAGCAGCAGCTTCGCTCCACCCAACATCAACCCTTCCAATTGCTCATAATCCATCTCAAAGCGCCCATTACGGACGATAAGCGGATTCTTGGCAACCTTCCGGTCATTCATCTGGATGACATCATAGAAGGGATAATAAACTGGCGATTGTAAAATAACCTCGTCCCCAGGCTCAGTAAACAGTTCAACAGAGAGGCTTAAGGAAGTTACAATTCCGGGAGAATCTGAAATCCACTCCGGTTTGATCTGCCAATCATGCCGTCTTTTAAACCATGACGTGATGGCTTCTTTATAAGTATCACTAGGTACACTGTAACCGTAAACTCCTTGTTCTGCGCGGCGCAGAATGGCTTCCTTCACTGCGGGAGGACTTTCAAAATCCATGTCTGCCACCCAAAGCGGCATAATATCCTTCTCACCAAACAACTTCTCGGATTGGTCCCATTTGTAAGAGCTAGTATTACGGCGGTCAATTACGCGATCGAAATCATACTTCAACTAAAGTCACCTCATCCTTATAAACTTATCTTTTATTGTATCATGAGGAAACCGATATGGCATCTTAAGATAGAATCAAAAGAATTCACATAAATAGATGATGAATTTTAAGTTGTTAGACGATAGAAAAACAATAGAATGTTAGCATCACCTTGATTAAAAAATGAACTTGTTCGATTGCTGCTTTTTTGAAAGCCAGTAAATACTCTGAGTAAAGAGGAAGACCTTCGTTCGTCCTCCTCTTTACAATAATCATAAGTAAAATCACCAATATTAAGATGACCAACTTATCTATACGAAATACACCTTGTTACGCTAATTGTGTAATAACGAGATGTGCTGAAACAGATCTTGTTCCTCCAGCGAGAGGAGTAATAGTAAGCGCAGTAGAGTTACCAGCAGGATTCCGAACGGTCAGGATGGTGTTAATGACCGTTGTTTGCACTATAGCCATTTCTACGATTTGCGATGTACCTGTTGCGCGTCCAACTACGGTATAAGCGAGATCTGCGCCATTAAGAGTCAAGATGAGTTGTCCCGCTTCGGTTACACTAACCTGAAACAACACCTGATAAGTCCCTATTGCCGCTAAATTAAAAGAACTAGGACCTGTTCGTGCTATTGTTGTCCCGCTAGTAGGTCCGTTTTGAGGAAAACTTACGTCTGTGCCCGGTGCTACAGTTGCTGCATTATCAGGAGGCATTAGGGCAAAAAAATCAGCAAAACCTAATACGCCTCCTGTTGCCCCGGTTGCGCCCGTTGCTCCTGCTGCTCCCGGTGCTCCCGTTGCTCCCGCGGCTCCTGCTGCTCCCGGTGCTCCCGTTGCTCCCGCGGCTCCTGCTGCCCCCGGTGCTCCTGCTGCTCCCGGCGCCCCGGTTGCTCCCGTTGCTCCTGCTGCTCCCGGTGCTCCTGTTGTTCCAGCTACTCCCGGCGCTCCCGGCGCTCCCGGTGCTCCTGTTGCTCCGGTTGCTCCCGGTGCTCCTGGTGCTCCCGGTGCTCCCGGCGCTCCCGGCGCTCCGGTTGCTCCTACAAAACCTTGTGGTCCTATAGCTCCTGCAGGACCCGGTAAACCTTGCGATCCCTGAGGACCTACAACTCCTTGGGCACCCGGAACGCCTTGCGCACCCTGAGGACCAACGGGGCCCGCTACCCCCTGAGGACCAATCGCTCCCGCTGGCCCGGGTTCACCTTGAGGTCCTTGGGGTCCCGGAGGGCCGCCTGCAGGTCCTTGAGGTCCTTCAGCTCCTTGGAGTCCTCGTGCTCCTTGAGCTCCGGGAATACCTTGGGCCCCTTGTATTCCTTGGAGTCCTTGTGCTCCTTGTGGCCCTTGCGGTCCTGTAGCACCAACGACTGTGGGAGTAGTAACATTCACTTCTGGTGGAGGACAGGTTACTTTTACAATCTTCTTAATAACCTTTCGGCGATGTTCTTTTCTTTTTCTTTTCGAAGGAAATACAGTGGCGACTTTTTTCTTATGACACTTTTTATCGTCTGGACAACTCAATGCGTACACCTCCCTATAAAGATAGTTCAGTGTACGCATCTTATTAATTTTAGACATGGACCAATAACTAGTTTCTATTAGACTGGAACCTATTTTTATAAAAAAAGGCTAATAAAATAGGAGGTGGCCCTTAAGCACATTACAATGTCCACACCATTTTAATTTACTTTTCGTATTTTATGATTAGGACAACTGACACTTCCCTATTACCCCAAATCATAGATTTGGGTCTTTTTTTATGAGCATATAAAAAAACAACCCCCAAACCACGGGAGCTGCTAATCATCAACTATTATATTGTATCAACAGGCTTACGAATGGTGTTGCCTACCTTCGTAAGAATATCCGCCATTGATGCCGAATCATTCACGTCATAATCATCAATGTTCAGTCGGAGCACTGGGCAAGCTGTAAACTCATTGATCCATTTCGAATATCTGCCATGCATATGCTCCCAGTAGGACACGTCCGTTTGAATTTCCATTTCACGGCCACGTTCATTAATTCGCGCTAAAATAGAAGGAAGACTGCCTTCAATATAAATCAGTACATCAGGGTGCGGGAAATAGGGTGTCATAACCATAGCTTCATACAAGCTTGTATAGGTTTCATAGTCTGTCTTAGACATCGTGCCTTGATCCGCATGCATTTTAGCAAAAATACCAGTGTCCTCATAAATCGAGCGATCTTGAACAAAACCACCGCCCATTTCGAACATTTTCTTCTGTTCTTTAAAACGTTCGGCTAGGAAATAAATCTGTAGATGAAAACTCCATCTCTCAAAATCATGATAGAATTTTTCAAGATAAGGATTATGATCAACTTGCTCCAGCGAGGTTTGAAAATTCAACCTTTTAGCCAAAGCACCTGTTAAAGTGGATTTCCCCACCCCCACGGTTCCTGCCACGGTAATTATGGCGTTATCTGGGATGTTATATGGATTCATTTCATTAGCTCCTTTAGGTGAGAGGCAATTTCGACGAAGTGTTCTGGGTTCTCCACGAAATCGACTGCATTTCCATCTATGGTAATAATAACGGTAGACGGCTCTTGAATCGCTAGAGAGGCCATCGCATCATCATAATCTTCTATCAATTGCTGCAAATACGCAGTATCCATATCCCCTTCAAAAGGGCGTCCGCGTTTGGCAATTCTTTTTAACAAGGTATCGAGATCCGCTTTTATATAGAGAATAATATTTGGCTTCGGCAGGTCATCCGTCAGCACATGATAGATTTGTCGATACTTTTCTCGTTTCGTTCCCTTCAGCGTTCGTTCCCCAAAGATAAGGTTCTTATAAATATGATAATCCGAGATCACCGGTTTACCTTTATCTATGTATTGAGTTACTGTATCTTCAAGCTGCTTGTACCGATTACAGAGAAAAAACATCTCCAGTTGAAAGCTCCAGTCATCCATGTTCTGATAAAATTTAGCTAGAAACGGATTTTCATCAACAATCTCCTTAATAATCGGTAAGTTTAATTCCTCTGCAAGCATCGAAGCTAATGTTGTTTTTCCAGCCCCGATCGGGCCTTCCACTGCAATAAACGGTGCATGTTTCATTGATGCTGACTTCCTCCTCAGATACGGACCCTTCAATAACTATTTTTAAAAACAGACTAAATTATTGTATCACATGAGACCTTACTTGTGAGCGGCTAATTATGAAGAAACTTTTCCAGTAATACAAGTATCCAACTGTAAGATAAACCCAATAACAAGAGAAGCATCCCTATGAAAAAACGGTTCGATATCTATCTTCTCCCCATCCCCACGAGCATGAAGCGGACCGAGGAGACTCTATTTCCGAAAAATCGGCTGTATCAGCATACAATCGGACTCAGTTGCAGCTATTCTACCAAATGCGCCCTAAAAATAGTCACTATTCGGCCAATAAGAGCTATACTGTCCATTACCTTAGCTAAATAAGCTAATAAATACCAATAGCTGCTATACGGTCCTTAGCATCACTTCTCTTTTCCTAGATGTAATCGCGCATTCAAAGGACTGGAACTATAGCAAAAAAGGTGTCCCTGAAGGGACACCTTTTTAGATCATTCTATTAAGATAAACGTCCGCTGAAATCTTCGAAAGCGAACTGTTTGATTACTTTAATTCCTTCTTCGTCATTGTAGCTGACGATAGCTGGCAGATTCACGCCGTTAAACATATGGTTCTTCACCATAGAATAATGCGCCATATCTAGGAATACGAGTCTATCGCCGTATTTCAAAGGCTCCTTGAAGGAATAATCTCCAATAACATCTCCGGCTAGGCAAGTCATTCCACCTAATCTGTACGTATAAGGATATTCCCCAGGTTGTCCAGCATCGATAATGTTCGGGCGGTATGGCATAGCCAGTACATCTGGCATGTGGCATTCAGCCGAAGTATCGAGAATCGCAATGTCCATTCCATTATGCATAACATCCAGAACGGTAGCTACCAAATATCCAGTATTAAGCGCAACGGCCTCACCTGGCTCCAGATAGATTTCCACACCGTAAGTCTCTTTCATATGCAAAATGCAGCGGACAAGGGTCTCCAGATCATAATCGGGACGTGTAATATGATGACCGCCACCAAAATTAAGCCATTTCATCCCTTTGAGATAAGGTCCGAACTTCTCTTCGACTACCTTGAGCGTACGCTCCAGTGTGTCTGAATTTTGTTCGCACATGGTATGGAAGTGTAATCCATCAATCCCCTCAAGCTCTTCAGGTCTAAAGTTAGGGAGAGTTACTCCCATTCTGGAATAATTGTAGCATGGATCATACAGGGGAACTTCGATCTCGGAATACTCCGGATTCACTCGAATGCCGCAGCTGATGTGCTTCGGTGCATTTTTCACACGATCCTTGAATCGATTCCACTGGTCAAAAGAATTGAACACAATGTGATCGGAGTATTCAAGAAGCTCATCGAATTCACTGTCCACATAAGCTGGTGCGTAGACATGAACCTCTTTGCCCATTTTTTCATAGCCAAGTCTGGCTTCGAATAAGGAGCTGGAAGTTACGCCATGCAAGTACTTACCAACTAGCGGATACAAGGAGTGCATAGAGAAGCCTTTTTGCGCGAGCAAAATCTTAGCTCCTGTACGTTCTTGTACAGAATTCATAATCTCAAGATTGCGGGTAAGCAATCTTTCATCTACAAGGTAACATGGTGACGGGACAACGCTGATATCAATATCCATCAATCGCGCCTTAGTCTAGCAGCGTTGGCGAGAAATCTTCTTGCCAAGGCAGACCATGTTTATTCAAAGCTTCCATGAATGGATCTGGATCGAACTCTTCTACGTTGTACACGCCTGGTTTCTTCCAGATTCCTTTTATAATTAACATTGCTCCGATCATTGCAGGAACGCCTGTAGTATAGGAAATGGCTTGGGAGCCAACCTCTGCATAACATTCTTCATGATCGCAAACGTTGTATACATAATAAGTTTTTGGCTTACCGTCTTTAGTACCTTGGATGATACATCCAATGTTAGTTTTACCTTTTGTTCTTGGTCCCAGGGAAGCTGGGTCAGGCAGCATTGCCTTCAAGAATTGCAAAGGAACGATCTCTTTACCTTCGTACATGATAGGCTCGATAGAAGTCATACCCACATTCTCAAGCACTTTCAAGTGAGTCAGGTAGTTCTGTGAGAAAGTCATCCAGAAACGGATCTTTTTCACGCCCTTGATGTTAACAGCCAAGGATTCCAGCTCTTCATGGTACAAAAGATAAATATCTTTAGGTCCAATTTCCGGAAGATCGTAAACTTTCTTCTCAGAAAGTGGTGCAGTTTCAATCCACTCGCCATTCTCGAAATAACGGCCATTAGCTGTAATTTCACGAATATTGATTTCAGGATTAAAGTTTGTAGCGAATGGATATCCATGATCGCCAGCGTTGGCGTCTACAATATCAATGGTATGGATCTCGTCAAAATAGTGCTTTTGCGCGTAAGCCGTGAATACGCCTGTTACTCCTGGGTCAAATCCACTGCCGAGCAAAGCGGTAAGGCCAGCTTTCTCAAATCTTTCTTTGTAAGCCCACTGCCAGGAATATTCGAATTTCGCTGTATCTTGTGGTTCATAATTGGCAGTATCCACATAGTGCACTCCTGTTGCCAGGCACGCATCCATGATCGTCAGGTCCTGATATGGGAGAGCGACATTAATAACGACATCCGGCTCAAAGCTCTTGATCAGTTCAATGACTTCGTCCGTGTTATCTGCATCGAGCTGAGCAGTAGAAATCTTCGTGCGGCCTCCGGCTAATTTATCTTTCAGAGCGTCACATTTCGCGACAGTTCTGCTAGCAATGCAGATCTCTTCAAATACATCCGGGTTCTGGCAGCATTTATGAACAACAACACTTGCTACGCCGCCAGCGCCAATAATTAACGCTTTTCCCAAAATAAAAACCTCCTAAAATTCCATTTGCAAAATCAACAAGGCTGATTATACATAATATTTTTGAATAAATCAATAAAAACCGACAAAAAATGATGTGTTTTGTGTAAAATCTCTAAGAAATCTTGTTAATACTCTTAAATGCTCATATTTCCTCGATTATCCACGTGTATAGATCAGGTGTTTTGCTGGAACAGAGTGGATTTTCAGAAACTAGGGCAACTAGATTATTCTATCACAAGAGGGTTATACTTCATACGATTTATTTTAAAATCAATGAAAAATCTCACCACCCTTTCAACTCCGCCTAAAGAAGTTCGGTTTCCACACATTCCAATCAACAGCACTGCAGCAAATACAAAGAGGCCGTAATATATACTCTTACCCGTTTTTGTCCCAATATTAATCGTTGTTGCTATGCCCATCCGTTTCGCGCCCATAATTGAACGATCATTGGGATAATTATAAGTTGTCCCATTTTTCCAATATTCATCATCATCCGTATAAAGAATCCTCGAAAAGATTCCCGCACACATTCTTCAAAATCGCGTACGCTTTGTTTACGGTCATTGCATATCCCCCTAAATCTTCTGCCTTCCACGCAAAAAAGCTGAGCTCCCCTGAAGGAGAGTTCAGCCTAAAGCTTCTAATATATAGTCAACTTATTTATTGGAATTTATTCGAACGGCATAAGCATCTGCATCCCATTCTACCTGCGCCCCCAACATTTCACTTATCAATCTGAGGGGTACATAAACGCTATCATTAATGAAGACCGGTTTTTGATCTGTTGCGATAATCTTTCCATTAACAGTCGTTTGTCCAGTTACCGAATTCAAGATCAGCGTTGTAGATCCCTTCACAGCAACCACAGCTCTCGATGGAACATCCCAACGAACATTAACTCCCATCTGCTCGAAGACTCCTCTTAAAGGAACATATGTCGAATTATTGATTAGTAACGGCGGCATAGTCAGTTCCATTTCATTCCCATTCAACAACACTTGAATAGATTTTTTCACCAGCTGAGGCGTACTCACCTCGATCTCTCTGACCCCCAGACCCGTCTGTCCAAATTCATTTGCCCCCCAGGCAAGGACATGACCATCTTTTAAGAGTACATAATGATTTCTGCTCCCTTTAGAAACGGAAACTGCATTCTGGATGCCTTTAGACTGTGTAACATTAATCTTGTTCTTATCGCCAACCGTCCACTGCCACACGGTCCCATCCGCCTTCACTGCGGAATCTGTTGTCAGCGAAATGACGTCTGTAAGTCCTGGAATCTGAACAGGCTTTAGAGCTTCTCCCAGATATGGATCTATGTAATTATTCCAAATCCATACTGTGCCATCCCATCTCAATGCCGCCCCATAAAGTCCATAGGCTCCATCCATATCAACCGCTCTATATTCTCCGCTTCCTTTAATAAGCGTAGGCTTTAAGATTACGCCCTTCTGAGTTCCCAGTGGTTGCTGTGATCCCCACACCCATACCTCTCCGCCGTTACCAAGAGCCACTGAATTATTCGATCCCGCTGCTATAGACAGGACGGTGGGTAGTCCCTTCACCTGCACCGGGGTTAGCTTGTTTTTCCGCGAATCGTCACCGAGTTCTCCTTGTTCATTGCCTCCCCACGCCCAGACCGTTCCATCTTTAAGAAGAGCTAAGCTAAAGGTGCCCCCCGCAGAAACAGCTTTCACATCTGTTAGCCCTTGCACTTGAACAGGCTCTACAAGAATCTTAGAAGACTGTGTTCCAATGCCAAGTTGTCCATGCTCGTTCCCCCCTACCGCCCACACTGTACCATCGTCCTTCAACATCAAGTTATGGCGATAACCACCTGAGATTTGCTTTACATGATCGATATGCATTTTGACAGGAGTATACGCTGGTGTGGTCGCCCCATTACCAATAGAGCCGTACCCACCACCCCACACCCAGGCTGTTCCATCCGCAGTGACGGCATACGCACTTCTGTCACCAGCGTCCAGTTGGGTGATGCCAGACAATAATTTCTTTTCTTCAAGTGAATTCACATTATCTGCTGCTGCCACTAAAGGTGAGACCATAGTCAGGCAAAGAACAGTCCCGACAACAACTCTACAAATCCGACTTACCTGCACTTTTGACATCAAGCTTTGTTTAAACACTTGAGATCACTCCTTTTATTAAAAAATAGATAACGCAACAACTCACGGTCCCGTTCCAAAACCTCCAATCTTCCAGCCGTTAGCGTGTTTGGTCAACACTGCGAAGCGAGTCTCCCGGCCATCTGGGGTATTGAAGACGGGATTTAGTGATTTCATATACAGATCGACCACAATATTTAACGTTGTGCGGTCACCGATGTCTTTAATTTCTGAGCCAGTATCATAATCCATCACTTTATAAGAGGTAGGCTTAGCCTCAACAATACTTTCACTGAGAGCATTTTCACCACCAAAATCCGGGTTATAGAGTTGATGCGTTTGACGGTTAACCGTCAATGCAGTGAGTAAGGCATTAGGATTCAAACATGCGCGGGCACGGGGATGATTACCATCCTGAATAGCCTGAAAGAAAGCATCCAGAAGTTCGAAATGGTCTAATGAGGCTAAGTCACCATTCTCACCTTCCTCAGCAAACAAACCTTCTCTCTCCGTCCACTCCTCAAATGTAAGTCCTGTAATGTCGGTCAAGCTACGCTTCTTAATCGACGGGCCGATACTTTGAATATTAAATTCCAGCCACGCACCAACGGTATTCCCTGATTGCACAAGCAAAACGAGGTTGGAGGGATAAGAAAATTCTTTTTGTTCGCCAGAACCAGGTAAACCATCGACTAAGGAATACCGCTGCACCTCTACCGTGGTCCCCTTCAGCAGTGTCAAATCCAATCCTGCATCTTTAGAGAACTCATTCGCTAATTGCCAGTAAAGTCCCACTGGATACTCCCCCAGCTTAACCTCCCAGTTCTGCGGTACCTCAACTGCAAATACCTCCGGATGGCTCTGAACTTTATAATCCAGTGTTTGCAAAAAGTCTTCGGGAATCATAGTTACTTGAGCAGATGTCGGCGTTACCTGTGGTACAGACGTTGAAGCTATAGAGGCAGCAGGTTCCACACCTATGGAGTTCTCCCCTTGATTACATCCAGAGTTTAAGAGTACAAAAAAACAAATCGTTACCATCGTTACAAACTGCCGCTTAGTCATCTGATTCCCGCCTCTCTAATCACTCCTCTATATTTAGACTGAGGAATATTATACAAAGTTGCGGGATACTGGAAATTATTAAAATCATTTTATACGCATAGGACCCTGTAGTTTGGGATTGGCGTTGATTTTACCTGCTTATGCGGCATAAATCGCCTGTTGCTTCGCTCTAGGGCTCTCGTCCACCTTTTGACACTTGTTAACTTCGAGAGCATAATAAGCTTCGGCATATTGCAACGGATTTCCATGAAATACAGGTATATGCAGGACCTTGGTGTAATTGCATCAGAGAGGATGATAACGAGTGAAAAAAGATTTTGATATAAAAAATAAACCCTTCCTAGTCTTTAGCTTCGTCCTGCTGCTAAAATGCGCAGTGGCCTGGTTCGTAGTTTTTAGCGACGGTCCTAACTGGAGCATGCTGCTGACAGAGATCCCATTTTTCTTTATCGTATTTGGACTCATAGAATGGATGGCTTCCAAACGAAAGTTTCTGTATTACATGATAGCCAACCTATTGATTTCAGTCATATATTTTGCCGTGCTAATGTATTACAAATATTACGGTGTAATTGCTACTTATCATGCCTTAGAACAAGCAGATAAAGTAACTAAGGTGGGAGAAAGCACATACTCATTGCTGGACCCTTACTACTTGTTCATTTTTGTGGATATTGTAGTTTTCATGTTTTTTATGTTCCGTCCGAAATATATTGCGATCTGGAAAGAAAGAGGTATGAACCGCCGCATGAACCGGACTGCTTTGTTTGGAATCATCAGTGTTTCTTTGGCGGTCTGTGTCTTTAATGTTTGGCCAAATCATGCCAGTATGAACGAGAACAAAAAAGCGGAGAGTATGGGGATTCTTAATTACGAGGTCTATACTATTTTTGCCGATACAAGGGAAACAGAAGAAATAATCGACAGCAAAGAAATCACGCAACCATCCATTAACGAGACCAAAGGGATTACAGAGCCTGTCTCACCGAAGTACTGGGCGGCAGCTCAAGGTAAGAATCTAATCGTGGTACAAATGGAATCTTTTCAGAACTTTTTGCTGGGCCTGAGCATTGACGGGCAGGAAGTAACACCCAATCTAAATAAGCTTTTGAAAAGCGAACATTATTTCAATAACTTCTATACTAATGCCGGGCAAGGAACAACTTCGGATGCTGAATTTGTAGTGAATACTTCGTTGTACGTTCCTCACCACGAAGTAGCCACTTCATCCAATTATATGGATAAGGCGCTTCCGAGCCTGCCTAAGTTAATGAAAGCTAATGGATATAACACAGCAACCTTTCACACCAATAGCGTAGAATTCTGGAACCGCAAAACCCTATACAAAGTTCTAGACTTTGATAAGTATTATGATCAAGCGTTCTATGGGGATGATGATCATATCGCATTCGGTGCTTCAGATGAGGTACTCTATGCCAAGACTGTTCCAGAATTAGTCAAAATGGATGCTAAAGATGATCCTTTTTACGCGATGGTCATTTCTATGAGTGCTCATCACCCTTATAAAATGCCAGAGTTAAAAAATAAAATGACACTGCCTAAACGGTATGAAGGCACCCTAGTTGGCAACTATATTCTAGCTCAAAATTACGCAGATTATGCAATGGGACAATTCCTGGATCAATTAAAGTCCAGTGGTCTATGGGATGATAGCGTCATTGTCTTTTACGGTGACCATCAGGGTGTATCGCTATATTCCCTTGATGGCAACGAGAAATCGTTAATGGAAGAAATGGTCGGCCACGAATATGGTTATACCGATATGTTCAATGTTCCTTTCATCGTTCATGCCCCTGGTGTAGGTGAACCTGCCGTGTACAGCCAAACTGGCGGCCAAATCGACATTATGCCAACTGTAGCTAACCTGTTAGGGATTTCAATGAAAGACCAGCTCCACTTCGGAGAAGACCTGATGAACCAACAGACCAACATGCTGCCTGTCAGACACTTTTTGCCTACCGGCTCTTTCATTAATGACACAAGCATGTATTTAACTGGTGTCGATTACGACGATGGAGACAACTTTAATCTAATCGATGGCTCTGAAACAGAGGGCGGTTCGACAAAAGAACAATTTGACGCCGTTCAGCGGCTTCTAAATATGTCAAACAGCTACATTCAACAACTGCCGGATTTACCTTCTACGGATGATGCAAAGTAACTATAAAAAGAATGCCCCTCAGCCAAATAGCTGAGGGGCATTTTTGTTTTTTTTATAAGAATCTAAAACTTAATTAAGCTTCAACATCCTATCGATAATCACTGCTGCTTGAGCACGGTTGGCAATGTTTTTAGGACCGAAGGTATCCGCAGTCAGACCTTGCACAATACCTTCCTGAGTTAGTAATGCCACCGCTTCTTTACCGTAAGCAGCGATTGTTGCCTGATCTTTAAAGTTAGCCAAAGCGGCATTTGTATCACTTACCGACTTGCCTTTAAATTTCTCAAGTGCATTGGATACAATGATTGCCATTTCCTCGCGTGTAATCGCACGGTTAGGATCAAACTTTCCATTGCCTACACCGTTAATCAATCCGTTCTTGACCCCGGATGCAATGTATCCGTAAGACCAGTCAGAAGCTTTCACGTCACTGAAGGCAGCGGATGATTTCACATCAAGCAGATCAAAAGCTCGCACGATCATGGTAATAAACTCGGCACGCGTCACCTCTTTAAGCGGAACAAAGGTATTATCGCTCACCCCTTGCAGAATCCCTTTTGCCGCCAGCTCTTTAATCGCCGATGCTGCCCACGCCACCTTACCTAGATCCGTGAAGTTAGAACCTATTGGGGCTGGTGTCGCAGACGGCTGCACAGTTGGAGTTGGAGCTGGCGTTGGTGTTGCAGACGGCTGCACGGTCGGTGCAGGTGTTGATGTTACAGATGGCTGCCACGGTGTCGAAGGTATTGTTGGCTCTTGTTCATTCACCCCGTTATCCATACCATCCTCTTCAGTCGCCGCTGGAGCGGCAGCATAGATTGAATTGGCAAGCAATCTGAATTGATTTTGCGGATGATATTTATTCATCAGATCATTCGCAAATAACGTCACATGAATGTTGTCTGTATTGTAAGTAAGCGCCAATACTTGGTCTTGTGCAGCCTCGTTATTCGGCCACCAGCCTGCTTTGAAAAAGTCAGCGCCTGATCCGTATTTCGCCAAGATCTCTGCGCCTTCAGGCACTTTTGTAATATAAGCCGCGGAAACCGTGTAGAGGTATTCGCTATCGGCATAAGGCGCTGTAATTACATTGTCCTGAGAGACCTCAGCCTTAAACAATCCCTCATGAGCATCTTCTTTGCCATCCTTATTGACCGGAGTTGAATAGTCCAGTCCAGGGAGGACCTTAAGCCCTTTAACAGTTTTCAGCATCGTTCTTCCATAACCGATAAATGGTTTACCTGTAGCAATCAGATTCGTTCCCGAATTGATTAGAACATCTGCTGCCACTGTATCCGTAGTTACGTTAAATCCAAGATCCTTCAGCATAAATGCAGTCGCTCCTGCAATAGCTACCTTAGGAGCCTTAAGCAATTTACCCGTTCTGTTCTCTGAAGCACTAAACGGCACAATATCCAGCAGATATTTAGACGATACCGTTCTAAGGTTGGATCTGGAAACAAGGAAACTTCCCTTCTCGTAACCCGTCCCCCCATTCTCCAGCAGTGTCACTGCCTTATGGTTGGCTAGCAGCTCATTCACAGCTTTTATCGCATCATTGTTGCTGTTTTTAATCACATAATTTTGCTCGAACGGAGATTGATCCAGATTCGTACTAGGGATCGTTACACTGCTAACCTGTTCTGTTTTCCCAGTGAATGCTCCAACAGAACGGCTAATATATCGGTCAAAACCACGCATAGCCGAGAAATTCTGTACCGTATCTGAATACATCTCATTAAAATCCGAGACATCTAGTCCATCATACAAGACAAGATTCGCATAACCTCTTTTGGCTTGATGCATATTCACCACATAGGTTCCAGCCGGATAGACTACAGAATCTACAGTTACACTGGCTGTTGTCCGTTCTACTTTCACATTGTTACGCAGTAGGTACTGAACCATTTTGTAGGTTTCCAGATCATTTTTTTGCAAATCTTTTGCAACCGGAAGAATGTAATACTCAGGGAAGAAATTCGTATTCTCATCTACCCCTGGACGTCCAATGGACTCATTCTGTGCATTGATTAGATAATCTTTAACAGCAGCATTAGTATTCTCATTTTGGATACCCCGTTTGAAGATTTCCAATTGATTCAGGAACAGTTCCTGCTTGTTGTTGATCACATAATCGGTTGCCCCCAAAGCCGCATAATAAAAGGCATCCAGTGAATCTTCATTCAATTCAGGCACTTCAATCGTATGCCCAAGTGCTCCTTGATGCATGGCATATACAGCTGTGTAGGCTGGTGAAGCATCATCCCAACCTGTTGCATTCGTTCCTTTATAGTTCGGATCCTGTTGTGTTTTTTCGTATTCTTCATAAGGGATATGGTAGGAATCATATTTAGTATTAGCAATTCCCGCCTTCCCCATGGCATTTGCTTGCTCAAGCATACTTGGCATTACAAGATCATATTCAATGTTAGGATCATGAGGTGGTGTGCAAGGCTCAATCAAGAAGCCACTTACAAATCCATGCATGTCCAAAAAGGTAAGCGGCGTCCACTTAGCAATTTGTGCAGTTACCGCTTGTGTCTCAGGCTGGGTCTGGTAAGAGTTGTCCCGATTTGGATCAAGCAGCGTTGAAGTTTGACGCGTGTTTAACGCGCGACCGTCAGGATTCTCTACATAATCAAGCAGGAAAATCACATGGTCAAGCGCTTCGTCGATGTTCAGAACTACCTTTTTCGGATTTCCATTATCATCAGTGGTATCATAGGTGACAATTTGCTGTGTCATCAGCGTATCCAAAAACTTAATGATTACATCGACACCATTGGCTTCATCGGCATGAATGTTGTTCAACCAGATAGGTACCTTATAATCCTGCAGATCCCCGTCGTTAATTTTCTTTTGCAGGGCTTCAGGATCATTCATCATAAGCGGTAAGGTCTCGTTCAAATATTGATCTACTGAGGACTTATCCTTAGCAACAATAGAGAAATGAATGGCACGACCTTGAGTTGAGGTCCCAATTTGCTGATACTCTACATATCGATCATATTTATTATTGCTTTCAGCAGTAATCCTATCGATCGCCGGTTTAATCTCATCATATGTATGATAGGTTTCATATGGATTTAGTTTGACTTGCTGCTCTACCAGCACATCTCCAGCAGGTAATGTCCCGATTAGATTATAAATTCCCACTCGTTTGACGTACTCTGCACGTATACCCGTTAATGAAAGATTCTCTCCGTACAGCAAATCAAAATGAATTAAAGCCTTTACTTTTGAACCTGAGATCGGCTCATAGGTCACTGTTACGAAAGGATTACCTGAATAATCTTTCGCATCTTTATTCCATTTCTTCCACTCTGCCAGCGGCTTCATCTCTTCCGCCGTTCTGCCAAAATTCCAGATGATATCTTGAGGCGATGCCCCATCAGGAAGATCTAAAGTCAATTCTAATGTTCTAGCTTCCGTCATAGAAGCTTTGTATACTTCTGTGGAAACTGTCGCCGCTATTTGTTCATAGACAGCAGTCGCTACCGTAGTTTGTTCTGAAGAAAGCACCGCTGGATCAGCTGTGTTCTCCGTAGAAACCGGAGCAACAACCGCCTGCGGGTTAATTTCGGTTGCAACTTCACCTGCATATGCAGCTGGAAGCAGACCCGACATCATAAGTGTAAAAGCTAGTAATAAAGATAGTATTCTCTTGGACATTTTTTACCTCCTATAATTTTGTCTACTTTCACCCCAAATTGAATGAATATACACTTATATGAATCTGTATTCATAACATAATATAGTATTCTATTAATTTTGGGAACAAAAATAATAGAAAAAATAATATTTTTATACGACTCGCCTAAGTAAGCGCATTCATTTTGTGCAAGAGCCCTACACTACCGCAACAAAAAAAGCGCCCGGATAACCGGACGCTTTGAATTACAATGAATATATTAAACGGTTTCTGGAAAAGAAGCTTCACTTACCTCTTGTACAGGTACAAGTTCACTGCTACCCTCTTGCTCTACAGGTGCGTTAACCAGCATATACACACGGGACTCGTAAGGCCGTAATGCGACAGTCTCAATCGGCTCCGCAGGATCAACCTCATAGTTATGCAAGAGCAATTCACTAGTATCAAACTCCAAATCAAATGGAAGGTCAAACAGCGCTTCCTCTGCTGTCAGGTTAGACATGACCAGCAGTTTTTTATTTCCAAGCGTCCGCGTATAAGCATAAATACGTTCATCTTCAGGCAAAATGAGATCATATATCCCGTAAACAGTAACGGGATTAGCAGCCCGAAGAGCGATAAGCTTTTTGTAATGATGATAGATGGAATAAGGGTCCTGCTTCGCCCGCTCCACATTGATTTCCGTATAATTCGGATTCACCTTCATCCATGGCTTGCCGCTGCTGAAACCAGCGTTTTCAGAGTCGCTCCATTGCATTGGTGTTCTAGAGTTGTCCCGACCGTTCTTCCAGATTACCTCCATGACTTCTTCATGTGATTTACCGGCTTCAGTCTCCAAACGATACAAGTTCTTCATCGCCACATCATCGTAATCATCCATTGATTCAAATCTTACATTGGTCATCCCAATTTCTTGACCTTGATAAATAAATGGTGTTCCCTGCATCAGGAAATACATCGTAGCCAACGATTTAGCTGACTCTTTCCAATACTGGCCATCATTTCCCCAAGTAGAAACTGAACGCGGCTGGTCGTGATTTTCGATGAACAATGCGTTCCAGCCTCTGCCCTCAAGACCTTTTTGCCAACGGGAGAGCGCTGATTTTAACTGCAGAACATCCAATCCACCTGTCACACTCTTATTCCAAAGAGCTAAATGCTCGAATTGAAAAATCATATTAAATTTGCCTTGCTCTTCACCCACCCACGACTCCGCCTGATCAACATTTACACCACTCGCTTCGCCAACTGTCATGATGTCATATCGGTCAAACGTCTCCTGCTTGAGCTCCTGCAAGAAATCGTGAATCCCTTCACGGTTCATGTGCCCATCGCCAGACGGAACATACGGAAGATTCTGTGGATTCGGCAGATCGGGATGTCCGGTGATTTTTTTAATATGTGAAATGGCATCCACCCGGAAGCCGTCGATTCCTTTGTCCAGCCACCAGTTGACCATGCTATACAATTCACGGCGCACCTCAGGATTCTCCCAGTTGAGGTCTGGCTGTCTTTTGGAAAATACATGCATAAAATATTGCTCTGTGGCGGGATCAAGCTCCCAAATCGAACCGCTGAAAATACTCTCCCAGTTATTCGGCTCCTTCCCGTCCTTAGGATCACTCCAAATATAATAATCCCGCTTCGGATTATCCTTGCTTGAACGTGCTTCAACAAACCATGGATGTTCGTCCGAAGTATGATTAATCACTAGATCCAGAATCAGCTTCATGCCTCGTGCATGAACCTCGTGCAGCAGCTGATCAAAGTCGGCCATGCTGCCGAACTCCGCCATAATATCCTGATAATCCGAAATATCATAACCATTATCATCATTTGGGGATTTATAAATAGGACAGATCCAAATGACATTGATGCCAAGCTCCTGCAAATAATCAAGTTTAGAAATGACTCCCTGCAGATCGCCTACACCATCACCATTGCTGTCCATAAAGCTCCGTGGGTAAATTTGATACGCTGTGGCTTCTTTCCACCATGTTCTGTTCAATGCATGCAGCTCCTTCGTATTCACATACCCTTCACAGGAAAATATTTTCCCGAAATTCATTAGAATTAATAATTCAGTTATTGTTTTTAGCAAAAATTCAACTTTATCGTTCAAAAAAAGCTTTTTTCAAGGAAATAATTTTCCTTCAGCGATCATTATAGGACCTTTTATTTCCTAGGTCAACAACAATCTTTTGGATTCTTGAAGCTATCCGTGATATGCTTGCGAGAGTTGAAACACCAAGTGAATCATATGGAAAGTTATGGTGATCTTCTTGAAGGTAAAGATAAAAGATATAGCCCAATTGGCGAACGTTTCGATCTCTACGGTGTCCAGGGTAATCAATAACAGCAAACCAGTTAACGATGATGTCCGTAAACGAGTACTGGAAGCTATTAAACAAACCAACTACCGTTCGAATGTCATCGGCCTTGAAACGGACAAAGCTAATACACAGCTGATCGGTGTGATCATTCCGCAGAATAGCAACACTGTACTGGATGACTTCAATGTTGGCATTCGCGATCTCGCGGATTTGTATGGATACGACATTATGGTCGGATTAACGGACGGCAGTGCAGAAAGTGAACAACATTATTTGAAGATGTTCCAGCGGATGGGGACAGAAGGAAATATATTTGTGGGTTCTATTCCAAACCATGAACATTTGGAGATCATCCGCAGCTCAAATACACCTTGCGTGCTTGTCGGGCAACAATCGCAGGTGGATACGATTCCTTCCGTTCATCTGGACAATATAACTGCCTCTTATGAAGCTGTTACTTATCTGATTCAAAAAGGTCATCGCAAAATCGCTATGATTCGCGGCTCGGGAGATAATGCGGTGGGCGGGGATCGGTATAAAGGCTATCTACAAGCCCTTATGGATGCAGGCATAACCTTAAGAAAAGAATGGGTAGTAGAAAGTGCGATGGCCGTCGAAGATGGGAGCGACGCCATGCGCCGAATTATGGATAGCGGGGAGTTACCTACTGCGGTGTTTTGCTCTACAGATTGGATGGCAGTTGGAGCCATGAATCATTTAACCGATAACGGTCTACGGGTGCCAGCTGATGTTGCCGTGTTCGGATTTGATAACAGCTTCATTGCCTCTATCGTTCGACCTAAGCTTTCCTCGGTTGAATACTCAGGAACGGAGATTGGGATGACCGCCACCCGAACCTTAATCAAGCTGATTAAAGGGGAGACCGTTGTGCCGCATCATGCAAATGTGGCTCATTATTTGGCTATTCGGGAAAGTACGGGTTAGGAGCTGAGGAGCTCCTAGCCCATTTTTATACAGATGATGTTATTGATGTTATTGTGTGAATCCTACTTTGGCTCGTTCACGCGTTTTGGTATCTAGAGAGATAGAACAGATCGAGCTGATTGGAATATAAAACTCTTCAAAATCCGTCCGGTATTTGACGAACTTTTCACTTACCGTTTCCAGCACTCCTTTTGTAGCGTTGGAGCCATCCACAAAATAGATTGTTACCTCTTTTCCCTGCAAAACCTCCAGCATAGCCTTCTTCACTCCTTCGTCTTAGAGATTTGTGATGACCTTATCGATAATTCCGTATTCAACCGCCTCATCGGCTGACATGAAATAATCTCGATCCATATCTTGCAGTACCTTCTCTACCGTCTGCCCAGTTCGGTCCGCTGTAATTTGCACAAGCACTTCCCTTGCCTTCAAAATACGTTTGGCACTGATCGCAATGTCACTAGCTTGCCCCTGCGCCCCACCATGCGGCTGATGAATCATAATCTCGCTATTCGGCAAGGCATAACGTTTCCCTTTGGCCCCAGCCAATAACAACAAAGAACCAAAAGAAGCCGCCATTCCTGTACAAATGGTATTCACCGGCGGTTTAATAAGCTGCATCGTGTCATAAATACTGAAGCCTGCGGTGATAGAGCCACCTGGACAATTAATATACATGTGTATATCTTTATCCGGATCTTCTGCTGATAAAAACAATAACTGGGCAACAATACTGTTAGCCAGCTGATCCTCAATTTCCGCACCTACGAACACTATCCGGTCCTTCAACAGCCGCGAATAAATATCGTAAGATCTTTCACCTTGATTCGTTTGTTCGACTACATAAGGAACGTACGCCATCCGTATTCGACCTCCATCTGTTTTAGAGTTTTGAAATCTACCCTGTAAACGGATTAGTATGGGGATAGGATACGTTAGGCGTGAGAATTTTTATTTTTTAAAATTGCGTATCTTAATTTCCTGCTCATTCGTTTATTATTAGAAGTAATCGAAATCACCTTACTGGAAAAGGAGTTATGCAGAGTGATCATCCTTGAGAAGCTTAGCACCGGAGATGCGCCGGATGAAAGTAACACCAGGTCTTTGCAGAAAGCTCTGAAGCGATATTGTCTTGCATTGACACAATCCCCGTGGGATGCCGATGATTTAGCTCAGGATACATGGGTCAAGGCCCTAGGTTATATGAAGACTTCGGACTCAACGAGTGCAAATAATAGGAACAGTCCAATGAATGAAGTTAAACAAAATAAAGAAACCATTGAAAATGATAAAGCTAACGGAGCTAACGGAGCTAATAGAGCTAATAGAGCTAATCAAAAACTTGAAACTAATCAAACTAATCAAATGAACTATATGGTTTCTACGGCTGCAACGGCTGCAACGGCTGCAACGGCTGCAACGGCTGTAACGCCATCTAAGACTGCAACGTCTGCTAATACTGCAACGTCTGCCAAGGCTGTAACGCCATCTAAGACTGCAACGTCTACAAAATCTGCAATGCATTCTACGATTCCTACAAATTCTACTCATCATACCCGTTCTACAAATCACCCAAATCCTGAGGCATTGCTTTTTCGGATTGCCCGAAACACATGGATTGATATCATGCGGCGAAAAGCCACCTTGTCACGAGTGTTGGAGCTGGATCAGTCCCCCACTGAGGCCTCTGCGGAGTATGGTTCATTTGAGATTGAAGCTGCTTTTCAAGCACTACAGGAGTATTTATCTCCGCTGCAGCAGGCGGTGTTCCTGCTTCGAGATGTGTTGGGACACTCTGCAATGGAAGCTGCCGAGATTCTCGATACCACAGAAGGGGCAATAAAAGCCGCTCTGCACCGAGCCCGGCAAGCCCTCCCTCTCGTAAGACAAGAGCTGCTTCAGGCCGATGGTCCTTCCTTACCACAGGACACAGCCATGCAGATCGTCTTGAGCCGCCTTGCAGCCGCGTATGAACAGGGGGAAATTGCCGAGCTGATCGAGCTTGTATTTGCGGACGAAAGTCAGGAACCTGTAATGGCGGTATCGAGCCAAAGCTTGCAAGGCTTCCAGACCTTCCAAACTGGTGGATTCAGTTCAAACAGCTGGAACTATACCACGCCAGGAATGTGTATGGTGGCGTAGTTTTTCGTTAAGCTGGATCTCGGGCAGCTAAGTGTCTCGTTACGTTAAAAACGAACAGATATGATTGTGATTAGTGCGCTTAATATGTAATTAACATTTGGGCTGTTTGTGGTAACTAGCTACAAACGTTGCATATTGTGCAACAGAATCCGCCGTCCTGGCCGCAAAAATTGAATCTGCTGCACTCTCTGCAATAGATTCTGGTGAAAAGTTAGTTTAATGCCACTTGCTCATCCATTGATTGTAGAGAGTGCAATAGGATCTAATTTTCTCCACTCTAATACGAATTCTATTGCACGAGGTACAATCAAACTAACTCTTTCCCTTTAGTCCAATTTGTATCACTCAAAACTCAATACATTGCTGCTGATCTGGCTGATCCCGCTGCTTATCTACAATGAGTCAGAAGCTTTATATAAACCAATAAACAGTCGTTTTAATAACCATTAATAGCAATCAAGGAGTGAGGTTGATGAGGAAGATTCTTATTTTAGGCGGCACACGCTTTTTTGGAAAACGTTTGGTCGAGCGTCTGCTTGAGGATTCTAAGAACGAAGTCACCATACTAACGCGCGGGGAAACAAGCGATCCTTTTGGCGATCTCGTTCACCGGATACAGGTAGATCGGTCTCAACCGGAGGCCTTCGCTCAAGCATTAGGTGATACGAGTTGGGATGTAGTTTACGATAATATTTGTTTTTCACCTGATGAAGCGGATCAGGCGCGCCGTATTTTTGACGGCAAAACCACGCGTTACATACTGACTTCAAGTTTATCTGTCTATGATTTCAGTGAGCAAGCGCTGACGGAAGAGATATTCGATCCTGAAACGTACCCAATTCGTTATGGAGGACGAAAGGATTTCACCTATCAGGAGGGGAAAAGACTTGCGGAAGCTGTCCTTATCCAACAAGCTACGTTCCCGGTAGCCGCTGTCCGCTTTCCTATTGTTCTGGGAACTGACGATTATACACGAAGACTCCATTTTCATATTGAACATGTACGTAACGAACTGCCCATCGGGATTCCGAATCCAGATGCAAATATCTGTTTTATCCGTTCGGACGAAGCTGCTGATTTTCTGTATTGGCTCGGCAACTCGACGGTGACGGGTCCTCTCAACGCTTGCTCAGACGGTAAGGTTAGTATTAAAGACCTTATCTCGCTGATTGAAAAAGAGACCGGAAAACAAGCCGTCATTCAAAGCGAAACAGCGGATGCGCATAATTCTCCATTCGGGATCACACAATCCTGGTTTATGGATACAGCTAAAGCTCAATCGGAGGGATACAAGTTTCTCACTCTAAGCGACTGGCTCCCAGAGTTAGTTAGCACCCTAAATCAAACGTACGAGGACTAATTACTAACTATGTTACTACGATAAAAAGCTGGCTTTTCGTGGACAACTCCCACGAATGAGCCAGCTTCTTCATGTAACCAAACACAATTATACGTTGATTTAATTGCACTCTATACAACTATTTTCAGGTATGTGTACTCCCACCTGGTTTTAGTTGTATTTCATGCAATTATATCCCCACCAAACCACCGTTATCGTCATTTCGCCTCGAAATAACTGCACTAAATACAACTAAACCCTAATCAAGCTAAATACAAACTTTTTTAGTTGTATAAAATACACTTAAAATCAAAACGGCAGGTAGAACCTCACTAAGCGCTAAACTTTAGCCTCTCATCTCTAAACTCTATTCTATAATCTCTAGAATCTACTCTCTACTCCCTACTCCCTACTCACTACTCACTACTCACTACTCACTACTCACTACTCACTACTCACTACTCACTACTCCCTACTCCCTTCTCCCTACTCCATACTCCCTACTCCCTACTCCCTTCTCTATTCTCTGCTCACTACTCACTACTCACTACTCACTACTCACTACTCTATTCTCTACTCCACCTTACGCTACGAATGCCATTTCCCGCTGAGCTAAGCAGAGATTGTCAGATAAGCCCCCTCTTTAGAACCGTCTGCATTTGGTGTACCACCATCATTTGGAGTACCGCTATCATCTGGAGGATCACCAGCACCTAATGTATCATCTCCTAATACGTCTCCTAATGTGTCCCCGGCTTCTGGATTGCCAGCATGCTTTGTATCCCTGTCACCTTCATATCTGACCCCATCGTCCCCATCCGAATCAATCTTAAAAATGTTGATTTCTTTGAATAAATTCTGCGAAATTTCGTTAATCTCAATGGCTTGACGGGCTATATCACGGATAGCATGATCTTGCTGTACGCTGGAGGCGTTCACCTCTTGCACCCCGGCCGCAGTTTCCTCGGCGATGGCCGCGACGGCATGCACAGACTCTGCGAGTCTACGGTTCATAGTCTGAGTCATATCCACTTTGTCGTGAATTTGCCCAATCTGTTTACTAATCTCCACAATAGAATGATCAATCGCTTCAAAGGAGGACAACGTTTCGGCCACTTTATGATCCTGTTCCTCAAGATTTCCTTTGGTCACCAGCATATATTGCTGGAATTCATCCATCCCGGATTGCAGCTCGCTAATAATCTGACTGATATGTACGGAGGACTCTTTGGTCTGCACAGATAATTGTCTTACTTCATCAGCGATGACAGCGAACCCTTTTCCGTAGGCACCTGCCCGGGCTGCTTCAATTGCTGCGTTAAGTGAGAGGATATTGGTCTGATTAGAAATATCTGTTATGGATTTAGTGATGCGCGAGATGTCCTTTGATTGATCACTCAGTTTGATTAAAGCCAGATATACTTTATTCACAGATTCTCTAGAATGCTCAGACACCTCCCGGAGGGCGATGACGGATTCAGACCCTTTGCGAGTATTGTGATTAGCCGTTTGACTGGTAGCCAGCATAACCTCGGTATACTCCGTGATCTCATTCACTTCACGTTCCAGCTCCTGAATCAGGCCAGCGCTCTGCTCAGATTGTCCTGCCTGCTGTTCTGCGCCTACCGAGATTTCCTGTATAGTGCTTACGATATCTTGATTCGTATGCGCCGTTATAGATGAAGATTCTTGAAAAGAATGCGAATAAGTTGCCAGCGAAGAGGCTACTGACTGGGTATGCTGAAGCATTTCCCGGACCCGCTCCACCATATGATCAAAATGATGACTCAAACTGCCCAACTCATCGTTGTAAGGTGAATTAATCTGCTGACGCAAATCTCCTTCGGCAATTTTTCGCAGAGCCACTTGCAGTTTATGAATAGGATTCAGGAAGGAACGTATGAGCATAACCGCAATCACTAATGTGAAAATAAACACTAGCACAGCTGCGTAAGCAACTATAGAGGTGGTCAGATTAAGCAGATCAAAAGAATACTCCTGTGCTTTTTCTGCATTCTCTGCTGCTGCCGTATACAATTGTTCATTAGTCACTAGCATGACTTCACTCAACGCTGTAGCTTTCGTATGTAATTCATCGATTTGTTCCAGCACACTCATGGGATCAAGCTGCTCGTCTTCTATGGTCTTTACCAATTCGTCAAAATATCCCGTATATTCCCCAATCTGACTATGTAATTGTTCTAACTCTTTAAATGCCGGCGAACCTGCCGCAAAATTCACCGTCGCCAACTCTTTAGTCAGCTTTGTTTGCTTGTCCTTAAAAGGTTGGACGAATTCCAAATCACTCGAACCCGCTAACGAAGATTCTACCGCATTCATTTCCTGCAGCAGTTGCGTAATTATAGACACGGTAATTCTTTTTTCCATCTCAGCTTTTTGCGTTTCCATAGAAATCTCCACTTGGCTGATTTTATGGTTTTGATAAAACGCTACTCCCAAAAAGAAAAGAACAACGGCGGAAAAACTCAAAATCAACTTCCATTTCATAGTTAGATGCATAGACCTAGCTTTCAACAATATCATCCTCCGTATAAAGCCTCATATTGTAATAGGTACATTCTACCAATATCTTGATTGTAGAAGCTGGACGTTAAATACTGGACAATGTTTTGTATGAGAAATGTAAATTATCTCGAATACCCAATCATTAATTCTCCTTGCAATTGACGTAACGTTAAATGCTAAAATAATCCACATAAGGCGCCTTATCAAACTATGAAATGGGAGTTGTCTATGAGCGGATTTGTTACCATTGATAAGCTTTCTGCGCAATTCGGACTGACGAGTCGGACTCTGCGTCACTGGGAAGCTCAAGGATTGTTTGAAAGTAAGCGGGATAGCAGCTCTGGCTGGCGGATTTATGATGAGAAAGCAATACTCGCCATTCGGGTTACCTCATTATTAAGAAAGCTGGATATTAGCATCAAGGATATTGGAACCGTCCTTAAAAATATGTCCGTTCAGTCCATGTACGAAGCGCTCAGCCAGCAAGCGGCTTCTATTCACAATCAAAAAACAGAACTAACAAATAGAGAAGGTGAAATCCATCTCTTTTTACAGTGGATATCCGCCCATCTCGAGGAACCCATTACAAATCAATTATTATCTGAACTAAACGAAAAGTCATGCAGTCCATCGGATGGTATGACTAAAACTGAGGAGGTTATATCTATGCCAACTATTAATCACTCTACCCCTATTCATGTAAGATTCATTACTCTCCCAGCTATGAGATTTGCCTACAATGTTGCCGTTAGTACCTCTCCAGAAGATGAAGCTATGATTCCAGTTAATGATTGGCTGGACGCTAGTCAACTATTAGGCACAGCACGGCTGTTTGGCGGCAATACGAACCCGCATCCAAGTGGTGAGAATAAACCTTACGGATATGGATTCTGTGCCTCAATTCCGGAAAATGTGAAGATACCAGCTCACCTAAAAGAAATGCGCCTCGACGGCGGCCTCTATGCTTTGACAGAAAGTACTGATGATATCTACGGCTCATGGCAAGCCCTAATGGGGTATCTGGATAATCATCCTGATTATCAAGCGGATCACAATTCCAGATTATGTCTGGAGGAGCATATCCGTAACGATAGTCCCAAAGGTAGCGGAAATGAGTATGCCCTAAATCTACTCGAACCTGTAAAAAAGAGAGTTCACGCGCTTGCGTAAACGAGCGAGCCATAGATAAACGTTTCTCATCTAAAAAAAACGCTCTCTTCTGCTTATTCGGGCAGACGGAGAGCGTTTTGTTGTATATTGCTTCTATTGATTTATTCCCTACGCAGGCACAGCTGGAGTAATTTTCACAAAAATAAATCGTGTAAGCGGCCCAACTAAAATGATTTGCAGTGGAAGTGCAAAAATAAAATTTTTACCTATGGCAGACAGATAAGCTCTTGGTAGCTCAGCAGAAAATCCAACATGGAGAACTGCGCCATAGAAGGACATGAACAATACCATTCCGGTCACCATAAAAAAGGATATGAACATGATTTTTTTGATCATCGGATCATTTTCTTTAACCAGCTTATGCGCGATCCCCTTCGCAACCTTGCCTACAACAAACACATCTAGAATGAGTGCAACTATAAATGCAGGCAAGTAGCCGACAATCACATCCTTAACTAACGTGCCTGACCAACCCTCCATTAGTGCTACATTGTAAATACTCATCCCCAGCACCATCAAAAAACACATGATGAACGTAAATAAAAATGCTTCTTTTTTGTTTCTTCCCATCTTCAAGCTCCTTTTATCTCTGTATTGTCAACTTGGATTACAATAACACAAATTCTCAAATCAAGTCAACCAAGTTGACAATAATCGCAAATGACTTATACTGGGATAAACGAGACATCATTTAGGAGTGTTCTAATGAATAAGCAGCTGCAAAAAATGAACCTGATTGATTTACTCAGTGAGAAGCATCTAGCTTTACGTAAAATAGTGACAGACAAAGACCCGGATCAAATCAATAAGACCGAATCCCACATTCTTGCAGTTCTTGAGGCCCGAGAAATGTTATCGATCTCAGAAATCAGTAGAATAATTCACATTTCAAGACAGGGCACGCATAAAAGCATTCAAGGCATGTTATCCCGTGGTTATGTTGAAGCCGTTGAAGTCGAAGGAAATCAGCGTGACAAAAATATTGTCCTCACTCCAAAGGGTATAGAATGCAATAACAGAATGATGATCACCAAAATTGAATTAGAGCAGCAGATCGCTGCCAAGCTGGGAGTAACAAATGTAAAGCTTCTTAAATCTTTGCTAAAAGAAGATTGGCTCTAATCTCCAGCAAAAAAAGCCGCAGAGTTGTTTACTCTGCGGCTTTAAAAAGATTGAATTATTTTCCGGGAAATTGTCGTTAATTAGCTTTCAAAGCACTGTTTGCCGCGCTCTCTCCACCTAGACGACCTGAGGTAAAGGAATAACCAATTCCGACCCCATTGCCCACATAGGTATCGTTGAATAATACGCCTTCCGATTCAAGCCCTACAGCAAACAATCCTTTTACTGGTGTACGTTTATCATTTAGCACTTGGAACTTAGTGTTTACCAGCAAGCCACCCACAGAACCCAAGTTGTTGATTTCAGCGACGATGGCATAATACGGTCCTTCTTCGCCCATTGGCTCTAAATAATCAGCAGCTTTACCAAATTCAGTATCCACACCAGTTTTTGTAGCTTCTTTATAACTATTGTAATTTTCTACAAACACATCTACATCCATACCTGCATTTGTTGCTAATTCTTCGATTGTATTTCCTTTGAAGCCATCTCCGTTTTCTACCATAGAATCAAACACCTTTTCTGCATTTACCCATGGATTCTCTAACGTGAATTGATCTGCAAATTCGGCATAAAATTCTGGTGGCATTCCTGGCAGGCTTGGTGCGTTAACACCTTTCATCCCCTTGGACTGAAGAGCAGCCAATTGAGATTTTGATACGATAACCATATGATAAGCACCATTAAATGCACTCGTATTAGCTGCTGCGACCGATGTTAATGTAGCTGCTTCATCTCTGAAACGTGCTCCGGAAGAACCGACATTCATGAAGTTAGGCAGATACGTCAACATCAGCGGATAACTTGCTTCAAAAGGCTCATATTGTGTTTTTAGTCCTTGTGTTGCTCTGGCTAATGTTTGGTGCAGCATTTGTCCACCGAAGTTATCAGGAACCTTGGCTCCTGCTTCCCAAGCCATCTTCAGACCTTCCCCAACATTCTGACCTAGTCCTCCGTTAACCCCTTCAAAACCAAAAGCTTCTTTAACCATTTCCGAATTTGCGGCATAACCGCCTGTTGCCATTACGACACTTTTGGCTGTGATTTCAAGAGTAGTCCCGTCCGATTTCTCAGCCACAATACCTGTAACTTCTCCTGCTTCATTGGTAATCAGCTTTTTGGCAGTGGTTTCGGTGATCACTTGTCCACCCTTTTGTTCAACCGATTCAGCCAACATTTTCCGAAGGGTCTCTTCCCGGGTTTCATAAGCTGGCAGTACATGCAGCTGCTCTCCGAAGAAGTTTAGGAAGCTGGTTTTATACCCTTTTTCTGCTAACCAATCATAAGTTTCGCCGGATTTCGTTACGTATTGTCTAATCGCTGCAGCGTCAACTCTCCAGTGATTGTTGACAATCCAATCGGCAATTTCTTTTTCCACATTTACTTTAAGATTATTGTCAGTAGCTGCGGAAGAATTATAGAACTTACCGGCCCAGGATAGATTACTTGCTCCCCCGATAACTCCTGTTTTTTCGATAATAATAACCTTGGCACCTTTATCAGCAGCGGTTACCGCTGCGGACACACCAGATGCACCGGCGCCTACTACCACTACGTCTGATTCAAGCTTTTCCGTTTTACCTTCACCTGCTTTTTGCACGCCACCGGCTTTGAAGACTTCCAGATTTCCTCCACCTTTGGTTACGGCATCTTCAACTGCCGCGAGCATTGCTTCACTGGAAAGACTCGCACCACTAACAGCATCTACTGCCAAGGTTTGTCCTTCCAGAATTTGTTCTTTTATTTTTTCAAGTGCATTATCGCCTAGACCACCCGTTTCTGACTGGCTGACGATCTTAATATCTTTAATTTTATCTGGCTCATCCATAGTGACTTCTACTTTAATCACGCCCTCTTTGCCTTCCGCTTCCCCTGCGAATGTACCGGCTTTAAAAGATGATGATGACGAATTTGCCGACTCCCCATTTCCTTTGCATCCGCTCAGCATGGAAACGATCAGCACCATACAAAAAGTTAACATGAGCATCTTCTTGGTGAAATTTCTGTTGCGCATTCTCTTCTCCCCCCAGTATCTAATATCTTATAGCTCGCCAAGAACGTGATATTTTTCACATTCATATCTATACATATCTACCGAACGTTGCCAAGCTATATACCGAAGTATAAACATTGGTGCAGCACCAAGGTCAATGTCCAATTCTTGTCCAAAAAGAAAAAACACCCGCTCTTAGAGCAGGTGTTTATAAAAATAAACTTATACAATTGGAATATTCACTTCCAAATATGAGCGGTTATTGCCTTCTATTTTTTCAGTAAGCATTAATTTACCCACCACATCACCCGCTATGGTATAACCATTTGCTTCGATGTAATCTATCATAAACTGCAAAGATTTCTTCGTGATATAATGTCCATCCGTAGATAACATGATAGCAGAGATACAGGTACTCGGGCTAATATACTCTACATATTCATCGATATCCATTGCAAATTTCTGCACTTCCTCCTCGGGTAAGGTAAGCCCCCAGCTATAGTCAAAGTTATTATCACCGGATAACACCCCCGCGTCCTCAATCTTAAAAGAATAAAACGCATAAGGAAGCCTATCCATCCAAGTGTTGACGAGGCTTTTTACGATATCATTTTTTAATAATGCATTTTTATCCGTTTGCTTAAGCCTGTACATGCCTGGCAGTTGTTTAAGTTTACATATATATAATGAGGACTCTATTTCCTTAAGCTCTTTATGAATTTCATTCATCTTGTTTAGCAGCATCGTCTTTTGCTTAATCTCTTCTTCTAAACTCTGCTGAGACTGCTGCATCAATCCCATAACTTGCTCAATAGAGGAATCCTTCATCAGAAGTGCCACTTCGGGCAATGGAATTTCCATACTGCGATACCATCTGCTCATTAACAGATCCCTTGCATCTAAATCATTAAAATATCTATAATTATTGCTGTTATCTTTTGTAGGCCTAACAATATCATGTTTCTCGTATAATCTCAGCGTATCCGCAGTTACCCCGAGAATGGAAGCAAATTCACCTATGCAATACTTCACTTGAAGTCCCTCCATTCATTTCATGCATATCCTACCACACTAAATGATAAAGAGAAGGATGCTGTTTGGATATGAAGTAACTCATTTCATACTCAGGGTGTACATGCTAACTACGCTAGCGCAAGTAAGTGAACTAACATAAATCCAACTAAAGATAACATAACCGAACCTATAAGTCCCGCAGCAAAAGACTTCATTCCAAGCCGTCTAAATGCCGCCAAATCAACGTTTAATCCAAGCCCTGCCATCGCCATAGCGATTAACATATAAGCAATCGTAACGATCCCATTGGCTACTGATGCGGAGACGATTCCTAACGAATTCACACCACTGACAACTAAAAATCCTAGAATAAACCAAGGGATTGGAATGCTTTTCCACGAAGCTTTAGCCGCTCCACCTTGCACTTTTCTTTCTTCACGATTGGACCAAATCCCAATTAAAATAGCCACCGGCACAAGTAAAGCCACCCGGGTCAATTTAACGATGACCGCCATATCAACGGCAGCATTTCCACCAGCATCCGCAGCCGCGATAACGTGAGCAATTTCATGTAAAGTCGCTCCTGAGAATACCCCATAACCTAAATCTGATAAGCCGAGAAAAGGATATAAAAATGTGTACAGCAGTGTAAATATTGTGCCTAATATAGCTACTATAGCTGCACCAATAGCAGTTTCGTCATCTTTGGCTTTTATCTGTGGAGCGATGGCAACCACAGCTGCCGCACCGCAAATCGCAGTTCCGCAGGCAGTTAAGATACTGAGGCGCTTATCTACTTTGAACAGTCGAGCCAGTCCGTATACAACGGAGATCGCAAATATAATGACGATGACTGCCAAAAGAAATACCCGAGGTCCTGCCGCAACGATATCCTTTAGATTAAGCCGCATACCGAGCAAGATAATCCCAAGACGAAGCAGTTTTTTACTGGAAAAATCGGTGCCATGTGTGATGCTATTTGGCACTCCTATCGTAGCTCGCCAAATAATCCCGATTAAGATGGCAATGACCAATTGCCCCATAATAGATAGGAATGGAAAACCCGCTAAAAATTTCGCCAATAATGCGATAACTAAGGTTAGCCCTATCCCTAATGCAAACCCAACCTTTTTGTTGTGATCTGGTTGATACAAACCTTCTGATTGACCCATGTCGTATACACTCCTTGATGAATCTCTAGATGATGCTGTATAAATACATCCCATGACTCAACAATAATACGACACCGCCCGGAAGTTAAATACCAATATCCTATCCGTAAGATTAGGAATACTTATGCTTAATTTTAGACAAAAAAGCTCCTTCGAGTGAAACATAAATGCCGTAGCATCTGCCTCACCAAAGGAGCAATTATAATCGTTAGTGATATTTAAGCTTCCAGCTTCTGTAATCGAGTCCCTTTTGGAAGTACAGAAGTTATATATTCGTGTACCGGATGTTGCCCTTCCTCTTCCGCAAGTACAGTTACAATTCCCTGATCTGTACCGGTTCGAATCAGCCGCCCCATCCCTTGTTTGAGTCTTAACAGCATGTAAGGCAAATCCACATCTTCAAAGGGAGTGGAGGTTTCCGCCCGTTTTGCCATAAACACTGGAT
The DNA here is from genome assembly GCF_038002725.1 of Paenibacillus sp. FSL H7-0323. NCBI lineage: Bacteria > Bacillati > Bacillota > Bacilli > Caryophanales > Paenibacillaceae > Paenibacillus > Paenibacillus sp. FSL H7-0323. The sequence continues at coordinate 251,595 of NZ_JBBODB010000001.1, read as the reverse complement.
CAAGCGGAGGATACGGCAGCGACCATATGATCACATTAGATAATGAAGGTCCAGGGATGTCCAGCCCTTCCCATAAGGTGACCGCACATAACACGCTATGCTCATCCCGTTGAAACGCCGAAATTAAATAGCTGATTTCTTGATCCCCTTCATATAAAAATGAATATGAACTGCTTTCCAGTCGTAACGAGTTAAGCTGCTTGAACTGCAGAAGCTCTTCACGAGTACGGAACAATAGCAGTGCTCTACCTTCAGTCCGCTGAATAAGCTTCAGGGAAATTTCCATTTTCTCAGCAAAATCCCCACTCTGAAGCTCTGGCACATAGACATTCATCTGGTGCTCATAGTCATAAGGTGAGTCTACGGAGAAGGATAAAAAATCTTGTATCCCAAGACTGTCCTTCAAGTATTGGAATGATTTATCCACAGACAATGTAGCCGATGAGAATACGATTGGCATTTTTTGCGTGAACAGACTGTCTTGAAGTACCTCTTTGACATTTCGTGGCATGACCGACAGCGTTAGACCATCGCTTTCTTCTGTCGCCCAGCAGATTAGAGCCCCTGAATCCTCAAACAATCGCAAAGCGATTTCTATAGTCTCCAAACGTTCCTCCACAATTCGCAGTTGATATTCATCAATCGTGTAGAGTCCGCTTTCGAATACTAATTCTTCTTCGATAGCAGCAATTACACTCCGCATCAGGTGTACCTCACGAATCAATGAAGCATTCAGCGCAATGCTTTTCCGATCTGATCCCGGTATGTTTCGGCATTGACGGCGAATCGCTTTGAACATTTGCTCACTTTGCATGATCGCTTCATCAATCAGAACGGCCAGTGTTTCACGGATTTCATTCTGTAGCAGGCGAGAAATCAATTCTTCAAAGACGACATGCTTCATCTTATAGCCAAGCGCCTTCATGGCCGCTGATTCTAATAAATGTCCTTCATCGAATACAACCGCACAGTGATCCGGAAGCAAAGGGATTTGCCCTTCCCGCTTACGCGCTTCATAGGTCCAAATATGCTCCATGTAATAATCGTGGGAACAAATGATCAGATCACTTGATTTCCGGTAATGATCACGGGACAAGGTCTGCCCGCAGCGGTGACGCATATCGCAAGTAAAGCAGTCCTGAAACGTATCCCAGTTAATCTTGTTCCATTGTTCGTCATTCAGATCAGGGTAATCTCTGCGGTCTCCATAAGCATGGAATTGCTGCATCGGTGCATGTGAATGTACAAAATCAGGTAATGTACTGTACAAGCTCTCCAGTGGTAAGCTTTCATCATCATGGTTCCGAGCCTGATCCAGCTTTTTCAGACACATATATTTATCCGGAGATTTCGCTAGTCTGGCATCAATATTCATGTTCAGATGCTTCGCAAGCTTGGCGATATCGCCTTCCGGTTTCACAAGCTGCTCAATCAAGGACTCATCCGCACATGCAATAATCGCAGGTTTGCCCATATAACGCGCGTAACAAATGCTATACAACAAATACACTAATGTCTTGCCTGTTCCGACCCCTGCCTCAGCAAAAATCGTCTTTTTCTCGGCAAAAGCCCGCTCTACCTGAAAGGCCATGTATATCTGTTCATCACGTACTTCAAATCCAGCCTCAGGAAGAATTTCATAGAATACATCTCCGACCCATTCCCCTACTTGCTCCATAAAAGGTTTGGTCCGATCATATTCAAAAGGATACTGTTTCGCCAACAAGCCTACCTCCAATATTTGATCAGGCATCTCTACCATGCCATGAAAAATAGAATCAACGGAAAAACTCTATTATCTCATACGTTTGGAGGAATTACAAAAAATAATTAGAGACAACTAAAGATCTGATTATTAACGAAGATACTCATTTTCGTAAATATCATTAATCCTTTCCAAAACATTCCGGGCTTGATCCTTAAATTTCAAATCCGCAACCTGGCCTTTCCGAAGAAATACCCCCGTCTCCCCACGGTGTTCTCCCAGAGCACCCTCATACAATTGGTCGGCGCCGTGGGTAGGCGGAGAGAAAAACAGCTTCATCAACGGTTTAACTATTAGAGGCAGTCCAGAATTTTTTCCTTTTCGCAGCGTGTTATTGCTACCCGGATCAACACTGCGAATCATGATGCCCTCATTAGCAAGCTGCGGCGCAGCGGCCTGTGTCCATAACGATAATGCCAGCTTTGAGGTGGCGTAAGGACCAAGCAGCTTGCGGAAGGTGGTGGGACGCTCCAGGATTTCAATCGTAAACTCTTTCGTAAACTTAAGCGCGGAGGATGAGGTGTTGATCACCGTTTTTAAGCGTCCTTTTTGTAGGCTATCCTTCAATTCCATTAAAATAATATACGGCACAATGGTCATCAACTCATAGTGCTTTTCGCGCCCCTGTGTCGAATAGCTCAGTTCAGGGAAGCTCCCGCCGGCATTGTTGAACAAAATATCGATCCGCTGCTCCTTGCCTTTGATCTCTTCCAGTGTCCCTCTCAAGCTGGCAAAATCCGCGAGATCGGTTGTTTTATAAATACGAAGCCAGCCGTTTTTGATGGCTTTTTGGATGTTCTCATCATCGGCTGGAAAACCGGAACGGTTCAAAGCAACCACCTGCCAATCCTCCGCTAGCAGTTTTCGAGTTAATTCCAATCCAATCCCGGCGTTAGCGCCTGTAATCAATGCGATATTTTCACGTTGCTGTGTGCTCATTGTAAATCTCCTCCTGAATTCGGGATATCTTCCTCTTATAACGCACATTTTATTAATTGGAGTCGACTCCAAGTCAAGGCGTAATAAAAAGATTTTGTCCCAGAGATAAGGTCTTGACTTGGAGTCAGCTCCAAGTTGTATAATGCACACACAAAGCAATCTCCTGGAGGTACACTATGAAGGCAGAGCAAACGTTTACGATAAAAGAAACCGCCGTGCAAACCGGAATATCCGAGGATACGATCCGCTATTACGAAAAGATCGCGCTGCTTCCCCGGGCAGACCGGAAGGACAACGGGCATCGCGTTTACCGGCAGGAAGACATAGATACAATCCTGCTGCTATCCTGCCTCAAGAAAACAGGCATGCCCTTGCAGGAAATGCAGCCATTTTTGGCGGTCTCCGCTGACGCTGATCCCGCAGATTATCCTGAACTGGTGGAGCATTTAAGAAACCATCGAGAAAACATCGTCAGCCAAATCTTGTCGCTGCAGCAGGTTGTCGATTTTATTGATATGAAGCTGGAACAAAGGAAATATCGCCGAGACTGCTCAGATAAAAGCGAGGACAAATCGAAATCAAAAAACATCTCCCCTGTTGAGATGAGTTATTTTTCTGGATCAGCAAAAATGAATAATTAATGAATTGGAGTTTTTAGGATGAAAGCAATGATCATAAAAAAATACGGGAATTACCCTCTTCAACTAGCCGACATCCCAACACCCGCAGTGGGTGATTACGATGTATTGGCAGAGATCCACGCAGCAAGTATTAATCCTATCGATTTCAAAGTGCGGGATGGCAAAGTACGTACGCTGTTGAAATACAACATGCCCCTAGTTTTAGGAAATGATTTTTCAGGGATTGTCATCCAAGTAGGAAAGAATGTTAAAAAATTCAAGATAGGTGATGAGATTTACGGACGGCCCAGAAAAGATAGAATCGGAACCTTCGCAGAATATATCTCCGTACATGAAGAGGATATAGCTCTCAAACCTCACAATCTTTCCTTTGAGGAAGCTGCATCCATCCCATTAGTCGGGCTTACTTCTTATCAAGCTTTACATGATATATTACAGCTAACGGCAGGACAAAAGGTATTGATTCAAGCGGGAGCGGGCGGTGTTGGCACCTTTGCTATCCAACTTGCCAAAGCGATGGGGATATACGTGGCTACTACTACAAGCGATGCTGGAGCAGAATTGGTCAAGTCACTTGGAGCCGATCAAATTATCAATTATAAAACCGAAGCATTTGATAAGATTTTACAAAATTATGATGGAGTATTCGATACCATTGGCGGTGAAACATTAGAAAAAGCTTTTAAAACAGTCAAACAAGGAGGACAAATTGTATCGGTTTCAGGGTTGCCTAATGCACGCTTCGGAAAAGAGTATGGAGCTGGGTTCATAAAAACTAATATTTTTCGCTTGATTACCCGGAAGCTGAGCAAATTAGAGGCAAAACACAAGGTCAAATACAGCTTTCTGTTCATGAAACCAAGTGGCAGTCAATTAGAAGTCATTTCAGAGCTTATTGAATCCGGACAAATAAAACCTGTTATTGATCAAGTGTTTCCTTTTGTAGAGGCGCAGAAAGCGATGGAGTATTCCGAATCGGGCAGAGCTAAAGGAAAGATCATATTAAAAATAAAGTGATACAACATTTAAATAAAACGGCAGTCTAAGACTTTATGCTTCTGTCTAGACTACCGTTTTTTACTTGTGTACTCGTTAACTAAATTATCTATTTCCAAAAATCCGTTCCAGCAAAAACAAACTCTTTATCCAGCGTCTCGTCGCCATCTTCAAAGCAATCTGCCCAAGACACACGTTGCTTACTCAAGAGAATTGCATCCTTCACGCCATATTCCTGATAACTAACGGTTTGTTCATTAGCGGTGTTGTCCCAGTTATCCCAGCCAAGTGGATGAATATGTGCACCCAACTGGCAATCTACAAATACGGTTTTAGCATACTCACGCCATGGACGGCCCAGAAACACCGGAGCAATATCAGGAGCTGCTGTTAAAAAGCAATTTTTAAAAATATAACCATACGATTGTCCCTCAGGTGTGGAGGCAGCCGTAATATAACCTGCTTGATTCTCACTATGACACAAGCTGCGAATTTCACATCTGTCAAAATATGCTGTAGCCCCACCAAATATAAAGTCCACTGTTCCCTCTATATAGCAATGCTGATACAACTGCCGATATTGGGCATGGTGTTCTCTCAGTGGTATACCTCCAAACGTAGATCGCTCTTTGGGTGCAGGTGGCAAAGGTCCCGTGAACAACGTGTCCTGATACCCTTTTAAAGTACAATTTCTGAATACGGTTTGATCACAATTAGCATACACAGCTACGGCCTGCCCGATATTTTCACCCTGCCCTGCATTATTGGTAATCACCAGATTCTCCAAGACCAGATGGCTCCCGCCCAGAAATAACGTTGGTGTAGAGAATGTATTGATTTCTTCGCCCGCTTCATCACGCTCTTTCGCGTAACGATTCATAACAATCTCCACGTAGCCAATCCCTATGATTGTAAGATTAGAACGATAAATCCGCACTGCCTCTTTATAGACCCCTGACAAAATATAAAGCGTATCCGCTTGACCGGATGGCCCCTGCTCTAGTGAATCTATCGCCTCTTGAATCGTGTGATAAGCGCAAAAGGATTCTTTTCCTACAACAAGCATAGTGGATTCTTTTCCTCTCAATAAATTGATGACTCTCTCTTATGGACTGACATTCTGTTCTTCAGGTGACACTGTAGCTTGTTCTACTAATTTTTCCGGCTTCTTCGTGTTTTTTGATCGACAATTTATGATCTCTACAGCTTCTCCATTTTCAATGTAAAAAGCAGGCCCTTCATGGTTCTCAATCGTCACCTGATGAAATTGAATATCTCTTGCATTCCCGAGGAAAAATCCGCGATTATTCATGTTTTCGATCCCTGTCATCATGTCTGGATGGCCGGGAATTGCATTCTTCGCCATGGAGATGTCCACATTGGTAAACGTAATCTCGGATACATACTGCTCGGCAAGCCCGTATAAGAAACCCGCTGCGGCATGAACATTACGTGCGGTAATATTGGCAAAATGAATGCGTCTAAAACACGGCGTTTCCTCTGTAATCGGATAAGGATTTTTATCCCACACATATTTTTCTTTCCCGCGTGGTCCACAGAAATAATATAGATTTAGAGTAAACGGACAAATAACGTCCTCCATTACAATATTGCTGATCCGAATATCTTCAATCGTTCCCCCGCGTCCCCGTCTTGATTTCATCCGGATTCCACGATCGGTTTGTTTAAACACACAATTACTAATCGTGACATTACGAATATCTCCACTCATTTCACTACCGAGTACGACACCCCCGTGTCCATGTACCATAGTGCAGTTGGTGATCGTGATATTCTCACAAGGAACTCGTTCTTTGGTATCCTCAGTTCCTGCCTTGATCGCAATGCAGTCATCACCGACATCAATATTGCAATTGCTAATTCGCACATTGGTGCAAGACTCTGGATTAATGCCATCTGTATTCGGAGAGTCCGCCGGGTTCAGAATGGAAATATTATCAATAGTCACATTGTAACAGCCTATCGGATTAACGGTCCAGCTTGGAGAATTGACCAGCGCGATATCTTTAAGGGTTACCCGCTGACAGCTGTCCAAGCCGATTAGAGTCGGCCGGGGATACTGAAGCTCTTCCCGGCGGTTCCGAAACTTATCCCACCAGAGTTCACCATTTCCGTTAATCATTCCGCTGCCAGTGATCGATACATTAACTAACTCTCTTCCATAAATACAAGGTGAATGAACCTGCTGCTTCACCCCTTCCCATCTGCATTCCACTGCAGGGTAATCCTCCGGGTTCGTACTGAATGAAAGAATGGCACCAGGATTTAAATTCAATTCGATATTGCTTTTCATATGAATTGCACCGGTTAAGAACGTCCCAGCCGGTACATAAACGGTTCCTCCACCGGCTTTATTTGCCGCTTCAATCGCACGCGTTATCGCTTCAGTCGCTAACTTTTTACTATTCTTAAGCGCTCCAAAATCCTCAATATTGTAGATCAACATTCATAAGCCCCCCTGTTCTATATCAGATCCAGCCTCTTAATTGTTCATATTCCACACAAGCCTGTAGGAAAGCACCCACACCTTTTTGGTCGTTAGTGACAATAGGCTCGCTAATGTAATAAGCGAAAGTACCGTCACGTTGGTCCACTCCACCTAATCCGGCTACTTGGCAATTCTTATTTAAATTGACCCATTCTTCTTTGGTTTCTAGTACAAACTCCGAGATAAGTCCTTGTTGAGCCAGATCTAATGTTTCGTACCATCCAGCGTTTAACACGCCTAATCGGATACCTTTAGCCATGGCATACACGATCATACTTGAAGCAGAGGCCTCAAGATAATTTCCTTTGCGTTCCCCTAGATTCATCACTTGATACCAGACCCCGGATTCCTTATCCTGATATTTCTTCACCGCAGTTAAGGTATCATTTAGTATTCGTACCAGCTCTGGATAATCTGAGTGCTCACTAGGCAGCAATTCCAGAACATCAACTAAAGCCATGAGATACCAGCCAAGTGAACGGGCCCAAAAGTTAGGCGAAAGTCCTGTTTCAGGGTCGCACCAAAGTTGAATACGCTGTTCATCCCATGCATGATATAGCAGACCTGTTACCGGATCTTTCGTATGCTTCTCACACAAGATAAATTGTTTGGTTACATCCTCAAGTCCCTGCCCTTCTTCAAAAGCTAGCAAGTAGGCTAAATAAAAAGGAGCGCCCATATAAAGTCCATCTAACCAAATCTGATAGGGATATATATTTTTATGCCAAAAAGCACCTTCCGAGGTTCGCGGATGGGTCTCAAGTTGCTTTCTAAGTAAAGCAGCCGCTTTTTTGTATTTTTCCTGCTTCGTTTCTTTATATAGAGTCAATAATAATTTTCCGTTGTTAATATGATCGATATTATACTCCTCTAGGTGGTAGCCCTTGACACTGCCATCTTCCTGAATAAAGTAGTCCATATTATCTTGAATGAACTGCAGATACTTCGAATCACCGGTCTGCTTCCAAAGCCATTCAAAACCGTTCAATACCACGCCATAATCGTAGGTCCAGCTTCCTTTGTAGCCTTTATCTTCATAAAGCTTCGGTGTCCGCGCCATAATAGAGTCTGCCGTTTGAATTGCCCACTGTGATTTCTTCATCCCAACCCCCAAAATATTTATAAATTTAAGAGCTCAAAAACTAAAAATAGGTTCAGCCGATTTAAGGATTCTTTGCACATAAAATAATACGACTTGATTCTCCGAAATCTCAGAGAATCAAGTCATTGTTTAGTAAGGATACGGAGCGATTCACTCTTGAAGCATTGACTGTATTTCAACACAAGCCATCACCAATGCGCCCACACCATGCAGATCATTTTTAACCTTAGGCCGAGTCACGTAACTCTCGTAATCTCCAGCTGAGGTACCGATACAAATGTCCGGCAGAACTAATCGGTTATGCTCATCCCACTGGATTACTTTGGTTAACCCTTCATATCCTTTTTTAGCGGCAGCTGTAGCGATAGTCACATCACTTACAACGCCATGCTTCACGGCTTTGGCAATCGTATAGACGAACAAACATGACCCTGAAGTCTCCAGCCAATTATCTGGCTCATGCCCCTTATCTACGACTTGATACCAAAGTCCACTTTTTTGATCTTGGTAACGAATAAGTGCATCCACAAAATCTCTCAGCGTAGTAGAAAGCTCTGTCCGGGCTGAATCATGGGAAGGTAACAGATCCAGAAATTGCGATAAGGCGAGACCATACCATCCTAATGATCGGCTCCAGAACTCCGGTGAACAACCCGTCTCCGGATTCGACCAAGGCATCCGCCGGCTCTCATCCCAGGCATGGTATAACAAACCCGTTGTCTCATCCTTCATATGCTTGCGCATTAACATTTCCTGATGAAGGACCGTTTCACGCAAGCTTGGTTCATCGTAGACATTCGCATATTTCAAGGAGAATACGCCTGCCATATAAAGTCCATCCAACCACATTTGGTTGGCGTACTTATCCTTGTGCCAATACCCGCCCTCAGAGGTTTTATTTAGTGTGAGCAGTAAATTCCTTAGCTTCTCTGCTGCAATACGATACTTTAGTTTGCCTGTCCGTTCATAAAGAGTGAATAGTAGCTGTCCTGCTTGAACCGCATCCAGCTCATCACGTGCAAAATAAAAGTTCCCGTATTCATCCACCAAATCATCTACATATTCCTGAATATAGTTGATATAACGGTCTTCTTGATAAGCATTCCACAAAAGCTCCATGCCACACAGAAATACACCCTGATGATAGTGCCATCGATGCGCGGGGGGAAGCTCTCCCGCCCTGTAAGTATCCATTAGTGAATCGCAAGCTTTTTTTGCCCACTCTATCGGCGTTGTAGGTATCTGTACAGTCATCTCGAAGCTCCTCCCCTAAGTATAGTCTCTCTCTTTCTTGCTAGCCCTTCATAGAACCCAACATGGCACCTTTGGCAAAATGCTTTTGCAGGAACGGATACACACAAACTATTGGTAAGGTAGCTACAACGATAACAGCCATTTTAATTGATTGATCTGGCGGTGGAACAGCAGCATCCAGTGTAGCGCTGTGATCCATACCGCTGGCAAGGACGACAATTTGTCTGAGCAGAACCTGTATTGGCCATTTCGCACTATCATTCAAATACAGAATCGCATTCATGTAGGTATTCCAATACGTTACCGCATAGAACAATCCGATCGTCGCTAACGCAGGTAAGGATAGTGGCAATACAATCCGAAATAATATTCCAAAATCATTACAACCATCAATTTTGGCCGATTCCTCCAAACCTTCAGGTATATTTTGGAAAAAGTTTCTCAAAATGATCATATTAAAGGCACTAATCGCTGACGGTAGAATCAGTGAGGCGTACGTGTCAATTAGTCCTAATTCCTTCACCACGAGGAACGTTGGAATCATCCCACCATGAAAAAGCATGGTGAACACAACCATGAAGTTAACCACTTTACGACCATCCAGATCTTTTCTGGTAAGAGCGTAGGCCATCAAAGAAGTTATAAACAAACTAAAAATAGAACCAATTGCCGTGACACCAATGGAAACACCCATGGCTTTAAATATTGTATTCGTCGAAAAGATGAACTTGTACGCTTCCAGACTCCATACCTTTGGAATCAGTACAAATTTGCTAGAAGCTAGTTCTGCACTCGTTGTGAAAGAGCCTGCTACAACGTGAACAAGGGGAAGCACAGTAATTAAAGCAATGATCGCAAGCAGCGTAAAGTTTATAGCAGAAAAGATTCTACCACTGATTGTTTTATCTTCTACCATTTCGATTCCTCCCACAAAATATCAATAAACGCCTTCTTCTCCCATTTTCTTGGATAATTTATTCACCATCATCACCATTACAAAGCCTACAATCGATTTAAAGAATCCAATAGCTGTACTGTAACTAAACTGCCCCTGTCTCAAACCAGCAGTATATACATACGTATCGATAATTTCCGCAACTTCTCGATTCATGGAGTTAAGTAGCAGATATACATGTTCAAATCCAAGATCAAGAACGGAACCAATTTTCAGAATAAATAATGTAATAATTACGCCTCTAATCGCTGGAAGAGTGATATGCCAGACTTGTCTAAGTCTTCCAGCTCCGTCCATACGCGATGCTTCATAAAGCCCTGGGTCAATCGCAGCTATGGAAGCTAGATAAATAATCGTTCCCCAACCTGCTTCTCTCCAAATCACCTGAATAATATACATGGGCCTGAACCACCCTGGATTAAGCAGGAAATTGATTGGTTCAAAGCCAAAATAGACAAGCAGCTCGTTGATAATCCCTCCATCCATCGTGACCATTACATAAGAAATGGAGACGATGATAACCAATGACAGAAAATGGGGCAAATAGAAGATCGTCTGAAAGGTTCTTTTGAAAAAGCTGCCTTGAAGTTCATTTAACATCAGGGCAAGAATAATCGGCATCGGGAAATAGATAAGAATATTTAATCCGAAAAGAATAAGTGTGTTCACTAATATATTTAAGAAATCCGGCTCTGTGAACAACCTGCTGAAATGCTTCATCCCTACCCAGTCACTACCGTTGATCCCTTGATAGGGTTTGTAATCCTGAAATGAGATAATTAATCCGTACATTGGAAGATATTTAAAAATCAAAAAATACAGTACTCCCGGAGTTAGCATGACGTAGAGCCATTTATTTCTCCACAGCCGCTTTTTCAGTTCGCTGCTGCTTTTATAAATTTCAGGCTTAGGATTCATTTGAGGAGCTGAGCTGGGCTGTGCGGTGACTTCCTGCATGATATTCTTCCTTTCTCCTTCTTTATTCAAACACGATATTTCTGAACCCAGTGAGGAATAGAAAAGGTTGTTGAAACAAGATCAACAACCTTTTCAGCTACAATTTGTCGCTTAACTATTCGAGTACGGGTTACTATTTTTTGTATAACGCGTTGTATTCTTCAATAATCTTATCTCCACCACGGCTCTTCCAGTTCTCTACTTCCTTCTCAAATCCAGCCTTGTCAATCTGACCATAAATATATTTATAGGTTGCATCTGTAATAATCTGTTGAAGCTCTACGCCTTTTTCTGTATAGGTAGCCGAATCCATAGCAGCTGTTGGATCCGCTACACCAACTTTGACATTCTCAAGAACCAATTGATCTGCATGAATTCTTCCTGGCAGCGTGTTATAGTTCTCGTACATTCCATTGGTTTCAGCTTCGCCGATAACACTGTCCTTATATCCCTTTACTTCACGTTCAATCAATTCTTTGTCGTCAGTAGCTTTCGCTTTACCGTCTTCAACGGTATAGTGAGTACCTTCAATTCCCCAATACATCAAATTAGCTACTTCTGGGGTCATCATTTGATCAAAGAAAGCAAGAATCTTCTTCAGCTCTGCCTCATCCTTGACAGCAGATTTCGGGAACAAGACAACATTGTTATAGCCTGGAATCATCCATTGAGCATATTTTCCATCTGGACTTGCAACCATACTATGCGCATCCAAAACAGCGTCAGGGTTATTCTTAATAGTATCTTTATTGAGGGAATCAATATCTTGCATGGAGCCCCCAATATAGAGTCCACCCTTTCCAGCCTTAAACATATTTACTGCATCCGTTTTACTGGTGGCAGCGAAATCTTGATTAATGTATCCGCCATCACGAGCTTTTTTGAAAAAATCCATTGTGTCGAAATATTCATCGAAGGTAAATTCAGGCGCTAATTTTCCATCCTTCTCACCCCAGGTATTCGGTGTTCCGAACCAAGACGAAACAGTTTTGAAAGCTCCATAGGTCAACTCATTACGGTCAATAATACCGGTAGTATCTTTCTTTCCATTACCGTCTGGATCTTGTTCTGTGAAGGCTTTAGCCATTTCAAATAATTCATCTACATTAGCTGGTGCAGCAAGTCCTAATTTATCTGCCCAGTCTTTGCGGTAAATGATCCCTTGGCGTGCAAGTGGACGCCCGATATATAGGGTATAAAGCTTGTCATCTACTTTCGTGTTATTAAGAATTTCTGGTTTCAATTTGCTCAAATTCGGAAATTCGCTTAATAGTGGACCGATTTCCCAGAATTGTCCGTCTTTTATCGCTTCTTTCATCTGAATGAAGGTTGTCTGATTCTTCAAATATGTTACTTGCGGCAATGAACCCGTTGCAAAAGATGAATTCAGTTTTTCTTCATAAGTATCAGCCGGAAAAAATTGATAAGTCAGCTTCGTGTTGGTCAATTTCTCAAGTTCATTCTTAATCGTATCAGGCGGAGTCTCTGATGTATTCAATGGAAGCATGATTTTGATTTCTGTAGGTTCCTCTTTAGGTGCTTCAGTCTCTTCCACCTTCGTAGTGTTCTCTGCACTTGTAGTTGGGGCTGCTGCTTCTTCTTTGTTATTGTTGTTACCACCGCATCCAGCTAATAATGTGCTGAATGTTAACAGTGCTGTTAACAACATGGTGAAGGATTTCTTCTTCATACCATTTTGACCTCCATAATTTGTATTGGTTACGAGTTCCACGTTACATCGTCGGCAAGGTTACGAAAACAATCATTTCCCCATAACGGCGCGTTCTGAAAGGGATCTGAGCAAATGATTATCGGGATATCGCAGCACAAAAAAATCCACCGCATTATCCGCAGTGGATCAAAACCTTTTTAACCTATTTACTTTTCTGTCCCAAACTCAGCCTCAGCATATTCCTTAATAATAAGATTGCCTCCACGAGCTCTCCATTTCTCAACCTCTTGCTGGAATCCCTCGACGGTAATATTACCTAATATATAGTTATATGTAGCATCCACAATGATTGTAGATAACTCCATATTCTTCTCATCAAAAGTAGATGAACTCAGAGAAACTGTCGGGTCATCAACCAGAAAAAATTCATTATCTTTACTCAACTGATCTGCTAGAGAGGTTAATTGCTCCTTCTGAGCCACTTCCATAATGTTTTTATTACTAATGTCCGCGATCATTAAAGCATATAGCGGATTCACTTCCTGTACCCGCAGTTGTGAGGTTTCCTCGGGAAGGATAATTTTTCCGCCTTCAAGCTTATAATGCCGCCCCTCAAAGCCATACATCATTATATTGGCTACATCTTTATCCATGGTCCGATCAAAAAATCCAAGCACCTGCCGAAGCTCCTTCTCTGTGGCAATGGACTTTTTGGAAAAGAGATACAGTCCGTTGTAATTGGGGATAGACCACACTTTATATCCATCAGGCCCCTCGATACGATTGATCAGCGTAAGTTCAGCCTTTGGATTGTATGCTTGAGCTTCAATTGACAACCGCTGCACATCAGTCATGCTGCCAATAAACACACCAGCGATACCGTTAATGAATTTATCGCGTTGAACCTCTTTACTGGTAAGAGCAAAGTCCTGATTTATGATTTTTTCATCATATAATTTCTTCATAAAATTCATTGTGTTCATATACTCCGCTGTTACGAATTCCGGAACAAATTGATGATTCTCTAGCTTCCAATTATTTGGTGTGCCAAAATAAGAGCTTAGTGTCTTAAATACACCATAAACAAGATCATTACGATCGACTAATCCAAGGGTATCTTGTTTGCCATTCTGATCCGGATCGTTATATGTAAATTGCCTCATTACTTCATATAGGTCATCTAAGGTCTGTGGATTGCTTAAATGAAGAGTGTCCAGCCAATCCTTACGTATTATGACACCCTGTCTGGAGGAAGGGCGTTCTGTATACAGGCCGTAGATCTTACCATCAACAGCGGTCTGCTTAAGAATAGCGGGGTCCAGTGCTTTAAGATTGGGGAACTCCTGAAGATATGGGCCGATCTCCCAAAATGCTTCAGAACGGATGGCGTTTTTCACCAGATTATAGTCTGAGAACTTCACAAAGGTGACTTTTCCCAAGGAATTAGTGGTCAACGCTGTATTCATTTTATCGGTATAAACACCCTCAGGCACCCACGTGATATCAAGCTCCACCCCTGTTAATCTTTCAATCTCAGCCATAATCTTTTTTGAAGGCTGCTGTGGAAAATGAAGGGGTGCCAAGATGGAGATGCTCGGGCGAGCTTCTTGCAGTACAGAACCAGCTGACTTTCCATCACTGCAAGCGCTTAACATAGGGAAAACAAGCATGAAGAATAAGCAGCAACATAACGTTGCCCTTCTACACAAAAATTGTCTAAACATTTCTACAGCCTCCTAAGGTATTGTAAGGATTTTCACCCTACAGCTTGAAGATTTTCCATTTTGTAGTCATAATTAGGGTTAATGATTATTGCAGAACGAGATGATTATTGTTATTTTCCACCAGGTTTCATACACTAAGAACAAGTGTCTACTTCTACATAAGTAAAGGTGCTGAGTCCCGTGAGACCATTAAGCTTTTTAAGTAAATTAACGATTTTTGCCTTTGTAATTAGCACGTTGCCGGTGATATTCATCGGTTCTTTTTCCTATTTCACATCATCTAATGAGATCCAAAAGAACGTAAACAACAGTAAAATGGAACTTATATTACAAATCACCTCAAATGTAGAACATAAGTTAACAACTGTCAATCAAACATTAAACCAAGTGATCAACTCTAGTGTATTAAAAAAAGCACTAAATAACCCTTTAAATGAAACCGATTTCATTTTATATAATGATTTAAGAAACGAAATCCGCAATATGCAATCCTTCGATACGAAACTTGAGGATGTCATCCTGCTCAATCAGCAGCAGAACTGGATGATCAAAAATTCAGGCGTCTACCGTCTGAATGAATACAAAAACCACGCGCAACTCTCTAATCTAATGAATATAGCTGACGATACTTCATGGATTTTGAATCCATCGTCCTTATTTTATAGCGAGGAGAGCATTAACGTCACTGGCTGCAATTACAGCATCAGTCTTATCAAAAAGCTTCCCACCAATAAGCTGCAAAAATATGGGCTTGCCCTAGCTAATATTCCGGTCTGCAGTCTTCAGGATTTCATTAATTCAGATGTGCAGCCACTCGATGACATTATCGTTCTGGATCAAGCTGGCCGTTTCCTGCTCCACCCGGATACCAGCTTAATCGGAAAACCTAAAGAGCAAGGCGGATTTAAAGAAGTCCCTTTAATCTCTGATCCTTCTAAACAATCCGGACAGTTCAAGACTGTGATCAACAAAAAGAATTACTCCGTCACTTTCATGCGTTCTCAGTTAAATGGCTGGGTTTATCTATCGGTTACTTCCATGGAAAGCTTGACGAAGGAGTCCAATAAAATTGGTATGTTTACGATAATCGTGTGTACCTTTATGCTCTTGTTCTCCATTCTTCTGGCCTGGATCGGCTCCAGGCGTATGTACACCCCTATCGAAAGACTGCTTAATCAGATGGGCCAACGCAAACCGGATATTAAATCGAGACATCGCAATGAATTTCAGATTATAGGAGAACAAGTTCATTCTTTGTTCCAATCCAAATCACAGCTGGAAAAAGAAGTCCGGCAACACTTTCAGCAGGTTCGTACGTTTTTTCTGATCAATGCCTTCCACGGCAATGTTAAGAAACGTGATTTACTCGAAGAATTAGGGCAATTCGGTTACCAAACCCAGCTTGAAGAATGGAAAACCATGGCAGTAATTACGTTGTCTATTGATTATGCCGAGGATTCCAGCTATGAGAAAAAAGATCTCAGCCTCTTATTGTTCGCTGCCCACAATATGATCGAAGAGTTAATCTGTCCTGAACAACGGCTGGCTCCAGTGATCATGGACCATGCGGTAGTCGTATTATTGGGCAGTCCAGACTGCGATACCCAGTCTTTTCATAAGACACTGTATTCGTTAACGGAGAAGCTGCAGCAAGAAATAAATAATTATCTAAAGGTGCAGGTGAGTATTGGGCTGAGCCTGCCCTTCAACGCCTTCGATAAACTAGCCATCGCCTACAGAGAAGGTCTTGAAGCACTGAAGCATCGCATTAAGCTTGGCAAAGGCGTTATTATTCAATATGAGAACATTAACTCCGGCAAACATTATCTGAACTTGAACTACCCTACGCATAAAGAAAACGATCTAATGGATGCGATCAAGCTGGCTGAAACGGATAAAGCCAAGGAACTGATTCATTTGCTTTTTAAATCTATCTTTGCCCTTGAGCTTTCACCACAGGAATATCAAATCCCGTTGACCCGCTTACTCAATAACTTGCTCATTATGATGCAGGAATCGGGCATTAGCTTAAATCAGATCTATCATGCTAATGGCTCTATTTTTGAGGAATTACATGACCTTCATACCGTGGCTGAGATTGAGGATTGGTTCTGGAGCATGGTCATTTACCCGATGATCAAAATTTTTATCAGCAGGCAAAATGCCCAATACCAAAACATCTCTGAGAAAATCATTGATCTGATCCAACATGAATATGATACGGATCTAACCTTGGAAGAATGCGCTTCTCGACTGCATTACAACGCCAACTATATCAGCAGTGTCTTCCGTAAGGAGACCCAATACTATTTCAGCGAATATTTAACGATGTACCGATTTAAAATGGCAAAAAAATGGCTGCAGGAAACCGATATGCCGATCAAAGATATCGCAGCCAAATTAAGATACAACAATTCTCAGAATTTCATTCGATCTTTCCGTAAACAGGAAGGGATGACCCCTGGACAGTACCGGGATAACAATACAGGCGCTAAATCCAAACCAACATTTGACGAATCTATGTAAAAATCACAAAATAATCGTTCAAGGCCGAATCTAAAAAAAAAAGAGTCTCTCTTTTTTTCGGAAAATATGTTAACGTGTGCATATAACCATTTAGGGAGGAATTTGAACGCAATGTTGAACTTTCGTCTAAATACTAACCGTGTAGAACAAGATGCGATTTCTCAGGAAACCTCACTACTCACCCTCTATCCGCTTGAGACGGATCACCCCCGTCCTTTTATATTGGTATTGCCTGGTGGAGGTTATCAGCACTTAGCCAAACATGAAGGAGAACCTGTGGCTCAATGGCTAAACAGTCTAGGTATTCATGCAGGTGTACTAGATTATCAGGTCGGAGATTTCAACGTCTCTTCTTTGTTAAATGATGTTGAGGAAGCTCTCAAATGGATTAGGGAAGCACCCAAAGCTTGGAATTTGATCTCAGACAAAGTAGGGATGATTGGATTCTCGGCAGGAGGACACTTAGCTTCCATCTTTTCTACCACTAGAGCAGAGAAACCAAACCTTCTTCTATTAGGTTACCCTGTAATCACTTTCCAAGAGCCCCATTCGCACAAGGGAAGCCGGCTACATTTTCTTGGAGACGACCCATCACAAGCGGAGCTTGACTCCTTTTCCTCAGAAGCCCAGGTGGATTCACTCACACCTCCAACCTTTATCTGGACAACAGCGAACGATGCCAGCGTTCCCGTGGAGAATAGTCTGTTGTTCGCCTCTGCCCTGTCTAATCAGGGAATTCCTTTTGAATTACATATCTTTGAAGAAGGGCGGCATGGTTTAGGGCTTGCAAAAGAACACCCTCATTGCCAGCAATGGCTTTCCCTTGCTGAGAAATGGTTAAGGGAACGCCAATACGTTAAAGGAGAAGAAGACCTTATGAGACAACAACTATTTATTGCAGGCGATTCCACTGCGGCCATTAAAGGCGCTGGAGAAAAACCTATGACCGGCTGGGGAGAATACCTGCAAAGTTATTTTCGGACTTCTATTCAAATCCAGAATCGTGCAATTAATGGTCGAAGCACCAAATCGTTCATAACAGACGGCCGCCTCGATGCTATCAGAAAAGACTTCCAACCCGGCGACTACCTGTTTATTCAATTTGGACATAACGATGAGAAAAAAGATGATCCATTACGTTACACCGATCCTGAAACCGAATATCGCCATAATCTCATTCAATATATAGATGCTGCTAGGCAGCTAGGGGGGACTCCGGTTCTGTTAACCTCTGTAAGTCGCCGCCGCTTTAACGCCGATGGAGAGCTGGACCCGTTTGCTGTAGGTGCTTATCCCGAGGTAATGAGACAAGTGGCTGAAGAAACGCACACTCCGCTACTTGATATTTTCCCAGCCTCGCAAGTGCTCTATCGTTCATTAGGCGAAGAGGAATCCAAGAAGTTATTCATGCATTTGCCAGCGAAAACACATCCCAATTACCCAAATGGGGTTACGGATGATACTCATTTCTCAGATGAAGGTGCCCGGGAAATTGCTAAACTTGTGGTTCAAGCTCTTAAACAAAATACAGCCTCATCTCTATCAAACTTACAACAACTTTTATAAGGAGTGATCAAAGATGTCTCTAATTAAAGAAGTTATTACGGAGTACTATCGTATCCCTTTGCCAGAAATCATGGAGGATGCTAAACATGGCTTGCATACTCATTTTGAAGTTCCCATTGTCAAAATTAGAACGGATGACGGTCGTGAAGGTGTAGGTTATACCTATACTGGCGGATTTGGCGGCAAAGCGATCTGCTCACTAATTGCTAATGAATTAACACATATCTTAGTTGGCAAAGACGCCAGCTGTGTGGAAAGTATCTGGGAGCAGATGAACTGGGGAATACATTATGTTGCTCGCGGGGGCTTGGCTAGCTTCGCCATTGCGGCATGTGACATTGCGTTATGGGATTTACGTGCAAAGAAAGCAGATGAACCTCTCTACAAACTTCTGGGTGGCGCAAGCAATGAGGTCAAATGTTATGGTGGAGCGATTGATTTAAACTTCCCATTAGAAAAGCTCCTGCGCAACAATCAAAAATACTTAGATATGGGCCTCCAGGCTGTCAAAATTAAACTAGGCCAAAAAACATTAGCTGAAGATGTGGAACGAGTGGCTGCGGTACGCCAATTGGTCGGCCCGGATGTAGCCTTTATGGTCGATGCCAATATGAGCTGGAGTGTGGAAAAAGCGATAAAAGCCGCACGTGAATTTTTGAAATACGACATTCTCTTTTTAGAAGAACCAACGATTCCGGAAGATTATGTCGGCTATGCACGGATTGCTGAAGAAACAGGAATGGCCGTTGCAGGCGGAGAGAACTTGCGCACATTAACCGAATTCCATCACATGCTGCAATATGGTCATGTTGATTTTCCTCAACCTGATGCTTCCAATATAGGCGGGATAACGGGCTGGTTAAAGGTAGCTCACTTAACACAAGCCTATAACCTTTCCGTTTCCACACATGGAATGCAGGAATTGCACGTTAGTTTGTTAGCAGCTATGCCAAATGCAGGTTATCTCGAAATGCATAGCTTCCCTATCGATCAATACACTACACGTCCGCTAGTGATTAATAAAGACAATGGGATGGCAGTTGCGCCAGAAGTAACGGGCACTGGTGTTACCTTTGACTGGGACAAATTAGCACCTCACAAACAACAATACTAATAGGAGCGATCGATCATATGAGCATTCCCCTTCAACTAGGTGTTCGAGCACATGATTTCACACAAGTTCCATTGCAAGAGTTAATTGAGAAGATTAAGTCCTATCATTTCACTCATATCCAGTTCGCACTTAAGAAATCTTTTCCTGATAGTGCCCCTAGCCTGACGGCTATAAGCCCTGGAACAGCCAGCTATTATGGCAATGCCTTTAGACAGGCAGGTATTCAGATTGCGGTTCTGGGCTGCTATGTAAATATTGTAGACACCGATCCTCACAAACGGGCGCAAGCGTTAGCCGCATTTAATACCCATCTGCGCTTGGCCCGGGATTTCGGCGCTAGTCTGGTAGGTACGGAAACCGGAAGTGTGGGACTTGGGTATACCACAGATAATTTTACAGAAGAAGCCTTCCAAGAGGTGGTGGCATCAGTTAAGGCCATGGTGGCGGAGGCCGAACGTTTTGGTGTGACGGTAGGAATCGAAGCAGGACTTCATCATCCGCTGTACACCGCGCCCTTAACCCGCCGACTTCTGGATGAAGTCCCTTCTAACAATCTTCAGGTCATATTGGATTGCGCAAATCTAATGTCGCCTACAAATTACTTGCATCAAGAAGCTATTATTACGGAGGCTTTGAAGCTTCTAGGAAATCGAATTGCTGTCATTCATTTAAAAGACTTTATCGTCCAAGAAGGAGCCATAAAAATAGTCCCTGTAGGTCAAGGGTGGCTAGAGTTTGAGCCGATCCTTCGTTATATGAAATATGAACGTCCTCATATTCAAGGAATCCTGGAAAGCACTCCTGAGTCACATTTAGGAGAAAGCATTACCTTTTTGCAACAGATATACGAATCCTTGTAGGGCTTCATCCCATTAAAACTAATAAATCCACTGCACACCTCTTTATCTTACCTGGTGCAGTGGATTTTTATATTCTGTTTAACATCCGTTTGACCTCCATCAAATAATCGCCTGTTATGATCAGGGCATCAAGAGTACCTGGGAGGGGTTCCATGCGTCTTGCTTTATTCACGGACACATTTCTTCCGCAAACCAACGGAGTTTCACGTACGCTTCAACGATTAACCACCCATTTGAAAGAGCGCGGTATTGAACATCTGCTTTTCTCACCAAAATCTGCTCCTGAAGACAGTTATGCCGATCCCATACGTCCCATTACCAGCATCCCCTTTTTCTTATACCCTGAATGTAGACTCGCACTGCCCAATATGTCCTCTATCCAATCAGAGCTGAAAGCTTTTCGTCCCGATCTGCTTCATATGGCAACTCCGTTCAATATCGGTCTCTGCGGCCTTCGTTATGCGCGCAAACATGATCTGCCCCATGTCGCCTCCTATCATACCCATTTTGACCGCTATCTTGAATATTACCGGATGAAAAAAATCGCTCCGCTCTATTGGAAATACATGAAGTGGTTTCACCGCTCCTGTGATGCCACCTTTGCACCATCCTACGAAACCCTCGATTCCCTCCAAGCTCAAGGCTTTCATCGCCTGAAGCTATGGTCCAGAGGCATCGACTGCCAGCAGTATACCCCCAAAAAACGCAGCCATGAGGTCCGTGAGCGCTACGGAATTACCGCACCGTTACTGCTTCTATATGTGGGAAGAATCGCCCCTGAAAAAGATATACAGACGCTTGCTCTCGCCATGCAGCAATTGCCCGAATCTACGCAATCTCAGGTTCATTGGCTGGTCGTTGGAGACGGTCCCCTTCTGCCGGAAATGCGGGCACAGGCGCCGCATAATGTCACGTTTACAGGCTATAAACATGGTGACGAGCTTGCCCAATTATATGCCTCCGCAGATCTGTTCATCTTCCCTTCCAGTACAGAAACCTTCGGTAATGTTGTCTTAGAGGCTATGGCCTCAGGACTGCCTGTCCTCGCAGTAAATGAAGGTGGGGTGAAGGATCTGGTCACACCCGGCCGCACAGGAGTAATTGTCGAGCCCCGCTGCCCGGATGCTTTTATTCGTGAGATTTGTGCATATGTAGAGCACCCTCAAAAGCTAGCTGCTATGGGGCATGAAGGTCGACAGCTGGCACTCGGCCGCTCTTGGGAGAATATTTTTGATGGACTCATCCGCGATTATGAAGAGATCATTGAGAATAGGCGTTATGATCTTATACCGGCTTTACTACCATTAATATAATAATGACGATAGTAAGTACATGAACTGCCGCTTCTAGCGGAGCGATCTTGTTCATAGCGGTAGTGTAACCATCAGGAATTTCTTCCCCTTCGCTGGTCATTACGAGCTGGGTTAGCTTTTTCAATCGGGGCTCAACCATTCCAATAATAATCACTTCGATCACGATAAAAAATAATAACGACAGATTTAACCACAACACCGACAAGCCCATTTTATCTATGATCATTAACAAAATACCTGTAACGATCAGGGTGATCCCACCTGTCTTAGGGAATCTGTTTATTTTCTTCATAAGACCAAATACAAAACGAAGCTGACTGCCTGTCTTGGCTGAGCTTGTCAGTATTGGCAGCACAAAAGCTGGTCCAATTCCCACTATGGATGCTATAACATGTATAACTACCACAAGCTTTGAGATCATATGCGTCAAATCCATATTTACAATCCCCCCTATCATTCGTTGTTTAGATTCATATGAGGCTGATAGGAGAATTAGTCTTGCAGAATCCTTTAAATCTTAGATAATCTAAAAAAAGCGCCTAGCCGGATATTACCGACTTAGGCGCTTTTTTAACAAATATTCAGTTATTTTACCGTAACTTTCATGATCGCACTCTCATTTACCCCTTGATCATTCAACAGTTCAGCCCGGTATTCATAGATGCCTGGAGAACGGTTAGTGATAGAAGTAGAAGCCGTTTGTGCGTTTGGGGTACCCGCTGTTAAAGTCTGAGTATCGATCAGTATTCCGTTCTCATACAAGCGATACTCTTTGCCGTTCATCCCCCACCATAAATTCATAGTCACTTTATACTCTCCATCACCATCCCAGTTGTCATTGGACAACACCGGCTTAGCTGGTGCAGCATCCTTCACGATAACCACATGAGCAGCAGACACCGTTGTGCCAAAAGAATTGGTTAGCTCAGCCGTATAGGTGTAGGTTCCGTTTTCTTTTCCGGTAATATTAGTCACTGCAGTCTGTGCAGCTGGGGAATCATCACGTAAGGTTTGCGTGTCGATTAAGGCACCGTTCTCATATAGCTTGTAGACCGTACCATTATTGCCCCACCACATATTCATTGTGATTTGGTAATCCCCGTCCAAAAGTCCTGTATCCTGCCCATTATTATTGGATAGAACCCATTGCCCCGGAACACCTGTAGCCTTCTGAGGTCCACTTACGAACACAATCACTTGTTCTGTCGTCGAAAGTCCAGCGTTATTAATGGCTGTTGCGATGAACGTATGCGCTCCCGCAAGCCCTGTGAGTGGAATCTCATCTCCATAAACGACAGGTTTACCATCAAAAGTAATATCCAGACTGCGAATACCAGACTCTGGATCTTCCGCTACGACCTGCACCTTCAATACATCCGTTTCACTCATTTGAGCAGAAGGTAAACCAGAAATCGTAGGTGGTGTAGTATCTTCAGTTTCTCCCGGTGAGCCTACATATTGAATTTTTGGAGCCGCTGGTTGTTCCATCCCTTCACCAAGAAAGAATCCAGGGTGCGGAGGTTGATTATAGCCTACATTTTGCCAAGCTACTGCCAGGCGGTAGATCGGATCATGCATCAATGTGCGAATACGATAATCTGTCATATCCGTTGTTGTGTAGATCTGTAGTTCAGAACTGTCCGTTGCCCGCCAGATCACTTCTTCACGCCAATCCCCGAACAGATCTGCCTGCAAGCTTGGATTCGCCTTGGTGCCATTATTTGAAGAAGCACCTACAGCCGTGAATAAGTTAACCGTTGTCTGATTGGTATAGTCCCACTTATCCACTCGATTCGCATCCAGTAATTCACGTAAAAGATCACCATCCCACCAAATACCAAAATTCGTGGAGGAAGGCAGTTTTTTAGTGATTAGTTCCCCTTGCGCACTGTATAGGCCCGTAACAGGTATATGCTCCTCATTGGTGATCGTTGCAGCCCATACCTCTTCGCCAGCATATCGCGGATCAATATCTGCTGACATTCCCCGCCCAGTGTCAATCCCCGTGAATACACCCCATAATATTTCTCCTGTAGCTGCATCACGCATTTCAATCCCATACTTCGAATCGGTATGCTCATGAACATCAAAGACTTCCAGCCCGGGTCTGGTAGGATCAAGGTCTCCGAAATGAATTGCATCACCATGGCCAAGCTTTGTATTATACAGCGGCAATCCGTCATCGTCGATTGCCATCGCGCCGAAGGTTATTTCGTCCTTGCCGTCGCCGTCCACATCGCCTACAGAAAGATTGTGGTTTCCTTGACCAACGTAGTCTCCATATCCTTCATCATTAGAATCGAAACGCCATACTTTCTCGAGCTTGCCCTCGCGATAATTGTAAGCTGCAAGTACGGTTCTAGTATAATAACCGCGGCTAAAAATCACGCTTGGCTGCTCGCCGTCTAAATAAGCTACAGCTGCCAAAAAGCGGTCTACACGGTTACCATAGGTATCCCCCCAAGCGCCAACATCTCCACGTGGCGGATCATAATCAACGGTATCCAATGCCCGGCCTGTTGCCCCTTCGAACACCGTTAAATATTCATTGCCCAGCAGCACATAACCCGAACTGTTACGATAGTCTGCACTGGCATTGCCGATGACTTTTCCTTGACCATCCACTGTGCCATCTGCCGTCTTGATCATAATTTCGGCACGTCCATCACTATCCAGATCATATACCAGGAATGGAGAATAGTGTGCGCCGGCACGAATATTAGGCCCTAAATTAATCCGCCATAAGCGAGTTCCATCTAATTTATAAGCGTCCATATAGACAAGTCCAGTATACCCAGCTTGAGAGTTATCCTTGCTGTTCGAAGGTGACCACAGCATGATGATTTCATATACACCATCACCGTCCAAATCACCTACACTTGCATCTCCCGCACTATACGTATACGGTTGACCATCCTTGGTGTAATCATCTGCTGGCTTTTGCAAAGGGATCGATAGATATTGCTTCTGCCATACGCTGAATGGTTCCGAAGCAGATTTCTCGACTCCATTGATTACTGATGTGATTCTATATTTGGCATCCTCCGTGCCTTTAGTATCGAGATAGTTCGTGTTTTGAGTAATCAACGAATCATTAAGTTTCTTATCGCCACGATACAGATTGAATCCTATCGTTTCCGGATCCAGACCTAACATCCGCCAGCTGATATAAACACCCTCATCTGTCTTAACCGCTACAGGCGCACGATCCAGCGCCTCCATCTTCCGGTATAATGTTGTCACCGCTGAGGTTTCCAACGTAGCGGATAGATCAGAGATGCCGCCTGCATTTACCGAGGCTACTTTGTAATAGTAAGGAATGGTAGTCAGAACGGTCGTGTCTGTGTACGAAGCTTCGAATGATTTGCCGATCAGGATGAACTCACTGTCTGCGGATTTCGCACGATAAATGTTGAACATCCGTGCATCCGGTACCTCATTCCAAGTAAAGGTCACATCATTTTTGTTCGTAGATTGTACCGCTAGACCACTAGGTACGGCTGCTTTTGCTACGGAGGGGTCAATCATAGACACTTTTAGCGCATTGGAGCCTACAGATTCCAGTCCCGTGCTGTCGACCGAAGTTACCGTATAGATATATTCCATACCAATATCCGCAGTGGTATCTGTGTAGAGCGGCTCTGTTGTTTCGCCCAGCAGCTCTGCACTATTCGCAACCGTAGCCTGACGATATACACGGTATTTCAGCGCACCCTCCATACTATCCCAAGAAAGATTAGCAGTGATAGGCTCACTGTTTAAATCCAGGCTACCCAGTTTCAGATTCGTTGGGGCTAATAATAACGGTGTGATCTCCAGCCCATTGAGATGAGCGGTTGTGCCACTAAAGACAAGATTCATCTGCCCGTCTTTGACAGCAATCTGGTTATACAGCTTCTCAGCAATATTTTCCTTACCTGAGGAGACTGTTCCGTAATCTTTGCCTTCAATGGCTACATTCGTCTTGGCAGATCCAATCCAATCTCCTGTATAGGTCTTAACAGAGTAATAACCATTGGGTAAATCAACTTTGAATTCATACGATCCTCCAAAATAAATCACAAAATCTCTGCGCAGATCGTCCGTCGCATTTCCCCGATCCCGATCAATCATCCCTGCACTCGAGGTCAAACCATATCCACGTTCTGGGGTATACAGGACATTCACATTCACTTCCGTATAACCCGCAGCAACGGGTGAACCAACAGGTCCAAAATCATAACGATACTGAGCGGATTTCGTAGTCAGCTTCACTTCATCTGAAGGCTCAGACTCTCCTAGCCCGTTCACTGCAGTCACTCTTACCGAGTAGCTTTGACCTTCAACCAACCCGCTTAATGTCAATGAAGGGACAGTTGAAGTTCCCGCTAATGTATAAGCAGATTCGGCTTCTACCGCTAGCTTACGATAGATTTTATAGATATCTGTACCTTCTACTTTATTCCATTTCAATACTGCACCTGCATTACTGATACTCCCAGCTACAAGACCTTCAGGCTTCACAGGCACCGTTTCCGGCTGTTTGATGTCCTGCACAAAGCTGGAGAGTGGAATATTTAATTCCCCTATTCCTTTGGCCAGCAGACGGGCCATTTGAATGGCTCCGTATTCTTGAAAGTGAGTATCGTCTGTCGAGCCATTTGGGAAAGCACCATATATCCCTGCATCGAGGTGAAGGAATACAGAGCGTGTAGCTGCAAAACCGATAGAATTGTAAAAAGCTACACTGAGTGCGCTAAGATCGACCAAATCAACATCAAGTTCACTTGCTACCTCTTTCATAGCCTGCACATATTCTGGAAAGCTCACATTGAATTTTTCGCTCGCAGCATTATAATCTCTGCGCCCCATGGGGGTCACCAGAATCGGAATTGCTCCTCTTTGCCTAGCTCCATTGACATATGTTTTTAAATAAACTTTGTAATCGGCTGGAGAAGCATATCGGTCTGGAACGCTAATCGTTGCGTCATTATGACCAAACTGGATCAGGAAATAATCACCCGGTTGGATCTTACGCAGCACTTCATCCAGCCTTCCCTCGACAATAAATGACTTAGAACTGCGGCCTCCGATAGCGTGATTCTTAAACGTTACTTCCTCACTAAAGAAATCAGGAATCATTTGTCCCCAGCCTGCTTGTGGTATCCAATAAGGATCATAAGTCTGCACGGTTGAATCACCCGCAATATAAACCGTTGGCAATTCATTAGCAGGACGGTCTGGCTGCTTAGTAATCACCAGTGCATTGATATTTGGCTTAGTGCCAGAGAACACCAAGTTCATTTGTCCATCCACTAAAGCAATGTCAAAGCTCATTTCCAAATACTGGCCTGCTGTTTTGCTCGTCTGTTGAACTTTTTGAATGGATTCGACTTTGATGCCAATCTCTGTATCTCCGGCGCTGTCACCAGCGATAAGTGACACTGTATAATCGCCATTCGGTAAATCTACATTAAAAGTTGCATCCTTAGGAACCACAAAATCTGATCGCAAAGGATCTGAGGTTCCTCGGTCTACCCCAGTTACTCTCGATATATCTGTAAATCCATATTTAACCTCAGAGGAATAAGATACCCCTGCATCTACCTTAAGATAACCTTCAGCCACAGCACCCGGACCAAAATCAAAGGAATAAACATCCCCTTCTGGCAAAGTTCCAGGAGGCGTATACACGGCGCTTTCCACCTTGTTAGATAGCTCTGATTCGCCTTGGTCATTGGCTGCCTTCACCCCATAATATTGCTGTTTTGAGGTGTCCGCTGAGGCATCCGTAAATGTCGTCTTCTCTGACTGACCAATCTCATGGAATGTTCCATCTGCTGAATCAGACCTTAAGATCGTATAGCGGCTAGCTCCAGCCACACTGTTCCAATTCAGTTGAACAGAACTTACACCGACACTGACAATTGAAAGACCGGTTGGTGCTGCGGGAACCTCTACCCCCGGAATTTTGTCTACGGTCACAGATGCGCTCAAAGCAGACTCCTCACCCTTTCCATTTACAGCTGACACATTGTAAATGTAACCACTGCCTTCATTTACATCTGAATCCACGTAGCTGTTAGCAGCAGCTTGACCTATGGCTTGAAGGGTTCCACTAGAAAGAACCGTTCGATAAATATTGTAATAGACTGCTTCTGTCACGCTGCTCCACCCCAGAGATACCTCAGTGGGAGTGATATTATGAAACACTAATCCCTCAGGGGCTTTCAATGGACCTGGTACAATCTGCTGAATAATTAGTCCATTTAAATATCCGCCAACCCCTGTACCCGTAATGCCGACGGTCAGTTGACCATCTTGAACAGTCGTCCGGTAGGTAGCTTGATTTACAGCTTGCTTGCTGCTTATCGACCCAGCCGTACTACCTTCCAAAGTAATCGTAGTTTTGGTTGTACTTGTACCCGCTAGTAAATCTCCTGAGTATACAGTCACATCGTAATCCCCATTAGGAAGATCCACCAAAAAAGAATAGGACAGTCCCAATACAAAATCGTTGGTCATATCGTCTCCACCCGAGCGATTCCTCGAAGCAACCGCCTGATCTAAACCATACCCTAGCTCATTCGTATATAATTCAGATTCATGCACGCCTGTATAACCACTCATAACAGGACTTGTTGCTGTTCCAAAATCATATTGCAAGGTTATTGGGCCTGAAGCTGCACTGGCCTGTTGCCCCCCAAATGTTGTAGATGGAAGTATTGATGAACAAATGAAGATCCACGACAATAACACCATAAATATTTTATTTCCAAGCTTATTCCTCTTCATCTTCCGTGCTTCACCCGCTTTCTTATGATTGAAAGAACTTAGTACGCATCTAGCCCCGTTGTAGTAAACGCTTACAATAAGCTTCGTTGTCATTCGTTCTTCAAATATAAGTTCACTTCGTGCGCGTATCCCCTCCTCTTTGCTCAGGCAGCTGGATGGTAGATGATTCCAGTTTCACTCATATCCAACACGATACTACCACCTAAGTGTCACTCTGAACATTTAAAAAACAGATTTTATCATACACTAAACCGTTCAATTTCTTCGCCTATAGTTATAAAAACCTACGATTTGGGAAGAAGTTAGGACAGAAGAATCAGTGAGGGGACACCCGCTTTTGAGATCACGACAACAGTTTTGCTATTCCTTCATCCTTAACCATTCGCTTCTGAGCAATCCATAGGAATAAGTATCATGCCAGATTGGCTCTCCATTACTATCATATTTAAAATAACCCGTCTGCAAAAAATGTCCTTCTCGACGAAGCTTCAATCGTTCAAGCAGTTTCCATGAGCGTGTATTTTCGGGATCACAGTTCGCAATCACACGTCTCATTTTCAGATTATCAAAGCCATAGTTTAACAATTGATTACAAGCCTCTGTAGCATACCCGCTTCCCTGAAAATCAGGGTTAAAAACATATCCAAATTCCCAAACGCCAAAAACCTTTGGTTCGCTCGCTTGAAAATATAAGTTGCCGATCATTTTTGTCGTAGATTTAAGACAGACTGCCCAAAAAGCACGGTCCGATGACCGTCTGAGCGCCTCAGTGCGAGATTCATCTGCATTAAACACGGAATAGGGCTCATATTTCACAACACTTTCTTGCGACAAATATTCATGAAGGTCTTTCCAATCCTCTGCTGAGAACCTTCTAATCCATAAACGTTCGGTTTCCATAATTTCCATCAGAACAACACTTCCCCAATATTAATAGTAAATATATACCATACACCCCATAATACCCCTATTCCTTTTTTATTTCATATGAGCAAAATCATTTCACAAACAGCAAATAGGCCTCCTTGGATTCCCAAGAAGGCCGATGAATGTTTCTCTATATCTTAACTCTGCTTAAACTGCCACCTGACGCAAATAATCGTTCGATATGCTTCTGAACGGTTGGGTCCGGGATCAGTGGCGGGGCTTGATGGGGTTTTACCCGAGCATCAATAATCACGTTGTCACAGGACCAATGTTTATACTCAGTAGAACTGTTCACTCCATAGATATCATGAGATGGATTACTTCGGGTGAACGTCGCCCATAGGAAATTGTCGATCTTTTCACTCAAAAACTCGCTATCATCACACAAAATAATCATTGGGCAAGAAGGAAGTGACCCTTGCTCCTGAATAGCTTCACTAAGCTTGTTCATTTCCAGTGCTGCTTCAGCGTAGCTTGTGAATTTAGCGCCTTGAAGGGCAACAAGACCAGGCATCACCATTCGTGCATGTTCAAATCCCTGTAATTCTTTCAGCAGGCCTGGCACCTCTGTACATAGCTCTCTTTTCTTATCCCCTACTGCTGCGAAGATCACTTTACTTCCGCTGTTTAATCCTGTGCCGGAATAATCAAGTGTATCAATCGTGGTATTGGTATAGAAATGAATATCTCTATGAAGATTAATCCGCTCTAAGATATACGTCAAGAAATCCTCGATATTATGTGTGCTGATAGGCTGATTCTCTTCTGCTGTAATAAACAAAAACTTAGCTAAACTAAGCTGACCCGTCCCTAAAATCCGGTTAGCAATGGTCAGAATTTCCGCTGGCTGCTTTACTTGCTGATAAGGCGTATAACGTTCACTGCCAATGGCGAACAGCAGGGGATGAACACCCGCAGCATCGACTGCATGAACTTCTTTGACGCCCGGAATTTCTTGGCGGATAGCCCCACCTGTCAGCTCGTGAATTAACTCACCAAACGCGGTATCCTCTTGTGGCGGCCGGCCGACAACCGTAAATGGAAAGATTGCATTTTTTCTGGCGTACACTTTATGTACTCTCATTACTGGGAAAGGGTGAACCAAGCTATAATAGCCTAAATGGTCGCCAAAAGGCCCCTCCGGCTTCGTCTCACCAGGGTGAATTTCACCTGTTATTACAAAGTCCGCATCATTGCTTATACAATAACCATCCACATAGCTATAGCTGAAATGGCGTCCTGAAAGTAATCCTGCAACGATCATCTCACTCATTCCCTCAGGCAAAGGCATAACCGCCGATAAAGAGTGAGCGGGTGGTCCACCGATAAAACAACTCACTTTAAGCGGTTGTCCTTGGCGGTTCGCTTTTTCCTGATGTACGCCAATGCCGCGATGAATTTGATAATGAATGCCCACTTCTTTATTTAATTCATACTCATTTCCAGTCAGCTGCACACGGTACATTCCCAGATTGGAGTTCATAATGCCCCGCTTGTCCGGATCTTCTGAATACACCTGCGGCAAGGTTACAAAAGCACCACCATCTCCCGGCCAATGTGTGATTAGCGGAAGATCAGAGATACTAATTTCCTGAAAACCGCTTGGCAGACCCCCTGGCTTTTTAACAGGCAATGCTTTTCTCGCGGATAATCCGGTACCAACATATTTAAATGGATTTTTGAGTGCTTTTACGGGATCGTTGCGAAGGGCAATTACGTTATGTGTGGAGTCCCAAGTACGCCGAAAGATAAACTTACTGCGCTCTATCGTTCCAAAAAGGTTAGATACGGCCCGAAACTTCGAGCCTTTTACATTTTCAAATAATAATGCAGGTCCACCAGCCTCATAAACCTTTAGGTGAATCGCCGCCATCTCTAGATAAGGGTCCACTTCTTCATGAATACGAACTAAATGTCCGTGTTTCTCTAAATCATTAACACACTCTTCTAAATTGCTATATTTCATTTCATTACTCCGATCTCTAGAAGGTTATTACAAGATTACTTGGATGCTTTAATTATACCCTGTAAGATATTAAAATAAAGCGCACGCGTACCCTATGTACTAGAACCTAACGTCTTTATCTTGTATTCTCTGGTTTCGGTTCACTCCGCAATATATTTTTAGCAGGAATACCTACAGCCGAAGCGTTATCCGGCACATCCTTTACCACGACAGACATGGCCCCGATATTAACATCGTTACCAATGACAACCGGTCCAAGAATCTTGGAGCCTACTCCAATAAAAGCTCTGTCTCCAATCACTGGCTCTCCTAAGTTATTTCTCCCGCCAATAGTCACTTGATGAAAAATAGTAGCATGGCTTCCAAGCACCGCTTTAGGACTAATGATAATCCCATTTAAACCATGCGGTAAATGAAGCGCGTCACCAATTTGAGCTTGAGCGTGAAGCTCGCCATTCGCAAGAATACGGACAAAAAGCACATCCATTATCCGATACAAAAGCCACAAAGGTTTTCGCACGATGCCATTCTTCACTCGATAATACACCCAATTTCCATAACGATAAGTAAACAAGGCCATAATCGTTTGAGGATTTTTCAGATTTGCTTTCCAGTCCGTTTTGAATGATTTCATCATTTTATCGTTCTCCTTTTTAGGGGCTAGGGTATGCACTGTATTCTGGAGTAATGAAGGCAACTGTGGATAAAACATCTGGGAGGATCGCGGGCTGGAGGGTCAGTCGGTGATTGTACTTTCACCAGTGTAAGATAGATTCTGAGATTCATCAAGCAAGTGGGCAGTTCTCTCTATATAATCATCAACCGATTTAGAGGCTTGTTAAACAACAACACGCGCCGAACAAAAAGATCGGCGCGTGTTGAACAGCATATTCTCTATTAAATCAGATCCAGAACAATCACATTCACGGAATTGGCAGCTAGCTTCACAATTGCCGTGTCTTTATCAATTACGATTTCCGTTTCAACTGGTGTAACCTTCTCATCATTTTTTCTGTTCACATTAGGTGTGTGAACCAGCGAGGCGTCTCCGGTTAAGGTAATCCGTTTACCCGTAGCAGCTACTTTTAAGCCTTTTAGATCAAGCTTCGTTGCTTTTTCTACACCATCCGCATTTACAAGCTTCACATAGAGATGCTTATCATCTTTAGTTACGGAATTGTATACCTCTCTGTTATAAGCCTCAAGCTTATAATCCAGTACTTTGCTTGTTACCTTGCCATCTGTATAAGAGCAAATCAAATGTTTGCCATCTGCTCCGCCATAATTAACGGTGATGGTATATTCCGTATGATCCGCAAGCTCTTCATAGCAACTGGCTCTAAGGTTACCAGCAGCGGTACTAGAGGAATAATCGCCGAGAGTATAAGCCTCAATCCCTTGCTTGTACACCTTGACTCCTGTGGCATCGCCATTATAGCCAATTGCATATTCGATAACATCTTTATTTTCCGGTGAGATTTCTGTCAGACCTGCGCCTACATAGAAGCCATCTTCGCCAGAAGCTTTTTCAGCTACAACCTCTACTTTATAATTAGTCCACGCATCATTAAGGATATACAATCCATTCAATCCGCCATTCTGCGCTTTCAATACCAGACCTTTGGAAGGATCCATCGTATATCCGGCAGAGCCAGGAATCACTTTCCAAGCTTCATCCAGCGGCTGCGTGAAATCTTGATCCAACCATACACTGCCATCTACATTCGAAGTCACTTTCACCCGTTTCACGATCACAGCTGATTTCCCGGCAGCCACTTCAATTCCTCCATGAGGAATGAGGTCTACCTTCTCCCCGTTGCGATAAGTCGAAAATGAGGTGCCAACCACTTTGGTTCCCAGGTATTTAGCATACAGCTGCTGAACATAATAGTTCGGTGTGTACCATACGGTTTCATCATCGAACCAGATGCAATCCGGTGTCCATCTATAGGTGCCATCTGTCAGAACCTTGTTGAACAACGGTGCCGTTGCCGCCAATCTAATCACATCAGAGTTATTCTCGAAGCTGGACATAATCGCCGCCTCAGCAACAGCTCCTGCCAATGTGTTTTTATCTGTGGAAGCATATTCACCCACAAAAACCTTTGAAGTTTCAGCCTCATCCAAGCTGCCGTCTTCCTTATAGGCTCTGTAATAGTAGTTGTAACGATCAGCATTCTCTAACAAATATTCATTGGAACGGTAGTAATGCTCATCCGCAATGGTATCCATGTAGTTCTTTTGTTTTTCGTACCAGGTAACAGTCTCTTCGATGCTCGATGTACCATCCGTAAAGCTGATTTTTTCCGAGCCCTGTAAATTTCCGCTTAGGAATTTCCAACCTTGCTGGTAAGCATCATCATCTGCCTGTGCACCCACGGTAGAGAGAATAGTCAATTCATGATCAGGATAGTTCTTCACCATATACTCATCAATCACTGTTTTAAAATATTCGAAGTTGGCGAAAAACTCTGTACCCCAGTTTTCATTCCCCACACCCAAATAACGCAGATCAAACGCTGCTTCATGGCCCATCTTTTTACGCAATGCAGCCCACTCATTATTGTCAAAATCCATGCTAATCGCAAAATCAATCAGATCCGTAAAGTTCTTCACATAATAATCTCTTAACGCACCGCCAGCTGGATTCGCATAATCCGAACGAGCTTGACAGAGTACGCCGCAGGCCATAACCGGAAGTGGTGTTGCGTTCAAATCCTCGGCTAATTGGAAATACTCCATATATCCAAGACCCATGGTCATCATGTAGCCCCATACGTTATAGTTCTCTTTGCGCAATTCGATATCGTTGACGGACTCTTTCCAATCGTACACGTTCTCCCAAATGTGAGAACCTTCAGAAATACAACCCCCAGGGAAACGCAGGAAGGTAGGATGAAGATCAACGAGTGCATTCACTAAGTCTTTTCGCAATCTATAGTTTGAATTTCCTTTATAGTTAGCATGAGCTGTAGCAGAACGTTCCTCTTCACCAGCGCCCCAAACGTCATCAGGAATTAAGGAAACCATATCAATGGAGATCTCACCGTTAAAGGTTAAAGCCAGCTGACCAAGCACAGTTTCAGATCCTGTTAATACAAGCTTTGAATCGACACCATACTTCTTCCAGCTGCCGTCACCGTTTACTTCAACAACTGCAGTATCGCTGATGGCTTTACCGTCTTTGTCGAGCAATTGCAAGGTAATTGTGCCCGCTGCTTCTGCCTTCGCCCAAATCGTGAAGTTGTACTTGGCATCTTCCTGAATAAACATCGAGCAGTGCTGATTGGAATCGGCAAAACCTCTATTATTAATCGTCGCGCCATCCGCTACCGTCACATAATGCGCATTCATATCTTTATCATCGATGCCGAAGAAATCGTTTAATCCGCCTGTATTATGGACAGTCATTTGGTCTGTATCCCCAGACCATGCGTGAAGAGGTGTATAATTTCTTCCAGTGGAAGCACCATGTACACCACATACATGCGAATAGCTGTCAAAAGCAAAAGATTCGAAGGAGCGATTCTGCACTAGCTCTGCATAGATCCCACCGTCTGCTGCATTGTTAATGTCCTCATAGAATAAACCATATAGAATTTGGCTAACATCCAAAATCTCCTGATTGCCGTCAATCGTTAAGGTGTAAGGTGGCAAATCTTCCGGAAGCACAGACACAGTGAAGCACTTTTCTACTGTACTAGCTCCCTTTTTCAAATGTGCTGTAAGTGTTACGCCTTGAGCAGATTGAACTCCTTTATTCACAACGCCTTCATTAGAAATGACTTTGGTATCGCTGGATACCCAAGATACGTCAACTTTCTCGCCCATCAGCGAAGCTGGCAATTCGATATCTTTGGTAATAATCGAGCTTGGGAAGGTTAAGTATTTATCTTTTGCAAGCTTAACGATATCTTCATCCGTCAAAGATTCGCACATAATTTCAATCACTTCATCTTGAGTTAAGCCTGCTTTATATACACGGAAGTCCGAAATATAGCCGCCAAAATCAACATCTGCCGCGTACTGGGATTTCCCGATTGTATTATTGCTATAATTCAGTTGGTCTTCAAAAGTAGCAAACCATGTGCGCAGCTTAGCATATGTGCCACTCGAGGTTTGGCTGATCATTCCATCCGCAACTACTTCACCATTTACATACATCACAGGACCTGCACTGCTTAGTGTTCCACCTTTTGTGCCTGTAACTGCAAAGGAAACGTGTACCCATTCATCAGTCGCAAAGGATTTCCCTGGATCTGCAATTAAGTCTTCCCCTGCAAAACAAGTGCCCCGTAAATTGCGGGTTACAAAAAGATAAGGTCCTGTTTCACCTTTACCAAAATCAAAAATTCTTTCCCATAAGCTTGAAGCTTTGCTTACATACATCCAGGTCGAAATCGTAATTCCTGTATGGTCACTGACCTCTTTAAGCAGATCGTTAGGTAATGAAATATAGGATGTGCCATGTTCTCCCCCAGCAAGCGCAACAGCTTGTCTACCTGCTACGGATTTAATAGCCGGCAGCTTCGTACCTGAAGCGGTTCCATCATTGCCGTTCCCCGAGAAATCTTGACCTACATCCTCTGGATTATCAAACTTATAATGCGCAATTAGACTACCATTAATAAATTTGTTACCGTTGTCATTTTTCATAGAAGATCACCTGTTATCTTTATAGTAGAAATCTTAAAAACCTAACCAAATTAGTTCATTGCCGTTTATACGAAACATAATAACATATTTTATAGTCAATTAATATATTAACCAATTAATATTTATGTGAAATAAAAGAAAACATTTTTTATAATCAAATATTACCAAATCAATCAATTGTTTCATGGTAAAATATCTGTTAGTTAATAAAGGAGTGGTGAAAGTTGAGCGAGGTTGTGAATGAAGAGGCCAATTCTAGTGATTTATTTACGATTGATTGTAAAGATATTTTTCTGCGGGAGTATAGCGTGGAGGATTTAGAGGAGTTTCATGCGCTTACTCTACAGCCTGAAATTATTGAATTCTTGCCGGATTGGAATGTTCCTAAAGAACAACGGTTGGACTGGTTAATAAACTATGAAATAAAAGAGAACCAGCAGTTTCTTCAAGCGATCTCAGCGGGCGGAGATATCGGAGAGCTTCGTCTTCGTTTAGGCATTATTTTAAAAGAGTCCGGTGAGTTTATTGGTTGGTGTTGTACAGGAATTAAGGATGAATTGCCC
This sequence comes from Paenibacillus sp. FSL H7-0323, assembly GCF_038002725.1. Classification (NCBI taxonomy): domain Bacteria; kingdom Bacillati; phylum Bacillota; class Bacilli; order Caryophanales; family Paenibacillaceae; genus Paenibacillus; species Paenibacillus sp. FSL H7-0323. Next base: position 214,816 of record NZ_JBBODB010000001.1, on the reverse strand, counting down.
GTTCCTAACAGAGAGATTATGTATGCCATATCCAAGGATCATCGCGGTAAAGGCTACACTACTCAAGCTGCCAAGGGATTAATTAAGTATTTGTTTGATAATAGCTCTACCGATGTATTAAACGCCATTGCTCTGAAACACAATATCCCGTCTAATAGAGTCATTCAAAAATGTGGTTTCGAGCTTCTTGACGAGATTACAATTGAACATCAAGACTATAATTATTACCGGCTTTCCCAGCAACAGTAGAATGAACAGGTAGGATGTAAATAGCGCCCCACACTAAAAAACCTCTGTATGGGAAATGGAGATTCGGTCCATTTACCAAAGCAGAGGTTTTATTGTGAATTCATGACTGTTGCTTCATGCGAAGCATTTGATCCAAAAGCTCTTTCACATCTTTTTCTGGAAAAGCTGCAAGCAGGGTCTCTTGAAAGGTATCTTGTGCACGGAGGAGCTTGTCTTCGCCAATGGCAGTCAAGGCAGTATAGATACTTCTGCGATCAGCATCACACGCTTTTCTTTCTAAAGCGCCACAGCCTTTGGCCTCAAACCGACTAACCAGTCGGGAAACTGCACTCTGGCTTAAACCCACCATAGCTTCGAGTTTCTGCAATTTCAGTTTCTTCTCCGGCGCTTCCGACAAAAATAACAGCAAATAAAATTCTTTTAAGGATAAGCCATGTTTGGCTTGTAGATTAGCTTCCAATTCATTCGTCACATTCATTTGTATATGCGTTAACGTCAACCAACTCGTTATAAGTTCATTGTTAAGAATGTCGCCCATTTTATTATTCATCTCCCGGGTGTATGGCTTTTCATGATTTTTTCCTTCTATATAATAGTACTACAATCCACAACCATACATAAAGTATAGGTTCGATACTTATACTTTATTTTATTTTTAAAAAAAGGAGAGACCGTTTCTCCAAGAAGCCGGCCCCTCCACACTTTACAATTATTTTGTTTAGACTTCACACTATTTAAATTAGTCTTTACCCATTATTTCTTGGAAACCCGAAAGAATATTGTCTGGGAATACCAGCATCTTTCTGAAGCTCAACCCCTGCTTCCAGCGTCCAGTATGGATTTCTCAACATGCCCCGGCCCACGGCAACAAGATCAGCTTCCTCATTCCCAATCACGGCATTAGCAAGTACAGGCTCATCCAATCTGCCAACCGCAATAACCGGAACATTCAAGCCATACTTGATTTTTCTGGCCAAAGGAACCTGATAAGCTGCATGCGTCCCTGGTTTCCCGGCAGCTGCGATAGGACCTTCACCACCTGCACTGATATGGAAAATATCTGCGCCTGCTTCTTTGTAAGCTTTACTAAATTCCAAGCTTTCTTTGATACCGTACCCGCCCTCAACATATTCTTGAGCGGAGATACGCATAATCAATGGCATTCCTTCCGGCATTTCACTTTTTGCTGCGCGAATGACTTCTGTACCAAACAGTGTTAAATCCTTGCCATATTCATCTGTTCTTTGATTGGTTAGAGGGGAATGGAACTGATGAATAAGGTAACCATGCGCTCCATGAAGCTCGATAACATCAAATCCCGCTTGTATCGCCCGCTTCACGCCCAACCGGAATTTCTCAACCATAGCTTTCACTTCTCCAGTTGTTAAGGCACGTGGTGTTTTGGAGTCAGCATCAAAAGGAACGTTAGAGGAGGATACAGGAACTGCTGCATCTTCTGCTTTACGTCCGGCGTGTGCAATTTGAATACCTACTTTAGCGCCATAAGAATGACAAGCTTCAACGATTCTAGCCAGTGCAGGAATTTGCTCATCAGACCAAATACCAAGATCAAAATCAGTAATCCGGCCATCAGGCTCCACGTCCGTCATTTCAATAATAATTAATCCAGTTCCGCCAACAGCGCGGCTTACGTAATGATTATAATGCCAATCCGTAGCAATTCCGTCTTTGTTAGACACTGAATACTGACACATTGGAGGCATAACCACGCGGTTCTTCAGCTTCAAATCCTTCAATTCATACGGGGTGAATAAGTCCTTCATGATATCTCTCCTCTTTATAAAAAACTAAGTATAGTATGATCAATGCTTCCAGTGAACATGAGTTTCTAAGTTCATCTTATATAAAATATTTATAAATGCATGCTCATGCATGTATATTATTATAGAATAGCGATGATGTCAACCGTAAATAATCTTCTGCTAAATGGAAACTCCGTGTATTGTTGAAACTTCTATCTTAAGGTAATATATGGATATCTATTTTTTCTTTGAAAGGATGACCTCACTCGTGGACAAAAAGCTCTTACAATCGCATAGTATTTTCCCTACGTTGAATATTGAGCAAACAGCTGCCTTCTACAGCCAGTACTTAGGTTTTAAAGCTGTACCCTATTTAGATACACAAGAACCACATCTTTGTTTGTATCGTGACGATACAGAGATTATCCTTACGCAATCCCATGGACAAAAGGTCATTCCCAATCGAGAGTTGTACGGTTATGGATACGATGCCTATTTTATTACGAAGCAGCAACAAGAGTTGGAGAAGGAGTTCGAAGCCGCCGGTGTTCATATTGTTCGTTCTTTATCAAACACCGATTATAATAACAAGGAATTTGTGATCGAAGATGTGGATGGTCGCTGGATTGCTTTTGGAATCAAAAAATAAAAAAACGGCTCTCAGCCGTTTTTTCTTGTATTTAAAAGAGTCCCCATAACTTCTTACAACTATTTTTACGGGAAGGATCCAAAACATCCGTAACCCCAATCTTATTTAACTTGTGTAGTAACTCTTCCTCGCTATGCTTGATTTTATAATCTAACTCCTCCCCATAGAGCGGAATTAACGTATAAAAGTGCACCACTTTCTCATGGGTCATTTCTAAATTAAAGAAACCGGCTTTATCTTTTACATCTGGAACCCAAACGAACATCCCTTGAAATCCTGTATCCTCACTATAAGGCTGGGCGGGATTCCCGTTCACAAGCGTATGCCCCATATAAAGCCATGTATTATATTCATGCGGAAACCTAGCCATTGTTTTCAGGGCTCGAATCGGCCAATAATTCCGTTCATCCTTAAAAGCCTCATCCGACAGCTTCCAGGTAGGAGGGAGACAAATCATTAGCTCAGCATATTGATATTCTTCTGCACCTTCTGGCACCGTCATCGGTAATTCGCTCATTCCAGAGGTAATTAAAGTATAGAAGTTCCGCTCAGGCGTCGGATCAAGAATTAGAATATCTATCGACAGAACACCTGAAATAATTTCTTTAAAAACATTATCAATAACACCTATGTATTTTTCAATATGATTACATATTTTCTCATTAGACTGAGCAGAATGCATTCATAATTCCTCCCTTATATATGTTTATCGGTATAAACAAAGGAGAGTTTATTGCTAATTTACAGAATTTCTTCTCCACTACCATGGATCTCACAAAAATCTTTATGAACCCTACTAATTAATGCCGAATAACCTTGCCCCTGATCTAAAAGATGCTCCACAAGGAACTTACTTATAAGCTCATTTAAGCAAGTATGAATTTCACAGGTTCTTTGTTTTAAATTCTCTCCTTCCTCATAAAGGGGCAGATCGCTAAATGACATATGTGTAGCCTTTCGTATTTTTAGAAAAGATTTATATCCGTTCCAATTCTGAAAAAGCGCCTCTTGTCCTTTGATGAAATCATTTGCCAGTTTCTCCTGTAATATATTACTTAAGGATTTTAAGGTCGAGGCCTTTTGCCTTAATACAAGAAGCGGCACAGTATTGTTCTTCTCTTCATTCTCAATATATAAGTGCATGCTTGCATCTAATAAAATAGCAGCTTTAATTCTATAGTCTTCCATAGTTAAATCTAATGCAGTAGCACCGCCGATGGAATGGCCGATAATACCAATCTTATTCATATCAAATAAGCCCTTCACATCTTTATCCATAGAATTAAGCGTGGACAGGTGATCCAGAACGTATTGAATATCTTTTTTTCGAATGGAAATTAAGTTATGTAAATCGGTATAATCCGCAGCTTTTATTTGCCTCATAGCTTCGGATTGATTAATAAATTCTCCACTAGGGCAAACAGTAAACATAGCTTCGTACGCAGCACTGACCGTTACCACGATGAAACCTTGCTTGGCCAGCGCTTCTATATTATAAATATACATATCTCTATCTAAACCTAATGCAGGTGAGTAGATGATGACTGGATAGGAGCGTTTGGATTTGCTTTGAAAGGTCCGATCGCTGATTGAGGTAGATAATGTATTTATGATTTCCATGTTCATGCCAATATCTTGTAGAAGCTCTCTCGCCTGTTGTTGACAGGGCCCGAAAAGCTCCATATATTTCATTGCAGATGCGTTTTTATTTAATACACCCTCTGTATCCGGATAATAAATACTTATAACTATTTTCCTTCCCTCTGACTCTTCTTGGAACGTTTCCGTGCGTGTGTAATCCTTCAATAATTCAACTTTTCGAAAAACTCCCATTGCCCCACCCCATTTTTCCTAATATTCTATATTTTAATTGATTTTCCCATTTACTGAAATGCAATCTCCTTAATGTCCATAATAATGTCGATTACAATGAATGGAATGAAGCTGTATGAACGGTTATAATACCTAAGTGCATAAGAAATCTCTAAAAACTTCAGGGATGTGGAAAATTTAATGGTGAATAATTCAGCATATACACTTTATTTACGTGAGGATTGGAAAAAACTAAGCGATTTCACCGCTATCCAATTATCAGAAGAAGAACTTATGGAAGTCCAAAGTATTAATGAAAAAATCTCCAGCGAGGATGTTAACGAAGTCTATCTTCCTCTGTCCAATTTACTAAATCTGCAACTTCTATCTGCTCATAAATTTAATGAGTCTATAAATCACTTTCTAAACAATGATCTAAAAAAAGGTCCATTTATCATAGGTATCGCGGGAAGTGTCGCTGTTGGTAAAAGCACTACGGCCAGACTCCTACAAAAACTCCTCTCACAATTACCTTCCCATCCAAAAGTGGATTTAGTTACGACTGATGGGTTTCTACATCCCAACGCAGAGCTGGAAAAGCGCGGTATAATGACGAAAAAGGGCTTTCCTGAAAGCTACGACACGCGTAGTTTAATTTCTTTTTTAACGGATGTGAAGTCTGGGATGCCGCGGGTCCAAAGCCCTGTATACTCTCACTTAACTTATGATATTGTGCCAGATGAATATATTACGATTGAGAATCCGGATATTCTAATTGTTGAGGGCTTAAATGTTCTTCAGACTGCGATTACAAATAATCATAATATGCCTAACTATTTTGTATCTGATTTCTTTGATTTTTCTATTTATGTGGATGCTGATGTGAACGATATCGAGACATGGTACATTGATCGGTTTATTAAGCTCAGAGATACTGCCTTCCAAGATGAACAATCTTATTTCAAAAAATATGCACAGCTGTCTCTAGAGGAATCTATTGAAATCTCAAAGCGGATCTGGAAAGAAATAAACTACGTTAATTTGCAGCAAAATATTCTGCCCACCCGAAATCGTGCGGATCTTATAATGCATAAGGACAACAATCATCACGTAGATCAAATTAAGCTGCGAAAATAAAGATTGAAGTCCTTAGCCGACCAAGTTGCTGAGATTCAGCACTTGGTTTTTTGGTGTTCACATGAAATTGGGTGAATATTCTGGGTTTAATGTCTCTGTCCTCTGATCAAGGCGAACGTATACTGTGGTACATTCGTACACAAACGTGAAGAGAGGATAAATCAAATGATCGATATCGCCTTGGCTTTTCAAGATAAGGATGGGAAATATGCTGAACATGCCGGAGTCGTTCTAGCGTCAATTTTTCATCATACGAGTTCCCCAATTCATATTCATATTTTACATGATGTTTCTTTAAGTGAAACTAATAAGCGCAGGCTTAGCGCATTAACTACAAAACATAATCATACCCTTAGCTTTTATTCAATCACTATGCCTGATGATCTAACTCAGGTGCTAGCCAATGTTAACTCCATTAATGTATGGACGCAGGCATGTATGTATCGATTGCTTCTTCCTGCACTAATACCCGTGGACAAAATCATCTATCTGGACTGCGATGTATTAGTGAATATGGACATTACTGAATTATGGCAGGTTGAACTGAATGACAAGTATTTGGCTGCAATTTGGGACCAGGGAATTAGAGAGGTTGCTCATATTGTGAGCGCTAAGGGATTAAATCCTGATCTTTATTTTAATTCCGGAGTGATTTTATTTTCTTTGCATAATATCCGCCAGAATACCAACTGGTACGAAGAAATGCTAACCTTCCTACGTACCTTTCCTGATGTCACCATGCCAGATCAGGATGTTCTGAATGCAGTTTTTGGTGGGAATTACCTCCCCCTCGATATCCGTTTTAATTCGTTCAACACAAACATTCCGGACCATGATTTCACTAACAAAATCATCCATTTTGCCGGAGATGATAAATGCTGGAATAAAGATTCCGCAGGTTCATCCCTATATCAGCAATTCCTAAAGCTAACCCCTTGGAGAATCACCAGAGCCAAAATCAGACGAAGAAAACGGAAAAGCAGCCCTTTAAAACCACACCTCACCCGAAAAAGAAACAAGCCGAAAATAAAAATTGTTCAGTTGAACTTAACCCCTATTCTTTTAGCCGATTTAAAACAAATTAGACCGATTAGACCGATTAGAAAAAGCCCCATTTGATATGGGGCGGCATTTCTTTAGTTCACTTTTGTAAAAAACCATTTCTGAGCATCACTCCCGTTATCCGTCCACTGCTGAACTGCTGCACCATCGGCTGTTGATGCTCCGGATACATCCATGGCTAATCCGCTCACTTTTGAAATAAGCTTATAATAGCCCCCTCCAACATCAATAATGCTCCATCGCTGAGCGTTGGTACCATTGTCATCCCATTGCTGCAGCTGTACACCGCTCGCGGTTGATGAGTTCGGCACATCCAACACTTTTCCACTATGCACTGCCGTAAGCTTGTAATAACCGTCGCCTGTACTCTCCACTTTAAATTTCTGATTATTGGCAGTGTAATTGGTCCATTGCTGCATTTTCGCCCCGCTTGCTGTGGATACATCCACTACGTCCAGAACCTTGCCACTAGCCTTGTCAGCTAAAGTGTAAATCCCACCACTAACGATGCTTGAGGTAGGCGCAGCCTGATACACACGTACGTAATCAACCAGCATTTGAGCTGGGAAAGCAGTTGAAGCATTTGGACTTCCCGGCCAATTTCCACCCACGGCAAGGTTTAGCAGGATGAAGAAAGGTTTCTGGAACTCCTCCGTATTTCCGGTTCCGTTCTCAATATAAAAAGCATTAAATGGGTTGCCGTCTACAAACCATCTTATATAATTCGCATCCCATTCCACGCTGTACACATGGTACTGTGAGAAATCGAGGTTACCAGACACCTGACCGTACTCGGCATGCCCATTGGCATCCCAATGTACCGTCCCGTTAACAAAAGCATTATTGTTCACACGCTCCATAATGTCCGTTTCCCCAGATTTCGGCCAACCCACGGAATCAATATTCGCCCCAAGCATCCAAAATGCTGGCCAGAGTCCCTGTCCTGAAGGCAATTTGATTCTAGCTTCGATTTTTCCGTAGGTGAAGCTTTTGAGTCCCTGTGTTTTGATCCGTGCAGAGGTATAATTCATCCCCCCGTACGACTCCTTTTGTGCAGTAATCACTAAATTCCCACCCGTTACCTGCAGGTTCTGCGGACGACTGGTATAATACTGAAGCTCATTGTTTCCCCACCCCCCGCTACCCGTACCTATTTCCGCCGACCAATTATTAGTGTTCAGAGAATTCCCATCAAATTCATCGCTCCATGCCAGATTCCAGCTTGATGCCGCGCTTGAACTCCCTGTAGGTACCCAAGCAATTAAGAGGGTGAACAGCAGAAATAGACTTAACATTTTTCCTTTTCGTAACATCGTCTTTTCCTCCTACTGATTTCATTGCGCGGCGCGCTCGCACATTTGAAACCGGTTTCGAATAATGGATAAAACAAAACGTTATCCCATAAACAGCTATAACAGCCAGAGTCAGGTTAACGCCTCGCTTCATTTGATGTGTACGTCTTTTCTAAACGCAATATGCCAACATTTCGATTAAAGGGACCATTTTCCATAGTTCTGCATGCTTAATGTCCAGGTTTTCTCTGCGTCTTTTACCGTCGCCATACTCTCTGAGAGCGTCCATGCGATACCAGCATACTGATCCTTATGATGGTCAAGGAATGATTTCCAATGTTGTCCCCCGTCTATCGTTATATATAACAATGTATGTTCATTTTCAGCGGGCCGAGTAATTAAGATTCCTTGATCCTTCGTAAGAAAGAGGGGAGGATAAGCATAGATTTGCGAGTTTACTAACTCATCCGGCACTGTGACAGTCTGTTCACTCCAGGTAACTCCACCATCCATTGTTTTATATAAACCAACCTTTCCCTCCCATGGAGCATTCGTTGTAATCCAGCCTTCTTTTTCGTTAACAAAAGTAAGTCCCGATTTCACCCCGCTAGGAAGAGTACTTCCTGCTTGTAAGCTATCCCCAATCTCCTTCCAAGTCTCTCCCCCATCACTAGTTGTATAAAGCTCCATATCTTCACGTGACATTCCTTGAAAAGGATAGACTGCTTTCCAACCTATATTTTTGTTGAGGAACACAGTATCTCCTCTGCGGTTATCTGAAGGATCAGGAGAAGGAGAAGTTTCCTGATTAGAGGTTGGATGAGGAATTGGAGTGGAATTGGAACAACCAGATGCTATCACTGCAGCAATTAGTAGTATTGAAACTAGATATTTCATCTTGTTACCACGCCTTCGTTTATTTTTCTAAAAAAGTATAGTGGTGCTGTACATATAGCTTGGTCCGCAAACGTATTCCTTAAATGAAATTTTATCCTAAACTATCTGAAAAGTATTGACAGTTTCTTTATATAAACCAGCAACACCAAGGCCTATCGGACCGAGGAGACGTTATTGGTTCATTTTCAAGAGAATTCTTGTGTTAACGGACTGAGATGCAACTATTTGGCTAATCCTCCTACTTTTATAGGCAATAAACAGACAATAAGGGCTATACGGTCCGCGAGTTCGGTAAATGGAGCTAAAAAGCAAAGATAAGTGCTATACAGTCCGTAGATGATGTGAACGAAACCTTCAAGCAGCAGGTTATCAGCTTAAAGCTATCAGTTCAAAGTAGATATGAATGAATTCATCAAGCAAGGATCTACTCTTTGAATGTCAAAAGAAAAAGAAACGGCATTTCTGCCGTTTCTTTGGGTTATGGATGGTCAGGACTCAGAGCCTGTTTTACTCCAATCCATGTTCTTTGCGGATGTTATACATGCCTTGAACAAGCAGTTCGGATGGATCCCGGTTCAATTGCAAATGAGTCAGCAACAGATGAAGCGGGAATGCGCATACGTTATTCCCATCGGTGATAGCTGGAAATCCAGCCTCGAAGACTGGTCCCAATTTCTCGTTCCATGCTAGCCCGACATGCACTTTTTCTGGAGCAAATTCTTGGGTAATTTCCTCAATACAAAGCGGAACTAACACATTGTCAATAATCCCTTTTGCTTCTTCTTCACTTGCTGGTGGTTTTGGAAGTGTTTTGCCTCCCTCAATTTTCATCAGCTCAACGAAGAATGAGGCCATCCATGCTGCCGGATCCTTACCCGACTGGAATCTTGCAATTAACTCGCGCAGAAAAAATCCGCAGGAATACACCTGATCTAATTCAGTTTTCACGTGAAAAACAAAAACAGGGCCGTAGGCTTCCATGTTCAATACTTGTCCTTCAACATCTTTAAAGTGTACTCTCAATGCTACAAGGCCGTTATGGTGAACAGCCTTTAGCAGCTGCGCCATATCCTCTTCAGACATTTCTGTATTATCATTTACTTCCTCATTCTCATTTGTTATTTCATTTTCATTAGTCGTCTCATTGTTCATTTTATAATTCCCTCCCATACCTATCATACCATCTAGCGAATTGAAGGAACACTTTATAATAGAACAATTTCTACCAGATTGCAGAGAAAACAAAAAAAACGGCAGCTTTGCCGTTTCTCTGTTCGTCTCGCTGGAGCTTAAAAGCTAGATCATATCCCTTACTTTCTTCACTATTTTTCCAGTTAATTGATTAATATCGCCCTCATTTAACTTATAAGCTGAGGTATCTTTACGTGCAGGCTTGTGATCTGCTGATATCAGATCTGCGATATGCTGCTCGATGAATACAACAGGGTCTGCTCCAGTTCTTTTTCTAAGCTCCCCTGGCACCTTCGGATTTGGACCGTCAGCTCCACCATTGATTGAAAGGTAACCATACTTTTGCGGATTTTTCTTCAAGTACTCTAAATAGGCACGGAGCGGTGTGGCCACTTTCCCCATCCAAACCGGTCCAAAAAATAGGATAATATCATATTTTCCTATTTGCTCAGGCTTCGGTTGAACCAACGGTATCCTGTCAAAAATCATATCAAAGGTAATCCTACCGAGTGTTCGGGGTTTAGCTTCCGAGATTCGGATATATTCAGCCGACAACGCTTTCGCCACACTCCTTGCTAATGCTTCATTATTACCTGTGAATGAATACGAAATGACTGCAATGTTCATATAAATTCTCCTTAAAATGAATTATTTCGTCTCCGCCTGCAGTAGGGCATTTTCGAGTGCCTTAAGATGTGTTTTAGAGGTAAGCGTTGCCCCGCTGATAACGTCCACCTGAAGAGACTGCGATTCAATCACATGACCAAACAAATCACCAATGCTTAGCCCACCCTTCAGTTCAGCAGGGTTCCCTGTTTTGTCCAAGGCACCTTTGAGTATTTTGATATCTGACAGCCGTCCAGCAGATATTGTGGCCTTCACCATGGTATCTCTGGAATGATCTTTGATGCCAATGTATTCCCCCACATAGCTGCCCTCCCGCAGTTTCTGTATATCTATGGCGTGGATAGTAAGCTGCTGAACTTCATGCCTTCCCGGAGCAGATAAGAGAATACCACCTATCCAACCTATGACTGTAATCCCGCATAGAATGCTGAGAACAATAATCCATTTATTGAATTTTCGCTTTTTTCCTCTTCTCTTACTCACCTGCTTGCCTCCTTCCTTTTGATTTAAAATTTGAATGAATATTTTATAATTCATTCATTTCACTAAAAAAAAAACTGCACCATAAGTGTATTAGGGGCAGTCTGTCAAACCCTTCATAATTAGTTCCAGCATATTGTCCAAAAGTTGTGGAAAATACTCCAGCCCGATTTCTTCCTTGTGGGTTTCCACATTAATCATTGCGCCGAAGATCATCATAATCATTTTACTATCCATATCGCTGCGCATTTTACCATCGGCTTGCCACTGCTTAATGATTTCATGGAAGCTATCATACAAGAAGTCATTTACCTGAATGTTGGTTTCTTCCCGGTACAGCTGTTCGATTTTTGCGAAAACACTTTTGTTATACCATTCCTTAAGAATGGGGTTGGCTATCATACCTTCCAAATTAAGCACCATCATCTGCCGTATTAGTGCTAATGGGCTTTGGCTCATATCGAGCGATTGCATACAGCTTTTTTTGAGCTTTTCGTTTTCCTCTAAAAAAATATCCATAAAAAGCTTTTCCTTAGAGGGATAATAGTTGTAAAAACTTCCTACAGCTATTCCAGCCATTGTGGTAATGCCAGAAACATTCGTGTCTTTAAAGCCTTTATTGCTAAATAGCTCTTTCGCACATTCGTATATCTTTGTTTTTTTGTCTTCCACTTTTCGTCTCTCCGTGAATGAATAATTATTTTTTCATTCATATCATAGTGTTAACAGCAGAATATGTCAATGCACAAATAGATCACCAAAAGCATCAACATCCTTAGCCGAACCAATGCCGCTGTTATATTCCACCCAGCCCTTACGCCCCTCACCATCATTGTCATTGACCAATAACGAAAATTTCAGCTTCATTCCTGGCTTCACCTGTACATCGTCGGATTTTAGTTCAGGCCAGGGAATGGCTAGTTCGTAGCTGGTTTTTGAATCTTTACGTTCCACGGCATACTGTAATTCTATAACATCACCCAAATTAAACCCCTTTGGTGCCAACCAGCACCATTTGAGTAATTCGCCCGTATCTCCGCGAGCCACACCGAGTTCATGGTACTCAGAAGGCACCGTTCCATCCCCGTTGGCAATGCCAATTCCAATCTGGATGCTGTCCCCACTCCAGATGGCATCTCCTGATGCTGACTGTGCATGATAATCATCGATAACTTCTACCCCAAGGTAAAGATTGTCGGCATCCCATGCTAAGGAACCCTTGGCGCTGAGATCCTGCTCTCCTTGCCAGCCCATGATTTTGACATCCTTCACATCAAAGGGAGCTTGATTCCCCCAGTCCGACAAGTTGCCATCGATTTGGACAGGCGGACTGAGTTTCGGCAACAGAAGCACGTTAGAAGAATCAACTGTCGATTGCAATAAGGTACCTATATCATTAAAAACTTTAAGCGACCGCTGGCCTCTTGCCAGCTCAGGAATCTCAAGACGAACGCTCTTACCCGGCTCCAGATTTTCCACAGTCGAAGCATAAGTACCTCGGGTAGATCGTCCCGTCTCATAATCAGCTTCCACTGAACCGCTGAAATTGCTTGTAGATTGATTAGTAACATCCATATGGGTTTTTATCTCTTTGGCAGACTCCTCATAAAAGGTCTCGTAATACACTGCCAGCGGGTCGATTACGTTGATATTCATAGTGAAGCTTGATGCCGCTGTAGGATCTGCACCCTGAGAGACGAACAGCGAATCGTTTCCGCGCACCAAGCTTTCCGGAACCTGTATCCGCAGCGAACCTTCTTCTTCTCCATTAAGCAGCCATCCCTCTGGCAAATCGATATTAAGCGGCTCCTTCGATGCGCTGCGATAAGCTTCAGGCAGCTTAATATCAAAAGTAGAACCAGAAGCAACCGTGATCCCCGAATTTTCCGGAAGACTCGCAAGGTCCGAACTGTTCATGACATTCCACAGAAAATGTGCTGTCGTCTCCATAATTTCATCGATATATTTTTCATTTTTATAATCATGTCCGACTCCCTCCAGCGTGAGCAGATTATGATAAATACCTTTCTCTTTCAATTGAGCGGCTAGGTCAATACTTTGCTGGTACGGCACCATTTTATCTATCGTTCCATGAATAATTAGGACAGGCGGCAGCTTGTTGTCAGCACTTCTTGCCAGTTCACCACCATAAATATCTATAATGGAAAATACAGACTTAACCAGGGAGGGATCTTTTGCTAAGGATAGATTCACAAAGTTCATGGCCAGATGACCTCCTGCTGAATCTCCGCCAATAACTATACGTTCCTTGTTCAATCCATAAGTCTCCGCATGCTGATTAATCCATTTGATCACATCATTTATATCCTCATTAGCATCATTAAGTGTGCGAGTAAAATTGAAAAACGGATCTTTTTTTAGCCTATAATCAATAGCGAGAACAGCATATCCCCGTTTTGCCAGGCCTTCGGAAAAATCTGCTGCATCAGACTTATCCCCTCCGGTATAACCTCCGCCATGAATAAAAATAAATACTGGCCTCTGCTTGGTTTCATCTCCAATGGGCTGGTACAAATCGAGCTTCAGCGGTTCTTCAGCATCCGTCTCGTTTTTCTTACTTGCATACAAAATATCGTGTTTCACTGTAACTTTATATGCGGGATCCAAGTACTGCACCGGAGTTTCTCTGTTATTTACAGTAACGTTAGCCATTGTTGTGTTAGTATCAACAGTACTCGTAGGCAGCACTTCCTGCACTTGCTTCTCAGAGGCGCTTTTATTTTCCCGGTGATTCAGCAGCAACCATGAACCTAATACAATAAACAGAATAAGAACAACATAAATAGGCCTTCGCTTCATTAGGACAACCTCCCAGAATGATTTTGAAACCAAAAAAGTAACGTGATGCCAATAACATCATTCTAGAATTCAAGATAGCGTTTAACAATTATGTATTCCTTCGTGAATTAGGTTTAATATTACGTACTTATAATAAAAAAAGAGGACATCCATAGGTTGGAGTGCCCTCTTATTGCGCAAGAATTAGAAAAACTCTGTCTATTCATTCTAATCTTTGTCAAAATGCTTAATTACAACATTATTAAAAATCGCGGTGCCACCTTCAGAAAACAAGGTAATGCCTTGATCCTTTATTTCCGGGAAGATTTCATTAGAAAATACAATTTCACCATCATCTATAAAAACTTCAATACTTGTTCTATCCACAAGGATCTTCAGATGCACTTTTTTCTTGTTCACATCAAAGGGGGCCTTGCTTTCAAGATATCTGTCACTCTCATCAGGTTGTCCAGTGAAGGCTCTATTAACATAAGAATATTGTCCTTCAACAAACACTCCTACGTCCACGTGGCGCGTCTTATCTGCGGATTCACGAAGTCTTAAGCCTACATTGGTATTCTCTGACCAAGATAGATCTGCATCGAGCTGGTAATTTTCGCCTGTGATATCAAGTGTTGACGAGCCGTTCACTTTTATTTGTTGCAAGGAATCCGTTGAAGTTACCATTTGATCTAATGCTTCGATGGGCTGTGATACTAACTGATACGACTGCTCTTCATCTCGTGTTAATTTTATTTGACGCACGATTGAATCCATTCCGTTAAAACCTTCGTTAAGATTGGGGGTAACATGAGGGTAATCCCAATTATTCATCCAGGCCAAAGCATATCGATGATTGTATTGATCCTTGTCCTTTCCTTCTTCAAAAGTTACAGCACCATACCAATCAAATCCATAATCTAGCCACTGTGGTTCATGATGATCCGCGATAAATTCATTCTCATTAAAATTTCCAGTCCAGTAGGCATACGTGTTAGGTTTACCTATCGACTTACCATTTGCACTGACCCCAAGAACCCATTTATAAGTGCCATCATTCGCCCGCATCATATAGAAGTCAGGACACTCTACAATTCCGATATTTTCTGTTTCGAAGCCGCTTGTATAGTGCCAATCTTTTAAATTGTCAGACTCGTAAAAGCCCACTTTCGTACCTTCGGCTAGCGTCATCACCCATTTATGAGAATGTTGATCCCATATTACCTTCGGGTCTCTGAAATCTTCTGTGCCCGGATTTGGCAAAATAGGATCATCACTATAAGATTTAAACGTCAGCCCACGATCCGTACTGAACCATAAATATTGTTCTTGCTTCCCCGTCTCTGCAGAGGGCTGTGTTAAAATCGCCACAATAGCCCCTTCGCCAAAACCTGCTGTATTGCTATCGTCAACAACAACAGATCCTGACCAGGGATCGCCATTGGGTGTTGTATATTTTGGAATCGCAACGCCTTCATCTGTCCAGCTCACCAAATCCGTTGATGTGGCATGTCTCCATTCTGTACCATTTCCATCCGGGTAATCAGCATTATAGAGATAATAGTAATGATATTTACCATCAAAATAAATGGGTTTCTGCGGATCGTTTTTCCAATGCTCAGGTACAGTGAAATGATAGCTAGCCCGAGTGGTAGGTTTATGATCAGGAACGTCGGTCCCCGGCTTCTTCTTCTCTCCAGCGTCATAAGTTACTAATACTATCGTCACAAAACAAATTAAACAAAGGATTAATATAGTGATTCCTATCATTTTTTTCTTATTCAAAATATACCTCGCTTTTTTACATTGCTAATCTCAGCTTATAAAAAGAAAAGTAAACGCCAACTACATTGGCATTTACTTTGTAAATGATTAATACGGTTTGTTACCTTTAAGCGTCAATTGCCCTTGTTCCAAAATGCTGTTCGGTACAACTGAAGTCTTGGAGCCTTTAATATTCAGCACAAAGCTTGGGGCAAAAGTGGAATGATGATCCCCAAAGTAACCTCTATTCGTCATGTAACTTGTGATGACTACATTATTCCCTTTCACTTGCGGAATCGCAAAGTGAGCATAAGTCCAGGTAATATCATAAGGATTAAGATCTTGATGGAGGACAAGTCCTGTACCATTTAATGGTTTATAGGGTCCGGTTAAAGAATTAGATACGTACCCGAGCATGTAGATGTCTTCATCATCAATGCCATCAATGAACATTTTAGAACCTCTTGAGCTTGTGAACAGATACCACTTGCCATTCAATTTAAATATGTTCGCACGTTCAATTTCATCTGTCACGGTATTGGAGGCAAGTAGCGGCTTCATTTCTTTTTTGAATGTATAATCATTATTTAATTCAATGATACCGAGCGCACCATTCGCGGTTTCCGCAGATGTTTTGTCAGCACTGCTTAGTAGTTTCTTTTTCTCCGCTTGGAAGAAGGCATTGCTATTACCATAATAAGCTTTGTTAAAAAGAGATTCTTCACCCTGGTAACCCGTAGTTGTCCCTGTATTTGCTTCAAATACAAGATACTTGTGGCCTTTATCCTCCACATAGTGAGGATCTCTTAAGGTATGATTATCGTCGTAATCGCCTTTGCTAAAACCGGTGATATCAACACTTTGATAAATTTCACCTTGATTACCGTCATAGATGGATTTCATATCTTCTACGCCATCAATCTTAAGGGTATCCCCATCCGGGGCAGAGACATTAATTTGAGCTGTAGTTAAAGTTTGTTTCCCGTAAAATCCGCGATCTGGATCCCAAGGATGACGATTAGTGTAAAACAAGCGAACTTTGCCATCAGATGTCATGGTTGCTGAACCGGACCATTCTTCGGCTTGATTGTTTAAAACATAATCATCAGGAACAAGTTTGTCACTATCCTTAAACACTCTGCCGGCATTCTTCCAGCTGCTGATAGAGTTGTCTCCTTCTTTCTTATAGAACAAATAAATAAATGTGTCTGATCCATTATTAGGGTCGCCCGCCAGACCAAAAACAATTTGATACCCCTTATAACTGGCTACAGTTCCATCTGCATTTTGCAGCGGCCAAGTATCCCAAACATCCATTTCAATTTTGTTTCCATTCTCATCGAACTTAATGGCTGCAGGAATGTTCTCAATCGTTGAAGCATCAAATTTTGGGACTTGGAATTGTTTACTATTTTGTTGTTTGGGTAATTTTAACATGTCAGCGCGAGTGATATGAGAGAAACCATAGTCATTGTACTCCGGCTTGTTCGGCTTGTTATTTCCTTTCGCAAAGGTTTGAGTAGCTCCACCTAACATTAAAGCAGCTGTAAAGGTTAGGATTGTTGTTTGTTTAATCATTTTCTTGAAATTCATCATCTAACTCCTCTTATACTTTAAATTTGGGTTTCGATCTTCCTTTGTGCTGTTCCCCTTTTAAATTCTAATGAAGAGTAGACGTTATGAGTATGTCGTAAATTGATGCATTTACAGGGTTATATTGATTTGGTTTTATTACTTCACATGGGTATCCCACGATTTTTGAAGCTCTTGAAGCAATTGATCCCGATTAATTTGCTCTCCTACATAAGCTTGCATAAGATAGCCAAACTCCTCTCTTACTCTGGGAGGGAATTTAAACCAATTCCAAGATAAAGTTTTCTGTTCATCGACGTATCGCATAAGATCTTTTACAAGCGCTCCCGAACGGTCCGTCTCTATATTTTTAAAAGCTGAAATAAAATGAAAGCGATCCTTCATGAACTTTTTCCCTGTTTCCGAGGAAACCATCCAATTCAAAAACTTTTTGGCTTCCTTCTTCTTTTCTGGCGAAGATTCTTTATTAACAGCCCAATTATTAGATACCCCTACTGGCAACGCATTGTTTTCGGAACCATCATTAATAGGCATGGGTAAAAAACCGATATTCATATTCGGCGATATTTGATCAATTTTAGACTGAACCCAATTCCCTTGTTTAAGAATCGCCGTTCTCCCTGTTGCAAATAACTCAACTTCCGAATTATAATCTGTTGTCAAAAAATTTTCGTTACCATATTGTACGGTCAAATCCAGCATCCGAATGACATCTTTAACTTCCTTATTCGCTCGAAAAGATTGTGTTCCGTTGTTTAACCCTTGAATAAAAGCATCCGGGTCCTCCTGTTGTGCAATAGCAATATTCAACAGGAGGACAAAGAACCAATGATCGGAATACCCAACAGAAAAAGGAGTCACACCTATAGCCTTCAGCTTTTTCGCCGCCTCTTTTAATTCCGTAAACGTTGTTGGGAGAGGAGTAATCCCAGCCTTTGCGAATAAATCCTTATTATAAATAAAACCGTAGCCTTCAAAATTGATCGGCATCCCGTATATTTTCCCGTCCATCTTCATCGGTTCTAGCGCCTTGTCATAAGCCTGTTCCACCCAAGGTTGATCCGATAAATCCTCAAGATATCTACTCCATGCCTTCGCTTCTTCATAACCGCCATTTGGAAAAATATCCGGACCAACATTGGCCGCAAACCTCGCCTTTAGCTCATCAAGGTAGTTAGCTCCTCCGCCAAAGGTTAGAATTTCCACGTTAATATTCGGGTTTTCCTTTTCATATTCCTTAACCATCTGCTCGAATTCTATAGAAATTTCCACTTTAGGATTCAGTACCTCCAAAGTGACTGTCTTATCCGCTACCTTCAAATCCGCTTCCTTCAGTGGACGTGTATGCGCACCACATGAAGAAAGCGTTAGCGTAATCAACCCCACGATAATCATTTGAACCCTTTTTATTTTCATAATTCCCCCAGATGCATTCAACAATGAACTTATGTATTGGCTATCCTGACTTCCGAGTCTATTCCTCTTGCTCCCTGTGAATTACGATATTCAGCAGGCGTCATACCGACGTTTTTTTTGAATAGCTTAGAGAAATAAATCTCATCTTGATACCCTAGCTTTAAGGCAATCGAGTACATCTTTTCATCCGATTCTAGTAACCACTGTTTCGCTTGATTTATTCGTAAATGAATGACGTAGTTCGTAAGAGTCATCCCTACTTCTTGCTTAAATCTCCGCGAGATATGTTCTCGGCTCAGAAAAAAACGGGTGGATAATTTGTCCAAACTTAGCTCTTCCATATAATGCTCATCAACAAATGCGACAATATCATTCATACGCCTAACATCATCTAAATCCGCCAAACGATGGATTGCTCTAAAATTTTGTTCAGCCATAGACCTTTGTGCAGATTGAAAAGATAACGATATCTCTGCGAGCGATTGGATGGAGGGGCCACTAACCAAACGAACAGGTATATCAAAATGCTGGGTAATCCATTCCTCTATCGGGAAAAACTGTCCATGAAGGGACAGAATCACACAGACATTAGGATCATTTTGAAGTGTAAATGCATTTCCCCACTCCCGTGTAGCCAGTTCTTCGGTCAAAAGCTGAATGTATGGCTCCGAATAATGAGATTGGTAAAAATACATCATGGTGAAGTCGTATACGTCTGCCTGTGGGAGAGCCGAGGCAATTTCGCCTGCATCAAAAGCTTCACCGTTACAAGCAGCAGTAATCTCCCTGTTTAAGCGAAACATTTTTACCTCTTCATAAAATCCGGACTCCATATTGCGACGTTCTCCCTCTTCTTTTTCCCAGGCTCTCAACGCCCCTTCTAAAGTTTCATTCAGCATTTTCTCTTCAATTGGCTTCATCAAATAATCAAAGCATCCCAGCTTAAACGCTTTACGCATAAAACAATAATCGTCAAACCCTGAAATCATAATCACTTTTCCCGGGTAGTCTTTAGCAGCCAACCACTCGATTAACTCCATCCCGCTATTTTTGGGCATTTTGACATCTGTCATTATGATCTCTGGAGATTTCTGCTCAATTAACGCCTTAGCCTCGAGACCATTTCTGGCTTCCAGCACTTCGGTAATCCCGTATTGTTCCCACCGTCCCAAAAAACGGATGATTTTTCTAACATTAGACTCATCATCTACAATAAGAGCTTTCATAAACGTTACTTCTCCTTTAGGTAGAGTGGAATTACTAGCCGTACAGTGAACCCTTGTCCCTGCATCGAATCTAGTTTGATTCCCGCTGTCTGATCGAAATGAAGAACCAAGCGATCATGAATGTTTTTTAACCCGATATGTGCAAAAGAAGGATTGCCTTCGTTAACCGATGTGTAGAGATTATTTTTTAATGCCTCAAGTTCATCATCCGTCACGCTGTTTCCGTTATTTTCTACGACTAGATTCAAATATTCACCTTGTATTTCACCATAAATATGGATGTAAGCTTGTTCATAGCCCTCGTCATAACAGTGCTTAAAAAAGTTCTCAACGAGCGGCTGCAAGATCATACTAGGAACCGGAATATCAAGAATATCTTTAGGTACATCAATGGAATAGCTAAAATCAGTCTGAAAACGTTCCGCTTGAAGATTCAAATAAGCCTGGACATAATCCACTTCGCTTTGAACCGTCGCCTTCTGATCCACACGAATCGAGTACCGCATCATTTTGGATAAAGAGGTAATCAGTTGATATACTTTTGGAGATTCAGAGAGTAGGGCAACAGCAGCAATGGATTGTAAAGAATTAAATAAAAAGTGCGGATTGATTTGCGACTTTAGCGCCCTATGCTGATTTTTCCTGTTCTCTA
The DNA here is from genome assembly GCF_038002725.1 of Paenibacillus sp. FSL H7-0323. Classification (NCBI taxonomy): domain Bacteria; kingdom Bacillati; phylum Bacillota; class Bacilli; order Caryophanales; family Paenibacillaceae; genus Paenibacillus; species Paenibacillus sp. FSL H7-0323. The sequence goes on along the minus strand of NZ_JBBODB010000001.1, from coordinate 194,207 downwards.
TCTCAAGCTTATACTCCCGGTCAATATGACGGTTGATCCGATTCATCATCTCCTTGATATGTCTTTCTAGAATACCGATTTCGTCCTCCCGCATATCGTCGAATGGGGCATTCATATTCCTCCCCTCGATACGCTGGACTTTTTGACTAAGCAGTTTTATCGGCCGTGTAAATCCATAAGAAATGATTGTTATCATTATCAAGCCCAGTCCACCTACAACCACACCTACGATGATGTTTGTATAGGCAGTTTTCCTTACATCTTCAAATAAAAAAGAGCTCGGGGTTACCTTAGCAAAATGCCACGCTTTTATCGGTTCCTGCAATGTTCTAGTAAACACAATATCTCCTTCTGGAGAATTAGCAGCTGCCTGTGCTGGACTTATTTTCCTTTGCAGTTCATCGGGAACGGTTTTGCCTATCCATGTTTCATCACTTGCGTAAATGACATGATTCTCCGCATCGGAAAGCCATACGCTCTCTTTATTTTTCTGTAGAAAATGATTAGCGATATGAGCAATCTTGTCCAAATCAATATCTATAGTGATGACGCCCAGAAATTCCTGTGTTAGGACATCCACAATTTTGTGATGAACCGTCAAGACCATCGTTTTATCCGAAGGAGGCATAATGGAGGTATCGTTATAGTTCTCAATCGGATGCGGAGCTTCAATAAGATCATTGCTATTAGAGCTCATCAGCTTCTGAATGGAAGCTTGCTGTAATAAATCCGGATTCCTTTTACGGGAACTTAACATGGCATTATAAACTGTAAATGAGCTTTTCCCTTCGTTTATGAATAGACGGACCTGACGAATTTCACTCCTCATGAGATAGAAGTTAGTCATACCCTTATTAATTTCAAGCTGCTTGTAATAAAAATCTTCTTCTAACCCTTCTTCAAACACCCTGAATAAGTCTGGATTTCGGTATAAAATATATGGAAGATTAATGATTTCATCAAAATATTGCTCTATATCGGCTGACGCCTGCTGAATTTGCTCTTGGCTGTTCTCAAGTTCATGTCGTTCCACATTCTCTTTCGTCTGCCGATAGATCAACAACACGGATAAAAAATACGGTAGAATTATAAACACAAGCAGCAAGAATAATAAGCGCTTATGAATGCTTTTCAAATAAATACTCCTCTGTAAAAATTTCGGTTTTCAGCAAAACATCTAATATCAGGTTTTATATTTTCACAAATATCCAACACAAAATCAAAATACTTGTTGCTGAGCAACAAGTATTTTTGCCGGATCAATATATGACAAACGCCAATCGTTTATTACCCAAATTATATCCATATGAAACAACCGTAAAGAAATTTCCGCAAATTAATCAGCTATTTGAAGATTGAAATAATTCCCTGCACAATGGGCTTCCAAAGATGTGGATATTCTTGCTGAATTAACTTTCTTACCTCCTCCCCCTTGATATCGTTGAAATTATTATCTTGAGTAATAAAGGTATAAGCACCTTTTACGGTATCCCCTATAGCTATATGCCCGCTTGCATATCCACCCATTGCAATATGGGAAGCGATAGAGAGACCACCCAAGGAGAACATACCTACAGCTAAACCTCCAACAGCAAATATCCCCAATGCTATTCCACCAACGGCCATTGTACCCGCCGCAATGCCCCCAACGGCTAACAAAAGCCCTAGAGCCAGACCTGCAAAACTGATGAGTCCTAAAGCAAGCGCACCTAAACATAATCCGCCCAAAGCAACAATACCAATGGATACCGCACCAATCGCAACATTACCTATGGCAATAACCCCTTTGGCAACGTATAGCCCCCGCCCGATATGGATATGAACCAGAGGAATTCCAAAGCATGTTCTCTTACTTTTGTACTCATAATGAAACAAGGAATTCAGATCTACATATACGGGGCTTGCGACATGCTCTGCTTTGGTATCGCTTGAAGCATCCTTCACCAGATGATCCAAACTTACGTGAAATAATTCACTTAAACTAATCATCTTATCCATTTCGGGATAGGATTGACCTGATTCCCACTTAGACACGGCTTGCCGCGAAACACCAATCACCTCCGCTAAGTTCTCCTGGGACATTCCTCTCTGTTTCCTATAGCTTTGCAATTTATTTGCAAAGTCCATTCGCCATCACCTCATGCTCATCATATTATAACGTTCTGTAATTGACTACCTATCTCCCCTTACATACTGTCAACCACTGGTTGCACAGCTGATTTTGCGGGCTTTTATCCTCATTAAACGTTCTTGATTTCCCATTCTCCCTGTTTCCTGGCAAGATGATAGCGTATAATATACGATATAGAATATTCATCAGAGGAGACTATACATGAAATTGAGTATGAATTGGATTACGCTTCGGGTCCGCGATCTGGAGGCTTCCCTTCATTTTTATAACCGGATACTGGGGCTACCCATTGAGCGTAGATTTGAGAGCAGTGGAAAACAGATCGTCATGTTAGGTCTGGAGGGGCAACCCAAGATCGAGCTTATTCAGGGAAGTGACCCGGCTTTGAAGCCGGAATGTGGCGTTTCTGTGGGTTTCGAAGTGGAGTCACTTGATGAAGCAATGGAGAGTTTAAAAAGCCAAGGTATCCCAGTAGCGCGCGGACCAATCGCACCCAATCCCCACCTGCGGTTCTTTTATATCCTGGACCCGGACGGGTTTGAGGTGCAGTTAGCGGAGCATAACTAACGTTTATCAAGCGTTATTACCTCAAAAAGAAATAGACCGCCCTAACCAAAGGTAGCGGTCTATTCTGCCGTAAGCCTAACCCCCACTCTTAAAGCAAGGCTTTATTCAACAGCTTTAGTTGATCTTTTTTCAGTGAAAAAGTAAACCAAAGCCAATAGCGGCAGGATCACTCCGATGAGTGAGGCGAAGGTCCATCCCCCATAGGCATAAGCCCAACCACCCAAAGATGATCCAACGGCTCCACCCACGAAGAAAATCGCCATAAAGATCCCATTAAGACGTCCCCTCGCTTCACTTCCCAATGAATAAATCACACGCTGTCCGAGTACAAGATTTCCCGATACGGCCATATCCAATGTAATCGCGGAAATAAAGAGCAGAATGAGAGCAAAAGTTGAGTGGCTATGGAAAAGATGAATTAGTAAAAAAGACAAGGTGGCAATGATCATGGCCAGTCCGGTTAACCATTTACTCCAACCTTTATCTGCCAGTCTTCCAGCAATCGGCGCGGCTACAGCCCCACCAACACCTACTAAAGCAAACCAAGCGATCCCTTGCTGCGACATTCCAAAATCATCCGCCAACCGCAACGGAACCACCGTCCAAAAGAGACTAAAAGCTCCAAATAAACAAGCTTGATATAAGGCACGTCGGCGCAATATAGGCGTTTGTTTTAAAAGGGTGCCTAAAGAGACAATTAATTTACCATAGCTTACCGAAGGTGCAGGTTTACGTTGAGGAAGAAATCGCGACAGAAGAATGGATAACAACGTGATAACGACCGCTGAAAAAATAAACACGGCTTGCCATCCCCAGATGCTGGTGATAAAGCTTGCCACGGGCCGGGCAAACATAATACCTAATAAGAGTCCACTCATAACATTACCAACCACACGGCCACGCTGCTCTTCAGACGCTAAATAGGTGGCATAAGGCACCAGGATTTGAGCTACCACAGAACCGGTTCCTATAAACAAAGATGCTGTCAGGAACAAAGGCGCATTAGCTGCGAAAGCTGCAACCAGCAATGCACCCACTGCAACCATTAACGTGATTATCGTGAGACGCCGATTCTCAACAATGTCACTCAGCGGCACGATAAATAACAAACCTACAACATAACCGATTTGAGTTAAAGTGACGATCAAGCCTGCGGCTGTAGAAGAAAGTCCTGTCGAGACACTGATAGGTCCGACAAGGGTTTGAGCATAATAAAGATTGGCCACGATAAGCCCGCATGCCGCTGCTAACATAAACATCATCCAACTTGAAATGTGGTTCTCTTTCGCCGCTTGTTCTTTTTGCATGTGAATCCTCCTCAGATGGTCATAATAATTTAAATACTATACGTTCAGTTCACTAATTCATGTTTAAATAATATACTGAACGTATCGTTTTGTAAATAGGCGATGGTCATTTATTTTTCCAGATTTTTTTAGTATACTGAACGTATAGTTTATATTTTGATTGGAGACAGATTAACGAAAGGGTGATTTCAGATGGAGAGTAAACGAGGACGTCCGCGTAATGTTGAGACGGAGAAGTCTATTCTTTCCGCTTCCTATGATTTGTTATTGGAAAATGGTTTTGGAGCAGTTACGGTGGAAAAAATAGCGGATCGTGCCAAGGTCAGCAAAGCTACGATATATAAATGGTGGCCTAACAAGGCTGCCGTGGTGATGGATGGATTCCTATCCTCCGCTGCGGACAGACTGCCCGTACCTGACACAGGTTCAGTATTCGATGATATTCTCATGCATGCAACGAACTTATCCCGGTTCCTGATTAGTCGAGAGGGTAAAATCATTACGGAGATCATTGGCGAAGGACAGATGGATTCAGGCTTGGCGGAAGCTTATCGGACCCGATATTTCCAGCCTCGCCGGCTTGAGGCACGGCTGCTTATGGAACGGGGTGTTCAGCGCGGGGAATTGAAGGATAATCTCGATATTGAAGTTGTTACCGATCTTATTTACGGGCCGATATTCTACCGCTTGCTGGTGACCGGCCAACCCATAGACGATGCTTATGTGCAGCAGTTGGTGAGGTACGCTTTTGAAGGAATACGGTAACTAACGGGAACGGTAAAATAGACCGCCCTCTCTCACAAGGGATCGGTCTATTTCTGATCGTAGTACTATAAAATGTCGGACTGGCGGAATGTTGAGATACAACGGACCGAGGTGCTCTTATTTTCTCATTATGGGGCATTTTCCCAAGCTATCGGACTCCTACGCACTTATTTAGTCTTTTCAAAACAAAATACTGCTACTGGAGAGGAAATAAGTGCGCTACGGTCCGATCACTCGACTAATTTCACTAAATAAAGAAAATAAGAGCTATACAGTCCGCAGGATCATGAATGGGTGATTCGAACGGACATGAGGTTAGTTTCACTAATTAAATCAGTTTCCAAAGAAACCTTTCTGCTGCAAAATGTCTCGTGTATCGTTCCATAATTTATTTTCCATTACCCTATCTCCTCCCGGTTGGACGGGTACAATGGGATTGCCTGTCCCAACGTTAAAATATCCCCCACTGCTCTCTTGATACTTAGGATCGCTCATTAAACGAATAATGATCTCCGCTCCTTTACGAGGATCGCCAATACGAAAGAAATTCAATAAGTGCTTAAGCATCGAAGAAAACCAAAGTTCACGCCCGAGACCTGTAACGTTAAAACCCGGATTCAATGCATGAACACTGATTCCCGTTCCCGCCCAGCGGCGTGCAAGCTCACTGGTAAACATAATGTTTAACAGTTTGGTTTTCCCATAAATCTCAGATGATCCCCTGTAAGTAAAGGAAGCTGTATTGAGCAAATCTCCTGGCAACTTTAGTACTCCATGCCGGCGTGAAGCTTCCGAAGCAACATTTATAATTTTTGCATTTCCTGCTGCTCTCAAAGAACGTTCTAAGGTTTGCGTCAATAACCATGGTGCAAAATAGTTCACAGCCATCATTTCTGAGAATCCATCGGCAGTTATCCGCTGTTCAAACCCATGAAGCCCTGCGTTATTTATTAACACGTCTATCTTCGGAAAAACACTAGATATTTCTTGTCCTAACCTAGTGACATCCCTCATTGAAGATAAATCTCCGTAGAAAAAACTAATTTCGGCTGCTGGTACGCTCTCCTTTATCATTTTTTCAGTTACTTCCGAACGGGTTTTACTCCTTGCAGTCAGAACAAGATGAGCACCCTGCTTTGCCATTTCAAGTGCAACGAGTTGTCCCAAACCGCTTGTAGCTCCAGTAATTACAATAATCGGCTTTGTCATCATCTACATTCTCCTTTATATCAGGAATTCATCAGGGGCAATTTCATTTTGACAGCGTATTGTCCAAATCATATAATTGATATATATCAACTATATGATTATGATTGATATATGTCAACTAAATAGATGTATGACAACTTTAAAATACAAGGTTAGGTGGTCAAAACAATGAATGCCGAACGTAAAGACACGTCGAGAGGACAATTAGAACTGAAGCTAGGTGGACAAATTAGTGCTCTCATTAGCGCTTCGCATGCCCTAAATGTCAGAACTGCTGCCGCTTTCGATTCATCTATACAGCCTGCTGCTTTCCATATAGTCCGTTGGCTGTACTCTTATGGACCAACAAGCGCCTCTGTGTTGGCAGAATCAACGGCTATGGATCGTAGTTCAGTCAGCCGTCTCATCAAGCAACTCGAAAATTTGGGTTATGTTAGAAGAGAAGACTCTCCTAATGATCGTCGAGCCATCCTTCTTACACTCACTGAACTTGGACGACAAAAAACCTTTGATGCGCTGCAGGATAAGGAATTCATATTTTATGAGCGCATAGCTCAATGGGATAATCAACAGCTTGAAACCTTTATTCAAATGCTTCAGGAGTTTAATGGATTTAATGATAATTAATAAATGGGAACAAAAAAAGAAACAGCATCTTGCTGTTTCTTTAGATATGGATTGTCTGTAATTGGAGCCAGCAATTGTCATTGATGTTCATGTTCGGCATGTTCATTATTGCATTGCTCAACTACCTCAAAAAGAAATAGACCGCCCTCTCGCAAAGGAATGCGGTCTATTTCCTGACTAAACTTCCGAAGCCGCCGCCCTGAAAAGCGGCTATTGCACTGGGAGTCGTGTTTCCGCACGACTCTCTTTGCATTGTACGTTTTATCTACCCAAACTATACCACGATCAAAACCAAATAAAAAGTCACTCTTCCCCAAACAACAAAAAAACGGCATTTCTGCCGTTTCTTTAGGATGGACTCTCAGGGGCTCGAACCCTGGACAAATAGATTAAGAGTCTACTGCTCTACCAACTGAGCTAAGAGTCCATATGAAGTTTGGTGGAGCCAAGGGGGATCGAACCCCTGACCTCATCGCTGCCAGCGATGCGCTCTCCCAGCTGAGCTATGGCCCCAAACTGAAATTTCAGATGTATGAAATCACACATTTTTTAATTTTAGTTTGGTCGTAATTGAGTTGTTCCGATAAACTCAAGCGTCGTAGGCGACTTCTATATAATATAAAAAATCGCCCTCTATGTCAACACTTTTTTTAAAATTCATTTTTCCACTCAAATTCCCCGCTCAAAACTCAGAGGAAACAAACCAGTACAAGCACTCCTAACAGACCCTAGGATTGGCTGTAACGCTCTAACTGGACAAAACCCTATAATCCCTCTAATTCTCCCGTACTCTTGGATAGCAGCCCCTTGAGTTCCTTCATGAACATATTAATATCCTTGAACTGGCGATATACGGACGCAAAACGAACGTAAGCCACTTCATCTACTGGGTAGAGCTGCTCCATCACGAATTCACCAATCTGTTGGCTTTCCACTTCCGCAACGGCGATGCCGCGCAGAGATTTCTCAACCTCGGACACGATCTTTTCTAGACGTTCCACAGAAACCGGCCGTTTCTCACAAGCACGGATGAGACCGCGGAGTATTTTATCACGACTGAATTCCTCACGGCTGCCGTCTTTTTTAATTACAATGAGTGGCGTTTCTTCAATCATTTCAAAAGTAGTGAAACGTTTGCTGCAACGCTCACATTCACGCCTACGACGGATTGACTTATTTTCATTCGCTGGTCGCGAGTCCAGCACTTTAGTATTTGTGTGATCGCAGTAAGGGCATTTCATAAGCTTCATCACTTCCTATTACATAATGGTATGGGTCCCGGCACGTTATAAATCCGGCTTTTGAACGGCTTTTTTATTATTTCCAGAAATCACCGTTTTTTTCTTGTAATGATAATGGCAAGTCCGGCACATAATACAGTTACCAACAGAGGAGGTGAACAGCAATGAGCCAAAGCAACAACTCCAATAACCTTGTAGCTCCAAATTCCCGCGGTGCCTTGGAACAACTTAAATACGAAGTTGCCCAAGAACTAGGAATCACGCTTTCCCCAGATGGTTACCAAGGCAATAAAACTTCTTATGAAAATGGTTCGATCGGTGGTTACATCACTAAACGTCTTGTAACCCTGGCAGAACAACAACTGGCAGGTCAATACAAATAACCTGACCAACATAAGCTTTTTGAAGAAGTATTAAACGACCTACAGGTCGTTTAATACTTCTTTTTATACATAACACGGTAGAAATTAAAATTCTTTGTAAATGTCCGTGTACTGATCATAGTAATAATTAACGCGCTGTACATAATGCCTGGTTTCACCAATGGGAATATCTTTAATGGTTGCATCTGTCCCATCCCAGACCCCTTCGTCCAACCAGCGTTGAACTTTTCCGGGCCCAGCATTATAGGCTGCGATAATTGCTGTACGTTTACCTTCGAACTGACGGGATAAAGTTGAAAGATACCATGTACCCAGTTCAATATTAGCCGAAGGCTCATGCTTGAGTTCTTCCATAGATACGTTTGGAAGCTTGGCCTTTTCCAGCGCCCACTTCGCGGTATCCGGCATAAGCTGCATCAGCCCTAGTGCGCCTTTTTTGGATTCTCGTCCAGTTTTGAAGTTCGTTTCTACACGAATAATCGCGGTTACAAGAAACGGGTCTATCTCATAAGTGATGCTGTGCTTGCGAATCTCATCTTTAAAATGGATGGGATAAAACCACGACATCCAGTTAGTGCTCAGAAACAATATTGCCGTAAAACCCACAAATAGCAGAAGCAGTACTCTTTTTTTACGTAGCCATTTCATGATAAACCCAGCCTGTCCCAAAACACAGCAACCTGTTGCTCAGTGTACGCAAGATCGCCACTGTTGTCGATGATGTAGTCCGCTTTATTACGTTTCTGTTCAATATCCATCTGTGCATTCAATCGCGCTTCTGCTTCTTCTAAAGAGAGCCTATTACGTTCCATTAATCGAGCAATTTGCATTTCACGGGGAACGTACACTACTACAATCTCATGGAACAGGGTCTCAAGCCCTGATTCAAAAAGAAGCGGAATATCCACAATAATAAGCCGCTTCGGCTCTTCCTGCTCCATGCTGTACATACGGTCTTTGATTTCCTGCCGGATGGCAGGATGCGTCAAATTGTTCAAGGTTTGCAGGGCCACAGGATCTTGAAAGACGATTTCACCTAATTTGGCCCTATTCAGTGTTCCATCCGGAAAAAGGATCTCTTTTCCGAATTGCTTAGCAGCAGCAGCCAACACTTCATGCCCGGGAAGCATAACTTCTCTGGCGATCACATCGGCATCAACCAGCCTCGCTCCCTTGTTCACAAGCAGTGCAGACACTGTGCTTTTTCCGGATGCGATTCCTCCGGTTAAGCCTATAATCATGTACTCACCTCATAATAGCTTCAGTATTCCCATTGCAATTAATAATAACGCTGGTAATGCGGCAGCATGCTTCATCCAGTAGTTCCCGGCAAATCTAAGTCCAGTCTTCATACCCAGCAATAGAAATGTACCACTAAACAAAGCTATTGTAAGTGATGTCCATATCGGATTGAAGCCAAGCAGCGCTGCGCCAAGTCCAGCCCCAAAAGCATCCAGAGAGAGCGCAATCCCCAGTATCATCGCTTCCATCGAAGAGATGCTTCCTGAGGCATCCATATCCGCAGAAGACGGGGTACGCAAGATCTGTACTACGATCCCCAAACGGCGAAGCTCAAGTGAAAAAACAGCTGATTTCAACGGTTCATCATTCATAACAGGTTCTGTACCCGCTTCAGAATCAGCAGCTACCTCTGCCCAAGCCTGCTCGGAAAATGAGCCCTTATCTACCGTTTCAGCTTTACGTCCGCCATCTGCATCTTTCTCTTTTTGCATCAGCATCTGAACAAGCGACCAGCATCCCATTAGCACAAGTATAACTGCACCAACTATAGAAGCTGCATTCGGAGACACTACCTTGGCAAGCAAAACCCCAACCTGCATCGATACACAGATAACTACCCCCGAACAGAGCGAGATAATCAGAACGGAGAGCAGTGGTATTTTCATTTTACGCAGCCCATATGTAATTCCTACACCAAAACCATCCAAACTCAAGGCAAACGCTAGCAATAGCAGTGAAAATAATGGGCTGAGCACCCGCAATCCCTCCTGTGAAGAACCGGAAAACTGAAATTTTATCGTTTCAGCTTCCGTTCTCTATTAAGCATTCTTCACACAGTATATGGGCGGGACAAGTAGTGGGTGCCAACCTTATTATTTCAACAAATTCAGTGAACAGTCGGACGCTGGCAATTTGGACAATAATGCGTACCACGACCGCCTACAACCGTCTTCTCAATCATCGTTCCACAGTTACTACACGGCTGATCTTTACGACCGTAAATCAATAGCTGCTGCTGATACGTACCGCTCTCACCTTGGCCATTAACATATGACTTAACAGATGAACCTCCGGCGTTAACCGCTTCGGCCAGCGTGCTTACAATTGCATGATGCAGCTTGTCCAATTGATTGTCCGTGAGCGCTTTGGCGCTGTCTTCAGGATGGATACCCGCACGGTGCAACGACTCATCTACATAAATATTGCCGATGCCGACGATATATTCCTGATTAAGCAGCAGCGATTTAATTTTGGTGCTTTTACCGGACACGATCTGCTTAAACCTCTCCGGTGTAAAAGAAGGCTCCAGCGGCTCCTGCCCCAGCTTATTTAAAGGCGGCAGCTGAAGATCTTCTCCCATCTGAAAAAGATGCATCGTCCCGAACTGGCGAACATCCGTATAACGCAGCTCAGTTCCATCCGTAAAATGAAAAATCACATGTGTATGCTTGTCCAGTGGGTCATCATTTGAAAAAAGTCCGTAACGGCCCTCCATCCGTAAATGTGACACAAGCACCAGACCATCCAGTACAATACGCAAAAACTTTCCTCTTCGTTCAACTTTTACAATGCTATGACCTGCCAGCAGGTGGGCAAAAGCCTGAATATCATCCGGACGCTGAATAATCCGCGCCAACCGGACGGTTACATTCTCTATCTGCTTTCCATTAACTAACTCATTAAGTGTTCTCTTGACTGTCTCTACTTCCGGTAATTCCGGCATGATGTCTTCACCTCAACTACATTATAGCTGATATGCACACCTTAAAGGGAGTCTATTTCGCCTCGTACCAGTTACTTCCAAAGCTGACCTCTGCCTTAAGCGGCACAGATAACTTCAGGGCTCCACCCATTACTTCCGGCAAAAGCGTCTTCATAAGCTCCATTTCATCCTCTGGCACCTCGAATACAAGCTCATCGTGTACTTGAAGCAGCATACGGCTCTTAAGCCCACGATCAAATAATGCCTTGTCCATATGCACCATCGCCAGCTTGATTATATCCGCTGCTGTTCCCTGTATAGGTGTATTCATTGCTGTCCGCTCCGCAAAAGAGCGCAGATTAAAGTTCTTCGCATTAATCTCCGGCAGATAACGGCGACGTTCGAGCAATGTGGTCACATAACCATACTTTCGTGCCTCCACTACAATATCGTCCATATAGCGGCGCACACCCTGATAAACCTCAAAATACTGTTCAATAAATTGCGCGGCTTCCTTACGCGGAATATTCAGATTCTGCGAGAGACCGTAATCACTGATCCCGTAGACGATCCCAAAGTTAACGGCTTTTGCGGCACGGCGCATATTGCTGTCCACCTGTTCCGCGGTCACACCGAACACATCCATCGCTGTCTTCGTGTGAATATCCATATCATGCAGAAAGGCTTCCTTCATCCGCTCATCACCTGAAATATGCGCCAGCACTCGCAGTTCGATCTGCGAATAGTCGGCTGCCAGGATGGACCAGCCCGGTTCGGACGGAACGAATACCTTGCGGATTTTGCGTCCTTCCTCTAGACGAATCGGGATATTTTGCAAGTTCGGGAATTGGCTGCTAAGCCGTCCTGTAGCGGCAATTGTCTGCCGATAGAATGTATGCACCTTCCCTGTGTTCGGGGAAATTTCTTTAAGCAGCCCCTCTACGTAGGTAGATTGCAGCTTTGCAATTGTGCGATATTGCAGAATCAAACGCACCACATCGTGGTATGGCGCCAGTTTCTCAAGCACTTCGGCATCCGTGGAATAACCCGTCTTCGTCTTCTTGACGACAGGCAGACCTAGCTTTACAAACAAGATTTCACCCAGCTGCTTTGGTGAGTTCAAATTAAACTCAGTGCCACAAATCTCGTATATTTCACTGACCAATTTGGAAATTTGCGCCTCGAATTCTTTTCCAAGCTCTTTAAGATCACCAGCATTGACTGCAATCCCCTGTTTCTCCATATCCGCCAAAATCCGTGACAAAGGCATTTCCAGATCCTCGAATAGCCCTGTCATTGCGGTCTCCACCAGCTCCTGCTGTTGCTTCTGTGCGATTCCAAGAACCGTTGCACTCTTTCGTGCAACGTGATTTCCTAAAACTTCAAGCTCAGGGATTTTGTATTTGGCACCTTTACCAAATACCTCTTCATCAGGAGAGAGCCGCGGCAAGCCGTATTTAGCAGTGAGATCATTTAGATTCTGATTAGCCTCCGTAGGATCAAGCAAATAAGCCGCCAGCTGCACATCATGGGCTGCACCTGCAAAAGCAATTCCCTGCCAGTGTAGAGCCAAATCAGCGCGGTGAAGATCATATCCACTTTTCGGAGCCTTTTCATCTCCTAGCCAATCACGCAGCTTCGCAGCGGCCGGTTTATGCAGTAATTCAAACGGCACATAGTAATGCCGCTCCAGAGAGGACAATCCTATTCCGATTACCTCGGCACGATGCGGATTATCTCCATACGATTCCACATGCAGCGCCGAAATACCAGCCAGAGCTTCACTGAGCCCCTTAAGTTCTTCTTCACTTACGATCGTAATATCAAGTGCCGCAGCTTCTACTTCAGCTGCACTCTCCTCACCCTCGGCAACAGGAGCATAAGCGCTAAGCGACAAACGTTCCAACAATGATTTAAATTCCAGCTTGGCAAGTGCTGGTCCGGCTGTATCCGCTGAAATTCCATTGAAGACCATGTCTTCCCACGAATGCTCAAGCGGTACTTCGCGATAGATGGTCGCTAATTTTTTACTCATCACCGCATCTTCCGCATGGGTTTCCAGTTTCTCTTTCATTTTACCCTTTAGCTCACCGGTTCCAGCTAAGACACCTTCCACTGATCCAAATTGATGCAGCAGCTTCAAAGCTGTCTTCTCACCTACGCCGGGTACTCCCGGGATGTTATCACTTGCATCGCCCATCAGCCCTTTAAGATCAATGATCTGCTCAGGGGTTAGGTCATATTTCTCCCGGATTTGTTCCGGCCCATAAAGCTCAACTTCGGTGACCCCTTTGCGGATTAAGGCAACGGTCGTATGTTCAGAGGCCAGCTGCAACATATCCTTGTCTCCCGACACGATCATAACCTGCCGTCCCGCTTCATCCGCCTGGCGTGAAATGGTGCCAATAATATCATCAGCCTCATAATTGCCAATTTCAAACTGCGGTACACCTAAATTAGTCAGCAATTCCTTCAACAAAGGGAACTGCTCGGAGAGTTCCGGCGGTGTTTTTTGCCGGCCGCCCTTATAATCTTGATAACCTTCATGCCGAAAAGTAACTTTCCCTGCATCGAAAGCGACAATCATATGTGTCGGTTTATGTTCTTCGATTAAACGAAGCAGCATCGTTGTAAATCCGTACACCGCATTTGTCTGTTGCCCTGCTGTATTCGTCAGCGGGGGCATCGCAAAAAAAGCACGGTAAATAATATTGTTTCCATCTATAAGTATCAACTTGTCCATAGTGCACCTCGCCTTTTTCATGCTTACTCCTTACATCTTACCATATGCCCTGTACAAGTAGAAACGGCTTTACCAACCTAAACAGTGGGATAAGCTGATATGTTAAGGATATACAACAAGTAGCCGCCCTTTTAAAAGGGCGGCTACTTAGTTTAACTAAAGATATAACAAAAGCTGTGTAAGTGCAAATTACTGATTCAAGTCCGGACGGCTGCCTGTGACCAGATAAACAACACTCTCACCAATGTTAGTCGCATGATCGGCAATCCGTTCAATATAACGGCCTACCAGCGTTAATAACATAGCTTGGGATACAGAATCCGGTTTTGCCACCATATAACTATATAGCTCATTGATCATCGAACCATATAATTGATCGACCTGATCATCATCTTGTGCCATTCTATAAGCCAGATCCGTGTTCTCATCCAGATAAGACTGGATAGCCTCATCAATCATGGTCGTCACAATTTCCGCCATACGTGGAATGTCTACAAGCGGCTTGATCAGCTGCTGTCCATGGATGCGCATAGTTGCTTTCGCAACATCAATAGCCAAGTCACCCATACGTTCCAAATCGCTAGATATTTTGAAAGCAACGATAATGCGGCGCAAATCTTTTGCTACAGGCTGCTGTGTAATAATTAGCCGTGAGCCAATTTCCATGATTTTATCTTCCATGGCATTCAGCTGCAAATCTGCTTTAATGATTTCCTGAGCGCGCACAGTATCAAGATTCTGTAAAGCAACAATTGCTCCACCAAGAGCATCTATTACATGTTCACCCATCTGCTGCAGCAGACTGCGCAGCTCTTCCAAATCTTTATCAAATTCTTTTCTGCGAATCATAGTAAGAGCGATCCTCCTCATTAATGTATGGTCAGCTTGCCATTTCCAAGGACGAGCGCCCTTGTAGCCCGTATCAGCCGAAACGTCCAGAAATATAATCTTCGGTGCGGGAATCCTTAGGAGTAGAGAACAACACCTCTGTATCCGCCGCCTCTACAATTACACCATTCAAGAAAAACACGGTTCGACCAGATACACGTGCCGCCTGATGCATGTTATGAGTAACCATAACGATTGTATACTTACTTCTTAATTCCTGTACAAGCTCCTCTATCTTGAGCGTAGACACAGGATCAAGTGCAGACGTTGCCTCATCCATGAGCAGAATATCCGGCTGTACTGCCAAAGCTCGGGCGATACACAGCCGTTGCTGCTGTCCGCCGGACAAGCTAAGGGCAGATTTTTTCAGAAAATCTTTAACTTCCTCCCACAGCGCGGAATGACGCAGACTTTGCTCTACAATCTCATCCAGTTCGCTCTTTGAACGAATGCCGTGCAGGCGAGGACCATAAGCTACATTGTCGTAAATCGACTTCGGAAAAGGATTGGGCTGTTGGAATACCATGCCCACCTGCTTACGCAGGCTTTCTACCTCTACCTCGTCACTATAAATATTTTTGCCGCCGATGTTTACAGTTCCTTCAATACGTGTACCAGGAATCATATCATTCATACGATTCAGCGTGCGCAACAGAGTGGATTTTCCGCAACCGGAAGGTCCAATAAAAGCAGTAACCTGTTTCTCCGGAATTTGCAGATTCACATTCTTCAGTGCGTGAAATGACTCATAGTAGAGATCAAGTTTCTCTATGTCAATGATGGATTTCATTAGTATTTACGTCTCCTTCTCATCATCTTCGTTCTCCATAATAAGCTTTTAATGTAAATACAGTTGGAGAGAAATGTTAACGCAATGTAAAATTGGTGAAGATGAATTAGTCCACGTGATAGTATTCCCTACAATTCGGCGTGTAATCTCACCTGAATCTTGTTTATGAACGGGATAAAGAAGAAAACTCCAGTCATGCTAAATGACCGGAGCTCTCTTTTTGTTAACAACTAATTTATAACCTACACCTCGAATGGAATCGATATGGACAGATTCTGGATCTAGCTCAAGCTTTTTACGAAGTGAACTTACGTGCACATCAACGGTGCGCTGTCCACCAATATAATCAAAGCCCCATACAGCGTTCATAAGATCATCTCTTGTCAGCACTACCCCTGGTTTACGAGCCAAATATAACAATACCTCGAACTCTTTAGGTCGCAGGTTAATGCTATGTCCACCTAGGGAAACTTCATACCGCTCAGGATAGATTTCTAGTTGTCCCAGAATGATCGTAGAAGCAGATATAGGTGTCTCTTGTGGAGCCTCCTCAGCAAGACCGGAAATCCGCCGCAATACAGCGCTCACTCTTGCAAGCAATTCGGATACTCCAAAAGGTTTGGTTATATAATCA
Organism: Paenibacillus sp. FSL H7-0323; assembly: GCF_038002725.1. Classification (NCBI taxonomy): domain Bacteria; kingdom Bacillati; phylum Bacillota; class Bacilli; order Caryophanales; family Paenibacillaceae; genus Paenibacillus; species Paenibacillus sp. FSL H7-0323. Next base: position 177,978 of record NZ_JBBODB010000001.1, on the reverse strand, counting down.
TCAGCACCGGATTTCAGCCCTCTAACCACATCTTCTTCAGCATTTTTAGCAGTCAATACGATAATAGGTGTGCGGATACCTTGTCCACGCAATTTATCAAGGATGTCAATGCCATTCATTCCTGGCAGCATCAGATCCAATACGATCAAGTCAAAAGGTTCCCTCGTCGCACGATCATATCCTGCCGTTCCATGATCCTCTACCGTCACCTCGTAACCTTCCTGCGTTAAGTTATAGGACAGCAGCCGGGCTAGTGTCGGTTCGTCTTCAATGACAAGCAATCGTTGAGCCATAGGTTCCCCCGTCTTCCATATAGTTTGATTTTTACAAAACAGCAACAAAACCATCATATCACCGTAATGTTAACTTAGTGTAAAATTGAAAAAGTGAATTTACAAAAATCTAATCGGTCTTTTCTTCCTGCAGCAAAGGCAATTCAATCACAAAGGAACTGCCGATTCCCAGATCACTTTCAACTGAAATCACTCCATGGTGCATATCTACCAAATGCTTCACAATAGACAGCCCCAATCCCGTTCCACCGGAGCTTCTGGATCTTGCCTTATCCACCCGGTAAAAACGTTCAAAAATACGCGGAAGATCTTTTTTAGGAATCCCCATACCTGTATCGCTAACAGTAAATTGAACATTTTCGGAGCCGTCTGGTTTCAGTAGACTCTTAACGTAGACCTTTACGTTTCCGCCTTCATGTGTGTAATTAATCGCATTAGAGAACAGATTCATAAAGATTTGACGCAGCTTATCCTCATCCGCCTCAATGAATAGCTCCTCTGGAACCTCTACATTAAGACTAATGTTTTTCTTCTCAGCGACTTTACTGATGGTTCCCAGCACGGAATCAAAGAATTCAATGATATGAACCGGTGAGCAATCGAGCTGCACCCGTTTAGATTCGATTTTAGATAATTCCAGAATATCTCCAATCAAGCGATTTAAACGCTCATTCTCATCATAAATAATTTGCAGGAAGGATCTCGCCGTCTTCTCATCTTTAACTCCGCCTCCCAGTAAGGTCTCGGCAAACCCTTTGACCGCTGCAACCGGAGTCTTGAGTTCATGCGATACATTAGCTACAAATTCACTACGCATCCGCTCCAAACGGCGAATTTCCGTAACCTCTTGCAATAGGAAAAGCATACCTCTGTACGTACCATCCTGGATCATCGGAACCGCGTCCATCCGTACAATTCGCTCTCTTGGGTTATAAATACTTCGTTCTTCATGAATCGGCTCCCGGCTTAACACCCCTTCTTCAAGCAGACGGGTTAGCTCATAATGCCGTTTTAACTCTTTGTACGAATGACCCGCCATTTCACCGTTACTGACATCAAGCATTCGCTCTGAAGCCCGATTAAGCAGCGCAATCTCTTCTTCCGCATTGATCATTATGATGCCGCCCGTCATATTATCCAGCACGCTTTGCAGCAGATCCTCATTATCACGAATCGTCTTAAGCTGGTCTTGAAGACTGTCTGCCATCGCATTAATCGCTGTAGCCAGCTGTCCAACTTCATCTTTACGCTTCAAATGAACTCTGGCATCATAATCCAGATCGGTAATCCGCCGGGCGACTCTTGTGATTTGCTCCAGCGGGGAAGTCATGCTTGAAGCTACTTTATAGCTCACAATAGTTGCTGACAAGAACAAGATAATTAGACCTGCAGCCATGATCATCCAAGCATGCTTAAGACCTTGCGTTACAGCATCAAGTCCCATTGAGACCCGAATATAGCCGTCAAATCCCTGATCAGAAGTTACCTTTCCAGCCACATATAACATCTCATGCTTTAGAGTTTCGCTGTAACGGATTGCCCGTCCAGTTCCCTCTTTCGCAGCCCCTATCTCTTCTTCACGATTGGAGTGGTTGTCCATTTCCAAGGGGTTTTTCTCAGAATCGCCAATTACTTTACCCGACTTTGTAATAAACGTTATCCGAGAATCTAAAAGTTTAGAAATATGCTCCGCCTGTTCAGTGTAATACGGGATCGCATTCGAAGAATTCATATCAACAAATTCCAGTGTGCCTGAGAGCAAGCTTATTTCCCGGGACATATTCTCTTCCAGAGCAGTTATATGGGAGCTCTTAAACAGATGAGCCATCGTAAATCCAGTACCAATCATGGAAATACCGATTAAGGCCATAAGTATAAACGTAAGACGAGCGCGAAACGGTTTCATCTGAAATTTGCCTCTCCCTTTATCATTGTATCTTTTATCCTAACTTCATTTTCTTCAAAATACCAGTACGACTATGACCGTGACATAAGCCCCCCAGAGTAGATTATATAAAAATAACAGCCCGAGTTGATTAACTCTGGACTGTTACTTTGTATTACTTTTGTAAAAACACATGAGTTTATTCTGTACGGGTGGCAAGAAACCACTGATTACCCTGAAGGTCTCTAACCCCTGCTCCTCTTTCTCCATAGGATTTATCCAGTGGTTCTTCAATAATAGAAGCCCCGGCATCCAGGCACTTGCGGTAGGTCTCATCAACATTTCTTACATAAAGATGAATGGCAAGCTGTACCGGTGAATACTTTTCATTCGCTTCGGAAATCTCAATGATGGAATCACCGATTCTGACCTCGGCATGCCTAATCCTTCCCTCATCATTTCGCAGCATATCAATAATTTTGGCATCAAAGCAGTGCACAACAAAATCTATCAATTGGTCTGCATCTTCCGCAATAAAATACGGCGTAACGTTAAGAAACCCATTTCTAATATAATGTGGTGCCATTCGTTGTCCTCCTTTAGACAGGTAAAAACGCCTTCGGCGTTCCTTAAGGATCATTTATAGTCTGGACATATAAATCCTTATAATTTGATTAAAACCCATGGAAAAGCCATTCAGAGAATCTGCCCTCCTCATGACTTATCCACCGGTTGTAACCCCATTTATTTAAACACTGGCTCCTTGAATTGAGTCAATTTAGCTGCAGAATCTTTTTCCACATCCGCATGCAGACTGTTGCCGTGAGCATCCATCGTCACAATCGCTGCAAAACCCTCCACATCGAGATGCCACATCGCCTCAGGAATACCAAATTCCATAAAATCAACAGCGTTGACCTTCTTAATACACTCAGCATAATACTGGGCGGCTCCACCAATCGCATTGAGGTATACCCCGCCGTGCTCCTGCAACGCTTTTAACGTTTTTGGACCCATACCACCTTTTCCGATGACTGCACGGATTCCAAATTTTTTGATGATATCGCCTTGATAAGGCTCTTCACGAATGCTCGTAGTTGGGCCCGCAGCTTTTACATGCCAGCCTTCCTCATCTTTCATCATCACAGGACCACAATGATAAATCACAGCCCCTTCCAGATCTACCGGAGACTCATGATCCATTAAATATTTGTGCAAAGCATCACGGCCTGTATGCATTTCACCGGATAAAATAACCACGTCTCCAACACGCAGACTACGGATATCCTCTTCACTTACCGGCGTTGTAAGACGTACTTCCCGCGACTCAGAGGCTGGGCTGTTAGCTCCCTCAGCAATTACCGCTTCAGATTCATGTGCCCCTTCATCATCTACAGATATCCCTGTACCACTCTCATACAACCAATCCTCTATATTGCCTGCGGATGGATCAACCAGCACCCCTTGGCGGCGGAAGGCCCAACAGTTATAAGCAACGGATACGAAAAAGCTAGCTGGCAGACGATTCATTACGCCAACCTTACAGCCCAGCAGCGATACTTCACCACCAAAGCCCATCGTGCCAATTCCAAGCTTGTTAGCATTCTCCATAATATAGTCTTCCAGCTTACTAAGGTCTTCTATTGGATTAACATCCTCCACTTTGCGGAACAGCTGCTTCTTAGCCAGCTCGTAGCCAGTCGTACGGTCACCGCCGATACCCACGCCAATAAAACCGGCACTACATCCTTGTCCCTGCGCCTGATATACCGCGTGTAAAATACATTTACGGATTCCGTCAAGATCCCGACCCGCTTTGCCGAGTCCTTCTAATTCTGCCGGGAGACTGTATTGAATATTTTTATTCTCGCAGCCTCCACCCTTCAGAATAAGTCTAACGTCTATTTTATCCTCTTCCCATTGTTCGAAATGAAGGACTGGTGTGCCTGCACCCAAGTTATCTCCGCTATTCTCACCTGTTAATGAATCTACAGAATTGGGACGAAGTTTACCATTCTTGGTCGCTCGTACAATGGCATTATGAATATCTTTTTTCATCTCAATCTGATTGATTCCCACAGGGGTGTGAATGATAAATGTAGGCATTCCCGTATCCTGACAGATCGGAGACACTTGCTGCTCAGCCATTCCGATATTTTGCGCAATCGTGGTTAAAGCAAGACCGGACCGGGTAGCCCTGTCTTCCAGCGCGCGACCTTTTGCAACTGCCCGGCGTACATCTCCCGGCAAATTCGTGGAAGTTTCTACGATAAGGTTATAAATACTGTCTTCAAAATGCTGCATCTTCATTCAAGCTCCTCTCGGCAGTTCCAGGTTATCTAAAGTTTGATACAATTAGTATAATAATATCATACCTAGCACCGCATGAAAGGGGTTACTTTAAAATTGAGCTACCATTTTTCTGCCTATCTATATCGTCTTCAGTATATTCAGCGCTGGAGCTTGATGCGCAGCACCGCACCGGAGAACGTCGCTGAGCATTCTTTTCATGTTTCATTGCTCACACATATGCTCTGTTCCATCGGTAATGTTCATTTTGGACGTTCACTAAACGCGGAACGAGCAGCAACCATAGCTCTGTTCCATGATGCCAGCGAAGTGTTCACAGGTGACATCGCCACGCCGGTAAAATACAACAATCCTCGCTTGCTCACCAGCTTCCGGGAAATGGAGAAAGTTGCGGCTGATCGCTTAACTGGAATGATTCCATCAGAGCTGAAAAGCATCTACACTCAGCTTATACGGCCGGAAGACAGCCCTCCCGATTCGGAGGACATTCTGCTGCACAGCTATGTGAAAGCCGCTGATCGGCTGGATGCTTATTTGAAATGCGTATGGGAAGTTGCTGCAGGAAACCGAGAATTTGCCGCCGCGAAGGAGCAGACAGCAGCAAAACTTCGTGGGCTTGACCTGCAGGAAGTGGATTATTTTCTGACTCATATGGCACCGAGTTTCGAAATGTCTCTCGATGAGCTCTCTGCCGGAAACTAAACACCCTCTATACAATAAAAAATGGACCTCCGCATGAATCTCGCAGGGGTCCATTTAGTGATTAATAATTGATAATACAAGCGTTACGTTGTTGATTCGGTCAGGATATCCCAGTCTTTAAAAATGGGCTGCAAACCCTTCGTATATAGCATTTCCGTAATCTCCTGCACACTACGGCTATCGGATATTTCGAATTGCGGAGTTCCCCCTGCATTAGTGTGACCGCCCACCTCAGTAGTGACCCCGGCTGACATCTTTGTTATTCCTAGATGAATTAAATGATCGCGTAGAGAGGCAGGCTCTCGTGTAGATAAAGTAATGCCCGAACGGGGTAAAAATAACCGGTATGCCAAAATAATCTGCACTAGCGATCGGTCGGTAACATCACACTCCGGGTTAAATTCCCCTAAATAAGGCCGAAACCGTGGAGGTGACAGACTGATCTCGCAATCTGGATACCGATCCTGCAAATAGCGGGCATGCATGGCACTTTGGAATGCCTCTTGCCGCCAATCATACATCCCGAGCAACGTACCAATATTCACAGAACGAAAACCTGCCTGACAGCCGCGTTCAGGTGCATCCAGGCGATTCCGGTAGTTTCTTTTAGGCCCTTTAACATGCAGCTTTCTGTAAGTCTCCTGGTGGTACACCTCTTGGTATAGTGTTAATCCATCCACCCCTGCTTGAAGAAGCTCTTTATATTCTGCAGTTGATAGAGGATTTATCTCAATACTGACAGAGGAAAAAAATTCCCTGAGTACATCTACACAATCCTTAATATATGAGACAGGATTCTCCCGGCGCGATTCACCAGTCAAAATGAGGATATGCCGCAGACCTGTAGCTGCAATCTTCTCAGCCTCCCTGCGAACCTCCTCCAAGGACAGCTTTTTACGCGGAAAATCATAAATGGAGCTGAAGCTGCAGTAGGTACAATGATTCACACAAAAATCCGCAAGATACATCGGTGTGAACAGCTGCATCGAATAACCAAAATGTGCACGGGTCAGTCGCTGTGCAGCCAACGCCATCTCCTCTAGCAGCGGCGTTGCTGCCGGAGAGAGCAATGCCAGCAAATCATTTTCGTTCAGCTTGTCTTTTCCAAGCGCCCGCCTAACGTCATCCTCCCGGAACTCCTTCCACAGCTGCTCATAAGGATACTGCTCCAAGCGGGCCAGTGTGTCAAAAAAGCTCATGCTAATCTTCCCTCCTTTCGTGACCTATCAAATTCAGTTCAAAAATCCAGTCAACGGTGACGAAGCAAAAGCAACTTCTTCTACAGGACCGAGTCCTGCCAAATAAGCTTTGCGGCCAGCGGCTATCGCCTCGCGGAACGCTTCCGCCATGACGAGCGGATTACGTGCCGTTGCAATAGCCGTATTAAGCAGAACAGCAGCGGCCCCCATCTCCATTGCTTCCGCCGCTTCCGAGGGCTTGCCAATTCCGGCGTCTACAATAATCGGCAAATTCACTTCTTCAATAAGAATACGCACAAGCTCCTTAGTGCGCAGGCCGCGATTCGTCCCGATCGGCGCACCAAGCGGCATCACAGCAGCAGCACCGGCATCTCTCAGACGTAAAGCAGCCGAAAGGTCCGGACTCATATAAGGCAGTACTACAAAACCCTCCGCTGCTAAAATCTCTGTAGCTCGTATGGTCTCCAGATTATCTGGAAGCAGGTATTTCTGATCATTGATCACTTCGATCTTGACCCAGTTCCCCAGTCCCGCAGCTCTTGCTAATCTTGCAATACGGACTGCCTCTTCCGCTGTACGCGCTCCTGAGGTATTAGGCAGAAGAGTCATGTGACCGGGAATGTGGTTCATGATATTTTCTGCTCCACCTTGCGGGTCCACTCGGCGAAGCGCTACAGTAATCACCTGAGAACCAGAGCTTGCGATCACTTCGGGGATCAACGTATTCCGGCTATATTTTCCGGTTCCGATAAATAATCTACTGGTTAATTCGATGCCGCCAATATGTAACGGGTCATGCATGAAATTACCTCCCTTTGGTTCGTATAAATTTCTCAAAATTCTATACCGCTCCATCTCAACCCCCACCAACAAAGTGCACCAGTTCCAAACGATCATCCTCGCTCAGAGCAGTACTTTCATAATTCTCCTTACTGACAATTTCTCCATTCAGCTCAATGATCATCAGACGACCCGACCACTCAGGAAGACTGATCAAATCAGCTATAGTTTGAATACCACCAGAACACTCTGCGGATTTCCCGTTAATCAACAGCTTCATTCTGAATCACCCCCTTCGCCCATGCTGTTACCTCCAGGCTATGAATGAACCGCCTTATGAATAGCTTTGGCGGCCTCATAAGGATCATCCGCTCCGCAAATACCGGACATCACAGCAACTCCTGCCGCACCTTGTCTAATGATCTGCGCCGCATTAGCGGGGCTAATTCCTCCAATCGCAATTACAGGAATAGAGCTGGTCTCCACCGTTTCTGCAAGCAGCTCTAACCCACGTGCGGGCAGCCCTAACTTGCTATCCGAGGGAAATACATGACCAAACAAGCAATAATCAGCTCCCTGCTCTGAGGCATTCGCCGCTTCTTCCGGAGAATGAACCGATCTCCCCAGCCGAAGCTGAGGTGCAATTCGCCGGGCTGTAACCGGACTCAGACTGTGCCAAGCCAACTGAACCCCCGCGGCACCAGCTGCCAATGCTACATCGATCCGGTCGTTGATTATCAGTTTGGTAGCGGGCATACCGGCAGCCAACAGCTGCTGTGCCGCAGCGAGCAGTTCGCATGCAGGACATTGCTTATCTCTCAGGTGAATATAATCGACCCATGTCTGCACCGTGACAGCTAGTTCAACAAAATGTCTCAGCTGTAGCTTGCCGTCTGATATTAGATGGATCTCAGCTTGCAACATCACGATCTCCTCTCTCACTTCCCTGTAGGTCAGTAAAAAACAAAAAAACTGCCCCCCGTAAGGAAGGCAGTCAGAATCTGTATATAGACGGCACTACAAATAGCCCGACAACAGAAATTCGTTCTCCACTTCCCTACGCTGGTCTTAACCAGATCAGGTTCAAAGGGTCCGGAAATCCATTCCGTCTCAGCCAATCGGCACCCCTAGTGACATAAATATACAATTTTAAAATGCTAACGTGGTTTATAGTAACATATTTTTTTATTGAAATACACCCATTTATTCACATTAGCTGTACTGATCTAACCGTTTACTACCTCGCCACCATTTACATGAATAACCTGTCCAGTCACATAACTGGAATCGTCAGAGGCCAGATATACATAGGCTGGTGCCAGCTCTTCTGGTTGTCCAGGCCGTTTCATAGGCTGTGTACCTCCAAACTCGCTAACCTGTTTTGCATCAAAGGTAGAGGGAATCAGCGGTGTCCAGATTGGACCTGGTGCAACACCGTTTACCCGTATGCCCTTCTCTGCCAGATTCGTGGACAAGGATCGTGTGAAGCTAAGAATAGCTCCTTTAGTTGATGAATAGTCCAGCAGCTGCGGGCTTCCGCGATAAGCGGTAATTGAAGTTGTATTTATAATTGTAGATCCTGCTTTTAAATGAGGCATAGCTGCTTTTGTTAAATAGAACATCGCAAATATATTCGTACGGAAAGTACGCTCAAGCTGCTCGGAAGTAATATCCTCGATCTTAGCTTGCGGATGTTGCTCTGCCGCGTTATTGATGAGAATATCAAGCTTTCCTAAGCCCTCCACCGTCTGTTTAATAAGATCCTTACAGAATTTCTCGTCACCGATATCACCTGGAATTAGGATACATTTGCGGCCTTCCTGCTCGACCTGACGTTTAGTTTCCTCTGCATCTGAGTGTTCATTAAGATATGAAATGACCACATCAGCGCCTTCTTTAGCAAAAAGCACAGCAACTGCACGCCCAATTCCGCTGTCTCCACCGGTAATTAACGCCGCCTTGTCTTGCAGTTTACCTGCTGCTTTATAATTTGCCGGCTCGTATTTGGGCAGCGGCGTCATTTCACTCTCAATCCCTGGCTGATGATGCTGCTCCTGTGGGGGTAAGGTTTTTGTAGCTTGTTTATTGTTGCCTGACATCTTCCCTATCTCCTCTCGTTAAGCAAATTGATAGTTAACTGATCGTCTTAGGATGGCACAACTATGCACGTTTATACGCTGGGTTTGTCATTTTCTTAAATCGCTTTACGAATCTTACTTACCACAATGAAAGTAGATATAAACAACCGTGAGAGATATACTGCTGTAAGTGGAGAGGAATTCACTGCATACAAATAGACACAGCATCGCTGCTGTGCCTTGAATTGTTCACCCTAACTATTTTAGAGAAGAAACATGATTTTCTGCATTCACTTCATGTTCCAGCACCCACATAAAGTACAGAGCTTTGGCCGCTTTCTCCCGGGTCACTATAGCTTTAGGTTCTAGTTCTGTCCCATTGACCATTTCGCCTCTGGCAATCCCCACTTCAGATCTAATGAGTCCTAATTCATATGCACTTTTCACTTTTGAAATTAAATAAGGAGAAATGTCCGCTGTATCAACAAGCTGCGTCCAGGATACAAGAGGATAGTACATCGCACCTCTAGCTCCTGGCTCCAAATTCGAATCATAGCCAGGATCTCCTGGCACTACTGCTGTGCCGTTATAATCAGTCATGTACTTAGGTTTATTAGCAAACTTTACTTGGTAAACATCATAGAGAATAGCACCCATCGATTCACGTGACAGCTTACCTTTCGGATAATAGGCAACATCAGATCTTTCCACTTTCATTAACTTAGAAATACTGCGTGTGAATTCAGCAACTGTCATCTCCGTATCCGGATTAAAATTCCCTTGACGGTCTTTGCCCACTACTCCCAGCTGGATTAATTTTTCAATTTGATTACGGTAATAAGCAGCTTCCCCAGTCGTCGTATCATTCGTTATTTCCGGAAAAATCTTACCCCAGTTCCCTGTTAGTGCCGCATGCTTAACGTTCCCTTTAAGGTAAGGAGTAATGGAGGCAGCAGTAGAATCGCCAGTAGCACCTTTCTCTACAAGCTCCGTGACAATCATCCGTGAAAATTGTTTGGCGAGCGCTTCTTTAAAATGAGTCCCATCGACTTTCTTTGAAGGATGCCCGTTAGCGTAACTTCCGTCATTTGTTTTGCCTGGCGTTTCTCCGGCTTCAATAGACATGAAGAGGGCTGTTATTGCTTCTACACCGATCTCGTTATAATATTTCAGACTTTCCGAGTTAAGGTCAATAAGTGTAACTCCAGATTCATCTGCGACCCGTTTAAGAATATCTACAAACTTTCTTGATTTAAAAGAATTTTCATAGATATATCCCGGACTTGCATTCCCTTTAATTCTGGACATTGGGGTTACCAGTACTGGTATCATACCCCGGGCTTGAATCGCAGGGAGATAGACTTCTTTAAGGTAATTTTCATACATTGCTTCTGTCGAACCTCTGCCGTAACGTCTGAACTCATCTGCGCTCTCATCATTGTGTCCGAATTGAATAAACACATAATCCCCAATGCTGCCATTCAGTAAAATGTCGTTCAGTCGACCTTCTGTATAGGCATTTTTAAACGAGCGTCCCCCCATGGAATAGTTAGTTACACTCAATTTATGTTGATTAAACATACTGCCAATAATCTGGCCCCAACCACTCATTGGTGCTTCGTCGAAGGTGTAGGACTTGACCGTGGAATCTCCAAGTATAAATAAATTCGGAAGAGCTCCAGCCGCTCTATGCTGAGTCAAAATCGGTTCCAGTATGATCTCCTCAATCCCCACAGCTGTGTTCACTTTGTTCGGTTCGATCTCAATATCTATATGGTCACGGCCGTTTACATACGTATAAGTCCACTCTTTCCCTTTGGCTACAGCCGTATGCTTGACGGGTACAAGCTTTGCAGCGTCCCAATGTCCACTTTTCAACAAGCGGCTGGTCTGCATTCCGGATACTGACACGATCCCATCCTCTGCGTCAGAAGTCGTTTTTACATATATGTTGTAGGTTCCAGGGGGCGCATCCATTCGAAACGCCATACCGTAGTTGTTATAATTATCTTTCTCAGATTTAGGTTCAGCAAAAAAATTAGGCTCTGTGATGAAAAAACCTGTTCCATCGGATGTAATTGAGTCGGTGTGCACTTCTCTGGCGGGTAAAGCGTTGGTCTCTTCAACAAAACCATAACCTAAAGATGAGTCATACAATTGTACACCGTGATTAGGATCATACCTGACGGATTGATACCCTGTTTTAACTTGGTTTGTAAAATTGAACTTGTATACGCGTGCAATTTGGGTTGGAGGTTGCCTCTCTGCCCCATCTTTTATAAAGGCTGCCTCTGTTGTACCGTGAGTAAGAGTCAATGAAGCCATTAGTAAAGAAGATAAGATTAGTATATTCCTACACAACTTTCCCACTTCATTACACTTCCTTCCGTTTCTCGAAATACTTCCCTAGGTTCCTCCATTATCCCTGTTCTCTAAAGTGATTCAAATGATGATTTCATTCTTTTTTTTGACCTTTTGTAAAGAAAACTATGGAATGATCAACGGCTCGCACTGCAAAACGGTCATATGTATAGGTATCCTTGATATAATTAAGAACATCCCTATTGATCCTAAGGAGGAGAACTCCTATCGCTTACAAAGTCAGCTTTCCGAACATTATGAGTACACTGCAGCTGATCGGTGTTCATTATCGTGTAGCAGAACCTGGGTGGGCATACCCTGATCATCATCACAAAATCTTCGAACTATTGTATTGCTACGACGGCAACTCCCATCAATATGTAGAAGGAAGTTCCATTGCCTTTGGTAAAGGAGATTGGTTAATTATTCCACCTGGCTTACGTCATTATGTAGTTAATTCTGGCCTGAGCAACTATATCTACCTCTCCTTTCATTTCGATATTGACGATTTAAAGTTTCGTGATTGGTTTCAGTCTCAAGCTGTACAGAAATGGAATAACCAGCAAATGCAGCATTCGGGATTAAATCACCAACTGGAACATTTGGATGAATTTATTAAGAACAATATTCTCGCCACGACGGCCTCCACTGGATTTCCCGAGGAAATTGAAGAAATGATTCTTGTAAAAGAAAGGCTTCGTTTGCAAGCGATCATCCTGATGATTTTGACTGAACTCATTGATGTACAGCTCTCGAATTCGGAGAATTCCAACACAGCGCGACAAGCAAACTCTTTGTACGAGGTGGAAACTGCTCATCAGATCGAAAAATATATTGCAGCCAATATTCATTTGCCGGAGCTCACGGTTAATTTGATTGCTGAGCAGCTTTGCTTAAGTCGGGTGCAGTGCCATAAGTTGTTTACAAAGATATATAAGATATCTCCTAGGCAGTACATAACTAACCTAAGATTAAAGAAGTCAAAACATTTGCTGCTTCATACCGATTTAAAAATACAGAGGATTTCTGAACAACTCGGGTTTGCTTCCCAGAGCCACTTCAGCCGACAATTCAAACGATGGACGGGTGTTTCTCCGTTAAATTACCGGCCGAAATCTTATACGAATCCTATCAGGGATTAACGTTTTATGAAGATAAATTACCGGAACATACGAAAAACCCGCTCTCCATTACGGAGGCGGGTATAATTCGCTATAGATTAAACTATATCGTTAAACACCATGAAGAATACCATTAGTAGCAATGACACCGTAAGCAGTGCACTAAGTGTGCGCAATTTTCCAGTCTCTGCGCTAACGTCGCGGTTCTCACGAATTCCAGCTGCTGCAAGACGCAAAGGCTTACTCATAATACCGCCAAGTGCAAACATCGCTAGCAATAACACAACAACAATAATCATCCACGCTACTGAATAATCACCTTTGGTCATCATATAACCGCCTGTAAGGAGTTGGATCACCAATCCATACTGCGCAAAACGATTAAATCCGGTTACTGCACTTAACGTTCCTTCTTTAGCCCCAGACGACAGTTTCTCTGCACGTCCTAGGATGAAGGGTAGCACAAGGTAGAAGCCAAGTGCCAAGGTTCCGATCATATGTAAGAAAAACAACACGTTCCAATCCATAACATATCTCCTCCGTTTTAACTGTGATAATAGTTACATTTAATTATACCCATTATTGCTTGAGAAGAAAAGGAAACCCCCATTTTAAGTGAACAAAATGGGGGTTTCTTCATACCTCTGTCACAATCTATACAGTTAGCACAGCTGTTACACTACGCACGGATTCAGCAGACTTATCTAAAGCCGCTTTTTCCTCAGCTGTAAGCTCGAGTTCAAAAATTTTCTCAATACCATTGGCACCAAGTAACGCCGGAACACCCATGAACAGGTTATCGTAGCCATATTCTCCTTCGAGCAAAGCGATAACCGGAATGATCCGTTTTTTGTCCTTCAAGATAGCTTCCGCCATCTGAACTAAAGAAGCCGCTGGTGCATAATAAGCACTACCATTTCCTAAGAGGTTAACAATCTCTCCGCCACCTACACGTGTACGTTGCACAATCTCATCAATACGCTCCGCAGATATCAATGTATCAATTGGAATGCCACCGACACTGGAATACCTTACGAGCGGTACCATATCATCGCCGTGTCCGCCTAATACGAAACCACGTACATCTTCAACAGATACCTTCAGCTCTTGTGCAATAAACGTGTTATAACGGGCTGTATCCAGTACTCCGGATTGTCCAATTACGCGACTCTTCGGAAAACCCAGCGCTTTAAATGCCGCATAGGTCATAGCGTCAACTGGATTACTCAGAATGATTACGATGGAATCTGGTGCTACACGTTTTATGTTCTCGCATACCGACTTCACAATACCTGCATTGGTGTTCACGAGATCATCGCGACTCATTCCAGGTTTACGGGCAATCCCTGCAGTGATGATTACAATATCTGAATCCGCAGCATCTTCATAGCTTGAGGTTCCTGTAATTTGACTGTCAAATTTCTGTACAGGACCTGCTTCCAGCATATCTAGTGCCTTCCCCTTGGTTGTGTTCTCCATTTGTGGGATATCAAGCAGCACAACGTCACCAAGCTCCTTTTGAGCAAGCATAAGAGCTGTAGTAGCCCCAGTAAAACCGGCACCTACAACTGTAATTTTATAACGTTTGATTGCCAAGGATTCTCCTCCTAGAACGGTGTCGGTATAGCTTGTATTAGCTAAACTTCAATATATTCAGTTGGTTGAGCCAGCCTATCTTAGAGGTGATTAATAATCTCGTCGGCAAATGCAGAGCATTTCAGTTCAGTTGCGCCTTCCATCAGGCGGGCAAAGTCATAAGTCACGGTTTTGTTATTAATAGCTGTTTCCATACCTTTATAAATCAGATCTGCTGCTTCCTGCCAACCCAGATGCTCCAGCAACATTACGCCGGACAGAATCACGGAACCAGGGTTCACAACATCTTTGTCTGCATATTTAGGTGCGGTGCCATGAGTGGCTTCAAAAATCGCATGTCCAGAAATATAGTTAATGTTCGCTCCAGGAGCGATACCGATACCGCCGATTTGCGCAGCAAGCGCGTCAGACAGGTAATCCCCGTTCAGGTTCAAGGTAGCAATAACATCAAAATCAGTCGGACGAGTCAGAACTTGTTGCAATGCGATATCGGCAATGGCATCCTTGATGATAATTTTGCCCGCAGCTTCAGCATCCTTCTGAGCAGCATTGGCAGCAGCTTCACCTTCACGTTCTTTAATCACATCGTATTGATTCCAAGTGAAGACCTTATCTCCGAACTCTTGCTCAGCAACTTCATAACCCCAGTTTTTGAAGGCACCTTCAGTGAACTTCATGATGTTTCCTTTGTGCACAAGCGTTACGCTCTTGCGTCCGTGTTTGATCGCATATTCAATAGCAGCGCGTACCAAACGTTTTGAACCTTCGGAGGATACTGGTTTGATACCAATACCAGAAGTTTCAGGGAAACGGATTTTGTTAACTCCCATCTCTTTTTGCAGGAATTCGATGACTTTTTTCACTTCAGCAGAACCTTCTTGATATTCAATCCCTGCATAAATATCCTCCGTATTCTCACGGAAAATAACCATATCCACCAGCTCAGGACGTTTAACAGGAGAAGGAACCCCTTCGAAATAACGAACTGGACGCAGACATACGTACAAATCCAACTCTTGACGCAAAGCTACGTTCAATGAACGAATACCGCCTCCGATTGGAGTCGTAAGTGGACCTTTAATAGCTACAAAATATTCACGGATTGCCTCCAAAGTATCATTTGGCAGCCATTCGCCATATGTATTGAAGGCTTTTTCGCCAGCAAAAACTTCGTACCAAGCGATTTGCTTTGTGCCGCCATAAGCTTTAGTTACTGCTGCATCAAGTACGCGTTTGGAAGCCTTCCAAATATCACGGCCTGTGCCGTCACCCTCGATAAAAGGAATAATTGGATGATTAGGAACCTGCAGTTTACCATCTTTAATTGTGATTTGTTCGCCTTCTGTTGGCAGATCGAATTTTTCTAGTTTCAACATTTGAGTGTATTCCTCCTAAAGTTTTGTGGGATTTAATTTCTCATGGACAAGCCTCGAACAAAACTCTCTACGTATGAATATGCATTATTGCATATATTCTAGGGTTCATTCTACTAAACTTTAGGAGCAGCCCGCAAGGCTGCCCTTCTATCTTTCGTCTACTGGAACGTATTTCTGTTCAATCATACCTGTGTATTCTGCACGTGGCCGGATAATACGGTTATCTGTATATTGCTCCAGAATATGTGCAGTCCAGCCTGAAGTCCGGCTAATTGCAAAGATAGGAGTGAACAGCTCACGTTCAATACCCAGCTGTGTATAAACTGATGCCGAATAGAAATCAACATTCGGTTTAAGTCCCTTTTGTCCGGTAATCAATTCCTCGATATTTACGGACATATCATACAGCGTAGTATCATTTTTCATTGTGCCAAGTTCAAGTGACATTTTCATCAGGTGTTTAGCACGTGGATCACCATTTTTGTATACTCTATGGCCGAAGCCCATGATCTTCTCGCGGTTATCCAGCTTCTTACGAATATAAGGTTCAACCGCTTCCAAACTTCCGATCTCTTCAAGCATCTTCATAACGGCTTCATTCGCCCCACCGTGAAGTGGACCCTTTAGTGCGCCGATAGCGGAGGTCACGCCGGAATAAATATCGGACAAGGTTGCAACCGTAACTCTGCCTGCAAAAGTTGAAGCATTCAGCTCATGGTCCGCATGAAGCACAAGTGCGGTATCAAGCGCTTTAACAGATACACTGTCAGGTTCTTTTCCCCATAACATATACAGGAAGTTCTCGGCAATCGAGACGCCTTCTTTAGGAGCCACAGGTTCCAGACCTTTGCGAATACGCGATAGGGCCGCCACAACCGTCGGGAGCTGTGCCTGTAGTTTTACTGCTTTAATCTCGTTAGCTTCTCTGCTCATATCGTCAGCCGCTTCATCATAGAGAGCAAGGCTTGATACAGCAGTCCGCAATGCTGCCATGGTGTTGGTGTCTTTTGGATAGAGCTTCATTTGCTCGATGACTGGCTCAGGAATCCGTGCGAAAGCACTGAAATCCCGTTTGAGCGCTTCCAGCTCTGGTGTTGTTGGTAGACTGCCAAACCACAATAAATAAGCGGTTTCTTCGAAGGTAGCATTTTCTGCGAGATCATCAATATCATAACCACGGTAAGTGAGTACCCCATCCACAATAGAGCTAATGGATGAAGTTGTTGCAACGATACCTTCCAAGCCTTTGGTAGCTGTCATAGCATATCTCTCCTTTGCCAACAAGGTATAAAAAGCATTCTCGGTTTCATGTAAACATTTCCAATTTAAAGCATTGAAAAATCTAAGGAGTGCAGTTCAAGGACATATCCGGCGAGGATGTTGTCTGACTTTCGTAATCGAATCTTTATTCATCATACTGGATTTTGTCGGTTATGTGAACAATGTGGAAGCTTTGCAGCGCATCAAATGATTTTATCACAGAGATAGAAAAAAACTTCTAAACCCTTGATTCACAGTTGAGATTTTAGTTTATAGCATCCGGTTCAGCCCAATATTTATCCCGTTTCCTAGTCTTTAAATAGGTTCTATGAATATATATGAAGACGAGCTTTTATTCCCCTGCATCCGCAGGAATGAAGGAGGTGTAGATCTTCGTATGGACCGATTAGCATTAAAAAGACTGCTGCGCGGCCTGTGGGTCGTTCTGGCTACCTCTATCCTCCTGCTGGCAATCTATTTATTGCTTCCGCTGTTATACCCCCTCCTGCTCGCTTGGTTGCTCGCTTATATCATGCATCCACTAGTGTTGATTCTTAAAGGCCTTAAGCTCCCAGCGTGGCTGGCGGTGTCGCTCTCGCTGCTATTTTACATAGGCGGAACCGCACTAGTACTGACCGCGATGATTACAAGGCTAGTGAAAGAATTGATCGTGCTGCTGCAGACCTTTAATCTTCATACGGACCAATGGAGAGAGCTTCTGCTGTCCTTGAGCCAGAATGCAAGCATACAGAATATCATTAACCAGATAAATCAGTTCTACCGCGACAATCCTGACTATCACGCCACCATTGACAGCAATATCAGCAGAACAACGGAAACCGTTGGTTACGCAGTTACGCAAGTGGTGACCGGATTTTTTAATGTGATCTTAAAGCTGATCTCCGCTCTACCCAGTATGGGTACAATTCTTATCGTGGTCGTTCTCGCTGCCTTTTTTATTAGTACTAGCTGGGAAAGACATAATGCCAAACTCACAGGCTGGCTGCCAGCCCCATTCTTAAAGCCGGTATCGGGTATCTGGCGGGATCTGCGAAAAGCTCTCTTCGGCTATCTCCGGGCTCAGCTAATCCTGATCTCCATTACAGCGGTCATTGTCGTGATCGGGTTGCTGCTCTTGGGTGTAAAATCTGCTTTCGCTATTGGCTTAATGATTGGTTTTGTGGATCTGTTGCCTTATTTAGGGGTTGGAATCGTAATGATTCCGTGGGCGTTATACTCTTACATGACAGACAATCTGGCACTGGGGATCGGACTTACTATCCTATATGCCGTTATCCTTGTAACCCGCCAAGTGCTTGAGCCGAAAGTGCTCGCCAGCAGCATTGGGCTTGATCCCCTTGCTATGCTGGTCGGCATGTTTGCAGGTTTGCAGCTGTTCGGTATGCTTGGGCTGATCATCGGTCCCGTTATTCTAGTTATTCTTGTAGCCTTTAACCGAGCAGGTGTATTTCACGCATTACACAGCTATATTGTCAGCGGAAGACTAAGATAATAAACAATACCCTACAATACTTGGAATAGCAAAACAGAGCGGGCTCCTATCAATGACAGGGGCCCGCTCTGTTTTTGTTTTGATGATGACTAGCGGCGGTAAAAGGTGAAGGTGCCGTTTTTCATCTTTTTCTCAATCCACTTCAGCAAAAATATACGATACAAAGGCCGAGTCAACGGAAACACCAAGGAGAAACCTACAATATCCGTTATGAAGCCAGGTAAGATCAGCAGTAAGCCACCGAAAAAAATGCATAGGCCATCCAGCATCGTCCGGCCAGGAACGCGTCCCTCCTGCATATGTGTTCTGCTGTCTTGCAGCACTTTATTCCCTTCGAAACGCATCATCAATAGTCCGATAACCGAGGTCGTCAACATAAGCAGCAGCGTTTTGAATGCTCCAAGTTGATCTGCTACAAAGATAAAGCCGAATAATTCCACGGCAGGAATGATAAATAATGCAGCCCACAACCATTTGCTTCTAATCATACAGAACCCCTTTCTTCCCGCAGCGCTCCTTTAATCGCGTGAAACAGCTCCGGAAGGGCTCTATCCAGCCTGGCAGGCTTCCATTCTCGATTCACCCAAACATGATTTGTCGAGCCGGTAACCAGCAGTTCCCCGGGGAGGTCCATCGACCGCAATTGTCCCAAAGTAGCCGCTGAACCCTCTAAATTCCTACCTTCTGCTTCCGAGAGCCTCCGCACCTGATACTCAAATGCGACTCTTAACGCCGAAAAGGTAGTCATTCGCGCATACACGGAGATAAGATCATCATATCGCGCCGGACTTTTAAATTGCAAATCGGCTGAGGTAACAGGCAGCAGCACTCCCTGATTCTCAAGCTCACGATAAGTAAAGCCAAGCTGACGTAACAACTCCGTACGGCCAGACTCAAACCAGTTCAAATAATTCGCATGATACACTACGCCCATCTGATCACTTTCCTGGTATCGAACACGCAGGGTAGACTCATACCACCGGCTTTGCAAGCCGTCTTGCTGTAATTCCATTTATAAATACTCCTTTCGGCATAGGCAGCAGGGAGAGCTTTAGGCCCGGGCCCCGTCTGAAGATAGCTTTGTCGTCGATAGTTTGCTTCGGGAGCTTCTGGCGACATAAAATAGCAGCATCGCTCCTGCAATTGAACTCAACATACAAGACAGGTTCATCACTTCTACGCCGCCTTGATTGAGCAAGAATCCATTTAATAAATTGCCAACAACACCGGCAAAACCCGAGAACACCATATTAAAAACACTTTGCCCAGTCGCCTGCATCTCGTTAGAGGTGATCTGAGATACATATTCAACGGCAGCAATATAAAAGAACCCGAATGACAGGCCATGCAGTACCTGCACTCCAATCATTACGGATGGATAAGGGAAAGCCACCTGAATACCCCACCGCAAGACATAAATAAGTGCGCCAAGGAGCAGCGTCCGCTCGCGCCCCAGCTTTTTGATTACCTTGGAAGCAAACAGCATGGAGGGCACGTTCGTTACAGATGCGAGGAAAAGCGCAATTCCTGCATAACGAGTTGAACCTCCAACCGACTGAAACGCAATGACGAAGTAGGTTCCAAAAGCAGTCATCGTCTGGTTCACAAGAAAACTGCCACCCAAAAACGCTAGGAACACCCGATTCCCCAGCAGCTTTTTAACCCCCTGAGAAAACGATTGCCGCATCATATGATTCTCTTCTGCCTGCTTCGGCAGCGTCAATGCAATAAGAACCGCAATCAGATTAAACATAAGAAAGGGCAGCCATATCGTGGATACAGAGAAGGACGATACATACAATCCGCCTAAATAGGCTCCCACAGCCGCTCCAATGCTCATCATAAGCCTTATACTGCCATAAGTAGCCCCAGCCCTCTTCGCCGCTGAAATCGCGTAAGAATCGGCTATAGGCGCCTGTGTCGAGGAAAAGATTGTAGAGAGGGTATACACCAGCAGTAACACTATAAAATATTCCGAACGGTAAAAGACGGCTAATAAAGCCGGTATCGCCACACTTAGGATTAGTACCAAACGCGTCTGATTATACCGATCCGAGACAATTCCCCATATTGGCTGAATCGTGATCGCAATTAGCGTGCCTGTTGCCATTAGTATACCTATCTGCCCGCTATCAAGTCCATTGTGGACAAGCAGCAGCGTTAGATATGAGCCAAATGAACCGCCGGCCAATCCTAAAAACAGATAAAAGCCACGCAGCTTTGATAATTTTTCCATTTTAAGCTACAAATCCTCTCCAGCTTCTTAATCAAGCATTGTACTCTCTTATATTTTAGCAGAACACCCGTACTTCCTATGTAATCACCGCATTTAATATAGCAGTACTATAAAGGCGGTGGACAAGTTGAATAATAAGCAAAATTCTAATCGGGTCAATCATCCATGTCTAAAAGACAAATCTAATTCGAACAAATTTCAAAGCTCCGGCTTCGGCTGGTCTTCAACAAACTGGAGCGGATATACGATCACTGGAAAAAAGGGGGCTTTTAACCGCATTGCCGGTGAATGGATCGTTCCATATGTAAAACCAACCTCTAAACCTTCCTATTCCTCTGCTTGGATTGGTATAGACGGTTTCAAGAACAGCAGCCTGATCCAAACGGGTACAGGCCATGAATTCGTAAATGGCCGTGCCCGGTATTACGCTTGGTGGGAAATCCTTCCTGATGTCGAAACGGTAATTCCCCTTCCAGTGAGCCCTGGAGACCATATAAAAGCGAACATCACGAAGGTAGGCCGCAACAAATGGACGATTACGCTCCGCAATTTGAGCCGAAATTGGATTTTTCGAACATTACAGCGATATACCGGACCACAAACCTCTGGTGAATGGATTATGGAGGCTCCCGAGGTAGACGGCTCGATCGCAAAGCTGGCGCGTGTCTCCCCTACTTGCTTCTATTGCTGTCGAATTAATGGCAAAAGTCCAAGGCTCACTCTCAATATGGGAGGAATCATGGTGCAAAATAACGCTACTATCGCCGTTCCTTCTTGTCCAAACCATCGTGGGGATTCTTTTACTGTCAAACGAACATACCCCAAATAAAAATACTCGAACCTATCATTCAAGATTTGTTACTAACAGCATAAATGGATTTAACATAATCTTCAATCGAATATGTTGATAAACACGAAAAAAAGGGCTGCCTCGCTTGTAGATTTTCACTACAGTTGAGACAACCCTTTAATTAAGCTTTATGGAACCTGTTAAACAGGTGAAGCCAATCGAGAACTACTCGATTGTGCTTACTTTTACCAAGTTAGTGGAACCAGAACGTCCAAGTGGAATTCCTGCAGTAATCACAACTAGGTCACCAGTTTGAACCAGACCGGAATCCTTACCACCTTTGATTGCTGTTTCCAGCAGCTCATCTGTGGAAGATGCAACTTGTCCGAACACTGGCGTTACGCCCCAAACGAGGGACAATTGACGCATAGTTCTTTCTTGTGTTGTAACGGCAATGATTGGTGCTTTAGGACGGTATTTGGAAACAACGCGTGCAGTATGACCTGTTACAGTCGAAGAAATGATAGCCTTAGCGTTCAGATCCAAAGCAGAAATTGCAACGGATTGGCTGATTGCTTCTGTAACTGTAGTTTCTTGTGCAGTTTGTTGTTTCATGAAGATTTCATGGTGGTTCAGAGCGGATTCCGCTTTCTCAGCAATGCGGGACATTGTAAGTACGGATTCTACTGGATATTTACCAGCAGCAGTTTCTCCGGAAAGCATGATTGCATCTGTACCATCTAAAATAGCGTTTGCTACGTCACTTGCTTCAGCGCGAGTAGGACGTGGGTTGCGTTGCATGGAATCCAACATTTGTGTAGCTGTGATTACTGGTTTACCAGCAACGTTACATTTTTGAATCATCAATTTTTGAGCCAAAGGTACATCTTCAGCTGGGATTTCAACACCAAGGTCACCACGAGCAACCATCAGGCCGTCAGAAGCTTCTAAAATTTCATCAAGGTTGTCAACACCTTGTTGGTTTTCGATTTTGGAAATGATTTGGATGTGAGAAGCGTTGTTTTTCTCAAGCAGCTCACGAATTTCCTGAACGTCGCTAGCTTTGCGAACGAAGGAAGCGGCGATAAAATCGATGTCCTGTTCGATACCAAAAAGAATATCGTTGGTGTCTTTTTCCGTAATACCCGGCAAGGAGATGTTTACTCCTGGTACGTTAACGCCTTTCTTGCTCTTAATCGTACCACCGTTTACAATACGGGTCTTGATTTCTGTACCTTGAATGTCGACAACTGTCAAACCAATCAGACCGTCATCAATAAGGATGGTGGATCCTACTTGAACATCGTTAGGAAGTTCGCTGTACGTGATGGAAATACGATCTTGATTACCAAGGATCTCTTCCGTAGTCAGTGTCAGGTACTCGTCCTGAACAAGTTCAATCGGTTCTACTTCCAGCTTGCCTGTGCGAATCTCCGGTCCTTTAGTATCGAGCAGGATAGCAACTGTTTTGTTCAGTTCCTTAGATGCTTGACGGATCGTATTGATCCGAGCACCGTGCTCTTCGAAATCGCCGTGGGAGAAATTCAGACGGGCCACATTCATACCAGCCAAAATCAATTTTTTGATATTCTCCAACGATTCACTCGCAGGTCCGATCGTACATACAATTTTACTTTTCCGCATTAGGTTTTCCTCCGTTTTTTCGTTCTCTCTGTCTCACTTTTTCCAACTACAAAATCTACTACAAGGCTAACTAATAAAATAGGAACTTTGTCACATGTGCCTTTAAGTACGCCCTTATGAATATTACTGCAAACCAGACACAAAATCAATGTTGTAGGCACTTTTGGGTGTAACTTTAAGTCGAATTTTCTGTAAACATAAAAAAAATTAAAATAATCCCGTTAGTGGATCGAGATTATTTTAATTCCAATAAATTGTATATTTTACACTATATCCAAAAGACCCACTAAGTATAGCTATATGTCTTAAAGTGCAAATGATTTTGCACTTTTACACTTCTGACTTCACTTCTTCTTCAATAAAAATTTGTTCCTGCTGAGCCTCTGCAAACTCACCAATTTTACGGAATTTACGGTATCGATCATCCTTCAATTCCACTGAGTTCATCTGGGTTAGCTCCTGCAGATGCCGCCATAATGCATCCTTAATCGCCGCTGCCGTTGCTTCGTAATCCCGATGAGCGCCGCCTTTAGGCTCTGGTACGATCTCTTCTATAACTTCCATCTCAAGCAGATCAGCAGCCGTTATCTTCATGGCTTCTGCCGCTTGATCAGCCTTCGAAGCATCCTTCCACAGAATAGAGGCCGCTCCGTTAGGAGATATCGCCGAATAAATGGCATGTTCCAGCATGAGCACTCTATTTCCAACCGCCAATGCCAGGGCGCCACCGCTTCCGCCTTCACCGATGACCACACAGATTACAGGGACACCAAACTGAGACATCTCACGTAAATTACGGGCAATCGCTTCGGATTGACCTCTTTCCTCGGCTGTGTTGCCTGGGTATGCACCTTTCGTATCCACGAAGGTAATAATGGGACGATTGAACTTGTCCGCTTGCTGCATCAGACGCAGCGCTTTACGGAAGCCCTCAGGGTGTGCACTGCCGAAGAATCGTAAAATATTCTCTTTGGTGTCTTTACCGCGCTGCTGGCCAATAACTGTAACCGGCAACCCATTTAGTTTACCGATGCCGCCTACAATAGCAAGATCATCCCCAAACATCCGATCACCGTGGAGCTCAATAAAATCTGTGAAGATCTGCCCCATAAGATCAAGGGAAGTCGGACGTCCTTGATGTCTAGCCAAATGCATTTTTTGCGAAGGAGAAATATTAGAATATATCTCTTCCTCCAGCACACGGTATCGTTCTTCCAGCCTAGCTACCTCGTCCGTAAAATCAATACCCTTCTCTTCGCCAAACTGCTTCAGTTCAGCAATCTTCTTGCGCATTTCTACCAGAGGCATTTCAAAAGGCAACTCTCCTGCCAACCTAAAATCCCCCTTTCACGTCATGCAGCTCCAAAATTTTAGTCAATGTAGCGCGCATTTCTTTGCGGTGCACGACCATATCAAGCAACCCATGCTGAAGATTAAATTCAGCGGTCTGGAAATCATCCGGAAGCTTCTGGCGAATGGTCTGCTCAATGACTATACGTCCTGCGAAACCAAATACCGCTCCAGGCTCTGCAATAATTATATCACCAAGGCTGGCAAAACTCGCAGATACTCCACCGGTAGTAGGATCCGTAATTATCGAGATGTAAAGACCTCCAACCTCGTTAAAACGAGCCAGCGCAGCGCTGGTCTTCGCCATTTGCATTAGACTAAGAATACTCTCCTGCATTCTCGCTCCACCTGAAGTAGAGAAAATAAGGAGTGGAAGCTGTTGCTCTGTGGCCTCTTCTATCGCACGGGTGATCTTCTCCCCTACTACAGAGCCCATGCTGCCTGAGAAAAATTCAAAATTCATCACAGCTACGATGACTGGATGGCCACCAATGGAACCCTGACCCGTAATTACGGCTTCAGTTTGTCCAGATTTCAGCTGCTGTTGCTCCACTTTGGAAGCGTAACCCGGAAATTTCAGCGGGTCGATAGAATACATTTCACTGTCAAACTCAATAAAGCCCTCAGGGTCTAATGTCATTGCAATGCGCTCCACAGCATTTAGGCGCAAGTGGTGACCACAATTAGGACATACCTTTAGGTTCTTCTCTAATTCCTTACTATACTGGATCGTTCCGCATTTATTACATTTGCTCATTAATCCTTCAGGGATTTCACGTTTGGGGCGTTCGCCTTCCGCAGGCCCGCCGCTCCGCTCCAGACGTTCTGAAGGAATAGTCGCGTACTTCCGTTTCTTCTGAAATAAATCTTTGAACACACCCGCACCTCTTCAGCCGTTTATTTGCGTTATGCAGCTTGCCGCTGTCATGACTTTTGTCTTGTAAGAAACTCAGGGATGCAGAATAAGATTAAGGACTTCCTGTACTTCCTCCAGCTCACCTGAAGGAACCAATATCTCAAACTGCTGCTTGGACATATTGATTGGACGGCATTCTACCAAAAAACCTTCTTCTGTCAGCTTACTCTTAATCATATCCGCCACTCTGGCGGTCGGCGCGATATATATTACCGTCCACATGCCCTGCAAGGCCTCCCCAATCTTAATTCCCAGCCGTATCCCGTATAATGGAATTATGATAACACAGTTTTCTTTTTTCCCGCAACAGGAGTAGGGCATAGGAAGCAAGACTGAGGAACTTGTTCAAACGAAATAAAGGGGCTCAATTATTCCTTGTCCGTGCCTAAAGGATATACTTTTGCCCCTTCATGCCGATGAGCAATTCTGGCGGAAGCGGCGGCAGCAATGCCGGCAACAAGGTCATCCAAGAATACATGAATCCTACCTTTATCATCGTTCAGTTCACCAATGATTCCAAGCTTTATTTTGTCCAAATACCCAAAACCTGTCAGTCCGATCATCCCATATACCCCTGTAATACCAAGCGCCAGAGTCTCGTCCGCTCCGTAGAGGGATTCATCAGCCTCCATTACCGCCTGCAGCGGCTGTGGAAGCAGTTTTTTCTCGGCTAATTCATCAAGAGCAACACCTGTCATTAAAGTATACTGCACTTCTCTTTTGCCCAAAACAGACTTGACGCTGGACAGACATTCATCCTTGGTTAAACCAGGATAATAAACCGATTGTAAAATATATACGATTTCAGCAATGGAGGAAAGTGATACACCTCTGCGTTCCAACAGATCTACTGCCATTTGATAGGACATGCTGCGACTCCCCTTTCCGTACAGGGATGTGCCCTGTGGTTTCCTAATGTATGCGGAAAAGGGGAGAATTGTTCTTATTTTATTCTTACCGTACCTGCACCCAGCATAACCTCGATCGCCGCGAAAAGTTCCTCGGACGGCTTAATTCGATAATTATCGCTAAGAGCTAGGAGCTTCTGATCCTGTTCATAGAACAGAAGCGTCGCAGCTGGACCGGGATGATTCTGCAGCAGCTCTTTCAGGCGCGACAGCAACGCTGCATTCTCTGAGGCCGGCGTGATCTTGATAAAGACACGCTGGCCTGAGGTCGCCGCTGTTGTTGGCGCGGCCTGTGCAGGTGTTGCAGGCGGCGTTGTGCCGCCTGCTGGCCTGGCAGCCGGACCAGTGGCGGCACCGCTGGTCCGGGAAGCAGGAGCTGCGCCGCGTGGCGGCGCTCCTGCCGAGGCCGAGCGTCCCGCGCTGTACGAGCGGGACACGGCGGCACTGCGGCGCTGCAACAGCCCGCGGAGAGCCTCCGCAGACAGCAGCGCCACTTCCTCGGCCAGCAGCTTGAAGCCTTCGTCTTCCTGCTGCACCTTAGCGCGCAAGGCCAGCAGCGCGCCCTTGGCAATCAAGCTGCGGCTTCGCTTCCACACCTCAGGGAAGAGCACGACCTCGCAGCGCTCGATCTGATCTTCCCATTCGACGAAGGCCATCGATTTTCCTTGCTTCGTCGTAATTTCCTTAACGGATACTACCATTCCGGCCGTAACCGTCTGGCTCTCATCCGCGGCTTCACCAAGATCCATCAGCCGCTGCATGCCGGGCTCCTCAAGCAGTTCCGCGCTATCATCAAGCGGATGGCCCGAAAGATATAACCCCAGCAGCTCACGTTCCATCTCCAGCTGCTGGCCAATGGTGAACTTAGGGATATCCGGATAGCGGATTTCCCAGTTCGGTGTCTCCACCAAATCGTCGAACAGCTGGATTTGCAGCTCATCCCGCTCCTTGCGCCATTTCAGCGCAGCGTCAACCGTCTCGTCCAGCATAGCCAGCAGCTGGGCGCGGTGACCCGGCAGACAGTCAAAAGCTCCCGCCTGCAGCAAAGATTCCACTACCCGCTTATTACAGACCCGTAGGTCCACACGTCGACAGAAATCTAGCAGACTGTCGAACGGCCGCTCCTTGCGGACTGCCATAATGTTCTCCACTGCCAGTGTTCCGACGTTCTTAATGGCTGCGAGCCCAAAGCGGATATGCCCGGTTCCGGTTCCTTCGCCAGGAACCGGAGTAAACAATACGCCGCTCTCGTTCACATCCGGCGGCAACACGCCGATGCCTGTGCGGCGGCAGTCCAGCACATACTCCGCTACCTTGCGGTGAGTGCCCATTACAGCGGTCAACATAGACGCCATAAACTGCACCGGATAATGCGCCTTGAGATAGGCTGTCTGGAAAGCCAATACTCCATAAGCCGCGGCATGAGCACGCGGGAAGCCGTAATCAGCAAAGCGCACGATCATGTCATAAACAGCATTTGCATCCGTTTCATTATACCCCTGCTGCAAGCTGCCTTGAACAAAATGGCTCCGTTCCTTATCCAGCGTCTCACGTTTTTTCTTTGAGACCGCTCGACGGAGCAGATCCGCTTCTCCTAACGAGAAGCCCGCCATCAGAGAAGCAATCTGCATGATCTGTTCCTGATACACAATGATCCCATAGGTGTCCGCTAAAATAGCCTTCAAATCAGAATGTGGATACTCTACTTCAATCTCACCGTGTTTGCCTGCTATATATTTCGGGATAAATTCCATCGGACCCGGACGATACAGCGCTAGAACCGATACAATATCTTCAAAGCCGTTAGGCTTCAGATCTTTAAGTACTCGTCTAACGCCCGCCGACTCCAGCTGGAAGACCCCTGTTGTCTCACCAGCCCCAAGCATTTCATACGTAGCTGGATCATGATCTGGGATGACACGGAAATCCGGAACACTTCCGCTCATTTCTCTAATCGAATTCATGCAGCGTTCGATAATCGACAACGTGCGCAAACCCAGAAAATCCATTTTCAACAGCCCGACGCTCTCCAAATGCTCCATAGAGTATTGGGTTAACGCCGTACTTTCGTTACCTTCCTGAAGTGGGACTGCATCGGTCAACGGACCCTTCGAGATAACAACCCCAGCGGCATGTGTCGAAGCATGGCGGGGCATGCCCTCCACCTTCATAGCCATATCCAGCAACCCTTTAATCTTTGGATTGCTATCATACAGTGCTTTAAGATCTGGTGTACTCTCCAGCGCCCTGGCAAGGCTGATCCCTAGTTGACCAGGTATAAGCTTGGCAGCTTTGTCTACCTCGTTATAAGGCAAGTTCAGCACCCTGCCTACATCACGAACGGCAGCCCGTGCAGCCATAGTTCCGAAAGTAATAATTTGCGCCACATGTTCTTTGCCGTATTTCTCCACTACATAACCAATAACCTCATCACGCCGTTCATCACTAAAATCGATATCAATATCCGGCATGGTGATCCGTTCTGGATTTAGAAAACGTTCAAAGAGCAAGTTATATTTCAATGGGTCCACGTCAGTTATTCGCAAAGAGTATGCGGTGAGACTACCCGCGGAGGATCCCCGTCCGGGTCCCGTAGCAATTCCCTGACGATGACAATAAGCAATAAAATCCCACACAATTAGAAAATAATCGCTGAAGCCCATACTCTCGATAACACCCAGCTCATAGGTGAGACGCTTCTCAGCCGTCTCTCTTTGCTCAGGTGTAGTCCATTGCGGTGTATCTATATATCGTTCCTCCATCCCCTTCCAGCACAGCTCACGCAAATAAGCAGCGGAATCCATGCCTTCAGGGAGCGGAGAATAGGCAGGCAGAATATGATTGCCGAAGGTCAGCTCCAAGTTACATTTTTCTGCGATCAATAAGGTATTGGCGATAGCCTGCGGCACATGCGGAAACAATGCCGCCATTTGCTCGCTGCTTTTTAGAAACAGCTGATCTGTTCCGATCTTGAGACGTTCCTCATCATCCACCGTTTTGCCTGTTCCGATGCAGATCAGCACATCCTGGACCTCAGCATCTTCCTTCGCTAAATAATGGACATCATTCGTCACCACAAGTGGAATTTCACAGTCCTCGGCAAGGGCGATCAGCTTGGGATTGACTCTCTTTTGCTCGGAGATCCCGTGGTCTTGCAGCTCCAGATAGAAATCTTCGCCAAAAATCGCCTTATATCGCAGCGCAGCCTTGCGCGCCTCCTCATCACGTCCATGCAGCAGATGCTGCGGCACTTCTCCGCCAAGACAAGCACTAAGACAAATAATCCCCTCTGAATGAGCTGCCAGCACTTCCATATCGATCCGGGGTTTATAATGATGGCCTTCCAGTTGGCCGATAGAGATCAGCTTCATCAAGTTCTTGTAGCCGGTTTCATTCTTGACGAGCAGAATCAAGTGGTAGATCGGTTGATCTTTTCGACTGCCCCGCTCACGGCGTGAACCCGCGGTTAAATAAGCTTCACAGCCAATAATCGGCTTGATTCCATTCTCTTTACACGCTTTATAAAAGGGGATGGCCCCGTACATCACTCCATGATCCGTAAGCGCCAGCGACTTCATGCCGTATTCGCCGGCCCGGCGCACGAGATCGGTAATGCGCGCCGCCCCGTCCAGTAAACTGTATTCGCTGTGCACATGCAAATGCACGAAAGGGCTCATAACCCCACTTCCTCTCTACTGCAAAAATCAAACATAAGATGAAACTATTTTATCATATTAAAGGGGGACCCGCCCATAGAATGGATTAAGAGCATAAGGACAGGCAAAGCTTGTAAATGCCTCGTCCGGGAAGGGGCCTGTATGAGCATTTTTATGAGCAAAGCTATCCTCGACTTCTTTATCGCCTTCGGCATCGTGCTTGGCGGAGCTATGCTCGGCGGAATCGGCGCCGTTGTATCCCTGCAACCGCCGACGCAAACGATGCTGGATGTGGCAGATCGGATTAAAATATGGGCACTAGCAGCCGCTGTAGGAGGTACTATGGACCCCTTACGGGTCATTGAAAGCAACATGATTGGAGGCAACCTCTCCCCCGCCATCAAACAAATCATGTATCTTGCCTTCGCTTTTCTAGGAGCCCATATGGGCAGTGAGCTAGTAAAATGGGTGTGCGGCAGGGGGTAACGCCAGTGAGAGTTCCACCATTCAGTCGTTTTCGCAGATTCACCCAGATCTCCGCTATATTCATGCTAGGGATCGTCGTAGGAGCTGTCATATACAATGCTATTTACCATGTAGGATATAACGTATTATGGCTGCATAATCAAGATCTGCGTGTACAGATCGAGCAATATCAAAAAGATATTCAGACACTCAAAAAATACAATAATACCTCAACCGTGATCAGAGAAATCAAAATTCGATCGGAGGAAAGCAAATCCAAAGAAGATACCCCACTTGACCCCGTAACTGTAAAATTAATCATAAGCCAAATGGGTTCAGATCTGGAACCGATGCGCGGCCGCAGCATGTTCGATATTGATACAGACAGCAAACTGGTTAGACTGCTGTTGGATGGTAAGCTATACATTGTGCGTGACAAGGAATACTCTGTCAAAATCCGAACCATGCTCGTCATGGAAGGCGTCCTGCAAATCTGGGTAGAAATCAGTCCTTTTAAGCGCAGCTGACAGCCATCGTGTGATACAATAATGGACAGACGTGGAAATTACTTCTTGGCTACTGCAAGACACGATAAAGGAGCTGGCTGTCCATGGTTTTATTTATCAAGTATTTATTGTTTATCCTGCTGGTGATCTTTGTAATCGGTGCCGCTGTGTTCAGCATATCCTCCCGCCGTGCCTTAAATCCCCAAGATAAAGGGCTGAAACGCTCCGTCATGAATGTGATGCTCGGTGCTATGCTCGTAACGCTGTCCTTGATATCCATGTTTTTGTTTCGCGGCTCTACCGTTAATATCATTGTTGAAGCTGCCTTTCTGCTGATTGGTGCGTTCAACATCTTCTCGGGGCTACGCAGCTATAGTTTTTACAGCCGTAGTCGCAGCCGCAGCCAGGAACAACACTAGTCGAAAGCTTAGCTGCTGTTCTGACGGAATAGAAAGAATAAAATAGACTCCCCTCTCTTTCAATGATGAGGGCAGTCTATTTAGCATGTATACGATCCTATTTACCGTATGCTATTCAGCTAGCAAACCATTTTTAGCCATGATCAATGGATTGCAGCATCAGAACAGCTTTGGCTACCAGAGTATCCGAGTGGCTGATCTCAATTTCAAGCTTACAGGTACGGCGGCTGATTTCGAGCAGTCTCGGCATTACAATGATCGCATGTTCGATCTGTACCGGTCGGATAAAATAAGTGGACATATTATCTAGTACATAATCATTTCCTGTGATGTCCTTAGCTGCTTTAAAAGCCGAGAGCGTCATAAGCGTAGACAATATTCCTTCAGAAATCGTCCCAAGATCCGTGGCCATCTGCGGCGTAATAAAGCCATGGAAGAACAATCGTCCCTCTTCGTCCCGCTCATCCGCAAAACCATTCCAAATGAGATGATCAAAAGTCTCTCCCAGCTGAGGTTGATTCCGGACATCGCGTAAGCTTTGCAGCACTTCTTTACGGGTTAGGGAGCCTACCAGTTTACGGTTACGGTCCACTATGGGCAGAAAATCCACGCCTTCCCACATCATGATCTGGGCCGCGGAGGCTAGTGAGGTTTGCAGTGCAGCCGTAACCGGACTGCGAATCATCGCTTTTTCAATGATCTGGCCTTCCGTCAATTCCTCTACATCGCGGCGACCGATAATGCCGATGACTCGATTCCATTCATCCGTAACGGGAAAGCGCTGCTCTCCAGTTTCCTCAGAAACCTGTCGTAGCTCGCCGACGGTACTAGAGATTTTCAACGTATTCAGGCGCGGTTTGCTGTCGATAATATCCTCTACCAGCATAATTTTTTTCTTTATCAATCTATCAAAAATGGCACGGTTAATCATTGAAGCGACGGTAAACGTGTCATGTCTCGAAGAAATAATGGGAAGATCCAGCTCGTCTGCCAATGCCTTCACTTCACGGCTCGTCCCAAAGCCCCCTGTCACCAGAACCCCCGCACCCTGCTCCAGCGCTAGAGAGTGAACATCATCGCGGTTACCTACAATCAACAGACTGTCAGCGTCTATATAACGGATCATCGCATCGACCTTCATCGCCCCGATCACGTATTTATGCAGATGTTTATTTAGTCCACTTGCTCCGCCGAGCACATGCCCTTCAACAATATCAACTACATCGCCAAACGTCAGCTGCTCTGAAATGTTCCGAGGTTTCTTTTCTACACGAACTGTACCAATCCGTTCCTTCGTGATGACTATCCCGAGATTCTCAGCTTCCTTCACTGCACGGTAAGCAGTCCCTTCGCTGACTAACATTTCTTTGGCGAGCTTGCGAACAGATATTTTGGTGCCTACCTTAAGACCTTCAATATGCTGCAGCAGTTGCTCGTGTTTAGTAATCGCATCGCCTTGACCTTCCAACTGTTACACCCCCATGCTCCGATCTGTACTATACTGTACCTATATATTATATACTTTCGCTTACCTGCGCAACCTTTCATTAATACACTATATATGGTTCTTTATTATCTTAACTATTAATAATCTGCCGTTTAGTTTCG
The DNA here is from genome assembly GCF_038002725.1 of Paenibacillus sp. FSL H7-0323. Lineage (NCBI taxonomy): Bacteria > Bacillati > Bacillota > Bacilli > Caryophanales > Paenibacillaceae > Paenibacillus > Paenibacillus sp. FSL H7-0323. The sequence goes on along the minus strand of NZ_JBBODB010000001.1, from coordinate 145,006 downwards.
CGTACTTTCATTAATATTGTGATTTTTTAGTTATTTCTTTCATGAGCTACGTTAAAAATAAACCAACCCACATTTCGAGTGCAAACACTAACAATGATAACTTATATATCATCATTCATTAATGTATTATACAATAGGAATAAATTTCCTTGTTGGAGTGATTAATATGGGATCGTTCAGATTTAGAAAGTCTATAAATCTTGGTGGCGGTGTAAAGTTGAACGTAGGTAAAAAGGGCGTTGGAATTAGCGCCGGTGTAAAAGGTGCGCGAGTTAGTGCCGGTCCTAGTGGGAAAAGGGCTACAGTATCCCTTCCTGGAACCGGGCTTTCATACTCTAAAAAAATTGGCGGAGGGAAATCGTCACATTCTAGTCGTAGTAACCCGACACTAAATGTGGATGAAATGACACCAAAACAAATTGAAAATCGAAAAAAGAATCTTACTATATTTAAGTTTATAGGTATTGCCTTTGCCGTATTGATTGTGATTCTTATCATCTTTACATAGAACATAGCTAAACCCCGCCTTTTGAATGGCGGGGTTTTTAAATTCGTAAGCGCTTGGGAATTTACTATGTATTAGCACCTACAACATCCTCTATTTTAATCCAATCCCAATCATCATCATAACGGAATTTAATCTGTTTAAGCTGCTGATCTACTCTCATAACTATTCCATGTATCTGCATATCCTCATACTCTTTAAACACCGTTAACGTGATCGGGCTACAATCTTCTAATGATTGAGCTAACACCTGAGAAATCTCAACCATCGCCTGAGGATCTAAATCAGGTTTTTTACGTGTCTCTTCATTGAGCACATCGTCCAGAATCCTGATTTTATGCTCAGGCATAATCATCCTGCTACTTTCCCACAATCCATTACCTTCGAGTTTCTTTCTCTGCATAGATATCCCCCCTAATAATACAGCCAATAGTCAGCGCTGCTAGGTACATTTTTAACCTTTTGTGCCTCTTCTGGATCTCGGTGTGATGGATTATCTCTTTCCCAACCAGAGATAATGCAGGCCATTTCAGGTGGCGTATTTGGATTCCATTCGATGTAGTTTTCCTCCGTCAACTCTTTCAACCCATTTCGGATATCAACTGGCATTCGTCCACTCAATCGTTCTAACTCAGGCAATGAAGGGAGACGACCAAAATGTCGTGAGTAATGAGTAATGATCAATAAAAGCTTACGCGGTGTATCGCTTAACATAATTAACGCCCCCAAAATAAGAACACTTGTTTGTATTATATGTGCTTATTGGTTTTTTAATCAATGGTTTTTAATGACAAAAAAGAGCCGTACAGGACTACTCCTGTGGCGGCTCTGTATATTCTCTTGCTATCTTTTCTTCTATCGCTTCCAAAATGAAGGCGTTGCGACTCTTATCAAGTTGCTTAGCAACAGCGTCAATCCTTTCCCTGTCGCCTTTTTTTACCCAAAGCTTTACTTGATCATAATTTGCGGCGTTGTACTTATCCTTTGCGCGTGTTGATGCCTTACCTTGCTGTTCCATAGGTTATCACCCCTTTGCTATAGGATACCACAAAAAATATACTGTTACCAGTATATAAAACTCTTGACTATATACTGGTACCAGTATATAATAAAAATATAAAGGAGGTGAACAAAATGAAGAAAAAAAGAAAGAAACAGCCGAACGACAATCGAGTTGTAAAAATCACACTGATGACTGCAATCATCAGCTTGATTAACTCGATAGTCACCCTCATCATCAACCTGAGACGCTAACTCAAGGGTCCGCTTCGGCGGACCTCCCTCAAGGGGTGCTGAAATATAAGGACTGCTGTTTCTTTCTTATTTAATATAGTATATCACAAAGGAGTTGGGATTATGAAGACCTCTAAAACTCTGACGGTATCAATGATCATAAGTGTTCTTGCGCTGGCAATAAGCACAATTTCCTTGGTGCTTGCGCTGCGCTAAACGTTAGGAACACAAAAAAAAGCCTCGCCGACCACTAAAGGTTGGCGGGGCTTTTGCCGATGCTTTCGGTCTGCACGCTCGGTGCCTCCGGTTCGTGTAATCTAAGGTATCATGATTGGGACAATTTGTAAATACAAAGCAGTTTATTTAAATTAATAATTTATAATTTGTGAACATAAGGGAAATGTCTTTAAAAAACCTTTGTAAAACATTGTCTGACAAAATATGATAGGAATGAATGTAGCCAACTAGGGGGGAATAGATATGGACGATGATTGGAAGAAAAGACCTCGGATAATAGAATATTGGCCCGATGGCGCAGATTATGTTATGGGAATGGATGAAAGTGGAACTTCAGACCTTGTAACAATAAAACGTAAGCTAAGCAGTGGTAAGGAAGATGAAATTGACTTCTCTATGAAGGATTTCACACTTACTGGAGTAGTTGTTGATCAGAATAGATACGATAAATTAAAAGAAGCGGTGAATACCGTTAAATATAAGTATTGGACAGATGGAATGAGCTTATATAAAAATAGACAAAAACGAGTTTGTTTCCACTCAAGAGATATTCGGAAAAAAAATTTTCCCTTTAATAGCGTTGAACCCTCTGAGTTAACTACTTCACTGACAGAAATGATTCAATCAATAAATGCCAAGATTATTTCATGTCATGTTGATAAACTTGCTCATTATAAAAAATACACAGATTGGGCAATTCATCCCTATCATATAGCCGTGCAATTTATTTTAGAAAGGTATTGTAAAGGTCTAAATGAGGGGAATAAAAAAGGTATTGTGATGTTAGAATCAAGAGGTAAAAAAGAAGATAAATTTGTGTTGGATTATATAGTGGAAATCATTGATAACGGCACTAACTTTTATCCTTCCTCGCACTTTAAAAACATATTAGGTGGGCTCAAGATGAAGACAAAAGTTCATTTGTAATTTTGGAATACGCTGATTTAGTGTGCTATCCCATTCACAAGCAACATAGGAAAATAGAATTGAATACTCCTTGTGATCCCGCTTATAAAGTAGTTGAGAAAAAATTATTCAAGTATCCTTATCATTTAGGCCGGGGTTTGAAAATTTGGAGACCATAAAAAAAATAAATCCGCCACAGCGAGCTGGGCGGTCGACCGGGTAATCCCGATCCCTATGTAAAATATAACTGATTTGAATTATAAATGCAATGACCCTGCTGTCTACTTGCAGGGTCATTTTATACCTATCCTTCCTTACTTCATGTTCACCTATGAGTGCAAACTCGGATTTCATATACCCTTATCATCACCCTTTTTTTTGAACAAGCCAAGATTATAAAACATCTGGATAACATTAAGCTCCAGCTTAGATTTATCAGCCGATGTCTTAATCGCTCCAACCGCCTTGGCTGCCGTAATAGCTTCACTATAATTGATGGCATATATTTCCTTGCCCGAGATGTTTAATCGCTTTTCTACGTCCATTAGGCGCTCATCCTGCTTCGCTACGATTGCCTCTAACTCCTCAATTTTACTCATGTCTTCCTTTACCTCCTCTTTTAGTCGATCTATAATAGCCGATGCTTTTGCCATAGCAATATCTGACGGCTTAGCACCTGCACGAAGTTGTGAGGTTGTCAGCCCAAAAGTCATTTGAAAATGCGGTGCATCCTTAATCGAGACAAAATCACCGCCCCATTCGAAACCAAGAGCTTTAGCCTCCTGAACTACCTCCGTCCAATCAGCTACTTTGTCACCGTCACCGTCACGTTTTAAATCCCAAGATACCTGTTTCACATCCGGTAGTAACAATGCGAAGTCGATAGCTAGTCCATAGTTATGGTAACTGGTGCCTCCCTTAGCATTCGTGACTATGCTACCTGGCTTAGTACGTCCTTGAGCATACAAAGCCTCCTGCTCGGCAATTGTGCGAAGCCCTTGAGTAATTATGATCGGTACTTCCCGAGCGTAACAGCGCTCAATCAAAGCTGTAGTAGCAGCTAAAACAACGGGATGTAACCCTTTTAATCGTGCTGAGGACTTGCTCTTTACTTGTTCTAATGTCAAAGACATTAAATATCACCGCTTTTCTTTGCTTGCTTAAACAGTTGATTACCGTACACAGCCACAGCACCACATAAGATACCCTGTATAAAGCTTGTAATAACAAACCCTAACATCCATACAGCAAATACGATGGCGACCAACGTAACGATGTACACGATACTCCAGTCTGGTACTTTCGGCGTTTTCTTTAGGATATAACCGATGATCCAACAAGCTACAACAACAACCATTAATTCGGGATTAATAAACTCCATAACTGCATTCCATTCCATATAAATTCATCCTCTCAATATTATTAATTTCTGTGTGGAAATCGTTCTTTCATTTCACGCAGCTCCACAATGATTACATCGTATTTTTCAGAAAACTTACCTAGTAGATCCTGCAATCGTCCTTCCCTCTCTTTATTCGCGCGCATTACGTAGATCAGCAGCCAAACGAATAACACCGCGAATGGACCTTGCGTTAAAAAATATTTAAGTACATCCATTTCTGTCACGATTGCCCCTCCCCCCATCTATCTCCCCAAAATGAAAGCCCCCGGTGATCCGAGGGCAAAATAAAAACGCCTCTATAGGCGCCAGCTTTTTCTATCTATTCTTTTAGCAGTGCTGCTACTTCCTCACGTTTTGTTTCGGGCACCTGCTCCAGTGTCTTCAAATCCTTGCGTATCAAACTTGCATATACTTTAGCCATTATCTTCTTCACCTCCCTCTACGGTTTCTGAAGGTACTGCCGAATCCTCTGGCGTTTCCGGTTTACCTCCGGTTTGTCCTGCAAGCACCAGCTCATACAACTCAGTTAGTGCCAATTGTGCCTCTACCGCCTCTTGTTTGGCAGTCTGTAACTCTTCATAATTTTCTGTAAGAGCAAGCTGCGCTTCTTGCAATTGGGTTTCAGTTTGCCCCAGTCTCTCCAACGACTCAGCAAGTTGTGTTTCTGTCCGCTTGAGTTTCATGTTGGTCTGCTCTAGCTCCTGTGCAGTCTTAGCACTTTCTCCCTCTACCATTTCGATACGTTTAATTAGCACCTCTGCTGGAACCTCGCCCGGATAGGTAAACTCTAAATCTTCGGTATCTGGATTAACACGGTAGCCATTACACTCCGCAAATTCTCGACGAAACTGACCGTATTTGAGCTTTACTACACCAATGGTATCGCGGACCCGTTCAGCCAGTGCCTTATATGTTGCAAAGTCCTGATCCTCGGTTGTCTCCACTACCAACCTACCTACCTGTTCACCTGTATTTACTACCACGTTTCCTGTTGCTTTATCAAAGTATATTTTCATTCCGATTTCCATCATAAAACCTCCTTTTTTATCTCCAAGCTGACCAACTAATGTTAACTAAATCCGGATTGTACGGAAGGGATGAACAAAAGGCATTACTACCCCATAAGTTAGGACTTAGCATCGCACCTGACGAAACTACATTCCCATAAGGGTTAGTCCCCGAAAACTCGGTATAAGACCACATAGTGATGTCAGAAGCAAAGAATACGAATGTACTTTGTGTAGATGCTCTAAAATAAGTGAATCGCACAATACGAGGGCTAAATGCTAACCCACTAACTCGGAATATACCATCTCCTCCACCTACCGAACCTGCATAGCCTTCTGCGTACATTCGCTCCACCAGTGTTCCTGTAACTCCAAATACTTCAACGCCGCTACGAATGTTAGCAGGGGCTAAGTCTCCCTCTACAGATCGTAGTTGTGCTGTTGTTACTTTTATTTCACCCGCCCCAGAGCCACCTTTGCGGTAGCCCTCTCTTGGGTACACCGCTAAGCTACCATCACCCCATTTCCCTACACTAAGAGCTGGATCTTCGCCAGATGTGATAACGGGCATGGTCCCCTGTTTCCCGAACATCGTCCTGTCACTTCTCCAATTGCTAGGGTCCGCTAAGTTATCTTCTCTCACACGAATAGAAGAAGTGGTATTGTAGTACCCCTCCGGTGTATTTAGGTACAAATCATACCCGCTTAATGTTGCGCCCGACGCATCCTTAGCGACGGAACGATTGTCTGGCATCGTCCCGTTCACCAGTCCGTTTTCTGTGCCTATCGTTTTTCCCGCCAAGACTTCCGCTGCTGTAGCTGTTCCATATTCACCCCCTTCACCCTGTAAGATAAAAGCCGTTCCATCGTATACAACCGTATAGACACCACCAAGAGCCAAAGGCGGGTTATTGCCATTTGGCTTTTTGATAGATTTAGCGCCTAGACCATTTACATTGAGTGTAACCGGACCTGTTGTAGCTGCATGTGCTTTAAAAGATATTCTATCTCCTGCTATAAGAGATGTTATGACACCACCCGCGATACTTGCTGTTAACGCTGGAGCTGTACCTTTTGTTAACCCAGCATAGGTCAAGGTACCGTTTGCGATTTCCCCCATGTTTTTTCCAGCATGTAAATCCGCATCCAGCCCACTACCTACTCCATCTACTGTAAGCAACTTAAATAAAATATCAGCAGCAGTGTATGAAGTCGCTGGCAAAGGGACGAAACCTAACGAAGAACCCATAACAGGCGAGGTGTGGACGCCTACTCCTATTGCACCCGCTACGACTACAGGCATAGCAATTTGAACTACAGACCCCGCCGTCGCAGCTATACCTGGAGCTGCGTTATAGTATCCATTGCTTGCGTGGACTGTTTTTTCGATATGCACCCATCCATCAGCAGGAGTCAAAGAAATATAGTTGGCAGATGTTGATACACCGTTTTTAGATAGTCTGCCATCTCTAGGTATTGAAATGGTTGTTCCCGTCTTAACCCTAACCCAGAAAGATACAGTATACGCCTTGCCAACTCCAGTTGCAGGGAAGTTACTATTTACCGTCATTAGATATGTCCCGGCAACATTTCCCGAATTCGCTGTACCTGAACCCATCGTATAGGACGCTATATAAAATTCTGTGCCGTACCTTGATCCACCAAGACTCATCGCGGTTAATAAGCTAGTTACGTCTTCCGTGAGCGCTCCTGCAGTACCTCCGTTAGTTGTGTTGTCATGGATGAACTTGCCCCCACTAAATACAGTAGTCCCATTCCAAGGAGATAAAAAAGAGTTATTGGCGAATGAGGTGGTGATTTGTAAAGATCTAGGGTCACCATCAATACCCATAAATCTACCTGAGTCCCCAAGTAAATTTATAACTCCCCCGTAAGGCAAATTATTCGCACTTACAAATCCGTTATTGTCTAGTCCCGCATACCCGTTAGCTACGTTCTTTTTGTCGGTTGTTTCTGATATCCTCCAAGCAGACCATATAGTGCTCTTTGTTCGGGTATATATGTTTCCGTTAGTAACATCAATAACTTCTTGCTTAATGTAGTTAGTGCTAGTGTCCGCTTTGTACACAAATAAGATACCAAAAGATATGTTTGGAGAATTGATATAAGTTATCGTCCCCCCTGCTTGATACAGTGACCAAATTCCGTTAGTTGTTAGGTTGTTAAAATCGGTATTGTTTGCTATTGCGGCTCTAGTCATAACTATAGGGGAGTCGTTATAGCCGTTCCACATAGGTACCCAAGCCGCCCAAGCACCCTCATTTACTTTCCGACGAGCCCACACACCGCCTAATGTGCTGTAGAATATTTGCCATATCCAATTGGTACTGTTGTTATGCAGGTCTCCTTGACTGACATGCACCATAAGCTGACCGTACTCTGAAGGTGCTGGGCTACCTGTAGCACCAGAAAGTATGCTGTATACACCTGCCGTATATGCTGTGTTTAGATCGGAGATTCCACCTGCACCACCTAAAGAGCTGTAGGTGTTGGCACGAGGTACCTTGGCAGTAGCATCCAGCCCAGCATACCCGCTCGCCACGTTCCTGCGGCTAGCGTTTTCATCTTCTATCCACTCACCCCAAACGCTGTTATAGCACTCTCGAATGTAAGTGCGTGGGACAGTGGAGAACGTGGTTGCTCGTTGGAAAAAGATAGTGTCAGGGTTTTGTGAGTGTGCAAACACTTCGATAAAGAACCAAGCACCTGTGTTGTTACCTGGTGCGTTTATAAGAGGGTAACCATCATACTGCCCGTTGCGGTTAACCGTGTTTAGGTCCGTACTAGGGGCGAGACGGATGACCTTTCCGCTGTTATCAGTGAGCTTGTACTTCTGAAACTCTTGCCCCGATTGGAGAACAGTGTCATCGGGGATTGTCTGCACTGCTACAGGTAATGCAGTAGGTGCTACTCCGCTGTAAACAGCACTCAGATTCCACGTCGGTGGCGCAGTAGGGCTCGCATGCTTTACAGATACAGCAAAGGCAATAGCAGCCCCTGGCGCATGTCGTGCTTCTATACTTATTTTCCAACGAGAGTTAGTGGCGTCCCAACTAATATCAGATATAGATATGTGCTGATTGATAAGACCCGTTACTTCTGGGTATTGCGTGCTCTGATAATTTAGGGTAGTAGCAGCAGCAGCAACCACATTAAAACGCTTCGTCATTTTACCAGCTGCGTTCACTGCATTCCAACTAGCCGTCACAGTCACCTCAATGTAGCCTGACAAAGCACCAGTTGTAAATAAGTCAATTCTTTGATTAGCTACGCTGTTCGAGAATGAAAATCCAAGAACACGTTCAGTTATTCTACTAGATAGTACTGTTCCATCAGCAACCATTAGTTTGTTTGCTTCCAAGAGAGCCACACCACTAGCAGCACCTTTCTGCGCCAATGGAATCGAAGCTGCCTTTGCTGCTTCACGAGCTGCGTCCGCCTTTGTCTGCGCTCCTTCAGGAGTTTCTTTGACATTCCATGCGGTTTGTTTAGCTACTGTGACATGTATATTGTTATCTTCTGTATGCGTATCAAACTTGCTGCGGATCTCCTGGAAAACTTTATAAACTCTGTTAAAATACCAATTTAGCCATGCGGCTGGAGGTTTGTCGTTGATCTGCCAACCTGTCTTTCGCTTACTCTCTGGCGGCTCTATACCTGGTTCCTGCCATTCAGGAAGCTTTTCATTAAATGCCACTTTATTCCCTCCTAAATACTATATAGGTAATGGATAATCATCGCCTGGTGCGTATACCGTTCCTAACTCCCCACCCGTAGTCATATCCGTGTCCGAAAGTCCTAATGAGCTTGTTTCAAGCACATCATACTGAGAGGACAAAGCAAACGTCCCAGCAAGCTCAATTTGAGCCACTCGGACGCCTGCTGCAACCGTCTTTTGTATGATTCGAGCAAACTGTAATGGGGACATGCCAACCTCATTCAAGCGCCGGACTGGAACACGAATCAAGTTGATTGCCGCTGGCTCTGGCTCCAGTGGATCAGCAAATTTCTCTTGGATTTTGATATCTGAGTAATCACAGTCCAAAGCAAGGGCTAGCACCTGAATAATGGTGTTAACGTCCGTTTTAGATAGATTTCGGGCAATCTTGGACTTTAGCAGTACTCGGTATACCTCGTCAGTCGCTGCCCCTCGTGGCTGGACCACATTGGAGCCTATTCGGTCCAGCGTCGTGCCTTGGGCAGCATCAATGTCTTTCCACTCACGGACACGTTCCAGCGTCTCACCGACTCTTGCCAATTCCCCATGCAAAATGCTTATCATCTTACCCAAGTTGCTTTCCGGATTTTTATTATAAGTGTCCGCAAAGCGTCGTAGCATGTCCTTAACACTAAACATGACTGTTCACCATAATATCCGCCGCTCGTGCCCGAGCTACTTCATAAACCTGAATAGGCACATTAGAACTGCCAAGGCCTCCGCTCGTCTTGCCCACTGTCAAGATCATATCTTCGACCCCCTCAACATTGGATACAACACTGATTAATCGGGTATACACTACGGTTGCTCCCATGCTTAAGCCGTTGTAATAGGACCCTGCGGCATCTTCGCCGCCGATATACGTAATAATGGCTGATCGAATTTGGTCATCACCATCGATCGGGTATTGAGCGTTTTTGGTCACAGATACAGATACTTTGATCCCCACCTCGTTTGCACGGGAAAACTTAACCGTGTGCAGCTGTCCACCCAAATCGGCAACTTGCTTACTGATGCTCCCGTGAGCTTCTACGCCGCCGGACTTGGTTGCAAAGATTGCCGTAGAGATTTCCAGCTCATCCCCGCCCAGCACATAAGCCTCGAAAGACTTGGGTGGCCGTCCGGCAGCATCCTTTGTCATACCTGTGTTCTCGATGATCGCTGCTGCTCGGACGGTGGGCATTCTTAGCAGCGCTCCCCGAAGTGCATCCACTGAAGCCGCACCGCCACCCGCCACGGACAAATCAAAGCGACTGCGAAATTCGGCGTCTGTCTCCTTTTCCCTGCCCCCCGTCACGGCTACAACGTTGGTCACACCAGTAATGTCCGGTACCGGGTTAACTACCACAGATATTGCCCCCGCCGCGACATTGCCTGATACTCCCGGTTCCAACGCCTCAATTGCAACGGTGGCGGTACCAGTGGTCAGTGTAACATCAGCCATTGTCTCAAACACTACACCGGATTTCGTCGCCGCACGGGTACCCGCCGGAACAGTAAAGCCTATAGTTCCCGTGATTTCCAATGATCCCGCTGCCCATTGGGCAAGCGTTCGGGATATACCAACTTGCGGACCCAGCCTATCCAAGTTGTTGCCGGTGGCCGTTGGAATATATCCGCTGTTGTATACGTCCTCTGCGGTGCTCCAAATAATAGCTAAAAACCAAGCAAAAATACGAAGTATAATTCCAAGCGGTGAGCGAACCGATGTGTTAACCGTGTCTCCAAATGATTCCTTGGCTTTATCCTCCATTTGCGAAAATAGATCATCAAATCGTAGTCGTTTAAAACCTGTGCTATCCAACAACGGTCTCGACCCCCTCAACCGTAATTACATCGCCGTTGACAGCTGTAGCCGTAAAATCTGCTGTAGCTGTTCGTTTCATTCTGTCAAAGGTTACAGTCACCGTATCTACGCTCTGAATACGCGGTTCTTGTAAAACCCCACTGGTCAACTCGTCGCGAATTTCTTCTTCAGTAACCCCTTTTCCAGTGATCCGCTTAAAATCAATGCCCATCTCTGGATCAAGTATCCACTCGCCTTTATTGGTTCCTGCTGCCAAAGTGCAACATTGAGCAATTTCTTCAGGACCGGAGATCAGTTGCAATTCACCGTCTAAAAACACCAAATCTCCGGAAATATCTAGTTTTATAGACTGCATGGTAACACCCCTACGATTACAGCATCCATTCGACTGTGTCGCCTTTCGGTGTCCGGGGCTGCCACTTGACCGGATAATGTATTTTTAAGTTCAGCATCAGCACAAACAACATAAACAACGTCTCCGGCCTTTAATAGCGGACGCATAATTGTTTCGAATTTCTGCATCCCAACACCAAGATTAATTTCAAATTCGACCTTTTGCCCTATGACCGGGACAGACATTATCTGTGCGGGTTGTCCACTCGTCAGTTTAAGTAATGGCTGCACAACAGCATTCAACTTAGCATCATCGAAGGAAATAACCTTGCAAGGCATCGCAACACTGATATCGTCGCCTTGTGTACCCGCATACGCGCCAAGCAAACGGGAAAGTGCTCCTGCTGGATTTGCTCTACTCACATAATCGCCTCCGTTTCTGTGATAAAGTCTCCTGTATTGGAAAACTTATGGGTTCCACTACGAATATGAAGCTTTCCTGACCATTCCCTGCAAGTCAAATTAATAACAGAAGCCGTTGTGATTCGTTGTTGCAGCTGTGCGGAAATATTGTATCCCTGAATGCCATTATCCTTGAAATATTCTGGAGATCCTATCAAACCCGTTTCTGGAGACAAGGCAAAAACAGAATCAGCACCATTACGAATATTACGAATATAGAGTTTGCTTTGATTGATATAACAAGATGTTCCACAGTCCTTACAAACCTCCGATATGATGTCGGTGACTTTTCCCTTTGCTGTGTAACCATCTTGATATCTGTAGTCCTGGTTAAGTGCCATTTGCGCTACAGGTAAACCGATATACCCCGCCATCTGCTTAATGATCGCACTGGCTAGTGTCCCCTTTGCAAAAGCAATCTCTGTAACTTCTCGCTTAGAGAGATCCTCACTATCCAAGACATAAACAGTCGTTATTTTATCTACGCCCTCCCATTTGGTTCGAACCGATGAAATTCGACCATGGAGGATAAGCCCAACATCTCCGGTGTAACCAGCATTCACCATTAGGACAGCGTTACGCTTGATGTTATTTATCGTTGTTTGTGACAGGTTCCATATCCTCAGTTCCGACTCATTAGGTAAAGTGTCGTTGTCAAATGGAACCGTCCCTTCCATCGTGTATTTATCAAGAGTGAATTTCATATTAGCAGTCATAATCTCCACGACACGGCCAAAATTTTTACTCGTCATCTTCCTCATCCTCATCAATAACAAACAAAAAGACGCTTATACCAAGCGTCTCCCATGTTACTGCTGTGCTTTTTTCCGATTCATCCCAAGGAACAATAGGTAATCTAGGAAATCGGTTATCTTGGACGTCATAAAAGAGCGTTTGCCCATAAACTAACTTTTCCCCATATACCAGCACTTCTCCATTCTTTTCAAGATCCACCGTAAAAAAATCATAGTCAGCATTGTAATGGACTTCAAACCCAAACATTTCACCAGCGATAGATATGTCAAAACGATAAGGGATGTTGTCCTTCTCTATCTCAATAAATTCCATAATTCACCGCCTCATGTTGCCCATTTACTTCCGGTTTTAAATTTTACTTTCTGAACTTTTTCTTTTTCCTTTTCCTTTACTTTTTTCTTACTTGTATTATTACTTTTCTTCTTAGTAGTCGTTTTTGCAGTTTTTTTCTCCTGGGTTTGCTTAGTTCCAGAATTTACGATCTTAGTAACCTGAGCCTTGATTGGAGGTGGCAACGTCTCCACATAAGAAGACGTTGCAATCTTTATCTCTCGCAGCTCCATCGTAAAAGTAAATCCATCCGCAGTGGTGTAATCATGTCCTGTCGAAAAATCAGTAATGAGACCTTTGAATTGATTTCTGCCGACGTAATTAATGATTGTGCCTTTGTCTTTCGCAGCTATGATATAGGCGCGTGTCTTCGCTGCATCCGTACCAACAATAACTCCCGTTAATGATAGCGTCCGGGCCTGTGCCTGCACATGATCAATTAAGTTGATCCCTTTTTCAACCGGTTGCTCTGTCACAGTTACGGGAAAGGACGGTGATTCATTCTCTACAGTAATGTATTTGCCATCAATAAGTGCCATTTACGCACCTTCCAATCCTACGCTGCGCATATACGATTCAAATACATCTTGCATTTCTTGCCGAATAGTCTCCCGCAGATTTGAAATGGTCTTATCATCGGCATTACCTGAAACCTTAATATTAAAGATTGGTTTAAAATCTGCACGATGATTATTTGTTGTCATTCGTGCTGGGGATGATTCAGGTGTGTGTGGCTCGTAATCAGGCTTTGCTGCTACGGGTTCCTGCTTCGCGAAAGGAATGTTTATCTGAGCTATTTGAAAATCAGGCAATTCAAAAGCCGGCATTTGATAAATTGGGAAGTCAAACTTAGGAAATGTTGCTTCCGGCTGGGAATACGCCTGGTTTTCTTTAGCCGTTAAAACGCGTTCGCCTTTGTGCAATTCACCGATATAACCGTCCCACGGAACGTAAGGCAGCCCATTCGCGTGACTTCCGTCTACTGCTTTTATGCCAGTAGTTTCAGTAGAAACAGACACGCTTGCAGATGTTTTAAAACCAAAAAAATCTTTAATGCCATCCGCTATGCTTTTGACCTTCTCCATCAAGGTCGATGCCATATTCGAAATTCCATCTATCAGACCACTAATAATTTTTTTCCCTGTATCAAAGAGGTTGATCCCATTGAAAAAACTTGTCACCTTTCCCCACATATCCGAAACGGCAGTCCAGACATTGACTCCGGCTGTCTTGATGCTTCCAACAATCTGCGCCCATATAGCAGTGATCTTGTTCCAAACTTTGGTCATCAGAGAGTTAGTTATCGAAAATACATTGTTCCATGCCCCGGTAATTGCATTCCACACAGCGCTGACAGCCCCAGAAATATTGCTACTGATGCTGCTCCATATGGATGACAACCAGCTACCAATTGCACTGAACACTGCAAATGTCACTGCCTTAATTTCATCCCAATATTTAACGACCAAAGCAACGATCCATGCAATTGGACCACCAATTACAACCAGGATCGTTACTCCCCAAGTCTTCAAAAATCCAGTCACTGCGTTAAAGGCTGTCATGAAGGTCTGGGGAACTGTAATTTTGAAAAAATTCAGTACTGCCATGGTAGCCGTCTTGATCCCAGACCACATCCCGTCAATAAACGCCCGGAACTTATCTGATTTTTTATAAGCGACTACCAGACCCACGCCTAAACCCACTAGGGCGGCGATAATTATGCCAATAGGATTGGCAGCCATGACTATACTGAAAGCTTTCTGAATTGCAGTCCATGCTTTGGTCGCTGCTGCTGCAATCTTGGTTGCGACTGTTATCGTGCCTACGACTGTTTTATATGTGACCAGTGCCGCGACAATTCCGCTCACCACCGGTGCAAATCCTCCCCAATCGTAGAATGCTTTAGCTGCATCAGCAATTGAAGAGCCAATTTGCTGGATATGTGGCCATAATTGAACTGCGGCATTTAACAATGTCTCACCGATCATGACGGCCACTGGCTGGATAGAAGTCCACAATTCTTTCCCCTTATCAATCAGGTACCCAAACACCTGCAATGCTTGTGTTCCAAATTGTTGTAGATATGGCATTGCCGCCTGAATCCAACCGCTTACCATATTGATTGCTGCACCAAGCCCGTCACCGATTGCATTGCCCACCGCTTCGATCTGCGGCTTATGGTCAGATAGCCATTGCCCAAAGGCATTCAAGTAAGGCAGCAGCTTTTGACCAATTGGAATTAATATTCCAACCTCGACCTGCCTTCCGAACATTTTAAATGCCTCGCCAGGCTTTTCAAATTTGATTTTATTAAGCTCGTCCATCGTCTTTTTTGTTTTATCAAAGGATCTCGTTGCAGCCCCCATTGCCGATATGACATTAACCTCAAGGTCTTCGAACTGAGAACCCATCAAAGCAACACCAATATTGTTACGGGCAACGGGGTCCTCGATATCCGATATCATAGAGACGATATCGCTAAATGCCTGTTTCGCGTCTGGTCCGCCTTTGGCAAAGGTCTGCATCATTGCATCAGCATTAAGGCCCAGCGCGGTAAAGGCATCCATTGATGTCTTACTGGCATCCTTAGACCTTATATTAAATTCCTTCACGGCGTCTCCAACTTTATCAACTTGAAAGACACCTTCGGCAGAGCCAGCGGCAAAAACGTCAAACATCTCGTCAGCCGTAAAGCCCAAGCTCTTGAACTGGTTAGCATATTCATTGGCTGAATCCACCAGTTCGCCGGATTTATCAAGTCCCCGCTGTGCGCCTTGCGCCAGTAAGTTATATGACTCTTCGGAGGTGATCCCAAACTGTCGCATCATAGTATCAGCGGATTTGATGGATTCCGGAATTTCAAAGCCGAATTGATCCCGAAGCAGAATTGCGTTTCGAGTGGTGTTCTCAAGTTCTTCTCCTGTTTGGCCAGTAACTTGCTGAACATTTGAAATCGCTGTTCCTAAGTCGTTCCAATCCTCACCAAAATTGTTAGAGTACAGATTTTTAGCAACCTCTCTAGTTGCTTCCATCTGTTTCACGGTTGCTCCAGTTGCCCCCTGAACTTGCTTCATAGCCGTTTCAAATTTAGAAGCAGCATGTACCCCAGCAATTCCGATTCCAGTCATTGCAGCTACACCAGCAGCCCCAAGTCCGACCACAGTTTTTGTGAGCTTACCAACCTTTTTATCTGCATCGTTTATTCCCTTAGAGTTGAACTTGAACCCAACTGCATACATTAGTGAACCGATTATACCGCCTGCCATAGTTCCTCCTTTCCGAACAAAAGAAGACGCCCTAAAGGACGTCTCCTATTTCTTCTTATTTGCTTTGTTTGTCTGTTCAATATGAAGGTCTAAAGCTGCGTTCGCTTCGGCAATGTCATCATCATCCATACTATTTAGATCATTATACGTAATGCCCATATCGGAGAGTAGCAGCCGCCATTGACTCCAATTAGATCGTGCTCGTTTCTTAGCTTCCTTCTTGCTGATCGCCATCGTCGGCGCCCTCATTTTCATCATTTCCTGTCACAAAGGCGTATGCTGCATTAACAACTTCACTATATTCCGTGTAATCGTTGAAATCATCAATTTTCATTTTAGGATCCACGATAACATGTTTGAGTACTTCTTCAGATAAGCGTTCTTCCAGAATCACTCCAAATTTATTTTTTGAGCCATCATTGATTTTAGATATTGCGCGTACGCCTGGATGCTGGAAGGTATAACTTTTTCCTGATTTAGATTTGTACTCTTTCTGTTTAAAATTAGCCATTGATATAGGCCCCTCTCAATTTTAGATTTTAGTTCATGCTTAAATCAAGACATTGAAACTCATAGGAACGATCGCCAGCTTCTCCGCCATATTCCCGGTCAGCTGGTTTTTTCAGATAAGCTTGTGTTGCAGTATTCGTTTCCTTTGGCGTACCCGAGTACATAACTGATACAGGTACAATCTTCTGGCTGTTAGCCAGTCCATCCAAATATGCGGCTTGTGGGCTGGTGCTTTGAAGGGTAACAGTAATTGTGCCAAGTGGGTTATTAACCTTCGTTCGGACCACATCTCCTTGCGCCCCTACTTTAGTTGAAAAGTTTTCTTCGTCCTTCGCCACAGTTACTAGGTCTTCTCCGAATCCCGTTAAAAAGACGCCTCCAACAATTACAGAGACGTCCATTGCATCATATGTTTTTGCTTCTGACACCCTAACCCCTCCTATGCAAATTTAATAGTGCCACGAATGGCCGTTTTGTGTATGGCTCCCGCCTGAACAAATTCAAACTTTCCATCTGGATAATTGCGTGCTGCCACCTGTGCCGGATCAACTTGACTACGTGGTGGAAACGTCGTGTTATACAATGGAACGTTATCATCGTCAGTAGCAATCATGCCATTTAGAAATGACCGATGCAGAACCGTCCGAACGGCACTCTCAATTTGAGCGATACCCGTATTGTTGTAACTGATCTTTTGTAATGCGTGCTGTGCCTGATTGAATAAATCTTGTACGGCGTATTGAATGCTAAAAACAATGTAGTCCTGGGAGTGAATGAAGTCGATATAATCACCGCTACCAGACTTGCATTCACTGGTGACATTAGTTCCCGATTTGGTCACGTATGTGTTGGCACCAAGTGCATGGATAGCTGCTAACTCTGTCGCTGTAACATCCAGTGGTGCAATACCAGTTAGTGTCCATCCCATCCAAGTAATCGAGCCAGGTGGAAGACTTCCAGCTGCACCGATCCAGCATGCTTCTGGATATTTAGCAACTTCTGCTGCAATATGATAAAAACCATATGTTCGAGTATATTTCTTAGCCAAGATTGTAGCCAAATCGGCTTTATCGCTTGTACGGAAGAAAAATTGTCTGGATTTATCTGCCTCGATAGCATCACCTATAGTGGTAATGTCCAAAGCAGCCGTGCTCGTCGTAACGAGAAAATGCCAATCTTTCAAAAACAGTTTTGGTAAAATATCTGTCAATGTCTCAGGTGTTGCGCCCGTTCTCCTAGATACAATCGCAATTTCTGCTGGCGGGTTCTTCTGTGCAAAAAGCGCAGCCGCCGCTTTATATTCCTCGGTACTGGCAGCATAATCAGTCTTCACGGCATCTATATCTAAGTAATCTTTAAATTCTTTACCCGCTGTACTGGACCCTAGAATTAAGGGTTTGCCAAACCCACCCAAAATAGGTGTTGGCTTCAGTACAGCTATGTTTACAGTAACGTCGCTAATACTCAAAACTTATCACTCCTTTGTATTGGTGCAGTATCAATCCAGCCTGACATATCCGTTATCACAACATCTGTGGCCCGAAACTCAACATCAAAGCCCTGACGCCGTTCCCACTCTTCTCCAATGTTAATGTCCCGGTTCTGGATCTCTCCAATCTCAATCACGATCACGTCAAGTTTGTCCTTTAACAGATCATGTCCATCTGACTTAAACCAATCTCTCGCCCTCATGGCGTTAACTAGAGCTACGTCTGAGTCATCCGCATAACAATTAAAAGAGACGGTAAATGTCACCGTCTCCATCCTGTACTGCTTTCCTAACTGCTGGGTAATGATCGGTTGTCCTCCGGTGGAAGCGAAGCCGCCAACGAAACTATAAGTCATGAAATCACCGGAAGGAGTATCCCCTCCGCCGTTCATTTCAATGACCAGACCACCGGAAGCCGATTCCATCCCCTCAACAATGGCAACTCTAATATCCTCAAACGGGAGCATTGGCGACCACCTTCCGCAGCAGATATTGATTGATATCGGAATACTCTCGATCTGGTGATTCATTAACGGTGTATTGTACGCCCATGTAGTCAATACGTTCACCCGTACTGTGCGTCGAAGTCGTATATAACATACGATCTGTCTCGGTATAGTTACCGCCCTCTGTCGCTTTCAATCGAGCACTCACAGGCTGGATGCTGCCGCTCCGTGTTAGTCGTTCCGGTTGACTTGGAACCCATTTTCCCTTGACCCATGCACCTCCACTGTCTCGGATCAGGGTATAAGGTCTGAAATATTTTCGAATGACGCCAGCAAATCTAAATTGCCGCATGATTATCTTCCCTTCGGTACAATGTCATAAATCAGGGAGTCGCGCAGCTCGTCTTCCCGGTGCAGCAACTTTCGGGAGCCAGTCTTTCTTGAGGCATATCGGGCGGATAAGGGCGGCTGCTTAATTCGTTCAAAATTCTTCTTCATTCGATCAAGTCCCGTCTCACCAATCTCCGAAAACAATTCGTCTACCCGCTTACGCCCGTGGGCAATCTCTGTCACCCCAACCCGGACCAACTTGCCTATAGGAGCCTGTCCTTTCTTTTTTCCGGTCCCGATAAACGAACGAGCTGGAATCTTCATTTTCACCGAGCCGTATTCATGGACTCCGGCAATCATAGCCAGTTCGGCATCACCCTGCATACCAATACGAATCTTATTCTTGGTCAATGGGCGAAGTCGCTCGGCTAGCAACCGCAGGTTATCTTCGCCGGTGACTTGCACACCGACCCGCCGTGCTCTTGCTCTTTGGCTTGCCATGTCTACACCCACCTTCCAACATACGGAGAAATAAGAGATACCAAAGTTTGTGGTAAACCGTCACCGTCTGCGCTGTAGTTGACCGAGATATCTCCTACCCGCTCCGCAGTCACACCAGGTGTACGGAGCATTAATTGGGCATGAAATATACATGCCAGCTCCAACACTTCCGGCAGTGTGCGCGGTTTTTCCGTAGTCGCATCACCAGGCAGCACATAACCGGCGGTGTACGTTACCTTGATATTGTGTTCACCCACAGGCCAGCCGGAAGGGCAGAAGATCCGCCCTTCTTCTAGCAGCTCATAATCTCCTACTGGCTTTCCGGGAATAACTACTTCTTGGATGCTCTCCACTGGATAATTCCGCAGGTTAATATATGAGGAACGGGAATTCCCACTATGGCGTTCAATATAACTTTGCAGCTTAAATGAACGTTTGCAGTAGTTTTCAATGACCTGGGAAGATGCTGCAATTTGGATTTGCAGCATTTCATCTTCGTAGGAATCACCTTGAACGCCCATTGCTTTCTGTAGACGATCAATTGTAGTCAGCATTAGGCACCAGAACCGGAAATGGTCAACTGACCGTAGACAACCGCTTCGTTATCGAAAAATTTAACATCTTCCCGCTGAATGGCACGAACATCGGTCGAATTACGTCCAAAGGATTTCCCACCGACATTTGTCGAAGCCAAGGAATACTGCTGGCGGTCAAAGAGTACAATCGCTTCTTTCAGATCGCCGATGATAATCGGCGCTTTCTTCGTGGTGGTTCCAGTAGTAGGCAACCAGCGATTAGCAATGACCACAACCGGCTTACCATACAGTAATTTCTGTGTGGGTTGTGTCGGATTGGGTTGCAACAGGGCCTTTCCGTCAGAATCTTTTAACAAATCAAGGAAATTAAATCCATCCTGGTTCGTAATAATGGTTGCTCCCAGACTGATAGACGGATCAAGGGTTACATTCAAAATCGTTTTAATCGCATCCAGCCCTGAGACAGCTACTTTGGTCAGCGTTTCCAGCAAATTCAAGACAAGCTTATTACGTGTGATTACGGATTTCTTTGCAATCCACTTGGCAATATAGGACATCAGGTTTTGATCTGTGTCCTGGATCAAGCTATTGGAAATAGGAAGGATGCCACCCCGGTCCTTGATGGTGTAAGAGATTGGTGTAAACTTGGGATTGTCCATATCGTCAAGGTCAGTCAATTCCGTAATCTCAGTAAATTCCGTAATATCAGCATTTTTCTCGATAACCCTCGAACCGGAACGGGTCGATACAGGTTCTACGGTGATATAGGATTCTAGTGACACAAACTGACGCTTTCTTTCCAGGATCATCGTTTGAATATCCTGTGGAACAATAAGCCCGCCGTCTTCTCCGGTTTCGCCGCTCATGCCTGCACGAGTTTCTTCTGCTGAAGCATCCAACAAAGTGCGTTCTTCCGTTGTCAGATTGCGCTTGCGCAGCTCCTTTAGGAAAGCGTTACGGTACTGCTCTTCCTTGTTTGGCTTGTTATCCCGATGTTCTGGCTCTGCAACCTGTGCAACATCACCCGGCGTATCCAGACCCCGCATTTCCACCATCAAATCAATTTGTGCACGCAATTCCGCAGCTGCATCCTTTGCGTTCCGAGCTTCTTCCATCTTGCCTCCTTCCATAAGTGACCGAGCTTCTTCCAACTTTGCCGCCAGTTTCTGGCGTAATTCGCGTTCTTTCGGGTCCATAATGTACCTCCATTTGATATTTTGGCAAAACAAAAAAACGACGTATTAGGCAAGTGCCAATAGGTCGATTTCGAGTAAAAGCTTTTCTTTTCCAAGTTTGCGTTGCTCTTTAGATGTTATCCCCAGCTGCTCGATGCTGCGCTGGCTCACTTCACTGTCCTGGTAAGCTGGGAAAGGTGTCGGTGATACTTCAAACAAATTTACGTCCAGCAAGGTTCGTTCGTAAACGTCCTCTTCCTTAAAATATTGCCAAGCATCATTACGCACGTAGAAACCAAAGCTTACGCCGTCTACATCCCCGCGTTGTATGGATTCATAAGCATCATTGCCCCACGTGTTGTTTGGCAGATCAATATCAAAAAACAGACCAACATCATCTTCCAGCAGCCGCAACGTTCCCGATTTTGTTGATCCGAGAACAAAGTCGCTTCGATGGTTCCAAAAAGCTTTAATTACGTTCTCCTGAAGGCTACGAGTAAACGCCCCCTTCGCTACACGCTCGTAAAACTCACCCCAAATTAATTGGCTGCGCTGGTTAAATTTAACGACATAGCCGCCGACAGTACGGGTCTGATTTTCTCCTTCGCCTTGAACACTACGGACTTCAATTTTATCAACTGACAAGTAGCGAATAACCTTTTCACTCACAGTTTTTGTCACCCCCCTTCATTCGGAGCTTCTTTACCGAGACCCGCTTTCAACATTTGGTACTGGTCCATCTTCTCAAGGTTGACATAGTTCAGGCTGACAAAGTGAACATCTCCTTTGTCACCGATGTTGTCTCGTTCCTCCAACTCGCGCACTTCATTTATGTTATAAACACCCATCGCAATCATTTCCTTGTAATAGGCTGCACGACTGGTGCTGTCTCCCCTCAACTCACTGGACATGTTGAATTTGGTGTAATATTTTTTCCGCTCCAGCTCTGTGAACAGCTTGTAATCACATTCCTGCTCCCAATTCGTGGTGATCGGCTGTAACGTACTTTTCACATACTCCAACGATTGGTTTTCCATATTACTGAACTTTACATCCGTTAATCCCAGCTTGTATCCTGGAACCTTGTATATCTTGGCAGTCTCCAAAATCCCGAATTTGCTGGTTTCAATGAATTGAGCGTCATTCAAGGGCATGCCAAGGTTCTGATATTCCATCCCCGCATCCAGAATGGCAATCCGGTGTGCATTATTAAGGCCCGAATTTGCTTTCTGCCATTCGTCACGCGCTTTGTCTTTGGCTGGTTTATCCAAAGTGCCATTCGGTATTTTGAGTATCCCGCGTGTAGCCGTCCCATTGGCGTAAAAGGCTCCAAGGAATTTCCGCTGCGACTTTTGCACTCCAAGTTCCTCACGAATCACGGAAATAGGAGTGATCCCCTTCAGACCGCTTTTACTGATAGACTTAAAATGCAGCACATCAAAGTGTCTCAGTTTCCGCATTTCGCCGTTCGGAAGTGTGGTCACATACCAAACCTGTCCAGTGTCTTTATCAACTTGAACGTCTGTCTTGGATGGATCAAGGGGCCATAGCCCCTTTGGAAGACCATTATTAGGTCCGCTTGTCTCCCATTCAATATTTGCGTATCCATTGCCCCATACCGTCACATGAACCTGCATCAGCTCTTTGAAAGTATAAGCACTCATGTAAGGATTTGGACGCGATCCAAGCAGCTTGGAAACAGGGTGGCTGCTATCGCGCTCGATCCCGGCTCCACGCTTTTTAAAAACCTGAATTGGCAGCTTGCCGATGTCACCACCCAGGACAGAAGCACAGGTATAGACATTACTGTTTAGCAGTGCGGAATCCGTAGTAACACTTTCCCCGCTTGCTGTGTTGGATACACCAAATAGATCAAGCAGCCACTGCGGAGGATGAAGCAAACTTTCCTCTGAAGATCTCCGGTCCCACCAGCGCTGTACAAAGTTTCTTCGTTTCACATTTCACCTCCTTACTAAAAGGAAAAGTCCTCGCTCATGATGTGGTCGTTCAGGTTTATTGTGGAGTCACCGACCATTGCACGAACCATGGCGTTTATAATGGCTGCCAGTAAGTCGATCCGCTGACTGTCATCCTTATGCTTTTTAGAAAGTTTGATATTTCCGTTGTTATCCGAAACTTCAATGGCATTAGACAAGCACCAGGTTAGTAATGGACTGCCATCATGAACAATTAGGCCGCGCAGAATCAGCTCACGGAAGAACTTTGTTGGTTCCGAAAGGGTTTGAACGCCCTGCCGGATCTCTACCCGGTTGTACCCTTCCGCCTCAAGTTCCTGGGTGAAGTGGGTGGCATTGTATGGATCGTAACAAACCTCTTCAATAAACCACGATTGTTCCTGCTCCAACCCTTGCATGTGGGATTTAATAAAGCTGTAATCCACTACTGATCCAGGTGTAAGAGTACACCATCCCTCTTCAGCCCATTGTCGATAGGGCACACGGTCACTGTGTTCATGCTTACTTGCCGTTTCTTCTGGCATAAATCCATGGGCAGTAACTGCATAACGACCATCTTCCAGGCGGAACACAAAACCGGAGCCAGTCAAGTCCGTTGTTTTGGACAAGTCAAGCCCGTTACGCGTTGCATAACCATGAACCAAATCCAAAAAAGCACTCCGTGACACTGCGAGTGCTTTCCATTTGTCCATAATGCCGGACATATATTTATTTTCGCTATCTGCCTGCCAAAGATTTACTCGCTTGGTCAACCATTCTCGGATTTTATGCGAATCTCCCGAATTGTACGCCTCATCATGCTCAATGCGAATTTGTTTTCGCAGTTCTTGGGCATATTCGTTATCCTCCTGCAAAATAGGGTTCGCTTTTATCCAATTCTCTTCATTATGTGGATCGTCTGCCTTTTCCAGCTCCCGAATCATCACATAATATGTATCAATCATCGGGGTATCGCCGTCCAACATCTTACATAGGGAATCATATTCCTTCTTACAAGGACTATTTTCGGCATCTTTACCAGCGGTTGAAATGATTTGCATTAACGATTGCAGCCGTTTACCGAAGCCGGAATAAGATACGTCCAGGATTTCGCTGGTCGGGTGTGCGTGGTATTCGTCAATAATGACAAGACACGGCGCACCGGAGTCCTTATTTTTCGTATCCTTGGACAATGGCCGCAGCCAGCCACCGCGTCGAGCGTGTTCGATGTATGTGCGCTTGATCCGCAGGCGCTTGGAAATGTCAGGGCTGTTTTCTCCCATAGCTTTCGCATCCAGCCAGACCCGCTTTGCCTGCTGCTTATCGACTGCCGCACATTCAACCTCCGGGCTTTCTTCGTAGCGCTTCAGATGTGGCTTTCCAGGCGGATACACGCAATCCCCGCACATGCCATAAAGGGACAGACCGGACATTTCAGTTGACTTAACATTCCCACGCGCCCGAAGGTGCAGTGCTTTGGTGAATCGTCTTTTCCCGCTGTCCATATGCACCCAGCCGTAGACGCAGCCCAAATCAAATTTTTGAAAGGGTAGCAGCTCAATAAGTTGCCCGGAGAACGGACCGCGAACATGCCGGCAGCAGCGCTCAAACCATTCGAAAATGCGGTCTGCCCTGGATTCATCAAAAACATAGGGAAATTTAGCCGTTGCTTGCCGCTCTAAATCTGATAGATGTCGCTGACAAGCCTGCTGTTCTCGTTTGCAAGCCTGCCGTAATCCCATAACCACTTCGGCGGCATAGCGATTAGTTGGGTGAACATCCTCCCAATCAATCGAATAGTCCAGCATTTTCGTCTTCCTCCTGGTCCGCCGTCTTCTTAGCAAGTCGCGCACGCGCTTCCGCATTTAGTCCAAGCTTGTTGGAGTAAGAAAGAATAATCCGCGAATAGCTCTGTGCCATTTTCACATAGGCACTGACAACCATATTCCCTTGAGCATTTATTTCCGTATACCCTTCAATGTCAATCAGACGGTTCGCGTCCTGGTACTTCGCTACTGCATCGCAATAAGCGCCCAGCACATCTTCATCCACTTTATCCAGGACTTCAAACTCGGCCATATCCTTAACTGTCTTGCGCCAAACCTTCCGGGCTTCATCGTTTAGCCAGCCGGGTATTTTCATCGTCGGCTTTTTCTTGCGCTCAAACTTTTTCGAAGCAGCTTCCCGAGCATTTACCTCAGCCTCCGTCCAATGCTTGCCACCGCCTTTCTGTCCCACCCGCATGTGATTAAATTTTACAATATCTGGCATATTTTCCGCACCTCCTTTAGAAACTTTCACTGGGGACTTTTTTTCACACAAGAGTCCGATGCGGTCTATTACGAACAAAAATTTTTTTTAAGATGGTGGGGGGCCTAAGAAATTAAAAAAAATCCCGTAATGGCGACTTTACCATTTCAAATTCAATTCGAAATCAGGCATTTTGAAAATTTTTCTGATCTTATCTTTGTTCTCCATTATCGTTACCATTGCAAATTCATTGGCGTCTTTCTCGGCGGCACTATTCTTGTACTCTTCCATATTTTCATCAAGGTTTGCCACCCCTTCCTCATCAAGATATAATCCGTGATGATTCTGCCATGCATGACGCATTTCATGAAAGAGAAAAAAAGCTAAATCTAAATCTTGTTTATGTTTCTCCGTGGATAAGTTAAAATAAAAAATCTTGATTGTACGAGACTCCATCATTGCAATAGCAGGAGGCCGTGTCGCCCCATGAAGTATCTGTTGATATTCCTCAGGTGACATATCAGGACATTCAACCATTTCTTTTCTCAATCTATCCTCATTCTTGTAGACATCGACCACATAATCTAATTCGTTGTATTCCTCACCCAATACATCTAGACAATGCAAGAGCTGATCCCTTATTCGACTAGGGTTTGTATATCTAACTATCATTTGCAGTCACACTCCTTGCTATCATTATCTCA
This sequence comes from Paenibacillus sp. FSL H7-0323, assembly GCF_038002725.1. Classification (NCBI taxonomy): domain Bacteria; kingdom Bacillati; phylum Bacillota; class Bacilli; order Caryophanales; family Paenibacillaceae; genus Paenibacillus; species Paenibacillus sp. FSL H7-0323. Next base: position 119,127 of record NZ_JBBODB010000001.1, on the reverse strand, counting down.
CATCATTTCCAAACCCTCCATCCTCTTTTGCTGTCTTGGCATCATGACACACCTTACAAAGTGACTGCCAGTTGCTGCGCCTCCAGAACAATTCCTTGTCACCTTTATGCGGTTCGATATGGTCAACCACTGTAGCAGCCTCAATCTTATCGACCTCCAAGCAATATACACACAGTGGATGCTTCCGTAGGAACCCGAGCCGAGCCTTGCGCCACTGACCGTCATAACCGCGCTGTGCGGCTGTCCCACGGTATCTATCATAGCGGTGTTTCTCTTGTGTATGGTCGGCACAGTAACGCCCTCTAGAGAGGTTACTACAGCCCACACGACTACATGGTTTAAGTGGTGATTGCCCCATAATTAACCCCTCTGCTGCTATTAAATAACTGGTAAATCCTGTGCGATCTAATTACACATATCTTACATTGTGTTAAACTCATTCACTTGTCACAACTCCTTGCCCTATATGGCTTCTCAGCCTGTCCTAGAAATGAGTTTCTCCTATCCTTAATATGTGTAACTGACTACACTTTGTGGCGCTTGAGAGCCATGTCCATGCTGTCTTGCGCCATGCCTATATAGCGCAGCGTAATCTTAGGTGAAGCATGATTAAAGAAGTCCATCAGCATGCCAATGTCCTTGTCAGTTGTTTCGTTATAGAAGATATAGCCGAATGTTTTCCGCAGTGTATGGCAACCCATATCCGAAAGCCCGAACTCATCCCCAATGTCCCGCATGATCTTATAAGCCATTTCACGGGTAATAGGTCGGTTCATACCTTCCCTGCTTTTAATAAGGAATTCATTTGCTGGTTTACCTTCGATGTAAACAATCAGAGCCTTTTTCAATTCCGGTGCCATGTAAATGCGTTTCTGCTTATTGGTCTTCTTCTCGCGGATAGAGATGTGAGAACCTGAAACGTCCTTGACTCTCAACCGCAGAATATCGCTGATCCGTAGCCCGGTGTAAATGCCAATCAGGAACATAATGTAATCTCTTGGATTCTTATCTTTGAGATAATCCTTTATATCTTGAATCGTTTCCGGGTCGCGAATCGGTTGGACAAAATTCATTTACGCTCACCACCGTCTAGTTTCACACAATGGATCGGTTTAGAGCAGAACTGAGCTGCTTCTTCCCACTTACCCCAAACACAACCTTTGCATTTAACGGGCTGTTTCGGTTCTGGCGGTTCTCTTAGCCTCCTTACCGCGTTCATTGCTTTTCCCCCAATATAACCATATTAATTGAACGGTTTATCTTTACTTCAAGGCGCCCATTTGCATTGCTAGAAAAAGATAACGGCCAACGGCTGATTCGAGTCCTTCGTCATCCCCGGCTTCCATTGCCTTTACAATTTCATTGCATACATCCCTTAGTTTCTTGAAAAGTTCAATCTGTTCTTTCATCCCGTACCTCCTTTAGGCAAAAATTAGTTTCGTACAATATAAAAAGGGACACTTTTCAGCGCCCCTTAGATTTACATAATCAGCATTGCAATATCCCGTATTTGCATGGTGACGGACGGTATTACCGACTAACATCCCCTATGCCAATATACCGCGCCCGGGTGGAGCGCGTTGAGAGTGGTACTATAACTCTCATCCCCCGTAACAGACCGCCGCACCATCTACTTGCTACTTGTGCTATCAGTTCCGCCACTAATATCGTTGCTATTGCAACAGGCATCATCACCGCTCAGCTCTGACGAGTCCTGCGGCGATAAGGGGCAGCAGGGACACCCGGGAATAACTTCTTCCCTATGTCCCTACTATAGAATTTCACAAGCATTTTTTGCCCGTCGTAAACCTGACCCGAAACAGACGTTTTACAGACAGATTACAGACAAGTTTTAGATAATACCGAGCATCTTAAGGGTGCCAGCTACCGATTCTGTCCCTTCTTGGATTTTCCTATCAAATGATCGTTCGGTAAAAATCGACCACTTTACTAAGGCGGCTTTTCTTGGGTTTCGATCAATGAACCGGTATTCCATAATCTCTTTAATTTCTAAATCCAAAATGGCATGAATCGCCAACTCAATATTATTAATTATCGGGTCCCACTTTTTAAGTGTGGATTTTTCTTTAGCGGTAAGCGAATCCCTTAACTTCAATCCGTTGATGGTTATTTCCATTTTTTGATATTTGCGAAGCAATACTTTTGTTATTTCAACATCTACCGCACTTGCACTAGGAAACAATTCCCCTTGTCCCCATACCATTGCCATTCCCCTCATTCCCCTTTGTGTTATAATGGGTTTGAGGTATTATTTACCGTTTATCGACCCCGCCCGGCCAAGGTTTAGGGGTCTTTTCTTTGTCCATTATGCATATCTAGATCCACGCGGCATTTTCCCGTCTTCGTCTAGAACAATATCGCTGATTATGATTGCTGATGATGCTGGGATATACTGACCTTTGAATTCTCCGAATGTTATGCTGTACCCATTCTTTTCACGCTGTGCACGGAATGACACTCCTGAAACAATACTTCCTGCTGGCGAATTAATATTTTTGACTGTTTTGATGATCACTTCTACGCCTCCTTTTGCCGATTCTCCATTATTTTCGCGTCTTTAGGTATTGATACCCAAGCAAATCCCCTCATATCGCTGCCTGGATCTTCCAGTACATAAGAATATCCTTTAGGAACAAAATCATTTAAATGAATCCGCAAGTAACCGAAAGCTGTCTGAATGACCTGATGCTGAGCTAGTTCTGACTGAGGGCATACATGCATCTGCATGCGCTCAACCTTACCTCCTTTACGTACTATCTCACTGAGAGCAATGTTTATCATTTGCACCGCCCGTGGATGGATTGGGGATAAGACACTCATATAGTGCAAACCTCCTTTTACAGTGTCTTCAAACTGCGAAGTTACTTAACTGTTACTTGATAGCGTATCTTGAACAAAGGTATAGAAATCATCAGCTTCTTCTTTTGTTCCGTTTGATTCGATTTCAATCCAACGATTAGCTATTATTTGAAGTGTTTCAGCCTGATCAATTAGCCATTTAACCTGTAGGTTCAACAACCCATCCTTAAGGTTTTTCTCAAACTCTTGTTTAATGAGATGTAGCGCATCATTTTTATCCATCCCTTTCACTCCTTCGCAGTTTCTTCGAACGGCGCATTAAGTAATCTGATCATCTATTACTTTTATAGCAGCCATGATCGGATAGATTTGATGTGGATTCACAGCGTTACCTAGCGCCTTAAGTCTTCCTACCCGATCCTTAACTCCCGTTGCTACTCTTGGTGGTTCCCAATCATATTGTTCTGCGCCTAATCCTGCAGGCCATCTATGTTCGTCCAATTTTGCGGAAAGCCCATCAAGGACTCTGTCCAATTCGGATTGAGTTGACCACTTGTTTCTGATACGCACATTGATAGGTTTACTTGTTTCCCTTTCTCCACTCTTCGTTGTATGGATGGATTGGAAAGATTCCCTCTGTCCCTGTTGTCTGATGCTTGAGGGGTAGGCCACATCTTTATCTTTACTTGATCGTTCAAATTCTGACTCCAACCTTGTTCCCGTTTCCTTTTGGATCTCTTCCCATTCGGATTGTCTCCACTCCTGAAGTCCCTCGCTTGCGGCGTTGCCCACATTTTCACTGTTGTTGCCAGATCTACACTGTGACTGCTTCCGTTCTTGCATACCCTTCTTCCTGTATCCGTCAATTTCAAGTTCTCCCTTGCCGTTGTCTCCGAGGCTGTCGGTGTAGGCCAAAATAAAGACTCTGTCTCTTCGGTGTGGGGCGCCGACGGCACTAGACGGAATAACAAACGATTGGCAGGTGTACCCGATGTCTCCCAAGTCAAAAAGCACAGTGTCGAGCCCCAATGTGACGTGCCCAGCAACATTTTCGCCAACAAACCAACGGGGTCTGATCTCTTCCAGTAGGCGCTTAACCTCTGGCCAGAGGTGGCGGTCATCATTTTTGCCTTCTCGCTTCCCGGCATTACTAAAAGGCTGGCAAGGGTATCCGGCGGAAATAATGTCAATTGTTCTCCCATCTCCAATGATTCCATCTTCTATCAACCTCACTTTCGTCAACGTGCATACATCATCGTATACGGGGATATCTGGGAAGTTTTTCTGCAGCACCTTAACTGGGTACGATTCTCTTTCACAAAATGCCACTGTCTCCATTCCAGCCCAGTGAGCTGCTAAATCAATTCCGCCGATACCACTAAATAGGCTGAGTTTTCTCATTTGCTGTTTTCCCTTCCTGATAAACGGTAAGTGTCTACTCTGCACCAATGCCCGGCTTTCAATATTTTCAGGCTGGCTGCGGCAAGTTATTGGCATGCGCCCGTTCGTAATTCACGAACTTATTAAAATTCTTGAGGAACACAAGTTCAACCGTTCCAGTAGGACCATTACGCTGCTTAGATATGATAATTTCGATAATGTTTTTCTTATCGGACTCCTGGTTGTAATAATCATCCCGATAAAGGAAAGCAACAATATCAGCATCCTGTTCGATTGAACCTGATTCACGAAGGTCACTCATCATCGGACGTTTGTCCTGACGTTCTTCAACTTTGCGACTGAGCTGGGACAAAGCGATAACCGGCACATCCAATTCACGGGCAATCTGCTTCAACACTCGGGAAATTTCAGAAACCTCTTGTTGTCGGTTCTCGCCACGCTTTCCACTACTTCCCTGGATCAGCTGCAGGTAATCAATGATGATCATTCCAAGACCTTGTTCTCTTTTCAAACGCCGACACTTGGCTCGAATATCATGTACAGTGACAACTGGATCATCAGCAATAAAAATGTTCTTGTCTGCAAGTGAAGAAATACCAAGCGTCAACTTGCCCCAATCATCGTCACTAGTGATATCGCCCATTCTCAGATCATTAGCGTCGAGGTTAACCTCAGCACAGACCATGCGCTGCATGAGCTGCTGCTCTGACATTTCTAAGCTGAATACTGCAATCGGATCATCCGATATCGCAGCCGCATTTTGAGCAATATTTAAGGCAAATGCCGTTTTACCAACGGATGGACGAGCTGCCACTATAATTAGATCCTGCTTTTGAAATCCACCTGTCAGCTTATCCAAATCCACAAATCCGGTCTCTCTCCCGCTAATGGTTCCACTGAGTCGGTTGCTGACACGCTGCTCGATCGTATCAATCAGCGCCATTCCGATTACTCTGGTGGATTTAAAATCTTGCTTTGAGACAGACTGATCAGAAAGTGCGGCTGACTTGGTGAGAGCGTAGGACACGACACTATCGGCATCCTCGCTTTCATACACCATATCAATGAGTGCATGAGCATCCTTCAGGGCTTGACGTAAGGTGAATTTGCTATTTATGATGCCAATAAAATATTCGATATTCGCTGCTGTTGGAGAAGAACGGGCTATACGGGTAAGATGATGAACGCCGCCAACCTTATCTAGGCTCTTACGCTGAAGCATTATCCCTGTAAGAGAGCGAATATCAATTTCTTCACCGGCATTGTGAAGATCCACCATTCCTGAGAAGATTGTCCGATTCATCGGATCATAGAATACTTCCGGTGCAACAGAAATCGCCTTATCTATCGCTTCTCCCGTGTTATCAATCAAGATCGCTCCAAGGATAGACCATTCGGCTTCAATGTCGTGCGGCTGTTCCCGATTTAAGTCGCGCATAAAGTTCCTCCTTCCATCCGGCGGGCATAGGTTTAGCAGCAGCTTGAGCCTTGTCCCTTTCTGCAAAATACTCCGCTGTCTGATCCTTGGCTTTTCGCTGATCTCGTAAATCACCCAAACCTCCACGGATCTGTGCAATCTTCGGCGGCCACGGATTTGTAAGCATGTGCTGCTCCACGTTTTTACAGGCTACGTCAAATGGGAAATCTTTAAGGTTCTCGTGGAGCCGGTCTATTTCTGTGTCACTGGTATCAATCTGATGTGCGTATTCTTCCTTGAGCTTAATGAGTAGATCAATAACTTGTGCTCTCTTCAAGCTGCTTTGCCTCCTTTGCTCGACGTTTAAGGTCTGCAAGCTCTTGCTGCTGCTTGGTTAGTCGCTGCGGCGGTGCTGGCATTGGTGTTTGGGTTATTGACCCTTTAGGCTTCGTAGTCTTGTTAGCGTTCCGCCATGCTGATTTCAAGCCTTTCACGTAATAAGTAAAACTGTTTGGCTGCTCGAAATCTTCTCCCTCGCGTTTTCGCTTTGCCTTGTATTGGCTCTCCATAGTTGTGATGGTAAAGGGTACTGGCATCCCTGCGGCGACCATCTTACCCATGGCTTCGCGATCGTTTGTGGAGACGTGAATGTCGAACTTATCATGCAATTTGCAATAAGCATTTAAAATTGCGATCATCCCGTCCGTTTTAGGATCTGGGCTAATTTCTTCTGAAAACTCATTTTCTAAAATAGTAGTAGTAGTAATAAGATCTTTAATATCTTTTGCATCGGACAATATTGTCTGATCACTCGTTAAAATCGCTTCATGATCGGACATTTTTGTCTGATCACTGTCATTGTGAACGGACAAATATGTCTGATCACTGTCATTGTGAATGGACAAATATGTCTGATCACTGTCGGGCTGATCGAACAAAATTGTCTGATCACTTTCGCTGTGAACGGACATTTCTGTCTGATCATTATCCTGCGAACGGACATTTTTGTCTGATCTCTTCAATATGCCTTTCTTGGACTTTCTAACCTTTATGATCAAACCCCGGGGCGCTCTAGTGATATGGATGTAACCGTGGTTCTGGAGATCATTTATCCATCTGCTGATGCTTTTATCGGTAACCCCAAAGTTCTCACCGATTTCAGAAAGCTTCATCGGCTTGCCACCCAGGACAAGTCCCCAAACTGTTCCGTCCTCTTCGACTTCCTTAGTCGTGGAGCTAACACACCAAGCAAATAGCCATATCGCCGATCCTATTTTTTCATAGTGTTGCGGCGAAAATAACCCGGAGAAGATCGGAAAAGGAAAGCTATCTGTTGGCATAAGCTCACCTCTGTTATAATCATCGTTTTCCCTTCTTCGGTTTGGGGCGATTTATAATTTCTGTGACATTCGTACGCAGGATGAATGCTAATTCTCCATTGTCCTTTCGAAGCTTAGCCCAAGGTCGGGCAATGCCCCATATATCCAGTACCTCACCGGACAGGCCACAGCTTGTTAGGACTGTATCACCCTTGAGAACAAGAAGCATATCAATCGCCTCCTTATCTCGCTAAGCGAAGTTGCAGAGCTTCTCGCAGGATTGCTGTACTCTTGTCATCTAAACGGTCTGCCTGTGAAAGATCAATTTTGTTGATGCCATTGAATAAATGAAGAGCACATGTGAGCATAAATCTCTCGGAAGGACTCCAACCTTTTGAAGCTTTAATCAATTCATCCACGTGGACAGTAAGTTCTTCAAAATCAACAAATTCCGGTTTCGACAATAATTGTTTAAGCTTGTTATGATTCATAAAGATATGAAGCAGCCCCCGCCAGTAACGATCCTGAAGTAAGTGATCAGGTATCATAATGCCATTCCCCTTTCAAATTAAATTGTGATGCGTCAGCCGCATCTTGGAATCCCGGACGGAGGAAGGTTATTTCTAAGGTCCGACATTCCAAGACAGGGGCCGAAGCCCTTCATCATTTGATCCTGTCTATTTCTTGCATTACGAGTGTTTTGATGTTCATTGGTAGAAACTCTACGACTTCAACAATCTGATTCCACCTGCCCGAAGCTTTTTGTTGTTGCCTGTCTGCAAGATAAAAATTTTCTACAGAACTCATGACCTGATTGTTTGCAGCGGTAATCTCCGTTTTCAGTACGTGGTCTATAGCAGATGACCACTCGTTTCTGCGTTTCACATACAATTCAGCAAGAGCTTTAGCAAATTGAATTTCGTCTTGTTCACTCAAGCTGTTCCCTCCTTGCTTTTACTAGGGGCATCGCGTAAAATAGACGCAACGAGAAACTTTAATCGGGTTCTCAATGAGGTCCGCCGTGCCAGGCGGGCTTTTTTATGCTGTTCTTTAGCATGATGCATTTCACATTCATGCAACCAGATCAGCATTTCTAGCCAACGAATATTTCGTTTTAACTTGATCGGATCAATATGTTCTGCTTGGCGTTTTATCATTTTCAGATTACGCTTAGCGTTCTTAGCTTCAAACCGCGCTTGATCTTCCAAATCTTCGATTCTCATAAAAAAACCTCAATTCATATATTTTTTTTGTCTCAGTTCATTCCGATGATCCGCCCATAATCCAAGGTAAGAAATATCATATTTCCGACAAAGGACTGCTGCATTATGTGTAAGTGCCGTTATGGCTTCGATTTGCTCCATTAGTCCATTTTTGACGTTCTCATGATCAGCAGGCGTCAACTGGTCTAATCTCTTAGTGATTGGAATTGACTGTAAAGCCAGTAATGCTTCTTGGATTTCCTCGATTGTTTTTATGTATGTTGAACTTGGATGTAAGTCAGCGCCATCTAAGTAAGGTACACATGCCCCACCCGTAACCTCTTCTGCTGCGCCAATAATCAACCGAATATCATCGTAGTGTCTAACCGCAGCCTGCATTACTGGTTTAGATGGCTTGCGAGTACCATTTATGATTTTCCCTATCTGCGAACCGTCAACATGTGCAGCTCGTCCAGCCTTTTGATATGAATCGCCTGTTCTTTTAAGCACTTCTTGAAGTGCTCCTGGAAAATGTCCAACTGCCACACTTATTGCCCCCTTATTTGTCCAAATTAGTTAGGTGCTATTGGACAAGGGAATGATGTATGCTTTTATTAAGCAATTCCCCTTGCCCACATTCCCTCAACCGCCGCAACCGTTATGTCGCGGCGGGTTTTAAATCGCTGACTTCCAGCTTACATTGGCATGCTGGCTCATCCATTCACTGTTTTCCTCTGCCCACAGAAGAAGCAGGCGGGTGATTACTCGGGGATTACCAAATTCCCGTGTGACAGGGAATCCGGGCCGATTGAAAAGTTCTGCGGCTTTCGTTGCTCCTATCTCAAGCAATTCCATGAATTGTTGTCTGGTTAGAAGTGGAGGTAAGTTATTGCTACTTTGGCCTTCTAAAGCAGTAGAGATAGCTTTGTTAATGATTTTTTCAAGTTCATTGGTTTCAATAAGAACAATGGCCACTTAGACAACCTCCTTAGTTGCGGAATGTTCTAATTTTGCTATTTCAGCAAAGTTATCAATAAAAAAATTTTCAATTTTTCCATCGAGTTTATTTGCTAAAATCGGCAAGTGGTTGGCTTTAAAGGAGTAAGTACCTTCCTCATATTTCATATATGTTGAAGCATTTTTAAAACCTAGTGACTCCGCCATTTCTTGAAGTGATAAGTTTAATTCTAGACGGCGTTTTTTTATAAATAATAGATTTAGATGTCCCATCTTGCACCTCCGTTCTTTGCTGATTTAGCAAAGCCTTGCATTAAATATACATTGCTAAAATAGCAATGTCAATAATATTTTGTTGTTTTAGCAAAAATGTTTTTTCTATTTTAGAAAAGTGTTAATATCATATTGCTAAAACAGAAATAAAGGGCGGTGGCTGGGATGTCGATTTCAGGAGATCGCATTAGACAATTGAGAGAAGAAAGAAATTTAAGCCAAATCGAACTTGCTAATCGAATCGGCATTAACAACAGTGTTCTTTCGAGAATAGAATCCGGTAGACGTCCTGTAGCAGACAGTGAAATAAACTCCTTTGCAGATTTCTTTGATGTTTCGGGCGATTACATCCTTGGAAGAACAAACAATAAAGGATCTTCTCTGGATAAGGGTGATTTAGAAAAAAAAGAACAAGCCAAGTTTGAGGATTTCATTAACAACCCTGAACATGGTATCTTTTTTAGAGATTATTTAAGCGCCCCCGAAGAACGACGCGAAGAAATGCGGGAAATATTTAAGATACTCCAGGATAAAGAGAAAGGCCGTAAGCCTGGAGATGTCCAAGGAGAAAAATGACCAAAAGAAATTTTAGCCAGAAATGGCTTTTCTTTTTAATATAAATCAGAACATATGATCGCATACAAGGAGAATAACATGATTAAAAACTACCAAACTCCCCCACTTGAAAAAAAGATTTCTGAATTATATCAGAGCCATAACATCATGGAGCCATCACATTTATCTATTGAATTGTTAGCAAAAAAATTCAATGTTTGGATTCATTATCATAATAAGAAGAGCAAAGGAATCGAGGTTTCTAATGGGGTGTACAGTATGTTTCTTGACAATCGCCTTTCGGAAGAATCACAACGTCTTGAGTTTTTTCATGAACTCTGTCACTTACTCCGACATGCTGGAAACCAATTATTGATGCCAGAACAATTTACAAAAGCACAAGAGATTGAAGCAGATCGTTTTATTTTTTACGCTGCTATTCCTTTCTTTATGATCGAAAAAATAAGCCTTCCTTCAAATAGAGCCGAAGCAATTGGATATTTATCTCGTGAATTTAAAGTTCCACTAAATTTTGCGAAGAAGAGATTTGAACAAATTGAGGATCGAATAAGGCAGGGGCTATATTTGTCCACATTCAAATATATTTCTGCATCTGAAGAAACTATCTGTGAATCAACTGAAGGTTCTAATAACTCAACTTATGGATTTGGATCAGAAACTCGCATCCAAGCATATTACAATTGGGATGGAGATTGTTCCCGTCCAGAAATACTCATCATCGAACATCCTGAGGGATTCGACTGGGACAAACCACTAGACGTTGAGGTTGATAGAAATTATGAAAGCTGCGACTTACCTTCACACACCTCCCGAGAATTTGCAACTGTGCTCACTGGAGATCTCTCCATTCCTAGCCGCAGAGGATATGTAACCATTAACCTGTCTAGGGTAGCTTGGCGCCACGGAACAGCAGTTTCGCGTTTGTATCTACCTATGGAAGCTATAGAAGATGCTATAAATTTTTAGTAAAGGAGGCGTTTTTTTTTGGCGTACTTAAAGAAAATACCCGCAAAAAATAAACAAGGATACAAATGGCTGTGTGTCATGGAGGGACCAGCAGACCCGTCTACTGGTGAGCGACGACAAGTTTCTCGCCGTGCGGACACTAAAGGAGAAGCATCAAAGCGCGCTCAAGACGCTGTAGAGGCGTTGAAGTTTGGACTAGACGCAAAGAAAGCAAAATCAGCCAAATTTATGACAATAGCTCTTGACTGGCTGGAGACATATGCTTTAGGTGAGGTTAAAGAAAGCACCGTTAGAATTCGAGAGAGTCAGATAGCTATTCTGAATAAGTACATGGCTAATTTGGTAGTCGAAAAGGTAACTCATGCCTATTACCAGAAAGTGATTAAGAAAATATTTAATGAAAATTATACAAGAAGCACTATAGAAGGTGTACATAGTACTGCTAATCAGATTATGAAGTACGCGATCAAAAATAAACTTAGATTGGACAATCCTTGCACGGGAGTTGTAATACCGTCCAAAGTTCAAACGGTGGAGGATATAGAGAAAAATAAATTAGAAGATAAATATTTAGAAATACATGAACTGGAAGAATTTTTAAAGGCTGCTCGTGAACATGGAAAGGAACGAGATAAGGAGTTTTTCTATCTGATGGCTTTTAGCGGTCTACGTCCAGGGGAGGCAAGTGTATTGAAGTGGAGTGATCTTAACAAAGATACAAATGAAATCAGAGTCACAAAAACGTTATACAATCCTCATAACAATATGCTAGATTACCGATTAACCCCTCCCAAAACAAAAGGATCAGTTCGGACTATAGATTTAGACCCATCCATTATTAACATGTTATTAAAATTTAAAGTAAAGCAAAATGAAATTCACAGAGAATATAAAAAGCATTATTCAGATTTTCATAATGGAGATTTTATTTTTTGTCGTTCTAACGGATATCCTTATACTCAAAAAGCCTTCTTAGATAGAATGAAAACATTACTAAGAATGACTAGCATCACCAAGCCAGCTACACCTCATATATTTCGACACACACACATTAGCATGTTGACTGAAGCCGGAGTAGATTTGCCTACCATTATGAAAAGAGTCGGTCATGAAAGTCCAAAGACGACATTAAAGATATATACTCATATCACCAGTAAAATGAAGCAGAGTGCTGGAGAAAAGGTAAAGATAAAGTTCGGGAATGTTCTGGACTTTTAATTTTTTGCAAGAAATGTTATTTATCCGTTATTCATCACATGATTTCATTTATAAAATAGTTAGAAATACCAGTATCTTAAAGGATTTATTAATCCTTCGTGTATAATTGTACCTATTATACACGGATAGAATGGCTCAGTACAACCGATTCATAAGCTTCGAATTCGAATTTCACTCTCCTTACACAATCTACGATTAAGGTAGGTATTGCCACATAGTAAGTTTGAAAACCACCTTAAAATCGAATTTTTTGAAACTGAATATCTCTGATGCGTTTTAAGCTGACCTTAAACATTCGCTGCCTTTATTTAGCAACCTTTTCCTCTTTTTTATAGTCTGAGAATTAAAGAATGTGTAAAGGAGCATTGAAGAGATGAACAAGACCGCTTTATTACTACTTACTATTACTTTGCTTTTTATAGGACTGGTCGGCTGTGGAAATACGGGAAACGAAGTAAAACAAGCAGGCCAGATTGAGTTGGATGCAAATAATATAGTTTCTATCAACTTAATTGAAAAAAAACAGCCCATGGCCACTATTCCGGATCCATCCTCGTTTGAACGTTTTGTTCAAGCCATAACTACTGCTGAATATGATAGAGGACAACTAGATATTGCTCCCAGCGATTACAGCACCACTGTGAACATGAAGGATGGCATAAGTTATGAGTTCTCTTTTTGGATCGGCGGAAGTAACAGTGGGTTACTCATTAAATCCGGACAAATGGGCCACTATCGTCTGTCAGATACCAGCAAAAAAGATCTATTGGACTTGTTTCAATCAACTTTTAAAGATAAGATTTCATCAGAAGACACTGCTAACCCACAGCCCCCAAGTGTTCAAGTTACTGTTGGCGGTGAGCGGTTCGAGGCTATTCAAGGCTCTTATTGCTGGAACGACAATGGCAAAGGCGTATGTGTGGATATGGCTTCTTACGATGAATTGGTTTCCAAACAAAAGGTACATCCTAAAGCCATCAGCGGTGATCGGGTAGAACTCGAGTTCTCATATGCACCCAAAGAGATAGAGGTTATGGCTTCATTTCCCCGTGAGGAACGACCGGACGAAGCCCTTTCCGTGGACAAAAATAGTTTTCAACTCGCAGCAGGTAGCGGCAGACATCTGTATATCATCCATGCAAGATGGCCTCAGGGAAGCGCCAGTTATGTATTTGAAGTAGAATGCTCGGTCAGTAAAAAGTAGTCGGATTGTTTTTGCAACAAGTGGGTGGGATGATGGTAGGATCATATCCATCCTCTCTACGATCAGAAAAAAAGTTTATAATATCGACGTGAAAGGAGCTGAGCTTATGCAATTTCTTGTTATACTCGCGGTTCTCGTTCCTGCAGTGTGGTATTACGCGGCTCTCGGTAAACGGATATCTGCAGAAGAAAAGAAGGACTGGAAGAGATCTCACGAATGAGATCAATCCTTTTACGGGTGGAAAATAACATTTAGCCCCCTGCTAGCAATGCAGGGGCATATTAAAGCCCACTGGCTTAGGCTAGTGGGCTTTTTCGTATGAGTGTGTCTTTTGGCGCGGCAGTCTACGGTATTTGTGTCTCTCTTTTCGCCACTTCTGTGCTTTTCCGCAGCATTCTAAAGCATTTTTGCCTCTCTTCGCACCATTGCCGCGCTTTCCGCAACATTCTGAGGCACTTATGCCTCTCTTTTCGCTACTTCTGCGCTTTTCGCGGCATTCTGAGGCATTTTTGCCTCTCTTCGCGCCACTCCTACGCTTTCCGCAGCATTCTAAGGCATTTTTGCCTCTCTTCGCACCATTGCCGCGCTTTCCGCAGCATTCTAAGGCATTTTTGCCTCTCTTCGCACCATTGCCGCGCTTTCCGCAACTTTCTGAGGCACTTATGCCTCTCTTTTGGCTACTTGCGCGTTTTGCGCGGCATTCTACGGTATTTATGCCTCTCTTTTGGCTACTTGCGCGTTTTGTGCGACATTCTACGGTATTTATACCTTTCTTTTGGCTACTTTGGTGTTTTGCGCGGCATTCTACGGTATTTATACCTTTCTTTTGGCTACTTGCGCGTTTTGTGCGGCATTCTACGGTATTTATACCTTTCTTTTGGCTACTTTGGTGTTTTGTGCGGCATTCTACGGTATTTATACTTCTCTTTTCCCCACTTTTACGCTTTCCGCGGCATTCTAAGGCATTTTTACCTCTCTTTTCGCGACTTCTACGCTTTCGGCGGCATTCTGAGGCACTTATGCCTCTCTTTTCGCTACTTCTGCGCTTTTCGCGGCATTCTGAGGCATTTTTGCCTCTCTTCGCGCCACTCCTACGCTTTCCGCAGCATTCTAAGGCATTTTTGCCTCTCTTCGCACGATTGCCGCGCTTATTCGAGAGACCTGAAGCTAATCTAGCTTTTTAGTATCCGATGCCAACTCTATTATCTTTGCGAAACTCTAGTTTCTTCATTCCACTTTGTCTGCCATTGCTCCAGCTTTGCTTTTCGCACAGCTTCCAAACGTTTGGACTTTTCTTCATCAACCCCGATAATAAAATGCAAATGTGCCGCAATGACCATAAACGCAAAAAGTGACCAGACGACTCCAAAACCAAACACCCAGCTCGGTCCATTCGCAAGCGAAAGCTTCGGCAGTGCATACAAAAGCATGGCCAACGCCAGCAACAAATAGACACCGTGTTTGAACTTGTTTCTTTTTCTCATTAATAACAGCTCCTTCGTAGACAGGATATTCGATTGAATCTATATCTCTACTCTATGAACATGAGGCCCGTAATATGAGACAAGTCCATTAAAAAATATATACCTTTTCAAAATTTTGTATAAAAGGTTAGCATTTATATAGCAAGAGATGCTTATATATGAGATGATGATTTCATTTAGGGAGGCGTTTTTGAATTGAATGCAGCTTATAATCATACCGAATACATAATTCGCAAAAAAGTATTTTCGATCATGGGTGCGAAACTTCATATTTTTGATAGCTCTGAGCAGCTTGTGCTCTATTCGCAAATGAAAGCGTTCAAGCTTAAAGAAGACATTGCACTTTATACGGATGAGTCCATGCAGAAGGAGCTTCTGCGCATAAAAGCCCGCAACGTGGTCGATTTTAGTGCTACTTATGATGTACACGATACAGAGTCCGGTGAGCATATTGGTGCTTTTCGACGTAAGGGTCTCAAATCTATTTTGAAGGATGAATGGATTATTCTTGACCGTCATGATCAGGAAATCGGAAAAATCAAGGAAGACAGCACCGCGATGGCTCTACTGCGCCGCTTCATCGCTATTATTCCGCAGAAATATAATATCGAGATGGATGATACTACGATCCCTGCATTCAAGCAAAATTTCAATCCATTTGTCACCAAAATTATGGCTGACTTCTCGGAGGATCGAAAAGGCAAGCTTGATCGCCGCTTAGGTTTGGCAGCTGGTATTCTTCTCTGCGCAGTCGAAGGTAAACAAGATTAGGTTGAGGTTGGGGTTGGGTTGGGGTTGGGTTGAGATTGGGTCGAGCTTGAACTTAGGCTAGCCCTATAGTCACAGCCACAAGAAAGAGGGTGTTTCCAGAGCCACCGGCTTCGGGAACACCCTCTTTTGATTTTCATTGTTGAAATTTATTCGCCGTACAATTGAGACAAACTCTCGGTGATAATTTTATTTACATCCTCGATTACAACGCTCAGACGGCGTTCCGCATCGAACAGACGACGAATGCCAAGATTCAAGTTAAGCACCTCGAACAGCTTCTCCATCTTTTCCATTTCTTCCTGTGGAGGCATTTCTCCGCTCATCATCCGTTGTTGCAGCTCCATCTGACCTTGGCGGAAATTGTCCAGCATCGCTTTCGCTTCAGGATCTGTTTCTACGACCTTCATGGCATTTCTGATATCCGATACCTCGCTGCTCTCTTTAATGGCTTTCGCCAGTTCATGTGCTTTGTCGTGAATGCTCATTATGATTCCTCCTAAAAGTTTTGTTAGCGTACACTCCTCAGATCGTCTTCGTACAAAACTCACTTCGAAAGCTTACGCTTAAGTTTTGTTAGCGTACACTTCCTATCGTCTTCTTACAGAACTCACTTCGAAAGCTTACGCTTAGGTTTTGTTAACAGCCGCTTCCTGAATCTACTCTGCTCTAAAAACTCACTCCGAAAACATACGCTTAAGTTTTGTTAGCAGCCGCTTCCTGAATTCACGCTGCTTTAGTTTCCAATATTCGCTCATTCCATACTTGTTTCGCTTCTTGGGCCGAGCTTATGAAATGACTGGGCAAGGTTTTTAGCGATTAGGTCAATCACCAAGGGTCATCTGTCTCCATATGATGAATGATATGTAACCCTTAGCTACCAAATTGCCGGCATCATGCTGCCTACCGGAAGGAGATCCACGATGTCCCAATTCAAGATCCCGGTCCATACGGTCAACTCGGGCATCCTGCAGGAAAACGCTATAATGCTTGGCGAAAAATCCATGAAAAGACTCAAAATCCCGTCTCACGGAACACTCCAGCTGGCATTCGGCTCTTTCCGGCAGGAGGTTACCATTATCTCGGCTCCCAAATCCGACATCCTGCGTGTAAGCGAAGGACTGGCGCAGCGGACCGGATGGAAACACCGACAAACCCTCAACGTTTCTTACAGCTCTGTAAGCCGCACCTTGCGGCTTGGACCGTTGATCGGCGTGCTCGTCAGTCGTGACCATCCAGATAATCTCGACAGGTTGTTTGGACCCATTACCATGTTCTGCCGGGAATTGACAAATGCCTGCCACACACAAGGCGCCTATGTATATTTCTTTACCCCGGAAGCGCTGGAAACACGCAGTTCTTCCATTCAGGGCTGGGTATACAACGAGGGTTGGAGAAAAATGAGTCTGCCCATTGCCGATGTAATCAACAATCGGTTAACGACGCGAAAGGTGGAGAATAAACCTAGCGTACAGCATTTTTTGGCGGATGTAAAATCACGATATGGAACGCATTTCTTCAACGAAAAATTTCTTGACAAGACAGAGGTATTTGAAGCTTTAGCGCAAGACCCTTCCCTGCAGCGGTATTTACCTGAGTCGCATGCGTTGAACGGCTTTGCCGTAATGAAGAAGATGTGCAGCCATTACCCAAGTGTATTTTTGAAACCTGTACGAGGCAGTCTCGGCAAAGGCATACTTCGTATCTCTAAAGAAGAAGGCGGAGGTTACCGTCTGTTGTCTACTACCTCCATAGGTACACGCAAGCAAAGCTACACCACTCTCGCTAAATTGTACCAGTCCATCGCTCCCAAAATGAAGACTACTCGATACCAGATTCAGCAGGGATTGCCTTTGATGGAGCTAGGAAGGCGGCCTGTAGATTTCCGGGCACTTGTTCAGAAGAATGGCAGCGGAAAATGGGGGGTTACCTCCATTGTCGCCCGCACCGCCGGAAGCAATCACTTCGTGTCTAATTTAGCTAGAGGTGGCAGTCTCAGCACTGTAAAAGAAGCGGTTAGCAAGAGCAGTCTTCCTCCGGGCGCAAAAGAAAACGTTCAGCTTCAGCTGCCCAGAGCAGCACTTGCCATTGCAAGAGGGGTCGAAACCTTTATCCCCGCTCATTTCGGAGAGCTCGGAATCGATCTGGCACTGGATCAATCAGGACGAATATGGCTCTTAGAGGTTAACTCCAAGCCCTCCAAGAACGATAATACACCGTTAAACGATCAAAAAATAAGACCGTCCGTCAAGCAAATGATTTTATATTGCCGCTACTTGGCCGGTTTATAAGGAGGACACGATGACTGAAACAGAAGTGGGGTTCCTCGGCATTATGACAGGCCGCCGCAACGGGAATCCACCGATCGCCGAGCCAGAGTTTTGCAGTCATTTATGCCGGGCAGCTCCTCTATACAGCCTAAAAGTCCTCGTATTTCATCCAGACGGAGTAGCGGCAGACGGTTCCTCCATTACCGGCTATACCTGGAAAGATGGAAGCTGGCAGAATACTACTTCTTCACCGCCAGATATTGTCTATAATCGCTGCTTTTACGAAGGTCCTAAAGAAAGAAAAGAAGCTTCCGCTGCTCTCTCTACTCTTCATCGTTCCCTGCCTTGGTCTCGAGGTTTGCCAGATAAATGGGGTGTACATGAGATATTGAAGCGCGACCGGAGAGCAGCGGCAATACTGCCGGAAACTGTACTCTATACCGGTACCCGCAGGTTAAGTACAATGCTTGCTGAAAGAGAATATGGAGTCTTTCTAAAGCCCAAGGCCGGCACCCATGGCAAACGTACATTACATGCCATACTGCAGAACAGAGGGATGAGAGTACGAGGGCGTGACGGAACAAATACACCCTTTCAATATGTTTTCGACTCACAGGCTGAAGGACTGAACTGGATTCATGAATTTATCGGCTCACGCCGCTATATTATACAGCCTTTCCTGCACCTAACGAATAGTAAGGGGCAACCGTTCGATGTGCGTGTATTGATGCAAAAGAATGGCCTTGGCCGCTGGACTCTTACCGGCATGGCCGTACGGCTGGGTAACCAAGGTTCGCTGACTTCGAACCTGCATGGCGGCGGAACAGCTGTTTCTCCCCTGCCTTTTTTGCTTGCTGAATATGGTCAGGGTGGAAAAGACATCATGCGTGAGCTTGCTGCAGAAGGTGCATACTTGCCTCCCCTACTGGAGGCTGCATGCGGCAGGCTTGGAGAACTCGGCCTTGATTTCGGTATTGATTCGAGCGGTCGGATTCATTTACTAGAAGCAAATTCCAAGCCAGGGCGCACGGTATTCCGGCTGACGGGCGACCGCCGGGCTGCTAAGCTCGCCGCCGAGAATCCACTGTCTTATGCGCGCCATCTACTGCTCACACAACGACGGATACCATCCCTATCTACGGGCAGCTCCGTTACAAACGGGAGAATGATAACAATGGTTCCTAAGGAGGATTCATAAATGAGTCTCACTTTTTGCAATGTGCATTTCACTAAGCAGCCCCAAAGAGTTGTATATGTATCAGGTGCACTGATGAAAAGCTTGAAGTTAACGGGGAAAAAAAATATACGCTTAAGGCTCGGTAAAGATGCCACCCCGACCATGATCAAGCCCATCAAGCGCGCCGGAAATCACCTATATCTCGCCTCAGGCGTAAAAAGCGCTATCAAGGTTCCGAAATCAGGTGGTGTCTATTTACGCAATCTACAGAATGACGAGGTGCAGCTAGGACCTTTAGTTGGCATATTGTCCGATGGTCCTGCTTCCTCGTCTCAGCCCTTCGGTTCTCGCACAGGGTTCATCAAGCAATTACTGCGGGAAGGCAGCAACAAATGTTATATATTTGCCTTTATGCCGCGTGACATCAACTGGCAACAGGAACAGGTCTATGGATATTTTTTGACTTCAAGCGGTAAGTTTGAACGAAAAATGGTCCCTCTGCCTGATGTTGTCTATAATCGATTGCCCAGTCGGAGAGCTGAGACCTCACCCTATATCAACCAACTTCGCGAACGATTTATGCGGAAAAGAATTCCATACTTTAACTGGAGCTTTTTCAATAAATCCGATATCTATAAGCTTTTAGAAAATGATGGGGCGGCAAATCGATATGTACCTGAAACCCACAGCAATCCGTCCACGGAAAAAATGAGAGAAATGCTGGATCACCATCATTTTGTATACTATAAACCTTCTGCGGGAAGTCTGGGTCACGGCATTTATCGGCTTACCTATCTCCCGAAAAAGGGGTATTTTGCCCGCTACCGCCGCGGTGGAAAAAACGTTCTTTTACGCTTTACCACCTTTGAAGCCCTTATGCGTATGCTTCGTTCGCGTCACGGTCAAAATCTGCAAAATTATATAGTTCAGCAGGGAATACGTCTCATTGAAATAGATGGCTGCCCGATTGATTTCCGGTTCCATATGCATAAAAACGGCAGTAATCAGTGGATTGTAGTCGGCATAGGCGCTAAAAAAGCCGGCCGTGGCAGTGTCACCACTCACCTTAAAAATGGAGGAGCATTGCTTACACCTCAGCAAGCACTCGGACGTGTATTCGGCGCAAGAGCTGATGAAGTACTGCAGCGTGCAAAGACTACAGCCATCAAGCTGGCAGAATCACTAGAAGTCCAGCATCGTCATTTGCTCGGTGAAATTGGCTTTGATCTCGGAATTGATCAGGATGAAGACATCTGGATGTTCGAGGCCAACGCCAAACCAGGTCGTTCCATCTTCCGTCACCCTTCCCTGCGCGCTGAGGGCAAAGCTTCCATCGAGCACATTCTGGAGCATTGTCTATACCTCAGCAAATTCCGCAGGAGGGATGAGATGTGAGCACCCATAATCCGGAAGATACAAAACCTGTTATTGCCATACTGACAACCAGCGATAAAGTACGGCAATTTAATGGCAACCGCAGCAACTTCCGGGACATTATTCGCACAGGCAAAGAAATGGGATTTCTTGTCTACGTCATCACTGTCCGTGACCTCAAACTTGAGGAACGGATGGTGAACGGATATGTCCCATCGTCCAGCGGTAAAATCTGGTACAGCATTCCTGTACCTCTTCCACAAATCATTTATAACCGAATTCCCACCCGTGAGGATGAGGAAAAACCTGCTGTGGTACGTAAAATAGCTCAATGCCTGGAACATCCAGGCATTAAGCTATATAATCCATATTTTTTCAATAAATGGAGTCTGTTCGAATGGTTACGGGGTTCGCACTCCACCTCAAAGCATGTTCCAAAAACGAGACGATTACGCAGTGCAAACACCCTTACTGCCATGCTGAACCAGCATACCAGCCTCTACCTTAAACCAGAGAATGGCAAAGCAGGAAAAGGAATTATGCGCTTAAAATATCGTGCAGATACCGCTTTGCCTTACCGGCTCCAAATTCAAAGCGGCAAAAAAAATGTGACGTACAAAGCAGCTTCCATGGACCGGCTCTGGGCAAGAATCGGAAAAGAAAAAGGAATCTCTCGTTATATTGTGCAGCAGGCTATTGAACTGGCGACTCATCGGGGAAGACCGTTTGATCTGAGGGTGCTTCTGCAAAAAAACAGCAGAGGCGGCTGGGGAGTCACTGGCATAGGTGCACGCCTCGCCGGTGCCCGAAGTATAACGACACATGTACCACGCGGCGGTAGTATTGAAGAGCCTGCCAGCATGCTGGAAAGTACATTTGGAACCGAAAGAGCAGCCATGATCCTGAAGAGCGTGCCTACAACCGCCCTTCTTATCGCTAGACAAATTGAAAGAGCTTCTGATTCTATGCTCGGAGAGATGTCGATGGATCTGGGTGTAGATGAGAATGGGGGACTCTGGTTCTTTGAGGCCAACTCCCGGCCGATGAAATTTGATGAACCCGCGATCCGCAAGCTGTCCCTAGAGCGAATCTTTCACTACGGCCAGCATTTAGCGCGCCAGTTTAAATAGAAATCATTAAAAGGATGTGACACAGCATGCAGATATCCTCCATCTATGACACAAATGCCAAGCAGTGGAAATCACGGCTGGCTGGACTGCTTGAGTTTATAAGAGCGCATGGGGAGAAGCGAATCACAAACCAAGCTTGCAAAGTACTGGCCCGATTAACACCGGATCAGTTGTCAGAGCCGGGTATCTCGCTGCTTGTCGCTACCGTACGCGGTCAGAATGGGCGCCAGCTCGCAGGAGTCAGCTTCGTATCCGGTTTCGGTGCAGAAGCCTGTCTTGTCGCTGTGCACCCCTTCTACCGGAATAGACATACCGGCACTGCCTTAATGGCTGTCCAGCTGAAACGCCTCGGGCATCTGCAATGCAGTGTTGCCTGCGACAATACTGCTAGCCTAAAGATGTGCTTCAATATCGGCCTTGCTGCCGACACACTTACCACTGGTCCTACCGGCAAGCCAACATTACTGCTCCGGTCACTCCATCATACCGGCAGCACTACTATTTCTCCACAAGAAGGTGAACTCCTGTGCCAGAGCCCGTCTTAGGCATTCTTACTTTATATATTAACGAAGCCAAGCAGCTTGAAGAAAAGGCCGTGTACCGGAGAATGATCGTCGAGGGCAAACGAATTGGCTTGGATGTCTTTGTGTTTACCCCCATGGATGTTCATCCCAGCAAAGAGCAGATCCATGCCCTTGTCTTTGATCCCAAGAGCGGAAAATGGTCACGCAAATGGCGTTCTTTTCCGAACATGATTTATGACCGTTGCCGTATTCAGCGCAGCTCACGCTTTCAGCAACTGCTTCGTTTCCGAGAACGCTACAATCATCTGTTATTTCTGAATCGTCCACTGCGCAACAAATGGACCATTCACCAAACATTCTCACAAAAAAGCCGTTTCCGGCAACATATGCCAGAAACTTTACTCTATCAGTCCTCTGCCGACCTGCGCCGGATGCTGAAAACCAATTCAGTAGTCTATATCAAGCCGGCAAACGGCACAGGCGGACGTGGCATTCTCAGAATTGAGAAAATGAAGGATGGGCGTGGGGTATATGATATTCAAGGCCGTCGCCAGGATCGCCGAATCATTCCCACCCGTAAAGTCTCTTCTACTCGGCTGGATTCCATCGTACGGCAATGGTGTATCGGCGGACGTTTCCTTATCCAACAGGGGATCCCATTACGTCTGCCGGGCGGACGTTTCCATGATTACCGGATGCTCGTTCAAAAGAATGGGCAAGGTGTCTGGGAACTCACAGGTATGGCAGCACGGGTCGGTGCAGCGCGGAGTGTAACCTCCAATCTTCATGGCGGTGGTCATGCCGTTCGAGCGGAAACGCTGCTGAAGGAATGGCTGGGTAGTCAGGATAAAACCGATAAAGTCATGAAGACTGCCGAGAGGTTAGGTCTTGATGCCGCAGCCTTCTTGGAAGAAAGTTACGGAGCCTTATGTGAGCTTGCATTGGACCTCGCCATTGATCGCGAAGGTAAAATTTACGTGCTGGAGGTTAATCCAAAGCCCGCCCGTGAAGTGTTCGCAAGATCAGGTGACGGAACCACTTACCGCAAAGCCCTGATTCGCCCTCTGGAATACGCGCTGTGGCTCTACAATAACAAAGGAACCCCCAGCACAGCTAAAACGACTGAGGAATAAAAATTATCTTAATAGTCATCAAAAAAAAGACGCCCCTAACTCGTATTAATACGAAGCCGAAGGGGCGTCTTTTTCGATTTATTTGGCCAGTGATCCCTGCAGGGAACCTGCATCGAAGTCCGGCTGTGCTTCGATATCGGTGTCACCTGCGGCTTTGGCTTTTTCAAGTGCCGCATTATAGCGAGTATTCAAGTCCTGAAGCTCTTTATCTAAATCTCCACCACCAAAAATATATCTATTGAAGACATCAACCTTCTTTAGTCCTTCCAGACGTCCTTCACTAATGACCATCGGAGTCGCTGGATAAATTCCGTCTAACTTCGTAGGCAGAAAATCTTCAATTCCTGCAATGTCTGGTGCCTTGGCAACAGTAGCAACCGATGGAATAACCGAAACCCCATACCCTGCTTCCTGGTAAGCAATCTGCACATCATCACTGTACATCCATTCAATAAACTTCCAAGCTTCTTCCTTATGCTTAGAATCCTTGCTCATAGCCAAATAACTTCCTGCAATAACTTGGCTGACACCCTTCTGCTCCCCGTCAATGGTTGGAGGAATCGCAGCTGCCCAGCGAATTTCAGTTGGGAATTGGGTTTTGTAGACCGTCGGCTCAACGGAATGGTTGAAATACATGCCGATCTTGCCTTGAGCGAATTGCGCACGCAGCGGGTCGATATCAAGCGATTCCGATCCTGGCATCATGCTTCCATCCACCTTAATCTGCCGCAGCGCCTCAGCAACCTCTTTATATACGCTAAAATCAAATTGCCCGGTCTGGAAGTCGAAGCCCTCTGTGCCCTTAGTCTTGCTAAGTGTTGTTATTGGATAAGCGATACGCTCAAATCCGCTGGTACTTTTGAAATTACCCGCGAAGCCGTAAGCGCCTATGTCTTTTCCTGCTGCCGTAATTTTCTTGGCATCCTCGACCATCTCTGCGAGTGTGGTAGGCGGCTCTGTAATGCCAGCCTTCTCGAACAAATCTACGTTATAAATGAGGCGCCAGAACTGACCGATATTGGGAAGGCTATATATTTTGCCGTCAACGGTATTTTTCTCGTTGATAAGTACGTTCTCGAACCGGCTCTTCATCTCTGGTGAAATGTAGCTATCAAAAGATTCCAGATACCCTCTTTTGACCCATGTTGGCACGTTATAAGTATCCACCCGGAGAATATCAGGCGCCTGCATGCTGGAGAAGGCAATATCCACCGACTGGGTATAGTTCTCTGCCATAACCTTCATTTCAATCTCGATATTGGGATTAAGACCTTCATACTCACTGATCTTTTGCTCAATAAAATCAGAATCATGACGATCAATGGTCCAGTAGACCAATTTTGTTTTTTCGGAGTTTGTATTGCTGCTGCTTACCTCCGTATTAGATTCGGATGATGAACAGGCGGCCAACGAGCCAGCCAGCATCAGCGAAACCCCAGCTAATATCCATTTATTTCTTTTCATCTAAAATGCCTCCCTTTTCTTTTGAAATCGCATTCATTTCTTAAGAAAATTATAATTCCACTGCCCTTTTATCAGTGAAGGAGAAAA
Organism: Paenibacillus sp. FSL H7-0323; assembly: GCF_038002725.1. Lineage (NCBI taxonomy): Bacteria > Bacillati > Bacillota > Bacilli > Caryophanales > Paenibacillaceae > Paenibacillus > Paenibacillus sp. FSL H7-0323. The sequence continues at coordinate 94,363 of NZ_JBBODB010000001.1, read as the reverse complement.
CAACTGTCAATGGGAGACGAAATCACTGTTTCCCTCCACTTTGGGCAAGGTATATTTTGCACGAAAGTCAGTCGGCGTCATTCCGGTGTATTTTTTGAACTGCTCTGTAAAATAGGGTCGATCCTCATAGCCCAAAGAGATGGCAATATCCTGAACCTGTATGCCTTCCAGCACCAGCTCCTTGGCTTTGTCCATTCGTCTCCCGATAATATATTGGGCGAGTGTCATTCCCGTCTCCTTTTTAAAAAGATTGGAGAAGTAGCTAGGACTAAGATGCACCTCCCGTGCACAGTCCGCGACGGATAGATTTCGCTGCAGATTTCCATTGATATGAGTGATGGCCCGATCCACAAGCATACGCGCGTCACTGCATTGGCGTTGTTGCAAATACGTACAGCCCAAACGGCAAAATTCCCGAATCTGGCGGCTAAGATCTTCAAAAGAGACTGCACTGCTCATGTCTGCAAGCTTATTTTCCAGAGTTTTAACTTCCGAATCCGTTGCTTTTTCCGAAAAAATCCGATGGATAGAATGAGCCAGTTCAAGACATAACGTCTTAACGATGGACGGGTTAGGCGTTGCCGGTGCAGTAATCCAATCATGCCAAATATGATCCAGCTGCTCCTCTGCTTTGGACAAATTCGCCGAGCGCAGACAATAAAGCAATTCTTTCTCCTTGTCATATGAGTATCTGGGTAGCACGGCATTCACGACTGCATCTTCAACATAGGTGTACACGCTGTTCCCACCGTTCAGGAAGGTGTTCGCAAGTGCAGACAGCGCCTGCGCATAGGAAGCAGAAAGCTGCCCTACCTCCTCCACCTCTCCACCCAGTCCAATGGATACCGTCTGGTACGTATACCGATGTACATTTTCCCGGCATTTCTCTGCAAGTTGCTCCATATTTGGCTCCGCCAGAGGGTTCATCACAATAACGAACTGATTCACATTTTCCCGGAACACAATGCCCCGAGTGTATTCGGATATTGTATTTTCCAAAATATTCTGTACGGCAAAGCGGATTAATTCCACCTCGGAAACCGTAAGTTCTGATGTACGTTCCACAAAAAAATCCACTTCCGCTACCATCACGCAAAAGTTATGGTTATTCATCTCGATATTGTAAAAATCCCACTGCTGGCTCAAGTGCTGCTGCCTAGTTCCGTAACGGATGAGCAGACGCATATATTCCTGACGCAAATAAGGTAAGCTCTCGCGCAGCTTTTGTTCCATGCCCATCATCTGCTCAGCTTGACTGCGTTCCCGCTCCAACACTTCTTTGGCCTTCAACACGGATTCAAGCACTTGAACCTTGGTATACGGTTTTACAATCAGATCAAAGGCACCCAGCTTAACTGCTTCCTGGGCATAGGTGAAATCAGAATAACCCGTCAAAAAAATCAGTTTGATGCCTGGCTGCTCGGCTTGGATGCTCCGCATCATCTCTAAACCATCCTTAAAAGGCATTCGGATATCCGTCAATACGATGTCAGGACGATGCTTGCGGATCTGCTCCAGACCTTCTTCCCCGTCTGCCGCGGTGGCCGCGATCACAATCCCATGTTCCTCCCAAGGAATCCGCTGCGACAATCCGCGGACCACTGCAGGAATATCATCAACAATACATATTTTAATTGAATGGGTGCTCAGGATTTATTCCCCCTTCCACAGGAATGGATAGAACAGCTTCGGTTTCAACACGCGGACTGCTTCGAAAGACCAATCCGGCTTCTTTGCCGTAGTACAGCTGCAGTCGGCTACATATATTAGACAGAGCGTAACCTCCACTGCCGTTCGGCTCCTTCAGCCAGGCATTGAGTTTCTCCGCATTCATGCCGGTTCCGTTATCGGTAACCCGGATGAGCAGTGTGTTTTTGGCTACTTCTACAGAGATCCGGATCACTCCCCCTCCCCTTAATTCCTTAAGGCCGTGCAGGATTGAGTTCTCCACCAAGGGCTGAATAATAATTTTCAACACAGGAAGCTCCAGCAGTTCCACTCCGGCATCAATTGTATAGTCAAACAACCCTTCGTAACATTGCTGCTGAAGGTTTAGATACTGGCGGACATGTTCCAGTTCCTTGCCTAAGGTCGTAATTTCCTGCCCGTTGTTCAGTCCCAGCTGAAACAGTGCAGACAGCGAAATGACCATCTGTTTCACATCTTCATATTCATCCATCTCACATTTCCAGAAAATCGTGTTTAATGTGTTATATAAAAAATGAGGCTCGATCTGCGCCTGAAGCGCCTTGATCTCCGCTTTTCTCTTTTCTTTTTCTGTATCCTTGACTTCAACAATCAACTCACCAATCCGGTCTAACATCTGGTTAAATTTGCGTCCCGCCTCCCCAATCTCATCCTGGAAAGGACTCTGGAAGCGTGCACTGAGATCCTCTTGCTCAACACGAGACATCGTCCGTTGCAGTTTCAGCAGCGGTCCCAGTAGCAAAGCGGACAGATACCTTGCAAGGAAAAGCGCGATGACGATACATGCCGCCATGATCATCAACACCAGCCATTGAATACTCCGAACAGGTTGCAGCAGTTCCTTTTTGGACAGGTAGCTGACCAACACCCAGTCTTTTGCGTACCCTGAACTGGCATAGCTGAGCAGCATTGGCCCATCCCCAGCAGAATATTCAAAATTACCCCGGTCCGCTTCCCTCAGTTTGTCCAAAAACACAGAGTCCCGAGACCATTCCGGACGTCTCCCGTCTCCGAAGACGCTTGTTCCCTCTTTATTGATCAGTAAAAAACGCGCGGAGCCAAGACTCCCGCCTCCACTTACAGTATCTTCAAGAATGTCCTCTTTTACATTAACAATCAAAAATAGATCAGGGACATAATTGTCTGTAAGCGGCTGCAAGACTAGGGAAATAACATGGTGTTTCCCGGCAAATAGCTCGTCCCGATGACTCTCCACCCAATTGGATTCAGGTTTCTCCTTAATCCGTTGGTACAGCGAAGATTCTAGAAATGGGGTCAAAGTTCTGCGCTGATTGCTGGTAGAGTAGAAATCCCCGTCCGGCGTACTGATCAAGATAGATTCAATGGAGTTTTCCGTCAACTCTACCTGCGTGAAGGGCGCTTGCAGCATAGAAAAATTGGCAAAAAAACGTTCCATATTATGAGCTTTAATATCCCGGATGGTCTGCTGATAAGCTTCGCTCAACATCATCGTGGAGGAAGCCACAATGATTTGCTTTAACTTCTGGTCCAGGACATTGATTGACTGAGTCAGCACATTTTGATTTAACTCGACAGAGTTACGCTCCATCGCCCGAGAAGCGATGGAGTAAGCCAATAAACCGGTGACAGAAATACAGAATACCGTCAGTGCGGTAAAAGATAGCCATATTCTTTTCTTCAAAGAGGTACGATAAACCCAGGCCTTCAGCATGTATTCACATCCTTCTTGAATAGCTGTCCGAAGCCCGCCCCGAATTTAGCCCTTTACAGAGCCAGCTGTCATCTGCATGAACGATTTGTTAGCGAAAATATAGACAACAATCATTGGCAACATGGACAGACATGCACCCGCGAGCATCAATTGAGGTTGCGCCGCATCGCCGATACCATATTTTAGCCCCGCCAATCCTACGGTGAGTGTCTGTAATTTTGGCTGTGTCATGGTAAAAACCAGCGGCAGAATATATTCGTTCCATGCTCCGCGGAAGGTCCAGAGCGCCGTGACTCCAAGGGCGGGTGTCAGAAGCGGTAAGATAACTCGAAAGTATACGCTATAGAAATTACAGCCGTCAATAAAAGCAGCCTCATCCAGATCCTTCGGAATCGCTCGTACAAAACCAATCAACATAAAAAATGCCGTGGCATGCGCACTAATCAGAATAATAATGACACCCCATAACGATTTCTGTAGATTAAGCGCTACCATAAGGTCAAATTGCGGCCGAAGCACCACAGCACCGATCGAGATAAACAGCGTGCAGGACTGAATTACAACATATATACGTTTCCCGTAAAAATCTACTCTCGCTACCGCATATGCGGCCATCGTTCCAATGAATAGAGTGCCTAAGGTGGTAAAGATACTGATAAACACACTGTTCCATGTAAAGCGGGCAAAGTTAGCCGAATTCCAAGCCTGCGCGTAGTTTCCAATCTGCCATGACTTAGGCAGCAAGGTGGTTCCTGTCGTCAACTCCAGATTGGTCTTAAGGGATCCAAAAAAAGCCAGAATAATCGGAAACAACGCAAAAGCCGCCACTATAAGTAGAAAAATCCACAGCAAGGTCCGGGACAGCACCGCTCGGGTCTTGAAGGACCGGACAGGCTGGACCGAAGTGTTCTTCGTCTCCGCATGTAATGTACTCACTGTTCATTCTCCTCTCTTTTAATAGATATCATTTAGCTTTTTAGATACATAAAAGTAGACTAAGGTAATCAGACCTACAATAACTGCTGTGGCAAAACCAACCGCACTACCGTAGCCAAATTGCTGAATGCTTGTACCCCCACTGGATACAGGGAAGAACAGCTTATACAGGTACAGGTACATAACTTCCGTCTTGCCATAAGGACCGCCTTCGGTAAGCACCATAATACTCTCGTAGCCTTTTAGGGAGGCGGTAATAGCGAGCATAATGATCATTTGCAATACAGGTCCGAGCATGGGAACGGTGATGTTCCACATTTTTCTGAAAGGTCCAGCTCCATCTATAGATGCCGCCTCATAGAGATCCTCAGGAATGTTCTGTAAACCAGCGATAAAGAGCAGCATATAGTTACCGATAGCCCCCCATATCGCAATCATAATAGCTGTTAGTAAGGCATATTTCGGCCCTAGCCAATCTATCGGAGCGGAAATAATTCCAGAGCCGACCAATAGCTGGTTAACCATCCCATTGTATGAATTAAAGATAACGTAGAATACGATGGCCATAACCGAAGCACTGATTACGGTCGGCATAAAGTAAATCGCTCTTAGCAGCTGCCGCCCTTTCAAAGCACGATTGAGGACAACCGCCAGTAAAAATGATAATGGCAAGGTGATGAGCAGCTTGCCTCCAGCGTAGATAAAGGTGTTGACCACTGACTTCCAGAATTCCTGATCCCTTAATAAGCGCTCGAAATTCTCCAGCCCGATAAACAAGGGTTCGCCGAAACCCTGGTAATCATAGAACATGTACTTCAGAGCCCAAAAGATCGGATATACTCCAAAAACCAGCGTCAGAATCAAACTGGGAGCAACGAAGGTCCAGGCGTTAATTTGACGTTTTGATAAATTCATTTATTGTTCCTCCTGTCCATTGGACTAAGCTTATGTCCTTAATGATAATTCTATCCGTTCGTAACGGTTAGGGAGAAAGCGACTGCGCTTGGGGGAGAATTTCACTTTTTCAGTTGCTTTGTCCCCTTTCCTTCATTTGTTTATCTATCCCGTCCTTCGTAAAGCCACGTTTATACTAATTAAGAGAAAGCTCACCCACGAACCATGACTACTTTACAAGGAGGTTAGAACTACCGATGATTTCAGCATATGGTGGCGGTACACGCCCCTTCGGATGTTATACCGAAGGAGAGCTGGAGGGCATACGCCTTAGAATCGAACAGCTTCCCAAGGTCCAGCAAGAGTACGAAAGACAACAACAGCTGTCTGAACAATTTGCCAGCCGAGAAGCTGCTGCGCCCCTCCATAAACTCGGCGTGTTCCGGGTAGAACCCTTTGTTTTTAAAACCCCTCCCAGAACGGCCTTCCTCAAGCTTTCTGTACAGATTCGGGGAAAGGGCACGGCGCGCATCGGGGGCTTGCGTCTGACTCATTCGCAGCTTGGCTTGCCGGTTGAACTAGCGAATGGCGGTCTAGAATCTGGGATGCTGGGGTGGAGTCAAGACCGAGAAAACGGAAGCACAGTATATCTAGAGAAATTGGCCAGCTGGCAGCAGGGTCTCCAGCCATCTGGTGTAACCCCATCTGGCGCTAGTCTGGCAGACGATTTGCAATGTATCTGCATCAGTAATGAGGAAGTGAAAGGATTGACAATCCTTCATTATGGAGAGACCATACCTGTATACGAAGGTGATCATTACAGCGTGCAGACGGCGCTCAGTCTGGAAGCTCCTCTGGGCGAAGGAATCTGCATCGGGGTCCATTTTCTAAATGCTGCGGGGCAGCCGTTAGGAACTGAGCTGCTCTCCCCGCTTTTTAATCGGCTGACACTTACCAATTGGGCCTACCTGCTGGAGGCTACGGGAGCGGACGCCAATATGTATATGATCACGGGTGAAAGTGAATTTGCGGTTCGAGCCAAGCAAAAGCTCCAGTACATGCTTGCCGATATGCGGGTAGGCATGGATATTTTCCGTAGAGACGGCTGGCATGACGATGATACTTACGGCGCGGTGCATATCGGGAGGGGGCTCGCTGCTGCTTCGGTAATCTACGATCAGATTGCTGGCAGCAGTGTATTCCTCACTGGAGAAGAAACCGAACTTCTCGCTCATTTCCGCTATATCGCAGACATGATGATGGATACCCACTACTACCGGTTTGATCTGGAGACCTTCCCAGATGAAAAGGGGGGAAAACGCAGTAATTGGAATGCCGACCGGGCAACCGGACTGGGTGTATATGCCCTCCTCTTTCCCAATGAAAAACAAAGTGAGGCATATCTTGATCATGCCCTCTCTGTCATCAACTGGCAGCTGGCAGAAGTGGTGGATTCAGACGGCGCGTGGCCAGAAAATATTCGCTACCATGGCGCAGTATTGCATCGCTATTTTCTTTTCTTCGTCCTATTAAAGCGTTTGAAGGGCATTGATTATTTCAAGCATGAGAAGGTAAAGGGCATGTACCGTTTCCTAATCGGCACAGTGACTGCACCAGATATTATTCAAGGCGGCTCTTCTGGCTCCCCCATCCTGCTTACACCAGCGGTCGGCGATGCCAATGTGCAGGAAAAATGGTTTCGCCTGCTTGGATATGCGGCCCCATTCTATATGGACGAAGACCCCCAGCTTGCCGGGGAAATGCTCTGGACGTGGAAGCACGGCGGAGAACCGATTGAGGATAGCGGCGCTTTTCCTCTGCCTCTGGTCGCGCTGTTATATCCACAGCCCGACTTAACAGAACAAAGGCCTGCACTCGACTCCGTACATTATCCCGATATCGGTTATGTCATCTTCCGCAACGGAGAACAGAACCTTCAGCATTATGCAATCTACGAGGCGTCTCCGCTGACTTATCACGCTCATCATGATGAAGGGCACTTCTCCATCTGGGCAGATGGTGTTCCAGTAACCCTTGATTCTGGAACGGGAGGTTACTATAACGGAGATCGGCATTGGTATGTGTCCAGCGCAGCTCATAATGTTGTTCAATTTACCGATTCATTCGGAAATTTTGCCAATGGCCCACTGCAAAGCACATGCAAGGAAGTACGCTTTTCAGAAGAGTTAGATCATGCCAGCAGTCTTATTCCAGAGGCTAACGCCAGAGAATATGAGCGGAATTTCTTGTTCATTAAAGCAGGCTTTAACGTCTACTTGATATGGGATCGAATTGAGGGAGCATCGAACAGCGTCTGGAATCTGCATACACTCAGTACTGATGCAAGTATAATGGAGCAATCCATTGATGCAGCTTGCCTGAACGGCAAGCACCTAAGCGCTTATATCGCCGAACCAGAACTTCCAGTGATTACAGTGGGAGAAGGCGCTGTCGCCGGGAATTATCCGCTGGCAGAGCAGCAACATTTCCGTGTTTATGGTGGTACAAGCGATTACGTCATTCTGCTTCATCCCCGGACAGAAGATGCTTCTTCACTACAGCTTGAACAGCTTGATTATGAAGAGGCTGTCGAAGGAGTACGCTTGTACAGGATATCCCGTACGGATGGAAAATGGTTTATCGCCGCCATCAACGGCACCAAGGAGGAACACCTTGTTACTGTTCCGGGTCCCGGACCGCTTAGGCTGCTCGGAGAATCTGAGTCAACATCCGGGCAACCTGAAGCAACCCAATTAAGAATTGAGGCAGGCAGAATTCACATCGCCATGCCCCGATAACTATATACAAGGAGGAAGATTAGAACATGAGCAATCTTGGAGTATGGGAACCAGCAGAACCGGGAGTTAAACGCTGTATCTTGAACGCTGCAGCCAGTCTGATGATGATGGAGGTTCATTTCGAAAAGGGAGCCGAGGGCTATGAGCATAGCCATCCTCACGAGCAGATGAGCTACTGTCTGCGTGGAAGCTTTGAATTTCGTATTGACGGCGAGAAGCATAAGGTAACCGCGGGGCAAAGTATTGCCATACCGCCAGATGCAAAGCACGGTGTAACCGCATTGGAAGCAGACTCTGCGCTGCTCGATGTCTTCACACCTATCCGCGAGGATCTGCTGAAACGCTAATAAATATATATCTGGCAGCAAAAAAAGGCCCAATCATTCCATTTCAGAGGGAATGATTGGGCTTCTGTTATTTTTCAGCTTGGTACCGTTCCACCTCAAGTGATGCTAATAACAATGGAGCGACGCCCATAGGCACATCCGACAATACGTCCTCAGAGATATAGTAATCGTATGAGCCATTACGGTCTTTGCTCAGACCCGCTCCATGACAGATCTGGTGCAGGTGCACACCTTGTTCATCCTCTTCAGTCAAATGCGTCAAAATGCCTTCATACCCTTGCAACATCGCCTCTATAAAAGAGGATTCCAGATAACCTAATCTTAGTCCCTTAGCCATCGCATAAACAAACATGCACGAGCCGGAAGCTTCAAGATAATTGCCTTTTCTCCCCGCTTGATCTAACACCTGGTACCAGAGGCCAGTCTCCTTGTCTTGAACCTCCAGAAGCGCGCCGCACATCCGCTGGAAAATGCCAATGATCGTCCCCCGCTGCGGATGAGTGAGCGGAAAATGCTCCAGGCAATCAACCACAGCCATCGCATACCAACCCATCGCCCGGCTCCAAAAATGAGAGGACAATCCGGTAGACGAGTCAGCCCATTCCTGCTCTTTGGATTCATCCCAGCCATGATAGAGCAGACCGGTCCGTGGATCACGGGTCCGCCGCTCAACCAGCAGCAGCTGATGCGCCGCTTCGTCAATCAGTTCAGGTCGTTGAAAAACCTTGCCGTATTCCGCTAGGAATGGCGATGCCATGTACAGCCCGTCCAGCCACATCTGGAAAGGGTATACCTTCTTATGCCAGAATCCCCCTTCGGAGGTGCGGGGATGTCCAATAAGCTGTGCGGCCAGCAAATGGGCTGCTTCAGCATACCGTTCTTCTCCGGTTTTCTGGTATAGCAAGAACAGGTTTTTCCCCTCGTTAATCTGGTCCAGATTGTATTCTTCCAGCCTGTAGGTACGGATGGAACCATCCTCTCCAATAAATGTGTCCATATGCCGCTCCATAAAGGAGACATACTCAGGCTGGTCGAGCTGAACACCCGCCCGGGCCATTGCCATCAGCAGCATGCCCGGAACATAAGCCCATCTTTCCAGCACATATTCATGCTCTCCCTGCTTGTTGCACCCTCCAAGAATCGTACTCGCGATTTTACTGGACAAGCGAACGGTTGTTGCTTCAGTTATAGACATCCTTATTCCTCCTTCGTTTGTCATCCATATGAAGTCTAATCTTATGCTCAGTTGAGCTGCTTGCGCAGCCAGGCAAAGGCTGGTTCACCATGAATCTCATGACCTCCGGTGAAGAAGTCCGCTTCTACCTGTCCGATATGATTCGCCGACCTGTAAATCGTCTGCAACTGGGTTAAAGCTAATTTTGTTCCGCGCGGGCCAAACAGATGATCAGCATCTCCCGATTCGAGGAACAGGCCACGAGGGGCAATGAGGCCCAGTAGGTCAGGCATCTCCGCTTCCAGCAAAATCCCTGGAATATAATTATCAAGGCAATGATTGCGTGTCAGAATACTGTCTGCGAAAGTATTGGCATACCCGCTTACGACCGCACAAGCGATTCGTTCGTCAAGTGCAGCTGTGAAGCCAGCCACCAGTCCCCCGCCGGAAATACCCATAATTCCAATTCGTTCATCCTTAACTTCTTTTCTTGTCTGCAAATAATCCAGTGCCCGCATGGTTTCGTAGATACGGTAGCCGGCCATTGTCTTCCCAACCATCAACAATGCGGATGACAGGCGGAAGCAGGAATTACGTCCAGGCTCCCCGCTTGTTAGGTCTTCTTCCAATCGTCTGTCCCCAAAGCCGAGCAGCTCCGGGGCTGCCACTACAAAGCCCTGTTTTACCAGTGAAACAGCGAAGTCTTTGTGCAGCCCTGGATCTCCCTGCCGATCCGATCCGTCCGGGTTCAAGCCTACGATCTCCCGGCTTCCATAGCCATGTCCATGAATGGCAAGAACGGCAGGAACAGGGGTAGAGAACGGCTGATCCGGGATCAAAAGATACAGCGGCATGCGCAACCCTTCATAGGTAGTTATCTCTATACGTTCACGGGTATACCCGGAGCAGACGGTTCGTTCCAGCAGAACCGGTTGCAGCTCCTCAGCTATTTCTGGAAAGCCACCTAACCGCTTCGTAAATGCTGTGCTAAGCTCATCACGCCATTGCTGAAAGGGTATGTCTTTGCTGAAAGCCGAGTTGCGTTGAGCTGAACCAGCTAGTTCTTTCATGTATTGTTCCAGAGGCTCCATCCGAAGTGCTCCTTCCTTAATATCCTTCAGGATGCCAGCCATCAAGCACGGTCAGCACCCTATACTCCGCAGCTTCCTGTGGAATCAGCTGCCGTGACCATGCAGCTCTGGCTTCGGGATTGGCTCCCGGTCCACTGCTGCCATATTCTTCATAGCGGCTAGTTTCCTCCCTGTCCGGCTGCCCCCAATTATGCCAGCCTTCGCCGATAATCGAACTGTCTATGACCGTGCGGATAAAAGCCACATGTGCATAAGGGCGCCAAGGTCGGCCAAGATACACTTCACTTACACCTTGACCGCCAGTAATTTCACAATCGAGGAATACATAACCAAACGGTGCGCCTTCAGGCGTTGATGCGGCTGTAATATATCCTCTGGAACGTTTGTTATGCAGCCGGCAACGTTCAAACAAAGCCGTAGCCGCGCCAAAAATATAATCCACATCGCCTTCAATGTAACATTCGTTATAATATTGCTTTCCTTGCCCTGTATACAAAGTATCCTGATCACCCAGCAGGCGTACACGCCGGAATACAGCATGACCAGCATCAACAAAAGCAGCCACCGCCTGGCCAGTGCCGGGACCTGATGCATTTCGAATGGTCAGATTTTCAGCGGTGAAATGCTCAGCGAATACATTCAGGGTACCGGATTTGAATGTGCCAATCGGCTCTCCGTCCGGACCTAAAGTGTGCGCGTTGTCTGACCACGTAATGATGGTGGAATTCGTGTCTTCCCCCAGTAGCAGAACCGGAGGCGTTCCCTGTTTCACTGTAATTTTTTCCTCGTAAATGCCGGGTTTGATCCGAATCGTCACTTCTTCCTTGTGTTCCTGTGGAATTGAATCCAACGCTGCCTGTAAACTACTGAATCCTTCGTCGACACTCTTAGAGACTGTAATTAACATCTGCGGCTCCTTTCCTATCAACCTGAGTTTATTCTATAATAACCGTAACGCTTCGTAAGAGAAGAGGAGAATTATGACTAGCCTGACTAGCCCCAATCACAAATATCATATTGAAGAAGACCGCTACAGCATCCAGCATATGAAACGTAAAGGCATCACTGCTATGCCACGTCCCCACAGCCATGACTTAGCCGAGCTGTACTATCTGATACAAGGGGAGCGGGTATACTTTGTGGACGACCGAGTCATTACGGTTCATAAGGGTGAGCTTATTCTTATCTCCGGCCGGGAGCTTCATTCCACAGCAAGCTCGGAAGTAGCCGAATTCGAGCGGATTCTGATCAACTATGATCCTGCTCTTCTACCGCCATCCCTGCAGAATGAAGCCATCTGGTTTCATGACCGCGGGTACCGCTTGTTCAAGCTGACCCTGCGCGAGCAGGACGAAGCGGAAATTCTAATGAACCGGATGCTGGAAGAATGCCGGTTGCAGCGCCCGTATTACGAAACCATCGTAATCGCTTTATTCTCCGAGCTGATGATTCTCCTCCAGCGTTCAGAGAGTATCTCACAAGCTGGAGGGACGAAACATCCGCTCCATCATCTAGTAACGGATGTAGCCACCTATATCCGTGATCACTACCGTGAGGCCCTTACTCTGGAAGAGACTGCGAGTAATTTTTACATTAGTCCTTCATACTTGAGCCGTGTATTTCACCGATTGACGGGTTTTCACTTTCGGGAATACATCGTTCATGTCCGCGTAAGGGAAGCCGAACGGCTGCTTGTCGGATCTACAGGCAAAATCCAGGAGATCGCCTCCGCTGTCGGATTTGAACATCTTTCCCATTTCAATAAAACATTCAAAAAATCAACCGGTTTGACCCCGCTCCAATACCGAAAAGAAGCAAGGTCACACCCACGGAAGTTCAAGACGGATTTCCATCATCCATAGAATTTTTTTATCTATCTGTAATCGTCAAATCTTCGGAATGAGTGAGCGTGACGTGGCTGCATCTATGCGCTGTTATCTTCGGCATTTCCGAAGTCTGCAACCGGATACGATCCAGCGTGAGCCCCGTGGCATGCCGCAGCACAATTCCCCGATCACTCACTGCGTGGAATTTTTCGATGGTTAGATCAGCAAGCGGCATCTCCGGCAGCCCGTTAACCAGTAGAGCGGTTGCCGCACCATGGCACACAATATTCTTCAGGGTAATCTTCCGAAATTGCGGAGTTTCCTCTGTAACCGAAAATAACTGCTCGTCATACCCTTCCGATCCTTCAACCCCTGCATAGAACATATGAAAGGATACAGCTTCATGGATGATGCCAGTCATGTTGATATTCTCCATTACAATATCCTCCACCACACCGCCTCTTCCCCGGGTGCTTTTGAACCGCAGGCCAATGTCCGTGCCGATGAACAGGCAGTCGCTAACTCGAACTGCATGGACACCTCCGGACATCTCGCTGCCGATCACAACGCCTCCATGTCCGTGATATACCGTGCAATTCCGGATGGTAATATACTGACAGGGCATTCCCCACTTACGGCCTTCCTCATCCTTGCCTGACTTGAGACAGATGGCGTCATCACCCACATCAAAGCTGCTGTGCTCAACTAGAGCATGCGTGCAGGATTCCAAATCAAGGCCATCCCCATTCTGCGAATACCAAGGATTACGTACCTGAACATTTCGTACGGTAATCTGCTCGCAGCCAATGGGATGAAGACACCAAGCAGGTGAATTCTGGAAGGTCGGCCCTTCCAGCAGCACCCGCCGGCAATTGCGCAGGCTAAGCAACGTCGGACGAAGATACGTACGAGCAGGCAGATAAGCCTCCATACTAGTTTCTCCCTTGTCCCACAGCTTCCGGCAGAAGTCCTCACCTTCCATGGCTTCCCGGGAAGGCCACCATACTTCGCCCTGCGGATCAAGCACTCCTCCAGATTCGATCAAACGCTCCCATTGCTTCTCGGTCATCTTAAACCGCTTCACTGGGCGCCAGCCTTCGCCACTGCCGTCGAATATCCCCTCACCGGTTATTGCCACATCGCTTAAAGCTTCTCCATCGAGCGGAGCCTGACAGCGCCAGCCGGCATTCCCCTCATAATGGGAAGAAAGTAACGGATACAAGGTATGATCAGGGTCAAACTGCACCAACGCTCCCTTGTCTACATACAGATTAATTCGACTACGTAAAGTAAGGGGTCCTGTGCGCCAGATGCCAGCGGGAATAACAACCTTTCCGCCTCCCGCCGAAGCGCAGGCATCCAGTGCAGCCTGAATAGCAGAGGTACATAGCGTTAATCCCCCCTCTTCTGCCCCATAATCCGTGATTGCAAAAGTCCGTTCGGGAATCTGGGGAAGCTCGGGAATCGGATACGTGTTAGTTACAAGATTGCTGCTCATTGAATTTCACCTCCTCCTATTACTCAAGTCCTTCATAGCTAAACCAGTCGAAATCGGCATAGCTTTCGCTCTTTGCGCCTTGAGAGCTTGTGTACATCCCGAGGTATGCTCCTGTGAATCCTCCGGCCAGATCGGTGCTGAGCACTCTGCCATCCGTCCGTTCACAGAAGGCTGTCCACTTGGCGGCTTCAGAAGCTCTGTAATAGAAGCTATACTCTTGTCCTCTGGCTTCCACCTTAAGCTGTACCTGATCCTGTAGATAGGGCACTGACGCCAGCAGCTGCTCGCTGCCACCCATCCGATGAATCAGCTGTAATACACGTTCGCCTGCCTCTAGCCCCAGTTCATAACGGAAGTGGTGATCCGCATTTTGGAGGAGAACAAGACCAGCTACTTCCCCTTCTGCAGCGGGACTAAACGTCATGTCAGTCGCCGCTCTGAAGCTCAAATGCTGCTGGCGTCTACCGATATAAGATGGATTGGCAATCTCCGAGAGCCGTTCTGGCTTCAGGCGAAGCCGTAGAACTCCAGGCTTGTCGGTGAGACTCCAGAATTCACCCCGCGGTGTCCGCAGGAAATTCCAGATCGGTGCCAGCTCATTACCTATAAACTCATCGCGCGCAGGCAATTCCGGCCATTTTGTCTCTGGCAAATCCGGAGCCTCCGTCTCAAATTCCAGCACCCCTTTACCGGGATTGACCACAGGCCATTCATTCTCCCAGATTACCGGTGTCAGGAAGGTTTCACGTCCCAGATTGCGGTAATAACCACCGCTGGTTCGTGAAGCCAAGCAGAACATCCACCAGTCACCATGCTGAGTCTCCACAAGCTCTCCATGACCCACATTAACAATAGGATACGCTCTGCCAAGATGGCGATGCGTCAGAATCGGATTGGCTTTATGGCCCTCATAAGGACCGGTCACACTCTTGCTTCTGGCAATCGTAATCGCATGAGTATGCCCGGTTCCGCCCTCGGCAATCAGCACGTAATACCAAGCGCCGATCTTATAAATATGCGGTCCCTCTTGCGCATGAGCTACCTTGAGTGCGCCTTGCCAAATACTATGCTTCGGACCGATTAGCTTCCCTTGGCTGAGATCAATCTCCTGCAGCCAGATATCCATATGCTTCGGATAATCCTGCCCTTCCGGCGGAACACGGTTGCCGGTATAATACACCTTGCCGTCTTCATCGAAGAACAAAGAGGAGTCAATACCGGGTGCATCCTCCAGCCATACAGGGTCAGACCAGTCTCCGGCCGGATCGGTTGTTGTTACATAAAAATTATGCTGGTTCTTGTCATTGTCAATAAAAGTGGTAATCATATAGAAAACTCCCTCATGATAGCGGAGCGTCGGTGCCCAAATACCCATGGAGGGAATCGAGTGATCCAGATTGAGCTGGGACGGGCGGTCCAGTACATGGCCAAGCTGGCGCCAATTGACCAGATCCTTGCTGTGGAAGATAGGAACGCCTGGGAAAAATTCAAAGCTTGAAGTCACAAGATAATAATCTTCACCAACACGGATAGCGGAAGGGTCAGGATAAAATCCCGGCAGCACTGGATTGTGGAATGTTCTCATTAAAAGTAATCCTCCTCAAAACAATTCAAATGTAAGCACCACCAATTATAGTTCGTATAAGTTTAACTTTCTTGTATTTTCTATGTTCTATTTCTTCATTTTTATACTTTCATGCTATATTGCCCATATTTCACTCCTTGTCAGCGAATAGCCTTTCCCTCTAGAATGGGTGTAATAGGATTTACCTGAAGGGGTGAGCAGCTTGGGAAAAAGAAAGAAATTGTACTCCCGCTTTTTTATGAGCCTAACCGCGATTTCAGTTTGCTGTATTCTAGTACTGGCTGTAGTGATCTTTTATTGGTACCGGAATATTACGATAGATAATGTCAACAAGGCGAACCAAAATGTACTGGTGAATACTGAAACCGTTTTTACAAACTATGAAGAGATCGTCCAGAACTACGCTATGGACTTCTATAGGAATCCAAACATCAACGCGCTCATGATGAATGGCGATACCAGCTGGAGCGACCAGTTGTACAGTGCCTTAAGCCAAATCCGCGGAGCATTGGTTGTGAACCAATATATGGAGAACGCCTATATCATGGGAGTGGATGAGCCTGTTGCCATGTTCGAAAACCTTCCGCTAAGCCCTGAATCCAAGCTGGAGCTATTCTCGAGAATGCGGGATAACATCATTGTTGAATCACCGTTTCTGTGGGAGGCAACCTTGAATAACGGTACCCCCATTACCCTGCTCACCGTGTTTTATAATGACCGGGCGTTTGCGAATAGCGAATATAATGGTGCGGTAGCACTGACCGTCAATTTGGGAAAGCTGCAGAATAATCTGTTTACGCAAAAAGAAGGCGAAGCCACCCGTTACGCTGTGCTTGACGGAAAAGCATCTGTGCTCATGCACAGTGCATTATCTGACATCCCTCTGGAAGAGGGCATGTTAAAGCAGGTGGTGTCCTCCACCTCAGAAAGAGGCTCTTTTGTCTATAAGGGGGGTGAAGAGCCACAGCTGATTACCTATGTATATTCTGCAGCGGACAAGCTGTGGTTTGTGTCGGAGACTTCCTACAAGGATAGCATCCGTGATATCTCCAATGCCCGTAATCTGATGACTGGCCTGTGCTTGGCCTTGATTGCCGCCGCATCTATAACCGCCAACCTGATCTCGCGGCGGATGTATAAGCCAATCGGCCGGCTCTTCGGCAATATCGCTCATCTATCTGGCAATGAAGAAGCGCTGAAAACCGGTGGCGATTTCGATACCGTAAGCCAGGAGCTCGAACAGATTGGCGTTAAGCTGGAGCAGCTAAAAAAAGAAAGCGATGATAGCGCCTTGATGCGGTGGCTGCTTTCCCCGCAGAGAACACCGGAGAACAGCGGGACACCCCTGATGAGCATAGCCGCTTCTGGGGGAGCATATTGTGTATGCGTACTGACCACTCTGGAGCCCGAACAACCTGAAGACTCCGACTTCCGGCATACCTTTGAGGAAAACATACAACAGATTGAACATGCCTTCTGTGAACTTGCAGCCATTCAATCCTTCCGCCCACATCAAGGCACTGCTGTACTTATTCTGAGCGAGCTTCACAGCGGCAGCTTCGGCGATTACGCTTTGTACCGCGGCAAATGGGAAGAAACCGCCGCGCAGCTACAGCTTTCCGGAGCCTGCTGCGCCTTCGGAATCAGCGGGCTGACGGATGATTTAAACCTACTGAGGGCTAAATACAATGAGGCTGCGGACAGTCTGCAATATATTAAATTTCATGTGCAGCAGAACATCATCTTTGCCGATGATACGATCCACCTGAACAGCAGCCCAATGCCCGACAGTGCCCTTGAACCGGTACTGCAAGCCGTTAAGCAGACGGAACTCTCGAACCATATTCCGCAGGCAGTGGAGAGATTGCTGGCAGTAGCCTGCAGTTACCGCGTCGAGCCTGCCACCATCGCTTTATCGAGACTGGTCTTTGAGCTCAGTCGCACGGCTGAGCTTAATGCAGACGTCCAGCATTCCGGCTTTCTAGATAATTACCAGCATATCTGGCAGATCCAAAGCTATGACAAGCTATGGAATTGGATTGTAGACAGCTGTTATACCGCCCACGAGCGTATTGCCAGCATGAGCGCTGTACAGACCAAGAGCATTGCTGGTGAAGCCATTTGTTATATCAGAGATCATTATGATGACTCCAGGCTCTCCCTTAATGCCCTTGCTGACAAGCTATCGCTAAGTCCCGCTTATCTCAGTAGACTTATTGCCGACGAAGTAAACTGCAGCTTTCCCGATTTCGTTAACCTGCTGCGTCTGGAGCAGGCGCAGATGTTATTAGTCACTGAGCTTGGCTTGGATATCCGGGAAATTGCCGAGAAAGTGGGCTACAACAGCAGCACCTATTTTACAACCCAGTTCAAAAAGCGTTATGGGGTTACACCTTCTAAATGGAGAATGAATCATATTTTGCAGAAACAGAATCTTCCTGATTGACCCGCTAAAAGTAAGGAACAAAGGGGATGTCCCGGCAGCATTTTCATAGCCGGAGACATCCCCTTTTTGACTTTCAATGAATAACCCTCGCGCCGGCCTTACTATGAAATCCCCCTTTAAATCAGGCTTTTGAGCACCCTAAAAACAAAAAAGTTCTGTCTTTTTCGTTTTTTTAAGCTGCCCTTTTCCGCTTTTTTTAACTTTTTCCCGTTTATTATGATAGCGTTTACATTCCGGGTGGATTTATGATTTTCATGTAAAGCGTTCTCCTAAAACAAGGGACGGAAATGACAACGCTAGTATAAAGGAGTGGACTGTTAATGATGCAAGAAGCTACATCGGAGACACAAGGAATGCCAAGTCCGGGAATCAGGACGGCCAAAGCCAAGAGCTTCCGTAAATCCCTAAGGAAGGACAGCTCGCTTTATTTGCTCGCTCTTCCGGGAATCATCATTCTAATTCTTTTTGCTTATCTGCCGATGAGTGGTCTGATTCTCGTCTTTAAAAATTACAACTTCAACGACGGAATCTTCGGCAGCCCGTGGGCCGGCTTCTCTAATTTCGAGTTTTTCTTCTCTAGTATGGAAGATTCTCTTAGGGCTACACGCAACACGGTGATGTTAAATGCGCTGTATATGCTAACCGGCACGTTTTTTTCAGTGGCCATCGCCATTATTCTAAATGAGCTGCGCAGCAAATGGTTTATCAAAATCACGCAGAGCGTCATGTTTTTCCCGTATTTTATTTCCTGGATTATTATCGGAGCCATTCTGTTCTCCCTGCTGGATTACGACAAAGGCATTATGAACCAGTTGCTCCAGACATTCGGCTTCTCCCAGGTTGACTGGTATTCCAGCCCTTGGCTGTTCGTAATCATTCTCGTGCTAGCGAATATCTGGAAAAGCGCTGGTTACGGCGCCATCATCTATTATGCGGTTCTGCAAGGCATCGACACTTCCTATTATGAAGCTGCAAGAATCGATGGTGCCTCCAGATGGCAGATTATCACCAAAATTACGGTGCCAATGCTGATTCCGTCGATCATTCTGATGACGCTGCTGGGCATCGGGGGCATGCTGAAAGGCGACCTCAGTATGATTATGGGGGTAACGTTCCTGAATCCGTTGCTTCTGCCGACTACCGACATTATCGATGTGTATGTATACCGCACAGCCATCCGTTCCGGAGAATTCGGCTTTGCTTCAGCCATCACGCTCTATCAATCCGTCTTTGGTTTCATTCTGGTGCTGGTGGCCAACAAATTAGCCGGCTGGTATGACAAAGACAGCAAACTATTTTAGGAGACTGATAAGATGCAAACTACCGAAAACAAAGGCCTGCTCATTTTCTTTTACATCTGTATTGCCGTATTTTCCGTAATCTGTCTAGCGCCGTTTATTCTGGCAGTATCCGGCTCCTTATCTACCGAATCCAGAATCGCCGCGGAAGGCTATTCGTTCTGGCCCAGAGGCTTTACCTTTGAAACCTATGAATTCCTGTTTGGCTCGAAGGCACAGCAGATTCTGCGGGCGTATTCCATGTCGGTGATCGTTACGGTGCTGGGTACCGTATCGGCCGTATTGGTGACCACCGCTTACGCTTATGTCATTTCCGTTAAAAGCTTCCGGCTCAAAAATTTCTTCGCCTTCTTCGCCTATTTTACAATGCTGTTCAGCGGAGGAACGCTGCCATGGTATCTGCTTAGCACCAAATATTATCATTTGGGCGATACGCTCATCGGCCTGTTCATCCCTTATGTGCTAAGCGTCTTTCTGATGTTTCTCATGGCTAACTATTTCCGCAGCATCCCGCATGAAATCGTGGAATCTGCGCAAATCGATGGTGCCGGACATCTGCGGATCTTCTTCAGCATTATGATTCCGCTGGGCCGCGTCGGACTGGTCACCATCTCGCTCTTTTACGCACTGCAATTCTGGAATGACTTCTATTTGCCACTAATGCTGGTATCCGATCAGGATCTCTATACGATCCAATATTTGATGTACAACATGATGGCGAACATTCAGTTCCTGGCTTCCGGCAATGCTGCTCAAGTTGGTGGAGCTATCATCGCACCGCCACTGGAGACAGCCAAAATGGCAATGACCTGTCTCACCGTTTTGCCAATCGCCATATTATATCCTTTTCTCCAGCGCTTTTTTGTCAAAGGCATTATCGTAGGTTCAGTCAAAGGCTAATTTCCAGCAAGGATGCCATATTATGTTCGGTTGCACCGGGTTTATGCTCCCCTACTTCTTGATGTACAATGGGACTTAAGGGAGCACGGCCTTTGCAATAGATGCCTCAAACATTATGATTCTATTTCAGGAGGGTTCATCATGAAAAAGAAAAAAGGTTGGTTAAGTTTGCTCCTCGCTGCGGTGTTCTTGGTAAGTGGCTGTGCTCAGGGCGACAATGAAAGCGCTCCCCCTAGTTCTGGAACTGGAAATGAAGGTACCTCTTCCTCTACGGATAGCGGTAGTAAAGACGGCAGCGCCTTGGCTCCTGCCAAATTGAAAATTGTGCTGTACGGGGATGAGTCCAACCGGATGAAGGAACTAGCGAAGACATCGTTCTACGACACTATTAAGAAAGAAATCAATGCTGAGGTTGAATTTCAGTTTCTTCCTTGGACCGAATATGGCGGCGGTAAAACTGATTTAATGCTGTCTACGGGAGAAGACTTCGCAACTTATACAGATGCCAATTACATGGTAAAATCTGTGGCAAAGGGGCTTTATGCCGACCTCACTCCGTATGCCGATGCAGCCGCTGATTTGAGTAAAAATGTGGACGAGGCCTCCTTCAAAGCCTTTCAGCTGGAAGGCAAGCAGTATGCGATCCCCGTCGGCAACAAACCGAATTCTGCGGAATTCTACAGTGCGCTAGTTAGACAGGATTTGCTTGAAGAAGCCGGCATGACACAGGTCACTTCACTGGGAGAATTAGAGCAGTTCTATGATAAGGTCCATGCCATTCATCCCGAACTGATCGGGTACGCTAACACCGATGCACGCAGACTCCTACAATATGATTACACGGACAAAAACCTCTATTGGCAAAATGATTTTATTGCCCTGGATGAGTCTGTGAAGGATGATCAAATTATTAGCTGGTTTGAAACCGAAGAGTTCAAGAGTTATGCGAACCTAATGCACGGCTGGTATGAAAAAGGAATCATTCCAAAATATGCCGCCACCAATGTCCCACAGCTGCAGTCTGACTGGAACTCCGGAAAAGCGATGTTCTGGGCCGGCACAGCAGCACGCCCATTCGAAGGTGCGGCAACCATCTCACAAGCAGTGCCTGATGCCAAACTGGTCAACTATTTCCTCGGCAGCGGCCGTCCAAAAATCAGCCGCGGCACTTACAGCACCGCCTTTTTTGTCTCCACCGCAGCTAAAGACCCTGAACGTTATATTATGTTCTTCAATCTGCTGCAAAAAAACCAGGAGCTGTACGACTTGTTCGCCTACGGGATAGAAGGAACAGACTATACGCTGGATGAAAACGGGCGTTTGACCAAAATAACCACTGATTCGCTGATCCCTGACTGGCTGCTGATGAACAAAAACTTCATGCGTTTCGACAACACGGTACCGGACGAGTTTATTGCAGAATATAAAGCTTGGGACGATGGAGCCATCATTTCCAAAGGTGCCGGCTTCAACTTTGACAATACACCCGTCAAGAATGAAGAAACGAAGCTGAACGGCGTATTCACTGAATACCTCTCTCCGATCGGCAGCGGCTTCAGTGATTATGACACCGCCTTTCCCAAAGCGCTAGACAGACTAAAAGCAGCGGGAATAGACAAATATATCGCTGAATACCAGAAACAATTTTCCGAATGGTACGCTAAGCAGCAGTAAGCACCGCCGCGGCAATTATCATACCGGTCAAGAAGCGTGTCTCCATTAAGGAGCACGCTTCTTTTGGCCTTCGAACACCGTGATGAAAGCGGTATAATGGCCAACCTTGAATCAATACGACGGCGAGCAGGATAATTCAATCAAAATGATTACGTTTGGGGAATTTTCGTTGCTGATACTCTTAGAATTATTTTCAAAGTAACCTGAAGGATAAGAGGGAAACTGCTCATTGGTTAAAAGCGCAAAAATAAAAATTTAAGCGGCATTTTATAGTGGAGATATACTCGTTATAGGTTAATACTATAAATATTATTTCTATTATATATTAGACCAATAAATGCCTATAGCGCTATTATGTTATTTATAATAATTACTCTCGCCAATTACCTGATCTTCAAAAACTTTACGAAATCCACCATGAGCAAGGGTTTGAAATACTTGGTTTTCCTTGTAACCAATTCAACGAGAAGGAGCCAGAAAGCAACTCAGAAGTACATGAATATTGTGAGAGCAACTTTGGAGTTAAGTTTCCATTATTTGAGAAAGTTGAGGTTAGGGGACCGTCTGCCCATCCTTTATTTCAATATCTAACACAGCAAGCACCATTTCAAGGATTCGATACTGAGACATCAGGCGGTAAATGGATGCAGGATTTTCTGCAGGAAAAGTATCCCGACATATATGCCGGAGATGGGGTTAAGTGGAATTTTTCAAAGTTTTTAATTGATAGAAACGGTCATGTATACGGTAGATACGAAACCACGACTGAACCCTTTGACATAGAGCCATTGATTGAATCACTTCTTTTAAAGTAAATGAATCCGATTGGTAATTTTAACAAACAGAGAACGATAGTTTAACATAAAGGGTTTACATATTAGGCATGCAAAACATTTAGAACCCTTTATGTTATTTAAATTTCATTTCTTACTTTGATTAAATAATATTAAGTCAGAATAAATTATATTAATAAGATAAGATATAAGCCAATAACCAGTAGTACATAAAGAATTGCCTGTCCTCCCCCCATACGATTAGTTAAGCCAACCTGTAAGGAAAAAAAAGAGCATTGTGGTACCCACACAGATAAGGAGCAATAGCTCCAAATTTTTTTCAAATAGATGTTTTATAAACCATAGATAACTTACAATACACAACAAAAGAACAGCACTATAAAAAAACAAGGAATCATAATGAGTTACAAATAGGCCCCCTCCACCAATAGAAAAGACTATACCTATAACTAAAAACCACATTCCCACTCCAATCGCAGCACTTAAAGCAATAAAAAAGAAACTCATTATCATATTTATGCTCCCTTGGCTCGCTTCTCGTTTTCCACATTTTCCCTCTCCATGTTTTATCGGATTACTCCCTTTATTTATGTATATATCTTTGCTGCCTGACGACGATACCGATTTCTTTCAACTGAAGCACCATCTTTTTGACTTCAATAAAAAGACAACCTTCTTCAAGAAGGTTGTCTTTTGTGTGATCAAGCGCTTGCTTGTAAGCTAAGCAAACTCCCCATCGTAAGTTCTTATTCACTAATCGCTGCGTTATCGTATAAGTCAACCAATTCATCGAAGGAGGTAATAATGACATCAGAGCCCTTCAGCTCATCCTGACGTCCGAAGCCTGCATAGGCGCAGCCGATTACGGTCTGGCCATTTCCTTTACCTGCCTGAACATCAGAAGAACGATCCCCAACCATCCAGGCACTGCTGATACCATGATTATCCAAAAGAATGCGTAGCAGCTCGGTCTTAGTCGCAGTGCCTTGACCTCCCGCACTATACAAGCCTTCGAACAACGCCTTAAGCTCATGCACCACAACGATGCTGTGAATATAATCCTCCAGCCCGTTGCTAGCCACAAACAGCTTCACTCCGCGCTCTTTAAGCGCTGTCAGTGTCTCAACCACCTGTGGATACAGTAGCGTGCCTCCGGCTTCAAGCCCTTCAATCTCCAGCTGCAGGAGCAATTCATCCGCCCGGCGGTGCACGGCTTCATCTGCTTCAGGCATAACATTCTTCCAAATGTCTGCCAGCAACATCCCTAAGCAGCCTAGAATACGTTCTTCTGGTGGTGTAGGTCCTACGTATAGTCCCTCTTCCCGCAAAATATCGAACATTTTATGATATGCAGGCAATAAAAGACTTTCAGTCTGGAACAATGTTCCATCCATATCAAATACAATCGCTTCTGGCTTGTTCAGTTTCGCATGAACCACGTTTTGTTCCGTTCCATGTACTTCGTTACTCATCTGTTGTTCCTCCCCATTCTGTTCAGCTTCAGGTAAGACATTCATCTGTGCGATATTTCCAGTACAAGCCCTATGATATATGAAATCGCTTTGTAATGTCCATGCTCTTAACTTTTTCTGTTGCAGTTTATATTTCGTTATGCTATATTTCAATCTGTAATATTACAACTTGAAATATAAAGGAGATATAACCATGTCAAATCAATTAATCATGCGCTTCCTCAAGCAGCCTGCTACCATCATTGGAATTATAACTGCACTGTTGTTCCAAGTTTTTTTCAGCTTAATTTGGATTACAGGGTACGATCATGTAACGGATCGGGTAGATCAGCTGCCCATTGCTATTGTTAATGAGGATGGTACAAATGCCCAGCCTATAGTCGATGGGATTGCAGGATCACTTCAGTTCGTAACCAGACAGGATCTCCAACTAGAAAATGCAAAAGAAGCACTTGAGCATAGAGAAATCCGCATGATTATCAATATTCCCCAAGGGTTCACTGGACAGATCAGTAATCCATCTGCAAAGACTGAACTCCACTACTTCTTAAATGAATCTAATCCGCAGATGGTCAGCAATGTGATGCAGTCGGTAGCACTTAAAGTCACGGCTGCAATGAACACTCAAAGCAGTAATTCAGCACTAAGCCACACCTTGGATGCTATGAATCTGCCGCAGGCACAAGCGGAGATCATCAAAAGTGCTGCAAGCAGCCGCATTTCCGCCAACGTCGAAATCATTAACCCTACAACTAATTTTGCACAAACTATGGTACCCTTAATGATCGTTACCGCCTCATTTACCGGTGCTATGTTACTCGCGATGAATCTCCATAAAGCTTCCTCCAACTTGTCTGGACAATTTAGTAAATGGAATCGCTTTGCAGCCCGATTTGTCATAATGGGTGGAACGGCTGTGCTTATCTCACTAGTGGGAACTATCATGGTTAACTCACTCGGTATCCACTCTAATCGTGGCTTTCTGCTTATGTGGCTGTTCGAGTTCACGGTAATTCTCTCCTGTATGATCCTTGCTCAGTTTAGTCTGCTGCTCCTCGGGGATGCTGGCGGCTGGCTAAATATTGCGCTTCTCTCCATGCAAATGTTAGCGTCCGGAGCAACTATTCCACGCGATGTGCTTTCACCTTTTTATAACTGGATCGGTCCCTTTTCGCCCGCTTACTATGCAGTTAGTGGTATGCTCGACCTGGTTATTGGGGGTAACGGGGTATGGAAGGATATGTTCTATTTACTCTGTATTGGGGCAACAATTGCTGTATTAAGCGTACTTGTCACTTTCCTCCGTAAAGAAACTCGGATCTCACGAGAACAAGAGCCCGTGCCAGTAAATGCGTAATTATACAGTTTGCCACTCCGGCTATGCCATTTCAAATTGAGAGCGATATGCAGTTGTGATATGGTAGGAAGTGAAAGAAAGGAGCGGCAATGATTTATGAACATACAAGATGTTATTCTGGGGATTTTAAGCGAAAAACCTCATTCTGGTTACGAGATAAAACGACATTTCGAGGAATACTTCTCATTTTTCTTCGATGCCAGCTATGGCACGATCTATCCTACCCTAAGCAAGATGGAAAAGCTGAATCTGATCACTAAAGAATCTGTGCGACAGGAAGGCAAACCCGACAAAAATGTATTCACCATTACCTCTGCCGGCTTGGATCAGTTCCACGCTTATCTACAATCACCAGCCGAAAAAGATGTTCTGCGTTCTGACTTTTTTATGCACCTGTATTTTGGGGAAAAGACGGACAAAGAGAACATAGATAATCTGCTTCGGCAAGCATTGATAGAAAAGCAGGCAATGTACGACGATCTGGAACAGAAGTTGAACCAGCTAGATTACAAGTTATCTTCCTACCAGAAGTTGTGCATGGAGCTAGGCCTCGTACAATATGATGCTTTTATCAAAAAAATCCAAAGTGTGCTAGAGTCTAAATAAAACCGGCTTTCGAAAGTACACCATAAAAAAAGAACCGGTATTACATGCACATCTTGTGCTTGTAATACCGGTTCTTTTTTTTGAAATCATATGTGGTATATGGATTATGCTCTATCAAAGCTTGCAATAAGTTCATCAAGAACATCTTTGCTTACCATTTTACCTTTGAAATTGATCAGGTTTTCTGAGCTTCCGGAGAAGATACAAGTTGGCTCATATTTTCTAAGGATAATCTTTTCAGCGTCTACAAAAATCTCGAGCGGGTCTTTTATGTCGATTCCCATTGTTCTACGCAGTTCAATAGGAATTACGATACGTCCCAATTCATCCACTTTTCTTACTATGCCTGTTGCTTTCATCATCGTACATCCTCCCTTGAAGTCACATTTATAATCATTCTTGCTAAAAGCTATGTACGCTTCTATATGATAGTAATGATTACGCTACTACCTAATTCTAAAGTTCTATTCATTTCCTGTCAATTATTTTTCTACATTATATGATATTATTCGACAAAATTTCGACAATGTATGATATCTGTTGAGCCCCAAGATTTGAAGCCGTGTCAGAACACAAAAAAATAGGGGATTCTCTGGAATGTCGAAATTCACCCAGAATGTAACCCTACTTGATGACAATTCTACCCTAAAATACCTTCGTTAATCTATTTGTAAATCTTGTCACTCCGCTTATCTGCAATCACAGTAAGTAGGAAATTGTCGAAAACTAGCAAGAACGCTACTCCGTCATTTACCCAGATGTTTAGTAAGTCAAACTTAAATGTGGACTTTTGGTGAAAAAAAAAACCGCCTAAGAGGTCACCAACGCATTGACCCAGGCGGTAATTATGATAAAAAGTTCTTAATCATTTAATTAACAGGTTCTTTTTTCGCAGCATTGAATCTAGACTAGCTTGACGGATATTATTTAAATTCATGCTATCTTCTTCTTCGCTGCCACTGGATATTTCTGTGGGTAACCCAAATTGTGATATGGGATCATTACTGCTTACTTTATTTAACGAGTCCAATTGGTCTGCACGCTTCTTTTTGTCTGCCTCTACTTCTTTTTGAATCTTTTCCCGCTCGGCAGGTGTCAAGTAATCACCAATCACCCAAAATGTAGCTGTTCCATCCGGATGTATAACGACACCACTGACATCACCGGGTTTATCATTCGCACTGGAAGTAAAATGATCCTGTATGATCGCTTCTACTTTATTTTGCAGTTGTGGATCTGTTGCCGACTGATTCAGTATATTTGGAGCAATGGTTACATTTCCTTTGCCTGCACAATTGGAGTAAACACCCTTTACCGCTTCTTTGCTCTTGGGTATAGCTTGCACGTTGATCTTAATGTCGAATTTTTCTTCCAAATGTGTCAAAACCGCTTCTGCATGGGTTGTCGATAAGACATCTTGAAAAGAAATCTCTGAATTCTGATTTTTTGGGCTTACTTTTGTTGTTTCCACACGATTCAGGCTACTGAGTGAAGCTACATTCAACAACTTAAACCAACTCCCTTCTTCTTTTTTCCTGTAGAATGCGGCAAATTGTATTAGTTCGATTTAGGCGGTTGAAGCATCCATTTAATATATCGGATTCCTGAATTTGTATTTACAGTGTTTTCTCCAATTGAAATACAAAGAAGCCCGCTCCCAACTATTAGATACTAGGGGAGCAGGCCCGCTGCAAGCTTTACGAAGTAATCTCAAACAATCTCGCTGTTTTTCCTGGTGGGAGCGCCACCGTCAAAACCCCTGCCGATTTATCCCAATTCCAGGTTGAGCTATGCTGCTGAGGATAGGCACAGGTGATCGCCGGATCAAGTCCCTTCAGCTCTACCATCGGCAATTGGACATTCGCAGCTTCTCCGGCAATCCGCCATACCGCGACATACCGTCGTTCGCCGCGCCGCAGGCCAAGGCTGACCCATTCGCCCTCACTGTCCGGCAGGCCGAGTGGCCAGAAAGGTGTGGCGTGTGGGATATCACTGCGAATGGTTTTGTAATAATCCAGCGCTTCTTTAACTAGACTTCTGCGGTGGGGTTCAAGCTCCGCCAAATGACCGCTCTGGTGTACACGAAGCAACAGCGCATTAACCATATTGAAGATGACTTCCTCATCGTCCCCCTCGCGCAGCGGATAAGACCAAACTGCGGACTGCTCCGGTGTCAGTGCTGCCGGAGAACCTGCAGCAATGGCCGCATACTGTACATAATCCTCCTGGTCGCTAGTAGACTGGATGCTGTGTCGGCTAAGCATCGCATAATCCATGCGCATTCCCCCGCTGGAACAGTTCTCGATAACAAGCTTCGGATAACGAACAAAGATACTGTCCAACCAAGCCAGATAAGCGCGGTTATGCTGTAGCAGCCCATCTCCGAAGCTGTCCGCATTCGTTTCTGTCCCAATGCCTGCATTGATGTTGTAATCCATTTTAATGTATCCTACACCGTACTGCTCAACCAGACGCGCAATAACACCGTTTGCATGATCAATGACTTTCGGGTTGCGGTAATCTAGCTGATAGCGGCTACGGTCCTTAACCCTTTTACCATGCCGCATGAAAAACCAGCTGTCATCAGTCTCCGCAAGCTTCGGGCTGTTGATGCCCATAACCTCCAGCTCAAGCCATAGTCCGGGAATCATCCCTTTGCTGCGGATATAGTCGAGCACATATTTAATTCCTTCCGGAAACCGTTCGCTGGAAGGCTCCCACTGGCCTACACCATCCCACCACTCTCCGGGTGCATACCAGCCAGCATCAATACAGAAATATTCACAACCTACTTCTGCGGCAGCATCAATTAAAGGCAGTAGCTTCTCAGTCGTTGGGCTTCCCCATAGGCAATTCATATAGTCATTAAAAATAATCCGCAACAGCTCATTATCCTCATTAGGTCTGCGGATCATCCGGCGATATGACGTAAGCTGTTCAGCCGCGCCCTGGAATCCTCCCTGCACAGCACCCACGGCTACCAGCACCGAGGTAAACTCTTCACCGGGAGCTAGCTTCAGCCACCAATGGTTGTCATGTTCTGTAGGTCCGCTGACCAGCAGTGTAAGCTGATCGTATTGATCCGTCAGCTCCCAATGCCAAGAGCCGTTATGCTCAATCTGCCAGAACAGGCTTGTCCCGCTCTCCTTATTATGCAAAACTGCCATCGGCAGAAGTTCCGCTGCTGACCAAGAGCCTGTATTGCTTGCGGCAATTCGTTTGGAGCCACGGTCTGCCAAATGATACATCCCAAGCTCAGGCAGGCGGTAGGTACGCCACTGAAGTTCACTCTGCCATCCGCTGTGAGCAAGGGTTACTTCAATCTTATCATTGCGCTCCCCGCCCCCCTCTTTGTCTACACCTGTAAGAGCAAAGGAGGAGATGTATTCCACTGCCACCTCAGCTTCTCCAGCATTCTTTAGCACTGTCCAGCTTCGAACGATTTGCACACCCTTGTAGAACTGAAAATGCTGCATTGCCTGGATTCCCGAAATCGGATCAGCCAAGCTAAACTCCAGTTTACGTCCGAGCGCATTCACTGTATCGCTGTGCCCCGCATATACCATCCGAAGACCCGGATAGGATGCTCGGTGTGTGCGCCCGTGATATTCGGCGCGGTCTTCGCCCGATAATTGCAGCTCCAGCAGCCGGAAGCCTTGCTTGTTCTTATCCGCTATGGCTGCTTCCAAAGGTGCCGCTCCAAAATGCAACAGCCGAACATCCTGATCTTCCGTAACTTCAATCGTAAGATATAGTCCATTTTCAATGATTTCAATCATTTTGCTATTCACAATAATGTACCTCCTGACTTTGTCTCAGTATCTTCTTATGATTATATAACATGTAAAAAAGGGACGGTTCTCCAGTAAGTGAATCTTACCTTGGAGCCCGCCCCTGATCTGAACCTAATTATTCTGCCGATCCGAATTGAATCCAAGCTTTTTGAATTTCATCGATGGCTTGATCCTTAGTTTTGCTGCCGCCGATGTAAGCCTGCATGAGCTCACCAAATTTTTGGTGGAAGGTATCCAGAGAGTAGTTCACGGACAGGTCGCCGGATTTCTCTGTTTTGAGGATTTCTTCCATTTCTTTTGGCATTTGCAGGTCAGGCATAGGAGCATCCTTAATTGGAGGAATAACCTTAGCTACTGTAGAGAACCAGTTCTTACCGTATTCAGAAGTATACAGCCAGTTGAAGAATTCAATAGTCTCAGCAGCTACAGCAGAATCCTTATTGATACGCAGGGCTTGATCCGCACCAGTAATGATCTGGGACTGTTCAGCCTTGTCGCTGACTGGGTAACCCATAATACCCAGGTCGAAGTCCGGTGTAATTTTCTTAATGGCTTCTTCATCCCATGCGCCTTTACCCGTCATGAACGCTGTTTTGCCGGATGCAAAGTCGCTGACTTCAGCATTGCTGTCCCGTTCAAGCGGTTTGTCTGTGCCATGTTTAACAGTAGTATCAACGAAGCTGAAGAAGTTATTGTACAGCACCGGGTGATCCTTGATCGTAGTTTTTCCGGCAATAAAATCATTTACTAGTGTCTTAGCATCCGTACCTGCATCTTGGGCTGCCGCATCTACGAAGTGTTGGAAGATGTGTTTCCATACCCACCACTCTTTATAAGCGTTGGCAAAAGGAGTAATGCCTTTAGCTTCAAGCTTAGTAATCGCATCGTCCATTTGGGCTGTTGTCTTAGGAACTTCTGTAATCCCAGCGTCAGCCAACAGTTTCTTATTGTACATCAGGACGAATAGATTTCCTTTTACCGGAAGACCGAGCACTTTACCGTCCGAAGAACTCATGTTAGAACGCACTGCATCGGTCATCGCCGCAGCCAGTGGCTCATTAGTTAGGTCAGCACTATACTCCGCAAAAGTATCAATATCTCCGCCCGCTGTGGTCTGGAATACGTCAGGTGTACTTCCCGCAGCAATCTTCGATTTGAGCACCGTATTGTAGTCAGCCTGCATAATCTCCAGATTAATCGTCACATTCGGTTTAACTTTCTTGTACTCGGCAATATAAGCGTTAAAAGCATCAGTGTACTCGGGTGATGCGGTGAACATATTAATCGTGACCGGCTTGCCAGAATCTGTGGCAGGAGTATTCCCTGTTCCGCTATTGTTAGCGGCATTGTTGTTTCCGCCGCAGCCCGCCAGTAATCCGCCGACGAGCAGCAGACTCGCAGATAAAGCCATAAATCTTTTTAACATGATGTTGCCCCCTTTTCCTCATGCATCTAGTGGTCTTGAGACAATTCTAAAGAAAAAGAAAAAGGATAAGAATGTACATAAGTGAACTTATTAGGGTAAAAAAGTGTGTTCATGTAACCGCTTCACTCCTCCCCGTTCAATAGCAGAACCCGATATTCAGAAGGTGAACAGTCATAATAATTCCGGAACGCCTTGCTGAAATAATTTTTGTCCTTGTACCCCAACATCTCGGAAATGTCTTGGATTTTCAAGTCGGGGGTGGATAGCAGCTCCTTTGCCTTGTCCATTCTTACCTTTTGTACATACTCATGTATGCCATAACCATATTGCCCTTTAAAAAGTTTCATCAAGTATTCTCTGCTCAGGAAATATTTATCCGTGAACATCGATATTTTAATATTCTCAAAATAGTGATTATCAATGTATGCTTTAATATTTTCCAGTACGCTGGGGCGATTGCCAGCAAGGCTTTTGCTGATTTCATTGCCATAGCAATCTAGAATTCCGCTCAGCACCCGCTCAAATTCGCCAAAGGAAGCAAAATCGCTCCCGATGCCTAGCCCACGCAATCCTTTATCTTTACCGCCGCGAATACGTTCGGGGATCGCATCCAGCTCCGTGGCAATATCGTTCAGCAAAATAATAAACTCCTCTATCTGCCGGTCAGCCTCGCCCAGATTAAAACGTCCGGAAGCCTCCCATTTCTTCGTGAATTCGCTTAAAATACTTTTGGCATGATTGATATTCCCGCTCTCCAGTGCGTTGCGAATCAAGGGCATGCGCCCTGTCAAGGAAGGATTATCTTTCCCCTGGGAAGTATCGTTGCTGCTATTTGTGACAATCGCTCCCTTCAGCGTCAGGAGGTCAATCCCGTCGAGAGAGGCTTTGGCAGTCTCATAGGATTGAGCAAGCGCCATGATGTCACCATAGGGCTGTCCGATTCCTCCGGCAACAACAATTCCGAATAGCTCTTTCAGCGTCGAGACTAACTTCTTCATATGATGTAAAGAGCGGAAAGTTGCGTCCTCCTCATAGCCGCCTTTCATCGTGAAGATGGCGATAAACTCGCGTTCTCCCTTATGGCTGGCGAAGCTGAAAGCCTGAAAATGCTCATCGCTATTCTCATTAATCACATTTGTGACGGCAAAATGCAGCAAATCCCGGTCCTCATGGAAGCGATTACGACGCACTTGTTCCAAATTGAGCACCCGCAGTACACCCGCAGCAAAATAATTCCCAGCTGTATCGGCGCCGATCAACGGCAGAAAAGCCTCGTTGGACTGATTTTTGAAGCTCCGCTCAATGATCGACAGATAGATTTTCTCCTTTAGCTTCGGCAGAGACATGTTGAGCGTAATGTTCCTGTTGATGAACTCGCTTTCTTTCTTGCGTTTAGCCTCCAGCACATCGATAGCTTTACGTAAGGCCGCATTCAAATCCCCCCGGTTGACCGGCTTTAATAAATAATCAACTACCTTAGAACGGATAGCCTGGCGGGTATATTCAAAATCATTGTAGCCGCTGATTACAATCGTCAGCAGTTCCGGGAACTCCTTCTCCACGATCTGCAGCAGCTCACTTCCGTTCAGCTCCGGCATCTTCATGTCGACCAATACGAGATCGATCTTTTGCTCCCGCAGCATGGCTAGGCCCATACTTCCATCCGTAGCCTCCAGTACCTGATCGACACCTAGTCCTTTCCAGTCTCCCAGGATGTTGATCGCCTCACGCAACGGTTCCTCATCATCTATAATCAGTACTTTATACATGGTTAATCCCTCCCCGCGGTAACCGCATGTCCATCTTTGTTCCGCCAGCATCACTGGTAATGGCCAAACCCGCAGCCTCACCATACAAAAGCTTCAGCCGCGTGTTCAAATTTTTCAGTCCGATGCTTTCCGTGTCACTTTCAGCAGCGTTCTCTCCGCCCTGATCTTCCCACTGGATTTGAAGAGAACTTCTCACTTGCTCCAGCCGCTCCCCGCTAAACCCCGGCCCATCATCCGTCACTGAAATAACAGTATGGCTAGGCGTCACATGCGCTTCAATGGTAATTGTGATCGTTGTGGATACTTTTTCCAGCGCATGTTTGATGCAATTTTCTACCAAGGTCTGAATGGACAGCTTCGGAATTTCCAGCTCCAGCAAAGGGTCTTCCCACTGGTAGGCCACCTGCATTCTGTTTCCGAAACGGGCCTTCTGCAGCGCTAAATAACGTTCAATATGCTTTAATTCCTCTCTGGCATGGACCACATCTTTACCGCTAATGCAGTATCTCAGCGTCATAGCAAGATTATCGACCATATCAACAATATCATCATTGTTGTTTTTCAGCGCCTTGGTGGAAATGGCTTGCAGGGCATTATATAAGAAATGCGGATTGATCTCAGCTTCCAGTGCTTTGAGTACAGCATTTTTCTCGACAATTTTCATTTTGTACCGTTCATTGATCAGCTCATTCGTCTTTTCCACCATCTTATTGAAGTGGCGAGACAGATAGGCAATTTCATCCTTTCCTTCAACCTGTGCTTCAGCGTCAAAGCTGCCTGTACTGAACCGTTTCATCTGCAGCGACAGATTCTTTAGCGGGTTTGTTATTTTGTTCGAAATAAAGCTGACCAAGATGACCGAAACGATTAAAAATAACAGTCCTATGAAATAGTTCAATTTGCGTGTTGTCGTGGCCGCTTCATAAATTTCTTTGTAGGGAATCGGCTTAATCAGCTTCCAGCCTTCTTTTTTGCTGATGTCATAAATCACTAGATACTTCTCTTCTTTATCCGACCACGTCACGCGTCCTCCTGAGGCTGGTGTCAGCTCCTTAAGCAGTCCCGCTTGTTCACTCTGTTGATAAAACCCGGGGTCATCCACCACAAAAGGTTCATTATCGGGACTGACGTACATTAGGTGCTGCCCTTTACTGAAGGGAATATCCTTCATAATCTCGTCCGTAACCGAGGAGTTGAAATAAAGGGAGAGCACCGCCTGCGGTTCCCTGGAGACTATGGAGCGCAGCAATCGATGGTAGCCCATGAAGCTTTTATCCTTATTTATAGGGTAGTCGGAGCTATTGATCATCGAGGTTTGGTTTTTTACAAAAGACTGGTAAGAACGGTTAAACGGGCTGGCCAGCGCTTTTTTATACCAGGAAAGATTCTCAATCGACGGATGCTCGGCGACCCGCACGGTAATATTGTAGTTCTCTTTGGTGACATAATAATACTTGTGCTCCTTGATCACATACAGGTAGATAGCTTCCAGATCATTGCGGGAGAAGTACAGGTTCTTCAAGTAGTCCTCCACATACATCTTCGAGGCATAATCCTCCGATTCATGCAAAATCGCATAGGTGATCTCGTCATACGATATTTGCGGCAGGGATAATTGCTCGATGCCGTCCAAATAACTCTCCAGATTCCGGCCGACAAGCAACAGATTGTTGCTCGTACTGGCGATGCTGTTATCCACCGATTCTTTTCGCAGCATGCCGTATGAAATGAACGTCAGTGAGGTCACCACCAAAATAATGATGATTGTAAACAGCAAAATAAGCTTGTTCGCCAACCTGCGTGAGACAAGCTCCAGCACGGGTTCAAACCGCTTTATGATCCACTTTTTAATAATGACCGGCAACCTCCTCCACGATTTACAGGCTTAATTATAAATATTTCAGTTCACCTTTTTACCCCTAACTGTACTCTTAAATCCATTTTTGAGTATAGGGTACTGCTCTATAATACACAATATAGACTAACCGGAATGGTTATGTGTGGCAAGCCTAGTCGATATTACCACCCAACAAATCAAGAAGAGGTGCATCCATGTTAAAATCACTCGGCAAAAGATGGCGCGAGAAAACAGAATTCGGATTATTCACTCTCCCAGTCCTAATCTGTATCGCTGTAGCATTCTACATTCCGTTTGCCATGACTATCCGCTATTCGATGACCAAATGGAACGGTATTTCGAAACACCCTAAGTTTGTCGGACTTGATAATTTCAAACAAATCTTTATGGGCGACACCAACTTCGCCAATTCAGCCTGGTTCACCATAAAGTATGCGATTCTGTACATTGTTCTCGTTAACGTGCTAGCCATTCTGCTCGCACTGGTTCTGGACATGAAGCTGAAGAGTACTCCTTGGCTGAGAGCCGCTTTCTTTATTCCTTATATCCTCAGTCTTGTCATTGTCGGTTTTATCTGGAAATTTATCTTTATGCAAGGTTTCAACTCACTCGGAGAAAGTACAGGCTGGTCCATATTTGGTCTAAGTTGGCTAGGGACGCCGGGACTTGCTTTCGTCTCCATACTGGCCGTCTCCATCTGGCAGTCGATTGGTTTTTATCTGGTCATTTATATTGCTGGTCTGCAATCTGTACCTGAGGACCTCAAAGAAGCAGCCACAGTTGACGGCGCTGGTCCCATGAGAAAATTCTTCAGTATTACACTGCCACTGCTCGCTCCATCCATTACGATTTCTGTGTTCATGGCACTGACCAATTCGATCAAGGTGTTCGATGTCATCCTGTCATTAACCGGGGGCGGACCTGGCGGAACTACCTACAGTATCGCTTACGATATCTACCGGGATACCTTCCAGAACAATCTGTATGGATACGGTACAGCGAAAGCGCTTATCCTGTTCCTAGCCGTCTTGGTGGTAACCATTCTCCAGTTAGCATTCTTCAAACGAAGAGAGGTTGAGGCATAATGAATACAAACCGCAAAGCAGGCCGAATTATTCTAGAGGTTGTTATGGTCATCCTCTCTCTTCTGTTTCTATATCCGCTATTTCTGACGATTATCAACTCGTTAAAAAGCTTTAGCGAAGTCATGACGGATGTCATCGCCCTGCCGAAACATCTGGTCTTCGGCAACTATTCCTACGTGTGGAAGTTTATCAACTATCCGAAGCTGTTCCTGAACAACTTTGTCATTACCGGTGTAGGTCTTCTGGGTATTGTGTTCATTTCATCCATAGCAGCCTACAAGCTGGCACGGACGAAATCCAGACTGAGCGGGGTGATTTATTTCCTCTGCATTATGCCGATGCTGATTCCGTTCCAATCGATCATGCTGACCGTTCTGCAAACCGCTAAAACCTTAAATCTCTCTGAGAGTACTTGGGGACTTGGGTTGTTATATTGGGGTTTCGGTGCTCCACTCGCCGTGTTTATCTACCATGGATTCGTCAAGGGTATTCCGGTTGAAATTGATGAGAGTGCCACGATTGATGGAGCATCCGGCTTCCGCCTGTTCTTCAGTGTCATCTTCCCACTGTTGAAATCGGTCACAACAACCATTGTCATTATCGACGTAATGTGGATCTGGAATGACTTCCTGCTCCCGCTGCTCATGGTCAACGGCTCCCCAGATACCAAAACGCTGACACTGGCTGCCTACACCTTCGTGGGCCAATATACCTCAGATTGGCAATATGCGATGACAGCTATGGTCATGGCGGTGCTGCCATCGATCGTTGTATTCATCTTCTTGCAAAAGTACATCGTTAAGGGTGTTGTTGCGGGGGCGGTGAAGGGCTGATTATCTGATTCCCAACCTTAGCTTCTGCATAAAAAGGGGGAGATCCATATGGATCTCCCCCTTTTTGCAAACGTTCCAATACTCTACATACTGCTGCAGTCTGCTTTTGATGCAGACGTTCCAATACTAACTAGTAGTTTAACTGTATTTTGTACAACTATAATTCTGCAACTCGCTCGGCTGATGGATATAGCTGTATTTCGTACAACTATTCTGCTGATTTATTGCCCTCTAGGTCGATTCTCTAGTTTTTAGTTGTATAGAATACACTTAAAAGCAGAATGGTCCGTTTTACATATAATATAGGTGTATAGAATACAGTTATTTCACAAACACAACGGTGATACTTTATAGGCACTCCATACGGACTCCATAAATACTCACTGCACACTGCTGCGGTCAGCTTTTGATGCAGACGCTCCAATACTAACTAGTAGTTTAACTGTATTTTGTACAACTATAACTCTGCAACTCGCTCGGCTGATGGATATAACTGTATTTCGTGCAACTATTCTGTTGATATATTGCCCTCTAGGTCGATTCTCTAGTTTTTAGTTGTATAGAATACACTTAAAAGCAGAATGGTCCGTTTTACATATAATATAGGTGTATAGAATACAGTTATTTCACAAACACAACGGTGATACTTTATAGGCACTCCATAGGTATTCCATACGCCACATCATACGTACTCCATAGGCACTCCATTGGTACTTCATACGCCACATCATACGTACTCCATACGTACTCCATACATACTCCATACATACTCCATACATACTCCATACGTGCTCCATACATACTTATGCCACCCCATACGGACTCCACAGTTACTCCACACATTTCGCATTCTAACGAGATCGAGCGCGATCCGTGAATAGCTAATCAGAGTTTGTATTTATTAAAGCTCTTTCTCTGTGACCCTGCCGTTAGCATCTATGTTGGCATTAAAAGATAGGGTGTTCAGGAGCTTAATCGTTTTCCTATTGTAGGAATCATCCATAAAATTGGGCTGTCCGCCAATGATTTTGACAGGGGTAATCTTGCTGGTCATCTTGGAGTCCTTAATCTCAACGTTCAAAAGCATAGAATTAAGTGTTTTTTCCCCACCACGTGTGGAGCGATTAAACACAAAATTCCCAAGTGAATAATAAATGGGCTTGTGCTTATAGTATTCGATGCCCATAAGGCAGTGACTGTGTGCGCCAAGGATTAAATCCGCCCCGCTATCAATCATCTGTTTAGCTAGTGTGCGAGCGTACTTTTCAGGGAAATCCTTAAACTCTTCATTCCAGTGAATATATACGATCGTGTAATCATTCTCCTTGGACATCTTCTGAATGGCGCTAAGCATAGGCTGCGAGGTGTAAGCTGAAGCGGCTCCCGGTTTGTTTTTGCCGGCATACCATGAAGGATTTGAAAGCACACGGCTAACACCAAGGATGGCGATCTTTTTCCCTTTTACCGTCTTAGTATAAGGCTTGAACGCTTCGTCTTCATCTTTGCCAGCGCCTGTATGGCCAATCTTGTTTCGATCCAAATGGATCAGCGTGTCGAGCATAGCGTCTTTTCCATAATCCAAAATATGATTATTCGCCAAGGACACTCCATCAATCCCGGCATAGGTTAGGCCGCCTAACGTTGCTGGTTTGGATCTGAAGGCAAAGGTTTTCTCTGCCGCTTTCCCTCGGATAGACACAGGCGTCTCCAGATTGGCGAAGGCGATGTCAGCCTTTTGCAGCGTAGGTGCGACCTTTACAAACGGAAAGTTCACCCCATATTTAGCAATCTGATCGCCAACAAAACCGTCCAAAAGGATATCACCCGCAAAAGCAAGCTTTATAGGATCTGAAGATAGTGAAGCTGCACTGGAAGCAGATGTCACAGGAACTATTAGTGATAACAAAAGTGTAATGAGTGCTATTCTACGTAAAACCTTCGATCCTAATCTCAAAAAATACAGCCTCCTCTCATCTTTTGTTAGCATGATCCTAGCATACTGGAAAGAGGTTACTAAATTAAGAGTAAAAAGACCTGTTATTCCTTTGCTTTTTTCAGAACGGCTCTAAAACAATTTAATCCACCCCATGCATCCGTATGCACAGCATCCGCAGGCAATTCAAAATCTGTCTCCCCCCAATACTGAAATCCAGTTTGTAGCAGCAGGTCATTCATAAGACTCAGATTTACCGTTGGATAATCAAATGTCAATACCAATAATCCTTCTTCGTTCAACGTCCGGTGAAATTCCCGTAAAGTACCCACCGTATCCTCAAAGCTCAAATGCTCCAATACCGATATGCAAAAAACAGTGTCAAAGCTCTCATCCTCATAAGGCAGATCCGTCAGATTAGCTTGAGCGAAATGCAGGTTGTTTGTTCTTCTAGCGATAACCTGCTTCGCCGCTTTTTCCCCAATCTCATTCTCAATACATTCTTGGATAGCTTTTGGGTAAATAACCCTACTGTCCATATCGCAGGCATAGACCTCTGCACAAACCCCTGCTAAATAAAACTTCAAGGGATGAGGAATCCCACAGGCTGCATCCAGCACAACACCATGCGGAGAAATAAAGTTAATACACCACTCATATTCAAAGGGACGGCTCCACCATGATTCCGGCAGATCATAAATTAACTTCTCACGACGTGCATCTGAATTTACGAAAAAACGCGAGACAAAGGGATGGGTTGGCATGGCCAGGACTCCTTTTTCAACGGAATTTTAGGTAGTGAGAGTATATTCATGATTTGCTGATTCATTCCATAACCTTACATTGAACGAGACAAACCCAAAAAAAACGGCTGCTCCCTTAGGAACAGACCGTCTTTAAATATAACTGTATAAACCTTATGCGTAGAATGAGAGAGGTTTGGCCTCAATTCCATGTCTCTCGATCAACTTATCAAGTAACGCAGACCATTCCGCATCGACCGTACATTGCTCAGGATGAGCCTCGAACCAAGCAACCGACTGCTTGATCCCTTCACAGAAAAGCACAGTAGCCTGGAAGTCAGGCACGAAACGTTTGATTTTGCTATTATCAAAAACACTGCTTACCGCTTGATCACCGACCAAACCATCCGCTGTCCCTGGAGGGGAAAAGGCTGTGATAAAGTCTGTGGAGATATGCACCACTTTAGGTTCCACACCTGCCGCTTGTCCGATGGCCGCGTAAATCTGATTCCAATTTAATACCTCGTCGGAAGTTATATGAATGGCCTCGCCTATCGCTTCCGGATGTCCAAGCAACCCAACGAAACCTTTGGCAAAATCCGAATTATGTGTCAGTGTCCACAAAGAGGTTCCATCTCCATGTATGACTAAAGGTAAGCCACGGCGGATACGATCGATCAGTGACCAAGGATGCTGGCCACTCGTGAGTGCCGCAGGGATGGCTGTATTTCCATAGGTATGGGAAGGACGAACAATCGTAACCGGGAATCCGTTCGCCTTGTAAGCTTCCATCAACAGCTGCTCACACGCAATTTTATTCCTCGAATACTCCCAATAAGGATTCTCCAGCGGTGTCTCTTCTGTGATTACATAATTACGCTGCGGTTTCTGATAAGCAGAGGCTGAGCTGATAAAAATGTACTGCTTCGTTTTACCTGTGAACAGGTCAATGTCTGCCTGCACATGTTCCGGTGTAAAAGCAATCCAGTCTACCACTACATCAAATTCGTAATCTCGTAATACTAATGTGGCTTCTGCCGGATTACGAATGTCTCCTTTAATAACTTTTGCACCTTCTGGAACGAATTCATCCCGCTGTCCTCTGTTGAACAAATACAGCTCGATTCCTTGATCTACAGCCAACGGGGATACAGCCTGACTAATTAATCCCGTACCTCCGATAAATAAGACCTTCATTTTGCACGCTCCTTATAGTGAATCCGGCTCGTTATTTACTGGTTAACAAAATCTCGCCATACGTGCTTCGGCTTCCAATTTAGCAGCTTTTTGGCCTTCTCATTACTGAGTAGCGACTCGTGACCCTCCAGCGGCTGGCGGAAATCCGTCACCTCTGGATAACGTGCGGCCATTAGCTCTCTGCTAGGAACAGCCATGCTGGTCTCATCTGCACATATATTAAGAGCAACCGCTCCCAATCCATCCGTTTCGATTGCCAATTGGCAAGCTGTTGCTACATCCCGTGTATCAATATAACTCCATAGAATACGATCGCGCTGCGCTGGATCATGAATGAAGGAAGGGAAACGTTCATACGCCGATGGATCAATAACATTTCCGATTCTTAGGGAAACGACCTGTATACCCTTTCTGCGATAGAACATCTCAGCGGTTTGCTCATTCACAACCTTAGACAGACCGTAGCTGTCTTCAGGTAACTGTGGATGCTCCTCATCCATAGGCACATACTTCGGCCCCAAAGGATTAACCGCAAAACAGATTCCGTAAGAGGATTCACTGGAAGCAATCACTGCTTTCCGAATCCCGAGACCCGCTGCAGCCTCCAAAATGTTATAGGTAGATACTACATTATTTTGAAAGGTAACCTCACTTGTCTTTATATTTGCAGCTGGGATTGCAGCCAAATGTACAACTGCATCAGCGCCTGCGAGCACACCATATACTTCACCCAAATTATTCAAATCAGCAATCATCGTTTGGCACAAAGAATCTGCGGATTTTTGCGTATCTACATTCACAACCTCATACCCTTGCTCTACAAAATGCCGGACCACCCATCTGCCCAACATCCCACTGCCGCCTGTAACAACTACTTTCGCCATGAGTGTGTCTCCTTTTTTATGAAGCTAACAACTACTCCAGAATCTCCTCAATCTGCTTCAAAATCTCTTCCGAAAGCTCAATACCTGAAGCCTTAACATTCTCTTCGACCTGCTGCGGACGGCTGGCACCCACCAGCGCACTAGCTACATTAGGTTGACGCAAAATCCAAGCCAAAGCCAAATTCCCAACAGAAATATTCAGCTCCGTGGCGATCCCACTCAATTGGCGGACTTTTTCAATCTTTTCTTCTGTAATCGAATCTTTTAATCGATCCAGCTTAGCAGCACGGCTATCCTCAGGGATGTCCGTGTTATACTTTCCAGTTAACAGCCCTTGAGCCAGTGGAGAAAATACTACCTGTCCAATCCCACGGCGCTCGCCGAGCGGAATAATCTCTTTCTCAATATAACGGTTAAACATATTATAAATCGGCTGATTAACAACAATATGATCTAGCAAATAGCGGTCTGCTACAGCTAACGCATCGGTCATTTGCGCCGCCGTCCACTCACTAACACCGACATAATATACCTTGCCTTGCCGAACCAGATCATCTAGCGCACGTAAGGTCTCTTCAATTGGAGTTTCCGGATCAAAACGGTGGCAATACATAATATCCACGTATTCTACTCCGAGACGTTTCAAGCTAGCATGACACTGTTCCGTGATATGTTTGCGGGATAGTCCACGGTCGTTAGGCCCCGAGCCCATTTCCCCGTATACTTTAGTAGCTAATACATAGGACTCACGAGAGTAGTTACGTAAAGTCTCACCTAGTACTTTCTCGGCAGCACCTTTTTCATAAACATTTGCAGTATCAAAAAAATTCACGCCTAAGTCGTAAGCGGTTTCAATGGCATTAACAGCATTATCTCTTTCCACATAGCCTCCGTATGTCAGCCAGCTTCCCAAACTAATCTCACTGACTTTTAAACCGGTTCCACCTAATCTGCGATATTTCATAATAACTGCTCCTCTCCATAGTTCCGTGTTTGATTTTGGCAGGTTGCTTAGCACTCATATTCATTCTAGAATAGTTTGTATATAATAGAAAGAAGTGAAAATTAGTTTATTATATGATCTCTAGTGTAGTTACTATACTAGAGTATAGTAGCTTCACAAACAGGAGGAGATACCTTGAAGACAGCTAAATCTACTAATAATTATATCCCCAAAACCCCTGTTACTATTGAATGTAATGTTGAAAAAACACTTGAAGTATTAGGTGGAAAATGGGCCTTTCTTGTCCTCAGAGAGCTATTCGACGGCACGCAGCGTTTTGGGGCACTGCAACGAAAAATCACTAATGTTTCTCCCCGCGCACTAACCACTACGCTGCGCCATCTGGAGGAGCATGGTGTGCTTGAACGTCACGTATTTCCGACTGTTCCTGTTACGGTAGAATATTCGCTTACTCCCAAAGGTGAGGATTTACATCAAATTTTGAAGGAAATGAAGCTGTGGTCCGCGAAATGGACTTAGCTTGAGCAGATTGTGACCGATGAAAAAAGAAGCTGTCCAAAAAGTAGAGAATTCTACTTATAGGGCAGCTTCTTTTTTATAAATAGGCTATACAATGGATGGATTCTTACTTAACCCATGGGATATGTGCGGTGTGCGGCGTGCGGTGGCGGTGTGCGGTGTGCGGTGTGCGGTGTGCGATGTGCGATGTGCGATGTGCGATGTGCGATGTATGAATTGGGGAAATACTCCCTAAAAATAGCCGAAATTCGCTAAAAAAGAGCATAATGAGGGGATTTCTCCCTAAAAATCGAGGTGATTCCTTTATTTTTCACCAAATCAGGTAAATTACAGGGAGGTTTTCCCTAATTATAAGTTAGATGACCAAATATCTAAGAATTATAGGGAGAAATCCCCTAATTATAGAGTCGGAAGCGTATTTGGACATCTGAAACAACCGGAGATACCAGCGATTTCTGCGATCACGTCATAGACAAATTACCACTTGAGGTCAGCAGGCTTTGCCTTGCCTTCAATCTACTACTGAAGCAGATCGCGGATAATCA
This sequence comes from Paenibacillus sp. FSL H7-0323, assembly GCF_038002725.1. Taxonomy (NCBI): domain Bacteria; kingdom Bacillati; phylum Bacillota; class Bacilli; order Caryophanales; family Paenibacillaceae; genus Paenibacillus; species Paenibacillus sp. FSL H7-0323. The sequence goes on along the minus strand of NZ_JBBODB010000001.1, from coordinate 50,717 downwards.
AAAACGCAGAGCAGCGAAGATCCAATAGGAGGATGAATCGCTGCTCTTTTGACCCTTGCATTTTTGAAAATGAAGGAGAGGTCGTCTCTTTTCGTAGAAAATCCACATATAGAATAACCCCTCCAGCATTTTTACTATATTGATCTAATATTTATCCACAATCGCGCCGAGAACTGCCGTATTTACATAGGGTTTTCCTTTGAGGCTTTGCAGCTCTTTCGCAGTTCCAGTAACGACAACTCCCAATAGCTGTACATCACTGGCGTCCGGCGCCGCTTTATCCTTTTTCAAGTAATTCGAGATTCGCTCAAACTCTCCGTAATGCTTGCCCTTCATCTGAAGCCCATAGGTTAAGGATTGTAAAAAATCCTCTGGTTTCGGCTTAAATAACCCTTCCCATTCCCCACCGTAGCCATATACTTGTCTAGCAGATTCCGGTAAGGCATATTTATTCGGGCTGCTGTCATTCCTAATAAACTCAAGGTTCTTTTTATTGTCATACGTATCTACCCAATACCAAGTCTGTGTCAACCCCGCCGGCAGCATCTTCTCTACCTCTACCTGAGTGTAGCTTTTATCAAAAGAAACAGCCATTTCTACGAGCTTGCCAGGTTCCATTTGTTCGAGTGAAGGCAGGTCATTCAACACTTTTTCGTTATAATTCACTCCAGGCACATAAAACATCATTTCCCGCTGACCATTTTGACTGTTATATCCTCGGTAGTATTCATAATTTTGCTGTGTCATTACCGGGTCAGGAACATTTATACTAGAGTATCCCCTATTAAGCAGAGAAAACCGGCTGCCCATATCGAAATACAGTTTTTTAGTATCCCATACGATGGGCACACCCTCAACAACTTTGTAAGTGCTCAGTTCAACTTTACCCGATAGAAAACCTAAATCAAGCTCAGTTCTCAACTCCTGAAGGTTAGGACTGCTAATCTTCATCATGATCCTCTCTTCATCCAAACCACGCATCGCCAACCAGCTTGTCAGATGGGCGTTACCCAGCATCCCGCCGAATAATACTATAACCGTCACCACTAGAGAAATGATTGTGTTTCGAATCATTGTTTTTCGTTTTGCCTTCTTAATTACTTTTGAAAGGTTCTGATCATCCTTTTGTTCCCATGGAGCTGTCATTCCGCTTCACCTCTATACTTTTTTTGAAATTGCTTGCGGGCACGAAACAATGCCGATTTCACTGTATCTGTCGTAATTCCCAGAAGCTCAGCTATCTCCTGATAGGACAGCTCCAGCTCATACTTCATAATAATGAGTTGTTTATGGAGCGGTAGAAGCTCATCCAACACTCTTTCGATGTCTTCCCGTTTCTCTTTTAACAGCACATGATCCTCTGGCAATTCCATATCCGGCACATCTACATAGTCAATAGGAATGACTATCCGCTTGCGGCGGCGGCACAGATCATAGTAGCGATTGATCGCTACTTTATATAACCATGCACTGAATTTGTTCTCATCAATGGAATCAATATACAAAAGAGCCTTATACACCGAATCCTGTACGATATCTTCAGCGTCGGCTGCAGGTGCCCCGAGACGAATCAAGTATTTTTGAATTTCTAACATTTTAGGTTGAAGTATCTGATGTAGCTGCCCGGGCTTCATCCTGCACCTCCCTTCGTATGTATAACGATAAAGTTCTCGGAATGTTAGCTTATGAGGTGAAAAAAATTATAAAACAAAAGACGGCTGCCTCAGAAAGACATGCCGTCACATTTTAAAGAATGAATAAGGTTCCAGTACAATTCCTATATATCCGTAGGATTCATTGCCTGCTGAGCTGTAGATATGAGTATGGTTTGAACTTTCAGAGATTGTTTGTCAATAATGAAGCCTATATAGAACCCACCCTCCATATTATCCATTTCAAAAGGTGACAATCGGGGCTCATACACTCCACCCTTGTTCTCAAACCAGTAACTCACTATAATCCCGTATTCGTTATCCACTGCAACGTATGTACCGTATGCCTTTAGCACATCTTCCAATGTACTTATCCCAGGTCGAATATTGTTCAATGTACCTATATGGATTGGATCAATGCGCTCATTATCTTTGTCTATTTTCCAAGCGTTCAGCCGACCTTCGGTATCATAATGTACAGATACTTCTTTATACATTTCATTATTGAATACATCTTGACCTGTTGAATCCCCGTAATGTTCCTCTATTAACATTCTTGAACTCCCAAAATCTATAAAAAGATTACGCCCACTATCCGCTATTCCGAAATCACGATCGGTAACCGGAACCGCTATAAAATCCTTCAAACCTGTACCCTGTTCCGGTAATGACGGTAAGTGACTCCGATCCGATCGTCCTTCTGGACGAGAATCCACAGTATATATTCCCTTAAGCTTGAGCATTCTCATCCATTGTATAGCCTCTGCTCTTGTAAGCGGGAGATTTCCTCTGAAACCTACTAAAGTTGGCTCTCCGGGAAGTGGAAGTAGAGAGTTACCCAGCAAATAAACCACGGAATCCGTGTCGTTGTAATTCATCCCTAGACCAGATGCAACTAACCTTGCAGCGGCCATTCTGGTGATTGGAGCCGATCTTGCCACTGGATATTGTAGTCCAGTAACTGGATGATTCCACCACTTAGCCATTCTATACGGTGCTGCTGTCCATTCTTCGCCTATGCTAGTAGCCTTTGGATAGCCGAAAGAAAGATAAAATAATTTCAAAAATTCCGCTTCCGTAATCGGCTGATCCGGTCGAAAGCTCCCATCATCATAACCAACCATCAATTGGTTGCCAAACGCCCAGCGCACCCAAGGCTCTGACCAGTGACCTTGAATGTCAGTGAACAGTGAAGATGCCGGATCCTCCTCACCGTCCTCGTCCACTTCTTCATATGTCCCTGTATTCTCGTACGTTGTCGTGTCAGCATGAACTCTATAACTCACGTTGCCGCATGTCACAATTGTCCCTGAGATAAGACCTAGTACCAATAGCTTCATTATCTTCATTTTAATAATCCCTTTCGTTCTTATCGGTAAGGGGTTCCTGCTCTCTTTGCCAGGTTTATCGTGATTCCCCTTTGTCTTAACTATCGGGTGAAATGTCTAATTCGTAAATATACTGCTCTCCTTTTTCACAAGAAGAACAAAAAAAGATCGCCCCACTTCATAGCGGGAACGATTGCATTTTCAGCTTGTATCTTAGTGAATTATATAACATTGATTCTATTAATTTCCATAGTGTACACTCATTACAAGGGGTCTTTTTGTGAAAATCTTCGGAAAAGGTGGATTATTGTTCGATGAAACAAATAATGCTGTCTATTCTTTTGTTGGTTTCTTTAATAGGTATAAGTGGATGTGCAGAGAGTAATATAGGAGATCTTAAGGTAAGCGCAGGAGATCAAGAAATTAAAAGTACAACATTATCTAACACTAAGAGTGACTCATCCTCGAACGCTGAAGCAAGTGGATTTGAATTCGCCTTTGAGCAGGATGCAGTAAAGAATATTCAATATTTAAAAAACGGAGAAATCATTACTCTAAACTTTGGAGATTCTGAGCCAGATAATGTATTGATCGAAGAAAGCGTACTAAATAAGAGTGGAGCTTATCAATTTTCATCCAGAGAATCACTAGAAGTTCCAATTACAAAAGTAGACGGTAAATATTCCTTTACGATCGAAAAGCATATGGCTTCTTCATTGAGTTCGTTTTACGAAGAGAACAAAAAAGACTATAGAGGCTTTAGCATAACGGCAAGCTGGGGAGAAGAAGAATATAGATATGCTTTTGTTATACAAGCGGACGCCAATTAAAGCTATCATTCTGATTTAAACCCGATAATCATATTTGGCATTCCATCGAAATATTCAGGGCCCAGTAGTCATCCAGATGGCTACTGGGTCCCCTTGAATAGAAATCTAACTATCTGTTTTTTACATATACAACAAATTGTTCATGCAACTCTAGTTCGGATCGTTTCGAAATCCCAGCCCTCTGAATTTAATTCTTGAAAAGTAGGAATAACAAGATTATGAATTTGCTCTGAAGTCGAATTTTTAATGAACTCATCAGGCATTTGTTTTACTTCGTATCCTGCAATCCCTTGACACAGCCATTTAGGAGCAAGTGGATTAATGTCTCCGATTAACCACATTGTAAACAAGTGCAGCGTGGATTTAAGAATAGTTTCATACGTATGCTCTGGCCCTCGATCCAAAGGAGAAACAATTTTCAATTTTATTCCCTCAAAAGTGCCCATGAACCAATTAGGAGCGTCTACTTCACCAACAGCTCTTTAAGTTCACTTCTTAATTTCTCTAATGCTCGGTACAATCGTTTCTTAACCGCACTTTCTCGCATTCCAACAATCTTAGAGATCTCTGACAAGGTGCAGTCTACAAAAAAGCGCAATGAAATAAAAGCCCCAATATTCATTTTTCACAATATTCTGTGCGATTTTGAAGATCCAAGTGAATAAGCTCGAATTCCCTTCAAATGTATGAATTTTTTCCATGGCCTTTAAGAAAACTGTTGCGTTAAGTCTTCCGCTCTACCCGAGTTTACTTTCAACGAAAGATATTTATGGATTCTTTCGCGATATTGATTATAAGTGATTTCAAAGCTTTGCTTGTCTCCCTGTTCATCCGGATAAACAGTGGATTTGTCATGAGCTCCAGACATTGTAAGAACCTCCTCTTGACCTTACATTTAATTAGACACCGCAGGTTGATTGAAAGCCACATGTCCGTTCAAAAAAATCCATAATAAAAAACTGTCGATTGCTAGACAATTATATAGAGCCAAGTTATAGTATTGATAATACTTTTAATAACCATTTTCAAAAGTCTAGAGGTGAATAAAATAAACCAAATCGCAAACAATTCTATTCGTGTTAAAAAGATAAATCAGGAGCTTATCAAGCAGGCCTTGAAATCGATGAAGGAAGGAACCAAATCCACGATTGCAAGTGCCACCGGATTAAGTATTGCTACCTGCGGAAATATCCTGAATGAACTTCTCGAGACTGGTGAAGTCATTGAGACTGAACTGGAGGCTTCAAATGGAGGCCGACCGGCCAGACGATTTATCTATAACGCTGATTTCTCCTATATTGCATGTATCTATGCCAAAATTGAGGATGGCCAGAAATCCATAACCTATGCGGTGACCAATTCAGTTGGTGATCGTGTGGATCATGGATGGATGGAATTAGAGTACGTAGATGCTGCAGCCATCGACCATCTGCTGGATACGCTTATCCAACAATATAACAACATCAAGGCAGTAGGGATTGGGATTCCCGGCCTTGCTCACCAAGGTGTCATTAATATCTGTGACATTAAAGAGTTAATTAATGCTCCCTTAGAATCACTACTCAGAGAAAAATACGAGCTTGAAGTCACGATTGAAAATGATATGAATCTGACCGTTTACGGGTTCTATAAACAGCAGGATTATGAAGAGGATAAAACCATTGTCGTGGTGACCTTTATCAAAGGAGCTTTTCCAGGCGCCGGGATGATGATCGACGGGCATATCCACAAAGGTAATACCAGATTTGCTGGTGAAGTCTCTTTTTTACCGTTTGGAATCTCGCGTGAACAGCAATTGAGTAGCTTGGACCACACGGATACCTTCATCCCTTTGGCGGCTCACACTATATCGTCCCTGATTGCAATTATTAATCCAGAGACCATAGCTCTCACAGGAGAGCAAGTCAAACAAGAGAATGTGCGGCCGATTTATCAACGTTGTCTGGAAGTGATTCCAGAGGAGCATATGCCTCACTTAATTGTGCTGGATCAACCTGATGATCATTACATGAACGGATTAATTGCGATCACACTGGAAAGCTTAACCTACTCGTTGCAGCTGGTTGAGAAGCGCCGGTAAAACATAAAACTAACATACACTTCAGGAGGAACTACGAATGGCAACAAACAAAGAAAACATGATTGCAGGAAAGCTATATATGGCAGGCGGTGAAGAATTAGCAAAGGATAACAAAAGATCCAGAATGCTCACTCGTTTATTTAACAATACGACGGAAGAACAAGGTGAATATAGAGTAGAACTACTCAAGCAATTATTTGAGTCTACAGGAGAGTCATTATATGTTGAACCTCCTTTCCGTTGTGATTACGGCAGTAATATTACCGTTGGCAATAACTTCTACGCTAATTTTGACTGCATTATCCTTGATGTAGCTAAAGTAACGATTGGTAACAATGTTCTCTTTGGACCTAGGGTAGGCGTATATACTGCTGGTCACCCCATAGATGCGGACGTGCGTATTAGTATGCTTGAATTCGGTACACCGATTACCATTGGAAACAACGTGTGGGTTGGTGGAAACGCAGTAATTAATCCTGGGGTAAAAATCGGCAACAATGTAATCATCGGTGCAGGTTCAGTCGTGACTAAGGATATCCCTGACAATGTAATTGCGGTGGGGAACCCATGCAAGGTATTAAGAGCAATCACCGACGACGATAAGCAACACTGGGAAAAACTTAAAGAAGAGTATTACAGAGACATTGAGCAATAAAGTAACCCGTTCTGGGAGGATCTCAATTTGAAAAAGCGCTTCGGGGGATTTAACAAGATTTACGCCATGCAATTGGCAACCATCTTTTTAGGATTTATAGTGTTTGGCATATCGGAAAATATTAAAGGACCTGCCATTCCGCGAATCCAATTCGACTTTAATCTGGACGAGAAACAGCTCGGCACCCTTTTATCCCTAAATGCATTAGGTTATTTGATCGCCTGCTCCTTTACAGCTGTATTGGTTCGGAAGTGGGGGATCAAGGCTGTCAGTATTATTGCTTTTGCATCCATGATATTCTCAGGAGTGTTAATCTATATCTCCCACAGCTATCCCTTCTTCTCAGCTTCTTATTTCCTGATGTACATCGGAAACGGAATGCTCGAGATTGGTCTTGCCATTTTGGGAGCACGCATCTTCGTAAAAAATACCGGGACGATGATGAACTTATCCCATTTTTTCTACGGATTTAGTTCAACCTTAGCTCCACTGCTGGCAACAGGACTCATGTCGGTAAGTATATTTGGCCATCCACTCGACTGGCGCGGAATGTATCTGATTATGCTAAGCTTATCTTTACTGCCTATTCTATCTGCCTTGCGCAGTACATTTCCGGGTGACGATCTTCCGCAAGAGGACCGGATTCCATTAAAAACACTGGTCCGCGATCCCGCTTTATGGCTGATGGTGCTTATTCTTTCTTTCGGTGTAGTGTCAGAGCTTGCAGTAGGTGGATGGCTAGTGAATTTTTTGGAAAAAGCATACTTGTGGGATACAGTTACAGCTTCTGGTATGTTGTCCACCTTTTTTCTCTGCTTCTCGCTAGCAAGGCTCCTGCTGGGGCCGGTTACAGATAAGATTGGTTTCAATCTATCGCTTATTATCTTTTCAGCCTTCTCTGCCTTATGTACGTTTGCTGCTATTTTAGGTGGGGAACAGCTCGCGTTTCTATTCGCAGCAGCAGGCATAGGTATCGCTATGATTTATCCGACCGTTATGGCATTTATCGCAAAAAGGTATCCGCATGGCAGTGACACTGCCATCACCTTTACAGTTACACTAATGGGAGTCGGTAGCGTGATTGGCAACTATGCCATAGGTGCAGTGATCGAAGGTGTGAAGCGGCTTTACGGAGCAGAAACACAAACTGGCTTGCTACGTGGACTTCAAGCTGGGTATGGTTTTATCGGCTTATGTGCAGCTATATGCGCGATATCCGGTTGTGTTTTATATCGTTATTTAAATCGCCGCCAAGAACTTATCTAGAATAGTTATCGCACTTATTTCTGCTCATCCATGCAAAAAACCTGCTGATTTTATGGCAGGTTTTTTGTTGCAAATAGCGACCAATCTCCTACCATCGGACTCAAATGACCTTATTGGCTTCGAAATAGACAGAAATGAGGTTATTCGGACCCCAGAGTCGTTATTGAGTTGTTTTTGTGCAAAAACCGCTGTCTTCTGACTAGATAACGCCTCCTGAGTCCGAACACTCCGCCTAATGAAGCTAAATCCCGAAATAGCGACTATACAGTCCACAACAATGACCTCTGAGCTGGTGATCACCATCCCAACAATTATCGCAGACCTACCACCAGCTCCATTATTTTTCTAACAATCTGCTCTTCACCGCTACTAACCTTTTCCGTTGCAACTTCTCCCAAGGTTATATGATCGCCAACACAAACCGAATGTGCGGAATGTCTAAACATTTCTATATCATTAGCATCGTTACCAAAAGCAATAAATTGCTGCGGTTCTATGCCTAATCTCTTTAGTCCTGTCCATTTGTTCACACCTTGTGGACTTATATCCATAATATCTTCTTGTCCATGCTGGTAGATCACAATCGGCAGATTTTGCAGCTTATGTATAAGTTGTTCCCCGTTCAGACTGCTCAAAATAACTACCTTCACAATCTCATCCAGCTCCGACGGAGTTACATTTTTGGCGCGTTGTTCTGGATCTACATTTCTCCGGATGGGATGGTCTGCAGAACCCGAATATGCATAGTCCCAGTGACTATCAATCAAATAAGTTGCATCAAATTCTTCAATCAAATTCAGGATGTTGTCCGCAGTCTGTGGGTCAAAATGTATCGTCGAAATAACCTCCCCACCCTTTGCAATAAACGCACCATTCCCGCCAACCATAGAAAAATGATGCATATGAGCAGGCAACACAGGCAATAAATCACGAATAGGCCGGGCTGACGCAAAAATAACCTCATGTCCTTTTTCAATTAGAGAATCCAAGGCTTGTACAATAAATTCACTCAAAGGTTTGCCGTTAAAACAAATCGTCCCATCTAAATCAAAAATAAATTTCACAGTTAATAACCTCCCCTTTTTCTCTATATTAACGAGTTCAGATATAATGGAAAGGACCGATGTCCAAAAAGGAGTAAACGATGAAATCTATTCACGATCCAAATCTGATATCACATTACATTACACAATTTAATCTAGAGCAAGTATTCACAACGTCAACACATGCTTTAATCCAGTTACTTGTCTATGAGCAGAATGAAATCATTTTGCGTGAGGGGGATGAGCTGGACGGATTTTATTTTCAAGTGGAGGGGCGTACCAAGGTTTCTTCTAGTGTGGGGACGGGAAAATCCTTGTTATTACGTTTCTGCTCACCCTTGTCATTATTCGGGGACATTGAATACGTGCAGGAAGTTGTGGTCCAATCCCAAGTTGAAGCGGTACAACAAACCAGCCTCTTATTTATCCCGAAACAAAAGGTTGAGTCTGACCTAATGGATAACCACAGGTTTAAAGACTTGTTGCTGAAACATCTCTCCTACAAGCTTCTAACCTGTACATCCGCATCCCGAACGAACTTGCTGGGCTCTGTAGAAGAAAGGTTTGCAAGTTATTTATTGACCATTCAACTCCAACGTGAGTTTGGAAAAGAAATTCAGACACCCTATATCCCAGATATAGCTTCGTTAATTGGGACTACTCCCCGACATTTAAACCGTGTCATTCAGCGGCTCACCGACATGGAAATTTTATATAAAGTTAAGCAAGAAATTGTTGTACTCGACTGGGAGCGTCTGGATGAATTATCTAACGGAATAAGATTTGAATAGCCTAAAAACCCCTCATTTAATTGAGGATAAAATGATCGATGTCATCATAACGGATATCGATCTTTTCTCCGTTTCTTTTGACAAGATTTATATACAGAGGAGCTGCATCAACACTTCCCCCACCCACCAGCACATGGTAGTTTTCATTAATTTCATATTTACGGATGTACAAGCCTGAACCGACATCTTCAAAGGGATAACCTTCAAAATCCTTCCACGACAACGCCTCGCCTTGCTGAGCTAGATCTCGTATTTCATCCATGGATAATATTGCAGCTTTTTTATCATTACATCCTGAAAGTATAATCGTCAAAGCAAACAATAACAGCATTATCAAGTTACGCTTACTTCTCATTCATAAACCTCCAAACTCTATAATTTGTTATTTATAGGAAAATATAAGGTAATAATAACATAGCTTAGACTAAATGTTAAAAAGGAGTAAAGCCTTTTAGGGGTGCTTTACTCCTTTGAAATCTTTATTTGTGAGGGATATTGGATGGACCCGCAAGCTACGACACCGGAAAATGAATATAAAAAAACAAGCCAATCATGGTGGTATCTGACCATAATCGACCTGTTCTATGTAACGCTTTAGTGTTAATTAGGTTATAAAATCTCAAGCATTATTGTGCGTACAAACGAAATAGTAAAAATCTTTATATAGGTAATATATGAGATATATGTGTCATTGTTCGAATGATGGATTGAGTCGGCAAATGATTGATTCCCCTCGAGTTTTGACTCTTTTACTCATCATGATCTTCATCAAAGATAGCTTCAAACTCTTCATCGCTATAATTTCTATTGCTTGGTATATGATAACGTTGAGGTATCCCATTATGATCTAGCACATGATCAACAGCACTGTCTTCATCAGAAACCACGAAAGTAATTTCGTCATCACCTTCATAATCTTTAGGAGTTATATCCGCCAAAACAAACCACACACAACCCTTAATTCTATAAAACTCATTATAAAATCTAACAGACTTTTCTATATCATCATGTATAACTCCATACAGTTTAAACTTATCCTTATAATCTCGAGCTATCTCCAAAGCTTGGTTAGCTGTTAGATTAGTATTTATTCTTTCTTGCATTATTCATCAAATCCTTTCCAATTCGATAAAGGCCATTGTCCGTTCCTTAGTTTGAATATATATCTTTGTGCTTCATATATTTCTTCAATACTCAATTCACCTTTATTTTTCATAATTTCTCTATAAACATACTCTTCCTTTTCTAAAGTCGATAATTTAATTTTCTTTTCCAAGTTCTCCAAAGTGCTTAGCGTGATAAGATTCATGAACTACACTTAAGTAAGAAGCATCAGGTCTTAATACGATCTGTCCAGTATTTGGATTGAAACCTCCCACAGCCTTTTCAGGTAGAATAGTTCCCTTCTTATCTATAATAACTTTTATATTATTTAAATTCATTTCGCTTTTAAACTTCTTTATGTCTCTGATACTCATAATTCTTAATCCATCAGTGGTTAATTTATTTTGTCCACTAACAGGAATTTATTCCCATAATTTAAAATCAATAGTCTCTTGCACTAGATCTATTTCTTTTGGAAGCTTTGGCTTTAGCAATCCGCCTTCTGTGGATAATAAAGATTTTTCTGCCGGACCATACAACAACGTTACCATTCCCAGACTATTGAGCCAATGATCCGCTGACCATGCTTCGTCTGGATTAAATGCTCCTTTCGCCATCTCCACTGTCCCCAGTGTTAACCAATCCGCAAACTTCTCCTTTGAATCAATCATATGCTCTGATCGATCTTTGGCTGCTTCATATATCCCGACCGGAATATCTCCTGTTATGCCTAATGTTAACCAGTTGAAAAAGTCATAGGGGGAGTCTGTCGCTTTATCCGCACGAGTTCTTAATGTACCTACAAAACCCGTTCCAATCTCTTTAAAACTGTCTATCGATTATAAAAGGCATTTTTAGAATCCTCGGGTTTTGCTTGTTCCTCCGTTTTATTCTTTCTAAACAGATTATAGGAATCCAGTTGGGCGACTGATGAAGTCAATTTCATAACATCTCCCCAAGCCTTTCCACCTTGGTTTGTCATCACATGTACACCCAAACTTACTCCAGTAGCAATCATCTGTTCTATGGTGGTTTGAACGCCTTCCAGTTGCCCTTTTGCCCAGGCTCCCTTCTCCCCTTTTTCCATTGCCGTCCGTAGTAGCAACTGATACGTTTCATTCTGCACTAGTGGTATGCTTCTACTGGTAATCGACGGATCATAATCACATGCCTTAACCGCTGGTTTCTTAAAATAAGTGCTTAGATCCTTACCCGCCTGGTACTGGACCTCGTCTATACCCAAGGATTTCAGCTTCTTGCGTGCGTCTTCCGCTAACTTATTGCGTCCATTTGAGTCTGATTTCCAAACGCCTGATATACCTCATAGGCTGTCTGCGCCTTCGCGATCTGATCCCGCGCCAGGTAAATATCCTTCAGTTTACTTTGCGCGGCTATGGAGTCGATCGTTCCCAATCCTGACTTTTTAACAGTTGCCTGGAGCTTCTGCACCATAGGATCACTATTCAACTCATCCCAACCCATCAGAGTAGCAATTGAGGTGATCAGATTCGTGACCGCTTTCTGAGCCGTCGTCGGAATAGAAGACTGCCCAATTGCACTTCCGCTCCCAAACCTTTCGAACATCCCCCCAAGAACACCGAGCTGCTGATTGCTCCTTTCTAATTTCTACTCTCTGCCCCTCTGCTGCTGCTGCAACTGAAATACTTCCTATTTGAGTGATAACGATTAGTTATCACAGGTTATCAGTATTAGCTCTGCTATAGTTTCGATCTCGTAAATCACCAGTTCCCATAAGAACTCTTCATGTTTCGTCATTATGCTATTTCCTCCTGTGGCTTTCGTATTTGTTTGCTCTCGTGGTTCCGTCCTACTGCGGTAAAATCTCTTTGGTTGTATGAACTCATTTGCCGCCTGTTCCGAACTCTCTTTCTTACTTATGGCTTGCTTCTAATGCTTTCGGGTTTAGTTGCGCCATTCGTCTAGCCCTCCATCTTTAGTTCAATAACATCCTCATCTCAATAAATCCATCTTCGTTTACCGGCTTAATAATTTCCTCTAATGGTTCAATTTCTTTTATAAACTTCCTACTCAACTCTATTCTCCTCCAATTCTGTCAACTTTGTTCGTTATCATTCCAATACTGTTCCGTTTCCCGTATTTTCCCCTTTGCTCGGGTTACCATTAATACAGCTTCTCGTTCTGTTTCTTCCAGTTCCATTTATTGACGAGCTAACACATTTTTCATTTTGCTGGACATTCCCCCATAATCTAGATTCTTAACTTTCCAAGCTAACTATGCGATGAAGAATTTCCAATCTGGGCTGTTCGTCCTTCTGATCTGCTAGATGGTTATAATAATTAGCCTGTTCCAGTAGCTTACTTATTTCTGTTGCTACTTGCGGATCGGAACTGCTAGAGTATCTCAACTCACCTGATGCCGTAACTCTCGTGCTTTCTGGCATTAACCTCTCATTTCCTTTACGATTGCCTGATACACTGCTTGTGCCTGAGTAATAAAACGCAGTTTTGTTTCCTACTGCCTGTACTTGTTTTGCCATTTTCTCATTTCTCCTTTGATTTTGATTTTGATTTTGAGCATGTAAAAAAGCTCATTCCTACTCATAAAACAAGTTGGAAAGAGCTTTGAAAGTTTATCAAGTGTTTGAATCAGTTAGTGTTTGGTTTGTATTGTACGATCTGGTTGTTGGAATTGTAAACTCCAATCTTACAATTCTAAACATATTCCCTAAGCTTTATAAGATTCTGATTTAATAAAATTATCCACTAAAAATTTATCAGACTCACTAAGTCCCTCAAAAAGCTCGTTAAACTTAATCTTTGCATCCTTATCACTTAAAAGGGATAGTGTAGCTATTGCAATATGTCCGAATTGCCATGGTCCAATAAACTTACTATCTGTTAGGAGTTTTCCTAGTTCAGCAAGCCTCTCTACAATTCCTATATCACAGTAATTTCTCTCAATCAATTTAAACGTTGCCATAGCAACAACCCTTAAATTCTTAGCTTCCAAGCATACTATTAAATCTTCATTTTTTATTGTATCAGCCTTAATTTCTTCTGCTAATTCAACTATTGAGGCCATAATATATTCCCTTCATAAAATTTATTCGTCTATAGGACCATATCTATCAATAATATATTGCTGCTCAGCTTCAAAGTTCTTTTGAAGTTTTTCTGCAACATTATCCAGTCCTAACCTTTTAGCCTCTCAATTTCAATAGTGTATGCTTTAATCTCATCGGCGATTCTCGCTTCCCAATTCTGGTTACTGGTTTAATAAAGAATTCACTCGGCACTGGGTAGCCCCCACAACTTGTAAAACCCTTCACTTGAAGACTAGGATAATCATGATTCAAATGCAGTTCTTTCTGGGAACTTCCCCCCCTCTCTAACCAAGCAAACCACCAGTCTTTGAGCAGCTCTATCAAAATAAAATTTGCTAGGAATACTAGGGTCAGGTATAGACTCTAACTCAGAAAACATCTTAGTTATCTTATTCAATTCAATTTTACCCATAACATCTTCATTTGGTCCAAATCTGTAAACAACTGATTCATCATCTTCTTGTTCTTTTAGAAGCAATACGTACGAAGCCAAATTTACTCCTCCTCAGGTGGATACCACGGACGACCAGAATCAACTGTTTTATCGTGTGCAGTCCTATAGTCTGTTTTAAAAATACCTTCAAATTTAGATTCAAAAAGTTCATGATTCAATAAGTCAATATCTTGTTGTTTAAATGTCCCTTTTTGAAGTCTATCCCATGCTTGTGCAATTTCATAATCTGCTTCAAAGCGTCCAACACCATGTTCTTTAATATGTTCTTTAAAAAATAAATGGTCTTTTATTCTTTGAATTCTATTCTCGGACATACCTGTATTTTTTGCAATACTCTGAACATCTACATTCGATTTCCTAAAGGATTCATACATTGCATCAGAAATATCAAGACGCTTTAGATATTCATCAACTGAAAGTTCTCTCCCACCTGTCTGAGCATTCCCCGTCCCCTCAACCGCCTTCACTTCTACATCCTTTATTGAATGATTACTGTCACTTTTCCCTTCCATCTCTCTCTTAAAATCCGGTCCATTTCATTCTTAAAATTGATTTGCATCGGGGTCTGTGGAAGTGCCGGCGTATCTATATCTAGATTATTTATCTTGAATTGAAAACCTTCATTTGTGCTAAATGCCGGCAACGGTTTTTGTACCTCAATACCTTTTACAGAATCTAACCCTTTTGGAGGCTTTAGACCTCCGCCTCCTGTAGGAAGCAAAGATTTTTCTACCGGACCATACAACAACGTTACCATTCCCAGACTATTGAGCCAATGATCCGCTGACCATGCTTCGTCTGGATTAAATGCTCCTTTCGCCATCTCCACTGTTCCCAGTGTTAACCAATCCGCAAACTTCTCCTTTGAATCAAACATATGCTCTGATCGATCTTTGGCTGCTTCATATATCCCGACCGGAATATCTCCTGTTATGCCTAATGTTAACCAGTTGAAAAAGTCATAGGGGGAGTCTGTCGCTTTATCCGCACGAGTTCTTAATGTCCCTACAAAACCCGTTCCAATCTCTTTAAAACTGTCTATTGATTTATAAAAGGCATTTTTAGAATCCTCGGGTTTTGCTTGCTCCTCCGTTTTATTCTTTCTAAACAGATTATAGGAATCCAGTTGGGCGACTGATGAAGTCAATTTTATAACATCTCCCCAAGCCTTTCCACCTTGGTTTGTCATCACATGTACACCCAAACTTACTCCAGTAGCAATCATCTGTTCCATGGTGGTTTGAATGCCTTCCAGTTGGCCTTTTGCCCAGGCTCCCTTCTCCCCTTTTTCCATTGCCGTCCGTAGTAGCAACTGATACGTTTCATTCTGCACTAGTGGTATGC
Organism: Paenibacillus sp. FSL H7-0323; assembly: GCF_038002725.1. Taxonomy (NCBI): domain Bacteria; kingdom Bacillati; phylum Bacillota; class Bacilli; order Caryophanales; family Paenibacillaceae; genus Paenibacillus; species Paenibacillus sp. FSL H7-0323. The sequence goes on along the minus strand of NZ_JBBODB010000001.1, from coordinate 35,084 downwards.
TTCTACTGGTAATCGACGGATCATAATCACATGCCTTAACCGCTGGTTTCTTAAAATAAGTGCTTAGATCCTTACCCGCCTGGTACTGGACCTCGTCTATACCCAAGGATTTCAGCTTCTTGCGTGCGTCTTCCGCTAACTTATTGCGTCCATTTGAGTCTGATTTCCAAACGCCTGATATACCTCATAGGCTGTCTGCGCCTTCGCGATCTGATCCCGCGCCAGGTAGATATCCTTCAGTTTACTTTGCGCGGCTATAGAGTCGATCGTTCCCAATCCTGACTTTTTAACAGTTGCCTGGAGCTTCTGCACCATAGGATCACTATTCAACTCATCCCAACCCATCAGAGTAGCAATTGAGGTGATCAGATTCGTGACCGCTTTCTGAGCCGTCGTCGGAATAGAAGACTGCCCAATTGCACTTCCGCTCCCTAACCTTTCGAACATACCCCCAAGAACACCGAACTGCTGAAAAAGTTGATTTGCCTGCCGCTTATTCTCATCCTGTGCGCCTTGAACACCTTTTATCGCGCCTCGAATGATGTCTTCCAATTTTTCCGCTTCTACTGTCAGTTCGTTGATGATTATCTGCGCCTGCACCTGGTTTGATCCTAATGGGACGCCACTCCAGTTACTAGCTTGACCTTTGAACTGGAGGTACAGCCGGTTGGTGTCCTGGCTTACCTGTCTTATTTTCGTCTGCAGGCGCTCGACTTCATCTTCTTTAAATACCATTTTGTCCAATGCCATTTATGACCTCCAGTTCTTACACTTAGACCATCCAATGCACTACTTTTTTCGACCCCTCAGGTCTTTATGTACTACTTCATATTTAAAAACTTAAGTATTTGGAGCGCACACCTAACCTATATATCGGCGTAACTTCCATTATTTTACTTTAAATCCTTTCTTTTTTATTTTTTAATTCTAATCACTGCTGTACGAATAAGTAGACAGCAAAAAAACAGGTTGATTATAGTAGTAGCTCCCTATAATCACCTGTTAACTGAACGCTATAGCGTTATTTACGTTATACTTTTCGAGCATTACTGCACGAACAAACGAAATGCCTAAATCTTTATAGAAGTATTACATGGGTTTTATGTGTTGTTACTGGTTAAATCATAGGTTTATTCGACACTTCTTGATAGCCCTTCATGCTTTCTATTCAGATAACATTGTTAGAAATCCCTCGAAACTGTCTGCCACATGATAGCTGATTGGATCAAGTTCACCAGAATTTTCATGATCCCACACACAAACCTTTGGATTATTTCTAGATTCACAAAAATCTAAACATAGAAAATCACCAGCAAATAGAATCGCTATTGGTAAAATATCAACTCCAATCAAATCCTCATTATCGGTAAGCCTATCTTCAATTTGAGTTAGTGTTACATCAATATCATACATTCCTAACTGATTATCTCTGGGTGTTTTTAATAAGCATAGAAATCTGTCTATAGCATAGTCATGATTATTACATTTAAAACTACTATTTATTGGTCTACCACCGTTATTCACTTCTAAAAATGAAATAAAAATCATTTGGTAACTTAATTCTCCAGAATCCTTCTTTTCTTCTAAACAGATCTTCCGTTGGTAAGGGTAGTATTATTGTGTTTGGATCAACCTTCATTTTATCCCCCCTCAATTTTCACTTTATGATTATGATTGAAATAAAGGTTTTAATTCAATTAAAAGATTCACTTGTCTTTGGGTATCCTCAGCCCGAAACGTCTCCTTACCTGTCTATGTCAACTGGTCGTCACCAGATTTGTTTATTCACGACAACCATCCCGGCAAGTAGTCCATTCGTTGTTCGTTGTGGACAATATGCAGATAAGTCCTGACAACATTAATAGTCGGGCTAACTACTCCAAAAGATGCTTTGCCTTTTCATCCTCTCTATCGGGGCGGCGCATTTTACAGTTGCGTAAATTTTGAAAAACCGCAAGAAAACGAAGACAACAAAAAACAGGCCAATCATGGTGGTATCTGACCATAATCGACCTGTTTTATGTAACGGAATAGCGTTATTTGGGTGATAAAATTAAAGCATTTATGTGCGTACAAACGAAATGGCGAAATCTTTATACGGGTATTATATGGGTTATATGTGTTATTGGTTGAATGATGGGTTCATTCGGCAATGGGTGGGGTCTGTACCAAATAGCCGCCGCGACAGTGCCATGAGCAAAAAACTGCCACAACACGGGCGGCTAGCTCGCATTGTGGCAGTTTACATGGGTTATAAGTGTTATTGGTTGATTGATGAATTCATTCGGTAAGGGGTAGTGCCTTCTTTATTCTAAAAAGCTCCCCTCATAATAACTATATCTATGTCCCTTAAGAATTTCAGTAAAACAACCATTATCCCAGACATGTGATGAATTATCCAAATATACATGTCCTTTGGTAAAGAAAGATAATTCATTATCACCATTCGATAAAAATAAAGCATTTAAATTATTGTTCTTCATCAAATTGAACACTAGAGATAGCACAAACTTAATGGATTCATCATTGTATAAATTGTTTATAAAGCGAATACTTAATGTACTTTCATACACAAACTCACTTCTCAAAAACTGAGTGTCATAAGCGTTATACGGATATTCGCCAGACTCCGTTAAGTAAACAGTCAAACCAAGTGATTTTTCAAATTGACTAATTCTAATTCCTTTTGGAAAGTCTATTGCATCAATATCTGTATAGCCCATTGATACAAGTTCTTGCAATAAACAGGATTCAGATATTTTTTGTTCTGTTTTGAGAGAATACTCAATAGCCACTTGACCACTCCTTTATTATGGTAATAGATGAATAGCATTACCGCTACCATCAATTGCAATTAATTCTTTTAGTCCAGTAATCGGCCAATCTGCTAATTGTTTCTTCAATGCGTTCATATCACCTGTCCAATCAGAGAGATTTAAAACAACTCTATCTGTCTGACCTGCTTCTACCTTAGCTTGTATACTTGAACCTATATTTCTTGGAGAGGTTTTTGGTTTTGGAGAGTAACAGTCAAAAATTTCTCCCTCAATCCTATAGTCTGGATTTTTTATTGTACTCGGTACATTCGGATTTTGCTCTACCTGGTATCCATTTTTAGCCAAAATCTCTGCGGCTTCATTTTCACGTTCCAAAGCTCGTATGTTATCTGGGTCTGGATCGTTGTAATTTACCTTAGTTTTAGTACCAGAGGGACTCGCATTGGGATCAAGAATACCACTAGGATTTGTTCTACCACCCGAACCTCCATTACCCGTCCCCTAAGTGGTAATCTTAAACTTAGGAATAAAAAGATGATAGCCATTTTACCAACTATCACCATTATATCAACTTGCTAGACGTTCTGTCAGAGGACTTGATATGTAAGGCGTTTTGTTCTTCATCATGCTATAAATGATGTTCACAAGCCTTCTCATGACGCATATGAGGGCTTGTTTCTTCGTCTTACCCTCTGCTAACTTACGTTGATAATACTCGTAAAATAAGGGATTACGCTGTCTCTTATTTTCCCCTTTGGCTACTTGAATTTGCTGAACGGCAAGGTTATGGAAGATGCTGTTCAAGACCCTATTCCCTTGTCCGCTTGCTTGGTCTTTGCCCTTGCCGCCCGAACTAAAGCGTATCGGTGCAATTCCTGCGAATCGTGCTAGCTTGTCTGCACTGGAGAAGCGATTAATGTCTCCAATCTCTGCAACCAGTTCTGACGCTGTAACCACGCTAATACCGTCCATGGATTCTAACTTGTAGTCGGTTTGGGCTAACACCTGACGAATCTGTTCTTCTGTTTGTTTGATTAGTTCTCTGCTTCTTCTCATGTCATGAACCATATTGATGATAAGAAAGTCTCTGTATTCTTGGAAATTCCTCTTCGTCTCCCCATCTTGCGTAACCAGTTCAAGTATTTCTTCTGCCTTACGGGTAGAACAAGTATTGTTACTCGCTTTACGTAGATATTCTGCAAGTTCCTCAACCCCCACCGTTAACGCTAGATGAGGTGCAGGATACTTCTCCCAAAAAGCAAGAGCGGCTTTACCATCTATGTCGCAGAAGAACTTCTTATAAGACGGATAGTGATAGCTTAGTTGTTGGTGCATTTGATTTTTTAAACCACTAGCATGTTTGACAATAGAATTACGTCTTGCAACCATTTGCCCGATTGTCCAGTATATGTCCTGTGGATTGGCATCTGGTAGTTCATCAAGCCTTGCAAGTAAGACTTTGGCGATGCAGAACGCATCCCAACTATCACTCTTTTGAGTAGTCGCATTACTCATACGTTCATTGTAGGATAATGCGGAATTGACTTCCTTGACGACTTGCTTATTTTCAACTAAATGAACGGCTAAAGATCTACCATTGCCGCCCGTATCTTCTAAGCCATACACAGGGGTCTAGCCTTTTGTACATTGACTCTTTACGAACTTCATTAATTCATCGAAGGCTGTGGGCTTGTTCTCAATCTGGATTTCGCCTAGTTTATCGTTCCAACAATTGACGATGACCGCTGTATGGTGGGCTTTATGTAAATCCAAACCAACATAAATATGTTTCTGCTTGTAATGTGTCAAAAGGATTCACCTCTGGTTATGGATTCTGTCGTGACTTGGGTAAAGAATAGGGGCAACCTCAGTTCGAGCGTTAATCTTTCGATTCGCAATGGGACGCAAGCCTCTCTATTCCATGCCTAGTTGTCACAGTATGGCTTCATGTAAGCCAATTGCTTCTATATCTCCATAGCGATATGTGCCACTATAAAAATCACGTTTATCTAAGATTCGTTTGATCTGCACTTTAGTAAACAGACTACCTTGCCCAGTCGTAAAACCTTCTTCATTCATAGTTTCTGCAATGTTAGTCAATGACCATGCTGTGTGTTGTTCCTTTATTGCAAATACTCTACGGACTATTTGTGCTTGCTTCTCATCTACTGTGATACACTTCTGACCTTTCTTTGCTTGATATCCAAAAGTTGCTCTTCCACCTGCATAGCCGCCCTGTTGGGCTTTCTGGTTTCTACCCCGACCTAACTTCAAAGCAATCTCCAAGCGTTGATACTGGTCAAGTAGTTCCATCAGACCATTAATTAGAAAGTCATTCGGGTCTTTCTTGTGGATGCTGTATGTTGGTTGCTCAATGCTCCGAACATCAACACCATGCTTCTTAAACTCTCGATGTACCAATACTTTCACGATGTCAGACCGCCATAAACGGCTTGTGTTGAGAACGATAACTGTATCAATAGATTGAGTGGATAGGGCATTCAACATGCTCTGAAAGCCAATTCTATCCACCTCAAGCGCATCTTCATTGACTTTAGCCCCACTGATACCTTCATCGCTATATATGTTCTTCAAGTTCCATCCTTGCTCCTGACAATAAGAGCGGATTTCATCTTGTTGGTACGCTAAACTGTAGCCATCTTTGGCTTGACCTTGTGTAGAAACTCTTACATAACCGATGACATTCATGCTGTTTCCTCCCCCACCGTTACAGAAATCAGGATTATTGTAACGCTAATACGATACAATCACATTATATATCGCATTACCGTTGCAGTAAATAAGGTTACAATGATATATTCAAAGAAATACTTAGAATAACATCGTAACGGTAATGCGATGCATATTGGTGGAGGGAAAATAAATGCCTATTCGAGTACGATTACAAGCCATATTGGATGAACGGGGGATGTCTCAACGGGAATTAGCTCGTTTAATGAACATCCGCCCAAACACGATAAGTCATCTCTGCTCCGATAATGTTAACTCGGCTTACTTCGATACATTGGAACAGATATGCCGAACTCTTAACATCAACCTGCATGACTTACTTGTACTGGAAGATGATTAATCTGACCACATAGAACCGCACATGGAAGTGTTATGGCTTCCTTCCACTGTGCCGCTGCTACCTCATCGAAATTCAATGTAGGTCGCTCTCGCATTTCCTCTACAATCAACCTTCGGTAATAGCCCGACACATCCTTTTGTTGCAGTTCTCCGCTCATTAGCCCACTCACTCTTTCCCGTTGTTTGGGCTTTAAATGTTCTGGATGAGTCAGATGGGTGCACAGATAAAACCTGTTGAACTTGGGCGGAAACTGTATGATAGCTTCAAGTGGTATCTTCTCATCAGGTGCATATACAATTTCGAACCTCGTTAACTCCCCCTCGATGACCTTTCTATGCCGACTCATCAACTGACACTTCTTATCGTAAACTCTGCTATAACCTGCTACTTGTCTTTGATGCTTTTTATTGGAGTAGCGAGTACCTTGCCAAGTGTGCATATTCCGCCCTGTAAGTGATAAAGTGAACAATTCTGATATAGGTAACGGAATGTCAAACGCCACATCACATCGTACAAATAGGATTTCTCTGGCGTAATCCTTTATTGGCTTTAGCCATGAATAGAAATGCACTAAACTATCGGGATGGCACTCAATTCTTAGCGTATTCTTTCGTGACTTAGGAACAAAGGTAAGTTGATAGGAGATGTGTAGGTAATGCCCACGATCTCTTACATGTAAATGATACTTAAACCCCTTTTCTTTCAAACGAAGGTTAGCATTTAAATACTCCCGAAGACGTAATTGAAAAGGATTAAAGAAATCCCAATACACATCCGTAAACTCTACTACAATACGGTCAATTGAAACTTGTACCCCTTCCATGTTCAGCCCCCAACCGAAATTTTTTAACGAATTTCGGACTATATTAGAGGGCAAGGTGGCTAGCCTTACAACGTTGCCTTACCTGTATATGTTGACTGGTCGTCACCAGATTTCTTTCCTGTACCGTAATCATCGTTGCAAGTGTCAGTTACGTTGCGGACAAAGTCCTATTTTTTTCATAACACCTTTACTATAGTTGTCGTGCTATCCATCTTGAAAGTTGTGATTCATGTCTTTCTCACCCTCACTATCGTTATATGGTAATCTACAGTTGCTAGTAAATTTTGAAAAAACCGCAAGATAACAAAGGTAACAAAAAACAGGTCAATCATGGTGGTATCTGACCATAATCGACCTGTTTTTTGTAACGCTTTAGCGATAATTAGGTTATACTTTTCGAGCATTACTGTGCGTACAAGCGAATTGAAGAAATCTTTATTGTGGTATTACAAGGGTTAAGTATGTTACTGGTTGAATAAAGAATTCATTCGGCACTGGGTAGTCCCCACATGATACATTAGAGGAATGGAAATTCTACGTCATCACAAAGAGTTCTATCCAATGATATTATCTTTTTAGCCGTAAACTAGTAATTAATAGCTTAATACTCTCTGAAATCACTTCGAATGAATTTCTTTCGAAGTCCTCGAGTTTCACAGAACCATCTTCGTTGTCAACCACTACGTTAAGCCCGTTGCCTTCTATCCCTAATGGAATATTCTCAAGTTTGTTGTCGTGGTTATTCTTGTATCCTTTAAGCGTGTTACTATAAGAATCAATATCTGCCTTTTGTAGTACCGATTCTAGTTTTATATAATGGTCTTTAATAAATCCATCTAAATCGGCAAAATAATATGAATTAAAATATTCTATAACAGACGGATGAATCCTGACACCTAAGTCCTCTTCTAGTGAATTGAAATCATAAAAGTCTTTTTCGACAGGTTGCCATGAGATGTACTCATCCTCGTCAACCTCCCCAATGTAAATAAGAGATTCAACATCTTCATCGAATGGTGTTTTAAATAAAAAGTCCAATCCTTCCTCAGCAATTTCTTTCCTTAATGAAAAATATTGATTCATAGCTTCCTTTATAGACAAACATATCACCCTCTACTTGTTTAAGAATTTTTCTAGTAATTCAGCATATTGGCTATCACTACCCCAAATTCCTGCTTCTTTTTCAGCATTGTGTATTCCACCTGACCCAGGATGTAATTTTGATGGTACTGCAACAGCTTGACCACCGCCCCCAATATGATGGTGAATAAGAGTGTCATTATTCAGTTCTTTAATATTAAACTGTGGGAAGTGTTCTCTGAACTGCTTATCATTAATTGGTGAAAAACCTAATTCAATTTTTTGTTTATTGGCTTTACTTATACTTTCAGGATATTTTTCCATTACCTCTTTCCAGTAATAATCTTTATCTCGTAACCATCCTTCTGAATTTGTACCATTCTTTCCCTTACCTACATATGGCATTTCCACTGTCAATTTAGGGTCAGCGGCATATTTAGCCTCGAGTTTACTTAGATCAGCATTCCGATATGTTCTAATTGGATGGTCAACATTACCCATCCCCTCAACCGCTTTCACTTCTACATCCTTTATTGAATGATTACTGTCACTCTTCCCTTCCATCTTCTCTCTTAAAATCCGGTCCATTTCATTCTTAAAATTGATTTGCATCGGGGTCTGTGGAAGTGCCGGCGTATCTATATCTAGATTATTTATCTTGAATTGAAAACCTTCATTTGTGCTAAATGCCGGCAACGGTTTTTGTACCTCAATACCTTTTACAGAATCTAACCCTTTTGGAGGCTTTAGACCTCCGCCTCCTGTAGGAAGCAAAGATTTTTCTGCCGGACCATACAACAACGTTACCATTCCCAGACTATTGAGCCAATGATCCGCTGACCATGCTTCGTCTGGATTAAATGCTCCTTTCGCCATCTCCACTGTCCCCAGTGTTAACCAATCCGCAAACTTCTCCTTTGAATCAAACATATGCTCTGATCGATCTTTGGCTGCTTCATATATCCCGACCGGAATATCTCCTGTTATCCCTAATGTTAACCAGTTGAAAAAGTCATAGGGGGAGTCTGTCGCTTTATCCGCACGAGTTCTTAATGTCCCTACAAAACCCGTTCCAATCTCTTTAAAACTGTCTATCGATTTATAAAAGGCATTTTTAGAATCCTCGGGTTTTGCTTGTTCCTCCGTTTTATTCTTTCTAAACAGATTATAGGAATCCAGTTGGGCGACTGATGAAGTCAATTTCATAACATCTCCCCAAGCCTTTCCACCTTGGTTTGTCATCACATGTACACCCAAACTTACTCCAGTAGCAATCATCTGTTCTATGGTGGTTTGAACGCCTTCCAGTTGCCCTTTTGCCCAGGCTCCCTTCTCCCCTTTTTCCATTGCCGTCCGTAGTAGCAACTGATACGTTTCATTCTGCACTAGTGGTATGCTTCTACTGGTAATCGACGGATCATAATCACATGCCTTAACCGCTGGTTTCTTAAAATAAGTGCTTAGATCCTTACCCGCCTGGTACTGGACCTCGTCTATACCCAAGGATTTCAGCTTCTTGCGTGCGTCTTCCGCTAACTTATTGCGTCCATTTGAGTCTGATTTCCAAACGCCTGATATACCTCATAGGCTGTCTGCGCCTTCGCGATCTGATCCCGCGCCAGGTAGATATCCTTCAGTTTACTTTGCGCGGCTATAGAGTCGATCGTTCCCAATCCTGACTTTTTAACAGTTGCCTGGAGCTTCTGCACCATAGGATCACTATTCAACTCATCCCAACCCATCAGAGTAGCAATTGAGGTGATCAGATTCGTGACCGCTTTCTGAGCCGTCGTCGGAATAGAAGACTGCCCAATTGCACTTCCGCTCCCTAACCTTTCGAACATACCCCCAAGAACACCGAACTGCTGAAAAAGTTGATTTGCCTGCCGCTTATTCTCATCCTGTGCGCCTTGAACACCTTTTATCGCGCCTCGAATGATGTCTTCCAATTTTTCCGCTTCTACCGTCAGTTCGTTGATGATTATCTGCGCCTGCACCTGGTTTGATCCTAATGGGACGCCACTCCAGTTACTAGCTTGACCTTTGAACTGGAGGTACAGCCGGTTGGTGTCCTGGCTTACCTGTCTTATTTTCGTCTGCAGGCGCTCGACTTCATCTACGTTAAATGTAAGCTTCGTTGACGCCATGTGATTCCCCCTGCTTGCTTCTAATAAAATTAGCTATGCAGCACTCTGCATAGCTAATTACAATTCTTATGTAGTGGGGCTCATGAAGTTTGATTTACTTAAAACTATATTAGAATTTTTGCGAATTCTTAACCGCAGCGGAAAGATCTTTATACTTTATAGATACATTATTCATATGATCTCCAAGATCCTGAAGCGACTCTGCAAATTTATCAAATGTCGGCTTCAATTTTTCCACCTTATCTGTAAAATCTTTTGCTGCATCATCTTCCCAAACACTGTTAAGATTTTTCATCGTAGTCATAACTTTTCTAATTAAACCGTCTACTTCCGTACCGTAATTTTTAATTATTTTCGCCTGTCCAGCTAATCCATCATAACTCAATGTAACTTTGGTTGTTGCCATTATTAACCTCTCCTTTAAATGATTTTTTATATAAAAATGAACTTAAAAAATACTTTTTAACACCCCAAAAGATCTTTCAAGTTCATTATTATAGCTCCGGTTTCCTTTATATAATTATCGGTCTTCAATGATATAAAGTTTATATTTAAATCCATTTAAAGATAAATAAAACATTTAAGTTATTTTTTTCTAAAGTTTATTTTGCCTGCCCCTGATAATCATTTCGTACAGAGTAATCTGATTCAAACAGAATGATATCCCCAGAGGAAAAAGAGAACGTTTGCCCCATTTCATCTGTGCTCCCAGTCATCTGACCTTCAATCGCCCACATGTTAGCAATAGGTGCCTTGTAGCCTAAAATACGAGTGTCGGCATCCCCATTTTTAACCGTATAAATTTCGAAATTTACCAGGATATAGCCGCCAGTGATAAACTCCTGCTCATGCCCATCTAGTGCCCCTCCATAATGATTCGCCAGGGTGACAATGTCTGTTCCTTTAGGCAGGATGTAAGGGGCTATCGGCAGGTTGTATTCTCCGTACCAGTGTTGAACGCTCCGAACCGCCGCTATCGGATTCACTCCATTAGGGATATCGGTCGGACCTACTAAGGTTCTCGATTTATAAGGTAGAAGCTCTAGGTTATAGCCTGTAGCGATTTTAGTTTTGCGCTTTGTATATTGCTGATAGAACTTCAGCCAAGAGGTCTTTTCCCGCTCCGCCTCGGACAGTATGTAATTGTACTCATAGCTTGCTGCCGTCGATAATTCACCACTCGATATATTTCGCAAGCCATCCGCCAAGCGGTAGGTCCGAGAATAACTCAGCTTATCCTTGGAAGAGCCGACTCCGATCATTTTATTATTCGAACCGGAGATATCATAGTACAGATCGACAGGTGTCGCTGTACCTCCGTTTTTCGGAATAAAATAGAAGCTTGGCTCGATCCGGATACCCTCGCCCGGCTGCCACAGGTTCCCGATGGTCCGGAAGTCAAACAAGAAGGAATAGCCGTTATGCGGTACCGTCCGTTGCTCCGTAGGATGAGAACCCTTGCGGATCGGCAGCTGCCACTGTGGTTGTCCGCTTAAAGCGGTCGGTATGCCATTCTCATCATTCCCTCCCGTATAGTACATCGTGTTGCTATGCTCAAGTGTCCCCACGCCAGTTCGAAACACCTTTTCAAACCGAAAATCACCGATGTCCCAAATCCGAAAATCGAACAGTCGACCGACGACCCCAATATTAAAACTCTCCGAAGCGCAGTAATTCGTCAAATTACCGTTCAAGTTCTCCTCACAAAGATCCAATCCATCTGACGGGGCGTTTATAGCCCAAGACTGCGTATAAATGGTATAGTCGCCTTCATTCACCCAGGTTGGCATAGTAAAGGTCATGGACGGTGTTCCAACAGGGATGTAGATCCAGGTATTCTCTGGGTAATACTGGCTGCCTTGAAACACACCAAACGGAAATTGAATCCGCTTGTTTTTCGTGTATTTGGCATAATCCCGGTTGCCGTACCCAGGGATATTGAGATGCTGGCCACTCTCCGTAAAATGTATGGTGAACGGCCGATCCAAGATCAGCACCGCCCTAGTCATATCCGGTGTCATACGTTGATCGAATGGGCGGTTATCGTCTGGAAGTAGCGAGTAGTTGACGACCGGTGTGTGCACGGTAACGGAGTTAATCGGAGAGATCAAAAATTCCTGATCTCCGTTTCCCTCTACGTTCTCCGACAGCATTGTATAATAAATGGTACCCGTGCTGGTTGTATTCTGCCGATTGAGTAAACCGCTATTGATCATCAACTGGCCCTCGTAAAGCACCTCGTCTCCGATGATTTGCGGATCAGGAATCCTCCCTGGGGTAGGCCCGGTCTTGTTAGCAACGGTATCATCCATAATCGTTTCCCCGTTAAATACTAGTCGGTCATTTTGCACCTCAGGATCTTTGGTCTGCATTTCCGCAAGGTCTGTGAGCACGTCTGTATCCTCAACATCTTCAGGACCCGGTTCGTGGTCTCCACCATCTACCACTTCTGGCTTGAATTCTATCCCTCCCGTATCTTGGGGAACAACATGGTCTTCTACTTCTGTACTATTGGTAAGCTCAAGCGTCGGCGAACCATAATTATTAGGATATAGAGTGACTTCTCCTCCAGGCAGCGCATAGTTCTCCATCTGGGCACGATCGATTTGATAAACAGCTAACTGATCTACCTGCCAGTACGCATATTCTTTTGGAGTCAAGTCAAAGGTATAGGTCTTATCAAATTTCCCTGTTTTAGGAAGCGGAGCTTGAGGAATCGATGTTCCATTTGGTCCTGGAAGATTCGGCTGCGCTTCCTCCCACTTCGTCGGATATGTAACTTTAACACTGCAGGAATAACGAATCTGACCTGCCATATTGGCGAAGGTATGTTCAAACAAATAGTTCTTTCCCCACACATTGGAAAATAAATTCTCAGAGGTGGGGATTCCCACCGGTGCATCAAAATGGCGTCCATTTGCTGTATCATCACCTAGAATTGCACCGTTCGCATCCGGTTCCATAAATGACGTTTGCGGAGCAGCGATCTTGTTTGGTGGATCAATAGTATACTTACATTCGCCTGAGCCTTCTCCCTCGGTGGGAGGGCTACCAACTTTTTTGTAACTGGCCACCATTTTGACTCCACCTACATAAACCTTAAAATTACGCTGAACTAAGCTGGGATCATTCGAAGCTTTGCTTTGAATATATAATTGATCGCTTGGCCTCAGAATCGGAGAAAGCCAAGATTGGTTAATTTGATATTCCTCTCCCTCGTATTGAACGGTCAGGGGAAAAGACTTTACAATGTTATAACCAGCCTTATAATTACCAATTAATTGATCGCTCACCACGATTCCGTTCGAAAGTTTAAGAATCATATTAACCGGATAATTTTCCCCCTGAAAGGGAACTGTGACATCGAAATATTGTCTCAAATCTTCTGGATGAGCCCAACTCTCTGCGTGTTTAATATCATACAACGTATGATAGGGTCCGGAAACTTGGATTGGGTTCGTTCTGGACCCCGTCACTACTCGCATTATGGCGCTAGCGTATAATGGAGTGCCTTCAGAGATGACTTGTTCCGCCTTAGCTTGTCCAATAGCGGCGAGCACTTCTGCTTTAGTCCATTCGAAGTTTGTAGTCACTATCCCATCTACAATAGTTTCTGATTTCACATGCCCTCCGCCATTATCTTGTAATTTAATACGTTGATTAGAAGGCAATGAGGTAGGGTCGCATTGCACTTCACCTCCATAGGCTCCAGAGGATGCACACGTTGGTTGGGTATGAATATACCAACCTACCGTCTGGAATCTTATACTCGAAGAGGCTTCATTGGAAGTTGTTGTATAAAGAAATGCCCCATCTTTAAACTTGGCCATAAAGGCAGCCTCTACAAGACTTATAAAAGGAGAAAACAATAAAGAATTTATTAGAATTAACAATAGACAACCGAGGCATTTACGCCGCATCTTTCATCACTTCACTTCATGAAGGGTGGTGTTTTCAAACAAGCTTGAGAGTGCATCTATATTAAAATGCTCACCTACTATAGGATTATAGTAATTCGTAGAGATACTTAAATCAGCATAACCCTCATACCAGACCCCTTTTTTTAATTTCTCGTGAAGTCTGAATTCAGCAAGTTTGAAGTATACGTCATTAAATAAGTCCTTATACTCTGTAAAACTATTAATTCTGAATCGGAACATGGATCGAACGCGGTAATCCCCGGTTCCTGGGTAATACAACACGGACGATTCAGGGTCAATTGCCCCTTCAATTTGAATCTTATTTTTCTTCACCCATTCGGCATATTCTTCAATTTCCTTTTCCCGGATAGAAGACGATTGATTCTCGTACTTAAAGGATTCTTTCGCATAACTTGCCGGATTAATCGTTTTATAATCCACATTCAACCGTAGATCAAACCCAATTTTCATACGTTTAATGATTTTGGCCATATCTTCACTCGTTAACTCTTTTTTGCTAAACACCTGCGCTCCAGTCTCAGCATTCCCAGCAGAGTAGTTTATGGTATGCCTCATTTCGTACATTTCATTCGGGATGTCTTCCAGAATATATGGATAATCTTTATAGTTCTTAGGTAGGTTTGTCGTACGTATTTTCCTTCCAAAATAATCAAGTTCCCCTAAATCTTTACCCGGCGTGTGAATGTGCACACTTTGAGAAAATTCGTCCACCTCCACTTCTGCGGATAACAGATCAGAGACAACGGTTAATGGAATCATCGTCATTCCATCTTTTTGTACAACCATAGCACCAAGCGCTACTGGTTGCCCGTTCACTTTCGCAAAAGAAGAACCTACTGTCAGTACAATTTTGTTTTCTTTTTGCTGCAGAGTTAACGTTTTGTTTGCTGCATTCCAGTTAGCTTGTGTGCCGAGTTTTCCTGAAATCATGCGGAATGGGATCATTGTCGTCCCATTTTCTGAATAAGGATGTCCCTTTGTCAGTGGATATTTAATGCCGTCCATGATGACGTTCACTGCTTTGGCAGCTGTTCCTGCCGCTCCCGCTGTAGTAATTAACAACACTAAGCTTGCGAACACACAAATGACTATAGTCATGCCTCTTCTTGCCTTCTTTGATCTAATAATTGCTGATAGACTATTAAACTTAAAATTCCTCATGTTCTCACTCCTCCACAATGAAACTTTTTTTTAATCCGATGACCCTATTTCTCCATACCAAATCTTTTACTCCCACATCTATCACCTAACCGCACAATCCTCAATAAAATACCCTTTTCGCGCAGCCTCCTCTGGATCGAACAGACTTTCTATAACAGTAACCCCCGGGGGTACACAGCTTTCTCCATAAGCAATATGTCTCCCTGCTGAATTCCGGGTACCTATCAGAACCTTTCGTCGCATTACTGCCCCACTACCTAAGGAATATGCATCCAGCAGTTCTCCCCCAGGAAGTGGATAACCTTGAATAAAAGCCATAATCCCTACATCCTGTATGGATTGCTCCTGCAAGCCGCGGGGAAGGGTGAACTGAATCGACAAGCCCATTCGTTTCACTAGCTCCAAATGTCTGTTAATGGCTGTTGCCAAGTCTTTTTCAACGAGTGATGTGATCGTACTCTGCCGGATTTCGTGAAATAGTTCTATAGAGGTCAGAGGATTAAGATTGGTCTCAGCCGCTAGGGTTGTATACTCCCCCTCATAGAATTCATTAGAGGTAGTATCATACACCCGCGCATTATCGTCCAAAGTGAAATAAAGCAAATTGCCGTTCTGAAGCTTGTAATAATATGGACGCTCAGGCCAACTCACAGGCTTAAGTTCATCCTTCCCGCTATTACTAGCCGTGTCGTCCAAAGTAACCAACGTATAGCCGCTATATCCAAACATCACCAGTGCGGGTATATGCATTTTTAAATTGTTCATTTCAGTCTGGTTGTTCTCCAGCCCAAATTTCAAAGCTAAATCACTGTAAAAAACACTTAGCACATCCTGATCCAGTTGCAGTTGGCGTTCCCGCCCATAGTGCACTGCTGTGGTAGTAGGCTGCTGTTCCAGTCGTGACAGATAATCACCAGCATCATCCACTGCGGCTTGAAAATCATCCGAATAGCGTTTATACATGTCCTGATTGAAGACCTGAAGATCTTCTCGAGTGTCGCCCATAAGAACAAGAGGAATGACCAGAATTAGAAAAACAAGCACAACACTAAGGGGCTTCACTTCGGACCATCCCCCCATACTTCAAATTGACCGGAATCATTTCACTATGAAACAAGAGCGATCGCATCCGTGAGGCAAGTGTCGTCCCTTCAGATTCTAACCGGACATTGAACAGATCGCCTACATGCATGGTAAACCTTCTACCTGGATCATCTGCAGCCAGTAAAGTTCCTGAATGCGGATATAAGATTTCCAAAATATCCTTGCTGAAATATCCGTCATATCGGACACTAAAGCTGTTCTGGAATGTAGAATAATCATCAGGATTCGTATATAAGGGCTGTAAATTCTTTTTGTAATACTCCATTTGCACTTTGAAAACACCATATGAAGCATCCAACGAATGAAGAAACAGCTCATAATCGGAAGTATCCAAGTATCCTTTAGCACGAACGGTATCCACGAATTCCACCACAGCCGCATTGGCGGCGAGCTTAGTATTCCTTTCTACAACTTCGGATTGACGGAATGCCGGATAGACTCCGAACACAAATGCCAGCAAAATAATAATAATTACACCTTTCAGCGCGTCTGCCATGCGGCTCCTCCTTTCTAGCGGGTGGCGGAGATTTGCGTAATCATCTCATCGGTTCGCGTGACTCTTAACTGATAAGCAGCATCAGGCACTCCACGCAAATCCACTGCTGTAAGGTCCGTTTCCTCATTAATTGCAATGCCATCGATATATAAAATAAATTCCCCCTCCAGTGCTGGAGAGATCATACCAATGACCTGCTCACCGCTAATTTTGTTCAAATCACCTATCCCTTTGTAAGGTGCCGATGCAACTGTCGGCAGCTCATAGTGCCTGTTTGGAACAGAACTCTCCATCTCCAGCCGCAAAAACGTAAATCCGCCGACAGCAAACAAGATCCAAGCAAAGAGGGTTAGTAGAAATTGAGTGCTAGTTTTCATTTATGATCCGGATTCTGATTAAATTCAATAATTCGAACCTCATCATTTTTGTCCTTATGTAAGGTAGCTCTAAAAATAGAAAGCGTATTGACATTACAGTTTTTACTGTTATCTTGGTCAGAGCTCTGGTCGAGCATTGCTGATACACTAAAGTTATCAGCACCACTGTTCTTGTCTCCAAGATCAAGCTCTGATGCCGGGTTTCCGCCACTGGCCGCTTTCGCAGGCTCATAATAAGTTTCATATGTGTTTTTCGCATAAAAACCAGTTTTATTTACTCCAGTCTTTATCAGAATAGAAAATTGCGGACGTCCCTTATATCTCATTGCCGCGTTAATAACATCCTGACCAGATACATCCTTGTTATCATAAGAATTGAACTCCGCTTGATTGATCATCTGAGTCTGGGCCAAGGTCTGCTCCTGGGCACGGATGAAATAATTATTAATGACAAGATATATACTGACACCTGCGGCAATAATCAGAATGGTGACAATAATGCCAATCACCCATTTAAG
Organism: Paenibacillus sp. FSL H7-0323; assembly: GCF_038002725.1. Taxonomy (NCBI): domain Bacteria; kingdom Bacillati; phylum Bacillota; class Bacilli; order Caryophanales; family Paenibacillaceae; genus Paenibacillus; species Paenibacillus sp. FSL H7-0323. Next base: position 17,569 of record NZ_JBBODB010000001.1, on the reverse strand, counting down.
TCCCGTAGAAATATTCTCCATCTATACCCACCCTTTTCGATATCGTTTTTATTTCTGGGTAAAAACTATTAAGCGAACCTCCTCATTGCTGTCCTTATAAACAACCGCTTTAAAGACGGAGAGTGTATTTACTAAATAATTATCACTGTTATATGAATCTGAATTTGTCTGATCAAGCATCGTCGAAACACTGACACTAGTTGTTCCGTTGTCCTTAGATAAATCAACTACCGGATTAGACGTATCTTTAGGTTCTTCGTAATTAGATTTATAAGTATTCTCCGCATAGAATCCTGTCTTGTTTTCCCCTGTTTTAATCAAAATCGCGAACTGCGGACGTCCCTTATACCGCATTGCCGCATTAATCACATCCTGGCCGGATACATCCTTGTTATCATAGCTGTTGAACTCCGCTTGATTAATCATTTGGGTTTGGGCCAGAGTCTGTTCCTGTGCGCGGATGAAGTAGTTGTTGATAACCAGATAAATACTTACGCCTGCGGCAATAATCAGAATGGTAACAATAATGCCAATCACCCATTTAAGTCCGGTCGAGATATTCTCCATGATGTTTCCTCCTCACCTTATTTGGAGCTAATTTTTATTTTATTGCTCTTAACGCATCTACTCCGCTACGAAAAAAATAGCTGCAATGCGCTCATTATTATCTTTTATCAGCCTCGCCCTATATCTAGCTTGTGGACTGATATAATATTGTCCTGAAGCATTCGAGATTTCTTCTTCATCTACACCACTTTCGCTTCCCTCCTTGAACTTCGCTCCGGAATAATCAAACGCACGGCAATAACCTTCTCCACTTGGATTCATGCTAAATCTTCTTTCTACCTCATTCTGACCATTAGCATATGGTTTCTCAACGTATAGGCAGAAGCCTTGCTGCGACTCGTACCTCCGATAAGCTGTGAGAATCTGGGAGCCGCTGACAATCTGATTGTCAAATGCGGAATATTGCTGCTCCGAAAGCTCCCTGGCCTGTGCCGCCGCCTGGCTATTCGCCAATTCGACAACTGGCTGTGTCTTCCCCCACAAGAACAGACCGGATGATATAATGGCCAGTGTGATCAGAATCGATATTGTTGTTTTCAAAAAGCTTGCTATATTCTCCATGCCTGTATCTCCTTCACATTTTGCCAGTTACAACAGTCAGGTCACCCAGCTGCTGGAAGGCCATATAGACGAAGGGAAGCAGTAAATATAAGGTGAACGTTGCCTGCATCGGCAAGAACCCAAACATTTTACCCAGTGTACTTTTCCTGCTGATGACCTTCTCATAGTGCTCCTTGCGTTGATCCATCGCGAATGCCCTCTCCGCATCCATATCATCAAACGCCTTCTTCACCGGGATCAGATCGGCTGCAACCTGCAAGCGGTCTGCGAGCCGTTCGAGGGGAACGAAACGTGCGTCCTCCTTCAGATTCTCAATGGCACTCCAGCCTCCAGCCTCATAATCCAGCATGCAGCGCAGCAGCTGCCGCTCAAAAATATAGCTGTAACGATGCAGCCACTCTATCATTTCGTACACGCTGATATTCGGAAATTGAGACAGCATCATGGAAAGTGTATTGAAGCCATCCACCTCATTCTGCATTTCCCACTTTCGCAGCTGAGTACGAATGATTAAGTAAGCATCCGGAAGATAAAACCCTGCCACTGCCAGCCCAAAAGCCAGCAAAAGTTCATACCATTTGTAGTACTCCTCATGATATTGCTCTACCCTGTTCATTAACTGTGCAGCATAGGCATTCTGGTTCAAATTGTTCTGAAGGAAAGACTTATTCTCCGCTTTCTCCTGAATGTAGGGCAACATCTGATCCGGTGTAATATCCTTCGCTACCAGTTCTCCAATTAAAGTCTGCTCAAAAGCGTACCGTTCCTCGCTCAGCAGCTTCTGAGATTCTGTCTGATTGCCGCCTGTGGTGATCTGCTTATTGGGATACAGGATGTTATGCTTGATACTGGCATGGATCGAGAATTGAAGCGATACGATCAGCACAAAGATCACGACTGCCGCTAGTGTTTTCTGCAGAAAGAAGGCATGTTGCGACAACCCGGAGTTAGCATCCTTCAATTTGCCGGCTACCTTGAAATGAAGAGGCTCATGTTCTGCCGGCGTGATCCGATCCACCAGTTTGAAAATCCATTTTTTCTTCAGGATCCGATTTAACCACTTACCCTCATCTTTGATAGATTGAGTGTCTTCATCCACACCCTTGAGAATCCGCAAGGCAATAAACGATATTATGAAAGTGATATAAAGTAAGATTAAAGAATATAACCCCCAGGCCGAATTGTAGTAATTAGATACAATAGGAAACATTCCCTCCGCCCAATTGCGGATTGGATCCAGCATGAATACCGGCGAAATGGCTACAAAAACAATACCGTATAACAAACGATCGATTCGCTCACGCCGATTAATATCCATATGAATCTCTTCTCTAATATTGCCAAGCATCGATAGATAAATCGAACGCTCCCCTTTATGGATATCCGCGTCGCCATATTCACCTATTTTGTAACTCACTCCAGCTAGTTGCTTCATATAACGGTTAGGTGCAATCTCATAATATTTCTGCAGTTCATCTTCCGGGTCCACCGCTGCCAGAATTCCAGCAATCTGCCGAGCATGCACGGCTACCATTGGTTTCGACCGTTCCGCAGAATTCTCTAAGCTGACTTGCACCATATGTGACTGATGATATTCATGGCGAATATCCAGAATCATGGACGATTGGTCATATAACATCTGCTTCACTAAACGCCCAATGAAGAGATCGCTAAGGACACCTCCAAGATAAACTGAGACTAGCATAATAGTCGCACGGCTTACCCACGATGAAGTCCAGAGGAATGAACTCAACGAAATGATCAGAATACAAGCAACAATCATTAGCGTCAGCGCAGCCGCACGACTTCTGATCATAATTTCATTGCCTGCATGAACCAAGGTCAGACGCGAGCGCATCCGGTGAAGAAGTTTCTTCACTAATGGCAGTTCATCAAGTACCGGATAAGTTTTATGGGCCTGCTCCAACCATCTTTTTTCCTTAGTTCTCGTTGGCAGCAGAGCCTTTAGCCGCCTTTGCTCTTGATATTGTGTTCCCTTCAATTTACGCTGCACTATATTAAGCAGTACAAGCAGGACAACCAATAGCACTCCTGAGGTTCCCAAAATAATCAACAATAGGTTTTGCAGATTCATGCGGATTGCCCCCAATACTTCTCAAGAAATGCAGTGAATTCTAGTGCATCCTCTTCATCCATATTTTTGCGCATCTCATCGATTTTACGGCTGCTGATCGGATGTTTGGTCACGTATTCTCCGGCTTCCCACACAATGACATCCTTATAATCATAGGAACGTCGATCTGTCATCCGGCCAAAATATTCGGTCACGGTATCCATAAAAGCATCCAGCTTGTCCGTAATATTCTCAGGATCCTTGTAGTTCTGAGGATATTCGAACTGGGGATCTGCCGGGATAATCTCTGTAATCCGTTCGATATATCTTTTCCCAGCACGTAGTACCAGATGAACGTTGAAACCAAGCGCCTCAACAACCTGAACCTCAGCAATTTTCTCATTACTGAAAGCTCCCGATGCGATAAGACTGTTGCGCAAAGCGCTGACCAAATTGGGCAGTGTTTTGCCGTGGTGTGTAAACAATGTATATTCAGAAGCTACCTGGGCTGCCTGAATCACATAACTGACCACGCTATGAGTAGCCGCCTCACCGACGATATTCACAGCGCCATCCGTTTTTTTCTGCACATCCAGCCCATCCTGCCCACTAACGGAGGGGGTTTCTCTAAAGGATAAAATATTTTTACCCGGATACATTTTTCTCGCCCAGATCTCGAAGGAAGTCTCCTGAATCCGGATATTCTTCGCATCAATATATTTGATCAGTGCCTTAAGCAGCGTTGTTTTCCCCGAGCCCTGTCTGCCAGTGATGGCGGTGACCTGATGGCCCAAGATGAGAAAAATAAGCATATCAATCGCAAGCTGTGCCCCTTGATCTTGGATCTGCTGATCCAATTCCACGAGCGAATCGTTAAATTTTCGGACAAAAAAAGCCCAGCTTTCAGCCATTTTGGGCCGCACAACCACGACCCGGCTACCATCAGCCATATCGTTGATGATATAACCCTTGGATTCATTTAATTGCCCAGGATTACCAAACCCATAGATATTTTGGCAAACCCGCTTAAGCTCCTTCTCAGAACCAAAACTTAAGAATTCCAGGTGAAGCGACTTTCCGCGGTAGAACGTCCACACCGCATCATAGGATTGTGGAATAAAATGCTGCTGCTTCGTATATTCCAGAAAATCTGTAGTCTGCACGACATCAGGAGGCATGCCACTTGTTCCTCCATTAACTCCGTCAATGTTCTGATCTCGAAGCTCATCAATAACGCCGAGCCCCTTATAAATTTGATAAGCTCTCTGAACAATAATTTCAATCTTGTCCTGGATGGACAATCTCGGCTGCTCTGACTGATAGATATGGCGAATCTGTTCTTCGGTGATCTTATACCCCTTAGATCCATCAGGCAGCTTTTGCAATGTGTCCAGGATATATTTGCTTACTATTACATTAAATGCATTCTGACCATGATCTTTTTTGAAAACATAAAGCAAGATATCGAAGCAATCCTGTGAAGTCAATCGATTCGTATGGCCGAAGCTGATAATCTTATCTACATTTCCTTCATCCAGACCGTAGGTCTGAACTAATAGATCCTTCATATAAAGCTTCACATATTTCTTAGCGGAAAGATCACCGTGCATGCAACTTCGGAGCGCTTTCTGCAATTCCCTTCTCCGCGCCTTCCGACGGTTGTATTCCTCCTCACTTGGGCTACCTTCATAAAGAGACGCCGCTATAATCTCCTCAAAAGCCCTTCTCAGAAACTGCACGATTTCATTCATATCATATTTCAGTTGGACGGAAGGTGGAGCAGCATCCTTACGTCTGCCCAGCCATAAGTACAGGAACACTCCAATAGCTATCAGGACTACAAAGATCAGAATCAGATTAATCATTCGCAGCATCCACTTCCGATACTGGAGAAATCTCCAGCATCCGGAGAATAAGCTGTCCCATATGTCGTACCGCCTCAGTGAAGTTTCCGTCCTCACTAAACTCCAGAAAACGGGATTTAGCTTCTCTTGCCTTCAATAGAAACTGAACAAAACGCCGTTCATTTTGAGCATCCATATAACCAATATGATGCGGGATAACACCTACTGCTTTTTTCTTCAATTCATACAGCTTAATAATTCTCTCTTTATTGAACCTGGAACTGCGCTCATAAGCCCCAATACAATAGAGGACTGACTTATGACTCGGCACAGGAGCTTTGTTTTTGTTCAAAAAATAGGAATCCAGACTTACCTGATTCTGATTTAGGTTAACCACAATCAAATCTGCCTGTTCCATAACCAGAGATACGACCTCCGGATCATCTTCGGAGGAGAGGTCCACAAATAACAAATCATAAAACCTGCGATAATCCTTGAAGATATGCGGAAGCAAGAGCTTTGTCTCATGTTTCTCAGCACTCATAGATCCACTAAGCAGTTCCAACCGATCTTTAAGAATGGACTCCGCATGATCTCTAATTCCTTCAGGTGTAAGCATTCCACACTGCACTAATCTCTCAATCGCATCCATTCCACCTGTGGTCTTCGCAGATTGAAGCGTTGTTCTTGTCTGTGAGAACAAATGCTCAAGCACACCTTGCTCCAAATGCGTATGTGTCATTAACACGCGGATGTGATGATCTAGCGCTATGGTAGCCGCAACAGCTGCCATATTCGAAGTTGTTCTCCCCTGCCCTTGAGCAGGTCCCCAGAAAGCCACTAGCACAATTACCTACCCCCGTTTCCTTGCATACTGCCACAGCTTCTTGATGTCTTGCTTTGGAACATCGCAAATTTCAATCAAAAAGTCATTTACAGCTTCGGCAAAATCCTTATCTACCTTAAGATCCACCCTTCCATCATGGACCCAATTAATTCTTCGCTCCGGACTACTGATGTAACTGATTTTCGAAGTAATCACTGGATAATATTTATCCACATACTTCAGCCCAAGTCCGCATTCTTCTTCTATGACAAGCAGTACAGTAGGCATCCGTTTCTGATCCAGCAACTTATCTACGTTCTCCATAGACTGACGGTCATAGGTAGTCGCGAAGACAATAATCTCCTCCTTAAGACCCTCAGGATACCCATGATGCCAGTCATACAGAACGATATCCGGTTTGTCAGCTACGGTTGAATCTGCAATCTTTATACCAGACACTTCGCCTTCAAAATACTGATAATTCCTGCTGTTATCCGAAATAATCATGACATCGTTGTTGAAATAACTTCTCAACAGAATAGCCGCTGCCAGTATGAAATCATGCTTCTCGCAATCCCCTGCAACAACAATGTGCAAATCGGTCACTCTCCTTCCAGCAGACTGTCATCTGTGGCTGCTTCTTTATTCGTCACACCCGTTGAACTCTGGTCTGCACTTGAATCGATCGGCGCTTGATTGGTCCGATCTATCACTCCGTTCACGGATTGGCTGTCATCAACTTTTGCAGCCTCCTCTGCTGCCGCCGCTCCCTGCACAGCCTTTCTCTGGATCACACCACTGCCGCTTGGTGCCTGTGCTCCCACACGAATTCTATCTTCATCCTCCATAACTTCGAGACGTTTCTCCAGTTCCTTACGAAGATTGGCAGCAAGACTCCACTTGGCCTGATCTATAATGAAAGGATTATCCTTAATTACTCCAAGTACATCCAGATTAGGGACATAATTGACTACAGGTTCAGGCTGAAGCTCCGGTTCTACGTACTGTTTCATATACAGCTCTGCGTTATTTATGTATGCATCCACCAGGGCAGCTTGCAGGAGCTGTGCTTCTTCTTCATTGTCATTAAAAAATGTATATTGATTCGCTAAATCTACGTCCTTCAGCGACTTCTTTCCTACTACTATGTAATCCTCGCCATTTGGAAAAACTATCCGAATATCTACGACATCTTTTTTCGTTAACCGAAGCGGCAGTTTAATATATTCAGTCTCTTCTTTTCGTTCTGAAGGCTCCAATCTCGCTTCATCACGTATCATTTCAGTAGTTACCGCTGTGCCTGATAATGCATCAATCTTCAAGTACTTACCAACAATTGCTTTAGACTCGCTGATCAGATTATCCGGTGAGGAGAATTTGGGTAGCTTCTCTTCCATTACATCCTCAGCAGTAATCACCTCTCCAGCTAGCTTTGGAGATATCAATACATAGGCTGTCTGGGATTGGTCCATATAGCGCTGCAAGACTTCATCTTTATCATTCAGCTGTTCTTCGTAAGCTGCCCGCTCATCGATCAGCTTAGCGTTATAATGGCGATAAGTTGCAAACCATACCCCGGATGTGGCAACGGCAACAAGACAACCTGATAGGATCGTATATCTCAGTATTTTTTTCCGCTTACGTATTGCCACTTCAAGACCTCATTTCCATCCCTATTTAATTTTCCCTGTAGATTTTGCGGCTGCGGCCGCCACTGCCGCTGCTGCCCGTTCGGAGGCTTGTCTTTCAGCTTCCTTAATTCTGGCTGCCTCTGCTCTCTCTTCCTCCACCTGCAATTTATCTGCATAGTTCATCATATTTGCTTCAATTTGGGCTATGGCAGCTTTAAATTCGTTCATTTTCTTAATCCATTCCTCACAATGCTGCTTAAACTCTTCCCCACCCAAATCTACCCAATAACCAGACACTCCTGTGATTGCCGCTCTCATCTTATCGCTGCACTCCTGGGCAGGGGAGAGAAGTCGATGGCAATCAAAAGCAATGCCCCTAACCATACCTGAATTCATACCCAGCCTCCTGATTTATAATTACCGGCTCTCCGGAACGAATGAAAATCCTATGCCTATTAATAACAAGGTCACAAACAAGACCATCCCAACAATTCCCCAGAGCAACGTTTGCTTGCGAAAGAGCTTTTTCTGAACGGTCAGCAGCTTCATTACCCATTCAACAGCCGCTTTATCTGGATACAAAGGATCTTGATGTGCAGGCATCAGAGTCGTTTGAATTTCTGCAAAATCCTTTTTCAACATTTGTAATACTTCCTGATGTCCATTTTCCAGCAGTAACCTGCACCGCTTGCGCTCATAAGGATTAAGGGTGTTCAGCTTCTCTTTCAGCAGTTCATACTTCCACATAGCCCCGTTGCCTATCAAAATAGGAATTTGCGAGTTCCACCACAGCTCGAGTCCGCTGGTGCCCTTCCGCTCCCGATGGATATCTACCCATAGAATGATATGCGTGAACTCACTGGCCAAAAGCTCCGAAATATCCCACGAATACCCTCTGCGGTAGAAAGTGACTCCTTCATATTCGAACATGGTAGAAACCGAATCTTCTTTCTCCCCCTTAAAAACAATCTGTTCAAGCGAACTGATTTCGGGCCTGTCATCTCCGCATACCAGAGGCTTCCAGCCCAGTTCTGCCAGACCCGCAGCCAGCAGAAATGCCGCCGCACCTACATCTTCTTCCCCTCCGACACCACAAACTCCGATGACAAGTGGTACATTGCTGCCCAGAATTCTCGTACTTGCTGCTGGCATCGACTCTTCTTCTACCGGAATAGATTGTTCCAGACTCTCCAGCGTTTCCGCTTCGGCTAATGACGGGGTCTCCTTTCTGGCCGGAGGCCCCAGTCTAGGCGGGGTTGATCCTGCTGAAGAGCGAGGAGCAACGGAAGGTCTCCTGTTGGCGGCATCTGCTACAGTTCTGGAACCGGCCGCCACTGGCTGTGGACGGGTAAGCGACTCCACCGGTCTCGGAGGAGCAGACGGTGCCTCTTCCACTGCCGCGTCAGAAGCTGCTCTTGATGATGAGCCTTTAAACGATGCAAAAGGGCCTTTCTTTTTCCCCAGGATATGATAATAATCCCTTGTAGTTTTTTTCTCTTTGATCCAGTTTAGAAGATCATCGCCCTGGAATTCCGTAGTGAACTGAAGATCATGTATATTCATATTTACAAGGGTCCGTATAAATTCAATATCCGTTTGCAGCACCGGGTCTAACTGAACAATCAGCCGCGTATGTTTAAGATATTTGCGGATCAGTGTCATGAAACTGATAATATCCGCAGCCTTGACCGGTGTGCCCAGACCCGCGCCGCCCTCCATAATTACAATGGATGAAGGATCAACTTCCTTGCTACTGAAACCACTTATAAAACTATGTAATGTAGAATGTTTACCGGAAATTACATAACCCTCATGTTCCAGCGACCTGGATAGCAGCATTATAAGTTCAGGCGAGCAGACTAAGTGTACGCTTTTCATAGGAATCCTCCTTTACGATCTCCCAGCTCAATAGGGTAAAATACGAACTATGGCTCCGTCCCCTTGTATAATCTCTGCGAGAACAGCATGCGGCCCCAACTCCATCCATTCTTCGCCCGTACGGCTGGCTTCACATTTAAATTCCCAGTTATCCGGAAGCCAGTTGGCTTGCTTAAGTAGCTCGATACATTGCCCTGTAGAAATAGAAAGAGAGACTTCCAAATCCAAATACTTCTCTCTTTCACCTTTAAATACAAAAGTAGTCAGTGCAGTTGACATAGTCTGATCCCCCAGATTTGTTAAGCTTCTTGCAGCCAATTACATAACTCATTAACTACTGCAGGCAAGGATTGCGTGGTTTGACTGACGTCTTCTTCCACCCCACGCAGCAGCCACATTTGTTCTTCATGAATCAACAGGTTCAGTTCGCGAATCACCTGTGCCTCCTCAGTAATGCATTGGATTTCTGCCAAGGAAGTTATGAATGCACCTGCTTGAAGAGATTTCCCCATCCACGTTTCAAGATCTACTTCTTTATTTATCGCTTTTTGTAATTTTTCTTTATCGCTCAATTCCCACACTAAAGGGATTCTTTCAATCACCTGATACATCAGCTCATGTAGTGCATAAATCTCCTGAAGCTTATAGGTGTTACTTTCCGGCTGATGCTCAAGTTCAAACCAAACTTCATCCTGAACAAAATAGAAGACCTTGCAAGTCTGCTGATTTGTATGCATAAGCTGGCAATAATAAGATTTGCAACTGGATGCAACAGCGATACCTCTATGAAGCACTTCATTCACTTTGGCGAGCCCCACAAAATCAACCTCTAAATATCCCTTCACTTCCAGCGACCTCATCTGTGTATCCATTAGGGAGCGTAAATTGCGCTCCGATTCACCTTTAAGATCGATTTCCAGACCTGGAAAACTGGTTCCTCCTATTAAAGCAGTTAAATAGATAATTTCTAAAGGATGCAATTCAAATATTTCACGAGCCGGCTTCATCGCTTTCTTCACCTGCTTATCTATAGTTCTGTAATCATTTTGAGGCGTGAAATGGATCCCTCTGTTAGCAGCATCGCTTCAGTATTGTCCAACACCTCGTTCAGCTCATGGTATTCCAAACCCTCGAGTAGTGGTGCATAAGACAAATGATCGTTGGGTCTTCCATCGGACAACAATGCATGTCCACTGTTAATCAGTTCACCCGCAAAATCAGTGACCAAATGCATTTGATTCAGTTCAAACGAATCGCTGCCGACCAGCAGCATTACACCAAGTCCACCTCCAAACCTTGCTATCCGCTCCAAATGATCCAGTGAATCATTCTCCATCAGATCAAAAGCAGACTTAAGATGAGGAATTACAATGACAAGAAGCGGGTACTTAGACAGAATATACTCAGCCTCGTCAAATTCTTCACGATTTTGGGCATCTGCAAAAGCTTGCCGGGCATCATTTTTCCTTAGTTGCAGCTGATCCACCAAGGATTGTGTGAGCTGTAAAAACTCTTCAGCTGTACTCATATAGCGCGTAATCGTTGAACTAGCTTTCAGGCTCGGTATACTGACAGCACCACTGTCAAACAGATGGAATTCCATGTTTATTTCGCCTGCCGATTTATCAAGAGCTTGTATTAAGGCGTTAAATCTAAAGTCCACATGCTTTTGAGTAGTATAAGACACTACAAAATTGCTAACCTGCTTTACATTAATCTCTACCGGAAGTGTAGTATCCCAATCCAGCCCGAGCGGTACCAGATAATTGCCCTGCGGTTGTTCCTTAGGCACACGTTCCAAAAGCTCTGCCAGTGAAAGCTTGTCCGGGATCACTGAAATCCCCATAGGGTTATTCACTCCTGCCACTGCTTTCATCTCCGAACTAATCCGGCGGAGAGAGGCAGCAATCTGATCATCCGAGCTTCCATCCACAGGAAGTGCGGTATGAAATTCCAGAATCCGGTTATCTTTGAGCAGTCCGCGGCCTACGGTATTCGTTGGCTCCATCCCTTCTGTTCTGCCCAGAATACTGGAATAATCCAATCTATCAGACATTTGATATACTAGAGCCTGCTTAATATTCTGGCTGATTCGGTAAGGATAAGAGTTTACAGCATTGGCAGCGAACACGAAGTATATCCCGTAATTACCGCCTTCACGCACCAACTTGGAAAGCTCTAAGATAAAGTCATCATATGCTTCTGAGAATCCTGTGTAATTATCGAGCAGAATAACAATGTAAGGAACCTTCTCTCCAGTGGCCGCACTGTAAGAGACCAAATTGCTGATTCCAAGCTGAGAAAACTTACGTTTGCGTTCATCCAGTTGGGACAACAACCAACTGATCAGTTTTCCAAGCTTCTGTTCATCCTCTGGAAAAATAATATCCCCTACATGTGGAAGCTCGTGGAATACTCCCAAGGTACGTGTACCAAAATCCAATATATAGAAATGAACGTAATCAGGTTCATATTTCAAGGCGAGGGACATGATAATTGTCTTTAACAGTGTTGTCTTACCACTGCTCGGTGCTCCATAAACCAGTAAATGTCCGTCCTGATTAAAATTAATATCCAGATTGTATTGCTCCTGATCTGACGGATTATCAATTCGTCCAACGGTGGCAATAAGATTCTGATCTGGCTGCTTCCATGATTGCCCATCCCAGATCTGATTCTGATCCATAACATCTGCTAAAGTCATGGTCTCCGGAAGTGGAGGCAGCCACAGCTGAAAGGCCTCTCCGATCGATTGCTCAGCAGAAATGGCAGCTATATGATTAACCACAGCCTGCAGCTCACTCAGTTTTGAGACATCATCACTGTTTTTCCCCTTCGGAATCAGGGCTCTGCGTTCACCACTTAGTGAAACGATATCCATCTTGGGACTTCCATCCTGATCTGTCTCCCCAGCTTGATAAGGCGCTCCGCTCCAGGAGGATTGGAACAAAGTGAATACTTCATTATTACCAACTTGCAAATACCCACGGCCTTTTTCTTTGATCTCTGCTGCCTCCGTGCGTTTTAGCATCTCCTGACTATCCGAAGGTGTCTGGACCTTCAGGCATAATTTGAATCTGGAGTTACTCCAGATCTGGTCATCAACTACGCCAGAAGGTTTTTGTGTTGCCAATATTAAGTGAATCCCCAAGCTTCTTCCGACCCGTGCCGCACTGACCAGCTCTTTCATAAATTCCGGTTGATCTGATTTAAGTTCTGCGAACTCATCCACCACTATGATCAAATGCGGCAAGGGAAGGTTAACTTCCTTATTGCGGTAAAGAACGATGTAATTATCAATGCTGGTCACTCCGGCTTCACTGAACAGTCGCTGTCTCCGCAAAAGCTCACTTTTGATGGAGGCAAGAGCCCGATTGATCTGATTACCACCAAGATTGGTGATTGTTCCCACCAGATGTGGAAGCCCAAGAAAAGCGTTAGCCATCCCTCCACCCTTATAGTCAATCAGTACAAAAGCAATCTCATGCGGATGATAATTTACCGCCAGACCCAAAAGTAGGGACTGAAGCAGCTCACTTTTCCCCGATCCGGTGGTGCCGGCTACTAGACCATGTGGGCCATAGCTTTTTTCGTGCATATCGAACAAAAGAAATTTACCACCTGCCCCGAGCCCCAGAGGAATGGACATGGTACGGTTAGCCTGGTTTTTTGACCAGCGCTCCATTACGTTTAGAGACTCTACCTGCTCAACCTCAAAGCTCTCCAGAAAAGTAACCATTGGCGGGATATAGCTGTTATTTTGACCTTCTTTAATTCTGAGCGGAGACAAAGAACGGGCAAAAAACTCCGAATTTTTTTTATCCAGAGAATCGGCAGAAAAATAATCAGCTAAATGACTTAACAGCTGATTAGTATCTTTGCGAACCATCCCCTTACCGCCCTTAATTTCCAGAATAGCCTGGCAATTCAGCGGCAGCGCAACATCAATCTTCTCTGATGTAAAAATGCTGGTCACTCCAAGTGAAGCATTGCCCGAGAGCAAATACTTCATCATATCCGTGCTGTCCCACAGTTCAGGAGCAAAAACCAGAAAAACATAATGTGGGGCCTGCATTGGCTGTAGTCCATAACCATTCTTGCTGTTTTCTTCTCTTTTTCTAAGCTCCGGAAGTAATTCATCCGCAATATTAGAGGCATCAAAGGATGTTGTAGCCAAACTTCTTTGGCTTCGATCTTTATTCCATGTATGGGGCAGCCATTTTAACCATTCCCAGTGTTCCAGATCATCAGGCTGCATCACGCATATTACCCTTACATCATCGTACCCTTGGTGTGTTGTTAAATGCACCAGGACAGCATTGAGGAAATCACGAACCTCCTGCTGTTTGCCGTATATTCCGAGCGTATTAATATTCCTTAACGGTATGTAGACTGGAATGTCTCGTACAAAATACATCTCTTCGCATATTTTACTGGCGATTTCTTCAAGTGGGTTGTCGTCATCAATTGCTTTCGCTTTTGAGCTATATGTTGGCACCAGAGCAATCGGCTGGATTCCAGCACCAACCCGGAGATTCAGAAAATCATCTTCAATTCCTGTTTTTTCCCACAGCTGCTTGCTTCTCCCCCGTACGATTTCAACACAAGATTGAATACTTGGATGGATATATGTATAGGCTTCTCGCTGCGTACTCGCGGCACTTTGTAAATCATTACGAACCTGAAATAAGTAGTTGAGATATTTCTTTTCAAGTTTTTTGTTCTGTTCATGATGTTTTTTCACACTAGATTTATAATTTAAAATTGAAACCATGACCGTCAGAAGAGTCATACCCATGGTTGATATCAGCATGGTAAATGACCTGGTCAATGTTGACATAAATATAGAGATGACTAACATCCCGATGGGGGGGACTATAATCGTCAACCATGAGAAGGTTGGTTTTCCCGATGGCCGGGCAGGATCCTCCAAAACCAATTCACCTTCCGGGTAATTTGGTTTAATTCGAGGGGTTCTTTGTACCTGATTGGTTAGCATTTCTTGAGCACTCATCTTTTTCATCACCACTGGATAGGAATTTTGGATTAACAAGAATCATTAGTGTAAATTTTAAATAAAATATAAATTTTTTTCCATTTCAGGATATACATACTGCATTATCGGTTTGAAGACTGAATAGTTTATATTTTCCATAACATTTTTTGCTAAAATGGTTCAAAGATCCCCAATAAATAACCATTATTTTCATAACAGTAAAATTACTAGTGTATATAGATCCAGTTCTAAGGTCACCTCATCGTACTTTTCTTTTAGTTCAATTTAAGACATTTGGCACATTTACTTTTTCAAGGTTGTTCATTACTCCTATCCACTTCCATTGCTAAATAGAAGATTTCAAAGCTTTACTTTGAAATCAACATTCCATAATAGATCCTATGAATCAGAATATTTCTATCAAATTGAAGGAAACTTATGTTCTTAGAAGGAATTTAACTTGGGAGAGAACCAGGAAGTTGCTGCTGACTCTAACTATTTCTCAAAACAAATAAGCAACCTCATAAGAGGCTGCTTGGTTTCAATAGTTTGACTACGATTTGTTATGTATGCTCTAATATAAATGAAGGGTGGAGCTGCATGTTATCATTTTTACTAACTTTAAAACGTTTATTCTCGGGCTTATGGAAAGCGCTCAAACGTAAAAATTTCCAAGCATTATTCTTATTAGTTTTGATGACGCTGTTGTCCGGAACCATTTTTTATGTCAAACAGGAAGGTTTGTCTGTCCTGGATGCTATTTATTTCTGCGTTGCAACGCTTAGTACATTAGGTCATCCAACATTTGTTCCCCAGACAGCACTCGGAAAAATATTTACGATCGTTTACATTATTGCAGGCACAGGGTTGTTCTTGGGAATGATCGGGTATATCGCTTATGAACTGATCAAACAAACCGATAAAGATAACAATTAAATAATGAAATCCAAACTCATGACAGTATTAAGAGCCTTGTTAGCCGAAGCTATTGAGGCTCTTTTTTTAAAAATAATCGCTTATATACTAGTCCATAAATCACTAATATTATAGTTTTAATTGCATTTGAATAATCTGCTGAGCCAACTGATTCACTTTAATGGGTTTTAGATCCTTATTGAAAAGACCTACGGCTTGTACAAAAGGAACCATGACAACCGCATCAGCACGATCCCCGTAAACCAGACTTGGTTTTACAATTCTGATGTTTTTGCTGCTTGTAAGGGCGATATGCTCTCCTCTATGCTTGGATTCAAGAAATGGTTTATTTTTAAAGGGCATTCCCATCCGTCCTGAAATATAACATCCATTGGGTATGTTCAACCTACTCATAAGCTCAACCATAATTTTTACCGGCTCAGCATTTAGCTTTTCGAAATCCTCCTTGCTGTTTGCTGTAGCAGTGCCGACCAAATCAACGACGGCATCCGCTTGTTGAGGTAACTTACTAATGTAAGAATCGATATCAAAAATATCGACAGACATCCATTTTATCCGATTGTGATTAACGAGGCTCGGTAATAACTTTCCAGGCTTTCCGTTTCGGGATACGCTGATGATCTGCACCTTAGGATCTTTTCTTAACCATTCTTCCGACAAATGTGTTCCAATATAACCACTTCCACCTAACAAAATCACATTTTTCATCTCATATCACCCTTCATCATCATTTATAGTTTTAGGATCTGATTCTGCAGAATCCTTGATATACTCATCGATATGGTCAAACAGCCTTTTGAGTCTGAAAATATCACTTTTAAGTACATCCAAATAATAATAATTTTTGGTGCCTTCCTGATCAAAACCAATCAAATTAGCCTCTTTTAATACCTTCAAATGATGAGATACGGCTGGACGGGATAAATTGGTCCTTTGTGTCAGCTCACCAACTCTGATTCCTTTTTCGCAATCACTTTCACCTTCAATCAAAGCAATGATGATGGATTGACGTGTCTCATCTCCAATGGCTGCAAGAGCTTTACTGCATTCACCAAATTCTTCAGCCAGATTTTTTAAGCGTTCTTGTCTGTCCATAGGCTGCCTCCTTAGGTTTAATAGTTTAATCATATGAACTATTGTATATTAATTTTCGAGCAATAATTCATCGGTAAAGAAAATCGAGACCATTAATATTCATCTCTGGCGATCCTCAAATAAATAAAAAAGACCGTCTCTATTAGAGCGGTCGAAAATTTTAGAGCAAATTTGTAATAGATAAATTCACTCAAAAGAATTGCCCCCTATTACTTCATGGTGTAAAATATACTTTCGTTTAATTTGATAAAGGGGGCTTTAAATTTTAATGACTTTATTTCTTACATACGTTTTGCTCGGCTTTTCCATCGCTCTACCTGTAGGTACCATTACCATTGAAATGACCAAACAAGGCTTAAAAAATGGCTTTATGCATGGTTGGATTGTTGGCCTCGGGGGAATGACTATCGACCTCTTCCTAATTCTAGGCTTATACCTGGGTCTAGCCTCTATTCTTTCCATGCCTATCATACAAGTAATCATGTGGTTAGTTGGAGCTCTCTTCCTATGCTACGTTGGATATGACAGCATCAAGAATGCAGATCATGATATTTCCCTTGGAGGAGAGAAGACGTCCAAATCGCTGTTCTCTTCTTACAAAAATGGTTTGCTAGTGGCGATCTCACCAGGAAACCTGGTATTTTGGGTTAGTGTCTTTGGTACCGTATTGTCCGACTCCTTTGACCGTACTAATACGGGCAGCTTTTTGCTAGTGGGATTAGGTATCCTGATTGGTATCCTGCTCCATGATATTGGCCTGATGACGATTGTATCCACCACACGAAAAGCAATGAACCGGACGGCTATTAAATGGGTGACTATCAGCGCAGGTGTTGTATTAATCGGCTTTGGCGGTTATTTCTTCTATCAATTCCTGCGGAGCCTCCATATTTTTTAACGTAAAAAAGCCGTTCTCTTTTAAAAGAGAACGGCTTTAAATGTCTTTTTCACAGAAATCCTTAGAACACCCGCTTCTGATTCCGATCATCAATAATAATCTGCACCGCTTCCTTAAACCGTAATGCATGCACAATCTCCCGCTCCCGCAGGAACTTAAGGCTATCCTGCAGATCCACGTCATCCGTCATGTCAATCAGCCACTGATATGTAGCCCGGGCTTTTTCCTCAGCCGCAATGTCTTCATAAAGGTCTGCCAGCGGA